>NZ_CP180476.1:0-5015471 GCF_047777895.1 Methylomonas sp. TEB
ATGAGTGTGATTTGGAACAACTGCCTGGCCAAGCTTGAACATGAAATTCCCAGTACCGATTTCAGCACCTGGATCAGGCCGCTGCAAGCAGTGGAAACCGACAGCCAGTTAAAATTGCTTGCTCCCAACCGGTTTATTATCGACCACATCAAACAACATTTTTTCGCGATCATCGAAGACGCCGTCAACGAGTTTTCCAATGCGACCTTGGCGCTGCAGTTTGAAATCGGCAGTAAAAAATCGCCGGCCATCAAAGCACCGGCACTCAACAAAAGTCCGGCGCAAAAGAAGAATCAACCTAATTTTTTAAACAAAGCCTTCACCTTTGAAAGCTTTGTGGAAGGTAAATCCAATCAATTGGCCAGAGCCGCTTCGATGACGGTTTCCGACAATATCGGTAGAGTTTACAACCCACTGTTTATCTATGGCAGTTCCGGTTTGGGTAAAACCCATTTGATGCATGCCATCGGCAACGCGGTGTTGTTGAAAAAACCCGATGCCAATATTGTCTATCTGCATTCCGAGAAATTTGTGCAGGACATGGTCAAGGCGCTGCAACAAAACAGCATCAACCAGTTTAAAGAGTACTACCGCAGCATCGATATTTTATTGATGGACGACATCCAGTTTCTGGCCGGTAAGGAACGTTCGCAGGAAGAGTTTTTCCACACTTTTAACAACTTGCTGGATAACAAACATCAGGTGGTTTTGACTTGCGACAAGTATCCCAAGGAAATCGACGGTTTGGAAGATCGTTTGAAATCGCGCTTTGGTTGGGGTTTGCCAGTGGCTATCGAACCGCCGGATCTGGAAACCCGGGCCGCTATCTTGATTAAAAAGGCCATGCAAGTCGGTGTGGATCTGGATCAAGACATCGCCTTCTTCATTGCTAAACGCATACCTTCCAATGTTAGGGATTTGGAAGGTGCGTTACGGCGGGTGGTAGCCAACTCGCAATTTACCGGCCGCGACATCACTCTGGAATTTACCAAGGAAGCGCTGCACGATTTGATTAGCTTGCAAGATAAGTTGATCAGTATCGATAACATTCAAAAGACCGTGGCCGAATATTTCAAGATCAGGGTGGCTGATTTATCCTCAAAAAATCGCAAACAATCCATCACTCGGCCACGACAGGTGGCTATGTGTTTGGCTAGAGAGTTGACCTCTCACAGTTATCCGGAAATTGGTGATGCGTTTGGCGGACGCGATCACACGACAGTCATCAACGCCTGCAAGCGGGTGGCTGAGTTGAAAGATGACGATGTGAAGATGGCGGAAGATTACAAAAACCTGTTGAGAACCTTATCGCATTAATTGCGCTTAAGTTGTGGATAAAGTGTGCCGAAAATACTCTATCCAGGTTATCCACAAACCTCATACAAGCTAAAATGGTATCCGGCAACAATGTTTGATACATGCTAAGATTTTGATTTAAATTAGATAAAACCGGTTTTCCACAGCTTTTTGTTTACATAGTAGTAACAATATATAAAAGATATTTATATGAAATTTATTATTAGCAAAGATCAAATTTTGCCGCCGCTGCAGCAAATCGTTAGCGTGATCGAGAAACGGCAAACCATGCCGATTCTTTCCAATGTGTTGTTGCAGGCCAGCGACGAGCAGTTGGTAATGACCGGTACGGATACGGAAATCCAGATTGTTGCTAAATTAAATATCGAATCAATATCTCATTCTGGGGAAATTACGGTTCCTGCTAGGAAATTTCTGGATATTTGCCGCTTATTACCAAACGGCGCTGAAATCCACTTCGAGTTGCAAGACGATAAAGTCAAAGTTGTCTCCGGCCGCAGCAGGTTTTCTTTAAGTACCTTGCCAGCTGAACATTACCCTGAGTTTAATGAGTCCGAGTTTGAGCATAGCTTTTTATTGAATGCCGGCAAATTCAAGAAGGCGTTGGATAAAACCGTGTTTTGTATGGCTAATCAGGATGTACGCTATTACCTTAACGGCTTGTTGTTGAACGTGAGTAATTCCAGGCTGAAGTTGGTGGCTTCCGATGGTCATCGTTTGTCGATTTATGAAGACGATATTGGACAGGCGACCGGTTATGAATCCCGCATCATCATGCCCAGAAAAGCGGTGCAGGAACTTAGCCGCTTGCTGGACGATGCAGACGCTGAACTAAACATCCAGTTTTCCAGCAACAACATCCGAATTTATTACAAGGATGTAGTGTTCTCTTCCAAACTGATCGATGCCAAGTTTCCGGATTTCAGTAAAGTGTTTAATCAAAGCTTTATGAGTCCTTTGCTAATCCAAAAACAAGTCTTGAGAGATGCGTTAACGCGGGTGGCGATTCTGTCTAATGAAAAGTACAAGGGCGTGACTTTCGATATATCCGGCGATTTGCTGAAACTCAGTACGCATAATCCCGAGCATGACGAGGCCGAGGAAGAGTTGATCATCGATTATCAAGGTGAGCCCTTGAGTATTTCGTTTAACTCGCAGTACATGTTGGATGCTGTGTCCAATTTGGATTCCGAAATGGCGGTGCTGACCATAGCCGGCAATGCCAGCAGTTGTTTTATTGAAGAACCCGAACAGCCTTTATTTAAATTTATTGTGATGCCGATGCGGATGTAGGTTGTCCAGGGATTATGACCTTATTAAAGCTGGATGTGCTGTCGGTCAGAAACATCCATTCCGCAAGTATCTCGCCGTCTCCTGCCATTAATTTCATCACCGGCGCCAATGCCAGCGGCAAGAGTTCGCTGCTGGAAGCTATTTTTATTTTGGGTAGATCCCGTTCGTTTAGAACGACCCATACCAAGCAGGCAATTTCTTTCGAACAGTCGCAATTGACCGTGTCGGCGCAAAATCGGCAACACTCCGGATCCGTCAGCACGCTGGGGATTCAAATTGACAATAAGCAATGCCAGATTCGCATCGACCAGGAAGATCGGCAAAAAGCGGATTTGGCTTACGCATTGCCGGTGCAATTGATTCATCCCAAGAGTTATCGCTTGCTGGACTCCGGGCCGCAAATCCGTAGAGAGTTTTTAGACTGGGGGATTTTTAATCAGCACAAAAACTTTCTGCCCTGTTGGCGCAAGTTTAATAAGGCTTTGCAGCAACGCAACGCTTTGTTGAAAACCCGGCAAATCAAGCAGCTGCCTGCCTGGGACAAAGAACTTGTGGAATACGGGCAGGTGATTAACGATTTTCGTTTGGCCTATGTAGCCAGCCTGCAACCGGTGTTTTTAGAAATGGCTGGCCATTTCTTGGATAGGGATGATGTCGATTTACGCTTCTTGCCAGGCTGGGACGATAGACAAGCCTTAGACTTTATTTTGAAAAACGATCTAGACCGAGATATGCGCTATGGCTTTACACATAGCGGCCCGCACCGAGCGGATTTTCAAACGTATCAAAACAAAAGACTGGCGAAAGATTATCTTTCGCGCGGACAACAAAAGCTTTTGGTCTTGGCTTTGTTGTTAGCGCAAGTGACTTTATTAAACCAGGAAAGCCCATACTCGTGCTGCATTCTCATTGACGATCTAGCGTCCGAATTGGATACAGAAAACCGGGCAAAATTGATAAAATACCTCGTTGGATTGAGTTGCCAGGTTTTTATCAGCAGTACCGATATAGCTGATTTTGGCGACTTAAGTTCGGTAGAAAACTATAAATGGTTTCACGTGGAACACGGCGATGTAAAACAATTTTGATGTTTCACGTGGAACAAATAATAAAAATTAACAACTCCCATCACACACGATACAACCGATTCATGAGTGACATGAAGGCCGGGCATCGTTGCGGTAAAACACAACACAATGGATATACCCATGAGTGAAAATTACGACAGTTCGAATATCACAGTACTTAAAGGCTTGGATGCGGTCAGAAAACGTCCAGGCATGTACATTGGCGACACCGATGACGGTTCCGGCTTGCATCACATGGTGTTCGAAGTGGTCGATAACTCCATCGACGAAGCATTGGCTGGTTATTGCAAAGGCGTCGATGTCGTGATCCATGAAAACGGTTCAGTATCTGTCTACGACGATGGTCGCGGTATTCCGGTGGATATACACAAGGAAGAAGGCCGTTCCGCCGCCGAAGTCATCATGACCATCCTGCATGCTGGCGGTAAATTCGACGATAACGCCTACAAAGTCTCCGGCGGTTTACACGGCGTAGGTGTCTCGGTAGTAAACGCCTTGTCTGAAGAGTTGACCCTAAAGATTCGTAAGAACGGTAAGCTACACATGCAAAAATACGTGCTCGGCGAACCCGTAGCGCCTTTAGCGGTGATAGGTGATTGTGAAGGTAGCGGTACCTACATCAACTTCAAGCCCAGCCCAACTATCTTCACCAATATCGAATTTCATTACGACATCCTTGCCAAACGTTTGCGGGAACTGTCGTTTTTAAATTCCGGTGTGCGCATCTCCTTGCGCGACGAAAGATCCGGCAAGGAAGATGTATTCGAATTCGAGGGCGGTATCAGCGCCTTTGTGCAGCATCTGAACAAAAACAAAACCCCGTTGTTTGAAAAAGTCTTTCACTTTATCGCCGAAAAAGAAGGCGTAACGGTGGAAGTGGCGATGCAATGGAACGACTCCTACCAAGAGAACGTGTTCTGCTATACCAACAACATCCCACAACGCGACGGCGGTACGCATTTGGCCGGTTTTAGAGGCGCCTTGACTCGCACCATCAACCAATACATCGAAACTAACGGCCTGGCTAAAAAAGAAAAGGTCGCCACCACCGGTGACGATGCCCGCGAAGGTCTAACCGCTGTGTTGTCGGTAAAAGTCCCCGATCCCAAGTTCTCCTCGCAGACCAAAGACAAATTAGTGTCATCGGAAGTCAAACCCTTGGTCGAATCGACCATGAACGAAAAACTGCAAGAGTTCCTGCTGGAACAACCGCAAGTCGCCAAAGCCATCGCCGCCAAAATTATCGATGCAGCCAGAGCACGTGAAGCGGCTAGAAAAGCTCGGGAAATGACCCGCCGCAAAACCACCCTGGATATTGCCGGTTTACCCGGCAAACTCGCCGATTGCCAGGAAAAAGACCCGGCCTTGTCCGAACTGTTCATCGTGGAAGGGGACTCGGCGGGCGGCTCCGCAAAACAGGGCCGTGATCGCCGCACCCAAGCCATCCTGCCGTTGAAAGGTAAAATCCTTAACGTGGAACGCGCCCGCTTCGACCGTATGATTTCATCGGAAGAAGTCGGCACCCTGATCACCGCCTTGGGCTGCGGGATTGGTAAAGACGAATACAACATCGATAAACTCCGCTACCACCGCATCATCATCATGACCGACGCGGACGTCGACGGCTCGCACATTCGCACCCTGTTACTGACGTTTTTCTATCGGCAATTGCCGGAGTTGGTCGAGCGCGGCCACATCTACATCGCCCAACCGCCCTTATACAAAGTCAAAAAAGGCAAACAAGAGCATTACGTCAAAGACGACAACGCCTTAAATCAATACTTGATCCAATTGGCTTTGGACAAAGCGCAACTACAAACCGATGCCGACACCCCGGTCATCCAAGGCCAAGGTCTGGAAAAATTGGCGACTGAATTTGCCGACGTGATGAGCATCATCAATCGCCTGTCCAGACGCTACGACGACCTGTATCTGGAGCAAATGACCTACATGCAGGTGTTAAGCGACGAAATCAAAGCCGATCAGCAAAAGCTGCAAGCCTGGTTGGATTTGCTGCAAAAAAATCTGAACGAGGGTGGTCATAAAGCCATATTCAGCACCGAGTTAAAATATCGCGGCAGCGACGACTTCGATGTGGAAGTCAGTAAGCGTCTGCACGGCATTACCAAAAGCTTTGTCTTGCACGCGCCGTTCTTCGCCGGCAACGATTATCAAAAAATCGCCCGCTATGTAGAAAAAACCCTCAGCATGTTCGGCGAAACCTCTGTCATGCGCATGGGCGAACGCGAACAGCAAGTGGATAACTTCAAGCAAGCATTCGAATGGATGATGAAAGAAGTCAAAAAAGGCCAGCATATCCAGCGCTACAAAGGTTTGGGCGAAATGAACCCGGAACAGCTTTGGGAAACCACTCTCGACGCCAACGGCCGCCGCATGCTGCAAGTCACCATCAACGACGTAGTTGCCGCCGACGAAATCTTCACCACCCTAATGGGCGATGTGGTGGAACCGCGTCGGGATTTTATTGTGAAGAATGCGCTGGATGTGGCGAATTTGGATGTTTGACTAATTGTCGAGTGACACCATTAATGGAAAACGTGCCAAGTTAGTGAAAAATTAGTGACACAAAAAGTGAAAAATCTGGACGCCTAAAGGCTAGTGATTGGAAAATGCATGACAATAAAACTCCCTTAGTCTAAGGCTCAATAAAATGCCAGCTTTGACCATCGGCAAACTTGCCAAACAAACCGAAGTCACTTGTCGAGTGACACCATTAATGGAAAACGTGCCAAGTTAGTGAAAAATTAGTGACACAAAAAGTGAAAAATCTGGACGCCTAAAGGCTAGTGATTGGAAAATGCATGACAATAAAACTCCCTTAGTCTAAGGCTCAATAAAATGCCAGCTTTGACCATCGGCAAACTTGCCAAACAAACCGAAGTCACTATCGAGACCATCCGTCACTATCAACGCATTGGTTTACTGACAGAGCCAGCGAAACCCGATGGCGGTTACCGAGTTTATTCATCTGATGCGCTTGCCCGAATACGTTTTATCAAACGCGCTCAACAGGCTGGATTTACCTTGAAAGAAATTGCCACCTTGCTATCGCTTGACGGGGTGCATTGTGCCGATGTGAGGCAACTCGCCGAGCAAAAGTGCCAGCAGATCGATCAACAAATCAGAGACTTAACGGCTCTCCGACAGATATTGGGAACTCTGGTCAACGATTGTCAGCAGACAGCGTCATCCGCTCATTGCGCTATTCTCGATGCGTTTAGCGAAGACGCATCAACCCAGCCCTAATTCTAAATCTCGGGCTTGACTCTGTTCTAAACAACAGGATTTAGACTCCTTGCCAAAATTGCATGGTTTGGCTTAGGAGATTGCTATGAATACAGACCCAGAAACCCCCACTAACACCCCGTCATGGTTGGGTATCGGCGCGATATTGGCCGCTGTAGGGGCTTCGGCCTGTTGTGTCGGGCCATTCTTACTGTTGTCGTTGGGTATTGGCGGTGCGTGGATCAGCACATTGACGGCACTGGAACCGGCCCGGCCATTTTTCATCATCCTGACTCTGATTTTTGTAGGGCTCGGCTATCGAAAACTCTATCTAACGACTGATCGCTGTGCGGTAGGTGAAATCTGCTCCACAACCGACAACCAACGCCGACAGCGCCTACTGTTTTGGCTGGGTTCCGCATTCATTTTGATGTTGCTGGCTTTTCCCTGGGTAGCACCTTTTTTCATGGCTTGAGAGAATTCCGATATGACCATTAAATCCGGATTATTACTGATAAGTTTGTTGTTATCGGCCACTTTGTGGATGCCAGTGGTCTATGCTGAAACCACAGAAGCACTGCCAAACCAACAACAAACGGTGACACTGAAGTTAGAAAACATGACCTGCGCTATGTGCACAGTCACCATCAAGAAAGCCTTGCAGCAAGTCGAAGGCGTACAAAAAGTGGCTGTCGATTACGATGCCAAAACGGCCGTGGTTACTTTCGACGGCCAAAAAACCAATAGCGCCGCCTTGATCAAAGCCACGACAGATGCCGGTTATCCGGCCTCCCTGGCCACACCTATTAGCCAATAAGGCCGGGGATGGTGTCTATGTCTGATTGCTGCTGCCCAAGTACATCTACCAAAACCAAACAGATTTGTCCTGAATGCGGTGCCACATGCAAGAGCGTAGGTATGCCTACGTTGTACCATCAGGTGCGGTTTCCCGAGAATCAGTCAATCGTCATTGACACCTATTATTTTTGTCCTGCAAAAACATGCTCAATTGCTTACTTTGCCAACTCAGGCAACACTATTCCCAAACAGCACTTACGAAGCTATCAAGCGATTCAGACCGACGCGCTTTGTTACTGCTTTGACATAGACGCCGAGCAGTATTTATCGGCGTTAAAAGATCGCCGGGCAGAACCGATCAAAGCTTTCGTCACGCAACGTACCAAAGCCGGCGAATGTGCCTGCGAAATCAGGAATCCGTCAGGCCTGTGCTGTTTGGCCAACTTCAAGCGTTTTGAAAATGAGTGACGTATGGTTGTCGGATTATTACTGGAAACCAGCCGTTCGAACTCTGGGTATTTTTCCGGCTTTCGCAGCAGCGAAATATTTCACTATTGTTGGCAAAAAATCCGGGAATTTTCACTATTTGTGTCAAACCTCCAACTAGCATGTGACATAAATAATGAAATATTTCTTAAAAATCAATGATCCATTTTTCATTAATGGTGTCACTCGACACTAATTGTCGGATGCCACAATTAATGAAAAGTGTGCCAAATTAGTGAAAAACTAATGACACAAATAATGAAAAAATCCGATGGTTTTTAGTTTCATTAGATATGGCGACGATAGCCAATCAACCAGGAAAGTCAGAAGCCCCCCTCCTGGTTGATGCTGTGAGAACTCAGATTTATAGAATGACTCAACAAATGAAAGTGCATCTAGATGCTGTTTACCTGGGTTGACCCTAAGCTACAAGTCGGATCCTCAGAGGGTTAACGGCAAGTATTTGAGTGAAGCAGGTCTTTCATTGCTTTTTACTGACTGCAGGTCAGTTTGAGTAGTCGACTGATAAAAGCTTAACGATAGGGCAGCTACGCAAACTAATGTTATATCTGCTGCCGCAACACCGGATATTTTCACATCAATCCAATTGGTTTGTTCACGGCCCAACGTCGCCAATGAATAATTCATAGTAAGTATTGATTACACAAATCGCCCGAGACTACTTGAATGTCCCAAGATGATAAAGGTAAACCATCACTTCCTAACGTTCGCCTAGCCTGCGTCGATATAAGCCGCTTTCGCCGGTTGAGTTCCGTTCGGGTGTTGATCGACGCCGAAACAACAATCCTCGTCGGCGCAAATAACAGCGGGAAGTCGTCAATCATAATGGCCCTAAGGCAGTTCCTAGCGGAGAATCCTGTTTTTGGTGCATTCGACCTGAGTTTGGATCAATGGCCAACGCTACGTGAGCTCGGGAAGGTATGGGAAGCTCTTGATGAAGACTTTACCTCAGACGACTCGAACCCGATGCTCTGGGATCAGCTCCTCCAGGATCTCCTAAAGTGCATGCCGACGCTTGATCTCTGGTTTAACGTCCTACCTGGTGCATACCACGTTGTTTTTCCCTTTCTACCGTCACTTCAGTGGTCCGGTGGTCCCATTGGGGTTAGGCTCCGAGTTGAGCCAGCCTCCACAGTCGAAGAACTCCAGAAACTAGCTTGGCGTTTTCGAGAAGCTAGGCAGTCAGTTCGTCACCACGACATGTCGGCGAGAGCCTGGCCAACGGACCTCCTTGACTATTGGTTACGACATCCGAGCGACCTAGGTCGCGTTGAAATCTACAAGTTAGAACCGGGCAAAGGTCCGCTGGCGGCGAGCCCTTCCGACGTACCTCAGGAGCTTTCTATTAACGCGATGCCCCTTGATCGTGCATACCTCACTCCGTTGATACGGGTCGATTTCGTCGCCGCCCAGCGTGGACTCGGAACTGAGGAGGCAGATGGCCGGCCTGGCTCTGATCCACACAAAGTTGGGCTTTTTTCCAACCAGATGCTTCGATATGCTCGACGACACCTCAATAACACGGTACCTGGTGACCACCCAGACCTCATCTCAGCTGTCGCCAAAGCACAATGCGAGCTTGACGACAAAATCCGCACAGCGTTGGAACCAACAATTGAGGACGTCAAGATACTCGGGTACCCAGGTCTACATGATCCTCAGGAGATTCATTTCCGCACACGGATCCAGACAGCCGATCTCCTCAACCACAGCACGGCGGTTCAGTACCGTCTAGCTGGCCACGATGCGTTCCTCCCAGAGCATGCGATAGGGCTTGGCTATCAGAACCTCCAGTCTCTGAGTTATCAGCTCGTGTCCTTCCGGGAGAATCGACTGAACCCAGCCAAGGGTTCTCCTGCCGCAGTTCATCTGGTTCTTGTTGAGGAGCCGGAGGCCCATCTGCATGTTCAGGTTCAGCGGGTATTTCCGAAGCGGGCTCTCGAACTTATTACTTCGGAGAAAGATGACCACGTGAACCTCGCTAGTCAGCTTATCCTGACCACACACGCCAGTCACCTAGCTCACTCTGAGAACTTTACGCGCCTCCGGTATGTCCGGCGCTTAGTGCCATCAATACCAAACGCAATGCCTAATTCCGAGGTAATAAACCTGGCGGATGTTTTCGGCGACGACATCGAGACGCGAACCTTTGCCGAACGCTATTTCCGGGTTCAACATACCGATCTGTTGTTTGCCGATGCTGCAATCCTCGTCGAAGGAACCGCCGAACGCATGTTGGTCCCATTTTTCATCGAGCGAGATTTCCGAGATCTGCGAGGCAGGTACCTGTCCTTCCTGGAGGTTGGTGGCAGTCACGCTCATCGCCTTAGACCGCTCGTAGAGCGATTGGGGATCCCGACAGTGGTGATCACAGACATTGATCCAGTATTGGTCACGAAAAACGCAAAGGGTAAAACAGTTAAACAGGCCAAAGCTATCACCACTTCCGTGGACCTTACGTGTGGGAATAGTACGCTCAGAAAGTGGCATCCTGCCCTCGCGGGACTGAAGGATTTCGACAGATTTCCTGATGCGGAAAAGATCTGGGCCAGCAGTATGGGAAACCACATTCTATTCGCTTGGCAGACACGGATTCTGCCAGAAGGTGCTTGGCCGAGTTCCTTTGAAGACGCTTTCATCCTTACCAACCACGAATGGTTCAAGGGCCGAACAGGCGCGAAGGGGGCTCTTGGACAGGTAGTTCGCATTGTTAAGGCTATTGCTGATCCGATCAGTCTAAACGAAGCGCTCCACGAAATGCTCCAAGGAAACTTCAACAAAGGTGAATTTGCGGCGACACTTTTTGAACGCCTTTGTGCAGGGGAAAAGCTTCAGTGTCCAGGCTATATATCAGATGCGCTCAACTGGCTCGATAGAAAGTTGATGCCGACCAATTCTGGGGGACAGCCATGACGCTTCGACATCTAGTGGGCAATGAACGTGACACCGGCGTTGTAGAGGAAATCTGCGGCTACCTTACCTCGATTCCACCAAAGAGTTTTTTCTTATTTGCGGGTGCTGGTTCAGGTAAAACCCGAACCCTTGTAGAGGTTCTTCGCCGATTGACTGGGGTTGAGTTCCACGAATCCGGTTCCAAATTCGCGAACAGAATTTTTGCTCGGGGACAATCGATTCGCGTCATCACCTATACCCGCAACGCGGTAGCTGTGATCAATGGACGGCTCGGGGAGAACGATCTGACGAAGGTCTCCACTATCCACGCCTTCTGCTGGGACTTAATTGCTGGATTTGATGATGACATCCGTGAAGCTTTGCTCGATTTAAATTCTAAGGAACTCCAAAAAGTACATCAGACTGCTGAATCTAGGAAGCGTGGCTATACGGACAAAGACAAACGGACCATCGAAGAGCTTATGGTCAAAGCTGCCACTCTGACGTCTATTCCCCATTTCATCTATAACCCAGATCGTAATACCTACGGAGAGGGGGCACTACAGCATGCCCAAGTGCTCGATATTACCGCTTGGTTGATTGATAACCGCCCGACCCTAAGAAGGAGTCTCATAGATCGACATCCTCTAATTCTAATCGACGAGTCTCAGGACACAATGAAAGGGATGCTCGATGTTTTGATAAAGGTCGCTAGGGAAGAACCGCTGAATCTGATTCTCGGGTTTATCGGTGATCACCGGCAGCGAATCTACATGGACGGTCACCAAGATTTGCCTTCTTACATTCCTGCTGAATGGGCTCGCCCTAAGTTAGAGATGAACCATCGTAGCCAGCAACGTATAGTTGATCTTATCAATTGTATTTGGGAAGCTGAACTGAACGGACGGACACAGCCGGCTACAGGTGTTCGGCAGTATGCACGAACAGAAAAGTCAGGTGGCATAGTCCGAATTTACGTCGGCGGCAGTAACCTTGCATCCGAAGAAAAAATTTGTCGAGAAGTAGATTGTGCTAAGAAAATGGTGTCTATTTCAAAGCACGAGGGGTGGAGCAACCCAAATGGAGGTTATCAAGTGTTGGCGCTAGAGCACAAGCTTGCCGCGCAACGTGGCGGATTTCTTGACGCATTTAATGCACTGCTCCTTATAGATCCAGACGCTACACGTCCACAAGGTAACGGTGAGAATACAGGGCCAGCCTCTGTGCGGGTTATTTTGCGCGAAGCACAAGATCTGGCGGCCTGTGTCGACAGCAATGGGGGAATCGACGAATTCGCCGCCATCGAAATATTGAATCGATATGGTCGGTTACGGGACCTTTCAGATGGCGCACCCAATCTACAATCTAGGCTCGCCTTACTTCACCAGTCAGTAATGGAGTTCGCCACCGCCAGTTTCAAGCCAGAAGCCACTGTGCGCGACATACTCAAGCCGATTGTTCAGCACAAGCTATTCAATCTGGACGATCGCCTTGTTGCTGCCTATCTGGATATGGAACCACCGCCAACTGCTCCAGTGCGTTCTGGTGATGAGTCTATAGAGGACAGGCGACGACGGGGGTGGCATGATCTATTCAACACGCTCTGGGCCGAAATCAGGCGGTATCAGACTTACCTTGAGGGTCGGTCCAGCCTTGCCACTCATCAGGTGGTAAAGGGCTCTGAATTTGAGCACGTGATGGTCGTCATGGATGATCAGGAGGCGGCGGGTTTCCTGTTCTCTTATGACAAGCTCTTTGGAGCGAAGCCATTGAGTCCAACAGATCAGGCTAACGTTGCTGGCAACAATGAAACTACTGTTGATCGGACTCTGCGTCTTCTCTACGTAACTTGCAGTCGGGCGCGAGAGAGTTTAGCACTCGTCCTCTGGTCGTCGGACCCGGAGAAAGCGCTCGAGAATATCAAGTTAGGTGGTTGGTTCACGGATACTGAGATTGAAAGGATTTCCTAGGCATGACCAAGTGCTTGCAACGCAGTATTTGCTGAGTTTGTTTCAACTCAATCCCCTGCTTTTTACTGATCTTAAAATAAGCAATGTCACTTTTGAAAAAATTAAAATCATTTAATATAAATTAGTTAAAATTCAAAGCATTATGACATTACGTTCTAAAAAACAGTAAGCTAAATAGCACCACTTACAATAGCAATTTGGGGTGCAATTTAGAAATTGGGATACCTGATCTATCAATTCAAATAGGCAATAATGAGTCTATTAGAATTAAATATTTTTACTTAATCGCCTGGAAACTTCAGCATCTCTGCTGGCGACACCGATAACGCATCCGCCAACTTACAGATATTAAGCAAGGCAATATTTCTTTTCCCGCGCTCTACTCCGCCTAAATAGCTTCGTGCCATGCCGCACTCCAGTGCCAGTTGCTCTTGAGACCAGCCGCGCAACTTCCTAAGTTGAACAAGACGTTGTCCAAATAAGACGAGAGGTTCAGGCGTAAGCTCAGAATAAGTAGGCATTTCATGATGCTACTAATCGGTATTCTATGAGGCCACGCTCTATGAGTGACAATTGTGCTCAGCAGGCTTATATTTGGTGTTTTGCTTTTGAAGTCCAATGTCGAATATATCAATCCACCCCAAGTTAGCTCATCTTTCAGACAGTCAGATAGATAACCTGATTACCCGGTACTACACAGGAGCCAGGATTGCCGATTTATTGAGTGAATTTGTTATCGACTGTCAGCCACCTCAACTTTACAAATTGTTCCCACCGGTTATCCATTCATCAGTAACATGTCCAAATTGTGCAGCAGTTATGATGTCTCACCGTGCGGCAAGGCGTGCAAATCCGAGCGAATTAAAAAAAATTCGCACTGTTCCCAATGCCAGCATGAAACCACTTTGCGCTGTAAATGCGACTATTGCCGTGATCGTCGAAAGGTCAATAATGGCCGATTTTCATCTATTCCTTCGGACAATCGATTTTTCGGAATTCAGAGCACAACAAGCCAGGAAATCAAACCTGCTAATCTGACTTTAGAACAAGCTATCGTTTTGTTAGCTCTTATCCGTTGCGATGATTTTGTTGGTGGCAATAAACAAAGAATGTTCGTATCTAGTTTGATATCCGCGCCGTTTGTTCCTAGAGGCTGTTATGCCAAAGCACGAATTGAAAATCTAGGTAAGGCGAACATACTTTGCCTTAGTCCGGCAAGCCATTATGTTTTTGATATGCTCGGGGATGAAGAGCTATCGGCGTTGCAATTTCCCATTATCTGGAATATCCCTAGTGATGCTCTTATCGAGTTGGTCCACCAAATTGAACATTGTGCGCGGACCATGGAGTGGCCAAGCCAGTGGATTAATCAGCTTCCCAAAATGAAGTTATCTCTGGCTTTTGCAGAGTGTCAGGAATTTTACGATTATTGTGTCAAAAAACGGGGCTTACCGGCATCAGCACAGCGAAGTACGACATTGATGTTGAATAATCTTCTGCAAGACCACTCCGTAGCTCAATGTTATCGGATTATCTATGCCGGCGCTCAAGCCGCTGCGGATTTCTTGGTCAGAACGTCTTGTACTGTACAGCATGCCTCAAACTACATGATAGGCGCATGCCAGCGTTGGGTTGATCGAGCCCGTGCTGAAAAATGGGTCGTAACATCTTTCCACAGGAATCATGAACTTCCACGCAGTATGGTCAGTTATGTTTTATACGATGATTTTCTGAAATGTGGGGATGATGGTTTCAGTCTGGCTTTGGATAAGATTGATCGACCACAACCAAATTCGCCATAAAAAAATTGGAGCAAAGTGCATGTCGGCGATAGTTTCAACCCAGATTTCCGTTTCCTACAAAGGTATTGGCTGGCCGTTATGTTTCACATATTTTCAGAGCGATTATTTTTGGTAAACAAGCAGTATTGAAGATTTTTCCTTACAAAACAACAGGCCGTAAACTGATTTTTGTTTACAATAACTTTTTGATTTTAAAAGTCTATTTACTTTAGTCTCCAATATGGCTAAGCTCAGAATTATCTTAAGTTCGTTATTGATTTTAGCCAACCATGAATCCATTTGCTTGTCTTCTACACACGATTCGAATGCAGCGAGGTATTCGCCAAACTGAATTGTCCGATCTAATCGGGTATGAGCAAACTTACATCTCTGCACTCGAAATTGGAAAAAAAGGCCCGCCAACGCCCGAGTTTGTTGAAAAGCTGATTACCGCGTTGGACTTGAAAGGAGAAGAACGCGAACGGCTGCTTAAAGCAGTAGAAGCGTCAAATCGAAAGTTGGTGATTGATAGCGATATGCCACAGGACGTGTTTTGGATGCTCCAAGAGCTACGTGATCGTGTATCTGATCTAACCCCAGCGGAAATACAGTTGATTCGCCAAGTTCTCAAACTCAAGGAATCGTACGGCAATAATTACGTCGAGTCGGGTTATCGATTGCATCGACGCAAAAAAATGGAGGCTCAAATGTAAAAACGGGACAAACCTTGCGGCTTGCCCCGCTGGGTGGAGCATCTAACGATACCCCGATTTGCATCTTCAGTATCGTCAAACTTTCCACCAGCGTCAAGCCCACTCTAATCACCAGTGTCTGCGTAACGTCGAGTTTAACTACCCGGCGCAGGCGTTGTTGCGCCTGAAAGCAGCACTATTCAACTATAGCAGTGGCTATGGTCGGCAGTGTTTTGCCTATTGTAGCCGCATTGCAGGAGAGTAATCATGTCAAAAAATCTTTGGCAGGGGGTTTGGCGTGGTCGTCAGCCTGACGGCGACGTTCATAAACGAACTCGAAATGTCATCACCCCATCTGGCGGCATTGTTCGCGGTAAATTTCCCAGCCGCAAGAACGGGCGGATGGTCCACCATGAGGGATTACTTGAACTTGATGCTATTTATTTGTTCGAGTCATCCCCCAACATTGTCCGATACCGTGAACAACCCATAACCCTTCACTATCCCGACGGCGCCAAGCTGCGCCGATATACCCCGGATTTCGAGTTGGTGTTCTCAACCGGGGAAATCATGCTGGTCGAGATTAAGCCTGTTAGCAGTATCCAACATCAAGAAGTTCAGCATAAGCTCGATTGCATCGCCGAGTATATGCGACGGTCTGAGATCGCCTTTATAGTTTTGACCGATAAGGAGCTTCGGCAAGAGCCACGGTTATCCAATTTACGCTGGATATATCATCAGTGTCGCCGAATTCCCCCTTCACCCGACGCCATGACGATTGTCATCCATAAGTTCCGCCATCGCCTTCCTCTATCGCTTGTTGCCGCAACCACGGTGCTTAAGACCGGGAGCGTTGATCTCTACAGCCTGTTATTGGCAGGCCATCTGCGCTGTTCCTTGGATCAGCCCATTTCTCAAGAAACCCTAGTTGAATTGAATACGGAGGCAGACAATGGTTGGTTTTTCATTGCAGAAGAACAAGGTTTTTGATTGGAACGGCACCGGATATCGGATTGACCGAGTTCCACCCAACGGCGATGTGCTTTTGGAACGCATGTGTGACGGCCATTTCTCGGTAGTCAGCCGTGAACAGCTACTCACAGAGTACGGTGACGGTAAAATTTCGACAAAATCATCAGAGACTTCTTCGGCTACATCGCTAGTCCCTACATTTTCGCGGCCACTTAATGAACTATCGGAATGTGTTAGAAATGCCGTTAAGCGCCGTAAGCAATATCTAGATAGCATTTTCGCTCATGGTGTTCCTGTTTTTACACCGGAATATTTGCAGCCGTTGATTGAGACGGCGGCTACGGTAATAGGCGATACAAACCCTCCTAGCGTCACTACCCTCTATCGCTGGTATCGGCGCTCACAATTAATGGGTGATCCATGCGCTATTATTCCAAGGACCGACCTTCGTGGTCCCAAGCAAATCCGACAAGGTGATCGTGTTCTCCAGCTATTAACTGAAGCGCTAGAGGAGGCATTTAAAGCCTCACCACAAGCGACCTGTCGTAATGTTTATATGCGTCTAGTTGGCAAAATCGAAATTGAAAATCAGCGGACAATAGGTGGTGAGCAGATCAAACCGCCGTCGTTGCGCACTCTATACCGCTTGGTTGGGCGTATAGAGGCGTACGAGCTTGTCGTCTTAAAGGAAGGTAAGGCGTCTGCAGATCGACGATTTAAGATCAACAAATCGGGTGTAAAAACCACTCGTATCTTTGAGCGTGTTGAAGTCGACCATACGCCTCTCGACCTATTTCTAATCGACGAAAGGACTTGGTTACCTCTTGGAAGGCCCACGTTAACCGTGTTTATCGACCACTATAGCCGGATGTTGCTTGGTTACTATTTGAGTTTCGATAGCCCTTCGACAGCGGCTGTCATGGGGGCGCTTCGGCATGCTATCCTGCCCAAAACGCCGGCTGCCGCAGTGCTGCCAACTATAAAGACAGTAAATCTCTGGTCATGCTACGGATTATGGGAGGTTATGGTGGTCGACAATGGTTTGGAGTTCCATAGTAATGACCTGGAAAGTGTCGCTTACGATTTGGGGATTCGCATTCAATATTGTCCCAAGCATGCGCCTCGTTTTAAAGGGGTGGTT
Source organism: Methylomonas sp. TEB (assembly GCF_047777895.1). Classification (GTDB taxonomy): domain Bacteria; phylum Pseudomonadota; class Gammaproteobacteria; order Methylococcales; family Methylomonadaceae; genus Methylomonas. Next base: position 17,698 of record NZ_CP180476.1, read on the forward strand.
GAGCGTTATTTGAAAACGATCAATTACTTCTTTGCTCATCAGTTGCCCGGTACCAGTTACGCTAAATTTTATCTGCGTGGTGATTATGATCCCCTGAAAGCAGCTCTTATGACCTTGGGAGAATTTAAACAAATTTTCGAAAAATGGGTATTGGACGTTTACGCGCAAGAACTGCATCGCGGAATCGGTACTACGCCTTGGGCGCGCTGGCAGGAAAGCGTTGCGCATTATGAGCCGATATTACCCGATGATCTGCGTACTTTACAGCGCCGGATTGGCTTAGTGAAAGAACGTTCATTACGCAGAGATGGCATTGTCTTACATGGCATCCGTTATAGCGGGGATGAGCTTAGTCCTATCCTGCGGGGATTTGGAGAGGGGGTGAAAGTTCGGTTGGTTTACGACCCGGAAGACTTGGGCGAAATTCAGGTCTGGGGACCCAATGATGTCGAGCCGGTGACGGTAAAGGCACTCGACTACGACTTTGCTCGTGGACTCACTGTAAAACAGAATGCGTTCATTCGTGAAAGGCTGCGAGAACAAGGTGCGGCTGTGGTTGATAAAGCAGCCCTTGAACGTGCCCGGTATGACCTGTCGCTGGCCATTGAAGAGTTAATGAACAGCCGTAAGCTCAAAGCCCGGCGTCGTAGTGGGGCTTTGCGCGGTATTACCAGTAACAAACCCAACGGTTCGGAGACTCAAACCGAAACCACATCTCCCAAGACATCGAAGCCGGATAAATCACCAAAATCGCCGATGAGTCAACAAGAGCAAGATGATAAAAGCTTAGAAATCATCACTTCGTTCCAATTGAAACGCGATAATGGAGAGCAGGAATGACAGGTAAACAAAATTTTACTGAGTTACGCCGTTTCGATGAAGAATATATTCCGTTCCCACCTTTTGTCGCAGCCATTGAAGCCATCAAGGCCAACCTGACACTTTTCCGAGAGACAGGCATTGCGCAGCATTTACTGGTACTGGGTGAATCGGGTACCGGCAAAACCAGCCTCTGTCGGTGGTTGGCACATCAATATCCCAAATTGGTTATGCCGGATCGGGATGTCACCCCGGTACTGATAATATCGGTCCCAGCTGCCGCCACGATTGCTAGTATGGCGGCGGTGATCTTGGATAAATTGGGTGATCCTGCTTCGTCAACCGGCACGATCTCGATGAAAACGTCCCGAGTAATAACCCTAATCCGTGCCTGCCGGGTAGAAATGATCTTGTTCGACGAGGCCCAGCATATCCATGATCGTGGTCAAGCCGCCACGCAGTATATGGTAGGTGACTGGTTGAAATCATTGATCGATCAAGCCGGTATACCGACGGTGTTTCTGGGAATACCACGCCTGGAAGGCTTGCTCCAAGTGAATGAGCAATTACGCCGGCGCTTCTCTCGTCGAATGCGACTGGCTTTGGGGCAAAGTGACGAAACCTCTATCCATGGCGAATGCCTGCAACTTTTCCGTTCGTTGGGTTCGTGTTTACCCATCCCGCTGACCTGCGCTCCCTATACATGGGAAGAACTTGGCATGAGGCTCTATTATGCCAGCGATGGCCGAGTGTCTTATATCAAGAAGCTGTTGGCTGCTGCCTTGAGACGTGCATTGGATACGGACATCAATGACATCTCGCCGGGCTTGTTAGAGCTGGTTTTTACCCATGAAATATGGTGGGAGGGAATCGGTAAGCTTAATCCTTTCAATTCGGCGTTTGAATTTCGCCGCCTTGACCGCAATAACGAACCATTCGAACGCGGTTCCGTTTCTACGCCGCGTAGTAAGAGGCCTGCGAAATGTTAATTCCGTATAGGGATTTTCCGGTACGACCGACCAGGCTTGCTGGTGAAAGCTTGGTCAGCTATGTCTATCGGTTTTATTACGAAAACGGCCACGAAGTACCGCTAAGCTTAAGACAAGCACTTCGTGATTTTTACTTCGGTAATAAACCAGATGCCGCTTTCCAAATCATTCTGCAGTTACTTGGACTTGGACTTGGGCAGCGTCGGGCTGGCTGGTTAACCGGTTATCAAGAGTTGGATCTGACGTTGTTAACAGGATACAAGCCAACCGGCAAGCGGACACCTTTCAGCCCCATTCGGTATTGCCCTAACTGTTTAGAGGAGCTAGGATTTTTTGCCGAATTCTGGATGCTACCGCAAGTAGAAGCATGTCCCTATCATCATTGTCTATTGTTAAGCCGTTGTTCAAGCTGTAACCGATCGGTGAGTTGGTCTAATACTCGGCCAGGCTGGATTTGCCGGTGCGGGGCTAAATTCGCAGTTGGTCAACGTTTAGCCGCGGCCGCCTGGCAAATTACGCTAGCGACGATGATTGTTCAGGCCACCGATGTGGAGGCGCCTTATTCCGAAGAAGGCAGTTTCACACTGCCGAGGCTACTTTCTGTCGATCAATATTCTTTGCAAGATGTCTACGGGTTATTGCGAGCGGTCAAGGCATTTCACCGCGAACTGACTCGCCGTAAGTCCTATTTCACCTATGAAACCTGGCCTTACAACGTTCAACCCGCCCGTCGTAATGAACCCGACGGCTGGATAATGAGGTTTGCGACGGCGAATCAAGCCACTAGAGAAAAGCGATTTCGTCGAGCTTTAACCCGTTGGAATTTTTGTCCGGATAACACCCTGCTTGTTCATCAACATGTATTGGGGCCAGTGGCATTAATGATCACGGCCATGGGGCCCTTTCAGTCGAATCCACTGGTCTGTTCTTTCATCCTGGATGCAGAAATCCAGTTACGGGAATACCATGTGGACATTCATTATCTGGATAACGTGTATTTTCATCCAGGGGTTCTGACGCCTCAACGAACGGCTTATCTTTCGGAACTGGCTAGGTGGTGGCACGGCTTAGCCAAGCAATTGGCCGTGCTTGAGCCCGAATATCAATTCGATACCACTCATTCACTGTCGATAACGAAATCAGGGTCAGATAGTATTTTCGATCTGCTGAATAGTTTGCTTAGCGCCGCTCGAACCGACAGACAGTTCGAAAGTTATTTTAAGTTAGTCAAGCGCTGGCATATTCCGGCTGTACTGCAACGTAAAGTGGACGCTGACAGAATTTTAGATGTGTTGGCTGAGTATTTATCTAGCCTAACCTACGCCGAACGCCTGTTCTTTCATGACCTGATTAAGGATGCGGACCGTGTTAGTGGAATCGACTAGTACTCTTAATCAATATTCCGAATACAAATCCGCCAATCGGAAACCCAAGGGGTCCATCTACTGTTCTAAATTACCCGTTAGGCCCAGGCCAATCTCCGGTGAAGCGAGTTGGGGTTATTTAATGCGGGTCGCCTGGGCTAATGGTTATGAAACGTTGGCACCGATAAGAACGGCATTTAGCAGCTTCGATGCACTAAGTGAAGCATTGAACCTGACGCTTATCGAAACCCATTGCTTGTTTGGGCCTTACCCGCGTTTTTTGCAAACAAACGTGTTGCCCAGCGGCCTATGCGTAGCTGATTTCAATGCTACCCTGCTGCGGTGGTGTCCGATCTGCCTGCGAGAATCGCCCCATCTGCGCGGTTTATGGACTATTAAAGTCGTAAGTGTTTGTGCCCGTCATCGCATTCGTTTGATGGATCAATGTCCGAACTGCGGCAGTGTGCAAAGTTTGGCGAGCGTGAATTTTGCGCAATGTCGTTGCGGCGCATCATTGTCTACCACCCGAACTACTGAAAAAGTCTATGGCTCGGTGTTACGAATAAGTCAAGCATTGGAGGATTCGCTAACCCAAATATCAGCCTACGCCGCTTTGCCGCCCTTGGAGCTTGCGGAATGGATTCGACTGATTACCTACCTAGGGCAGTTCACCGTGCACTTTCAACCAGCTAAGCCCGGAAAGATTGCGAATTTATATAGGGCGGATAAAGCCTTCCAGATGGTGACGCAAACGGCTCAACTATTGGAGGACTGGCCTAAGCCTTTTCATCGCTTGTTATCGGTGTTGCAGAGCCAGAGCAATGAGCAACTCAGTATTCGAAAGACCTTCGGTTCTCTTTACCGTGTGCTTTACACCGATTTGCCCGATGATTGTTTTCAATTTCTTCGTGATGCATTCGAACAATACTTGTGTGAGCGTTGGTCGGGCGTGATGTGTAGACGTCATCGGGCATTTAAGCCGGAAACAGTTGCCAATCATCCAAGATTGACTTGGAAACACGCTGCGAAACAATCCGGTGTGACACCATCGGTGTTTCGGCATCTGATCCAGGCCGAGCAAATTTCGGTAAATCAAGTCGATTTACCTTCCGGCCGTACCGTCCGATCGATTGATGGACAACAGCTTAAGCATTTGGCATTAGCCAAGGCGGGTTGCACACTGAAGGAGGTCGCGCACCGGCTAGCAATACCCGAGCGCCGGGTCAGAGAATTACTAGCGGAACACATCATAGAGCCCTTGGTTTCGAGAACACAGGGCAATGCGGCTGCTTGGCTGATTTCCGAGCGACAACTTGAGCGGTTGTATTTTTCGGGACTCGAAATGAATCCGTTACCAGCTACCGTCACTTTTCAAAAAGTGCTTAAACATTGGCGTCTGCGGCAGGGTGAATTCAAAGCTTTGGTACAAGCACTGTTATCGAATCAACTCATACCAGTCGGGCTTCAAGCCAAGCGCGCGCCCCTCGGAAAACTGGTATTCGACGAACGCCAATTTCGCCATTGGGTGACCGAACTGCGTGATGCCGCCTGTGGAAGTCTGTCGGTTGACGAGGCGGCCAACAGGCTTGGACTCAAGCAACAGGTGGCCTATGAGTTGGTGAAGGTGGGGCTATTGGCAGCAACGCAGGATAACGGGTCAAGTTGTCGAATTTCGCCGGCTGCCCTCAAGGTTTTTAGCGAAAACTACATCTCTTTGGCTGATTACGCCCGTTCGTTACATCGGCAGCCTCGTGCAGTATTGCAATCACTAAAAGTTCAGCCGGTTTCCGGGCCAACGATTGACGGTAGCCGGCAGTATTTTTATCGGCGAACCGATTTAGAAACATGAAATTTCTATACGAACACAGCGAAAGCCGTGGAAAAACGCCTATTGAAAGCGTGTGTTGACAGGCGTTGATGACTTTTCATTAATCGGAACAGCAAAGATGTTAGAAACGTTTGTTGCAAGCGCCTGGAAAGATTTGATGCCGATATTGTTTAAAAGCTGGCAAGACTTCGACATCCTTTTGTGTACTTGAGGTTCCTAATGTACGCCGATTGTCGCATTATGCCGTCAAAGAGCCTGAAAACAAGCGGATAAGATTCGTTTTGCAAGCTTGAAAAGGCTCCCGTGCGTACATTAGGAACCAGCACTATCAATTACAGGAATTATGTCATAGTGAGTCATGGCTCGTTAGGGCTTTATGCAGGTTGTTTCAGCTCATCAAACCAGCCAAGCATTCTGATCCAACCCCAGCAATTCTAGCGAGCATAAACCCTACCAACAGTATAATATTAACGCACGTTAGGCTGAGACCGCCCCATTTCGGTCTATCGAGATTCTCCAAACCGGCTAGTCAGGCAAATACAGATTCCGAGAGCTGCAGGACTACCAAGCTGACGTCGGCGACCTCAACCAAGCGGCCACTTTGAGGCGTTCAACGATTTCAGCGTATGGCGACTACAACACAGTAAGCTGCCTTTAAAATAAGCAATGTCACTTTTGATAAAATAAAAAACATTTAATATCAATTACTTATAACGCATTATGGCATTGCATTCTAAAAGAGCAGTAATTAAACCGGCGAGCTTCAGCGAGTCCAAGTTAACTGGGTAGGTACACATTTTTTATAAATATTTTCTGTGTCTTTGATTCTCTGTAACCTAGGTATTTATAGAAGGCATGAGTATCAGAACGGATTTCGTTCGCTCTCACACGAATTCTTGTCGCACGCTTCCCAATCCATTGTTCTCCAACTTCAACTAGACCTTTTCCGACTCCAGTTCCTCTGAATTTTTCTGCGACTATAAGGCTTACCAGTTCTCCGTAAACACCTTCAGCTAATCGGGCATCAATTAAGGTGCAAATACATCCTAGGACTCGACCGTTAGATTCTGCGACAAAAACAGTACCACCCATATTTTGAATTTCTTGAATATTGAATTTCAACTCTTCTTCATTAACTGAATATCCTAATTCGCTCATCAAATACGTTATTGGTGTCGTATCGGTTTTGTCATATTCGCGATATAGAATTTGCATAGATTTGATGTGAAATAAGTTATTAAGTTGGCAACCGTACTGCTATCACGAAACCTACTTCGCCACAATAAATTTGTGAACTGTAAGGTATCAAACGGCTTCGAAAAGTTTCCAGTTGATGTATTGGGCTATTAGTTTTTCTATCGCTTTTATCCGTTGTTTAAAATGAGGTACTGTGATGGCGTCGGGTATATTCGAATTGCAAGGCCACAAAATCCGCAGTCGGCGCACCATAGCGTTCGGCGACACCCTCAAGTGCCGCATCCAGTGCGCTCGCAGGAGTGCCCACATAAACGGGCAGGACATATCGACCCGGCTCGGAGCGTGCCTCGGTTTCCATGAGCAGGCCGTGGCGGGAACGCACCGCACCGCTTACATTCGTCGCCAATGCTTCGGAACGAAAGGTTCTGGACCAGGCATCCGCCATGAGTGCCACGGGAATTTCATCGAAACCACCGTCAACTGGCATTTCGACAACCTCGTGTCTCCACACGGCGAGCCAATTGCCGACTGCAAGTAAGATGCGGTCTGCGGTTAGAGTGAACGCAGACGTATCGTGATCGATTTCCCAAGTGCTCAGGCCCAGCCGTTGTGCAGTAAGCTCGGCAGCATGCCGACCGGCAATCGCTTCGACCAGCGCCAACGATGCCGGCAGCGAAGCGCTGATACCAGTGGTCGTCATCACCTGTTTATCAATAACGAAGCGTTGGTTATGCACCCATGTCGTACCAGGAAATGCTTCAGTCATTTCCTCCAAACCGGACCAGTGTGTGGTCGCCGCTTTGCCTTCGAGTAGTCCTGCATGCGCGATAACTCGTGCGCCCTCACAAATCGACACCACTGTCGCGCCCTTTTCGGCCTGGGCTCGCACCCAGTCGAGCAGTACCGGATTTTCCGCTCTATCCATGGCGGGAACAATTAGAATGTCGGCTCCGGCCGGGGTTGATTCGTCGAATTGCACTATCGTCATATCCGCGCGTATCCGCAGCGCAGGCATCAACTCAACCGTGCCCGGCTCAGTCGAAACCGTCACCACATCGGCTGCGTCGGATTCCTTCAAGACTCCGTAAGGAATTACAAAATCAGTGGTTTCTGTGCCGGCATTGTCGGCAAGTATGACGATCAATGGACGCAAACGCCGGTCTTTCGGCGCCGGAAGGGTCAGCGAGTTCTTCGTCAGTTCAGCGATGTTCGCGTGTGTGTATTCTGCGCCCAGACATGATCGTGTGTAGTACGTTGACGCTGCAAACAGCACTATCGCGAAACTGGTAATTTTTATCAAAGCGGAACACTTCATTTATTTTCCTCAAGCATTGATTGGCGTACAGCGAAAAACAAAATCGCTCGTTAAAATGCGGGTGGGCGTTATCGACAACGCCAGCACCTGAATCTACGCGGCTATTTGTGCCCCATTGGCGCCTTATGGCGCGCCTCGAATGTACACGGAAGCATACCCGCCCAACTGACGGGTCCTTTTGAGCGCCCTGTCAACGCGCATTGGCAACGACTCTTGAATGCCGCAAAAGATAGGCGAGATATATGGCTGCCACTACATCGTAGGTCAGGCAAAACATTGGCCACCAACTAGGGACGCCTGGATTGAAAATGAAATGGCCATGAAAGAAATCAAATAGGCCATGGATGGCTAATGCAGCAACGACAACCCACAAATTGCGTTTGAAGCCAAGAACGGTGGCAACTAAAAATACGGCCATAACGACTGACTCGCTAAGGACAGCCTGAAGCGAGCCGCCCATAACCGCAAATAAACCATAGTAGGACGCAATCACTACCAACACGGCCGGGTAAAAGCTACGTTCTTTGTCGAAGCCGACAAGTGTCGCGAACAACGAAACAACTAAGGCGATGACAATACCTGCTAGATACTCCATTTTTGGCTCCTGCTATCTAGTGTTTGAATTTAGCGGCCGTCGAAGGTCCGCTGTAACGAAAGGATATATGTCTCCCGGATGACGCTCTCGGCAGTGTGCCAAGAGGCACGTAGCGCAACATGTTGACCGCCGAGTCATGTCTTATAGCCATCTCCGAACCGACTGTGTGTAGGTGTCGAAATGTTTGCCGAACTTTGAAGACAGCGCTCTTTCCTCGGGTGAAATTTGGAAGCGATTCATATAGATCACAAACGCCGGCAAGAGGATAAATCCCAGGACATGTGCAAGAAAGAATGCCCAGCTACTTAGCGTAAATAAGAAGCCGACATACATAGGATTCCGACTGAAACGATAGATGCCCGAGCTAACCAAGGTAGACGCGGCACCCGGTCGCGTTGGGTTAACCGTTGTCTTGGCAGCACGAAATGCAATGACGCCTGCAACAGCGAAGACGATACCAATACCGCACAATGCAATGGATATGATAAGACGTCCGGGAATAGCGAGGGACATAACCGGAAACTGCACTGATGCAAGCCACATTGCGCCTGCAATGAAAAGTGACAAAGCGACGGGTGGAATTCTGAGTTCAAGAGTGTTCATGAGATGAAGATTCCAGCTGATGTAAAATTAAGGGGCGCTTTAACGCAGGGTTAGAGTGCATACTCAAAGCATTACGAATGAATGTTTGCCATGTCTTATTGGGCACCCAAATCTCCTGCATCGGATGGACTGAAGCTTTCTCACTCTCCAGCAGACATAATCTCCGATAGAGGTAGATAAAAACCGATACCCGCATGTTTTTTGCACAATGCACCCAAACATTGCGGTCCTCGAAGGCCTTGAGCATGCCGAAGAACTGCGTTAGCCGATGAAGCTCAGGTTGGTCCCATGCTACAGGAATATGAATATAGGCAATTCCTTGCCGTGTAACCAATTCAGCCTCACCGGATAGCGCATTTGATGATGTTGGGGAAGCCAAATTGATCACAGCTTCTATTCCAAACTCCGTCAGACTTGCAATGTCCTTCTCGGATAATTGGCCGGAAGTCCAGAGCCAGTCGAATACTTGATGAATGTTTTCAGCATCCATGAATGGTATCTTGGGACTCATATCAGCTAATCGGTCTAGTTCAGGCACTTGCGTACCCGACTAGCGAGCCACAGGCAAAAATATATTTCTCTAGGTTTTTTTGGCAGCCGCCGCTACAGTCCGAACATGGACAGGGGAGGCAATGACAGAGAATTTCATTGGCGTTATTCATGGGACGTTTCCTTTCAAGTCGAGTCGATGCGGAGCCTAGTCTACGGGCTCACATCAGCTACGGCTTGAACGAAACGGCTATTCGTGTTGGAAGCTAGAAGGCGCAATCCCGAACATGCGCTTGAACGTCCGCGAAAAATGCGCGGAGTCTGCAAATCCGCCGGCGTGCGAGGCATCGGTCAGGTTTCTGCCAGACGCTAATGCAGTGAGCGCGACTTCGATGCGCAGCCACAGCACGTAGGGCCTAAACCGCATGCCTGTTTGTTCAATGAAGAGATGGCGAAAGCGATCTGGAGAAAGGCAGGTGGCATCGGCAATCTCGGCGAGCGGAACCGTTTCACCGATACGCTCACGCAGTAGTTCCAAGGCTTGTTCAATCCGCTTATCCAGGGGTACCACCTGAACTGTGCTCATTGCGGTAAGCTTAGTAATCACGAAACGGGCGCAGGTGACAAGTTCTGAATCGTGTACGGCCCCGTTGTAGGACGCGGCGAGGGCCGCAAGTTCAAGCTCAAGCGCTTCATAGGCAAGCGACGAAATCCCCTCACCGAGACAAATCTGGTGTAGCGCCCGTCCCTCGCTTGACTCCGGCTCAACAAAGATCATCGCAACAAACTCACCGCGCGCCTCGAACGCATGCGGTTGGTGCGCAGCGATGATTGCCGCATTATAGGTATCCCAGTTTCCACCAGGGCGCCGAAATCGAACCCCACCTTCTGAGAGCGACAACGTAATCTGGACTGCATGATGGGCATGAAAATCCGTGGGCTCTCCAGCTCTACCAATCCACAGGCTCCCTCCGCGCCAAAGCACGATACGCCCGGTTCCTGTCGTCTTCATTTCATACTACTCCGATGCAATACGGATTGGCAATGATCCGAAATTTGTGCAAACAGCCGCTTTTATCGGAATTTCCTCTAACCATACATGAAGAATTTTATATATTCATGTCAAGTTCCATAGCATGGGTGTCGCAAATAGTTTGAAATGATCACAATGCCTCATTTTAAACAACGGATAAAAGCGATAGAAAAACTAATAGCCCAATACATCAACTTGAAACTTTTCGACGATCTTTCTGGAAAATTTTCAAAGCCGTTTGATACCTTACAGTTTAAAAATGTAGTGTTGCGCCACAGGTTTCGTGGTAAATATACCGTTAACGGCTCAATAACTTGTTAGCTTTCAGAACACACGATGAACAATCTATCCCTAATGAGAAAGGCTACCGGCAATCGGTATGCTGAGCGCGTCAACCTTGCCTTGCGTTTTATTCATGAGAATCTGGATCGCCCGATTGATTTGAAGGAAATTGCAGAGGCCAGTAGTTTTTCAATTTATCACTTTCATCGAATATTTCTTGCCTTAGTAGGAGAAACGGTTAATGCCTATGTAGGCCGTAAACGTCTTGAGCGTGCTGCCAATCTGCTCATTTTTAAGAAAGAGCTGAGCATTACTGAAATTGCCATTGCCACTGGTTTTTCATCTAGCGCTAACTTTGCGAAGTCATTCAAGTTGTATTTTGGTGTTAGCCCAAGCCAGATAAGAAAGCCTATAAGTACAGAAAACAGCAAGATTGGAAAACTATTTAGCAAGCATGGAAAAGTATTTAATATCAAAGATATATATCCTGAAATTGTTGCCAATTGGGTGACAAATAACTTAGGCCAATTTGAGGAGATACATATGAATGTGAAAATAGTGGACGTCAAAGAACAAGTAGCCTGCGGGCTGGCATCACCGGCGGGCTATGAATCGGCATCATTATTCAAGACGTGGGATAAGTTAATCGGATGGGCACGTAACAATGGCATTGAAGATGAGAAACAGGAACGCTTTGCTTTTTGTCATGACAATCCGACGATTACACCTATTGAAAAATGCCGTTACGAGGCGGTTGTTGTCGTGAGTCCCGAAGCCCGGATTGTAGAACCGTTTTTTAAGGTAGTCATTCCGTCGGGGAAATATGTTGTTGCACACTACAAAGGTGCCCCAGAAGGAACCACTAATTTCCACATGTCGCTATATTCTAATTGGTTCCCAAATAGCGGATTCGAGCCGGATGGTTTTCCACTAATGGAACACTATCTTAATGACGTGAGGAAGGATGGTTACGTGGAGATGGAGGCTTACATTAAGCTGAAAAATGTCATATAGAACCAGCATTAGCGGCAGCTAGAAAGCTAATCGGGTAAGGGCGAGTTCTCTCTCGCACTCCCCACACCACCTAGCATGCGGGTCCGCTACTCAAGCGGTTGAAACAGGGTAATGAAAACGTACCTACTGGTCTTTGATCGCTTCCTTTAAGCTGACACCCAATCAGACCAGATGGTTAATCTTGGTGAGCGGCCATCGCCACTGTTTCCAGTAGCAACAGCGCATGCGCCGCCGTAGCCATTCATCCAGCTCTGGGAATGGCCGGTAATATTCCGAGTTAACGCAAAGTAGTTCATCCAACCCACAATATAGCGGCGCAATGAGAAATAGTCAAATCTGGTGTATGGCTGATTTGAATCAGGCGGCCATCTGCTGTGTTTCTTCTGTTTTCTCCGGTTCCATGATGACAGCCATGCCGTCCTGAAAACGGATGCCCTTAATCACATCCGGCAATCGTTTAAATCCGCGTATTTTGCGCCAACTCTTCTCGGCGGTTAACGTCAATTGGAACACTAACCCCAACAAGGTATTGCGGGACACGCAGTTCTTGGTGCGGGTGGTCCGATGGCGAATCGTCGCAAAGCTGGATTCGATCGGATTTGTCGTCCGAATGTGTATCCAGTGCTCGGCGGGAAAGTCGTAAAAGGCCAATAGCGATTCACGGTCTTTTTCCAACACGCCCACCGCCTTGGGGTACTTGGCTTCAAAGTCACGCAAGAACGTGTCGAAGGCTTGATTGGCCAGGGCTTTGGTTTCCGCCATCCAGATTTCTTTCAGCCCCGCCTTGGCCTTGCCTTGGATTGAATCGGGTAGCGTCGCCAGCACATTCGCCGTCTTATGCACCCAGCAGCGCTGGTGTTGTGTGGTGGGCCAAGCTTCGTTGATGGCTGCCCAGAAACCCAAAGCGCCGTCGCCGGTAGCCAGTTTCGGCACGTCCTGTAGACCTCGCGTTTGTAAATCCTGCAAAACACTCAGCCACGAGGCTTTCGATTCCCGATAACCGTCCGATAAGGCCAGCAAGCGCTTTTCACCCTGTTCGTTGACTCCGATGATGACCAATAGGCACAGCCGATCATCCTCGCCACGCAGGGTCGAATAGATGCCGTCGGCCCAGACATACACAGTGCGCTCCTTCGATAAATCTCGCCGATTCCAGGCCAGATAATCCTCGGCCCATTGGGCTTTCAGGCGGCTAACCACGGCAGGTGACAAGCCTTTGGCATCGTCACCCAGCAACACCGATAAGGCCGACTGCATGTCGCCGGTGGAAATGCCGCGCAAATACAGCCAGGGTAAGGCCGCTTCCACCCGTTTTGTCTTGCGAACATACGGCGGCACCAGCGACGAGTTGAACTTGATCCTGCCGCCGGAACGGTCTCGAACCTTGGGGATTTTGACCGTCACGTTACCCACGCCCGTCACGATCTCCCGCTCAGGCAAATAGCCATTACGCACCACGGTTTGCCGGCCCCGTAAATCGGTAACCTTGGCGTATTCGCCCAGAAAAGCCTGTAGCTCCGCCTCAACGGCTTGTTGGATCAAGGCTCTAGCACCCGTCTTCAACAAATCCGTCAAAGGATCGTTAATCCCACTGGCATTATTCCAGTCTTTTGCATTATCTTTGTTCATGGCGTCTCTCATTTTGCTGTTATTCGATCTCGTCAATCTCATTTCAGCAGAGGGCGCCACCTTTCATCAAGTCGGGCCGTACACCAGATTTAGTTATAACTCCGGCGCAATTCACGGTAGCGATAAGTCAGGCTGACGCCCCAAGATCGCCCCGTGAGTTGTTTGATACGATGTTTAAGCGGTAAACGCCTTGTCGCTACAGACTACGTCAGGCGGCGTTGCGGCTTTCCTAAGCTGACTTTGACGTTCTCACCGACAGCAATGACAAAACAACCAGCCGTTCTGTGTAATTCCTCCATAGGCTGCTTTTAGCCCGCAGTCATAAAGTCGATTTGCTGCCGGAAAGCTGTTATTCGCTGAACCTAGGGATAGAAAATTTCGCCGTCATCCTAGGTGGCCGGTTGAGTTAAAAAAGTCCGTTTTGGTATGCAGGGAGAATAGGTTGCTGGTCTGAGTAGGTTTTGAGGTGGCAAAAATTAAACGGATAAAAAAATAACTTAAAAATTTGACACGAATAGATTTGGCAATTTATCAGCATTACTCACCAATAGTTGATATTCAGGTGGAAGTTGGCTGATGGGATCGATTGCTAAACGAAGATCTTGAATGACATAGCTAGCTAGGCATTGCCTTACACGTAGCCGTTTGGCTGTAGTCCCCGGAAAATACTCTGCCGCAATCATTTCCTGCTGTTCTACTGACAAATCAGGATGAGCTACGATTACGAGTTCTAATATTTGATTCCACTCTACATCATCAATTTTTGTATAGGGTGCAGGTGTATCAACTGGTTCGATTGACGTTATGCGCCCAAGAGTGAAATCGCGGAAAGATTTTCTCTCTTCGCACCACGCTCGCATGTGCCAACGCCTTGGGGCACGGACGATACTATGGGGAAACACTATACTTTCTCGCCCAGATGGTGAGGTCATAGACCGATAGACAATTTTTATACCCCTGCCGGTTTTTGCTGCCGAGAAAGATGCAGAAAAAATCGGTAAGTGAATCGGTGACAAATCCACACGGGCGTCTTCTATTTGCTCAATTAATACTTTGTCATCATGGTGGGAAATTACTCGCAAATATTCATCAGGGGAATATCTGTTGTTTGATCGTCCTATGAATTCCAGTGGAGCGTGGGCCGATGCTCTGCGGGCACGATCTCCCATTCTGGTTGTTAATTCTCCCATCAAGCGACTAGCCCATACTGTTTTAACGTCCAGCAGCTGGCGAATTCGCTCGTTATCAATCGATCCTTCCCAGGTAAGTATTGTTTCGAGATCAGTTAAGTGAGACACGGGCTAGGTTTCATAAAATAGTTCAGGATTGAAGTCTAGCACTAATTTAGCTTTAAAGCTAAATTAGCTTGAAATATAAATTATCCTGTTGTATAAATTTAGCATGAACCTATTCGACCGACTGCCCTCATCATTGTTTAACCCTCTAACTGGGCAGAACAACCGGCGTGCTTGGGATTTACTTACTCAACTATCTGAACGATTTTTTGGTCCGGATTGTGTGCCGGATTATCCAGAGGGTTACCTCCATGAGCGAATAACCAAGGAAATTGAAAGATTTCTACTTGATCGTGGATGGGAGGTTGAAGGTGAAGAAGAATCCTCCACACCTGTCAATGTGCAAGCTAACCAGCTTTTATCTCGTTTTGTTGAGACCGGTTGGTTCATTGAAGATAGAGTGGGAGCGAGAGTTTTCGTAAGTATGCGACCTGTAGTGGCCCGCTTTTTTGAGCTGCTAGAGAGTTTCACCATGGAAGGCCCTCAATTGGTAGGGGGCAATATCCAATTGATCCACAATCAGTTGAAACACGTGGTTACTGATCCAAAAGGTCAGGCAGCCGGTTTTCAGAGTGCGGCTTTATTATGCTCCCGCTTGATCAATGCTTTAAATGCCACAACGCTACGAGTCCGTGATTTGATTCGTGATTTGACTCAGGAAGAAGCTACACCGATTTTCGTCAAACGTTTTTTTGCGGAACATATCGAGGAAATTTATGTACGTGATTTTCGCCAGATGCGTACAGAGAATCATCCTTTGATGTTACGGTTTGAAATCATAGAGTTGGTTGATCAAGCAGCGCAAAGTGAACCATCGCGCTCATTATTACTTGATGGCTATCGTGAACTACCGGGTGATCGACAAACAACCGCGGAGGATGCATTGGCTCGGGATATTGCTCGATTTCATCGCTTGCTGGATGTGGAAAAATTCCTTGAACGTATGGATCGCGTGATCGATGCGGCAACTCAGCGTGCCTTAGCTTATCTGGGTTATCGACTCAAGGCATCGGAGCGAATGGAGTATGTCCTAAAAAATGCGGTTTCATCAGTTTGCCGTGCTGCGGAAGTCGGTATACCTATCGAATCCAGGCTACTGTCTCCATCCGCCGTGATTGCTGACTATCGGCTACGTATGCCAAATCTTCCTCCTGCCAAACCAGTTCGTCGTTCCATGAAAAAACGTGAAATGACGCCGCGAGAACGTGCCGAACTTATTCTCAGAAAAGCGATGATCAGACATCGTGATACAACGCCAGCCGCTATACATCGTTACGTCGAGTCTCGTATCCCCGTTGGATCGCAATTAGATGCGTCGAGCCTACCAATTGAAAGTGTTGAGGATGCGGTAGCTGTTCTGGTTCTAATGCGTATGGCTTCAATATTACGCGCAAATCCAAGAGCCATTCGTGAAAATCCCCTTTTTCGCGGCCTGAAATTCGATGTTCAGATGAAAGAAGGCATACGAGCTGAAACACCCCTGTTTGAAATGGCTGATTTCATAGTTATTAGGAGAAGTTGACATGCCACGTGACTGGTCGGCGATTGCCGAAGGCTCCAATGGGTTATATGAAATTCAGGATTTTAAGCGAGCGTTATATCAATTGGTTGTCCAACAGTGTTTATATCTCCGACATCAGGGACAGGCGGTTGCCTATCGATTGGTATCCAGTTATAGACGCGACTTCGCAGAAGCGTTGGATCTGATGGGGTTGCGTCTGGGATTTAACGATCGTTTTGAATATTGCTACGTTACTCAGGATGTCGGCACTTTAGCGGCGATGGATCTGCAAGAAACCTTATTTCTGTTGACGCTCCGCCATGTTTACCACATGCGAGCCAGCGCTGGTGATTTGACAGCTGACGGCGAAGCAATGGTTAGTATTCCTGAATTTGAAGAGAGTTTTAAGTTGCTTTGCCAGCGTAGTCTCGATACGAAGACAGAATCGTTAAAGTCGATGCTTAGAATGGCAAATCGCCATGGTTTAGCTAAGTCCTGTCCTGCCCCCGAGGGTGACCCTCAGCCCTTTGTGATCTTAATTCTTCCGGGTGTGACGGATGTACTGAGTGAACATGCAGTTAGCCGGTTTGGTGGCCATATCAGTGCCAATCTATTAGATGTCGAAGATGGTGTTAATCGACAAGAGGAAGTGGAGTCATGAAAACTCTCGTTAGCGCGCATATTGTGCAGTTCTCATTATGGGACTATGAAACTTTCCAAATTTCAGCGGGTGGTACTGCGATTATCGGTCCAAACGGTGCGGGAAAAACGAGCTTAATCGATGCAGTACAGATTGCAATGGTGGGTGGTCATGGTCAGCACATGCACTTCAACGCCCAGTCTGTACATAAGGATGCTCGAAGCATTCGATCATACGCGCTAGGCACTATGCGTTCCGGCGATGGTGAAAATGGTGTGATTACTCGTAAGCGCGACGAGGCGTTATCTTATATCTCTCTTGTGTTTCAGGGGAAAGATGAACGGGACGTGCTGAGCGCTGGGATTTGTATTCATGCAACAGTGACCGATAGTCGTACCCTAGGACTTTATGTGTTTCCGGGTGTTGCCCTGAAACTCGAGCACCACCTTGAAGATGCGGGTGACAACAGCAAGGCGCCCATCGACTGGGAGCTCTTTTGTCACCATGGTCGTAAGCTTTCCCGCTCAGCAGGACGAGAGCCAACGATTACCAGTCAGCCTGAATCCTATGTCAGGGAGTTACTCCACAATATTCAGCAGAGTGTTGATGCACGAAGGTTTCTGCGAGCATTTGGTCATAGTATCAATCTTAAAGCGGTAAGTAGCGTTGGTGACTTCTTACGAGGTTACCTTATTGAAGCTACACCTATTGATAAACGCGGAACGCTTCAACATATCAAAACCCTGCGTGCATTGAGTCAACAAATTGAGCAAATTAAAGATCAGATTGTTCAACTCGAGGCCATAGAAAAAAGTTATGCCAAAGTTGCGGATTTACGCCGAAAAGCGGCAGTCGCTGAAGCCGTAAAGCTTCAATTTGCAAGTGAAAGTGCCGGCGAGGCGGCTGCAAATTTGGAGAAAGAGCTTACTGAACTTTCCCAATCTGTTGAGAACGCCCGGAGAGATTTGCCCTATTTGGAAGAATTGCGAACAACTTTGCAGAACGCCTACGAGGCCTTGCTCCAGGAATTTAGTGCCGATCCAGATGCGCAACAACCTGCGCAGTTGCTTAGTTTACGTCAAGCCCGCTCGAGCACCGTTTTACAAACTCGAAAAGAAGTTAATCGAATTTCCCTCCAGGTAAGGATGGTATTACAGGAGATTAGCGATAGCTGTGATGGAGAAACATCTAATTGGATTAAGGAAGTAAAGCAAAATTTAGATATTTGGGATGGCTGGGCCAAGTCTGATCACATCGCGAACGTATCACAAACGGAGCAGGTTCTTGATTTATTGCGAGGAGTGAACCCGTTATTGCAAGAAAATCTTGAAAGCGCTTGCAAAGTAGCTGGTTCAGCAAAAAAGGCCTCTCTTTCCAGTGAAGGAAAGCTGAAGGCTCTTAGTCAGGGAAACCGCATCACCGATGGAAATGTTGCTCGGGCGGTTGCGTTGTTTTCTAGCGCAGGCATTACCTGTGTGCCTGTTGCCGAATTGGTGCAGGTAATCGACATTCGATGGCAAGGACCAATAGAAACTTTTCTTGGACCCCATCGGTTAGCGCTATTGGTTCAAGAAGGAAGCGAGGATGAAGCTGTTGAGCTGATCCGCAGAGAGAAGATTAACGATGTCACTATTATTCAACCAGAACACCTAAAAAATGAGATAGACCGAACCGTTGCTTCTGATACTGTAGCCGCGTTGCTGCAAGGCGAAAACAAAGTAGCTTTGGCGTATTTGCGTCGAATTCTTGGTCGTATGAAGCGTGTAGAGACAGCCGCAGAGCTTCGTCGTGAAGATAGGGCGCTAACAATGGATTACATGTTGAGTGCCAATGGAGGCACTAAGCGTATTCGCCCTTTACCTGAAGACCGTTGGGTTTTAGGTGTCAAGTTAACTAATGAAGATCGGTCTGCCATTTTGGAAGAGAACCGCAAGGTGCTTCAGATGGCAAGAGAAGCTGAACAACGTGTTGGAAAGCTGGCGAGCGCGTCAAATAATCTCCAATCGACAATTCAGCAAGTCACCAAAACAGCCTATGAGGCTGCTTTTACTTCACATCAAATAGCGGTAACTGAACTTGACGCCACTCCCGATCCAGACACAATTCCTGTTCCAGATCGCGTGGCCGTTTTGCAGTTTAAATTAAAAACAGCGAAAAGTGACGCCGACAAAAGTAAAAAAGACTACGAGGATCGCAATGCTGAATTTACCAAGCTATCAACACATTTTGATAATTTAAAACCACAACTGGAAAGCAGACGTGAAGAATACCAAAAACTTCAGCAACAGCTTGCCGAAGCGGTGACAGATATAGACTGGGATCATGAGCTTGCTAGTGCCGAGTATGACCGAATATCGGCAATGGTTAGCGAAGACATTGGTGATGCGCTGGAAGATCTATATTCGAAGCGACAAACCTGGCTAAAAAATATTAGTTCAATCGAGCAAGAAGCACGAGACGACTTTATCGATTTTATCAATGATCATTCCATCGAATTATTCGATGAGCGTAATGATTGGCAACTGGCTCACAAGTGGGTCGTTTCGCATATCGGAAAATTGAAAGACTCGACTCTTGCCAATTATGAGACAGAGGCTCAGGCCGCGAGACAGGCCGCCGAGGACTCTTTCAAGTCGGATGTTAAATTCAAAATGCGGGAGGCCATTCATCGCGTTCGCCAGGAGATACGAGATCTCAATAAAATTCTAGAAATCTGCCCAGCGTTTACAAATGGTGAGAAATATCAATTCGTGGCGAATATTTCTCCTGCACATAGATCCCTTCACGAACTGATAGTGAATAGCTCTGGTGACAGTGAAATAGACCTGTTCAGCCAACCAGAAACTCAGGTCAACATCATGGCTTTATTGGAGGCTAGCGAGAGCGGTCAAGATAAAGGCAACAATCCATTGGAGGACTATCGTCTGCTTTTCAATTTTGACCTGGAAATTCGGCAGGATGGAAAAGTGGTTGATCTCTTAAGTAAGCGGATGGGGGTTGCTTCAAATGGCGAGCATCGTGTGCCCTTCTATGTTATCGCTGGAGCAGCCTTAGCGACTGCTTACCGTATTCGCCCTGGTGTAGAGCGTTCAGGCGCTGGATTGATGATTTTAGATGAAGCCTTTTACGGAATGGATGCTCAGAATACTTTTGTGACAGCTGAATTCTTGAAAAACCTTGGCTTACAACTATTGATGGCTGGGCCTGACTCCGATGTGGGTAAGCTCGCGCCCCTTTTGGACAATTATTATGATTTGGTTCGGTATGGTGCGGATGTCTTCGTGGAGCAAGTGCGGGTCAAAGAACCTGCTCGCCGGCTATTGAGTAGCGATATTCCTTTGCTGCATCAAGAGTTGCTTGATGTCCAGGAAGCACAGCTAATTGCTGATGCACTGTAAACGGAGATGATGGTGGGAGAGCCTGTTGTCCAATCAGGTGAAGAAGCTGCTAACTCTATTCTTGGAAAGTTGCTTAGGAGAGCCGAAAACGCTTTGGCTAAAGATGGTTCTCGCGCCATATCATTAAGATTATCAGATAAGTCAGTGCCGGAGTATTGGCGGTTGCAGCGACACAAGGATAAATTGGAGTGTAATGCCGTACTGAGAGCCGCTGAAAAGCAGGGAGGTATTAAAATTGAGTGGGACAAGCGAGCGGATGAGAACTCTCAAGTTGAACGGGTACTTTTGCTTGATGAAAACCTGCTGGCGAGTTACCTAGGGGTAGTGCCTCGTTGGGTATTGATTGAGCAAGCTTCTCGAGAGTTTTCCCGGAATCTTGATCGGTATCCATTATTGGAGCAAGTACTCGAGAGCTGGCGGCATGGTTCGCAAGTACGTAATTCCAAACCTGGAGATTTTGAAGTATGGATCAGCGCAATTCGGGTTATAGATTATTGTAGAAACAAAGTTGGTGATGATATTCCTATTCGTCGCTTAAGCGCCTCTATTTTTAGTAACAGTAAACGTTTAGAAACACTGGTTCCTTACATTGACTCGCTTATACAAAATGACTTATCAGCCTCTATTCGAGAAGCTGAAGAGGTTTTTAGCGAACTCGGTTTAGTTAAGTTTCCACCGACTTTATTGCTGGCTGGAGATTTAGCGGTTCTATATGGCCAACAAGAAACCAAGGTATTAAGACCCTATATCGGTTTGGCACCGAAGGAAATAAAGGCTATTAAAGGGGAAGTATCTTTTTCATATTTACTGACAGTTGAAAACCTAACAACATTTCACGAGTTGGTAGCCCAACGGCCTCAAGGAGCGATTGTTTTTTATACAGGCGGAATGCCCAGCCCATCTTGGAAAAGAGTGTATAAATTGCTGCTTCAAGAGCTACCGCGTTCTACTCCTGTATATCACTGGGGAGATATAGATGGTGGCGGATTTAGAATTGCTAATCATTTAGCAATGTGCTGTTCAGACGTGGGTTTCGATTTGAGACTCCATTGCATGACCGCATCTCAGCTGCCGGCTGATACAGCCATAGCACGTGATTTATTATTGGCTGAGCTAACACAGATTCAAAATATCTGTGAACGATGGAGTTGGGGAACTGAGAAAGACGGATTAGGGACAGTGGCGATCGAACAAGAGGCATTGCCTATTGTATGGCCGGCGACGCAGTATTCAGCTCATTGGTAAGTATGTTAATCGGCTCGGAAAAAATTTCCACTTTTTGAACGAAATGGGTGCCCTATTTTTTACAGGCGGTAGAACGAGTTATTGTCTATCAATGACTTGCGGCATTTTCCATGGCGCCCATTCCTGGAAAACTCGGTGCAGGTTAACAGGGATGAGGCTCAAAAACATAATGAAAGCGGAAAAAGGCATTTGACCACTATTAAGTAAAATGCCAATGGGTTTGTTCGTGAAACAATCATTCAATGCCTTTTTTAGAAAACTGGGGAGAACGGTAACAATGAACAACGAAGACCAATATAGAGAAGGGATGAAGATGTACCACGAATCTCGTGGCGAATATACCAATCCTTATCCGAGCGGCTCCCCGGAATACAATCAATTTGAGCGAGGGTGGATGCAAGCCCTGAAACGAGACAATGATCATTCATCTCACAGTCAATATCGTTCATCTTATAGCCGAGAGACCTCATCAAAACCTTCTCCTTCCACTGAGGTTACGGCTGAACTCTATAGGTCGAGGAAAGGCTGAGGTTTAGTTGAATTACAGGGCCGTAGTTGCCTTCATTAGCCGAGTTCATGTTCTCTCCGTGCCCGATTTGAATGTTTAGTGACGGAAAACAAAACATCGCAGAGGACAATTTGCTGATGCGGCGTTATAAATGAATAGTTTCAGATACAAACCAGTCATTGCAGTTTATGCATAGACTTGCAAGAATTGGCCGAACTCGCTAAATCAGAATGTTGGGTTCGAAATTTTTCAATATTAGTGGCACAAAATCCGGAATTTTTCATTTTTTGTGTCAAAAGCGAGTATAGGGTATGACACAAAAAATGAAAAACTGCTTTAAATTCAATGAACCATTTTTCACTTAATTTGGCATCCGACAACTTATATTCAAAAAGCAATGATTCAAAAAATACTGGAAAACCTCCATAGACTTTACTCTATGGACTCTAGGCCATGGATTGTGGGCTATAGTGGTGGCAAAGATAGCTCCATGATTGCTTCCCTGGTCTTTGAGGTAGTGATGGCTCTACCGCTTGAACAACGTAATAAAGAGATTTGTATTGTTTGTACCGACACTCGTGTGGAAATTCCCGCTGTTGTAGCGAGGGTTCAAAGCGAATTGGACCTTATGCAAGCCTGCTCAGATACACATGGATTAAACATTTCTTCACATCTATTAAAACCAACGGCGCAACAGTCATTTTGGGTAAATATTATTGGCCGTGGGTATCCGCCGCCTAACAGGCTGGTGAAAAACTCGAAAAGCCAAGTAAGCTAAGGCATAGATGAGGGGCCAACTGTTAAAATAGGCTACCTAAATTTGGAGCCTTTCAATGCGCGGACACGATGCCATTCAAAACAGCTGGTTCAGCTATGTTAGCCTGGAAGACCGTATTCCCAAACAGCATCCGTTGCGTCGTTTACGGCTACTGGTTGATGGCGTATTGGCCTCTATGGATGCCGTCTTTGCCGAGCGTTACTCGCACACAGGCCGTCCCTCGATTGCCCCTGAAAAACTGCTGCGCGCCTTGCTGTTACAAGTCCTGTATACGGTCCGTAGCGAGCGTCAGTTTATGGAACAACTGGACTACAACCTGTTGTTTCGCTGGTTTGTCGGTCTGGGCATCGACGACGCCGTGTGGGAACGCACAGTGTTCAGTGCCAACCGCGAACGTCTGTTGTCTGAAGCCCTGAGTCGCGAATTTTTTGAGCGGGTACTGGCCATAGCCGAATGGCAAAATCTGGTGTCCGACGAACACTTCAGCGTCGACGGTAGCCTCATTGAAGCCTGGGCCTCGCACAAAAGCTTCGTCAAAAAAGATGGTAGTGGTCCCGATAAACCCGCCGGCCGCAATCCCGAGATCGACTTCAGTGGCGAAAAGCGCAGCAACGCCACCCATCAAAGTACAACCGATCCCGAAGCCCGGCTTTACAAGAAAGGCGAATACACCGAGGCCAAACTGCGTTACATCACCCATGCCTTGTCCGAGAATCGCAACGGCCTGATTGTCGATGTCGAAACCACACAAGCCACCGGCACCGCCGAAATCGAAGCCGCGCAAAAAATGATCAAACGCCGCGTGCCCCAAGGTGGCAGCGTCGGTGCCGACAAAGGCTATGACCAACCGGCGTTCGTCAACGGACTCGAGTCCCGTGATATCAAAGCCCATGTGGCCCGCAAAAAGATTGGCAGTGCCGTCGACGGCCGCACCGCGCGCGGCAAAGGTTACGCCCAAAGTCTCAAGCGCCGCAAAATCGTCGAAGAAGCCTTTGGCTGGGTCAAAACGGTCGGCGGCCTGCGCAAAACCCGTCACATCGGCTTAGCCAAAGTCGCGGGTCAGGCCTTGTTTTGCTTTGCCGCCTACAACCTGACGCGCATGCTCAACCTATTGGTGTTCACGCCGAAACCGGCGTGGAGTGCACCCGCCTAGGGTGAAGTTCGCCTGAAAACCGTCCACAGACGGCTTCAGGCGAATAAAAAGCCCTTGAAACCGGGGCAAAACGCTTGAAACTCGATGTCATGACCGATTTCAACTCGAAAAAATCACGAACATCGTGGGTAAGGGGAAATATCGGCGGGTTTTTCACCAGCCTGCTAATCGAACCTTTCGTTGGTGTACTCAGCGGTTAAAGATTGATCCCGTCAGCGAATTCATTCGCGGTAAGCTCGGGCATTGGGGGGAAGCCATTATTGTGTTGGGAGCCCGTCGAAGCGAGAGCGGCTCACGTGCACAAACATTGGATTCTCGGGCTAAGAGCGAATTCGGTTTGCGACGCCATGACGACTTACCTCGTTGTTGGATTTCGACCCCGATTGAACATATCTCTACTTTCGAGGTTTGGGATTACTTGATGGAACGTCCTTGTCCATGGGATGGCGACAATCAAACTCTTTTTCAGCTTTATAGGGATGCATCTGGCGGCGAGTGCCCGCTGGTGGTTGACCAATCTACACCCTCATGTGGCAATAGTAGATTTGGCTGCTGGACTTGCACGGTAGTAGAGAAAGATAAAGCCAGCGAGGGTTTGCTAGCCACTGGAGATCAGCGTATGGAATCACTGCTCCGGTTTCGCGAAACACTATTGCATTTTCGTGATCCAGAGAACGGTTACCGCGATATGGTGCGGAAAAACGGTCAAGAAGGACCGGGACCGCTGAAAATTGAGGCTCGGAAAGAGCTTTTAACTAAACTGTTAGCTTTGCAAGACGAATCGGGTCTCCCTGTCATCAGTGAAGAAGAGCTGCATTGGATTCAAACCTTTTGGAATAGCGCTCGCAATCCAGATGACGGTACGGGGGTCGTCAATATTATCTTCCAGCAAAAGGGTGACGCCATGCCAGACAGAAAGGATGAAGCTGAGTTGCGAGAAATCGAGGAGCGCGTAGCAACGGAAAAGGAAATATCGATAGAAACATTGCGACGGCTTGTTTCGAAGGTCGAAGAATATGGTGAAAGCCACCGTGCTGTAGGCTTGCCAGACGAACTGTTGCAGATATTGCAAGATGATTTGAGAGAGCGCCAACTGGAAAAGGAACAAACGAATGCCTGAGGTGTATATTGATTCGCTGTCTATCAAGAATTTCGGGCCATATTACGGAGAGCATACCTTCGAGCTTGGAACTGAGGGATACCGTCGAGCCACGCTTATCGGTGGCAAGAATGGTGCGGGTAAAACCCATCTGCTTCGAGCACTATATCTAGCCACTGTCGGAGAAAGTGGCGCTATTGATCTTAAAAAAGTTGAATCGGGTTCAGATGCGACTCGATTTGATTTGGCTGAATCATTGAATCGTCGAGCAAAATCCGAGGGCGAAGACAGTTGCTCAATGACGTTACAATTAAGCCAGCGCGATGAAACCGGCAGTATTGGTCGAACATTGACATTGGTTCGTCAGGTGAGGTGGCGACCCAATTCACCTCCGGTTTTTAGTTCTAAAGCCAATCTATCTGGAGATTCTCAATGGATAGAGGACGAAGACAAGGTTCAAAAGTTGCGCGACGCTTTTTTGCCACGCCATTTGACACGCTTTTTCTTTTTCGACGCGGAGCGTAGCCAAAGCATCCAGCTAAATGAGCGGGAAATAACTGAAGGCATCAGCCGAGTGCTTGGCCTTTACTCCTATTCGGAACTAGAGGAAGACTTACGCCAACTGACTGCCAATAAAATTCCCAAAATATACGGTAGTGGCTCCGAGGCGGAACGTCGCTTAAACGACATCACGGCTGAAATACTTCGCCATGAGTCCAATCTCAAAACGCTTTCGATTGATGAGTCAGACCAAAAACAAGAACTTCGGGACAACATATCGGAACTTGATGATGTAGAAGATCAGCTCAAATCTATCGGGGCCGTAGATCCTGAACAACTGACTAAAGCGACCAAACAGCGCGAGGAAATAAAATCAACCAAGGACAAGCTGGAAGCCAATCTTGGCACGGCCTGGGAATCGACATTACCCATTTCTCTGTTAGGTGGATTCCGCGCAGAGCTTCATGAATATTTACTGAAGGAGGAACGCCGAAGAGATTTCGAAAATCGAAAAGCTAGCGTAGAGCCAAAAATCCCTCAAGTAAAGCAAGCTGTGTTTGAAAACGTCCCGCCTAACTTTGTGCTGGATGATTTACTTCGAAGTTTCTATGAAGCCCAAATAGATGTTGCACTTCAAAGTTTGTTCAATCCCCCGCCTGAGGGTATGTCAGAGACAATCTTTGTTGTTCCTGAACGTAACGAGCTTAGCATTCAGATCAGATCAAAACTACGAACTCAGGCTACAGCGATACAAGGTCTTGCTAACTTGTGTGCTGAATTAGAGCGCAAGACATCTGAACTCAGAGAGCTTGATCAAACGTTAAAAGTACTGAACTCGGACAGCACTGCTATCGCTCTCGGCAATGAGTTACGTGAGCGCAGAGGCTCCCTTCTAAAACATAAAGAACAGATCGACGAAAAGATTTCCAATATTCAGGCCGAACGCATCCTAATCAATAATAAACTCCACGAGCTTCGTAAGGAGGAAACCAATCTGTCGGAGTAAGTGCAAAAAGTACAGAAAGGACGGGATCTCAATAGCTTGGCGCATCGCTATCGGGACGCTGTAAGCCAAATTAAGTCCAGCGCAGCCATATCACTTCGAGAGAAGATTGCTGACATCGTTGGAGGATTGTGGCTCGATATAACCGACCGAGGCTTAGAATACGTCGGCATGGAGTTTGATCAACACTGGAATTGCTTCCTGAAAAAGTCTGATGGCAGTCGCGTATCCTGGGAAAGCGCCAATACCTCGGCTGGTCAGCGCCAAGTTCGAATTTTGGCATTCACCGAAGCGTTGCGTCGTTTGGGCCGCTTCGTAACACCGCTTGTAGTTGATACGCCATTGGGGCGTCTGGATAAAGAAGTCCGTGAAAACGTATTGGAACGACTATATCTTTCGGGTCATCAAAGCATCATTCTGACTACTAACGCAGAAATCGATCCCAAAAGCGATCTTTTTGACCGAATCGCACCCCACTTATCCAGGGTCTACACCTTAAATCCCCAAGGTGATCCAGAATCGAACTCGTACCAAGTTAGAGTCAGCAATGACTACTTCAAACGAGTGCTTTAGAGATTATTGCCATGAGAATAAAAACAAGTGCCGCTGTAGGTGATTTCTTGGAATTGGTTTGGAGCCGCGTCCATGCTCCAAATAAAGCAGTCTTGGGCAGAGCTGGAATGTTCCTGGCTTTGGGAGAAGGCTTACCAAATGGATTTAAGGTGGCCGATTCCCAGGGTATTGAGTTAGCTGAAGAAACTATCGTTGGCGACGACTTGGCTCCAGTAGTGAGAGCAGCTCTAAATTATCGCAATGGTTCGACCCTAGATGAAACTGCCTACAAGCAAGCGTTTCGCCTTTATTTCGAGTACGGTTGCCATCGTCTCATGCAATTGTGGGACGAATACAATGGCGACCAAATCATGTTCACATCAGCGTTGATCAAAACGGCAAAAACCGGTCCTGAACTTATTCAATCCAAAGAAGGCTCCGCAATAACGCCTTTGGCGATTGTGGACCATCCGGTCCGAATCAAGTTACTTGATGACGTTGAATCTTGGACAATCAATGCGGCGGGCGGGAACTGCCTTACCGTAATTTCAGGTAAACCCGGCTCAGGCAAAAGCCAACTTGCTTTGGACCTGTTGGCCCAAATATCGCGCCAAGGTGTCAGATTTTTGTTTTTCGACTTGAAAGGTGAGTTGGAAGAGGACCCTTCAAACCCGCAACAAACGCAAACCCGAAATAATTTTCTTCAAATTACGGGGGCACATTATATTCGTCTCATTTCAGAGGGTTTGCCCATCAATCCTTTGTTTAGAGGGAAGTCCGAGGCGGAGAATGCCCAGATTGCCTCTGAGGTTGCTTCTCTGGTGGGCGCATTCGCACCACAACTTGGCGCAAATCAGGAGAGAGCCATTCGAGATGCATTTGAAAGTCTGGAACGTCCGGATTTTCAAGGTCTTGCGGCAGAATTGGAGCAACGGGGAGAAGAAGGGGTTGCGCTCTCAATATTGGAGAAAATTTCCAAATTCAACCTGTTTTCAAACGCAAACAGGGCGCAGCCGATTGAGCGCTGGTTAAGTTCGTCACAAGTTATAGACTTCAAGCCTCTCGGTAACGACAACGATACTAAAGTATTGGCTGTCGCTTTCATTTTAAACTGCATCATGCGGCAGTTAAATCGTGCCCTAGCGGTTAAAGAAGGCGTTCAGCCTTTGCAAATGGTATTGTTTGTTGACGAAGCGCATTTGTTACTACCAAAGGAGGGGAAATCTGGTCTTTTGGGTTCTTTGGCTCGGCAGGGCCGTTCATGGGGCTTTCCTGTTTGGCTAGCGTCTCAAGATGCGGATGCCTTTTTGACAAAAGGAGCTAACGCAACAGATTTTGCTGAGTTGGCAGAATGTGGAATACATTTTTCGCCTCAAACGCTGTCGGACAATGAACAGAAGAAAGTACTCGGGCAGTCTCTAAATAAACCTTTGCAGAAAGGTGAAGCTGTTCTTCGGTTGTCTGGTAAGCTTTACACAGGATTGGCACGCCAAATTTGGCGTGACGATGGCGATATAGAGGTGTAATTAATAACTAGGCGACATAGAAATTGCGCTCAAGATATGGATTACAGTTCAACTGCGTCACGGTGCATGGTCCGCGACGCGGAAAAGCCCGGCGTTACTACACGGCGTGTGGTAACGATTCAAAAAGTGCTTCGAACGCACTCCCTTCAGCCCCGACCGCATATAAACCCAACCCGTTGGCATATAAAAATCTCCCGGCGGCATCCCCGAGAGGTCCGGTGGTGCCTTCGCGTTTCATGGCTGCACCTTCGAGTCCGGTGGATGCGCCTTCCAGGTTTGCGTAGGTGCATTCCGGACATTGGGATATGCCTTCCGGGGATTTTTATATGCCGCCGGGATTGTTGGGAATGTCTTCGCAGTGGTCGGCAACCCGCACGGGTGCTTTGGAAGTTACCTTAAAACCTATAGCTACGCCTTCGGGTAATTTTAAAATCCAAACGCGCGACATTTAGCCGCACTTGTGTAAGTTGATAGCTTATCTATACTCTTGGGCGACATAGTTTTAACGCTAGTTATTCCCTTCGATTTATTCCAATACTTCCGCCGGCGATTCGGCCTGTTGGCCGTTGCCTGGCTTGCTTATCGTTTATCTATAAGGAGCACACTGATGGCTAAATCAGATTATTTCCCCCGTCCCGATGGCGAGTTATTGATATGGCATGACCGGTTTATCCTCAACCTCGCCGCGTTGAAAACCCAGCTGGGTTTATCCGACGAGGACATTGCCGCCTGCAATACCGAGAACCAAGAACTGCATGGCAAAGTGTCGGCCGCCAATATTGCCGCTGCGGCCGCGCATCATGCGACCGCCGATAAGCAGGCTTATCGCGGCCAATTCGAGAATAAGGTGAGGGCATTGGCGCGGCGCATCAAGGCTCACCCCGGTTATACGGAGGCATTGGGTAGTCTGTTGGGTATCGTCGGTGCGGAAATCAATATGGATTTAACCGATGCCAAACCGGTGCTGAAAGCTGCCGATCAGACCGGGGGTAATGTGGTGTTGAGTTTTCAAAAATTCAAAAGCGACGGCATCAATATCTATTCCCAGCGTGAGAACGAAAGCGAATTTGTGTTTCTAGCCCGTGACACTCAAACCCGTTATGTCGATAACCGCCCGCTATTGGTGGCCGGCAAGCCTGAGCTGCGCCGTTATACGGCGGTTTATGTGGTGAAAGATTTGGAAGTCGGCCAATACAGTGACGAATTGGTGGTGAGTTGTGCACCGTAAGCGTACTTCAATTCTAAGTGTGTTCGATTTTAGGGGATGCGTGATTCAGCCTTCGCTGGTTTCCCCGGTTTAGACACCTCATATTCGACAACGTCTATCTTTGTCCTTATTAACCAGACTGTTAAATTCTCTGGCTCCGTCATTCCCGCCTAAGCGGGAGCGACGATATTTGAGGGCCGGGTTAATAACTTGAGACTGATTATCCTTAAACATCAGTCATTTCCGCGTATTTGCAGATCCGGAACCAGCAAAACGGGGAGACAACCAAGGGAGAATAATCGCTGGATTATGTAGTCTTAAACCAGCTGCTGGCCGAGTACCAATGTATCGATAATCGGGCAATCCGGTTTATTGTCCCCGCTACAGGTCTGAGCCAACCGGGCCAGAATGTCGCGCATTTCGGTTAATTCGGCAATGCGTCGATTCAAATCTTCGACATGGGATTGGGCCAGCGCTTTGACATCGGCACTGGCTCTTACCGGGTCTTGCCACAGCGAAACCAGATCGCGGATTTGCTCCAGCGAAAACCCCAGCCCCCTAGCTCGTTTGATCATCCGCAACACTTGCAAATCGGTGTCGTTGTAGGTCCGGTAGCCCGATGCGGTGCGCACGCATTTTCTGATCAGTCCGATACCTTCGTAGTGACGAATCATTTTGGCGGATACGCCGGTCATTTTCAGAGCTTGGCTGCTATTCATCGCTCACTCTCCAATAGGGGGCTCAGTGTTGCGGGCGGCCAGTTCGCTGCCCGCTAGCGGGTTCGGTTAATGCCTGACGGATTGCAATAAGCCGGCGGGTTACCGCGATGGGAAGGACAAGCGATTTTTTTGCTTTTTTAGTCCCTGGTATTTTTTGAAAAAATCGCTCATGAAAAAAACGCAAGGCTCTAAACGACAGGTTTATCGGCGACGGCATAAATCACATTGGCTGAAATCTCAGTAACCGATTGGCTCACTAATTGGTCGAGATTGGCCTGCTTCACCTTCTGTAGCTGTTCGCTATTGAGCTGATCCAAGGTTCCCCGATAACCGCTACCCATCGCCAGGGTCCACCAATCCTCAGGCTCAGACAGAGCATGAGTCGCGGTTTCGGCAGAAATGTGCACTTCGGTTAAACCGGCTTCGGCCAGCATGTCCAACAGTCCTTTCGGTGTGGAAATACGATCCCAAGGATTAAAGTCTTTATAGAGTTCGGGGCGTTGTTGGCGGATGGCTTGCCAAAGCGAGGTGTTGGCTGGCTCGAATAAATCCGGTCCCCAGGTCGTAATAGCCAATCGCCCGCCTGGCCGGACCTGGCGCCATAATTCTTTGACGGCGGCGGCCATATCAGGTACGAAAAAGATCCCAAACACGCAAACGACGGCGTCGAAATAACCATCGGGATAACCTAGAGCAAGCATATCATGGACCCGAAATTCCAGATTCTCAAGACCATCGGCTTGGGCTTTATCGGCTGCCCGAGTCAATAGTTTTTCTGCCAAATCGACCGCAACCACCCGGCCATCCGAGCCGACCATCCGCGCGGCCGGTAAGGCTGAAGCGCCGGTTCCGGAACAAACATCCAATACTTGGTCACCTTGCCTCAAACCTATTCGCTCAATGGTGCTATGACCGAAACGGTTCCAAAACGTGTTGGCCGGGTGATCGAATAAATCGGCGGCTGTGTTATAAACATGTGCGGTTTTCTGATTGGCTACCCCATGTGATTCCATTTCAACCTCCTGAAAAAATATTCAAATTTTAGTCATGGATAGTCACCTTACCTCGGAGACCATCCGGAGGCATCAATCTAAAGGTTTACATAATGGGAAGGTCAAGCAAAATTAAGGCTTAACTATGATCGCTAGATGAATAATCTGCTCGGATCGTCGCCAGATCAACTACTGAACACCAGATTCAAAGCCTGGCGGGGGATTTAATCAGCGTTGCCCCAGGGAATAAGGCCGTAACGGCGCCAAGTAAAAAGTATGGCAACAAGATTGATGTGTGTCATGTTCATTTGTTTGTTGCGCCACGTAGAGCAAAGCGAAGCTTTTTGCCCGTCCGTTTGACTGCCATGTTAGGCACCGTCTTTTCTCATCATGCGCTTTAGAATTGGTAGTCGGTAAGCCGACGTCCTCGATTTCGCTGACGCTGCATTGAGGCTGCGCGACTCTCGTTGCTATGTCTCCGATTTCCAAAAAGACTAATATGCTCCGCGAGCTCCCATCAAGCCCACGCTCATTCGCCCAAGTTCACACAATTTCAGCTAGCCCTGCGATAATGGCCGGCCTGTCAATAACCTCTTTGTTTTCGTGTCCCCCAAACTCAACCCCCAACAACTCGCTGCCGTTAAAACCATCGATCATCCCTTGTTGGTACTGGCCGGTGCCGGTAGCGGCAAGACGCGGGTGATTACTGAGAAGATCGCTTATCTGGTTCAACAGGGCACGCCAGCACGACATATCGCGGCGGTGACTTTTACCAACAAGGCGGCGCGGGAAATGAAGAGCCGGGTCGGCAGGCTGATCGATGACAAAGCCAGTCGCGGCTTGCGGGTATCGACTTTTCATTCCCTGGGCTTGGATATTCTGCGCAAGGAACACAAAGCCCTGGGCTATAAGGCGGCGATCACCTTGTTCGACGAACAGGACCGGCTGACCTTGCTGCGCAATCTGGTCAGTCACGGCGTGGGCGGCTGCGACATTGATCATGTGGAGCAGTACAACTGGCAAATCGGCCAGTGGAAAAACGCCTTTGTGACGCCCATCCAGGCTTTGAGCCAAGCCGATGCCAACAGCTTGCCGGCGGCGCTGCTTTACGAGGCGTTTACCCGCAGTTTAAAGGCCTATAACGCCACCGACTTCGACGATTTGATTTTGCTGCCAGTGCTGCTGTTCCAGCAACATCCCGAAGTATTGGAGAAATGGCAGAACAAGATTCGCTATTTATTGGTGGACGAATACCAGGACACCAACATCACCCAGTATCAATTGGTCAAGCTATTGGCGGGCAATCTGGGCCGCTTTACCGTGGTGGGTGACGACGACCAATCCATCTATGCCTGGCGCGGCGCGCAACCGGAAAATCTCAGCCAGTTGCAAAAAGATTACAGCCGCTTGCAAGTTATCAAGCTGGAACAAAATTACCGTTCCGCCGGGCGGATTTTGAAAGTAGCCAACCAGCTTATCGCTAACAATCCGCACGCCTTCGAGAAAAAGCTCTGGAGCGAGTTGGGTTATGGCGACCCGCTACGGGTGCTGAGTCACAAGAATGATGTTGCCGAAGCCAAGCAAGTCACCGCCGAGATTGTCCATCACCGTTTCAAGACCGGTGGCAGTTATGGCGATTACGCCATTCTGTATCGCGGCAATCACCAGTCACGCTTGTTCGAGAAGGAATTACGCGAGAACAACGTGCCCTATTTCATCAGCGGCAGCGCCTCGTTTTTTTCGTATGCGGAAATCAAGGATGTGTTGGCCTACCTACGTTTGCTGGTTAATCGCGACGACGACGCGGCGTTTTTGCGAGTGATCAACACCCCGCGCCGGGAGATTGGGCCGACCACACTGGAAAAGCTCGGCGCCTATGCCAACGAGCGGCATATCAGTCTGTTCGCGGCCTGCAATGAGTTGGGCCTGCAACAACGGTTGCCGGAAAAGTCGGTACAACGCTTGAGCAAGTTTTGCGATTGGTTGAAAGAAACGGCGATTAAGATCGAGCGCGAGGATACCTTTGTCGTGATCAACCGGATGATAGACGAGATCAACTATTCGGCTTGGTTACAGGAAAACAGCAAAACCCCGGCCTCCGCCGAGCGTAAACTGAAAAATGTGTATGAGTTAATCGAATTGCTGCAGCGTATCGCCACCAAGGAGCAAGGCAGTGAACAGTCGCTGGCCGATGTGATTGCCAAGGTGATGCTGTTGGATATTCTGGACCGCAATCAAGAAGACGAAGCCGGCGATCAGGTGAGTTTGATGACATTGCATGCCGCCAAGGGCTTGGAATTTCCGCATGTGTTTTTGATCGGCATGGAAGAAAACCTGTTGCCGCATCAAAACAGCATCGAAACCGATAATATCGAAGAGGAGCGGCGACTGGCGTATGTGGGCATCACCCGCGCCCAGCAGACGTTGACGTTTAGTTACTGTACCCACCGCAAACGCTTTGGCGATATGACCGAATGCGAACCCAGCCGATTTTTAAACGAATTGCCGGAAGAGGATTTGGAATGGGCCAACAAAAAACAGTTGCCGCCGGAAGAAATTAAACAGCGCGGCAAGGCCAGCCTGGCCGCGCTGAAAACGATGCTGAATTGAGTTTATTGCAATACCACGAAAAAGCCTTCGCCGCCGCGTTGCAGATTGACTAACAGCGGTGCATTGGGATTGACCACCTGCTTGATCTCATCCAGATTTCTGACCCGGTAGCGGTTGGCGGTGACGATGATGTCACCGGGCCGCAAGCCGGTTTTCCAGGCTTTGGAGTTTTGTTCGACTTTTTCTATCATCACCCCTTCCACTTGATCCTTGGGGGTCACGCCCAGCACCGCGCCGCTTAAAGTCGGATGCAGTTTACTGCCGTCCAGCTCCGGCCGTTTCGGCTTGCCTATGGTGGCTTGCAGCGACTTGCGTTCCTCGCCGCGCATGATCTCCAGGTTGGCAGTGTCGCCGATTTGCAGCAAGCCCACCGCATTGCGAATTTGCGCGCTACCGCCTTTTACGTCCTGGCCGTTAATGGCCATAATAATATCGCCAGGCTCCAATCCGGCCTTTTCGGCGGGCGATCCGGCCTCCACGCGGCTAACGACCGCGCCGTGCTGGCTTTTCAAGGCAAAGGCTTTAACCAGTTCCGGCGTTAAATCTTGCGTGGTCACACCCAGCAAACCGCGGCGCACTTCGCCGTGTTGCACCAAGGATTCCATCAAGCGAACCGCCATATTCGACGGAATCGCAAAACCGATGCCGACATTGCCGCCGGTAGGCGCGAGGATTGCCGTATTCATGCCGACAAATTCGCCGCGTAAATTCACTAAGGCACCGCCCGAATTGCCGGGATTGATCGAGGCATCGGTCTGAATAAAATCTTCGTAACCTTCAATCCCCAAGCCGGAGCGGCCCAGCGCGCTGACGATGCCTGAGGTGACGGTTTGGCCCAAGCCGAACGGGTTGCCGATGGCGACTACGAAGTCACCGACTTTCAGTTGATTGGAGTCAGCAATTTTCAAGGCACTGAGGTTGTCGGCGGGAATTTGAATCACCGCCACGTCGGCTTCAGGGTCGGTACCCAGCAGCTTGGCGTTAAGCTGCCGGCCGTCGCTAAGCGTGACGGTGATTTTGTCCGCTTTGTCTATCACATGATTATTGGTCAACACATAGCCTTGATCTTTATCGATAATCACGCCGGAGCCCAAGCTGTTTTTTTGCTGTTGCCGCTGGTTTTTGGGGATGTTGAAAAAACGCCGAAACATCGGATCGTTCATTAACGGATTTTCCTGCACCCGCACATTGGTCGAGGTGGAAATGTTAACGACGGCTGGCATACTTTGCTCCAGCATCGGCGCCAGGGACGGCAAAGGTGCGCCGTCGACTTGTCCGGGCAATTCTGCGCTGGCTCGCCAGCTGCTCAGGCCAAACAAGATAATCAGGAATAGTTTGTTCATGTTCGTCATGGTTTTTGCATTCCAGGCAGTTAAGTTGCCAGCATGGACTCGCTGGGCGGGAAAATGTTTCACTGAGAGTTTACTTAATAATCGACTATCATAGATTAAGTTTTCTTGTTGGTTTCCCTTCACTTTTTATTCGCGACGAATACGTGGCTGTCGACATCCATTCCGCTGAAGGCCGTGTGATTCGGCAATTAATTCCGCTATCCACCTTGCCCTTCAGTAAATTTGAGGCGCTGTGCGCACAAATCAAGGTCGAGGATGCGGAAGAAGGCCAATTTTTGTTCAAATGCGGGGATGAACCTAACGATCTGGTGTATTTGATCGATGGCAGCGTGACCTTACAGACCGATCTGTTAAAGATCGAAACGATCAAGTCCGATAGCCCCTCGGCGCGCTTTGCGCTGGCGCATCAAATCCCCAGGAAAGTGCATGCCGTTGCCAATAGCCGAATTCGTTTTTTGCGTTTGAATGCTGATATGATGAAATCGGTTCAAGACGTTCCGTATGAAGAAGCAGAGAGTTTTATGGTAGCTGAAGAGGTGGAGGATAATGACGACTGGATGACGACATTGTTGAAGTCGCCGGTATTTCGAGCGTTGCCTCCGGCTAATTTGCAAAAAATTTTGATGGGCATGGAGGAAGTGCGCGTGAATGCAGGCACTGTCATTGTCAATCAAGGTGAGCAGGGCGACTTTTACTACATCATCAAACGAGGGCAATGCTTGGTGAGCAGGAAACCCGCACCCAATGCCAAGGAGATTAAGCTGGCGCAACTCAGCGATCAGGATACTTTTGGTGAGGATGCATTGATTTCAGGCGAGCCTCGCAACGTTACGGTCAGTGCGTTGACGGATGTTTGCCTGTTGCGATTGGGTAAGGAGCAGTTTCTGAACTTGATCAAACAGCCGACGCTTAAATATATCAGCTATAAAGACGCTCAAGACTTGGTGACCAAGGGTGCGGATTTGATCGATGTGCGCGAGCCCGATGAATACAAGCCAAAGCATTTGCCGTTCAGCATCAATCTGCCGTTTTTTTCCTTGCGCATGCAGCTAAAAACCTTGAATCGGCAGCATCCCATCGTCGTGGTTTGCCAGAACGGCAAGATTAGCGAAACGGCGGCTTTTATCCTGATGCGGCACAAATTCAATGCGCTGATTTTAAGCGGCGGTATCGACAGCATTAACCCGGACGAACTGAAAGCACCTTCATCGTTTCCGATCGACGACGGCATTGAGACCGGTAATTTTAGAGGGAGCAGCGGCGAGAGCGAGACGAGTCACTCGTTCACCGAGCAATCCTCAATACAAGATGATATGGAGCGTTTGCGGCGTTTTCTGCAGCAACTTAAAACCAAATATAATATTTTGGAAGCCGAGAAGAAAGCTTTGGAGATGAAATATTTGGCACTTGCCAAATTTACGGAATCGCTGAAAGCCGAGCTGGAAGCGATGAAGAAAGCCGGTGGCGGTGGCTAGTCGGAAAAAACCCTGCTACTAGCCCGCCAACGCCTGAAAGCGGATCAATAAAACGCTGTTTATTTGATCTTGGCTTCTTTGTACATCACATGCTTACGAACCACGGGATCAAATTTTTTGATCTCCATTTTTTCAGGCATGGTTTTTTTGTTTTTGGTGGTGGTGTAGAAATGGCCGGTGCCTTCGCTAGATACCAATTTGATTTTGTCGCGCATTGTCAGTCTCCTTAATATTGTTCGCCGCGTTTACGCATATCGGCCAAAACAGCATCAATGCCGTTTTTGTCGATGATACGCATACCTTTGGAAGATACTCTCAAACGAACCCAACGGTTTTCGCTTTCAACCCAAAATCTGTGGTGATGCAGATTAGGCGTGAAACGTCTTTTGGTTCTGTTCATCGCGTGTGAAACGTTGTGCCCTGTTACTGGGCGTTTACCTGTTACTTGGCATACTCTGGACATGACTACCTCAATGCGAGCTTTTAATTCAAAATAGCCGCGCTTTATAACAAAAAAACTTTTGTTGGTAAACAACAGCCTGCAAAATAAATTTGATAAAATCGGTTTTATTTCCCCTTGCTTCGGAATTTACAGGACTTTAATGGCTATTAAACTCGGCATGGTCATGGACCCCATCGGCCAGATCAATATTAAAAAGGACACCAGTTTCGCGATGTTGCTGGAAGCCCAGTCGCGCGGTTGGGAGCTGCATTACATGGAACTGTCCGACCTTTATATGCGCAACGGCGACGCTTACGCCCGTTCCCGTCTGCTGGAAGTCGAACGCGACGACAAGCAGTGGCATAGGTTTCTCGGTGAACAGCAAATAGCCTTGTCCGAATTGGACGCGATCATCATGCGTAAGGATCCGCCCTTTAATCAGGAATATATCTACGCCACTTATATGTTGGAACAGGCTGAGCGCCAGGGTGTTTATGTGGTCAACAAGCCGCAATCGCTGCGCGACGCCAACGAAAAAATGTTCACCGCCTGGTTTCCGCAATGCTGCACAGACACACTGGTAGCCAGAGATCCGCAAAAAATCCGCGACTTCTTAAAAGAGCACCAGGAAATCATCTTGAAGCCCTTGGACGGCATGGGCGGAGCGTCGATCTTTTACGTCAAAGAGCATGACCCCAATCTTAGCGTGATTCTGGAAACCATGACTCAACACGGCAGCAGTTACATCATGGCGCAAAAATACCTGCCTGCCGTGAAAGACGGCGACAAACGGATCTTGGTGGTCAATGGCGAACCTGTGCCTTACTGTCTGGCACGGATTCCGGCCAGCGGCGAAAGCCGGGGCAATCTGGCAGCCGGCGGACGCGGCGAAGGCCGGCCATTGAGTGACCGTGATCGCTGGATTGCCGAACAGGTCGGGCCAACCTTACGCGAAAAAGGCCTGATATTTGTCGGCCTGGATGTCATCGGCGACTATCTGACCGAAGTCAACGTCACCAGTCCAACCTGCGTGCAGGAGCTGGATAAACAGTTCGGCATTAATATCAGCGCTCAATTAATGGACCACATCGCCGCTCAATGCCAGGCCTGATATGTACGCGCCGGACTTGACTCCCACGCCGTTATCGCAAGGTGATTCGCTGCTGACGGCGTTGTTTGTGGCGGCGGTACTGCATGTGATCGTGTTGTTGGGCGTTAATTTCACCGCACCGCAGCCACCTAAGATCAACCGCTCGATTGAAATCACCGTGGCCCATGCTCCGGTGAAAAAGGCGCCCAAGGATGCGAAACATCTGGCAACGGAGCATCAAATAGGTGCCGGCGAGGAAACCCGCAAACCGGAGCCGCCGCAGCAAAAAATAGCCACTCAGGAACAATCGATCAGTCCGCCGGCAAAGAAAGTCTTGCCGCATCCGGTGGTTCCACAAGTCAAACCGGTCGCCGAGAGACTGCTTACCCAAGCCAAAGCGCCGGTTAAGGTCGTGACGGAACCCGAGCAACCGGTAGAATTACCGGAAGCTGTTGAAGTTCCGGAGTCCGCCCCCAAATTATCCCCGGAAGCGCTTCAGCAACAAATCGCCCAACTCGGCGAGCGCATCAGAAATACCCAACAAAGCGCGCAAGATACTAAGATTAAATTCGTCAACGCGGTTAGCACGCACAAGTATCTCGCGGCGCAATATGTCAAGGATTGGGAGGACAAGGTTGAGCGCACCGGCAATCTGAATTATCCTGAGGCGGCGCGCAAAAAAGGCGTTTCGCAATCCTTGACCATGGACGTGGGGATTAACGCCGACGGCAGCATTTACAGCATGCGGATTGTCCGGTCATCCGGCAATTCCGCACTGGACGACGCCGCGAAACGGATTGTGAAGATGAGTGCGCCCTTTGCCGCTTTACCCGATGATTTGTTGAGAGAAGTGAACGTTTTGGTGATTACCAGGGTCTGGAAATTCTCAGACGAAACCGGCATGACTGCCCGCTAGCCCATACAGCACTCCAATGACAGACGTTACTTATTTAAATAACCAGTTTTTGATTGCGATGCCCGGCTTAGCCGACCCGCATTTTTTTCACACGGTGACATACCTGTGCCAGCACAACGAAGAAGGTGCGCTCGGCATTGTCATCAACCGACCGACCGGCATGAAATTACGCGACATTTTCGAGCAAATGGGGATTAAAACCGAGCTGGAAAATGTATTGGAAACCCCGGTGTTTGCCGGCGGTCCGGTACAGCAGGAACGCGGCTTTGTCATTCACGATGCCTGCGAACAGCGCTGGGATTCCAGTATCAGTACCGCCGAGAATATTACCCTCACCAGCTCTCGCGACATTCTCGAGGCCATTGCCGAAGGTAAAGGCCCCAACCACTATTTGATCGCCTTAGGTTACGCCGGCTGGGGTAGCGGCCAACTAGAAAAAGAAATGGTCGAAAACGCCTGGCTGAACACGCCATGCGGTGAAGAGATACTCTACGAAACGCCGATTAGCCAGCGCTGGAATGCGGCGGCGGGACAATTAGGTATCGACATTAATCGCCTGACCACGCCGGCAGGTCATGGTTAAGCTCGATCCGCTGGCGGCAAAATTCAGCAGCGATGCGTATTTAGGGTTTGATTTCGGCAACAAAAAAATTGGGGTCGCGGTGGGACATGCCGATACCGGCATTGCCAGTCCGCTGCAAACCATCCAATCGCTTAATCAAGTGCCGGACTGGCATAAAATCGGTCAGCTGATCGCCGAATGGCGGCCCATAGGTTTGGTGGTCGGCATTTCTCGACAGAACGATGGTTCGGATAATGTGATTACCCCGCGCATGCAAAAATTCTGTCGGCAGCTGAATGGCCGTTACAATCTGCCGGTGCACCAAATCGATGAAACGCTAACCACGTTTGCCGCCAAACAAATGCTGTTCGACGACCTAAAGGTTAGCGCTGCTAAACTATGGGCCGTGCAAGATCAACTGGCTGCACAGATCATTCTGCAAAGCTGGTTTGATCAGTAAAAAGACGAAAACGGTTTTACGCCCATGCAGCCTTATTATCCCGTCGCTTTCAGCTTTTTCCCGAATTTCATAACAATAACAAGATTCCCCCTGTAACCGTCATGCCCATCACCACGCTGAATATCGATAACCTGCTCGACACTCTGGAAGCCGCGATTCGCCGGCAGATTAGCGAGCGTAACCTGCATAATCCTTTGCTAATCGGCATACACAGCGGTGGCGCCTGGATCGCACGGCATATGCATCAGCGTTTGGGTTTGAGCGAACCCTTGGGCATGCTGGACATCACCTTTTATCGCGACGATTTTTCGCAAATCGGCATGCATCCCAAGGTCAAAACCAGCCAATTGCCGCCGCATCTGGAAGGCCGCGACATCATTCTGATCGACGATGTGTTTTACACCGGCCGCACCATCCGTGCCGCGTTGAACGAGATTTTCGATTACGGCCGCCCCAATCAAGTAGTACTGGCGGTATTGATAGAGCGCAACGGCCGGCAGATTCCCTTGCAACCGGACTGTTACGGTATCCGCATCGATCTGGCCGGCGATCAACGTATCAAACTGACCGGCCCCGACCCATTGGGCATCGAGATTCAATCCCCGCAAGTGGTGGCGGCATGACCCGACACATCCAGCTTACCGAACAAGGCAAGCTCAAGCATTTTCTGACTATCGAAGGCCTGGATAAGGAGCTGCTGACCGAAATTCTGGATACCGCCGAATCATTTGCCGGCATGTCGGAACATCAAGTCAAAAAAGTGCCCTTGCTGCGCGGCAAAACCATCGTCAACCTGTTTTTCGAAAACAGTACCCGCACCCGTACCACCTTCGAACTGGCTGCGACTCGTTTGTCGGCGGATGTGTTGAGCATGAACATCGCTACGTCCGCCACTTCCAAGGGCGAGAGTCTGCTGGACACCATTCATAATCTGGAAGCGATGCACGTTGACATGTTCGTGGTTCGCCATGCCCTGAGCGGGGCGGCGCATTTTATCGCTCAACACACCGCGCCGCATATCAGCGTGATCAACGCCGGTGACGGCCAGCACGCCCATCCTACCCAGGCGATGCTGGATATGTTCACCATCCGCCAACATAAAAAACAATTCGAAGGTCTGAAAGTCGCCATCGTTGGCGACATCCTGCATTCGCGGGTG
Organism: Methylomonas sp. TEB; assembly: GCF_047777895.1. GTDB lineage: Bacteria > Pseudomonadota > Gammaproteobacteria > Methylococcales > Methylomonadaceae > Methylomonas. Next base: position 59,038 of record NZ_CP180476.1, read on the forward strand.
GCGCGTTCGCAAATCTTGGCTTTGAATACCTTAGGGGTATCAGAAGTGCGGGTAATTGCACCGAAGACTTTGCTACCGGCACAAGTCAAAACTATGGGCGTGACACCCATGCACGATATGGACGAAGGCCTGGATGATGTGGATGTGGTCATCATGCTGCGTTTGCAAAAAGAACGCATGAATTCGGCGTTTTTGCCTAGCGAAAGCGAGTTTTTCCGCTGTTTTGGTTTGACCGAAGCCAAGCTTAAACGCGCCAAAGCCGATGCCATTGTGATGCATCCCGGACCGATCAATCGGGGTGTGGAAATTGCTTCCAGCGTCGCCGACGGCCCGCAATCGGTGATCTTGCAGCAAGTCAGCAATGGCGTGGCTGTGCGGATGGCGATTATGTCGATGGCGATGCACAGTCAGGGAGGTGCGGCATGACCAAGATTTTGATTAATAACGGCCGCGTCATCGATCCGGCCAATAACGTCGATACCATCGGTCCAGTTTGTATTGCTGACGGCAAAATTGTCTCGGTGTTGGAGCAATCCGCCGATTTCACGGCCGAGCAGACAATCGACGCCAACGGTCAGATCGTCTGCCCCGGCTTCATCGATCTAAGTGTGCGCTTGCGCGAACCCGGCCATACCCAAAAAGGTAATATCCTCAGCGAAACCCGCGCCGCGCTTAGCGCAGGCGTCACCTCATTGTGCCTGCCGCCGGATACCAAACCCTGCATCGATAGTCCGGCGGTGGTCGAGTTCATCAAGGACAAAGCGGAAAAGGCCGACTACCCGCAAATCTATAGCATCGGTGCATTGACGCAGCGCTTGGCCGGCAGCGAACTCAGTGCGATGTTCGCGTTGAAACAGGCCGGCTGCATTGCCGTCAGCAACGCCAGCGAGCCGCTCGGCAATTTATTGATATTACGGCGGGCGATGGAATATGCCGCCACCCACGATTTATTATTGATGTATCGCGCCAATGAATCCGCCCTGTCCGGCAAGGGCTGCGCGCACGAGGGTGCGGTGGCCAGCCGCTACGGTTTACCTGGCATCCCGGAGGCGGCCGAATCGATTGCGTTGGCCCAATGCCTGGAGTTGGCGGAGTTGACCGGCTGCCGGGTGCATATTAGTCAAATCAGCTGCAAACAATCGGTGATCAAATTGCAGCAGGCCAAGAAATACGGCCTAAACGTCACGGCCGACGTGGCGATTCACCAACTGCATCTGACCGAAGACAATATCACCCCATTCGACAGCAACTACCATGTATTGCCGCCGCTACGTAGCGCCATCGACCGCCAATATCTGCGCGAGGGCCTGGTTAACGGCACCATAGACGCGATATGCTCGGATCACCAACCGCACGACCTGGATGCCAAACTCGGCGCCTTTCCGGAAACCGAAGCGGGCGTGGCCGCACTGGAAACCCTGTTGCCATTGACGCTGGCACTGACCCAACAACATCGCATCGGTTTGTCACAAGCCATTGCCAATCTAACCTGCAAACCTGCACACATTTTAGGCCTGGCTAGCGGCACATTAAGGCCGGGTTCTGCGGCCGATGTGTGTATTTTCGATCCGCAAGCCAATTGGCCGGTTAATCGCGACAACTGGCTTAGCGCCGGTTGCAATACGCCGTATTGGCAGCAGACCTTGACTGGGCGCGTGACCCATACTTTGCTGGCCGGTAAGCTGGCGTATCGCTTGGTTGAGCTGCCGTGAACAGGTTATTTCGTCCCATTGCCATTAGCACAGCGTGCTCATTTAAGGAATAAATCATGAGTTGCATCAAAAATCGCCGCACTGACGGCTCGACCTCGTCCAGCATCATCGACGACCTGAAAGGCGATCAATCCTGGCGGATTTTTCGCATCATCAGCGAGTTTACCGAGGGCTTCGACGAACTGTCCGGTTTGTGCGACGCGATTTCGATTTTCGGTTCCGCCCGCTTGCCGCCCGAGCATTTTTATTATCAAAAAACTGTGGAACTGGCGGAAATGCTCAGCAAGGAAGGCTTTGCCGTGATCAGCGGCGGTGGGCCCGGCGTGATGGAGGCCGCCAACAAAGGTGCGATTTTGCATGATCAACCGTCTATCGGCTTGAACATCGAATTGCCGATGGAGCAAACCCCCAACCCGTACCAGAATATTTCGCTGAATTTTCGCTATTTTTTCGTGCGTAAAGTGATGTTCGTGCGCTACTCGATCGGTTACGTATGTATGCCGGGCGGTTTCGGCACGCTGGACGAGTTTTTCGAAGCCTTGACCTTGATGCAAACCCACAAAATCTATCCGATTCCATTGGTACTGTTCGGCACTGATTTCTGGAGCGGCCTGATGGATTGGATGAAAGCCAAGATGATGGAATACGGCACCATTTCCGCGGAAGATTTAAAGCTGATTACCGTCACCGACGATCCGCAAGAAGTGGTCGACATTATGGTCGCGCATCGCGAGTGGAAAGATTTGCAGCGTAAAAATTAGATATAGCGCAACTTTCAGGACTCAACTCGGTCACAACCTCGTTAAACATAAGGATTTTTTATACACATGACTGCGACAAGTCTTAGCTCCAGCCAAGCCGCCTTACAAAATCTCAAAACTCACATCAACACCCAGATCATCGGCCAGGAAGTTCTGGTTGAAAGGATGTTGATTGCCCTGCTGGCCGATGGTCATTTGTTGGTGGAAGGCGCACCGGGCTTGGCGAAAACCCGCGCCATCAACGTACTCAGCCAAGGCATAGAAGCCGACTTTCATCGCGTGCAATTTACCCCGGACTTGTTACCGGCCGATTTGACCGGCACCGAAATTTACCGGCCGCAGCAAGGCAGTTTCGAATTCCAAAAAGGCCCGTTGTTTCATAACTTGATCCTGGCCGACGAAATCAACCGGGCACCGGCCAAGGTGCAGGCCGCCTTGCTGGAAGCCATGGCGGAACGGCAGATCACGGTCGGTAAAGCCACGTATCCGCTACCGCCCTTATTTATGGTAATGGCGACGCAAAATCCTATTGAGCAGGAAGGCACTTATCCTTTGCCGGAAGCGCAACTGGATAGATTTTTACTGCATGTAAAAATCGACTACCCCAATGCGGAGCACGAACAAGCTATCCTGCATCTGGCCCGTGCCGAGGCCAAGGGCGCACTGCAAAACCAGGACAGCGCACCGCCTAAAGTGAGCCAGCAAGCCTTATTCGCCGCACGCGGCGAAGTGTTGGATTTGTATCTCGCCGACAGCTTGGAGCAATATCTGCTGCAAATCGTGCTGGCGACCCGCAATCCCGGCGCTTATGGTCAGGATTTGGCCGGCTGGATTCAATACGGCGCCAGCCCGCGCGCCAGCATTGCCCTGGACCGCTGCGTGCGCGCCAAGGCCTGGCTGCAACAACGCGATTTTGTTGATCCCGGCGACATTCAAGATATGGCTTACGATGTGCTGCGCCACCGCCTGATTCTGTCCTATGAGGCTGAAGCCGAAGGCATTAGCAGCGATTATGTGATCAAAGAATTGATAGCCAGAATTGCCGTACCCTAAATGAATAAATCGCCAGCGACCGACAACCCCCGGGTGACGGTCACTCTAAAAGCCTTGGTGGATCTGGCCAAGCCGGCCGGCATGCTCAGTCTGGGGCACGCCAATATCCGCGCGGCGCAAAGCGGTAATTATCTGTCGCATCTGAAGGGCCGCGGCATGGCCTTCGACGAAACCCGGCTCTACCAACCCGGCGATGACGTGCGGCGCATCGACTGGCGCGTGACGGCCCGCACCGATAAGCCCCACAGCAAGATTTTCAAGGAAGAACGGGAAAGGCCCATGTTCATTGCCGTGGATTACCGCGCCACCATGGCTTTTGCCACGCGCGGCGTGTTCAAATCCGTGCAGGCTGCCCGTTTGGCCGGTTTGCTGGCTTGGGCGGCATTGAAGCAAGGCGACCGCATCGGCGGGCAGATTTTCAGCGATGACGGTTGCCAGGAAGTAAAACCGCAAACCGGCAAACCGGCACTGTTACGCTTCTTAAACGCCCTGGTCAATCCGGATTACAACGGTGCGGCTGTCGTCAACCTGGCGCAGCCTCTGGCCAGATTGCTGCATCACGCCCGGCCCGGCAGCCGGGTGTATATTCTCAGCGATTTTCGCGGGATGAATAGCGCGGCCGAAAATCATCTGGCCAATCTGGCTCGGCATTGCGAAGTGGTGTTGGTACACATCGCCGATCCGCTGGAAAGCAGTTTACCGACCCAAGGCCGCTACCGCTTTACCGACGGCTGGCGCGAAGTGCTGTTCGATAGCGGTGACAAACAGCGCCTGCAAGCTTATCGGCAGCGCTTCCAAGACCGGCAGGCGTATCTGCAAAAGCTGGCCAATAAGCTGCGTCTCACCTTGATACCCTGCACGACTCAGCAAATGCCTTTGGACGCATTGAACGGCACCCGCGCGCGTCCGGCGGCCTAAGACCTTCTCAATCTGGCCATGCGCATCCCCAATTTGTCTCATTCAACAGATTTTCCGGTGCCGGATAACGAGACACAAAGTATCACGCTCGTCAGCCCGTTGGTTTTACTGATACAAATCGGCGTACTGAGTTTGCTGATGTTTGCCGGCGGCTGGCTGGGCGGCAAAATGATCATTCCGCCCGGCTATGCCAGTCCGCTATGGCCGCCAGCCGGCATTGCACTGGCGGCGCTATTTATGGGTGGCCGCAGGCTTTGGCCCGGGATCTGGCTGGGTGCGGCGTTCAGTAATTTCCTGGTGACTATTGATTTTTCCGGTCAATTGACCGCGCAAACTGCGATGTCCTCCTTTGCCATTGGCGGCGGCAGCGCCTTGCAGGCGTTGGCGGCTCTGGCTTTATCCAAAGCCTACGTAGAGCCGGGTTTGCCCAAATTAGATAGTCCGGCCGCCATCCTCAAATTTTTTGTCCTGGCCGGGCCGGTAGCCTGTCTGATCGCGCCCAGCGTAGGCGGAGCCGTACTTTATTCATTGGACTTGATGAGCCAGGCACAACTCTGGTCGTCCTGGCGAAACTGGTGGGTTGGCGACAGTTTGGGCGTGATGATAGTGACGCCGCTATTGTTTTGTTATTTCGGACGCCCCCGTGCGCTTTGGCAGGCGCGGCGCTTGAGTGTCGCGCTACCCTTACTGGGCACGCTGCTGGGTTTGGTGCTGGTATTTTTGCAAGCCTTTCAAGCGGAACGCGCACGCATTCAACAAGCTTTCGACAGTCGGGCTGCCGAGTTAGACCGGCTGCTGGCGGAATATGCCATTGATGTAATCGATAGTACGCTGGCGCTAAGAGATGTATTTCTGGCATCCGGGCAGGTAAGCAGAGCCGAATTTAGCGTGTTTTCCCAGGGTATCCTGCAACGCCATCCGGAAATCCAAGCCCTGGAATGGCTACCTCTGATTACCCAAGCTGATTTACCGGCCTTCGAACAAGCGGTACGCGCCGAAGGATTTCCTGATTTTCGCGTCATCGAACGGGATAGTGCCGGTCAATTGGTGCATGCAAGTGCCCGGCAGGAGTATTTTCCGATCATGTTTGTGGAGCCGATGGCCGGCAACGAAAAAGCCTTCGGCTTCGATTCCATGACAAATCCTCTTAGCCGGCAAGCAAAAATCCTGGCCCGCGCCAGCGGTAAACCCACCGCCTCGCAAAAACTGACGCTAATGCAGCGTGACGATACCGATCCCGGTATTTTGGTGTCCATTCCGGTTCGCCGGCATAGCTCCGGCGGCGACGTCTTGGATATTACCGGTTATGTCTCGGCAATCTTACTGCCGGCCAAAATGGTGGAAACAGTCACCAGGGGGCTCAACACCGATACGCTGGGTATCAGCATTGATGACCTCAGCGCGCCCGCCGGACAAACGGCTTTGTATGTAAAACCGGTACGCAAACCGGTGTCGTTAAACTACGACTTAAAAAAATGGCAGCATAATTTTGCGTTTGTGGATCGTAATTGGCAAATTACCGTCACGCCGGATAGCGATTTCGTCAACGAACAAGGTTCATCGCTACCTTTGATTACTTTGATCGGCGGGCTCTGTTTTACCAGCTTGCTGAGTATTTTATTGTTGATCATCAGCGGCAGAACCGCCTCCGTGCAAGCTTTGGTGGAAGAGCGCACCCAGGCATTGGCCGACGCGGTTGCGGAATTGGAAACCGCCGCCAATATCGCCAAGGAATCGGAGTTAAAGCTGCGCACTATCGTCGATTCCGAACCGGAGTGCGTGAAACTGCTGGCGCGGGACGGCAGCTTATTGCAAATGAACCGCGCCGGTCTGGACATGATAGAGGCCGATACGCTGGAGCAAGCCCAACAAGGACGCATGGAGGATCTGGTATTGCCTAAGTACCGGGCAGCCTTTAAAAAATTGACTCGGCGGGTGTTTGCCGGCGCATCAGGCACACTGGAATTTGAAATCGTCGGCCTGAAAGGCCGGCAACGCTGGTTTGACACCCACGCTGTGCCAATGCGCGATGCGGAAGGCAATATCGTAGCCCTGCTGGGTTTGACCCGAGACATTACCGAACGCAAGCAGGCCGAGGAACATCTGAAACTGGCCGCGCGGGTATTCAGCGAGGCGCACGAAGGTATTTTAATTACCGATCCTGGCGGCATCATCGTCGATGTGAATCCGACTTTTTCCGAGATTACCGGCTATAGCCGCGCTGAAGTGATAGGCCGAAACCCCAGCCTCTTGCAATCCGGTAAATACGGTGCGGATTTTTACCGGGATATGTGGCAAGCCTTGCATGAAGCGCAGCATTGGCAAGGCGAATTGTGGAACCGTAAAAAAAACGGCGAGTTGTATGCTGAGTGGCTAACGGTTTCTGCTTTGTGTGATGCCGACGGTAAGATCACTCACTATATCGGGCTATTTTCCGATGTCACCCAGGCCAAGCAGCAGCAACAGATGCTGGAATTGTTTGCCCATTACGATCCGCTCACCCGCCTGCCGAACCGGATTTTATTCGCCGACCGCTTGAATCAAGCCATCGCCCATAGCAAGCGGGAAAACACCTTGCTGGCGATTTGCTTCCTGGACCTGGACGGCTTCAAGCCGGTCAACGACCAGTTCGGCCACGACATCGGCGACCGGGTGTTGGTGGAAGTGGCGGAACGGATCAAAAGCGCTATTCGCGAGGAAGACAGCGTATCCCGCCACGGTGGCGACGAATTCGCGCTACTACTGGGCGATATAGACTCGATTGAACAATGCGAGCAAGCCATCATGCGCATTCACCGGGCGATTGCCCAGCCGTATGTCATCGATGATCAGCCGATTTCGGTCGGCGCCAGCAGCGGTTTTACCGTATATCCGCTGGATGATGCCGACGCCGACGCCTTATTGCGGCATGCCGACTATGCCATGTACCAGGCTAAATTGGCCGGCAAAAACCGTTGCCAGTTGTTCGATGCCAGCCACGACCAACAAATCATGCATCGCCACCAACAACTGCGCGACATCGAAGCGGCGTTTTTAAACAACGAGTTGTGCATGTATTACCAGCCCAAGGTGGATATTAAATCCGGCCAGGTTAAAGGCGTGGAGGCCTTGATCCGCTGGCTGCATCCGCAGCGCGGCATGGTGCCGCCTTTAGAATTTCTGCCGGTGATCGCTTCGACCGATCTGGAAATTCGCATCGGCAATTGGGTAATTGCCCAAGCCTGCGAGCAACTGGCGGGCTGGCATGCGCAAGGTTTGCAGTTGGAGGTCAGTGTGAATATCTCCTCCTATCATTTGCTTTGGTCCGGTATTGGCGAGTATATCAAAGCCACCTTGCACAGCCATCCGCAAATCGATGCCCGCTATCTACAATTGGAAATATTGGAAAGTACCGCATTGGACGACTTATCGGCGGTTAATCGCATAATCAAAAGCTGCCGCGAACAGTTGGGCATCAGTGTGGCCTTGGACGATTTCGGTACCGGCTACTCCTCGTTGACACATTTGCGGCATCTGTCGGTAGATACCGTGAAAATCGATCAGACCTTTGTCCGTGACATGCTCGACGATCCGGACGACTACGCCATCATCGACAGCGTGATCGATCTCAGTCAGGCTTTTAGCCGGGAAGTCGTGGCGGAAGGCGTGGAAAGTCAGGAACAAGGTATCGTGCTGTTGCTGCTGGGCTGCCATCTGCTGCAAGGTTATGCGATTGCCCGGCCGATGCCGGCAGCGGCGATTGCCGACTGGGTGATTGCTTACCGGCCTTTCGACGACTGGCAAATTTATGCGGATGCCGAGCTGTCGGCGGAACAGGTTGACATAGCGATTCGCCGCTTCGACACCCGGCAGTGGTTGCAGCGGGTCCAGGCCTGCCTGTTCGCAGAGCCGCAAGCTGCCGTAAAAAGCTGGCCCATCATGGACCAGCGTCGTACCCATCTGGGCCGCTGGCTGAAGCAAGTACAGCACGACCGACAGTATGCCCAGGATTGGCTGGAACATATCGAACAATTACAGCGGCAATTGCATGTCCTGGCCGAAAGTTTGCTGAAACGCTGCGAGACCGGCCAGCGCGATGCCGCGCAGGCGGGTTTTAACGATCTGCGGGCTATTCAGCAGCAAATCGACGACATGTTGATTTTGTATACCCCACTCCCCAATTTGGACGCGATGTAGATATTCAATATGGAACCATTGCCTTTAAAAGATATTCATTTGCCCGATTCGGTGGCTTTTTGGCCGCCGGCGCCGGGCTGGTGGTTGTTAGCGGTATTGCTGCCGTTGTTGATTTTTTTGTGCCGGTATTTTTATAAACGCATCCGCCGGCAGACAGCGGTGAAAACCGCCGGCAAATTGTTATCCGCGCTTCGCCGGGATGGCGGTGCCGACGCCAGACAGACCTTGGTAGCTTTATCGGCTCTGTTGCGGCGCGTAGCCATCAGTACTGCGCCGCGTAGCGATGCCGCGAGTTTGCGCGGCGAAGCCTGGCTTAGCTATCTGGATCAATCCCTGCCGGATGCACCGTTTAGCCAAGGCCCCGGCCGTTGTCTGGCCGACGGCCATTATCGGCAAACGCCGCCCGCTGATACCGAACTGGAGGCCTTGTTTGAATTGTGCGAACGCTGGTTGAAACAACAGGCGAAAAAACGATGATCGAATTGTATTGGCCCTGGTTGCTATCTCTATTGCCACTACCGCTGCTATTGCGTTGGCTGTTGCCCGCGCGCGCCATCGCCCAGCAGGCCGCCTTGAAAGTGCCGTTTCTAGACGATCTTGGCCCCAGCGAAACGCGGGTGGTCAGCAGCGAGCGGCGTTGGCCGCTGTGGTTGGCGGCTTTGGCTTGGTTCTGTTTATTGGTGGCCGCCGCGCGTCCGCAATGGCTGGGCGAACCCATCGAGCAAGCGGTCAGCGGCCGCGACTTGATGCTGGCGGTGGACGTTTCCGGCAGCATGCAGGAAGAAGATTTCATCATCGGCAAGCAGCGCGTGGACCGCCTAACCGCCATCAAACATGTCGCCGGCGAGTTTATTCAGCGCCGGGTCGGCGACCGCCTGGGCTTAATCCTGTTCGGCACGCAAGCTTACTTACACGTGCCGTTAACCTTTGATCGCAAGACCGTGCAAACCTTGTTGCACGAGGCGTTTATTGGCATCACCGAGGACGATCCGAAAACTTCGATAGGCGACGCTATCGGTTTGGCGATCAAGCGCCTGCAACAACAGCAAGATGCCAGCCGAGTGTTGATTTTATTGACCGACGGCGCCAATACCGCCGGCGAATTAACGCCGATAAAAGCCGCTGAACTGGCCGCCGAACATAAGCTGAAAATCTACACGATAGGCATAGGTGCCGATGAAGTATTGGTGCGCAGCCTGTTCGGTACCCGCCGGGTCAATCCGTCCGCCGATCTGGACGAAAAAACCCTGACCGCCATTGCCGACGCCACCGGTGGCCATTATTTCCGGGCTCGAAACACCGAAGAGCTGGAAAAAATCTACCGCATGCTGGATCAGCTGGAGCCGGTTGAAAAAGACAAACAATATTTCCGGCCGCGCAGCGAGTTGTTTTATTGGCCGCTGGGATTGGCCTTGTTATTGACGGGATGCTTAACCTTGGCCCGCTTGAGGTGGTCATGAATTTTGCCGAGTTTCATTTCCTGCGGCCCTGGTGGTTGCTGGCATTATTGCCGGCCGCGCTGTTTTTGATTTTGCTGGTGCGGCATCGACAAGGACGCGGCAACTGGAGCGACGTGTGCGATGCCGAGTTGCTGCCCTTTATTTTGCAAGACAAACCGTTGCAAGCATCGCGTGGCCCTTTGTTCGGCGCCGGCTTTGCCGCGTTGCTAACCATAATCGCCTTGGCCGGTCCCACCTGGCAGCGCTTGCCCGGCCCGGTCTTTAGAAACGATGCCGCGCTGGTGATTGCGCTGGATTTGTCCAAATCCATGGATGCCGCCGACATCAAACCCAGCCGTATCGGTAAGGCCCGTTACAAAATTGCCGATTTATTAAAACAGCGCAAGGATGGTCAAACCGCACTGCTGGTTTACGGCGGCGATGCCTTTACCGTCACACCATTGACCAACGATACCGCGACCATCGATAGCCAGCTAAGCGCCCTGACCACCGACATCATGCCCAGTCCGGGCAGCAACACCAGTGCGGCATTGAATGCGGCGGTGGCATTGCTGCGCCAAGCCGGCTTGGTCAAGGGCCATATCCTGCTGGTCACCGATGGCGTTGATAGCGATGTGGCCGAGCAGGCCGAACACTGGCTGGGCGATTACCGGCTCTCGGTACTGGCGATGGGCACACCGGAAGGCGCGCCTATCCAGTTGCAAGGCGCAGGGTTTTTAAAAGATAGCAATGGTGCCATCGTGGTCGCCAAGTTGGACGAAGCCGCGTTGAACACGCTGGCGCAACACGGTCGCGGCATTTATCAGCCGGTGACGGCAAACGATGCGGATGTCGAGAATTTGGGGCGTTTATTCAATAGCGCCGAAACCGGTAACGAAAATTTGGATAGCAATCTGTTGCTGCAACAATGGGATGAAAAAGGCCCTTGGCTGTTATTGCTGGTATTGCCTTGGGCAGCTTTGCAATTTAGAAAAGGTTTGTTATTGGCCTTGCTGTGTCTATTACCGCTGCCGAAGAACAGCTACGCCCTGGACTGGCAGAGCCTGTGGCAAACGCCGGATCAGCGCGCTAAGCAGGCTTTCGAGCAACAGCAATATCAACAAGCTGCCGAGCAGTTCGATAACCCGGATTGGCGTGCCGCCGCCCAATACAAGGCCGGTAAATTCCAAGAAGCCGCCGAGACCTTGAAAAACACCCAAAGCGCGGAAGGCCATTACAACCGCGGCAATGCCTTGGCTCAGGCCGGCCAGTTGCAAGAAGCCGTGCAAGCCTATCAGCAGGCGCTGCAACTTGATCCTAAGCATCAGGATGCGAAATACAATAAGGAGCTGGTCGAGAAGAAGCTGAAAGAACAGGAACAGCAGCAGGAGAATCAACAGCAAGACCAGCAAAAGCAGGACAAACAGGATTCTTCTGAGCAACAGCAAAAGCAGCAGCAACAGCAGGACGGCAAGCCCGATCAAGCCGACAAAGATGCGCAGCCGGAGCAAAAACCGCAAGACCAGCAAAAAGCCGACGCCAAGCAGGACGCGGAACAAAATAAGGCTAAAGAAGACCAACAGTCCGAAGCCGAGGCCAAACAGCAAGCTGAGCCGCAGCCGCCCAAGCAAGAGCCGACAGACCAGGAACAAGCCGCGCAAGCCACGGAAAAAAACGAAACCGAGCGCGCCAACGAGCAATTGTTGAAGCGCATACCCGACGAGCCGACGGGCTTACTAAAGCGTAAATTCAAATATCAATACGGTCAGCGCAATCGAGCTAACCCGACCGGTCCGGCCTGGTAAATTGACGGATCGGGAATTCGGAATGAATTAGCCTAAGACCGACACATTTTAATTTTGGACGCGATGAAACGATGGATATTGGCCTGATACTGATTTTAATCCTGATCAACGGTGTGTTTGCAATGTCGGAAATGTCGCTGGTCTCTTCCGGACTGGCGCGCTTGCAGAAATTGGCCGGCGAAAAACGCGGGGGGGCGCGCACCGCGCTGAAATTGCACCAGGACCCGTCCCGATTTTTGTCTACCGTGCAGGTCGGCATTACCTCGGTCGGTATTCTCAGCGGTGCGCTGGGCGAGGATGCCTTGACCGAGCCCCTGTATCGGCAACTGCAGAACATTCCACTGCTGGCTCCCTATGCCCAGAGCATTGCATTAATCGCCACGGTATTTCTGATTACTTATTGTTCGGTAGTCATAGGTGAACTGGTGCCTAAGCGACTGGCCTTGTTACATCCGGAGCGGATTGCGGTGTTTATCGCCCGGCCCATGCACACCCTGTCACTGGTTGCCAGCCCTATCGTCTGGCTGCTGTCTTCATCCAGTACGCTGATACTGCGGCTATTTGGCGCGCATCGGCCGCCGCAGACCAGTGTCACCAACGAAGAAATTAAACTGCTGATGGAAATCGGTGCGGAGTCCGGGGTATTTCATGCCAGCGAAAGCCATTTGGTCGGTAACGTCTTGCAACTGGATGAACAAATGCTGGGTGCGGCCATGACGCCCCGGCAACAAATATACGCTATTGATTTAAGCGACCCGGAAGCGACAGTGCGCGCCGAAATCGCCGACTGTCCTTACGCCCGGGCAGTAATTTGCCGGGACGGTCTGGAAAATGTGGTCGGAATCTTGCAAAGAAGCGATCTGCTGAAACTGGCGATGGCCGGCGAGACCTTGGATATAGCGCCGATCCTGCATACACCGCTATACGTGCCGGAAGCCATGACGCTAAGGCAATTACTGGAGTTTTTCCAGGAAAAGCGAGCCGATCTGGCGCTGGTCGTAGATGAATATGGCGATATTGAAGGCTTGGTCACGCTGAGTGATGTGCTGAAAGCCATCGTCGGCCATCTACCCAGCCGCACCAATCTGGACGTCGATGTGGTGCAACGTAGCGACGGCTCATGGTTGGTGGATGGCGGCTTATCGATTCAGCGTTTGAAGACGGTGATCGGTATAGACGGCAATTTGCCCGGCGAAGCCGACAACGCCTATCACACCGTCGGCGGCTTTATTTTGTTTTACCTGGAAAAAATTCCCCAAGTAACGGACAACTTCGAATATCGGCAGTGGCGTTTCGAGATCGTCGACATCGACGGTACTCGTATTGACAAGGTGTTGGTCAGCGCCAAGCCGCCCGAGGCCGCAATTTAACGCTTTGCCAAATTGGGTTTGTCGGCCTAAAGCGCAATAGGCGATACCTGAGTTATACGCCAACATTGCTTGCATCGGCATTCGCTTTACATCGTTAGATTACCTGACGACCTAGAAAATCACCTGGCAACGTAGAAGTAGCCCGTGATTTGTTAGTTGTTTGAAAAGATTTTTTGCTTAAAGGACATACCATGAAAGCCAAGCTCCATTCGTCATTCCGCTCTTCGCCGCTTATGGCCGCGCTGTTTTTGCTGAGTTTTGCCTTACCCACCCTTGGCGCGGATCATAAACCCTTATTGGAAGCCTCGCCCGCCCTGTTAAAGCTGCTAAGCATCGCCGAAGTCAAACCCGGCGAAGTCGGCGAGTCGTTGAATCTTTCGGCTCGGGTGGAGTTGGATCAACATAGGGTCGCGCGCATCGGCGCCTCGGTAACCGGGCGGATTACCGAAATCGATGCCATGCTCGGCCAAGCGGTAAAAAAAGGGGAACGTCTGGCGCTATTGAACAGTACCGAGCTCGGTAAAGCCCAGTCCGACTATTTAAAAGCCGCATCGCAAGTCAATTTGCGGCGGATTACCGTGAAACGTGCCGAGCGTCTACTGGAAAGCGGCGTGATCTCGGAAGCCGAGTTTCAGGAGCGGCAGAGCGTGTTGACTGAAGCGGATGTGGATTTACGCGCCGCCGCCGACCAGTTGCGGGTCATGGGCATGAGGGATGCCGATTTGCAGCGCATAGACAAACAACGCAGCATTCACTCCTTTTCGCCGGTGACCGCCAGCATCGACGGCGTCGTCATCGAACGTAACGTCGCCATCGGCCAGGTGGTACAGCCGGCAGACGCCTTGTATACCGTTGCGGACTTGTCGCAGCTGTGGCTGGTGGCGGAAATTCCCGAGCAACAAGCGCATTGGGCGCGGCAAGGCGATCAAGCCTTCGCCGAAGTGCCGGCCCTACCTGGGGAGGAAGTCAGCGGTAAGTTGATTTACGTCGCCGATATGGTCGATTCGGACACCCGCACGGTGACGGTGCGCATGGCCCTGGCCAATCCGCAGCGTCTGTTTAAGCCGCAGATGCTGGCTACTCTAAAAATCAGCAAGCCCGGTTCGCAAACCTTGATCGTGCCCAGCCAGGCGGTGGTCAGGGAAAATGATAAGGATTTCGTGTTTGTGGAAACCGCTGCCGCACGTTTTGAGTTGCGCCCGGTACGTTTGGGGCGCGAAGAAGCGCAGAAACGGCCCTTATTGGAAGGCTTGAAAGCGGGTGAAAAAATTGTCGTGGGCGGCGCGTTTCATTTAAATAACGAACGCCTGCGCAGCACATTGGAGTAGAGCATGATTAATAGCCTAATAGCAGCCGCTCTGCATCAACGTGTTCTGGTGGCGGTGCTGGCAGTGGCGGTCACGCTGTTCGGCGTGCGCGCCGTGCAGCAGTTGTCGGTGGATGCATTTCCGGATGTCACCAATATCCAGGTTCAAATCGCCACCGAAGCGACCGGCAAATCGCCGGACGAAGTGGAGCGATTGGTCACCGTGCCCTTGGAAATAGCGATGGCCGGCCTGCCGGGTCTGGAAGAAATGCGTTCGATGAATAAGAACGGCTTATCCTTGATCACCTTAATCTTTACCGATAAGACCGAGGTTTACTTTGCCCGGCAGTTGGTGATGGAACGGCTGATAGAGGTGAAGCAGCAGATGCCGGAAGGCATCAATCCGGTGCTGGGGCCGGTGTCCACCGGTTTGGGCGAGGTCTATCAATACACCTTGGAACGCGACGACGACGGTCAGCGGGCCTTGACCCAGGAGGAATTGCAACAGCGCCGCGAAGCCCAGGACTGGGTGGTACGGCCTCTGCTACGCGGGATTCCCGGCGTGGCGGAAATCAACTCCCAGGGCGGCTATGTCAAGCAATACCAGGTTTTGGTTGATCCCAACCGCTTGCATCATTACCGGATTTCATTAACTGAAGTATTCGAGGCGCTGGCCAGAAATAACGCCAACAGCGGAGGCGGTGTACTGCCGCATTATGCCGAACAATATCTGATTCGCGGTGTCGGTTTGATCAACGACGTCAAAGACATCGGCAATATCGTCTTGAAGGAAGAAGACTCGGTGCCGGTACATATGCATGACGTTGCCGAAGTCAAAATCGGCCACGAAGTCCGGGCGGGCGCAGTGCTCAAGGACGGCTACACCGAATCCGTGGGCGGCATTGTCATGATGCTGCGCGGCGGCAACGCCAAGGAAGTCGTCAGTCGTATTAAGGCGCGAGTGGCGGAAATCAACGCGAAAGGCATGCTGCCGCATGACCTGAAAATTGTCTCCTATTACGACCGTAGCGATTTGGTCGATGCGGCTTTGCATACCGTGACCAAGGTTCTGCTGGAAGGCATTGTGTTGGTGGTGATCGTGTTATTCCTGTTTCTGGGCGATGTGCGCTCCAGTCTGATCGTGGTCAGCACCTTGATCGTCACGCCTTTGGTGACGTTTATCGCGATGAATCAGCTGGGTCTGTCCGCCAATTTGATGTCGCTGGGCGGCTTGGCGATTGCCATCGGTTTAATGGTGGACGGCTCGGTGGTGGTGGTGGAAAACGCTTTTCGTTTGCTCGGCGAACGCAAGGGCCGCGCTACCAGCCGGGTGCGCGTGGTGCAGACCGCGGCACAGGAAGTGGCGACGCCGGTATTGTTCGGTGTCGGCATCATCGTATTGGTATTTTTGCCGCTGATGACGC
Organism: Methylomonas sp. TEB; assembly: GCF_047777895.1. GTDB lineage: Bacteria > Pseudomonadota > Gammaproteobacteria > Methylococcales > Methylomonadaceae > Methylomonas. The sequence goes on from NZ_CP180476.1 coordinate 75,002, forward strand.
TGCAAGGCATGGAAGGCAAGATGTTCGCGCCCCTGGCTTATACCATTGCTATTGCCTTGCTGATTTCGTTGATCGTGTCGTTGACCTTATCGCCGGTACTCTGTGCCTTTTTACTGGAAGGCCACGACGGCGAACATGACACCCGGCTGATCGCTTTCATCAAGCGGATTTATTTACGGATGCTGGATTGGGCGATGGCCAATCGGCTGAAGGTGGTGGGCGGTGCGGTCGGTGTGTTTGCCGCGACCTTGGCCTTACTGCCTTTGCTGGGCACCTCGTTCATTCCGGAAATGAAGGAAGGCTCCATCGTGCCGGGCATTAACCGAATGCCGAACATTTCGCTTGAGGAAAGCATCAATGTGGAAATGCAGGCGATGAAAATGGTGATGGCAATCCCCGGCGTAAAAACCGTGGTCAGCGGTGTGGGGCGCGGCGAAAGTCCGGCCGATCCGCAAGCGCAAAACGAGTCCACGCCTATCGTTACATTGAAACCGCGGGAAGAATGGCCGAAAGGCTGGACTCAGGACGATATTGCCGATGCGATGAGCGCGAAACTCACCGAAAATCTGCCGGGCATGCAGGTGGTGATGGCCCAGCCGATTTCCGACCGGGTGGATGAAATGGTCACCGGCGTGCGCTCGGACGTGGCGGTGAAAGTCTTCGGCGACGATCTGGCTGAACTGAAACGCCTGGCAGACGCCATTGCCGGGGTGGCGAACGACGTGAACGGTGCCCGCGATATTCGGGTCGAGCGTTTGACCGGTCAGCAATATTTGAATATTACCGTCGATAGGCAGGCCATTGCGCGCCACGGTTTGAATGCCTCGGACATTCACGATGTCATAGAAACCGCGATAGCCGGCAAAGTGGCTACCGAGATTTATCAAGGCGAGCGGCGCTTTTCGGCGGCGGTGCGCTTGCCGGAGCAATTTCGGAACAATATCGGTGCCATCGATGCGTTGATGCTGACCTCCGCGAACGGCGCGCGCGTGCCGCTGGGCGATGTCAGCAATATCACCTTAAATGATGGTCCGGCCTTGATCAGCCGGGAAATGGGTAAGCGCCGCATCGTGGTAGGGATTAACGTGCGCGACCGGGATTTAGGCGGCTTCGTCGCCGAGCTGCAAAAAGCCGTGGCCGATAAAGTGCAATTGCCGGAAGGCTATTATCTGCAATGGGGCGGCCAATTCCAGAATATGGAGCGGGCCTTGGGGCATTTACAAATGATCATTCCGGTTACTATCGCGGCGATTTTCTTTTTGCTGTTTATGTTGTTTAAATCGCTGCGCTTTGCCGCGTTGATTATTCTGGTACTGCCGTTTGCGTCGATAGGCGGCATCATCACGCTGTTTCTCAGCGGCGAGTACCTGTCGGTCCCGGCTTCGGTTGGATTTATCGCCTTATGGGGCATCGCGGTGCTGAATGGGGTGGTGTTGGTATCGTATATCCGCTCCCAGCGCGAAAGCGGTTTGAGTCTGGAATATGCAATACGCCGCGGCTGCGAACAGCGTTTTCGGCCGGTGATGATGACCGCCACGGTGGCCTTGCTGGGTTTGGTGCCGTTTTTATTCGCCATCGGCCCAGGTTCGGAAGTGCAAAAACCCCTGGCTATCGTGGTGATCGGCGGCTTGATTAGTTCGACGCTGCTGACCTTGGTGGTATTGCCGGTGTTATACGGCTGGTTTGATGACCGTCCTGATGTTCATAAACCTTTTTCAATGAAGTAAATGATCCGTTGTATGCATAGACATAGTTACTCATGGCTGCTGTATGGCCTGTTAATGCTGCTCAGCGCCGCGATACAGGCGGCGGAGATTCAAGTAGCGGTTGACCGCAACCCGGTTGGCCTTAATGAATCGTTTCAAATTACCTTTACCGCCAGTGAAGCTCCGGACGGCAATCCGGAGTTTGCGCCCTTGCAGGAGAATTTTGAAATTCTCAGTCAGCAGCGCAGCACCAGCTCCTCTTGGGTCAACGGCAAAAGTAGCCGGACTGAACAATGGATAGTCCGGGCGATGGCCAAACAAGCCGGCGAGTTGTTTATCCCGCCGATTGCCTTCGGTGCCGACAGCAGCAAACCGTTGAAACTTATCGTCAACGAAAATACTGCCGCTCCGCAAGGCAACGATGACATATTTCTGGACGTGACCGCTACGCCAGAGCAACCTTACGTACAGTCACAAGTGTTGTACACGCTGAAGTTGTTTCGCAAGGTACAGATTACCCAAGCCAGCCTCAGCGAGCCGGAAATTAAGGATGCCTTAGTCGAAAAACTGGGCGAGGACAGCACCTACACCACCCAAGTCAAGGGTGTGGATTATTGGGTGACCGAGCGCAAATATGCCATTTTTCCGCAACAGAGCGGGGTATTTACCATTGCGCCGCTGATTCTGAATGCCGAATACCTGAGCAATCAACGCCAACCTCGTTTTAACGGTTTCTTCAATCGGCCGGATACGGAAACTCGGCGGGTGGCTTCCAAAGCCATCACGTTGAACGTGCAAGCGGTGCCGGCAGGCTTTAAAGGCCCGAACTGGTTGAGTGCCGAGTCATTAACACTCAGCGAAGCTTGGTCCGACGCCGGCTTGCAAACCAAAGTGGGCGAACCCTTGACCCGCACCCTCACACTGAGCGCGAAAGGCACCACGGTCGGCCAGTTGCCGGAGCTGCTCGATAAAACGACTATCGACGGCATCAAAACCTATCCCGACCAACCGCTGCTGAAGGAAGACAAAGACAGCGACGGCTTAACCGCGCTGCGCGAGGAAAAAATCGCCTTCATCCCTTCCAAGCCCGGCGAATATACCTTGCCGGCGCTGGACATCGTTTGGTTCAACACCAAAACCCAGAAAACGGAAACTGCACATCTGCCTAGCGTCAAGCTCACGGCTTTAGCCGGCAGCACGGATGCCCAAAATTCCGCACCGCCCGCTACATCAAGCACGCCGCAAGAGCCGGTAACTAGCCCGATGACCACGTCGCCGATTACCGTGACCAACAGCAGCGACACCCGCTTTTGGCAAGCGGTATCGGCGACGTTGGCGCTGGGCTGGCTATTGACTATTGTTGTGTTTTATCGCCGCCCTTCCGGCAAAGTATCTAAGGATAAGCCTGTTGAACGGGTGCCGGAAACCGCTATGGAAAAGACCCTGAAACGTGCTTGTTGGGAAAATAACCCGCAGGCCGCCAAACAGGCCTTGCTGCAATGGGGTAAGGCCGAGTTCGGTGCGGAGAGTTTGGGGGCGATTGCGGCGCATTGTCCCGAGGCGCTGCGTGAAGAGATTTTGGCGCTGAATCGCTTGCTATATTCCGGCCAAAGTCAGGACTGGCAAGGCCAGACTCTTTGGCAGGTGTTTTCCACTAAACCGGCAGCGGTCAGCGGCAAAGGCAAAGGCAAAAGCGATGACGGTTTGGAGCCCTTGTTCAAGATTTAAGGTTCGATTCCTCAGCCGCGCCCGTTCAGATGTGCCAATGCCATGTACAACGCGGCAATCGAGCGCGCTTCACTGCATTCGCCGCTGGCTAGCAAGGTATCGATACTATTCAAGGGCCAAGGTACCACTTGCAGTTCTTCAGGTTCGTCGCCGACCAGTTTTTCCGGATACAGGTCTTCAGCAAGAATAATATCTATCGTGTGTTCCAGATAGGCCGGCGCCAGCGATACCCGGTGCAAATGGTGTAATTTGGCCGCGCCGTAACCGATTTCTTCTTTTAACTCACGGTTGGCGGCGTCCAGCATATCCTCGCCGGCGTCCAACTTGCCTTTCGGTAAACCCAGCTCGTAACGATGGATGCCGGCGGCGTATTCCCGAACCAGCAGCACAGTATCTGCATCCAGCATCGGCACCACCAGTACCGCACCGTGCGAAGCGCTACGGGCCAGGCGCTCGTATTGGCGGCGCTCGCCGTTACTAAACTCCAGGTCCAGCGCTTCGATGCAGAATTGTCGGGTTTGGGCGATGACGGTTTGTTTGAGGATTTTTGGTCTGTTGGGCATCGGCTCAGGGTCTACAGCTTGGTTGTTGGTTGGGTTGCTGTCGTGGGTTTGCTTTCAATGCCAAGATCGGCGTGAAAGTACTTTCAACTGTTCGCTAACTTAAAAAAACCAACCACGCTTTGCAGTTGTTCGGCTTGGCCGTTCAATTCCTCGGCGGTTGCGGCCATTTCTTCCGAGGCGGCTGCGTTTTGTTGCGTCACTCTGTCCAGCTGCCGCATGGCCTCGCTGATTTGTTTGATACCGCTGGCTTGTTCTGCTGACGCGGCATTGATCTCTTGGACCAGGTCCGCTGTTTTCACAATGTCCGGCAGCACATGGCCGATGAGCACCCCGGCTTTTTCGGCAATCGAGACGCTGTTGGACGCCAACTCGTTGATTTCCGCCGCCGTCGTGCGGCTGCTTTCCGCCAATTTACGGACTTCCGCCGCCACCACCGCAAAACCTTTACCGTGTTCGCCGGCCGAGGCGGCCTCGATTGCCGCGTTTAAGGACAATAAATTGGTTTTGTAGGCAATGTCTTCGATCAGCCCGATTTTTTTGGCGATATGTTTCATGGCATTGACGGTTTCGATTACCGCTTCGCCGCCTTGCTTGGCCTCGCTAGCGGATTTGCCGGCCATCTGTTCGGTGACATGAGCATTTTCGGTATTTTGTTGCACCGAGGCGCTGAGTTGTTCGATGGAACTGGTGGTTTCTTCGACACTGGCCGCCTGCTCGGTGGTGGCTTGGCTGATCGATTGCGCGGTTGCGCTGACTTCCTTGGAGGCCGAACTTAACACGTCGGCATTACCCAGAACTTGCTGGACGACGTTACTAAGCTGGTCGCGCATGCCTTTTAAATCGTACAACAAACTGCCGGTGTCGCCTTCCCGCAGCTCTATCGCCACGGAAAGGTCGCCGGCGGCCATGGTATTCACCGCTTCAGCGGCATAGCCGGGTTCTCCGCCAAGCTGGGTCATTAAGCTTTTGGTGATCAGATAGCCGGCAACGCCACCAATCAGCACTGAAATTAGCGCCAGCGTGGTAATCAAATTGACGCTTTGATTGACCGTTTCCTTGGCTTCTAATCCGGATTGTTTCATTAGCTTGGTTTGGAAATCAATTAGCGCGTCTACCGAATCTATATACTCGGTTTGCAACTTCCTGACTTGGGACAGTAGAAAATCCGCCGCTTCCGCTTGCTTGCCATCGCCGGCCAATTTGATGAACTGATCCTGGGCATTTACGTAAGGTGTCCGGGCATCCAACACTTTTTTGAGTGCGGCTTTACCTTCCGCGCTGCTAATAGTCTCGTCGAGTTTATCCAGGTTTTCCTTGATAGCTCGCCGTGCGTCTTGAATGCGGGCCAGTTCCTTATCGATCGTGGCTCGGTCTTTGATAATCAGGGTATTGCGCATCGAGCGGGCAATAACGTTGATGTTGCCGATGACGTCATTGGCCCAGACCGTTTTTGGAAATTTATCGTTGACCATGTTGTCGATGTTGGACAATAGGTCGTTCATGCTGTTGATGCTGATGCCGGCAATCATGGCCAGCAGCAGCAAAACTCCGCTAAAACCCAAGCCTAAACGGGTTCTCACTTTCATGGTGCTCATGAATTTAACTCCTTTCGACGGTTGATGCCGTGACAGAACAGATATAAAAGCTTTTAATCCTTTTTCTAATAGACATCAAGCCTAGCTGAACTTAGGGATTTTCCGGTTAGAATAAAAAACTAATTTAGGCCGTGTTTGGGAATGACAAGCGCTATTGAATGATAGGGATAAACTAAAATGCTCGACTGGAAACAAATCGATACCGTACTGCTGGACATGGACGGCACTTTGCTGGATTTGAATTTCGATAATCATTTTTGGCAGGAATTTGTGCCCTTGCGCTTTGCCGAACTGCATAGCCTAACGCTTGAGGACGCCAAACAGCAGTTGGCGCCGCGTTTCAAGGCCATGGAGGGCAAGCTGGAATGGTATTGTCTGGATTATTGGACCCAGGAATTGGCTTTGAATATCGCCGGATTGAAGCAGGAGTTGGCCGGTTTGATTGCGGTGCATCCACATGTCACCGAGTTTTTGGATGCGGCGCGAGCCAGCGGCAAGCGACTATTGCTGGTGACGAATGCGCATCGCGATAGCTTGAATCTGAAAATGGAAAAAACCTGTCTGCATGGGTTTTTCGACGAAATCGTCTCGTCGCACGATTTTGGTTTTGCCAAGGAGCAGCAAGGTTTTTGGCAGATCCTGCAAGACCAGCATTTGTTCACAAAGGATAGAACGCTGCTGGTAGACGATAGCGTTGCGGTGCTGACGTCCGCCCGGACGTTCGGCATTGCTCATCTGGTATCGATCAGCAAGCCGGATAGTCAACGGCCGGTTAAGCAGGTTGCTGAGTTTGCGGCGGTGGAGGATTTTCGGGCGTTGATGCCTGGTTTGTAGTGGGGGCGGGGCGGGGCGACCGATGCTCTCTGGGTTTGTGCTCCGAGCGCGGTGGGCGTTTGTCGCGCGGCATGACCCGTTCGCGCGGCTCGCGGCGTTGGGGCTTGATCACTTCTTCGACCATCAATTCCGGCGTGATGCTTTGCACCGGCACCTTCTCACCGATGTAATCCTCAATGTCCGGCATTGAGTAAGCGTATTCCTCGCAAATAAAACTGATCGCCTCGCCGCTGGCGCCGAAACGGGCAGTACGGCCAATCCGATGTACATAATCTTCGACGTCTTGCGGCAAGTCGTAGTTGAACACATGCGAGACGTCCGGAATGTGCAGGCCGCGCGCCGCCACGTCGGTAGCGATCAGCAGCGTGACCCGGTTTTCCTGGAAATCATTTAGCAAGCGCTGACGCTTTTCCTGGGGCACGTCGCCGCTGAGCATAGCCACTTTATGGCCGTTGGCAGCCAGGTAATCGTCGAGCTGCTCGGCGCAGCGTTTGGTGTTGACGAAGACGATGCTGCGCTGCGGTTGGTGGTGCTTCAGCAAGCCCAGTAATAGCGGGATTTTTTGCTCGTTGGCCGGACAATACGCCACCTGATTGATGGCTTTGGAAGTCACTTCCTCGGATTCGATACGAATCAGCACCGGGTTGTTCATGTGTTCGTAAGCCAGTTCGGTGACTTTATAAGACAAGGTGGCCGAAAACAGCATGTTCAAGCGTTTTTCCGCTGGCGGCATGCGGCGCAACAGGAAGCGGATGTCTTTAATAAAGCCCAAATCGAACATGCGGTCGGCTTCGTCCATCACGGTGACCTGGATGTTATCCAAAGTGAAGGCGCCTTGCCGGTAGAAATCGATAATGCGGCCCGGTGTGCCGATAATGATGTCGACATTGCCTTTGATTTTATCCAACTGCTTTTGATAGTCGGTACCGCCGTAGATCAATGCAAATTTCAGATTCAGATACTTGCTCAGAGCCACCGCGTCTTTGTGAATCTGGATCGCCAGTTCGCGGGTTGGAGCGAGAATCAGCGCGCGCGGGTTCTTGATTTTTTCGCTTTCGTCGTTGATCAGGTGCTGAAAGGTCGCCAGCAAAAATGTGGCAGTTTTGCCGGTGCCGGTTTGGGCTTGGCCGGCGATGTCCTTACCGCGTAAGGACAAGGGCAAGGATTTATCCTGAATGGGTGTGCAGTTGATGAATCCTGCTTCTTTCAGACCTTTAATGATGGAGTCGGACAGCTCCAAATTGCTAAAACGTGTTTCCGTCAAATGTGTTTTCTTCATAGCCCGATAGAATAAACTAAAAAGCCGCGCGGTTGAAATCGATTGACAATTAAACCGCCGCGAAACTATAGTCTTGACTTTGTAAACTAATGGAGAATGGCGTGAGCGACCTAGTCCTTCATGTATCAGACGCTGATTTTAATGAAACTGTGTTGAAAGCCGGTGCGCCGGTGTTGGTCGATTATTGGGCAGAATGGTGTGGTCCATGCAAAATGATTGCCCCGGTTTTGGATGAAATTGCATCCGAATATCAAGGCAAACTCACCGTTGCCAAGCTGAATATCGACGAAAACCCCAAAACCCCGCAGCACTATGGTGTGCGCGGCATCCCGACCTTGATGCTTTTTAAAGGCGGTGAAGTGGAAGCGACTAAAGTTGGCGCCTTAACCAAATCCCAATTGGCTGCGTTTATCGATAGCAACATATAAATCAAGCCGAATCACCGGATTTATTAAAAATGTTTTTGATAAGTCCGGTTATTGCGCTAGAATTTTTCCCGCTTGCTTCTTCGCATTCTGAACGTCCTTAACAAATCCAACAACTACCTGCCGCTGTAAACAGCACTCTGCTGTTTTGCATTTCTTTCATTTCCCTTAATCAACATGAATCTTACCGAGTTAAAACTTAAACAAGCCACTGAAATTATTGCAATCGCTGAATCCTTGGGTCTCGAAAACATCGACAGAGCCCGAAAGCAGGAATTGATTTTTGCGATTTTGAAGAAACAGGCGAAGAGTGGGGAAGATATTTTTGGCGATGGGGTTTTGGAGATATTGGCGGATGGATTCGGTTTTTTAAGAACACCGGGTTGCTCCTATTTGGCGGGCCCCGACGACATTTATGTATCGCCCAGCCAGATCAGACGTTTCGGTTTACGCACCGGTGACACCGTTAGCGGCAAAATCCGCCCACCCAAGGAAGGCGAACGCTACTTCGCGATGTTGAAGGTCGAAAGCATCAACTTCGAATCGCCAGAACAATCCAAAAACAAAATCTCCTTTTCCAACCTGACACCGCTGTTTGCCAATAAACGTTTCCGTTTGGAACAAGGCAACGGCACCAGTGAAGATTTAACCGCCCGTATCATCGACTTGATCGCCCCTATCGGTAAAGGCCAGCGGGGCCTGATCGTTTCGCCGCCGAAAGCCGGTAAAACCATGATTATGCAAAGCATCGCCCATGCGATTGCCGAGAACAATCCCGAGTGTTATCTGATCGTACTACTGATCGACGAGCGCCCGGAAGAGGTGACTGAGATGGAGCGTTGCGTGCGCGGCGAAGTGGTCTCCAGTACCTTCGACGAACCCGCTACCCGCCACGTACAAGTGGCTGATATGGTCATCGAAAAAGCCCGGCGCATGGTTGAACACAAGCACGATGTGGTTATCCTGTTAGACTCGATTACCCGTCTGGCCCGTGCTTACAACATGGTGGTACCGTCTTCCGGCAAACTGTTGTCCGGTGGTGTCGACGCCAACGCGCTGGAAAAACCCAAACGCTTTTTCGGCGCCGCGCGAAATATCGAGGAAGGCGGCAGTTTGACGATTATCGCTACCGCGCTGGTGGAGACCGGTTCTCGGATGGACGAGGTGATCTTTGAAGAGTTTAAGGGTACCGGTAACATGGAGTTGCACCTTGAGCGGAAAATCGCTGAAAAACGTATCTATCCAGCGATTAACATCAACCGCTCCGGCACGCGCCGCGAAGAATATCTGGTCGATCCGGACGAACTGCAAAAAACCTGGATTTTGCGCAAAATCCTGCAGCCAATGGACGAATTGGCGGCATCCGAGTTTTTGCTGGGCAAACTCAAGGACTTTAAAACCAACGCCGCATTTTTCGATTCGATGAAGCGCTGAGCGCAAAACCTCTGTACCGACGAGCGCTACAGCGCTCGTCACAAACTCGTCAAACATCCCCACCGCTGTTTTTCTTTTTTTTGTCATAAAACACAGAAGCCTAGACTCATTCTGATGCGCAGCCAGCAGCGCGCCAGCACATTTGATGGTTGTCGATGCGATTAATTTTGTTATATTGCGCGACGACCTTAAACGAGGAGTATGGCCTTGCGAACAACCAGCAAATTTTTTATGCAATTCGTCCGATTAGCCGGCCCCTTCTGGTGCTCGGAAAATAAGACAACCATTCGGACCTTATCGGCGTTTTTGGTCGCGTTAACAGTGGCGCAAATTGCGGTGTCGGTCATTATTACCGAATGGAGCGCGGATTTATTCGATGCCTTGGAGCAGCGCTCTATGTCGAGGCTGTTTACCCAAGTTGGGTTGATCGTCTTGATTTTTATCGCGAATATGGCAATCACGGCGACCCATTTGGTCGTCAAACGTCGCTTGCAACTGAGCTGGCGGGGCTGGTTAACCGATAAATTGATCGGGCAATGGATGCGCGACGGCCGGCATTATCTGGTTACCCACTTACCGGGTCAGCACGATAATCCTGACGGACGCATCGCCGAAGATGTACGCATTTCCACTGAATACGCAATCGATCTGTTACACACTTTCTTTTACTGCGTGCTGTTGTTGACCAGTTTTACCGAGATCCTGTGGACCTTGTCGGGGACCGTTACGGTAAATCTAGGTTTGGTCGAAATCCCGGTTCAAGGCCATTTGGTCTGGTTGGCGCTGATTTACGCCGCTAGCGCATCCACGCTGGGTTGGTGGATAGGTAAGCCGCTCACCATGGCTACCGACACTAGACAGACTGTGGAAGCCAATTTCCGCTTCGCGCTGGTCAAAGCCCGGGAGAATGCGCAAGCCATTGCCTTGATCCACGGTGAGCGCCATGAGAATCCGCATTTTCATCATTTATTCGGAAACATTGTCGATGCCTGGAATCAGCAAACCCATGCCTGGCAGCGGATCACCATGTTCAGTTCCGGTTATTCGATATTGTCTATGGCATTTCCTATTTTGGTGTCGGCACCGCGCTTTATTCTGGGTACGATCAGCCTGGGAGCGTTGATGCAATCCGCGCAGGCTTTCCAACAAATGGTCGCGGCTTTGTCCTGGCCGGTTGACAATATGGGTAAGGTTGCGGAATGGCGGGCCTCTGTCGAGCGAGTTTTGGGATTGAGCAAGGCCCTGGAGCAATTGGAACGCGAAATAGCCAAGCCCGACCCCTATCGGATTCGCTTGGTGAAAAGCGACAAATCCGTATTGGCGTTTCGCGATTTATGCATTTCGCGCTTGGACAGAATCGTCTGCGTGTCCACTCTCAATGAAGAAATCAAGGCCGGAGAGCGGGTGTTGATTGCCGGCAATGCGTTTTCCGGTAACAAGCTGTTCAAAGCTATAGCAGGTCTGTGGCCATGGGGCGAAGGCATAATTGAATTGCCGGATGATGAAACCATGTTCTTTATGCCGCCGCGTCCTTATCTGCCTACCGGTACCTTGCGCGCGTCAATTTGCTACCCATCCAACCCCTCCACTTTCGATCAGCAGATACTTGAAAATGCCCTTCAACTGGCCGGAGTGAAAGAGTTGGAGGAACAGCTCGACCAGGTTGCCGATTGGGAAAAGAATCTTGAGCGCGAACAACAACAACGCTTGGGCTTGGTGCGGCTGTTGTTGCACAAACCCAAATGGATATTGATGCAGGAAGCCTTTGATTCGCTCGACCCTGAAAGCGAAGTGGACATGGTCAATCTAATCCATAAAAGGCTCACGGGTTCCGCTGTCCTGACCATCACCAAGGTGCCCAATATACAGGCCTTGTACAAGCGGCGGATTACGCTCTGCTAACGGGAAGCGTGCTCTAAGGCGCTTTGTACCGGGGCTATCCGGATGTCTGCCAACAAACTGCGCGGGGTCAATCTGGGCGGATGGTTGGTTTTAGAAAAATGGATGACGCCCAGTTTGTTTGCCGGGTTGAATGCCAGGGACGAGACCAGTTGGTGCGTCGAATTGGGCCGCGAAGCCGAAACCCGTTTGCAGCAACATTGGCAAACCTTCATCACCCGCGCCGACTTTGCCTGGTTGGCGCAAGTCGGGATCAATGCGGTACGCATCCCGGTGGGCTATTGGCTGTTCGCAGCCGATTATCCCTATCATCATAGTTTCGGCGCCGTGCGATTTCCTTTTGTCGGCGGCGGCATGCAGGTGCTTGACCGGGCTTTCGATTGGGCTGAAGAATTTGGCTTAAAGGTCGTTGTCGATCTCCATGCCGCGCCCGGCTGTCAGAACGGTTTCGATAATGGCGGCATCCAGGACGTTTGCGAGTGGCATACTCAAGACGCCAATATCGACTATTCCCTGGAGACCCTGGAGCGATTGGCCCAGCGTTACGGCAAACGCGCGGCATTGCACGGAATTGAGATCTTAAACGAGCCGCGCTGGGATGTGGATACTGAACTGTTGAAACGTTACACCGAAGCCGCTTATTGGCGCATTCGCCGCCATTGTCCGGCCGAACAGGTGGCGGTGATATTTCATGATGGTTTCCGGTCGTTTCGCGAATACGCCGGTTTTTTACAGCCGCCCGAGCATGGCAATGTGATCTTTGACATACACCGTTATCAATGTTTTGTACAGGACGATATCGACAGGGATATTTATCGGCATCTGCAAAAAGTGGTTTGCGATTGGAAAGCAGAAGCTGACGAGATTATCAGCGGCCTGGGTTTGCCGACCTACGTCGGCGAATGGAGTTTGGGGTTGGATGCAAAACTGGCGGCGCTTTGGGCCGAGGGGCTTTTCGATCATGTTCATACGCAGATGGACGACATGCAGTTCGATATCGCTTGTCGCGGCTACGCGGCCGCCCAACTGGCCGTGTTCGAAAAGTATCTGGGCTGGTTTTTCTGGAGTTATAAAACCGAGAATATGCCGCAATGGAATTTTCGGGAATGCGTCGAGCGTGGCTGGTTACCGGGTAAGTATGCTTGACGCTTGGGGCTATTGCTAAAATATTTGGTATTTTAAGTGGGGGATTTGCGTTCTGGAACGTCTTACTATTAACAGCATCATAGCAATCATGCCGAATGGGTATGCTTTAGCCGATAATGATGATTAGGTGTAATATGAAAACAAGACGATCTCGAACCAAATTGGACAAAATGTCGCCGGAAGCCTTGGATGCCTGCTTTCCGTCGGCGCGCTATTTTCAAGTTCACTTCGAATATCTGCATGAAACCATCAATGAACTGAAACAGCAGCTTACTCAGTCCAACCAGCAAATTGCCGAACTGCAACAGCAGCTACAAGCCCAGTCGTTGGCCGAAATGCCAACGGTAAATTATGCTGCCGAGACAAAGTCCACGGGTAATTTGCGTCAGTCTTAACAGACCTAAGGTTGCTTTAGATAGCCGTCACTGTTCTTTTCGACCCAGCGTGTTTGCCCGGATTCCAAGGTTTCCCGTTTCCAGAACGGTGTCTGGCTTTTCAAGTTTTCCATAATGAAGCGGCTGGCGTCAAAAGCGTCACCGCGATGCGCGGACCACACTGCCACCAGCACCAGCGTATCGTTGGGCGATACCTGACCGATGCGATGAATCAGCAACACCTCCAACAATTGCCACTGACTTTGGGCTTGTTCGACAATACGCTGTAATTGTTTTTCGGTCATCCCTGGATAATGCTCCAGGTACATACCGCGTACCTCGTCGCCTTGATTAAAGTCACGCATGGTGCCGACAAAGACACCGGTGGCGCCGTATTTGCCGGCCATGTCGACAGCCTGGGTTTGAAAATCGGCCAGTTCTTGCCAGGGGTCGAAAATCTCGCCGCTGAGTTTGATGGTATTCATTTCAACCTCCGGTCACCGGTGGAAAAAACGCCACGTCGTCGCCGTCGCTAACCTTGGCATCCAGACCGACGTACTCCATATTCACCGCCGCCAATAGCGTATCGGGTATGTCCATGTCTGGATTAGCGCGGTGCCAGACCTCGAGCACTGTCAACGGCGCATCGATTGTTAGCTCGTCGTAGCTGCGACCGACGCGATCCTTCAAGCTTGCAAAGTAAAGCACTTTAATCGACATCTTTATTCACCCGGTAATACAATGCTCGGCTGATTCCACTTGCCTAGTATGCCATGTCCCATTCGCCGCTCACTCATTTTAATGCCGCCGGAGAAGCCCATATGGTGGATGTCGGGGATAAGGCCATCACCCAGCGTCAGGCGGTTTGCGAGGGGTACATAGAGATGCAGCCGGAAACCTTGGCACTGATTGTGGCCGGCACCCACAAGAAGGGCGACGTGCTGGGTATCGCCCGCATTGCCGGCATCATGGCCAGTAAAAAAACCGCCGATTTGATTCCGCTCTGCCACCCTTTACCGATCAGCCATGTCGAGCTTAGCCTGCAAGCCCAAACCGACTTGAATCGCGTGTATTGTCAAACCACCGTCAAGACTACCGGCCAAACCGGCGTGGAAATGGAAGCCCTCACCGCGACCCAGATTGCCTTGCTGACCATTTACGATATGTGCAAAGCCGTGGATCGCGGCATGACGATTCAAGGAGTGCGTTTGCTGGAAAAAAGCGGCGGCAAATCCGGGCACTGGCGACGGGACGACGCTTAAATCAAGCCTTGCCGCTTACTCGTCGGCCTTCTTGTCAGGCGGGCGGTTGATGATTTTTTCGTCTATGGCTTTGTGTAGCAAACGAATCAGTTCCGCCGAGCCATCTTCGCCAAACTCCAAGTCTTGCGGTTTTGTCAGGCTGGCGTTGACGGTTAAGCCACGCCGCTCTTCTTTCAACTTGATGGTGTATTCGGCTTCGTCGTAATCATTATTCAATAAAGCGCGCAACAAGCCGACATCTTTGCCGCTGGTGTCGGGGTCATAACGCACCTGAAAGCGTTGATCTTCCTGGCTTTTATCCAGTACTTCGATATTGCTGATTTTCAGCGCCGTGGCGACCATTTCCCAAGCCCGGTCGGGGCGGGTTTTCAAGGTAAGCACAGGCTTGCCCCCTTCGTCGGTAAACGCCATCAAATCGGCCAGAGCTGACTTGGGCTTTAAATCGTCGGCAGCCACAGCCGGTTGCGGATTGGTATGTTCTATCGGTAAAACCGGCGGCAGTTCCAGGTGGTGGGTGTCGCGGTATTTGTCCGGCGCATCCGCGCAAGCCGTCAGCAACAGGCAAGGCAGGCTGTAAGTCAGCGTTCTTAACAACATAAGGCTCACTCGCAAAAAAAGCGTCTATGTTCCAGCACCGGGAAAGACAGGCGGGTTTTTTCCAGGCGGCTTTTATCGACTTCGGCGCTGACAAAGCCTGGGCCGGTTTTGTAACAATCCAGTACCACGCCCCAAGGATCGATCACCATGCTGTGGCCGTAGGTTTGCCGGCCATTCATATGAAAGCCGCCTTGGTTTGGCGCGATGACGTAGCAGAGGTTTTCAATCGCGCGGGCCCGCAACAATACTTCCCAGTGCGCAGCGCCGGTTTTGGCGGTAAACGCGGAAGGGATCGCCAATATATCCAGGCCTTGCCGGGTCATCGGCCGGAAAAATTCCGGAAAGCGTAAGTCGTAGCAAACCGCCACACCCAGCCGGCCGAACGGCGTATCGATCACGCAGGAGGCGTCGCCGGCTTCGACGGAGTCGGATTCGCGGTATTCCTCGGCGGTATCCGGTACGCTGACGTCGAATAAATGCACTTTGTCGTAACGGGCGACTCGCTCGCCCTGCTCGTTGTAGATCAAACAAGCCGCGCGGACTTTATTGGGAGCAGTGGCTTGCATGGGCATCGTGCCGCCTATCACCCATATGCCGTATTTTTTGGCGGTGGCGGCCAGAAAATCCTGAATCGGGCCATTTCCATCCTGCTCGCTGACTTTAACCTTGTCGTATTCGTTCATACCCATGATGGCAAAGTTTTCCGGCAAGGCTACCAGTTTCGCACCGGCTTTCACGGCTTCGGCGATCTGTTTCTCGGCTTCAAGCAAATTGGCGCTGACTTGCGGTCCGGAGGCCATCTGGATGGCGGCACATATGGTCATGAGGTGTCCCTGATTTTAATTGTTTTCGATAGTTTTAACTGTTGGGGAGCCGTTTATTCGGCAGAGCCGTTCATTTGCTCAGCGACTCCAGCCAGCCGCCGGTTAAGCCGCGCCAGGCTTTTTGCACCAAGCCGTCCTGATCGTGTAACGGCGTGACCTCGACATTGCCCCAGGGCCCGGCAAGTTTGTATTGCGAGCCGAAAAAATAACCTTCTTTGTAATCGTCAGTCACCACTTGGGTAATGACGGCAGCGATACCGCCCACGATTGTACCAGCAATCGGCACGGCCCCGGAACTCTTGGGCACGACGGCAACGCGGTGGTCCATGGTCTTTTTTACCAGGTCGGCGGTGCCGGCTATGCTGAGTTTTGCCGATACCGCGTCGATCAATAAATTGTCGGTATATGCCAAGCCGTTGCTGATTTTGAAGTCGCCGGTAATTTGATCAAAGGCCAGGCCTTGCCGGTAGACGTCGGTAAAATCCAGGCTCAAGCGCTTGGCCCATTGTTCCATCGCGATCAAGCCCAGCAAGCGGCCGAAGCCGGGCTCTATGCTGGAAATACGGCCGTCACTGAACTTCAGCTGCATTTGCCCGGTCAGGTTGGCCGCTGAAAATTGCTGCGGGGCGCCGCGCCAGCCGCCGTTGAAATTGATTTCGGCGTGCGTGCCTCTTAAGTCGTCGGTAAAACCTAGCTGCGACAGGAATAAGCCGAAACCGTTCATGTTCAGTTTGCCGGTCAATTGAGTGGAACTGCCGCCGACCAGTTTGATCCAGTCTGCACTGAAATCTATCGTACCGGCCACGCTGGCCAGTTGCACGTGTTTGAAATGAATGCCGTTGATCAGCCGCTCGGTATTCAGCTTCAAGCTACCCAAATCCACGCCGCGCCATAGCAGTTGCTTGCTGTCGATGTCGATTAAGGGCAAGTCGGTGACGACTTCTTCCGCCGCGTCGAAATTCAGGCTATCCATCGCCGACAAATTCAGATAATCCATTTGCAGCTTGATGATGTTGGTGCCGCCGCGCTGGTCGGGGATCGTCAATTTGCCGCGTGCCATCGCGCTGTCCAACGTGGCTTGCCAAGCTTGATTGATATGCTGCAACCGGCATTTTAGTGCGCCGATGTTCTGGCCTTGCCAGATCAGTTGCTCGGTATCCAGAATAACTTCTTTTAACGCCGGCAAACGTTGCTGGGTTTCGTTGTCGGAGAATGCGGCAAGCGCGTCGGACAATTTGAATTGCGGCTGCTTGATTTCCAGTTTCAAACCCGCCGGTTCGTAAAAGTCCGCCGAGTTCCGGCCGAACACTATATGCCCGGAATGCAGTTGATTTTGTTTGCCGTCGATCAACAGCGCAGCGTTCAATTCCTTGCCGTAAGTAATTTTTAGTGGCAAGTATGGGCTGTTGTTAAAAATAAAGCTTAGATTCAATGCTTGCTCTTGATCGGCCGTTTTGGCCAGAGCATCCTGGGTGTTGATCGTTACGCCCTGTAAGTTGCTGTTAATGCTCAGGGTGGACGGCTTAGCCGCATCGTAAGGCAGCGTCAATACGGTTTGATAATTCAAGCTGCCGTCGGCAACCTGATTTTTCAGGAAACTGAATTGTTTTTCCAAGCGCTTGATGTCGGTGGTGCCGTCTATCAGGATTTGCGTGGCACTGGCATCGCTTTGCAGGATGGCATGTATCGGATAACCCAGGGTACTGCCTTCCAGGCGGTTGCTGCTGACCCGGTCTTCGGTAAAGCGCAGCACACCGCTGATGTCGTTAACGGCCAAATCGACCGGTTTGACCAGCAAACGGGCCTTATCCAGGTGCGCATCGACTTTGACGGTGGTCGGCAGCGTTTCGTAGTAAGCGATTTTCAGATCGAGATCGACTTGGGTATTGCCATCCGGGGCCAACACTTTGGCCAGCGGATCAATTTTGGCGCGTAGCGGGGTTTTTTGCAGATACTGCAAGCTTTGCGGCAGCTTACTCTGCACCTGGCCCAACACGTAAACATAATCACTATTGGCCAGATCAGGAATCGACACCACGGCTTGATTGATGTCGACGTTTTCGCTATGGCCGCCGTTAATCGCCACGTTCAGATCCGCGCCGAGGAATTGCACATCGGCATGCACCGCACGCAAATGCGGCCACAGGGCGTTGAACTGAATTTCGCCGTCGTCTATCTCAAACACTACTTCAAATAGGCCGGGACCGTTAGTGAACGGGAAGTCCGCTAACCTTCCGTTCAAGCGCATTTCGCCCTTGTCGATATGCCCGCCGATAAAAGCATCGTCCAGCCAGGCGACTGCATCCTTACCCATGATTTTGGCCGGCAGGTATTGCGGTACATTACTGATGTCTTTGAAATTGTCGAAACGGGTGCGCATGTCAATGACAGCGCTGTCGTCATTCTTGGGGATGCTGAGTTGTAGGTAGGTTTGCGTGTGGAAGGCCGCGCTGTCCAGTTGCAGATTTTCGCTGGCGATTTGCCATTCGGTGTCGGTTTGCCACCAGTTGATTCGGCCTTGTAAACGCGGGACGTCCAGGCTAC
The DNA here is from genome assembly GCF_047777895.1 of Methylomonas sp. TEB. GTDB lineage: Bacteria > Pseudomonadota > Gammaproteobacteria > Methylococcales > Methylomonadaceae > Methylomonas. Next base: position 93,212 of record NZ_CP180476.1, read on the forward strand.
TCCTAAACATTTGCGGCGCATTGAATTTGGCGTTTGTACTGTCGAATATCAGTTGCCCGCCCTGGTCGCCGGCAATGATCGAGCCGCTTAGCTCTTGTAATTGCGGCACGTCGCCTTGCGCATCGTTACCAAGGTGGCTGAAATGGCCGTTGAGCGCGTAGCGCTGCTGATTACTCTCAGCGTAAAACGACAGATCGCGCAAAGTGCCGCGTGGATTGAGTGACAGCCATTTAGCCCAATCGGTTTGCTCTGCCGTTAAAAACGGCGGTATCAAATGCATCAAGGCTTGCAGATTCAACTGTTTGATCACGCCGCTGAGGTTGCCTTGCGCATCCTGCTGTAGATAGAGCTCGGCATCCCGCCAGCGCTGATGATTGGCGAAAACGTTGACGTCGTAGGCACTCCAACGTTGCCGGCCGTTTTGTTCGGTCCAGGCCAGATTGCCTTCAAAGGTATCGAGTTGCAGCGGTTTGCCTTGCTGTCTGCCGAGTTTAATCTGTTGGCCTTGCAGATAACCGCTAACTTGGTAAGGCATCGAGTCGCGCCATTGGCTCCAGATCCGCATATCGCCGGAGCCGGATTCCAAATGCAAACCCAGCGGTAAATCCTCGATCAGCCAAGCCGGCCCTTGCAGATTGCTGCCTTCCACATAAATTTGGCCGTTGATGCCATTGGCCTGAAAGATGTTGCCGTCAAGTCGGGCGGAAATGCGCAAGCTGTCGCCGTATTGCTCCGGCAAACTGCTGATTAGATGGAGCTCGTGGCTTTGATCCAGATAGTGGTTTTTGATCAGCAAATCGAAGTGTTCGACAGTCACCGGCGGCCGATGCCGCTTCAGATCCTGCCACGTCACCTGGCTTTGCAGAATCTCGTATTTGCCGCCCTGTAACAGCCACAGCGGTTGCCCGTCGCTGCTTTGCAGGCCTTTGATGCTGAGGCTGCCGTCCTCATTACGCAGAATATCCAGTTTGGCGCCCACCAGCGTCACCCAACTAGCAGCCATGGGGTCCTGGGTCAATAGCCATTCCAGCAAATCGATGCCGATCCGTACTTCTTGCAGACGGATAGCCGGCTTCGCGCCGGCTTCGGCGCCTTCGATAGCGATTTCCCGCAACAATAATTCCGGGCTGAAGCCGCGCATATTCGCGCCCAGTTTGCCAATATGCAGCGGAATGCCGGTAGTCTCGCGGACTTTTTGTTCCAGTGCGCTACGGTAATCGGCAATATCGATCAAAAAAACCCGTACCGCGCTCAAGACGAGGGCAATCGTGATCAGCGACCAGAACAACAGGTGTCGGGTCGCCCGGGTAACGTGGTGAATAACCAAAATAGCCGCCTATAACAACACCACGTCGTAGTGCTCCTGGTTATATTCGGCTTCGGCGCGGATTTTAATACCGACTTTCAAGAACATTTCCAGCTCTGCCAGCATATCGGCTTCTTCGTCGAGCAGCATTTCCACGACCTGTTCGGAAGCCAGTACCAGGATTTGCTGGACATTGTATTGCCTGACCACGCGAATGATTTCCCGAAAAATTTCCAGACAGATTGATTCGGCGGTTTTCAAGACGCCGCGACCGCCGCAGGTCGAGCAAGGCTCGCAGAGAATGTGTTCCAAACTTTCGCGGGTACGTTTGCGGGTCATTTCCACCAGGCCAAGCGCGGATACTTCGGTGATCTTGGTCTTGGCGTGGTCCTTGTCCAGGTTGCGCTGCAAGGCCTGCAAAACCTGCTTTTTATGGTCTTCGCTCTGCATATCGATGAAATCGATAATGATGATACCGCCCAGATTGCGCAGCCGTAATTGCCGGGAAATGGTTTGCGCCGCTTCCAGATTGGTCTTGAAGATGGTTTCTTCCAGATTGCGGCCGCCGACATAGCCGCCGGTATTGACGTCGACAGTAGTCATCGACTCGGTCTGGTCGAATACCAGATGGCCGCCGGATTTGAGTTTAACCTTGCGGTCCAGGGCCTTGCTGATTTCGTCTTCCACGTTGTAAATATCGAACACCGGCCGCTCGCCCGAATAATGCTCGATCACAGAAACGATTTCCGGGACGAAGGTTTCGGCAAACTCGACCAGCCTGAGAAAGGTTTCCTTGGAATCGACCCGGATTTTTTCGATGCCGTCTTTGTACAAATCCCGCAAGGTGCGAATGCTGAGCGGCAGGTCTTCGTGGATCAGGGTTTTGACTTTGGCCTTGCTGCTTTTTTCCAGGATGGATTCCCAGAGTTTGTGCAAAAAAGTCATGTCGGAATACAAAATCACGTCTTCCACACACTCGGCTGCGGTGCGAGCGATGAAGCCGCCCGGCACCTGATGTTTCAGCTGATAGGCTTCGATGCAAGCCCGCAAACGGGTGCGTTCGGATTCGCATTCGATGCGTTGCGAGACGCCGGAGTTGCCGGCATAGGGCATGTAAACCTGATAGCGGGACGGGATGGAAATATCGGTGGTCAGTCGCGCGCCCTTGTTGCCGAGCGGATCTTTGGTGACTTGCACCACCAATTTTTGGCCTTCCTTTAAATAATGTTCGATATTTTCCGAGGCTTTTTCAGCCAGTTCCTTGCTGCTGAAATCGGAGAGATGCAAAAACGCCGCCTTTTCCAAACCAATATCCACAAAAGCAGCCTGCATGCCCGGCAGCACGCGGCACACCTCACCTTTGTAGATGTTGCCAACCAAACCTTTTTGCCTGACCCGTTCGATAATCAGTTCTTGCAGGACGCCGTTTTCGATCACCGCGACTCGGGTTTCCGGCGGCGTGACGTTGATTAATATTTCTTCGCTCATTGAATAATGTCTATGCCTGCTAGGCTTAATAATTGCGCGGTTTCGAACAGCGGTAAGCCCATCACGCCGGAAAAACTGCCGGTGATCGATTCAATAAATACGCTGGCCAAGCCTTGAATCGCATAGGCGCCGGCCTTGTCGTGAGGTTCCCCGGTTTGCCAGTAAGCGACGATTTCCTGGTGGCTCAAGGGCTTAAAGCGCACTTCGCTAACGCTAAGCGCTTGCCAGTGTTGCTCACCGCGTAAGGATACCGCGCTATGGACTTGATGGCTGCGGCCGGATAAATGACTGAGCATTTCGATGGCGTGCTGCAAATCGTCGGGTTTGCCGAGGATGCGGCCGTCGCAAATCACGCTGGTATCCGCGGCCAGTACCGGTAAATCAGTGCCGACCGTCGCCAGGCAGAGCGCCGATTTTTCTGCGGCTACCCGTTCGACGTAAGCAGTCGGTGTTTCGCCCGGCCGCGGTGTTTCGTCGATGTCTACCGCCATGATACTGTGACGGATGCCGATTTGCTTGAGCAATTCGCTGCGGCGCGGCGAGGCGGAGGCCAGGATCAGTTGTGGGTGCATGCGCTTAACGATGGTAAGGGTGGTTATTCAACAGACTCCAGGCCCGGTAGATTTGTTCAGCGACAATCACTCGAACCAAGGGATGCGGGAAGGTCAGCGGCGAAAGACTCCAGGATTCCTGCGCCAGATCGCGCACTTGCTGAGACAAGCCTTCCGGTCCGCCTATCATCAACGCGACCGGCTGACCGCTGCCCAGCCAGCGTTGCAAGGCTTGCGCCAGATTAGGCGTGGTCCAGGGTTTGCCGGGTATGTCCAGCGTCACCACGTGCGCCCGGCTGGGCAATGCCGCTATCATGCGTTCTCCTTCGTCCTTGGTAATGCGGGCAATGTCGCCGCTACGGCGTTTGTCCGGGGCAATTTCTTTTAGCAGCAGCTCGCATTCGCGCGGCAGCCGCTTGGCATATTCATTATAACCTTGCTGTACCCAGTCCGGCATTTTGTTGCCGACGGCTATCATGTGGATTTGCATAGTTGTTACAGGCTATCAATTCGCGGGAAAACGGGGTAAAGAACGGGTGGCATTCATGCGCACAGCGTTTACAAACGTCGCCGAGCTATTGGTGCTAATCGCAAGCGTGACCATGTTTGGCATGCGCAGGACCCCCAAATCCCGATACTTTTTGCTGCGCTTAGGTTACACGAAGCGCCGGGCTTTGCGAAATCGGCTCTACCGTCCGATAGTGCAAGCCCTAAACGGCCGTCTGGTTTATTTAAACCAATTCTTGGTCGGATTGGCTTTTTTCAACCAAATGTCGTTAGAATGTTTGCTGTATTGGACTTAGACGATAACAATGGTGATGCTAAGCGCGCTGTTATGGACCCCGGCGCTGGGGGCAATATTGCTGGTACTGGTCTCCGGCCGGAATAGCCGATTGATCAGAATTGTAGCTAATGTATTCAGCTTGGCGGCTTTGTTGCTGGCTGGTTTGCTATTGCTCCAGTTTGACGCCGACGACACCGCGCTGCAATTTAGCGAGTTCTATCCGCTTAACCCCAAACTGGGCAGTGCTTATGCTTTGGGTGTGGACGGCCTGTCCATGCCGATGCTGGTGCTGGCTGCGCTGTTGACTTGCATTGCCCTGCTGGCTTCCTTTTCTTTGGCCGATAGCATCAAGGGCTATCATATTTCCGTGCTATTGTTGGAATTCGGCATGCTCGGCGTGTTTATGGCGCAAGACTGGGCGCTGTTTTACATCTTCTGGGAAGTGACCTTGATCCCGCTGTTTTTCCTGATCGACCGCTGGGGCGGCAAACGCCGGCATGCCGCCAGTTTGAATTTCGTGCTGTATACCATGGGCGGCTCGGTGTTTATGTTGCTGAGTTTGCTGGCGATCAGTCAATACGATCTGGAAAACCAGGGCTCTTTGATGGCATCGATGGGCCAAGCCGCGCAAAACATGCCGGAGATCGAACAGGTTTTGGTTCTGCTGGGCTTCCTGATCGGCTTTGGCGTGAAAATGCCGATTTTTCCGCTGCATGGCTGGCTACCGTTGGCTCACGTCGAAGCGCCTAGTCCAATCAGCATTTTACTCTCGGGCATTCTCTTAAAAATGGGCGCCTACGGCTTGCTGCGCTGCGTGGTGATGCTGCCGGTCGCCGCCAAATTGATTCAACCGCTGCTGGTATTTCTGGCCCTGTTCGGCATGCTTTACGGCGGCTTGCTGGCCTGGCGGCAACGCGATCTGAAAGCCATGGTGGCCTACTCCTCTTTGAGTCATATGGGTGTGGTCCTGCTGGGCATCGCCGCGCTGAATCAAACCGGCTTCACCGGTGCGATATTACAAATGACCGCGCACGGCCTGATCGCCGGCGCGTTGTTTTTATTGGTGGGTCTGCTTTACGAACGCACGCATACCCGTAACATTCAAGATTACAGTTCGCTGGTGCAGGTCATGCCGCGCTTCGCCACCTTAACCACCTTGACCTTGCTGGCGGCCATGGGCTTGCCCGGCTCCGTGGGTTTTATCGCGGAACTGCATACCCTAATCGGCGGCTTTCAGGAATGGGGCGGTTTGATGGTGTTTTTTAGCCTCAGTATTCTGATCAGCGCCGCCTATGCGATGCGCACCATCGGCTTGCTGTTTACCGGTCCGGTGAAGTCGCAAATGCTTAATATTGCCGATCTGAAACCGCTTGAACTGATGGCGTCCGGCGTATTGGTGGCGGGTATCGTGTTGTTCGGTTTGTTGCCGGCGCCTTTGATTGATTTGTCTACCGCGACGGTGGGGAAGATGTTGTTGGTGATGGGGGAGAGGTTGCCGTGATGTTGTTTTTTGTTGAACGTGCGGTTGCTTGGATAATGATGTGTCGCTATCGCGACGGCATTTTAACGTCGGTTCTCGGACCGACAGCCGAGCTACTTTCTTTTGCTCCGCCAAAAGAAAGTAGCCAAAGAAAAGGCGGCCCGGACGCCGCTTTTATCCTGCGCTCCAGAGCGTTCGCCGAGGGTTGCCGAAAGGGCCATCCTTGGCCCTTCGGCAACGCTTCGCATCCATGCGCCGCCCCTATCGGGCTATTCTCGGCGAACGCTCCGGTGCTCGGCGCGGCATACGGGATAAACACCGTTACCAACTTCAAGGGACGACCCCAATCGTTTGGCGTGTCAATGAATATGGAATTGATTTGACCATGCACGATTCCTTATCAAATATCGCTTCCCAGCGCGACATCATCATAGACGCGATCCATCACCTGGATCATGTGCTGCCGGGACAGGCGCCGATTCACGATTTTGTGCATCACAATACCTTGCATGGTTTTCAACACCTGCCGTTCGAACAAGCGCTGGCGGACTTTACCGAATTGACGGGTATCAGTTGCTACCTGCCGGCCGAACAGTTTCGCGAGTTTTATGCGCAAGGCCGGATAGCCGATGACGATATTGATGCTGCGTTGGCGCGGCAGTTTGCTGATGCGCTGGACACCGAGATTTTCAAGGTCAATGGCAAAACCATCACGCAACACATGCTTTACCGACTGGCCTTGCTGCACGATTTGGCGGCCCTGAAGCCTGCGCAATTCGATTGGCAAGTGCGCGAACTCCGGGTGTTGGAGAATATGTTAAGCAACGGCGAAAAGGCTGCCGATTTATGGGATGGTTTGCTCGCCAAGCTTGGTTTGCAAATGCAGAATTTGCATCCGGAAGATTTGCTGGATTTGTCCGCCGAGCAAATCCGGCAATGGCTGCCGGATGCGGCGAATGCCGGTGCGGAACAGCAGATGCGCCAATCTTGCATGGAGAGCCTGGAAAGCCTTTTTGCACGGGTCGGCGGCAGTTTGACCTTACGCGGCTTGCTATTGGCGTTGACCGGCGAGGATATTCTGGACTCGGTGCGTCCGCAATTGATTCGTTTATGCGCATCGTTATTGGATGAAGGCCTGGCGGCCTGGCGATTGCCCAAGCGCCAAGAACTGGGTTTGTACGAAGCCTGGCGTGAGAGTTTGATCTACGATGCCCAGCCGGTTTTTCAGGAACTACATAATTGGCAAACGGTTACGGGAGCATTACCTGCCGAACCCATAGATGCGATTGCGCAAGAGCTGATAGCACTGAAAATCCCAGAATCCCGCTGGGTTGGCTATCTGCAAAGGCTAGCCCTCGAACTACCGGGTTGGTCGGGTTTGATCAACTGGCGGCAAACTCATCCCGATTATCAAGCGGATGACGCCACCCAACCCCTATTGGCCGATTATCTGGCGATACGCTTGATTCTGGATCGGCTGTACGCAGAACAGCTATGCAGGCAGCAATGGGGTTGCGAGGCGCAACTGGACAAACTCCGCGGTTATTTTTCGAAAAACCTGGCCGAGTTTTCGGTCAGGCTCACTTTGTTTCAAGGCCAATTGCCGGAGTATCTGGCGCTTGTGTCACAGGCTTTACTGAAAGATTCGGCGCGGGACAAACAGGTCTGGCAGACCGTGGCCGAACGGATCTGGACCTGGCAACTTAGTCCGTTGGCTCCCTCAGCCCTCAGTATTTATAACCAGGGTTGGCGCTTGTTTCGCCTTTGCCAATTGCTTGGATTAACCGCCAGCGACGTGCAGCGTTCAGAGCAGGCCCCACTGTTGGATTGCTTGGCCGTCATCGACACTTTCAGCGAGGCGGATCGCAGCAATATTTGGCTGAACGCCTACGAACGCCACTATCAACAAGCGCTGCTGCAAGCCCTGCACGCCAATCATAATCGCGGGCGCTGGGCGCAACGAGACAACCGCCCCGCAGCACAAATCGTGTTTTGCATGGATGATCGCGAGGAAGGCATCCGCCGTCACTTGGAAGAACTTAATCCGGCTATCGAAACGCTGGGAGCCGCCGGTTTTTTTGGCGTACCGATGAATTATCAAGGCCTCGACGATAGCAAATTGACGGCCCTTTGTCCGGTGGTGGTCGTACCGGCACATAACGTTCAGGAATGCAGTCAACCCGGCCAGGAAAAAGCCTTGGCCCGGCGCCGGCAAGGCCGCAATCTAAAGCAACGGCTTGCCGATTTGCTTCAGCACGGTTTGCGCCGCGATACGCTGCTTGCCTATCCGGTGATTAATACCATGGCACCGCTTACGTTGCTCGGGTTGCTGGCGAAAAGTTTCATTCCCAAAACGCAGCAGCAGTTGCTGGCTGCGGTGGCGAAAGGCATCGCACCCGACGTGCCATCGCAATTGCATTTTACCGCTGGTAACCCTGAGACACCGGCCTCGCCCCAACAGCCCAGATTAGGCTTTACCGACCAGGAGCAAGCCGACCGAATTGCCGGATTTTTGCGTAATACCGGCCTGACTTACGGCTTTGCCGAATTGGTCGTATTGATGGGCCATGGTTCGATGAGCCAAAACAATCCGCATTTATCCGCATACGATTGCGGCGCCTGCAGTGGCCGGCACGGCGGACCCAATGCCCGGCTGTTCGCGGCAATGGCAAACCGGCCAGAAGTCAGGCAATTACTGGCCGAGCGCGGGATCGTCATTCCAGCCGACACCTGGTTCATCGGCGCCGAACACAATACCTGCGACGAAGACATCACTTGGTATGACAGCACCGCCGTGCCGCAGGAGCGCCAACCGGCCTTCAACAAATTTATGCAGCAGATGCAACACGCGCAGTGCATGTCGGCTCACGAGCGCTGCCGGCGTTTGGCGTCCGCGCCGCGTCGGCCGGAGCCCAAGCAAGCGTTACGGCATTTTCTAAATCGCGCTGCCGATTTTTCCCAGGCTCGGCCGGAGTTGGGCCATGCCACCAACGCCGCGGCACTGGTCGGTAGACGCTCTTTAACGCAAGGTGCATTTTTTGACCGTCGCCTGTTTTTGATTTCCTACGATCCGAGCCAGGACCCGGAAGGTACAGTGCTGGAAGGCATTTTGCTGGCGGTCGGTCCGGTCGGGGCCGGCATCAACCTGGAATATTATTTTTCCACCGTGAATAACGAACGGCTGGGTTGCGGTTCGAAAGTGCCGCACAATCTGACTGGCTTCTGTGCGGTGATGGAAGGTGCCGGTAGCGACTTGCGCACCGGCTTACCAAGGCAGATGATCGAGATTCACGAGGCCATGCGTTTGCAAATTATTGTCGAGGCGAAAACCACAGTGTTGGAGCAGATTTACGGAAGGCAAGAAAGCCTGCGGGAATTGATCGGCGGCGGTTGGGTGCATCTCAGTGCCAAAGATCCGGACAGCGGCGAGATATTTGTGTTTCAACGCGGTGTCGGCTTCGTGCGTTGGCAACCCGACAACATTGAACTGCCGCTACGGGATAACTCGCCGGATTGTTACCGAGACGAAACCCAGCCGGTGGCGCCTATGCTGATCAAACAGCCCGGTCCAATGGGAGTTGTCTGAGTATGGCGGCCTACGCAACCCTGATTCCCTTGTTTCCGTTGCTGGCCGCGCTGCTGATCGGCAGCCTGCATTTTTGCCGGATTATCGATGGCGAGGCCGGCGAGAAAACTACGGCTCGGCTGGCTTTAACGGCTATCAGCCTATCGGTGTTGACCGCCTTAAGCTTATTGATAGCTGATTTATCCGGCCAGCTTCCCGACTCAGTCTCATACGGTACCTGGCTGCGCAGCGGTTCGCTGATCATAGATTACAAACTGACTACCGGCGGTTTCAATCTGGCTTTGGCGAGTCTGTTTTCCTTGCTATTGCTGGTTGCGTTGCGTTTCTCGGTGAATTACCTGCACCGCGAGGCCGGCTTCCACCGCTTTTTTTTCATCCTGAATCTATTTGCGGCGGCCATGCTGCTGTTGGTGTTGTCCGGCAACGCGGTGTTTACCTTTGTCGCCTGGGAGATGGCCGGGGTTTGTTCTTACTGGCTGATTGCTTACGCCTACGACAGACCCATCGCCGCGCATAACGCCACCCGCGTATTTGTGACCAACCGCATCGGCGACGGCGGTTTTATTTTGGCAATCGGTCTGGCCCTGGCCTGGTTGGAAAACGCCGATTGGCAAACCATCAACAGCAGCGCGGCCGATCTGGAAGCGGGCGATGCTACCTTGCTGGCCCTGAGTTTTGCCGTGGCGGCATGCGCCAAATCTGCGCAGATTCCGTTCACGCCCTGGCTGGCGCGGGCAATGGAAGGGCCAACGCCGTCCAGCGCTATTTTCTACGGCGGGGCGATGATCCATGCCGGCGTGTTTTTGATGATTCAATTGCAGCCCCTGTTCATGCAGGTACCGCTGGCCATGCTGGTGTTGACGGTGGTTGGCGCACTGACGGCAATTTACAGTTATTGGGTAGGCTTGAGCCAGACCGATATTAAAAGCTCGCAAATCTTTGCCACTTCCGCGCAACTGGGCTTGATGTTTGTCGAATGCGGTTTGGGATTTTGGACTTTGGCGGCCTGGCATCTGGGTGCGCATGCGGTAGTGCGGTGCTATTTGCTGCTAACCGCGCCGTCCATCTTGCACAACACCCACGGACAACCGATTCGACCGGTGGCGCCGGCGCTGGCAAATTGCCGCTGGGCCTTTATCGCTTCCTTGCAGCGCGGCTGGCTGGAGCCGGCCATGGATTGGTTGTTGGTGAAACCGGTTATGCGCCTGGCCAAGGATGCGCGCTACATCGACGAGCACATCGTCGATCCTGCCTTGGGCGCGCCGGCACCGGCTATCAAAGCGGTGTCGTCCTTGGCGCAATGGGAAGAGCAAAAAATGGGCGCCAACCTGGATAGCCAGGAAGACAGCTTCGCTCAAGGCAGCGGTCTGGCCGGCAAATTGGCGGAATGGACCGCAGCCTTGCTGAACTGGTTTGAATATCACTTCATTCTGCGCGGCATCGGCCGCGATTCGATTCGATTTGGCCGGCGCCTGGGTCAGGCTGCCAACCGTTTCGAACAATTATTGTTACAGCCGCGCTATCTGGCGTTGTTTGTGTTGATCACCTTGATGGTAGCGCTGGGATACCGATGAATACCCCTATTGTTTTCTGGCAGGCAGTGGCGGCGGTACCGCTATTGACCTTGATGACGCTGGTGCCTTTGCTGGCCATGTTAGCGGTGGTGTTTGCCAAGCCGATTTATAGCGTGCGGCTGGCTTTTGCCGGCGCATTGCTGAACGTATTGCTGAGTATTTATCTGTTGCTGATATTCGACTCGGAAACCCCTGGGCTACATCTTGCCGAACATTTTCAACTATTGGGCATGAACTATCGGGTTGGCGTGGACGGTACCAATATTCTGTTCATTCCACTGACGGCAATTTTAGGCTTGCTGGCGCTGGTCTATACCTTGATCACGCGGCATCGCAACGACCGCTTGTTCATCGCCTGCCTGCTGGCCTACCAAGGTATATTAATCGGCGCATTCGCGGCGCTGAATACGCTGCAATTCTGGTTCTGGTGTTTGCTGGAACTGGTGCCGGTGGTGTTATTAACGGTATTTGCCGGTACCGGTAAGCAGCGCAATCAGGTGGTGAAATCGGTCTTGCAATACTGGCTGTCCGGTTTGGCGATGAGTCTGGCCGGCTTTGTGTTGCTGAGCTATGGTTTGGCGCAAAATGGTTTGGATTTGAGTTTCGATTGGTTGACCCTAAAACATCACAATCTGGCGATTCCCAACGAAACCCTGATCTTTATCCTGCTGTTTTTCGGTTTTGCGATCCGCATGCCGTTGTTTCCGTTTCATGCCTGGTTACCGTTGCTGGCGGAGCACGGCACCGCCGCCAGCGCGGCGATTTTTCTCACCGGTTTAAAGCTAGGCATCTACGCCTTGATCCGCTTCATCCTGCCGCTAGTGCCGGGTGCGGCCGAGCAATGGGTGCATTTTGTCGTCGATTTGGGCTTGATCGGGATTTTTTACGGCGCCCTGCTGGCGCTGATGCAAATCAATATGCGCCGGCTGTTGGCGTTTGCGGTGATCAGTCATACCGGCATGTTGGCGATAGGCGTGTTCTCCTTCAACGATTTTGCCTTGGAAGGCAGCATTCTGCTGTCGATAGCTTATGGGTTGGCGACAGCCGGCATGCTGTTCAGCATCGGCTTGATTTACGAACGTACCCGTACTTCCTTCCTGCCGCGTTTGGGCGGACTGTTCGAGACCAATTCGACCATAGCCTTGCTGTTTTTGATTTCCGCGCTCAGCACCATGGTCATGCCCGGCACGCCGGGTTTCGATGCGGCGCATCTACTGATAGAAGGCACCATTGAGGAACACGGCTGGTACATCGCCATCGCGATTTTGCTGGGTAACGTGCTGGGGGCGGCCTTTCTGTTGTGGGCGTTTCAAAGGCTGTTTATTGCTCATGCCAAACGCATTGTTCAGCCTTACGGCAGCGTCCACCATCCGGTGGTTAAGGAGCGGATTATCGCTGTGACCATCTGCGGCCTGCTGATCGGCACCGGTTTTTACACCACGCCCTGGCTGAAATATATCGATCAGGAAGCCAAGGAAATCGGCGAACATTATCCGGAACATCACAGTCACCACATGAACGGCCCGCACCATGACTGATAGTTTTCCTTTGCTGTCCCTCTGTCTGGTCTGGCCCTTGTTGGGGGCCTTATCGCTGGCGTTCATCCAGGATACCCAGTTAGCCAAGCGCGGCGCTTTGTTGGTAGCCGTTGTGGAATTGTTGTTTTCCGTCGCGGCGGCTGGGGTTTTCGATAGTGCACGCGGCGATTTTCAGTTGCTGGAAGACTATGCCTGGATACCGGGCCTGAATATTCACTATCAACTCGGCGTGGACGGTATCTCGATCCTGTTTTTGCCGATGACGGCCTTGCTGACCCTGATGGCTTTGTTGGCCGGCTGGAACAGCGTGCGGCAGTTAAACCGCTTTCAGTTGGCATTGATGCTAGCGCTGGAGAGCGTAACTATCGGTGTATTTACCGCATTGGACCTGGCCTTATTCTTCCTGTTTTGGGAGCTGACCTTGCCGCCGATTTTTTTCTTGATCGGGTTATGGGGCGTAGGCGCAGAGCGACGGTACGCGGCGATGAAATATACCTTGTATATGTTATTCGGCGGCGTGCCCTTGTTGTTCGGGATTATTTTGCTGGCGATTAATCACGCGCAGGCTAACGGCGGGACCATTCCGCAGGATTTGGCTTTCAGTTTGCCGGTTTTACTCAACACGCCGATATCCGAGTCGGCGCAGGGTCTGATCTTTCTGCTGCTGTTTTTGGGGTTTGCGGTGAAAGCGCCGCTGCTGCCGTTTCATACCTGGCTGCCGACCACTGCCATTGAGGCGCCGACTTTTCTGAGCGCCTTGCTGGTCGGTTTGAAACTGGGCGTTTACGGCATCATTCGTTTTGCGATACCGCTGGCGCCGCAAGCCGCCTTGGAACATCGCTGGCTGTTGGCGATACTGGGTGCGGTGACGCTGATTTACGGCGCCTTGATCGCGTTGCAGCAAACCAATCTGCGCCGTTTGCTGGCTTATTCCAGCATTAGCCATGTCGGCCTGGTCATCGTTGGTATCGCCGCTTTTAATTTGCAAGGTTTACAAGGTGCGGTCATGCAGTTGCTGAATTTCGGTATAGTCGCCGGCAGCCTGATGTTGATCGCCGGCATGATCCAGCAACGCTTGGGTAGCAACGATCTGGTTCATCTCGGCGGCTTGGCCAAACCCATGCCGCGCTTAACTACGCTATTTTTCGTGTTTGCGCTATCCAGTATCGGCGTGCCCGGCACCAATGGCTTCCCCGCGGAATTGCTGATGATACTCGGCGCATTGCAGGCTTATCCGGCACTGGCGATGGTGGCTTTGTTTGGCGCGGTTTTGGGCGCGGCGTATCTGTTGGGTTTTGTCAGACGGGCATTCTTCGGCCCGCTTGTGCACAACAGCGTAGTCAAAGTACAGGATCTGCGCCCACGCGAGTTGGCATTGCTGGTCGTGCCGGCGCTGCTGGTATTGGTGATAGGTCTGTATCCGCAATGGCTGTTGTCCTGGCAAGAAACCAGTGTGCAGTCCTGGTGGCAGCGCTTAAGCGTGGTGGCTCCGCGGGCGGCACCAACATCCATACTCACGCAGAGAACCACAATTTCAGGCGCGCTGAGCGATGGTTCAATATAAATTTTGCTTTAACCCAGATTTAAAGCGTAAAGCAATTGCCATGTAGTTTCGATTCGATATAGTATTGCCAGTAAAGACACATTCTTTTGAACAACCCGTTCCGGATCCGCTCCAGAACGCATAGTGATAGAAAATAAGGACACCCATTATGATTACACCCACGAAATTACTGCTGGAAAACAAAGCCTGGTCGGAAGAAGTCAGTAGGAAAGATCCTGATTTTTTTGTCCAGTTGGCCAAAGAGCAAAGGCCCGACTTTTTATGGATAGGCTGCTCGGATAGCCGGGTGCCCGCGGAGACCGTCGTCAACGCCAAGCCCGGCGAGATTTTTGTGCATCGCAATATTGCCAATCAGGTCATCGTCACCGATTTCAATTGCCTGAGCGTCTTGCAATACGCCATTTCCGTCTTAAAAGTTAAGCATGTTATCGTTTGCGGCCATTACGGCTGCGGCGGCGTGAAAGCGGCCTTGCAGCCGCAAAAATCCGATCTGGTTATCACCAATAAATGGCTGCTGCATATTAAAGATGTCTACCGTTTGCATCAGGAAGAGCTTGAGTCTATTGCGCCGGAGAAAAAAACCGATCGCCTGATCGAGCTGAATATCATCGAGCAAGTTTATCGTCTGGCGCATACCTCGATTATTCAGTCGGCCTGGAAACACGGGCACAAACCCACTTTACACGGCTGGGTATACGGCCTGAACGACGGTTTGATTAATGAACTGATCAAGCTCGACCATAACACGCAAATCAATCCGATTTACCGCTATGCCGACTAGCATCCGGATTTTCGCAACGACTGGGTAAACCAATGACATCGCAATTGAATTCTTATATGAAACATCTGCACCAGGACTTACCGGCCGGTATCGTGGTCTTTCTGGTGGCTTTACCGTTATGCCTGGGGGTTGCGCTAGCCTCCGGTGCGCCGTTGTTCTCCGGCATTATCGCCGGCTTGGTGGGCGGCATTCTGGTTTCCTGGGCCAGTGGCTCGCAATTAAGCGTTTCCGGACCGGCAGCCGGATTGACGGTTATCGTCTTCGAAGCCATCGAAACCTTGGGCGGCTTTGGTGGTTTTTTACTCAGCGTGGTGCTGGCAGGCGGCTTGCAAATAATTCTGGGCTATTTAAAAGCCGGGGTAATTGGCGCATTTTTTCCGGCTTCGGTGATTAAAGGCATGCTGGCGGCGATTGGTTTGATTTTGATTATCAAGCAAACGCCGCATGCCACCGGTTACGATACCAGCTTCGAAGGCGATGAAAGTTATATGCAGGAGAGCGCTGAATCCAGCTTCTTCGAATTGTCCGAGGCCTTGGAAGCGATTACCCCCGGCGTTACCATCGTCAGTGCCGTGGCACTATTGATTTTGGTGATCTGGGATTCCGGGTTTATCAAGCAGTTCAAGCTTTTAAAGTTAATTCCCGGTCCGTTGCTGGCGGTGATTTGGGGTGTCGGTTTCAACGCTCTGGCAGTGCGTTTTGCCCCGGAAATGATGATTGGCGAAAAGCACTTGGTGTCGCTTCCCGAGTTGGGCAGTGCCGCCAACTTTATCAACCAATTGCGTCTACCGGATTTCAGTTATTTCAGTAACCCGAAAATTTACAGCGTGGCGGTGACCATTGCGATTATCGCCAGCCTGGAAACCTTGCTGAGCATAGAGGCGGTCGATAAATTGGACCCGCACAAACGGGTTGCGCCGACCAATCGGGAGCTGAAAGCGCAGGGCCTGGGCAACATGGTCAGCGGCTTGATGGGCGGCCTACCAATTACCGCCGTGATCGTACGTAGTTCGGCCAATATCAATGCCGGCGGCCAGACCAGAATCGCGTCATTCTTACACGGCGTTTTGCTATTGGTCAGTGTGCTGTTTTTTGCGAAATATTTGAATATGATTCCGTTAGCCTGTTTGGCGGCAATTCTGCTGCAAACCGGCTACAAACTGGCGAAGCCGGCACTGTTCGTGGAGTTTTATCGGAAGGGCTGGAATCAGTTCGCGCCTTTTGCGATTACCGTGGTGGCGATTTTATTCACTGACCTGTTGTTGGGTATCGCGATTGGTATGGCGGCTGGATTCTACTTCGTCTTGAAAGCCAACTTCCACGCAGCGATTACCTTGACTCAGCACGGCGATCATTATTTGTTGCGCTTACATAAAGATGTCTCTTTCTTGAATAAAGCCTTGCTACGTAAGCATCTATCTGCCGTAACCGATGACTGCGAATTGCTGATTGACGGCTCCAAAGCGTTGTTCATCGATCAAGACATCATTGAAACCATCGCGGATTTTCTGCTGGCCGCGCCGGACCGCGGTATTAATGTGGAAATCCAGGGCTTTAGCGTCTCTTGCGACGTGTCTTCGTCCGCCCACTGATGCATAACCGGCTACTTTAAGCCACTACCCATCGAAAGTTGTTAATCGGTTTCGGAAAACGCCGTGCCGAAACCGATTTTTTGACGCATGAATTTCGAATGTTTTTGCTAGCGGAGTCTAATTGCTAAACTCCGCTTTGCTAAAAATCCGCTCAATCACCTTTTGAAATCTTAGCCCTATAATAGCCTGGGCAGTTGGCGACTTTCTCCGCGCCAATTTTTCCAATCTCCACGAGGCTATATCAACCATGTCCAAAATGCGCGTTGCCTCCCTGTCGATTGCCGGTGTTATTGTCGGTGGAATTGCTTTGGTGACAGGGCTGTTGCTGGCATCGCTACCCGCCGAAAATGGCGAAGTGGTTTTACCTGGCCTTTCCAGTCAAGCCAGCGTCAAAAGCGATACCTTCGGTGTGCCGGACATCGAAGCAACCCGGCGGGAAGACGCCTATCGCGTGCTGGGCTACTTGCATGCTCGCGACCGATTGTTTCAGATGGAATTGATGCGCCGCAAAAGCGCCGGGCGCCTGGCCGAATTGTTCGGCGCCAAGGCACTGGACGCGGACCGCAAGCAACGTGTCTATCAAATGGATCGCGCCGCGCAACGCATCGTTGCCGATTTGCCCCCGGCTCAGCGTTTGACGCTGCAAGCTTATGTCGACGGCGTGAATCAATTCATCGGCACTGCCCGTATTCTGCCTCCGGAGTTTCTGGTGCTACGCCACCGCCCCGAGCCTTGGCGTCCCGAAGACAGCATCCTCGTCGAGTTGGCGATGTTTCAAACCCTGAACGGCCAGGAACAGGACGAGCGCATGGTCAGCGTCATGGCCCACGCGCTGCCTCAGGAGCTGGTGACTTTCTTGACGCCCGATACCGATCCCTACGCCAAGGAATTAATCGGCGGTAGCCTACCGCGCCGCTTTAATCCGTCAATCCCGCTTGCCGCACTGGCCAGCCTGCCCGGCACCGATTCAACGTTGGCCCTCAATCAAGCGGTCGATGCCGAAAACGTGGTATCCGGGTCCAACAACTGGGTGGTTGCCGGCAGCAAAACCCGCGATGGCCGGGCGATGATCGCCAGCGATATGCACTTGGCGCTAAATGTGCCCAACATCTGGTACCGCGCCGATCTGAGTTATGGCAATCGCCATATTTACGGCGTGACCTTACCTGGTGCTCCTGCCGTAATCCTGGGTGGCAACGATGATGTGGCCTGGGGCTTTACCAATGTCACCGGCGACTTTCTGGATTTGATCCGCCTGGAAACTGATCCCGCCCATCCCGGCCAATATCGCACCCCGCAGGGCTGGCAAGCGTTCACCGAACACCAGGAAACCATTCGGGTTAAAGGCGAACCTGACGTGACGCTGACCTTACGCGACAGCGAGTGGGGACCGGTGTCCGATCAGGACTTGCTGGGCCAACCCGTGGTGATCAAATGGACTGCGCTGGAACCGCACTTTGTGGACCTGGGCCTGATGGATATGGACCAAGCCCGTAATACCCAGCAAGCCATGGCGGTGATGAATCGATTCGGCGGACCGCCGCAGAACGTAGTGATTGCTGATCGTGACGGCCATATCGCCTGGACTTACATGGGCCGCTTCCCCAAACGCCGCGGATTCGACGGCCTGATCAGCCAGTCGTGGGCCGACGGCAAGCTTGCTTGGGATGGTTCTATCCCTCCCGATGAATTGCCGCGCCTGTTCGATCCGGCGGACGGTTTTATCGTCACAGCCAACAATCGTACTCTGGGGCGGGATTACCCCTATGTGATCGGCCATAACTGGTCCTTGAGCTATCGGGCGCACCGGATTGAAGAGTTGCTGAAAAATCGCGACGGCCTGACCGAGCCGGATTTGCTGGCAATCCAATTGGATACCCGCAGTGAAATTCTGGCGTTTTACCAGCAATTGGCGCTGGACGCTCTGAGCAATCCGAGCGCGGCGGACGACAGCTTGCAAAAAGCCCGCAACGCCATCGCCGCATGGGACGGTTACATGAAAACCGGCAGCATAGGCGCGCCAATCTTGAGTGAATTCCGCACCCGCCTGGCCGGCGCAGTGTTTGAAAAAGTGGTGGCGGCCGGCCAAAGGCTGGACCCGCAATTTCGTTACGCCTGGCGGGAAATGGAAACGCCGCTGCGGCAATTATTGACGCAACGGCCCAAAGGCGTGCTGAACCCGCGTTAT
Organism: Methylomonas sp. TEB; assembly: GCF_047777895.1. GTDB lineage: Bacteria > Pseudomonadota > Gammaproteobacteria > Methylococcales > Methylomonadaceae > Methylomonas. The sequence goes on from NZ_CP180476.1 coordinate 111,644, forward strand.
CAAGACGATTGGCAGGCGATGATCGTGGCAACCTTGCGGCAAACCGTGCAAGCGCTGCGTGAGAAATATCCTGCTGTCGAGCCCAATCAACTGACCTGGGGCATGACCCACCCGGTTAATTTACGCCACCCGTTCAGCAAAGTGGCGTCTGCTTTGAGCGGCGTGCTGGACATGCCCGCCTTCGACAGCGACGGCTGCGCCAGCGTTTGCGTCAAGGTCATGGACAACGCCCATGGCGCCAGCGAACGGCTGGTGCTGTCGCCGTCGCACCCGGAAAACGCCCTGTTCCACATGCCGGGCGGCCAGTCCGGCCACCCTCTATCGGCACATTACCGCGACCAGCAGGATTATTGGCGGGATGGCGTGGCCTTGCCAATGAAGTCGGCGGCGGCTGGGGATGTGTTGCATTTTGTGCCGAGGTGACGGTAGCCACGCATCGCGTTTCATCGAAAGTTTGAATATGAAATGACAGAAAAGGGCCAACAACCTTGTCGGTGCGATTCGCTTGCGTAATCGCACATTTTGAGGCCAGCATATCCTCCGCTATCGGAGCAGGCTCAATTTGATTCAATCACTTTAACTTCACTGGTCATACCTAGCTCTTACCAGAGACATGCAGATGAAAAAATTCGATGCTAGTCGATAAGTTAATATGTCACAGTTCGTTTCAAGGTCGATGGGCAGTTTATCTAGTGTAACGTCCCCGACAAATACTTATGAATGGTAGAATTGGTGGGTATGAGAACACCAAAGAAACTTGAGTTGAGCGAGCAAGACCGTACCCTGCTGAATCGGTGGGTGAAAAGTCGAGCCATAGGAGAGAAGCAGACGTTGCGGGCGCGAATCGTATTGATGACTGCCGACCGTCTGCCTTCGCAAACGATCATGGACACCTTGAAGATCAGTGGGCCGACGCTCAATTTGTGGCGTCGGCGCTTCGTGGACAGCGGTATTGACGGATTGAAAAAAGGCAAGACGCGGCCCTCGCGAGTGCCGCCGTTGTCGGTGGAGAAGGTGCAAGAAGTGTTGACGTTGACGATGACCGGCAAGCCGGCCCACGCAACACATTGGAGTTGCCGGACGCTGGCCGAGCAGGTCGGCATTTCACGCATGGCGGTGCATCGCATTTGGCGCGAGCACCAGCTGAAGCCGCATCGGGTCAAGGGCTTCAAGGTCTCGAACGACCCGCAGTTTGAAGCGAAGTTACGGGATGTGGTGGGGCTGTATCTGGAGCCGCCGGAGAAAGCCATCGTGTTTTCCGTGGATGAGAAAAGCCAGATCCAGGCACTGGATCGCACGCAGCCAGGTTTGCCGATGAAACCCGGCAAGAACGGAACGATGACGCATGACTACAAACGCCACGGCACCACAACCTTGTTCGCCGCCCTCAATGTTCATGAGGGCACGGTGATCGGCGAGTGCGTACCTAAGCACCGCAACGATGAGTTTCTGAAATTCTTGAAACTACTCGACCGCCGAACCGACAAGGAGTTGGCCGTCCATTTGATCGTCGACAACTATGCCACCCACAAACATCCCAACGTGAAAGCCTGGCTGGACAAGCATCCGCGCTTTCAGATGCACTTTACGCCGACGTCAGCGTCCTGGGTGAACTTGGTTGAACGATTCTTTCGTGACATCACCGAAGAACGTATCCGTCGCGGGGTATTTCGCAGTGTCGACGAACTAAAGCTGGCCATCATGCAGTACCTCGAACACCGCAATGCCCACCCAAAGCCGTACCAATGGACAGCTACTCCTGATGCCATCTTGGCGAAAGTCGACAAAGCTAAAGCAACGTTAGGGACGTTACACTAGCTCATTGTTGGACGAACAGAAAGACGAGGATTGCAGAGGAATGAGATCGCACCGCTACTACCACTGGCTTGTTGGGGCACTCGCTTTGTTACTGGCGATCTTGTTGCTGGACCGAGTTGTTTCCGCATCGATCTGCATGCAACTTCTTGGTTGGGACCTACAGGCGAAGCAGATACAAACTCGTGCCCTTTGGTCTTGGGTTATCGCGGTGGGCATTATTATCCCCAAGCGCCGGAACGATTCCCGGTGGGCAGTCTGCCGGCTACTGGGCAAAATACCAGTGTTTTTTCGCCTCACTATCGTGTGGTTGATTGTGCTTGTTCCATTCTACAATTCGGAGCGCCGCTTCTGGGAGACAGCGGCCTACGTCAAATTACACGACGAGAGCAGAATAGTAAGGCCAGGAGAGCTCGATGTGGATTTCGTCATTATCACACCCTCGCGATTTCCAGGGCGCATCTACTACGATGCCCGAGCGACTGGTAATCGAGAGGCCCTTTTACTCGCGCTTAAGAAGAAGGGCTTGGAGGAAATCCAACAAGTGGATGCGCCGGATGGTCCCTGAGCCATGTAAGCCATCATAAGCAAGAGGGTTTCCGGCAAACTTTAAATCCCCAGAAATGCCTATTGGCTTGTTCTAGATTTTGGCTAAATTGGAAATCAGCCAGGATACGCGGTGAGTACCCTACAACTACAAATGTTCTGATGGGACAAATCGGCGTTCGGTATTTCCGAAATTCAAAAAAGCCAGACTATCCGTGTTTACACCCGGCAATCAATCCCTCCAACAAATCCTTCTGCCGCTCGATACTCCCGCACAAGGCAAATAACGCCTGCGCCCGTTCCAAGTTTTGCCGGGGCGTGCTGACTTTGAAGTATTGGTTGCCGTCCAGGTAATCGCTGAAAAAGCGCAGGCCCAGCTCGAAGGGAATCAGCCAGATGGCCGGGTAGAGAAAGTCGTAGTCGTCGGCGGTGAAAAACTCGCCGGCTTCTTGCAGGTAGCTTTCCAGTATGGTCTGGCAGCGGGTCAGGTCGAATTCGTTGTTGCTGGGGTTGTGGCAGCAGGAGCGCAGGCAGTCGCCGATGTCGTAGTGCACCAGGCCGGGTTTGACGGTGTCCAGATCGATCAGGCTGACGATGCGGTCGCTGCCGGGTTCGAATAGAAAGTTGTTTAGTTTCGGGTCACCGTGGATCACCCGTTCTCGCAGTTCACCGCGTTGCTTGGCTTGTTCCAGGACGGGGATTTGTTGCTGCATCCGGTCGATAAAATCCCGGCATTCTTTAAATGCCGCATCGACGGTGACTTGTAGCGGTTGCGCCAGCTGTTGCCGATAAGTTTCAAAATAGCTTGGCGTGATATGAAAGCCCGGCAGGGTGTCGTGCAGTTCAGCGGCGGGCAGGTCGGCGCACAGCTTGTGGAAGTGGGCCAGGGCAAAACCGACTTGGCTGGCTTCCGCCAGGTTGCTGATGTGCTCGCGGCTTTCGGCGGGCTCGATTAACTGCAACGCTCGCCAGACTTGGCCGCTGTCGTCCCGGTAACTCGCTGATCCTTCCAAACTAGGCAGCATGGCCGGAATTTGCAGACACACATCGCCGGGACGCTGAGAGCCGATATGCCGATTCAGCCGTTGCAGATTGGCGATGACCTGCTCCGGTTGCGGAAATACCCGGCCGTTCAAGCCTTGCAACACAAAGCGATTACCCTTGCTTGGGGTGACGAGATAGGTGTCGTTGATCAGGCCGTTACCGAGCGCGCTGATCTGCGGGTTGCTGCCGAGGCCGGTAAATTGTTCGGCTATCTGCTGTAGCCGACTCACAGCCCGGCAAGTTGTTGACTAAGCGCCCGCAAGGCTTGGCCGCGATGGCTGAGGGCGTTTTTTAATTCCGGGGCCAGTTGCGCCGACGAGCATTGGTATTGTTCGACCCAGAACACCGGATCGTAGCCAAAGCCGTTTTCACCTACAGCCTGCCGCAGAATCCGCCCTTCCCAGACACCTTGGGCGATAATCGGTGTCGGGTCCAACGCATGGCGCAGATAAACCATCACGCAGATGAAACGCGCGCTGCGTTCTGCGTCCGGCACGTCGCGCATGTCTGTCAGCAACTTGTCCAGATTCGCTTGGTCCGAAGCGCCGACGCCGGCATAACGCGCCGAAACCACGCCGGGCGCGCCGCCCAGCGCATCCACCGCCAAACCGGAATCGTCGGCGATAGCCGGCAGTTTGCAATGCGCCGCAGCGTTGCGGGCCTTGATGATAGCGTTTTCGATAAAGGTCGCGCCGGTTTCTTCCGGCTCGACCACATTAAACTGCGATTGCGGCAGGATTTGGTCGTTTTGCAGGATGGCCTGAATTTCCCGAATCTTGCCGGCATTACCGCTGGCTAAAACGATCGAACTCATTTTTTACAGCACGACTCGCAGCGGCGCGGGCTTTTTGGCTTCGCGCAATGCGGCTTGTTGTTTTTCGATCAGTTGGTTGATGCCCAACTCAGCCAGCTCCAGCATCGCGTTTAATTCGTCTTTTCTAAAGGCATGGCCTTCGGCGGTACCTTGCACTTCGATAAAGTGGCCGGCTTCGTTCATCACCACATTCATGTCGGTTTCGGCTTGATGATCTTCGGCATAGTCCAAGTCCAGCACCGGCACGCCGTTATAAATGCCTACCGATACCGAGGCCACTTGGCCGTGCAGCGGGTTTTTCTTGATTTTGTGGGTTTTTAACAGATGTTCGATGGCAATCGATAGTGCAACAAAGCCGCCGGTGATGGATGCGGTGCGGGTGCCTCCGTCGGCTTGAATGACGTCGCAATCAATGGTGATGGTGTTTTCGCCGAGGGCTTTTAAGTCGATAGCGGCGCGTAAGGAACGGCCGATCAGGCGTTGAATTTCCAGCGTGCGGCCGCCTTGTTTGCCGCGGCCGGCTTCGCGATCCATCCGGCTGTGAGTGGAGCGCGGGAGCATGCCGTATTCGGCGGTGACCCAGCCCTCGCCTTTGCCTTTTAGAAAACGCGGAACACTGTTGTCGACGCTGGCGGTGCACAAAACCCGAGTATCGCCAAATTCCACTAACACCGAACCTTCGGCGTGTTTGGTGTAATTGCAGGTGAAGCGTATTTCGCGCAGTTGATCGGGGTTGCGTCCGCTTGGTCTCATATTCATCTCGCTGGTCTATAAATTGCCGACATTATACTGGCTTTACCGGGCGGATTTTTAACTATTGCCGGGACTGAGGGCCTGCTGTAACTCCGCCACGCTTTGCGGCCGATTCTCCGGAAAAACCGCCATGGCCCAATCGATGGCTTTGAGTAAATACTCCGGAAAATGCCGTTTATGCGCCTTCACGGCCGGCGCCAAATCGTCCTGTTTGATGCGGTCCGGCGAGGGCTGCGGGATTTTATAATCCAGACAGGCGCGCATGCTGGCGCCCACCGCATAAATGTCCGACCACGGCCCGAGATTGCCGTTGTTATCGTATTGTTCGATAGGCGAATAACCGTTGGTCAGCACCTTGGCGCGGTTGCGTTGCGGGTCCAGCGTAATTTTACGGATGGCGCCAAAATCCAGCAGCAAGGGGTCGTTTTCGCTGCGAATCAAAATATTCGCGGGTTTGATGTCCAGATGCACCAGACCTTTTTCATGCACCGCTTCCACGCCAGTCAGCAACAGCTTGAATACCGTCAGCAGGAAGGCTTCATTAATCGGCAGGCTGCGTTTATGCAGGATTTTGTCCAGCGTGATGCCATAGTCGTAAGTCATCACCATATACACGGTGTCGTTGGCCTGGAAGAAATTAATCACATCGACGATATTGTGGTGCTTCAGCATCGCCAGCACTTTGGCTTCTTCAAAGAATAGCGAGCGGCCGCGCATGAACAGCGTCTTGGCCTCCTCATTATTGGGTACGACTAGATTATTCCAGGTGCGGTGCGCCAGCTTGCGCGGTAGATATTCCTTAATCGCCACCTGAATTTGATCGGCCAGCTGTCTGGCCAGATACACCGAGCTGAAGCCGCCGTGCGCCAATTCCCGCTCGATCATGTACTGATCTATAATGGTTCCCGATTGAAGGTAATTCCATTCCTTGGGATAAGTTTCTGGATCGTAGTATTCGGCCATGTGCAAGCTGCGCGGGTTAAGCGTAACGATTATAGGTGAAAAATGATAAGAAGCATGACCGCTTTCGCGGACGGCGAAATAAGCGCCGACAATCTGACCATCCTTTGCGAATTACGTTCGGTCAACCATCGTTACAGCGATGTTAGCGTCAAGTTGCCGGAGCGACTGCGTTTTGTCGAAGCCGATGCCCGCCGCCTGATCAGTGACAAACTCAAGCGCGGCAAAATCGAATGCGCCTTGAGCTACAAAAAACAAGCCAGCGACAACAGCTTCAATATCAATCGGGAAATAGTCGAAAAACTGTTGTCCGCTACTGCCGGTATCGAAGCGTTGATGAACAACCCGCAGCCGTTTTCCGCGCTGGAGGTGTTGGCGTTTCCGGGGGTGCAACAAGAAACCGAAACCGACAAGGAAGCGCTACGCGATAAAATCGTCCGGTTGCTGGACTCAACCCTGGACAAAATGCTGGAAACCCGCGCCCGCGAAGGTGCGCAACTGGCGCAACTTCTGGAAGACCGCTGTCAAAAGATCAATGTGTTGGTCGATGCCGCCCACAAACGCATGCCGGATGTACTGCATAACCTGCGCAGCAAGCTTACCAGCCGGGTGCTGGAAATGGTCGCCGAACCCAATTTTGATCGCTTGGAGCAGGAGTTGGTGTTGCTGGCGCAAAAGCTGGACGTAGCCGAAGAGCTGGATCGATTGGAAACCCATGTCGCCGAAGTGCTGCGCACCCTGAAACAACCGGAACCCACTGGCCGCCGCCTGGATTTTTTAATGCAGGAAATGAACCGCGAAGCCAACACCCTGGGCTCCAAGTCCGCTGACCGGGAAATGACGCAGATTTCCATCGATTTAAAAGTGCTTATCGAACAGATGCGTGAGCAGATACAAAATATTGAATGAAGTCTCAACCAAGACAGGCGCTTAGACTTTTATCTTACTTCTCGTGCCGCATATATTTTGTGATCCCTCCAATTTAAAGTTCAAACTGAGCTTGTCGGCGTTAGCGGCTCACTATTATCCGACAAGCTCAAGACCCATAATAAAGCTAAACAACACTGATAGCGTAAATTAAAGCTCTACTTATCAGCGCGCTGACAAAACAATATTGCGTCTCGCCAATCCAAACCTTTTCCTGTGGCATTCTGGAAGCACTCTACTGTGTTTTTGGCATTATTGGTGCCGGCACAGAGATTAATAATATTTTGCCAATCCCAACTGATACCCTTGCCCCAGTTCACTCGGCCGTCCAGTACGCTTAGAAAGCATGCGCCAGGCTCTGCGGGTTTAGTCGTTCCGGCACAGAGTTGCTTGACGTTTTTGGGCTCCCAATTCATATTTTTCTCGTCATTCCAGGGGATTTTGCCTTGCACTGAATTAAAGCATTCTGATTCATGGTCGGAGGCTTGAACTGTCACAGGATTAAAAAACAATGCAATTGAGCCTATGGCAATTGAGGTGCGGATAAAACGGTAAATATTATTTGATGTTTTCATGAGTAAATCCCCCACTATTTAATATTGATGTTTAATATAATTTAATCTCTAAAAACTATATTTTTGGCTCGCTAATAAATTACTCGACGATTAGAGCATTTAGTTACCAGCTTACGCTCACTCACTATTCCATAAAAAATAGGTTTGTCGAATATTTACAAATCAACTGCAAATTTACAAAAACTCAATAAAAATAATGGGCAAAATAAATCCCTTCCATGGATTAACTCCTCGATTAATAATAACTAGAATTTACAAGCTGTTTTTCTTCAGTGCATTGGACTGCCAAAACTGGGATATATCGTTATTCGAAAACCTATCTATGGAAAACTCTGCAATATCAATAGACTTTGAATTCACATGGCCTTCAATAATTAAGTCGGCAATGATCTCGCCGAAAATTGGCGCGTATTTCAAAGCTTGGCCGGCGCCCAAGCAGTGGTACAAATTAGTCAATTGGGTGTCTTGGCCTAAGATAAACTTCAAATCCGGGGTAATATCGAAAAACGAATGATAGCCGCCGGCATAAACCGGCTTGCCGATTTTCGGGAAACGATTAATCACTTTACCCAGATAATTGTCGAGCTGTTGATGGGTAACATTGAAACTCAGCGCGTCATAAATAACGTTGGCGCCCTCCGGATTCATCACCGCTCTGCTAAACGAGCGGGCAATATCCTTGCCGTTGCGGCTACGAGGTTGGTGCATGTGCAAAATGCTGCCGCGCCAGCGCCGAAAATAGGCTTGATTGACATAATCGGCAATGATGGGCATACCTTCGGGAATGTCATCGGCGCTCACTAAAAAATTGGCGGCATACACCGGTTCCAAAGCCACCGGGATACTTAAGCCGATACCGGCAAATAATTCCGCGCTCCAAGCCCCGGCGGCGTTGATCACATGTTCGGCAAAAATTTTGCCCTGGCTAGTGTAACGTCCCCGACAAATACTTATGAATGGTAGAATTGGTGGGTATGAGAACACCAAAGAAACTTGAGTTGAGCGAGCAAGACCGTACCCTGCTGAATCGGTGGGTGAAAAGTCGAGCCATAGGAGAGAAGCAGACGTTGCGGGCGCGAATCGTATTGATGACTGCCGACCGTCTGCCTTCGCAAACGATCATGGACACCTTGAAGATCAGTGGGCCGACGCTCAATTTGTGGCGTCGGCGCTTCGTGGACAGCGGTATTGACGGATTGAAAAAAGGCAAGACGCGGCCCTCGCGAGTGCCGCCGTTGTCGGTGGAGAAGGTGCAAGAAGTGTTGACGTTGACGATGACCGGCAAGCCGGCCCACGCAACACATTGGAGTTGCCGGACGCTGGCCGAGCAGGTCGGCATTTCACGCATGGCGGTGCATCGCATTTGGCGCGAGCACCAGCTGAAGCCGCATCGGGTCAAGGGCTTCAAGGTCTCGAACGACCCGCAGTTTGAAGCGAAGTTACGGGATGTGGTGGGGCTGTATCTGGAGCCGCCGGAGAAAGCCATCGTGTTTTCCGTGGATGAGAAAAGCCAGATCCAGGCACTGGATCGCACGCAGCCAGGTTTGCCGATGAAACCCGGCAAGAACGGAACGATGACGCATGACTACAAACGCCACGGCACCACAACCTTGTTCGCCGCCCTCAATGTTCATGAGGGCACGGTGATCGGCGAGTGCGTACCTAAGCACCGCAACGATGAGTTTCTGAAATTCTTGAAACTACTCGACCGCCGAACCGACAAGGAGTTGGCCGTCCATTTGATCGTCGACAACTATGCCACCCACAAACATCCCAACGTGAAAGCCTGGCTGGACAAGCATCCGCGCTTTCAGATGCACTTTACGCCGACGTCAGCGTCCTGGGTGAACTTGGTTGAACGATTCTTTCGTGACATCACCGAAGAACGTATCCGTCGCGGGGTATTTCGCAGTGTCGACGAACTAAAGCTGGCCATCATGCAGTACCTCGAACACCGCAATGCCCACCCAAAGCCGTACCAATGGACAGCTACTCCTGATGCCATCTTGGCGAAAGTCGACAAAGCTAAAGCAACGTTAGGGACGTTACACTAGTATTGATGGCGCTGATGCCTTGCTTGGTATGTGCAAAGTCTATGACTTCGCAATGCTCCAGCACATCAATGCGGTTCTTTTTAGCCGCCGTTTGCATGGCATTTAATATCTGCGGCGAGTCCAACTGCAGAACGTCCGGTTCGTAGTAATAAATTTCGTCCGGCACGGTTTTTAGGGCTTGGCGGCTCAGATCCATCACGTCGCGATGAGCAAGCATCGCAAAGCCTATGCCTTCCTGTTGCAGCATTTGCTCCAGCGCCGTCCAACTTTCGGCACGGCTGTCGGGGGTATTTTCTGCAATCCAGATAGCGCCCGGTTGCTCGTAGGGGATGTTGACGCCCCAAAGAGGTTTGAGATTTTTCCAATATTGGGTGGCCATTTTAGCCATCCTGGCCGCCATCGGCGAAGCATTGGCGGAGCGGACGATGGCGCTATGCCGGGAGCTCAGACCGGCACCCAAAACTTTTTTCTCGATAATGGCGACTTTATGTCTGTTATTGCCCAGCCGGCGTTGTACCGAAAAAGCGCATGCCGCGCCGAGGCAGCCACCACCAATCACCACGGTATGATAGAGCTTATTCATCAAGTCTCCGCGCAGCCTGGCGCTGCAAAGCAATTTTCAGCGGCTATCAAGTCTTGATAGCAGACATTCCCCCATCGACATGCATGACTTGCCCGGTAATCCAGGCGGCATTTTCGGACAGTAAAAACCAGGCCATCTGGGCAATATCGCCGGCTTCGCCCAAACGCTTAAGCGGGTGCCGCGCCGCAGCAGCCTGTTTTTTGCTGTCTTCGCGCAAGAGACTTTGCGCTAATGGCGTGTCGGTCAATGACGGCGCGATGGCGTTTACCCGGATTTTTGGCGCCCATTCCGCCGCCAAGGCGCGGGTCAAACCCTCTATCGCGCCCTTGGATGCCGAGACCGTGGCATGGAAAGGAAACCCGGTTTGCACGGCCACCGTGCTGAACAGCACGACCGAAGCACCCTCCGCCGCTTGCAGATTGCGCTGATAGTGCTGCAGGCAGCGCACGGCGCCGATCAAGTTAAGTTGAAAATCCGCAATAAATTCCTCGGGTTTGATCCTGGCGAAAGGCTTTAAGTTGATACTACCGGGGCAATACACCAAGCCTTGCAAGGGTTCATCAATGGCCGGCAATACGTCGCTTGCTACATCGCAACTAAAATGTTTGAACACGTTCGGCACCGCAGCAGAACGGCTTAAGGAGTAGACTTTGCAGTGCGGCTGAGCCAAACCGGCAAGTGCCGCCCCAATCCCGCTACTGGCTCCTACAATCAAAACATTACCCATGTTGTCCTCTGTCAGCCGATCAATCCAAACAAAATCTGTCGTTTGCGGTGGGGGTGCTAATGATTTCTTCTTGTATGCGCCGTAACAGACTGAGTTTTGCACCACTAGCCCCCCGTGGTCTGAAGGCTACCTTGCGGATGCAGTTAGTCAATGCACTACGCACGGCTAAGCTGGACGGGATAAACTAGTGTTTTTACGTGACGAGATTTGCGGATGAATCCAGGCCGATTTGGCATCTTTAGCGGCATCGCGGCACCGGTAATCTGGCTGTCGCTGATTGGTTTGGCCGGCGCCATGCGCCCGGAGTTCAACCACAGCTATCAGTACATCAGCGAATTGGGCGAACGCGGCAGTAGTACGGAAATACCGATGCGCTATATCGGCTTCGGGTTCCCCGGCTTTTTGTATGTGTGCTTTGCATTCGCCGTCCCGGCCACTTTGCGCGAAGGTTGGCGGTCGGCGCTGCTCGCCACGCTGATTGGTCTGGACGGAATTGGGCGGATTGGGGCCGGCGTATTTGCCTGCGACCCCGGCTGCGATGGCTTGTCGTCCAGCCAGGAATTACATCGGCTGTTTGCGATGACCGGGTTTTCCGCGGCTATTCTGGCAACACTTGTTTGCGGTGTGGTGTTCCGACGCCATGCGTGGCTGGGCCTGCTTAGCGCTTACTCGATTGGTAGCGGCTTGCTGGCGACGACTTTGCTGCTGCTGATGACTTGGGAGGCCAATCCTATCCAAACCCCCGGCCTGTTCGAACACTGGGCAACCGGCGTGCTTTCCATCTGGACGCTGGTGTTGGCGTTGCGTTTACGGCGCACTCCCGTAGCGACCGATGAATAGCGCTGTTGCTAAAAACTTTAGTTATTGCCCGGTCCTTGATAACGACACTCCGGCACAGGTAAGTGTCGAGTGCAGTGGAGTATGAAATTTAAGGGGCTGCTTGATGGCAGGAACTTTCCAGGATTTCAACTACCGAAATTTCAACACCAAAACCGCGGGAGAATAATGTGATCAGTGCCGTATATGCCGCTTTGGCGGCCTTGCTAATAGCCGGGTTGTCACAGAGAGTTATCAAATTACGCCGGGCAAAAAAAGTGATTTTCGGCGATGGCGGCGAGACCGATTTGCAAATCGCCATCCGCGCCCAAGGCAACGCTACGGAATACATACCGATATTGTTGATTTTATTGGCGCTGCTGGAATTAAGCGGCGGACATGCCGCGCTGCTGCATATCGGCGGTTTTGCGATCATCCTGGGTCGAATAGTCCACGCCCGGGGCTTGCTGCGCGCGAATCTGGATCAACGAGTGCTTGGCATGCAAATCACTATTTTCACCCTGATAGGCCTAGCCGTCGCTAATTTGGGCTACGCCGCTTATGCCGCATTCGGTTAGCTGATGCTTGGGCAATAATCTGCGGAATGGCTGGATAGCTTAAGGCCGTTTGAGCAGGGCTAAAATGCCCGTTGCCAAGATGATTTCTCTAAGAAAACACAAAAGACCGGCTATTAGCGCCAGCATTGATGCCACAAACAAAAGAGAGACCGCATCCGAGAGATCGATGGCCAATTCCACGCCAACAAACATGACGACGATGGACAGGCAAACCAGCAAGGCACAACTGGTGCACAGGATGATGGACCATTGGTTCCAACGTGCCCGCCGCGTCAAGATTTGCAATTCCGGATGATGTTGCTCGGCTTGCGCGCCATCAAGCTCACTGAGCAAACGAAACCGGTCCACGGTGCGTCCCAGGCGGTTGGTCAATACCGCCAAAATACCGGCAACGCCGGACAGCAGAAAAACCGGAGCGACCGCTTGTTGAATCACATGAGCAACTGTCGGTATGTTGGCTATGGCATCCATAATGACTATCCGCAAAATTAAAAATAACGCATTGATCCACCCAAGCTTTAAATGCCCCGGATTCCTGATTCCCGCGACATTCAAAGGCCGGGTTTAATCGGACAAGGTAAACGCGCACCTTGCCCACTGTCGAAAAATTTTACAATGAGTGTTGCATTTAATGCGTGTCCGGTTAAAGTGACCGATCCGATAAATTCGACCGCCAACCTCACGGAGTAAGGTGTGTTTCCCGTTAAGTCATGCAAATTTGCCCTGCTCGGGCTTATCCTCAGCCAGCTGCTTTGCTCGCCCACATTGGCCGCCCCGGTCTCGCCGATGTACCGGCCATCCTCGGCGCTGACCGGCCAAGATCTGGCGGTCATCGTCAACGACGCCGATCCCTTGAGCGTACAAATCGCCGCTTATTACCAAAAGCAGCGGCAAATTCCGGCGGAACAGATGATACATGCGCGTTTTGCACCGAATCAGGCCGTGTTGTCCAAACAACAATTTGAGCAAGTGAAGCATGAAGTCGATCAAAAAACGCCGGCACATGTGCAGGCCTTTGCCTTGACCTGGTTACAACCGTTTCGCGTCGATTGCATGTCCATCACCACGGCCTTCGCAGCGGGTTTTAGCGAATCCTTTTGTGCCAAAGGCTGCGTACAAACCCATAACAGCCCTTATTTCACCTCCGAAACCGATAAACCGTTTAAAACACACGGCTGGCGGCCCACCATGGCCGTGGCGGGTAAAACCTTCGCGGAAGCGAAAAAACTGATCGATACCGGTGTCGCCTCGGATTATTCGCATCCGCAAGGCTCGGCATACTTGTTAAAAACCTCGGACCAGGCCCGCAGTTCTCGAGCGGTAATGTTTCCGAAAGTGGCCGAATCACTGGCCAGTTTTTGGCCTGTGCATTATCTGGAGCAAGAGTATATTGAGGGACGACAGGATGTGATGTTTTATTTCACCGGACTGACCAAAGTGCCGCATCTGGCGGATAACCGCTATTTACCGGGCGCTGTTGCCGACCATCTCACGTCCACGGGCGGCGTGATGTCGGGCAGCGACCAGATGAACATCACCGAATGGCTGCGTGCCGGCGCTACCGCCAGTTATGGCGCGGTGGTGGAACCCTGTAATTTCCCGGCCAAGTTTCCCAATCCGGGCGTATTGATGTATTTCTACTTGCGCGGCAGCACTGTGATTGAAGCTTACTGGAAAAGCGTCGCCCAACCCGGCCAGGGGATTTTTGTCGGCGAACCGCTGGCTAAACCGTTTGCTTATCAACCGCGCCAAACGCCGGCGCCTTAGTAGGCATCCATAAAAACCCTTTCCCCCTAGAAGGTGGGATTTTAGCAGTCACCCCACATCTGCCTCTTCATCCGCGACGACAAGCCGATTGCGGCCGGCTTCCTTGGCGACGTAAAGCGCTTGGTCGGCACGAGTTAACAGATCGAGCCGGGTGCCGCCATGCACCGGATAAATCGCCACACCTATCGATACCGTCACCTGCGGTAACTGATGATTACCAAACTTCAGCGATAAGCTTTCGATAGCCACACGCAAAGCGTCCAGACGTTGCAAGATTTTGTCCGGCTGGATTTCAGTCGTGACCACCACGAATTCTTCACCGCCGAAGCGGCAAACCATATCGCTGCCTTCCCGAAAGCCGTTCATCAATTGCGCGGTTTTTTTCAAAACTTCGTCACCGGCGTCATGGCCGTAGTTATCGTTAAAAATTTTAAAATGATCGATGTCTACCATCGCCACGGCCAGCATTTTGCCGCAACGGCTCATCCGCAATAATTCCCGGTCCAACACTTCTTCCAGAAAACGCCGATTGAACAAGCCGGTGAGCGGATCGCGGATCGATAACTCGTGCAATTCCTCGCGCAAGCTCAAATTCGCCAAGGCCAGCCGGGCGCTATCGGCGGCGGCTTCGGCTATCGACAGCTCGCGCTGAATATCTTCCGGGTGGCCACTGGTAAACCGGTGTTCGATGTAAATCAAACCCAAAGCGCGCGAATGCGCTAGCAACGGAATGCACAGATAAGGGCTGGTTCCCGGTTTTACGTGGCTGCAAACCGGATTGATACTCTGGCCGACGCGCGCCATATGAATGCAGCCGCGCCGCATGCCCCAGCATTCGTCCGGGGTAAACACGGCTTCCAGTTCGCTTTCGCCGCTTCCCCAAGCATCAGCCAGCACCAGTGAATTGCCAGCGGCGTCCAGCATATACAGACCGCCGACGGAATCGGCAAACAAACGTACCAATGCCGCTTTGATAATCGGATAAGCTTCGTCCATTTTTTGGCAGCTCTGTAAAAGATCAGTCATCTCGCGGATTAATTGCATATGCAAAATCGCGGCTTCCAATTCGGTTTGGGCTTTTTTTAAGGCGGTAACGTCCCGCGCGGCAGCAAAAATCCCGGCGACGTCGCCTTTTTCATCCCGATAAACCGAGGCGTTGTACATCACCTCGGTGATCTGGCCGGAGGTATGGCAGATAGCCAGCGGATAATCCGTGACTTTGCCTTGCGAAAACGCCAGGCGATAACCGTCGCGGGCTTTTTGCGGATCGGTAAAGTAAGTGGAAAAATCGCTGCCGATCAATTGCTGCCGCGGTACGCCGGTGACTTTTTCGGTAGCGCTGTTCACGTCCATGATCTTCCCTTCCGCGCTGATAGTCACCAGCGGATCGAGACTGGCCTCGATCAGGCTGCGCGCATAGGAGGTTTTAAGATTTTTCATTGGCGCGACTCAAGGCAATCGCAGTTCATGAATATCGGCGACGCTTATTTAAATGCCTCGCCCCATTGTCCGAGATAAAACCGTTGCTCCAGGGCCGCACGGCTGCGTTCCGCCTGT
Organism: Methylomonas sp. TEB; assembly: GCF_047777895.1. Taxonomy (GTDB): domain Bacteria; phylum Pseudomonadota; class Gammaproteobacteria; order Methylococcales; family Methylomonadaceae; genus Methylomonas. The sequence continues at coordinate 127,160 of NZ_CP180476.1, forward strand.
TCGCCGGCTTGAAACTCTTCGGCTAAGTTATCCGCCTCGGCTTGATAGCCTAACGCCAACATCGCCATCGGCGTGCTGTCGTCCGGTAAATTCAGCACTTGCCGGGCTTTATCGGCATCGAACCCGCCCATTTGATGGGTAATCAAACCTAAGGCGTTGGCTTGCAAGCATAAGCTCAGCGTGGCGGCGCCGGTGTCGTAAGCGGCAAAGCGGTTGGTTTTGCCGTTGTGATTAAAATTCTGCATCGCCACCGTCAAGATAAATACCGGGGCGTTTTTGGCCCACAGCTGGTTTTTTTCGACAATCACCGATAGCGCGGTTTCCCAGGCTGCGAGATTGCTGGATTTGTCGCAAACCACAAAGCGCCAAGGCTGGTCGTTAAAACAAGACGGCGCCCAGCGCGCCGCTTCCAGGCACGCGGTTAAATCCGGGTGGCTGACCATTTTATCCACGGCAAAAGCCCGCGGGCTCCAACGGCTGGCGATCAAGTCGTGAATCTGAACCTGGGTGGTGGCGCGTTTATGTTGCATGGTTGAGCCCCTTGTGTGTGCTTAAGTAATTTTTAGTGCATGCCGGACCAGTAGTTTGTCGACCCTGTGCCACGCATAAACCCGCCGGTAAATTTCCTAAATCAGCAAACCGGATACGCTAGCCGATGGTAACTCGCCGACGCCGTTCCGTCTATTTTTAGCACGGTTCAAGGTCCAGCGCCGAGTAGGCTTTATGCCGCTTGGCACTTGGTGCTAAAATCGCGCGTTTACTATCATCCTTAGACTCATTCGGCTAATCGGCGCAACCGTTATTTTCAGCGGCCTAAGTCCGCTCCCAGCCGCTGGAATGCAACGCAGACAACACATGACCATGGATTACAAACAAACCCTAAACCTCCCCAAAACCGAGTTTGCGATGAAAGCCAATCTGGCGCAGCGCGAACCGGAGATGCTGAAAAAATGGAACGAAAACCAGCTCTATCAAAAAATTCGCGAGGTGTGCGCTGGCCGGCCTAAATTTGTTTTACACGACGGCCCTCCCTACGCCAACGGCGCGATTCACATCGGCCACGCCGTCAACAAAGTGTTGAAAGACATCATCGTCAAATCCAAAACCCTCAGCGGTTTCGATGCGCCTTACGTGCCGGGCTGGGATTGCCACGGCTTGCCGATTGAATTGATGGTGGAAAAGTCAGTCGGCAAAGCCGGCGTCAAAGTGTCGCCTGCCGAGTTTCGTAAAGAGTGCCGTGCCTACGCCAAGAAGCAAGTCAATATCCAGAAAGAAGAATTCATCCGCCTGGGTGTGTTGGGCGATTGGGACAACCCTTACTTAACCATGGATTTCGCCTTCGAGGCCGACATCGTCCGCGCTTTGGGCAAAATCGCCGCCAACGGCCATCTTAGCAAGGGCGCCAAACCGGTACATTGGTGTACCGATTGCGGCTCGGCGCTCGCCGAGGCGGAAGTGGAATACGAAGACAAACATTCGCCGGCCATTGACGTGCGCTTCGCCGTCGTTGATGAACACGCTTTCATGGCCAAGTGCCATCACGCTGGTGACCGCGAAGGCAAAGGCCCGCTGTCGGTGGTGATCTGGACCACCACGCCGTGGACGTTGCCGGCTAACCAAGCCGTGGCCTTGAATCCGGATCTGGAATACGCCGTGGTGCAATGCGAAATCGACGGTCAAACCGAGCGCTTGGTCATCGCCGAAGCCTTGCTCAAAGACGCGGTATTGCGTTACGGTATCGGCGAGCATCACATCGTCGGCTACTGCAAGGGCGCGGCGCTGGAACACCAATTGTTGCAACATCCTTTTTACGACCGGCAAGTGCCCGTCATCTTGGGCGACCACGTCACCACCGATGCCGGTACCGGCGCGGTACACACCGCTCCCGGTCACGGTCAGGAAGACTATGTCGTAGGCATGAAATACGGCTTGCCCGTCGACAACCCGGTCGGCAGCAACGGCGTATTTTTGCCTAGCACCGAACTGTTCGCCGGCCTACACGTGTTTACCGCCAATGAAAAAGTGCTGGAGGTATTGCGCGAGCGCGGCAAATTGCTGCATCACCACGCCTTGCTGCATAGCTACCCACATTGCTGGCGCCACAAAACCCCGATCATCTTCCGAGCCACCCCGCAATGGTTCGTCTCCATGGAGAAAAACAGCCTGCGCGATACCGCGTTGAACGAAGTGAAAAGGGTAGAGTGGATACCGGATTGGGGCCAAGCCCGTATCGAAGCGATGCTGAATAACCGTCCGGACTGGTGTATCTCTCGCCAGCGTACCTGGGGCGTGCCGATTGCCTTTTTCGTGCATAAAGAAAGCGGCGAATTGCATCCACGGACCGGCGAATTGATCGAACAAGTGGCCAAACGCATCGAACAACAAGGCATAGACGCTTGGTTTGAGCTGGATGCGGCGGAGCTGATCGGTGCCGATGCCGAGCATTACCAAAAAATGACCGACACGCTGGATGTTTGGTTTGATTCCGGTGTGACCCATGCGGCTGTGTTGGAGCGCCGCGAGCAACTGCGCTTCCCGGCTGATTTGTATCTGGAAGGCTCGGATCAACATCGCGGCTGGTTCCAATCTTCCTTATTGGCGTCGGTAGCGATGAACGACGTCGCGCCTTACAAACAAGTCTTGACCCACGGCTTTACTGTCGATGCCGAGGGCAAGAAAATGTCCAAATCCAAAGGCAACGTGGTATTGCCGCAGACGGTGATGAAATCGCTGGGCGCGGATGTGTTGCGCTTATGGGTAGCCGGCACCGATTATCGCGGCGAAATGTCGGTGTCGGACGAGATTCTGAAACGCACGTCGGACGGCTACCGCCGCTTGCGTAATACCGCGCGCTTTCTGCTCTCCAACCTGGACGGCTTCGACCCCGCACAACATCTGGTCGCCAAAGACGATTTGCTGGCGCTGGACCGGTGGGCCGTCGATAAAGCCTGGCAATTGCAGGAAGAAATCAAAGCCGCTTACAGCGCGTATCAGTTCCAAAGCATTTACCAAAAAGTGCTGACCTTCTGCAGCATCGATTTGGGTGGCTTTTACCTGGACATCATCAAAGACCGCCAATACACCGCCAAGGAAGATTGCCTGGCCCGGCGTTCCGCGCAAACCGCGATGTACCATGTCATCGAAGCGCTGACCCGCTGGCTAGCGCCCATCACCAGCTACACCGCCGACGAATTATGGCAATTCATCCCCGGTCAACGCGGCGAGTCGGTGTTTCTGGAAACCTGGTACGAAGGCCTGTTCCCGCTGGACGCCAACGCTACGATCAGTCGCGATACTTGGGACAAAGTCATGGCGGTGCGCACCGTGGTCTCCAAAGAACTGGAGCAGTTGCGTGGCAAAGGCGCCATCGGTGCCTCTTTAAATGCGGAAGTGGAATTGTATTGCGACGAGACTTATGGCGCGGAGCTAAACAAACTGGCGAGCGAGCTGCATTTTGTCTTTATCACCTCCAACGCCGGCGTCGCCGACATGCAATTCTGCCCGGACGATGCGGTAACGACCGAACTGGACGGCGTGAAACTGAAAGTAACGGTGTCCGAGCATCCAAAATGCGTCCGCTGCTGGCACCAACGCTACGACATCGGCGAAAACCCCGAGCATCCGGAACTGTGCGGCCGCTGCGTGGAAAACGTCGCCGGCAATGGCGAGACCCGTCGTTATGCTTAAGTGGTTGTGGATTTCCGCAGTCACACTGGTGTTGGACCAAGCCAGTAAGCTTGCGGTGGACGGTTCGATGCAGCTATTTGAGTCGATCCCCTTGCTTCCGTATTTCAATCTGACCTACGTGCATAACACCGGTGCGGCATTCAGCTTTCTAGCCCAGGCCGGCGGCTGGCAGCGCTGGCTGTTCGCCGGCTTAGCCGTGGTGATGAGCGGCATCATTGCGGTTTGGCTGCATCGCCTGCAAAAACACGAAACCCTGATGGCGGTAGCCTTGTCTCTGGTATTGGGCGGTGCTATCGGCAATCTGATCGACCGGGTGGCTTATGGCTATGTCATCGATTTTCTGGATGTTTATTACCAAAACTGGCACTGGCCGGCGTTTAACATTGCCGATTCGGCGATTTGTGTTGGCGTGGGGTTAATGTTGTTGGAGAGTTTTGGGGTTGGGCGCAAAACCGCGGATGTTTTGGAATAGGCTTTTCGAATTACTTTTTGATCAAACGTTAGCCAAAAACTGTGAATTCTGCTTATTTCCCCTCTTTGGAAAAGACGACTGCATGGACTCAGGAGGTAGGGCAACGTCCGGAACGGTTGCCGAGGGGCTAGGGGAGATTTTCCAATCAGGTGTCGCTAGCGCGACGGCTGGTTTTTAATGTCGGGTCTCGGCCCGACAGCCGAGATACTTTCTTTTGCGTGGCCAAAAGAAAGTATCCAAAGAAAAGGCTACCCGGACGCCGCTTAATCCCTGCGCTCCTCGCTTTTGCCGAGGGTCGGCAGAAGGGGCTTCCCAGCCCCTCCGCCGACGTGCGGCATCCTTGCCGCACCCCTTCGGGCAATTCTCACCAAAAGCTCCGGTGCTCGGCGCGGCATACGGGAGAAAACCATCCCTGTTTTCGAAAATACCGGGCAACTGCAAAATGGATTGATGGCTGCGATGATCCCTGATTCTGCCGGTCTTCATATAGTTTGGTTTCCAAATGTTAGGATTACCCCCCAAAACCGATAGCTATGCAAACATACTCGCCCTTTAATAAACCAATTCGCGATTTAGAAAGTTCGGACTTGTTGAATCTCAAGCATACATCCGAGGGTTGGTACATAGAGTACAAGCGAGAAGCACCAACCTCGACAACTATTGCCAAGTCACTGTCCGCATTAGCAAATACATATGGTGGTTGGTTTTTTGTTGGTATCGACGAAGACTCTAAGGAAAATCCAGTTGCTGGAGCTTTTCCAGGAGTAGAAAGAAATGAAGTTGATGCTGTTCTACAACGCATGAGGAAGTCCGCAGCAGATCACATTAATCCAACCCCGTATTTTGAGACAAAGGTTCTGTGGGGGCCGGTCGAACAAATTGGATTAGAAAAGGACCGTTGCGTTATTTGCACGTGGGTGCCTCAAAGCGTCACTGCTCCGCATGTCCACAAAAGCGGGGTCATTTACAGGCGTGTTTCTGATGCTTCAGAACCAAAGCCCGAAAATGATAGGTTCGTATTAGATCAACTCTGGCGACGTGCTGACGACATTAAACAGCAGCACAAAAAATGGTATGACCGTGACCCTGAGTTCTCCGACTATGAAAAGTTGAAACCTTATGTTCGAGTCATGCTTGTAGCGGACCGATGGGCTGAGCAGGGTATATGGATAGATGCCAATGAGGACGAAATAAGATCCGTTTTAGCGACTCTCGACGGAGCAAGCACTATCCCGTTCGACACTGTTCATACCTCTGCTGAAGGGTTCATTGGACGACAACTCAATGGAAATGACCCGAATAATCTTTCTCTTACGTGGAGGCTAGGCCTTGACCTTGTAAGCGATATAATTATTCCTCTACCCCTTTATGAAGTCGACACAATACAAAGCTTGAAAATTGAATTGGATGGTTACGCTTACACCGACCGATTCATAGGCATCTTGAATAAATATGCTGCCAAAAAGTACCGGATTGTGGACCTTAACTACCTCTTTAATGTTTTGAGAGGAGTCGCCGAGATTCAGGAACGTCTTTGCAAAATAGCTAAATGGGCAGATGCCTATTACGTCAAAGTGAAAATTCTCAATGCTTGGAGGACAGTTCCGTTCTTGGATATTTTGCCTGTAGTTGAGCGCTTTGAAAAAAATGGCCCTCCGATGTGTCTTGATTCAGTTATATCTCTACCACAAGGTTCTCACCCTGAAAGTTATACTGAGGTGTCGAGATTCCCAGAAATCGATGTTGAAATGGATATTGATGAAAGTGAGGGAGCCAAAGCTAGGGTGTTGTTGCAAGCAATTGCAATGTTCTCAAATCTGGCATTGAGCTTCGGTATTCCCAGATGGATTCCGTGCGAAAACGATGCAAACTTATCACCATTTCATAAAGAGCTGGAGATGGCTGGACTGCGAGCCATTGAAGTACAGCGTCGTCGGAATGAGCGTGGTTCTAGCGCGGTAGGTCCGATTAGCGCAGCGTAATCGGACGCATGTTGAATTAAACCTTTAGGAGCATGAGTGCCGCTGATAAGGCAAACGATAATTGTATGCCCCCTTCATTCCTCCGAATACGCTTTGCTATTCGGAGCTTGTATTATCCAAGCGTGCTTTTCAAAGGATAATAAACCATGAAAACACACCTGAGGGGCACCTCAGGTTTGGGTCGCTGGATGCCGTATCGGAGCTTGGATTTCGAAATCCCCGGCGTAGATCTTTGCAGCAGCGACCCACTCTCGATCAACGATCGGACAGTCTCTTCGGCCCGGTTTCCGGCAGCCTGCATTCACAAGGTAGATCATTTGAGGTTTTCATGTCCCATTTTTATCTCGGTATCGATGTTGCTAAAGCCAAGTTGGATTGCGCATTGCGTCTGCACAGCGGCAAGTTTCGCGCCAAAGTCATTCCCAATACTCTCGACGGCTTCGCGACGTTGTTGACGTGGTTGGCCGCTCAAAAGGCCCAATCGCCTCATGTCTGCATGGAAGCGACCGGCATTTATTGGGAAGACGTTGCTCAGCATCTGGCAACCGCTGGTTTCACCGTGAGCGTCGTCAATCCAGCACAAATTAAGGCCTATGGCGCTTCACGGCTCACCCGCAGCAAAACCGATACGGTCGATGCTAAACTCATCGCCGATTTCTGCGCCGAGCGCCAACCGCCTGCTTGGCAGCCCCGTAGCGAGGCGGAAGTCACACTGCGCGCACTAGTATTACGGCTGGACGCCTTACAAACCATGCGCACCCAGGAAAACAACCGCTTGCTAGTGGCGCGCGAGGCCGTGCGTGAGGACATTCAACAGCATCTGAATTGGCTGGATACTGCGATCCAACAATTGATCGACGCCATCAACGATCACATTGATCGCCATCCCGATCTCAAGCAACAGCGCGAACTGCTCGATAGCATTCCCGGCATTGGCGAGCGCACCAGCGCCATCATCCTCGCGTTCTACGCCGATACCTCGCGCTTCGCCAATAGTCGGCAGGCCGCCGCTTTTGCTGGACTCGATCCCCGGCAATACGAATCGGGCAGCAGCCTCAAGGGCAAGCCCAGGCTCTCCAAAATAGGCCATGCCTTCCTGCGCAAAGCGCTCTATATGCCGGCCATGGTGACGCTTTATAAAACAGCCTGGGGTAAACAATTCCGTGGACGATTAGCCGGTGCCGGTAAACCCAATAAGCTGATTATCGGTGCCATGATGCGTAAATTGATTCATGTGGCATTCGGTGTCTTGAAATCCGCAAAACCCTTCGACTCGGCTATTCATCTGGCTTGACTTGGATAACAGTATCTACTCCAGTAAGGCTATATTTTTGCAAACTCAAAACTTGCAAATCGCGCGAGGGTTTTCTCCCGTATGCCGCGCCGAGCACCGGAGCTTTTGGCGAGAATTGCCCGAAGGGGTGCGGCAGGGATGCCGCACGTCGGCAGAGGGGCTGGGAAGCCCCTTCTGCCGACCCTCGATAAAAGCTTTGGATCGCAGGACAAATCGGCAGGATAGCCGATTTGCATGCATCGCACCCGAAGGGCGAGGCACTGGGATGTGCCGAGTGAGCTAAGCGGTATCCGGGTGGCCTTTCTTTTGGTGACTTTTCTTTGGCCAAACAAAGAAAAGTTACTCGGCCGTCGGGCCGAGACCCGACATTAAAACCAGCCGTCGCGCTAGCGACACCTATAACACTGACCGCATTGGCATCATCCCCGAAATCTCAAATCCCGCCCGCGGAACCGTCGCGCCGAAAAATTATTCTTATCCGTTGATAACCTAATCAGCTGGCAATCTTGAGCTTCGGCAAATTGGGAACGCAAACCCAGCCACGCTAAGGTCAAAAATCCCACGTCAAACAAGCCGCTAACCCTTCCGACCACCCACACAATTCCGCGAATTTGAATGACGGTAGCTATTTTGCGCTACAGATTACAAAAGTTCCGGGTAATTTGTTTCCATTAAGGAAACAAATCATGAATAAAATGCCTGATTGTAAATATTTTTGGCAGGTATATAGTGAAGTCGTACTTACAAAGCGACTAAACATAGTCAAGGTGGACCCCATGAATATTTCAAAAAACAAATATAGAGACGTGATGATTGGCTTGTTTTTTGTCACCGGCGTGCTCAGCTTCGTCTCCGGTCAATTTATCCTATCCACACTCTTATTTGGTTCCGCATCATTGGCCAGTAACTTGAATCAAGCAACACCGGCGCGGGTTTAAGAGTATAGGTCGACCGCTAGGCAACGTGTCGTGCAGACTTAAATGCGGGCATTGCTAATCATTGGCGGAACCTTATTGGAAGTTTTATAAACAAAGCCAAATGGCAGAAACATTAAAGATCCTTACTGTCATTCACTGCCAAGCATAAAGCCATAGGAGAAATACCATGAATTTACGTTACGCAAATATGAAAAGTGCGCTCGAATTTTTATACGCGCCTCCCGTCACCCTGGCGATTATCGAATCATGGAGCGATGACGAGTTTGATGATGTGTTGGACTGGATTGAACAAATGACTCGCCGCAATTGGCATCGAATACTTCAGCGACCAGAAGTGTTCGTGCAACAAAGGCCGGATGTTTTGAATGTATTGGATGTTGAAATGTAATGGAGAAATTCAAATACGGCGTTTTTCTGGGAGTTATTATTAACTCGCCCCCTAAATACCATTCGCCTTGAGTCTATCGAAGGGGGCGCCAGCCTGGGCTTCGACGGGCTCAGCTCGAACGGCGCCCGTGTCACATTATTCCGCTCTAACCAGGGGTTTAGCTTAGATTCTCCCTCGACTTGGCGCTGCGGCGATCTAGGACTAAAAGTCTTCACCTCGCTGTCGCTGTGTTTCCAAAATTGAATACGCCAATCATCATCAATGTACTGAATGGTTCGTGATGAATGGATGTCATTTAACAGGGCTCTAACGATCCAGTATGGTGTTGCCTAACCCAACAACATACTGGAGATGATAATGAACCGTGGAATCCTATTTTGCACCGCCATGGTGTTTACGGCCTTTGAGGCTTTGGCGGATGGCAACTCTCATTTTGATGTATTCGCCAACCTCGATAACGGGCCCGGCAATGTTACAGCGACTGCCAACGGCCGGATCATCATGAGCCAGCATCAGTTTTATCAACCGCAATACACGGTGGTGGAATACAAAGACCAGGCCTTGCTGCCTTTTCCGAATAAGGAAATGTCCGCGGCCGATTCAACCGCGCCGATCAAGCTCGACTCGGTGCTAGGTATCCGCTCCGATAGCAACGGTATCGTCTGGATGCTGGACAACGGCATGCGTAGCGGCGTGACGCCTAAACTAGTCGGCTGGAATACCAAAACCAACAAGCTCCAGCGGCTGATTTATTTACCTGCGCCGATCGCGCCCAAAGATGCGTTCGTCAATGACTTTGCGTTGGATGCCAACCACAATCATGCCTTCATCAGCGATCCGGCGGGCGGCGCGAATGCCGCATTGATCGTGGTCAACTTGTCTACCGGCGCGGCTCGGCGAGTGCTGGAAGGGCATGAAAGTGTGATACCGGAAAACGTCGATTTGGTCATCGACAATGTGCCGATTCAGGTGAAAACGCCGTCGGGCGAGTTAGTTAAGCCGCATATTGGCGTGAATCCCATCACCGAGGATTTGGCCAACGAATGGGTCTATTTCGGCCCGATGCACGGCCTCAGCCTTTACCGGATTAAAGCGGCGGATTTGATCAACGAGTCGTTAACGCCCGAAGAACTCGCGAAGCAGGTTGAACGTTACAGCGACAAGCCGATTTCGGACGGGATCAGCATTGACGAAAACAACAATATCTATCTGGGCGATCTGGCCAATAACGCGATTGGCGTGATAGCGCCTAACCGACAATACCGGCAATTGGCGCAATGTCCACGGCTGTCATGGGTCGACTCCTTTAGTTTTGGCGCTAATGGACAACTCTATGCTGTCGTTAATCGCCTGCATCGCTCCGCCACACTGAACGGCGGCGATAATCAATCCAAACCGCCTTACTTCCTGTTAAAGGTCAAAGCCTTGGCCGCAGGCCTGCCGGGACGTTAAAGCCGAATTTCGCTCTCGGCAATTTTCCGGCCTATGGTGTTGATTTGCTCGCGCAACCAACCGTGGGCCGGGTCTTTTTCCCATAAGGGATGCCAAATCATCGCCAAATCGTAGTCCGGCAAACTGACCGGCACCGGCAATACTTGCAGTGGCAGCAGTTTCTGGAATGCCACGGCCAGTCGGTAGGGCAAGGACAAAACCATATTGGTCTGAGCAACGATCAAGGGTGCCGACAAAAAATGCGGCACGATGAAATTAATCCGGCGCTCCAGGCCCAACTCGGTCAATTTCTCGTCTATCACCCCCAATTTATCGCCGGTTCTGGAGATCAACATGTGCGTCTCAGCTAAATATTTTTCCAAAGTCGGCGCGGCTTGAATGCTGGGATGATCCCGCCTGACCACGCAAGCCATGCGATCCATGAATAAGTGTTCGCAGTGCAAATGCGCGGGCGGATTCAGTACCGAGGCAAAGCCCAACACCACATCCAGACTGCCGTTTTCCAACTGCGCCAGCGGAAAAGCAGATTCCGTGCGTTTGACATGAATATCCACGCCCGGCGCCGTTTGCTCAATCGATTGCGACAATTCGGGCAAAATCAAAAACTCCATGTAATCGGTGGCGGCGATAGTGAAACGGCGCTGACTGGATGCCGGATCGAAGGCTTGCGGTGTCTCGAGTAGCCGTTCCATTTCCTGCAACAGACTGCGTACCGGCTCCACCAATGCTAGCGCCAGCGCGGTCGGCTGCATGCCGGCGGGGGATTTAACCAAGACCGGATCGTTCAGTTGTTGCCGCAAGCGGTGCAAGGTATGGCTCATTGCCGACTGGGTGACGAACATGCATTCCGCCGCTCGGGTGACATTGCGCTCCCGCATCAAAACATCGAAAGCAAGCAATAGGTTTAAGTCGAAGGTGCGTAGGTTAGCCATGTGGAATTTCCCCAAAGTAAATCACTGCCACTAAGTTAAGGTGGAACAGTCCCTTCTCCTTTATGCCCTGAGGGTATTTCGGGAGAAGGTTAGGATGAGGGGATCAAAAAGGGCTTTTGCTTTTTATTCTCCTCACCCCAACCCTCTCGGCAAATGCTCCTGCTTTGCTCTACCTCTGGCATCCATGCCATCGTCCATCAGGAGAGGGGGCTTTTTTTTTAACTTAATGGCAGCGTCCAAAAAACTGGCTGCATACTAAACAAAATCGCTGCTGGCCGGTATGAACAGTCTTGATGGTAGCGGATGAAATTTCACCATTTCACAGCCAGGCCGTTTCTCCCTACCTTATACCCCGAGCGCGTCGTCCAAGCCTACAAGGTTTAACTCCCCCCAAGGGTAGCTTTTCGGTTGGCGGCGCGCCCAAATACTCAATGGCAACAGCCATTCACTAAAACGCATTACGGGGGATTCTTACCATGTCTGCACAAATTCCAATTTCAACATTCAAACCTTATCGGGGCGAAAAAGCCCGCTTGGCCAGGGCTTACGATTATCTGATCCTGGTGCTGGCTCTATTTTTATTCATCGGATCGTTCCATCTGCATTTTGCCCTGACCGTCGGCGACTGGGACTTCTGGGTCGATTGGAAAGATCGACAGTGGTGGCCATTGGTCACGCCGCTGATCGGTATTACCTTTCCTGCTGCGGTACAGGCGGTGTTGTGGGATAAGTTCCGACTGCCTTTGGGTGCCACGCTCTGCGTCGCGGCCTTATTGCTCGGCACCTGGGTCACTCGAGTGTTTGCCTATCACTACTGGAACTTCTTTCCGATCAACATGGTGTTGCCGGCGACCATGGTGCCCGGTGCCTTGGTATTGGATACCTTGTTGATGCTCACCAACAGTCTGACCATCACCTCTATTTTCGGCGGTGCTGCGTTTGCTTTGTTGTTTTACCCCACCAACTGGCCGATCTTCGGCATGTTCCACCAAGCGGTCGAATACCACAACAGCCAACTGACGGTGGCTGATCTGTTCGGTTTTCAATATATCCGCACCGGCATGCCGGAATATTTGCGCATCATCGAGCGCGGCACCTTGCGCACCTACGGCCAGTACGCCACACCGCTGGCGGCATTTTGTTCGGCACTGTTATGTTCATTGATGTATCCGCTGTGGTGGTACATCGGTAAATGGTTCGCTGATACCCGTTATCTGAAAAAAATCTAAGGAGGAACGGTCATGAAATCATTTTTTAAACCTTGGTTGTTGGCATTGCTTTGCATCAACGTATTGTCGATATTTGCAGTACCCACCGCTCAGGCGCATGGCGAAAAAGCCCTTGAGCCGTTCATAAGGATGCGCACCATACAGTGGTACGACGTGCAATGGTCCACGCAAAAATTCAACGTTAACGACGAAGTCAGTGTCAGCGGCAAGTTTCATGTCGCCGAAGACTGGCCGATCAGTGTGCCGAAACCGGAAGCCAGCTTCTTGAATATCTCCACGCCGGGACCGGTGTTGATTCGCACCGAGCGTTACCTAAACGGTAAGCCCTGGACCAACTCGGTAGCTCTGGAGCCGGGCGGCGACTACGAGTTCAAGGTGGTCATGAAAGGCCGTTTGCCGGGTCATTATCACATCCATCCGTTTTTTAATTTAAAAGACGCCGGTCAGGTGATGGGGCCTGGGGTGTGGCTGGACATTGGCGGCGATCCCGCCGACTTCAGCAACACCATTCAAACCATTAACGGTGAAGTGATCGACATGGAGAGCTTCGGCTTTGCCAATGGCGTGTTTTGGCATCTGTTCTGGGGCGCATTGGCGGCTGCCTGGTTGTTGTGGTGGGTGCGCCGTCCCTTGTTCATCAGCCGCTACCGCATGTTGGATGCCGGTTTGGAACACGAACTGATCACAGATCAGGACAAAACCATCGCCAAAGCCGTGTTAGTGGGCGTGCCGGTATTGGTATTGGCGCTGAATGCCGTAACCGCCAACCAGTACCCGGACGCTATCCCGTTACAAGCGGGATTGGATAGGATTTTGCCTTTACCAGCGCAAGTCAATGCCGGAACGGTCAATGTCGACACGCTAAAAGCGGAATATAACGTGGCGCAACGCGCGATGCTGTTGCAGTTTAGTATCGACAATCGCAGCCAAGGCGCGGTCAGGATCGGCCAATTTTCCAGTTCCAACGTGCATTTCATGAACGCCGACTTAGCCAATGTAAACAGCAGGCCCGGTAAGGATGAGGTCAGTAACAATGGTCTGAGCCTGAGTGACAATACACCGATCGCCCCCGGCGAACAACGCACCGTCACCGTAGAAGTGCGCGATGCAGCCTGGGAATCGGAAAAGCTGGATGGGCTGATCAAAGACGCGGATAGCCGAGTAGGTGGTCTGCTGTTTCTTTACGACGACGTGATGGGAAAACGCTATATCTCCAGCATTTCCGCCGCCGTCATTCCCAAATTCAATTAATTCAGGAGCACACATCATGGCTACCACCACAGAACACGTGCGTTTAAGCAGCGAAACCCCCAAAACCTTGCCTTGGTATTTGCTTGACTTACCCAAATATCTAAAAGGCTTTGGCATATTGACCGTGATCTACGTCAGTTTACGGCTGTATCAGGGCGCTTTTGCCATAGCGCACGGTTTGGATTCCTCGGAACCGGCATTCGAACAGTATTGGATGCGGCTGTTTTATATCGAACTGGCAGTGATTGCCGCCGTCGCCAGCGGCTTTTGGGGTTACTTATGGACCACGCGCGACCGCAATCTGGACCAACTGGCACCCAAAGAAGAGATACGCCGCTATTTTACCTTGACCATGTGGATCAGCATTTACACCTTTGCCGTGTATTGGGCGGGCAGCTATTTTGCCGAGCAGGACAATTCCTGGCATCAGGTGGCGATTCGCGATACGCCGTTTACCGCTAACCATATCATCGAGTTCTATTTCAACTTCCCGCTGTACGTAATCCTGGGTGGCTGCGCCTGGCTGTACGCCAGAACCCGCTTGCCCTTGTATGCCAAAGGCATTTCCTTGCCATTGACCTTGGCGGTATTCGGACCGTTCATGATTCTGGTCAGCGTCGGCTTCAACGAATGGGGACATACCTTCTGGTTTAGAGAGGAATTCTTTGCCGCGCCGATTCATTGGGGTTTTGTGATCGGGGTTTGGTTTGCTTTGGGCGTCGGCGGCATCTTGTTGCAAGGCGTGACTCGGCTGATCGAGCTCATGGACAAAATCGAGGATGCTGAATAGGTCTGCTTGCTAACTGATGTTGCGCAGCCACGGTTTTTGGTCCCGTTATTCCGCCCCGAGCATCGCAGCTTTTGGCGGGACAAATCGGCAGGATTGCCGATTTGCATGCGCAGCACCCGAAGGGCGATGTACAGGGATGTACTGAGTGAGTAGCCCGGTAGGGGAGCGGCAAGGATGCCGCTCGTTTTCGGAGGGCTAGGGATAGCCCTTCCGAAAACCCTCGCCAAATACCCAAAGGGCACAAGAGCGAGAAGCGCAGGATTTAGGCGGAATCCGGGCGGCCTTTTCTTTGGATACTTTCTTTTGGCCGTGCAAAAGAAAGTATCTCGCTTGTCGGTGCGAGAACCGACTTCAACATAATCCAGTCGCGATAGCGACACTGATTCTGATGGCATCGGACAAATCATAAGGTTGCGTAACATCAGTTACTAATAAAGCATCAAGAAAATGTTTAAGTCATTAGTCGTAACGCCAAAGAATCACGCTTATTCAGTCCACTATGCCTGGGTCATACTCGCGGTCACGTTTCTGTGCTTGTTTGTGGCATCGGCACTGCGCTCCGTTCCAGGGATCATCATGATGTCCCTGGAACAGGAGTTTGCCTGGAACCGGGAATCCATTAGCGGCGCCATTTCGCTCAATCTGCTGCTGTTCGGCCTGGCCGGGCCATTTCTAGGGCGATTGATGGATGTCTACGGCGCAAAATGCATCAGCGTTATCACCTTGATTTTGTCGGTGGCAGGCGCCGGCGGCAGCGTTTTTATGCGGGAATCCTGGCAACTGTATTTGTTTTGGGGATTACTGATCGGCGCAGGTTCGGGGGGCACTTCGATGATTATGGGGTCGGCGTTAATCAATCGCTGGTTCCATAAACACCGGGGACTGGCATTAGGCATATTGGGCGCTGCTTTCTCCTCCGGTCAGTTAGTGTTCACCCCGCTGCTCATGCAGATCAATATGCATGAGGGTTGGCGCGCGGCGACGCTGTTTATCGCCGTAGGTCTGGGCCTGGTGGCTTTACCTTTGGTGCTGAAATTTTTAAGGGACGATCCCGTATCAAAAGGCTTGTTGCCTTATGGTGCTAATGGTGTTCATAGAACCGTAGTTAAGCCCGATCGTAACCCCATGCGCTCGGCCATGCGCAGTCCGCAGTTCTGGTTGTTAGCCTTGAGTTTTGGCATTTGCGGTTTAACCACCTCCGGCTTATTTCAGACTCATTTGATTCCACACGGCATCGAACACGGCTTTACCGAAATGACCATGGCCATGTCCTTAGGCGTCATGGGGGCGGCCGATGTGTTCGGCACCATTTTATCCGGTTGGTTATGTGACCGTTACGGCAAGCGCTGGCCATTGGCGTTTTATTACGTCGTCCGAGGCGTGACGCTGATAGCTCTGCCCAGCATCGATAGCTCCGGACAATTAATGCTGTTCTCGATTATTTACGGCATGAATTGGTTGTCCACCATTCCCGCCACCTCGGCATTGACCGCGGATTTATTCGGGAAACAAAACGTCGGTGTGGTATTCGGCTGGATCTGCTTCGCGCATCAAATCGGCGCGGCGATTGCCGCCTACAGTGCCGGGTACGTCCATAGTCTGATGGGTGATTACCACTTGGCTTTTGTGGCGTCCGGCCTGTTTGCTTTTGTCGCAACCGGTATCGTTCTTTTTATCAGAGAGCCGCAAACTGTTCGTTTTTAATTAATTTTGGAGGAATAACATGCCTTTAGTTCGAATATCGTTAATGAAGCAAGAAAATAAAGAGTTTGGGAGAAAGATTGGCCAAATCGTTCACCAAGAAATGGTGCACACAATCAGCGTACCCGAAAAAGATTGTTTTCAGGTTATTACCGAGCATGATAATAATTCTTTAATTTACGATTCCAATTATCTTGGTATACATCGAAGCGATGGCGTCATCTTTATCCAAATAACCTTGAATGAAGGCAGAGGTGTCGATTTAAAGAAATCACTTTATAAAAACATAGCCGATACCCTGCATAATCAGCTAGATATACGCAGAGAAGATGTCTTAATAAGTCTAGTTGAAGTCAAAAAGGAAAATTGGTCGTTTGGGAATGGCATTGCGCAGTATGCGTAATAAGCGGTCAATGCTTCTGCGTTTCATTAATCTGATTAAATGTTTTTAAAAATAGGGGGTTATTGTGTCCATCGATATGTATCAAGTATCAATAAAAGTTTTTATCAAAATGCTGGGCAATTTATCGAAAATACTAGATAAAGCCGCAATCCATGCCGAAGCGAAAAACATTGATCAATCGGTCTTTATAAATTACCGTTTGGCCCCCGATATGTTTCCGCTCAGCAAACAAGTGCAAATTGCAACGGATATGGTCAAAGGCTGCGCCGCCCGTCTGGCGGGATTAGAGATTCCATGCTATGAAGACAATGAAACCACATTTGCCGATTTGCAGGCTCGTATATCCAAAACCATCGCTTTTATCCAAGATATAACCCCGGCGCAAATAAATGGCACTGAGAACCTGGCTATTAGTTTCAAGATTGGCGGCACCGAGAAAAACTTTGTCGGTCTGCCATACTTGCTGGATTTTGTCCTACCTAATTTTTATTTCCACATCACGATGACCTACGCAATTCTTCGCCACAACGGGCTTGAATTGGGGAAATCGGACTTTTTGGGCGTGGATTAATTGCGCGTTTGAATTATTCATGTCTTTTGTTTTCCATGGGTAGAATGCGGCGTTTTGCCTATGGTAGCTCAGTTCCTTAGCCTGGAATAGGCAGAGTCTTGATCACGGCTTGGATCTCAAGTTATGGCTGATTCGTAGCAAGGCAATCCAGATGGGAATAAACTAGTTCTTTGGCGTTAGCTATATAATCTGAATTGCAACTCGTTTGAGAAAATAGTATTGAGCCATGCATTAACATGGCAATTTGTGATCCTAATTTTTTTGGCTGACTTACCCCGCATTGATTGGCGAGGTTTAGTATATGCCTCCAAAAATTATGAATTATCCTGATCGCCGCTTGATGCACAGGATCGTCCTTGATTGGAAATTCCGAAAGCGCATTCAAAAACGGACTGCCTTTGAACTCTCCTCTTTGAATTAAATCATTATAAACATCCAGCATCGCCAATAACTTATCTTTCGGATCAATCATTTCGGCGGCTATGTTTTCGTATTGGGACATGAATAATGCTTCCTGACGCAGAAGATAGGCAACGATTAAGTCGTTTTTCGATGCAAAATATTTATAAAGACTCATTTTAGACACTTCAGCTTCTTTCAAAATACCATCTATTCCGGTTGCGCGAATGCCGTGCTCATTAAAAAGATGAGTCGTAGCGGCTAAAATTTTATCCTGAGTTTTATTTGACATTTTTAATCAATATAAATCAAACGCTATATTATGGCGCCCAATAAAAATTCTGCATTCATCCTTTGTTCGCTGGAGTTTGAGTAAAAATCGTCATGAAACAACCGTGCATGCTAAATTTTTAAAAAGCGCCTGGTAATAAATCAATGAAGTTTAACAGGCTGGTGAAAAACTCGAAAAGCCAAGTAAGCTAAGGCATAGATGAGGGGCCAACTGTTAAAATAGGCTACCTAAATTTGGAGCCTTTCAATGCGCGGACACGATGCCATTCAAAACAGCTGGTTCAGCTATGTTAGCCTGGAAGACCGTATTCCCAAACAGCATCCGTTGCGTCGTTTACGGCTACTGGTTGATGGCGTATTGGCCTCTATGGATGCCGTCTTTGCCGAGCGTTACTCGCACACAGGCCGTCCCTCGATTGCCCCTGAAAAACTGCTGCGCGCCTTGCTGTTACAAGTCCTGTATACGGTCCGTAGCGAGCGTCAGTTGATGGAACAACTGGACTACAACCTGTTGTTTCGCTGGTTTGTCGGTCTGGGCATCGACGACGCCGTGTGGGAACGCACAGTGTTCAGTGCCAACCGCGAACGTCTGTTGTCTGAAGCCCTGAGTCGCGAATTTTTTGAGCGGGTACTGGCCATAGCCGAATGGCAAAATCTGGTGTCCGACGAACACTTCAGCGTCGACGGTAGCCTCATTGAAGCCTGGGCTTCGCACAAAAGCTTCGTCATTTATGCCCTTTGGGTAAGAAAGACGGCAGCGGCCCGGACAAACCCGCCGGCCGCAATCCCGAGGTCGACTTCAGCGGCGAAAAGCGCAGCAACGCCACCCACCAAAGTACGACCGATCCCGAAGCCCGGCTTTACAAGAAAGGCGAATACACCGAGGCCAAACTGCGTTACATCACCCATGCCTTGTCCGAGAATCGCAACGGCCTGATTGTCGATGTCGAAACCACACAAGCCACCGGCACCGCCGAAATCGAAGCCGCGCAAAAAATGATCAAACGCCGCGTGCCCCAAGGTGGCAGCGTCGGTGCCGACAAAGGCTATGACCAACCGGCGTTCGTCAACGGACTCGAGTCCCGTGATATCAAAGCCCATGTGGCCCGCAAAAAGATTGGCAGTGCCGTCGACGGCCGCACCGCGCGCGGCAAAGGTTACGCCCAAAGTCTCAAGCGCCGCAAAATCGTCGAAGAAGCCTTTGGCTGGGTCAAAACGGTCGGCGGCCTGCGCAAAACCCGTCACATCGGCTTAGCCAAAGTCGCGGGTCAGGCCTTGTTTTGCTTTGCCGCCTACAACCTGACGCGCATGCTCAACCTATTGGTGTTCACGCCGAAACCGGCGTGGAGTGCACCCGCCTAGGGTGAAGTTCGCCTGAAAACCGTCCACAGACGGCTTCAGGCGAATCAAAAGCCCTTCAAACAGGGGCAAAACGCTTGAAACTCGATGTCATGACCGATTTCAACTCGAAAAAATCACGAACATCGTGGGTAAGGGGAAATATCGGCGGGTTTTTCACCAGCCTGTTAATGGCGATATAGAAACTCGCCGCTAGGCGCGGATTGTTTGGTAATCCGCGCGACTAACGACTCGTTGCTCAGCCTACCTGTATTTGTGCAGAATGTCTGTCATACGCCAACCAGCCCTGTGCCTTTCCAGATGCGATTTATAGTGGTCTGTGGCGTTATCAAAAAACGGCTCGCGTTATTTACATGGAAAACAATCAGGATGGCGTAGCTAGACGTGGCGCGGACTGGCCGGTTTGCGTCGCCGCGAAGAGTTCGGAGCGTTGAGCGTCGAATCGGTCCCAGTGCCCGGCGTCAGCCAGGGAGGGCCAGGTGACCGACTCGCCTTGGTCGAAACCAGCCAACGCGGCATCGACAAGATGCTCGGTAGTCATCACCGCTTCTTCCGGAAACGCGGTCAGTGGCATCCCGGCGGTATCCCAAAGTTCGGTGTCTGTGGCGGCAGGCAACACCACTTGCACCCTAATCCCAGTATTTGCCAGTTCTTGCTGTAGCCCGCGACTGAAATTGAGCACGAACGCTTTCGTGCCGCTGTATACCGAGCTCACCGGAAACGCATGCACAGCCAATACCGAGGCGATGTTGATAATGACACCGTCGTTGCGTGCCTTGAACCCAGGTAACACGGCATGCGTCAATCGCGTCAGCGCTGTGATATTCAATGCGATCTGCGCCAAGGAGTCTTTCACCGGCGCTTCAGTCACAGGACTCAATCTGGCAATGCCGGCATTGTTGACCAATAGACTGATAGCGGGATTGGCAGCGAGAACGGCTTCAAGACCCGCGAGATCTGTTTCGTTCTCAAGATCGGCCACCCGCGTTTCGGCCTTGATGCCGTAAGCCTGCTCTAGTTTGGCGGCGAGGTTCTGCAAGCGGTCGCCGCGCCGGGCGACCAGCAACAGGTCGTATCCGCGTTGAGCTAGACGATCTGCGTAAACTGATCCTATGCCGGAAGAAGCACCTGTCACAACAGCGATTTTTTTAGATGAAGTCATGGTTTTTTACCTTTGGAAGTGTTTGAAAAATGTGGAGCTTGGGTTGCCTTCTGTTCACAGCATCTTGACGACGACTTTCCCCCTCGAACGCCCCTGAGCGAGGTAGGCAAGCGCATTTTTTGCTTCCTCGAACGGAAACACCGTGTCGATCACAGGCTTGATACGCTCGGCTTCGAGGAGTTTGCCGATGTCGCCGAGTTGATCGCCATCGGGACGCACGAACAGAAATGAGTAAGTAACTGCCCGTTTTCTGGCAAGACGCATGATCTTGCGGCTCATCAGCCCGAATACGAACCGGAGGAAGAAATTCAAGCGCTTGGCATCCGCGAACGCCGCATCCAACGGCCCGATCAGCGAGACGATCTTGCCTCCCGGCTTGAGGATGCCGACGGTTCTCTCGAGTTCGGCCCCCTTGAGCGTGCCAAGCACCACGTCGTAGCCGCCCAGCACTTTCTCGAAATCTTGCTTCTTGTAGTCGACGACTTCATCGGCTCCCAGGCTGCGCACCAGTTCAACGTTGCCGGTGCTGGTGGTGGTTGCCACCGTGGCGCCAAGGTGCTTTGCCAGTTGGATCGCAAAGGTGCCAATGCCGCCTGAGCCAGCCGGGATGAAAATCTTCTGGCCGGCGCGAAGATTGGCGCGTTCCTTCAGCGCTTGCCAGGAGGTAAGCCCGACCATCGGCATCGAGGCAGCCTGCACGAAATCCAGATTGGCCGGCTTCAGCGCGGCGGCGCTCTCCGGCACCACCGCGAATTCGGCAAGCGACCCCGTGCCAAGATCGAAGATACTGGCGAAGACCGCATCGCCGGGCTTGAAGCGAGTCACGTTGCTGCCGACCTCAGTCACCACACCCGCCAGATCGCTGCCCAGCGTGGCCGGAAACTGGAAATGCAAGACGGGCTTGAACATCCCGGTTGGAATCATATTGTCGATCGGGTTCAGGCCCGCGGCGTGGACTTTTACCAGCAGTTCGTCCGCCTTCAGTGTGGGACGAGAAATGTCGGAAAAACCGATCTCGGGCGACTTGCTATAGCGTTTGAAGGTTAGGGCTTTCATGGTTAATGTGCTATTCACAAAAAATTCCTTGTTGCTAAGTTCAGACTAAATCGGTGTTGAAATGCGACTTTGTTTTCATAACGCTGGACGACGAACGCCTTCATGACATTTGTGGTTTTTTTATTGCGTCGAGCCGCAGATCTTTTCGAAGCCCTGCGTCCAATACGCGAGCAGGCGCAAATCTGCGTAGCAAGCTCAAGCGCTTAGCGAGACCGCCGGCGGTATATCGGAGCTTCGGACGAGCCGCTCTGGCTGCTTTAAGCACAACATCAGCCACCACTTCCGGCTCGTCGGCAATAGCCATCACTTCCTCCAGCACCTTATCCAAGACCACGCGGGTTTCGTGATACTCCTCAAGCTGCGAATCGGGCGCCAGCAGGTTCGTGTCGAACTTCGTTTTTGTGTATGCGGGCTCGATGACGGAGACCCGGATGCCTCTGGTACGCAACTCGTGGTCTAGCGATTCCGAATAGCCTTCGATCGCGTGCTTGCTCGCGGCATAAATGGCCATATACGGCATCGGCAATACGCCAAGTACCGAGCCGATGTTGATGATGCGACCGCTGCCTTGGCGCCGCATATGGGGTGTAACGGCGCGAGTCATGCGGACGATGCCGAAGAAGTTCGTATCGAAAACCGACTGGGACTGTTCGATGGAACTTTCTTCCGCTCCAGCAGGCGCAACCCCGAAGCCTGCGTTGTTCACCAGCAGGTCAATGCGTCCTTCCCGTTGCATCACCTCGCTAACGGCGGCTTCGACGGAGACATCGCTAGTCACGTCCAGAGGCAGCATCTGAAAGGGATGTCGATTCGTTTGGACGGCCCGTCTGCTGGTCCCGTAGACCTTGTAGCCAGCCGCCGTCAGCCGCAGAGCGGTTGCTTCGCCGATGCCCGAGGATGCGCCCGTGACCAACGCGACACTAATATTTTGCTTAATACTCATAACTCAAATCTCCTTGCGGGGTGGATTGTCTATCATCTAAGTGTTACTATCATTTCGGTAGTTATGTTACTACCAATTTGAAAGCAAGTCACTACCAAAATTGTATGAACGATAAAAATATTTGTGATGATCCTTGTCCAATCGCGCGCTGCCTGGCTTTTCTGGGAGACGCATGGAGTCTTTTGATCCTGCGGGACGCCCATTTCGGCCTTACCCGCTTTGACCAGTTTCGGAAAAACCTTGGCATCGGACCCGCGATCCTGACCCGAAGATTGGCGGCTCTGACAGCGGAAGGATTGTTGGAAAAAAGGCTTTATTCGGAGCGCCCGCCGCGCGAGGAATACGTGTTGACTGCCGCCGGCCGCGATTTTCTGCCGGTGCTGTTCACGATGGGTGCCTGGGGACGTCAATATCGTGGCGAGGGCCAACTGGTGCGCATCTTGGATGCAGAAACGGGGGCGGAAATCAGACCGGTGCTTGTGGATGAGGTCACCGGGATAAAGATCGGGAATCGGCCGATACGCATTGTCGAGCCGGATGGCGACTAGGGGGTGTTGCCGCTTTGGCCTGCGCTTTTATTTGGTTGCCCAGTTAAAACGGCAACAGCCCTAATCAAACAAAGGGGTTTATGCAAAAAATCCGCTGCCGGAAATTGCGTATATTTCAGCCATTCGCCGCAATGGCTGAGCGTCAGCAAGCTTGTCGGGTAGATGCCGCTAACGCTTCCAGCAAGGTGAAATTGCAATGTGTTGCCAGACAATCAGCCAGACGCTCGATGCCGGCTTCGCGCACTGCGTTGAAATCCAGGGCTTGCGCTTGCCGATAGCCTGCCCAATGCAACAGCGCATCGCAGGCGGCGGGCAAATCGAATAAACCGTGCAGATAACTGCCCGCTACCTGCCCGTCTGCCGAAACGGCGCCATCGTGACCATCCGCTAGCGAAAATAAGGGTTTTGCCAGCGCCGGACCACTACTGACACCCATATGAATCTCGTAGCCCGCCACCTGTGTCGCTTGCCCATAAAACGTGCCGGAAGTTTGTTTCAAGCATTTTTCCGCTTGCAAAACCGTCTGCATATCCAACAAATCCAGACCGGCAGCACTACCGGCCGGACCTTCAAGTCCGAGTGGGTCGTCTATGCTTTTGCCCAGCATCTGAAAGCCGCCGCAAATCCCCAGCAGTTTGCCGCCGTAACGCAAATGGCGAGCAATAAATTTGTCCCAGCCTTGCTCTCTAAGACGCGCTAAATCGCTACGCACCGATTTACTGCCGGGCAGCACAATCAGGTCTGCGCCGGCTACCTGATCCGGACTTTTCGCAAAGCTGACCTGAACGCCGGGGTGCAATTGCAATGGATCGAAGTCGGTATGATTGCTGAAGCTGGGCAAATGCGGCACGACGATATGAAACGCGCCGGTTTGGCCTTGTTGGGCATGCCGAGTGGATAAAGCATCTTCGGCTTCCAGATAAAGATCTTGCAGATACGGTAGCACGGCCAGCACCGGCTTGCCGGTACGCTGTTCCAGCCAATCCAAGCCGGGTTTTAACAACGCAATATCGCCCCGGAAACGGTTGATGACAAAACCGATCACGCGCTGTTGTTCGCTTGCTGATAGCAATTCCAGTGTGCCGACCAAGTGGGCAAACACGCCGCCACGGTCAATATCGGCGATCAGAATCACCGGACAATCCACTGCTTCGGCAAAGCCCATGTTGGCGATGTCGCCGGCGCGCAAATTGATTTCGGCCGGACTGCCGGCACCCTCGACGATCAGCATCTGGTACTGAGCGCCCAAGCGTTGCCATGATTCCAGAACCGCTTGCTTGGCGACTTTTTTATAATCGTGGTATTGGCTGGCCGATTGGTTTTGCAGGACTTTGCCGTGAATAATCACTTGCGCGGTGGTATCGGTATTGGGCTTGAGCAGCACTGGATTCATATCGCTGTGCGGCGGCAAACCGCAGGCCGCGGCTTGCGCGGCTTGGGCGCGGCCGATCTCGCCGCCGTCTATGGTTACCGCGCTATTCAATGCCATGTTTTGCGGTTTGAATGGCGCGACGGCGATGCCTTGACGCCGGTAATAACGGCACAAGGCCGTCACCAAGGTACTTTTGCCGGCATCGGAGGTGGTGCCTTGCACCATCAGGGCCTGGAAAGGCGGTTTAGGATGCATCGGGCCAGCCGTTTTCATAGACAAACGCCGATAAAGGTTGCGGCGTTGCCCAGTTTTCCAGTTCCAACATGGGTTTGGAATAAAACTCGGCGACATTGCCCAGACAAAGCACCGCAATCGGCCGGCTGCCGGTAGGCATTTTCAATAGTTGCGCCAATGCGCCCGGATCGAATAGCGATACCCAGCCCAGTCCCAGGCCTTCGGCGCGGGCCGCCAGCCACAGGTTTTGAATCGCGCAGGCCGCCGAGGCCAGATCCATTTCCGGCAGGGTCCGGCGGCCGAAAATGTGTTGCTCGCGTCGATCAGGTAAAGCGACGATCAGCAATTCGCCGCAATCGAGTATGCCTTCCACTTTAAGCTTCATGAATTCGTCGTGCCGTTCGGCGAGGGCTTCGGCGGTAAGTTTGCGTTCCTGTTCGACCAGCGCGTAAATATCGTTACGTATGCGGCGATCAGTAATGCGGATAAAGCGCCAAGGCTGCATTAAGCCGACGCTACCGGCCTGGTGCGCGGCTTGTAACAGACGAGCCAAGACTTCGGCATCGACCGGATCGGAAAGAAAATGCCGCATATCGCGGCGTTCGGCGATGGCACGATAGACGCCGGCGAGTTGTTGGTCAGGGAAGCGGTGCGCGGCAGAGGCGTCTTGCGGTGCAGATTTGTGCTCGGGAGTTGCCGGCGAACGCGGCGATTGCTGTGTCATTGCAGCATGGCAACCATTAGCACGGCGGCTTCCGTTAGCTCGACCGCCGCACCGTAAACGTCGCCGGTTACCCCGCCCAAGCGCGAGACCGCGGTTTGCCGTACCCAAAATAGTACACCACCGGCGAACAGTACAGCCGGTAAACCTAAAAACACCGCGGCAGTCAGGACGCTAATCACCAACACCGCTTGGATATGCGCTCTTGGCAATTGTTGCAATAGTGCCTCGGCCAGGCCTTTTGGGCGAATATAGTCAGTTGTCAGCATCAAACCCAGAATTGCGGTTCGGCCTAAAACCGGGGCCAGCAGCAAGGGGGCGAGGCGAGTTTGCTCGAACATGGCGGTCAGTGCAGCAAACTTCAGGACTAAAACCAGCACCAGCAAACTAACCGCAATCGGCCCGGAGGCCGGGTCTTTCATGATTTGCAGGCTACGCTGTTTGTCGCCGTAGCCGCCGACCCAAGCATCGGCGCAATCGGCCAAACCGTCCAAATGCAGGCCGCCGGTCAGTAATACCCAGCCGGTCAAGACGATAGCCGCCAACAGCATGGGCGCACTGCCGGCAAACAGTATCGGCGGCAGGCTTAGGAGAACACCCAGTAGCAGGCCGACCGCTGGATAGTACAAAACCGAACGCCCCAGCAAGGGAGCGCCAGCCGCGTCACGACAGCTAACAGGTATGCGGGTCAGGAATTGCAAGGCAAGCAGAAAAGCATCCACGATTATTTAAGATGACGTCCCTTGGCATCTTTGTAGATATGGCCGGTTGCAATCAACACGCCTTCGATGAAGCCCCACATGACGCCAAAACCGCCGGTAACCAGCGTGACTACGGCTTGGGTGAAGCCGAGGAAATAGAAGCCCAGATAAATGCGATGCAAGCCGATCGCGCCGAACGCAATCCCCAACAAAGCCGCGACCAACTTGCTTTTGACTGGCTTGGCTTCCATCAAATATGCGCCGACCAGGCTGACGTCGGTGACTTTATCTTCGTCGTGATCGAAATCTACATCGTCGCCGACTTTGGGCGGCGCTTCCGATGTCCATTGATCCAGGTGGAATTCGTAGAATTGACCTTCGTATTTGATCACGCCGGTCTGGCATCTTTCATCGTAACTTTCTATGTGTCCTAGCATGTTGTTTACCAAATCAGTTGTATGTTTTTATTATTATGTGCACCTGCCGTTAGGACAGTTGCCGGTCGCAAAGCAAGCTCGACGTCAGCCCAGCTTATTTTTCGCGGCTAATGATACGGGAAAGCCCAAGGCCCCGCCATTGCGCCTGACGCAGATTGCCAACGTAAAACCTATTTCAGGCAGTAGAGACTTGCGCTTGACTGAATGTGGCCATTTCATTGTGTAAACGACAGGCCATTTGCAGTAAGGGTACCGCCAACACCGCGCCGCTACCCTCGCCCAGGCGCATCTGTAGATTCAACAACGGCTGAGCGTTCAAGGCTTGCAGGATGCGGGCATGGCCTTTTTCCGCAGAACAATGGCCGTAAAAAAACCAGTCCACGCAGCCGGGATTGATTCCCACCGCCAGCAACGCCGCGACACTGCTGATAAAGCCATCTATCAACACCGGCAAACCTTGCTGGGCGGCGCTGATATAGGCTGCGGTGAGAGCGGCGATTTCAAAACCGCCCAAGGTTTTTAAAATATCCAAAGGCGTCTGCAAAGCAGCTTGGTGGTGCTGCAAGGCCGAGTCGATAACACCGGCTTTGTGGTCGATTTGTCCAGCGTTCAAACCGGTGCCGGCACCGGTAATCTCGGCGGCCGGTATCCGCAAACTGGCGGCCGCCAAAGCGCTGGCACTGGTGGTATTGGCGATGCCCATTTCCCCGCCGATAAACAAATCGGCGCCGTTCGCCACCGCCCGCTCGACGGCAGCCCGGCCGGCGGCCAAGGCGATAGTTAACTGTTCGTCGTTCATCGCCGCTGTCCGGGAGAAATTGGCGGTGCCTGCACCGGCTCGATGGCTGATTACATTGGGTAAGGCCATTGGCTGCAATAGACCGACATCGACGACTTCGAAATAGGCATCGACATGCCGGGCCAGCACATTCACCGCGGCACCGCCGGCCGCGAAGTTTTTGACCATTTCCATCGTTACCACTTGCGGAAATGCCGAGACGCCTTCCTCGGCAATGCCGTGATCGGCGGCAAATACGCTGATATGGATTTTTTCCAGTTTAGGCATTGCCCGGCGCTGCATCGCCGCCAACCTGACCGCGCAATCCTCCAGCAACCCTAGGGAGCCGGGCGGCTTGGTTAATTGCGCTTGCCTGCTTAAAGCTTGTTGGTAATAAGCGGCATCAGGCGCGGCAATCGGCGCGGATAAACTGTTCATAATCAAATTACAGGGTTTTGAGGATTTGCGGCAAACCGGCGGTGACCAGCACCACCTTGTCGCTGATTTGCGCGAGTCTTTGATGTAAAAAGCCGGCTTCATCGACGAATCGGCGGGTCATGGCGTCGGCGGCTACAACACCCAGGCCCACTTCGTTGCTGACCATAATCACCCGTTGCCTGCCGGTCGCCAGTACGGCGCATAAGGCATCGGCTTGTTGCTGATAGCGCTGTTCTTGTAGATTACCTTGTTTATCGAATAACACATTGCATAACCAAAGCGTCAGACAGTCCACCAGCAAGCAATGTTGTTTGCCGACATAGTCGCCAATCACATCCGCCAAGGCGATGGGTTCTTCAACGGTTAACCAATGCGGCGGCCGGCGTTGTTGATGGTGCTGGATGCGGCTGTGCATTTCGTCGTCACCGGCTTCAGCGGTGGCGATGTAGACCACGGGCAGGCCGGAGGCCAAAGCCTGTTGCTCGGCATAGCGGCTTTTACCGGAACGGGCGCCGCCCAAAACCAGCTCAATCATCCGCTAACCGCACCGCCAGTACGTCGCATTTAGCGTGATGCAGCACGCCGTTGGCAGTAGAGCCGAGTAACAAAGCAAAACCATGGCGGCCGTGCGAACCTACGACAATCAAGTCGGCCTGAATCTCTTCGGCTACCCGGACGATTTCCAGTTTGGGGCTACCCATTTCCAGATGTTGCCGTTCGGTAGGGACATTCAGTTTTTCGCCCAGCTCGTGCAGGCGTTTCTTGGTGGCATCCATCAGTTCCTGGGTCAGATCCACATCGAAGGGAATGATGGGGCCATAGGCCGGATCGGTAATCGGCAAATTATCGACCACATGTACCAAGCTCAGTTGGGCAGCGTTTTGCGCGGCGATTTGCCTGGCTTTTTCCGCAACTTGACCGCCATGTTCAAAAAAATCGGCCGCCAATAAAACATGTTTATAAATCGACATAATTCCTCCTAATCGCTAACGGCGATCTCGGTAAACAACAAAGTCATGACCTGTGTGGAAATCAGTATATATAAAAAAGCCAACGCCAAGCCGAACATCAACGGCCTATCCAGGGCATGCCGAAAAATATTGCCGTTAACCAGCCAATGCCAGCCCATCAGAGCTATCATCGCGATATAGGCCACCTGACTGATCTGGGTATACAGACTGGCGACCGCCGGAATGGCGCACAGACTAATCACCACATCGGAACCCAGTAATGCCGTCAGAGTTTGCGGAAAACGGGCGGTTTTCCCGGAAAAATAGAGTAGCGGATAGCAAAAACCTATCATCAACACCGTCTCGGTTGCAATTTGCAGCAGGGCATGCGACCAATCGCTATCCAGCAGCAAAATCAATAGATTAACCAGCAAATAGGGTATGAACATCAGCCGCATTAACCAAGGCGACGCCGGCACATCCTGCGGGCCTTTGCGCATAATGCAAATCTCAAAAAACAACACCATCAGTTGGTACATGATCACTCCGCTTGTTGTAGGTTTTCCTCCGCTGCCAGCCAATCCATTTCTGCCTGTTCCAGCGCGCTATCGATTTGGCCTTTCCGGCTCAGTAACTGCTTTAATTGTTCCTTATATTCCTCGGCATAAATGGCCGGATCGGCCAATTGTTCTTCCAGATCGCGCTGTTGCTGATGAAACTTTTCCACCGCCGCTTCGGCTTTTTTCACGGCGTCCAACAATGGTTTTAAACGCTGCCGACGCTCCGCATCGAGTTTACGCTGATCCTTGCGCGACACCCCGCCGCCATTCTCGTTGGCGACCGGTTCGTCGCCCGCTTTCTTTTGTTCGGCCAACCATTGCTTGTAATCGTCCAAATCCCCGTCGAACGGCTGGATTTTGCCGCCAGCCACCAATAACAGTTGGTCGGTCACGGAACGCAGTAAATGCCTGTCATGCGAAACTACCACCAGAGCACCCTGGTATTCCTGCAAAGCCACGCTCAGCGCGTGGCGCATTTCCAAATCCAGATGGTTGGTCGGTTCGTCCAACAGCAGCAAATTCGGATTTTGATAAACTAACATCGCCAGCACCAAGCGGGCTTTTTCGCCGCCGGAAAACGGTCCGACCGGATCGTTGACCTTGTCGCCGCGAAAATCGAAGCCCCCCAAAAAATTGCGCAAATCTTTCTCAGTCGCTTGTTTATCCAGCTTTTGCAGATGCCAGAGCGGGCTTTCTTCCAGGCTTAGCAATTCCAATTGATGCTGAGCGAAATAGCCGATATGCAAATCCTGAGCGGTTTGTAGCTTACCAGTCAATGCCGGCATTTGCCCGGAAAGTACTTTGATCAGGCTGGACTTGCCGGCGCCGTTGGGCCCGAGCAGGCCGATACGGTCGCCTGGCGCAATCGACAGGCTGGCGTTTTTAATCACCACTTTATCGCCGTAGCCGATGTCGGCTTCTTCGATTTTCAGCAGTGGATTGGGCATTTTCTTCGGCGGTGGAAAACTAAAACCAAACGGTGAATCGACATGAGCCTGAGCGATCAACTCCATGCGTTCCAAAGCCTTGATACGGCTTTGCGCCTGTCTGGCTTTGGTGGCTTGCGCTTTAAACCGGTCGACAAAACTTTGGATATGGGCAATTTCGCGCTGCTGCTTTTCGTAGGCGGTTTGTTGTTGAGCCAGTTTTTCGGCGCGCATGCGTTCGAAGTCGGAATAATTGCCCGTGTATATTTCGGCTCTGTTTTGCTCGATATGCACGATGTGGTCGGTGATGGTGTCCAGAAAATCCCGATCATGGGAAATCAACAGCAGCGTGCCGGGGTACTTGCCGAGCCAATCCTGTAGATAAATCACTGCGTCCAAGTCCAAGTGGTTGGTGGGTTCGTCCAAAAGTAAAACATCGGAACGACACATCAGCGCTTGCGCCAAATTTAAACGCATACGCCAACCACCGGAGAATGAGCTGACCGGCCGGCTTTCTTGCTCGGTGCTAAAACCCAGACCGTTTAACAAACGCGAGGCCCGAGCTTGCGCCGTGTATCCACCGACATGATCCAAAGCAGCATGCAGCTCCGCTAATTTGATGCCGTCATGCGCTTGTTCGGCCGTATGTAATTTTGCCTGCAACGCACGTAACTCTCTGTCGCCGTCCAGCACATAATCGATGGCTGAACATCCCAAGGCCGGGGTTTCCTGGGCGACATGCGCGATTTCCAGATTCGGCGGCATGGAAAAATCACCTTCGTCGGCATGTAATTCACCGCGCAATAATGCAAAAAGGCTGGATTTTCCGGCACCATTGGCTCCGGTCAGACCAATTTTTTGGCCTTTATGTATCGTGAAAGAGGCCTCGCTAAACAGCAAACGGTTGCCGCGACGGATGGCGATGTTTTTGAAATTGAGCATGATGGTCAAAAGTTGGCTGGGTGCGACGCCGCACAATAGGGGAATTTTAGCGCGGCAGGGGGTTGCGCGTCTTTTGCAGTTTACTTGACGACGCATAGCCGGCTATTTGCGGGCTTGGTGTTGAGCCGGGCAATAGAAGCTTTTGGGAGAGGAGGAATAAGCCGCTAGGGGATGTAAGCGGGAGCGGCAATGTTTTTAAGGCTATCCCGATTTCGGATGAATTATCGTCAACCGGGACAACTCCGGAATACGTCGGGGACGGCCAAGAACCAGCCGCCCCCGAGCATTAAATTACCAGGACAAACTGCGTGAAATAGCGCCACTACCATCGTACAAGTAGCCATTTTTAACTACCTTGGTGACGGTGAACGCGCAAGTACCCTTGCTGTTGCTAGGTAACAGGGCACTGCTCAAACTGGTCGAGCCCTTTGTACCGGTAATGGAATAGCTTGCCCCGGTCACATTAGTTTTGCTGGTGCCCGAGGTGACTGAGCCACTCCAAGTACCATAAACGCCAGCACCGGTAATGGTCGATGTTCCGGATTTAACGGTAATGTTGGCGACGCATTGCGATTTACCTCCGCTTAACAATTTTCGAGTCATCACGGTACTGGCAACTTTCATATTCATCGCTACGACACTTTGCGCCGCTTGAATACTTTGTGTAGTACTGGTTTTCAAACCGCTGCTATCGGTAACGGTTAGTGTTGCGGTATAGGCGCCAGGGGTATTGTAGATGTGGCTGACCGATGTGCCAGTAGTTGCCGCAGAACCATCGCCGAAATTCCAGGCGTATGAAGAGATCGAGCCGTTTTTAGTGCTTGAGCCGGCACCATTCAACGTAACATTAAGCGGAGCGTCGCCGACAGTTGGCAGGGCCGTGATCACCGCTGAGGGTGGCACCAAAGCTACAACCGGGTAATTGCCGGTAATTTGGTATTGACCAAGGCTGCCGTAGTCAGAGTAGCCCGTAGTTAAATCGCCTTTGCCTACCCCTTCGATTTTCAGGAAATATTTTCCGGCGTTGAGCGAGACGTTTAAGGATGCCGCCAAGCTGTCCACCGGATTGGCTTGGGCCACCGTTTTGCCTTGCGCGTCAATTAACGTTAACAACACATCCAAATTGGGCGCTATTGCATCGGGTGTAACATTGAACTGCGCGCTGCCCCCGCCGGTTGAAAATACGAAAACGTCGACGTCCGTTGTGCGCTCGATGATGCCACTTTGTGAAACCGCACTGGCGTCGCCGGCTAATGGTGCCGCACTGGCAGTTGTGTCAGGGAAGTCATCGGGCCGCACAGACGCACCCGCAGCGTTTATTACTGCAAGATCATCCTGCAGATTGTTGGCGCCCGGATACTCGCCTTTACTCCATTGTGCGACAGGTTTGTAGTAGCCCACCCCCATGATCGGCGCCCAGCCGGTAGCACCGCTACCATGGCCGGCATAGTAGCCGGTGCTGGCATTGCCATCATGATTGAGGTTTAAGTTATGCCCTACTTCGTGTGAAATAGCTTCTGCAACATATTTGGGATAACCGTTGCCCAGTTTGTCGAAGAATACCCAGGCCGGCCGATAGCGTTCCGGGTAGGCGGCTGAATAATATGAAAACACATTAACGTAAGCGACGCCGCCGCAAGTTTGGTTGCACAGTTCCGGCATAGACCGGGTAACCACGGCTCGAGTGCCGTACTGAATGTCACTGGTGCTACTGCGCCTCAAGGCATCCAAAGTGGGCTCCTGGGTCGTCACGTCAACATCGAATGGGGCGTAGTCTTCCGCTACCCGTTGCCATATTTCCCGAATGTTATTTAATTCCGTAGTGCTGAAAGCGCCCGGGTTGCCATCTATATCATAGGCTTGAGCGGTAAGCGTAGTCATACTCCAGGCCGTGTTGGTCGCGACGTGACCATTGAAATCCAAATAAATAACGCGATTGGAACCAGGCTTGCTGTGCAGGGCGAATGGGTCGGCAGTTGCCGTACTGGCTACGCCGCTACCTGCGCTGGTGACCGTGGCGGTTTCTTGCTCGCCTTGTCCTTGAGTGATTTTGGTATGCTCGTCGATATAAAGCAGGCGGCCGCTTTCATCGATCCAGGCGGACGCATCGGTGCGCAATATATCTTCCAGGCGTTCGCTGGACATGTCGTAGGCTTTCGCCACATCCCCCAGCTTGTCGCCCAATGCGTCGATAGCTGCCTGACCGTTCTTTTTGCCTGTTAGCGTAATTTGCGGAAATGCCATTTCAGTTTCCGCTTCGGCCAAGTCGGTAATCTTGGCTGATGAACTTTGCGATTTTGCCCTGACCACGTCGAAGGGGTTTTCCATGCCCGACCCGTTTAAACCCGAGACAAATGCTTGAACCCGGCCATCGGCAAGCAGGGTCAGCCCGTAGTTATAACCGATCAAAGCGCTTTCGGCTTCTTGTTGCGAAGAAAAGTACAGTGGCTCTGCAGATATGCCGGCGGCTGAAGCGGGTAATTCGGTACTCAAATCATTTTCGATGGTCGCTTTCTGCTCAATCGGCGGCGTGGCGCAACCCACTAAGGTAGTGATGACGGCGGATGCGATGAATGTCTGTTTGTTCATGGTGGACTCCCGTGTATGGAAAGATCACTGTACCCATTCTCAAAATCGGCAGGCACAGGCGAGTAATACTGACGACAAAGTAAAGAACAATGTGCCCAAAAATTCTGAGATCAGAGTGGCTATTTTAAAAAGAACGGAAAAAACTGAACGGCGCCGACCTTTCCCAAGGTAACTCATAATAATACCTAAGCGCCGCTCCCCTGAAAGCGCGGGCCCTTTGCAATCACCTTACTAGATCCGCGCATACACAACGATGACAAATGTTTTCAGACCTCCCTAAAGCTATGTTTTGGTAAATGAAAATACCCGTCACTGCCACCGTACCTCGCAGCATAACACCGGCTTGATAGGATTGCCTTACAACGCGAATCCGCCGCTAATTTAGTAAGCGGTGGCAACATCGCTACCTGCCAAAAACCCCCGCCACCAATGTATCAGGCCAAACTTCCCGCTTTGGTTTTTACCTAGATACCACCTATCGTCTGGCCCCCAAAATCGCATAGCAAACCGGTGTCAAAATCAAGCTGGCTGCCATCCCGATCAACAGGCCGGCCGACAGCGACAAAGTCATCGGAATCAGGAACTGCGCTTGCTGGCTGGTTTCCAGTAAGGTCGGCAAAAAACCGGCAAAGTTGGTTAGAAAGGCCAGCAAGATCGGCCGAAAACGGGCGATACAGGCGGCGCTGATCAGCTGTTCCACCGGGGTATCCTCGTCGCCGTGCTGACGAATATAATCCAGCAGCACCAGGCTATCGTTTACCACCACGCCGCTAGCCGCAATCATGCCCACTAACGATTCCATCGACAAGGGCAGTCCGGCCGTCCAATGCGCCAGCACAGCGCCGCTCCAGGCCACCGGCGCGGCCAACAGAAAGATCAGCGGTTTGCTGTAAGATTTAAACGGCACCGCGATCAAAGCATAGATCACCAACAGCGCGATCAAGGTATTTTTACCGAAGGCCGCCAGCATCGCTTCCTGTTCCTGGCGCTGTTGGCCGATTTGCACATTCAATCCGGGAAACGCCTGCTCCAGATCCGGCAAAGCACTGTTCTCCAGCTCGGCGTAAATGCCGTTGACATCGGCCTTGGTCGGATCGACGCGGGCCTGCACCTTCAACACCCGATGCCGGTCTTCGCGATTCAGCCGGGAATAGCCTTGCACCAGCTTGATCTCGGCCAGATCGTTCAGCGGTACGCTGCTGCCGTTCGGCAGGCGCACCGGTTGCGCCTTCAACGCATCCAGCGATTGCCGTTGTTCCAGAGGATAGCGCACCATCACTTTCACTTCGCGGCGGCCGCGCAGGAAGCGGTGTACCTCCTCGCCGTAATAACCCTGGCGGACTTGTTCGGCCAGTTGTTCCAGGCGCAAGCCCAGGCGCTCGGCTTCCGGCTTCAGCGCTAGCCGTACTTCCGGTTTGCCCGGTTCGGAAGAGTCGATCACATCGTAAACCCCGGGAAACGTCGCCAATGCCGTTTTGAGTTGCTCGGCGGCGGGTTGCAGCAGGCTTGGGTCGCCGGCGCCCAGTAGCAACTCTATGTCGTAAGGCACATCGCCTTCTTTATAAATAAAATCCACCTTGCCCCGGCCAATATCGCCGATCCGTTGCCGCCAGTCGCGGATGAAGTCTTCAACTTTCAAACGCCGGCGGCCTTCTGCCGAGAATTCCAACCAAATACCGGCGCCATGCTCCCAAATAATCGTTTCCACACCGACGATCACACTGTGGTCGTTGGCATGAGCGGCTTGCATGTTTTGCCGGCTTGCTGGATCCACGCCGTCCAGTTCGTCGCGTAAAGCAAACAGGGCTTTTTCCACTTGGGTCGCCAGTGCTTGAGCCTCGCTGTAGGGCGCACTCTGCGGCAATTGCATCGATACCCAAAAACTGTCCTTGGTGACATCCGGATTAATCGACTGCCGCACCCGGTCGCTCAGCACCAAGGCCGTGCAAATTGCCAGCAGGGCGATGAACAAGGCCACGGTCAAATAGCGCCAAGCCAGTGCCGTTTCCAACAGCGGCTGGTAAACACGCACGACGAAACGATCCAAGCTCTGATTCATTCGCTCGCGCAAGCGTTGTAAACGGCCGGGTTTGGCCTGGGTATCGATGTCGCCGACCAGATGCGACGGCAAAATCAGCAAGGCTTCGATTAGCGAGAACACCAGCGTCAAGATCATCACCAGGCAAATCGGCCGCATCAGTTGCCCTGCCCAACCCGGTAAAAATAGGCCGGGCAAAAACGCTACCAGTACGATTAATACCGACAGGCTCACCGGCAGCGCTACCTCCTGTACCCCCTTTATCGTAGCTTGTAGCGGCGAATACCGGCCTTCTATCTGCCGGCTATGCACACTTTCGCCGATGATGATGGCGTCGTCCACCAAGATGCCCATCGCCAGCAAGAAACCGAATAAGGACAGCATATTCAAGGAAATATCCAGGGCCGGCATCAGCCAAAACGCACCCAGCACCGAAGTAAAAATGCCGACGCCGGCCCATAGCGCCACCCGCAGCCTTAAGAACAAGGTCAGCACCAAACAGACCAGCACGAAGCCGCTCAAGCCATCTTCCAATAGCGTGCCGATGCGCTCGTCGTAAGCTTGTGAATCGTCCCACCAGGTAATCAGACGCAAGCCGTCCGGCAATTGCCCGCGCATCTCTTCGACATACGCTTTGACGCGCCGCGCCACCGCCACGCTGTCCTGTTCGGCGTGAATCTCCCAACCCTGCGCAGTTTCGCCATTGTGATGCCAGGCCCATAAGCGTTCTTCCAGGCCGTCCTTGATGGTGGCGATTTGCTCAAGCCGCACTCGGTTGCCGTCCGGCAAAGTCTTGACGATCAAGGCCCCGACCGCGTCGGCATCGCGGGCCCGGCCGCTGACGCGCAGTTGCAACTCGCCGTCGGGATTCTTGATCAGGCCGCCCGGTAGATCCACCGAGGCCTTACGCAAGGCTTGCGCTACGTCGTCCAGCGTCAGCTGATATTTGCGTAATTGGTGCGGCAACACTTCGATGTCGATTTCATAGGCCAGCTCACCGTAGTTACGCGCGCGGCTGACGCCCGGAATCGCCGCCAGTTGTTCCTGAATCCGGTCGCCGTAGCGTTGCAGGGTGGCGGCATCGGTAGCCCCGTGCAAGGCCAGCCAGATCACACCGTCGTCGTCGTCCCGGCCAGCCGGCAACACCTGGATTTTTTCCAGCTGTTTCGGCAGGCGCGGAATGGCTTCCACCCGGCTTTGCAGGGTTGCCATCATCTGATTTTGGTCATGGTCCGGCAGAATTTCAACTTCGATCTTGCAGTTATCGCCCCTAATCTCGCCGTGCAGATGTTTAACGCCCGGTACATCGTGGATGGCTTCCTCAATGGGCACGCATACCGATTCCTCGACTTCTGAGGGGCCAGCGCCCGGGAATACGGCTTCGATCACGATGATATTAGGGCTGAAACGCGGAAATACTTCTTTATCGATACCGAGCACACCCAGCACGCCGCCGGTCAGAATCAGCAGCATCAACAGATTGGCGGCGACCGGATTGCCGGCGAACCAAGCCAATAAACCCAATCGCTGGTTGGTGGGCATCATGGGGCAGCGTCAGGCTGCGCTTCGACTGCGGTGACTTTCATGCCGGCCACCGCCACCGGCAGTTCCGACACCACTACCCGCTCGCCGGGATTTAATCCGGCCTTGACGACGACATGCTCGGCGTCGTGGCGCAGCACTTGCAGTTGGCGGATTTCCAAGCGTTGCTCGGCGTCGACCAATTTGGCTTGTTGCAAGCCGTTCAAAGCCGTGCGCGGCAAGCTAAACAAACCTTCCCTGCGCACACCTTCGATCTCGGCTTGCACGAATAATCCGCTCAGCAAGGGCGGCCTATCCGCGCTTTCCCGGAACGGCTCGGCGACTTGCGCGATCAGATAAAGCTGGCCGCTGTTGTCGTCCAGCGCCGCTTCGCTGCGGACGATGCGGCCTTGCCAGCTATGCGGTTCGCCGGCCAGTTCCGCGCGCAAAGTCACCGCCGGCCAGTGGCCGGCCTTGCCATGTTGCCCCAAGGGTAGTTCCAAAAAGGCCAGTTGCTCGGTGCTGATCGGCAGACGTACTTCGGCGACATCGCTGGCATAAATCCGTGCTATCACTGCGCCTGATGGCAGATATTGACCCAAGCCTGCTTGCTTGCTGAGCACCCGGCCGGCAAACGGTGCCCGCAATTCGCAGCGGCTGCGATTGAGTTTGGCCTTGGCCAGATCGGCTGCGGCGGCCTTGAGCTTGGCTTGCGCCTCGGCCAATTGCGGCTTACGCAGCGCCAACGCAGTAGGCTCGCCTTCGCCCAACGCTTGCCATTCGCTCTGCGCCTGCTCGACTTGCGCCTGTTCGTTGATCAAGACCCGCTGGGCCTCGGCCAGCTGGGCTTCAGCGGCAACGATGGCATAATCGTAATCGCGCGGGTCTATGGTCAGCAGCAATTCGTTGGCGGCAAAGAAACCGCCGGCAGCCATCGCCGAATGTACCTGCGCTACTTTACCGCCCACTTCGGTGACCAAGTCAATAGTCTCGCGCGGCGCGACCACGCCTTGGGACATGACGTTCAGTCGCAAGCTTTGCGGCTCGACACGAACCACATTGACCTTGGGAACAATCGGTTCGGCGCTCTGCTGAACGGTTTGCGGCTTGCCGGCGATGATTGCCCAGGCCGCGCCGGCCGCCGCCAGCAATACCAGAATCGGTAACAGGATTTTTAAATTGAGTGTTTGCGGATTCAAACGCCACCGCCTAATGCCAGATAGAGGTTGATACGATTGTTTAATAATTGCCGCTGTACGGCCAGGTGAGCGCTTTGCGCATTGAGGGTGCTGCGGTAGCTGTCGAGTAAAGTCAGGATTTCGATCAAGCCCTGCCGGTAGGAATACACCGCCAGCTTACGGCTGGCCTCGGTTTGCTCGACAGCTTCGCGCAAGGCCTGTTCCTGGGTGCGCAGCCAGGCTTCGGCGGCCAGCGCTTGCTCGACTTCGCGAAAGGCGTTTAAGGCCACACTTTGGTATTGGTTAAACGCTTCCCGGACTTTAGCTTCATTAAAGCGAATCTCGCCTTGCAGCCGGCCGCCGGTAAATAGCGGTTGGACCAAGCCGGCGGCGAGGTTCCAGGCTGCCGCGCGCGGGTCGACAATCTCGGTCAAGGCCGCGCTGCTGGCGCCGCCGGTGCCGGTTAGCGTCACCCGCGGCAGCAAAGCTTTTTCGGCGCTTTCCAAACGCGAGTCGGCGGCCCGCAAGCGTTTGAATGCGGCGATGACGTCCGGACGGCGTTCCAATAGCTCGGCCGGCAAGCCGGCACTCAAGGTTTCCGGCGGCTGCGGTAATTGGAATGTCGCGTCGAATTCTTGTTTAGCTGGATCATTACCCGGATACCGGCTCAGCAAGGTTTGCAGGCGCTTACCTAACAATTGCACGTCATTACGGGCTTGCGCCAGCTGTGCTTCGGCATTCGCCAGATCGGTCAGCACCAAGCGCAAATCCAGGCCGCGGGTCAAACCCCGGTTGAAACGGCCGCGTACCAGATCGACAATGGTGCCGCGGTCCTTGACCGACTGTGCCGCCACCGTCGCTTGCCATTGCGCTTCAGTGAATTCGAAATAGGCTTGGGCAATCCGTGCGGCCAGCGATAATTGCGCGGCGCGATAATCATCGCCAGTCGCCTCGGCTTCGGCTTCCGCGGCTTGTTGTCCGGCCTTGATTCGGCCCCAGACATCCAGCTCCCAGCTCAGGTTGAACAGCGCCGTAAACGCGCCGGATTCGCTGCTTTCGCCACCTATATTAGTCTTTGCGCGTTGATAGCCGGGTGTTAACGACAATTGCGGCCAGCGGCCGGAACCGGCGATAACCGCTTGTTCGCGTGCCGCGTCAACACGGGCCGCAGCACTTTTTAAATCAAAGTTATCGGCCAGGCCGTTGTTTACCAACCTGGTCAAATGCTCATCATTAAAGGCCGCCAACCAGCTCGTTGCGGCTGCTTCGGCAAAATGGCCGTTGCTGCTCCAGTGTGGTGGTGCCTGAAAAGCCAAAGCATGTGCATCCCGAGGCGCGGGCGCATCACAGCCAACGGTCCATAGCGCCGATAGAGCTGACAAAATCCATAACATCGGGCGGCAAGGTTTGGCGGGCATTAGGGCGGGAATGGCAGAAAAATCCGATGAATAGAGGCGCGGTTATTGAGTAAGACGTTCAAACAGGCCAAATCCCCACCGCAAGCGAAAAATAATAGAGGCAATCCACTCGCCGCGATAGCTTGGGACCGACTAATTGTTCAGCAAGCCCGCTGGGCTTTGTTTTTACTGCGTTACAATCCATACTTTGCGCATCGCGCACGTTTCCCGTCAAATCTTTTAACTACCCAGCCACACGATGAATATTTCGTTTGAAATCGTCCCGCGCAGCCTAGAGGCTTTCGACCAGCAATACGCCTTTGTGCAAACTTTGGACAAAGGCATCAACATCATTAATGTCCCGGACATCCAACGCTTCGATACCCGCAGCTGGGAATTGGCAACCCGCGTTGATAGAAGCAAATACCGCTTTATTCCGCATTTTCGGGCGATAGACTTCAAAATCGACAGCGGTGAGCTTTACCGTATCATCGAAGAATATGCGCTGGACAGCGTGTTGTTGGTGTCCGGTGATCCGCCGGAAGGTTTGAAGCGGTCGTTTTACAATACCGATGTGGTGGATTTGATTCGGGCCGTGCGCCAGCGTTATCCCAGTTTACATATTTATGCCGGCTTCGATCCGCATCGCAGCGGCGTTCAGGATGAATGCGATTACATCCAACGCAAGGTCGATGCCGGCGCCGGCGGCTTTTTCTCCCAGCCGTTCTACGACAGCCGCATGATCGACATCTACGCCGAGCACATGCAAGACCTGGAAACCTATATCGGCATCAGCCCGATCACCAGCAAGGCCTCAATGAACTATTGGGAAGTCAAAAATAAGGTGAAGTTTCCGAAGCGTTTTCGGCCGGATTACGACTGGAATGTGGAATTTGCCAATGGCGTGATTGCCTCGGCGGCGGTGAATGGCTTGAATGTCTATTTCATGCCGATTCGGATTGATTTGGCGCGGTATTTTGGGGCGATTAAATTGGGCGGGTAATGTTGACACCAGCAATAGTTCCCTCTCCCACTGGGAGAGGGTTAGGGTGAGGGGATAAATTAGAAAAAGCTTTATTCTGATCCCCTCATCCCAACCTTCTCCCGGTGGGAGAAGGGGCTGACGCTGGCGTTAGGTATCGCGTGGGAACGCCGCCATGGACGCTCTGTGTCGTCCGGTAGATACTTTGATTTACTATCCCTAAACCCGGTTGAATGCCGCTTCCAGCATCGGCAGCCGGCATCAATCTAAGCCAAGAGTTAACCTAAAAAAACAACTCGCGCATTTTTTGCCCAGGCGATTCGGCGCGCATAAACGCTTCACCAACCAAGAAGGTGTAAATGCCGTTGTCCTGCATCAACTTCACATCTGCCGGGGTGTGAATGCCGCTTTCGGTGACAATCAACTTGTCGGCCGGGATGGTGTTTTTCAAATCCAGCGTGGTTTGCAAGGACACTTCGAAGGTGCGCAGATTGCGGTTGTTGATGCCTATCATATTGGTGTTGAGCTTTAGGGCCCGTTCCAATTCCTCCGCGTCGTGCACTTCGGTCAATACGTCCATGCCCAAGCCGGTGGCGGTGTCGGCCAATTCCTTCAACATCGCGTCGTCCAGTGCTGCGACGATCAACAGGATGCAGTCCGCACCGAGTGCCCGTGATTCGTGGATTTGATAGGGATCGATCATGAAGTCCTTACGAATCGCCGGCAGCGGGCAATTTTGCCGCACCATTTGCAGATTGGCTTCCGAGCCCTGGAAAAACTCCTTGTCGGTCAGCACCGACAAACAAGTCGCGCCGCTGAACGCATAATCCACGGCAATTTCCACCGGCTTGAAGTTCTCGCGGATCACGCCCTGGCTGGGCGAGGCTTTCTTGATTTCGGCGATGATCGCCGGCTTTTTCTGATCAGCTTTGCTGCGCAATGCTGAATAAAAGCCGCGCGGGCCTTGTACCGTGCCGGCTAATTCTTCCAGCAGCGACAGCGGCGTATTGCTTTTGCGGCGCGCTACTTCTTCGGCTTTTTTGGCTAGGATGGTTTTTAGGATGTCGGGTGTGTCGTTTGTCATTGTTTGATTTTTATGTGGTGTCGCTATCGCGACCTATTATATTTGAAGTCGGGTCTCGGCCCGACAGCCGAGATACTTTTCTTTGCTTGTCCAAAGAAAAGTATCCAAAAGAAAAGCCACCCGGATGCCGCTTGTATCCTGCGCGCCGGAGGGTTTGAACGGGGTTTTTGGAAGGGCTATCCATAGCCCTCCAAAAACGAGCGGCATCCCTGCCGCTCCCCTTCGGGCTATTCCGTCCAAACCCTCCGGTGCTCGGCGCGGCATAGGGGAGAAAATTGTCCCGAGTTTATAAGTCGCCTGGTCTAAAAATTATGTAGCCTTGATGGAGTGAAACGTATCGGTCGCTAGCGATGTCCTACGAGGATTAATCTGGATTCGAACTACGTTGTCGAAAATAGTACAGCTCAAAAAAGCCGAACAAGCCCATTAAAAGAAGAAGTTGCCAAACAGGTATTAGCAAATAATCCCACCCTCCAGTTGGAATTCCTTTTAACCTAAAATAGCCAAACGAAACCATAGACAAGCCGCTAACTAAACAAAAGGAAACTACTTGAAAAATCAAAGACTGATTGGCGCGATTTAGCAAAAAGACAAGTATTCCATAAGGCGTCAGAGCGATCATTAC
Source organism: Methylomonas sp. TEB (assembly GCF_047777895.1). Taxonomy (GTDB): domain Bacteria; phylum Pseudomonadota; class Gammaproteobacteria; order Methylococcales; family Methylomonadaceae; genus Methylomonas. The sequence goes on from NZ_CP180476.1 coordinate 169,481, forward strand.
AAGGAAAAAATGAACATGCAATTGTTCTAGCTCATGCGTATTAGACCAATCAATGCCCCCGACATAAAAAATAAATGTAATTCCTGAAATAATTTTACATGCGCGAACCAGACTTTGGTGAGTGACGATAGTTGCCATTTTATTGGTTTCCAGGATTGGTAGGACCGTAAGGATGTGCTTAACGAAGTGAAGCGCATCGGTCGCGATCGATGCGCCTCCTACAACAGACCGTCTCTCAATGCTTTCAAATTCATACGATTCTTGAGTGAGCTTAGCGGAACAATTCCCCCTATGCCGCGCCGAGCACCGGAGGGTTTGGACGGAACAGCCCGAAGGGGAGCGGCAAGGATGCCGCTCGTTTTCGGAGGGCTATGGATAGCCCTTCCGAAAACCCCGTTCAAACCCTTCGGAGCGCAGGAAACAAGCGGCATCGGGGTGGCTTTTTCTTTGGATACTTTCTTTTGGCCAAACAAAAGAAAGTATCTCGGCTGTCGGGCCGAGACCCGACTTCTAAATAACCCGTTGCGATAGCGACACAAAACTTCAACTACTTCCGACATCAAGTGTCTCGCTTTGATCGATAAATAAACCTGAGTAAACCTCTCAAACCGTTCGAAAAACCAGACCTAGACAATAGACCGGCTAATCAAGCGAATCAACCCGCCAGGCCAAAAAACACTATTTGGCAATCTATTGGTTTGAACGAGAATTTAAGCTGGAAGGTTTCTCTACTAAGCGACCTGAAACATATTTGTGCAAAACACTGGCAATCAGTGTTTGATACGGAATACCTTCTTCCAACGCACGAGCCTGAATATCCATCAGATCGGGAGAAGACAATCGGATATTGACTCGTTTATCTTTGATGGTGGTAGCTAAGGCTGCGGTCTTGAATTTAGCCAAATCGGCTTTCGATGGCTTTGTCGATTCAAGTTCGCCCTGTTCATAGGCTGTCAGAAGATCTTGTTCAAAGTCATCAAGTTTTATCATTGGGTTTTTTCCTGGTCAGATAATCTCGGGTTGCTTTTCTGCTTGGAATGACTGTCTTCAAGAAAAAATAATTGGCTTCCTCGACGTAAGGTACCAAGTAAACATAACCATCCAGCGCTACCACGAGCACAAATTGATTGGGATATTTTTCCTGGTTGGGGTGGCTTAATTCATCCAGCAATCCGTCAGCTTCGATAGCCAATACTATTTCTTCGAAAGAGATGCTGCGTTCTTTCTTCAATAGTTCATTTTTCTCATGATTCCAGCGAAACGGTTTCATGGATAGAGTTTACGCCGGCGTGTGCCTATTGTCATCATTTATAGGGCAAATGCTGCCGCTCAAGAGTAAGCAATCAACGCCTCAAACTTAGCCAACGCACTCCCATCCGCCAACACCTGATGCGCCCGGCGAATCCCCGCATCCAGCGAATCGGCCAAATCGGCGGCATAAATCGCTGCGCCGGCGTTTAATGCCACAATGTCGCGGGCCGGGCCGGCTTGATTATTTAATACCGCGCGCATAATTGCCAGGCTATCGGCTGCGCAAGTAATCGACAAGGTTGCCAGGCTGGCGCGCGGCATGCCGAATTGTTCCGGGGTGACGGTGTAGCTGTGCACGATGCCGTCGATCAACTCGGCGACGTCGGTGGGTGCGGCGATGCTGATTTCATCCAGGCCGTCGCGCGCATGCACCACCAGCACATGCTTGCTGCCCAGTTTTTTCAAGACTTCCGCGACCGGCACCAACCATTGTTTATCGAACACGCCGATCAATTGATGCGGCGCATTGGCCGGATTGGAGAGCGGGCCGATCAGGTTGAACAGGGTGCGCACGCCCATTTCCTTGCGCGGACCAACCGTGTGGCGCACCGCGCTGTGGTGCTTGGCGGCAAACAAAAAGCCGACGCCGATGTCGTTGACGCATTGCGCCACTTGTTCGGCGGGCATATCCAGATTGATGCCGGCGGCTTCCAATACATCGGCGCTGCCGCAACTACTGGATACCGAGCGATTGCCGTGTTTGGCCACCTTGCCGCCGGCCGCCGCGACCACGAAGGCGGCGGTGGTGGAAATATTGAAAGTATTGGCACCGTCGCCGCCCGTGCCGCAGGTGTCGATAACATGTTCACCGTGCACCGGTACTGGCCGCACCAACTCGCGCAATACGCTGACCGCCGCGGCGATTTCCTCGATGGTCTCGCCCTTGCAACGCAACGCGATCAAAAAGCCGGCGATTTGCGCGTCGGTCAGCTCGCCTTGCATCATGGTACGCATCACATCGCGCATTTCCTCGGTGCTGAGGTCTTGTTTATCCAGAAGTTTTTGCAGCGTGGCTTGGATTTGCATGGAGTGAATAGCCGGTGTTTTGGTCAAGGCAGGGATGATAACAAACGACGGCTCATATCGAAAACCTTGCGGGCCGTCAATCCCTCGCGAGCGAGGTCACTTGCTTACACCATCTCGAGAACGGGTAGATAAAAAGGCGATTTTATTCCAAGCCAGCTTATAAATTTCAAGTTTTATTGACGTAGCACATTGATTAAGCCGTTATGTTTTTATGGTAATTGACGGTGGTTAACTTAGCTGTTAAATGACGCTCAAGACTAGCATTTTAAATAAGCGGCTTATCGCAAAGAGCTAGTCTTGATCAGCATGGCAACGGTTTTTGGCCGTTTGGCCGTGCGCTGAAAATTTGTGCTCGTTAATCAATGGAGACATTACCATGAAACACCTTGCCAAGCCGATTCGGCGACCTTACTTTAAGACTAATCTGTTCAGCATTCTGGTGCTATCGCTTTGCCTTGCCCAATCTGCTGAGGCGGCGACGGTTTCTGCGAGCGCGGTCATTGACTGGAGTACCTTTAAAATTACCGCCATTGATATTGGCAATGGCCTGCCAACTGTGACCTGGAGTAATCAGTACGACACTAGCCAAGTGAATAATGGCTACTACAATAACGCCTATGATAGCGCGGCAAATTGGAGCTCAGGGACTTCGACTACAGAGTCACTGTCCACATCGACCTATAGCAGATCTGCTTCCAGCGCTACATCGATTAATCAAATCAACGCCAATGCCGCTCTAAACGGTTCTTTTCCGTATCAAAGCTTATCGGCCAGCAGCAGTAGCCAGCGATCCGGCAGTTTTACCGTGCAAGGCAGCGGACTGTTAATTTTCGAAGCGAACTACAGTTTGATGGGGGACCTGGGGGCCTCAAGTAATGCGTCGGCAAGCTCCAACGCAAGCTTCAATTTGAGTTACTACAATGGCGGAAACTCCGGGTCAGTCAACCAAAATGTAAATCAGTACCTGTCAACCGGCTCCGCGGCCGTGACGGAAAACGATATATTGTCTGTTGCTTTGGTCTTTAAAGACGGTTGGAGCGGAAGTTTTTCCGCGAATACCAGTGCATCGGTTTACGGGTACGACTACGGAACCGGAGGCGGCGGCAGCGTGCCTCTACCGGGGGCTTTCTGGCTATTTGGCAGTGTATTGGCCGGAGCCGCCTCGTTGCGGTCGGCTAATACAATGCGCAGAATGCGGCCATTCGCAGAAGTCGCACGCTAAACAAGATGTTGAAGGGGTGGCGCCGGCTACCCCTTTTTTGCGTCCGGCTATGGAGTGGGGAGTTCTTTAAAACTTTTGATGCCGGTTTAGCCAGTCGCACACGCCCAGTCCGGCACTGCGGCCGGTAGCGAAGCAAGCCGAGAGCAAATATCCCCCGGTCGGCGCTTCCCAATCCAGCATCTCGCCGGCGACAAAAACGCCGGGTAGCGCGGTAAGCATCAGATTTTGATCAAGACTGTTAAAACTCACGCCGCCGGCGCTGCTGATCGCTTCGGCGATGGGCCGGGTGGCATTGACAGTGATGGGCAAGGCTTTGATCGTCTTCGTCAGAATGGTGGCATCGGCAAATTGCGCCTGGCTGAGCACTTCGCGCAGCAAGGCTGCTTTGATGCCGGAAATACCCAGCCGACTCTGCAAATGGCTGGATAAGGACCGGGAACCCCTGGGGCGGCTGATTTCGGCCAGCACCCGTTCCGCATCGCGTCCTGGCAGCAGGTCAATGGTGAAGGTGGCGCTGCCGTGAACATGCAGATATTCGCGCAGCCGCCGCGAAAATGCGTAAATCAGGCTGCCTTCCACGCCATGCGTGCTAATCACCATTTCGCCTTGCCGTCGTTCGGTGTGGCCCTGCGTGTCGGTAAAGGTTAGCGCTACCGATTTGAGCGGCGCGCCGGCAAACTTCTCGCGCAGATGCGCACTCCACGCTACTTCAAATCCGCAATTTGCGCTTTGCAAGGGTGCAATTTCCACTCCGCGCGCCTGTAACCAAGTCACCCACGCGCCATCCGACCCTAGTTGCGGCCAGCTGGCACCGCCCAAGGCCAACAAGGTTGCTTGCGGCTTGACCGAAATTTCGCCATCGGGATTGCGTAGACGCAGCGCTCCATCATCATCCCAGCCCAGCCAGCGGTGGCGCATATGAAAGTGCACACCGTTCGAACGCAAGCGGTGCAGCCAGGCGCGCAGTAGCGGCGCGGCCTTCATCTCCGTTGGAAACACGCGGCCGGACGTGCCGACAAAAGTTTCTATGCCCAAGCCTTGCACCCAGGCTCTCAGGGCCTCCGGAGAGAAGGCGTTCAGCATCGGTTTCAGTGCGGCACGCTGTGTGCCGTAGCGAGACAAAAACGGCTCGAACGGTTCCGAATGGGTGATGTTCAATCCACCCTTGCCGGCCATCAAAAACTTACGCCCGGCGGAGGGCATCGCGTCAAACACAGCGACGCTCAAGCCGGCCTGACTTAGCACTTCGGCGGCCATCAAGCCGGCGGGGCCGGCGCCGATGATGGCAATAGAGTGGTTAAAGGAAGTCAATGCGTGGCTAGGCTAAAGTTTCATGTTCTAACCAACCTTTCCTTGCCAATATATGCCCAGGAGCGCTCCGACACCAACTAAGCTCACGCAATATCCCGATGTAAAAGGTTCGATGGCATATGAAAGAAAAAATGCCAAGCTGAGCGAGATTAGAACGCACAATACAAATCGCCAATGTATTGCCGCCCAAATCAAGGAAAAAAGCTCATCCATGTTTTACGAAGTAGTGCCTTAGTAACAGGTGGTTTTTGAATTGACGGTCATTACGAATTGCAAATCGAGATGTCATGCAGTTTATTTAGGACTGACTACTGGCTTGCAATGGAAATCTCTCCGGATGTTTGATCATCTCCACAGTCAAGTCTATATCCATGTCAGGCCAGTAAAAATGATTAGGTGAAGGCTCTTCAACACGGAGAATGGCATTGATGGGCTGATTTTTAAACCACGGAAAGTCATCATAAGACATGAATAACTCTTCGGTCCGAGTCAGCAACCATACGCCGTGACTGGATATGTGTGTCACTTCAGCCGGGGAAATGTTGTTGCCAAGCGCTAATGAGTTCATCGTAATGTTTCTCCACTAAAGATTCGATTTCTTTTATCTGCTTTCTGGAATATCGATAATTTTTAGCCAACTCAATTTCCGGTTTTAGCCAAAATTTGGCCTCGCCGTCTTCGGAAACGATGTGAACGTGCATTCTGGGCTCTTCTCGAGAGAAGAAAAAGAAGCGGTAACCCGCTTCTTTGAAAACCGTTGGACTCATCGCGCCAAAAAATTCCGCAACATGTCATGCCCATGCTCGGTCAGGATCGACTCCGGGTGGAATTGCACGCCTTCAATATCCAGCGTTTTATGGCGTACGCCCATGATTTCGTCGATGTTGCCGGCCTCGTCCTGAGTCCAGGCGGTGACTTCCAGGCAGTCGGGCATGGTCGCCTGCTCGATAACCAGTGAATGGTAGCGGGTGGCGGTGAATGGGTTGCTCAAGCCTTTGAACACGCCCAAATCTTTGTGATACACCGGAGACACCTTGCCGTGCATGATCTGCTTGGCGTGGATAATGTTGCCGCCGAAGGCGTAGCCTATGCTTTGGTGGCCGAGACAAACGCCCAGGATCGGGTATTTGCCGGCGTAGCGGTGGATGGTTTCCACGGAAATACCGGCTTCTTTAGGCGTGCATGGACCGGGGGAAATGACGATCTTGTCGGGACGCAGGCCTTCGATGTCTTCCACCGTCACTTCGTCGTTGCGCACTACCACCACGTCGGCGCCCAGTTCGCCGAAATATTGCACCAGGTTGTAGGTGAAGGAATCGTAGTTGTCGACCATCACCAATCTGACGCCGCTCATGTTTGTGCTCCTTTAGATTGAGCCGCGCTGCTCAGGAGGCCGGCTTCGGCCATGCTGACGGCGCGGAACACCGCGCGGCCTTTGTTCATTGTTTCATCCCATTCGTTGCGCGGCACGGAATCGTAAACGATGCCGGCGCCGGCCTGAATGTGTAAGGTTTGATCTTTTATCACAGCCGTGCGGATGGCGATGGCCGTATCCAGATTGCCGGACCAGGAAATGTAACCCACCGCGCCGGAATAAATACCGCGCTTGACCGGCTCCAGCTCGTCGATGATTTCCATCGCGCGAATTTTCGGTGCGCCGCTGACGGTGCCGGCCGGGAAGGTGGCCGCCAACACGTCGAAGGCATTTTTACCTTCCTGCAATTCGCCTGTGACGTTGGAAACGATGTGCATCACGTGCGAGTAGCGCTCGACGATCATCTTGTCGGTGAGTTTGACGCTGCCGATTTTGGCGACTCGTCCGGTGTCGTTGCGGCCCAGGTCGATTAGCATCAAATGCTCGGCGATTTCTTTTGGGTCGGCCAGTAGTTCCTTTTCCAGCTCCAGATCCTGCTCGTGGGTTTCGCCGCGTTTGCGGGTGCCGGCGATTGGTCGCACCGTCACTTCGTTGTCTTCCAGCCGCACCAGAATTTCCGGCGACGAGCCCACTACATATAGATCGTCCAGGTTCATGAAAAACATATACGGCGACGGATTCAAACACCGCAAAGCCCGATACAAATCCAGCGGCGCGGCTTCAAACGGAATCGACATGCGCTGCGACAACACCACCTGCATGCAGTCGCCGTCGGTGATGTATTGTTTGGCTTTTAACACCGCGTCTTCGTAGCCTTGTTGGGTAAAACCGGAGACAAAATCGTGTTCGTGCACGTGCTTAACGGCCGGATGCGCTTGCGGATTGGCTTGCAGTTCGCGCAATTTCACCACTAATTCGTCGAGCCTGGCTTTGGCGTTTTCGTAGGCATTGGTTTGCGATGGATCTGCGTGGGTCAGCAACAGCATTTTGCCGGACAGGTTGTCGAATATCAGCAGGTCTTGCGACACCATTAACAGGATGTCCGGCGCGCCGATAGGGTCCGGCTTGCCGCTGGGCTTTAAACGCGGCTCTATGTAACCTATCGTTTCATAACCGAAATAACCGACCAGGCCGCCGTTGAAGCGCGGTAATCCCGGTACGTCCGGCACCTTGTAGTTTTGCCGAAATTCTTCTATCCATTCCAGCGGTTGAGCGTGCTCAAAAACTTGGGTGTCCTGGCCGTCTTTTTCGACCGTGATGCGGTGGCCGCTGATTTTGATACGGGTTTTGCAAGGCAAGCCGATGATCGAATACCGTCCCCACTGCTCGCCGCCGTGTACGGACTCAAACAAATAGGAATAAGGGCCGTCGGCCAGCTTTAAGTAAGCACTGAGCGGCGTGTCCAGATCGGCCAGCACTTCGCGGCAGATCGGGATGCGGTTATAGCCTTGTTGGGCGTATGCGGTAAATTCGGCGGGTGTCATTATTATTCTCTTGAAGCAACCGGTTGTGCGACTCGCGATTGTAACGCACAACGCGCCCAGCAGCGACCCGCGCGGCTGAAAACTGAGCCTACTGCGAAATTGTAAACTGCTTGGACGTCCAAAATTAAACTGGCTGCACGTTGACAGCCTTATATTTTGCACCTCTATCTATCGGGCTGATAAAAATGGAGTTGTTACAGCGTGACATTGAGGCGCTGGAGCAGGAAAGGCATCAGCGCTTGGGACAAGACGCGGCAGCAGCTGATCAAGGGCCTTCGGCAGCTGATAGCCCTGTCGGCAAGGTTAAAACATTGGCGGTGAATAAAGAGTTTGGCGAATCCATGCGCATTTCGGGTATTGCACTTCGGTTTTGAATCTGCAGTTTGTGCCGAGCCATGCAAGGCGCAACGGTCGCGAACGATGCGCCTGTCGGCAGCATCCTATAGATCAGCGCACGTTATCGCGTTGGAACCAAAACTATAGCAAGGAAGATTTGATTGACGGGCAAGGCCGTAAGACATACGGCGCAATACGGCTTCGCCTATTGACGCCCTACCGATTGCGACTTACGGCCTTACCGATTGCGACTTACGGCCTTGATAAAAATAGAGTCGTTACAGCGTGACATTGAGGCGTTGGAGCAGGAAAAGCGGCAACGTTTGGGACAAGACGCGGCAGCAGCTGATCAAGGGCCTTCGGCAGCATCCTATAGATCAGCGCACGTTATCGCGTTGGAACCAAAACTATAGCAAGGAAGATTTGATTGACGGGCAAGGCCGTAAGACATACGGCGCAATACGGCTTCGCCTATTGACGCCCTACCGATTGCGACTTACGGCCTTAAAGCGGACATCGAGCGGGAATTTGTGTTGTACCATGAGAAGCGGCAGCGGCAGTTACAGGCTAAATACGGAGTCAGCGCGGGCCAGGATTTCGACAACCTGGCCGAAGACGCCTCTCTTTTACTGATAAAAAAAGAAGGGTTACAGCGTGAAATAGCGGCGATGGAACGGGAAAAACAACAGCGCTTGGGGCAAGACGCGGCAGCAACCGATTCGGTGACCTCGACGACTCACGGCCCGGCGGGCCGGGTCAGAACCTTGACGGTGAACAGAGGACGGCCGGAGCCGTCCCTTAGTCTCAGTCTGTAGGCCGGCGGCCTTACAAGGCGGCGGAACCCGATAAAGGTTCCGCTAGCCACATTCCCGTCGTGCCGTGCGGTTCGCGCCTCACTGCACGCTACGCGAGCTTGCCCCCATTCACGGGTCAGTTATCACGAAAAACAATAATATCGGTTAATACAACATCCGTAAAAGTTGAGTCTGCAAAGTGCTCATGTTCCCAAGAATCGTCGTCTTCCATTTCCTTAGCACACTTCAAAAGAAAACTCGCAACTGCCTTTAGTGTTTGGGGGTCTGCTTGAAGAGTAACCTCGGACAGTCTAAAAAGCTGGTTGTGATCCCCTTCAATGTAGCCAAAAACCTTCATGTTAATTCTCCATGTCGTTAGCTGTTAGGACAGTTTGGATACTGGGGTGAACAAAACGGCGCGCCTGGATCAATGAGGCACGGATCAATCAATAAGGGGAATCCCGGAATTTTAAATCCTTTCCCTCTCAAAAAATCTTTTGCTTTCTTGTTCAGATTATCCAGACTCCCTTTTCCTTTGTGACTCTGTGAGCCATCCTGATTAACCACAGCTTCGCCTTTCGGAGTTTGAACATGTGCATGTTCTTGCTGTCCGGGAACGTGAGGATTATCAATCCGAACGGTTGTACCCCCACCAAGATCAGTAGGCTGGCCAGAACTGGCAAGTCCTTCAGGATCGATGAGGTTAACCGGATTATTCTCAACATAGGTGTAGGTATTAACGCCCCCTAAGAATCAAGGCATCTCAAATGGCTGCCAATGGTAAATAATCTTTACTAACTTATCTTGTATGAATTTTAGTGTAACTGCTGAATGTGTTTTCGGAATATGGTATAGCCACGCATTAATTCGCTCCAAGTCATTAACGTTTATGTCATTTAAAGACATATTTTTAACATCAAGTATGCAGTTAAAAGCAGTAATGTTTTGTCTCGAATGCAAAAGATTTTTTATTTTTTCAAAAGTATCTTTTCTTGATAGTGGATATTCTAAACCTAAAGCAGAAAGATCAACATTGAATGTCTTGTAGATTGAGTGAGACATTCCAGAAGTGTCAAATACAATATGCAAACTAAAGCTGCCATTATCGGTTATACAAATTCCTTCCGTATTTTTTAATCGATCTAACTCACCAAGAGTGTCTGATTTAATCAAAATATCCTCATCAACCCTTGGCTCAATATAATTTACATGCTCACTCAGAAGCGCGTTGACCACATCAGTCTTAGACATTCCAATTTTAAGTGAATTAAAATCTCCGCTTTCTATATTAAAATCACATCCGCATAAAACTATAGCAAAGAGAAATGCTATCAACTGATATGGTGCAAACGTCGTCCAATTACTCATATCAATGCGCCCAATATGGGCCGACATTTCTTGAAAACGATGGATCGCCATAATTTTGTTGCCATGCACCAGGTACGTTTGGCACTGTTCCACCCGCCCCTTCAATTATATTGTCTGCCGCAGTATTAGAGTTTGGCCCATTAAAAGCATTATATGGCCCCTGAGAATAGTTATTTCCAGAGTTTATGACTGCGGCATCAAAGGCTGCCTGGCTACCATTATATTGAGATGGTATAGGTATATCATAATTGGAGTTGCCACCGCCTGGATTATAAAAAGCCTTTCTATCAACTGTATAAGTATCGTCAGAAGGTCCTGTTGGAGATTGCCCCATATATGCAACTGAGTATTGGGCATCAATAACTTTGGCACATTTATCAACGTGCCAAACGAATACAGCACAGTGATTAAATACATTTTTAAGATCGGGAATAGGACGACATGTCATAGTGACATCTAGCCCTAAGGGATCGATGTACTTCAGTGGATTATTTAAAGCATAGGTGTAAGTATTAACGCCCCCCGCCAAGCCAATCGGATCGGATTGCAGGTAGCGCCCGAGGTTAGGATCGTAGAAACGGGCGATATTGTAATGCAGGCCGGTTTCTTCATCGTAGTATTGACCGGGGAAACGCAGGTTCTGGGTGATGAAGGCTGTGGTCGGCGTGGCCTTGCCGAACGGATCGAAATCTGCCGCCCAACTGATGTTGCCCGTGCGGTCCGTGGTTTTTTGGGGCGTGCCCAACCGGTCGTTGTGGTAATAATGGATAGGCCAGGGTGTCTGGTTTGGATCCGAGTCCACGTCATAGTTGATCCGCGCCAGCGGCTCGCCTTCCAGGTAAACGTAGCTGTGCGAGAAGGATGTGCCTCCCCACTTGGTTTCATCCAGCAGATTGCCGCTCAATACGTCATAATCAATCGCGACGTTACCGCTGTTTGTCAGTTTCATGCTGCGATAGCCGAAGGCGTCGTACTTATTAGCCTGAACCGAGACTAGGCTTCCGCCCACCTCATCCTTGATGGCCGTGACCAAATGGTCGGTGGCCTGGTAAAAATGCCGGCTGCCTTTCTGGCTCGCGTCGCCGTTCGCGTCGTACTGGTAGCTGGCCTGCTGCGCGCCCGTGAGCGCCAGCAGTTTCTGGCTGCCGAGGTCGTAGCTATACGAGGTCTGTGCGCCATTCCGCTCGCTGCTCAGACGGTTGCCTACATCGTCATAGCTAAAGGCATGGGTGTTCACGCCGGTGGCGCTGGACAGCCGGTCCAGCGGGTCGTAACCGAAATTTCGATGACGCCCCGAGGGGCTTAATTCGTCGGCCACACTGTCGAGGTTACCGTTCAAGTCATAGCCATAGGTGGCGGCCATGACGCCCGGCACGGTGCGCCCGGTTTCCCGGTAGTCTAAGTCGTAGCGACGGCTGATCTGTTTGCCATTGCCGTAGGTGAGCGATTTGACCGGGCCGAACGGCAGATGGGTGATGTGAGTTGCTAGCGGTGTTGTTATGTCGTAGACCCAGCTAACGGTACCATCATCCCAGTCGTGCAGCGATACCGAGTCGACTTGGCCGGCCGCATCAAAGCCATAAAGAACTTCACGGTATCCCGAATGCGATATTTTTTCTACCTTGCCATCGGCGTCGTAGGCATAGTAAATAAAGCTATCGTAGGTATGCGGCAAACCCTTGGCGGTGATGGAAGTCAACCGTCCTGCCCGGTCGTACTTGAGAGTCCGGTTACCGTTGAAGCCCGAACGTAAGGCGCGCGACAGCTTGCCCAGGTTGCCGTTTTCGTCGTAATAAAACTGCGCGCCGCCATCGCCACTTTTAATCCGATTCAGCGCATCGTAGGTATATGTTACCGACACATTGGCCGCATCCGTTTTACCGATCCGGTTACCGGCGCTGTCGTAGCCGTATTGAGTAATCCCGGTATTGGGACTGTCCAGTTGCATCAGGTCGCCGAGGCCGTTGTAGCTGTAGACGGTGTCGTGGTTGTTGGCATCGGTGACTTGGGTGAGGCGGTCTTGGCCGTCGTAGCGATAGTCGGTCAAGCCGGCGAGAGCATCGGTGCTGCGGATCAGCCGGTTCAGGCTGTCGTATTGGTGCTGGGTGGCATGGCCGTTAGCGTCCGTGACCTGGGTCAGGTTGCCGTTGGCGTCGAATTCGTAGCGCGTGGTCTGGTTGTAGGCGCCGATGTCTTGGGCCAGGCGGTTCAAGGCGTCGTAGACGCGACTGCGGGTTTTAACCACTGCGCCGCTGCTATCGAGAATTTCCTCTTTGGTGCGGTTCCCCATCGCATCCAGCGTGTAATGAATCTTGCCGCCCAGGGCGTCGGTGATGTCGGTCAGGCGGTGCGCAGCGTCGTAGGTAAACGTATGGGTCACACCGGCTGCCGAGGTAGTTTGAGTCAGGTTGCCGGCTTTGTCGTAGGTGTAGGCGGTGGTGTTGCCGTCGACGGTTTTTTGGGTCAGGCGGCCGCGGGCGTCGTAAGCAAAGCCAATCACCAAGCCGTTAGGATCGGTCAGGCTCAGCAGGCGGCCGTTGGCATCGTAGGCGGTAAAGGTGGTGGTGTGGCCCAGGGCATTGGTGATTTTCCACAGGTCGCCGGGATGGTGAGTGGCCGTGGTATCCGAGTAATAGCTATAGGCGGTGATGTCGCTAACGTCGGTACGCGGGCCGTCGGCGCTCAGCACTTGGCCGAGGTTGTTGTAGGTGTAGGCCCATGTGCGGCTTTGCCCGGTCGCGGTATCGGTGACGGTTCTACTCAGCAGGTTGCCACCCGCGTCGTAATTGAAGGCGGTGCGCCGGCCGGCCTCGTCGATTTGGGTGGGCAGGCGGTAGTTGGCGTGCCACTGGGTACTGCGTTTGCGTTCGATGCTGTTCGGCGCCGGCGTGTAAGCACTGAGGTTGGCCGGGCAACTCGAACTGGGCGCCAGGCCTTCCACCCGGACGGTTTCCAGGTTGCGGCTCAGGTCGTAGGCATAGCAGCTGAGGTTGCCGTTGAAGTCGGTGCGGCTGGCAAGGTTGCCGTTGGCGTCGTAACTTTGGGTGTGGGTTGCCGCAACACTACCGGCTCCGGCGGGCTGGCTAATAGCGGTTAGTTTCTGAACGTTTAAGATAGTCTGAAACGTGTAATGCCGGCTGGCATTGAAGCTATCGACGACATCGGTGCTATTGTCGTTGTTATAGCTCAGCGCTACTTGTTCAACGTCGCCGGCATGTTTGGATAAATTGGCGCGGCCTTGGCTGTCGTAAGCCCAAGTCGCATAACGGTCGCCGTTCTCGTCGGTGATGCCGGTCAGGGCATGCGGGAGGGAGGTGTTTTCGTAATGGTAAAGTTTGAAGCTGCCATCCTGATAGATCACTTTGCTGAGATTGCCGGCGCTATCGTATTGATATTGGCTACTCAGGCCGTCCGGGTAGGTGACGCTGCCGATTCGGTTGGCGCTGTCGTAAGCCAGTTGCAGGCTGTGGCCGAAGGGGCCGGCGACCGTAGCCAAGCGTTGGCTGCCGTCATAGCTGTATGTGGTGGTGCGACCGTTGGCTTCGGTGCGGGACACGATGCGACCGGCGGTGTCGTAACGTTCCACCACGCCCAGTTGATCGGTCAAGCTGTAGCCGGTGCTATCTTGGGTTAGCCGCAATTGGCTGTCGGCATCGCCTTGCCAGAGGCCGTTGCTCAATGTGAACCATTCGGCGCGGCCGTCGGCTTGGTGGATAAAAATCTTGCCGGTTAGAATTTCCAGACTGGGGGCAAGTTGATGGCTCCAGCCATAACCTAATGGTCCACTGACATTGAAGGCGCCGCTGTTGTAATGGCGGGTAAAACCCAGGTCAATGACATCGCTATCAAAATCGGTTTCGGCTTGGTATTTGTTGCCGGTGGAGGCGTCGCAGGGGTTGCCGACGCAGATTTGCGGCTTGCCTATGGTTTTCGGGGGGAGGCTATAGGCGGTGTAGCATTGGTTGGTAGACGAATCTAGGGTTTGGCCAGATGATGAGCATTGGCAAAGACCTGTTGTCTCGGATTGTATTTGCCCTGTTGGACAAGTTTCGGCATTACTCCAAAAAAAACCTGGTGCGTCACCAACATAAGTACCATTACGTTGACAACGGGCAGTCGTAGAAAAAATCCCTCCACTTTTTGTTAAATAGCAATTCATTAAACGCCCGTAAATGAATGTATAGTTATAGTTTATCCAAGCTCCAGTAGTATAGTAATAACTGCACGCGGAATCCGGAGTCCAGCCATTCCCATAAGGCTGATTAGAATTGCATGCAGCTAAGGCATCTGAGGCCTGCGTAGCATTAACAAATGGCATATAGCCAACTAGCAACAAAAATGTGAAATATCGTTTCATGAAATTCCGGAATATTATAATTTCTTGTATATGCTTTTAATTTATGGTGGCTCCACAGTCAAAATATCCTAGCAACTCACCTATTTTTTGTCAGCTCAGCATAGCTGTAAAAACTAATTACAGGAGTGGGTTTAACCACTACCGGGTGTTTTTGTGACTGAATCTACACCAGGTCTATTATGATCAGCGCTTCAGTCAACCCAACAAACAGAGAAAAGTCATGGGCAACAGCTCTAAAAACTAACCAAAAAACATATTAGCCAATTAACTAACGGCTAAAACGGGTCAAGCAACGGAGAATCAATGCGGTAGCTGAAATGCAAAAATACGACCGAAAACGATCACTTACGCATCTGTCAGCGGAGGATGTGCAAGTGGATGCAATTACGCGCCTCTCGAATCAGTGTGCTTCTTACCCGGCCTTAGAATGTTCCCGCCAGTCGATTTTATCCAGCCCGAAGCGCTCGATTTTCCGGTACAGCGTGGTGCGAGTTATGCCTAAGTTTTTCGCCGCCAAGGAAATGTTGCCTGCGCATTCCCGCAGGCTGGCTTTGATGCCGTGCAACTCCCAGTCTTCCAGGGTCATGGTACGGCCCGCGGCCACCGATATTGGATAAGTCAGCAGGTTGTCCGAAGCGTTATTGTCGTTCCCCGGCAGCACCTTACCCAGTTCTTCGACAAAATCCAGCGGCAAATCCTCGCGGGTAATCAGCGTGTCGCCGGCGGTGTATAGCGTCGCCCTGATGACGTTGATCAACTGGCGAATATTGCCCGGCCACGGGTGCTGCTCGATCAGAGCAATCACGCTAGGGCAAATACTGATTGCCTGCGGATTGGGCAGATTAGCCAGTTCGCGCTGCAAGATGTGGTGAATGATGCCCAGCTTGTCGTCGCGCTCGCGCAAGGGCGGCAAATGAATTTGCGCGCCGTTCAAACGGTAATACAAATCGCGGCGGAAGCGGCCGGCTTCGACGGCTTCCAACAAGGGTACGTTGGTGGCGGCGACGATTTGCACATCCACCTTGAGCGGTTTGCTGCCGCCGACTGGCGTGAATTCCGAGGTTTCCAGAACTCGTAACAGCGTGGACTGCAAATCCAGGCTCATATCGCCGATTTCATCCAGAAACAGAATACCTTTGTCCGCTAACAGAAATTTCCCCGGTTTGCCGGCACTGCGCGCGCCGGTAAAACTGCCGGCTTCGTAACCGAACAGCTCGCTTTCGATCAAGTCATGCGGAATCGATGCGCAGTTGATCGCGATCAAAGGCTGATTTTTCCGCGGTCCGGCGTGTTTCAGCAGATTGACGAAATGATCCTTGCCCACGCCCGATTCGCCGGTAATCAGCATCGGAATCTTATGGTGTTGCAGCTTCACGGCCTTATCTACCAAGGTGGTCAATTGTTCGGACATTGCCGCTTCGTATTGGCTGGGCGGCCTCTTAGCCGGTTTGAACGGAATTTTTTCCAACACCCGCGCTTGCGCAACCGGACTTTGGGTTAAGGGCAGATTGGTATTTAGTAGTACGCACAACAAATGCAAGAATGCGAACAAGGAGTTCATGCTTTCCTGTCTATCGCTGATCAAGCCGATCACGGCTTGGACGTTGTCGTTCTCATCCAACAAGGGGTAACCGACCGTGGTGAAGGGGTGCAACAGGCTGACAAAATGCTCCATGCCCTGAAAGGCAATCGGTTTTTTCAGTTGCGCGGCGGTGCCGATGCCGTTATTACCCAACACCGCTTCGCTCCAGCGGCTGTGCTTTTCGTACAAACTCAGCATGAAAGGGCTGGCAAACGGATTTTCGCCCAAGACTTGCAACAGGTGTCCGTCGGCATCGGTCAATACCAGCATGACGCCGGCTTCCTTCAAAAACACGTCGAACTGATGCCCCAAATGCCGGAGCATTTCGGCAATATCGTGAGCGGCGCGGTTGATAAGCGGCTCCGGATCGGTGATGAAACGCCAATGATCCCAGCGCGCGTAATTGCCCAAAGGCAATTGGTATTCTTCCAGGCAGCGGCGCCAGGATTCCGAAACCTCCGGGCGTACCCAGTCCGTGTGATCGGGCACGCAACGGCTTTGCGCCATCCAGCGCCAGGCCTGTATCGGGCGGTCAACTTCAAACGCTAGGGAGGTTTTGAACTCGCAGGCTTCTTTGATGATTTTAACGTTGTGGGGCAAGTGCAAGGCAATATCCATTTTTCCTCTTGTATTTTGGTGCGCCAATTTAGTATCGGCACAAAACAAAAATATAAAAAACAGAGGTTTAGCTGCTTTTTACGGCGATGTTGTCCAAAATAACAAAATCAAAAAAAGAGGCAATGCGACATAACGTCACATTGCCTTACTCCATTGCAGAATAATGGATAGCTCTAACTTTCGGAGAGAGGAGGTTGAGGTAGAAATAACAATTACATACGGGGATCTTCGCGTGTGGCGGCAGCCCATTCCGGCGAATACCCGGCCATGATGGACAAGTCCGGCACGTTCATGATGACCGTCTCGCTGCTGATCAAAGTAGCCACCACGCTCACTGCATTGCGCAGGGCGCTGCGCAACACTTTTACCGGATCGATAATCCCAATGTCCAGAAAATGCCCGTAGTTTAAATACTGCATATCCACGGCAAATGCCGGGTCAGATTGGGTAGCTAAGCGCATCAGCACGTCTTCGTTGTTCAGGCCGCTATTGTTCAACAATTGCCGGAGCGGCGCGCCCAGTGCCTGCTTGACGATGGCGATGCCTTGCTGCTGCTCGGCATTTTCGGCAATCACTTCGTCCAGCACCGTGGTGCAACGCCACAAACCGATACCGCCGCCGGGTAACACGCCTTCTTGCAGCGCAGCCTTGGCGGACAAATAGGCATTTTCGATGCGCACCAGCCGCTCTTTGATTTCCACGTCGGAGATGCCGCCGACCTGGAAGCTGCCGGTTTTGCCGGACAGGATAGCGATGCGCTCTTCCAGCTCTTCGGCTTCGTGTAAATTGCCAGTGGCGGAGCCTTCGCCGGGTTTACGGGCGCGAACCAGCGCCAACTCGCGCCTTAAGGCCTCTATGCGTGCGTTCACGGGTTCGCGCGCACCCGTGGCGCCGATGATCGTCGTATTACCTTCCGAGATGACCGCGCGCTGCGCCTGACCCAATTGCGCTAGCGTGACGTCTTCCAGCCGCATGGCCCGCTCTTGCAAAATAGCGCTGCCGCCGGTCAACAGGGCCAAATCGTTCAGGCGATTGATACGATTGTCGCCAAAACCCGGCGGCTTGACCGCCACCACTTTGAAAATGCCGCGCACATGATTCAGTAACAAGCCCGTTAACGCTTTTTCAGCCACTGCTTCGGCAATCACCAATAAGGGCCGGCCTTCAGCAGCCACTTCTTCCAGAATAGGCACCAGATCCATGAAGTCGCTGATTTCCCGGTCGTACAGCAGTATGTAGGGCTGCTCCAACACCGCTTCGGCGCGGGTTTTATCGGTGATGAAATAGGGCGATAAAAAGCCTTGTTCGTAATGGATACCTTCCACAATCTCCAGTTGGTCTTCGCGGCCATTACCCAGTTGAAAGGTCAAGGTGCCAGCTTCGCCAAGTTCGGCCAGGGCCTGTTTCAGGAGCTTGCCGACACCGGCTTCGCCTTTGCTGGCGACCCGCGTAATTTTTTCGACCCAGTCTTCCGCGCTGTCGGTGACAGCCGATTTTTGTAAATGCTGCTCCACCAAGATCAGCGCCAACTCCATGCCTTTTTGCAACTGCATGGGATGAAAGCCCGCCGCGACGCTTTTCAGTGCTTCCTCCGCCAGGCTTTGCGCCAGCACAATCGCCGTGGTGGTACCGTCGCCCACTTCACGAGACACCGCGCCGGCGACATCCCGCAACATGCGGGCACCCAAATCGGCAATCCGGTCTTCCATGACGATGGCATTGGCAACAGTGACGCCATCTCGGGTAAAGACGGGCATGATGCTGTCGGTTCGGTGTTGAATCATCACGGCAGGGCCGGCGCTACCCAGCGTAACGCTCGCCGCGCGTGCTACCGCATTGATGCCTTGCAGCAGACGTTGGCGAGCTTCCGGGTTGTAAATAACGTGTTTACTCATTTCTAGGGTGTTCCCATCGGTTAGAGGTGCGAATTTAATTTCATCAGGGTTTGCCCCACCTGGGCACGGGTTTGCCGAGCACGTTGCGCATTGGCCCAGGTACGCATCAAGATTTTGTCCCAGTAATCCAGGCTGCGTTTAAAGTCCTGCTCTTCTTCGGCAGTGAGTTCCTGATTCCAGAATTCCTTTAATTCCTGAACCCTGGCATCGCCCAATTTTTCAAAAATCTCCTGCTCATCTATCACCAGTTTTCTGATCGTTTCGTCTAGTTGCACCGCCATACCAACCAGAAACTCTACATCGTCGGCTTTCATAGTCGCCTCAGCGTGGTTGCGCGATTTTTCGATAGGAAAAAAAGGCTGATTTGGATCGGCAAACAGGGTGGCTGCGCAGAGAAACGGCAGCGCAGCACCCTGTTTGCCCGTGGCGTTAAGGCGAACCGCTAGGCAGGAATTTTTCAAGGTAGATACGTTCCTTAGGGATGCCCATTTCCGCGCACACCGCAAAGGTGGCGTCGACCATGCCCGGCGGCCCGCACAGATATAAATCGGGCTTGGCGCCGGTATCCTGCAAATCGCGGCGCAGGATGTCCACCACGCTGCCTTTTTCGCAATGCCAGTCGTCCGAACATTTCCAGACGCAGTTTCTCAGCTCCAGCGTCGGCATTTGTGCGGCCAGTTGATTCAGTTCATCCAGATGGAAAATTTCGGCTTCGGTGTTTACCCCAAAATAGATGATGCACTTTTGCGGTTCTTCCCATTCGTGCATCCGCCGCACCATCGATAATATCGGCGCCAGTCCGGTGCCGCCGGCCACAAAATAGCGCGGGGTAAAACCGTTTTCCTTCAAACCGAAAACGCCGGACGGGCCTTTGACGTTTAATTTCTGACCCAACTTGGCGTCGTTTTTTAAATATTCTGAAAATTTGCCGCCATCGACGATGCGAATCAAAAACTCCAGATCGCCGGTTTTATTGGACGTGTTGGCGGGGGAGTATGAACGGGTGATGGTGGTGCCGGGAATTTCCAAATCAAAAAACTGCCCGGAGTCGAACTTGATGGTTTGATCGTCGCCCGTGCGCCGCAGCAGCAGTTTCACCACGTTGATGGAAATTGGCGTTAGCTCAATTACTTCCGCTACAAACGTCAAACCTTCCGGTGAGAATGAAATCCGGTCGTAGGTATAAGGTACTTCGACTTCTAAATCGCTTACGGGGTAACAGCGGCACAACAACACTTCGCCGGCCTCTTCTTCTTCGTAGGGCAAAGCCTGCGAACTGCATTTGCCCAAAACGTAATCGCCTTCCGCGCAAAATCCTTTGCAAGTCGCGCAACCGCCTTCGCGACACGACGACATCAAATAAATATCCTGCCGTACCGCCGCAGTGATGACATCCTCGTCTTCGTAACAATCAAAGCAAACGGATTCCCCGTCTTGCGTAATGATTTTAATTTGATGGGCGCTCATATCATTCTCCAAGGCATTGGCTTTTGGCCGACACGCTGAAAAACGCCAATACGTGCTCAACCGCGCGCCGCGATGCGTCCAGGGTTAGCGAGCAACCTTCCTGCACCAATTTTTGGTCGCGGTAGATGGTCCAGCGCCACATGAACTCCAGATCTTCGCAGAAAGCAGCGTAAGGCGCGGTGTCGTATAGCGTGGTGAGTTTGTCGGCTTCACTGGGAAAAGCGGGCGCAACCGCCGACTTAAAATTTGAGAAAAAATCCATAATACTGATTCTATGAAATGGTTCGTTGAGATCGAAGCGCACACAAACGCCCTCTCGCTCACGGGGATGTAAGCGACGAGTAGGTTTTGTCCGCTATCGGTTTGTTGGCTATAAAGGATGCGCCACGCGCAAGTGCGGCGCATCCTGCCGAACGATTACTGCAAGGTGACCACTTTCACGCCGCGTTTCTGACGCAATGCCTCTAACGGCAAGGCGTAGTAGTCGGTGTTGCGCAGTTCCATCAACTTGGTCCCCAACTGGCGGTCGGTGTCCAGAAACACATTGACCGGCATCACAGGTGGTTTGCAGGCCAGTCTGAAATTGATGTGAATGCGCTCTGCTTCGTACATGTCCGTGCATGCCTCCATTTTGGCAATTACTTCATTTGCCACTTGCTGGGCATTGGCGCCGCAGGTGCAGTTGTTGAGCAGTTGAGTGTCATTGAATTCCTTGTGCTTCAATAGCGCCAGCTTCTCTTCGATTTTCAACTCAATCCACAGGCCATCCAATTCCAGCGACCAATCGGTTTTAAACGGGCTCATGTGCTTGGCGCGGAAGTCGGTAATGAAGGCGTGCGCTTTTGCCAGCGTATCCAGCGTGGCAATTTTGGCCATCCAGGCATTGCGGGTGGGGTTGTCATGAATATTTGCCATGGTGTTCTCCTACGCCGCAGCCAAGTCTTTCAGTTTCACGTCAAGACCCATTAACTCGGAAGTGATGGTGAAGGTCTCGCCCAGGGTATAAGCACGGCCGATGGTGGACGACACATCCACCAACAGGTCGTAAACACTGTAGTGCTTGCCCAGTAATTCCGAAACTTCGACGCAGTCGATCTCGATTTTGCCGGTCGCTTTCAGCCACCAGAAACCGGCGCGGTCTTCCACCACCAGCGTGGGGTTGTCCGCCTTGTGCGAACCTTGCAGAATTTCTTCCACCACGGTGTTGAGTTCATCGGATTTTTTTAAAACCAGCACCACTTCGTGGCTTTCATGCACGACCTGGTTGTCTTCGGCAAAGTATTCATCGGCAAAGGCTTTGCCGGTTTTTTGCATAATGCCTGCGTTGTAAGCATTTGAACTTTTCGACATGAGTTTTCCTTATTTGAGTCCGCTTAACACGGTTTTGACGAGGGCATTGGTATCGACTTTAAAGTTGATCGGATCGGCAAAATCGCGTTTCCAATCGGCAAACACCCTAACCAGCGCCGCTTCGATGGCGGCTTTGTCGCTGACGCCTTTGATTTCCGGAATGGTGGCGTAAATCGCCATGAAATCCTTCAGTGCATCGACGGTTCTGGGTAGCCATTTATTAGCCCAAGCCCGCATCAACCGGTTGTTGTAATCACCAAATTCCACGTCGGCACCCAGACAGGTATGGAACATGTCGGTGGTAATGCCTTTGGTTTGCGAGAAATACAACTGCATTTGATTGATAAAGAACGGGGTCAAGTTATCGCCGTAATAAGACGACAAACGCATAAAGAACTCTCTGCGTACAAATTGCCCGAAGATGGGGTCGCAAATCATATGGCCGGAGAACAGGATTTCATTCCAGTCATAAGTGGCTTGCCAAATATCCTGCACCAATTCTCTGGCGCCTTTGAAAATAGTGCCTTTTGTCCATTCCTGTTTAGGAATGTCGGTGGACTCGGGGAAACCCGGCACCAATTTAGACAAAAAGGTACGTTCCGCTTGAATCATTTGCGCGTTGTCTACCTTGTCCAAACCGATCATCGCGCTGCTCATCCGCAAGGTGTCGCCCAGGCAATCGCGCACCACCGAGGAATGCGCATTGAACAAGCCATACTCGTAAAAGCCGAAGGCACCGAGATAATCGCCCAATACTTCATCGCGCCAAACCGGATCGATGGAACGCACATGGCCGTCGGCGGAATAGGCTTTCAGGAAGCGGTCGGTATAACGCCACTCTTCGGCTTTATCCTTGACATACAGCGCATGCCAACGGAAAGCCGGGTCGCGGTGCGCCAGCCAATCCGAGCTGCGCATTTCGGTGGATTCGTTACTCCAGGATGGACGGCCGCCATGGAATTTTTGGGTCCAGTCACCCCAATCCAAACCGCCGGGAATCCAGTCCGGGGTCGGCTGGCTATAGCAACACAATACTTCATACTCATTGATCCGCTTGCCGCGCGGCTTCATGAAGTAGTTCATTTTGCGCTGGGTTTCCAGAGGCTTGTCAGGCACTGCGGCCATGATCACTGCGGCGATTTCCGGGTCGGTCAGGCCGCGTCTGCCGCCATTTACTTCTATAGACATAAGCTATTTCCTTAAAGAATTGAGACGATTACAGGGCTTTCAACGGATCGGAAAACACGCAATTAATCCGTTTGATGTCGTCCAGTGTCCACAGCTTGCCGTCCTTTTTGGTGTGCGGCTGGCTGATCAAGGTTTTGCCGTCGCTACGCACGCCAAAGCCTTCGGCAATCACTTCCGACAGTTCGCGGCCTTCGTATTGTTCGAAGATGTTTTGGCACTCATAACGCTCGGGCTCGGACAGCCACATTCTTTCGCCCCATTGGTCGCTGAAGGAATGTTTTTTGCCGTTGTATTCCAGTACCCGCAATGTGCTTTCGCCTTTGCAATAGCTTGGGCAGAAAGGTACTTGCGAAACGCGGTCGATATAAATCGGATGGTTGTTTTCGATGAACCATTGGATGGGCAGGAAGCCGCTGCTGGGGTCTTCGCAACCGCGCGCACGCCATTCGTCGTAGACTTTACCGTACATGTCGTACCAGCCAGGGTAATTGGCTTCGTACCACTCAGCCTCTTCCTGGGTCGGCAGGCTCAAACGGAAGAAACCGGTGGGCCACAAGGCATAAGCAATCAGGAATAAGTCGTGATGCGCCCAGTAAGCGTCTTTTTTGGCATCGCGCAAGCTGCGTGGCGACTCGACGCCGTATTTGCCCAAACGGCCGATCCAGATACCGCCCCAATCTTCGTAAACCCAGCGGTTCCAGGTTTTCACCCAAGGCTCGACTTTGAAATGGCTGCCGTACTCGAACATCATGCCCAATACCGGGGTGAAGTATTTTTGTTGGGTCCAGAAGGCGTTGTTCAAATCGGTATTCAGATATTTCGAAGCCGCTTCGTCGTTGGCGATGGATACCACGGTTTGATAACCGTTAGCCATGTGACGCAACTCGTCGGTTTCGATGGACAAGAACACGGTCGGCGTCATCTCGTCGCCGTTGGCGGACGCCCATTCGGTTACGGCCACGATCAATGGATTGGTAAAGCAGGCTTCGCCGACCAATTGCAGGTTGATGGAGCATTCCACCGCGTCGCCGGAAATAAAGCCGTCCGAGAATACCCGTTTCATGCCTTTCCACAGCGGACCAATCGCTCGAGTGCGGCGGGCATCGTTATGACCGGCGGCGTCTTGGCCTTGTTTGGCGAAGTAATAGTTGATGTAAGCACATTGGTTGGTGTGGCGAATTTCGTCCAGCACTTGGCCCAAGTAACCGTTTTTTTGCTCGGGCGCGGTCGCCGAATCCCACAGCATGCCGGTCGCGGCAATCGCGTTGTATTCGCCCACTTCCAGGAAGTTGGAGATGATCTTCATCGATTCATTCCATTTCGGATGCACGCGGTTCGCCGCATCCACCCGTGTCAAAACGTCTTGCAAGCTGCCGAATTGACGCTCGTCCTTCACCGACTCCATGCGAGCATATTCTTTAGCGATCAGCTTGAATTGCTCCTTGGTATCGTTGGCCATTTTGTATTTGGTCGAATACTTGGTGCGATTTTTATCAAAATCCCAGGTAAAGCTCTGCATCCAGCGGTGAACTTCCTGTGCACCCACACTGACGGGCGCCGGATTGGCGGCCAACGCATCGGTTGCGGCTTTTGTGGCGGTACTTATAGCCATATTGAATCCTCGTTGTGGTGTTATAAGAATGGCGAGGCTGTCGTCATTAAGCTAAGCGGTGACTTTCCGTTGCCTTAAAGCGCTGATTGGCCTGGACTGACGCCAGCCTCGGTGGTCAGATTGCAACACGTGTGCCAGTATTGCGTTATTTGATTAAGCCTTTTATTAACAATGCCTTAGGTGGCATTTCCTATAGCTCTGAGCCGGCGCTTTTTAAAGAATGAGCGTCCAATAACTGGACAGTGCTTAGAAATAAGACGTCCAGTTCGCGGGTTTTGCTGGGCGACACCGGCACTGCGATACAATGCGGATTTTGTTTGGGTGAAGAGTTGATTCGGTATGAAACTACTGAGCTATAAATACAATGGTCAAGTACATATAGGCGCACTGGTTGGCGCGCAAATCGTCCCGGCCGGCGCGGATTTGCCCGGCAATATGCTCGATTTTCTCGCGGCTGGAGAGTCGGCAAAACTAGCGTTGCAAAAGCAGATTGCTGCCGACGGCGAACGCATCGCTCTCAGCGACGTGCAGTTGTTGGCACCGATTCCGCGTCCCGGCAAGCTGTTGGGCGTTGGTTTGAATTACGCCGATCACATCGGTGAAACCGGAATGGAAAAACCGGAATATCCAACCTTTTTTACCAAGCAAAGTACCTGCGTCATCGCCGATGGCGAAGCGATTCATCTGCCGCCGGTGTCGGACAAGGTTGATTACGAGGGCGAGTTGGCGTTTGTGATTGGTAAGCGCTGCAAACAGGTGCCTGTCGAACAGGCGCATGAAGTCATCGCCGGCTACACCATTTGCAACGATGTGACGGTGCGCGATTGGCAGCAACGCACGCCAACCTGGACCTTGGGCAAATCCTTCGATACTCACGGCCCACTGGGGCCGTGGCTGGTGACGGCCGACGAAATCGCCGATCCGCATAATCTAAGTTTAAAAACCTGGGTGGGCGACGAGTTGCGGCAAAACGGTAATACCGGCGACATGATTTTTAATTGTTACGAGTTGATTGCTTATCTGACACAAGTGATGACGTTGGAGCCGGGCGATGTGATCAGTACGGGTACACCGGCCGGGGTGGGAGTAAAAATGAAGCCGCGCGGTTATCTCAAGCCGGGACAAACTGTGCGTATCGAGATAGAAGGCATCGGCGCGCTAAGCAATCCGGTGATTGCCGAGCCGGAACATTTTTTGGTCGGCGCCTCAGGTTAAGCATCGATTAAGTCTGCCTCGGATATGCTAAGCCTAACTTTACATTAGAGGGCCAACCAGCCAAGAGGCAGTCATGAAAACCATACAAGTCAGCATTCTTACCATCGCCGTATTAACCCTATCGGGTTGCGCGACCGGCTATTATCAGCGTGACTATGGTTATGGCAGTGCTTACTCGTCGCCCGGCTATTACCAAAGCTACGGACGTAGTTATGCCAGCCCAAGCACCAGTATTACTTACGGCCGCTATTATGTGCAGCCGAGTTATCGCCCGGAGCATCATCACGGCGATCATCATGACTGGCATCAACCAATGCCGCATTTCGATCATCGTGTTGGCGGTTGGCAGGGGCGGGACTTGGGGCGTCGGGACTTTGATCGTGAACGGCATGCCGAACAAAGATCCCTCCAACAACAATCGATGCCGGAGCGGCAGGAACGCGGTTTCGGGCGCAGGGACAGTGACGGCGACCATCAGCGCGGCGGCTGGGGCGGCCGTTTCGGCAGACGCGGAGACTAAGCGCGCCTAGGCAGTCAGTGGATTTCTACAATTCGATGCGGATTCCCAGCTCGATCACACGTTCGACGGGGATTTTGAAATACTCTATCGCACTACTGGAATTATGCGTTAAGAAACTGAACAAGGAGCGCCGCCATTTCGGCATCGGGCTTTTGCGGCGGAACGACAGTTTCTCGCTACCGATAAAAAACGATACGGTTTTTTGATCGATATCCAAGCCTTCGTGGCAGCAAAGTTGCAGGGCGCGGCGTACGTCCTGTTCCTCCTGAAATCCGAAATACAATTTCACCCGATAAAAGCCACCGCTATCGCCGAACATGCGGATTTTTACCCTATGCGCTTCATCGACATAAGGCTCTTCGCGGGTCACAATGGTCAGCACGATGAGTTTTTCGTGCATCACATGGTTGTGCTCCAGGTTGTGCAGCAAGACCTGCGGCACACCGTGTACGCTGCGGGCCATATAGATTGCCGTGCCGGGTACCGTAACCAGGGGCCGGTCTTTCAAACGTTCGTCCAAGTCCTCGAACAATACCCGTTTTTCGTCCAGGTATCTGGCTAATAATTCCTTGCCTTTGATCCAGGTGGTCATAATCAAGAAAAACACCGTACCCACCACCAGCGGCAACCAGCCACCGTGCGGGATTTTCAGACTGTTGGAAGACAGAAACAGCAGGTCGATAATCAAAAAGGTCGACAGAAAAGCAATGCTGGTGGCCTTGTTCCATTGCCATAGGGCTTGGATGACGATAAAGGCCAGGATGGTATCGACAATCATCGTGCCGGTTACGGCAATGCCGTATGCCGATGCCAATGCGGACGACGATCTGAAGCTCAACACTAAAATAAACACCGAGACCATTAGCAACCAATTGACGGCAGGTAAATAGACTTGGCCCATTTCGTCGCCGGAGGTGTGGCGAACATTCATCCTTGGACAGTAACCGAGTTGTATGGCTTGCCGGGTTACCGAAAACGCCCCGGAAATGACGGCTTGCGAGGCAATCACGGTGGACAGTGTCGCCAGGATCAGCAGCGGATACAGGGCCCAATGCGGTGCCATTAGATAAAACGGATTTTCAACGGCCTTGGGATTGCCGATCAACAACGCGCCTTGGCCAAAGTAATTGAGCAGTAAGGCCGGAAACACGAAATAGAACCAGGCGCGCCGAATTGGTTTCAAACCGAAATGTCCCATATCGGCATATAAGGCTTCGGCGCCGGTTATCGCCAACACCACTGCGCCCATGATTAAAAAGCCTTTCCAGCCCAATTCTATTAATAAGCTGACCGCGTAATAGGGGTTGACGGCCATCAATACATCCGGATGCTGGACAATACTGATGCCCCCCAAAAGACCCAGCGTGGCAAACCAGAAACACATGATGGGCGCAAACATTCTGCCGACTTTGCCGGTGCCTTTGGTCTGGATAAAAAACAGCACGCTGAGCACGATGATGGTGATCGGCAAAACGTAATGTTCCAGGCGCGGCGCCACGATTTGCAAACCTTCCACGGCGCTGAGTACCGAAATCGCCGGGGTAATCATGCTGTCGCCATAAAACAACGAGGCACCAAGCAGGCCGATGGTGACGATGAACGCTTTGCGTTCCGGATTATCTTTGGACCCCTGCAGCGCCAAGGCCATCAAGGCCATGATGCCACCTTCGCCTTTGTTGTCGGCGCGCATGATAAAAATGGCGTATTTGGTGGTTACCACCAAGGTGATGGCCCAAAAGATCAAGGACAGCACCCCGAGCACATGGGTGGCATCGGTCGGCAAGCCGCCGTGAAAAACCTCTTTTACCGCATACAAAGGACTGGTGCCGATGTCCCCAAACACCACGCCTATCGCGCTTAAAGCCAGTGTGTTGACTTGACCCTGGGGATGATCGGATTGTTTTACGGACATATGGAATCAATCGGAAATACAAGACGGGAGTGGAAATTATGCCACAGATTGTAATTTAGCCCGAAACCGTCATCAGCCAGTGGGGATTTTGACGGCTGAAACGTCTTAGTAAGGAATGGTTAGATAGTGTTGTTTCCTGTAAGGATGGCTGTCGCGCTAAGACGTATTAATTTACAATGCCCGGCTAAATTCGAATCGCGCTTAATTTTGTATTCAACAGTTTATATGTATTTATTTAAAAACCACGAGGATGCTTTGCAAAATAAAGAGTTAGCGTCGTTCGGCGGTTATCTGCCGGCAGTGGCAAGCGGTTCCGGCTCATTTTGGCGGACGCTATTGGGAGAAGAACGGCCCGCCAGCATGCTGAGGCTGTTAACGCTATTAGTCGCGTTGCTGCATGTTTGGGGTTTGCAGCAATTATTGAAACCCGAGGAAGAAGTCACGCCGGCGCAACCTTTGATGATGGAGGTGTCGATGATTGCGATGTCCGCGCCCAAGCCCGCCGCCGCGCCGCCGCCTCCGGCACCGCCGCCGCCCAAAAAAGAGCCGCCGCCGAAAAAGCCGCAGCCCAAGCCGGTTCCCAAAAAAGCGCCGCCCATCGTGCAAAAGGCGCCCGAATATGCGCCGGTTGAGCCGGTTTCCGAGCCGCCGCCGACACCGGTAAGCAATACAGCGAGCAGTGCGCCGGTAACGACTACGACGACCAATACGACCGCGACCAACGCCGAGCAGTTTACCGAAGCCAATTTTCGGGCAAACTACGCCCACAACCCCAAGCCGGAATATCCGATGATTGCGAAAAGCCGCGGATGGCAGGGCAAGGTGATGTTGCGGGTGCAAGTTTCGCCGGAGGGTTTAAGCGATTCGGTGGCGGTCGAGCACAGCAGCGGCCACGAGATGCTAGACGAATCGGCGGTGGAAGCCGTGAAAAAATGGAAATTCATTCCGGCCAAACGCGGCGAAACGCCGGTGGCCAGTTCGGTGATTGTGCCAATAATTTTTACTTTGCGTGAATAAAAATCGGAGAGATTAATGCCCTACCATATAGCCCCGGAAGCGGTTATCGACGCTACCCTTTACACATTGCTGGTGTTTTCGTTGATAACGTGGACGTTGATTTTTTTCAAAATCTGGCAGTTTGCCAAGAATAATTATTACAACAAACGATACGACAGCGCTTTTTGGGACACTACCGATTTAAATGCCGCCGAGCAACTGCCCGCCGAAACCGCGCGCGGCCCCAAAGCTCGGGTTGCAGCCTGCGGCTTTGCCTGGTTGGCGGAAATGACGCATCCGGAAACCTGCACCAGCCTGAAATTTCGTGGCTCTCCACAAGACTTGCTGGAACAAACCCTGCGTAAACAGACTCAGGACGAACAGCGCCGAATGGAAAGCGGCTTGACCATGCTGGCCAGCATTGGTAGCACCGCGCCGTTCGTCGGCCTGTTCGGTACCGTGCTTGGCATCATGCACGCCATGCACGACATCAGCGCCAGCGGTTCGGCCAGTTTGGACGTAGTGGCCGGGCCTATCGGCGATGCATTAATTGCTACTGCTATCGGTATCGCCGTAGCCGTACCAGCAGTGTTGGCCTATAATTTCTTCCAGCGTCGCGCCAAGCACCACCGGGCTTCGCTGGAAAATTTCGTCGAGGGTTTTCTCCACATCGCCTTCGGCGACTCAAACATCAATACCAGTAAAAACAAGGATTAATTACATGGGATTCAAAACAAACTCAGACGACGATGGGCCGGTTAGCGAGATTAATGTTACGCCGCTGGTAGATGTGATGTTGGTGTTGGTGATTATCTTGTTGGTCACCGCACCGTTGTTGACCCAATCGGTCAACGTGGCTTTGCCGAAAACGGCCTCCACGACCCCGGATTTGGAAAAGCAGCCTATGCAACTGGGTATCGACGCGCAAGGTGCCGTAACCCTGAATAAAAACGCCGTGGCCGATTTAGCGGCGTTGGATACCACGCTGAGGAACGAATTGGCCGGCAACCCCGAGCTAATCATTCACATTTATGCCGATCAAGGCGTGAATTACGGCAAGGTGGCGGAAGTGATGGCGACAGTACAGCATGCCGGGATTTCCAAACTGGCATTCGTGACATTGGAAAAATAACCCATATCGGCTGGGGTTCTCGCCCAACCCGCGATCCCCCTCCAACGCTTTAACGATTCTGTTGACTAAATCCGGGTTACCGATTACCCGGATTTATTTTTCCCGGCATTCTTTTCAATATATTCGATCATCAAACCGGCAATATCCTTGTCGCTGGTTTTTTCTATGCCTTCCAAACCAGGGGAGGAATTGACTTCCATCACCAGCGGTCCGCGTTTGGAACGCAGCAAATCCACGCCGCAGACGTTGAGACCCATGATTTTCGCGGCGCGCACTGCCGCCGAGCGCTCCTGCGGGGTCAACCTCACCAGCGTGGCCGTGCCGCCACGATGCAGATTGGAGCGAAACTCACCTTCACGGCCCTGGCGTTTCATTGCCGCCACTACCTTGTCGCCGATAACAAAGCAGCGAATATCACTACCCGCGGCTTCCTGAATGAACTCCTGCACCATGATGTTGGCGTTTAGGCCCATGAAGGCTTGAATCACACTATGCGCGGCGTTATGAGTTTCCGCCAGCACGACGCCTATGCCTTGCGAACCTTCCACCAGTTTGATCACCAGCGGCGCGCCGCCGACTTCGGCGATTAGGTCTTCGATATTGTCCGGATTATGGGCAAACGCGGTAATGGGCAAATCGATACCCTTGCGAGCCAGCAACTGGCTGGACGCCAGTTTGTCGCGGGAGCGGCTGATCGATGCGGAATTGTTGAGAACGAAGGTGTTCATCACCTCGAATTGCCTAAGCACCGCCGTGCCGTAAAAGGTGATAGACGCACCGATGCGGGGAATGACCGCGTCGTAACCCACCAGATTTTCACCCATGTAATGAATGGACGGCTTCATGGAGGTGATGTTCATGTAACAGTGGGTCGGGTCCAGCACCCTGGCCTCATGGCCGCGAGCGGCGGCGGCCTCCAGCAGCCGGACGCTGGAATACAGCGTCGCGTCACGCGACAGGATTGCTATTTTCATAGGTAAACAGTGCCAGGTTTACAGATGAATGCCATCAAAATCGCTGACTTGCACATGTTCGGCGCTGGTGTCGGGAACCTGGTCGCGCACCAGCCAGCAAGTGGCGAAGCCGGCCTGGCGGGCGGCGTCTAATTCGTCTTTTATATCCGACAAGAACAGGATTTGTTCGGCCGGCAAGCCAAGCTCGGCGGCAATTCGCTCATACGATGTTGCCTCTTTCTTGCCGCCGATGTGTGTATCGAAGTAACCGGAAAATATGGGGGTAAGATCGCCGAAGTCGCTGTACCCGAACAGCAGTTTTTGCGCCTGCACCGAGCCGGAGGAATAGACATACAGCTTATAGCCCAGGCCAAACCAGTTTCTCAAGTTGCGCACAGCGTCTTCATAGACATGGCCGGTGAAATCGCCGTTGCGATAGCCTTCCAGCCAGATCAAGCCCTGCAAGGATTTTAACGGCGTAATTTTTTGGTCGGTATCTATCCAGTGGATGAACTGTGCAATCAGTGCATCGTCATCGAGTTCTACGTCGGCTAACTGCTTGGCATCGGCCAATAATAGCTTGATCTCGGCTTGCTCTCGATGGCGTCTCACAAAATCCGGCAAGCGGGCGCGGGCGTACGGAAACAACACATCTTTGACGAACGACAATGACGACGTGGTTCCCTCAATGTCGGTAACGATAGCCTTGATCATAAGCCGGCGACGTATTGGTCCAGCGTCGGAAAACTTTCTGCAATCGGATTGCCGGTAAACTCCGCTACCCAACCGTCTTCGGTGGTGAACAAGCGTATGCATTTAAACGCCGGATTTTCCCCCATATCGAACCAATGTGTAGTATTGGCGGGTACGCTGATCAAATCGCCCTGCTCACAAAGCACCGCGTACACTTGATCGCCGACGTGTAGATAAAACAGCCCTTTGCCTTCCACGAAGAAACGCACTTCAAAATCGCTGTGGGTATGCTCGGCCAAAAACTTCTGCCGCAAAGCCTCTTTATTGGGATGGTCGGCGTTCAGGCTGATGACGTCCACCGACTGAAAACCGTATTGCTGTTTGAGTTTGTCTATCGAGCTTTGATAGGCCTTTAGTACCGCATCGGCATCATCCGTCTGCGAAAATTCGCAATCGGCCTGCCAGCGCTCGAACTGTACGCCTATGCCTTGCAGCTGCTCGGCGATGGCTGCAAAGTCGAGAAAGGTATGGCCTTGTTGCGGTTTATCGGCAGGGTAAAGGGTTAATGCGCTCATAATCGTGTTACTCCATGTAGGCGAATTTCAACGTCGAATAAAAATTCCAATGCTTCCAGGTGGCGCAAGGCATCATCTACCGATGCGCCCCAAGTATAAAAACCGTGGCCGGCAATAATATAGCCGTAAACGTCATGCGTGTGATGGTCCAGGTAATTGTCCACCTTGTCGGCCAACCGGGGAATGTCCTGATCGTTAGCAAAAATCGGGATGGAAATGCGGGTCTCATGGGTATTGATGCCGGCAAACGCCTTGAGCAGTTCGTAATCTTTCAGCACGATCTCATGCTTGAACAAGCGCGCCGTCAAAGTGGCGTTGATCGAATGGGGATGCAGCACCGCCTGGACGTCGGGAAAACGTTGGTACAGTGAAGTATGCAATAGTGTTTCTGCTGAGGGCTTCTTGCCGTCCAGGGAATGACCTTTGCTGTCGATCAACATTATGTCATCGGTTTGCAAGCGGCCTTTATGGCGGCCGGATACGGTAATCGCGATATTGCCGTCGCTGAGTTTAGCGGAGAAATTACCGCTGGTGGCGGGCACCCAACCCTTGCTGTCGATGAAGCGGCCGGCGGCAATCAACTGATCGGCCTTGCGGAAAAATTCGTCGGTTTTTGCTGTCATGGAGTATTTTGCGGATTGCAAAAGAAAAAGAAGAGAAAGAGTTGGCCTGTAAGCCGGGTTCTGTCTTGAACAGCCATTCATCTAGGCGTCAGATCACTCTGACGCTCAAGCAATCTACCCAGGAGCAGCGCGGGCCACGCCAATGCTCCTCTATTTGATCTTGCTCCGGGTGGGGTTTACCCTGCCACACCTGTTACCAGTTGCGCGGTGCGCTCTTACCGCACCATTTCACCCTTACCGGGTTCCGAAAAACCAGGCGGTATATTTTCTGCGGCACTTTCCGTAGGCTCACGCCTCCCAGGCATTACCTGGCACCCTGCCCTATGGAGCCCGGACTTTCCTCCCTTTTATTTGCATAAAACGGCGACTGTTCGGCCAACTCTGCTTGGGATTATACAGGCAAAGCCGGGAAATAGGAGTAATTGCGCACTTTAGCTACTCAGAGAGGAATCAGACGGGATGTGATGGATCGGTAGTCGCAAAAGTCGAAGGCCACTGTATCGGCGAAAGCGAAAAGGTACGCGATGCGTATCAAGCTTCAAATTACTGGACGGGGTTTTTCTCCCGTATGCCGCGCCGAGTACCGGAGCTTTCGGCGGGATCAGCCCGCAGGGGCGACGCATGGATGCGGCGCGTTGACGAAGGGGCAGGAAGCCCCTTTCGTCAACCCCCGGCGAAAGTGAGGAACGCAGGGTGCAAGCGGCATCCGGGCCGCCTTTTCTTTGGATACTTTCTTTTGGCGGAGCACAAATTCGCCTGGAGCGAATTTGAACAGCCGGTAGGCTGGCCCGGAGGGCGAAAACCATGGACGGTTTTCGTAGCGAAAGTATCGCGGTCGTCGGTCCGCGAACCGACATTAAATCCAGCCGTCGCGTCAGCGACACACTATTTTGTAAGACTTCAAATCCGCGTGGGCACAAAAACCGTGCCCACCCTACCATGCAAAGCATTATTTAGTCTAAATCAACCAGTTTCTCTTTTAACCAAGCTGCAAGTTCTTCTGGAGTTTCGATGATTTCAGAATTTAAGAGATGCTGAGGATGGATTTGAGTATCGCTATATCCTGTTGGTAGTAGTGTGCGATTACTGACGACCCAGGAATTACGTTGATTTTTATCTAACCCTTGCATAACAGATCGAGCTGGAAGTTGGATAACACCAGCAACTGCCCCATAAGTTGCACGTTGCATATGTTTATCCAAAGCAGAAATTATCCGTGCACGACAAATTGATTTTGATTTCATTTTGGCAAAATACGATATAGCAGGTAGCCTGGATGAAGCAAAGCGTAATCCAGGGCTGAAGGCCATCGATCCCGGATTGCATCCGGGCTACGAAAAAACAAACTCACTCACAAACCTCCACCTCAAACACCGTCCCCTTCACCGCCACGACCTTCACCTTAGCCCCCATTGGACTGTCTGCCCCATGCACCTTCCAAACCGTATCGTCGGCCTTGATTTTGCCCTGACCATTCTCGATAGGCGCGATCAGAAAAAAGGTGCGGCCTATGTACTGCGCACCGCGTTGATTCAATAAAGGATGATCGGTGGCATCGACGGCGCGGGTGCGGGCGTATTTACGCCAGCCCAATACCGACAACACCGCCAACAAGGAAAACATCAATAACTGCACGTTGAACGGC
This sequence comes from Methylomonas sp. TEB, assembly GCF_047777895.1. GTDB lineage: Bacteria > Pseudomonadota > Gammaproteobacteria > Methylococcales > Methylomonadaceae > Methylomonas. The sequence goes on from NZ_CP180476.1 coordinate 204,041, forward strand.
GTGGCCGGCACTAACAGGACTACCGCGCCGACGATGAACGCCGACACCGCCAACCACAGAAAAAAGAAGCCGGTGACGACGATTTCCAAGGCCAAAAAGCCGACCGCTAGCACCCACCAGTACCAAAATACGATGTCTTGCTCCCCCATAATCAGGCCTTTTTGTTTAAGGCTTCTTTAGCCAGTTCGCCGATGCCGCCCAGTGCGCCGATGACGCTGGAGGCTTCCAGCGGCATGAAGATCAGTTTGCTGTTGTTGGCGGAGGCGACGTCTTTTAAAGACTCGATATATTTTTGCGCGACGAAGTAATTGATGGCTTGTACATCGCCTTTGGAAATGGCTTCCGACACCATCATCGTGGCGCGGGCTTCCGCTTCTGCCAGACGTTCGCGGGCTTCGGCGTCGCGGAATGCGGCTTCTTTGCGGCCTTCCGCATCCAAAATCGCACCTTGTTTCAAACCTTCGGCTTTCAGAATTTCCGCTTGCCGCAAGCCTTCGGCTTCCAGAATCTGTGCGCGTTTTTCCCGCTCAGCTTTCATTTGCCGGGCCATGGAATCGACCAAGTCCTTGGGCGGGGCGATGTCTTTGATTTCGATACGGGTGACTTTAATACCCCACGGCGAGGTGGCCTCGTCGACTACATTGAGCAGGCGGGCGTTGATTTCATCCCGGCGCGACAGCAGTTCGTCCAGGTCCATGGAACCCATCACTGTTCGGATATTGGTCATCACCAAGTTGATGATTGCCACGTCGAGGAAATTGACTTCATACGCCGCTTTGGCGGCATCCATGATCTGGTAAAAAATCACCCCATCCACCCGCACCATAGCGTTGTCTTTGGTAATGACCTCTTGCGACGGCACGTCCAGCACCTGCTCCATCATATTCAGCTTGCGGCCGATGCGGTCGATGATCGGCATGATGATATTCAAGCCAGGCGTCAAAGTCGCGGTATATTTACCGAAGCGTTCGACGGTGTATTCCATGCCTTGCGGAACAGATTTGACGCTCATGAACACCATCAAAACCGCAAATACCAACAACATTATTGCGAATAAACCAAAGCCGCCCATAGCGCCTCCTAAATTATGAAAATGAATTGTGTATTGCCAACGGTCACGCGGCTAATAATAATGTATGTCTCTTTAACTTGCTGGAAACAGGGTTCCGATTCATGAATACTTTGATCTACTACAGTTTTAACGTGATGATTTTGGCGGCGATTATATTGGTCGTCGGTCTGATTAAACCGAAGTGGATATTGTTGTGGATGGATAAGCCTGGCCGCCTGCCTATCATCGCGATTGCCGGCGCCATATTCATGGCCGGCGCGGTGATGTTCGGCGAAGGCAATAAACAAAAACAGCAGGAACAAGCCGCTGCCGCCGCCAAACAACCGGCGCAAAAAGGGGCTGAAGAAGTGCCGGATTTACATTAATCCGTCGCATAAATTCGCGCTGCAAATTTCGCTTTTTGCTTCCCTCACGCCAGCCCGCTCCCTGATGGCTATCAAGCAAATATGCCGAAATTTGCGGTGGGAAAGGTATATTTAAATCCTAAAGCGCGCGACTAGTCCTTTTAGAACCTGCAAATCGCCGGCTTCGCTGTCGGCTTGGTAGCGTAAGCGAATATAAAGCGCGGTGATCCGCTCAATCGCTTCGGCCAAATCCGGGCGCAGTTTTTTGGCGCGCTCGGCGACGGTTTGGGGGCCATCGCCAATGTCAACGCTTAAGCCGGCTTTAGCCAGCTTGGCACAAAATTGCCGGTACAAGCGCAGCGCCGGATCTTGGCGACGCCGGTTAGGCCGCAACAAGCGCCAGGCCACGACACCACCGATACCGGCAACGCTAATCACCAGCCAATAGCCAAGCTTGACGAAATTATCGATTCCCAGGCTCTGTAAAAACGCTTTCTGATTAACCGTGTCGTAGTTGATAACCCAGCGTTGCCAGTTGTAATCGACGCTTTGCCACAATTGCCGGCCGCGTTGCAGCCAGGACAAAGTCTTGGCGTCGAGTTGCACCGGGCTGAAATTCACCGCGCCGCTGGCAATTTGTAAATCTACATTCACCCCGCGCTCGATGCGTTCTGGGGCGATAGCGGCAGTCGGATCGAATCTAACCCAGCCGCGTCCTTCCAGCCAGGCTTCCGCCCAGGCATGCGCGTCCGCTTGCCTGATCTCCAGAAAGCCGCCGACTTCGTTGACCTGCCCACCCTGATAACCTCCCATCACTCGGGCCGGAATCTCCGCCACCCGCAGCAAATACACGAAAGCCGTGGCGTAATGGCTGCAAAACCCGGCACGGCGCTCGAACAAAAACGTCTCGATGGGTTTATCCGGCATCGCCTCCGGGCTTAAGGTGTAATGAAAGTTTTCCTGGCGAAAATGCTGCAACAAATTGGCGATAAACACCTCGGGGCCTGCTGGCCGGCCTTGCAACTGCTTAACCAATTCGACGATTTTTTCCGACGGTTTGCCGGGTAGTTGCAAGCTTTCCCGACGCTCGGATTTACTGATGCCGCCGGTGTTATAGGCTGGCGACGAACTCAGCCGATACTCGGCGCGGTCGCCGGGGTTTTTATTAGTAATTAGCTGATACAAGCCGTTGCGCCGCAAGCCGTCAAACTGGCTGGGCATTTCCAGCGCGAATACCCAATTTTGTTTCTGTGGCTCCATCATCAGCGTGTAATCGTAAGCCGCGCCCGTGAAAACAGGTTGATCCGGATTGTTCTCCCGCCCTAACACTGGCGGCGCTCGCCAAGTGATGCCATCGGTATTGGCATACACCGGCCCGCGCCAATAACGCTGCGCCGGCGGCGGCAGGTCGCCGGTGAATTTGACACGGAACACCAGTTCCGGCGATAGACTCAATTCGGCAATCGAGCCGGGTTCCAGGGTATTACTCAGGCCGCTTTTGGCATGCGTATCATCGTCCAGCCAACTCCAGTGCGGCGCTTCCAGACGCGGAAACAACACAAACAACACCAGAGCCAGCGGCAGGCTTTGCAGAATAATCGCCGCCGAGGTTTTTAAGGCAGCCAGAGTTTGCGGCGTGTGGCTGTTTTGCGTAATCAAGGTAGCCAGCAAAACCCCGCTTACCAGCAGGATATAAAGCGCCATCAAGATACTTTCTTCGTACAAAAACTGCGTGACCGCCACGATGAAAGCCAGATAAACGATCACATACACATCGCGCCGGCCGTGAATTTCCAACAACTTCAAACCCAAGGCCACCACGAACAGACTGGTGCCGGCATCGCGGCCGAATACCGAGTGCTGCTGACTGTATAACAAGCCTATTCCCAGCAGCATCAATAAAAACACGCCAAACCGGTTTGGCAAATAGCGGGGCTGCCAAATACTCAGCAAGCGCCAAAGCAGCAGCAAGGTAAAAAAACTGAACAATATCGGCGGAATATGCCAGGCATGCGGCAAGGTGATCAGGCCTATCGAACCCAACATAAACAACATCAGCCGTGTGGAGGGTAGAAACGGCATGCTCAAAACAGCGCCAAGGCTTGCAGGCAGTGACGGTAATGCGCGGCGCCGTTGTCCGGCGGCAGACGCAAGCCGGGCAGTACCAAACCGTAACGCAAACCAGCTTGTTCCGCGTCTACCAGCCAACGGCATAACTGGCTGAGGCGTTCTTCGGTGTGATGTCCTGGTGCCTGTTGATAATCCAACCACAATTCGTTGGCACTGGCGCCGCGGTAATATTTACTGTGTACGCCCTGGCCTTTGGCAAAGGCTTTCCAATGGATTTGCCGAATCGCGTCGCCGCGTTGATAGACTCTTACCCCATCAAATTCATCGCCGCTGCGGCGGTTTTGGCCGGGTTTATCTTGACCGCCATCGCTATCCGGAAACGGCAGTAGTTTGCTGGTCGGCTTGGGATACACCAGCAAAGGGCTATCAAAGCGCAAGGGCGCCCAGGCCCGAAACAAGCCCAAGGGATAGGTACTGGAAAGGGTCAACGTACCCGGTAGTTGCCAGCCGCGCTGCTGAGTGGGTTGATAGAGTGTGACGGTTTGAGTTTGCTCGGCGGCCAAGCTTATGGATAACTCGGATTGCAAAGCCAAATCCAAAGCAAAGCGCCGCTGCGAGCCCGGATTGCTGATCTGGAAATTAAACGGTCCGGCCTGGCCGGCAAACACCGCGTGCTGCCGGGCCGGCTGAATCGTTAATCCGGCCAAGGCTTTGAAGCTGTGCAGGATGGTCACGAAAAAAATGCTGGCCAGTAAAAATCCCAGCAAATACGCCAGATTGTTGTTGTAAACAAAGCCGATCAGCACCAATAACAGAATCAACAACACAAAAGCCAATCCGCGTCGGGTCGGTAAGATAAATACCCGTCGCTGCGTCAACACAATCGGTCCTGCGGTCGGCGCCTCACCGGTAAAAAAGCGCGACAGTTTAAAGCGCTGTTTTAAGGATAAGGCCGCTTCGCTCAAAGTACCGGCACGTGCTTGAGAATGGGCGCGACGATGGCTGCCGAATCATTGGCGCCCACGTTTAAACGATGCCCGGCCACTGCCGGCAAAACCGCTTGCAGATCTTCCGGCAACACGGCCTTGCGCTTGTCAATAAGCGCCCATGCCTTGGCGGCGGCCAACAAACCCAAGCCCGCACGCGGCGACAGGCCGCTGGCAAAGTCGTTGGATTGGCGGCTAAAGGCCAAAATAGCTTGCAGATAATCCAGCAAGGCCGGCGACACATGCACCTGATCCGCCGCCTGTTGCAACTCGGCCAATTGCGCGGGTAGTAAGGCCACCGGCAACTCTTCGATCAATACATGCCGGGGTTGACCGCTTAGCAACTCCCGTTCGGCCTGGCGACTGGGATAACCCAACTCGATACGCATCAAAAACCTATCGACTTGCGATTCCGGTAATGGGAAGGTGCCGATCTGATGCGCCGGATTTTGCGTAGCGATGACGAAAAACGGTTGCGGCAAGGGGTAAGTCCGGCCTTCGACGGTTACTTGCCGTTCTTCCATCGCTTCCAACAAGGCACTTTGCGCCTTGGGCGTGGCCCGGTTGATTTCGTCGGCTAGGATCATTTGTTTAAAAATCGGCCCCGGATGAAAGCTGAAGAGCTGTTGATGGGCATCGAATACCGAGGATCCGACGATGTCGGCCGGTAAAATATCGCTGGTGAATTGAATCCGTTGATATTCCAAACCGAACAAACGCGCCAGAGTGTGGGAGAGGGTGGTTTTGCCAACGCCGGGAATGTCCTCGATCAGTAAATGCCCGCGCGCTAATAAGCAGCAAACGGCTAGGCGAATTTGTGATTGTTTACCGAGAATGACTTGATTGGCGGCGGCGAGTAAGCGGTCGAGAGCAAGGTCCATTGTGCAAAAAGCTAGAAATGTCGATGACTCGAGTATAGATCAGCTTGGTTGCACCTGCTATCGGCTTCATTGTATAAACCAGGGATTGACATCCGGCCGACAGAAGCCGGTTATTAAACCATGCAGCCCTGCTGCGGAGAGCACCATGAAAGACTATACCGATGTACGCGACCAATTATTGAATATGCTGGAAGACCTGGACGACAGACTGGGAAAAATCACCGAAGACGTCAGACACACCGACAAACCGCTGGCCCAGGACTTTTCCGAACAGGCCGTCGAAACCGAAAATGACGAGGTATTGGACGCACTGGGCAACGCCACGCGCGACGAAGTCGAAAAAATTAAACAAGCCATTTCCCGTATCGATGCCGGCACCTACGGCATTTGCCTGAGCTGCGGCGAACCCATTAAAAAGGAACGCTTGGCTGCGGTGCCCTACGCTAATCAATGCATTCGCTGCGCCGAAAAAAGCCAGCACCGCTAAGCCGATATACCTCTCGCCGGCATAAGGATTGATGCCATGGACGAATAAGCCGGCCGGTTTTGAATTGTGTACTATCCTTGCCGACGATCATTCCTTTTATTGCCGGGACATAAATCATGGATATCGCCGAACTATTGACCTTTTCCGTCAAAAACAAAGCCTCCGACTTGCATCTTTCCGCCGGCTTACCGCCGATGATCCGGGTGGACGGCGATATCCGCCGCATCAATATCCCGTCCTTGAATCACAAGGAAGTCCACGCGCTGATTTACGACATCATGAACGACAAGCAGCGCCGCGATTACGAAGAATTTCTGGAAACCGACTTTTCTTTCGCGTTGCCCGGCGTGGCGCGCTTCCGGGTGAATGCCTTCAATCAGGATAGAGGCGCCGGCGCGGTATTCCGGACCATTCCGTCCAAGGTTTTGACCCTGGAAGACCTGGACGCGCCGAAATTTTTCGCGGAACTGTGTACCAAGCCGCGCGGCCTGATTCTGGTGACCGGTCCGACCGGTTCCGGTAAATCCACCACGCTGGCGGCGATGGTGAATCACATTAATACCAACGATTACGCACATATCCTGACCGTCGAAGACCCTATCGAGTTTGTCCACGAAAGCCAGAAATGCTTGATCAACCAGCGCGAAGTACATCGCGATACCTTAGGTTTCAACGAAGCCTTGCGCTCGGCATTACGGGAAGACCCGGACATCATTCTGGTGGGTGAGATGCGGGATTTGGAAACCATCCGCCTTGCCTTGACCGCCGCGGAAACCGGCCACTTGGTGTTCGGCACCCTGCATACCACCTCGGCCGCGAAAACCATCGACCGGATTATCGACGTGTTCCCTGCCGCCGAAAAAGATATGATCCGGGCCATGCTGTCCGAATCCTTGCAGGCGGTTATCTCGCAAACGCTATTGAAAAAAGTCGGTGGCGGCCGGATTGCCGCCCACGAAATCATGGTCGGCACCCCTGCCATCCGCAACCTGATCCGCGAAGCCAAGGTGGCGCAGATGTATTCCGCGATCCAAACCGGCCGTAAAGACGGCATGCAGACGCTGGATCAAAACCTGAAGGAATTGGTCGACAAAGGCTTGATTACTGCGAAAGGCGCGATGGTCAAAGCCGTCAACAAAGATATGTTCCGTTAAATTTTAGGAGGCGTCATGGACTTTAAAGCCCTATTGGCCCTGATGGTGGAAAAGAAAGCGTCCGACTTGTTCATCACCGCCGGCCGGCCGCCGTCGATGAAAGTCAACGGCAAAGTCGTCGAAGTGTCCAAATCCGTTTTAACTAGCGAACAGACCATGATGCTGGTTCTCAGTATCATGTCGCAGCGCCAACGCGACGAGTTTGAAAACACTCACGAATGCCAGTTTGCCTTGAGTGCCCACAGTCTTGGCCGGTTCCGGGTCAGTGCGTTTACCCAACGCGACTCGGCCGGCATGGTGTTGCGCCGCATCGAAACCACCATCCCCAGCGCAGAGGAATTGCACCTGCCGCCGGTGTTGAAAGAACTGATCATGTACAAGCGCGGTCTGGTGATGTTTGTCGGTGCCACCGGTACCGGTAAATCAACCTCGCTGGCGGCCTTGATTCGGCACCGCAACGAAAACAGCAGCGGCCATATCATTTCCATTGAAGACCCTATCGAGTTTATCCATCCGCACAAGGGCTGCATCATCACCCAGCGCGAAGTGGGCCTGGATACCGAATCGTTTGAAGTGGCGTTAAAAAACACCCTGCGCCAAGCGCCGGACGTAATCCTGATTGGCGAGGTCAGAAGCCGGGACACCATGCAACATGCGATCACCTTCGCCGAAACCGGGCATTTGTGCGTCTGTACCCTGCACGCCAATAACGCCAACCAGGCCTTAGACCGCATTCTGCATTTTTTCCCGGAAGAAATGCACAGCCAGCTGTTCATGGATTTGTCTTTGAACTTGCGCGGTATCGTCGCCCAACAATTGATTCAGCGCGCCGACGGCAAGGGCCGCTACCCGGCTATTGAGATTTTGCTGAATACCCCGCTGGCATCAGACATGATCCGCAAGGGCGAAGTACACAAATTAAAAGAACTGATGAAAAGCTCCCGCGAGCATGGCATGCAGACTTTCGACCAAGCGCTTTACGATCTGTATACGGCGGGTAAAATTGGTTACGATGACGCCTTGCACGCTGCCGACTCCCGCAACGAGGTGCGCCTGATGATTAAACTGGGGGCCGAGAACGTCAACTTCGAAACCGCCGGCATGACCCTGGCCGAAAACGACGACGAGGGAGGCAGTCTTTTTAAATAGCCCTGGATATAACTCGCTTGTATACATTTAGTACTAGTAAAGTCTCGCTACAAAACGCCGGTTCGGCACTGTTAATAACACTTTTGGCGGGCTGCGCCTCGCAGCCGCCCGCCGGCGATAAAGCCAATACTCGCGTCCGCACACCCACCCAACAAACCGCGCCCAACCAGTCGCGCCAAGCCACGCCGGACTTACGGCCGTTCGCCAGCGTCGGCGGCTATCACGCTACAGCCGTCACCGGTGATTACGCCGGCTATCCGGCTTTGAACCAGTTCATCGAACAGATGGTGCAAAAGCACGGCTTTAACCGCGAATATCTGCAAGGCCTGTTCTCGCAAGCCAAACGCAAGCAATGGACGTTGGATTATCTGGCCAAATCCGATCAGGGCATGAAAGGTAAAACCAGCAAAGGCGGCTGGACCCGCTACCGCGCGCAATTTCTGGACGACCGGCATATCAACGCCGGCATCAGCTTCTGGCAACAGCATCATGCAACGCTGCAACGCGCCAGCCAGCAATACGGCGTGCCGGCCGAATACATCCTGGGCATCATGGCCGTGGAAACCACTTTCGGCAGCTTCGTCGGCAACCATAGAATCATCGACGCGCTAACGACCTTGGGCTTTGACTACCAGCGGCGTGGCGAATATTTCCGCAGCGAACTGGAAAATTTTCTGGTGATGAGCCGTAGCGAGGGCCTGGACCCCGGCAAACCGGTCGGCTCCTTCGCCGGCGCAATGGGCCTGGGCCAATTCATGCCCGGCAGTTTTTTGCAATGGGCGGTGGACTTTAACGGCGACGGCCGCCGCGACCTGTGGAATCCGGAGGACGTGATCGGCAGCGTGGCCAATTATTTTGCTCAGCACGGCTGGCAAGCCGGTCAACCCATCGTCTCGGCCACACGCGGCAGCTTCCATGGCATCGACAGCCTGGAACCCGGCGCGGACCATGCTTATTCTTTGGATACCTTGGTTAAAGCAGGTGTGGAACCGGCTGACACATGTGCTTGCGATTATCCGTTGCGGCTGTTGTTGCTCAGGCATCAAAGCAAAGACGAATACTTGCTGGGACATCCTAACTTTTATGCGATTACCCGCTACAACCAGAGCACGCACTATGCGATGGCGGTGCATGAGTTGGCGTTGGCGATTAAGAGGGGGTATCAGAGGGTGGCTGTTAATCGGTCTGATGCTGGGTAGGATTTTTGTGTCGCTGGCGCGACGGCTTGATTTAATGTCGGTTCTTGGACCGACAACCGAGATACTTTTCTTTGCTTGTCCAAAGAAAAGTATCCAAAAGAAAAGACACCCGGATGCCGCTTTGATCCTCCGCTCCTCGCTTTTGAACGGGGTTGCCGAAAGGGGCTTCCTGCCCCTTCGGCAACGCGATGCATCCCTGCATCGCCCCTGCGGGCTATTCCGCTCAAAAGCTCCGGTGCTCGGCGCGGCATACGGGAACAAAACCATCCCGATTTCACGATACCCCGTAGGTACGATTAGCGGAGCGTAATCGTACGCAAGACTCACATCCCCCCGATTACGCTTCGCTAATCGGGGCTACGATGCTATAGATAAGTGTCAATCCTTTAGTCTCCATCGGGTAAAACCAGCTGGATTTAATGAGTTGGCCTTTTTGGTCATCGGTTACCGTTGTCATAGTTTTCCGCTGTTTGTATGTAAGTTAAAATTTAAAGTAAGCTTCATGGTTCCATGTATTTTCTAAGGCCCTGTAAATCATCGGGTATATTGGATACATTGGTGCCACATTCATCTTGATTGTTTTCACCGCAAAGCAATTGTTTTAGATTGCTATATTTACTCATTTTTTTTTCAAAAAATTGAAAAAAAATAGAGTCTTGAATAGTAATATTAATGAATTTATCTTTATAGGCGATAAAAACACGCCAAGGTACACTTACACTTTCCTTTGCCCGCTCAAGCTTTTTTGAGGCATCAAATGGAAGCGATAAAAATACATCCACCAGTTCATTCAACTGCTCTGCTGTCATCTGTGCATAGCGGTCTTCGGATTCACTACCAAAATCAGTTTTGTTGCGGTGAAAATGGACTTTGCCATCGGGATATATTTTGATAACGGAAGTAGGAACGCCGCCCCAGGTATGCGTCAACTCGAAAACAGGCTCGGGATTAGTTTCTGCCAAGCTGTTTTGGCATGACAATAAGGTGAAACAGAAGGCTGCAAGGCGCAATAACCAACAGGCATTGCGCTGTATTTTCAAACTATTCAAAATCATATAAAACTCCATCAATTACCGTTATCACGCGCAATAGGGGCCAGGTCTTGCATTAACGCATTATTATTTTTCATGCGGATAATCTCCAGGTTTTATCATTTGCCGCATTGCCAACGGCGGAGGCGTTGACTCCTGTCCATCCGTTGAGCCGATCAACGGTATTATCTCGTTCCCACGCGCCGCGTGGGAATGCAAACCAGCCGCGCTGCGGTCAGCTAAAACCAATCCCGATAAACCGGCAACAATCCATCCTGCCCCGCATAATTCCGGGCACTCGAATACCGCCAATGCTCCGGTAAATCGACATAGCCGCGTTTGACCGGATTCAGGTGGATATAGTCTAATTTCTGCCGCAAGACGTCGGGGTTGTCGATCAACTGCGGATGACTACCTTCTTCCCACAACTGATAATCCCGGTCGGTTTTATGAGCCTTGCGAAACCAGTTCAATTGCTTCAATAAGCGCTCGGCGTTAATGGCTTGCAAATAATCGATCAGCTGGCGCGCGGTGTATAATTTGAAGTGGGCCAATTGATGGGATAAATCGTCAACTTGTACCAGCAAATGCAAGTGATTTTCCAAAATGACGTAGCCGTAAATTCGCCAATTGTGCTGCTGTTGACGGTAAATCAAGGCGTCCAGCACGATTTGCACGGTAGCCGGGCGCGTGAATAACGGTATCCAGTTAAGTACGGTACAGGTTATGAAATGCGGCTGCTGGGATTGGAGAATGCGGTAACGACTGCGGCCCATGGGTTTGACCTCGTTTGCTTGCTTTGTCGTATGTTACCGCTGGCGCGGATAGTCTGCGTTCCCACGCGGCGCGCTTAGCGTTATACACAAGTGCCGTCCCACGCGCTAGCGCTCATCGTTATACACATCTCATTGCGAGATCCTGTTGAGCATTGAGGGCGATGACAAAATCGCGCAAGCGCTGTAAGCCGATCCACATGGCCTTGGCACCCGGTGGACCATCGTGTTTGCGGGCAAAATAACCGCCTAAGCTTGCAATCAGTCGGATTACCTCACCGAGGCGCGGTGGCGTGAGCGGTGGTGGACAGCGCTTGACGACGATATAAGCCGCTCGCCACTCCTGCGGATCGAAAATAATCTCGCAATCCATGTCCGGCGCTGCGCGCGCGAGCATCAGGCTGAATAACACCCGCCAGGCAATAACCATATAGAGCGCCAAACAAGGTAGTAGCCGTTCTTCCGATTCCAGATGTAGCCGCTTGATCTGGCAACCGCTCTTCAATACATGGAAGTACACTTCGATACACCAGCGCACGCCATACCACGCCACCACCGTAGTCGCTTGCTCGAAACTCGCCACAGGCAAACTGGTCAGCAGGAGCCATTCCAAGGGTTCCTTGCCGGCTGGCGGCGTCTCTTCGCGCGCCAGCACCGCGTTGATGCTCAATGCCGGCAGTCGATACCCAATACGCGTTGGCGGCTTGAGGGGCACCGTGGCGGCGCGTACCGTGATATGCGCCAGTCGCGCTGCACGGTTCGGCCGCGACTTGACATTAACCTCGGTATAACCCATGACCGGCGCTTGATCCAGGGCCGACCATAGCCATTTCGCCGCATTTTCCGGCTCGACCAGAAGGTCTCGGTTCTGCGTCGCCCGAACAATCCATTCAGCGCGAGCAGTCGGCGCATAGTCTTGGTATTCGACAAACCATTCGTAAATGTCGCCCTCGCGGTCGGCGAGATTGACCAATAAACTGTCCGGCATTTGCGCCTGTAAGGCACAGCTATCCTGATAGCTTTCGAGCCAGTGCCGACTTTCTTTTTCGTCCACGCCTTTGTGCCGCCGCGCTTGTCGCGGGCTGGCGCCGTCACGCGCCCAATACGCTGCCTTGACGACACCCAAGCAAATCCGCGACGGCGTAAAGGCGATGGTCGGATGTAGTCGGCGCGCATGTTTCGCTATCTCTTTCAAAGTACCGAGACCTTTTGGCCCCAAACAAATGTTTTCGTCGTACTCCGTCGTGTCCTGCGCCAGCAATACGACCGGGCTGCTCTTCATCCGTTCGACCGTGGCATCTCGATGCGGCGCCAGTATCTTTTTGAAAGTCGCCTTATCATTGTCGAAAAACCGGTAAGCGCCCATCGTCTCCTTCCAGCCGCCACAGGCCGCCGGGATGCTGAGCTGGGGATGTTCGCCTAATCGCTCCAGTAACAGTGCCAATCGTTTATTCAGGCGCCGATCTTCCAAATCAGCGGTTTGTACTTCTTCTTCGGCCCAATTGCTCATCGCTGTTCTCCATCATCTATATGCCTCATGCCTCCTGGTAGTTTAGTCGTTGGGAGACTTGTGTATAACGATGAGCGCGGCGCGTGGGAACGAGGAAATACTAAATAACATCCAAAGCGAGGTACGGTTTTCTCCCGTATACCGCGCCGAGCACCGCAGCTTTTGAACGGAGCAGCCCGTAGGGGCGATGCATGGATGCATCGCGTTGCCGAAGGGGCAGGAAGCCTCTTTCGGCGACCCCGTTCAAAAGCGAGGAGCACAGGGAATAAGCGGCATCCGGGTGGCCTTTTCTTTGGATACTTTCTTTTGGCGAAGCACAAATTCGCCGGGAGCGAATTTGAACAGCCGTCAGGCTGGCCCGAAGGGCAAAAACCAGGGATGGTTTTCGTAGCGAAAGTATCTCGGCTGTCGGGCCGAGCCCCGACTTACAAATAACCCGTCGCGCCAGCGACACAAAAAAACCAAACTCCAGCAAAATCAGACCTAACTTATTCGGACTGACCAGAGTCATCCAACAACTCAAACTCCTCCCCCTCCCGAGCCAAACAAACCGAAACCTCACCAGTCTGCAAAAGCGATGCAAAAATCGCCTCCAAATCTGCATCACTCCGCGTCGGCTCGTGGTGCGTCAAAAATAAGCGTTTAGCGCCCGCCTGGGCCGCGAAATTCATCGCCGAACGATAAGTACCGTGGCCCCAGCCATGCCGGTTGGCGTATTCGGCGTCGGTGTAGGAGCTGTCCATAATCAACGCATCGACACCTGCCATCGCCGCAATCACCTCTTCGTGCTTTTGTTCTATTAATTCCTGCATGGCCGGGTAGCCGGGATGATCGGGCTGATAAGGATTAAGCTGCGGCTCGTAATCGCCGGTGAAAAACAAGGAGCTGCCGTCAGCGTCATCCAGACGATAACCAAAGTTGTAAACCGGATGATTCAGTACCGTTGGCGTCACCCGTACGCTACCCACGGTAATCGGCGCGCCGGCTTTCAGTGTGAAATAACGCACCTCGGCCTTTAACTGCGCTTCGCTGATCGGGAAGTAACTGTGCTGCAACTGCACATGCATCGCCCGCTCGATGCCTTGATGCGTCAAAGGTTCCAGGCCGCCGTAGATGTTGATGATATTGCCGGCTTTGAACATCGGCAGGAAAAACGGCAAACCCTGGATGTGATCCCAATGGGTATGGGTAATCAGGATATGCGCTGTCAACGCTTGTTGGGGCAAGCTTTGCGCCAGTGCGTGGATGCCGGTGCCTGCATCCAGAATGATTAAATCGCCGGCACTGCTGGTGACTTCGATACAGGTGGTGTTACCGCCGTATTTAACCGTGCTTGGCCCCGGCGTGGCAATCGAGCCGCGCACTCCCCAGAACTTGAATTTCATGGCCCGACAGCCTCAGTAATGCTCAATGCGCTTCGTCCCAATTCTCGCCGCTACCCACTTCCACCAGCAAGGGTACATGCAGCTCGGCGGCGCCGGACATGATGCCGCGGATGGTTTCCATATGTTCGGTCAAGCGCACTTCGGCTACTTCGAACACCAATTCGTCGTGTACCTGCATGATCATTTTTACGTCCGGATTGTCTGCACCTATCCAGGCGTCGCAAGCCAGCATCGCCCGCTTGATGATGTCGGCGGCTGTACCTTGCATTGGCGCGTTGATCGCGGTGCGCTCGGCGTACTGGCGCATCGCGGCGTTGCGCGAGTTGATCTCCGGCAAATACAGGCGGCGGCCGAAAATGGTTTCGACATAGCCTTGCTGCTTGGCCAGTTCCCGGGTGTTGTCCATATATTGCTTCACGCCGGGATAACGGCTGAAGTACAGATCGATATACGCCTGGGCTTGGTTGCGCGGCAAGCCCAATTGCTGAGCCAGTCCAAACGCCGACATGCCGTAAATCAAACCAAAATTGATGGCCTTGGCCGAACGGCGCAAATCGTGAGTCACCTGATCCAGTTCCACTTCGAATACTTCCGCCGCCGTCGCGCGATGCACGTCCACACCTTGCGAAAACGCCGCCAGCAGGCCGGCATCGCCGGATAGATGGGCCATGATGCGCAGTTCGATCTGCGAATAGTCGGCGGCGACAATTTTATAGCCGGGCGGGGCGATAAAAGCCTGCCGAATTTTGCGACCTTCCTCGCTACGAATCGGGATGTTTTGCAGATTGGGGTCGGACGAGGACAAACGGCCGGTCGCGGCCACCGCTTGATGATAGGAGGTATGCACCCGGCCGGTGCGATCATTGATCTGCTGCGGCAATTTGTCGGTATACGTGGATTTCAGCTTGCTCATGCTGCGAAAATCCAAAATCAACCGGGGCAAAGCATAATCCACCGCCAGTTCCTGCAATACCGATTCGTCGGTGGAAGGCTGACCTTTCGGGGTTTTCTTTAACACCGGCAAGTTCAAGCGGTCGTACAATATTTCTTGAATCTGCTTGGGCGAACCCAGGTTGAACGCCGAGCCGGCCAGGTCGTGAGCTTGCTGTTCGATGCCTATCATCCGGTTCGCCAACTCCAGACTTTGCTGGGCCAGCATTGCACTGTCGATCAACACGCCGTTTTCCTCGATGCGCGCCAACACGCCGATCAGCGGCACTTCGATTTCGTTATACAACTCCCACAAACGAGGGTGTTGTTGCAATTGCGCGGACAGGGTTTGATGCAGGCGCAAGGTGATGTCGGCATCCTCGGCGGCATATTCGCTGGCTTGCTCGATAGCCACTTCGGCGAAGCCGATCTGCTTGGCGCCCTTGCCGGCCACGTCTTCGAAATGAATGGTATCCACCCCCAGGTAATGCTTGGCCAGATCATCCATATTGTGT
The DNA here is from genome assembly GCF_047777895.1 of Methylomonas sp. TEB. Lineage (GTDB taxonomy): Bacteria > Pseudomonadota > Gammaproteobacteria > Methylococcales > Methylomonadaceae > Methylomonas. Next base: position 219,527 of record NZ_CP180476.1, read on the forward strand.
TTGGTCGCGGTGCTGTTCAGCACATACGATTCCAGCATGGTGTCGTGTTGGATGCCGCGCAACGCGATGCCGTGATTGACCAACACATGGCTGTCGTATTTCAGGTTTTGGCCCAGCTTGGCTTTTTTTGGGTCTTCCAGCAAGGGCTTTAAGGCATCCAATACACTTTGCCGGTCAAGTTGGGCCGGTACGCCGGGATAATCGTGCGCCACCGGCAGATACGCCGCTTGACCGGCTTCCACTGCAAACGACACGCCGACGATTTGCGCGTCGCTGTAATTTAAACTGGTGGTTTCGGTGTCGAAGGCAAATAGATCGGCATTTTGCAGCTTGTTCAGCCAAGTATTGAAATCGGCTTGGGTCAGGATGGTTTGGTAATCCCTAGCTAACGCAGCCGTCGGCTCCTTCTCTCCAGCGTGAGAGAGCTGGACTGAGGATTCCGAAGAGTCGTTTTTTGCTTGCCCCCTCACCCCTCCCTCTCCCGCTGGAGAGGGGGTTGAACCGTCGCCATTCAAAGTCTTTAGCCAACTGCTAAACCCCAAATGCCCCAATTGATTTTTCAGGGCAGCCATGTCCGGCTCCTTGCGTTTCAAATCGTCCAGACTGTAATGCAAAGCCACGTCGCATTTAATCGTCGTCAACTCACGCGACAGCGGTAATTGGCCCAAGGCCTCGCGTAAGTTATCGCCGATCTTGCCCTTGATCTCGTCGGCGCGGGCGATCAGATTGTCCAGCGTGCCGTATTCCTGCAACCATTTGGCGGCGGTTTTCGGACCGACTTTCGGCACGCCGGGGATGTTATCCACCGCATCGCCCATCAGCGCCAGATAATCAATGATTTGCTCCGGCTTGACGCCGAATTTGTCCTGCACACCCTGAATATCCATGCGGGTGTTGGTCATGGTGTTTTCCAGCGTGATTTGCTCGTTGACCAGCTGCGCCATGTCCTTGTCGCCGGTGGAAATGATCACTTCAAAGCCTTGGCGCGCCGCGTTTTGCGCCAGACTGCCGAGCACGTCGTCGGCTTCCACGCCGTGTTCGATAATCAGCGGTAAACCCAAGGATCGGATCAAATCGTGCAAGGGCGCAATTTGCACCCGCAAGTCGTCCGGCATTGGTGGCCGATGCGCTTTGTATTGATCGTACAAATCATGTCTGAAAGTCTTGCCTGGCGCGTCGAACACCACGGTAATATAGGGCGTGTTGTAGTCATTGATCAGCTTGCGCAACATGTTGGAGACGCCGTAAACAGCGTTGGTCGGCTCACCCTGAGCATTGGTCAACGGTGGTACGGCGTGAAAGGCGCGAAACAGAAACGACGAGCCGTCGACCAGGATCAATTTGTTGGGAGCGGAATCGGACATGTAAAGTCAACAAGCAAGAATTAGGGTTCCCGCAACGATACAGGGCCACGCTGATGGCTGCAAGTGCGTTATTACCAGTTGGCGCCGGGACGCTTGACTGCCAGGCCGGCTATCGACTATGTTGCATCACACCGTTTGAAAACTGCTTTCCTCGTGAGTTCAGCCATGGCATTACCGCACTCCCAGCGCAGCATTAGCCCGGAAGAATATCTTCGGGGATAACTACAGCCCACAATCAAACATCAATTAATCGATGGTGAGGCTTATGGGATGGCGGACGCCAGCGAAAACCATAATTTACTCGCTGGCATCAGCCTCTTAAGCTTAATCCTGCAACACCGTTTTTTGCAGTCTGGCCCGGCGTTTTTTCAGCCAGATGACTACTCCGGTTACTGATAGCATCACAATCACCAGCCCCAGCAGACACACAAAAATCCGGTAAGGCATGCCGAACACGTTGGCCATGTGCAAGGCCCCCAACCAATTGGTCACTGTGTTGCCGGCATATTGGCCGCGGGGCAGTAACAGCAATTTTTCAGCACCGGTGGTTGCGTCGATTACCAAACGGGTAGTGCCGTGCTTGTCCTGTATATCCAGGCTAGTGCGCACCTGATAAACATAAAACCCTTTGGCCGGGTTATAGCGAAAGCCTGACGGTGACTGAATCACAAATCCTTGCTCACGCGCCGCTTGGCCCATCTGCTCGACGGCTATCCGGTAAGCGTCAGACCAGGCAATTGCTGGCTGCTCCAAGGGTTTGTCCAGATCAGGAAAATCGATCCAGGGTTCGTGATAATCGGTGAATACCGCCCGGGTGACCGGCGCGTAAACAGTATCTGCCAGATTCATATAAACGCTGGACCAGGCGAACACCAACAGCATGGCCCACACCCATAAACCACCGGCCCGATGCAAATCAAAGTTTATGCGGAAGCGGGAACCGCGCGCTTTGATTTTCCAGGCCGGCGCCCAGCGTTGCCAAAACGAACGCGGCTTTCCGTGGGCAGCCGGCGAGGTGTGTCGTTTTGCAACGGGCAGCGTCAGATAAAACCCCACGAAGCAATCCAAGGTCCACACCAGCGCGGTAACGCCCAAAATCCAGCCGCCGATTTCATCCAACGCCAGCGCATAATGCAACTTGTAAACAAAGGGCATCAGGTTGATCCAGCCTTCGGAAATCGCTCCCCAAGTGCGGCGGCCCAGTTCTTCGCCGGTATAGGGATTAAGGATCAACTGGGTGAAGCCGAGTTCATAAGGTTTACCGTTAGCAGGATTGCTAAGGGGCTCCAGGTCAACATTCGCGGCATCGTGCTCCAGCCATATTGCCACGACGCTAGCTTGCGGCACCAACTGTTCGGCCTTGGCTTTCAGCAACGGCGGACTCAAGCGCGGCGAAGCGGATGCCGGAGCGAATAACTGCGGACTGATCAGCTGTTCCAATTCGCTGTAAAACGCCAATAGACTGCCGGTCAAACCGACGATGATCAAAAACACCGTCATCGCCAGCCCGGCGTAACGATGCACAACTACCCAAAAGGGGCGGATTTTCATAGCGGCTCCAGGATTTCCATTTCAAGCCGGCAAAGTGCCGGCCATCAGCGGATAAGACGTATCAGACAGTGAAATTCCCACCGGGCTAGCCTAAAAATTTTTGGATCGGGGTTGGAAGCCCCGAGCCGCTATGGCGTGCGGCATCAAAACTCCACCCGCACCGAACCCAGAAACGTCAACGGTTCGCCGGGGCGAATATTCAGCCGATTGCTGGAATGGTCGTAATAGGTTTTGTCGAGTAAGTTGTAGACATTGAGTTGCGGGGTGATTTTGGTGCCACCGTGTTTGAAACTGTAACTAATGCTGGCATCCCAACGCGCATAGCCAGGCAATTGGAAGCTGTTGGCGTTATCGCCCTGCCGCTGGCCGCGGACATAAACGCCGGTACCGAAGTTCAAGCCCCGCAAAAGGCCGTTGTCTATGCCATATTTGGCCCACAGACTGCCAGAATGGCGCGGTGCCGTGGGCAGTTGGTGGCCGGTGTTGCCCGAGTTCGTGGCAATGGCGTTGCCGTCAGCATCATAGGTCGCCGCCGAATCCTTGGTGATTTTGGTATCGGTATAGGCATAAGTGCCGATCAAACTCAGGTTCTCGGTAACCCGGCCGGTTATGTCGAGCTCCACGCCACGGCTACGGGCTTCGCCCACCGCTACGCTAAACAAGGGGTTGTTGGGATCGGTGGCCAGCGTGTTTTGTTTGGTCAGATGATAATAGGCCAGTGTGGAACTCAGGCGGCCATCGAAAAATTCGGTTTTAATACCGCCCTCGAATTGGGTCGCGGTCTGCGGTCCGAACGGTTGGCCGGAGGCGGAGCGCCCGCCATTATTACTGCCTATGGACTCCACGTAATTACCGTATAGCGACAGCCATTGCCAAGGCTGATAGAGAATGCCGACCCGAGGGCTGAAAAATTCGCTACGGGTATTTTTCATCGAGATTGCGGCATGCGAATTCGACGATTCGCCGCTACCATTTTCCGCCCAGTCGTGGCGGCCGCCGCCCAGAATATGCAGTTTGTCCCACAAGGTGATCTGATCCTGAAAATAGACGCCGTACCAGTTATCTTGGGATTTATAGTAAAAGTTTTTCGCGCCGGCCAACGCCGATAGATCGACGCCGTACGCCGGGTTGTTGATATTGATATCCAGGTCCGAATAAGCATCGGCATAGCCCGAAAATCCGCCGCCGTCCTGACTGTTAAAGCGATTTAAATCGAAGCCGACCAATACATCGTGGTGGGCAAATCCGGTATCGAACTTGCCGGTCAAATCCAGATTGGTGCTGTAGGTCATCCGGTGGATGGGTGTATGCCACAGGCCGCGAGAAAGCGTTTGATTGTCATCCGCCAGGCTATCCGCCCAGAGTATCGATTGATGATATTGCGCGTCGATGTATTGGAAGCGGTTTTTCAGCTTCCAGTCTTGGTTGAACTGATACGACCAATCGAAACCCAACAACACCTTATCCTGAGTATTCGGGTTTTGGCGATTGAACACTGCATCGCCCAGATAGCGATTAATCGGGAGATTGGCCGGACGGTTGCCGATAGCCGGAATGCCGCTATCGCTACCGTCTTCCACCCAGGTATCGTGCTGATATTCGATGTCGAGATTGGTTTCGAAACGGTCGTTGGGACGCCAGGTTAGCGAAGGCGCGACAAACACATGCTCCTGATGCGCGAAATCCCGAAAGGTATCGTTGTCTTTGTATGCGATATTCATCCGGTACAACAGCGATTTATCCGCCAATAGCGGTCCCGTCGCATCGACCGTGGTGCGGAAGAGGTCGTAAGAGCCGAACTGCTGTTGAACGGAATAATAAGGGGTGTCGAGCGGACGCTTGGTCGCCAGGTTGACCAAACCGCCGGGTTCGATGCGGCCGAATAAGATCGATGCCGGCCCTTTCAGGACCTCCACCCGATCCAGATTGGCGGTTTCCAGGTTGGTGATATAAGGTTGGCGCAGACCGTTACGATAGGTGCTTTGCCCGGCATCGAAGCCTCGGATCGTGGCGTTGTCGTAAAAACTATAGCCCCCCGATTGCACGCCGCTGACGTTTTTTAAGGCATCGCCGACCGAAATCGCTTGTTGATCGTCCAGCACCGCGCGCGGAATCACTTGGATCGACATCGGCGTTTCCATGATGGGGGTATCGGTTTTGGTCGCGGTACTGGCGATGGGCCGATTGTAGTCGCGGCTATAAGGGTCCGTGAGGTCATACGCAGCCTTACCGGCCACCGTCACCGTCGGCAAGGTATTGGCGCCAGATTGCGGCTCGGGTGCGGCGATTTTTTCCAAAGTCACCGTGCCGTTGCGGCTGGATTGCACCGCCACACCGGTGCCCGCCAGCAATTTTCGTAAAGCCTGCTCCGGCGCATATTGGCCGGATACGCCAGGAGAAATAGCGCCGGCGGTCAATTTGCCGTCGGCCACCACTTGAATGCCGGATTTCAGCGAAAACTCCACCAAGGCCTTGTCCAGGGTTTGGGAGCGAATCCGGTAGTCGGCCGTTTGTTCGGCCAGGGCTGTCGAGGCCGGTTCTACACCGTGCGCGGCATGGAATGCCGCCAGCGAAAGTAGCAACAGGCCGCCGGGCAGCCGCGCAGGTGTTTCGGACTTGCGCCGTGGCAAGCGGGTGGCGATAGGTGTTTGATCAGGCATTTACATCTCCGCAAGATAAATCGTCATCAGGGTTGCTGGGCGATTCGGCCCATTAACCAGCAAGGACGATGGCTTAGCGCATATCCCTAGGCAAAATTAAAAATATTTCACCTCTACGCCACGCTGTGTTTATTGTGTTAAGAAACGCGAGTCATTAAACTGTTATTCACGATGTTTTTCGAACAACGGAAGAAGCCGCCATGCCTGTTACCTTACAAATAAATCCCGAACTAAAAGCCCAATTGAGCGCGCTTGCCAAGCAAACTCATCGAGATGAAACGGAGCTAGCGAATCAAGCCATCGGCAATTTCATTGCGTGGGAAAATGGCATGCTGGATAAAATCAAGGAAGGGCTTGCTCAAGCTGACCGTGGAGATTTCGTTGACGACGCGGAAATGGCCGCGTTTTTTGAACAACATTCGTTGCCATCAATGAAATGAGACTCCGCTATACCCGGCGAGCCAAGACCGATTTGAGCGAGATATACGACTTTGTGGCTCAAGACAACCGCAATGCTGCAACACGAATTATTACCAAAATTCACGACACGCTGAATAGCTTACTCGCAAATCCTTTCATGGGCCGTCCGGGCCGTATCGACGGCACCCGAGAACTGATCATTACGCATTTTCCGTTCATTGTTGTTTACCGTGTACAGGATAAGGACATTCATGTGCTTGCCATTATTCATACGGCCGGACTTTGGCCGGACACGCTCTAACTTTACCCCAGCAACACCCAATAATCGGCAATACGCCGGGCTCGAATGCCGAAGGTTTGCTCCAGCGCGGATACCGCATCGCCCAACTTGTCGATATTAAACACCGCCGTGATCGGCCGATTCTCCAATTGCGGGTCTGTGACGATCAAACGGCCGGGGCGATATCGATTGATTTGCGCCACCACCTCGGCCAGCGGCGCTTGCACGAATACCATTTGCCCTTGGCGCCAGGCCAATTCGCGCGGTATGTCGGCCGTGTGCTTGGCGGAGAGCCGGGCCCCTCTATAATGCGCCGACTCGCCCGGTGTCAAGGCTGTGATCTGTTCGGGATGGCTTTCGGTGCTGGTTTCCACTCGGCCCTCGGCGACGGTGACGGCAACATTTTCCGAACGGCGGCCGACGCTGAACGCGGTGCCGGTGACTCGGGCGCGGGCGTCGCCGGCCACCACCCAAAACGGCCGTTGCGGCGCGCGCGCCACTTCGAAAAACGCTTCGCCGCGCAGCAGCGTAACCCGGCGTTCAGCGGCGGTCATTTCGATGCCGACCGCGCTGTCGGTATTCAGCAGCAGCCGGGAGCCGTCGGTCAACGTGACTAGGCGCTGTTCGCCGGTGGCGGTGTGATAATCGCTTTGTAGGTTTTGCAGAAGTGTCGATTGCGGGAGCACGGCGATCAAGACCGCGCAAGCGGCCAAGGCCGCTGCCATGCTAGCGGTTCGCCGGCGTCGAGGACGCTTGGCGGTCAAGGGTGCCGCGGTTTGCAGGCGAACGGCCTTGGCGGGGGCTTCCAAATCCGCGAACAACGCTTGCACAGTGTCCCAGGCCTCCGCATGCAAGGGGCTGGCGGTCAGCCACGCGGCAAACCGTTCTCGCTCGGCGCGGCCGGCATCGTCCGCGCGCAGCCGAAAAAACCAGGCATTGGCTTCGGTAAAGATGCGGTCGGAAGCGGAGGATGATTCGATTGGGTGAATGGCGGGACTCCGGGTAGTCGGCGGCTAAAAGTTCGGTTGAGCGCGATTGTAAAGCAAAGCCCGAGCCGCTTCGACCGGGTATATTTTCAGCATGGATACTTGAATGGGGCGCGGCTGCGTCGAGTGCTATTTAAACAGCGCTAAGTATTGGTCAAAAAACGCCGGCACAGCAGCAGCGCTTGGCGCAGATGATATTCGACGGTGCGTTCGGAAATATCCAGTCGCGCGGCGATCTGTTTGTAGCTCAGCTCGTCGGCACGGTATAACAGAAAAATTTCCCTGGTTCTGTCCGGCAAGCTGGTGATGGCTTGTTGCAATTGTTCTCCCAGATATTGCCTGGCGACGATGTCTTCCGTGTGCGGTTTCGAGTCGGCTATGTCGGTATCCAGCGGCACCATCTCGCGATGTTGCTGGCGTTTGATACCGCGCAGATGGTCTCGCGCCAGATTGGCGGCAATGGTAAACATGAACGCATTCAAATCCAGAATTTGCCGGGGCTCTTGTTTCAAAAACCGCAGATAGGTTTCCTGCGCCAGCTCCTCTGCCACTTCCCGCGAGCGGACCTGCCAATACAGATATTTTTGCAGTTGCGGGTGGCTGGCGTTAAAAAAATCGGCCAATTCCTGACTGGTGGCGGCGTTGTGTGGTTGAGTCATGCCAAATCGAATTCATGCGAGAATTCAATTTTCAGCAAGCTACATGCCATGGTGGCGGAATGCCCGAAATGTAAGGTGTTCCGGAAGGCGAGGCAATTTAAGTTGGGGCTAAAACCAAGGCATATGACTAATGCAGTGCGTGATATGACATAGTTATTTTGTTAGCGCCGCTGCTGTTCGGGTTGGTCGACCAAGGCTGCAATCACCAAATCGCCGCTAACATTTAAAGTCGTGCGGCACATATCCAGGAAGCGGTCCACGCCCAAAATCAAACCCATGCCCTCGGCTGGAATCCCGACCTGTTGGGTCAATATCATGATCAGCGGTAACGAGCCGCCGGGTACTCCGGCCGTGCCGATACCGGCCAATATCGACATCAACACCACTTGTACCTGCTGCGCCAGCGATAAATCGACACCATATACCTGTGCCAGAAACAGCACGGTAATGCCTTCGAACAAGGCTGTACCGTTCTGATTGGCGGTGGAGCCTATCGTCAACACAAAGCGCGCCACTTCCGGCCTAAGTTTTAAATCCTGTTCCGCCAGTTCCAGCGAGCGCGGCAAGGTGGCGTTAGAGGATGCGGTGGCAAAGGCGTAAAGATAGACATCCCGGCATTGTCGGAAAAAACTCAGCGGCTTGATGCGGGTAAAAAAGCGCAGCAGCATGCTGTAAACCACGGTTTGCTGGATCAGTAAACCGGTCACCACCACCAGCACGTAAAACCCCAGCGAAAACAAAATGTGATGCCCAAACTTGAACGTCGATTGAAACACCAGCGCAAACACCGCAATCGGCGCCAGTTTCATCGCGGTATCGACGATCAACAAGCAGGCGGCATAGGTTTCTTCCAATAAGCCAACCCAACGCGACGGCTTGTCGCCATTGGTCGCCGCCAGCGCCGCACCGAAGGCCAAGGAAAAGAACATCAACGACAACATCTCGCCTTCCAATGCTTGAGTAGCGCTGGCGAACGGGTTCTTGGGAATGATCTCCAACAAAGATTGAACCACCGGCTTGGCTTGGGCGACGTTTTGCTGGATTTTATTCACGCCGCTGCTATCGCCCAACATCTGCGAAATATCCAAACCAACGCCCGGTTGCGCCAGATTGACCAGCGAAATCCCCACCGCTACCGATGCCGAACTGGCCAACAGTGTAAAAAACAAAGTGCGCTGGGCGACCCGCGCCAATCCGTGATGATTGCTGAGTTGATACACACCCAACATCAAACCACTCATCACCATCGGCACCACGATCATGAAGATCAGCCGCAAGAAGATTTGGCCGATGGGTTCCATCAAGTAGCGGTTAAAGATTTGCAATGCCTCGCTGTTGGCAAAGCCGTGGCAGACCAGTCCGGCGCACGCGCCCAGCACTAAACTCAGCAGTAATCGGTGGTGGTTTTTCATGACGGAATTAGAACAGTTAGCGGGGATGCTTTGATCTTAGGGGTTTTGCGGATGCTTTGCTTGATTTCTCGCCATGATGGGTTTTGGGTCGGATGAAAATGCTCTGACAATCGATACCACCCCCGCAGTTATTCGGGTCTGCATTTAGCGAGGTAAATGGCGGTGATCATGGCACCTGAATGACGGGAAACAACATTAAACCAATAAAACTAACGGGAGAAGTACCAAGCAGTCAGATGGAGAATGGGGTCGGAAGGGGCGTAAATGGTGGCAAAAGTACCGCCGTAGCGAGTGTCGAGGTGAATTATTAACTGCTAATAATGTAATCTTGGCGGGGTGTCACGAGCAGCCCTAAAAATAGAGTGTTCCGCGGAAATGCGGGTGGAGTTAGAGTGACGCGCAGCGAGCCGGCAGAAGCACGGGTGGTTCTGGGCGGTCTGGCGGGAGAGCAAGTCAGAGAGGTTGTAGCGAACAGCCTAACGCGAGCAAAGTGCAATCCAATGACTACATCTTTTCAATGGCGAAAACACGAGGGTCGTAGTGCGTAACCACGAAATACTATCGCTAACTTGCGGGATTAAGTGCTAGTGACTAGCGAGTGCTTTAACGCTGGGTTGAGCCCATGCCGGAAGGGCATGGGCTCGGTATTTCATTAATCAATGGCAGTTCTTACTTTTCCAACAACGCAAATTTACCGGGTTTGCCGTTCCATTCGTCGGCGTCTGGTAGAGAGTCTTTCACTTCCGTAATGATAGGCCATTGTTTGGCCAGTTCCGCGTTCAGCGCTGCGAAGTGTTCTTGGCCTTCCGGCAATTCGTCTTCCGCGTGGATGGCGTTGGCTGGGCACTCGGGTTCACAGAGGGTGCAATCGATACATTCGTCGGGATCGATAACCAGAAAATTGGGACCTTCATGAAAGCAATCGACGGGGCATACGTCAACGCAGTCGGTAAATTTGCATTTGATGCAGTTTTCGGTGATTACAAAAGCCATATTGTTCTTCCAAGGTTAGGTAAATGAACAAGCTGCCGTGCATGGCGGAAGCTTTATGGTTAAAAATGCACCTGCCGCTTAACGCGGCAGGTGGCTGATCGGCAATATTAAGCAGAATAAGGGCCGACAAGATCAGCCCGTATAATGCTTATTTGTCTTTGTTACGTTCCTTAACTTCCTTGATCACCTCTTCCGCGACATTGCGTGGGCAAGCGGTGTAATGCGAGAACTCCATGGAGAACTGGCCGCGACCGGAAGTCATGGTGCGCAAATCGCCAATGTAACCGAACATGTCGCTCAGCGGCACGTCGGCTTTAATACGCACACCGGTAACACCGGCATCTTGCGATTTGATCATGCCGCGGCGACGGTTCAAGTCACCGATTACGTCACCGACATGCGCATCCGGTGTGAATACGTCCACTTTCATGATCGGCTCCAGCAATTGCGGACTACCTTTTGGGATCGATTGACGGTACGCGGCACGGGCAGCGATTTCGAAAGCGATGGATGAGGAGTCGACCGCGTGGAAAGCACCGTCGGTCAGAATGACTTTGAAGTCCAAGCAAGGGAAGCCTGCCAACACACCTTTGTCGATACTGGCTTTAAAGCCTTTTTCGACAGCAGGCCAGTATTCGCGAGGTACGTTACCGCCGGTCACTTGTGATTCGAATACGAAACCGCTGCCTGCTTCGCCTGGCTCGATGACGTAATCGATTTTCGCGTATTGACCGGAACCGCCCGATTGTTTTTTGTGGGTGTAGCTGTCTTCGATGCGTTGGGTAATGGTTTCGCGGTAAGCCACCTGTGGTTTACCCACGTTGACGTCTACACCGTGGGTACGGCGCAAGATGTCGACTTTAATGTCAAGATGCAGCTCACCCATACCTTTGATGATGGTTTCGCCGGATTCTTGGTCGGTTTCAACGCGGAAAGAGGGATCTTCTTGCACCATTTTGCCCAGCGCAATACCCATTTTTTCGTTACTGCCTTTGTCTTTCGGTGCAATCGCAATGGAGATAACGGGATCCGGGAATACCATCGGCTCCAATGTGGCCGGTTTGTCGGGGTCGCACAGGGTGTGGCCGGTTTGCACGTTTTTCAAACCGATCAACGCGACGATGTCGCCGGCTTGTGCGGTTTCGATCTCGTTACGGTCGTTGGCGTGCATTTCCACCATCCGGCCCACACGTTCGGTTTTGCCGGTGTAGGTGTTCAATACGGAGTCGCCTTTTTTCAGCTTGCCGGAATAAACACGGACGAAGTTCAGGGCGCCGAAACGGTCGTCCATGATTTTGAAAACCAGCGCGCGGAACGGACGTTCTGGATCGACAATCGCGTGTTCGCCGGTTGGTACGCCTTCGATATCGGTTTCAGGCTGCGGGTTAACTTCGGTAGGATTCGGCAGATATTCGATAACACCGTCCAGTACCAATTGCACGCCTTTGTTTTTGAACGAAGAACCGCAATAGGTCGGGAAGAAATCCATCGCGATGGTACCTTTACGGATGCAGCGTTTGATTTCTTCGATGGTGGGTTCTTCGCCTTCCAGATATTTTTCCATGATGTCGTCATCTTGGTCGGCGACTGAATCGATCAGTTTCGCGCGCCATTCTTCGACTTGTTCCACCATGTTGGCGGGCACATCTTGGATTTCGTATTTCATTGGATCGCCGGAGTTATCCCAGACCCAGGCTTTGCGAGTCAACAGGTCGACCACGCCGACGAAATTGTCTTCTTCGCCGATAGGCAAGGTCATGACGACCGGTTTTGCACCGAGTACGTCTTCGACTTGCTTGACGACGCGGTAGAAATCCGCGCCCAATCTGTCCAGCTTGTTGACGTAAATGATACGAGAAACTTTGGAGTCGTTCGCATAGCGCCAGTTGGTTTCGGATTGCGGTTCAACGCCGCCGGAACCGCAGAATACGCCGATGCCGCCGTCCAATACTTTCAAGGAACGATAAACTTCGATAGTAAAGTCAACGTGGCCCGGGGTGTCGATGATGTTGAAGCGGTGTGGCTCAAATTGCTTGGTGCTGCCCGCCCAAGAACAGGTAGTGGCCGCTGACTGAATGGTGATACCGCGCTCGGCTTCCTGAGCCATGAAGTCCATGGTTGATTCGCCTTCGTGAACTTCACCGATTTTGTGGATTTTTCCGGTCAGCTTCAAAATCCGCTCGGTTGTCGTGGTTTTACCGGCATCGACGTGAGCGAAGATGCCGATGTTTCTGTAAAGCGATAGATCAGTCATGGTTATACTCTAAAAATGGACATAAAAACTTTTAAACCCCAGCACCATTGCCACGGTTGGTTGTGGATCACATAGCTGCTAGTCTAGCGAAGTATGCGGCCGGTCTTCGCTTTGCAAGGTCTGAGGCGAAATTCACACGGCTTCTTCAAAGACAGGGTCAATGAAAATCTTCACATTCTAACCGAAAAATAACAAAAAGCAGAATGTCAATTGTGTGAATTAGCTAAGAAGGCTATTAGAACGGATTTGCAGCTCCCGGAGTTGCATCAATACATAAAGCGACTGCAGGCAAGGACAGTCTAAACCTTGCCGCTGGGCGGCGCGCACCGCGTTGCCGAGAATGGCTTCGGTTTCCATGGTCTGTCCGCGTTCGAAGTCCAGCAGCATGCTGGTTTTATAGGGTGGCATATCACAGGTCAGAGCAATGTGTTTTTCGACAATATCGGTCGGGAGCGGATGGCCGCAAGCCGCGGCAATACTGCAGACTTCCTGCATAACGCGGCGCACAAAATTTTCCTGATTCTGCAATATCGCCTGAGTTGCCAATCCGCCGGACAGTACCGATAGCGGATTAAACGGCGCATTCCACACGCATTTTTGCCAGCGGCTGGCGACAATATCTTCACTAATCGCGCATTCGATGCCGGCTTGTAGGAACAAATCGCGCAAATGCGATGTTTTAGGTTCGTGGCTATCTGACAGATTACCCAGAATCAACTTGCCGTAAGCCAAGTGGCTAATCTCGCCGGGAGCCAGCCGGTTACAGCAAATAAATGCCAAGCCGCTGATTAACAGATTGTCCGGGAAAGCTTGTTGCAGCTCCTGTTCAATCTCGACACCGTTTTGGATCAGCACAATCGCCGTGTGTGGAGCTACCGCATCGCGAAGCAGTGCCACCCGGTCGATATCCGGGGTTACCTTGCTGCATAAAATCAGGTAATCGGCTTGACCATCGTAATCGGCGGCATTGCGCAATACCTGACTAGGCATGAATTGCCAGCAACCCAAGTCATGGCTTTTTATACGGTAACCCTGTTGTTTGACGATGTGATAATCGGAGCGGCACACCACCGAGACCTCTGCGCCAACCTTAGCCAGCAGGCCACCGTAAAAGCCGCCGATAGCGCCGGCACCTACGATCAATACTTTGCTACTCATGTTTCGTCAGCCAGAATTTGCTTTAAAAACGGGATAGTTAGCTTGCGTTGCGCGGCCAAGGTAGCGCGGTCGATTTTTTCCAGAAGTAACCATAGCGCTGCTAAATCGTGAACATAATGATTCAATAAAAACCGCCCCACTGCCGGCGGAATGTCGAAGCCCAAAAAATGGGCTTTATAAGTCAGTGCCTCGATTAATTGATCGTCGCGCAAAGGCTGGATTTTTAAGGTCAGTCCCCAAGCCATCCGGGTTTTCAGGTCGGGTAAGTCAAAGCCCAAAAACTTTGGCGGGCAATCGGCAGCCAGCAGCAATTTATGATTGTTCTGCCGATGCGTATTATAAAAAGCAAACAGCGCGTGTTCCCAGTCGAGGTGGCCGGCCAGCGCTTGCATATTGTCGAAACAGACCAATTCCAGATCTTCCAGGCCGTCCAACAAGGTCGGTGCCGGCAAATGGTCGATGTCAAAAGCCAGATAGAACGGGTCTTTACCCGCCAGTTTGGCTTGCTGGCAACAGGCCTGCAACAAGTGGCTTTTCCCGCTGCCGGCATCGCCCCAGATAAAAATTTGCTGTTCCTGGCCGTTCTCTGCCAGGGCCTTTAATTGCGTGACGATTTCGGCGTTATTGCCGGGAAAAAAACTGGCAAAGGTCTGATCGTTCTGAAACTCGAATTGTAACGGGACTTGCATGCCGCTGGTGCTCAGGCTTTTTCCGCTTTGTAGACATACAGGCCGGCGCCGAAGCACAGCAGCAGGCTGAACAACACTTCCAGCAGCGCATAAGGCCGTTCTATTTGATTGACATAGGCTTCAGCGGCGCCATGCGCGAAATACGGTAGGCTCAAATAACACATCCAGGTGCAGCTTTTCAGGTTGCGGTTTAATAAACCTTTAAACGGCAGCAATAGCGGTCCGGCCGAGATTAACAACAGCAATGCAGTGGGCAACTTGTTCGATGGTGACAATAGCGTATGCCAAGCCATCATTAACAAAAACAGGCCGAAGAAGCCCATCAAGGCCGCGTAATAGTAATAGATTCGTTGCATGAGAGCGGCAAATGGCCAGAGTGATAGAGTTAAGCTGATCTATTATCACAAAGTCTCTGCAATAATGCAGTGTCGCTCGTTTTTTTAACCCACAAAGGACATAGTCATGATTCGAAAACTTTGCTCCATAACCGCTGCCGGCCTGATGAGTTTTAGCGTGTTGGCCGCCGATAGCTATACCATCGATAGCCATCACACCTTCCCCAGCTTTGAAATCAGCCATTTGGGTTTTTCCACGCAACGCGGCCGTTTTAACGAAACCAGCGGCAAAGTGACGCTGGATACCGCAGCGGGTAAAGGCAGCATAGACATCAGCGTCAACACCGCGTCTATCAGTACCGGTTTGAAGGAGTTGGAAGAGCATTTGCGTGGCAAGGAGTTTTTCGATAGCGGGCAATATCCGCTGATGGCCTTTAAATCTGACACGCTCAGTTTTCAAGGCGAAAAATTGGTCGGTGCGGATGGCATTTTGACCTTGCACGGCATCAGCAAGCCGGTACATTTGGACGTTGAGCACTTTTACTGCGGGATGAATGTCATCAGATTAAAGTACACCTGTGGCGCCGATGCGGTCGGCACGATAAAACGCTCGGAGTTTGGTATCGACAAATATGTGCCGGCAGTCGGCGATGAGGTCAAGGTGCTCATCCAGGTTGAAGCTGTTAAGGATTAAGTTGCCCAGCGCTTTGCTCAATGCCGAGCCAATCTTTACCTTGCGCCGAAATCGGGTGTTACACAACGCTTTTAATGCTTAGCCGGAGACGGGGATGGAAATAAGCTTAGCCAATGCGGCCGACATCCCGGCGCTTTGTCAGCTACTAGGCGAATTATTCAGTCAAGAAGCCGAGTTCCAGCCCGATTATGCCGCTCAGCATCGAGGCTTGGCGAGCATCATTGCCGACCCAAACATCGGCCATATTCTGGTGGCGCGGCATGAATGCCAAATTGTCGGTATGGTGAATCTGCTTTACACAGTCTCCACCGCGCTGGGCGAAAGGGTGGCCTGGCTGGAAGATATGGTCGTGTCAAGCGAGGTTCGCGGCCTAGGTCTTGGTAGCCGGTTGTTGGAACACGCGGTCGCGTTTGCCCGCCAAAATGGCTGTCGCCGGCTCAGCTTGTTGACCGACGCCGATAATCTGCAAGCTCAGTGCTTTTACCAGCGACAAGGTTTCAGCGTTTCTCAAATGTTGCCGATGCGCTTGGTTTTTTGAATAACAGTGCCGCATTGCGCAAAAATGGCCCGCTTTTGTGGTCGGGGGCAACGTGCGGATGGGTAATGATGTTTATCCCTGGGTTGCAGAAAACCGGCTGGCGACGATGTTTTTTTCCATGTCGCCGGTGATCATCAAGGAAGTGCAGCCGGTCCTGCTTAACAAATAGCCCCATTTGTCGCCCATTACTAACCCCGCCCTCAGCCCAAACGATTTGGGGCAGTGGATGCGCGGAGTTTTCCGTCCATCCTTATCCTTAGCAGGCTGGTGAAAAACTCGAAAAGCCAAGTAAGCTAAGGCATAGATGAGGGGCCAACTGTTAAAATAGGCTACCTAAATTTGGAGCCTTTCAATGCGCGGACACGATGCCATTCAAAACAGCTGGTTCAGCTATGTTAGCCTGGAAGACCGTATTCCCAAACAGCATCCGTTGCGTCGTTTACGGCTACTGGTTGATGGCGTATTGGCCTCTATGGATGCCGTCTTTGCCGAGCGTTACTCGCACACAGGCCGTCCCTCGATTGCCCCTGAAAAACTGCTGCGCGCCTTGCTGTTACAAGTCCTGTATACGGTCCGTAGCGAGCGTCAGTTGATGGAACAACTGGACTACAACCTGTTGTTTCGCTGGTTTGTCGGTCTGGGCATCGACGACGCCGTGTGGGAACGCACAGTGTTCAGTGCCAACCGCGAACGTCTGTTGTCTGAAGCCCTGAGTCGCGAATTTTTTGAGCGGGTACTGGCCATAGCCGAATGGCAAAATCTGGTGTCCGACGAACACTTCAGCGTCGACGGTAGCCTGATTGAAGCCTGGGCCTCGCACAAAAGCTTCGTCAAAAAAGATGGTAGTGGTCCCGATAAACCCGCCGGCCGCAATCCCGAGATCGACTTCAGTGGCGAAAAGCGCAGCAACGCCACCCATCAAAGTACAACCGATCCCGAAGCCCGGCTTTACAAGAAAGGCGAATACACCGAGGCCAAACTGCGTTACATCACCCATGCCTTGTCCGAGAATCGCAACGGCCTGATTGTCGATGTCGAAACCACACAAGCCACCGGCACCGCCGAAATCGAAGCCGCGCAAAAAATGATCAAACGCCGCGTGCCCCAAGGTGGCAGCGTCGGTGCCGACAAAGGCTATGACCAACCGGCGTTCGTCAACGGACTCGAGTCCCGTGATATCAAAGCCCATGTGGCCCGCAAAAAGATTGGCAGTGCCGTCGACGGCCGCACCGCGCGCGGCAAAGGTTACGCCCAAAGTCTCAAGCGCCGCAAAATCGTCGAAGAAGCCTTTGGCTGGGTCAAAACGGTCGGCGGCCTGCGCAAAACCCGTCACATCGGCTTAGCCAAAGTCGCGGGTCAGGCCTTGTTTTGCTTTGCCGCGTATAACCTGACGCGCTTGCTCAATCTCTTGGTGTTCACGCCGAAACCGGCGTGGAGTTCGCCCACCTAGGGCGAAGTGCGCCTGAAAACCGTCCAAAGACGGCTTCAGGCGAATCAAAAGCCCTTCAAACAGGGGCAAAACGGTTGAAACTCGATGTCAGGGCCGATTTCAACTCGAAAAAATCACGAACATCGTGGGTAAGGGGAAATATCGGCGGGTTTTTCACCAGCCTGTTAGCGGCTTTTAGAACTCATATTTCAACGAACCCAATACGCTGATGGGTGAACCTGGAATGCTGGTGTGGCGTCCACCCGACGTATTTGCGTAGTAATCCTTATCCAAAACATTATTGATGTTCAACTGCAAAGTAAGCTTGTGTTGACTAATGCGAGGGCTATACGCCGCCATCGCATCCACACGAGCGTAGCCGGGCAACGAGCAGGTATTGGCGGTGTCGCATGGCCGGCTACCAACTGCAACAGCACCTAAGCCCGCTTTAAAAGTATCGGTAAACTGCCAGGTGCCCCACAAGCTGCCCTGGTGCTCGGGTACATTCTCCAAGCGATTGCCTTTTAGTCCGCTGAAGCTTTGCACATAGTTGACCTGGGTATAGGCATACGTCCCCAACAAATGCAGCTGATCGGTAATTTGCCCGGCCAGATCCAACTCAATACCTTTACTGCGGATTTTGCCGGCCAGAATCTGGTAGTCGGGATTGGCTTCATTGGGATCGTCGGTTAGCAGATTGCTCTTGGTTAAATGAAAAAACGCCAGGGTCGATGAAAAGCGCTTGTCCTGCGACTCTGTCTTCAGGCCGATTTCATATTGCTTACCAATCTGCGGTTCAAAACTGGTGCCGCCGACGCTCACGCCATTGTTGCCGCTGAAAGATTTAGTGTAACTGCCGTAAATCGACAGCCAATCCTGGACTTGGTAAAGAATACCGGCTCTCGGGCTAAAAGCGTTGTCTTCCCGCTCTATCCGTCCGGCTTTGGCCGCATCCAGGGAGGCCGTCGAGGCGATAGCGCCGGTGGTGACGTTGTCGTAGCGGCCTCCCAACAAAATGTGCAGCTTATCAAATAGCGTTATCTGGTCCTGGGCGTATGCGCCCACCCACGATTCCTCGCGATAAAAGAATCTGTTGTAGGTCGACAAGGCGGCAAAGTTTACTTGCCCATAAACCGGGTTATATATATCGATAGAAGCAGATGAGCCATTTGCCGATGGCGCCTCGGTCGTGGCGTGAAAGCCGTCGACGCCAATCAACAGATTGTGCTTGCTGCCCAGGAGGTCGAATTTACCGTTCAAATCGATGTTGCCGGAATGTGTCTGTACATCTTGTACACCCACGGAGGCGGAACGATTCAGAATGCGGTTGTTAGCCTGTAAGCCACCGTTGAAAATGGCCGGACCGCTTAGCGACCAATCCTTAAACAGATAACGCTGGGTGATTTTCCAATCGTCGTTAAAGTGGTAAGTCCAGTCGTAGCCCAACAGCGTACTTTCCACGGTTTGGCGCTGAAAGCCATCTTTTAGGCTGCGGTCGAAGGGAATGGCTGCCGGGCGGTTGCCAATCGCGGGAATGCCAAAATCGGCGTTAAAGTTATCATGCTTGTACTCCAGCTCAAGATTGGTTTCGAACTTTTCATTCGGCCGCCAGGTGACGACCGGCGCCACAAACACGCGCTCGTTGCCGACAAAATCCCGGAACGACTGATTATCCGTGTAAGAGCCATTGAATCGATAAAGCAGCGTCTTGTCGTCATTAATTGGTCCGGTGGCATCGACCAGTGTGCGATATTGATCGTAAGAGCCGAACTGTTGTTGCAGAGAATAGTAAGCAGTATCCAGCGGTTTCTTGGTCACATAATTCACCAAGCCGCCGGGCTCGATCCGCCCGTAAAGCACTGCGGCCGGGCCTTTTAATATCTCCACCTGCTCGATATTGGCGATGTCGTAAATATCCTGGCGATTGAACAAGCCATTGCGGTAGGCATCGCCAAAACCGGAACCGGCAAGGCCGCGAATGATGAAGTTGTCGTACAAAAATCCCCCGCCCGTGCGGCCCAGCACGCCGCTGACATGGCCGTTTACTGCGTCGGGCAAGGTCATGGACTGTTTGTCCGCCAGCACGGCTTTAGGCACTACCTGAATCGAAACCGGCGTCTGCATGATCGGGGTATCGGTCTTGGTGGCCGTGGTGGCATTGGGGCGGTTGTAATCGGTATTGTAGGGATCGGTGGCGTCGTAAACCGTCTGACCGATAACGTTCACCGGTTGTAACATCGTCGCGTCCTTGCCCGCCGCCTTGATCGATACCGAACCGTCGCCGGCAATCGCAAAACTCAGGCCGCTGGCGGATAACAGCCTGCTCAGAGCCTCGTTTAGTGTCATCGTGCCTCGTAACGCCGGTCCGTTGCGGCCTGCCACACTATCGTGAGCGTAAAAAATTTGTACGCCGGATTGCGCCGCCAGTTTTGGCAGCGCCGCCGCCAATTCCTGGGCCGGAATATCAAAGCTGTAGGTGGTTTCGGTTGCCCGCACTTCGCAGGCAGTGGCCAATAAGGCGCCGAGCAACGCCGGTTGTATTAAAAACTTCATCCATCTTCTCCTTTTGCTTGGGTTTCCAGAATGAAACGCACCAAGCCGAAAAAGACGCCAAAAATTATTGGAGGGGAAGACGCGCTGTGCGGTCTTGGCGGCCTCAGCGTCCGGCCAATATTACCTGTCCCGGCGAAGGCCGCTGAATATTGACCGGCAGAGTCATCGCGATCACATTTAGCGCGCCATCAAGGTTACCGATATGGAAGGTGCCGCTGACTTTTAGTTTGGCCAGGTTTGGGTCGGCCAAGCTCAGGCGGGTGTCATGAAAGCGTTCCAGCTCGCTTAATACCTCATCCAGCCGCCGGTTTTCGAACACCAGTTGGCCGCGTAGCCAGGCTGTGATAGTGGCCGGTTTGTCTTGGCTTTCCAGAAAGTCGCCGCGCTGATCGTAAGCGAGTACTTGATTGGCGCTGATTTCCCGGCTGCCGCTCGTCACAATCTTTACCGCGCCTTCCAGCACCGCGACAGCGACCTGCCGGTTTTGCAAGCGCACGTCGAACTCGGTGCCAATATCAACGATAGTGCCATGGCCGGCCTGCACCTCAAACGGCTGTTGCGGGTTGTGGGCCACACTAAAAAATGCCTCGCCCTTGATCAGTTCCACCGAGCGCCGCCAATGGTTGACCCGCAGATTCAGCTCGGTATCGCCGCTCAGTTCCAAACGCGAGCCGTCGGCCAGATGTACGGTTTGGCGGCTGCCGCGCTCGGTTGCATAGTGGCGAGGGTAGCCGTACCAGCCGTACTCGGAAAAAGTGGCGATGCCCAAGCCCAATAGCAGCGAAGCGGCTAACGCCAGCGTGCTAAGGCGGCGCGTTCGCTTGTGAGGTGCCCGGTAGCTCAGCGCTTGCCGACGCACCGGAAAATCCCGGCCCTTATAGCGATCCAGTTTGTTCCAACGGCTGGCCAACTGCTGATAAATGCGTCGCCGGTCTTCGCCTAGCGCCAGCCACTCTGCGAAGGCCTGGCGATCTGCAGGCGTGCAGGTAGCCGAATCCAGCCGCAGAATCCACTCTATGGCTTGTTGCTGCAAAACGGTTGAGGTCTGGATGTTGGGCATGTTAAACAGAGGACATTAGGTTGCGCTTGCCGAGCATTATCACGTAGCCGCCCAACATTTAAAATCCGGCAAATGAAGCGGTGAGAAAAACCGCTGCCCCGCCCATGCGCTTAGTCATCCAACGAAGCAAAGCGCAGCAGAACGTGTTGCGCGGCGATCCCCAGCAAACGCACGGAATTACGTTCGGAAACGCCCAGTCGCCGGCCAATTTCCTTGTGTGACAATCCTTCCAGCCGGTAAAGCACGAAAACGTTGCGGGTTGCCTCCGGCAATTCCTGCAAAATGCTGTTTAAGGCATGCAACTCCTGTTGCGAGGCTAATTTATCTTCCGGTAATGGCTCGGAAGTTGGTATGTCATGCAGTACCTGGTCGTTGTCGTTGATTTCGGCATGAAAACGGTCGCGGACGTTTTGCCGGCGGTGTTGATCGACGCTTAGATTGGCGATCGTTCGATATAGAAAGGCCCTGGCATTATCGATTGACTCCGGTTCGGGGTGCTGCATCAGCCGCAAATAAGCTTCCTGTACCAAATCCTCGGCAAACTCATTGCCGCTACGCAGGCCGGCAAACACCCGGAGTTCCTGGCTATGCCGCTGAAATAGCCGATCAAACAGCGATGGTTTGGATTTTGGCACTACAAGACTCGGTGACGAAAAAGATAACGGTTAGGCAAACTACCAAGCTGGGCTGGACTTAACGGCATGGCAACCGGACCAATTCCGGTTTGGTGGGGTTGATCGAACGGAATAACTCGCAAAAAACATTCCATCCGGCCGAATTCAAATCGATAGACAGGTTTTGGCTGCGATTAAACCTTTTGCAAACAGTAGCTTGAGTTACCCGTAACGGTGGTTGCTTGTATTTGGGCGGCGGGAGTTTTTGTGGAGCCGGATGCGTTAGATCACGCAAAATGGCTTTTAGATACGCCAAATCACACAGGTTTTTTCCGCATTATCAATTTCAGGGGCAATTGCCGAGCGCGGCATGCTCAAACCTGAGCAATCCTGCTGCCGTTAGTCGAGAATTCCCCTTGTATTCCCAGGCCAGGTCCCTAACAATATCTTCAAGCAACGCAAGCATAGTTGGGAGCGAGTCATGGCGTTACAGCAAGAACAAGACAGTTTTTATCTGAGCGAAGAGGAGTATCTGACAACGGAGATACATTCCGACGTTAAGCGCGAATATATCGACGGCCGGATTTATGCGATGGCCGGGGCCGGCTATAACCACAACTGTATCTCGGCCAATATTTTGGGCGAATTCCGAAACCACTTAAAAGGCACGCCCTGTGCAACGTTCATGGCCGACATCAAAGTGCGGATGGGTAAGGATTACGTGTATCCCGATGTACTGGTGGATTGCAGCAAAATGGCCGGTGACGATGTTTTTTCCACTTCGCCGGTCATCATCGTCGAAGTACTGTCGCGCTCGACCCGCAAAACCGACACCACCACCAAACTGCTACGCTACATCAATTTGCCGTCCTTGCAGGAGTATGTGTTGATAGAACAGGACATCGTTTCGGTGCAGGTGCTGCGCCGGAACAAGCACTGGCTGTCGGAATATTATTTTTTGGGCGATGCGGTCACTTTCGAATCCATCGGTTTGACCTTAAACGTGGAAGACATTTACGACCGGGTCGATAACCGCGATATGAATGAATTCAGGCAAGATAAGGTTTAAGGCCGCATACGGGCGTGTTTGATTGTTGTCCAAATTCGTGTCGAAGCTGGCTAGGGGCACGCTGTTTGTACCCCCAACACACCTGTTTGTTCGATCAAAACTCTAAACGCACCGAGCCCATAAACGTCCGCGGCGTACCCCAAAAGTTTCTATCCGCACGTCCTGTTTCAAAATACTCCTTATCTAACAAGTTGTCGGCATTGATTTGTGCAGTCAGTTTGGTTTTTCCGACGTGAGTTTCGTAGCCGAGCAATGCATTAAATATCGCATAACCCGGCAATTGAAAGTCATTGGTGTTCGATCCCTGCCGTTGGGAACGGGCGACCACACCGGCGCCAAATTTCAAACCTTTCAAGGCGCCGTCCTGCAAGGTGTAGGTATTCCACAGGCTACCGCCATGCGCGGGTACATTCGCCAGGCGATTGCCCTCGTCGACACCGCCGTTACTGACGATTTCCGAGTCGATGTAGGAATAAACCCCGATCACCTTCCAGCCCGGCAACACTTCGCCGGTCAAATCCAATTCGTAGCCGCGATTGCGAGCCTTGCCCACCGCTTCGAAAAACAAAGTTCCCGGAATAGGCGACGCTATGTTTTGCTTGGTAACTTCGAAATAGGCTGCGGTCAGGCTGAGTTTGCCGTCCAGCCATTCGTTCTTAACGCCCGCTTCCCATTGTTCCGAGGTTTGCGGTTTAATTTTGGCACCGCCATCGCCATAGACCCCGATGTTCGGTGCACCGAAGCCCTGCACATAATTGCCATAAAGACTAAGAGACGGTATGGGTTGCCACAGCAAGCCGACGCGCGGCGTGACTTTGTCCTCATGATTGGTGTCCTTGATGCCGCTGCCGAAGGCACCAAAATCCTGCCAGGAGTTGGCATTGTCGTAGCGCATACCCGCCAACAGATGCAGGTCGTAAGGCAGCTTGACCTGGTCTTGCAAATACAAGCCAAACCATTCAAAGCCTAAATTGCCCACCGCATCCAACTGCGAAAGTAAACCGAGATTTCCCGCATAAACCGGGTTGTAGATGTTGATGGCCGGGACGGGTTGCGCCGACGGCCAAGCGAAAGTATTTTCGAAACTGAAATAATCGCCGCCGATCACCAAAGTATGTTCCAGCATACCGGTTTTGAATTTCCCGGTTAGATCGACATTCGTGTTGTAGGTAACGCCCAAATTGTCACGAACACCAAAATTTCCGCGATTGAGCGTACGGTTATCCGCGTCCAAGCCGAGCGGCGCACCGGGCAGATTTTCGTTGTCTTCGGTGAAGTCGGCGAAGAAGCGGTGGCGAAAGGTCCATTGGTTGTTAAAGGCATGGCTCCAGTCCACGCCGAACAAAATGTCGTCGCTGACCGCGCGGATATTGGGTTCGCTTAAATTGCGGTTGCGCGGCAAGGCGGCTGGCCGATTCCCGATGCGCGGCGGACCACCAACGTCCGGTGCGGTGTCGTTATGCAAATAATCGACATAAAACGTCGCCTGGGTGCGGTCGCTGATGTCCCAATGCACTGTGGGTGCAAAGTAAACCCGCTCGCCTTCGATAAAATCGCGAAACGAGCCTTTGTTTTCGTAGGCCAGATTGGCACGGTACTGTACCGATTTATCATCGGTCACCGGTCCGGTGGCGTCTATCGTGGTCCGATAGAAACTGTAGGACCCAAACTGCTGCTGTAGGGAATAGTAAGGCGTTGCCAACGGCGTTTTCGGCACCATATTGACCATGCCGCCGGGCTCGATACGACCGTATAGGATCGACGCCGGGCCCTTCAAGACTTCTACCCGCTCCAGGCCAGCGGCGTCGCGCAGACCACCTTGAGTCCAGCCCGTCTCCAGGCGCACGCCGTTGTAATAGGGACTGAAGTCTACAAATCCGCGCACCAAAAAGGTATCGGCGGTACCGCCATTCCCCGGCCCGGCATAAACCCCGCTGACATTTTTCAACGCATCGTCCAAGCGGGTAATTTGCTGTTCGTTGATCACGGATTTGGGCACCACTTTAACCGACATCGGCAATTCCATCATTGGAGTGTCGGTCTTGGTCGCGGTAGTTGCGTTACGGACTTGGTAATTCGAATTGTAGGGATCGTTCGTATCGGCATTCGATTGGCCCACGACGGTTACCGCTCCCAACGTGGTGGCGCTGCTACCCTCGCCCGGTTTCAACGTGACTGTGCCGCTGCCGTCGATTGTGTAAATAAGGCCGCTGCCATTCGTCATGCGGCGCACCGCTTCCTCGACGCTAAATTCGCCTTGCAGCGCCGGGCTGGTCTTGCCGGCGGCGGATTGTTCGGCATACAGCATCGCTCTGCCGGATTGATTTGCCAGTTGTTGAAGCGCGGAGGCCAAGCTTTGGGCGGGAATATCGAAATGGCGTTTGTCGTCCTCGGCGTAGGCTTGCGCCGAGATCAGCGCGATTGCGGTCGCCAGGCGTTTTATCGTCAATGTCATGCTCCATGTCTCCATTGGTTAAGGGGTCATGGGCATAGACGCAGTCGATCAAAAAAGCCGCCAGCAAAACGATAGTTTATTTTGCGACGACCCGGCGTTAGGGGCGAATGATTGAGTCGGCCTTAGGTATGGCGGCTATTCCCGTTTGGGCTAGGCGCTTTGGTTGCGCTCGGGGCTGGTGTTGTCAACGCCCGTTGGGTCACGTCTTAAACGGGTATGTAGCCAAGCTGCATAAAGGCGAACAGTTTTCAAACCCCGAGTCAATCATTCGCCCTGCGCGATGATGTCGCTTCCAGCACGATTTCGCGCTCGCCGACATGTTTAACTTTGACCGGCAATAACATGGCAACCGCGTTCAGCATATTATCCAGTTGCTCGGTGCGGAAGCTGCCGTTGACGCGCAGTTCGGCCAGTTTAGGATCGGGCAGGCGGATTTGTACGTCGTGATAACGGCCGATTTCCGCCAGCGCTTCGCCAAGAGGCCGGCCGCGAAAAATCAGCTGGCCCTGCCGCCAGGCAGTGACGGTGGCGATGTCGGATTGCAAGGCTTCGACGAAGCGCTGGTCATGGCTATAGGCCAACTGCTGACCGGCGTGCAATTCGCGGCTGCTGCCTTGGCCGGTCATTTCCACCAAACCGTCCTGCACAGCGACGCTGACCCGGTCGGATTGTTTGTAGACATCGAATGCCGTGCCGATGTCGCGCACGCTGAGATTGCCAACATGCACGGTGAATGGCCTTTCGGCATCGTGAGTCACGTTAAAAAAAGCCTCGCCGCGCACCAGATCGACATGGCGCTGACGACGGTTGAAATGCACTCGCACCTCGGTGTCGGTGTTGAGTTCCAGGCTGGAGCCGTCTGCTAGCGTCACGGTCTGTCTTTGGCCCTTGCCGGTGCCATAGCTATGGGGGAATCCGTACCAACCTTGCGGCGAGAATAACGCCAGGCCGACGCCCAGCAAGACAATCGCGGCAGCGCTATAGCTTGCCCATTGCAGCCAAACCGGCCTGCGAGTAGGCGGCCGGTAACGCAAGGCCTCGTTGCGCGCCAGGAAGGCCTGTTGTTTGAAGGGTTCCATCCAGGCCCATTGCGCTTCAACCTGTTGGTAAGCCTGCCCATGCAGTGGATTGGCTGCCAGCCAATCAGCAAATTCCTGGCGGATTTGCGGGTTGCCGGGCGCATCGCGCAGACGCAGCAACCAGCTTATCGCCTGCTCGCGGGTCGCTTGGCTGCAAGATTGAATGCTGGTCACGCTGGTCTTCTGTTCAATTGAGTGGGCAGCAGTTTACCGGACATAGGCATAGACGGGCTAGACGGCAATTACCGCCAAGCATGCTCCGGTTCTGCACTGAGCTTGGCGCTGATATGTTGCATTGCCAGCATCACGTAACGCTCGGAGCAACGTACCGAAATCCCTAGGCGCTGAGCAATTTCGGCATGGGAACAGCCTTCTATGCGGTATAACACAAAGGCGTGGCGGCGCAATTCCGGCAGTTCGTCCAACCAGCTGGAGAATTTCTCCAATTGCTGATGAGTTTGCCAATAATGCTCGGGCGAAAGGCTTTGGTCGGCAACATGCTCGATGTCGGCGTTGGCTTCATCGAAGCGTGCGCGCGTTTCGCGGCGGCGATGCCGGTCAACCGTTAGATTGGCGGCGGTCTGAAATAAAAACGCCCGGGGGTTTTGAATGGTTTGCGGATCGGGATATTGCGATAAGCGCAGAAAAGTCTCCTGCACAATGTCGCTTACATCGGGCTCTCTCGGCCAACGGCCGCGTAAAAAGCTGCCGATTTCGTGCGCGTGTTGCAGAAACAGCGTGTGCAGAAATCCGGAAAGGTCTTTGGGCATTGGCGATTGTTTGCGGAGGGACAGCTGGCGCGAAACCAGCAATGTTCAGGCCATGACGCTGAAAACGATCTGAGGTAGCGGTTTGCGCCGACCGCCACGCTAGCTTGCGTCGGTGCTTGGTTATACCCACTGATTGAGCGCTGTGTGATATGCCGCAGTTTTTGAAAAAGTCGCGGCATATCACACGGCAAAATTTTTGCGGTTATTTTGGCCGGCTCTACGCTTTTGCCGCCAGCGGATCACGCCGGTGACGAATAGAACCGGACAGGCCAGACCGGTGATAAACACCAAAATCCGCCCGGTCATGCCGAAGGCCTGGCCGGAGTGCAAGGGCCATTGCCAGTGGGTGAAGATTTCACCGGCCGTAGCAGTCGGCAAGCTAGGGTCGTCCAGGTCCAGAATCTTGCCGCTGTAGCGGTCGATCACCGTGCAACGCCTTTGCAGGATGCTGCCGGGCGCATCGACGCCGTCCTGGCATACCGTGTAAGTTTTAGTCCGTTCCGCAGCCCCGTAAATCCAGTGCGGCCGGCCCGTTGGGTATTGTTTCAAGGCAACCGCCACCGCCTCGTCCATGCCGATGGCCGGGGTGTTTGGCGCGGGCGGCGTGGACTGAAACCAGTAGCGGTAAGTCACCGGCGAGAACAGCTCCAAAACCGGCACCACGTTATGCGGCAACACCATGTAAATCCCGGAAAACAGTACCGGCAACATCACTAGTGCCGTGTAAAAACCGCTGGTTTTATGCAGATCGTAATTGAAGCGCACCTTGCCGGCCTTGGCTTTAAAGGTTAATGCGTTGCGCCAGTGCCCGGTCAGCGGCCACCAGACGACCAGGCCGGTCAAGGTCGAAATAATCAATAAGGCGGCGGACATGCCGACTATCGGCTCGCTGAGTTCTCCCGGAATCAACAAGGCGAAATGCAATTCAAACATCAAGCCGATAAAAGTGCTGGGCAGCCAGTTGCTGGAGCGCCTCTTGAGTTGCTTACCCGTGATATTAGTCGTATACGGGTCAACGGCAACTTCCCAGTTTTCCAGCGAGCCGTCAGCACCAGCAACCGCGTACCGCAGTTTGAAGGCCGCGAATTCGTTGCGCGGATAAGTGGCGAAGGTATGCTTCGCGGCTGGCGGCATCGCCTGCTTGCCGGCTGCGAAAATTTCCGCCAAGGGTCGATATTCGGCATGCTCCGGAGGCTGCACCGTCAACATCTCGGGATGCAACCATTCGTCGATTTCGGCATGAAACACCAGGATGCTGCCGGTGATGCCGTAAATCGACAGGAGCAAACCCAGCGTCAGACCCAACCATAAATGAACGGTCAGCCAGCGTTGGCGGCGGGCTTTCAGGCGAGACAACTCTCGGTTTTGCGGCTTGGATTGGATAAGCGTGTCAGGTTGATAGAGATTACTGTTCATGATGGGAGTACGGTTATCGTCAATATTCGAAAAAGAAGCCAGGGAACCAGATACTGCTCTTGTCCGGATCAAGCGCTGGCTGCCTTTCTTGCATAAGACGTTTAGGCGTAGGAAATCCGCATCGTATCGACCGGGTTTGGCGGGAACTAAGTGCCATTCCCACCGTCATTTCGGGCCGGAGCGGTATGCCCCGGCACGTTTAGGCCTACTAATTGACAACCCGCCAGTGCTTAAAACCGGTATTCCACGCCACCGAATACCGAGCGGGTCGCGCCGGGATTGAACTGGTCCAAATCGGCACCATTCGCATTGCCTAGAACCCACACCGACGACGCATAATGCTCGTCGGTCAAATTTCGGCCATCGACGAACAACTTCCAATGTTTGCCGTCATCCCAACCCATGCGTGCGCCCAACAGCGCATAAGGTTTGGCGGCCAGGGTGTTGGCGAAGTCCGCATAATTGGAACTGACGATGCGGGCATTGGGGCCGATGTAAAAGCCGCTGGGATGCTGGTACAGCGCTTCGACGAAAGCATTGTGTTCGGGAATGCCGGGCAAGCGGTTATTGCGAAGCGCGGGGTCGCTGTCAAACGTAAAGTCATTCCAGGTGTAGTTGCCGCTGAGCCGTAAGTTATCGCCCGACGCCGCCAGATTTAGCGGTAAAGTGGTTTCCAAGCCGAGTTCGACACCACGATGCAAGGTCGTGCTATCGGCGTTGGTGGAGGAAAAGGCCGTTGGATTTCTGGGATTGGAAACAATCAAGTACTCGTTGTTAACCCAGGACTGATAAAAAGCCAAGTCCCATTTCAAGCGCTGGGCTTGCCCGCGCGTGCCAATTTCCACGGTGCTGGCAGTTTGCAGATTTCGTTTGGGTTGGAGATAAATGTTGGCAAGATCGGCCATTTTTGGCGGTTCAGCGCTACGGCTGACATTGCCGTAAATCTGTGCTTCGTCGGTGGCTTGCCAAGTAAAGCCCAGCTTGGGGTTAGCCGTGAAGAAATCTTGATTGGCTTGGTTGCTGGGTCTGGCGGCACTAGCCACATAACCTTCGTAGCGTTCGTAATTCACATCGCGATAATTCAATTGAATGCCGGCAATCAAGGTAAACCTGTCGGTCAAACTCAATTGATCTTCCATAAACGCTTCGACATTCAGCCAGCGGTCACGCTCCGCCGTCAACAACGGCCCAAGCTGCCGGCCGACGATGCCGTAGTTTTTATCGTTGATAAATTGCCATTGGGTCAGACCGCCCCAAACTACCCGGTTATTTAAACCCAATAACTGGCCGTTGATCTCATGCCGCCAGTTAAAGCCGACATCCTGCCACTGGTCGTGATTGCCGCTATCGGTATAGTCGTAACGATAGTTATTGATCGAGTAATAAGTGCCGACATCGAGTCGATCGCCGCCATGCAATTTTACCGAATGCTTTAGATCGAAGCGGTAAGATGAAAAGCCGTTAGGTAAGGACCAATCGTTGGGGTTTTGCTGGGGATTTTGGTCGATTTGTCGCTTGCTCAGCGTTGCCGGCCACAAGAAATTATGGTTTTGCGCATCGAAATACAAACGGGTTTCGTGATTTTCGTTCCAGCGGTAGCCGACATTGCCATGGCCTAAAAACTGCTCTTGATGATTGTTTTCCCGGGTCGTATCGGTATTGACGTAGGAAAACGTGCCGAAAACATCCAATCCGTTTTCAAACGCTTTACCGCCGCTGAAATAAGGTCGGTAATAATCGTTGGTGCCGCCGACGATGCCGATTTTCAACCCATTGGCGGTATACCCGGTCGGCGTGATGTAGTTGATGGCGCCGCCCAAATTGCTGCCGCCGTATTCCAAGGCATTGGCACCGCGATAGACTTCGATATGCTCGATAGCATAAAGATTGAGCGCCTCGACATCGAACGTCCCGTTGGCGTGAGTAAACGGCATGCCGTTGCGCAGAAATTTTATTCCGCGAATCGGCGAAATATCGGAATTGCCGTCCGAACCGCGGATGGAGATGCGCGATCCACCGGTCGCGCCGGCACTAATGTCGCCCACATAAACGCCCGGCGCCGTCGCCAAGGCATCGCTGACCGACAAGGGCGCGCCTTCTTCGATCCGCTTGCCGTCGATCACCGACGTACCGCCCGCCACGCGATTCAGTTTGATTTGCGATTCTTGGAGCGATGGCGTAGTCAGGCTTGGGCTTTCGCTTGCTAAGGCTTTACCCGTCACCGTCATCGTCGGCAAGGTTGTCGTACCGGCGGCGGACTGCGGTTCCACCGCCGCCGCCTTTTCCAAGGTGACGGTATTGCCGTTGCTGAACCGGTACTGCAGCCCGGAGCCGCGCAGCAAGTTCCGCAGAGCCTGTTCCGGCGTATAACGGCCGATTAATTCCGGCGCGGTGATGCGCTCGGCAATGTCGCCTTCATACAGCACTTGCAAGCCGGTGAGTGCGGAAAACCGGATCAGCGCGGAGGACAGCGCTTGGGAGCGAATATCAAAGGTTTGCGCGGTTTGCTCGGCAGACAGGATAACAGTAGGCGTCAATAGGCCGGCAGCAAGTGCTACGTAGAGTGGGGCACGGCAAGTGTGTGCGGGGTATTTCATGCGTCTATCTCCTTTGTCGATGGCAGGTGTTACCGACAAAGACGACGCGGGTTCGGGCTTACCCTTAGTGCCGAGAAAAATATTTTTATATTCGTTGGCTAACGGCGCAAGGCGCGCCCATCTATTACGTCAATACAACAACACCCAATCGCCCGGCATCCGCAAGGCCTTGGCTTGCAGCGTGGTGGTCAGCGCGGCCAGCACAGCATCGGGGTCGGCGTTGTTGAAGACACCGTTGACCACCCGCTCGGCCAACCGCGGATTGACCGCGACAATCCGGCCGCTGCGATAGCGGTTAATTTCTTCCAATACTTGCGTCAAAGGTTGGCGGTGAAACACAGTTTGGCGTCGTCGCCAGGCCAATGCATCGTCGTTGTCGAGCCGAGCAACGGCTTGCAGCCGGCCTTGCCGGTATTCGGCTTGCTCGGCGGCGTGCACCAACGCCTTAGCACTATCGGCGTCAACTTCTACGGTGCCTTCGCTAACAACGACGCGCAACTCGTCGGCTTGTTTACGAACGCTGTAGGCGGTACCGACGGCGCGCGCGGTCGCCTGACCGCCGTCGACGACGAACGGCCGTTGCTTATTAGGCGCGACTTCGAAATAGGCTTCGCCGCGCAACAATTCGATCTCCCGCAAGTTGTCGCTGTAACGGACCGCCAGTGCCGTATCGGTGTTCAAAGTCAGCCGAGAGCCGTCTTCCAATTCGATACTGAGTTGCTGACCGGCTGCGGTATGGTAATCGCTACGCCAGTTTTGCCAGTGCTCCGGTAAGCGCCAGCCGGCCGCCAGCAACAACAACCCCAGGCAGCCCGAAGCAAACCGGCTCAGGTTTCGGCGGCTCGCCGACGCTTGCAAGCGCCCCTCACCCTGCGCCCTTCCGGTGGCAAAGGTCTCGGTTTTAAATTGGGCGGCATCCGCTTGCAGGCGTTGTTGAACCCGCTCCGCCGGCTGTTGCAGCAGGCTCCATAGCTTGCGGGATTTATCGTAGGCTTCGGCGTGCCGAGGATCGGCGTGGTACCAAATTTCAAATTGGCGGCGCACATCGTCGCTGGCGTCATCCGCTTGCAAGCGGGCAAACCAGGCAAGTGCCTGGTCCGAGAGCGAACTAGAAGACGCGGATTGGAGCTTATCGGACATGGTTGGGAGCGCGAAGCGTTGAGCCGAGGCAGGCATGATGCCACGATTTTAGAACGGGGTTAAATTGCATGTTACGAGCGCACGGCGCATCAAAGGAAATCGATGCGGTCTTTCAAATGCTTCAAGGCCTTATACATATGACTTTCCACGGTACGCGCCGATATGCCCAGCTCGGCGGCGATTTCGGAATAACGCTTGCCTTCCACTCGGCACGACAAGAACACCTTGCGGCATTGCGGCGGCAGTTCGTAGATAAGTTTTTCGAACAATTCCATTTGTTGCTGCCCCTCCAGCATGCTGTCCGGTTGCGGTTGGCTGCAAACGAGGTCTTCCTCGACCAAGCCGCCGTCGCGTTGCTCGTGTCTGGCCCGGCTGCGCAAATGGTCCAGGGCCAGATTGTCGGCAATGCGAAACACAAACGCCCGCTGGTTGACGATCTCGCCGTCGGCGGAATAGCGGGCGATGCGCAGATAGGTTTCCTGGATCAAGTCAGCAGCGGTTTCCGCGCAATTGACCTTATGCGTCAAAAATTGCTGGAGCTCCTTCTGATAGAGCAGAAAGCTAGCCAGTAAATCGGAATCGGTAATTGCATCCATGAACACATAGTCGGCAATGAAACGTCTTCCGCTACAGCAAATTTTAAGCCACTAACTCGGGAAGCCGGCGTTACTCGGCGATTGATCCGTCAATCGGCTGAGTTGATGGCGAAACCCCCGAAAGCGCAACGACCAAAGTGCGGCATATCACGCACTTTTAAATTGCGCATCCTGCTTCTAAGCACGCCTTGCGGAGCGGCAAATTCAGGCACCTCGTGTCGGTCGAAAATATTGACCACTCGTTTCGGCACCTGATAACGGATCGGAATCAGCCCTTCCGTCCTTGCTTGGTCCTGGATTTTTGCCGCCAGCGAATCACGCCGGTGACGAATAGCACCGGGCAAGCCAGACCGGTGATAAACACCAAAATCCGCCCGGTCATGCCGAAGGCCTGGCCGGAATGCAGCGGCCATTGCCAATGGGTGAAGATTTCGCCGGCCGTGGCGGTCGGCAGGCTGGGGTCGTCCAGGTCCAGAATCTTGCCGCTGTAACGGTCGATTACCGTGCAGCGGCGTTGCAAGATACTGTCGGGTGCATCGACGCCGTCCTGGCATACCGTGTAAGTCTGGCTGGGATTCGGCGCGCCGTAAATCCAGTGCGGCCGGCCTGTTGGGTATTGTTTCAATGCAATAGCCACGGCTTGATCCATGCCGATGGTCGGCGCATCCGGCGTAGATGGCGTGGATTGAAACCAGTAGCGGTAAGTCACCGGCGAAAACAATTCCAGCACAGGCACCACGTTATGCGGCAGCACCATGTAAACCCCGGAAAAAAGCACCGGCACCATCACCAACGCGGTGTAAAAGCCGCTGGTTTTATGCAGGTCGTAATTGAAGCGCACCTTGCCGACACCGGCTTTAAATACCAGTGCTTGCCGCCATTTGCCGGTCAGCGGCCACCAGACGATTAGGCCGGTCAGCGTGGAGATGATCAATAACATGCCGGACAAGCCGACCACTACCTTGCTGATGTCTTTGGGCAACAATAAGGCATAGTGCAACTTGAACATTAGGCCGATGAAAGTGTGGGGCAACCAATCGCCGGGTTGGTCCTGGAGCTGTTTACCGGTGACTTTGGCGGTGTAAGGATCGACACCTACTTCCCAGCGTTCCACCGCACCGTTGGCATCCGCCACCGCGAAGCGCAGCTTGAAGCTCGCAAACTCGTTACGCGGATACGTGGCGAAGTTGTGTTTGGCTTGTGGTGGCATGGCAGCTTTGCCGGCCGCGAAAATTTCAGCCAAGGGCCGATACTTGGCATGCGCCGGCACCTCCACGGTCAGCATATCGGGATGCAGCCATTCGTCTATTTCGGGATAAAACACCAGGATGCTACCGGTGATACCGTAAATCGACAGCAACAAGCCCAGCGTCAGACCCAACCAAAGATGGACAGTCAGCCAGCGCCGGCGGCGGGTTTTCAGACGGGCAAGCGAATTGTGCTCTGGTTCGCTGCGAACGATAGGGCCGGATTGAGGGTTGGTTACATTCATCGCAGTAACAGATTTGAGTTGAGAATTTGACGAGTCAGGGCTTTGTACCCAAACTCGCCAACCCTTGTTTTTATGTGTTTCATTTGGATAGGACGTTTCCCGGCCAAAATTCCTCACTCGCTACGAGTTGGACTGGCAAGGCGTTAATCGGAATTTCTCCAAGCCAAATACCTTTACCTTGAAACCAAGCCGATCATGGTTTGAACTGGCTCACCATGATCGGCTTGATAGCATGACCGAGCCATCCGGCGTCAGAATTCCACGCGGATCGAGCCCATGAAATTGCGCGGCGCGCCCGGCTGAGTCAAATAGCTGTTAAATGCCGATGTTTCGTAAATCGTCTTATCCAACAGATTATTGACGTTCAACTGCGCGGTCACTTTAGACTTGCCTATCTCCCAGGAATAGCCGAGCAAGGCATCGACTCTGACGTAGCCCGGCATTTGCCAATTATTCAAATTATTGCCTTGGCGCTCGCCAACCAGATACGCGCCGGCGCCAACATTTAGGCCACGCAAAGCGGGGTCTTGAAATGCGTATTTGGCCCAGAAGCTGCCCGAATTTGCCGGCACGTTCCATAGCTTGCGGCCTTGATTACCGCTGTTATCCTGTGTGATGACTGCATCGGTATAGGCGTAAGTCGCGATCAAGTTCAGGCCATCGGTAATCTGGCCCGATATGTCTACTTCGATACCACGGCTGCGGGCCTCGCCGGTTTGCACGGAAAACCGGGTATTTACCGGGTCCGGCGTCGCGATGTTTTGTTTGGTCAATTCGTAAAAGGCAACCGTGGTCATCAGCCGCTTATCGAACCATTCGGTTTTGAATCCAACCTCGTGCTGCTGCGCGGTTTCGGCATCCAGCGGTTTGCCGGTTGATGCCAACGCGCTGTTCGCCCCGCCCAGCGATTCCGTATAATTTCCGTACAGTGACAGCCAGGACCAGGGTTGATAGACCACACCCACGCGCGGACTGAAAGCCTCGTTTTTAACTTCAGTCTCACTGTTTCTGGCAGCTGCGATGGAAGTCGAGGCTGCGCCGCTGCTGCGCGTTGCCCAATCGTAGCGCCCGCCACCCATGATATGCAGCTTATCGAACAGGGTGATTTGATCCTGAAAGTAAGCGCCGTACCAATATTGCTCCAGCGTGCTGAAATTATTGAAACCCCGGCTGGCAGCGGATGGAACTTGGCCGTAGACCGGATTAAAAATATCAACCACCGGCCTAAGGCTGGCCGGCGCGGGGGCACCGAAGAAACCCTGGCCTTCGAAGTCTTCCCAAAAATAATCGAATCCCGCCAATACCCGATGCTCGGTTCCAAATAGTTTGAATTTGCCGGTGAGATCGATACTGGTCGCGACGGTATCGGTAATGTCGATCGGCCTATCGGTCACATTTCTTACCGAGGTGCGATTATTAGCGGGATTGACCGGTCCTGGGAAAAATGAAGAATTGTTGATTTGGTAATCCAGCTTGTAGTAGTGAAAGCGATGCTGGATTTTCCAATCGTCGTTGAATTGGTGCGACCAATCAAACCCGATCAAAAACTTGTCGAATACCGATTTTTCATTATCCGAGCCAAAACCGTAGTAACGGCTGATCGGTACATTGGCCGGACGGTTGCCTTGTACGGGTAAGCCGGTATAACTGGTGCGGG
This sequence comes from Methylomonas sp. TEB, assembly GCF_047777895.1. Classification (GTDB taxonomy): domain Bacteria; phylum Pseudomonadota; class Gammaproteobacteria; order Methylococcales; family Methylomonadaceae; genus Methylomonas. The sequence goes on from NZ_CP180476.1 coordinate 255,447, forward strand.
TATCGTAGAGATACTCCAAATTCAAATTGATTTCGGTGCGGTCGCTGGGCTTCCATGTGAGGGACGGCGCGAAAAACACCCGTTCCTGATCCATTTTATCGATGAAAAATTCATTGTTCTGATAGGCCAAATTGACTCTGTAAAGCAAGGAACGGTCTTGGTTGATCGGTCCGGTTGCATCGGCTGTAGTACGGAACATATCGTACGAACCAAACTGCTGCTCCAATGCGTAATAAGGGGTATCCAACGGTTTTTTGGTCACAATGTTGATCAAGCCGCCTGGCTCGATCCGACCATACGCCGCCGCAGCCGGACCTTTCAGAACTTCCAAGCGTTCCAGATCGGCAACCTCTTGTACGGCACGCCGGATGCGCAGTCCGTTCCGATAAACCGTGGTGGTGCCATCGGTCTGAAAACCGCGTAACTGAAAGCCTTCGTACATCGGGTCGGTCGCCCAGTTTATGCCGCTGACATTTTTCAGCGCATCCTTGATTCGAATTGCCTGTTGGTCTTTCAATATCTGCTTAGGAATGACCTGTACCGACATCGGTAATTCCATGATCGGCGTATCGGTTTTCGTGGCGGCGCTGGCGTTGGGTAGGTGATAGTCCGAGTTATAGGGATCGTTAGGGTCCGACAGGGTTTTGCCCAGCACCGTCACACTCGGCAAAGTTGTCGTACCGGCTGCCGATTGCGGTTCTATTGGCTTTGCCGATTTTTCCAGCGTCACCGTACCATCGGTCGCGGTTTGTGACGTCAGACCGGTGCCGCTCAACAGTCTTTCCAGCGCCTGTTGCGCTGTAAAACGGCCTTGCACGGCGTTGCCGCGCAGATTGCCGGCCAGTTGCGAGCTGAAAAACACCTTGACGCCGCTGGTTTCGGAAAATTGCAGCAGGGCGTCGGCCAGCGGTGCAGCCGGAATAGCGAAATCGATGGCGCTTTCCGCCGCGCACCACGGGCTGGCGCTGATCGCGACGGCAAAAACGGTTAAACAGAACGGGTTAAAGGGCGGTAGTGTGCGCTGACTCATTGGGCATCCTGGCTTGTGATTGTGGTGACGGCGGTTGGCGAGGGAAGGTGTTCCGTCGGCGTATCCGCAGGGGTTCCAAAGCAAAGACGAAGGGAGGGATGGGTTTTATAACCTGGTTGAGAAAATATTTTTGGCCGAGGACGCAGCGCAATGCCCTCAGCGACCGGATGGGCCTAGGCTCGGCGCCACGCCGCTCCGTAAAAGCTATGAAATTCACCCGGTCAATAATCCCGTTCACCTTTATGCCCCTGAGGGTGCGAACGGCATTTCACCGATAAATAGGGCCGGGTCAATAATGGCGGTGCAGAACGATTAATGCGTCGGTCAGACGGGTTTCGCTAACCGCCAAGGTGGTCTCGATAACCGTCAACGCCGCTTCCGGGTCGTTGGCGTCGAATACGCCGGTCACCAAATGCGCGGCCAAGTCGGGATCGGCGATGACGATTTTTCCCGGACGGTAGCGGTTCAAGTCGTCGATGACTTGTTGCAGCGGCTTTTCCTTAAACACCAGGCGCCGCTCCTGCCAAGCGGCGGCTTGCCTGAGATTGGCCTGTTCCGGCGCGCCGCTTTTGCCGTCGAGCGACGCGACGCGCTGGCCCTCCGGCAGGCGCTCGATGGTCGCGCCGTCGGCGAACGCAACGCGCACACTGTGCTCGTAAACGGTGACTGCCAGATCGCCTTGCCACTGTTTAACGTCAAATGCCGTGCCCAAAGCGCGAACCCTACCGCCGCCGGCAACGACCTCAAACGGTCTTGCGGCATCGGCGGCCACTTTGAAATAGGCTTCGCCGCCGTGCAATCGAATCACCCGCTGTTGTTCGGAAAAATCCACCGACAGCGACGAAGCGGTATTCAGAATCACCGTCGAGCCGTCGCTAAGCTGAATTCGGCGCTGCTCGCCGGTGCCGGTGCGGAAGTCGGCAAAATAGCCGGCATTAAACGCCCAGCCCAAACATAGTGCCAGCATCAGGCAGGCGGCAATGGGCCAGCGCCATAGACCCGGCCCGGCCGCAGCTCTGCCGGCTTTTTGTACTGATCGTTCGATTCGGCGAACTTGGGCCGGATGCAAGGTCTCCACGCGCCGAAAAAAAAGCTGTGTTTGTTGCCAGGCTTCCCGGTTCTCTCGGCTGGCCGCCAGCCAGGCCAGCCACAATTTTTCCTGTTCACAGTCGTAGAATGGCGATTCGCGCAGGGCCAGCCAGTATTCGGCTTGCTCTTCGGCGCTGGCGTCGGGAAAAGGCGGGAAGGAAGGGTTCATATCGAAAGTGGCTGTGCTGTCTGCTCGGTGTCCTGATTATAAAACGCTTGTTGGTGAACTCAGGCCCGATGGGCAAAAACTATTAATTCGGCCCAAAATGCCGCTGGCCCTGCGGGTGTTGAAGGATTCAGGGTCAAAGGCGTTCCGGAAGTTGTTATCGACGGTTTGATAAACAAACCCGGTCAATCCAGATCGCCAACCTTCGCTCGGCAGTGGCGCATGGCCTGGGTCAAATATTTAAAGATCATGGTTTGTGATATGCCCAGCCTTTGTTCCACCTCTGCGTAACTGCAATGCTTGAGTTTGAGCAAGATAAACACTTCTCGGCATTTGGGCGATAAATCATCCAACGCAGTGACCAGTTGCTCTAGTTGTTGTTGCGACATGACAGTCCGTTCGGCGGATAGCGCAGATTGTACGCCAACTTCAGCCTCGTCATTTTCGGCGGCTTCCAGATCTGGGCCGGTATGGCGGCTGTGGCTGCGCAGATAATCGGTAGCCAGATTGGCGGCGATGCGGAAAATGAAGGCGCGGGGATTTTCCACGCTATCTTTGCCGCCGTAACCAGCATAGCGAATGAAGGTTTCTTGAAAAATATCCTGCGCCGTATCCGTACAGCTGATGCGTTGCGATAAAAACCGCAATAACTCGTGGCGATGCTTGTGCATCAGATCGGCAATGTCGGCGGCAGTCAATTCAAGCATGGGATAGTTTATGTAGGCGGCCAAATAGGGTGTTGATTAAACCGGCCCTATTTGTCGCGGGTATGCCGTTCGGGTTGGCTCAGTACCTTAGGAGCGCTAAGGCGAGCGACATTAAGGGCTGGGTTAATAAGCAAGCAATATTTGCACCCAAACTTAGAAAAGAGAGGTTTTTTAGCGTGAGATTGTCCGGAAAGCCCGCCGGGCTTGAGGGACGGCGAAAATCGCTAAAGGCAATTGGGAAAAGTTGGCGGGCAATACCCGGCGATACAACGGCATAAACTGTGTCATATGCCGCGTTTGGGAATGCTGGCGAAGGGCTCGGGACGAGATATCTCAAGACCAATCTGCTCTTTTAGGGGCTTGTTTAGTCGAGGGATAAACTGACCAGGCGTACTTTCTTCTGAAGCGGATCGGTCCAGGCCACAAAAGCTTGCTTGCCGACGCGGGCCAGCGCCAGGTATTTGCTGGGCCATTTCGGGAAGCTGCCGCGATATACGGTAGTTTGCCGGCTGACTTTGCCCTTGCTGGTCACTTTGGCAATCCTTAGCTCATCGTCGGGACCATTGCGGCCGCGCCAGCTGACCAAGGCCGAGCCGTCATCCAGCAGTAAGGCGTTGATATAGCCGCTGGCGTCGGCATCCAGCTCTATAGGCGAATTAAAATGCGCGCCTTGGTCAGTGGAGAAAGCCAATTTCACCCGGCCTTTGCCGTCGGCGGCAGTGAACCAAGCCGCCACACCGGCTGAGGGAGTCAGATCAATGGATGGCCCATTACTGGGGCAACCGCCGATCACCCAGCCGTCCGCATGAACGTTAGCGATTTGCGGATTGCCGCCAGCCTGCCAGCGCACCGCGCTTATGTCGCGAATTTCCCCGGCGGCATGATCACGGTAGACCGTGACCAGTTGCTCGCCTTGTGCGTCGGTATAGCTGCGGCAGCAGGAGCAGACATCGTCATCCAGCACGATCTCCGGGCTGGCTTGCCAGTTTTTGTCGATGACGCTTGCCATCAGTTGATAGCGGTTGGTTTTCTTATCCGCCGCCGGGTCGTGGCTGGCGTGGCGCATGTCGGTCCAGACCAGCGCCAGCCGTGCATCGGGAAGCGCGGCCAAAGACATTTGTGCGTCATAAATTCGTGCCGCGTCGCCGTATGGTTTTAACGCCGGACTCCAACTCAATCCACCGTCGATAGAACGTGCCAGTAAGATGTCCGCCGCATAACGATCAGTAGCACCTTGCCGATAAGGCATCCAGGCCGCCGCCAGGCTACCGTCGCTCAAGCCGATCACCACCGGCGGATCGGCCAGCTTGCCTTTCACTTGGACGACGGTGAGCGGGATGCTCCAGCCCCCTTCTTCCAGTATCGCAAACTTGGCGGTACTGGTTTCGGCGTCGGTTTCCACCCAGCTGACAATCAAATGCTCATCGGCGGTTTTAGCCAAATGGTGCTGCTGGCTGAAACCGGCCACCGGCATGTCCAATTCGCGGAACGGCAGCGGTTTGGCCAATAGCGATTGGCTGATGCCGGCAAACAGCAACAGGCCGGCAAGGGTGTTTGTAATCAATTTGGCGTGGCGCATGATGGTTCTCGACGGTGGCGGACAGGTGGGCAATTTACCTCAATATTCCACCCGAATCGAGCCGATAGCCGTCAGCGGCGCACCGGGATAAACGCCGAGGGCCGGCGCGACGTTGGAATCGGGATCGGTGGATTCGTAATATTCCTTGTCCAGCAAATTGCGGATGTTGAACTGGGCGGTGATGCGGGAACCGCCGACTTTTTGCTTATACGCCAAAAAAGCGTCCAGCCGCACATAGCCCGGCATCTGGAAAGTGTTGGTATTGTCTCCCTCGCGTTGGCCGGCAGCAACACCGCCAAAACCCGCGCTCAAACCGTCCTTGGCGGCGTAGCCATTCATGTCGTAACGCAGCCACAGGCTACCGGAATGCTCCGGCACGTTGCTCATTCGATTGCCCTGAGTGCCGCCGCTGTAGTCCTTGATGATCCTCGCATCAGTAAACGCATAGCTGCCGATCAAACTGAATTTGTCAGTCAAATACCCGGTGGCGTCCAACTCAATGCCTTGGCTGCGTTGCAGGTTGGCGATACGGTCGAAAGGATCGGGGGTTGCATTATTGGCAACCAGAATATTGTCTTTTTCCAGATGGAAATACGCCAAGGTTGCCAATAGCCGTTGGTCAAACAATTGAGTTTTCAAACCCACTTCGAATTGCTCGCCGATCTGCGGATCAAAACTGCGGCCATCAGCGGCTGGCGCGTTGTTAGCGCCGAACGAAGTGGTCCAGTTGCCGTATAAGCTGAGTTCGTCCATGGCCTCGTACAGGATGCCGACTTTGGGACTGAAACCCTGGTCCTCGCGTTTGAACTGGTTGATACGACTCTCGGCGGTAGCAAAATCAAAGCCGTTGCCGCGGCCGGTTTCGGTCCAGTCGTAACGGCCGCCGCCCATGATATGCAGTTTGTCCCAAAAGGTGATTTGATCTTGGAAATACACCCCGTACCAGCTGTTGTAGATTGAAGCGCGATTACCGATGCCGCCATTCGCTGCGGTGCCGAATGTGTCGCCAGTAGTCGCAAATGCGCTATTGAATGTCGACTGGGAAATGCCGTAGCTGGGATAGGGGTCGTAGATGTTGATCGCCAATGCCGGATTGGCGCTCTTCCAACGACCGTCGCCGCCATACTTGTTGAACGTGCGGTAAAAGTCGAATCCGACCAACATGTCATGTTTTAGATCGCCGGTTTGAAATTTGCCGGTGAGATCCAGGTTGGTAGCGTAATGCTCTTGATCGGTGATTTGCCGGAAGATATTGCGTTGCATCAAGCCGGTAGTCTGGTTCAGCGCTGCTGCGGCATCAAATGCGGGCCCCGGATTGACAAACGTAGTACCTCCTTCCGCGAGACTGGCCAGAAAGCGGTTGTGTATCGCCCAGTCGTCGTTAAAACGATGATTGATTTCGCTGCCGATTTTGACGCCGGATTGCTCGCCGTTCGGCGTATTCGGATCGCCCAGGTTGCGGCTGATCGGAATTGAGGCGGGGCGATTGCCGATAAACGGAATCCCAAAGTCGGCCGGCGCGGTTTTATCTGTGCCCTCAATGTCAACGGTCACATCGGTGTCATCGCTGGGCCGCCAAGTGACGCTGGGGTTGAATACCATCCGGTCCACCGACACAAAGTCACGAAACGAACCGTTGCTTTGGTAAGCGCCGGAAAAACGATATACCAGCGATTTGTCGCTGGTCAGCGGCCCGCCGGCGTCCCATTGGGTCCGGTAGTGGTCGTAGTTGCCGAACTGCTGTTCCAGCGAGTAGTACGCCGTATCCAGGCCGCGTTTGGTGGTGAGATTGATCATGCCGCCGGGTTCGGTGCGGCCGTAAAGTTGTGCCGGGCCTTTGATTACTTCGATGTTTTCCAGGTTGGCGGCGTCGAAGTCGCCAAAAAAGGCCTCGCTGGCCATCAAGCCGTTACGGTAAATATTGTTGTTGCGAAAGCCGCGCACGATGAAGCCCACGCCACCACCCAGCGACGGATTGGCACGCACGCCACTGACGTTTTCCAACGCGTCCTTGACCTTGGTGGTTTTCTGGTCGTCCATCACTGCTCGCGACACCACTTGCACCGATGTCGGGTTTTCCATCAGCGGCGTGTCGGTTTTGGTGGCAGCGAAGGATTTTGTTACCACATAGTCCTTGCTGTAAGGATCGGCGGCATTGTTGCGGGTGCGATTGCCGGACACCGTGACCGCCGACAGCGTTGAAACGTCATTGTGTGAATCCGGCGCTCTTTGTAGCGTAATAGTGCCGTTACCGGTGGCACCGGCTACTACGCCGGTGCCGGCCAGCAGTTTTTGTAAGGCTTGCCGGACTGTCAATTGGCCGCTGACACCGGGCGATTTCAAGCCCGCCGTCATTTCCGCCGGATAACTGAGCTGTACATTGGCGGTGTCGGCAAAGGCATTTAATGCGCCGCTTAAGCTTTGTGCGGGGATGTCGAAAGCGATGTTTTGTTCGGCGGCCATGACGGCAGGTGTGCTGAGCACAGCGGCGATTGTCAGCGACAAAGGCCAACGATTATATTGCGTCGGCTTGCCTTTGCGGTGGGCATTGCGGAACGGATAAGATGCCATTAGATTCTCCCTTAGCGAATGAATTGATCCCCCGAAAGATTGGGGTTGCAATGGAGACGGGCGAAATGCGTTTTCCCTCAGCTTGACGGTAAAACTATTTTTTGAAGCTAAGAAGATATGGCTGAATGGCGGCTAGCTTTGTCGGGCGATTTGGCTAGGCGATAAGCTTTGCGATGCTCAAGCGATCACCACCAGCCACGGTGTAAATCGGTAAATCCGGATTGGCAGGGTTTGTTGTAACGACTCCAGGGTTTTATCGGTGTCGCGAATATCAAAGCGGCCGCTGACTTTCATGTCCTGCAATACCTGATTGCGGATTATCAGGCTACCGCGCCGATAGCGGCCAATTTCCGCAATCACCTTCTTGAGCGGCACATTATCGAACGAGACGCTGCCTTTTAACCATGCCGTGGCGTTGTCGGCGGGCTGGTGGCGGATTTCGCCTTGGTGGCGAGCGCCGACCTCCACGCTGTCATTGGCGTTCAATGTGGCCGGATTTTGCCGATCCCGGCTGACTTCCACCACCCCATTCACCACGCTGACCGTGTCGCTGTCGGCGTCTTCCTTAACCACGAAACGCGTACCCAATACCCGCGTGTTGCTATAACGGCCATCCACCTGAAAAGGATGTTGAGCGTCGTGTTGCACCTCAAAAAACGCTTCGCCCCGGGCTAGCTGGACATAGCGCTGGCCATTACGCATGTTAACGTTTAGCGCGGTACCGGAGTTTAAAGTGACTTGGCTGCCGTCGCCGAGCTGTACGGTTTTTATTTCGCCGACGGCGGTGCAGTAGTCGGCCTGCCAGCAGCTTAATGCCGGCTGATAAATAAGCGCGGCGATGACTAGACAGGCGGCTGCGGCTAACAACGGTTTGGTGCCGGGGGCGATACCTAAACGCCGCCTTGGGCTGTTGGCTGGTTTACTATTCAGCGAAATCTGTGGCGACAGCTTGGCGGCGTCCAGCGTGGCGTGGAAATCGGCATCCTCCCAAAATGCAGCGATTTCGGCATAGGCCTCGCGGTGAGCAGGGGCGGCTTGGTGCCAGATTTGAAATAGCCGGCGTTCGTCTGCCGCTACCGACTCGGCACGCAGCCTCACAAACCATGTCATCGCCTGCTCGCTAATGGCATCGGGCTTATCAGAGTCGGCGGACGGTTGGTTTTCAGTCATGGCTGCATTATAAGACGCTGGGGTAGGCGTATACCTTGGAGAAAAGGTAAGACGGTTTAGACCGTAAAAACCTCAGTCGGTCCGATACGGGCGGCCGAAATGACTGCCTAGCTGTTTGCGGCAATACATTAAGCCTTTGAGGATGTGTTTCTCCACGGCGCTCTCGGAAATATCCAGAAAATTAGCCACTTCCCGGTAGCTTAATCCATGAATTTTATGCAGGATAAATGCATCACGGCAGCGCGGCGGCAATTCGTAGATAGTTTGGTGCAACAAGGTCCGCCATTGCTGATCGGCTAATTCGGCTTCCACTCCGGCCAGTTGCGGCTCGTCCAGATGCCGCGTCGCTTCCTGATGACGCTCGACGACTTTATGGTGGCGCAGGTGATCCATCGCCAGATTGCTGGCGGTGCGGTATAAAAATCCGCGCGGGTGGTCTATGGAGGTATCGTTGGCGGTGCGGGCCAAGATCAGATAGCTTTCTTGCAGCAAATCTTCCGCGGTTTCCGGGCATTTGACTATCCGCAGCAAATGGTGCAGCAGCTCCTTGCAATGCAGTCGATACAGCGAGCTGATGTCCGGGGTCATGAGGCAGGGTTGGGTTTCAGTGGTTTCAGAAGCTCCGTCCCATGCCTGATTCGTGCCAGTAATGATTCAAATGCCGGCCAAGGCGCCGAATATCCTGATATTGCTGGCTTGGAGCAAAGATCGGCGGTTCGCATTCGCGCTACCCGCACACATTTAACTGGTGTTGAATAGGTTATATGGCGCATCTGGCGCGGCATATAACCTATTTTTTGATGGTGGCCGGTACGATACCGGAAAGCAAAATAGGGGGCTGATTAGCGGCTTAGCGAAATGCCGAGAAAAGCGTTCGAAGTGTTGGAGCCTGCAATGTCAGCAGTAGCCACTTAGTTGCCATGAATTTTTGTGCCTCACCTCCTGTTTTATGCCTGTCGTGCGTCAAAACAACGATAGTCATTATTTAACAACAGCGAGGGAAATTCATGGCGTTGAAACAAACATTTAGCGGCGGCCTGTTTGGACATGCTTCGGCACTGGTATTGGGGGCTGTGTTGGCGGTTTCCGGTACCGCGGCGGCAGATAGTGTCAGTCGGGCTTTCAGTATCTCCGCGGGCTCTCTGTCTACCGCGCTGAATCGCTTGGCGGAATCGGGTGGCTTGCAACTGGTCTACGACACGGCAATCACTGAGGGTTTGCAAAGCAAGGGCCTTAGCGGCAATTACACGCCGGAAGCCGCGTTGCAACGTCTGCTGGGAGACAGCGGTTTGAGTTACCGCATTGCTGAAAACGGCAATATTTTGATCGAAAGGCAGTCTCTAAATTACAAACAGGACCCTACGGCGTTGCCGGCGGTGAATGTAGTGGGCAAAAAGCTATATGACCCTAACGATCCTTTCAGCCAAATCTATGCGGTGCCGAATGCCTCAACGGCGACCAAAACCGATATTGCGATTATGGACACCCCGGTATCTATCCAGGTTGTGCCCAAATCGATTATGAACGATCAGCAAGCGATCCGTATTGAAGACGCCTTGACGCAAAACGTCAGTGGGGTGCAACGGGCTTACGGTACGGCGGATATGTACGAAAGCTTCATTATTCGCGGCTTTGCTTCCGACGATCAAATGTACCGCAATGGTTTCAGGCGCTCGATGGGCAAGTTCGATCCGGCGAATATCGAACAGCTCGAGGTATTGAAAGGCCCGGCATCCGTGCTTTATGGAAGGTTGCAACCCGGCGGTATGGTTAATTACGTGACCAAAAAGGCGTTGGATGTGCCTTACTATTCCTTGCAGCAGCAATTTGGCTCCTTCAGTGAATTTCGTACCACGGTGGATGCAACCGGGCCGCTGGATAAGGATAAAACCCTGTTGTACCGGTTTAATGCCGCTTACGACGAAGGTAATTCTTTCAGAGATTTTGTTGATCACGAGCGGGTATTTATTGCGCCGAAATTAACTTGGCGGCCCAACGACCGCTTCGAGGCCAATGTCGAAATAGAGAAACGCCATGAAAATTACACGGAAGATTATGGTGTGCCGGTATCGGGCAATCGGCCTATTACAAACCGCAGATCCTTATTTACCGGCGATCCGGCCATCAAACCCAGTCAGGACACTACGCTGATTTATGCGGATTGGAGCTTCAAATTTAATGATGACTGGGGGCTCAGGCATAAATTTCAGTGGGACGAGACCGACATCGTATTCGGCGGCGTTGCGCCTAATAGTAAAATTAACGCGGATGGGCATACTCTGGATCGATTTGGCATCCTCGGCACCAGTAACCGCCGCTCTTACTCTACCAGCCTGGATCTCACCGGAAAGTTTCAAACTTTCGGCCTCAAACATAATGTTTTAGTGGGGGGCGATTGGTTCTTTTTTAACCAGGATGCGCCGGACAATAACTTTAGTTACGGCACCATACCGACATTCGATATCAACAATCCCCAATACGGCAATTTCGACATGGCCGCCCTGCGCGCCGAGCCCGCCAATTGGTTTTGGCGCTCACGCGACGATTGGTACGGGGTGTATTTTCAAGACCAAATTACCTTGTGGGATAAGCTGCACATCATGGGCGGCGGGCGTTACGATATGGCAGGTTACGGCGGCTACGGCGGTACTTCCTGGGATGAAACCAAGGCTGGATTCAGTATGCAACACGAAGACAAATTCAGTCCGCGGGTAGGTATCGTTTACCAGCCTTGGGATTGGTTGTCTGTATATGGCAATTACGTTGAATCATTCGGTACGAATAACGGCCGTTCCGCTACCGGCGGCAATTTTGCACCGCAAGCTGCCGAGCAGTACGAAATCGGTTTCAAAACCGAGTTTTTCGATAAACGCCTGTCGTCAACAGTAGCGTATTATCATTTAACGAAAAATAATCTGATGACTTTCGACTTAAGCACGCCGGACCCCACCGATCAAAAAACTATCGGCGAAGCGCGTAGTCAGGGCATTGAAGTGGATATTAAAGGTCAGGTCACCGACGAATTCAGCCTGGTGACGACCTACGCTTACACTGATGCAAGATACACCAAGGATTACAGCGGCTTGCAGGGCAATCGGTTGTTGAATGTGCCTGAGCATCAAGCCAGTCTGTGGGGTACTTATCAATTCACTGAGCACTTCAAGGCTGGTCTCGGCGGTGTAGTCGTCGGCAAGCGCGAAGGCGACAACACCAATACCTATCAATTGCCAGGCTATACCCGGCTGGACGCCATGATGGCCTACGTGCAACCTATAGGTAAAACCCGTCTGACCGCGCAAGTCAATGTCTATAATCTGCTGGATAAGGAATACTACACCGGCTCAACTTCTTGGTTACCTACCGCCAACGTTGGCGCCCCTATTTCCGCCATGGGGTCATTGAAATTAGAATATTAATTCAATACGGGTTGATGGTGCTGCTGATAGAGCAGTGCCGTTAGCCCCTTTCGAATATCGTCGTGCAAGAGCTTTATTTGGGATAAAGGATGGGCATATGGACAATTCAGCCTTGCGGCTCACGCCAAGTTGATTTGGATATTTACTGATTGTTTGGAGCAGGCAGGAGGCATCGCGGGCTTGGCGTCATCCCTGCCCGGATAAAAGCGGTTTTCCGCGCTTTTATCCAGGTATCCTTGGCGTCTTGTTTTCCATGTTCACGGGGGAGAGAACTTAAACATCCTTGACACCGGTCTTTATATAACAATATCCATGCCAAACCCTAAAGGCTATGTGATTCAGGGGTTTTCGCTAAAATCGACGGCTACTCTATTAGTTTCTATGTTATTTGCCGCAATAAAGGCTTTGCTTTGCGGCATTTCCCGCAAAAGCCGCAGTTAGTCAATTCCGTGTTCAATCATGGATAATAAACATCCCAGTCACAACGCTCGAATCGCTCGTGAAGCATTTCCGCCATCCGGCCCGCTATCGCCAATTTTGGCGCCAACCCAAAACGGCGCTTTCTTTACCGCAACGTTGCAAGCGCGGACTGGTTTATGCGGCGCTGTTTTTTGTGCTCAGTTCGCTGCTGCTGGTAGGCGTATTGCGGTACCTGCCCGCGCCGACGTCGGCATTCATGCTACATCAGCATGTTGACGACCTGGTCGAAGGCCGACACTATAGAGGCATTGATCAGCGCTGGGTCAGTCGCCGGCATATTTCGCCGCACGCCTTTGCTGCGGTGGTCGCGTCTGAAGATCAATTGTTTTATCAGCATAACGGCTTTGATGTTGACGCCATCACCAAGGCTTTTAACCAATATTTGCGCGGCGGTAAACTGCGTGGGGCCAGTACGATCAGTCAGCAAGTCGCGAAGAATTTGTTTTTAAGCCCGGCTAAAAACTTCGGCCGTAAGGCGCTGGAGATCTGGTTTACGTTATTAATAGAGGCTATTTGGGACAAACAGCGGATTCTGGAAATGTATTTGAATATTGCCGAGTTCGGCGATCATTTATTTGGTATAGAAGCGGCCAGTCGCCGTTATTTCGGTATTTCCGCCCAGCAGTTATCTGCCAATCAGGCTGCGCTGTTGGCGGCCACACTGCCGAACCCTATACTGCTGAAGGCCGATCAGCCCAGCGCTTATGTACATAAACGCCAAAGCTGGATCTTGGGCCAGATGCGGGTATTGGGGAATTGATCGCGTGTTAATCCTCGGCATCCTGATTATCCTGCGCGTCCTCGTCAGAGGGCGGCAGGCCGGATGCATCGGCAATCAGTTCTTTCAGGTATTTGTATAACAAGCGCGCCGACTTAGGCGGTTTGGCTTCCTTGGCTTCTTTTTGCGCGTTGCGTTGCAATTGGCGCAAATGTTGGCTATTCGCGCCCGGAAATTCTTCCATAAATTGGGTCAGTTGCTGATTGCCATTGGCTGCCAGCAACAAATCGCGCCAGCGTTCGGCCTGATGATGTTCTCTGACTGCATGGGCGCTGCGGTTTTTCATCCGCGCCAATTTTTCATGAATCGCGGCGGTATCCAGCTTTCTGAGTTGCGCGGTGATGTATTTCAACAGGCGCTTTCTGGCGGAGTTTTGCCCCATTTTGCCGGCGTCGCGCAGGGCTTGTTCTATGCTCTCGGGAAATTCGAATTCGGCAATATGTGCAGGGGATAGAGCGCAAATTTCTTCAGCCATCGCAAATACTTCGGCTATTTCTTTTTTGATGCGGGTCTTGTTGGGACGTATCGCATAATATTCGACTTCTTCTTCGTCGATTTCGCCGTCGTCCTCCTCGTAATGGGTTTCGTCGTAATAATCTTCTTCTTCTTCGAATTCTTCTTGGTAATCTTCGTCGTTCATGTCAAACCATTGCTATTAAGAAAAGCACGAACATCACCACCATCAACAGAGGCACAATAACGCTGGGCCAATCGGACGGTGTTTGTTTGCTGCGCGCAATTGCGGCTTTGATGCCAGGCTGCATCCAGAACAAAAGCAGCAGCGCCAGGGCGCCGAGTATCAGGTTTTCCCAGGTTGACAGCATGATGTGACCGCTTTGTTGTGAGTGAGGGACTTTACTATGCGGCATTCTAACAAACCTTGCCACGCAATAAGACATTGCTTGCTGCGACAAATTAAAAGTTGTTTGTCTGGATTTATCGCTAAGTGATTATTGCGGTTGGGTAAATTCAGTTATTCACAGAAGCTGTGGATAACTCTGTGTATTAAATGTCGAAAGCCTTTGCTGGTCCCCGGTAGCTCTGGGCTGCGGTCAAATTGTATAGTATTAGGCCACTATCATTAGTTGATAATAATCAATGATTTACAAATGATGCTTTGTATTTCAACGAGTTATTTTGTCAAGCGTTTTATGACCTTGTCGTAAGCAGTTTAATGTGCATAACTTGTTTACACGCTAAGCAAATTTGCGGCCAAACTGTGTTTTTTAGCTAGTCTTTAGATGGGTCGGTTTATAAGGTGTGCGTAAATTTGCGATAATGGCCGGTTTTTAAAAAAGAGTCATTTCATGTGGTTTAAAAATCTTGCTGTCTACCGTTTTACCGAGCCATTTACTCTGGATGCTGTTGCTTTGGAGCAAAAACTGCAACAACAACCGTTCCGATCTTGTGGTAGCCACGATGAGTTCAGTTTTGGTTGGACTGCGCCGCTCGGCAGGGCCTCGGATGCGCTGGTGCATGCCAATAACGGTTTCTTGATGCTATGCGGCAAGAAGGAAGAAAAGGTCGTGCCGGCATCGGTGATCAACGAAATGCTGCAAGAGCGGATCAATGAAATTGAAGAACGCGAGGCGCGCAAATTACCTGCGAAAGAGCGTAGTCGGATCAAGGACGAATTGATATTCGAACTGCTACCGCGGGCGTTTTCGTTTTCCCGCAAAACCTATGCTTATATCGATAGCCAAGGTGGCTGGCTGGTCGTGGATGCGGCATCGGCTAAAAAAGCCGAAGACATGCTCAGCCAGTTGCGTAAATGTCTGGGTTCCTTGCCTATCGTACCGCTCACCGCTACCGCCAAACCGGCTAGCGTGATGACGCAATGGTTGATCGACAACACCTCGCCGAAAGATATTTTAATCGAAGACGAGTGCGAGTTGCGTTCGCCGGAGGAGGAAGGCTCGATTATTCGTTGCAAGCGTCACGACTTGGCTTTGCCGGAAATCAAGAATCATCTGGATAGCGGCAAGCAAGTGATTAAGTTGGCAATGAGCTGGGCCGAACGCATTTCGTTTGTGTTGGATGAGAATTTGGCGGTCAAACGGCTCAAGTTTCTTGATCTTATCCAGGAGCAAGCCGCCGATATTGAGGCATTCGACGAAGTCGAGCAGTTTGATGCCGATTTTTCTATTATGACTGCGGAACTTGCTCAGTTTTTGCCGCGTCTGCTTGAATTATTTACTGCTGAAGGTAACGCCTAATGAAAAACCGTTTGTTATTCAGCTTGCTGCTGACAGCCAGCACTGTGGCGTCTGCGCTGACGCTGCCGGCACCGGATAGGCCGGGTGACAGTCTGATAGGCAATCCACCGCATGAGGTCAAATATGTCGCTGCCAAGCAGGAAGATACTCTGATCGATATAGCGGTAAATTTTCGGCTTGGGCAAGATCATATAGTATTGGCCAACCCCTATGTGGATCGTTGGTTGCCCCGCGAAGGTACGCAAGTGCGCATCCCCAGCAGCTTTTTGTTGCCGAATGCGCCAAGAGAAGGAATTGTCGTTAATTTGCCGGAAATGCGGATCTACTTTTACCCGGATGCCAGTCGGGTTGTGACTTATGCCATCGGTATCGGCCGGGAAGATAACTGGAAAACGCCGTTAGGTAAAACGAAAATTACCGGCAAAACTGATAAGCCTTCCTGGACGCCGCCGCCATCCATTATTGCCGAGCATTTGGCTGATGGTGATGTGTTGGATCCTTATTACCCGCCTGGTCCGAATAATCCGTTAGGTCTGTTTGCGTTTAAATTGGGGATCCCCGGCTATCTGATTCACAGTACTAATGTTGTGAATGGTATTGGCATGCGGGTTAGTCATGGGTGTATGCGGATGTATCCTGCTGACATTGAGCAGTTTTTTCCAATGGTTAAAGTGGGCACCACGGTCAATATTGTCAACCAATCGATCAAGGTGGGCTGGTATCACGATACCTTGTATATGGAAGTGTATCCAGAGCTGGAAGAGACGCCGGCGACCTATGAGCAGCGCTTGCATACGGCATTGAATTTGATAGAGCAAGCCAATGGCGGGCAAATGCCGGTAATCAAAGGTTCTGTGCTAAAAGCGGCGGTAGAAAAAGCGGCGGGTATTCCGGTGGCTATTTATGAGCGTCCTACTCAGGCTGCTCCTGTCGTTCAAAGCCAAGCTGCGCCGGCAACAAAATAGAGGCAACAAAAAAGCCCGTGGCCTTGCGGCTCACGGGCTTTTTAAAATCAACAACAGCAATAATGCTTATTTGTGTTGTGATTTTTTGAACATACGGTCCAATTTGCTGTTGGTGTCTTGAGCATATTGAGCAGCACGGTTAGCAGCAGCTTCAGCAGCAGCAGCTTTTGCAGCAGCTTCAGCAGCAGCGGCTTTTGCAGAAGCAGCGTCAGCAGATGCAGTAGCAACTTTGCCTTCCAAAGTGCCAACTCTTGCGTCCAAAGCTTCCAGGTCTGAAGTGCTTGCGCAACCGGTTGCCAAAGCTGCAATTGCAACAACTGCTGATAATGTAATAGCTCTCATCATGGTTTTCCCCTTGATTGTGGTTTCAAAAAATAATAAATGAAAAACGGTGGTAATTGTCCAACATTTTTTTGGATTTTACCAACATTATTTCACCGTTACGAGTGTCCCTTTTTCTACCCATTGACTTAACTGATCAATTTGATCATTAGTCAACGCGATACATCCGTGTGTCCAATTCATGGATCTGTGGATGGACAGACTACCGCTGCCCAAACCATGAATACCGATTTGCCCACCGAGATCGGTATTTTGCGGCGGAATTTGTCCGGCAGAATGCGCTCTGGCAATAGCTTCATAAGTGTCGAGATCGATTTTGCCTTTTTTCAAGGCATTATCGGCATTGTCTACATTGGGGTATGTTAGACCGAAGAATTTACGGAAAGCACTTCTTTCGTTGATCCAGCCGATCCGATAGTTACCGAGCGGCGTGATGTCATCGCCGCGATGATTCTTTTCGCCGGCGCCATTGCGGCCAATAGCGATATTTTCCAGCACGGCAACTGTCTTGTCGCCCTTCCTGACTTCCATGCTTTGCGTCTGTGTATCCACCAGCAACCAAACATCCTGGTCAGCGAAACTGCGTGCCGATACGGTACAGCCCATCACAATCAAAACACCTAATAATTTTTTCTTTATCATGGCAATCTGTAAATAATCAAAGTTTTGGTGTAATTTAACCCTTTCGAAACGAGGTATTACAAAGGGTAGCATATGACAACAACAATCACCAAAACGACTCCCTACGATGATCAAAAACCCGGTACATCGGGCTTACGCAAAAAAGTCAAAGTTTTCCAGCAACCCAAATATCTGGAGAATTTCGTCCAATCCATCTTCGACAGTCTGGAGGATTTTCAGGGCAAAACCTTGGTGATTGGCGGCGATGGCCGCTACTTTAACCGTAAAGCTATCCAGATCATTATAAAAATGGCTGCAGCCAACGGCTTCGGTGAGCTCATTATAGGCCAAGGCGGCTTGTTGTCCACTCCTGCCGCATCAAATATTATTAGGAAATACAATGCGTTCGGAGGCATTGTTCTATCAGCTAGTCACAATCCCGGCGGCCCTGAAGAAGATTTTGGGATCAAATATAACGTCAGTAACGGCGGCCCGGCTCCGGAAAAGTTTACCGACAAACTGTACGAGAATACCAAAACCATCACTGGCTACAAAAAGGCCCGTTTCGGCGACATAGATTTAGACCTTATCGGTGAAGTCGAGAAAGGGGGCGTGAAAATTCGAATTATCGATTCGGTAGCCGATTACGCTGAATTAATGGCCAAGATATTCGATTTCGACCTGCTCAAACAAAGCATCCATAACGGCTTTATCACCTTACGTTTCGATGCGATGCATGCTATCACCGGCCCCTATGCCAAGCATATCTTGGAAGATACGTTGGGCGCAGCACCTGGCTCGGTATTTAATGCCGTGCCGCTGGAAGACTTCGGTGGCGGCCATCCCGATCCGAATATGGCCCATGCCCACGAACTTTGTGAAATCATGTTCGGCGCCGACGCACCCACATTCGGTGCCGCGTCAGACGGCGATGGTGACCGTAATATGGTGATGGGCGCGAACATATTCGTTACTCCCAGCGACAGCTTGGCGATCATGGCCGCCAACGCCAAGCTGATCCCGGCCTATGCCAAAGGCATTAGCGGCGTGGCGCGTTCGATGCCGACCAGCCAGGCGGTTGACCGCGTTGCCGATAAGCTAAGCCTGCCTTGCTACGAAACCCCAACCGGCTGGAAATTTTTCGGCAACCTGCTGGATGCCGACAAAATTACTATCTGCGGCGAAGAAAGCTTCGGCTCCGGCTCCAATCATGTCCGTGAAAAAGACGGATTGTGGGCTGTGTTGTTTTGGTTGAATTTAATCGCGCGCAAACGCGAATCGGTGGAAGACATTGTCCATGAACACTGGCAAAAATACGGCCGCGACATTTATTGTCGCCACGATTACGAAGCGGTCGATTCGGAGATCGCCAACGGCATTGTCGCGCATTTGCGTAGCCAGTTAAGCAGCTTGCCTGGTAAAAGCTGGGGTGATTACGAAGTCAAATTTGCCGACGAGTTCAGTTACACCGATCCGGTCGATGGCAGTGTCAGCAGCAACCAAGGCATCCGTATCGGTTTTGTGAACGGCTCGCGCATCGTGTTCCGGCTGTCCGGTACGGGCACGGTCGGCGCTACTTTGCGTATTTATTTGGAACGCTACGAGCGTGATGTCAGCAAGCACGATCAGGATGCCCAAGTCGCGCTGGCGGAATTAATAGAGATTGCCGAGCAGTTGTGCGAGGTCAAAAAACGTACCGGCAGAACCGAGCCTGACGTCATCACTTGATCGAACTCGGCGGCATAATACGTTAGGTCTGGCTGAAGCGCCTGACCTAACGGCTTGATCCGTAAGCATCCCGCAAAATCTGTTCCGCCGTTCGACCGCCCTCCTCCAAAGCCTGAGCTCTGGCGATGGATAAACCCAGGCCGTGCCCGGCGCCTATGCCTGCAAATTGCCAGATTTGACCATCGGCAGCTATTACCGAGTCAGGGCAAGAAGGTAGCTTCAGGGTATTACGAAAAATCTCGCAACTGAGCAGCTCTTCGCTGGTCGGATAAAATAAGCGGATAAACAACTCGCCGTCTTTGCGCCGTTCGCGGCGAATATCCAGAATTTGATTTTCCGCAAATGCCCGGCTTAGCTCGGCGCTTGAGAGCTGCCGTTGCCAGTGCTGATCACCGCCGTTGGCAAACGGCAACCAGTTCAATCCGGATTTGGCCGCCAGTTGGTCCAAAAGCGTCAGTAACGCAATATCCGTGTGGCTGCTGTGTCGCGGCTTGTCCTCAGGCGACTCGCCGAGATAGACCATGCAATGCGTGGTGTCGCAAAGTGAGCTTGATTCATTGTGCCTATGGCTGCCGTGACTGCCGTTCCAGGCAATCACGGCCCGCATCGCGTCGCGTGCACTGCCTGCTAAATTTTGGGCCTCGGCAGCCAATACGCCATCGACATAGCTGTCGACATCAGTTTCCAGCACGGTTACTCGGTGTTCATCAGTTTGTCGTAGAACACCTTTCACCACCCGCTCGGATCGGCTGCCCCGTGCGCTGGAAACGATCCTGATTTGCCCGCAAACCGTAAAGCGCCCGTGTTGGTTAGCCACTAACGGACAGTCCGGCTCCGCACTCCAGCTATCTGGATCGGTAGGCGTTAACAAACTAACCCTAACTGCCGCAAAGCGGCTGGGATAGTCGCGTTGCCAAGTGCTTAGGAAGGCGGCAGCTTTGCTTAATATTGCTGCGCCACTGACGCCGCGTTGCCGAAATATCGCCAGAAATACCGGGTGCGTAGCTGGCCAGGCTAGCATTAAGTGGCCTGCCAAGGGGTGGCCGTCAACAGTCGATACCGTGCCGGTTTTTGCTAGAACTTGAAGTTGGCGCAACAATTTTTTATCGGTTTCGCGTTGCCCCGCCAAGGTGGAGTTGGGCAGGATACCGTTTTGACTCAGGCCGCGAAAATATTCCGGCTTCGATAGCAAGGCCGCCCGCATTGTTAGTGCCAGTTCGGGCAAGTTGGTCTGTAAAGCAAAATCGCCGTCGGCGTTACGTTCGCCCAGGTAAGATCGCCAGGTCTGCAGGTCCGATGGTTCAGTTTGCGCCGGAAGTTTTTGGTCTTTAATGGGCGACAATAACAGACGATAGCGTTCGCCTTGAAATTGCTCGCGGCGCCGCAAAAGCTTTTCGGTATCGCTCGCCGCCAGTTCTGTACCTAGCAAATCCGGATCGGCTTGCGCTAATGCCGCGGTATACGGAATTTTCAACAACGAACCCGGGGGTAAGCGGCTGACTTGGTCGCCGCCGCTTGCCAGTATCCGCCCGGACAGTAGGCTCATCAACAGGAAGGCGCTATCCCCCGCATCGTCGAATGCCTGACCGAGCATTTCATTTAATTTTGCCGACACGGTACACGGTTCGCTTGGCCAGCCGGTATTGACCAATATTCGGGCCAATGCCTCGCGGTCATTGCTATCTAACTCGGCGCCTTGCCTAACCCGGTTCTTGATGCGTTGCAGTTCAAGCGAGCCGGGCCAGTCTCCAGGTGCTAGGCCCGCCAATTCGCCGCTAAAATATATCGCACCCGCTTCTTCAGCCCAGGCCGGTAAACGGCCACTACAGCTGCGATGACTGGCTTCGTGAAATAGTTCGTGACGCAGATATACCGCCTCGCTCAGCCCGCCTTGCGGTTGTTGCCGCAGATAAATACTGCCGGGCCGCCAGCCGCCGGCATGGCGGCCGCTAAATCCTCCATTGGTCAACGCGGGAAACACCCGCACCGGATCGTCCTCGCTAGGTATCTTGTAGCCTTGCGCCGCTAGTTCACTAACGGCAATAGCGGCGGTTTGCCGTAATTCAGCTTGCTGGGTTAGCGCCCCGAAAAACAAAATCGCCGCGCCAACATCAAACAAATATTGCCGTCTGATGCATCGCTTTAATGAAGCATTCATTGGTAGTTAAAGGTTTATGCTGAGCATGAGGAATCCCGCAAATTGCCGAATAGCGAAGATAAGCCCTGAAGTATCTAAATACTGGATTTTACGATTTAAATTGACAATCAGTCGAATCAGCCTAGAATGCAAGCCAGCTAGAAAATACGATTTACCCTTTGTCTACCAGCTCGATGTCTCTTCAGTAGTCCTTCGTCCTAGTTTTTCATTAAGTAATTTCCACATTTACCAGCGTGACCCGCCTTACCTTAGCTAAGGCATTATCTAAATTTTAATAGGACTTATTATGTCTACAATGACAACTGGCGTCGTAAAATGGTTTAACGCAGACAAAGGCTTCGGCTTTATCGAACAAAAACAAGGCCCTGACGTTTTCGTACATTTCAAAAACATTCTGAACCCAAACAACAGCTACAGAACGCTGGACGAAGGTCAGCATGTACAGTTCAAATTGGGCCGCGGCCCTAAAGGCCCTCAAGCCGAAGAAGTAACCATCGTTTAAAGATTAAGCCGTAGTTGCCAATTGGTACCTACGGCTTTTTTGTTAGATAGAGTGGAAATCAACCGCGGTTTCCACTTTCGTTCTTCCCCCCCGTTTCATTTCAACGCACTGGATTGCTTTTAAAAGCTTCTAGCAAAGCATTCAGCAGACTAAACTTTAATTGTCCGCAATGGTCCAAGAGACTTTGTAATTTTAATCAAGCAAAGAGGTGGGGCATGTCATTAAAAAACGAATTTGAAAGTTTGCTCGTTAATCTGGATTCGGTTCGCGAGGAATTGCAACTGAAGTTGCATCTGGCTTCAATGGATGCCAAGGATGAATTTGCAGAAGCGGAAAAACAGTGGTTGCAGATTAAAAGTAAAGCCGCTGAAATTGCCGACGAATCGATAGAGACTTCCGAAGAGTACATCGCCAAGGCCAAAATCGTTGGAGAGGAGTTGAAGGAAGCTTATCAGCGAGTAGCCAAGCGCCTTTCCGAGTGATCTGCCAAAACTCAAAAAGCTGGCAAATTTAATTTGGTACCAGCCTTGCCGCTAGTGCGGGCTGGTTCATAAGGCTATTGCGTTTGGTATGAAATAAGTTGGAACAGGTAGCCGCCAATTGTGCTGACCATGGCGGCTTGGAGCCTATCAACTCAACGAAGATTTTTGCTGTGTGGTTAAGCTATCGAATTAGAATTGCGACTTCAGCTTAATCTAGCTTTCCTCAGCTGTCCGTAACTGTTGTACTGCCAAGCTTAGATCCGCAACTTTGGCAATATTGTTGATCAACCGAAACCTTCGCTTCGCATGCGGGACATGTATTGGATGATTGGGTTTTATGTCCGCAGGCATTACAAAAATGAGTATTTGCGCTAATGTCGGCGCCGCATTGCTGACAGGCCGGGTTTTGCTGGGGGAGAAGCCTTGATAACATTTTAACCAGCTTGGCAATGGTATCGATCAGGTAAGTAGCATGGCTATAGGCCCTGAACACAAACCAAATGCTGACGCTTACAATCAGAATGATCGCGCTACTATGGTAAATCGTTCTACCCAAGCTATCGACGAACGGCGCCAATAACTCCCAAAACAACGTCTGTACGGTAATCAAAATCAACAGAGCGGTTAACGGCTCCGCAATGCCTTTGGCAAACGACAACGCACCGCCGCTGTTGGGAATGGCCTCTATCACGTAGCCGGCAAAAAAATAAAACAAGATTAATGCTGCCAGCCTGGCAAAAAACCAGACTACGGCCGCGGCCTTGAATACGCCGGCCACTTCCAATTCCGTCATTACCGGTACTAGTGCAATTAGCTGGCCTATTGTCAGGATGCTGGCAATGGTAATGAATAGCTGGGCGGCCCGCTGCCATGCGTTGCTAGATGAGGAAATCAGAGAAAACATAAGCATTGCAACTCCTGTTTGTAGGGGACTGAATTTGATCAATCATTTAGCTCGTTGGACGGGCTTGATTCCTTAAATAGAGAATATCACACAAAAAAGCGGATAACCTTCCTTGCTAAACAACCTGGCAGGGTACTCAAGCATTGTCTGGCTATTTCCGGCTCGGATATCACTGGCGCAAAACGGCTTTTGCCTTATCTAAATCCTTTACGGTACTATCCGGTGGCTATGCCTAATTGATTTTTCCCTTTCACCCAAGCGACATGTCCCCCGAACAATTCCAACAAAAGCTCTTTAATTGGTTTGATAGCCATGGCCGCAAGGATTTGCCATGGCAACTGGACATTAATCCTTATCGAGTGTGGGTGTCGGAGATTATGTTGCAGCAAACGCAAGTAGTCAGCGTGATTGCATATTTCAATCGCTTCGTCGCCAGATTTCCGACGGTACAAAGCCTGGCAAGCGCAGAACTGGACGAAGTCTTACAATACTGGTCCGGGCTTGGCTATTATGCGCGCGCCAGAAATCTGTACAAAACTGCGCAAATCGTTGCCGGCAATGCCGGCGTATTCCCGCAAACCGTCGCAGAGCTAAGTGCCTTGCCTGGCATCGGCCGCTCCACTGCGGGGGCGATACTCAGCATCGCTTGCGGGCAAAGCCAGCCCATATTGGACGGCAACGTCAAGCGCGTGTTGGCGCGGTTTCATGCCGTGCATGGCTGGCCAGGTGACAATAAAGTGGCTGCGCAGCTTTGGCAAATTAGTCAGCGCTATACGCCGACGCAAAGAACCGGCGACTACACGCAAGCGATGATGGATTTAGGTGCCACGCTCTGCACCCGCAGTAAGCCGCTATGCGAGATCTGCCCCGTTGCAGAAGGCTGTCAGGCTAGGCAGTTGGCCTTAGTAAAACAGTTACCAGGCCCCAAGCCTCGCAAGGACGTACCGGTCAAACAACTATATTTTTTGCTGTTACTAGACAAGGAAAACCGGGTTTTATTGGAAAGGCGGCCACCGACCGGCATTTGGGGTGGGCTATGGAGTCTGCCGGAATTTGACGATCCGCAGGCTTTGCAAGATTGGTGTCTGCAACGCCATTACCAAATGCATGCTTTGCAGACTTTACCAGACCAGCGCCACAGTTTCTCGCATTATCATCTGGACTACACACCGATCCTGGCAAAGTTGGAAAACCCCATAAACAATGTGATGGAAGGCGAGCGGGCGGTTTGGTATAAAACCGCCGAGATTACTACTTTAGGTTTGCCGGCGCCGATCAAGCGTCTGCTGCAACAACATGTCACAGAGGATCAAAATGACGAGAATGATTACATGCGTAAAACTGGGCGTTGAGGCTGAGGGTCTGGATGCGCCACCGTTTCCGGGTGTCAACGGCCAACGCATTTTCGAGCATGTGTCGAAACAGGCCTGGAAGGACTGGTTAGCGATGCAAACCATGATAATTAACGAGCAGCGGCTGTCCAGTTTCGATCCGGCTGCGAAAAAAATATTGGAAGCCGAGCGCGAGAAATTTTTGTTTGCCGGTGGTTTCGAGTTGCCGGAAGGCTATGTGCCGAAAAAATAGTGCCGTTTGGGCTTTAGGCGCTTTGTCAGATGGTTAGTATTTGTAAAGTTGCGTGTATGGCTTTTGTATAGCGTTAATCCGGTTAAAAGGTTGACAAAAACACCGTGACTGGAAAGCTCGGGATGTCTATTAAAACTATCATCCGGAGAAAAATATGAACGCAACTGTAGCACCTCAGATCCATGCCTTGCGCGCAGCTCTCAGCGACCACGTCCTGATGGGTAAAATAGTCGATGTGTTTTATGCAAAAATGCTGGACGACTATCGGATTAACCGCTTCTTCTTTACCCGCCCGGCTGCTGAGCAGGCTGATGCGCTAAAAGCCTATTTGAAAGCTTACTTCAATAGCTTAAATAGTGACGATGATAGAGTATTAGAGGCATTGGATGGGTATTTTACGGCAGCGTTTGCCCGCACCAACGCCAAACCGAGTTTGGTTACCGGCAACGATTTTGCCTTCCTGCTGGATATCGTTGGCGGGCAAGAGATTAGAAGCATCACGTTGTTAACGCCGGCTCATAGTTTTTTGATCAAGCTCGGTCCTGACGATTTCCATTACGACATCGTGATGGAGCATTTGGCCGCCTCTTTAAAGCAATTGAATATCGCCGAAGATTTGGCTTATCAAATCCTGGCTTTGGCGGAGAAAGGTCGAGATGGCTTGTTGGCTAGAGGCGTAGAAGTTAAGAAAGCCGCTTGAATAGCGTTTTAGTGGTTCGGGTTTCGTTCGCTTAGGCATTGCCTAAGCGAACAATCACTAGCTGTCTTCCTTGATCATGGCAACAAGAAAATCTACGAAGCTCTGAATGGCTAAGCCGGTGCCCACTGCGGTTGCCATGTTTGCCAGTAATTTGCTGACAACACCCAAAAGTCTTTCAAGCAGTTTGTGGCCGCCGATAATTTCTATTCCGTACAGCAAAAATTCGCCTAAAAAATGATTGATGACGGCGAGCTTTAGATTTAGCTGGGTTCCCAATAAGCCTTGCGCTAACAAGGTGTGGGTTTCCGCACGTTGCAAGCCGTCTTTTAGCGCCGAAAAGTTTGGGTTAAGCTCAATCCAGGCTTTTTTATAATCGTCGCGAAATTTCGGCTGAAAATACTCGCCGTTATTTATCACCTTCTCTAAAAACTGCTGCAGAGCATCAACGAAATTCAGCAACCTTTTTCTGTCATCTTCGCCAGCCCCAAAGACAAATTTTTCCACTCGCTGTTCCTTCTATATGATGTCGGCGTTCTCACCAAAAAATGGCAGGCTGACGTTTAACTCACTCACGAATTTTGCGTTTAGCAAAATAAGCACTATTTCTTTACATACAGGTCGGTAATCGTTCCCTCTATCATTTCCGCTGCAAACGCAAAGGTTTCCGATAAAGTTGGATGCGGGTGGATGCTGAGGCTAATGTCTGTCGCATCCGCGCCCATTTCCAAAGCCAGCACGGCTTCTGCCACTAATTCTCCGGCACCGGGGCCGGTAAAGCCGGCGCCGAGAATACGGCCGGTGGTTTTGTCGGTCAGGATTTTAGTAATACCTTCGCTGCGGCCCAGTGCCAAAGAGCGGCCACTGGCGGCCCATGGGAATACGGCTTTGTTGAATTCCACGCCTTGCTGCTGCGCCTGGGTTTCGGTTAGGCCCATCCAAGCTACTTCCGGATCGGTGTAAGCGACCGAAGGAATGGTTAGTGCGTCGAAACCGGCTTTGTGCCCGGCAATGACTTCGGCGGCGATTTTGCCTTCGTGCGTGGCTTTGTGGGCCAGCATTGGATTGCCGACGATGTCGCCGATCGCAAAAATATTGCTGACATTGGTACGGCCTTGCTTGTCCACCGGGATGAAGCCACGCTCGTCTACATTGACGCCCGCCTTATCGGCGTCGATCAATTTACCGTTCGGCCGGCGGCCCACCGCCACTAAGACCGCATCGAACACTTCGGATTCCGGTGCGCCTTTGCCTTCCATCGTGACTTTAATGCCGGCATCGGTAGCTTCCATCGCCTTAACGCTGGTTTGTAGCCACAGATTCTCGTACTGCTTTTTGATTTTGCGTTGCAGTGGCGTGACCAAGTCTTTGTCGCAGCCGGGGATAATCTGATCCATCAATTCCACGACACTGATTTTCGAACCCAGCGCATGGTAAACAGTCGCCATTTCCAGGCCGATAATACCGCCGCCGACGATCAATAGTTTTTCCGGTACCGATTTCAGTTCCAGTGCGTCGGTGGAATCCCAAACGCGAGGATCGTCATGCGGAAAGCTGGGGATTTTAGTTGGCTGCGAGCCGGCGGCGATGATGGCATTGTCGAAGGTGACGGTTTGCACGCCGGCCTCGCTGGTCACCGTTAAGCTGTTGGCGGTGGCAAATTTACCCACGCCATGGATTACAGTGACTTTACGTTGCTTGGCCAGTTTGCCCAAGCCTTGATTCAGGCTTTGGCTGACGCTTTGTTTCCAGGCACGAATTTGGTCCAAGTCAATGTTTGGCTTGCCGAAACTGACGCCGTGTTCCGCCATCGCCTCGGCTTCGTGAATAATTTGCGCAGTGTGGAGCAGAGCTTTGGAGGGAATGCAGCCGACATTTAAGCAAACACCGCCTAAAACTGGATAGCGTTCGACCAATACGACTTGCTTCCCCAAATCGGCAGCGCGGAAGGCAGCGGTGTAACCGCCGGGGCCGCCGCCCAGAACCAAGACTTCGGCGTGTGTAACGGAATTAGTCATAGGATTTGTCTCCAGTGAGGATGTCTATTTAGGTTATTTTATCAATTCAAAATCGTCCGGCAGGCTTAAGCCGTCAGTGTAATGCCGGTAATTGTGCATTTATCATGGCCGAATATTCCGCCGTTGGTAATATCGCTTCGGCAATTATTTGTTTTGCTTGCGCGGCTACCGATTGAAGTTCAGTGTTTTCGAGTTGCTTGTTCGCAAGTTTTATCACCGCAATTAATTGATTAATCAACGCAAGGTGGCTACGCCGCTTTTCATTCAACGCTTCTCTATCTAATCCCACAACAGCAATCGTTGCTTTGCCGTAGATATTGCCGTCAATCGCATAGGGAATCTCTTGCCGAAAGCCAATATATTGCCGAGGATCGGTGGCGGAAGGGTTGATTAACAGTGGCTGTTCCAACGTAATGTCGTCGTGGTGGTTAAGTGCTCGCTCCTGCGGGGCCAACAAAGGAAACAGATTTTTCTTAAATTGTTGATTGCATAAGGTGCAGCTCAGCAACAAGTTTTCCCAAGTATAAGGCAACCAATAATAGCCAGGAGCATGCAATTCGTCCTGTTCCGCTTGTTTGTAGCCGCCCTTGGGCCGGTAATGCTCCACATCGCCATAACTAATATGGGAAATTTTCGACTCGCAAAAACAGCACTTGTCACACTGCATTTTTAATAACGCGGTTTTAACGGTGGGATTTCCGTAAATCGCACTATCGAATTTAAATTCGCGTTTGCCAGCATCATAAGCCTCACAAAAAGCCTGTTGTTCAGCTTTACCCTTGTTTTGCAATACGGCGGGTTCCTGGCTGCGCTGGATAAAAATCATCGGACCTATTTCAACAGTTCCGCCGCACGGCGAATAATATTCATCGCGTCAATATCTTCGGGGGTTTCCGCTGTGGGCAGTTCTCCGATTTGACATTCCAGTTCAGACAATTTGGCTTGATCGGTATCGGTCAATTGCGCTTGGCTCAAAATCTGCCGGCGTTGGTTCAACAGGTTTTCATAATGCGGCGAACGGGCGCTGGGCAAATCGAACAAGTCGCTGGTTAATAACTGGTCGATACGCCAACCTTTGACGTCTTGCGGATGTTGATGAATTTTAACCGAGTCGCCTTCGCGCTTAAGCACCACGATATTGGCATTTTCCGCAGCCTGCACGATTAAGGGGCTATGGGCGGTAACAATAAACTGAGTATTGACGAAGCGTTCGCTCAAATAAGCCATGATGGTCCGCTGCCATTTGGGATGCAAATGCAGGTCGATTTCGTCGATCAACACCACAGCCGGTTCGACGATGGGGTTGGGGGAATTTGGGTACTCATCGAATAATCTTGCGGCTAAGTCCACCATCCAAGCTACCATCGTTTGGTAACCCAAACTCATTTTGTGCAATGATATCCAGCCGTCTAATGTTCTGAATTCTACCCTGGGTTTTGGAATAGTTTCGCTAGGCTCCGAAATGCGAATATCTTTCAAGTCTGGCAACAAATCAATTAATGTTTCTCTAATCAGTGTAAATCGTTGTTTATATTTGTGTTCAATAGATGGATCGGATGCTCGGTTAACGATATAGTCAATTTGTAACAACCATTCCTCAGCATTTATTAATTCTTCAGGGCTGTCGGGAATATCGCTTCTGGTGTCTCTAAGTCGAACAGCACTGTTTTTGAGAGGTCTTCTACTGGCGCTATAAGGATAGATTCTGGTATTTTCAGGCGCTCTGCCTTCATATAAATTGAGGTCGACAGTAATTTCTTGACGCTGAAAAGCGCGATCAGAATTATTAATTTGGCTGTCGAACACCAATTGGTAATTTACTTTGAATGTTTGGGCGTTCTTTCTCGGCCAATCGTGAGTTTCATCTCCTCTTAACATCAAATTAGCTAAGACTTCTAGCAATGTTGTTTTGCCAACCCCATTATCCCCCAAAATCACTGTCCACTGCGCTGGCCGGCCGCTACCGTCCGACAAATCCAGCGTCTGTTTTTCGGCAAAACAGCGCACGTTTTCCACCGATAACGACAGGAAATAAACGCCTTGGTTGCTAGAAGTTTCGGTCATTAGTTTGAGTGTTCGCTATTAAATTACCGACTTTTACGAGGCAAAAGGGTTGATTTGCTGTAAACCGTTTATGTTTAAACCATTGTGCATATCTTCCGAGTAAATGTCCGGCTATCGGCTGCCATTGCCGAGGCGATCAGCAAACTATCCCAATAGGACAAACTGAACGATTCGCGTAATTCGGAGGCCCGGCGTACATCATCCAATGTGACGGTATGTATCGGATAACGTTGCCGGAAATTATCCACGGTTAGTCGAATCTCTTGCTCGGTGTATCCGGCTTTTCGCTGCAGATTGTTGCAGACCTCGTTGACGACTTGAGTGCTAAGCATTACGCCGGGCTGTGCGATAACCGTTAAAGCTTGTTGGTGTTTGGGCGAACTCTCATCCATGAAAGTATAAAGTCAGACGTTGGAGTCGACAAAACAGTTAACGCTCATACACCGCTTCGCGCGGCGGCGGCTCGAATGGTTTAACCAAGCGAGGCGCTAACGGCGCTGATTCCTTAAGGTCTTGCTGTTGCCCCGCGTATTTTTGCAACAAAAATTGATAAAAATCCTCCAAATCATGCCTGGTAAAATCCTGTAGTTTATCTAAATTCAGTGTTTGCATACTGGGCCTCCCAAGAAAATTGATCCTTGCTGTTTACAATAACAAGCGCCGAATGTCGCCCAGATAAGATTTTAATGCTTCCATAAAACGCGCACCTTCGGCGCCGTCTATGACGCGGTGGTCGTAGGTAATGTCCAATGGCAGCATCAATTTCGGTTCGAATTCCTTGCCGTTCCAAACCGGCTGCACTTTGGAGCGGGTTACGCCCAAAATCGCCACTTCCGGGGCGTTGACGATGGGCGTAAACGCTGTGCCGCCGATGCCGCCCAAACTGGAGATGGTCATGCAACCGCCCTGCATATCGGCCGGTTTCAACTTGCCGGTTCTGGCCAATTCGCTTTTCTCGGCCAGTTCGGCGGACAGTTGGAAAATGCCTTTTTTATCCACATCGCGAATGACCGGTACGACGAGACCATTTGGGGTATCGACGGCGATGCCAATGTGGAAGTATTTTTTGAAATACAGCTTGTCGCCTTCCGGTGACAGTGAGCTGTTGAACGCCGGATATTTCTGCATCGCGGCGACCAAGGCCTTCATGATGAAAATCAGGCCGGTAACTTTGACAGCATCCTTGGCCAGGCCGGCGTTGACCGACTTGCGGAAGTCTTCCATCGTGTCGATGGCCACTTCGTCGTGATACGTTACCAATGGCAAATTCAACCAGACGCGAGTCAGATTTTGGCCGGTCAGACGCTTGATTTTGCTGAGCGGTTTTTCCTCGAT
The DNA here is from genome assembly GCF_047777895.1 of Methylomonas sp. TEB. Taxonomy (GTDB): domain Bacteria; phylum Pseudomonadota; class Gammaproteobacteria; order Methylococcales; family Methylomonadaceae; genus Methylomonas. Next base: position 286,049 of record NZ_CP180476.1, read on the forward strand.
TTCGCCGAATTGGGTGAAATCAACGGCAGGAATAGCCGGAATACCTGCGCCACCACCGGTTGATCCGCCGGAGGTCATGACTTGCTTGACGAAGTTTTTCACATCCTCTTGCAGGATGCGGCCTTTACGGCCGCTACCGGTTGGGATTTTGCTCAGATCGACGCCCAATTCACGGGCGAAGAGTCTGACGCTGGGTGTGGCGTGGGCTTTAAACCCTTCGTTACTTGTTACGACCGGCGTAGCTGGCGCTGCGGCAGGTTGAGCGGGTTCTATTTTTGGGGCTTCCGCAATCGGAGCTGGGCTCGGTTCGGCTGGGGCAGGCGTGGCAACCGGTGCCGGTTCGGCAGGAGCTGCAGTTGCCTCGCCCACTTCAAGCGTAGCGATCAATGTACCCTCGGAGACTTTATCGCCGGGTTTGATATGGATGGTTTTGATGGTGCCGGCTGCGCTGGATGGTAAGTCCATCGTCGCTTTGTCGGTTTCCATCACCGCCAGGGTTTGTTCGACCGCGACCACGTCGCCGGGCTTGATCAGCACCTCGACGATGTCGATTTCAGGGACATTGCCGACGTCGGGGACTTTTATTTCAATTACAGAACTCATATGTCGCTTTCCGTTAAATCAACCAGGGAGCGGTTGCGTCAGGGTTGATGTTGTATTTGGCAATGGCTACCTCGACTTTGGCGGCGTCGAACTCGCCGGCTTGCGCCAGGCTGTGCAAGGCGGCAACGGCAACGTGGTATCTGTCCACTTCGAAGAAGCTACGCAGCTTGGCGCGGGTGTCCGAGCGGCCGAAGCCGTCAGTACCCAACACCGTGTAAGAGCGATTCACCCAAGGGCGAATTTGTTCGGCAAATGCGCGCATGTAATCGGTAGCGGCGATGATCGGACCCTTGGTGCTATCCAGGCAGTGTTCGATATGCGTGATGCGCGGCTTTTCGGTCGGATGCAAACGGTTCCAGCGCTCGCAGGTTTGGCCGTCTCGAGCCAGCTCGGTAAAGCTTGGGCAGCTCCAGATGTCGGCGTCCACGCCCCAATCATCGTGCAGCAGTTTGGCGGCTTCAATGACTTCGATAAAGATGGTGCCGGAGCCCAGCAATTGCACGCGCGGTTTTTTGCTGTTCGGGCCTTTTTTGAACAAATACATGCCTTTCAGGATGTCGGCCTCCGCGCCTTCCGGCATGGCCGGTTGGTCGTAGTTTTCGTTCATCAAGGTGATGTAATAGAAAATATCCTCCTGTTCTACATACATCCGGCGCAAGCCGTCCTGAATGATCACCGCTAATTCGCAGGCGAAGGTCGGGTCGTAGGAATAGCAATTCGGTACGGTGGCGGACATCAAGTGGCTGTGGCCGTCTTCATGCTGCAAACCTTCGCCGTTCAAGGTGGTTCTGCCGGCGGTGCCGCCCAGCAGGAAACCGCGGGTACGTTGGTCTGCCGCGGCCCAGATCAAATCACCGACCCGTTGGAAACCGAACATCGAGTAATAGATGAAGAACGGAATCATCGGTACGCCGTGGGTTGAATAGGCGGTACCGGCTGCAATCCAGTCGCACAGGCCGCCCGCTTCGTTGATACCTTCCTGCAACACCTGGCCGTGCTTGTCTTCCTTGTAAAACATCAGTTGCTCGGCGTCTTGCGGGGTGTAGAGCTGGCCGACTTGAGACCAGATACCCAACTGCCGGAACATGCCTTCCATACCAAAAGTGCGCGACTCGTCCGGGACAATCGGTACTACGCGCTTACCGATTTGTTTGTCCTTGACCAGGATGTTCAAAATGCGCACAAAGGCCATGGTGGTGGAAATCTCGTGACCTTCGCCGGTGCCGTCCAATAGCGCTTTGAAAGCGGATAAGGCCGGTACTTCGAGCGGGTAGGACTTGGCGCGGCGAGCCGGCAGATAACCGCCCAGATCGACGCGGCGTTGGCGCAGGTAATTCAGTTCCGCAGAGTCTTCCGCAAAACGCAGGTAAGGTAGATTGATCAATTCTTCGTCGCTGACCGGCAATTGATAGCGGTCGCGGATATATTTGATCGATTCCATGCTCATCTTCTTCTGTTGATGGCTGGTGTTTTGCGCTTGTCCCGAATCGCCCATGCCGTAACCCTTGATGGTTTTAGCCAGAACTACCGTCGGTTGACCTGTGTGATTGACGGCGGCATTGAAGGCCGCGAACACTTTGATCGGGTCGTGGCCGCCACGATTCAATTCCCAGATGTCGCGGTCGGTGTAATCCTTGACTAGTTCCTGCAGTTCGGGGGTGTTGAAGAATTTTTCCCGGACGTAGGCGCCGTCCTTGGATTTGAAGGTTTGGTAATCGCCGTCCACGCATTCCATCATGCGTTTAACCACCAAACCGTCCTTGTCGCGGGACAGAATCGCGTCCCAGCGCCGGCCCCAGATTACTTTGATAACGTTCCAGTTGGCGCCGCGGAAGTTGGCTTCCAATTCTTGAATAATCTTGCCGTTGCCGCGTACCGGACCGTCCAGACGTTGCAGGTTGCAGTTGACGACGAAAATCAGGTTATCCAGTTTTTCCCGGCCTGCCATGCCGATCGCGCCCAGAGTTTCCGGTTCGTCGGTTTCGCCGTCGCCCAGGAAGGCCCAGACTTTACGGCCTTCGGTGTTGGCAAAGCCGCGGTTTTGCATATAACGCATGAAGCGGGCTTGGTAGATAGCCATGATCGGGCCTAGACCCATCGAAACGGTCGGGAATTGCCAGAAGTCCGGCATCAACCAAGGGTGCGGATAAGACGATAAGCCGTTGCCGCCGACTTCTTGTCTAAAGCTGTCCATTTGCTCTTCGCTCAAGCGGCCCAGCAAGAAGGCGTGAGCATAGGTGCCGGGCGCGGAATGACCTTGCGAGAAAATCAGGTCGCCGCCGTGTTTGTCCGAGGGGGCGTTCCAGAAATGATTTTGCCCGACATCGTATAAGGTGACGGCGGAAGCGAAACTGGCGATATGGCCGCCGACATTGGTGTATTTGTTGGCGCGCAACACCATCATCATCGCATTCCAGCGCACGTAAGAGCGGATGGTGCGTTCGATGTCGGTGTTGCCGGGAAATTTGGGTTGCCTATCTATCGGGATGGTGTTGATGTAAGGCGTATTAGCCGAGAACGGAATGTCCATGCCGGCTTGTCTGGCGGTACTGAGCAGGGTTTCAATCAGAAAACTGGCGCGGTCGCCGCCTTCTTTTTCTATCACCGCTTGCAGTGCCTCCATCCATTCTAGGGTTTCAGCAGGATCAATATCGTGTTTGGCGGCAATATCGGTATTGTTGGTCATTACGGAACCTTGGAAAACGTTGGATTAGCTTAAAAAGGATACCCGAAATGGCTGGTTTGAGCATATTTTTTTAGTAATCCGCTGCCGGCAAATCCGGCTAGAATCCAGGTAAAACCTGGGTGTAGCCAAAAAACGCAGCGGTTTAGTTTTTCGAAGCAGGCAAAAGGTTATTGTATGGTCAGAATTGCATTGGATTTAATGAGCTTCAGCCCTTAAGTACAGGTGGCTTTGCAAGCCGACATGACGTAAAATTTGTGCCAGTACTCATTTTTAAGGAAATCCCTATGCGTAATCAACTAGTTAAACCCTTGGTTGCCTTGTTTCTTTCTACGGCAAGCATAGAAGCTAGTGCTGGGCTGGTCAGTTTTACCTCCACTGAGTTCCAGCAAACCCTGGATGGACAGGTTTTTACTTTCTCTATTGATAATGCGCCTTTGGCGGATTTAGTGGCCGGCAGCTTCACTGTCCATGCGCGCGGAGATTACTCTATCAACGCATCTACTGCCAATCCTGAAAACATCGCCGTTACATTCGAAAGTGTGATCAGCAATCTGAAATTCGCTCCTATTGCTCCACCCGTTAACTCTAGTGCTGTCTTTGTCGACGCCAACAATTACAGCACGGTTACAAACGCCGATTTGGTCGAGTGGTCGCGGAGCACGCTGCTACCGGGTGCTTTATTGCAGAGTTGGACACAGGACAACAAAATTCTTATCACCTTGGCGCTGTCACCTGATGTGACCGCGGACTTGAATGCGGGGCAAGGCAGCAACCCTTTTGTCCAAGCCACTATTACGTATACGACTTCGGCAGTACCTTTGCCGGCCGCAACATGGCTGTTTTTGTCTGGTCTGATTGGTATGGTAGGCTACGGAAAACAGCGCAAAGCAGCGCAAAGCAGATTAAAGCTTGTTCCCAGACAACAAAAAGCCGGCTTATGCCGGCTTTTTTTGTTGCGAAATGCGCTTGATTAATGAATAACGCTATCGGGGTGTTGCAAATCAGGCAGCACACTGCTGATGCCAGTATTGAGCAATGCGCCGGTATCGACGGTAAAGCTACCAACGCCGGTGCTATCGCCATCACCATCTGTTGCACTAAAACCAAACTGTAATTGCAGGTTTTGTGGCGCTACGCTGGTATATTGCAGGCCTCCCACCGCGAGTTTGCCAAAATTGACCTGGATTTCCAGCCTGTCGTATCCACCAACCACATTAATCGGATCCGTAAGCCCACCTCCAGCAGGCGTGCTAAATACAACCGTTCCAGTATCAACTTGGGTTAGCCCCCTATAAGCTGTCCAGCTAAAAACATCCAAAGCACTACCAACATCGGCTTCATTGAGTTGTACCGAGTTTACTAATTGCGGAGATGTAATATCGAAACCGCCGACAGTACCAAACCTGTAGGTTATTACTTCCGATGCATCCAAAAATCTATCACCCACACCGACGTCATTGTTTGCTGAGTCGATAAACAGGTTGCTGCCCTCAACAAGCAGAGAATTCCCTACAGCAACTTTTCCGGCACCGAAAGCCAGCGCGGCGCTGCCAAAATCTAGCGTGGTGCTCGGCGCAGCAGGCAAATCCAAAACATCGTGCAATTCCAATTTGTACGCACCATCTACGGCGCCGTTAACTGTAGGCAGCAGCGAAAATACCATGCGGTCAGCGCTGAGGTCGGCAAATGTGGTCGTCAGGGCACCGTTATCGACAAAAGCATAGAGCTCTTGCAGATGATCGCCGTTGCTATCGACAAGCAAATAAGAAATACCGTCTGCTCGAGACGTTAACGCCCCATTATTGTTTATCAAATTTACACCACCGGCACTTCCAAAGCCGTCAAAACCCAGATCGTAATCAATCAAGCCCGTTAATGTTCGACCTGCGGCATCTTGTAAATTCCCGTTGCTGTTTTTGACGAAGGGCGCATCATCAAACACGTTCGCACTAAACGTCGTATTCGCGACCCTTCCGTCCTGATCGGTTAACGTCGCGGAAAATGTAAAGCCAATAGCTGGCGATTCCGGTGCGCCTGTGTTTATGTGGGTCAAAGCGTTTAGCAAGGTAAAGGTGTAACTGTCATTGTTCACAACTACCTGATAAGAACCGTCGCTGGCTGTCAGGGTTTGCGTAGCGGCGTCCCAGGTTGCCCCGCTGGCCGACAAGACAACCGATGTTGGTGCTTGGCCGTTAATACGCAGAGTGCCGGTCTCGGCAGGGGGTAAGCTAGCGTCACTTTCGTCCACGATGACGTCGCTGACAGTGACAGTAGGCACGTAAACAATGCTGACTTCGGCGGGATTGGACTCCAGGCCCAAATCATCCTCGACGGTGTAGGTGATCAGAGTCGGATTGCCGGTAAAACCGGGGGTTGGCGTAAAAGTGATGGAGCCTGTAGTCGTGTCGACAGTCCAAATACCCTGGCCAGGCACAACTAGTGGTTGACCGGGTCCGTTACTGCCGACGATTTGCACGCTGGCGGGGTTGAGCGTGCCATCCGGGTCATTGTCGTTGCCCAGCACGTTGATCGTAACACTGCTGCCGGGTGTTAAGCCTGTAACGCTGTCATTGCCTGCAATCGGCGGCTGGTTGCCGGAGGTTGCAGCGGCCTGCTCCGGATTCAAAATCAAAACTTCCGGCACAATCGGCGGAAATGCGACATTGGGACCGGTGGTATCGAAACCATTCGTGACCGGTGCTACAGGGTTGAGATATTCGACGATAACCGGCACATGGCCTTCGTTACCTGCCCCAGGCGCGCCTCCTGCTGCCGGCGCACCGCCAGCGGCAGTCGCTTCAGCTATTGTGGTTGGATCGGCGCCGGCCAGTAAGGCCGCCTGAATATCTTCCGCGCTGGGACCGGCGGGTGTAGGATTCTGGACGATCTGAGCCGGCTCGCCTTGTTCCTGCAGCGCTGCAGCAAGCTGCATGCTGTCGTTGCCGCCCATATCAATAAACGAGCCATTGGCAAGTTGTATCATCACCGTGCTGCCGTCGGCAGTGGTCAAAAGATCGGTTGGATAAACGCGGTCGCCGACCTGCAAAATACGTTTACTGCCGTCGGCGGCAATGGCGGTAACGGTGCCAGTTGCGATTTTAACGATGCCGATTTCTTTGGCCATGCTTTGCTCCGAAGTTTATTCCAAATAAATAACGTGATTTTGTGACCGAATAATAAGCTAATTTGAACAAGTTAACATAGTACCTTGGTTCGAAATTTGCCGAGACGAGTCGTTAGGAGCTGCAGGACAGCATGGAGCAGCCGGCGCGCTGCTTAGCCCAATCGGGCCGTTTAGCGGCAAAACTCTGTTTATCCGCTTGTTCGGCGTAAGGGTGGCGCAGCACTTCGAGTAACTCCTGGACCAAAGAAAAATCGCCTTGTTCAGCCTGATCAATAGCCAATTGCGCCAGATAATTACGCAATACGTATTTCGGATTGACCGAGTTCATTGCTGAGCTGCGATCCAGCGGTAGCCTGCCGTCGCGCTGACTGCGCAGGCGATAAATGGCGAACCAGCGGCTAGCTTGTTCCATGAGGTCGTCGTTCAACGGCTCGTAGCTGGTGCGCTGCAACAGCGCTAAAAATTGCGCCGGCGAATTCGATTCCGCGCTGACATCGACATCAGCCAACTGCCGATAAAACAAAGTCATATCGGTTTCAGCGGTTTGCATGAGCTGGGTTAAGTCGTTCACCAAGGCCTCGTCTTCGCTGGGCTCGAACCTTGTTAGGCCCAATTTGGCGGCCATCATCGCCTGCCAGCCGGCGTCGAAGGTGTCGGTATAAGCCGATAAAGCTTGTTGCAAACTTTCGGCGCGCATAATCAAGGGATACAGAGCGTTGGCGAGTTGTACCAAATTCCAATAGGCGATTTTCGCCTGATTGCCGAACCGGTAGCGCCGGCCTTGGGCGTCGGTGGTGTTAGGCGTCCAGTCCGGATCGTAATTTTCAAGCCAGCCGTAAGGACCATAATCGATGGTCAAGCCCAGGATCGACATATTGTCGGTGTTCATCACGCCGTGCACAAAGCCGACCCGCTGCCAGTGCACGATCATTTCGGCCGTCTTGCGGCAGACTTGTTTAAACCATTCCAGGTAGACGGGAATCGATGGCTCACCCAGCTCCGGAAAATCGGTGCGAATGGTGTAATCCACCAGTTTTTTCAGCGAATCGAGGTCATCGCGCGCGGTGAATAGTTGAAAATTGCCGAAGCGGACGAACGACGGCGCCACCCGGCACACCACCGCGCCAGGTTCCATTTGCGGATTACCGTCGTAAAACATATCACGCACCACCTGTTTGCCGGTCAGGATTACACTCAAGGCGCGGGTGGTCGGCACACCGAGATGATGCATGGCTTCGCTGCACAAAAACTCACGTATTGACGAACGCAGTACAGCCAAGCCGTCGGCGCTACGGGAATAAGGCGTCACGCCCGCGCCTTTCAGTTGCAAGGTGTAGCGTTGCTTACGCTGATTAACCACCTCGCCCAAGTTGATGGCTCGGCCGTCGCCGAGCTGGCCGGCCCAATGGCCGAATTGATGGCCGCCGTAGCACATCGCATACGCTTCCATGCCTTTTGCTAGCCGGCTGCCGGAGAATACTTGGCAAAAATCTTCCGATTCGCAGAGTTCGGCGGATAAGTCCAAGTCTTCCGCGACTTCTCTGGAATAAGCGACCAATCTGGGTTGCTGCGCCGGCGTCGGATTGGCCCGGGAATAGCAGGCTGCATAAACTTGGCGCCGAAAATTATCCGGTTCGGGATCACCAGGCAACTCGCGGATAAAACGATTGTCGAAGTTCAGATTATCGAGGGCTGAATTGTGGTTTTCGGTAGGCATGATGACATCTTATCGGAGGCTAAAAAATTTTCGAATCGCGGCTGGAACCGGCTAAGATAAGCCACTAACAGCTAGTTTATATCAATCAATTTTTCAATCAGGGAATACCAATGAACAATTTTCTTGCAAAACGCGGACCACGCGCTTTTGGCTTTAGTTCACTTCTATTAGTCGCCAGCCTTGCGACGACGCAACTGACCGGTTGCTTTACTGTCGGCCAAGAGTTTTCCCCCGTCCGAGTGCCGGAAATCAAGGTCGGCCAAACCCGTAAGCAAGATATTACCGAAATGTTCGGCACGCCTTGGCGCACCGGCATGGAAGATGGTAAGCCTACCTGGACTTACGGGATCTACAAATATGCCCTGTTCGGCGGTAACGATTCCCAGGATTTGCTGATTCGTTTCGACGCACAAGGCGTGGTGCGGTCTTACACCTTTAGTTCTACCCGCAAATAATCGTGGCGACCGGTGTTTGCTCGCGGTATTTTGGCGATTTCGCTGTTACTGGCGTCCAGTAGCGGCGTAGCTAAAAAGCTTTATAAATATCAGGATGCCGAAGGTACCTGGTTTTTTACCGATCAGGCCCCCGCATCGAATCAGCCGGTAGCAGTCAGGCAGTTAAAAGCCGCCAATCCTAAGCGCGTTTGGCTGGAAAAAACGGCCGATGATTTGCAACCGAGTTTTTTTGCGCTGAACGCCTATCCGGGGCCCATCGAACTGGCCGTCGATTGGCGTGAGCGGGAAAATGTCAGCGCCAATCCGGATTTGCCGCGCCGCTTTGTCGTTGAATCCGGCCAGTCCGGCAGCTTGTTCTCGCTTATTCCCAACCAGAGCGCCGGATTTTATAGTGTCAATCTGCAATACAGCTATGTGGTCGGGCGGCCTTTACCCGGCTATGTGAGTCAAACGCTTTATAAGCCACCCTTGCCGGCCGGTGCACAGTTTCAAATTACCCAAGCTTTTAATGGACCATACAGTCATAACGATGAACAGAATCGTTATGCGTTAGACATCATGATGCCGGTTGATACGCCGGTTTACGCAGCCCGGGGCGGTATCGTGCTGGAAGTGGAAAATGACTATACCAGTCATGGTACTAGCCAGGCTTACGCCAGCAAGGCTAACAGTATCAGGATCTTGCATGAGGACGGCTCCATGGCTGTGTACGCGCATTTGGCTCTGGAAAAAGCCCAAGTCACGCCAGGAATGCGGGTGGCAACCGGGCAGCTGATCGCTTACTCCGGCAATACCGGTTTGACGACCGGGCCGCATTTGCATTTTGCGGTGCAGATCAATCGCGGTATGGAGCTGATTTCCGTACCGTTTCAATTTACCGACGAGAACGGTCTGGCGGTAGAACCGAAGCTTGGCCTTTGGTTATCCGGACCGGCGGCTACCGTCGGTAATTAGCCATCGGCTTTGGGTCTGAAAAACCGAAAGCAGCCCCGCCCCGCGCATTTGGCTTGATACATGGCATTGTCGGCGTTTTTCATCAGGCTATTTGCCTCCAGGCCGTCATCGGGATAAACGGCAATGCCGATACTGGAAGAAATATCCAGCGTGTGTTGTTGAATCACAAACGGCTGATTCAGACTGCTTAAGATGTTTTCGGCCACCAGCCCGGCCGCGGAGTGTCGGTCCAATTGGCAGAGTAAAATTACAAACTCATCGCCGCCCAAACGCGATACGGTATCCGTTTCCCGCTTGACGCAAGCCTCCAGACGATTCGCCACCTCTTTCAGCAATAAGTCGCCGACATCGTGGCCGAAGCTGTCGTTGACCGGCTTGAATTTATCCAGATCCAGATAGAGCAAGGCCAGCAAACTGCGCTCGCGTCTGGCCTGAGCGATAGCCTGATGCAAACGGTCGATCAGCAAGGTGCGATTGGGCAAATCGGTCAGTGCGTCGAAGTGGGCCAGATGATGAATGTGTTGCTCTATGGCTTTACGTGCCGTTATGTCCATCATCGTGCCGACATAATGGGTTATCTTGCCATCCGGGCTTTTCACGGCGCTGATGGTGAGCCATTCCGGAAATATATTGCCGTTCTTGCGCCGATTCCAGATTTCACCTTGCCAGACACCTTTGCTATCAATGGATTGCCACATTTCGGCAAAAAACAGCGCATCGTGAATGCCGGAATTGAGGATATTCATTTTTTGACCGATGGCCTCTTCGCTGGCGTAGCCGGTAATCTCGGTAAAGGATTTATTCACCTTTAAAATGACGGCATCGGCATCGGTAATCATCATGCCCTCCTGCGATTCAAAAGCTGTCGCGGCAATTCGCAGTTCGGTGTCCAGGCGTTTGCGTTCGCTAATATTTTGCGCGAAGGTAAAACTCAGTTCCAAGCCATTGTGAGCGATATAGTGGCAGGTGAGCTCAACCGGGAAAATCGTGCCGTCCTTACGTCGATGGCGGCTTTCGTGGCTGACAATTTCACAGTCGCGCAAGCGCTGCCAGATGTTTGACCAGGCACTGGCCAAAAGGTCCGGATCGAATTCCCAGGGTGCCATACCCACCAGCTCGTCCCGCGAATAGCCCAAGGACTGACAAGCGTAATCGTTGACGTACGTCACCATGCCCTTGGAATCAAGACAGAAGAAAGCGGTCTTGCTTTTATCGACCATGGTTTTGGCCAGCCACAACTCGTTTTCGATCTTCTTTAGCTCGGTGATGTCATCGTATACTCCCAATACCCCGATGGTTTCGCCCAAACTATTGCGCAGTGGCGCTTTCGATGTTCTCAGTAGAATCTCTTTGCCCTCAGGCGTGGTTTGCGGCTCTTCGTAAGCCAGCTTAGGCAGATTGGATTGCATGACCTGGCGGTCGTCGGCACGATAGCGCAAAGCCTGGTTTCGCCAGGATAGTTGCTGATCGACTTTACCGAGGAGGTCTTCGGTTCTCGTGAAACCGCCATCTCGCGCGAACTGCGAGTTGCAGCCGAGATAGCGCGAGTGCAGGTCTTTCCAAAATACCCGCATGGGTATGGTTTCGATCACCGATTGCAGCAAGCTGCGCGACTCGGCGAGCGCATTCATCGCATTGATGCGTTTGGAAATATCGTAGAGCAATACCAGTTGCATTTTCTTGCCGGCCCCGCCTATGCGGGTAGCGGTGGTCATGACGTGCTTGTTCAGGCCGTTTTTGCAACGAACTTTGATTTCCAGGGGCTGAAATTCTTGGTCGTCATTTTCGAAGCGCTTTTGCCATTCCGCGCCAATCGTTTCACGGTAAACAGGATCGGGGAAGGCCTGTAATTGCCACGCGGACAGGTTGGGAATATCCCGGAGCCGGTAGCCGAAGACCTTGGTAAATTCCGGGTTCAGCATTTGCAGATTGCGCTTGTCGTCGAATAGCGCCAGTGGAATGGGGAGTGCGGTGACAATAGTGCTTAATTGGATATTGTCGTCGTTCAAGCTGCTCAACTGGTCTAAAAAAACAATGATCATCGCGCAGATCAGCGAGGCGACCAGCAGCGAAGCGACCAAGCCGGTAAGTAGATAATCGAAGCTGATTTCGCCTTTCAGCAGCCATTCCATTATCGCCACAATCGATTCGGTGAGCATTGTCGCCAGAGCAACCGAAATCAGCCAAAGCTGGTATTTATTGATACGCTGTAAACGGCTGAGAAGGATGTATTTCAAACTAGGCTTTAAGTACTTATTCGGCTGAAACGCGCAGTCGTTGACGACGTTTTTTTGTACGCTAAAGCTTACATCGTTGTAGGCCTATTTCAAAATCTTTCGAGGATTTTCCCTTTTTTAATCTGCGGCTGCTCCAATCCGATGGACGCTCAATGTCAATGAGCCGCTTTAACCCGGCGACGAGCGATGAGGATGCATAAAGCCATTAAACAAAATCCGGCCCCCGCGTAAAACGTAAACTCGGCGCCGTAGCTATCCCACAGCAACCCCGCCATGACGCTAGCCAACAGCATGGCGATGCCGCCGACCAGATTGAAAAATCCGTAAGCGGTGCCGCGCAGATCGGGTGGTGAAGTGTCCGCGACCATTTTTGCCAGCAAGCCTTGGGTCATGCCCATGTGCACCCCCCAAAGCCCTACCCCGGCCAGCACCACCCGCCAATCGGCGCTACTTGCCAGTACCAGATCGGCGGCGATCAGCACGATCAGCCCCCAAGCCAGCAATTTTCGATGCGATACGCGGTCAGACAGTCTGCCGAACGGGTAAGCCGTAGCCGAATAAACGACGTTCATCGCCACCATTGCCAAGGGTAACAGCGCAATCGGAATGCCGCTTTGTTGAGCGCGCAGCACCAAAAAGGCCTCGCTGAATCGCGCCAGCGTGAACACCGCGCCTATCATCACTACCCGCCAATAGTCGGCATTTAAGCGTTGCAGATTGGCGCGCTTGATGGGGTTGCCGTGTTGCGAACGCTGCAGATGCTTGGGTTCGCGCACACCAAACAGCAACATCAGTACCGACAACCCGCCAGGAATCACGGCCACCCAAAAAACCGCCCGAAAATCGTTGGCCCACAGGAGCATGAGCGCCACCGCCAGCAATGGTCCCAGAAAAGAGCCGACCGTATCCAGCGATTGCCTGAGGCCAAAGGCCGCGCCGCGAATTTCCGGCGGGGTGATGTCGGCAACCAGTGCGTCGCGCGGTGCGCCGCGTATGCCCTTGCCGACCCGGTCCAGCAGTCGCGCGCTTAAAACCATGCCGCTGCTGCCGGCGATGGCAAACAGGGGTTTGGTCAAGGCTCCCAGGCTGTAACCTATCAAGGCCAGACTTTTGCGCTTGCCCAAATAATCGCTGAGCACCCCGGAAAATACTTTGACGATCAGCGCGGTGGCTTCCGCTGCGCCTTCGATCAAACCGATGCTCAAACTGCTGGCATGCAGAGTGGTGAGCATGAATACCGGCAGCAGGCTGTGGATCATTTCCGAGGAAATATCCATCAACATACTGACAAAGCCCAATGCCCAAACGCTTTTCGGGATTTGTCGCCAGATAGGTTTTGTGCCGGAATGCGTCATGGAGTTTATGTTTGCCGTTCGTTTAAAGGAAATCACAGCGCCTAGGTTGCCGTAAAACCCGCCGCCCCGATGGAATTTTATTGTCGCAAGGCCCTAGAGATTGACAACGCCCGTTAGCAGTGTAAACGTAAGGCCATTTTTCAACAGGAGGTTTTTATGATGCGTAGTTTATTCTTTTTGGCCTTATTGTTCAGTTCCGGTTTGCAAGCGGCATTGCAGGAGCAAGCCGTGAGTTATACCGCCGGCGATGCCACGCTAAAAGGCTATCTGGTTTGGGACGATACGAAAGGCGAGAAGCAGCCCGGCGTGCTGGTGGTTCACGAATGGTGGGGCTTGAACGACTACGCCCGGCAGCGCGCGAAGATGTTGGCGGAACTGGGCTATACCGCGCTGGCGGTCGATATGTACGGCGACGGCAAATCCAGCGAGCATGCAGCCGAAGCCTCAACCTTCATGAACAGCGTCGTGGAGCGGGCGGGCGTTTCGCAATTGCGTTTTACCGCGGCTTTAGCCTTTTTACAAAAACAAGCCAGTGTCGATAAGGGCAAGATTGCTGCGATAGGTTATTGTTTCGGCGGTGCGACAGTCTTGAATATGGCGCGCTTGGGTACCGATCTGGCGGCAGTGGTGAGTTTTCACGGTAATCTGGCCACGCAAACCCCGGCAAGACGTGGGCAGGTCAAATCGCGGGTATTGGTTTTGAACGGCGCGGCCGACGAGTTTGTCAGCGCCGACAGCATTGCGGCATTTGAAAAAGAAATGACCCAAGCCGGCGTGGACTATCGTTTGGTTAACTATCCCGGCGCGCGCCACGGCTTCACCAACCCCGACGCGGATAGGTTAGGCAAAGCCAATAATTTGCCTATTGCTTACGATGCCGACGCGGATAAACAATCCTGGGAAGCCATGCAACAGTTGTTTCGCGAAGTGTTCAAGCAATAGCTAATCGTCAGTCAAATCGGTGGCAGTCGGTGCATAGGCTCTGATAAACGCGCTGACGGCGCGCTCGACTGTGGCTTTAACTTGTTTGGGTTTCAATTCCCGGCGGGCGTTGAACAAGCCCGATTCGTAGACTTCCGATTCCAGCAAACCGCGAAAATGCGCGGCCACCACATGTGGGTCGGCATGCCGCAACTGGCCGGCATTCATCGCTTGTGCGAAAAATTGCGCAGTAAATTGCATGCCCTTGGCGGGGCCGTTTTCGAAAAACAGGCGGCCGGCTTCCGGATGAGTGGCGGCGGCTGCGATCAACATGCGTCGGGCCGCCAAACTTTTCAAGGACAGAAAGTTGCTCATCACGCCTTCGCCGAAACGTTGCAAAGTGGCCGGCAAGTCGTCGGAAGGTTGCAACAGTGCCAGGACTTGGTTGACCTGGTCTGGCAGTGTATCGAGAGGTGCACTGCCGCAGTCCGGCATCAGCAAGGAAAATAATTGCTCGCTGTGGCGATCAGCGGAACGGCGCGCCAATTCCAGAAACAACTGTTCCTTTGAGCTGAAATAGTTGTACAGCGTGGCCTTGGAGTGGCCGGCAGTAGCGGCGATTTCCGCCATCGTCGCTTGTTCGAAACCGACTTTTTCAAACAGGGTTTTTGCCGCATCCAGAATAGCTTGGCAACGTTCTCCACTTTTCTTTCTCATGGAACCTTCCTTATTCGAGCGAGTCGGCTGAGTTTCGAGCGCTAGGCCGCTATTTGGCTTATTCTAGACCCGATGGTTCAGTTTTAAATTGTCGTATAGACTTGGAGCTGAGTAATGTTTGCCGAGATTTTTCGTCATGATGACACACCTAGCCCGCCGTATAAGCTTTTATACCCTTTATTCCCAGCGTGGATTGGCACGCGGTTCATTGCTTATCGGGATTTTTACCGTACTAGCATGCTGTGCGGTGCTAATAGTTTGGTTGTTAAACCGGGAAAGTCCAGGCGCTGCCGCGCCGGGAAAAACGGTGCCGGCGCTGACGGTGACGCGGGCAGTGCCGCAATGGCGGCAGTGGCCAACCACCCTGGAAGCGTCGGGGGCGATTACGGCCTGGCAAGAAGCCGTCATCGGCGCCCAGCAATCCGGATTAAGGTTAATCGAAGTCAATGTCAATGTCGGCGATCAGGTCAAGCGCGGTCAGCTATTGGCGCGTTTCGACGCTGATATGCTGCGCGCCGATCTGGCGCAATTGCAGGCCAATCTGGCCCAGGCGCGGGCCACTGCCGCGCAAGCCGAAACCAACAAACAGCGGGTGCTGAAACTCAAAAACGCAGCGACGCTGAGTCAACAGGAGTTGTTGCGGTACGAAACCGAAGCGGAAACCTCCCGCATTCAGGTCGATGCGATCAAGGCCCAGTTGGCTGCTAAACAGTTGCAACTAAGCTATGCCGAGGTGCGGGCGCCTGACGACGGCGCGATTAGCGCGCGAATGGCAACCCTGGGCGCGGTGGCCGGCAGCGGGCAGGAGTTGTTTCGATTAATTCGGCAAAATCGCCTGGAATGGCGCGGTGAATTGACCGCCGGGCAAATCGCGCAAATTCAGGCGGGGCAAGCGATTCAACTGAGCCTGCCGGACGGCAGCGTTGCCCAAGCTAGGGTGCGGCAACTGGCGCCGGCCTTGGACGAGCAGTCGCGATTGGGCGTCGTGTACGCCGACATCCTGCCGGGCAGTCAGGCGCGGGCCGGCATGTATGCCAATGGTCGGATCGAGTTAAGTCAGCGTCCGGCATTGGTGGTGCCGGCCGCCAGCGTGGTGATCCGCGATGGCCGCAACTATGTGCTGACGCTACTCAGCGATGCCGATACCTCGCTGGTAAGTTTGCAGGCGGTCGAAATCGGCCGTCGATACGGCGTGGACATTGAAATCGTCCACGGTTTGAGCGAAGCAGAGCGCGTGGTATTGGAGGGGGCCGGCTTTCTCAATGATGGTGATCTCGTGCACATCGCGCCGACGAGGATTGATTAATGAGTTTTGCCTCTTGGTCGATTCGCAGCCCCATTCCATCGATTTTACTGTTTATCTTGCTGTCATTGGCCGGACTACGCGGCTTGCAGCAGTTGTCGATACAGAGCTTGCCGGATCTGGATTTACCCAGCGTCATTGTCAAACTTAATCAACCGGGCGCGGCGCCGGCACAACTTGAAACCGAAGTGGCGCGCAAAGTCGAGGATTCGATTGCCACGCTGTCCGGGTTGAAGCATATCCGCACCTCGATTACCGATGGTTTGGTGCAAATCAATGTCGAATTTATTCTGGAAAAAAAGCTTTCCGATGCCTTGATAGAAACCAAGGATGCGGTGGACAGGGTGCGCTCGGATTTGCCTAGCAGTGTGCTGCAACCTAGTATCAGTGCGGTGACCGTGGGTGGCGCGCCGATTTTGACCTATGCGATTGCCTCGACCAAACTGGACGAGGAAGCCTTATCCTGGCAGGTGGATGATAACGTCAGCAAGGTCATGTTGGGCGTGGCCGGCGTCGGCCGTTTCGAACGCCTGGGTGGAGTGCAGCGGGAAATACAACTGGAAGTCGATCCGGTGCGCTTGGCTTCGCTGGGCGTCACCGCGACCGATGTGTCGCGAGCCTTGAAACAGGCGCAGCAGGAGTCTTCCGGCGGCCGGGGTAATGTGGGCTTGGCGGAGCAATCGGTGCGCACACTGGCCACGGTGCGGCAGGCCAGCGAACTGGCGGCCTTGCCGGTGCCTATAGCCAACGGCGGCGAGGTGCGCTTGGAGCAAATCGCCACGGTCCGCGACACCGTTGCCGAGCGTACGCAATTGGCAGCCTTGGACGGCAAGCCGTTGATCGGTTTCAACATCTACAGGGCCAAGGGTTTTGACGAAACCCGCATCGCCAATGATGTGGAGCAGGCCTTGGCGCGGATGCGGGAAGCCGATCCTTCCTCGAGTTTTACCCTGATTTCCGGTTCGGTGGCGTATTCGCAAGAGCAGTATGAAGGCTCGATGATGATGCTCTACGAAGGCGCGCTGTTGGCGGTCTTGGTGGTGTGGTGGTTCTTGCGCGATTGGCGGGCAACTTTGGTGTCGGCGTCGGCCCTGCCTTTGTCGATTTTGCCGACGTTCGCGGTGATGCATTGGTTGGGGTTTTCCATGAACATGCTGACCATGCTGGCCTTGGCTATCGTGGTCGGGATATTGGTGGACGATGCGATTGTGGAAATCGAAAACATCGCCCGGCATGTGCGGATGGGCAAGGGCATCCGTCAGGCCGCCGCCGAAGCGGTTGACGAAATCGCCCTGGCGGTCATCGCCACCACCTTGACGCTGGTGGTGGTGTTTATGCCTACTGCGCTGATGAGCGGGGTGTCGGGATTGTTTTTTCGGCAGTTCGGTTGGACCGCCGTGGTGGCGGTGTTGGCGTCTTTGCTGGTGGCGCGGCTGCTGACACCAATGCTGGCGGCGTATTTACTCACCGAAGGCCATCACCCGGCCAGCGTCGATGGCAGATTAATGCCTATTTACCTGCAAGCCGTGCAGTGGACCTTGCGTCATCGCCAGGCGACGATACTGCTCTCCACGCTGTTTTTTATGGGTGCTTGCCTATTGTTGCCCTTGATCCCGGCGGGATTCGTGCCGTCCGCTGATCGTGGTTATACCACGGTGCAATTCGAGTTGCCGCCGGGTAGTTCGATAAACGATGCCGGTCGAGTCGCCGAAGCGGCGCGAACGGTTCTGCAACCGCTGGCAGGTGTCGAACACATTTTTACCGCGGTCGGTAGCAGTCAAATAGTCGGTGGCGGTGTGACCAGACCGGGCGAACAGCGTAAGGGCGCGCTGACCTTAACCTTGAGCGAGCGAGGACAGCGGCCGCATCAAGCGCAGATTGAACAGGCGGTGCGGGCAGTGTTGCGCGAAGTGCCCGGCGCCCGCTTTTCCATCGGTATTGGTGGTCCGGGCGAGAAGATGTCTTTGATACTGTCCGGCGATAATGCGGCGGCCTTAAAGGCCAGCGCGCAGGCCTTAGAGCGCGATTTGCGTAATATGGGTAGCTTGAGCAGCATCAGTTCCACGGCCAGCCTGGAACGGCCGGAAATCGCCATTCGGCCGGACTGGCAGCGCGCTGCCGAACTAGGTGTGACGGCCGAACTGATCGGCGAAACGGTGCGCATTGCCACCAGCGGTGATTTCGACGCCCAACTGGCCAAGCTGAATCTGGATAACCGCCAACTCGCGATTCGGGTAAGGATAGCCGATGCCGCGCGGCAGGATTTACAGGTCTTAGCCAATCTAAGAGTTAGGGCGGGGGATAGGTTGGTGCCGCTGTCCAGTGTGGCGGAGCTATCGTTAGCCAGCGGTTCGGCGCAGGTGGACAGGTATGACCGACGCCGCTATGTCATGGTCAATGCCGAACTGGGCGGTATGTCCCTGGGTGAGGCGCTGGCCGCCGCCAAAACTTTGCCGGCAGTGGTTAATATGCCGTCCAGCGTTAAATTGATTCGTACCGGCGACGCCGAAATCATGGCCGAATTGGCCAGCAGTTTTGGTATGGCGATGCTGACCGGCTTGCTGTGCGTGTTTTGCGTATTGGTGTTGCTATTCAAGGATTTCTTTCAACCCTTGACCATCCTGTCGGCGATACCGTTGTCAATGGGCGGCGCGTTTGTCGCACTGTTGCTGACCGGCGGCGAGTTGAATATTCCGTCGATGATAGGCTTGATCATGCTGATGGGCATCGTTACCAAAAACTCGATCCTGCTGGTGGAATATGCGTTGCTGGCGATGCGAGAACATGGCCTGACTCGGCACGAGGCCTTGCTGGATGCCTGCCATAAACGCGCCCGGCCGATAGTCATGACCACGGTGGCCATGATTGCCGGCATGTTGCCGATTGCGTTGGGATGGGGTGCAGACGCCAGTTTTCGCCAGCCGATGGCGGTGGCGGTGATTGGCGGTTTGATTAGCTCTACTTTGTTAAGTCTGCTGGTGGTGCCGGTGGTGTTTACCTATGTCGATGGTGCTCGGCAAAGCTTGGTAAAGCCGTTTTTTGGTAGTGTCTCAAAGGGCGAATGAATTCGCCCTTCACGCGGCGTTAGCGCGTGCCGAATACCACGATGGTTTTACCGTGTGCAGTGATCAAGCCCTTGTCTTCCAGCTCTTTCAATACGCGCCCTGCCATCTCGCGGGAACAACCGACGATGCGGCCGATTTCCTGGCGGGTGATATGCAACTGCATGCCGTCCGGATGGGTAATCGCGTCCGGCTCCTTGGCCAAATCCAACAGAGTGCGGGCGATACGGCCTTCCACGTCCATAAACGCCAGATCGCGGTATTTGCGGCTGGTAATCAACAAACGGGTCGAGAGCTGTTCACCGAGTACGGTCAAAATCTCCACCGCCTGATCGCGCAACTCGGCGTTTAACAGCATTTTGAAGCGCTCGTAGCCGATTTCCGCCATTTGGCATTTGGTGCGGGTTTTCACCAGTACGCTCCGCGTTTCGGCATTTTTGAACACCCCGATCTCGCCGACGAAATCGTGTTTGTTCAAATACGCCAAAATCAACTCGCGGCCTTCCTCGTCCTCGACGCTGACGCTGACCGAGCCGTCGACCACAAACAACAGTTTGTCACCTATGTCGCCAGGGCGGACTATGGTGATTTTGGCTGGATAGCTCCTAACATGGCAGAAGCGTAAAAAGGCGTCCAGGGCAGAGGGTGAAATCTTGTTTTGTTTAACAAAGCTCATAATTTGTAATAATTCTGTGAACTAGATTGGTTACCCTATCAAGGTGCAGTAGTTTTACAAAAAAATCAAGACATTTGACGGGTTCGTTGTAAAATTCGCGACAATTTTGAATTTGGTTGGGGTTTAACATGCAGGCAACGATTAAATGGGTCGACGGCAGATTATTCGTCGGCGAATCCGGCAGCGGGCACACGGTTGTGATGGACGGGCCGCCGGATCACGGCGGCCGTAATCTCGGGGTGCGCCCCATGGAAATGCTGTTGTTGGGCGTGGGCGGCTGTTCGTCGTTCGACGTCGTGGATATTCTGCAAAAAGGCCGCCACGAGATTGTGCATTGCACTGCCGAACTGACTGCGGAACGGGTGGACACAGTACCGGCCGTATTCAGCAAAATTCATTTGCACTTCAAGGTGACGGGTAAAAATCTGCCGGTTGCCGCAGTGGAACGGGCGGTGAAGTTATCCGCCGAAAAATATTGCTCGGCTTCCATTATGTTGGGCAAAGCGGGCGTGGAAATAAGTCATGATTTTGAAGTTATAGAGGGTTGATCGGTTGAGCAAATTACAGTTACACGGGTTTAATAACCTGACCAAATCGTTGAGTTTTAATATTTACGACGTTTGCTATGCACCCAAAGAGCAGGAAAAAGCCTACATCGAATATATCGACGAAGCCTATAACGCCAAACGTTTGACGCAGATTTTAAAAGACGTAGCCAACATCATTGGCGCGCAAATTTTGAATATCGCCCATCAGGATTACGATCCGCAGGGTGCCAGTGTGACGATGCTGATTTCCGAAGGTGCGGTCATTCCGGCCGGCATGAATTCCGAGTCACCCGGCCCGTTGCCGGAGACGGTTTTAGCGCATTTGGATAAAAGCCACATCACCGTACACACTTATCCGGAAAGCCATCCGGATACCGATATTTGTACGTTTCGGGCCGACATCGACGTGTCAACTTGTGGGCAAATTTCCCCGCTGAAAGCCTTGAATTATCTGATTCACAGTTTTGAGTCCGACATCGTCATCATGGACTACCGGGTGCGCGGCTTTACCCGCGACGTGTCCGGGCAAAAGCATTACATTGATCATAAAATCAATTCCATCCAGAACTACATCGCGGAAAGCACGAAAGAGCTGTACCAGATGATCGACGTCAATGTGTATCAGGAAAACATCTTCCACACCAAGATGATGTTGAAAGAAACCGAACTGGAAAATTACTTGTTCGAGAAAGAAAGTAATTTCAGCGACGAGGATCAGGAAGAAATCCAAGGCATGCTGCAGGAAGAAATGGCCGAGATTTTTTACGGCCGAAATTTTTCTTAAAGAATTTCTTATTCCCGGTAACAGCCTCGGCGGTACAAGCGACCGCCGAGGCTGTTTTGTTTATGGGGCCGGTTTACGAGGGGCTTGCTCGCGCATTTGTTCTTGATGTTGTTTGCGCAAGTCGTCCATTTTTTGCATTTGTTCCGGGCTTAACACTTCTTTCATTCGGCTGTGCGACTCTTCGTGGATGGCGCGGAATTTTTCGTGCTGTTCTTTAAAAATCGCTTCCAGTTTGGTTTTTTGCTCCGGACTGAGTTGCAGCAGTTTGTTCAAATGTTCTAGTTTGTGGTCCACCGGTTGGCCATAGTCGTTTTCACTAGGGTAAGCGAAGGCGGTTAATGGCAAGGCCAGGATGATGGCGACGAACAGGTTTTTTCGCATGGTCTAATCTCGAGTTAAATTGATGTGGTGCTTGGTGTGCGAGGGAGCTGATGCCGGAACGCCGGCAAAAGTTCACTATTCTGAAAAAGCCTTGGGGTTTTGCACGGGCGCGCAGTCGATGCTGAAACGTCTGGGTTGTTCTGACAGTTCCAGCGCCGTCAATTGTCCGCCCCACAAGCAGCCGGTGTCTATTGAGTAACAGTTATAGCCGGCGAAATAGCCCAGCGTGGACCAATGGCCGAAGATGATGCGCATATCGATACTTTTGCGGCCCGGCACTTCAAACCAGGGCATTAAGTGGTCGGGCTGGCTGCCGGGAGCGCCTTTGGGCCCAAAATCCATCACGCCGTCCAGGGTGCAATAGCGCAGCCGGCTGAAACAATTGATCGCAAAGCGCAGCTTTTCGGTTTTCAGTAAATCGTCGCGCCAGACTACGGGCTTGTTGCCATACATGGAGCGGAAAAAGCGTTCGTGATCCGGGCTTTGCATGGCTTGCTCGGTTTCACGCGCCATGCGCAATGTGGTTTCAAAATCCCACTGCGGTGGCAAACCGGCATGCAGCATGCAAAAATTATCATTGTGATGGAACAGCTTTTGATGGCGTAGCCAGGTTATCAGCTCTTCGCAATCCTCGGCCCTTAAAACGTCGCTCAGCGTGTCTTTTTTACCGGCCTTGCCCAGCGACACCACGGTCGCAATCAAGTGCAGATCGTGATTGCCCAGTACGGTAACGGCCGCAGAACCCAAGCCTTTCACAAAGCGTAGCGTTTCCAAGGATTTTGGGCCGCGGTTCACCAAGTCGCCGGCCAGCCAGAGTTGATCCTGATTCGGATCGAAGCTTATATGGTCCAGCAAACGACGGAACTCGTCGTAACAGCCTTGAATGTCACCAATTGCATAAATCGCCATTAGTGCAGCGTTCTAGGTATCGATAAAGTGAATTTGGGAATGGCTGCGTTAAAATTTTCGCCGGCGTCCGATTGCATTTGATACTTACCTTGCATCACCCCGACCGGAGTTTCTATCATCGCCGCGCTGGTATAGCGGAATGAGTCGCCAGGGCTAAGATGCGGGTTTTCTCCCACCACACCGTCGCCGTTGACTTCCTGCACCTTGCCGTTGGCATCGGTGATCAGCCAGTGGCGAGTCAGCAATTTGGCCGGTGTGGAACCGACGTTGGTGATGGTGATGGTATAGGCGAACACATAGCGGTTCTGTTCGGGGGACGATTGGGCCTCGATATAATAGGGTTGGGCTTCAACTAAAACTTTGTTTTTTTCGCTCATTGATAGATGATGTAAATCAGTATTTGCCTTATTTCAACCCAACTCATACCCAAACGCAAGCAAGCAATCCGATGAATATCCGCAGATTTCTAAGCGCCGGGCTAATCGCCTGGTCCCTGCAGGCGCTTGCCGAAGATACTAAAGATTTGTTTGCTGCCGCAGCCACCGGCAAGCTGGATCGCGTCGAGGCGCTATTGGCGCAAGGCTTGGACGTCAATGGCAAACTGGAGACCGACCGTACTGCGCTGATGGCAGCCAGTTTTAACGGCAATTTACGGATTGTCAAGGCGCTGCTGGCTTATGGCGCCGACGTCAATTTGGCGGATAAACTGGGTTCCACCGCATTAACGGATGCCGTGATGTTTGGCAATGCCGACATCGTTGGCGTGTTAATCGCGGCCGGTGCCAACGTCAACGCGGCGGACAGCCAGAGCGTGAAAATACTCGATAAAGCCAAAAAGCTTGGCCGGGAAAACATCGTAAAGCAGTTAGAAGCGGCTGGCGCCAAAGGTTCGGAAGCCAAAGTCGAAGAAAAAATCGAAGGCGAACCCAAAGCCGAGGAAGAAAAAAAGCCGGAAGAACCCAAAAAATGATCCAATTCGCTGACGATCCAATTCCGGATTTGAATCTCATTAAACCCGCTAAAATTATCAGAATGACAGAATTACAAAAGCCACTACACATCCACATCCTCGGCATTTGCGGTACCTTCATGGGCGGCTTGGCCTTGATCGCCCGCGAATTGGGTTATACCGTCAGCGGCTCCGATCAAAACGTCTACCCGCCGATGAGCACGCAACTGGAAGAGCAAGGTATTCGGCTGATGAACGGCTACAAGGCCGAAAATTTGGACGTTAAACCCGATCTGGTTGTGGTCGGCAACGCCATGTCACGCGGTAATCCGGAAGTGGAAGCGGTATTGAACTTAGGCTTGCCCTATATCTCCGGTCCGCAATGGTTGGCGGAACATGTGTTACAACATAAATGGGTATTGGCGGTGGCCGGTACGCACGGCAAGACCACCACCAGCAGCATGTTGGCTTGGGTGCTGGAATACAACGGTTTCAAACCGGGTTTTCTGATCGGCGGCATTCCGTTGAATTTCGGCATCTCCGCGCGCTTGGGCGAGTCGGATTTTTTCGTGATCGAAGCCGACGAATACGACTGCGCCTTTTTCGACAAACGCTCCAAATTCGTCCATTACCGGCCACGCACCGCGATTTTGAACAACCTGGAATACGATCACGCCGACATCTTCGAAAACCTGGACGCCATTAAAAAACAGTTTCACCATCTGGTGCGCACCATACCCAGCGAAGGTCTGATCATCGCGCCGGCTTGCGAACAACATGTTACCGAAGTGCTGGAAACAGGCTGCTGGACGCCAGTTGTGAAAACTGCGATCGACGGTGAGGGCGATTGGCAAGCGCACTTGTTAAAAGCTGACGGCAGTCGCTTCAGCGTCAGTTTTGCCGGTGAAGAGCAAGGAGTAGTCGAGTGGACTTTGACCGGTCGCCATAGCGTCTACAACGCCTTGTCTGCCATCGCCGCCGCCCGGCATATCGGCATTCTGGCAAAAGATGCGATAGCGGCTTTGCAGCAGTTTCAAAATGTGAAACGGCGCATGGAAGTCATCGTCAAAAGTGCTGGTGTTACCGTTTACGACGACTTTGCCCACCATCCGACAGCGATAAAAACCACGCTGGACGGCTTGCGCCAACAAGTCGGTAACGAAAAAATCCTGGCCATCGTCGAGCCGCGCTCCAACACGATGCGGCTGGGCGTGCATACGCAATCGCTCGCAGAATCGTTGGGCCAAGCCGACCGGGCCATCGTTTATCAGCCCGACAACCTGGGTTGGGACTTAAGCCAGCTGCTGAAATACGCCGGCAATATCGAGATTTACAATGACCTGGAAAGCATCATTTCCACCATCAAAGCCCAAGCCGGCGGCGTTTGCCATGTGTTGCTGATGAGTAACGGCAGTTTCGGTGGCATATACAAACGCCTGCGGGACGAGTTGTAAGCCATGAACCGCGTCGAAATCCGCTACTGCACGCAATGTCGCTGGTTGCTGCGCGCTGCATGGATGGCGCAAGAATTGTTAAGCACTTTTGAACAGGAACTGGACGAGCTGGTGCTGCAGCCGGATACCGGCGGTATTTTCGAGGTGCGCGCCAACGGCGAATTAGTTTGGTCTCGCAAGCAGCAAGGCCGGTTTCCGGAGATTACCGAGTTAAAGCAATTGGTGCGCGACCAAATTGCCCCCGAGCGGGATCTGGGGCATGCCGACCGCAAGCCCGCGCCGCAGTCTTGATCAGGCTGCGCAAAGACTAAACAAGGCTAAGCTGTCTGAGATGATGCTCCCGGAAGACGACGACGCTACCCTCATCAAACCCAAAGACGACGATCTGACCCGGATCAAGCCTCGCCCCTACCCACAGGTGTTGAACGGCAGTTCGGAGCAGGACGGTAAATTCAACGATGATTATTCCTTGCGCGGCGCCGTGGGCGTGGGCGGCGGCGGTCAGGTGTTGCTGGGTTTTGACGAGCGCATCGGCCGCGAAGTGGCGATCAAGGAATTACTGGATCAGGCAGCGAATGATGATATCGAGCTGAGCGCACGTTTTCTGCGCGAAGCTCGCATCACCGGTCGCCTGGAGCATCCGGGGATTGTGCCGGTTTACGATCTGGGAACGAAGCAAAGCGGCGCGCCCTACTATGTGATGCGCTTGGTGCGTGGCGATACACTGGCCAAAGCCCTAAAAGCCTGTAATGACGAGGTGTTGGCCGAGCATGCCTTGTCGCGGCGCCTGAGTTTGCTGGACAGACTGATCGACGTTTGCGAAGCGGTGGCGTACGCCCACTCCAAAGGCGTGATTCATCGCGACATCAAACCCGGCAATATCGTGCTGGGCCCGTTCGGTGAAACCATTGTGTTGGACTGGGGCTTGGCCAAGGTGGAAAACGAAGCCGATCTGGCGCCGCTGCTGCATGCTGCATCCACTCAGGCTGCCGACGATGCGGATTTGACCCGGATCGGCGACATTCTCGGCACCCCGGCCTATATGGCGCCGGAACAAGCCAATCCCGATTTCGGTGCGGTAGATACGCGCTCCGATGTGTTCGCGCTTGGCTGTATTCTCTATTATTTATTGGCCGGCCATCCGCCGCTAAGCGGTAGCGCTGATGAAATATTGGCGCAACTCAGTTCGCTGGCGCCCATGCCCTCGGCGCGGGATCCGAAGCTGCCCATGCCGCCGGAATTGATCGCCATCTGCGACAAGGCCTTATCCAAGGACAAAACCTTACGGTTTCCGAATGCGGCTGCGTTAGCCGACGAATTGCGGGCCTATCGCGACGGCCGCTTGGTGAGTGCCTATGCCTATTCGCGTGGCGAACTGCTACGCCGCTTCATCGCCCGTAACAAAGTCGTGCTGGCGGCTAGTCTGGCGGTATTACTGGCGATTTTGATCGGCGCCGGGCTGGCCTTCAAATTTGGCGTGGAGGCGCATAAAGCCCGAGACTTGGCGGTGGCTGAAGGCGAACTCGTCAAGCAGGAAAAGCAGCAGGTGGAGCGTGCGCTAGCCGATGTCACCCGTATTTCCAATCAGAACCTGACGGCTGCCAATCAGATCGCGGACCGCATCTTGGGCAACCTGAACGAAATGCGCATGGGCATGCAGCAAACCGCCGAGTCCTTACACGGCAACGCCGATTTAGCCGCATCCAGCGGCTTACTGGAGAGCTTGCTGCAACGTTATCCGCGCGGTGAAAGTTTCGCTACCACCCGTGCGCCCGGCACTATCGTTGCGGTGGCGCCGGCCAAATATCGCCAAGCGCTGGGTGCCGATACCTCGCAACTTGAGCACAACCGGATGGTTTTGGAGCGGGGAGTGCCGATTCTGAGCCGGATTTATCAAGCCCCGGAAGGCTTTCCCGCCGTCACGATGGTGGTGCCGATCAAACAGGGTAAAACCATCCCGGGCTTTATTTCCATGCGCATCAAACCGGTCGATTTTCTGGGTGGTTTGCTGGCCGAGGATACTCAGACCCAAAAACGCACAGTGTGGGTCGTGCAAGATGATGGCCTGCTGCTTTACGATAGCGATCCGCAGGAGATTGGCCTTAA
The DNA here is from genome assembly GCF_047777895.1 of Methylomonas sp. TEB. Classification (GTDB taxonomy): domain Bacteria; phylum Pseudomonadota; class Gammaproteobacteria; order Methylococcales; family Methylomonadaceae; genus Methylomonas. The sequence goes on from NZ_CP180476.1 coordinate 312,990, forward strand.
TTTGTTCCGTGAGGAGCGCTTCAATCAGATACCGGAACTGCGCCAGCTCGCGGCTGAAATCGCCGATCAAGACGCCGGCGTGGGCTATTACCAAAGCCAATCAGCGGGTCAATCCGCGCCCTCAAGGCAGATCGCCGCCTGGGTAAGTTTAAGGCCGGCGGAGAATCGGGGCTGGAAAGTGGTGGTTTTAGAAGCTTGGTGACGCGGCTGTATTGCACAGTCTCGCCCTTGGAACTTATACAAGGCGTGGCGAAAGCATTGCGTTGAAACGTAGCCGGTTAGAGAAAGCTTTGAGGGTCATTGCGCGTAATAAAGCCCCCGGCTGTGCCCTCATCGTTATACACATCTCATTGCGAGATCCTGTTGAGCATTGAGGGCGATGACAAAATCGCGCAAGCGCTGTAAGCCGATCCACATGGCCTTGGCACCCGGTGGACCATCGTGTTTGCGGGCAAAATAACCGCCTAAGCTTGCAATCAGTCGGATTACCTCACCGAGGCGCGGTGGCGTGAGCGGTGGTGGACAGCGCTTGACGACGATATAAGCCGCTCGCCACTCCTGCGGATCGAAAATAATCTCGCAATCCATGTCCGGCGCTGCGCGCGCGAGCATCAGGCTGAATAACACCCGCCAGGCAATAACCATATAGAGCGCCAAACAAGGTAGTAGCCGTTCTTCCGATTCCAGATGTAGCCGCTTGATCTGGCAACCGCTCTTCAATACATGGAAGTACACTTCGATACACCAGCGCACGCCATACCACGCCACCACCGTAGTCGCTTGCTCGAAACTCGCCACAGGCAAACTGGTCAGCAGGAGCCATTCCAAGGGTTCCTTGCCGGCTGGCGGCGTCTCTTCGCGCGCCAGCACCGCGTTGATGCTCAATGCCGGCAGTCGATACCCAATACGCGTTGGCGGCTTGAGGGGCACCGTGGCGGCGCGTACCGTGATATGCGCCAGTCGCGCTGCACGGTTCGGCCGCGACTTGACATTAACCTCGGTATAACCCATGACCGGCGCTTGATCCAGGGCCGACCATAGCCATTTCGCCGCATTTTCCGGCTCGACCAGAAGGTCTCGGTTCTGCGTCGCCCGAACAATCCATTCAGCGCGAGCAGTCGGCGCATAGTCTTGGTATTCGACAAACCATTCGTAAATGTCGCCCTCGCGGTCGGCGAGATTGACCAATAAACTGTCCGGCATTTGCGCCTGTAAGGCACAGCTATCCTGATAGCTTTCGAGCCAGTGCCGACTTTCTTTTTCGTCCACGCCTTTGTGCCGCCGCGCTTGTCGCGGGCTGGCGCCGTCACGCGCCCAATACGCTGCCTTGACGACACCCAAGCAAATCCGCGACGGCGTAAAGGCGATGGTCGGATGTAGTCGGCGCGCATGTTTCGCCATCTCTTTCAAAGTACCGAGACCTTTTGGCCCCAAACAAATGTTTTCGTCGTACTCCGTCGTGTCCTGCGCCAGCAATACGACCGGGCTGCTCTTCATCCGTTCGACCGTGGCATCTCGATGCGGCGCCAGTATCTTTTTGAAAGTCGCCTTATCATTGTCGAAAAACCGGTAAGCGCCCATCGTCTCCTTCCAGCCGCCACAGGCCGCCGGGATGCTGAGCTGGGGATGTTCGCCTAATCGCTCCAGTAACAGTGCCAATCGTTTATTCAGGCGCCGATCTTCCAAATCAGCGGTTTGTACTTCTTCTTCGGCCCAATTGCTCATCGCTGTTCTCCATCATCTATATGCCTCATGCCTCATGCCTCATGCCTCATGCCTCCTGGTAGTTTAGTCGTTGGGAGACTTGTGTATAACGATGAGGGCTGTGCCGGGGGTATCTGCTATGTCAAGCTTCTGATTTCGGCACGGCCACTTGAGGCTGTGATTTTTTCCAAAGCCCACCACCGATAAAACAGTTCCAGCCCCAGCGCAGCCAATTCAACAAGGCTGCGGCCATCCACAACGACCAAGCCAGCATCAAAATCCGGTAGGCCAGTAAAGGCAGGCTGACTACCGTGGCAATGGCCAACTGCGGACCATTGCGATCCTGATACCAATTTAGCAAGGTCGCAGACGATTGATTCCCGGCAATTTGCATATCCGGATTACCCAACAAACCTTGCTCGACCGCTATTGCTATCAGCAACAAGGACAGCAGCGTCAAACCGGCCAAACAGATTTGCGCCAAATTGAACCAGCGCGGCCGTTCCGGTGCATGCTCGGCGCGGAAACCCAGAGCAAACAACCAGCCCACCACCAAAAATGCAGCGGTAATATGCAACTGGCTCAAGCCGATCAGCAACAAAAACCACTGCCAATGCTTTAGCGGCGTGATACTCAGCTTACCCAAGCCCAGCGCCAATACGGCCAGCACTATCAATAAGCCCCAGATCAACGCGGCCGGCCCGAACTTCGGCCCAAAGGTCCACAATAACCAACGCTCTTGCGGCATCAGCAACTGAATACGACTGTTCACGCTGGCAACGCCGAGATCAACCAGCGGCGTGCGTAACAGCAAACCGGGTTCTTGCGCTGTCTGCCAATTCAACACAATTTGCTGAGTGCCGGGATGTATCGGCAAACTCACCACAGCACCTTGCTGACGAATCGGCTGACTCACGCCGTCTATCGTCACACTTTGCAGTTCCGCCTGCTCCGGCAGTTTCACGGGGTGTTGTCCACCTTTGGAACTACGGATGCTCAAGGTCAATTCCACCGTTTCACTACGCTGCCCAGGTTTGACCATGAGCTCACTTCTATCGATGGTCAAGGTCGCCCCTGCCACCGCTTGCGGACGGCTGATAGTTAGATTGACCCGCTCGCCCGGCCAAGGCCGCCACTCCGGTAGCCATTGTCCTTGACTATCCTGATGATGCACCACCGCAATACCGTCAGCCTGCAAATACCAGATTGGACTAACATCGGCACGCCAAACCTCGTGCCATTCCGGCGTATCGGCGGCCTGCAATAACAATTGCTCGGTTTTAGCCAATGCGGACTCCCATTCCATAGTCGCCTGGCCGGCCGCCATGTTGACTAATACTTTACCGTCCTTGATTCGCACTTGCGGACTGGTGACCGCTTCGCCCGGCAACAACGGTAGCTCCAGTAACACCGGACTGAGTGCGCCGGCCAATTGCTCGACGCGGGTGGTCACCCGCCAGTCCAAGCCCAAATGCAGGGTTCTTTCCACCCGCACGAATGCCGGCAAGGCAGTTTGTTGTAGTTTATTTTTCGGTCCACTATCGGGTTGCAATCGGCTGAACTCCAGTTGTGGACCCACCTTGCCGTCCTCGTATAAACCATCCACCCGCCAGCCGTCGGCGGTAACACCGGCGTGTTGCGGCGGCAATGGCAGCGGCAAACTAAATTTATCCTGCGCGGTATAGCGGCCCTGCATCGTCACTTTGTGTACTCCAGGCGACACAGCCAGCCACAAGCTGCCGTCATCCTGTCTGATCAAGGCTTGCGCCTCGCCGCCATCGACGCTGACCTGCTCCGGAAACCATTGCTCAAGCTGGGCCGGCAACGGTACTGCCAAATCTTGCTGAGCGTGCAATTGCAGTTCGATGCGCAACATCTCCGGCTTTACCATTAATTGCATGTCGGCGATCTGCGCGCAGTTGGGCAGGCATTGCGGTGCTTGCAGCAGGCGGGCTTTCAGTTGCTCCAGCATTGGCGCGTCGGGCAGATCGGCATAGGCCTTTTCACTGGGCGCCATCAACAACGGCAGCAGCAACAGGCAGGTCAAAGTCGGCAGGGACAAGCGCCAGTTGGCGGCGATGGCTCCCAGCATTTTTAACACCAACACCGCCACCAACAGGGCATGGGCAAAATGCAGCAACATCAGCATAAATGGCGACAAATACCACAGCCGGATTTGTTGGTCGCTATCAACCGCGCCGTTCCAGCTTAACTCCACGCGCTGCCAGCCCCAATGCGGCAAACCGGGACCGGTTTGCAGATTGGCGTCCGGGTCGATCCGCTGCAAACTGGCAGCGCTGCCACCATAAGCACTCGACATCTTGGGTTTAGCGGAATACTCGGACTCCGTTTTAGCAAGTTCTCTAAGTTCCGGCTCCGGCGCCATCGCCGAATCCGCCATTTGTTCTACTTGCATCGCCATTGGTGCGGCGGCGCTCACCATCGAATGCAAACGTTGAATAGGCTGCCGGGGCAGTTCCAGTTGCGGATAAATGCCGATACGAATCTGCGCTATCATGAATGGAATCGTCAGCATTAGCAGCGCCAGCCAGCTGGCGTTGCGATACCATTTCAACCATTGCCAAAAGCTACCCGCCGGTAATACCCGCAGCAACGCCAACACCGCCAGCATATTCAGCCAAATCAAGCGCGGCGCATCGGTTTCGTGCCAAATCAGCGCCAAACTGAGCAAGGCAAATGCGCCCCATTGTGGCGACCAGAGTCGGCCCGCGGCCAATGCAGCGATCAAGACCAAAAACAAGTCCAGCAAGGTCCAGCGGTTTAACCAGCTATTCGGCACATTATCCACGCCGCTGACCGCCAGCAGACGCCAGCCCGGCGGGATATTCAATTCAGCCTGTACTTGTTGAAAACGCTGTTGCCAGCCGCTGGCGCTCAAGCTACTTAAATCGGCTTCGATCCGGCTGTCGGCATTCAGCTGGATGGCACCGCGGCGCACTTCCACGCCCTGGTTGCCATCCGCCAGTTGCGTGATCAATTGGCTCTGACCGTCCAGTTGCACTTGGCCCAGTCCCAGCTCGGGCACCGCGTTCAAACGCCAGTCGCGACTCATCGTACCGGTGATGTTATCGCTGACCGTGTAACCGCCGCCCTCGAAGTCCAGCCACAGCGTGCGCTGCAGCTTGAGTTGATTCGGTTCGGGCTCAGGGTCGCCGCGGCGCATGACCTTAAACTTCATACTCTCGCCTTGCTGGAGTTGATAAGTAGGTAAATGCTGCCATTCGGCGGGCAGATTGGTTTGGCTGCCGTCTATCGCGGTCAAATTCTCGATCTCCACCAAACGCAAGGCAGGCACGGCCTGGAACGCCCACAACTCGTCCGCCGGCCAGTTCTGGTCAGTTACGGCCAAATCCAGTTGCGTCAAAGCTTGCGGATGGCGGGCATGAATGTCTATGCTCCAGCGTCCCGGCCGCACTTGCACCAAGAGCCGGCCGTTTCCGTCCAGACGAGCCGGCAACGGACTATTCAACGCCACCGGGATAAAATTAGGCAGTAAAGCATAAGGAAACTCAATCTCCCGCGCCTTGCCGGAGACTTCCAAATCCAGACGGGTAATGACTTGCAGCGGCACCTCGTCCTGCACCTGCCGGAATACTTGCAGGTCCAGCCTATCCTGCTCCCGGTCGGCAGTGTCGGCGTTCTCGGTATTCAGCCACAAGGCACCTTGCTTGATGGGTGGATACGCGACCGGCTTATCGTTGACGCTGAGCTGAATCAAGCCGCTGGCTTCGGGTAATGCCAGTTGCTCCGGCAAATTTTCCCAGAAAAATTCGCCGCTAATCTGGTAGCGGCCGGCGGGCAAGTGCAGGGCCGGCTTACCGTCTTTTTCTACGACCGGCTGGGTTTGTTTGTTGACGGTGACCGCCTGCGGCCAATGTTGCGTGTCGCCCGGCAAGCTAATCCAATCCTGGCGATACACGGTCCATTCGGCAACGAAGCTGCCGTGCTTAGCTTGTAAATTCAGGTGCAGAGCGCCCGGCCAGGCGCAGTGTTTTTGTTGAAAATCGTCGAAGATAAACGGGCAACGATACTGAGTTTCATCCGCCAATACCCAGTTGACCCAGGGTTTTAACGGCTCCGGAACGTCTTGCATGTCCAACGCTATTGCCGTTTGCAGCGGTGCCAGCCCAAGCAATAGCCACAGCATAAAAGCCAATCGTCCCATATTATCCTCCCGCCCTCATCCCATTTAAGGGATTTGATAAACATCACAGAAAACTCTCTCCCTCCGCACCCAGGGGCATAAAGGGATTTATGTATCTTAACATTCGTCATGCTTATCTAGCGTGGGGGCGATTTATCCCCAGCCGGGCTAAAGCTGGTGAAATTGAGCAATCTCCGGTTTTTGCTTTTAAGTCGCTGCGCCGTCTGCCTCTTGTAGCTATTTGTCTGATGGTGCCTGAGAAATCTTTATCAGCGGCGGATCAAGCGATTAACGACCCTAAGTAGCTGAGCTCCGAGAGCATGATCACTGCCCAAATCAGAATGCTGATGCCGGTCGCGGCTGCGGCAATATCCTTGATGACGCGGATTTTTTCATTTTGCCGAGTTTCCACGAAATCGCAGAGCGCCTCTATCGTGGTGTTAAACATTTCGCATATCAGCATCAGCCCGGTGGCGGTAAGTACCGAGATGAAATCCACCCATTGGCGAAAATAAAAGCATACGGCCAAAATCAACACGGACAGTACGACCTTATAGGCCACACTAAAATCATAAACAACCGCGTAGCGCAGACCTGACAAACAGACCTTCAATTTTCTTAAAGGGTGATAACCGCTTTGTCCGGTATTAAGAAACTTGTTTCGCATGACTCACCTGATGAATATGCCGCCGTTTTGCAGCAGATTAATTAAACCCAGCACCCACAATAGTCCCAGTAAGGCGCCAGCTAGTACATCCGAGGGGAAATGAACTTGCAGATAGACTCGTGAGACGGCAACCAGGGATACCGTCAATAGCGTAAACCCGGTCAAAGCGTAAAAGTTAAGCCCCAGTTTTTCGGGTTTGCACATCCAGCATAAGGCCGTAGCAAAGGCAACGATTTGCGCGGTGTGGGCACTTGGGAAGGAGGCGTCCAAGGGGATTTCACCCACAACGGGGAAAAAGTCGGGCCGCGGGCGAGCGAACCAAAGCTTGGCGAGACGACTGAACAGGGCAACACCCGTTAGGCTCAAGACCATCAGCCCTGCCTCTTTGATACGGCTGTTTCTCACCAGAACACCGCTTAGCACTGCGGTTATCGGGGCCAGAATGAACAGCGAACCAGTCCAGGTGATGGCGGCAAAAAAACGATCCAGCAAGATACTTCTAATGCTGTGCGCGGTACTCAGCAGAAAGCGATCCCATTGGTACCAGTGCGCACTGACGCGCTCGATAAAAACCAACAGTGCGATTGCCGTTAACCAACATCCAAACGTCGGGAGATATTTCAAGCCTAACATTTTCATTATTTTGCCTCCGCGTTAGCCAACCACTAATCCGGCCGTCGAATCTCGCTGTTTCCGGGCAGTAGAGAGCGTCATTGTTACCATGGATTCCGGCTTTTGCCGGAAACATCTACTTCCACACCGCGGCTTGCCGCTTCGCCTGTCATGCTCCTTGGCGTATTACCGACAAATTGTTGGGAAAACGGCAGGGTTTTAGGTGCTGATAAATTATTTGTTAATTATTTAACAATGACTTATGCGTTTTTAGTGGTGGCATTCTAATTGCTAAGCAAGAGTCGCCGGCACCGGCCTGGTTGACTTTGCAACCTGGTTTGGCCGGTATTCTTTATTAGTCATGAGGTGTTGATATGTTCGAAGCCATTGTATTGTTCATACTGACCGGCCTGGTCGCTGCGTGCGCATACTCGTCTCAGGGTTGCGAACTTTCCTTTTTCGGCAAACTATTTCGTTCCGCTAAAGGCCAAACGCCAGCAACTTCGACCAGCCAGTCTGTCGCTACTGACAGCACGGAACCAAGCTCCAGTTTTCTGGAACAGCTGCAAAGCGAAATTGAAGCCACTTTATTTCCGCGTCCTACGGACTCGGTATTGCGGCGTCATTACGATGCCTTGGTTGCTGTGGAAGTGAAAAACCGGTTGAGCTTTTTTAGCTGAGAGCCGAGGATTCTATATGCAGCCCAGGCGGGCTGCATATAGAGTCAGCCCAAAGCTTGGTCTCAGTGCCTCGCTGGTGGTAGCGAAAAAATCCCCGCATTTCTCTGGCTTAGAAATTGACATTGATATTGGTTAGCCAAACGTGATTGGTAACATCGGGCGAGCCGTAGTTATGGATGTATTGCAATTGATAGCCGGTATCGACATTCAAATTTTTGGTTACTTTGTAGCCCACCCCGACATAACTGCGATTTTGGTTGATACCGGTCTGCACGGATCGCGCCAGCCGGCCCTCGTCTATGGAATTGAAATACACAAACAGCTCATCAAGCGCGATTAGATAAGCTTGGCTGTCCGGTATTGAATAGACTAAACGGAAGCGGTGCCGCATGCGATGGCCGACGTCGCCTTCGTGGGCAAAGAAGCGTTGCTCGAGACGAAACCGGTACTGAAAATTCAATTGCGACGTCCAGTTGTCTATCCACTGCACCTGCTGCATCGCATCGTTAGTGGCCATTTCAAAGTCGGTTTGCTCGTTGTATTCGCCTTGCCAGGTATAGCCTAGCCAGAGCTGCAATTTGTTGGTTAGCTTATAGCCGAGCAGCGGACGGACAATAATTTGATTAAACAAGGTATTGTCGGTTTTGGTGCGCGGTGCCAATTCCAGAAAAGCTAAGTAGGGGCTGCCGCCGAAATCGGTTTGATAGGTATTGCTGATCCAGGTGCTGAAATCGTCTTGCACGGGGCCGGCTTCAACTGCGAACGATGTCAGCGTAAGGCCGGTGAACAGCAGGGATAAGTGAGTTTTTTGCATGTGTTGGTACCGAAGAACTTGATTTGAAACGAACGGCGTCACGGTCAGCGCGGCTTTGCGTGTGCGGGTGCACGGTTTATCTGCTGGCGATAAGCTTATCTCAATTCTTGATAAATGTGCTTACTCAGGGCAGGTATTCTGCGTGCTGCGCAGTGGCTCAGGTTTATAAGTTTGTTGATTCAGGGAGTCGAGCGTAAGTCATCTGCTTGCCGCCATGCGGCTTTGTAGCAGCGGGAAAACCCGAAAGAGGGGTTTGGCTGGATTACATTGCAGACAAGCTGTTTGCCAAAGAAGTCTGCAACAGCAAAAAGTATCAAACGATGACGTGATTTAGAGCGGTTTTAGACAAACCCTCCGGTTGCCGGAGGGGATGCGCTAGCAAACTGAATGCGGATTAGTCGGTCAATCCGCTTACACCTTCGACAGACCAATTTTCGAAATCGCTGGCTCCGGAGGTGTCGTCGCCTTTGCCGTATTGGATCCGGCAAGCGTAGTGACGCATCACGTTGGGGCTGTCTTTCCCGCTGATTTCCACGTCGGCATTGACAATATATTCGTAGTTGCCGAGAGTCCAGGCATTGGTCGGTTGGCTGGCAAATGACAGGCTTTGATCTTCGTCGGCTTCGTTTTTGATGTAGGTGTTGCAGTGGGCGAACGCCATAGCGGTCATGTCTGTGCTAATGGACATAGGGTTAGCCGCGTCCTTGCTTTCCACCAAAAATAAATCGGAAGCGGCGATGTCGTACATAAACGGCAGGAAAAACTTAATCTGAATGGCTAGCAGGCCTGCCAGACAGACGGCAAATATTATAATTTTCTTTTTATTCATGGCTCAAATGGTGGTTTTTATTGGTTTAATTATCTAGCGATCACCCGCGATTCTAACAAAGATCGTGGACAGTAGGAAATGCCAACCCTCTCCGCCTAATTTACCGTGAATTTAATATTGTCCAAGCGCGCAGTTTTACAGCGTCCGTTTCGGCAAACGCCGGTTTGGCTTGGCTTATCCTAGTGTTCGCGCCAGCTCGTGCCAAGCTGCTTGTTGATCGATTTCGTCCAGACCGTCGCTATTGTTGGTCAATACGAGGTTGTACGGCAGCTCTTCGGTTTGCAATGCTTCGGCGCCTGTCTTGGCTTTGTCCAATACGCTCAAGTCGGCTTCCGATGGGTCGCCGCCTTGTTCTTGTCTACGCTGTATGCGTTGCTGCAGCACCTTGTCCTTAGCCTGTATCGAAACAATGACGAAAGGAATTCCCAGGCTTTGTGCCAGTAACTGGAACGGGCGGCGTTGGGCGTGTTGCAAAAATGCGGCATCGACAATAACCGGGAACCCGAATTTAAGCAGAGTTTGTGCTAGGTCTAGCAAATGTTGGTAGGTTTTTTGGCCGGCTTGTGGATGGTATATGCCGCCATCGATTGCCGAACTGCTTTTTTGCAGGGCGCTTAACCCAAACAGCCGTTTTCTCTCGACATCCGAACGCAAGCGGATCAGCTGATGTTTTTCCAATAGTAATTGCGATACCGCGCTTTTACCGCAACCTGGCAGGCCATGGGTCAGAAGCAATGCCGGTTTGCGCGGGCTTAAACTGCTGTCGGCCAAATTTAAATAACTTAGGCATGCTTGTCTGGCCGATTCTGCGCCGGTTTGCGCAAACCTGAACCCGGCAATCTTCGCGCGCACCGCGGCCCGGTAACTGAGATAAAAGCGCAACACGCCGAGGCCAGCGTAATCGCCACTGATTTGCACATAGGCGTTCAAAAACCGGTACGCCAGATCGGCGCGCCCGCGATGGAGCAAGTCCATGATCAGGAATGCCGCATCGCTCATCGTATCTATCCAGCGCAATTCGGGCGAAAACTCGATACCGTCGAATGCGACCGGCCGACCTCTTAACAGCACGATATTGCCCAGATGCAGGTCTCCGTGGCATTCACGGATAAAGCCGGCTTGTTGCCGCTGCAAAAACAGGTTTTCGGCCGCCAAAAATGCTTGCCGACAGTTATCTTGCATTGACTTGATCAATGCGGCATCTTCGGGTTTCATCAACTCAAGCAATTGCTGAAAATTTTGCCGGGCCGGCGCTTCAATGGTGGCCGGAGAGCCGTAGTTCGAGTCCGGACTCGCCGGCGCCAAGCCCCTATGAAACCGGGCGATAGTGTCGGCCAAGCTGTCGATATGCGTTGGCGTAATTTCCTGATGGGGCAGCAAAGTATCCAGCAGCTTACCGGCGGCAAAGCGGCGCATTTTTACCGCATATTCAAACGCCGGCTCCGCGTTGATTCGGGGTTGTTTGGGGCTCCCGCCAATAGCCGCCACCTGCAAATAAATGCCGGGCGCCAGACGCCGATTCAAGCGAATTTCTTCCTGACAGTAAAAGTGGCGCTGGCTAAGTTGGCTGAAATCCAAAAAGCCCAAATCGACCGGTTTTTTAATCTTGTAAGCATAGCGGCCGGCCAGCAATACCCAGGAAATATGAGTTTCCAGCACGGTGACCCGTTTGACCGGGTGCGGGAAACAGGCAGGATCGCAAAGAGCGCTTATCAGTGGAGGATATGCAATGGCCATGATTAAACACCTTCCCAGACTGAGCGGGATTAATACTGCAACGGCAGTGCCTGTACTGTCGGCGATTCTGGCAGACCGGAGAGCGCTATGCAAAGCACGCCCAAACCTAAATTGCTGCCAGGCACGTCGGTCATAAATGCCAGGATTTGCCGTGCCTTACAGCGTAAAGTTACGTAATGGTTGAGATTTCGACTATAATCCCGCCCCGCTTATATGGCTTTTTCATAGGCTTACCAAATTCGACTGGTTTACATCAACTTCATCGACATGCTGATTTCGACCCTGGTACCTGACTGGTACGGAGCCTGATAAAAAATGGACATTACCCTCATCATTAAATCCCTGATACTCGGCGTAGTTGAAGGTTTAACCGAATTTCTTCCCATTTCCAGCACCGGTCATTTGATTTTAGCCGGAGACTTGCTGAATTTTAACGACGATAAAGCCAAGCTGTTTACCATCGTCATTCAGGTCGGCGCGATTCTGGCGATTTGCTGGGAATACCGGGCCAAGATCGGCTCGGTATTGAGCGGATTGACCAGCGACAGGCAGGCGCAAAAATTTGTATTGAATCTGGCGATTGCGTTTATGCCGCTGGCGACGCTGGGCTTGTTGTTTGGCAAACATATCAAGGCCGCGCTGTTCAAGCCGGTGCCGGTGGCGTTGGCGTTTATCATCGGTGCGTTCGTGATTATCTGGGCGGAAAAGCGTGAGCACAAAATCCGGGTTGATAATGTTGACGATCTCAGTCCGCTGGATGCCTTGAAATTGGGTATCGCCCAAGCTTTTGCCTTGATCCCCGGCACCTCCCGTTCCGGCGCGACCATTATCGGCGGCTTGCTGTTCGGTTTGTCGCGTAAGGCGTCTACCGAGTTTTCTTTCTTTTTGGCGATTCCCACCTTGGTCGTCGCCAGTCTGTACGACTTATACAAGCACCGCGACTTGCTGCATATCGAAAGCGATGCACTGTCGTTCGCGGTCGGTTTAGTCGCGGCTTTTATCAGTGCCTTGCTGGCGGTAAAAGGTTTGCTGCGTTACATCAGTCATCACGATTTCATCATTTTTGCCTGGTATCGGATTGTGTTTGGCGTGGTGGTGATTGCCAGTGCTTACAGCGGTTTGGTGCAGTGGACGGTGGATTAGCATTCGGCGTCACGTAGGGCAGTATTTCGGTTTTTTGATCTTTAAAATTAAGGGTAGGTTATGGCTTTGCCACTGTTGATGATAGTCATCGGTCTGATTGTGTTGGTTTGGAGTGCCGATATTTTTGTCGAAGGAGCTGCGGCGATAGCGCGTTTTCTGGGCATGTCGCCGTTGTTAATAGGTATGGTGGTGATCGGTTTCGGCACCTCCGCGCCGGAGTTGTCCGTGTCCGCCTTGTCGGCCTGGCAAGGCAATCCGGGTATAGCGCTGGGCAATGCTTACGGGTCGAATATCACCAATATTGCCTTGATTCTGGGGATGGTCGCCTTGATCAGTCCCATTACCGTCCATTCGCAAATCGTTAAAAAAGAACTGCCGGTGTTGTTCGCGGTGACCTTGTTTGTGCTAGGTCAGGTATACGACGGCGATCTGTCGCGGATGGATGCGGTGCTGGAACTGGCGGTATTCGTTGGCGTGATGACCTGGATGGTCCGACAAGGGATGAGTAAAACAGCCGAGACGACCGACGTGTTAGGCGAAGAAGTTGCTGAAGAATTGGAAGAGCATGCGATGTCCTGCGCTCAGGCTGTCATCTGGCTGGTTTCCGGTTTGCTGTTATTGGTGATCAGCTCCCGCTTATTGGTTTGGGGAGCCGTATCGATTGCCCAGGATTTGGGCGTCAGCGATTTGGTGATTGGTTTGACCATCGTCGCCATCGGTACCTCCTTGCCTGAATTGGCGTCGTCGATTGCCGCCGCCCGTAAAGGCGAGCACGATCTGGCCTTGGGCAATATCATCGGTTCCAATTTATTCAACACGTTGGCGGTGGTGGGTTTGGCCGGGGTGATTCAGCCGATGTCGATTCCAGTGGAAATCGTTAATCGCGATTGGCCGCTGATGGCCTTGTTAACGGTGTCGCTGTTCTTTTTGGGCTACGCCAGAAAAGGCGAGCAAGGCCGCATCAATCGGGTTGAAGGCGGCATCTTGTTGGCCATTTACGCCAGTTACACCGTGTACTTGATTAACACCGTCGTGAGCGCTTAAGTATGTCCTTGGAAAAACGTTTGGGAAATATCGCTTTTCGATGGGGCAACTGGTTGCTGTATTCGCCGGGGTTAGTGTTACTGGCTTCGGTAATCTTGGCTTATCTGGCCGCGCAATACACCGGCAATCATCTGACCGTCAACACCGATACGGCGGAACTGATCGCTCCGGAAGCGCCGTTTCAGCAAAACCGCCGCAAATTCGAACAGCAGTTCGGCCAGGAAGTCCATACCTTGCTGCTGGTGATCGAGTCTTCCAGTCCGGAGTTGACCAAGGCCGCTGCCCAACGCTTGAGCCGGGAGCTTAGAGCGGATACCGAACATTTCACCAAAGTCTATCGGCCGGATGAAAATGCGTTTTTTCAGCGCAATGGCCTGCTGTATCTGGATACTGATAAGTTGCAGGATTTTTCGGTGACGCTGGCGCAAGCCCAGCCGTTTATCGGCCGCATCTCGCAAGATCCCAGCCTGAATGGCTTTTTCTCGATCTTCGAAGATGCGCTGAATGCAGAAACCAAAACCGAAGAAGTGCCCATCGATCTGATGTCTTTAATCGACAAGGTCAGCAACTCGCTGCATAAGACCCTGAACGGCGAAACCGACCTGCTGTCCTGGCAAAAACTGATTGCCGAAAACAAAATCAGCGAAGAGCAATCGGACAAAGCCTTTATCTTCGTCACGCCAAAATTCGATTACACCCAGATTTTGCCGGTAGAGCCAGCGATTAATGTCATCCGGCGCGCTGCTGATAAAATTCAAGACCCCAACATGCCGGCTGTCAAAGTTTGGGTGACCGGCGAAGTCGGTTTGGAACACGATGAAATGGCCGGCATGAGTGAGGGGACCTTTACCGCCAGCATTTTTTCCATCGTATTGGTCTGCGGCATTTTACTGGTTGCTTACCGTTCCTGGCTGTTGATGCTGGCTACCTTGCTGACATTGGCTTTGGGCATGGTGTTTTGCGGATTGTTCGCCTCCGTGGCGGTGAAACAGCTGAATCTGATTTCGGTGGCCTTCGCGGTATCCAATATTGGTTTGGGCGTGGAGTATGCGATCCATTTTTGCCTGCGTTATCGCGACAATCTGGATCTCTACGGCAGCGACAAGGGCAAAGCGATTCGTTCGGCCTTGTTGGCGACCAGCCCGTCTTTAATTCTGTGCGCCGGTACTACCTCCATCGGTTTGTATGCCTTTATTCCCACCGACTACCAAGGCATTTCCGAGTTGGGTTTGCTGGCCGGTACCAGCTTGTTCATTTGCTTATTCATTACGCTGACCGTGCTGCCGGTGCTGCTTAAGGTGTTGCCGAATCCGCCCGTGCATCAATTGCATGGCGAGCAACCCGGCGAGTCGAAGTTTACCCACGTGTTGGCTCATTATACGTTGCACTATGCCAAACCGATTTCCTTGTTGACTTTGCTTGGCGCGGTGGTTGCCGTGTACTTTGTGTTTCAGGTGCAAACCGATTTCAATCCCTTGAATCTGCGCGATCCGCATACCGAGTCGGTGATTGCCTTCAAGGACTTGATGAAAGAGCGCGAAACTTCGCCGATGACCTTGACGGTTTTGGTGAAAAACGAAGACGAAGCCAGAGCGGCGCAGAAAAAGCTGGAGAGCCTGAAGACTGTCGACAAAACCATCAGCTTGTTCGACTTTGTGCCTGACGATCAAGAAAGCAAATTGGGTATCATCGACGATATGGTGCTGACGCTGGGTCCGCAGAGCCAGTTTTTCCCGCAATTGAAAACCGGCACCGATCCGTTGCCGGCCATCAAGCGGATGATCGCCGCGATTGATGCCAACCTGCCGAAAAAAACCAATCCGGCGGACATCAAATCCCTGCAAACCTTTAAACAGCAGTTGCAAGACGTGATGGTGGAATTGGAAGCCAGATTCCAGCCGGACCGCGGCGTGTTTATCGAGAAGATTCAAACCTCGTTGCTCGGCACTTTGCCCACGGTCATGAACCAGCTACTCGTCGGTTTCCATGCCGAGGAAATTGTACCGACCAGTATCCCGGCGGAAATCAAGGAACGCTGGTTGAGTAAAGACGGCTTATACCGGATTCAGATTTTTCCCAAGGAAGATTTGAACGATCTCGGTAACTTGCAGGCTTTCATCACCGACGTACAGGCCGTAGCGCCCAATGCCACCGATTTGCCGGTCATGTATTGGGAATCCATGAAAGCGGTGATCGGTGCCTTCCAGGAAGCCATCATCATTGCCCTGGTGGCGATTGCCTTGCTGCTGATGTTCATACGCCGCAGTATCGTCGACACGCTGTTGGTGATGACACCCTTAGTGTTGGCCGGCTTGTTCACAATGGCAACTACCGTGTTTACCGGCACGCCGATCAATTTTGCCAATATTATCGCTTTGCCTTTATTAATGGGGCTGGGTGTCGATAACGGCATCCATATGGTTGAAAAATTGCATCATTCGTTGTCCGAGGATCAGAATATTTATCAATCCAGTACCGCGCGCGGCATGTTCTACGGCGCGTTGACTACCATTTCCAGCTTTGTTGGTTTGGCATTTTCCCCGCATCAGGGCATCTCCAGCATGGGCTTGGTCATCACTATCGGCATTTTCTGGATAATGACGTGTACTTTTGTGGTGCTGCCGGCTATCAGCAAGCTGGTTTTAAAAAAAACTGAGCATTTAGCCTGAGAGTTTGAAAACCATAGCCTAGACTTATCCGGCAACTTACATGGCGGCCGGTAAAGGTAGCGAACCCAGGGTAAGTTTGATTTTTATAATTAACTTTTAGTTTTTTTAGAGGCAACCATGTTTGTAATCATTGGTTATGTGATTATTTTAGGCTGTGTATTGGGCGGCTTTTTGATGGCCGGCGGCCATCTGGGCGTGCTTTGGCAGCCGGTTGAGGTGCTGATCATCGTCGGTGCCGCCTTCGGTTCCTTCCTGGCCAGTAACTCGCTGGCCACCAGTAAAGCGGCGATGGCCGGCGGAACCGCCACGCTGAAAGGTAGTACCTACACCAAGGAGTACTACATGGAACTGCTGATGAGCTTTAACGCGCTGAGTCAGAAGGCCCGCAAGGAAGGTTTGTTGTCCCTGGAAAAAGTGGTGGACGATCCGGAGGGTAGCTCGATATTCGGTGAAAAAATCGTCCACGATCACCATCTGATGGAGTTCATTTGCGACAAGCTCAGGCTGATCCTGACCGGGGTTGATGTCAACCAACTGGAAGACATCATGGACGCGGAAATCGAAGTACACCACGCCGAAGGCAACGAGCCGATCAAAGCCGTGCAAAAAGTCGGTGATGGCATGCCGGCTTTCGGTATCGTCGCGGCGGTAATGGGGGTGGTACATACGATGGAATCGGTGGGTATTCCGCCGGCGGAACTGGGCAAATTGATCGCGGCGGCGCTGGTCGGTACCTTCCTGGGTATTTTGGTGTCTTACGGCTTTATCGGCCCGGTAGCGTCGGTCATGGAAGCGCGGCTGGAAGAAGAAAGCAACGCCTATAAATGCACGCAAAAAGGCCTGCTGAATTGCGCGAAAGGTACTTCGCCGGCGATGACGGTGGAATTCATGCGTACCGCGATTCCACATCATGCCAGGCCGACCTTTACCGAGCTGGAAGAACAATTGAAAGCCGGCAAATAAGGTAAACGACAATGGCCGAACAACCCATAATCATCAAGAAAATCAAGAAGGGTGGTCACGGTGGGCATCACGGCGGGGCCTGGAAAATTGCCTATGCCGACTTCGTGACGGCGATGATGGCTTTCTTTCTGTTGATGTGGTTACTCGGTTCCACCGACGAGAAAACTAAAAAAGGCATTTCCGAATATTTCCAAAACCCGTTTGGCGTCGCGATTGTCAGTAACCCCGGTGAGGGCTCCGGCGACCGGACCAGCATCATTCAGGCCGGCGGCCAGGACTTGAAATCGCAAGACGAGGGGCAAGTGCATCAAGGGGAAAATACCCCGGCCGAGCCAACGCCTGAGGATATTGAAAAACTGGCGGAAGAGCAGGAAAAACTCAAGCTGGAAAAATTGCAGGAAAAAATCGAGGACATGCTGAAAGCCAATGACAAGTTGGCGGAATATAAAGATCAGATCAAGCTGGAAACCACCCCGGAAGGTTTGAAAATCCAGATTATCGATGCGCAAAATCGGCCGATGTTCAAACTGGCCAGTTCCGGTATCGAAACCTATGCGCAAGCCATCCTGCGCGAGTTGGCACCGGTGATCAACGAATTACCCAACAAAGTCACCATCAACGGCCATACCGACGCATTGCCGTTTCCCAGCAATCGCACCGGTTATTCCAACTGGGAGCTATCCAGCGATCGGGCCAATGTGGCGCGCCGTGAGTTAACCCAAGGCGGACTCAGTGAAGACAAGGTGCTGCGCGTGGTCGGCTTGGCATCCAGTATTCCCTACAAGGGCGACGTGCCTAACGATCCGATGAATCGGCGGATTTCCATCGTCGTGATGAATAAAAAGACCGAAAATCAGGTGCTGCACGATGGCGCTGAAGATAAGCCCGGCAGCAGCGATACCTCTGTGCCCGGTTTGCCGGCCATATCGCCGACTATTCAGCAAAATACCAAAATTACAGGGGCGGACGGCGCTGCGCATTAATTTGGCCCGGTCAGTACTAGGCTGAACGTACGGTAAGGATCTGATGCAGTTATTCAAGGCTCTCCTGAGTCAGCTAATGGCCTGTGTCGCTGTGATGGGCTTACGCGCACAAATCCTGCCCATTAGCGTTTGGCAAGCTGTCGCTATTCAGGCCGGCTTGGCCGCACTGTTCTCTCGCGGTTTTCGCCAGCCTGTCTGGTGGCTGCCGATTCATTTGCTATTTTTGCCGACCGTGTTAGTGGGGCTGAGCTGGCAATTGCCTGCTTGGCTGTATCTGCTGACATTGCTGCTGCTAACCCTATTATTTTGGGGGACAGTGAAAGGTGATGTGCCGTTGTTCTTATCGTCTTCCGCTGTCAGTCAGGCGCTGATCGAAATAGTAAGCCGCGAACGGGCGCAAGCGTTTATCGATATTGGCGCCGGTCTGGCTACCGTTGTCGTGCCGCTTGCAAAAGCCCGGCCGGACATGGCTGTGGTGGCCTTGGAGCGGGCGCCGCTACCCTGGCTGCTGGCAAGATGGCGTTGCCGCAATCTGGCTAATGTCCGGGTCGGCAGATCCAGTTTTTGGGAGCAGGATTTACGCGAGTTTGATGTGGTGTTCGCCTTCCTGTCGCCGCTGGTGATGGCGAAAATAGGCGAAAAAGTCCGACGGGAAATGCGGGACGGCTGTTTATTTATCTCGTCCTCTTTTCCGATACCGGATAGCCACCCTGAATCGGTGCTCGAACTGAACGATAGCCGCAAAACCAAGCTGTATTGCTATCGGATAGGCGGATCTCTGAAAAGTTAAGAACCCTTTGGCTTTCTTCAGCAGGAGGGGGCTTAGCTCAATGACATTGCCTGGAGCGAGTGATCTTTAGCGCTGATATTTAAGCCGTCGGCGTATTCGTAAATTCGGGGACCAACTGCTTCAAACCGGCCAACAGCTGTTGGTTATCGTAGCTCCTGCACTGCTTCTGCAAATCCTCAATCTGTTTAGCCCATTCCACCGAGTCGTAGAGTCGGGCTTTGGCCAGGCGCAATTTCGCATGGCTGGTTGCCATTAATTGTTCCTGATCGTGGAATAATTCTTCGTAGAGTTTTTCGCCGGGCCGCAAGCCGACAATCTTAATGGCAATGTCTTTATTCGGGACTTTGCCGCTCAGGCGGATCATCTGCTCCGCCAGGTAAGTAATTTTGACCGGTTCGCCCATATCCAATACAAACACTTCGCCGCCCTGGCCTATGGTTTCCGCTTGCATGATGAGCTGGCAGGCTTCCGGAATCGTCATGAAGTAGCGGGTAATATCCGGATGCGTGACCGTGATGGGGCCGCCGGCCTTGATTTGCTCTCTAAACAGCGGCACGACGCTACCGGCCGAATCGAGCACGTTGCCGAAGCGTACCGTGGTAAAGCGGGTGTTGCCGGTCTGATTCAGGTTTTGGCACAGGATTTCCGCCGCCCGCTTGGTGGCGCCCATCACGTTGGTCGGATTGACGGCTTTATCGGTGGAAATTAACACAAAGCGCGCCACTCCGGCGGCAATCGCCGCTTCCGCCAGGATCTTGGTGCCGATCAGGTTGTTATGCACCGCTTCGCGGATCTGATTTTCCAGCAAAGGCACATGTTTATAAGCGGCGGCGTGAAACACGATTTCCGGTTTTTGCCCGGCAATTAATTGCTGCACCGCAACGGGATCGGCGACATCGCCCAACACGGCTTGGTGCGATAACTCCGGAAACAGCCGATTCAAGTCGGCGTTGACTTTGTACAAATTAAACTCGCACTGATCGAATACGATCAGCTTGTGCGGCTGGGCTCTGGCCAATTGCTTGCAAAGCTCGGAACCTATCGAACCGCCGCCGCCTGTCACCAAAATGACTTTGCCGTGTAGATGGTTTTTTATGCCGGGCCAATCCAGCTTCACCGGCGTGCGGCCCAGAATATCTTCAATAGAGACGCTGCGCAGATTGGCGGTGGTGACCGCGCCGCTCAGCAGTTCCTTAACCGACGGCAGGGTCTGAAAATCCACAGAGCAGTTTTCGCAGATTTCCACGATACGGCGCATTTGCTGATCGCTGGCCGACGGCACGGCAATCAGCACCGTTTCGATATTCCAGCGTTCGATTAACTCCGGAATTTGCTCGACCGTGCCGGCGACGCGGATGCCGCGAATTTCGCGCTTGTATTTACCATGGTTGTCGTCGACGAACACTATCGGCACATAATCGCTATCGACATTGGCTAATAAATCTCTCACCAGCATTTCGCCGGCGGAACCGGCACCGACGATCAATGCGCGCTTACCCACGCGCTCGGCAAACGTCTGTTCCTTCCAAAAGCGATATACCAGACGCGGAATGCTGAGCAAGGAAAACAGGATCAGCACGTAAAGGGGGACGACCGAACGCGGCACGCCGTGTAGGCGGTCGTATAAAAACAAGGCGGAGGCAATAAAAAAAATCCCGGTCAACACCGCTTTGCCGATGCGGATCAGGTCCGGCAGCGAGGAAAACCGCCAAACGCCGCGGTACAAACCATACACCCAGAATAAACTGACTTGGATGGCTATGACCCAAGGCAGGAACAATAAGGCCGAATAAAAAAATTCGTCCGGGATGTTCTGCAGATTAAAGCGTAGCCAGTAAGCGCCAAACCAGGCCAGCGGGATCATGGCCAGGTCGTGTAAGAAAATGGTGGTGCGGGAGCGGAATCTTAAAGTCACGAATTAACCAACTCGGATTGGCCGGCCTTAAACCGGTAAGCCAGATAGATTAAGGGCAGATAAGCCACGATAACGCCGGCTAAAGCATGGCTGGGATGCTTGAATATCCATAGGGATATAGGCAGCAGCCAACCGCAATTAATTACCCAGCTTGCCAATAACACCGGTAAATGCCCGTAACGCTTGGCTGCATGCTGATAGGTATGCGAGCAATGCGCCGCGTACCATTTTTGTCCGCTGAACATTCTGACCGCCAGGGTATAGCTGGCATCCACGATAAACGCACCGAATAAAATCAGCCCGCAATACAGCAGCACGGCGGCCTGTTGTGCGGCCAGTAAAATTAATAAACCCAGCAACAGCCCTATAAAGCCGCTACCGACATCGCCCATGAAGATTTTCGCTTTCGGCCAATTCCACAGCAAAAAGCCGCCGCAAGCCGCCGCCAAACTCAAGGCAACACCGCATAAGCTTTGGTCGATAAAAAACAGATAGCCCGCCAATGCCGAGGATACAAACAGCGCTTCCGACGCGGCAATGCCGTCGGTACCGTCCATGAAATTGAACAGGTTTAAGGCCCACACCAAAAACAGTGCTCCCAAGGGGTAGCCCAACCAGCCTGGATTGACGCTTAAGCGCCCGAAGAGAGCGTCGAATGGCGCGGGGACCAATACCACGGGAAGGCCGCCCAACAATTCCAGGGCGATGATCGCCGCCAGCAAATGCGTCAAGAAACGCCAGCGCGCGGCCACTTCGCCGTGATCGTCACAAAAGCCGATAGCGGCTACCAATAGCGTGGAGCCCAGCAAGGCCAGGGATGTGCCAGTCAGTTGCCGGTCAAAAAACAACCAGAGCATCGCCACGCTGAAGGCCAGCACGATAGCCAAGCCGCCGCCGCGCGGGGTTGGCACGCTGTGTGAGCTGCGTTGGTTGGGAATGTCCAGTACCTTGTAAGTTAAGGCGTAACGGCGAATCAGGCCGGTCAATACGGCGGCGAGCAGCAAGGTAACAGTAGAAAGCAGTAGCACGCTGGATTTAACTTAGATGGCGAATAATATCGGGCAGGGCTTTCCAGAGAGTTTGGCGAGGTTGAAAACCCAATTCGCTGGCGATTTTAGCAGACGAATACCACGCCGAACCGGTTAATTTTTCCAGGCTATCGCTATCGATGGGAAAGCGTCGCCCCGTCAGCCGGCCAAAGCCATCGCCCAATTTGGCTAAACTGGTTAACAACGGCATCGGTATCGACCAGGCGACAGGCCCCTTGCCGAGCGCGGCTCTGATCGCGTCGTAAATCTGCCGGGTGGAATAACTTTGTTGATCCGTGACGATATAGACCTGCCCGGCTGCTTCGGGATTTTCTGCAGCCAACAATGCCGATGCCACCACATCATCGACATGCACCATGGAGCGCTGGTTACCGGATTCCGGTAGCGGCGGGAATATGCCGCGGCGAATTGCGTGGATCATGCGCGGCAGATTGCCTTTCCCGGTGTCGCCGTAGACCATGCTGGGCCGTAACACCACAGGATGCGGGACGTAGCCGCCGTTCAGCACCAGTTGTTCGGCTTCGTATTTGGACAAACCGTAGGGATCTGAGGCGGGGGCGTTGACCGTTTCATCCATGGCTTGTCGGCTAGTCTGGCTGACGGCTTTGACGCTGCTGAAGAACACAAAGGCTTTCACTCCGGCCTGTTGTGCGGCTTCCAGCAGTTTGCGCGTGCCTTCGGTGTTGATTTGCCGGTATTCGGCCTCATCCTGCCGACTTTCCGCCAAGGCGTGGGCTTTGCCGGCCAGATGAAATATTACGTCTATTCCGGCGCACAACTCCGGGGGGCAAGCTCCCGGTGCTGCCAAATCCAAAGCGATGTTGTTCTCATCATTCCCCGTGCGACTACATGTTCTGATCGTATAACCCTGATTGACCAAGGCTTGGCATAGGTGCGCGCCGATAAAACCGCTGGCACCGGTGACGAGGGCCTTAGTCATGCTATATGTTGGCGAAAAGACATAATGATTGGCAGCGATTTAAACGGACGGCGAGAGTACGTAAGTTGAGTTATTGCTTGCTGCCATGCTCTGCAAACACTTCATACTTACCTTCCTTATCGAAGGAAACCACCTTGTACGCATCTTGCTGCCCGCCCATTTCCATGCCGGGGCTGCCCATCGGCATGCCCGGCGCGGCGATACCGACTATGTTGGATTTGCTTTGCAAAAGCTTTTGAATATCGGTAGCAGGCACATGGCCTTCGATCACGTGGCCGTCCACGACCGCAGTATGGCAGGACGCCAGCTTCTCAGGGACACCGAAACGGGCTTTGATGGTTTCCATGTCATCGCTAACCATGTCGTTGATTTTAAAACCGTTTTGTTTGGCATGTTCCAGCCATTTACCGCAACAACCGCAAGTGGGGCTGCGATAGACTGTCATTTCCAGCGGCTTGCCGGCTTCTTCCGCGGAAAGGTTTTGACTGAGAGCCGCCAGTAATAACATGATTGATTTCGATGCGTTCATAAATACCTCTTTATTCGCCGTGTAGCGTTACGATGATGGTGCGATTGCCGGCACGATTACGATGCTCGCATAGGTAAATGCCTTGCCAAATTCCCAAGGCCAATTGGCCGTCGCTGATCGGAATATTTAGCGAGCTGCCCAATATAACGGTTTTTATATGGGCAGGCATATCGTCCGGCCCTTCGAGTGTGTGGCGGTAGTATGGTTCATTTTCCGCTACCGCCCGGGAGAAATAACTTTCCAGGTCCCGGCGTACATCTGCATCAGCATTTTCGTTGATGGCCAGCGACGCCGAGGTGTGTTGCAAAAACACATGGGCCAGGCCAATTTCAATTTTATCCAGTTCGGCTAGCTGACCGACGATTTCGCGTGTGATCAAATGAAAGCCACGCGGTTTGGCGGCTAGCTGGATGCGTTTTTGAATCCACATGTCGAGAATGTTAAAAATTGATAAATGCTGGAAATTTGGATGGCTGCAAATTATTCAGCGAATCGTAAAACTCCGCAATTGATCCTCTAATCCCGGAGCAATACCGCAAAGTTGAGCTAGATAATTCCTTCTCCCGCCGGGAGAAGGTTAGGATGAGGGAGATTAAAATCAATTATTTACATCCCTCACCCCAGCCCTCTCCTTTATGCCCTGTGGGTGCAAGGGAGAGGTAGGCGTAACTTAGCGGCATTACCCTCAAGTATAAACGCCCTTATTAGCGATGATATTGCGGACTCAATTCCCGCACCGCATCGACCATGGCTTTGACGTGTTCCGGATTAATGTCCGGCAAAATGCCGTGCCCCAGATTAAACACATGTCCTGAGCCGTTACCGAAACCTTGCAGCACGTTGCCGACTTTTTCGCGGATCACTTCCGGTTGCGCGTACAAGGTGATAGGGTCCATATTGCCCTGCAACGCCACCCGGTCGCCGACGCGGGCGCGCGCCTGGCCGATGTCGGTTTGCCAGTCCAGGCCCAGCGCGTCGTAGCCGGTGTCGGCCATCGCTTCCAGCCACAGGCCGCCGCCTTTGGTAAACAAAATGGTGGGGATTTGCTTGCCGTCATGACGAGTGTTCAATAGCTCGCGCACTTGCCGTGCATAGCGCAGCGAAAATTTCAGATAATCGTCGTGGCTGAGCATGCCGCCCCAGGTATCGAACACCATCACTGCGTCGGCTCCGGCGGCAATTTGCGCATTCAAATAGGCGGCTACCGACTGCGCCAGCTTATCCAGCATTTGATGCATAAGTTGCGGCTGTTCGAACATCAGGCTTTTCACTTTTTGAAAGCTTTTGCTGCTTTTGCCTTCCACCATGTAAGTCGCCAACGTCCAGGGACTGCCGGAAAAGCCGATCAAGGGCACCTTGCCGCGCAGATTGGTTTTGATCAAGCGCACGGCGTCGATTACATAACGCAATTCGGTTTCCGGATCGGGAATCGGTAATTTGGCAATGTCGGCGGCGGTTCTGACCGGATTGGCGAATTGCGGGCCTTCGCCTTCGGCAAACGAGAGACCCAAGCCCATGGCGTCGGGGATGGTCAAAATATCGGAAAACAAGATCGCGGCGTCGAAGTTAAAACGCTCCAGCGGTTGCAGCGTCACTTCGCAGGCCAATTCAGGGTTGGTACAAAGCTGCATGAAGCTGCCGGCCTTGGTGCGTACTTCCCGGTACTCGGGTAAATAACGTCCGGCTTGGCGCATCATCCAGACGGGGGTGCGGTCGACGGGCTGTCTTAACAGGGCTTTTAAGAATAAATCGTTTTGTAAGTTGGTCATTCGTTTCGATTGGGATGAGAATCAGCGGCGGCTTTCTTTTTGCACGGCCCGGAAGCGTTTTTCCATGGCCTGCTTAAACTCGCCGGGCATAACGGCTTTAAGCTGTATCGCTTCGGCGGCAGATTGAAAAGAGCCGTAAATTACCACGTATTTTTCCTGTTCGCCCTGTTTGATGGGGTAGAACTTCAGGCCGTCGCGGTAATCGGCGTATTTTTTTTGAAAACGTAGTGCCGCATCTTTAGTGGACAGCACCATGACTTGCAGCGTGAAGTTGTTGGCTGGTTGCGCCATGATCCAGTCCTGATCACTACCTTCGAAGGCGGGTTTGGCGGGTTTGTGTTCGACGGGTTTAGCAGCTGCTTGCACGGGCGGCTCCTCGGTAGGTGTTACGCCTGGGACAGGTGCTGCGGGTTTTTCAATCTGAGGTTCGGGTTTAGGCGACGGAGGGCTGGCAACGGCCGGTGTATTGATGGTTTCGCTGACAGCGGGTTGGCTCACCGGCTGTTTTTCGATGGCAGTCGGAACAGGGGTGGCCGGCTTTGGCATTTCCGGAGCGGGGGCAACGGAGGCCACAACATTGGTTGGCGCTGCTACTGGCTCGGGAACTTTGGGTTCGGGCAAGGCTGTAGCTGGAGGTGGTGAGATTGCTTCCTCGTTGGTCGGTACCGGCGCCGATGGCTCTTTTGATTCCGGTATCGCCGGCACGGGTAGGCTTTCGACCGCAAGTTTGTTGGTGCTGTCGGTTGGGCTGCTACCCGGCGCATTGACAGCTGTTTGCTCAATGAGTTGTTCCAGCGGTAATAACGAGTTTACCGCATAGCCGGCTCCGGCTAATACGCCGGCAATGGCTAGCCACAAGCCTGCCTTGCTGCGTTTTTGGCTTTGGTAATTGGCCAGCTTGGGCAATTGCCCGAGAATCTTGCCGGGGATGCCGTTGCTGGCCCGATATAAATCCTCGATCAGGCTGTCGCTGATGGCGTTAAACGAGACCACTGCGCCCGGTTGCGCCGACAGGTTTTGTAAATATTCGCCACATTGTTTTTTGCTGAGCGGCGGCAGTTCGATGAAATGGCACTCCTCCACCAATTTATCGGTACCGCTTTTGATGTGGAATTGATCGTGATTCATCGCCAACACCAGCCGCAAGCCTGGTAGCGAGTCGGCAAATTCGATCAGCATCGTCATCAGGCCGGGTACTAAATTACCGGCATCATCAATCAGCAGCACTACCTTTTGTCTGGCGCATTTGTCGCGCAGTGCGCTTAAATCGAAAGCGGAACCTTTAGCGATGTTCAGGCCGCGCAACAAATCGTTGATCAGGCTTTCGAAGCTGGAGTCTGGTGAAGCCGGCAGCAACACGACTTCCCACATATCCTTGCGATTTTGCCGGACAGTTTCCAATAAGGTGGTTTTACCGATGCCTTCCGGGCCGCAGACGATCAGCGATTGCTGCAAATTGGCCAGCAAGTGCAGCAGCAAATCCAGTTTCTGCGAGCGCTCCAGCGTAATCAAGGTCCGTTCGGCGTTGTTGGCCACCGAGCGTTTTTGGTAACTATAAGTCAGGTCGTCGTTATCCAGCATAGCCGTTCAAAGTTGCCTGCAATTGCGCCAGATCGACGTTGACGGGGAGAGAGGCTTTGCCGACCGCTTCCAACAGAATCACGCGGATTTTGCCGTCGACATTTTTTTTATCGACCGCCATCAAATCCACGTATTGTTCGGTCGTCATTTCCGTAGGCGGTGTCACGGGTAGCTTGGCGGCCTGGAAAACGTCGATAATCCGCTTAACGTCGGCATCGTTCAGCCAGCCCAGACGCCGCGATAAATCGGCGGCAAAACAAGTGCCGATTGCCACTGCTTCGCCGTGCAAATAATGGCCGTAGCCGCTGCCGGTTTCGATAGCATGGCCGAAGGTGTGGCCCAAGTTTAGAGTAGCGCGCACGCCGGATTCGAATTCGTCTTCACCAACCACTTCCGCTTTATTGATGCAGGAACGCTCAATGGCATAAGCCAAGGCGTCTTTGTCGCGAGCCAGCAATTTCGGCATATTCGCTTCCAGCCATTGCAAAAAATCCGGGTCGCGAATTAGGCCATATTTGATCACTTCCGCCAAACCGGCGGACAGCTGTCTGTCGTCCAACGTGTCCAGTACATCGGCGTCGGCAATCACGCATTGCGGCTGGTAAAACGCCCCTATCATGTTTTTACCCAGCGGATGGTTAACGCCGGTTTTGCCGCCCACCGAGGAGTCGACTTGGGCCAATAACGTAGTGGGAATCTGAATGAAGGCTATGCCGCGTTGGTAACAGGCCGCCGCAAAGCCGCCCATATCGCCGATCACGCCGCCACCCAAGGCAATCAAGGTGGCATTGCGGCTAAATTTTTTGGCGAGCAATTGATCGAAGACTTTTTCCACATATTGGAGCGTTTTGTATTGCTCGCCGTCAGGCAGGATCACCGTTTCGACTTGATAATCGCCCAATGCCGTTTGCAATTTGGCTAGATAAAGCGGGGCGATAGTCTCGTTGCTGACGACCAATACCTGCTTGG
Organism: Methylomonas sp. TEB; assembly: GCF_047777895.1. GTDB lineage: Bacteria > Pseudomonadota > Gammaproteobacteria > Methylococcales > Methylomonadaceae > Methylomonas. Next base: position 340,542 of record NZ_CP180476.1, read on the forward strand.
AGCGTATATGCTTGGTCAACAGTGCCGTTTGGGCCAGCAAGCCAGCGCCAATGTAAATCGGGTAACTTCTGTCGTTATTTAGTGCAACTTGCAATTCTTTCATGATCTTCTAGGGCAGCCTGATATTGCTGCAAAATGGTTTTAACCACGGTTTTAGTGGGCAGGACGCCGGAGTCGATTTTAAAATCGGCGCATTCCGTATACAGCGGGTCGCGTTGCGCCAGCAGGGTTTGCAGGCGTTGCCTGGGGTTGTCGGTGCGTAATAGCGGGCGTTGCGTATCGTGTTTGGTGCGGTGCAGGATTTTATCTATCGAACAGTGCAAATAGACGACGAAGCCGTTTTCCTTGATGGCTGCCCGATTCTCCGGCATTAAAACCGCGCCGCCGCCGGTGGCCATCACTATCCCTTGCAATGCTGATAAATGCCGAATCACGGTTTGCTCGCGCATCCGAAAACCCTCCTCGCCTTCGTAGGAAAAGATAGTGGGAATATCGACACCGGTGCATTCCTCGATGACTCTATCGCTGTCGTAGAACGGCCATTGCAAGGCTTTAGCAAGCTGTTTGCCTATGGTGGTTTTACCCACGCCCATCAGGCCGATCAAATAGATGTTTGCCGCTGGTTTCATTGCATTGGCTGGTTGCGCGCATTAAAAACCGGAGCATTATGCCCACTTTTTGCAGGGAGTTAAATTTTAGATGCCGGGCATAGGTATTCGAGTCGCTCTAAAGCGTAAAGAAATTGCCATTTATCTCGGCACCCTCCGGGCATAAATACCCGAAGGGTTAAAGGAGAAGAATCGAGAGATTAAAGCCACTCAAGCAAACTGCGCCGCAATCTGTCCCTGGATTTTTTCCGCCATCGCTCGGCGATCAGTCGCGTCGCGGATAGGCCTGCCCACTACTATGTAATCCGCGCCGTTCTGAATCGCTTGCTCGACACTGACCGCGCGTTTTTGATCATCGTCTTCGCGGTTATCCACCGGCCGGATGCCGGGAGTAATCACCAACAACTTTTCGCCCAACAGCTCCCGAATCATGGCAACTTCCAAACCCGATGAAACAATGCCGTCGCAACCAATTTGCAACGCCCGCTTAGCGCGTGACAACACCAAGTCGCGCACATCGCATTGAAAGCCTAAGTCGTCCAAGTCTCCGCGATCCAGGCTGGTTAATGCGGTAACTGCCAGCACTTTTAAGTCGCCTTTAGCCGCTGCCGCTGCTTCCATGATGGAATCGTTGCCGTGGATAGTGGCCAGATCCACGCCTTTGTTACTTAGCGCTTTAATTGCCCTGCCCACCGTGGCTGGAATGTCGAAGAATTTAAGATCGACAAACACTTTTTTGTCACGGGCCTTCAGCCATTCGATAAATCCGAAATAATCACCCGACATGAATAGCTCCATGCCCACTTTGTAAAAAATCAACGCTTCACCCAGTTCTTCGACCAAAGCTTGCGCTTCTGCAATGCTGGAAACATCCAGCGCCATGATCAGGCGTTCGCGGACGGGAATGGCTTTATTTGATATGAAAGATTCTGTCATAAGGATTATGAAATAGTCTGTTTACTGGGTTAAGAGTAGCGTTTTTATTGGTGAGCTTGGCAAGACCTGCTAAAGTGGTTTACAAGCAACGTAGATTTTTCAGTTGGTGTTTAAGTAACAATTGTTGCGCCTGCGATGTCACTAAGAAGCGTCATGCATGAAAAACTTGTAGGCACTGAACGGATTACATGCCACCGCCGGTGTAGCATTAAACTTTCATTAAGCTGAAATAATCTTGGCTTAAAGTCCTATAATCAGGCAGGCAAATGATCAACTCATTAAGCTAACCAGTATATTTGATATGAATCAGTTTCGCCCAAAAGGATTTATCAGGCCGCTACAGCCGGAATTGCAGAGCATTAAGCGGGCCATGGATACCGCGTTGATTTTTATCACGCTATACGTCTCGCTGCACATTTACGGCGAGCCGTTCGACCGTGAATACCTGGGCTTATTTATTGTCTGTACCGTGCTGTTCGGTATTTTTGCCGAGCATCAAGAGATCTATCACGGCTGGCGCGGTGATCCCCTGTTTGACGACGCCGTGCGGATATTATTATCGTGGATAGTGGCCTTTGCGCTGATTGCCAGCAGTTTTTTCGTATTTGACCTTGGCTTTGAATATTCGCGGCAAGTGCTGGAATTGTGGTTGCCGCTGGCGCCGCTCAGCATCATCATGCTGCACTCGCTGCGCCGCTCGACATTGTCTTATTTGCGGATGCACGGCCTTAATACCCGTAACTACGCGATTTTGGGCGGCAATTCGCTAGGCAAACGCCTAAATGCAGCGCTGACTGAAATGCCTTGGCTGGGCTATAGCTTTGTTGGTTTTTTTGACGACCGCATTGAGAACAAGCAGCGCAGGCAGGATGAAGACATGGTCGATGTCATCGTTGGCGACTTTAAAGAGCTACTGGAAAGAGCGCAGCGGGGAGAAATCGATCATATCTATATTACCTTGCCGTTACGTGCAGAAAAGCGGATTAACCAATTGATCCGAGAGCTGGCTGACAGTACGGTGTCGGTAAATATAGTGCCCGATTTTTTTACCTTTAACCTGATGCAGTCCAAGCTCAGCAGCGTAAAGGGCATCCCGGTGGTCAGCGTCTTCGATACGCCCTTGAACTCGTCACTGGATGGCTTCGCCAAACGCCTTGAGGATCTGTTGCTGTGTGCGATCATTTTGCCGCTTATCGCTATCCCGATGCTGATCATCGCCATTGCGATCAAGCTTACCTCGCCGGGACCGGTCATTTTTAAACAGATGCGTTATGGCGTGAAGGGTGAGCAGATTGAAGTGTGGAAATTTCGGTCGATGTCGGTGTGCGAAAATGGCCACAGCATCAAACAAGCCACCGCCAACGACAGCCGGGTGACGCCGTTAGGTGGTTTTCTGCGGCGGACCTCGTTAGATGAGTTGCCACAATTTCTGAATGTGTTGAGCGGCACCATGTCCGTGGTCGGGCCGCGGCCGCATGCGGTGGCTCACAATGAATACTACCGCAAACAAATTCAAGGTTACATGTTGCGGCACAAAATGAAACCCGGCATCACCGGTTTGGCGCAAATCAGCGGTTGCAGAGGCGAAACCGAAACCATCGATAAAATGGAAAGGCGGATTCATCACGACCTAGAATATATACGCCAGTGGTCAGTCATTTTAGATTTAAAGATTGTGGTATTGACTATTTTTAAAGGGTTTGTGGGGCAGCAGGCTTATTGAGTAAAAGCCCTTCTTCTTTGCAGTAGTGCCCCCTAAAGTAAGCTAGCGTCCCTGCCCTGCTGGAGGAGGTTCGGAGGAAATTAAACAAGATGGGTATCCGCCGTCATCTTATAACTAAGCCCTCATCGCAACCCTTAGGTTAATAAAATATCGCAAATACAAACTGCTTGCCAATTGAAGGTAAGCAGTCAGATAAGTGAAGACAAACCGCTGGCAGAGGGAACACGAGCTGATGCGTGAACGGGGCCGAAGCTCAAATTTTCTTCGCAGAGCCTTTTCTTTCCTGAGCATAGCCTAAAGCAACTCAACTTAATTCAACGGGTACTGTCTTACGATGTCTGACGTTCCCGACTTTTCGCGAAATGATGTTTGTACACACGCTGCTCCGTAAGGCTGGGGGGCGGCGCAAATATTAAATTTAGCTTTACCAGTTCACAATACCTCAAAACTATTCTCAATCAACTATTCGACAATACTATTAGAGCGAAACATTTCGAGGGGTAGGTTTAGCGAATAGCGAAGGTGGAATGTATTTTAAGCAATATGCGCGCTCGTAATTGCCCACGGCTCAGAAGTTCCTTGGTGTATGTCTATGGGTGGGATAGTGCATTCTTTTCCAGTTACAAGTGAAGCACCATTCAAGCTAAGAAATAAACATAGAATGAATAAATTGAAAGGAAATCGTAAGCTTGCAATCGTATTTGTATTATTAACTATTATAAGTATGGTGTATTTGTTTGCAGAGTCTTCGGAACCGCCCTCATCATTCATAGGGAAGGTATATGGGCTAGATAAATTCGCTCATTTTATAGCGTTTCTTATCCTTGGAATGTTGGTTAGCGCTGCGCATGTATGTGCGACTGGTTCGGTGACTATTCCACTATATTTCAAGCCTTTCCTGATTTTGATTCTCTTTGGTGTTGCTCAGGAAGGGGGGCAAATGACAAATCCTAATAGGAAAGCAAGCTTCGGTGATTTATTTGCAGACTTTTCTGGAATAATGTTTTCGCGCCTTCTAATTAATCGCTCTTTATTGGTGATAAGCTCCAAAAGTAAAGAAAGTTAAAGTTAATGTATGGGTTGTTGCTAACTCGAAGAAGATTTTTATATAAAAATATGGAAAATATATCTGGTTTACAAGTAGACGGGCGAGCAGAAAAGTACGCATATTTTGTGCTCATGTTATTGCTGTATATTTCAATGACCGGGTTTTATTCGGTAAGATACGCTTTCTATCTTGCACCACTGCCAGCTATTTTAATCTGGATATTGGGTGGAAAATATTCGATTGGTAATCGCGCGGCGCCATTTGTTATTTTGTTATTGGCGAGTCTGCCATCTGTGTATGATTTAACTTTTGATACATTCAAAATAAGTTATTTTATATTTGTGTATGCTTTTGTATTTTCTATATTTGACTTCTCAAAAATTCAAATTAATTTTAATAAGACGATTGGGGTTATTATCCTGTTATTTGTAATCCAGATTATAATAATGGGAGGTGTTAAAAAGTTCAATTTCTCAATTGCAAACTCAGAGTCATCCTTTGAGAGTACTCTTGCATTTCCTGTTGGTATCATTGTATTGTATTTTTTTCTGACTAAAAAATATATTTCGTTTGCTTTGTCACTTTTGTTATGCGTTTTAATGCTAAAAAGGATTGTGATATTGGCGTTATTGGTGTCAATTATTCCTCATTTTATGGGTAAAAAGATAAGGGATTTAATAATTAATCCATTAACAGTTACGATTTTTGCAAGTTTAGCGGTTTTTTTAACTATTGAGCTAGCGGACGGAACGTTCGATTCATATATAAGGGAATATTTTGATCAATCAACTAATCAATTAACTAAAGGGAGGCAGCAGCTATGGAGTACTGTATTGAGGGCGTTAAACTTCAGTTATGTCGACTTTATATTTTATGGGGTTGGTCAAGGAAAAGTTACTGAAGTGTTGGACAGGGCTTTTCACTCAGAAAATGTATTGCTTCATAATGATTTGTTGCTGTTGTTAATGCAATTTGGAGGTGTCGTATTTTTCGCTTTTTTGTATTTATTCAACAAGCATGGCTCTATAAATAAGCGTACTTTGAGCTTGTTTATAACTATTATTTTCTTCACTGATAATGTTTTGATATATCAACATGTTATGGTGTTCTATTTTTTAGCATTGTCACAGATAGAGCGACAAGAGTCGTATGCCAACAATCTCAGGAAGTAATAAAATTTCAATGGTAAAATTGGTTAAATAGTTATTATGAAAGGGATTTTTTGAAGGGTGCAAGTAAAGAAATGAAATTAGCTGCTGTAAAAACAGTATTTGGCTACGGTGCGGCTACTTTGCTACAAGGGCTTGTAGCGTTTTTAGGTGTGCCATTGTTAATAAGGATTGTTGGTGCAAGAGAATTCGCTCTTTGGGCGATACTAGAGCCCCTCGTGTTACTGCTGGCCCAGTTTGGCTTGATAGGTGCTAATCATGGATATATTCGTTTGCTTGCCAGTGATTTAATATCACCTAAATATATTTATATGTTGCAATATAGATATGGAGTAGTTCCATCCATAATTATAAGTGCGCTTGGTGCGTTTGTTGCCGTTAGATATTTAGGCTTCGAAAACGCCATAGTAATATTCGGCGTGGTTTTTGTGTATTCCTTTCTTGAAAGCTTTATTTTGTTAGGGCAATCAATTTCAAGAGGTCAGTCTGATGTCAAAGCTTACGTTAAGGTGGTTTGGATAAAGTTTGGTTTTTTAGGTGTTGTATTGGCAGTGTTAACTCTATTGGAGGTAACGATTGAACTCGTTACTTACATAGAGATTTTAATACTGCTGGATCTTATGGCTTTGCTTTTCATTTCTAGAGTAAATACTAAAATGGTCCATAATGTCATTTCTTCAGCAACAGATAAAAAGCAAGTTTATTTATCAGCAGTGCGATATGGAATGCCAATTGTATTTTCGTCCGCGTTATCTCTGTTTGTAACAAATGGAGATCGCTATTTTATTGATGCATTAATGGCACCAGATAAACTAGCTGGGTACGTTACAATGGCAAAATTATCTGGGGCGTTAGCGTTTGCCTCCGCGCCAATAAATCTATGGTGGCCGGCTGCTCGTTTCCGTCACGCCAAAGATAAGGATGCAGGTGCCGCTTTTTTTAACGCGGCAACAAACCTCCTTCTCATATATTATCTCTGCGCGGCAGCATGTATGTGGGTCCTGGCTCCTAAATTGATTGGTTGGTATGCCAATAAAATAAATGGTTTTGACAGCATAACGATGGGCTTATTGCTTTGCGCTGCAGTTTCTACAGCAATGATAACGCCAATGAACATTGGCACTCTAAATGAAGGAAAAACCCATTGGAGTATTTGGACGATAGGTCTTTCCGCAATTGTTGGGCTATTGTCAGCCTTTTATTTGATTCCGATATACGGCTATGTTGGTGCAGGATGCTCGGCATTGCTTTCCCAGCTATTGAGTTTAATATTTGTTCGAGTTGTATCTCAAAGTATTCAGCCAATGGTATTTAGATATTTTCGATCAGTTGTTTTGATAATTCTGTATTTTGGGTTGGTATATTCATTACTGGAAATAGGCGATCAGATATTTATGCAAGGTTTTGCGATTCTTGTTTATTTAATGCTGGCTATTTTAATATCGCGCTCAGATATTAAAGTCATACAAACTTAAACCTTATTTAGTAGGCCGCTAAGCGGTTTGCTATGTTGAGTACTAAAACTTAGTTGCTTAATTTGTGTTTTGGTAATATAGAATTTATATATGAAAAAATTGATTGCTATTTATCGTACGGTTTTTCTTGTGCCTTCAGAGGCGTTTATACCGTCTCAGTTATCTGCATATAAGCATTATGACAGAGTGATTTGGTGTAGAGACACAGTAAAAAACACCTCGCTAAATGGTTTTGAGAACTTAAAATGCATAAATTTGGGCGAGGGGGTATTATGGAAAAGGATTTTATTTACCCTATTTGGGTTAGCTACGGTAGATGAAATGCCCTCATTAATACATGCGCATTTTGGTCCTGATGCGGCAATGATATTGTCGTTTGCAAAACGTAGAAAACTCCCTCTGGTTGTCACTTTCCACGGGTTTGATGTGCAACAGTCAAGGTGGGTGCAATTCAAGTCGGGTAGGGTATCCAATTTATTATTCTTGCTCAGAGAAAAGGAATTATATAGATATGCATCAAAGGTAATTGCGGTTTCGGAGTATTTGAAAAGTCGCTTAATAGCTAGAGGATGCCCGCCTGATAAAATATCGGTTGAATATATCGGTGTGGATATATCAAAGTTCAACGTATCCTCCAGAGATGTCGTGAAAAATCGTTTAATTAACGTATCTAGACATGTTGGCTGGAAAGGCATCGACACAATAATACGGGCTTTATCAGTATTGGTAGTCAAGCACCCTGAATTGCAGTTGATCCAAATAGGCGAAGGTCCGGAAACAAGTCGACTTATGCATTTAGCCAATGAACTTGGTATCTCGAAGCATATAGAATGGCGAGGCGCGGCGCCCCATGATGCAGTGGTAAAGGAGCTAAGTAGCGCGGCATTATATGTTCATGCAAGTAGAATGGATTCCTCCGGTCAAACTGAGGCTTTTGGTATCGCGCTGATTGAGGCGCAGGCATGTGGGTTGCCTGTAATTGCGACGAGGTCGGGTGGGATTGCAGAAGCGCTAAGTGAACGCGAAACTGGCTTTTTGTATGATGAGGATGATTATGTTTCGTTGGCAGATAAAATTGACCAGCTGCTTTCAAGCCCTGTTGAGCTCGAGTTAAAATGCAAGAAAGCCCGAGAGTTTGTTGTTAATAATTTTAATATTTTATCGTGTACTGCAAAATTAGAAGAAACTTATGATGATCTTCTAAGATAACAGGTCATCTAATAGTGGTTTTGTCTAGCTATTCATGAAAGAAAAAAGGGAAAATTTTGGTGGGGGGATAATGCCGGCTTTCTATTGATCTTCAAAAATTCGAATGGCTTAAAGTAGTTAGTCTAATGGCTACGTGTTTCGATTTTAAATATTAAAGCAACGATTTGAATCGTTTGCTCAATTTGAATAATGGGTAGGTAGAAAGTAGGCTTAGAATTGCTGTTAGTAAAAACAATAGAGTCCCATTTTGAATAGGTGTTTGCGTTTTTAGTAAAAAAATAAAGAATGGGTGGGTAAAATAGATGGCGCTTGCGGACTTAGATAAATAGTCGGTTTTTAATTTGTGTTTATTGTTTGCTATCAGAATAAAGGCTAGTGGGCAGAAAATAATAAATGTAAAATAAAAGTCAATACTTTTGGTGTGCGGCTCTCGCTCAAAATTTATAAATATTTCTATGGCTATCAAAAAAGCCGAAAGTAAAATGCCAATAGTAAGGAGTTTTTTGGAGATATTCGTAGCTAAGTCTTTCTTATTGATTAAATAACCAATCGATAAGAAAGGAAACCCAAAGAACAGGAAGTTTCTATAGATCCAGTAATTGGATAAAATTTTCTGAATTGTTGTATTCTCATACGTGCAATATAGAGATGCATACTGGAGAATTACCCCTATTGCAAATAGTGATAATGATAAACAAAAAATCACAATGTCCGATTTTTGTTTTAGATAGTAAAGAAGTAAGCCTGATCCAAATAGTCCGGCAATATACCAAAGATGATGGTAGCCAAACACTAGGGTGACGATGAAGTGATAGATTTATTTTGCATTTAGAGCGCTGGGTATGTAAAGAGGAAGGTAAGCAATCATCCATATCAAGTAAAGCTCGGTCACCCTTTTTATCCATGTGCCGATTAAGCGATTTTTATTGAAAAAGGCGAATAAGTAATATCCATTTATGATGAAGAATAGAGGTACTGCAATTCTAAGGATGCCGTTTTCCAGCAAATGATTAATTGTTGGCGATGTTTCAATTAATAAATGTGAGTGTATGGCAATAACCATAAACGATAATGTAAATTTCAAGATGTCGATATTCGCGTTTCGTTCCATTGTGATCGCCGCTGGTAATTGGAATTGCTTATTTGTATGTGAGCTTAATAATAGCGTATATAAGGTTTTTTTGTAAGAATTGGTTGGCTAGGTTAACTAGGGCGTAAAGTTGCGTAGTTTTGGTCCGCGCACACTTAGGTTGTCTGGGCTGATATTATAGCTTTGGATATTTGGTACGTATTTGAGATTAAAGAGTTATTCCATGTGATTTTTTCGTTAAATCTCGCTCGTGTTAAACGCCTTGCTATAGCCGTCAGGCTGGTGAAAGCCTATTATTGCTTGATAATTAATATGGGTTTGGTATTAAAGCCAAGCTTTCGATATAAAAATTAGTTGAGAATTGGAAAATTTATTTGATTTTGTCTCTGAATGCTAGAGCGAGCTTAGTATAAGGTTTGATTTTCGATTCGCGTTTATGATTTGAAGGGGTGGGGTTTTTAGTTCAACAGATTGTTAGTGGCTTAGTTCTGTATTATTAAAATGGTTTTTAGTTGCATGAATATTACGTCAGTTTTGATAGCATCTTTAAGTTGCAAATTATTGGTGTGTAGGTGGTAGTATATATCAAGCGGCCAAGTTGCTGTTTGTCTGTATGTTGATTGGTTTTTGAATTTTTTATTATGCTATAAAAAATATGAATATATTAATATTCCAGCCGATGCTGAAGCAATATCGAATGCCGTTGTTTGTCAAGATGTCCGAGCTCCTGAAAGAGTGCGGGCATGAGTTAAGAGTGGTTTCCGGAAGTCCCCCAAAATACGAGATTAGCAAAGCAGATAATATATGCGAGAGTAACGGATTCTGTATCGTCGAAAAAAGTCATTGGGTGTTTAATGAGAGGTTGCATTATTTGCACTCTAACTTTAGTCATATATTGTGGGCTGATTTTGTTATTACTGAACAAGCGAACAAGCATATTCATAATTATATATTAATTATTTTGCGATGGGGTGGTTTTAAGAAATTTGCTTATTGGGGGCATGGGCAGAATAGACAGGGTAATACAAGCTCCTTTCGTGAGCTTATTAAAAGAAGGCTTTCAACTCATTGTGACTGGTGGTTTGCATATACTAAAGGCGTAGCAGATTATGTTGCTGGATTAGGCTATGACCCGGCAAAAATCACTATTTTAAATAATAGTGTCGACACATCAAATTTCCGAAAGGTTTTAGCCGAGCAGAGTTCTGATAGGGTGATGCAGTTTAAGAACGAGCTAGGTATTTCAGTGAACTCTCGTGTTGGATTGTATTGTGGTAGTTTATACGCAGAAAAAAAAATAGAATTTTTGCTAAATTCAGCACTACTTATTAGAGAGCTAAACCCAAACTTTGTGTTAATTATCGTAGGCGATGGTGCGGATCGGGCAATAGTTAAGGAATATTCAGATAATTATTCCTTTATTAAATATCTTGGGCCATTGTTTGCGGAACAAAAGGCTCTTTCTTTTAGAATAGCGGAATTATTTTTATGTCCTGGGCTGGTTGGTTTGGCCATATTGGATGCCTTTACCGCAGGTTTGCCTCTTTTTACTTGTGATATTCCCAATCATAGTCCCGAAATAGAATATCTGGATCAAAACGTCAATGGAATAATGACGGGTGCAAATGAGCGGGATTATGCGCAAGCCGTTGATGATGTGCTTCGAGATGATGATACGCTGAATAAATTACGTACAAATGCGTTAGATAGTAGTATGAAATTTACTATAGAAAATATGGCGGCAAATTTTGTTGATGGCATAAAGGCTTTCATTGCGAACTAGATGTGTAAATTGGATTGCACTGAATTACTCAGTTTGGCAAACACCTGTTATGTGTTGTAAAAGAAATGTTATCTTAAATATAAAAATAGCCAATAGCTAGAAAGCGAGGGTTTTTAGTGAAAATACTAATGGTGCATAATCGATACCAGCAAGTTGGCGGTGAGGATGGTGTAGTGGCTGCGGAGGCGGAGTTACTGATGTCGCACGGGGATATCGTTGAGTTATGGGAGGTCGATAACAAAAATTTACCAAGCAATTTACTTGGTAAATTCAAAACTGCACTTAGTACGCGATATTCGCGGGATAGTAAGTTAATCGCCCTTCAGCGATTAAAAGCCTTCAAGCCCGATATAGTTCATGTCCACAATTTTTTTCCGCAAATTAGTCCATCTATTTATGACGCTTGCATTCAAGAGGCCGTTCCTGTTGTGCAGACCCTGCACAATTACCGTCTAATTTGTCCAGGTGCTATCCTGATGCGGGGGGGCAAAATATGCGAGCAATGTATTTCAGGGTCACCTTATCAAGCCGTTTTATACGGCTGTTACCGTGGTTCGAAAATGGGAAGTCTGGTGGTGGCGCATATGGTTTCTCATCATCGTAACCAAGGCACTTGGTCTAACAAAGTTAATAAATTTATAGCGTTGACGGAATTTGCGAAAAGCAAATTTGTTCAAGCGGGATTTCCTGTCGAAAAGATAGCGATTAAGCCTAACTTTATCGGGGATCCGTATAAAGTTACTGCGCCGATGGCAAAAGCTAAACCTGGTTTTGCCTTATTTGTTGGGCGCATCAGTGATGAAAAAGGTATTAGAAAATTAGTTAAAGCTTGGTCCAAGTTGGAAGGTAAGTGTGAGTTGAAGATTGCCGGTAGCGGACCGCTTGAAGATAGCCTTCAAGGTATTGCTAATATAACCGTTCTCGGCAGGAGGTCCCCTTCGGAAATTAGTGTATTAATGCAACAGGCCTGCTTTTTGGTGCTTCCATCCGAATGGTATGAAGGGTTCCCTTTGGTTTTGGTGGAGGCTCTCGCTCACGGATTGCCCGTGCTAGCATCAAGATTAGGCAGCATGCTCGACATTATTGAGGATGGTAAAACCGGATTATTATTTACGCCGACTGATGCGAATGATTTGGCGGATAAGGCTAAGTGGCTCATTGATCATCCCAAAGAACTCGAACGGTTCTCTGAGAATGCTAGGAGCGTTTTTTACGAAAAATATACCGATGAAGAAAATTATTCTGCATTAATGAAAATCTACAATTCGGTGCTGTAGCTTTTGGAAACTTCGATATGAAAACCAGGGAAACGTATTTGGATTTTATTAGGGGAATTGCTATTCTTCTTGCTATGGGGTGGCATTTTAATGGGACATTAACTGGTATATTAGCGGTAGATATGCTTTTGATGCCAGGGAGGGTATTAGGTTGGGCTGGTGTGGATCTATTCTTTGTTTTGAGTGGATTTTTGATTGGTGGACTTATATTTGCTGAATACCAAAGAACAGGAAGGTTCCGGGCGGGGAAATTTTTAATAAGGCGGGCATTTAAAATATGGCCCGTTTTATATGTGTATTTACTTTTGTTGCTAGTTTCTGGCCGGTATTCGTGGGAGACGTTTTTGCTGCAAAATGTTTTTCATGTCCAGAATTATTATACTACACCACTTAAGCATTTATGGAGCTTAGCTGTAGAAGAGCACTTTTACTTAATATTTGCGTTTGGTTTTTTAATGTTCAGTAAGCGAGAGTCCGGCAATATAAACGCTATGGTGTTGGTGCTTCCTGTTATTTGGATTGCCTGCTTGATTTTTCGATCTATGGCTGTCTATTATTCAGTAGATGTGGAGAAGATATATTTCCAAACACATTATCGAATTGATGCATTGGCTTTCGGTATGTTTTTGGCGTATTTAAAGATTTTTAAACAAGAAAATTTTAATCAGGTTGCTTCAATGAAGTTTCTTCTGTTGATTATATTCGCGTCAGGAATTTTAATTTTGATTAGGTTTGACGGCGGCCCCGCTTACAAATTGACAGTAAGGCATACAATTGCATATTTAACTGCGGGGGCGTTTCTGCTGTATTGTTACAGGCTCAGAGTTTTTGACCGAAATAATTTAATAATAAAGGGGGTGGCTTGGCTGGGATTATATTCTTATGCAATGTATGTTTATCAGTTTGTTATGATTAGGATTATTGAAGCGATTGTCAAGAAATTCACATTATTCAATGTGACGCCAGGTATGGATTTGATTTTTAAATATATAGGGGCAATTTTATTGGCGGTAGCGGTTACAAAGTTAATTGAAAAGCCTTTTCTAGTGTTACGGGAAAAGCTTTTTCCTGCTTACTGAGCTGATCAATTATTTAATTATACCGATATCTGTGGGGAGAGGCTTAAAATTAATGTTGCTAACAGGGGATTGTGGGCAAAATGATACTTGGTTTCCCGTGATTTTCAGACAAGGGTCGGCGAAGACGCTGTTGTTTTCTAATCCTTTCTCTACCCAGCCCTGCCATGTCGCGCTATTATGTCTGGTATTTTCATCGAGTATAATATAGTCAACATTTATTTGGCCCAAATCGCCCCATACTAAGTTTTGATTAAAGTAATTGCTATTCTTTGGCAATATATATTGAAAAGCAGAGTTTTTTGCATTCGTGGATACTATAATATTTCGTTGTAAATTATTGCCCTCTGGCCATGTTTCGTTATGCATTGGTTCGCTTAGTTTAGGATATTTGTTAGACCATGTGCGGTTTCTATACGGCATGGTGGTTAGGCTTTTTTTATTTTCAGACCATTTATAATCAGGCCACCGATTGTCAATCCATAGGCCGAAGCTTTCCGTCAAGATAACGTTGTTTTCTATGTAATTGTCGCGCCCCCCGCCTAAAAATATGGCTGCATAACCTGCGTAATTTAAAATATTGCCTATCACAGTAAATCCACTCGCTCCATCATCAAGGTACACCCCTTTTACATTACTGGGGCGAACGTAATTAATGATATTATTGGCAATGTCAACATTCTTTAAGCCGTATCCCGATAGGTCGTGAATACTATTATTTTTAATAACATTCCCGCGATATGTCCAGTCTCTACCAGAATATATCGCACCGCAATCTGACGCCTGTTCGCAGACATTATGAATTTCATTCTTCTCTATCAAATGGTCGTTGCCATTTATTAATATCCCACCGCCAGGACTTTGTTCAACCAGGTTATGTGTAATCCTAGCGCCTACGCCGGCAATCTCTATGGCGGGCGTATAAGTCATTAAAATATTACCGAAATCATGAATATGGTTGTTGTGAACGATATTATTGCCAGACTCTAGAGTATTCCTGTTTCCGCCGCTAATGTATATCCCTCCCTCTCCAGTGTCATAGACATGACTATTAGAGAAGACTACATTGTTACTGTTTTTTGCTTCAATGGCCTTCGCCCCAGTGTGGCTAAACTCAAAATGATCGATAGTGATGTGATTACTGTCGTTAATCGTAAAAGCGATGTCAGTGCTGTGGCTGAATGTCAGATTGCTAAAATCAATGTTATTGGCATTGTTTATTATCGCCAAGTTTTTTAATTTTGCGGCAGTTATGGTGTTTTGAGTTGAGTTATTTGGTGGGATAAACTTTATTGTATTATTGGGTTGGTCATAAAACCACTCGCCTGGTGAGTCTAGTTCAGACTGTATATTGTGTAGATAATACCTTCTTCCGCTGGCCAACGGGTATTTGACTTTAGTTGCCAAGGTAATTTGGTCTTGCTCGATTGAAGATATGCCAATATATTCATCAAACCAATCATTGCCTGAGAAGATGTGTACTTGGGCATTATTGAGATCATTTTTGTTAATTTCTGGGAGCTTTTCAAAGCTGCTGAAAGTGGTTTGCTTGTCGAGTGGGGTTTTAATATGGGCCCAGTCAGTGTTTGGCCAGCGAGCAAGGGTCAGTCTTTGTTGGCCGACAAACAGATCAAAACCAGGAATGTTGCCGTGCTTTCGGGTTGCTGCATTATATTTGATATTATCAAGCCCCGTGTTTTCTGTCTTACAGCTCCAGATAGTGCTGATTTCGTGCTTACAATTTTGAAGGGTTATACCGCCCGATATTAGTACAGGGCCATTTTCTCCAAGCCAATGTATTTTTTTAGATGGGGTTCCAGAATCTCGCTCGTCGAAGTATAAGGTGTTACTTAAGGTATAGGTGCCTGATTGAATGTGGATTGTTACCGGCTCGGTAAATTTCCTATCGGTTTTTAAAGTTCTAATTGCCTGCTGTGCGCGTTCAATCGTTTGGAAAGGACCATTTCCACCTGCCTGCTCCAAGTTAGCGCTTAGTCCATTCGCTTGATCGCTACCAGTTTGGGATACAAATAGATCGAGGCCTGAAGCAAAATCAGAGTAGGAAACGACTGTGCTTAGAAATATATATTTAATAGGGTTCGTCATAGTTGTTCACGTTAAGCTGAATTGGCGGAAACATATAGGTAGCACAGAGAGGTTGTTGGCATTATTGCAATAGCTGTACCATATAACGGTGTTTGGGTTTTGTGGTTCTTAATTAATAAAAAGCCCAATAGACTGCTCTAATGGGCTATTAATTATTAAAATAATTTTATCAATTGGCAATTAAACCAATGTCAGAAGGTATGGGTTGAAAGCCGACCTGGTAGAGAGGCGAATCGGCACAATTAATCTTAATACTGTTTCTCGAGATACTTAAGCAGGGGTCCGCATTTAAGCTTTTTGTATCCATCCCCCTGTTGACCCAATTCGTCCAAGTACCACCATTTATTCTTACTGGAACGTCTAGCAAGGTATAATCAACTTTAAAGTCAGCCGCTGTATGCCAGACTACATTGTCGCTAACGATATTTGTCTCTTTGGGCATCCAATAACGTAGGGCACGACCATCAGGTTTACTTGATATAATTACATTTCGTCTAAATATATTTCCTTCTGGCCAAGTATCTACATGCATTGTGGCCCCAATTTTAGGGTATTTATTTTGCCAGAGCGAACTTGTTATCGGCATGCTTTTTAAGCTGTCTCTAGGTATGTTCCAGTCGAAAAATGAGCCGCGATAGTCGACAAAAATACCTAGCCTATCCGAGAGAATAATATTGTTTTCAATTAAATTATCCCGCCCCCCACCTATGTGTACACCCATGGAGCCTGGGTTATTTAAAATGTTTCCAAAAACAGTGTAGCCACTTGCGGCATCGTCAAGATATATTCCTCTTGCTCCGTCTCGTGTGTATTGTATTACACTATTCTCTATGTCTAAGGTGTTACCATTTAAAGTGTAGCCATCCAGGTCGTGGATATTATTGTAGCGGATAATATTGCCGCGGTACGTCCAGTCTCTCCCTGAATATATTGCTCCACAGTCTCCCGATTGCTGACAAATATTTGTAATTTCATTTTTTTCTATCAGGTGGTCGTTGCCGGTGATGAGAAGCGCAACGCCAAAACCAGAGGATATTAGATTATTATTGATAGTTGTTCCTACGCCAGCAAGCTCTAGGGCAGGGGAATAATTGTAAAGTATGGTGTCATAGTCATGGATATGGTTGTTGTAAACATGATTGTGAGAGGATTCTAATTTGGGCCGGTCTCCACCGGATATAAATATTCCTCCTTGGCCGGAGTTATAAAGTTCAGAATTGGATATGGTTATGTTTTTGCTATCCGTTACAATAATTGCTTTGCCGCCGGCGTCACTTACTTTTAGGGTATCAAGGAGTATATTTTCTGAGTTTGATACTTTAATCGTGTCAGCAGTCACGTGTTGAATGGCAAAATTTTTAAATTCTATATGACTTGCCGAATCAATGGACAATAAGCCTTTGGCGCGTGAAATAGATATTTCTTGACCCGTTTTACCCTTAGGGGGGATAAAGTATATTTTTCCGAGATTAGCGTCGTAAAACCACTCTTCAGGTGCATCCAATGCGGATGCGAAATTCTGTAGGTAAAATCGTCGCGCTCCTGTCAGTTTGGGGTGTGTTTTAGATGACAGTGTTATTTGATTATTTGCCGTGTCGATCATCGATATACCTATATATTGATCGAAAAAATCATTTCCCGGAAAAATATGCACTTGTGCTTTGCTTAGATCCCCTGATAGCTTGGGCAATTTTTGAAATACTTTAAATTCGGTTTTAGTCGTTACCGCATTTCTAATGTAGAGCCAACTATTATTTGGCCATCTAGCCAGATGCATTTTGACATCATCTACGAAGAGTTCGAATTGAGGTGCTTCGCCCGCAATTCGCGGATTTGATGCTGTTTTGATTTGTTCGATAGTATGGTTATCTACTGAGCAACTGAGGATTCCAAGGGGATTAGTAATGTCAAAAGGTTCACAGTTGTCTAGTAACATTGCTCCTGACAAAAAGGTTTCATTTTTCACTCCCTCCCAAATAATTTCTTGCCCAGGCAAACCAGAGTCGGAGTCGTTAAATTCTAACGGGGCTTGCAATCGGTAAATGCCTTGGCCGACGTGCACGGTAATCGTTTGATTAAACTTACCATCAGCTTTTAATTTCCGGATAGCTTGCTGGGCACGAGTAATTGTTTTGAATGGGCCTGTTTTAGTCCAGAAATTGACGCTAGGGGATAACCCGTTTAGTTTGTCGCTACCCGTGGGAGACACGTAGAAATCCTGTGCCGCTGCTGCCGCGCCGAAAGTCACAATTGTTAGAGTAATGATAAATTTGTATAACATAATTTTCTCCTTTTATTAACTCATGCTCCAATAGCCTGACAGACCACGGAATACAGTCAGCTAATTCAGTTAATATTTGAGGGATGGTGTCCCGGTCCTTGGTTACGAAGATACTTTGAAATTGTTTCAGAATTGGGTCACCTGCGGGATATTCCATTGGTTCTGCATCGCCAACACATAAACAAGACTAGCAGCTCTTTTGAATAACGTAGTACGGAACCTCTCTAGTAACGCTTTTTCAACCGCAGTCAGGTTGTGTTTAATTTTAATGAGCTAATTTGGTGCGCCGGACTAACAGCTGAACTAAAGCGCGCCGTTCTGACATGCTGTTGAAATGTGTTGATAACAACCTATTTGTTCGATACATATCGACGTTGGTGTATATTTAACCCATCCTGGTTTTATTGGTATGCGCCTTTAATGATTACGTCTCGTCCGGTTAGGCAAAAGCAGCACGGTTGATGTGTATCTCAAGCGGTCTGCGCTTGCCTGCCGTGTTGAGTTATAAGCGGATGAAATTAGAGGCTAGGCACAGCGTAAAACATAATGGCTTGATAACCAAGCCAAATTTTTATTTTAATTAAATCTTAATGGTTTGCTGTAGCCTGCTTTCAAGCCTTTCCTGGAGGATTCGTGAGCAGTCACACAGGGTGCGTTGGCGCGCTACAGGCCTTGGTTGGTAACGGCGGATGTTTTGTAGGCAGCGATGAATTATCAGGGGGTTGCCGCCTAGTATTTGTTGGTGACTATAGGCTAGTCTGGAGCGCAGACGCAATTTGAGCGCTGGCGGCGTTCCGCAAGCGTTTAGCTATCCGAAATACTCGTTATTACTGTTAGATATGGGAAATTGATTGTCAGGGTTACTGCCTTTTGCGGGACGACTCACCAGGATTTTCTGGCTTGTTTAACCATCCTGCATTGTTTATCAATCGCTAGCGGGGATTGACTCCGGGCGTGAATATAGCGATGCTAACTGCATGTTAGAATCAATAATACCTCTTTCAATTAACCGCCCGATGGAGCACGGAATGCAGTCAATCAAGTCAGTAGATATTTTCGGAATTCGCTTCCCTATCCTGGATTACGAGCTTACGTTACAACTATTTCAGGAGTGGATCGCCAGCGGCCAAGCTCATCAGGTCTGTATCGCCAACGTGCATACCACGGTAGCCTGTCTTACCGATCATGAGTTACGTGATATTTCCAATAGAGCCTTGTCCACCATGGATGGTCTGCCTTTGGTTTGGTACGCCAAACTGGTGCATCAAGCAGAGATTAAGACGCGGGTTTGCGGGCCGGACTTGATGTTGAAATGTCTGGATCAAGGGCAGCAGTTGGGCTGGCGGCATTTTTTTCTGGGCGGCAAGGATGAGGTGTTGGCAGATTTGGTTACCAATATTCAAAAGTGCTATCCGCAAGCCGAGCTGGTGGGCTGGCATTCTCCGCCGTTTCGGCCCTTGTCCGCAGAAGAAGATCAACAACTGGTCGATTTGATCAATGCCGCCAAGCCGGATTTTCTCTGGGTGGGCTTAGGTGCGCCCAAGCAGGAGAAATGGATTGCGGCGCATCTGGATAGAGTGCATGCGCCGGTGCAATTGGGGGTGGGCGCGGCTTTTGATTTTCACTCCGGACACATCAAGCGGGCGCCGCTGTGGATGCAAAAAAGTGGGTTGGAATGGTGTTATCGGATGGCTAAGGATAGGCGGCTGGTTAAGCGTTATTTTTCCACCAACCCAGTGTTTCTGCTGCGTTTTGCCTGGGATTTTTTGCAGATTAGAGTGTTGAAGCGTTCGGCGGTTACTTCTTAAAGGTCATCAACCAATGCGCTAAATAACCTCCCAAAAATCCCCCTTACTAAGGGAGAGAGCTAGAGTTAATACCGTTAAGTTAAGCCCCCTCTCCTGCTGGAGAGGGTTGGGGTGAGGAGAATAAATAAGGCAAAGAACTTTATTGATCCCCTCATTCCAGCCTTCTCCTTTATGCCCAGTGGGTACTGAGGGAGAAGGGGCTGCCCGTCTTTAAGTTAAGTGCAGTTGTCCAGAAGGATAGGGGACTTAACTATTTGTTTTATCACCGATTAGAAATCGATTTCACATCCCTAGTCGTCACGCCTTTATATAACTGGCGCGGGCGGCCGATTTTCAATTCGGGATCGGAGATCATTTCGTCCCATTGCGCGATCCAACCCACCGAGCGGGCCAAGGCGAAGATGGCGGTAAACATCTCGGTGGGGATACCCAAGGCCCGCAACACGATGCCGGAATAGAAATCCACGTTGGGGTAGAGTTTTTTCTCTACAAAGTAAGGGTCTTCCAGGGCAATTCGTTCCAGTTCCATCGCCAGTTTGAACAGACGGTCGTCGTTCAGATTCAATTCGTCCAGCACTTCGTGGCAGGTTTGCCGCATCAGTTTGGCGCGCGGGTCGTAGTTTTTGTAAACCCGGTGACCAAAACCCATCAAGCGGAACGGATCGTTTTTATCCTTGGCTCTGGCCACGTATTCGCCGATTTTCGACACATCGCCGATTTCTTCCAGCATATTCAACACCGCCTCGTTAGCGCCGCCGTGTGCCGCACCCCACAGGCAAGCTATACCGGCCGCGACGCAAGCGTAAGGATTGGCGCCGCTGGAACCGGCCAGACGCACGGTGGAGGTGGAAGCATTTTGTTCGTGGTCGGCGTGCAGGATCAGGATTCTATCCAACGCTCTGACCAACACCGGATTGGCCAGATAATCTTCGCCAGGGTCGCCGTGCATCATGCGCATAAAGTTTTCCGCATAGCCGAGCTTGCGTTTAGGATAGATAAATGGCATGCCGATGCTGTATTTGTAGCACATCGCTACCATGGTCGGCATTTTCGCGATAAGGCGGATGGCGGAGATGTACCGGTCTTCCTTGCAGTTGATGTCCATTACTTCGTGGTAGAACGCCGACAGTGCGCCGACTACGCCTACCAATACCGCCATCGGATGCGCGTCGCGGCGGAAGCCGCTGTAAAATTTGATCAGCTGTTCGTGTACCATCACATGCTGGCTGATAGTGGTGACGAAGCCTTTCATTTCGGAGCCGTTGGGTAAGTCGCCGTTCAGCAGCAGATAACAGACTTCCAGAAAATCGCATTTTTCCGCCAGTTGTTCGATGGGATAGCCCCGATACAACAGTACGCCGGCGTCGCCGTCGATGAAGGTGATTTTTGACGTACAGCTGGCGGTGGAGGTAAAGCCGGGGTCGTAAGTAAAATGGCCGGTCTGTGCGTATAAAGACCGAATATCGATGACGGACGGACCCATGGTGCCGGGTGTGACCGGTAATTCGATTACGCGGTCTTGGTCTTCCTGTTTTAACGTCACTTTTTTATCAGTCATGTCAAATTCTCCGGAGAGCTAGCTGTTGAGAAGGGGATGGTTTGTATTCTATTGCAAATAGCGAATAAACACAGCTTTAGATCGGGATTGTTTACAATTTAACGAAAAACGAGGGCCTGATTGATGGATTTCGCGTTGCGCTACCCGGCCTAAGGGACTGGGATGGCAAATTTCGAGGATGGGTAGCGCAATGCGAAACCCGTTGCCTGCGCTGTCACAGTTGACGGCGCAGGCGTCTTTGCAGAGGTCAATGGTCTTGGCTATTCAAGACGTCCCGGAATCTCTAAAATCCTGGGTCAACCGGGTGTTTGCCTCTTCCCATGCTCGGCAGCCCAGTCAAGGGCGGTTTACAAAACCGTCCGCTCCAACAGCCAATAGGCCCCCATCAAGGCTACCATGGCCGAACAACCTTTCAAGAATTTCTCGGCAAATGCAGGCTTGTTATTCAGCCACCAGATGATAGGCAACACCACCGATGCCACGGCGATTTGGCCGGTTTCTATGCCTAGGTTAAACGACAGCAAGGGCAACAAGATGCCGGTGTCGCCGCTGGAAATATTCAATTCCCGCAGCACACTGGCAAAGCCAAAGCCGTGAATTAAACCAAAGCCGAAGGTCAGCCATTGCCGGCCCTTGGGGTGGTCGCCGCGCATGATGTTTTCCACGGCCACATAAATAATGGTCAGCGCAATCACCGGTTCTACGAAGCTGCTGGGTAGCTCAATGATGTTCAGCCCTGCACACGCCAAGGTGATGGAATGGGCGATGGTAAAGAAGGTGACGATCTTGATCGCCGGCCAGAAACTATGCGTGACTGCAAGCAAGGCAAACAAGAATAACAGGTGGTCGTAACCGGTGAGGATGTGCTCGATGCCCAGCTTTAAAAAATCGGCAAACGCGGAAAATCGGGAATCGTTTTGCGCCACGGATTGATCGGCAGGAGACAATGCCAATTGCAACTGGTCGTCGGCCCTGCTTAGCATTTTCTCGCTTAGCGTTTTACCGGCGGCGTCGCGCACCGTGACATACTGCTGATGCCCGTCAGGTAGCCAGGCCAATAACTTGGATTGCACCTGTAACTGTTGGTGCGGCACAGATTGAAAAATAAATTCGACATGGGCGTTGTTCTGTTCGTCGTAAACGACAGCCCCCGGCGCCACGGCTTGCACATCAGCGCCATCAATATTGACCCGCAACTGCGCAGCCAGCATTTTGGCGATGTCCGGCTTGGCCGCTTCGCGCTCCGCGGCGCTGACTTCCGCATCCAGGTCGCTATCCATCGGCGCAAAGGCTTCGATGTCTTGCAGGGCAAAGGTCAATTTAACGATAACTTGGTCGGATTTGACAGTCACATCGATTGAGCTAAGGCCAGGGGCGTGCGCCGCTGCCCAGCCCGATGGCAGCAGCAAACAAACCAGCAGCAGGCATTGCCAGCGGGCAAACAGCCTAAGCATTTTCCATCCGCTCGTCATTAGGGCTGTTCCCCATTACCATTGATTTGCGCGGCTTTTCTACGTTTGTGCAGGTAAACCAAAAATCCCAGCACCAGCAGCACCAGCAGCACCAAGGCCACCACGCCACCTATTGCCGCTAGTGGTAAATCGGCGCCATTGGGATCGACACCCACTTCCAGCGCAATGCGGAATTTATCATCGTCTTCCATTGCTTCGCCGATCAACAGATACAGCACATAATCGCCGGTTTTATCCACATCGGCTTGCGCTTCTACCGCGCCTTTCGGATACAGCTTGGACGGGATTTCGGCGACAGTACGAATTTCACGCACATCATCCGGCGCTTTCTGGCCGGTTTTTTCCACTTCCACCAATTTAATGCCAATCGGCGTCGCACGAATATCGCGGTCGATCAAATCGGCGGTGAAAAACATCTTGCCGGCTCTGGGGATTTTCTGGCAAAACGGCACGAACGCCGCTTTAGGATCAGGATTTTTATCGTTTTTATCCGGCTGCAGATAAGCGCTGAAGTGCACCGCGTAAAAATCGTTGGCGATGATGCAATCCAAATCCGGACGATTGCCCAGTGCATTAGATTGTTTGGTACCGAAGCCAAGTTTGTCGCAACCGCTGAGTAAAACCACGCAGGCCACGAGCCCGGCGATAAAAAAGACGGGAAGTCGCTGAATATTCATAGAAATAAACCGATGGAAGAATGCAGACTAGGGTTTGACGGTAAATTCGAATTTACCGGTGACTATGTGAGTGTCCTCGGAAACCACGCGGTAGCGAATAGTGTAGGTGCCCGGCGCCAGTGTTGGCACAGTGGCGTAGATATTGGCACCATTGGTCAGACTTTGCGCGACGTCGTGGTTATCCACCCGCTTGCCGGTGCTGTCGATGACGGCCAGGGCTTTGTATTCGCTGCGGACTGCGTCGTTAAACCACAGATCGATTTGCTTGGGCGATTCGGTGACGGTCTCGTCCTTGGCGGGTTGCGATTTCACTAGAATCGCGTGCGCAAATACTGAGACCGGGCTGAATAACGCGAGCGCCAACAAGCCGGGTTTTATTATTTTTGTTATGTCTAACTTGGGCATGACCACCTCTTAAAGTATAAAAATCATTGTAAAACCGCCGCCGACCATTGCTTGCCGGTGGGCGTTTGCTCTAACCACATTGCCAACAAGCCCGTCGGCGTGGCGACGATGCGCGGGAAGGTCGCCGAAGCGCCGGCGGATGATAGCAACTTACTTGCCGACCAATGTTCGCCATTATCGACGGATTCCGAGACAAACACTTTAGAGCCTTCCGGCCCCAGTGCATCCCACACCGCGACTAAGCGCCCAGCGCCGAACGCGATGTCCGCATGAAACGCGCCGGCTTCGCCCAGGCGTTGCGGCGGCGCCCAGCTTTTGCCGCCATCAGCGGACTGCATATGATACAGCCCGACCTGATTGTCCGCGCCGGTCCATACCAAACTGTGCAAGGCGCCGTCTCCGGCCACGCTCAAGCCGCCGCCGTTATGCGGACAGCCGTCGAAAATCCAGTTGAACTCACCAACGGTGCTCAGCCGTTGCCAACTGGCGCCGCCATCGGCGCTTTGTGCCAGTGCCATATCGCGCGGTTTCATATCCCGGTACAGCACATTCAATTTGCCATCGGCGCCGATAGCCAGGCGGTTCCAGCAACATGAGCAACTGGAATCGTCGATAGTCTGTGCCAATTCCCAACTCTTACCGACATCGCTACTGCGCGCATACCGCACCCCCTGATAACCGTTTTCGTCCCTATCATCCAACCAGACAGCATGAAAACGACCTTCCTGATCTGCCAGCAATTCATGATGGGACTGATCCGCATCACTGCCGGTCGGCTTGACGCCTTGCTGCCAGGTTTTGCCGGCATCATTCGAATAAACCGTGAATAACGGCCCCATGCCGGGCAATTCGCCGGTAGTTTGCCAGACGATCAACAATTTGTCGCCGGCTGCGGCAATTTGTATATCGTTACCGACTTTCGCCTCTACGGGCTGCGGGAATTGCTGACTTAACACCACCGGTGACGACCAATGCCAGCCGCCGTCCTCCGAACGCATATACGCAATCGAGGTTTGCTTACTGCCGCTTGGCGTGGTGACAAACGCAGCATGTACTGTTTGCCTATCGACATACACATCAAAACTCAACAGGTTTTGCGCGGGCTGCGTTTGGGTATCAAACGGATTGTGAGGGTTGACGCTTAACGCCGGTAAATGGGTCGAAGATATAGTCAATTGCTCGTCGCACGCCGACAATAATCCAGCCAGGACCAAACAATAGGCAAAACCAAGCACCTTAAAATTAAACATAGCGGCGATGGAAACAGATTAAAAAAGGGGCAGATTAGACCATATTTGGCGGTGATTGCAGAACCACAGATGATTTAGGTACAGCGCAAAAAGACTCTTCATCGCGCCGGCGCTAGGCGTGGCTAACAACCGTTTATTGATCATCCGAAAAACTTGGCAGTTTAAAATAACCGCCCGTAGCGCACTAAACCTTGCCGGAAGTACATCGCTCATTTCGGCTTCTAAGAGGCCGGGCTGCTTTTTCAATACCTCTTTGTAGCGGTCGTCACCTCGTTTAATCCACAAATAGGGTATTTCACACACCGCAAACCAGTGGTGTGTGAAATAACCCACTCTACTTAAGCACTAGCCGATTTAAGCCCCAACAAATCACTGAGCTTATTTGTATTTTCAGATATGGCGCAGACCTTGCTCCATTGGCGCATCCAAGTTGTGCTGATTCCTAAGGGAGCTTGTTATGTCTGTCATCGATCCGTTTACCGCGAAGGAAAACTCAATCGTTCACCGTCCTGTCGCCTCTGCAAGGCGTTTAGAGTGGCTGCGGAAAATCACCTTACGCAAGGTTTTGCTCAAACTGCATTTATACATCTCCTTATGGCTGGGCTTGTTTCTGGCCATTGCCGGATTAACGGGCAGCATCCTGGTTTATGGCGAAGAGATTGATCATTGGCTGAACAGCGACATCCTGGCCGTAGAAGCCGGATCGTCCCTACAACCCTTGCAAAACATCCTGGCCACCGCTGACCAAGTTTCCCCCATCAAGCACCCTGCCCACCATATTCAACTCCCCAAACATCCCGATGAAGCACTGATTGTACGTTACCAAGTGCCCCACGATGGCCCAGGACACAATCATCACTTCCACGAAGTTATGGTTAATCCCTACAACGGCCAAGCGCTGGGACATCGCGACCGCAACGACTCCCTGATTAACTTTATCTTGCGCCTGCACTACAAGTTATTAGTCGACCCGTTCGGCAAATGGCTGATGGGCATTACCGCCCTGCTGACCTTGGTTTTGACCATTACCGGTATTTACTTATGGTGGCCCAAAACCGGCAAATGGCTGCAAGCGCTGGTTATCAAGCGCAATGCCAGCTTTACCCGCTTCAATTTTGATTTGCACAAAACCGTCGGCATTTATACCGCCGTCGTCTTGTTCGCCGTATCGCTTTCCGGCTTTTACTTCAATTTCCCGGATGTGTTCAAGCCGGCGGTCAATGTGTTTTCCAGTGTGCACGAAGTACCGCGTGCCGTTAAGTCCAAAGCCATCGGCACCGAGGCCTTGGCCTACGAAACCATTCTCAGCAATGCACAACGTCGTTTTCCCGAAATGCAACTGCAACGGTTGTACCTGCCTGCCGATGCCCATGGCAGTTTCATGGTCAGCGGCAAACAACCCAACGAAACCCGCAGTAAAGGCGCAACCATGCTCTGGTTGGATCAGTACAACGGCGAAATACTGACGGTGCGCGATCCCAATCAATTTGCCGCTGGCGATGCTTTTATCAACATCCAGTTACCTCTTCATAACGGTGAAATTCTCGGTACACCCGGCCAAATTGCGGTGCTGATTGTCGGCTTTGCGCCGTTGGCCTTATTGATTACCGGCATCATCCATTGGCTTAAAAAACGCGCATCCCGACGCATTCATCACCAGCGACTCAGCGCAAAAACACAGTAAAAGGAGCTACTGAAAATGCCCAACAAATACCGGTTAAAACTAATCCTGACTGGTTATCACCAGTCGCGCCACAGCCAATAGTGGTCAGTCAACCATCAGCACTTACGTCAAATTCTAAATAAAACCCACCCTTTACTTTTATGAACAAGCCTATGCAATACCCTCGACTGGCGGCTGCCATCAGTCTGGCACTATGCTGCCAGGTCAGTTTGGCCGAGCCGGAAACAGACGATTCCAAAGACCAGCCCGCTGCGACATCGGAAGCACCCAAAAAAGACCAAGCTACCGAACTGAGTACTATGGTGGTTTCAGCAACTTTATCTGAACAATCAATCGAGGACGCTCCAGGCACCTTGCACTTGATTGACGATAAACAAATCGCACTCCGCGATGTACGTCGCATCGGGGACATTGTGCGAGAAATGCCCGGCGTATACATGGCGATTGGTGCCACCAGTGCATTACCGCCTGCCGCTAACCGTGCGGTACGCCAGTCCATCCGCGGCATTAGCGGCACGGCACGTACTGTTGTCTTACTCGACGACCAAAAAATGAACGATCCGAGTTTCGGTACCGTTAACTACGGCGCGATCTTTTCAGAGGACGTCGAACAAGTGGAATTGGTGCCCGGAGCTGGCTCAGCGCTGTATGGCGGTAATGCGTTTGCCGGCACCATGCGTATCGTCACCAAAAAACCCACCAAACGCGAAGTGCTGGTAAAAGGCACCTATCAATTTGATGCCGCCGAAGGCATGACAGCCAGCGGCATCTACCGGGATGTGTTCGACAATGGCTTGGCCATCAGTTTGGGCCACCACCACGAACTGAATGACGGCATTCGTGACATCTGGGGTTTTGCCAATCCGGGCGGCGGCGGACCAATTACCAATGTCACGGGCGCAATCCCCACGACCACCGCGCAAGGACAAACCGCTTATCTAGTCGGCGATCATGGCCGCGCGCCTTGGGAATCGCACAACAGCCATATCAAAGCCTATTATGACTTTAACGACTACACGCGTCTTTCGGGCGGTCTCCATTACTTTTACTCCGACATTGGTTACAGTCAGGATCCGTTTAACAGCTATCTCCGCGATGCAAACGGCAATCCGGTCATCAGCGGCAGGATTCGGCAGAATGGCACCTTATTGGGGCAAGTAACCCCAAACGTGTTTCTGAATTCGCCATCGCATGAAGACGATTTGCGCAGCTTTTGGAAGTTTGAACACAATTTCAGTGCGGATACAGCATTAACCGTCAACTTCAACCACACCTCCCGGGACACCTGGTTTACCAACGTCATTAACACCTCGGGTTTAGGTGGCGGTCCGGGTACGTCAAACCATACCCGAAGCACGATGGTCAACGGTAGGGCGCAGCTCGTGTTTCCACTGACCAAAAGTCAAATTATCACCACGGGATTTGAAGTGGATCATGGTGAAATGGATCGTAACGATTACGATCTGAGCCAATGGAACGATCGCGACAGTCGGACAGGCACTCGCTTGGTGGCCGATGCATCAACGGACACTACTTCATTTTTTGCGCAAGATGAAATCCGCTTTACCGATCAATTTACCGCTTATTTGGGCACGCGGGTCGATTGGTGGCAAGCCACAGGAATCAGCAGAGATTACGCATTTAATACCTTCAATCCCGAATCCACGCAGGAAAGCGTCGAAGTCAACCCCAAACTGTCTTTGATTTATAAAGATGCCTGGGAAGGTGCCACCTTACGCGCATCGGCAGGCAAATCGTTTCGCCCACCCACCTTGCAAGACCTGTATGTTGATTCACGCCGTGGCGTGGTCGCGACGGTGTTGTCCAATCCCAATCTAGTACCCGAAAGCAACTTATCTTGGGAAGTGGGTGTTGACCAGAAAATCGAGAAAACCGGCACTCAAATTAAAGCCACGTTTTTTGAAAACCATTTATCGGACTTAATTTCAAACCGGGTGATCGAACGCCGCGCCAACTTTACCGGCTCGCAACGCGTTAATGCCGCTGAAGCGCTTACCCGAGGCGTGGAATTATCAATTGACCAGAACCTGACGAATTGGCTGTCGCTATTCAGCAATTACACCTGGACCCCTACCGCAACCACGCTTTCCAGTCCTGGCATACCCGCTTCAGAAGGCAAACGCTTGCCGAATTCACCGGAACATTTATTGACCGTGGGTCTGGAAGCCAATTGGAATGAATGGTCCGGCAGCTTGATTGGCCGGCATGTGTCCGAATCATTTGATACGGCTGAAAACATTGACGTTGTGCACGATGTGTACGGTGGTTTTCAGGCCTTCTGGTTAATGGATGCCAAAATCAAATACAGTCCCACTAAAAACGTCAGTGTCGGCTTCATGGCCAACAACTTAAGCAACGAACAGTACTTCCAATTTGCCCCCAATCCAGGGCGTAACTTTCTGGTGGAGCTCAGCTTTAATTACTGAATACAAAAGCAGGCTTTTGGCATTTTTCTCAACAGCCAAGCAAAACCCCATGTTTACTACCCGTTAAACATCAGGGCCGTAGGGCGGATGCCGATAGGCAATCCGCCAATTAGACTAGAGTGCCCCCACTGCCGGGACACACCCTGACAAACTGGATTCTTTATGGCCGAAATCTAGTGAAGTGCCGACTGAAATTAGCGGCCTATACTGTTCGACTCAACCGGAGGCTGCGGAAAATCGCATGTCTGGTGCGGTGGAAAAGGTGACGGGCAAAATCCTGTCATCCTGACCCGATCAACCGTTTAACTGCGTATTCCGATCACAAGCCGCCACCGGTTCAGATAGAAACCCTTCCCGATTTTGAATGCCTTGGATCGGCCAAAACCGGTCGATCAACAATTTCAGGGAACGGCCTATAAAGGTTTTCAAAGTTGCCATTTGATGATGGATGCTAATCAATTTCGACCAATAAAGCTTAAAATCTCGTCTATATTTCATCTGAAATATCTAATTGTCAAGTAATCTCCTTTATATGACGCATTCAAAATACAGTCTGTTTTTTTTCTTAGTATTTGTGTTTTCTGCAAGTTACAGTCGAGCCGATAGCGCAAATCAAAATTTCAAGCGTCGATTACATTATTTAGTTGGCGAGGATGTAATTCCTTGCGGAACTTACGAGTTTGAAATTTATAAGTTGCGGTATTTGCCAACTCAAGAAATTTCAAAGATCAGCGATTGCATGACTAATGCCTATCGCTCCAACAAAGCGTTTTATTTTTCTCTACAGGGTCCAGAGGACAATGACTATAATTTTATTAATGGGATGATTGGCCTACCGGAAAATGGTGGCGTATATCGTTATTCATACCGTATTCCCGACTGTAAGGGCATGCTATGCAATGATTCATTTAATCTATCTCGGTGTAGAGGAAAATATACCAACGACTTTATAGACCCAAAAAGTACGTGTAATTTTTCTCTAGATAAGCTCGAGTCCTCAACGATAAATTTAAAATCAAATAATCATTTATGCGAAAGTATTCAATCTTCACTTCCCGATAGTTTTACAGTGTTTGGCGCAGGAACGTTTAAACGACATAATTTGAATAAACGTAAGCTTGGACTCAAAATTGATACGAGCAGTTACGAAGCCAATCAAGTCGATGTGCTCGTTAACTATCAACAAACACCTGTTGTCTTATTTCTTGGTGCCTATGAACCGACGGTTTGGAATATTAGTTGGTCCGAAAAAACTCATATTGCTAGCGTTGTGATTGGAGGCTTCTATCGTCAAGCCATAGCTGGTTTGCCACCGAATATCCCGATTATTGACTTTTGTGGGAAATTTTATGTGAATGACAATCAAGATGATCTTAAAGAGGTAGATCGGCTATCGAACCGCCTGTTGGGCCCACCCATCAAAATGGTCTATCTGCCAAAAGATGGCAAAGTAGTGGTCGGCAACGAACCAATCGATGGTACAAAAATCGTAACTTCACCAGGAACTCCGCCAGAGTCTTTCTATATACTTCCTGCCGGACAAGCGGGGCTGGATGTTGCGATTGCACAAGGATTAATCCGCATGGCAACACAAGAGGATGTTGATGATTGGATAGATATAGTGCTGGAGAACGTGCCGATAATTGATATGTTACCGATTACTGGCAACAACAAATCTCAGCCGAAAATACTATTGGACGACCACACTTATGTGGCATTAAAACCGTTCAAACTACCTTCGAACTTGCCGATTTTTTCAAGATTTTTCGTTCCAGTTGGAGTTCCTGTACCAACGGGACAAGAATCACACGAAATTATATATGACTTTAATACGAGAAAATGTTATGGACTCGCATGTTAGATATGCAAATAGAAAATATCAGCGATTCGGAAACAACCTTGCTCCACTTTCAGAATTGATACTTAATATATAATAAACATTATGATCTTCAGATTTAGTTTAATTCTATTCTTAATGTTATTTTCTAAAATTGACTATTGTTTTGCTGGTAAAGCGGATGAAATTTTGACGAATGTTCTGCATGTCTTAGTTGGAAATGAGCCTGCAAACTGTAGCAAATCATCGCATAATTCTAATGTTACAGCGTGCATAACTTCTAACTATCGAGCTGGTAGAGCTTTTATTTTTCCTCAGAAAGACGAAAGTAAGGATTCTTATGCTGCTCATGGTATTTTAGGTTTACCAAATATGGGTGGAATCTACAGTTTTGCATATGACAGTTCGCCATCAGGAGGGGGATGTTGTAACTACGCATTGAGTCTTTCGTTATGCCATGAGCAAACCGAGTCCGATAGTATCGTTCCAGAAACTGTCTGCGCAAAAACACCAGTAATACCTGCTGCGCGTGAAGTTCCTCTGTCGTATTAGTCTATTCACTGACTGCTTAGTTTATTGCTGCTGTCATTAAGAAATTCTATCTGACCGACAGCAACGGGTCGATCCCGCCATTTAGGAGAAATAGTCAAATCTGGTGTATGGCTGAATTGAATCAGGCGGCCATCTGCTGTGTTTCTTCTGTTTTCTCCGGTTCCATGATGACAGCAATGCCGTCCTGAAAACGGATGTGCCCTTAATCACATCCGGCAATCGTTTAAATCCGCGTATTTTGCGCCAACTCTTCTCGGCGGTTAACGTCAATTGGAACACTAACCCCAACAAGGTATTGCGGGACACGCAGTTCTTGGTGCGGGTGGTCCGATGGCGAATCGTCGCAAAGCTGGATTCGATCGGATTTGTCGTCCGAATGTGTATCCAGTGCTCGGCGGGAAAGTCGTAAAAGGCCAATAGCGATTCACGGTCTTTTTCCAACACGCCCACCGCCTTGGGGTACTTGGCTTCAAAGTCACGCAAGAACGTGTCGAAGGCTTGATTGGCCAGGGCTTTGGTTTCCGCCATCCAGATTTCTTTCAGCCCCGCCTTGGCCTTGCCTTGGATTGAATCGGGTAGCGTCGCCAGCACATTCGCCGTCTTATGCACCCAGCAGCGCTGGTGTTGTGTGGTGGGCCAAGCTTCGTTGATGGCTGCCCAGAAACCCAAAGCGCCGTCGCCGGTAGCCAGTTTCGGCACGTCCTGTAGACCTCGCGTTTGTAAATCCTGCAAAACACTCAGCCACGAGGCTTTCGATTCCCGATAACCGTCCGATAAGGCCAGCAAGCGCTTTTCACCCTGTTCGTTGACTCCGATGATGACCAATAGGCACAGCCGATCATCCTCGCCACGCAGGGTCGAATAGATGCCGTCGGCCCAGACATACACAGTGCGCTCCTTCGATAAATCTCGCCGATTCCAGGCCAGATAATCCTCGGCCCATTGGGCTTTCAGGCGGCTAACCACGGCAGGTGACAAGCCTTTGGCATCGTCACCCAGCAACACCGATAAGGCCGACTGCATGTCGCCGGTGGAAATGCCGCGCAAATACAGCCAGGGTAAGGCCGCTTCCACCCGTTTTGTCTTGCGAACATACGGCGGCACCAGCGACGAGTTGAACTTGATCCTGCCGCCGGAACGGTCTCGAACCTTGGGGATTTTGACCGTCACGTTACCCACGCCCGTCACGATCTCCCGCTCAGGCAAATAGCCATTACGCACCACGGTTTGCCGGCCCCGTAAATCGGTAACCTTGGCGTATTCGCCCAGAAAAGCCTGTAGCTCCGCCTCAACGGCTTGTTGGATCAAGGCTCTAGCACCCGTCTTCAACAAATCCGTCAAAGGATCGTTAATCCCACTGGCATTATTCCAGTCTTTTGCATTATCTTTGTTCATGGCGTCTCTCATTTTGCTGTTATTCGATCTCGTCAATCTCATTTCAGCAGAGGGCGCCACCTTTCATCAAGTCGGGCCGTACACCAGATTTAGTTATAACTCGCCATTTAGACTCGTCCATGAGCAGTCATTCCGTGCTGACGCAATCGTACCGGAATCGAAGGCAGGGTTTGACTGCATCGCAACTAACCAGCCAGCTTTTCAGCGTTGTGTCTGTTGATGTCGTCGGCCCAAAACGAATCCCAAACCCGCCCAAGCGCTGGCAATAACAGCGGCGATCAAGCCGATGCCTAAGGCGCCGAATGGCGCATATAGCCAACTGGTCAGGGCATCACCCCCGCGAAAAACGACGGTATCGATAATGTTCTTGGCCTTGTATTTGGTGACCCGATCAAGCGGCGCGAACAGCATTTCGCGTGCCGGCCGCAGAATGGCGTAATCCCCGACCCGGCGTAAAATCATCAATACCAACAACAAGGGCAAACTCGGGTTCCAGCCAAATGCGGCAAAGCCGAGGGCCATGATGATGGGAATACTCGCCAGTGTCCAGGCCGCACCCAGCGTGGCGATAATGCGGCGGGTGAAGATCAGCTGCACCAGAATTGACAAGCCGTTCACCACGCTGTCTATCGCACCGAAGACTTGAGTCTGCTGGGTTTTGTCGGTAAACGTGTTGGCCACAAAATCGGCCTGCAGCAAATACAAAAACGTGCCGTTGGCACTGGCCAGCAAAATAAAACCACTAATGCCCAACAGGTAAGGGCTGCGCAACAGCAAGCCCAAACCGGACAAGACACCACCCGCCACGGGCTGATCCCCGGCAAATCGGGCTGAATGGTCGGTGGTTTGTCCGGCTTGCCAGCGCAGCAAAAAATGAATGCAGGGTAAAGTCAAAGCCAGCAATAGGGCGGACAACAATAACAAGCTTGCCGGGCCAATAGCGCCCACCAGGCCGGTTGCCAGCAACGGGCCCACCATTGCTCCCAAGCTACCGCCGGCGGAAATAAATCCAAACAAGCGCTGTGCGAGCTGCTTGTCGAATACGTCGGTCATAAAGCTCCAGAACACCGAAACCGTAAACAGACTAAACACGCTCAGCCAAACAAAAAAACTTCTGGCTACCCAGAGATTGTTGATGTCCCATTGCAACAAGCCATAGAACAGCAGTAAATGGCTGATAAAAAAGCCATACACCCAAGGCAAAAAACGACGACGTGGAAAACGGCTGCAAATCCAGCCGTAGGCCGGTACGGCTAACAGCATGGCGGCAAAGGTAGCGCTAAATAACCAGGGCAGGTTTTTAGTACCACCGCTTACCCCCAGCATTTCCCGCACAGGCCGTAACACGTAATAGCTGCTGAGCAGAAAAAAGAAATACGCAAAGCCCACCCAGGCCGCAAGCCGAGACTGACCTGGCTCGTCACGCGCCAGCAAGCGTAAGGTTGAATTCAGCATGTTTTAATCGCTGCGCAAGTCTGCAAAAAATTCGGCCCAATCGCTGATCGACTCTTCATTACGGTCACGGGAAATTTCAAAGGTTTTCCGATAGGCCGCCGGTTGTTTCAGCGCAGCAACACAGACCCGTGCCACGTCGTCGCGGGCAATACCTTCCCCACGTTGATAGTCGCCTTGCGTCACGAGCATGCCGAATTGCCCACCCTCTTCATCCAGCAAACGACCGGGACGCACCAAAGTGTAAGGAATGCCACTGGATTGAACGGCTTGCTCAGCTTGTTTTTTCCAGAACAAAATCGGACGATTTTCGACCGACTCGGCGTACACCGAATCACTCAAACCTGCGGTCGACACCAAGATGATCTGCTGTATGCCGACTTGCTGAGCGGCTTTGACCAGATGCTGCGTACCTTCGTAATCGACATAACGCGCACTGTTGGGATCGTCTTCATCCTGACTCCGTGCACCGACCGCAGAAATAATATGCGTGACCCCTTGCACGGCCTGAGCGACGGCTTGCGAATCGCGAATGTCGCCGATATGGATTTCCAAGCCCGCTGTCGAGCCGAACAAGCGTTGTGCTTTGTCAGCATCGCGAGCAAAAATCCGCACCGACTCTCCTTGTTGCAGCAAATGATGCACGATGCGTTGCCCGGTGCCGCCAGTGGCACCGGCAACCAGAATTTTATCGGCACTGGCTGTCAGACTGGTTGCCCATAATCCGAGCATGAGCCATTTGCTTAAACCGGTACGCAGGCTCATTCTTTGTCCGGCTCCACGCCAGCAAATAAAGCCGACCAATCGCTAACATCGCCGGTTTGATCAGTGTTGGTCAGCTCAAAGGTTTTACCTTGTGCGGCGGGGTTGAACAATGCCTTGACGCACGCTAATGCCACATCGGCCCGATTAACGGTACCTTGTCCCGATTGATCGGCAGCCGTTAGCCGAATGCCCCGTGTCCCCGCCGCATCGTCTTTCAAGCCGCCAGGGCGAATAATGGTGTACGGAACACCGCTTTTTCTAAGTGCTTCCTCGCCTAGGTATTTCCAGATCAGCACATTATTGAAGCGTCGATTTAAAGGGTGTTGCAAATTGCTGATGCCCATTGAAGACACCAGCACCATATGCTGAACACCGGCAGCTTTGGCGGCTAAAGCCAGATTTTTGTTACCCGCGTAATCAACAAATTCCGGGCCGTTATCACCGAACCAATCACCGCCCGAGCCTATTGCAGAGACCACTGCCGTCGCGCCGACTAAAGCACGTTGCAAACTGGCCGGGTCTTTAACATCCGCTATCACGGTTTCCACACCATCCCCCAGAGTTTCCTTGGCTTTGTTGGCATCGCGCACCAAGGCCCGCACTTTAACTCCCTGTCCCTGAAGCTGCTGCACCACATGCACGCCAGTGCGCCCGGTGGCCCCGGCCACTACCACAAGCTGATCCGCATAAGCGACTTGCAGCCCAAGTAAACCCACCAAAATCATCCATCCTTTGTTCATTATGTACACCTCGTTAAAAAATCAATCCATCAAAAAACTGGACACTCAATCATTATGCGCAAACAGCGCTGAAAACCCTTTAAACTACCCGTATTGCCACGTGACGGTTCACCGAGTACTCCTTAGGGCGGAATAGCGACAGCGTATTACGCCGCATGATCGAAGGCCAACACGGCGCAATGCCCGTTGGTTATCGCGCCCTAGCTGCTGCCGTTCACGCTAAACCTTTAGTTTCCGACCCATCATGAAATTTTGGCTCCCCCATCTGTTATTTGCACTCGTGTTGAGTTCGGCGGTCTGGCTCTATAGTCAGTCGCATCGGCCTGTCGAGCGGATTGAGTCCGTGCGCTATACCAATCTGCAAGGCGAACCCCAAAGCCTGGAGCAATGGCGAGGGCGTTGGTTGTTGATTAATTTCTGGGCGACTTGGTGTCAGCCCTGTCGCACCGAAATTCCTTATTTCAATCGGCGTTTTGCGCAAACCGATCCCCAGCAGTTGGCGATCTTGGGATTTGCGGTGGACACCCCGGAAAACGTCAGCCAGTTTATGCAAACCACTGCGATTGATTACCCGCAATGGGTGGATGAACGCGGCATGGACCTGGCCTTTAAATTGGGCAACCAGCGTCAAGGTCTGCCTTTCACAGTATTGGTCAATCCCCAAGGCAAAGTCGTTACGCGGCATTTAGGTGCTTTAAGTGAAGCAGATTTAGACCGCTTACTGGCAAAATTGCCCCACGCTAAGGGGTAATCCAGCCCATCCAGGTACCGACGCCCATCAGCAACATCATCCCCGCGCTGGCGTACTCCAGATGCGGACGCCAGCGTCCCCAGTTGGCGCGCAGTTCGCTGGCAAAATGCGCAACGCCGATGCTGAAAATCAAGGTCGGCAAAATCACTGCCCCCGCACCAAACGCCAAGCCCAGCCCCAGGCCCGATAGCGCGCTCCCTGCAGTGGCTGCCGCGAGTAACAAGGCGCTTAAAGGCGCACAAGGATTAAAGGCCATGCCCAGACCCATTACAAATAAGCCCGTACCCAAACCAAAGCGGCGATTGGGTGTTTTGCGGGTGGTGGCGCAAGGCTTGTGCGCCCCCCGTTTGGCGCGAAACAGCGAAATCGCCACCCAAAAGGTGGCAAGCCCCAGCAGCCAACGCAAACCGGTTTGTTGCAAGGTATCGGCCAATAAGTCACCCAATACCCCTGCCAATAAACCGGCGCAGGCATACCCTACCAGTCGTCCCACCGAGAACGGTGTGACTCGACGCCAGGCCTGTTTTAAACCGCCGGATTCCGTGGCGAAAAACACCGGCCCCAAATACGGCAAACAGGCGATATTGCAGGCTCCGGCACCATAAGTAAAACCCAGTATAAAAGCGGCACTCAAGCTTAGGCTGGTCGGTTCCATGACTATTTAGTCTCTTGTGCGGCGTTAGGTTTGCGGTGCAGGTTGGCCAAGGAAATCGTTTCCCATTGTTTCTGGCTTTGTTTGCGGCGTTTGAAGTAATGGCTGGACGAAGAAAAAACCGGCAAGCCGGCGTAACGCAATTGCAAGACTTTATCGTCCGGGCAAAACTCCACACAACGACCACACAGCGTGCAATCGGGATACGTAATGTCGTATTTGTGCATTTCAGTATGAATTTCCCGAATATCCATCGGGCAAGCATTTGCGCATAAACCGCACTTATCACAACGTGGCGTGGCGTTTTTTACCAAGCGCAATAAACCGACTTTGCGAAAAATGGCTTGCAGGGCCAGCATGGGACAAATCCGGCAGAACGGCTGGCGCACCGTCAAGCCCAGCGAGATCATCAAACCAAACAAAAAAACACCCACAATGGACAGACCGGTCAAACTGGCGCTGGCCGAATCCACATACAGTTGATCGGTGCTGCCGGTCATCAAGGTAGTCATGATGCGACTTGGGCAGACAGCACAAAACGGCGCGCCCCAGGCTTCATCGACATAACCGGCGGCGGCCAGCAACGGAAAGCCAAACACCAGCAGCGACAGCATCAACCACTTAACGGGCCGAATTTTATCGACGGTACTGTCGGTTAAGCTTTGCTTGCCTTGCAAACCCAATTTTTGGCCGACAATGCTCAGCATGTCCTGGAAGAACCCCAATGGACACACCCAGCCACAAAACGCTTTGCTAAACAGCACAAACAACACCACAAAGGTGCCCAGGGTAATGGCAATGGGCAGTAAGGCCATCCACAGCGGCATTTGTCCGGCGAACACCCGTTCCAAACCATGATGAATCTGGTGTTGCAACGGCACTAAGGCGCAATAATCGGCACTTAACGGATCGTAAGCACAACTTAATGCCGGCAAGGCTTTGCTGAGTTTGTCGGTGGTATAGGGGCCTAACCAGTAGCCGCCATAAACCATCAGAAAAAACAACGCCCCTTGCACGGTTTTACGCATTACGGATAGATTCATGACACAGCACTCGCATATTTTTTGACGTTTAACGGCTTGTTGGACAAACGTCTGTTTAACCACAACCCCACCACAACACCCAACCCGGCCAAACCCGCCCCCCAAGGCACAGACTGCCAATGCAGCGGCGAGACGTAATAATCGCCTTTGAGTGTGGAGCGATAGCGTTGGTCGTTGGCACTCAATTCGGTGCTAACCGCAAACTCCGCGGGAGGATTTGCCATTTGTCCCGGCTGAACCGCACGAAAGTCGTCCGGCAATTCAAACGCCACGCGTCCTTGTTGATCGGTCGTGCCACTGAGTTGACTGCCGTTTTGTGAGCGAAATTGCACAGCTTGATTTGGCACGGGTTGACCCTGAAAGCGCACTTTAAAGCGCCAGGTTTTGCCACTGAAGTAGCGGGCATGCTCGGCGGGATGCGGATCAGGCTCGATTTCCAACGCGGTTTTCTGCAAGCCGAATAAGGCTTGAGGCTTGGCTTTCATGGGGCGACCGTTTTTATAGCTGTAGCGCACTTCGGCTTCTAACAGGCCGGGCTGCGGTTTTTCTAAGACCAATGCGTAATAGCCTTCAAAACCCAGTTTGGGCAATTCCAGCTTTTCCAAAACCTGACTGCTTAAATCCGGCAAGTAATAACGAATCGCGCTGGGTTCGCTTAAATACGTGGCATGCTGATTGCCCCCGTGATGTTGCATTTCATGCGCTTTGGGGGCTTCCTCGGCCCAGGCAGCCACAGCGCTCAGCACGCCGATAAAAATAAACCAATACGGCATGTTGCCTCCTAGTAACTGACGTTAAAGCCGGTGTAATAAAAACGGCCACCTGGGTCATTGGGAGTACCTTGCAATCCCATGACAAATGGCGTGACACGATTAAATACGTTATCGACACCCACAAAGGCGGTTAGCCATTGGGTGGCGGCGTAATCCAGCTTGGCATCAAACTCATGGTGGTAAGCGGACTCACGCACACGATTGGCATTGGTGCCGACATAGCCGTCATAAAACCGGCCATTAAGTGATAAATCCACTTGCGGATGGAGATGAAAGGTATTTTGAAAGCGAAACGCATGACGGGATCGGTCTATCAGGCGCTCATGGGTTTGCGTATCTTCAGCGTCCAGATATTCGTAAGAGGCGAATAGGTTGTAATAGTCCTTAACACCCAAGTTAAAAATGATTTCGGTACCACGTACCTTTGCCTGTCCGGTATTGAAGTAATTAAAATCCGAGAATATTACTCTGCCCGCCGTGCGATTTCGGGTATTTAAAGACTGGATTAAGTCCTCGTACCAGGTGACGTGACCAATCGCTTCCAAGCTGCCGTAGACATTGCTATGGTCAAAACTGTATTTGGCGGCCATTTCTAATGTTTCAGATTTTTCCGGTTTTAAGCTTGGATTGCCGTTAATCGTTGACACACTGGTAAACGGACCTCTTAAGCTGGTACGTACAAAAGTGGGAAACATATTGACAAATTCAGGTGCCTTGAACGCAGAACCATAACCAACCCGAAAATTAAAATCGCCCGGCGACCAGGATAAGCTGGCCCGAGGATTGAGTGCGTCGCCAAAATCGCTAAAAGTGTCGTAACGCACACCTGCCAACAATTTCACATCACTGAGAATATCCCAGTCGATCTGTGATAGTGCGTGAAAGACATGGCGCGTTTGGGCGCCGGGAAAGCGGCTGCGATCAAACGTCGAGATGTCAATATCCTGAAACCGTCCACCGGTACCTAAGGTGACGGTCAAGTTATCGTTGGCAAACCAGTTTACAAAGCCTTCAATTTGGCCCAATTCAAATTTGGTTTTTTCAATATCAGTGGGGTCTTGGGCATTCCGCCCGACATTTGCCAGGGTTTGACCGTAGGTGCCCAGCAAACGTGCGCTGCCCCAGTCATAGACATCATCGTAGGTTAGGCTGATTTGTTTGCGGTCTTCGTTTTCGACATTACCCACACCATTAAACGCCGTGCCGGTATCGTTTTGCTCCATGATCTCGCCAGTCCAACGCAGTTTGCGCTGCGGCGTGAAGTCATATGAGCCAGCGTAATTCACGTAGTAGCGATCAATGTCCTTGAGCGTTGTCGTGGGGACGCTGGTATCCACTCGTAAATCGTTTTTATTAAACACTTCAGCAGAAAAACGATTTTTTAGACCATGAAAATCGCCGGTCGAAACACCCGCCCGCTCAATAAAGGTGTCACGCTGACCTCGTTCCGCCTGCCCCCAGGTAAAACTGCCGGTTGCGCCAAATTGCTCGTCCGGCGCCTTGGTAATGATGTTAATCACCCCGCCGATTGAATCGGCACCGTATAACGCCGACATCGGGCCGCGAATAATCTCGATCTGCTGGATATTTTCGATGCTCAACCCCGTCAAGTCGGAGGTGCCGAACTTACCGGTTCTACGCAAGCCATCGACCAAAATCAAGGTCTGGTTGTTCGATGAACCACGCAAATTAATCCGGGAGCTAGTACCGGAATCGGCCACAAAACCGGTACCCGCAGCATATTGCAAAATCTGCGGCAAGGTCCGTAGCGAAAGGCTTTTTAACCGTTGCGGGGTGATGACTTCGACACTGGCTTGAACGTCTTTGATCGCCAAACTGCGTCCCGGCGTGGCGGTAACGACCATGGTTTCCAATTCTGAGATCGGCGTACTATGGTCTTGTAAGTTAGTTTGAGCGGACACTTCGCTGACGAGAATGGCGAACAGCCAAGCAAAATGCGGCTTATCATTCATTATTCTGCCCTATTCAGATTCAAAAATTAGCTTTTAACGACATTTGGTACGCGCAACTATTGGCGTCGAGCGTGTAAATCAGCTAATTGTGTGCCGAGCGAATAAATTGAATAAAAATCAAATAGTAATATTAATTTTGGCGATTCTAGAATCGGGGGAAAACAGGTGATTTCACACGGTCATATAGTGTCGGTTGTGTGATTTGCCTGATTGGATTGGCTCTGACAAGAGGCTAAAAAAATGATTATCTGGCTGGATTGAGATTGTCCGGGATAACGGATGTTAGATGCGGCGATCTATCTGCACATCATCCGCGTATTGATTTTTAACAAATGCGCGGTTCGAAATTCTCACTGAAAGGTTTTTACACTGAGTCATTCGTCGACTTTGCCCCCAAGCGCCTCCTGACAAAGTAGAGCATGCTATCGGCGTTCGGAGTTTTGCACCCTAAGCCAATTAAGCCAATAACGCCACTTGCACCCGAGCCTGCAAGCCACCCAATTCTGATTTGGCAAAATTAATATCCGCCGCATGCAAAGCCACAATGCGCTGTACGATGGACAAGCCCAAGCCGCTGCCTTCAACACTATTGGCGGTTTCCACGCAACGGTAAAAGCGCTGCGTGATGCGCTGATAATCGTCGTCGGCAACACCGGGACCGCTGTCGTCCACGGTCAACTGCAAACGCTTGTTTTCGCGGCGACAAGCTACTTTGATATGCCCTTCAATCGGCGAATATTTAATAGCGTTATCGATCAAGTTGCGTAACAACACTTGAAATAACTGAGGATTGGCGACGATCACTAGAGCCGGCTCTCCTTGCAATTCAATATCGATACGCTTCTCGCGGGCGGCGTGATCCAAATCGGAAATCACCTCTATCAAGGCTTCGTTAACATCAACAGACTGCTTGGCAATCCCGGCCTGCTGATGCTGCACTCGCGACAAGGTCAGCAATTGTTGCACCGTATGCGTCATCCGCGATACCGCTTGCTGGGCTTTTTGCAAAGCCTGATCGCGCATCTGCGTATCGGTGGTTTTTTGCGCCACTTGAATTTGCGTCAACAGACCGGCCAATGGCGTGCGCAGTTCGTGGGAAGCGTCGGAGGTAAAATTGCGCTCGTTTGCAAAAGCCTGTTCCAGCATCGCAAACAAGCTATTGATTTGCGTGACAACAGGCAATACCTCGTCCGGCAGATTATCCACCGACAGCGGTTGCAGAAAGCCGGCTGCCCGGCTGGCCAATTGCTCCTTGACCTGGTTGACCGGCGACAAGGTGCGGCTGACGATCCACCAGATCATTACGCCCAATATCGGCAATGCGATCAAAAAACCAATCACTTGCTGGCCGGCGATGCCTTCCACCAATTCCCGGCGAATATCGTCGCGTTGACCGACATGAATCACATAATTGCCGTTTTCGGTACTCAGGCTAAATACATGCCAAAGCTGACCATCCAGCATGGTTTCGCTGTAGCCGTTTCGCGTCAAGGACAAGGCAAATTCCGGCGCGCTTTCCGAGCGCAACACCAGCCCCTCTTTCACTGAGCGTAATTGAAAGGCAATTTTGCGTTCGTATTTGTGGCCGAGGATGGGCGTGTCGAACAGCTCTGGAGCTTTATCGCGTTCCCAAAGCTTGGTCAGTGCTCGTTGCCGGACCATATTCTCGACAAAGGCGTGTACCACCCGTGCCGATTGAGCTAATTCAGCGTTGAATAGTTCGGTGACTTCGTCGCGGGTTTGTTTGTAACTGAAGTAGGCGGTAACGCCCCAAACCAACAACAGCGAGGTTAGGAGCGACAGCAGCAGCTGCTTTTTCAGGGAGCGTGGCGCCAGACGAAAATGTTTGACCATCAGTTCTCGTCGATGATGTAACCGACCCCGCGGATGGTCCGAATCAGGTTGCTATCCAGTTTTTTACGCAGATGGTGAATATGTACTTCCACCGCATTGCTTTCCACTTCCGAGCCCCAGGCGTAGAGCGACTCTTCCAGACGGGCCCGGGAAATAACTTGGCCGATATGTCCCATTAGGTAACTCAGCACTTCAAATTCTTTTTGCGCCAGATCAACCGGCTTGCCGTTGAAATACACTTGGTGCGCGGCGGGATCGATGGTAACGCCTTTATGTTCGATCACTGGCAGGCTATGACCATCGTGGCGCCGGGCCAATGCGCGTAAGCGCGCGCAAATTTCCGCTAGGTCGAACGGTTTGGTGACAAAGTCGTCGGCGCCATTGTCCAGACCGGCCACCCGTTCGGCGACGCCTTCGCGGGCGGTTAAGACCAAAACCGGGGTGCTGTCCTTGCGGCGGCGCAGATTCTTCAACACGCTCATCCCGTCCATGCGGGGCAAGTTCAAGTCCAACACCACCAGATCATAGTGGTTCAGTTTCAGCGCTTCGTCGGCTTGGGCGCCGTCGATTAACCAATCCACCGCATAACCTTCCAGCGTCAAGCCGGCTTTCAAACCATCACCAAGGATGGCGTCATCTTCTACCAATAATAAGCGCATGATGTTTGTGTACCTATGGGCTGAGTGATTAACTTAGCCTGGATTGTAGCAATGATTTCTCAGTGTTCTGTGAGCGAGTAAGCAACTTAAAAGTTCGCTGGAATTGCGAGTAAACCCAGCGAACGGCAAAAGCCTCATGACGCCGAAAGGCTTCGTTCCAGATTGGCTCGCAAAGCTTCCAGAAAATCCTCGGTCGTCAAATAATGCGAGTCGTTCAAATCGTCGCCGTAGATACACAAGGCCAAATCCTTGGTCATTTGCCCGGCCTCGACGGTATCGACACAGACCTTTTCCAAGGTTTCGCAGAAGTTGATCAACTCGGCGTTGCCGTCCAGTTTGCCGCGAAACGCCAAACCGCGCGTCCAGGCAAAAATCGAGGCAATCGGATTGGTCGAGGTCTTCTTACCCTGTTGATGCATGCGGTAATGGCGGGTAACGGTGCCATGCGCCGCTTCGGCTTCCATGGTTTTGCCATCTGGCGTGACTAAGGTGGAGGTCATCAAACCCAGTGAGCCAAAACCTTGGGCCACCGTGTCGGATTGCACATCGCCATCGTAGTTTTTGCAGGCCCAAACGAAGGCGCCGTTCCATTTCAAGGCTGAAGCCACCATGTCGTCGATCAGTTTATGTT
Source organism: Methylomonas sp. TEB (assembly GCF_047777895.1). Taxonomy (GTDB): domain Bacteria; phylum Pseudomonadota; class Gammaproteobacteria; order Methylococcales; family Methylomonadaceae; genus Methylomonas. The sequence continues at coordinate 384,701 of NZ_CP180476.1, forward strand.
CGTAGACAATGCCTTTGGCTTGGTATAAGGCTTTGTATTCCGCTTGGTAGATTTCTTCGAAGATGTCTTTGAAGCGGCCATCGTATTTTTTCAGGATGGTGTTTTTGGTGGAAAGATACAGCGGCCAGCCTCGATCCAAGGCCACATTGAAACAGCTGCGAGCGAAACCAGCGATGGACTCGTCGGTGTTGTACATCGCCAACGCGACGCCGTCGCCTTCGAAATGATAGACCTCGAAACTTTGCTCCGGGCCGCCGTCGTCCGGCATGAAGCTGATTTTTAGCTTGCCTTTGCCTTTGGTGACGAAATCGGTGGCGCGGTATTGATCGCCGAAGGCATGCCGGCCGATACAGATCGGCTGGGTCCAATTCGGCACCAAGCGCGGCACGTTTTTGCAAATGATCGGTTCGCGGAACACGGTGCCGTCCAGGATGTTACGAATCGTGCCGTTTGGTGATTTGTACATTTTTTTCAATCCAAACTCTGCCACCCGCGCTTCGTCCGGGGTGATGGTCGCGCATTTGATGCCAACGCCGTGCTTTTGAATGGCGTGGGCCGCATCAATGGTAACTTGGTCGTCGGTGGCGTCGCGCTGCTCGATGCCTAAGTCGTAATAATCGATTTGCAGATCCAGGTAAGGCAGAATCAATTTGTCTTTAATGAAATGCCAGATAATGCGGGTCATTTCATCGCCGTCGATCTCCACTACCGGATTTTTGACGGATATTTTCTTCATAACGGCTCCTCACCTATCGCTAAAAGAGGCCTTCAGTATAGCCTGCCTACCCCTGAAACACGGAATGTTTAACGGCTTGCTCGGCTCTGTCTGCAGCGCGTCTCGCATTAATCGAATCACGGCAAAAACTAGGCTATACTGCCCAGGCGGCGTCTACGCATGCTGCCGTAAGACATTGTTCTGTACAGGGTTTTAGCAATAGCCTTTACCCGGCAACACCGTTTTTCTTCAACATCCGATAGCAGGGCAATGAGCCAATAATAATAAAAAATCATTCTTGAGGAGGTGTAAATGGCTAGTCAGCACTTCGATTACGAAGCGATAGTCATCGGTAGTGGTTTCGGCGGTTCCATCAGCTTTTGCCGGCTCGCGCAGAAGTGGGGTTCCAAAGTCTTGCTGTTGGAACGCGGCAGGCATTATCCAATGGGCTCTTTCGCCCGCTCGCCCAAACAAATTTCCGACAGTTTTTGGAGCGTGGAAGGCGAGGCGATAGACCGGCCACGCCACATTCAAAACAAAAATCTGCGCGGCTTGTTTGACGTCCGCAATTACAAAAAAATGGATGCAGTGATTTCGGCGGGCCTGGGCGGCGGCTCGTTGATTTACGCCAACGTCTTCCTCGAACCGCCCGAACAGGTCTTCGAGCAGGGCTGGCCAACCGGCCTGGATAAAGCCACCCTGGCCCCGTATTATCAAGTTGCCAAACAAGTCTTGGGCGCTCGCCCGGTGCCATCCTGGCAAACTGACGACCGCAGAAAAATCGTCCGCACCGAACTGTTTCAAGAATTTGCCGCCCACGATAATCGCACCAGCAAACTGGCCGACATCTGCGTGTTCTTTGGTAACGACTACAACTACCAAGGTTCGGACGCACCCATCCCCATCGGTTTGCAGGAAAAAAACCGTTACGGCGCCACGCAAACCTCGTGTACCTATTGCGGAGAATGCGATATCGGCTGTAACACTCACTCGAAAAACACGCTGGATCTGAACTACATTCACGCCGGCCAACACCAGCATGGCGGCCAGGTATTTACCGACTGCCAAGCCGAAAATATCATCCCGCTCAATCAGCATGGCGACGACGCCAGCTCCGCCAGCGGCGAATTCGGTTATCGGGTTGAATTTCAAAACTTTGCCACGGGAAAGCTGGAAAGCCTGAAAACCCGCCGCGTCGTGGTGTCGGCAGGCACCTTCGGCAGCAACGAGCTATTGCTGCGCTGCCGCGATGTGCATCACAGCCTGCCCAAACTCAGCGAGCAACTGGGACGCTGGTTCTCCGGCAACGGCGACTTTTTATCGTTCGCGATTGAAGGCAAAAAAGACGCCGACCCCAACTACGGCCCGGTAATCACCCAATACACCGATTACAACCTGTTCGACCGCTTCAACAGACAGCAAGCCTTCGTGCTGGAAGACGCTTCTTATCCGGCTTCACTGGCCTGGTATATCGAAGGCGTTTTCCCGACCAGCACTTTACTCAAACTGCTTCGCGCCGTGAAAGCGTTAATCGAGTGGCTGAAGAAATACGTGAGCAACGGCGTCTGGAACGGCACTTTGGGGTTCTCGCTACACGAGATACTAAAGGATGATTTATCTTCAAAATCCGTGGTGATGCTGTGCATGGGCCTGGATCACGGCGACGGCACGCTGACACTCAACCAGGCAGACCGTATCGATCTGGACTGGCCGCAAGAGACCAGCATGAGCTTGTATCAAGCCATACTTGCGACCGGGGAGCGATTCAAAAAATTTGTCAAATCCCATTGGTTTTTCCCACTGCCGACTTGGGACTTGCCGATTCGCCACAACGTTACTGTACATCCTTTGGGCGGTTGCATTCTGGCCGACTCGCCGGACAAAGGCGTGGTCAGCGGCCATCCTGAGCAGCGCGGCCAAGCTTTCGGTTATCAGGGCTTGTATGTGGTAGACGGCTCGATCTTGCCGAGCGCGGTCGGCGCCAACCCGGTAGCCACCATATCCGCGACCGCGGAGTGGATTGCCGAAGGTATCACCGGCATCAAACCCGATGCCAGTCTGGGCGTGTAAACCCAATTCACAGGAATTACTGACATGACAACGACCAATAAAACCTCATTCGAATTCACCGAAGAAATGAAAGGCTATCTCAGCCTGGGCCAAACCGCTTTCGAAGACGGCTATAAGCAAGGCAAGGAAGATAACCATTACTTCATGTTTCATCTGACCATCCAGAGCGACGATCTGGATACGTTTCTGGAATCCGATGCCCACCAATCGGCGGCAATAGGCTACGTGGAAGGCGATTTGATCGGCGGCCGGCGTAACGTCGACAAAGGTGTGTTCAATCTGTTCGTCGACAGCGCTGACGCCGACCGCAAACAAATGCTCTACCGGCTGTTTTTTACCGATGCCAATGGTCAGGCCATGACCTTGAGCGGTCGCAAACAGATTCAAAACAACGTCGGCCCGGACCTGTGGGCCGACACTACCACCTTGTTCACCAATTTGTTCAAGGGCCATGTGGAAGCTGACAAGGAAGCCAAAGCCAAGGTCTACGCCACCGGTTTGTTGTATATCGAAGTGATGGACTTTGCCAAACAGCTGACGACGATCAAAGCGAGCGGCGATACATTGAAAGACCGTCTGCACGCCATCGAACGTTTCGGCGGCTTCTTTTTAGGCGCGTTGTGGGAAGTCTACAAACCATCCATGTTGCCAAAGATGGGCAGCTTCGAGCGGGAAATCCCACTGTATACCTTGGAAGGCGTCAAGGATGCGGAGGTCAGCACCCATCAGTTCACGACCGCCGACCGGCTGGGCCTGAGCTTATTGCGCTTCAAGCGTGCGGTTAGCGACGATGTGGTAGTGCTGGTGCCGGGCCTGACCGCCGCCAGCGATATGTTCATCATGCCGGAGCATTACAATCTGACCAGTTATCTGCTGGACCACGGTTTTGGCGACGTCTGGACTCTGGACGGTCGGATCAGTAACCGCTATTCCTATAATCTGCATAGACACAACTTCAATGTTGACGATCTGGCGCTATACGACATGCCGGCGGCCATCGCCACCGTGCGCGCGGCGGTCGGCCCTTCCGCCCGCATTCATGTCATCAGCCACTGCTTTGGGGCGTTGGCGTTTACCATGGGTTTGTTCGGCAAAGCGGTGACCGGCGTGCGCAGCCTGATCGCCAACGGCGTGGCGCTGACGCCTTGCGTGCCGCTGCCGGCCAAGATCAAGCTATATCTGGGCCCGCTGGCCGCCGATTATATTTTGGGCGTGGATTATCTGAACCCTTATTGGCGGCGCGAGCCGGGTTGGGGGGCGGGTAAATTGCTGGCGACGGCGATTTCGGCGTTTCATCACGAATGCGACTCGCCGGAGTGCCATATGCTCAGTTTCATGTGGGGCTGGGGCTTTCCTGTGTTGTACAAACATGAAAATCTGCAGGATGTGACGCATCGCCGCTGCGGTGATTTGTTTGGCGGCTGTAGCGTCAATTACTACCGACACGTGTTGAAAATGGTCAATGCCAACAATACCGCCGTGAAATACCAGCCCAACGAACCCCGCTACCGCAGCTTGCCGGACAATTATTTCCAGCATGCCGCCGAGATCGACACGCCGTGTCTGTTCGTCGCCGGCCAGGACAATGCCTTGTTCCGCAATTCCAATATCGTTTGCCACCAACGCCTGGAGCAAATCGTCCCCGGCCGCCATGAACTGGCGGTGATTCCGGATTACGGGCATGCGGACGTGATCATGGGCAAAAATGCCGCGCAGGACATCTTTCCGCGTTTCGTGGAATTTTTGAATAAACATCGCAATTGAGGAATGCAGTCATGACAAGTACCCAAGAAGATTTACAACTAACGTTGGATACGCTGCAACCGACCAGAACTCGACCAACGGCCGGGCTGAACCGGCTGTGCATCAGCATCAGCGATCTGCATTTCACCGATAACACGGTCGGCAATCAAAGCAGCGAGGAAATTGTCTGGGCGGAATTCTTCGCCGACATCGCCAGTACTTGCAAAACTCAGCAAGTCGACGAATTGACGCTGATCCTGGACGGCGACGTCGTGGATATGATTCGAAGCGCGGTGTGGGCCAAGCACGGTGTCTATCCGTGGGAGCGCGACAAACCGGAATTTGTCTTATGCCTGCGTGAAATCATGGCCGAGATTGTGAGCTTGCACGCCACCAACGCGGACGGCTTTTTCAATCATCTAAAACGGCTTCCCGACGACCTGAAAAATACCCGGCTGGAAGTGATTACCTTGCTGGGCAATCACGATAAGGAAATTTTCACCGATCCGGTCACCCTGCGGATGTATTACGACGAGTGTTTGGGGCCTAAGTTGGCGAATTTGTCAGCCGAGTATCGGCAGTGGGTTGGCAAGATGTATTTCGATGACGAACAACATTTTGCCGACCGAAACAGCGTACCGTGGCTGCCGTTTTATTGGGGCGATGCCGAGTTGCGGGTGTTTATTACCCACGGCCAATGGCGGGATCGGGAAAACAGCTTGGCATTTACGCCCGGCAACAATTTACCGGGCTGGAGTACCGGCGACGGTTGGCGAGCTAAGGTTTGGCAGCAACTCCATTATGCACCGTTCATCGAGGCCTGTTTCGGCGATACGGTTGCGGCCGGTGCGCTGTCCACGTTTATCTACCGTTGCAAACTCAAGCTGAACGATCAGGACCCGGATCAAGCCAATGTCAGCCGTATCAAACGCATTCTGGACGAATTGGATTTGTACCGGCCCACCTCGGCGGCAATTGCCCGGATTCTGCAAGAAACCCGTGACAAAAAAACCGGTAACGAACTGCGGGACATTATCGAGAACGAGTTATACGAAACCCTGTGCCTGTGGCTGAGCTGGGATTACACGCTGAGCAGCTCTCCGGCTTGGCGGCGCTTGGCGTTTCGCGTTGCCAGGGTGTGGTTGATGGTCACCGGCCCGTTGCATATGTTCCGGGTGCAATTGCACTTGGTACGCGGCGTGTTATGGCTTTATGACCAAGTACAAACACTGCTTGACTTGCTGGGACCCAGTTCGGTGTATCGAGAAGACGGTGCCAGTTTCAAAAATTTGCAGGTGTTTCCGACATTTCAGGATTTATTCCTGCAACAAGGATTTCGGCTGCACGGCGAAGGCCATACCCATATCCCGCTGCAAACCGAAGCGGATATCAAGCACACCGCGGACGGCGCACCAAGCCGAAACTTTACCTACATCAACTTCGGCACCTGGCGCGACCAGTTGGTAAGCAAAGAGAAAAAAGGCTACCGCCGTCGCGGCGTCGGCCGTAGTCTGTATGTGCTGAACAAGGTTACGGGCCCACAGCCGGGCTATCGTTTTTTCGTAAACGATAATTTGTCCTGGAGCGACAACATGGATCGACTGTAGCTTTTTTTGGCGACGGTGGCCGGATAGTTGCGTCCGGAGCCGCCACGCTTGGAATTGGCCGGCCTGTGGTAGAATCGGTCCAATGCATGAACTAGACACATTCAAGCTGATCGAGCGGATCAGCGCCTTGCTACGTTCGGAAGAACGCAAAAAATACGCAGCAATCGGTTTGCAACCGGTACATGGTCAGGTGCTGGAGTATCTGGCCAAGTGTAATAAATACAGCAACACCCATGCGGCGGTGGCCGAGTATCTGGGTTTGACCAAAGGCACGGTGTCCCAGACTATTCAGATTTTGGAGCGTAAGCACTATCTGGATAAGACCACGTCCATTTTGGACGGCCGGGTGGTCCATCTGAGCCTGACCGAGGCCGGCAAGCGGTTGATCGAAGAGTTAAAGCCGCTGGATGTTTTTAAGCAGGCCGAATCCAAAGTCAGCCGCCAGGAGTTCGATACCATAGGCCAGGCGCTGCAAACCACGTTGGGCGTGCTGCAAAAAGTCAATGACTCGAAGAGTTTTGGTTTGTGTCGTTCCTGCCATTATTTTTCGGTGGAACAGCATCACTATCAATGCGGCTTAACCGAACAACCCTTGGATCGCGAGGATACTGATAAAATATGTCGTGACCATTTACCCGTTCCCAATTCATTCATAGACCAAGAGTAGCCACCATGTTTGATCCCAAAGCCATAGACAATCTTGCCGAGCGTATCGCCGGCGCAATCCCTCCCGGTTTGACCAATCTGAAAGACGATGTGGAAAAGAATGTCCACGCCTTGCTGCAAAGCGGCCTGTCCAAACTGGATCTGGTCAGCCGCGAAGAATTTGAAGTGCAAAAAGCCGTATTGGCGAAAACTCGCGCCCGTTTGGAAGAACTGGAAAAGCGCGTCGCCGAACTGGAACAACGGATTCCGCAAGCCTAAAAAGCCATGTCGCTGGCCGTCGTTTACAGCCGGGGCCGCTCCGGCATAGACGCCCCGCAAGTGACGGTGGAAGTGCATGTCAGTAGCGGCTTGCCGGCTCTAAACATAGTTGGCTTGCCCGAGACCGCAGTGAAAGAAAGCAAGGATAGGGTGCGCGGGGCGATCATTAATTCGCACTTCGAATTTCCGTTCCAGCGCATTACCATCAATCTGGCACCCGCCGATTTACCCAAGGAAGGCGGCCGCTTTGATTTGGCGATTGCATTAGGCATCCTGGCCGCCTCCGGGCAAATCCCCAAGGATGCCTTGCACGAGTACGAATGCATCGGCGAGTTATCGCTAGGCGGTGAGTTGCGGCCGATTCCCGGCGCGTTGCCGGTAGCGATTCATTGCCGCAATGCTTTTAGGCAACTGATTCTGCCTGCTGGTTGCGCGGCGGAGGCGTCGTTGATCAAAGATGCGCAACTGCTGCCGGCCAGGACACTGCTGGAAGTCTGTGCCCATTTGGCGGGCCGGCAAGCCATCGCGCCACCTGACGTTCATCTCTGCTTCGAGCAAGCGGTTCACACGGTCGATTTTGCCGACGTGCACGGCCAATTTCACGTCAAACGGGCCATGGAAATCGCCGCCGCCGGGAAGCATAATCTACTGATGCTGGGTCCGCCCGGCACCGGCAAATCGATGTTGGCTGCACGTTTGCCGACGATTCTGCCGGAGCTCAGCGAGCAGCAAGCCCAGGAAACCGCCGCGCTGGCCTCGATCAGCGACCAAGGCCTGGACGTCAGCCGTTGGCGGCAGCCGCCCTATAGAGCACCGCACCATACGGCCTCAGCTGCGGCCTTGGTTGGCGGTGGTAGCAACCCCAAGCCAGGCGAAATATCCCTGTCGCACAACGGTGCGCTATTTTTGGACGAACTGCCTGAGTTTGATAGAAAAGTCCTGGAAGTGTTGCGCGAACCCTTGGAAACCGGCCACATCACCATTTCCCGTGCCAATCGCCAAGCCGATTTCCCGGCCAGTTTTCAGTTGATCGCGGCCATGAATCCCTGTCCCTGTGGTTACTTGGGCGATGCTTCCGGCCGTTGCCGCTGCACCTCCGAACAAGTGGCCCGCTATCGAGCCAGAGTTTCCGGGCCTTTGCTGGACAGAATAGACATGCATATGGAAGTGCCGCGCGTCGCGCTGGAAGTATTGCGCAAAGGTTCGGCGGCCGGTGAAGAAACCAGCGAAACGATTCGGCAACGTGTCGTCGCAGCCCGAGACATTGCTTACCGCCGCCAAGGCAAAGCCAATGCCGGACTAAGCGCCGCGGAGGTGAAGGTTATCTGCACTTTGTCCGAAGCCGGACATCAGTTGCTGGAACAAGCGCTGGAAAAATTCGGCCTGTCGCACCGGGCTTACCACCGAATATTGAAACTGGCGCGCACGATTGCCGATCTGGCGAATTCAAAGAACATCGAAATCGCCCATCTCAGCGAAGCCATAGGCTACCGCAAGCTGGATAGAACCCGATAAGCATGCAAAACCGGCAGCGTCATGCCGGGTTTTCGAAATAAACCGCCAACAAACCCGAGGCATTCATGACATCCAATTCTGCTTCGATTTCATTTTGAATCAACTCCAGATGATTCAGCTTGATTTCGGTACGGGTGCGCGATGAATCCAATCATTCAATCAGACCGGTTTGCCCCAAACGATAGGCATCTTCGGCCATTTGCTTTAAAGTGGGTAATGGAGCCACCACTTGTTTCTCGGTCTTTGCCAGCGTCGCCCGCCGTCTTGCGAGCACATCGACCGCGCGTTCCAATTCTTGGCGAGTGGCCGCCATCAGCAATTCGCGCTTTAATTTGCTGGCATGTACTTCGGCAGCCGCACGGGCTATGCCGCCTTGGCCGCGATCAAAAATCGGCAGATCGACCGATACGCCGGCAAAAGTGGTGTTGCCGTAGGGTTTATCGGTAAAAGCCGTACCGAACATCAGCGACGGCACCGGCCAGCGTTCCCGCGCAGCTTTTTCCAATCCGGAGTCCGCGGCGATCATTTCCCGGCGCGCCGTTTCCAGATCGGGATTACTGTGCTCGGCTTGTTGCCATAATTTATCCACGTCCACCGACACGCCAATCGGCTCCAGCGTACCGCTGGCTTGTGGCTTCCAGTTGGGGAAACCCAGCAAGCTTGCCAGTTCGCCAACGGTACTGGTTAGGTTGGTTTGGGCATTTTCCAAACGGGTATTTAGGCTCTGCACTTCCTGGGTGATGCGCAACACATCGTATTGGCTCGTGGTGCCGGCATTTTTAGAGGTGGTGCCGAAAAATTGAACAGCCAGTTAAGTGAAAAATCCTGCTACTTTTGATCGTCCGTAAGGACAAAGCAATGGAGCGGAAGATGTCCAAAAAACCGAGAAGAAAACATTCGGCCTTCAAGGCCAAAGTTGTGCTGGCGGCCTTGGCTGGCGATAAAACCTTGGCCCAATTGACCCAGGAATTCGAGATTCATCAGAACCAGATTGTCGATTGGAAGAAACAGCTAAGCGAGCGGGCTGCCGAAGTATTTGGGAAACCCGCGGAGTCCGAATCGCCACCCGTCGATTTGCAAGCCCTGCATGCGAAAATCGGCCAACTGACATTGGAGAACGATTTTTTACTTGTGCCCTTTGGGTAGAGGGCGCGCTCACCAAGGCGGGATTGCTGATACCCAAGGGGCACAAGGCGCAAAGCGATGATCGACCGTCAGTCCAAGTTGCCGCTTGGTCGGCAGGCCAAGCTACTGGGCATCAGTCGCGGCAGTGTGTACTACCTGCCCAAGCCGGTTTCGGAGCCCGATTTGGACATCATGCGCCGACTCGACGAACTGCACCTGAAACACCCGTTCACTTGTGCCCTCGGGTATGGGCGCTCGCCAGTTACGGGATCAGCTCAATCTGCAAGGCATCCCCATTGGCCGCAAACGGGTGAAAACCTTTATGATGAAAATGGGCATCGAGGCGGTGTACTGCAAGCCCAATACCAGCAAGAAGACGCCGGGGCATGAAATCTATCCTTACTTGCTGCGCGGCATGACCATCAACCGTGCCAATCAGGTCTGGGCGCTGGATACGACCTACATCCCGCTGGCCAAAGGCTTCGCTTATTTAACGGCGGTCGTCGACTGGGCCACTCGCAAAGTCCTGGCCGCCAAGGTCGCGATTACCCTGGAAGCCTGTCATGCCGTGGACGTGTTGGAACAGGCTTTCAAACGCTACGGCAGGCCGGATATCATCAACACTGACCAAGGCAGCCAGTTTACCGCCAAAGCGTTTGTCGATGCCGTGAAAGGCCAGGGTTGCCTGCTCAGCATGGACGGACGCGGCGCCTGGCGTGACAATGTCTTTGTCGAGCGACTGTGGCGATCAGTCAAATACGAGCGGGTTTACCTGCATGCCTACGATTCCGTCGGCCAAGCCCGCGCTTCAATCCTGGAGTATTTCGAGTGGTACAACCACTAACGACCGCATTCCAGTTTGAAACGAAAAACGCCGCATCAGGCGTATAACGATGGGCTGCCAACCCTCAAGTTGGCAGCCTAAATCATAGCGGTAACGGATATAAAAAATGCCGAGTGGCGATTAATGGAATTAGCGCCACACTGAATTCGCAGTCATGGGGCGAGAAACAGAGAAAATTCAGGCAATAAAAAAGGCGCATTGTCTAGACAATGCGCCTTGTCTCAGAGTAAAGCTAATGCTTACAGTTTGTCAGCATTTTTGCTCAGATATTCAGCCACGCCCGCTGGGTTGGCATTCATACCGGCATCGCCTTTGTTCCAACCGGCTGGGCAAACTTCGCCATGCTCTTCGTGGAATTGCAGTGCGTCGACCATGCGCAGCATTTCGTCAAAGTTACGACCCAGTGGCAAGTCGTTGACAACTTGATGGCGGACGACACCGGCTTTGTCGATCAAGAAACTACCGCGGAAAGCTACGCCACCAGCGGACTCTACGTCGTAATCTTGGGCAATAGTGTGTTTCAGGTCGGCAGCCAGAGTATAACGGACAGGGCCGATACCGCCTTGGTTAACAGGCGTGTTACGCCAAGCGTTGTGGGTAAAGTGTGAGTCAATAGAAACGCCGATCACTTCAACACCACGGCTTTTGAATTCGTCAATACGATGATCCAAAGCAATCAATTCGCTTGGGCAAACAAAGGTGAAGTCTAAGGGATAAAAGAAAAGCACTGCATATTTGCCGCTAGTCGCACCTGAAAAACTGAATGAATCAACAATTTGACCATCGCCTAATACCGCAGGAACTGTAAAGTCAGGGGCTTGCTTACCTACTAAAACGCTCATCAATTTTCTCCAAAATTATTTATAAAACAAAAGGTTAAGAGCATATTTGCGCCTCTGCGAGAAGGCTGGGACCTATTCTACACGAATTTAGTTGGTATTTGCCTAATAATCCCCGTAAATTCCGCTTGCAAGACAGTCGATTTCGCGCTAATTTGTAATCCATAGCTTACACAATTAACAGGCGGTCTGCGTGCTTCGCGCTGCTTAAATTCACTATGCAGACCTTTGGTGAATTTTTTAGGGTACGTCAAATGGCAAAAGTAAAACACATTACAGAACCCGATACTTTCGGTTTTCAAGTTCGTATTGTTCGGCGGGGCAAGGAGAGCAGCCGTTATTTTTCTCACAAGCTCTGGGGCAGCAAAACCAAGTCGCTGAAAGCCGCGATTACTTGGCGCGATCAGATGCTGGTGGTATTAAAAGGCAGTAAGACCCGCTTCCTGAAACCACCCAAAAACAAAACGACTACCGGCGTAACCGGTGTGTCCAGAACCATCAAGTTTGATCACCGCAAAGACAAAAGCTATCTTTGCTACACGGTGTTTTGGGTGAAAGATGGAAAGTCCCGGAATAAAACCTTCCAAGTGGGCAATGTAGACACGGTAACCGCCGACGACGAATTGCATGCCTTTCGCACTGCGCGCCTATTTCGGAGCTGCTACGAGCATGCCATCGACCACGATGCGCCGTTCGACGACAGCAAATTCGCCAACTGGAAAAAACTACGCTTATACGAAAACGAGATGCTGAACGCTGTCAACTGAGCGCACCAGCATGAGCTTAATCGATGCGCATCTCAATGCGCATCGACAGATCGACTGCAGCAACATTCTTCGTTAACGCGCCTATCGAGATAAAGTCCACCCCGGTTTCGGCCACGGATCGGATATTGTCCAAAGTAATATTGCCCGATGCTTCCAGTTCGAGTAGTCCCTGGTTTTGTTGTACCGCTGTGCGCATATCGGTGAGTGAAAAATTATCCAGCATGATGCGATCCGGTTTCGCGGCAAATGCCTGGGCAAACTCGTCAAGAGTTTCCACCTCCACTTCGACCGGCACATTCCCATAGTCTCTGGCCAGCTTGACTGCATTGGCAATTGAGCCTGCTGCGATAATATGGTTTTCCTTGATCAAGATGGCGTCGAATAAACCGATGCGATGATTGAAACAACCTCCGCATTTGACTGCATATTTTTGCGCCAAACGTAAACCGGGCAGGGTTTTACGGGTATCCAACACCTTGCAGCCGGTACCCGCCACGGCATCCGCATAGCGGCGGGCGATGGTCGCCGTCGCGGATAAGGTTTGCAGCAGATTCAACGCCGTGCGCTCGCCCGTCAGCAAGGCCCGAGCCGGACCGCGCAACTTGCAAAGTACGGTGTTCGCTGCGACACGTTCGCCCTCATTGCATTGCCAATCGACCATTACCTGGGGGCTTAATTGTCGAAACACCTCATCGAACCAAGCTCTACCGCACAGCACCATGGGTTCGCGAGTTACCACTGCGGCATTGGCTTGAGTCTCGGCTGAGACGATGCTGGCGGTAATATCGCCGCTACCGATATCTTCAGCCAGATAAAGCGAGATTTCTGTGGAATTTGGTTGCATGGGCGTGTGATGGACGATGAACAGGGAGAGTAATTATAAACCGCATGCGGTGACAGCCGCGCCAAACTCTGACCAATGTGAGGCAAGTAAAAGTATAGGGGGTGGTTGGCAAAGCTTATAAAATACCGCATCACTGACAAAGCTTGAAAACCATGATAATTCGCGATCACTACTTGAGTAGCGCCTGCCAGGTCGCTTCGCCGAACTGCGACGACAGACCGGACCCAGAAGATGTTTCGTTATTGGTTATCCATTGCATCAGCCTGCCGCCTGAGCAATTCGCGGGCGACTATATCGACCAATTGTTTTGCAACTGCCTGGATCCAAACAACCATCCTTACTTCCAAGACATACATCAACTTAAGGTGTCCGCGCATTTATTGATTCGCCGGGATGGCAGCATTCGGCAATATGTGCCGTTCAACCGCAGGGCTTGGCATGCAGGCGTGTCAAAATATCAAGACAGGGAACGCTGTAACGATTTTTCTATTGGTATAGAGCTGGAGGGGGCTATCAGCGTGGCTTACACTGACGCTCAATATCGGTGCCTTGCCGATGTGTGTAGAACGCTACTGGCGAATTATCCGAAACTGTCGAGCCAGCGTATTGCCGGTCATAGCGATATTGCCCCAGGCCGAAAAACCGACCCTGGGCCATTTTTTGACTGGTGCCGCTTTAACGAATTGCTGAGTTCTAGCGCTGAAAGTCCTGCGGGGCAAACAACAAAAGGGCTGCCGTAACCTGTGACAACGGAGCAAAATCGGCACTAATCGGTTTTAATTTCCAGATGCACGGCTTTAAGTATCTCTAGCAACTCATGATACTGGACTTGTAGTGGCCCCAATTCGCTCTCCAACTGCGCAATGCTTTCATTGACATTACCTTTGGATTCATTGATTTTCCTGAGCATGATCAAGCGGCTTTCGATTTGCTTTTTGTGATCTTTGATTTGGTGCATTAGCGGCGACAGTACGCTATTACTCCAGGTAACCGCATCACGTTGGGCTTGCTGCAGAATATTCCTTGCTTTGGCTATCAACGTACCATAGAGCTTGTTAACCACTATGCTTTGCTCAGTCATCGTGGTTTTAGCGCTATTGCGAAACGCTTCGCCTTCTTCAAAAATCTGCTCCAGCTCAAACTGGTGTTGTTTTATCGAAAACAATTGTGGCTCAATTTCCTTAAAACCGTATTCATCCTGAAACTTCTTATGGATCGCTTTAATCAAGCGCCGGGTTTCTTCGGTCATATCCACCGAGTCTTGCAGCAGATCCCGCAACTCATCAAACAACCTACGCATATTCTGTTTCATGCCGTAAGTCGTCAGGCTTTTGCTCATGTCCTCCTTGGTACGGCGGATAATGTCGTCGATTTTTTCTTTGGCAAACGAATCGATCAACATCTTGGCCTGCACCGCAAACACTTTACGGCTGGCCTGAAAGTTTTCGATATTAGCCATATAGGCATTTTGCCGGTCGCGGGTTTCGGCCATCAATTTGCCGGTCAATTCCTGGTTCTCGAAATCGACTTGTTTGAATTCGTCGAGCTGCTTTTGGGCGTTAGCGATTTTTGACTCCATCAACTTGACCGACTCGCTAACCAAAAAACCGATTTCTTTATCGACAACACCCTTCAGAATATCGCGGCGCTGATCGAGAATGTCGTCCGAAAGATAGCTTTCCAACAGATTGAGACGGCTTTTTTGCAGCAAAGCATCGTCGCCCTTCACCTTAGCCAGTAAAGCTTGCTTCGCGGAGACCGGGAAAATAACTTCCTTCTCCAGATTCAGAATCATGGCACAGGTGTCGATTTGCTTTTGGATCGAAGCTTCGTACCCAGTCTCGCCGGCCAAATCGTCCCACATCGAGTCGATTTTATTCATTACCACGGCTAAGCCCTGGCGGCGATTACCTCTGGAGCTACAAACGTGGCTTTTCCACATTTCCAGGTCGCTTTTGGTCACGCCGGTATCGGCCGCCAACACGAAAATAATGGCTTGAGCGCTGGGCAACATGCTCAAGGTTAACTCCGGCTCGGTACCCAAGGCATTTAGGCCCGGCGTATCCAGAATGCACAAACCTTCTTTTAACAAAGGATGCGGAAAGCTGATCATCGCATGTCGCCAACATGGCACTTCCACGGTTTCCGGATTGATAATGCCTTGCTCGGCCGCTTCGCGTTCGTTCCACAAGCCCAGTTTATCGGCCATTTCCCGAGAAACCTTCTTCGTGGCAACCAACTCTCTGAACGCTTCCTGCATTTGCGTAGGCGATTCGCAATTCAACTCGATTTGTGTCCAACGATCCGGATTGCGCTTGTAATCCATCAAAGATATATCTTCCAAGCGGCTCTCAATGTTGAGCAGCCGAATGTAACTGCCGCCTTTTTCATCCCAGAATAGCTCGGTGGGCGACATCGTGGTCCGGCCCGGCGAAGACGGCAACAGGCGCACGCCGGTTTCCGCAAAAAACAGCGAGTTGATCAGTTCGGTTTTACCTCGGGAAAACTCCGCTACAAACGCCAAGGTGACGCGATCATTTTGCAAACCTTGCAATATATTCAGCAAGGTATCTGTGCTTTGCGGGTCACTGAAGCGATAGCGGTTACGCCAGTCCCGATACAATTCGATACCCTGAATCAGTTGTTCGCGCCACTGCGTGTATTCGTGCAACTGTTCTTTAAATTCCAGATTTCTCATGGCTCGCCTTTGTTCCGACTGTACTCAATATAAGGGGCAAATTGTAACGGCTAAGTGTAGACCAATAATCCATAAGCAAAAGCCTCGGGCACGCATGGATACTCAAATTCCGTACTGTTGTCGATAGGCCTGAATAATAGCCAACTTATCCGCCGAACCGCTCTGCTGGGAAATAAACTCGATGATGTCTGCCAAGCAGATTATCGCCAGCACCGGAATGCCGAATTGTGCCGACACTTCCTGCACGGCTGACAATTCGTTCTGACCTTTTTCCTGACGATCCAGCGCGATCAAGACACCTGCGACCGTAGCGCCGGCGGCATTGATGATTTCCACTGATTCACGCACCGACGTACCTGCGGTAATCACATCATCCAGAATCCAGACTTTGCCTTGCAAGGGCGCGCCGACCAATACGCCGCCCTCGCCATGATCCTTGGCTTCTTTGCGGTTAAACGCAAACGGAATGTCGCGTTGCAAGCGGGAATAGGCAATCGAGGTGGTGCTGACCAACGGGATGCCTTTATAGGCAGGCCCGTACAATATATCGACCTCGACACCGGCGCTAATCAGTGCCTGCGCATAAAATTGCCCCAATTTATCCAGCTGAGCGCCGCTGTTGAATAGGCCGGTATTAAAGAAATAAGGACTGACACGTCCGGACTTTAAATGAAATTCGCCAAACTTTAATACGCCGCAATCCAAAGCGTACTGGATAAACTGTTTTTGGTAATCGAGCATCGTGGAGTGTTACAAATCTAAAATGAAAGCAATTATACCCGCGCGTATTTAATCGATGAATTTTTCTAGGACCACGTCCAGAAAATCCCAACCCTTTTCGCTACAGCGATAGACCAAGCTATCCCGACACAACAGGCCTTCAGCCAGACAACGCGATAAATTAGGCTCCAAGCTGTTTGCCGCCAATCCGGTGGTCAGTTCAAAATCCTTCAGGCTAAAACCGGCTTTTAGTCGCAACTGGTTCATCAGAAACTCTAACGGCAATTGTGCGACCTCAATCGCTTCGTATTGTGATCGACCGGGTCGTGATAAATACTGTTCCGGGCTTCTTGGCTTAACCGTGCGCATAATCTTATCCGGCAAGGCAAGGCTGATTTTGCCGTGCGCGCCAGCGCCTATCCCCAGATAATCGCCAAATTGCCAGTAATTGCGATTATGCTGGGATTGCTTGCCGGGTTTTGCATACGCAGACACTTCGTACTGCTGAAAACCGTTCTCCGCCAATAGCCGCTGACAGCGCTTTTGAGAGGCGAATATCAGGTCGTCTTCCGGCAATTTCGGCGGAAACTTATAAAAATACGTATTGGGTTCCAGCGTTAGTTGGTAAAAGGAAATATGGGTTGGGGCCAAGCTAATGGCTATTTCCACATCGCTCAAGGCTTCGCTCTCGCTCTGATCCGGCAAACCGAACATCAAATCCAGATTGAAATTATCGAACCCGGCCGTAACGGCAATTTCCACCGCGGCCTTGGCTTCGGCGGCGGAATGCACCCGCCCTAATGTCCGCAAGTGCCGGTCCTGAAAGCTTTGAATGCCTATCGACAGGCGATTAATCCCTAAAGCCCGAAACTCATGAAATTTTGCGCTTTCGAAGGTGCCGGGATTGGCTTCCAAAGTGATTTCGCACTGTTCTGCAACAGGTGCCGACTGCCTGACGCCAGCCAACAAGCGGCCTAAGGCTTCCGGGGAAAACAAGCTGGGTGTGCCGCCCCCCATAAATATACTGTTGATGGTCCGCTGCTCGCCCAGCAATTCCAAATCATGGTGCAGGTCGGTCATCAAGGCATCGATATAAGCCTGTTCGGGAATCGGGTGTTTAACGGCGTGGGAGTTGAAGTCGCAATACGGGCACTTCTGGATGCACCACGGAAAATGGATATAAAGACTCAGCGGTAACAATTCGACAGACCTTACCACACGCCAACATTGGGCATGGAGGCCCACGGCTCTTGCGGCGGCAATGCCTGGCCTTTTTGTAACAATTCGATAGAAATTTGGTCGGGTGAGCGCAGAAATGCCATATGACCATCACGCGGTGGCCGGTTAATCGTGACCCCTTTTGCCATTAAGTCTTGGCATACCGCATAAATGTCGTCTACTTCGAAGGCTAAATGTCCAAAATTACGGCCACCGCCGTAGTCCTCACTATCCCAGTTGTAAGTCAGCTCCAGCAATGGCGCGTCAACCGCTACAGCGGTTTGCCGGTCGCCAGGTGCAGCCAGATAGACCAAGGTAAAACGTCCGGTTTCGCTTTCCATGCGCCGTACTTCAAGCAAACCTAGCTTATTGCAATAAAAATCCAGCGATTCGGTAAGATCCTTTACCCGAACCATGGTGTGTAAATAACGCATATTGGTCGCCCCAGAAAATAAAAGCGCGATTATGAACGAGTCGGTGGCGGAGAATAAAGTTTCCTGATCAATAATTGGACTCAGCTAAACCAAGAAAATCCGTCATGCCCGCCATCCAGTGCTACGGAGCAGGCAAGCTTCGTTCTAACCATTTGTCCGGGATTGCGATATGAGCTGCCGAGATGACGATTTTAAGTATGAGGGAGGGACACACTTGAAGCAGTTTGCTAAGCAGGTAGTTATACAAGAATGCCCGATGAGCTCGCTCAGCCCAATTAATCCAAAGCTTTGCGATACACCGACGGCATGATGGTTTGCAGTTCGGTTTTCATACCACTTAACGACTCAGAATGGCTAATGAAAAAATAGCCGCCGGGCCGCAGGTATTTCACAATTTTGTCCAGCAGGCGTTGCTTGGTTTCAATATCAAAATAAATCATTACGTTACGTAAAAAAATCACGTCGAAGGTACCCAAGTCCGGCAGCGTTCCAATCAAATTGGCATATTCGAACTTAACGCGACTGCGTAGCTCAGGCGCCACCAGCAAAAAACCGTCATATTCACCTGTACCTTTCAGACAATACTTTTTCAATAACGGAAGAGGAATTTTTTCGGCGGCATTACTGGGATACAGGCCACGCCGGGCTTTTTCTAGAATCCGTGTGGAAATATCGGTCCCGACAATATCCCATTGCCGGGATCTCAAATATTCCGCCAACAGCATTGCCAGCGTGTAAGCTTCCTCACCGCTGGAGCTGGCCGCGCTCCAAACTCGAAACGGTTTTGCGGCGGAGTGCTGCGGTAAAATTTTTTCAACTACAAAATCGAAATGCTTGGATTCGCGGAAAAAATAGGTTTCATTGGTGGTTAGCAAATCGATAGCCATCGTCGTTTCATTTTCGAACCCCGGCTTACCGAATTGCCGAAAATACTCGCCATAGCTATCGATGCCATGATGACGCAAACGCTTCTCCAAACGTCCCATTACCATAGCCTGCTTACTATCGTTTAGGACAATACCGGCGTGTTTGTAAAGATAGTCCCTGATCCAGGCAAACTCTTGCTTATGCAATATCGGCGCGCCGACACGATGGATTGACGACACTCTATACTCCTATTTGTGGGTTAGCCAACATGTCGATAAATTTAAACGCCTCAAGTCTTGGAACGATCAAGCGTTGATTGTATCCGGCAATGCTTGACGGTCTTGGCGAACTTTACTCAAAGCCGCCATTTCATCCACCGAAAGTACCTTGCTGACGTTCAACAAAATAACAAAGCGGCCATTCCGTTTGGCCATCCCGTTAATAAAGTCAGGCCGAATCCCCGCCCCAAAGCTGGGCGGCGGCTCTATATCCTGTTCACCGATTTCAACCACTTCGTTGACTGCGTCCACGATAATCCCCAAATCCTGGGATACGCCATCTTCAGTTTCGCTGGCGGTTTCGACAATAACGATACCGGTGCGCTTGGCCACAGGCGTCGATCCCTTGCCAAAGCGCGCCAACAAATCCACCACCGGCACCACGCTACCGCGCAGATTAATCACGCCGCGCACAAACACCGGCATCATGGGAACTTCGGTAAGATTGCCGTAATCGATGATTTCCTTACTACTCAAAATGCCCAGTGCGTAAAGTTCTCCCCCAAGCGTAAAGGTTAGGTATTGACCCGCCAGCGCAGTCTGTTTGCTCTGCGCGGCGGGTAGCTTTTCTTGAGTTGTTGCAAGTCCTGTCATGGCCCGCTCCTAGAAACGTTCGAACTGGTTTAAATCGAAGTCATGATCAATATTCGCACTTGCCTGAGCGACGGGCTTGATTTTGATAGCCTTTTTTGCTGATTTGACTTCAGCTGTGATCGTCGCTTTTCGACCGCTGTCGTCGAGTCTAAAAAAGCTCATCAGCGATTGCAGTTGTTCAGCCTGACTGGTCATTTCTTCCGCAGTAGCCGCCAACTGTTCGCTGGCCGATGCATTCTGCTGAGTAATCTGGTTCATCTGGTTCATGGCATTGTTGACTTGGCTGACACCAGCGGATTGTTCTTGGGAGGCGGCGGCAATCTCCTGCACCAAGTCGGAGGTTCTGGCAATGCTGGGGACAATTTCATCCAGCAGTTTGCCCGCACTTTCCGCAGTCTCGACGCTGTTTTCGGCCAACTCGCCAATCTCCTGCGCCGCCACCTGGCTGCGCTCGGCCAGTTTGCGCACTTCCGCCGCCACCACCGCAAAGCCTTTGCCGTGATCGCCGGCGCGCGCCGCTTCGATGGCGGCGTTCAAGGCCAACATGTTGGTTTGGTAGGCAATGTCGTCAATGATGCCGATTTTTTTGGCAATCTCGCGCATAGCGTCAACGGTCTGTTTCACCGCTTCGCCGCCTTGGCTGGCTTCGGTAGCGGCTTTGCTGGCCATGCCGTCGGTGACTTTGGCATTGTCGGCATTCTGGTTGATGCTGGCCGCCATTTCCTCGATGCTGGCGCTGGTGATCTCGACACTGCCTGCCTGTTCGCTGGCGGCTTGCGACAACGATTGCGAGGTGGAACTGATCTGCTCGGAGGCATTACCCAGCTGATCCGCGGCGGAAATCACCTCGGCAATGGTTTGGGAGAGTTTGGCGACGGTGTTGTTCACGGTGTCTTTAAATTCACCCAACTGGCCTTGGTAGTTACCGGTCACGTTGCGGGTCAAATCGCCTTGTTCAACCAACGCCAGTACTTCGACCGCTTCATTCAGCGGCAAGATCACCCCATCCAGGGTGTCATTGACGCCTTCGACGATTTTGCGGAAATCGCCTTGGTGTTTGCTGGCGTCGGCACGGGTTTGCAGGCGCCCCTCAACCGCAGCGGTGGCCAGCATATTGGCGTCGGCCACCAGCGTATTGACCGCATCGATACAGGTGTTGAGGTTGTTTTTAATGGTGTTGAAATCACCGTTGTAGGTGTCGGTGATTTTGGCGGGAATGTGGCCTTTGGAAATGTTATCGACATAGTCAGCCGCCACATTCAACGGGCCGATCACCGCATTCAGGGTTAGATTCACGCCCTCGACAATCTTACGGAAATCACCTTGGTGCTTAGTGGCATCCGCGCGGGTGGCCAAACGCCCTTCGACGGCAGCGGTCGATAACATATTGGCATCGGCTACCAAGGCGTTCACCGCATCAATACAGGTGTTCAGATTGTTTTTGATGACATTGAAATCACCGTTGTAGGTGTCGGTGATTTTGGCGGGGATCGCGCCTTTAGCGATGTTGTCCACGTACTCGGCCGCCACGTTCAAGGGTCCGATCACCGCATCCAGCGTGTTATTGACGCCTTGGACGATTTTCCGGTAGTCACCTTGGTATTGGCTGGCGTCGGCGCGGGTGGCTAAGCGGCCTTCGATAGCGGCTTTTTCCAAGGCCACCGCTTCGGCCACCATGCTGGAAATCGCATCGATACAGTTGTTCAGGTTGTTTTTGATGGTGTTGAAGTCGCCGTTATAGTGGTCGGTGATTTTCGCCGGAATCGCCCCGCGCGAGATGTTGTCCACGTACTCGGCGGCCACGTTCAAGGGCCCGATTACCGCATCCAGCGTGCTGTTGACCCCTTCGACGATTTTGCGGAAATCGCCTTGGTGTTTCGTGGCATCCGCGCGGGTGGCCAAACGCCCTTCGACGGCAGCAGTCGATAACATATTAGCATCGGCCACCAAGGCGTTCACCGCATCAATACAGGTGTTCAGATTGTTTTTGATGACATTGAAATCACCGTTGTAGGTGTCGGTGATTTTGGCGGGGATCGCGCCTTTAGCGATGTTGTCCACGTACTCGGCGGCGACGTTGAGCGGACCGATCACGGCGTCCAGCGTGTTGTTGACGCCTTCGACAATCTTGCGGTAATCGCCTTGGTATTGGCTGGCGTCGGCACGGGTAGCTAAGCGGCCTTCGATGGCGGCTTTTTCCAGCGCAGCGGCTTCGGCCACCATGCTGGAAATCGCGTCGATGCAGTTGTTCAGATTGTTTTTGATGGTGTTGAAATCGCCATTGTAGGTGTCGGTGATTTTCGCCGGAATCGCCCCGCGCGAGATGTTGTCGACGTACTCGGCAGCGACGTTGAGCGGCCCGATCACCGCGTCCAGGGTGTTATTGACGCCTTCGACAATCTTGCGGTAATCGCCTTGGTATTGGCTGGCGTCGGCGCGGGTGGCTAAGCGGCCTTCGATGGCGGCTTTTTCCAGCGCAGCGGCTTCGGCCACCATGTTGGAAATCGCGTCGATACAGTTGTTCAGATTGTTTTTGATGGTGTTGAAATCACCGTTGTAGGTGTCGGTGATTTTGGCGGGGATCGCGCCTTTAGAGATGTTGTCCACGTAGTCGGCCGCCACGTTCAAAGGTCCGATCACGGCATCCAGGGTGTTGTTGACGCCTTCGACAATCTTGCGGAAGTCGCCTTGGTGTTTCGTGGCATCCGCGCGGGTTGACAGGCGGCCTTCGACGGCTGCTTGCGACAGCATGGCGGCATCATTTACTAGAGCCTTGATGTTATCGCGAACTAAATCTATGGTTTCATTGATAAATCGCTTTTTACCAGGCAATTTTTCAACATCGGCTTCGAGATTACCTTTGCCAAACTCCATGAAACACTTTATGGCCATTTTTTTCACAGCAATATGACCGTTAACCATGTCGTTAACGCCTTTGGCGACGGTCTTGAAACTACCGTGGAATTTTTGTTGATCAACCACTACATCAATATCGCCTTTTTCATGTTCAGCGGCCATATGATCCATCTCGGCTAACAGCGCTTTGATGTTATCGCTCAACTGCTTCATATTGGCCATAACACTGCTGTTATCGCCGGCTTTGAGTTGAATAACGGTGGTCAAATCCCCTTGCGAGATTTTATAAGCCAAATCCGCAACAAAATCCGGTTCGCCACCCAATTGCCGTGTCAGGGTTCGGGCAATGAAAAAACCCAAGGTGCCGATAGCCAGTATCGTTAGCGCTGTAATAATGACGGAAATGGTAATGGCGCTGGACTGAATCGAAACTGCTTCGTTCGATGAGTTTTTACCCAGACGCTGGTTATATTCGCTATGATTTTTGAACGCATCCAACAGCTTATCAACCACAGGCTGATTGCCCATCATCACAGTTCGGGCTTCGGCATTTTTATTCTGCCTGGATAAATCACGAATTTTGAGCCGTAATTTGTCGTATTCCGCCAAACTAGCTTTATCGTCCTGTAACAGTTTTTTGTCCTCATCATCGGCCAAAAGCTTTTCATAGTCGCTCAAACGCTTATCGATATTCGCGCGTTTTTCGTCGATTTCTTGCTCGACGCCGGCCATGGCCGTATCGTCGGTTTCCGTTAAATGCTGCCAGACGTGCGCGCGGATTCCGGATATCTCCCCAACAATATCGTTAAGCAACAACACACTAGGCAAGGTATTGATAGTATTGAAGTTGGTGGCGGTATACACTTTGTCGATCTGCACATAGTTGAAGCCGGCCAAACCAGCCAAACCCAACACAGCGGAACCGATTAATAACAACAAACGTTGTGTGACTGTCATTTTTTTACCCTCATGCAATTTAAAATTTTGATTCGCTCACGCGCTCCGTAAGTACCGCATCCTCTAAAAGCGCGGACTTCAGGTCGCCACGCTGCCAACTTCCCTTTTAGTCGCCAGTAGATTATTAACCAGGCCTTTAAACTCACTGATTCCGTGATTCCCGCGTAAGCTGAAGTCCAGCGTGAAAACTGGGTTTGCGCTTACACGGGAGCGACGATATTTGAGGGCAGGGTTAATAAAAGTTGATACCAGCTTTTTCTAGCTCATAAAAAACCAGCTTGAGATGGCTCCGATTTTATAAATGTGCTTGTTTTTTTAATGTCACAATGGCAACACTGACTTGGCTGGAGGCCAATGCAAACGCGCTGCCCGCATCTAACAAGGACTCGGCGGTTTCATATTGGCCACTATTAATCACCTTGGCCACTTTTCCGGCTTCGCGATGAAACTGCGCATGTTTATGCAGACAGTCCTGAAAACCCGACAAATGTTTGTATTGCTTATGACCGCCGCCGTGCAACCATTTACCCAACTTGCAGCAATCGTCCCGGCCAATGGTGACGGCATCCATGTGCTCGTGTTGGCTGATACCTCGGCGCAGTTTCACCTTCCACTCGCTGTGTGCTTGAATGGCTGCATCCAAGTCAATGGTGTCATCCTCTGTGGTTTTCGCACTTTCTGACCGACGCGATGTTGCCTGGGTTGCAGAGCGGCTAGCAGCATGTCCGGAAGAGGTGATTTTGAAAAAGCTCATCAAACTTTGTAGTTGTTCCGTTTGCCCCATCATTTCTTCCGCAGTAGCCGCCAACTGTTCGCTGGCCGATGCATTCTGCTGAGTAATCTGGTTCATCTGGTTCATGGCATTGTTGACTTGGCTGACACCAGCGGATTGTTCTTGGGAGGCGGCGGCAATCTCCTGCACCAAGTCGGAGGTTCTGGCAATGCTGGGGACAATTTCATCCAGCAGTTTGCCCGCACTTTCCGCAGTCTCGACGCTGTTTTCGGCCAACTCGCCAATCTCCTGCGCCGCCACCTGGCTGCGCTCGGCCAGTTTGCGCACTTCCGCCGCCACCACCGCAAAGCCTTTGCCGTGATCGCCGGCGCGCGCCGCTTCGATGGCGGCGTTCAAGGCCAACATGTTGGTTTGGTAGGCAATGTCGTCAATGATGCCGATTTTTTTGGCAATCTCGCGCATAGCGTCAACGGTCTGTTTCACCGCTTCGCCGCCTTG
Source organism: Methylomonas sp. TEB (assembly GCF_047777895.1). Taxonomy (GTDB): domain Bacteria; phylum Pseudomonadota; class Gammaproteobacteria; order Methylococcales; family Methylomonadaceae; genus Methylomonas. The sequence continues at coordinate 409,547 of NZ_CP180476.1, forward strand.
GCTGGCTTCGGTAGCGGCTTTGCTGGCCATGCCGTCGGTGACTTTGGCATTGTCGGCATTCTGGTTGATGCTGGCCGCCATTTCCTCGATGCTGGCGCTGGTGATCTCGACACTGCCTGCCTGTTCGCTGGCGGCTTGCGACAACGATTGCGAGGTGGAACTGATCTGCTCGGAGGCATTACCCAGCTGATCCGCGGCGGAAATCACCTCGGCAATGGTTTGGGAGAGTTTGGCGACGGTGTTGTTCACGGTGTCTTTAAATTCACCCAACTGGCCTTGGTAGTTACCGGTCACGTTGCGGGTCAAATCGCCTTGTTCAACCAACGCCAGTACTTCGACCGCTTCATTCAGCGGCAAGATCACCCCATCCAGGGTGTCATTGACGCCTTCGACGATTTTGCGGAAATCGCCTTGGTGTTTGCTGGCGTCGGCACGGGTTTGCAGGCGCCCCTCAACCGCAGCGGTGGCCAGCATATTGGCGTCGGCCACCAGCGTATTGACCGCATCGATACAGGTGTTGAGGTTGTTTTTAATGGTGTTGAAATCACCGTTGTAGGTGTCGGTGATTTTGGCGGGAATGTGGCCTTTGGAAATGTTATCGACATAGTCAGCCGCCACATTCAACGGGCCGATCACCGCATTCAGGGTTAGATTCACGCCCTCGACAATCTTACGGAAATCACCTTGGTGCTTAGTGGCATCCGCGCGGGTGGCCAAACGCCCTTCGACGGCAGCGGTCGATAACATATTGGCATCGGCTACCAAGGCGTTCACCGCATCAATACAGGTGTTCAGATTGTTTTTGATGACATTGAAATCACCGTTGTAGGTGTCGGTGATTTTGGCGGGGATCGCGCCTTTAGCGATGTTGTCCACGTACTCGGCCGCCACGTTCAAGGGTCCGATCACCGCATCCAGCGTGTTATTGACGCCTTGGACGATTTTCCGGTAGTCACCTTGGTATTGGCTGGCGTCGGCGCGGGTGGCTAAGCGGCCTTCGATAGCGGCTTTTTCCAAGGCCACCGCTTCGGCCACCATGCTGGAAATCGCATCGATACAGTTGTTCAGGTTGTTTTTGATGGTGTTGAAGTCGCCGTTATAGTGGTCGGTGATTTTCGCCGGAATCGCCCCGCGCGAGATGTTGTCCACGTACTCGGCGGCCACGTTCAAGGGCCCGATTACCGCATCCAGCGTGCTGTTGACCCCTTCGACGATTTTGCGGAAATCGCCTTGGTGTTTCGTGGCATCCGCGCGGGTGGCCAAACGCCCTTCGACGGCAGCAGTCGATAACATATTAGCATCGGCCACCAAGGCGTTCACCGCATCAATACAGGTGTTCAGATTGTTTTTGATGACATTGAAATCACCGTTGTAGGTGTCGGTGATTTTGGCGGGGATCGCGCCTTTAGCGATGTTGTCCACGTACTCGGCGGCGACGTTGAGCGGACCGATCACGGCGTCCAGCGTGTTGTTGACGCCTTCGACAATCTTGCGGTAATCGCCTTGGTATTGGCTGGCGTCGGCACGGGTAGCTAAGCGGCCTTCGATGGCGGCTTTTTCCAGCGCAGCGGCTTCGGCCACCATGCTGGAAATCGCGTCGATGCAGTTGTTCAGATTGTTTTTGATGGTGTTGAAATCGCCATTGTAGGTGTCGGTGATTTTCGCCGGAATCGCCCCGCGCGAGATGTTGTCGACGTACTCGGCAGCGACGTTGAGCGGCCCGATCACCGCGTCCAGGGTGTTATTGACGCCTTCGACAATCTTGCGGTAATCGCCTTGGTATTGGCTGGCGTCGGCGCGGGTGGCTAAGCGGCCTTCGATGGCGGCTTTTTCCAGCGCAGCGGCTTCGGCCACCATGTTGGAAATCGCGTCGATACAGTTGTTCAGATTGTTTTTGATGGTGTTGAAATCACCGTTGTAGGTGTCGGTGATTTTGGCGGGGATCGCGCCTTTAGAGATGTTGTCCACGTAGTCGGCCGCCACGTTCAAAGGTCCGATCACGGCATCCAGGGTGTTGTTGACGCCTTCGACAATCTTGCGGTAATCGCCTTGATACTGGCTGGCGTCGGCGCGGGTGGCTAAGCGGCCTTCGATGGCGGCTTTTTCCAGCGCAGCGGCTTCGGCGACCATGCTGCTGATCGCATCGATACAGTTGTTCAGATTGTTTTTGATGGTGTTGAAATCGCCATTGTAGGTGTCGGTGATTTTCGCCGGAATCGCGCCTTTAGAGATGTTGTCCACGTACTCGGCAGCCACGTTCAAAGGACCGATCACGGCTTCCAGCGTGTCGTTAACACCTACGACGATTTTCCGATAATCACCCTGGTGTTTAGTCGCATCTGCACGGGTGGACAGCTGTCCTTCTACGGCTGAGTGGGACAGCATGACGGCATCGGCAATCAAAGATTGCACGGAAAATACTGCGGCTTTGACACCCTCATTCAGTTGATTGAATTCTAAGCCGTAGTTATGGCTATCGTTTTGCGGCATTTGGCCGCGCCCGAACAAGGTCATGGCATGAATCATGGCATTGACAGGGCGGAGCACCCCCATGACGATGTACCAACTCATCGCCAGGAAACCCAACAAGAACAAGGACACGACTATCATCGTAGTATTGATAGTGCCGCCTAATCGCGCCAAACGGGCATCCAAACCGGCATATAGCAACTTGCTAAATCCGCCTGCTAACGAGAAGTTTTGTTGGATAGCCTGCGTCAAGCTGTTGAAATAATCGCTGCCGGCAAGCTCAAGTTGCCCACGTTGTAAAATTTCCGTTTCAGTCAAGGTCAGTGCTTGCTTGGCTAAGGCGGTGGCTTTTTGCAAATCCGTGCGGAGTGCGGGGTTCATGCTGCCGATTTTGGGAATATTCTCGTCGATCATCGCCAGGGTTTCTTCAGCATTCGCGATTAATGCTCGCAGGTGAGCGGCTTCTGCAACAGTAACGGTTTTTCGCTGCAGAATCGGCGAACCCACGCCTCTGAGCATACCCAATTGTTCGGACAGCTCAGGAAATAAACTGATTGCCAACACTTGGGCGTAATAGGTATCGGCTTCCGGATCCAATCCTAGTCCCGATGCATCAGCCACTTTGCGGTTAAAAGCGTGCAATTGACTAATGAATTCGCCATGCTTTGCAAGATTGGTTTGTGCATCAAATTTGCTAGCCGAAGCCGCCAGCTCTTGCCATTTTTCCCTGAGCGCTTGCCAGGCCAAAGTCAGCTTTAATTCTGCCAACCGTCCGTCCAATGCGGAGATACCGGCGATTTGCTGATTGACTTCGTTGCGTTTCGCCTCCCGGCGGCTCGCTTCCTGTGTGTTGCCGGCGATTACCATCGCGTTCAAGCCACGGTGCTCTACCACCAGTTGCATCAGTTTGATGGTCTCCGTAGAGTAATCGACACCTTGTTTTTCCTTTAATGCGAAATCCTTGTCTGCGATATTGTCATTTATCAAAAAGTAGGTTGGCACTGCGAACATAGCAATAGCCAGAACCACTAAGGCAACAAACTTTTGCCAGAGCTTAATTTTGCTAAATACGCTAGAAATCTTTCCCTCTTTAAAGGGGTTTTTAACGCGACCGGCTTTGATATCGGCATATAGCGCGGCCGCCGCATCAACTTCGCTGCGTGCTGGCTTGAAGCGGATAGACCGGTAACCAATCATCTGGCCTTCGTTGTAAATTGGCGCGACATTGGCTTCCACCCAATAGAAATCGCCATTTTTGGAACGGTTTTTTACCAATCCGCGCCAAGTACAGCCGGACTCTATGGTTCGCCACATCCATTCATAGGCCTCTTCCGGCATATCCGGGTGGCGTACAATGTTGTGCGGCTGCCCCAGTAACTCCTGTTCAGTGAAGCCACTCAGCTTGATGAAAGCCGGGCTGACGCTGGTGATATAGCCACGCAAATCGGTGGTAGAGGTGAGAATGTCTTCTTCGGAAAAGTGTAATTCGACGTCAGTAACGGGTTGATTATTTCTCATGGCTATTTTCCATAGTATGTAATTGGCTTTTTTCCAATTGGGCTCAAGCCTGGGCCAAGTGCATATTGCCCTGAAGCTTGTGTTCAAAGGCGCTCACCAAGACAGGTACATCCAAAATTAACGCCACTTCGCCACTGCCCAAGATCGTGGATCCTCCCAGCCCTTCCACATGTCCGAATAACTTGCCAAGCGGCTTGATAACCGTCTGAAACTCGCCGATTAAGCGATCAACGACCAGCCCGGTTTTGACACCCGCTGCATGCACCACGACGACATTCGGTCTGCGCGGTTGATCTCCGCTGATGTTGAACAGATCGCGCAAGCGGATAAAAGGCAATACTTCGCCGCGCAAATCCATGTAATCCCTGTCAATCAAATCGCCGGACAACTCCAGACACTCGACAACCCGGTCAAGAGGAATCACGTATGACGATTTACCTACACCCACCAAAAACCCATCAATGATGGCTAATGTCAGTGGTAAACGAATGCGGATAGTGGAACCTTGACCCGGCCTGCTTTCAACTTCGATGTCGCCGCGTAAATCGGTCACGTTCCGTTTGACCACATCCATGCCCACACCGCGCCCGGACAGATTGGAGATTTGGCTGGCGGTTGAAAAACCAGGCTCGAAAATCAAGCTGTAAATTTCATGGTCGCTTAGTTTGGCGTCGGCTTGCACCAAACCTTTTTCGATGGCTTTTGCCAAAATTCGATCACGATCCAGACCACCGCCATCATCGCTAACTTCTATGGCGATGCTGCCCGACTCATGGTAGGCGTTTAATCTGAGCTCACCGCGACTGGGTTTGCCGCGCGCCGCGCGGACTTCGGCAGACTCGATACCGTGGTCCATGGCGTTGCGGACTAAGTGCATCAGCGGATCGCCGATTTTTTCGACAACCGATTTATCCACTTCGGTATCGCCGCCGGTAATGACCAGGGCAATATCTTTGCCCAGTTCTTTGCCAACATCGCGCACCACTCGCTGAAAGCGGCTGAATGTGGCACCTATCGCCACCATCCGCAGTTGCAATGCACCGTCGCGCACTTCTTCGACCAAGCGCATCATTTCGCTGGTGGCTTCCAATAGCGCGGAATCGCTGGTCTGTAAGGCACGCAGATTGACACCCGCACCCGAAATAACCAGTTCGCCTATCACATCGATGAGTTTGTCCAAGCGCTCGGCGTCTACCCGTATGGTTTGGTTTTCTCGGGCTTTGTTATCTTTAATCTGCTGCTGCTTTTCCAGTGCCGCATTAACCAACGGCTGCTGTACCACTTGTTGATCGACCAAGATTTCGCCGAGGCGGGTATTCGGTTGCGGGACTTGCGCCTGCTGCGCGTTGAGGCCTTCTTGTAGTTCACGTTGGGTAATGACCCCGCTTTTCAGCAATAGCTCGCCGAGTTGGGCATTGTCTTCGCCCAGCGAATTGATCAGTTCGACGTAGTAGGGGATTTTGTCTTCCAGCGGCAAAATGTGGATGTAACTGCCTTCGCGAACAAAATCGAACACGCTTTCGATAGCGGCTTTGTCTGAGTCGCTTTTTAGGACAATTTCAAAACCCAGATAACTGCTCTCGGGATCCATGCTTTCGGCATCCGGCATTGCATGACTGAAAGTAGTCAGCGACATAATCTCGCCTAGCGTTGCCAAATAGCGGATGAAAGACAAGGGATCCATGCCGTCGCGTAGACAGTTTTCGCCGAATTGAATAAACAAATGCCAATTGCCGCTGTCGATTACGCCGCCACCGCTGGCTTCGAGCGGTTCGCCAGCTTGCTGCACAGTCGTCATCGCCTGCTTGGGCTCAGGCTTCAAAAAAGACTCCAAGCCATCCAGTAATTGTCGTTCGGCATTGGTCATCGCCGGGTTGGCGTTTACTTCGCCGTCGGCCACTGCTTGAATCAGCTCAATCATATGGTCGCAGCAAGGTAGCAGAATGGCGACCAGTTCCGGCGAAACGCTCAACTTTCCGTCGCGCAAGGTATCAAGCACGCTTTCCACCACGTGGGTGAAGGCAACGATATGATCCAGACCGAATAATCCCGCCGACCCCTTAATGGTATGTGCGGCTCGGAAAATGGCGTTAATCCGTTCGGACGGCTCCTGATCGTCTTCTAGCCCGAGTAAGCCGTCTTCCATGTCTTGCAATAACTCCAGACTTTCAATCACAAAAGTCTTCAGAGCATCCCGCATTTGATCATCAAAACTCATTTCGCATACTCCTTAGTTTTGGGTCAGCACGACCTGATCGCCAAAAGTACCCGTCAGATTCGCTAGTTCCAGCACATCCAACACGGCTTTGCTGTGCATCACGAAACGCAAGCTCTTACCTAAATGTGCGGCTTCGCGTTTAATTAGAATCAACAACTGTAGGCCGGCCGTATCGATTTCGGTGACGTTGGCAAGATTGATCTCCAAATCATCCCCAGCCGTTAGAAACATCAGCAGATTGGATTTCTGATCTGCCGCGTTGTAGATGGTTAATTCGTCTTTAATGGTTAGGCTGGGCATGGACGATCTCGCTAGACATAGACAGAGGTACTTATATGAATCGGCGGAAACGGGATGAACGACCGCTGTTCATACTCCGATCAAGGCAAAATTAACTTGGAAACGGCCGCTAACATTTGCGCCGGCTGGAACGGTTTAACCACCCAGGCTTTGGCGCCCGCTGCCTGGCCTTCCTGTTTTTTGCCTTCCTGAGATTCGGTGGTCAGCATAATGACCGGGGTAAATTTATAGGCCGGTAACTGTTTAAGTTCCTTCACGAAGGTAATGCCGTCCATATTCGGCATATTGACATCGGATATGATGAGGTGAATTTTCTGGCCGTTGAGCTTACTTAGCCCATCCTTGCCGTCGCACGCTTCTATTACTTCATAACCGGCGCCTTTCAGCGCAATACCTACTACCTGACGGACCGACGCCGCATCGTCTACTACCAATATCGTTTTTGCCATATGCTTAATATCCTAGAAAAAAGTAATCTCTTGTGTTTGAGGTTCAACGGCCCGATTGCCATGACCATGGGCGTGGTGTTCGGATTCCATGGTGTAGGTGCTGGTCAAGCCGCTTAAAATGTGGTCCGCATCTATCGGCCGCAACGCAAATACACCGTCGGCATGACTGCGATTGAGCTGTTTGGGGAAATCGGCAATGCTGTCTTTGACGTGTTGCAGAATTTGGCCGATCCGGTCTTGAAATTGAAAATGCACCAAGGATTCGTCTATCTCACCTTTTATGGCCTGCGCCGAATGGCTTAAGTTGCTTGAATAGCCCTGCAATTTGGTAAACACGTCATGCAGGTTATCCATTACCGATTGAATATTGCTGTTACAAGCGGAGACCGCTTCGGCCTCGTTTTGCGCGCTTTTTTCCACCGCTAGCAACGCAGTTTGAATGGCGGAGCTAACTTGCTCGACTTTGGAGCCGATCTGCTTACCGGTTTCACCGGACAAGTTGGATAGCTTTCTAACCTCGTCCGCCACCACGGCAAAACCGCGGCCTGCTTCGCCGGCCCGAGCCGCTTCGATAGCGGCGTTTAAGGCAATCAGATTGGTTTGTTCGGCAATCCGCGCCACTTCCTTGGCCATCTGCTTCAATTCATCAATAAAGCCCGCCAAGGAGCGAATTTTCTGCAAAACCGCCAAATTTTCCTGCAATGCCGCATCCATGGAGCTCACCACTTTTTGCAAATTGGTGTTGCTGTTTACGAATACTTCTTCGCCGTTGCCACCGAGAGTGGAATGGGAGGATCTTAAAGCCGCTTCCAGATTATTGGTAATCCCGGCAAAGCGTTGAGTCAACAACGTAATTGCCTGCTCGATTTGTTGCCGGGTCGAATCGATTTGTGCTGCCCATACCGGCGTGACTTGCTCGGCAAACCGATCCAGACCGGAAATATATTTTTCTATTTCGGCTACCGATAAGGCGGGGGCCTTGTCAGTCAAGGTATTTTGCGTAGCGGCAACACAGCGTTTTTTGGTCACCCAAGCGGCTATTCCTGCCGACATCAATGCAACGCAAATCATTACCGCAAATTGGAATATAGACATTTTGGCGTAATCTCCCTGGTTTTTTTATGATTTCGCAGCCCTCTGCCGCCGATCATTTCGGTTCAGTGGCCTGGAAATTCAATGTGGAAAAAAGTATAGGCAGGAAAATTCGGTTTATCTAGAAAGCTACCGACAAATTGTAGGGTTAGTCCCACAACTGATGATTAATTTGCGAAACTGCTAACGGAAGTCGCTTGCAATGCGTGTTTAAGGCTTTTAAAGTGCCAAGCTGTTTTATTCCGTACTACAAGGACATCCGCTTTCATGACTGAATATCCCGAAAAATCTTGCAGCATCGACCGTTTGGTTCGACACCCCAAATTAGTGGCGGCAACGCTGGCCGGCGATAAAACCCAGCAACGCCGCGACGGTTTATATGCCTATCCCGGCGAAACTTTTGTACTGGAAGAGGTTGTATTTGAAGTAACTAGCGTGGAACGCCAAAGAATAGGCGACATGAGTGACGCGGACGCCCGGGCGGAGGGTTATCCGAATCTGGCAATGTATAAGGATTTAATATTGAAAATGCACAGCGGCATGGAGTGGAACGAGGACGGACTAGTCTGGGTGCATAGCTTTAAGCGGCAACAGCCGGAATAAGAATCCCTTTCTCAGCCAGCTCCCGCAGCATCGGCGGGCCGGCGGCCATTAAGGCTTGGCTATCCAGTTGCGGGAATTCCGTGGCAACCGCTTGCAAGCACTGTTCGCCGGTCATCGGCCCTTCATCCTGCAAAATTTGCAGCAAGCGTATGGTCAAACCGGTGGTTTTCAGAAAATGCACGCAGTCGAGATTGTCGCGGTAAACGATCAAGCAAGTGGTTTGCTCCGGCGGCTCTAGCGGCAAAAAGCCGGGGCCTATTGCCTGTACCGGATAACGGTAAAGCAACGGCCAGGCCAAGGGCGATAACGCGATGCTGCGCGGCAACAACTTATCCAGAAAATCGCTGTCACCCAATATTGGTGTGTCCTTGGCAATCGACAAAGCCATTTCCACCCATTCGTAATGTGCCAATTCCAACAGAAACGGATAATCGTCCGGATTATTTCGTTCGTTTTGTAAATACGCTAAAAACTCTTCGGCAATTTCCGAGAAATAGGGGGTATCGCAGCGATGCCGGGTAAAAAAATCCTGAGTGATTTCCTGCCATTGCGCATCATTCAGGATGGCTCGCAATACCGGAAAATTACTGGCAATAAAACTGTCGATATTGTTGAAAAACAACTCCCGATACATGGCCATACGCCGCGGCTCGACATCTGCCGGCGGCGGATTGTTTTGCGGATCGCGAATATACGCGGCAAACTGGCCTTGGGTAGCCTGAAAATCGGCAGCCATCAGGCTACCTGTTTTTGTCGGCCAGCCGCATAGTGCTGCTGAATGGCTTGGATGGTATCGACTTCCTGGCTTAACTCAAGCAAGGAGGGAATGTTGAAATCCCGCTCCAGCAGGGTAGGGAACACGCCGAACAGCTCGTAAGCCTTGCCCAACAAAGTCCAGACCGGATCGATCACCGGCGCGCCGTGGGTATCGACCAGAAAATCCTCTGCTTCCACATAATGGCCGGCGATGTGCGCGTAAGCGATGCGTTCGGCAGGCATGGCCCGCAGAAAGGTTTCGGCATCGTAGCCGTGATTGACACTATTCACGTAGATATTGTTGATGTCGATCAGCACATCGCAGTCGGCTTCGGTAACTACCGCGTTGAAAAAATCGATTTCGGCCATTTCCTGTCCCGGCGAGGCGTAATAAGAAATGTTTTCGATGGCCATGCGCTGTTCCAGAATGTCCTGCACCCTGCGAATACGCGCGGCAACATGCTTGACGGCATCTTCGGTGAACGGCATCGGCATCAAGTCGTATAAATGCCCGCCATGGCTGCAATAGCTAAGGTGTTCGCTGTAGAATTTGATCCCGTGCTCGCGCATGAACACTTTCAAATCGTGCACGAATTGCTCGTCGAGAGGATCGCTGCTGCCTATCGACAGCGACAGGCCATGACAGACAAAATCAAAACGCTCGGTCATGGCGCGAAACTGTTTGCCGAACTTGCCACCGATGGTCATCCAGTTTTCCGGCGCCACTTCGTAAAAGCCGACATGGGCCAGCGGCGACTCGACAATCTCGCTCAAAAACGAGCGCCGCAAGCCTAAGCCGGCACCGTGAACGAGATTGCGAATGCTATCCATGACTTACTCTTCCGGTGCGTCCGGTGTTTCCGGTTTGTGGGTAGAACGCCAGAATAAGGCTAAACCAATCGCTACCAATGTACCCAGGATATACATTTCATATTTTTTGACCTGACCCATGATGGACTCGGCAAATTGGCCGAAGGTGTAGCCCAGATAACCGACCGCTATCGCCCAAATCCCGGCGCCGAGAAAATTCAGCAAGAAAAACTTCAAGGGATGAATCTTGCTGGCCCCGATCACAAACGGCGTGACGTTACGTACGCCGTAGAGAAAGCGAAATCCCAAAATTACCGGGATCTGATGTTTGTGCAGCAAATCGAAAACCTTGTCGGTTTTGCTATGCCAAAGCGGACGTTTCTCCAGAAAGGCGATGCCTTTCCAACGGCCCAGATAGAAAAAGGTCTGGTCGCCGGCAAAGGTACCCAAAAACGCCGTCAGCATCACCCATTCCAATTGCAAATAGCCGCCGTGCGCTAAAAAGCCGGCGATGACCAGAATGGTTTCGCCTTCCAGATACGTACCGATAAACAAAGCTAAATAGCCGTAATCGATAACCAGCTGCTGTAAATCATTAAAATCCATAGTGTCGGTCTATTGGCGATGAGTCGAAATTAATGGCTGGCTGCTTTGTCTGCATCCATTTTGCTCCCGCAACTACCTTCTTCGTTTTTCATCATGGCGCCGCAGCTATGTTCGCCGGCTTTTTTGTCACCCCCCATCATGGCACCGCAACTGCCTTCTTCGGCTTTCTTAGGCTTGTCGGCGCCGTGATCCATGCCGCCCATGCTGCCCATACTCATCATGCCGCCGCCGGTCATCATGCCCATGCCGCAAGCGCCTTCTTTACCCTTCATCATCGCGCCGCAAGCGCTTTCCATGCCTTTTTTCATTTTGCCGCCGCTCATCATGCCGCCGCACATGCCTTCGCCGCATGAGCCTTCGGTTTTTTTCGCTTCAGCTTTTTTGGTCTCACTTTTTTTGATGCCATTGCCGTCCATTGCATTAGAGCCACACGCGCCCTGACTGATTTTGCCGTTTGAATGCTCTGCATGCGACGTCGCAACTTGCATATAGCCGCTAGACAACTCGGAAACGGCGAATGGGTTGGCATCGGCCTGCGCGTTGACAGCCATGCCGGACAAAAGCGCACCGCCCATCGCAGCGGCCAGCGGAGATTTATTAAATTTTTTCATGTGATTATCCTCTCGTGTGATTTTTTAATTATGTTGCTCCAGCATGCAACTGCCGGGGCTTACGACTGACGCGAAATATTTATGACTCTACTCCGATTATTGCATATTCAGTCTAAATTCTTTGCCTTAAATTCACAGACATCGGCGATGCAGCAAGCGCCGCAACGCGGCTTCCTGGCCACACAAATATATCGGCCGTGTAGAATCAGCAGATGGTGCGCGTCTTTCTTGTACTGCTTGGGCACGGTTTTATCCAGCTTCCGCTCCACTTCCAGGACATTTTTGCCCGGCGCCAGGCCGATGCGATTGGCGACCCGGAAAATATGCGTATCTACGGCGATGGTCGGCTCCCCAAATGCGGTGTTTAAAATCACATTCGCCGTTTTGCGGCCCACTCCGGCCAGCGCCTCTAGTGCTTCCCGCTGACGCGGCACTTCTCCTCCATGCTGTTCCAGTAGAGTCTGACAAAGTTTTATGACATTTGCCGCCTTGCTGTTGAATAAGCCGATGGTTTTGATGTGCTCCTTCAAACCGTCTTCACCCAAAGCCAGGATCGCCTGCGGTGTATTCGCCACGGGAAACAACTTGGCAGTCGCCTTGTTGACGCCCTTATCGGTCGCTTGCGCGGACAACACCACCGCCACCAGTAATTCGAACGGGGTAGTGAAATTCAGTTCGGTGGTCGGATTCGGCGTGGCTTCGGCCAAGCGCTGGAATATCTGTAGGCGTTTTTCGTTATTCATGCTCAAAAAGGGATGCAAAGCCAAGCTTTCCAGGATTCTCCCGGCTTGCAAGGCAAATATTGGTGGCGTCGTTACTTGTTCACTAAAGGAACTAAGTAACGAGTCAACTAAATTGTCTCATTTAGTTTGGAACCAAACTCGCGCGCATCAAGTCACTAGCTAGCACTCAGAATGGGTGCGGAAAACCACAACAATTCAATTCGGGGGAATTATGAAAACATTTACTGCCATTACCATTAGTGCATTACTGCTCGCGAGTGCCGGTGTATTCGCCGAAGAACATGCTACCGAAGCCTTGAAGCATGCCGAACAGGCTGTCACCCACGGCAAAGCCGGCCATAGCCCGATTTTGGTGGAACATGCCGAAGCGGCCTTAACCCATGCCAAGAAAGGTGCTGAAGTCGCCAAGGGCGAATCTAAAACGCATCTCGATGCCGGGGTAAAATCCCTGGAAAGCGCAATTGAACACGGCAAAATGGGCCATGCCGATGTCGCTACAAAAGCCGCCGAAGAAGCCGTTGACCATATCAAGGCGGGCAACAAGTAGATTCTTAACCGCTAATCAATAGATCCATTTGCGATCAAATAGATAGAGACGCAAATTCAGCGTCTCTATCTACTCACCTAAACTGAAACCGCACCGGCGATATGTCGATGTGCCTGATAATCCAGCAGTTCAAAGTCGGCAAATTCATAGGAAAATAGCGATTCCGGCCGGCGTTTTAATTGCAGCCGCGGCGGTGTCAAGGGTTGCCGGCTAAGTTGCAATGCAACTTGCTCAAAATGGTTGCGATAGATATGCACGTCACCGAACGACATGATTAACTCACCGACTTCTAAGTCGCATTGCTGTGCCAGCATATGCGTTAACAAGGCCACACTGGCTTGATTGTAAGGCACCCCTAAAAAGCAATCGGCACTGCGCTGCGTCATCATGCAGGACAATTTGCCGTTAGCGACATAGAATTGATACAACACATGGCACGGTGGCAGGGCCATTCGCCCGGCTGCGGCATTCTCGCGCGGACCAACGGTTTCATCCGGCAAAAATGCCACATTCCAGCCGCTGACGATGTGTCGGCGCGAATCCGGTTTGTTTTTTAAACCGTCCAACAAAATCTGCATCTGATCGTAGCTCTCGCCATTCGGCCCCAGCCAGTTACGCCATTGCGCACCATATACAGGCCCCAGCTCGCCGTCTGGCGTGGCCCACTCATCCCAAATCGTTACACCGTGATCGTTCAAATATTGGATATTGGTATCGCCGCGTAAAAACCACAACAATTCATACGCAATGGATTTGAAATGTAGCTTCTTGGTCGTCAGCAACGGAAAGCCGTCAGCCAAGTTGTAACGCATCTGCCGACCGAACACTGACCGAGTACCGGTGCCGGTGCGGTCGCTTTTGTCGATGCCGTTATTCATGATGTCGGCGAGAAGATCCAGGTAGGGTTGCATAGCGCTCTTAGGTCGAAAATTGGCGGGCAGTATAACTTGCCGGCTTGATGAATACGACTGTCATGGCGGTGTTTCATGAGTCGTGATGGAGGCAGCCGAGAGCTTTAGATGTGCGGCAAAATGGCTGGTCGATCACCATGAGAAGAGGTGCGTGGCTAGCACCCAGCTACACGGTTTTGTAAATGCCGGATAAGCTCGCGGCGCTGTATGCCTTTAACCGTCAGCGTGTTCAGTTTGAGATAAGGGGCTTTATCGCCCAAGGATTTCGGGAAAAAGCAGCTGGTATTTCGCTCAAGTGCTTTCGCGGCGAACATGGCGGCCTCTGCGTTTTAAGCGGCTGGATATTGCTGAAAAGACTGATACACTTCGCCGTCGAGCTCACTTCCGGAAATTAATAGCCGGCAAAAACCACCAATTTTTTGCGCGATGCCAGGCTGGGGCTGGCCAATAGAAAAAATTTATTTACACTGATCGCGAGCTGAGTAATAGTTTTGTTTCGGCGTTTAATCAACAGGAATCCAATGAAAAATCTGTTCTTCGTTTTTGCCCTGTGCCTGTCCGCGGATAGTTGGGCTGGGGTATTTAAATGCACTGATGTCAGCGGCCACACCAATTATCAAGCGTCACCCTGCACGGTGGAGCACAAAGCGGTGCAAATGAATACCAAAACCGGCAGCAGTGTTGATTTAAATGCGCTGGAAAGGCAGCAAGCCGCAGAAGCCGAATTGAAAAAACAGCAGTCTGCGCAGGAACAAGCCGAGCACCAGGCCAAACTCGACGCCATCGCCAAAAATAAACAAGATGCCCGAGTTCAGAGTGAAATGACACAGACTCTGATCAAGCAAAACCCCATGCAATTTTCCGCATTCGCCATTCCACCTTACGATCCGGAAAAACTACCCGCGCAAGTCAAACCCTTCGAAACGCGCCTGCCGGATGTTGAAAAATTCCGCAGGCTGGCCGCACAAAAAGCCTTAGCCAGCGGCGAGTGTCAGCGAATTGAAACCGATGAGCTCACTGGGAAGAGCAAACCGGACCAGCTAAATTTTCTGATTAATTGCAGCAGCGGCAAAACCTTTTTGTTCAACGAGGCTGATCTCGTTCAACCATGATTGTCGGCAAAACGCTGTTTATCACCGGCTGCTCTTCCGGCATCGGTTATCACACTGCGCTGTTTTTGCAGCAGCGCGGTCATCGGGTAATTTGCTCCGCGCGTAAGCCTGAGGATGTAGAGCGTTTGCGCGGTGAAGGCTTCGAATGTCTGCAACTTGATTTGGCGGATTCGCGGAGCATTCAACGCGCGGTCAACGAATTAATCGCGCTGACCGACGGCAAGATCGATGCATTGTTCAATAACGGCGCCTTCGGCCAGCCCGGCGCCGTAGAAGATTTGAGCAGGGATGTGCTGCGCCACCAATTCGAAACCAATCTGTTCGGCACCCACGAATTGACCAATCTGCTATTACCGCTGATGCGCAAACAAGGCCATGGCCGGGTGATCTATAACAGCTCGGTACTGGGGTTCGTGGCGATGAAGTTTCGCGGCGCGTATAACGCCAGCAAATTCGCATTGGAAGGCTTGGCGGATACCTTGCGTTTGGAATTGCGCGGCACAGGCATTCATATCGTATTGATTGAACCGGGGCCGATAACGAGCCGTTTCCGGGAAAATGCCTTTGCTTTGTATCAAAAGCATATCGATGCCGAGGCCAGTTTTCACAAAGAAACTTATAAAGCGATGGAAGCAAGGCTACAAAAACCCGGCCCGGCGGCACCTTTCACGTTACCGGCTAGTGCAGTCGCTGAAAAAGTGGCGCATGCATTGGAGTCGAATAGGCCGAAAATTCGCTACCGGGTAACGGTACCCACGCATTTGTTTGCCTGGTTGAAACGGCTGCTGCCCAGCGCATGGCTGGACAAGCTGCTAGTCAGCGTCGAATAAGGCCGCAGCGGCATTTTTTCGTCACCGAAAAAACCATAAAAACCGCTATAAACAGGCTAGCAAACAGAATGAACTGTGCTATTATCCCGGCCCAACATGTAGTGGTTAAAGCGGTTGGGTTAGCAGCTATATGTTCTTATAAAAATAACTGTGAGGTTCAATACATGAAAATTTTAAAAAGTGCTGTTATCGCGTTCTCTTTAGCTGCTGCCATGGGTTCTTTTTCAACAGCTGCCGTTGCTGAATCTGATCCAGGTAGAACTGCTTACAAACCTACCGATGTAATCAATGAGGTTGTAGCGCGCATTACAGCTGCCGAGACAGCAATCAACAATGGTGCCGAAGGTGATGCCGTTGTCGATTTGATCAAAAAAGCGGCTGATTTTATCAAAGAACTCAACGCAAACGACAAAGTTGCTAGATATGCAGATAAAGCCAGAGGCCATTTGAAAGCAGCTATTACTTCTGCTAAAGCCGCTAACTTGCAAGAAGCCAAAGAACATTTGGCTACCGGCAAAGAAGGTGTCCAAGAATTGAAAAAAATGCTGTAATTCTGTCCCGGGGTGTCTTTCGGGGCACCCCGTATTTTTTCATTCCCCCGCGTTCGTCACCACTCCTGCAATAGTTACAAATAATACTGATGCTTCTCTAGCTGGGTTTCCAACCAAGCTAATAACGCCCTCGCATTTTCAAATTTTGTCCCAGCTAAATTGAGCATGGTCGCGTGGTTTAATGCTTGCCAACGATTCACCAGTGTGTGCAATTTAGCGGCGTTGGTCGCCGTGAAATGAAACTGTTCAAGCAGCTGTTTGTATAGCTCACTTTCCAATGTTGGTAGCGATCCTCTGAGTGTAGTCAGCACGGCGATCATACCTTCGACGTCAGCAATACGCGCCTGCACCCAAGCCACCACCAACTCCTCATTGATTTTCTCCAGTGCCGATTCGGCATTATCCGAAACCACTTTTAAACAGTGAATCAATTCGCTGGAACTGAATTTAACGGCTATTTCGTAAAACGCCGCAGCCTCCATATCGCGCAGATTCTCGTCGTTGTACTCGACGTCGGCTCGGGATAAAGTAATTAGCGGCAGGGTGGGGCACGGGGCATCGAAAGCCAGTTGCGGATAAAAACGGCGTTGGGTTTCGGCGTCGGTGATTTTATCGGCCAAAAAGCAACTGCCTAGCGCCTGGTGGCGATGTCCGGCGATGCCGAAATTGAGCAGGATAGGTTGGGTTGCCTCGGGAAAATGCGCCAGCGTATAAGCCACCGCGCCAGCCATGGCGATTTTGCCTACACCGCTAATCACCAAAACGATGTCGGCGTTTTTGTAAATCGCAAAGGGCTGCTTTTGTGGTAGTTTTTTTAGTCGCCATGCCTGAATTAACGGTTTGGCCTCACAGGGCAATGCGACAAAGATAAAAGTTGATGGTGCAAAGTCAATCACAGTTTTTAAGAAAAATTCCCTTATATTTTAATCAATTGTTGAATATTCATGATAATTCACATAAATTTAAGATTCGTCAATTTTCAAAGGGAGACGTGCCGTGACTGAAATGAATTCCGTAGCTAACAACACCAGTTCAAATAACTTGCACTTGGTGACAGCATTGCAGGAGGAGCGCTCTGCCGTCTGGGCTTTGTATTGTCAACTCGCCGAAATGAAGCCATTCTCCAGCGAGAACGCAATCAGGCCAATGTTGTCTGAGTTTTCGCAACTGCTGATAGATTACGTATCGTTTGGGCACTTCAGCATCTACGAGCATCTAATTGCTGAGAAGCAGCATCAAAGTTCAGCGTTGTCTCACGCGGAAAAGATATATCCGGCATTTTCCAGCACTACCGCGTCGGCTGTTACTTTTAGCGACACTTACGACGATGGCAGGCGTAAATTTAATACCGCGAATCTGGCTCAGGATTTATCCATGCTTGGCGAACGGCTGGCGGAACGCATGGAGCTGGAAGACCGGCTGTGCTCCATGCTGCTGCATTGATGCGCAGATATTGCCCCTGAAAAGCTCCGAATAGCCTATTTGCTTTCAGCTGCCGAAACGCCTGAAACAGGCCCAGCTGCGCCTTTAATAAACAAATCCTTCAAACGACTGAAGGCCGCCTGCAAGGTTTTGTCCATCACCACCTGATTGCCTATCGAAACAATTACCCGCGCCAGCTCAGGCATCTTGGTTTTGGTCGCCAGCATATAAATAGGCTGTACATATAAAATCGAATTACCCATCGTCAATATCACCATCCGGCCTTTTTTAACTTCCGAGCCTTGTTGATTCCATAGGGTAAACTGCGAGGCGATTTCCGGGTTTTGATCGATCAGCGCATTGACTTGCGAAGGTCCGTTAACCTGCACGGCCTTAGGGAATTTGAAAATAGTGATACCCGGCTTGTAACTGTGGTCGCAGCTTTTTTCGTCAACTGTGCCGGCAATGCCCACCATGCTTAAATTGTCCCTATGGATCGGGGTCATCGGATTAATCATCACAAACTCCTCCAAATCGTTGCAACGATCAAAGTCCATCGTAATGAAATACGGTAATACCGGCTGTCCATCCACGGAGGCGAACTGCCAGGTTTCCGCCTGTTCATAAAACAACTCCGGGCTGTTTTGATGATATTTAGCGTAAATTTTCATTTGCATATAGTACAAGTCGCGCGGATAACGCAGATGCTGCATTAGCTCGTCGGGCATTTCCCGCAAATTTTTGAAAACGCCGGGATACGCGCGGTTGTAAGCGTTGATGATCGGATCTTTTGGGTCGGAAATATAGTAATCGACGCTACCGTCATAGGCATCGACCACAATTTTGACCGAATTACGGATGTAATTGAACTTGTGCTGGCCGTCCAGATAATCGTCAGCTGCCGGTTTGGAGACCGGGTAATAATTGGATAAGGTATAGGCGTCCTGTATCCAGTAGAAGCGATCCTTGTCAACAACCAAATACGGATCTTTATCCAGGTGTAAAAACGGCGTCAGCGCGGTAATTCGCTCGTCGATATTGCGACGCAGAAGTAACTTGCTTTGCGCGGATATGTTGGGAGAGAAGAATATTTTTTCGTCTTTCAGGTAAAACGCGAACAACATTTTTCTGAACAGCGACGGAATCGGTATGCCGGAGATACCCTGATAATCCAGCGATTCGCCTGGCGCAGAGCCGGAAATATCGGTCACAGCCAAGTTGTTCGGTACGATCGCGTAGCGATATTTTTCCTGGCCGTAATAAATGTCGGGGTACTTCACGGAAAACCCAACATCCGAAGTCATGTTCAAATCGCGCAAGTACCAAACGATAGGAATGCCGGCATCCTGAGCGGCTGGAGATATGACCGCGCCGTAGCCATGGGTGTAGCGCAAATGGGTGTTTTCCCAGTTTTGCGCCTCCTTGGGCAATTTATCGATATTGACTTCACGGGCTGCCAGATTGACTTGTTGATGATGTCCGTTAATAAAATAACGGTCTTCATCGACAGTCGGAAAGCCATAATAAGGCCGAATGCCTTGTAACTGCATATAGCTGTCGATCAGAAATTCGCGATCCCAAACCGGAATGTTTTCGAAATGTTTTTTGGTCGACCAGGCTTCTATATCTTTGGTGGCGTCCAGATTGACCTGAAAATCGACGGTTTTAATATTGTTTAAATCGAATGCCGCCATGGTGGCGTCAATGTTATGCCGAATCGAATCACCTTCGGTGCGGGTAAAATTAGGCTTGACGATGAATTTTTCAATCAACTCCGGTAGGGTGTGAGAGCCTTGCAGGCCCCAAACAGCCAAAAAACCCAACGAGGCAACGATAATAGGCGTTTTACTACGATGTCTCTCCGACAGCGCGTAAAAAACTACCGATATGGCAATCGCCAAAAAGAACAAGACTTCAAGCCAAATCATAGGCAACTTGTAACGCAATTC
The DNA here is from genome assembly GCF_047777895.1 of Methylomonas sp. TEB. Lineage (GTDB taxonomy): Bacteria > Pseudomonadota > Gammaproteobacteria > Methylococcales > Methylomonadaceae > Methylomonas. Next base: position 429,044 of record NZ_CP180476.1, read on the forward strand.
GACAAAGCCGGGGCCAAAAAACACCGGTTCGTTACCCCCGGAATATAACAAGGCGAAGCGTTCCAGTAAAAATCCCCAGACCACAAACAGCACTACGAATGCAAACAGCACCGTCAAATGGATCTTCGCACCCAGTGGAAATTCCTTGCTTTGATTGGGGACAAATTCATGCTCCATCCAATACAGCACGCCGGTCGCCAAAAACACAATAACCGCTGTGGTTAACAACTCCTTCTGAATCAGCATGTAAATCGGATAGGAAAACATGTAGAAGCTGACGTCGTTGCCATATACCGGATCGACGATGCCCGATGCGCTGCCGAAGAAAAACAGCAGCGCCTGCTCCCATTGCAAATAGAACGGCACAGCAATCACTACGGCGAGTAGCAGTGAAATGGGAGTATAGATACGAGCCGAACCACTCATGAACACATCGGCAAAGCGTTGAAAACGCCGACGCTTGGAATCGTCCATCAATATTTCATCGGGCGGGTTCAGGCCCAGGTAGCGAGAGGCAATCCAGAAGTGAAATAAAAAAACAGCAAAGAAAAACGCAGTAACCGCACCGGAGAAAATAAATCGGTAGAGTAATTTCAACCAAAAGTAAGCTTCGAATTCCAGCGAACGGAACCACCATAAATCCACGAAAAAATCGAGAAACACGAAGTAGAACGCGACATATAGCACAATAGCAGTTGCGAGGGTCGCTAAAGTGATCGCCGGCAACAGTTTCCAGTTACGCATAATTTCCTCTTTTCTTAGATATCCGAGCGCCTACTTGCGGAACACGCCGCCAAACTATGGTCGGCAATGTCCCCTTAACATCAATGGCTGAGCATTCTAACACCCAAATCCGGATTGTGATTGTCCGGCATATTGTCTGGTTGTTGGCTGGATTACCGAGTTGTTTGTCGCGGCGAAAAGAGGCGAGTTCAATGCGCTACGAAATAGCTGATTGCCTCCGTCAAATGACAGGAAGGGCTGCTTGCCAACTGACGTCAACGGCAGTAGGTCGCAAATTTTTGCCGGATTTTAGATGGCGCAGGATTGCGCGCAATTCGCTTTGGTCATAACAATACAAGATTGCTTTGCATCACTCAGGACACGATGCGGAGTTACACGCGAGCCTATAGCAAAACGCCGCTGCCGAGGCTTTAGCTCGACAGCGGCGTTGGTCTGGCGCAGAGCAGTTGGCGCTTACTTTTTGAACATCGCCATGATCCGCTGGCGATTGGCAAAGCCGACATAACTCAAACCGCCTAGTATCAAGCCATACAGCAATTGCCCAATAAAAGACGGCTGATTTCCGGCTGCTTCCGCTTTCGCAGCGGCGTCGCCCGTATTCAACGGGGGAGGCGGTGGCGGCACAAAAGCTACTTGCTTTTTATTACTGATATCCGGCAAACCTAAGCTCTTCCAGGCATCGTAATCTTGCCAGGCCGGGTATTTACCTTGCCAGAATTCTCTGGTGAAGTAAGGCGCCAGGCTCATGCCATGGACTTTGGGGATGCCTTTCTCGTCGGAAAAACCTTTGTAAACCACTAAGCTGATGTCACCACCCTCGCCGATACCGTTAGTAGTGAAGGATTTCTCGACGTGGTCGTGAAACATCCACACGCCTTGACCAAAACTGTTCAAGCCATCGTCAACACCGCTTAATTCCAGATCGATACGCTGGGCGGGTACCATGCCATGTACGTCGCGCTTGATATAAGAATTAGGGCCGTTATCGACACCATCGTAATGCGTCACCATAGGCTTGTGGCCGTGCACGTGCAGCGCAAATGCTTCTTCATGACCATTCAAGACTCGCAATTTGACCTTTTTGTTTTCTTCCATCAAGATCAGCGATTCCCTCAATGTGTAAGGGAATGAACGACCATTCAGCATGAAATAATCGGGGCTAGCATCAGTAATGTCATATTCCTGATTCATCCGCCGGGCAATAATCCGCGGATCATTGGCGGATCGCACCATTTCATGCAATTCCTTATCAACCGATTGATAGTGCAGATCGTACTCGGCCGCATATTTTTCTTTGACCGCTACCGATGGATGGCGAACCTGTCCGTTGCCGACGTTGAAAACCTGTACCCAGTTGTTGGGGCGATTTTCCTCGACCACAAACATGCCTTGCAAACCCATCGGAATATGAGTGTGTGGCTGTACGTGACAGTGGTAATACATAGTGCCGGGTTGGCGCGGTTTGATTACATAAGTTTTGCTCTGGCCGGGCAAAACATCCATCTGGCCGGTTTGACCGACACCATCGTTGCCTTCGCCGCTATGATCCATGTAAGGATGATCTACGCCATGCAAGTGGATTGAGTGCGGAAAGTAATGGCTGTTTTCCAGCACCAACCACACAATATCGCCTTGTTCGACCCGGATAGTTGGCGATGGCGCGCGCAATAAAGGATTGGCCACCGGCTCGTACAAGCTCAATGTAGACATATCGCGCGTTTTCGGCGCGTATACCCAGAAAGTCGGTTGAATGCCGGGGGCAATGTCAAAGGTGGTGGTGGGGTCTTTCATGTCCGGAGAATGGCCGTTCAATTCGGCAATTTCCAGCTTAATAATATAGTGGTCGGGGTCGCCGTCGCCGTCCATATCTTCGCCGAGTGTGATGGCATCAGCGGCGAGCTGTGTCTCCATTAAGGTAGACATGGAAATATTATTGGTGCCTTTAACAAAAGCAGCGATTTCAGCAGGATTATCGGGGTTACACATCCGTGATTCTTGTATTTCGACTCCGTCGATCACTTGCGCATCACGCCACTTGGCATCGGTAAATTCGGAACAAACTTCCTCTGCCGCACCCATCTTGACGCTATTGGTCGCCGGTAGTTTGTCTACCGCCGCCACAGCCCATTGCGACGCCGGAAGCAGCATGGCGCCACATAGAATGGGGATAACCTTTTTATGCATACAAAACCTCATAAAACAGACGAATTGACGGAAGCCTTAATAAGGTTTCCGAATATCAGAAAAGCCAGATACTGTAACCAGAACCCATGGGTAAAGTACAGTAAATATTTAATGAACTCGCGACAATCCTGACCGTTATTACTTAGCTGCCAAACGATGTAATTCGGGAATGCGGCTAATGCCTTATAATTCCATGACGAGCGATTATTGCCAGTCAATCCGCGTCATTTTTGCAACAGACCCCTCAGTCAGATTATGCCCAGCATCAGAGTATTGCTTTGTTTGATTTTCATTTTTTTAGTTCACGGCAGTTTCGCCTGGTTGAACAATCAGCCGCAAGACGCCGGCACGGACGTGCCCTCCGGCAAGTTGATGAGCCTCTCCTTCGCACCGTTTCGGGAGGGCTTTAGTCCGCTGGAAGAAAAATTCCCATTGCCGGAACATATCGATGAAGACTTGCGTCTGCTGGCAGACAAAACGGAAAGCATCCGCACTTACTCCAGTCTCGGCGGCCAACAACCCACTCCGGGGTTAGCTCGCAAACACGGATTGAAAATGATCCAGGGCGCCTGGCTTGGTTACGGGTACAAAGACAACAGTAATGAAGTTAATGCGTTGATCAAATCGGCCAATGAAAACCCCGACGTGGTGAAACGAGTGATTGTCGGCAACGAAGTGTTATTGCGCGGCGACATGGATGTTGACCGGCTGATAGGTTATATCCGCGAGGTGAAGAAAGCGGTCAAGCAACCCGTGTCTTATGCGGACGTCTGGTCGATGTATATGAAGTACCCCAAACTGATCAACGAAGTGGACTTCATCACCATTCACATCCTGCCTTATTGGGAGGATGAACCCATTTCGGTGGAGAATGCCTCGCAGCATCTGGAAAAAATTGTCAAACAGGTAGAAGACGAAGCCCGTGGCATTGCGCCCGGCAAACCTATATTGATAGGTGAGTCCGGTTGGCCCAGCGCCGGCAGACAGCGCGGCATGGCCATTCCTGGTGTCGTCAACGAAGCCACATTCATTCGCGGCATGATCCAGGTCGCCAATCGCCACGGCTTTGATTACAACATTGTCGAAGCCTTTAACCAACCCTGGAAAAGTGAACTGGAGGGCGTGGTGGGGGCCAACTGGGGCTTGTTCTCGGCGGACCGCGAACCAGTATTCCCGTTGACCGGCCCGGTCAACGAAGCACCCAATTGGCCGATCCGCTTTGCCGTCGCCACGCTGATCTGGCTGTTGGCAATCGCGAGGTATTCCAAAAAGCTGGAGCAAGTTTCGCTGATCCGCATGTTGGCGTTTTTCACCCTGGCGCAAGTCTTCAGCGTTTGCCTGGTGACATTGGCCGATTTTCTCTGGTACACCAGTTACAGCACTTGGCAAAGGCTTTATACCGTAGCCTTGGTGATCGCGAATACGATTCTCGGCGCGCTGCTGCTTGAACGTGGCAGCGATATTTTGATTGATAAACCAGGCAGTATTAAGTTGGCCAATAGCTTAAGAGCCGGTTATCTAGTCTTCATATTGTTGGCACTTTATAAAACTTACGGACTGGCTATGAATGGGCGCTATTTGAGCTTTCCGATCGAGCAGTTTGCCATTCCGGCTATTGGGGTGATCGGTTTGATTGCTTGCCTATGGCTAAAGGAGCATAAATTCAATGGCCGAGTTTTGGCGTTTGACAGTCTAATTGGCGGGAACTTGCAAAGCCGCCGTGATCGGTTCTTGGCTTATTTACTGAGTTTTGGCGCCATCGCGCTAATACTGGGAGAGGTCAAAGCCTTTATGGATGGCCGGGATTTCATTCAAGCTCACCCAGGCTTTTCAGAAGGTTTGCCCTTTGCGCTGAGCTACACCTTGTATAACCAACAGTTGCTTGGCTGGCTGGCTTGTTTGCTTATGCTGTCCTTGCCGTTCTGGACTAAGCATCGCAGTAAACAGGACGCTTAAGTTTTACGTTAATGGGTATGACGCCGTAATACCTGTTTTTTCAACCCGAAAAGTCGTTGTTATATCGAGTGACAGTTTGCCGCGCGTCAATTTGTCACATTTTCAAAACGCGCTTCCAGCATTAAACTGTATGCAACTCTTATGTATGCGCTCCCTCTCCTAAAGGGTAAAGAGTTTTAATATCCTTCCTCAATGCGGCCCTTGGGCCGCATCTTTTTTCTGGATGAGGTTGCTGTCTATGGAACGAAACTACTATTCAACTACGTCAACTTTCGTGCACCCTAACGAACTCAATTGGCGCACAGCTTTTCATGAAGCCGGTCATGCCGCGGCTATCCATCTTGGCAATCGCCAAAAACAATTACCTCCGGTATTTTTTGAAATACATGTCAAACGGCCTGTTAATGCTTACGACGATTTTTTTGCGAAAGTCGTAGACGGCAACTTAATCCAAAACTTGCCGATTGCTGTCGTGGAAAGCTTTAACGACTTATCCGACGATAAGCAGCAGCACGCCTGTCAACGCGCTTACGAAGCGGATGTTGTCAACTTATTGGTTGGGCCTTTGGCGGAAGCCAAATACGTGTCCATTCGCGATGACGAAGTTTTTAATATCAATCTAATAAGTTTCAATGCCTTACATAACTACGGCGGCTGCAGCGATCTGGAAAAGGCGCTCAGTTACCTGGATCACTTCATCGCGTCAAAAAGTCAGCGGGAAGAGAAAATGCAGGAATTGTTGCTTCAGGCTTTTCGCTTTATCGACAATCGCCGCCACTGGAAATGTATCCTTAATTTAGCCCACTATATCCTGGACAGTCAGCAGGAAATCATCTCCTGCGATGAGGCAATCGGCATATTCGACCGTTGCCTAACAGCCAATACACCGTTCAGATCGGTTAGCTATCCATTTTTATTTGGCTGAGAGTAAGCGAACAGATTGCTCAGTTGTGGGGAGCGCGTTTGTAGAGGCGATGCTAAAAAACTAACTTTTTGCGCTAGATAGCCAGTGTTCTAAAAGAACCGCCAAAAAGGTAGGAGCCGTTAAAAATTATCGTTCGAACACCGTACAGCGATTGCGCCCACCTTGTTTGGACTGATAGAGCGCCTGATCGGCCCGCACGAACACATCGTCATGCATGTCGCCGTCTATAAACTCACTGATACCGCAACTCAGGGTTAGATTGATATTTTCGCCGTTAGAATTAAATCCGCAGCTTTTAATCATCTTGCGGGTGTTTTCCGCCATTTCCAGCGCCTGAAGCGCACTAGTGTTGGGCATCAGCATCACAAATTCCTCGCCGCCGTAACGGGCGACGAAGTCAGTTTCCCGGCAGTTGTTCAGCAATAGCTGAGCAACCAAGGCCAGGGTTTTATCGCCGGACTTGTGGCCGTAGGTGTCATTGATTTGCTTGAAAAAATCAATATCCCAAATGATCAGCGCTAGCGGCGCTTTATAACGCTTCCAACGTTTCAATTCCATTTCCGCACGATTGTTATACGCCAGACGATTCGGCAATCCGGTCAAGGAATCGCTTAGGGCTTTGTCGTGCTCTATCTTAAGTTTGACGCGCAGGGTTTCTGTCTCGGTTTCCAGTTCCTGCAATTTTTGCGTCATTGACTCAATTTTTTCTTGTGCATCCCGCTGCCTTTCATCTTCTATTTGTTTATGCTCAAGTAACCGCTCCAGCAAACGATCAAGATGCTCGGCTGTCTGGTTCTTCAGCAAATCGAGTTCTTCAGCCGCCTGTGTCGAGTCCTTTAGATTGCCGACTTGCCTGTGAATTTCGGTGTTCATAATCTCGCGATCATCAATCAATGCGCGATTAGCTTGCCCGGCGGTTTCTACGTCTTGGCCGAGCTCGTCCAGCCTCTCGCTTAAATCGCCGAGAAATACATCGATACCTTTCTGCTCGGAGGCGCTGTAATCCTTGATGTTCAGCAACAATGTAATCGCTGAGTCGATGACTTTCTTATACGAATCCTCGCTGAGATTAGCTCTGACCCGTTGCTTTAATAGCGACGTCTGTTGCTGAAAACGTAAAGGCACCTCAGTTTCGCCAAGCAGTTCATCTAAACGCTCCAGCAAATAGTTGTGTTGTGACTCAGTAGCATCGTCTTCCCCGACGCTCACATTCTGCTTGGCTTGTTTGGAAATGTGTAACAAAGTTTTGGAAACCGCTTGCAACTCAGGCAGTAATTCCTGCGCATTAGCGCCGCTGCGCAACTTTGCACCTATTGCCAGAAGATGGGGCTCCAACAACTTGTGGCTGCCTTGGCAAAAAATCAGCAGCTGAATAACGAGCTTGTATAAAAACTTTTCGTTATCGAGTGGTGCGGAATAAGGGTTAGCAGTTGCCATGAATCAGACTTGGTTACACGACAACGCAGCGGTTACGGCCGGTTTGTTTGGCGCGGTACAAACCTGAGTCGGCTCGATTGAAAATCGATTCGTTAGTGTCGCCATCGATAAATTGGCTCATTCCGCAGGATAAGGTGATCGACACTTTGTTGCCATTGGCATTGAAGCTACTGTTTTCCAGGGTTTTTCGAAGCTTTTCCGCGATCACCAAGGCGGATTTGGCATCAGCGCCGGGTAATATCATCACAAACTCCTCGCCGCCGAAACGCGCCACGAAATCGGTTTCCCGGCAGTGTTTGAGTAATAATTCGGCTATCACAATCAGGGCCTTATCCCCGCTTTTATGGCCATAAGTGTCGTTGATGCTCTTAAACAGATCCACGTCCCAAACCATTAGTGTCATCGGCGATTTATGCCGTCGGCAACGCGCCATCTCATCCGCCAATCGATCCTCGAACGCCAACCGATTGGGCAGATTAGTCAACGGATCGCGGGTCGCGCGATGTTGGGCCAGATCCAGTTTCGAGCGCAACTCAGAGGACTCGGACTCCATTTCCCGCAACCTTTGTGACAGGATCTGCATGTCCCGTTGGGTTTTATCGCGTTCCTGCTGTTCCTGGAGATTGTGTGCTTGGATCTGTTGCGTGATAGTGGTTAATCGACTGCTGACAATTTGCTTCAGCGGCTCAAGTTGCGTCGCGTTCTCGGACTTTTCGCGTAGCTCCATAATTTGCTCGGATACCGCTTGATCCAGCAGATTGCGCTTTTTAACCCTTATTTCGTTGGCGGCGTTAACACCGGTCGCTTTTACACCTAACTCGGTTAATTGCTCGGTCAATTTCGACAAAAATGCCGCCATCTCCTGCTGTTCGGATTCCAAATGTTTTTTTATCGCCAACAGCAATGCAACCGTATCGTCAAAAATAGGCCCTAAGGCTTGATCGGCATGCAGCCGGTTTTTGATCTTTTCGGCGTCTTCGGCAAAAACCAACGGAATTTCCGCATTGTCCAACAAACGAACCAGTTGAATATTGATGGCTTTAGCATCCGCTCCGGTTAGCTCCAAGGCCAAGTCCATGTTGGTAAGCGGCTTGTTGCCCTCTATAAGCTCCAACAGTGCCAGATAAAAGGCCTGATTGTTACTGAACAGGCGGTTTTCGTATTTTTCGCGAATCTCATCAAGCTGATCCGAGTGTTGGGGATATTGTTTGCCAAGAAACTCGAACAGCAATGAAGCGTCCATGAGCGAAGGCTCAGGCGATTCTTCCAGCATTATCAGCGCATTAGAAAAAGCCGATAGCTCTTTCTGCAATTGCTGACTTTGCAGGCCGCTTTTTAATAAATTGCGAATACGGTTTAAGTGAGGATCAAGTTGCCGATTCAGGCCTTTTACGGCCAGCGCAAAACGGACGATGGTTTTGCATAACAACTCTTCGTTGGCTTTGTATTGTTTTTCAGTGTGTTCCTGGTCGTCCAACAGCTTGAGGTATTTTTCCTTCCACCTGTCTGGACCCTCATCCTTGTTTTTAAAAAAAACCATGAAACGTGCCCTAATTCTTAAATTCTTAGACGCTTGATTATAGACTATCGTTGAATTTGTGAAGAATATCCTACAATCAGCATTCGTCCCTCACGTCCCTGTGCGGCAATTCGTTAGTGGGGTGTTTATTTTTTCTGGCTCTCTTGCGCGATCAATTGATTGACTACGGTCAACATGTTGGCTTGAGATTTGGCCGACTGGGCGGTGACTTTGTATTTGCCGTTGACAATCAGCGCAGGTACGCCACTGATACCGTAACGAGGACCGGTAGATTCGGCTTGACGCAGCTTGGCATCGACCAAAAACGAGTTAAAAGCACTGCGAAAATCCTCGTCCTTAACGCCATGATCGGCAAAAAACTTAGCCAGTTCGTCTTCGCTGACTAATTTTTGCTTCTTGTTCTGAATCGCATCGAACAGATCGGCGTGGACTTTATCCAAAATGCCTAAAGCTTCGGCCGTAAAATAGGCCTTGGCATGCTTGCCCCACAGATCGCTGAATACCGCCGGCTGACGGATAAACTCAACATTGGCGGGTTTGGTTTTCAGCCATTCCACCATAGACGGCTCCAGGCTATAGCAATGCGGACAGCCGTACCAAAAAAATTCGATCACTTCGATCTTGTCCGGATTTTGTACCGGCTGGGCCGGCGTTATGGCTTCGTAACCGCCTTCTGCATTTACCAGCGAAGAAAAGCCCAACAGTCCCAACAATGCGATTATTTTTAACATCAACGTTCTCCGTAATAATGTATTCCCGATAAAAAACCATGTTTACACGCAGATGCGTAAACAATTTGACAAAAAATCGAACGTATTCACCCAGTCAAGGACTGGTCCGCGCCTCGTCAGCCCTCACTCCGTCACATTCAAGCAAACGCAGTTCTGTAATCTAATCCAATCTGTTGCGGAGCTGACCTTGTCCAGTTTTCAAGGCAACGCTTCCGCGCCGGCCTTCAGGAAGAGAGCTTTCAGAGCGAGGAAGGCAGGTTGCGACAAGAACGAGGAAGAGAATTTAATCCTTGTGAATCAAGGACTGGATCAAATCCGGCAGAGCAGCAACTCCGCCGGATAACGAAGGCTTATTTCATCGTGGAGATGTAATAAGCAACCGCTTTAATATCCTCGTCAGTCATTTTGGTGGCGATCATGTGCATCATGTTCTCACGGTTGTTGCTGCGGGCACCGGTTTTGAAATCAGTCAGACTTTTAATCAGATAATCGGCGTGCTGCGAATGTAAGGACGGGAATGAGGCCGGTTTATTGCCTTCAGCATAAGGGCCGTGGCATGCCACGCATGCCGACACTTCGCGGCTGATATTGCCGTTACGGTATAAGTCGCTACCTTGCGTAATTAAGGCATCCAGCGCGGCTTTTTCTTGCTCAGGGGTTTTTGCGGGCGCATCGTCGTCATCATTCGTCGGCAGTTTGGGCGCCGGATTGGTGGAAATTTTGTTGCCAGCATAATAACTGGCAAGCTCTTGAATTGTTTGCTCGTCAAGGCCCGCTGCTAATGGCGCCATCATCGGGGCCAAGCGCGCGCCGCTCTTGAACGCTTGTAATTGCTTAACCAAATAAGTTTGATGCTGTCCCGCCAATTTCGGAAACGCCGGCATCGTGCTGTTACCGTCTTCGCCGTGGCAGCCCGCGCAACTGGCGGCTTTGGTTTTTCCGGCGCTGGCGCTGGCATTACCTTGCGCATTTACATGACCGGCGGCAGTTGCCAACAACAAAGAGATGGAAACAGTCAGCAATTTTTTTATCATTATGGGCCCCTGCTCAGGAAAGTTGATTCGATATAAAGCAAGCTGATGTCAGCCGCCGGACGTTATAATGCCTGGATTCTAACCGATTTATAAACACTAAGCGAGACTGTGATGAATCCCATCTACCACCAAGCCAAGTTCATCAACAGCGCCCCCAAACTGAAGGATGCGCCGCCCGACCAAGGCATGGAAATCGCTTTCGCCGGCCGCTCCAACGCCGGTAAATCCAGTGCAATCAATACGCTGGTGCAACAAAATGCCTTGGCCCGCGTCAGTAAAACCCCCGGCCGTACCCAATTGCTGAATTTTTTTGAAATAGACGCCCAACGCAAACTGGTCGACCTGCCCGGTTATGGTTACGCCAAAGTGCCGGAAGCCATCAAAAAAGATTGGCGGCAGATGATGGAAAGCTACTTACACGACCGCCAAGCCCTGTGCGGTATCGTTCAAGTCATGGACATCCGCCACCCACTCACCGATTTCGATTGGCAAATGGTTGAATGGTGCGAACATCGCAAATTGCCCTTGCACATTTTGTTGACCAAATCCGACAAACTGAAATTCGGCGCGGCCAAGACTACTTTATTGCAGGTGCAGCGGGATTTGAGTCAAGCGGATATTGTGGTGACTTTGCAATTGTTTTCCGCATTGAACAAAGTCGGCATTGACGATGTGCACCAGGTTTTGGATGAGTGGTTTGGGTTCAGGAAGATGGTGGTGTCGGAGGAGTAGACTTCGCTGTTCTGACGTGGAATGCATCGGTAGATTTCCAACTTCAAACGCAAGTTGAAACGGTCCAAAAACAACTCTAAGTATTTTACAACCCACCGCGAATGCAGTTATCGCCCGTTCTGTTTAATGACGAATCAGGGCCTTCAAGGTCGGACAAGAATATGCCCAGATAATTGCTGATTTCGTTGCTTAACGGGCTAATCGGCGCGGCGAGATTCTTAATCCGATCATAATCTGCCCTTAATTCTGTTTTAAGCCAGTCTCCCTAGAATTTGCCGCAACTGAATAATTTCCCAACAAGGAGTCATATATGTTCAGAGTGACAAAAATCATGTTGATCGGTTTGTTGTTTTCGTCAGCGGCTTTGGCCGATGACGATTGGGGCGAGCATCGTCATCATCGGCACCACCATCACGGTCACGGTTATGGACGCGAGTATTACCCTGCTTACCCTGTGGAGCGGGTGTATGTGCCCGAGCGAGTAGTGGAATATGTGCCCATGCAACAGCGCTATTACGCGCCGCCGCCACCCCCGCCAGTTAGATACGGCGGGTACGACCAACGTTCTCCGCAAGGTTTGGTCGGTGGTTTGGTGGGTAGTGCGATGGGTTATGAAATGGGTCGCGGTGACCCATTGGCGGCCGGTATCGGTGCTGCGGCCGGTTCGTGGATTGGCAATGGGATGAATAGATAATGACGAAGCTAACAGTCTGTTCAGTCACTGTCGCTTGTCTGTTGGTATCGGCTTGCGCTTCGCAAACCGGCTGGACGCCAACCGTCGATGCTTACAATAACCCAAATTCTTACCGCTTGAATCAGGATATGCATGAGTGCCAGCAATTGGCATCGCAAGCGTCCGGAGGTACTGCGAAGGAAGCCGCAATAGGCGCCGGCGTTGGCGGCCTGATTGGCGCGGCCGGCGGCGCCGCTTTGGGCGCAGTGCTCGGCAGCCCTGGAAAAGGCGCGGCTATCGGTGCGGCTGCCGGCGGTATCGGCGGTGCATCCAAACAAGGTATTCAATCCGAAGACCGCTATAAAAACGCCTACAACAACTGCTTACGCCAACGCGGCCATCGGGTAGTTAACTGAGCAATCCGTCAGGATAAACCGGCTCGGCAATCTCGTCTGAATTTTTCAACGCTATCCATTGAAGACTGCTTGTTTAAGTAGTCTTCCACGCGGAGAAACAGTTATGTTGTTAAACACGGTATCGGTTTTTTCAAGCCGATTTAGCCTCAACGTGCGGCGATGGCATACAGTTATGCCGCTGATGTTTATTAGTCTACTTAGTGCCTGTTCCAGTGTTCCGACGCTGCAACGCACTGACGATCAAGCCATGCTGAATGGTACGACCAAGACTACTTACAGCAAATCTTATAAAGTCAAAGGTAAAATTTATTCCCCGCTGCAAAGCGCGCTAGGGTACAAAGCACAGGGATTGGCTTCCTGGTATGGCGCAGAATCCGGTAATTTTACGGCCAATGGCGACCGCTTCGATCCGCGCGGCATGACGGCGGCGCATAAATCGCTGCCGATTCCCTCTAAAGTTCGGGTTACCAATCTGCGTAACGGCCGTTTTGTGGATGTGGTGATCAACGACAGGGGGCCATTCAAGGCTAATCGACTTATCGATCTGTCCCAGGGCGCGGCGGAACAGATCGGTATGCACGGATTAGCGGAAGTGACGGTGGAATATTTGGGAAGTTAGGCAGCTCAGTGCATGTTGCTGCGCTTTGCACCGAAGCGACTTGCGCTACGGCGATTCTGTAAAGCGGTGGACTATATGTTTTTATGCCTTTCTTCCACCATCGCGTCGATATACTGCATCACCTCGGCGCTGGCGGCCTCGGCCAGTTGCATTTGCCGAATGATCTCATCCAGCATGCCTGGATCATCCACCCATTTGGATCGAGAGACTTCATAAGCCTTTTGCGTCGTCCTATGCACCTCGGCATGCGGCTGATTCAATTTGGCGTAAGCGCTGGTCGAGCGGAATTTTTCATAGCCCAGCCCTTCGTAATACCATTTTCCTAGCCGGCAATTATGGTTGTCTACCATGATCGCTTGGTGATGCGGACACTCGCTGAAGGTTTCTATCGCTACATAGCCGTTTTGTTTGTAAACCACATGATCCAGTTTGGCCAGGACGCCGAAGGATTTGTCTTTTGCATAAGAAATGTAATCGACCGAAATTTTTGCCGACTGCGAGAGATTGGAAAACTGCTGGCGGAAGGAGTTGACCTGAGCCAGTATCTCTTGCGACAGCGATGACGAACTTTCAGCCTCGATTTGCATTTGTTCGACTCGCTTATTAAACGATTTCAATGTTCTGGAGACTTCCAACGCGGCGTTCTTGGTATGCTCGGAGAGATTTTTGACTTCGTCCGCGACTACCGCGAAGCCCCGTCCATGCTCGCCGGCGCGTGCCGCTTCTATGGAGGCGTTTAAGGCCAGCAGGTTGGTTTGATCGGCAATTCCGGTAATCATCGATAAGGATTCAGTAATTTTTTTGCTGTCGTTAATCAGCGCACCGATCACATCCGACACCGAATGTACATTGGCATTGATGTCGGACAGGGAGTTGCTGATGGTTTCCACTGCCGATAGGCTGGCGTTGGCGTTTTCACCCGTTTCCACAGCAATATTTTCTACTTTCTGCATTTGCTCGGTGATATTGAGCAAGTCGCTCTGATTGCCTTTCAGATTGTTGAGCAAATTGTTGGTGTTGAGCGCATGCAGACCGGCCGATAAACGCCGCTTGATCGTCAATTTGTCGTTTTCATCCATTAATTTGATGGCGTCGTTCATATTCTTCGCCGACTTTTTCAGTATGCCCGGAAAGCCGTCAACCAAGGCATAACGGTCATAATTGCCTTCGGCTGCGTGCTGGAAACAGGAGTTCATTTCTTTGAAGTAAGACTCCATGATGTCCAAGGTCTCATTGAGCTCCCAGGCTATTTTGCCGACTTCGCCCATGCCTCGCGTTTTGGTGACGCGATGATAGAGTTGGCCTTGATTTGTGTGTCTCAGCACTTCTTCTATACGCTCTAATACCAGCAGGCATTGTTTGCCGGCGTGCCAGGCATCCAGAGCTATCACCGGCAACGGCAGCAGCAAGCCAAGCATGAGCCAGGAAAAGCCATGCGTGATAAGCGTGTAGACGAATGCCGCAACAGTAAAAAATATAACGGCTGCCACCGCATAATTCAGCTTGGTTCTTAAAAACGGAATATTGGCATTTGAATTCATGGCTTACACTCCGTTGGGCTTGTAAAGGCTTAGCACCAGGCTATTGTAATTTTTAGCGCCGGATTGCTGAACCACGTCAAATAGGTATTCCAGCGATTTATCCGGGGCATCTTTGACTGAATGGCGTTTCTCGATGGCCAACATTTCTTGATAAATCGGTATGATGACCCCCAGTGCGTTACGGGGCGGATTACGGCGCACCGAATAGTAACCCTGCAATTTACCGTCCTTGTCATAATCCGGCGTAATGTTGGCAAATACCCAATAAAATCCGCCATCCCGGCATAGATTTTTGGCAAATCCGAAAAACTCGTCACCGGCTTTTAAGGTATTCCACATAAATCTGAACACGCCGCGCGGCATGTCCGGGTGTCGGATGATGTTGTGCTGTATGCCCAGCAATTGGTGTTCCGGATAGCCGGCGATTTCCATAAAAATGCGATTAGCGTAAGTGATCCGCCCCGAGGTGTCGGTCTTGGAAACGATAAAATCATCGTCCGCGAGTTTTTTTTCGTTATTGTTAGGCGTGATAGTCGGCTTCATATTCCGTACCTTAATTTGGGGCTATTGGTGGTCAGTCCTGGCATATTTTGCGCGAAAACCGGATGAGCTCGATCATGGCCGCATCGGACATTGGTTCGATCCGGGATTCTCATAGCCGTGCATATTGTGGGGTATTCGCTCGCCACACAAGATTAGCTCAATTGAGCAAATTAATCAGAAGGCGCTTGATTGAAGTGGCTTCGAAGGGCTTGTCTAGTATGGCGGAGACTTCGGATTTTTCGATGGCCGCCAGGCGGCTTTCATTTTGCTCGCTGGTAACCATCAGAATAGGTACCGAGCCGCGCTCGGAATGGTTGCGAATGTGATCGACCAGTTGTAGGCCATCCATCTGCGGCATGTTGTAGTCGGTGACTACGAGATCGAAATACTGCTGATTGAACATTTGCAGCCCTTGTTTGCCGTCATGAGCGGTCACAATTTGCCCAACGCCAATATTTTCGAAAACTCGGGTCAAGTATTTCAACGAGAATTCGCTGTCGTCTACCAGCAGCACGCTCAGGTCCTCTATGTCCAGATGGGTCAGGTTAAGTTTTTCAGGACGAACATACTCCAGCGTGGAATGCAGGGCGGTTTCCAGGGCTTGACGGGTAAACGGCTTGGGTAATATGGCGATGGCGCCGGCCTGGCGGATCGGTTCCAGATATTTGATATTGGTCTCGCTGGAAATCAGCAAAAAGGCCATTTCGTAGGACTCGTCGTGTTTGCGAAGCGAGGTTACCAACTCCACGCCGGTCATGTCGGGCAAATACATCGCGCTGATAATCAGATCGGGCCGGGAGTGCTGTAAACGCTCGAACAACTCCGCGCCGGTATTTAGGCAGGTAATGTCGTTGATATCGCAAGCATGTAAAAAATGGGAGATGATTTGCTGCTGAGTATGTGACGGTTCGACGAGAAAAACCTGAAGATTGGCAAGCTGATAGTCTGTCATGGATTAGTGGTTTTTCATGCAGTATAGGGTTAAGCCGATATGCGCTTGTTTGGCAAAATGCTTGGCTGCGGTGAAGTCCTCGCGCGTTAAGGGTAGTCCATGAATAGAATGGTCGCAATAAATGAGGCCCACGGTCTTTTTCTCCGCATAAACCGGGAAAACAAAGCACTCGTAATCGCCGATATGCTGGCGGATTTGCGGCGTGTAAAGCTCGCGATGCTGCTGGGGAAACAGCCAGACGCCTTCTTGCTGTTGCAAGGCGTGAAACAGTAAGTTCGCGGACGGTTCGGAATTGTAAATACGGATTTTTTGGTCAAGCCCGATTTTATGCCAGCCTAAGGAAAATTTTTCGTTTAGCGTCTGTTTATCCGGACTGAGCAGCATGAACAAAGTTCTGTCCATTTCTACGCCACGATGTATGCCTTCCAGCACCATTTCAAACAGGCCGTTTAGATCGATTTGCCCGCTGATGTGGCTACTGATGTCTTGCAAAATTTGAAATTGCAGCTGTTTCTTGTCGGCCTTTTCCTCTTCAGCGTCTTCGAATTTGGCAATGATGGCTTCGGTGCTGATGAATTTGGAGGCATCGTTGGCGCCAAACTGGCGGGCGATATGCACGGCTTCCGAGGTGTTTTTGTCGATCTTTGTTTTCAGGGTTTCCGTTGGCAGGCCGGTGAATGCGGCGACTTTCTGCAGACAAGCCCGCATGGTGTCTGAGTCGCGGCCGGCTTTTAGAGCCAAGCAAATCTGATGCCCTAGTTGCACCATTTGCACCCGTTTTTCCGCGGAATCCGGCTTGGCGATGGCGTCTTCTATCAGGCCGCCCAGGCTCCAGGATTTACTGAGCTTTTTGCCCAAGTCTTGCAAGGTGAAGCCCAGTATTTTTTTCTCAGCTTCGCGATTGTTCAGGCCGCTTTTTTCGATTTGCTCATGGACTTTTTTGGATTGCGGATTGCCGGAGCACCAGAAGGCAATGTGGCCGATATTGTGCAGTAGCGCCGCGACAAACACTTCCTCGGGCGAGGTATCTCCCATGCTGAGCGCCAAATCCTTGGCCTGCACGGCGGCATGCAAGGCTAACGCAATTTCTCGATTAGCCCTGTCCTTGTTGGTGGACGACAGCATCGCTTCGAAAAACGAGCAAGCCAGCGTCAGCTCTCTGATCACCTCCGCGCCCAATACCACGATGGCGCGCGATACGGTGCTCATCTTTTGTTTCGATGGATTGTAGTAAGGGCTGCTGCCCACCTTAAGCAGCTTGGCGGTGAGGTTGGGGTCTTGCAGAATTACCGTCGCCAGCTCGATGGCCCCCTTGTGCCTGTCGTCCAACGCCGCGTAGATATTATGCGCGGTGTTGGAGAAAATCGGCATTTCCTGCACGCGGAGTAGCTCTGTCCATTCGTCCAGAGTTTGCGGTGGCTTTTGTGGGGGAGCCGGATTCATGGCTTACACTACAGGGCTTTGATCTTGGCGTACTGTTCCTTCAGATTCGTCAATGATGATTGTAAACCGGCCAGTTTCTCGCGCTCTTTGTCGATGACTTCCGGCGGAGCTTTGTCGACGAAGGCGGCATTGCTCAATTTGCCTTCGATACGCGGCAGTTCCTTTTCGATGCGCTGAATTTCCTTGTCCAGGCGCGCCAATTCGGCGTCTTTGTCGATCAAACCGGCCATCGGGATCAGGATTTTCATGTCGCCGACCAGCGCAATCGCCGATTCCGGCGCGTCGTCGTCCGCCGCCAGCCAGGTAATACTTTCCAGGCGGCCCAGTTTCAGCAGATAACTTTCGCTGTCTTTCAAATAAGCTTGATCGGTGTCGCTGCCGTTTTGCAGTAACACATTCAGCGGCTTACCGGGGGCGATATTCATCTCGCCACGAATGCGGCGGATGCCAAGGATGAAGTCCATCGTCCATTGGATTTTGGTTTCCGCGTCGGTGTTGATAGCCGTGCTATCGCTTTCCGGGTAAGGCTGCAGCATGATAGTCGCTGCGGTGACACCGGCCAGCGGGCCAACCCGTTGCCAGATTTCCTCGGTGATGAAGGGCATGATCGGATGCGCCAAACGCAACACGGTTTCCAGTACTTTCAATAAAGTTTGGCGCGTGCCGCGTTGCAAGGTTTCGTCGTCGCTTTGCAGCGAGATTTTCGCCAGCTCCAGATACCAGTCGCAGTATTCGTTCCAGGTGAATTCGTAGATGGCTTGCGCGGCCAAATCGAATCGATAGCTCTTGATCGCATCGGTAGTCGTTGCGATGGTGCGGTTCAATCTGGACAGAATCCACAAGTCGGCCTGGCTGTATGTGCATTCCGCGCAATCGATGCCGTTATCCTGGTCTTCGGTGTTCATCAGCACGTAACGCGCGGCGTTCCACAATTTGTTGCAGAAGTTGCGATAGCCTTCGGTACGCTGCAAGTCAAAGCGAATGTCGCGGCCGGTCGAAGCCAGCGACGCAAAGGTAAAACGTAGCGCGTCAGTGCCGAACGATTGAATGCCGTCCGGGAATTGCTTGCGGGTGGCTTGTTCGATTTTTTTGGCCAGATGCGGCTGCATCATGCCGGACACCCGTTTAGCTACCAAGGCTTCCAAATCGATGCCGTCGATGATGTCGATAGGGTCTAGCACGTTACCTTTGGATTTAGACATTTTCTGGCCTTCCGCGTCGCGGACCAGACCGTGAATGTACACTTCCTTAAACGGTACTTCGCCCTGGAATTTCAGGCCCATCATGATCATCCTTGCCACCCAGAAGAAAATGATGTCGAAGCCGGTGACCAATACGCTGGTCGGGTAATGTTTCGCCAATTCCGGGGTTTGCTCCGGCCAACCCAGCGTCGAGAACGGCCATAGCGCCGACGAGAACCAGGTGTCCAACACGTCTTCGTCCTGCTTCAACGGATAATCGGCGGCCAAGCCATGCGTGGTGCGGATTTCGGCTTCATTATGGCCGACGTATGTATTGCCCTGATCGTCGTACCAGGCCGGAATCCGGTGGCCCCACCAGATTTGCCGGGAGATGCACCAGTCCTGGATGTTGCGCATCCATTCGAAATAGGTGTTTTTCCAGTTGTCCGGCACGAATTTGATGGCGCCGGTTTCGACGGCTTCGATGGCCGGCTTGGCCAACGGTTCGATTTTCACGTACCACTGATTGGTCAATAAAGGCTCGATCACAGCGCCGGTACGGTCGCCGCGCGGCACCATCAATTTATGGTCGGCGATTTTTTCCAGTAGGCCTTGTGCGTCCAAATCGGCAACGATTTTCTTGCGCGCTTCGAAGCGGTCCAGGCCAATATAGGCGTCAGGAATAATGGTAAAGCCATCATCGTTGCCGCGAATCGCCGCATCGACGGTAAAGATGTTGATCAAGCCGCCGTGCGGCAGGTCGGCGATGGCGGATATTTGTTTATGCCGCGACCAGACTTCGTAGTCGTTGAAATCGTGGGCCGGCGTGATTTTCACGCAGCCGGTACCGAATTTCGGATCGACATATTCATCGGCTATGATCGGTATGCGGCGACCAGTCAGCGGCAATTCGACGAATTCGCCGAGCAGATGTTTGTAACGCTCGTCATCGGGATGAATCGCCACTGCCGCGTCGCCGAGCAGGGTTTCCGGACGGGTGGTTGCCACCAATAAGTGGCCGGTGCCGTTGGTCAACGGGTAGCGCATATACCACATCGAGCCGTTTTCTTCTTCCGACAGCACTTCCAGGTCGGAAACAGCGGTGTGCAGCACCGGATCCCAGTTCACCAGACGTTTGCCGCGATAAATCAGGCCTTCTTCGTACAATTTGATGAACACTTCCTGCACCGCATCGGACATGCCGTCGTCCATGGTGAAGCGCTCCTTCTCCCAATCCAGCGACGAACCCATCCGCCGCAATTGTCGGGTGATGGTGCCGCCGGACTCTTCCTTCCATTCCCAGACTTTCTCGATAAACGCCTCGCGGCCCAAGTCGTGGCGGGTTTTACCGTCGGCGTTGATGATGCGTTCCACCACCATTTGCGTGGCGATGCCGGCATGATCGGTGCCCGGTTGCCACAGGGTGTTGTAACCTTTCATGCGGTGATAACGGGTCAGCGCATCCATTATGGTGTCCTGAAACGCATGCCCCATATGCAAACTGCCGGTGACGTTGGGCGGCGGAATCATGATGCAATAGGAGTCGCCATCTTGCTTGGTCGCGAAGTAGCCACTCTCTTCCCAAAGTTGATACCAGCGTTGTTCGATAGCGTGCGGGGAATAGGTTTTTTCCATGTTTTGTGTCGGATGCGCTTGGGTTTAAATTAGGGGTGGTATTTTAACCGTAAATGCGCGGCGGGATAGAGTTAAAGGCGATTCGAGGGATCGGTTGGCTGTTGCCGAATTTTTCTGTTTGGCAGTGACCTGCCTATCGGAGACAGGATGCTTGCTTTGGCGCAGGAAAATTATTGTTAGCGTCACGCACGAGCGTATATCATCGCGTCCTGGATGATATACAGAAACTACTTAATTACTTGTTAGAGCACACATGACTCCCCTTGCATCCGCCGCACCGACACTGATGTCCGAGGTAAGGTCTGCTCTCGCTAGCGCAGGCTACGAATCTGCCGCCTCGCAGGTTGAAAGCGGAGAAATTGAGCGTTGCACCTACGACGACGATGCTGAGGCTGGGTACGTATATTTTGTCAGTCCTAAGCCGAGCGCGCATTTCGCCAATCTCTCCGCGCCGATTGCGAAGACCCTGCCTTTCCTTGAGGTCGGCTTCAACGTCGATCTCGATCACGACGGAAACGTTTTTGGCGTTGAGTTTCTCGACCGTTCAGACTTCGTTAGCGAGCTAAGAGATGCAAGTGTGCTCTAACCCAGCAGTCGAGCGGACCTGCGCGAAAAGCCGCGCAGGCCGCTCACTTTCACGTTAAAGGCTTTCAGAGTCATGGGTAAGTTCAAGCATCACAGCTACTTTCAAAAAGACAAGCATATACAGAGCTATCTCTTTCCGAATTTATGCTTTAAATGCAGAAAGAGCTTTAAGAAACCTCAATCTTCAATCTCAAGAATTTGCCCAGAATGTGGTGGCACATTGATCGAGGTCAACCGAAAGTTTTCCGCTCCGAAAGCCGCAGATAAAGCGCAATGGGATAAAGTCAAATATCTCGTGGAGCATGGATTCCTATTTCATTCAGTCTATGAGCAGCGTGAGGATGGAGGCTACTATAAAATCTCTTACCCAGAATCACTTGATGAGGCAAAAGATTTTGTTACCAGATACAAAAAGCAAGCCATCAACCAAGCCTTTCAACACTGCGCTCAAGGCGACGCTTCGCTGCGCGCCCCTTAGCTAGGCGTTATGCCACAGATAAGCTCATGGATAATCATCGCGCTTTAGCAAGACAATTGGCTCAGATAGCAATCTCCGCAGGACATCCCCTTGATTGGTTTGAACAGCTATATGCCAAAGCCCGTTCAGACGGCACTCCTATCCCGTGGGCTGACTATACGCCAAATCCAAACATGATTGAGCTATTTCAAAAAACGAACAACCTTCTTACTTTTGGGCAAAAGGCTTTGAAGATTGGGTGCGGCTTAGGTGACGATGCAGAATGGCTTTCCTGCCTTGGCTTCGACGTGACTGCTTTTGATATTTCGCCAACCGCCATTTCCGAGTGTGGGAATCGGTTTCCAAATACCAATGTCAAGTATGTGGTTTGCGACCTTTTTCAAGCTCCTGATAACTGGCAGGGGGCTTTTGATTTGGTGCTCGAATCGTACACGCTTCAAGTGCTTCCGCCTGAGTTGCGCACTAAAGCATTACAGCAAATTTGCGGGCTTGTCTCGCTCGATGGTTATCTTATGCTCATTGCTAGGTTGAGGGATGAATCAGAATCAACTGGCTCAATGCCTTGGCCACTTGTGCGAAAAGAAATCGACATATTGAAGTCACAAGGCTTTGCAGAAAAGTACGCGGAAGATTATTTCGATGGCGAGCACCCCCCAGTGCGCAGGTTTCGTGGATGCTATCAGCGAAAGGCATAACATGGCGCTCCAGCGGTCGGCTTAGCTCTACGCTAGCCTAGGGTGGGCACATGCTTTTTGTGCCCACGCGGCATTGGAATGCGGTTTACTCATTCGGAAATGACGGTGTGACGATAACTGGTGAATGCCGAAAAGCAGTATTTTTGGGTTTAGGTAGGAATTAGGCTGCGGAAAACCCCGCAGCCTGGACTTGCAAATTATTTGCGTGATCGTTTTTTCTTGCTTGGCGCCGATGGCTCGGCAACCGGTTCTGGCCTTGCGGTCGAAGGCAGGCGCGCGGAAACTTCGGTTAAAAAGTCGTTTTCAAGTTTGTTAGAGGACTGACATGTGACATTGGTTGGGCGATAACTGACATCGGCTTTTTGTGTGTCCGGTTCGCGGGAGCTGAAATTCCATACGCCGACCCGCTCGACTTTGTCGCCGATTTTTTTGTCGATTACCAAAGTGTATTGGCTGTTGATCTGAACCTGGGTCTTGTTATCTGCCACTGGACGAGCCATCACATTGGCTCTGCCCGAAAGATGCATAATCAGGTCGCTTATCGTCATATAGTTAATAACCGATTTGGGATCGGGATGGATAGTCTTTTGGGCGCTTTGATTACTTACAAATTCTCCGCAATTGACATAAGCGCCGATATTGCCACGGATATTGTCGTATTCGAGAGTCATCAAGCCGCTACCCTTGTCAAAGTTTTTGATATTGAAGAAGGTGGCGCCGGCGACATTAGTGATTGTTGACCAAGTTGAGTCGAAATCTGCATTCACTTCACGAGAATAATCCAAGGTTTGCGGCGCTTGCGGCGGTTGATAGACGCCGGTTGCGACGCAGCCAGCCAATAGGTTGCTAGCGACAAAAAGGGTGGCGGCAAGAAATTTATTCATAGAATTGTCATTATCCTTTGCTGATATTTGAGAAGCCGTTCGTTCCGAATGGCTCGATAGCTCCCAACTGAGTCTATCTGCTATGAATTATACACAAGCTTGAAAGGGCTAATGGCTCGTAGCGTCGACTAGCAAGCTCGACACCGGGGTAATGAAGTTTTTCATATTAGAGCGATTACGCTACGCTTTTACGCCTCAGATTAAATCGTCCTAACACTACGTTCAATTATGACTCTCCGCGATCTCACTCAACAATTCGCTTCGGAAGGCCGGATCGAAGCTATCATCCTGCGTCCCGAGCGAGGTAAACCGGCTGTTTCGGTTGCCGAGGTGCGGGCTGAGCCGGGGCAGGGGTTATTGGGAGATCGCCGGGCCAACGGAGCCCGTTCCGGACGGCAATCGGCAAAACGCGAACTGACCTTGTTTCAAGCCGAGCATTTACCGATCGTCGCCAACTGGTGCGGACTCGCGGAATTGCAGCCGACTCGGCTACGGCGCAATCTAGTGGTTTCGGGACTAAATCTTATCGGTATGCGTTCGCCGTTTCCTGATGTGATGTTGGAATGGGCTGTGGGCGATGAGGTGATTATTCAAGTCACCGGGCCTTGCGATCCGTGCTCAAAAATGGCGGCGGAATTGGGGATGGGGAGTTATAACGCGCTACGCGGACATGGTGGGATGACGGCGCGAATTTTGGCCGGGGGTTTGATTCGGGTGGGTGACCGGGTGCGCTTGAACGCGATCCGGCATGTGGAATAATGTAGGCTGGGTTGAGCAGCGCGAAACCCAGCATTGAAGGCGTTTTGCGGGGTATCGTTTCGCTCGACTCAGCCTGCAACGGTCAAGCCCTTTGCCGCTGCAACACCATTGCTGTTTTGGTGAAGGCCTGCAGTACCGGCCCCGCCCCGGCAATAGCCACCGCATCGACTAAGCAATACCAAGCCGCTACACCGCTAGGCGGGTTGCCTTGCGGCAGGTGCGAGGCGGGATCAATCTCGGCCCAGGCCCAGGTCCCGGCGCTGGTGCCGACGATTTCCAGCCAGGAGGTGATGAAGAACGCACCCAGATAAACCATCGGCGAGCGGCCTTTGAACAAGTAGCCCAAGAACACCACAAACAGCACCGCGCCGATGATGTCCAATCGCCCGAGGCCGCTCAACCCCCATGCCACCCAGGTGCTGCAAGCCGCCACAACCAAAACCGCAATGCGGCGGGCGTGTTGCTGAAATAGTCCGGAGCGGCCCAATGCGACGGCGGTGAGATACACCAGTCCGTGCCCGGCCGGTACGTAAGCCGGAACATTGCCGAAGCGGTAGATATAGCCTTTCATGTACACGGACGCGAAATACTCGCCGATCACCGCAAAGGTTACCGCCACGGCCACCTGGGTGCGCACATATTTGCATTCGCCGCGCAACCAAGCTATCAAAAACAGCCAGCCGAAAAACGCCAGCACATATTGCATGAATTGCGGCGCGAAGCCATCCATCGTCAAACAGATGGTGGTGGTGACAAAGGTAAATGCGGCAATCTGATAATCGCGTTTATTGTGCTCAGCGACTGTATTGGCGGCGGGGAAGTGCGGTAAGGAAAAGAAACTCATGACTTAGACAAAAGCGTAGGCAACGGCGATATAGCGCAACACTTTACCTAAAAAAATCGCCAACAGCGAGGATAGTATCGAAAGGCGCAGCCAGCCGCCGGCAAAACACAGGCCATCGCCCACCAGCGGCAGCCAGGAAAACAGCAAGGCCCAACTGCCCCAGCGACGCACGGTATTTAGCGATTTTTGATGTTGCTTGGCTAAAGCTTCGGCAGGATATTTTTTGGCAGCCCATAGGCCCAGCCACCAGGTGGTCATGGCACCCAAGGTGTTGCCGATAGTGGCGATGGCTACTAACTGGCTGACGGAATGTTGTTGGCTGTTAACCAGATAGGCCAGTACCGCTTCCGAACCGCCGGGGGCGACGGTGGACGAAATGAAAGCACTGATAAATAATCCCAGAGGGCCGAGCGATTCTAACTGCATTTGTTTAGCCCATAAAAAAGCCCCTGAAACAGCTGTTTCAGGGGCTTTTTGCTTAGTCTTTATTTGTCCGGTAAGGCGATGACGTTTTTGCCGGATAACATTTTGATCAGCTTGCCGATCAGTTGCATGACATAGCCAACAGCGTGAGCGACTTGCTCCAGTACGGTAGCAACAATTTCGCCGGCGCTCATGCCTTTAAAGCGTTTTGCCAGCCAAGGTGCGGCAATAAAACCGATAGCCAAACCGACTACGGTGGTGCCGGAAACAATCGAATCATCGACTGCGGCAACAGGCACAGGTGCCGCTGCCACTACTGGGGCTGCCACGGGTGTGCTGGGGGCTGGCGCGTCGAGTTTAGGATCGTAGGGTCTACCGCTGTAATCATCCGGGAAAATCGCCGCGGTTACCCCAGGAATGCTGGGCAAGTCCTCGCTGCCTTTGCCGACCTTTAATTGGGCTTTCATACCTTTTTCCATGTGCTGCGCAATGTCGCAATGCACTAAGTAGGTTTTGTCGCCCGGCGGTAGGATTAGCGTGCCGGATACTTTGCCGGGACCGCTGACTTCCAAATGGAACATGCCTTTGGGGTACAAATATTTGGGTAAGCCGTGCATCATCCATTGATGACGGATTTCATCTTCATTGACGAAATGAACAGTCAGTTTGGTGCAAGGTTCGAATTGAAACTCCTGCTGATCGAACGCAAACATGGTGCCGGGGAATTTCTCGGAATATTTGTGCCCGGCATGCACGGTAATCTCCTTGGTCTCGGCAATTTTGTCGCAGCCGCCGGGCAAGGTGTCGGTGTTTTGGCCCATGACCATGCCGCCATCCATATCCATCAAATGACCGTCGCCGTGGTTCATCATCTGATTGTGATCCTGCATTTCTTTTGCGGACACCGCAGTAACAGATAAGGCACAGACCAGTGTGGCAAGTGATACGAATTTGAACATTATTGCATTACCTCAAAGGGGCTTCGTGTATAGCGTCGATTATGCCGCGATAGTTCCGATTGACAAGGCTGCCGGAAATGACGTTATTCCGCCGCGCAGCATAGGCGGAATAACGG
The DNA here is from genome assembly GCF_047777895.1 of Methylomonas sp. TEB. GTDB lineage: Bacteria > Pseudomonadota > Gammaproteobacteria > Methylococcales > Methylomonadaceae > Methylomonas. The sequence continues at coordinate 455,073 of NZ_CP180476.1, forward strand.
TTCTTGCGGGGTAATTCTTAGATTTCTTTCGCTTTACCAATTATGCCGTCAACTTTGCGTTTGAAACCGGCGTTAGACAGATAAAGGACGTACAAGCCAGCGAACAACACCAATGCATACAAGGCATAACTACCTTTGCTGGTCGGTTGACCCGCACCGGCTTTAAAGCTCATGTGTGCATCCAATCTTTCGCCATTATCTTGCAGTAGCGTGATGTGAATCAAATGTTTGCCGGCTTCTGGCACGCCTTGTGGCAGGTTCAGAATGACGGTGCCTGATTTATGTTTTTCGGCTGCTTGGAAGAAAACCCGTTTGCCTTCAGGCTCTTTGGTCACTTCAAATTCGATAGCCATGCCGCGATAGCGTTGGTCTTGATAGTCGAAGACCAATTGAGTCAATGTGTTGATATCGGGAATATTGCCGCAGAACTCTTCAGCCGGGTATGCGTTTGGCTGGTAGGCGGTGTAATGGATCCAGTGATCTTTTTCCAGTTCGAACTTACATTGGTCAGTATCAGTACCCGCGGCGCCACCGTGTGCCAATACTGATGATGAAAAAATCAGGCCCAACAAGCCCAGTAAACCGTTTCTTAATATGCGAGAGCTTCTCATAAATACCCTTCCCGTGTTAATAAATGCTGTAGTTTTTATTATTTTTCATGTGGTTATACATGAACATGTTTAAATCATTGGCGAACGTAACTGCCTGATTTCGATCAAAACAGCGCTTAACTCTAGCACATCGCCCTAGCCAAAGAAAGGCTATCGTGCCGTAGTTGAGATGATCGATTCAAGCTGTAATTTTTTTTGTCAGCAATCAAAGACAATCCTTATAATGGGGTTATGAATCATCCCTTTAAATTGCCTCTGCCTGTTCAGGTCTACTGAAATATCCCCCTATCCGGTTAATTAAATAACAACAATATGTCCAAATTAATAAACTCTGCCGAATGGAATGCCGTTAAGCAACATCACCGCGAGATTGCCGGCAAATTTTGCATGAAGGATGCGTTCGATAAAGATCCGCAACGCTTCGACAAGTTTTCCGTGACATTTGGCGATTTGCTGTTCGATTTCTCTAAAAATCTAATTACCGAAGAAACTTTGCCTTTGTTGATTGAATTGGCAAGCCGCGCGGAGCTTTCCGCCAAGACCGAAGCCATGTTTTCCGGTTCCATTATTAATACCACGGAAAAACGCGCTGTCTTGCATACCGCTTTGCGCAATCGCAGCAACAAGCCGGTATTGTTTCGCGGTAAGGACGTGATGCCGGAAATTAATAAAGTGTTGGCGAAAATGCGGGTATTTACGGAACAAGTCCGTTCCGGTGCCTGGACCGGCTACACCGGCAAGACTATTACCGACATCGTCAACATCGGCATCGGCGGTTCCGATTTGGGGCCGAAAATGGTCGATACTGCATTGGCGCCTTACGGTAAAGACGGTTTGAAAGCCCACTTCGTTTCGAATGTTGATCAAACCGACATCGTGGAAACCCTGAAACCGCTCAACCCCGAGACTACCTTATTTTTGATCTCGTCAAAAACATTTACGACTCAGGAAACGATGACCAACGCCCGGTCGGCGCGTAACTGGTTTTTAAAAGCTGCGGTTGACCCGGCCAATATTTCCAAACATTTCGTGGCGATCTCGACCAATGTCGAAAAGGTCAAGGAATTCGGCATAGACCCGGAGAACATGTTCGAGTTTTGGGATTGGGTCGGTGGCCGTTATTCCCTGTGGTCCGTGATCGGCATGTCCATTGCCCTATACATAGGCATGGACAATTTCGAAGAATTGCTGATGGGCGCGCATATCGCCGACGAACATTTTCGCAGTGCGCCATTCGAAAAAAACATCCCGGTCATCATGGGCTTGCTGGGCATCTGGTACAACAACTTCTTCGAAGCGGAAACCTACGCGATTCTGCCGTACGCGCAGTCCTTGAAATATTTTGCCGATTATTTCCAGCAGGGCGATATGGAAAGTAACGGCAAAAGCGCTACCATCAACGGTGAAAAAGTCGATTACAACACCGGTCCGATTATCTGGGGCCAGCCCGGTACTAATGGCCAGCATGCCTTTTTCCAATTGATTCATCAGGGCACCAAACTGATTCCCGGCGACTTTCTGGCGGCCGCGCAAAGCCAATACGACTTACCCGACCACCACGATATTCTGATTTCCAACTTCCTGGCCCAAGCCGAAGCGCTGATGCGCGGTAAAACCGAAGCGGAGGTTAGGGAGGATTTAAGCCATGAACCTAATCTGGATGACGCCCTGATTGCCTCCAAAATCTTCGAAGGCAACAAGCCATCCAACTCGTTTTTATTCAAAAAACTGACCCCCAGAACCTTGGGTACTTTGATTGCGTTTTACGAACACAAAATCTTCGTACAAGGCGTGATCTGGAATATCAATTCCTTTGATCAAATGGGTGTGGAATTGGGGAAAGTGTTAGCGCGGGCGATTCTGCCGCAGCTGAAAAACGACGAGATGGTCACAGACCACGACAGTTCCACCAACGGCTTGATCAACGCTTATAAGCGCCTGCGTAAATAAGAGGCATCACCCCCGGTAGTCGCCAGTTGGACGGCGGCCACCAGCCAGTCATAAGTTTAACTCGTCCTTTAAGCCTGAGTGTTGCAGTGTTTTGCCGCAACGTTCAGGTGTCTTGCTCGGTCAGCCGAACAATTTTCTCGATTGCCGCCTTTTGAAGCCCCGACGTTCCCGTTCACGGCTCGAACGATCAAGCAAAATACCGGAACGATTGACCAAAAAGCTCAGCTGTTCAGGTAAATAGCCTCATCATTCTCGCTCAAAGCGAAAACGACCGAGCTTTTTGGTAGAACAGCCAAGCAATGCTTCAGAATAATCAGGTTCGGAATCGGAATGATCTCCTTCTATGCCAGAACACTCTTGTTCTGAGCCTGAATGACCGAGCTGTAAGTCAGAATGACGGTGAAAAAAGCGGGATGATTGCAGTTCAGGCCGGAAATGATCAGGAATTTTGCCAAAACAGGGTTCTTTCTTCTAAGCCATTTCCAAACTAATCCTAAGCAGCCTGTCATTGCGTAGCGCTCAAGAGGTGTGCTAACGTTCAAAATGTGTTTTGGAAAATACTACGCCAACTTTTAGCACGCTGACATGGATTTCAATTCTTCTATCAACTCGCCTGGTGATGCATCAAAGTCTGCAAAGCTGCGAAACCCAGGATACGTCGCCCACGTTCGCCACGTGGACGGCGCGATTCAAACAGTGTCTGAGCACTTATTCGAAGTCGCAGAAATCGCCAAGAATCTGGCCGCAAAAATTGCAGTGCCGGAGGCTGGGGAATTAATTGGTTTACTGCATGATTTCGGCAAATACAGCGAGGCCTTTCAAACCTATATCAGTACCGAGACTGGATTGCTGGCGCCGGATGGCGATGACCAGCCCAACCAGAAAGGCAAGGTCGATCATTCAACCGCCGGAGCACAGTGGGTTTGGGATGCACTTTCCAAATTCGCCCGAAACGGCAGTCACGACGAAGGTAAGCTGTGTGGTCAGATTCTGGCCTTGTGCATTGCCTCGCATCACGGCGGCTTGATCGACAACTTGTCAGCGGATGGTGATGAGCATTTATTTGCCAAACGCATCGATAAAGCCGATGACAAAACGCACTTATCCGAATGCAAACAACAAGCAGATTCGCAAATCCAAGAACGTGCCAAAGCGTTGGCTGGCAAAGAGCTGCTCATCAGCATGTTAACGCGCCTGAAAGCCTTAGATGGTGCATCCGATACCATCACCCATTTCAATCGCGGTTTATGGACTCGGTTTCTGTTTAGCTGTTTGATCGACGCCGACCGTATCAGCAGCGCGGATTTTGAATACGCCGAAAACACGGCTTACCGCCAACGTCAAAAGCCGGAGTGGATGATTGCGGTTGAGCGCCTGGAACAGCATTTACAGCAATGGGCCGACAAACCCGTCGAGCAGATCGGCCCCATCGATCACATTCGCCAAAGCATTTCCGATGCTTGTTTCCAGCGGGCCAGTGACGTGCAAGGTATTTATACCCTGACCGTACCCACAGGCGGCGGTAAGACGCTAGCCAGTTTGCGTTATGCCTTGCACCATGCCCGGCAGCATCAGTTGGAGCGGATCATTTACGTGATTCCCTATACCTCCATCATCGAGCAAAACGCCAGGGCTATTCGTGACATCGTGGAGCATGAACAGGATGCATTCCCATGGGTGTTGGAACATCACAGCAACCTGGAGCCAGAGGAGCAAACCTGGCACAGCAAACTGGCAGCCGAAAACTGGGATGCGCCAATTGTGCTGACCACCATGGTGCAGTTTCTGGAAGTACTGTTCGGCGGCGGCACTCGCGGTGTGCGTCGCTTGCATCAACTGGCCAACAGCGTCATCATCTTCGACGAAATCCAGACCCTGCCGATACGCTGCACCCATTTATTTTGCAATGCGCTGAATTTTCTAAGCCAGCAAGCTAACACTACGGCTGTGTTATGTACCGCCACTCAACCCTTGTTAAACAAGCTCAAAGCGCCGCTTAAAGGGCAGTTGGAGATTCCCAAACAGAACGAGTTGATGCCCGATGTATCGCAACTGTTTCAACAATTGCAACGGGTTACAATCCAGCCGCAAATTCGCCTGCAAGGCTGGTTGGAAAACGAAGTTGCCGACCTGGCTTTAAGCGAATTGCGCAATAAAGGCAATTGTCTGGTAATCGTCAACACCAAAGCCTGGGCGCAAAAGCTTTACCAACTGTGTAGGGCTGAATTGGACGAGAACACGGTGTTCCATCTCAGCACCAATCTCTGTTCAGCACATCGACAAGCCCGTTTTGCAGAGATGCGACAACGTCTGGATGATAAACAACCCATGTTATGCATCAGCACCCAATTGATCGAAGCGGGTGTAGATATTGACTTTGCCAGTGTGATTCGTTTTCTGGCCGGACTAGATTCCATTGCTCAGGCCGCTGGGCGCTGTAATCGGCATGGTCATTTATCCGAGGCTACAGTGCATGTCGTAAATCCGGCCCAGGAATCGATCAATCAACTCATCGACATCAAGGAAGGTCAGAAGCAAGCCCAGCGCGTTTTAGGTGAGCTAGGCGATGGCAACTTGCTTTGCCCGGAGGCGATCAGCCGGTACTTTCAATATTATTTCTATGATCGCGCCGATGAAATGGACTACAGGTTACCCGCCGCGCAACTGGGCCAGGATGACAGCTTGTTAAATTTGCTCAGCCACAATCCCAAGAACAGTATCGTCAGAGAATCTGGCCGTTTTGAAATGCTCCGGCAGTCGTTCAAAACCGCCGCACAACATTTCAAATCCATAGACGCTCCTACACAGGCGGTAATCGTGCCTTGGGGAGAGGGTGAGCAGTTGATTACCGAACTGTGTGGATTAAGTCACTATGAAACTGCTCGTTATCGAAACTGTTTAAAACGTGCGCAAAAATACAGCGTCAATGTTTTTCCAAATGATTGGCAAAAGCTTCAGCAGCAACAAGCGATTTATCCCATTGGCGAGGAAGCTGTTTATTACCTGGATAAACGTTATTACAGCGATGCGTTTGGTTTATCCACTGAAGTCGTCAACAAAGCTCAAGCCGATATTTTGTAAATGACCAAAGGCGCAGCTGCGCAGGGAATTGCCTATGAATAACCGCATCAGTTTTCGATTGTGGGGCCGTTATGCCATGTTCACCGATCCGGTGACTCGGATCGGCGGCGAAAAATGTTCGTACCACTTGCCAACTTACGAAGCCATCAAGGGCGTGCTGAAATCCATTTACTGGAAACCGACGCTGATCTGGCATGTGGATAAAGTCCGCATTGTCAAACCGCTGCGCACCCAAACCAAAGGCACCAAACCTCTGAACTGGAACGGTGGCAACAGCCTGGCGATTTATACCTTTTTGCATGAAGTGGAATACCAGGTGGAAGCGCATTTCGAATGGAATCTCCATCGTCCGGAATTAGCCAATGACCGCATCGACGGCAAGCACTACAGCATTGCCCAACGCATGCTGGAAAAAGGCGGGCGGCAGGATATTTTTCTCGGCACCAGAGATTGCCAGGGGTATGTCGAACCCTGCGAATTCGGCAGCGACGCAGGTTTTTATGATGGCATCGACGAACTGGCCTTCGGCCTGATGTTCCATAGTTTCGGCTATCCCGACGAAACCGGCAGTTCGAGTCTGGAAAGCTTGTTCTGGCAAGCCACGCTCAAGCAAGGCATTTTGCAGTTTCCTAGGCCTGAAGATTGTAGTGTGCGCAGGGTCGTCAGGCCCATGAGCGTTAAAGCCTTTGGCGTTGAAGACAATCTGCAAACCGTAGACCAAACGGAGGCAGAGTTGCTATGAGCTGGCTGCAAAAGTTGTATCAAACCTATGACGCGGGCGTGTTGCTGGATTTGCCGTTAGAGCAACAGCTCATGCCGATCAGCCATACGCCGCAAAATGCCCATATTAATATCGTTTTGGATGCTGAAGGCAATTTCAGACGCGCTTCAGTATTGGAGAAAACTCAAATCGTATTGCCCGCTACCGAAAGTTCTGCCAGTCGCAGCAGTGGCGAAGCTCCACATGGCTTGGCCGATAAGATTCAATATGTGGCCAAAGATTACGCGGGATTTGGCGGTAAGAAAAAAGCCTATTTTGAAAGCTATCGTCAACAACTCAACGCCTGGTGTGAATCACCTTATGCTCACCCTAAAGTGCAGGCAGTATATCGTTACATTGAGAAAGGCACGGTGGTTGCCGATTTAATCGCTCAGCAGATTTTGTTTGCCGAAACCAATGCACAAGGAGTACCTGAACTCTTGGAACGCTGGCAATTCGATGATGCGCCACCCGCATTGTTTAAAGTGCTGCCGAAAGAAAAAGGCATATTAGACCAGGGGGCGGCGTTGGTGTGTTGGTCGGTGGAAATACCCGGCAACTCACCCAGCGAAACGTGGAAAGACCCAAGCATTCAGGCCTGTTGGATTCGCTTTGATACGGCAAACAGTATTGAGAAAAGCTTGTGCTACGCCACTGGCGTTGAGCAGGTGTTATCCAATAACCATCCTGCCAAAATCAGACATAGCGGGGATAAGGCTAAGCTGATTTCATCCAACGACAGCAGCGGTTACACCTACCGTGGCCGATTCCTGGATGAAACCCAGGCCTGCGGCATCGGTTTTGAAGTCTCGCAAAAAGCCCACAATGCTTTGCGTTGGCTGGTCAACCGGCAAGGTTTCAGAAACGGCGATCAGGTCTATGTGGCCTGGGCGGTATCCGGCGCTCCGGTGCCGCAACCGTTGGCTGATAGCGGCATGACCAACGACAGCGACGATTTCGATCTGGAAGAATTGACCGAGCCGGTCGTCATCAACATGCAAGTCGATCATGCTCGTAATCTGGGTCAAGCCTACGCCCGCAAACTCAACCAATACATGGCAGGTTATGCCGCCAAAATCAGTCCCAACGAACAAATCACGGTAATGGGCATCGACTCGGCAACGCCGGGCCGGATGAGCATCATTTATTACCGCGAACTGTTGCGGGATGAGTTCTTCCAGCGCTTGCAGGCCTGGCATACGCAATTTGCTTGGCGTCAGCGGCATACCAAAGAACTACTCGGCGAGAATGACAAAAAACCGAAAATCCAGGTTATTTGGCCAATTTGCGCCCCCTTGCCGCGTGATATTGCGATTGCTGTTTACGGTGATATTGACAGTGATGCCCATAAAACTCTCAGAAGAAAAGCTGTAGAACGGTTGTTGTCTTGCATTATCGATAAATACCTATTGCCTCGCGATTTGCTTGATCAATGCATTCGCAATGTCTGCAATCGAAATTCTTATCCACACGATAACCTAGGTAATCAGCCATTGTGGGAGAAAAACCTCGGTATCGCCTGTGCGCTTTTCAAAGGCTATTACCAACGACACCCAGACAACCAACTCAGGAGAGACTATGCCATGGCGCTAGAAGAAGACCGACCAGATCGTGATTATTTATTCGGCAGACTGCTGGCCGTTGCCGATTACATCGAGGAAATTGCCCAGGGTGTAGGCGGCGAAAAACGCCCAACCACCGCAGCGCGTTTGATGCAACGTTTCGCCGACCGGCCCTTTGAAACCTGGCGCACGATAGAACTCAGTCTGCAACCCTACATGCAGCGCTTACAGGTTTCTCGTGCCGGGTTCCTGACCAACCGAAACAAAGACATCGACAGCATTCTGGCGTTGTTTCAACACGACGATTTCACCCGCAATGCCGCCTTGAGCGGTGAGTTTTTATTGGGTTATCACTGCCAGCGCCATCATTTCAAACACAAAACCGAATCCAACCACACCAGTGCTGAAGGGCACGATGCCAATATTGAATCAGGAGAATAAGCATGAGTACGTTGAACCACAAAGTTGATTTTGCCCTTATTTTGACTGTCCATCACGCGAATCCTAACGGTGATCCACTGAACGGTAATCGCCCGCGTACCGATTATTCCGGCTTCGGCGAAATTACCGATGTTTGTCTCAAACGCAAGCTGCGGGATCGCCTGCAAAGTGAAGGCCACTCGATTTTTGTGCAATCCGACGAAAAGAAAACCGACGGCATGACCAGTCTGAAAAACCGTGCGGAAGCCGATGCGCCGATTGGTTTGGGCAAGGATGCCTTCAATCCCAAAAAACAGCACAAGGATGAAACCGCCAAACAAGCCTGTGCGCATTGGCTGGATGTTCGCTCATTTGGGCAGGTGTTTGCATTCGGTAAAGAAGGCGATTCTGCCGGGGTTTCGATAGCCATCCGTGGGCCAGTCACCATTCAATCAGCCTTCAGCGTCGAACCGGTCAGCATCACCAGCACCCAAATCACCAAAAGCGTCAACAGCGAAGGCGATGGCAGCAAAAAAGGCTCGGACACCATGGGGATGAAACACCGCGTAGACCAAGCCATCTATGTGGTTTACGGTGCCATGACCCCGCAACTGGCCGAAAAAACAGGTTTTAGCGATACCGACGCCGAAACCATCAAAGCGGTGTTGCCGCGCTTGTTCGAAGGCGATGCTTCTTCGGCTCGCCCGGAGGGTTCCATGGCCGTCAAAAAAGTCATATGGTGGCAACATAACAGCAAAGCCGGTCAGTATTCCTCCGCCAAAGTACATGGTAGTTTGCATGTAAATCCGGACGGCAGCTATACACTAAACAATTTGGATGGCCTGCTTCCGGAAGAAGTCGATGGTTTTTAACTAACGAGGTAGTTATGAAATACAAAGTCGTTTTAGAGCCTTCCGAAGAAGGTATAGCTGTGTCGGTGCCCGGCTTACCGGGTTGTCACTCTCAAGGTGCCAACGAACAGGAAGCCTTAAGTAATATTGCCGAGGCAATCGCCGAGTATTTAGCGGTGGTTGACGATTTGACCGTCAACAAAATCGTCAAGGAAGTAGACGTGTTGGAGCGCCGCATTGCCTAAGCTGGATGGTATCAACCACCTACAGGCGGTGCGGGCTTTGGAAAAAGCCGGTTTCCGGATTGCCCGGCAGGGCAAGCATATTGTAATGACAGACGGCAGCCGGATTTTAACCATTCCCCGGCATAATCCCGTCAACGCCATTACCATGGGCAATATCATTCGTGATGCTGGCTTGAACAACGACAGTTTTAAGACGCTGCTTTAATAGCAGAACAGGATACCCAATGGAACTGGAACCCATCTACCTCTCGCGTCTGCAACACTATCTCTACTGCCCCCGGCAGTTTGCGTTAATTGAGCTGGAAGACGTGTGGATTGAAAACCAATTCACCGCCGAGGGCAAGGTATTGCATCAACGAGTAGACCAACCTGATAAGCAAAAACGTGGCGATATTCGTATCGTGCGTTCCCTGCGTTTGTCGCACAGTGCGCTGGGCATCGAAGGTGTGGCTGATGTAGTGGAGTATCATCTCAAGCCCGACGGCAGCGAGCAACCCTATCCCATCGAATACAAGCGCGGCAAGCCCAAAGCCCATCGCGCCGACGAAGTGCAGCTTTGCGCGCAGGCCTTATGCCTGGAAGATATGGAAGGTGCCGCGGTACCTGCGGGGGCCTTGTTTTACGGCGAAGTGCGGCGTCGGCATAGCGTGGAGTTTGATAGTGGCTTACGCGAACTCACCTTGCAAACCATACAAGCCTGCCGTGACATTGTGCAATCCAAAATCACTCCCAAGGCGGTCTATCAAGCCGGCAAGTGCAAAAATTGTTCATTGATTGACCAATGTCACCCGCAAGATTTCACTAGGCCGGCCTCGGCTTGGTTGGCCCAACAACTGGCACAGGACTAAGCATGCGGCCACTCCGTAACGTGATTTACATCCAAACCCAAAACGCCTGGGTGCATAAGGATAACGACAATCTGGTGATGAAGGTCGGTGATGAACTGAAAGCGCGGGTGCCTATTCATAAACTGCAAGGTTTGGTCTGTTTCGGTCAGGTCAGCATCTCGCCGTATTTGATGGCGCACTGCGCGGAAAACGGCGTGACCATTACCTATCTGAATCAATTCGGTAAATTTCTTGCTCGCGTTGAAGGCCCGGTCAGCGGCAACGTGTTATTACGTCGCACCCAGCATTTGACGGGTGCCAATCGCGATAAAAGTGTCGCCATCGCCCGCACCATGCTGTCCGGCAAGCTCTACAACCAGCGCGCGGTCTTGCGCCGTTACCTGCGCGACTACGGTGACCAAGCCGATGGTCAATCAATGGCCGCAGAGCTAGCGACGGCGGAAAAGCGTTTGAGCCGCTGCCTGCAACAATTGACCGAATGCGATGCCATCGATACTTTGATGGGACGGGAAGGCGAAGCGGCGCAAGTTTATTTCGGCGTATTTCAACATCTTATTCGCCAGCCTGATTTTCAATTCGATGCCCGTCGACGCAGGCCACCCACCGATCCGGTCAATGCCTTACTGTCGTTTTGTTACACCTTATTAACCCACGATTGCCGTTCTGCATTGGAAACCACCGGTCTCGATCCTGCCAGTGGTTTTCTGCATCAATTACGCAGCGGCCGGCCATCGCTGGCGTTGGACTTGGCGGAAGAGTTTCGACCGATGATAGACCGCTTCGTACTGTCCTTGATCAACAAACGCCAGCTGGCGCTCAAGGACTTTGAAGAATGGCCCAATGGCTCTTTTACGTTGAAGGAAGAGCCGCGCCGCATCTTGCTAGCAGCCTGGCAGGACCGCAAGCAGGACACTCTGATGCATCCCTGGTTTGAGGAGTCCGTGCCGGTTGGTTTGTTGCCATGGCTGCAGGCGCAGATATTAGCCAGATTTCTGCGTGGCGATTGCGACAGTTACGTGCCGTTTTTGTGGAAATAAACCGGAGCTTTAACCATGATGATCTTGGTGACGTATGACGTCAGCTTTAAAAATGACGGCGGCCCGAAGCGCCTGCGCCGTATGGCGCGGCTATGTCAGGTGTTTGGGCAGCGCGTGCAATATTCCGTATTTGAGATTGAAGTGGACATGGCGCAATGGACGCAGTTGAAGAACGATTTGATCAATGTCATGGACGAAGAAGAGGATAGCCTGCGGATTTATTACTTGGGCAACAACTGGGAACGCAAGGTCGAGCACATTGGTGCGAAGAAGGCCGTGGACCTGAATGGTTTATTATTGTTGTGATGCGAACCCCAAGCGCACATGAAAGTCCCGGAGGGTTCGCAGTTGCCGAAATGCCCAGTGTTTACGCCGATTCTTCAATTTTCCGGAAATACTTTAGAATGCTATTCGCGTTGATTTTGGTCGGTTCGCATTTCATGGGCGTCTTTGTCATTGAAATCAATCGATAACCTCAACGCAGTCGCGCCCCACGCGGGCGCGTGGATTGAAACCTATACAGGTTCAGATGTATTCGGGCGGTGTGCGTCGCGCCCCACGCGGGCGCGTGGATTGAAACACACGTCGGCGATGAACAATAAACCGGGAAATGGTCGCGCCCCACGCGGGCGCGTGGATTGAAACGCCGCCCACGGCGCGTCCCAGGCGACCGACAAGGTCGCGCCCCACGCGGGCGCGTGGATTGAAACAATAACGCCTTACCCGTATAGGAAAAAAAAATGGTCGCGCCCCACGCGGGCGCGTGGATTGAAACTCTGATGATAAAAGTGAAGATCATCACGGAGCGTCGCGCCCCACGCGGGCGCGTGGATTGAAACCCTTGTCATATACGGCAAATTGCAAGGAATCAGGTCGCGCCCCACGCGGGCGCGTGGATTGAAACAGGCTCAAACACAAACGGCCTTCCACCAATTAAGGTCGCGCCCCACGCGGGCGCGTGGATTGAAACCGCTCGACGCACCGGAGGCACCGATGGCCGAGGTCGCGCCCCACGCGGGCGCGTGGATTGAAACTCGATGAATTGGGGACCTGGATGAATAGCCGGAGTCGCGCCCCACGCGGGCGCGTGGATTGAAACGCAATGGTGATGATTCGTTAACTAGTAAGAAAAGTCGCGCCCCACGCGGGCGCGTGGATTGAAACAAGCGGCCGTCACGGCCCGCGCGGCGGTGATCGTCGCGCCCCACGCGGGCGCGTGGATTGAAACCTCGGCAACGATTACGACCGCGAAGTCGATGATGTCGCGCCCCACGCGGGCGCGTGGATTGAAACATCACAAAATAGATCCTGCATCGTCCGGCGCTGGTCGCGCCCCACGCGGGCGCGTGGATTGAAACCGCACCGATGGCAATTTGCACGAGTTGACCAAGTCGCGCCCCACGCGGGCGCGTGGATTGAAACGCGGTTGATCTCGCGCATGATGTCGTTGTACGCCGTCGCGCCCCACGCGGGCGCGTGGATTGAAACATGAAAAAATGAGCGATATAAGAGAAAGATTAAGTCGCGCCCCACGCGGGCGCGTGGATTGAAACTGGTGTGGTCGATGGTTGGTGTGATCGCGGCCGTCGCGCCCCACGCGGGCGCGTGGATTGAAACTTTGGCCGCATCCGGAATCGCGCGCTGTTTGTGTCGCGCCCCACGCGGGCGCGTGGATTGAAACGATTGTGCTGGAATCGTTCGACGAACACGCCACGGTCGCGCCCCACGCGGGCGCGTGGATTGAAACGCTCTTATCCTCTTTTTTTTCCTTCTTGACAAAGTCGCGCCCCACGCGGGCGCGTGGATTGAAACCTTTATCATGGACCCAAATTGGCGGTGGTCCGCGTCGCGCCCCACGCGGGCGCGTGGATTGAAACAGAGAGAATAGCCACCATTCGAGCGCAATATACGTCGCGCCCCACGCGGGCGCGTGGATTGAAACCCGCGCACATGCAGATTACTATGGTTATGGCGCCGAGTCGCGCCCCACGCGGGCGCGTGGATTGAAACGAGTGCTTGGTTATCGCTAACCACCTTGCTCCGTCGCGCCCCACGCGGGCGCGTGGATTGAAACGATTGCGTTGGTTTCGTTGATTAAAATTTGCATGTCGCGCCCCACGCGGGCGCGTGGATTGAAACACTCAATCCCGCAAAATCCGCATGGCAAGGGCGTCGCGCCCCACGCGGGCGCGTGGATTGAAACCCTGCTGGCTGGTCGCCTGCTGGGAAAGCTATGTCGCGCCCCACGCGGGCGCGTGGATTGAAACAGTTTCGCTGCTCTTACGATGAATTTGCCTTGGTCGCGCCCCACGCGGGCGCGTGGATTGAAACCCAATTCATCGAGAACCAATAGGCCGAACTTTGTCGCGCCCCACGCGGGCGCGTGGATTGAAACTAAATATAAATACTCCATTTTATAATGCTGGTTGTCGCGCCCCACGCGGGCGCGTGGATTGAAACAACGCCCTGATCACCAATTATTTACCCGACCCCGTCGCGCCCCACGCGGGCGCGTGGATTGAAACTAAAACAGTATTTACAGGAGCTTTACACATGGCGTCGCGCCCCACGCGGGCGCGTGGATTGAAACTGTGATCCGCCGTACCTACAGAGTACCCGTACCGTCGCGCCCCACGCGGGCGCGTGGATTGAAACATCGTCTTCGCCGCCGGCATCTTTCTCGGTTGGCTGTCGCGCCCCACGCGGGCGCGTGGATTGAAACCACAAGCATTGAAAGAGTATAAGCGCTTTTGCGTCGCGCCCCACGCGGGCGCGTGGATTGAAACAGGATGGCTTGCCAAACGATAGGAGTGTGTCAAGTCGCGCCCCACGCGGGCGCGTGGATTGAAACGATCCAGCCATTTAACAACGCCTCATCCATTGGTCGCGCCCCACGCGGGCGCGTGGATTGAAACACTCAATCCTTCAATAGAGGAAAGGAATTCAAGAGGTCGCGCCCCACGCGGGCGCGTGGATTGAAACGCCGGCCTCTGGCTTGGGTGGCGGTCAAGTATTTGTCGCGCCCCACGCGGGCGCGTGGATTGAAACGATATTATTACTCGGGTGCTGTTGCCGGCGTCGAGTCGCGCCCCACGCGGGCGCGTGGATTGAAACGAATATTAGTAGGTTGGTGGGTAAACATATACAGTCGCGCCCCACGCGGGCGCGTGGATTGAAACGGAGAAACAGCGCCAGAAATAGGACAAATAAGCGTCGCGCCCCACGCGGGCGCGTGGATTGAAACCTTGCTAAAGCTAGGAAGGCACGTGAAAGGGAAGTCGCGCCCCACGCGGGCGCGTGGATTGAAACAGAAATTGTTTATGAAAATGACCGTTAAACCCGTCGCGCCCCACGCGGGCGCGTGGATTGAAACCCATCCTGGCAAGGCAGCCATTAACCCTTGACGTCGCGCCCCACGCGGGCGCGTGGATTGAAACACATGGATAACGGCGTCTTTATCCCTCTCGATGTCGCGCCCCACGCGGGCGCGTGGATTGAAACTTGGTCGTTTAGGTGCCCTCGCCGGTGCTGCTCGTCGCGCCCCACGCGGGCGCGTGGATTGAAACAACGGCAAGCGCTATGCCTATTGGCAGCAAGTGTCGCGCCCCACGCGGGCGCGTGGATTGAAACTGATCTTTACCACATCAAAAACAAGCTCAAGGGTCGCGCCCCACGCGGGCGCGTGGATTGAAACCAATATCGAAACACAAGCCGCCAACACTTCAAGTCGCGCCCCACGCGGGCGCGTGGATTGAAACCAATATCGAAACACAAGCCGCCAACACTTCAAGTCGCGCCCCACGCGGGCGCGTGGATTGAAACAATAGTTCAAGCTCAACGCGCACCCAATCAGGGTCGCGCCCCACGCGGGCGCGTGGATTGAAACTCCGCCAGCGTCACGCGGTGGCAGTAAATAGCAGTCGCGCCCCACGCGGGCGCGTGGATTGAAACGAATATCGACGGGCAGGGCAAGGTAAAGTCAATGGTCGCGCCCCACGCGGGCGCGTGGATTGAAACATAAATTATCGGGGTCATGTAGAAATTCCGCCGTCGCGCCCCACGCGGGCGCGTGGATTGAAACCAGCGTTGCTCGATCTTTAATGCGTTTAATCCGTCGCGCCCCGCGCGGGCGCGTGGATTGAAACCGGGTGACCGGCGAGGAGCAAAAGGGCCTGAAGTCGCGCCCCACGCGGGCGCGTGGATTGAAACCAGGACTATTACAGTAAGTTTTACACCGAGGCGTCGCGCCCCACGCGGGCGCGTGGATTGAAACGGCGGATAATCCCCGGAATTGACCGGTTGCATTGTCGCGCCCCACGCGGGCGCGTGGATTGAAACTATTGCGCGCCACCACTTCCAAATCCCGCCCCGTCGCGCCCCACGCGGGCGCGTGGATTGAAACTTCGGATTTGGCCAATCCGCCGCGCTAACCAAGTCGCGCCCCACGCGGGCGCGTGGATTGAAACCTTCACGAATGGCGCAATTTTGCACGCAAGAGGTCGCGCCCCACGCGGGCGCGTGGATTGAAACCCGCTGGCAACGGCGTGCGTTTGCCGCTGTTTTGTCGCGCCCCACGCGGGCGCGTGGATTGAAACAGTTGATTATCGATGTCGCGCGCTAACGCTTTGGTCGCGCCCCACGCGGGCGCGTGGATTGAAACGAGAAAGGCGGCGCGAGCCGCTACACTTCAAAGTCGCGCCCCACGCGGGCGCACAAATTGATTCAAAAAAAAGCTAGACTGCGTTACTACTGAGCATAATCCCGCTTAGGGTAACGCATTAGGCTTGGTGTCATTCTGCTGTTTGCTCTACAAGACTTCGTGGATTGCGGAAATGACGGACTCCGGCTTCTCCAGTGGAATGACGTGGCCGCTATCTACCCAGCGTTGAATTGCCCCCGGATATAGCCGCGCAATATCCTTGCGTTTTTGATTGGCGTCGAGCGCCAGCTCAGAGGTATCCTCCAGAGGTTGCGCAGCGCTCAGCACTATGATCGGTCCGCCGCTATAGGGCGGGGCGGCCAATACTTCGTCACCGGTCAGATCCAGCGCGGTCAGCTCTTGTTTGGCAGTTGCCGATGTCATCAAATCTAACAGCCAGCGCACCCAGAGCGGCCAGTTTTCGATTGCCCCGGCGCCTTTGAGTTGAGCAGGATGAGTGGAATCAACCAGAATCAAGGCCGCCACTTCATCTGGATGATGCCGGGCATACCATTGCATATACAACCCGCCCAGCGAATGCCCCACCAGCACATAAGGCGGCGTTAGGCCTTGGTTGACAAGCAATCCGCGCAACTCTTCGACGATATGCCGGCCGTCCCTCGCAGTGGCCGCCTCTTCGCTATTCCCGTAGCCGGCGCGGTTGTAAACCAAGGCCGTGTTATCGCGCGCTATCTTGGGATAAATTTCTGCCCACCCGTCTAAAGTCCCGCCCAGTCCGTTTTCGAAGATGACCGGTACAGTCTGGTGTTTGCTAAGCGCAAATTCCACCTGCCGTCCGGCGACTTCTGCCGTTGTTATGGCGGGGATGGTGGCGGCGCAGCCGCTTAGCGCGATTAGCCATAGCAGAAAAATGACCGTTATTGATGGTCTAAATTTCATCGGCCGCTTCCTCTGTCAGTTGAATTAGCGCTGGGTGTGCTTCACGATGGTTATTCCTGGGGAAATTACAGGGGGCGATGATTTTGCCGACGCTTACCGCGAGCCAGCAAACCGGTCAGGCCCGCGCCGAATAGCCAAGCGGCGCCGGGCAACGGCACCGCCGCGACATCGCCGTCGCGCACCGCCCAGACGTAATAATTGGTGCCTTTACTGATGTAGTTTTGCATGCCGGTTGCGGTGCTCAGGTACCAGGCTTTGCTGGCGTCGCCACCGTAACTGGTGCCTAGCCAATAACCAAAGGATTGAATATGACTAAACAGACTTTCGTCGTCGGCCGTCGCCGGATCGTCGACGATGCCGTAGCCGGACTGTGGCCCGCCACGCGAATCGAGGGAGCCTTTGTTACCGAAGTCGCCGTAATAGAGATGCGCGAGCTCCGAACTGGCCGTGGAGACGTTGAATCCGCAATCGCTACCACTGTATCCATAGTCGCAACCGGGCACGCCCAGGTCGTTGAAGGTCGGCAAGCGCCAATCGTTGTAGGTGGTGCCGCGCACACTGTCCGAGTAGCTGAGACCGCCCACCCAGGCCACGGCGTTTTGCCAGCTCATCTTGCCTTCGGCGTCGAAGCCGCTGGTTTTGGCGTAATTGGCGTCCGCCAGCCAGGTGACGTTTTGCGCGCTATCGTAGATCAGGCCGCCGCCGCGGTCGAACAACTGGGCTTCGGCGCTACCGGTCGCTAGCGTGCAGAGCGCGGATAACCCGGCGCATATAGCTTTATGTTTCATCATTTTTTTCCAAAAAGTTAGTTATCGAAGGCATGTAAATACTCGTAAACCTGCCTAGCGGCACCGAGCTTAAGGGGCATTATCGGAAGGTGCGTGTAGCCAGGGAACCCTACCGGAGTAGGGTGTTGGCGCGTTAGGAAGTTTTGTTAACATGTATTTTTAATTCAACTATTAGAGCGATAATTTCAAGAGGAATTTACAATGAAACGCAGTCTGAAATGCCTTGCCCTGGGCTTAATGCTGCCGGTATTACCGGCACACGCCAGTGTTTTGTATACCTTGGTGGATCTCATGCCGGAGAGCCCGTTAGTCAATTCGGGGGCGCGCGCTATCAGCGATGCCGGGCATGTTCTGGGTTTTACGGGGGATGGTGAAAGCTTTGTTTACAAAAACAATAGTGTGAGTTGGCTGTCCGTACCCAGATATGCAAACCCTACCGGGATCAATTCAAGCGGTGTGGTGGTGGGCAATTCTGCCGGGCGCGGGATTGTGTACAGTAATGGTGTCACCCAAATAATCGGTGGTTTCAGCGGCAGTCCTTATTCCAGTGTGGCCTACGGCATCAATGACGCCGGGCAAATAGTCGGCAGTGCATGGAATGCCGAGGGCAACCAACGAGCCACTATTGCCGGTAACGGCAGCTTGACTGATCTGGGAACTTTGAATGGTGGCCAATGGAGTGCGGGGAATGCGATCAACAATAGTGGTCAGGTCACTGGCGAGAGTCAAACGCCTAATGGAGGTCACGCTTTTATTACCCGTAATGGCCAAATGGTGGATCTGGGCGCTTTTGCCTGGGGTGTCAGCAGAGGTTATGCCATCAACGACCTCGGCCAGGTGGCCGGCACATCCCATGTCACCAACAATGAAAAGCACGCTTTCATTACAACGCTTGATGACCACATGGTTGATATAGGGTTGTCCGGCTATAGCAGCGAGGCATTGGGTATCAATAATGCCGGACAAGCCGTGGGATATTTCGGTGATAATTTTGGTGGATCCAAACGTGCGTTCGTTACACTCAATGGCGTCATGACAGACTTGAACACACTGATTGCAGCCAATATCGGTTGGACGCTGATGACGGCTTACGATGTCAACAATAGCGGACAAATCGTTGGGGTGGGGATCACCGCGAACGGCGTGCAACGGGCCTTTCTATTAAATCCGATTGCTGCTGTGCCCATACCCGGCGCCATCTGGTTGTTTGGTTCTGCTTTACTCGGTTTCGTTTCGCTGCGCCTGCGGGCTCGATTCTGAAAGCGCATGGAGGTTGTGGAGCTAACGCTTAGCTGCAACTTGGACAAGCAGCTCGTTACCCGGATGTAGCAAGGTTGCTGGGGTTCTGAATACGCGACAATTGGCTGCGCCTGCAAAAAAACAACCCATAACACCGCGTTAATCTTGAGCGCTTTGGCCTCTGGAAGCCACCAAAGCGCCTTTGCTTACCTGCGTTAGGCATATTTTTCGCTCCTGTGCCCAGCGCTTCTATCAATCGGAGCGCTGGAGAATCAAAATGCTGCAAAAAATTGTAACGGTAACTTTCTTCTTGATCCTTTCCGGCTGTGCCACAACGGCAAGCAACCCTCCCGCCCAGGGAAGCAACAAAGCGGAAGGCAAAATATCAATGGCCATTGGCCGTGAAATGGGCAACTTCAAAATCACCCATTCACAGGCAACCGAAGCCCCCGCCGGTTATAACGGCATGCAGTACACCGTTAAAACTGACGATGGCGCGACCTTTAAATGTGAGATTTTAGAGCCGTCGGGGTTTGGTAAATTCGCGACCTGGGGCATGGCAAGCGGAGCGGACGCCATGTGCACCGATTTCACCAAAGGATCGAGCGACGTAGGCAAAACCAACAAGGCAAGTTGCAACGCTTTGCTGCAGGCGGCGGGCAAATGCTGAAGTAATACTCGACACGGAGCTCAAGGCGACGCTCCGTGCTCCTTTGCCGCAGCACCGATGGCTAGCGGAAGGTTATAAAACCGCATGTTAACGAAGGAGTATCCGGACACGAAAACCTGACTAACCGCGCCAAGGCTGGGCGGCAACAGAATCGGAAGAGCAAAATGGAAAAACTTTTTTCTAGTCCCCGCCAAGACGGGGCGGTTTGCTTCTCGGACATCAGTCCAAACGGTCAACTACGCCTACTGGACTTGAGTTTCGGGCGTATCGCCTTCGGTTTTGGCTTGATCCCCGTGGTCGCCGCACCGTTTATTGTCTGGCTGCATCAAATCGACCGGGACGCTCGCGCCTTTTGGGCTTGGGCAGGTGTGTTTACATTGGTGGCGCTGGCCGTCCGTCTGTTGTTCCGCCGCTATCGGCGCGACTGCGCACAATTGGACGCCGAACGGGCAATGCACGATTGGCTGCGCCAGGTGCATGCGCTGGCGCTGCTTTACGGATTCAGCCTGTCGGTACCGGTGATGATTATGTGCAGCGGCGACTATCCCTTTGAGTTTGCGATGCTGTTTCTGGTCACCTGCGCGTCGATAGTGGCGGGCAACGCCACCCACCAGTCGCCTATCCTGAGTGCTTTCCAACGTTTCTTCGCTGCCAGTTGGGGCGTCTCGACATTGCTTATGCCGTGGGTATTTCCCGCTCATTGGCCCTACGTGATGCCGCTGACTGCGCTCTACATTCTGTCGATTTACAAACACGCGGTGCTCGTGCACCGGTTTTTTTTGCAACAGATATTCCTGGAAGAAGGCTACCGCGCCGCCAAGGATCTAGCCGAAGCCGCATTGCGTGCCAAAAACCAATTTCTGACCACCGCCAGCCATGACTTGCGCCAGCCGGTGCATGCCATGGGCTTTTTGATCGAATCCATTTCCCGCCGCAACCGGGATTTACTGTTGGGCCCAGCCTTACAGGATTTGCGGCAAAGCGTGCAGTCGGTGACGCAGATGTTCAACTCGCTGTTGGATTTGTCCAGGATCGAGCTGGGCGCCCAGCCGGTCAATCTACAAACCGTGGCCTTGGACCCGTTGATGAACGACGTCGCGACGCTGTTCAGGGAAGAAGCCCGCGTCCGCCAAATCGAGCTGCGCGTGCGCGCCAGCGCCGGTAAAGCCTTGGTGCGCGCCGACCCGCTATTGCTGCGCCAGTCGATGATCAACCTGATGCAAAATGCCTTGCGCTATACCCAAAGCGGCGGCGTGTTGATGGCTGCGAGGCGGCGGAACGACAGCTGGCAGTTTGATGTATGGGATACCGGCGTCGGCATCGCGGAAGATGACCAACAGCGGATTTACTCGCCATTCTTTCGTCCCGAGCATGCCTGGCGCATCGACAACGCCGGTCACGGCTTGGGCTTGGCGGTGGTGGCGCGTTGCGCCGATTTGATGGGCGCCAGCCTGGGTTTGAGTTCGCAGGAAGGCAGGGGCTCGCGGTTTTGGCTGCGGCTGCCGTCCGCGCGGATCGAGGAGCGGCGCGCGGTGGCGCGCGACCGGGATTTTGCGCCGGTCGGCCGTGGCGAAATGCTGAGCGGCCGTTGCCTGGTGATCGACGACGAGCCGCAAGTGCGTAACGCCTGGCAAGCCTTGTTGAACTCGTGGGGCGTGGAAACGGCTTGCGCCGCGTCCGCCAACGACGCCTTGGCCCTGCTCGATGCCGGCTTCGAACCGCAGGCCATTTTTTGCGACCAGCGCCTGCGCGCCGGCGAAAGCGGCTTCGAGTTGTTGCAAGCCTTGCTGGAACGCTGCCCGGACGCCGCCGGGGCAATGATCAGCGGCGAATTCAATTCGCCGGCCCTGGCGCAAGCCGAGCAGGAAGGTTACCTGATACTGCATAAGCCCTTGGACCCGGAGGCCTTGTACGCCGTGCTGAGCCGGCTATTGCCATCCAATCCGCTAACAGGGATAACCAAGAAAAATGCAATTGCCTAGTAGTAGTCTTGCCGGATGGCTGGGGCTGGCTTCCTCGGGTCTGTTGGCTTGGGGTAACTGGCACTACGCCCAAACGCTCCCCAACTACGACGCCATGCGCCAGACCATTAGCGAATTGGCTGCTTTCGGAACGCCATTGGCGGACCCAATCAATTACGGCCTTTTCCTGCCGGTGGGCTTGATGCAATGGCTGGCACTGGCTTGCCAGTACCGCATGCTCAAGCAGAACCGCACGCTACGCCGGGGCTTACTGGCGTTTTCCTGGGTGGGAACGGCTTATGTCTTTTGCGCGCTATTCCCGTGCGATCCCGGCTCTCCGCTGATGGGTTCCTGGCGTCAGCAAATTCATAACCTGTTCGGTGCGCTTGAATATCTGGGAGGCGGTTATGGCTTGCTGCTGTCTGGGCGTATTCCCGGCTCCCGCATCGCCATCCCTTTGAAAATTTCCGGCGTGCTGGTACTGACGGTTCTGGTGTTGCTGGCCATCCCTTTTCTGGCGGACTACAGGGGCCTGATTCAACGCATTGCCGAAAGCGTGTTGTTCGGCTGGTTGACGTTAGCGAGTGCTGTGCAATTGGCCCGCCTCTAGATTGACCCCATTGCAATCGCAAGGTAACCGAATAAAAGGCGCAAGTGGTATTAAACGTTACACGACCTTGATTCTAGCCAGGCTTTTTTCGTAAAGCTACCAAGCGGAAAAAAGTCCCGCGTCAGGCGGTCGATAAAGCAAGCGATGCAACCGACATTTGGCCTAGCGGAATCAAGCGGCTCTCAATTGAACCACGAAAATATTTTCAAAGCCGATTACCGGCTGCGCTAATGTTTGCCGACAGCCTGCTGTAGACGTCGAGCGAATTCGATGGATTTAGCGTCGGCTGGCAGCGAGTCCGGTAAATAAATCTTAGCGTTCCAAATACTTCCATCATCCGCCTCTTTACTCATACATTGCTTTACGCCATCCGCGTTGACGACGCATCGGCGCTGGTAACCGTTGGGAAGCGTATAGGTTTCCGATTCTTGTACGGGCCCGCTATCCGGCGCCCTGAGATTTTCCGGGGCAACCGCCAATTTACGGCGATCAAACTTATTCCCCCCTGCAAGTTCGGCCGATTCTCGGGCGACTTGGCGCATATCGTCCAGTACCTTGGATAGGTCAAGTTTGGCAGGCTCCGGATGTACGGGATCCGTTGACTTGTCGCTCCGCGGCGCGGTGTTGTTCGTTTGCCGCGCCGAAGAGTCGCCATGATCCGGCAAAATCGGCGCCGGCTTTGGTGGCGTCCTTGATCTGCCTCCAGCCAACCTGGGCGGCGGGCTTAGCGGCAACTGATTTTGCCTGCCTTGTTCCGTTAAGCGTAGGATCTTGAATTCCACCGATAGCGCTGTCAAACGGTCCGCCGATTTTCTCGGCCGGTCTATATCGGTCAACGTCAACACTATCCCAAGATGTATCGACAGAGAGACGATCAGGCATAAGGCAAATCTGCGTGGCGCCGATTTGATCATTGACATCAGCTATTGCCATTCTTGTAACGTGTTGCTAAACGGCGCGTTGGTCTCGGAGGATGGGTTTCGACTGGGCAAGAACAATAGATCGAGTTAACCATGGCGGGTAAAATCCAACCGCCCTAACTGGCTAGTTGGCTCGCGAGCTCACCCCGATAAACGCCTGATCGCTTCGGACATCGCATTTGAGCAAATAGGTTTGGCCTGCTTGTAAAACCAGGGTTTTCTTGGGTCTATGACTCGAAAATCCTTTAAAGCAATAGACTTGAATGTCGTACTCTCCAGGCAAGACATGAATCTCGCTGGGGTAGTCCGTAAAACCCGGCCAGCCAAATTCCTTTTGTTCGCCCGCGCCGTTGGCTTCGATCTTCGTATAGCCGATGATAGTCGCGTGATAGGCATCGGCAAAAGGGGTGCCCACAACACTTTGGATTACCGCAATCTCGTCAGCGCTAAGCGTGTCGCCCGCATACTGCTTGGCTGGCGTCATAAAACCGCATGAACAGAGCATGGACGTGGCAATCATTGTCATAACATTTTTCATGGATTCGCCTTGTCATTGCCGCACAAACGTAAAGCACGCCCACCAAGGGTTAAAACAACCATAACCAGTAACAATGGAAAGTACGTTTTCATAGCGTCGCCTCTTTTTAATTGATAAATCTAAGGTTGATGTAACGGCATCGAATGCCTTATAAAATTCGCCATTTGCCGTATCTTCGTCATGGGCTGCTTTTATTGATTAATAAATCAGTGAGATCAAAAAGCGTTCTCCAAACAGCCGTTTTGCAGGGATGAAAAAGCCCGGAACCCTGATGAACGGCGACGAGCCTGGGCAGCATTATCGGAAGCGCAGTGCGGCGGCGTAACCCTACCGTAGTAGGGTATTGGGGCGCATCGGCGGTTTGTTAAGATGTAATTATTTTGCATGTTTTAGCGATAGCCTGGTTCGACGCAAAATGCCGAACCAGGCTATCGACCATTAGGGAGAGTTGAGCGTGACAAATTTGGCTAGCGCGTTGGTTATCGACGACCATCCGCTGTCGGCGAGCGGTATCGCCGATTTTTTGCTATCGCATTGCGGCTTTGGCCAGGCTCGGCCGGTATCCAGCATCGCCGAGTTTTGGGCGATTCTCGATGCCGCGCAGCCGCCGTCGTTGGCCGTGGTGGATTTTTGGCTGCCGGAAGGTGCGTCGCTGCCGTTGTTAGTGCAAATGAAACGCCAGTACCCGGCGACACGTTTGCTGGCAATCAGCGCGGACGACAATTCGGCCGTGTCGGATAAGGCACGCGAGGCCGGCGCCGACGGCTTTCTGCACAAGCAGGAAGCGCCGGAGATTTTCGGCCGTGCCGTGGCCGCGTTGCTACGGGGTGACACTTGGTTTCACAGCGGTCCATTTGCCGTGACAGGCAGCAATCAGCCGCTCAAGGAACTGCCGGTCACTGCTGCCGAGCTGGGTTTGACCGCCCGCCAAGGCCAGGTGCTGGCGATGATGTTGAAAGGCTTGCCCAACAAACGCATCGCCTTGAACCTGTCGCTGTCCGAACAAACCGTCAAAGAACACGTCACCGGTATTCTGGAGCGGCTGGGGGCCCGCAACCGGATCGAGGTGATTACCATGCTGCGCGGCAAAAAGCTGGAAGGCTCCTGATGCAAGCCACACTGGCCGATTCAACGGACAGCAAGCCGCTGCGCTTTGCCGACATCAGCCCGGCCGGCCAAGCTCGATTGCTGGACATGACGCATAACCGGCTGGTGTACGGTATCACCATTATCCCGTTTGTAGGCTTGCCCTTCGTGTATTGGAAGCATCAACTCGATCAAGACGTCTTGGGATTGCTGGCGTGGACGGTGTCGTATTTTCTGGTCGTGCTTGCCGTGCGCCTGCAACAGCGGCAATACTTGCGTGACAGGGCCAGCCTTGATCCACATGCGGCAGTCGCCCATTGGCTACCCGTCATTCTGCGCATGGCCTTGGCGCATGGGCTCGGCTTGGCGGCGCTGGTGCTTATCATCGCCGGTCGGGTCCCGTTCGAATATACCTTGCTGCTTTACATGAGTTTGGCGGCAATCATGGCGGCTAACGCCACCCACCAATCACCGGTATTCAGTGCGTTTCAGCGGTTTTTCGGTGCCGCTTGGGGCGGTTGCACACTGTTGACCCCATGGGCGTTTCCCGAGCATTGGCATTTAATCATGCCTCTGTGCGTCAGTTACGTCTTATCGATACACCGGCACTCCTCGATTGCCCATGGCTTTTTCCTGCAGCAAATAAAACTGGAAGAAGATAGCGCCAAGTTGGCCGAGAATTATCGGCGCGCCAAGGAGGAAGCCGAAGCCGCCTTACGCGCCAAAAACCAGTTCCTGACCACGGCCAGCCACGACTTGCGCCAGCCGGTGCATGCCATGGGCTTTTTAATAGAATCGATTTCTCGCCGCAATCAGGAACCGAGTTTGCAGCCTGCATTGCAAGATCTGCAACAAAGCGTGCAATCGATTACGCAGATGTTCAATTCGTTGCTGGACTTGTCCAGGATCGAGCTGGGCGCCCAGCCGGTCAATCTGCAAACCGTGGCGCTGGACCCGCTGATGAACGATGTCGCTACGTTGTTTCGTGAAGAAGCCCGCTCACGGCAAATCGATCTTAGAGTGCGGTTGAGCGGCGGCCGGGCCTTAGTCACCGCCGATGCCATGTTGTTGCGCCAGTCCATGATCAACCTGATGCAAAATGCCTTGCGCTATACCCAAAGCGGCGGGGTATTGATGGCGGTGCGGCGGCGCAGTGCTTGCTGGCAATTCGAGGTCTGGGATACCGGGGTCGGCATCGCCGAAGATGACCAACAGCGGATTTACTCGCCATTCTTCCGTCCCGAACATGCCTGGCGCATCGACAACGCCGGGCACGGTTTGGGTTTGGCGGTGGTAGCGCGTTGCGCCGATTTGATGGGCGCCAGCCAGGGCTTGAGTTCGCGGGAAGGCCGCGGTTCACGCTTCTGGTTGCGATTGCCGGCCGCCGCTCCCAGCCACGAGCGGTGGACTATGGCGGCTGACCAAGCCGTCGCACCGCTCGAGCAAGCCGCAACGCTGAGCGGCCGCTGCCTGGTGATCGACGACGAACCCCAAGTGCGCAACGCCTGGCAAGCCTTATTGAATTCGTGGGGCGTGGAAACGGCTTGCGCCGCCTCCGCCAACGATGCATTGGCCTTGCTCGATGCCGGCTTCGAACCGCAGGCCATCTTTTGCGACCAGCGCCTGCGCTCCGGCGAAAGCGGTTTCGAGTTGCTGCAAGCCTTGCTGGAACGCTGTCCGGACGCAGCCGGGGCGATGGTCAGCGGCGAATTCAATTCCCCGGCTTTGGCGCAAGCCGAGCAGGAAGGTTACTTGGTGCTGCACAAGCCTTTGGACCCTGTGGCGTTACATGCCCTGCTGAGCCGGCTATTGCCGGCGGCCGACAATAACTACTCGTAAAAGACGCCAATTCGACAATCCCTAGCCTCAACAAATGGCGTTTATTTTGCTGTATGCGATGGACACACACCCTAAAACCAGGAGTTTGCGATGAATATTTCGAACATAGTACCCAACCTTGCCGCTAGCCGCGCAGTCAGCGGAAAAACTTTGCCGTCGCCGGCAATCGCTAAAGCCGCCGAGGTAGCCGATCAAAGCCAAGCGCCGCGGACCGTCGATATGCGCCGGGTCTCGCTCAATGAAATCAACGCCTTGATCAAATCCGGCGTGGACGGTTTGCTGGATGTCGTGCCTTATATTCCCACCGCCACCATCAACTCCTCCGGCGCAGGGGATGCCGGCGACGTGAAGGTGGATTATTTGGGCCAGATCGAAGCGCAGATCGAATTTCAGAAAAGCCGTCACGAAGACACCGCTTTTCTGGAAAAAGTGTTGAGCAACGTTAAACGTCTCGACGGCATGGCCTTGCCGCCGAAACTGGATGTGATGGCTTGAGGCCCAGGACGCGGCCATCAACAGTTTAATAACCCAGTTCCAATCTATTTATCTTAACCATGGTGCTTGACCCTGACGCAACGTCATCCTCTATGCTGGCGGCACGCATAACGAAGGAGCTAATCCATGTTGCTTAAAGTGGGCGATCTTGCCAAACGCTGCGGACTGACGGTCCGTACTTTGCACCACTATGACAGCATCGGTTTGCTTAAGCCTTCCGCGCGTTCCGATAGCGGCTACCGGCTGTATAACCGGGCGGACATTTCCAGATTGCATCAAATTCAAGCCTTACGGCGGTTTGGTTTGTCGCTGGCCGACATCGGAGACATTTTGGCAAACTCCGGACTGAATTTAGCGACTATCGTCGAGCGGCAGATTGAAGCCTTGGACCAGCAGATCGCGCAAAGTAAGGCCTTGCGTGATCGCCTGTCCGGCCTGCAACTGCAATTGATGCGCGGAGAAGAACCGGAGCTTGCCGATTGGCTAACCACTTTGGAGATGATGACCATGTACGATAAATATTTTTCCGCCAATGACCTGAAGCGCTTGCCGCTACTGGATATAGACGAAAACTCCACCGCCGGCGAATGGGCGGCACTGGTTCAAACGGTGCACGAAGCGATGCAGGCCGGGGTCGCGCCCGAGAGTGCCGAGGCCCAGGAATTGGCAAGGCAATGGATCAGCATGCTGGAACGCGACACCCAAGGCGATCCTCGGCTACTCGTCAAACTCAACGCCATGATGGTCGGCGAACCGACGATGCAAGCCAAAACCGGCGTGACCCCGGAACTCGTTGCTTACATTCAAAGCGCGTTCATCGAGACCAAATTGACGATCTACGAGAAATACCTAGCCGCCGATGAATTCAGCTTTATGCGCGAAAACTACGGCAAGCGCGCCGACGAGTGGCCGCCGCTGGTCGCCGCGATACGCCAACATAGGGAAGACGGTACGCCGCCAAGCGATCCGCGCATGCAGCAGCTGGCCCGAACCTGGCTGGAATTGTTCCGCGCCTACGCCGGCGATAACCCGGAAACCCACGCCAAAATTCGCGCCGCCAACCAGGCCGAACCTTATCTGTTCTTTGGCACGTTTATCGACCAGCCGCTATTGGCTTATGTGTTTCAGGCGGTGGCCGAACTAAATCTAGGCCCGTTGCCGATGAGCGGCGAGGCCTAGTAACCCTGCCCTCAAATTCCCTGTGGCCGGATTCCCGCTTGCGCGGGAGAGACGTATTTCTTCTCATAACTTATGGAGTATGCATGCCCCTAAAAACTCTTATTCGCAAGATGGCCGTCCAGAAGATAGTTGCCGGTTGGTCTTTGGTTTGGGTGCTGATGGCCGGGTTGCCGGCCGGCGCACAGGCGTCTTATATCTGTCCCAACGGGCCGGGGCCCGGTGAAGTGCAACTGGGCATCACGGGCGGCTCGCATGGTGTCGCGGCGATGCCGGTCTGCGAAGAGAATATCAATAACGTCTACGAATCCGCCGAAGATGCCGCAGCACCGGAGCCGCGCGCCGATCCGCTGCAAATGCGTATCGGGGCGATGAGTTCGGTGCTGGAAGTAATGTCCATGAGCTATGACCGCTTACATACCGCGCTCAACAAAGACCCAGAACTTAAAGCCATGGGTAGTGGCATGTGGCAATATCAGCAAAATGGTCGGCCGCCGCGTCCTGGCGAAGGTTGTAGCGCGCTATATACCAATCTGAAGGGTGCGCTGGTACTGTCGGGCCCGGATGGTGACTACAAAGGCGCTCTGATGACTTTTTGGGGACCGGATATTCCCAGCCCCCAAGCGGCCGGCACCATCAAAGTGACGCTGGATCAAGCGGACGGCCAGCCGCAAACGGTAACCGCTTTCAACTATGCCTCACCAAACGGCAAAGTCGGCGCTATCGCGCTGGCGGTACCGACGATACAGGCTCTGTTGGATAACATGGCGGACCAGCAATCCTTCGATATTGCTATCGACGGCAAATCGGTGATTCATCTTGAATGGCAACAGGGATTGGCAGCGCGCGACCGGTTACGCAGTTGCGTGGCCGGACAGGGTTGACCACGATAGATCCGCTAAGTCGATAGCATCGACTCATCTTATCGGGCAACTTGCTACACCTTGGCCTCCAAAATCAGGTTGAACGGCGTTTCTACTGCCCGGCGCAGGCTATTGAAACCGGCTTCGTGGAAGATGCCGGTCCAGCGCGCTTCGCCGGCTTGTGCGCCGAGCGCCAGACCCACGTCTTCGGACAGCCTAGTAGGGTGGGCACACGCTTTTTGTGCCCACGCGGATTTAAAGTTATTGTGTTCAAAAGGTGGGCAGAAAAGCAGTGCCCACCCTACATTTTATTTTTGACATCATCAATGATCGAAAACATTACCAAAACCGACATTCGAACTTATAACCCACTCACGGCAATGGCTCGACTACCGACTTTAACGCCTCAAAATCAACGACTTTGGATCGAATCGTCTGCAAGATTATTTAATCGATACGGTTTATCAGTAACTTTTCCGCTTGCCGAAAATTCAAACCCAAAATACCCGATTTTTGCATGGATTGCTTCAGCGAATAGGCCAGCGTCGCGGCAAGTACTCGGGAATAGTAAGGCAGGGTTTCCAGATAGACCGGCAATACATCGTCGATTTTTTCGGCCTGTTGCAGTGTCTGTTCAAGTTGCAGGCGCTGATCCGCAATCTCTTGGATAAACGCACCGTCGTTGGCGCAAGCCTCGGATAGGGCCAAAGTCCAGGTTAAATCCGACTGTAATTCGCAAGTGCCTATGAATCGGCCGGACTGGCTTGACAGCCATTGTTCCGGGGCAATCAACGATAGGCGGTATTGTTCATCCTTAAAATACAGCCAATACGCTTGCCCCGTGGTTGGTTTAAACCGAATTTGGCTATTGAGAACAAACAGAGAGGTAAATAAATCGCTGCTGATTTGCTGAATGTTTTTGGCGGGGGCAATCAGCTGCTTTTTGGCTTGCTGCAAACTGTCCAGTACAGCGACGCTTCCCTTGCCCTGAGGATTGGCTGGTTTACTGATTACACTCATTATTCAAAGTATCCGCTATGGTTTCAAAAAACGGCTGGTCCGATTTATCCCAGATCGAAGCGCCAGTGACAATAAGAGCCGGCTTAATAGTCGTTTCAAAGCCCCGGCAAATCCTCTAAAACCGTTTCCGCACGCTGAGTGATCGCCTCAAGCTCAGCAGCCGCAAACCGGTCTAGATTGCGATAGACCATACTCAGGCGCGGATTGCGGCTCAGCTTATCGCGATGGCGGATAAAAAAATCCCAGTACAGCGCATTGAATGGACAGGCTCGCTCACCGCTGCGGGCTTTTTTGTCGTAGTGGCAACCCTTGCAATAATCGCTCATCCCGTTGATGTAAGCGGCGCTGGAAACATAGGGTTTGGTGGCCAGCAGGCCGCCGTCGGCAAATTGGCTCATGCCCAGCGTATTGGGCAATTCCACCCATTCAAAGGCGTCGATATACACGCCCAGATACCAACGATGCACGGCTTCCGGTGCTAGGCTGGCCAGCAGGGCGAAATTGCCGATCACCATCAGCCGCTGGATATGGTGGGCATAAGCATATTGCAGCGATTGGCCGATAGCAGCCGCTAGGCAATTCATCCTGGTTTCGCCGGTCCAGAACCAGGCGGGTAAAGGTCGGGCATGGCCGAAATAATT
Organism: Methylomonas sp. TEB; assembly: GCF_047777895.1. Classification (GTDB taxonomy): domain Bacteria; phylum Pseudomonadota; class Gammaproteobacteria; order Methylococcales; family Methylomonadaceae; genus Methylomonas. The sequence continues at coordinate 485,883 of NZ_CP180476.1, forward strand.
GTGCGCGGCGTAGTCCGGCATCTTTGCCCAATACACGCCGCGCACGTACTCGCGCCAACCGAGAATCTGCCGGATGAAGCCTTCCGCCGCTGCCAGCGGCGCATGGCCTTGGCGATAAGCCTGTTCGGCGCGTTCGACCACTTCACGCGGATTGAGCATTTTGGTGTTCAGCGCAAACGACAGCAGCGAATGAAACAGCCGCCAACTGCGCCGGCTCATCGCATCCTGAAAATCGCCGAACCTTGGCAAGCCTTCGGCGATAAAGGCTTCGAGTTGCTGCAAGGCTTCGTTGCGATTCAGCGGCCAGCGGAAATCCTCGGTGTCGGCTACGCCGAAACTATTCACGCCAGCCGCGAGGATGTCCTTCCAAAGCGCGGCATGATTGTGGCGCGGTCGAGTATCAACAGGCGCGGCGGGTGCACCGGGCCAAGTCTTGCGGTTGTCGTGGTCGAAATTCCATTGCCCGCCTATTGGGCGTTGGTTGTCTTCCAGCAACACGCCATGTCTAACCCGCATGCGCCGATAGAACATTTCCATCAGCCAATGCGGCCGAGAGCCAAACAACTCTGCCGCTTCCTCCCGCTGGCTATAGAAATGCTCGCTGTCGCAGGCTCGGCTGCTGATGGGCAACTGTTGGCAATAGCTGCACAATTGCCGATCCAAACGCCATTCGTCGGGGAGCTGGTATTCAAAATGCTGAACCCGATACTGTGTAATCAACGCATCCAAATTGGCGGTCAGCGATTGGCGGTTGCCGCTATCGTCAATAGACAGGTAATGCACGCGATGGCCTTGGACCGACAAATGCTGAGCAAAATCGCGCATTGCCGCGAAAATACCGATGATTTTTTGTGCATGGTGCAAGACGTAATCGGTTTCCTGGCGGATTTCCATCAGCGTATAAACTGTTTCGTCATCGGTTTGCGCAAACCAGCTGTGCAGCGGATTTAATTGGTCGCCCAGAATGAGCCGCAAGGTGGTCATGCGATCTTGGTCGTGCCGCGTTGCCGGCGGCAACGCTCTGAGCAATATTTCACCGCCTCCCAGTCTCGGGCCCATTTTTTACGCCACACGAAGGGTCGACCGCAGACGGCACAGAGCTTGGCAGGCAGCAAGGCTTTTTGTTGCATTAAAAATCCAGCTGGGTTTGTACCCAGTCCCCGGCCGCTGCTTTGGCTGTGCGGCTGCGGGTTGGCCGCTTTCGCGAGCCGTGTTTCTCGACAATTGCCGCCTTGGCGGCTTTCACGTCGGCGCGGCCACGTACTTCGTAAACACGGGTTTTGGCCTGCCGGGTAGCTGATTCCAGATCGACCAGCGGTTGGGCAATATCCACACCGATCCTCACGCCGCATTGTTGTTGCAGTTTTATCGGCATGCGCCAGGGTTCGAACAGCCATTCCTTGGGCACGCGGCGTAAGGCCGGCAGCCAATGTCTGACAAAATGGCCGTGCGGATCGTGGTCGCGGGCCTGTTTGATCGGATTGTAAACTCGCGTGGTGTTAATGCCGGTGGTGCCGGCCTGCATTTGCATCTGGCTCCAGTGGATGCCGGGTTCGTAATCCAGAAATTGTTGGGCCAGCCAAGCGCCAACCGGTTGCCAATGCAGCCACAAAGGATAACTGGCGACCGATACCAGCATCGCCCGCATCCGGAAATTCAGCCAGCCGGTTTGCTGCAACATCGCCACACAGGCATCGACCAGCGGCCAACCCGTTTGGCCTGCGCTTAAGGCCTGAAAATGCGCCGGATTCCAGTCCGCTTCGCGCAAGCCGTCATAGCCGCGATGCAGATTGGTAAACTCCAGTTCCGGTTCGCTCTCCAGCTTTTGCATGAAGTGGCAATGCCAGTACAAGCGGCTGACGAAGGCCGTCAAACCGGCTCGACGGGCATCGCCGCGCGGTAAAGCAGCCAACTGGCGGCGGGTGGCTTGCACGACCTCCCGCAAACTCAAACAGCCGAAGGCCAGATAAGCAGAAAGCCGCGAACAGGCCGTCGGTGCGGATAAGGGCGAAGAGATGCCACCTCGGTAAGCACCGCAACGCTCGAACAGAAAGTCGCGCAAGGTTTCGATACCTTGGCGGCGGCCACCCAATTGTCGCAGCGGTTGGTCGGGCTGAAGTAAGCCCAGGGATTTGGGCTCGGGCCAGGTGAAAGGTTCGGGGACGGCTATCCAATCGCAAACGGGAGGTTCCAGGCAGGGTTCCGCCATCAGCGCTTCCCAATGCGCTTTCCACAAGTCTCGATTTTGCAAGCGCCGCACCACACCGAACTGAGCAAATTCGTGCCAAAGCAAGCCGTGTTCCCGGCACCAGCCTTGCACCGCCAAGTCGCGCTGAAAGCTCAGCCAGTTGCCGGTTTCCTGGTGCGAATACAACGCCAGGAAGGGCGCTTCCTGCCAAAGCCGCTGCAAAACCGCCACTGCTTCGCCCACTTCGATACGCAAGCCGCCGCCGCGTTTGCGCAAGGCAAGTTCCAAATCAAGCAGGCTATCGCGTAAAAATTGGTAGTGGTGCGTGGCAACGTCGTCGGCCGCCCACAAGCTGGGTTCGATGATGAACAAACACAGCACCGGCGCGTTGCGGCTGGCGTAAAGCAGCGGTGCATGGTCGTGTACCCGCAGATCGCGCTTGAACCAGACCAGATTATAGCTCATCGCTCAGTGCCAACCCTGGCGCCAGTTCTCGGTATTACGCAAATCCCGCCAGGGCATGATTTGCACCCGTTTGCTAAACACCGCCTCCAGTTCGATCATTTCGAGCGGCGCGTCCGGCTCGTCCGGCAGTAGCAATTTACTGACGATAAAGTGCTTTTCCTTATTTTGCGGCGTAACGGCGGTCCATTTGCTGAGCAACAATTTGTTAGGGTTCAGCCTGGGTGATTTGGCGGTCGGCATGGCTTGGTCTGCTTGAGGAATGTCTTTACCGAGCATACCAGCCGATCCCGAAATGGCGAGATCGGCACCATGCCGAAGAATCAATTTCCTGGCTGTAAGGTTACTTCGACTTCCCGCTTATTGCCGTTATTGACGACCTGGATTTTCACGACATCGCCAACCTTCTGGTCGTCCAGGCGGGCGAACAGTTTTGAGAGCGTATCGACGTCCTTACCGTTAATGGCGACGATGATGTCGCCCGGCACCATGCCGTTGGCCGTTATCGATACGCCTTGTAGGCCGGCTTTTTCCGCCGCCGAACCGGGTTGCACCCGCAATACTGCGACGCCGGCTGTGCCGGTCAAAGCCGCTAACTGCTCGTTCATCTGTTGGTCTATTTCGATACCCAAGGCCGGACGGATGTATTTGCCTTGTTTAATCAATTCCGGCACCACCCGCATCACCGTATCCACCGGCACCGCGAAGCCGATGCCGGCCGACGCGCCGCTCGGGCTGTAGATTGCGGTATTGATGCCGATCAACCGGCCGGCGGAATCGAGGAGCGGGCCGCCGGAGTTGCCGGGATTAATCGCGGCGTCGGTCTGGATTAAATGTTCGACGGCCGGACCTTCCTGACCGCCCAGCGAGCGGTTCAGCGCGGAGACGATGCCGCTGGTCAAGGTCCAGTCCAAACCAAATGGGTTACCGATAGCGAACACTTTCTGCCCGACTTTCAGATCGCGGCTGGTGCCGACCGGTACCGGCGGCGGCCGTTTGAAACCGACGCCGATTTTCAACACCGCAATATCATGCACCTGGCTGGCGCCAACCAGAGTGGCCTTGTAATCGCGGCCGTCGGCCAGTTTTACCGTGGCTTCATTGGCACCGGCGATGACGTGGAAATTGGTCACCACGTGGCCGGCTTCGTCCCAGATAAATCCGGAACCGGTACCCTTCGGTACTGAAAATACGTCGCGGGTCCAGACATTGCGCACTAGCGCGGCAGTGCTGATGTAAACCACCGAATCTCGCGATTTTTCGAACAGTTCGATGGTGCTTTTTTCGTCCGCTGCCAAGTCGTCGCGCGCGGCGACGGTTCTGACCGGGGCGGATTCGGTCGCCGGTGCTCCCGGCTGCCAATGCCAAAGCACTATCAGCGCTGCGGCGACTGCTCCGGCGGCTAATACACGTTTAATGAATACATCGGGCGAATCGGGATGATTGGGATGTTGCATGTCGGCCTCCGGTTTGTTGGTTCCTACCCAGAATCGTGCGAACGGATTAATGCTGTTTTAAACGGCGGCAGCGCGGGATATTCAATTCCACTGAGCCGCTACGTCGGCAAAATGGGAGCGCGTTTAGCAAATTTCAAGCGAGTCAGGTTCGTGTGTTTTTAATCAACAGTGGATTTAGGAACTATCGTCAATTCGCAAAGTCTCGAAAACGCCTGGATCGTTTGCTACTGGATAGGAGTGATCATCATGAAACGAGTTAAAAACACGATAAAACTCGCCATATTTGCCGTTTTGAGTATGGGATTAACAGGTGCCGCTATTGCAGAACATCATGAAAATGCCACGCTCAAAGCGCCATTGCAAACCGAGGAAGAATCTGAAGTGGAGCTTTACGATTACCACTCGGGTGTGACGTATACCGGTACGCTACAGCGTTTTATGTTTCATCGGCATTTGGATAATGTAGCCGAAGAGCCTGAGAATAGACATTCAGAATCGACGCAAATGAAGTAAACAGGCTGTGTAATTGAGAGTTGAAGACAGTTTAGGCAGGCATAATCAATAAAAAAGCCTGCTCGCCAAGGCATAAAAGAGTTAAGAGGGTTGTTATCAAGTTACTTTACGCATCAATAACTGCAAGCGGATCCAGGCAATCGGCAGGCAGCTATTCAACACGCTGGCAGACAGGCCAATTGAATAATTTGTTTGGGTAGGATGTATTATCGGCCTCTCGACTGCTGGCGTCTGGCTTTGAAAAAATCGCTGAGCAGTTCCGCGCAATCCGCCTCCAGAATCCCCCCCGTCCATTTCACGCGATGATTTAAGAACGCCGCATCGCTGAGTTGCAGCGCATGGCAGACCGCGCCGCGTTTGGGATCATAAGCGCCGAATACCAGACGTTTTACGCGGGCGTGGGCAATGGCGCCCATGCACATCACGCAGGGTTCCAAGGTGACGTAGAGAGTGGTGTCAATCAGTCGGTAGTTGTTTAAGACTTGGCCGGCCTTGCGTAGCGCGATGATTTCGGCGTGAGCGGTGGGGTCGTTACTCTGGATGGGTTGATTCCAGCCTTCGGCGATGCAGCGGCCTTCATAAACCAGCACCGCGCCGACCGGGACTTCGCCTTGACTTTCGGCGCGCTGTGCCAGGCGGATGGCATGGCGCAGCCATTCCTCGTCGGTCATCTTAAACCGTGGCTTTATTCAGGCGGTCGTTGACCGCTGCCCAGGCTTCGTTGTCGGGCGGCTGCTCGATCAGAATGGTGTCGAGTTGCAGGTTATCCAACGCGCGTAAGGAGCTGTACAACGCCGGTTCGTAGAGTTCGGCATCGGCCGGTAATCTGAGTAGGTGCAGGCAGGGAATTTCGGCGATTTCCGTGCTGAAGGCCAGGATGCCGATGTGTTTGCCTTGCGCGCACAAATCGTCGGTCATTGCGATCAGGGTGTCGGCCGGGCACAGCAAGGCCATGGTATTGGGTGCGTAATGTACCGCCATCATGCCGGGCGCGCGAATCTTGGTTTGCGACGACAGCCGAATGTCGGTATGCAGCACGGCTTTCAGTTGGCTGCGGGTAATCCGGCCGGGTCTGAGAATGGCGGGGATGCCGTCGCTGAGATCGATAATGGTCGATTCCACGCCCACCGAACAAGCTCCGCCGTCCAGGATGCAACCCACGCTGTCGCCGAGTTCCTCCGCGACATGCTCGGCTTGCGTCGGGCTGATATGGCCGAAGCGATTGGCCGACGGCGCCGCGATGCCGCCGCCGAAGGCTTGCAATAATTGCAGCGCGACCGGATTAGCCGGCACCCGCAAACCCACCGTATCCTGACCGCCGGTAACGGCGGCCGGTACGGTCGATTTTTTATTCAATATCATGGTCAGCGGGCCGGGCCAGAAGTGTTCAGCCAACCTTAATGCCGCCTCCGGCACGGCTTCCGCCCAATCGTTGATTTGCGCGGCGCTGGCGATATGCACGATCAGGGGATGATCGGCCGGCCGGCCTTTCGCGGCAAATATTTTGGCAACCGCATCGGGATTGGCGGCATCCGCGCCCAGTCCGTAAACGGTCTCGGTCGGAAAGGCGACCAATTGCCCCTGCCGTAATAGCTCGACGGCGTGGCGGATGGATTCTTCGGTGACGGGTTTAGGATTCAAAGTAATCAGGCGAAAGATAAAAATCTAAAAAGACGAGCAGCCGACATAATTGTAGTGGCGAATTCATTTGCCAAAGTAAGCAGCTATAAATATATGGAAGCCATCCTCACGGCAAACACGCCATTTTACCTTTCGCCTTTAGTCTTTTCTCCTAATTAATTTCGACCAGCACCTCATTAGGGTTAACCGCATCACCTTTTGCCACATAAATGGCTTTGACGATACCGGCTATCGGTGCCGTGATCTCGGTTTCCATTTTCATGGCTTCAGTCACCAGCAAAGATTGACCGGCATTGACTTTTTGACCTTCTTTGACCAATACGTCGATGATATTGCAGGGCATGCTGGTCACCACATCGCCCGGCTCGCTGGGGCGGCGGCGTTTGCTGGCGATAGCACTCTGTACTGCGCCTTGGGCGCCGCCATCCAACACGATTTCGTCCAGGGTTTCGATGACGATTTCTTCCGGCATGCCGTCCACGGTGAAGTAAAAATGCCGCAAGCTTTGATTTTTCGGCCCGGCACCGGTGACTTTCACGTGATATTGCTCGCCGTGTAGCGCTACGTTGAATTCGGTCGGGGCTTTTTTGACTTCGGCGGACGCAGGTGCTTCGTCCAACTCCAGGGGTTCTGCGACCAAGCTGTCGGTGGAGCGCAGCTCCAAAAATTGTTTACCGATTTCCGGGAACATTGCGAAGCTCAGCACGTCTTCGTCATTCATCGCCAGGTGGGCGATTTCGTTGCGCAGATGCTCGAATTCCGGTTTGAGTAAATCGGCCGGACGGCACTCGATGACTTCTTCCTTGCCGACGGCCTTGGCTTGCAGTTGGGCGTTAACCGGCGCCGGGGCTTTGCCGTAGCCACCGTGCAGGTAACGCTTCACTTCATTGCTGATGGTGTCGTAACGCTTGCCGGTCAGCACATTCAACACGGCCTGGGTGCCGACGATTTGCGACGTAGGGGTGACTAGCGGCGGGTAGCCCAAGTCTTTACGGACTTCGGGGATTTCTTTGTACACCTCGGCCATGCGATCCAAAGCATTGCGCTCTTTTAACTGGTTGGCCAGGTTGGAGATCATGCCGCCCGGTACTTGGAAGATGTGGACGCGGGTGTCGATGCCGGTAAATTCGCTTTCGAAGCGGTGGTATTTTTTTCGAACGTCCAGGAAATATTGATTCACGGCTTGCAGTTTATCCAAATCCAGGCCGGTGTCGAAATCAGTGCCGCGGAGGGCGGTGACCAATGATTCGGTAGGCGGGTGGCTGGTGCCGCCGGCCCAGGAGGACAGCGCGGTATCGACATGTTCGCAGCCGGCTTCAATAGCCTTGAGCTGGCACATTTCCGCCAAGCCGGCAGTAGCGTGGCAATGCAGGTGCAGCGGCAAATCGACGGCATCTTTCAGCGCTTTGACCAATTCGCCGGCGACGTAAGGGGTCAACAGACCGGCCATGTCTTTGATGGCAATCGAATTGCAGCCCAAGTCGGCCAGGCCTTTACCCAATTTGATGAAACTGGCGATGTCATGTACCGGGCTGGTGGTGTAACAAATGGTGCCTTGCGCATGTTTGCCGGCCTTGCGGGTGGCCTCGATAGCGGTTTCCAAGTTGCGGATGTCATTCAGTGCGTCAAAGATACGAAACACGTCCATGCCGTTGCGCGCGGCCGTTTCTACAAACTTTCGCACCACATCGTCGGAATAATGTCGGTAGCCGAGCAGGTTTTGGCCGCGCAGCAGCATTTGCAAGCGGGTATTGGGCAGCGCGGCTTTCAGCTTGCTCAGGCGTTCCCAGGGGTCTTCCTTCAAGAAACGCAGACAGGCGTCGAAGGTGGCGCCCCCCCAGCATTCCAACGACCAATAGCCGATATCGTCCAGCATGGCGCAGGCCGGCAGCATGTCTTCGGTGCGCATGCGGGTTGCGATGAGGGATTGGTGGGCGTCGCGGAGGATAACGTCGGTTACGTAAACTTTGCTCATGGGGTTTCCTTGGGTTTACAGGCCAGTATGAGAGGCGACAACTGCCGCCAGCACGCTGGCCAGAATTTCCGGTCGCGGCTTGTTGGAATAATTGATCAGGTCGGGATTGGCTTCGACAAAGCCGGTGTTGAAGCGGCCGCGGCGAAAATCCGGATGACCGAGAATTTTTAAGTAATAGGGGATCGTGGTTTTGATGCCGAACAAGCCCATATCTTTCAAGGCTCGCTCGCCGCGATTGATCGCGTCTTCCCAGGTCATCGCGCTGACGATGACTTTGGCCAGCATCGAGTCATAAAAGGGCGGGACTTCGTAGCCGGTATAAATAGCGGTGTCGGTACGTACGCCGGGACCGCCGGGGGCGTAGTAACGGGAAATGTGGCCGAAGCTGGGCAGGAAATTGTTTTTAGGGTCTTCGGCGTTGACGCGAAATTGAATCGCATAGCCGCGACGAACAATCTCTTCTTGTTTGAAACGCAGCGGTAAACCGGCCGCAACGCGAATTTGTTCTTCGACAATGTCCACACCGGTGATGGTTTCGGTGATGGTGTGCTCGACTTGCACCCGGGTGTTCATTTCCATGAAATAGAAGCGGCCGTTGGCGTCCAGCAGAAACTCCACGGTGCCGGCGTTGGTATAGCCGACGGCTTTGGCCGCCATCACCGCCAAACCGCCCAGATATTGGCGCTGCGCTTCATCCAGTTGCGGTGAAGGAGCGATTTCGATCAATTTCTGATTGCGGCGTTGTACCGAACAATCGCGCTCGTACAGGTGGATGGTGTTGCCGAAATGGTCGGCCAACACCTGCACTTCGATGTGTATTGGGTTGACGACGCATTTTTCCAAAAACACATCGGCGCTACCGAAAGCCTTGGTGGCTTCGGAAATCACCCGTTGATAATTTTGCCGCAGTTCGTTAGGGGTGTCGCAACGCCGGATGCCGCGCCCGCCGCCACCTGAAGTGGCTTTCAGCATGATCGGATAACCGATCTGTTCGGCTACCTGCAAGGCGTGTTCGACGCTGTCCAGATTGCCGTCCGAGCCGGGCGTCACCGGCAGACCGGCGGCTATCATCGCGCTGCGGGCTTCGGTTTTGTCGCCCATGCGTTGGATCACTTCGGCGGAGGGGCCGATAAACACCAAGCCGCGTTCCTGGCAGGCTTTGGCGAACTGGGCGTTTTCTGACAGGAAACCGTAGCCGGGATGAATGGCGTCGCAGCCGGTGCGCAAGGCTAAATCCACCAAGCCGTAGATGTTTAAGTAGCCGGCCAGAGGCTCGCTGCCGATGTAATGCGATTCGTCAGCTTTTTTGACGTGCAAGGCAAAGCGGTCGGCTTCCGAATAAATAGCCGCTGAACGAATGCCCATTTCCGCGCAGGCCCGAATGATCCGGACAGCAATTTCGCCGCGATTGGCGATCAGTATTTTGCGTAACATGATGCTCCCGAGTCTTAGTGTTCAGTCACTTGCCTACTACTCTAACAATTTATGGCTATCTTTCAACAGGAAAACCGCCGCTTGCCGATGGAAGCTTAGCCTTTAGCTTGGGTGGTGGCGGTGTTGCCGGCCACTGGATTCGAACAGAATAAGCCGGAAAATTTCGCGATATTGGCTCCTACAACTTTGATGAAGTCGCTAGCCGCTAAGTTGTTGTGTTAGCAGCATTTAATTGGCTTTTTGTGGCTTCTATACCAACAAGTTTAATGGGTGGATGGGAAATGTTGATATAAAACAGCCTCTTGCAATTGGCACGCATAGTGCTATTCTCCTGTGTATGGATGCCTATACCATAAGCCGCTGTTTGCCGTAATCGGTCCGGTTTGTGCGAATAGGGTTTCACCTCTTAACTAATTGATTAATTCTGGGGTTTTAATATGGACACAAACAAGCCGTTATTTTCCGCGTTATTTTTTATTGGTCTATCGTTTTGGGGGATGCAGTTTGCGCAAGCAGCTACGACCGAAAATACGTTAAACCCGCTCGAATCCTTCCAAACGATTTTGCCGGATTTGCCAAGCGCTTATCAGGAGCAGCCATTGAATCCACTAGCGGATAAGCCCTTGCAGGACTATGCGCTAACATTGTTTACACGGGTCAAGACCCGTGCGGTCGTAACATTTCAGCAAGCCTTGTCGGACATAGCAGGGCTTGGCGATATGGTTTCGCAAATGGGTTTACTCAGTCTGCTTGGCACGGTTTTCCAGCCAGTGATAGACGAAAGCAAAACAGCTGAATTGAAAGCTGCCTTACCCACCGCGGCCTGGTTTTTTCTTAGCGGCATGCTGGGTGTTCTGGGCTTGAAAAAACGCAGCAGATTGCTGGATGCCAAAGCGGTTTTGAATTCAGTCCGGTAAGCGCCGTTATAGATGTGCTGAGGGTTTGGGCAGTGCGCGTGTTGCCCAAGCCTCAACTTTTCCTGCTCCTTCAATCCTGTTAAAACGACGCTGTCGTTTGGTATTGCGGCAAGTTTGCACCGATAATAGTTTTCGATTGTCGCTGATGCCTTTGCTAACGATAGTTACGCCTCGCTAATCATTTCCCGCACTTTTTCGAGAAAGCCTATGTCCGCTGTTGCAGACCATTTTGTTTATGGACCTATCCAACCGGCGGATATTCCGGATTGCATTCTGATTGCCGTTGCCAATTTCGAGGAGTTTCAGCAACACCCCGAATATATCCAGCAATGGTTCGAATCCCGTATCGTGCATAACCCATGGCAGAACGCCTTGCCGTGCGCCGGCGTCGGGGTTTGGCACAATGGGCGTTTGGCGGGTTTCCGGGCCATGTTCGTGCAACCCTGGTGGTTGAACGGCCAATCCGTAACGCTTGCCTTCGGTTCCAATACCTGTGTCGATGAAGAGTTTCGTGGGCAGGGCTTAGCCACCAAGCTGATCGAACACAGCCTCGAATTTGCGCGATTCAACGGCACGGTGACTGCCGGCGTGATTACCCAGAAAGCCTTCAAAAAATGCGGCTTCGTACCGATCGGCGGTAGCGATAATGACTTTTATCGTTTGCGCGTCGGTTATCGCGGTTCTTGGCAGAAACGCGCCGGCAAATCGTTGGGCCATTTGCTGGGCAGCATGTTCGACATCAACTTGCGCTTACGCAATGTCAAATTACGTAGCGGCGGTTTTACATTGGCGGAGGTTTGGCATTGCGACACCGAGTTTGATGCGTTGTGGGAACGGGCGAAAGCGGGCTATGTCTCTTGTCTGGAACGTAGCAGCCGCTATTTGAATTGGCGTTTATTTGATTTTCCTACCTGTCCTTTAAGGCTTTTCGCGCTGCGCGATGCTGCTGGCAAATTGCGCGCCTACGCAATTTGGCATCAGCAAGGCTTTGGGGATGCTATCAGCATGGCAGTATTGCGTGACGTGTTTTATCCCTTGGACGATGAGCCGGCCATACAGACACTGTTGTATTACCTATTTGCTTATTGGCGGGAGAACGGGATTAGCTGGGGCAGTCTGGAAGTCGCCTCGCCGTCATTGACCAGTCTGTTCCGCTGTCTTGGCTATGAAGCAGTGCCGTCGCGCGGTAACCGCTATCTGATTTATCGCGAGCCGCCGCTAGCCGACAATATTTCGCAAAATTGGTACCGCAGCGGGATCGATGGCGATTATTTCGATCATCCGCTGTAATATTGCTTAACCCAAAATTCAAAATTAGGTCTGCAACCTATGTTAAACGCCTCCGTGATTATCAGCACCCGCAACAGAGCGTCGATATTGCCGCGCTTGTTCGACGCATTGGCCGCAATGCGCCTGAATAGCCAGACCCGCTGGGAATTGCTGATGGTTGATAACGGCAGCAGCGACGACACTGTGGCGGTGATCGCCGCCGAAGCTGAGCGTGGTCGGCTGCCGGTGCATTGCGTCTCCGAGCCGATTCCCGGTAAGTCCCGCGCTTTGAATCGCGCCATCAAGCAAGCGCAAGGTGAATTATTGGTGTTCACCGACGACGATGTCGAACCGCAAGCGAGCTGGTTACAGGCTTACATCGATGCCGCTGTGCTGCATCCGGAAATCGACGGTTTTGCCGGCAAAGTATTACCCAAATGGCTGGGCGACATCCCCGCCTGGTTGCATACCGAAGGTGAGTTTGCATTGCCGCGCGGCATTACCAATACTCGCGATTTCGGCATGTCCCAGCAGTTTTTGGATGAACAGGTGATTCCGGGCGGCGTCAATACGGCGTTAAGAACCGGGGCCGTAGCCAAAAATGGCTGGTTTCGCGAAGAGCTTGGGCCGGGTACTTCGGTGCCGTTTACGGAAGACACCGAATACATGGGCCGTTTTCGGCGCGGCGGCGGCGAGTTTTGGTATGTGCCGGAAGCATTGCTGTATCACTGTAACATCCCGGAGCGGATGACGAAAGCCTACGTCTGCCGCTGGATGTTCGACGTGGCCCGTTGTCAGGTGCTGGCGTATGCTGATGTACCCACCGGAAAAAATATCGCTGGCATCCCACTGTATTTGCTGCGGCATTATCTTAGCCGATTCGCGAGTTTTTGGCTGGAACCACGTGAGCAGCAGCGCTTACAAAAAAAAATGAAATGGATGTTTACGGCCGGCGAAATCGCCGGTTATAGGCAACTGCCGGCGTTTAAGCAAACCTTGACGGCAAATTAGCGCGTCGCGTCTACAGCAAGGCTTGTAAATATCCCCAAATCTTTTCGGCAATCAATGGTTGCGCCAGCTCATTCGGGTGCAGGCTGTCGGCCTGCATCATCTCCGGGTTTAATGCTACCTCTTCCAGGATAAACGGCACATACGGGATCTTCAATTCCGCGGATAGCTGCGGAAAAACCTCGTAAAACATCTCGACATAACGCTTGCCGTAATTGGGGGGGATCTTCATCCCCAGCAGCATCACTTTGGCGCCGACGTTTTGCGAACGCCGAGTGATTTCGGTCAGATTATTTTTCATTTCCGCTGGCGATAAACCGCGCAAGCCGTCGTTGGCGCCCAGTTCCACCAACACAATATCCGGTTTATGCCGCGATAAAATTTGCTCCAGTCGCGCCAGGCCGCCAGCGGAAGTATCGCCGCTGATGCTTTCGTTACTGATAACATAGTCGCTATGCAGGTCGGTTAGCTTGTTTTGCAACAAAGCCACCCAGCCAAGCTGAACTTCGATGCCGTAACCGGCACTAATACTGTCACCCAATACCACTATCGATTTCGCCATGGCGTTTATCGGTAGTAAACCCAGAATTACGGCAAGGACCACGCTATACATGTTGAATACTCATATTGATAAGACCAGTTCCCCGATTATCGTTACCGAACAGCTCGGCAAATCGGTGCCAACTTCCGAGGGCATTTTACACATCTTGTCCTCAGTGAATTTAATCATCAATTCGGGCGAGAGTCTGGCCATTGTCGGCGAGTCCGGTTCCGGTAAATCCACCCTGCTCAGTTTGCTGGCTGGATTGGATACGCCCAGTATCGGCAGAGTGGTTGTCAATGGCCGCGATCTGACCAAGCTCGACGAAGACGGCCGCGCATTGTTGCGCAACGAATTGGTCGGTTTCGTGTTTCAATCCTTTCAACTGCTGCCGGGGTTGACGGCTCTGGAAAACGTCATGCTGCCGCTGGAACTCAGCGGACATGCTCAAGCGGCGAGCGCTGCCCGCGCCTTGCTGGACAGAGTGGGCTTGTCGCAGCGCTTGACGCATACCCCCAAACAATTGTCTGGCGGCGAACAGCAACGGGTGGCTTTAGCGCGGGCTTTTGTCACCCAGCCGGCTATCCTGTTTGCCGACGAACCGACCGGTAATCTGGACAGCAAAACCGGTGCGCACATCATCGATCTGCTGTTCGAGCTCAATCAAGAACAACATACCACTTTGATTTTGGTGACTCACGACATGACTTTGGCCGGACGTTGTCAACGCACCATTCGCCTGGACGCCGGGAGCGTGGTATGAAGCGCGTCAATCTAGCCATGAAACTGTTGTGGCGCGATAGTCGTTCCGGAGAGCTGACCTTATTGCTGCTGGCTTTGCTGATTGCGGTTAGCAGTTCCACCGCCATATCGCTATTCGCCGACCGTTTGCATCGGACCATGACGGTGCAAGCCGCCGAGTTTTTAGCCGGTGATCTGGTGGTGGCTGCGCCGGCGCTCATAGCCGAAACCTGGTTGACCAAGGCCGGCGAATTGGGCTTATCCCATTCGCAAACCAGCGAGTTTGCCAGCGTTTTGTTGGAAAACCAGGAAATGCTGTTGGCTTCGGTAAAATCCGTCAGCAGCGGCTACCCGCTGCGCGGGAAATTGAAAACCAGCGATGCCGAGTCGCAGGATGAAATCGTCGCCAGTCAGGGTCCGGAACCTGGCTCGGCTTGGGTAGACAAGCGCATCCTGCCGGCTCTGCATCTAAAAATCGGCGATACGCTAACCGTAGGCGAAAAACCTCTGACCATCGGCCGGGTGTTGAGCTACGAGCCGGACAAACGCGGGGATTTTTATAGCTTTTCGCCGCGGGTGATGATTAATCAAAGCGACTTGGCCGCCACCGGCGTCATTCAACCCGGCAGTCATGTGCGTTACGCCTTCCAATTCAGCGGCGACGAACAGGCTTTGCTTGCCTTTAAAACCTGGTTGAAGCCGCAACTGAACAGTTCGCAAAAAATCCTGGATATACATGAGGACCGCCCGGAACTGGGATCGGCATTGCAGCGCGCTGAGCGTTATCTGGGCTTGTCCAGCATCGTGGTGATCTTGATTGCCGGCGTGGCGATTGCGATGGCTACTCGCCGTTATACCGAACGGCATTTCAACGCCACTGCCTTGTTGCGTTGCCTGGGGTGTAAACAAGCGGAAATTGTCTGGCTGTACGGTTTGCAGTTTTTGGTGTTGGGCCTGTTAGCCAGCAGCGTCGGCTGCGGCTTGGGCTGGTTGGCGCAATTTGGTTTATTCGAGCTGTTAAAATCCTTGTTGCCGGAAGAGTTGGCCAGTCCCAGCTGGTTGGCGGTATTTTTTGGCTTGACTTCGGGCTTGGCAATCTTGCTGGGTTTTGCTTTACCGCCGTTGCTGCGTTTGCAAAAAGTCTCGCCATTGCGGGTATTGCGCCGTGAGTTGGAACCCTTACCCACCAGTGGTTGGTTGATTTACGGTTTGGCGCTGGCGATTATCGGCGGCTTGATTTGGCGCTACACACAAGACCCGAAAATGACATCCACCATATTGGGGTTGGGTGCGCTAACACTATTGGGTGTAGGTGGCGCGGTATACGGTTTGTTATTGCTGGCGCGCAAGCTGTTGCCGAAGCTGGGCTTGAATTGGCGTTTTGGCTTGCAGGGATTGCTGCGGAACAGCCAGGCCAGTGTCAGCCAGATATTGGCTTTCAGCATCACGCTTACCGCCATGGCCCTGAGTTTTACGGTGCGCAGCGATTTGATCGACAACTGGCAACAGCAATTGCCGGAACAGGCGCCGAATCATTTTGCCTTGAATATCCTGCCGGAACGCCAGCAGGCATTTCAAAGCGAATTGCATCAGGCGCAAATCCCCAGCAGCCGGTTTTATCCGGTGGTACGCGGACGCCTGGTGACGATTAATAACGAAGCGGTGCAAGGCCGGGTCAGCAAAGACACCCAGGGCGAAGGCGCTACTCAACGCGAATTGAGCCTGACCTGGGCGGTGCAATTGCCGGACGATAACAAAGCCACCGATGGCGGTGCTTGGCAAGCCGATCGGCCGGGTCTGGTATCGGTGGAGCAAAAACTGGCGGAAAGCTTGAAAATCAAGGTGGGCGATGAATTGACCTTTACGGTGGGGAGCGCGCAATTCAGCGCAAAGGTAGCTCAACTCCGCAGCGTGCAGTGGGATACGATGCGGCCCAATTTTTACATGATTTTCTCGCCCGGCACGCTGGATAACTTTCCGACCATGTACATGACCAGCTTTTATCTGGCCGATACCCAAAAAATTCTGTTGAATACCCTGCTGAAAAAGTATCCGGCGATCACGATATTGGAAGTTGATCAGATTTTGAAACAGTTCAAGATGATCCTGACGCAGTTGACCAAGGCCATCAATCTACTATTGTATTTTGCCCTGGCGGCCGGTTTCACCGTGTTGTTTGCTGCCGTCTATGCCACGTTGGATCAACGGATCTACGAAGGTGGGCTGATGCGGACTTTGGGCGCCCGGCGCGGCTTTTTACGTACCACGCACGTGATTGAGTTTGGCTTGCTCGGCATTTTAGCTGGTGCTATGGCGGCACTGGCTAGCGAAGCGATTCTGTATGCGTTGTATACCCGTGTGATGCAGATCGACTATCGTCCGGGCTACCATTTGTGGGGAGCATTGCCGGCGATAGGCGCGATAACGGTGGGGCTGGCAGGGTACTGGGGGGTTAGGCAGGTGGTCAATCAGCCACCGCTACAAGTGTTGAGGCGTTGATGGTTGATCAGTAAATTTTTCGCGATGGTTGCGATATGTCAAACGGCTTTGAAAAGTTTCCAGTAAAGAGCGTCCAATAGTTTCCAGTTAGCTTGTATGGTTATGGATTTTTCACATTCGGAGTACATCGCGCCGAGGGTGCTACTTATTGCCATCGGCACAAAAGTGCCTTCACTACGCTGGACGTTAGTGCTTTTTACCAGGGTCTATCGACGATAACCGCTTTGTAAATTCCAGACGAAGTTTTAGAAAAGCCATTATAAAAAATCGCAGACTTACCCAATCTAATCCAATTACGGTAGACATAGCGTAACTCTCGGGTCGTGACGTTGTAATTAAAATCGCCTAACTTATTCAAAAGGTCGCTAATATCTCCCATCCCATCTAAATGAAAGTGAATACGTCCTCCATTTTTAACGGTATGTTCTAAAGCCACTTTAGACCAGCGAGTACCCAACTGAAACATGGCGCCTTCACTATTATCGTCGGAAATACTAGAAGTTTTTTTGTTGGTCGCGCCGAACTTATATTTTTCATCTCCTCCTACATCGACGCCGCTAATCTTCGCTCCTACCGGATATTGCGTGTTCTTTGGGGCCTTTCTGCCACCTACTTCTTCAAAAAAAGTCAAAAAACCTGATACGTCACTATCAGATGGATTGTCTTGCCACTTATTCCAAAGCGTTTCGGCAACAATACCCCCGCGTTGATTCAAATCGATTGCGCGAGGGCCGTATGTATTAATATCGCCATCATTGACAATCGCCGATACGTCCCCATTGATGCCGAAGTGGGTGTCGAATTTTCCTAGCCCTCCGCTCGCCAAGTCTTTTTCTGGAATTGGACGTCCCGCATAAGTTGCAGGACGAAAGCCACATACATCAGTTAATGCAAATCCCATAACAAATCTCCACGAATAAAATTAAACCTTTCTTTCGGGACTAGCTCTCAAATGCTGCTCCGACATCTACGACTGTTAACGCGGCAAGCTGACCCCTCGTCAAAAGTATGGCACGGGTTCGATTTCTGGCAATGGAATAATCAAATGTAAACGGTTCGGATTAAAAAAATTAGCTCATAAGAGATCATAGTCTAATTACTTGTCTCTTTGGTTTTCTCGTCTAGCTTAACTCGGCGTATGATTGCCGCTTTAATTTTGCACCCCATGGCACGAAGTTCGGCCACCCCCTTTAAGGACCATGCATGAAATATAGAGATTTACGAGACTTTATCGCGCAACTGGAAAAGCAGGGCGAACTGAAGCGCATCAAACAGGAAGTCGATCCGGTGTTGGAAATGACGGTGATATGCGACCGGGTGTTGAAGCAGGGCGGTCCGGCTTTGCTGTTTGAAAATCCGAAAGGGTCCAACATTGCCGTGCTCGGTAACTTGTTCGGCACGCCGAAGAGGGTCGCGATGGGCATGGGAGCCAAAGATGTGTCCGAATTGCGCGGTATCGGCGAGTTACTGGCTTATCTGAAAGAGCCGGAGCCGCCGAAGGGCATGAAAGACGCGCTGGAAAAATTCCCGGTATTCAAACAAGTGCTGAATATGGCCCCAAAAATAGTCAGCTCCGCACCCTGTCAGGAAGTGATTCGGGTCGGTGACGAAGTCGATTTAAGCGTTTATCCGATTCAAACCTGTTGGCCGGAAGACGCCGCGCCTTTGATCACCTGGCCGCTGGTGATTACCAAAGGGCCGAACAAAGACCGGCAGAACCTGGGAATTTACCGCCAGCAAGTCATCGGCAAAAACAAAGTCATCATGCGCTGGCTGGCGCATCGCGGCGGCGCATTGGATTTCAAGGAATGGCAGCAAGCGCATCCTGGCAAGCCGTTTCCGGTTGCAGTGGCTCTAGGAGCGGACCCGGCGACGATATTGGCGTCGGTCACACCCGTGCCGGATTCTCTGTCCGAGTATGCCTTCGCGGGTTTGTTGCGCGGCAGTAAGACCGAAGTGGTCAAATGTTTGTCCAACGATTTACAAGTGCCGGCCAGTGCGGAAATCGTGCTGGAAGGCTTCATCTATCCTGGCGAAACCGCGCCGGAAGGGCCGTACGGCGATCACACCGGTTATTACAACGAAGTCGATGAGTTTCCGGTGTTTACCATCGAGCGTATCACCCAACGGCAGGTGCCGATTTACCATAGCACCTACACCGGCCGCCCGCCCGATGAACCGGCTATTTTGGGTGTGGCCTTAAATGAAGTCTTCGTGCCCATCCTGCAAAAGCAGTTTCCGGAAATCGTTGATTTCTATCTGCCGCCGGAAGGCTGTTCCTATCGGATGGCGGTGATCAGCATGAAGAAACAATACGCCGGTCACGCCAAGCGGGTGATGCTGGGCACCTGGTCGTATTTGCGCCAATTTATGTACACCAAATTTGTGATCGTGGTGGATGACGATGTCGATGTACGCAATTGGCAGGACGTGATTTGGGCGATTACCACCCGCATGGACCCGGCACGCGATTTGACGATTTTGGAAAACACGCCTATAGATTATCTGGACTTTGCTTCGCCGGTGTCGGGCTTGGGGTCCAAGGTCGGTTTCGATGCGACCAACAAATGGCCGGGCGAAACCAGCCGGGAGTGGGGACGTCCGATTGTAATGAGTGAGGATGTCATCAAAAAAGTCGATTCTATGTGGGATACCCTATTTAACTAGGGTAGACTGCCGGTTCGATTGAATAACGGTACAGTTCCTAATGAAAATATTGGTTGTCGACGATATCTACGAAAACAGGCTATTGCTCGACAAATTACTGAGCAGGATGCAGCATGAAGTCATTTTGGTCGAAAATGGGGAGCAGGCGGTTCACGCTCTGGCCAGTGTAAATCCCGATCTGATTCTGATGGATATTATGATGCCGGTCATGGATGGCCTGGAGGCTATCAAAGCGATTAGAGAGCGAACCCTGGACAAGTGGGTGCCCATTTTTGTGCTCAGCGCGCTAGCCGATGACCAAAATGTCTTGGATGGGCTGCAAGCCGGTGCTGACGACTATCTGCAAAAACCGTTCAGTCGCGCTGTTCTTGCCGCTAAATTGGGTTCGGTGCAGCGTGTGATCGATATGCAAAATCTGATTATTGCCGATACTCAGCTACTTAAAGCCTATCGCGACGAAAACGAAGCGGAGCAGCAGTTTTTACAGAGTATTTTTGAGAGGTTAATTAAACAGAGCGATCTGAAAGACGATCATTTGCAGTTTTGGTTATTGCCGGCCAAACGCTTTAGCGGCGATTTGATTTGCGCCAGGCGCGTCAGTAAGCAACAAATTTATTTTATGCTCGCCGATTCGACCGGCCACGGCTTGGCGGCAGCGTTACCGACGGTGATTGTCAATCAGGCATTCCAGGCGATGACGAAAAAGGGCTTGGCCGTACCCATAATCGTCCGCGAGATCAATCGCCTGGTGCACAGCCAGATGCCGACGGGCCGTTTCGTGGCTTTGGTATTGGGCATGATAGATGCTGAAAAAAAGTCGGTGGAGTTGTGGAATGGCGGCTTACCCGATGTTTATGCGCTGGATGGCGATGGCAAGCCGGTTCACACCTTTCGTTCCTCACACCCCTCTGCCGGCATTCTCGATAACCGGCAATTCGACGATACTTGCGAAATCTGGCATTGGCGGGAGCCTTGCGAGTTATTTATGTACTCTGATGGCTTGACCGACACCCTGGGTCCTGACGGCGGTTTATTCGGCCAAGAGCGCGTCCTGCAGATTCTCAGAACGGCGCCGCCTGGCGCTGAAGTGGCGGCGATCCAACAGGCCCTGGAAGCGCATATGCTGAACCGAGAAGCGCAAGACGATATTTCCTGTATGGCCATTCGCTGCCGCTGAATATTTCGACGTTGGGCCGGCTGGTTTTTATTTCTGGAATCTTTTCGGCTGTTAGATTGAATGCTGGCGTCAGGCGGTAAAAAGCAGACTCAACTAATTTGTCTATACTGAGAATCTCGCGGATAACCCATTCAGCAGGCACGGCTCGGTACGAGTCGGACTGCTAGGTTTTCGCTCCCAACTTCATGATTCTTTGAAAACAGCAACGTGGACTTAAAACAGCATATTCTGCAAGCCGCCATTCTCATCGTCGACGACGAACCCGCTAACGTCAAATTGTTGGAAAAAATTTTGCAGCGCCAGGGTTATCGGAATATTCAATCGACCTGCGATTCTCGCGAAGTGACTTCTCTGTGTGATACCACGCGATTCGATGCCTTTTTGTTAGACATCCGCATGCCGCATTTAAGCGGCTTCGATGTCATGGAACAATTGCAACAGCGTTTCAGAGACGACTATTTACCCGTGTTGGTGCTCAGTGCGCAACCGGACATGGAGACCCGCTTGAAAGCCTTGAGTTTGGGGGCTAAGGACTTTTTGACCAAGCCCTTCGATCAACTGGAAGCCGTTACCCGCATCCACAATCTGCTGGAAGTGCGCTTGATGCATAATCAGATACGCGATCAAAACCGTCTTCTTGAACAACAGGTTAAAACCAGAACCGACGAATTGTATCGTACTCGTCAGGAAGTCATACGCAGACTGGGGCTGGCCGCCGAGTATCGGGATAACGAAACCGGCAACCATATCATTCGCATGAGTAAATATGCGCAGTTGTTGGCTTTGGCGTATGGCTTAACTGAGCAGGAGGCGGAAATTGTTCTGAATGCGGCGCCGATGCACGATATTGGTAAGATCGGTATTCCGGACCGGATTCTGTTAAAAACCGGCAAGCTCGACCCCGAAGAATGGCGGATCATGCAGACCCATGTGCAAATAGGCGCCAATATTTTATCCGGCTCGCCGACCGAGTTGATGCGGGCCGCGCGTACCATAGCGCAACATCATCATGAAAAGTGGGATGGCACCGGCTATCCGAATGGCTTGCGGGAAGAAGATATATCGATTGCCGGCAGAATTTGCGCGCTAGCCGACGTATTTGACGCGCTGACGTCGCAACGACCGTATAAGCCGGCCTGGGCGGTAGAAGAAACGTTAGCTTATATCGCCTCGGAATCCGGCAAACACTTCGACCCTAAATTAGCGCCGCTGTTAAAAAAGAATTTGCCGGAAATTTTGATTATCAAAAGCGAATATGCAGACGCCGAGGTTATTCGGGATTTGAACTGATCGCGGGTTGTTTTAAGTATTTAAGCTGTGCGAATCGATTCCACACCGCTGATCAGCTCGGCTGACGCCAACTCCATGCCGCGTTTGAAATAATCGCAGGCTTGATCCTTGTCGCCTTTGCTAAACAATAATTCGCCCAATAATTGATAGGTCGCCACCGACGCTTCGGTATTCAGGCTTTTCAACAAATATTGTTCGGCTTTCTCCATTTGCTCGGCTTTCAAAGCCAACTTGCCCAGCACTCTTAACAATACAGCGTTGCTGGGGTAAACCGCCAGCCATTGTTCGACCGACTGCAATTGCTTGGCCTTATCGTCGGCTTCAATATTGGAAACCAACACCAGCAAGGTGTCGTCCCAATGCCGGCCCAATTGCTTGAGCATCGCCGATTCCACGCTACTGCCGGCGCCGGCGGCAATCATTGCCGCAAAATAGATGTTGGCGATACCCGGTAGCACTTTAATGTGATCAGGGATGCCTTCCCAGCAGGTTTGGATCGCTTGGCGGTCACCTTGGGCGATGGTTTGTTTCAGCAGGCGGCTGAAGGTTTCGGTTTCCAGCAATTTTACTTCGGTTTCCATCAACACTTTATGCTGTTGCAGCGAAGGCAGTATCTTGCTCAAGCCTTCCCAGTCGCCCAGATGTTGATACGCCTGATGCATCATTTTCAACACCCGCGCATGGCCCGGATTGATTGAGTGCAATTTGCCCAGGGTTTCCAAGGCTTGCTCGAATTGTTTTTCAGACAGATGCAGTTCGGCTTGGGTCAAGCCGACGGTCATATTGGTGTCCGAGGATTGTTCGCTGGCTTTTTGCAGATACTCGTCGCGCTTGTCCAGTGCGCCGCGCGATTGCGCTGCTCTGGCGGCAGTCAGATAATGCAGCAAAGGTGCGCCACTATGCGCGGCATGCTTGATCAGCACTTTCTCCGCGCGCTCCCAATTACCGTCTGCCGCATCGAATAAGCCGGCCACCAGGGCTTCCTGCGAGCGGTTGAAACGAATATTGCGGCGGCGCTTGGCAAATTGGTTGGGCATGCGAATCAACACGCCCATCAAGCGGAAAAAATTGTAAAGAACGAAAAAACCGATTACTTGCGCGACGGCGAATACGGTCAAAGAGGTTTCCAGCGACCAGTGGCCGAAACCGATTAACACATAACCGGGATCGTTTTGTTTGACCAGCCAGCTGTGCAGCAAAAACGCCACCAGAACGGCGCAAAGCAAGGAGCCTAGAAAATACATGAGATTTTTCATAATGCCACTCGCTTATTGCTGGCCGGCAGAGGGTATTGCCGGCGAGGCCGTTTCCGCTGGCGGATTATTCAGCACGGCTTTATCGGATTCGATACGCAATTTACTAATGTCTTTCAATAGCTTCAACGACCCGCTGACATCCGGATATTGGCTGCGGATTTGCACACTCGCCAGTTTGTCGAGTTCAGCCACGAAGTTATCGGTTTGCTGATTTTCCGCGAAATTTTTCTTTAGCCATTGTTTGGCGTCGGCGATGCTGCTGGCAAACAAGGTGTCGTTTTGTTGCACCAGGGCAATTTCGATCATTTCCAGCCTGACTTTCAGCTGCTGCTTGATAAAGTGCGCTTCTTCCGGGGTCAGGATGGCGTTGACAGGTTGTTCGGTGTGACGCAGCACCACGTAACCTTCCAGTTGTTTGGCTACGGTGCTTAAAATTTCATGACCGTGTTCGGACAGGTCGCTGTTGGGTTCAGGTTTTTCCGGCTGCTTGCCGGCATGCGGCAGAAACACCGATAAGCTTTCTACGGCATCCTGTAAATGTTGAATGCCGCTGTAGATGCCGACGATATCCGGCACGGTGGCGCCGTTTAACAAGGCAATTTCCTTGGCAATTTGCTCGCGAACTTTAAATACCGCCGCATCGCCACTTTCTCTAAGCCTTTGGTCGGCCGCTTCCAGCGCTTCGCGGGTGGTGGTGACGTCACCGACCAAATGCAAACGCTGATTGGCAACGGTCAACAGATATTCGGCATCGGCCAGTAGCCAGTCGCCGCGGGTTTTACCCAGCTGCCGTTGCAAAGCCACAATGGAGGCTTCCAGCTCTTTGCGAGTGGTGCCCAGGCGTTCTTCATGCAGTTTGGAAAAGTCGGCCAAGGTTTCGTTGAAATGATTGTCTTTGCCGGTCATCTCCGCATTGACGTTGGCTATCTGCGATTGCACACCGTTCAATTGATCGCGTAAGCCATTGAGTTCTTTGTCGAGTTCAAGCAGTTTCAGGTTGTCCTGATTGTTTTCTGTATCTTGACTGAAGCGCAATTGCTGAAAAAAGAAAAAACCGGCTCCAGCCAAAGCTATCACCAACACGATGGAAGTAATGCCTATCCATAATCCGGCGTGAGACTTTTTAACCACCACCACCGGAGCTGGACTTTCTTGTTGTTCTTCAATTACTTCGGCCACTGTTTTCCCCGTTCAATAACGTCGTCAAGGTCTCTAAAATCGCTGCATCCGTGGGTTGCGCGCTCACTGCAATCTGTTTAAATCCGAAATCGTCGGCCGCTTGGCCGATCCGCTCGCTCATTACGACTAAAAGTATTGATTTCAACAATACTATCGACTCATCATCCAGCATCGCCAGCAAGTTTTGTAATGCTTCGGTGCTGGTGATGGTGGTTGCGTCCAGTCGCCCAAGTGCTATGTCTGTCCGTAAATCCGAGATGTTTGCCGCCGGCTGTTGGCGGCGATAGACTTCCAGATAAAATGTCTCCGCGCCCCGGCTGCGCAAGCCCTCGGCCAGTTTCTCACGCCCACCGACGCCCCGCACGATCACACAGCGCATCCCGGCTACGGTTTGCAGGTCAGGTTCTGCCAGCAGGCCTTCGCTGCTAAATTCACTGTGTGGTACGCAATCCACCGGCCATCCCGATTGGCGTAAGGTGCTAGCCGTTGCGGCACCAACCGCCGCAATTTTTAATTTACGCAAGGCCGGCATTTTGCCACTGAAAGCCCTGATAGCAAAATCCACAGCATTGGTGCTTGTAAAAATCAGCCAATCGCTGTTGGCGGCTTGGCCAAGCAAATCCGGATTGGGCTTTACCTGTACGATTTCCAGTGTCGGAAAACGTATTGGTATACCGCCGCATTGTTCAATCAAATGACACAGATTCTCAGCTTGTGATGCCGGTCGCGTCACCAAAATACGGGCTCCATTTAAAGCGGAATTCACTGATACAGCTCGCTCAATATCCTGTCAGCGCCTTGAGCCAATAAATCCTCGGCTACGGCCTTGCCCAACGCGTCGAAGTCCGCCAGGCTGCTTTCCGCCTCGGCTCGATACAATAAAGAACCGTCGGGGCTGCCGACCAGGCCGCGCATGAATAAACGCTCGCCTTTGATCTCCGCAAAACCGGCAATCGGCACCTGACAACCGCCATTGAGTCGCGCATTCATCGCCCGCTCGGCGCCGACCCGGATGCTGGTGTGTTCGTCGTGCAATACCTTCAAATACTCGTGTATCTCGGCGTCGTCGATCCGACACTCGATGCCGATAGCGCCTTGACCCATTGCCGGCAGGCTTTCCGTCGGTTCCAGTTGGGCCGTGATACGCTCGCCCATCCCCAATCGTTTTAAGCCGGCCGATGCCAGAATGATCGCATCGTATTCGCCGGCATCCAATTTTGCCAAGCGAGTGTTGACGTTGCCACGCAGGCTGAGAATTTCCGCGTTTGGGAATTTTTCCTTGATTTGGCATTGGCGGCGCAAGCTGGAGGTGCCAATGCGCGCGTTAGCGGGCAATTCGGCTAGGCTGCGATAGTGATTGGAAACAAAAGCGTCAGTCGGATCTTCGCGGTCCATGATGACTGCTAGATGTAAGCCTTCCGGAAACTCCACAGGCACGTCTTTCATGGAATGCACCGCGATGTCGGCTGTACCTTCCAGCATGCCTTGTTCCAATTCTTTCACGAACAAGCCCTTGCCGCCGACTTTGGCTAGCGGCGCGTCGAGGATTTTGTCGCCGCGCGTAACCATTTTTACCAGCTCGGTTTGTAATCCGGGAAACGCCTGTTGCAGCCGTGCCGCCACATGCTCGGCCTGCCATAAGGCCAACGGGCTTTGCCGGGTAGCGATACGAATAATTCTGTCTGCCAAAAGTGCTCCTGCCGATTAGTGGCGGGCGTCTAAGCTGCGCCCTTTGTTGGGAATAAATGTTCGCTATTGTAATCCGATTTGGGGGGGGAGGTGGTTAGAAGTTACTGGATCAACGTTTGGCAACGAAGCAGGCGAGGGGCAAGAGATAATCCGATTACCTGATCTCAAACAACTCAAAGTGCTCACTCAAAGCGTGTGGATTGATGATTACCTCGGAAACCTTGGCCAAGATTGGCCCTTTATGGCACCACGCCACCAATTTTTGCAGGTCGTCAGGATGGCCGTTGCCGATGATTTCCACCGAGCCATCGGCCAGATTTCTGACAAAACCTTTTATATTCAATTTCACAGCCTGCTTCTGGGTATAGGCGCGAAAATATACGCCCTGCACCCGGCCCTTGACGATGATGTGTAGACACTCGCTCATCGGCTAATCCTCCAGCAATAATGAATTTTTTGATCGCGGGCGAAATCTTCCGGAATGGTTTGCGCGCTGATGTCTGCTATCCGCAAATCCGCCAAAGCCTGTCTGTCCAGCTTGAAGCGGCGGAAGTTGGTGGAAAAATACAGTACGCCATCCGTCGCAAGCAGGCTGGCCGCATGGCGTAGCAAGTGCAGATGATCGTTCTGAATATCAAACGCTTCGTCCATTTTCTTGGAATTGGAAAAGGTCGGCGGATCGAGAAAGATCAGATCGAACTGCGGCTTGTCTTTGGCGCCGGCTTGCTCCGCCAGCCATTCCACGCAATTGGCGCGCAGCAGTTTGTGATCGCCTTGAATGCCGTTCAAATCAAAATTGCGCTTGGCCCAGTCCAGATAGGTATTGGACATATCCACCGTGACGCTGGATGCCGCGCCGCCCACCGCTGCATGCACGCTGGCGCTGCCGGTGTAAGCAAACAGATTCAGGAAGCGCTTGCCCTTGGCTTGTTGTTGTATCATCAAGCGGATTGGCCGGTGATCCAGAAACAGGCCGGTGTCCAGATAATCTTCGAAGTTCACCCAAAACTTGCAGCCACCTTCTTCGACCACATGAAAGCGGCCGGACTCGCCCTGCTTTTCGTATTGATCGGTACTTTTCTGCTTGCGGCGGATTTTTAAAAACACCTGCTCCTTGGGTATCTCCAATACTTTGGGAATTTCCACCATCGCCCCGGCCAGGCGTTGGTTGGCTTTGGCCGGATCAATGGTTTTCGGCGATTCGTATTCCTGGACGTTGACCCAAGTCTTGTCCCCCTGATAAACGTCAACCGCCACCGCGTATTCCGGCAAATCGGCATCGTACAGCCGGTAGCAACTGACCTGATTTTGCTTGGCCCATTTGCCGATTTTTTTCAGATTCTTGCGCAGGCGATTGGCGAACATCTCCGCCTGATTGTCAGGCTGCTCGGTTTCGGTGCGCCGGCTGATTTGTGCTATGCGTTCTTGCTGGGATTTGGCTTTGGGTTCGAAAAACGTTTGCTCTTCGATATTAAAGCGTAGCAACTTGCACTCCAGCGCGCCGTTGAACAAGGTAATCGGCTTTTGCGAACGTACGCCCAATCTAAAACCCAATTCCGGATTGCTGATGATCATCGCCACCTGCCAGCCGACGAAACGCTGTTTCAGTACCTCTCCAAAGCGGCGATACAGCTCAGAGGTTTCCGCCTCGTCGCCCAGTCGTTCGCCGTAGGGCGGGTTACAGGCGATCAGGCCTTTGGGCCAACTTTCCGCCGCTGTGGCATCGCCGATGTCGCGCCGTTCGATATGAATCTTGCCTGCCAAGCCGGCGTTTTCAACATGCTGTAAGGCGGCTACCACGGTACGCCGGTCCTGATCGAACCCGACGATCACCGGCATTTTACTCAAGCCAACATCCCGGCGCTGCTTGGCTTCGTCCAGCAGGCTTTGCCAAAGCGCGGCGTCGTGTTTTTTCCAACCCAAAAAGCCGAAATAATCGCGCTGCAAGCCCGGCGCATAATCGGCGGCAATCATCGCGCCTTCTAACAACATGGTGCCGGAGCCGCACATCGGGTCGAGTAGCGAACCGCCTTGTTCGGCGATTTTCGGCCAGCCGGCGCGCAGCAAAATTGCTGCCGCCAGGTTTTCCTTGATGGGCGCAGCAATGTTGACGTCACGGTAACCGCGTCTGTGCAAACTCTCGCCGGATAAGTCCAGACTGAGTTGGGCGGTTTCGTTGTGTAGATAAACATTGACGCGAATGCTGGGCCGGTCGGTGTCGATATTAGGTCGTTTATTAAACTTGGCACGCATCTGATCGACGATGGCGTCCTTGACTTTCAAGGCGCCGAAATGAGTGTTGTTGATGGCCGGATTGTTTTTACTGCTGAATGATACCGCCAGACTGTCGTCGGGCTTGATATGCTCGAACCAGTTGATTTTTTTGACGCCATCGTACAAGTCTTGCTGCGACTTGACCTCGAAACTGCTCAAGGGCAGAAACACCCGGTTAGCCGTACGCGACCACAAACAAACCCGGTAAGCCAGCGCCAGATCGCCATCGAAGGAAACGCCGGCCATTTTTTCGCGGACGTTTTGGCCGC
The DNA here is from genome assembly GCF_047777895.1 of Methylomonas sp. TEB. Classification (GTDB taxonomy): domain Bacteria; phylum Pseudomonadota; class Gammaproteobacteria; order Methylococcales; family Methylomonadaceae; genus Methylomonas. The sequence continues at coordinate 514,329 of NZ_CP180476.1, forward strand.
CCAGGGCTTTGATTTCGTTGGCAAGGATGCCTTCCATCGCTTTAGGCGTGGTGGCAAAAAGTGGGTATTGGCTCATGGTTGACGGCTGGGTACGGAATGGCTGGCTAGGATACTAAAATGTGCTGCGACTGCGGCGGATATTTTTATAACAAAATTGCAAACCACGGTTCCATTCGACATCGTTCGCCCGGTCTGCCGAACGATATGCCGGTGATGACTTGGGTTGGGGTAATAGCAAGTGCGCCAATCGCGAGCGCTACGCACCACTCCGGCTCGTTGCTCGTTCTGACTGTCGATAGCCCGGGTGCTTGTGTCTCGGCGCGCTGAGACAGATACCCAATCAATCAATAGTTGTCGAAGCGGTTTACAATCGCTTCGGCAAGGTCGCGCGCTGAAATGCTAAAGATTTGAGGTGGAAACCAAATTTTATAGTGGCCGGCTTATTGCTTGATAAGTATTAATGTTCTGCAACTCTCAAGATGGTCCTGGCTATGCACCCGCAAAAATACTCCGAAACCTACTACGACCCGCACCAACGCATCCGCGCCTGCAAAATCACTCCCGGCGAATATTGTGTCACCAATTCCGGCGAGCTTATTGTTACCGTGTTGGGGTCCTGCGTGATTGCCTGTATTCGAGATAGGCGGCGGGGCATAGGCGGCATGTATCAATTCATGGTGGTGAACGTCAACGAAGACCAGCCGCTCAATCAACGCATGGAGAACATGGCTAGTAACGGCATGGACAATTTCATCAAGCACCTGGTCGGCATGGGTGCGGAAGAGAGCGAGCTGGAAGCCAAAGTGTTTGGCGGCGGTAATATTCTTAACGGCATGCAACGCAACAATGTCGGCGCGCGTAGTGCTCAGTTCTTACGCAGTTATTTGGCCGGTCGGAACATTCCGGTCCTCGCTGACGACATGCTCGGTATCTATCCCCGCAAGGTGTATTTCTTTCCGGAAACCGGGGAAGTGTTGGTGAAAAAGCTCAAGGATATAAAAAACGAAACTATCTTGCAGCGGGAGCAGGAATATTCTCACAGGCTGTTTGCTAGGGTGTTGGCGTAGGGGTGTTTTTTTTGGTTAGGCTTGTTGGGGTTGTGTCGCTGGCGCGACGGCTTGATTTAATGTCGGGTCTCGGCCCGACAGCCGAGATACTTTCTTTTGCTCCGCCAAAAGAAAGTATCCAAAGAAAAGGCGGCCCGGATGCCGCTTGTTCCCTGCGCTCCGAAGCTTTCGACGGGGGTTGCCGAAAGGGGCTTCCTGCCCCTTCGTCAACGCGCCGCATCCCTGCGGCGCCCCTTCGGGCTACTCACTCAGTACATCCCTGTACCTCGCCCTTCGGGTGCTACGCATGCAAATCGGCTATCCTGCCGATTTGTCCCGCCAAAAGCTCCGGTGCTCGGCGCGGCATACGGGCGACACCCACTGGCAAGCTTGAAAGCTTTCACAATACTTTTGGATTGGGTGGAGTAGATACTGTTATCCAAGTCAAGCCAAATGAATAGCCGAGTCGAAGGGTTTCGCGGATTTCAAGACACCGAATGCCACATGAATCAATTTACGCATCATGGCACCGATAATCAGCTTATTGGGTTTACCAGCACCGGCTAATCGTCCACGGAATTGTTTACCCCAGGCTGTTTTATAAAGCGTCACCATGGCCGGCATATAGAGCGCTTTGCGCAGGAAGGCATGGCCTATTTTGGAGAGCCTGGGCTTGCCCTTGAGGCTGCTGCCCGATTCGTATTGCCGGGGATCGAGTCCGGCAAAAGCGGCGGCCTGCCGACTATTGGCGAAGCGCGAGGTATCGGCGTAGAACGCGAGGATGATGGCGCTGGTGCGCTCGCCAATGCCGGGAATGCTATCGAGCAGTTCGCGCTGTTGCTTGAGATCGGGATGGCGATCAATGTGATCGTTGATGGCGTCGATCAATTGTTGGATCGCAGTATCCAGCCAATTCAGATGCTGTTGAATGTCCTCACGCACGGCCTCGCGCGCCACTAGCAAGCGGTTGTTTTCCTGGGTGCGCATGGTTTGTAAGGCGTCCAGCCGTAATACTAGTGCGCGCAGTGTGACTTCCGCCTCGCTACGGGGCTGCCAAGCAGGCGGTTGGCGCTCGGCGCAGAAATCGGCGATGAGTTTAGCATCGACCGTATCGGTTTTGCTGCGGGTGAGCCGTGAAGCGCCATAGGCCTTAATTTGTGCTGGATTGACGACGCTCACGGTGAAACCAGCGGTTGCCAGATGCTGAGCAACGTCTTCCCAATAAATGCCGGTCGCTTCCATGCAGACATGAGGCGATTGGGCCTTTTGAGCGGCCAACCACGTCAACAACGTCGCGAAGCCGTCGAGAGTATTGGGAATGACTTTGGCGCGAAACTTGCCGCTGTGCAGACGCAATGCGCAATCCAACTTGGCTTTAGCAACATCGATACCGAGATAAAAATGGGACATGAAAACCTCAAATGATCTACCTTGTGAATGCAGGCTGCCGGAAACCGGGCCGAAGAGACTGTCCGATCGTTGATCGAGAGTGGGTCGCTGCTGCAAAGATCTACGCCGGGGATTTCGAAATCCAAGCTCCGATACGGCATCCAGCGACCCAAACCTGAGGTGCCCCTCAGGTGTGTTTTCATGGTTTATTATCCTTTGAAAAGCACGCTTGGATAATACAAGCTCCGAATAGCGGAGCGTATTCGGAGGAAGGAAGAATATCCCAACCATTCTTTGGCAAGGCATGCCTTGATAGATTTGATTCAACATGCGTCCGATTACGCTGCGTTAATCGGATCTACCGTGCTGCGCGGCTTTATCGCGCAGCGTCCAGAGAGCGAAGCGAACGGGGTTGAGCGCCGGGTTAGCATTTCATTCAACGGTGATTTCATATTCAATATCTTGCACCATACGACCAAAAGCGCTGCTTTCACTGTTGTACCGTCCACCAAACTTGAGCGTGTGCTTCCCTTTGTTTAACGGACTAAGCCCAATCCAATACCCATCAGAAGCAGATGGATACGCATTTATCGGCTGATATTTTTTTGGGACCCGTTCAAAAATATTGAAGCACTTTTCTGTTCTTGCTCTATAGCGCTTAGGGTTCTTCACACTAACGCCATCTAGCTCAACAAATAAGTCTATGGCTTTGTCGTTATTGACTGCGGCATTTGCTTTGGCCTGCTCGCATGTAAAACCATTATTTTCCTCTCGCGGGTAATAAACCATATTAACCACAGGGAAAAAAATGCTCTTTCCCGCAGGAACTACGCAATTTCTTTTGATTTTCGACGAGCCGAAGCCACCAGCCAGAAACCATATATTGCCTTGTTGGCCAACATGGCAGTTATTGCCCGAAATATCTCTAACAGGGTTTATTTCATCAGGACTAGACATTGCCCACATCCACCATGAAGCAGATAACTCACCGACAGAATGCTTTTCCAGCGTAAAGCCGGGAGCTAGTGGCGTAGGGGATTCGGCTGAATGGGCTAGGCCAGCCATCGCTAAAAAGGCTGCGGTTATAAAGAGACGATGCATCGATACTCCTTTAAAAATGCCAACAAGTGATTAGAAAGTTTCTGTATATCTCCCCGAATCGGGTGATATACATGTTATGTCAGTTTAGGGGGAAGTCTAGCTGGAAAAAGGATTCAGATATTGTTCGAGCCAAAAACAATATTCCAGCATGCTTAAGGACGAAGCTCGACGTACGTTGGTTTGATCTTCGACTTTGGGATGGGTTAACCCCGTATGCCGCGCCGAGGACCGGAGCTTTTGGCGGGACAAATCGGCAGGATAGCCGATTTGCATGCGTAGCACCCGAAGGGCGAGGTACAGGGATGTACTGAGTGAGTAGCCCGTAGGGGCGCCGCAGGGATGCGGCGCGTTGACGAAGGGGCAGGAAGCCCCTTTCGGCAACCCCCGGCAAAAGCGAGAAGCGCAGGGAATAAGCGGCATCCGGGCCGCCTTTTCTTTGGATACTTTCTTTTGGCGGAGCAAAAGAAAGTGTCTCGGCTGTCGGGCCGAGACCCGACATTAAATCAAGCCGTCGCGTTAGCGACACCTCAAATAAAGTTTTAAATTAGCTAACACAGCATCAGCTAAAAAGACAAAACAAACTCAGTTGACCTTAATCAACTCAACATCAAAAATCAACGCCGCATTAGGCCCAATATCCCGTCCCGCACCACGCTCACCATAAGCCAGGTTAGAAGGAATAAAGAAACGGTATTTCGCGCCTTCTTTCATCAACTGCACGCCTTCGGTCCAGCCCGCGATAACGCGGTTCAGAGGGAATGTGGCGGGTTCGCCGCGGCCGTAGGAGCTGTCGAACTCCTTGCCGTCGATGGTGGTGCCTTTGTAATGGACGGTGACGTTATCGGTGGCTTTGGGTTGGGCGCCGGTTCCTTCGGTGAAGACCACATATTGCAGGCCACTGGCGGTGGTTACCACGCCGGCGGTTTTGGCGTTGTCGGCCAGAAATTTTTCCCCGGCGGCTTTATTTTCGGCTGGGGTTGGGGCGTTGGCGTTGGCCAGTGAGAACATAGCAAATCCTGTAATAAATGCGATTAAAATGGCGATGACACGTTGTTTCGTGGATTTCATGAAAACTCCCGATAGATGATTGGGGCGGCTAGTTTATCAGTTTTTTTGTTCCAGCTCCTGCCGGCAGCTTGCCAGTTGCGCGTCGTAACGCAAGGCGCGCTGATGGACTTTTTGCGCGGTATTCATCAGCCATTGCTTGGATAAAAAGCTGTTGCGCTGATAGCCGCCTAAGCCTTCGTGATAGGTTAAATACAGATTGTTGGCGTCTGAGGTGGGGATGCCCAGCTTGCGGTTGCTGGTGGCGCAATACCAAGCCACAAAGTCGCAGCTGTCGGCAAAATCTTCTCTATCGGCCCAGCCGTTGCCGGCTTTTTGCTGATAGTCCGCCCAGGTTTCGTCCTTGGCTTGCGGGTAACCGTAAGCGCTGCTGGAACGAAACCAAGGGATAAAGCCGAGAATCAATGGCCGGGGCGGTTGGGCGTCAGCGACGAAGCTGGATTCCTGATGGATGATGGCCATCTGCACCGCAATGGGCACGCCCCAGCGCCGCGCGGAGCTTAAGGTTGCTTGATACCAGTCGTCTTTTTCCCGGAAGATTTGACAGATATTTTCCGGGTTTTTTGGTGGCATGGTTGTACACGCCGATAAAACGGCTAGACTAGCCAGACAAATTAATCTGCTTTTCATATCCCAATAAATTAGATTGCTAAAAGGATTTACCTTTAAAAAGCCCTGCCAAACAGAAGGATTATTATGCCAACAACCGAAAAACGCGCCTATCGCAAAAACCTGGCTAGCCAAGGATTGCTGTATTTGGGCTTTGAAGAGCACGAAATTTGGGTCGTGAATCTGTCGCTTTCCGGCTTGCTGGCAGTGCTGAAGGTCGAGCCGCAGGTCAATGGCATCAAAGACATTTTTAATGCTTTGCAAGTTTCGCCGATAGTCGATTTTTATCTGCCGAGCATGCGCTTGGCTGGAGAGGCGGAAATGGTGCGCGCTGAAGCTACCGAGGGCGGATTTGAAATTGCCATCGAGTTTCGCAACCTGTCTTACGATACCGATAATTTACTCTACAGCCGCCGCGCTTACCGCAAAAACATGACCGCGCCCGGGCATATTGTCTTCAACGGCAATGATTATGCGTTTAATACCGAAAATGTCTCGGTGGACGGTTTGATGATACGCATGCTGGGCAGAATTGAAGTGGTGGACGGTACGGTGGCCAAATTCGATTACAAGCACTTGAATCTGGAAGGCGAGGTTAAGGTAGTTTGGGTCGATCACGACGAGATTTCCACGCTGATGGGCTTGCAGTATCTGCATTTGCAGCGCGACTATATCAAGGGTATTCCAAACTTTAGCTACCCGCCTCTGGAAGCCGGCTAGAACTGCGGGTTAAACCGTCGGCCACTCAAAAACGTTGCCGGTTACGCGCCTGCCAAAATTCGGTCGCCAATTGCTGAGCTTGTGCTTGGTCATCGGCTTTGTCCAGCAGCTTCAACGCAACGGCGGCAGTCGCTATCACGGTTGCTTCGCCGAATTCGTCGTTAAGCTCTCCGCGCCAGCATTGCGCCAATAACTTCGGGTCCATGTCTTCGGCTTTCATGTGCCGGCGTTCGAATAGGGCCGGCCAGGTCTCGTCGTTAAGTTCGCCGTTATTGACACTTTGCACCAGACACTCGACGTCCGGATTGCGCTCGGTTTCGCCGCCTTCGCCTTTTAACACCGCCATGTATTTCTGGTCCAGTAACAGCGCGGCTTTTTGATGAACCTGTCGGTAGCTGGGATGAAAGATGCCTTGAATGCTGGCCGTGGCGTCGAACGGATTCAACAATCTGACCAATGTATGCACCGGCGAACGCAAGCCCATCACCGGCCGCAGATTGATCATGTCGAACAGTTTCGGGCATATATATTCCAGCGAGAGATAGCTGAAATTGTCTTGCTGCAATTGCTGGCCGGCTTCGGTTATTGACGTGGCAGCCTTGATGCCTAATGCTTGCAGCACATTTTCGGTGTACAAACGCCCTTCGGTATGGCCGCCGGCGCCGTGCATGAAGACCCTGATGCCGTTCTCGGCCAGCAGTGATGTGGATAATAAAAACCAGGGCAGATGGCGGCGTTTGCCTGCGTAGGACGACCAATCCAGATCGACAGCTACTTTGGATTCGAAGGCGAAGCTTTCCCGCGCGGCTTGCACGAAGCCGGCCAGCTCTTCACAGGTTTCTTCCTTCACCCGCATCAGCATCAAAAATGCGCCGAGTTGAATCGGCTCGACCTGGCCGTCGGCCAAGATCATTTGCATCGCCCGATAGGCCTCGTCTTGGGTTAGAGGCCGGGCGCCTTTTTTGCCCTTGCCGAGTATCTTGATAAATTCCGCGAACGGATGTTCCTGGGTCAACAAGCTCATGAGAATGACAGTGGAAAATAATGATCGATCAGCAATGCCGCGAAAATCAGCATCAGATAAACAATGGAGTAGCCGAAGGTGCGCATCGCGGTTTTATTGTCTTTTTTACGCATCATTTGCACGGCGTAATAGATAAAACCCAAGCCTAATACCACGGCGGCCAGCAAATAAATCACGCCGCTCATGCCGGTTAGATAGGGCAGCAGCGTACTAATCAGCAACAAAATGGTGTAAAGCAAAATCTGTAGGCGGGTGAATTCGACGCCATGCGTCACCGGCAGCATCGGGATGGCAACTTTGGCGTATTCGTCTCGTTTGGCGATAGCCAAAGCCCAGAAATGCGGTGGGGTCCAAACGAAGATAATTAAAAACAGCAACAACGCATGCGGATGCACTTCGCCGGTAATCGCCGCCCAGCCCAACACCGGCGGCGCTGCGCCGGCCGCGCCGCCGATGACGATATTCTGTGGCGTTAATTTTTTAAGGTATACCGTATAAATCAGCGCGTAGCCGATCAGCGACAAAAAGGTCAGAAAGGCGGTCAATACGTTGATTTTGATGGTCAATATCGCCATCGCTACAAGGCCGATAAAGCTGGCGAATACCAATACCTGATGAGAGTTCAAATGACCGGTGGGTAGTGGTCTATTCTTGGTGCGGCCCATTTGCGCATCGGCTTTTTGGTCGATGAAGTGATTGATCGCCGCTGCCGAGGATGCTGCTAGGGCGATGCCTATGCTGCCGTAGAAAAAGTTATCCAGCGGCGGCATGCCCGGCACGGCCAGCAACATGCCGACGATGGCGGTAAACACGATCAATGCCACAACTCTGGGCTTACAGAGTTCTAAGTAGTCTTTCCAGGATAGCGCTGAAGTGGTGTCGGTCATCAAGTACCAAATAGATTTGCGGGTCTTTAAACATATAGAATAACAGTGAACCATTGATTATTAAAATAATCACAAGCGCTCACCATCTTTTAGTCAACGAGGGATTTATGAACTATAGGCTCGCGGCGTTAGCGCTGCTTTGCCCTGCTGTCGCGGCGCATGCCGAGGCCGGCAAGGTACACGAACATGTTTTCAGCAACGGCTTGAAACTGCTGGTAAAGGAGGACCATCGTTCGCCGGTGGTAGTATCGCAAGTTTGGTACAAGGTCGGGTCCAGCTATGAACCCGGTGGCATCACCGGTATCTCACATATGTTGGAACACATGATGTTCAAGGGCACCGCAAAATATCCGGCCGGCGAGTTTTCCCGGATCATCGCCGAAAACGGCGGTAACGAGAATGCCTTTACCGGCCAGGATTACACGGCTTATTTCCAAACCCTGGAAAAATCGCGCCTGGAAATCAGCTTTAAACTGGAAAGCGACAGGATGCGCAATCTGGATTTGAAAGCCGAAGAATTAAAAAAAGAACTGGAAGTGGTTACCGAAGAAAGGCGGATGCGTACCGACGACCAGCCGCGTTCCAAAGTGCATGAGCAGTTCATGGCGACGGCGTTCACCAACAGCCCCTACCAAAACCCGGTAATCGGGTGGCCGTCCGACATCGCCAATTATAAAGTCGAAGACCTGCAAGCTTGGTATCAGCAATGGTACGCGCCGAATAACGCCACGCTGGTGGTGGTGGGCGATGTCGATGCGCTGCAAGTGGAAAAACTGGCCGAGCAATATTTCGCGCCGCTGCAACCCAGCGTGTTGAAACCGGTAAAACCGCAAGACGAAAGTGAGCAACACGGCGTACGTCGGATTACCGTAAAAGCCCCCGCCAAACTGCCCTACCTGATGATGGGCTATAAAGTCCCGGTACTGAAAACCGCCAAGCCGGAATGGGAGGCGTACGCGCTGGAAGTGCTGGCGGGTGTGCTGGACGGCGGCGATAGTGCCCGCTTGTCTTCGCGGTTGGTCAGGGGCAAACAAATCGCGGTATCGGCCGGTGCGGGTTACGACTTCACTTCGCGCTTGCCTGAGGTGTTCCTGTTGGAAGCGACCCCCGCCGAAGGCAAAACCGTATTTGATCTGGAATACGCTTTGCTGGACGAGGTATATCAACTCAAGAACCAGTTGATCGACAAGGACGAATTGCAACGCATCAAGGCTCAAGTATTGGCCAGCGCGGTCTATCAGAAAGACTCCAACTTCTATCAAGCCATGCAATTGGGCACGCTGGAAACCGTGGGTATCGGTTGGCAAAAAGCTGACGAGTATGTCGATAAGATCAATCAAGTCACCGCCGAGCAGGTCAGGGAAGTGGCGCGTAAATACTTGATCGAAGACACGCTCACCGTCGCTTATCTCGATCCGCAGCCGATAACTCAAGCCGCCAAACCTGCAAAAGCCATAGGAGGCCATCATGCGTTTTAATTTAATTGGTTTGGTACTATTGCTGTTGAGCCAGACCGTCTGGTCCGCCGCCAAAATCGAAAACTGGCAAACCCCGCAGGGCAGCCGGGTTTACTACGTGCGCACCGCCGGTTTGCCGATGGTGGATGTGCGGGTGGTATTCGATGCCGGCAGCGCCCGCGACGAGGCGAAGTTCGGCGTCGCCGCGTTGACTTCCGCCTTGCTGGATAGTGGGGCCGGCGACTTGAGCGCCGATGACATCGCCCAGCGCTTCGAATCGGTAGGCGCCAACTATTCAGCTGGTGTCAATGAAGATATGGCTTGGCTGGCGATACGGACCTTGACCGAAAAAGCCTTGTTCGACAAAGCTTTGGCGACCTTCGAAACCGTATTGAGCAAGCCGGCCTTTAATCAAGCCGATTTCGAGCGGGAAAAAGCCCGCACCTTGGCTGGTTTGAAACACCGGGAAGAATCACCGGGCGAATTGGCCGGCATCGCGTTTAACAAAGCCTTGTATGGCGATCATCCCTACGCCCATCCCGAGACCGGCGTGGTGGAAACCGTGGCCGGTTTTAGCGCTGACGATTTGAAAAGCTTTTATCAAAAATACTATGTGGCTGCTAACGCGATGGTGGTCATCGTCGGTGACGTCAGTCGCGAGCAAGCCGAGCAGACCGCTAACCAGTTACTGAGCAAGTTACCGGTTGGCAGTAAGCCTGCCGAAATTCCGGTGGTGACGATGCCTAGCAAAGCCAGCAAACAGCACATCGAGTTTCCGTCCACGCAAACCCACGTACTGGTTGGCTTGCCCGGCACCTATCGTAAGGACCCGGACTATTTCGCCTTGTATGTAGGTAACCATATTTTGGGGGGCGGCAGTATGGTGTCAAGGTTATTCGAAGAAGTGCGGGAGAAGCGCGGTTTGGCGTATGGTGCTTATAGCGTGTTTGCGCCCTTATACCGGCAGGGGCCGTTCATGATGAGTTTGCAAACCCGAAACGATCAAACCGAACAGGCTTTGGATGTGTTGCTGAAGACCTTCAACGAGTTTCTGGATACAGGCCCCAGCGATAAGGAACTGACCGCCGCCAAGCAAAACATCACAGGTGGTTTTGCGATGCGCTTCGATACCAACAGCAAGCTGACCGATTACGTAGCGATGATTGGGTTTTATCAGCAGCCGCTGGACTATCTGGATACCTTTCAGAGCAATGTCGAAGCTGTCAGCATCGAGCAAATCAAGGATGCGTTCAAGCGCCGGGTAAAACCGGAGTTGTTGCAAACCGTGACGGTCGGTGCCGGTAAATAAAATGTCTAACCAAATCCGCATCATCGGCGGCGAATGGCGCAGCCGGCAAATCGTATTCGACGACGCGCCGGGTTTGCGGCCGACGCCGTCGCGGGTGCGGGAAACCTTGTTCAACTGGCTGCAAGCCGACATCCTGAATAGCCGCTGCCTGGACCTTTACGCCGGTAGCGGCGCGCTTGGGGTGGAAGCTGCCTCGCGGGGTGCCAAGCACGTGGTGCAAGTGGAAAACAACCCTGGCAGTTGCCAAAAGCTGCGCGAGAACATCGCCAAATTGGCGGCGACACAGATTGAGGTGGTGCAGCAAGACGTTGGGCAATTTCTAAACGCGCCGGCTCAACCGTTCGACTTGGTGTTCCTCGATCCGCCGTTCGGGCAAGGTTTGATCGGGCAGACCTGCCGACTATTGGACGCCCAAGGCTGGCTGGCCGATTACGCCAAAATCTACCTGGAATGTGAGCGCAAGCGGCCGTTGGATGATCTGCCGGCCGGCTGGCGATTGTTGAAAGCCAAGACGGCCGGCGAAGTCAGCTACCACCTGCTGCAAAAGCAATCGGATACTTTTGCCGCGGCGAATGGTTTAAAATAAGCCGCTTTTGCCTGTTTCCAAAGCCGATGAACATTACCGCGATTTATCCCGGCACCTTCGATCCCATCACCAACGGTCATCTGGATCTGATCCACCGCGCCTCCCGGCTTTACCAACATGTGATTGTTGCCGTCGCGGTCAGCCGCGGCAAACAGCCACTGTTTTCCTTGGAAGAGCGCGTGGCGTTGATTCAGGAAGTGGTCACGGAATTCAGCAACGTCCGCGTGATTGGCTTCGACACCTTGTTGGTCGAATGTGCCAAGCAACATCAAGCCAGCGTCATCATCCGCGGCTTGCGTGCAGTGTCGGATTTTGAATACGAATTTCAATTGGCCGGCATGAACCGCCGTTTGTCGCCCGATATTGAAACGGTGTTTCTGACCCCGGCCGAACAATACGAATTTATCTCGTCCAGCATGATCCGCGAGATCGCCCAATTGAACGGCGATGTGTCCAGCTTCGTGCCCGATGTGGTCAAACAACGCTTAACCGAAAAATTTTCCGAGGAGTAATTATGGCGCTCATTATCAGCGACGACTGTATCAACTGCGATGTCTGCGAACCGGAGTGCCCGAACGGCGCCATTTCGCAAGGCGATGATATATACGTGATCAACCCGTCCCTATGCACCGAGTGCGTCGGTCATCATGACAAGCCGCAGTGCATGGAAGTTTGTCCGGTGGATTGTATCGATAAAGATCCGGATGTGGTCGAGGACAAGGACAGTCTGTACAAGAAGTATTTGAAACTGACGAGTTGACATGCGTTAGCAGCGTCAGGCGCGTATTTGCACCTGACGCAAACAAAATCAATCGACGGGCTGAGCCCTGGTGCAGGCACCGTACAATCTAAATTTAGGGGATCGATATGCTCAAAAGTGTTGGCTATGCCGCCTATAACCCGCAAACGCCGCTACGCTCGTTTCATTTCGAACGCCGGCAACCCGGTTCCGAGGATGTGCGTATCGAAATTCTGTATTGCGGGGTTTGCCATAGCGATTTGCATCAGGTGCGCAACGAATGGCGCGGCACGACGTTTCCGATAGTGCCGGGCCACGAAATTGTCGGTCGGGTCGTGGAAGTCGGTTCCCAAGTGACTCATTTTAAGGTGGGTGATTTGGCCGGGGTAGGCTGCATGGTGGATTCCTGCGGCGTCTGTCCCGATTGCCTTGATCATCAGGAACAGTTTTGCGACCAAACGGTGTTCACTTACAACAGTCCGGACAAATACACCGGCAAAATGACTTACGGCGGCTACTCGAATCAGATCGTGGTCGATCAGGGGTTTGTGTTGCAAGTGTCCGATAAGCTGGAGTTGGCGGCGGTAGCGCCCCTGCTGTGCGCCGGTATTACGACCTATTCGCCGTTGCGGCATTGGCAAATCGGCAAGGGCCATAAGGTTGGCATCGTCGGTTTGGGCGGTCTGGGGCATATGGGCGTGAAGTTTGCCCACGCCTTTGGTGCAGAGGTCGTGCTGTTTACGACTTCGCCAGGTAAAGAAGCGGATGCCAAACGCTTGGGCGCGAGCGAGGTGGTGATCTCAAAAAACACCGACGAAATGGAAAAGCATTTAAACAGCTTTGATTTCATTTTAAATACCGTCGCCGCGCAGCACGATTTGGATCAATATTTAAGCCTGTTGAAGCGCGACGGCACGATGTGTCTGGTCGGCGTACCGTCCGAGCCGCATCCCTCGCCGAACGTCGGCAACCTGATATTTCGCCGCCGCGCGTTGGCGGGTTCGTTGATCGGCGGTATTCGCGAGACTCAGGAAATGCTGGATTTCTGCGCCGAGCACGGCATCGTGTCCGACATTGAGCTGATTCCGATGGCCGGCATCAATGACGCCTATCAACGCATGTTGAAAAGCGACGTGAAATACCGCTTTGTGATCGATATGGCGACCCTGCCGGGCTGACGCACTATCCCAACCTCCTAAATATCGTCGCTCCCGCGCAGCCGGGAGCCCAGTGGCTAAACTGGATTAGCGATGAGTCCTCGCAATGCCGGATGGCCCAGGTTTTGGCCTATCCGCATCCCTAGCAAAACATTTGACCTATAATCACCTTCTCTCACTTTTCTTGGCTTGTTGGGCAGAGAAGGAATGCGTTTGAGCTTTTACCGATTTATTTTTCTGACAGCAATTATTGCCGTGGCGGGTTGGGCTGGGTTGCGCCTGGCCTTACCGCCAGGCTATGCCAGTCCGATTTGGCCGCCGGCCGGCATTGCGCTGGCAGCGGTGTTGCTCTGGGGTAAGAAAATCTGGCCGGCGATAGGGTGCGGCTCGTTCCTGACCAATCTCTCGCAAGGATATGAGTTAAGCGGCGAATTAACGCCGCCGACGGTCTTCGTCGCGATGGGCATCGCGATCGGCAGCACATTGCAAGCATTGACCGGTGCTTGGCTGTCGCAACGCTTTCTAGGGACCGGCGTACCGCGTTTGGATAAAGGAAAAAACATTTTTCGGTATGTGTTACTAGTCGGGCCTTTGACTTGCTTGATCGCCGCCACCGTCGGGGTCAGCACCTTGCTTGGATTCGGTGTTTTAACCGATGCCAATGTTTTGGTGGCTTGGTGGAATTGGTGGATAGGCGATTGTCTCGGGGCCATCATCATATCGCCTTTGGTTTTTTGCGGGTTTGCAGAACCAAGAGCGCTTTGGCGTCCCCGGCTGGTAGGTGTGGCTATGCCGCTGGTAGCCATGTTGGCCGGGCTGATCATTACTTTTCTATTGGTTTTGCGAGCGGAAGACAGTCGGCTACAACTGCAATTTGACAGCAATGCCGGCGCGGTTAATAAAGCCTTGGCAGACAATTTTTCCGCCGTGTTGAAAGCGTCTTTTTCGCTCAATAGTTTCTTCCAAGCGGCCGGACCGGTAGACCGGGATAAATTCGGCGTTTTTGCCAATGGCGTGCTGGCACAGAATCCGCACATTCAAGCGCTGAGCTGGGTATCGCAGATCCCCAGCGAACAGCGGGCGTCTTACGAACAATCGATCCGCGACGAAGGATATAAAGATTTTACGATCAAGGAACTAGGTGCGGATCGCCAGTTCATCAAGGCTCAGGAGCGTACCGAGTATTTCCCCGTTACCTTTATCGAGCCTTTATCAACCAATAAGCTGGCGCTGGGCTTTGACTTGAATTCCGAGGCCAATCGCCGAGCAGCGCTGACGGAAGCCAGGGCCAGCCAAGCAGTCAGCGTCACCCGGCCTATTCAACTGGTGCAGGACGGGCAAGCCAATCAAGCCTTATTGCTGATGATGCCTGTATACCTGGCTAATGCCAATAGTTCGGAGCCGGCGTTTAGCGGGTTTTTGTCTACAGTGGTGCGTATCGATTCCCTGGTGAAGGCGGCCATGCAAGACTTAAATCTTGACGATATGAACGTGGCGCTACTGTATTACGATGCGGAAAACCACGCTATACCGTTATACGGAGCGCTGAAAGCATTGACGACCGGTGTTAATGAGTCCAGGCATTCCATCCGTTTTGGCAATCGCTTGTTGGAAGTGATTGTCCAGCCGGAAGCCGTATTCATTGCGACGCATGCCTCCTGGTTACCGTGGCTGGTGTTGTTGGGAGGATTGCTGTTTACCATGCTACTAAGCGTGTACTTGTTATCCGCCACCGGCAGGGCGGCTATAGTGGCGGCACTGGTCGATCAGCGCACCGCTCAGCTTGATGCGGCAAACTCAAGTTTAAAGGATGCGTATATTCGTTTGGCGGAAAAAGGCCAAAAGCTCCGCGACTTATACGAGCTGTCGCCCTTAGGCATCGCTTTGCTGGATGTGCACGGCAAATTCGTTGAATTCAATCATGCTTTTCAACGCATGACCGGGTATACGGAAGAAGAACTTCAACGGCTCGATTACATGAGTTTATCCGCCGATAAAGACCAGAGTTTGGCCGAACAATTAAGTTGGTTAGCCAGAACCGGGCAGTATGGTTCGGACGAAGCGACGTTTATCCATAAAAGAGGGCGACCGGTATCGTTACAACTAAGCGGCACCAAAGTCGCCGGTACCGAGGATCAGGATTATATTTGGTTTATTGCCGAAGACGTTACCCAAGCCAAAGCCAATAAAGAAGTGCTGCGACAAAGTGAGTTGAAGTATCGAAAGCTGTTCAACAGTTCCAGCGATGCGGTCATGATGGCCGATAGCAGCGGATTTCTGGATTGTAATCAGGCCACCTTGGATTTATTTGGTTACGACGCTGTGTCCGAGTTCTGCCGCTTGCACCCCGGTAAAGTTTCGCCGCCAAATCAGGCAAACGGCAGGGATTCGGTAGAATTGGCGAACGAGTATATGGCTACGGCGATCAAAAACGGCCACTTGGAATTCGAGTGGCTGCATAAGCGTGCCGACGGTCGTATTTTTCCGGCTTTGGTGACGCTGGCGCGGGTTAGTCTGGACGGCCACCTGGTATTACAAAGCGTGGTGCGCGATCTAAGCGAACAGAAGCGGGTGGAACAGGCCTTGATCGAAGCCAAAGAAACCGCCGAGAGCATGGCGGCCTTCAAATCGGAGTTTCTGGCGAACATGTCCCACGAAATCCGCACGCCGATGAACGCGGTGATCGGGTTGTCGCAGTTGGCATTGAATAAGCCGGTATCCGCTGAGGTAAGGGATTATCTGCAAAAGATTTACAGCAGTTCCGTCAGTTTACTCGGCATACTCAACGACATTCTCGACTTCTCCAAAATGGAGGCCGGTAAACTGGGACTCGAACAGGTCGAATTCAACCTGAATACCGTATTGGATAACCTGCATAATCTGTTTGCCTTGTACGCGGCGGAAAAATGCCTGGACATCAAGATAGACGTTGCGCCGGATGTGCCCTTAGGTTTGGTCGGTGATGCACTGCGTTTGCAACAGATTCTCTCCAATCTGGTGGGAAATGCGCTGAAGTTTACTGAGCAAGGCAGTGTCACATTGCAAGTGGCTTTGCTGGAATGGCAGGACGCTCAGGCCAAGCTGCGTTTCAGCGTGATGGATACCGGTATCGGTATTCCCGAAGCGGATCTGCCTAAGTTGTTCCATTCCTTCAGTCAGTTGGATGCGTCGATTACTCGCCGCTTCGGTGGTACAGGTTTGGGCTTGAGCATCAGCCAAAAGTTGCTGCAACTAATGGGCAGCGATTTTCATGTCGAAAGTAAGCCGGGGCAGGGTTCGAATTTTAGTTTTGAGTTAATGCTGGGCGTTAGCGCGCAGCAAGCCGATTTGCCGGCGGCGCGGCCGGATACCGACACCCAGGCCGGTGGCTTGTCTAAGACTCTTGCCGATCAAGGTAGCGCATTGCGGGGCATGCGTATTCTGGTGGCCGAAGACCATGCTATCAATCAGAAAATTTTGCAGGAATTTTTGGCCTTATGCGGGGTTAGTGTCGATCTTGCCGGTAACGGCCGCGACGCCTTGGCCATGCTGGCAGAGCACGCTTATGATGCAGTGCTGATGGATATTCATATGCCGGTGATGAGCGGTCTGGCCGCCACCGAACAGATCCGCCAAAATCCCGAGTATCACTCCCTGCCGATTATCGCGCTGAGCGCCGGCGTGACCCAAGAGGAACGGGACAAATGCCTGGCCAGCGGTATGAACGAGTTTGTGGTCAAGCCGATTCAACCGATGCAGTTGGTTAAGGTGTTGTGCCAGCAGATAGGTCGAAGTCCGGTTGGCGCTTCGGTAAACGGGCCTGTTACAAATGCGCGTGACGTTTCAGCGTTTTGCTTACGAGATTTGCCCGGTTTTGATTTCAGCAACACGCTGGATTTGCTGGATGGCGACGAAAGCTTTTTGAGCGAGTTGCTGGGTAGTTTTAAAAATAGCACCGCAAGCACCTTGATAGCGCTGGATGATTTGCTGGAGAAGCGCGATTTGCAAAAGGCGCGAGACGTGCTGCACGGTTTGAAAGGCGTCGCCGCTAACTTGGGGGCAAATCGTGTGGAGCAGGCCGCGACGAGATTTTGTCTGTCACTCAAGCAGGACAGTTTAAATCCTGCTGACTATGCCGAATTCAAACGGATAATGACCGAAGCGCTGACTGCACTGGAACCGTTGGGATAGTCGCTCGACATTGTTCCTGATGGAACAGTGTCTACAGCCGGTCCCAAAACATCGTCTGAGTCCGGTCCGGTTTATCGGTGTAAAATCCGCCGCCATATTGCCTTTAGTAAAACATCCCGCCAAGGAGAACGCACAATGAACGATCTGGTGTTTTATACCAATCCGCAGTCGCGTGGGCGCATCGCTCACTGGATGCTGGAAGAAATCGGCGAGCCTTACGAAACGGTCTGGCTGGCGTTCGGCGCCGCGATGAAAAATGCCGACTATCTGGCTGTCAATCCAATGGGCAAGGTGCCGGCGCTGAAACACGGTACTGCGTTCGTCACCGAAACCGCGGCCATTTGCGCGTATTTGGCGGATCGTTTTCCGGAGAAAAATCTGCTGCCGGCCGCAAACCATCCCGCGCGCGCGGACTATTTCCGTTGGCTGTTTTTCGCGGCCGGTCCGCTGGAACAGGCCGTTACCGCCAAGACGCTGGGTTGGCAAGTGCCCGAGGGCAAAAGCGGCTTTGTCGGTTTCGGTAGTTACGAAGCGACCTTAGCCGCCGTCGAAACAGCCCTGCAGCCCGGACCTTACATTTGCGGCGAGCAATTTACCGCCGCGGACGTGTATGTCGGCTCGCAGCTGGGTTGGGGGATGATGTTTGGCAGCATCGACAAGCGTCCGTTGTTCGAAGATTATGTGGCGCGGATCTACGCGCGCCCGGCAGCCCTGCAAGCCATTCGTCTCAACGAAGAATATTTGCAACAGCGCCAGGCCTGATCGATTGGATAATAGACAGCATCCATCCATGACAGCCTTGCGCACCGAGGCCCCCATTGGCGTATTCGATTCCGGCGTCGGCGGCCTGTCCGTGCTGCGAGCCATCCGTGCGGAACTGCCCATGGAAGACTTGCTGTATGTGGCCGATTCCGGCTACGCGCCCTACGGCGACCGGGATGCGGAGTTTATTGCGGATAGGGCGAAAACCATCACCGAGCGGCTGCTGGATGCCGGCGTGAAGGCCATCGTGGTTGCCTGCAACACCGCCACCGTGGTCGCAATCGAAAAACTGCGCGCCTGGTGTCCTGTGCCGGTGGTGGCGATGGAGCCGGCCATCAAGCCGGCGGCGCAAACCACCCAATCCGGAGTGGTCGGCGTACTGGCCACCAGCCGCACGCTGGCCAGCCCCAGCGTCGCCAGGCTGTGCGCGGCCTACGGTAAAGACATTGAAATATTGTTGCAGCCTTGTCCCGGTCTGGTCGAACAAGTTGAAAAAGTCCAATTGCACAGCGATACGACGCGCGAGCTTTTGGTCGGTTACCTGTCGCCATTGCTGCTGGCTGGTGCCGATACCATCGTATTAGGCTGCACGCATTACCCGTTTCTGGCGCCGCTGATTCGGGACATTGTGGGGCCGGATCTGACGATAATCGACCCGGCCACCGCCGTGGCAAAAGAGCTGGTGCGGCGTTTGCAAGGCCATCTTAGGCCTGTTTCCCGAGAGCGGGCGGCAGAGGTCCGCTTTTTTTCCAGCACCGCGGTCGAAGAAGCAAGTCCGATCATATCCGCGCTCTGGGGTAGCCCTGTGCTTGTTCAGGCGCTTGCTCGGAGCGCTAAGGGCAAGCAGATCGGTTCGGCAGCTTTGGGCTAGTCTCCGCCGGATTTTTAATAAACCGTTCGAGCCGGTTTTCTTCCATTTGCAGGCCACCATGAACGATAAACACACTCCAATAGCCGTGTCTGCGGCAGATGTCGAGCCACGCACCACATCGCTGTATCCGGAACCGTTTGCCTCGCGCATGGCGGGAAGGGAGAAACGCCGCCTAGGCGAGGTATTCAATCTGGCAAATTTTGGCGTCAATCTAAGCACGCTAGCACCCGGCGCCAGATCGGCGTTGCGGCATAGCCATTCGCGGCAAGACGAGTTTATTTACATATTGCAAGGCCATCCGACATTGGTGACGGATGCAGGCGAAACCGAGCTGGCGCCGGGTATGTGCGCGGGATTTAAAGCCGGCACCGGTAATGCGCACCAGTTGCTGAATCGCTCGAACGCAGACGTGCAGTACCTGGAAGTTGGCGACAGGACGGCCGGAGACGCAGTCATTTATCCGGACGACGATTTACAAGCGATGTCAGTCGACGGGGGCTGGCGTTTTGCCCACAAAGGCGGCGAGCCATACTAAAAAACGGAGTCTGCATGCCACACGTATTAATCATCCATGAGGTCGCCGACTATCCGGCCTGGAAGCGGATTTTCGATCAGGCCGCCGAGATCAGAAAACGCGCCGGAGAAATCAGCTACCAACTGCTGCGCTACGACGACGATGCCAATAATATCGTGCATTTTTCTGCCTGGACCTCGCTGGACAACGCCCGGCGATTTTTCGACTCCCCCGAGTTGGTGGAAATCAGAAAACAGGCCGGCGTAAAAGCCCCGGAATTTATCTATTTGCAAGAGATAGAGCAGGGCGTGCTTTAATCGCGGCCTTGCTCAATGCTACTGGTATAAGCGTTGCTGCCTCTGTTAGCAACGAACTGTAATCGGTAGCGCTGACGAAGATGTGCTAGCGCAATGAAACCCCAGATTAGTATTGTCATTCCGGTAGTCAACGAGGCGGCGCGGCTTGCCGATACATTGCAAGCCTTGCAGGTGCTGAGATCGCGCTGCGAATTATTGGTGGTCGATGGCGGCAGTCGTGATGCCAGCCCGCTTATTGCGAAGCCTTTGGTCGATCAGATTTTGCCCAGTCTGCCTGGCCGGGCCAGGCAGATGAACCTGGGTGCGCAACAAGCCCAAGCCGACGTGTTGCTGTTTTTGCATGCCGATACCCGGCTGCCGGATCAGGCTATCGCTTTAATTTTGTCGGCGGTCGAGCAAGGCTGGTCGTGGGGGCGTTTTGATGTGCAATTCGACAGCCCACAAGCCATTTTTAAATTGATCGCCGGCATGATGAACGCGCGCTCCCGCTTGACCGGTATTGCTACCGGCGATCAGGCCATCTTCATCACCCGTCAGGCATTTCAGGCTGTGGGCGGTTTTCCGGAGATTGCCTTGATGGAAGATATTGCCATCAGCGCGGCGCTGAAAAAGCTCGGTAAACCTTGCTGTTTAAAGACTAAGGTCGTCACTGCCGCGCGGCGTTGGCAACAACACGGTATCCTCAGAACGATCTTATTGATGTGGTGCTTGCGGCTGCGGTATTTTTTCGGAGCCCATCCGGATGAACTGGCAGCGCAGTATTATCGGAGACGGTGATGGAAGCAATGGTGCGCTTGGGCGTGTTTTTGGGGATATTTTTGCTAATGGCGGCTTGGGAGTGGCTGCGGCCCAAGCGGCGATTGGCCGCAAAGCGCCGCCGCCGTTGGCCGGTCAATTTGGGTTTGGCGATTCTGAATGTCGGCGTGATG
The DNA here is from genome assembly GCF_047777895.1 of Methylomonas sp. TEB. GTDB lineage: Bacteria > Pseudomonadota > Gammaproteobacteria > Methylococcales > Methylomonadaceae > Methylomonas. The sequence continues at coordinate 534,981 of NZ_CP180476.1, forward strand.
CGGCTCAGCATCGGTGCCGCGGCCTGGCTGGCGGCGAACTGGGCTGCCGAGCAACAAATCGGCGTATTCAATACGTTGTCGGTGCCGAATTGGCTGTCAATAACACTGAGTTTGCTGCTGCTGGATCTGGCCATTTACGCTCAACATATCGCCGCCCATCGCTGGCGCTGGTTCTGGCGGCTGCATCAGGTGCACCATAGCGATATGGATTTCGATACGACGACTGCCGTGCGCTTTCATCCTTTGGAGATCATGCTGTCGATGCTTTATAAGGTCGCGCTGGTGGTGTTACTCGGCGCCGATCCGCTCGCGGTGATCGCTTTTGAAGTGATATTGAACGGTTGCGCGTTATTCAATCACGGTAATGTCGGCTTGCCGCCTGCGCTGGAGCGCGGCTTGCGCTATTTGATAGTGACACCCGACATGCACCGCATTCATCACTCGGCATTTCAACCGGAAACCGACAGCAACTACGGCTTCTCGCTGTCATGCTGGGATAGATTGTTCAAAACCTATTGTCCACAAGCGCGCGAAGCACAGACTGCCATGATGATAGGTTTGTCCGAGTTTCAAGATAGTAACCAAATGGGATTTGTCGGCCTGTTGATGCTGCCGTTTCGCCGTCTACGCAGTCGATAAGCCGAGGTAAACCGGCTTGCGGTTTGGCTTATTGGGTTGTTTCCTTTTAGCGATTAATCAATGTGTTTTTAGTGTCATTGTTAATTAATGTGGGCGGGCATATAGTCTAAATGCCTTAATTACTTCGGGAAGCGACCATGAAACGCTTACATAAAGACATTTTGATCGGGCTGGTGTTTGTGACCGGCGTTATCGAGTTTATTTCGGGCGATTTTATTGTTTCCTCGGCCTTGTTCGCGGCGACCACTTTTGCCAGTACTATGGGTTCGAGCCGCAAAAAACCGTAGGACTGGATTGTTCTGCGGTGTAGCCGAACCGGCAGATGTTTTGATAAATGCGTTCAGCGTTAGGTTTCCTGGGTAAGATCGGATTATCCGAACCACTTGCATAAGCAATGTTTTACAATATTGCGATGCAATTAAACTTTGACCGGCTACGGTAAATGGCTGACGCGAAAACTTATCTGAATGTACCCTATGCCGAAAAGGATGCGGCGAAAGCGCTTGGCGCCAGGTGGGATGCGGCTGTCAAGAAATGGTATGTCCCCGCCAATAAAGACGTGGCGCTGTTTGCCAAATGGCAGGTGGAGTCCGGGCTTGGGCAATTGCCCAACGGCGAGGCGAAAAATTCAAAAGCCGACAGTGTCGTCGGCGGCACAACCCGGTCAAGCGATAAAAACTTCGTAGCCTATGACGGAGACGAGCCGCCATGGGATTGAAGCAAGCGGTGCGTGGTTTTAGCTTGTGCGCCCGTTAAAATACCTGGCTGGCTATGCGCCTGCCATCACGGTGCAAGTGCATGCGCTGATCGACAGCGACAAACTGCCCGAGTTGCTGCTGAAAAAATACCCCCGGCCGCATGATATAAAGACCGACAAAGCGCTTTATGTCTACACGATGGATCTTAAAAATCAATTTCTGCGGCAATCCAGCCCTCTCAGTAAAGTTGTTTACGACGACAAAATCGATGTCTTGCATCAGGCCTTGGGCTTACATTCCGCGGTCTCGCGGGTGCAGGGCGGCAATTTAAAAGCAAAAAATGAAATTCGTATCGGTGCGATCTTTAAAATTGCGCCGCCGGAGTTTTTGCAGATGATCGTCGTTCATGAGCTCGCGCATCTACGTGAAAAACAGCATAACAAGGCTTTTTACAAATTATGCGAGCACATGGCGCCGGACTATCACCAATGGGAATTTGATATGCGGCTTTATCTGACCTGTCTGGATTTGGGTCGGGCGATTTATTGAGTCGATCCAAGTGCCGCGGGCGAAGGATTCACGGCCGTGCTTCGCGAATGAATGGTTGTGTGCAGCCATCAAGCAGCGTATTTCTTAATTTTGCCTGGCTATAGTGGCACTATTGCGTCAGAATTTACTTACTTTTATACAGACATTTTTATGGGAGAAACAGCATGCGCGTAGCAGAGTTAATGACCACCAAGGTATTTACCGTCGAACCTCACGATCTGATCGATCGCGTGTTCTTTTTGATCCATTACGAGAAAATCCGCCACCTGCCTGTCGTTGAAAAAGGCAAATTGGTCGGTATCGTTTCCGACCGGGATTTATATAAAGCCTTGGGCCCCAAAAGTAATTCCAATGCGGTGGAAGCTAGTAAAGACAGCACCCAATTGCATGTGGTCACGCAAAAAGTCGTGCACATCATGCATCGCGGCGTTTATACCGTGACCCCGGAAACGCCTGCGTCGGAAGCGGCGGCGATGATGGCGGAACACCGCGTCGGCGCGCTGCCGGTGGTGGAAAAAGACAAACTGGTAGGCATATTGTCCGCTACCGATATTTTAAGAGTGTTTGCCAAGTTGGAACGCGCGCACGAAAAGCTGGAACAACAAATCAAGGAAGGCGCCGCGCACGGCTAAGATCGGATGGGTTTGCGGCGCAAACCGTCTGAAAGTAAATGGGGCGATGCTTATTGTTTCGCCCCGGGCCAAAGCCTCAACCGGTAATCGCGGCTCTTTTATCCACTAAGTAAATCCAGTCGTCTTGTTCTTTGACTTTCAGCGCGGTCAGTTTTTTGCCCAGGCAAATTTCGCTTAAAGACTCGCCGCTGATCGGGTCATAGCAAATACTGTGCATGGAACACTGCAAATAGCGTCCCGATTCGTCGAAAATGTTGCTGTTCTCACAATCCAATGCCCTAGGCATGTGGACGCATTGGTTCAGATAAGCGTATACCTCACCTTGGAAACGCACCAGAACCGCAGCGCGTGGCGAGCCGCGATAGAGCAGTTCAAACGGAAATTTGCCGAGCTCGGGAACTTGTTGAGCAGGGCAGATGGCAAATGGGTGTTTCACCGACATGGTTGTTTATCCTCCCCCACGATTGCTAGCAAACCTTGGGCCACAATGCTGTATTTTTTCGATGGATTTTCGGCAATTGAGCAAGCGGACGGCGTTACTCGGCAAATCAAACTGACAGCGGATAACTAGCAGTCTTTACCTTCAGTGTTTGCTTGGTTGTCCTGCTCCTGTTGTTCGCTGCGAATCAGCCAGTCCAGCACCAAGGCATAGCTGGTGGCCAGCAGGGTCGGGCCGATAAATACGCCGATAAAGCCAAATGCTAACAGCCCGCCGAAGATGCCGAACACGATCAACACGAACGGCAATTCCACTTCCCGGCTGATCAAAATCGGCCGTAGCCAGTTGTCGATGGTGCCGACGAATAACAAAAACCACAATGCGATAAAAACCGCCCAGCCGGTTTCGCCTTCTGCCAGCAGCCACAAGGCAATCGGCAGCCAGATCACCGTGCCGGCCGCTGGAATGATCATCAAAAAGAAGGCGATGACGCCTAACACAAAGGCGTAAGGCACGCCTGCAATCACAAAGCCCAGGATGGAAGCCAGTGCTTGTACCAGCGCGGTGCCGAGGATGCCGTATACCACCGCGCGCAGACTGGAGCGGACGATATGCAGGATGCGCTGGGTGCGCTCGCCGGCCAGGCGTTCGACGCCAATCACGACATGCTGAGCCACGTGTTCACCGTCGCGATAGAAAAAAAACAGCACCAAAATAGCCAGGCCCATATGCATCAGTTCGCCGGCCAAGCCAATGCCTTGTTGCAGCAACCAGCTACTGGCGCCCAGCGCATATTGCCGGGCCAGATTGACGAGGCGGCTGGAGTCTTCGCCGACACTTTGCCAGGCGGCAACAGCGTTGTCGCCGACTACTGGCAACGATTGCAGCCAAGCCGGAGGTTCCGGCCACACATGCCGGCTTTGATTAAGCCATTGCAGCAAGTGGTTTATGTCTTCAGTAAATGTCAGCGTGGCGGCGACGAACGGCGTCAGCAGCAATATGCCTATCGGCAGGACCATGGCGGTGGCGGCCCAGTTGGCGGTCAACTTCCAATCGCGCAAACGTAAATACAACGGCCAGGTGACAAAACACAGAATCGCCGCCCACAACAAATCGAAAATAAACGGTTTTAATACCTGATAACAGGCAAACAGCAGCAGGCACAAGGCTGCCAGACTGGCGATTTTTTCGTAACGGGAAATCTGGATAGGCATGATCGAGTAGGCGGCAGCTAACTGAATTGGAATCAATATCCGGAGTTTACGGCATTATCGGTTAAGCCGGTATGACAGCCGGCGAATTAAACAATGCTTGCTTGTCCGGCGGCGCTTTACATAGAATGCGGTAGCCTTTATCTGGAGCCTTACCGTGAGCCAAGCCCGAGAGTTTATTCCGATTAATATCGCCGTGTTGACGGTCTCCGATACTCGTACCGAACTGGACGACGTATCCGGGCAAACCTTGGTCACCGGTTTAACCGATGCGGGGCATAACTTGATCGACAAAAAAATCGTTCCCGATGATATTTACCAAATCCGCGCCGCTGTTAGTCAATGGATCGCCGACCCGCAAGTCAACGCGGTGATTACCACTGGCGGCACCGGCGTGACGGGCCGCGACGGTACGCCGGAAGCGATTCAGCCGCTGTTGGATAAAGTGTTGGATGGCTTTGGCGAAGTGTTTCGGATGATTTCCTACCAGGACATCAAAAGTTCGACGATGCAGTCGCGGGCTATAGCCGGCGTGGCCAACGCCACTTATATTTTCTGCGTGCCGGGTTCGTCCGGTGCTTGCCGGACTGCCTGGGAGTCCTTAATCAAGGAACAATTGGATTACCGCACCCGGCCGTGTAATCTGGTGCAACTGATGCCGCGCCTGCTGGAGAAATGATGCGTCCGCCTTTTTTGTTTCTGGCCGCCGTCGGCGGATTTATCGGCGTGGCGATGGGCGCGTTCGGCGCGCACGGCTTGAAGCATTTATTATCCGAGCATCTGCTGGATGTTTACAAAACCGCGGTAAGCTACCAGATGTGGCACGTGTTGGTTCTCGCTTTGATCGCAGTGTTACCGGAACATAAATTATTGCGAATGGCCGGCTGGTGTTTGGTGGCGGGCGTCGTGCTGTTTTCCGGCAGTCTATACTTACTGGCGATATTGAATATCGGTTGGCTGGGTATGATCACGCCGTTGGGCGGCCTGGCTTTTTTAGCGGCATGGGCCTTATTGGCTTATGTGGCTTGGCAGAAAAACCAGGAGTTGTAGATGGACACTAAACCGCCCGTTCGACCTTCCATGCCGCCACCGGCATCTTCCCGGCCCAGCGCTAACCGCAATTTGCGCGAGGAAGGCCACGAAGTAAAAGTACCGCCGATTCCGGAAGATGCCATGCTCAAAGTCCTACACGCGGTCATTCATTTCGCGGTCAGAATATTGGCGGTGCTGATGGTATTGGTGATTTTGTGGGGCGTGGCTGACGTGGGCTACGTGATGTACCAACGGGTGGTCGCGGCACCGTTTTTGATGCTGACGGTCTCCGACATACTGGTGATCTTTGGTTCATTCATGGCCGTGTTGATCGCGATAGAGATATTTATCAACATCACGCTGTACATCAAGCACGACACGCTACCGATTAAAATGGTCATAGCCACCGCTTTGATGGCCGTGGCCCGAAAAGTGATCATGCTGGATTTCAAGGATTTGGATCCGGCTTATATTACGGCTATCGCTGCGGTCATCGTGGCGCTGGGTCTTACTTACTGGCTGATTTCTTATAAACCGCCACAACCTGTCAAACAAGACGAGCGATAAATGATGCGCGATGCAAGCCCGCAAACGGTTTTCCTGAAAGACTATACCCCGCCCGAGTATCTGATCGAGCAGATTGAACTGAATTTCGATTTGGACGAGCAACACACGCAGGTCCGCTCGACCTTGAGTTTACGCCGCAATCCGCAAAGCCAAGACAGCAGTACCGCATTAACCTTGCTCGGCGAGGAATTGCAGTTGGTGAGTATCGCGATAGACGGCCAGGCACTGGAACAGAGCCAGTATTTGCTGGGCGAGGAAGCCTTGGTCGTGCATGAAGTGCCGCAGGATAGGCCGTTTCAAATCGTCATCGAAAATGTCATCAATCCGCAAGCCAATACCGCGCTGGAAGGTTTGTACTTGTCCAGCAGCATGCTGTGTACGCAGTGCGAGGCGCAGGGTTTTCGGAAAATCACCTGGTTTCTGGACCGGCCGGATGTGATGAGCCGTTTTAAAACCACCTTGACTGGCGATAAGAGCAAATATCCGGTCTTGCTGTCCAACGGCAACAAGATCGGGCAGGGTGAGCTGGAAAACAACCGGCATTGGGTGAGTTGGGAAGATCCGTTCGCCAAGCCTTGCTATTTGTTTGCGCTGGTGGCCGGCCAGTTGGAATGCGTGGCCGACGAGTTCATCACCATGACCGGTCGGCGGATCGCGCTGGAAATATTCGTCGAGCAGCACAATATCGACAAATGCGACCACGCCATGCAGTCTTTAAAAAACGCCATGCATTGGGACGAAGAAACCTACGGGCTGGAATACGATCTGGATTTGTACATGATCGTCGCCGTCGACCATTTCAATATGGGCGCGATGGAAAACAAGGGCTTGAACGTGTTTAACACCAAATTCGTGCTGGCCCGGCCCGATACCGCCACCGACAGCGATTACGAACACATCGAAGGCGTGATCGGTCATGAATATTTCCATAACTGGTCCGGTAACCGAGTGACTTGCCGCGACTGGTTTCAATTGAGTTTGAAAGAAGGTTTTACGGTATTTCGCGATCAGCAATTCAGCGGTGATCGGACTTCGCCGGCCGTAAAACGTATAGAAGATGTCAACGCCTTGCGCACCCGGCAGTTTGCCGAAGATGCCGGCCCGTTGGCGCATCCGATTCGTCCGGAAGCGTATATCGAAATCAACAATTTCTACACGCTGACCGTCTATGAAAAAGGTGCGGAAGTAGTGCGGATGCTGCACACCTTGCTGGACGCGGCTGGTTTCAGAAAAGGCTGTGATTTATATTTTCAACGCCATGACGGCCAGGCGGTGACTTGCGAGGATTTCGTCAAGGCCTTGGAGGACGCCAACGGCGTGGAGTTGAAGCAGTTCAGACTTTGGTATTCGCAAGCCGGTACGCCGGTGTTGACGGTGAGCCAGCAATACGATTCCGAATCTCAACAACTGCATTTGACCATTCAACAAAATTGTCCGCCTACGCCTAATCAACCGGTGAAAGCGCCGCTACATATCCCGGTGAAGCTGGGTTTGCTGGCTGCCGACGGTTCGGCCGCGCAGATTCATTACAACGATTCCAGTCAGGCGGAAATCACGTTGAATGTCACCGAAGCTGAGCAAACCTTTAGCTTTGCTCAGCTGCCGCAGCCGCCGGTTGTGTCGCTGCTAAGAGGTTTTTCGGCGCCGGTCACGCTAAAAATGGAGCGTAGCCTGGACGAATTGGCGTTTCTGCTGCGGCACGACAGCGATACCTTTAACCGCTGGGAAGCGGGACAGCAACTGGCTGTGCAGGTGATTTTCAAGTTGATCGACGCGATTGAGTTGGGTCGGCCCTTGCAGCTGGAGCCGGTTATCGTCGATGCCTATCGTAGCGTGTTGATCGATAGCAGCGGTGATTTGTCTTATCAAGCGTTGCTGCTGGCTTTGCCGGAAGAAAGTTATTTGTCCGGGCAAATGGCTGTTATTGATGTTGAAGCCATTCATCAAGCCCGCGAGTTTGTCAAAAAGACCTTGGCCGAGCAATTGCAAGTCGAGTTTAAACAGCTGTATCAGCAACATCACCGCGACGAATCCGGCAGTTTTGATGCCGGAGCGGTGGGGCGGCGGCGCTTGAAAAATGCCTGTTTGAGCTATTTGAGCAAGTTGGAAAATCAGGACGTTTATCATATCGCCGAGCAGCAGTTTTATAGCGCCCGGAATATGACCGATCAGTTGACGGCCTTGTCGGCTATTGTCAACAGTAACCATCCGGCCAAGGCCAGAAGTCTGGATAGTTTTTACGTGCAATGGCGGCAAGAAGCGCTGGTCATCGACAAATGGTTTACCTTGCAAGCTACAAGCAGCATGCCCAACACCTTTGCCACCGTGCAGGCCTTGATGAAACATCCGGCTTTTGATATGAAAACGCCCAACCGCGTGCGCTCATTGATTGGCGCTTTCAGCCAAGCCAATCCGCTGCATTTTCATGCCATAAACGGCGAGGGCTACCGTTTCCTGGCCGACCAAGTGTTGGCGCTGAATACCCTCAATCCGCAAATCGCCTCGCGGATGGTGACCGGGTTGGCGCAATGGCGGCGTTATGATGCAGCCCGGCAGGGCTTGATGAAACAGCAATTACAGCGTATCGTCGCTACCGAGCATCTATCCAAAGATGTCTATGAGATCGCCAGCAAGAGTTTGGCGTAGCCGTCACAATCACGTAAACTAGCGCCGAAATAAGCCATCCGCATTAAGCATGAACCCACGCACCGCTCAGGTTGAGCGCAATACGCTCGAAACCCAGATCAAAGTTTCCATTAATCTCGACGGCAACGGTACGGCCTCTTTTACGACGGGCTTGCCGTTTTTGGATCATATGCTGGATCAGATCGCCCGGCACGGCTTGATAGACATAGAGGTTGTCTCGCATGGCGACTTACATATCGATGCCCATCACAGCGTGGAAGACATCGGCATTACGCTGGGCCAGGCCTTTGCCAAAGCGCTGGGCGATAAAAAAGGTATTTATCGCTATGGTCATGCCTATTGCCCGCTGGACGAATCCTTGTCGCGGGTGGTAATAGATTTCTCCGGCCGGCCCGGCTTGTTCTATCAAGTGGAGTTCAAACGCGCCTTTATCGGCAGTTTCGATGTGGATTTATTTAAGGAATTTTTCCAGGGCTTTGTGAATCATGCCGGCGTGACCTTGCATATCGATAATATCAAGGGCGGCAATGCTCATCATATTGCCGAAACCGTTTTCAAGGCATTCGGCCGAGCCGTCAGGATGGCAATCAGCCATGACGAGCGGATGGCCGGCATCATGCCTTCCACCAAGGGCAGTCTATAATTCCCACACTTTTCGCCTAGAAACCCCGACCTTGTATCTCTAGTTTTATGTCATCAGTAGCCGTTATCGATTACGGAATGGGAAATCTGCATTCCATTGCCAAAGCGCTTCAACATGCCGATAGCCGGGTAAACGTACAAATAACCACCGATGCCTCGTTAATCCGCGCTGCGGATCGCGTGGTATTTCCGGGCGTCGGCGCGATACGCGATTGTATGCACGCCCTGAACGATAGCGGTTTGGCAGATGTGATCCGCGAAGTAGCGCAAAGCAAGCCTTTTCTGGGCATCTGCCTGGGGATGCAGGCCTTGTTGACCGACAGCGAGGAAAACGATGGCATCGCTTGTCTGAATATATTCCCCGGTCATGCCCGCCGTTTTGCCGATCACATGCTGGATGCCGAGGGTAATGTTTTGAAAATCCCGCATATGGGCTGGAATCAGGTTAAGCAAAACCCGCATCCGCTCTGGCACGACATCCCGGACCATAGCCGCTTTTATTTCGTACACAGCTATTATGCAGCGCCGGACGATGTGCGCCACAGCGCTGCGACGGCCGATTATCCGCAAGCCTTTACCTGCGCACTGGCAAAAGACAATATGTTTGCCGTGCAATTTCATCCCGAAAAAAGCCAGACTGTCGGATTGCAGCTATTGCAAAACTTCCTGGCCTGGGATGGAACCGCGTAACTCCCCAACCCTTAGATGTTGGCTTTACTAACCTTTAGATTTAGTGTTTTAACTGTCGAGATTTAAATATGTTGCTGATACCCGCAATTGACTTGAAGGAAGGAAAATGTGTCCGTTTGCGCCAGGGTCGTATGGAAGACGATACCGTATTCTCGGACGATCCGGTGGCTGTGGCCGGGCGTTGGGTTGAAGCAGGGGCGAAGAGATTGCATCTGGTCGATCTGGACGGCGCCTTCGCCGGTAAACCGAAAAATGCCCAGGTTATTAACGCCATCGTCCAGGCTTATCCCGATGTGCCGGTGCAAATCGGCGGCGGTATCCGCGATGAAGACACCATCCAGGCGTATCTGGAAGCCGGTGTGCAATATGTGATTATCGGCACCAAGGCCGTCAGCGAACCGCATTTCGTGCGCGACGTGTCGATTGAGTTTCCCGGCCATATCATCATCGGTCTGGATGCCAGAGACGGCAAAGTAGCGATAGACGGCTGGTCGAAACTGTCTCGCCACGACGTGATTGACCTCGCGCAAAAATTTGAGTCCAACGGCGTCGCGGCCATTATCTACACCGATATTTCCCGCGACGGCATGATGCAAGGCGTCAATGTCGAAGCCACTGCAAAATTGGCGCGCTCGGTGCACATCCCGGTCATTGCCTCCGGCGGCATCACTAACTTGGACGACATTCGCGCGCTGGGCGAGGTAGCCCACGAAGGCATCATGGGAGCCATCACCGGCCGGGCCATCTACGAAGGCACGCTGGATTTTGCCGAAGGCGAAAAACTGGCCGAGTCTTTCGGCGGAGCAGATGTCTGAGCTAATGCTGCTAAATCGTAAACCATGAGCCTAGCCAAACGTATTATTCCCTGCCTGGATGTCGATAACGGCCGCGTCGTCAAAGGCGTGAAGTTCGTCGATATTCGCGATGCCGGCGACCCGGTGGAAATCGCCCGTCGCTACGACCGAGAGGGTGCCGACGAGATCACCTTCCTGGACATCACCGCCACCCACGACAACCGCGACACCATCGTCCATGTGGTCGAGCAAGTGGCCAGCGAAGTATTTATCCCGCTGACCGTGGGTGGCGGCATCCGGGTATTGGAAGACATCCGCCGCATGCTCAACGCCGGCGCGGACAAAGTGGGCATCAACAGCGCTGCGGTATTTCGCCCGGAGTTTGTTAAGGAAGCGGCTGAAAAGTTTGGTTCGCAATGTATTGTGGTGGCTATCGACGCCAAAAAAGTCAGTCAGGAAGGCGAGGAAAACCGCTGGGAGATCTTTACCCACGGCGGCCGTAAACCGACCGGTATCAATGCCGTCGAATGGGCCGTCAGAATGAAAGACTACGGCGCGGGTGAAATTCTTTTGACCAGTATGGACCGTGACGGCACCAAATCCGGCTTCGACTTGGCTTTGACCCGTGCGATCAGCGAAGCGGTCAGCATTCCGGTCATCGCCTCCGGCGGCGTCGGCAATCTTGACCATCTAGCCGACGGCATTACCCAAGGTAAAGCCGATGCGGTCTTGGCAGCCAGCATTTTCCACTTTGCCGAATACTCGATAGAGCAAGCCAAAAAACATATGCAAGCCAGAGGTATAGAGGTGCGCTTATGAGCATCCCTTGGCTGGAGGAAATCCAGTGGACCGAAGACGGCCTAGTTCCGGTCATCGCTCAACTGCAAGATAGCGGCCGCGTGGTGATGTTTGCCTGGATGAATCGCGAGTCACTGGCCTTGACGGTTGCCGAAGGTTATGCGGTATATTGGTCCCGCTCGCGCAACCGTTTGTGGCGCAAGGGCGAGGAGTCCGGGCATAGGCAAAAAGTCATCGACATGCAATTGGATTGCGATGCTGATGTAATATTGCTTAAAATTGAACAGGAAGGCGGCATCGCCTGCCACACCGGTCGGGAAAGCTGTTTTTACCGCAGCCTGAAAGATGGTGCATGGCAAGCCACCGAGCCGGTACTCAAAGACCCCAAAGCCATCTACAAATAGACAATCACACGCCGGCATAGCTCAGCAGGTAGAGCAGCGCACTCGTAACGCGAAGGTCGTAGGTTCGATTCCTATTGCCGGCACCATTAAGCGATTGTTTTATAAAAAATTCAGTGAGATTGCCCGTCGAGTTGAAGCAACAGTCCGCAGCAAGGGCAAATTTAGGCGCAGTGCTGCTTACTTTGTTCAATCAGGTGGCGCATGAACCCCAAATATTTACTCAATCCGATTTCATCTTTCGTTCTTGGAGGTGTGTGATGGCATACATCAGACTCCTAGCAAACGGAAACTTCCGTGCCGATGTCCGCATGAAAGGCATCGTCAAAAACAAAACCTTTCCTTCCGAAAAACTTGCTCAAGTCTGGGCGGATACCGTTTGCAACCAGTGATTAATTAGAGCGCCTTTGCTTGTTAAAATGCCAAGTTGCTTTTTAGCTGATGACGATTCAAAACGTATTTAAACAAGGAACCCCAGAATGACCAGCACCCAACAACGCGCTGCGCTGCAACGCCAAATCTGGCAAATCGCCAACGATGTACGCGGCGCGGTGGATGGCTGGGATTTCAAGCAGTACGTACTCGGCACCTTGTTCTATCGCTTTATCAGCGAAAACTTTGCCAGTTATATAGAAGGCGGAGATGAGAGCATCGATTATGCAGAGCTGCCGGACAATGTCATCACCCCGGAAATCAAGGACGATGCCGTTAAAACCAAGGGTTACTTCATTTACCCGAGCCAACTGTTCGTCAACATCGCCAAAGGCGCGAATAGCAACGACAGCCTGAATACCGATCTGGCCAAAATCTTTTCCGCCATCGAAAGCTCAGCCAACGGCTACCCATCGGAACGCGACATCAAAGGCCTGTTTGCCGACTTCGATACCACCAGCAATCGGCTCGGTAACACTGTCGCCGACAAAAACACCCGCTTGGCCGCCGTGCTCAAAGGCGTGGCGAAGCTGGATTTTGGCCAAGATATAAACGGGTTTGACGACAGCCACATCGACTTGTTTGGCGATGCCTACGAGTTTCTGATCTCCAACTACGCCGCCAATGCCGGCAAATCGGGGGGCGAGTTTTTCACCCCGCAACACGTGTCCAAGCTGATTGCCCAGCTTGCCATGCACAAGCAAACCAGCGTCAACAAGATTTACGACCCGGCCTGCGGCTCCGGTTCTCTGCTACTGCAAGCTAAAAAGCAGTTTGACGATCACATCATCGAAGACGGCTTTTTCGGGCAAGAGATCAACCACACCACCTACAACCTGGCGCGGATGAACATGTTCTTGCACAACATCAACTACGACAAGTTCAACATTCAGCTGGGTAATACCCTGATCGCCCCGCATTTTGGCGATGACAAACCCTTCGATGCTATCGTCTCCAATCCGCCTTATTCGGTGAACTGGATTGGCAACGACGACCCCACCCTGATTAACGACGAGCGCTTTGCTCCCGCAGGCGTGTTAGCACCCAAATCCAAAGCCGACTTTGCTTTTGTGCTACATGCGCTCAGTTACCTGTCCAGTAAAGGCCGCGCGGCCATTGTCTGCTTTCCCGGTATTTTTTACCGGGGCGGTGCCGAGCAGAAAATCCGCCAATATCTGGTAGATAACAACTATGTCGAAACCGTGATCTCGCTCGCGCCCAATCTGTTTTTTGGCACCACCATTGCCGTGAATATTCTGGTGCTGTCCAAACACAAAACCGACACTAAAACCCAGTTTATTGACGCCAGCGGTCTGTTTAAGAAAGAAACCAACAACAACGTGCTGCAGGATGAGCACATTGAGCAAATCATGACAGTGTTTGACAGCAAGGCCAACGTCGATCACTTTGCTCAGTCCATCCCGTTTGAGAAGGTGGCCGCCAATGATTACAACCTGTCCGTCAGCAGCTACGTCGAGGCCAAGGACAACCGCGAGGTGGTGGACATTGCCCAGATCAATGCCGAGCTGCTTACCACTGTCGCCAAGATCGATCAGTTGCGTAAAGACATTGATGCCATCGTCGCGGAGATTGAAGGAGATACCCAGTGATTTTGGAAAACAAATTCAACCTCACCGACCAAATCGAACTGGCCAAGACGGAAGAAAAAATCAGTAAACAAAAAGCCAAGCAGCTTTTTGATTCCGGCGACATTGCCAAGGTGGAAGTCGGCACCTTTGCCGGGCTTAGCTATATCCATGCCTATTTATTTGGGGATATTTATAGCTTTGCCGGCAAAATCCGCGACGTCAATATCGCCAAGGGTAACTTTCGTTTTGCGCCGCTGATGTATTTGGAGCCATCGCTGAAACATATCGACACCATGCGGCAAGGCACGTTTGATGAAATCATCGAAAAATATGTCGAGATGAACATTGCTCACCCCTTCCGTGAGGGCAACGGCCGCGCCACGCGAATCTGGCTGGATCTGATGCTGAAAAAAGAAATCCGGCAGGTGGTGGATTGGAATCGAGTGGATAAAGACGAATACCTATCCGCCATGCAGCGCAGTGTGGTGAAAGACCTGGAAATTAAAGCCCTGCTGAAATCCGCCCTCACCGACCGGATTGATGACCGCGCCTTGTTTATGAAAGGGATTGATGTCAGCTACTACTACGAAGGCTATAGCGAATTTAAAACTGAGGAGCTATAGGGATGAGTCATTCGAGTTTTATGGAAAAGCTGCTGGATGGTGTTGAGATGGAGTGGAAGGTGTTAGGAAAAATCTGTGAAGTTTCTCGTTCCCACGCTCCCGCGTGGGAATGCATACGGACGCTGAATAATGGGTAGAAGCCGCTACAAAATAACTCAACCCCAACAGCCGCACTTCGTCACCCTGACAGTGTTGCATTGGATTCCGGTATTCACCCGCCCTGACACCGTCAACATTCTGCTAGAGTCCCTGCGTTTTTTAAGCAAGGATGGGCTTCAAGTGTATGCGTGGGTCGTGCTGGAAAATCACTGCCATTTTGTACTTCAAAGCCAGGGTTTGGATCATGACATTGCCCGATTCAAATCATGGACGGCGAAAAGCCTGATTCAATATCTTGCGGCCCATAATGTCAGGCAAATTCTGGATCAGCTGGCGTTTTATAAAAAAGCTCATAAGGATGATCGTGCGTATCAATTCTGGCAGGAGGGCGTTCACCCTGAACTGATCCAGGGCGAGGATATGATGCGGCAAAAGATTGAATATATTCACCAAAACCCGGTGAAGCGCGGTTATGTAGACGAAGCCGCACATTGGCGCTATTCCAGTGCCAGAGATTATGCTGGGAAATCAGGGTTATTGGAGGTTAGTCGAAGATGGTGAGTAAGGTATGCATTCCCACGCGGGAGCGCTCATCGTTATACACATCTCATTGCGAGATCCTGTTGAGCATTGAGGGCGATGACAAAATCGCGCAAGCGCTGTAAGCCGATCCACATGGCCTTGGCACCCGGTGGACCATCGTGTTTGCGGGCAAAATAACCGCCTAAGCTTGCAATCAGTCGGATTACCTCACCGAGGCGCGGTGGCGTGAGCGGTGGTGGACAGCGCTTGACGACGATATAAGCCGCTCGCCACTCCTGCGGATCGAAAATAATCTCGCAATCCATGTCCGGCGCTGCGCGCGCGAGCATCAGGCTGAATAACACCCGCCAGGCAATAACCATATAGAGCGCCAAACAAGGTAGTAGCCGTTCTTCCGATTCCAGATGTAGCCGCTTGATCTGGCAACCGCTCTTCAATACATGGAAGTACACTTCGATACACCAGCGCACGCCATACCACGCCACCACCGTAGTCGCTTGCTCGAAACTCGCCACAGGCAAACTGGTCAGCAGGAGCCATTCCAAGGGTTCCTTGCCGGCTGGCGGCGTCTCTTCGCGCGCCAGCACCGCGTTGATGCTCAATGCCGGCAGTCGATACCCAATACGCGTTGGCGGCTTGAGGGGCACCGTGGCGGCGCGTACCGTGATATGCGCCAGTCGCGCTGCACGGTTCGGCCGCGACTTGACATTAACCTCGGTATAACCCATGACCGGCGCTTGATCCAGGGCCGACCATAGCCATTTCGCCGCATTTTCCGGCTCGACCAGAAGGTCTCGGTTCTGCGTCGCCCGAACAATCCATTCAGCGCGAGCAGTCGGCGCATAGTCTTGGTATTCGACAAACCATTCGTAAATGTCGCCCTCGCGGTCGGCGAGATTGACCAATAAACTGTCCGGCATTTGCGCCTGTAAGGCACAGCTATCCTGATAGCTTTCGAGCCAGTGCCGACTTTCTTTTTCGTCCACGCCTTTGTGCCGCCGCGCTTGTCGCGGGCTGGCGCCGTCACGCGCCCAATACGCTGCCTTGACGACACCCAAGCAAATCCGCGACGGCGTAAAGGCGATGGTCGGATGTAGTCGGCGCGCATGTTTCGCCATCTCTTTCAAAGTACCGAGACCTTTTGGCCCCAAACAAATGTTTTCGTCGTACTCCGTCGTGTCCTGCGCCAGCAATACGACCGGGCTGCTCTTCATCCGTTCGACCGTGGCATCTCGATGCGGCGCCAGTATCTTTTTGAAAGTCGCCTTATCATTGTCGAAAAACCGGTAAGCGCCCATCGTCTCCTTCCAGCCGCCACAGGCCGCCGGGATGCTGAGCTGGGGATGTTCGCCTAATCGCTCCAGTAACAGTGCCAATCGTTTATTCAGGCGCCGATCTTCCAAATCAGCGGTTTGTACTTCTTCTTCGGCCCAATTGCTCATCGCTGTTCTCCATCATCTATATGCCTCATGCCTCCTGGTAGTTTAGTCGTTGGGAGACTTGTGTATAACGATGAGCGCGGGAGCGTGGGAACGAGAAAAAGCTCAATGTCGAACTGAAAACCACCGTTGCCAAGATCGACAAGCTGCGTGCCGAGATTGATGCCATCGTGGCCAAGATCGACGGCGAGGATTTTGAAGCATGAGCAGCATGTACTTTATGGAAAAGCTGCTGGATGGCGTTGGGGTGGAATGGAAGGCGTTAGGTCAATTGGCAACCTTACGTCGTGGTCGTGTAATGTCAAAAGAATATCTTATAGAGAATGCTGGAGAGCATCCCGTATACAGCTCGCAGACCGCCAATAATGGTGAGATTGGAAAAATCACAACGTTCGACTTTGATGGGGAGTTTATTAGGTGGACTACTGATGGAGCTAATGCAGGAACCGTTTTTTATCGAAATGGTAAATTCTCTATAACCAATGTTTGTGGGTTAATAAAAATAAATATTGAAAATGAATTGAATTACAAATTTCTGTTTTATTGGCTCACAATTGAAGCGCAAAAGCATGTTTACTCTGGTATGGGTAATCCTAAGTTGATGAGTCACCAAGTTGAAAAAATCCCAATTCCAATCCCGTGCCCTGAAACCCCCGAAAAATCGCTGGAAATCCAAGGTGAAATTGTCCGAATTTTGGACAATTTCACCGAGCTGACCGCCGAGCTGACCGCCGAGCTGACCGCCGAGCTGACCGCCCGCAAAAAACAATACAACTACTATCGCGACCAGTTTTTGAGTTTTGAAGCAGGGGAAGTGGAGTGGAAGATGTTGGGTGAGGTGGCTGAATTTCGTCGAGGCACGGCAATTACACAAAAGCAAACAACGGCCGGCGATATTCCTGTTGTTGCAAATGGCCCAACTCCAACATACCTCCACGGAGAGAGTAATAGGGAAGGCGAAACTATTGTCATCGCAAGATCAGGAGCCTATGCGGGCTATGTGAGCTTTTGGAATCAGCCAATATTTCTAACTGATGCTTTCAGCGTTCATCCTGATTCTAAAATTCTAAAGTCAAAGTTTGTTTACTACTTTCTTCAAAACAAACAGGAACATATTCACACAATGAAGAAAGGTGCTGGAGTTCCTCATGTTCGTGTTAAGGAATTTGAGTTATACGACATACCTATTCCCTCACTGGACGAACAAGCCCGCATCGTAGCCATCCTGGACAAATTCGATGCCATAACCAACTCCATCACCGAAGGCTTGCCAAGCGAAATTGCATTGCGCCAAAAGCAATATGAGTATTACCGAGATTTACTATTCAGCTTTCCCAAGCCTGAAGAGGTAGGCGCCTAATATGAGCAAAACGCTAACGGAAATAGCACAACAGCTGAGAGACTCCAATAAAAAAGTGCAGTTGATCTATGCCTTTAATGGCACGGGTAAAACTCGACTATCACGCGAGTTCAAAGAGTTAATTTCGCCAAAAACTGATACTGAAGACGCTCTGCAATCAGCGTTGGCACAAAAGAAAATCCTTTATTACAGCGCTTTTACGGAAGATCTGTTCTATTGGGATAATGATTTGCAGCTTGATGCCGAACCAAAATTAAAAATCCATACAAATGCTTTCACTAGATGGGTTCTGGAAGAGCAAGGCCAAGATCAGAACATTACCGCTATTTTCCAGCACTACACTAATGAAAAATTAACGCCGCATTTTAGTTCGGATTTTTCAGCAGTCAGCTTTTCATTTGAGCGTGGCAATATTGAGCAAGAATCAAATATTAAGATTTCCAAGGGTGAGGAAAGTAATTTTATTTGGAGCGTATTTCATTCGCTGATTGAGCAAATGATTTCCGAATTAAACATTGCTGAAGCTTCCGAACGATCAACCGATGCTTTTAATAATTTGGAATACGTTTTCATTGATGACCCGGTCAGCTCGCTGGATGAAAATCATTTGATTGAGTTGGCGGTCAATTTGGCTGGCTTGATTAAATCCAGTCAATCCGACCTGAAATTTATTGTTACGACACACAGTCCGCTGTTTTATAACGTCCTCTTCAATGAGCTAAACGGCAAAGTCTGCTATATGTTGGAGCGTTTTGAAGATGGCACCTTTGCCCTCACAGAAAAGCAAGGCGACTCCAACAAGAGCTTTTCTTATCACCTGCATTTAAAGCAAACCCTTGAGAAGGCGATTGCTGAAAATAAGGTTGAAAAGTATCACTTCACGCTGCTGCGTAATCTTTACGAAAAAACGGCCAGCTTTCTGGGTTATCCAAAGTGGTCAGAACTATTGCCTGACGATAAGCAACTCTATCTGAACAGAGTTATCCAGTTTACTAGCCATAGTACGCTATCGAATGAAGTCGTTGCGGAACCAACCCCTGCTGAAAAAGCGACGGTCGAGTTATTGCTCAATCACTTGAAAAGCAACTATGGCTTTTGGCAGCAGGTAGGAAACCAATGACTAATTTTTCGACACGCTCGCATAAGGAAGGAGTCTTATGTCCAAGTACCTAAGCTTGCAAGACCAAACCACGGAATTCCTGTTCTACACCGCGCACCAATGGTGCAATCAAGGTGGAAGTGTTGCTCAGTAATGAGACTATCTGGCTGACTCAGGAACGCATGGCTGAGCTCTTTGGCGTGCAGCGCCCAGCCATTACCAAGCACCTGAAAAACATTTTTGAAAGCAATGAGCTGAAAGAAGATGTGGTGAGTTCCATTTTGGAACATACCACTACGCATGGGGCGATTGAAGGTAAAACCCAAGCCAGCAAGGCTAAGTACTACAACCTGGATGCGGTGATTTCAGTCGGTTACCGTGTCAATTCGGCGCAGATAAGTGTTTGCGCAATATGAAAAGTTTAACAAGCAATAAGGCATCGAATCCGATTTCGACCGTGAAGTGAAAAAGCTACTGTAAACAAGGGACACAGAGGCATGAGCGAGATTACCCATCACAGCGATTACCGTCAGGCGATGGCAGTGATTAAACAGCGCATTCAAACATCGCAAATCCGTGCGGTGTTGGCGGTTAATGCTGAGCTTTTGAGCTTGTATTGGGACATCGGTCGTCAATTGGAGGCGTGGCAACGCGAGCGCGCCTGGGGTTCGGCGGTGGTGGAGCAAATGGCGCTGGACTTGCAGGCCACTTACCCAGGTATGAAGGGGTTCTCGCGGACAAGCCTGTTTGCGATGCGGCAGTTTTACGCCTTCTTCAGTCCGCAGTTTGAATTTGTCCCACAACCTGTGGGACAAATTCCATGGGGGCACGTGCGCACCTTGCTGGCCAAGGTCAAGTCAGTGGAGGTGGTTTTGCTGTACGCGCAGGCCTGCATCGAGCATGGCTGGAGCCGCACGGTGCTAGCGTGGCAAATTGAGCAACGTTTTCACGAGCGCGTAGGCAAGGCAGTCGGCAATTTTGTTCAAACTTTACCAGCACCCCAATCTGAGCTGGTGCAACAAAGCCTGAATGACCCTTATGTATTCGATTTTTTGACCCTCGCACCTCAGGCAGTTGAACGCGATATCGAAAACCAGCTGGTGGCACAAATCACCCGATTTTTGCTGGAGCTAGGCAAGGGCTTTGCCTTCCTGGGGCGGCAATACCCCTTGGCCGTAAATGGCAAGGATTACTTTCTGGATTTGTTGTTTTATCACGCTCGCCTGAAGTGCTATGTGGTGATCGAATTAAAGGCCGGCGAATTCAAGCCCGAGTACATTGGCAAGCTCAATTTTTACTTGTCGGCAGTAGACGACCAACTGCGTGCCGAGGATGATCAGCCCACGATTGGCCTAATCTTGTGTAAGGACAAAGACAAGCTGGACGTGGAATACGCCCTGCGCGACATCAACAAACCTATGGGGGTGAGTTCGTTCATCACCAAAGATATTCCCTTATCAGTGCAGTCACAGTTGCCAACGGTGCAAGAGATTGAAAGCGAATTCGCACAGGGATATGGAGAATCAAACCAGTGACCGACTATAAAACCATCGCCGAATCGAATAATTTTATCGTTCTGGATAAATACACCAAGGCATCGCAAGTTAGCGAAAGCTACCAAAGCGAATACGATTTGGAGCGGGAATTCATCCAGGATTTGCAGAATCAGGGCTATGACTATCTGTCCGATTTAAACACGCCGGAGAAACTGCTGACCAATGTGCGTGAGCAGTTGCAGGCCCTGAATAACATGCAGTTTTCCGACGGTGAATGGCTACGTTTTGTGGAAACTTGGCTGGACAAGCCGAGCGACAGCATCGTGGATAAAACCCGTAAGATTCACGATGACTATGTTCACGACTTTGTGTTTGACGATGGCCGTATCCAGAACATTTACCTGCTGGACAAAAAGAACATTGCCCGCAATAAGGTGCAGGTGATCAAGCAGTTTGAGCAAACTGGTAGTCACGCCAATCGCTACGATGTGACGATTTTGGTGAATGGCTTGCCGCTGGTTCAGGTCGAGCTGAAAAAGCGTGGCGTGGCGATTCGTGAAGCTTTTAATCAGGTGCACCGTTACAGCAAAGAAAGCTTTAACAGCGAGCATTCCTTATTCAAATACCTGCAGTTGTTTGTGATTTCCAACGGTACGGATAGCCGTTATTTTGCTAATACCACCCAGCGCAACAAAAACAGTTTCGATTTCACCATGAATTGGGCGAAATCAGACAACAACCTGATTAAAGATTTAAAAGACTTTACCGCCACTTTTTTCCAGAAAAATACGCTGCTTAATGTGCTGCTGCATTATTCGGTATTTGATGTGAGTAACACGCTGCTGGTGATGCGCCCTTACCAGATTGCCGCCACTGAGCGCATCTTGTGGAAAATCAACAGCGCCTATCAAGCTAAAAACTGGAGTAACACTGAAAGCGGCGGTTATATCTGGCATACCACGGGTTCCGGCAAAACTTTAACTAGTTTTAAAGCCGCGCGCTTGGCCACGGAGCTGGATTTTATCGAGAAGGTGTTTTTTGTGGTGGACAGAAAAGACCTCGATTACCAGACCATGAAGGAATACCAGCGCTTTTCACCGGATAGCGTAAATGGCTCGGACAGCACCGCCGGACTCAAGCGCAATCTGGATAAGGATGACAACAAGATCATTGTCACTACCATCCAGAAGCTCAATAACCTGATGAAAAGTGAAAACGATTTGCCGATTTACAACAAGCAAGTGGTGTTTATCTTCGACGAATGCCACCGCAGTCAGTTTGGTGAAGCACAGAAAAACCTGAAGAAGAAGTTCAAGAAGTTTTACCAGTTTGGTTTTACCGGCACCCCTATCTTTCCGCAAAACGCCCTCGGCGCGGAAACCACCGCCAGCGTATTTGGCCGTGAGCTGCATTCCTATGTGATTACCGATGCCATCCGAGATGAAAAGGTATTGAAGTTCAAGGTGGACTACAACGATGTACGTCCACAGTTCAAAGCGATTGAAACGGAGCAGGACGAGAAAAAACTTAACGCCGCAGAAAACAAGCAAGCGTTGTTGCATCCTGAGCGCATCCAGGAAATTTCGCAGTACATTTTGAAGAACTTCCGGCAAAAAACCCATCGCCTCCAGGCGCGAGCCCAAGGTTTTAACGCCTTATTTGCCGTCAGCAGTGTGGATGCCGCTAAGTTGTATTACGAGTCGTTCAGGGACTTGCAAAAAGCCAGCGATAAGCCACTAAAAGTCGCTACGATTTTCTCGTTTGCCGCCAATGAAGAGCAAGATGCGGTGGGCGATATTCAGGATGAAAGCTTTGATGTTTCCGCTATGAATAGCAGCGCCAAAGAGTTTTTGAGCGCGGCCATTGCTGACTATAACGCGCTATTCAGAACCAACTTCAGCGTTGAAAGTAAAGCGTTTCAAAACTACTACCGCGACCTTGCATTGCGGGTAAAAAATCAGGAAGTGGATTTGCTTATTGTGGTGGGCATGTTTTTAACCGGCTTTGATGCGCCGACCTTGAACACCTTGTTTGTTGATAAAAACCTGCGTTATCACGGTTTGTTGCAGGCCTATTCGCGCACTAACCGTATTTATGATGCGACCAAGACTTTTGGCAATATCATCACCTTCCGCGATTTAGAGAAAGCCACGATTGACGCTATTACCTTGTTTGGCGACAAGAACACCAAAAACGTGGTGTTGGAAAAAAGCTATAAAGAGTACATGGAAGGTTTTACCGATGTGATCACCGGGGAAGCTCGACGTGGCTATATGGATGTGGTGACGGAATTACAACAGCGCTTCCCTAGTCCAGATGAAATCGTTACGGAAAAGGATAAAAAGGACTTTGCCAAGTTGTTTGGTGAATATTTGCGCGTTGAGAATGTGCTGCAAAACTTTGATGAGTTTGCCGGCTTAAAAGCCTTACAAGGCTTGGACATGAATGACCCTGCGGCTGTGGAGGCGTTTAAAACGCAACACTATTTGAGCGATGATGATTTGGCGGCCATGCAAGCGGTTCACATACCCGCCGAGCGTACTATTCAGGATTACCGTTCAACTTATAACGATATTCGTGATTGGCTGCGTCGCGAAAAAGCCGCCAACGAAAAAGCCACTTCCACCATTGACTGGGATGATGTGGTGTTTGAGGTGGAACTGCTCAAATCGCAGGAAATTAATCTGGATTACATTCTGGAATTGATTTTCGAGCACAATAAAAAGCTTAAAGATAAAAGCGCACTGGTTGAAGAAGTGCGCCGATTGATCCGTGCTAGTCTGGGCAACCGCGCCAAAGAAAGTTTGCTGGTGGATTTTATTAACCAGACCAACTTGGACGAAATTGTCGACAAAGCCAGCATTATTGATGCCTTCTTTACCTTTGCTCAGGCTGAACAAAAGCGCGAAGCGGAAGAGTTAATTAATGCTGAAAATCTGAATGCAGAAGCGGCCAAGCGTTACATCGGTGCATCGTTGAAACGCGAATTTGCCAGCGAAAACGGTACTGAACTAAATGCCATTCTGCCCAAAATGAGCCCACTTAACCCACAATACCTAACAAAAAAACAAAGCGTTTTCCAAAAAATTGCCGCGTTTGTTGAAAAGTTTAAGGGTGTGGGTGGGCAGGTTTGATTCAGGTTCTTGTGGTAACGAAGTTATTGGTTAAATACTCTAGGCGTTAATTTATGAGTACATATCAAACGAATTGAGTCAAAAGCAACTCATATTGAAACATACTGGAACTTACGATATATAATGCCTGCGCAGTAGTTTCCGGTTGTTTCAATTCGTCCAACAAGCACTCGTAACGCGAAGGTCGTAGGTTCGATTCCTATTGCCGGCACCATTTAAATCAACACTCTATCCTTTTTAGACATTTGCAAAAGTTGCTTAGTTATACTCGCGCGCGGGATGTCGGGGAGTTTGATAGCACGTGCAAAGATGCGATGCGGATGGTTTATAGACTTATACCGTTTTGGCCGGCCAGTTTTGGTTAGTTCCGACCCTATAGGCCGCAACCGCTAATTTTAAGCGCCGTCCGGACGCTTTAAATCCTGACTTTTTATCCGAAGGTATTCAAATCCTTTCCTTGCACTTTACAGAGACAACACATTTTGAGTTTAAATAGTTACCAGTCGGTTGATCGCGAACAATTAGCCAAAGACATCAGCCAAATTCACAAACAAGCGTTAGCCGATATTGGTCCTGCCGATTTCGAACATTTAAAAAAAGTCGAACGTTGGGGCAAGGTTTGCTCTCTCGTGGGTTACGCGACCGCCTGGATTTTTCCCAACCCGATTTCCGCGTTGTTGATCAGTCAGGGTAGTTTTTCCCGCTGGACCGGGGTAGGCCACCCCATCGTGCATAAAGCCTTCGATAAAATGCGGGACGTGGACAAAAACTACACCAGCAAGAAGTTTGCAAAGGGTTGGCGGCGGTTTTTGGATTGGCCGGATTGGATGACGCCGGCCGGCTGGCATCACGAACACGATTTATTGCATCATTACAACCTGGGTGAGGAGACCGATCCCAACAATGCCCAGCACAATATGGAATGGTTGCGGCAATCCAAACTGCCGATGTGGCAACGCTATGCCATCGTGGCGTTGTTTTCCGGTATCTGGAAAATTATTTATTACACGCCGCGCACGCACAAAGAATTGGTTTTAAATGCCGCCCGCCTGCAAGGTAAACCCAAGCCCGAGTCCACCCGTATCGGTGCCTGGAGCCTGTTTACCCCGCAAGGTAAGGCGCTATGGCTGCAAAGCGTATTGCCTTATAGCGCGTATCGTTTTGTATTAATACCGCTGCTATTCTTACCGCTCGGTGGGGTTGCCGCTGTCAGCGTATTGATCAATTCTATTCTGGCGGAAATTTTCACCAATATGCATAGCTTTTTGGTGATGATCCCCAATCATGCCGGCGACGACGTGATGATGTTCGATGAAAAATCGCATAGCAAAGGCGAGTTTTATTTGCGGCAGATTTTGGGTTCGGTCAATTATCCAACCGGGTCTAATTTGAATGATTTTTTCTACGGTTGGTTGAATTATCAAATTGAGCACCATTTATGGCCGGATTTGCCGCTAAGCCAATACCAAAAATTGCAGCCGCAAGTGAAAGCGCTGTGCGAGAAACATAATATTCCTTACTGCCAGGAATCGGTGTTTAAGCGCATGCTGAAAGCCGCGGATATTATGGTAGGCAAAACCTCAATGCTGAAGCCGGCGGCTGTTTAATACGTCCAGCGCGAGTTGTTTAAATAACCCACTGAATCAAACTTTATGTTTTAGGCGAAGAGCCTATGCGATTCTGGGTGACTGGCGATGCGCGCTAATTTATGTCAATGCAGTTAATCTGCCCACAAACGAGTGTAATCAACGAAAATATTATGAGCGACATCAGAGATACCAAGCCCGAACCCATCGCAGCAAAACCAAACTGGAATTACGACTCGTACTTTCTAGCCCAGCTTGAACGGATCAATCAGCAGACCGCTATTAAGAAGCCGAAAAAGCGCGTTGTCGATGCCGCCCCGAAAGACGACAACGACACTGTGGACGAGCAGAATAAATAGTTAACCCGGGTAAACCGTGCAACGCGGTTTAGTCGTGTTACGCCGCCTTTTGGCGGAGGACTGCCAGCGGTTTTGTGGTAAACGCATTCAGGCAAGGTTCCACCTGATTTTTCTGGACCTGCCGTGTCGTTGAAAGCAGCGATAAACTTGGCGAGAGGGTGCGTTCTCTATTTGCCGGGATTGGTTTAGTTACTGGCGTACAGTGTAAGCACGGTGGCTGGTCAGGTTCGTAAAGCGTTGCATCTCTATCGTCAAGGCGACTAACGAAACGGCATAAAAATGTGCGCACGGACTACACATTTTTCCATATCGCAGTAATATCGTCACTTAAAGAGTCTGTCGGAGCGCACAATGTACTGCCCAAACTGTGGAAAACAAAATCCGGACAATGCAAATTTCTGCCTTGAGTGTGGCGCAGCCATGCAAGCGAATAGCGGCTATCGCGGGCCAATGGCTAACGGACGGGGTATGACGTTTACCGAATCGGTGTCCGGCTGTTTTGCAAAGGCATTTGTTTTTACAGGTAGAGCATCACGCGCTGAATACTGGTGGTTTGCGCTTTTCACGTTATTGGTATCGATGATGGCGGGAATCATCGATCAATCGTCCTACGGCGAGCCGGCAACCGTTACGGCGATCACCAATTTGGTAATTCTATTTCCGTCGCTGGCTGTTAATATCCGCCGATTACACGATACCGGGCATAGCGGCTGGTGGTATCTGATTATTCTGACCATCATCGGCATCATTCCGTATTTCATCTGGATGGTGTCAAAAGGCGATGACCGAGCAAACGAGTATGGGGCGCCACCTGTTTAACCCCCTTCATTTTAAATTTCGTCGATCAGTCAATTAGCCGGGATGATGATCAATATTGTTTTGTCCGCATCGCTAATATTGAACATTATTTTGGTCGCGCTGCTGGTCTTCAAGGCCCGAAAAGTTCGACGCAAACATCAAAATCAAAAGCAGCCCACCCTTAGAACGCCTACCAATGTAAGGACAATTTCCTGTCCATCCTGTGCGCAACACATTAAATTTACGTTACCCATCGAAGGCAACAAAGCGCGATGCCGAAAGTGCCACGCACAATTCAAATTGGATATCGACGAACATCGCAATGTGTATATAACCGAAATAAAACTGCCTGAAGACGATCAACACATCAAATCGTTAGCGGATTGTTATTTAATTCTCGGTCTAACTGCCGATGCCATACCGATAGACATCAAAGCAGCATACAAAAAGAAAATTTCCGAATACCACCCGGACCGAGTCGGCGTGTTTGGCGAAAAAATCAAACAACTCGCCGAGGAAGAAACCCGGCAAATCAACGCCGCCTACGCCATGCTGCAAGAGCAGGGCATGGTGTGACATCGCCAAGTTGGTTTTAGGATGATTGGCGCTGACAACGGCTAAACGATTTTAACCGGCCATCGATTTTTAACCTTGGCGTGTAATCATCACCAGTGGCGTAGCACTTAACAAACGCCGAACTCTTGCTGTGCCGGGTCGATTCAGCATTGATGAATACCTGCAAACGACTACACTACCTGGCGGCGTAGCATATCTGTCGGATATGGGTTTCAATCAAATCAAGGACTGAGCGTGACAGCACCGTATTTCCAATATTGGGGTAAAGCCAAACCGGAAACCGATGACGGCCTGGCTTACCATTGTGTGGATGTGGTGGTGGAGTGGAAATTGTTTAAGTTACTGACCGGCAACGATGGTTCACTGAAGTTGCGTATTTCGACCCTAAGCCGTCAGAAGCTCTGCATCACGTTGAATGTCTCAAGATTTTGCCAAAGCTGACATTCTGGGAATTTTGCAAATAACCAATTAGTTCTGGCGGTATTACCACCGTCGATAAAACTCAGAAACTCTGGCTACAAGCCTAGCTTCGCATTAAAGCCGATTTAGCAAAAGAGGTGGCCCCAAACCTTTAAACAGCAATTCCCAAAATTAAAGTGAAATCCCTGCTGTTGGTTAGGCTGCCATTTTGACCGGTGGCAGCAAATCGGTATAGGCCTGATGAGGCTTTTTTCGGTTCAAGCTGGAATGGGGTCGCTTGTGATGTAGGTAAACCCGCTCGTATTTGACTGATCGCCACAATCGCTCAACGAAAACATTATCTCGCCAGGCGCCCCGTCCGTCCATGCTCAACTGGCAACCCTGATTTTTCACGGCATCGACAAACGCCTTGGCGGTGAATTGGCTACCCTGGTCGGTATTAACGATCTCCGGTTTACCATACAGCCGAAACGCCTGTTCCAGCACATCGACGGCATGACAGGCTTCCAGTGTAATCGCGACCTTGGCTGCCAAGACCTTCCGACTGGCCCAATCCACAACCGCAGTCAGGTAAACAAAGCCTTTTGCCATCGGAATATAGGTCGTATCCAGGGCCCAAACCTGATTGGCTCGGTTGATGGTCATGCCGCGCAGCAAGTAGGGAAAGATTTCGTGCCCTGGCGTTTTCTTGCTCGTATTAGGCTTGCAATACACGGCTTCGATGCCCATCCGCTTCATCAAGGTTTTCACATGCTTACGGCCAGTGGTGATCCCTTGTTTATTCAACTGATCTCGCAATTGCCGGGCGCCCATGAAGGGATGTTTCATGTGCAATCGATCCAGGCGTTTCATGATGTCCAGATCGCGCGCTGATAACGGCTTGGGCAGGTAGTAAACGCTACCCCGACTGATCCCCAACAGGTGCGCTTGCTGGCCAATCGACAGTTTGGATTCACGGTCTATCATCGTTTTGCGCTCAGTAATCCCGCCTTGGTGAGCGCGTTCCCTAAAAAATCGTTTTCCAAGGTCAGTTGGCCAATTTTCGCATGCAGGGCTAGCAGGTCGACTGGCGGCGATTCGGGCTCCGCGGGTTTCCCAAACACCTCGGCAGCCCGTTCGGTCAGCTGTTTCTTCCAGTCGACAATCTGGTTTTGATGAATCTCAAACTCCTGGGTCAACTGCGCCAGGGTTTTATCACCCCTCAAAGCGGCCAAGGCGACTTTGGCCTTGAAGGCCGGCGAATGTTTTCTTCTCGGTTTTTTGGACATCTTCTGCTCCATTGTTTTGTCCTTACGGACGTTCAAAAGTAGCAGGGATTTTCACTTAACCGGCTGTTCAATTTTTCGGGGCCAGCTCTCAAATGATCAAGCCCACTAAAGTGATCATCCTTCATGCTTTAATAACTTTATCTTTCAGGGTTAGCCCGGCAGAGATTCAGTTGTTTAATTCAGCAACAACTCGGCCCGTAAACGTGCAGCCATCAAATCGACGAACGAGCGGATTTTCGCCGACGAGTGGCGGCCTTCGCGGTGCAGGATATGCACGGGAACCGGCGGGCTTTCAAATTCACCGAGCAATATCTTGAGTTTGCCGGTTCGTAACGGTTCGGCGATTTGATAGTTCAGCAGGCGGGTGATGCCCAAGCCGGCCATGGCGGCGCTGGCCGCTGAGTCGTTGTCGCTGACGCTCAAAAGCGGTTGCAATTTGACCGCCTGAACCTGTCCGTCGTATTGAAAGCGCATTTCATTGTTCGGATTCAGACCGCGCGCCAGAATGATGCGATGTTTGGTTAAATCGTCCGGCATTTGCGGTATGCCGTGTTCGGCCAGATAGTCCGGCGAGGCGCACAACACCCGTCTGACCGAGCCGACCCGCAGCGCCCGGTACGACGAATCGGGCAATTCGGCGATGCGAATCGCCACATCCACGCCTTCTTCCAGCATGTTGACCACCCGATCGACGAACAGCGCGTTGACTTCCACTGCCGGGTAACGGCGCAAATACTCGACGATGCCCGGCATAATGAACAAACGGCCGAACAGTACCGAAGCGGTCACCGTGAGTTGGCCGCGCGGTTCGGCGTTAATGCCCAACGCCGCATCGTCGGCTTCATCGGCCAAGGCGATGATGCGTTTGGCGTCTTCGTAATACTTCTGGCCGGCCTCGGTCATCCGCACATAGCGGGTGGTGCGGTTCAGCAACTTAACCCCCAAGCGTTCTTCCAAGGCCGCTACCGCCCGCGTCACGGCCGGCGGTGACATCTGCAGCTTGCGCGCGCCGCCGGCAAAGCCTTCGGCTTCGACTACTGCCACATACACGTTCATCAAATGTAATCTGTCCATTTTTAATTCCACTTATCGGAATAGTTAATTGATTATTTTAGATATTCTTTATTTTTTCGCAATAGATCACACTGTACCCGCCTGTTGAATTTCCTTCAGGCCTACGAAAATCCCTTTCATTATTTTGGAGAACACTCATGAGCCGTATTACCAGCGTCAGCAACGAAACCGCCAATATCGAACAACGCGCCCTGTTCGAAGCCATCCAGGGTCAATTGGGTATGGTGCCCAATTTTCTGCGGGTATTCGCCCACTCGCCGGATGCCTTGAAAGCCTTCCTCGGCTTGCATCACATTGCCAATCACGGCTCGCTGGATGCCGGCACCCGCGAACGCATCGCGCTGGCTTTGGCGCAGCAGAATCAATGCGAATATTGCCTGTCCGCCCATACCGCCATCGGCCGCAAAGCCGGTTTGAACGGCGCGGAAATCGAAGCCAACCGCGCCGGCACCAGCCAGGATGCCAAGGCAGCGGTGGCGGTCAAGTTCGCCCGCGCCCTGGTCGAGCATAAGGGTGAGGTGACCAAGACCGAGTTGCAAGCGATGCGCGATGCCGGTTTCAGCGAGGCCGACATCGTCGAGGTGATTACTCACGTCGGCATGAACATCCTCACCAATATTTTGGGCAAAGCCAGCCGGGTTGACATTGACTTCCCGAAAGTCGCGTTAAAACTAGCCGCCTAAACCCTAACCGGGCGTAAGCGTACGCTTTTTCCCGCTTTCGAAAGGAGTTTGTCGCAAAAGGTAGGTTGGGTTGAATGCAATGAAGCCCAACGTTTTGATTTTGTTGGGCTTCGCTTTGCTCAATCCAACCTACATTTTACTTTTACGACAGCCTTGAAAGTAGGCGAGAAGTTTGCGCCCGGTTTATTCCGCTGAATGGAATAAGGTATTGCAAATTATGACTATTCAGCGCGGCTGATGACTGTGTCAGAGTATCCATCCACGCTTCACCCCATTAGGAGTAAAGACCATGGCCCGTGCGTTTGCCAAAATCAGCTTCACCCCCAACGTCCAAGCGGTACAAGCCGAAATGGGCAGTCGCGCGGCCTACCGGGCGGCCGAACTCGGCGACCCCGAAACGGTCGCGTTTAGCGAGTTCGAACAAGCTTTTATCGCCGTACGCGATAGCTTTTATCAAGCTACCGTGAGCCAGACCGGTTGGCCTTATGTCCAGCACCGTGGCGGTCCGGCAGGATTCTTGAAGGTATTGGATGAACAAACCATCGGCTATGCCGACTTCAGCGGCAACCGCCAATACCTTTCGGTCGGCAATTTGCGCGGCGACGACCGGGTCAGCTTGCTGTTAATGGACTATCCTGGCAGGCAGCGCCTGAAAATCTGGGGACGGGCGCGGGTGGTGGACGAACGTAGTGAACCGGAATTGCTGTCTCAGCTGGAACTGGCCGACTTTCGCGCCCCGGTCGAGCGCGGCATCGTCATCCGCGTCGAAGCTTTCGACTGGAATTGCCCGAAATACATCACGCCACGCTACAGCCAACATGAAGTCGAAACGCTATTGGAACACACTCGGCGGCGGCAGCAACAAACCACCCCGATAACACAGCAAACACCCCCCGCTCTGGGAAACGGCCCATTGCCCTTGACGGTCTGCGGGATTCGTCAACTGACGCCACGCATTCGCGCTTACGAATTACGCCATGCCGATGGTGAATCGCTGCCGGCTTACCGGGTTGGGGCGCATATCCGCGTGCCGATCGCGCTGCCCGACGGCACGATCACCAGCCGAGCTTATTCGCTAACCGATGCTTCGAGCGAACCGGATTGCTACCGTATCGCTGTGCTGCGAGTAGAGGATGGCTACGGTGGTTCATCGGCATTGCACGACCGCTGGCAGATCGGCATCCGCCTCAACATCGATGCGCCGGATAACTATTTTCCATTGCACGACGACAATCGTCCGGCTTTGTTGATCGCCGGCGGTATCGGCATCACGCCGCTCAAAGCCATGGCCGAAACCTTGGCCTCCCGGGGTACGGCATTTCAACTGCATTACACCGGCCGCACGCCGCAAGACATGGCTTTTAGCAAAGATTTGCAACGCCGGTTTCCCGAGCGGTGCCGGTTGTATTTCAGCCAAGCACAAAACCCGACCCGGTTGAACGTACCGGATATACTCAGTCAGGCAGCGGCCAATACCGTCATTTATGTCTGCGGCCCAAGCCATTTGATCGACAGCGTGCGCCAAACCGCTCGCCAGCTCGGCATTGCCGACGACCGGGTGCAATTCGAAAGCTTTAATTAACCGAAGGAGCTTAACATGATTACTCTGTACGATATGGCGCTATCCGGCAACTGCCACAAAGTTCGCTTGCTACTGAATTTGCTGGCTTTGCCCTATCAAATCCAATCAGTGGATTTACGTGACGGCGAGCAGCGCGGCCCCGATCATTTGCAACGCAATCCGT
The DNA here is from genome assembly GCF_047777895.1 of Methylomonas sp. TEB. Lineage (GTDB taxonomy): Bacteria > Pseudomonadota > Gammaproteobacteria > Methylococcales > Methylomonadaceae > Methylomonas. The sequence goes on from NZ_CP180476.1 coordinate 567,042, forward strand.
TCGGGCAGGTGCCGGTGCTGGACGACGACAGCCTGATCGTGCGCGACAGCCAGGCTATTTTGGTCTATCTGGCCAAACGCTATGGTGGCGAAAAATGGTGGCCGGACGATGCCTATCAGCTCGCGCAGATCGCCGCCTGGCTATCGACCGCCGCCAATGAAATCTTCAACGGTCCTGCCAAACTGCGGGTACATCACAAATTCGGCAGTCCTATCGATACGGCAGCGGCCGGGCAAACCGCCGATAAAGTGCTGGGCATTATCGACCGCCATCTGCAAAGCCAGGATTGGCTGGTCGGCGATTCGGTATCCATCGCCGACATTGCCGTCTATCCCTATTTGGCGTTGGCGCCGGAAGGTGGTTTGGACATAGCCGCCTACCCCCACATCATCGCCTGGTTCCAACGCCTTCGCGCCTTGCCAGGTTGCGTGTCCATGCCCGGCATGTGGCAAGCATAAATCGATTCATTTTCATCACGGAGAAATAGCATGACTCAAGAAATCAAAGTCCCCGTCCCACCCTTTACCGCTGAAACCGCCGCGCAAAAAGTGCGCATGGCCGAAGACGCCTGGAACTCGCGCGCCCCGGACCGCGTCGCCCTGGTCTATACCGAAGACACCCATTGGCGTAACCGCGCCGAATTTCCACAAGGCCGCGAACAAGTGCGCGAATTTTTGCAACGCAAATGGGCCAAAGAACTGGATTACCGCTTGATCAAGGAATTGTGGGCGTTTACCGACCACCGCATTGCGGTGCGCTTTGCCTACGAATGGCGCGACGATTCCAGCCAGTGGTTCCGCAGTTACGGCAACGAAAATTGGGAATTCAACCCGCAAGGTTTCATGCAACGGCGCTTTGCCAGCATCAACGATTTGCCGATCAAAGAAGAGCAGCGTTTGTTTCATTGGCCGTTGGGACGGCGGCCCGACGATCATGCCAGTTTGAGCGATTTGGGTTTGTAAACCGTCTTGGCGTCCAGAGAAAATCCCCAGCAGCTTGCCTGGATCATGTGTAGCGCGTCATGCTTTTTTCAATTGCCGATTATTTTGTAAGGTATAAGCCTCCGCAAACGACTCAGTTGTAGCCGGTCCGAGTAAGGAGATTAACGCATGCTGCTGAGCGCCGAGATGAACCCACACTATCAATTGAACGAAACCCTGCTGGCCGAGCATCGTCCGGTGTTGTTTCGTTACGCCTTGCTGCAATTGAAGGATAACGAACTGGCCGACGACGCCGTACAGGAAACATTATTGGCTGCTTGGCAAGCGTCCGCGAATTTCGAAGGCAGGGCCGGTTTGCGTACCTGGCTGATCGGCATTTTGAAACATAAGATTGCCGACCACTGGCGGCGCACTGCGCGTGAAGTGGTCAGCGCCGAGTTCGATCAAATCGATAACGATGAGGACGATTCAGACGAAGATGCGTTTTTCATGAATAATGGTCATTGGAACGGCGGCCCCAGCACCTGGAACGATCCCGAAGCGGCGCTCAAGCAGCAGGAATTTTGGACCATTTACGAAACCTGCCATAACAATTTACCCGCCAAGATGGCCCAGGTGTTCATGCTGAGAGAACTGGTCGGCCTGGACACCGACGAAGTCTGCCGGGAAGCCGGCATCAGCGACGCCAATTACTGGGTCACCATGCACCGCGCCCGCTTGCGGTTGCGCGAGTGCCTGGAAATTCGCTGGTTCAATCCATCAAATGCAAAAAAGGAGCATCGTCATGCGTAGTTGCCGCGACATTACCGCCTTGATGTCACTGGGCCTAGATAAAAAACTTGGATTGAATGAACGGCTGGCGATTGGTATGCATGTGATGATGTGTTCCGGCTGCCGAAACTTCCAGAGCCAATCCCAGTTCATCCGCAAAGCCGCGCAGGGTTATGCGGAACAGTTGCAAAAGCGCAGGGATGGGGAGTAGTAGGTGGTTCAGATTGGTGTCACTAGCAAGTTTGAATGGTGGGCCAATCTCCCCACCATTCTAATCCGCGTGAGCACAAAAGCCGTGCCCACCCTACCGGACTTTATCGCGTTGAAACTCCTGATATGTGTCCAAATATTCGCTGTTTAGCCATAGTTGATCCGCTTGGAGTAGTGAATTAGGTCTATTTACGCAGTCCTTGCTCAGAATGGCGAAGGAAGATTTGATGTTTTTGGCACAATTTCTCCTTGCTCAATTACGGTGAGCTGGATGGAACTCAAAACTGGCACAACAATTTGGTTGTATATAGCGACGGAGACATCCAAACCATTTCTAGCCTCATTTTTACCACAGCATTCGCCCCTATGAATGATGGAATTCCTAATTTTTTGCAATTTTTTGCATTCGGATAGAAGAGGTTCTGATACACCGTATCGATTAACGCTAGAAAGCTCCACCCCGGATAATTCCCTAAATATCACGGCCAAAAGCTTTTCATATCGATCAAAACCCGTCTGACCAAGAGTGTGCGTCATAATAATTTCTGCAAAAACATCGCTGTGCACTAAGCCTTTAACCAATGGCTGCAATACAGTGGCTTTAAGTAATAATTCAATAGAGGTACCAAAAAAAACGATTGCTGCGGAGGGATGTTCAAGTTCAAGAAGTTGCTTACCTTCTTGAAGAGCGTCCACCGCTGGACGCATGACCATTGAATTTTCTAAATAATAAGATCGAAGGCGACCTTGCTTGAATTCGCTAATGGCTTGCTCGGATATTTCATCGATGAACTCACTTAATGCTACATCTTGTTCAACATCATACGGAGTATCCACATCGCCACCTAAGTTTATTGAAATGTGGGCACGATACCGGTGCCCACCTCCGACGTCAATTCTAGTCCGGTAGGGTACGCAATGCGTACCTTCTGGCTTTTGCCACCATAATGGCTTCAATGGTACGCATTGCGTACCCTACATCTGGCCGTTTTTTACCCATTACCCCATCCACATCCGTCATTGTGTGCAAGAGCCCGCGTAGCCTGGATGAAATGCAATGAAAGCCAGGGAATACGGCCTTCGTCTACCAATTCCGCCGCTGCTTTCAGACTACATTTCCACTTTCGTCAAGACTGTTGTTCGAACGGGTTTAATAAGTTGACCCCAAAACCGCGAAAGTCCGTGACGTTGCGGGTAACCACGGTCAGGCCGTGTATTCGGGCGGTGGCGGCGATCATCGCGTCTTCGTACAGCGTGTCCGAGGTCTTATGCATTAACTTGGCCCAACAGCGGAACACGGCGGCGTCCATCGCTAGCACCTGGTAAACGCCGGCAAGTAAATCCAGCCAGTTTTCGATTTGCCGGGCTTTTTCTTGATCTTGGTCGCGCGTCAATTCGATGCCAGCCTGAATTTCGCCGATGGTGACCGCGGAAATAAACAGTTGCCGGTCGTCGATAGCCTGTAACCACGCGACCACGCCGCCGTGCGGTTTTGGTTTGCGCAGTTCCAACACGATGTTGGTATCGAGCAAATACATTCGAATCAATCCGCTTCGGCGACCGGGCGGCGGCGGGCATGGCCGCGCGCGGGCAATGTCAATTCGGCGCGGGCTTCATCGGATAACAGCAGTTGTTTCAACGAAGGTTGAGCGTTGGCTTGCAGACGGTTCCAGATTTCCACCGGCACTAGCACAGCGGTTTGTTTGCCGCGCTTGGTGACCATTTGTGGGCCGTCGTGTTGGGCAAGCATCCAATAATTCGCTGAAGCGCGCTTTGGCGTCTTGTACGGGCCAGGATTGCATAAATCACCACTTCTGACTAACTGGCTGACTAGTATAGTGGTCAATGGGTTAAGGCTCAATCACGAAGAAGCCTGTCGTTAATGGTCACTGCTGAATCCAAACGAGCCGGCATTAGCTGAATTTCTAGGGAATCGAATCCCTGAAAAATGGCTTTCAACCCCGGATTCCGCCTTACTTGATCCACGCTAGGTTTTCCACTCGCCGCCGCTGGAATTTTGATCTGATCTGGGGGATGGCTCACTGGGGGGGAGCTTATTTGTCCGCAAACTAAAGCTTCTGTCTGTTGATAGTTTGCAAGCTCCCGGCCATCCCGGTCGCGCAAAAAAAATTGTAAGGAATTCAAAATGACTCCGACTGATGAGGCAGGAAAGCATTGTTGCTTGTCCTGATCATTTATCTACTATCGGAGAGAACACCATGAACAAAAAAACCTTATCCTTGACTTTGAGCAGCGCATTGGCTTCCACCTTACTGAGTGCGGCTCCCGCCATTCAAGCCGGCGAAAATCCGTTTGCGATGTCCAGCATCCAGCCTGCCCAGCAACTGGCCGAGGCCGGCGGTAAATCGGCCGAGGCGGGTTGCAGCGCCAAAATGAAGGAAGGTAAATGCGGTGAGGGCAAATGCGGCGCGAACAAAATGAAGGACATGAAAGGCGCCGAGGGTGCTTGCAGTGCCAAAATGCCGGAAGCCGGCTGTAGCGGCAAGATGCCTGAAGGGGGTTGCAGCGGTAAAACCGCGAAATAAGCCGGAGGAAACGCCGATGACCACTGACTATCCTTTCGGTCTTGCGGGTTCCGGTTTGGGCTTGCGCCGGGCGCTGTTGCCCGAGCTGCAAATCCACGTACCCGACATTGCCTTTTTTGAAGTTTCGCCGGAAAACTGGGTGGGCGTCGGCGGTCAGCTCGGCAAGCAATTTCGCCGCCTGACCGAGCGCCACCGTTTCGTGGCGCACGGTTTAGCCCTGTCGTTGGGCGGCCCCGCGCCGCTCGATACCGGGTTTTTAGGCAAACTGAAACAATTTCTCGACCATCATGATTTTGCCCTCTACACCGAGCACTTGAGCTTTTGCGGCGACGAAGGCCATTTTTACGACTTATACCCAATCCCGTTTACCGAACAGGCGGTCAAGCATGTTGCCCGTCGGATTCGCCAGACTCAGGATATTCTGGAACGGCCCATCGCCCTGGAAAACGCCTCTTACTATGTGCAGCCGCCACAGGCGGAGATGGACGAACTGGCCTTTATCAATGCGGTATTGGCCGAAGCCGACTGTTACCTGCATCTGGATGTGAACAATATTTATGTCAACAGCGTTAACCACGGCTACGATCCGGTGGCGTTTTTACGCGGCTTGCCCGGCGAGCGCATCGTTTATGGGCATGTGGCCGGTCACGACCTGGAGCCATCTGGCTTGATCATCGACACCCACGGCCAGAATACCATAGCACCGGTTTGGGAATTGCTGGCCGAGGCTTATCGAAGTTTTGGCGTGTTTCCGACCTTGGTGGAACGCGACAGCAATATTCCGCCATTGGCCGAGTTATTGGTCGAAGTGGAACGGATTCGCGCGTTGCAAGCCAGCCATCGGCTTTGCCAAAGCGCTCACGACTTAAGCGAGGTGGCGGCATGAACCCGACGCCGGCTTTTCAACAACAGCAACGGCAGTTTCTGAATTATTTGCGCCGACCGCAAACCGCTCAACTTCCCGATGGTTTTGGCGCCGAGCGGGTGACCGTCTACGTCGAGTTGCTTTATAACAAATTCGATGAAAGCCTGACGGCCTGTTTTCCGGTGATCCACAGCCTGCTGTCAAATGAAGACTGGCGGGCATTGCTGCTGGACTTCATCGCCAATCACACGTGTCACACGCCGTATTACCGGCAAATTCCCGACGAGTTCCTGCGCTATCTGCAACACGAGCGCCAAACTCTGGACGATTGGCCATTTTTGCCAGAACTGGCTCACTTCGAATGGATGGAACTGCAGTTGTCGATTGCCGAGTCCGAGCCGGTAAGTCAAAAGACGCTGTCCGCCGCCGAATTGCTCGACTATATCCCGATATTGGTGCCGGTCTTGCAGTTGCTTCATTACCGCTGGCCGGTGCAGGACATTGGTCCAAGCTTTCTGCCGAGCCAGCCGCCGGAAACGGTCAACCCTATCCTGGGCTTTCGCGATTGCGATGATCAGGTGCAATTTGTCAGCCTGAGCCCGGCCACGGCGCAACTGATCCTGTTGCTCAATAACGGCCTGACCGGGCAAAACGCCTTGCAAACCATGAACGGCGGCAAATACCCCGATACGCAATTTCTTGAATTCGGCCGGCGCATGCTGGTTGATTTGCATCACCAGGGCGTGATTATCGACGCCCGCCCGGTTTTACCTTTGGAGCCTAAATCATGAACGACTTTGCTAACGCCACCCAAAACACCTGCGTTGCTTGCCTGATGCCATCCTGCATCGAGCGCCTGGGCGCAATTTCCAACCGACTTTCTCGCTGGTTCGATCATCAACTGCACGGCTTGGCGCCGATCTTTCCGCGCTTGTTGCTGGCTTACGAGTTCGGCGAGGCCGGCCTGGAAAAACTCCATGGCGAGAATTGGTTTGCCGAATTGAGTTTCCCGTTTCCGTTCAGCTTATTGCCGGCCGATTTGAGTTGGAACTTGGCTACCGGCCTGGAAATCATCGCCCCGATTGCGTTGATATTGGGATTCATGACCCGCTTTTTCAGCGCGGCCTTAATGGTGTTGACCATGGTCGCCATTGCCGCCGTACATTGGCCCGTCGAGTGGCATACCCTGGGCGAATTATGGCAAGGTTATATGATCATCGACAAAGGACATGGTAATTTCAAACTGCCGTTAGTCTATCTGTTCATGCTCGGTTCGCTGCTGCTGAGTGGTAGTGGCCGGTTGGGTGTCGATGCCTGGTTGAAACGACGTGCCGCTTCAGTATCGGCAAGTTAAGAAAATCGGCGGATTAACAGCATCTGGCCTTGCTTTACCGGCTAAACAGGTGTGTTTTGGACATCATGCCCTTCCCAGGGGAAGCGCCGATTAAATCGTCATCCCCGCGAAAGCGGGGAACCAGTGCATTGATTGTTCTGGGTTCCCGTTTACACGGGAACGACGGTAACTAATCAATCAGCGCTTTTCTGATTAGCTAGTCGTATGATCAAGCACACTGCCGGCTACTGCATTGCGTGGGTTCTTCCCAGGCCTCAGCCTGAAATGCAGTATCCAGCGGCACATGGATGATATGGTTCGTGTAGTTGCTCAAGGTTTTGAACGCCACGCCCAGCAACACTTCTAATACCTGCGCCCGGCTGTAGCCCGCCGTGATAAATCTGTCCAGGGTTTGGCCGCCAACTACGCCGCGGTTTTTTACCACCGCGCGGGTAAAGCCGGCCAAGGTCTCCAATTTGCTGTCCGGCAGCGGTTTACCGTTGCGCAGGGCTTCGACGATCGCCGGATCGGCCTTGGTCATGTGTTTGGCGATCATCGAGTGCGCGGCGACACAGTAGGTGCAATGGTTTTCGACGCTGATGGCTAGCAAAATGACTTGCCGTTCGGTCGGGCTAAACGAGGTTTGATCGAACAAGGCCGTCAATTCGATATAGGCTTGCAGAGCCGCCGGCGCTTCCGCCAAACCGCCGTGCAAATTGGGCACGAAGCCGTATTTTTTCAGAGAGCCTTCCAGTAAAGGTTTTGCCGTGGCATTGGCGGTCAGGATGGAATGAATTTGAAATTGGGACATGCGGTCTCTCCTTTAATTTAAAAACATGAGGTGTAATGCCGATGCGAAATCGTTTCGACGGACATAGGTTAAGAAAAACCACTGCTTCATCCCATGCGCGGACTTCCGGCGTATTTGTCCGATATTCCGGGAGTTAACGATGGATGCCTTGACGCCGTTGATCAACGGCTTGAATCTGCACGCCAAATTGGTCTACTCGGGCGGAGTCTGCGGGCGCTGGTTGATGGACCATAACTCGGAAACCTCGGTCTGGTTTCACTTAGTCAGCAAGGGGCGCGGTTTTGTCCACTCGCCAAGTTGGCCGGAGCCGCTGCCGCTGGATACCGGCGATTTGATTCTGTTTTTGCCGCATGCCGCTCGGCATTTTCTGTCGTATAGCGCCGAGGATTTGCCCGCCGATGAATGCGACAACAGGATGACAGATTGGCAGGACGGCGAAGCCGGTTTCGTCTGCGGCGAAATTCGACTGGCCGCCCCAAAATCCCTGTTGTGGCAAGCGCTACCAGCCGAAATCGTGATCCGGCAAACCGAGGCCGGAACAATCTTGACGCGATTGCTCGAACTGGTGATTAGCGAAACTTCAACGCCGCGTTTTGGCAGCGATTCAGTCGTGGAGCGTTTGTGCGATAGTTTATTCGTGTTGGCGATTCGGCATTGCATCGAGCAAGACTTGGTGCGCGAGGGTGTGTTTGCGGTCATGCAGGACAAGCGCCTGGCCAAAGCGCTAAGTTTGATTCACGAGCAGCCTTGGCATGCCTGGACGCTCAGCGAATTATGCGCCAAGGCCGGGGTTTCCAAGTCGGTGCTGTCGGAGAAATTTGCTGCCTTGATCGGCCATTCGCCCATCGAATATCTAACGCTATGGCGCTTGCAAATCGCTGCTCACTGGTTGATGGAGCCGAATATGACAGTGGAACGCGTGGCGGAAAGGAGCGGTTACGAGTCGGTGCCGGCGTTCAGCAAAGCCTTCAAACGCCATATTGGGGTAGCACCTGGTGCCTTTAGACGCGTTTAGAAATTTGTCTGACATGGGAGGGTAAGTTCTTGAAAGTCCGGACTTAGATCACAAGCGGCCATTCAACAGATTGATTCTTCATTAATCTGGATGTCTGGTTTTGGCCGGTCGGCGACGTTGACGGGTTTCGATTGGAATGCGCTGTTGGTTTAGGCATTGGAGTCGGTGGCGGATTTCATCGGAATACTCAAGCTGCAAAACGCTAAGCTTTGTATGGTCTACAGCAAAAGGCCGCCCAAAAAGGCGGAAAAATCCGGCTTCAGCTCCGTCAATTTCACAGGGGAACTGCAAATCACCGACCCTGAAAAATTCCGTTAACTCCCTTTTGGTGGCCAGGGTTGGAACAAGGCCTTAGATTATGTCTGGCTGATGGTAATACAACCGGGTAATGGGTAGTCATTGGGGGGCAACGCTTTGTGCGGGCTTACAGAGGGATTGTCGGTGCGCACAAGCGTTTCGGAGGTGCCGACGCGCGTTCTGTGGACGCCCCCAAACGGTCTGTGCGTGCGTCCAGACCTCCCGTGAGTGCCCCAACCGTTTCGGGCGTACATCTGAGTCTCCCGTGCGTACACTAGAATGCTTCGTTGGTACGCTCGAACCTTCTATGGTTGCCCATGAAGGCTTCGTTAGTGTCGCTTTTTCCGGATTGATTTTGCTCGTACCGCGAACAAGAAATGAAACCGGCGATACGCTTTCGGTTGCGTGCCAATCCGATCAAAACTATCAAAGACAGCAGCAAAGGTACGGTCGAAAAACAGGGCAAGACCTTTACCAAAACCGTCCGTGTGCCGTTGTTGCATGAAGAGCAACAACAAGCCTGGTTGGAACGTAAGCTTCAGGATTTTGCTCTGTTGGAAACTTTGATCCTCCAACCTGAACCGGTGACGTATTTTCGCAAAGCCAAGGAAGGTCGTAGTGGCAAAATTCAAACAGTGTTGTTCGACGGTATCCTGACAGTCACTGATCCGGCGGAATTTGAAGCGCAAGTGATGCAAGGCATAGGCCCCGCCAAAGCCTTCGGCTGCGGTCTGCTATCGATTGCCAGAGTGTGAGTCGACTTATGCAAATCATCTTCCGCCAAACCCTATTCACCGGCCTGGGTCGGGCCAAGGCATTTGGTTGTGGTTTGCTGATGGTGTGGCGGCTATAATTCGGACTTAATTCAGTCCTAATTTATTTTTTTGTGAGAAAAAACTAAATGAAACTATCCGAAAATATAAAACCCATCAGTTACTTAAAAGCCAACGCCGCCGAGGTGATCGAAAAATTGAAAACCGATCACCAGCCTATGGTCATCACCCAAAACGGCGAGGCGGCGATGGTGGTTCAGTCGGTAGCCGATTACGAGCAAACTCAGGAAACCCTGGCCTTGCTGAAAATGTTGGCGCAAAGTCAGCAAGCGCTAGCGGAAGGCAAAACGGTGTCAAGCGCAGAGGCTTTTGCCCGTTTACGTGAGCGGCGCGGCTTGGCATGAGTGTCCCGGTACGGCTGACCGAACCGGCCTTGGCCGACTTGCTTGCCATCAATGATTATTTCTTGCTGGAAGTCAGCGACAAGGTGGCGGCAAAAATCATTGATGCACTCGAAACGTCCGTGAATAGTCTTGCCGATTTGCACGAGCGTGGAACCGTACCCAAAGAATTATTAGTATTGGGCATTCATCAATACCGCCAGTTGATCGTAAAACCGTATCGCATTATTTACCAGAGGCTGCCTGACCAAGTCGTCGTTCATGCCATTCTGGATGGGCGCCGCGATATGCAAACGCTGTTAACCCAGCGTCTGATCGGAGTTCTCTAGCAGACACAACCAAGAAAATTAAGGACGAACCGCTTCGCTAGAGGTTTGTCAAATGGTGCCCGACGCATTCCCCGCACCGCGGGGATGAACCGACGTTCGGGGGGAAGCGATTGTAGTCTGTACGGCGTTCCCCGCACCCGCGGGGAGGAATGACTTACTGCTGTTGCCTTTCCTAATATCGATTCGTGACACTGGTGTAAGTGTCGAGGCATGGAATGCGGGGCGTATTCTGTTACAACCGCTATTTCTGATCGGCTTGCCGGCAGGGAAATTGCTAAAATGCCTTGTTCGCCGGCGAAATGGAGGTTCTCCGGTATTCGTTGTCCCGGTTTGTATTGGCTCGGTTCCCTGGGATTAGAAGAGGAGTTTATTTGATGTTGCAGCAACACTTCGCCGATGTTACCAGGGGCGATGCGCGGGAGATGGTGGTCTTAAACAGCCGCAAATGTCGCGGATTTGCTGGTGTCATTAACTGATATGAACAAGATTCCACCCAAACGCGGCCTGGGCCGCGGGCTTGAAGCATTGTTAACCGATATGCCGGCTAAATCGGTAGCGGATAAATCAAGCATTAAGGCGGAAACCGTTCCGGGGCCAGCCGTCCGCCGGGAAAATAGCGATTTGCTTCAAGAAGCCAAAGTGTTAAAGACCCTGTTGGAGGAACTTGAAAACGCCTTGAGTGACTTCAATCCAGATTAGCCTGTTTATTAGTCTTTAAGTATCGATTTTCCAGCTATGACCATAGCCCAGCAGCTTTTTGGATTTCTGCTTTCGCGGGTATGGCGAGTCCAGAGACGTTAAGGGGCGGGCTAATATTAAATGCCCATTTGATCAGGGTTTCGGAAGCGGGTTTGCCGGACATGGCAAAAGACTATTTGCTACTTAAGGCCTCTCGGCAACATTGTACGCAGAGTCAAGATAGGTAGGAAACATGTCAAATGGCGCGCCCGAGAGGATTCGAACCTCTGGCCTCAGCCTCCGGAGGGCTGCGCTCTATCCAGCTGAGCTACGGGCGCTATGTGATTTGCAGTCAAGCGGTTTAGGCTTTTTACCTTAATCCTGAAAACCTAAGAGGATTTCCTTTCAGGATACGTATCGGCCACTGGGCCGAATCGGGTAAGCGCGCCATTATAAGATTAAATGCCGTTAAAGTCATTGCCAATCCTGGCTTAAACAGCGGTTTTTCCTTTATTAAGTTTCGCCAGCAGTTGTTTTTGCCGATTCAGCCGTTCGGACTTTTCCGCTTCCGCTTTGGCCTGGCGCCGGTTTTTGGCTTGGTGGCGCTGTCTGGATTGCTCCGCATTAGCGGCGGTCCATTCGGCGTTTGCCGGGATCATGCTGATACAGTTGACCGGGCAGGGGGCGATGCATAATTCGCAACCGGTGCATAAGGTGGCGATGACGGTATGCATCTGCTTAGATGCACCGAGAATGGCGTCGGTGGGGCAAGGCGGCAGGCATTTGGTGCAGCCTATGCAATTTGCCTCGTCGATTACGGCCACTTGTAAAGGCTGCGTCATACCGAACGCCGGATTCAACGGTTTGGCGGGGACGTTCAGGAAATCCGCCAGTAGACGGACACCCTGGTCACCGCCCGGCGGACACTGGTTTATGTCTGCTTCACCGTTGGCGATAGCTTGCGCATACGGCCTGCATCCCTGGTAACCGCATTTGCGGCACTGGGTTTGCGGTAGCAGCGCGTCGATCTGTACGGCTAGAGATGCCTCGTGTTGCTCGCTCATGACCAATAAGCTGTCTTGCGGCCTCTTGCTTTATTTAACCCGCATGCCCGGTTGCGCGCCTTGGTCCGGCGACAGCACCCAGATGTCTTTGCCGCCGGGTCCGGCCGCCAACACCATGCCCTCCGAGGTGCCGAAGCGCATTTTGCGCGGCTTTAGATTGGCCACTACCACGGTCAATTTGCCTTCCAGTTCTTCCGGGGCGTAGGCCGATTTAATGCCGGCGAAGATATTGCGGGTTTCGCCGCCCAGATCGACAGTGAGTTGCAGCAGTTTCTCCGCGCCTTCCACCGATTCGGCTTTGACGATGCGACCGATGCGCAAATCAATTTTGGCAAAGTCTTCGATTTCGATCGCTTCAGCAATCGGCTCGGCTATCGCTTTTGCTACTTGCTCGGGATTGTTTTCCACGGCGGCAGCGTGTTTGCCTGGCTTGGCTACAACCGGTGGCGTCTTTTCCAGATTTTCTTTGGAGGCTTCTACAATCGCGGCGATTTTGTCCGGCTCTACGCGGGTCATCAACGGTACGAAGCTGTTGATTTTGTGGCCGACCAGCGGCTGGGCATCGCTCGGCCAGCTTTGTGTGGGAATGTTCAAAAAGCTTTCGGCGTTGTTTGCCAGCGTCGGAATCACCGGGCGCAGATAAGCTACCAGCATCCGAAACAGATTCACGCCCATGCTGCACACGGAATGCAATTCGGCGTCTTTGCCTTCTTCCTTGGCGATTAGCCAGGGTTTTTTCTCGTCGATATATTGGTTGGCTTTATCGGCCAGCGCCATGATTTCCCGCATCGCTTTGCCGAACTCGCGACTTTCGTATAAATCGGCAATCGTGCTGTTGGCGTCGACAAACTGTTGGAATAGTGCCGGTTCGGCGCATTCCGTCGAAAGCAGGCCGTCGAAACGCTTGGCGATGAAGCCGCTGCAACGGCTGGCGATATTAACCACTTTGCCGACCAAGTCGGAATTGACACGCTGGCTGAAATCGTCGAAGTTTAAATCAATGTCATCCACGCCGGCGCTGAGTTTTGCGGCGAAGTAATAGCGCAGATATTCCGGATTGAGATGGTCCAGGTAGGTGCGGGCCTTGATGAAGGTGCCGCGCGATTTGGACATTTTCTCGCCGTTGACGGTTAAAAAGCCGTGGGCGAAGATCGCGCTGGGTGTTCTAAAGTCTGCGCCGTGCAGCATGGCCGGCCAGAACAGGGCATGGAAATAAATGATGTCCTTGCCGATGAAATGGTACAGCTCGGTGGTGCTGTCTTTTTGCCAAAACTGGTCGAAGTCCAGGCCTTGGCGGTCGCAGAAGTGCTTGAAGCTGGCCATGTAACCGATCGGGGCATCCAGCCAAACGTAGAAATACTTGCCTGGCGCGTCCGGAATTTCGAAGCCGAAATACGGCGCATCGCGGGAAATGTCCCATTGCTGCAGGCCGTTCTCCAGCCATTCCGCCATCTTGTTGCTGACTTCCGGTTGCAAGTGGCCTGCGGTGGTCCAATCGCGCAGCATCTCGGCGAAATGGCCGAGTTCGAAAAAGTAATGCTCGGAATCTTTTTCGATGGGGCGCTCACCGGAAATGGCGGAGACGGCGTTTTTCAGTTCGGTGGGCGAATAGGTGGCGCCGCAGGCTTCGCAGCTGTCGCCGTATTGGTCGGCCGCGCCGCATTTCGGGCATTCGCCCTTGATGAAACGGTCCGGTAGGAACATATTTTTCACCGGATCGTAAGCCTGAGTGATGCTGCGTTGGCTGATATGGCCGCCGGCGCGCAGGCGTTTGTAGATCAGCGCCGAGTATTCTTTGTTTTCCGGCGAATGGGTGCTGTGGTAATGATCGAAAGCAACACCAAATTCCTGGAAATCGGCGCGATGTTGTTTTTCCACATCGGCGATCAGTTGTTCCGGGGTAATGCCTTCCTTGTCAGCGCGTAGCATGATCGGCGTGCCGTGGGTGTCGTCGGCGCAGACGTAGTAGCAATTGTGCCCGCGTTGTTTCTGGAACCGCACCCAGATGTCGGTTTGGATGTATTCGACAAGGTGGCCCAAGTGGATAGGGCCGTTGGCATACGGTAAGGCGCTGGTAACAAGGATTTTTCGGTTAGACATGGGGTTAAAACAGCCTGGGAAAATGAGGGCGGATTATGGCATAAATCGCCAGGGCTTTCATGGTTTGGGCAGCGGTTTGCCGATTGCCGGCGCGTTACCCTGATGCGGGGGCTAGGGATGTTTGGTAATAGGGATCAGTAAGGTACAATCCCAACCAAGCCTCCAGCTTAAGCGCTATACCGTCCGGCATGGCATACTTAAAGTCGGATCGGCCTTAGCCCTTTTTGAACCACTTAAACTAATAAGAAGAGGTAACATCATGAGAAAAACGTTGTTTCTGGCCATCGCGATGCTGGCTTCCGGTGCTGCCGGGGCGGCTACCGATCATTTTCTGTTGCGCGACGGCAATCATGTACAGCATTTGAAGATTACGACCTTGGGTAAAGACATTAACGCCACGGTGGATGTGGATTTCGAACCCAATCCCGATGAGGCCGGCAAGCACGCCTGTTCCGCAACGGTATCCGATGAGGCTAAAAGTGTTGGTGAAAACGAATTGGTCTTGAAAAAGCACATTGAGGGCGAAGCGCGCTCGTGCTCAGTGAAAATTCATCTGACGCCTAACGGTGCCAAGCTGGAGCAATCGGACGAATGTACTTATTTCGCAGCCGGTATCTGCAGTTTCTCCAGCAATGGTAAGGAACTGGTCAAAATCAAATAAATCCCTGGGCGCAATGGCTTTGGCTTATTGCGCCGTCTTTTCTCCAACAAACCTGCCTGGGCTGTCCCGCTGTGTTTTGCGGTCATTTGTTATTAACGCTTTTTGTCAGCCGCATTTAGGGGTATTTGTGCAAAATTGTGTGATATGCCGCACTGTAGAGACATATTGTCGCGCGGCAATCGGCCACATTTTAAACGTTAGGATTCTTTGCTAGATTATCGCCAGCTCATGCGGGTTTGCATGGGCGTTAATCGTTCCCCCCCGATAATCGAGAAGCCAAGGAGTTTTTATGAAAAAAGCACACATGATGATAATAGCCGCTGCTGTTGCCGCGCTGGGTTTGACCACGGCGTTGAATGTTACTAATGCCAATGAAGCGGCTGGCGAGGATGTCAAAACCGTCGCTTGGTATGTGGCCAACATTAAAGAGGCGCGTACCCAAAACCAAGCTTGTCACGATGATCCGGCTATTCAAGGCAGCGCTAATTGCGCTAATGCCTTGCACGCGCTGGAAATTACCTTCAAAGGTGGCAACTGATACCCGTTGAACCTATTCGGTTCGACAACTTGCCGGCCAAGACTTTACGAAATGATTAATCCAATTCTTACATATCGTCGCTCCCGCGAAGGCGGGAGCCCAGCGGCTATGCCGGATTCGCTGAGAATTCTTTAACGGTTGCGACCTTCTCGGGAATGACGAATCCAGGGAGTTTAAGAGTCGGTTTGATAGAGGGTTTTGAGCGGTTTGGTTTGAACCGAGATAATTGTTTTTGGCGGTCACTGCCGCCTGTTTTGTGACCGGATAATCTCCCCTCGATTGTCCGGATAGCGTTTACCGGTTTGCTTGGTTGACAGCTGTCGTCTAATTAAGCAAGCCGGCAAACGCAATGCAAATTCCCTCTTTCCGAGTGCTTTCTTTGGTGCTGCGGATAAATAGTCGCTAAAGCGCATGATTTTAGCGGTAACTTTTAAGTCCTTCCTTTCTTCATTTCCATAGCACGTGGTCGAGCGGCAAGTGAAGTCTCTGACCTAGCGTTGGCTGCTACTGAAATAATTCTCAAAACTGAAAATCTGCTAAATTAACCTTTCAATTTGTCAGATAATTCGGCCAATAGACCATGTACAAAGCCAGCCAAAATCAAATTCATATTTCTGCCAACTTGGGCGAATACGCTATTCCGCCGTTAAAAGATATGTTGGTGTTAGGCAAGGAGTCTCCGATTGGCTGCATCGCCATGCGCCGGGCAATCGAACTATTGGTAAAAGCGCCGTTTGAGCATATTGAGTTTGATGACGATGTGATCAGTGATCTTTTGGTAAGACAGAGCTTGCTAAAACGTATCAGCAAGGCTGCGTTAATCGATTTCGTGTTGACTCAGATAAAGCCCTTGATGAGTGCCGATGAAATATTGCATGCGGAGATGGATATTTCCGTTCAGCTAAATACCAAGTTATGAAACAACTGGCGGTTGGCGATTGTTTATGGCCGCACGTTCGTCGGGTTATGGAGGAGGAGCGGCCTTGCAGCGTTGAGCGCAATATCGTTTTTGCCGTTTTTCGGGAAGCGCTGGTGGAAGAGTTTTGCGGTTTGGCCACCGATCACGATATATCAAAACATCCCAATTGGATTTTTGCAGATTTGGTCGAGCATCGGCCTATGCTTAGTGTCGCTCCTAAGCTTGGCGTCCGCAAAGCGCTATGTCTGATGGATGAAAATCAGCTGGGAGCCTTGGCTGTGCTCAACAAAGGTCAATTCGTTGGCGTGGTTACCCGGCAAAGTATTTTGGAAGTTCTACTGAACCGTGAGCGACTGCTGCTGAAAGAGACTATGCGCCTTAAAATTGCGGCGGAAACTAACCACGAGCAAACGGTGGTTTGGGTTGGGCGTCTGGCCGCATTGAACGACGCTGCGCGCAGCTTGCTGGGGGTGCTGGCCCATACATCAATCGAAACCGAGTTATTGCAGGCCGGCATTGATGCGCTTTGTAATTTGTTGGATGCTCGTTATGGTGCTATTGGGATAGTTGACAACGGCGGCGCGTTGACGGAGTTTATTTATGCCGGTATCAGCGACGAGCAAGCTCAGCAAATAGGTCATTTACCTGAGGGGAGGGGCTTGTTGGGGGTAGTCATTGAGGAAAACGTCTCCTTGAGGCTTGCGGATATGGGCAAGGACCCGCGCAGCGCCGGCTTTCCACCACATCATCCGCAGATGACATCCTTATTGGCGGTGCCTATATCTCATCAAGGTCGGGTGTATGGGCGTATCTATCTCAGCGATAAATACAGTGGTGAGCTATTTACCAAGAACGATGAAGAGTTGGCGTTGAGTTTTGCGCATTCGTTGTCCTTGGTAATCGATAACGCCCGGGAAATTGAGGAAGTGAAACGCGCACGGCAACGCCTGGATTATATTGCCCATTTCGATGCGCTTACCGAGTTGCCGAACCGGACTTTGTTAACCGATAGAGCCTTGCAGTTCATTACGCAAGCGCAGCGCAGGCAAGGCATTATCGCGTTTCTATTTCTCGATCTGGATAATTTCAAGGCGATCAACGATACCTTTGGGCATGCCGTGGGTGATGAATTACTCAGAGCTGTTGCCAAGCGAATTTCCGGTTGTTTGAGGGAAGGCGATACGCCCTCCAGGATGGGCGGGGATGAGTTTATTATTATGCTGCCCAATATTGCAGATAGTCTGGATGCCGCCAAAGTGGCCATCAAAATATTACATGCCTTGAACGAGCCTTTACAGGTTCAACAGCATCAAATCTATTCACGGGCCAGTATTGGTATCAGTATTTATCCGGATAACTCGCTTTCGTTCGACGAATTGCTGGCGCAGGCCGACTCTGCTTTGTATCACGCCAAAAAGTTGGGCAAAAATAATTATCAGTTTTTTACCCCGGAAATGAACAGCGCTGCTCAGCATTATCTGAAGCTCGAGCATCATTTACGTCAGGCCTTGGAGTTGGGCGAACTTGTATTGCACTATCAGCCGCAGGTGAAAATCGATAGCGGTTGCATCATCGGTATGGAGGCGTTAATACGTTGGCACAATCACGCCATGGGTATCGTCATGCCGGATCAATTTATCGGCTTGGCTGAAGAAACCGGGCTGATCGTGCCAATTGGGGCTTGGGTATTGCGAACTGCATGCAAACAGGCACGGGCCTGGCAGTTGGCCGGTATGCCGACTCGAATTGCGGTCAATTTGTCCGGGCGGCAGTTTCACCGCTTCCAAGATCAGCGCCAGTTGCTGGATGTGGTGTTGGATGTGCTGAAAGAAACCGAGCTTTCGCCGGAGTTGCTGGAGTTGGAGATTACCGAAAGCATCTTGATGCATAAGCTGGATACGACGCTGGACACGCTGAGTCAGATCAAGCAGCTGGGAGTGCGGATTTCGGTGGATGATTTCGGTACCGGTTATTCTTCGCTCAGTTATTTGAAGCGTTTTCCGCTTGATACCTTAAAAATCGATAAATCGTTCGTGAAGGATATTTGCACCGACGCCAACGATAGAGCGATTGTGTCGGCTATTTCGGCCATGGCGGGCCAGTTGAAGCTGGAGCTGGTGGCCGAAGGCGTCGAAGACCAGAGTCAGTTGGATTTTTTGGGCGGACAACAGTGCAATTACGGACAAGGGTATTTTTTCAGTAAACCCGTGCCGGCCGAACAGGCATCTGCCCTGTTGCGGCAGTCCATGTTGCAACAGCAATAAGGCTTGGCTGCGCTCAGTTTCTTGAAGCCTGCTTCGGATCGATGGCTTTAACGTCCATGTCGAAATTCAGCTTGATGCGTTGCGCTACGGTTTTGGCTTCTTTCTTATTCTTAAACGGTCCGGCAACTACTTGAAAGCTACCATCTTTGGCAATTTTACGCGCAGGAATCGGCGGTCCTTGGTGATTGAGCATGGCTGCCAGCTTTTGGGCGTCGGTCTCATTTTCGAAGCTGGCGGCCAGAATGGACCAGTCACTGTCGCTCAATTCGTCGATGACCGGTTGGCCGAAGAATTGTTCAGGGTGGGCAAGTTGCACCGCATCGGCTGTGAGTTCGGGTAGGTCGGCACTGTTCGGCAAGACCGGGGTGGGGACGCCGTCGGCGCGTTGTAAAATCCGCTCGACTTTGCTCCAGTCAACCGTTGCTTGCTTTTCGGAGGCTAGCTGTTGCAATTTTTTCCGAATATCTTTTTGCAGCTGTTTTTGCTGTTTTTCCCATTTGTCTAAGGGGCGATGAGCTTCCAGATAAAGCATGTCATCTTGCCAGGTTGCCATGTACGGCTGGTGGACGATGCGAACCGGGGTGCCGACTTCTACTTTGTTGAATAGGACTTCTATATCTTCAGGATATAGCTGTACGCAGCCATGACTGACTTGTAAGCCAATCCCGTAAGGCTTGTTGGTGCCGTGGATCAAATAGCCGCTGAAACCCAAGGGCATGGCGTAGCTGCCCAAGGGATTGTCCGGGCCGGAACGTATCACTTTCGGCAGTGGGTCGCCCAATGCCTGATGTTCGCGGTGAATCGATTCCGGCACCGTCCAGTCCGGATTGGCCTTTTTTGCGACAATTTGGGTTTGTCCTAACGGCGTGTTCCAGCCTTGGCGGCCAATGCCGACCGGATAAGTCAGTACTGTATTGGCTTGATTTTTGGGGTAATAGAACATGCGCATATTGGCCAGATTCAACACGATGCCTTTGCGTGGGGCGTCTGGGAGTACGAAACGCAATGGCAGCAACACGGTTTGCTCGGCAGGCAAGGTCCAAGGATCAAGATTGGCATTGGCGATGGTAATGTCGTTGTAACCCAAGCCGTAATGACGGCCGATGTCGGACAGCGTATCGTTTTCGCGGCTGCTGATACTGGCTAGCGTGCCGACCATGCCTTGGCCGCTGCTCAGGTTAAACTCATGACTGGCAATACTGTCCGGTTTGGAGTTCCAGACGATGTGTTCCGGCTGGTTGTCGGAAAACAACGGTATGCTTTGACAGCCGCTAAGCAGGGCGCTGACTACTGCTACAACGAAGACTAGCGGTATCGGTGAAACAGTACGGTTTTGAATGACTGCTGACATGTTTATGATAGGCGCATGTAGTGACGGAGCGGATGGTTGAAGGTAAGCGATCCAAATTAAAATCAGATTAAGGCGGCATTAAGTCCTAATTAAGAATTAACTATTAAGGCTAATAGTTAAGTCATTACGATAAAGCATTATTCTTAAAGAGAAAACTATTTTTTAACAATGGCGCGGATTTAATGGCATCCTGTTAAGGTGTTATCATATTCGCACTATTTTACTTGGTTATTATTTCCCCTTACTTCGGAGTTCCGCATGGCGAGCATTGACAAAACGGCTGTCGAAAATTTACTTAAACACTTTATCGATCCAAATGTGGAAACCGATTTGGTGTCGGCAAAATCCGTTAAGAAAATCAGTGTGGATGGCAATGATGTCAGCGTCGTTATCGAGTTGGGTTATCCGGCTAAAAGTTATCTTGAAGAGTTAAAGGCAGCGGTAACTCAGCGTCTGCAAACTTTGCCTGGTGTGGGCAAACTAGATGTGTCGGTCAGTTTCAATATCGTTTCGCATTCGGTACAAAAAGCGTTAAAGCCCTTGCCGAATGTGAAAAATATTATTGCGGTCGCCTCCGGCAAGGGCGGGGTCGGTAAATCGACCACATCCGTTAATCTGGCTCTGGCGTTGGCCGCCGAAGGTGCTAATGTCGGTATTCTGGATGCCGATATTTATGGCCCCAGCATTCCGACCATGCTGGGCTTGTCCGGTAAGCCCGACAGTCCCGACGGCAAAAGTATGTTGCCGAAAATCTCGTTTGGCGTGCAGACCATTTCGATCGGTTATCTGATCGATCCGGATCAGCCGATGATCTGGCGTGGCCCGATGGTTACCGGGGCATTGCAACAATTGTTGAATCAAACGCAATGGCAGGATGTGGATTATCTGATTATCGATCTGCCGCCCGGCACTGGCGACATTCAGCTAACGCTGGCGCAACAGATTCCGGTCAGCGGCGCAGTGATCGTCACGACGCCGCAGGATATTGCCCTGATCGACGCACAGCGAGGCTTGGGGATGTTCGAAAAGGTTAACGTGCCGATTTTGGGCTTGGTGGAAAATATGAGTGTGCATATTTGCAGCAATTGCGGGCATGAAGAGGCGATTTTCGGGCAAGGCGGTGGCGTGGCGATGGCGGTCAAGAATAAGCTGGATTTACTGGGCTCTTTGCCGTTGGATATACAGATTCGCGAGTACGCCGATAGCGGCAGGCCTACAGTGGTGGCTGACCCGGATGGCCGGCCGGCGCAAATCTACAAAGCGATTGCCCGGAAAATGGCCGCCAAGCTGGCGATGCGTGCGCGGGATTACAGTGGCAGGTTTCCAAATATAGTCATCCAGAATACCTGAGATTGATCGTAGACGACTTGGCTAGTAGCGAAGTCGTCTAGCCTTAGACCAACACTAAATTATCGCGATGGATAAGTTCGTCTTCGTCGGCGTAGCCCAGCAAACTTTCGAATTCGCTGCTAGGTTTGCCGGCGATTTTATTGGCGTCGTCCGCACCGTAATTGATTAAGCCGCGGGCGATTTCAGTGCCTTGCAAATCCAGGCAAGAGACCAGGTCCCCACGTTTAAACGAACCTTGTACGCTTTTAACGCCGACCGCGAGTAGGCTTTTGCCTGCATCTTTCAGGATTTTTACCGCGCCATCGTCCAATACCACGCTGCCTTTCAACTGCAGTTGTCCGGCCAGCCATTGTTTGCGCGCCGCCAGTGGTGCAATGTTGGGTATTAAATAAGTACCTAAGTCATTGCCGTCGAATACCGCGTGGATGACGTTGTCAATTTTGCCGGACACGATCACTGTCGCTGCGCCAGAGCGCGCGGCCAGCCTGGCGGCCCGGACTTTGGTGTACATGCCGCCACGTCCCAGGCCGCTGATGCTGCCGCCAGCAACGTCGTCAAGCAGGCTTTCGTTAACGCTAATACTGGAAATCAGCCTAGCGTTTGGATTCAAGCTAGGGTTGGCGTCGAATAAGCCGGTTTGGTCGGTAAGAATGATCAACAAATCGGCTTCTACCAGATTGGCAACCAACGCGCCCAAGGTATCGTTGTCGCCGAAGCGGATTTCTTCAGTAGCGACGGCATCGTTCTCATTGATGACCGGCACGACACCGAAATCCAGCAGTGTGAGTAAAGTACTGCGGGCATTCAGGTAGCGCTGGCGGTCTGAAAGGTCGTCATGGGTCAGCAATACTTGCGCGGCCAGCAGACCGTGTATTTGAAATTCATCTTCAAAGCGTCTGACCAAGCCCATTTGCCCTACTGATGCGGCGGCTTGCAATTCATGCAGAGTTTTCGGGCGGGTTTTTAGCTTTAAGCGGGACATGCCTTCCGCAACGGAGCCGGACGATACCAATACCACGTCGACGCCTTGGCGTTTGAGGGCGGCCATTTGCGCGACCCAGCCGGCGATGGCCTGTTTATTGAGGCCGCGCCCGCCGTCGGTCAGCAACGAGCTGCCGATTTTGACGACAACGCGCTGGGCTTGCGAAAACTCAGAACGGCTCATGGCGAGGCTCCTGTGCTTGCTGATCCTGCTCGGCCTTTTGTTGGTCGAGAAAGTCCATGATGGCGTACATCAGTGCTTGGGTGCCTTGATTTTTTAACGCGGAAATCAGGAATACCGGGCCGGTCCAATCGAGCTCTTCGACGATGGCTTGGCAATGTTGCTCGACTTCGTCGTCAGGCACATTGTCGATCTTATTTAATACCAGCCAGCGCGGTTTGCTGGATAGATCGTCGCTCCATTTTTCCACTTCGTGGATGATTTTACGCGCGGCGCTGACGGGTGTTTCGTCGCTTTCGTAGGGGGCAATGTCTACGATGTGCAACAACAAGCCGGTTCTGGACAGATGTTTTAAAAATTGCAAGCCAAGGCCCGCTCCTTCTGCGGCGCCTTCGATGACGCCGGGGATATCGGCGATGACGAAGCTGCGTAAATCATCGACACGCACGACACCCAGGTTGGGGTGTAAGGTTGTGAATGGGTAGTCCGCGACTTTGGGGCGTGCGGAAGAGACGGTGCGAATCAGGCTGGATTTGCCGGCATTGGGCATGCCTAGCAAGCCAACATCGGCGATGACCATTAATTCCAGGCGCAACATCCGGTGCTCGCCTGCAGAGCCTTTGCTGGTTTGTTGGGGCGCGCGATTGACGCTGCTCTTGAAGCGGGTGTTGCCGAGGCCGTGGAAGCCACCTTTGGCGACTAATAGCTGCTGACCGGGTTTGGTTAGATCGCCGATTTTTTCGCCCGTGTCGGCTTCGTAAACGATGGTGCCGGGTGGGACCGGGACGAAGCAGTCGTCGCCTTTCTTGCCGGTGCAATCGCGGCTGCCGCCGTTTTGTCCGCGTTGGGCGCGATGTGTCGAGTGATAGCGAAAATCCACTAGCGTGTTGGCGTTTTCGGTAGCGACCAAGTAAACGCTACCGCCGTCACCGCCGTCACCACCGTCCGGGCCGCCCAAGGGAATATATTTCTCGCGGCGAAATGAGGCCTTGCCATTGCCGCCGTCGCCTGCTTCTACGCGGATTTCCGCTTCGTCAACAAATCTCATAATCTACCGGTATAAACAAAAAAGCCCCGCTGAAAACGAGGCTTTTATTTTTAGTTGTGCCACTCAGCACAGCCAAAGAAACTTACGCTGCTGCAATGCTGACGTATTTGCGGTTTTTAGGACCTTTTTCTTCAAATACCACTTTGCCATCGACGGTTGCAAACAAGGTGTGGTCTTTGCCGATGCCGACGTTGGTGCCAGGGTGAAACTGGGTGCCGCGTTGGCGAACCAGGATGTTGCCTGCTTTTACGACTTGACCACCGAAACGTTTGACGCCCAAGCGCTGCGCTTGTGAATCGCGGCCGTTACGAGTACTACCGCCTGCCTTCTTATGAGCCATTTTTTATCCTCGTTATATTAAGCAGAAATGCCAGTAATCTGGATTTCTGTGTAGTATTGACGGTGCCCCATTTGTTTCATGTGGTGCTTACGTCTTCTGAATTTAATGATTCTGACTTTTTTGTGTCTGCCTTGGGAAACCACAGTTGCAGTCACTTTGCCGCCTTCGACAAATGGCTGGCCTACTTTTACGGAGTCGCCGGATTGGACCATCAGTACTTTGTCGAACTCTACGCTGTCGCCTGCGCCCAACTCAAGTTTTTCTATTTTTAAGGTAGTACCCTCTGCGACCCGATACTGTTTACCACCTGTTTGAATTACCGCATACATCAGCGTAAGCTCCATCAAGCATAATCTGTTAATAGTGAACAGAGGATTATATTTTTTATTTAAGCCACAGTCAAACTAAAATTCCAGAAGAAACCTGCGGTCTAACAGGTCTATGCGGGGAGTACTATTGACACTAATCAGTATTCTTCATAGCATGACCGGTTATTCACGTTATACGCTAACGAGCGACAAGTTCACAACATCACATGATAGCTAAAGTTTCAACGCCAGCGTCAGTCACTATAGACTTCGATTCCATCAAAAATTTAACCAGTGCGGAAACTCAAGCCGTCGACCGGTTGATTTTAGAGGAACTGAGTTCCGATGTTGTGCTGATTAATCAAATTGGGCATTACATAATCGGTAATGGCGGAAAAAGATTACGACCGATGCTGTTGCTGTTGGCGGCAAAAGCCTTGGGCAAGGTTGATGACCATCATCTGATTTTGGCAGCAGTGATCGAATTCATCCATACCGCGACGTTGTTGCACGACGATGTTGTCGACGAATCGGCTCTGAGGCGCGGCAAGGAGTCGGCGAATGCGGTGTGGGGCAACGCGGCTAGCGTGCTTGTAGGTGATTATTTGTACTCCAGTGCCTTCGAAATGATGGTTCGTACCGATAATATGCGGGTGATGGCCATTATGTCCAAAACCACTACCGCGATTGCCGAGGGTGAGGTGTTGCAATTGTTAAATTGCAACAATCCGGAGACCAGCGAAGCCCGGTATTTGGAAGTTATTGCTCGCAAAACCGCCATTTTGTTCAGTACCGCCACGCGCTTGGCGGCAGTCGTTTCTGCGACAGACCCGGCTACGGAAGAAGCGTTGGCGGTTTATGGTCAGCAATTGGGCGTGGCGTTTCAGTTGATAGACGATGCATTGGATTACAAAGCCAATAGCGAAGAACTGGGTAAAAACTTGGGTGACGACCTGGCTGAAGGTAAGCCTACCTTGCCGTTGATCTATGCCATCCAGCACGGGAACGAGCAGCAGGCTAAAATTGTGGTCGATGCGATCCGGCAAGGTTCGCGCGAGGCGTTTAACGATGTCTATGAAGTAGTTAAGGCCACCAATGCCATAGAATACACAGAGCAATGTGCGGACAGGGCCGCTGCAAAGGCGATTGCCGCACTACAATGCCTGCCTGATTCCGATTACAAACAGGCTCTTGAAGAGTTAGCGCGCTTCTCGGTGCAACGTAGTCACTGAGCGTTTACAGCTTATCCGGCATCGCAGTTAGTTGCTGGATGGACGACAGTAGCGGCGAATACAGTTTTTCGATTTTATCGAGCAACTGTTGGAAAAACTCACCTACTTCGCCCGATTCTTGATCAGCATGAGCTGCAAACAGTCGTTGTTCCAGTGTGCTGATCGGATCACTATCGATTAGCTCGTCCAATATCTCCAGTATCTCCGATTCTGCCAGGGTGGCGTTAAATTCTGCCTTTTTTAAGCCGGCTAATTGGCGGTTTAATGTCTCGACGTTTGTTTTTAGGTTTAGCGCCAGTTTGTTTGTGTCTGCAAGCAAGCTTAAATCGCTGGTCAAAAATACTAACTGATTTACTGAGTCCTCTATGTCGTTGAGCAGGCGTTTGCTTTGCTTTTTTTGGGATGCCATGTTTTCTCCTGTTTTTTAGTGCGTTGATTGCTGCGGCGGCATATGCTCTGGTTTGGCTGTGAATGCTTATGATAGCAAGAGCGCCGGGAGGGATTGATAGGCTTTAAAACCCATTGTTTTATAAGCTTTTTGCGCCTTGGGAGCTTGGCGCTACGCTTGCAATTGGCTCGATTATCATTTAACTTAGCAAGTCACCTGAAAGGCTAGGGGTGCTTTCCGCTGTATGCAAGCCCGGAAAGCTGAGAAAAACCCTTCGAACCTGAACCGGTTAACACCGGCGTAGGAAAGCCCTATCTTCCCTGCGCTTGCGATTTATTGAGATTTTGGAGATAAGCATGAGCGCTGTCCGTAATGAGATTACTACCGATACCGGTAGTAGCGTTAGAATTGATTCCTACCCCGCTTCCGAGAAAATTTATATCCAGGGCAGTCGTGCGGATATTCAAGTGCCGATGCGTAAGATCAGCATGTCGGATACGCCGGCCCACTTCGGTGCGGAAAAAAACCCACCGATTTATGTTTACGATACCTCAGGTGTTTACACAGATCCGAATGTCGATGTGAATTTGCACAAAGGCTTGGGTTCGATTCGTGGTAACTGGATTGCGGAGCGCGGCGACACAGAATTATTGAAAGGTCCGACCTCAAAGTATGGTCACGAGCGCTTACACGACTCGAAAACCGCGCACCTACGTTTCGAATTGACCCGTAACCCGCGCCGTGCCAAATCCGGCCATAATGTGTCGCAAATGCATTATGCCCGCAAAGGCATCATTACTCCTGAGATGGAATACATCGCTATTCGCGAAAACCAAAATCTTGAAGCAATGCGCGACCGTTACCAAGGCCAGCATCCCGGCTTTTCCTATGGCGCCAATATCCAGTCCTTCATCACGCCAGAATTCGTCCGTTCTGAAGTTGCCAGGGGCCGTGCGATTATCCCGGCCAACATCAACCATCCCGAATTGGAGCCGATGATTATCGGCCGCAACTTTCTGGTCAAGATTAACGGTAACCTAGGTAACTCTGCCGTGACGTCTTCTATCGAAGAAGAGGTCGAGAAAATGCTGTGGGGCATCCGCTGGGGCGCTGATACCATTATGGATTTATCCACCGGCAAAAACATCCACGAAACCCGCGAATGGATACTGCGCAATTCGCCGGTGCCTATCGGCACGGTGCCGATTTACCAAGCCCTGGAAAAAGTCGATGGTAAAGCCGAGGAACTGACTTGGGAAATCTTCCGCGACACGCTGATTGAACAAGCCGAGCAGGGTGTGGACTACTTCACCATCCATGCCGGCGTACGTCTGCATCACGTACCGTTAACCGCCAAACGCCTGACCGGCATCGTCTCGCGCGGCGGTTCGATTATGGCCAAATGGTGTCTGGCTCACCATACCGAAAGTTTCCTTTACACCAACTTTGAGGAAATCTGCGAAATCATGAAAGCCTACGACGTGTCGTTCTCATTGGGTGACGGTCTGCGTCCGGGCTCGATTTACGACGCCAACGACGAAGCGCAATTCGGCGAACTGGAAACCCTGGGAGAACTCACGCAAATCGCTTGGAAACATGACGTACAAACCATGATCGAAGGCCCAGGCCACGTGCCGTTGCAAATGATCAAGGTCAACATGGACAAGCAATTGGAAGATTGTTACGAAGCGCCGTTCTACACCCTGGGACCTTTGACCACCGACATTGCCCCTGGCTACGATCATATTACTTCGGCGATTGGCGCTGCCAATATCGGCTGGTACGGCTGCGCAATGCTGTGCTACGTCACTCAGAAGGAACACTTGGGTCTGCCCAATAAGCAGGATGTGCGCGAAGGCATCGTCACTTACAAGATCGCTGCCCACGCCGCCGACTTGGCCAAAGGGCATCCCGGCGCGCAGATCCGCGATAACGCCATGTCCAAGGCGCGCTTCGAATTCCGCTGGGAAGACCAGTTCAACTTGGCGCTCGATCCCGAAAAAGCCCGCTCTTTCCATGATGAAACTTTGCCGAAGGATTCCGCAAAAGTCGCGCATTTTTGCTCGATGTGTGGTCCGCATTTCTGCTCGATGAAAATCACCCAGGACGTGCGCAATTACGCCGAGCAAAAAGGTCTCGAAGAAGCCGAGGCCTTGAAAATTGGTATGGAAGAAAAATCCAAGCAGTTCCTGGAAGAAGGTGCTGCGATTTATCACGAAATCTGATTCTTGTCCCATTCGTCGGCGGTGCTGTTCTTGGCACCGCCGGCCGTTCCAAATGATCGCCAGCTTAAAAACAGCGCTTGGCGGCATGCCAATATAACCATGTTAAAGTCCTGGGCATGGCTTGATGAGTTTGGATAAAATCCTTACTTCATCTATAGTTGCAGCACTTAGTTGCAGTAAAACCAATCCAGACTTTTTTCATGGCGACAGCACCCACTAACATCCATTTCAGCGGCTTGGTCAAATGCCTGATTCAAAAAGGTTTGTTGACCGAGGAATCGGCGGCGACCTGTTTGCAGGAGGCGCAGAAGCGTAAACAAGCGTTTATCAGCTATTTGGTGGAACATAAGTATGCGGACAGCAAAACCGTGGCTACGCTGGCTTCGGCGGAGTTTGGTGTGCCGTTTTTCGATCTGGATGCCATAGACCCTTCATTCTTGCCGATCAAACTAGTCAGCGAGAAATTGATTCGCCAGCATCATGCCTTACCTTTATTCAAGCGCGGCAACCGCTTGTTTGTCGCCACCGCCGATCCGACCAATTTTCAGGCGCTGGACGAGATCAAGTTTCATACCCGGCACAATACCGAAAATATTCTGGTTGAAGAAGACAAGCTGATCCGCATGATAGACACGGCGCTGGAGGCTGCCGATACGTCGATGAAGGATCTGTTGGACGACGATCTGGACAATATCGATATTTCCGCAGGCGACGACAGCAAACCGGCCGACGAAGCAATAGGCTCGGATATTGATGACGCGCCTATCGTCCGTTTTGTAAATAAAATCCTGCTGGACTCGATCAAACGCGGGGTGTCGGACATACACTTGGAACCCTTCGAGAAAAAATTTCGTATCCGTTTTCGGGCCGACGGTATTTTATCGGAGGTGGCCAGTCCGCCGGTGGGCATTGCCAACCGGATTATTTCCCGGCTGAAAGTCATGTCGAAAATGGACATTGCCGAACGGCGGGTGCCGCAGGACGGCCGGATCAAAATGCAGATTTCCAAGAACCGGGCCATCGATTTTCGGGTAAACACCTGCCCGACGTTGTTCGGTGAAAAAGTGGTAATGCGGATTCTCGATCCGACCAGTGCGCAAATTGGTATCGAGAAACTCGGTTTCGAACCCGACCAGCAGAAAAATTTTCTGGAGGCGATCCACAAGCCTTACGGTATGGTGCTGGTCACCGGGCCGACCGGTAGCGGTAAAACCGTATCGCTGTATACCGGGCTGAATATTCTGAACAGCATCGAAACCAATATTTCCACCGCCGAAGATCCAGTCGAGATCACCGTGGAAGGCATCAACCAAGTCAATGTCAATCCCAAGGCCGGCCTGACCTTTGCCGAAGCGCTACGGGCGTTTTTGCGGCAAGACCCTGACATCATCATGGTTGGCGAGATTCGCGACCTGGAAACCGCCAGTATCGCGGTCAAGGCGGCGCAAACCGGTCACATGGTGTTGTCTACCTTGCATACCAATGATGCGCCGCAAACCATCAACCGTTTGGTGCAAATGGGCATAGAACCGTTCAATATTGTTTCGGCGGTGATTTTGATCATGGCGCAACGGCTGGCGCGGCGCTTATGCGAGCATTGTAAGCAGGAGGTTGATTATCCGGAAAGCACCTTGCTGTCGGCCGGGTTTAAGCAGGAGGAAATCGGTACGTTTAAAGTCTACGGTCCAGTGGGTTGTGAACATTGCAATAACGGTTACAAGGGCAGGGTAGGGATCTACCAGGTAATGCCTATCACTGAAAAAATGCGTGCGCTGATTTTGAACGGCGGTAATTCCATGCAAATGGCGGAATTGTCGAAAAGTGAAGGAATCAAC
Organism: Methylomonas sp. TEB; assembly: GCF_047777895.1. Lineage (GTDB taxonomy): Bacteria > Pseudomonadota > Gammaproteobacteria > Methylococcales > Methylomonadaceae > Methylomonas. The sequence continues at coordinate 596,797 of NZ_CP180476.1, forward strand.
GATTTAAGAATGTCGGGGCTGTTAAAAATTAAGCAAGGCGTCACTTCGCTGCAAGAAATTGACCGGGTCACCAAGGAATAATCATGGCAAAGCAAGACGAACAAATCGAGTTCAATTGGGACGGTTTCGATAGGCAAAACAAGAAAACCAAAGGTACCATCAGCGCCAAGAGCGAGGTCATTGCGCGCACCGAATTAAGGCGGATGGGCATTCGGGTCATCGGTATCAAAGCCAAGTCCAAGCCCTTGTTCGGTGCCAGAGTGCAGAAAATCACGCCCGGCGACATCGCGGTGTTCGCCAGGCAGTTGGCGACTATGCTGGCCGCTGGTGTGCCTTTGGTGCAATCGTTCGATATTATCGGCAAGGGACACGACAACGCCAGTATGTCGGAGTTGCTGTTATCGATAAAAGCCGATGTGGAAGGTGGCGATACCCTGGCCCAGGCCTTAAACCGTAAGCCACTGTATTTTGATGCGCTGTTCTGCAATTTGGTCGAAGCCGGCGAACATGCCGGGGTATTGGAAACTTTGCTCGACAAGATTGCCACCTACAAAGAAAAAACCGAATCGATCAAAAAGAAGGTTAAAAAAGCATTGACCTACCCGATTGCAGTGTTGGTCGTCGCGTTTATCGTCACCGCGATTTTGCTGATTTTCGTGGTGCCGGTGTTTGAGGATTTGTTTAAAGGCTTTGGCGCCGACCTACCGGCATTTACCCAATTTGTTATTGAGCTGTCGGCGTGGGTGCAGGAATGGTGGTGGGCGGTGATTGGCGTGATCGCCATTACCGCTTACGTGTTCAATTATTTTAAAAAGCGCTCGAAGGCGTTTAACCATTTTCTCGATAAAACTTTGCTGAAAATCCCGGTTGTCGGGATGATTCTGGAAAAATCGGCCATCGCTCGTTTTGCGAGAACGCTGTCAACGATGTCTGCGGCTGGCGTACCCTTGGTTGAAGCACTGGTTTCGGTGGCAGGGGCTTGCGGCAATATTTTATTTTACGAAGCGGTGATGGCTGTGCGCGACGACGTTTCCACCGGCCAGCAATTGAAGTTTGCTTTGGAGACCACCGGCATGTTTCCGAATATGGTGGTGCAAATGGTCGCGATTGGCGAGGAGTCCGGTTCCATTGATGCGATGCTGGATAAAGTCGCGGACTTTTACGAAGAAGAGGTCGATAACCTGGTCGATAACTTGAGCAGCTTGATGGAGCCTATCATTATGGTGATCCTGGGTATCCTGGTCGGCGGCTTGATTGTCGCGATGTATCTGCCTATCTTCAAGTTGGGCGCCGCTATTTAATTTTTGTTATTCCCCGGCTGCTTGCCATCGTTGGGCCGAGCGCCGGGGCCGAATTACACGCATCCTCTCCCCCTCATGGTTTTTGCCACTCTACAACACTATCCGCTGTTTCTGATCAGCGTCGTTTGCGTGCTGGGCCTTCTGGTCGGCAGCTTCCTAAACGTGGTTATCTACCGTTTGCCGGTCATGATGCAGACGGGTTGGCGGCGCGAATGCCGGGAATATTTGCAGCTCCCGCATGATGAAGCAAGCGAAGTGTTCAACCTGATGTTGCCGGCCTCGCATTGCCCGTCGTGCAAAACCGAAATCAAAGCCTATCAAAACATTCCGGTCATCAGTTACCTGTTGTTGGGCGGCAAATGCGCACATTGTGGGGTGAAAATCGCCATCCGTTACCCGCTTATCGAAGCGTTTACCGGTTTATGTTCGGCCGTGGTGGCTTGGCATTTCGGTTACGGTTGGGCTTTAGCGTTTGCATTACCTCTGACTTGGTGTTTGATCGCATTGAGTTTTATCGACATCGATCAGCAATTATTACCTGATTCGATCACGCTGCCGATGCTGTGGCTGGGCCTGTTGTTAAGCCTGTTTGATATATACACGAATAGCCACGACGCGATCATCGGCGCGGTGGCAGGCTATTTGAGCCTGTGGAGCGTTTATCAACTTTTTAAATTGCTGACCGGCAAGGAAGGGATGGGCTACGGCGATTTCAAGCTGCTGGCACTATTCGGGGCCTGGCTGGGCTGGCAATATCTGCCGCTGATCATTCTTCTGTCATCTTTGGTGGGTGCGGTCATCGGTATCGCGATGATCGTATTCGGCAAACGCGATGCCGGCAAACCGATACCCTTCGGGCCTTATCTGGCCATGGCCGGCTGGTTGGCAATGTTGTTCGGGCCGGAGCTGAATGCCTTATATCTGCATACTGCCGGTTTGTAGGCGATGCTGAAGATTGGTCTGACGGGCGGCATAGGCAGCGGTAAATCCACGGTTTGCCGGTTGTTTGCCGAATTTGGCGTTCCCATTGTCGACGCAGATCTGATTGCCCGACAGTTGGTCGAGCCGGGGCAGCCTGCTCTGTCGATGATCGCTAGATCTTTTGGGCAACAGATGCTTAACCAGGACGGTAGCCTGAATCGCGCCAGACTGCGCGATGCGGTATTCACTGATGCGGACAAAAAGCGTGAATTGGATGGCATCATGCATCCCTTGGTGTACGGGAAGATCGCGGAGGATGTCCGCGAGTTAACCGCCGACTATTGCATTATTGCCGTGCCGCTGCTGCTGGAGTCGAAAAATCCTTATGTCGTGGATCGGGTTTTATTGATCGATTGCCCGGTGGATTTGCAAATAGCCCGGGTTACCGCGCGCGATAAACTCACTCGCCAGCAAGTGCAAGCCATCATCGACAGTCAGATGTCGCGGCCAGAACGTTTAAGCAAAGCGGACGATGTCATCGAGAATATCGCCGGCCCGGAGCAACTTGCAGAACAGATTAAAAGACTGCACAATTCCTACACTTTATTAGCCACCGTCAGGACACAATCGGCTTGAATACACAAACTATCTACGAATTCCCTCTCAATGAACGAATTCGGGTGTTTATGCGCTTGGAGCAACTCTTTCAACAGCTCAGTCACTTCATGTTGGGCGCTTCGGTCTTCGATAAACGCGCCGCCATTTCAGTTTTACTCGACATCTTGATGATCTTCAGCCGCAGCGACTTGAAATCCGAGTTGATCAAAGAGCTGGATAGACACACCAAAGTACTGAATCAACTGGCGCATAGCCATGGCGTTGATGATGAGAAATTGCAGGAAATACTGCTTGAGCTGAATCAAGCCAGCCGTAATTTGTATAGCGCCAACGGCAAAATTGGCATCAGCGTGATGGAAAGCGATTTGTTTCAAAGTATCTCGCAGCGCAACTCCATCCCCGGCGGTAGCTGTTCCTTCGATTTGCCGGCCTTTCATTACTGGCTGGAGCAGCATGAGGCCGAGCAACAAAAAGATCTGGAACGCTGGACTCAACCGTTCGTGGACATTCGGGTAGCGATCGATTTGATCCTGGGTTTTATTCGGCAAAGCAGCGTGCCCACGCAGGAGCTTGCCAAGGCCGGATTTTTCCAGTTAGCGCTGGACAATAAAAATCATCCGGTGCAATTGCTTCGAGTTGGCTTGGCGGCTGACACCCCGTGTTTTGCCGAGATCAGCGGTGGCAAGCATCGGTTCAGCATCCGGTTTATGAATCCATCGGTTGACGAAAACCGGCCCAGCCAGACGTTGGACGATATTGAATTTTCTTTGACCCGCTGCATGTTCTGATGACCGCGAATACCCCGACTATGGTGGCATGTCCCACTTGTCGCAAGCCGGTAGCCTGGATAGCCGCCGAACCATTCAAGCCGTTCTGTTCCGAACGTTGCAAATTGATCGATTTAGGCGATTGGGCTACCGAAGCCCATAAAATTCCCGGCCCGCCACTGCTTGACGAAGACAACGAAAATTCGGATTTCGAATCCTACTAAGCCGGATTTTATCTGGCTAATCTGTCGCTAAAAAGGTGCTGATGCCGGCTATGCCCTGAGCGCCGGCGGCAAGGGCTCGGTTCAGGTCGCGCCTGCCCAAACCACCCAAAGCAAACACCGGTAAATTGATGTGCTCGAGCAGTTCGCTCAAAGCCTGCCAGCCTAGCGCCGTGGCGTCCGGATGGGATGCGGTCGCTTGGATCGGCGCTAAAACCGCAAAGTCCAGGCCCAGCGCTTCTGTGTGTTTCAGTTCCTCAAGGTTATGACACGATGCCGCTACCCAGCGATAGCCGTTTGGCCGTTCATGACAGGCCAGCAAGGCGCGGCTGCTCAGGTGCAGGCCTTGCGCATGAACCGTATCGACAGGCAAATCGGCGTTGACCAGCAAGCTAACCTGTTGCTGCCGGCAAAGCTGAGAAACCTGCTCGAAGACAGTTTGCAAATCGGCAATAGGTAAAGACTTGACGCGAAATTGCAGCAGCTTGACACCGTTTGCCAAAATCCGTTGGCAATTGTCTAGCGCTTCCGTCGCGCTGCGGCCTTCCAGGATGGCGTAATAATGCGGAAGTTGCGCGGCGGCGATGATGGGGATGTTGGCGGCCGGAAAGGTAAACTCCTTTAGTTGCTCGGCATCAATCCAGCGCATCGCCTGGCCTTCGCAGCCTCTGGCTTGGCCGGCAAAGGCGCTGACATTCCAAACATCCAGCAACACATGCCTGTCGCCATAATCGTGGTTGATTTTGATCAGCGGTGTTGCGGTTTCTACCTGAATACCAACTTCTTCCGCCAGCTCACGGGCTAGTGCTTGCTGTACCGGTTCATCGGCTTCCAGTTTACCGCCCGGAAATTCCCACAAGCCGCCTTGATGCGCGTGTTTGGCCCGCTGGGTAATCAAAATCCTGCCGTCGCCGTCGCGGATTACGCCGACCGCGACATGCAGACGCTGATTATTGCTTGACATACTTTTAGCCGCTTAGGTACGGTATTCGGCGTTGATTTTCACGTAATCGTAGGAAAAGTCGCAGGTCAACACTTCCTCGCTAGCTGTGCCTCGTCCCAGTCTGACGGTGACAACGATTTCCTCCTGATTCATCACGCGCTGACCATCCTGTTCGGTGTACGAGCGGGCTCGGCCGCCATTTTCGACGATGCACACCGTACCCAGATAAATTTCGATTTTATCCAGATCCATGTTTTCGACCCCGGCCCGGCCGACCGCCGCCAAAATCCGCCCCCAGTTCGGGTCGCTGGCGAAGAAGGCGGTTTTCACCAACGGCGAATGAGCGATGGTTTTGGCGACTTGCACCGCCTCGGCACTGTCGCGGGCTTGCTCGACGACGATGCGCATCAGCTTCGTCGCACCTTCTCCGTCGCGAATAATCAATTCCGCCAGACGTTTACAAACCGTCATCACGGCCTCGGCGAAGGTCGCAAACTCCGCGCTGTCCGCCAGAATTTCCGGTGCCGAGCTACTGCCGCTGGCCAATAGTACGCACGCATCGTTAGTCGAGGTATCGCCGTCCACGGTAATGCGATTAAAGGATTTTTCCGCTGCCGCGGACAAGCATTGTTGCAACAGCGATTGCTCGATATTGGCATCGGTGGCGACAAAACCCAGCATGGTGGCCATATTGGGTTGAATCATGCCGGCGCCTTTGGAAATGCCGGTGATCGTCACCGGGTGGCCGGCTATATCGATGATGACCGAGGCGCCCTTGGGAAATGTGTCGGTTGTCATGATGGCGCGCGCGGCTCTATCCCAATGGCTTTCAGCCAGGTTTTCGACGGCGCTCGGCAATGCCGCGGTGAGCTTTTCCACCGGCAGCGGTTCGCCGATGACGCCAGTGGAGAAGGGCAAAACCTGTTGTGCCAAGGCCTCGACTTCGCCGGCCAGATTGGCGCAGCAGGCAAACGCATCTTGCAGACCTTGTTTACCGGTGCCGGCATTGGCGTTGCCGGAATTGACCAGCAACCAGCGCGGATTTTGCGATAAGTGCGCTTTGGCGATATGTACCGGCGCCGCGCAAAAGGCATTTTGGGTAAACACCGCCGCGCAACTGCCACCGTCCGCCATTTCGAGCACTAAAATATCGTCGCGGACGGTTTGTTTGATGCCGGCATTGCAGGTGCCGAGTTTGATGCCTTTGACGGCATGCATGGTGGGGAAGTCGATTTGTCCTACTGCCATTGTTGTAACCTGTTAATTTGTGTCGCTGTCGCGACGGCTTGATTTAACGTCGGTTCTCGGACCGACGGCCGAGATACTTTTCTTTGCTTGTCCAAAGAAAAGTACCCAAAAGAAAAGACACCCGGATGCCGCTTTGATCCTGCGCGCCGAAGCTTTCGACGGGGATCGACAGAAGGGGCTTCCTGCCCCTCTGTCGATGTGCGGCATCCATGCCGCACCCCTGCGGGCTGTTCCCGCCGAAAGCTCCGGTGCTCGGCGCGGCATACGGGACAAAACCATCCCGGAATTTAGATGCACTTTGTGGCATCAACCTTAATACGACATTCAAATGTCGGGTGGGCAACGCTTTTTTGCCCACCGTGTTAAATCGATAACCATAAATCTGCGTGGGCACAAACAGCCGTGCCCACCCTACTGGGCTCGGAATTTAGTGCAAACCAAAGAGTTTTGTTTATCCCTCGTAGGGTGCATTAGCGATAGCGTAATGCACCGAATAATCGAAGATCAACATTCGGCGCAATACGGCTTCGCCTATTGACGCCCTACGGATTGCACCTTACCGCGTTGTTCCGCTCAAAAGCTCCGGTGCTCGGCGCGGCATACGGGAAAAACCATCCCAGAATTTGGCAAGTAATTCATGCCCCAAAGCCTTTTATTTAAGCCTCGTAGGGTGCGTTAGCGATAGCGTAATGCACCGAATAGTCGAATGCCAACATGCGGCGCAATACGGCTTCGCCTATTGACGCCCTACGGATTGCAACTTACCGCGTTGCCCCTTCGGCAACGCGATGCATCCCTGCATCGCCCCTACGGGCTATTCCGTCCAAAAGCTCCGGTGCTCGGCGCGGCATACGGGACAAAACCATCCCGGAATTTAGCAAGTAATGAATGTTCAAAAGCCTGTTGACTATTCCCAGTAGGGTGCATTGGCGATAGCGTAATGCAGCGAAGAGTTAGTTAATAGCATCAAATTGGTCCATAAAATACTTGCCATTGCTGTCATTGAACCCTAAAAACTCTTTTAATTTATCCTTGGGTACAAGAAATTTGGCCCTTACGTTTAGTGGCTGTAGTTTTTCTTCCGATGTTTCCTTTGCGATGTAGCAAACCTCTCTGCCACGACTTGTATTTACTTCAATTTCAATATCTAGTCCTTCCTTGCGATACTTACCAGAAATGGAGGCCGTAAGGACTGTGTAAATTTCAAACTCGCCATCGCCGGGATGACCTAAAGGACCATTGGAATAACCTCCAAGCGAACTTCCTTGCATGTTGATTTGATATCCGTTTTCCAAGGCTGGGCTCCAAAACATTTTGGGACTAAACGGTGCAACAATAAGCTTCTTTCCACGATGCATTCCAGCAATGTGTTTGCTCAGCGAAATCTCATATTCAGTTACAAAGACAGCTAAAGCCCCTTGCACGATTACCGTGCCACTTTCTATGATTTCTCCGGTGAATATGAAATTGGTTCCCGACATATTGTTTTGCCTAAATAGTGATTAAATGATTTCGGTAAAACCGTTTGTTGCTAGCGCGACGGTTTTTATCCCGTATGCCGCGCCGAGCACCGGAGCTTTCGGCGGGAATAGCCCGTAGGGGTGCGGCATGGATGCCGCACATCGACAGAGGGGCAGGAAGCCCCTTCTGTCGATCCCCGTCGAAAGCTTCGGCGCGCAGGATCAAAGCGGCATCCGGGTGGCGTTTCTTTTGGTGACTTTTCTTTGGCCAAACAAAGAAAAGTCACTCGGCTGTCGGGCCGAGACCCGACGTTAAATCAACCCGTCGCGACAGCGACACAACCAACTTAGTTGACTATAAAACCGCGTGTTTACAAACAGCAGTGCTCAGCTACATGGCTTTAACTTTATAGAAGAATGCGACCAAAAAATTTAACCTAACTTACTTGCCGTAACGCAACGTAAATGGGGTGGCTTGAGAGTCGTATTATGCCGTTACATATTTAGCGGGTTGTTCAAAAAGAGTGTATTGAATTGGACGCTCAATTATTTTATCAACAGGTGCGCTAAGAAAATTTGTAACCAATGCCTCAACAACCGGATTTCTATTCTCTTCTTTTCCACCCAGATGATAGAAGTGTTCACGGGTAATAACGTTATATTTTGACCATAATTTCTTTATATATTCGTTTTCTCGGTAATCATTATGGTGCCACGTCGATAAAATAAATTTGCCTTTAAACTCGGAAAGTTTATTAAATAACTCGCGTTCGTGGCTTTCATCCCAGCCGTTATAATAATCAACATGCCTATCGATGTAAGGCGGGTCGCAATAAATTATGTCTTGTGATGAAGCCTCACCAATTGTTTTGGTGAAATCCTGGCATTTAAACGAGAGGTGTTTTGCTTTAATAATTTTACTCGCCCAATCCACTTGATTGACAATTTTTGTTACATACGCTTGGGCAAAACGCTGAGGTTTACGGCAAAACGGAATGTTGAAGCCACCTTTTCTATTGAAACGGATCATTCCGTTAAAACCTGCCCGATTGACAAAAAGAAAATCAAGCGGTGAGTGCTCGGCGTTAAATCGGTCTCTGATGAAGTAATAGTGGTCTTCACCTTTTTCTAAAAGCAATGCGCCTTCGCGTGTCAGATAGTCTTTAACCACTTCGGTAGTTATTTCTCCAGAAGCAACGCTAGAGTAAAAATTAATAAGGTGAGGATTCGTGTCGCTTAATAGCGAATGTTGCGAAGCGACATTAAAAGCGACCGCACCGGTTCCCATGAAAGGCTCAATCCACAAGCCATCAAAATCGTTAGGTACAATGCTTTTTATCCAAGGTACAAGTTTGGTTTTAATGCCTTGGGATTTTATCGGAGGAACGTATATTTTGGTGCTCATTATTCACCGTTCCTTTTATCGACCACCAACGAAATATCGCCGTTTTTGTACGCGACAAACTCACGCAATGTGGAGATTTTTTTCGTACCTCCTTTCCCATCTTGAATGGTGATTTTACGGTAATTCATCCAATATTCATCGAACCAGTTTTCGCCTAACTTTGAAAACATGCCTTGACCTGAGATGATGTCGGCAATGTTATTGATACTTCCAATATTCGCAGTATTCCCGCTACCGCCTTTATCGCTGGCGATTTTCCATTTTTCGGCAATAAAGAACTGAAAGTTTTTTACAACTGATGCAATGGATTGTAATTCGTCTATCCGATGAATTTTAGTTTCATCAATGGTTGCTCCGTCAGCTCTATCATAAATAATGCCCAGGCAAAAATGGCCTGAATATGAACTGTAAGGGAACTGGATATTTTTAGTGCTGGTACGATTTTCGAAATACGCGCCGTGTGAACCAAGTGTAAACCCGTTGCATAAATGCAGTTTCTTTGGGTTTCTATAGGTAGTCTTAAAATCGACCGCAAATTTAATAGATTCATTATCCGTTTTTACAAACGAAATGTCTGGGTAATAGTTTTGGTGTTCTGCAAGTACGACTTTGTAACCAATTGATTGGGCAAAGTGCAAAATCTTAGGGAATAAATGAATTTCAAGAATTTTTGAAACAATCTTGGTGTCCGCTGAGATGGTGTATATGTTTTTAAATATATCTACGAAACCTTTTACATTCCATTGCCCATCTTCCGCGCTGACATAATCCTTAAGTTCAAGGACAAATTTTTCAAGATTTTCTGCGAAAATTTCTTTTTCGGTCATTTGGTTACAGCTTTGGTTTTGATTGGTTGCAAAATTGTACAGGCTATGTATCCTGATGAAATATGGTGATTATTCAAACGCATGGCAAATGATTAAATGATCCTACATAGCATCCCATGCTCTTATATAAACCGTTTCTTACTATCGCGACGGTTTTCCTCCCGTATGCCGCGCCGAGCACCGGAGCTTTTGGCGGGAATAGCCCGTAGGGGGGCGGCATGGATGCCGCACATCGACAGAGGGGCAGTAAGCCCCTTCTGTCGATCCCCGTCGAAAGCTTCGGCGCGCAGGATCAAAGCGGCATCCGGATGGTGTTTCTTTTGGTGACTTTTCTTTGGTCAAACAAAGAAAAGTTACTCGGCTGTCGGGCCGACAAATCGGCAGGATAGTCGATTTGCATGCGTTAGCACCCGAAGGGCGAAAAACAAGGACGTTTTTCGTGAAACCGACATCAAATCAGCCCGTCGCGACAGCGACACAACCAATCAAATAACTCAACCTACTTCCAAAACAATCACATACTCCCCATCACCCGTACGAGTGTCCAAAACCTTATGCCCATTAATCCGACACCAAGCCGGAATATCCTGCATCACCCCAGGATCGGTGCATTCCACGGTCAACACGTCACCGGTCAGCAGGGTTTTGACTTTGTCCTGAGTGCGGATTACCGGCAAGGGGCAGAGCAGGCGGCGGGCGTTCAAAACATGTTCACTCATACGAACCACTCCTGTGGAATTTCGTCGGCGAGCAAAGGCTTAACGAACACATTGCGTTCTGCTCCGTCCCGCTCGCGGATGGTCACTTCCACTTGTTCGGCTTCGCGGCCTTGGCCGTAGCGGGCGGTAATCTGCGCGGCCTGCAGCAAATCGTCTTCGCTGGGCGTGCCGTCGATCAAGGCCAGCGGGCCGCGATGGCTGGCGCAGTTCATGCTGATAAATTCTTTTTTATAACCGCTCATGAAGCGGGCTTCGCCGTCCTCGCGCGCTATGATGACTTTGAAATGTGGTTTGGGGCGGATATGCCGTCCCACTTTCAGCAGCATCACATCGTCCAGATCGTAATCGCGTTCGCCGCGCGCTTTCCATAGATCAACCAGCTTTAACGAGTAGGCTTCGTCGGTCAAGAAACAACAGCCGCCGGCGGGTTGGGCGTAGTCGGTAAAGCCGTATTCTTTCGCCAAGGTCATTTGCGGTTTGCGTGACCGGCCGCTGAAACCAAACATTTTCTCGCGACTGATCCAGCCTTCGCGTTCCGGCAAAGTGGCGGGTAGGTTTTGCGCGGACAAGGGTCTTACCAGTAAATCGTCGGCACCGGACTGGGCCGCGACGATGGGCATGGTCTGCTTGCGCTGCGACATGGGTCGTTGGCCGACCACTTCGCCGGTGATGATGAAATCGAAGCCGTTTTCCACCATCCACTGTTTGGCCTTGTTGACCATGAAAATCTTGCAATCCAGGCAAGGGTTTAGGTTGGCACCGTAACCGTGCTTGGGGTTTAGAAGGACGTTTTTGTATTCTTCGATGACATCGATGATATGCAGTTTGATACCCAATTGCTCGGCCACCCACAGCGAGTTGTTGCGTTTGACCTTGTCGGCGTCTTGCTTGCGTATCGCGTGCGTGTGGCCTTCCACGCAAAAGCCGGTGAAAAAATTGATGCCCTCGACGTGGATACCTTGCTCAAGGATGGCTTGGGTAGCCAGCATGGAGTCCAGGCCGCCGGAAATCAGCGCCACCGCTTTTCTTTGTTGACTCATAACTCAGATGTCTAGCAGGAAAAACGCCGCATTATACTGTGGATTTCAGCAATATGCGGCTGTCAGCAACGTGGGCAAACAATTAATTGGGCAACTTTCGGCGGGAAAATCCACCAAAAAATCAGGGGTTTGCCTTGGTGGGTCGGTGATTCGCCGGCCGCTGACGGCCGGCGAAGCGATGGCTTTAAATTCTAAAATGGCCAACCGTCTGGCGTAATTGATTTGCCAGCTCAAGCAACTCATGGCAGGCATCGGCGGTGTGTTTGGCGCCGCTGGAGGTTTCTTGGGACACATGGCTGATATTGCTGACATTACGGTTAATTTCTTCCGCGACCGCTGTCTGTTGCTCTGCGGCGGTGGCGATCTGATTATTCATGTCGTTGATGGTAAATATTCTCTCGCTGATGGTATTGATCGAATCACCTGCCGAAGCGGCTTGCTCAACACTGGAGGCGGCGCGTTTTCTGCCGTTTTCCATCACCGAAACCGCTTGTTTCGCCCGGCCTTGCAACCTTTCTATGGTTTGGCGGATTTCCAGCGTCGAGTTTTGCGTGCGACTGGCCAAAGTGCGGACTTCATCCGCCACCACTGCAAAGCCGCGGCCTTGCTCGCCGGCGCGGGCCGCCTCAATGGCTGCATTTAACGCCAATAAATTGGTTTGCTCGGCGATGCCCTGAATCACGCTTAATACTTCGCCTATGCTGTTGCTGTCGGTTTCCAGATCGTGAATCACATTGGCGGCATTTTCCACTTCGGTGGCTAATTCGTTAATACCGCCAACCGCTTGCGTGACGATATTTTTGCCTGACGTCGCTTCCCGGTCCGCATTTTCGGCGGCTTCGGATGCTTTGACCGCGTTTTTGGCAACCTCTTGTACAGTCGATGTCATTTGTTTCATCGCATTGGCCACCAGCGTGGTTTCTTGCAATTGCCGCTCTACGCCTTGTTGGGTGGATTGGGTGATGGTTGCCAGTTTGTTGGCGGCCTGCGCCAGTCGGTCGCTGGTCACGCTGATTTCTTCAACGGTTTTGGCGATTTTCTTCACGAAGGCATTAAAACTGGAGGCCACCCAGGCAAACTCGGATTTACCCGACGCGCTGAGCCTGGCACGCAAATCGCCGTCTCCGCTGCAAATGGCTTGCAGGTTCAGCGCCAATGCGGTCAGTGGGCCGATGATGATTTTGCTCATCACCAGATAACCGGTGATACCGATGATTAAAAGCGTCAAACCCAAAAAGCCGACAGCGTAAAACACGGTTTGCTTCAACTCGCTAAAGGCGTTGCTAAAGGGAGTGATGATTTCGAATGCGCCGTGCAAGTCGCCAGTCCGGCGGTTTTCCATGGCATAACCGAGTAAATCCTGGCCCTTGCCGTTGCCCCATAAGGCTTGCGAGGTTTGCGGGTCGCCGTGACAAAGCTCGCATTGTTTGGTCATTTTCACCGGTCTGAAATAGCGAATTTCTTGTTTCTCTTCGTCGACCATGCTGTATTCGCTTAGCGCCGGGTCTTTTTTGAATTTGTCCAAAACCTGTTGTTCCAGTTGGTCCGGCATGTTTCTGGGCGGATTGCGCGGATTCAGTGCCGGCGCTTTAAAACGAAAACCGCCTTCCTTGGCTTTGGCTTCTATCACGTCCCAGGCATTGGCGGTGGGGACGGTCGCGATAATCAACGACCGGCGGCTGGCTTCATCCTTGCCTTGCACCAACTGCCGGAGGTACTCCGGCGAGTAAAGGCCGCTTTCCCAATTTTTGGCTACATTGTCGCGAATCGATTCGGAAAGCAGCAGCAATTGCCGGGACGATTCAATCTTGCGGTCTATCAGTTTTTGTTTTTCGATGTTGGCAAACATCAACAACAAGCCCAAGCTCAGGACGAAGAGTATGCCCGTGGTTATTGCTACCACTTTGACTCCCACCGAATGCCAGTTCATTAAGAACATAAGATTTCCCCCGTTAAATTTATTGTTATAAGAGTGAGTGAAACGGCAGATGGATGATCAAACATGCCATGTCGCCAAGTCGTGTAGAAAATCAATGAGGGCTTAAAATGACGGCCATTTAGCTGCCGTTGCGGATGTTTTCCGGTCGAATCGCCCGGTTCAAGCTGTGTATTACACGTTCGAATTCAGGTAAGGGCATGGGTTTGCCGAACAGGTAGCCTTGAAAGGCATCGCAGCCTATACGCTCCAGGCAGATGCGTTGATCCTGGGTTTCCACCCCTTCCGCAATCACATTCAGGCCCAGGTTGTGGCCCATGCCGATAATGGTTTGGGCAATGACCGCATCGTTAGGATCAACGATAAGGTCGCGCACAAAGCTTTGATCGATTTTGAGTTGGCTAAGCGGCAACTTCTTTAGATAACTCAGTGAGGAATATCCGGTGCCGAAGTCGTCCATCGAAAAACGTACGCCCAATGATTTCAGCGTTTGCATTTTTTCGATGGCATCTTCGACATCGTGCAATACCATGCTTTCGGTCAATTCCAGTTTGAGTTTTGCCGAGTTGGCGCCCGAGTTGTTAAGAATTCGGCAGATCGATTCGACGAAATCGGCTTGACGGAACTGTCTGGCGCTTACATTGACGGCAAGCTGTAAATGCTGGGTGAGCGGATTCTGTTCCCAGGCCTTGAGTTGCTCGCAGGCGCATTGCAACACCCATTCGCCGATGGGCAGAATCAAGCCGGATTCTTCGGCTAGCGGGATAAACTCGGCCGGCGAAATCATGCCTTTTTGCGGATGTTTCCAGCGTAATAGCACTTCTGCGCCAAAAATCTGGGCGTTTTTATCGACCTGGGGTTGGTAATGCAGGCTTAGCTGATCTTGGGCCTGGGCATGGCGTAAATCGAACTCCAGCAGTACGCGCGATTCCAATAAGGCCTGCATCTGTGGATCGAAGAAGCGCAGCGTGTTGCGGCCGGCATCCTTGGCCTGGTACAGCGCCGCGTCGGCGCGCCTCAGCGTGTCGTCGAACGAGTTGTTGTGTTCGTCGAATATGGCAATGCCGATACTGATGGAGCCGAGATGTTCCTTACCGTTTAACAACATGCCGGTATTGATGGCGCACAATATTTTGTGTGCAACGTCTTCGGCATTCGCGGTTGCCTCGGCTTGCGCGCTGCCCAGATTTTCCAGCAGCACGATAAATTCGTCGCCGCCCAGCCGGGCAACGGTATCGCCTTGACGGACGCAGGACTTTAGGCGCGAGGCAATTTCTATTAGTAGCTGATCGCCGATTTGGTGGCCCTGGGTATCGTTAATCGTTTTGAAATTATCGACATCAATCATCAACACCGCGCCATGTTTGCCCACGCAACGGCTATTGTGTAAGGCTTGCTGTAGCCGGTCTTGCAACAGGCGGCGATTGGGTAGGTCGGTGAGCGGGTCGTAATAAGCCAGGCGGTGAATGGCGGCTTGCGCTTCCTTGTGCTGGCTAATGTCGGTAAAGGCCGCCACGTAGTTGCAAGTGTGGCCGTCCGCGCCGGTTACTACGCTGATTGTCAGCCACTTCGGGTACACGTCGCCGTTTTTACGCCTGTCCCACACCTCGCCTTGCCAGAATTTTTCGCGCTTCAGAGCGGCCCACATTTCCCGGTAAAACTCTTGGCCGTGGCGGCCGGATTTTAAAATCGAGGGTTTGTTGCCGATGACTTCGTCCGGCTGATAACCGGTCAGCCGGGTGAAGGCGTTGTTGACGCGCAAGATGATATTATTTTCATCGGTAATCATGATCCCTTCCTGGGACTCGATAGCGCGCTCGGCGATGCGCAATTGGCTCTCCGCCCAGCGGATGTTGCTGATGTCCCGGCTAATCACCACCATGCCTTTGCGTTGGCCGTTTTCCTGGTAAATCGGCGTTTTGCGTACCTCTATTTCGATCGAGCGGCCCTCGTCGTTGAGAATATGATCTTCGAACATGATCAAGTGTCCGGCCTTCCATACCGCTTCTTCATCCGAAAATAGTTTTATATGCTTGTCCAGTGCGTCCGGCTGTTGATCGGCCAGTTCCAGATAGGTCTTGCCCTGCCAATCCATACCGTCAAATCGGAATAACTGTTGCGCGTGCTCATTGGCGAATAACAAGCGGCCGTCGCCGTCTTTGAACAGAATAGCGTCGGGAATGGCTTCTATCAGGCTGATGAGTTGCTGGCTGAGGGCTTTTAGCTTGCTTTCGCTTTCCTGTAGGTCCTGTTGTGCCTGCGTGCGTATGGCAATTTCGGCGGCCAGTTGCTGATTGCTCGGTAGATTCAATGCATGCGGTACCAACTTGAGCAGCAATATTGCCGCTGCCAGGGAGATGGTCGCCGTCAAGGCTTTTATGGCGGTATCCAACCAATACAAGGGTTGCCAGATCAGGAAGATGGACATCAAGTGCGATGCCCCGCAGGCCAGAATAAATGAGCTGAACATCAAATAGATGCCGCGAAATTTCAGGTCTCGGCGCTGTGATACGACATAAGCCAGAATGACGGCAATCGCGAAATAGGCCAGAGTGATTAAGGCATCGGAAATCACATACGACCAGAGCAGGCCGGGCGTCCACTTTAGGCAAAACCCGTGCGGCATCAGTCCGCCCGCACTGAAAAAATCGAAAAATGGTGTTTTCACGCTAATTTTCCAGCACGGTTTGGTCTGGACGTAACCGTGGGCGGGTTTTGTGTATCGGGCAATCCTTGGCTAAACGCGGCTTTGTGTGCTCCAGGCACATGGTGGGCGGTGCGAATGTAGGGGGTGTGTTTGCTGAAGTATTTATCGAATATGCCGGTATCGAAAATCTGATGTACGTCGCCGCCACAGCCTTGCAGATTCAGCTCGACGCCGGCCTGCATCCAATCGCAGATTAGCGAGATGGTGGCGATGCCGCACATATTGAATGTAGGGATATTCTCGAGTGTTATCCTGGCGCCGGCGCGCGTATTGACTTTGGTGTGAGCTTTGCATGACGCCAGTAATTCATGGCATTTTGCAAACTCCAACGTGTTACGGATAGTCACCTCAAACCATTCACCTGTTACCGATACTTGCATAGATGAACCCCGATGCATTCAAAATTCTGGAGCCTGCATCATATTTAAATGTAAAGCGGCTGAATATCAGCCAATCCGAAATTTCAGGCAGGTAAAGATGTAATTTTTTGTAGTTAATTTCCTGCTCATGAGGGCATAGGACTACATGTTCAGGCGGTGTGCATCATAGTAGCGGATCAATTCGGCGTTATTGCTGATGTGCAATTTTTCAAACAGCCGGGCTTTGTATGTACTGACAGTCTTGTTGCTGATTGCCAGGTCCCTGCCGATGTCGTTCAGGCTTTGGCCTTTAGCCAGTAACTGCAAGATTTGAAACTCGCGTTCAGATAGTTTTTCATGCGGTTTGCTTGGCTCGGAGCTCTCGAATTCAAATACCATTTTTTCGGCGAGTTTAGGGTCGATAAATCGACCGTCGCCGGCGACTCGGCGGATGGCTGTCAGTAAGGTTTCCGGGTCGTTATCCTTGGTTAGATAGCCATTCGCACCGGTTTTTAATGCGCGCGAGACGATTTGCAATTCGTTGTGCATACTCAAAATCAGGATGGGCAATGCCGGATATTGGCTGCGAATCCGGCTGATCATCTCCACGCCGCCAAGATCGGGCATGGTCAGATCCAGTAGCACCAGATCAACGGCGTTTTCATCGAGAAAACTCAACAGTTGCTGGCTATTTTCGGCTTCGCCGACGACGGTAATATCGGTGGAGAGTGCGAATAGTTGTTTCAGACCGCCCCGCACAATGGCATGGTCGTCGGCAATAATTAATCGGATCATAGTTCTGGTCTTTTAGGGTTAGCCGGGATACGTACCTGGATAGAGGTACCTTGGCCCGGGGCACTGGAAATACTGGTTTCTCCGCCCAACATCAAGGAGCGTTCACGTATGCCGATCAGGCCAAAAGACTTGGTCTTAGTGGGCGCATGGGTGTCGAAACCACGACCATTATCGTCAATTTTCAGGCAATAGTGGTCCTTATCCAAATTGACGGCAATTTTTACCTTGCTGGCTGCCGCATGCCGCAGCACATTGGTCAGCGATTCTTGGGCGATGCGAAAAATCACGATTGCGCATTCCTCGTCCATATCGAAATCATCTTCCGGATACAACAGATCGCACTGAATCCCGGATTGTTCCGCGAATTTCCTTACCAGCCACTCCAAAGCCGGCACGATTCCCATTTCTATCGCCGAGGGACGTAGGGAGGTTGCCACGTCGCGGGTAACCTGGATGGTTTGGTCCAGCAATTCCATAATGTTGCGGATTTGTTCGGCCAGCTCTCGGTTGTTGATGGCGAATTTCATGCGCAGCAGCGACATTTCCATGCGCAGGGCAGTCAACATTTGTCCCAGCTCGTCGTGAACTTCACGGGCCATGTGCTTGCGCTCTTCTTCACGGGCCTTTTCCCGACGAGCGGCCAGTTGCCGTAATTGCAAGCGGGACGATTCCAGGTCTTTTTCTATTATTTTCAGCTCGGTGATGTCCTGCGATGTGCCTATGCCGCGCACGAAACTGCCATCCCCGGCAAATACCAGATCGGCGCGTTCCCTCAGCCATTTTATTTTACCGTTCGCCACGATACGGTGTTGGATGTCGTAAGGCGCGCCACGCATGGCCGCTTCCCAGGCGTGGCGCACGTAATGTCGGTCAGCCGGATGCACACATTTCAAGAAGCGCTCGTAGCTTATCGGCGTGCCCAAAGGCATGCCGAAAATGCGGTAATTTTCGTCAGACCATTTCAGAGAATGCTCTCTAAGGTTTAATGACCAACTGCCCAAATGCGCCTGGGCTTGGGCGTGAGCCAGATGTGCTTCGCTTTCGCGCAAGGCATTTTCGATCAACTTAAAATTGCTGACATCTCTGTTAACCCCGACGATTTTTTGCCCGCCGCTCTTGGGATCGCCGGCTATGATGGCTGACGCCTGAATGAAGCGTAAGGCGCCGTCGCTCTGGCGGCGAATCCTAAACTCCCAATGCTTTTCCTGCTGGTCTCGAATCAGCTTGCGAAGTGTGGCTTCGGTACGCGGTAAGTCTTCGACTACCACCAAGGCTGCCCAGGTCTGATAGTCTATGGGCGTCCCCACAGGAATACCGAACATCTCGTACATGCGTTCATCCCAATCCCCGACGCCCAACGCCAGATCCCACTCGCAAATGCCGATTGCGGCGGCTTTGGTGGCCAAGCTCAAGCGTTCGCTGTAATTGCGGAGTCGCTCCTCCGCGCTGCGGCTTTCGGTTATATCGCGTGCCAGACCGATGGTGCCCAGCACATCGTTTTTATCGTCGACGATGGGGGCTTTGATCGTTTCGGTCCAGGTTTCCCGTCCAGCGTCGAAGGCCCTCTCGGTCAGCGATATTTGTTGCCGAGTCAGCATCACTTCTTGGTCAACCGCGCGGTAATGCTCGGCCAGGCCTTCCGGCCAGATATCGAAATCAGTCACATCGTTTGAATCGTGCAGATGGTCGATGCCCACGGCGTTTAGCCAATGTTTGTTGGCTTGAATATATTTCCCGTTTCTGTCCTTCATCCAGGCCAAGAACGGCAAGCTATCGTACATGGCACGCAGACGGGCTTCCGATTCGCTAACCCGTTTTTGTGCAGACTTCAATGCGGTAATGTCGGTCACCAAGACGAAAAATCCTTTTACTTGCCCTTCCGTACCGTCGGGCAAATAAGCGGCTTGCGTATAGCGCGTTTCACCCGCGAAATTGACGATGGTACGCTCAAAATACTGCGGTTCTCCTTTCAGAACGGCATCGATAAACGGCTTATTCAGCGTGTATAGATGATCGCCGATGACTTCGCGAATATGTTTGCCGAGCAAGTTTTCCGAAGTAAAGCCGAACCATTCTTCATAGGCTTTGTTGCCAAATTTGTTGATAAGATTTTTGTCCCAGTAGCCGATCATCGCCGGCATATGGTTGAGGACGGAGCCCAAGTTATGTTGGCACTCTAAAATTTCGGCATGTTTCTCCGGGTTATTGGGCACCGGAATGTCCGAAAGTATCGTTAGCCACGCCGATATAGTGCCATGCCGGTCTACTAGGCCTCGACCGCTAACGCTGACGCAGACTGCGCTGCCGTCTGCGCGCTTTACAATTAATTCGATAGCCTCTTCCGTCATGCCTGGGTCAACTGGCTGGAAACACGGTAAAAGCGCAACGGGAAAAGGCGTGTTGCCGTCGGCGGTAAACAGGTAATGTCGATTCTCCCAATCGGCTGTTGAGCCAATCCCCAGCATAAGTTCAGCGGCGCGGTTGACGCAGACGATTGTGTGCGTCGTGTCGAAAACAATGACGGCTTCTTTAATGCTGTCTATGATCCCGTAAAGCAAGTCGGTTTCATGGGCAAAATTACTCAAGTTGAGTCGGCGGTTTGGCATCTCGACGAATTAGTAATGGTTTGGGAAGGCAAGCATAAACGAGCTACTACATTTTTCGGCGAAGAAATTAACAGGCATTTTTGGGTAAGCGAGCGAATAGCGTCCCGGCTTCACTTGTGGGCGGATTGGCCTACACTTTGGGCATTATCAATTCGAGAGCCGCCCGCATGGAATTTAAAGACTATCTAAAAATCCTCGTCCAACACGATGGTTCGGACCTTTATCTGACGGCGGGCGCTCCACCGGCGGCCAAGTTCCAAGGCAGCTTAAAACCGTTGGAAAACGTCAAACTTAGCCGTGAACGCATCAAGGAAATTGCTGACGGTATCATGGACGCCGAGCAACGCGCTGCCTTCGAACAGGTGCCGGAAATGAATCTGGCGATTACCGAAGAAGGAATCGGGCGGTTTCGGGTGAATATTTTTAAACAGCGCAATTGCCATGCCTTAGTAATCCGCAACATCAAGGTCGATATTCCCAGTGCCGATGCCTTGGGCTTGCCGCAAATCCTAAAAGATAAAATCATGGAAAAGCGCGGGCTGATTTTGTTTGTCGGCGGCACCGGTTCCGGTAAATCGACGTCCTTGGCGGCCTTGATAGATTATCGCAATAGCAACTCATCCGGGCATATCATTACCATCGAAGATCCTATCGAGTTTGTGCATCCGCATAAAAAATCCTTGGTCAATCAACGCGAAGTGGGTGTCGATACCCTCAGTTATGAGGATGCATTGAAAAACACTCTGCGGCAGGCGCCGGATGTGATTCTGATTGGCGAAATTCGCAGTCAGGAGACCATGGAACACGCTTTGGCTTTTGCGGAAACCGGCCATCTGTGCTTGTCCACATTACACGCCAATAACGCCAATCAGGCCTTGGACCGGATCATCAACTTTTTCCCGGAAGAGCGCCGTCCGCAGTTGTTGATGGACTTGTCCTTGAATCTGCAAGCGTTTATTTCCCAGCGCCTCGTGCCCACCGTGGAAGGTAAGCGGGTGGCGGCTATCGAAATTTTGCTGGGCACTAAATTGGTCAGCGATTTAATCCATAAAGGCGATATTCACGCCATCAAAGAAGCGATGGAAAAATCCGAAAATATCGGCATGCAGACTTTTGACAGTCATTTACTCAAGCTCTACAAAGGCGGCGTGATCACCTTGGAGGAGGCCTTACGCAATTCGGACTCGCCGAACAATTTAAAACTTAAAATCAATTTGAGCGAAGGTTTGGGGTCGGCGACCAAAAAACCCAGTTCGTTGGCCGGCGGTCTTGCTTTGGAAGAAATCACCAAGAAGGAGGGCGATGAGGATAGTGGGGGACATTAAGGAAATTCCAAAGAATCTCTCAAAAATCTTTGCTTTGGCGTACAACGAAAGCGGGAAGCCGGGAAATTCAAAAAACTGGATTCCCTATTGTGGGAATGATGGGGCTATCAAAACATAAAAACGGACGATAGGCCATTTTACCAGCGAGTGGCAATCGATAGATTTCGTCTGGATGGCTTGGAGTCCCAATGGAATCAGCTTGTGCACAGATCCTAAAACTGATTTGAACAGGCTAGGATAAGTCTGCGATGCTGAGGATCTTATAAACCTCGTAGGCCGGCTGCTGATAAGGGTGGCAAGCCAGCAAGGTTTGCACCACCGTTTTTATCAAATCATCGGCGCAGACCATTTCTATCTTATATTCGGCGACCTGCTCAATTTTACCGATACTGCCCAGATAGGGTTCGCTACCGGCAAGAGGCCGGAATTGGCCCTCTCCCAGCACTTGCCAGGCGCAACTATCATAATCGCCGATACGCCCGGCGCCCTGCTCGAATACCGCTTGTTTTAGCTGCTCGGCATGGCTGACCGGCACATAAAAACTCAGCTTATACATCGTGCCGGGTGCCAGGTGACCGTGCCAGGCAGTTTATGGTTACGAACATCAGCCGGTAGCCAGTAAAAACACACCCCACAGCACCACTACCAACGTAATTTCCTCGATCATGTTGATGGCGGCCTGTCGATCCGCCCTGTTCAGCATGGCTGTTTGATTGGCTTTTTGATCGCGCATATGAACGGATTGATGAAGCATAATCTCCTCCTAGTGGTGGTTGGTATAGCTACGCATTTGTCCGACTAATACCCCTTGTATTTCCACTTGCTCGGGCCGGTAACGCATGGCCTGCATCGTGGAATTGGCGGGGATTAGCAGGGTTTCGTGTGGATACTGTTCAATAAATTTCAATGTTGCTTCGGCTTTTTCGACCAATGCTACGACGATTTCGCCGTTACGGGCATGGCTGCGTTGTTCGATGATGACCCAGTCACCGTCGAAGATGCCTTCTTCCTGCATCGAATCGCCCTTTACTTTCAGTACATAACAAGGGTTCTCGGTTTTCAATTCTTCCGGCACTGCCATATAAGAAATGTTTTCGATCGCTTCTATCGGCCGGCCGGCGGCTATGGTGCCGACAAAAGGCAGCATGCCGGATGCCTCGGTTTTGTTGACCAGCGATTTGGCGTGTTCGGTCAGGCGGATGCCGCGTTGCTTGCGCTGCGGCGCTTCGATCAAATCGGCATCGATTAGCGCCTTAATCTGGCTATGCAATGAACCGCGTGATTTCAAGCCCATCGCCGCGCACAATTCTTCCAATGTCGGCGGATGACTGAATCGCTCCTGATTTTGTAGCAGGAAGTCGAAAATTTCTTGTTGTTTACGGGTAAGCGTCATATTTGTTCTGTGTTTGTTTTGATAAAGCATACAACTAAAGCAAATACAGAACAAATAATTTTTTTTCGTTACCGGAAAAATTTTGTATCGATGGGCTGTTGCTGCTTGGGTGAGGTAAAGCGGTCTTCTCGAAACCGCTATGGTTAATCCGGTTCTTAAGTTTCTTTAGGTCGTCATTCCCGATAAGAGCGGACTCCAGTGCGGCAACTGGGCTCCCGGCTTTGCGGGAGCGAGCTTATTGAGGCGCGGGGTTAATAGCTGTTGCGCATATGTCAGTGGGACTGAAACACGTCATTCCACAAAAAACGTATTTTCGGAGTGATTGCAACTATGGGGGCAAGCAGATATTCGTTGCTGGCGTTCCTGAGGGACGGAGGACTCGCGTTTATCGAAAGTGCTATTTATTTGTGTCAGTGACGCATTTTTTGGTGAAGCTGTTTTTGGCCGCTCCTTTCAAGGTTTTCTCGGCCGCTTTTGCATCGCAACTGGCTTTGGCGGCAGCGATCTTGGCGTCTTTCTCGCATTTTTTAAGAAAGCTATTTTTGGCGGCGCCGGCCAGCTTTTTTTCAGTCGCCTTCGCTTCGCAATCTGCGTCGGCCGCATACGCCGTTTGGCCTAAGAACAATAAAGCTACGATTGCCAAAATAATGTTTTTCATTGTTTATCCTCCGAATAATTGATAGTGCGCTTATTCGGTCATTGCTGAGGTTTGGATGGCTCTCGCAATTGACCGTCTGTTGCTTGTCGTTTAAAGCCAGAGGTCTTTATGCCTCAACAATCGTTATTTTCATGGCAAGCGGCTAAGTGTTGCGCGAGGAACGATTTTCTCAGCCGCAAAATACTAGCCCTTCAGCACGATGGTTTCGACTTGGTCACCACCTCTGGCCGACAGCGTGATTTTGTCCTCTTGAGCTAACCAACCGATACTTCTTTGAATGACGGCCTCTTCCTCCGGCAGTACATAAACTAATTTGGCAACCGGTGTCGCGCCGTTTTCAGCCAAATGATGCCAGATAACGCCAGCGGTCAAACCTATGCGTTCAAGCATGGAAATCTCGACTGGCGCAGTGCCACTTGGCTCGGCTTCCACATTAGGCTCTACTTTGGCGGCCTTTGGTTTTGGATTGGCTTTTTTCGTGGCTGCTTTGGCTGCGGCAGCTTCCGGCGCTTTTTCGATACTTTCCGGGGCAGCCGGTGCTTCAGCCGTTGTTTTTACGGCTTTAGGCGTTGTAGTTGCTTTGGGTTTAGCTTTGGTTTTGCCCGGTGCGGCGGAGGCTTCTTGTGCTGTTTTAACGGCAACGGATTTGGCAGGGGATTTTTTAGTCGCTTTCGCTGGAGCGGGCTTTTCAGCGGTAGAGACTGGTGTTTCGGAGGTAGGCGTAGTTTTTTTCATATTAGCTTTCGACGGTCAAGGATAGAGTTGTTTCCAGCGTTAGAGCTTAGCGCATGGCTATACTGGGAGTTTAACCGAGATTTTAACCGGATTTACAAATCGATTGCTTGTTAAACCCTTGGTCATAAAAAAACCGGTATCAGCTTAGCCGATACCGGTTTGATATAACGCGCTTAAGCTGTGATTAGTGTACGTCTTTCCAGTACTCTTTTTTCAGCAGATAAGCTAGAGCGATAAACATCAGGATAAAGAACAGCACGTATTTACCCATTTGTTGTCTTTCCAACTGTACCGGTTCACCGACGTAAACCAGGAAGTTGACCAGATCGTTGACCATTTTGTCGAATTCCTGGGGTGTCATTTGGCCGGGTTGATCCAGTTTCAGACCAGTAATCACGTCATGGCCGTCGATTTTCTGCGTAATTGCCGACTGCGTACCTTGCAGTTGCCAGAACACGTTGGGCATACCGACATCAGGGAATACCGCGTTGTTAACGCCTAAAGGTTTTCCCGGTTCCGCATAGAAGCTGCGCAGGTAGGTATATAGCCAGTCGGCACCGCGCGAACGGGCGATCAGCGATAAATCCGGCGGTGTGGTGCCGAACCATTTTTCCGCGTCGTGCGCGTTCATGGCTGAATGCATCTGATCGTAAATGCCGGCCCCGAAAGGCGCCACCACTTTCAGAACTTCCGCTTCATCTAGTTTCAAATCGATCGCGATACGTTTGTAGCGGATGTGTTTTGCCGAATGACAGCCCAAACAATAAGTGACGTAATACTTCGCGCCGCGCTCCATCGACAGGTTGTCGCTCAAGTCGATGTCGGCGCTATCCAGTTTGACGCCGCCACTGGCCAGCACGTTGAAAGGCAGCAAAAACAAAAGAGTGTAGAGTATTTTTTTCATGGCTTAATCCAGGCTCTTTTTTAGGTTTTTTGCAAAACGAATCAGCACGGCTGAGATGCCGGACCAGTTCGGCCTTTTCTTAGCGATAGTGCCCCCCATATTGTCGGGAACTTGCTGTACCTCAACGACTTCATAGACTAAGGCCAGCAGAGCGGGAATGCGATCCTCCAGGCTAGGCTGGTTGGTCAGGCGATTCGGTACCGGTTTGGTTTTTTCCCAGCGGGTATATAAAGGCATCAACAGGAAAAATCCGAAGTAAACGGCGGTCAATATCCGCGCAACCGTCGTGGCGCCTGGCGTAGCAGGCTGGGTACCCAAATAACCCAAGCCGATAAACGCCACTACAAACAATGCCACGGCTTTTTTGAAGATGCCGCCACGGTAACGGATAGACTTGACCGGGCTACGATCCAGCCAAGGCAGCATGAACAGCACCACAATCGCGCCGCCCATCGCAATCACGCCGGCAAACTTATCCGGTACCGCGCGCAAAATGGCGTAGAACGGGGTGAAATACCAGACCGGGGCGATATGTTCCGGGGTTTTCAATGGGTCAGCCGGGATAAAGTTGGCATGCTCCAGAAAGTAGCCGCCTAATTCCGGCATGTAGAAAATCACCGTGGCGAAGAAGAACATGAACACGCCGACGCCGACGATGTCCTTGACCGTGTAGTACGGATGGAAGGGAATGCCGTCGACAGGATGTCCCCAAGGGTCCTTTGATTGCTTGATTTCAAGGCCGTCGGGGTTGTTGGAACCCACTTCGTGCAAAGCCACGATGTGCAGGAATACCAGGATCAGCAATACCAGCGGCACAGCGATGACGTGAAACGCAAAAAAGCGGTTCAAGGTGGCGTCGGAAACTACATAGTCGCCACGTACCCACAGCGATAACTCGTCGCCGATCACTGGAATCGCGCTAAACAAGGAGATAATTACCTGCGCGCCCCAGTAAGACATTTGGCCCCAAGGCAGCAGGTAACCCATAAACGCTTCGGCCATCAAACAGACGAAGATCAGCATGCCGAAAATCCAGATCAGTTCGCGCGGTTGCTTGAACGAGCCGTAAATCAGGCCGCGGAACATGTGCAGATAGACGACGATGAAGAACGCCGAGGCGCCGGTGGAATGCATGTAACGCACCAGCCAACCCCAGTTGACGTCGCGCATGATGTATTCGACCGAATCGAAAGCCAGTTTGGCGTCCGGCTTGTAGTTCATGGTCAGCAAAATGCCGGTGATGAACTGGTTGACGAGCACGAACAGAGCCAGAGACCCAAAGAAATACCAGATGTTAAAGTTTTTGGGCGCGTAGTAGTGCGCCATGTGTTCATTCCACAAATCGGAGAGTGGAAAGCGCTCCAGCAGCCATTCGCTGCATTGATTCATTTTACGCTTCATGCTTTGTCTGCCTCGCTGTCTTCGCCCACGACAATCAGATTGTCTGTTTCATATCGATAAGGCGGTATTTCAAGATTGGTAGGGGCGGGAACGCCACGATACACACGACCGGCCAGATCGAACCAGGAGCCGTGACACGGGCAAAAGAAACCACCTTTCCAGTCCGGGCCTAAATCATTAGGGGCAATTTCCGGGCGAAACGTAGGCGAGCAGCCTAAGTGCGTGCATAGGCCGACCGCGACAAAAATTTCCGGTTTAATGGAGCGCAGCGGATTTTTGCTGTTCTCCGGCTGCATGGATTCGTTGGATACCGGGTCAGCCAGTTTGCTGTCCAGCGTCGCCAGAGTGGATATAACCTCCGGCGTCCGGTTCAAGACCCACACCGGCTTCCCTCGCCAAGCTACACGAATTAGCTGGCCGGGTTCCATCTTGCTGATATCGACATCGACGGGGGCTCCTGCTGCCATGGCCTTGGCGCTAGGTTGCATTTGCGAGAGAAAAGGGACGGCTAAATAGCCGGCACCCACTGCACCAACCACCGACAGTGCCGAGGTCAGAAACTGGCGTTTGGAATGATCGACGCCTTCGTGGTTCATAAGTAACACTCCTGATGATGTGATGTATATCGCGATACATCGATTATTATAATTTTCAGCAAATATACCCTACTGTCCGTGATTATTGAAATTGTTCTTGCGACAGCGCTATTCAAGGGTTTCAGGCGTTTGCGGATGCTGAGAATTATCACTTTAAAGCAACTGCCAGCGCGTTTAGAAAGGCTTGATTTTCTTCCGGTTTCCCGATGGTGACGCGCAGGCAATTGTGTAACAGCCCGCCTTGCGGGGACAGATTCTTGATCAACACGCCTTGCGACTTCAATGAAGCAAATACGTCGTCTGCGGCTTTGTTGAGGGTGCGGAACAATATGAAGTTAGCGGCGCTGGGGTAGGCGTGGACGCCGGGTGTCTCGTCTAAGGCTTGAAGAACTAAAGCGCGCTCCGCTCGCAGCGTTTGGGTTTGTTCTAACAGAAACTCGCCATGATCCAACGCAAAGCCCACCGTGATTTGGGTCAGACTATTGATATTGTATGGTAAGCGGACTTTATGCAGCTGCTCCACAATGGCCGCATCGCCGGCCAGAAACCCCAGGCGTAAGCCGGCCAGCCCCAGTTTGGAAACGGTACGCATCACCAGTAAATTAGGATAATGTCCTAGCTCGCCGATAAAACTGGCGTCGGCAAACGGCGCATACGCTTCGTCGACCACGACCAAGCCCGGTGCAAGGCTGAGTATTTCCTTGATGGCGTCGGCATCGAATAAGTTGCCGGTGGGGTTGTTGGGATAGGCGATAAAAATCAGGGAGGGTCGCGATTCGGCAATCGCTGCGCGCATAGCCGGCATGTCCAGTTCAAAACTGTTTGCCTGCAACGGCACGCCAAGGTAACGCAGGCCCAGGCTTTGCGCCACTTGCTTGTACATCACAAATCCGGGTTCCGGTGCCAGCACAGTGGCATCGGCGCTCAGAGCCATCAGCAATATTTGAATGATCTCGTCCGAGCCGTTGCCGAGCAGCAAGGCCGCTTGCTCCGGTATGCCGTTCGCTCGGCGCAATGCGGCCGCCAGGGCCTTGGCTTCCGGGTCCGGGTAGCGGTTGATCGGGCAGGTTTTCAGTGATTCCAACCAGCGTGTTTGAATGTCTTCCGGCCAGCTATAAGGATTTTCCATGGCATCGAGTTTGATGAAGTTACTGGCATCGGCGACATGGTAGGCCGACATGGAGAGAACTTCTGAGCGGAACAGCGTTTCGAGCGGTTGGGTTGGCATGTGGTCAAACTCTGCGGAATTGGAACGAGCGGCATGGATATTACACCCTAGCAAAGTGGGCTGGCCGCGAGGGCAAAAAAATCGGCGGATTTTAACAAAGCGGAGGGCGAACGTATAACCTTGAAAACCAGCCTCTTGCGT
This sequence comes from Methylomonas sp. TEB, assembly GCF_047777895.1. Taxonomy (GTDB): domain Bacteria; phylum Pseudomonadota; class Gammaproteobacteria; order Methylococcales; family Methylomonadaceae; genus Methylomonas. The sequence goes on from NZ_CP180476.1 coordinate 625,051, forward strand.
CTCCGTTGACGCGAATCGCTCGCTGCGGTGCGGGCGGATACGGCGCGGGATAATAACACTGCTTGCTGGAGGTGGCAAAGGGATTAGGCTGCAGAGCGGGCGGATTAGCCTGTGAATGCGATGATGCTTGGACAATACGCTTCTATGATGAATCAAGCAGTCAGGTTGCCGCTATTGCGGCAACCTTAGGAATTGCTTTATAAGCCTACCACTGTGATTCGCCAGTTTCCGGGTCGTACATTTCGTGGAATATTTTGTGGCGGTTGGCGATCAATTCGTCGATGCTCGGCGAGTTGCTCATCGCTCGGGAAATTGCCAGCTTCATGGCTTCATAGTTGGTGCGGTACAAATCCTTGCGGTCCAGCTCTGGGTTTTCCGCGCAGGAGGGATCTATCCAGATCATGGCGATGATGCACAACTCGTTGGCTTGCAGGCGCGGAATGACGCCGTCGGCGACGCTATCGATGACTGCGTCGGCGACCGCCGACTGTACCGGACCGCCCAATAAATTGACATAAGCCGAGGATTTGATCGTGACTTTCGGCACCATGATGGTGGCCGGACGCACTTGTTGGTTGGTGGCGCGGATCGCAAACATGCGCGTGTGGCCGGCGGTTTGGCCCATCAGATTGGCAAAAGCATGGCCGGCCGGGCCTTTGACGTCGCCAATCAGAATTTCCGGCATGGCGTCGGTGCCTTGCCCTTCGCTGGAAAATACGGTGGCTTCGCCGGTTCTAAACCAATAAGAGTCTGACATGGTGCGTCCTCGGAGTATGTTGAGAAAGGCCGCATTCTATGCCCGAGCTGGGCTTGCGGCAATAGGCGGACTCCGGCTTAGGGTTTAGATTGGTGGCTAAGCATGTGGGTGTAGCGCTGTTATCGCATGCGATCCCGATACGCGCAGGTAAGGCTGGAAGGCTGTGAGACGGCGCAACCACTCCAGCGTAGCTGCTGGTCTCCCGCCTTCGCGAGAGTGCCACTATTTAGGGTAAAAGTGAATAATGTCCGGTTCCGCTATGCCTGCACGGCTTTCATCGCACTGCGTAACAACTGCAAACATTGGCGATTGGCGGCTAGGTCCAGCGCGCTGAAATCGTCCTGCGTAGTCAGTAGCGGATTAGCGCCGGCTTCCAGTAATTGCTTGACCACCGCGTGCTTGCCACTGGATGATGCATAAGTCAGCGCGCTGGCGCCGCTCGGGTTTTGATAGTTAATATCGATGCCGGCTTCCAGTAACAAGCCGATGCAATCGCCGGCTTCGGCAAAACATGCGGCCCACAGCGCGTTGTTGCCGTAAGCGTCCAGCGCCGTAAGATCTGTACCTTGCTCCAACAGATAGGTCAGCACGTCGCTCCGGCCTTGTTGGGCGGACAGAATCAATGGGTGTTTGCCGTGTGGGTTGAGGCCTAATTGAAAGCCGTTTTCCAGTAGCCAGGCGTCTATTTCGGGCGTAAGAGGCATACAGATCAGACCAGAGAAGGGCGGTGGAGTAAGGACAGATGGCCGACACCGGCGGTTTTCAGTTTGTCGGCCAATTCGTGACGGGCTAGTTCGCCTTTGCCGCGCAGATACTTCAATTCGCTGCCGGTCAGCAAGGTGATGGCAACCAGTTTTATCTCGCCACCCGCTAGCGTTAGGGTTTTGCCAGGTTCGCTGTTAGCGCCCAGCAGTGCGCCGATTTGCCCGCGGCCGTCCTTGATATGGTCGATTGCGAATTCCATCGATAGTAGCTCGCCGTTCAACAGCCGTTCGCTCAAACGCGGAAAGCCGGCCAGGGTGTGGCTGACTTCGGCGGTTAAAGGAAATAACCAGGTGTCGGCGAGTTTGCTGAGCGGCGCATCGGCGGCGGCGCCGGAATCCGGGCTTTCGATAAACACTTCCAGGCCCAGGCCGGTTTCCGGGCGGTCGCGCTCTACCCAGGGATCGGATAAACCATCCGAGATCACGCAGGCGTTTTGGCCATGCCGTGCTGCCAGCCAGGCTGCGCCGGCCGGCCATTCCGGCCCGTCGCTCATCGGCCCCATCAGCGAGGTCAGCGCCGCCAATTCAGAACCCAGCTGTTCCTGCAGCGCTTGATGGCGAGATTCGGTCGCCATGCGCAATCGATCCGCATAAGTCAGGCCGACGATGTGTTCAGTTTGCGGCATGCGCTGTCTCCATGGTAAGGGCTTCCCAGCGCTCGCGGGCGGTAAAGCTGACTTCTTCGTCGGCATCATCGAGCATCTGTTTCAGCAGTTCCGGCTCGGCGCGCAAGGCCACCTCGTAACGTACGGTCCAGTCTTCGTCTTGACTCATCATGACCAGATCGTCGACGTCCATGCGCTGCGCGACGATGCGGCGGATGTTGACTTCGTGATCTTCGGCCATCAAGCCCAAACTGACACTGGGTATGCGTTCGGCGACGGTGCGGCGCACCTCATTGTCCGGGTCGGCGACCAGACGGAACAGCCGCCCGGCGGGCAAGCGCTTGGCCACGTAGGTTCGCACCAAATAATCCGGGTCGTTGGCCATCAGTTCAAGTTGTGTTTCGGGCAGACGATCGGCTACGGTGACCCGGACTTCTCTGTCGCTGTCCTGACTCAACTCCAGTAGCCAGTCAACGGGGACGCGGTAGGCCAATACCCGGCGCACCGCTTCGTCGGGATCGGTTAGTAGCGGGCGTAAATGATTGGTGGGGAGATAGCGGGCGGCGATTGCCCGGCGTTCCCAGAACGGATCATTGGCGTAATTCGGCGCGAAGCCCGGATGAACTTTAAAAAAACGGTCGATTTGCCGGCCGCTTTCGGCGACCACACAGCGGTCGCCCGGTTTGCAAGTGCCGGCAGCCAATAAGCTATCCCGGTAAGCACATGTCGAGCAGTCGGCTAACGGGGTTAGATCCACGGAATCGTGCTCTGCTAGGAATGAGGCCACCATTTAGGCGGCCTCCGCTAAGACCGGCAGTAGCTGCGGCGTGATTTGCGCCAGCCAGATTCGAATGCGCTCGTCGGTCAAATGCGGTTGACCGCGTTGATCCAGCACTAGGCCGACGAATTGGTTGTCGATTATCGAGTCGGAATGTTCGAAAGTGTAGCCTTCGGTACTCCAGCGGCCGATTATTTCGGCACCGTAGCCGTAAAACACCCGGTAAAGCTGGATCAGCGAGCTGGCGAAACGCGAAGCGTAGCGTTCTTGATGGCCCAAGCCGAATAGCGCGATGCGTTTGCCGGAGAGGTCGGCGCCGTCCAGGGAAGGCACGAACTCTTGCCAGCTGCGTTCCTGGCATCCGGCTCCCAGGCCCGGCAAGTCGCCTATGCCATAACTGGGCGTGCCCAAAATCAGCGCGTCGTACTGCAATAATTCTTCGGGTTTTACTCGATTGATATTTTTGGGCTTGTCGGCCAGCTCATCGCCTAACAGACTGAAAATTTTTTTTGCCACTAGCCGGGTGCTGCCGGTATCCGTTCCGAAAAAAATGCCGATTTTGCTCATAAATCACCTGTGATCGAGAGTGCGGGATAAGGCTTGTGCAGCCGTTTTAAACTTCTCAGCAAATTTTGATCCAGATTCAAAAATAACCCGTGCATCTGGTTTTTTGTTTTATATCAGTTAGATAGGGTTTTTTGCCGTATTTTCAGGTTGAGGTCTGTGCAGGCATGTCTACAATTGCCAGACCGATGGGGTGATTTGTGACACAGCGGCCGGCGTTATCCGTTAGATTCAGGGTGGATTGTTAGCGTCAAGATGCGGCTCTTCAGTGTGCTAACGCCTGTTTTTAGTGCAAGCTGATTGCGTGGTTATTTTGAATTTAGCCAAGTACATTCATTACCGTAATAAATATTCAAGGACGCCATATGGCAATTCTGCGCTGTAACAATTGTGCCTATTTACGTGAAGTGCCGAACGAGCATGTGGGCAAAACGGTTAAGTGTCCGGTTTGCGAACAAGCATCGGCAATTCACGATACCGTGGTTTTTGTGAAGAAACTGATCGATAAATACGGGGTGCTACTGGCTAAATACCGGGAGTTGGAGCAGGCGAGTAATCCTGTAACGGAAATGGCGCCATCCGATATTCGCTTGCCTAAAGACGAAGAGGTGGATTTGCACAACACTGCTGTGATGACTAACAGTATGCAGTACAAACCCATCATCAGCTGGTTCGAACGTAAAAATATCCAGGTCGAAGTGAATCATAACGCCTTGGATACGCAAGGTTTTTATGATGAAGTGGCGGTTGAATTGGGCGATAACTTTCCGGTTTTGCAGGATGTACTGGATAGAATTAGGAAAGCCCAAAGAAATAACTACGCATCGGTTGTTTTGAATTTAAGCGATTACAGTCAAAATCAAATTAAAACCATTACCGGCTTTTGTAAAAACCTTTACGAATTCTCGTTTGTCGCCAAGTATTTTTATAATAAAAATGAAAAGAGAGTCCATCTGACGTTACAGAGTATGTCGGCCATTGTCGGATTTTTTAATGGTGAATGGTTGGAGTGGTATGTGTTTATGAAATTGCTGAAACATTTCTACGAAAGCAAAGGGCTTTTCTCTTGCTTAAGAAGCTTTAATATTCAGTTTGCCAATGAAGATAAATATGAAGTGGATGTATTTTTTCTAATTAATGGGCGGATACCGGTGTTTATAGAGTGTAAATCCGGAGAATTTCGTTCGTTTATCGACAAGTACTGCAAAATGCGGCGCAGGCTGGATATTGCCAAGGAAAACTTTCTGTTACTGGTCTTGGGTGTTAGTGATGAGCAGGTGTTGGGGTTGACTAGAATGTACGATATTACCTTCGTCAATGAAGCCGGCTTTATCAAACATATTGCCGGCTTGGCGTCGCAATAAATTATACCTCTTAATATTTGTGGTAATTAGGCTATTTTTCCCGGTTTTGCTGCTATTTTCAGAATCTATGGTAGGATGAAAAGGCTTTGAGCAAGCAACCGGATTAAAATATACAGTCATAAATTTGTAATTTTAATGTGGTTTAAAAAAACACTTAGTTATCAATTGATAGGATTTGTATGAACACAGTAAAAAAAACCTTGGCTTCATTTTTGGTGATCGCCGCAGCATTGGTTTCCACATCCGCTAATGCAAACAGCGCTGGCGACGCCAAAGTACGTGCAGCCGGTGAAGCTACCGTTGCCAAAGTAGAAGAAGCTGTAAGCTTGTTGGAAAAAGGCGACAAAGAAGGTACTTTGAAAGCACTGGGCGACGTTCGCCAGTCGCAAAAAGAGTTCCGTTATGAGCAAACCGAGCGTTTGCGTCAAAGAGCTGGCGACAAACTGAAGGTTGCCCGCGATGAGATCGAAAAAGGTGATGCCAACGCCGTAGCCAGCTTGAAAGCGACTCTGGACCTTTACAAAGAAATGATGAAAGTTTACAGCGCCGCTCACTAAGGACGCATCTAATTAATCCAATCCGGATTGATTGACGGCTGCCACCGGAAGACGTGTTTTCTCGGTGGCTCCCAACTAAACTGTTTTCGATGTTCATGCCTGCTTGGCATACTTCCCTTACTCCCGCCGCTGCCGATCTTTCAAAGCTTGCAATCGGCAAACAATTGCTCAAATTCCTGGGCCCGTAACGGTTTGGCGAACAAATAACCCTGTCCGAAATCGCAACCTGCCGCAGTAAGCAAATCCCGTTGGCTTGAAGTTTCTATGCCTTCGGCAATCACTTTTATGCCCAATTTGTGAGCCATCACGATGATCGCCTCGCATAAGGCCATGTCATCGGAGCCGGTCGCCAGATTGCGGACGAAGCTCTGATCTATTTTCAGATAATCGATGTCGAATTTTTTCAGATAAGACAGCGATGAATAGCCGGTGCCGAAATCATCCAGCGACACCTGAATGCCGGCGTCGCGGAACGACAACAGTTGCTCGGCCACGCTGCTATTGGCATCCAGTAACAGGCCTTCGGTAATTTCGATGACGACACTTTGCCCGGAAAGACTCAGTGCTTCCAGCCTATCCAGCCAGTCGCGATGGCTTTCGCGCTCATTTCGAAACTGCACCGGCGACTTATTGATACTGATCTGGAATTTTTCGTGTATCGATTGCCGCCAGCGGCTGGTTTGCTCGGCGGCTTCCTGAAAAATCCAATTCCCGATGCTGCTGATCAAACCGGTTTCTTCGGCAATCGGAATAAAATCCGCCGGGTTGATCAGGCCGCGTGTCGGATGTTGCCAGCGGATCAGTGCTTCCGCTTTGCGTACAGTATTAGTAGCCAGTTCGACGATGGGTTGGTAGCACAAATAAAACTGCTGCCCGGCCAGGGCCTGTCTTAGGTCGTTACTGAGCCGCAGCCGCGCTTGTGCGGATTCCTGCATGGTGGGGATGAAAAAACAATATTGGTTCCGGCCCTGGCGCTTGGCGGCATACATCGCCTGGTCCGCATGCTTTAGCAGCGATTTCAGGTTGTCGGCGTCATCCGGGAAAAAAGCGATGCCGATACTGGTGGAAATATAAGCAATTTCGTTACCCAACTGAAAACATTCCGTCATTTTGTGCAACAGCTTGCCGGCTATACGCTCGGCGTTGTCGGGGTCGCCGACATCGCTCAGGATCACAGTAAACTCGTCGCCGCCCAGGCGGGCTACCGTGTCGGTTTCCCGCACGCTGGTCAAAATCCGTTGGGCGGCAATTTGCAGCAGCTCGTCGCCCATGTCGTGTCCCAGGGTGTCGTTCACTTCCTTGAATAAGTCCAGGTCGATAAACAACAGCGCCAGACGCTTGTGTTCCCGGTGCGCTTTTTTGATCTCCTGACTCAGCCGGTCGTAAAACATGCGCCGATTCGGCAATTGGGTTAATGGGTCGAAATTGGCTTGTTGCCAGATCACGCCTTCGGTTTTTTTCTTTTCGGTAATATCGGAAAACAAAGCCACCCGTCGCTGCATGGTCTGTTGAGCATCAAAGATGGTGTTGACGGTTAACCACTTGGCGTATAACTCGCCGTTCTTACGTTTGTCCCAGATTTCGCCCTGCCAGCTGCCCTTGCTTTGAATGGCTTGCCACATAGCTTCGCTGTGGATGCTGCTGTTTAAAATGCCAATGTGCTTACCGACTACTTCATCGGATTGGTAGCCGGTAATGGTGGTGAAGGCGGCGTTGACTGTCAGGATGCGATCATCCGAGTCTGCCAACAACATGGCTTCGCTGCTGTTTTGATAAATCAGTGCGGCCTGTTGCAGGGCTTCTTCGATACGCTTACGTTCGCTAATGTCCCGAGCGATAGCCAAGTTATAACCGACATTGGCGTATTCAAAATAATTGGCCACGACTTCCACCGGAAACAGCCTGCCATCCTTGGTTTTGTGGATGGTTTCCAACTTGTTCGAGCGCTTAATTTTCAGCTCCGCCCAGTGCGCGGCCCAGACTTGGCGCGGAAAGCAAGGGTCTACATCGAATACGCTCAAGCGCAACAGCTCTTGATGGCTATAGCCCAAAGCCTTGCAGGATTGGTTGTTGATATAAATGAAGCTGGCATTTTCGGTAATCAAATAAGCGCTGTCATGCATTTGATCCATGCCAAAGCTTAATTGGGCTAAGCGCCTGCGCGAGGTTTTTTGCTCGGTGATGTCCCGGAAACTCCAAACCCGGCCCGCCGGTTGTCCGTCCAGATATTGTGGTTGGCAATAGCTTTCGATAAAGCGGCCGTCTTTAAACTCCAGTTCGCTGGCGTAACGTTGCTTAGGGTATTTATAAATCTCTTCGATTCGGTTTAGGAAGGCGGTTCGGTCTTTTAGCAGTTTCAGGGCGTAGCTCAGGGATTTCTCATCGTCGCCGATCTTTAAAGAACCTGGCGGGATGCCCCAAATCCGCATGAATTGCGGGTTGAAAGTGGCGATCTTGCCGAACAGATCGACTACCAATATAGCGTCGGTGCTGGAGTCGAGCGCGGCTTGAAGGATTGATAGCGATTTTTGCAAACTGGCTTGTTTCTGCTTGGGTTGGACCATGACTCGGCTACACTGCTAGCAAGTAAATCTAGCAAAGGCTTATTTAAAAGGTTGATTTATAAGCCTAGCCGATTCCGACGCTGCCGTACCTATTTCTATAGCTTGATACGAAATGCTTATTGCGCGGCAAAGTAGTGCATTGCTCCTAGCAAAGGTGTGCGCGGATTCAAAGCCAGTTTGACCGATAGCTTGGCGAGCATGGGCTGAAACCGGCCTTTGGCGACAAAAGCCTGGATAAATTCCCCGGATTCCAGCACCGATCTGATTTTGGGGCCAATGCCGCCGCCGATGAATACGCCGCCGGTAGCAAATGCTTTTAAGGCCAAGTTACCCGCTTCGGCGCCGTAAAGTTCCGCAAACAAGCGCACGGTTTCGCGGCACAAGGGATCTTCGTCGTTCACGCCCAAGCGCGAAATCAGCGCATTGCGATCAACGCCGCTGGCATTGGCGGGTGCAGGCACCGCCGGGCACGGCGGGGCGAAGCGGGCTTGGACCAGAAAGTCGTAGATATTACTGAAGCCGATACCGGACAATATCCGTTCGCAGCTGACATGCGCAGGATAACGGCCGCGCAGGAAAGTCAGCAGTTGATCTTGTTGCGGGTTTTGCGGCGCAAAATCGCAATGACCGCCCTCTGTGGCGATGGGGTGATACTGTTCGCCGTCCCAATGCAGCATCGCTTCGCCCAAACCGGTGCCGGCGGCGATCACCGCAATATTGCCGGTTTGCGGCTCGGCGGTGGGATTGAGCTCGACGAAGTCCTGTTCCTGTAGGTGCAGCATGCCGATTGCCATGGCTTCCAGATCGTTCAGCAATTTCACGCGCTCGGTGCCCAGTCGAGCTTTAAGTTGTTCGCCATCCAATAGCCAGGGCAGGTTGGTGGTCTGGCAGCGTTGATTGACGACCGGGCCGGCTATGCCGAAACAAGCCGATGTCACCGTTGGGGTGTCGCTCAGAAACAGATCCAGAATTTCCTCAAACGTTTGAAACTCGCCGCTGGCAAAAGTTTGTTCCTGCAAACAGCTCAGCGTGCCGTCGGCTTGTCTGTCGAGTAAGGCCAGAACCGTTTTGGTTCCGCCGATGTCGCCGGCTAGAATCATATGCGTCCTCATGAGGTTGGGGTGGCGTTGTTGAGCAAGTGGATCAAGGCATCGAGTATCGCGTTGGCCAGCGCATGCGGCGGCAGTTGGTAAAACGCTTGCCAAGCCAGCGACACGCATTCTTCGTAGTGGTCGCGGTAGTGCGGGTGTTGTTGCAGCCAGCTAATTCTGACCGCATGGCCGATCAAAATATCCGTGACCAAGGTGTCGTCAATGTACAGGTCGGGATAATCGCGGACAATGGAGGCCAGCGCGCGCAGGGCTTCCACGCTCAATTGCCGATACACCGGCGCCTGAATTTTATTCAGAATATGGTTGATATGTAATCTAAAGCTTTGTTCGCCGGCGGTCATTTGTGCCAGCATGATTTCGCTGTCGATCCGGCGCTTGCTGTTGTATTTTTCGCCGACCATCAAACCCTTGCAGTGATGCAGCAAGTCCCATACGCCAGCGAAGAAGGCTTCGTTTTCCCGGCCGACGCTGCCTTGCTGTTCACGCCAGGCATACCAGTCGTCGGCGTCGCCGCGGTCTTTCGGATTCATGGATTCCGGAAAGCGCGCGGCGGTCAGATCACGCTGCGGGCCTTCGCAATGCAAGGTTTCGACTTGCCCCAGCTGGTTTTCGCTGTTGTTGTAATCTTCCAGGGTTTCCTGCAATAGGTCCGCCACCTGATGTGGCGGCAGCGACAAAATATCGCTAAACGCCTGGTCCAGAGAGGTGCTGCTCAGGCGTTTTTGTCTGGCAATGATCAATTGCAGAATGTGGCCGACGCGAATGGTGTGCATGTCGGCGAACAATTCCGGCTTTAACTTGATCAGCATACCCAGGTAGATAATCAGTTCCTGCACGATGATCTGCTGGCTACTATCGTTGGGGTTAAAGGTGCGGATAGTGTCCAGGATTTGCCAGGAGTCGGTGGGGCGGCGCAAGGTGGCTTTGCCGCTGTAAGCGCGGCCCACGGTCAGACCGTGTTGGCGCACCAAAATTTCCGTGGCGGCTTGCTCCAGGTTAATATCGTATTTGCCCAGTAAGCTGGCGCAGCGACGTACCACATTCCAGGCGTGGCGGTCGCCGGCGCGGACATAGACTTCTTCCAGCAAGTCGCGCACCCGTCCCGGCTGGTTATCATCGTTGCGTAAGCCGGTGTCGTAATCAAGCCCGTGACGTTGGCAGAGTAAGGTGAGGGCTTCCAGCTGGGCATAGAGGTTGGGATTATCTCGCAACTGCTTAACTAATTGGCCGTCGTCACCAATTTCCCACTCGGTCAATACGAAGCTATCCAGCGCTTGCGGCGCTTGGTCGTCGTGGGCCAGCAAATTAGCGAAGGGGCGTTCCACTTCTTCCCAACTGGCTTCGGAAAAGCTGAAGTCGTGCAGGTAGCCGATTTTTTCGTGGCTGGCCGTTTGCACAAAATCAGTCAATCGTCCCAGTTTCACCGGTGTGCCTTGCACATTGCCTTGGCTGAGTTGCTCGATAAAACCCAACAATACTTGGCGGTCTTCGTTGCCGAGCATGTTGTGCTTGATGTTGATGACCAACAAGGGCTGAGCGGGATTGTCCCAGTGGCGGATAATGTAGGCCAGTTCAGTACGCAGCCGTTGAATCAGCAACTGGTTGTCCATGGCAATATAAAAACCTTTTTGGTTCATGAATTGCGGTAAAAACAATAAAGGCTCGCCCGCCAGCACGTAAAGCTTGGAAGTGGCTAGCGTGCGTAATTGTCTTAGGGGTCGGCCAGTGAGTCCGATGCGGTCGTTGCGCCCTACTTGGGTGTAAGCAACGGCTAATTCGCTGGCGTCTCGCACTTGGATCGGCGCGATTTCAGTTAAAGTTTGCGAGGGGATGCCGCGCCCGCGCAATTCGTCTTGCACCTGTTCGTCTTCGGCCAGCAGGGCAATCTGCAATGTGGAGTTCGGGTACAGACGGGTGGCCTTGTAACGGCCCAGCGGGTCAATGTCATCCAGGTCAATCAAACCGTCTTGCAACAGTCCGCCCAAAATATACAAGCTTTGCGCCCAAACCAGCGGGACATTTTCATTGGGAACGCGCGTTTGGCTGTGCGGATGGCGTTTTTCGGCGGCGATGGCGTTTTCCGGCACGATGTAAAGTTCCGGCAACAGCCATTGACCGTTCTGCTCCACCAGCAAGTCTTCCAGGCGGCGGCGATAATCACCAACCCCTTCAGTATCACCGGCAAACAGTTTATTCAGTAATAAGTAGCAGAAAAACAGCGGCCATTCGCATTCGATGTCCATGAATTGCTTCAATTCGTTCGGTTCGTAATGCAGGCGCTGATGATCTTCGAGAACGGTTTGATGGCCGTCCAGCAAGAAGCGTTTACACCCGTAACGGCCTTGCAGTTTGTCGACAATCAAAGCCTCGGTGCGTTCGCGTAGCGCTTTATTGTCTACCGCGAAGGCCGGAAAGCCGGTCACACTCAGTACCGCTGAATCGACTTCCTTGGAGATGGATTCGCGCGGCAGTAAGGCTTCCAGGGTAATGCGGGTGCGGGCGATGTCGTCGCTGATGACGTGAATAATCGCAGTTTGGCCGCCGTCTTTGCCGAATAGATTGTAGCCGGACATCGCTTCCAACGCCGCCTTGGCCATGCCGATCGAACTGGCATTCAATTCCGCCAGACCGTGATTCATCTTATTGCCGCGCTCCCAGATGCCGTAGTCTGGGGTGCGATAGGCCCGGCTGACGTAATGCACCAGGTTTTGCACGAAATTGACTTCGTCGATGCTGAACACAATCCGTAAGCCGGAGGCGGTCATTTGCGCCAGCATCAGCAAGAACAAGGAGGTCGCGTCCAGTTGCAAATGGCCCCATTCGCTATCGCCGACCACTACTTCGCCGCTGGTGGTTTTGTATTTGGCGTGCAGCGCATCCAGCGGGTCCTGGCTGTGTTTGAATTTTTCCACCTTTGCCGCTTGTCGCATCATCGCCGTCAACAGACCGCGCATCAGTTTGACGACGCTTTGTTCCAGTAAATAGGTGCGTTCCTGCTGGCCCTCCACTTTGCGGTACGCCAGCCCCAATCCCCAGGCTGCCAAAATGCTGTAGACATTGTCCCGCACCCAAGCGTCGGTGTAATTACCGTGGGTGGTGACGGCGGTACTGGCCGGTAGCAGGCCACTTATCCAATCCTGGCGTTTCAGGATAATGTCTTGAACTTGCTGATAATACTGGTCGAGCGTCTCGGTTTGACTGGTCGGCATCATGTATTTAATGGATTGTGAGGTGGCGTTTAAAGAATCGGGCACTCAAGCCTTGGGCAAGGTAACTCCGGTTTGGCCTTGATACTTGCCGCCGCGATCTCTATAAGAGGTTTCGCAGACTTCGTCGCCGCCGAAAAACAGCATTTGTGCGACGCCTTCGTTGGCGTAGATTTTTGCCGGCAGCGGGGTGGTGTTGGAAAACTCCAGCGTCACATGGCCTTCCCATTCCGGTTCCAGCGGGGTGACGTTGACGATGATGCCGCAACGGGCATAGGTCGATTTACCCAGACAGATGACCAGTACGTCGCGTGGAATCCGGAAAAACTCCACGGTGCGGGCCAGCGCAAACGAGTTGGGCGGAATAATGCAGACGTCGGATTTCACATCCACAAAGCTGCCTTCGTCAAAATCTTTCGGATCGACGATGGTGGAATTGATGTTGGTGAAGATTTTAAACTCGTTGGAGCAGCGCACGTCATAGCCGTAACTGGAAGTGCCATAGGAAATGATGCGGCCTTGCGCGGATTCACGGACTTGCCCGGCCTGAAACGGCTCTATCATGCCGTGTTGCTCGGACATGCGGCGTATCCATTTGTCTGATTTTATGCTCATGTTGCTGGTTGGGTAGGGAAAAATAACAGAGGCTTCAAAATAGCATATTAGGCGGGAAAAATCGCTAGTTGCCTTGCCGAAAGGCGCTAATTTGTTGAGGTTTGGCGGTTGCTGTGCTGGGTTATGGGGTAAGAAGCCGTATCAGCTAGGTCAGGTTGCCGCGAAAGCGGTTAATTGACAGGCTTAAATTGTCAGAGAGCACCGTCTCCCACCTCGACTTGTAAGGATCGAACGGTTATTTTTCTAAATTAGAAAAAACTTATTTACAAAATAAGACGACCGGTCGCATAATGCGGCCCATGGCGAAATTGGCACCCAAACAGATCAAAAAAGACAAACTCCTGGAGCAGGGCGTCAGCTTGCTGTTGGAAAAAGGCTACCACGCCACCGGTCTAAAAGAGATTCTGGACACGGTACAAATCCCGAAAGGCTCGTTTTACAGTTATTTCGGTAGCAAGGAACAGTTTGCCGCCGAGGCGATACACCACTACATCGAGCCGTTTATCCTGCGCTTGTCCGGGCATTTGCAAAACCCGGAAACGGACGGCTTGGCCGCCTTGAAAGCCTATTACACTGGCTTGATCGGCGAAGTCGCTATAAGTGGTTTCAAAGGCGGTTGCTTGCTGGGCAATCTGATGGGCGAGATTGGCGACACCAGTCCCTTATGCCGCGATGCTTTATTGGATGCCGTCGGTCGATACAGTGCCTTGCAGCAAGCGGCATTGGAACGCGGACAAAAGCAAGGTTCGGTGCGGCTGGATCGCTCGGCGAAAAGCATGGCGGATTTGATGCTTAACGGTTGGCAGGGCGCGTTGCTGCGGATGAAGGTCGAGCAATCGGTGGAGCCTTTGCAGGCGGTTTGTCGGGATTTGTTGGATGATTATTTTCGGGGTTAGATTTGTGATCTCAGAATTGTTGCCTAAACCTATGGTGCCTAAGAAAAAATTCAGCCTAATTAGCTCAGTCTAACCATATAACCGATGAGAAAAAAACTTTTGCTCCTATTGCCTCTAATCATTACTTTAGGATTATTTGCCGTGTATTGGATGCTTTTAACCGCCAATACCGAAGCAGACTGGGTTAAACAACCTTGGGCTTTCGGAGATAGTTTTGGTTTGCTGAACACCTTGTTTACAGGATTGGCATTTAGTGGCTTGATCATTCAAATCTGGATGCAGAGGGAAGATCTAACACAGAGTCGGAAACAATTTGAAAGATCGGCCAATGCTCAAGAAAGGTCTGCAAGGCTCAGTGCATTTTCCGATTTACTTAGGGAATACAATGAGCAGATAAGGATATTGGAAATCAAAATTTCCGATGATTTAGAGAGGCGTGGCAACGGTTATACTGCGGAAAAAAGAATGAGAGACACACTGAATAATGTTCCACCATATAAGCATCCCAAGTCTGATGCTCTCGCCAAACTGAAAGAAGGAAAACAAAATATATTGAATGAGTTAGAAAAGTTCTTACAAGCTGATCAAATTTCATGAGGACCCTAAGACGGGTAGAGTGCGTAGGCTGGGTTGAATGAAATGAAACCCAGCATTGATAGGCTTGAGCTGGGTTTCGCTTTCGCTCTACCCAGCCTACGAATCGAAATAACCGCTGCCCACCCGGCAGCATTTTTTAACGCCGGAAAATTAGACGACCGGTCATTTATTAGGAGATCATCATGCCCAAGTACATCATCGAACGCGACATTCCCGGCGCCGGCCAGCTGACACAGGCCGAGTTGCAAGGCATTTCCCAAAAATCCTGCGGTGTTTTGCGCGACATGGGGCCGCGCATCCAATGGCTGCACAGCTACGTGACCGGCGACAAAGTGTATTGCGTGTATATTGCCGACAGCGAACAAGCAATACGCGAACACGCCGAGCAAGGCGGGTTTCCGGCCAATCGCATCGAACAAATTACCACCATTATCGACCCGACCACGGGCGATTGATACACCACCAATTTATGGTTCCCACGCTCCGGCGTTGGAACCGAGCCAGGGACGCTCCGGCGTCCCGAACCGCTAGAGCGGTTCAACATGCATTCCAACGCTGGAGCGTGGGAACGATAACAACAACCAGGGGAGAGAACATCATGACATTCAAACTAAGCACTTTTACCGCCGCACTAATGCTCGGCACCGCCAGTCTGTCCGCCAACGCCGATGAAACCTGCGCCTCGCCATACATGGCGAAAATCACCGGCCAGGAAGATTTCGTTTACATTTGGACTTTGGGCGCCGAAGGCGTCGGCGATGAGCAGGACAAGCTGGTCACCGTCGACGTCAATCCAAAGTCCAAGCAATACGGCAAGGTCATCGGCAGTCTGTCTGTTGGCGGCCGTAACGAAGCCCACCATTCCGACTTTACCGACGACCGCCGCTTCCTGTGGGCTGGCGGCCTCGATACCAACAAGATCTTCATCTTCGACGTCGCCACCGATCCCGCCAAGCCTAAGCTGACCAAGACCATCACCGATTTCGTCGCCAAGAGCGGCGGCGTGGTCGGTCCGCATAGCTTGTATGCCTTGCCGGGGCGGATGATCATCACCGGCCTGTCCAATAACAAAGACCACGGCGGCCGCACCGCGATTGTGGAATACAGCAACGCCGGCGATTACATCGCCACCTACTGGCTGCCAACCGACAGCAACCTGGAAGGAGCGATCAAATCCGGCAAATACGCCGACGGCTATAACTACGACGTGCGGGTATTGCCGCGCAAAAACCTGATGCTGACTTCGTCGTTCACCGGCTGGTCGAATTACATGATGGATTTCGGCAAAATGCTGGCCGACCCGGAAGCGATGAAACGCTTCGGCAACACCGTGGTGCAATGGGATTTACATAGCCGTCAACCCAAGAAAGTCTTCGACGTTCCCGGTGCGCCCTTGGAAATTCGTTGCGCCTGGGCGGAAGAGCATAACTACTGCTTCACCAGCACCGCGTTGACTTCAAAAATCTGGCTGATTCATCAAGACGACAAAGGCGAATGGCAAGCCAAGGATGTTGCCGACATCGGCGAACCGGCCAAAATCCCGCTGCCGGTGGACATCTCCATCTCCAGCGACGACAAAACTTTATGGGTCAACACCTTCATGGACGGCATGACCCGCCGCTTCGACATCAGCGACCCGTTCCACCCCAAGCAAGTGTTCGAGCAAAAAATCGGCGCGCAAGTGAATATGGTGTCATCCAGCTGGGACGGCAAGCGCCTGTATTACACCTCGTCGCTGCTGGCCAATTGGGACAAGAAAGGCGCGGATAATGAGCAATTCTTCAAAGCTTACAGCTGGGACGGCAGCAAGTTGACTGAGCAGTTCTCGATTGATTTTACTAAGGAGAAGTTGGGTAGGGCGCATCAAATGCGGTTTGGGGCGTATGCTTTGTATGGTGGTTCGCCTAAGTAGTTGTTTGCTCGGTGGCCGTTCGGGTGTGTTGCATTTGTGTCGCTGGCGCGACGGCTTGATTTGAAGTCGGGGCTCGGCCCGACAGCCGAGATACTTTCGCTACGAAAACCATCCGTGGTTTTCGCCCTGCGGGCCAGCCTATCGGCTGTTCAAATTCGCTCCAGGCGAATTTGTGCTTGGCCAAAAGAAAGTATCCAAAGAAAAGGCCACCCGGACGCCGCTTGTTTCCTGCGCGCCGAAGCTTTTATCGAGGGTCGGCAGAAGGGGCTTCCCAGCCCCTCCGCCGACGTGCGGCATGCCCGAAAAAGCGGGGCAGGCTCTCCCTGCCGCACCCCTTCGGGCTGATCTCGATAAAAGCTTCGGTGCTCGGCGCGGCATACGGGGGGAACCCGGTCCCAAGTATCGTAGGGCGCGTTCGCAATAGCTTAATGCGCCGAATGATTTAAAGCCAACATGCGGCGCAATTAGGCTACGCCTATTGACGCCCTAAATGCGCCCGCTGAAAATCTTGGAAACGGAGTGCCAGCGGAGTGAAGATTTTTAGTCCCCGATAGCCGTAGCGCCGGGCGGGTTTTCGCAGCGAAGCGGAGAAAACCTGCAAGGCATCGAGACACGGCGTCAAGTCATGCGAGAGCCTAAGTTTCGATCCCTTGTTGGGTCGGAACGAGGTGACGCGGACGAATCGGGGCACCGAAGGCATAAGCGGTCGCGTGATTTTTGCCGATTTTTTCCTGCTGGGAAGCTCGAAAAAATCTTTCGACAAAAATAGCGACTCCCCGGTTACGGCCTTAGTTATTTACATAAGGAACAGATGAGTACATTTTTACTTACATGGAAGCCCGATGAATGGGGTTATGAAAAACTCAAAGAGCGGCTTGATTTACATCGGGCAGGTGAAACTATTCAACGTTGGAGTTGCGGCAGCACGAAGAATATACCGTTAGGATCAAGAGTGTTTCTTACTAAGCAAGGTAAAGGGAGCTATAAAGGAATATTTGGTTCTGGGTATGTAACCCAACAACCATTCGAGGAACCTCATTTCAACGAGGAAAAAAGAAAAGCTGGTAAAACATCTCTGTATGTCATGGTGAATTTTGATCGGCTATATGATCCGTTGTCCGAAATAAAAATTGACCGCACAGAGTTAGATGATTTTGATTTGAAAGTTTGGGATTCTCAAGGCTCTGGCAAAACAATACCTGATGAAGTTGCTTCGAATCTTGAACGGCTTTGGTTGGAAAGAACCGGAGGTGTTGGCATACCCTACGCAGATGAGCTCCTAGCAGATAGCTCAGTCAAAGAAGGTGCAACAAAACAAGTCATAGTTAATGCTTATGAACGCAACCCTGAGGCCCGTGAACGTTGTATCAGAAAATGGGGGCTTAATTGTGCTGTTTGCAACTTTCACTTCGAGTTGTTTTACGGGCAACTAGGCAAGGGGTATATGCATGTTCACCATTTGAAGCCTTTATCCGAGATTCGCGAAGAATACGAAATTAATCCTGAAGAGGATTTGCGCCCAGTTTGTCCTAACTGTCACTCGATGCTCCATCGAAATAAGCAAGTACTCTCAGTTGAAGAATTGCGAAAAATTGTGCATACCTATGGCGGCCAGGTTCGCTGCTAACAAGGTCGTAAACTTGGGGGCGATGCGAACACTAGCAAGTAGCGTCGATGAAACGCAGTGGAATCGAGGATAATCGGAGCCGTCTTCCCCTCGATTCCGTTTCACTGCATCGAAGGAACATTTTTTATAAAAACAAAGTGTCCTTCAAATTCCGGGATGGTTTTTTCCCGTATGCCGAGCCGAGCACCGGAGCTTTTGAACGGATCAGCCCGGAGGGGCGTCGCATGGATGCGGCGCGTTGCCGAAGGGGCAGGAAGCCCCTTTCGGCAACCCCGTTCAAAAGCTTCGGAGCGCAGGGAATAAGCGGCATCCGGGTCGCCTTTTCTTTGGATACTCTCTTTTGGCCAAGCAAAAGAAAGTATCGCGGCCGTCGGTCCGCGAACCGACATTAAAACAAGCCGTCGCGTTAGCGACACCTATCCCATGTAAACAGCAATCATGAAACTTCCTTATCGCCTCAGTCTACTTTTTCCGAAAGCCGACGCTGGAGCGTCCGCAGCGGCATTCCCACGCTGGAGCATGGGAACGATAGGGTTCCTGTGCTTTCTCTTTAACTTGATAACGCCATTAAGCCAAGCTCAAGAACCTAAACCCCTAGCCCCCGGCTACAACACCCTACCTTTCGAACCCGCAAAACCCGGCACCTACACCCTACCCATCATCACCAAAGCTGCCGACGGTGAAGTAATAACCGCCAACAACCAGCCCAAACACCTCCACGACTTAATGGGGGGCAAGCTGGTATTGCTGAGCTTCATCTACGCCGCCTGCAGCGATGTCAACGGCTGCCCGCTGGCGACCCAGGTGTTGCACAAGATCAGCAGGCAATTGCAAAAACAGCCGGAATTGGCGGACAAACTCAGGTTATTGACGTTGAGCTTTAACCCTGCCCAAGACACGCCGGAAATGATGCGCCATTACGGCGAGGGATTTAAAACCGGCGATTTCGATTGGCAATTTCTGACCACTAAAGACGAGGCCAGCTTGCAACCCATCCTCGATGGCTACCAGCAAAATGTGCAAAAAGTCTACGACGACAAAGGCCAGTTTACCGGCACGTTTTCGCATTTGCTTAGGGTGTATTTGATCGATAAAGACAAGAACGTCCGCAATATTTATAGCGTGGATTTTCTGCATGCCGACACGCTGATCAACGATGTCAAAACCTTGCTGGCCGATGCTAAACCACAAACCTCGCCACTACCGGCACGGGCCGACATGTTGTTCCAGCCTGGCGACAATAAACAAAACTACCAGCAAGCCGATTACCAAACCCGCTCGCTGGCGCTGGCGCAACGTATGGGTCAGCCGGCTAATTTGCTGGCGTTTGCGCAACAACCGCCGCTGGGTTTGCCGAAATTACCGGTGCCCAAAGACAACCCGCTCACGCCAGCCAAGATAGCGCTGGGCCGAAAGCTGTTCTTCGACCGACGGTTGTCGTTGAACAATACGTTTTCCTGCGCGATCTGCCATATCCCGGAGCAGGGTTTTAGTAATAACGAAATGACCACGGCGGTGGGCATCGAAGGGCGTAGTGTTCGGCGTAACAGTCCGACCTTGTATATCGTCGGTTATGCGCAATTACTGTTTCACGATGGACGTGAGAATAGCCTGGAACAACAAGCCTGGGGGCCGCTGCTGGCGCATAACGAAATGGCGAATCCGTCTATCGGCTATGTGGTGGATAAGCTAAAAGCCAGTGCCGACTATCGGGGGCTGTTCGAAAAAGCCTTCAACAAAGGGCCGACGATGGAAACCATCGGTCAGGCCTTGGCCAGTTATCAGCGCACGTTAAATGCCGCCGATTCGCCATTCGACCGCTGGTATTTTGGGAAACAAAAAACGGCGATTAGCGAGGCGGCGCAACGGGGTTTTGCTTTGTTTACCGGTAAAGCCGCTTGCAGCAGTTGTCACGTGATTGGCGACAAGTCTGCCTTATTTACCGATCAAAAACGCCATAACACCGGTATTGGCTATGCCGAATCCATGCAAAAGTCGCCGGAAAAACAAAGAGTGCAAGTGGCGCCGGGCGTGTTTGTGGATGTGGATAGCGAGCATCTGAAAGGTGTAAATACCGAGAAACCCGGCGACTTGGGCTATTACGAGATCAGCCAAAATCCCGCCGACCGCTGGGCTTACAAAACCCCGTCGCTGCGCAACGTCGCGCTCAGCGCGCCTTATATGCATAACGGTTCCTTGCCTAGTCTGGCGGAGGTGGTGAAGTTTTATAATCAAGGCGGCGTAGCCAACGAAAATTTGTCGCCCTTGCTCAAGCCGCTGGGCTTGTCTGATCAGGAAAGCGCCGATCTTGTAGCGTTTCTGGAAGCGCTGAGCGGCGGCAATATAAGTACTTTAGTGTCGGACGCCTTTGCCGCGCCGGTTGGCGATAGTGGTGTGACGGCGCGGCCGATGCCGGACCCTGGTAAGGGACGATAGCTCGGGGATTGGCCGGCTTTTTTTGTCACAAAACGGTAATATAGCGCTGCTAAATTAGCCTAATCCTTGGACCCTTTAGACTAAACATGCTTATGTCGAACTTGAAAATCCTGGTCGTGGAAGACGAAGAAGCGATCAGGGAGATGCTGGTCATGGTGCTGGAACAGGCCAATTTGACGGTGATCGCCGTAGGCAGTGCCGAGCAGGCCAGGGAGAGTTTGGCCGATAATATGGTGGATTTGATTATCCTGGACTGGATGCTGCCGGGGATCAGCGGCGTGGAATTGGCCAGACGCTTGAAAAATGAACCGGGTTACAAGGAATTGCCTATTATTTTGCTCACCGCGCGCGGCGAGGAAGAAGACAAAATTCGCGGTTTGGAAATTGGTGCCGACGATTATGTGACCAAGCCTTTTTCGCCCAAAGAACTGATCGCCCGCATCAAGGCCGTCATGCGTCGCAGCGGCAAGCTGTCGGAATCCGGACAGCTCAGCGTCGGCGACCTCACTTTGGATGCCGAGCAACACAAACTGACTATTGCCGGCCGCAGTTTGGAAGTCAGTCCTACCGAGTTTAGATTGATGCAGTTTTTTATGACCAATCCCGACAAGGTCTACAGCCGAACCCATTTGCTGGATCAGGTCTGGGGGCGTAGCGTGTACATAGAGGAGCGTACCGTGGATGTGCATATTCGCCGCTTGCGCAAAATTCTGGCCGAATATGGCCGCGAGGAACTGATCCAGACCGTACGCGGATTTGGCTACCGTTTTTCGATGGCAAACTGATTATTCATGCAGCGTTGGCAGCGGGAAATAAATATTGCTATTGCTTTACTGATACCGGCTTTACTGCTGAGTTTTTTTGTCGGGCACCTCAGCTATTTCTTATGGGCAATCACCCTTTTTCTCTACATTAAGCAATCGATCAACGTGAGCCGCCTGGAGCGTTGGTTAAGCCAGGGCGGCCGCGGAGAGCGTCCGGATTTTAAAGGGATCTGGGGCGACATCTACTACCACTTTTATAAAATTCGCAAAAGCCAAAAACGCCAGAAGAAGAAGTTGGGCAAAATGCTGGATGGGTTTCGCAAATCGACCAGCGCCTTGCCTGACGCCATTGTGGTACTAGGCAGCTACGGCGAAATCGAATGGAGCAACAAGGTGGCCTATGACTATCTGGGTCTGAAGCGTTCCGATAACGGGCAGCGGATTCCTAACTTGGTGCGGCACCCGCTGTTTATTCAGTACCTGAAGGATCAGGATTACCACAACAAGGTTTGTATTCCTTCGCCTATCAACGAAAACATGATTTTGCAAATCGGTATCTTCCCTTACGGTGCCGGC
Organism: Methylomonas sp. TEB; assembly: GCF_047777895.1. Taxonomy (GTDB): domain Bacteria; phylum Pseudomonadota; class Gammaproteobacteria; order Methylococcales; family Methylomonadaceae; genus Methylomonas. Next base: position 646,745 of record NZ_CP180476.1, read on the forward strand.
TTACGTTTGTTGATGGCGCAGGATGTCACCCATCTAAAGAACATCGAACGGATGCGTACCGACTTTGTGGCCAATGTCTCGCACGAATTACGCACGCCGATTACCGTGTTGCGTGGTTATCTGGAGACCTTGCAGGAACTTGACGACGGTAGCAGTCCTTACACGCGCTCATTCCAAAACATGGCGGCACAGACCGAGCGCATGCAAGCCTTGATCGATGATTTACTGCTACTGGCGCGCCTGGAGAGCAAAACCAAGAAATTCGAATGCGTGAATATTCCTGATTTGCTCGTGCAGGTTTGCCAGGAAAGCGATTTGTTGGAAAAGGACGAGCGCCGGGTCGAGCTGGTGTTGGATAGCCGAGCCAATGTGCGTGGCGATATGGAGGAGTTGCGTAGCGCTTTCAGCAATCTGTTGGTCAATGCCATGAAATATTCGCAGCCTAGCTCGCCGGTTAAAGTGAGTTGGCGGGGCAAGCCCGACGGCAGCGTTTATTTTGAAGTGGAAGATTTTGGCGACGGCATCTCCAGTGTGGATATTCCCCGGATTACCGAACGCTTTTACCGCGCCGAAGTGAAACGCAATCAAAAAATCCCCGGCACCGGTTTGGGGCTGGCCATCGTCAAGCATGTGTTGGTCAGGCACGATGCCAAGCTGGACATTGAAAGCCAACTGGGCAGAGGCAGTAAATTCCGCTGCGTGTTTCCGCGGCAGCGCCTGTGTTGAGGCTTGGCTGAATCGCGGTTAAAACGCGGTCGGCGGATTGGCGAATCGGTAAGTTTGTGAGGCGGCTTTTTTGGCGGCATTCATAGCGGCTTGTTTCAGCGCTTCGGTATTGTCGGCATGGTCAGGGCAGATGGCGATACCGATACGGCAATTGAGTTGGGCTGTATCGTGTTCCAGCGTAAACGGTTCGGCGAGTTTTTCGATAATTAATTGCGCGACGCGCTCAGTGCTGTCGGTTTTTTCCAGCTCGGCAAGGATGACCGCAAATTCCGCACCATCCATTCGCGCCACCAAATCGGTTTCCCGCACATTCGCTAGCACGCGCTGCGCGGCTTCCTGCAAGATGCTGTCGCCTTGCGCATAACCAAAGCGCTCGTTAATGTCTTTGAAGTGCTCGATGTCCACCACCAGCAATGCCAAAAACCAGCCGCCGCGCTGCGCTTTTTTAATGTCTTGCTCCAGTCTGTCGTAAAACAGGCGGCGATTGCCAACACCCGTGAGCGGATCTAAATTGACCTGTTTCCACAGTTGTTCTTCACCAAGCTTACGTTGGGTGATGTCGAAAAACAGGCCAATACGCTTTAGCGGTAGTCCGTTGCGGTCGAAAATGGTGTTGATGTTGAGCTGCTCGACATAAAGTTCGCCGTTTTTACGTCGATTCCAGATTTCGCCCTGCCATTTCCCTTTGCTATTGATGATTTGCCACATGGATTGGAAAAAACTATCGTCATGCCGGCCGGAGCCTAGAATCCGGGCGTTCTTGCCGATTATTTCTTCGGCGGAGTAACCGGTAATGCGACTGAATGCCGGGTTAATCGAGACGATGGTGGCATCCGCTTCGGTGATCATCATCGCTTCGCTGCAATTTTGGTAAAACAACATCCCTAGTTGCCGATCTTCTTCAGCCAATTTGTGTGCCGTGATGTCTTGCAAAATACCGGTCATGCGTGGGCTATTGCCGATTTGGTGGCAACCGGAGCCGCGAATCCAGCGGATTGCGCCGTCGATGCGGCGAATCCGGCATTCGAAATTCCAATTGCTGTGTTGGGTGCAGGCAGTTTGGAAACCGGCATTGACCATATCTCGATGTTCCGGTGTGACATGGCCGAGAAATGTATGATAGGTCCAATGCGGCAGTAGTTGGCTGTAGCCGAAAATTTGATCGTGTATGGCCGTGCGTTGCACCGAATAATCTTGCAAATCTAGATCCCAGGCGCCGGTATCGATGGTTTCCAATGCAAAACTCAAGCGGGCCTCACTTTGTTGCAAGGCCTGGTTGATTTGTTGTTGATGGAATAAAGTCAGGGCCAACGGTATACCCACGCTGGCCAGGATGAACAGGTAAAACCAGATGTTTAGCAGGCCGCTTTGCAGGTGTGTGGTGGCGAATGCGCCCAACTGATGTTGCAATCCCCACAGGGATTGAATGGCGGTCATGGTCACCAAAAGCAGCACGCCGTGACGGCCGAATCTGACAGCCGCCCAAACCACAAACAGGAAGGCCCAATAAGTTTCGCCGTAAGCGTTCAGCAGGTTGGGGAACCAGCTTAAAAACACCGCCTGGCCGCTCAAAAAACTCGTTGCTATGAAGGCCAGCGTTTCCAGTAAGCGTTTGGGGGCGAACCAGTCTTTCGGCCAGTGTCGCCAGATCAGAATTAAAGGCGTGACCAAGGCGATTCCCAATACATCGGCCATCCACCAGTGCCGCATACTGGGTAGCAGGGCTTCGGCAGGCAGATACTTGCTTAAAAACAAGGTCATGGGGCCAATCAGTGCGCTGAAGCAGGCGGCGATGATGCCTGTCAATGTCAGCCAGGCAAAATCCCGCGGGTGCCGTAGCGATAGAGAAAAGCCTGGGTTGCCGAGCAGTAGCCAGGCGCCAAGCCAGGATTCCAGGATATTGCCGGTAGCGATGCAGGCGGAGATTAACCAGGAGTCGCCGACCAGCATGCCGGCCAGAAACGCGCCGATGAATACGCCCGGCCAATAGCGCTTGCCGCCCAACAGAAAAGTGGCCATCCCCAGGCCGGCTGGAAACCAAACCAGCGTGACATTGCCGTTGTCGGAAAAAAAAGCCAATACCAGTTTGGCCAGCATGGCGTAGAGCAGGGCTATAGCGACTATTTTCAGTCCAACGATGTGGCGCGGAGTAAAGCCCATGAGGATTTGGAATGTGTGCTTGTAAGTTGAAAAGTGTATATCAGTCGTCTGTATTCTCCAGTTTTTCACGCGGGTTTTAATGCGAATCGGTCGAGAAAAATCGCAGACAAACAAGCGGATAACTCTATAATTGCCCGCATTTTTGAGCTTGACCGAGGAGTGGGGATGATTTCCGAAACGGTTGTTGAGTTATCGCGGGCGCAGTTTGCGCTGCATGCGGTGCAATATTTTCTATTCGTACCTTTGACGCTGGGTTTATCGCTCTTGTTGGCGGCTATGGAGTCCTGGTTTGTATTCAGCGGGCAGAGCGTTTATCAACGTATCACCCAGTTCTGGGGCAAGTTGTTCGCGATTGGTTTTGGCTTGAATATGGCTTCTTCTTTGGTGATGGCGAGTCAATTCGGCACTCATTGGTCGTATTTTGCGCATTATGTCGGCGATGTGTTTGCCTTGCCTTTATTGTTGGGGTTTGCCGGTTTGTTTATAGCTGCCAACGGCCTAGGCTGGTTTTTATTTGGCTGGCAGCGCCTGGGTAAAGGCACACATCTGGCGGTGACTTGGCTAATCGCGATTGGCTATCACTTGAGTTTTTTCGGCTTTCTGATCGCCAGCGGCTGGATGCAAAATCCCGTGGGTGCGGAATTGAACACCCAAACGCTGCGCCTGGAGTTGCTTGATGTGTCGTTGGTGCTGAGCAATCCGCTGGCTTGGGCGAAATTTGTGCATAGTTTGCTGGCCGGTTATGTGGTGGCGGCTGGTTTTGTGTTGGCTATCAGTGCTTACTATTTACTGAAGCAGCGCGAAACCGAATTGGCGCAATGTTCTTACCGGATGGCGGCCGCTTTGGGTTTGGCGAGTGTGATCGCTACGATGGCGATAGGCGATGCCAGTGTTTATGGCGCCGGCGCGATGCAGCATGACAAATTGGCGGCCATTAACGGCCTGCCCAATGCTGCGACATTGGCACAAAATCGCCAGCGCATCGGCAATGGCATAAAAGCTTACGCAATGTTGCAAGAATTGCGCGACGACAAAACAGAGCCGGAACTGTTGGCGGCATTTGCCGCCGCCAAAGTGGATTTGGGTTATGGTTTATTACTGAAGCGTTGGCGGGAAAGCGTGACCGATGCCAGTCCGGCGCAGATAGAACAAGCCGTTAGCGCCAGCGTGCCGGCTAGCGGACGTTTGTATTGGGGATATAGACTGATGATTGCGGCCGGCGCCTTACTGGCGCTGCTGTTTGTAGCGGCAAACGCGGTCAATATCGTCGGTTGGCGGCATGCCTGGTTGTTCAAGGCCAGTGTTTATGCCTTGCCGTTGCCGTGGTTGGCGAGTGCCAGCGGCTGGTTTATCTCGGAGTTCGGCCGGCAGCCTTGGCTGGTGGCCGATATGCTGCCCATCTGGCACGGGGTATCCACATTGGCTGTCGCCGATCTGGCAGTCAGTCTGGCGGCTTACGGTTTGACCTATGCCGGCCTGCTGGCGTTGGCCGTCATGTTAACTTTAAAGTTTATCGGGCAGGGCAGCGCCACCGCGTTGCCGATTAACCAGGAGCCGAGTTATGTTGCTTGATTATGAAATGCTGCGCTTGATCTGTTGGGGCGTGTTGGGTTTGTTCGTGATCGGTTTTGTGCTGAGCAGCGGTATCGAGATCGGCGTCAGCCTGTTGTTACCCTTTTTGCATGCCTCCGAGGCGCAGCGCACCGGGCTGGTTGCCAGGTTGGCGCCAACCAGCGCCGGGAATCAGGTCTGGCTATTGGTAACCATTGGCGTGTTGTTTGCCGGTTGGCCGACAGTGTATGCGGCGACGTTTGCCAGTTTTCAGCCTTTGCTGTTGTTGATGGTGTTATCGCTATTCGTGCGGCCTTTGGGTTGGTATTTCAGAGCTAGCGTGACGCGCGAGGATAGCCTGAAAAAATGGGATAAGGCCTTGTTTATCAGTGGCTTGTTGCCGGCGGCGCTGTTGGGGGTGATGGCCGGCAATCTGTTGAAAGGCGTGCCGTTTCATTTAGCCAGTGATATGCACATTGCTTTTCTGGGCAGTTTTTCCGGGCTGTTCAGTCCGTTTGCGTCCTTGGTTGGCGCTACCTGCGTAGCCTTATTGGCAGTGCATGGCGCGATTTACCTGCAAACGCATAGCCAAGACGAGCTATACCAGCGCAGCAAGGCGCTGGTCATGTCCAGCGGTTTGGCGTTTTTGGTGTTGTTTGCGTTGGCCGGCGGTTGGATTACTCATTTGGAGGGTTATCACGTCAGCACCGAGATTATGCCGAATGGGGTTTCCAACCCATTGACCAAATTTGTGAAACGCGGCGACGGTTTGTGGCTGGACAATTACGAGCACGAACCGGCCTTATGGGCCTTGCCTGCTTTGGCCTTTGTCTGCGGGATAGCCGCGTTGGTGCTGTCCCGTCTGGATAGAGCGTATTGGGCGTTGCTGGCTAGTGCCGTGATGGTGGTGATGGTGATTTTAACCATGGGAGTGTCCTTGTTTCCGTTCTTGGCGCCGTCCAATATATCCTTGAATAGTTCGCTGACTATTTGGGATGCCAGCGCCAGTCTGACGACCTTGAGCGCCCTGCTGTGCTTGACCGGGGTCATGCTGCCGCTGATGGCAATTGCCACGCGCGGCCTTTATAAAATGTTACCTTGAGTGCGGCTAGGGGTGTTTCGGAGGCAATGCATGCATCGAGACTTCCTTAACCGGCGTAACTCTGCTAAAACCTAGTTTCCTAACAACTATAATTAATAAAGGTAGGCGCATCATGAAGAAAATCCTTAACCACACCCTGATCGGCATTCTGGCGTTTATACCGGTTATGGTGATTGTACAAATCGTGTTGTTCGTGAAAGACCGACTTACCGATTTGTTTCAATTCGTTTACGGTTATTCCGATAATTATCTGGTGACATTTCTGTTGTTTGCCGCCAGTTTCGCGACCATTACCTATGTGGGGAGTCGGGTTAGTCTGGGCCGGTTTTCCATCATCGCGATGTTCGAACACCTGATCGAGCGCATCCCGCTGTTAAGTACGATTTACCGGGTGACCAAGAAACTGGTGAACATGATTGCCGGCCATCAATTGCAAGAGCCGCGCGAAGTGGTGTACATCGAATATCCAAAGGAGGGCATTTGGGTGCCTGCCTACGTAACCAACAAGACCGACGACCGTTATGTGTTGTTTGTGCCGACATCGCCCAATCCTACTTCAGGGTTTGCGGTGATTGTGCACGAATCGAAAGTGGTTAAATCGGATATGAGTATCGAGCAAGTGACCAGCTTTATCATCAGCGTCGGCGCCGATTTCGAAAAAGTCTCGGAAATTGCCAAATTACCTAAGTAAATTGGCCCGTCTGTTGCAGCGATGACCTTTTCGCTGCAACAAAATCCCTTCTCGGCTTGATGCCGTATCAGCTAACCGGACTGCTATGCACGATCCAAGCTATTTACTCGCCGAAGCGCTCGGCAATCGACTAAACACTCTGAGTCTACGTCTGGCTTTGGCGGAATCCTGCACCGGCGGCGGCATTGCCAAGGCAATTACTGAAGTGCCGGGCAGTTCCGGATGGTTTGACCGGGGTTTCGTCACCTACAGCAACGATGCCAAAATCGATATGCTGGGTGTCAAACCGGAGACTTTGGCGAGAGTGGGGGCGGTTAGCGAAGAGACTGCTTTGGAAATGGTGGCGGGCACTTTGACCAATAGCCTGGCCGATCTGGCTTTGGCCGTCACCGGTATTGCCGGACCGGATGGCGGCACGCCGGTAAAGCCGGTCGGAACCGTATTTATCGCCTGGCAAATGCGCGGCGCTAACGGCGCTTGTTTGCAGAAACAATTCAGCGGCGACCGGCAGTCGATACGCCAGCAGGCAACGCTGTTTTGCTTGCAGCAACTTTTACACATGCTGGAAAACGCCTAATCCCGGCGATTTTTATTTCTTCGGCAGCGTCTGATCCAAGTATTTTCAAGAGCTGTTCTGTAAATAGCCTGGGTTCAGTCCGGAGTCGGAACAAGGCTTGATCGGCCAAAAAGCTTTTAACTCCGGCTCACAAGTTACGTTAAAATGCCGCTTCTTTTGCTTGCGGATGTTGTCGCCATGTTGAAAAAATTCCTGCTTTCCACGGCTGTTTCCTTAGCGGTAACTGCTTGCGCTACTAGCCCTACCGGCCGTTCCCAGTTTATCTACATGTCCGATAATCAGGTCGATCAAATGGGTTTGCAATCCTTCAGCGACATGAAAAGCAAAAACCCTATTACGCAAAACCCACGCTACAGTCAATTTGCCAGCTGTGTGGCGCAAGCCATTACCCAACAAACCGGCGGGCAATGGGAAGTGGTGGTGTTTGAAGATGAAACCCTGAATGCGTTTGCATTGCCTGGCAACAAAATTGGTGTACATACCGGTCTGATCAATCTGGTCGACAATCAAGATCAACTGGCGGCTGTCATAGGTCACGAGGTAGGCCACGTCCTGGCGCGCCACAGTAATGAGCGTTTGTCGCAGGAAACCGCGGTCAGCACCGGATTATCGATGGTGCAAGCCGTGTCGCAGCCGCAAACCGCATTGGGGCAAACTGCGCTGGGCTTATTAGGCGTTGGCGCCCAATACGGTGTCATCCTGCCGTTCAGCCGGGTGCATGAAACCGAAGCCGATACCATCGGTTTGGATTTAATGGCCAAAGCGGGATTTGATCCGCGGCAGAGCGTGAATTTGTGGTTGAAAATGGATAAGGCTGCGCAGGGCGGCCAACCTATCGAATTTATGTCCACCCATCCATCGCACGGTAGCCGTATCGAGAATTTGAATCAGCATATGAATCAAGCGCTGCAAATGCAGCAACAAGCCAAAAACAATGGCAGACAGCCGCATTGCAGTAAATAATGAATCCGCATTTATCCCAGTTACATCCTTACCCATTTGAAAAGCTGGCTGCGCTGAAACAAGGCATCACGCCGCCAGCCGAGAAAACGCATATCGCCCTGTCGATTGGCGAACCCAAACACGCTACCCCGCACTTTATCCAGGAGGCCTTGCTAAGGCATTTGCACGGTTTGACCCAATACCCCACTACCAAAGGTTTGCCGGAATTGCGCCAGACCATTGCCGAATGGACGTGTCGCCGCTTTGGTATTCCGTTGGGCGGAGTAGATGCCGAAACCCAGGTATTGCCGGTTAACGGCACTCGCGAGGCCTTGTTTTCCTTGGTGCAGGCTGTGATCGATCCGGCTGAGAAGCCGGTGGTGATCATGCCCAATCCTTTTTATCAGATCTACGAAGGCGCCGCTCTGCTGGCAGGCGCCGAGCCGTATTATCTGAATACCGTGGAAGCCGATGGTTATTTGCCGGATTTCGACAGCGTGCCGGAGGCGATTTGGCAACGCTGCCAATTGATGTTTATTTGCTCGCCGGGCAATCCAACCGGTACGGTGTTGACACCAGCCGATCATCTGAAATTATTGGCTTTGGCCGACCAGTACGATTTTGTCATCGCCTCCGACGAGTGTTATACAGAACTCTACGACGACGAGGCCAATCCGCCGCAAGGCTTGCTGCAAAGCGCTTATCAGGCCGGCATTACCGATTTCAAACGCTGCGTGATTTTTCAGAGTCTGTCCAAACGTTCCAATGCGCCCGGCTTGCGCTCCGGCTTTGTGGCCGGCGACGCCGAGGTGCTGAAACAATATTTCAAATACCGCACCTACCACGGCTGCCCGATGCCGGTGCCGACCCAGCACGCCAGCATCGCCGCCTGGAACGACGAAGAGCACGTCAAGCATAACCGCCAGTTGTACCGCGACAAGTTCACCGCTTTCATCGATATTCTCAAGGACGTCTGCGACATCAGCCGGCCGCCGGCCAGTTTTTATATTTGGTTAAAGACGCCGATTGCAGATACCGAATTTGCGCGGAAATTGTTCGCCGAGCAAAACATTACCGTGCTGCCGGGCAGTTATCTGTCGCGCGATAGCGGCGGCATCAATCCCGGCGCTAACCATGTGCGCATTGCCTTGGTCGCGCCTATCGAAGAATGTATCGAGGCTGCGCAGCGGATTAAAGCATTTCTCAATGAAAACAACCCATAGGATGTGCTTCACAACTTGAAGCGCATCGGTCGCGAAGACGATGCGCCTCCCGTGTCGGCACATCCTATCCCCGTTAATCACTAACCTTAAGAAATACCATGTCAAACCTGGAAACCATCATCAACGACGCCTTTGAAAACCGCGCCGAAATCAGCCCAACCACTGTATCAGCCGAAGTCCGTAACGCGGTTGCCGAAGTCTTGAATATGCTCGATAAGGGTGAAGCTCGCGTCGCCGAGAAAAAAGACGGCGATTGGGTCACCAATCAATGGCTGAAAAAGGCCGTGCTACTGTCGTTTCGCATCAACGAAAACAAAGTCATCGAAAGTGGTGACGTGCGTTATTACGACAAAGTGCCGACCAAATTCGGTCAATATAGCGAAGCCGATTTTGCTCAAGCCGGCGTCCGCGTGGTGCCCAACGCAGTAGCCCGTTACGGTTCCTATATTGCGCCGGGCGCGATCCTGATGCCGTCTTACGTCAACATCGGCGCTTACGTCGATAGCGGCACCATGGTCGACACCTGGGTAACGGTCGGTTCCTGCGCGCAAATCGGTAAAAACGTGCATTTGTCCGGCGGCGTCGGCATCGGCGGCGTATTGGAGCCTCTGCAAGCCAACCCCACCATCATCGGTGACAACTGCTTCATCGGCGCCCGCTCCGAGATCGTCGAAGGCGTGATCGTCGAAGATAATTGCGTGGTATCGATGGGCGTCTACATCGGCCAAAGCACCAAGATCTTCAACCGCATGACCGGCGAAGTCAGCTACGGGCGCATCCCAGCCGGCTCCGTGGTCGTCTCCGGCAACCTGCCCTCCAAAGACGGCAGCCACAGCCTGTATTGCGCGGTGATTATCAAGCAAGTGGATGAAAAAACCCGCAGCAAAACCGGGATTAATGAGTTGTTGCGGGATTAATTTAGCGCCGGAATTGTACTCCGTACCCCGCACAAAAATCGCCTGGGGGCTTATCGCCCCCAGACCCACAAAGGAACCCAATCATCCGAATGACCGAATTACCCAGATTACTCGCGTCGTTTCAATCTATGTAATCCCACCAGCCCAGTCCCAAACAGCCAGGCAGCGCCAGGTATCGGCACGGCGGACACTTGTCCGGGGTTAACAGTCCATACGTTGAAATAGCTGTTCTTGTGGCCGTAGTCCTGGAAACCATTGCTGGTACCGAAGACCCAGACATAGTTGGCGTTAGACGAGTATTCCGTACCAGACCAGTAGGCATACGGTTGTTCCGTTCCGCCTAGTTCGTTATAGAATAATTGGCCAAAGTGGCCGCCTGTTTGGTTGTAACCAGTTTGCGGATTGGCGCTGGCACTTGGCAAGGCCCATTGCTGAGAGCCAGCGTAGTTTATGGCGTTAAGATAGCCGACGAAGGCTTGGGCGCCAAACCAGGTGACTAGGCCGTTGTTATAAGGGAAGTCGCCGGGGTTAAGAGTGTGAGTGCCACTATATTCCGGGGTGTCATAATAATTAGGTGTATCTGTAACGGACCCTATGGTGCTGATGATGGTGCTGACCAAATTAGGGTTGCTGGCTTCCAGGGTGCCCAGCAGATTGGCATCGCCGGTCCAGGTGATGTTGCTGACGCTACTGTAGACCAGGCTTTGACCGGCTGAAGTGTATGGCGTCAAGGTAGCCTCGGCAGTGAGGCTGGTTAAGCTAAGTAGCAGGCCGGTGGCTAGCAAGGGTGGGTTAATTCGCATATCCATTCTCCGTATTTGTGAGTTTAAGAATTTTGCCTACGGTCAGCGCCCTGGGGTTTTGAGTTAGTCTTTTGCCTTATCGCGGCAGTTTACGCCAAACACTTGGCTTTGAACTTGGGTCTTTGCATGGCAACCAACCTCCGGCTTGCTTACCATGTTTCGAAAGCTTTTGCTTCCTGATCAAATCAATGCAACCTGGAGCTATAAAGGCATCATTCCCAAACTGGAGTTTGGGAATCAGGATGTTCCCCAAAAAGAACCCAATTACCCTGCGTGCCCGCGTCGCTTCAAACTCAGCAATCCCACCAGTCCAGTCCCCATCAGCCATACAGCACCTGGTACCGGCACGGCGGACACTTGTCCGGGGCTGACCGCCCATGCGAAGAACTGGAGGTTCTCGTCGATCTTAAAGTAGCGGTCCAGGTAGCCATCGTAGGTAAAGAAGATCCATGCGAGGCCAGGATTAGGTGCAACCTCAGTACCAGACCAGTACCCAGAGCTTTGGGCGTTGCTGAAGGGGCCTGCTGTGCCTGAAGTGCCCCACCTACCGTCACCAAAAATGCCAAAGGGGCCTATGTAACCCGGATACGGAGGGGCCAGTTTGTTGAGTTCGTTATAGTACAGTTTCCCGAATTGGCTATCGGTTTGGTTGTAGCTAAGTTGCGGATCAGCGCCCGCCGTTGGCAAGGCCCATTGATTGGAGCCGGCGTAGTTGATGGTGTTGAGATAGCTGACATACGCTTGGGCGCCAAACCAGTTGACTCTACCGTTTGCGCCGAAGTCGGCCGTGCTCAGTGTGTGGCTGCCACTATTCGCCGGGGTGTCATAAGCATTAGGTGTGTCGGTAACAGACCCTATGGTGCTGATGATGGTGCTGACCAGATTAGGATTGCTGGCTTCCAGGGTGCCCAGCAAATTGCCATCGCCGGTCCAGGTAACGTCGCTGATGCTGCTGTACACCAGGCTTTGACCACCTGAGGTGTAAGGGGTCAAGGTAGCCTCGGCAGTGAGGGTGGTCAAACTCAGTAGCAGGCCGGCGGCCAGCAAGGGTGGGTTAATACGCATATCCATTCTCCATATCGGTAAGTTTAAAGAGTTTGCCAACGGCCTGCCCCTAGGGTTTTGCGTTAGCCTTTTGCCTTGGCGCAGCAGTTACCGCCAAACGCTTGGAACTTGGAACTTGGAACTTGGAACTTGGAACTTGGAACTTGGAACTTGGAACTTGGAACTTGGAACTTGGAACTTGGAACTTGGAACTTGGAACTTGGAACTTGGAACTTGGAACTTGGAACTTGGGGCGTCTTCAGCACTGCATTTCGGATTGCAAGCGTAAAATATCAGTTTTTGTGTGGGATTTCAAAGTATTATTGTTCGGATTTTTTGACGGCTGTTGACGACGGCACTCAGCAGTCGGGCTAACAGCCGTCATTGGTAGCTAGTAGATACTCTGTTAAACGCAGTGAAGTGCATTGATCGCGAACGATGCGTCTCCTACGCATTTGATAACCTATCTGCAAAAACCAATTCTTTCCGCGCGAATCGTAAACACCATTACCAACTCTTTATCCTTTTTCAATGTCAACAGCGTCTGCAGGCGGCCATAAACTTTGTTTGCGGTGGCAATTTGGTTGGCCCAAACAGCAGGTTCGCGATCAGACGGGGATGGCAGGTCAGGGTATTTGTTTAATGCAGATTGTTTAATGCGTTTGAATTTGCCTCGGAGTCGTGGGAATGGCTGTTCAAGACATTTGCCAAACCTTTTTGGATCGAGGTTTGGGCTTCGAAACCGAGCGCTAAGTTTGCGCGTTTTACTGAGTACGCTGGGCCACCCAGCAGCACCGAACCGTATACTTGGTCGGCAGCATAAGATTTCCAGCGCGGTCGCATTGCCTTAGCGGGGAGGTTGCGGCTAAACCAACGCAATTCCTGAGCCAAACGCACAATTGCAATCGGTAAGGGTACGCATTTCGCCGCGTGACCGGTGATGGCGGCATAGGCCGAAGTTAGCGCCTGCAAGTGGGTCGGCGGGCCGGCAATGTTTAGCGTGTTGGAGCCGACGGCGGGACAGGTGCCGGCTCGGACGATGGCTTCGATTAAATCGTCGACGTATAAAAGCGAGAACGGGCGGGGCGTACGGCCCGCCGTGTACAGGTATTTGCCGCTAAGCATAGACACCAGCATTTCGGTAAAGCCGCTATCGCCTGGGCCGTAGACCTGACTGGGCCTAAGTATCACGGTACAAAGGTCGTTCGTGGCGGCGTTGGCTATTTCCAGTTCTGCCGCAGCTTTACTTTGGCCGTAACTGTCTCCGCCGCCTATTGGACTGTCCTCGTCAATTACTGCGTTGAGTGGCGGTGCATAGGCGCAAACCGAGCTAAGGAAAACCAGTCGTTTAACACCGTTCTCGATGCACGACTTTAGCAACAATCGGGTGCCGTGGTAATTAACGCGCCATTGTTCTGCCTGTCCTCCTTTGCCTGGAACGATTGCTGCTAAATGATAGACAACCGAAACATTGCGGGTTGCGTCGGCCAAACTGTGTTCATTTAAAATATCGCCAGATACGAAGCGGACGGATGGCGTGACTAGATTAGGATGCTGTCGGCTTAGTGCGGTGACAGTATGGCCGTGCTTGATGAGAGAACGGACCAAATGCCTGCCTAAAAATCCTGTGGCGCCGGTAACTAGCGATGACTGTTCGACATTATTCAGACTTAATGTTAAGACGTTAGCCATTGGCTCGCACGGCGTTCAATATGGCGTAAGCCGCTCCCTTGGGGTACTTCAGAATCAAGCGGGCGTTATAGACGAGTTCACTAAGCGATGTCAGAGATCTGAGCGCAAAAATGATTAACCGTTTGCGTAGATAGGTTCGGTAAATCGCCTGAATGACATCGGGATCGAAATCGCCTGTTTTAACTTGGTTGTACGCAGTTTCTATGGCGCCCTTATGCAAGCCTTGTGCAGCAATTTCATCGTAAACATCGGTGCCTGGGATCGGAATTAGGGGTTGTAACATTGGCACGACGCCGAACCGCCAATAACGCTCAAGTGCATAGGCAACGGTGGCTTTAATATCGCTTAAGGTTTCACCCGGAAAGCCAATGATGTAAAAAGCATGTAGTCTTAAACCGACTTCCTGACAATAATGCATCATTTCATCAACCTTTTTCAGATCTAAGCGTTTGCATACAACGTCATCCACAACGCGCTGGACACCCGACTCGATTGCTACGGTAAGAAACTGACAGCCGGATTCTTTTGCTCGACGGATGCGTTGTAGCGTCCAGGCATCGCCTCTGACGCCGTTAGGAGTGTCCCATTTGATGCGCGGCTTAAAGGTCAGCATGAAGTCGATAATCTGGTCATAGCGTTCTGTATCGTGTACGAGATTGTCGTCTTCGAAATGAATGAAATCTACTCCGTAATCATCTACTAAGTGCTGGATATGTTTGCGGGAATAGGCAGGAGAATGGGCGCGAAATTTATAACCCATTGTGGTTTGAATCGAACAAAACACGCATTTATGCGGGCAGCCCCGACTGGTCAACATGCTGATTGGGCGCTGGCCCCATTCGCGAAACCGTGGAGATAGACCGCGCCGCGCCAGCGCGAAGTAACTTTCCATATCGACCAGGTCGTATGCCGGTAAGGGCAGTGTATCCAGTGGGTCAGCGAAACTGACCGGTGCTCTCGGGTTGGAACGCAACAGGTCCAGGTCGGCACGGTCTGCCACAACACCTTGTATTTTTGGATGGTTTTCGCCGCTCTGTAAGGCTATGAGGAGTTGGCTAAGACGTTCTTCGCCCTCGCCTATGACCACAAAATCGATGCTCGGTCGGGACAGAGCCTCCAGTGGAAAGACCGACACGTGAGGCCCTCCCATGATGATAATTGCGTTTGGTGCTACTCGCTTTGCCAGATCGGCAAAATGGTAGGCGCGATCAATCTGGCTGCTAAACATATTAGAGATGCCGATGATATCCGGATTGGCCGAGCGAAGTTGAGTTTCGATTTGTTCGTCGGTATCACCGAAAATCCAATCCTCGTCTTCGTGCCGGAATGCGGCACTGAGGCGAGCGTCGTAGATTTGGACCGATCCGCGCCATGCGCTCTGCCGAACGTAGGCGGCGAGGGATAGTACGCCAAGAGGGGGGCTCACCGCAGGTCTGGCTTTCATGCCATCAAGACGAACGACTTGATTGGGTACGCAGAGCAACAGTTTCATTTTTTCGGCCCCTAGGATAAGTGTCGTAGGCGTAGAGCTTTATGATGCAATCACCAGCGCATCATCCGGGCGGCGTCTGTTTTGGCAAGCGTTATCGAATCGCCAGTTAGTAATTGTGTGGCACGGCGAAAGCGCTTGTACAATCCTTGAAGCCCTTGGCCTTGTGCCAGACGTAGTAAATACCGTGCTTGCCGCCGCAGCCACCGCGGCTTAATGACTTTTCGACGTAGCCAGCGGGTATGTGCGGTGGTGGTGAAGTGCTCTAAGAGCGAGCCAGAGATATCCTGGTAAGTGATTACGCTCATATTGCTTCCATCGTACTCTTCCCACTTTACTGGCAGAATTCGATTTTCCGCGAGCAGTTGATTGTGGAAATCCGTGCCCGGGCAAGGTGTAGCCATGCTAAATTGCACCGAATCAATATCCAATTCACAGGCATACTCAAAAGTATTGATCATTGATGCCATCGTCTCGCCAGTCAGACCAAACACAACTGTCATATGTGTTTTGATGCCCAGTTTTCCGGCTTTATCGATAAGGGCTTGTAAGCGTTGCACTTTGAGTGGTTTTTTAATCGCGCTCAACACGTCGGGATCAGCACTATCCAGGCCAAATTTCAAGCCGACGCAGCCCGCGTCCGCCATGCATTCCAGCAGTTCTTCGTTAAGCGCGATCGCGTCGCCCATTGCCGACCAGGCGATAGTTAGGTTGCGCTGCTTTATCTCTGCGCAAAGCTGACGCACATGTTGTTTATTGGAGGTGAAGTTGTCGTCGTCGAAGTATATTTCCTTGACACCGAATTTTTCGACCAGCTGCCACATCTCGTCGACGACTCGGCTTGCACCGAAGTAGCGTTGTGGCTCGCCTCTGTAAAGAATTTGTATCCAGGCGCAAAAGTCGCACCTATATGGACAGCCGCGGCTGGTGTGCATGTAGGCTGTTGGCGAATGCTGAAACATGCCGTCGTAGTATGCGCTAATCGAAGGCTCCGCATTTCGAGGAAATAGATGGCGCGCGGGTGGCGGTAGTTGGTCTAGAGGGTAAATAAGTGCTGCCGGCGGATTGAGACGAGATTGACTATTTTCCGTCCGATACGCCAATCCCGCTATAGCCTCTAATGGCTTATCCGCGCTTAGGGCTTGTATCAGTGCCAGGCAGATTAGTTCGTATTCGCCAGCCAGGACGAAATCGATGTGTGGGTATTGGTCGAGAATGTCGGTCGCGAACACACTGACGTGAGCACCGGCCAGAATGATTTTTGCTCCGGTGGCGGATTTCAGGGCGAGCGAGAACCTTATTACATCGTCGATGACAGCGGTATTTGGCTCCAGAAGAATAATGGCAGGATTGACTGCGCGCGCATCGCGCAAAAACACATCTTCGGTAAGATTCAAAGGTACTCCGTCGATCACATCAACCTTGAAACCGTCGCGTTCTAGTAAGGCGGCGCAGTAGGCTAAGAAAAATGGAAAGGTGGTGTAACGTGGTTTATCTTTAGGGCGTTTTAGCAGCGTCAGTGGAAACCGCATGCCGGAACCTAGCAGGTAACGCTCTAAACCGTTGCTTAGTGGGCGGCGAAACGCTGGATTGGCAATCAATATGTTCATCGCTGTACCTCATTGTTCGGGAAAAAACGATTCTTAAACAGATGTCCGGCAAACTCGATTGCTCCTGGGTATATTCTGGATCGATAATGGGGTTCGTGTACGAATCGGTGCATCCATTCGATACCGAGTTTTGATACCCATGCCGGCGCGCGTGCCTTGTGGCCGGCGTAGACTGCTAATGTACCTCCGCCGATATGCCAGCATAGCGCCCTTTGGCAAACGTCCCGAGCATTCAGCAGAATTTGTTCGGATTTGGGGGTGCCGGCCCCTACTAGAGCCGCGTCTATATCAGCATGTTGTGCCAATATGGCTCGATATTCATCGGACTTCATAAAGCCGTGGTAGGCTGCGACAATGTGCCAGGAACCCTTTCGGCTATTAATGTTGTCTGCTGCCAATTGCGCCTGGGTCGGTGTGCCACCAATAAGCACGGCGTTTACTCTGGGTTCCGGCCAAGCTAAAGCGCGATCAAACAAAGCTGTCGCGACGACGCGTGGCGGTGTTTGCGCAAAAAGGTAGCGAAATGCCAAAGTAATGCCAACACCGTCCAGGCAAACGAGATCACATGCTTGGATAAAAGAACGGACGTAAGAGTCGCGTTCGACATAATTGTAGACATGCGGATTTAAAAACCCTACCAACATGTCTCGCCTAGTTGGGTTGAGCATGAACTGGCGAAGGCAGTTATCCAAGTAGGATAAGCTTCCGGTATTAATGACTAGCTGACCGAGGTTGTAGGGGCGCTCAGGCATTGAGGTCTTGAGGCATATTGGCTTCTATCGGGTGGCGTATTTGCGGTCCTGCGATCTCCAGGTAGTGGTTTAGAATGCGCGTCAGGCCCGATTTTAAATTGACATTGGGTCGCCAACCTGTATCGTCAATGGCTTTGGTGATAATGGGTATCTTGTCGAAGGCCTCGATGTAGCGCTTGCCATAAAGGCTCACTGGATCCACGTATCTTATTTCGGAATTCGATGCGCATAATTCTTTGATTAGATCTGCCAGCTTGGCGATGGGAATAACATTGTCAGGGTGACCGAGGTTGTAAATATTATTTATTTTGCCCTTGGCCTGCACTTGGATGATGCCATCGACGAGGTCGGACACATGACAAAAAGATCGGATTTGTTTGCCATCTCCAAATACCTGCAGATCGCGTCCCGCCAATGCCGCCTCAAAAAATTTGGGGATAACGAAACCGATGTTTGAGCTTTGCCATTCCCCCATGGCGTTAAATGGACGTACGATCCGTAGCTGGAAATCCCCTTCCATCGCTAGATTTAACAAGACATGCTCTGCGGTTAATTTCGCCAATGCGTACTCCATCCTGGCGCCGCGCTTGCATGGCACAATCTGCTCAACAGACTCTAGTTGCTGACCATTCCTACCGTAAACCTCTGACGAGGAGACGTACAAGAGGCGGGATTTGGAATAAGTGGCCATTTTGGCGACTTTTTCGGCAAGCCCCAGAATGCTGCCAGCAATCCTGCCGCTTTTTCCTAAAATGCCCAGGGAGCCCACGGGACTAGCGAGATGGTAAATTTCGTCAAATTGACCCAAGTCGTCTGGAAGGGATTCAACGTCCTGAATGTGGAGTTTTAGATAGCCTAGCAGGTCTGAATAATTGAGTTTGGTGGAACTGATGTTATCGACGACGGTGATCTCGCTGGCCGGCTCTAACACTAATAAGCGTTTGCAAAGGTGATATCCGATAAATCCAAGGCCTCCGGTCACCAGAATTTGCTTTGCCATGTTTAAACACCCCGCTTCAGTGGTTTCTTGTGAACTGCGGCGCTATGCAAATCTCCGTTGCTTAGGAAAAAGTGGCGGAGTCCGAACAGGTAGCGTCACAATAGAATAATGGCTAGTCTAGTAAACAATATCATTGTCCCGGTTCGTCAACAATACCTTTGCCCAAATCGGGTAATGACAACGGGCGAGTAAGTTTCGATATGCCGATGGGCTAGGTTCTCCGAACAGTTACCGTTTGCCATTTGCTTGACTATGCGGCCGGATGGTAAGCAAATTGAGTGTGTCTTGGGTTTAGCGAAAATCTACGAGCCGTTTAACCCGAAATGCTTCGGCGTAAGGTTTGCAGATTTGTGCGCCACGCAGACTCGCAATTGCTTGCAGGGTTTCAGGCGATCGATGTCCGCGAACCTGCGAAGAATAAAGGGCATAAGCCGTCAGTTTTTGCTCGATTTGTATTTCGCGGAAGTAGCTTGGCTCATTTGATTTGGAATGTAGCCAGACTAGACTATCCGGTTGTTCGAAAATCAGTACATTTTGTACGAACCAGTTGGTATCGTGTGGTCGGGTTGCTACGATTCCGGCATCGTAGACTGCTCTGTGGTCCTGGTTATAAGAGGGTTCAGGAATCAGTACCCTATTTGGCTTTATCTGATTGATGGCCAATTCCATGGTTGGTATCAGATCCTGCATTCTGTAGTGATTTACGGGATTGTCGAGCACGTTCCATTGGAAGTTGAGCATGGTGGCTGCTCGTTCCAGTTCCTGAATGCGTTCGATTCGAGACACATAAGGCCGGTCTTCCGCGCCGAAATGCAGTACAAAACAGTCGGGGCCTAAAAATGAAAAGCAGCCGAGTACCTCGTCATCAATGTGGGGGGAAAATATCAGGGTGTTGTATTGTGTTGGCATTTTGGCATTTTGGCATTTTGGCATTTTGGCATTTTGGCATTTTATTCTAAGCGCCCTGAAAATTACATGCTCATAAAAAAGCTAGACAGCTTAAGTTTTATCGGTATTCGCCCGACTCGTCCTCTACGTGTTTTAGTGGTCCAGAACCATTGCAGAGGGTTTGGTGGGGACGATGTAGTGGTAGCCAACGAGTCCTCATTGCTTATAACTCAGGGACATGAAGTTTCCATCTGGGCTTTAAGAAACGGCGATTTGAATGGCTGGCAGGATAATCTCGCGGTCGCATTAAATGCGGTGTACAACCGTAGAGCTAAAGCGGAGCTTAATCAACGTATTCGCGAATTTCGCCCCGACGTGATGCACTGCCATAACTTGTTTCCGCGTATTACTCCAGCAGCCTATGACGCAGCGCGCGAGGCAAACGTGCCAGTGGTTCAGACCCTACACGATTTTCGTACATTTTGTTGTGTAGGAGCATTTTTACATAGGGATGGACTGCCATGCGAACTTTGTGTCAATGGCTCTTCGTATTGGGGGGCCTGGCACCGCTGCTATCGTAAATCCTGGTTCGGCTCAGTGCTGTTCGCTTTCGCGCTCGATACACATCGTCGACACCAGACTTTGCAGAGGCAAATTCAATGTTTTATTGCGCCGTCGGAAGCCGCGAAACGCCGGTTTGTCGCGGCTGGCCTGCCTGGCGAGAGGATTCGTGTTAAACCTAATTTTATCAGCGATCCCGGTTATACCGTGCGAGGTGGTCGCAAAGGGGGGGTGTTTGTCGGTCGTCTTAGTCAGGAAAAGGGTCTCATGACCTTGATGGAGGCCTGGCGTGGAATCAACTATCCGCTTATTTTAGTGGGGGACGGCCCCTTGATGGCGGATCTAAGAAGATGGTCCAATCATTGGATGACGTGGGGTGGGCATCAGCCAAATTCAGAAGTAGGGGGGTTCATGCGAAATGCTGAGTTTCTGGTGATGCCGTCACTATGGATCGAAGGATTTCCGATGGTGATTGCGGAAGCATTTGCTCATGGTTTGCCGGTGATCGCCAGCCGACTGGGTGCCATGGCTGAAATTATCGAAGACGGCGTCACCGGTTTGCTTTTTAATCCGGGTGATGCCCAAGACTTAGCCGCCAAGGTCAGTTGGGCAGTTGCTAACCCTGAGCGAATGTTGCAAATGGGTATTGCCGCGCGTCGTATCTATGAGTTGAAGTATACCGCGCAGGAGAATTACCATCAGCTAATGCAAATATACCGGGATGCTCTTGCGGTTATCTAAGGCGTAACGCTGTTCCGGCTAAGCGCGTTTCAGACTGGCAATAATGCCCTCGGCATATTGATTCGCCATGCTTTCGATAGAATACTGCCGCGAACTTGCCAAGGCACCGCTACTCAGGCGGCGAAGTGTGGATGGTGATTTCAGCAAAGAAATAACGGCATTGGCGTAGGCTCGAGAATCGTTGGCTACCAATAGTCCGTTCACGTTGTCGCACAGATATTCGATTTCCGGGCTGTGAATGGGAATGTCGGTGGTGATTAGTGGTAAACCGGCGGCGAATGCATCCAGAATTGCCAGTCCAACTAGGCCGGGACAAAGGAAAACTTCGGCCAAGCGGAAGCATAAGGCCTTTTCCTTGGTAAAGCAGGGGCCAAGGTAGTGAATTCTATGATCATTAGCATCGGCTTGTGAGACCAAGTCTCGTCTTATGCCATCGCCCAATACCAGCAAGTGAAAGTCCGGACAGTCTGCCTGGATTAATTTCACCGCTTCGAACAGAAAGTCCAAACGCTTGTCATCATATAATCCGCCGCAGAATAGGCCGATCGGAACGCCGTTGGGAATGCCGAGGAGAGTAGTGAAATTGCTGAGTTCGGCCGCACCTATCGCCGTTAGCATCTCGCGAAAACCGGACACATCCACGCTATTGTTTAGTACAGTAATTTGCGCGCTAGGTATCCCGTCAAGCAAAAGGTAGTTTCGGGTGCCGGAGGTGTAAGCGAACCACCAATTTCCTGTCTTCATCAGTTGTTGTCGGATTCGCTCTTTGAACGATCCGGTATTGGCTCGGGAACTTGGCCACCACACCCAAAAAGCCAAATTGCGGCGTCCCCATAATCCTGCCAGAGCAATGAGATAATTCAGAATATGGCCGTTAGCGTTGAGTACAATTACTCGGTCAGCGGATAGCATTTGCCGGAATATCGGCTGGTAAAGCAATTTACCACCGAAAAACCAATAGTTTTTGACTTTTAGGCCAATGGATTTAGGCAAATCGATTAAGTCGCGTTTGGCAGCCTGCTCAACGTTCGGTGTGCCGTAGGCTACTTGCAGTTCGATGCCAACTTGTTGCAAATGTTGATAAAGTAATTCATAAAGTCTCACGCGATAGTGTGGTACCACGGGTTGAACGATCAGAACGCGAGGGCGCGTATGGCCGGATTTCGATTTGGTGAGATGGTGGCGACTACTTGTAGACATGGCATGTTACAACGAAAATCAGCCCAAGATTTAAACCCTGCATGGCATAGGAGGGCAATCGCTGTTTTGTAAATTTGCCTCGTTTAGTTGATGGGCGTCACTTGACCGATTTTAGAGGTGGATAACTGACCGGCGAATCCCGCTCTCTCCGCCCGAATCGTAAACACCATCACCAACTCTTCATCCTGTTGTAAGGTCAACGGCGTCGGCAGGCCGTCCGGGCCTGGTTGCTCGCCGATAATCGGCTCGATGCAGACATACTCGGCTTTTTTATCGCTCCAAATACCAAACGCCAACGATAGGCCTTCAGACAACGGCGAGATGTGGCAAGTCATCGTCACCGTGTAATCGGTTGTGCTTAACTTTATCGGTGCCGCTGGCGAGTTGGCGTGATGTACTCTCAAGCTATCGTGCGGGAGAGCCGAGACCTCAATATGCGTATCCGCAATCTCGATAAAACTGTTGGGCGAAATCGAAAAATAGGGGTGAAAGCCAGGGCGAACCAAGGCGGTTTCCGACATCGCGCGAATGCGGGTGCTGACGGTCAGGGTTTTGCTGTTTGCTTCCGTCTGCTCTTGCCAATCGGTGATTACTGCGACGCTGCCCCAGTTAGTTTCGTCAGGCGCCGTGAGGTTTTTTTGGTGCGGTAGATCAGTCTCGCAAGGCGTTATGCGGTATTCGCCGTGTTTAAGCGCAAAAGGCGGTGTTAGTTCTTCAAAATTGGGTATGCACAGATACACACCGCCGCGCGAACCGCCGTCGGCTTTATCGTGTAAGGGTTGGATAATATGAATGTCGTCTAACTGCCAATTGACTAGGGTGCCTGTGTCGGTGAATTTCATGAGGGAAAATGTATCCTGTGCTGGAATGGTTTTACGGTATTGGGTATGGCGATATTTGAGTGAGTTTGTAGGGACCGCGATGCGGCATAAGTTGCCAGTCTGTGGTCATGGGTCTCAAAAATAAGTGCCTTGACGGCTATTGTAAACAACGGGGCAGGGAATATGGGGGATTTCAGATTGCCTTGATGATGTTTCTGTAACCGGGCGCTGCTGATAGACTCAGGATTGTCGAATTTTCGACTGTAATAAAATCAAACGGCAACCTCGTTTTATCCAGGTCGAGACGATGCAAACAACCGATATTTTTTCCTTGAAAAGTCACGCTGGCGAATATCAAGATTGGCCATTGCAGACCCAATTACTGATAAATGGCTTGCCGAGTTTGTGTTATGTGCCCGGCTATCGGCTTTTGCATCAATTTCAAACTCCCGCGCATGAATACCTGTTAATTTGCGATTGGGATTGCCCCTTTGAAGAAGCGACAGAGATAATCTTGCTGGATAGCCAGTTCAACGTGCTGGCGGTGCGTTCGTTTGGCGTGCCCTACGGCTCTTTCTGGCTGGACAAGGTGTGGGTGTTGGACGATGCCAACCTCAAGCTTAGGTTTTTTCGAGATGAGGATTGGCAAGTGACTATTACGCCGCAAAACGTCCCTTGCCTGCATTTTTCAAGCAGAAGCTGGCTGCCGGTGTTTAGAACGCGGATACAGTTAAAACGGCTTTAAGCGGATAGATCGACCGGACGCGGTCTGCCGCTCGGGTTTGTGCGGCTATGCAGCCCCAGGTAGGAATTTTCCGAACCAACCGATGTAATTGCAAATGTAGCTGGTAAGCTGGTCCTGAGAATCGAAACGGGAGTATGCCCGGCGGAAAATAGCCGATCAGGGAAAGTATGACGGCGCGCCAGGGAGTTTTAACGCATGGCAAGGATGAGCGGCTATGCGTTACAATGCGGGCATAAGTTCCAAGGAGGCTACACAGCATGAATGCGAACCCTTTCGATACGCTGCCTACGCGCAGTTGATTTAATTGCCGCCAGTTGCCGGCCCCGTTTTTCTCTTCAATCCTAACCTGCGAGCACACCATGCCAGAAAATATTTCCAATAATGCCCTAATCCTCGCCCTGTTATCTCTGAACGGCGAGATCGCTATTCAAAAAGACTACCTGGAATCCGATGAAATTCCGGAAGACGAGGTAGCCGATGAGGAAGAAGTGCTGGACGATTTGGAGCAGGCTTTCATGGAGTTTGTGGACGTTTACAAAGCGCGTGCCCACGCCGATAAAACCTTGCCTAGCCTGGAAGAATTGTTGGCCGGCGAAGAAGGCTAATAATCCATGTTGGTAATGTACGGCATCAAGAACTGCGATAGCGTTAAAAAGGCGCGCACTTGGCTGGAAGCGCGGCACATTGCCTACCGCTTCCACGACTATCGAATCGATGGCCTGGATGCGGCTTTGCTGCAACGCTTTGTCAATGCGCTGGGCCTGGATGCCTTGCTGAACCAACGCAGCACCAGCTGGCGTCAGTTGGATGACGCGCAAAAATCCGATTTAACCCCAGACAAAGCCGTGCAACTGATGTTGGCGGTGCCGACCCTGATCAAGCGCCCGATTCTGGATGATGGACAGCAACTGATCGTTGGCTTCAATCCCGATCAGTACCCTACCGAATAATGAGCGAAACCCTTTCTTTGCTAGAAGCGTTGATTCGTCGCGAATCAGTGACCCCCCACGACGCCGGTTGCCAGGATTTGCTGGCGCAGCGCTTGACCAAGCTTGGCTTTGTTGACGAGCGCCTGAATTTTGCCGATACCCAAAACCTCTGGCTGCGAAAAGGGCAACAGGCGCCGCTGTTTGTGTTCTTAGGGCATACCGACGTGGTGCCGACCGGGCCTTTGGCGGCGTGGGATTCCCCGCCGTTCGAACCGACCATCCGCTATGGCAAACTTTACGGCCGTGGCGCGGCGGACATGAAAGGCGGCATCGCCGCGTTTGTCACAGCCGTCGAGCGTTTCCTGGCCGAATATCCCGAACATAAAGGCTCGATAGCGATCATGATGACCAGCGACGAGGAGGGCATTGCCACCCACGGCGTGGTTAAAGTGGTAGAGGTGCTGGAACAACGGGGCGAAAAGATCGACTGGTGCTTAGTCGGCGAGCCGTCTAGCGACAAGAAAATCGGCGACGTGATTCGGGTCGGCCGGCGCGGATCCTTATGCGCCAAACTGACAGTGCTGGGCATTCAAGGCCACGTGGCTTATCCGGAATTGGCGGAAAACCCGATTCATACGTTTGCGCCGGCTTTAAAAGAGTTGACCGAGGAAGTTTGGGACCACGGCAATCAATTTTTCCCGCCAACCCGCTTGCAGGTTTCCAATATCAACGGCGGCACCGGCGCGGAAAACATCATTCCCGGCCAGGTGGAAGTGCAGTTCAATCTGCGGTTTTGTACCGAATTGGACGAAGCCACAATCAAAAGCCGCACTCAGGCAATCCTGGACAAACACGGTTTCAAATACGATCTGCAATGGCGCTTGTCCGGCAATCCATTCCTGACCTCGCAAGGTGCATTGATCGACGCCACCCATGCCGCGATTGAAAGTGTATGCGGTTTTCAGACCTTGGACGATACCGGCGGCGGCACCTCCGACGGCCGTTTCATCGCCCCGACTGGCGCACAAGTGATTGAGTTGGGGCCTTTGAATGCCAGTATTCATAAGGTCAACGAGCACATTGGCCTGGACGAGCTGGAAGTTTTAAGCCGAATTTACCAACAGATTTTGGTCAATTTACTGGCGCATTAAGCAGGTTCTTAAAATACAGGCACTCCCGCTTCTGCGGGAGCCCAACTGCCTAAACAGGGTTCGCACCGGGCCCGCGTAAACAATTGTCTTCTCCCAGTCGTCACCCCTCGGCCTCTAATGCTTTGCCCAAGCCGCTGGCAAGTTAGAGAAACGCCGGCCCATGATTGAGCTATGCCGAAGCGCTCAAGGGATTATCTTCAAGCAGTGATTGCCGAAGGTTTGATCCGGAATTTCGCCGGATACTAATCGCAACGACCACGCTATACTTTTAAGCCTAGATTGTGGCGCAAGCTTGGCCGACGGTCTGAAACGGAATATTCCGATATCAACAGGGGAAAGCATGACTACTAGCCCTGCTCCACAAAAGTTATTGGCGCGCTACCGGCATTACTATCCGGCTCTCCTGATTTTGCTGATTTCGCTGTCCGCCTTGTTTGTGGCTTGGCAAGATCTGAATTGGCGTTATCAGCAGCGTTTACAGGAATATTTCGATTTTGAAACCCAACGCCTTACCAGCGACATCAGCAAACGTATGGCTTTGCATGGCCAAACACTACGTAGCGCCGCCGGCTTGTTTGCCGCAAGCTATGAGGTTACCCGCGAGGACTGGCGTGCTTTTGTTGAAATGCTGGAGTTGGATCGCAGCCATCCGGGGGTGCAAGGCGTGGGCTATACGGTCTGGATTCCAGCCGGACAGCTCGAACAGCATATTGCCGATATTCGCCGCCAGGGCTTTCCTGACTATGTAGTTAATCCGTTAGAGCCGCGCAGCGAATATTCCAGCATTATCTACTTGGAGCCGTTCAGCGGCCGCAATCTCCGCGCCTTTGGCTACGATATGTACTCTGAACCGATTCGGCGCAAAGCGATGGAGCGCGCGCGGGACAACGGCGAGTTGGCCTATACCGGTAAGTTGGTTCTAATCCAGGAAACCAAGGCCGATTTACAAGCCGGGATGTTGGCGTATTTTCCGGTGTATCGCAACGGCAGCATCCCACAAACCTTAGAGCAGCGCCGTTCCGCGCTACTGGGCTGGGTATACATTCCTTATCGCATGAATGACTTGCTGAAAGCTATCCTGGGACAGGATTTATTGGCCTTGCGCCTGGAAATTTTTGATCAGGACGATCTCAGTGCCGAGGGCCTGCTTTTCGATAGTCAGGCCAGCTTGGTGCCGGCAGCGTTTAAAACCGATGCCGGTGCCATGACTCGCATACAGCGCCTGGATTTGGGCGGACATTTTTGGACCTTGCGTTACAGTGCCATGCCAGCCTTCAGTAAGACCGCCAGGTTCGAGCCGCCCTGGGTTGAAGTGTTGGCGTTGGTGCTGATCAGCTTTTTGCTGTTTTTTATTACCTGGGCCTATATCAATGCACGCCGAAACGCGGCGATTGCCCTGCAATTGACCGAGTCGTTACGGCAAAGCGAAAGCCGGTTCCGCAGCTTGTTCGAAAACTCGCCGGTGGCCTATCTGGCAATGGATAGGCAAGGTAATTTGTTGGATGTCAATCCGCAATTGTGTGCGCTGCTGGACTACGACATTGATGAACTGATAGGCCGCAAACTGTTTGAGTTCATTTCGCCGGAAACCGGACAGGATTTTCGGCTAAAACTGCACCTGCTGAATCACTACGGTTTGCTGGAATGCGAATTGTCGCTGCTGACAAAATTGGGTCATATGTTGACCGTGATTCTGGACGGCCGCTTGCAGGGCGATAAGGCCCGACCTGCCGTTATTCATTGCATTTTGACCAATATTACTGAGCGCAAGCGCGCCGAAGATAAATTGCAATTGGCGGCCCGGGTGTTTAGCGATGCGCATGAAGGCATCACCATCACCGATGCGGCCGGCAATATTATCGATGCCAACCCGACTTTTTGCGCGATAACCGGCTATGCCCGCGAGGAAGTGATCGGCCGCAATCACAGTATTTTGCAGTCGGGAAAACACGATGCGCAATTCTATAAAGACTTGTGGCAAACCCTGCAAACCGAGGGTTGCTGGCAAGGCGAGATATGGAATCGCAAGAAAAGCGGCGAGTTATATGTCGAATTGCTGACGATCTCGGCCATGCGCAACCGCACCGGCGAAATTCTGAATTATGTCGGTTTGTTTTCCGACATCACCCAAGCCAAACTTCAGCAGCAGGAACTGGAACGCTTGGCGCATCACGATCCGTTGACGCAATTGCCTAACCGGATATTGTTCAACGATAGATTTTGTCAGGCCTTGGCGCGCTGTAAACGCGACAGTACCTTATTGGGTGTCGTGTATATGGATCTGGACGGGTTCAAACAGGTCAACGACCAGTTCGGCCACGAGGCTGGTGATACATTGCTGATCGAGGTGGCTAAGCGGATAAAGGCCAATTTGCGCGAGGACGACACGGTGTGCCGATTAGGCGGCGATGAATTTGCCTTATTGATGGGCGGTCTGGAATCCAAACCGCAGTGTGAGCAAGCCTTGCTGCGTGTTCATCAGGCGATTTCCCAGCCCTACTATATCGGCGGGCAAACCGCGAAAATTGGCGTCAGTAGCGGTATTACCTTATGTCCGCTGGATGTGGGTACGCCGGATTGCTTACTCAGTCACGCCGATCAGGCCATGTATCTTGCCAAACAGCAGGGCCGAGGCAGCTATGAATTTTTTCAGCCCGGTTGAGTCTGTTCAGCGAGCGTTTAATTTTTCAACTAAATAAGAGGAGATACCTATGCGTTGCCATCAAGTCGATTATCAGATTATCGGTCATGATATTCAAATGGTCGAAGTCGAGCTCGACCCCAAAGAAACCGTGATCGCCGAAGCGGGGGCGATGACGTATCTGGAGCAGGATATAGACTTCGAAGCCAAGATGGGCGACGGTTCCGGTGGGGTGATGGATAAGCTGTTTGGTATCGGCAAACGCATGCTAACCGGCGAGTCGGTATTTTTGACCCATTTCACCAATCACGGTGCGCAAAAACGCCGGGTGGCCTTTGCCGCGCCCTTTCCGGGCTCAATCGCGGCATTGAATATGGCTGAATTGGGTGAAGAAGTGATTTGCCAGAAATCGGCGTTTTTGGCTGCCGCGTACGGCACCCAAGTGGATATTGCCTTTAACAAACGCTTGGGTAGCGGCTTTTTCGGTGGCGAAGGTTTTATTCTGCAACGCCTGCGCGGTGACGGCATGGCCTTTATCCACGCCGGCGGCACGGTGATTCGCAAGGAATTGCGTAACGAAACCTTGCGTCTGGATACCGGCTGTCTGGTGGCGTTTAGTGGTGACATCGATTACAACATCGGTATGAGCGGCGGCTTGAAAAGCATGCTGTTCGGCGGGGAAGGTTTGTTTCTGGCGACGCTGACAGGCACCGGTTCGGTGTGGATTCAAAGCATGCCGTTTTCACGCTTGGCGGAGCGGGTGTTAAGCCAATATAAACCAACCATCGGTCAAGATAGCCAGTAGCGGCGGTCAAGCGCTAAAGCAAGCCATGTTCGGCAAACGAAAAGGGCTGACCGTCGCCGACGATGAAATGGTCGAGTACGCGGATGTCGAACAGGCTCAAGGCCTGTTTGAGTTTGTCGGTAATTTGCCGGTCGGCCTGGCTGGGTTCGCTGATGCCGGACGGGTGATTGTGAGCAAATATGACCGCTGCCGCATGATGAAATAAGGCCCTTTTTGCGACTTCGCGCGGATAGACGCTGGCACCATCGATGGTGCCGCGAAACAGCTCTTCCCATTGAATCACCCGATGCTGGTTGTCCAGAAACAGGCAGGCGAACACTTCGAAACTGTAGCTACGCAATTGGGCGCTGAGATAAGCGCGAGTGATGTCCGGGCTGGTCAAGGCGCTGCCGCGTTGCAATATCTCGGCGAAATGGCGGCGGGCCATTTCCAGTACGGCTTGTAATTGGGCGTATTTTGCATCGCCTAAACCGTTGCTCCGGCAAAAGCGTTGTTGATCGGCACCAAGCAGCGCCTGCAAGGAGCCGTATTCGCTCAACAAATCCCGGGCCATATCCACCGCCGACTTGCCGGGCGTGCCGGTACGCAGAAAAATCGCCAGTAGCTCGGCGTCCGTCAGCGCGGTAGCGCCACGCTGCAATAGTTTTTCTCGGGGTCGCTCGTCTGTGGGCCAATTCTTGATGCTCATCAACTCCTCCCGGCCGTTAATAATTGATTTTAAGCATAGAAGAAGCAGAAGGAGTTTGCCATGACGCAAACTGAAAAGATTAATGGGCTGATTGCACCGATAATTTAGATGTGTCGCACCCAAAGTTAGCGTTGAAAGGAACGTTTGCAAGGCGTTGGCATGCTTGCCGCAGCTTAGCGAAGGGGGCGGGTGCTCCTTTCGCCAAGCGTATTCGATAGCAATCCTTACTGCAAAATGCCCAATCAGGAACTAGCCAGCAAGCCCAGCGCACTCAAACTAGGTAAAAAGAAATAACTGCCGCCTCGTGTCGTCACAAATTGCTGAAATCCGCAAACCCGCCGCCGCAATGGTTCATCCTGAATCGTAAAGTTGCGATTTTCCGCTACGCCGCTACCGATCAATGGATCGTCTTCGTCGTAAAGGCCGGCGAATTTGACGCTATTAATCCAGGTGTGCTGTACAAATTCGAACTGGCGTTCGATATTGGCGTTTAAACAAATGAACAAAAGACCGCGCTCTTTGCCGTCGTCCTTCGTCGGGTTTTCCAGGAAGTTGCCGTAGCTGCGGCCGCGGCGCAGGATGCGGTGGCGGTTGGCGACTTTCAAGGCTTCTTCTGCGGTGGTACCCAAGCCGACTGCTCTGGGATTGGCCCTACGAATGTGCGAACCCAGCGGACAGCCGGTGCCGTGCGGGTCTTTGGTGAAATTGAAGCTGTTATCAACCTTATTCGGATCGCTGTCCTGATTAGGCTCCACCACCGCGCCGCTTTTCCAGCGGCCGACGAATTTGGCGGCTAGATAATCGGCAGTGATACCTTGCCGCGCGGCTTCGTCCTCCATGAATTGCCAGAACGCGCCGACATCCTGTTTCAATTGCCGCAACACCAGATAAGTACCATTTTTACCGAACGCTTCACCGGCACTACCCAATTGCGGCATTTTGGTGAGTTTGCCGTCGTATTGGTTGGGATAACCCAGCAAAAACTCGCCGGTAGCGATTTCGCCGGTGCCGCTGGTGGTCGGGAAGCCATCTACGACGGGATCGGAAATACCGTCCGCAAAGCCAAAATGCTCCAAGGTAAAGCCATTGGCGTCTTGCTTTTTCTCGCCGGCATCCAGACGCTGCACGACGCTTAAGCCCGCGCCTTTAAAGGCCTTTTCGTGATACTTACGGTTGGCGTTGTGGATAGCGTCGTTTTTGGAGAACAGCATAAACAACAGGTCCACCCGTTTTTGGCCGCTGCCCCAATCCCAGGCGCTGGGATCGTTAATGCCGCGGTCGCCCAATAGCGCCGAGCGATGCTCAGAATCCATGCCTTCCCGGAAGGACAGTTCGAAGCTGTAAAGGCTGTCTTTATCCAGGTTGAGCTGTTCGAAACCGGAATAACTGATCGCCAGGTTGATACGGTTTTCAGTTTCATCGGTCGGCTTGTCCGCGCCATGGCTGATTTGGTTTTGATCGACCAGATTTTTCAGCCAAGGTTTCGTTTTGCCGGCATCGTCGATTTTTAACAGGTAATAACTACAGTGGGCCATATGTTTGTTATAGCCGCTAAATACGATGCCTTGTACGTCGTCTAATTTATCGATGGTGGTCATTGTGGGAGTCCTTTTATAAGCATCTCAGCCAAGCAGCCAGATTGGTCGTGGAAAACAAGCCTTCGTGTATCGCCCGGTTATTGGCGACATTTTTCACGGACAAATCGATGTAGGCGCTATACCAAACCAACTCGGCAAGCTGGCTGTTTCTGGCGAAATTTTTGAAGCGCTGCTCGTCGCGGGAGCCGCCGCGCAAGGCCAGCCATTGGGTATCCGGAAAGCCCCGGTCCTTGCCTAATTGCGTGTTGCTCCAAACGGCGGTCAAGCCGACACTGGCGTGGTCGATAAATTCGCCCAGGTAGTTTTCCCAGCTACCGTCGTAATTGCTCATGAACAACAGGCGTTTATTGCCGGGCAGAATCACCCAGCGGGCAAAATGGATGGTGACGATGCCGCTGAGGTCGCCTTTGGTCGCCACCAGTTTGGCAACTAGATTGATGCCGGCCAGCACTATTTTTAAAGTGGTCAACCGAAACCAGCCGGGTTTGATTTCGATGACGCTGGTCAGATGGTTTTGTAATTGCCGGTCTTCCACTCGCTGGATGGCTTGCATCTGTTCGGAGACTGTCCAGGGTTTGTCGTCCTGCTTATCGCGCATTTCGTTCCAGCGCAACAGCACTGCGAATGCGACGCCGGCTATTAGTGCCAGTACCGCCAAAAACTCCACCAGCGGTCCAAACACGCCGAAGAAGCCGCCGACCAATAAAATACCCAACGCTGCCAGTAAGCCGTTGAAGATCATTTGTCCGGCGCTGTTTAAAAACGGTTGCGGGGTGGGTTTGTTGATGGCGCCTAGATGCTTGACGATGTCGGCGTGAATTTCGGCCGGTTGCTTGGCCGCCAGTTCCGCGCGATTGGCGTCGATATAGGCTTCGATGCGTTCGCGGATTTGCCGCTGCTCGACAATCGTATTGCGCGTTTGGCCGGGATGGGCGACGTAAAAGGCATTGGCGCCATGGTCGTTCTTTAATAGATAGTCAGCCAGTTGGCTGGCGTTGTTGCCCGGATAATCCTTGCAACAGCCGTAAACGGTATTCACAAACTCCGGATTGCCAGCAATCAGGTCGTTGATAAATTGCTTCACCTCGCCGTCGATATTGGCTTCAAACGCCAGCAGGGCGGGCTCGCCGGTATCGACCTCGGAGGGATGTTTGCCGGGAATGACGAAAAAAGTGCAATAGTGCAGCTGTTGATAATTGGAAAATTTAATCACCGGATTGTTTTTAATATCCGTGCCTATCGGCGCCAGATACGCTTCCAGCTTTTGTAGCTGGTCCGGCAATATTTCCGTGATAACGGTCATGGGGTTTTGTTGCATACACACGTCCTCTTGAAATTATTATCGTGCTGGTAAAAAGTTACCGATCAAAACTCAGGACAAATTGATCGGGAAACGGTCCATCGTACAAGATGCCGCGGCTTATTTTTAAGTTGTTCAAGCGCAGCAAACTGGCTACCAAGGTCGGGATTTGGATGCGATTGATGTATTCACCAAAACAGCGGTGCATACCATCGCCAAAGTGCATATAGCGATCCAGCGCGCGATCATCACGCACAGTAAATGGCTCCGGCCAAGCGCTCTCGTCGAACATCGCCGAGGCGGTAAAGGCGAAGACTTCGGTGCCGGGCGGAATCTTCACGCCGGCAATCTCCGCGCCGTTTTTACAATGCCGGCGCATGGCCGCCGCCATGGTGTTGAAACGGAACACGTCGAAGCAAAGATGCAATAGCTTGTCTTCGTCATCGGCAGCCTGTTTGGCCTGTTGCAATACATCGGGCTTGCTAAGCAATTGCTCGACAATCAAGGTAGTAGCCATCGAGGTGGTATCCAAAGCGCCAACAATCAAGCCGGAGATGTTGCGGCGGATACCGTCGTCGTCCAGATCGTGCTCGCCATCCATGCCCATTTTGATGAGACGCGATAGAAAATCTTCAAATTGCTCGCCTTGCTTGATGCGCTGCCGGCGTTCCGCGATCAGATTTAACAGGTACGGCCCCATTTCTTGGAAAGACTGCTCGGCGGTGATGTGTATGCTGCGCTGATTACTGAGATTTAAAAACAGGTCGTGAAACAGGGAGCGCATCCAGCGCATCATCGTCACTTCGTCCGGCCCCGGCACACCGAGATAATCGCGGATAAAACGCCGCGCTACCGGTCGGGTCAATTGCGACACCATGTCGATTCGGCCCACCGGCAGCGCAGCCTGGATCATGTCCTCGCAATGTTGGCGGACGATGCGGCGAATCAATTGGTCTTCGCCGGGCTTGATTACCCGGCGCAGCGCGCCTTGCTCATTGCTGTAGGCTTCGGAACGATCCATCCCCAAAAAGAATGGCCCGTTCAGACGCTGCATATTGGGCGCGTTGATCTCGGCAATCGTAAACTCGGTATCTCGAGCCAGCGTTTCGCGGACATCGCTGTCACGAGTCACCAAAGCGCGTTTGCCCAGGACCAATACCGGTTTATGTTTTCGTAACAATCCGAATAGCCAACGTTGCACCGTGGCGCCGGTCAGCATCGCGACGCCACGCGCCAGGTAATAGCTGACGATATTTTGCGGGGTCGTGGACGTGGGGTGATGATCTGGGATGGGTGCCGGCGCGGGCCGGTGCTCACGGTACATTTTCAAGGCCAGGGCGCCGGTGGGGGTAGCTGCCAATTGCTCGACAAAAGCCTGGTATGCGGCCGGTAATTCTGCTTTGCTAGGCTGTACGCCGCCGAATTGGGCCGGCAACAGCACTGGTGCGGACAGTGCTGCCAGGCAATAATCGGCGATGCTGGGCTGGTTGCCCAGCAAATAGGTTCTGCCATCGGCCAGCAGAGTGTCCAGCTCCGAAAAGATCGCCTCGATTTGTTGTTTGCAGGGTTCGATTTGTCCGGGATCGGCAGGTAGGGATTTTTCCATGGCTTGAGCCAATAGCGGATAAGCGCGTTCGGCTAACCATTTTTGCCAGGCTGGCACCCGCTGCTGCCAGAACGACAGCACGGTTTCTTTGTGTGGCAGCAACATCGCATAGCCGTAATTGCGTGTCGCCAAGCCTAATTTGTCCACCAGCAAGGCCAGCAAGCGTTCGGTTTCCGCCTTGCCTTTCTCGTCGCGCGGATACAGCCGCAGTTCGGCGGGCAAACGGGCGTCGATGTATTGCAGCGATTCGTGCATGGTACATAAGGTTGCTTCGCTGGTGATCAGCACCGGCATGGCCTTAGCATCGGCTCCCGCCAACAAGAAGGCGGGTAAATGCAGCATCGGCACGCTACCTTCTTCCCGGTACGGCACCCCGCCGTAGTCGAGCATCCAACGTACTAATTCGCTGATATGGGATACTGGAATCGTCAATAAACGATTCAGTTGTTTGGACTTGGCTCCACGCCGCGTACTGCCGGGTTTGATCATGATTCCTTCCTCTTGCTTGCTATTGTTATAGTTATTAATGCTATAGCTGGCATACACCGATGACTGTTTAGTCATGTCGGCTTGAATGGCATGTTGGTATGCGCGCTAGGTAAAACAACTTGCCGGGCTGCTTACGTGTGCCGTTATTGGCAGCTAAGCAATTGTTAATCCACCCGTGAACCAAGCGCCGAGCTTTAACGGAGTATCAATAATAGACCAATCGTAACTAATTGAAATAAAAAGCGAAAGGCAAAATGTTGCTTAGCAACAACCGTGCCTAAATGCGAAGCACGTCACAAAACGCGCTGGGCTGCGCCCGCCTGGTACCTAGCAAACGGAAAGCTTCTCTGTCGCCGGAATCCGCTGCAAATCTTCCGATTCTTTCTCTGCGGACCTTAATCAGATTGTCATTTGCCGCTGCCTATAATCCCGGCCTCTTCACAACGCTTAGGAGCAGTCACAATGCAATTCATAAAGCCAACCAAGCTGGCATTGGCAATAGCCGGCCTGTTAGCGCTGAACGCGCCGGTATTTGCACAAACCGTTGATGTGCCGCAAATGGAGCAAGGCATCCAGATCGGGGATTTGGCTCCGGGTCGGGCCATCGTTTGGAGCCGTGCTGATCGCCCGGCGCGTATGATGCTGAAATATGCTTATAACCCGCAGTTCAAGGACGCGATTAGTGTCCGTGGCCCGTATGCATTGGCAGAAACCGACTTTACCGCCCGCCAGGACTTGACTGGATTAGCGGATGGCAAAGACGTGTATGTGAAAGTCTGGTTTGAAGATTTAACCAACGCTCGCGGCAAAAGCGCAGCGGAGGTTGGCCATTTCCATACTATCGGTAAGCGCGACGATATTCGTTTTGTTTGGGGCGGCGACACCGCTGGTCAAGGCTGGGGTATCAACGAGAGCTTTGGCGGTATGAAGATTTACGAAGCGATGCGCCAAGTCCAGCCGCAGTTTTTCATTCAAAGCGGCGACAACGTGTATTCGGACGGGCCTATTCCGGAGAGCAAACTGGCCGAGAACGGCCAGATTTGGACTAATGTGGTCACGCCGGAAGTAAGCAAAGTCGCTGAAACCTTGGACGAGTTCCGTGGCCGCTACAAATACAATCTGTTAGACGAAAACGTCCGCCGCTTCAACGCCGAAGTGCCGCAAATCTGGCAGTGGGACGATCATGAAGTGGTGAATAACTGCTCAGATTCCAAAGACCTGAGCGCCGATCCGCGCTACACCGAAAAAAATGTACCGACGTTGATTGCCCACGCCACTAAAGCCTTCTTGGAGTATGCGCCGTTGCGTCCGCACGACGCCGAAGAATCCGAGCGGATTTATCGCAAAATTTCCTACGGCAAACTATTGGACGTGTTCGTACTGGATATGCGCAGCTATCGCGGCCCTAACACCGCCAATCTGCAAACTCAAGAAAATGCCGAAACCGCTTTCCTCGGTGCCGAGCAAATGGCTTGGCTGCAGGACGAGTTGAAGCACTCTAAAGCCACCTGGAAAGTCATCTCCGCCGACATGCCGATTGGTTTGAATATCGGCGACGGTAACACGGCCCAAGGCCAAGCGCGTTGGGAAGCTGTAGCAAACGGCAACGATGGGCCGGCTGCCGGGCGGGAACTGGAAATGGCTCGTCTGTTGAGTTTTATCAAGCATGAGCAAATCAACAATCTGGTTTGGCTGACTGCCGATGTCCATTATGCCGCCGCGCATTATTACGATCCCGCCAAAGCGGCATCCAAAGACTTCGCGCCGTTCTGGGAGTTCGTCGCCGGTCCGTTAAATGCCGGCTCCTTCGGACCCAACAGCACTGACGGCACCTTCGGTCCGCAAGTGGTTTTCTCGAAAGCGCCGCCAGCCGGTCAAGCCAATCTGTCGCCTTACGCCGGCTTGCAATTTTTTGGCGAAGTGAATATCGACAAGAAAAGCCGCGCCATGACGGTGGATTTTAAGGACATCGACGGCGCCGTGGTCTTCAGTAAAACCCTGGCGGCGGAAGCCGAGCGTGAACGCGAGCACGATCATCACGACCGCGATCACGACTAAAGCCAAGTGGTCAAGACGGTATGTGCCGCCCGGCCATTTCTCTGGTTAAGCCATTTAACTTCAAGCAAAATAAGGACTCTATTCATGTTGAAACCCACGTTATTGACTATGGCCATGCTGGCTGCTATCGGTATCCAAAACAGTGCTCAGGCGCAGCCGCACAGTGAACATCACGAACACGCCAGTGCCGGCCCGCTGGTCATCGGCCATCGCGGCGCGTCCGGCTATCGTCCCGAACATACGCTGGCAGGCTATGCACTGGCGATTGAATTGGGTGCTGATTTTATCGAACCCGACCTGGTGCTGACCAAGGACGGCCAAATGATTGCCCGCCACGAACCGATGATAGGCGGCACCACCGATGTGGCCAATCATCCGGAATTTGCTGATCGCAAAACCACTCGCATGGTGGATGGCGTGGCCGTGACCGATTGGTTTGCCAGCGACTTTACCTTGAAAGAAATCAAAACCCTGCGGGCTATCCAAACCCGCGGTCGGGATAATTCTTACGACGGTGAGTTTGAAATCCCGACTTTGAAAGAAGTGATTGCGCTGGCCAAGCAGCAAAGTGCAAAAACCGGTCGCCGGATTGGTATCTACCCTGAAATCAAACATTCGACTTATCACGCCGAACTGCAGAATGCTAAGGGTAAGCCGCTATTTGGCAAGCATTTCTTCGAAGACAAACTGTTAAAAAAACTGCATAAGGAATATGGCAACAGTGCCTGCGAGCCGGTGTTTATCCAGTCTTTCGAAGTCGGCAATCTGCAATATTTAAGCCGCAAGACCAACATCAAATTGGTACAGTTGATCGACGCCGATGATGTCAATGCGGATGGCTCGATGTCGTTGATCGCGCCTTACAAGCAGCCTTATGACTTTGTAGTAAAAGGCGATCAACGCACATTCGCCGACTTGCTGAGTAGCGACGGTCTGGATTTTGTTAAATCCTACGCGGATGCGATTGGTCCTTGGAAGCCGTATTTGGTAAAAACGGTTGCTGACGGTGTGGATCGTGACGGCGACGGCACTATCACGATCAACGACCGCCGGGTAGAAGGCAGTACCGGCGTCGTGGAAATGGCCCACGATAAAGGTTTGCTGGTGCACACCTGGACGTTCCGCAACGACGCCAGTGGCTACGGCTTTGCTGATCCGCAGCAGGAAATGACGTATTACTTTGATTTGGGTGTGGATGGCTTGTTTACCGACTTTGCCGACACCGGGGTGGCAGCGCGTGAGGCGTCGGTGCACGGGGATGGCACGCAGGCTGGAGAATGTTGCGGATTGGAGTGGAGTCACCTAGCAGGCTGGTGAAAAACCC
Source organism: Methylomonas sp. TEB (assembly GCF_047777895.1). Classification (GTDB taxonomy): domain Bacteria; phylum Pseudomonadota; class Gammaproteobacteria; order Methylococcales; family Methylomonadaceae; genus Methylomonas. Next base: position 684,569 of record NZ_CP180476.1, read on the forward strand.
GCCGATATTTCCCCTTACCCACGATGTTCGTGATTTTTTCGAGTTGAAATCGGTCATGACATCGAGTTTCAAGCGTTTTGCCCCGGTTTCAAGGGCTTTTTATTCGCCTGAAGCCGTCTGTGGACGGTTTTCAGGCGAACTTCACCCTAGGCGGGTGCACTCCACGCCGGTTTCGGCGTGAACACCAATAGGTTGAGCATGCGCGTCAGGTTGTAGGCGGCAAAGCAAAACAAGGCCTGACCCGCGACTTTGGCTAAGCCGATGTGACGGGTTTTGCGCAGGCCGCCGACCGTTTTGACCCAGCCAAAGGCTTCTTCGACGATTTTGCGGCGCTTGAGACTTTGGGCGTAACCTTTGCCGCGCGCGGTGCGGCCGTCGACGGCACTGCCAATCTTTTTGCGGGCCACATGGGCTTTGATATCACGGGACTCGAGTCCGTTGACGAACGCCGGTTGGTCATAGCCTTTGTCGGCACCGACGCTGCCACCTTGGGGCACGCGGCGTTTGATCATTTTTTGCGCGGCTTCGATTTCGGCGGTGCCGGTGGCTTGTGTGGTTTCGACATCGACAATCAGGCCGTTGCGATTCTCGGACAAGGCATGGGTGATGTAACGCAGTTTGGCCTCGGTGTATTCGCCTTTCTTGTAAAGCCGGGCTTCGGGATCGGTTGTACTTTGATGGGTGGCGTTGCTGCGCTTTTCGCCACTGAAGTCGATCTCGGGATTGCGGCCGGCGGGTTTATCGGGACCACTACCATCTTTTTTGACGAAGCTTTTGTGCGAGGCCCAGGCTTCAATCAGGCTACCGTCGACGCTGAAGTGTTCGTCGGACACCAGATTTTGCCATTCGGCTATGGCCAGTACCCGCTCAAAAAATTCGCGACTCAGGGCTTCAGACAACAGACGTTCGCGGTTGGCACTGAACACTGTGCGTTCCCACACGGCGTCGTCGATGCCCAGACCGACAAACCAGCGAAACAACAGGTTGTAGTCCAGTTGTTCCATCAACTGACGCTCGCTACGGACCGTATACAGGACTTGTAACAGCAAGGCGCGCAGCAGTTTTTCAGGGGCAATCGAGGGACGGCCTGTGTGCGAGTAACGCTCGGCAAAGACGGCATCCATAGAGGCCAATACGCCATCAACCAGTAGCCGTAAACGACGCAACGGATGCTGTTTGGGAATACGGTCTTCCAGGCTAACATAGCTGAACCAGCTGTTTTGAATGGCATCGTGTCCGCGCATTGAAAGGCTCCAAATTTAGGTAGCCTATTTTAACAGTTGGCCCCTCATCTATGCCTTAGCTTACTTGGCTTTTCGAGTTTTTCACCAGCCTGCTAGGGCGTCATCGTTAGCGCTAGTCGATGATTGTCATTATGTTCTGCAAGCTCCATGGCTTGCGGAGCATCGCCTTGGTGTTAGGCGAACAAGCGCCGGAACGAGTTGTACTTTAGTTATTGTACGTTAGCGGCGAGCTTGTTCCGGCGGATGGTGGTAGTCATTAGTTGGCCTAGCGTGCCGTGCCCGGGCATAACCTCTTCCCCGAAAGGTTAACTACGCATGGCAAAGCGTATATGATTTGGATAGCTGGCAAGTTTGTCGGTGTCACGTGATGCCGGCTTGGAGTGGCTAGAATTCTTGATCAGCATGCAACGAATTTGGCCTTCTCTGGGTTGATTCATCGAATCCACCCAGAGAAGGCCAATGTCCAGCACCCCATCATGCTACGACTGTGGTATTTTAGCCGCCCTCTATTTCGTCGCGGTTCGGCGGCTTTCAACACAGGATTACTCGCAAAACCATGGGTGTACAGGAAAACTTCGAACAACTCCCGCTAAAAGAATTCACCGAAAAAGCTTATCTGGATTATTCCATGTATGTAATTTTGGATCGGGCTTTACCGCACATCGGTGACGGCCTAAAGCCAGTACAGCGCCGTATCGTGTACGCGATGTCCGAGTTGGGCCTAACGGCGTTGGCCAAATACAAAAAATCGGCCCGTACCGTCGGTGACGTGCTGGGTAAATACCATCCGCATGGCGATTCGGCTTGTTACGAAGCCATGGTGTTGATGGCTCAGGACTTTTCTTACCGTTATCCCTTGATTGATGGCCAAGGCAACTGGGGTTCGCCGGATGATCCAAAATCTTTTGCCGCCATGCGGTACACCGAGTCACGGCTGACCGCTTACGCGCAAACCTTGCTTAGCGAATTGGGGCAGGGCACGGTGGACTGGACCGACAATTTCGACGGCACCTTAAAAGAGCCCAGTCTCATGCCGGCCCGCTTGCCGAATGTGCTGCTGAACGGCACGATGGGTATCGCAGTGGGGATGGCAACCGATATTCCGCCGCACAATCTGCGCGAAGTCGCCAATGCTTGTCTGCAATTACTGGACGATCCGGAAACGCCACTCGAAAATTTGCTGACGCATATCAAAGGACCGGATTATCCAACGGATGCCGAGATTGTGACGGCTAGTGTCGATATTCAAAAAATGTATGCGACCGGCAACGGCTCGGTAAAGATGCGTGCCAAATACGAGCTGGAAGATGGCAATATCGTCATCACGGCTTTGCCGCACCAGGTGTCCGGTGCCAAGTTGCTGGAGCAAATTGCCGCGCAAATGCTGGCGAAAAAGTTGCCGATGATCGAGGATTTGCGCGACGAATCCGATCACGAAAATCCGACACGGTTGTTAGTTATTCCCAAGACCAAGCGCATCGATGTCGATGCGGTGATGTCGCATTTATTCGCCACGACTGACCTGGAAAAAAATTATCGGGTCAATATGAATATGATCGGCTTGAACGGTAAGCCGCAGGTCAAAAATCTACGGATGATTTTGACTGAATGGATCAGCTTTAGAACCGAAACTGTGCGTCGTCGTCTGCAATATCGTTTGGATAAAGTGCTGGCACGTTTGCATATTCTGGAAGGTTTGCTAATTGCCTATCTGAATATCGACGAAGTGATTGCGATTATTAGAAGCGAAGATCATCCTAAGCCGGTTCTGATGGCGCGGTTTGGCCTCAGCGATCTGCAAGCGGAAGCGATCCTTGAGCTGAAATTGCGGCACTTGGCCAAGCTCGAGGAAATGAAGATTCGCGGTGAACAGGACGAACTTGAGCAGGAGAGACAGGCCTTGGAAAAAACCTTGGGCTCTGAACGCTTGTTGAATCGACTGATCCGCAGGGAAATCGAACGGGATGCGGAAAAATACGGCGATGACCGGCGTTCGCCCATTGTCGCGCGGGATGCGGCTCAGGCCCTGGATACCACTGAGCTTATCGCGAATGAACCGGTGACGATTATCTTGTCGCAAAAAGGCTGGATCAGGGCGGCCAAAGGCTATGATATAGAAGTCGAAAGTTTGAGCTATCGCGCCGGCGATGCGTATTTATCGTCAGCGAAAGGCCGGACCACGCAATCGGCGTATGTATTGGACTCCACCGGCCGAGTCTATACCATTACGACTCATGATTTGCCCTCTGCGCGAAGTCAGGGTGAGCCGCTGACCGGTCGGCTTAATCCGCCGCCAGGTAGTTTGTTTACCGATGTATTTACTGGGCAAGCCGACGATTGGCTATTGATTGCCAGTGATGCCGGTTACGGTTTTCGAGTGCAGTTAAAAGAGCTGCAAAGTAAAAATAAAGCTGGGAAGGCGTTGTTGAGCTTGCCAACTGGCGCCAAAGTTTTAACGCCGGCGCCGATTCCAACTGGTCACGACTTGCTGGCGGTTGCGACCTTCCAGGGTAGATTGTTGATATTTCCAGCGTTGGATCTGCCCGAGTTGGCGAAAGGCAAGGGTAATAAACTAATTCAGATTCCTGGCGGGGACTTGGTTTCCGGTAAGGATGCTGTGGTCGCGGTAACGGCGTTGTCGGCGAGCAGCGAATTGAAAATCGTCTCAGGCAAGCGGCATGTCACCCTGAAAGCCATGGATATTGCCCAATACACTGGCAATCGTGCGAATCGTGGCACAGCATTGCCGCGTGGTTTCCAAAAAGTGGATGGGTTGGAGTGTATTGTTGCTTAATACTTTGCGGTGCTGGACATATTATTGGGAGTTTAAAAGCTTTTTTTGGGATTTTTTGTGCCAACTATTTGAGGCTCAAAATCGGTTTATCAGATCAGTTTGAAAAAATCTGTTGACGTAAGCAATCAATGTCTTTATCATAGTCATCTTTCTGGAGCGCTTCTGCTCTTCGGGATAATAAGAAGGTCAATTCGGGGTATAGCGCAGTCTGGTAGCGCGTCTGCTTTGGGAGCAGAATGTCGGGAGTTCGAATCTCTCTACCCCGACCAAGATTTGCGCTTGTAGCTCAGCTGGATAGAGCATCGGCCTTCTAAGCCGAGGGTCGCAGGTTCGAGTCCTGCCAAGCGTGCCATCGCAAAAAATCATCATTATGGTGAGCGTAGCTCAGTTGGTAGAGTCCCGGATTGTGATTCCGGTTGTCGTGGGTTCGAGCCCCATCGTTCACCCCAATAAATTCAATAACTTATCATTCAAAGGCGGTTGCTATGAGTGATAAAGTGTCAAAAGAAAGTCATCATTTACAATGATTGCTCTCTATTTCTGTGTCGCGTGCTTCGGTGTCTAATGAAAAAGGACAACAAATGAGGACGGCTATTTCATGTGCTTATTAAGCGCGGTTGGAATTTTATGCTTCTAGGCGTTGGATGGCGCGGTTTCGAGTTGGCTACTGTTTTGCTGCATAAGTCTATTGATGAATATTTCCCGTTGAAGTCGTCTGGTTCTTAGTTTGAAATTAGCCTTCTTTTTCCGGGTTTTGAATTGGCGGGCGGCCAGTTCGAGCTAGACAAAGCCGAGGCTTGTTCTGTGGTCGAAAACTCCCAAGGGTAATACGCGCGCCGTTGACAGTCTCTGCGCAACATTACCCGGCATGCCATCAGTTCCGCCTCAGGAAAAAATACGCTGTTTGCGCTGGGGGCGGTGTTTAGTGCGGTGCTGTTGACCGGTAAGGTGCTGAAGGTTTTGCAGTATATCTACAGGTGGACCTCTCTGTAAAAATCCCCGGCGTTCTTAAGGCGCGCGAATATCTGTAGGGATAGGGGGCGGCCTCAGTAAGTGGTAGTGCAAGGGCTGTGCCGAGTACGATTGCCAACGAAGCGGTCAGCAAGTGGCTCTGCGCCAATGCTGGGTTGGTGGAGGTTTTGGTGCACATCAGCAAGGTGGAAAGTCCAGCGTTCCAAATAGAAATAGTCGCCGAATACTTTCGGCACCTCCCGCCCCGCCAATAACACCGATATGCTCAGCTATACCTAGACGATGTAAGCCGACGTCAGTCGTTGCGTAGAGGTGGGGCGGAGCGGGCCTACAGTGTCGTGTTTAAGCTATTGCACGGAGTTGGGCGCTAGGCTTCGATCTTGCCGTCCGCCATCTTTGTCGTGCCGTCGATCAAACCGGCACAGCTCTTCATGTTGGCGGCTGGCTATCAGTATTGCCATGCGCCTGTGCGGGGCGCGAGTCAGCGCCAGGCGCTGCGGCTCCCCGTCGTAAGGCTTGATGTCTCGTTCGCCAATGGGGGTATTCAGACCGAGCGATAGCTTTTCGATAAGTCAGGACGAGGCGGATCGCTCGAGTATGCTCCAGATTTCATCGTCGGTCAGTGCAGTGTTGCTCTAGAGCAGATTGTCGCGGAAGGTGCTGGCCTGAATCAGTATTTCCTCTGGAATATAAGCAATGCTTTTTCGCCATCCCGGAAGTGCAGTCAGTGCGCCTAGTCAATCCAAATGGTGCTGCTATTCGGTGCTATCAGCCTGATGAGTGAGTTGATCCGGGTGGTTTTGCCGGTGCCGGAAACGCAGGTGATGGTTGTGGTCTATTTGGCAGGTATTGCCAAGTGCTTGGCCGTCAACGCGAAGTGCGACTGGGGGTGACTGAAAGTAGGATAATCAGGTCTTGTGGCTGTGCAGGCTCGTCGCGGGGAGGCGGAAAGTCTGGGTTTGCCATGCAATCGCCAATAGGTTATGCCGGGCCGAAAACGCTGGAAGCATGTGCGGCAATTGCTGTCGAGCGTCGGCGATTTCGGAAGAGTCGGGTAGCTTAGGGGGTATACGTCAATCATTACCAGCAAATGATCGGCGACGTGTAATTGCAGCGAGTGACTTTCCCGGTCTCGGAACGGCATGGGTCTGCACCGCGATCAGCCAACAAAAAACACTAGAGCGGTTTCGAAATCCCAGTTTGGCGTCAGGCTGGAAAGGAGGTTGTGAGTCGCTGTAAAATGCCTTCCGCGTCAAACACGCCCGATAAGGGGAGTGGTGGCAACGCAGCTTGCAATTCCGAGCCTGCCGACATAATGCTGAGCAATACAATGTGCCGGATTGTCGGCGGATCGAACGTAATAACTCTCGTGGATAGGCGAGAAAATGCCAGTTGTCCTGGTTGGGGGCTTGATTGTTCGATGCCATTGTCGGGCATGATGGTACGCTGCGCCAATCGCTTACGTCATTCTGAAGCTAGGCACGATTTGCGTGCTATGCTCGATCTCGCGAGCACGAGGGCGTTTGGTTTTGGGGGTGTTGCGTCAGCAGGCTGTTTTCACTAGTGAGATCCTCAGGTTATTGATAGCCTGAGTAAGGCCTCGAACAATTCCGTTAGAATGGATTTTGATACGGTCATTTTTTCTGTTTTAATCGCCAGAAGCCTTCGAACTTAAAACTGTCTCTTGCCGGGGTGTAGGTGGAAGCGGGCGAGATTGAGTTCATATGGTCTAGGCTCGTTGTACAAATATGCTTGGTTAATTTTGACGATTCAAGGCTGATCGATCATGGTTGTATCTAGTGAAGTAAGTCATGGCTCTTATTAAATTGGTTGGCAACGTAGATTGCTTTTTTACAAAAAACATTTTAAGCTCTTAATAATGTGTGGAATAAATAAAATATTAAGAGATAAAGTATTTTGTATTTATTAGGCTTGGCTCATGGGGATTTTCTGGTCAAATACGTAACTTTTATCTTCATGATAATCGCCTTTTCAGCAGGCGGTTGAAATTATTTTCGACGTTGAGTATCCATAAGTATGGTTACTACAAAACATTGTCGACAAGTTATTGATTTTTTGTTGTCGATGAGTAAACTTTAATGATTAGGCTGTGTTTTGAGGGTGATTTTCTGACTGAATTGTGTTTTTAACGGGGTCTTAAATCAACTGGTGTCAGAAGCTAGTCAATGATGCTATTATTGGCTTGACGTCGATCCGAATAATTAAATAGATTGAGTTATCAACTTTAAAGAGAAGTGGGTGGATGTGCCGTAATACATAACATTACGACCGCTTCGGCAGGTAGTGGAAGGGTGTTTTATCGTGTACAAGTCGGTCTTTTCTGAAAAGGCTTTTTTACAACGTTTAACAATTGATGCCGTAGAAATTGAAGCGCAATTACATAAGCAGAATTGCTTTAGATTATGTTTTTTCGGTTACCTAAATGAGTCGCAACAGACCTTAGTCTCACATAATAATTAAATACTAGATGGATGTATTGTTCATAAACCCCGATTCGTCTACTAAGGCTTATCAGGATCTCGCTAAAACCTATTCAGCTATCGAGCCCCCTACATGGGCACTTTTACTGGCGGAGTCATGCCGAAGCAAGGGATTTGATGTAGCCTTAATGGATTGCGACGCTGAGCGTTTGACGCTTGAACAATCGGTTCAGCGCATTGATGAGCTCAACCCCCGTTTGGTAGTGTTTGTTGTTTACGGGCAAAACCCCAATTCCGGAACAACCAGTATGATCGGCGCATTGGCCTTGGCTAGCGCGTTTAAGGATGCTGCTGGTAATCAAACGCCGATTGCCTTTGTTGGGTCGCATACGAGCGCTTTGCCTCTGGACGTTCTGGCTCATGAGTGCGTCGATATTGTGTTGCTCAACGAAGGTGTTTACGCATTGCACAACCTGTTGAAAGGCAATCTCAAGAGCGACTTGGCGCATGTCAAGGGCATCGGCTATAAACAAAGCTCTTCGGCTTTGCCCGTGCTCAACCCACCTCAGTCCGTGGTGCCGCAGGAACGAATGGACGAAGACCTGCCGGGTTATGCCTGGGATTTGCTGCCTTACCGCGAAAAACCACTCGATCTTTATCGGGCGCATTTCTGGCATGCAGAGTTCAGCCACGACAAACGCACACCGTTCGCGGCTATTTACACCTCGCTAGGTTGCAATTTCGGTTGCGATTTCTGCATGATCAACATTGTCAATCGGTCCGATAACGGCGCCGGCATTGATGCCTCGCACTCCCGCGGCATGCGTTTCTGGTCGCCAGCCTGGGTAATTCGCGAAATGGAAAAACTGGCGACGCTTGGCGTTCGCACACTACGCATCAGCGACGAAATGTTCTTCCTCAATCGTAAGTACTACGAGCCGATACTGCAAAACGTGGTCGATAGAGGTTTCGACTTTAACATGTGGACTTATTCCCGCGTCGATACCGTCAGGCGCGATGCGCTCGATTTATTTAAACGCGCCGGCGTAAATTGGCTGGCATTGGGCATCGAGGCGGGTAATCAAATGGTGCGCCAAGAAGTTTCCAAGGGGTCGTTCAAGGAAGTCAATATCCGTGACGTGTGCGACACGATTGGCGATGCCGGCATCAGCATTATCAGCAACTATATCTTCGGCTTCCCGGATGATACGCTGGAAACGATGCAGCAAACGCTCGATCTTGCCATCGAGCTCAATACCGAGATGGCCAACATGTATCCTTGTCAGGCCTTGCCGGGCAGTCCTATGTACCATATTGCCAAACGCAACGGCTGGAAACTGCCCGAGACTTACGAAGGCTTTGCCTTCCTGTCGTATGAATGCGAACCGTTGCCGACTAAGTATTTGCGTTCGGAGGATGTGTTGCGTTTCCGTGATCAGGCATGGCAAACCTACTTTTCAAATCCCGCCTATCTCGGGCTTGCCGAGCGCCGTTTTGGCGTGCAGGAGCGCAAGAATATCGAGGACATGGCGAGCATCCGCCTTAAGCGAAAATTGTTGGGAGATTGAGCACTTGATTATCACCAGAACCCCGTTCAGGATTTCGTTTTTTGGGGGGGGCACCGATTACCCGGGTTGGTATCGCGAGCATGGCGGCGCCGTGCTGTCGACCTCCATCGATAAATATTGCTACATCAGTTGCCGTCGCCTGCCGCCGTTTTTCGACCATAAACACCGCATCGTCTATTCCTTGATCGAAAACGTCAAACATAACGACGAAATTCAACATCCCGCGGTGCGCGCGGTGCTTAACTGGGCAAATGTTGCAGAAGGCCTGGAAATTCATCACGATGGCGACCTGCCTGCTCGTTCCGGTTTGGGTTCCAGTTCGTCGTTTACCGTGGGCTTATTGAACGCCTTGCAAGCCTTGCAAGGGCGAATGACCAACAAGGATGAATTGGCTAGCGATGCGATTCACATCGAACAAAACTTGATTGGTGAGAATGTCGGCTCCCAGGATCAAGTGTCCGCCGCCTTCGGTGGCTTCAACCGGATTGAGTTTCATACCAATGATACCTTCGACGTTGCACCGTTGATTCTGCCGCAACAGCGCCAACAAGAGCTCCGTCAACATTTGATGCTGTGCTTTACCGGCTTCTCGCGTATCGCCTCCGAAGTCGCGAAGTCGAAAATCGACAATTTGAAAAATCGCGAAAAAGAGCTGAAGTTGATGCGGGCAATGGTTGACGAGGCTATTGCATTGCTGCAGGACGGCCGCGAACCCATCGAATCCTTTGGTAAGCTGTTGGATGCCAGTTGGCATTACAAACGTAGCTTGTCCGAGCGGGTGTCCACCCCAGAGATCGACGAAATATACAATGCGGCCATGGACGCTGGCGCCATCGGCGGCAAAATTTTGGGCGCGGGGGGCGGTGGTTTCTTATTGTTGTTTGCTAAACCGGAGAAACAGGCCGTGATTCGCGAACGGCTCAACAACTTGATTCACGTGCCGTTCAATTTCGAAGACTCCGGCAGCCGAGTGGTTCTCTACCAACCCAACGGACTTTAATTGTGATGCACCAGTTTTTATGTCTTGGCCTTTATGCCGGGGTGGCCAACGGTTCGCCCCGTTCTCGAACCAACGCCGAAACGGAGGCGCTGCTTTGAATTCCGAACCCCTTGATTTACGCGCCAAGGCCCATTGGGTCTGGAGAGAGACGCTAGCGATTCACCGTCGCGCGCCCGAGACTCGGTTGGCTTCGTCGCTATCAGCCGTTGAAATTTTCGTCGCCTTGTATTACGGAGGCGTCTTGCGTTTCGATGCCTCTCAGCCATTGGCGGCGCATCGTGACCGTTGCGTGATCAGTAAGGGCCACGGTTCAATTTGCATGTATCCGATTTTGGCCGATCTCGGTTTTTTTTCGAAAGATGAATTGTTGCGAGTTTGCCATAGCGGCGGTTTTTTGGGCGGTATTCCCGATCCGGTGATTCCCGGTTATGAGACCGTCAACGGTTCGCTCGGTCATGGTCTGGGCGTAGCCACCGGTATGGCTCTGGGCTTGAAGCGGCTCGACAGTGATCGACAAGTGTTCGTTGTGTCGGGCGACGGTGAATTGCACGAAGGCGCCAATTGGGAGGCAGCGATGTTTGCCTCTCAGCACAGGCTCGACAATCTGAATCTCGTCATCGACGACAACGGTATCAGCATGCTCGGCTATACCGATGACATCGTCAGCCACCATTCGCTAAGCGAGCGCTTAACCGCGTTTGGCTGGGATTGCCGCCGAGTCGATGGTCACGATGTGTTGGCTGTGCAGGCTGGCTTGTTGGAGATGAAGGCGACGACGGCTGGTAAACCGAAAGCACTGATCGCCAAAACCTTGAAAGGTCGCGGTGTGCCGGGTTTGGAGAATGCGCCTTTGTCCCACATTCTTAATCCCAAGCCGGAATTAATTGACAGTCTACTGGAGCAATTGCCATGACGACCAAGCCGCTACCGATGCGCGACGTTCTGCTTGATCGGATTTGGCAAGCGATGGGGCAGGATGCAAAAATATTTTTCGTCAGTGCGGATTTTGGTTCGCCGATACTGGATAAAATACGCGCCGATTTCCCCTCCCGGTTTGTCAACGTCGGCATCGCCGAGCAAAATTTGATCAACGTGTCTGCTGGTCTGGCGCTCGAAGGGTTTACCGTGTTTGCTTACGCGATCGCGCCGTTCATAACCATGCGCTGTTACGAACAGATTCGTGTCAGCTTGGCATTGCTGTCGGAGGTGCGGCCGATTAACGTTAATTTGATCGGCGTCGGCGCCGGGTATAGTTACGTGGTTTCCGGGCCGACGCACCAGTGCTACGAAGACTTGACCCTTATGCGCGCGATGCCGAATTTTCAGGTGTTTTCCCCCGCCGACCATGTAACCGCTGGAGCATTGTTCGAGCGCTGCGTATCGGCTACAGGCCCCAAATATTTGCGCTTTGACGCTCAGGTATTGCCGGTAATCTACGAACAAACGGCACCTGATTTGCGATTGGGTTTTCACGTTCACCGTCGAGGGCGGCGCATATGTTTGCTGGCGACCGGCTACATGTTACATACCGCGCTGAAGGTGGCGGCTCAGCAAGACCCCGAGCACGATGTCGGTGTCATCGATTTGGTGGACATTGCGCGTTTCGATGAGGATAGCTTAGCTGACGAACTCGCTGGCTATCAAGGCTTGGTCAGTTTGGAAGAAGGCTTCAGTGGCCGCGGTGGGGTTGATGCCATGCTATTCGATTTTCTGGCTCGACGGAACCTGCCTTTGACGCTGCTCAATCTGGGGGTCAATGGCGGCTACCGTTTTGAGCTGGGTACACGGGCCGAATTGCACGAACAAGTCGGCATAGGGCCGGAAGCCGTGCAACGGCGCGTTGCGGCCTTCATTCATTCAATCACTTTCTCACTAACCGGGTATTCGACAACATGAAATTCCCCCTGATGCGTAACAACATTCTGCGCGAAGATCTCGACGCAGTGATCGAACATCTCAAACAAGACGATCCGATTTTGACTCATGGTGTGAACGTGCGCGCGTTCGAGGCCGAGTGGTCGGAGTGGCTGGGCGTGAAATACAGTGTTTTCCTGAATTCCGGTGCATCGGCCAACCTGCTGACCATGGCGGTGTTGAAAATACGCCACCCCGAAGGCGGCGAAGTCATCGTGCCGCCGCTGGCCTGGGTATCCGATGTCGCATCGGTGTTGCAGAACGGCTTTACCCCGATATTTGCCGACATCAATCCGGCGACGCTGGCGATGGATACGCAACAAATTCTGAGTAAGATTACCGATAAAACCCGCGCCGTATTTCTGACTCACGTCCAAGGTTTCGATGGCCTGACCGACGAACTGGTCGCGGAACTCGAACGCCGCCACATTCCGTTGATCGAAGATGTCTGCGAATCGCACGGAGCCCGGCATAACGGTAAATTGCTGGGTAGTATCGGCTGGATTTCCAATTTTTCCTATTACTACGCCCACCACATGAGCACCATTGAGGGCGGCATGGTTTGCACCAACGACCCCGAGGTCTACCAGCAAGTGCGCATGTTGCGTTCGCACGGCATGGTGCGCGAGGCGACCGACAATGATTTGAAGGCACGCTACATCGACGAAAATCCGCAGCTCAACCCGGATTTTATTTTTGCCTATCCGGCCTATAACACCCGTAATACCGAAATCGGCGGCATAATGGGCCGTAGCCAACTCAAACGCCTCGATATGATCGTACAACGGCGTACCGAAAATTTGCTGCGCTTTCTCGATAAAATTGATGCGTCCAAATACCGCACCGATTTCAAACTTGAGGGGTCGAGCAATTACGCTTTTAATCTGATCCTCAAAGAGGCCGACGATAATTTGGTTCAACGAGTGATGAAAAAAATGCGCGAATCCGGCATCGAATTCCGCCGAGGTAGCGCCGGCGGCGGCAACCAGATCCGTCAGCCGTATTTGCGCGGCATCGTGCCGGAAGGCCATCATCTGGAATATCCGAATACCGAACACGTTCATTTTTACGGTTTTTACATCGGCAATTTCCCCGACTTGAGCTCTGCCGAAGTCGACGAACTGTGCGCGTTGCTCAACGCGGTTTGACGGCGACATCGTGACCACGGCAATTGTTCTGGCAGGCGGCTTGGGCACTCGTTTGCGTGACGCGGTACCCGATTTGCCGAAACCGATGGCCCCAATTAATGGTCGGCCGTTTCTCGAATTTTTATTCGAGTATTGGCGTACCCAGGGTGTGGAGCGTTTCATTCTATCGGTTGGCTACCGTTCGGATGCAATCACTGATTACTTCGGTGAGAATTACCGTGGTGCGATGATCGAATACGTGCTCGAACAAACTCCTCTGGGTACCGGTGGGGGGGGGCTGTTAGCCGCACGCAACATCCCGGCCCGCGAACGTTTTCTGTTGCTCAACGGCGATACTTTCTTCGCTGTGGATTTGGAGCAGTTAATGTGTTTCGCACAACGTAACGACGCGGATTGCTGTTTTTCGTTGTTTCGTTCCAACGAAGAAGGCCGCTATATGGCGCTGGAAGTAGCGGACGACGGGCGCATCGAGTCCTTGCAGTCAGGTAAGGGCGGCATCGGCAGTTTGGCCAACGGCGGCGTGTATTGCCTGCGCCGTAGCGCATTGTTGGAAGAACAATTTACGCCAAACGCCAAATGGTCTCTCGAAGACGATATTTTTCCGGCGGCTTTGACGGCCGGTCGGCGTTTAACCGGTATAGAGTTTCCGGGCACTTTCATCGACATTGGCATTCCAGACGATTACGCACGCGCCGCGCAAGTGTTGAACCAGGAGGCGGCGTGGATATAGTTTCGCGCATCAGGATCAATGTTCAAGCCTCGATTGATGCCAAGATCAGTCTATTGGCGGATACCGAGGCTTTAACCGAATTCGGCGCAGCGGTGGAAGCCGTCATTGCCTGTTATCGCAACGGTGGCCGCATTTATATCGCCGGTAACGGCGGCTCGGCGGCCGATGCTCAGCATTTGGCGGCGGAGTTTGTCAGTAAACTAGCGCGGGAACGTGACGCTTTGCCCGCAGAAGCCCTGACTGTCGATAGTTCCATCCTGACCGCAATCGGCAACGACTACGGATTTGAACACGTATTTTCCAGGCAGCTGGCCGGTAAAGCCTGCGGCAACGACATCTTTTTAGGCATCAGCACGTCGGGCCAGTCGCCGAACATCTTGCAAGCGCTGGCGCAATGCCGCGCTATGTCGATACCCAGCATCGTATTTTGCGGCCGCGATGGCGGCAAAGCGCGCGAACTTGCGATGTATGCAGTAGTCGTTCCGGGAACTGCGACCAGCACTATTCAGGAATTACACATAGTCCTGGCGCATACGCTGTGCGAGTGCGTCGAAGCGGCAATCTTTGGCGAATGAATTTTTTCGAACCGAAAGGAGAGTTATGAGTTACAACATTTTAGTGACCGGCGGTGCCGGCTATCTGGGTTCTACCATGGTACCCGACTTGCTGGCGGCGGGACATAAAGTTACGGTGCTCGACAACTTCATGTTCAAGCAAAGCAGTTTGAACCACGTCTGCCACCACCCGAATTTCTCGGTCGTAAAGGGTGACATCCGCTTGGAAAAAAATGTCGCACCATTGCTTAAAAATGCCGATATTGTGATTCCGTTGGCTGCGCTGGTGGGGGCGCCGCTGTGCAATCTGGATCCAATCGGCGCAACCACTACCAACCACGACGCGATAACGCTGATGCTGAAGTTGTTGGCCAAGGATCAAATCGTGTTGATGCCGACCACGAACAGCGCTTACGGCACCGGCGATGAAAACAACTTTTGTACCGAGGAGTCACCGTTGCGTCCGATTTCGCAATATGCAATCGAAAAGGTCAAAATCGAACAGGAATTGATGCAGCGCGAAAACGCAATCAGCTTCCGTTTGGCGACCGTATTTGGCATGTCGCCAAGGATGCGCGTTGATTTGCTGGTTAACGACTTTACCTATCGCGCTGTCAACGACCGTTTTGTCGTGCTGTTCGAAGGTTATTTCAAACGCAATTACGTACACGTGCGTGACGTTTCAAGGGCTTTCCAGCATGCGATTGCCAATTATGACGCGATGAAGGGCCAGATTTACAATGTGGGGCTCTCCGAAGCCAATGTGTCTAAAAAGGAATTGTGCGAAACAATCAAAAAACAGATACCCGACTTCGTGTTTATCGACGCACCGGTCGGTAAAGATCCCGATCAGCGCAACTACATCGTCTCCAATGCAAAAATTGAGGCAACCGGCTATAAAACTTCTGTCAGCCTTGATGCTGGTATTGCTGAATTGATCAAAGGTTTCACGATGATCAAGAACTCGATGTACGGCAACGTTTGATCTAACACCAAACTAAACCTCAGCGCCGGCATGCAACACGAAAATAACGTAAAGGACGAAAACTTTCGGATCGAACTTTTGGGGCGGCAAGAGGTATTCGAAAATACGTTATTTCGGGTTTATGCCGATCACGTCGTCGATTCTCACGGCAACGAAGTGCCGCGCTATCTGAGCGTCGTACCTCGCTGCTTAGTCGAGGGCTCTGTCGCTGGCGTTGCTGTACTTCCGGTTGCAAGGCACTGTATTGGCTTGATCCGAGTGTTAAGACATCCCTTGCAGCGCTGGTCTTGGGAAGTGGTCAAGGGGCATGGGGAGCCCGGCGAAAGCCCCGCCGCCTCAGCGGAACGCGAGCTGATGGAAGAGACGGGGTTGGTGCTATTGGACGGTGGTTTGAGCGATATGGGGGCGCTGTCGCCGGAAGCAGGCGTTATCCAGGCTCGCTCTCGGCTGTTTGCCGCTTCGGTCGATGCCGGTGCAAGCGCCAAGGTCGAACCGGAGTTCGGCCACGGCGAGCTTCAATTTTTCGACCGATCCAAGGTATTACAAATGATTGCCGAGGGTGAAATCGAAGACGCCAGTTCGTTGGTGCTGGTTTACAAATGGTTGATGACGCATGATTTCAATGTTTGAAGACATTTTTGATTTGTTGCTCCGCTACGGCTTTTTAAATGTGCTATCAGCTAGTTTGAGTTCAATTCGCCGCCCAAACTAATTTGCCCGGTAATCTAATCTCCGCCTTGATTCCATGTTGGATATTGTCAGTAATATTATGAAGTATCGTTCACTAATTGGCGCACTTGCCTTGCGTGATTTGCAAAGCAGATACGTTGGGACTATGGGTGGGGCATTATGGTCTATCATCCAGCCAGCCTCTACGGTGGCGGTGTTTTATTTTGTGTTCTCGGTAGGTTTTAAAGCGGCCGCGCCCGCCGGTTCGCCTTTCATTATGTGGTTTATCACCGGACTGATGGTTTGGTTTTATTTCAATGAAACTTTGATCACCATTACCGGATCGGTGACCGGTAACGCTCATCTGATTAAGAAAACCGTTTTTCCGACCGAAATACTCCCCTTCGTATTCATCACGGCAGGTATTGTGCCGCATATGATCTTCATGATCTTTGTGATAGGAATGCAAGTTTGGTATGACATTGCATTTTCGCCGGTGCGTTTGTTGGTGGTCTATTTCATGCTGTGCAACGCCACATTGCTACTCGGTCTGGGTTGGTTGTTTTCCGCGCTACAAGTGTTTTACCGGGACATAGCGCAAGCCCTATCCGTGATATTGAATGTTCTGTTTTGGTTAACGCCGATTGTGTGGTCAATGGAACTGTTGCCGGAAAATTATCGCCATCTATTATCTTATAATCCAATTTACTATATTGTTGAAGGGTATCGTGGCTTACTTATATTTCCGGAGCCGAAATTACCGAATTTAGCTGATACTGCTTTTTTTTGGATTGTGACAATTTCGATTCTATTTTTCGGTGCTTATATTTTTCGGCGGCTTAAGCCTGAGTTTGCCGATATGCTTTGAAAATAATGGAGCATAATGTGATTAATAAGCGTTATTTAACTGAAATGAAGGGGGCTTAATGGAGTCGTTGCCCGCAATATCAGTTTGCAACGTTAGTAAGAAATTCAGATTGTTTTCTTCTCCGAAGCAACGGTTAATTGAGGCTATTCATCCATTCCGTAAGCAGTACCACAAAGAGTTTTGGGCGCTGAGGAATATTAGTTTCGATGTGCATCGCGGGGAAATCTTCGGTATTTTGGGGCGTAACGGTTCAGGCAAGTCGACGTTATTGCAAATCATCTGCGCAGTGATGCAGGCTACCGGAGGAGAGGTTAAGTCGAGCGGCAGAATTTCCGCATTACTGGAGTTGGGAGCTGGTTTCAATCCCGAATTCACCGGGCGTGAAAATGTCATTTTAAATGGTGCCATTCAAGGTTTTTCGAAACAGGAAATGCAAGAGCGTATCGACGATATCGAAGCATTTGCCGACATCGGCGAATTCTTTGATCAGCCGGTTAAGCTTTATTCTTCTGGAATGTTTGTCCGGGTTGCATTTGCGGCCGCGATTCATATAGACCCCGAAATCCTTGTCGTCGACGAGGCGCTGAGCGTTGGTGATTCCAAATTCCAACACCGTTGTTTCCAACGCATCCGAAACTTCATGGAGCAAGGCAAGACTATTTTGGTTGTCTCGCACAGTACGGACACCCTGTTAAGGATTTGCAACCGTGGCGTCGTTTTGGATCGGGGAGAGTTGGTACACATCGGCCCGATCGCTGGTGCTGTCAATCACTACCAAAAGTTGTTGTTCGGAGAGGCTCAAAACATATCGATGAACAACGGTAAACGAAAGAAGGAAATGGTCAAGGGAATGTCGGAGATGCCCAAAAAGGAAAGGGCGGACAAAACCGATAAAATCCCTTTAAAACCTACCTATAACCGCCACGAAACCCGAATGGGCTCGGGTAAGGCCCGGATTGTCGATTTCGATCTGGTGGTCGATGGTGAATTGAATCCTCCCGAGATTGCCTCGCATGCCAATTGCGAGTTGATTGTCAAATTAGTCGGCAACGAGTTCGTGCAACTCTCGGTTGGTTTTGCCATCGTCTCGCTAGAAGGCACTTATGTTTTTGGCACTAACCTGGCAATGATGGGACATCCTCCCGCTCAAATCGAAGCTGACGGCTATGTGGTGTTAAGATTCCATTGGCAAGCGCATCTTACCGGGGGCGAATATTTTCTCAATCTCGGTTGTAACGAATTTGTCGATGGGCAAGATAGTTTTGTCGATGTGCGACGCTCGGTGGCACGATTGAAATTTTCGGATACACCGCAGTCGGTCGGTTTTGTTGACCTTCAGGTCGTACCTGAATTAGTGGCTGTAGAGATTCCGGATGAGCAGGTAGTTTAATGATAGCTCCACGACCGTTGGTGGTAGGTTATCCCCGTAGCGGTTTCTCTTTACTTATCAGCGTGATTGCTGAACTTGTCGGTCCGGCACGGGATAGACGTACGCTTAGCATCAAAGCGCTGTGCGACACTGCCGGATTCCAGATTTCCCGGCGAATAGAAGATGTGTTCATGCGCCGCGGTCTGTCGCACGATCTCATTTACAATTACAACTTTCGACAATTGGCCGGAGGACCTAAATGGTTGGCCGGTTCCGAGTTTCGCGATGCTCGATTTCGAAAATATATCGGCCTGCGTGGTGGCGGGGATTTCACATTAATTACTTCTCATCCCCGAGAGATTCTCAATTATTACGAGGTTGTCCATTCGCATGTTGGGCCGGCGGCTTGGTTGAGCGCGCTTGATGTCCCGAAGGGCTTGCGTTTTGCATCAATGCGTCATCCCGCGGGAACGCTAACATCTGCCTGTTTTTCGATCAATGCGCTGGCCAGTGAATATATCCAACGTTTTGTTCCCTGTCAGGAGGATAACGACTTTCTAAGACAACGCCTTGCTCTTTACAAGCTTAGCGATCTTAACTTTTTCGAAGCGCTACTGCCGCCTTTTAAGGCTTACCTTGAAGAATTCACTCAGCAAGATCACCACTACTATTTGATGCGCTGGGAAGACTTGATTGATAGTCCGGTCAAGACCATTCTCGGTATTGCGGATGAATTGGGTTGCGGCACAAGCGTACCTCAGGCGCAAGCCTTATGGGCAAAACTCGACCACGTGAATCTAACCGGCGCCCACAAGCACAATCTACGTCGGGGGCATGGCATCGTTGAGGGTTGGAAGGACTGGATAACCAATACCCATCTCGATATTTTGCGCGACCACGGGATCGAAACGTATGCGGTTCGCTACGGTTACGGCCCCATGTCGCCTTTAGACGAAAGCGCTTATACGCCATTTCAGCAAACGCTTGACGACTATATTCGACGGGGCGAGGTATTTCGTGATTACGGTGACGAAGATTTGTTTGGATTTGCTTTCAACAAGTCCAATATTGATTTTTCTCGTTTTGGTTTTCGCCAATATCCTTGGCGAACCCATACGTCCATCGAGCGGTCCTCGTGCCGCGACGAAAGCTTGGTCATGGAAGTGTCGGATGTGGCGGAGGAGGCGTGCGGCATTTTCAATGAAGCAGCCTCAATCTGGATCGACGCGGTGCATAATGACGATTTAGATTCGGCGATGATAGATTCGATAACGCCAGTCGTATCAAGACTTTACGATAATGATGCGGAGCTGGCCTCGTTTGTATCCGCTATGACCGCTGCGGTCAATGCTGGCCAGTGCTCCTACGCCGGTAAGAAGGAGAAATATTCTGAGCCTCTGTTGCTGGATAGCGTGGGAACGACAAATATCGTACTTTTTCAAGGCAAGTATTATGCGGTTCCACAGGCGTTGGGGCCTGTCGATTTTAGCCTGCCGAACCTCTCCGGCATCGCTTTTACGGGAATTGCAGACTCTTTTTCCGAACTCATTTTGATGGTGAATAAATGAAAGGAAACAGCAGCGAACTTAGATTTCTCGAGCCGACTGCGCGAGCCTTTGCAGAAGCCTTGCGCGACAATCCGCCATTAAACGGGCCTGTTTATCTTGTGGGCCACGGCGAGCTTGCGGATACCATCGTGCGGGATGCTGCTAACGAAGGCGTATCGGTTATTGCGTACGCGGATATTCCGCCAATGGAAGTTCTAAAACAAGCTCGCGTGTTGTTGTTTACGGAAACTCGCGGCGAGCAACTTGGGGATCTGTTGTTGGCATGTTTGGATCTGCAACAGGTACGGATTTTTGCGCCGAAAAGTGATTGGCACATGAGTCGCAAACCCTTGTTTATAGTTTCTATCCCCAAGGCCGGAACGCATTTGGCCTACGAGTTTGCTCGAGCGTTGGGATATGCTGCTGGTATTCAAATACCTGATTTTCCCAAGCCAGGCACTTGGTATTGTATCGAATATAGTAACTCACATACGGTTGCTCGCGATTTCTTTATCGACTCGGTGCGCCGAGCGCCATTTGGCAATCGGCACCATCCGGTTACTCAATCCCCTGTGCTCTTTGTTTACCGGCACCCGTTGGATATTCTGGTCTCTGAGGCGCATTACTACCATCGCGAAGGTAAAACGGTTTTCGCAGGCTATTTTTCCGGTGAGGATTTTGAACATCGGGTGCGCCAATTGGTAGACGACGAATGGTTGTTGGGTTCCTTACGGCAACGTGTGGGAGGTTTTTTGCCATGGCTGAATTTTCCGAATGTCATCCCGGTCGCTTTCGAGGAACTGGTGGGGGGAGCCGGCGGCGGTTCGGCACGCGCTCAACTTAAATCGATTTGGGCCATACAGTTAAAACTTCAGGCGGACGGTATTACCAAAGACATTGCTGCTCAGGTCTTCAATCAGAATTCGGCGACCTTTCGTGAAGGTCGTATAGGTGGCTATCTTTCGCAATTGCCTTCAAATCTGATCGACGAATTGGCTGATCGATGCGCTGATGTTCTTTCCGGCTTCGGCTACACGGTAAGGGGTGATTCGTTGATTCCTAGCCGGGTGGCTGAATTTCAGTCGCGTCCGTTGCGGTATTCGGCCAAAGACTTCAACGAGATGCCTTTGACCGTAGAACAAGACTTCATGGGCTGCAATCTTGTCCGCTATGCCCACCGTTTTTATGCCGCCCCTCTTTCGGCGGGTGTCATCGCTCTGGACGAATGCACGGCCCAGCAACTTGCGCGCTTGCCTTCGGCAGCGACGCTTGCCGAATTAAAGTCCGTATTATTGATTGGCCGTAAGGCTTATGACCGGCAATTGGCGCAGCTTAACCAAACGGGATTCGAGTTGCATTCCAACACTACGAACAACGTTTCCCCGGCCTATTGGATGGAATCCGAAGAGCCTTGTCTCTTTGACACGTATAAAGGCTTCAATTTGGTTGCCTGGAAGGGACGTTATTTCGCTTTGCGTCAGTCCGTTGGCATGATCGATTTGGCGCAAAATTTACAGACCTTGCTGACCCTTTACACGCCGGACGCTATTCTAATGGCAAGGGATGTCGACACTCTGATGGATGATATAGATGGTATCTCGACGGCCGTTCGCCTGACGAATAATCTCAACGGAAATATCGCCGGTTTGCAAGCTCAGCTCGACGACTGTGCGCGTTCGATCCAAACGCAATCGGAACAGTTACAGTTACAGAATGTTTATGATATGGCCCGTTTATACGGGGAAAAAATCGAAGGTTCTCTACAGGCTTTGAGTCTGCAGATTGAAGACTCCGTGGTCAAAGGTTTGCAACATACGCTAACTAGCATCATTCAACAGCATGTTTATGATATGTCCCGTTTATACGGAGAAAAAATCGAAGGTTCTCTACAGGGATTGAGCCTGCAAATTGAGGGCTCCGTGGTCAAAAGTTTGCAGAATACGTTAACTAGCATTATTCAACAGCACGCAGACTTGCAAGGTGAACTACACAAACAAGAAGAACGAATTATGGACTTGAATAATAAGCTCAACATTCGTAATGCGAGTTTCCTATCGCGTCTGTTTCGGAGAAAACCTTGATGAGCGAACAGATACTGAATGTCGCAATTCCCTGGAGCCTGACACACTATATTCCGCTGAATGGCTTTCATCCCCTCTACCGGGCGTTGTTCGAAGAGAAGCCCGACTGGTTGAATATCGCGGCATGGGATAACATCGAGTTATCGCAATCTTTGCGCGGCGACGAGGCGTTCAGAGAATCCTTACTCGCCGAAGTTGCGAAAGAGGCCGTCAAGTTGGAAAACGTTTCCTTATCGCCTATCGAGAAGGATTACTTTGCACATTATTGGTCTGCCAATCAGGCATTAACCCGTTTATTGCCCGGTGAGATTGAAGTTCATCACACTGCACCGTTTCCGAGTCTGTGTCGCCCTTTTGTATTTCACTGCGAATCGTTCGCGCCGGTTTTTTTTCCATTCGCGCATCAAGGAACCGGTAGCATGGAATCGCAAGAACAGGTACGAGCACATTACAAGCGAATATTTGAAAATCCGCTGTGTCTTGGAGTTTTTTCCCATTTACCTGAGACGATCACGGATTTGAGCCGTTTTTTTGCGTCGCCTATCATCGATGCCAAGCTTCATTTGTCGCGCATTGGTTTAATGGAGGGGGCGGAAGAAAATAAACAATTATCCAAAGGCCCTCTATCGTCAACCAGATTCCTGTTTGTCAATTCGGCCAATCAGAATCCCGCAAATTTTTTCTTGCGCGGCGGGCATATTGTCTTGCGTTTTTGGCAAGCCTTTTGTCGCGATCCGGAGAATAAACGATTGTTTATGCGTTGCGGACGCCCCTCGGATGCGATGTTGCGACAATATGGTGTTGATTTAGATTGGTTGGGCTGTCACGAAGGTCATAGCATTATATGGATTGAGGATTATCTGACAGCGCATGAACTGGAGAAGCTAATGTGCGCCGCGCATTTTCTGCTGCTTCCGAGCGCTTCCTTGCATTCGGTTTCGATCATGCAGGCTATGGGGGCGGGCGCCGTGCCGGTTGTCTCCGATACCATTGGGACCAGCCGCTATGTCGTGGATGGGAAGGATGGAATAGTTTTATCTGGGGTATTTGACAATAATTGGCGACAGGATCCTGAATGCGGAGTAATGATTGATCAATATGCTCGAAATCCAGAGTTGGAAGACGCCCTTGTTGAACAACTCTTAAGGCGCATAACAGAACTGTTCCAAAATCCAAAAAAATACGCAGAATTGTCTGCCAACGTGTGCAGAAAAGCTCGTATGGAGTTTTCAGGGCGCCTATTCAGCGAAGCCTTTTGGTCTGACGTATATCGTTTATATCAGGATTTTCTTAAAGATAATCTTGTGTCGAATGGGGCAACAGATTTATCGCCAGCGAAGCATCATCTTTTAATTGACGGCGGCGATTGGGGTAGGGTTTTCACGAGTCCGCCGCAACCGGTAGCCAGATTGCATACCGGTCAAGGATGCGTCACCGAAATGGGGGGGTGTTTTATTGCCTCTCCTGGCGATCAAGCGGTGGGGTTGCATGACTGGTCTCCAATCACTGAGTATGTCGAGCAGTCATTGCCCATCCCTCTCGCGTTTTCAACGGAAATAAAAGGGTTAGGCGGATGTTATCTCAGAGTCCCAATCACGGAGGCCGAGCGCCGCAATACAAAACGGTTTATTGAAGTCGTAGCCAACAAATTAATGCCTTTTCCCCTTGTTTACGCGCTCTCATCCAAATTTCTTAAGTTGTTAAGGCGTTTATATCGAGCATGGAGGCAATTCTTTGGCGAAATAGTTGCGGAGCAAAAAATAGCCCAGCCGGAAGCCAATATTGAACTTGTTGCACAAGATATGAATGGGCTGAATATTATACGTTGCAATCATCAGTTTTATGCCATCTCCAAGAATGGAGGAGAATTCAACAAGCAGCGCGCAGATGCTGGAGATTACGAAGTTTGCATTAAAGGAACAAGTCTTAAGGACATTCTGCGTAAAGTTGAAGAGTTATCGACTGTATCGCAAGAAAGCATTGAGTTGGTTGAAGAAGGGGTTTGCGGCTTCAATTTGATCCGTGTTGGAAATTCTTTTTTTGCAATCATGCAAGCCGAAGGGGCATTTGATATGAATCGTGTAAACACAAACGGCTATAGCCAGCTCTATACCGGCGACTCGCTTGAGGATGTAAGAATGGCTGTAGAGCGCAGTTTGTCATGACCGGGCATTCCAAGAGTCGGTCGATTCACCTTTGGTTATATAACCATCCTTTACAAGGCGTAACTGATCAGATCGAGTTCTTTTTTCTGATAATGCAGCAACATGGTTATTCCGTGACTATGGGGCGCACCCCAAAGGATAGTGCGCTAAATGTAGTCATCGAGAATTTTTCGGAAATGACCAGCAGGACACTCATTGATTATTGCGAACGCACTGGCAAGCGAGTGGCGGTTATTATGACCGAGCACCTTGATCTGGTTGGAAACGAATTGTTCATCCATGGCGACCGATTATGGAGCAATAATGACTACATGCATCCTGCAACTCAGGTGGCGAGAATCAAGAATCTCATGGATTGCGTACCTTATTTTCGGGCTATTTTTGTGTTGGGGGACCTGCCTGAGTTAGTAGGGTCTGAGAGAATGTTTCCCGGCCTTACAGTCAGAACGCTTCCGTTTCCCGAATTAGTGCGTGTTGATTTGACGGGTCAAAACCCGACGCATGAAGTCGTTTTTTCCGGCGCACTTACTGCGTTTCGGGATCAAACGCTAAGGGCGATTGCCGAACGTTTTGTGTTAGCGCAAACCTCGAACTTTTTACCGAGAAAGGGGCGTGACCGACTTAATGAATCCGCGCGCATCGTGTTGAATATTCCCCAGCGACCCAATTGGCGTTGGCTTTCACTGATGCGTATCATTGCCGCGTTGCGTTGCGGCCGAGCAACGGTTTCGATTGGAACGCAAGACCGATCCTGCATTGCTGAATGCTGTATTCAATTGCATGAAACTGGCTGGGAAGATGAATTAAGGCGGGTGGTGAATAATTGGCCCCAGGCCTATCAAGATTGTTTGACGCAATATGAAGGCATGCGGCAATCTTTTCTCGCGAAGCATCGGTTTCCACATGATTTGATAGAGTATTGGAGTTTATTGGAGCGTTTGGACACCTGATTAATAGGCATGAACTATTTATACAAAAGATAAATATTGATGGATTATAAGATGGCGCATCAGCTTCCTAAAAAGTGATATTTTTCTTGCCGGCAGAAGTTTCAAGGGAATTCTGAAATAACTAAAGTCTCGTGGCGCTATTTATTCTGTTAAGGAACCTCTGATTAATTGCACACCAGGGATATAATTTGGCATTCACCTGGTTTTCGCGACGACGCGCATGGACCCTTAACGATAACTCAGTTTTGCCGATGCCGAATACGCTAACAGAGGCAAAGTCACCCGGCACGAGAAGTTTCTCGGTTAGCTCGAAGCTTTATTGCCGTGGGCCGTCATGCTAGCGAAGATCGAACCGCATTACGCTTCAGGCAAAGGACGTGGGCGCAAACCGTTTCCGTTGGGTGCCATGTTGCATGTTCACGTCGTACAGATTCTCTATAACTACTCCGATCCGGCATACCCATGGGGAACAAGTGGAAGAGGCGCTGTATGAGATTGAATCGCTGCGGCGTTTTTGCGGTATCCGTCTGGAAGCCGTGCCGAATGAAGGCACGATTTTGCAGTTCCGGCACCGACCTCGACTAGAAATCAGGACAAAGCGCACGATCCCGAGATGCATGCCTGCAAGAAAGGCATTCAATGGTTAAATTCCACATTGTTGTCGATAGCGAAACCGGCTTGGTGCATACCTTCAAAGTCACCTCGGGCAACGTCAGCGACATCGCGGAAGCAGCCTCGTTGTTGCACGGCGAGGAACAGTTCGTCCACGGCGATGCGGGTATCAGGCCCGTTTGGCCTTTCTGGCAGGATTGCCAATGTCCTGCGCGGGGATGCCTACTAACGTCGTAGCCTGATTGCGTCTGCAATTGCCAAATAAGGCGCATTGCGAGCACAAATCGGACTGTTTTAGATCAATCATCAGTCAGTTTTTGAGTTTTGACCGGCTATTGAAACTGATGTATTTCAAAACAGCTATTATTCAGAGGTTCCATAACGAAAATGCAGAAGTGTGGAGCGTTAAAAAATTAAAACGCCAACATTGGTTCGGTATTTAAAGTTAGAAATTATTTCTAATTGCGGCAATGTTGGTTTTTTGACTTTGCGAGGGCTTAAATTTGAATAGTTCGCTTTTGCACACTGCGGGCGCGCAAAATAGCACTTATTACAAAGAAATTGATGGTATCCGTGCCATCGCAGTCATATTAGTTGTTTTATTTCATCTTGAGATCGCTGGCTTTAAGGGCGGTTTTGTCGGTGTTGATATATTTTTTGTAATAAGTGGCTACCTAATAACCGGATTATTGTTGGATGAGTTGTATCAGTCCCGTGTAAAAAATATTGACTATGGGTTGTTTTTGATTAGACGAGCTAAACGCATATTTCCGGCGTTGGCGTTTACTCTTTTTTTATCATTTTTTATAGCGGAGATATCGTTTAGACCGGACGATTTTGAACATCTTGGCGGTTCTATTTTTTATGCTTTGGTCGGATTGTCAAATATATTATTTTGGAGTCAATCTGGCTATTTCGACAAAGTGGCTTATCTAAAGCCCGCGTTGCATACTTGGTCTCTTAGCGTCGAGCTACAGTTTTACTTGATTTGGCCGATAATTGTTTTATTTTTGTTTCGCAGAGTCCCAAGAGCGCATTTAACTCAAGCATTTTTTTTGATTTCCGCTTTCAGTGTTTTGTTAAATATCGCTTATGTCAATAATCTTTTTGAAATTCAAAATAAACTCGGATTATATTTGTCCGTATCGTTTTCCAACGTTGAATCCTCGGCATTTTTTCTTATGCCATTTCGTATATTTGAATTTTCACTAGGAGCTGCTTTATTGGGTGTTGAACACAGTCAAAATCGTTCTGATTGGGTAAAAGAGGCTGCTGTATTTATTGGATTTTTAACAATTATGTATGCGGTTACGCAGCATAAAGATGAGCATGCTTATACTTGCACTTTTGCGCTACTCCCGTGTTTTGGCGCCGCATTAATAATATATGGCGCAAAAACATCTAGACTTTTCGGTGCGCTTTTGAGACATCCGTTAGTTTCTGGCTTGGGTCTAATCAGTTATTCAGTATACCTTATTCACTGGCCGACGATTGTATTTTATAAATATATAAAACCGGAGTCATGGAGCTTGCTTGATAAGGTCGCTGTATTGATTTTATCGATAGCTATCGCCGCTTTACTATACAAATTTATTGAAGCGCCTTTTAGAAGGATCGATTTTCAAAGCACTTCCTCCGGGCGACGTAAATTCTGGTCTGCTGTTTCATTGTCTTTAGTAATTGTTGGAGCTCCAGCATTGTATGTTTACTCTCATGATGGTTGGCGATGGCGTTTCCCTAAAAATGTCTCGTACTTATTATCAGGAACAAAAGATTCGTTAAGTACCTTGAAACCTCGGGCGCCAGGTTGCTCGTTCATAAATTTTAAAAACTTTGATCAAGCAGAATGTATTCGGCCTATTAATGGTAAGATCAATATATTGCTGATGGGAGATTCTGTAGCAAGTTATAGTTGGATGGGGTTGAATGAGAATTTGCCTAGAGAGCGATTTAATCTTCTTCAAGCAACACCGTCAAATTGTAGGCCTGGTGTTAATTGGGGAATGGATTACTGTCTTCAATCTAACCAATTTATGTTTGACTTTATTGAAAAAAACGCTATCGATTTGACGATATTTGCGTCGCTTGGCCCGGATTATAATAATTTCCGGGAAACTATTAGATACATGAAAGCAATTGGTAAGCCAGTTTTAGTAGTTGGGCAGCCATTTATATTTAAAGAGAAGCTAATTGATATAGTTGCTCGAGAGGCAAATGAGAAGTCCACCGAGTATGAGATTCAGTCTATTGCGCGAGACGGATTACTTTCTAATACTGTCGATTTGCGCCGGGCAATTCAAAAAATTGCAAATGAAGAAAATGTTGACTACTTCGATATTCAAGAACAGTTATGTGATGTCGTCGATGATTTATCTACTTGCAGCTTTATTATCGGAAATAGCTTGATTACAGCTGACAATAATCATTTAACGCCAGCTGCGTCAACTAAAATCTTTAAAAAGCTTGGAGGGATCATTCGTGCAAAATACCAAAATTTGAATGTGTTTTGAGTTTGACTGTAATAGAACGCTCATATGGTAATGAATTGAGTATGAATTCATTTAAGCCGCTAGTTTTAGGCGCTCCGCGTAGCGGTTTTGCCTTGCTTGCTAGCGTCGTTATTCATTTCTGCCGCTACTTGATTGCTATGCCTGCCAGCGCCAAAGAAGCGGGTGTGGACTTGGGTTATCCGGGCGTCGAGGTACCCGTGGTCACGATTTACAAAGCCCGGCAAAAACGCGGCGTGGATACCCGACGACTCAAAGGTGCCCTGAAACGCCGCAACGCCATCGAACCGATCATCGGCCACCTACAGAACGACGGACTAATGGGGCGCAACTACCTGAAAGGCGAAATGGGCGATGCGTTGCGTGCCATCCTGTGCGGTGCAGGCCACAACATCCGTTTGATCCTCAGGCGGTTGAGGATTTTTTGGCGTCATTTTGGGCAGTCGCTGTTTCGGCTAAGGGGCACATTTTCATCAGAGCAATTTTTATCGTTCGTGTGAGGGCGGTCCTCCCTGAAAAATTTTGGCTTTTTCAGGGAGGGCTATTTAATTCGTAACATTGAATTCACTGTATATTAATCAATGGCTTACGCATCGATTTTTCTTGATAAACTGCATTAATCAGAGGTTCCCTAGAGTGGCTATTAATATTCCGGTTAGTTATTGCTGGGCTTTTATGATGTAAGTCGATATTATATTGAGTTATAGATTTAAAAATAATTTGACGGCGTGTTGTTGCTGGATTTTTATTAAAGGCTAAGAAAAGAACAGCAAGCTGCATTTATAATGCGGCTGTTTATTTGAAGAATAAAATGGATAATTCGAAATTAAAATTTATAACAACGCTTTTTATTCCTGTAAAAAATGAAATAGATGCATTGAAAGTTATAATGCCGCGGATAGACAAAAGTTGGTGCGACGAGATATTGATTCTTGATGGTAGTTCTGATGATGGCTCAAAAGAATACCTTGTTTCTAAAGGATATAATGTGGTTCACCAAAAATCAAAAGGAGTTAAAGCGGCTTTTTGGGAAGCGTTTGAATTGGCTAAAGGTGATGTCATTATTCCGTTTTCGCCGGACGGTAACTCGATTCCAGAAGATATTCCAAGGCTAATTGAAAAGATAAACGCCGGTTATGATATAGTTGTAGCATCGAGATACAAAGGTGATGCAATTTCGGAAGATGATGATTTCATATCGGGAATTGCTAATAAATTTTTTACCAGTCTTATTAATATACTTTTCTCAACAAAATACACAGATGGGCTCGTGATGTACAAAGCATTCAAAAAGTCTCATCTATACACATTGGAAATAGATAAATTCAAGAGTGATTTTTCGGAAATAATGTTATTAACCCGTGGTGCTAGGTACGGTTTGAAGATAACGGAAATTTCTTCTTCTGAGCCCCCTAGAATAGGCGTGCAAGGAAGTCGGGCCCATCCTGGGGTGCTAGGAAAATATAAGAGCGCTCTTGTTTTATTAAAATCCATATTGCGAGATGCATTGTTTTATCATCCTAGTCTGAATAGATAACAAAACATACCGTAAAGAAACAGGTTGTATTATTCTAAAGAGCCTCTGATTAATTCAGTTTTTCAAGAAAAATCAATGCGCAAGCCATTGGATTTAATTGGTACGGAAATTCATGTTAACGAATTAATCAGAGGCTCTCTAATGCAACAAACTAACGAGTAAAATTCATCCGGTTTTGCATTGGCTGCTCTTTAGTTCATCTATGATTTGAGTGTCGTATTCAATTTTCTTGTTTCTGGCGTACTTTTTTATATTGCCTATCGGGGGAATCAAATAATAAACAGGAAAAAGTTTGACGATCATCGCTTCGGTTGTCGTCATGCCGCGGGATTGGGGTGTTGATCAGTCGCGGTATTTGGGTGAGGCGTTGAGCAATGGGATAGCGTTGTTCGCCAGTTTATCGGCCATTTTTACCAATGTTTAAACGCCGTATCGGCCAGTGCCGCTAGTAGTTAAAATCTATGAGAAAATCCACTTATAAACGATCAGGCTACATGCTTGAAAACTCGCGCCAAGAAGAGAATGCAGAAAAACCAACTGAACGCGGATTTGGAATAACTTTTTCTGTCGTATTTTTAATGATAGCCTTTTTAAGGCTACATCGAGTCCGTGACTTTTATGATTATTGGTGGCTGACGGGGCTATCCCTTGCCGCCATTTTTCTGTTCCTGGCTTATTTTTGGATGGCGCCACTACGTCCTCTTAATAATCTTTGGTACCGTCTGGGTCTCGTTTTATCTTATTTAATTAATCCCGTCATAATGGGAGCCGTTTTCTTATTGACTATTCTGCCTGTTGGGCTATTAATGCGCCTCCTCAAAAGAGATTTACTCAAGCTGAGATTTGATCGCAAAGCGCCAACATATTGGCAAAATCGCCCGCTTATTGCGGGTAAACAACAAAATATGAACAATCAATTCTAATGTGGAATTAGTAATGCTGAATATCTTACGAGAACTTTGGGTCTTCCTCTCCATGCGAAAGAAATATTGGCTATTACCGATCATATTCGTACTAGCCTTGGTCGGCGGTCTGGTCGTTTTAAGCCAAGGCTCCGCGATCGCGCCATTTATCTACGCCATATTTTGAAGTTTGCCGAAGAAAGCGTGAATATATTAGGTATCTCGGCGTTTTATCACGATAGCGCGGCCTGTGTGATTGTAGACGGTCGGATAATCGCCGCGGCGCAAGAAGAGCGGTTTACCCGCAAAAAACATGATGCAGCTTTTCCTAAAAATGCAATTGAATATTGCCTGAACGCGGCTGGTAAAAATCTGGATCAAATTGAGTATGTTGTATTTTACGACAAGCCTTTTTTAAAATTCGAACGACTTCTTGAAACCTATATTGCTTTTGCTCCACGTGGTTTTCAATCATTTTTAACGGCAATGCCGATTTGGCTCAAAGAAAAGCTGTTTCAAAAGCTATTACTGCGGGATGAGTTGAAAAACCTGGGTGCGGATTCGAATATAGAAAGTCGTTTGCTATTCGCCGAACATCACCAAAGTCACGCGGCCTCCGCTTTTTTTGCCTCACCATACGAGGAAGCCGTTGTATTAACTATGGATGGCGTCGGCGAATGGACAACGACTTCAGTAGCAATCGGATGCGGCAACCGTTTGGAGGCAGTGAAGGAAATTCATTTCCCTCATTCGATTGGTCTTTTATATTCGGCATTTACCTATTATCTTGGCTTTAAAGTCAACTCTGGCGAATACAAGGTAATGGGACTGGCGCCCTACGGCGAAACAAAATATGTCGACGTTATCCTGAGTAAGCTCCTTGATCTAAAAGCCGATGGGAGTTTTCGGCTGGATATGCAATATTTTGATTATTGCACTGGCCTCAAGATGACTAACAAAAAGTTCGACGCGCTTTTTGGTGATCCGCCGCGAAAGCCCGAGCAGCCTTTGACCCAGAAGCACATGGATATTGCCGCATCTATTCAATGGGTTACGGAAGAAATAGTGCTTCGCTTGACGCGAGCCCTATTCAATGAAACCGGCCGTAAAAATCTTTGCCTTGCCGGCGGCGTCGCACTTAATTGTGTGGCTAACGGCAGAATCTTGCGCGATGGTAAATTCGAAAACATTTGGATTCAACCGGCCGCGGGTGACGCCGGAGGTGCGGTTGGCGCCGCTTTGGCCGCTTATTACACGCATTGCGACAAACCGCGCCGGACAAATGGAAAAGATGCAATGTCCGGCACGTACCTTGGGCCGAGTTACAATGATAGTGAGATTGAACAACAGCTCTCCAGCGCAGGCGCGCGCTTCGAAAGGCTAAGCGACGCCGATTTGATTACGGCCACCGTAGATGCGTTGGTAGCGGGAAAAGCCGTTGGATGGTTTCAGGGGTGCATGGAATTTGGCCCTCGAGCGCTGGGAGCTCGCTCCATCCTTGGCGATCCGCGTAATCCGGCGATGCAGAAAACATTAAACCTAAAAGTAAAGTATCGCGAAAGCTTTCGTCCTTTTGCGCCGGCTATATTGCGTGAGGATATGGCTGAGTGGTTTGAACTCGATTGCGACAGCCCATATATGCTTTTCGTCGCCAATGTAGCCAAAGACAAGCGAACGGAAGTAACGGAACAGGAGTCGGCGCTGTTCGGGATCGATAAACTTAATATACCGCGCTCCGAAATACCCGCAGTGACCCATGTAGACTATTCAGCAAGAATCCAATCCGTGGATCGCGAAACCAATCCGAGGTTTCATGAACTCCTCTCCGCATTCAAAGCCCGCACTGGATGCCCTGTACTCATTAACACCAGCTTCAACATTCGAGGGGAACCCATCGTTTGCAGCCCGGAGGATGCGTTTCGTTGTTTCATGGGCTCCGAGATCGAATTACTGGTCATTGAGAACTACATTCTCTACAAAGAAAAACAGGATAACCGTCTGAAAACAAATTACAGCACCACTCTTGAGCCGGATTAACCACGGCTTGATTATTAGAAAACCAACGCATTACTTGAATAGCAACTGATTTTTGAATTAAAAACTGCCAATGAAAACAAGTCTTTCCTCCCTGTCTTGTTTGAGAAATAGATTTTCCCAATACACACCAGTTGGCCAGCCGCCAAAAATAACGACGGCACTCCAAAGTCAAGTGATTGGAATTTCATAGATCAAACTTTCGCTAAGGTTGCCATGCCACAAACTAATAAAAAATTCCTATCGATAATTTTGCTCTGCCTGTCGTCGGCAATCGCTCTCGGTCTCGCAGAAGGTCTCCTGCGCATAAAAAACAGTTCAATGACCAACTACGATATCGAGATGTGGCGCTACGGCAAGGAACTAAAAACCCGCCGCCCTGAGCCTATGCTTGACTTCGATCATGTCAGGTCAAAATCGGCGATATTGCAGAATGTCGAAATTCGCCTCAACGAGCATGGGTTGCGCGGTGCCCCGCTTTCTGCTTTGCCGCCTGGCGGACGAAGAATTCTCTTTCTCGGTGCCTCCATCACATTTGGCTGGGGAGTTTCTGAACAGGACACCCTTGAAGCCAGACTTGAGACGGCGTTAAGCGCTATCGACAAACAGCCCGTACAGGTGCTTAACGCCGGCGTCGGCAACTACAACACAGAGCGCTACGTTTCCCGTTTTTTTGATGAGCTTACCGGCCTGCATCCGACCGATATCGTCGTGCATTATTGTCTGCGCGACGCTGAAGACCTGCCTGCTGGCGGAGATAATTTGTTGTTACGTCACAGTCAACTGGCGGTGATCTTATGGGGCGTCTATCACCGGTTCTTCGATAAGAACGGAGAACAATCAATGGTGCAGTACTATCGCGACGTCTATCAGCCAGAAGCGCCCGGCATGCTCAAAATGAAAGAAAAGCTCAGACAACTTTCGGAGTATGCCAAAGCGAATAATATTCGGATATATCTGGCTATGACGCCAGCCACATTCAATTTAGTTGACTATAAATTCGATTTTGCCCATGACATTATGAAACAGGTAGCCGCCGAGTACGGCTACATTTATTGCGACCAACTGCCCACAATGAAAGGTTTGCCTCCGAAAGACATTTGGGCAATGCCGACCGATCCGCACCCCAATGCACTAGGCCACCGGCTGATGGCCGAGGCAATCCTGCCAACGCTTTCGCAATCAGGCAGCTCCTCAGTGAACAAGTAAACAGGATGGGGAATGCTATTTAGTTCACCGATATTTTTTGTATTTTTTTCCGTTTACTTCCTGCTCCACTTCATCATTCCCAAGCAATTTAGAATTTACCTGATCATTCTTGGCAGTACGATTTTTTATGGATGGTGGCGAATCGAATACATATGGCTGCCTTACTTATTGACGGCAATCGCCTACCTCGGCGTCATTTGGATGAATGGCGCGGTCAATCCAGTCGCACGCAAACGCCGGGCGGTTGCGTGCGTCATCGGTTTATTTTTGCCGCTGGTTTTCTACAAGTACACGGATTTTTTCTTTAGGGAACTGATCGGACCGTTCGTTGGTATGCAAGACAATTTGCTCAATCTGCCGCTGCCGCTTGGTTTGTCTTTCGTCACCTTTACCCTCACGGCCTATGTCATCGATATCTACAAAGGCAAGTTTCCGGCAACGTCATCCGCATCGGCAGTGCTCGCCTATGTCTTATTCTTTCCGCATCTGATTGCCGGACCGATTCTTCGGCCCTACGAACTGCTGCCGCAACTCGAACGTCAGCGCATGGCGACCCTACGCCGGTTTGCCGTGCCGCTGGCGATTTTTTCGCTTGGTTTGGTCAAAAAGCTGGTGTTTGCCGATCAGGCCGGTTTTGCGGTTAATGATGTTTATAACCAAAATGGAACGCTTGGGGCTCTGGACGCGCTGTTGGCGATTTACGGATTCTCGGTTCAAATTTATTGCGACTTCAGCGGATATACCGACATGGCGATTGGACTTGCGCTCGCCATCGGAATCCGTCTACCTAATAACTTCCGTCGGCCTTACGCCGCGCGTTCACTCAGCGACTTATGGGGACGGTGGCATATTACGCTGTCATTTTGGTTTCGTGACTATCTTTTCCAGCCGCTCGGCGGCTACCGGTACGGACGGTTCAAGGCTGTCCGAAATATATTGATCACCATGCTGTTAAGCGGTTTATGGCATGGTGCGAATTGGACCTTTTTGATCTGGGGCTTGCTGCACGGCATCGGTATATCGGTTAATTATTTGTTGCGGCCCGCCTTACGCAGATTGCCATCCGGCAAAATGCCCGATTGGATTGGGGTGTTGCTGACATTTCATTTTTTCGCTTTTGCAGCGGTCTTCTTTCGTAGCCCGACTATTGCAAAAGCGCTAGACATCTGGGCGGCCCCCTTTATCGGTGGTTGGGGCGGGATTGATTCGTTCGCCAACAATAATATTTTTCCGTTGTTGTTGATCTTGGTGTTCTTCGCGCTACACCGGTTTGACGACATCAGGCGGATCAAAATTGCGGTTCATTACGCTCAGCCTGAATTTATATGGATTGCGCTGGCTTTCTGTTGGCTTGTGGCGATCACAATAAGTCAAGGAAATACTGCGGCTTTTATCTATTTCGATTTCTGACGAATTGCACGAAACAAGGCTTACCCATAAGCCGCCTACGACCCAAAACCGGGTATTCAGCACAGAGACTGGAAACTCCGAATCAACCGATAAGTTTGAGGATGTTGCTTATAGGTATGATTGGAGTCAAGCCCTTTAAAGAACAATAACAAACCTTACAAGAGAACGTGTTGATGGCGGTGAAATTCGACAGAATATCCAATTTGATCATTGTCCTTGTGACTCTTATAGTTACGAGTTATTTAATAGAAATATGTAGTCAGCTCATCATAAAAAAACTACCGGCATATGATTCCCGGTGGGTTTTCAGGGCAAAAAAACCACCGGCATATTCTGATTCGCCTTACTTTAGCGCGGAATTTATGCATGAATCCTCTAACGGAGAAAAAGGAAAATTTGATGATAAAGTCCGTAGATTAGTAAATTTTGAAGGTAAGTATATCAATGTGATTGACGGGCACCGTCGGACGGCGTTTGTTCCGGAAGACGCGAAAAATACTGTATACATTTATGGCGCGTCCACAATATATTCGCAGGAAGTACCGGACGAATACACTATCCCGAGCATAGTGCAGCGCAAGATCAACGAAATTACGACTCAATATAAAGTCGTGAATTACGGTGTCTCATCCATGAACTCCGAGCAGCAACTTTTTTTCTTACACGAAACAACGCTAAAAGAAGGTGATATTGTAATATTTTTCGATGGTGGCTGCGATATTATATATAAAGTATACAACGATTATGAATATGGTCTCAATATAAACACTCTACGGAATTCAGAAAAACCGGGTGTCCTTGAATCACGAATATTGCCGGTTTTAGAGAAATTAAAATTAATACACTTTGCCGAACTTCTCAAATATATCAAACAGCAGTCGCCCCCTCTACATACGCGCAATGCCGAAGAGGTAAACGCAAGGGCGATTAAGGCGAGCGAGAATTTTGCCAATAATATTCGCTTAGCGCATCAATACAGCAAAGCGTCGGGCTCTGATTTTTATCATTTTCTTCAACCGTCCATCTTTTCTCTTAAATCTCGCACTAAACACGAGCAATTTCTTATTGATAACTTCTTGTTGACCCCTCCAGGAATGGAGTTTGTGTATACGCATAGCATTGACAAGTTTGCTAACCAGAGTGACGCATTGAATGCCGATGGAATTATATCGGTAGATTTGAGAAGTGTTCTTGATAATAGACAAGGTGAGGTGTTTCTGGATTTCGCCCATACGACCGGACGCGCAAATGAAATTATTGCTACAGCTATTTTTTCAATGGTCAGGTGGAAACGGTAGTAAGGCATGACTGAAACTGCTCCTAAACATGTTACAGGCAACTACTTTCCTTCTGACCTAGTCATCATTCTGAGTCTGCATGCCTGTCTATTCTGGACTCTTGCAGCAGCCAATCTGCCATTGGCCCACGACACGATGATTAACTTCCAGATGTTTGGTACGGTCTATCGCGAATTTTTACTCTCGGATGAGTTTCCACTTTGGTTACCATTTACCAGTCAGGGTGTCACGGCGGATTTTGCCTATGCATTCACGTTCACGCCGGCCTTTTATGCTGCCGTTTTTTTGGGAAAACTCTTTTCCGTCACTGACACGCTATTACTGTTTCGGTTCGGACTTTATCTCGAAGAAACTTTGCTGATCTATGGCCTCTACCAGCTGTCCTCACTTTTCCATAGGCACCGCATCAGCCCTATCATCATTGGCATCACTGGTGTGCTGTCAGTTTCTTGGGGGACGCAGATTCATTGGAACTTCCACCTGATTTATCTGTATCCATTGTTGTTGTATCACACCGCCCGGTATCTACGGGGTGAAGGCTTGGAACATTTAGCGTTCGCGCTGATTGTGATGACTCTAGGCGGGCTTTTTTATACGCAGATATTCATTGCGGCCACGCTGGGCGCGTTCGTCTGTATCTGGCTGCTTCTATTCCGGCCTCAAATGCCGTCACTTCTACGCTTCGCGATTCCGAATCCAGGAGGGCGGGTAATCGTCTGCGTAGCGCTGGTCATCGCTTTTATGAACGTTCAATTTGCCCGGCATGTAATCGACGGCATGCAAAGCTTCACTTCCCTGCGGCAGGCCAACGGGTCTGTCGGGCTGGATATCTTCTTGACTTATGGGGGATATGTATCACCCGTGAAATTTATGGAGTTCATCTATGCGGCACCGGTTCGTTTTGCTTTTGTTGCCTACAGCGGTCTCTTCACCATACTGTTCGTGACGTTTGCCCTGATACACGCAAGGACAAAGGCCTTTGGGGTGTTCGTGCTTTTAGTGGGGTTGGTGCTGCTATTTTCTCTGGGGGCTTCTGGGGGGGTGGCGGAAATTGCCTATAGGTTTTTCCCCACGATGGATAAATTTCGCCACATCGGATTTGTCACGCCGGTCGCGAAGATTCTGCTTATCGTTGCTTCGGGATTTGGTATTGATCATTATCTGGAAAATAGGTCCGCACGTGGCCGTAACACATTGTTCCTTACCTCGCTCACTATTGCATTGGGTGCGGTTTTTGTCATGGTCGATGCTGAGCATGGATGGCAGTATGCCTACGCGAGCGATTCCAGCCTGGATATACCTTTCGCCTTTCATTATTGGCAGTGGGCTATCGTTGTATTATTTGTCCTGGTGGCATTTGGGCTTGGGACTAAGCTCGTTACGCGCGATATACTGGGCCCCGGTCTTCTGGTTTGCGTTTTGCTGGAAATGATGAGTTATAAGTTCATGCTGGAGTGGCGCGCCCCGGCCATGGCGCCAAATTGGTTCAGGCATTGGCAGTCTCTCCGTCACGCCTACGATGTGCGTCCCTTGCTTTATAGCTCGATGCGCCGAAGAGAAATCGAGCAGGACATCATTCATCAGTTATCCCTGATGGAGGTATGGGGGGCTCGCAACAGCTTGGGATACGGAAGCTTGTCGCTCGATCTGTGTTTTCCGGTTCACCGCGTGGATATGATAAGTACGCCATTTGATTCGCTTATTCGGACACGTCTTGCCGTAACGGACGGGCAGTCTCCGCAGGAATATTTCACACTTGGAAGCGTCGTTAACGATACTGCGCTAATGGCTGCAATTGGCTGTGAAACGCCAAAACTCTATTTAGCTCGTACGCCGGTTCTCACAGATAACGACGCCCAGGTGAGACATATCATCAATACTGCGGCGACTCTGTACGAAACGCCGGTCGTCCGGACTAGTCATCCAGGTTGGTCCGACGCGATGCCAACTTCATCATCGGCCATTTCTGCGGACGTAATTACAATTCGCCGTTTCAGTGCCAACCAACTGATAGCCAATACTGAGATACCTGTTGGTTCAAACAGATTCCTGATTTATTTGGATAGCCTGCATCCAGGCTGGCAAGCCCAGATCGATGGTCATCCCGCGCCAATTCTTCCGGCCAATATTGCCTTTAAGGCCTTAGAATTGACTCCCGGGTACCATGAGGTGACATTCCGCTTTACCGGAGGCTCCCGATGGACCGCTGCGACGATTTGGATCAATTATCTTTTAACGATTGTTCTACTCTTGACGATTGTAGGCGTCTACGGGAGGTATATGTTGTCAAGGATATCCTCGCTTTTCTTGCGGCCTGATTCAGTTTGTAGCCAAAATCCCGAAGATGCCTCGAAAAAGCCTTCGCAATAAGAGTATCGAAACGGTCGAAACCGATTGCAATCCAACAGGTTGCGCTCCATCAACGGCTTCGCAAAGGCAGGTAGAGTTTTTACAATCTCTCGGTTTTTGATTTGTCCATATTTGACGTTGGGGGATCGATCTGGTTGTTTTTATTGAGTATTGGCTATAAAAAGTGCGATCTGTCTTCAAGTCTGATTCCAGTTACAATTTGAAATTCCAACTCGTGTTGTCTAACTAAGGCTGTTATGATTCAGTTCATGTTGCCGAAGGGCAAATTTTTTTGGTGCCAATATTGTTGCGTGCTAAAACTACCTTAGTTTATGGAAAAACGGAATATCAAATCTCTAATTCGAGAGAGGGGAATATCTGATCGTCAACTTTAAATTTTGTTTAATGGCTTATTCAAGATCGGCTGGATTTCTTGGAAGTTTAGATGGTATCGAGGCGTTATGAAAAATGCGCTGATTTCCCTCCTATTACCTAGCCGCGGCCGCTTGCAACGCGCCAACGACTTTTTACAAAGCGTTCTCGAGAATAGCGAGTATCCGGAATATGTGGAAGTTATTGTTTACCTGGACGAGGATGATTTTGCTAGCCACTCGATGGAATGCCCCGGGTTAACCATTAAACGTATTATAGGACCTCGGGCAACCATGGGCGCCTACAATACCGCCTGTTATGAAATGGCGCGTGGAGATATTGTCGTTCTTGCCAACGACGATATGATTATTCGCACTAGTGGTTGGGACAGCATAATACGCCAATTACATGACAGTATTCCGGATCGTATCTATCTGGCCTATGGAAACGATTTATTTAAGAAAGGAAATCTTTGCACATTCCCTATCCTTTCCCGAAAAACTTGCGAGATTTTAAGAGAGCCTTTTCCAATGATTTATAAAGGTGCCTTCATCGATTATCACCTTATGGACATTTTTAAGCGTTTGGAGAAACTGGGCCTTAAACGTATTCGCTATTTACCTGAGCTTATATTCGAGCATATGCATTATCGGGCAGGAAAGGCGCCCATGGATGATACCTACCGGCAGCGAGGAAGGTTTGCAGATGATGGCGATTTCTTGTCGCTAATCACCATGCGGGCAAATGGTGCCAGGGCATTATCTGAAGTGAGTCAGAAGGAAACGGTGCCGGCCGCTTTGGATGATTGTGTTCCGAGTTCAGTGCCTCATGGAATGCTGGGTGTCGCAAGCTATATCACACGTTTTATTTTTTTGGATAAAGGTTTGCCGTTGCGCTGGCGCTTATCGTTATGGATATGGTTTTTGGGCAGGCAACTGGCCGCTCACGGTTTGCTGAAACCGTTTGTTTGACGGGTTAGTCGTTCTATGACGAAAACTTACGCAAAACCTGCATTGTTCCTGGATCGCGACGGCGTTATCAACGTCGAAAAGAATTACGTCCACCGTATCGAAGATTTTGAATTTGTTGACGGCATTTTCGACCTATGCCGTCTGGCAACCCGCTTGGGCTTGGTGTTGGTGGTGGTGACCAATCAGGCCGGCATCGGACGGGGCTTTTATACGGAAGCGCAATTTCACGCGCTTACGGCCTGGATGAGTGAGCGCTTCGCGGCGGAAGGTGCGCCGTTGGCAGCGGTGTATTTTTGTCCGTTTCATCCCGAGCACGGTGTTGGCGACTACAAACGTGAGTCTTTCGAACGCAAACCCAATCCGGGGATGATGTTGCGGGCTCGCGACGAACTTGGTTTGGATCTGTCCCGTTCCCTGCTTTTGGGCGACAAACATTCCGATATCGTTGCCGCAAAAGCGGCGGGGGTTGGCGTGACGCTGTTGCTGGGAGAGGATGCCAACGACGCCCGACCGACTGTGGCTATATATTCGCTTGCCGAGGCTTGCTCAGTTCTCGATCAGCATTATTTGAAGGGGCAACATGACGACGTTTTCTGATTTTTGCATTATCGGCGGGGGTATCGTCGGTTTCGCAACTGCACTGACGCTGCAGGAACGCCATCCCGACGCTCGCATTGTGTTGTTGGAAAAAGAGGAGATGCCCGGTCGACATCAGACCGGTCACAACAGCGGCGTCATACATGCAGGTATTTATTATGAGCCGGGGAGCCTGAAGGCGCGTCTGTGTAGGGAGGGGTTGGTGGCGACCAAGGATTTTTGCCGCACGCATGGGATTCCCTACGACGAATGCGGCAAGCTTATCGTAGCGACTGACAGCGTGGAGCACGAACGGATCAATACACTGTATGACCGCGCGATTGCTAACGGATTGCAATTAGAACGCCTCGACGGAGCTGAGCTTGCACGCAGTGAGCCAAATATTCGTGGGATTGCTGCCTTGTATAGCCGGGAAACGGCGATTGTCGATTACGGCTTGGTATGCCGTAAAATGGCCGAACAAGTGGTGCAAGGCGGTGTGGTGGTGCGTTACGGTTTGCAGGTGGATCGTATTGAGGAGAGTACCCACTACGTTGAGGTCGGG
Organism: Methylomonas sp. TEB; assembly: GCF_047777895.1. Taxonomy (GTDB): domain Bacteria; phylum Pseudomonadota; class Gammaproteobacteria; order Methylococcales; family Methylomonadaceae; genus Methylomonas. The sequence continues at coordinate 725,910 of NZ_CP180476.1, forward strand.
GGCGGCGGAGAGCTCTTTCGCGCAGGCCAATTGATCGTCTGCGGCGGTTTGCAAGCCGACCGGTTGGCCCGCTTGGCAGGCCTGGATGTTGATTTTCGTATCGTGCCCTTTCGCGGCGAATATTTTCAATTGCCTCAAGCCAAAAACGCGGTCGTCAACCACCTCATTTATCCGGCGCCCGACCCGGCGCTGCCGTTCCTGGGGATTCACTTGACCCGTATGATAGACGGGAGCGTGACTGTGGGGCCAAACGCGGTGATTGGTTTCGCCCGCGAAGGCTATCCCAAGTTATCGTTTTCCCGGCGAGATTGCGCAGATTTTTTAGGATTTCCTGGGTTCTGGAAATTGATTTATCGCTACCGCCACCACGCGCGGCAAGAGTTGGTGACGTCGTTGAGCAAACGGGCTTACCTTCGGAAATGCCGCAAATATTGCCCGTCGTTAAGCGTTGAAGATTTATTGCCGTTCCGGGCGGGTATCCGTGCTCAGGTTGTTACCAATGAAGGCCAGGCCGTCCACGATTTTCTGTTTAAGCAGACCGAGCGCATGCTGCACGTCTGCAATGCACCTTCGCCGGCCGCGACTTCAGCACTTCCCATCGGCAGAATGATTGCGGAACGTTGCCAAGCCATTTAGCGGGCCTTGAATAAATGGGTCTTCATCGGCGCGGGCTGCCAATTTGCGGATTATGGTTTTATCATCCGATTTCGATTAGTTGCTTTTTGTAAAGCAACTCCCGGCGTAATAACGCCGCTTTGCGTTCCAAACCCCAGCGATAACCCGATAATTTTCCGTCAATCCTTAATACCCGGTGGCATGGTATGGCTATGGCCAAAGGATTGGCGGCGCAAGCGCTTGCCACCGCACGCGCCGAATTCGGCGAACCTATGCGCCGAGCAATCTCGCTGTAACTAGCGGTGGCACCGACAGGGATTTCCCGTAATGCCTGCCAAACGCGCTGTTGGAACGGCGTTCCGCCTGTATCCAATGTCAGCGCCAGTCCTTGCTCCGGTATGTCGATAAATTGTCGCAATGCGGCGAAAATGCGTTCGAATTCGAGTGAGCCGTCTATAAACTCCGCTTCAGGATATTTATCCTGGAAGGCTGTGGTTAAATCCTCCGGAGCATCGCCCAAGGCTATTGCGCAAACGCCGGTTGGTTTAACCGCCACTAGCAGCCAGCCCAACGGACACATCCCGGTTGCAAATCGAATTTGGTTGCCGGGTTCACCGTTATGGTTCGGAGAAATAGTATTGTTCATATTTAGTCCCAATTTATGCTGGCCTACGGCAACAGTGTTTGGCAAAATTTGCTGTTAGCATGTTACTTAACAAAATAATGAAAAAATTACTGAATCAAAGCTTTTTAACCAACTTTATCTCCCTGCTGATTATCGCTGTCGGCTATGTCAGCCCGTTTTATCCGGAAACGCTGAAAGCAATTGGTTTTTTTGCATTTTCCGGGGCAATTACCAATTGGTTGGCTATTCATATGCTGTTCGAAAAGGTGCCGTTTTTGTATGGCTCGGGGATTATCCCGGCGCGTTTCGAAGAGTTTAAAGCATCGATCAAGGCCTTGATGATGCAGCAATTTTTCACGGTGGAAAATATCGAACAGTTCATCGAAACGGAAGAGCAGCAGGGCGGCAAGGTGTTGAATTTGCAACCTTTGCTAAATGCTGTCGATTACGACAAGGTTTACGAAGGCTTGGTATCTTCCATTATGGCTTCTTCGTTTGGTGGCATGTTGTTGATGATGGGCGGCGAAGAGGCGTTATTGCCGCTAAAACAACCTTTTACCGAAAAAATGCAGCATACCCTCTCGGAAATGGTGGAGTCAGAACGGTTTAAACACGCTTTACAGCAAGGATTGAATGCGCACAAGATTGGCGAGGATTTGACCGGCAAAATCGAAATGGTGATCGACAGGCGTTTGAGCGAATTAACGCCGCAATTGGTCAAGGAAATGGTGCAATCCATCATCAAGCAACATTTGGGTTGGCTGGTGGTGTGGGGCGGCGTATTCGGTGGGATATTGGGCGCAATCTTCGGTTTTGCTTGAGCGCAGTGACGATGACGACCATCGAACTGGCTTACGATAGTTTCGGCGAACCCGGCGACACGCCATTACTGATTGTGCATGGTTTTCTGGCCGCCTCGCGTAACTGGCGTTCGGTGGCCAAACGCCTAGCGGAGCAGCGGCATGTTTATGTGTTGGATATGCGCAACCACGGCAGTTCGCCGCATGCCGAGGTGCTGGATTATCCCAGTATGGCCGCCGACTTGTTGGCTTTTATGGATAGCCATGAGATTCCCTGTGCTCATTTACTCGGGCATAGCATGGGGGGCAAGGCGGTGATGTGGTTTGCCTTGCATCATCCGCAACGAGTCGCTGGTTTAATCGTTGCGGACATCGCGCCGGTCAGTTATCAGCATAGCTTCGACGATCTGGTCGACGCTCTGAGCCGTTTGCCAGTCAATAGCATCGGCAACCGAAAGCAGGCCGAAGAGGCGCTAGCCGAGGCGGTTCCGGATCTGGCCTACCGGCAGTTTTTGCTGCAAAATCTGCTGCTGAAAGACGGCAATTACTACTGGCGGATCAATCTGGATATTATTCAAAAAAATGCCCATCACATTGTCGGCTTTCCGGAAGTCGGCGAACGCCGGTTCGTCCGGTCGGTGTTATTCATCGGTGGCGGCAATTCCAAATATCTGGATGAAGAAGCGATTTATGCAGTGTTTCCGCAAGCAAAGATCGCGAAAATTCCAGATACCGGCCATTGGTTATACGTTGAGGCGCCGGATGCGTTTTGTCGCTTGGTGGAGGATTGGTTGCTGGCCGCTTAGCGCTTAAGTGCTTGATCTAGGCTGGTTTAGAACCTTGGTACACTGGCGATAAATCGCAAGGACGATAAGCTTGCTACCGCAATTTAGCTAGTTCAGTGCGGAGCGGTAACAGATGACAGATAGTTCATATCAACACATTCAAGGTATCAAACGAGGCAAACTTGCGGTGCCGCTTGAGGATTTGTTGCTCACACAGGCCGAACACGGGCTCAGCGATTATTTGTCGCTTTCGCTAAGCCATTGCGGTGAATTAACCAAAGTTAGTATCACTACGACCGATGTCGAGCCGCTAACCTACTCCGCTTTTATTCGAGCCTCTGCGCCACTGGATTTTGCTGCGGTAGTGTTTGTGGCGCAGCCGGTTAAGCTGGGTGAGCTGAGCGATCATCGAACGTTGCCTGATAAAAGAAAAGCTTGTGTTAGAATCGCGCGGCTTGCACCGTTTTGGCGAGTGTTGCGGCAAAAGGGATCGCAACGCCGGCGCTGAGACGCGGCGATAGCTGATGGTTGGTACGCCGAGCCATCACACTTTTTCTTAACTTTTTATTTGAAACGCCCATGAACAAACCCAAAAAAGTTGCAATCCTCACGGCCGGCGGTTTGGCGCCTTGCCTGAACTCCGCTATCGGCAGCCTGATTGAACGCTACACAGAAATTGATCCTAGCATCGAAATTATTTGCTACCGTGGCGGCTACAAAGGTCTGCTGCTGGGTGACTCCTATGTTGTGACCGATGAAGTCCGCAAAAAAGCCGGCTTGCTGCAACGTTTCGGCGGTTCAGTGATCGGCAACAGCCGCGTCAAGCTGACCAATATCAAAGACTGCGTGAAACGCGGTTTGGTGAAAGAAGGCGAAGACCCGCAAAAAGTCGCTGCCGACCAGTTAATTAAAGACGGCGTCGATATTCTGCACACTATCGGCGGTGACGATACCAATACTGCGGCGGCCGATTTGGCCGCATTTCTGGCGAAAAACAACTACGGTCTGACCGTGATCGGTTTGCCAAAAACCGTCGATAACGACGTATTCCCGATCAAACAATCCCTGGGTGCCTGGACTGCCGCCGAACAAGGCGCACGTTACTTCATGAACGTGGTGGCCGAGAACAATTCCAACCCACGCATGCTGATCGTCCACGAAGTGATGGGCCGTAACTGTGGCTGGCTGACCGCCGCGACCGCGCAGGAATATCGCAAATTGCTAGATCGCGCCGAGTGGCTGCCTGAGCTGGGCTTGTCTCGTGAATCGTATGAAGTGCATGCGGTATTCGTTCCGGAAATGGCTATCGATCTGGAAGCCGAAGCGGCGCGTTTACGCGCGGTGATGGACAAAGTCGATTGCGTGAATATCTTCGTGTCCGAAGGCGCCGGTGTGGAAGCTATCGTTGCCGAACTGCAAGCTAAAGGCCAAGAAGTGCCGCGTGATGCGTTCGGCCACATCAAGCTGGATGCAGTCAATCCGGGCAAATGGTTTGGCGAGCAATTCGCGCAAATGATCGGGGCGGAAAAAACCCTGGTGCAGAAATCCGGTTATTTCGCCCGCGCTGCTGCTGCTAATGTTGATGATATGCGTCTGATCAAATCTTGCGCTGACCTGGCCGTGGAATGTGCCTTCCGCCGCGAATCCGGCGTGATGGGCCACGACGAAGATAACGGCAACATATTGCGCGCTATCGAGTTTCCACGCATCAAAGGCGGCAAGCCGTTCAATATCGATACCGACTGGTTCACCCAAACGCTGGCGGAAATTGGTCAGAAAAAGGGCGGCAAAGTCGAAGTCAGCCATTAATAAAGTTTTGGCTTGATCATAGGGGCGGATTTATCCGCCCTTTTTTATTTACTGGAAGCGAATAAATTCGCCTCCACCGCCAAGTTTCACAAGCCCAATTCGCTTAAGCCGGCATGATCGTCGGGTCGCCGGCCCAGCGGCCAATGGAATAAACGATCATCGGCCTTAATCAGCAAATCGTTGATGCTGGCAAAGCGACGCTGCATTAATCCGTATTCGTTAAACTCCCAATTTTCGTTGCCGTAGCTGCGAAACCAGTTGCCGGCATCGTCATGCCACTCGTAAGCGAAGCGCACCGCGATACGGTTGTCGGCAAAAGCCCATAATTCTTTGATTAGTCGATAATCCAATTCCTTGGCCCATTTGCGCTGTAAAAACTCACGAATTTGCCCGCGACCTACCGGAAACTCGGCGCGATTGCGCCAGCGGCTGTCTTCGGTATACACCTGCACGACGCGATCCGGATCGCGACTATTCCAGGCATCTTCTGCCATGCGGACTTTTTGCTTGGCAGTGTCGGCGGTAAAGGGCGGTAGAGGCGGTTTGCTATCCATCGTTGAGCTCCTGACTGGGGTGAGAAAGTAAGTAGACAGGTTTGTCTACTTGTGGCGATGGTAGCAATTGTAGACAGACTTGTCTACAATCGAAACATGATCTCTGATTCCACCACACTGCTGTCGGACCGCCCGCCTCGCGAGCGGATATTACTGGCCGCGCATGATTTGTTTTATCGCGACGGCATCCGCGCCACCGGCATCGACAAAGTAATTGCCGAGTCCGGCGTGACGAAGGTGACGTTTTACCGGTATTTCCCCAGCAAGAATGATTTGATTCGGGCGTTTTTGGCTTACCGGCACGACCTGTGGATGGCCTGGTTTAACGATGCCTTACAGCGTCACGGCGGGCAAGCGGGTGCGGGATTGATGCCGCTGGTGGCGACTATGGCAGAATGGTTTCGCAAGCCTATTTATCGCGGCTGCGCGTTTATCAATACCGTCGCCGAATTGGGCGGCGTGTTGCCCGATGTGCTGGAAATTTGCTACCAGCATAAACAAGATATGGTGCGGGTAATTGCCGAACTGTTGCCGGATGGCCCAAACCGGCAGCAGCTGGCGAATGCGGCTGCGGTGGCGATAGACGGCGCGATTGTTAAAGCGCAGCTGGAAGCGCCAGAGGTCGCGGAAAAGCAGTCCCTAAAAAGCTTGGAGACGCTATTAGTTGCACTGAATGCCTTCGCGCAATCAACGCCGGCGGTTAAAGCGCCGGACGACTAGTTTTTCCAGGCCTATCGCTACGTAAATAACCGAGCTAACCCCCAAAATCAACAGCCACTCCTCCCGACCGATTGCCTCGCTGCCGAATAAGGCCTGCATCGTTGGCCAATAGGTAAACAGCAGTTGCAGCAAAATCATGCTGACGACACCAAAAATCAGCCATAAATTGGAAAAAACGCCGACTCGGAACATCGAGTAATTTAGCGAGCGGCAGTTGAATAGGTAAAACAATTCGCCAAACACAAACACATTGACGGCGACTGTGCGGGCCTTAGCTAGGGTTGCGTTTTGCGATAGTTCCCATTCAAACAAGCCGAACGCGCCGGCCAGCAACAACAGGCCGACCAGACAGATACGAAACATTAGGCGTTTGGTCAGGATAGCTTGCTTGGGATTGCGTGGCTTATGGAGCATCAGACCCGGTTCCTTGGGTTCGAAAGCCAACATTAAACCCAGCAGTACTGCGGTGGTCATATTGATCCAGAGAATTTGCAGGGGTGTAATCGGCAACGCCACATTGGCGAACACCGCGGCGGTAATCACCAGGCCCTCACCGAGATTGGTCGGTAAGGTCCAGGCGATGAATTTGACCAGATTGTCGAACACGCCGCGGCCTTCTTCGACGGCGGCTTCGATGGTGGCGAAATGATCGTCGGTCAGCACCATGGCCGCCGCTTCCTTGGCGACTTCGGTGCCGCCCATGCCCATTGCTACGCCGATGTTGGCTTGTCGCAGCGCCGGGGCATCGTTGACGCCGTCGCCGGTCATGGCTACCACGTGACCGTTGGCCTGCAAGGCTTGCACCAATTGCAACTTTTGCTCCGGCGCGATGCGGGCAAAGACATCGCAGTCTTTGACGTGTTTGCGATAGTCGGCTTCGCTGTAGTGTTGCAAGTCGGCGCCGCTGATCACACGTTCGGTATGGTGCATGTTGAGCTGCTTAGCGATGGCCAGCGCGGTGACGGGATGGTCGCCAGTGATCATCTTCACCGAGATGCCGGCCTTATAACAGGCGGCAATGGCTCGGGCAGCTTCGGGGCGGGGTGGATCGATCATGGCTTGCAAGCCCAAAAAGGTCAGGCCGCCACCCACTTCGCGATGTTCAACCGCATCGTCATCATGCTCAGCGCGCGCAAAAGCCAGGACTCTCAAGCCTTGTGCGGCAAAGGCTTCGGCTTGTTGGTTAAGCCCGTTTTTATCCAGCGGAACCAATCGCATATCGGCGGAAAAGGCCTTGTCGCAGCGCTGTAACAGGCTTTCCAGCGAGCCTTTTAAATAAATATGCCGGGCGTCTTCGGCCAGGTTGTGATGCAGAGTGGCCATGAATTGGTACGCGGATTCGAACGGAATGGCGTCCAGGCGCGGATGGTCGCCGCTGACGCTGGCTTGATGCAGACCGGCTTTGTGGGCGGCTACCAGCAAGGCGGCCTCGGTAGGGTCGCCTTCGATACGCCAGTTGTCGGTGTCGGCGATTAATCTGGCGTCGTTGCACAGCAGGCCGGCTTTTAAACATTCCAATAGTGCTGGTTTAAGGGACGGGTCGACCACTTGGTTATGGTTTGTAAATTCACCGTCCGGCGTGTAGCCGCTACCGCTGACCTCGAATATTTCACCGCCTGCTTGCACGAATTGCACGGTCATTTGGTTTTGCGTCAAGGTGCCGGTCTTGTCGGAGCAAATCACCGTGGTGCTGCCCAGGGTTTCCACCGCCGGCAGTTTGCGGATGATGGCGTTGCGTTTGGCCATACGCGAGACGCCGATAGCCAGCGTAATCGTCAGCGCCGCGGGCAGACCTTCCGGGATGGCGCCGACAGCCAACGCCACGGAGGCCATGAACATGTCCAACATGGTTTCGCCGCGCCAGACGCCGACCGCAAAGGTAATGGCCGCGCAGCCGACGATCACCCAGAGCAACAATTGACTGAATTGGCTCATTTTTAGCGTTAGCGGCGTTTCCAGCGGTTCGGCGCTGCCGATCAGCTTGTTGATGCGGCCAATCTCGGTGTTATCGCCGGTACTGACTACCACGGCCAGTGCACTGCCGTAACTGACCAGCGTCGAGGAATACGCCATATTGGCGCGATCAGCCAATAAGGTGGCCGAGGGTAGAGTCTGTGCCTGCTTTTCCACCGGTACCGATTCGCCGGTTAGCGCGGATTCGTCGATTTTCAGTTCGCGGCTTTGCAAGAGGCGCAGATCGGCAGGCACCTTGTCGCCGGATTGCAGGAATACCAAATCGCCGGGAACTAACTCGGCAGCAGCAATACTTCGGCGCTGGCCGTCACGCAGGACGTTGCTGCTGATATTCAAGGTCTGAGCCAGGGCGTTAATGGCTTTCAGCGCGTTCGCTTCCTGAACGAAGCCGATCACCGCATTGATAATGACCACACCGAAGATGACGCTACTGTCGGTCCATTCCTCTAAAAAAGCGGTGGTGGCCGCGGAAAACAGCAGGATGTAGATCAAGGGCTGATGAAATTGCGCCAATAGCAAAAGCAAAGGGCCTTTGCCGCGGCGAGCGGTCAGGCGGTTGGCGCCGCTAGTCGCTCGGCGTTTTTGCGCTTCCTCGCTGCTCAGGCCTTGACCCAGCTCTACGCCGAAATGCGTTAATACGGTTTCCGGCGTTTGGCTGTGCCAGTTGGCTTTAGGGTAATGGTCCATATGCTCAGATTGATAGTTGAAAATGGCGTTGGCGTAGTTGCCCCAAGGCTAAATTAGCCTGAGGTTAAAACCATAAGTTGACAAAGAATACTTTGTGCTTGTTCCCTAAAAGGGATGGGGTTATAGTCCATTCCCGAGGTCTATGGCCTCATTCTAAATTAAAATAAAAACAAATAGTTGGAGGTATATATGGGCGGAGTTATCGAATTAGTGGTGTTGATGTTGATTATTGCCATCTTCGCTTTCGCACCGTTGGGGTATTTCATTTACATGTACACCATGAAGAATGGCGAACCGTTCGGCGACATCGAGCCGCACGGCGATAGCGATTCGGCGCTATTGAGAAATGTCAGCAAAGCCATTCTGATGGTTAAAGGCAAACTGGGAAAAAATTAATTACGTCTTATTTGCCAGCAATAGAAAGCCGGGTTTAGCTCGGCTTTTTTATGTGGATTGGCTTATTTCGCGCCGCAGCTTGGGCAGTGTGGGTTTTTCTTCAAGCGCATGCTGTGCCATTCCATACTCAGGCCGTCCAGCAACAGTAAGCGGCCCGTTAATGTGCTGCCGGTGTTGACTATCAGCTTTATCGTTTCCAAGGCCTGTATGCTGCCGACGATGCCGGTGATCGGCGCAATCACGCCATTGCGGGCGCAATTTTGCAATTCCTCGCCATCGCTTTGATAAAGACAGTTATAGCACGGGCTATCGTTTAACCCAGGGGTAAATACGCTGACTTGACCCTCAAAGCGGATCGCCGCGCCGGATACCAATGGGGTTTTTTTCTCGACGCAAGCCTTATTGATGGCAAAGCGGGTGGTGAAGTTATCGCTGCAGTCCAGCACCACATCGGCCTCCGTCACTTCTTTAAGTAATTGCTCGTCAGCCAGGCGTTGCTTGTGAGCAAACACTTTTACGCCCGGATTAATTTTTTCCAAAGTCTGTTGGGTTGAAATAACTTTATCCAACCCTATATCGCTGGTGTAGTGAGCAATCTGGCGTTGCAAATTGGTCAAATCGACTTGGTCGTTGTCGTAGACGGTGATCTGGCCGACACCGGCCGCAGCCAGGTACATTGAGGCAGGCGAGCCCAAACCGCCGGCACCGACGATTAATACTTTGGCATCGAGCAATTTTTGCTGACCGGCAATATCGATTTGCGGCAGCATGATTTGCCGGCTGTAACGGAGTAATTGTTCGTCGTTCATAGTGTGTATGGCTTGGGTAAGGCGCAGATGATGCCAAAGAGCTTGACAGAGTGCAAAAGCCGGATATTATTAGCACTCGTTGCTAGAGAGTGCTAATAAAACTGAGGCCGCTTAAAAGCTCGCTTCCTCCGTAAGGGGTAGCTGTTTTTTAAATTGCTTTACACAGTTTTTAACCTTTAACTTTATCTACATTAAGGAGACATTGATGAAAATTCGTCCGTTACATGACCGTATCGTCGTAAAACGTGTTGAGGAAGAAACCAAAACCGCAGGCGGCATCGTGTTGCCGGGTTCAGCTGCTGAAAAACCTAGCGAAGGCGAAGTGTTGGCAGTAGGTTCAGGTAAACCGTTAGACAACGGCCAAGTACGTGCCCTGGAAGTTAAAGTTGGCGACCGCGTGTTGTTCGGCAAATATTCCGGCACCGAAGTTAAAGTCGATGGCGAGCAATACATCGTCATGCGCGAAGAAGACATCATGGGTGTTTTGGGTTAAGCCCAATTCGTTCGACACACTCTTTTTCAATTTAACCAATATCTCAGGAATAAGAAATGGCAGCAAAAGACGTAAAATTTGGTGGCGACGCGCGTGCACTGATGGTGGCAGGCGTTAACGTTCTGGCAAATGCAGTAAAAGTGACTTTGGGTCCTAAAGGCCGCAACGCTGTATTGGATAAAAGCTTCGGCGCACCAACCATCACCAAAGACGGTGTATCGGTCGCGAAAGAAATCGAATTGAAAGACAAATTCGAAAACATGGGCGCGCAAATGGTCAAAGAAGTGGCTTCAAAAACTTCTGACGTAGCCGGCGACGGTACTACGACTGCGACCGTTCTGGCGCAAGCCATCGTTAACGAAGGTTTGAAATCAGTCGCAGCGGGCATGAACCCAATGGACCTGAAACGCGGCATTGATTTGGCAGTCACCACAGCGGTTGCGGCGATCGAAAAAGCGGCTACGCCTTGCAGCGACAGCAAAGCGATCGCGCAAGTAGGTACCATCTCGGCTAACTCCGACGAATCAGTCGGTGCGATCATTGCTGAAGCGATGGAAAAAGTCGGTAAAGAAGGCGTCATCACCGTTGAAGAAGGCACCGGCCTGAACAACGAGCTGGACGTTGTAGAAGGTATGCAATTCGACCGCGGCTATTTGTCTCCATACTTCATCAACAAACAAGAAAGCATGAGCGTCGAATTGGACGATCCTTTCGTGCTGTTGTATGACAAAAAAATCTCCAACATTCGCGAAATGTTGCCGATTCTGGAAGGCGTGGCTAAATCCGGCCGTTCTTTGTTGATCATCGCGGAAGACGTTGAAGGCGAAGCCTTGGCAACGCTGGTTGTCAACAACATGCGCGGTATCGTTAAAGTGGCTGCGGTTAAAGCCCCTGGCTTCGGTGATCGTCGTAAAGCCATGCTGGAAGACATCGCAGTTCTGACTGGCGGCGTGGTGATTTCTGAAGAAGTAGGTCTGTCTTTGGAAAAAGCCGACATCAGCCAATTGGGTACTGCCAAACGTGTCCAAATCAACAAAGAAAACACCACCATCATCGACGGTGCCGGCAACGAAGATCAAATCAAAGGCCGCGTCGCGCAAATTCGCGCCCAAGCTGATGAAGCAACTTCCGATTACGACCGTGAAAAACTGCAAGAGCGTTTGGCCAAACTGGCTGGCGGTGTCGCGGTGATCAAAGTCGGTGCGGCGACCGAAGTGGAAATGAAAGAGAAGAAAGCTCGCGTTGAAGACGCGCTGCATTCAACTCGCGCTGCGGTTGAAGAAGGTGTGGTTGCCGGTGGCGGTACTGCGCTGATCCGTGCACTGTCTGCTCTGGACGGCCTGAAAGGCATCAACCACGACCAAGATGTAGGTATCAGCATCCTGCGCCGTGCTATGGAAGAGCCTTTGCGTCAAATCGTCAGCAACGCCGGAGACGAAGCGTCTGTGGTGCTGAACGAAGTTAAAAAAGGCACCGGTAACTTCGGTTACAACGCTGCTACCGGCGAATACGGCGACATGATCGCCATGGGTATTTTGGATCCTGCGAAAGTGACCCGTTCTGCCTTGCAAAACGCCGCATCGGTTGCTGGCTTGATGATCACCACCGAGGTGATGATTGCTGATGCACCATCCGACAGCAAAGCCCCTGCAATGCCTGATATGGGCGGCATGGGCGGCATGGGCGGCATGATGTAATCGCCTTCGGCCTCGGCCTGAAAACCCCGGTTGCCGCAAGGTGCCGGGGTTTTTTATTGTCTGGCGCTTTGGGTGTGGAACGGTTTACGATGGTTTGCCTCACTATAGATTGATTTTTGCCGCGAAACATTCGATAACGGCATCAGCAAATTATTCACAGCTCGAGGCCATTAACTATGACCAACGATTTTTCGATTCTGATCGCTGACGACAATGAAATCAATCTATGGCTGTTACGCGAACAGTTGGAATACTGGACGACCAATATCACCTCGGCAAAAGACGGGCGGGAGGCCTGGCAATTGTTGCAAGAACGCCGCTACGACTTCATCTTTCTGGATGTCAATATGCCGTTTTTGAGTGGTTTCGATGTCGCCGCCAATTTGCGCGGCACCGAAAACTACAATCGGCAAACGCCGGCAGTCGCCGTCACGGCTCACGCGCAAAATCAGCAGCAGGAACGGGCAATCGCCGCCGGGTTCAACGAATGTTTGGTCAAGCCGGTTCGCCTTTACCAGTTGGAGCAATTGCTGGTGCGTTGGCGGCAACATGAGCCGGTGAACGCCGAGTATTATGCCGGGCAACTTTTGCGCAAAGCCCAGCATAACCGGCAGTTGAGCCAAGTCTTGATGGGCAAATTATTTGAGCAGTTGCCGGGATTAATACTCGACATCGAGCGGGCCTTGGACAATGGATTGCTGCAACAGGCGTGGGATTTGAACCATAAACTGCATGGCACCTTTTGTTTTTACGATTTTGCCGATTGCCTGGCGATCGTCGAGAACTTGCAAAAAGCGTTGGCACAAGCCGACGCAGAGTTGGCGCAACAGCGCTTTAATACAATGAAAATTAAGCTGATTCGGCTGTTGGATAACCAGGATCAAGTTCTGAAGTGTCTCGGTGACGATGACGCCATATTATGACCAAGGTGACACTCGCGTGGCTCTAATTTGGCCGCTTTTATCGGCTGCGGCGCTTTGGCGTTCGACGCGCCCGCACAAATGATGCAAACTGCACCCTATATTGCAAAGTAAAGACAAGGTGGCTTTTATGAATACAGACCCCTGCACTTACGTCATTTTCGGTGCTACCGGCAATTTGGCGCGCTTGAAGCTGATGCCGGGCTTCTATCATCTGGAATTGGAAAAAAAACTGCCGGAAGGCACACGCATCCTGGCCGTGGGCCGCCGTCCCTGGGATAGAGCAACCTGGCTGGCCGAAGTGAAGGCCTTGCTACTTGAGCAGGCCAATACGCCGCTAGACGAGGCCGTATTCAATCGGTTTAGCGAACGGCTGGATTATCATCGCGGCGATCTTGATCAGCCGGAATGCTATAAAACCCTGGCGGAAACGCTAAACGCTCAGCCGCGATTTTCCCGCAATATGGCCTTCTATCTGGCCATCGGTCCCAGTGATTTCGGCAATGTTATCGAGTCCTTGAGCCAGGTGGAGCTGCTGAACGAAGAATACGGTTGGCGGCGAGTAGTGATCGAAAAGCCGTTTGGTTACGATCTGGAAAGCGCGCAGGCCTTGCAAAAACGCCTGAGTCGCTATTTGAGCGAAGACCAGATTTACCGGATCGACCATTACCTGGGCAAGGGCATGGTGCAGAACGTGTTGGTGTTTCGTTTCGCCAATGTCATGCTGGAACCCTTGTGGAATCGCAATTACATCGACCATGTGCAGATCACCCACTCCGAAGAGCTGGGCATTGGCAGCCGCGGCGAGTATTACGACAGCGCCGGGGCCATGCGCGACATGTTGCAAAGTCACCTGTTACAGCTGTTAACCTTGGTGGCGATGGAGCCGCCGGTATCGATGGACGCCGAATCGCTGCGCGACGAAAAAGTCAAAGTGCTGAAGTCCATTCGGCCGATCCCGAAATCGGCTGTGCATGCGCATGCCTTTCGCGGCCAATATGCCCGCGGCAATATCGAAGGTCAAAAAGTGGGCGGCTACCTGGAGGAAGCCAATATTCCCGCTGACAGCAGTACCGAAACCTATGCGGCCATGAAATTGTTGATCGACAACTGGCGCTGGCGCGGCGTGCCATTTTATCTGCGCACCGGCAAGCGCATGGCCAAGGGCCAATCCTCGATTTCGATCTGCTTTCGCCACCCGCCGTTTCAGTTTTTCCGGGATACCCATGTGCAGTGCATGACGCCGAACTGGATATTGCTGGGGATTCAGCCGGAAGAATGCATCCGCATCGAAATGACCGTTAAAGAGCCGGGTCTGGAAATGCGTACCCGTACTACCAGCCTGGACGCCAGCTTCCGCAATCCCGACGAACGCCGCGTGGATGCCTACGAAGATTTGTTGTTGGATGTGATGAAAGGCGACCGTTCATTATTTTTGCGTTTCGACGAAGTGGAATACGCCTGGCGCATCGTCGATCCGATTTTGCAAAATTGGGTCACCGAGCGGGACTACATCGCCACCTATCCGGCTGGTTCCTGGGGGCCGGAAGAAAGCCGTCGGCTGTTTGAAAAAGAAGACCAGTATTGGCGCAGTTCCTTGATGCCGGAGTGTCAGTCGTAACAAAGGCTGCTGCGGTTTCTGTTAACCATTCTTACCATGATGCGGTAGCGCCCGGTTTCTTCCGCCTAGCGGATTATTCACTCGACCCTTAACTGCCGTTCGTCCTGTCGAATGGCAAACCAGCTTGAGCTTCGACACGCTCGGCTCGAACGGAATATCAGTGCTAAATTGGGCTGGGTTGATAAGCGTTTCGAACCAACGAAAAACAAAAATTGCGTGAAATGCCGAGTGAGTGTGGCATTTCACGCGGTTTTATGAATGCCGCCAAGCTTCAGATTTTTTCGAATCTGCAAAAAAGCCCTTATTCTCAGACATTTAAGTCTCTGAATTCGGTCATGGCGTAAACTTTGCTGCGCCAAATGCCACGATTAACTCCAGCATGGCCTGGCTTCGCGCATGGCATTTTCAGACCACGATATTTACCGAATTTTTTTAAGTACCCGCCCGCAAATCCAGCGTTTTTTGCAGCAGCGCATTCGGTGCGACGACACTGCGGCTGATCTGATTCAAGACATTTTTTTGAGATTGACGCTGTTGAAGCCACCTCCCGCCAGTGAGATCGAAGTCCAGGCCTGGCTGTTTAAAGTGGCATCCAATCTATCTCTCGATCATCTGCGCACGCAAAAACGCCGTTGTGAACTGCTTGATCAATATCTGGGCGACGAAACCGACATCGACGCTTCGGCAGCGCCGGAACGAACGGCGGAAGCGCAAGATCAATTGCAGCACATTCAGCTGGCATTGGCCGATTTGCCTGATCAATGCGCCGAGATTTTATATTTAAGCCGTATCGAGGGCTTAAGCCATATTGAGATTGCCAAGCAACTGAAAATCTCGACCAGTTGGGTGGAAAAACAGCTGGCAAAAGCGTTGCTACACTGCCGGCAGGCTGTTGATAGCCAATGCGCTTAGTGTGGATTTAAGCGCCTTGGATCGTTATAGTAAATATCCCGCTTCAAACAACACCGTAATGAACGAAACTTCTTCAACTCACCGAGAAGTCCTGCGGCAACAAGCCGTTGCCTGGCTCGTGCGCCTAAAGTCCGGTGCTGCCGATGACACGGTATTGGCTGAGTTCGAAAACTGGCGGTCGCAAACCCCCGAACACGAGCAAGCCTATCGTGATGTCGAGACCCTTTGGCAACACCTGCCGCGGCCGCTGCTCGCTGATCGACAACGCCGTCGCGCGCTGGCGACCAGGCAGCGGCAAGGGCGCAGGCTAAAGCGCGGACTGGGTTTGGCTGCGGCCGCTTCGCTGCTGCTGAGCGTGATGAGTAGTTTTTATCCGGATTACTTGCAACATCCGCTGGCAGACTACCGTACCCGGATCGGCGAGCGGACCTCAATTACGCTGGCCGACGGTAGCATCGCCCATCTGAATACCGATACCGCTATCGATGTGTCAATCAATGCCAATGAGCGGCGCATTGAATTGCTGCGCGGCGAGGCTGAATTTGACGTGGCGCATGACGAGCACAAGCCGTTTCGGGTCGTATCCGGTGCTACGTCCACAGAAGCGTTGGGCACCCGCTTCATCGTCCGTTACGACGGCCAAGCCGGCGCGGTTACGCTATTGCAAGGCAAAGTCCGCTGTAGCCGGCCGTCCGCGCACGGTGCGCAAGCCGATAGCGCCACGCTGCAACCCGGCCAACAACTAAGCTTCAATACCAAGATGTTGGGCGTGCCGCAAGCAGTCGAATTAAGCAACGCCGACGCCTGGCGCCGTGGCCGCTTGTTGATGAATTTCGTACCGTTAAAACAGGTTATCGCCGAAATCAACCGCTACCGGCGCAGCCAAATCCGTTTATTGGACGACAGGCTGGCGGAGCGGGAAGTCAACATCGCCGTCGACATCCAGCAAATCGATGCCTGGCTGGAAGCCCTGCAACAGACCTTGCCGGTTAAAGTCATCCATGCCGGGCCGCTGGTGTTTTTGCAGTCCTGATGGCCCGCTTTGCTGCCTGCGACAATTTGTCACACATCCTTTAGTACGGCTCAGCCAGCCGCCAATCGTTCTCAGCTAAAACCCACTCAAACTGAGGACACATCATGAGAAAAACCGGAAACCCAAGCCGGACGCGAACAGCTCAAACTAAAGGCTCATCGACCATCGGTGCATTGCCGCTTTGTCTGAGCTTGATAAGTGCTGCGACGCTGCCGACGGCTCAGGCCGAAAGCCCCAGCGCCACTAGCGAAAGTCGCACCTACAACATTGTTGCGCAGCCTTTGTATTCCGCACTCAGTGCGCTGGCCGAACAGTCCGGCGTGCAGTTTGTTTACAACTCGGAGTTGGTCAAGGGTATCGACTCGCAAGGCGTCAGCGGACAGTATTCGCTGGAAGGCGCGTTGAAACGCTTACTGTCCGGGTCGGGGATTAGTTATCGATTCAGTAGCGGTAACACCGTCACGCTGCAAAATACGGCCGAGTTGGAGCCGCAATCGGCTGCAACGATGCCGGCTGTGACGGTCGTTGGCAAAACCGATCTCAACTCCGATGATCCCTACAACTTGAGTTATACCCGCACCAACGCGGCGCTGGCGACCAAAACCGACACACCCATCATGGAGACGCCTGCCTCCATTCAAGTCGTCAACAAGGCGGTGCTGCACGATCAACAATCCTACCGCTTGCAGGACGCCATCAAGAACGTCAGCGGTGTGCAGTCTTACCATTCGTATGGCGGCGACCACGAACAATTTGTGATGCGTGGTTTTCTGCAAAGCACCGTCAACTATCGCAACGGCATCCGCATACCGTTTACTAAATTCGATCTGGCCAACGTCGAGCGCGTGGAAGTGATTAAAGGCGCATCGGCCATGCTGTTCGGCTTCGGCGATCCCGGCGGCTTGATCAGTACCGTGACCAAACAGCCCAGCTCGACGCCTTACTATTCGCTGGAACAACGCTTCGGCTCCTACGATTTCTACCGTACCGAAGCCAGCGCCACCGGACCGGTCAGCAAGGAAGCCGGCCTGAATTACCGGTTGGACATGTCGTACCTGGATACCGGTTCGTTCCGCCAAAACATGGGTAACGACCGGATCTTTTTCGCGCCCACCCTGAGTTGGGAGGCCACGGAAGATACCAAATTCACCTTGTCTTACGAGTATTTCGACGAGAACAACGCCTACGACTACGGCGTTCCGGCAGTCGGCAACCAATTGGCCAGAATTCCCATTTCCAGAACCTTCGTCGGCCGTTCGGATTTAAGAAATTCCACGACCAACAATTTGGTCGATTTCAGAATCGACCACCGCGTCAACGACAGGATTAAACTAAACGCCGGCGTGGTGTCGTCGCAGTATCAAAAGTATTGGCAGGGTTTCTATACCGGCCGTGTCAACGAAACCGCCGGCAACGTGTCGCGCAATTACTGGTTTAGCCCGGAAAACGCTGAGTCACTGACCGCTTGGGTGAATGGCACGTTCGACTTCGAAACCTACGGCATCAAGCATAAACTGTTGCTCGGCGGCGAGTACTACAACAGTCAATTGAAATACGAGGTTGCCAGCGGCGGCGTCGACACGATCAACATCTTTAACCCGAATATTGCGGCCGTTACCGACGCTCAGGTAAGCCGAATCCGGAGTGCGTCTTACAACGACGTCATCGCTACCGAGAACACCTCAAAGGCCATTTACTTTCAGGATCAAATGACGCTTTGGGACAAGCTGCACATTATGGGCGGCTTCCGCTATGACTGGGTGGATAGGATGCAAGACCTGAGCTGGTGGGCGCCGGACGGCAAGGACGCGCGTAACGACGATGTGGTCAGTCCCCGGGTCGGTATCGTTTACCAGCCGGTCAACTGGCTGTCGTTGTTCGGCAGTTTCACCGAGTCGTTCGGTCCGGCCAACGATTACGACAACGGCGGCGCCAAGTTGTACGATCTATTCGATGCCACCCAGTTCGAGGGCGGGGTGAAAACTCAATTTTTCGACGGCAAATTCAACGCCAGTGTGGCTTACTTCGACCTGGAAAGAACCCAATTTTTCCAAGATCCCAACAGCGATGTGATCTATGCGCAAGTGCCGGTTAAGGGCAGTAGTAAAGGTGTCGAACTGGACGTACAAGGTCAGCTGTACGATGGCTTGAGCGTCATCGGCACCTACGCTTACACCAACGCCAAGGTCATCGATGACACGGGGACACCAGCCAACATCGGCAACCGTATGCCTTTTGCGCCCAACCATCAGGGCAGTGCTTGGTTGAAGTATGACTTCGACGGCGACATGCTGAAAGGCTTTAGTGTCGGCGCCGGGGTTTATGTTTCCGGACGCCGTTACGGCGATGCCGCGAACAGCTATTTCGATAGATCCTATGCTCGGCTGGATTTGATGGCGGCCTACAAGCGCAAACTGGGCGGCATGAATTTGACCACCCAGGTCAACATCAACAACGTCAACGATGCCGAGTATTACGTGCTGCGCTCACGCCGCACCAATCTGCCCGCCGAGCCGTTGGCGGTCATGGGCTCGATCAAGCTGGAGTACTAGACCGTTCTATGGGTCACGTTGGGGTGAGGTAACGAACCCCAACATTTTTGGCCTCTAAATTACCGGTATCGTTGATGTTCTGTTGCCGATAGCTGGAGGATGGTTTTGAGGTTGTTGTGTTGGGGTTCCTTTAATCACCCCAACCTACGCTGGCCTGGCAAAATGGGACTGGGATTTTCCGGGGCCTAAACGTCTTATTCAGGCATCGACGTTTTTTGTTTTCGCACCGTTTACCCGATCTTTTCGCTATCGCTATGACTGCCATCTCCCAACAACCGCGCTCGACCATTCCGGCAAATCCGCAAAATCCGGCCTTGTCCCGTCTGAAGTTTCGCCGCAAACGCTGGCTGGATGTGCATTTGTGGCTGGGTTTGAGCTTGGGCTTTTTGCTGTCGATTTACGGCATCACCGGCAGTTTTTTGGTGTTCTACGCCGAGATCGACGAATGGCTGCATCCGGATTTGCTGACGGTTGAACATCCGCAGGACGGTCAATGCCGGCCGCTGGCGGACATCTTCGCCGCCGGCAAAACCGTCATGCCGCCTGGCGCCAAACATGTGTTTTCGGTGTACCCGCGCAACGGTAACGCCGCTTTCAAACTGCGTTACCAATTTCCAACCACCGATACCGAAAACGAACGCTGGATCGTTGGCGTCAATCCCTATACGGCGCAAGTCACCGGAAAAATGTTGCTGACCCGCTCCGGCGATTGGTTGCCGGCAACCTTCATCGATTGCGTGTTCGAGTTGCACTACGCCTTGTTGATTCCGTCCGAGGACATCAGCGCCGTCATCGTCGGTGTCTCGGGAGCCTTGCTGATCATATCTACTTTAACCGGAATAATCGTCTGGTGGCCGTTGACCGGACATTGGCGCAATGCCTTGACCTTTAAGGCCAAGCCCGGCAAGGTGCGCTTCAATTACGATCTGCATAAAACCAGCGGTTTTTACACGGCACTGGTGATGTTGCCGGTACTGTTTTCCGGGATTTACATGGTGTTGCCGCATAACGTGGTGCCGGTGCTGGAACTGTTCTCGCCGGTGACTTACCGCTACTGGTTTCAATCCCAACCGCCTTATCCAAATGCTCCGGCCATCAGCATGGATGACGCGGTCGCGATTGTTTTTAATCAATACCCGCAAGGCCGTCCGCACTGGATATATGGGGCTGCGGAACCCACTAAAACCTATACGGTGTGCCAGGACGGCGTCGATGCGCCGGGCAGTATTTTGCAACGCCGTTGCACGGTGATCGACCGCTACACTGGCAAGATTCTGGATATGGACGACCCCAGCCTGCCGACCGCCACAGCTGGCGAAATCTTTACTCATTGGCAGTGGCCGCTGCATTCCGGCCAGGCCTTTGGCATGACCGGGCGGATTTTGGTGTTTATCACCGGTCTGGCTTGTCCGGTGTTGTTTGTCACCGGCGTGATCCGCTGGCGGCAAAAAGCCGCAACCCGGCGCAAACGGAAGGGCTGAAACTGATCGGTGATCAGGTACTGCAACGATTGGGCAATATGCAAAACTTCTGCGGTTGCATCGCTGACAATGTTTTCCGAATGTTGCAATCTTGTCGCATCACTGTCTCAAAACAATACATACAAACTGTGACGTATCCCTGAAAGTCCTTGTGTTTCCAGGCTTGCGGGTCTTGTGTTCCATGGCATTGATATTGCTGCGGGTCAATTGAAAACCATTGGGATTTTCAAGAGGGCGTCAGGTGCATGCCAAAGCCTGTCGCCGATTTTTTGGCAATGTCATTAAGGTGATGAGATGAGTGAAGTGATATGGGTCGGTTTGATTATGTTGATTGTGGCGGCCTGCGCATTCGCGCCCTTGGGTTGCATGCTGTCGGCTTATGCAAAGTCCGTTAAATCCAGCGGCGCTAGTAAAGCAGAAGGGGATGTCAGTGTTTTAGTGCCGGGACTGCCCGAAGATTCGGTCCTCAAGCGGCATTTTTTGACGCAATTGCAAAGCGAGATTGAGGCAACCTTGTTTCCGCGGCCAACCGATTCGATGCTGCAACGGCATTACGATGCCTTGGTGGCGGCCAAGCTGGAAAACCGTTTGCAGATTATTGGAAAGTAAGCCCTGGTTGTTAAGGTCGCTTTGATGTTCCTGAGGGTACTGAGCCTGTCGAAGGGCGAACCAGCCTGGGCTTCGACAAGCTCAGCCCAAACGATCATTAGGGCTTGATTGAGAATCAGGCCAGGCGCTGACCAAGCAGCGCCTATTTTGCCGATACCCGTCATACCAGCAGTTTTTCTAAAAGCCAATGCGTATTTTGCTGGCGTTCTACCCGTCCGATTAGCGAAAATAGACGGCAGATGTGTCGCCTAGTAGCGATTTTCCCGTCACTCAGACCAAGCCTGCATGCTAAACGCCGCCGATCTCGATACCTTGTTTTTGACTTTTCGCGTGGCCAGTCTGGCCACCCTGCTGTTGTTATTGCTGGGCACACCGCTGGCCTGGAAGTTGGCGCGCAGCCGTTCGCGCTGGAAAGGCGTCATCAATAGCGTGGTGGCATTGCCGCTGGTATTGCCGCCGACGGTATTGGGTTTTTACTTATTGGTGTTGATGGGGCCGGCCGGGCTGGTGGGAAAATTTACCCAATGGCTGGGTATCGGCACTTTACCGTTCAGCTTTGGTGGTTTGGTGGTGGCGTCGGTGTTGTATTCGTTGCCGTTTGTGGTGCAGCCTTTGCAGAACGCCTTCGTGGCAATGGGCGATGCGCCGCTGGAAGCCGCCGCAACTTTGGGAGCCGGGCCGCTGGATCGATTTTTCAGCGTGGCGCTGCCTTTGGCGAAACCGGGATTTTTAACTGCCGGTGTGCTGGGTTTTACCCATACCGTCGGCGAATTCGGCGTGGTATTGATGGTGGGCGGCAATATTCCCGACAAAACCCGCGTGGTATCCGTGCAAATTTACAATCATGTCGAAGCCTTGGAATACGGTCAGGCGCATTGGCTGGCCGGTGGCTTGCTGATCTTTTCTTTCTTGGTGTTACTGCTGCTGTACAGCAGCCAACAAACCCAAACGCTGACGCAATCCTTGAAATGATTATGTCCCCAGTGCCCAGCATTCAGGCGCGCTTGCGCTTGGCGTACGACCAATTTGCTTTGGATGTCGATTTAAACCTACCCGCCAGCGGCGTGACGGTGCTGTTCGGGCATTCCGGTTCCGGCAAGACCACCTTGTTGCGTTGTATCGCCGGCTTGGAACGGCCGACGCAGGGCTTTTTGAAAATCGGCGCAACGCTTTGGCAAGACAGTGAACACGATTTTTTCCTGCCCACCCATCGCCGTAATTTGGCCTATGTGTTTCAAGAAGCCAACCTGTTTCCGCATCTTTCGGTGCGCGGCAATCTGGATTATGCCGTGCGGCGCTTGCGAACTAAAGATAGGCTGTTTTCCCTGGGGCAAGCGATTGAATTACTGGCGATAGGACCGTTGCTGGAGCGTTTGCCGGACCGCTTATCCGGTGGCGAACGGCAACGGGTAGCGATAGCCAGGGCCTTGGCCGCCAGTCCGGATGTGTTGTTGATGGATGAGCCGCTGGCCGCGCTGGATGAGCAACGCAAGCAGGACATCCTGCCTTACCTGACCGGCTTGCATCAGAATCTGCAAATCCCGATTCTGTACGTCACCCACTCCTTGCAAGAGGTCAATCAACTCGCAGACCATCTATTGGTGATGGCTGCCGGCAAAGCAGTAGCGTGCGGGCCGTTGGCAGAAACCTTGACGCGGCTGGACGGGCCTATGGCCTTGGACCGGCAAGCGGCCAGCGTCTGGCAGGGCAAGTTGATCAGCCACGAAGCCGAATATCATCTTAGCCATGCCGAATTCGCCGGCGGCAGCTTGAGTTTGCCGTATTTGGACATGCCGGTCGGTAGCCCGGTGAGAATCAGAATTTACGCCCGCGACGTCAGTATTACCCTGCAACCGCCGGAAGCCTCCAGCATCCTGAATATTCTGCCGGCCAGGGTGCTGGCGCTCAGCGAAATGGGGCAAGGCCAAACCGTCGTGCAACTGGCGGTCGGCGACGAGGTTTTATTGGCGCATATCACCCAAAAATCGGCGATGTTGTTAGATGTGCAGCCAGGTATGGGCGTCTACGTACAAATCAAGGGTACTTCCATAGTTCGGTAAGGATTACCACTCACTTTTACGGATCGGCTGCAAATTGCGCTGCCTTAGCGCCGTGCCGATTACTTGTCGCTGGTGCGCAATTCCGCCGCATGAAATGTGATAGCCCTCAAAAAACGCGATGAATTTGTCGATGTTGGCGCATTGCGGACGCCTTATCGGCATTTAGCGACTATCTTGATAAACGGTTTGCCGGAGAAGGTATCGCTGGATGGATAGCCGACGGCCCTCCGCGTCAAAATAGTTGTCACCTCAAAATAATAAAAAAAATGAAATCAACGATATGGCTGACTGGCCGGTATCAAACACAAGCGACGAATCGATTAAACCTGTTTCTGTTCGGTGTGGCGCTTAACGTCAATATCTTCGGTAGCGCGGTAGCCGATAACGCGCCGGATATCGAAGCTTTTTCCATCAACGAACTGATGCAAATGGAAGTGTCCTCGGCGTCCAGAAAGTCGCAGACCGTATCCGATACCGCGGCGGCGGCGTTCGTGATCAGTCAGGAAGACATTCGCCGTTCCGGTGCCACCAGTATTCCCGACGCACTGCGCCTGGCGCCCGGTCTTGAGGTAGCGCAAATCAACGCCAGTGTCTGGGCGGTGACCGCGCGTGGCTTCAATAGCCGTTATGCCAATAAATTGCTGGTACTGATGGACGGCCGCAGTGTTTATACGCCTTTATTTTCCGGGGTGTTCTGGGATTTGCAGGACACCCTGATGGAAGACATCGAGCGTATCGAGGTCATCCGCGGACCGGGCGCGGTGATGTGGGGCGCCAACGCGGTAAACGGTGTCATCAATATCATTACCAAGAAGGCCAAGGACACCCAAGGCAATTTGTTCGTGGCCGGTGGCGGCAATCAGGAGCGCGGCTTTGCCGGTTACCGGCACGGTGGCCGTATCGGCGACGACGGCAGTTACCGGGTGTACGCCAAAACCTTTGAACGCGATACTTTTGTTAATGCGGCCGGAGACAGGCTGCACGACGATTGGCGCTCGGTGCAGGGCGGTTTTCGTATCGATGACCGGATCTCCAACGACAGCCGTTACACGATACAAGGCGATGTTTACCGCAAGACCATAGGCAATACCGTCACGCCGCAAACGGTGCTGCCGCCGTTTAACCGCGAGTTCAGCTTCGACGACCATGCCGACGGCGCCAACCTGCTGGCGCGTTGGGAAGGTAATTTCAGCGACGGTTCTGAATTCATGCTGCAAGGCTATTACGACCGGGTCGCTTTCAGTGCCGCAGCGTTGTCCGACAGTCAGGACATGGTGGACATCGATTTTCAGCATCGCCTGCATCCCAATGCCGACCACGATTTGATGTGGGGCGCCAGTTACCGATTCATTCACAGTACCACGGTCAACACTTCGGCTATCGCCTTCACACCCAACAGCTTGGGTTACCACAACGGCAGCGTGTTCGTACAAGACGACATCACGTTGATCGACAACACTCTGCGCCTGACGCTGGGTACCAAATTGGAAGAAAGCCATTTCGGTAACACGCAAGTGCAGCCCAACGCCCGTTTAATGTGGACGCCGGACCAAGTGCATTCGGTATGGGCCTCGGTTTCCAGGGCGTCGCGCACCCCGGCGCGCGGCGAAGCGCAGGCCAACGTGGGGCTGGGCGGCGTACCGACAGGTTTGCCGGCGCCTTTTGATCAGATCCAGGTCATCGCGCAGCCCGACCCCAATCTGCGCGCAGAAAAAATCTTTGCCGCCGAAATCGGTTACCGTACCCAGTGGACTGAAAAATTCTCCACCGACATTACCGCCTTCAGCAATCATTATTCCGACTTGGTGATGTTCCGCCGCGGCGAGTTGGTGGGGCTGACCCAGTCTTTGATCTGGAGTAACTCCCAGCAAGATTTCACCACGCGCGGCATCGAGATTGCCAGCGAATGGCATGTGTTGGATTGGATGCGCTTCAGCGGCAATTACAGCCACCTGAAAATGGAAATCCCCCAGGACCCGCTCAATCCGGATATCGCCGGTCTGAGTCCTCGCCATCGCGGCTCTTTGCGCTGGCAGATGGATTTGCCGGAAAAAATCAAGTTGGACTTTACCCTCAGGCATGTCGGCCGCTTGCATTCCAACAGCCAGGCCGTACCGGCCTACACCACCTTCGACGCCAGACTGGCTTACGAACCCTATAACGGTGTGGAGTTTGCCGTTATCGGCCAAAACCTGTTCTCGCCCAGCCATCCCGAATATAAGGATTCATCCGCACTGTCCTTGCCGAGTAGCGCGGTGGAAGTCCCGCGCTCGATCTACGGCAAACTCAGCTGGCGCTTTTGATTTTTCAACCCGTAAAGAGTATCGACCATGCGTAAGCTCTGGAAAAAATTGCCCTGGATTATTGCCGGGATTGTGTTGATTGTCGGCCTGCTGAAGCCGCCTTTATTGCCTTGGCTGTTGTTAGTATTAACCGTGCTCGCGTGTTTGTTCCTGCCGCGCCGCGGGCTGATCGGCCCGGTCGAATTACCGGCCGACGATGCGTTTTTACCCAGTGAACAAGTGCAGTGGTGGTATTGGACCGGGCATTTGTTCACCGACGACGGCCGCCGCTTCGGCTTCGAAATCGTGTTTTTCTCGTTCGATAGTTTGGTGATTTTTCGCGATCAGCTGGTGCAGGCGGCGGTGACCGATGTGAATGGTCAACGTTTCTCGTTCGAAGAGTTCGTTGAATTCCATCTGCCCAAGCGCATTCCCAACGGCTTTAACCTGACTTCCGGCGCCGACAATAAAGTGACGGCGGTTGGCGGCGACGGCCATGACCGCTTGCACGCGCAAGTCGGCGATTATGTGCTGGATCTGGAACTGAAAGCCACGCAGGCTCCGGCTTTGCATTACGGCGGCGATCCCCATCCTTACCGTTTCGGCGGCTACACTTATTATTACTCGCGGCCGAAAATGGCGACTACCGGCACTATCAGTATCGGCGGCCAGACTTTTCAAGTCACCGGCAACAGCTGGTTCGACAGACAATACGGCGAACTCTATCAAGCCATTCTGCAGGGTTGGCAATGGTTTGCGATTGAACTCGATGACAACCGGCAAATCATGTTGTTCGACTTCAAGGGCAGCGACACGTCGGTCGAAAAATCCGGCTCGATTACCGATGCCCAAGGGCAAACCGTCACGCTGGCGGCACACGAATTTACGGTTACCGTGCTGGGCGAATGGGTCAGTCCGAATACCGGCTGTACCTATCCTTCCGGTTGGGAAGTCGAGGTGCGCGGCGAAAAATTTACCGTGCAGCCCTTGGTGCTGGACCAGGAATTACACGCGCAGCATACTTTTTGGGTGGGGCCTACATACTGGGAAGGTGCGTGCAGCGTAGCCGGTGCCTCCGCCGGAAATGCCTACGTAGAATTGAACGGTTTTTGCCGTTGCCCCGGCCGAGGCGGTTAAACTATTCAATCATTCGACATCAAGCATAGAAACGCAAGCCGGTCCCCGACAGGACTGCTGGGGTTTGCGTTTCTACTTTCACAAACTTGATTGCCGGCTTCCGCCAAACCACATCGTCGTAAAGCTACCCGGACGGTTCTTAACCAAAACCCGATGCAAAAAGGATCTCGCATACATTCCGAAATGGCCGGACAGAAACGTTTAGCTGACGCAATGGGCGTGATGCGGGGTATTGTCAAAAACTATCTGCGCCCGCGTTTTTTCGCGCCGCAATCCAGACGCTATCTGGCGCGCCAATGGGTTTTCGCCTGTCTTTGCCTAGTGGTGCCAGGCTGGCAGGTATTGCCGGCCGCCAGCCTGTCGGAGGCGCAGATCAAAGCCGCCTATCTCTACAATTTTGCCAAATTCGTGGAATGGCCCGCCGACGTATTGCCGCCTGGTGCGGACATTTTGTTGTGTGTGGTCGGCAATAGTGTGCTGGACAGCGAGTTGCAAGCCCTGGACGGGCGCAAGGCCGGCGAACGCATTTTGCGGTTTGTCCAACATAACAATACCGATCCCGACTTGACTACTTGCCATCTGTTGTTTCTCGGCAGCTCCGAGAAATCTCACTTTGTGGTGACCTTAAAAGCACTAGGCGATGCGCCGGTGCTGACCCTATCCGACATCGACGACTTTGCCGAAAAAGGCGGCGGTATCAGCTTGCTGTTTCGCGAAAACAAGGTGGTATTTGAAGTGAATCTGGAACCGATTCGTAACGCCCGGCTGCATTTGCCCGGCCAACTGTTGAATATTGCCGCCATTGTTTACGGGAGATAGTGTGATGCGTGTGTTGCCCAATTTTGCCGACTGGTCTCTACGGCGCAAACTGGTGTCCATCATCATGTTCAGTTGTGCGGTATGCCTGTTCGTCAGTCTATCGGTGATGGTGGTTAGTTCGGTCGTGAGCCGCTATCGTAGCGTATTGCACGAATTGTCCAGTTTGGCGGACGTGTTGGCCGAAAACGGCCAAGCCGCGTTGGTGTTTGCCGATAAATCCGAAGCCAGCCGTTTGCTGGAGTCGTTGAAAGACCGGCCGGAGCTGTATGCGGCCTGGATGGTGTCTGTCGATGGCAGCGTACTCGCTTCATGGAGCCGGGGAACGGCGAATATTGATGTACCCAGTGACTTTCGCCGGCCGTTCCGCGAACTGCGCACCAACTTCTGGAGCCGGCGCGCCGAGCTATTCACGCCGGTGATCAAAAATACCGAGTTGGTTGGGTATGTGTTGTTGCAAGCCGATTTCACGGCGCAATGGAACGATCAACTGGTCGATTTGGGCAAGAGTTTGGGGGCGGCGGGGCTGGCGCTGATATTGGTTTATCTGTTGGCAATCCGCTTGCAGCGCATCATTTCCAGACCGATAGAGGAGTTGGCGACGGCCGCGCGGCTTATCGCCGAGGATAAAAATTACACTTTGCGGGTGGCGCAGCGCGACCGAGACGAGATTGGCGATTTGGTGCAGGCCTTTAATACCATGTTGGGCGAGATCCAATTGCGCGATGAAACCCTTACCGGGCATCGCGACCGCCTGGAAGCCGAAGTGGCGCAGCGTACCGAAGAATTATTGCAAGCCAAAGACGAAGCGGAAGCGGCCTCGCGCTCCAAAGGTATGTTCCTGGCAAATATGAGTCATGAAATCCGCACACCGATGAACGCGATCATCGGCTTGTCGGATTTGGCCTTGAACAGCGATCTGTCGCCCAAGCTGCGCGATTATCTGCGGAAAATTCACACCTCATCGCTGGCCTTGCTGGGGATTACCAACGACATTCTCGATTATTCCAAGGTCGAAGCCGGCCGCATGGAATTGCAGGCCGAAGCGTTTAGTTTGGAGGATGTGCTGGAGAATGTGCTGAATCTGTTCATCGTCCGCGCCGAGGAAAAAGGCCTGGAACTGGTGCTGGAACTGGATTCCGCTTTGCCGCCGCGCTTGATTGGCGATGCGTTGCGCTTGGGGCAAATATTGAACAATCTGGTTGGCAATGCGGTGAAATTTACCGAGGCCGGGGAAATTCATATCAAAGTTTCCCAGTTGGCAAAAACCCACGGCTACTCCACTTTGAGTTTTTCGGTACGTGATACCGGTATCGGCATGTCTGCGGAGCAGCTCGAGCATTTGTTTCATGCCTTTACCCAGGCCGACGGTTCGATTACCCGCCGCTTCGGTGGCACCGGGCTGGGATTGACCATCAGCAAGCGGTTGGTGGAAATGATGGGCGGTAATTTAGCCGTGCAGAGCCAGCTTGGCGAAGGCAGTCTATTCGAGTTTACGCTGCTGCTGCCGTTTCCGTCCGAGCAGAAAGCCCGACAAATTCCCGGACATCTGCAAAGCATGCGGGTGTTGATCGTCGACGATTTGGACATTTCCCGGCAGATGTTGCGCGATATTTTGCTGGCCTGGGGCTTTCAGGTCGAGGAAGCGGCATCCGGAGCCCAAGCCTTGGAAGCGCTGCGCGCCGCCAACGACGCTGATCGGGACTTCGAATTGGTGTTGCTGGATTGGAAAATGCCCGGTCTGGATGGTGTGCAGGTCACCAGGGAGATTCGGGAGATGGTGCGCCGCACCGAAATCCGCAACGCCCCGGTGGTGATTATGGTGACTGCCTTCAGTCGTGAGAAATTGTTAAGTGCGGCCGGCGATGCGGTACCCGATGATATTTTGGTCAAGCCGGTGATGCCATCCACCTTGCTGGAAGCCTTGACGCGCTTGCAGGGCGGCAATCCCGAGCAAGGCAATGAACAAAGCCGGCCGCTGTTGGCGGGTATGGCCGCTTCGATACGCGGGGCGCGCATTTTGTTGGTGGAGGATAACGAGGTTAACCAAATGGTAGCCAGGGAATATCTGGAAAGCTCCGGCTTGCGCGTCACTGTAGTTAACAACGGCCGGGAAGGGGTGGAGGCGGTCAGGAAAAATCGTTACGACGCGGTGCTGATGGACTTACAAATGCCGGAGATGAGCGGTATCGAAGCGACCCGGCTGATCCGCCAGGATGCGCGGTTTGCCGATTTGCCCATCATCGCCATGACGGCAGCGGTGCAGGAGCGTGAGCGCAACGATTGCTACGCCGCCGGCATGAACGATCATATCGGCAAGCCGGTGTTGCCGCAGACTTTGATGGCGGCCCTGTTGCGCTGGATAAAGCCGTCCGAACGCAGTGTGTCGGTCGAGCCGGTGCTGCCGAAACCGGAGTCTATAGTCTCCGGCTTATCCAGGGAACTGCCTGGATTCGATATGGGGTATATTCGGATTATGATTGGCGAGGACAGCCATAAATTGCAACTTTTGTTCGAGTGCTTTCGAGATAAATTTGCCGATACCATGCAACGCCTCAGAGCGTTGCATGGCGCCGGAAAAACCGAGCAGGCGGTTGATTTGCTGCACAATTTGAAGGGCGCAGCCGGCGTGCTTGGCGCTGTAGAACTGAGCCGGGCCGCGGCGAATCTGGAGGAAGCTTTGCATGTCGGTATGCCGTTTGACGCTTGCCTCGCCGCATGCGAGGCCAGTCTGACGGCCACCCTGAATACGATTGCCGATTTCACCGCTATGGGCGCCGTTGCCGAGCTACAGAATCAAGCCGCCGATTGGTCGGCGGCAGACGAGTTGGCCGGCCAGTTGCGCGACTTGTTGGAAGGTAGCGATTTTGTCCCCAATGACTTGATCGAGCAATTGAAAGCCGCGCTACCTTGTCCGGAAACCCGGTTACTGATAAAAAAAATAGAAAAACAGGTCGGCAATATCGATTACGGTCAGGCTAAAGTGACCTTGGCGAAGTTGCTGGCCTTGATAGCGTCACAGCGACAAAACAGAGGATAGTCATGACTGCCGAAATCTCCAAACCCTTGATTTTGATCGTAGACGATACACCGACCAACATTCAGGTGTTGGCGGAAAATTTGATCGACGAGTATCGCATCAAGGTGGCGGTCAGCGGCGAGGCAGCCCTGGAGGCCATCGACCGGCAAGGTCCGCCCGATTTGATCCTGTTGGATGTGATGATACCGGGCATGGACGGTTATGAAGTCTGCCGGCGTCTGAAAAGCGACCCGCAAACTGCGGCAATCCCGGTGATATTTGTGACGGCTATGAACGCGGCGACCAACGAAGAATACGGGCTGAATTTGGGGGCGATGGACTACATTACCAAGCCGTTTTATTTGCCCGTGGTTAAGGCGCGGATCCGCAATCATATCCGCCTGAAACGGATGACGGACATGTTGGAAGCGATGGCCTGGATGGATGGCCTCACCGGTATCCCCAATCGCCGGCGCTTCGATCAGGTCTTGGAAAACGAATGGAAGCGCGCGCAGCGCAATCAGTTGCCCTTGGCTTTAGTGATGGTGGATGTCGATTATTTTAAAGCCTATAATGATTGCCACGGCCACGGCGCGGGCGACATTTGTCTGCGGCAGGTGGCCACCATATTGGCGGCTTCGGTGAGTCGCTCCGGCGATTTGGTGGCGCGTTACGGCGGGGAGGAGTTTGTGATGCTGATGCCGGAAACCGACATTGAAGGCGCGCAGCGCGTATCCGAATTGCTGTGCCGGCGTGTTGAAGCGCAGCACATTTCACATACCCGCTCCAGCGTTTCGCCTTGGGTGACGATTAGCGCCGGTTTTGCGGTGGTGGTGCCGGCGCTGCAACAATTGCCGTCCGAGTTACTGGACGAGGCTGATCGGCAGTTGTATTTGGCTAAAGAAAACGGTCGAAACGGCGCCCGCGGAAGCTATTCGACCGTTTAGCTCGGCCGCTTGTTCGCTGGCCGAGCTGCGGGATTTGTTTTAAGCGGCCACAGCCGAAGCTTGCACCGATTGCAGGAAATCCTGGCAGTCGGCGTTAATCAGTTCAAAGCCCATTTTCGCACTAAAGCGTTTTTCCTTGTCGGTAGGGTTTTTTCTTAAAAACCAGCCTCTATGTTCGTCGGCGCCATAGGTGATGTCGCTCATCACCATCCGCTCGGAATCGCGATTGAGCGGCAAACCCAACAACAGGTATTTTTTGCCTTTGCGGTACTCCTTTAAAAAGTCCGGAATCGCGAAACCGCCCATCAGCTCGGTGATGTAATCCACATAGTCGGCATCGGAGGCGATGTAATTGGCTTCGGGTTTTGGCGTGCCCATCGGTTTAAACAAAATCGGCAGATTTCTATCGACTTGTTCCTGCGGAATCTCGAAATATTGGCTGCCGTCGTAATGATAAATTTTGAAGCGAAAGGCGGTAGCGACGATGCGGGCCACGCCGACGATTAGCGTGTGTTCTTCGTCGGCATAACTGTCTTGCAATTGGGTATCCCGATTAATGTCGATCACATATTTGGGCCGCCATTCTTTCAGCCAGTCGTGCATTGATGCGCGGGTGTATTGAATTTGTCCGTAGGTTTTGTCAAGAAACTGCGATACATAGTTGCGGCCGCGCTTCAGTTCCTGGTTCATCGCTGCGCGCGGAAACTCGTACATCAGTTTCGGCGCCATCGGTTTGCCGCCGTTCATCGCCAAAATCAGGCTGTCGCTGTCGGCGGGCATCGGCTCTTGCGTCAGTTTGCTTTTGGCGTCGAACACCGCTCCCGGCCCCAGATAGGGAATGACTTGGTTATCGTACAAACCGCTTAGAATTTCGGAAAATACCGTATTTGACATGGTTGGCCCCAACTAAATGAAAAGTAATGCTTAGCCGAAGCAAAATTCAATCCACTTTAGCAGGATGGGCCACCAAGCCCCGATGTGGCTGAGATGTGGCCGGAGCGGGCTGCAGGAGATTTCGGTAACAACCGTACGAATTGGCGGTGATTTGTCGTAAGCCCGACAATTGCCACTGTTACCGGGGTAGTGCGTTAATGCCAGCCGCCATACTGAGTGGTAGGATCGCCGCGAAAACCGGCTGTGGTTTTGTTGGCATCCGGCACATGGGCGGTACTTTCCGCGGCTTGCACCATATTGTTATGGGTATAACCGCCCATGGCCTTGGCGTGTTTGGCAATGGCTGTGGTCGTGGGGTTGATGTCGTATTTGCTGGCGTCGGGATGGATCACCACGCTGATTAATTGCGCGTCTTTCGGCGCGTTGGGGGCGGGCGTGTAACTGAGAACGACCGGAAGCTCGGTGCCGGCGGGTACTTGAATTTCATAGCGCTGGCTATTGTTGAGCTCGGTACTGGCAAGCGTTTTTCCGGTTTCGGACAGTAAGCTGACGGTGCCGGTTTTGAGCGGTCCGGCGTTGTCGCTGACCGCGCCGAGCAACGATGTGGTTCGCAGGGTTTGTTTGACCGCGGCTTTGCCTGGAGTACTTGATTTTGCTTGGTCCTGGCCGCAACCGGACATTATCGGCAGGCTGAGGCAGGCGATCAGGGTAAGTGTGAATGTGGTCGGGTTTTTCATCGGTATCTCCGTCGGCGTTAGTTAAAGATACCCGCTAAACCGGCCACCGACAAGTGGGCTTTACGCGCCATCAATCGACATTGGGCGCTTATATAGCAGTTGAATAAAGCCGCTAAGGCCGTTATAGTTGCCCCACTTTTATACTTGTAAATCAATGCTATGCCATCATTCGACATCGTTTCAGAACTCGACAGCCACGAAGTAACCAACGCAGTGGACCAAGCCAATAAAGAAGTTTCCACCCGGTTTGATTTCAAAGGCTCCAATGCCTGTTTCGAGCAGCAGGAAGACAGCATCCTGATGAAAGCCGAATCGACCTTTCAACTGCAACAAATGTTGCCGATTTTGTATGCCAAAATGGGTAAACGCGGCATCGATATTTCCAGTTTGGAAAGCGGCAAGATTCAGGATACTGGCAAAACCGCTCAGCAATCCATCACCTTGAAGCAGGGTGTGGGTAGCGATCTGGCGAAAAAAATCGTCAAGCTGATCAAGGATAAAAAGCTCAAAGTGCAGGCCGCGATCAATGGCGATAAGGTGCGCGTGACCGGTAAAAAGCGCGACGATTTGCAGGAAGTCATTCAAATGTTGCGCACGGAAGATTTGGAGCAGCCTTTGCAATTCAATAACTTTCGGGATTAGTCCTCACCATTACGCCGACGAGCTTATCCGGCGTTGCAGCTATGGTGCCGCGGGTGTGGATTCCTCAGGGAGTTTTCAGTTAAATTCTCTCGGTTGGCACAAGGCGTCCGGTAAGCTAATGATGTTGGTTGACGGACGCTGAGCAACATAAATTTGGTCGGGACTTGGTTAAAGCTATCGGGGGCGCGCGATATGAAAACGGTAATGATTGGTCAAAAAGTACCGCCCCTATCGGTTTCCGACTGGGTGCAGGGACAGCCTGTCAATTTCGAACAATTGCTTGGACAAGTCGTGTTGGTGGCGGTGTTTCAAGTCAACTGCCCAGGCTGTTTCTTGTCATGTCTGCCGCAGGTGTTGGCGTTAAAACAACGTTATGCCGAGCGCGGTTTGACCGTACTGGGGCTGGCCACCGCCTTTGAAGACTTCGATAAAAATAATCTGCAAAATCTAAAACGTTTGGTTGAGACCGGTGAGGTGATCGGCGAAACCTTGAGGGTTTTAACGGAGCGAGGACTGCTACAGGACGGCAAGTTGCCGTATCGTATTGATTTTCCGGTAGCCATGGATAGATTGACCAAGCGCGAATTCGGCAGTATCGAAAGCGAAATTGACGCTTTTATCAGCCAACGCTTGAGCGATTTGGAACAAGACATCGGCTTACGCCAACCGCATGTGCGAGCGCAGGTAAAACAATATTTACAAACCCTGGATTATCATGCCGAAACCTTCGAGTTTTTCCAGTTACAGGGTACCCCATCTTATATTCTGGTTGATAGAGCAGGCTTGCTGGTCCAATGCAGGTTTGGCGCGTATCCCGATCTGGAAACCGATATTCTCAAGCTGTTGTAGTTCCCGTTCCGGCTTCGTAGGACCGTGCTAGCGGCGAATGCCGCACCCGCTTTCGCAAGGGGCTTTAGACGAAGCAGTTACAAGGCTGGCGACTGCTTGTGACGAAATCTTAAGGCGACATCCGTGTCTATTGTTAACGTTTTTTTAGCTGGCCCGACACGCCGTTTTAGGTAGCGTTAAGCCGGGGTGTAGCAATACCGTATTAAGCGATTGTTTTGCGACGCAAACCCATCAGGCCAGCCAATGCCGAGCCAAATAACCAAACCGCACCGGGAACAGGCACTGCGGTAGTTCCGCCTTCAATAAACGGTGTAAATACCAGGCTTTGTGATGACTGTTTTTTCTCGATCAATGCAGAATCACCCACATTGAAAGCTTCGGCGGTCAAGTCGTTTTGAATCCTGACGCGCACATCCGCGTTACCCCATGCGACAGGCGTATCCAGTGTTGCGGCAGCCGACCAAGTGCTTAGCGGGCAGCCGGACGATGTGGCGCATGAGTCTGTCAGCGGACCGGCGGAAAAGTTGGTCGCGATATGATCCACACCATTCCACAGATTGGTTAAACGCAATTGACCAGATGCATCGACCGAAGGTGCCAGGGTGACGCTACCGGAGCGATTGACCAGGCGGTAATCACCGTTTTCCACCAGGCTTACGCTGCTTAAACTTAGATCCGCATCGGGTCTAATATCGAACTGCACATTGCTGTTGGCGAAGAGCGTGCCCTGAGTACCGGTTGCTTGGGCTTTAAAATTTAACGGCGAGAATAAAACGCTCTTGCCGTCGCCCGATAAAGTCGGCGCGCCAAACAAGCCTAGATTCGTATCGTCATAGATGGCCGTAAAGCCGTTGCCGTCCAACGAAATTAATGCCGCCGACGCATGTCCGCTTAACATTGAAATAACCCCGGCGCTTGCCAGGAACAAAGTCTTGATTTTCATAGGATCTCTAGATAATTCATGAATAGACAAGGTAACGAGCCGCCACAATAGCTTTACCTATTGGCTTATCGAAGCGGGTTAAAGTTTGCTGGCCGCATTATGTTTGGGGTTTGTCTAATGCGTTGCCGCGTCCATTGCCAGCTACCTGCTACCCGTCTTTGGTCGAGATAAGCTCGAATAAAAACAAAGTTATAGGCTTCTTCCTGTGAGTTCTGTCTCAGCGACCTAGCAGAGTTCCGGTCGGTGCGCAATCGTACGAATTGTCTAAGTCAAAACAGTTACCGGTCCGTGAAGGTTTGAAGAAATGTATTACAAAGGTATTCTGCCCATTGATGGATGGCGGTGCTGAAAGCCTTAGGCTGGCCTCTGTTTTACGGATACCAAACCGCTTCAGCGACGGAACATAATGCCAGCCTATACCTAACAATTCAGGTCATGGTATGGTTGCGCGACCTTTTTATCCTTGTCGCTTTTTCAGGAAACGCCCATGACCGAACCCTTGCTGATTGCCAAATCCCAGACTGCCGAACTGTGTCTGCTGCCGAGCATGGCTAACCGCCACGGCTTGATCGCCGGCGCCACCGGCACCGGCAAAACCATCACCCTGCAAACCCTGGCCGAGGCGTTTTCGCAAATCGGCGTGCCGGTATTCATGGCCGATGTGAAGGGCGATTTATCCGGCATCAGCAGGACGGGGGGCGGCAATGCCAAAGTCGAGGCGCGGCTGGCCGAGCTGGGCATAGCCGCCGACTATGCGGCTATGCCGACGCTGTTCTGGGACGTGTTGGGAAAAAAGGGCCATCCCTTACGCTCGACGGTGTCGGAAATGGGGCCGCTATTGCTGGCGCGGATGCTGGATTTGAACGAAGTGCAAAGTGGCGTCCTCACGGCGGCGTTTAAAATTGCCGACGACAACGGTTGGTTGCTACTGGACTTGAAGGATCTGCGGGCCTTACTACAATACGCATCCGAAAATGCCTCCGAGTTGTCCGGTGAATACGGCAGCATCTCGGCGGCCAGCGTCGGCGCGATCCAGCGCGGCTTGTTGCAACTGGAACACGAAGGCGGTGAGAATTTGTTCGGCGAGCCGGCGTTGGACTTTAACGACTTTCTGCAAACCGACGGCGGCCGGGGCGTGATCAATATTCTGGCGGCCGACACGCTCTACAACTCGCCGCGCGTCTACGCCACCTTGCTGTTGTGGCTGTTGTCCGAGTTATTCGAGAATCTGCCGGAAGCCGGCGATCTGGATAAACCTAAACTGGTGTTTTTCTTCGACGAAGCGCATCTATTATTCAATGACGCGCCGGCCGCACTGCTGCAAAAAATCGAGCAAGTAGTGCGTTTGATTCGTTCCAAGGGCGTGGGCGTGTATTTTGTCAGTCAGAACCCGCTGGATATTCCCGACGTGATCTTGGGCCAGCTCGGCAACCGCGTGCAGCATGCCTTGCGGGCGTTTACCCCGCGCGACCAAAAAGCCGTGAAAGCGGCGGCGGAAACCTTTAGAGCCAATCCGGACGTGGATGTCGAAACGGCTATCACCGAACTGGGTGTGGGCGAAGCCTTGGTATCCTTTCTGGATGAAAAAGGTACGCCTTTGCCGGTGCAGCGGGCGATGATCAAGCCGCCAAGCTCCCATGTCGGTGCGGTCAGCGAGGCCGAGCGGCAGGAATCGATCAATACTTCCGTCATCGCCGGCCATTACGAAAAACAGGTAGATCGCGAATCGGCCTACGAAATTCTGAAAGGCCGCGCCGAAAAA
This sequence comes from Methylomonas sp. TEB, assembly GCF_047777895.1. Taxonomy (GTDB): domain Bacteria; phylum Pseudomonadota; class Gammaproteobacteria; order Methylococcales; family Methylomonadaceae; genus Methylomonas. Next base: position 763,090 of record NZ_CP180476.1, read on the forward strand.
GTCGTGCCGCCCGAATCTGCCAGCGAAAGCGGCGACTCCGGATCCGGTTTCAATTGGGGCGAAGTGCTATTGGGCGGCGTTGGTGCCGCCACTAAATCCCGGCGCGGCCGCAGCGGTGGCGGTCAAAGCGTGCTGGAAGCGGCCGCCAAAAGCGCCGCGCGCAGCATCGGCCAGGAAGTGGGCAAGCAAATCATTCGCGGCGTGTTGGGCTCGTTATTGGGCGGCCGGCGCTAACGCGAAAACATTGCTGACATAACGCTGTCAGGAGGGCTGTTTTAGGATGACGGCTCTTTTAACCACAACGAGGACAACATCATGATCAACAACGTCGCAACCTGGTTTGAACTACCCGTCATCGATATGCCGCGCGCGCAGGGTTTTTACCGCAGCATTTTGAATGCGACTTTCAAGGAAGAAGAAATGAGCGGCTATCAAATGGCGATTTTCGACGCGGAAGAAGGCGCGGTTAGCGGTATGTTGATATTGGGTGAACACTATCAACCCAGCGCAACCGGCGCGGTGGTGTATTTCAACGGCGGCGCCGATTTGAACGAGCCGCTGGCCAAGGTGGAAGCAAACGGCGGCAGCGTGTTGATGCCGAAAACCCCCATCCACGACGGCGAATGCGGTTACTTTGCGATGTTGCTCGATAGCGAAGGTAACCGGGTTGGCCTTTATTCCCAAGCTTAACGGCCAATAAAACGGCGGGCAGTCCCAATCGTGATTGCCCGTTCTGCCAATGCGCCGCGCTGACCGTCTGTTTCAAATCGTCCAAATCCTGCGTAACCGGCGGATGGTTACCGCCAAGGCGCTCGCCGAGCGTCTGGAAGTATCCGAGCGTACCATCTATCGAGACATCCAGGTTTTAAGCCTGTCCGGCATTCCTATCGAAGGCGAGGCCGGCGTCGGCTATATGCTGCGCCATAGTCTGGATATACCGCCCATTATGTTCAGCGCCGCCGAACTGGAAGCCTTGGTCATCGGCGCGCGCATGGTGAAAACCTGGGCCGGCAAGGAGTTGGGGCATTCGGCGCAATCGGTGCTGGACAAGGTCACGGCGGTGGTGCCGGCCGAGTTGCGCGAGCAGCTGGAGCGTAGCAAATTATTCGCGCTACGTTTTTCGCAACGCGAAGATTTGGATGTGACCATGGATATTTGTCGCAAGGCGCTGGACGGTAAGCGCTTGCTGTCCATGGATTACCGCCGCGCCGACGGCACGTTCAGCCAGCGGCGGATCAGGCCGCTGGGCTTGTATTTTTGGGGCAACGTCTGGACCTTGGTGGGCTGGTGCGAACTGCGCGGCGACTTCCGCAATTTCCGGCTGGATCGCATCCAGCAGGCCTTGGTGCTGGACGAAGCGTTTACCGATGACCCTGGCCAAACCTTGCAGGATTTTATTCGGCGGATGCATTGCTCGCCGCAGTGAGCTTGGCCTGTTAAGGCGAAGATTCCGGTTGCCGAACGCCAGGTTTTCTCTATCATGTCCGTTTAAACCGGCATTCTTACCGGTGTTTTCATTTTATCGACTCTCAACTGATCCTGCTCATGACAACAATCAACATCCAAAAAATGATGGCCGACAGCGGCGTGACGTTCGGCACCAGTGGCGCGCGCGGTCTGGTTAGTCAAATGACCGGCGAAGTCTGCGCGGCTTATACACTGGCGTTTATCCAAGGTTTAAATCTGGCGCAGCCCGGCCAAAAAATCGCCTTGGGCATGGATTTACGTCCGTCCAGCCCGGAAATCGCCCAAGCTTGCATAGCCGGCATTCGGCAGGCCGGCTGCGAAGTAGATTTTTGTGGGGTGTTGCCGACGCCGGCACTGGCTTTGTATGCGTTGGCGAACAGTCTACCGGCGATCATGGTCACCGGTAGCCATATTCCTTTCGACCGCAACGGCATCAAGTTTTATCGGGCTGACGGCGAGATCAGCAAGGCCGACGAAGCGGCGATGACCAGCGTAACAGTGGACGTGCAAATTGTTTCCGCCGATCTGCCGCCAGTCAATCCGGCGGCGCTGACACAATTTCGGCAGCGCTATACCAATTTGTTTGGACACGATTTATTAAACGGCTGGCGAGTCGGTGTTTACGAGCATTCCAGCGCGGCCCGCGATGTATTGAAAGATGTGCTGGCGGAGCTGGGCGCAGAGGTAATTGGCTTGGAGCGCACCGATACTTTCGTGCCCATCGACACCGAAGCAGTCGGCGAGGCGGATCGGCAGCGCGGCCGCAACTGGGCTAGCGAATATAAGTTGGATGCCTTGATCTCTACCGACGGCGATGGCGACCGGCCTTTGATCGGCGACGAGACCGGCGAATGGCTGCGCGGCGACATTGTTGGCTTACTGTGCGCCAAGTTTTTAGGGGCCGACACGGTGGTGACGCCGGTGAGCTGCAATACCGCCATCGAAGCCTCCGGCTGGTTCAAGCAAGTGATTCGCACCCGGATCGGCTCGCCGTACGTGATTGCCGGCATGGAAGAGATGCAAAGTGGCGGCGTGGCAGGCTTCGAGGCCAACGGTGGCTTTCTGGCGGGCAACGGTTTGGCGGTGAACGGTAACAGCCTGGCACCGCTGCCCACCCGCGATTCATTGTTGCCGGCCTTGGCTTTGTTAGCCATGGCGCGTTCCCAAGGTTTGAAACTGTCGGAGCTGTCGCAAGGCTTACCGCAACGCTATACCGCCAGCGACCGAGTCCAAGACTTTCCGGTTGCTAATAGCCGGGCTTTACTGGAGCGATTGCAGGCCGAGCCCGACGCTTATCGCAGCTTCTGGCGGGATGAATTGGGCGAACTGGTGCATAGTGATGTCACCGACGGTTTACGCTTGAGTTTTGCGAATGGTGAGATTGTGCATCTACGCCCATCCGGGAATGCGCCCGAGTTGCGCTGTTATGCCGAAGCAGACGATAGACTGCGTGCGGAAGCATTGGTAAGTACCACCTTGCAACGCATTGCCGGCGATTAACGGTCAATTGGGCTCCTCAGAAATCCTGTTAATCAGTTGTTAAGCTTGGTGGCAGTATGCTGTCCCCGCACCAATAACTATTACTCAGGAGTTCAACATGCAACACAAAAACGTATTTTTGGCTTCACTGCTGTTAATTTCCGGCACTGCGTTGGCGGAAATCCCGCTGGCGGGCGGCATCGCCAAGCAAGCGGCCACCAATGCACTAACCGGGGCAGTGCCCAGCGCCGTGCCTGGTGCGGCCAATGCCGTCGAGGCGGCAGGTGCCGCTGGTCAGGCGCAGAAAGCCGTACAGACGGCGCCAGGTGTTCTCAAGGATCAGGCGCAAGAGACGGCAAAGGAAACTGCCCAGCAAAAAGTCGAACAGGCGGTGCCTGCGGAGGTCAAGCAAGGTGCTGAAACGGTAACCGATCTTAAAGGCAAGGTGGATGCAGCCCCCAAATCCGCTGGTGAAGCTACCGCTGTTGTTAAAGACCGGGCCAAACAAAAAGCGGCCGGAAAAGCGCTGGATCTTCTGAAATAAGCATTAACCACCAAAATAGCGCTCAGGTGCTATTTGGGTAGTGATGATGCAAATCCCGAAGCGAAATTCGGGATTTGCCTTTACCCTCCTGTTAAACAGTCGGAACTTCAAGGCTTAACATCAAACGCAATACAAATCCGTTCCTGATCTGAGTTGAACGGAATGGTGCGGTGGAACAGCGACGACGGGAACAGCACCAGGTCGCCGACTTTCTGATCGACAATTTGAGTCGGAAACGCATCGTGCAATCGCGGGTAGTCGTCGCCGTCCGTGCCGTATTCGAAGCCGCCTTCGTGCTTGTCGCATTTGTCCGGCAATTGCAGATAGACGCAGCCGCTGATCCAGCCTTCCTCGTGGATGTGCGAGGTCAGATAGCCGCCCTGGTTCATCCGCAAATACCAGGAACTGGCGAATTCCAGCGCTTGCGGAAACAGCCGAATCAAGGCATCGTCGCTAGCGGCGAAGTGTTGCCGGTAGGCTTTGACTTTAGCGCGGATCAACGCCGCCAGCTGCTGAAATGAGGATTCCGGCCGCTGTAACAAATTCCCCGCCGATTGCATGCCGTAATACAAACGGCCTTGTTTACGCTCGGCAATGGCTAGATGTTTAACGTCGTCGAGCAATTGACTCAGCAACGCGCTGCCGGGCTCGGCCAGTTCGTCGATGCGGGTGTGCTGGACAAACTCCATCGGACTGCGGCAGTAACCATACGCATCCGGCTGGCGGAAATTGGTGGCGTAATGGGTCGCCAAACTGCCCAGCAATACGGAGTTGTGGCGGTCTTGGGCAACCAGCTCGTCCAGACGTTGTTTAAAGGCCTCGAATTGACTGGTTTTATACAGGCATAGAAGCACCCGCTCCTGGGCATCGGCGAAATCCGAAGCGGCAAAATACGGCATCGCTTGTGCGAACTGATTACCCAAACAATAACTTTCACCCAGGTTGTAATTGGCGCGGCCGTGCTGCGAATTGGCCTGCAACGCGGCGCGGTAGCAACGCACGGCTTCTTCCATATTGCCCTGGTCGCGGTAAGTCTCGCCCAAATCGTTCCAGGCGTCGGCAAATTGCGGGTCCAGGCGCAAGGCTTCCCGGAAGGCTGTGATGGCTTGCCCATGCGCGCCTTGATCGTACAGATTGGTGCCGAGATTAAAATAGCCCAGCGCGTCGGCGTTGATCTCCAAGGCCTTGCGGTAACACTGTTCGGCGGTTTTCAGATCGCCGACCGTTTGCAATACCGCGCCCCAGTTGGCCCAGGCCTGGAAATAGCCGGGCTGCTGTTCCACGGCCTGCCGGTAATGCTTAGCCGCCTCCTGCCACTGGCTTTGCTGCTGCAACAGCGCGCCGAGGTTGAAATGGGCGACGGTCAAATCCGGCCTGATTTGCAGCGCCTTGCGGTACGTGGCCATTGCGCCCTTGACGTCGTTGAGCTGGGTGTAGATCGCGCCCAGGTTGAAATGGATTTCAGCGATGTTGGGATCGACGGCGATCATCTTGCGGAAGCTGACCGCTGCCTCGCGTAATTTGCCTTGCGCCTGCTGACACACGCCTAGTAAATTCAAGGCCGGCAGCGATTTGGGGAATACCGCGGCCAAAGCGTGCGCCCGGACTTCCGCCAACGGCACTTGCCCGGCCTGAAATAATTGGTGGATGGCCTGTAGTTCCGCCGGTTGCGGCTGTTTTAGTGCTGTTTTCATCAAGACTGTCAGCGTTCTGAAATTTCGACGCAGCATACCGCAAACCGCAGCAGTCCGGCAAAACAGGCCGCCTTCCGTTCAATCGAAATAGCCTGCCCCCAACGCGTCCCGTAGCCGGCGGTTCTCGGCTTGCAAACCTGCTATTTCCAACTGCAGGCCAGTCAGGCGCGATTGAATCTGCGCTTCGGTAAAACGCGGGGTGATGTGCTTCGGGCAATTCCAGTCGTAGGCTTTTACATCAATGACGATGGCCCGCTCGACACAGGCTTCGGCCGGTAATGCTGCCGGCCAATCCGCCGCGCCAAGCTCGACGATGCGGGCCGTGCCCCAGATTTTCAACCGGCGCCGCGCGGCGTAATCCATCAAGATCAACGCCACCCGGCCGTCCGCGTCCAGATTGCCGACGCTGATGTACTGGCGGTTGCCGCGCACATCGGCGTAAGCCAGCGTGCGCGGGTCCAACACGTTTAAAAAGCCGGGGCGGCCGCCGCGAAACTGCACGTAGGGCCAGCCGGTTTCGCCGACGCTGGCCTGATAAAAGCCGTCGAGTTCGGCGACGAAGGCTTGCTCGGTTTCGCCCAGTTCGGCGCGCGGATCGGCGGCGGTTTCGAAACCGAGATTACCGGCCCGGCTGCCGTAACGGTTCTGTGCCGCGCGCACCGAGTCGGTAAAACAAATATCGGCAAAGGCTCTGGACATGGCGGTTTACCTCGATTGTGGGTGAGTGGAAGTAAATGTATCGTCATCGTTGAGAAATCGCAGTCATCCCAGTGCGGAAGCGGAAAGTCTGCTCCCGGGGCAGCTAGATCGCAGCTGTGGATTGGTCTCATTCCCTTCCGCTCCGCTCAGGGAATGGGACCATCGTTCTGCAAATGCAGCCAATAGGGAACTTAACTCCTCAATAGACCGAAGTAAGCAATTGCGGCATCCTCCGTGGGAATGACTAAACTCGCATCAAGCCGCCGCGCTCGGTCGCTGCCCGACCCGCTCCCGCCAAACTTGCAGATTTTTGCAAGTCTCCGGAATACCAATCTGCAGCAGCTCGATCAAAGCCAGACCGGCAAACAACGTGATGTCCGGCATCGTCAACTGTTCGCCCATCACATAACGCCTGCCGCGCAGCACGCTGTCGAAATAATGCATGCCCCTGATCGCCACCTGGCGCTGGTATTCGCCCCATTCCTTAATTTGGATCGGCTCCAGCTTGCCCAAACCGGCCGTGGCGTGATGGAAATAATCGCTGGCGGCGTCCAGCACCAAGGCCTCGGCGCGGCGTTGCAGCATATGGATTTGCGCGCGCTGTTGGGCGGTTTCGCCGGTCAAAACCGACGTGCCGGCGCTATGGTCCAGATACTCGGTAATCGCGGTGCACTCGGCGATCGCCGTGCCGTCGTCCAGCACCAACACCGGCACCTTGCCGACCGGATTCAGCTGCAAAAACTCGGGACGTTTATGTTCGCCGTTCGGCACGTCGACCTGAATAAACTCGATACGGTCGGTCAAGCCTTTTTCGGCGGCGGCCATCCTGGCGCGGAGCGGATTGGGGAAGGCGCGGAATTCGTATATTTTCATAAAAACCTCTGTCATGTTAGGCGTAGTGGATTTGCGTTGCGGCCGGCCTTTGCCAACCGTGGGGACAGTGTATTGACTACCTCGAATAAACAGAATACGGACAAACTACAATTCACTATTCCGTTTATCGGAATAAAATAGGCGTTCAAGCGCTGCTTACCGACCCCGGTTCGGACCGATTCAAGGAGGTGAAGGATGGACAAACTGCAAGCAATGACGGTATTCGTCGCGGTTGCCGAGGCGCAAAGCTTTGCCGGCGCCGCCCGGCGGCTAGCGATGTCGCCGCCGGCGGTGACGCGAGCGATTACCGCGTTGGAAGAACGTTTGCAGGTCAAGCTGCTGCAGCGCACCACCCGGCTGGTGCGGGTTACCGATGCCGGCCAGCGCTATCTGGAAGACGCCAAGCGGATACTGGCCGACGTCGACGAAGCCGACGAAGCCGACGCCGGCATAAACGCCGAACCCGCCGGCCACCTAGCCGTCACCGCGCCGGCGCAGTTCGGCAAATTGTACGTGATGCCCGGCATCGTCGAATACCTGCAACGCTACCCGGCGATGAACGTCACGGCCATGTTCGTCGACCGGGTGGTCAATCTGTTGGAAGAAGGCATGGATGTCGGCATCCGCATCGGCGAATTGCCGGACTCCAGTTTGCGGGCGTTACGCGTCGGCCAAGTGCGGCCGGTGGTGTGCGCGGCGCCGGAATATTTAAAGCGCCACGAAGCCCCCAACCACCCGAGCGAACTGGCCGGCCATGCCCTAATCGCCGCCGGCGGCCTCAGTGCTGGTCCGGACTGGCGCTTCGGCAGCGGCGCGGACGCGCTCAGCGTGCGGGTCCAACCCCGGTTGGTCACGACCACGATAGACGCTGCCATCGAAGCCGCCGTGCTGGGCCTGGGCTTGACTCGCCTGTTGTCCTACCAAGTCGCCCCCTACCTGGCCAGCGGACAACTGCAAACCGTGCTAAACCGCCACGAACCGCCGCCGGTCCCGATCCACGTCCTGCACCGCGAAGGCCGCTACGCCTCGGCCAAGGTCAGAAGTTTCGTGGATTTGATTGCCGAGCGGTTGAAGCGGGAGGCGAGGTGGTTGTGAGATATTACGGTCTGGAATTGTTAATCGAGCGACAGGCAGAGTACCTGTAATTTCAGAAAGAATTATCTTCTTTTAAGAATTGGCCGGCTTCGACCCAAGGCCGAAGTTCGTGTATTTATCTTGAAGGTCGGTTTAAAATTTAAATCAGCCATTCAAATAATAAAAGCTGTAGGGTGGATAAGCGAAGCGCCATCCACCTATTTGGCGTTCCTATGGTGGATGGCGCTTCGCTTATCCCGTATTGCCTCATAGAAAAAGGTAACCGAAGGATCAGAGTCGTTGCCTCACATTAGAGGTAACCTGGACTTGTGAAAAAATGAGTTTCAATTGTTGCTCAATGGCGGCCTTAAGAGCAAATGGATTGAGTTTGGCATGATGTTCCTGGAGAGTCTGTTTGGTGGTTTCCGGAATGTCAGGATGATTGATCACCCGTTGGTAAGGGGTTTGCGGGGCATGGTATTTTTTCACGACTTTGGCGCCGTCTCGGTGTTTTTTCTGAAGTTTCAGACTGGGGCAGAAATGATTCTGCAAAGGACACCCAAGCGTGCTGTAGGCCTCGTTCATCAACGGCACCAGCGCGGCATTATCCAGCCGGTCGTAGCCGAATAATTGCCTGGCGTGAGTCCAGTTTTTCTGCTCGACATGGGCATTGTCGTTTTTCTTGTAAGGCCTGGAGCGGGTAAACGCAGGCTTTTGCGGGTGGTCGGTGAAATAGCGAACCAGGTGATGATTGAGAAATTCAGAACCATTGTCGCAATCGAAGCCTTTCAAAGGGAATGGCAACAGGTTCTCGATGGCCTGAATCTGTTCCAGGATACCTTGCGAGCCTTTATTCCAGGTGGCCCGGCATTCGGTCCAGCCGGTGACGATGTCGGTCATCGTCAGGCTCCAGACGAAATCGCCGGCCAGCGAATTGCCACAGTGAGCGACAGTATCGGCTTCGACAAAACCGGGCTGGGTCTCGTCCCAGTGATGAGTTCGGATGGGAATCTGGGTTTTCAACAGAGACCCGGGTTTGGTGCCGGACAAGCCTTTGGGGTGCTGGACGCGCAAGGGTTTGAGCAAGCGATCCAGGGTCGCCGCCGAAACCTTTAGCAAGTCGGCACGAACCTGATCGGAGAGTGAGCCGTACTGCGCTTCGTAGTGCGGCAGCCAGATCGGTATCGCTGCTTTCAGGCGCTTGCCGCACAGTTGATCGCTAGCGAACCAGATGCGCTTCAATGGCTCCAGCAACACCTCGGCTTGATATTTCCGCTTGGGGCCGGGCCGTTTGCTAGGCGAAGCGATTGGCTTGGCTTTTCGATTCAGCAAACGAATCGCGTACTTACGGGCGTAGCCGCAGACTTCGCAAAACTCGTTTAGGATCGTTTGTTTCGTTGCCCTATCGCTTTGTCGATAGCGCTTTTGGATAGCCTGTAAATAGGCTCGTCGTTCGTGTTTTCCCATGGTGGTAACCCGCTTGATTTCGGTTACACACAATGTGAGGCAACGACCCGTTTTTAATGACCCCTTGGGTTACTTTTAATTTGAGGCAATTCGTATCCACCCTACGGCCCTATTCAAATATCAACATTTAATTTATACTTATACACTTTTAGCCTGTTTTTAGCCCTATCAATAAACTGATTATAAAAGAGAATCTCTGAATACAGCTCACCATACGCAATACCTGTCGCTTGATCTCTGATGTGGTCCGTGTTGAAATAACCTAATCCACTAGGGAATCTTGTGTAGCTTGTTGGCATTCTTGTCTCATCCATGCAATCACCGATCAGATAGCCGTAAAACTTTTTTATTTTCCCATTTGACTTAGCTGCTAATAGCCGAGAATATTGAACTAGATCAGGAATATGCTCCTGCAATTGTACTCCTGGCGCTTTAAATTCAATAATAATTGCTGAGCCTTCTTGATTGAAAATTGCTATATCTGGTCTTTTTAGTTGATTGTCTTTATTGTTTTTTGCAAATAGCGCCTCTAAGCTTTCGTCAATATCGCTTTCGAATATATTTTCATTGTGATTCCAAGGTATGGAAGCCAATGACTTGTCAGATGCTATGTGTTCAAAGTAATGATATTCTTCATTAAGAATCCATATGTCATGATCTATGGAATCTCTGCTATCTTTTCCTGTAGGGAAGAATATGTTATGTATTATTCTTTCATTTTGCTTGCGATTTTCATAGTCATGTTGGCACGATAGCAAAAGAGAAACGGCTCTTTCCAGAACGTCAAGCATAGAAGAACGTCTAACTACCAATTGTGATAAATTAGCCATATCCATTTTTTTAATTGTGGATGTATATTTCCAAGACAACTCACTGATTCGTTCCCTGAAGTCTTTACTTCGCGGATCTAAATCTAGAAGCTCTTTTTTCAAACTAAAAATATCCGACGTCTCTCTAACTATTTCTTCCTGATACTTCTTCAAAACCCTTTTTGCGATATTTTCTTCAGTGTCACTATATTGAACTTTAATATTGGTGCCATTTAACATCGATCTACTAATGCCAAATTTCTCTTGCGTAGCATCTATCAAAGCATCTTTGTCAAAGTCTTTTGGTGTCAATATGTTAAATACGTAATCCTCTAAAGAATCTATTATATCCTGGAGAGATATTTCACCATCAAGACCATCCATTAGTGTACAAGTCTCAGGGACTTTAAATCCGTCTCTCTGCTCGTTTACTTTTGCCTCTAAGAATTCGCTTTCAATAAGGATTAGTTCATAATTGCCATCAAGGGCTCTTTTTCTTTCGATATTACCTCTTAAATAATATTTTGTTATTGACAATACTAGGGCGGAATTTGCACATAGCGCAACTTCATGCTGAAAACTTCCTAGCTTATTTTCTGGCAACGAGTATCTTGTGACAATCAGGTCACTTTTGAAATCATAACTTTCATTGCCGTGAGAGCAAAACATTGGTATGTTGACTCTACTAGTTGGCTGCGGCAAATCGGAAGAGCTTAATATTTTCTCCTCTCTGTTATCCCCATCTATCGTAGTTACAGAAACACAAAAATCACCAACTATGCCCTTTAGCACAATAAATCGTTGCATAAAAGTAATAAACAGATGATTTTTGATTTTATCGGCTGAAAAATCAACTTTAAGACTCCTCGAGTCAAAATGTTTTTTGAAAGCCTCATCAGAGAGTCCCTGTAGCGTAATTTTCGTTTCTAAATTATTTGATGTTGACTCTCGCTCTTTAAAATCACTTTCAGACACCTCGCGCATGTTTTCATCAATACATAGCGATATAAGTCTATAATTTTTTTCCTTTTTGCAAACACTTTCAACTTGGATTTTTCGAAAGAAATGAAAAAACTGTATTCTACCTGCTCCTTTGCACTTCCCTATGCCTTGAATATTCAAATGATCTTTATACGTTGAATCCATTGTCGCAAAGGCTTTTACTTGATCAAGCAAAAAGCCAGCGCCGTTGTCCTCACAAGATATTTTGAGATCATAGCTATCGTTTTCGAGCAATGAGTTATCAAAAAACTCAAAACAAAACGAAACAGAAAAAGAGGGAGCCGATTTATCTAAATTTTTTCTTATTAGATATGAATCAATTGCATTAGATAACAGCTCTTCTATAACAACGTATCGATTTGAACTGATGCTTGTATTTTTCAAGCCTCCTCTAATATCTAAAGTCATATTGTTTCCTTAATTAGACCTTCTATTTACATAAGCCAGGGAATATCAACCTAGTTGTTACATTGAACATTTATCAAATAAACACGATAAAATGTGCGCACCCATATAACCCGATAAGATGCGCACCCAGCATAGGTTGTGCCCAACAACGTGGGGCGCAACTGTCGCGAATGATCCGTCTCCTTGCGTCGGTGACACCCTATATTCAAATCGAATATCAAAGCCTCTTCAAACTCATACTATTTACCAGCCCAATTCTTGCTAAACAATCAAGCATGCAACGCCGCATATTCCTTGGCCGAAGGAATATGTTGCGGCAAAGTTGACCCGGTTGGGCGCACGGCTTCCCAGCCCAGGCAGGCCAGCCAGATCGCGCGGGGAATCGGTTTCTCGCCGTCGCGGTAATAAATCAGCATGCGGCGGGAAATACCCACAGCCTCGGCGGCTTGCGCCAGTGTGAGTCCGGTGTCGTGCAGCCAATGCCGGATGCGTTCGTGGCCGATGCCGCCGGACTGCTCGACCGCCAGATTACGCAGGTTGTCGGCGGCCAGATCGAGTTCGTCTTCGATCCAATCCACCGTCAGTCCCGCGAAACCTATTTTGGCTTGCGCAAATAAGTCCCGATCTTTCAGCGGACTTAGCGCTTCGGTTTCGGTGATCCAGGCGTTAAAATCGACTTCGAAGCTTTGTCCGTCGGCGTAACGCAAGCGTAGCTTGTATTCGGTTAACGGCTCGACCCAGGTCAGTTGAAAATGGTCTTTACTCATCGTTGCAATTCCTCAAATAGCTTGGCCAGCTTGTCGTGATTGGCTTTTGCCCACACCAGCACTTCGGACAATTCGCGCAGCGCAATTTTGCCGTGGATGATTTCCAGAGTGTCGATTTGACCCAAGCCTCGCGCCCGTCGTTCGTCAGGACGTGGAAATGCGGCGGCGGATGGTCTTTGGCGTTGACCCGAACCCGGCAAAAACTAAAACGTTGAACGACTGGCATGGCTAGGGATTGTGATGCAATCGTTGCATGCTTTCAAGCCACGTATACCTTGCGTACCATTTTCCAATTCAATTTGAATCCCCACACCCAGCTAAGCCGACCCAATTGTCCAGCGCGCGGCGGCAAAAAGCTGGTGCCTCTGGTTTGTTTGTAGTAATGTTCATACATTGCAAATAGAGGGCGTCGCCATGGCAATTACGACCATTTCCAGTCGAGAGCTGAATCAGGATGTTACCCGCGCGAAGAAGGCGGCCAAGAATGGCCCGGTATTCATCACGGATCGAGGCAAGCCCGCTCACGTGTTGTTGAGCATCGAGGAATACCAGCGGCTGACAAGGCAGCGCCGCAACATTGCCGATTCGCTGGCTATGCCGGACAACACGGACATCGAGTTCGAGCCGCAACCTTTGACGATAGAGGCTAGGCCGGCTGATTTCGGATGATGTATGTTCTCGACACCAACGTAGTTTCCGAGCTGCGAAAAATCCGAATTGGCAAGGCAAATGCGAATGTGGCGGCATGGGCCGACAGCGTCGATGCCGCCGACTTGTTTTTGTCGGTTATCACCCTGATGGAATTGGAGCTGGGCGTTTTGTCGATCGAGCGCAAGGACGCCAGCCAAGGTGCGGTGTTGCGGGCATGGCTGGAACAGCAGGTCTTGCCGGAGTTCTCCGAGCGGACGCTGCCGGTCGATACAGCGGTTACACTGCGTTGCGCCAAGCTCCATGTGCCCGACAAACGCGGCGAGCGGGATGCGCTGATCGCGGCCGCGGCGCTAATGCATGGTATGACGCTGGTTACCCGCAACGTGGCCGACTTCCAGGCTACGGGCGTGACCATCCTCAATCCGTGGGAGGTCATGCAGTGACTGCCCCGGTGGGCACGGTGTTTGTGTTCACGCGAATTGAAACGGTGGGCAATTTGCCCACCCTACGACTGGCTGACCGACAGCCCCACATCTCACGCCCATTTGACCTCCCCGTGAAGATTTCGTGATGTTTCCGATTGCACAATGGCCGCGCCATTTGGCATTCACATTAAGGAGAATCACAATGCAGAAAAACCACGCTTTTGCGCTGTCGGCGCTGTTGTTGGCGGCCGGCGCCGCTCCGTTGAGTTCGGCCGAGGCGGCCCAGGTCACGCTGAGTTTCAGCAATCTGTCCGCCGCCAACGGGCCGGCCTTGAGTCCGTTTTTCATCGCCTTGCACGACGGTTCGTTCGACGCGTTCGATGTCGGCACCACGGCGTCGTCGGCCATCGAAGCGATTGCCGAGTTAGGCAGCGGCGCCGGCTTGTCGTCGGCGTTCGCGGCTAGCGGCGCGGCGGCCGGCGGCACCAGCGCGACGGTGACCGCGTCGGTCAACGCCTTCGGCCCAGGCATTTTCCTGCCCGGCGCCAAAGGCAGCGTCACCCTGGACCTGGACCCGGTTAAAAACCGCTACCTGAGTTATTTCGCGATGGTGGTGCCGTCCAACGACCGCTTCGTCGGTAACGACTCGCCGACCGAAATCGAATTGTTCGACGCCCAAGGCCATTTCACCGGCGGCACCTTCGTCGAGAACGGCAGCAGCATTTGGGACGCCGGCACCGAACTGGACGGCACCACCGGCGCGGCATTCCTGGCCGGTTCCAATGCCTTGGACAGTCCGGCACAAAACGGAACGATTCAGGCCAACCACGACTTCGCGGTCTACGCCGGCCTGGCGACCGCGGCCGGTTACAACTTTACCGACCTGCCCGGCGCCAATACGCCGCTGCTGCAAATCAGCGCGGTGTCGCAAGTGCCGGTACCGGCGGCGGCCTGGTTGTTCGGCAGCGTGTTGCCGTTGTTCGGCTGGTTGCGGCGGCGGGCGCCTGCGTCGGCTTTGCCGGCTTGAGGCGCTCGGCTTAACTCGGTGGAGTACAAATCTAGTTTTGTACTCCGATCGGCGCCCGGCTCTAGTCGAGTCGTTCCATCCCTGATGTCTAGCGACTGGCTTTAATTTTTCGGACTCGGTTAAATGGCCCATTCCCCCTGCCCCATTTCGCCGCTGCCCACGTCCGGTTTGGAGTACAAATCTGGATTTGTACTCCAGCTTCGCACCGCATCAAAACCCGTCGCCGTAACCTTGACTTTGCAAACTGGCCGGCGGCTTGCCGGTTTGGAAACGGGCTTTTAATTCCACGGTTACCGTCAATTCGGCGGCCGGTACGTTGACGATTTGCTCAGCCGCTTGTTCCAACGCGTCAGGGTGCCAGAAGCTCAAGCGGTAGCGGCCGTCCGGCAAATCCAGCGTCCAGCGGCCCTCGGCGTCGCTAACCGCCAGGTAATCGGCATCGCTGACGTAGACGTAACCCAACATCCAGTCGTGAATATTGCAACCCAGCGCGACGATACCGGGGCGGTCGAACAGTACCGGTTCGCGCGGCACGCCGCTATAGAGCTTGATCTCGAAACGCTTGGCCGCGGAAAACGAATAGACGTGGTGCTTGATCGCGTCGCTGTTAGGAAAATACACCGGCGTGCCGCTGCGCACCGCCAACACGTGCGGGACGAATTCGCGGCTTTTCTGATCCAGCGCCATCGCCGCCGGTGCCGGCGGATCGTTGACCCGGCCGGCGGCGTCCAAGGCTTGGGCCGCGACCACCAGATCGGCCAACGGCCTGCCGCCGGCCAAGGCTTTCCCCGCCAATTCCGCGGCCGGCGCGACCGCGGCCCAGGCCGTTAAAAAAACAGCCGGTAAGCGACTTGCCACAGTGTGTCCTCCTGATAAGCGGCTTCGCCGCGTTCCTGCCGCGCCGGGCGGGCGCTGAAAATTCGGCTGAATTCGACATTCAATTGATGGTGCTGGGCAAAGGTCAGGTTGTAATTGACGGTCCAGGCTTGACCGTGTTCGCCGTTGCGGTCTTGCGGCAGGTAATCGCGTTCGTCGCTGCCGAAACGTTCGTAGCGCACGCTGAAACGGCCGTCGCCCAGCGGCCGGCTCAACAGCCAGCTTGCCGACCAAAAGCCGACGTCGACCGCGCGCAAGTCGCCGAGCAATTCGCCCATGCTGGTTCGCCCGGTCATTGCTTGAGAAATCAAAGTGGTTTCCCACGGCAATTCGGCCTTGGCGCCCAGACTCCAGAAGCGGGTGTGCCAGCCGTATTGGCCGGCGGACAGCGCGGCCGGATCGGCGTTGTTGTCGTAATACAGTGCGCGCAGCGTGTAACGCTGGGGCCGTTCGGCGGCGATGCCGGCGTAAAAGCCGGGCCGGCCGTCCACTTCGACGAAGCTCTGGCTGGTGTTGGCCTGCTTCGGAAACAGTGCCGGTATGGCGATGCCGTCCGGCAGACGCAGACGGCCGGTCAAGGTCGATTCGAAGTCGTGCAAACTCCAGCCGCGCCAGGCCAGCATCAGGCCGGCGGTATCGTTGTTGGCCAAACCGGCGCCGAACACGCCGAATTTATCGCCGGCTTCGGTTTGGTAATCCACCCGCAGCTCGCCGCCGAACGCGCGCAATTCCTCGCCGACCCAGGCGTTGATCGTCGACGAGCTCAAGGTGTACGGGCTGCTCCAGGCGGTGCCGGTGTTTTCCAACGAAATCGGCGGAAAGAACATGCCCAAGCGCCCGGCCAGACGCCAGCCGGCGGCACCGACCGGCCGGTAGGCCAGATAGGCTTCGGTCAAGTCCAGCGGTGTCGATTGACGGTCGGCGTATTTGACGGTGGCGTTGAGCATCCAATCCCAGTCCAGCCTGACTTGCAAGGTAGCGGCGGCTTCGTTTACCCGCCAGCGGTCGCGCTCGCCGCCGGCGCGCAGCTTGCCCAGGCCGTGCCCCAGCTCGCCCGGCGCGGCATCGCTGTGTTGGTAGCGCAGGTCCAGCAGACCGTGCCAAGTCACTTCCGGAAATTGGCCGTCTGCGGCTGCGCTGGCTGGTGACAGCAAGCCGGATATAGTCAGCAGCGCTAGAGAAAATCCGCGGCAGACCGAAATCGCGGACTCCGGCCTGAACGGGAACGACGTTGGCGGTCTGCTGCGCATGGTTCGGTTACCGGCTGCCACCGGCCGCGCGCGCCGAATCCGCCAGCGGCAAGTCGAAACGAAATTCGCTACCGACGCCGAGGGTACTTTCCACTTGCAAGCGGCTGCCGTGCAGCTGGGCGATCTTGCCGACCACGATCAGCCCGAAACCGCCGCCGTCGGCGCGGGCGCGGCGCGCCAGCGGCGAGTCCCAATCGCACAAGGTCGGCAGATATTCCGGAGAGATACCGATACCGGTATCGCCGACCGCCACCGCCACTCGGCCGCGCGCCGGCCAAGCGTCCAGCCGGACTCGGCCGCCTTTCGGCGTGTGGCGCAAGGCGTTGTCGATCAGATTGGTCAGCAGGCGCTCGATCAGGCCGATGTCGGCGGCGACGATAGGCAAATCCGGGCGCAGTTCGGCTTGCAAGCTCACGCCGCGCTGCTCGGCTTGCAAGCGGTATTTTTGGGCTACGTCCTGCAGCAATTCGGCCAAGTTGAAGGGCTCGGGAGTCAGGCTGGCGTCGTCGCACTCCAGCTTGGCCAGTTCGAACAACTCTTGCGCCAAGCGGCTGACTTTTTCGGTCTGACGCAACGCGGTATCCAGAAAATGCTGCTGCTCGTCGGACGGCAGGGTATCGGCCTTGCGCTGCATGGTCTCCAGAAAGCCGCGCAACGCGGCCAGCGGCGTGCGCAAATCGTGCGATACCGAGGCCACCAGCTCGCGGCGTTCCTGGTCTTTCTGGCGCAGTTCGCCCAGTTGGCCGGCCAGTTGCGCGGCGCGGACGAAGGTATCGGCCAGCCGGCCCAATTCGTCGCTGCGGCCGGTGAGCGAAGAGGCGGCAAAATCGCCGTTGACCGCCCGTTCGCCGGCGCCGGCCAGCGCGCGCAGCGGCCGCGACAGATTACGGGCGATGATCACGCTGCCGGTCAGAGTCGCCAACAGGCCGAGCAACAACACCCCGGCCGCCAGCAACAGCATATGGCGGTAGCCGGCGAAGGCGTCGGTGAATTTGATTTGCAGCAACGCGACGATGCCTTCCGCGCGGCCGGCCGCCGGCAAAGCCAGTACCCGGCCGAGATAACGGCCTTGACCGGTATCGACCGTGGCGGTCAGCGCCCGGTCGGTCGCGTCGTTCAGCAAAGCTAGGGCCGCCTCTGGGGCCGAACCGGCCAGCAGGCGGTTGCCGTTGGTACTGAGTTCGGCCAGACCGATCTGCAGCGGCAATAACGAGTTTTGCCGAAACCGGGCGATGCGCTGTTCGTCGACGGCCTGCGCCACCGCCACCCAGCCCATCGGCAACGGCGCCAGGACCGGCACCAGCGCCCATTCCTGCAGGCGATCGTTCAGCAGGCCGAACCAGACCAGCGGGCGGGCGGCGTCCGCCTCCGCCAAGGTTTGCGCATACGGAAACGTTCGGCCTTGCCATAGTCCGGCGCTGTCGGCGACGACGTTGAATTGCGGGTCGATAAACATACCGCGCTGGGCGCGGACCCGCAACAGCAGATTTTCCAGCGCCGAGGCGATGGTGGCCGAGTCGCCGCCGGTCACGGTACTGCGAAAGCCGAAATCGGCGACCAGCAAGCCGGTCTCGCCGGCGACCCGTTCGGCGCGTTCGACCAGCAGTTGTCGAAAGGCTTGCTCGGCGTAGCGTAAGTCCTGGTCGAGTTGGCGCAGCAGATTGTCGCGCACCGCCACATAGATGCACACCACCGTCAGCGCCTGCACCGCGACGAACAGCGCGGCGAACAACAGCGCGATACGGCTTTGGAAGCTCAGCGTCATGCGCCGGGATCGTCCGCTCCGGCGAACTTGTAGCCGACGCCCCATACCGTCAGGATGCGCGCCGGTTTGGCCGGATCGGCTTCGATTTTGGCCCGCAAGCGGTTGATGTGGGAGTTGACGGTGTGTTCGTAGCCGTCGTGGTTGTAGCCCCAAACCTGATTCAGCAGTTCCAGCCGGGTGAACATGCGGCCGGGATGGCGGGCGAAGAAGTGCAGCAAGTCGAATTCGCGCGCGGTCAGGGCTACCGGTTGACCGTCCAACGCCACCGCGCGGCTTTGCGCATCGATCCGCAAACCGCCGGCGATCAGAACAGCATCGGCCGGTTCGGCGGCCGGTTGGCTCAACGCCGCCACCCGCCGCAACAGCGCGCGGACTCTGGCGACGACTTCGGCCAGCGCGAAGGGCTTGGCAATGTAATCGTCGGCACCCATTTCCAGACCGACCACGCGTTGGATGTCGCTGGATTTGGAACTGACGATGATGATAGGCGTATACACCGGCCCGGCTCGCACCCGCCGGCAAATTTCCAAGCCGTCGACGCCGGGCAGCATCACGTCCAGCAACAGCAAGTCGTAGCGATTGCCGGCAATCGCCGCCAGCGCGGCATCGCCGTCGGCGACGCTGTCCAGCCGATAACCTTCCTCGCGCAGATTGTCTGCCAATAGCTTGGCGATGTCGGGGTCGTCTTCGACCAGGAGCAGGTATTTAGTGGACGACATTGGCGGCAGGTTTTTTAAAAAAAAACGATTATCGGTCAAGCCGCTGCGTAAATCTAATCACGAAATTATCACGGTGCCGGCATTTCGTGACAAATTCGCCTAACTTGCGGGCCGCGCGTGATAAAGATTTGACTCGGGCTGGAAGATTTGGCGATGAGCGTCCATGCACAATCTATCCGACCCCAAATTGATGGGTCATTTTTCTAACTGATAGAGGTTTATATGAACAATGCATTAAAAAAATTAGCGCTGGCTGTGACATTACTGTCGCCGTTGGTCGCCGAAGCCCGGCCGGAGCTTTACCAGGAAACCGCATATACGCTGTCCAATACTACAGCAAACTCGGTATTGGCTTTTCGGTTGAACGCAGACGGCAGTATGCAGCCGGCCGGTAGTTACCCGACTGGCGGTACTGGAAGCGGCGCCGGGCTGGGCAATCAGGGCGCACTGGCGCTGAGTGAAAACCGGCACTACCTGTTTGCGATCAATGCTGGTAGTAATGATGTATCGGTATTTAGAGTACGTGATAACGGATTGGAGTTGGTGCATCGCGCTGCCGAACCGGGTTTGACGCCGGTCAGTTTAACCGTTGCTCACGATAGGGTTTACGTGGTTAACGCCGGCGACGATTCGATATTCGGCTACCGCTTCAATGCGCGTAGCGGCCGACTTTATCCGTTGGAGCAGTCCTATCGTAAACTAGGCGACGATGCCAGCGGCCCGGCGCAGATCAGTTTCGACCGCGACGGTGATGCGCTGGTGGTGACCGAGAAAGCCGGTAACAAAATTGTCAGCTTTACCCTGGATAATAGCGGTTTGCCGGATGAAAAACACAGCTTGGCCTCCGCCGGTAATACACCGTTCGGGTTTGCCTTTGGCAAGCGCAACCGGTTCTTTGTTTCCGAAGCGCAGGGCGGCGCGGCCAACGGTGCTACGGTGTCTGCATACCGCTTGCACGAAGACGGTAGCGTGCAATTGCTGGACGGTGCGGTGGCGGTGGAACAAACGGCGGCCTGCTGGCTGACGACCACGCCGAACGGCAAATTCGCCTTCACCGCGAATACCCCGGCGAGTTCGATCTCTGCGTTTGTGATCGGTCGTAACGGCCAACTGGAGTTATTGCAGGCCCGCGCCGCCGATGAAAGCCGTCCCAATGATTTGGCGGTGTCCGACGATGGTCAACATCTGTATACCTTGAGTAACGGCGACCATAGCATGGGTGTGTACCGAATCGGTGCGGAAGGCGATTTGCAGGCTGTCAGCCGTCTGACCACCTTGCCGGCCGGCGTAACCGGACTAGTGCTGCGCTAAACTGAGTCCGGCTGCTTGTTGGGTGCCAAGCAGCCGGCATTCTTATTTTTCTAGTGATTTTGGAGTTGCGATGCCAATCAACCGCCGTGAATTTCTGACCGTAACCGGCTGCGTTGCCGCCGGGATGTTATTGCCTGGAGCGGCTAGCTCCGGCGTATCAGGCCCCATCAAAGCGGTTGGCTTTGATGGGTTTACCGTGTTTGATCCGCGGCCGATCACCGCGTTGGCGGAGGCCTTGTTTCCGGAGCAAGGACAGGCGCTGGCGAAAACCTGGCGCACTCGCCAATTCGAATACACTTGGTTGCGCACTTTGATGGGCAATTACGCCGATTTTTGGCAAGTGACCAGCGAGGCGCTGGATTTTGCCGCGCGCCAACATCAGCTGGACATGAGTGGCGAAAAACGCGACCGTTTGCTGCAAAGCTTTTTGATGTTGGAGGCCTGGCCCGACGCCAAGGGGGTTTTGCTGGAGATGAAGGCCGCCGGGCTACGCCTGGCTTTTTTATCGAATTTCACAGCAGCGATGCTGGATGCCTGTGTCAAACATGCCGGTTTGGACGATATGTTTGAGGAGCACTTGAGCACCGACCGGGTGCGTGCCTTCAAACCGGACCCGCGCGCCTATCAGATGGGTGTGACCGCGTTCGGCTTGCCGCGTGAACAGATCGCTTTTGCCGCCTTTGGCGGTTGGGACGCGGCTGGCGCTAAGGCCTTTGGTTATCCGACGTTCTGGGTCAACCGACTGCGGGCACCTTTGGAAAACCTGGGCATGGCCGCCGATGCCGACGGCACAAGCTTACAGGAGCTGGCGGCCTTTGTATTGCCGGTCTCGGTTTAAGTTTAGCGCACCACTTCCCGCTGTTTTAACGCGTCGTAAATGTCGTCGACCGACTGGTTGCCGGCGTCGAAGCTTAGATCGGCTTGATCAGCTGCTAGGCCCACGCACAGTGCAATCAAACCTGCTTGTTTGATGGCGTTTGCTAGGGCCGGGTCAGTTTGCTCCAGCACGGTGGCGACGTGGCCGGTGTCGAACAGGCGGCGTTCCAGGCGGTAAGCCATGGTGTTAGCATCGGCGCCGGATAGCGCGACGATGGTTGCGGTTTGGCCGAAGCGGCTGGCGCGTTCTTCCGCACTCACCGGTGCCCATTCGTCTTTACTGGCATCGCCAACGATCATGCCCGCACCGACGGTGACGTTGCTCAATCGGTCGATGACAATGAACGAACCGCTGGTTTTATTGCGCTTGTAGGGATCGAACACCACCGGCGCATTGACCGCCACTGTGCATAGGCCGATTTCGTTTAATTTCAACTCGTCGGCATCGTGGTGTTCCAGGGTGTTGACGTCAATGCGGTGGTGTATGGTCGCCACCGAGCCGGACACGCTACGCGTCGCCAGTTTGATCACGTATTGGCGGCCGGGCAGCATGGCTTGTTCGGTCATCCAGACGATGGTCGCTTTGAATTTGTCGGCCACGCTGGGCGCCGCCTGCTGTTGGCCCAGAATGACATCGCCACGGCTGATGTCGATTTCGTCTTCCAGGGTCAAGGTCACCGCCATCGCCGCGAAAGCCTCGTCCAACTCGCCGTCGAAGGTAACTATGGATTTGATTTTGCTGGTTTTGCCGGACGGCAGCGCGGTAATGGCATCGCCTTTATGAAACACGCCGGAGGCCACGGTGCCGCAGAAACCGCGGAAATCCAGGTTAGGGCGGTTGACATATTGCACTGGAAAGCGGGTGTCGGCGAAATTGTGATCGCTGGCAATTTCAATGCTGTTCAGCAACTCCATCATCGGCATGCCGGTAAACCAGGGCATGTTGGCGCTGGGGTTGACCACGTTATCGCCGTCCAGGGCCGACATCGGAATGAAGTGCACATCCTGCAAATCCAGGGTTTTCACGAAAGCTAGATAATCGTCCTGAATCTTGCGGTAAGTCTCTTCGCTGTAGCCCACCAAATCCATTTTATTGATCGCGACAATGATGTGTTTCAAGCCCAGCAGCGAAGCGATGAAACTGTGGCGCTTGGTTTGGGTTTGCACGCCGTAACGGGCGTCGATCAAAATCACCGCCAAATCGCAAGTCGAAGCGCCGGTGGCCATGTTGCGGGTGTACTGTTCATGGCCTGGGGTATCCGCGATGATGAATTTGCGGGTTGAGGTGGAGAAATAACGGTAAGCCACGTCGATGGTAATACCTTGCTCGCGCTCGGCTTGCAAGCCGTCGACCAGCAAGGCCAAATCGATCTTACCGGCGCCGGTGGTGCCGGACTTGACGCTGTCGGCCTGCACTGCAGCCAACTGGTCTTCGTAAATCATTTTCGAGTCGTGCAGCAAGCGGCCGATCAAGGTGCTCTTGCCGTCGTCGACATTGCCGCAGGTTAAAAATCGCAGCAATTCTTTGCGTTCGTGTTGCGCCAGATAGGCGTTGATGTCGGTGCTGATGAGGTCGGATTGGTGGGACATGGGGTTCCTAAATGCCTTATTTGTAATAAAAGGTGCCGCGCTTTTAAAGCGCTTACTTGCAATGCTGTTTTAATAATTCGGCTAGTTCGTCACGACTCAATTGCCGGGTTGCTACATTGATCACCCATTCGTAGAGCTGGGGATTGTCCATGGCCGGCTGTTTGCGATTGGCAGCCAGAAAAACCAGCATACAGGCCGCAGCGACTCGCTTGTTACCGTCCAGAAACGGATGGTTATTGGCCAGTGAATAGCAGTATTGAGCGGCGGTTTGAAAAATGTCGCCGCTGTAGTGCCAAGTTTGCCGAGCTGCGCCGAGCGCCGATTCCAGCAAGACTTTATCTCTGATGCCCTGTGTGCCGCCGAAGTGTTCTATTTGTTGCCGATGTATCGTCAATGCCAAGGTTTTCGAGATAAAAAACAGTTCGGGCATTTTACTGCGCTAATTTGGCAAAGGCGTCGGCATATTGATTCATCAATTGCTCGTGAATCTTTAAAGCTTCCTCATCGTTAATGACTGTATCGGGTAACGATTGCTGTTGTTTTTGTTCCAAAAACAAGACGAAATCCAATACCTCGGCTTGCAGACGGGGCTCCAGTCTTGCGAGGTGTTCTTGTATTTCTTCGTGTAATTGCATAGATCACCCCTCAAATGATTTATCGGCACCACTGCTTTTCGCAGGGAACACCGTCATTGTTGCCGTCCATTTTGGTGTCCGGGCAGTTATTGATGAAATACGTCGCCTCTTCACACGATCTCATTTGCGAGCAATAGACGCGGCCGTCGCAAACGAAGTTTTGTGCATTGCGCTCTGTGGCGCCGGTTGTTGGATTGTTAGGCTCTGGTTTTGGGGCGCTTTCGAAAAGGCCTTTAACTTTGTCGGTTAGTTTTGAGGACAGCGGCTGATCTGCGTTTACTTCCGCAAGCGGTTTTAAATCCGGTGTCTTGCGATCCGCTTTGTGATCGCAAGCGGTATCGGAATACACTACATGACCCTTAGCATCGGTACATTTATAAACACCGGCTAAGCTATCCGAGGAGTAAAACAGGATAAACAACCACAAGAATTTCTTCACTATTCGTGTTTCCTCATTCGCTAATGGTACAAGCGTTTAGAAGTAACCTTCCCGTTTCTTCTGTTCCATAGACCCAGCCTGATCATGGTCGATCAAACGGCCTTGGCGCTCAGACGTAGTGGTCAGCAGCATTTCCTGGATGATTTCCGGCAAGGTGGTGGCGGTGGATTCCACTGCGCCGGTTAGCGGATAGCAGCCAAGCGTGCGGAAGCGCACCATTTTCATTTCCACTTTGTCGTTGGGGCCTATCGGCATTCTGTCGTCGTCGACCATAATCAACATGCCGTCTTTTTCGACCACTGGCCGCTCTTTGGCAAAATACAAAGGCACGATAGGAATGTTTTCCAGGTGGATGTATTGCCAGATGTCCAGCTCGGTCCAGTTGGATAGCGGGAACACGCGGATGGACTCACCTTTATCGACTTTGCCGTTATAAATGTTCCAGAGTTCCGGGCGTTGGTTTTTCGGGTCCCAGCGGTGGTTTTTGTCGCGGAATGAATACACCCGTTCCTTGGCGCGGGATTTTTCCTCGTCGCGGCGGGCGCCGCCGAAGGCCGCGTCGAACTGGTATTTGTTCAAGGCTTGTTTCAGCGCATCGGTTTTCATCACGTCAGTATGTTTTTTACTGCCGTGCGTGAACGGGCCTATGCCCTGAGCGACGCCTTCTTCGTTGATGTGCACGATAAGATCCCAACCAAGATCCTTAGCCATCGTGTTACGAAACTCGATCATTTCCCGGAATTTCCAGGTGGTATCGACATGCAATAAGGGGAAGGGCGGTTTGCCGGGGAAGAATGCCTTGCGGGTCAGATGCAGCATGACCGCGGAGTCCTTGCCGATGGAATACAGCATGACCGGCTTTTCAAATTCCGCCGCCACTTCGCGAATGATATGGATGCTTTCTGCTTCGAGCTGTTTCAGATGGGTTAATTTATAATCGGTCATCAATTATCCGGGGCGCACGGCCATGTTTGCTGTGGAGTGTAAGCCCGCTATTTTAAAGGCAAACCCCCATCGACGCTATCGGCAAAGCTTATGAGACAGATACACGGACTGGAAAAACTGGCCGGGCAGCAGTCCGGTCGGCTCAATGCGCCAAAACTGGCCGACCTATTACTGATGGATTTGCGCCAGTGCCTTTGCAGTATTTACGGCACTATCGGCGATGACGACAAGGTGTTGTTGGCGGAGCTGGCGCTGTTGCCGGAAAGCCTTGAATACGAAATGTTCGATCAGCGCATTGATTTCATCGTCGCCGGGCCGATACTGCGCAACGACTGCGTACCGTTAATTTATCGCCTGCAGGGCGAGCAGTTTGCGCTCAGCGGCCGCTGCTCGATGATCGCTCGGGTGTGCGGTGTGGATTTGTATCTACAGCGCAGTTATACCGGCGTGATTGGCGATGTCGCCAGGCAAAAGTTCTCCATATCGTTACCGCCGCTACTGAAAATGCGGTAGTGCTTCCCCTTGGGCGTTGACTGCTGCGATAGCACATCCGAAAACCCTTATAGCCGGCTATTCGCCCAGCGCACGATGTCCGGTGCGCTCAAGGCGCCGGACTGTCTGGCCAACTCTTGGCCGCTCTTAAATAAAATCAGCGTCGGAATGCTGCGAATATTGTGTCGGGCGCTGAGCTGTTGCTCGGCTTCGGTGTCGACTTTGCCCAAACGCACGCGCGGTTCCAACGCTTGCGCTGCTTGGGCAAAAGCCGGCGCCATCATTTTGCAGGGGCCGCACCAATCCGCCCAGAAATCCACCAGCAGCGGAATGTCGTTTCGCACTAAATGAGTTTCAAAACTTTTCGCAGTCAGCGCCAACGGATGGCTGCTGAATAAGGCTTGATGGCATTGCCCGCATTTTGGATTTTGCGACAAACGGGTGGCCGGTAAGCGGTTGACAGCCAGGCAATCTGGGCAGACTAAATGTAGGGATTCACTCATATGGTGTTCTCGAAATATAGGTTTCGGCGAATCTATTCGCCACTAAAAATTAACCAACTATCGCCATAAACCGCCGATGCGCCAACGAACTGGCCGAACAACCACCCGGTTACCGTAACTCGGAGCGATGAACGGTTCGTGCCAAAGCGTTTGCGGCCGGCTGGGGCTTAAGGCTTGCAGGCGGCGCACCCGTTCGGCGGTGGGCGGATGAGTGCGCAACCAGGATGGTTCCGGATTGCCCCAGCCCGGCAGCAGTATCGACTTCCAGCCGCCACTGACTTGTTCGATATGCGCCAAGGCTGTCGCCAAACCCAAGGGGTCGCCGGTCAGCGCCGCCGCATTCAGGTCGGCATCGTATTCGCGGATGCGTGATAAGCCCAGCTGCATCAATAAGGCCAGATGCGGCGAAAACAACAGCAGCAACAAACCCGGCCAATTGATTTGAAAACTTATCTCACCGAACAGCAGCAAAGGGATGGACAGCAACAAAAACAACTGTCCGGTGGCGGCGAATAAAGCGGTAATCCGGCTAATCGCATCGGCCAAGCCCATCACCCGCAAATCGTTATTGGCAATATGCGCCATTTCGTGCGCCAACACGCCGGCCAGTTCCCGCGAGTTAAGTTGTTTGAATAAACCGTCGGTCAACGCAATCGCCGATTGTTGGTGGCTACCCACCGCAAAGGCATTGATGAGCGGGCTGGGAATGTAATATGGCGCCGGGACGCTAGGCAGTTCGGCACGCTCAGCTAGCACCTGCATCATTTGCCACAGCGCCGACGCTTCTTGTGGAGAAATTGGCCGCGCCCGGTAAAGACTTAGCGTCAAGCGCCAGGCTGCCGCCGGTTCGAAGATCAGCGCAAATACGCCGGTCGCCAACGCAATCCAGACGCCTTCTTCGCCAAACAACAGGCTGCCGGCCAAGGTGCAGATTGCCAGCAGTGCCAACATTAACAGCAATGTTTGCAGCCGGTTAAGCCAACTGTGGCGATGCCAGACGATGCTTTGCATGGTTACTCCAGGCCGGCCCGGCGTAAACGGCGGCGCAATTCGTCGATCTCTTCCTGCATGTCCGCGACCAGCGCAGCCAGTTCCGGCAATGCTTCGAAGTTGCGTTCCAGGCTAACGATACGCCGCACCCGCACCAAGTGGGCGCTGGAAAAGCGCCATTCGCTTTGCTGTTGCGGCAGCGGATTGAGCCAGCCTTCTTCGATGTGTCGGGTAATCCATTCCGGTTCTACTGCGCAGATGGCCGCCAGTTGCTGCAAAGTCAGGCCGCTGTCTTCCAGAACGGCGTCGATCAAGTTCTCGGCTGATGACATGCTTTAGCTCCTGTGGTTTGTGCGCGGGTCGAAAGCCAGTTCGCGCGCCATGGTTTCGTAAAGTGCTTTAGCTTTGGCCGTGTTGGCCGGCGGCAATACCACCTGAATATCCAACAGCAAATCGCCGGGTGTCGCGCTGGGTATGCCCTTGCCGCGCAGCCGCAGTTGCTGGCCGCTTTGCGTGCCTTCCGGGATACGCACTTTCAGGCCGGTATCGAATAAATTCACCGGCACCATCGCACCCAGCGCCGCTTCCCAAGGCGTGACCGGTAAGCTCATATGCAGATTGCTGCCGTCTACTCGCAAACGTGGATGCGGGTTGAAATGCACCTCCAGCAGCAAGTCGCCCGATTTGCCGTTACCCATGCCTGGTGCGCCCTGGCCGGCTAAACGAATGATTTGGCCCTCGTACACGCCCTTGGGGATTTTTACGTTCAAGGTGCGGGTATCCAACACCACATGGCCACTGGCGTCCATGCGCGGCACTCTTAAGCTGATTTGCCGGGCCGCGCCGTTAAAAGCGTCGACTATATCCAGCAGCACTTTGGCGTGATGATCCTCGCCTTGGGCGTGGAAGCCTGTCTGGCTTTCGAACGGTCCGCCGCGCCCCCTGCCAGCGCCCATCTTGCCGAATAATTGACTGAAAAAGTCGCCGAAATCGGCGGTGTCGGTGCTGGAAAACTCGAAGCCGGCATCCCAATTGGGTGGGGGATGAAACTCCTGGCCGGGCCGATAGCCACGTCCCAATTGATCGTAAGCCGCGCGCTTTTCCGTATCAGAGAGCACCGCGTAGGCTTCGTTGATCTCTTTCATGTGCGACTCGGCATCCGCTTCCTTGGAAATGTCCGGATGATATTTGCGCGCCAACTTGCGGTAAGCTTTTTTGATGTCCGCGAGTGCCGCATCGCGATTCACGCCAAGAATCTGGTAGTAATCTTTGAATTGCACGAAGAGGCTCCTGTTGATGCTAAAACCAAGATTCGGATGATTCACCCTTGCTGTTTATAACGAATTGCTCCGGCTTACACAACCTGACTCGTAATCATGCGCCCACCCCCAACTTAATGACAATTCTTCCAGCGATTTGCTAGAATGAAAGCTCTTGGGGGTGACATGGCTTCGACGTGGGTAGCAAAACCTCAGGTGCATGCCGAGCACAGTACAGCTCGTAAAACCTACTGAAAACAAGTATTCGCAAACGACGAAAACTACTCAGTGGCCTTAGCAGCTTAAAACCTGCACCACTTCTCTGACCAGATGTACTTATGCGTCTGGAGTCTCCTTCGGGGGGCGCTCAGGGATCATATTACATAAGATCGCGCCAGGGCTTAGTTCGGAGCCTAAAGCGCTAAATCCAATCGAAATCGCTGTTGATCCTCTTGGCCCGACGGGTAGTCAACAGTTAAATCAAAAGCGCGGGATAAGCATGTAGAGCTTGTGGCGGAGTGCTTGCGGACGGGGGTTCAATTCCCCCCACCTCCACCACCTAAGATTAAGAACGGGGCTAAGGCCCCGTTTTTTATTGGTTAAAGAAAATTTTATATTGCTGGATTTTTCTAATCCAATATTGAGGTCACTAACAGGGCCACATGATCGGGCAAGCAAGCTTGGGACAATTAGCTTATTTATGGAAAAACAATCGTGCTTCCTAAATCTTGGTGCAATGCTTTAAAGCTAACGAGCAAACCATAGTAGTTATAAATACTCATCAATGGCCATCAAAAAATCCGATCTCTATTCCTCCCTGTGGGCCTCGTGCGACCAATTGCGTGGCGGCATGGACGCCAGCCAGTACAAGGACTATGTCCTGTTCATGCTGTTCATCAAATACATTACCGACAAATACGCCGACAGCGACGACTTTGCGCCGCCGGTGGTGATTCCGCCCGGCGCCAGTTTCAAGGACATGATCGCCCTCAAAGGCAAATCCGACATCGGCGACAAGATCAACACCCAGATCATCGGCCCCTTGGTCAATGCCAACGCCCGCTTATCGAAAAGCGACTTCCCGGACTTCAACGACCCCAACAAACTCGGCGAAGGCCAGGATATGGTGGAGAAGCTCTCCAACCTGATCGGCATCTTCCAAAAGCCCGAGCTGGATTTCTCCAAAAACCGCGCCGAGCACGACGACATTCTCGGCGACGCCTACGAATACCTGATGCGCCACTTCGCCACCGAAAGCGGCAAGAGCAAGGGCCAGTTTTATACGCCGTCGGAGGTCAGCCGGGTCATCGCCAAAGTGGTCGGCATTTCTCCAGACAATACCAATGCCCGCACTACTGCTTACGATCCGACCTGCGGTTCCGGCTCGTTGCTGCTGAAAGTCGCCGCCGAAGCTGGGAAACCACCAATTAATCTGGAAGGCCAGGAAAAGGATGTCACCACCGCCGGTCTGGCGCGGATGAACATGATCCTGCACGACTTTCCGACCGCCACCATCCTGTCCGGCAACACGCTGGCCGCGCCCAAGTTCAAGGATGGCGAGCAACTGCGCACTTACGATTACGTGGTTGCCAATCCGCCGTTTTCCGACAAGACCTGGAGCACTGGTCTGACGCCGGGCGACGATGCTTACCAGCGTTTCGTCTGG
This sequence comes from Methylomonas sp. TEB, assembly GCF_047777895.1. Classification (GTDB taxonomy): domain Bacteria; phylum Pseudomonadota; class Gammaproteobacteria; order Methylococcales; family Methylomonadaceae; genus Methylomonas. The sequence continues at coordinate 792,792 of NZ_CP180476.1, forward strand.
GGCGAGCCACCGGCCAAACAAGGCGATTACGCCTATCTGCTGCACATCATCCGCAGCCTGAAGGCCAACGGCAAAGCCGCCTGCATTTTGCCGCACGGCGTGCTGTTTCGCGGCAATGCCGAAGCGGTGATCCGTCAGCAACTGGTGCGCTCCGGCTATTTGAAAGGCATCATCGGCCTGCCGGCCAACCTGTTTTACGGCACCGGCATTCCGGCCTGTATTTTGGTGATAGACAAGGAAAACGCAACTGCCCGCAAAGGCGTGTTCATGCTCGACGCCGCCAAGGGCTTTATCAAAGACGGCAACAAAAACCGGCTGCGCGAGCAGGACATCCACAAGATCGTCGACACCTTCAGCAAGCAAGCCGACGTGCCGCGCTATGCCCGGATGGTGCCGTTCGATGAAATCGCCGATCCCAAAAACGACTTCAACCTGAATTTGCCGCGCTACATCGACAGCAGCGAGCCGGAAGACATTCAGGACATCAACGGCCACCTCAACGGTGGCATCCCCGAACGCGACCTGGACGCGCTGGCCGACTACTGGCGAGTGCTGCCCGGCGTGCGCGCCGCTCTTTTCTCCCCTCGCCTTGAGGAAAGCGCCGCCAAACAAAGTAACCAACCCTCTCCCTTCGGGAGAGGGCAGGGTGAGGGGACAGAAATCAATGTCTTACTTTATTCTGATTCTCCTCACCCCAACCCTCTCCAGCAGGAGAGGGAGCGACCCGGTTACGCGCAATTAACGTTGCCGCTGGCCGAAGTCAAACCCGCCATCTTCGGCCACGCCGAATTCACCGCCTTCAACGCCCAAGCGACTGAACGCTTTCAAGGCTGGCGCCACGCCACCACGCCGCTGCTGACCGGCTTTGGCAAAGACAGCCACCCCAAGGCCTTGATCGAAACCATCGCCGAAGACTTGCTGAACACCTTCAAGCCCGCGCCGCTGCTGGATGCTTACGACATCTACCAGCACCTGATGGATTACTGGGCCGAGACCATGCAGGACGATTGCTACCTGATCTCCGCCGACGGCTGGGTCGCCCAGCCGACCCGCATCGTCGAAACCGACAAGAAAGGCAAAACCAAGGACAAGGGTTGGGTCTGCGATTTGATCCCCAAGCCCTATATCGTCGCTCGCTACTTTGCCGAGGAGCAGGCCGCGATAGAAGCCAAACAGGCCGAACTGGAAACGGCGACCGCTAGCCAAACCGAATTGGAAGAAGAGCACAACGGCGAAGACGCCATCTTTTCCGGTTACGACAACATCAATGCCGCCGCCGTTAAAGATCGGATCAAAGAGCTAGGCAAAGACCCGGATGGCGCCGACGAATTAAAAGTATTGAAACAGTGGCTGGAACTGGGCAACCAGATCAGCGGGTTAAAAAAACAGATCAAGGAAGCCGAAGCCGTGCTCGACCAAAAGGCCTATGAAAAATACCCGACGCTGAGCGAAGCCGAAATCAAAACGCTGGTGATCGACGACAAGTGGATGGCGCACCTGTCCGCAGCCGTGCAGGGCGAACTGGATAGAGTCTCGCAAACCTTGACCGGCCGCATCCGGCAATTGGCCGAACGCTACGCCACACCGCTGCCTCAACTGGAAGACGAGGCGGCGGCCCTGGCCGTTCGCGTGGCAGAACACCTCAAAAAAATGGGCGTGGTATGGCCATGAATGAGCATAACGTAGGGTGGATAAGCGCTAGCGCATCCGCCGATATTCCTACACCGGCAACATGAGCGATTACCAACGCATCCGGATTCCGGGCGCTTGTTATTTCTTTACCGTCGTCACTTGGCGGCGCAAGCCGGTTTTTATCGATGATGCGCGGGTTTCGCTGTTTCGAGAGGCCTTGCGTAAAGTCAAGGCAAGCCGCCCGTTTCAAATCGACGCAATGGTCATTTTACCGGATCACCTGCATTGTATTTGGCGGTTGCCGGATGACGACGCGGATTATTCCGGTCGTTGGCGCGAAATCAAAAAAGCCTTTTCCCGCCAAATCGATACCACCACCAATGCCAGAAACGAGCGATTGGTCTGGCAACGACGGTTTTGGGAGCATACGATTCGCGATGCGGACGATTGGCGGCGCCACGTGGATTACATTCATTACAACCCGGTCAAACACGGATTAGCGCAGCGCCCCAGCGATTGGCCGTGGTCATCGTTTGCCGGTGCCGTCAAAAAAGGTTGGTACGATGCCGATTGGGGTGCCACGCCGCCAAACCACATCAGCGACATGGAGCACGAATGACCGCAAAAGCACCCAACGTAGGGTGGATAAGCGAATGCGCATCCACCATTATTTGCCGAGGTCCGGTGGATGCGCTGGCGCTTATCCACCCTACTACTATTTGCCCAAGGTTCAACGGTTCAACGATGCCGTGGAAAATGCAACCCAATGAGTAATCAACCAACAAACCATGCCGAGGCGGTCAACGAAGCTAGCGCGGCTTATGGCTTGCGGATCGACAAGGAAGCGCGGTATGACGAATCCTCCCGTAGGGCGGATAAGCAAAGCGCATCCACCGAATCATTGAAGCCTCCGGTGGATGCGCGTTCGCTTATCCACCCTACTACTGAGCTTGCGGGAGGCGGAAGCCGATGAATAATCAACACGATTTTTCCGATCACCAGCCGTCGGCGGTCAACGAAGCCAGCGCGGCTTATCGCTTGCAGGCTGGTAAGGCGGCTTTGCTTAGGCCGGGGTACAAACAGACGGAAGTGGGCGTTATCCCTGACGATTGGGAAGTTCTGTCATTAAGAGAAGTATGTTCCAAAATTACTGATGGAACGCACGATACGCCGAAGCCAATTCGTACTGGGGTGCCGTTCCTAACTGCGATCCACATTAAGGACGACTTTATCGACTTCGACAACTGCTTATATCTGACCAAGGAGGTCCATCAAACTATTTTCGCTCGATGCAACCCTCAGTACGGAGATGTATTGATGGTCAATATTGGCGCGGGAGTAGCAATAACCGCGCTTGTCGAAGTAAATTTTGAGTTCAGTTTGAAGAATGTCGCGCTGTTAAAGCCAACCTCGGGAAGACTTCTTGGCAATTACTTGAACCAATGCCTCATTAAAAGAAAGCCCGCAATCACCAAAATGCTATCAAGCGGTGGGGCGCAGCCATTTTTGTCGTTAACGCAGATTGGCGAGATTAACGTTCCCGTGCCGCCATTCCCCGAACAACGCGCCATCGCGGCGGCGTTGAGCGATGTGGATGCGTTGCTGGACGGGTTGGAGCGGTTGATCGCCAAGAAGCGCGACCTCAAGCAGGCCGCCATGCAACAACTCCTCACCGGCCAAACCCGCTTGCCGGGGTTTAGCAACGTAGGGTGGATAAGCGCTAGCGCATCCACCGGACCACGACGGATATTGGTGGATGCGAATTCGCTTATCCCCCCTACGTCTACCACGCCGATAGATTGGAAGGTGACGCGGCTGGGAGAGGTGTTGAGCATCTGTCACGGAAAGAGCCAACGCGAGGTCGAAGTTGCCGATGGCCCTTACCCAATTCTTGCCACTGGTGGTCAGATTGGCACTGCCCGATGTCCGCTATATGACAAGCCATCCGTCCTCATCGGGCGCAAAGGAACGATCAACCAGCCACAATACATGGATACGCCATTCTGGACTGTAGACACGCTTTTCTACTCTGCGATCAAAGGCGAGAACAGCGCAAAGTTTCTTTACTACCGCTTCTGTTTGATTGATTGGATGCAATACAACGAAGCATCGGGTGTTCCAAGCCTCAATGCTCGGACCATTGAGAATATCGAGATAGGTTGCCCTGAGCCTGACGAACAAACCGCCATCGCCACCATCCTCTCCGACATGGACGCCGAACTCACCGCGCTGGAAGCCCGCCGCGACAAAACCCGCGCCCTCAAACAGGGCATGATGCAGGAACTGCTCACCGGCAAGACCAGGCTGCTATGATCATGCCTGCTAAATCCTTTTTTACCCATGGAGCTCTCGATGAACGTACTTGACGAAGACAGCTTGCGGTTTCAGGAAGTCTTTATTCCGGAATTGGCCGAGGGCGCCATCAAACAGGCTTATTACCAGACACTGGCCGCCGGTTGTTCGGTGCTGGAAGCGGTGGATGGACAATTGATCGAATCCTCGCCGGATGGCTCGCGCCGGGTAGTGAAGTCATTGCCCAAGCCCATTCCCGTCAAGCCCGGCCAGCGCTTGCGGCGTCGGCAAAAATGACTTCGGCAACGCCGCGGCTAAGGATGTTCGCCGGGCCGAATGGGTCAGGTAGCCGCAGGCCGATATACTACCGTTAGTATGAGTAGCTATCAGCCTCCGTTCCAGCTCAGTCATACCATGCTTGCCAAAGTGGCGGAGATCGCCGAGTTACTGGGGCGCTGGAAACAGGCAGGCCAGGACACTCTGGCGCCGCAACTGCGGCGGGGGAACCGTATTCGCACCATTCAAGCATCGTTGGCTATCGAACAGAACACACTGTCGGTGGAACAGGTGACGGCCGTGCTGGCCGGTAAAACCGTGCTGGGATTGCCGCGAGAAATTCAGGAGGTGAAGAATGCCTTTGCCGCCTATGAGGCGCTTCCCGATTGGCGCCCGGATAGGCTGGATGATCTGTTAGCCGCCCATGGCTTGTTGTTGCGAGGCTTGGCCGACGACGCAGGCTGTTTGCGTGAAGGTGGAGTCGGCATTTATCAAGGTCAGCGACTGGTGCATATGGCGCCGCCACCCAGTCAGTTAACCCGCCTGATGAATGATCTACTGGATTGGCTGGCTCACAGCGATGCCCATCCGCTGATTGCTTCGTCCGCTTTGCATTATGAACTGGAATTTATTCATCCTTTTAGCGACGGTAATGGACGCATGGGCCGCTTGTGGCAAACGCTGATACTGAGCCGTTGGCAATCGATTTTGGCTTATTTGCCGGTCGAGACGGTGATTAAAAGCCGGCAGGATGATTACTACCGTGTGCTGGGCGAGGCCGATCAAGCCACCGATTGCAGTGATTTCATCCTGTTTATGCTTGATGCGATCGGCGAAGCTCTGCAACAAGCGATCACCAGCGAAACGCCGGTTAAAACGCTGGTTAAAACGCCGGTGAAAACTCCAGAACAGATTTTAGCCCTGCTGCGGGAGCAGCCGACTTTAACCCTGGCGGAGGTTGCTGTTCGTTTGGGTAAATCGACCAGCGCTGTGGAACGCGCCGCTCGCAAACTTCGAGAGCAAGAGCGTTTGCGCTATGTGGGCCCGCAAAAAGGTGGGCATTGGGAGATAAAGGAATAATGGATCAAAACACCCGCTCCGAACGTAACACTCAAAACCGAATCGTCAGTCTGTTCACCGATCCGTCACAGCTCAATTGCCTGGGTTACCGCTATCTTGGCGAATGGAGTAAACGCCAGAACAATCGCCCTATCGAAACCGCACTGCTTCGCGATAACCTGATGGCACGCGGCTATTCCGCCGCCCACATCAGTGCTGCTTTGCAAAAACTGGACACTGCTGCCGACGTCAGCGGCATCACGCTTTATCAAGCCAATCTTCGCACCTATCAGTTATTGCGCTACGGTATTCCGGTGCAAATCGCCGCCGGTCAGGTGCACGAGACGGTACATTTGATCGATTGGGAGCGTCCCGAGCGAAACGACTTTGCGCTGGCCGAGGAAGTGACGCTGAAAGGCGGTTATGAGCGGCGGCCGGACATTGTGCTGTATATCAACGGTATCGCCATCGCGGTGATCGAGTTAAAGCGCAGTTCGGTGGATGTGGCGGACGGCATACGCCAGCTCATCACCAATCAGGATGCCATTTTCAATCAAGGCTTTTTCAGCACGGTGCAGATAGTCTTGGCCGGCAGCGATGCGCAAGGGCTGCGTTACGGCACCACCGGCACACCCGAACAATTCTTCGTGGAGTGGAAGGATCAAACGCCTGCCGAAGCGGGCACCGCGCCGCTTGCCGGCGCATTGCTGGATCGACCTCTGGCGCAGTTGTGCGGCAAGGCCAGGCTGCTCGATTTGCTTCGCAATTTCATCATCTTCGACGCCGGCCAAAAAAAGGTGCCGCGCCAGCATCAGTTTTTCGGTGTAAAAGCCGCGCAGGAACGTATCGCCAAGCGGGAGGGTGGCGTCATCTGGCATACCCAGGGCAGCGGCAAGAGCATTTTGATGGTGCTGATCGCCAAGTGGTTGCTGGAACACGATCCCGATGCGCGCATTTTGGTGATCACCGACCGCGACGAGCTGGACAAGCAGATTGTCGGCGTCATGCGCAATGCCGGGGTGATTGGCGAAAACTCAGCGTCGCCGCGCATCACCTCGCGGGCCGATTTCGTTAATAAACTGGCCGCGACTACGCCGCGTTTACTGTGCGCGTTGATCCATAAGTTCGACGTGTCTGATCTGAAAGGCGCGCCGCCGAAGGTGGCAGGGCGATTTTATGTGTTTGTGGACGAATGCCACCGCACTCAGGGCGGCGACATGAACAAGCAGATGAAGCGCTGGCTGGAGAGCGCGATCTTCATCGGTTTTACCGGCACGCCGCTGCTGCGCAAGGACAAGCAGATGACGCGGGACGTGTTCGGCACCTATATCCATACCTACAAGTTTCATCAGGCGGTGGCCGATAAAGTGGTGCTGGATTTGAAATACGAGGCCCGCGACGTGCCCGAACGGCTGACCTCGCAGAAAAAAATCGACGAGTGGTTCGAGCGGAAAACCCAAAATCTCAACAACTTTCAGAAGGCGGCTCTGCGTAAACGCTGGGCGACGATGGAAGAGTTGATGAGCGCCGAAGGCCGTAAACGCGAGGTGGTCGCTGAAATTATCTCCGATTTCGCTCTTAAACCGAGACTGAATAACGACCGCGGCACCGCTATTCTGGTGGCCGCCTCCATTTACGATGCTTGTCATTATTTCCGGCTGTTCAGAAATACCCAGTTTGGCCCCTACTGCGGCATCATTACGTCGTACGAACCGAATGCCAATGCCATCTCGAAAGAACCCGCCAACAGCGATGAACGCTATAAGTTTGATACCTATAGTCAGTTGGTATTGAAGGATTTTCCGACCACCGAGAAATACGAAACGGAGATGAAGCGCCGCTTCATCGACGAGCCGGCCAATCTTAAATTGCTGATCGTGGTTAGCAAGCTGCTGACCGGCTTCGATGCACCCAGCTGCACCTACATCTATCTCGACAACGAATTGCGCGACCACAACCTATTCCAGGCGATCTGCCGCACCAATCGGCTGGATGGCGACGACAAGGACTACGGCCACATCGTCGACTTCAAAAAACTCTTTGGTGACGTGCAACAAGCCATCGCGGTGTACAGTTCCGACGAACTGGACATCGACCAGGGCAGTAGCGAGGCCGAAAACAACGTGCGCCTGAAAAACTGGCTGGAAGAAGGCAAGAGGCAACTGGACGATGCCCGTCAAGCACTGCACTACCTGTGCGAACCGGTACTGCCGCCGCGAGAAGTCGAACACTACCTACATTATTTCTGCGGCGATGCCGCCAACCCAAACGCGCTAACCGAAACGGAAGCATTGCGGGTGACGTTCTACAAGACGGTGGCGATCTTTGCGCGTGCCTACGCTGACATTGCCCAGGAACTGACCGAGGCGGGTTATTCCGAGGCTGAGGTCGAGGCATTGAAAAAGGCAGTGGAATTCTACGCCGAGATTAGGGCCGCCATTAAGAAGCACTCGGGTGAAGAGCTGGACATCAAGCCTTACGAGGCTGACATGCGCCACCTGATCAATACTTACATCCAGGCCGACCCGGCGGAGGAATTAGGGGAACTGGGTGAAATGTCGCTGACCGAGCTGATCATCAAGACCGGTATCCACGATGCCATTGCCAAGAAACTGAACCAGAAAGGCAAGTTGTCGAAGAACGCTATCGCCGAGGGGATTATCAACAACGTCCGCAAGACCATCATCCGCGACCAGCTCACCGACCCCAGGTTCTACGCGCAAATGTCCAAGCTGCTCGACGATCTGATCAAGCAAAGCCGAGCGGATACCGCCGCTTATGAGGCGTTTTTGCGCAAGGCTGAAGAGCTGGTCAAACGCTTGGCGGCAAAACAACCCGAGGCCGGCATTCCCGCCATGTTGCATGGCAGGCACGAGGCCATCGTCATTTACAACAATCTGGTAGACCTGATGCCCGAGGCCACGCCGACGTCACAGGTGCAGGAACCCACGACCGACTATAGCGATGAGCGTGCGCAACTGGCGCTAAAAATTGATCATGCCATGCGCGAGCAAGCGCCGGCGGGCTGGAAGGGTGATGAAACCAAAGAGCGCGTCGTTCAGAATTTCTTGTACCCAATGCTGAACAAGAACCCGAATGCCACGCTGGCCCTATTCGAGATCATCAAGAACCAGCCGGGATATTGATGTCGGAAACAATCGAGCTTGGCGACATAAGTATCGCTGTTACCCGCAAGGCCATCAAGAACGTGCATTTGTCTGTGCATCCGCCGGAAGGCCGCGTCACCTTGGCCGCGCCGCTGGAAACCCGTTTGGAAGTGGCCAGAGCCTATGCCATCTCAAAGTTGGGTTGGATACGCGATCAGCAGGCCAAACTGCGTAATCAGGCCAGGGAGATGCCCAGGCAGTTTGTCGAGCGCGAGACCCACTATCTTTGGGGACGGCGGCATTTGTTGACCATCATCGAACGTGGCGGCAAGCCGTTTGTGAAGGTCGATCATCGGCGGATTACGCTGTACCTACCGGCAGACAGTGCATTAGAAAATCGTGCAGAGCTGATTCACGAATGGCACAAGGTATTGTTGCATCAAGCCATCCCCCCATTGATTGCCAAATGGCAAGTAAAGCTGGGGGTCGAAGTGGCGCACTATTTTTTGCAACGTATGAAAACTAAATGGGGCAGTTGCAATCCGCGAGCGCGTAATATCCGTTTAAACACCGAATTGGTCAAAAAGCCTAAGCACTTGTTGGATTATGTTGTTTTGCACGAAATGGTGCATTTATTGGAGCCTACCCATAATGAGCGCTTCCTAACCATTTTGAGTGGTTATTACCCTAATTGGCAGGAAGCGCGAGCCGAGTTGAATGAATTACCGTTGTCTGCTGAAAATTGGAAAGAGTAATAGTAATCTTCAATATTGGGGGCATGAAGAAATGCGGTTCTTATAATTTTTATGTAAAACAATGCCTGCAGAGCTTAATAAATAGTCCCCACCCACCAAATTATCAAAGCCTAACTGGTCTCAGTTGGGCTTTTTTATTGCCTGTTGGTTTCTGCATCGGGTACTAATTAATTCGCTCTTGGGTTTGAGTCAACTTGGTGCGTATTTTTGTGAACTCCAACGGGAAGTTCGTCCTTTTGGTGCGTCGCACCCTTATTTGGCTTAGGAGGTATCGGACAATATTACTGGCGAGAAAATTGCTGGCAGATCGGCATGTCTAAACTGAAGGCGCATCAAAATGTCCGTATTGTTGGTTAACTCGTTTCTCGGTCGCTTCAAGCTAAAAAATAAATTTGCGCTGATATTGACGCTAATTGTATTGGCAAGTGTGCTGCCCTTGGCTATGTTCGTCGATGCGGGCGTGTCAATTTCCGGGCCGCAATGGTTGGTGATTGTATCCGCGAATCTGGCTTGGATACTGGTGTTGTCAGCATTATATTCGTCCCTATCGGGTGCGATTGCGGCATTGATCGGCGCACATAGGCAGTTAGAGCTTGGCAACTTTAATATGCGACTACAGCTTACCGGTCAGGACGAGCTGTCACAGTTATATAGCGGTTTTAACGAAACCGCCAAAGCCCTGGGCCGGCGCATAGGCGATGTGCATGCGTCCATTCAAGAGGTGACTTATGCCGCCGACCAACTCAACCAGGGTGCCGGTTTCGTCGCCGAAAAACTCGATAACCAACGCGAAAGAACCACGATGATGGCGGCGGCCATCGAACAAATGTCGGCCAGTATCATGGGCGTGGCGGGGCAATGCCGGGATGCTGAAAAAATATCGTCGACCACGCAGCAGCTTTCCCAGCAAGGCCATCGGGCCATCGAAAGCTTTATCGCCGATATGAACGCGCTGTTTGGCGAGATTCAGGACCTGGCTCAATTGATGCAAAATCTGGAGTTACATTCCCAACAGGTTGCCAGTATCTCGGAAGTGATTAAGGCCATTTCCGATCAGACCAATCTCCTGGCTCTAAATGCGGCGATAGAAGCGGCGCGAGCCGGAGAATACGGTCGCGGCTTTGCCGTGGTAGCCGACGAAGTACGCTCGCTGGCAAAACGGGTGCGACAGTCTGCTGAGGAAATAACCGGTACCACTGAAGCCGTCCGGGAAAAAATTCATCTAGCCGTTCAATCCATCGCCGCCACTCGGGATCAAACGGAACAAGGCATTAACAAAGCTTTCCAAGTTGAGCAATCGCTGGCCGAGATTCGGCAGTATGCGGATCAAGCCTTGAATAACGTAACGATGATAGCAACCAGCGCCGAACAGCAAACCCAGGTAAGCCAGGAGATCGGCCGCAACATCGAGACGATTGCGCACAGCGTTGAACAAAACAGCAACGCGGCCCAGGAATCAGCTGAAATAGCCAGGCATTTGGCTAAATTGGCGCAAATCGTCGCTCACTAATCAATAAAAAAGGGGAATTAGACGTGCCCGATTATGTTTCAGTATTGTTTTTATTGGTCGCGGTGATCGCCAGTACGGCGGCATTTATGTGCTACAAAAATCGCCAGACGCGCCTCGACCATCTTCGTGGGCAACTGCATTACCTGGAAATTACCGGCGCTTTGAAAAGCCTATTGACGCAGATACAACAACATCGCGGCATGGTGAGCGCTTATTTGAACGGCGATCTGAGTTTTAAATACAAAATCACAGCCTTGCAATCCGACATTGATCGGCAGCTAGATCAGCTCTCCGGGCAGTTCAAGCGGTCGCCGGAATCGTTTCAGTCGTTCGTTGACATCCGCGAAGCCTGGAAACAACTACACCCTTCCGTACTGCATCTGACCAGGGAAGCAAGTTTTGAACGACACTGTTTATTGGCCGGCACTATTCTCAATTTGATTCGAGATATAGCGGAGCATAGCCAATTACACCAGGAAAGTATTTGTCCGTTCAGCTTTATAGAAATTCTGTGGCATCTCTTGCCGGATACCGCTGAGGCAATAGGTCAGGCGCGGGCTATCGGCACCGGTATCGCTGCGGCCGGCCGCTGCCGGATCACCGATAGGATTAAGCTGGGTTTTCTGATTACCCGCATCCGTCAGGCCATCGAACGGGTTGAAGCCGGCATGGGTAACGCTAACATGTCCATGGTTGTCGATAACAGCTTTCAACAGGCTTCGGCTGCGGTTTATGTTCACATCACCGGTTTTATTAGTCATATCGAGCAAAAATTGCTGACCGCGGATAATCCGGCGATTGATCCGGCGGCTTTCTTTGACACCGCCACGGGGACATTGAACAGTATATTTGCGCTTTACGATCAGGGCGAAGTGATTACAAATCATGCCCTGCAAAACCAGCTTGCAAGTGCCAGACGCAGTAGCAATCAGTCTTTCGCCATCGTGTTGGTGAGCTTGGTATTTTTGATGGCTTCCCTGGTGTTGCAGCACGGAGTCGTTTAACCGGCGAGACCAAGAGCCACGCTTTCGATGGCGGCAAACTACTTTTAGGGAGGCTGTAGTACAAAATAAGAGGTGTCATTTCGAATTTGTCTGGTTAAAGTAAGCCGTCTACACCCTCCTTATTGGGAAAAAATCCTGGAAAAGGCAGGATGTCAGTGCGCTTGGTCAAGCTAACCTAGGCAAGACCCGTTTGTTGCGCTATGGTTAAGCTCCATTTCCCCCGGCCCCTATAGCTTCGCGGATAGCGGGTCGGCCGAATAGCACAAAGCGTCGCTAACCTAAACATCCACGTTCATCCCCATTCCCCGACACAATGGCTCAACCACCCGACAGAATCCGAGCCAAATGCCTGTGCATCGACATTGAAACCGCCCGGCAGGATAGCCTAAAGCTGCGGGAGATTGGCGCGTATCGACCGGACACCGATGCCCGTTTGCGTTTATCCGGCAAGGCTGCCGATCTGACACAAAAGCTGGATCACATCAGCGAAGGCGCGGCGTTTGTGTTGGGGCATAACGTGATTGCCTTCGATCAGCCGGCTTTATCCGTGTTGCATCCCGATCTTGCTTTGCACCGCTTGCCTTTGGTCGATACGCTGGAGCTGTCGCCGGTGGCCTTTCCGCAGAATCTTTATCACCGCCTGGTGAAGGACTACAAACTCTGCACCACCACCCGCAACGATCCGGTTCGCGACGCGGAATTGGCTTACGAGCTGTTTCTGGATCAGGCCGAGGCCTTGCGGCAGCGGGTGGCGGAGTATCCGGACGAGGCGCTTTGCCTGCATTTTTTATTGGCGCCGGAAAATGGCAAGGGTGTGGCGAATTTCTTCGCGACCTTGCGCGCGGCGCTAAGGCCGGCGTTGAGCGATGCGCAAGCGGCCTGGCGACGCGCTACCGACGGCAAGGTATGCCGCACCGGACAGCAACACATCGTCAACGACTATTTGCCGGAGCCGGATTGGCACAAGCCGCTGGCTTACGTACTGGCCTGGTTGCGGGTTTCGGGCGGCAATTCCGTACTGCCGCCTTGGGTGAGTTTGGCCTTTCCAAAAACCAGAGAGTTGATCGCCTCCTTGCGCGATGTGCCGTGCGGTGACGCCGAATGTGATTGGTGCAGTGAACAACACGATCTGTCGCAACTGTTGCCGCGCTATTTTCCGGGCATCACGCAGTTTAGGCCGACGCCGACTACCGAGGATGGCAAGTCCCTGCAACAGACTATCGTCGAACACGGCTTTGCCGGCACGCCGACGCTGGCGATTTTACCGACCGGTGGCGGCAAATCGCTGTGTTACCAATTGCCGGCGCTGGCGCGGTTTTACCGCAACGGTAGTCTGACGGTGATCATCTCGCCGCTGCAATCCTTGATGAAGGATCAGGTCGATAACCTGGAAGCGCGCGGCATCACTTGCGCCGGTTACATCAACAGTTTGCTCAACCCCATGGAGCGGCAGGTGATGCTGGATAAGTTGCGGCTGGGCGATTTGGGTCTGATCTTTGTCGCGCCGGAACAATTTCGCAGTAGCGCATTTGCCAAGGCCTTGCTGCATCGGGAAGTCGGCGCCTGGGTGTTCGACGAGGCGCATTGCCTGTCCAAATGGGGCCACGATTTTCGTCCGGATTATTTGTACGTGTCGCGCTTTATCAAGGCCCGGCAAAAGGACAAGCCGTCGCCGGTGTTTTGTTTTACCGCCACCGCCAAGCCGGATGTGGTGCAAGACATTGTCGAGCATTTTCGCAAGCGCCTGGGGATCACATTGGCGTGCTTGAGCGGCGGCGTCAGTCGGGAAAACCTGTTGTACGAAGTGCATGCGGTGCCTGCCCAAGCCAAATATCCGGAAGTGCTGCGTTTGCTGGAACAAAGCTTGCGCGATGAGGGCGGCGCCATCGTGTTTTGCGCCCGGCAGAAGACCGTGGAGGAAATGGCGGAATTTTTGAAACAGGCCGGCCTGGATTGCGGCTACTTTCACGGCGGCATGCAGCCCGAGCAAAAGCGCCAGGTGCAGGAAGCCTTTATCGCCGGCGAGCTGCGGGTGATCGCCGCCACCAATGCCTTTGGTATGGGTGTGGATAAAGCCGATGTGCGGCTGGTGATCCATTTGGATACGCCGGGTTCCTTGGAAAATTATCTCCAGGAAGCCGGCCGGGCAGGGCGCGATCAAGATCTGGCGCGCTGTGTGTTGTTGTATGACGATGCCGATCTGGATGTGCAGTTCCGGCTGTTGCGCAATTCCAGGCTGACGCAACATGATATTGCCGCCATTCTAAAAGCCTTGCGCGGGATTGAACGCAAGGATCGTAGCGAAGGTTCGGTGGTGGTCACCAGTGGCGAAATTTTGTTGGAAATTCCGGATAAGCACGGCATCGATCCCGACGCCGCCGATGCCGACACTAAGGTCCGCATCGCCGTGGCCTGGCTGGAAGAAGCGCGTCTGCTGGAACGCCAGGAAAACCATACCCGGGTGTTTCCGGGCAGCTTGCAAGTGGCCAGTATCGATGAAGCCCGAGTCTTGCTGCAGAAAAAACTGGGGCCGGACGCCGACATCGAGCCGTACATCGTGCTGCTGTCGCAATTGTTTTATAGCGAAGATGACGAAGGCATCAGCACCGACGACTTGATGCTGGCGACCGGTCGCAACTCCCACGAAGTGCAGAGCATGTTGCGGGAGCTGGATCGTTGCAAACTGGTATCCAACGATACCGAAATCGGCGTGACTCTGTACCGAGACCCCGATACCGCCGACAGGCTGGAAGACTTGCGCAAGCTGGAAGACGCCTTGATTGCCAGTCTGCGCGAGGCCGCGCCGGATGCGGATCGCGAGCAATGGCAAATTTTGAACGTGCGCCGGCTATGTGACAGCTTACGCCGCGAGGCTGGCGTGGAATTGACGCCGGACAAATTGACCCGTTTGATGAAGTCGTTCGCCGAAGCCTTTGGCGATGGCACCGGCCTGCGCGGTTTTTTCGCGTTGCGTCCGGCCGGACAGGATAATCGCTATCTGAAATTGCTGCGCAGCTGGCAGGACATCGACACCATCCGCCACAAACGCATGCGGCTGGCTCAGGCGTTGCTGAATTACTTTCTAGCAAAGCGCCAGGGCAATAATCTGCTGGTCACTTGCAAGCAGGGCGATTTGGAAGCGGCTTTGCAAGCCGATCTGACTTTGCAGTATCTGGATGTGCGGGATTGGCAACTGGCCTTGGCGGCGGCGCTGATTTATCTGGACAGCAACGAAGTTTTGCATCTGGCGCGCGGCAAGGCGGTGTTCCGCGCGGCGATGAGCATTCAGCTGAATGCCGAAGCCCGGCGCCGGCAGTTTAAAAAGTCCGACTACGCCGAACTGGCTTTGCATTACAAGGACAAGATTATCCAGGTGCATGTGATGGCCGAATACGCCCGGCTGGCGCTGGGTAAGATTCAGGCGGCGATGGCGTTTATCGTCGATTACTTTGGCATGGATAGACACGAATTCGTGCGCCGCTATTTCGCCGGTCGCCAGGATATTCTGGAAATGGCGACCACCGAAGCCGCGCATAGGCGCATCCTCACAGACTTGCAAAACCCCGAGCAACAGGCCATCGTCGCCGCGCCGCCGGAAGGCAGTCAATTGGTATTGGCCGGCCCCGGCTCCGGCAAGACCAAGGTGATTGTGCACCGGGTGGCCTGGTTGCTGCGGGAATGCATGGTGTTGCCGGAAGACATTATGGTGTTGAGCTATAACCGCTCGGCTGCCGTCGAAATCCGTAAGCGTTTGTGGGCCCTAATCGGCGCCGATGCGGCCGGGGTGACCGTGCAAACCCTGCACAGCCTGGCGATGCGGCTGACCGGCACCAGTTACGCGGTAGCCGCCGAGCATGGCGAGACGGTCGATTTTTCTGCCGTTATCAAAAACGCCACCGCGCTTTTAAAACAAGCGGAGCAGGGCGACGAGCTGGGGCCGGGTATCCAACGCGACCGCTTGTTGTCCGGTTTGCGCTATTTGCTGGTGGATGAATATCAGGACATCAATGCCGACCATTACCAGCTGATTAGCGCGCTGGCCGGTCGGGCGATCAACAGCGAGGAAGACAAATTGTCGTTGTTGGCGGTGGGCGACGATGACCAAAATATTTATGCCTTTGACGGTGCCAATGTGCGCTTCATTAAACAGTTTGCCACGGACTATCAGGCCAAAACCTACTATTTGACTGAAAATTATCGGTCCACCGTGCAGATCATCCATTGTGCAAACCGGGTGATTGCGCCGGCTCGGGAGCGGATGAAAACGCAGCACGCTATCCAAATTAATTACGCGCGCCGGGATGCGGCGGACGGCGGCGAATTTGCCGAACTGGATAGTTTGACGCAAGGCCGGGTACATATCCTGGAAACGCCGGGGCTAATCAATGGGGAAGTCGAAGTGGCGTTGGCCGAGCTGGTGCGGCTGAATCATTTGGCAAACGCGGGCCAAGTCAGCCATTGGGGCCGGTTTGCGGTGATTGCCAGACATTGGGAAACATTGGAGCCTCTGGCCGAATTATGTCGTCTACAAGGGATCCCGGTGAGGCTGCTGCGTGACAGTGCTTTGCTGAATTTGCACGGCACAAGGGAAGGCCACAGCTTACTGGCTTTGTTGAACAAGCTGCGGAGCAAGTCCGGTAAATCCAGAGTATTGCTGCGCTACGGAACCTTGTCGCGCTGGTTTAAGCGCCGCTACCGGCAATCAGTCGATGAGCTGATCGAACATCCTTATCGAGCCATGCTGGCGCAATTCATCATTGCCTCCGAGGCGGTCGCTCCGGGTTGTCAGCATGTGGTTAGCAACGTTGTCGAAGCGCTTTACGAATTCGGTTCCGGTAGCCAGTCCGGGGCAAACGATAGCCGGCACGCCCCATTACTGTTATTGACAGCGCATCGAGCCAAGGGTTTGGAGTTTGACCATGTGCTGATTCTGGACGGCGGCGGCTGGCAGCACAGCAGCGATGACGAGCGACGGCTGTTTTACGTGGCGATGACCCGTGCTCGCAAAACCCTGACTTTGTGCGTCAAGCTGGGCGGGCGGCATGCTTTTATCCGGGACTGCGAGGCGCTTTGCGTTAAAACCCAACCGCAATTCGGTCGAGAATTTCCAGTGCTGGGTCAACGTACTTGGGTGGCTAACCTTGAACAAGTTTGGCTTGATTGGCCGGGATACTATGGGCCGGATAAGCCTATTCATCGGGCGATTGCGGCATTGGAGCTTGGTAGCGAGTTGATATTGCGAACCAGAAGCGATGGGCAAAGCGGCTGGGAACTTGCCGATTTAAACGGCATGGCCGTCACGCGGATGGCCAAGGCTTTTATGCCGCCAGCAGGTAGGATAGTGGCGGTGCGGGTTGCCGCCTTTTCGGTAAGGCATAAAACCGCCGGCGATACCGAAAGTCTGCGTTGCGAGCATTGGGAATTGGTATTGCCGGAAATTCTGTACGTACCGAGTTCAATCGACGGAACGGTCTAAGTTTTTCGGAGCCGCTCCCGTTGTTCCCGTGTAGGCGGGAACCCAGAAAAGTCAAAATTCCGAATCCCCGCCTGCACGGGGATGAAGATTAATTCAGCGATGCTCCGGGAGGCGCCGGCCTTAGCTTTTCAGCTTGGCAATCAACATCTTGTTCACTTCACCCGGGTTGGCCTTGCCTTGGGTTTCTTTCATGATCTGCCCGACCAAAGCCATCAACGCTTTGTCCTTGCCGGCCCGATATTGCTCGACTGGCACCGGGTTGGCGGCTATCACTTTATCGACGATGGCTTCTATCGCACCGCTGTCGGTGATCTGCTTCAAGCCTTCTTTTTCGATGATTTCGTCGGCGCTGTCGGTGCTGTTCCAGAGCTTATCGAATACCTGTTTGGCGGTTTTGCCGGAAATGGTGTTGTCGGCAATGCGTTTGAGCAGGCCGGCCAGGCGCTCGGCATTGACCGGGCAATCGCCGATTTCTAATCCGGCTTTGTTCAATGCGCCCAACACGTCGCCGGTCAGCCAGTTGCCGGCCAGCTTGGCTTCGTCGCCCGAGGCTTTGACGACTGTTTCGTAAAAGTCGGCCAATTCGCGCGACGACGTCAAGGTAGTAGCGCTTTCGTTATCCAGGGCGTATTGCTCGATGAAACGCTGTTTCTTGGCATCCGGCAGTTCTGGTAGCGAGGCGCGAATTTCGGCTTTCAACGCTTCTTCGATCAATACCGGCAGCAAGTCTGGATCGGGGAAGTAACGGTAATCGTTGGCTTCTTCCTTGCTGCGCATCGAGCGGGTTTCGTCCTTGTTGGCGTCGTAGAGGCGGGTTTCCTGAACCACTTTGCCGCCGCCTTCGATCACATCGATCTGCCGCTCGATTTCGTGATTGATGGCTTTTTCAACGAATTTGAAGGAGTTGATGTTCTTGATTTCTGCACGGGTGCCGAATTCGGCTTGGCCTTTCGGGCGCACCGAGACGTTGGCGTCGCAGCGAAACGAGCCTTCCTGCATGTTGCCATCGCAGATTTCCAGGTAGCGCACCAGTTCGTGTAGTTTGCGCATGTAGGCCACGGCTTCCTTGGCGGAGCGCATGTCCGGCTCGGAAACGATTTCCAGCAGGGGTGTGCCGGCGCGGTTCAAGTCGATGCCGGTCAGGCCGTGAAAATCTTCGTGGAGGGATTTGCCGGCGTCCTCTTCCAGATGGGCGCGGGTGATGCCGATGCGTTTGCTGACACCATCGACTTCGATGTCCAGATGGCCATTGCCGACGATAGGCAGTTCGAACTGGCTGATCTGGTAGCCTTTCGGTAAGTCCGGGTAAAAATAGTTTTTGCGGGCGAACACCGAATGCGGGGCAATCTCGGCATCAATCGCCAAGCCAAAGGTGACGGCTTTACGCACGGCGTCTTTATTCAATACGGGCAAAACCCCCGGCAAGCCCAAGTCGACCGCGCAGGCCTGGGTATTGGGTTCCGCGCCGTAAGCGGTGGCGGCACCGGAGAATATTTTCGATTTCGTGGAGAGTTGGGTGTGGATTTCCAGGCCAATGACGGCTTCCCATTGTGAGTTCATTTGTGGTTCCTTTAAAGCTTATTCGGCAAAAACGTCGTTCAAGTCGATTTGCAGGTCGGGGAATAAATAGGGTGTAGCGATTTCGTCGCCGGGGTGCATGGCGTGCAACTGATACTTTTGATTTTGGTCGAGCACGAACTGATACAGGGTTTGTTCGTAGGGGTGCACGATCCAGTATTCAGTGACTGCGCTTTCCTGATACAACTGGAATTTCAACCTTAATTCCCTCTGGCTGTTGCCAGGCGACAAAATCTCGATGATCCAATCCGGCGCGCCGTCACAGCCCTGTTCGGTCAATTTTTCCTTGTCGCAGATGACGCACAAATCCGGCTGCACGACGCTGAACACTTCGCGGTCTTGCAGCAGGGATTTACGCCGATCATAGAGTTTGACGTCGAATGGGGCAACGTACACATTGCAATGCTTGTGCTTGAAATGATTGCCCAAACTGACGGATAAATTTAGCGACACACTTTGGTGTTTCCTGCTAGGCGCCGGCGACATCGCTATGATTTTGCCCTTGATCAACTCGACACTTTCTTCCAGTCGCCAGGTCAGATAATCGGCGTAGCTATAGGTGCCGTTGGGGTCCAGTTGCGACAATTGCGTGATCGGCGCCATCTTGCCTCCCGTGTTATTCGAAACCTTTCGGTATTTGCAAATGCCAATCGGTCGCTTGCTGGTAGCGGTGGCCGACATTCAGCAATTTAGCTTCGCTGAAATAATTGCCTATCACGTGTAAGCCCACAGGTTTGCCGTCCATGAATCCGGCCGGAATCGACATCGCCGGCAAACCCGCCAAGTTGATGGCAATGGTGTAAATATCTTCCAGATACATCTGAATCGGGTCGCTGGTTTTTTCGCCGATTTTGAAGGCGGTGCTTGGTGTGACCGGACCCATCAGTACATCGACTTCGCTCAAAGCGCGTTTGAAATCGTCGCTGATCAGGCGGCGCACTTGCTGGGCTTTCAAATAATAAGCATCGTAATAACCGGCCGATAGTGCGTAGGTGCCCATCAAAATCCGCCGCTTGACTTCGGCACCGAAGGCTTCGCCGCGCGAACGGGTGTAAAGGTCGGTCAAATCGGCCGGATTTTGGCAGCGGTAACCAAAACGCACGCCATCGTAACGCGACAGGTTGGACGAGCATTCGGCCGAGGCAATGACGTAATAGGCCGGAATCGCCAACTGTAGATTCGGCGTGTCCACTTCTTTGACTTCCGCGCCCAGTTTTTGATATTCGGCAACCGCGGCGTGGATGGTGGCGGCTATTTGGCTGTCCAGCTCGGCGCTGAAAAACTGTTTCGGCAGACCGATTTTCAGGCCTTGCAAACTATCGTTCAGGCTGGCGCTATAGTCAGGTACGGGTTGATCGACGCTGGTCGAATCTTTGGGATCGAAGCCGGCCATCACCTGCAAAAGTAAAGCCGCGTCTTCGGCGCTACGCGCCATCGGGCCGCCCTGATCCAAGCTGGAGGCGTAGGCGATCATGCCGTAGCGCGACACGCGGCCGTAAGTCGGTTTCAAGCCGGTGATGCCGCATAGTGCCGCCGGTTGGCGGATGGAGCCGCCGGTGTCTGTGCCGGTTACCGCAGGCGCCAGACGCGCCGCGACAGCCGCCGCCGAGCCGCCGGACGAGCCACCGGGGACGCAATCGGTCGTCCAAGGGTTGCGCACCGGGCCGTAGAAACTGTTTTCGTTGGACGAGCCCATCGCAAACTCGTCCATGTTCAATTTGCCTAGCATCACCGCGCCGGCCCTGTTGAAGTGTTCAACCACCGTGGCATTGTAAGGGGCGATGAAGTTATCCAGCATTTTCGAGCCGCAGCTGGTTTTAGTGCCTAGCGTGCAGAAAATATCTTTTTGGGCGATGGGGATGCCGGCCAATGGTCCAGCATTGCCGCTAGCCAGTAACTGATCGGCCGCCTGGGCCTGTTGCAAGGCATTGTCGGCGTTCACGGTAATAAATGCGTTCAAGTTCTGGTGCTGGTGGGTGCGGGCCAGAAAATGTTGAGTCAGTTCTACGCTGGAGAATGCTTTGCTGCGCAGCCCGGCTGCCAGTTCGGTGAGGGTAAGTTTATGCATAATCGTCCTTAATCGATGACTTTGGGGACCAGGTACAATCCGGCTTCGGTTTGCGGGGCGATGGTTTGGAAATGGTCGCGCTGATTGGTCTCGGTGACGGCGTCATCGCGCAGGCGCTGCATTTGATCCAGCGGATGTGCCATGGGCGTCACGCCGGTCGTGTCTAATTGGCCCATTTGCGTCATTAATTCCAGTACGCCCGATAGGTCTTTTGCATAGTGTTCGACATCTTGTTCCGCAATGCCCAGCCTCGCCAGGTGAGCGATTTTTTTAACGTCATTCGCCGTTAACGACATTCTTGTAACTCCAGGTTTTCTTAGTAAAACTATGATACTTTATATCTTGCTCAAATACCTGCTTGATTGTTAAAGTAGCGGGATTTTCCGTGTGCGCTTAGGGTACTGCATAAAATGTTTAAAAGAATTCGTGGCCTGTTTTCCAATGATTTGTCGATCGATTTGGGTACGGCAAATACGCTGATTTATGTTCCGGGCCAGGGAATCGTACTCAACGAGCCTTCCGTGGTGGCGATTAAAGAAGACAAAATTCGCGGCCAAAAAACCATCGCGGCTATCGGTGCCGACGCCAAAAGCATGTTGGGCCGTACGCCCGGCAATATTACCGCTATTCGGCCGTTGAAAGACGGCGTGATTGCCGACTTTGCGGTCACCGAGCGCATGCTGCGGTTTTTTATCAAAAAAGTCCACGAAAACAAACTGTTGCGGCCCAGTCCGCGGATTCTGATCTGCGTGCCTTGCGGCTCTACGCAAGTGGAACGGCGGGCAATTCGTGAATCGGCGGCCATGGCGGGTGCTAGAGAAGTATATTTGATTGAAGAGCCGATGTCGGCTGCAGTCGGTGCCGGATTGCCGGTGGATACTGCACACGGTTCGATGGTGCTGGATATTGGCGGCGGCACTTCAGAGGTGGCGGTGATTTCCTTGAATGGTATCGTTTATTCGGCGTCGGTCCGAATCGGCGGCGACCGCTTCGACGACGCCATCATCAGCTATGTGCGCCGTAATTACGGCACTTTGATTGGCGAAGCGACTGCCGAAAAAATCAAACATCAAATCGGTGCCGCCTATCCTGGTAGCGAAGTGCGGGAAATGCAGGTCACCGGCCGTAATCTGGCCGAGGGCGTGCCGCGCAGCTTTTCATTGAACAGCAATGAAATTCTGGAAGCCTTGCAAGAACCACTATCCGGCATAGTCAGCGCCGTTAAAGTGGCGTTGGAACAAACCCCGCCGGAACTGGGTGCCGACGTGGCCAGCCGGGGAATCGTGTTGACTGGCGGTGGCGCATTGTTAAAAGATATTGATCGTTTGATTTCCGAAGAAACCGGCTTGCCGGTCTACATTGCCGACGATCCTTTGACTTGCGTAGCCCGCGGCGGCGGCATGGTGTTGGAAATGTTGGACTCTAAAGGTGCTTCAGCGTTTTCTTTGGAATAAACGCTGTACCGAAATATCTCTGAAAGGCCGCTGTGACCGCGTAAAGCGGCTACAGCGGCCTTTTCTACGAATTTATGCCGCTCGGCACATGAACTGCCCATGAGCGGAGCTTGATTGTTCTTGCTGTCGCGTCGATGGGTGCCGGTCTTGCCCGTCGCGTTTTGATTGTTAGAGGTTTGCCATAAAACTCTTATTTGCCAAAGGCCCTTCCCTTAATACCCGCTTACTGGTGGCATTGCTGGTATCAATTTCGATGTTAGTGATTGATTATCGCAGTGAACGCCTGGATCGGCTGCGTTCCTTGTTATCGGTGTTCACTTATCCACTACAGTCGCTGGCCAGTCTGCCGGTCGATTTTTATCAGACCGTGTCCGGAACGGTGATTTCTTTTGTGGAACTGCAAAAAGAAAACCGCCGCTTGAAAGAGGCTCAGTTCGTCAACGATGCGAAATTGTTGAAATTCGCAGCCTTGGAAAAGGAAAACACCCGGCTGCGAATGTTGCTGGAAAACTCCTTTCAGCTGGGCGAACAGGTGCTGGTAGCGGAACTGGTGTCGGTAAAACTGGCGCCTTACGAACACACGGTGGTGGTCAACAAAGGCTCGCGTTTTGGCGTGCATCCGGAACAGCCTGTTTTGGATGCCAACGGCATCGTCGGCCAAGTGGTGCGGGCATTACCGTCCAGCTCGGAAGTGATGCTGATCACCGATCCCGACCATGCCGTCCCGGTACAGGTTAACCGCAACGGTTTGCGTACCATCGCTTTCGGCACCGGCCAGCCCAATCGCCTGCATTTGCCGTTTCTTGCCAATAACGCGGACATCGTGCCGGGTGATTTGCTGGTTACCTCCGGGCTGGGCGGGGTATTTCCGGCCGGTTATCCGGTCGCGGTAGTGGATAAATTCGAAGCCAGGCCGGACAAATCCTTTGCCAATATTTACGCCACGCCCAAGGCGGAATTGGATAAAAGCCGCGAGTTTTTGATCGTCTGGAGTCATTCCACGCCGGTGGTGTTAGGCGAGCAGGGTAAAGCGCCAGCCGAGCCGGAAGCCAAGGAAGCCGAGCATGTCGCGCCTTGATTTTGCCGCCACCGTTTACTTCATCGTTACCATAGGCGCGGCAATGGTGCTGCGGGTAATGTCACTGTTTCCCAGTATGGATGTATTCAATCCGGACTGGATTGTATTGGTGTTAATTTATTGGTCCATTGCCTTGCCGGAACGGTTTGGCGTATTCAGCGCTTGGTCGATAGGTTTGTTGACTGACGTATTAACTGGCCGTTTGCTGGGGCAGTATGCCTTGATTTATGCGCTGATTTGCTATTTCAGTATCAACGAGCATCGGCGTTTGCGGCAATTTCCGATGGTGCAGCAATGCTTGTTTGTGTTTTTGTGCTTGTTTGCATCGCAGAGCATTATTTTCGGCACCGAAAGCATGCAAGCCGGCAATCGCCTATCCCTGGCGTTTTGGTATCCGGTGTTATCCGGCACCTTGGTGTGGCCGCTGGTGTTTGTGGTGCTGCGTTATATCCGGGTAATGGCACGCATCGTCTAACGGAGCATGGATAGAAAATTCGCCATTAAAGACCCGCTCGCCGAAAGTCGCTTATTTTTAAGCCGCATCGTCGCGGCGTTTATCTTGATCCTGTTTTTGATCGCCGGTTTGGTTACCCGTTTGGTGTATTTGCAGGTGGTTGGCCACGAGCACTACGCAACCTTATCCAAGGACAACCGCATCAAGATTTCGCCCTTGCCACCCACCCGTGGCGTGATTTACGACCGCAAGGGCCGGATGCTCGCAGAAAACGTGCCCACCTACAGTTTGGAACTGATCCCGGAGCAGATCGAAAATCTTGACGACACCCTAGTCAGGCTACAGAAGCTGCTGGACATTTCCGAAGAAAAAATCGATCTGTTTCAAAAGCAGCGTAAGCGCAACAAATCCTTCACCAGTACGCCGTTGCTGCAGAATCTCAGCGACGAGGAAGTCGCTAAATTTGCCGTGGTCAGGCCGTATTTCCCCGGTGTCGATGTCTACGCCCGCTTGGTGCGCCATTATCCTTACGGCGACTTGGCTTCTCATGTAGTCGGCTATGTCGGTCGGATTAACGAGAAGGAAATGCAAACTTTGCCGCTGGCCAAATATCGCGGTACCAACCACATCGGCAAAACCGGCATCGAAAAAACCTATGAAGAGCATTTGCTGGGCACCGCCGGCTACGAGGAAATAGAAACTAACGCTCAGGCCAGGGCCGTCAACACAGTAGCGACGGTGGAGCCGGTGGCAGGTTCCAACATCTATTTGACGCTGGACATCGATTTACAAAAAATCGCCTACGATGCCTTGTCGGAATACAACGGCGCGGCGGTGGCGATTGAAATCAAAACCGGCGGGGTGCTGGTGTTTGCCAGCCGGCCCGGTTTTGACCCCAATCCATTTGTTTCGGGAATTTCCGGCAAAGAATACAAAGCCTTGCAGGATTCGCCGGATCAGCCTTTATACAACCGGGCCTTGCGCGGCCAGTATCCGCCGGGTTCCACCGTCAAGCCGTTTCTAGGCTTGGCCGGTCTGGAATATGGCGTCACCGATTTTAACCACCGTTTGTTCTGTCCGGGTTATTACAAGCTGCCGAATGTCGATCACAAGTATCGCGACTGGAAAAAGTGGGGGCACGGCATGGTGGATATGAACGAGGCGATTACCCAGTCTTGCGACGTGTATTTTTACGACCTGGCCTTAGCATTGGGTATCGATAAGATGCACGACTTTATGGACAAATTCAGTTTCGGTCGAAAAACCGGGATCGATTTGGTTGGCGAAGTCGATGGTTTGATGCCGTCCAAAGAATGGAAAAAACATTACCGTAGCCAGGCGTGGTTTCCGGGCGAAACGCTGATTACCGGGATCGGCCAGGGTTACACGCAAGCCACGCCGCTGCAGTTGGCTCACGCTACTGCTACGCTGGCTAACTACGGCAAAGTGATCACACCGCATTTGGTGCACAGTATTATCAGCGCTGATTACGCCGACATGATAGGCGGTAAAGCCGATGCGCTAATTCCGCTGAAAACCCAAAACGTCGATAACATCATCAAAGGCATGACCAATGTGGTACACGGAGCTAGAGGGACAGCCGGCCGCTTGGCCAAGGCCATTACCTATCAAATTGCCGGCAAGACCGGCACCGCGCAAGTGTTTACCATCAAGCAGGAAGAGAAATACAACGAAGACGCCATCGATTTTAAAATGCGCGACCATGCTTTGTTCATAGCCTTTGCGCCGGTGCACGACCCGCAAATTGCGGTGGCGATTATCGCCGAGCACGGCGGCCACGGCGGCTCGGTAGCGGCGCCGATTGCCGGCGAAATTATCGATGCCTATCTGAATCAAAAAAAGGAGCCGCAGCCATGAGAACCGAAATGCGCAATGAGCAGTTTCAGCCGCCATCGCTGCTGGGTAATTTACTCAGAAAGCTGCATATCGACATCCCGTTGTTTATCGGGCTGTTGCTGATTTGCGCGACCAGTTTTGTGATCTTATACAGCGCTGGCGGGCAAGAAGTGCCCTTGTTGATTCGGCATGCCACCCGCATGGGCTTTGCCATTTTATTGATGATCGTTTTGGCGCATATCAACCCGCGCCGCTTCCAGAGTTTTTCGGTGGCCTTGTTCTCGATTTGCGTGTTGTTGTTACTGGCAGTGGCGGTAATGGGACAGATCAGTATGGGGGCGCAGCGTTGGTTGGATCTGGGTTTCTTTCGTTTTCAACCGTCGGAATTCACCAAAATCAGTGCGCCGATGATGGTGGCCTGGTATCTCTCGGAACGGGCCTTGCCGCCCAAACCCAAGCATGTGTTGGGTGCGGCGACGCTGTTGATAGTGCCGGTTTTGCTGATCGCGAAGCAGCCGGATTTGGGAACCTCCTTGCTGGTTGCCAGTTCCGGGGCGGCGGTGTTGTTCTTCGCCGGCTTGTCGTGGTGGTTCATGCTAGGCATTGTGGCTTTACTGGCGTCGTTGACCCCGGTGTTGTGGCATTTCATGCGCGACTATCAGCGCAACCGCGTATTGACGTTTATGAATCCGGAAGCGGACCCCATGGGCGCCGGTTACCATATCATTCAATCCAAGATTGCCATCGGTTCCGGCGGCATCAACGGCAAGGGCTGGTTGGGCAGTAGTCAGGCGGAACTGGATTTTTTACCGGAAAGCTCCACGGACTTTATCTTTGCGGTGTTTGCCGAGGAGTTTGGCTTGTTCGGCTGCGTCGGGCTGCTGGTTTTGTATCTGCTGGTCATCAGCCGGTGTTTCTACATTGCCGTGCAAGCCCAGGATACCTACTCGCGCTTGTTAGCAGGCAGTTTGGCCTTTACTTTTTTTGTCTACGTTTTTGTGAATATCGGCATGGTGATCGGCGTGCTGCCGGTGGTCGGCGTGCCGCTACCGTTGATTAGCTATGGCGGCACCTCGATGGTGACGCTGATGGCCGGCTTCGGTATTCTGATGTCCATCCATACCCACCGTAAATTACTACCTGTTTAATTGGCTTATGAAAATGAATAAAAACCTATCAGCTTGGCTGTTGGCCGCCACGTTGTTCGCTGCCGGTTCGGCATCGGCTGAAATCGCCGAAACCGACAGCTTCAAACAGTTTATCCACAACATGGTCAAGCAGCAGCATTTCAACGAAGCTGAATTGCGGAATTTGTTCAAGGCCGTGCAAATCCACCAGCCGATTTTGGATGCGATGTCCAAACCGGCGGAAGGCAAACCCTGGTTTCAGTATCGCGAGATATTCATGACCGAGGCGCGGATCGCCGGCGGTGTGCAGTTTTGGAAGGACAACGAAGCGGCTTTGAAAGCGGTGGAAAGCCAATACGGTGTGCCGGCGGAAATCATCATCGCCATCATCGGCGTGGAAACCAAATACGGCGCGCATACCGGCAAATATCGGGTGATCGATGCGCTGGCTACCCTGGGTTTTGCCTATCCGCCGCGCAGCGAATTCTTCCTGAAGGAACTGGAGCAATTTCTGGTGCTGGCCCGCGAAGAGCACATGGACCCTCTGCAACCCATGGGGTCTTACGCCGGGGCGATGGGGCTGCCGCAATTCATGCCCAGCAGTTTTCGCGGTTATGCCAAGGATTTTGATCTGGACGGCAAACGGAATATCTGGACCAACAGCTCAGATGCGATTGCCAGTGTGGCTAATTATTTTGTACGCAACCAGTGGCAACCGGGCGGGGCTGTCGCTTACCCGGTTAGTGCCCGTGGCGAAGCCTATCGGCAAGCATTGAGCAAGGGCGTCAAGCCGGATACGAATGTCGGCGAATTGCGTCGTTTAGGCGTGGATATTCCTACGCAATTGGCCGCCAGCGAAACCGTCAAACTGTTGGCTTACCAGCAACAGGTGGGGGAAGATTTATGGGTGGGCTTGCATAACTTTTATGTCATCACCCGCTATAACCACAGCCCGCTTTACGCTATGGCGGTGTATCAACTCAGCCAGGCCATTGCCGCCCGTAAGGCTTCGTAAGCGTGATTGCCATTGTTGGACTATTCTTGTCCGGCACTGGCAAATACAAGCTTGCCAGCGCGTCCATCTGACTTTACACGGCCGATTCTGTCGGCCCTGTTTCAACTGGCAGCCGGCCTATGCAATTTGATTCGTTTTTATTTCTGATTTTTTGGCTAGTCGTTTTAGCCCTGCATTATTCGATACGTAATTGGCGAGCTCAGAAAATCGTTCTATTGATCGCCAGTTATTTGTTCTACGCCGCCTGGAATCCGCCATTCGTGGTGCTGTTATGGATTTCCACCACCGTAGACTTTTTTTTGGCCAAAACCATGGCGGCGGCAAAAAGCCAGGAACGGCGCAAAGGTTTGCTGACGATTAGTTTGTTGGTGAATCTTGGTTTTCTGGGTTTTTTCAAATACGCGGATTTCTTGAATCAAAGTTTTGCCGGTTTGCTCGGATTGGCCGGAATAAATTATCAACCACTGCCTTTGGGCATTGTGTTGCCGATCGGTATTTCCTTTTACACTTTCCAAACCTTGTCCTACACGCTGGACGTTTATCAACGCAAAACGCCCGCCGAAACCAGCTTTCTGGATTTTTCCTTGTTTGTGACCTTTTTTCCGCAACTGGTAGCCGGGCCAATTGTCCGCGCACCCCAGTTTCTGCCCCAGTGTAAAGCCCCGCAAAAAGCCACTAGCGAGCAATTCGTTTGGGGGCTGACGCTATTTTTATTCGGAATTTTCGCCAAAGCCATTTTGGCCGACACTGCCTTAGCGCCGGTAGTCGATCAGATTTACGCGACGCCCAGTGCGTTTTCCGCGCAGGATGTTTGGCTGGGTGTGTTGGCGTTTTCCGGGCAAATCTTTTTCGACTTTGCAGGCTACTCCTTATACGCCATCGGTGCTGCGCTGACTTTGGGTTTTAGCCTGCCCGATAATTTTCATTGTCCTTATGGCGCGCTGGGCTTTTCGGATTTTTGGAAGCGCTGGCATATCTCGCTGTCCAGCTGGTTACGGGATTACCTGTATTTTAGTCTCGGCGGCAGCAGAGGTAAGCCCGTTAGGACCGTCTTCAATCTGGTATTGGTGATGATCTTGGGTGGACTATGGCATGGTGCGGCCTGGACTTTTGCGGTATGGGGATGTTTGCACGGATTGTTTTTAGTGGTCGAACACGGCATCAAGCAAGTCACGTCTTATCGTCCGCTTGGGCTTGCGCCAAAACTGGTGCTGATTGTGCTGACCTTTTTGCTGGTGTCGCTGACCTGGATTCCGTTTCGTGCGCAAGGCTTCGACAACTTAGCGGCAATATTAGGGGCACTGACCAATACCACGGGCAGTAGTGAATTGGGGATGCTCAGCCGGATTGTCGTCGTGACCGTCATGGCAACAACGTTGATTTGGCATATCGCCAGCCGGGACATCAGGCTTGAACAACGATTCGACAGTTTTTCGCCCATGGTCAAAACCAGCCTCGTCGCCTTGTTGATGGTTTGTGTGGGTATTTTTTCTACGGGTGATAGTCGTGCATTCATATACTTCCAATTCTAGTGATCGTTTGCCCCAGCAAGCCCTTAAACGCAGCGTTCTGGCGGGGATGGCGATTGCCGTGCTGCTGTTGACGGTTGTCGAGCTGAGGTTACGGCAAATCGGCTTTCAGCCCACTGTGCAGGACAGCAAGGAGTTATGGGCCACCGAACGCACTAAAGCCGCGTTGCTGGGTAAGCAGGCCCTGATCCTGGTCGGCGACTCGCGCATGCAACTGGATATGGATCTGGATGTATTGGCCGCCGCAACCGGCTTAACCCCAGTGCAACTGGCGATAGACGGTTCGGAGTTCTTGCCGGTGTTGGCTGATTTGGCCGCCGATGACAGTATTACCGGTACCGTACTGGTGTCCGGCGATGTCTGGAAATTGGTGGAAAAATCGCAGACCGACCGTGCCAACGAATGGATAGATTTTTATCATCGGGAATATAAAGCCTTGGTGGCGCCCAAGCTGGAAACGCTATTGAAAAGCCGGGTGCAACAATGGTCTGCGTTATACGCCAGCGGCATGCCGGCCAGCGATTTGTTGATACGGCTGATTACGCCGGGCAAAGTCAGGCCGCTTTATCTCAGTACCAAGCCTAATCGGCAGCGCGATGCTGATTATCAATTGGTCGATCAGCCGATGTTTTATATTCAAAGAGTGTTGCGCAACCTTGGGCAAACGGTCGATCTCGCTAAAGTCGCTTCGCAAGCCGATTTCGAACGTCTGGTGATTGACGCTTTGCAACAATCGGCACCGACCCATTACGCGCCGGAGCAGTTTTTCTACGTCAATCGCCTGACAGACCGGATTTTGGAGCGGGGCGGCAAAATCGCCTTTATCAATTTCCCGATGGCAGGATTGATTTTCGCCATTGATGAGCATAGAAGCCCACGTGAATTTGGTTGGGATGTATTTGCCGCTCATAGCCGAGCAATAACTTTTAATTCGCAGGATTATCCGGCGTTAAACTTTGCATTGCCGGACGGCTCGCATTTGGATATGCGAGATAAACAGGCATTTACCACACAGCTGGTTTCGGGATTAAAAGCTAAAGCGGTTTTTTGAAATCGCCTATACATAAGAGCGATTACTAACCCCGTCCTTAAATTCTTTGCGGCCGGCATTCCCAAAGCGGGAATCTATTGCCGCGATTGAAATTCCACTTGCGCGGGAGTGACGAGATTTAAGGGCCGGATAGCAAGCTTTGGCGCAGGCAATGTAACGATGAGGCAAATTGATGGAAGACGATAAAACCGTTTTCATGGGTGTCGGTCCGTTTAAAGCACCGGAAGCGGATGCTGATCGCACCGTATTGGTCAAGCCGGAAACGCTACTGGTCGATTTGCTGAATATCAGCGGACAAGTGATCGCCAACTATGCTTTTGAAAACAGTTTTAGTGTCGGCCGCTCCGCAGAGAACTCGGTGGTCGTCAACGATCAATCCATCAGCCGGCATCATTTGCAAATCAAGCGCGAAGCGGACGGCTGGTGGCTTTATGACTTAAATAGCACGCACGGCGTGTATCTGGATAAGCAAAGACTGGCCGCCAAAACCAAGTTGCAGTTGCCGGTATCGTTGGGTTTGGGCGTTTCACCGTTTGAACTAAAAATCGCCTCGGCAAATGCAAAACCCGTTTTGCCCACGCCTAAAGACGACGCCACTTTATTTGCCGCCGCGCAAACGCCGGTTTTAAATCAGCCCATAGCCCCACCACCCAAGCCGCAACAGAATTTATCTGCCGACGCCATCAAAAACCGCCTGTTGTCCGAGGAAGAATCGGCGGATATGGGCGACTACACGCGCATGGTGCGGCGGGTGATCCGCGAGGATAGAACAGTCAGAACCAAAAACTATAAAAAACTGATTTGGTCCTTGGGAATCTTGTTTGTGATAGCCGCCGGCTTGGTCACTTACCAATACCTGGCGCTGGACAATGCCCGTAAGCTGGCGATCAACATGTTTTACGACGTCAAAACCCTGGAAGTCAGTTTGTCGCAAGCCGATATTCGCTTGGCGGAAAATATCGAATCTCTGGGTAAGGCTCTGGAGGAGTTAAAGGACGAAAAACTAAAGGTCTCGCAGGAGCGCATCAAAGGCGAACAGGCCAAAATTCTGGAAGAAAAAAAACGCCTGGCCGAGGAACGGCAAAAGCTGAAGCTAATGAAAGCCAAATATCAGGAATACCTGAAAGAAATCGACTTTCTACGCCTGAGCTTTCCGACCGACGAACAGTATGAACGTGAGTTAATCACTCGTGTGGTCAGAGGCTTTGGCGAAAGCGAATTGGAACTGCCGGACGAGTTTGTCACGCAAGTACGGCAATACATCAAAAACTGGCAGGATACCGGCAGATTGCGCCTGGCTATTAAAAACATGCAAGACAACCAATACGGCCCGATGGTGCTGGAAGCCTTGGATAAGGAAGGCCTGCCCGCTTATTTTATCTATTTGCCTCTGCAGGAAAGCAATTACGACACGAAAGCGATAGGGCCGGAAACGCGCTTTGGCATTGCCAAAGGTGCCTGGCAATTTCTAGCGACCACCGGCCAGGAATACGGGTTGCCGCCCGGCCCATTGGCGAATGTCAGAGAATACGACGAGCAGGATGCGCGTTTTGACTTTGCGCAGGCCACCCAAGCCGGCGCCAAATACCTGAAATACATCTACAGCAAGCAGGCGCAGGCATCGGGCTTGTTGGTGATGGCCAGTTATAACTACGGCCATAATAAGGTACGCGGGATGGTGGAAAAAATGCCGGATAACCCGCGCGACCGCAACTTCTGGAAATTCATCCAGCAATACGAAATTCCAGTAGAAACCTATGATTACGTGTTTTACATCGTCTCGGCGGCGGTGATAGGCGAAGACCCTAAGCATTTCGGTTTCGACTTTAGCCCGCCACTTCTACAGCTAACTCAGGCCGTCAATTGAGTTTCTGTTTTTGTTCCAGCGCAACGCCCAATGATTTTGCATAGACTAATGAACCGGCACTAAAGCGGAAATTTTTGCCAAGCTGTTTTATCATGGTATCGACAAGGATGTGTCTGCTCCCGGGCTTGGCTCGGGTGTTTATAACTGACAAGGATTTTCGATGCTTCCCCGCACTATATCCCTTCGGCTGTTTTCGGTTTCCACGCGCTGCATTTTTGTCTGCCTGTTGGCAATAGCTGCTCCTGGTGCGAGCCTGGCCGGATTAAATGACGCAACTCATAATCTCCCCATTAATCCGACGCCGCAGCACCCGGCCTTCTTGCTTGAGTTGGGCAGCGCGCCTTCTGCACTATCTCATCTCCTGCCCGGTGTCCAGATCGTGCAAGGCCAAGCGCTGCCGGAACTGCAAGCCGGTATCAGTTGGCAAGTCGAGCCTGATGCTGTCAACGTGTTGCATGCCGGCTTTGGCGCATGGCCGGCGGCTTTTCGGTTCAACTTAACCCAGCCTGCGGCGGGTGATTTTAAATTTTGGGCTCGCTGGCGGCAGGGCGGCGATCCGAATGTTTGTGTACAGACTTTTGAAGTCTGGGCGGGACCTGATGCCGGCCGGTTGGCGTTGCGCAGCAGCTTTGCGCTGAAACCTAGCGGCTGGGAATACGCCTGGATGACCGGTGATAAGCCGGTGCCGCTGAAAGTCGGTGATACGGTGATCGAAATTCGCAACAGCGGCAATGGTCACGATGCCAAAGTGTTCGATGCGTTTTTGTTGGCGTCGCCGTGGGTGGCGTTGCCCTGGGAGGGGCGAGCGGATCAACCGGCAGTATTGTTGGAATTAGGTAAGGCGCCAATCTTGGCGGCGTTGCCCAAGCCGCGCTATCTCGACGTTATTACTGGCAGCGCCACGGCGGGCCGCAATACCGGCGCACTGGCCATCGAGCAGGATGAAGCATTATTGTTTCATCAAGGGTTTGGCGATTGGGGCGGTAGTTTTCGCTTTGCATTGCCGGCAGCCCTTAAGCCTGGCGAATATCGATTGCTGGCCCGCTATAAAAGCGGCGGCGAAGTGTCTCAGGTCAAACAACACTTTATCGTCAAGGCCGGTGCAAAACCTGAAGAACTGGCGACTCGCACCGAGTTTGCCCTGACTAACAACACCCCGTGGGAATACCAATGGTTGCCGGCACCTGCCGGCGTGACATTGTTGCCTGGCGACCGCTGGCTGGACATCGAAAATAGCGGCAAGGCCGACGGGGCCAAAGTTTTCGACGCATTTTTATTGATACTTAATAAGCCGCTTGGCGAGTGGATGTCCGCCGAGCAGGCGCAGGCCAGAAATCGCTTCTTGGCGTTGACTAAACCTGCCGCCGCAGGCCCGCGACGCCTTTATCTGTTGGATGGCAAGGGCGAACATGCCGAGATGTTATTTGGCGGCTTGGCTGCGGATGCGGCTCGACCGGTCTATGAAAATTTGCCGGTCACTTATTTGCTCGGCCCAGAAGCCGAAGCGATGGCCGGGCAATTAAATATTAAGACACTGCCCGCCGCGGTAATCGCCGACGACCATTTCACCGTGCTCGGCGTCTTGACTCAACCGGCCGCAGCAGCGGAGGTGCTCAAGTTTCTGGCTGAACCAGGCAAATTCGGCAATATGCCGATACCCGCCCAAGTGAATCCCCTGCCGCCGACACCGTTGCAAAACGGTGTGCCAATGGCTTGGCTGGTCGGCGGTTTGCAGGACGGCCAAGCCGGCGTATCGGTGTTTGGCCTGGATACAGAAACTATCTTACGGCCCAACCCTGAGCAAGCCTATCTGAGCCTGGAAATGATGGGCGGCAAAATGCGCGATTGGCGCATCGCACCAACCCAAACCAACGGTGATGCCGACATAGAAGCCAGCACTGCACATGCTTATGGTTGGTCGCGCGGAACTGGCTATGCGCAGCTTTACATTCATGCCCAGCAAGCAACGCCAACGCTGTTGCATCTAAGGCAATCCGGTATCAAATCAGCCGGCTGGCTGGATGGTCAATCTATTACGTTTACCGATGATCCAAGCCCACCCGACGGATTCGCCAAAACTATGGGTACTCAAGTCAAAACGCTATTGCATAGCTTGACCACCGAAGGCTTGCCGGCAACTGCATCAGCGGAGCGTAGGCTGTCCCCGCAAGTGGCGACGCTAAACTTGACGCCCGGCTGGCATAGCCTGCTGCTGAAACTGGTAATGCAACATGAGCAAGGACAGCGCTTTTATTTCTCCGGGGCATTCACCGATCCAGCCGGACAGACATCGGCAGGCTTGACAACCCAAGTTAGCGATCCCGATGCGGATCTGGCTTTACATCGGATTGCCACAAAGTTACGGCCTATCGTGTTCGTTGATGCGCCGGCCAACCTGCTGCATCCGGGGGATGCGCTGAGGTTAAAAGTGGATTTACGCTGGCAGCCGATTTTGGAAGAAACTACTTTATCGGCGCCGTTACTGCGCTTTCCGGCAAAATGCCGTCTGCGCCTGGTCGATTACAGCGGTAAACAAATCGCCGAACGGGAAGTCAGCGATAACTTTCCCGGTCAGATTGAAGCCGATTTTGGCAAGCTTCTTGAGCCGGGTTATTACGCGGTCTATCCGTCCTTGTATACGACCGACGGCCGCTTGATCATGCATTATCCGGCCGACGGTTTTAGTGTGGTCGGCGGCAATGCCGCCCAAAAGCAACGGCTGGCGCAAAAGAAACTTTGGAACAACGATTACTACGCGCTGGCCGACGGTGACAAAAGTTTCAAGCAATCTGGCGGCTATTTTGCTTGGCTGGAACGGATGGGGATTTTCAGAAGCTACGGCAGCTATCCGGGTTTTGCTCCCGACTATAAGCCGCTGTGGGATCAAGCCAAGCAGCGCGGCTTGCAGCTATTTGCCGATTCCTCAGGCGACAGCAATTGGTTGAACGACAAGCCTAACGACGGCCAAAACTTTATCCAATCGGCGGCGGCTTACACTCGCTATTTTAAAGCCACGAACGAAATAGATATTCGCCATGAAGCCGATTGGCAAGCGCTGCGCGAGCCGGCGCATTGGGTCGAACGAGCTAAATGGGAATATCAACAAGCCCATCAAGCCCGCAGCGATGCGCATTATGTCGGCGGCAGCTTGGTCAGGCCCGGCGAGGGCGATTGGTTTAAACAGGTATTGCAATTGGGTTTGGACAACTACCAAGATGCTTGGGACGTGCACGCCTATCCGCAACAGCCGCCGCGTTTTGGTGGGCCGATTGGTAATGGTTCCAACGAAGATGAGCGGGGTGTGCTGGCAAGCTATGCCAGCCTGGGCCGCAGCAACAAATTGCCGTTCTGGCTTGGCGAAACCGGTGCCAAGGCCATGCACGGTTTCAGCGGCCGGCGCTGGCAGGCCGAGCAGGTAGCGAAAATCATCGCCTGGGTCAACAGCCGTCCGGATTATCTGGGTGTAGCGTTTTGTATTGCCCACGAATATGACCTGGCTTACGGCCGAATATGGGACTATTCCTTAGGCCATAAGCCCGGCGAAGCGGCCATGTATACCGCCAGCGCGCTGATTGACGGTTGGCCGTACCGTGCTATCGATACCAAGGACGGCAACATTCAGGCCGCTTATTTTGGTGAGACTTTGATGATCTGGCGGACGGATGACGCCCGCAGTGACTGGCCAATACGGCTGGACCCGAGCAAAGCCTGGGTGGCGGTGGATGTCGTCGGGCAAGCACAGGAACTGGCCGTCGATAATGTGGGCCAGGCCATCGTCTCAATTTCCTCCAGCCCCATGTATGTCTTATCGCGGGCGAATTATCTCCAGGCGATTCGCGATTGACGGATTGCGGAATGCCTGTGTTGGTGGAACGCAAAACTGTTTTTTCGAAAATTGCCAAACGATATTGCGTGCGGCATTAATGCTAAATACCTTGGTTTGGCCGCACTACGCGGCTAGACTTGCACCATTACTAATCCACACGGGATGGCCAGGTGAATAGTTCAAAGCAAACCCCCTTATACGATTTACACCTGCAACTAGGTGCCAAGATGACCACGTTTGCCGGTTACCAGATGCCGGTGCAATACAAAAACGGCATCATTCACGAGCATTTGCACTGCCGCAGCCAGGCCGGTTTCTTCGATATTTCCCATATGGGGCAGTGCCGAATATCGGGCGAAGGCGCGGCAGAGGCCTTAGAAAAACTCACGCCCGGCGGCATCGTCGATTTAAAGTGCGGCGCGCAGAAATATACCGTCTTGACCAACGCCGACGGCGGCGTTATCGACGACATCATCGTCACCCGCATCGAATCCGGCTTATCCCTCATCGTCAATGCCGGTTGCAAGGACAAGGATTTTGCTTATCTGCGCAGCCAATTACCGGCCGATTGCGTATTCGAAGCGTTAGCTGAGCTAGCCTTGTTTGCCTTACAAGGGCCGGCTGCGGCAGCGGTGCTGGCCAAGTTTGCGCCGCAGACTGGCGAGCTGAAATTTATGCAAGCGTGCGCCACCGAGATTGCCGGAACCCTATGCCACATCAGCCGTAGCGGCTACACTGGCGAAGACGGCTTTGAAATATCCTTGCCGCAAGCCGACGCGGAGCGCATCGCCCGTTTGCTGTTGGCGGAACAGGGCGTTGAACCGATTGGCCTGGGGGCTCGCGATACGCTGCGCTTGGAAGCCGGTTTGTGCCTGTATGGTCACGAGCTTAACGAATCGATTACACCTATCGAAGCGGGTTTGCAGTGGATATTCAAAAAAGGCCACAGCGATTTTCCCGGCGCGGAAAAAATTCTGCAGCAACGGCAGGATGGCGCGGAGCGAGTGCGCGTCGGCCTAACGGTGGATGGCCGTATTCCGGTGCGGGACGGCTGTGAGATTGTGCATCAAGACCAGCCAATCGGCACGGTGACCAGCGGCAGTTTCTCGCCGAGTCTAAATCGGCCGGTGGCGATGGCGCTGTTGGCTCGCCGATTTGCCGAGCCGGGTACCGGATTAACCGCGCTGGTGCGGAACTCTGCTATTTCGGTGACGGTCACTTCGCTACCTTTCGTTCCGCACCGTTACCGGAGAACATAAAGCCATGTCTGCAAAAAACGCCCGTCTCGACCAACTGGAAATGCGCGGTAATTTCATTCAACGCCACATCGGTCCCAATGCTCAACAGACTCAGGAGATGCTGGCCGAGCTGGGCTTGAGCGATCTGGAACAGATTGTCGGCCAAGTGATTCCGGCCAATATTTTGAATCACGAACCGCTGAAACTTACCAATACCATCAGCGAGCGGGCGGTGATCAAATACTTGCGCAAAATGCGCGAGCGCAACAAGGTGTTGGTATCGATGATAGGCATGGGTTACTACGACACCATCATGCCGGCGGTGATCAAGCGCAACGTCCTGGAAAACCCCGGCTGGTACACCGCCTACACGCCGTATCAAGCCGAAGTCGGGCAGGGCCGGCTGGAAGCTTTATTGAATTTTCAGCAAATGATCATCGATTTGACCGGTATGGATATCGCCAACGCCTCGCTGCTGGACGAAGCGACTGCGGCGGCGGAAGCCATGACCATGTCGCGGCGGCTAGCAAAAAGCCCGTCCAACACCGTGTTGATCGACAAAGATTGCCATCCGCAGACCATTGCGGTGGTGCAGACCCGAGCCGGTTCCTTGGGCTACGAAGTGGTGGTCGCCGATCCGTTCGACAATCTGGCGCAACACGATTTCTTTGCCTTGATTCTGCAATATCCGGGCTCCAGCGGCGAAATCCGCGATCTGACCGAAGCGACCGCGATTGCCCACGGCAAACAAGCATTGGTCACGGTAGCGGCTGATTTACTGAGTTTGGTCTTGCTTAAGCCGCCAGCGGCTTTCGATGCCGACATCGCGGTAGGCAGCGCTCAGCGCTTTGGCGT
This sequence comes from Methylomonas sp. TEB, assembly GCF_047777895.1. Taxonomy (GTDB): domain Bacteria; phylum Pseudomonadota; class Gammaproteobacteria; order Methylococcales; family Methylomonadaceae; genus Methylomonas. Next base: position 830,900 of record NZ_CP180476.1, read on the forward strand.
GCCTATGGGCTATGGCGGCCCGCACGCGGCGTTTTTTGCTACCCGCGACGAATTCAAACGCTCGATGCCTGGGCGCTTGATTGGTGTGTCCAAAGACAGTCACGGCCAGATCGCTTTGCGAATGGCCCTGCAAACCCGCGAGCAACACATCCGCCGCGATAAGGCCACCAGTAATATCTGTACATCCCAGGTGTTATTGGCGGTGATCGCCGGGTTTTATGCGGTTTATCACGGCGCGGAAGGGCTGGGCCTAATCGCCGGCCGGGTGCATCGCTATGCGCAGATTCTGGCAGCGGGTTTGGTGCAAGGCGGCCATCAAGTACTGAGCCAATGTTATTTCGATACCGTGGTGGTCAGCGTGCCGAATCGCGCCCGCCGCATCGCCGCACAGGCGGCTGATGTGAATATCAATCTGCGGGTTATCGATGCCGATACACTGGGTATTGCTCTGGACGAAACCACCAACCGCGAGCATTTACGCACCTTATGGCAGGTGTTCGCTTCGCCGATTGCCGAATTGCCGGACATCGCCGCGTTGGATGCGACGCTGGGCGAATGCATCCCGGATACGCTATTGCGTGACGACGCAATTCTGAGCCATCCAGTGTTCAGTCTGTACCATTCGGAAACCGAGATGATGCGCTACATGCGCCGGCTGGCGCGCCGCGATATTGCCTTGGACCGGGCGATGATCCCGCTGGGTTCGTGCACGATGAAACTCAATGCCGCTACCGAAATGCAGGCGATTTCGTTCTACGAATTCAATGCCATGCATCCGTTTGCGCCGCTGTATCAAGCCCAAGGGTATCAGCAATTATTCGCCGAGCTGGAGGACATGCTCTGCGATTTAACCGGCTTTGATGCCTTCTCGTTGCAACCCAATGCCGGCTCGCAAGGCGAATACACCGGCCTGCTGGTGATCCGCAAATACCACCAGGTCAACGGCCAGGGCCAACGTAACATCTGCCTGATTCCGGCCTCGGCGCACGGCACTAATCCGGCCAGCGCTACTTTGGCCGGGTTGCAGGTCGTGGTCGTGGCCTGCGATGACCACGGCAATGTCGATGTCGCCGATCTGCGCGCCAAGGCCGAGCAGTTTAAGGATACGCTGGCGGCCTTGATGATTACCTATCCGTCCACCCACGGCGTTTACGAACAAGCGTTTCGGGAAATCTGCGACATCGTTCATCAACACGGTGGCCAAGTGTATATGGATGGCGCTAATTTCAACGCCTTGGTCGGTCTATGTCGGCCCGGCAAGATTGGCGCGGACGTGGCGCATTTGAATTTGCACAAGACGTTTTGCATCCCGCACGGCGGCGGCGGTCCCGGCGTGGGGCCTATCGGTGTGGGTGCGCATCTGGCGCCGTACTTGCCGGATCACCCACTCGTGGAAGGCGTCAATCCCGCCAAGGGCGAACACGGCACGGTGGGTACCGTATCGGCGGCGCCGTGGGGCTCTGCGAGCATTCTCACCATTTCCTGGGCCTACATCGCGATGATGGGCGCCACCGGCCTGCGCCGAGCAACTTTGACCGCAATCATGAATGCCAATTACATCGCCCGCCGCCTGGCGCCGCATTACCCGATTCTGTACACCGACGCCAACGGCTGGGTCGCGCACGAATGCATCATCGATTGCCACGCCTTTAAAAAAACCGCCAACGTCACGGTCGAGGACATCGCCAAGCGTCTGATCGATTACGGTTTTCATGCCCCGACCGTATCGTTTCCGGTGCCGGATACCTTGATGATCGAACCCACCGAAAGCGAAAACAAAACCGAGATCGACCGCTTTTGCGCGGCGATGATCGCGATCCGCGACGAAATCCGCGAGATCGAGACTGGCACAGCCGACCCGCAGCACAACGTGTTGCACAACGCACCGCATACCCACCGCCTGTTGCTGGAGGACTGGCATTTGCCGTATTCCCGGCAAAAAGCCTTCTTCCCGGACAGCCACCAGCACGACGACAAATACTGGCCGCCGGTCGGCCGCATCGACAGCGTCTACGGCGACCGCCACGTATTTTGCAGTTGTCCGCTGGACTGGGCGCAAGCCGCGACGGAGTGCGATGTCGAAACTCGTTAACCAGCCGCTGGCCTTCGTCGACCTGGAAACTACCGGCGCGACTGCCACCAAGGATCGCATCACCGAAATCGGTATCGTGCTGGTCGATGAAGACGGCGTGCGGGAATGGAACCAACTGGTCAACCCGCAAACCCGGATTCCGTTGTTCATCGAACAAATGACCGGCATCAGTAACGAGATGGTTGCGCAGATGCCCAGCTTTGCGCAAGTGGCCGGCGAAGTGGCGGAATTGCTGGAAGGCCGGCTGTTTATCGCCCACAACGCCCGCTTCGATTACGGCTTTTTGAAGAACGAATTCGGCCGGATCGGCCTGAGCTTTCGGCCGCAAGTGTTGTGTACCGTCAAACTGTCGCGGGCTTTGTATCCGCAATACCACCGGCATAATCTGGACAGCCTGATCGAACGCCACGGCTTGCAAGCCAAGGACCGGCACCGGGCTTTGGCCGATGCCCAGTTGATCCACCAATTCTGGACTCAAGCCTGCGAGCAGTTCTCGGAGGCGGTGGTCGACCAAGCCGCCCAGCGTCTGGTCGGCCGCTCCAGCCTACCGTCCAACATCGACCCAAACTTGATCCACGATTTGCCGGAAACCCCCGGCGTCTACCTGTTTTATGGCGAAAATGATTTGCCGCTGTACATCGGCAAAAGCGTCAACATTCGCAACCGGGTGTTGGCGCATTTCGGTGCCGACCACAAGAACAGCAAGGAGATGAGTCTGGCTCAGCAATTACGCCGAATTGACTGGATCGAAACCGCCGGCGAGTTGGGCGCGCTACTGCTGGAAGCGCGCTTGATCAAGGAAAAAACGCCGGTGCATAACCAGCGCCTGCGCCGTAAAAACGCCTTGTGTGCCTGGCAGTTGCAACAACAGGGCGAACAGCTTAAGCCGGTATTGATCTGGGCTGGCGAGCTGGATTTTGGCGCTCAGGATAATCTGTACGGCCTGTACCACAGTCTGCGCGACGCCCAAAAAGCCTTGCGCGGCGTCGCCGAGCAGCACGGTCTCTGTTTGAGTGTGTTGGGCCTGGAGAAAACCGCTGCCGGCAAGCCGTGTTTTGGCTACCAGATCAAAAAATGCCGCGGCGCCTGCGTCGGCAAGGAAGCGCCGCTGGCGCACGCGGCGCGGCTGTTGATCGCCATGCAAAAACTCAAACTCGCAGTTTGGCCTTATCCGGGCGCGATTGGCGTGCGCGAAGGCCAGGAACTGCATGTGATCGATCTCTGGTGTTATCTGGGTACGGCCAAAAACGAAGCGGACATCGCGGAGCTGTTGCAGAGCGGTCGGCCGGCTTTTGATCGGGATACTTATATGTTGCTGAGCAAGTCGTTGAAAAAGGCGGAGGTTGTGGGGTTGTCGCGAATCTTGGAAATGGGTGGTTAACATGACCTTTGCGGCCATATTGTCGGGGAACTGGATGGCGAGTTGCAATGCTCGAATGGCGGCGGGCGCTTCGCTTATCCGCCCTAGGAGCCTCAGCTTCAAACACCAGATTTATTTATAATTCGAATCAGGAGAATTTATGGCGGTATATCCGATGCTGGGGTCTATGATGGCCGGTACTAACATCCATTCATCGCATGTCTTTGAAACGCGCGTCATACCGTATCTACTGGAGACTTGGCTAGACGACTACAGACGTTTCATTAAAGGCAGCAAAATTTTGGAGACTAATGTTGACGACTTTTCGTATTTGTTCGATGTGACGATTGAACGATTGATCGCCGCATGGGGTGTTAGCAACGGTCGACATGCTGGTGCCCGTGACCGTTCTCGAATGGCCGGCCACCCTCTCAGTGATGGTCCAGATTATCACCGGGGCCACTCTATCCCGCATACCCTGGGTGGAACGACAGATATTAACTTGGTTCCGCAGCTCGGCGCCGTCAATATTGGTCCTTTCCGGCAGCTGGAGAAACGCGCGGTAGCCACCCCCGGTTCCTTGTATTTTACCTATTGGATATACGGCGCGTCAGGCAGTCAGAGGCCGTTGTATGTTCAACAGGGTCTGTTAATTCCGGGGAGTTTTCCTGACATTAGAACTCATCCGAATTAGACGTTTATCTCGCTCCCACGCTCCGGCGCTCATCGTTATACACAAGTCTCCCAACGACTAAACTACCAGGAGGCATGAGGCATATAGATGATGGAGAACAGCGATGAGCAATTGGGCCGAAGAAGAAGTACAAACCGCTGATTTGGAAGATCGGCGCCTGAGTAAACGATTGGCACTGTTACTGGAGCGATTAGGCGAACATCCCCAGCTCAGCATCCCGGCGGCCTGTGGCGGCTGGAAGGAGACGATGGGCGCTTACCGGTTTTTCGACAATGATAAGGCGACTTTCAAAAAGATACTGGCGCCGCATCGAGATGCCACGGTCGAACGGATGAAGAGCAGCCCGGTCGTATTGCTGGCGCAGGACACGACGGAGTACGACGAAAACATTTGTTTGGGGCCAAAAGGTCTCGGTACTTTGAAAGAGATGGCGAAACATGCGCGCCGACTACATCCGACCATCGCCTTTACGCCGTCGCGGATTTGCTTGGGTGTCGTCAAGGCAGCGTATTGGGCGCGTGACGGCGCCAGCCCGCGACAAGCGCGGCGGCACAAAGGCGTGGACGAAAAAGAAAGTCGGCACTGGCTCGAAAGCTATCAGGATAGCTGTGCCTTACAGGCGCAAATGCCGGACAGTTTATTGGTCAATCTCGCCGACCGCGAGGGCGACATTTACGAATGGTTTGTCGAATACCAAGACTATGCGCCGACTGCTCGCGCTGAATGGATTGTTCGGGCGACGCAGAACCGAGACCTTCTGGTCGAGCCGGAAAATGCGGCGAAATGGCTATGGTCGGCCCTGGATCAAGCGCCGGTCATGGGTTATACCGAGGTTAATGTCAAGTCGCGGCCGAACCGTGCAGCGCGACTGGCGCATATCACGGTACGCGCCGCCACGGTGCCCCTCAAGCCGCCAACGCGTATTGGGTATCGACTGCCGGCATTGAGCATCAACGCGGTGCTGGCGCGCGAAGAGACGCCGCCAGCCGGCAAGGAACCCTTGGAATGGCTCCTGCTGACCAGTTTGCCTGTGGCGAGTTTCGAGCAAGCGACTACGGTGGTGGCGTGGTATGGCGTGCGCTGGTGTATCGAAGTGTACTTCCATGTATTGAAGAGCGGTTGCCAGATCAAGCGGCTACATCTGGAATCGGAAGAACGGCTACTACCTTGTTTGGCGCTCTATATGGTTATTGCCTGGCGGGTGTTATTCAGCCTGATGCTCGCGCGCGCAGCGCCGGACATGGATTGCGAGATTATTTTCGATCCGCAGGAGTGGCGAGCGGCTTATATCGTCGTCAAGCGCTGTCCACCACCGCTCACGCCACCGCGCCTCGGTGAGGTAATCCGACTGATTGCAAGCTTAGGCGGTTATTTTGCCCGCAAACACGATGGTCCACCGGGTGCCAAGGCCATGTGGATCGGCTTACAGCGCTTGCGCGATTTTGTCATCGCCCTCAATGCTCAACAGGATCTCGCAATGAGATGTGTATAACGATGAGCGCTCCGCGTGGGAACCAGATAAACATAACACTGTCATTCGAGCGCATTGTCAGCGCCTCAAAGCCAATGGCAAGAACGGCAAGCTCATCACCTGCGCCGCTATGCGCAAACTCATCCATCTAGCCTTCGCTATCTTGAAATTCGGTAAACCTTTTGATCCAAATATTTCGTTTGCATAAGCGGTTTCAAGACGGTATCTATCTGCGCAAGTTATCGAGTTTAGAAATTAAATGCTGGTGGGTGAGAAGTGAACAAAATTATTAGTTATTTCGTATACGCGGTAAGCATTGTCTCCTTCTCCGCACAAGCCGAAAATTTTTTCCAGTCTTGCAGCGTAGCTTTGAAGTTACCGAGCTTCAAGGTGCTGCGCGAGTATTTGGAATCTAATCCAGACAAACCGAGTCCAGACGACTGTTTTCGCTTAAACAATTACCAGTTTCTTTTGACGGTTACCGATACAGGAAGACTCGGACAAGGTCTTTACGAGTATGACTTTAATGCAAACACTTTTGGCTTAAGCGATCTCAGGCCAATCCCTGGCATTAAGATAGAAAAAGAATTCGAGGGGATGAACCACAAGAGGTTTGTACTAATGTCTTGGTCAAACGCCCATCAAGGAAATTGGACTCAGGGTTTCAACATTATTCAACTGACACCAACAAGGGAAGATAAGTCTTATGTCAATTACCTGCTGCTGGCCACCGGCCAAGACCCTGAGTCCGGTTTGTGTGGGCATTGGGAAACAACCGACCCAAAAACCGGAAAAACCGAAAAACATCAGAATATTATGAAAGGCAAAACCGCAGCAATATCGTCGTACCGTATTCTGAACGAAGATACGGAGCACGTTAGTATCGTCTTCAATATCACAGAAGAAAACTGCGAGACATCAGAGTTCAAAACCTATACAAAAACATTCCGCCTCAACGATGGCCTGTTTAAAGAAGGGGCGTAGAGCGGATACGCGAAGCGCCATCCGCTGTGACTTTCTCGTTCCCACGCGCTGCGCTCATCGTTATACACATCTCATTGCGAGATCCTGTTGAGCATTGAGGGCGATGACAAAATCGCGCAAGCGCTGTAAGCCGATCCACATGGCCTTGGCACCCGGTGGACCATCGTGTTTGCGGGCAAAATAACCGCCTAAGCTTGCAATCAGTCGGATTACCTCACCGAGGCGCGGTGGCGTGAGCGGTGGTGGACAGCGCTTGACGACGATATAAGCCGCTCGCCACTCCTGCGGATCGAAAATAATCTCGCAATCCATGTCCGGCGCTGCGCGCGCGAGCATCAGGCTGAATAACACCCGCCAGGCAATAACCATATAGAGCGCCAAACAAGGTAGTAGCCGTTCTTCCGATTCCAGATGTAGCCGCTTGATCTGGCAACCGCTCTTCAATACATGGAAGTACACTTCGATACACCAGCGCACGCCATACCACGCCACCACCGTAGTCGCTTGCTCGAAACTCGCCACAGGCAAACTGGTCAGCAGGAGCCATTCCAAGGGTTCCTTGCCGGCTGGCGGCGTCTCTTCGCGCGCCAGCACCGCGTTGATGCTCAATGCCGGCAGTCGATACCCAATACGCGTTGGCGGCTTGAGGGGCACCGTGGCGGCGCGTACCGTGATATGCGCCAGTCGCGCTGCACGGTTCGGCCGCGACTTGACATTAACCTCGGTATAACCCATGACCGGCGCTTGATCCAGGGCCGACCATAGCCATTTCGCCGCATTTTCCGGCTCGACCAGAAGGTCTCGGTTCTGCGTCGCCCGAACAATCCATTCAGCGCGAGCAGTCGGCGCATAGTCTTGGTATTCGACAAACCATTCGTAAATGTCGCCCTCGCGGTCGGCGAGATTGACCAATAAACTGTCCGGCATTTGCGCCTGTAAGGCACAGCTATCCTGATAGCTTTCGAGCCAGTGCCGACTTTCTTTTTCGTCCACGCCTTTGTGCCGCCGCGCTTGTCGCGGGCTGGCGCCGTCACGCGCCCAATACGCTGCCTTGACGACACCCAAGCAAATCCGCGACGGCGTAAAGGCGATGGTCGGATGTAGTCGGCGCGCATGTTTCGCCATCTCTTTCAAAGTACCGAGACCTTTTGGCCCCAAACAAATGTTTTCGTCGTACTCCGTCGTGTCCTGCGCCAGCAATACGACCGGGCTGCTCTTCATCCGTTCGACCGTGGCATCTCGATGCGGCGCCAGTATCTTTTTGAAAGTCGCCTTATCATTGTCGAAAAACCGGTAAGCGCCCATCGTCTCCTTCCAGCCGCCACAGGCCGCCGGGATGCTGAGCTGGGGATGTTCGCCTAATCGCTCCAGTAACAGTGCCAATCGTTTATTCAGGCGCCGATCTTCCAAATCAGCGGTTTGTACTTCTTCTTCGGCCCAATTGCTCATCGCTGTTCTCCATCATCTATATGCCTCATGCCTCCTGGTAGTTTAGTCGTTGGGAGACTTGTGTATAACGATGAGCGCGCTGCGTGGGGATGTCGGGCTTGGCCGCGCTGCGGCATGCATGACCGCAGCGCGGAACATTTTGGTTCCCACGCGGCGCGCTCATCGTTATACACATCTCATTGCGAGATCCTGTTGAGCATTGAGGGCGATGACAAAATCGCGCAAGCGCTGTAAGCCGATCCACATGGCCTTGGCACCCGGTGGACCATCGTGTTTGCGGGCAAAATAACCGCCTAAGCTTGCAATCAGTCGGATTACCTCACCGAGGCGCGGTGGCGTGAGCGGTGGTGGACAGCGCTTGACGACGATATAAGCCGCTCGCCACTCCTGCGGATCGAAAATAATCTCGCAATCCATGTCCGGCGCTGCGCGCGCGAGCATCAGGCTGAATAACACCCGCCAGGCAATAACCATATAGAGCGCCAAACAAGGTAGTAGCCGTTCTTCCGATTCCAGATGTAGCCGCTTGATCTGGCAACCGCTCTTCAATACATGGAAGTACACTTCGATACACCAGCGCACGCCATACCACGCCACCACCGTAGTCGCTTGCTCGAAACTCGCCACAGGCAAACTGGTCAGCAGGAGCCATTCCAAGGGTTCCTTGCCGGCTGGCGGCGTCTCTTCGCGCGCCAGCACCGCGTTGATGCTCAATGCCGGCAGTCGATACCCAATACGCGTTGGCGGCTTGAGGGGCACCGTGGCGGCGCGTACCGTGATATGCGCCAGTCGCGCTGCACGGTTCGGCCGCGACTTGACATTAACCTCGGTATAACCCATGACCGGCGCTTGATCCAGGGCCGACCATAGCCATTTCGCCGCATTTTCCGGCTCGACCAGAAGGTCTCGGTTCTGCGTCGCCCGAACAATCCATTCAGCGCGAGCAGTCGGCGCATAGTCTTGGTATTCGACAAACCATTCGTAAATGTCGCCCTCGCGGTCGGCGAGATTGACCAATAAACTGTCCGGCATTTGCGCCTGTAAGGCACAGCTATCCTGATAGCTTTCGAGCCAGTGCCGACTTTCTTTTTCGTCCACGCCTTTGTGCCGCCGCGCTTGTCGCGGGCTGGCGCCGTCACGCGCCCAATACGCTGCCTTGACGACACCCAAGCAAATCCGCGACGGCGTAAAGGCGATGGTCGGATGTAGTCGGCGCGCATGTTTCGCCATCTCTTTCAAAGTACCGAGACCTTTTGGCCCCAAACAAATGTTTTCGTCGTACTCCGTCGTGTCCTGCGCCAGCAATACGACCGGGCTGCTCTTCATCCGTTCGACCGTGGCATCTCGATGCGGCGCCAGTATCTTTTTGAAAGTCGCCTTATCATTGTCGAAAAACCGGTAAGCGCCCATCGTCTCCTTCCAGCCGCCACAGGCCGCCGGGATGCTGAGCTGGGGATGTTCGCCTAATCGCTCCAGTAACAGTGCCAATCGTTTATTCAGGCGCCGATCTTCCAAATCAGCGGTTTGTACTTCTTCTTCGGCCCAATTGCTCATCGCTGTTCTCCATCATCTATATGCCTCATGCCTCCTGGTAGTTTAGTCGTTGGGAGACTTGTGTATAACGATGAGCGCGGCGCGTGGGAACCAGATAAAAATGAAAAACCAGATATTGACGGCATTGAGTATCTCTACAGATGCTCCTCCTAACATCAGCACATCAGATTTAGCGCACCCTATCGCGTCAATGGGGAGCCAAGAAAAATTGACTAAGCTGTAGCCGTTCATCGGGAGGCCATTTGTCCGTTGAACGGAGGATAGGGCTTTGCGCATCCGCCCAATGATGCGTTCGGTGCTTTCTTGAATTTCTTGTTCGGATCGTTGCGAGAGAAATTCCGGCTGGACCGTGCTTTGCCCGTTGGCGAACGGCCAAGCTTGGGCGCCATAGCATGCTTGCTAAGCATTCTTTCGCGTCAATGCCACGCCTGTAAAGCTTGCCGGGTATTTGTTGCTAGCCAAAATCCAGTGTTTTTCAGTTCCGCTTCACGGGAATGCTGCTATTATCAAGCTCACAAGACAGACTGTTAACTTCACTGCTCGATTCCACACCAGCTGATGTCCGAAAACACCATCAAATACGCCCAACTTGTCGATCTTGCCAGTCTGCAAACGCTGATGGACGATTTGTACCGGGTGATCGGCATACCTAACGCCATTATCGATACCGACGGCGTTGTTATCACCAACGCCGGCTGGCAAGAGGCCTGTGTAAAATTTCATCGGGTCAACCACAACACCTGCAGTAACTGCATAGAAAGCGATACGGCATTGGTTGAAAGCATGTTGAAGGGGGAGCGGTTTGCAATCTACAAATGTCTGAACGGGCTGGTAGATTCGGCTATGCCGATTATCGTCGAGGGCCAGCACGTCGCCAATATTTTTACCGGTCAATGTTTTATTGATCCTCCGGATCTGGAATTTTTCCGCAGTCAGGCCAGGCGATATGGGTTCGAGGAAGCTAGTTATCTGCAAAGCATCAGCAAGGTCCCGGTCATTGCCAGGCAACGCCTGGAAACTATCACGGAAATGTACGCGCAACTCGCGCAAGCCTTTGCCAAACACGGTGCGGACCGGTTGCAGCAAAAACTGGCGGCGGCGGAACTGGCGGAGCTGAATAACGAATTGAATCGGCGCGTCGAAGAAAGAACCGAGCAACTGTTTCAAAACAATCAGCAGTTGCTGCTGGAAAAACGCGCCCTGGCCGCCAGCGAAGCACGCTTATCGGCATTATTCAAACACATGAGTAGCGGCGTGGCGGTATACCGGGCCAGCGAGGACGGCCGGGATTTCATTATCATCGGCTTTAACAAGGCTGCGGAGCAGATCGAAAAAATCACCCGTAAAGAATTGATCGGTAAAAAACTGACCGAGATGTTTCCGGGGGTATTCGAATTCGGGCTGTTGGATGTATTGCGGCGGGTCGCCAAAACCGGGACGCCGGAGGCTTTTCCGCCCTCATATTACCGTGATGAGCGGATTCAGGGTTGGCGGGAAAATTATGTGTATAAATTGCCCGGCGGCGAAATTGTCTCGATATACAACGATGTTACCGAACGCAAGCTGGCGGAAAAGGCCTTGCATTTAACGCAGTTTTCGGTAGACAGAGCCACTGAATGTTTGTTCTGGATAACCGCCGACGCCAGATTCCAATTTGTAAACAACACCGCCTGCCAAGTATTGGGCTATAGCCGCGAGGAGTTGCTGACATTTTCGGTAATGGATATAGACAAGGATTTAACGGCGGAAAATTGGCCCGCGCATTGGCAGGAAGTCAAACAAAAAGGCGCGTTAAAAATGGAAGCCATCCATCGCTGTAAAGACGGTCGGGAAATTCCGGTGGAAGTGGCCGCGAATTATCTGGTTTTTGAGGGCCTGGAATATAACTGTGCGTTCGTGCGCGACATCAGCGAGCGCAAAGCCCTGCAAGCGGAATTGGAGCGCCAGGCACGTATCGATTATCTAACCGGCATCGCCAATCGCCGCTATTTCATGGAGCAGGGCGAAGCGGAATTGGCGCGCAGTGACCGTTACGGCAACCCGTTGTCGGTACTGATGCTGGATATCGACTATTTTAAAGCCGTCAACGACAACTACGGCCATGCTGCCGGCGATCAGGCTCTGCAAAAACTGGGCTGCATTTTGGTGGAGGTTTTGCGGGAAATCGACATCCCCGGGCGCATGGGCGGCGAGGAATTTGCGATTTTATTACCGGAAACCGGCTTGCTTAAAGCCCTTGAGGTGGCGGAACGACTCCGAAGTGTAGTGGCCGATAGCGTGATTCCGGTTGAATCGGGGTTGGAATTGCAATTTACCGTATCAATTGGCGTGGCTACCCTGACGGATAAAAACAGCAGCATCGGCGATTTGCTGAATTTGGCCGATAAGGGTTTGTATCAAGCTAAACACAGTGGCCGGAATAAGGTCTGTCTTTTTTCGCCGCAAGATTAGGATTGCATCGGCTCGTCAAAACCCGCTCAACTCCGCGCTGCTTCAATAAACTGCGCCAAGGCCGCCACGGAACCGAAGATTTTCACCACATCGTCGCGTTCGGCATCAATTTTTACCTGATACTTTTTACGTATCGCCAATCCCAGTTCCAGTGCGTCTATAGAGTCCAGGCCCAGGCCGTCGTTGAACAGCGCGGCGTGGCTGTCGATGTCCGCCGCATCGACATCTTCCAGCGCCAGCGTGTCGATAATCAGGTGCTTTAATTCAGTTTCCATCTCGCTCATGGCGTTCTCGTTGTTGAGTAAAATAATCCTGTAAATACTGCGTTAAACGCCGCACCGCTATCGAGCGCGGTCGCAGTTCCCGGAAAGGCTGCAATTCGATATCCTCGCCGACGATCATTTGCAAATGAAAACGCCGGTGCGGGATTTGGTACCAGGCTTGAGTTTTGGTGAGGGTGCTGGGTTTACATGTCAGCGTTACCGGCGTGATTATACTATCGGCTTGTAAAGCAATGGCTGCGGCACCGCGTTGAAAACGATAAGGCCGGCCCGGCACCGAGCGGGTGCCTTCCGGGAAAATGATCATGGTGCCGCCGTTTTGCAGCCAAGCGGCGCAATCGTTGACCATCGTTTCAGAATCGGCGTTGCTGATATAGCCGGCATTCAAGATTGGGCCGCGCATCGCCGGGTTGTGCCAAAGGCTGGCCTTGACGATGCAGTTGGCTTGTTTGATTCGGCTGATTAAAAACACCACATCCACCAATGTCGGGTGGTTGGCGACAATCAGCTGGCGGGGACGGTTGAGTTTTTCCAAGCCGATCACTTCATAGCTCATGACGCCCAATCTGTGCATCAAGCCTATAAACACATAAAAACTCAGATGCACCGTGTATTGGCCGCGGCCGGCTTTTTCGGCGCGGCTGCCCGGCCATATTGCCAAGAGCGGAAACACCAACAGCCACAGCATCACGCCGCCGATTCCGAAGCTGGTAAAGCTGATCGCAGTGGCCAGTAAACGCCAGCCGTAATCGATTTTTTGAATTAGAGTTTGTGCCATCGCCAGCTGCGGTTCTGATCGCCGAACTGCAACATGGTTGGGTCGGCGGGCAGGAATTGGATTAGGGTCGGCAATTGTAGCGGTTACTGGCTATTGTGACGAGTTATCGACGATAAACCTGAAATCAGTTGCGGCGGTTGTAAACCTTGCATGGATGCGATAGGTAGAGCACTCTGGGGTAGTTTCTGAGCAGAACCCCCACCCACCCTGCCTCAGGGCGAACGGGATTGGCTATGCCCAACATAAATGAAGCCGCTTGGAACTATGATCTGTGTGCCATAGCCCCAAGTTAGGATGAAGCGTGGACGTTATATGCAGCCCGGCAGCGGACGGGAATCCTCTTTGCTGAACTGCGGTAAGGTGGCGAAGGCTTCTTTCAGCTTTTCGTGCCACATCTTGCGGATTTTGCTTAAGTATTCGTTGTCTTCCTGGAAGCAATAGTACTCGTCCAGCGTCAGCGTATCCCGGTGATAAATCAACAGCTCCACCGGCGCGCCGACGCTGGCATTACTGCGCATCGTTGAGTCCATCGAAATTAAGCAGCAACGCCCGGCTTCGTGCAGTGCGGTATCGATTTTTAAAAACCGGTCCAGCACCGGTTTGCCGTATTTGTTTTCGCCGATTTGCAGATAAGGGGTCTGCCGCGAGGTAGTGATGCAATTGCCTTCCGGATAAATCAAATAAGCGCCGTGCGGCTCCTGGCCGATTTGCCCCGCCAAAATAAAAGTGGCGGACGGATTGAAGCTGCTTTGTCCGGCATCCACATGACGGCGCTGCTTTTCGACGCTGATCCGCCCCAGATAGGCGGCGGCTTCCGACAGATAGTTGACCGTATCCAGATTCACTTCGGTCTCTTCTTTCATATCGCGTTTTAACTGGTCGATCACGGCCTGCGTGGTAGCCAGATTGCCGGCACTGAGCAGCACGATTTTCCGATCAGATGCGGTACAAAATGGGTGCATTTTGCCGTAAATGCTGACATTGTCGATGCCGGCGTTGGTTCTGGAATCCGACGTTAATACCAGTCCGTCTTTTAGAGAGACAGCAATACAATAAGTCATACGCTCTGCGCCTGAAAAATAAGGTTGCCCGCAGTGTACTAAAGAAGCTGCGTAAAGGCCAAGGACAGTATCGATTAACTGGCGGGGTAAGTTGTTAGATGCATCTCAGGCTCGGCTTTCAGTATACTGAGCCGACACGTTTAAATCAGCGGCGGGTAATTCATAGATGATTAGTAAACCAGGCCTGTATCTCGTTGGGGGAGTAGCCGCCGTTGTGCTGGTCGCCAGCGGTTTTTATCTGAAGGAGGGAAATCGGCATACCGATGCCTTGATCCTATACGGCAACATAGATATTCGCCAAGTTGAACTGAGTTTTCACGATCCGGAGCGCGTCGAGCAGATCCTGGTTCAGGAAGGCGAGCGGGTCAAACGCGGTCAATTGTTGGCGACGCAAGCGTTGGAGCGCTTTGAATACAGCCGCGACCAGGCCGCAGCCAAGGTGGATGTGCAACAACATCAGCTGGATAAACTGTTGCACGGTTCCCGGCCGCAGGAAATCGGCAAGGCCGGCAATGATGTCAAAGCGGCGGAAGCTGCGGTGGTGCTGGCTAAGAAAGAGTTGGCCCGTTTACAAGTGCTGGTTAAACGCAAACTAAGCTCCGCCGAGTCCCTGGATCGGGCGCAAGCCCAATACGACGCGGCCCAGCAGAGTTTGCAAGCCTTGAAACAGCAATATGCGCTGACTGAAATCGGCCCGCGCCGGGAAGATATTCAAGCGGCGCAAGCACAACTGAAAGCTGATCAGGCCGCGTTACAGCTGGCTGATAAAGTCTTAGCCGATGCGCGCTTGTATGCGCCGCAGGATGGTGTCGTCCAGAACCGCATCCTGGAGCCCGGCGACATGGCCAGCGCGCAAAAGCCGGTATTGACGTTGGCCTTGCGCGAGCCGTTTTGGGCTAGAACCTATGTGGCGGAAGCTGATTTGGGACGACTGCGTTATGGTCTGCCGGCTAGTTTGGCCAGCGACAGCTTTCCGGATAAAAGCTATCGGGGTTGGGTAGGGTACATGTCGCCGACGGCCGAATTTACGCCGAAATCGGTGGAAACCACCGAGCTGCGCACCAGCCTGGTCTATCAGGTGCGGATCTACGCCTGCGACCCGGACGATCAATTGCGGCTGGGGATGCCGGTCACCGTGACGATAGACACCCGGCAAGCACCGATGGCACAACCGAGCTGCGAACCCGCGCCGTGATTGCCATCGCGGCCGATGCCGCACCGGCGCCGTTGATCTTCACGGCGGTAAACAAACGCTTTACCGCCGGTGAACGGGTCGTGCCGGCCTTGCGGGATGTTTCCTTGAGGCTGTCGCTCGGCCAAGTCACGGCCTTGGTTGGCCCGGACGGTGCCGGTAAAACTACCTTATTACGCTTGGCGGCCGGCTTGTTGTTGCCCAATAGCGGCAGCATAAGCAGTTTTGGTTTGGATACGGCCGTAGCCAGCGCCCAATTGCACCAAATAATCGGCTATATGCCCCAGCGTTTTGGTCTTTATGAGGACTTGAGCGTGCTGGAAAACCTCAATCTTTACGCCGACCTTTACGGCATATCGCCGCAGGACAGGCAACAGCGCTTCGCCGAGCTGATGCGCATGACCAATCTGCAAAAATTCAATCAGCGTCTGGCCGGCCAGCTATCCGGCGGTATGAAGCAAAAATTGGGTTTGGCCTGCACCTTGTTGAATCGGCCAAAATTATTGCTGCTTGACGAGCCGTCGGTTGGCGTCGATCCCTTGTCGCGCCGCGAGTTGTGGCAAATTATCGAGTCGCTGGTGGCGGAGTTCGGCACCACCGTCTTACTTAGCACGGCGTACATGGATGAAGCCGAGCGTTGCCAGCAGGTGGTATTGCTGGATAGTGGCGAAATTCTGCATCAGGATGCACCGTCCGGCTTTCATCGTCTGGCGGAGGCTTGCAGTTACCAGTTGTCCAGTCCGGTACTGGGTAAACGCATGCTGCAACAACGTTTGCAGATGCATGCCGATCTAATCGACTCGGTGGTACAGGGGGACGCGGTGCGGGCCGTGGCGCGTCCCAATTGCCAGCCGGATTGGACGGCGATATTTGGTAATGCCGAGCAAGTGCGGATTACGCCGGTGCCGCCGCGTTTAGAGGATGCTTTTATCATGCTGTTGCTGGCCCGGCACGAGGAAAAGTCGCCAGTGGAAACCGCGTGTTTTGTACCCGGCAATGGTTCGCGGTTTTTGGCGACGGAGCACGCAGCAGTGATTGAAGTCGAGCAAGTTGATCGCTGGTTCGGCAATTTTCAGGCGGTTAAAAAACTGTCTTTCGAGGTGCGGCACGGCGAGATTTTCGGTTTGCTTGGTGCCAACGGCGCCGGTAAGACCACGACATTCAGAATGTTATGCGGCTTGCTGCCGGCCAGCAACGGCCGCTTGCGGGTGGCCGGCCTGGATTTGCGCAATGCGGCAGCCCAGGCCAGGGCCAGACTGGGCTATATGTCGCAGAAGTTTTCCTTATATGGACAATTGTCGGTCAAACAAAATCTACAGTTTTTCAGCCATGCCTACGGTTTACGCCATAAGCGGCGAACAGAGCGTATAGCCTGGGCGCTTCAAGAGTTTGACCTGACTGAGTTTGCCGACACCAATAGCGTCGATCTGCCGTTGGGTTACAAACAACGTCTGGCGCTGGCTTGCGCGTTGATGCACGAGCCCGAGATTCTGTTTCTCGACGAACCGACTTCCGGCATTGATCCGCTGGCGCGCCGCGAGTTTTGGAATCGCATCAACAGCCTGGCGGCGCAAGGCGTGACGATATTGGTCACTACGCATTTCATGGAAGAAGCCGAATATTGCGACCGGCTGTTGATCATGCGCGAGGGCGACATCCTGGCCGCCTGCACGCCGGCCGAGATTCGCAGCCGTAGTCAAACCGCCGAGCAAGCGCCGGCCGAGACCATGGAAGAAGCTTTCATCCGCTTGCTGGAACTCACAGAGGAGTCGGCCGGATGAGTACCGCCAGCCAGCGCCTGCTGGGCTTGATTCGCAAGGAGTTTTTACAAGTGCTGCGCGACCCCAGCAGCCTGGCGATTGCCTTTGCGATGCCGGTGTTCTTGCTGTTGTTGTTCGGTTACGGGGTGTCGCTGGATGCGCGTCGCGTGCCGATAGGTCTGGTAATCGAGCACGTCTCGCCGGAGTCGCGCAGTTTTAGCGCCGGCTTCGATTATTCGGACTATTTTCAAGCCCATTACTTCCGCGACCTGCGTGAGGCCCGGCAGGCCTTGCTGACCCGAAAAATCAACGCCATCGTGCATTTGCAGGCGGATTTCGACCAGCGCTTGACCGGCAGCGAACCGGCGCCGATTCAGGTTATCGTCAATGGCGTCGATGCCAATACCGCCCGCCTGACCAGCGGCTATGTGCAAGGCGTTTTTGAAACCTGGCTCAATGCTCGCGCCGCTTGGCAGGGACAGGAAGCGCCGCAGCCGGTGCAATTGGCCGCCCGGGTTTGGTACAACAGCGCCTTGCGTAGCCGTAATTTTCTGGTGCCGGGCTTGATCGCCGTGATCATGACCTTGATCGGCGCCTTATTAACCGCTTTGGTGATGGCCCGCGAATGGGAGCGCGGCACGATGGAGGCCTTGATTTCGACGCCGGTCAGCGTCCGCGAAGTGCTGCTCGGCAAATTGATTCCGTATTACCTGCTGGGCATGGGCGGCATGTTGCTGTCGATAGGCATGGCGGTATTTTTGTTTCAGGTGCCGCTGGTCGGTTCTTTGTGGGTGTTGCTGGTAGCGGGCACATTATTTTTGCTGGCGGCACTGGGGATGGGGTTGTTGATTTCGATAGCCGCCAAAAATCAGTTTGTCGCCGGGCAAATCGCGATTGTCGTCACCTTCCTGCCGGCCTTTATCCTGTCCGGATTCATTTTTAATATCGACAGCATGCCGTGGGCGGTGCAACTGTTTACCCATCTGGTGGCGGCTCGTTATTTCGTGGCGATTTTGCAGACCGTATTCCTGGCCGGCGATATTTGGGAAGTGATATTGCCCAACGCATTGGCCTTGTTCTTGATGGCGGCGGCGTTTTTGGCCTTGGCCCTGTGGCGAGCGCCGCGCCGCCTGGAGTGACGAGTATGTGGTGGCGCATCCAGGCTTTATTGATCAAGGAATTCCTCAGCCTGCTGAAGGATAAAAAAAGCCGCTTTGTATTGATCGTGCCGCCGCTGGTGCAGTTATTTTTGCTCAGCTATGCCGCTACTTACGATCTAAACCAACTGCCGATCGCGATTTACAACGAAGACCGTGGCAGCGCCGCCCGCGATTTGATTGCCCGCTTCAACGGCGCGCCGGCTTTTCGGGAAGTGTTGCGCATCGAGCGCCAGGCGCAAATCGCCGCTGCGCTGGACAGCAAGCAGGTGTTGATGGTGTTGCATATCGGCCAAACATTCAGCCGCGATTTGCTGGGTGGCCGGCAATCGGCGCCGGTGCAGATATTACTGGACGGCCGCGATTCCAATACGGCCCAGATTGCCTTGGGCTATGCCCGTAACGTGATCAGCCAGTTCAACAGCGATTGGGCGCGCCAGCACAACCAAACCGGGCCGCCGGCGGAATTGCGCATCAGGGCCTGGTTTAATCCCAATCTGGAAAGCCGCTGGTTTATTGTGCCCGGTATCGTCGGCTTGCTGACTTTGGTGGTGACGATGACGGTGGCCGCATTGTCGGTGGCGCGCGAACGCGAACAGGGCACGTTCGACCAACTGCTGGTGACACCATTCACCCCGGCGGAAATTCTGATCGGCAAAGCCATTCCCGGCCTGATCATCGGCGTAGCCGAAGCGTCGTTCAGTATCTTCATGGTGGTCTTCTGGTTTCAGGTGCCGTTGTTGGGCAGCTTGGCCGCGTTGTATATCGGCATCGTGTTGTATGTGTTTTCGGTGATCGGCGCCGGTTTGATGATTTCCTCGCTATCAGTCACCCAACAACAGGGCTTGCTGGGCGGATTTCTGGTGATTGTGCCGGGCGTAATCTTGTCCGGCTACGCCACGCCCATCGAGAACATGCCGGAACTGGTGCAGCAGCTGACGCTGGTTAATCCGCTACGTTATTTTTTGATCATTATCCGCGGCGTATTTCTGGAAGGCTTGGGTATCGCCGATTTAATCGACCAATACTGGCCGCTGGCGCTGATCGGTCTGTGCTGTTTGAGTTGCGCCGGCTGGCTATTTCGCAAGCGTATGTACTGAACGATGCCTTGCGTCTGAGTTGCCTCTGAAATTGCCTGCTTTCAGGCCTTTGGCGCTTTGTCCAAATCCTGACAATCGGCCGGCGGGGATTGTGCCGTTACAAACATTAGGCGGCCGTATATTGGGGTGTTTGGTAGTTTATCTTAAAAAAGAATTTATATATCAGTAAGTTAAATTGATTTCATAACTGGCATGGCCTGTGCTTTCTCACTGCATAACCAATCAAGTGAGGTGAAGAATATGGAACTGCCAGTAATCAACGAAACTCCAGCAGCCAGCGCAGGCGGCTGCTCCTCCCATTCTTGCGGTACAAGTGACGATCAACTCGGGCATTTGTCCGACGAGATTCGCTCCAAGGTAGAAAATCATCCTTGTTACTCGGAAGACGCGCACCACTATTTTGCCCGCATGCACGTGGCAGTAGCGCCGGCTTGTAACATCCAATGCCACTATTGCAACCGCAAATACGATTGCTCCAACGAGTCGCGTCCCGGTGTGGTGTCCGAGTTGCTGACGCCTGATCAAGCCGTGAAAAAAACCATGGCGGTGGCGGCCAACATTCCGCAAATGACCGTGCTGGGTATCGCCGGCCCTGGTGATCCATTGGCCAATCCGGAGCGTACTTTCGAAACCTTCCGCCGTTTGAGCGCAGAAGCGCCGGACATCAAGCTCTGCGTTTCCACCAACGGTCTGGCTTTGCCGGAATCGGTCGAGGAACTGGCCAAGCACAACATCGATCACGTCACGATCACGATCAACTGTGTTGATCCGGAAATCGGTGCGCAAATTTATCCGTGGATTTTCTGGGAAAACAAACGCATCAAAGGCGTGAAAGGCGCGAAGATCCTGATCGAACAGCAACAAAAAGGCCTGGAAATGCTGACTGCCAGAGGCATTTTGGTCAAGGTCAACTCGGTGATGATTCCCGGCGTCAACGACAAGCATTTGGCGGAAGTCAGCAAAATCGTCAAAGCCAAGGGGGCTTTCCTGCACAATGTGATGCCGTTGATCGCCGAAGCCGAGCACGGCACCTTCTACGGCGTGATGGGTCAACGCGGTCCGACTCAGGACGAGTTGATGGATCTGCAAGACTCGTGCTCCGGCGACATGAATATGATGCGTCACTGCCGGCAGTGCCGGGCCGACGCGGTTGGCCTATTGGGCGAAGACCGTGGCGACGAGTTCACCATGGACAAAATCGAGGCGATGGAAATCGATTACCAATCGGCGATGGAAAAACGCAAAGTGATCCACGAAGCGATTGCCGAGGAAATGCACAGCAAGCGCGCCGCGAAAGCCGAAAAAGCTGCCGGCCACGCCGACGAGCCCAAGCTGAATACCCGTCCCGTGTTGATGGCCATCGCCACCAGCGGTCAAGGTGTCATCAATATGCACTTCGGACATGCCAAAGAGTTTCTTATCTACGAAGCCTCCCCGAACGGCGTGCGTTTCATGAGTCATCGCAAGACAGACTTGTATTGCGGCGGCGACGATACCTGCGGCGACGGCGAGAGCGTGTTGCAACAAACCATTCGCTCTCTGGCCGGCTGTGAAGCGGTACTGTGCTCCAAAATCGGCTATGAGCCTTGGGACTTGCTGGAAAAAGCCGGCATCGTACCCAACGGCGAGCATGCGATGGAGCCTATCGAAGAAGCGGTGATGGCGGTTTACAAGGAAATGGCTGCAGCCGGCAAGTTGGATGAGGCTGCGCCGCAAGAAGAGCGGGCGACGGCATAGCCCAATATTTCCTCTCCGGCCGGAGAGGGTAGGGCGAGGTGAATCAAAAAGCTTTTGCTTATTCAATTCTCCTCACCCCAGCCCTCTCTATCAGGAGAGGGAGATTGTTAGAACTGATTAACCATCGAATACAAAGGTAACGTCATGGCCTTACAAATCATTGAATCCTGCGTCAACTGTTATGCCTGCGAGCCGTTGTGCCCCAGCAAAGCCATCTACATGTCGGAAAAAGCCGGGCATTTCAGGATCAACCCGAAAAAATGCACCGAATGCGAGGGCGATTATAAAGACACGCAATGCGCCAGCATTTGCCCGATTGAAGGCGCGATTCTCGACGCACTGGGTGTGCCTATCAACCCGCCCGGCTCGCTGACCGGTATCCCGCCCGAAAAAATGGCCGAGGCGATGGCGGAACTACAAGCCCATTAACGGCTATGGCCACCGTGCATTTCTATGAAAAGCCGGGCTGCTTGAACAATACCCGGCAAAAGCAATTGCTGAGTGCCGCCGGCCATTTGCTGGTGGTTTACGATCTATTGCAGCAGCCGTGGGGCAGGGAACCGGGCAAGTTGCGCTCGTTTTTCGGCGACATGCCGGTGGCGGATTGGTTTAACCGCAGCGCGTCGGCTGTCAAACAAGGGTTGGTCGATCCGAATGCCGTCAGTGCAGACGAAGCAATCGCGCTGATGGTGGCGCAGCCGTTGTTGATTCGGCGGCCTTTGATGGAGGTCAACGAACAGCGCGTCTGCGGGTTCGACCAACAACAGGTCGATGCCTGGTTGGGCTTGGCTGCCTTGGCTTCGCAAAAGGATTTGGAAACCTGTCCCAAGCAGTCACGCTCTGAGGCCTGCAAGCCATGAACAGCGTCAGATTGGAGAGCGAAGACGGCGTACCGCTGGCGGTGGCCTTGTCGGAGCGCGTGCATTGGGTCGGTGCGCTGGATCCGAATTTGCGCACTTTCGACATCATCCTGAAGACCGCCAACGGCACCAGCTATAACGCTTATGTGATTCGCGGCAGCGAAGGTGTGGCGGTGATCGATACCGTCAAGGAAGGCTTTGCCAACGCCTTTTTCGCCCGCCTGGAAAGCGTTGCAGACTATTCGGAAATCAAAGTCATCGTCCTCAATCATTTGGAACCCGATCATACCGGCGCCTTGCCGGAGTTGATGAAACGGGCGCCGCACGCGCAGCTGTTCATTTCCCAAAAAGCTCAGTCCATGCTCAAAGGCCTGCTAAAGCAGGACGAGTTGAGCTTTACCCCGGTGCTGACCGGCGACAAGGTCTCGCTGGGCGACCGAAGTCTGGAGTTTTTGCACACCCCGTATTTGCATTGGCCGGACACGCAATGCACCTACGCGCCGGAAGAAGCGATGCTGTTTTCCGGCGACGTGTTTGGCTGCCATTTTTGCGATAACCGTTTGTACAACGACAAGGTCGGCGATTTTCGGTTTTCCTTTGAATACTACTACGCCCACATCATGCGGCCGTTCAAGGAATACGTGGTCAGGGCTCTGGAGTTGATCGAACCCTTGCCGCTGAAACTGATTGCACCGACCCACGGCCCGATTTTGCGTGACCGCCCGCAGCATTACATCCAGCGTTATCGCCAGTTATCCAGTCCTGCTTTGCATAACGAACTGCGGCCCAACCAAAAAACCCTGCTGATTTTTTACATCAGCTCTTACGGCAACACCCGGCGCATGGCGGAAGCGATTTACCAAGGTGCGATGCAAGTCGAGGATGTGCGGGTATCGCTTTACGACCTGGAAGGCGGCGAGGTATCGCCGTTTGTCGATTTGATCGAAGAGGCCGACGGTTTGGTGTTGGGTACGCCGACCATCAACGGCGATGCGGTCAAGCCGATATGGGATCTGCTCTCGTCGCTCGCGGTGGTAAATCTGAAAAACAAACTCGGCGGCGTGTTCGGTTCTTACGGCTGGACCGGCGAAGGCGTGCGCCTAGTGGAAGACCGCTTGCGCGGCTTGAAGTTGCGGGTGCCGATTCAAGGCCTGCGCGTCAAGCTGATTCCCACTGACGACGAGATACACGAGTGCAAAGCCTTTGGCCTTGAGTTGGCCCAGGAGCTTACCGGGGCCAGAGAGTCGCGGGTGATTAATTTTGCGGACCTGTAAACCGGATTAAACAGACGCTTGCTATTGAGTCTACAGCGGTATTCGTAGGCTAAACCGATCCACGGACGCATCGGTGAACTCATCGGCCGCAAGGCCGGTGAAAATCAGGAATCGTTTCGATTCCAAACCGGTTGGTCCTCAGATTAGAGGCTGCCGAGATGACTTTTAATACCTTATGGAGTTTTTACAATGGCCAAAGCGACCATTACATTTGAAGATATAAACGTGACGGTTACCGTCCCCGCCGGCACCCGGGTGATTGAGGTGTCCGAGAAAGTAGGTTCCGGCATTACTTACGGTTGCCGGGAAGGCGATTGCGGAACCTGCATCATGAAAGTGACTGCCGGTTGGAACAACTTGACCGAGCCGTCCGTACTGGAAGACAAAATTTTGCGGGAAAACATGGCCGGCAAACACAACCGTCTGGCTTGCCAAGCGCAAGTATTGGGCGGCGAAATTTCCCTTAAACCAGTTTAAAAGACGCAAAAGGAGTAACACATGGCATTAGTCACATTTACCAGTCCCGAATATCGGGATAAAACCGTTTACGCCGTTGCCGGCAGTCACACCCAGACTATTTTGAAGCTGGCATTGGAAAACAAGATCCCCATCAATTTCGAATGCGAAGATGGCGAATGCGGCACTTGCGTGGTCCGCGTCACCAGCATCGATAAAAAGCTGGAGCGCATGGGTGGCACGATGACCGAGAAGGAAAAAGCCCTGCTGAAACAAATCGGTAAAGTCACTACCGAACAGTTGGAGCAAATGATCGTTGACGACCTGCCGCCGGAATGGCGTCTGGCTTGTCAGATGATCGTTAGGGATGAAGATATTCGCGTCGAATATTAAGCGTCTGCGTCATCGTTAATAAGGCCGGAGAATCGAGTATGAGTTGCACACTTAGCATGGCATCGAATGATAGGGTAGAGCCCTTGGTTATGAAGTCGCGGCAACACATTTATGAGGATCTACTGGCCTGTGCCGACCAGTCGCCCAACAGCGTCTGGTTGGCGCAAATCATCGCCAGTTGGTGCGTCGGCGACGGCGTGCTTCCCGATAGCTTGGGCTTGAATCCAGAACAATTTCAGCGGTTGTTAGACCGCTACTTTCCCGGCTATTCCTTGGCGCCGGAAGCCTTTTCCGGTAGCAGTCTGGATTACAGCCGCATGCTGGAAAAACAGGATTTGGAAATCTTGCTGGGGCAATTTGCCGCGAATCCTGGCGCGGAAACCGAATGGCTGATCGCGCTGATTGTCGCCGCCTGCTTGGGCAGCGATCATTTGTGGCAGGATTTGGGCTTGTGGTCGCGCAGCGATTTGTCGGCCATGCTGGGCTACAACTTTCCGGAATTGCTGGTGCGTAACAGCAAAGACATGAAATGGAAAAAGTTTTTGTACAAACAACTGTGCGAAGCGGAAGGCTTATACGTTTGCCGGGCGCCGTCCTGCGAGGTTTGTAAGGATTATCAGCAGTGCTTTGGGCCGGAAGACTAAGCGTTTTCGTTTGTTGGCATCCCCCCGTTTTGATGTCAGTCAGCTTGGTTTCCTTGAGCCGATGGTTTTAGATCACATCAAACCCAAAATCCGATAAGCCCCTTTTGTATTTAAAACGACAGTAACCGGCGCGTTGGATTTGTTTTCCCAATACCAGCCGTGCGAGCCTTCAAAGGGCGCGCTTAACGAGCCGCTGGATTGGCTATCGGTCGTTTCTTTGTAACTTTTGAAATAGCCGGTTTTATCGCCTTGCGGCTCGCCGTGAAAATCAAAATATAGCGCCGCGCCGTTAGTGGACCACGAATATTCCAGGTTCGCGCCTTTGGCGAGATGAAATTTGTATTCCAGTCCTTCGCCGGCCGGCACCACGATTTTTACCGTATCCTGCCATTGCGAGGGCGCTGCTGGTTGCGCGGCGCTCACCGCCTGTACCGGCTCCGAGCAAGCGCTGCCTGTTTCACTTGGCGACGCCAAGCTAGTTAAACCGGTCATTTGCCCAAACCCGGTCGGATCTATGCCGTATTCAGCGGGCAACACCGCAGTAATCAGCACAACGCCCGCCAATAGCGTTGCCGACAGGCTGGCGATGGTCAGCGATTTAATTGATTGAACTGGCGGATTGCTGTCTTGCATCGAGTTATCCATGGATGATGTAGCCCGTGATTTGGTAGCCGAACAGAATCAAGCCTCCGGACATTAACAGGGTGTTGGTGGTTGCTGAAAAGGCGTAATAACTGCGGTGGCGGCGCCAGAAGTCCAAGGCAATCAGGATAAACAGCAGAGCCATAAACTGGCCGATCTCCACACCCACATTAAACGCCAATAGGTTCTTCCAAAGCCCGGTTTCTGGCAGCGAAAAATCCTGCAATTTGGTCGCCAGGCCAAAGCCGTGAAACAGGCCAAAAATCATCACTGCCCATTTGGTATTGGGTTGAAACCCCAATAGGCGCTGAAAACCGCCCAGGTTGTCGAAACCTTTATACACAATGGACAAGCCGATAATGGCGTCGATCAAAAACGGATTGACCGAGATGCTGCTTAACACGCCGAACAGCAGCGTCAAGCTATGTCCCAAGGTAAACAGGCTGACATAGACCAGCACGTCGCGAGTGCGGAATAAAAAGAAAATCACCCCCACCAAAAACAACAAATGATCGTAGCCGGTGACCATGTGCTTGGCGCCGATGTACAAAAACGGCCCGATGGCAACGCCTTGGTTAGCCAGCAAAAACCGTTCGGTATTGGCATCGACGCCGTGGGCGTAGACGGTGGAGTTGAGCAGCAATAGCAGGAGCGGTAAACCTCTCAGCCAGGTTTTTCCCCAGGTTGCGGGAGTCATGTTTAAAAATCCAGTTGTCATGGCGCCGAGTATAGCCGACTCGGATATTGGGGTTAATAAATGGCAAATACAGCATACCGCGTTTATTAATCTGGCCATTAAATCTCCGGTGCTCGTCATGACCGCAAAAGCCGGAGCCATTCAGAATACGCAAAGAAACCTCGGTAGCAACTGAGCTTCAGTCTGCGCGGGAGTAGCGATCTTTAAGGGCTAGGTGAAATTTTTAATCCGTGTTGAACCTTTGCTAATCTCCGGTGATTTACGAGGTAATTGCCCTGCACGAAATGGCTGGTGTTAATCTGATCCCGCCAGTATGGCTTTACTATGCAAGGGTATGCTCTCTATTCAATTGGTTGACGCATAAATGGCAACACGCGAATAAGTTAAAAACAATTACCCCCATAAACAGTGCCGATTGATCGGCCACCAATAGCCTTGTTCCAAGGCAAACCAAGCACCAAAGGATTTATATGAATAGTTCTAAAATCAGTCCATCCCGCAATTGCATGGCCTTGGCTGTGTTGTCCGCGCTGGTAGGTTCGCCCGCCTGGGCCAGCACCATTAACGTTACCAATTTATTGGATGTGGCAGCAGTGGCGGACGGCAGTTGCACTCTGCGCGAAGCGGTGGCCAATGCCAACAGCGATAGCGATACCACGGGCGGCGATTGCCCGGCCGGGACCGGTGCAGACATCATCACCTTTGGCGTCAATGGTACCACCGTGTTGAGCAGCACCCTGACTATCAGCGATGCCGATGGCCTAACGCTGGACAGCTTAGGCCGCAGCGTCACGATAAGTGGCGGTAACGCCGTGCGCGTGCTTTGGGTGACACCCGGCGCGGGTTTGACGTTAAAGAATTTGACCGTCGCCAATGGTTATGCGGACCCGCAGGGTGGCGGCGTTTATAACCAATTCGGTAGCCTTACGGTGCTGAATAGCACCTTCGTTGGTAATACCGCCACCCGCACCGGCGGCGGCATCGCCAACTACTCGGATACCACGCTGGCCAATCCCGGCGGCAATCTGACGGTGGTTAACAGTACCTTCTCCGGCAACCGTTCGGTTTTCGGCGGCGCGATTAGAAACTCCGGTATCTCGGCCAACATCACGAACAGCACCATCGTCGGCAACAGCGTGCAGTTGCCGGTTTGCCCGCCGGGCTTTTTTTGTTCGCTGGAAGACAACGGCGGCGGTATCGAAAACCTGGGTACTCTAAATCTCCATAACAGCATTGTCGCCGGTAATACGGCGGCGGTGGGTGATGCCGACATCGGCGGTTCTCCAACCACCGCCAGTTACAACTTGATCGGCTTTCCCGCCAACCTGTTTTACCGATGGAACGGGGTTGACCCGATAGTGCCGGTACACGGCAGCAACGGCAATATCACCGGCGTGGATGCCAGCACTTTGGTGGAAACTACTTTGGCTAACCACGGTGGTCCGACTCAAACCTTGGCATTGATCCCCGGCAGCGGTGCCATCGATGCGGCCGATAAGCTATTGTGCGCAACTGCGCCGGTAAACAATGTCGATCAACGCGGCTTGGCTCGTCCGCAAGGCCCGCAATGCGATATTGGTGCTTTTGAATTAGCGTCTGCGCCAGCGGCGGATTTGGCCGTCAGCGGCACGGTAAGCGCGGCGATGGTGCGCGACAGCCTGACCTGGACCATTGTTGTTAAGAATAACGGCACAGCCGATGCTACAGGTGTGACGTTAATCGATACTTTGCCAGCCTCTGGTTTATCCTCAATCTCTGCAACCACATCACAAGGCAGTTGCAGTGCTCCGTCCAGCGGTAAGATTACTTGTCGTTTGGGTGGTCTGGCTAACACCGCCAGCGCTACTGTCACCGTCAAAGCCATTCCTACCGCTGCGCTTACGTTGAGCAATCAAGTGACTGTGCTTGCCGATCAAACCGACGGCCAGCCGCTCAACAACAGCGCCGTGCAAACGGTCGCGGTTCAGCCGCTATTGTGCAACGGTCTGGTGCCCACCATCGTCGGCACTCCAGGTGCAGATACTTTATTCGGTACGAAACGCCGAGACGTTATCCACGGCCTGAGCGGTAACGACACCATAAGCGGCGGCGCAGATAATGATGTCATCTGCGGTGGCCTAGGCCAGGACACACTGAAAGGCGACGCCGGCAACGACACCCTGAACGGCGAAGCGGGTACGGATAGCTGCGACGGTGGCGCCGGTACCGATACCGCAGCCAATTGCGAGGCTAAAACGGGTATTCCTTAAGTCGTACCGGATTTTTAACCCGGCCCTTACCGTTCGCGGTGAGTTTAGTTAGGGGCACACTAGCCAGGGCTTCGACAAGCTCAGCCCGAACGGCATACCTGTAATAAGTTGGGGCTGGGTTAAAACAACGGGAAATCCTGCTCAAACCCACAAAGCCGGCTGCTTGTACCGGCTTATTTTTTGGGTATCGCCGGATGCCGATTACCCAAATGATCTATATCGTCCAGGCTCATAATCGGCGAATACATCAGATCGTTAATGTCGCTGGAGCGCTCCCATCCTAAAACCATTTGACCGATGGCGCGTTTGGTCATTTTAACGAAGCGCGATTCGAGATGCTGGCGGCTACCGGGCGAATTTTCCGGTTCCGGGTGCATGCGCGCGGCGGAAACCACCGAACAGCGGCAAACCTTGTCGTGATAGGAAAACTGGAAACGAAAATTCCGGGCGCGGCTGTTGATGTCGCGGTTGGTCAGAAAAATAAAATAGGTGTTGCTGTCCGCTTCCGGCAAACGTTGCATCACGGTTTTAGCCTGTTCGAAGATGTCTTCTGCCGCGAATTGTTGGCTGCCCGGCATCGGCATCAGGCCTTGCGTGCCCATCGCCACCGTGCCCTTAACCCACAGGCCGAATTCCTTACTCAAATCCCTGCCGATTTGCGCCGCAATATCTTCCGAGAAATCGTTTAACGGAATCAGATAGACATTTACGGGGCCGGTTTTTTCGGTGGCGGTCGATGGGTAAAGAGAGGCGGTCGATATGGATTTTGGCGTTGGAGCCGGGTCGGCGACGACTAATGGTTGGGTATATCGAGAGCTTGTTGTGCAGGCGGCGAAAGTAGCCAACAAAATTATTGCTATTGATAAATGTTTCATTCGGGTTGTCCTGAGCTCATATAAGTTGAATAGGATGAACGAAAATTAGTCAATAGACGCTGGATGATGTTTGGAGCCCAGACTAAACCATTGCCTGAGGCGCTTGCTTAGGTGTTCAGCCTGATGAGTTTACCCAGTTGTCTACTTGCAACCCCGGCACTCGCACAAATTCGCGTTCGTTGTTGGTGACCAAAATCCATCCTTCCGATCTGGCGTGAGCCGCCAACCATAAATCGTTATTACCGATGGGCTGCCCGATCTTTTGCAGCGCCGCACGTATCTGTCCGTAATGCTCGCCAGCTGCTTCCGGCAAGCCATATACCGGAATCAAACCGGTAAGTTCGTTAATGCCGGCTAACGCCCTTTCCCTGGCCTGACTTTTCTCCGCGCCGAATCGCAGTTCGCCCAAGGTAATCACCGACATCGCCAATTCATCCGCAGCGTGACGGGCAAAACGCTCGCGCACTTCTGGCGGATTGTACTTGGCGATATAAATGCAAATATTGGTATCGAGCAGATAACGGACGCTCATCAAAGCGCCTCACGATCCTGGGGCGGCGTATCTTCACGGCCGTCGCTCATAAAGTCGTCGGGCAATGCTGCTAAGGCGTCGAATATCGCGGCGGCGTTGGCGGGCGTTTCCCGCAATACGATTTCATCGCCCCGGCGGAAAATTTCCACTCGGTCAGTATTGAAGCGAAATTCCTTGGGTAGCCGCACTGCCTGGCTATTGCCGGATTGGAAAATACGGGCATAGGTCATAGGGCACTCCATATGTAAAATGTAGTTACGTGAAGTATATACGTTTTCCGGTTAGTGTAAATGACCTGGATGAGTTTGGCTGAGCTCACGGCTAACTTCTTTGACGGATCAAAATGTCTCGCAAACTGACCGGTTGCACCTTTCCGATTTCCATGGCCGCGAACGTGATGGCTGGGATTCACGACAAATCACCGACGCACTTGTCTGTGATTTGAAGCAAATGCAAATAGAACATGGTTTGCGTCCAGACCTTATATTTTTCACTGGCGATTTGGTTTTCGGGGCAGTTTCGGGCGAAAGCATGGACGACCAATACCTGCTAGTCCGTGATTTTCTGGACGCTATTCGCAAGGCTTTTATTCCAGAAATTCCAATTCGCAGTCTTTATTTGGTACCTGGCAATCATGATGTAGATCGAAACGAAATTACTCCAGATCAAACAGCATGGATACGCCAACCAAATCTCAAACTCGACGATGTAATTACGATGATGAGGGATGAAAATAAGCAATGGCAAAGGTTTATGGAAAGGCTGTTGAATTATCGGAACTTTCTTACCAGTTATAACCTTTTACATCTCTTACCTGGCAATCCTCACTTGATTTGGACTGATGCTTTGGAGATACACAATACTCGTGTTGGTATCGCTGGATTAAACTCCGCTTGGTCCCTAGGCGGATTCAAAATTGCATTGAGATTAGCAGGTAGTCCAGAAATGCTTCCGTATATTCATGCCAAAAAATAAAGTTTTTGAGTATCAAACTAACCTGACCGGCCCCGGATATTTTGCAACCAGCGTATCGGCAGTTAAAAGCGTTATGCCTTCTACGTTGGCTTGCGCAACCAGGATGCGGTCGAAAGGGTCTTTGTGGATGGGCGGTAGACTTTCGATGAAAACCGCGTGATCGCTGCCGATGGGGATTTCGGTATAGCCGTTGTCCAGCAAACCGCGCCGCAGCACTCTTGCGTCTACTTGAAAATCATCACGGCCGAGGCCGTGTTTGATGGCGATTTCCCAGAGGCTGGCGGCACTGAAAAATAGCTGGTTTTGTATATCTTCCAGCATCCGGCGAGCTTGTTCAGGTAGCAAATTTGGGGAGCCAGCCGCCCAAAGCAGCAGATGGGTATCAAGCAGCAGTTTCATCGTCAGTGCCGAATAACTGCGCAATGTCTTCACTGCCCATTCTGTCGAAATCGTCAGGCACTTTGATATATCCGCTCAGGAACCCCAAGCGTCGGACTTGATCGCCCGTTGGGCTGTCCAGCGCGGAAACCTTGACGAGCTGTTTACCAGCCTTGGCAATCACGAACGGTTCGCCTTTCGCAGCTTGTTCAACCAATCGAGATAAGTGAGTTTTTGCTTCGTGGATGTTGACGGTTTGCACGATGACCTCCAGTAAACTAAGTTAACTTGGTTTAGTCTATCATGGGTCTGTGCGGCTTGTCGTTAGAGGAGCCTGGAAAATGTATTAATCAGCCTGGACGCGCCGCAAACGACTCGGCGCACCCATTCCCAAAAAACGCTACTCGTCGTCCTGGCAGCCAAAATGATATTGGTAATCCGCCATTGCGCGCCTGATGACCTCGTGAGCTTCCTCGCGGCCGTAGACGTGGGTGATTTCGCAGATACTTTTTTCGCTGGGTAGGTGTTTGTAAGTCAGGAAGTAGTGCTTCAATCGGTTGATATACGACTCCGGGCAGTCGGAGACGTCGCGCCATTGCCGGTAGAATTCGTCGCCTTTCATCACCGCGATGATTTTGTCGTCGGCCTCGCCGCCGTCCAGTAAACGGAATCCGCCGATCGGGATGGCCTGCAACAGAATGTCGCCGTGGGTAACGCTACGTTCGCTCAATACGCATATATCCAGCGGGTCGCCGTCGCCCTTGCTGACCGGTTTGCCGGATTGAGTGGCGGCGTATTCGGCGATCTTTTCCGCGCAATAACTGCGGGGAATGAAGCCGTACAGAGTCGGAATCATGTTGGAGAATTTTTGCGGCCGGTCGATTTTCAGATAGCCGCTGTCTTTGTCGATTTCATATTTCACCGTGTCGGACGGCACGATTTCTATGAAGGCGGTGACGATGTCCGGGGTGTTATTGCCGGGATGGATGCCATGCCAAGGGTGGGCTTTGTGTTTAATATTCATCGAGGATTTTAGGCTTGGGGGAATAAAGTTATAGGGATATTTACCAGAATGGGGGCAATGTGCAAGCCAATCAAGCTTAATGCCTGAATTTGATTGGGCTTGCGTTACGATTCCTTGCGTTTGTTTATCGAAATTACTCTTCGGCGGCGACAGGCGCGGGTTTAAGTTTCATGTCTTTATTCAAGCGTTGCAGGCGCTTGATCATCTCTTTTTTCATCTGTTCGCGGCCTATCGAGTGCTTAAGGCTGCTGCCCATGCCGGCGACTTGATCGGTGGAGCTGCGGATGGAATAAAACACCAGCGTGCCGTCCTTATAGGGCAAGCCGCCCGCCACCACGTGGCTGGAATTGTAGGAGTGGCCGACGTAAAACTGCCGGGAAACCACAATGCCGCCGCCTTCGCCGATGGCGATTACTCGGTGATTAAGCACGGCGGTGGGACGGTCTTCCACGCGCCGATTCAGCCACAAAAACTGTTCGCTGGCATTGGCCGGTAACGCGGCAGGGTAGTTCAACCAGGCTTGTTGCAGTTCCGGGAAATATCGCGCCCAGGCTTTGCTGTTCACGGCGTCGTTGCGTAGTTCCGCAGCCGGGTCGGCTGTGCCGCCGTCGCGGCTGTAAGGGGCAATGCCGGCCAGGCCGCTTTTTTTATAGGCTTGCAGGCGTTGCAGTAAAAATTCGCGGTATTTTTGGTTGGCGGTTTTCAGTATGGTTTTGTTGTCGGCGTCTTCCAGTCCGGCTTGCAGGCTTTTCAAACTATCCAGTTCGGCTTTGGAGAGGTTGAATTCGTCGCCCGGCTTCGCTTCCAGAAAGGCCTTGGCTTCGTCAAGCTGCTTCTCGGTAAACGCGAACTTCTTAAAACTGTCGACGCTGGCGTTGTTATCGAGCATGCCGGTGGCGACGATGTCGCTCTCGCCGGCATTGAGCTTGCCTTTTTTGATGTAATCGGCCAGTTGCGGTAAACCCACCGGCAAGATCATCGCCACGCCTATGGCAAGTTCCTTTTGGCTGGTTTCGCTGACATCGTAACCGACGATTTCGCCGCGTTCCAGTTGCGGGATTTGCGTGGCGCTTATGCCAAAGTTTTGCAGGGCTTGTTGCGGGCTGGGCGCGTCCTGGGCGCGAGCCGGTTGGCAAACCAGGACGGCGGCGCTCAATAAAATGGCGGGTAAAGAGGGGTTGTCGATTCGCATAAAAACTCCGTTTTTGATAGGCATTCGTGTGGGTAGTATGAGGCTTTGGTTGATGATTGCCGAAAGCGTTCATTCCGGAAACTGTTGTGCATCGCTCCGCTTATTTGTCCGAACCGAACAATTTGGAAATGCTGGAGTCGCCGCGTCCGGCCGGTTTCGCCGGCGTTGTAGGTGTTGCTGACGGCGGTGTAGGTCTCTGATCATCCTTGCTGAAAAGTTGCACAAATTCAGGCGCGGGCAGCGGTTTGGAAAACAGATAGCCTTGGCCGTAATCGCAGCGGGCGGCGCTTAGTAATTCCAATTGCTGCAGGGTTTCAATGCCTTCGGCTATTACTTTCAAGCCCAGTTTATGCGCCATCACGATGATCGCTTCGCATAGCGCCAGATCGCTGGAGTCGGCTTCCAAATTGCGTACAAAGCTCTGATCGATCTTCAGGTAATCGATGTCGAATTTTTTCAGGTAAGACAAGGACGAATAGCCGGTGCCGAAATCGTCGATAGCCACCTGAATGCCGGCATCGCGGTAGGCAAATAAATGGTCGCGGACAGTATTGTCCGCGTCCAGCAACAAGCTTTCGGTAATTTCGATGACGACGCATTGGCCGGATAAGCCCAGCTCCTGCAGGTAGTCTATCCATTTGTTGTCGCCAAGATCGCTGCGCGTAAATTGTATCGGCGACTTGTTAATACCCATTTGTAAATCCGGGCGATATTGGGTGCGCCACTCGGCGACCTGTTTTGCGGCCCTCCGAAATACCCAATCGCCAATATCGACTATCAAGCCGGTTTCTTCCGCCAACGGAATAAATTCGGCTGGGCTGATCATGCCGCGCGTGGGATGTTGCCAGCGGATCAGCGCTTCTGTTTTATGCAGTCTGCCGCTGCTCAGTTCGACTATCGGCTGATAAAATACGCGAAACTCCTGATTGGTCAACGCTTGGCGCAGATCGCTGGTCAGGCGCATCCGGTTTTGCGCGGTTTGCTCCATCTCGCTGGTAAAGAAATTGTAGCGGTTGCGGCCTTGTTGCTTGGCGGAATACATGGCCTGATCGGCGTTCTTGATTAATTGCTCGGCTTCCAGCGCGTCTTGCGGATAGAAGGTGATGCCGATGCTGACCGAAATGTAGGCTAATTCCTCGCCTAAACGAAATGGTTCGGCAAGCTGGTGCAGGATGGCTTGCGCGACCCGGTCTATATTGGTTTCCGAGTCCAACTCGCCCAGGATGATGGTGAACTCGTCGCCACCGAGCCGAGCCACCGTATCCACATTGCGTACGCAAGCCAGTATGCGCCGCGCCGTTTCCTGCAGCAAAATGTCGCCCATGCCGTGGCCCAGGGTGTCGTTAATTTCCTTGAAACGGTCCAGATCCAGCAGCATGACCGCCAGACTGTTTTTGTCGCGCTGGGCTTTTTTGATTTCCTGGTTCAAGCGATCCTGGAACATGCGCCGGTTGGCCAAATCGGTGAGCGGGTCGAAATTGGCTTGGCGCCAGATGGTTTGTTCGACATGTTTCTGCTCGGTAATTTCCGAGAACATCGCCACCCGGCGCTCTACTTCGCCGTGTTCGCCGTAGATGGTGTTGATCACTAGCCATTCTTGGTAAATATCGCCGT
Organism: Methylomonas sp. TEB; assembly: GCF_047777895.1. Lineage (GTDB taxonomy): Bacteria > Pseudomonadota > Gammaproteobacteria > Methylococcales > Methylomonadaceae > Methylomonas. Next base: position 865,826 of record NZ_CP180476.1, read on the forward strand.
TTTTGCGTTTATTCCAAATTTCGCCTTGCCAGTGGCCGGTTTGTAACAGCGAGTGCCACATGGTCTGATAAAAATCCGGATCGTGGCGGCCCGATTTCAGAATGTCGGTGGACTTCCCTATCGCGTCTTCCGCGGTATAGCCGGTCAGGCGGGTAAACGCTTCGTTAATCGCGATGATGCGGTTGTCGGTGTCCGCGACCATCACCGCTTCGCCGATGGCTTGGTAAATCATCGCCATCAACTGCATTTCATGTTCTAGCCGCTTGCGTTCGCTGATGTCCAAAACGGATACGAGTATGTAACGCCGGTTGTCTATATCGATAGGTGTCAAACTGATTTCGACCGGAAATTCCGTGCCGTCGCCGCGTATTGCGGTTAGGGAGCGGCTGGCGCTCATCGGCCGGGCTTTGTTCTCTTGTAAAAATTGCGCGCGCTGTTCCGGGTGTTTGGCGCGGGCCCGTTCCGGTACCAGCGCTTCGACACTCAGACCTATCAACTCATCCAGCGTGTAGATAAATGCTTTCGCGGCGGGCGGGTTGGCGAGTTTGATGAGGCCGTTTTCGCCAACTAAAAACGTGGCTTCCGGCGAACCATCGACAATCTTGGACAATTGCAGCCATTGCAGCTGTTTGCGTTCGGTAATGTCGGTTTGGGTGCCGATCATGCGCAAAGCCTTGCCCTGGACATCGCGGCTGATCACCAGACCGCGCGTTAAAATCCAGCGCCATTGGTTATCGCCGTGCTTTACGCGGTGTTCGTTGCTGAAGCGTGAGCTGCGATTTTCCAGATGCGTTTGCAAGTCGGCCATCATCCGGGCGCTGTCTTCCGGGTGTATCGTAGCTTCCCAATTCCGGTAATCGTTGTCTCGGTCTTGTTCGCTGAAATTCAGAATCTCCATACAGCGTGGCGACAGAAACACTTTACCGTTGGTCAAATCCCAATCCCAGACGCCGTCACCGCCGCTTTCCAGCGCAAATTTCCAGCGCAATTCGCTTTCCTGCAATAATTTTTCCGATAGCTTGCGCTCGCTGATGTCCGTGGAAATGCCGCATACCGCGTAGATTTCGCCTTGCCCATTACGTAGCGGAAACTTATGCGACAAATACGTATGAATATTACCGTCTTGATGGGTGATCTTTTCTTCAAAAATCTGTGCCTGGCCGCTATTAGCGACCTCTAAATCGTTTTTCCACAGGAGTTCGGTGTCGTCGCCCGGAAATAAGTCGATATCCCGTTTGCCTCTGACAGTCTTATTGTCAACCGCGAACAGTTTTTCAAATTGGCGGTTGATCAGCAGGTATTGGCCTTGCAGATCTTTGCTGTAAATCACCGTGGGGGTATTGTCCAGGATGCTTTGAAACCGCAATTCGCTGACCGACAGGGATTTGCCGAACTCAACGTTCAAGGATTCGTCTTTAACCAGTTCGATAACGCCGACAATCCGTTCCTGGTCGTCTCGTATGGGCATTTGCATCGAACTGATCCAGCGGCCGTCGCCTGCGGTAAACGGGGTTTGATAGACCGTTTCGCCTTGCAACGCCTTTTGAATGCCGTCAGGAATTGGTGTTTGCGCCAGCCAGGGAAATATTTCAACAGGGTATTTTCCCAGGCAAGCGGCTTGCGGCCATCCCGTCAGGGTTTCCATATAACGGTTCCAGAGTTCGATACGGCCCTGCAGATCGTAAACAATCACGCCTTCCTGGACTGAACGCAGAATGTGTTTGTTGAAATCGCCTAGGGCTTTGCTGAATTGTTCTGAGCGCTGGTAGCGCTCGATAGCCAGCGCCAGGGAAATGCCGACGCTGGACAGTACCAGCAAAAAAGACCATTGCAGCAATAGCCCGGTCTCACTGCTGTCGGCTGCAAAAAAGCCTACCTGAAAAATCGCACCGAATATGCTTTGCAGCATGACCATGCTGATTAGTAACAAGGTGCCATGCAAGCCAAAGTAGAGTGCGCCGTAAACCAGAAAAGCGAACATATAAAATGCTTTGCCGTAGTGGCCAAGATGCCACGGCCACTCCAGGAAAATCATTTGTCCCGCCAGAAACGCCGTTGTGACATAAAGCAACGCGCGCCAAACTTGATATGGGTTCCAGTCAAAACTTGGCGGCTGCCGCCAGACCAAAATTAGCGGCGTGACAATCGCAATACCCAAGACGTCGCCCATCCACCAATGCGCTAGACTGATCGGCCATTGCTGCGCCGTTATTGCGTTGAAATGTAACAGAACTAAGGAACCCACTATGGCCGCAATGACCGAAGCCAAGGCGCCGGCAAACAGGATGCGTAAGTAGTCTTGCGGCTGTTGCAGTTTGCGAATCTCGCCCAGCAGATAGCAGCCGACAAGTGCTTCCACGGTATTGCCGCAAGCGATAGGCAAGGCTTGCTCCAGCGGGTTGCCTGCCCACAAATTGCCAAGTAATGCGCCCAGAAACACGCCGGGCCACAGTTTTTTACCGCCGAGCAGCAAGGCTGCCAGTGCGATGCCGCCAGGCGGCCAGATGACGGATATTACGTGATTGGCGGCGAAAAACATCAACACCAGTTTGGCAACCAGCGCGTAGGCGACGGCCAAGCCGATAAGGTGGACTAGTGCTGCGGTGGAAAAGGTCGAAAAACGGCGCAAGAGATTACCTTGATGTATTGAAAGCAGGTGAAGGGACAAGCCCAATATCTTGGTTTATCTCACGAAATGCAAGGTTTTGTCACGGGCTAAGTACGGGGATTTTCGGGCATTCCTAACGGATGAAACGTGGTTTTATGCGGGTGATTTTCTTCGGTATCCGGTTAGGGTTACGCGCCCAGGTTTTCCACTTCCACCGCCACTTTCAATTCGTGGTTCTGGCCGCCGAAAATCACCCCTTTCAAGGGCGTAACATCGCTATAGTCCCGGCCCCAGGCGACGATGATGTGCCTGTCCCCCGGCAATTGGTTGTTGGTAGGGTCAAAGTCCATCCAGCCCAGATCCGGTAAATACACCGAGAACCAGGCGTGCGAGGCGTCGGCGCCCACCAGTTTTTTCTTGCCGGGCGGCGGCAGGGTTTCGATATAACCGCTGACGTAGCGGGCCGCCAGGCCTTGCGAGCGGATGCAGCCTATGGCCAGGTGGGCGAAATCCTGGCAGACGCCGCGCCGATGTTCCAGTACGGTGGTCAGCGGGGTGGCCAGGTTGGTGAATTCCGGGTCGAAGGTAAAATCGCGGTGAATGCGTTGCATCAGATCGTGTATCGCTTCAATCAGCGCCTTGCCGGGTGTGAATGAGGCTTGAGCGTAAGCGGCCAGCTCGGCGTCGGCGGCGATGAACGGCGAATCCAAGGCAAATTGCCGGGCCTCCAGTAGTGGTTCGCTTCTGTCGTTCCAGAGCGCTTCCTTGACCAGTTCCCAGCTCATGCCGTGGCTGAAATCCAACTGCACCGGTTGCGGAAAAATCTGTACTTCGCTGCTGGCGGTGACCACAAACTCCCGATGCGGCTCCCTAATCGAAAACCAGGCCACTTGATTGCCGAAAAAATCGGTACGGGTCCGATAGTCGCAGGGCAAGGGGGTGATTTTCAGTTGTGAGCTGAGCAGTTGCTGATTCGGGCAGGGGCGCGGCTGCATCCGCACTTCGTTGTAAGACAAGCCCACCGGTTGTTGGTAACGGTAGGTAGTGGTATGGGTAACCCGATAACGCATGGTGACTCCCTTAGGACAGCGATTGCGGCGCGTCCCCGTGGCGGAAATAATTGGCGGTCAAAGTATCGGACAACGCGGCCAATAGGGCGTAAATCTTGCTGAGCTGTTGGTCCAGCGCTTCGCGAATCCCGGATTCCGAGACGCTCAATAAGTCTTCGATATTGGCGATATTCAGCAGACAACTAGCCTCTAATAGCAAGCGCTCTTCGGCGCTAATCCGGCGGGTACTGGGTTCGCGCGGCAGTTTGCCGACATGCTCCTGCAAACGGGCGATTTGATAGGCCAGTGAGCGGGGATTGTTGGGGTCCATCAGCAGCAGTTCCAAAAACGAGGCTAACTCCAGGTTGCTACGATAATGTTGGCGGTAGCAAATCAGGTTGTCGCTGGTATCCAGCAGGGATTCCAGCAAGCGGGTTTCCGCCGCTTCGCTTTGCGGCATCGCAAACGCTGTTCTCAATACCGATACCAACTGCAAGCCGCGCTCCAGGCGCCGGCCGATGTCCAGAAACAGCCAGCCGTTGCCGCGTGTCATGCTCTCCATCACCAGGCCGCTGAAGGCGGAGAGCGTGGTGATCAGCTGATCCATTTGCTCCTGCATCGACCACAAACCGATTTTGCCCAGGCGGCGCGCTTCGGAAACCTGTTCCTCTATTTCGTCAATGACCCGCCAGGTATCCGACGACCATAAATCGCGTACCGCATAACCGGATTGGGTCATCCTGTTTACCGTGTTGGCCAGGCTGCCTGCCCGGCTTTCGTCGGCGACCACTGCCAGTAATTCGGCTTCCGGCGACTGCAACAAACTTTCGTTATCCTCGGCAAAAAAACCGGGGTAGGTGCCGGTCATGCTGGTGACGCAACGCAGCAGGGTTTCCAGGCTGAGCTGATAGTCCGGGCTATCGCGGTCAGGGTTGCTGAACAGTTTTTTGATTGTGGCGCGCAACAAGCGTACGCCGCCTTCCGCGCGTTCCGCGTTGCGGCCCACCCAAAAAATATTGTCCGCCGCGCGGCTGGGAAGGGCATTGCCGTGGCCTGCCAAACTGGCGCTGCGCTTGGCCGGAATGGCCGGATGTTGGGGCTCGGTAGCGACCACCCAGGTATCTTTACTGATGCCGCCGGTTTGGTTGCTGATCATCATGTTGCCATATTGCGGTGCGCTGCGACTCAAGCCGCCAGGCATCAGCGTATAACCGTCCGCCCGCGCCACCATGAAGCAGCGCAGCACGGTTTGGCGCGGTTCGTAGCCACCCGCGACCAGCGCCGGCACGGTGGAAAAGCTCTCGTATTCCTGGCCGACGTAAAGCGCCGGGCGGGCCTTGATGCGCGCGCGCCAATCAGCGAGTTGTGCACGGCTCAGCTGATGGCCGAACACCGAACGTTCGCCGGGTTTGCGGTAGATCGGCTTGATGACCAGGCGTTCCAGATTGGCGAGGACGTAATTTAACTCACGGGCTTGGCCGCACCACCAGGTGGCGATCGAATTTAGCTTTAGGGTTTGGCCCAGGAAGTATTTGGCGATGCCCGGCAGGAACGGCATGATGCCGGGATTTTCCAATATGCCGCTACCTAGCGGGTTGGCAATCGCCACATTGCCGCGCCTGACCACTTCCAACAGGCCGGGGACGCCTAGCCGCGAATCTTCGCGCAGTTCCAGCGGGTCGCAGTAATTGTCGTCAACCCGACGCAAGATCACATCCACCCGCTGCAAGCCGACCAGCGATTTCAGCCAGACATAGCCGTCGCGAATCGTCAGGTCGTCGCCCTGTACCAGCGGGTAACCCAGATAGGAGGCCAAATAGGCGTGTTCGAAGAAAGTTTCGTTCAGTGGGCCGGGGGTCAGGACCACTACACGCGGGGTGTCGGCGTCGCCGGGGGCGACGGCATTCAGGCCGGCGCGCAGGGATTGAAAGAAACGCGCCAGGCGGTGCACGTGAGTGTCGCGGAACAAGCTGGGCAACACCCGTGACATGGCCAAGCGGTTTTCCAACGCATAACCGGCGCCGGATGGCGCTTGCGTACGATCACCCAGCACCCACATTTTTTTGTCCGGGCCGCGGGCCAGGTCGGCGGCGCACAATACCAACTGATGCTGGCCGGGCAAGCTAACTTGATCACAAACGCGCAGAAAGCCGCCGTGGTTGTAGATCAGTTCCAGCGGCAGCAGGTTTTTCTTGATGAGCTGGCGCGGGCCGTACAGGTCGGCCAAAATCAGATTCAACAGTTCGGCGCGTTGCAGCAGTCCGGCCTCAATGTCGAACCACTCGTCGCCGGAAAGCAATAGCGGTATCGGGTCGAGTTGCCAGGGGCGGTTGATACCATCCGGGTCGTCATAAACGTTGTAGGTGACGCCGTTTTCGCGCAGCAGTCTTAGCGCTTCCTGGTGGCGTTCGCCGACTTCGCGGGGGCCAAGCTGTTGCAACGCCTGCATCAGGTGGGCCCAATGCGGTCTAACCCGGCCCGTCTCGTCCAGCATTTCGTCGTGGGCCCCCTTATCGAGGCGGTATCCCGGCGCGAAAGCTTCTGGTGTGCTTAAGGTTTTCATAGGTTTAGTTTGCCGGTTTACCGGGTATAGCGCAATTGATCAAAGCTAATCTCGTTTTTTTTATGTTTTCTAAGCTGGTTTTTATTGCAGATGCCGATTCTGACGAGACTTTGGATGAATGCGTAGTCCAAGAGACCCGCAAAAAGTATGCCGTTACGATCAGAAAGAGCGGAGTGCGGCATAGACCTTTTGGATTCGGTGGCTCCGCCTAGAGTCGCTCAATATAGAGCATTGGATTGGCTTCAAGCTTCTGAACTAAAGGGTATTTGCCAGTGCTAAGGCACGATAAGTCGGTCACGGCCGAGCAAGTGATAGCCGTAGGCGCGCAACTTGGCATTGCTATTGCTTTATATCGGGTAAATCATTAGAACCGGTTTGCGTTGAAATGGTGCGGTCGTTTTTGCACCAATTCCGCGCGGACTTGCACCATAAAAGCAAATATCACGGATGCATACAGCATGGTTACTTCGACAATTTGGGCGGATTACAGCGCCGATAAGGCTTACGACGAGATGATTGCTGCGGGCGGCAAGCCACGTGATACCTGCGCCAGTTTGAGTCAATACTTACAATCTTTGGGCATGGATGCAATTAAGGGCCGGTTGTCGGCGGCGGAGGCGGCCATCATGGAGATGGGCATCACCTTCACCGTCTACAGCGACGAAGGCAATATCGATAGAGCTTGGCCTTTCGACATCATTCCGCGGCTGATCGATTTTCAGGAATGGCAAGCAGTGGAAGCAGGTCTGAAACAGCGTCTGAAAGCTTTGAATTGCTTTATCAACGATGTTTATAACCAGCAGCAGATTATAAAAGACGGTTTGGTGCCGGCTGATCTGATCAACAGTTCCAGCAATTTTCGTAAGGAATGTTTGGGCATGCAGCCCAAATTCGGTACTTGGGCCAATATCTGCGGCAGCGATCTGGTGCGGGCTGGCGACGGCAAGCTGTATGTGCTGGAAGACAATTTGCGGGTGCCATCCGGCGTGTCGTACATGATCGAAAACCGGGTAATTACCAAACGGATCTTTCCGGAGTTATTGGAAAATCTGAATATCTTACCAGTGGACGATTATCCGACCCAGTTGTTCGAAATGCTGGCGTCACTGGCACCGGATACCGATGACACCCCGCAAATTGCCGTCTTGACGCCCGGTATCTACAACTCGGCCTATTTCGAACATGCGTTCCTGGCGCAGCAAATGGGTGCGGAATTGGTGGAAGGCGGCGACTTGCTGGTCAAGGACGACGATTGCGTTTATATGCGTACCATCAAGGGTTTGGAAAAAGTCGATGTGATTTATCGGCGCATCGACGATCTGTTTCTCGACCCTGAAGTCTTTCATAAGGATTCGGTATTGGGCGTGAAGGGCTTGATGCGGGCCTGGAAAGCCGGCAATGTGGCGCTGGCTAATGCGCCAGGCGCCGGGGTAGCGGACGACAAAGTGGTGTATGCCTATGTGCCTGAAATGATTCGCTATTATCTGAATGAAGAGCCGATTTTGCCGAACGTGCCGACTTATCTCTGTAGCGATCCAGAACAATGCGCCTACGTGCTGGCGCATTTGCCGGAGTTGGTAGTTAAGCCGGCCAACGAGTCCGGCGGCTATGGCATGTTGGTCGGCCCGCACGCCAGCCAAAAGGAAATCAAGCAATTTCATAAGCTGATTAAAAACAATCCGCGTAATTACATCGCCCAGCCAACTTTGGCTTTATCAACCTGCCCGACCTTGTGCGGTGATAGTCTGGAGCCCAGGCACATCGACTTGCGCCCCTTCATCCTGCAAGGTGAGAACAGCTTTGTCACCGCTGGCGGCTTGACCCGCGTGGCGCTCAGGGCCGGTTCGCTGGTGGTGAATTCATCGCAGGGCGGCGGCAGTAAAGACACTTGGATTATCAACAGGGAGCAATAAGATGTTATCGCGATCCGCCGAACGTTTGTACTGGATGGCCCGTTATCTGGAGCGCACCGAAAACACCGCCCGCCTGATCAGCGCCACGATGCATTTGATCTACGACTTGCCGTATGGTGTGGAATTAGGCTGGCGCAATTTATTAAATATTTGCGGCGTCGAAGAGGCGTTTTATCAACGCTTTAAAAATCCCAGCGAGCAGAACACCACCCGGTTTTTATTAGCCGATATGAGCAATCCCGGCTCCTTATTGGCGTCTTTGTCGTTTGCCCGTGAGAATATCCGCACCAGCCGCGAGCTGATGCCCGACGAAGCCTGGCAGCAGGTCAACGAAATGTATCTGTATGCTAATAACAATCTGGATAGCTTGTCCAATCGGCGGGGGCGTGCGCTGTTCTTGCAGGAAATCATGGCCGGCTGCCAGCGCTTTACCGGTTTTATGGCCGGGTCTATGAGCCGCAGCGACAGTGCCCGGTTTATCTGTATCGGCCGCAATTTGGAACGGGCCGATATGACCAGCCGGATCATGGATTTCGGCACCGTGCTGTTGGCGGAAAATCGCAGCACCAAAATGCGCGAGTACGAGACTATCCTGTGGATCAACGTTTTGAAGTCCTTGAGTGCGGTCTTGATGTATCGCAAACACGTCCGCAACCGAATTAAAGGTGAGGATGTTTTGAACTATCTGTTAAAAAACCCGGATTTTCCCAGGGCCGTGGTGCATTGCATCGAGGAGATTACGCATTGCATCAAACGCTTGCCGCATGCTGTCGAACTATTCCCGCAGCTGGAACAATTGGAACAGCAGGTGCTGGGCATTGAGATTAAGCAGACTACCCCGGAGCAATTGCATCAAGTGCTGGACGGCTTGCAAGCGAAGTTCGATGATTTACACCAGCAAATCGCGGCCATGTGGTTTTTGAACAATCTTGGCGAGGCCGAAGCCGAGAAAAATTGACACTATTGCCGACAGGAAGATTTTCACCAGCCAGGCCTCTGCAGCGCTGAGCACCCGCTTGGTTGAGCGCAATCGCTCTGGGTCGAGGGCGCGCTGCTTGGATTGCTACTGACCCAAACCCCCAAGTTTGCTATATCATGGAAGCATCGTTTTCTAAAACTAAAAGGGGGAGGATTATGGATAAGCTAAGGGCGCTGGGTCTGGGGTCGGTGGGGCAAGACGAGCAAGCTGTTAAACAACAGTTGCATCTTTATATCAATCTGAAACTGGCTTCATGCGGGCAGCCGACTTGTATCGATACCGAGTCAGCGCAGTTTATGGATACCGCTCAGGACTTGCTGAATAGCTATCTGGAAAAAAGCCGCTTGTTGGCCAGTTCCTCCCTTTATCCCGCCGATAGACGGATTCAAGATTTCTTGGAACGCTATTGCGCGGATCTGGGCTTTGCCAAAATCCCCAGTTTGCCGACGATGACTTTCGAGTTGGATAAGCACGGCGTGGCGCGTGAATTATCGTTGCCTTTGGGCGAAGATGAATTTCGTTCCGAAATCGTCTCCAGCTTTCGGGTGAAGCAAGGCATTTTGCACAATCCAGCCAGCGACCGGCGTACCACGCAAGGCTCGTTTCATGTGGCTGAAGGCGGTCTACCCGTCCCCGGAGATAAGAAGCAGGTGCCCAAGCTGACTTTTGCCTTGATGCTGGGTGAGGCGTTAAATCCACCCGACGATTTGATGGTGCTGCCGTTTACCGCCCACCAACCCAAGCCGGCGCGCATGTTTGCATCATTATTGATGCGGCCGGTAGTCTGTCCAGAAATCCCGGGTGTTGCAGCCGAAAAATCCATGGAAATCCGCTTTTTTGCGCCGGGCAATTTGGTCAGTAATCTGGATTTCGTCGAAAGTATTTTTGGCAACGGCGGCAATCCCGCCTTGCCGGAATGCGATGCGGCCCTGGATGTTGAGCATTGGTCAGGCCACAGCGGTTGCGTGATTCTGGCCCCGCATTTAACCAAGCTCACTAAAAAACAGTTGGGTCTGCCGCATTGGGATGAAGCCACCGAACGGCAACGCGCCGATGGCATGTGCTGGCAAAATCCCGAGGAACTATATAACGACGGTCAGGCGTTTAAACTGACTGCGCGTGACCGCAGCGGCGTAATCGTCACCCTACTGGCCGATAACTATTACGGTTATTGCAAAAAGGAAGTCAAAACCCAAATCAGCTATGCCGCCAATTTGTTCGGTTTGGCAGAAGAGGAGCATGCCGGCGGCGCGCTGGCGTTTCGCCGCGTCAATCATGGTGATGAATTTGGCATTGGCAGTCTGACCCGCGAGCCGGGCTACGATTTCGACGAGATGACCTATCACTACGGCGCGATTATGGATGTGCATCCGGAAGGTTATGCGGTGGACAGGCATTTTCCGGAGATTATTTATGTGCCGCAGGATTTGCGGATGAGTCTGGCGACGCAGAAAATTACCTGGATCAGAAACGGCCAAAGCCATAGCATTCGCTTGCAACCGGGCAAAATTTACGTGCAGCCCAACGGTTATAAAATCGAGATGTGCAAGCATCCCGGTGCGCCGTCCTGGCGCTTGATCGGCACCGTCGCGGAAGGCACGTTTTGTCATAAGCCCTGTACGGTGTCCGGCGGCGGCAAATCGGAAATTTCCAAATCCATCGAAGACGCGGCAATCTACGGCCCGCTGTTCGTAGACGATTTGCAGCACGATCTGGATCGAGTGCAGGCGATTTTCGATAAAGACTATACCGGCCGCTTCTTGCCGGGCTTCGAGCGCGATGATCGCGGGCCTAGCCGGACCGTGCTCAGTTCGGAGCGCAGCCTGGGTTCCGTGATCAAGCTATTGACGCCTTCTCCCAACCATGTGCCGGAATTTAACGATTGGCTGCGCTCCATTCCGCCCAGCATTCTGGCTTTGGTATTTTTGATCAAGCGCTTTTACCGGCCGGAATGGGGCAACAATTGGCGCGACAATTTGTCGGTGGACATTATCGACGGCGCGCCCGGTCACGAGTTGAAACTGAACCAGCGCAAGATCGTCGCCACTTATTTACGGGTAGGTTTTGACCTAGACGGCGGCTGGCGCACTTTCAAAGTGCGGCAAGACTATATCGCTTGCGAGAAAGTGCAGATGGAAGACGACATCAGTGCCTCGGTGGTGGTGCCGACCGCGGCGGTACGCGCTTGGCTACCGGACGATGGTTACGAAACGAGTCTGAAACTGGTCAGCAACTGCGAATACCGGCTGTTTCAACGCCCGGACGACGCGATTATTCCCGGTTACGACAAACAAACCGAGCTGAACATGTCCGGGCCGGGTAATTTCATGGCCAATTTCGAGCCTTTGGATCACGAACAGTTATCGGCGGTGGTCGAAGATGTGATGACTTTTTCCAAATTCACCGCGCCCATGCAAAAGCTATTGAGCGATGCTTACCAGGATGGGAAAGGCTATGTGGTGTGTTCCGCGCATCCGCGTTTGGTGAACGGCAAACCGTCGAAAAATCCGCGCTACCTGGAAACCCGTGTCGATGTGGTGAAACCCTTACGGAAATACGTGGCCGAAGTGGGCGCGCGTTTACATCGCAAGATTCCACTCAATCAACCGCTCTGTCATCCGGTGGACGCGGTATTGACCGGCCGCCGCAACAATCCTCCCGAACCGGGCATCCGCGCGCTGGCGGTTTACAATCCGATTCATTACCAAGAGTTGCCGGAACTGTTCATGGATTTTGTCTGTTCCTTGACCGGCAAATCGCCGTCTACTACCGGAGCGGGTAGTGAAGGTGCGCTGACTAAAGGGCCGTTCAATGCCTTGCGCGGTACCGCCGATTTGAACAATGCCCTGGTCTCGTTCATTTTGACCGGCTATCCCGGCTTTTCCAGTTCGGCCGGGTTTATCGGTCCGGATACTCGCGTCGATCACGACATCAGCTTGTTGATTCCGGAGATTTGGGCGCGGCTGTCGCGCGAAGAGCGCCACCCGGCATTTTTGTTGGAACATGGCTATCTGGAACCGTTAACCGATTTTGAACACAAGGGCCAAATCGTCTTGGCCAGCCGTTTGGGTTATCGCATCACCAGTCATTTCGTGCACGGCTTGATGGGTAAGATCTTCGATAACCCGTATGCGGTTTTTACCGACGAGATTTTGCAACCCGAGCGTCAGGACCTGGAGGTGTTTGTCGACGGCATCAACAATATCGTCGAAACCCAGCAGCGCGTGGCCCAGCAATATCTTGATGACGGCAGTATAGAAGACGCCTGTCCGCCGCTGTATGCTTTGCTGCATATCATGGCCGACGGTCATTATCAGGGTAAGGATGCGCATCATCCGGAGATACGGGCGATGTTTACCCGCGATTACTTGTTGGCTTCGGATTGGTATCAGGAACGGCTGCGGATCAAGCAGCAGCGCGACATCGCGTTATGGCAACGGCATGTCGATTATTTGGGCAGGTTCTTGCACGAAAGCAGTCACCAGACTTTGATCGACGAGCTGAAGTTGGTCGAACGGCATAGGCAGGCGCAACAGAAACTGGTGGAACTGGCCTCGCCGGAATATTTGCAGTCTTTGGTGGGTACTTTGGGTGCCGACCCTTTAGGGCCATACTCGGCGGGCGCGGTTTAGATTCGGCTATACCTAAAAAAACAGGGATACCGGTCTTGTGGCCGGTATCCCTGTTTTTATATGGGGCAAGCCCGCTTGATTTAACCTTTGCGTTTGGTTTTGGTCTTGCCTTTGGGATTTTCGTGGGCGATCAGCGAGCGGGCCAGTTTCCGCAAGCCGTTGGAGGATACTTCCAGCCCAAGTGGCGAGCCTATCGATTCCAACTCGTACATCAAGTCTGTCGCGGCAATCAACGTCACATAGCGCAGGCTGCTATTACCCGGTAACTGGGTTGAAGCGTCACGCAGTAGCGGGGCTAGCACGTCCCAGGAACTGTTGAAGAACTTACGCACCGGATCGTTTTCCGCCACATATTCCGCCGTCAGACCTTGTTCAAAGGCGACGCCGGCTTTTTGCAGGACATCGCGCAAGCTTGCCCGGCTGGCGTCAGCGTTGGTGGCGATAGGGGCTTTCTCAATATTCTTTTCCAAAGACATCTGCCAACCTTGCCAGAGCTTGCGCCATTGGTTCAATTCCGCTTCGTTCAATACCGGGGCCGCTTTTAAGCCGCCGGCATTTTGGTTGGTAGCGGTGTAGCCCACGTTGATTAAAATACCTTTCTCATCGGCTTTGACCTGATTGAAGCGCAGGCTGTTGATGGTGTCGTGCAACTCCTCGCTATCGTCGGCGGCGATGAAGGGGAGCAGGGTTTTCGTAATGTCCGGGCGGGATTGGTTTAAGTCGATTTTCAGGGCGGCCAGTTTGGGCTCGGCGGCTTTTTTGATCAGCGATTGCAATTGGGCAATGTTCAATGGTTGGCCGTTGCGATCAAACGCATTCAGTTGGGTGACCGGGAAGCTCAGCACATTACCGGAGGCGTCCAATGTCGGCTGTTGCAGGGTTTGCAAAATACCTGACCATTCGATCAAGGTCATGCATTTGCCGCCCAGCGCGGTACCCACGCGGGCTTGTACATTGTTCTGAATTTTGACCTGGCCTTGCTCGCCGCTGATTTGCGGATGGTCCAGATCCAAAAAGCTGCATTGCTTGCCGTCTTTCCAGGCTCTTACCGATTCATTCGGGCCGTCGTAGAGCTCGCTAACCAGCACACTTTTGATTAAACCGTACTCCATGGGCACCGGAATATTAATTTCGCGGGCCATACCGGTCTGTGCCGTCAGCAGCAAGCCGGTGGTAAGTAACAGGGTACGCATTTTTGACATGATTTACTCCTTAACGTTGTCGGGCGCTGGTTGATTAAGCGCGGCCGTGCCGCGATAAGCGGATGAAATAGGGTAGCGGCGGTCACGACCAAACGCTCTGGGTGTGATGCGAATGCCGGGCGGCGATTGCCGACGTTTATATTCGTTTCTATCCACCAGCGAAATCGCTCTGTGCACATCGGCAACCGTGAAGCCTTGTGCCACGATCTCGGCGGCGGATTTGTCCTGTTCCACATACAAAGTAAGTATAGGATCCAACACAGAATAAGGTGGCAGGGAATCTTCGTCCTTTTGGTCCGGCGCCAATTCCGCCGATGGTGCGCGGGTGATAACCCGTTGCGGAATGACCGGCGACAAGGTGTTGCGGTATTCGGCGAGTTGGTAGACCAATAATTTGGATACGTCTTTTAAAGGCGCAAAACCGCCGGCCATGTCGCCATAAAGTGTGGCGTAGCCCACGCTCATTTCGCTTTTGTTGCCGGTTGTCAGAAGCAGTTTGCCTTGTTTATTGGAAATTGCCATCAGTAACACGCCACGGCAGCGGGCTTGGATGTTTTCTTCGGTCGTGTCTTTTTGACTGCCGGCAAACAGCGGGGCCAGCATGCAGTTGAAGGCAGTTACCGCCGGTTCGATGGGCAACACGTGATATTTGACACCCAGCGCCTCGGCTTCCAGGATCGCGTCCTGGTTGCTCATGTCTTGGGTATAGCGCGATGGCATCAACACGGCTTCGACATGATCGGCGCCCAGCGCATCCACCGCCAACGCCAATACCAGTGCGGAGTCGATACCGCCGGACAAGCCGAGAATCGCGCCTTGAAAGCCGTTTTTGCGCACGTAGTCTTGAATACCCAAGACCAGCGCTTTGTATTCGCTGACCACGGGTTGATACAAGTCGGCGATGGTGGAAATTTGCGGCTGATGGTCGACAAACTCGACGATGCTGAGTTGCTCCGCAAATTCGGCTGCACGAAATACCACCTCACCGTTACGATCGGCGACAAATGAAGCGCCGTCGAAGATCAGCTCGTCCTGGCCGCCGACTTGATTCACGTAAACCAGTGGAATCCCGGCTTCTTTGACCTGCGAGCAGACAATGTCCTCACGCTGCTGCATCTTACCGGCATGAAACGGCGAGGCGTTCAGCGTCAGGATAATGTCTGCCCTGGCAGCGCGGTTTTTAGCAATGATGCCGGGCTGCCAGATGTCTTCGCAAATCGTCAACGCCAACTGGCTGTCTCTAACCGTAAACAGACAGGTTTGGTCGCCGGCGCTGAAGTAACGCTGTTCGTCGAATACGCCATAGTTGGGTAAGGCCTGTTTACGGTAAACGGCAAGGGTTTCGCCGTCGCGTAATGCCACGGCCGTGTTATATAGCCGGCCATCCTGTTGCATCGGGTAACCGATCACAAGCGTGATACCGGCAATCTTCTTGGCAATTTCGGCAACCGCTTGTTGCGCCTGGTGAATAAAATCCGGTCGAAACAGTAGGTCTTCAGGTGGGTAACCGGTGACACATAGCTCCGGAAACACCACCAAATCGGCCTGCCGCTGTTTGGCTTGTTCAGCGGCGGCCAGAATTTTGCCGGTGTTGGTTTGAATGTCGGCAACTGTTAAGTTCAGTTGGGCTAGCGCTATTTTTATCGACATTATGTTTTGGAAAAACAATCCCGCATCGCGACGCCTATATCGGAAGGCGAACTGACCATACTGACGCCGGCCGCTTGCATCGCCGCAATTTTGCCTGCTGCTGTGCCGGCTCCACCGGTGACAATCGCACCCGCATGGCCCATGCGTTTACCGGGAGGCGCGGTTTGGCCGGCTATGTAGCCGACCACAGGTTTGCTGACATGGGCTTTGATAAAGTCCGCCGCTTGTTCTTCGTCGCTACCGCCGATTTCGCCGACCATGACGATACCATGGGTGTCCGGGTCGTCTTGGAAACGGCTCAGCACGTCGATGAAACTCATGCCATGGATCGGATCGCCGCCGATGCCGACGCAGGTGCTTTGCCCCAAGCCTTCGCGGGTGGTTTGATGCACGGCTTCGTAGGTCAGGGTGCCGGAACGGGAAACAATGCCGATTTTGCCGGGTAGATGAATATGGCCGGGCATGATGCCGATCTTGCACTGCCCCGGCGTGATCACGCCAGGGCAGTTGGGGCCGACCAGTAATGAGCTCGTGCCTTGCATGGCCGCTTTAACCTTGAGCATTTGCAACACCGGGATGCCTTCTGTGATGCAGACGATCAGCTCGATGCCGGCGTCGACCGCTTCCAAAATCGCGTCGGCGGCAAAAAACGGCGGTACGTAGATCATCGTCGCCGTGGCGCCGGTGGCTGTTACGGCTTGTTCGACGGTGTCGAATACCGGTAAATCCAGATGCTTGGAGCCGCCGCGTCCCGGAGTGACGCCGCCAACTAATTGCGTGCCATAAGCGAGTGCTTGTTCGGAGTGAAATGTACCCTGTTTGCCGGTGAAGCCTTGGCAAATGACTTTAGTCTGTTTGTCGATCAAAATAGACATTAAGCTACCTCTTGCGCCAGTTTTACCGCCAATTCGGCAGCATGATTTAGATTATCCGCAGCTACCAGGCCCAGTCCCGATTGGCTTAGCATGGCTTTGCCCTGTTCGACGTTAGTCCCTTCCAGGCGCACCACGACCGGTATCGTTAAGTGCATTTCCTCGACGGCCGCCAGGATGCCTGCGGCGATTACATCGCATTTGACGATGCCGCCGAAAATATTCACCAGCACTGCTTTGGTGGTGCCGTCGGACAAAATCAATTTAAACGCGGCTTTGACTTTGTCTTTATTGGTGCCGCCGCCCACATCCAGAAAATTGGCCGGCGCACCGCCTTTCAACTTCACCATGTCCATCGTCGCCATGGCCAGGCCGGCGCCATTGACCATGCAACCGATATTGCCGTCCAGCGTGATGTAGTTAAGATCGAACTGTTTGGCTTCCGCTTCCTTGGCGTCTTCTTGCGATGCATCGCGCATCGCGGCTATGTCAGGATGCAAGGCGATGGCGTTGTCGTCGAAATTGATCTTGCCGTCCAGTGCCACCAGTTTGCCGTCATCGGTTTGGATCAGTGGATTGATTTCGATTTGGCTGGCATCCTTGGTCAAAAACAGTTGATACAGGCCGCTCATAATGCTCTGCAGCTGGCTTTGCTGTTCTTTGCCCAAGCCTAGTGCAGCGGCTACTTGGCGACATTGATAAGGTTGTAAACCTGCTGCGGGGTGCACCGGCACCTTGACTATTTTTTCAGGTGTTTCAGCGGCCACCGCTTCGATGTCCATGCCGCCTGAGGCCGAGGCAATAAATATCAGCCGTTCACTTTCCCGGTCCAGCAACAGGCTCAAATAATATTCTTGATTGATTGCCGAAGCCTCTTCCACCCAAACGCTATTGACCGGCAGGCCGGCGGCATCGGTTTGATGCGTCACTAAACGTGTACCCAGCATCGCCGCGCTGTAAGCCTTTACTTCCTCCAGGGTCCGGGCAACTTTTACGCCGCCGGCTTTACCTCGGGCGCCGGCATGAATTTGCGCCTTTACCACCCAGGCAGAGCTGCTTAAGGACTGTGCGGCTTGCTGCGCTTGTTCGGCTGTGGTCGCCACGGCGCCTTGTGGCGCGGGGATCGAAAACGCTTTAAAGAGTTGTTTCGCCTGGTATTCGTGAATATTCATTTAGTGCTCCATGGATGGCTTAAATCGCGTCTCAAGTTGGTGCTATGATTGAACTGACAAACATTCTAACTAACTCTGCATAAAAACTCGGGCAATGCTTTCTTCATCGGTCGATACTATTTATCCCTGCCCTTTTTCCAAGGGGTACGGCATTCCCGTTCGGCAAGCATGGTTGATGTTGAAGATTTTCGCCCTCTATCGGTTTGTTACCGCCTGCCTGTTTGTAATGCTGTTTTATTTGCGCTTTGGGCCGTCGTTATTGGGTTCCTACGACGCATCATTGTACCAGTTCACCAGTGTTGCCTATCTGGGGATTTCGCTGATTGCCGCGCCGGTCGCATTTAGACCGCGTTGGGCTTATGCCAGTCTGGCACAGTTATTTATTTTTACCGATATAGTCTTCATTACCTTGCTGATGCACGCCAGCGGCGGCATCGGCAGCGGCATTGGCATCTTGCTGGCTATCTCGATAGCGGCGGGTGGTTTGTTAATTGGCGGGCGCTGCGCGATGTTGTTTGCGGCCTTGGCTAGTCTGGCAATTCTTGCTGAAGAGGTGTATGCGATAGAAACGCATGCCTTCGAAAATACTACCTTGACTTATGCCGGCATGCTGGGAGTGGCGTTTTTTTCGATAGCGTTTTTATCGGTAATCCTGGCACAGCGTGCCGAACAAGCAGCGGTGTTGGCCAGACGGCACGAGCATACTATCGCCAGGCTGGAGAGTCTTAACCGCTATATCATCCAGCATTTGCAATCGGGCATCATGATCGTCGATGAGCGGCAGGTGACTCAACTGTCCAATCAATCGGCGTTGCGTTTGCTGGGCTTGGTCCTGCATCCGGAGGAACTGGCCGAGGTGGCGCCGGAGCTGAGGCAGGCTTTTGAGTTGTGGCGCGCCAATCGGGATCAAGATTTTGCCATTATCCAATTAGCCAATCGCAACGAAGTGCAAGTGCGATTTTCCGAATTAAGTATGGATGACGAAGCGTTGTACATGCTGATTTTCGAGGACATTGCCTTGTATAACCAACGCCTACAACAGAGCAAGCTGGCGTCTCTGGGCCGGTTGACCGCCAGTATTGCCCACGAAATTCGCAATCCGCTCAGCGCCATTAGTCATGCCGGACAATTGCTATCCGAAGCACCGGATTTAGATGTGCAAGAGCTGCGTTTGACGGAAATCATCCAGCACCATTGTCAGCGGGTAAACAGCATCATCGAGGACATTCTCAAGTTGTCTCGGCGCAACCCGTCGCAAAAACAAAAAATCGCTTTGGACCAGTGGTTGCCGGCCTACCTTGACGAGCAGAAATTGAATCTGGGCGAGCGGGCGGAGTGTTTTAAATTGATTTTTAAAGCGCAAGGCTTGAATGCCTGTATTGATAGTGGCCACTTGAAGCAAATTCTCGACAATCTCTGCGCCAATGCTTTGCAATACGGTAAGCCTGAGCTAGGGGCCATCGTGCTTGAAGTGTCGCAGATGCAGGAGGCGCCGTGCATTAAAATTATCGATAATGGCGCCGGAATTGCCGCAGAGCACCGGCAGCATTTGTTCGAACCGTTTTTTACCACTTCCCACCAAGGTACCGGGTTAGGGTTGTATATTTCCAGGGAATTGGCCGAACTGAATCAAGCGGAGTTAAGTTACGCCGCCCATTCCGGAAAACCTTGTTTCACTTTGTTGCTGGCTAATGCCGATCACGCCGTCATTGAAATATGAATATGCCTGTCACCCTGGTTGTCGACGACGAACCCGACATCCGAGAATTACTCGAAATAACCCTGAACCGCATGCACATTCAAACCCGTTGCGCGGCCAATTTGGCCGAGGCCAAACAGCTACTGGCCGTTGAGGTGTTTGATTTGTGTCTTACCGATATGAAGCTGCCGGACGGCGATGGGCTGGATTTGGTCGAGCACATTCAATTAGCCGGTTTGCAGTTGCCGGTGGCGGTGATTACTGCGCATGGCAGCATGGATATTGCGATCAAAGCCATGAAAAAGGGAGCTTTTGACTTCCTGTCCAAGCCGGTCGATTTGGGGATATTGCGGCAGCTGGTCAGTCATGCGCTGCAAGCCTCGCTAACTAGGGTTTCCGACAAGGAGCGACGTACCCGCGACATCTTGTTGGGTGAGTCTGCATTAATGTGCGCTATTCGCTCGAAGATCGACAAGGTGGCGCGCAACCAGGCGCCGGTTTATATCAGCGGAGAGTCCGGTTCGGGCAAGGAGTTGGTGGCCAGATTGATACACCAGCAAAGCCCGCGCGGCGAGAAACCGTTTATTGCGATTAACTGCGGAGCGATTCCGCCTGAATTGATGGAAAGCGAATTCTTCGGGCATAAAAAAGGCAGTTTCACCGGCGCGGTAGCCGACAAGCAAGGCTTGTTTCAGGCGGCCGATGGCGGCACCTTGTTTTTGGATGAAGTGGCCGATTTGCCTTTGCCCTTGCAAGTTAAATTGTTGCGGGCGATTCAGGAGAAAAAAGTCCGCCCGGTCGGCGAACAGCGGGAAGTGCCTGTCGATGTGCGCTTATTGAGTGCAACCCACAAGGATTTGAGCAAGATGGTCCAAGAAGGCAGTTTTAGGCAGGATTTGTACTACCGGATCAATGTCATCGAGCTGAGTTTGCCACCCCTGCGCGCCCGGTCCGCCGATATTCCTCAGCTTACCGAGCACTTATTGGCGGGCTTGGCTAATGCCAACGGTATGGATTTGCCCAAACTCAGCGACTCTGCGCTAAATGCGTTAAAGCACTACTATTTTCCCGGCAATGTTCGGGAGCTGGAAAATATATTGGAGCGGGCGCTGGCCTTGCACGATGGCGGCGTGATTGAAGCCGATGATCTGAACTTGCCGTTGGGGATGGAATTGGCTGCGGTCGAAGATTTCGACGCCGAGAAAATGTCGCTGGAAGCCTATCTCGAAGACATAGAGAAAAAAGCCTTGAGTGCGGCGCTGGAGGAAAATCGTTGGAACAAAACCGCTACCGCTAAATACTTGGGCCTAAGCTTCCGTTCGCTGCGGTATCGCTTGAAAAAGTTGGGTCTTGAATAACAGAAAATAAACTGTAAGCGAGTAGGGGCGTGCTACTCGCCTAAATATCCACAGGCATGCTTATTGATACTTGCTCATGCCTTTCAATTGTTGCAGCGCGACTTGAATTTTGGCGTTTGCGGCATCGTCTAGTTCGTTGTTTTTATACACTTTGTCCAACAGGCCTTCTTCTACCAACGCATCTTTGATCCAGCGTTTGGCAAAGGCATAACTCGCTGGGATTTTGGCGACTTCACCTGTTTTTGGATTTTTCAGACTATCGACTGGCGCTGCTGGCGCAGGGGTGGCGGCTTTTTTGGCCGTGGCGGATTTACTGGCTTTGGGTGCGGCGGATTTGGGTGTGGCGGCTTTGGCTGGAGCGGATTTTTCGGCGGTTTTTACAGCTGCGGGAGGAGGCGGTGTCAGTTCGGTTTGGATGGCCGGTTTACTCGCTTCCGGCTTGGCGGGCTCGGGTTTACTAGTTTCCGGTTTTTCCTTTTTGCCACCCATGACTACAAATACTACATAAGCTACAAAAATAGTTGTCGCTATAAAAAGCAATTCAGCCATAACCCTTCCCCTTTTGTTTGTTTTATTTATTAAGATTCAGAACAATGTGATGACACGTTTTAAACACCGCGAGCGAATATACCAGAGCTAATCAAGTCGGTAAACTAATACCCCAATTGCTAAAAAGTTCGCGAATTACGTTTAATCCGTTTCAAGTGATTGGACTGGCCACCTGATTGCTGCCCAGCAAAAGGTTAAGCGAAACCTTCTGACCATCCAGTAGATTCTGCTCGGGTTTGCCGAATGCGTAGCCCTGGCCGAAGTTTACGCCGATTTCCTTCAGCTTTACCGCCGTACCTGCCGATTCGACGAATTCGGCGATGGTTTTCTTGCCGAGTTTTGAGGCAATTTCCACCATGGATTTGACAAGTATTTGATCGGTTTCGTTGTCGAGCAGGTTTCTGATGAATTGACCGTCGATTTTCACGTAATCGACCGGAAAGGTTTTGAGATAGTTGAACGAACAAAAGCCGGCGCCGAAATCGTCTAGCGCGAATTTGCAGCCTAAGGCTCTGATTTTGTTAATCATGTGCCGGGTTTTTTCAAAATTGTCCACGGCGGCTGTTTCGGTGATTTCGAAGGTCAAACGGTTGGCGTCTATCCAGGTCATTTCCAGTTTATCCTTAATAGTGGATAGTAAATCCGGATACTGAAACGCGGTACTTGAAAGGTTCACAGCCAGGGAAATATAAGACATGTAAGTGGGCAGTGCCGCCAGAAAGTCGATGGCATTCTCCACGACCCATAGGTCTATCGCGTGAATCAAGCCGGTTCTTTCAGCTACCGGAATAAACTGATCCGGCGTGATGACTTCATTGCCTTCGCCGCGCATGCGCAATAACACTTCATAGTGCGAAACATTGCCATCAGACAGCTGTACCACCGGCTGGAACACCAGAAATAGCTGGTTATCCCGCAAGGCCTTGCGAATCAGCGGCACCCAGTAAATGTCGCGGCGTCTTTCCTTGACGATGAGATCATCGCTGTTGTATACGCAGATTTTGTCTCTGCCGGTGCTTTTTGCAAAGTTGCAGGCTTGGCGGGCATGTAAAATCATTTCGCCCGGATGGAATGCGGAAACGGTATTGTCCAGTGCGGCAATGCCGATGGAAACCGAGGCACTGTAAGACACTTCGCCGGTGAAGAACCGGAAATTGTCCACGGTGGTTTTGATGGTTTCGGCGAGAATCTGTGCTTGCTTTTTGGTTTTGTTTTCCAGGAATAAACAAAACTCGTCGGCGCCGATACGAGCGAATAAACTGCCGGCCGGTAATAGTTTTCGGACCAGAATGGCCATTTCGACCAGTAAACGATCACCTACTTCAAAGCCTTCCAGTTCGTTAATCAGGCTGAAGCGGTCTACATCAATGAATAATAAAGACCCGTCTTTTTGCGTTTTATTGCTGTGATTTAATACCAATCTCAGCTGACGTTCGAAACTGCTGCGATTGAATAAGCCGGTTAATTCGTCGTGGGCGACCAGAAACTTGAGTTTGGCATCAATAACGTTTTTGGCGGCCAATTCATTGATCAATTGTTCTTCCTGACGGTGGCGCAGTTGGCGTTCCTGTTTCAGGCTCAGTAAAAATTTTACTGCCAGTATCAATTCCTGGGTATTGACGGGGGTGTTGATTTTGTAAGTTAGACAATTGTCCTGTTGCGGTTGACAGCTGTCGAGCTCACAGGCAAAGCTGTCGTCGTTCAGAATTACTACCGGAATGACCGATACCGAATTGGCGCTGGATAAACTCTGGCACATTTCCCGAGCTTGGCAAAGCGGCAGCCTTGCGTTCAGCACGATCAGACCGATCCTGTCGGGTTGATCGGCGTAAGGCTTTAATATCTCGTAAATTTGTTCGCCATTTTCAGCTACACGAATATCGGTAAAACCCTTCGTTTTCAATGTGGAAACGATTTTTTGAGCGGAGACTTCATTATGCTCCGCAACGACAATCAGTTTTTCTTTGAGCGCGTCATTGGCAATCATCTAATACCATCCAGGTATTGGCATAAAATCGGGAGCAGTCGGCATAAGGTCAGGAGGAGGGCAGCATTTAATAAGCTTGTATTTTCATATAATTGGTCTAGGTTTAAGCGCAGCCTTTAATGCTATTTCTATGCTATTGGTTTTCAGTATAGGTGTAAATTTAATTTTTTAGAATTATTGATGATAGCTTACTCACCGTCCACATTAACTGTTGCCGATTTGCTGAGAGGTGATTTGCAACTCGCCTCGCCGCCGAATGCCTATTTTTTGTTGAAAAAAATAGTCGAAGACCCGAATAAGACCGCGAAAGACGCGGCTGTGGTGCTAGAAGCCGATGCGGCATTGGCGGTAAAGCTGCTGAAGATAGTGAATAGTGCTTTTTATGGTTTTCCGTCCCAAATCAGTTCGATTACCAAAGCCATCACCATGATTGGTACCCGTGAGTTGCAGAACCTGGTGCTGGGTACCTTGATTGTCGAACGCTTTTCCGATTTACCCGGACAACATTTCTCCATTCACGATTTTTGGGCCAGAAATTTGCGTTGCGCGTTGATTGCACGCGAATTGGATATTCATTTCGGCAAGCACTATGCCGACACCGCATTTCTGTGCGGTTTGGTCCACAACATCGGACAATTGGTGTTTTATCGGCGGATTCCTGTATTGGCCCGGGAAGTCGACTTATTACTGCAATCGCAAACCCCGCTCGCGGTGGACGAAGAGGTCACGGTAGAGCAGAACGTGATCGGTTTCGACCATTTTCAAGCCGGCGCAGAGTTGTGCAAACAATGGATGTTACCTGACGTTATTGTGGAAAGTATTCGCTTGCATTGCTTTCCTGATTTGATCGGGCCTTACGCCGATTTGGCCGCCATGGTCAGACTCGCGAACTGCTTGAGCCGAATCGAAAACCCCTACGATGCCCACGCTGTCAATGCTTTGAATCTGACGCCCGAACAAATCAGTTTCATCCTCGATAAAATCAGCGACGAGTTCGAAGTCATTTTTAAATTGTTTTATCCCACTGTCTAAGCCCGCTTGGGTTCTTATCATTATCGGAATATCTGTTGCTTAAAGGTGACAGGGGCCGAGCTCGACTATCCCATCATCAAGCCGCCGATACGCTAACGACTTGTATCGAATGCGGTTTTTGTCGCAAAAAAACAACGGATAGGCCAACTAAATTCGTTTTGTCATAAAGTTGTCATATTGCCTCCATACAATGCGCTCAAGCTTTTTGGTCATCGTGATCATTGAGTTAACGCATTGATTTATATAATTATTGGAGAAATTTGATGAGACTTTCTAAGCTGAGCCTGGCAGTGGTCGCCATTATTGGCTCGGGTATTTGCGCCGAGGCGATGGCGCTGGATTTGTATGTTGATGCCAAAACCAAGCAGATTTTTGCCGAACCGGGTCCAGGTCGCACTAAGTTGGGTTCATTTGAAAAAGTCGAAGATACGGTTGCTAAAAAAGTTGAAGCCGACAATCAAACACAAAAAGCTGAGATCGACAAAATCAAGCAGGATCTCGAGCTGAAAACCAACGAACTGAAAGCACTTGACGAGCATATCGTTGCGCAGCGCGAAGACAAAGCCAAGAACGACGAAAAATGGTTCAACAAAATCAATGTTCGCGGCTATACCCAGTTGCGGTATAACCAAGCACTATCCGGCGATAGAACAGCGGGCGAGCCGGAGTTGAAATCGGTGGGTGATGGCTCGATCGGTAACAATCAAGGTTTTTCTTTGCGCCGAGTACGTTTGGTATTTTCCGGCGACATCAACGAGTATATCTCCTTGTATCTGCAACCGGATTTCGCCACCACCAACGGCGATTTGCACTTTGCGCAATTGCGCGATGCCTATGCTGACTTGGCGTTCGATAAGGCTCACGAATATCGAATCCGTGCCGGTCAATCCAAAGTCCCGTTTGGTTGGGAAAACCTGCAATCCTCGCAAAACCGCCTGACGCTGGACCGTGACGACGCATTGAACAGCGCGGTGCCCAGCGAACGTGACCTGGGTTTGTTTGCCTATTGGTCGCCTAGCGATGTGCAAAAACTTTGGAAAGACCTAGCCAAGAAAAATCTGAAAACCTCCGGTGATTACGGCGTCTTGGGTTTGGGTGTTTATAACGGTCAAGGCATTAACAAAGCGGAAGCTAACGACAACTTATATTTGGTCGCTCATTCGACTTATCCGTTTGACTTAGGTTTCATGGGCTTGCGTGGGCAAGTCATCGAAGTAGGCGCGGATGCAATGTCGGGAAGATTCAACCGGTCCACCAGTGCCTATACCAGCAGATTTGGGTCAGGCACGCCGACCGCAAGAGATAATAGCGAAGATAGAGTTGGCGTTCATGCCGTGTTGTTCCCGCAACCGTTTGGTTTGCAGGCGGAATGGAATTGGGGTGCAGGCCCTACGCTTAATCCATCTGCCAACCGTATTGAAAGACAAAATCTGGAAGGTGGCTACGTACAAGCGATGTATAAAATCGATAACGTATTCGGTACTAAAGGTAGCATGATGCCTTACGTCAAATGGCAAACCTATGATGGTGCCTGGAAGGGTGTCGCCAACGCTCCAAGAGTCAATGTGGACGAGGTTGAGGCCGGTGTTGAGTATCAAATCAACAAGGCGTTGGAGTTAACCGTGGCTTATGCGACGATGAATCGTACTCAAATTCAGACGCAAACAACGGCGGCTGGATTCTTGCAGCAAGCCAGCGGCGATTTGATCCGTACCCAGTTGCAGTTCAACTATTAATCGATGGCGGAGCGCTGATTCTCGGCGCTCCAAAAGAATTTCTGGTTTAAAAATAAAAGCCCCGTTTCTTGCGAATCGGGGCTTTTTTGTTATCACTATATTCTCGAGTACTCACGTTGACCCTTATTATCACGGAGCGATGTGAATATATCCGCACAAGGTGAGTGCTGAGTCAGACAGTCTGCTAGACTGATCAGCCTATCAAAAAAACTCCGAAAGTTATGAGTGAACACTCTCTAGCCCGTTACGGTTGGCTCTCTATTGCTGCCGCAATCAGTACTATCGCATTAAAAAGCTATGCCTATTGGTTGACCGGCTCCGTGGGCTTGCTGTCCGATGCGCTGGAGTCGCTGATCAATTTGGTGGCGGCGATCATCATGCTGGTGGTGCTGACTATTTCGGCGCGGCCGCCGGACGATACCCATGCCTACGGCCACGAAAAAGTCGAATATTTCTCCAGCGGTGCGGAAGGTATCATGATTCTGTTGGCGGCTTTTAGTATCGGCTATGCGGCCTGGGAACGGTTGTGGAACCCGCTGCCGCTGCAGCAACTTGATCTGGGTATTGCGGTTTCGGTGTTTGCTTCGTTGATCAATTTGGCGGTTGCCCGAGTTTTGATTGGTGTCGGCCGGCGCCGACAGTCGATCACGTTGGAAGCCGACGGTAAGCACTTAATGACCGATGTCTGGACGACGGTCGGGATTTTGGTCGGTATCGCCATCATCTCGGTGGCAAACCGTTTCGAGCCGAGCCTGGCGTTTGCCAAGCAATTGGGCCTGAACGGCTGGGAAATACTCGATCCGATTATTGCCATCGGCGTGGCGTTCAATATCGTCTGGGCCGGCTTGCAATTGATTCGCCGGACAGTGTCCGGTTTATTGGATGCCGCCTTATCGCCGGAGGAAATTGCGGAAATCGTCGCTGTGTTGGATGAATATGTGGCCGGCCAACGTATCGCTTATCATGCGTTACGGACTCGTTACGCCGGCGCCAGACGTTTCATGTCGGTGCATGTGTTGGTACCTGGGAGTTGGACAGTGCAGCAGGGTCATGATTTGCTGGAAGCCATTGAGCAGCGGATCAAGGACAGGTTCGACAACATCGACATCGACACCCATCTTGAACCTATCGAAGATGCCGCGTCTTGGGAGCATTGAGCACGCGGTTAGGGCTGCAACGGCTTGGATTAAGCTTCAATCAGATTTAATTCCACTTCTTCCGCGCTGTCTCCGGCAATTTTAAAGCCGCGCATTTCCAATACGCCCTTGGTATTTAAGGAAATGATCAAATGCAGTGCATCCGGATAGCTGGCTTCCTGGATGTCGGTCGCTGACGGTTGGGCCGGCGTGTGCGGGTGCGAGTGGTAGATAGCAAATAGCGTTTCGCCTTTTTCGCGGATTTGGCGCATCGCCTCGATTTGCTGGCTGGCGTCTAATAAAAATCGGGTCTGCGGCGTGGCTGCACTATTGTCTACCGGATAACAACTCGTCGGCATGCCGTTTCTGTCCGCGCCGATTAGGCCGCAAACCTCGGTATCCGGGGATAGTTGCGCCAAGTGCAGTAACTGATTGGTGAGCTTGCGCGGTAGAGAAATTTCTTTGTGGTTCATAGTGGTTTCCATATTCCCGATGTCACTCGTGGATTGCCGGATAAATCAGCATGGGTGTTGATCTGCTGGTAGCCAAATTCGTGAAAAATGGCTTGTACCTCGGATTGCTGATTGTAGCCGTGTTCGACCAATAATTGGCCATTGTCTTTTAAATGCAGACGCGCTTGCTCGGCAAGCTGATGAATGTCTTGCAGGCCGTTGTTGGGGCTGATCAACGCGCTGTCAGGCTCAAAGCGCACGTCGCCGATGGTTAGATGCGGGTCGTTATCGGCGATGTAGGGTGGATTGCTAACGACCAAATCAAAGTCTGTTTCTTCGATGTTTTCGAACCAGTTCGATTGCACAAAACACAGATTGCCGGTCTTGAGTTGCTGCGCATTGCATTGGGCCAGCTCTAAAGCCGCCGAGCTTAGATCGCTGGCAAATACCAGGGCTAATGGTTGTTCGGCGGCCAGCGTGATGGCAATAATTCCGGAGCCGGTGCCGAGATCGATGATTTTACAGGGCTGGTCGGCAGGTAATAGCGACAGGCTGAGCTCTATCAGCAATTCGGTGTCGGGTCTGGGGATCAAGACATCCGGGCTGACTTTGAAATTGCGTGACCAGAATTCGCGTTGGCCGGTTAAATAGGCAACCGGCGTGCCTTGCGCGCGCTGCTCTACCGATACTTGAAACTGAGCGATTTGTTGCGGGCCGGGCTGATGTTCCGGCCAAGCTCTAAGAAACGAGCGGGTTTTGTTTAGGCAGTGGCAAAGCAATACTTCGGCGTCAAGCATTGCGGTTTCGGATGTGGCGCTTAGCTTTGCGTTTGCAGAGGCTACCAGGCTATGAATCGTATTGCTGGTATCTGTCCATATAGGTTGCTTAGACATTACCCAGCTGAGTCAACAATTCTGCCTGATGTTCATGAATCAGCGGTTGAATCACATGCTCCAATCCGCCTTCCATGATTTCTTCCAGCTTATAAAGCGTCAGGTTGATGCGGTGGTCGGTGAGTCGGCCTTGCGGGTAGTTATACGTGCGGATACGCTCGGATCGGTCGCCGCTGCCCACTTGTAATTTGCGGCTTTCCGATTGTTCCGCGTGTTGCTTTTCCTGGGCCGCCGACATCAAACGGGCCTGCAATACCGACATTGCGCGGGCGCGGTTTTTATGCTGCGAGCGTTCGTCCTGACATTCCACGACGACGCCGGACGGGATGTGGGTAATACGGATCGCCGATTCGGTGCGGTTGACGTGCTGACCGCCGGCGCCGGAGGCGCGGTAGGTATCGATGCGCAGATCGGCGGGATTAATGTCGATTTCGTCTACAGCATCGACTTCCGGCATGATCGCCACGGTGCAGGCCGAGGTATGCACACGGCCCTGCGATTCGGTTTCCGGTACGCGCTGCACGCGGTGGGTGCCCGATTCGAACTTTAATTGCGAATACACGTTTTGGCCGGCCACGCGCATGATGACTTCTTTAAAGCCGCCGTGTTCGCCGCGGTTCTCGTTGATAATCTCGGTGCTCCAGCCTTGCCGTTCCGCATAGCGTTGATACATCCGTGCAAGGTCGCCGGAAAAGATCGCCGCTTCGTCGCCGCCGGTCCCTGCGCGTACTTCCAAAAACACATTGCGATTGTCATTCGGGTCTTTCGGTAGCAGCAGGATTTGCAGTTGTTGGGTCAATTCCTCGCGTTGGGCTTCGGCGGCCTGGATTTCTTCTTTGGCCATTTCCCGTAACTCCGGGTCGCTGTCTTTAGCCATTTCCTGGGCCGATTCCAGATTGGCTTCGTTTTCCTGATAGATTTTGTAACAGGCAACCAGCGGCTCGATTTGCGCGTATTCCTGGCTCAGGCTACGGAATTGGTTTTGATTGCTTTGTACTTCCGGTTGCGACAATAAGGCGGTGATTTCTTCGAAGCGTTCGCCGAGGTTTTCCAGTTTGGTTTGTATCGAGGGTTTCATTCAGTGGCTTATCGTAATTTGAAAATTTCGCGGGAAGCCGCGATCAGGTCGTGGCGTTCGTTGGCGCCGGCTTCGCGTAGTTGTGCGCAGGGGGTGTGAATCAGTTTATTGGTCAAGGTGTGGGCGAGGCGCTGCAATACTTCGTCGGCGGCTGCGCCGCTGTTGAGTTGGGCTAAAGCTTTTTGCAATGCTTCGTCGCGGGTCTGCTCGGCCTGAGTGCGGAAATCGCGGATAGTTTCCTGCGCGCCTTGAGAGCGTAGCCAGGCCATAAAGTGTTCGACTTGAGTGTCGATGATTTCCTCAGCCTGCTCGGCGGCGCGGCGGCGCGAGTCCATGTTTTGATTGACGGTGTTTTGTAGGTCGTCAACCGTATACAGATAAACATCGCGTAGCTGCGCAACTTCGGCTTCGATGTCGCGCGGCACGGCCAAATCGACCATGAACATCGGTTTGTGCTTGCGGATTTTGATCGCGCTTTCTACGCGGCCTTTACCAAGGATCGGCAATTGGCTGGCGGTGGACGATACGACAATGTCCGCTTCCGCCAAGTGATTCGGCAGCTCGGCGAGGTTGATCGCGTAGCCGTTGAACTGCATCGCCAAGGCATGGGCTTTGTCGTAAGTGCGGTTGGCAATGATGATACGGCCGATGCCGTGTTGGTATAGATGGCGGGCGGTGAGTTCTATCGTTTCGCCGGCACCTATCAATAAAGCGGTTTGTTCGCTGAGTTTGTCGAAAATTTGTTGTGCCAGTTGCACGGCGGCAAATGCGACAGAAACCGGGCTGGAGCCAATGGCGGTGTCCGTGCGGACCTTTTTGGCTGCGGAAAAGGTGTGTTGAAATAATTTGCTGAGATTTCTGCCCAGCGTGCCGGCTTGTGAAGCGGCATGGTAGGCGGTTTTCATTTGGCCGAGAATTTGCGGCTCGCCCAGGATCATCGAATCCAGTCCGCAGGCCACGCGGAACATATGTCTTATCGACTGGCTATCTTTGTAGCTATAAAGATAAGGGGTGAAGTCGGCTGGTTTGATCTGTTTGGTGTCCGCTATCCAGTTTACCAACGAAGATTGGTTGTCGCTGTCCGCCTGGTAGTAAAACTCGGTACGGTTGCAAGTGGATAGAATGGCTGCCTCGCTGATTTCGCGAAGATTCCACAAGTTTTTCAGCGTGTTATCGAGCATGTCCGTCGGGAACGCCAAGCGTTCGCGGATGGCGACCGGCGCTGTATTGTAATTTATCCCTACGGCAAGAAGAGTCATCGGTTGCGAACAATAGCACAAGAAAAGTGCACTATTTTAAGGAATGCGCTGTTTTTGTCCAAATACAATGAAACGACAGTCCGATTCAGGGGCTTTTTCTGGTAATCTATCGTCAATAGTTTTTCAAAAATGGGTTAATTGATTGCATGAAAAAATGGATAGCCATAGCAATGTTTTTATCGATGTCAGGATGTGCGGTTTCTCCTGAGAAAGAGCCTGAGGCAGAAGGTTTGCCAGTCAAGCCTGAGGGTTTGGAAAGCAGAGTTAACCGCAATACGGTAATCGACGAAGAGGTGCTGTATTTGCTGATGGCCGCGGAATTGGCAGGGCAGCGTAATCAGTACCATTTGGCCATGGATGCTTATTTGCAGGCCGCTAAGCGAGTGGATGATCCGCGGATTGCTGAGCGGGCAGTCAAAATCGGTTTGTTTTTAAAAGACGAGCAGCGTACCCGTGAGGCCTTGACGGTTTGGTTGTCTAAGGACGGAAAGAATTTGGCGGCGAGAAAGTTTGCCGTGTTACTGGCGATTAAAAATTCAGATCAAAAGGCGGCTGTCGAAAATCTCAATGCCATGCTGGCAGATGATCCGGCTGGTTTTGAGGCTGGTGTGCTGGAAATGACCAAGTTGATGGAAAAAGAAGGTCGCACGCAATTTACCTACGACGTGTTGGAAGAGTTGGCTGTTGAGCATCCTAATCAAGCCAGTGTGTTTTTC
The DNA here is from genome assembly GCF_047777895.1 of Methylomonas sp. TEB. Classification (GTDB taxonomy): domain Bacteria; phylum Pseudomonadota; class Gammaproteobacteria; order Methylococcales; family Methylomonadaceae; genus Methylomonas. Next base: position 897,361 of record NZ_CP180476.1, read on the forward strand.
TTGCAGGCGGTTTTGGCGTCGGTTCTGCAAAATAACGAGTTGGCCCAGCAGAAAGTTAATCAAGCATTGTTAATCCAGCCTGATTGGAATAAGGCTGTGATCTTGCAGGCACAGCTGGCCGGACGCTCCGGCGACTTGTCTAAGGCGCGCGCCTCTTTGGAAAAGGCGCTTAAGGCGGCGCCGGAAGATAGGATGCTGAGAAAGATGTTGTTGGAAGTGTTGGTTAACGGTCACGACTACGACGATGCGATAAAGCTTTGCCAGAGTGTGCTGGAAGACAAGCCGGATGATGCTGAAACGCTGTTTACCTTGGCTTTGGTATATATGCAGCAAAGCCAGATCGATAAGGCTGAAAACGTACTTGAGAAGTTGCTGAATAATCCCGAGTGGGAAGGGCAGGCTAGTTTTTACTTGGGCAAGATTGAAGTTGATCAACAGCATCCGGATAAGGCGTTAAATTGGTTTGATCGGGTGAGCGACGGCAATTACGCATTCGACGCGGATATGGCAGCGGTGTCTTTGTTGATGAATCAAAAACGCTTCGACGAGATCGAGGCCCGCATCAAGCGCATGGATAACAAATATCCTGAACAGCATTTGCGAGTCTTGATGGTTAAGGCGGAGCTTTACAATCAATTGGGTAAATACCAGGAAGCTTTTGATGTTCTGACACTGGCTTTAAAAGACATGCCCGATAATCGCGAAGTGCTATATGCCCGGGCATTGGTTGCCGAACGCTTGGATAAGCTGGATGTGCTTGAATCCGACCTGCAGAAAATTTTAGAGAAAAAGCCGGACGATGTAGGGGCGCTTAATGCGTTGGGTTATACGTTGACCGATAGAACGCAACGCTATGAGGAGGCGGCCAAATATTTGGAGCGCGCTCTCAGTTTGCAGCCCGATGAGGCAGTGGTAATAGACAGCTACGGATGGTTGCAATTTAAGCTAGGAAAGCCCGAACGCGCGCTGGAGTTTTTGCGTAGAGCCTACGAGAAGCAGCCGGAAAATGAAATTGCCGCGCATATTGCGGAAGTGCTTTGGTCTTTGGGTGAGAAAAAGGAAGCTAAAGAGCTTTTCGACAGTGTTTATAAAAAATCTCCTGATGACGAATATTTGTTGGAGTTTAAAAAGCGCTTTTTGCAAAACGGGCAATGATTTTTAAGGGCGGTGTTTTCTTGTTGGCTGTGATGTTCTTGTCCGGCTGTTCTTTATTGTCAGAAAAGCCGGGCGAGCCCTACCGATCGCAAGATATGAGGGTGTTGCAACAGCAACAGCAACAGCAATGGTATTTTGAGGGGCGATTGGCTCTGGCTGATGAGAAGGATTCGTTTTCTGCGTCGATAAGTTGGCGGCATCGCTCTGGGAGAGATGATATTGAGCTTTCGGGGCCATTGGCTCAGGGTAAGCTGATGATCACTGTCGAAGCTGATTTTGTGGCGGTAGATGACGGAGACAATCGCAAAGAATTTAGCGGGCCCGCAGAAGAGGTGCTGGCGGAGCAGTTAGGTGTCGCGATTCCTGTGAGTGCTTTGAGGTATTGGGTGCTTGGCTTGCCTGATCCTGAGCAGTCGTTTGTCGAGCAGGTTGATGGATTTTTTCAGTCTGGGTGGCGGGTTGGTTTCAGAGAAATGCAGCATGTTAACGCCTTATTACTACCGAGAAAAATCAATGTGGAAAAAGATAAGACAAGAATCAAATTAATAGTGGATCAATGGGATTTGTCGTGACGGGAATGCAAGAACAGGTGGTGGGTTGGGGTGAGAAATGGCCTGCGCCGGCTAAGTTGAATCTAATGCTGAGAATCACCGGGCGTCGCCCAGATGGCTATCATTTACTGCAAACAGTATTTCAGATTATTGATTTGTGTGACTGGATAACATTTTATCCTGCGGAAAATGGCAGGGTTTATTTGCGTCATCCGATTCCTGGTGTCCCGGAACACGAAGACTTAACCGTTCGCGCCGCCAACTTATTGAGACAATATACTGGGTGTGCATCCGGGGTGTGTATCGACGTCGAAAAGAATCTGCCTATGGGTGGTGGCTTGGGTGGTGGTAGTTCCGATGCTGCTACTACGCTGGTGGTGCTGAATAGGTTGTGGAATTTGCACTTACCATTAGAAGAGTTGATGGAGTTGGGCTTGCAACTTGGCGCCGATGTGCCTGTTTTTGTCTATGGCTACACCGCTTGGGGTGAGGGTGTTGGTGAGGAATTAAAGCCCATAACGATTCCGGAACAATGGGTCGTGGTAATCAAGCCGGATTGTCATGTGAACACGAAACAGATTTTTTTGACGGAAGAGTTGACAAGAGATAGCAAACCCATCACAATGCGCGACTTCATTGCAGGCGATTGGCGGAATGATTGTCTTCCGGTCGTTAGCAAGTTATATAAGCCGGTGAGTAATGCATTGGATGCATTGTCTCAATATGCAGAAGCAAGATTGACGGGGACTGGGGCTTGTGTATTTGCCCAGTTCGATTCGGAAGAGTCGGCGCGTGAGGCATTTTCTGTGTTGAGTCAGAGTTGGTTAGTTTATTTGGCTCGAGGACTTAATGTTTCGCCTCTGCATGAAAAATTAAGACAAGGATCTGTTTAATCAATTTAATGGGCTGTCGCCAAGCGGTAAGGCACGAGGTTTTGATCCTCGCATACCAAGGTTCGAATCCTTGCAGCCCAGCCATAATCTCCACACAATAGTTCCTTAGGAGTGCTTGAATGCGTGAGGCCTCGGTAATGGTATTTTCCGGGAATGCCAATAAGGCGTTGTCTGAAGGTATTGTGAAGAAGCTCAATATGCGCCTCGGCATGGCCACGGTTGGTCGTTTCAGTGATGGCGAGATTTTTGTTGAGATAGAAGAAAATGTTAGAGGTAGGGATGTATTTGTCATACAGCCTACCTGCGCGCCTACCAACGAAAATCTAATGGAATTGTTGGTAATGATCGATGCTATGAGGCGAGCGTCTGCGGCGAGAATAACTGCCGTTATGCCGTATTATGGCTACGCACGGCAAGATAGGCGCTCGAGGTCGGCTAGGGTGCCCATTACTGCAAGATTGGTTGCGGATATGATAGGTAATGCTGGGGCTGACAGGGCGTTGACTGTTGACTTACATGCAGATCAAATCATGGGATTCTTTGGGATTCCGGTTGATAATGTGTATGCTTCGCCAATTTTGCTAGGTGATATTTGGCGGCAAGAATACGAAGATTTGATTGTGGTTTCGCCGGATGTTGGTGGTGTTGTGAGGGCTAGAGCCATTGCAAAGCGTCTGGGTGATGCTGATTTGGCGATAATCGACAAGCGAAGGCCGCGTCCGAATGTGTCGGAGATAATGCATATCATCGGCGATGTAGAGGGGCGTACCTGTGTCATGGTGGATGACTTAGTTGATACGGCGGGTACTTTGTGTCACGCGGCAGGCGCGCTCAAGAAAAATGGTGCCAAAAAGGTTGTTGCATACTGTACTCATCCGGTGCTGTCTGGTGCGGCCGCGGAAAATGTTAAAAATTCCGTTCTTGATGAATTGGTAGTTACGGATACGATACCGTTAACTACAGAATTGTCCGGGATTGATAAGATTAGGCAGCTAAGCGTTGCGGAAATGTTGGCAGAAACAATACGTCGAATAGCGGTGGGCGAGTCTGTAAGCTCGCTTTATGTTGACTGATAAGAATTAAAGTAGTGCTTGTGGAACAAGCTTTTGGAGAAAAAAATGGCTAACGTGTTTGAATTTGTTGCAGAAGCTCGCAGTGCCTCGGGCAGTAGCGCGGCCAAAGTTGTTCGTCGTCAGGGTAAGGTCCCGGCAGTAGTATATGGTGGTAGTGGTGCCCCTGAGATGCTATTGCTGGATCATAACGAAGTGGTTAAGCATTTGGTGCATGAGGCCGTTTATTCTCATGTGCTTGATCTTAAAATCGACGGCAAAACAGAAAAAGCTGTTCTTAAACATATACAAAGGCACCCTGCAAAGCCGATAGTGTTGCATATGGACTTTATGCGTGTTGATGATACGCATAAATTGAAGGTTCATGTTCCTTTGCATTTTATCAATGAAGCTATTTCGGTAGGCGTTAAAAAAGGTGGTTTGGTCAATCATGCAATGGTTGATGTGGAGGTGTTGTGTATGCCTTCTGCTTTGCCGGAATTCATTGAAGTAGATTTGGCTAGTGTAGATGTTGGTTCGACAATACATTTGTCTGATTTGATTTTGCCGGCTGGTGTTGAGATTGCGGCCTTGCAGCATGGTGCTGAGCATGATCATCCGGTTGCTCAAATAGTCAAGCCAAGATCTGTGGAATCTGCTGACTAATAGTGTTTGAAGTCTTGTTTGAATGATTAAGCTGATTGTTGGTCTGGGTAATCCTGGGCGGCAGTACGAAAAAACCCGGCACAATGCCGGGTTTTTGTTTGTGGAGTATCTGGCGGGGCTTGCTAGTGCTGGTTGGTCGAGCAGTAGTCAGTTTTCCGGTGAGGTGGCTGAATGCAATATTGGCGGATACAGGCTTGTATTGCTAAAGCCGATGACTTTTATGAATAAAAGTGGCCTGTCTGTCGGTAAGTTTTTGCGGTATTACAAGTTTAAGTCCGAAGAAATGCTTGTGGTTCATGATGAGCTTGAGCTTCCCGAGGGAGTCGTCAAGATAAAAAAAGACGGGGGGCACGGTGGGCATAACGGGTTGCGTGACATTATTGCTAATATCGACACCCGTGATTTCTACAGGTTGAGAATTGGTATAGGTCGTCCTGTCGCGGGGGTGGGTGTGGCGGACTATGTGTTGTCCAGTTTGTCTTGTGATGGTCAGGCTCGAATGCTGGGTTTGTTTGGCGAGTTAGCGAAAAGCATGGATGCGTTGGTTTTGGGTGATTTGAATTCAATTGGAGCTTGATTGTTACTTCAGTTGAATTAAAAAAACACTTGACTGGGGTTTTTGAAGCAAGGATAATTGATCGAATAAGTAACGGAGGGGTTCCCGAGCGGCCAAAGGGATCAGACTGTAAATCTGCCGGTTCTACCTTCGGAGGTTCGAATCCTCCCCCCTCCACCACCAAATTTATGGGATCTGCGGGTGTAGTTCAATGGTAGAACTCCAGCCTTCCAAGCTGATTGCGTGGGTTCGATTCCCATCACCCGCTCCATTTCGGGGTAAATTACTCGCTCATATAGCTCAGTAGGTAGAGCACTTCCTTGGTAAGGAAGAGGTCACCGGTTCAAATCCGGTTATGAGCTCCAGATTTAGGTTTGTTTTTGTCGTAGTTAGGGTGTTCCAAAATGGCTAAAGAAAAATTTGAAAGAAAGAAACCGCACGTAAACGTAGGCACCATTGGTCACGTTGACCACGGTAAAACCACATTGACAGCGGCATTAACAAAAGTCATGGCGGAGCTGCAAGGCGGCGAAGTTAAGGCTTTTGATCAAATCGACAACGCCCCGGAAGAACGTGCGCGCGGTATAACCATTTCTACGTCACACGTAGAGTACGAATCAGCCAACCGCCACTATGCCCACGTTGACTGCCCTGGTCACGCTGACTACGTTAAAAACATGATTACCGGTGCTGCCCAAATGGATGGCGCGATTTTGGTTTGCTCTGCTGCGGACGGTCCTATGCCACAAACGCGCGAGCACATTCTGTTGTCACGTCAAGTCGGTGTGCCTTACATTGTTGTGTTCTTGAACAAGGCCGATATGGTAGATGACGCTGAGTTGATTGAGCTGGTTGAAATGGAAATTCGCGAGCTGTTGAATCAATACGAATTCCCAGGAGACGACACGCCCATTATCGTTGGTTCCGCATTGAAAGCTTTAGAAGGCGAGCAAAGTGAAATTGGTGTACAATCCGTAGTTCGCTTGGTTGAAGCGTTGGACAGTTACATTCCTGAGCCAGAGCGTGCGATCGACGGCAAATTCTTGATGCCTATCGAAGACGTGTTCTCAATTTCAGGTCGCGGTACCGTAGTAACCGGACGTGTTGAGCGGGGCATCATCAAAGTAGGCGAAGCCGTCGAGATCGTCGGCATCAAAGATACCGTTCAAACAACCTGCACAGGTGTAGAAATGTTCCGCAAACTGCTTGATCAAGGTCAAGCGGGCGATAACGTCGGTGTACTGTTGCGTGGTACTAAAAGAGAAGACGTGGAACGTGGTCAAGTACTGGCGCATGTGAATACCATCAAGCCACATGCGCACTTTAAAGCAGAAATATATGTGCTGTCTAAAGAAGAGGGTGGTCGTCATACTCCATTCTTTAATGGCTACCGTCCGCAGTTCTACTTCAGAACGACCGACGTAACCGGTGCGGTAGATTTGCCAGAAGGCGTGGAAATGGTTATGCCTGGCGATAACATCGCCGTTACCGTAAAACTTATCTCACCGATTGCGATGGAAGACGGCTTGCGTTTTGCGATTCGCGAAGGTGGTCGTACCGTGGGTGCGGGTGTTGTTGCTTCTATTATCGAGTAATAGCCGTTTTTGATTCAAAAAATATTTTCTGAATAGGTCAGTAGTTCAATTGGTAGAGCAGCGGTCTCCAAAACCGCAAGTTGGGGGTTCGAGTCCCTCCTGGCCTGCCATTCAGAAAATCTTCATAATTTAATTCAAGTTAACTAAATGAACGCACAGACAGAAGAAGTCTCCTCAGTGGTGGACATCGTAAAGTTGGCTTTATCTTTGGTTTTTGTTGTTGTCGGCATATCAGCGTTCTATTATTTTTCTGATTTGCAGCTTCTTTACCGCGTTTTAGTTTTGGTGGCTGTTTTAGCGGCTGCTATAGCTGTTGCTTTTACTACTGCTAAGGGTCGCGGTCTATGGGGCTTTATGCTGGAGTCCAAGCAAGAATTCAAAAGGATAGTGTGGCCCACTAAAGACGAGGCGGTTCGTACTACGCTGATGGTTTTTTTGATGGTATTCATAGTCGGCTTAATACTGTGGTTGCTAGATATGTTTTTGTTTTGGGGTGTTCAGCTTTTGATGAGCCAGGGGATTAAATAATGTCGCTTCGCTGGTATGTCGTTCATGCGTATTCCAATTTTGAAAATAAAGTCAAGCAGGCTCTTGAAGAGCGTATAAAACGCGAAGGTCTGGAAGAGTTTTTTGGAAAAATTCTGGTCCCTACTGAAGAAGTTGTTGAGATGCGCATGGGTCAGCAGCGTAAAAGTGAAAGGAAATTCTTTCCCGGATACGTGCTTGTGCAAATGGAATTGAATGACGAAACATGGCATTTAGTAAGAAATGTTCCTAGGGTATTGGGCTTTATAGGCGGGGCATCAGATAGGCCGTCACCAATCTCAGAAAAGGAAGCAATGGCAATATTAAATCGTGTCGAAGAGGGTGTGAATAAGCCACGGCCCAAAGTATTGTTTGAAGTTGGGGAAGTTGTTCGGATTACTGATGGCCCATTTAAAGACTTTAACGGCAATATAGAAGAAGTCAATTACGAGAAAAGCCGGTTGCGCGTATCGGTTCTTATTTTTGGTCGATCTACACCGGTTGAATTAGAATTTGGACAGGTTGAAAAAGTCTAGCCTACAATTTGAGATTTTTACGAATCCCTGTCATTTGCATGGCCGGGATTTTTGTTTGTTGGGGAGCTGAAAAGCGTTTGCACCCGTTAGGAGTATAAAATGGCAAAAAAAATTGATTCGTACATCAAGCTGCAAGTTAAAGCAGGTGAGGCTAATCCTAGTCCACCAATTGGTCCTGCATTGGGTCAGCGTGGTGTCAATATTATGGAGTTCTGCAAGGCGTTTAATGCAAGAACTCAAGAAGTTGAGAAAGGCCTGCCTTTGCCTGTTGTTATCACCGTCTATAGTGATAAAAGCTTTACTTTTATCACCAAGACGCCACCTGCTTCGGTTTTGTTGAAAAAAGCAGTGGGTATTAAAAGCGGAAGTAGCAAGCCTAATTCTAATAAAGTGGGCACCGTTTCGCGTGCGCAGTTGGAAGAAATCGCTAAAACCAAAATGGAAGACTTGAACGCAGCTAATTTGGAAGCGGCGATAAGAATTATTGCGGGAAGCGCTCGCAGCATGGGTTTGAACGTGGAGGGCGTGTAATGGCAAAAGTAACTAAGAAAGCAAAGGCTATCAAAGAAAAGGTAGTTAGAAGTAAACAATATTCGGTTGCCGAAGCAGTGGCTCTTTTAAAAGAGTTTGCAAATAGCAAGTTTGATGAGTCTGTGGATGTCAGTGTTAACTTGGGTGTTGATCCACGTAAATCTGATCAAAACGTGCGTGGCGCTTCCGTGTTACCAAACGGCACCGGCAAAACAGTAAGAGTTGCTGTATTTACGCAAGGCCCAAATGCGGATGCGGCTCGCGAAGCAGGCGCGGACATCGTTGGTATGGACGATTTAGCTGAGCAAGTAAAACGCGGCGAAATGAACTTTGATGTGGTTATCGCTTCACCTGACGCAATGCGCGTGGTTGGTCAATTGGGTCAAATTTTGGGCCCAAGAGGCCTGATGCCTAACCCAAAAGTCGGTACCGTAACCCCAGACGTCGTTACCGCAGTGAAGAATGCTAAATCTGGGCAGGTCAGATATCGTACAGATAAATCAGGCATTATTCATTGCTCTATCGGTAAAGTGTCTTTTGATGAAACCTCGCTTAAGCAAAATCTGGAGTTTTTGATTTCAGATCTGAAAAAAGCCAAGCCTACGGCAGCGAAAGGTGTGTATCTAAAAAAGATTGCCCTGTCGTCGACTATGGGGCCAGGTTTGTGGATCGATCAAGGCAGTATCGATATTTAAGAAATTAACAGTTGTAAGGCTTTGGGTTGTTGAGTGATCGACAACCGTCAAAGACCGTAGGTGCGAAAGCTTAATTTTCCTACGCAGACGGGAGCTGGAGCCGCAAAGTTGGTGAAAGGGACCGTGAAAGGGGCATCGAAAGATGCGTTTCATAGATCCGATGGATAATCGGAAAGTACCGGAGGTAGATGTGGCACTCAATTTAGATAGCAAAAAAGTTGTCGTAGAGGAAGTTGCTGAATTCGCCGCTAAAGCCCATTCCGCGATCGCTGCGGAATATCGGGGTCTGACAGTTACCGAATTGACGGAACTGCGTAAAACCGCGAGAGAAACGGGCGTTTATTTGCGCGTAGTCAAAAATACACTGGCTAAACGTGCTGTCGCTGGGACTGAGTTTGAATGTATGCAGGAAGGGCTGGTCGGTCCTTTAATACTGGCATTTTCCATGGAAGATCCAGGCTGCGCTGCACGGCTCATCAGCGAATTCTCCAAGGGCCATAACAAACTGATCGCTAAAGTAGTGGCGATCGGTGGACAGGCTTTTGATGGATCGGAGCTAGATAGATTGGCAAGATTGCCAACCCGTGATCAAGGTATCAGCATGCTGATGTCGGTCATGAAAGCACCGGTTGAGAAACTCGCACGTACTCTGGCTGCAATCAGAGACGAGAAAGAAGCGGCATAATCTCGCGTTAACCAGTTAAAACTCATTAATTTTAGAGGAATATACAATGGCAATTTCACAACAAGACATCTTGGAAGCAGTCTCTAACATGACTGTGATGGAAATCGTTGATCTGATTTCAGCGATGGAAGAAAAGTTTGGCGTTTCTGCTGCTGCGGCAGTAGCGGTTGCAGCTCCTGTAGCGGCGGCTGTTGTTGAAGAGCAAACCGAGTTCGATGTTATCTTGACCGGTTTCGGCGAAAACAAAGTAGCGGTTATTAAAGCGGTTCGCGGTTTGACAGGCTTGGGCTTGAAAGAAGCGAAAGACGCTGTTGAAGGCGCACCTACTACTGTTAAAGAAGGTGTTAACAAAGCCGAAGCCGAAGCGGCGAAAAAAGAGCTTGAAGAAGCTGGCGCAACTGCCGAAATCAAATAAGCATCTTGACTGCATACCAGGCATAAGCCTATCAAACCGGGCTGACGGCATTTTGCCGTCGGCCTTTTACTGTTTCTAAAACAGTAGTAAATAATCTCTGACGACGAAGGTATAGAAGCAATATGGCCTATTCTTTTACCGAAAAAAAGCGTATCCGTAATAATTTTGGGAAGGGTTCCGAAGTATTGGAAGTTCCCTATCTTTTGGCAACACAAATTGATTCGTATGCAAATTTTTTGCAGTCCGGCATAGAGCCGGATAAACGGCGCAATCAAGGGCTGCATGCCGCATTCTCCAGTGTCTTTCCGGTAGTAAGTCATTCCGGCTATGCCGTATTGGAGTATGTTAAATATCGCTTGGGGGAACCCGCATTCGATGTAAGAGAGTGTCAACAGCGTGGCGCTACATTTTCAGCGCCGTTGCGTGTTTTAGTGCGTCTAGTTATTTATGATAAAGACGCGCCTGCTAATACCAAGGTCGTTAAGGATATTAGAGAGCAGGAAGTTTACATGGGTGAACTGCCTCTGATGACCGACAACGGTACGTTCGTGATTAACGGCACTGAACGGGTCATCGTGTCGCAGTTGCACAGATCGCCCGGTGTATTTTACGACCATGACAAAGGTAAAACCCATTCGTCCGGTAAGTTGCTGTTCAACGCACGGGTAATTCCTTATCGTGGTTCATGGTTGGATTTCGAATTTGATCATAAAGACGCCGTTTACGTGCGTATAGACAGACGGAGAAAAATTCCGGCGACTATTTTGTTACGGGCTTTGGGATATGAAAACGAAGAAATGATCAAAATTTTCTTCGAAACCAACAAGTTCTCATTGAGCGCCGAAAAATTGATGTTTCACGTGATTCCGGATAGGTTGCGTGGTGAAATGGCTGTTTTCGATATTAAGCACGACGGTAACGTCGTTATCGAAGAGGGGCGCAGAATTACTGCCAAACATGTTCGCCAACTGGAAAAATCCGGTGTCACTGAAATCGAAGTGCCTAGGGACTATTTGTACGGAAAAATTCTAGGCCACAATGTTGTCGATACATCCACCGGTGAGCTGTTGGCTAGTGTTAATGACGAAATCACCGACAATTTATTACAGAAGTTGATCGATGCGGGTGTTCGCGAAATCGATACATTGTATGTTAACGATTTGGATAGAGGACCTTACATTTCCAATTCGATGCGTTTGGATACCACCACAAATCGCCTGGAGGCATTGGTGGAAATCTACAGAATGATGCGTCCTGGTGAGCCGCCTACCGTAGAGTCTGCGGAAAACCTATTCGAAAACCTGTTCTTTACCGACGAACGTTACGACCTATCCGCCGTTGGCCGGATGAAATTCAATCGTCGATTGGGGCGTGAAGAAACCGAAGGCCCGGGCACGCTAAGCAAAGAAGACATCATCGATGTTTTGAAAGAACTGATCAAAATCAGAAATGGTAACGGTACCGTGGACGATATCGACCATTTGGGTAACAGACGTGTACGATCTGTTGGCGAAATGATCGAAAACCAGTTCCGCATCGGTTTGGTTCGAGTCGAACGGGCTGTCAGAGAACGTTTGACCTTGGCGGATTCTGAGGGCTATATGCCGCAGGAAATCATCAACGCTAAACCTGTTTCTGCGGCAGTCAAGGAATTCTTTGGTTCCAGCCAGTTGTCGCAATTTATGGACCAAAACAATCCGTTATCGCAAGTTACCCACAAACGCCGAGTTTCGGCACTGGGCCCTGGCGGTTTAGCCAGAGAACGTGCCGGGTTCGAGGTTCGTGACGTTCACACCACTCACTATGGTCGAGTTTGCCCTATCGAAACGCCAGAGGGGCCGAACATTGGTTTGATTAACTCATTGTCTGTCTACGCCAGAACCAACGAATACGGCTTCTTGGAAACTCCGTACCGGAAAGTGGTCGACGGTAAAGTAACCGATCAGGTCGATTACATTTCCGCAATCGAAGAAGGCGAATACGTTATCGCGCAGTCCAGCGTGGCGGTTGACGAAAACGGCAAATTGGTTGAAGGCTTGGTGTCTTGTCGTTACAAAGACGAATTCACCTTGGCTTCGTCCGAAACCGTGCAATATATGGACGTATCGTCCAAGCAGATCGTATCCGTGGCGGCATCCATCATCCCGTTCTTGGAACATGACGACGCGAACCGGGCGTTGATGGGTTCGAACATGCAACGTCAAGCGGTTCCCACTTTACGTGCAGAGAAGCCTTTGGTTGGCACCGGTATGGAGCGTGTCGTCGCGAAAGACTCGGGTGTAACCGTGGTAGCAACTCGTGGTGGTCGTATCGAAGCGGTTGATGCGGGGCGTATCGTAGTACGTGCGAATGACGAAGAGACCGTTGCGGGTGTGCCAGGCGTGGATATCTACAACTTGATTAAATATACCCGTTCTAACCAAAACACCTGTATCAACCAAAAACCACTGGTTAAACTCGGCGACATCGTCAGAGCCGGCGATATTTTGGCGGACGGCCCTTCGACCGACATCGGCGAATTGGCCCTGGGTCAAAACATGTTGATAGCCTTCATGCCCTGGAATGGCTATAACTTCGAAGACTCCATTTTGGTGTCTGAGCGAGTAGTAAAGGAAGATCGCTTTACGACTATTCATATCGAAGAAAAAACCTGCGTAGCTCGCGAAACCAAGCACAGTCCGGAAGAAATTACTGCGGATATTCCAAACGTTAGTGAAGAAGCCTTATCCAAATTGGATGAATCCGGGATTGTATACGTCGGTGCGGAAGTAAAAGGCGGTGACATTCTAGTGGGTAAAGTGACGCCGAAAGGTGAAACGCAATTAACGCCAGAAGAGAAATTGCTGAGAGCCATCTTCGGCGAAAAAGCAGCCGATGTGAAAGACACGTCGCTACGTGTGCCGGGCAACGTGCGCGGTACTGTGATCGATGTTCAGGTTTTCACTCGTGATGGTGTGAAAAAAGACAAGCGAGCCCTGGAAATCGAAGATGCGGAAATCAAGCGTTACCGGAAAGACTTGGATGACCAACTGAAAATCGTCGAGCACGATATTTTCGCTCGGGTAAAAACCTTGTTAGCTGGTAAAAAAGCCGAAAAGGGTCCGAATGGCTTGAAAAAAGGCGAAGAAATTACCGCTGATTATCTGGATGGCTTGGTGCCTTCCGAGTTGTTGAAAATCCGCACACAAGACGAAGATGTCAACGTGCAATTGGAGACCGTTGCCGAGCATGTAGAGCAGCAACGTAAAGAGTTCGACGAGCGTTTCGAGCAGAAAAAGAAAAAAATCACCATGGGCGACGATTTGGCGCCGGGCGTGTTGAAAATGGTCAAAGTTTATTTGGCTGTTAAAAAACGTATTCAGCCGGGCGACAAGATGGCCGGCCGTCACGGTAACAAGGGGGTTATCTCCCAAATCGTGCCGATTGAAGACATGCCGTATACCGCTGACGGTAACCCCGTCGACATTTTGTTAAATCCTCTTGGCGTACCATCGCGGATGAACGTTGGTCAGGTGTTGGAAACGCATTTGGGTTGGGCATCTAAAGGCTTGGGTATCAAGATCGGTAAGATGCTGGAAGCTCAAGCAAAAGTCGCGGAAATACGTGGTTTCATGGAGAAAATTTACAATTGCAGCGGCCGAAAGGAAGATCTGAATTCGTTTACCGATAAAGAAATTCTAGAGATGGCGGTCAACTTGGTTGCCGGTGTACCGATGGCGACGCCAGTCTTCGACGGGGCTTCGGAGGAAGATATTCGTACCATGTTGCGTTTGGCCGATTTACCGGAGCACGGGCAAACCGTACTGTACGATGGCTTAACAGGCGAACCGTTTGAGCGTGAAGTTACTGTGGGTTACATGTATATGCTGAAACTGAATCACTTGGTGGACGACAAAATGCATGCGCGTTCGACCGGCCCTTACAGTTTGGTAACGCAGCAACCGTTGGGCGGTAAAGCGCAATTCGGTGGTCAGCGTTTTGGTGAGATGGAGGTCTGGGCTCTGGAAGCTTATGGCGCCGCGTACACATTGCAAGAAATGTTGACTGTCAAATCCGATGACGTGACAGGCAGAACCAGAATGTATAAAAACATTGTTGATGGCAACCATTCAATGGAAGCCGGCATGCCGGAATCATTCAATGTCTTAGTGAAAGAGATTCGTTCGCTGGCAGTGAATATCGAAATGGAACAAGACTAATTCTGTTCTTTGCGAGATAGATTCTGGACAATATCGGATAACATTTAAAGGGGATAAGCTCTTGAAAGATTTAATGAATTTCTTAAAACGTCAAGGTCGTACAGACGATTTTGACAATATCCGCATTGGATTGGCTTCGCCGGACATGATTCGTTCATGGTCTTATGGTGAAGTGAAAAAGCCTGAGACAATCAATTACCGCACCTTTAAACCGGAACGTGACGGCTTGTTTTGCGCCAAGATTTTCGGACCCATCAGCGACTATGAGTGCTTGTGCGGTAAATACAAGCGCCTAAAGCATCGCGGCGTCATCTGCGAAAAATGCGGCGTCGAAGTTACCTTGTCTAAAGTACGCCGCGAACGAATGGGCCATATCGATTTGGCCAGCCCGGTGGCGCATATTTGGTTTCTGAAATCACTGCCTTCCCGGATTGCTTTGCTGTTGGATATGACATTGCGTTCGATCGAACGGGTGTTGTATTTTGAAACATTCGTCGTGATTGATCCGGGCATGTCTCCGTTGGAGAAAGGCCAGCTTCTGACCGACGAAGAATATTTGAACGCTGTTGAAGAACACGGCGACGATTTCGTTGCAAAAATGGGTGCCGAGGCGATCTATGATTTGCTCAAGTCAATTGATTTAAAAGAAGAAATCAACACGCTACGTGAAGAAATCAACGCGACGAATTCCGATACCAAAATCAAAAAATATTCGAAACGGCTGAAAGTTATCGATTCTTTGCTGGCTTCTAATAATCGTCCGGAATGGATGATTATGACGGTCTTGCCAGTATTGCCACCCGAGTTGCGTCCATTGGTGCCATTGGATGGCGGTCGTTTCGCAACCTCCGATTTGAATGATTTATATCGTCGGGTAATCAACAGAAATAATCGCTTAACACGCTTGCTGGATTTGAACGCGCCTGACATCATCGTTCGCAACGAAAAACGCATGCTGCAAGAGGCTGTCGATGCCTTATTGGATAACGGTCGCCGCGGTCGTGCTATCACCGGTAGCAACAGACGTCCTTTGAAATCTTTGGCCGATATGATCAAAGGTAAGCAAGGTCGTTTCCGGCAGAACTTGTTGGGCAAGCGCGTCGATTATTCCGGACGGTCGGTTATCGTGGTGGGGCCGACATTAAGGCTCCATCAGTGCGGTTTGCCGAAAAAAATGGCTTTGGAGTTGTTTAAACCTTTCATATTCAGCAAATTGCAGTTGCGTGGCTTAGCGACGACGATCAAAGCAGCCAAGAAAATGGTGGAACGTGAAGGTGCGGAAGTATGGGATATTCTTGAAGAAGTAATTCGTGAGCATCCGGTATTACTAAACCGTGCTCCGACGTTGCATAGATTAGGTATTCAAGCATTTGAGCCGATTTTGATCGAAGGTAAAGCCATTCAGTTGCATCCCTTGGTCTGTAGTGCGTTCAACGCCGATTTCGACGGCGACCAAATGGCCGTGCATATTCCGTTGTCTATTGAGGCGCAGTTGGAAGCGCGTACCTTGATGATGGCAACTAACAATATTTTGTCGCCCGCCAACGGTGAGCCTGTAATCAATCCATCTCAGGACGTGGTATTGGGCTTGTATTACATTACACGTGAAAAAATTAATGCGGTAGGCGAGGGTAGTGTATTTGGCGATTTGTCAGAGGTAATGTTAGCGCTTGACGCTAAAGCTGTTGAATTGCAAAGTAAAATAGAAGTGCGCGTCACCGAGAAATTGAAAACTCCGGAAGGCGACTTCGAAACCATAGTCAGCAGAAAGAAAACTACGGTAGGGCGCGCAATCGTTTGGGGTATTGTGCCAGACGGTATGCCTTACGAATTGGTCAACGTCGACATGACCAAGAAGAATATTTCCCGGTTGATCAACTATAGCTACCGCTATCTCGGTATCAAAGAAACCGTGATGTTGGCAGACAAGATCATGTACCTGGGATTTAAATATGCCACGCGCTCCGGAGTGTCTTTCGGTATCGAAGACATGGAAATTCCCGTCAAGAAAGCTGACATCATTCGTTCCGCCGACGCCGAGGTTAATGAAATTCAAAACCAGTACGCCTCCGGTTTGGTTACGGACGGTGAGCGTTACAATAAGGTTGTTGATATTTGGTCTCGCGCCAATGATCAGGTCGCGAAAGTAATGATGGAAGGTTTGGGTGAAGACGAAGTTGTCAACTCAAAAGGCGAGAATGTAAAACAAAAATCGTTCAACTCCATCTTTATGATGGCCGAGTCCGGTGCGCGGGGTTCCGCCGCACAGATTCGCCAGTTGGCGGGTATGCGGGGTTTGATGGCTAAACCGGATGGCTCCATTATTGAGACGCCGATTACTGCGAACTTCCGTGAAGGCTTGGACGTATTACAGTACTTTATTTCAACCCACGGTGCTCGCAAAGGCTTGGCGGATACCGCGCTGAAAACCGCTAACTCGGGTTATTTGACTCGACGTTTGGTCGACGTCGCACAGGATTTGGTGATTGCTGAATCTGATTGTGGTACACAAAACGGTCTGACCATGATGCCGATTATTGAAGGCGGGGACGTGGTTGAGCCTTTGGCAGATCGGGTGTTGGGAAGAGTCGCGGCGATAGACGTAACCGATCCTGCCGGCAATAATATTTTGATTCCTGCCGGCACCATGATTGACGAAAATTTGGTCACGGTTCTGGAAGATAATGGCGTTGACAAGATGTTGGTGCGCTCTGTGATTACTTGCGAATCGCGGCAAGGTGTTTGTGCCAAATGTTACGGGCGTGATTTAGGGCGCGGTCATTTGGTTAACATTGGTGAAGCCGTGGGCGTTGTGGCGGCACAGTCAATTGGTGAACCTGGTACTCAGCTGACGATGCGGACCTTCCACATCGGTGGTGCTGCTTCGCGGTCTGCTGCGGTTAGCAACGTGCAAGTTAAATCCAGCGGTACCGCAAAGCTCAATAACCTAAAAACCGTCAAGAACAGAGAGAGCAATCTTGTTGCGGTATCTCGGTCTGGCGAGGTTGGGGTTATGGATGATTACGGTCGTGAGCGTGAGCGTTACAAAATTCCCTACGGTGCCGTATTGTCGGTGGGTGATGGTAGCCCGGTCAGTGCTGGGGATATTATCGTGAACTGGGATCCGCATACTCACCCGGTTATCACCGAGGTAGACGGTTTTATTCAGCTGATTGATTTTATGGACGGGATCACCGTTCAAGAGCAGTCAGATGATGTCACTGGCTTAACCTCGCGAGTGGTTACGGATCCTAAGCAAAGAAGCTCAGCCGGTAAAGAGTTGCGGCCTATGGTTCGTCTTCTTGATGAGCAAGGGGGGCAAATCAATTTGCCGGGTACTGATATTCCAGCTCAATACTTTTTACCAGCAGGCGCTATCGTTGGGGTTAAGGACGGTGGGGAAGTAAAGGTTGGTGACGTTTTAGCGAGAATTCCGCAAGAATCCAGTAAAACGAGGGATATTACCGGTGGTTTGCCGCGGGTTGCTGATTTGTTTGAAGCGCGTAAAACCAAAGACCCTGCTATTTTGGCGGAGGCAACCGGTATGGTCTCCTTTGGTAAAGAAACTAAGGGTAAGCAGCGCGTCATCATCACGGATTCGGAAGGCGAGCAATACGAAACCCTAATTCCAAAGTGGCGGCATATCACCGTATTCGAGGGTGAGTTTGTTGATAAAGGCGAAACCATCGCTGAAGGTGAGCTGACCCCGCATGATATTTTAAGACTGCGCGGTATCGAAGAATTGGCCGACTACCTGGTAAAAGAAATTCAAGATGTATATCGTCTGCAAGGTGTAAAAATCAACGACAAGCATATTGAGGCAATCATCCGCCAAATGCTCCGAAAAGTCGAGATTACCGCCTCTGGAGACACGGATTTCGTCAAAGGAGAACAGGTCGAACGTACCATGATTAACTTAGTGAACGACCAAGTTGAACGTGAAGGTAAGATTCCGGCTAGTTACGATTCGTTGTTGCTGGGTATCACGAAAGCATCGTTGGCCACCGAGTCATTTATTTCGGCGGCGTCGTTCCAAGAGACGACTCGGGTGTTGACAGATGCGGCGGTAAGAGGTATCAGCGATAGCTTGAATGGCTTAAAAGAGAACGTCATTGTTGGTCGTCTCATACCTGCGGGTACTGGTTTGGCTTACCATGAACAACGACGTCAGAGAAGAGCGGCGGACTCTGGTTCCGGTTCAGAAGCTTCTACCCAGACCATTGAAGCGGTCGATGTGGAGGAAGCGTTGAAACAAGCTTTGAATGTAGAGTAGAGAACCTTAAAAAGGCTTGACCTAGGTCTATTGTAAAGGTATTATGCTCTGCTCACATCAGCCAATAGGTTTGGGCGGAGCTGTATTGATCTGTGATCGCACAGATTCTTTTATTGCTTATTAAACATTGCATATTCGGAGTAGTTAAGAATGGCCACGATCAATCAATTGGTCCGTAAGCCTCGTGCTAAAAAAATAGAAAAGACTAACGTTCCGGCGTTGGAGGCTTGTCCGCAAAGGCGCGGGGTTTGTACCAGGGTTTACACCACAACCCCGAAAAAGCCGAACTCGGCTTTGCGTAAAGTTGCGAGGGTGCGGCTGACCAATGGGGCGGAAGTAAGTAGCTATATCGGCGGTGAAGGACACAATCTTCAGGAGCACTCTGTGGTGCTGATTCGGGGTGGTCGTGTGAAAGATTTGCCTGGTGTGCGTTATCACGTGGTTCGGGGGAGTCTCGATACTTCTGGTGTTAAGGATAGAAAATGTGGTCGCTCCAAATATGGCGCGAAAAGACCTAAGAAATAAAGGTTGATAACAGATGTCAAGAAGAAGAGTTGCTGCAAAAAGAGTCATCAATCCAGATCCGCGTTTTGGTAGTGATATGCTGTCAAAATTCATGAATATGATTATGGAGGATGGTAAGAAGTCTGTCGCTGAGAAAATTGTTTACGGTGCTTTGGATGTTATCGAAGGTAAAGGTCATAAAGAATCTTTAGATTTGGTTGCAAAAGCATTGGAAAACGTTCAGCCGCGCGTTGAGGTTAAGTCGCGCCGGGTTGGTGGTGCTACTTATCAGGTGCCTGTCGAAGTGCGTCCTGCCAGAAGGGCGGCGCTGTCGATGCGCTGGTTGATTGATGCGGCGCGTAAGCGTAATGAAAGAACCATGGCGGCTAAGTTGGCGGGTGAGTTGTTGGATGCCTCTGAGGGTCGAGGAGCGGCTGCAAAGAAACGCGAAGACACGCATAGAATGGCTGAAGCTAATAAAGCGTTTGCTCATTATCGCTGGTAAGAAAAGTTAAGCAGGGTAGTTGTTGTGGTTCGTAAAACGCCTATAGAGCGTTATCGTAATATAGGCATTATGGCGCATATAGATGCCGGAAAAACAACCACGACCGAGCGGATACTGTTTTACACCGGGGTTTCGCACAAAATGGGCGAGGTCCATGATGGTGCTGCGACAATGGATTGGATGGAGCAAGAGCAGGAGAGGGGTATAACAATCACTTCTGCTGCGACTACGTGCTTCTGGTTGGGAATGGAAAAGCAATACCCGGAGCATCGAATTAATATTATAGATACGCCTGGGCATGTCGATTTCACTATAGAAGTGGAGCGGTCTTTGCGTGTTTTGGATGGTGCGTGCGCTGTTTTTTGTGCGGTGGGTGGGGTGGAGCCTCAGTCGGAAACGGTCTGGCGCCAGGCAAACAAATACCATGTGCCAAGGCTGGCATTTGTAAACAAGATGGATCGTTCCGGTGCAAATTTTTTGCGCGTCGTCGAGCAAATTAAATCTCGGCTTGGTAGCAATGTAATTCCAATGCAATTGCCGATCGGGGCGGAAGAGAACTTTAAAGGCATTGTAGATTTGCTGAAAATGAAGGCAATCTATTGGGAAGATGCCAGCATGGGTGTGAGTTTTACGGAAACGGAAATTCCAGCAGAAATGGAAGAATCTGCTGTAAATTGGCGCGAGCGAATAATTGAAGCCGCTGCGGATGCGTCCGAAGAATTAATGGATAAATATCTTGAAAAAGGTGTTTTGACAAACGAAGAAATAAATCTGGGTATAAGGGCGCAGGTTCTGCAGAATAAGTTGGTTCCGGCTTATTGTGGGTCGGCTTTTAAGAACAAAGGTGTGCAGTGTGTTCTTGATGGTGTGATTGAATTTTTGCCATCCCCTCTCGATATAAAGCCTGTAGAAGGTCTGTCAGATGCTGGCATTAGTTCGACTCGTAGCGCTTCTGATGATGAGTCCTTCTCAGCGTTAGCATTTAAAATAGCCGCTGACCCATTTGTTGGAACCTTGACATTTTTTAGGGTTTACTCCGGTTTGGTAAAGTCTGGAGATGCGGTTTTAAATGCCGGTAAAGGTAAAAAAGAAAGAATAGGACGCATTGTTCAGATGCACGCCAATAGTCGCGTCGAAATCAATGAAGTGAGGGCTGGCGAGATCGCTGCCCTGATCGGGCTGAAAGACGTCACCACCGGTGATACTCTTTGTGATATTGAAAAGCCAATTCTGCTTGAGAAAATGGAGTTTCCTGAGCCTGTAATTGCTGTGGCTGTTGAGCCTAGGACAAAAGCTGATCAAGATAAAATGGGTGCTGCGCTGGCTAAGCTTGCGCAAGAAGATCCCTCCTTTAGAGTTGGTAGCGACCCTGAGTCGGGTCAGACAATAATTTCAGGAATGGGCGAATTGCATCTTGAAATTATCGTTGACCGGATGAGAAGGGAGTTTAATGTTGCCGCAAATGTTGGGGCGCCCCAAGTTGCTTATAGGGAAACTATAAAGCGTGCTGTGGAATGCGAAGGAAAATTCATCAGGCAATCTGGGGGCAAGGGTCAATACGGGCATGTTTGGCTCCGGTTGGAGCCAAAAGAGCCGGGCACTGGTTATGAATTTGTGAGTGAGTTGGTTGGCGGTGCTATTCCCAAGGAGTATATCCCGGCCATAGACAAGGGTGTGCAAGAGCAAATGGAAAATGGCGTTTTGGCAGGTTTTCCGGTTGTTGATGTAAAGGTTAGTTTATTCGATGGTTCATATCATGATGTCGATTCGAATGAAATGGCTTTCAAGATAGCAGGATCTATGTGTTTCAGGGATGGAGCTAAGACTGCAAATCCTGCGTTGCTTGAACCTATTATGAAAGTCGAGGTGGTAACGCCCGAAGATTATATGGGTGAGGTAGTGGGTGACATTAATCGACGGAGAGGTGTCATTCACGGAATGGAAGATGTTCCGGCCGGAAAGGTAATAGAGTGCGAAGTCCCTCTTGCCGAAATGTTCGGTTATGCCACGGATCTTAGGTCGGCGACTCAGGGCAGAGCAACGTACAGTATGCAGTTTGAAAGATATAACGAAGCACCTGCAAGCATTGCGGAAGCGATTATTAGAAAAGTATCTTAAATTTTTTACATATCAGGTATTGAATCATGGCTAAAGAAAAATTTGAAAGAAAGAAACCGCACGTAAACGTAGGCACCATTGGTCACGTTGACCACGGTAAAACCACATTGACAGCGGCATTAACAAAAGTCATGGCGGAGCTGCAAGGCGGCGAAGTTAAGGCTTTTGATCAAATCGACAACGCCCCGGAAGAACGTGCGCGCGGTATAACCATTTCTACGTCACACGTAGAGTACGAATCAGCCAACCGCCACTATGCCCACGTTGACTGCCCTGGTCACGCTGACTAC
Organism: Methylomonas sp. TEB; assembly: GCF_047777895.1. Classification (GTDB taxonomy): domain Bacteria; phylum Pseudomonadota; class Gammaproteobacteria; order Methylococcales; family Methylomonadaceae; genus Methylomonas. The sequence continues at coordinate 919,102 of NZ_CP180476.1, forward strand.
GTTAAAAACATGATTACCGGTGCTGCCCAAATGGATGGCGCGATTTTGGTTTGCTCTGCTGCGGACGGTCCTATGCCACAAACGCGCGAGCACATTCTGTTGTCACGTCAAGTCGGTGTGCCTTACATTGTTGTGTTCTTGAACAAGGCCGATATGGTAGATGACGCTGAGTTGATTGAGCTGGTTGAAATGGAAATTCGCGAGCTGTTGAATCAATACGAATTCCCAGGAGACGACACGCCCATTATCGTTGGTTCCGCATTGAAAGCTTTAGAAGGCGAGCAAAGTGAAATTGGTGTACAATCCGTAGTTCGCTTGGTTGAAGCGTTGGACAGTTACATTCCTGAGCCAGAGCGTGCGATCGACGGCAAATTCTTGATGCCTATCGAAGACGTGTTCTCAATTTCAGGTCGCGGTACCGTAGTAACCGGACGTGTTGAGCGGGGCATCATCAAAGTAGGCGAAGCCGTCGAGATCGTCGGCATCAAAGATACCGTTCAAACAACCTGCACAGGTGTAGAAATGTTCCGCAAACTGCTTGATCAAGGTCAAGCGGGCGATAACGTCGGTGTACTGTTGCGTGGTACTAAAAGAGAAGACGTGGAACGTGGTCAAGTACTGGCGCATGTGAATACCATCAAGCCACATGCGCACTTTAAAGCAGAAATATATGTGCTGTCTAAAGAAGAGGGTGGTCGTCATACTCCATTCTTTAATGGCTACCGTCCGCAGTTCTACTTCAGAACGACCGACGTAACCGGTGCGGTAGATTTGCCAGAAGGCGTGGAAATGGTTATGCCTGGCGATAACATCGCCGTTACCGTAAAACTTATCTCACCGATTGCGATGGAAGACGGCTTGCGTTTTGCGATTCGCGAAGGTGGTCGCACCGTGGGTGCGGGTGTTGTTGCTTCTATTATCGAGTAATCAAGATGGCTAATCAAACTATCAGAATCCAATTAAAAGCCTTTGATCATAAATTGATTGATCAGTCGGCGGGTGAGATAGTAGAAACAGCAAAGAGAACGGGCGCCCAAGTAAAGGGCCCCATTCCTTTGCCTACTAGAAAAGAACGTTTTACTGTATTGATTTCACCGCATGTTAACAAAGATGCTCGTGATCAATATGAACTGAGAACTTACAAGAGGTTGCTTGATATCGTTGAGCCAACCGATAAGACCGTTGACGCCCTGATGAAGTTGGATCTGGCGGCTGGGGTTGATGTTCAAATTAAGCTTAAATAGCAGCAAGTAATAATTTAGAGGGATTGGCAGATGTCAATAGGTCTTATTGGTCGTAAATGTGGTATGACCAGAATATTTTGCGAAGATGGCTCTTCGGTACCAGTTACCGTACTTCATGTGGACTCCAATAGAGTCATACAGGTGAAGAGCGTTGAAACTGATGGTTATCGCGCTATTCAGGTAGCGGCGGGTGATGTGAAGTCTTCAAAAGTCAACAAAGCAATGGCTGGGCATTACGCATCTGCCAATGTGACCGCTGGACGTGGTTTGTGGGAATTTAGACTGACCGAGAGCGAAGCCGCCGAGTTTTCGGCAGGTGCAGAGTTAAAAGTTAACGTGTTTGAGGCTGGGCAGGTAGTAGATGTGTCCGGTACAAGTATCGGTAAAGGCTTTGCAGGTACTGTTAAGCGCCATAACTTCAGAACGCAAGACGCGACACACGGTAATTCACGCTCCCATCGGGTGCCTGGATCTAGTGGTATGAACCAAACTCCGGGCCGCGTGTTTAAGGGTAAAAAAATGTGCGGGCATATGGGAGCGGTTAAAACTACGATACAGAATTTGACTATCCATGCTGTAGATGCTGAGCGGAGCCTGATTTTAGTCAGAGGCGCTGTGCCTGGTGCCAAGGGTGGTGATGTAGTTATCACGCCTGCAGTAAAAATGTTAAATAAAGGTTAATTTATGACTTTGCAAATACCTGCAATCAATAATCAAGAGTCTGCACAGGCGCTAGATGTCTCCGAGTTAGTGTTCGGACAGGATTTTAACGAAACCCTGGTGCATCAACTGGTAACCAAATATCTTTCAGCGGCAAGAGCGGGTACTAAAGGCCAGAAGAATCGTGCTGCTGTGAGTGGCGGTGGCGCTAAGCCATTTCGCCAAAAAGGTACAGGTCGTGCGCGAGCTGGAACAACCAGAAGTCCGGTGTGGCGGACAGGTGGTGTTGCATTCGCGGCTCAACCAAGATCTTTTGACCAGAAGTTGAACAAAAAAATGTACAAAGTTGGTATTAGATCTATTTTTTCTGAGTTGTTGAGACAGGGCAGGTTGGCTGTATGCAACGACATAACGCCAGCAACACCGAAAACAAAGGAATTTTTGAGTAAGATAAAGGGTATCGATGCAAAAAGACTGCTGGTGGTTGCGGACGACCTAAATGAAAATTTAATTTTGGCAGCGAGAAATATTCCTTATGTAGCGGTAGTCACTCCAAGTAGTGTGGATCCAGTGTCTTTGTTTTCAGCGGATAAGGTGATTGCGACGGCAACAGCGCTGAAACAGATTGAGGAGCGTTTGGCATGAGTATTGAGCAGATCAAATTAGCAAGTGTTTTGTTTGCGCCAATTGTGTCGGAGAAAAGTTCCAACGCGGCTGATCAAAATAATCAGTTTGTATTCAAAGTTAAAAAATCTGCAACAAAATTGCAGATTAAAAATGCTGTTGAACTGATGTTTGGTGTTGAAGTAGCTGCCGTTCGTGTTCTGAATGTTAAAGGAAAAATAAAACGATTCGGACGAACATTAGGTAAGCGATCCGACTGGAAAAAAGCTTATGTTAAGCTTCAGCCCGGTCATAACATTGAATTAGCGACAGCATAATACTTTAAAGCAAATAAGGAGCGGTAGAAGAGCATGGCTATTCTAAAATCAAAACCGACATCTCCGGGTTCTCGGTTTGTAGTGCGTGTACAAAATAATGATTTGCATAAGGGTAAGCCATTTGCGCAACTACTTGACAAAAAAAGCAACACTGGCGGTCGTAATAATCTCGGCAGGATAACCACTCGACATATTGGTGGTGGACACAAAAAATTCTACCGGATAGTAGACTTTAAGCGCGACAAAACTGATATCCCCGCATTGGTAGAGCGCATTGAGTACGATCCTAACCGAACTGCGAATATAGCGCTGATTCTTTTTAAAGATGGTGAGCGCAAATACATAATCGCCCCAAAAGGGATAGAGGTTGGTCAAGAGATATTGAGTGGGGAAACAACGCCGGTTAAACCCGGCAACTGTATGCCTCTGCGAAATATGCCTTTGGGTACCACAATTCATTGTATCGAGCTAAAGCCAGGAAAAGGTGCACAAATAGCTAGGAGCGCAGGAACCTCTGTTCAATTGGTTGCTAAAGACGGCGCATACGTCACTATCCGGCTGCGCTCAGGAGAGATGAGGAAAGTTCCGTCAGATTGTAGAGGCGTAGTTGGTGAGGTCTCAAACTCTGAGCACAATCTTATTTCGTTAGGAAAAGCAGGTGCGAAAAGATGGCGCGGTGTTAGGCCTACTGTTAGAGGTGTGGCGATGAACCCCGTAGATCACCCTCATGGTGGTGGTGAAGGCAGAACCTCAGGTGGTAGACACCCTGTTTCTCCTTGGGGAACGCCAACAAAAGGCTATAAAACTCGAAAAAACAAACGTACTGATAATATGATTGTCAGACGCCGTAAGCAAAAATAAGAGGTATTTGACGTGCCACGTTCAATTAAAAAAGGTCCATTTATAGATTATCACTTGCTTAAAAAAGTCGAAGAAGCGGTGAGAGCGAATAATAGGAAACCGATTAAAACCTGGTCTAGAAGGTCAATGATCAGCCCTGATATGCTGGGATTGACTATTGCGGTACATAATGGGAAGCAGCATGTGCCGGTATTGATTTCAGAAAATATGGTCGGGCATAAGCTGGGTGAGTTTTCACCTACAAGGACTTATAAAGGCCATATAGCAGACAAGAAATCAAGATAAGGAGTGAATGTGGAAGTTTCGGCTAAATTAAGTAATGCTCCTCTTTCTGCGCAAAAAGCACGGCTTGTGGGGGATCAAATACGCGGGTTACCTGTTGAAAAAGCATTGAATTTGCTTAGTTTCAGCTCTAAGAAAGCTGCTGCGATAATCAAAAAAGTTCTAGAGTCGGCAATAGCTAACGCGGAACATAACGAAAGTGCGGACGTTGACGAATTAAAGGTTTCGACTGTATTCGTTAATGAAGGCAGAACGTTAAAGAGAGTTAGCGCAAGGGCGAAAGGACGTGCAAATCACATCCTAAAAAGAACTTGTCATATAACAATTAAAGTAGCAGAGAAATAGAGGTAGCAAATGGGACAAAAGGTACATCCCACTGGGATTCGTCTCGGGATAGTAAAAGATTGGACTTCGAGATGGTATGCAAATAGCCAGAATTACCCTGTATTTCTATTGCAGGATTTGAAGGTTAGAGAATATATCAAACAAAAGTTAGCTCACGCATCTGTTAGCAGGGTGCAAATAAATCGCCCTGCGAATAATGCCAATATTACTGTACACACCGCTCGTCCTGGGATTGTGATAGGTAAAAAAGGCGAAGATATCGATGTGTTGAGGCAGAGCATATCCGCGATGATGGGGGTTCCTGTCCAATTAAACGTCGAAGAGATTCGTAAGCCAGAGCTTGATGCGTATTTAGTCGCAGAAAGCATAGCTCAACAGTTGGAAAAGCGGATCATGTACCGCCGAGCGATGAAGCGAGCTGTGACGAACACCATGCGTTTAGGCGCTGAAGGTATAAAAATCACTGTTGCTGGCAGGCTAAATGGAGCTGAAATTGCCAGAACAGAATGGTATCGCGAAGGTCGTGTGCCGCTTCATACGTTGCGGGCTGATATTGATTACGGAACAGCTGAAGCGAAAACCACTTACGGAATTATCGGTATTAAGGTTTGGATATTTAAGGGTGAGGTTTTTGATGTGGATGCTCATGCAGCATCGTTGAACGCCGACTCAAAAAAATAGTTGAAGGGGTATATAAGAGATGCTTCAGCCAAAAAGAACAAAATTTCGCAAACAACATACCGGTAGAAATAACGGTACGGCATTGCGTGGTTCGTCAGTGAGCTTCGGGGAGTATGGTTTGAAGTCAGTTAGCCGCGGTAGAATGACCGCCCGGCAAATTGAGGCCGCGAGGAGAGCAATTAGTCGTCACGTGAAACGTGGTGGCAAAATTTGGATCAGAATTTTTCCAGATAAACCTATTACGAAAAAACCATTAGAAGTTCGTATGGGTAAAGGCAAAGGTAGTGTAGAATACTGGGTTGCTCAGATCAAGCCCGGCACAATGCTGTTTGAAATTGAGGGTGTTTCCGAGGAATTAGCGCGAGAGGCCTTCGAACTGGCCGCTGCTAAGCTGCCTGTGAAAACTACGTTCTCTACACGGACAATAATGTAATGAAAGCGAATGATTTAAGAAGCAAAACAAAAGAAGAGTTGAATTCCAGTCTTTTGGAGTTGTCTCGCGAACAGTTCAATTTGAGAATGCAAAAAGGAACTGGGCAGCTTAGCAAGTCGAGTCAAATTAAGCAGGTGAGGCGAGACATTGCCCGCATTAGTACTATTCTAAGTGAAATGGCAAGAGTATAGATATGAGCGAAAATCTAGATACTGTACGTAAGGTAACTGGTCGTGTTGTTAGCAATAAAATGGATAAAACTGCTTCGGTTTTGGTTGAGCGTCTGGTTAAGCACCCTGTGTACGGAAAGTATATAAAGCGATCCACTAAGCTTCTCGTTCACGACGAAAACAATATATGCCAAGAAGGCGATGTGGTTTCTATTACCTCGTGTCGTCCTATTTCTAAGAATAAGGCATTCAAGCTGTTGGAAGTCTTAGAAGCTGCCAATAGATAATCAATAATTTTAGTTGGGATTTTAAAAATGATTCAGATGCAAACTAGCCTTGACGTCGCCGATAACAGTGGCGCAAAAAAGGTCATGTGTATCAAGGTCCTTGGAGGTTCGCACCGCCGCTACGCTGGCATTGGCGACATCATCAAGGTGAGCGTCAAAGACGCAATGCCGCGCACTAGGGTGAAAAAAGGCGATGTATATAATGCCTTGGTTGTAAGAACTCGTAAAGGTGTTCGTAGAGCCGATGGTTCGGTTATACGCTTTGATGGTAATGCCGCGGTAATTTTAAATAACCAACTACAACCAATTGGTACTCGTATCTTTGGGCCGGTTACTCGTGAATTAAGAGGCGATAAATTCATGAAGATTATCTCTCTAGCGCCAGAAGTATTGTAGAGGTCCAAAGATGCAAAAGATTAAGCAAGGCGATGAGGTCATCGTAATAGTTGGAAAAGATAAAGGCAAGCTAGGGAAAGTTAGTAAGGTGCTTGAAGGCCACAAGATATTAGTCGAAGGTATTAACTTAGTTAAGAAGCATCAGCGAGGTAACCCAAATCTCGGTGTTTCTGGTGGTATTGTTGATAAAAACATGCCAATTGACATTTCAAATGTTGCTTTATTTAATCCAAAAACAAAAAAAGGCGACAGAGTAGGTTTTAGAATTCTTGATGATGGAAAAAAAGTCAGATTTTTTAAATCTACGAACGAAAACGTTGGTCTCTAAGGTAATAAGGCTATGGCTAGACTACAAAATAAATATAAAACCGAAATTGTTCCTGCTCTGCAGGAGCAATTTGGCTACAAAACAATAATGCAAGTCCCGAAGCTCACCAAAATAACGCTTAATATGGGCGTTGGTGGTGCTATTGCAGACAAAAAAGTTCTGCAGTCTGCTGTTTCTGATATGGAAAAAATATCAGGACAAAAGGCAGTGATTACATTGGCTAGAAAATCTATTGCTGGGTTTAAGATTCGCGACGACATGCCAATCGGTTGTAAGGTTACTTTACGCGCCGATAAAATGTATGAATTTCTGGATAGATTAATCACGATCTCAATACCTAGAATACGTGATTTTAGAGGTATGAGTTCTAAGAGCTTCGATGGTCGTGGTAACTACTCTATGGGAATTAAAGAACAAATTATTTTCCCTGAAATAGATTATGACAAGATTGATGCGCTCCGTGGTATGGATATTTGTATCACAACAACCGCTGAAACAGATGAAGAAGGTTTAGCGCTGTTGAAATTATTCAATTTTCCATTTAAAAACTAAGGCGTATCGACATGGCTAAAAAATCAATGATTGCGCGCGAAGTAAAGCGTGAAGGCTTGATAAAAAAATATCAGGCAAAGAGAAGTGAATTAAAAGAGATAATCAGGTCTCCGAATAGCTCCTTTGAAGAGAAAGAGAGCGCTCAAGTTCAACTTCAAAAACTACCTAGAGACTCCAGTCAGTCCAGATTGCGTAATAGATGCAATCTGACAGGGCGTCCTCATGGCTACTACAGAAAATTTGGTCTTAGTAGAAATAAATTGAGGGAGGCCACAATGCGTGGCGACGTGCCCGGTTTATCAAAGGCTAGCTGGTAGTTCTGTTTAAGTTTTGGAGAATTGAAAAATGAGTATGACAGATCCAATAGCAGATATGCTAACCAGAATTAGAAATGGTCAATCTGCTGGCAAAAAGAGTGTAAAAATCCCTTCATCGAAGTTAAAGCTGGCTATCGCTAAAGTATTGAAAGAAGAGGGATATATTACTGACTTTAAAACCGAAATTACCGGGTGCCATACAGAAATGACCGTTGAGCTAAAGTATTACAACGGGGTTCCGGTTATAGAGAGCGTTAAGCGAGTTAGCCGTCCCGGGCTTAGAATATACAAGTCTAAAGACGAGTTGCCGAAAGTGCTAGGTGGTCTAGGCATAGCCATAGTTTCAACCTCTAATGGTGTGATGACTGATCGCGCTGCACGTGCTATAGGGCACGGCGGCGAAGTCATTTGCACTGTCTGTTAATTAAAGAGGTATATCATGTCTAGAGTAGCTAATGCGCCTATAACTTTGCCGTCAGGCGTTGATGTAAGAGTTGACGGCAAGCAAATGATAGTTAACGGTAAACTTGGTCGGCTTGCGTTTGATCTGTGCGACGCAGTTGATCTTGAAATCGAATCTAACGTAATCAGAATCAAATGGGACGATAGTGTAAAGGGTGCTAAGGCCCACGCAGGTACAGCTAGGGCGTCAATTAACAATATGGTAAAAGGCGTCTCCGAGGGATTCGTCAAAAAGATGTTGTTGGTTGGGGTCGGCTATAGGGCGCAAGTTAAAGACAATCTTTTAACTCTATCCTTGGGTTATTCAAACCCTGTCGAATATTTAATTCCCGAAGGCGTAACCGTTGAAGCGCCAACGCAAACTGAGTTGCATGTGAAGAGCAGTGATAAGCAGAAAGTCGGCCAAGTCGCATCTGAAATCAGAGCTTTTCGCCCGCCCGAGCCTTACAAAGGGAAGGGTGTGAGAATAGCCGACGAATATGTGGCTAGAAAAGAAGCCAAAAAGAAATAGGTGAAGTGATGGATAAGAAGTCATCGAGATTAAAAAGAGCGTTGAGATTGCGCTGCAAAATCAAAAAGTTAAATGTAAATAGACTTACCATACATAGAACTTCCCAGCATATTTACGCGCAGGTTCTCAGTGTTGATGGTACAGCTACCCTCGCGGCGGCGTCTACACTACAACCTGACGTAAAGGCGGGTTTGAGTAATACTAGTAATATTAAAGCCGCTACTGAGGTGGGGCGTATCGTTGCTGAAAGAGCGATTGCGGCTGGTGTAACTGAGGTCGCATTTGACCGCTCTGGTTTTAAATATCATGGCCGCGTAAAGGCGTTAGCCGACGCTGCACGTGAAGCTGGCTTGAAGTTTTAGGGGAATAGCATGGCAACAGCACCATCTCAAGGTAGTACAGACGGATTACAGGAAAAATTGGTTTCGGTAAGACGTGTTGCAAAAGTAGTTAAAGGCGGTCGAGTTTTTGGTTTTGCTGCGCTTACGGTCGTCGGTGACGGCGACGGGCGTGTTGGTTATGGCGTTTCAAAAGCAAGAGAAGTGCCTGTAGCGATTCAAAAGTCGCTTGAGCAGGCTAGGAAGAACATGCGCAAAGTGGCGTTGAAAGAAGGTACGTTACAATATTCAATTATGTCTAACACTGGTGCGGCTAAGGTTTACATGCAACCGGCTTCAGAAGGTACCGGAATCATTGCCGGCGGTGCTATGCGCGCCGTATTCGAGGTCGTCGGTGTGCATAATGTACTGGCTAAATGTATCGGTACGAGTAACCCGATCAATGTTGTGCGCGCGACAATTAACGGTTTGACCGCAATGCATGACGCTAAGAAAATCGCAGCAAAGCGCGGTTTATCTGTTGATCAAATAACAGGGTAAAACGATATGAGTGGCAAAAAATTAAGCGTAATGATGACAAAAAGTAAAAATGGTCGCTTAAAGAGTCATCAGCAGTGTTTAAAAGGATTGGGTTTGAGCAGAATCCGGCAGGTCGTTGAGGTTATCGACACGCCTGAAAATCGCGGGATGATCAATAAAATCGCATATATGCTAAAGGTTGAGGAAGTTTAATGTATCTGAACACAATACAATCTGCATGCGGCGCCAGAAAAAAGGCAAAGCGCGTTGGGCGTGGTATAGGATCTACTGATGGTAAAACCTGCGGTAGAGGTCATAAAGGTCAAAAGGCCCGTTCCGGGGGGTTTCATAAAGTGGGCTTTGAGGGTGGTCAGATGCCTTTGCAGCGTAGACTTCCAAAGGTTGGCTTTACCTCCAGAACAAAGAAATTTACTGCCGAGGTTCGTTTGGCTGAAATTGATGCTCTTCAGGCTGATGTTGTAGATATTCAATTACTGATCAGTGAAAACATTATCCCGGTATTTTCAAAACAAGTTAAAGTAGTGAATACTGGAACGGTTACTCGGTCTTTGGTTTTAAAAGGACTTGGCGTTACGGCTGGTGCAAAGTTAACTATTGAAGCTGCTGGTGGCAAAGTCGAGGCTTAAGTGAGTGCTAAAGGAGTTGATGTTGCTGCAGGCACATTTCGGTTTGGTGAGCTCAAGTCAAGATTGTTGTTTGTTTTAGGCGCATTTGTCGTATACAGAATTGGCGCTCATATCCCCGTTCCGGGGATAGATCCAAAAGCGTTATCAATAATGTTTGAGCAGCAGTCGGGTTCTATCTTAAACATGTTTAACATGTTTTCGGGTGGAGCGTTGATGCGTTTGAGCCTGTTTGCGCTGGGTATAATGCCATACATCTCAGCGTCTATTATTATGCAGCTTATGACTATTGTCATACCTGCTATGGAGCAGCTAAAAAAAGAAGGTGAGTCCGGGCGTAGAAAAATTTCTCAGTACACTCGCTATGGCACCGTCGTTTTGGCGATGTTTCAATCGATAGGTATTTCGATAGCCTTGCAAAACCAAACTGCGGGTGGTTTAGCTGTTGTTATCCAGCCTGGTATAAGTTTTGTTCTTGTAACAACTATTACTTTAGTCACCGGTACTATATTCTTAATGTGGCTCGGCGAGCAGGTTACGGAAAGGGGTATAGGTAATGGTATATCGCTAATAATATTTGCCGGTATCGTATCTGGATTGCCTTCTGCAATTGGCGGAACCCTTGAGCTTGCTCGTACCGGTGAAATGAATGGGGCGTTTATTGTTGTGTTGTTCGCTTTATCGATAGTTGTAACGGGTGTTGTTGTTTTTGTTGAAAGAGGGCAAAGGCGGATAACTATTAATTACCCAAAAAGGCAGCAAGGCAACAAGGTCTATTCGGGGCAGAGTTCGTTTTTGCCGCTAAAGTTGAATATGGCAGGCGTGATACCGCCGATTTTCGCATCGAGCATTATTTTATTTCCCGCGACAATAGCAGGATGGTTCGGGAATGTTGACGGCTTTTCTTGGCTTCAGGATATTTCTTCGGTGCTTTCTCCCGGTCAGCCTGTGTATGTTTTATGTTATGCGTTAGCTATTGTGTTCTTTTGTTTCTTTTATACCGCTTTGGTATTCAATTCAAAAGAAACTTCGGAAAATCTCAAAAAATCGGGCGCGTATTTGCCCGGGATTAGGCCGGGTGCTCACACTACCAGTTATATCGATAAGGTAATGACCCGGCTCACTTTGATAGGTGCTGTTTACATCACATTGATATGTTTGTTGCCTGAGTTTCTGATCGTCTATTGGAATGTGCCCTTTTCTTTTGGTGGCACATCTTTGCTTATCATTGTGGTTGTTGTGATGGACTTTATTTCGCAAATGCAGACGCATTTAATGTCGCAGCAATACGAAGGCTTGATGAAAAAAGCCAATTTGAAAAAATCTTAAAATTTCCAGGAGTTTGCCGTGAAAGTACGAGCTTCAATAAAAGCCATATGCAAAAGTTGTAAAGTAATTAAAAGAAACGGCGTTGTGCGAGTTATCTGTAAAGATGGCAGACACAAACAGCGTCAAGGCTAACTTGTTTTTGTGATTTATTTTGCAGGGTGATATAATCCCCTGTTTAACCTTATAGTACTGTTTTTGGAGTATCTGAATGGCTCGTATTGCCGGTATAAACGTGGCTGACCATAAGCATGCGGAGATAGCGTTGACTGCTATCTATGGAATTGGCAGGCAAACTGCTAGAAATATCTGCGATGAAGTTGGGGTTCGGCCAACCGTCAAGATTCGAGACCTTTCTGAGGATCAAGTTGAATCTATACGTAAGGTTATTTCTGCGATGACTGTAGAAGGTGATCTTCGCAGAGAAGTCTCAATGAATATTAAAAGATTAATGGATCTGGGTTGTTATCGTGGTATCAGGCATCGCCGTGGTTTGCCATTGAGAGGACAAAGAACCAGAACAAATGCTCGGACTCGTAAAGGTCCGCGCAAGTCAGTTACTAAATAAATACATCTAGATAGGCATTTTTGATGGCAACCCAGAATCGAGTTAAAAAGCGTATTAAGAAAGAAGTAGCGGATGGTATCGTTCATGTCCACGCTTCCTTTAACAATACAATCGTTACTATTACAGACAGAAAAGGTAACGCGTTATCTTGGGCTACATCTGGTGGATCCGGTTTCCGTGGCTCACGCAAAAGCACACCTTTCGCAGCGCAGGTGGCTGCTGAGAAAGCAGGAGCGGTAGCTCAGGAATACGGTATGAAAAATCTGGATGTTATGATTAAGGGCCCCGGCCCAGGTAGGGAATCTGCTGTTCGCTCTTTGAACAGTATGGGGTTCAAAATTTCAAATATCGTGGACGTTACTCCCATACCTCATAATGGTTGCCGTCCACCCAAAAAACGTCGTGTTTAGGATAGTGGAGTAAATTTAATGGCAAGATATCTTGGTCCTGCTTGCAAGCTGAGTCGTAGGGAAGGTACTGATTTATTTTTGAAAAGCAGAGGTAAATCTCTGGAAAGCAAATGTAAATTAGAACAAAGACCTGGTCAACATGGCGCTAAGCGTACAAGGAATTCTGATTATGCTATGCAGCTCCGCGCCAAACAGCGCTTGCGCCGCATATACGGGGTTTTAGAAAAGCAATTCCGGAACTATTACAAAGCTGCTGACCTACAAAAAGGCGCTACTGGTCAAAATTTGCTTGATTTTTTAGAGTCTCGATTGGACAACGTCGTTTACCGTATGGGCTACGCTGCTACCCGAGCGGAAGCAAGGCAGTTGGTATCTCACAAAGCGATTTTGGTAAACGATAGGTTAATTAATATACCTTCATACCAAGTCGCTGCAGGCGATGTAATTAAGGTTAGAGAAAAAGCTAAGAGCCAACAACGTATTAAAGACTCGCTGGTTGTTGCCGAGCAGTATGGCTTTCCAGTTTGGGTAGAAGTTAATTCCAAAGAGATGAGTGGAACATTCAAGTCTGTGCCTGATCGCGTGGATTTAGGCTCTGACATCAACGAGCAGCTGGTTGTTGAGCTTTATTCTAAGTAATAAATAAGTCCAGGATTTAAATTATGCAGAGTTCTATTGTTGGCCTACTTAAGCCTAGACTTGTCGAGGTGATTAACGAATCGGCCAACCACTCGAGAATCGTTATCGAGCCTCTGGAGCGCGGCTTCGGGCATTCTTTAGGCAATGCTTTGAGGCGGGTCATGCTGTCTTCAATTCCAGGTTGCGCAGTTACAGAAATTTCTATCGAAGGCGTGTTGCATGAATTCACCACGATAGAAGGTGTTCAAGAAGATGTCATAGACATCATACTGAACCTTAAAAAACTTGCTGTCGTCGTTCATTCTAAGGATGAAGTGACTCTCACGCTGGCTAAATCGGGTGTTGGTGTAGTAACTGCTCGGGATATTGAACTACCCCATAATGTGGAGTTAGTAAACCCGGATCTGATAATCGCAAACATCAACAATCAAGACTGCTCACTCAACATCAAGATTAAGGTCGAGAGAGGTCGGGGTTATGTTCCTGCCAGTCTGAGGAAAGAGATGAATGACGACGCGCCGGTCGGTGTGTTAATGGTTGATGCCGCGTTTAGTCCTATAGTAAAGGTCGCTTATCATGTAGAAAGCACTCGTGTCGAGCAACGCACTAATCTGGATAGGCTCGTTATAGAATTGGAGACAAATGGTACGGTTGATCCTGAGCAGGCGATCAAATTGGCCGCTTCGATTCTTCATGACCAGTTATCTGTGTTCGTAGATTTTGAGAAAGTTAACGAGCAGATACATGAGGAGGTGGCAATTGAGGAAGAGTCGTTCGATCCCGTCTTGCTACGTCCTGTAGATGATTTGGAGTTGACGGTTCGTTCTGCCAACTGCCTAAAGGCGGAGAACATTTTCTATATCGGCGATCTGATTCAGCGGACCGAAGTGGAGTTGTTGAGGACACCTAATCTGGGTAAGAAGTCGTTAACAGAAATTAAAGATATTCTTGCAATTAAAGGTCTGTCATTGGGTATGCGCTTGGAAAACTGGCCACCTGAAAATCTGGCTGATCAATCGCAAGCTGGAATTTGAATATAAGGCATTTGAAAAATGAGACACCGTAAATCAGGAAGACAGTTAAATAAAAATAGTAGCCACAGAAAAGCGCTATTTAGCAACATGGCTTGCTCTTTGTTTAGACACGAGTTAATCAAGACAACGTTACCAAAAGCAAAGGAGTTGCGTGTGATCGCTGAGCCTTTGATTACATTATCTAAAAACGACTCTGTTGCGAAACGTCGTCAGGCGTTTTCTAAGTTGCGTGATAGAGATGTTGTAACGAAATTATTTAACGAGCTTGGTCCAAGGTATCAATCCAGAAACGGTGGGTATTTGAGGATTATTAAGTGCGGATTTCGGCCTGGTGATGACGCACCTATGGCTTACGTCGAGTTGGTAGATAGGCCAGAGCCCGTACAAACTGAAGAATAAATGCCATTGGGTATTTAATATTGGACTCGTATCGGCAGATTAGCTTGACGGCTTCTCTGCCGTTTTTGTTTGTGTGCTGTTCAGCGTTAATTTATATTCCTAGAATATATTTCTTGGTCTGCTTGTTTGGTTTGTTTTTGAAGTCTCTATTGTTTCGCTGTAAGCGGCTTCTGCTATTGCTGTTGTTAATATGCGCCAACTTTCCAGCTTTTGTTGAAAAGGCACCGTTGCATGCGCCGGGCTTGTAGAGGGTAATCGGTGGTACGTAAACCGATCTGTGCATATGTAAGGTTGAACATGCTTTTGAAAGGTTTTTTCTGCAGTTAAGCCATTAAAGAATATATGCGTAATATAGGTGTGGTTTAGGAAAAATCCTGGAAAATCATTCGTAACAATACTGTTTTTGTCTATTTTTGCATCGAGACTGCTATTGTGCCGATGGCATGACTTAACTACATCCCATAGTGCAATGCCGGCTAATTTTATTGATTCTATTCTCGCTAAGTATGAGCTATTAGGATTGAGTTCCAGAAGTTCGCTTATGATAGGCCAAAATTGATTCTGTGGATGCGCGTAATATTGATTAGCCTCCAGTGATGCTTTTCCAGGAATGCTGCCCAGAATCAAAACTGTTGCATCCGGTGAAGAGGCCGCTGAGAAGCTTGTTATTCGGTTCATTCTGCCAGAATGTGATCGGGTTTCATTGAGTGTTCGGTAAACTTGCTGGCACTAGTTTTAGAGAAATAGTCAAATCTGGTGTACATACGAACTGAATCAGGCGGCGACCTGCTGATTTTCTTCCCCATCATCTGATTCAGAGATGGCAGCAATGCCATGCTGAAACCGAATGCCGTTGATCACATCCGGTAGTTGTTTAAATCCACGTATCTTGCGCCAACTTTTTTCGGCAGTCAGTGCCAATTGAAACACCAAGCCCAGCAGCGTATTACGTGATACACAGTTCTTGGTCCGCGTCGTCCGATGGCGAATGGTCGCAAAGCTCGATTTGATCGGATTGGTGGTACCCTCTGGGGCATAAATGCGAATGTGTACCCAGTGCTCGGCGGGAAAATCGTAAAACGCCAGTAGCGATTCACGGTCTTTTTCAAGGATGTTAACCGCCTTGGGATACTTCGCTTCAAAGTCTCTCTGGAAGCGATCACAGGCTTTGCTCGCCTGAACTTTGGTTTCCGCCATCCAGATTTCCTTCAAGCCTGCCTTGGCTTTAGCCTGAATCGAATCCGGTAATCCCGCCAGTACATTCGCCGTTTTATGCACCCAGCAGCGTTGCGTCCGTGTCTGCGGCTAGGCTTCATTCATCGCCGCCCAAAAGCCCAGGGCGCCATCGCCCGTGGCGAGTTTCGGCGCGTCCTCTAAGCCGCGAGTCTGCAAATCCTGCAACACGCTCAGCCAGGATGCCTTGGATTCCCGATAGCCATCCGAGAGTGCCAGGAGCCGCTTTTCACCGTGCTCATTGACCCCGATGATCACCAACAGACACAAGCGATCATCTTCGCCGCGCAGGGTCGAATAGATGCCGTCCGCCCACACATACACATAACGCTGATTCGACAAATCCCGCCGATGCCAGGCGTGATAATCATCGGCCCACTGCGCTTTCAAGCGGCTGACCACCGCTGGCGACAAGCCTTTCGCCTCTGCCCCCAGCAATACCGACAAGGCGTCCTGCATGTCACCCGTCGAAATGCCTCGCAAATACAACCAGGGCAATGCCGCTTCCACCCGCTTGGCCTTAAGGACATAAGGCGGCACCAAGGATGAGTTGAATTTGATGCCACCGCCGGAACGGTCTCGAACCTTGGGGATTTTGACGGCCACATTACCCACCCCGGTGACGATATCCCGCTCGGGTAAATACCCATTGCGAACAACCGTTTTGGCGGCCTTTTAAATCCGTGACATTCCCGTAGTCATTCAAAAAGGCTTGGAGCTCCGCTTCAACGGCCTGTTGAATCAAGGCGCGGGCACCGCTTCTTAATAAATCAGTCAAACTATCCTGGATGGCACCTGCACATCCCCAGTCTTTTGCGTTATCTTTGTTCATGGCGTCTCTCGTGGTTGCTGTCATTCGATCTCGTCAATCTCATTTCAGCAGAGGACGCCACCTCTCTTCAAGTTGGGTCATACGCCAGATTTAGTTATAACTCCTAGTTTTATAAAATGCCCAATACGTCTAATACTCGGCAGCAATATGCGTGCTCATTGTCATGCATTAAAGATAGGCCGAGATGGTGGCCTTGGCTGACAGTCAGATGATGCATCAACAATATTGAGGAATATTGGGTTTCCATATAGTCGATGCTAGCCTTTTGATGGCCCCATGCGCCATAGTCACAATGAATAATTCCTGCTAATTGTTTGTTGGCGTAGTCTTCAAACAGTTCTACACATTCTTCTAGTGACGTTTTCCTAGAAAGAGTGGCTGTTAAATCAATAACTGAGACAATTGCAGTTGGCACTCTGTAGGACATAGCGTCCAATTTGCCTTCCAGTCTTGGTAATACCAATGTCGTGGATTTACCTACGTTCGTGCTGGTTGGGATAATGGAAGACGCGCACCCACGGCCAAGTTGGGATGATGCGTGATAACCATCCAATACACGTTGATCTGAAAGTTGCGGATGGATAGTGATGGCTCGGGCGTAATTGATGCCAATGTGCTTATCAAGTACATGACAGATAGGAACCAGAGCATTACCCGTGCAGGTACTGGCAGAGATGACGTCATGGTGTAATGGATCGTACGCCGAATGATTTACTCCGAATACCACACTGATATCGCAACCGCTGACATTCCAAGTGCAAAGGATTTTTTTAGCGACTTCCTGCGTTATCAATGAGCGGAAATCATGGATCGTGGCGGTGCCCGTGGCGTCAAATAATACATCAAGATCAAATTGGCGCAATACTCCCCAGCTGCCGTCATCGGGCGAACTACGGCGCCGGTCTACCTTCTGATAGCGAACTCTTTTGCCGTCTATGATTAAATCGTCGCCATCGCAATCTACATTGAATGGGGGGCGGCCATAGGTGCTATCGTTTGCTAATAGGTAAGCAACGTGATCGATAGCCATTACGTCACAGACTACACGTATATCGAATCTGCCGCCTTTTTCTTGTGCGAAATTTCCTCTTAATACCCCGCGACCAATTCTGCCTAAACCCACGATCCCAATGTTAAGGCTCATTGTTGAAAATCCCCGCTTCGATAGTGCTTTGCGTAGAAACGCCAATTTCTCCTGTGGTTTGGAGAGGTCGCTGGTGTTGATTTGTGGTCATGGCGTTGGTTTCGTTATTATTTTCATGATAAGGAGCAGCAATGCTGAAAAACTAGAGCAACAAGCAGGACAAGTCAAGGCAAAGCAAAATATAACGAACAGGGTTGCGTTTGTTTGGGTAGAGGCGGGAGATTTTGGAGTAGCCTAAAGGGGCGTTATTGAGGCTCGTCTTCGGATGTCACAAATTTTTCTGATAAGCGTAATAGCACAAATAAGGCGCCTGTGCCGCCAGACCTAGGGGGCGCAGAGCAAAACGCCAGGACATCTTTATGTTGGCGTAGCCAGAGATTAATATCATTTTTTAAGACTGGCTGATTGTCCGTAGAGTTGTACCCCTTGCCGTGTATGATGTGTACGCAGCGATAACCGTCTTCAACGCAATAGTGTAAAAATCGTAATAGCTGCTGTTGTGCATCTCGGCTACTTAAGCCATGTAAATCTATATCGGCATCCAGGCCGTAATATCCCTTCCGAAGTTTTTTGATGACGCTTTTTTGCATGCCTGGCACCAGGAAGGCGATCTTGTCTTCTTGGAACAGGGTATCCAAGCTACCCTCAACATCTTTTTGTAAAGGATCAACCTGCTCGAGCGGCTTATATGAAGGTATTGGCCGCGGTTTCTTATCAGGCTTAAGAATAACGGTATTGGTGTCTATGGTCTGGACTTTGCCGATCGAGTTTCGAAACAAGAGGACATCGTCTGCGGAAGTGGTTTTTTTTGTCACGTAAGCTGCTGGTTTTGCGCTTTTTTTGCTACTATGCGGGAATTTTAAAGCGTTTCACGGCAGTATGCACATACTAATCAGCAACGACGACGGTTATTTAGCGCAAGGCATCAACACATTGGCCGAAGCTCTGCGTCAACACGCCAACGTATCAGTAGTGGCGCCAGATAAAAACCGGAGTGCCGCAAGCAATTCTTTAACCCTGGATATGCCTTTGCGCGCCACTCAATGTGAAAACGGTTTTGTCAGGGTGGATGGTACGCCGACGGATTGCGTTCATCTGGCGATTACAGGACTATTAGCGAACGAACCGGATATGGTATTCGCCGGTATCAATCATGGCGCCAATCTTGGCGACGATGTGCTTTATTCGGGCACCGTGGCTGCGGCTACCGAAGGGCGTTTTCTTGGGCTGCCTGCGGTGGCTATCTCTTTAGCATCCAGCGACCCTAAACATTTCGATACGGCGGCACATGTGGCTGTGACAATAATGCAAAAAATCCTCGCTCATCCCTTGCCGGAAGACACTTTGTTAAACGTCAACGTGCCTGATTTACCGATTGCTGAATTAAAAGGTTATCAATCTACCCGACTTGGGCAGCGGCACAAAGCGGAACCAGTAATACGTTCCCATGATCCGCGGGGGCAGGTTATTTACTGGGTGGGACCGCCCGGCAGCGAACAAGACGCCGGGCCAGGTACCGATTTTGATGCGATAAGAAACGGATACGTGTCCGTAACGCCGTTACAGTTGGATTTAACGCGATATGAACGATTGGAGGGATTGAGCGAATGGCTGGCAATGGAGGCGCTCGTATGAGTAGACGCATCCAGGGTATAGGCATGACTTCTCGGCGGACCAGGGAGCGGATGATTTCTCGGCTGCGCGAGCAAGGCATCTATAACAGTAAAGTCCTGGCGGTAATGTCTGACACACCTAGGCATATTTTTGTCGACGAAGCTTTGGAGAGTCGTGCTTATGAGGATACTGCCTTACCTATCGGCCACAATCAAACTATATCGCAGCCGTATATCGTCGCCAAAATGACGGAATTGCTATTGGAAAAAGGTCCGCTGCTCAAAGTACTGGAAATTGGTACGGGTTGCGGCTACCAAACCGCGATATTATCGAAGTTGGTAGCGCAAGTTTATTCGGTGGAACGGATTGCGCCGTTAATGAAAAAAGCCCGAGATACCCTATGGGAGTTGGGTATCAAGACCGTGGGTTTTAAGCATAGCGATGGTGGTTGGGGTTGGCCGGAGCATGCGCCATATGATGGGATATTAGCTGCCGCCGCACCGGCGGAAATTCCGGAAGCCTTACTTGAGCAAATGGCTGTGGGGGGCGTGATGGTGATTCCGGTCGGGCTGGAAGGGATGCAGGAATTACATCGGGTAACCCGCACCGAGCATGGCTTTGAGGATGAAGTAATAGAGCGGGTCAGTTTTGTGCCGTTTTTATCCGGTGTCAGTCAATAAATTTTAATCGTTTTATCGCGCCGGTTTTATTAGCCAATTGGCGTGTCCGGCGCGACAGTGATGAATTGGCTAGAAATTCAAATGCTGCTTACGTTTGCTGGCAATAAAACCCAATAAAGCAGAGCCAAATAGCCAAACGGCGGAAGGAACCGGCACAGCGGTTACCGAAACTTGCCAGCCCACATCTTTCAGCGCGGCGAGGTCGAGTTGCGTAAATACTTTGCGCGTGCCGACGCGCAAAGTTGGGTCCATGGCGGCTTCTTGCTCAATCCCGTTTACCGTGCTTTTGGTGCCCTCTAACCAATGAACCTTATCGCCCTCCAGTGGTACATTGCCGCCATAAGCCGCTACCGCATTGGCACCGGTAAAGCCGGAGCCTGAGGCTTGATTATCCCACGAGTCCGAACTGCCTAGGCCCAATAAGTGGCCTAACTCATGCAGTGCCACCGAATAAAAATCATTACCGCTAAATGTTTCGGTGGTAGAAAGATCCGTGTCGAAATACCAGTTTGCCGAACTGCTGAAGGTCAATTGACCACCCCATGGCGCAAAATCAGTGGCTGACGGGCCGGTAGTATTTGACTGTCCACGTTGTGCTGCATTGGTCAAAAAATCTTGGGTGCCACTGACGTTGTAACCGCCATAGCCGCCGTAACCCAGGTTGCCTGCTCCCATGGCTTGTCCGCCAACAAACACTGTCAGTGTGTCGGCTGCCACGCTGAAATTGCTCATAGTCGTGCTGGCGCCGGTATCAGGACGTTGAAATACCGCGCTGAAATTATTGATGCCGCCGGATGTAATCGCAGTCAAGCTGTCGGTTAAGATACCTCCCAAAAACCCGCCTGCGGCATCCAGGATGTCTCGTCTACTTGCGTTGCTGCCGGAGAAAAAGCCGCCGTCGTAGGTGTAGTCGAAATTGATGACGACTGCCTCTGTTGATTGGCTGGCGGCCAGCAACACGACGCCGGCTAATGCGGAAGGTTTAATAAGCATGAATTTAACTCGTTCAAGTTGGTTAATAATTGCTGCGGTGCCTGGTCTTGATTCAGACTCGACTACTTTACAGCGCTAGATCTTGTTCTCGGTGGGCGCATTCAGTAATGCAATGCACTGATGGTTGCCGTAGGCGGAAAGTAACATCGCAAACATTAGGCGCGCAAGCATTTTATTCGAAACACATCGAAAGATTGTTCTTTGTGGAAATTTATTTCACCTGGCAACCACGGTTTGGATAGTGCTATCTAGAAAAACGAGAGTGTTCGATCAGAAAGCCGACTAAAATAGGCGCTCGCGCGCGCCTGCTTGAATACTTGTCAGGCTGCCCTACATAATTAGAATAAACATACTAAGTCCTTTTGAAAAACTACACTGCTACTTATTCGGTCGGAATCGATCTAGGTACCACCCATACGGTGGTCGCGTACTCCGATATAGGCGACCCTGCTAAAGCTATTCACTTGTTCGAAATTCCTCAGTTGATCGCGCCAGGTGAAGTGAGTGCCAAGCCACTATTGCCGTCGGTGCGATACCATCCCGCGCCAGGCGAAATAACGGAAGAAGCCGGATTTTTGACTCAGGAAAAAGGCGCTGTGCTTGGTGAAGCGGCGCGCTCGCTGGGTGCAAAGTCGCAAGGTCGATTGGTTACCAGCGCTAAAAGCTGGTTGTCGCACACCTCGGTCGATCACAGCGCGGCCATTTTGCCCTGGGGCAGTGACGAATCGGTATTTAAAGTCTCGCCGCTGGAAGCCAGTGCTAGTTATTTGCGACATGTCTGCGCCGTTTGGGAGCACCGTTTTCCCAAAGCACCACTTGCTCTTCAGGAAGTAGTGATTACGGTGCCAGCGTCCTTTGACGAGTCCGCGCGATCCTTAACATTGGAGGCGGCCAAAATGGCTGGCTTGAGTGCTGTCAGGTTGTTGGAGGAGCCTCAAGCGGTTTGTTACGACTGGCTGCGCCGGCATGCCGGTACCATCAAATCCAGTCTGGCCGATAGCCGGTTATTGCTGGTTTGCGATGTCGGTGGTGGTACTACCGATTTGACCTTGATCAAGATTGAGCAGGGGGCTGAGGAGCCTAAGCTGACGCGCATAGGTGTCGGCGACCACCTGATGTTGGGGGGCGACAATATTGACCTGACTCTGGCGCATCTAGCGGAAAGCCGCTTGCGAACCGGCGATAAAAAACTCTCGACAGCCGATTTATCGCAATTGCTGGAGCAATGTCGGGTCGCCAAGGAACAGCTATTAGCCGATGACGCGCCCGAGCAGGTTGCCATAACCTTGTTGGGTGGCGGCTCCAGGTTGATTGGCGGCACAAAAAGTACGTCGCTGAGCAAAGAAGAGGTTAAGCAAATTGCATTGGATGGCTTTTTACCTATGTCCGGCTTGCAAGACCTGCCGGATAGGAAGCGTAGCGGCGTAGTGGAGTTTGGCTTGCCCTATGCGGCGGAGCCGGCTATCAGTAAGCATATTGCCGCCTTTTTGCAAATGCATGCCCAGGCTGCGCAAATGGCGTTGCGAGGAACCGGAGCAGAGCATCAAATTGTCCCCGACGCCTTATTACTGAACGGCGGCGTGTTTCGCAGTTCGGCCATGGTGCAACGCTTAATCGATTTATTAGCCAATTGGCGCGGCGGGCAACCCCCCTTATTGCTGGATAACAGCCATCCGGAATTGGCGGTGGCTTACGGCGCGGTCAGTTATGCGGTTGCCCGCCGCGATAAGAAGTTGAAAATCGGCGGTGGCGCCGCCCGTAGTTATTTTCTGCTGGTTGATGCCGCGGCCAAAAGTGGTGATGGGAAGCTTGGCGGGCATGGCGTTTGTATCTTGCCGAAAGGTAGCGAGGAAGGTCATGAGATTCTGTTGAACGATCGGCAATTCGCTCTTAGGGTTGGGCAACCGGTACGTTTTCATTTGTTGTCCAGTAGCGGAGACAGTACTTATCAGCCAGGCGACATTGTCGAACTCGATGACGAACGTTTTCATAGCTTGCCTCCCCTAGCGGTGGCATTCGAAGGCCAACAAAAAACCGAAGTGGCGGTGCAATTACTGGCAACTTATACGGAAGTCGGTACCTTGCAAATACAGTGCGTGGCGGTGGACGATTCCAGCCAGCGATGGGACGTAGAGTTTCAGATTCGTAAAAAGGCCCAAATTATCGCCAACGCCGAACTGCCTGGCCAATTACCGCAAGCGCTGGAAAAAATTCAGGCCGTATTCGGCGCCAAATCCAAACAAGTCGATCCGCAGGCTGTAAAAATTTTGCGCGCCGAGCTGGAAAAAGTGCTCGCTGCACCGCGCGGCGACTGGCAAACCCCGTTGCTGCGCGAGTTGTTTACGGCCTTGTTGGAAGGCAGTAAATATCGGCGGAGGAGCGAACAGCACGAACGCCTCTGGTTAAGTCTGGCCGGTTTTTGCTTGCGGCCAGGTTTTGGCTACCCGCTTGACGATTGGCGGGTAGAGCAGCTTTGGAAGCTATATGCGGAAGGCTTGCAATTCGTCAACGAAAAGCAAAACTGGGCCGAATGGTGGACCTTATGGCGGCGCGTTGCCGGCGGCTTGAGCGCGGATGCCCAGCAACGCATCTTTAACGACATCGCTAAATACATTAACCCGGCTGCCGCGCGCCAGCCAGGTGTCGCGAAGCAACTGGCGACACGCGGTTACGAAGATATGGTGCGTTTGGCGGCGGCGCTGGAAAGACTGACAATTACCGATAAAATTCAACTGGGCGAATGGCTGCTAAAGCGTCTGGAAAAAGCCGGGGAACCCGAGCAAAGTTGGTGGGCGGTCGGCCGTATCGGCGGACGGATTTTATTTCACGGCAGCAATCATCAGGTTATTCCAGCCGCCACGGTAGAGAGTTGGCTGCAACAGCTACTGAAAGCTGACTGGAAAAAGCTAACCCAGGCCGGCTTTGCCGCCACCTTGCTGGCCAGGCGATGCGATGATCGGGCCAGGGACATCGACGATCAGCTGCGCACGCAGGTTATCGACAAGCTCAAACAAACTAAATCCCCATCTTCCTGGATAGACATGGTCGCCGAATTCAAACAACTGGATGCACAACAGGAAAAACAAGTCTTCGGTGAGGCGTTACCTCCGGGCTTGAAACTAATCGTTTAATGCTAAGCTTTGTGATGCCGATATAACAATCAACAGCAGCAAGTTACCTGAACCGGATATTGGCATAGAAATCGCTTTATCCCGTTCTGTAGTGGTTTTTCACTCTGAAAGCATATTAAACGACAAAAAAATGGCAGACAAATACGGTATCGACAGCCATAAATTGGTGTATCACCCACAGCGGGTGGCGCAGTGGTTGGACGGCAGGCATGATTGGCAGCAAGCGAAAGCCGTGTATCCCATTTACATGGAAGTCTCGCCGGTAGGCGCTTGTAATCATCGCTGCACGTTTTGCGCGGTGGACTATATCGGCTACAAAGCGCAGCGGCTGGATGTCAAAATTTTGGCGGGGCGTTTGGCCGAGATGGGTAAGCTTGGTGTGAAAAGCATCATGTACGCCGGCGAAGGCGAGCCAATGTTGCATAAGGAAATTAACGACATCGTCAAATGGACTTTCGATGCCGGTATCGATGTGTCTTTCACCACCAACGGCACCTTGATGAATCAACGTTTTGTCGAGCAATCCTTAGCCTTGGTATCGTGGATAAAGGTGTCGCTAAATGCCGGTAGCGCCGAAAATTATGCAGCCATCCATCAAACCAAGGCATCCGATTTTGACTTGGTGCTGAACAATCTGCGTCGCGCGGTCGAACATAAAAAAGCCCAGCAATTATCCTGTGCTTTGGGCGCACAAATTCTATTGTTGCCGGAAAATCAGCACGAAGTAACCACGCTGGCAAAAATCTGCCGAGAAATCGGTTTGGATTATCTGGTCGTCAAACCTTACTCCCAACATTTATTCAGCGAAACCCGCCGCTACGAAAGCCTGCGTTACGACAATCTACTGGGCATGGCCGAGGAGCTGGCCCAATTCAACGGCGACGGTTTTAACGTGGTTTTTCGCGAGCAGACCATGAAGAACTACAGCCAATCGGAAACCCAGCGTTATAAAACCTGCCATGCCACCCCGTATTTTTGGGGCTATGTCATGGCTGACGGTGAAGTTTACGGGTGCAGCGCGTATTTGACTGATCAACGCTTTGCCTACGGCAATATCCATCAACAATCGTTCCAAGATATTTGGGAAGGCGAGAAACGCCGGCAGAACTGGCAGTACATCAGCCAGGAACTGGATATCAGCCAATGCCGCAAAAATTGCCGGATGGAAGCGGTCAACCAATATTTGGACAAACTCACGGCCAATCAGCCGGCCCATATCAATTTTATCTAGGACAGACGCATGAAAGTATTGGTTACCGGCGGAGCGGGATTTATTGGCAGTCATTTGAGTCGCGAGTTATGGCAACAAGGCCATCAGGTCAGCGTGATTGATAGTCTGGTTGGCGGCCGCAAAGAAACCATCGCCGATTTGCTCGGCCAGGAACGTTTCGAATTCCATCACGCCGATATTCGCGATGCTGACGTCATCGCACCTTTGTTCTCTGGGATCGACTGGGTATTCCACTTAGCCGGTCTAGCCGACATCGTTCCGTCCATTGAGCAGCCACGCGCGTATTACGAGACCAATGTCAGCGGTACATTTAACGTATTGGAAGCCGCGCGCGCCGCCGGTATCAAGCGATTTGTCTATGCGGCTTCGTCGTCCTGTTACGGCATTCCCGCGCAATTTCCCACGCCGGAAACCGCCGCGATTCAGCCGCAATATCCCTATGCGTTGACCAAATACCTGGGCGAGGAATTGGTGATGCACTGGGCTCAACTCTACGACCTGCCGGCTGTGTCGTTGCGCTTGTTCAATGTTTACGGCCCGCACGCCCGCACCACCGGCGCCTATGGGGCGGTGTTCGGGGTATTTCTGGCACAAAAGATTAACGGTAAACCCTTTACCGTGGTCGGCGACGGCACACAGACTCGGGACTTTACCTATGTCACCGATGTGGCCAACGCCTTTATTGCAGCCGCCGAATCGGCGCTTTGCGGAGAGATCATGAATGTCGGTAGCGGCGGTACTTATAGCGTCAACCAGTTGGTGGGATTGTTGGGCGGCCCTATCGAATACATCCCCAAGCGGCCGGGCGAGCCCGATTGCACCTTTGCCGATACCGGCAAAATCAAGGCAAAACTCGGTTGGCAGCCGCAAGTCAGTTTCGAGCAAGGCGTCGCCAACATGCTGGCGCATATCGATTACTGGCGAAACGCGCCGTTGTGGACTTCGACATCGATAGCCGCTGCTACTGCCGACTGGTTTAAATACCTGGACAAATAAGGAGAGGCTGATGGCTATCGGACTAGCGGCAGCGGATTTTGCAAACTTATTGAATAACAGCGTATTTACCGATGCGCAGGCTCAAACCCTGGACGGCGAATCGGTGATTCAGCAATTGCTTGCCGAATTTGCCAGAGTGCGCGAACAGCAGGCCAAAATCATGGTGCTGGGCAACGGCGGCAGCGCGGCGATTGCCAGTCACGTGATCACCGATTTGCGTAATGTCGGCGGTTTGTGCGCGTTGACCTTGCACGAAGCCGCGCCCTTGACCTGTTTTACCAACGATTTTGGTTATGAGCAGGCTTTTGCCAAACAAATCGCCGCATTTGCCAACCCCGACGATTTATTGATCGCGATCAGCAGTTCCGGGCAATCCTTGAATATCGTCAATGCGGTGCAGGCTGCTAATGCCAAAGGCTTGCCGGTCATGACCTTAAGTGGCTTCAAAGCCGACAATCCGCTCCGTAAACTGGGGCGCTGGAATTGCTGGCTGGACAGCAGTCATTACGGCATGGTCGAGTTGGGGCATCTGTTCGTGTTGCACCATATTACCGATCATCTGCTCAGGAAATAAGCTCATGTCCACGGAAAAAATCGTTTCTATCGAACAACTGGCGCAGCGTGCCGCCGAACTGAAAGCGCAAGGCAAAACCGTGGCTTTATGCCATGGAACTTTTGATTTACTGCATATCGGCCATATCCGTCATCTGCAAAGCGGAGCAAGGCAGGCAGATGCATTATTGGTTAGCGTCACCGCCGACGAATATGTCAATAAAGGCCCCGGTCGGCCGGTGTTCAACCAATATTTGCGTGCTGAAAACATTGCGGCACTGGCTTGCGTCGATAGTGTGGCGATCAACCATGCGATTACCGCCGTGGAAGTATTGGATCAGGTGAAGCCTGATTTATATGTGAAGGGTAGCGATTACAAAAGCACCAGCGACGATCTGACCGGCAATATCCAGCACGAAAAAGACGCCGTGGAACGGCACGGCGGCAGGATTTACTTTACCGACGAACTCACGTCTAGTTCGACGCGCTTATTAAACGAATATTTTGAGGTGTTCTCCCCGGAAATCTCAGCGTACCTGGATCAGTTCAAGGAAACGGTCGGCGCCAACGAGATTATCGACAAACTCAAGGCCTTAAGCGGTTTGAATGTACTGGTGGTCGGCGAAGCGATAGTCGACGAATACCATTACACCTCGCCCTTGGGGCAGACCGGCAAAGGCAATGTGTTTTCGGTGAAATACAACGACTACGAACGCTTTGCCGGCGGCGCTATCGCGGTGGCGAATCACGTTGCGGAATTTGCCCATAACGTGACTTTGCTGTCCGGTCTAGGCGCTACCAAAAGTCACGAAGATTTTATTCGTACCAATTTGAACCCGGCCATCGATCCAGTGTTTTTCTTTAGCCAGGATCGGCCGACGATTGTGAAGCGACGCTATGTCGATGCCGACATCGCCAAGTTATTTGAAGTGTATTTTTATAACGATGCGCCGTTGCCGGAGGACACCAATCGCAAGATCGTGGCTTGGCTGGACAAACATTTGCGCGATTACGATGTGGTGATCGTGCCGGATTTCGGTAACGGCTTTATCTCCAATCAAATGGTTGCGGCCTTGTCCAAAGGCGCTAAATATCTGGCGGTGAATGCGCAGGTTAACAGCGGCAATCGGGGGTATCACTTGATCACACGTTATCCGAACGCGGATTTCTTGTCATTGAACGAGCCGGAGTTACGGCTAGCGAGCCACGATAGAGGTGCTGCCATTGAGGAATTGGCCGGCCAGTTGGCCGACAAATTAAGTGCACAGCATATCGCCATCACCCGCGGTACTAAAGGTGCGTTGATGCTGGATCAAACCAAAACCGCATACAAGATTCCCGCCTTGTCCTCCAAAGTGGTGGATCGGATTGGGGCCGGCGACGCCTTCCTGTCCGTAGCTGGCTTGTGCTTGGGTGGCGGGCTGTCGCCGGAGCAAGCCTTGTTCGCCGGTAGCGCCGCGGCCGCGCTGGATGTGCAGATTGTCTGTAACCGCGAACCGGTGCGGGCAGTGGCTTTATTCAAATACATTACCACCTTGTTGAAATGACAGACATGAACTCCGCGCCTGCCGATTTGAAGCAGCTGTATTATCAAATGTTGCGCATCCGCCGTGCCGAGGAAGCGATTGCCCGGCGCTATGCCGAACAGCAAATGCGTTGTCCCACCCATCTTTGCATCGGTGAAGAAGCTATTGCAGTGGGGGTTAGCGCGCATTTGACCAACCAGGACAAGGTGTTCAGCAATCATCGCGGCCACGGCCATTATTTGGCTAAAGGCGGTGATTTGCCGCGCCTGCTGGCGGAGTTGTACGGCTATGCCGAAGGCTGCTGCGGCGGCCGGGGTGGGTCGATGCATTTGACCGACCTGAAAGCCGGGTTTGTTGCGTCCACGCCTATCGTCGGCGGCACCGTGCCATTAGCCGCCGGTTATGCCTGGGCCGAGCAGATGAAAAAATCCGGCGCCGCACTGGGATGTGCCAGTGTCGCGGGAGGCAGGATGCCGGAAGCGACCAACGTGGTGGTGATTTTCTTCGGGGACGGCTGCTTTGAAGAAGGCGTGATGCACGAAACGATGAATTTTGCGGTGTTGAAACAATTGCCGTTGCTGTTTATCTGCGAGAACAATCAATACTCGGTGATGACACCGTTGGCCGAACGCCAACCCAAACGCGATATTTATAAAATAGCCGCCGCCCACGGCTTGAACGCGGTTAGCGGCGACGGTAATCGGGTCGATGAAGTATATGAACTGGCGCGAATAGCGGTTGGCAACACCAGGAATGGCTTGGGCCCGCAGTTTTTGGAATTGCATACTCACCGCTGGCCGGAACACTGCGGGCCCAACGAAGACGACGATTTGGGCTATCGCAGCCCCGGTGAATTGGCCGAGTGGAAATTGCGCTGTCCCCTGCTGCAAACCCGGCAGACCTTGCTTGATGCGCAGTTGAGTGATGATGCCGAACTAGCGCAAATGGAAACCCGCTTGGCCGATGAAATCGAGCAAGCATTTTCCTGGGCCTTGCAAGGTACTCGCCCAACTATAGAAAGTATGAGGCAGCATCTGTATGCGTGATGTAAGGATGATGACGTACGGCGAGGCGATCCGCGAAGCCTTGGACGATGCCTTAGCCAAGCATCCGGAGATGTTGTTGATTGGTGAGGGCGTGCCGGACCCGAAGACCATCTTTGCCACAACTCAGGGTTTGCTCGAGAAGTACGGCGCCGAGCGGGTGTTGGACATGCCTTTGGCGGAAAACGGCATGACTGGTATTTGTATCGGCACGGCCTTGGCCGGCATGCGGCCGGTGCTGGTACATCAGCGTATCGATTTTGCCTTGCTGTCGGTCGATCAGTTGATCAATAACGCCGCCAAGTGGCATTACATGTTTGACGGCCAACAAAAAGTGCCGTTGGTAATTCGCGTCATCATTGGTCGCGGTTGGGGGCAGGGGCCGCAACATTCGCAAAGTCTGCAAGCCATGTTTGCGCAAGTGCCGGGTTTGAAAGTGGTGATGCCGACCACGGCTGGCGATGCCTACCATTTTATGCTGGACGCGATTGCCGATAATAACCCGGTGCTGTTTATCGAACACCGCTGGTTACACCATGTCCAAGGTGAGGTCGACAAACATCGTCCGGCGGCCGAGTTGTCCGGCGCGGCTTTGCTGCGGCAAGGCACCGATATTACCTTGGCAGCATTCTCGCACATGAGCATAGAAGCCTTGAAAGCCGCCACGGTATTGGCGAGGTATGGCGTCGACGCCGAAGTCTTGGATATGCGTTGCGTCAGCAGCTTGGATGTGGATAGCGTTGCCGGATCGCTGGCAAAAACCGGTGGCAGATTGCTAGTAGCGGATTGCGCGCCGGAAATGGCGTCAATTGGTCATCAGTTGCTATCCAAACTGGTGTTAGCCCATGGGCATGGTTTGCAACAAGCGCCGCGCTTGATTGCTTATCCCAACCACCCGGTGCCGACCTCGCATTTTGTCGCCAACCACTATTATCCGGGAGCCGAGCAGATCGCCAGTGCCGTACTGGAAATGCTAGGTCGATCAGAATTAACAGCCTCGGTAATCGGCGCTTTGCATTCCGATTTGCCCAAAGATCAACCCGACCGCAGCTTCGTCGGCCCGTTTTAACGCATTGAACAGAGCATCAGACCATGGCAAAAATTGAACAAACCAATCGTTTCGGCAACAGCGCCGTGACCGATATACCCGACAATGTGCCTATGTTCAGCCAGCCCGGGCATAAACTGCGCACCTCCAATAATATTGTGGATCGTAGCGCCTTGTCGAACGAATACCAGGTGATCGACACCAGCCAGTTGGTGAAATTGCCCGGACAAAAATTCCAGAGTATTTCGCACGACGACCAGGAGGGTATCATTCGCCTGGAAGCGGGCAATGAACATGAACAGCATGTCCCCAACCAGTTTACCGGCCCCAGTTTTCGCACGCAGCGAGAACGCTTCCGTTTCGACGGACACAAAATGATGCATCATTTGGATAGGGTGCAGGCCTGGCAAAACGGCCAGCGCTTTGCACCAGTGCATATCGATATGGGGCTGACCAAGTTTTGCAATACCGCCTGTCTGTATTGCTATGCTGTGGTACAGAACATGACCAAGGGCACCATGATAGGCCGGGATGCGTTGCTGAACTTTGTGCGTGACTGCGGCAAATTGGGTGTCCGTTCTTTGGGGTTCATCGGCGACGGCGAACCGACGCTCAACCCCACTCTCTACGACGCCACCGTGCTGGCCGGTGAATTAGGTATCGATACCGCAATGGCCACTAACGGCATTTTGTTGGACATGGATCGTGCCCACGATTTGCTGAAAAACATGAGCTACATCCGCTTTAATCTATCCGCCGGTACCCCGGAAGGCTTCAGGCGAGTGCATCAATCCAAGGAAGTCAATTTTCACTTGTTGATCGACAAGATTCGCGAACTGGTGAAGATCAAAAAAGCCAACAACTATAAATGTACACTGGGCTTGCAGATGGTGTTAATCCCGGAATGCTTCGACGAAGTGCTGGCGGAAGCCAAGCTGGGCGCCGAATTGGGTGTGGATTATTTCGTGATCAAGCATTGTTCGGATTCCGAATACAAGGAAATCGGCATCGATTACGACGCCTACTTAAAAATCGGCGATGTCCTGAAACAAGCTGAAGCTCTGAGTACGGACAGCTATGTGGTCCAGGCCAAATGGAACAAAATCAACGCCGCCGGCGAAACCAATCTATACAAGGACGGCTACCGCAAATACGACCAATGTTTCGGCACACCGTTTTTATTGCAGATTTCCGGCAACGGCAAAATCTATCCTTGCGGACCGTTTTTCAATAAAGAGCGTTTTTACATAGGCGATTTGCACACCGATTCCTTTTACGACTTGGTTGCCACCAGCGAACGCTACTGGCAGGTGCATAAAGATGTGGCCGAGTCGGTGGATGTGCATAAAGATTGCGCCATCGGCTGCCGGCAGGATTATGTGAACAAGTTTTTGTGGGATTTGAAGAATCCGCCGGAACACATCAACTTCATTTGATTGCGCTGGAATGCACGATGAATTCGGCGGTTAAGGACATATTTTTTCTGAATATCGAGGACGCCTACGCGGAGGCGTCCAAGCAACAGAGCATCGTCGACGAATCCGGCAGTGTGCGCCGGCAATATTGCTATTACGACGGGCTGTTGACCGATATTGTGTTGCCGAATTTTATTCAGGTTCCCGCCGACAAGTTTGTCGAGTTTTTTTCGCACAACTCATTACCGATACCGCAACTGATCGCCATTTCTCAAGACGGCGCCGTACATTTCAACGACATGCCCCGCGATGTCATTGACGAAGTGATGCAGTACCGCAATCAATATCGCGTGCCGGACTATGTGCATTTCGATACCTATTTTATCGATCCGCTCCAGGCGTTAAACGTGGCAAAGCAGGCCAATCGAGTTTCCTGCGGCCATCCCACCATAGACGGTTTGCAGATTTGCTATTACCGGGGCGAGTTGCCCGAATCGGACTTACCGAACTTGATACATCTGGAATTGCCGGATTACGAGGAATTTTTCATCCGCTCCCGTTTGCGTATTCCGGAAAATATTGATATTCCCGACGGCTTGGAAGAGGAGGTTAAGGCCGCCATCCGGCAGGATATTGCCGCAGCCGGTGAATCGATCAAACGCAGGCGACTGTGGTTGATCCAACAATTGCTGAACAAAGCCAAGGCCTTGCCACCGCGTTGGGTCGGCAATCGGCCGCCGCGGATATTTATCCCGACGAGTCGTTTGACCACCGTTATGCAATATAGCTCGCAAGGCTTGGCCAAGGCCTTTGCCGCTCTGGGTTGGGAGGTGCTGTTTTACATTCAGGATAACGACATGGAAGGCAGCAATATGGTCGATATGCTGGAAAAATATATCGATTTCGACCCGCATGCCTGCTTGTACGTCAATAGCTTGAACAACAGTTTCATGCACGACGATATTGTCAATATCGTCTGGTGGCAGGATTTGATGCCGCAATTGAAAGATTCCCAGCCGCTGAAATGGCGAGCCAGGGATTTCAATTTCTCGATTTCGCCGTTGTTTGATCGTTATCTGGAGCAACGCCAGGCCGCCTTGGTGCAACGCTTACATTTTGTGATAGACGATGTGGTGTTTCATGCCGGTAACAATCAGGCGCGAGCCGACAAGATTGTGTTCGTCGGCAGTTCCTATCTGCCGGTGATCAATATCGACAATAGCCAACATCGGCAGGCTTTGGATAGCTTGATTGCGGCGATGGAATCCGGCGCTTGCTTTGACGAAGCGAGCGTGCGGCAAATTGCCGAGACCAGCGGGCTAAGTTATGAATTTGTGTTTTGGAAATTACTGCATTATGTAATTCGCGATTATTCGGTGAAGTGGCTGTGCGCCGATCCTGGTCTGCCGGTGGATGTTTACGGACGCTACTGGGATCAGGATGCCGAGGTGGCACCGTTTTATCGAGGCGAATTGCCGCACGGCGAAGCAGTAGCGGAAGTTTACCGTTCCGTTCGCTATGCCTTGGTTTGCCATCCGTTCGAAATCAATTCGCAGAGGTTGGCTGAAGCGGCCGCCTGCGGCTGTATCCCGGTGGTTTACGATTGCCGGGATGTAGCCGAGCCGCCGTATTGGGACGACTATTGCTTGTTCTTCAAGACGGCCGATCAGTTGCGCAACATTCTGCATAAGCGCTTGCAACCGGCCAAGGCGCCGGAGGGTTTGGCCGCGCAATTTACCTACCGGGCTGCTGCCGAACGCTTGATCGAGCTGAGCGACTTGCGTTTG
This sequence comes from Methylomonas sp. TEB, assembly GCF_047777895.1. GTDB lineage: Bacteria > Pseudomonadota > Gammaproteobacteria > Methylococcales > Methylomonadaceae > Methylomonas. Next base: position 952,674 of record NZ_CP180476.1, read on the forward strand.
TTGGCTAAAGTGGCTGCCCCTCCTGCACCGGAGTCTGTCGCCCTGTTGCCGGAACTGTTCGGCGATAAGTTGCATTTGCTTGCCGGCGCGGAATTAGGTTCGCAAACTTTTTTGGCACAGTTGCAAACCAATCTGGCTTGCCTGGCCAAGCATCGCCCGGCTTTGCACGAAGCCCTGTTGGCAGCTTGGTCGCAACAGCCTATTACGATTTTCGTTGATCAGGCTATACGCGGTGAGTACTGGCGCGTATCGGTAGCGCAGGCTGGCGAACAAATCTATCGCCTGGATAACATCGCCTTGTTCGAACACAGACGCCTGATTGCCGAAAATGCGCAAACGATGACCCGGGAAAATACCTGCTGTTATGCGCTGGTCGGTTTGGGTGCCGGTTACGAATTGTTAGCGGCGTTCCGCGCCACCGAGTCGCCGATTCCGGAAATGGCGGAATTTGAGGTGCCGGTGTATTTGATCGAAACCAAGCCGGCCGTATGGTTGTTAAATTTGCTGTTGCATGACCTTCAGCCGCTGCTGGCGGCCGGCCGTCTGCGGATTTTTTCCGACCTCGCAGCGGAGGCTGATTTAACCGCCGAGTTTTCGAAGTTCGAAGCAGCCCTGCCGGATATGTTGTTCAATTCGGACCCCAACGGCGCCATCAGCTCAGAGCGTGTTTATCAGCTGTCGGTCGAGGCAAAGCAGGCCCGCGCCGAACGGCATGCCGCTAATTTGCGCCAAGTTGCTGACTACTATCAGAGCATCAGCAGCGAACAGTGGCGGAAAAAATTCAGCCCGGAAAAAGTTGGCGAATTGCGGGTAATGGGCTTTATCTCGCGCTTTTCCAGCTTTTTGAAATACTGCATGCGCGACTGGCTGGACGGCTTCGAGCGCTTGGGCGCGACGATCCGGTTTTGTAGCGAAACTGAAAATTATTACTTAAGCAATATCGAGCATTTAATAGACGAGATCAATAGTTTCAAGCCGGACATTATCCTGACCATAGATCATTTTCGGCATGAATTTGCTGGCATTCCCGAGTCCGTGCCATTTGTAAACTGGATACAGGATATGTTGCCCAATATCACCGGTAACACATTGGCGATGACTAAAATGGATTTTACCTTCGTGTTTTCTCAACATTGGTTGGCAATGAACGGAGGGTCTTTGTACAAAGACTTCCCGGTCGAGTATCTGCCTGTGGGATTTAATGATCATTATTATCATCCGGAGCAGACCAAAGTTTTCGAATACGACTTTCTGGTGATCAGTCATTTGGTCGATGCGGAACGGACGTTTCTCGCGTTTGAAAATGTTCCCTTCGAAGATTGGCGTTTCGATCATCATGAAGTTGCGCTATTGGATCAGGGAAAATTCGAGCGTGCCGAGTTAGTCGACATCTACCGATGCGTAATGGCTTATTTGCAAGAATTGTCGGCCAACCAGTTCCATCAGCTCAGAGTAGATAGTCAAAGTAACGGCTTTTCCGTCATTGTGGCGTTGTTGAAAAGCCAAGGCCTTTTAGTGGACGCTGAGGCAGTCAATTTATTGTTGGCTGGAAGCGCTACCCGGTTTCATTTTGACTATTTGCTGAGAATGAAAACGGCACCGATTGCCGCCTTGATCGATGCGGACTTGAATATTAAATTGGCGCTCTATGGCAGAAATTGGGACAGATTTGACCGGTTTTCGCCTTATGCCAAAGGTATTGCCGACAACGGCGAATTTATTAACCGCCTAATGAATTGCTCGAAAATCTGTTTTAACGGCAGTCCGGGGACGACGCTACATATGCATGCTCTGGAAATAATGGCATCCGGAGCCTTCATGTTGTCCCGGGCCATCTACAAAGATGGCGCGCCACTAGCCGATTACTATGACGAGCATGAAGTGGCCTATTACAACGATGACGCCGATCTCGTCGAGAAGGTTAAGTATTATCTAGCCAACGGCGAAATACGCGGGAAAATGGCCGAGCGAGCTTATCAAAAAACTATCGGGTTATTTTCTTATCAGGCTATTTCAGGGCGGGTTTTGGATTCTATATGTAATAGATTCGGTGGTAATTAGCCGGTTAGTTTGTTTCAGGATAGCGGAGTAATGGTATGTTGATGAGTGGTCAAGAGTTTGGCGAGTTATTGGGGGTGAAACCCTTGCCAAACTTACATCTGGAAATATCGTTGGGCTGCAATATCAGTTGTGCCATGTGTACTTTTCACGATAATTTGAAAAAATTCCGAGTGATGTCCGCTGCTCAAGTTAAAAATTTGAAATCGGGTTTCGATTATTTCGGTCAAATTCATATTGGCGACGGTAGTGAACCGTATATCAATCCGGATTTATTCGAAATCGTCCGCTATTTAAGCGATATGGGTGCCAAAGTTTCGGTCCAGACTAATGCCAAGTTGATTAGGACCGCTGCCGATGCCGAGCAATTGGTTAAATCCGGATTGATGCTGTTGTCGCTTTCGGTCGACGGCGTCAACGACGCTACGGTGCGTAAAATCCGCGGCGGCCTGGGGTTTAGTGAAATTTCCCGGGCTATAGATTTAATCAACGAGGCTAAATTGCGTTTGAATTCAAGCACTCCGCACTTGGCAAGTAACGCTGTTGCCATGCGCTGTAATTTGGATGAACTGCCGGACCTGGCGCGCTACCTACTCGATAAGGGTTTTTGCTCGTTTCGCATTGGTTTTTTGGAGTTACGGAAACCCAATAACGACTTGGTCGGAGAACTGCTGATTTACGATATTCCGAAGGCGATAGAGACTGTGGCGCGGGTCAGAAAACTTGTGGAGTGCCATCCAAAAGCCATGCATTTTGATGACAGCATTTTTCAAGTCGGCGTCGGTTTGTTAAGGCGCGAACAATGCACCGGATATCAGGACAGATTATACGTCAATCATGCCGGCGATCTTTGGACCTGCTATGGCAAACAGAAATTAGGCAATATATTTGAAAACGGCCTGGAAGGGCTGATAGTTTCCGATACTTACGCTACTTATAAGCGACAAGTGACAGAGCCCGGGAATCCGATTTGTCAGGCCTGCACTTTTTGCCAGATTATGTCCTTAGATAAAGTAACCGATCATTTTGGAAAAAAAGCGCTGGAGTATTATTCTCTTGAGAAAATAGATGAATCCATTAGCTATGCTAACTCAGGCGGTGAAGTGAGAGATTTTTGGCGAGATGCGGCTTTAACCGCTTAAGCTATTTTACAAACATAACAAGAAGCAGACTGGATACTCGTTAAATAAGTCAGATATTACAGGAATGATTAAGCATATTTCTATTTTCATGCCCACCGAAAGTGCGTTTCATCGGCGGTTGTTCGGCTTTATAGGTTTAGCGTTTCAAAAGCAAGGCTTATTAGTCAGCGGAGCTTGCAAACTATTGAATGAGACGGAAATAAGGGACTGGGTCAGGGAGAAAAAGCCTTGTGCTATTTTTGAAATGAACCGGGTTAAGGATGAAATTCCGGTATTGCACGAGCTGAATATTTTACATATTTCCTGGGTGGTCGATATGCAAGGCCGTTGTGAAAGTGACATTACCGGTAGCGATATTACCTATGCCTTGGACCCTGGATGGCTGGCAAACTTTAAACCTGGCGGATATTTGGATTGGATGCCGCCCGGTACCTGTGTCGAGACCTATTTTCCTGAAAATATTGCGAGCGATAGCAATACTGAGTTCAGCTTTATTGGTCATATTCCTCAACCGTGGACGACACAAGAGTTATCGAGGGTTTTGCATCCGGATAATCCGCGCGTCACTTTTGAGATGTTGCTCAAACGATATAGCGAATATATGGATATCAATACTTATTGTGAGCAAACTCACGAGTCCTGTGTCGGTATAATTGATCGGATCGCAAGCGAATTGCTGGGGTATTCGTGCGCGCTGACTGATGATATTTATTACGATCTACTAATTCGCATAAAACGCATGAGTAATCGTACCGAATTGATTGACTTTGCATTGCGGTATTCCGAGTCAATTGCTATTTACGGTAGTCAGAACTGGCGTGTCTGGAGTAAGTATCGGCAATATTATCGTCGGTTTATAGAGAGTCCGTTGGAACTCAACAGAGTTCATCAAAAATCCAATATCAATTTGCACGACGGCATTTCCTTTCATTTTCGTGCTATCGATTGCATGGCTTCGGGCGGATTGTTGATGTGGTATGACTATCGCGATGGCGATAAGTACGATAGCTATAATCCCGGAAGAGCAATTTATACTCGCGGACTTTCCGATTTTTTTACACCGCAATTTCATTATTACGAGTTTAAATGGCTAGATTTTGACGATGTTTACCAGCAATTGAAAAGTATTCGATATCAAGGCAGTCAGGCGCAAAAACAAACGCTGGAACTTATTAAAAACCATCATACTTGGGGCGTCCGCGCCGAGCAGATTCTCGAACATATTCAAGCGTTGTAGTACGTCCGGACTAGTTATTAATTTTTTAAATTGAATCGCCACCACGTGTTAATAGATTATTCAAAAAACAATTTACAGGAATATCACGTTAGTGCTGTTCCCTTCGTCGGCCTACAGCAGGAGTTTGCCGAACGCCGACAATTGCTGACAGCCGCTTTCGAGTCGGTAGGGCATTCCGCCAGCTATATTTTGCGAGATGACGTAAGAGCGTTCGAGACGGCCATCGCCGATAAACTGGCGGTGAAGTTTGCGATTGGCGTCAACAGTGGTACCGACGCATTGTTTTTGGCGTTGAAAGCCTTGGGTATCGGTGCCGGCGACGAAGTGATAACCGTTGCGCATACGTTTGTGGCAACGCTGGCGGCTATCGTGCATTGCGGCGCCAAGCCCGTGCTTATCGATATCGGTCAGGACTTTAACCTCGCGCCCGACGTTTTACAGGCGGCAATTACGCCAGCTACCAAGGCGATCATTCCTGTGCACATGAATGGCCGTTGCTGCGATATGCCGGCTATATTGGCAATAGCCGAACAATATGGGGTGCCGGTGGTTGAAGACGCAGCCCAAGCGCTGGGAGCGCATATTGATGGTCGGTATGCCGGTAGTTTCGGCAAATTGGGCGCCTTTAGTTTGCATCCGATGAAAAACCTGCATTGTTACGGAGACGGAGGGTTGGTGATCACTAACGATCCGTTACTGGCGCAGAAAATCCGGATACTGCGCAACCACGGCCAGAATGAAAACAAGGATTTGATGACATTTGGTTTCAATTCCCGGCTGGATAATCTGCAAGCCGCCTTGTTGAATGTGAATTTGCGGTATTTTGCGGATGATATCGATAGACGTCGGCAGATAGCTGCTCGCTACCATGCCGGGCTTAGCGATTGCCGTGGTGTGGATTTGCCGGTTTCCTGTCAGTCCAGTGGGTATTTTGATGTGTTCAGCGCTTATCCGCTACTTTGCCGGGATCGGGCTGGATTGATCAGACATTTGCAATCACGGCACATAGAATGCTTCGTTCATTGGCCGCAGCCCTTACACCTAAATCCGCATTTGCGGCTGGCACCGGTTTCTCTGCCCATGACCGAGAGGGTGGCCCGCGAAGTGTTGTCATTGCCGATACATCCATTTCTGGACGATGCGCAATGCGATTATGTGATTGCGTCAGTCAGGGAGTTTGCCGGTGGCCGTTAATTATTTCATTACCGGAATCTGCGGCTTCGTCGGCAGTGAACTGGCTATCGCGTTGGCGAAAGCAGGCTATCGGGTTGCGGGCGTAGACAGAATGATGCCGCATGCTGACACGGCCGGCGAGTTTGCCACGCTAGGTATTCGGTATCATCATTTGGATTTACTGGACAGGAGTGGCTTAGCGCCGTTACTGACCGATATAGACATTGTGGTGCATGCTGCCGGCGTATCACGGGTTAGCGATGCACGAGCCAACCCAATGGAATGCGTCAACTCCACGGTTCTGGCGACTACTAACTTAATAGAATTACTCGCCGGAGCGGCTCGCAAGCCTTTGATTATCTATCTTAGCACCCGCGAAGTTAGTTACTACGATACGTTGGACGACACTCAGGTCAATGTCGATCATATCTATGCAATATCCAAAAAATCTGCCGAGCAATTGCTGTTGGCGTTCGCCAATAGCTACGAGATGCCGTTAGCGATTTGCCGGCTGTCGGATGTTTACGGTGGAAAGCGCGATCACGTCAACAAGTTGTTGCCGACGTTTGTAAAGCGCGCCAAGCAAAATCAGGCGGTAAGAGTGTTGAATAACCAAACCCGCTTTCATTTCACTCACATCCAGGATGTCATCGATTCGATTTTGGATATTGTTATGTTGTTGCAAACATCAGGACATAGGCAGCGGTGTTTCGAATTGTGGTCGGATGAGTCATACACCGCCGAAGAGTTGGCGGCCTTGGTAGTATCTAGTTTTAAGTCCAACTCGCGTATCGATTACGCTGTGCACGGTGTGGTGCAGGATATCGGGCGAATTCGGCTTGAGTCTCGGACCTGGCAGTTCTCACCCAAATTCAGTCTGAAGGAAGAATTGAATCGCCTTTCGGAAAGTTATTAGCCGGGCGGCTCTAAAAGGTATTGTTTTAGCCGGTAAATTAGCCCTGAAAGCCCATCTACCTGAATGGATTTGTTGTTGCTGTAAGCTGCGAGCTCGGCAAATCTATCCAGCAAAGTATCAATATCGTGCAACGGATAGCGGAAAATGTTTTCCTCGGGGTAATCCCCTTGCAGCGCAGCAAAATTCAAGTCAACTTTTAAGTCATCTGCCAGATCTATGGCGCTACGCATCTCAGCCAAGGTGCTGTTCATCACCACATAGTTCCAACGGACCAGTTTACGGCCGCTCCGATTAGTCGCTTGAGCCGATGCCAAAAAGTGCAATGTCGCCATCACTTGCCGGTAACTCAGCCCTAGCCGTATTTTTTCGAATGTCGATTGCTGAACGCCGTCTATCGACAGCAGAAAAAACACCGGATTGTCATGCTCGGTCAGCGCGGCAATTCGCTCCTCGGTCAGCAGGCTGCCGTTGGTGATCACATATTTGACGAGATTGGGATTGTCGGTCGTGTCGAATTGACGCAGATAATTGAAAAAGCTCTTGCTGCTGAATACCTCGCCACCTTGCCAGCGGAATACCTTGGCTGTTGGTCGCAGTATTTCCAGTTTTTGCAATAATTCCTCCGAATGCCGCATGTCGCTCATGTGTGGTTGCGGACACATGATGCAGTCGGCATTGCAGCGTAATACCGGCTGTGTGTCGACATAGATTGGCAAGCCGGACAGCACTTGCGCCTTGTTGCTGTATTCGCCGATGACCGCGGCGATATTTCGATTTAGGGCAGAGTCTGTGGCGGGCAGTTCAAAGTCCAAGTTAATCAATTCGTTAGCTGGCGGCGGCTTATCCGGTCCGTCTTTACGGCCACGCAAATAGGGACATTCGATTTCGCAGCCGGCGGCTATGTAATCCCCTTCCGCTATCAGCCGTCGAACAGTTTGTGCGGCGCCCGAATTCCAGAGTTGCGCAATACTGTGTTGATGAATATTTCCGAAGCGGCTACGGTTTTGCGGACAGCAGGTGACGTGCCCTGCGGCATTGATCCAGAGATCTGCCCAGGGGTGTATGCAATGATGATGCTCGGCCGTATTTTGCAAATCCGAGAATGTTGCCGGTTTGTTCATTTCATACCGTTTTAAGAGTGACTCAAAAACAGATTGGGTGGACTAAATACCCAATCAACGGCGCCATGTTCGAGCGCTTTGATGATGTCTTCGGCACTATTAACGATGGGGTCTTCGTGCATATTGAAAGACGTATTCAATAGGCATAATCCACCTGTTCTTTTGTGCCAGGCCATCAACAAATCATAAAAAAATGGGTTGGCTTTACGGGTCACGATTTGTGGTCTGACGGTTTGGTCTACATGAATTGCTGCGGGCGAATTTAATCTGAATTCATCTGTCACTGGAAAACTCAAAGTCATAAATTCAGCGGATAAACAGGTGTTCTGATAATTTTTTAGGCATCGGTCGGCTAAATCTTCCGCGATGCTGGGTGCAAAAGGCATGAAATCATCGCGTTGCAATTTAAGATTGATCTGGGTAGTGATATTTCTATCCCAGGCCGAAGCCAGAATACTCCTATGACCCAAAGCCCGGGGGCCGAATTCGCTGCGACCCGATACGATGCCGACGATAGCCTGCTTCTGCAGAATGCTTGTCAGTTTTTCGATTGCGTTGACTTCTACCACGGCGCGAATGCCATGTTTCTCCCAGGCATTGGAATCGGTCGACAATTCGCACTTGGGTCCCAGATAGACATGATCAAGCAAGGCCGGAGCTTCTGCCTTAGTCAACAAATAATGATAAACGCTGCCGGCACAGATGCCGGCATCGCTCATGGCTGGGTAGACGAACAATTCGTCGACACAGTCGAGCTGGCGGATTTTCTGGTTCAACTTGACGTTGGCAAAGACGCCGCCTGCCAAGCAGATGTGCTTCAAACCGGTGGATTTGACATGTGTTTCAATCAAGTGGCAGACGATATTCTCTAGCTGTTGCTGCGCGGCGGCGGCCAGATCGTCGCGCTTAAAGCGCGAAGCTTGTTCGGTCAATGCCGCCGAATAATTACTGAAAAACGGCGTGTAGAGTTCGCCGAACGCCGGACAAATGACCTCATCCTCCAGACGAATGATCTGCCCGATAAAGTCTCGCGCGGCTTGTGGGTTGCCTAAAGCGGCCAAGCCGGTGACTTTGCCCTCATGGCGATTGGCGCTGAAGCCGCACAAATGGGTGATACGCCCGTAAAAATAACCCAGGCTGCGCCAACTGGGGCTGACATACAGCTCTTCGATACCGTTGCTGCGGTCGGCGCGGCTAATCGTCAGTGATTTGAAGTCGCCGCGGCCATCGGCAGTAACCACAAGGGCGTCAGCAAACGGAGAGGGGGCAAAAGCCGCTGCTTGGTGTGATTGATGGTGGCTACAGTTGTAAATCGGTGTATCCGGAAACAGGTCACGAATCTCGGTGAAAAATGCCTGGCGTTTGGTTTTATCGATTTGCCGCTCGGTGTTGATGCGTTGTTCGATGATGGCGCGGCTGGTTTCGTCCCCAAGCGTTTCCGTCGACAATAAGTTGTCGATGTAGGCTTGCTCGGCCTGAGCATCAGCAAATGTCAGGCTAAAGCCGTAACAGATCAAGTCAATGTCGGTATGCGATAAGCCACTCTCCTGAAGTATCCAGGTAATCGATAGGGCGGGAAAGTGATCGTCAAATTTCTTACGAGTCAAGCGTTCTTCACTCACCGCTAGCACCATACGGCCGTTTTGAAACAGGCAAGCACCGCTTTCGCTGCCGGAAGTAATACCCAGTATGTTCATCGGTTTAGCCAGTCTTGGAAGTGGGTGATGGATGCATGTAGTTGCGCGATACGCCAATCCTCCAGGTTGGGGTTGCTGGTGGCGGTGGCGATTTCGCCGCGAAATGCATCAGTACTGTTGTGATTTCTAACCAAAAAATACAAGGCTACGAGTACAGTCGCAGCGTCGCGCTTGGCGTAGTTACTGAGACTGTCCATAAAACTGGCCAATTTGTCGGCCAAATCTGCGATTTTGGATTCGCTAGTAACAGCCGCTTCTGAATGGGCGCGGCCTGTTTCGATCATCGTGTGATCAAGTTTGGTGGCGGCCGGATTCTCTAGATGCCATTTCACCCGAAAGTTTTCGTCCTGCTCCGAAAAATCGAAGTCGAACTCAGGCCCGAAACACTGGCTTGTTATCGCGAGTGTTAGGGCGTCGGCGTTAAACTGTTGTGGGCGGAATGCGAGCCATTCCGGGGTAAGGAGATCATCGATCAAGTCTCCAATAAATTGATTATCGTGTCCGAAAGGGTGCAAGAGCCCGTAAGCGCTCAGCAAATCTTCAGGCGCTAAACGGCCGACACTGGCCGTTCTTAAAATTGCTACTAGCCAGCGGCTCCAGGTACCGGCTCGATAAACTCGAAATAAAATGTCGCTGTTTTTTGCCATCTTGGGGAGAAGGTGGCGCAGAAACCCTTCGCGGTCCGCCAGGTGGTGGTACACCCCTGCCACGAAGGCCAAATCAATGTTTTGTGCGGAACCGAGTGAACGGCTGATGTCGGTTTGTTCACTGGTAACATTCCTTATGCCGTGTCTGGCTAGGTAACTATTTAAAAATTCGACATGTTTGGCATTGATGTCCAGGTGGTAAACCTGCCGGCAGCCCAACTCTTGGAATACGATGGCCTGCCAGCCCGAACCGATATCAAGGACGGTTTTGTCGCGGAGTTGTTCGATAGACATGCCGAATTTTGCAAGTTCGGAGTGAATCCTGCGCCGATACTTTTGCAAAGTCTGCTGCGGATCAGCGTGTATATGACTGTGCACATGTTCGGCGTAAAACTCGGCCATGTCCCATTGCCCGGTTAGTACGGAATTAGCGCACACGGTGATAATCCTTAATGATCTTACTGGCTCGGTGCGTCCAAGTGTGATGGGCCTGGATTTGTTTGGCGGCATTATTGACGATTCTTTGCCGCGCGGGAGCGTCATGCAGGTATTTGTCAGCGTGCTCGGTAAAATCGTGTTCCGAAAACGGTACGTAGTGTTCGAAGGGATCAAAGATTTCCAGGATGCCGCCTTCGGCTTTATCGTCGGGCGTTCGTTTAACGAACATCAAACCACCGGCCGACATCGCATCAAATACCCGAAAATGCGGGCCAACACCTTCGTGCAGATTCAATTTGGTGGACTGATAAATCTGCTTTAACTCATGACTGTGATCGACAAAGTGATGATAGTGCGGGCGGTATTGTGGCCAGTCCGTCCAATTTTCCGAGCCGTAAATTCTCACTGACGTTGAATTTTCCAGGACTAGCGACATCAACTGATGACGATTTCGTAGTCTGATCATGCGACAGCCCAGATCGTAACGCAGCCTTTGGTCGGCGATCTCAACCGCATGGCCGTAACGTTCTTCGATCAATTGGTAGGCAGAATTAAGATAGGTTACGTTTTCAAAGTTTTCGAAACTGATGTTTTGCCAATACTCGATCAGTTCGTCGTGCAGCCTGCCGAAATTGATGAGTTCTTGCTGATGTCGGCAAATTTCTCGCGACAACTCTTCTTCGGTCCAGGGTTTTGGAATATGGCCGACAAACGAAAAATCCGAGAGTGGTTGTTGTGGTTGAAAGTTATAACTAATTTCGCAAGTGCCCGGCGGCAACCAGTCAATCAGGCCACCGTCAGCAGTAAACGCCCGCTTCCAATTGCCGCCGAAAAAATAGGTTATGTCGCTGCCATGGTAGTAATCTACGGTATGACCCAGGGTGTCAACAATCCAGGCGATATGCTTAATGTGGGCCGGCAGATTGGGTAAGGCGCTGCGGGCACGATTCATTTCAAAAATCAGGTCGGGTTTGAATTGATGGCAAAATTCCAACAGGCAGGGTTCGTCATAATGACCGGCGGAGGCAAAGACCTCGACGTGGTGTTGTTCCAGTCCTCTTTTTAAACCGAATAGTAAAGATATGTAGAATGAATTGGCGCGGGGCATGAATATCGCCGCGCGTAAGGGTCGCGAAGTCATAACTGTGGTGTATCAAATCCAATTTTGATGGAGCCGGATGTGGCGCCGCAGGCTAAAGCAGATAAGTCTATCCTTGTAGGGAATTTTAGTTTTCCTGGACAAATTAAAACACGGCTATGCAAATTAACACACTCATCGTTATTCCTGCACGTAGTGGTTCTAAGGGAGTAACCGACAAAAATATCAAGTTGCTTGGCGGTAAGCCATTACTATCGTGGACTGCCACGGCACTATCGGACGCGAATTTATCCGATTGCCTTGCCATTCTATCGACCGATTCCGCAAATTATGCAGACGTAGCCGAGCAAATAGGTTTGTCGGCGCCGTTCTTGCGACCGGCAGATTTTTCCACGGATACTGCTTCCGCCATTCAAGTGGCGGAGCACGCTCTTGATTGGTTTCTACACACCTACGGTTACCTACCCGATTGGCTGATGTGGTTGCAACCCACTTCGCCATTTCGTTCCCCGGCTATAATTCGTCAGGCTTGGTCGATTCTACAGTTAGGACAAGCGGAGGCCGTGGTGGGTTGTAAGGAAATCCACCGCGACTTGACTACATTGTTTCGCCTTGAGAGCGGCTTTATGCAGCCCTTGGACAATCAAAAACCCACCCAGACGTCGCGGCAACAAAGCCAGCCGCTGCTGACGCCGAATGGCGCGATGTACTTATGCAAGACCGATTATTTACTGGAGCACAAATCGTTTTACCCGCCAAAGACAGTGCCGCTGATCATGAATGCAATCCAAAGTCTGGACATAGATACCGAAGAAGATTGGGCCATCGCTGAGGCGTACATTAAACAAGGATTGGTATGAACAAGGTTTTAGTCACCGGCGCCGACGGTTTTATCGGCTCGCATCTTGTGGAAATGCTTGCGGCGAGCGGCTTTCAGGTACGTGCACTCACCCAATACAACTCTTTTAATAGTTGGGGTTGGCTGGAGGAGGCGGCCTGTAAAAATGAGATAGAGGTGATCTGCGGCGATGTCCGTGATCCGCAGTTTTGCCGGATTGCTTGTCGGGATATTGATGTTGTGTTTCATTTGGCGGCATTAATTGCCATCCCGTATTCCTATCAGGCGCCGGACAGCTATGCCGATACCAACATTCGCGGCACGCTGAACATCTGTCAGGCCGCTCGGGATAATGGCGTTAAACGCCTAATTCATACCTCAACCAGTGAAGTGTACGGCACCGCACAATATGTGCCGATCGACGAGAAACATCCGTTGCAGCCGCAGTCTCCGTATAGTGCGTCGAAAATTGCCGCCGATGCGATGGCGATGAGTTTTTTCAATGCCTTCAATTTGCCTGTCAGCATTGCACGGCCGTTTAATACTTACGGCCCCAGGCAATCGGCGCGGGCGGTGATTCCGACCATCATTACGCAAATTGCCGCCGGCAAAAAACGGATTCAACTGGGTGATGTCGCGCCGACGCGCGATTTTAATTATGTAGAAGACACTTGCCGGGGTTTTATCGCGTTGGCCGAGTCGGCGCAAGCCATCGGCGAGACGGTGAATATCGGCTCCAATTTCGAAATTTCTGTCGGCGAAACGCTGAATCTGATCAAAAGCATCATGGCCAGCGATGTCGAATTTTTGGTGGACGAGCAAAGGTTGCGGCCCGAGAAGTCCGAAGTGAACCGCTTGTGGTGCGACAACAGCAAGATCAAACAACTGACCGGTTTTGCCCCGCAAGTGACTTTGGAGGAGGGTTTGCGCCGCACCGTAGCCTGGTTTACCGAGCCGGATAATCTGAAACGATACAAAGCGGATATTTACAATGTTTGACAGCTTTATCCGCTTGGTCCGGGAGATTTATCAAACCGAACAATTCATCCCTTTGCACGAACCGCGCTTCGCCGGTAACGAAAAACAGTATCTGCTGGATGTGATCGACAGTACCTTCGTGTCTAGTGTCGGCCCGTATGTCACCGAGTTCGAAAGCAAAATCGCTGCATACACCGGTGCCAAGCACGCGATAGCCACCGTCAACGGCACCGCGGCGCTGCACGTTGCCCTGTTGCTGGCCGGCGTTCAGCCCGGCGAAGAAGTGATTACTCAAGCGGTGACTTTTGTCGCCACCTGCAATGCGATTCATTACTGCGGTGCCGAGCCGGTGTTTGTTGATATTGATGCGGCGACGCTAGGTTTGTCGCCGCTGGCCTTGGCGGAGTTTTTGGATCGATTCGGCGAACGCTGCGATGATGGCGTTTACAACAAAACCAGCGGCAAGCGCATCGCCGCCTGTTTGCCGATGCATACCTTCGGCCATCCTTGCGATCTGGCTGGGTTGATTCGAGTATGCGACGACTTCGGCATGCCGTTGGTGGAAGATGCCGCGGAAGCGTTGGGTAGCCGACTCAATGGCCAGCATTGCGGCACTTTCGGCAAACTTGGGGTGCTTAGCTTCAACGGTAACAAGATCATCACCACGGGCGGCGGCGGCATGATTTTGACCGACGACGAGGAACTGGCGCGCCGGGCCAAGCACCTGACAACCACGGCTAAATTACCGCATGCCTGGAAATTCGAACATGACCAAATCGGTTACAACTACCGCATGCCGAATTTGAATGCCGCCTTGGGCTTGGCGCAGCTCGAACAATTGTCGAGTTTTGTCGAACGCAAACGTGCCGTAGCACAGCGCTATTTGGATTGGGCGCAAACCAACGGCGCGCAAATCGTCGAAGAACCAGCCGGAACTCATGCCAATTACTGGCTCAACGCCTTGTTGCTCGACGACATTACCCAGCGCGACGCCTTTCTGGAATTTAGCAATACGCGCGGCGTGATGACTCGGCCGCTGTGGGAGCTGATGTCTGATTTGCCGATGTACCAACATTGCCAGCGCGATAATCTGCTGCAATCGCGCCGGCTGGCCGAGCGGCTGGTCAATGTGCCCAGCAGTGTGGTTTCGTGATGGCTGGCGCGCCGCGCAAAATCTGTGTTGTCACCGGCTCACGCGCTGAGTACGGTTTGCTGTATTGGTTACTGAAGGAAATTCAAGCGGACCCGGACCTAGAATTACAGTTAGTCGTGACCGGCATGCATTTGTCGCCGGAGTTCGGTTTGACTTGGCAGCAAATTGCCGCCGACGGCTTCACGATCAACCGCAAGGTGGAGATGTTGTTGTCGTCGGATACGCCGGTGGGCATCAGCAAGGCCATGGGTTTGGGCTTGATCGGTTTCGCCGATGCCTTAGACGATTTACAACCGGATATCGTTGTGGTGCTCGGCGATCGATTCGAGATATTCGCGGCGGCGCAAGCGGCGATGAATTTACGCATCCCAATTGCCCATATTCATGGCGGCGAACTCACCGAAGGCGTGGTCGACGACGCGATTCGCCATGCTATCAGCAAGATGGCTCATCTGCATTTCACGTCAACCGAAATTTATCGGCAGCGGGTGATTCAACTCGGCGAACAACCGGACCGGGTGTTCAACGTTGGCGCACCGGGGTTGGATAGCGTTTATAAGTTGCCATTGCTGGACAAAGCTGAGCTGGAACAAGCGCTGGATTTCAAGTTTGGGACACGCAACCTGTTGGTCACCTTTCACCCGGTGACTTTGGAAGCGGCGACGGCGGCCGAGCAGTTTGCCCAGCTGCTGCAGGCTTTGGATGAGTTTGACGATGTGCATATCATATTTACTCATGCCAATGCCGATGCCGATGGCCGGGTTATCGCCAGCATGATAGAGGAGTATCGACGACGCCATTCCCGCCGAGTAAGTAGCTATGTTTCCCTGGGTTCTCTGCGTTATTTGTCGACCCTGAAGTTGGTCGATGCGGTAGTCGGCAATTCGTCCAGCGGTATCATAGAAGCGCCGGCTTTTCATGTGGCCACCGTGAATATCGGTGATCGCCAGCTGGGACGGATTTGTGCGGATAGCGTATTGCATTGCCAGCCGCAGGCCGATGCGATCCGGGCTGCTTTGCACACGGTATTTTCCGGGGCGTTTACTGATACCTTGGCGCAGGTTGAAAATCCCTACGGGCGAGGCGGTGCATCATTGAAGATCAAAGAGTTACTGAAACATACGTCGATGAATGGGCTGCTGAAGAAGCGTTTTTTCGATTTAGAGGTGCTTGAATGAGTGTGTTCATCATTGCCGAGGCGGGGGTTAACCATAACGGCAGCTTGCAAACCGCGATGCAACTGGTCGATGCCGCTGTGGCGGCGGGTGCCGATGCCGTGAAGTTCCAGACCTTTAAAGCCGAAAAACTGGTCACCCAGTCCGCGAGCAAGGCGGAATATCAAAAACACACGACAGGCGCGGCCGAGAGCCAGTTGGATATGCTGCGCAAGCTGGAGTTGAAATATGAATTTCATTTTCAGTTGCGTGATTATTGCCAAAGCCAAGGTATTGAGTTTTTGTCGACCGCATTTGATTTCGATAGTTTGGCGTTTTTGGTGGACGAGCTTGGTCTATGCAAACTGAAAATCCCGTCGGGTGAGATTACCAATGGTCCGTTTTTGCTGGCCCACGCCCAAACCGGCAAGGACATCATTGTCTCTACCGGCATGGCTACGCTAGGTGAGGTGGAAACCGCGCTGGGGGTTTTGGCGTTTGGCTTGTTGGGTGGGAAGCAACCGTCTTTGGCGGCATTTCAACAAGCCTACAGTTCGGAAGCGGGGCAAGCGGTTTTACATGAAAAAATCACCTTGCTGCATTGCACCAGCGAATATCCGACACCGATGAAGGATGTAAATTTGCGGGCGATGGACGTGTTGCAGCAGGCTTTTTGCCTGCCGGTCGGTTATTCGGATCACACCGAAGGGCTGGTCGTGCCGATTGCCGCCGTGGCGCGGGGCGCGGTATTAATAGAAAAACATTTCACCTTGGACCGAAATCAAAAAGGCCCTGATCACCAAGTGTCACTTGAGCCCGCTGAATTAAAGCAAATGGTGCATGATATTCGCGCGATCGAACAAGCGCTCGGCCGCCCAAACAAAATGCCGCAAGTCGTGGAGCTACAAAATCGCGCGATAGCTCGAAAGAGTTTAGTTGCAATGCAGCCGATTGCTGCAGGTGAAACATTTAGTGCCGAAAATTTGACGACCAAGCGGCCGGGAACAGGTCTAAGTCCGATGGAATATTGGCGATTGCTTGGCCAAACCAGTCGTCGTCATTATGACGTGGATGACTTGATCGAATGAGTACGCCGGTCATTTTGCTGGGAAGCGGCGGACATGCGCGGGTGCTGCTCGACATGTTACGGCGGTTGGAGATTGAGATATTGGGCATCACCGATCCTCACCGACTGCCCGGAAGCGAGCACTTCGGAGTCAGGGTATTGGGCGACGACTCGGCAATACGGGCTTATGCAGCGGATGGTATCGCGTTACTCAACGGCATTGGTTCTCTGCCGCGCGATGGCGGCTTGCGCGCGAACTTGTACCAGCGCTTTCTGGCGCAAGGTTACAGGTTTAAAACCGTGGTCGACCCTCGCGCGTTTACAGCAAGCGACGTACAACTGGCCGACGGCGTGCAGGTCATGGCGGGCGCCATTATTCAGACAGGCACGCAAATTGCTGAAAACTGCATAATTAATAGCGGAGCGATTGTCGAGCACGATTGCCGTATTGGTCGCGATGCGCATATTGCACCCGGTGCGGTGCTGAGTGGCGGGGTGGAATTGGGCGACAAGGTGCACATCGGCACCGGCGCTACCATCATTCAAGGCCTACGTATCGGTTCCGGCAGCGTGGTGGGCGCGGGCAGCGTGGTGACGCGCGATGTCGGTTGCAAGCAGATCGTCTATCCGCCGCGTTCGCACATACAGAATTTGCAACAGGATTGATAAATGAAACAGCATTGGCAGCAGGTATTGATTCGCCCGGAAGCGACGTTGCGAGCAACCATTGAGGTGATTGATCGCGCGGCCTTGCAGATTGCGTTGGTCGTGGACGACCAAGAAAAATTGCTGGGTGTGGTGACGGATGGTGATATTCGTCGCGCCTTGATTCGCGGCTTATCCCTGGAACATCCGGTTTTCGAGGTGATGAATAAGCGGCCGAAAGTTGCCGCTTTAAATGACAGTAAGACCCAGTTGATTGCCATGATGGAGGGGCATCATCTCTACCAATTGCCGGTTGTCGATGAACAAGGCCGGGTGGTGCGCCTGGAGTCGTTGCAGGCGCTGTATAAGCAGCCGGCATTCCCCAATCCGGTGTTTTTGATGGCGGGTGGCTTCGGTACTCGTTTGCGGCCCTATACGGACGAATGTCCCAAGCCGCTGTTAGAAATCGGCGGCAAGCCGATTTTGGAAACCATCATTGAGAATTTCGTTAAGTCAGGGTTTCGACAGTTTTATATAGCCGTGCATTACCGAGCGCAGCAAATCAAAGACTACTTTGGCGATGGCGGACGTTGGGGAATTAAGATCGACTATATTGATGAGACCGAACCGATGGGGACTGCCGGCGCAATCGGTTTAATGCCGGACAATTTGCCGGATGTGCCGTTGATTGTGATGAATGGCGATATTCTGACCCAGATCGACTTTTCCAGATTGTTGGCCTATCACAACGAACAGCAAGCGATCGCTACCTTGTGCGTACGCCAATACGAGTATCAAATTCCTTACGGTGTCGTGAGATTGGAGCAGCAAAGAGTGGTGGGGATTGAAGAAAAACCCTTGCAAAGCTGCTTGGCCAACGCGGGAATTTATGTGCTGGATCACAGTTTGATTAATAGCATCTCAGCCCAGAAAAAGCTGGATATGCCGACCTTATTAAACCAGCAAGTGGCTGCAGGCGAGATAGTCTCTATGTTTCCGGTCAATGACTATTGGTTGGACATAGGACGCGAAGCCGATTTTCTAAGGGCACAGGGCGAATTCGCCAAGTATTTCTGAATGAGAGGGTTAAAGTTCTCCAAATTCGGGCCGATACATCATTCGAGTTTGAAACAAATCTTTTTAATTCAACACAACACAAAATCTTCGAAGCGCTGAACGTTCTCGAAATTTGGAGGGTAACATCATGGCAATGGTAATCAACACAAACGTCAATTCGTTGAACAGTCAACGTTTTTTAAATAAAACCAACGATTCACTGGCGACATCAATGGAGCGTTTGTCTTCGGGTTTGCGGATTAACTCTGCAAAAGACGACGCAGCAGGTTTAGCCATCAGCGATAAAATGACATCGCAAATTCGCGGTATGACCGTAGCAGTGAGAAACGCCAACGACGGCATTTCGATGGCGCAAACAGCTGAATCCGGGATGGGAGCTATTACCGATACATTGCAACGTATGCGTGACCTTGCGGTTCAAGCGGCCAACAGGGCTGCGGTGAGTGGTTCCGACCGGGACAAACTTCAAACCGAATTTAAACAACTGGGCCTTGAGATTAAAAGGATTATTCAGAATACCGAATTTAACGGTAAAAAAATCTTGAACGGCTCATTGGCGGGTGCTAACTTCCAAGTGGGTGCCAATACCACGACAGACAACCAAGTCTCTGTTACTGTTTCTAACTTGGAAAAAGTTAACAGTCTTAGTGCCTTGTTTGGCGCTGCGGGATATTCGATCGGCTCGGGTGCGGCTTCCGCCAAAGTGAGATCGGCAATTTCAGCTATTGATAGTGCGATCAAAAAGATCGATACTTTCAGGTCAACTTTGGGTGCTATTCAAAACAGGTTCACTACTACTGTAGCCAATCTGCAGTCTTCGATAGAAAACCAAAGCGCCGCTAGATCCCGTATCTTGGATGCCGATTTTGCCACAGAGACATCCAATTTGAGCAAAACGCAAATATTGCAACAAGCCGGTACAGCGATGCTGGCTCAGGCTAATCAGTCCGGTCAATCCGTGTTGAGTTTGCTAAGGTAGTTTTGATTGGGGGGGGGCGGACCGTAACCTCCCGTTTAATACGAAAAGCATAAGGTGAATGTCATGAACAGTGAGATTTCAAATGTGTTAAAGCTATCTCCCGTGACTGTTGCTAAAGCTGATAAGCAAACGGATGAAAAATCATTTGCGGGAGCCAGGGTCGAGGCTGACAAGCGTAGCCCTGGTATTTCCGCGTTGCAAAATGACTCGACTGTGTCCTCTTCAGTTTCTAATCAAGATCAGGACAAACAGAATGAGGCCAAACCTTCTTTCGATTCGGTAAAAAAAGCGGCGGATAAAGGGAACTCGTTGCTCCAATCGGTTAACCGTAATCTCCAATTCAAAGTAGATGATTCAACCAAGGAATTAGTGGTGAAAGTCGTTGATAGTGAAACGGGTGATGTCGTGCGGCAAATTCCGTCCGAAGAAATGCTGGCGTTTATCAGAAGAATGCAGGAGTTAGACGGCCAACAAGGCTCTATGATTCAGGATCGTGCTTAGTAAGTTAGTCGGATGAGGAGAGTGTCATGAGCATAGTTTCATCGACGGGTATTGGTAGCGGTATCGATATTGGCACCCTCGTGTCGCAATTGGTGACAGCTGAAGGTCAGCCGGCACTGAATGCGATACAGCGGCAACAAGACACAACGAATACGCGCTTGAGTGGGTTGGGGACCTTGAAAAGCGCGTTGTCCGATTTCCAGACGGTCGTAAGCAAACTTAAAGATGGGAATCTGTTTAAAACGCATAAAGCCGCGTCTGCCGACGAATCTATCCTAAAAGTCGCGGCGGGTGCAGGATCCGTGGCCGGGTCTTATGCCGTCGAAGTTACCCAGTTGGCGAAGGCGCAAAAATCTATTTCGGGGGAGTTTGCCAACTCGGCTGCCACCGTTGGGACTGGATCTTTGACTATCGCAACCACCGCCGGAGCTTCGTTCAATGTGACGGTTGCTTCGGGCAATAACACGTTGCTGGGGATCAGGGACGCTATCAACAACGCTTCCGGCAATACCTCCGTTACTGCGAGTATCGTTAACGTCGACAACTCGACCGGCACCGGCACGATTTCCAAGTTAGTCCTCACAGCCAAAAATTCAGGACTCGCCAATGCATTTACTGTGACGGGTACCGATGACGATGGTAACAACGCCGATACGTCAGGATTGTCACAAATTTTTTCTTCTAATCTGAGTGCTCAGACAACGGCTACCGACGCTATTATCAAAGTCGATGGTCAAACCGCGACGCGAAGCACCAATTCCATAACCGATGTCATCCAAGGTCTGACCTTAGATTTGAAATCTGCTCAAGTCGGTACCAAAGTAAACGTCGATGTTAGTTTGGACAATGAGGCTGTCAATAAAACGCTGACAAGTTTCGTCACTGCGTACAACAAGTTACATACCACTTCCAAAGATTTGGGCAAATATGGTGGAGGTACTGGCGGTAGCAGTTCCGGAAATGGTGCGTTAATCGGCGATGCTACCCTGCGTTACGTGACTTCTCAAGTCAGGCAGGATTCGGCAAATCCGGTTTCTTCAGCAACGGGCAGCTATAACTCGCTAGCCATGATCGGCATAAAAATAGATAAAGATGGCGTGATGTCATTGGATAGCACGCAGCTTAACACCGCATTGAGTGCCAGTTTACAATCTGTAAGTGACGTGTTTTCGTCGTCTGATGGCGTAGCGACCCGGCTTTATTCAAAATTGGATAACGTATTGCAATCGGGTGGGCCGTTGGATAGTCAGCAAACATCGCTGAAAAAACAATTGTCAGCCTTGGATAGTCGTAAAGCCGACGTGCAGGTTAGGCTGGATAATTTGCAAAAGACTTTGCAAAAACAATTCACAGCCATGGACGTCAATGTAGGTAAATTTAAATCAACCGGTTCTTTTCTAAGTAACTGGATCAGCAAATTGTAATGAAGAGGTTTTCCCATGTACGTTGATGCTCATAGAAAAGGCGCTAGACAATACGCAGAGGTCCATACCTCCAGCAATTTTGGCGAGGAATCTCCCCATCGGCTGATTCAAATGTTGATGGAAGGGTTCTTGGCTCGAATCAATTCTGCTAAAGGTGCAATTACTCACGGGGATATGGAAGCGAAAAGTATCTATATCTCCAAGGCAATCGGCATAGTGGGCGGTCTAAATGAAGTACTGGACTTGGAGCAGGGTGGCGAAATTGCCGTCAATCTTCGTCAACTTTACGATTACATCAACTTTCGGCTGTTACAGGCAAGCAGTGAAAACAGCGAGGACATATTAAACGAGGTAACTGTATTGATGAAAGACGTCAAAGAAGCCTGGGATGCGATTGCCTGATGTCTCTTGATTTCCCGGATCCTAATTTCTTGGAGTGGCAGCAACAATTACAAGGTTTTGCTGACAATATCCAAGAGTGCATACTAAAAGCGGAATGGGAGGGGCTGGCTGATATTTTGGATAAAAGGCAAGTTTGTTTAGAACAGTTTTTTGCGGGCGTAGCGTGCTTGCCAGAGCATAAAAAACTACTTGTCAAGCAAGTAGCTCAGTCGATGCTTGAGCAGGATGCGGTTTTTATTTCTTATATCGAAGAGCAAAAGTCGCTCTCGGCTGCTCAGCAATCAGTTTTGGATCGCGGCCGCAAGGCAATGCAGGCTTATAACAGTTACTAAGTTATCTGATTCAGACTTATCCCCGTTTTTCCCCGGGTCATCCCGTTCCAACACGCTGTTCAGCGTATCGATACACCCCTTAATTTCTTGATTGTTGTTCTGGCGGCAATGAAATGCCGCTCCTCTGTGTGTTCTTCTAAGGTTCTCAATTGTTTGCCTGATTTCAGCTTGCAGCATTCTTCGACGTTTTTGTAATCCTTTCGTATATTGAAAGAGCGATCCTCAAGTTATGTGATGCTTATGTATATTGTTGATTTAATTTAATTTTTTTGTTTTTATTGGGGGTGTTTGGTATGTGGTTCTTCTAGGTAAGGTATTTCGGAGGGGTGAGTCAAAAAAATGTCGTTCTAATTGGCTTAAGGCTGTTTAATTGGCGAAACGGCCTTTGATCGGGTGTGTTTTAGCCGTTCTTGATGATGCTAATAGCGTATTATTTTTTTAATTATTGAATTTAAAAGGGATTTTTATACATTGGCATGAAAAGTGATTGATGTTTAGTGGCGGCAATAATGCCTATTCCATTTAGTATCAACCGGGAGAACGATCATGCCATCATCAATGGTCATCAATACAAACATCGCGTCATTGAATAGTCAGAAGTTTCTGACGCGGACTAACGATAGCCTGCAAATGTCTATGGAGCGCTTATCATCAGGTCTCAGAGTCAACAGTGCTAAAGACGATGCCGCCGGTTTGGCGATTGCCGACCGAATGACATCGCAAATTCGCGGTATGACTGTTGCTATGCGCAATGCCAACGACGGTATCTCCATGGCGCAAACTGCGGAAGCTGGGATGGGTACAATCACTGAAACGTTGCAAAGGATGAGGGATTTAGCAATTCAGGCGGCCAACAGAGCGGCTGTTAGCGGTGAAGATAGGCAAAAGCTTCATACCGAATTTAAGCAATTGGGTGCAGAAGTTAAAAGGATTATTCAAAATACCGAATTCAACGGCAAAAAAATTCTAAACGGTTCTTTAAAGAATGCGAACTTTCAAATTGGAGCTAACACGGCGGCAGACAATCAAATATCGGTTACGGTATCCGATCTGCTGGCTGTGACAAGTTTAAGCGCGCTTTTTGGTAATAAGCATTCAATTGGATCAGCGGCTACCTCGGGAAATGTGCGCTCAGCAATCAACGCTATTGACACGGCAATCAGAAGAATCGATACATTTCGTTCGAATTTAGGTGCAATTCAAAATCGGTTTTCCACCACTATATCGAATCTGCAATCTTCTATTGAAAATCAAAGCTCTGCACGTTCGCGGATCATGGACGCCGATTTCGCTGCCGAAACTGCGAATTTAAGCCGCAGTCAGATTCTGCAGCAGGCCGGTACGGCAATGTTGGCTCAGGCTAATCAGGTAACCCAAGGTGTATTGCAGCTATTGAAATAAAAGTAGCCGCAGTATTTAGTCTCAATTCACGGTGTATTTGAATAAAGGAATGCTAAGCTGATACATCGCTAGTGAGATTCCGTAAACTTTAATCAAGAAGTAGCAAATGGATGATGAACTTGATCAGGTGAGACAATATGACTTAGGGCCAATAAGCGTAAATAATTTTGGTGAAAAATATTTTTTCAACCTGAATAGAAACAGCTTCGATAGAGTGAGTGCTGGAGTATTGTTTGACGCGAAGTTTGGTAAGGATCTGTTTGCCGAAGATACGCTTAATGTGGTTATCGGCACGGATTCAGGGTTATTGCCAAAATACTTGCAAAGCAAGTTTTTACCAAAGGGTACGCGCTACCTCTTCATTGAGCCGGAAGGCGTTTTACAGGCTTTAAAGCAAAACCAATTGCTTGATGGCTTGGATGAGAAGATTCTGTGTGTTGGTTTGGAGCAATGGCCGGAGGCTATTAAAAATTTCAAAATAAACGACTATTTGTATATCAACGCAGTACGCTCCTACAATGCAATTTGTGCGCAAGACGATTATATAGAGGAGTATGCAGAGCTAAGTTGGCATATCACGGAAGTTCTATCGCAACTGCATTGGCAAATTAGCGTCGAGCTGGGTAGTGAGGCGTTTATTGCCAGACAGATTATTAACCTAGCCGATAACCAACGGCCGGCAAAAGTGCTGGAAAAGGCCTTTGTCGATAAGACAGTATTAATTTTGGCGGGTGGTCCCTCGCTTGATGAGGTTTTACCATGGCTCAGATCGCATCGGAACGACGTTGTGGTTTTTGCGGTTTCCAGAATTTCTCGCCAGTTATTACAAGCCTATATCGAGCCGGATTTTGTGTTTTCGGTGGATCCGACTGATCTAAGCTTTGATATCAGTAAGGAAATGCTTGAGTTCAGCAGCAAGCCGATTTTTGTCTATTCCTACCACACTGTCCCCACTTTAGTTAACCAATGGCATGGTCTTGGGTTCTATCTTGGTCCGCGACTACCTTGGCCGTCGCCACTGAATGTAGCGAATATTGGCAGTGCGGGTCCTACCGTGACCAATACTGCGCTGAACGTAGCGTATCATTTTGGCTTCAAAAGAATAGTGCTCGCCGGCGTAGACTTATGCTTCACCAAAGAAGGCTTCACGCATGCCACCGGTAGCGACGAGCAACTGGCCGGGCCACGCTTTAATTTGACATCGTTGCAAGTAGAGACAAATGCCGGATTTATGGCGCCTACTAGTTGCGATTTTTCACAGGCTATTCTCTCGCTGGGTTTTCAGGCGAAACAGTTGTCGGGCATGGGATGTCGGATTTTCAATATTTCCGGTGGTTCTGCCAAAGTCGAAAATGTCGAGTATTTACCCATATCCGAAATTGAATTTGGGGGGGGCTCCATTAATGTGGCTGAAATCGTAGCCGAGCGCGTTAGCGAATCTGCTGAACATAGTAAATATCACAAACAAATTCTTGATGAGTTGGGGCGCGCCCAATTTCAGATCAAAGGAATTGCCCGTCTGGCGGAGAATGCGCGCCGTATCAACGACGAGATGTATAGTGCCGATGGGGTCATTGGAAACTATAAGGATAAAAAAAGACTGGATCAGATCGAGAAGAAGTTTAAGCGAGAACATAGGCATTACAGCAAGTTGGTAAAAAGCTTTGGTATCAGAAGTTTTATAAAGTTGACGAAGGCATTTAACGATGAGGCATGGAGTGCTGAAGAAGCCAAGCAACTTGGCAATGTTTTCTATGACGCCTATCGGGAAGGGGCAGCAAAATTGATGTGTTTGTTGGATGACGCTGTTGAAAGAGTTCAAGCCAGGCAGCAGGAATATGCGGATATACCTAATTTTGGTTTGGTAATCGAGCAATATCGAAAAGACAGAAGTTTTGGGCGCGTAAGATTGTGGAAGGCTGCTGCTGAGGTGCCGGTAGATGTTCGGGCTCAATTTGCCGATTTTGAAAAACGCTTCTTAGATATTGTTCATGATAAACATACTCGGCATTTTGCGAAGGCCAAAAGCCAGGGAAATCTTTCAAGTCTAAAGCAAAGGGCGGGCTTGTTATTCAAGCATAAAAAAATCGAAGAATTGAGTGATTTGCTGATTAGTTTGAGTAAGCATCAGGATCAGCAGGCGGTTGAGCCGTATCGCCATTTGATTACTGGTTACTTGGCCGAATTGCAACACGCATCGGCCCAGGCGCTGGATGCATATCGACAAATTGTTGACGGTGGTGGTGTGTTGGTAGAGCAGGCTCTGATAAGAATTGCGGATATCGGTATCGATAGTGATGACGCTCATACCGCCAATTTAGCGTTACAGTGTTTGTCGCAATTGAATCCCGTCTACTTACCCTTATATGCGGAAATGCAAAGGCTGCATGGCGATGTGATGGTCGCTATAGACGCCTACAATAATTACATCGGCCAATTCCCCAGCGATACGTTGGCGCAAATAAAATTGGCTAACTTGTATACGGAGCAAGGAATCTATGATGCGGCTATCATGATGCTGGATTATATTTTGGCTCAAAAACCTGATCTGGAAGTTGCTCTCACCATGAAGGCTGCGTTGGTTTCCGCTGGATTTTAACTGCGGATGTGGTGCTGTGTGGTCTCGGGCTATTTTTAAAGGGTCAAACTTTTTTCAATATCAATTCCAAAACCAATTTACTGCCGAAATAGGCTAATAGTAATGAAGTAAAGCCTATGAGGGTCCACTGAATTGCGCTTTGCCCACGCCAGCCATAGCGAATCCTGCCGAACAGTAGTGCGGAAAAAATTATCCAGGCCAGTATCGATAGTACGGTTTTATGAACCAAATGCTGCGCAAATAAATCTTCTACGAAAAAGAAGCCGGTGACTAAGGATGCGGTCAAAAACAGTAATCCCGTTGCAATCATTTGAAACAACAGTGATTCCATGGCTTGCAAAGGTGGTAAAGCAAGCATAAAGCGTTTGGGGTGGCGATGGCGCAATTGTTGATCCTGAATGGCCAATAAAATGGCTTGTAAGGCAGCGATATTTAAAAGGCTGAATGCCAATATCGATGTCAGTATGTGAGTGCTCATCTGCCAATTGTGGTTCACAATTAGGTGTGGCGTAGCTGGGTAATGAATATCTAAAGCCAGCATTGCTGCGGCGACAGGAAAAATCAACACGCCCAGTTTTGCCACTGGTTTGTCCAGCGAGGCAATTAACAGCAGAAAGCAAATAACCAAGCCTGCCAGCGATGCAGTACTGAAAAAACTGAAGTTGAATCCGTCATGGTTTTGTACGTTTAAGACGGTGTAGGCGCAATGCAAGCCTGCGCCAAGCCAAGCCAGTTGCATGGATAGCCGGTGCTGTTTGGCGCCAAAAATTTCTTTAACGATCAATGTTGCGGCAATCGCATAGCTTAATATCGAAAATAGGCCGACGGGTGTGGTGTACATGGCGATGGGAGGGGAATAATCAAAAGGTGTTGCGATACGGTTATGTTAAACTAAGCAGACCAATTGTTGTAATCCGTTTGTGTTGGCAGACATCCGCCGGAACCCTAGAAAAATAAAGACGCAGCTATGTTTGATAATTTATCTGATCGCCTCAGTGGCACACTAAAAAAAATTAAAGGCCAAGGTCGTCTGACCGAGAGCAATATCCAGGACACCATGCGCGAAGTAAGAATGGCTTTGCTGGAAGCCGATGTTGCTTTGCCGGTGGTGACCGATTTTATCGATCAAGTTACTCAGCGCGCGTTGGGTCAGGAAGTGCAAACCAGTTTGACGCCTGGGCAGGCAATGATCAAAGTGGTGCAGTCCGAGCTGGTCAAGGTGATGGGTTCGGCTAACGAAGAGCTGAATCTAAGGATCAACCCGCCGGCAATCGTATTGATGGCAGGTCTTCAGGGTGCGGGTAAAACGACTACGGTGGCAAAATTAGGTCGCCATCTAAAAGAAAAGAAAAAGAAAAAAGTCGGGGTGGTTAGTGTTGACGTTTATCGTCCTGCCGCGATTAAGCAATTGGAGACGTTGGCCGCCGATGTTGGATTAAAATTTTTCGAAAGCGATGTCAGCGAAAATCCTGTCGATATTGTCAACAGGGCTATAGATGCAGCAAAGCGCCAATTTTTAGATGTGGTAATTGTCGACACCGCCGGACGTTTGCATGTCGATGACGAGATGATGGCAGAGATCAAAGCTTTGCACGCCGCAATCAAGCCGATTGAGACCTTGTTCGTGGTTGATAGCATGACAGGCCAAGATGCTGCTAATACTGCCAAGGCTTTTCATGATGCCTTGCCATTGACCGGTGTCATTCTGACCAAGGCCGACGGCGACGCGCGTGGCGGAGCGGCGCTTTCCATTCGGCATATAACCGGTAAGCCGATTAAGTTTATCGGTGTCGGCGAAAAAACCGATGCCTTAGAGCCTTTTTATCCTGATCGGTTGGCTTCGCGTATTCTCGGTATGGGCGATATGTTGTCGCTGATTGAGAATATTGAGCAAAATGTCGACAAAAAAAAGGCCGAGCAATTAGCCAAAAAGCTGCAAAAAGGCAAAAGCTTCGATTTGAACGATCTGAAGGAGCAGCTTGAACAAATGCAGAATATGGGCGGGCTTGGCGCGATGATGGATAAGCTGCCGGGTATGAGCGGGGTGCCCAAAGATATTAAGGATAAAGTCAACGACAAGGATCTGGCGCATCAGATTGCCGTAATCAACTCAATGACTAAGCAAGAACGGCGTTTTCCCGATCTAATCAAAGGTGGGCGTAAGCAACGTATCGCCGATGGTTGCGGCTTGGATTTGCAAGCTGTAAATCGTGTGTTGAAGCAGCATCAAATGATGGAAAAGATGATGAAAAAATTCAGCAAGGGTAATATTGCCAACATGATGCGCGGTTTGAAGAGCAATATGCGCGGCATGAGAATGTGATTATCGTAATTTGTCCTTCACTTATTGTAAAAATCGCGTAGAATAGTTTGATTAAGTTTTTTGATTCAATGTTATTTAAGGTATTCAAATGGTAAGCATTCGTTTGTCCAGAGGCGGCGCTAAGAATCGTCCTTTCTATCATGTTGTTGTTACCGACAGCAGAAGCAGTCGCGATGGTCGTTATATCGAGCGCGTCGGTTTTTTCAATCCTTTAGCCCGCGGTGGTGAGCAAAGATTGGTATTGGATAGCGAACGCGTGCAATACTGGAAATCCAATGGCGCCCAACCTACTGATCGCGTCGCTAGATTGATCAAAGACGCCGATAAAGCAGCTGCTTAATTTTAGTTTTGCCAGCAGGGGATTTTTTGAACGTCGGCCAAGTGTCCGGCGTTTTTGGTGTAAAAGGATGGGTAAAAGTCTATTCTTTCACCGAGCCCCGCGAAAATATATTGCAGTATTCGCCGTGGATTCTCCAGAAGAATAGCCAAATCCAAGAAGTTAAATTGCTTGGCGGCAGGCGGCAAGGCAGCTTAGTTGTCGCAGAGTTGCAAGGTATTAGCGATAGAGATCTTGCCGCTGAGTTGATGGGGGCGGATATTCTGATACGCAAGCAACAACTACCCAAAGCCAGCGATGGCGAATATTATTGGGCGGATCTGATTGGGCTGGAAGTACGCAATCTAGAGGGTTGCCAATTAGGTAAAGTTGATCATTTGTTGGAAACCGGCGCTAACGATGTTTTGGTAGTAGTTGACGGGGAGTTAGAACGTCTGATTCCGTTTTTGCAGCAGAGTACTGTTTTAAAAATTGATCTTGACGAAGGCTTGATTCTCGTCGATTGGGATCCGGACTTTTAACTAAAGGCATGCGTTTTGATGTTATCAGTCTCTTCCCAGAGATGGTATCCGATGCCGCTAGTTACGGAGTAACCGGCAGGGCGATTGAACGAGGCTTGGTAGGTTTGTCGGTTTGGAATCCCCGCGATTACACGCTCGATAAACACCGGACCGTCGATGATAGACCTTATGGTGGCGGGCCGGGAATGGTCATGAAATGCCAACCTTTGCTCGACGCAGTGGATGCAGCCAAACAGCATAATGTCTTGGTTAACCGCAAAGTAATTTGCTTGAGTCCGCAGGGTCGTTTGCTTAGTCAAGAGTTGTTGCTGGATGCGAGTCGCTACGATCAATTGATCCTCGTATCCGGTCGTTATGAAGGTATAGACGAGCGTTTTATCCAGCATGCTTGCGACGAAGAATGGTCGCTGGGCGATTATGTCATCAGCGGTGGCGAACTGGCAGCCTTGATAGTAATCGACGCGGTTACCAGGTTAATTCCTGGCGTACTTGGTGACGATGAATCTGCTAAACAAGATTCGCATTTTGATGGACTGTTGGATTGCCCGCATTACACGCGACCCGAGCATAGCGATATTGGCGACGTCCCTGATGTGTTGCTCGGCGGGAATCACGCCGACATCAAGCGGTGGAGGATGAAACAAGCGTTGGGGCGGACTTGGTCGAGGCGGCCGGATATGCTTGAAAAAGTAACATTAAGCGCAGAGCAGGATGCTTTGTTGAAAGAATTTAGAACTGAAGTTGTTTAATAGGGTGTGGTTATGAGTAAAATTATTGAAGAATTGGAAGCTGAACAGCTGAAAAAAGATGTACCGGAATTCGGACCTGGCGACACTGTCGTGGTGCAAGTTAGAGTAACTGAAGGCACGCGGGAAAGGTTACAGGCTTTTGAAGGCATTGTGATTGCAAAACGTAATCGCGGTTTGAATTCAGCATTTACTGTCAGAAAAATTTCGCATGGCGTGGGTGTTGAGCGTGTTTTCCAAACTCACAGTCCATCAGTTGGCAGTATCGAAGTAAAACGTCGCGGTGACGTTCGTCGCGCTAAACTTTATTATCTGCGCGATTTGGCTGGTAAAGCCGCACGTATCAAAGAGAAACTTTCTTAATACGCTGCAATCTGGTTCGTTTATAGCGAATCAGGTAATGAGAAAAGGCGGCCTGCTCAGCTGCCTTTTTTTTTGCCGATAGCAAAAGAGAGATGTGATGCCTTTACATATCGTTTGGCAAAATGTTGCGGATGGTGAAGAGTCCCTGCTCGCCGTGCCACTACTCAATGCGGAATTGATATTAACCATGGCCGGTGAAATCATTACGGATGCATCTTGGCACGTTGGCGGAGAGTTAACTAAGACTTTGTCACCACAGGCTGTTAGTGTGCAAAGTTATCTGTTAAACCCGATGCAAACCGAACTGCATGTTACCTTGCTAAGCCAGGGTAGCGTGTACGCTAATACGGTTTGGAGTGCGTTATTGGCTATTCCCGTCGGGCAAGTGGAAACATATTCGGGGTTGGCGGAAACGCTGGGTTCAGGACCTAGAGCAATAGCGGGGGCTTGCCGAAATAACCCTTATGCCGGGATTATCCCGTGTCATCGGGTGGTGGCAAAGCGTGGCATCGGCGGTTTTATGGGGCAGGGCGACGGCGAGTTTGTGGCGCTTAAACACCGTTTACTCGAGTACGAGCGTGGTTTGGGATTGGACAGGGAATGAATTCGGCGCAGACCATAGAGGCATTCTTAAACGCATTGTGGTTGGAATTTGGATTAAGCGACAATACGCTATCGGCTTACGGCAGCGATCTTAAATTGTTTGCGAAGTGGCTGAAGGATAAGGATATAACCGCTGTTGACGACACGACGATCAAAAGTTTTTTGGCTAACAGACAGCAACAAGGTATAACCAGCCGTTCGTCGGCCAGAATTGTCTCTTGTTTGCGGCGCTTTTACGGTTATTTGCTGCGCGAAGGTAAGATTAATATCGATCCTACCCAATTAATAGACTCGCCACAGCTTGGTCGCACGTTACCTGATTCATTGTCAGAAACCGACGTCGAATTGTTGTTAAATGCTCCGGAAGTTACCGACAAGTTGGGTTTTAGGGATAGAACGATGCTTGAAATGCTTTACGCCACAGGGCTGAGGGTGTCCGAGTTAGTCGAACTGAAGTTTAGCCAAATTAATTTTCGGCAAGGTTGTGTGCGCATCGTCGGCAAAGGCGACAAGGAACGCCTGGTGCCGGTTGGTGAAGAAGCCATGGATTGGGCCGAACGTTATCTGAATACTGCCAGACAAGCAATCCTGGGGAATAGGCAAAGCGACTATTTGTTTGTTACCACCCGGGGCACTTCTATGACCAGACAGGCTTTTTGGCACATTATCAAACGCTATGCTGTGCGGGCAGGTATCGATAAACATTTGTCGCCGCATACGCTGCGTCATGCGTTTGCCACGCATTTATTGAATCATGGCGCTGACCTTAGAGTGGTTCAGCTACTGCTCGGCCACTCGGATTTATCCACTACCCAAATTTATACGCATATTGCCCAACAGCGTTTGAAAGTATTACATACCCAACATCATCCAAGAGGCTAACCATGACTGCATCGATTCATCCCACCGCTTTTATCGAAACCGGCGCCATGCTTGGAGAAAACGTCAGCGTTGGCCCGTTTGCGGTGATAGAGGCGGGTGCGGTAATTGGCGCGAATAGTCGAATAGGTGCGCATGCCGTAGTGCATGCGCATGTCAAAATAGGCGACGGTAATGTGTTACACCCGCACGCTGTACTAGGCGGCTTGCCGCAGGACTTGGGGTTTGATGCGCAAACCGAGTCGTGGCTAGAGATTGGGGACAATAACGTGTTTCGAGAAGGATTTACCGCCCATAGGGCTACAGTAGCTGGCAGCGCTACCAGGATCGGTTCAGGTTGCTATTTCATGAACAACAGCCACGTTGCCCATGATTGCGCGGTTGGTGACAAAACGATTTTTGCCAATAATGTGGCGATTGGCGGTCATGTAGAGGTGGGGCATAACGTGTTTATGGGCGGGGCGGTAGTTGTGCATCAATTTTGCCGGATCGGCGCTTATGCCATTGTGCAAGGCACTACGGGGATTAACATGGACGTGATCCCGTTTATGCTGATAGGTGGCCGGCCCGCGAAACATTATCGGCTCAACATAGTGGGCTTACGGCGAGCCGGTATAGTAGGTGAGAATTACAAAGTGCTTTCCGCCGCGTTCAGATTGTTAAAAAATAAAAAAAGCCTCGAAGAATTGCAATCTACCGAAGAGCTGCAATACTTAAGGCGTTGGCTGGCGGTCGATTCCAAGCGTGGATTACACGGATTTATCGATGTTACCAACTGAATTCAATAGTCAGGGGCAATGCCGTAGGAATTTAACAAATTAGTTCCGGAGGTCAAAGTGGCAAGCCAGTCAGCTAACAGACAGCAAGATTTATCATGAAAATACAAGTAATCGATAGCATCGACCAAATCCAGCCACTGATGTTGATGGCGGAAGCGGATGTTGCGTTTTATTCGGATGAGATCCAAGCTCTTAATGCTGCCGAACAGCTCCAACCCAACATCATTTTGCTGAATTTTGCGTTGCGCGGTAGCCAAACGCCCGACTATACCAACTTGTTATTGGCGGCCAGTCCTGCCAGTAATATCGTGATCATCGGCGATGACTTGCATGAAGAGCAAATTCTGCACTGCGTGTTGGCCGGCGCCAAGGGCTATCAGAATAGTCAGTCACTGGCGGCCTATATCAACAGAATGATCCACGCAGTCGCGGCTGGCGAAGCTTGGTTGAGCCGTAAGATCGTTGCTTATCTTCTGGATGCCATCCACCGGAATTATTCGCTGCAAGCAAGCAGCTAAAAGTGTAAACCAGCCTCGAAATAAAAAGTTTGTCCGGCGATGGGCAAATTATAAGGATAACTGGAGGTAGCCGGTTCCTTGCCGTGGCTATCGAACAGGTTCCGAGCCGATGCCGTCAGATCCAGATATCCCATCAGTTTTTTCGCATTTAAAGTTAGGTCGACCGTTTCATAATCTTTTAAAACTCGCGTATCTTCCGGGCTGCTAAGGCGGTGACCTATCCAGTTAATTTGGGTTTGAATCTGCCATTTCGGCATAAAATTCCAGGCGAGTGCGGTGTAAACATGATGCTCGGGGACATTGCTAACCCGGGTGTGCGTCGCTTCGCTACGGGCAAATTGCCAAGCGTAGTTACCGCGCAGATTCCAATCTGCGTGAAATTTCCAATCCCATTCAAACTCGCTGCCATAGCCGTCCTGACCTGACGTGTTACGCTCGGTTAGCGTGCCGACGCCGGAAATCGGGCCGCTAATCAAATCGCGGATCTCATAATGGTACAAATTCAACGCGGTTCTCAGATTCTTCGTTGGACGATAATCGAATGCCAGCTCGGTAGTTGAGATGGTTTCCGGGCTCAAAGACGGGTTACCAAGGAAAAGCGGACTGTTTTGTTGATATTGTTCTACGAAGCTTGGCGCTCTGTAAGCTTGTCCATAGAGCAATTTAGCAGTCAATTCAGAATTGATGTTCCAGACCAACGCAGCGCGGGGGTTCAATGTGCCGCCAAAGTCGGAATAGTGGTCAAATCGCAAACCGGTGGTCAGGTGCCAGTCCTTGGCAAATTGCCATTCGTCTTGTATCGCCGCGGACCAGATGTCGCGATGATGGTCGTCAATGAATGTGAGAGGGGTTCCAGTTAAGTCTTGTAAACCGCCAGCAACATTGATGGCGGGAAATGCCGATAGCCCGGACCCGTTGATAACACCTACGCCGTAATTGCGCGCTTCCTGGGTGTTCATCTCCTCATAGCGGAAGCCGGCGATCATGCGGATTAAATGATCGGAAAAGCCTTTGTAAATACTGGTTAACTCAAAACTGGGTACCGTGTTTTTAAAACCGGCAACAAAACGCAGCCCCTCCGGAAATAGCACCAAGCCTCGGGTCGCCGCCAGTTGATCGGTGACGTTGCTGTCCGCGCCAATCGGTAAAATTGAGCCGGCCGGAAATCCGTAAATATTGGCGGATACATCGCTGTGTAAAAAGCTGGCGTGTGCTTGTAGTTCCCAGTTCTCCAAATCATCCTCAGTGGAATAACGCACATCCGCCAAGTAATTGCTGCCATTGCCCTTGCCCTTGTTATCCAGCGCGCCATAAGCGCCGGAACGAAACCCGTAATCGCTTTCGTTAAAAGCCCAAAATCCCAAATCCCAATGTTTGCGCTGTAAGCTGAGATGACCGTTCCAGCGTTCGTTTTGGGTTTGCATGGGGCCGGGAGCGAGCGATATATTCGTTCCCAACGCTTGGTCGACTTGGGTTTGCGCGTCGGCGGCGATGATTCGATCTGGATCGACCCCGTTATGGCTATATTGCAGGCTACCCGCCACATCCCAGCCTTGCCATTTGCCGCCGTATTGGCCCCAAGTGCTTTTCGTATCGGCATTGCCGCCGCGTGCGCCGACCGTGACGCCGTCAATATCCGCTGCCTTTTTGGTGACGATATTAATCACCCCCGCGAAGGCGTCGGCGCCGTAAAGTGCGGAGCCCGGCCCGCGAATCACCTCGACACGTTGAATATTTTCGACGGGAATAATCATTCCCGCCATATGCGTACCCTGATAGGGCACGGAGAAACGTGTGCCGTTGAGCATGAGCAAGACTTCGGCATTGGTTTCATTGCGCATGCCGCGCATCGTGTAACTATAGTCGTTAGTCACCGGTTGGATCGTCACATGCATGCCAGGTACGGTTTCCAACACCTCGTGCAGATCGGTAGCGCCCATCGTGGCAATTTGCTCGGCGGTGATAACGGTGGTCACCGCTGCCGATTGCGATACCGATTTGGCGGTACCCGAGGCAATACTCACTGAAATATTAGCTAATTCCGCTGGCGATAAATCCAGAAAATCGTTGACGGTTTGGTCGGCATAGGCCTGCTGACCAATGAGGCTAAGGACTAGAGAGTGTTTGAAAAGCCGTTTCTTCACTGTTTTCAGCATAGGATTTCTCATAATTCCCGCAGAGGTACCGGTTTGGCAATGCCGTAGCCTTGTGCGTAATTCACTCCCAAGGTTTCTAGTAGATCGAAAATACTCTGGTTTTCCACAAATTCGGCGATGGTTTTTTTGCCCATTACATGGGCGACCTCGTTGATCGCTTTAACCATAGTCAAATCCACCCGATCATCCATTATGTCCTTCACGAATAGCCCGTCTATCTTTAAATAATCCACCGGTAGGTTCTTTAGGTAAGCAAAAGACGATAGGCCACTGCCAAAATCATCCAGGGAGAACGAGCAGCCTTTTTGGCGCAGCGAATCGATAAATTGCCGGGCATAGGAAAGATTGCTAATGGCGGCTGTTTCGGTGATTTCGAAACAAATCTTGTGGGTGGGTATCTGCCATTTGCGGAATTGCTCGTCGATAAAGCCCAGCATGGCTTGGTCCGACAGCGACAAACCGGACAGATTGACCGAGCACATTTCCAGTCGGTCCAGAAAGCCTGGCGTCGTTGCCAAGTGCTCGAACAAACGGGAGATCACCCAGCGGTCTAAAGGCGAAGCCATATTGTAGCGTTCTGCGGCAGGTAGAAAAGCACCGGGCGGAATCACCTTATCTTGATCGTCTCGGTAGCGGATTAAGGTCTCGAAATGCAGACCACCACGATTAGCGGCTATGGGTACGATCAATTGACCGAACAGCTGGAAGCGGTCTCGCTCGATTCCCAGGCGGATTTTTTCCACCCATTGCATTTCGCCTTGGCGCAGCGTGAGTTCTTCGTCGTCCGGACTGAATATATGTACTCGGTTGCGGCCTTTTTCCTTGGCGGCATAACAGGCGGCATCGGCTTCTTTCAATACATCAACAGCATTGCCGCAGGCGCGATTGATCGGGGCGATACCAATACTTACGCCGATATTGAAACTGCGATTTTCCCAGGCAAATTGGAAGTCGCATACCGCATTACGTAACTTTTCGCCGGTGATGATGGCTTGTTCCAGAGAACAATACGACATCAGGATGCCAAACTCGTCGCCGCCCAGTCTAGCCAATATGTCCATTCTGCGTACTTGTTGACGCAGTACTTCGCCGAGCTGCCGTAGTAGCTCGTCGCCGGCCAGATGGCCGCAGGTATCGTTGACGATTTTGAATTGATCCAGATCCAAATAACACAGAACGTGATGGCTGTCGTTGGCTTGCGCCTCCAACACCAAGTTTTGAATATGGATGTCGAATTGGCGGCGGTTGACTAGGCCGGTCAATTCGTCGTGGCTGGCCTGATAAGCGATTTTTTCCGAGAGGCGTCGGGTTTCGGTAATGTCTTCGCAAACCAGCAACAGGTGCGAACGATTGTTTTCGTCTTTCACCAAGCGCGCGGTTTCCCTGGCCCAGATGATGTTGCCGTTGCGGCAGATGATGCGGCTTTCCAGCTTATGTACTTGTTCGGGATGATTACGGCAGATTTGGAAGAACTGGTTGCAGTTACCTATATCTTCGGGATGGGCGAAGTTGAAAATAGAGCAGCCTTGCAGTTCCTCAACGCTCAAACCCAGCTGGCGGGCGCCGAAGCGGTTTACCGAGATGATTTGCCCTTGCATATCCAGGTTAAACACCATGGTCGGGTTGTTGTCGTACAAGGCCTGGAAGTTATTTTTGACACTAATCAAGGCTTTGTTTTGAATCTCCACGGTATCCAGCATACCGTTGAACGCATCGACCAAAATGCCCATTTCATCATTGCTGTGCTTGGCTGCGCGCAAGGAATAGTCGTGTTCCTGGCTGACTTTCTGCGCGGTTTTAGCCAGTTGTGCGATGGGTTTCGCCACCCGGTTTAATAAGGGGGCAGTCAGCAAAAAGGTAATCGATAACGCCACAAACAATACAATCAGCACCACACCGATAAATTGCAGTTCTCGCCAGAAGGCCGCACTGAGGTCCGACGACAGAAAGATTCCGCCGACAATTTCGTCGTCCAGGCGCATGGGCTGATAAACATAAAGGTTGAGTTTATCGAAATAATTACGCAAGCCATGCGATACGATCGGGCAGGTGGCGGATTGCTTGTCCAGCGAGGTGAATAACTGACCTCTTTTGGTGTAGACGCAAGCGCTGCGCAAATCGGGGAGATTATTCAAGGACACCAAGTTTTCCTTGGCCAAATTGGCGTCGTCGAACATCACTGCGGCCACACTTCGGTTGGCGATCAGGCTGGCTACGGCTATTAAATCACTTTGGGCCTTGCGCTTTACTTCGGTGACGTTCACCGTTACCAAAATCACCAAAGCCAACAGCATGGAAAATAAGCTGGAGGTGATGGCGATGCTGAACAATTTGCCTTTGATGGATAGCCGTGAGAAGAATCTACTCATGCTCGCCCCCCTCCACCAGCGTGGCAACTTCGATGAGTTTGGCGCTGACGTTAAAACCGCTTTGCTTCAAAGCCTTGAGGTTGAGGTGCAGTTTGACTTTGCCGTCGTCGAGTGCAAAGCCGATCATGCCGCCGGATTCGGCAAAAAACGGCTCACTACTGACCGTCAGTGATTTTTTCAGCGATCCGACCAGTAATACACCGGGTAAAGCAAGGTCCGCCCGCTGTTCGGGATTGTCGAAATAGACGATGTCGCAATCTTTCGCCTGTTTGGGCGCATCGAATTTGAACAACCGAATCGGTTTTTCCTGAACGGTCTTGCTCTCCAGCGGGCTCAGCAGACTGCCGAAAGGGTCGTGGCCGATGATACAAATATTAAAGGTGGGGCTGGCTTTTTCCGGCCAAGTGATGAATTTGGTGAAGTTATAGAGATAGGCGGCCTTGACCTTATACTCCAGGTTCAGTTCGTCTGCCGGCGACGGCTGACTGACAACGCAACATAGGATTACCCACTTTACGAGCTCAAAAGCGCGCCGCAACGACAATGCGTCATCAGTGGAAAAGACGGAAACCAAGGTTATTCCCTACCGGATAAAATCATCAGGCAAGGATAGTTGAAAAATTATCGGTTGCTGAAAAATCCCCGCAAGGCCCGAATCATATAGGCATGGTCGAGTACGCCGGCACTCTCGCGAATGCTGTGCATGGCCCACATAGGGGAGCCGACATCGACACTGCGGATGCCTAATTTCGCCGACGCTATCGGGCCTATCGTACTGCCGCAAGGTAGGTCGCCGTGATGCGCGTATTTTTGATAAGGCACGCCGGCTTGCTGGCAAACGCGGATGAAAGTCGCCTCTGAAATGCATTCGGAGGCATAACGATGGTTAACATTTACCTTGATGACCGGCCCATGGTTGACGATAACTTTGTGGCCGGGTTCGTAGGCGCCGGGAAAGTTGGGTTGATAGGCATGCGCCATATCCGCGCTAACCATAAAACTATTAGCTAGCGAACGCCGGTAGTCGTCCGGGTTACTGCCTACCGCATTGGCGATACGCTCAAGCACATCCGGCAGGAAACTGCCAGCCGCGCCTTTGCAGCTTTCGCTGCCGATTTCCTCGTGATCGAAAAACGCGCAGACCAGAGTGCTCTCGGTATCCAGTGTCGGTGCATCCAGCAAAGCCGTCAGTCCGGCATGGCAAGACGCCAAATTATCCAATTGGCTATCGGCATAAAACAGTTGCTCATCACCCCACAGACTGCCTTTCTGGGTGTCGTAGGCATTGAGCTCCCAACTTAAAATTCGCTCGGCGGCAATGTTGCCGGCTTGTTCCAGCAATTGCCGAAACCGGTCGGCGGGTAATTGTTGCTCGACACTGGCTGAAAAAATTAGCGGCAACTCACTTTGTTTTTTTAGCTTCAGGCCGTCTTCGTTGACGCTGCGGTTCATATGAATCGCCAGATTCGGCAGACGCAGCAACGGTTCTTCAAATCGCAGTAGCCGGCTGGCAATGTTGCCGTTTTTATCCAGATAGGCAATACGGCCGGCCAGACTCAGATCACGGTCAGTAAACGTAGCGAGAATTGGCCCGCCGTATACTTCCACGGCCAGCCGCAGCAATTTGTCCGAGTCGATCAGCGGCTGCGGTTTGACGCGCAGCCCCGGCGAATCGGTATGGGCGCCGAGTATTTTGAAGCCGGTTTCCGCCAAGGCTTGTTTGCCGATGACAAATGCGGCGATGGAAGAATCGTCTCTGATCACATAATAGCGACCACCGCTAACCAATGACCATGTGTTGCTTTCTTGGATGCGTTGGAACTGATGCGCCTGCAAGCGTTCTTCTATGCTGGCCACCGCATGCCAAGGGCTGGGGCTGGCGTCGATGAAGTCCAGCAAATCTTGCACTTGTTGCTGAGCGGAGATCATGATTTTTCCAGTGTCAGCGCCACGGAATTAATGCAATAGCGCAGGCCTGTTGGTTGCGGTCCGTCTTCGAATACATGGCCAAGGTGAGCGCCACAGGACTGGCAGGTCACTTCAATTCGCCGCATGCCGTGGCTGTTATCGGGGTGCTGATCCAGGCTTTCCGAGTTCAGCGGATTCCAAAAACTGGGCCAGCCGCAGCCGGAATGGAATTTATGTTCAGAAGTAAACAGGGCGTGACCGCAGCAGACACAGCGGTACACGCCGGCTTCGTCACAATCGGTATATTTGCCGGTAAAGGGCGGCTCGGTACCTTTTTCCCGGCAGACATGATATTGCTCGGGAGTTAGCTTCTCGCGCCAGGCTTGTTCAGTATCGTGTTTCTCGGTCATGGTAGTGTTCCGCATGCTGTAATTAGTGGGCATTGTACCCAGTCTACCTCGGCATCAAAAGCAATCAAAAGCCGGGAATATTTCAGTTCATTGCATCAGGAGGTCCTAATGTTCTTGAGCCGTAAGGTTTTGAAGCATATAACACCACTATAAAAATAATTAATATGCAGAGTGTGTTCATCTAAACAGCAGCGAGGAGAAGGTCATGGCAAGAATTGTAGTGTTGGGTGCGGGGATCGGCGGTGTGCCGATGGCTTACGAAATGAAGGAAACAGTGGGGAATGCGCATGAAGTCGTGGTGATTTCCGATTCGCCGACTTTCCACTTTGTGCCGTCCAATCCCTGGGTGCCGCCGAAATGGCGCAAACCGGAGGATTTGAAAATCGAGCTGGCGCCGGTGATGGCGAAAAAAGGCATCAACTTCATTCAAAAGGCCGCGACCAAAGTCGATCCGGCCAACAACAAAATTGATCTGGCGGATGGCTCTTCGGTTGAATACGACTATTTGATTATCGCCACTGGTCCACGCCTGGCCTTCGATGAAGTACCGGGTTTGGGGCCGCACGGTGGGCATACCTCGTCGGTCTGCCATGTCGATCATGCTGCATTGGCTGCCGAGGATTGGGACAAATTTATGGCCGATCCCGGTCCAATTGTCGTTGGCGCGGTGCAAGGAGCGTCCTGTTTCGGCCCGGCTTACGAATATCTGATGATTCTGGAAACCGAACTGCGTAAACGCAAAATCCGCGACAAAGTGCCGATGACTTTTGTCACCTCCGAGCCATATATCGGCCACCTGGGCCTCGGCGGGGTCGGCGACACCAAAGGCTTGCTGGAAAGCGCGCTGCGCGACAAGACCATTAGATGGATCGCCAACGCCAAAGTGGATCGCATCGAAGCCGGCATGATGTATGTCACCGAAGTGGATGAAGACGGTAACGACAAGAAAAAACATGAAGTGCCGTTCAAGCATTCGATGATGCTGCCGGCGTTTACCGGCGTAGATGCGGTGCGCCATTGCGGCGCGGAAGGTTTGACCAATCCCCGCGGTTTCGTGATTGTCGATCAATATCAACGTAATCCCACCTACAAAAACATTTACTCGGTCGGGGTCTGCATCGCCTTGCCGCCGGTGGAAAAAACTCCGGTGCCGACCGGTACCCCTAAAACCGGTTACATGATCGAATCCATGGTGACGGCTACCGCCCACAACATCCGCGACGAACTGGCCGGCAAACAGCCGTCGGACATGCCGAGTTTAAGCGCTTTGTGCCTGGCGGACTTGGGCGACACCGGCGTGGCGTTCTTGGCCGTGCCGCAAATCCCGCCCCGAAATACCACTTGGTCCAACCATGGCAAATGGGTGCATCTTGCCAAAATCGGTTTTGAGAAATACTTCATGCGCAAGATTAAAAACGGCATCAGCGAGCCGTTTTACGAACGCATGATCTTGAAATTCCTCGGCGTGGTGCGTTTGAAATAGCAGGCTATATGTCTATTGATCGTCTGGTAATGGCGTTTGCCGGCTCGTTCGTTCTGATCAGTCTGGCGCTGCGCTGGCGCACTGGCATTCGCCGAATGGGCTGTGGTTTACCGCGTTTG
Organism: Methylomonas sp. TEB; assembly: GCF_047777895.1. Taxonomy (GTDB): domain Bacteria; phylum Pseudomonadota; class Gammaproteobacteria; order Methylococcales; family Methylomonadaceae; genus Methylomonas. Next base: position 994,265 of record NZ_CP180476.1, read on the forward strand.
TGGGGGCTAATTTAGTGCAAGCGTCGTTCAGTGGTTTTTGACCGCTAGCGATTATTTTGAAGAAGCTTGGGTTTAAATCGGGCTGTGCATTCTGATAGCTTGGGTCAAAGTGCCGGATCGTTGCCAGACGGCGATTCGGCTGTTTTCTGTTCGGCCTAATCAAACTTAGTCCTCGCACAGAGCATAGCGGTCTACTTTAAATAGGCCGCTACTGTTCGCGACTCCCAACCCCCTTCCGGCAATTCACCCGGTGGATTGACCAGCCAATCCCAACAGGCCAATTGATCGGCATTTTGAAGATAGTCACTCAAAACGGGCCGGTAATCCGTTCGATCAAGCAAGCCGGCGCGGCTATGGCGTTGATCCGCAATTTCCGTGATCAGACAAACCGGCGTTTGCCAGCTATCCAGCCAATATAGGTGGGCAAGCATCAAGGCCTGGCCGAAAGCTTCCAATTGTCGTGGCTCGGCGGCGGTATTTGCCAACCAGTCCAGCGGAAGCAGAGGCAATTGTGTCAGGCAATTGACCGACGCGACCCAACGCGGTTTGACCGCTAACTTGGGCGCTATCGGATTCTGCACCAACGCTGCTGGCGGGATTTGCCGATGCTGAGCCAGCCAGTTCACGATGCCGGTGGCGTCATGCGGACAACAAAACACTCGGTTTGGCCAACATTTGGTAAGGCGTCGGCTTGGGTAACTAAAGGCGATGTCCAACAACACTATCTGATCGAAATGCTGCAATAACTCGGCGATGGGTAGATCGTGTGCGCTGCCACCGCCGATAATCAGGGCGCCACCACCCGTATCGCCTAGCAATTGTGCGGCACTCAGCAAAGCCTGCTGAGTGGCTTGGATATGCGGTCGCCAAGCTTGGCGACAGCGGCGGTGCCTGACTTGCAAAGCGGCCATTTCCCGAGCGTAACCCAATAAGCGCGCTTGGCGGCTGGCGGTGCGCACGCCCAAATAATGCCAAAACTCTTCCAGCATTAGCTGTGTTGCGTTACAAGTAGTTTAAGGGATAGCGCAGCCACTATTCGTCCAAGCGATGCCCGCAATACTTGCAATGCGCCGCGTCGAAATCGTGGCTGGCGGCGCCGCAATCCGGGCAGGCGCGGTTATCCAGATTCTGGTTTTTGCGGGTGTTGAGCAATTCGGCGCTATAAATGCCGGTCGGCACGGCGATAATGCCGTAGCCCATGATCATAATGGTAGAAGCGATCATCTGCCCGAACGGTGTTTTCGGCGCGATGTCACCATACCCGACCGTGGTGATGGTGACAATGGCCCAGTACACGGCTTTGGGAATACTGGTAAAGCCAGCGGTCGGACCTTCGACGACATACATCAAGGTGCCGAACACCACGACCAGGGTCAGCACCGCGTATAAGAACACGGTGATTTTTCGTACGCTATTAACCAAAGCCACCACCAGAATGTCGGCTTCTTCCAGATATTCGGAAAGCTTTAGCACCCGGAAAATCCGTAATAGCCGCAAAATCCGCAAAGTCAGCATGTATTCCGCGCCGGGTAGCAGCAAACCCAGATAAGCCGGCAGTATCGACAACAAGTCTACAATGCCGAAAAAGCTGCGGGCATACAGCCAAGGGCGACGTACGCATATCAAACGCAGCGCGTATTCCAACGTAAACAAACCGGTAAACAGCCATTCCGCCCAGAACAGCGCCGTCGCGTAACGTTGTTGAAAATCGGCCACGCTGTCCAGCATCACTACCACGATGCTCAGCAAAATCGCCACGATCAAGGCGATATCGAAGCGCCGCCCGGCGGCGGTTTCCGAACCAAACACAATTTGGTTCAGCGCCTCGCGCCACGCGGAAAGTGTCGTGCCTTGATTGTAGCGGTGCTGGCGTTTGGGCTTAGCGGTCATGGTTCTCGATGGTGAACGGTAGGGGAGTGCTGCTTGGCGGGCAAAGTATAAATCCGCTCCCGGAGGTCGGGCTAACTCAGACAATATTTTGTTTGGCGCCAGCGGTCGATTGTCGGGTTTGCTACAAATGAGCTTGGCTCAAAGCATAGAAAATTCAAGCGCTTATAAGTTGGCACAACCGTTGCAAAAGCATTATTAAAAACGTGAGGTTGTGTTATGAAATCGACCAAAGATATTGCGGAACTGCTGGACGAACCGGCTTGCGAGCACAACAAGAAGGAAAAGTCCGGCTGCGCCAAACCTAAACCCGGCTCGGCGGCGGGCGGTTGTGCCTTCGATGGAGCACAGATTGCACTATTACCGATCGCCGACGTCGCCCATATTGTTCACGGCCCTATCGCCTGTGCCGGTTCTTCCTGGGACAACCGCGGCACCCGTTCTTCCGGCTCGGAATTATACCGAATCGGTATGACCACTGATTTGACCGAACAAGACGTGGTGATGGGGCGTAGCGAAAAACGCCTGTTCCATGCGATCAAACAAGCCATCGAAACCTACAATCCGCCGGCGGTGTTTATCTACAACACTTGCGTACCGGCTCTGGTGGGCGACGACATCAACGCGACTTGCAAATCCGCCGCCGAACGCTGGGGCGTGCCGGTCGTACCTATTGATTGCGCCGGCTTCTACGGCACCAAAAACCTGGGTAACCGCATCGCCGGCGACGCGATGGTCAATCACGTGATCGGCACCCGCGATCCTGATCCGTTGCCGCCCGGCACCGAGCGCCCCGGTATCAAGGTACATGACGTGAATCTGGTGGGCGAATACAACATCGCCGGCGAGTTTTGGCACGTGCTACCGCTACTCGACGAAATGGGCTTGCGCGTATTGTGTACCTTGTCCGGCGACGCCCGCTTCCGCGAAGTGCAAACCATGCATAAAGCCGAAGTCAATATGATGGTGTGCTCTAAGGCCATGGTCAACGTGGCCCGTAAACTACAACAAAGCTATGGCACGCCGTGGTTCGAAGGCAGTTTTTACGGCATCACCGATACCAGCCAGGCTTTGCGCGATTTCGCCAGAGTCATCAACGATCCTGATTTAATCGAACGCACCGAAGCCATCATTGCCCGCGAGGAAAACCGCATCCGCGAAGCGCTAGCGCCCTGGCGAGAAAGGCTAAAAGGCAAGCGGGTATTGTTGTTTACCGGCGGCGTGAAAAGCTGGTCGGTGATCTCGGCACTGCAGGATTTGGGTATGGTGGTGGTGGCTACTGGCACCAAGAAATCTACTGAAGAAGACAAAGCGCGGATTCGCGAACTGATGGGCGAAGACACGCTGATGATCGAAGACGGCAGCCCGAAAGCCTTGTTAAAAGTCGTTGCCGACTACAAAGCCGACATCCTGATCGCCGGCGGCCGGAATATGTACACCGCGTTGAAAGCGCGGATTCCGTTCCTGGACATCAATCAAGAGCGCGAGTTCGGTTACGAAGGTTATCAAGGCATGCTGGAACTGGTCCGGCAATTGGCTTTGACTTTGGAAAGCCCGGTTTGGGAAGCCGTGCGGGCCACGCCGCCCTGGCGCACCGGAGGCCTGAAAAAATCGGCCACTATCGAGGCGCCAGCAGAGCCTTTAGCGGCTCAGGCGGCATAGCATGGCCGACATCGTCAAACGCAATAAAGCCCTGTCGGTCAATCCGCTAAAGGCCAGTCAACCTACCGGCGGTTCCTTGGCCTGCCTGGGTTTTGACCGGGCGATTCCGATGCTGCACGGCTCGCAAGGTTGCACGGCGTTTGCCAAGGTGTTTTTCGTGCGGCATTTCCGAGAGCCGATTCCGCTGCAAACCACCGCGATGGATCAAGCTAGCTCCGTGTTGGGTGCCGACGAGAACGTCATCGAAGGCATCAAAGCGATTGCCGAAAAATCCAACCCAGCTCTGATTGCGGTACTGACCACCGGTTTGGCGGAAACCCAAGGCTGCGACGTGCACCGCAATGTTCGCGAGTTTCGCGACCGTTATCCGGAATATGCCCACGTGGCGGTGGTCGCGGTGAACACGCCCGATTTCACCGGTTGTGTGGAAACCGGCTATGCGGCGACGATTTATGAAATCGTCAAAGCCTTGGTGCCCGATGCGCAAAGTGCCGGGACCAAGCCGGGCAATCGCCAGCGCCAGGTCAATTGTCTGGTCAGCCCTATGCTGACGCCTGGCGATCTGGAGGCTTTGCGCGATTTGATCGAACAGTTCAATTTACGCCCGGTGTTGGTGCCGGACTTATCCGACTCCCTGGACGGCAGCTTGACCGACGACGATTTTTCGCCGGTAACCATCGGCGGTACGCCAGTGTCCGAGTTGGCGACTTTGGGTGAAGCTAAAGCCAGCTTGATAATCGGCGCGTCCTTACGCAAGTCCGGTGAGCTGTTGCAGGAAAAAACCGGTGTCCCCAGTTTCTATTTTGACCATCTTTATGGCTTGCAGGCTAACGACGCCTTGATCACGACGCTGGCCGACATCAGCGAAATGCCGGTGCCGCAAAAGATCGAACGGCAGCGTGCGCAATTGCAAGACGCGATGCTGGATACCCATTTCATGCTCGGCCAACTGCGGGTGGCTATCGCTGCTGATCCGGATCAACTCAACGCCTTGATTCATCTGGTACAAGGCATGGGTGCGGAAGTGGTGACGGCCATCTGCGCCGGAAATACCCCGGTGCTGGCAACGGCACCGGTGGATAGTATCAAGATCGGCGACCTGGAAGATTTGGAAGTCATGGCCAAGGAGCGCAAGGCGCAATTGCTGATCGGTAACTCACACGCGGTCGCCAGCGCTGAACGCTTGGGGATACCGATACTGCGCATTGGCTTTCCGCTCTACGACATCATCGGTGGCTATCAAAAAACCTGGATAGGCTATCGCGGCACTCGGCAAACCTTGTTTGATTTAGCCAATTTGGTGATCAACTTTGCCCACGAGGAGATCGAGCCTTACTACTCGCCGTATGCGCAAAAACCCGAATCCGAACGTCAAGCGTGCTCGCCGTCATGTCATTAGCCCGCCGCATGCACGTTTTGCATACCCACGAACAGAGGATGCCTATGGAAACCGCTATTAAAGTCGCTTTTGCCACTACCGACATGGTGCACGTTGATCAGCATTTTGGCTCAGCCAAATCGTTTGCTGTCTACGCGGTGGATCCGGAACAGTTCGAATTCATGGAAGCTGCGCAATTTGGCGAACTCGCACAAGATGGTAACGAAGACAAGTTGTCGGTGAAGATTCAGTTGCTGGAAGGCTGCGCGGCCGTGTATTGCCTGGCGATTGGTGCTTCTGCAGTGAAACAAATCGTCGCGCAAGGCATTCAGCCGGTCAAAGTCCACGAAGGCAGCACCGTCAAGGATCTGATCGCGGATTTACAAGCCGAAATGAAAGCCGGCCCATCCAGTTGGCTGGCCAAAGCCATCAACCAACACAAAGGCCCCAATCCGGAGCGGTTTAACGCGATGGAAGAAGAGGGGTGGGATGAATGATTTTGCCGCGGTTACTTAACGGCCAGATTTTTGTGTCGCTGAAGCGACGACTAACTTTAATGTCGGTTCGCGGACCGACGACCGCGATACTTTTCTTTGCTTGTCCAAAGAAAAGTATCCAAAAGAAACGACACCCGAAATGCCGCTTTGATCCTGCGCGCCGAAGCGTTTATCGAGGGTCGGCAGAAGGGGCTTCCCAGCCCCTCCGCCGACGTGCGGCATCCTTGCCGCACCCCTTCGGGCAATTCTCGATAAACGCTTCGGTGCTCGGCGCGGCATACGGGGTTTAGCGCCTAGCGCGATTAAAAGTATTCAAATTGATTAAACACTAAATTAGGAGAACCACCATGGCTCAACCCGCATTAGTCGTCGAAGCAGGCGACCCGTTCATGAACTCGGAAATCGTCGTCGAGATGGTCAAACAACTGCGCGCACTCGATACCTATGACACTTATGAAGGCTGGTCGGAAGAAAAGATCATCGATCCTTTGGTGATGACCAAAGAACGCAAACGCGAGATACCGATTATCGGCGACCCGGATGAAATTACCTTGGCTCGCGTTAAAGCCTATTACAACTCAATCGCTTCGTTGATCGAGAAAAAAGGCGGTTTGATGGCCGTGCCGGTGATCAACATCACCCACGAAGGTTTCGGCCGGGCTTTGGTATTGGTCGGTAAATTGATCGTGGTGGATAAAGTCTTGCGCGACGTGCATCGTTTTGGTTTTCCCAGCCTGGAAGATTTGGCCGCCAAAACCGATGCAACCATTGAGAAAGCGCTGGGTTTGATCACAACGTATAGAGAAGTAGCCGAAGCTTGAGGTGTGCGATGAGCGACGAAGAACTGAAAGTATTGGAAAAAGACGTGAAGAAAGCCAAGCGTATTGCTAGCGAGGCGGCCTCGGTATTGCACGATTTGATCGAAGACAGATTGCCGGACGCCTATGGTGAGCTGATGGGTATTGCGCAAGCCACTTACGACGCCTGCAAAGCCTGGGATGATGCCAACAAGAAGTTCTTGGCTGCCAGCAAAGAAACGGCGTAGGAGACGATCATGAGCGAATTTGTAACCGGCGTGACCTTTGGCGGCACCGTCTGGACACCGTCCTATGTTACCGACATTAATCAGCGTACTTGTATCGGGTGCGGCCGTTGTTTCAAGGTTTGTCCGCGCGACGTATTTGATTTGGTCGAAAAAGACGAAGCGTTGTCGGCCGAAGATTTTGGCGACGATTACGGCGACTTTGAGGACGATGACGATAACAGCATGGTGATGAGCTTGAAAAATGCTGCCGACTGTATTGGTTGCGAGGCGTGCTCCAAGGTTTGTCCTAAGGATTGTTTTACGCATCAGCATAAGGCGGCGGCTTAGTTTGTGTCGCTGGCGCGACGGCCTTTTTAATGTCGGTTCTCGGACCGACAGCCGAGTGACTTTTCTTTGCTTGGCCAAAGAAAAGTCACCAAAAGAAAGGCCACCCCGATGCCGCTTTGATCCTGCGCGCCGCAGCGTTTATCGAGGGTCGGCAGAAGGGGCTTCCCAGCCCCTCCGCCGACGTGCGGCATCCCTGCCGCACCCCTTCGGGCTAATCTCGATAAACGCTGCGGTGCTCGGCGCGGCATAGGGGATCTGGCTTGTCCCGGAATTGCTAAGTTATTGGAGTTAATTCGGGGGTGAGCTGTCGCCAGCTGTTTTAGGTTCACAATGCTTTGTAAAAGCCCTTTTTAGTTTTCTGGTGCTGGATGTAAATCTAGGAGCATCGAGAGTAGAACGGTCGTCTCCCGTATGCCGCGCCGAGCACCGGAGCTTTTGAACGGACAAATCGGCAGGATAGCCGATTTGCATGCGCAGCACCCGAAGGGCGAGGCACATGGATGTGCCGAGTGAGCAGCCCGCAGGGGCGCCGCAGGGATGCGGCGCGTTGCCGAAGGGGCGGGGAGCCCCTTTCGGCAACCCCGTTCAAAAGCGAGGAGCGCAGGGAACAAGTGGCATCCGGGCCGCCTTTTCTTTGGATACTTTCTTTTGGCGGAGCAAAAGAAAGTGTCTCGGTTGTCGGTCCGAGAACCGACATCAATGAATTCGTCGCGATAGCGACACCAATTTTTCATATCAAAAAAGGAAAGCTATCATGCCTCGTCCCGATAAACACGTATTCGTCTGCACTCAAGCCCGTCCGCAAGGCCATCCGCGCGGCTCCTGTACCGCCAGTGGTTGTGCCGAGGTGATGAACGAGTTCATGAATCAAATTCAGGCCCGTAACCTGTTCGAGAAAATCGGCCTAACCAATACCGGTTGCATGGGCCCGTGCATGCTGGGGCCCAGCGTGTTGGTCTATCCGGAAGGGGTGATGTACGGCAAAGTCACCAAAGATGATGTCAAAACCATCATCGATCAGCATTTGTTGGGTGGCGAGCCGGTCGCCGCATTGGTTGCGCCTGCCGAGGTTTGGTAAACCATGAGTCAGCTCGGCTTTTTTGAAGAACGGGTGTTATTCAGTCCGGATGTGCCGGAAGAGGTGAATAAACTGTTGCAGATGGCGGTAGCGGCCAGTCATGCCGACAAGCCTTTGGCGGAAAAGTATTTCAGACAGGCGCAGGCTTTGGACGCTACTTGTCTGCAAACCTATTTTGCCTTGTATAAATTCTATTTTTACCAAGGCCGTTTGCTGGAAGCCGAGCTGGAAGTGATGGCGGCGCTAAACGAAGCGGCCCGGCAGGGCGGCTTTCCGGCCGACTATCGGCAGCTGGGCCGCGAGTTGGCGCAGTGGGATATGTATGCCAGCGAAGTGGCGCTGTTTTATCTCTACAGTTTAAAAGCGCTAGCCTTTATCAAACTGCGGCGGCAATTGGATGCGGAAGCCCAGTCCATACTGGTGTTGATGCGCGCGCTCGATCCGGAAGACCGTTCCGGTGCATCGGTGATTATGGATTTGGCCGACGCCGTGCTGGAGGATGCTGCATGACCAGCGAACGGGTTGCCGAGCAGGTCTCGGCACGGCGGGCTTTCGGCGAGACAGTCTGTCAACGCATTATAGAAAATATCGTCAAGCTGGGCTTTCCGCTGCAAACCGAACTCAGTTTGCCGAAATTCGATAGCGCCGAGTTCAGTTTAGTCACCGACCCGTTTACCCAAACCCAGGATTTGGTGGGTTATTGGTACAATGCCGGTAAGCAGCGCATCGGTCAGATTAAATTTCATGGCGACGGCAGTTTTTATGCCGAATACGATGTTGTGCAGCCGCACCCGACCAAAAAACAATGGTTCGTCGAGGCCATTAATGCTTGGGGTCAGCAAGACAACATCAAAACCGAAGCAAAATTGCTAGACATCCCGCAATAAGGGGGGGCAATGGCTAACCCAAAACGCTTGTACGAACTGCTGTTGGATTATTGCAGCAGCGATGCCGTGGTGGACAACCTGATGATCGGTTTGGTCTGGACTGTGTGCCAAAGTCAGGGCCGGGCGACCGCCGGCTTGGCGATGAGTCCGGGGCAGAACACGCGCACCTTGCCGTGGTCGGGCACCTTGGTGGGCAAACCGGTGACGGATTTAGCCGCCTGGATTACCGAATGGGAACCGTATAAAGCCACGGTTGCCATGGCAGCCATCAACAGTTGCATCAATGCTCGGCCTTTACCGGATTCGCTGGTGTTGGATAGTCACGACGAACACGCCAATCTGGCGGTGTTCGAGCATTTTTTGCCGCAGCTGAATGGCAAAAACGTGGTGGTGATCGGCCGTTATCCGGGCATCGAACGCTATCAAGACAAAATGCATTTAACCATTTTGGAGCGACAACCGTCCGCCGCCGATCTGCCGGATTCCGCGTGCGAGTTTTTATTGCCGCAAGCCGACTGGGTGTTTTTGACCGCCAGCAGTATTCCGAATAAAACCTTTCCGCGCTTGGTGGAGCTATCCTGTCACGCCAAAACCGTGTTGATGGGCCCCACCGTACCATGGCTGCCGCAGTTGCATGAGTTTGGCATCGATTATCTGGCCGGGGTGGAAATTATCGATCAGGAAGCCTTGTACCACACTGCGGCTCAGGGCGGCGGCGTGCGGATCTTTAATAACGGCTTACGCTACCGCGTGGCGGAACTGGCCCCGCAAAGCAGTATTAGCTGGTTGAAGCAGCAAATCGCCGATTGTTTTAACGAAAGAACCCAACTGACTGAAGCGATGGAGCAATGGTATCGCGACGGCAATAAGGCGCGCTTTCCGCAGTACTCGCTGTTGGACCAAATCAACAGCCGGCTGTCGCGCTTGGATAGCAGCTTTAAATCGCTGTGGGACAATTGTGCGCCTGGCTAAGCAATGAACAACGCAGTGCCGGAGGCGTTTAACAGCCACCGATTGTTATTGATGTACAAAGGCGATATCAGCGCTTTGACCTTGTTTGCCCAGCAGGCCGGCGGCAGCGTGTGCTTTCCGCAATCCTTGCCGCCGCTGTCGGTCGCTTTTGATGAAGATGCGACGGTAAACGACGGAAAAATCACCGTGCATCCGGCAACGCTGGTTAATGCCATCAATCGTCTGCTGGGGTTTGATAACGATTTACTCTATGCCGAAGCGGGTTTTAAGGAATACGTCGATACCCCAAAAGGCACCGTCACGGTGTATATGGCGCGTTTCAAACTGCTGGATCCGCCGCACCGCTTGATGCAGTCCTTGGGTTGCCAGATGCGCACCTTGCCGGAGTTACGTGGTCGCCCACCTGCCGAGATGGAATTGCTACGCCGGGCTTACACCAAAATGATGGAGGGCTAATATGTTCGATATGATGGATTTTGGCATCGGTGAATTCACGGGCGATAGCGGCTCGGGGTCGCCTGCACCCAACAGTCCGTATATCCCGGAAGCCAGTGAATGCATGCGCTGCGGCATGTGTGTCAGCAGCTGCCCGACCTTTCGTTTGTTCGAAATCGACGCCGAAACGCCCCGGCAACGCATCCGCACCATCAGCAAGATTTTGGTTGAGAATGCGCCGATTAGCGCCGAAGAGCGCGCCCATTTGGATAACTGTCTGCAATGTCGGGCCTGCGAAACTGCCTGTCCCAGCCGGATGAGTTACGGCGCCTTGTTCGATCAAGCTCGAGCGAAATTGCAGAAAGCCGCGGTCCGCCCTTGGTTAGCCAAGTTGGCGATGTACTTTATCGAACGCAAACGTCGGCGGCGGATGTTGTTGCCCATGCTGTCGTTATATTTACGTTCCGGTTTACGAAAACCGCTGAGAGCCAGCGGCTTGCTACGCAAATTAAAATTAGATACCGCCGAAAGTTTACTGAACGAGCCGGCCTTGGGCAGTTTGGCCGGGATTTATCCGGTCGGTAGGCGGCAGCGGCAGCGCGGGCGAGTGGCCTTGTTTACCGGCTGTCTGGCGGAACATTTTGACCGCGCCACGCAACGGGCTGCAATCAAACTACTCAATGCCATAGGCTACGAAGTCGTGGTCCCGGAGGGCCAAAGCTGCTGCGGGGCGATTCATCAGCATAACGGCTGTTCCGCGCAAGCCTTGAAAGAGAAAAATATCGAAGCGTTTTACCAATTGGAAGTGGACGCGGTGATCTACGTGGCCAGTGGCTGCGGCGCAATGTTGAGCGAGTACGAAGGCGATAATAGCGAAACCGCCGGTTGGTTTGCCAAGCGTTTGCAGGACATCAATGAATTTTTATTGGATCATTGGCCGAAGAACTTGGAGCCTGCCGCGTCCAATATGAATGTGGCGGTGCACGAGCCGTGCAGCCAACGCAATGTGTTGAAAAATGGCCGCGCCGTGCATGAGCTGCTGCGGAAAATCCCCGGTTTGAATATCGAAGCCCTGCCGGATAATCAACTCTGCTGCGGTGCCGGCGGCAGTTATATGCTCAGCCACCCGGACAATGCCCAGCAACTGCGCAACGCCAAGCGCCAAGCCATCGAAGGCTCCGGTGCGGATGTGGTGGTTAGCAGTAATTTCAGCTGTGCGTTTTACCTCAATGCTGATCGCGCCGAAACCGCGCGCAAGCTAGTGCATCCGATACGCTTGTTGGCGGACAGGCTGTAGGTTTACCACTTCATGCCTTGGCTTCATAGCCAATCTTGGCACTGTAGAGTCGGGTAGCTATCGGTAGATAGTCAAACCGCTTAGCCGAGACTACTCAGGTTGCAGTTTGCTAGGCGGGCTGGATCACTGGTAAAGTGGTTGCGCAACCTCTTCAGCGCTCCCTATGACCTGTTTCGATGACCCAAGATGACCGGTAACTATCGATTCCACTTGTATGCGGTGGTTTTGGTCGGCCTCTTTGAGACGTTAGAGGCCTCGGCCGATGTCCTGATTCAGGGCATAGACGGTGAGTTGTTAAGGAATGTTGAAATCAGCTTGTCTTTGCGTGAACAGGACTGCAAGGCGCCTGATTGGAAAATCAATAGTCTGTTCCTCAAGGCCGATCAGGAGATCGACGATGCGTTACGCGCGTTAGGTCGCTACCACGTCAGCCTAGAAAAAAATCTGGATATTAAGGCCGACTGTTGGCAAGCGCGCTTTGTCATTAAACCTGGCGAGCCGATGCGCGTGACTGCGATTGACCTGCAATTTCTCGGTGAAGCGGTTGACGATCCGGCATTCGCGAGCTTGCGGGAAAAGTTATCCGCCAAAGTAGGCAGTCCGTTGCATCACGGGCATTATGAAGCCTTAAAAAAACAAATCGAGGCATTGGCTTTAGAGCGTGGTTACTTGCAAGGGCGCTTTGCCACGAGTCAATTGCGCGTCGATCCTTCTCAAGATCGGGCCGATATTGTGCTGCATTACGATGCGGGACCGCGTCTTTATTTTGGCGAAGTCAAGATTGACCAGGCTGTTCTTGATCCCGCGTTTGTTGCCAAGTTGGTCAAGGTCAAAACCGGCGAGTATTACGATAGTCATAAGCTAGCCGATACGCACAATGCGCTGTCCAACAGCGGCTATTTCAAATCAGTGGATATTCATCCGGATTTAGCCAGCATAGCCGATAGGCAGGTGCCCGTCATGCTGAGTCTGTATCCGAACAAGCGCCATCATTACGGGATGGGTTTGGGATACGACACCGATAAGGGTCCTTTGGTCAGTGGGACCTATCTCAATCGTCTGATCAATCCGCAGGGCCATTATTTCAACGCCGAACTGGATCTATCGCCCGTTTTGGCTACAGCCGGTGCTGAATACACCGTACCGCTGGATGATCCGCTCAACGACTCCTTGAGCTTTGGTGCGGGTGTGAAACGCGAAGACACGACCAGTTATACCTCGTGGGCAGGGAAATTATCGGCGCGCTTGAAGCACGCATTCACCAGTGGCTGGAAGCAGACATTGTTCATCGACTACAGTTACGAGAAGTATACGGCGGCGAATACGACCGACACGACGCTATTGCTGTTACCCGGCGGCAGTTGGTTGCGTTCGGTATCGGACAATCCGCTTCGACCGACACGCGGTTATCGGTTGGAGTTCTCAGTGGATGGCAGCTACAAAAGCCCTCTGTCCAATATCAGTATGCTGCAAGGGGCTGTGGCGGGCGTGTGGATGCACCCCGTTGGCGACGTGGGACGCATTGTGCTGCGTGGCGAGCAAGGCGCCACGCTGGTGGATAATTTCGACAAGCTACCCACTACTTATCGTTATTTTGCCGGCGGTATGAACAGCATACGTGGTTACAGTTACAAAGAACTGGGCCCCAAGGATGCTACGGGCGCGGTGGTGGGCGGGCGCTTTTTGAGTGTGGTCAGTGTTGAATATGAACATTCGGTACTCGACAATTGGGGGGCTGCCGCTTTTATCGATGCCGGCAATGCCTATAATTTAGACGGCATTCAAATTAAGACAGGCGTGGGATTAGGGGTGCGTTGGTACTCGCCGATTGGTTTGGTCCGCCTGGATTTTGCGGTGCCCCTGCAACCCGCCGACTCCTCGTTTCAAATCCATTTTGCCGCAGGGACACGTTTATGAGCCTATGGCGCTGGCCTGGGAGGTATCTGCGGAGGCTACTACTGGTACTGCCTTTGCTGTTGCTGCTGTTGGCGGTCGTGCTGGCTATGGCCAACAGCCAGTCGGGAAGTCGCTGGCTGATTCAGCAAGTATTGCCGACCGAGACCAGCATTAACAACATCGACGGCACCCTGTTGCATCGTTTGCAGTTGGCAGGGGTGCAGTACCATGCCGATGGCACTCAACTCAAACTCCGCTACCTCTCGCTGGCTTGGTCTCCGCTTGCTTTGTTGAAAGGCGCATTGCAGATCGACGAGATCGCCACCGAGGGCCTGGAATTGACCCTGGAGCCGGGCACTCAGCAGGCGGATAGCAGCAGTCATTTTGACCCGGAAGCCTCGTTACCCGTGCCGCTGGCGCTGCGCTTGGATCGTTTGACGGTTAACGATGCTACATTCATCCAGTCCGGGCAACGTCACGATCTCCCAAATCTCACTTTGTCTGCCAACACCGAAGGCGGCCGCTTGCATTTAACCCATATGGTCGCTGAGGCTGCGGATTATCAGCTTGATCTAAATGGTTGGTTGGGCTTAGGTGGCGGCTATCCACTGGCGCTGAATGCGACTGGTCAGTTACGTTCGGCCGAATATGGCAACTGGCAGGCAGCGAGCAAATTCAGCGGCGATCTGAAGCGCTTGGTACTGGACATCAACGCTTCAGGACCATTCGCTGCGACCTTGCACGGTCAGATTGATGAGCTGTTACAAGCCCCCGGCTTTACATTGCAAGGCGATTGGGTCGATGCGCGCTGGCCCTTGGTCGGCGATCTTCCGCATTTGACAAGTCCGCAGGGTTCGCTGGCGTTGCAGGGTAATTTCTCAGCCTATCAGGCCAAGCTGACCGCCGATGTGCGGCGAGCCGAGTTACCGGATGCACACGTGGAGCTGGCGATGGACGGTACGCCGACGTCTGCCAAACTCCAACGATTCCTGGTGGCGTCCAAGGCAGGCAGCTTGGCTGTCGACGGCGCGATTGCCTGGCAGGACGCCGTCGAATTTGCTTTGCACGCGCACGCCAGAGATTTTAACCCGGCGGTATTGGTGCCGGATTTGCCGGGGCGCTTATCGCTTGATGGGGATGTCGAGGGAAATTTGAACACGGGCGCGCCGCAGTTTAAGGCGCAACTGCATAGGCTGGATGGTCAATTGCTCGGCAAGCCGTTGAGCGGTGGGGGAAAATTTGCGCTGGACGGGCAGGTTGTGGCGGTCGATCAGTTACAACTGTCGTCAGGTGCCAATCGGTTACACGCTGATGGCCGTTTGGGTCCGGCTGAATCCGCGCTTCGCTTTGATTTGCATACGCCGGCTTTAGCCGGTTTGTGGCCCGGTCTGCGCGGCAAAGCGCATGTTAACGGTCTTCTGCGCGGCGATTGGCATTTGCCGGATATTGAGTTGACGGCGCAGGCTGCGGGGCTTGGCTATGCGCAACAGCAAGTCGGCGCATTTGATCTGACCTTGGATTTTCAGCCAAACGCCCAAATCCGGCTACAAATGCATGCCCAACATGTACTTAGCGGTCACGACACAATCGACAGCGTGGCGATAGCCGCCAGCGGCAGTTCAGCAAAACACAGCGTTAGCCTGGATGTCCGTGCGCCGCAGGGGCAATTGGCGCTGGCGCTGGCCGGCGGCTGGCAAGCACCGCGCTGGCAAGGGGCGTTGCAGGCTTTATCCTTGCAAGTCCCTCGACTCGGTGCCTGGGAATTGCGCCAAGCCGCTGCCCTGACGATAGAGCAGCGGCCTGCCGGTGCCGATGTGCGCTTGGCCGATACCTGTCTGACGCAAGCGAGTGCGTTAATCTGTTTGCAGGGCGATTATCTGGCAAATGGCGATCTGAGCGGTCAGGGGCGGGTCAGCGACTATCCGTTGGATTTGCTAAGCGCTTATCTGCCGGCGCATTGGCAACTTTTTGGCAGCTTAGCCGCGACTGCGGAGGTTCGCAAACGCGGGAGCGGTTTGCAGGGGGATTATCGATTGGCGCTGGCAGACGCCGGCGTGTCGCTGCCGGTTGGCCGGAATGGGTTGGTGGTGCCGTTTCGCAAGGCCGTTCTGTTCGGCAATCTCGCTGGCGAGCGTCTGACTGCCGATCTTGATTTGGCGACTGACGGTAGCGACTTTATCCGCGCTCAGTTGCAACTGGATCAAGGTCCCGGACAGAGCTTGGCCGGAAATCTGGCGGCAAAAATCAACGATCTTGGTTTGTTTCAGGATCTGGTGCCCAATATGTCCGGGCTTAAGGGGCGATTCGGTGCCGATCTGAAATTGGGGGGCACGCTGCCTCAGCCAGTTGCTCAGGGGCGTCTGAGTTTGGAGGATGGCCGCTTACAAATTGATGAACTGGGTATTGTTTTGTCCGATATTCAGTTGCATGCCGATGCCGTGAATGATGATCAGCAACTTCAAGTACACGGCAGCCTTCGTTCTGGCGGCGGTCGGCTTGCCATCGATGGTTTGTTGGGCCTGGATGGCATTGCCGATCTTGATGTGCTTGGCAATGACTTTGAGGTGGCTAAGTTGCCAGAAGCCGAAGTGACCATCGCACCGCATCTTAAGCTGGGCCGCTCGGCCCGTGGTGATGCCAAAGTGACCGGAGCGTTGGGAATTGACAAAGCCATGGTTAAAATCAAAGAGCTGCCGGCCAGTGCGGTGGCGGTCAGTCGCGATGAGGTGATCGTCGGCAAAACGGACTCGGATCAGGCTATCGAAGCGCCACCGGGTATCGACGCTGACGTGGCGATTCAATTGGGGCGGCAAGTCACTTTTTCCGGGCTTGGTTTGGATACAAAACTGACCGGACAGCTGCAATTTCTGAAACTTGATAGACGTCTTGCCTTGCATGGCGCCATCGATATGGCCGACGGCCGTTACCGAAGTTATGGACAAGACTTGAAGTTGCGTAAGGGCCGGTTTTTATTTAATGGCCCGATCGATCGCCCATGGCTGGATGTCGAAGCCTATCGGGTTTCCAAGGATCAGAAAGTGACGGCCGTGTTGCAGGTCAGCGGTTCGGCCACTGCGCCGCAGACCAAGATTTATACCGAGCCCAGCCTGCCGGAGTCCGATGCGCTGGCGTATTTGATAACCGGGGCTTCGCTGAACCAAGCCGGTAAGGATGAAGGCAATATGATCGCGAGCGCCGCTTTATCCTATGGCGCGGGGCGGCTGTCGTGGCTGACCGAGAAACTGGGTATAGACGAGTTTGAAGTGCAGCAAGGCAAGTCGTTTGCCGATACGCTGGTCACGGCAGGACAGTATCTGACGGCTAATACCTATGTGGGCACCAAACTGGGCCTGTTCAGTAAGCAGGCGCTGCTGGTTTTGAAATACAAACTCACCGACAGCATCAATCTGGAAACCCAAACCGGCACATCGCAGCGCGTCAAAGTCAATTATGAGTTTGACACTGACTAAAGCTCGCTGCGTCATTGGCCATAATTCATTCGCTTAAAATCCCTTTCATCCAAAGTTAAGCCGTTTCTAATACATTCTTAATTAAACCCTCAGGCTTTCTCTCATCTTGTCTCGGTAATCTACTACCCAAGCGAATAGGGATTAACAACCCGTTCGCATCAGGTTGGGTTTCCAGGGACGGTGACCCTTAGTCATTGGATCAAGACGATTTAGGGGTTAAGCCATCATGCCACTCGGTTTGGGAAATATTTTCAACGGGCTTTTTAAACAGTACGGTCACACGGTGATTTTGTTGCTGCGCGTCATCGACGTCGCCATGTTGTTTGCTGCCGCTTGGGTGACTCACTATTTTTGGTTGCGCGAGTACGTTGTCGATCAGGATTACCGGATCGTCATCGCGCTGGGCATCCTGGGCGCCATCATCTTCTTCGAAATCGGCCAGGTCTATCGGCCCTGGCGTAACGATGCGATGCGCGGCGAAATTGCCCGTATCGTCAGAGCCTGGATTTCGGCGTTAGTGGCGGTGGTGTCCATCGTCGCCTTAATCAGATTACATTTTTGGTTTGGTTCCAGTTACCGCTGGATCGCATCCTGGGGCGTGCTGGGTTTGGCTTTTGTGTTGGTGGCGCGCGGGGTGTTGTCGCAAGTGCTGCGTTTCTTAAGGACTCGTGGTTGGTCGCAGGGTCGTATCGTCATGGTCGGATTGAATCAAATGGCGGTTGCGGTGGCGCGGCAGTTGAATCATTCGTCCTGGGCTGGCCTGCAAGTGGTCGGTTATGTTGACGACAGGGGCGATGACAGAAATTCAATTAATGATTTCGCACTGCCGTGTCTCGGTAAGTTGGAAGACCTGCCGGGCATCATCTCGGCTCAAGCTATCGATGAAGTATGGGTAGCCTATCAAGGCGAATCGTTGACCGAACGTGCTCAATATCAACTGCGCCATCTGCCGGTCAGCATCCGCTTGGTGATCGACTGTTTCGCCTTCAAACAAAGCAAATTCCTGAGCTTGAACACTGTGGCTGGTATTCCGACCCTGGATTTCTCAGTATCGCCGTTGCATGGCATCAATCGTTATATCAAAGAAATCGAAGATCGACTTTTGGCTTTGATTTTGTTGCTGCTGATTAGCCCGCTGATGTTGGTTTTAGCGGTGGGTGTGAAGCTGAGTTCGCGTGGCCCGGTGTTTTATCGTCAGGAGCGCGTGGGTTGGAATAATCGTTCGTTCACGATGTTGAAGTTCCGCTCGATGCCGGTCGATGCCGAAGCCAAAACCGGCGCGGTGTGGGCCAAGCCCGGCGAAAATCGCGCCACCCCGTTCGGTGCTTTCCTGCGCAAAACCAGCCTGGACGAACTGCCGCAATTGATCAATGTGTTACGCGGCGATATGTCGCTGGTCGGTCCACGCCCCGAGCGTCCGGATTTCGTCGAAGTGTTCAAGGACCAAGTTCCCAACTACATGAAAAAACACATGGTCAAAGCCGGCATCACCGGTTGGGCGCAAGTCAACGGCTGGCGCGGCGACACCGACCTCAACCGTCGCATCGAACACGATTTGTATTACATCCAGCATTGGTCGCTGTGGTTTGATTTGGAGATCGCCTTCCGCACCGTGCTGACCGGTTTTATCAATAAAAACGCCTACTAAGGACACGCTTACATGTTTAGATTGATTCCCATCATGCTGATCTTAACCTTGCCCGGTTGTTTCCTGGCGCCAGGCATGGATATGAATACCGATAATGGTTTGACCGAAATCGAGATGCCGATGAAAAAAGACGGGCAATTGGTCAAGGAGAAAGTCCGCATTGTGCCGATTACCGCCGATTTGATTATCGAACGGGAGGCGAACCGTCGCCAGGCCATTAACAATTTGCCGCCGGTGGACCCCAACAAAACCAGCTACCGCATTGGCCCGCAGGATAGATTACAAATCACCGTTTGGGAGCATCCGGAACTGAACGATCCCGGCGGCGAGAAAATCATGCCGGAGCTAGCCGGTAAAGTGGTGGATGAGAATGGCGACTTGTATTACCCCTACGTCGGCAGTATCCACGTGGCCGGTAAAACCGTCAGCGAAGCCCGCGCGGATTTGACGCGCGAGCTGTCCAAATATTTCAAAAAGGTCAAACTCGACATTCGCGTGCTGTCCTTCCAGGCGCACCGCGTAGCGGTGGTCGGTGAAGTCGTGCGTCCCGGCGTGCAAACCATGAACGAAACGCCATTGACGGTCGCTGAAGCCATCACCCGCGCCGGCGGCTCGACCAAGGACTCCGATTTTGCCAACGTAGCGCTGGCCCGCGACGGCAAACTCTACAAGCTGGATGTGCAATCGATGTACGAAAAAGGTTTGACCACTCAAAACTTGCTATTGAAGGATGGCGACGTGCTGAATGTCGGCGATCAAAAAGACAGCAAAGTGTTCGTGATGGGCGAGGCCAACCGCCAGCAAGCCATCCAGATCAACAAAGGCCGGATGAGTTTGTCGCAAGCCTTGGCCGAAGCGTCCGGGGTTGATTTCAATACCTCGCGGCCCGGCGACATCTACGTGATCCGCGCCGGCGACATGCAGCCGGAAATTTTCCAACTGGATGCAGAATCGCCCGATGCGATGATTCTGGCCGACCAGTTTCCGCTGCAAGCCCACGACACGTTGTTCATCGGTACCGCCGGTGTCACGCAATGGTCTAGGGTCCTGAACCAAATTTTACCCGGCTCGTTTACCGCAATCATGTCGCAAGCCGCGATGATGGGGATGTAACTGATGATTTACACACAAAACGAAGCTACGCCGGTCGTGCAACCGCTGAATCAGGCGAGAATGCCAGAGCCTAGCGTCAGTATTCGCGACTACGTCGATTTGCTGATCGAAGGCCGCAAAACCATTTTTATCGCGCTGTGCTCGGTGTTGCTAGTCACCACCGTGTATCTGGTGTTGGCGCCGCGTACCTACAAAGCCGATGCTCTGCTGCGAATCGACAAAAACAAGGCCTTGCTGTCCGCCACGCTACGCAGCGAAAACAACCAAGCGCCGGCGGAAGCGGAAAGCCCCCGCGCGCAACGGGAAGTGGAGATTTTGCGTTCGCGTTCGGTGTTGGGCAAAGTCGTGGATAACCTGAATTTGACCATCGAAACCGAGCCGTACTTTTTTCCATTGATCGGCGAAACCCTGGCGCGCCGCCACGATGCGCATGACGGCATAGCGGATGCCTGGTGGGGCTTTAGCCGTTGGGCTTGGGGTGGCGAAAAGCTGAAAATCGCCGCGTTCAGTGTGCCGGATCGTTATCTGGAAAAAGAATTTACCTTAATCGCGTTGGAAGCCGGGCGTTTTCAACTGCTCGACCCGCGCGGCGACGAATTGTTGGCCGGCCAGGTTGGTGAAGTGTTGAATGCCGAGATTGGCGAGAAAACCCCGGTGACGATTAAAGTCGAGACCCTGGAAGCGCATCCGGGTACGCATTTTGAATTAACCCGCCGCACCGCGCTGTCGGCCATCGAAACATTGCAAAAAGCCTTTGCGGTCAAAGAAGTATCCAAAGACACCGATATTCTGAGCGTGGAATTGAAAGGTCGCGACCCGGAGCAACTGGCTAAATCGGTGAACGATATTGCGGCGATTTACGTCAACGCCACGGTGAATTGGGAATCGGCGGAAGCCTCGCAAAAACTGGGTTTTCTGGAAAGCCAGTTGCCCATCGTTAAGGAACGCCTGGAAAAAGCCGAGCAGGGTTTGAGCGCCTATCGTCAGCAACATGGCGCGGTGGATATTTCCGCCGAAGCCGAGATACTGTTGAAACAGGCGTCGGATATGGAGACCCTGGGTATTCAGCTTAAGCAAAAATACGACGAACAAAGCCAGCGTTTGGAATCCGAGCATCCGGATATGATTTCCACCAATGCCCAGATTAAGCGCGTGAACAATAAGCTGGCGGCTTTGGAAAAACGCATCAAGGATTTACCGAAAACCCAGCAAAACATGGTGAGTTTGTCGCGCGATGTGCAGGTCAACACCGAGCTGTACACCTCTTTATTGAACAGCGCTCAGGAACAACGCATCGCTGCCGCAGGTTCTTTGGGCAACTCACGCATCGTCGACTTCGCGGTGACGCCGGAAAAACCTTACTGGCCTAAGCCTGGTTTGTTGTTGGCGATAGCCGGTTTGCTGGGCTTGAGCTTGGGCTCGGCCTTGATTTTCCTGAGACATTCGCTGCAACGCCACGACAACTATCCGGCCTTGCTGGAATATCAAGTCGGTTTGCCACTGTTTGCGGCGATTCCGCATAGCAAAAAGCAGCATAAATTGGGGCGTTTGCTGGGTAAGGATAAAGACAACGGTATTTTGGTCTCTCAGGATCCATTGGATATTTCCGTCGAATCGCTGCGCGGTCTGCGCACGACGCTGGAAGCCACTCTGGCGCAGCACGAAAGCAAGGTAATTATGGTCAGCAGCCCGGCGCCAGGCATGGGTAAGTCTTTTGTTAGCTCTAACTTGGCGGCCTTGTTGGCCAGCATCAAGAAACGGGTGCTGGTGATCGATGCCGACATGCGCAACGGCCGCTTGCACGATACCTTTTCGATCGGCAAGCAACCGGGTTTGTCCGATTTATTGTCAGGCCGCGCTACGCTGGGCGAAGTGATCGTCAGCTTGCCGGATGTGGGTATCGATTTGATCCCGCGCGGCAATATGGTGCTGAATCCGGCGGAATTGCTGGTGCTGGGCGAATTGTCGGAAACCCTGGAACAACTGAAAAGCTTTTACAACCACATCGTCATCGACTCGCCGCCAATTCTGGGCGCCACCGACGCAGCGATTCTGGGTAAGCATGCCGACGCGACCTTCCTGGTGGTGAAAGAAGGTCGATATACCGCGCAAGAACTGGAAGTCAGCGCCCGCCGCTTCCAACAAGTGGGCATCAAACCTAACGGTTTCATCATCAATGATATGAAGGAAGGCTCGTCTTACTATCCATATTACGGTTACGCCTACCAACGCGCGGATCAGGAACCGAAGGACGAATCCAGCTGGAGCGATAAATATCAAGCGATGGGGGATTGGCTGGGTAAGCAGTTTGACAGGGAGCTATTGCCGGTTCCCGCCGAAAGCGACGAGCGGGTTTAAATAACGCCGATGAGAATCCGTTTGGAAAAAGACCTGCCTGTGCTGTTGGTGGCGCTGGTCGGTGCGTCGACGGTGGCTTCGCTGCCGCAGGTCGAATCGGCTTGGGCCGGTATCAAGGAAGTCTACGGCGAGCAGGAAATGGGTTTGCGGATTCTGCGCGAGGCTTTGTTGGGCGTGCTGATCGTTTACGCCTGGTTGGAACCGCGGTTGCGTAACGGAATTTTTACCAGTTCGGTGTTGGCGTTTCTGGGGGTGATTTGTAGCTATGTCCTGTTTGAAGTGGGCTACGCCCTTTATCTGGATTTGCCGCTAGTCGTGCCGCTGACCGGCTTGCGGGTGTTTGAATATCTGCCGGTCGCCTTGATCGGTTTCGTCACCAGTCGTTTGGGTGCCGGCGATTACGTGTTGTACAAGTTCGCCAGCTATCTGCGCTATTACCTGGTGTTGCAAACCGGTTTGGCGCTAGCCCAGGCTTTGTGGGCGCCACCGCTGTTCGGTGTATCGATGTTGGGTGGCGGTCGGCCCTTCGGCACCTTCGTCAGTCCTAATTTATTCGGGGCGACGATGGCAACTTGCGCGTTGGTGTTTGCCTTGGTGCCGGGCATGCGCCGTTGGTTAGCGCTGAGCGTATTTTTAGCGTTGTTGAGCGGCTCCCGCACCGCGTTTATCAGTTCCTTGCTGGTGGTGTTTTTTCAAGTGTATGCCGCACTGCGACCACGTGATCGCTGGGCTTTAGTGATGCCCGCGCCGATTTTGGCGGTGGGCGCCTTGATTTTGGCCTCCAGCCCCTTGTTGAGCGGCCGCGACGATGCCGACCCCACCCAGGACGGCCGGATCGATTTGTGGCAGCGGGTGTTTGCCAATCACGTACACGACCCGATGGATGTGCTGTTCGGTTGGGGCTTGGGTTTGAGTTCCAACACCGTCAATCTGTTGTTCGGTGCCGAGTATTTTCCCGGCCAGTTCGATTCCGACAGCCTGTATTTATTCTTGTTGAACGGCTACGGTGTGATCGGCTTGCTGGCTTATCTGACGTTTTTATGGATCACGACACGGATGTCTGTCCACCCCAACAAAGGCTTGGTGGCGATGTTCATCTTCGCCGCCGGCCTGACTTTTAATATGTGGGAGTATTTTCCGCAGAACGCCTTGTTAATGATGCTGTGGGGCATGGTGCTGGGCTGCACGGCTAAAGCCGGGGCAATGGTTCAACCCATGTCGGCCAGAACCGATTACTCCCCGCGTTTACCTTAGGAAATCTGCGATGTTCGCTGCATTGAAACAGAGCAAATTATTTGGCGATGCGTTCTGGGCCTTGTTCGGCCAGGCGTCATCCGCGCTGGCTTTGCTGTTGGGTACGCGGCTATTGACCGAATTGGTCAGCCCGGCAGTTTACGGCCAAGTGGCATTGTTGAACGGTTTTGTCGCACTGGGCGTGGCGGTGTTTTCTTATCCGTTTATCTGCGCCGGCATGCGGATGGTCACGGAATGCGAAACCGCCGGCCAGCGCGGCGGCTTGCATGCTGCCGTCGCCGGTTTGACGCTGCAAGCCACTATGTTGGCGATTGGCCTACTGGTGCTGGGCGGTTTTGCCTACGGTTATTTTTTCGAGGTCAGCAGCGTGTTGTTTTTGCTGACCGGCGTGTTGTTGGCGATGACGGTACAGCGGGAATTGGGCATACAGTTGGCGATAGGCGAGCGCAAACAGCGCCTGGCCAGTCTTTGGCAAACCAGCGACAGCGTGCTGAGGCCTGCTTTGGCGATAGCGCTGGTCTGGTGGTTGGGCGGCAATCCGGAATGGGTGTTGCTGGGGTACATCCTGGCCAGTTTGCTATCCAATCTGGTTTGGATCGTGGTGAAGCGCCGCAATGCCGCGCGGATACCTGCGACCGCTAGTCGGTCTTTCCGCCGCGAAGTCTGGGTCTACGCCTTGCCCTTGATTCCGATGGAATTGATTTTCTGGATCAACGGTCTGGGCGATCGCTATGTGATCGGTTATTTGCTGACCGCTGCCGACGTAGGTTTGTACGCCGCAACCTATATGATCGTCAACGAGGCCTTTAACCGTAGCGCGATGGTGCTGCTGCGTACCTTTCAGCCCGCTTATTTTCAAGCTTTTTCCGCACAGCAATTGCAAAAGGCCTTTTCGATTTTATGGGTCTGGATAACCAGTGTCGCAGCCTTGGGCGCGCTTGGTTTGTTGCTGTTACTGCTAACTAAGGATTGGGTGGCTTCAGTGGTATTGGCAAAATCCTATCACGCTGCGGTGGATTTAATGCCGGCCATGGCGCTGGGCTGTGCTTTGCATGCCTTGGGTACGGCGCTGGCGCAACCGCTGCTGGCGCACAAACATACCAAAACCTTGTTGAAAGGACGCTTGTGCGGCGCGGTAGCGGCGGCGATTATTATTCCCGTGCTGGTCAGCCAATACGGCTTGCCCGGCGCGGCCTGGGCCAATCCGGTTTATTTCGGGATCGAAGCCGTGGTATTGGCAATCTTGGCAAAGCCTTGGCAAGCCGACCGCCGCGCCAAGTCCGGAACGATTCAAACATTGAGACAACAACCGCTCGCGGCGGATGCTTAACAGTGACAACGGTGAAGACGATGACATACGCAACAATGACAACAGAAATCTATGGCGAAGTGCTACACACATGCGTGGCTTGCGGCGCGGAAAAAATCGGTTTTTGGCGGGAAAAGGACTATCTGTATACCGATAGCGCCAGCAGAAAAGCCTTCCGGATTTACCGCTGCGCCTGCTGTGGCACCGGATTTTTGAATCAACCGCCGCATCGGCAATGGTTGCAAGCCATCTATCAATACTCCGGGCAGGCGTTGACGCAAGCGATTACGCTGGACGAAGTGATGGGCCGCGAGGCGGCGTTTCCTAACTGCATCGTGGATGCCAAGCGCATGGCGCTGCAAGCCGACCAGTTGAACAAGTCCGGCAATCATCGGGCTTTGGACATTGGTTCCGGGTTTGGTTTTTATACCCGCGCCTTGCGCTTGCTGGGTTATCGCACTGTCAGCATCAATCCCGGCCAGTATGAAAACCGGGTGTTCCAGGACTTAAACGGCGACGAACCGTTGCCTATCATGTTCGAGCAGTATCAGCCCGAGCAGGCATTTGGTGTCGTGGTGATGTCGCAAGTGTTGGAGCACATACTCGAACCGGACCGCACTATTGCCAAAGTGGCCGATCTGCTGGAGAGCGGCGGCGTGCTGGCATGCGCGGTGCCTAACTATGCGTCGTTTTTGGTCAAACTGCTGGGCACCAAGGAGAACGCTTGCTTGTGGGTGCCGGAACACGTCAATTACTTTACCGAAAAAGGTCTGAAAAGTTTGTTGGAGCGTCACGGCTTGCGCGTGCTTAAAACCGAGCAAGTCACACGGATTCAGTACAACGCGCTATCCAGACGCTTGGGTCTGACCGGCAGCCTGGCCAAACTGGCCGACACCTTGGTGAAGTACGCGCAGATACCGTTTGCTGCGTTAATGGATACCTTGGGTTTGGGGATTTATCTGAACGTCTACGCGGTGAAGCAATAAGCCATGTTGACCGTCGTTATTCTGACCCAAAACGAGGAAGCCAATCTGCCGCGCTGTTTGGCCGGTATCCCCGCGCGCTATCCCATCGTGATTGTCGACTCCGGCAGTACCGATAACACTCTGACCATTGCCCAAGAACGGGGCTGCGCGATTCATCGTAATCCCTGGCCGGGCTTTGCCGAGCAACGCAATTTCGCGATTCGTCAATGCGGCATAGACACGCCGTGGATTTTGTTCGTCGATGCCGACGAAATTTATCCGCAGGCCTTTTACGACTGGTTTGAAGCCAAATTATCCGAAACTCACAGTATCGACGTGTTGATGGTGCCTTCGGTGTTGTATCTGCGTGGCAAACGCTTGAACCATGCGCCCGGTTATCCCATTTATCACCCCCGACTGGTGCGCCGCGAGACTACCCGGTTTGTACGCAACCACACCGGGCATGGCGAAGCGGTGTTGGATAGCTGCCGCATCGGCTATTCCGATATTCCTTACGAGCATTATTTTTACCACGGCGAAATTATCGAGTGGATGCACAAGCACGTCGGTAAGGCTGCGCAGGAAGTGCAATTGCAACCCACCGCCGGGGCGGTGATGACCACGCGCGGCCGCTTAAGCGTATTACTGGGACGTTCCTGGCTGCGAATACTGGCGAGGTTCTGTTATCACTATTTGTTACGTGGCGGCTTTTTGGACGGTGCGGCCGGGTTGGAGTTTGCGCTGATGTTCACCTGGTATGAAGCCTCGATTTATTTGCAAGCAAAAGCCGGTAACTGGGCAAGGAGTGCGGTATGAAAATTTCGTTGGTGTTGGCAACCTTGGGCAGGGACGCGGAAGTCTTGGATTTTTTGAAATCGCTGCTGTTTCAGACCTATAAAAACTTCGAGCTGATTGTTATCGATCAAAATCGTGACGGCAAGATCGACGCTATTTTGGACTCTTATCGAGCGTTGATGGACATCAAGCACGTCAAGGTGGATTTCACCGGCAACGCCCGGGCCAGGGATTACGGCATCGGTTTGGCGCAAGGCCGCATCGTCGCTTTTCCCGACGACGATTGTGCCTATGACCAGGATGTGTTGGAAAAAGTGGTCGCGGAATTTAAGCGGCGCGCAGATATGGCCATTCTGGTGGCCGGTTCCTACGACTTTTCCGCCACCCGGTTCAGCATCGGCGTGAATAGCCACAAAGCCGGCTATTTCAACCGCTTCCGGATGATGGGCGTGGAGTTTACCCAGTTTTTTGATCTGCAACGGGTCGACAGGCAGCAGTTTCATTTGGATCACGATTTTGGCATCGGTTCAAAATATTCGGGGGCGGAAGGTTTTGAGCTGCTGTACCGCTTGCTGCGCGCCGGCGGCAATGCGTTTTACACGCCCGAGATCAAGATTTTTCACGCTAACAAGGATCATTACAAACTCGGCACGGCCAGGATGTTGATGTATTCCACCGGCATCGGCGCTTATATTCGCAAGTTTACCAATCAGCATGATGTGTTTATTTGGTATTACATCGTCCGCAAGATGATGGTCGCGCCACTGTTAAAAATGGCCTTGGCGCTGGTCACCTTCAATCCGCAAAAACTGGCGTATTCGTTTTACAACTTGGTCGGGATCTGGCGCGGGTTTTTGACCTACGGCAAATCGGAAAAATGTATTTAAAGACTGTTTCAGGAGAAATGAAATGGATGTAGGTATTGTCACGACGCATGTGCCGCCGGCCAAAGGCTATGGCGGCGTATCGGTGACCTGCGGCGTATTGACCAAAGCCTGGTCGGAACGCGGCCACGGCATGGCGCTGGTCGCTGCTGATGAGTCGATAGACGGTCGCTTGCGCGCCGAGGATGTAAAGCTGGGCAAGCAAGTCGATGTCAGACTTTACCGCTGTTACGGGTTTCGGCGCTGGGGCTTTGGATTGGGCGCCATTCCAAAGATTTTCAAGCTCTGTTGGCAGGCACCCCGGATCTATATCCACGGCATTGCTACTTGGCCTTCCACGCTGGCGGCACTGTTTTGCGTATTGCTGCGCCGGCCATTCATGGTGGCTGTGCACGGTGGCTTGATGCCGGAACATGTGGCGCTGATTCGGCGGCAGAAGCCGCATAAATGGTTGTTTTACAAGTGGTTGACTTTTCCGACCTTGCGCCGGGCCATTGCGGTGCATTGCACCAGCGATACCGAAGCGGCGGGCGTCACCGACGTGTTGGGGCCGGACGCCAAGGTTTTATTGGTGCCGAACGGCATCGACAGTCGCGAGTTTCAAGTCGCCGGCTATCCGCAAGGCGAGGGCACTCAATTGTGTTTTCTGGGGCACGTGCAGCAAGAAAAAGGCATCAATGCGTTTATCCGGGCCTGGTTAAAAACGCGCCGGCCAAATGACCGTTTGGTGGTCGCCGGCCGCAGTGTCGATGGCGCTTATTTTGAAGAATTTCAGGCTTTGCTTGCGCGGGCTGGCGGTGCTATCAGTTATAAAGGCTATTTGCCGGTTGCCGAAGTGAAGCAGTTGTTGGCCGACAGTCATTTCCTGATGTTGCCGTCCGGCCTGGAGGAAACCGGCGGCATGCGCGAAAATTTTGGCAATGTGGTTGCGGAGGCCATGGCAGCCGGCCGGCCGGTGCTGGTCGCGAAAGGTTTGGCTTGGGATCACTTGGCAATGTATGGCGCCGGTTTGGTGTTCGAGCGCAATGAGGCTTCGGTTTGTGCGGTGCTACGGCAAACGCAAGTGGTGACTCAAGCGACTTGGCAAGACATGGCGCTGCGTAGCCGTGAATATGTCGAACAGCAGCTGGACCCGGTTAAATTAGGCGATAAAGTCTGGAAAGTGATGACAAAAGCCGATCACGTTAAATTGCCGCAGTCCTTAATAGAAGGTTCGTCTTATGAATAAAAAAGTGGGTCTGATCGTGCCGACTCTGAATGCCGGCGAGCTTTGGGAATCGTGGTTACAAGCCTTTGCCGCACAAACCGTGAAGCCTGATTATTGGCTGCTGATAGATTCCTCATCCGCCGACCACACAGTGGCTTTGGCTCGCGACGCGGGTTTTGACGTGGAGGTGATAGCCAAGTCCGAGTTTAATCATGGCGGCACCCGGCAATTTGGCGTGAACCGGCTGGCGGATGCCGATATTCTGGTGTTTTTGACTCAGGATGCCTTGCTGGCGGCCCCCGATGCCATCGAAAAATTACTGGCAGCGTTTACAGACGACAGCGTCGGCGCTGCTTACGGCCGGCAATTGCCCCATCGCAACGCCGGGCCGATCGGCGCGCATGCCCGTTTATTCAATTATCCGCCGCAAAGTCAGGTGCGCAGTTTGCAAGATAAGGTGCAATTCGGCATCAAGACGGCGTTTATTTCCAATTCGTTTGCCGCGTACCGGCGCAGTGCGTTGATGGGCGTTGGCGGGTTTCCTGTCAATACCATCATGAACGAAGATACTTTTGTGGTCGGCAAGATGTTGCTAAACGGCTGGAAAGTGGCTTATTGCGGCGATGCCGCTGTGTTTCATTCGCACGATTACGGATTTGTCGACGAATTTAAGCGCTATTTCGATATTGGCGTTTTTCACGCCCATACGCCTTGGTTGCAGCAGACCTTTGGCGGTGCTTCGGGCGAAGGCCGGCGTTTTGTCGTGTCGGAGTTGAAGTATCTATTGAAAAATGCGCCCTGGCTGCTGCCTTCGGCCTGTTTGCGCACCGGTCTGAAATGGCTGGGCTATAAAATGGGCGGGAGGATGCACGCTAGAATGCCGCAGAGCTTGAACAGACGCTTTAGTTTGCATAAAGCTTATTGGGCGGGCGCTATTTCTGAAAATAGCCTTAACGGCAGATCGTAAATCGATGATTTCCTTATGACGACTAAGCCAGTATTTCCGCGGAATAACGGCAAAACTGGTTCTAAAATTAATCCAATCTTCATCTTATCCTAATCTAAATTACAGTTTTTCTTCATCTTGACTCTGTAGATTCCTAGCCAACATTGTGTTTTTCCGGTCAGAACCGGTTTTTTTTGTTCATTGTACGTAGGCGTCGCGCCGGTATGGTTCAGCAAAAATTCGGAAAAAATACAAGGTTGGATGTGCAAAAGGCCGACAGGGTCTTTCACCGATAGAGCGGGGATAACAGCAACATTTGTTATCAATTCTTTGAGTTTGAAGAGTAGTGCCCGGATGTTTAGGGAATTTGATTAATTACGTTATGGAGTTTCATCTTGATTTCTGAAAAGCATTCATTTGATAGTTGTTTTGAGGTTTTTTTAGCTGACACGCCTGAAAGCAAACGCATTCATTACAACCTCAGATACCAAGTTTATTGCGACGAAATGGGGTATGAGGACAAAGAAAATTTTCCGGAACAAATGGAGTTCGACGAATGGGACCGCCATTCCGTGCATTTCATGGTTCGGCACCGATACACCGGGCAATGGTTGGGCGCGTTACGCTTGGTTTATCAGAATCAAGCGGTTTTCCCTTTCGAAGCCAAGTGCGTTCCCGACCAGCCTATAACCCCTCAGCAATACCAACAATCAATAGAAATATCCCGTCTCTGCGTATTGAGAGAAGCCAGACGCTTTGCCCCGAGGGCTTTCCCGCAACAGGAGCAAGACGCTGAACAAGTTGCCAAGGACAGCGGTAACATTCGTTATCTGCATACCATTAAAAATCAGACTCGCAGCATAATGTGGGGTTTGTATCGGGCGGCGGTTGTCTACTCGGCGCGGAACGATATTAAACAGTGGTACATATTGGTAACGCCGTCTTTGGCTTACGCGGTTAAGAAAGAGGGGTTTGAAATGCAACAGGTAGGCGGCGCCTGCGACCATCGCGGTCAGCGTATTCCTTATGCATTGGATGTTGAGCATATTCTTGCCAATCCTTTGTGGCAAAAAGACTATCAGTTGGATTATCGCAAATATTCAGAACTGCTAGAGCAATCGGTGGCTAAGCGGCAAAGAGCTTAAAGTATCGGCGCGCGATCATGCCCAGTTTTAGATACTAAGCGGTTTGCAGGGCATTTATCGCATCCAAAAAAAGCCCGGTTTGCGCTGGCGATCTATTAAATCTGGGCGGTGCGGCTGCCGGATTGGAGTAAGCCGCTAGTGTCGTTACCGATGCCAGACCATAGCGTGAAAGCAGCCCTAAGTCATGCGGCAGACGCCGCGCGGGCGTGTCGGCGTTGTTTAAATCCCCGCGCAGCTTATTCCCAGAAACTTCCGTCTTCTGAAAGCCATTATGTCGCGGCTCGTCGTTAAGCCTTTACGCTCTCAGTTCCTCTAAAGTCAGGCCGAGCAGGCTTGAGCTGTTTAATTAGCGCCAGCCCAAAAGAACCACGCGCCTCAAACCGAAAACTTGATGCCTCAGGTCCAGCCGTACCGGGAATCTACATAAGATAGAGCCCGGACATAAACAATCCATTTTGAATTTGCCAAGGCTGCCGGCCACCGTTGCAGACACTGTGCAGCCGTTTTTTGGGTGGGCGTTTTTCTGTCTTATTCCAGCAGCTTACGGTAAAGTTGCAGAGTCAAACTGATATACTGGCTTTCGTCTGTCTCAGCTTAGCTATCTGCTGTTTCGGGTCGGAAGCCTACGTCATTATTATAAAAACTATATTAGCCAGGATTATTTATGGAAGCTTATTTGCCCATGATTCAAAGCATACTGTCGGATTGGTATCGATTTACGCTGGAAAACCAGGAATATGCCGGCGCTTTAGCGCTTGCCGTGTGGTTGCTGACGGCAATGTTTTACAGTATCAGGATTTATTTTTTAAAAAAAACCAATGCCATCAATTTAAAAGCGCGTCTTGCTTTACAAGCTGATTTGGAGGCGGCGCAACAGCAACAGCAAGCCTTGCAAGAACAATTGACTGCCAATACCGAGCAGATGGAAGCTGCCAAAGCCTTGGCTGATAACGAAACGCAACGGGCAGCCGGTCTGGAAGAAAAGCTGGTACAGGCAAATCGGCAGGTGATCGACAGTATCAAAACCTTGGCCACCAGTTTCGAATTGACCGAGCCCGCCTTACCGGCCGCCAACGATCTGCAATCGACTGATCTGTGGCCACGATATTTCGCGCTTACCGCGCAAATTACCGAACGCTTTAAAGCTGAGCAGCAGGGCAAAACCGAGTTGCAACTGGCTCTGTGGGCGGAAACCTCCAAAGTCGCTGAAAAAGATGCGCTATTGGGGCCGTTGCAATTACGTTTGGAATCGCAAACTGAACAGTTGAATAAACTGGAATTGGCGGTGGAAGAGCAAAAAATTCTACGCGAGCGCGAACAAGCCAGCGCGGAAAAACTGTTGGCGGAGGCCCAAGCCAAACATCAAGCAGAACTGGCGCGTTACGCCGACTCGGCTAAACATTCGGCGACATCTGCGCCTGCTTACTCGCAGCCGGTACCTCAACCGGAGCCAAAAGTTGTTATCAACGAAGCGCCTGCCGTCATCCAACCCGCCCCGGCTGTCGTTGCCGAACCTGTTGTGGTTCAGGCGCCTGTCGAGCCGCCAAAGCCAGTCGAGCGCGAAGTTGCGCCGGTTGTCGAAACACCCAAATCCGTGGCTGTCGAGCCGGCACCGGCGAAACAGTCATCCGTCGATAAATTGGCGGAGAAAAGCGGCGGTTTCGGCAAATTCAAGCAAATGTTGAACAACACCATGCAGCAAATGGCTAAGTTGGATCAGAAACTGGGTACACAGACCGAAGTCGCTGCCGAGGCCATCCAGGAAGAGCTGGAAGAAATCGCCGCACCTATAATGGAAGCGGCTGTTGAACTTAAAGACAATGTGGTGGAAATCGCGGAAACTGCCGCCGAAGCGGTTAAAGAGCCGGCGGCCGGCGTTGGTGGGAAGCTGAAAAGTTTGTTCGGTAAAAAACCGACAGAGCCTGCCGTTGCGCCTGAACCGGTAGCGGCGGAACCCGAGCCGATTGCCGAAACAGTCGCCGCAGCGGTCGAACCCGCCAAGCCTGCCGGGCTAAAAGGGCTGCTTAAAAAGTGGAAATGATAGTTTCCGCTGTTTAAACATCAGCCGGGCAGGCGTTGTTTGTCCGGCTGTTTAATCTGTCTGCGTATTTCAATTAAATCCGCCACCGATTCTTGTTTTTAAACAGCAGTTATTTCAATCGAAACCCACTGTGTGCGGCAACCGGCTAAAAGCAGGCGTAGGGTGTGGTTAGCTGTAGTTTTTAATGGCTTTGTTTTTGAACAGGGTATCTACGTCCATTCGCAAACTACCGAAAATCGGGATGGTTTCCCCCGTATGCCGCGCCGAGCACCGGAGCTTTTGGTGGGAATAGCCCGAAGGGGTGCGGCACGGATGCCGCACGTTGGCGAAGGGGCAGGAAGCCCCTTTCGCCAACCCCCGCCAAAAGCTTCGGAGCGCAGGAAACAAGCGGCATTCGGGTGACTTTTCTTTGGCCAAACAAAGAAAAGTTACTCGGCTGTCGGGCCGAGACCCGACATTGAAATCAGTCGTCGCGTTAGCGACACAAACACAAAAGTTCCTTAACCGCGTGGGCACAAAAACCGTACCCACCCTACCCGCCTTCATTGAGAAACCCAAGCTTGATTAGCCGCAGCTTTACTACGGTTCGCGAAACCTGGAACATTTGCATCAGAGGGGCTGTTACTTTATGAAATGCATCGATATTGCATCGCTGGTCATCTAAATACAGTAACCCGAACCCACGATCAGAGAGCTCGTATTTCTGTGCTTGCCAAAATACCTCTTTCTCAAACTGTTCTTTCGGCAATAACAAGCATGAGGCAAAGTAATTTGCTTGCCACTCCAAACGGCGAAGATCTTTTAAGTCAATGGCATCGAAATCATCAATGGCTATATCTTCTTCATGGCAACTTTCTCGCGCCATAAACTTGCCATGCTCTAACAGATAGTGACCTAGCTCATGAGCTAGTGTAAAACGAGTTCGTTCGTTTGTTGATGCCTGATCATTGTCGATGGAAATAATGTCTGGTCCAAACGCAATCTGGCCAAGGACTCCGCAGGGTAGGTTTGCGTTTGTCTTTACAACAAGCGCCGAATTTACTTTTAGGTAATCACAAATAGAGTTAATTGAGACAGCTCCTGACACGTACTCTATTTCAGAAAGGATAGCAACAGCCCGACTTTCTATCTCTTCCCTCTCCAGATACGGCACGCACAAGCGAGATTCCTTTGTTGATTGCTCAACTGCTGCAAGCGCTTTGAGGAAATCTGGATCAGCGTCGGTTCGAGCTAAAGAGGAAAAAAATTGGTTTGATGAAACTGTATATGTATCGTTTACACAACCATAAAAATCAAAATACCTGCTACCGAAACTCTCATCATGGAGAGCTTGATAACTATTGGACCGTTCCGATGACGCAATCGAACTTGACGCCATACTTGATGGAGAACGGGTAAGCACCCATTCCAGCCGATCTTTACTAAAATATCTAAGCAGGCCAATCCCTTTTGACCTAGAGAATTTGAAGGCTCCATCTTGAAAGGAATTTGTAGATACAATAATTCCTTTAGCACCCGCTCCCGATATTTGTTGTATTTTAGTAAAAAACTCCTCTGCGTCGTCAACGGGTACGCTGTGACCATAGTTTTTACATTCGATAAGAAACAACAATGAATAACGTTCTTGTCCCGGAAGTGTTACTTCGATAGAAACGTCAAAGATTATGTTCTTCTCTCGATCTTTCGAGTAATACCCTTTCTTCCGAAAAATCTTACAAAATTCGCGTTTCGAAAAAAAACAATCCTCGGCAATCTGGCTCTCAAATACTTCGAAAACCTGATCTTCGAGTTTATCGCCCTTCTTCGTTGTATCCATGAGTTCTCAGTTTCCTTTGCCAGCCTAACAAGGAATTAGATAGTTTCCATATAGCTACCGAAAAACGCTCTTCGGCACGACAATTTATTGATCTGCATATGATCTCCCTTTCTATATATCATTCGACGGAGAATATATTTCCGCTAACGGCCAGATTGCTGCCATTGAGTCAGATCGAATGATAGCCCGCAACGGGTCGGCCGTGACAGTTCGTGACGTCCAAAAACCTAAACCATTACCCCCATAATCTTATCGAGTTTAGTGGCCGACCATTCATCGGGACAGATGGCGATTTCCAGTCTGAATAGGCAGTCCTTCTAAACTTCCGGCACAAAAAAGAACGGGCTGCCTTCGTGGCCGGCGTGCTGCAAGGGGGCGTATTGCGGCATTTGTTCGAAACCGCCGCGCGCTGCCGACGCACGTACTTGATTGGCCACATCCCGGAAGATGTCGTAGTCTTCGATGATGCGTTTGTTGCCGCGCAGGACTTTCAAAAATGCATTGGCAAACACGGAGTGATCGCCGCCGCCCTGGTCCATAACGGGCTTAACGCCGCCGGATGTCAATACGGTGCGGGCTTTGCGGCTGTTCATGGCTTTTAACCAGCGTTCGCGCTTGGCGTCGTCCATGCCTTCCGGCAGTTTGGCTACTGCCGAGCCGGTCAATGCGCCGGAATAGCAGGAATCGGCTACCACCATAATGTGCTTGGCCGGCATGATGCTCAAAAATTCCGTGATGCTTTGGCTGGAAATCCAGTTGGCGCTATTGCCGGTTTCCGAATCGACCGGGAGCCAATAGGCGGTCTGACTTTTCTTGTCGATCTCGCCGTGGCCGGCGTAATAAACCAGCAAATTATCCTGTTCGGTGAGTTTTTGATTCAGTTCGTTAAACGCCGACATGATCGTGTGGCGATTGGCATTGATCAGCAATTTGGTTTTAAACCCGTAGCGCTCACGTAACAACAGTTCCAGGCTTTTCGCGTCGGCGATGGGTGTTTTTAGTGACGGATAAGCGCCGTACTCGTTATTGCCGATGATG
The DNA here is from genome assembly GCF_047777895.1 of Methylomonas sp. TEB. Classification (GTDB taxonomy): domain Bacteria; phylum Pseudomonadota; class Gammaproteobacteria; order Methylococcales; family Methylomonadaceae; genus Methylomonas. The sequence continues at coordinate 1,029,615 of NZ_CP180476.1, forward strand.
ATGGCGTAGAATTTGCCGAATTGAATATCGCCGGAGCGTTTCAATTCGCTGCCGTTGCTGCTCGGAAACACTGCCTCGGCCGCATTGCCGGAAGCCAGCAAGCGCAGGCTTAAATCGCTGCTTTGATTGCGTTTGTCGGTAGCGACGATGCGCACCAAGGTTTCGTCGCCTTTCAAACTCACGTCGGTTTCAAAACGGCCGTTGGCATCGACTTTTATCGCTTTGTCGTTCAACAGCAAGCGGCTCAGGCCGGTCGCCGCGTCGATTTTGCCGACGATGCGTTTGCTGCTCTCGCCCAAGCCAAATTGAATGCTGGGAATACCCCTGGTCACGGTGACGGCGGGTTCCAGTAATTCGATATTCGGACCGTTGCCCGAAGCCACCACGTTGGATGCTTGTTGTTGCAGTTTTTCTTTCAGTGCGGCAATTTCTTTGGCTTGCTGTTGCAAGGCTTGTTTGCGCAAATCTATTTGATTTCTGTCCAGTTTGTCCTGTGAGGTCAGCCAGCCGGTCAGTTCCGCCGATTGTTTTTGATAGGTTTCGATTTTTTCGTTGAGCTTGTTTTCGATGTCGTTGGTTTTGCTTTCAACGGCTTTCGCGCTGGGGCTTTGCTGGCGCGCCGCTTCCAGTTCGCGTTTCATGCGTTGCCTTTCCTGGCTGAGAGATTGTGTCAAACTACCCAATTTGGCTTGTTGGTCTTTTAATTGGCTTTCCTTTTCGCGCAACTGTTTTTCCAGCGATTCGATGTCGCTGGAGCCGCCGGGCGTGGTGGATTTTTGTTGTTGCAGTTTGTTACGCAAGGCTTCCAACTCGTCTTGAGCCTTACGCAAACTCTCTTGCTGATCCAGGGTTTGCTGGCGGGTGCTTTGCAGTTGCTCGCGAAGTTGCTCCGCTTCCCGGCGGGACTCGGCTACTTCGCTGCGCAAGGTGGCCAATTCTTCGCTATTGGCGATGGCTTGGGCATTGACGGCGGGCGCGAACTGGATGCCGGCGTCTTCCAGGCCGGCCGATTTGCGATACCAACGCAGCGCGGTTTCCTTGTCTTCGGTAACGCCCAGACCTTTTTCGTAAAGATGGCCCAAGTTCAATTGTGCTTGCGAGTTACCTTGATTGGCGGCTTTTTCGTACCACTGCGCGGCGGCTTTGTAGTCGGCTGGCGTACCCAGGCCTTTTTCGAAAATCTCGCCGACATACAGTTGGGCGGCGGCATCGCCTTCCTGGGCTTTGGGTAGCCAGATATTTAAGGCGCTGGCGTAGTTGGCGCGGTCGTAAGCGACATATTCGCCGCCGCGGACTTCACAATCGGCGGCGGTGGTGCGGATGGGGCGGCGGGCGCTGAGATAAGTCATCTGCGAGCCTAGCTTGCGTACCTGTCCGGGCAGTAGGCAATCGACGACAAACAGTTTGCTGGTGTCGGCCACGATATAGCCTTCGGTGGCTTTAGCCATTTCTTCCTGGCTGACATCGCGGGCGCAGGCGGACATTAAAATGCCGCCAATTGCCAATGCCAGCGTACGGTTCAATACTCTTTGTGTCGCCATGGTGTGCCGCCTCGAATGATTGATTTTATCCGGCAACCATAGCAGAAATCCGCTACCCCGCAAATGGCTAGGGCGGGTGGTCCAGACGTTTTAGCATCTGCGGCCAAATGGCTTGCCAGCCATGGCCGTGATCGGCATCGACGATTTGTACGTGGCTGTTTGGGCGTTGCTGCAGGGTTTGTTGGAATAATGCCGGGGGAATGTTGTGATCGCGCTGGCCCAGCAGATGCCATTCCGCGATGCCGGGTTTGCCGACGCGCTTAGCGGGGTTTAGAGAGTCATGCAAATGCTGGTAGCGGTGATGATCGGCCCAAATATCGATGTCGTAATTCCCCGCCAGCGTCACCACGGCGACTGCTTGCGGCAAACGCTCGGCTATCAGTAGTGCCAACGTGCCGCCGCCGCTGTGGCCGATCAACATCACTTCGCTGTAACCGTTTAGCGTGCAGAATTCTGTTAGTGCTTGGGTCATAGCCGCTACCACGCTTTCGCTATAGCGGGCGCCGGTCCACAAGCTTTGCGAGCAGCCGGGGTCGCCGGCGTGGCCGTTGTAGCAGGGTCGTCCCAGGTACAAAGCCGGCTTGGGGTCGGAAGCCATTAATGACAGAACGGTAGCTGTGCGGGTAGTGGGGTCAGAGGCTGGAAACAGTCCACGTTCCCAAGGGCTGCCGTCACCTTCAAGATAAACATGCAGGCGTTTACCGGCGGATGGTGGTAAGTGGGTAAACGATGTCAGTTTGAATCCTACGGCTTCAGACTCCAAGGTCTGAAAGCCGAATGCCGTGGCTTGCTCATGTAGGCGCATCGCCGGGGTACTGCAAGCTGCCAGGAAAAGTAGCAGACTCAGTTTAATCAGCAAATGTAGCCGCTTGACAGGCATGAGGTACAGGCGATTTTGAATAGACCACGCTGCTTGTGAGGCTTGCAGCGTGGTCAGTATGCGCGGTCGATCAGTAATCGACTTTGTTTATTGGATTGTTTTAAAACGACAGACGCAAGCCGCTGGAGAAAGCGTGGTTTGACACGTTTGCCCGGTCGATGATGGTGTTGTAGGCCACGAAAGCGGACATGCCATCGGCAAATTGGCCGGCCACGTTAAATCCCAGTTGCATGAAATCGCGGTCCGGATTGTCGGAGCGGATGTTAAAGCCGGCATTGTTTTGCACGAAGCGCACGACGCTGACTTGGGCGTTATAGCTGGATTCATGTACCCATTCGGCATTGACTTGCGGCACGATCACGCCCCAAGGCAGGCTCCACGCATACGAAGCCCTGGCGCCGGCTTTGGTTAGCATGGATTCTATGTTTTGTTTGCCGTAGCTGGTGCCGAAGCTGGAGCCACCTGTTTCGCGGTAGCCGTCCACTTCGGTTTTGGCGTAGTCGAAACCGATATAAGGTCCGACCACTACCTTGTCGATGTGATAGTTATAACCCGCGCCCAAGCTGGAGGCATACTGCATGCCCGAGGTGCTGCCTTTTGCCGAGGTGTTGAAAAAGCTCATTGCCCGCTCGGATTCGTAATCGATGCCGCCGACACTGGCCAGCGCGTCGATATAGAAATCCTGAATATTCAAAGTGCTGTATAGCGAGCCGGTATAGGCTGCGGTATAAAGTTGGCCGGCGCGATTGCTGAAATCGGCTTTGTTGTGAGCGTTATTAAAGGCCACCCCCACAAAAAAATTATCGGTGAAAGCATAATCCGCACCGACTGTGACACCTTGATTGTCGAAGCTGTAACCCTGTTCGTTGGCAGTGCGGTTCCGGCTACCAAAACTGCCGTCGATATTGCCGTATAGGCCCAGGCGTTGAAATATTTCCGGTAGTTCGTCGCCGCTGCCGCCGCCGATCTTGGTGCCGCCCAGGTTGATGCCGCCCGCGTTGCCGGCGCGCAAGGTGGCGATGCGGTCCATTACGCTGCTGAAATTCGCTCGCGAAGTGGCAACCGTGGTGGCTGCAATCGTATTGATCTCTTCAGGGGTGATTTGATCGATAACATCGGCTTTGGCAGCCGCGCCCAGGCCGGCAATTCTGGCGCAGTCGCTGATAACAGCGCTGCTGGTGGGCGATGCGCACAAGCTGTTGATTGCCAGAGAGGTAGCGCTGGCGTTGGATGTAGATTCGATAATTTGCGATTGGGAAATGACCGCGCCGCCGCTGCCGGCATAGCTAATCAATCTCGCACTGCCCGAGCCGGTGCCGGTGCCGGGAATGATCAGTCCCGAGTCGCCGACTATCAGTAACACATTGCCCGTGTCGCTGTTTATATTGGAACCCGCGATAGCGTCGGTTGATGCAAACGGGTAGTTTGCCAACGCGACAGTATAGCTGCCGGGGCTCAAGGGGTAGTCGTTAATCAGCGAGTTAAAATTCGGAGAAACGCCCGCCGCGCCGCAGTCTATTTGGTTACAACCGTCGTCGTTCTGAGTGAGTACGGAGAGGCTGGTAAAATTGCCGGTGCCGCTCAGCAGGAAAATATAGGGGTCCGTTGTGGGGCCGCTGGTGGCAATATCGACCAGCGTGGTTTGTGACAGCGAGAAGGGCAGGTAGCCCACCGATCCGGCCCCGGAGCCGGTTAGATTGAATGTGCCGCTCGCGAATTCCACGCCTGCCGCGAGTGGCGACGCCAGCAGCAACGTCACTAACGAGCCTGCGGTTAGGGATTGCCGTTTGCTTAATCGCGCAACAGCGGTTTTAGAGCAGAATAGTTCAAAAAAAAACAGTGATTTCATGAGCATTTATTCCAAATAATTTTTGCAACTTATTATAGATGCATGTTGATGTTTTCAATAGTAATTAAATTTTTCTGGAGATTCGGTGCCGGCCACTCGCGCTTTTTCTTATTGAATCGTGGTCAGTAAATTTCTGATGACCGTCGGGCTTGGGAGAGCTCAAATGCAGCGGTGGCGAGAATTTGCCGGACCTGGACGGGATTTATCCCGGTCGATTTTGGGGCTTGGCGGTTTTTAGACCATCAAGGGCAATTGCAGCGACACGAACAAGCTCTTCGGCTAAAATCCTTACACTTTCCCTGACTGTCGTTTGCCATGTCCAGATTTGAGCTCGCATTGAAAGCCTTTCAGCAGGCTCAACTAGCCTATGAAGATTTATTGGCCGTAGCGGCCGCGTTAAGCGCGGAACCCGAACCGGTTTTAGATGCGGCTCGGCAATTTTTGGAAAACGAATATCGGAGCGGAAACATTGGCGCGGATGTTTATCGCGGTTTGCAATCGGTCATGCAAGACGAAACCCGGTTTGTCGACGACCAAACCCAAATGGCGCCTTCACGGGTCTCCGCTCCAGACGATGCAACCAGCATAGTTTCGGCGCCGACTACGGCGACGACGATACTGCCGGTTTCACCCGCTACGCAAACACCTACCCTGACCACCGAATCCTTGCTGCAAGGCTTGGATCCCTCGCAGCCGCGCGCCGAGCTGACAGTCGGTAGTACCTTGAAAGGTCGTTTTGTGCTCGAAGAGTTGCTCGGGGTGGGCGGCATGGGTATGGTGTTTAAAGCCACCGACTTGCGCAAAGTAGAAGCCTCGGATAAAGAGCCTTTTGTCGCTTTAAAGGTGTTAAATCAGGATTTTCAATTCAATCCGATGGCGCTGGTGGCTTTGCAGCGGGAGACCAAACGTGCGCAAACCCTGTCTCACCCCAATATTATTAAAGTCTACGATTTTGATCGGGACGGCACGCACGTGTTTATGTCGATGGAATACCTGCAGGGTAGGCCGCTCAGTCATCTGATCCGTGAGCATGTCGACAGCGGATTACCCTTCAAAAAAGCCTGGCCTATCATCAGTGCGATGGCTGAAGCCTTGGCGCATGCGCATAAGAAAAATATCGTGCATTCCGACTTTAAACCGGGGAATGTGTTTGTCGGCGACGACGGCGAAATCAGAGTGCTGGATTTCGGGATTGCTTGCGCCATTGGCCGCAGCGAAACAGACGGCCACGACGCGACGATTTTTAATGCGCGGTCGCTGGGCGCTATGACTCCGGCCTATGCCAGTTTGGAGCAACTGCAAAATAGCGATCCCGATCCGCGCGACGATATTTATGCCTTGGCTTGCATCACTTACGAACTGTTGAGCGGCAAGCATCCGTTTGGCCGGTTATCGGCGGAAAAGGCCACGGAAGTCAATCTACAGCCCAAACCCATTGCCCAGCTTAAACGCCGGCAATGGAAAGGATTGCAAAAGGCCCTGGCTTTTAGACAGGAGGATCGCTGTGCCACTATCGACGAATTTTTAGCGGCTATCGGACCGCATACGTCTGTCTATTACGGACTGTGGTCAACGGGTGTGTTGCTGGCTTGTTTGATCGGGTTGAACGTCTATTGGACTCTCAATGAAAAGCAAACCGCTACCGAAGTGGTAAAGGTCGCCGTTGAGCTCAATCCCGAGCAAAACCAAAAAATTAAGGATTTGCTGGAATTGGCGGATATTCATTTTGATGTCGGTTACCTAACCGCGCCGACCGGCAGCAATGCGTTCTGGGCTTATCAGGAAGTTTTGAAAATTGATCCATACAACAAAGCAGCAATAGACGGTATCAATAAAATTGCCGATACGCTGGAACAGCAGGCGTGGGAGTTTTACGAAAAGAACGACCGCTCGGAGGCTTTGAAAAAAGTACAGGAAGGTTTGGAAGTCAACCCTGTGCACAAGGGCTTACAGAGTTTGCGAGATAAGCTCAGGTTTAATTGATTTAGTTTTCCGATCTTTGCGGAGGGATTTTCAAAGAGCGGTGAATCTGGGGGAAGAGGTGTGTTTACGCAGATTATCAGCAGAAGTAATTCTGATTGGGCTATTTGTCGCGGCTAAGCCTGCTAAAGCCGGTCTGTGACCGAGTTTAGCAGGATGAAAGCCCAGCTTAGTGTTGATTATGCAGCTTTACGGCGGCGAGACATGGCGATGCCAAACAAGCCCAGCCCGGTCAAGGCCAAGCTTGCTGGTTCGGGTACAGTATTATTTGGTTGGGTCACAACGCGAATTTTGTTTTCAATCGCGGCTGCGTAAGCAGTCGCGTTAGCAACGCCAATGTAAAAGCCTTGAGTTGGGAAATTGTAAGGTGAGGTTGTGTCGCAAGGACCCGGGTAGCAAATGCTGTTTTGCAGATAGGCAGTATCCACCCCGCTACCAATGCCTTCGATACTGATGTTATCCACGCCGGCAGCAATCAAATTATTGCGCGCGGTAATTGCGGTTGCTTCGTTGCTTGTGACTCCGTCTGTTGCAAAATTTACGTAAGAAAAATCGATATTCAAAGTAGACGCCGCCAGAGTGGTTCGCATGGTGTCGAATGCCGCTGTAAAGTTTGTGCCGCCACCACTATAACCTAGGTTGGCGATACTCGTGGCCAGTGATGTGCGGCTGGCCGCGTCTGTGACGAGGAAGTTTTGAATGTCCGCGGTCGCAGAGCTGCTAAATGTCACGACAGAGATTTCATAGTTGCTGTTCAGCGGAATCAAATTATTAACAGCGTTGGATAATCCATTTTTGATGATATTCCAGTTAGATGAGCCAATGCTGCCTGATTCGTCGAGAATAAAGCCAAGTTGGATGGTGCCGGCATTGGCTGAGCTGGACGCAAATGCGCTTAGTGCGAAGGTGGCCGCCATTGACGCAGCCAAAGTGAGTTTGCGGATTTTTCTCATGTGATCTCCAAAAAGTGTTCCATTCAAGTTAACTCCCCAGCAGTTCGGAGCGTTTTTACCTGGCAAAGCGTTTTCGTTGGACGAGTCCCGATTGCTAGGTAGTGTCTCTTAGTTGGGGAAAGCAATTCATAAAAAGCAAGTATTGGGCCACCTTATTATTTTCAATAATTTGCACTTGAACGGATTGTTCGACGTATTTTTTTTGTAAAAAAAATCGACACTATTTTAGGCGGCGGACTATCGATTGGTTTTAGATTTCAAGACCGGAAGTTCGATGGTTTTCAATTTGTTGTTTTGAAATAAACAAAAGACTCGCCGTGCCGGTTACAAGGCAAATTGGTAAATTGGCAAACAGGTGGTTTTTTTGATGATCGGTGGCCTCCTGGTGCAGGTGGATATTTAAGGGGTTGGCGCGGATGACATGCTAAAATTCGGCGCATTATGACTTCCTATGCGCCGATTGCCAGTGGCTTCTCAATTATTCCCAGTATCCGATGATGCAACGCCCGCGCGACTGCGGGAAATTCCTTATAACTACACCTCGTTTTCTGATCGTGAAATCGTCATCCGTCTGCTCGGCGAAGACATGTGGTGGGTGCTTGAGTCGTTACGCGGTGAGAGAATTACCGGGCGCTCCGCGCGGATGTTGTATGAAGTATTGGGCGACATTTGGGCGGTACAGCGTAACCCTTATCTCGAAGACGATTTGCTCGATAATGCCAAGCGGCGGCGCGCCTTGCTGCAAGCCTTGCGGCATCGTTTGGGGCAGATGGAGGGTCGGCAAGCCGAACTGGAGAATCAGCATACCGGGCGGGCCGAGCGAGTGGGGCAATTGATTGCTGCTGCCCATCAGGCTGTAAATGAATTCGAAGCCCATTTCGAACGTACCGCGCAATTGCGACGTAGCGTGCTATCCCTGCTGTCGCAATTCACCCGCAAGGACAACATCAGCTTCGACGGTTTCGCCCGCGTCAGCCATGTCACCGATGCCACCGACTGGCGGGTGGAGTATCCGTTTGTGGTGCTGTACCCAACCGCGGAAGATGAAGTCGGGCATTTGGTGCGCGGCTGTATCGAGCTGGGCTTGACTATCATCCCTCGCGGCGGTGGCACGGGTTACACCGGTGGTGCGGTGCCGCTCAATGCTTATTCGGCGGTGATCAATACCGAAAAGCTGTTGGTGATGGGGGCGGTAGAGCGGCATACGCTATTACCGGGCGTGGAGTGTTCGTATGCGACGATTTACACCGGCGCCGGCGTAGTGACTCGACGGGTGATGGAAACCGCCGAACAGGCCGGTTTGGTGTTTGCCTGCGACCCGACTTCTGCGGACGCATCCTGCATCGGCGGCAATATTGCGATGAACGCCGGCGGCAAAAAGGCCGTGCTGTGGGGAACGGCGCTGGACAACTTGGCTTCCTGGCGGATGGTGACGCCCGATGGAAATTGGCTGGAAGTCGAGCGGCTGAATCACAATTTGGGCAAGATCCATGAGCAAGACAAAGCCGCATTTTTGCTGAAACGCTTCGATGCCGGCGGCAAGCAATTGCTGGGTGAAGAAACGCTGGAGATCTCCGGCAGTTTTTTCCGCAAGACCGGGCTGGGTAAGGACGTGACCGACAAGTTTCTCGGGGGGTTGCCCGGTATTCAAAAAGAGGGTTGTGACGGCATTATCACCTCCGCACGCTGGATTCTGCACGAAATGCCGCCGGTTAGCCGCACGTTTTGTCTGGAATTCTTCGGGCAGGTGCGCGAGGCGGTGCCTTCTATCGTCGAAATTCGCGATTACCTGGCGGATTTGCCGAAAGAGGGCGCTAGCCGCGTGATGCTGGCTGGTTTGGAGCATCTGGACGAACGCTACGTCAAAGCAGTCGGCTATGCCACCAAAGCCAAACGCCACGGCCGGCCGAAAATGGTGCTGATCGGCGACATTGTCGGTGACGATGAAAACCAAGTCGCGATGGCGGCGTCCGAAGTTGTGCGCATATGTAATGCGCGCGGCGCCGAGGGCTTTATCGCCGTGAACCCGGAAACCCGCAAGAAATTCTGGCTGGATCGCGGCCGCACCGCGGCGATTGCCCGGCATACCAATGCCTTCAAAATCAACGAAGACGTGGTGATTCCGCTGCCGAGGATGGGCGATTATTGCGACGGCATCGAGCGCATCAACATCGAATTGTCACTGAATAATAAATTGCGCTTATGCAGTGCCTTAATTGAACTGCTGGGCGGCGACTTGCCGCTTAGAGCCTACGAAGAAGGCGTGAATAAAGCCGAATTGTTGGACGAGCGTCGGGCCTTGGCGTTGGATGCGGTAGACACGGTAAAGCAGCGCTGGCAATGGATTTACGATAATTTGGATTTGCCGTTGGCCGAAGCCGAAAAAGCCTTCGCGTCACAAGGTATCCAGGCCGGCGAACTGAGCAATCGTGCCGTCGAGCCGATTTTGTTTCATCGCTTGCAGGATTATTCGTTACGGGTGTCGTGGAAGCTGGAATTGCTGCCACGCTTGCGGGAAATTTTCGAAGGCGATAACTTCCGGCCCATCGTCGAGCGCATCGAGGCTTTGCATAAAGAGGTGCTGCGCGGTCGCGTATTCGTGGCTCTGCACATGCACGCCGGTGACGGCAACGTGCATACCAATCTGCCGGTCAACTCCGATCATTACGAAATGCTGCAAGAAGCCAATGCTGCCGTGGCGCGGATCATGGCCCTGGCGCGTTCATTGGGCGGGGCGATTTCCGGCGAACATGGTATCGGCATCACCAAATACGAATTCTTGACCGAGGACGAGTTGGCGGATTTTCATGCCTATAAAAACCGCATCGATCCGGAAGGGCGTTTTAATCGCGGCAAGTTGATGCCGGGTGCCGATTTGCGTTCGGCTTATACCACGTCGTTTAGTTTGATGGGTTTTGAGTCCTTGATCATGCAGCAAAGCGATATTGGCGCGATTTCCGATTCGGTGAAAGACTGTCTGCGTTGCGGCAAGTGTAAACCGGTCTGCGCCACGCATGTGCCGCCGGCCAATTTGTTGTATTCGCCGCGCAATAAGATTTTGGCGACTTCATTATTGATCGAAGCGTTTTTGTACGAAGAACAAACCCGGCGCGGGATTTCGATTACCCATTGGAAGGAGTTCGAAGACGTCGCCGACCATTGCACGGTCTGCCACAAATGCTTCAATCCATGTCCGGTGGACATCGATTTCGGCGATGTGTCGATGAATATGCGCAATCTGCTGCGCAAGATGGGCAAGCAAAGTTTCAACCCGGCCAAAACCATGGCCATCGCATTTTTGACGGCGTCCAACCCAAACACTGTCAAAGCGATGCGCACGGCGATGATTGATTGGACCTACAAGGCGCAACGCATCGGCAATACGCTGTTAAAACCGTGGAGCAAAGCGCAGATCGCGCAGCCGCCTGCCACGGTCGGCAAGCCGCCAGTGCGCGAGCAGGTGATTCATTTCATGAATCGGAAAATGCCTGGCGATTTACCGACCAAAACCGCGCGGGCGCTACTGGACATCGAAGACGGGCAGATTGTGCCCATCATTCGCGATCACGCTAAAACCCGCACCGATTCAGAGGCGGTGTTTTATTTCCCCGGTTGCGGTTCGGAGCGTTTGTTCTCGCAGGTCGGATTGGCGACGCAGGCGATGTTGTACGAGATTGGTGTGCAAACTGTGCTGCCCCCTGGCTATTTGTGCTGCGGCTATCCGCAACGCGCCGGCGGGCAGTTTGATAAGGCGCAGAAAATTACCACTGACAACCGGGTGTTGTTCCACCGGGTAGCCAATACTTTGAATTATCTGGATATTAAGACCGTGGTGGTCAGCTGCGGTACTTGCCAGGACCAGTTGCAGGATTATGAATTCGAGAAAATATTTCCCGGTTGCCGCCTGATCGATATTCACGAATATCTGCTGGAAAAAGGCGTGCGCTTGGAAGGCGTGAATGGCGCGCGTTATCTATATCATGACCCGTGTCATAGTCCGTTCAAGCAGCAAGACCCGATCAAAGTGGTCAATCAGTTGATTGGTGCGCCGGTTGTTAAATCTGAGCGTTGTTGCGGCGAGTCGGGTACTTTGGCTGTGGCGCGGCCGGATATTTCCACGCAGATTCGTTTTCGTAAGGCGGAAGAATTGCAGAAAGACACGGCTAAATTACGGTTAGACGGCTACGACGGCGCGGTGAAGATGTTGACCTCCTGTCCCTCGTGCATGCAAGGCTTACAGCGGTTCGAAGACGAAGTCGAGCAAATGGAAGTCGATTACATCGTCGTGGAAATCGCCAAGCATGTGTTGGGTGATAACTGGATGACCGGGTATTTGGATCAGGTCAGCAAAGGCGGTATTGAGCGGGTTTTGGTGTGAGTTAAAGAATTGGTTAGCCGGCGATTCTTCAGCCGGCTTTGCCATTTGTACGTCGTAAAAACTGGCTTTTACACCAGTCCGCAAGCTGTGGTTTGCTTATCTTCAGGCAATAAAAAGCCGCGATAAATCGCGGCTTTTAAATTTGGAGCGGGAAACGAGACTCGAACTCGCGACCCCGACCTTGGCAAGGTCGTGCTCTACCAACTGAGCTATTCCCGCAAAATATAGTAATGGAGGCTGCGACCGGAATCGAACCGGTATATACGGCTTTGCAGGCCGCTGCATAACCATTTTGCTACGCAGCCTTTATAAGGACAATAAAAAAGCCGCGATTTGCCGCGGCTTTTCAAATTTGGAGCGGGAAACGAGACTCGAACTCGCGACCCCGACCTTGGCAAGGTCGTGCTCTACCAACTGAGCTATTCCCGCTTGGCTTACTATCCTGCGTATTATAAAAAGATATTTTTTTGTGTCAACAGTTATTGCAGGTTTATTGCCGAAGTCCAGGCTTTTCGGCCCTGGCATTCGCCGGATTCAGTGATCTCAACTTCCGCCCACAGAACATTTTTGTCGGTGGTGTCAGCTTGAGATTGAATCAGTTTTACAGGGGTGTTAAGCGGCATGTGTTTGCAAGCGCCGTCGCGGTCATTTTCTTCGGTATCATCGTAAGCGGCCATGGAGCCGGGAACGGAGACCAATCTTACAGTTGCATTTGGATCATAAGTGTTGGGGCTTTTCAACACGTAGTTCTGACCGGGAACCATGGCTTTGGCTTGGTGAACAGGCAATTTGGCATCGGAGCCACCACCAAAAATCAAGGCGACCAAGACCAGCGCCGCAGCGCCCACGCCGCCAAAAAATACTTTAGGATTGGATTCTTTTAGTGCCAACAGGTTAGCGACAATATTTCCGGCCGCATCTTTTGCCGCTACGGCGGAATCAGCGGCTGAACTTGTTTCCGGTTGCTTAGGCTCTTCAGCTTGATTTTGGGCTTCAGTCTCGTTGTTGTTTTCGTCAAGGCTCATGCGATGTTTCCTCTTAAGCTAGTTATTATTATGGTTAAGTGGTTAAAGTTACCACGCCGTTCGAACATTTCAAGCATTCATTTTTTTAGTCATTTGGTCGTATCTTAAGGGGAACTGTAGCAAAAATGAACAGGCTGGGATAAAAAAGCTAATTGGATCGCTGGTTTGCTGTCTTTGCATGGGGTTGGTCGATGTGATTGTCCTGTTCGGAGTTACCGGTTTGTATCTGGATTCTTTGACAGTGCTTGTTGTGGTACTCGGGGTTGTGATGATAGGAGTCAGATCTTTTTTGGTCTGATCATGAATGCGATTTTTGCTTTGACTTGTTCTTTTTGGAGGCTATCTCTAGGGTGTGTTTTTGACTAATCGGGAGTTGGCTAAGGTTGTGGAGGCGGAAGATTACGATGGACTGGTTAATCCATCAATCTTGGAGGAAAACTGGCTTTCCTCCGAGCCAGTCTGCGGTCCTATTTCGATACCCAAGTTTCACCTTTTGCTTCTTCAATGTTTTTTCTAAAAAGGCTCAAAATATATTGTTTGTAAGTGTCATTTTTCCAATCCACATCCATCGTTGATACCGCGCTTATCCATACATCCTTATTTGGCCTGTTGTAAAACCAATGGAATTCATTATCAAAGATCATGTTTTGAATCTTCTTTGGATAGATTTTAATTCGCTGAAGAATTTTGGCATCCTGTTCCGGAGAGTTATAAAAATACAAGGATATAATGCCGCCATAGCAAGTAAAATTTGCCAGGTTTTCATCTTTGGAAAGACAGGCTTTTTCAATAATATTTAGTGTTGTTTCTAAGACATGAGAGGAGGAAATGGATTGGAGTGTTTTTTTTCCTTCCATAACCTCGTTATAAGCTTTCAAACATTGCGTGTCATTATATTGAATGCATCTATTTAAAATGTCTAATGTTTTAGGAAAGTCCAGGCCAAATTTGGCGAGATATATTTGCTCAAAGGATTTTGGTAAAAGAAGTTCAAGATTTTTTTGTTCGGTATTTACAGCATCGCAGCTGAAGCTAAGTATTAAAAGCAGCGCGAAAATGATGGTTTTCACAAGGACTGTTATATACATTATTTGTATTCCGTCCAGTCGGGATTACCGAGTGAAGTGGGTGTTTTTTCAATCCGTTCCATTATATTTGTTATGTTAGATGGAGTATCGACAACGCCAAAATCGATTTTATTTTTTGCCCCCGCGCTAGCTACGCCGAAAACTCCATTCCAGGTTTTTGCGAAGCCTTCGGTATAGCATCCATAAAATTTTGAAACCTGCTTGGGTTTTTTGATGAACTTCTTAACTAGGGCGCTATTTTTTAAAATATCTGCTTTATATATCATATCAGTAGCAAAGGCAGCCGCTTGACATGCCGAATTATGAGTAAGCGCTAGCATTAATCCATCCCCGCTAGCATGTCCGCTATACCAAACCCGGCTAATAGAGTTATCGCTCAGTGATAGCAGATAGCTCCAAAAGTCTTCTGGTTGATTAATTCCTTTGTATTGAATGCTGTAGGTTTTAGCAATAGTTTGAATTTTATTTATATAGCTGGTGCCGCCCGCTGCTATTAATTTATCTGTTGCCATTTTTCGGATACTGTGTAGGTTATATCCGTCATCTTCCTTTTCTTCGGCTTTGGTGATAACTGAGTCAGCATCCCATCTTTTTTTATAAGGCGGCTCGTATAATACCCAATGAATCAACTCCTTGGGTTGTTTATTGTATAAGTTCTTCATCGCAGCCAACTGCAATGGCACAATATAATTTGACCAACGCTGGTCATGAGCTTTATCACAACCCATAAATAAACCTGGGCCGCCAATCAATATAACAAAGTTTTCCATTTTAATTTTCCAATATTATTTGAGTGTTATTTTGTGCAGTGTATGTAGCAAGTAATGATGCGGTGTCTGTGCATCGCCCTAACCAGGGTGATATACAAGGCGGGTTCGAGTCGCCTGCTCAAATACGCTTTGTTATTGAAGCGCTTCCGGATGGAAGTAGAAATATTCAAAGCGGGGCGTTTTTTACCTTATTTAATTCGAATCTAAAAACCGGGTATTTCCCTTAACAGGCTGGTGAAAAACTCGAAAAGCCAAGTAAGCTAAGGCATAGATGAGGGGCCAACTGTTAAAATAGGCTACCTAAATTTGGAGCCTTTCAATGCGCGGACACGATGCCATTCAAAACAGCTGGTTCAGCTATGTTAGCCTGGAAGACCGTATTCCCAAACAGCATCCGTTGCGTCGTTTACGGCTACTGGTTGATGGCGTATTGGCCTCTATGGATGCCGTCTTTGCCGAGCGTTACTCGCACACAGGCCGTCCCTCGATTGCCCCTGAAAAACTGCTGCGCGCCTTGCTGTTACAAGTCCTGTATACGGTCCGTAGCGAGCGTCAGTTGATGGAACAACTGGACTACAACCTGTTGTTTCGCTGGTTTGTCGGTCTGGGCATCGACGACGCCGTGTGGGAACGCACAGTGTTCAGTGCCAACCGCGAACGTCTGTTGTCTGAAGCCCTGAGTCGCGAATTTTTTGAGCGGGTACTGGCCATAGCCGAATGGCAAAATCTGGTGTCCGACGAACACTTCAGCGTCGACGGTAGCCTGATTGAAGCCTGGGCCTCGCACAAAAGCTTCGTCAAAAAAGATGGTAGTGGTCCCGATAAACCCGCCGGCCGCAATCCCGAGATCGACTTCAGTGGCGAAAAGCGCAGCAACGCCACCCATCAAAGTACAACCGATCCCGAAGCCCGGCTTTACAAGAAAGGCGAATACACCGAGGCCAAACTGCGTTACATCACCCATGCCTTGTCCGAGAATCGCAACGGCCTGATTGTCGATGTCGAAACCACACAAGCCACCGGCACCGCCGAAATCGAAGCCGCGCAAAAAATGATCAAACGCCGCGTGCCCCAAGGTGGCAGCGTCGGTGCCGACAAAGGCTATGACCAACCGGCGTTCGTCAACGGACTCGAGTCCCGTGATATCAAAGCCCATGTGGCCCGCAAAAAGATTGGCAGTGCCGTCGACGGCCGCACCGCGCGCGGCAAAGGTTACGCCCAAAGTCTCAAGCGCCGCAAAATCGTCGAAGAAGCCTTTGGCTGGGTCAAAACGGTCGGCGGCCTGCGCAAAACCCGTCACATCGGCTTAGCCAAAGTCGCGGGTCAGGCCTTGTTTTGCTTTGCCGCCTACAACCTGACGCGCATGCTCAACCTATTGGTGTTCACGCCGAAACCGGCGTGGAGTGCACCCGCCTAGGGTGAAGTTCGCCTGAAAACCGTCCACAGACGGCTTCAGGCGAATAAAAAGCCCTTGAAACCGGGGCAAAACGCTTGAAACTCGATGTCATGACCGATTTCAACTCGAAAAAATCACGAACATCGTGGGTAAGGGGAAATATCGGCGGGTTTTTCACCAGCCTGTTAAAGCCCCACAGAAACGCATTGAAAGTTTTTCTTGTCCTTGCTCTCGTCGCTTAGCAGTGCGATCTGGTTTTCATTATTCGGAAAAAAGAACGCGGCTTGGATATTCAGCTCCTCGAGATCGGCGGGATTTTGCGTCAGATGGTCGAGCACGCTTAGTTCGTTGTCTTCGTCGTCCGCAGTGATGGAGTAACGGTCATTTAGGGCTATTGCGCCGGATACATTCGATCAGCCCTGGTAGGTTTTTATATCCATATCAGAATCGCTGGCGAAATGTTGATTTCAAGATAGCTGGCCGGCTGGCGATGCCTGAATTAATCCGGCCCTAATATTGTCGCTGACGCGCAGCAGGTAGCCATGTTGCCAAAATGGATTCCCGCATTCGCGGGAATGACGAAGGCTTGCTGAACCGCGCTGAAGTAAGCTCGGGGGTTACTCGTCCGGGCTGCCGATAAAGCGATAAATCAATGCGCCCAAAACCGCGCCAATAATCGGCGCCAGCCAGAACAGCCAAAGTTGTGCCAAGGCCCAATCGCCGACATAAACCGCTACACCCAGGCTGCGAGCCGGATTTACCGAGGTGTTGGTGACCGGGATGCTGATCAAGTGAATCAAGGTTAATCCCAAGCCAATCGCGATAGGCGCCAGGCCGGCAGGGGCGCGGGCGTCGGTGGCGCCGAGGATGATCAGTAAAAACATCATGGTCATCACCACTTCTGTAACTAATGCGGACAATAGGGAGTAGCCGCCCGGCGAATGTTCTCCGTAACCGTTGGAGGCGAAGCCGGCGGCTACGTCGAATCCGGCTTTGCCGCTGGCGATCAGATACAACACGCCGCCGGCCGCAATCGCGCCGACCACTTGAGAGACGATGTAAGGCAACAATTGGTTGGCCGGAAAGCGGCCGCCCATCCACAAGCCAACCGATACAGCCGGATTGAGGTGGCAGCCGGAAATATGGCCGATGGCATAGGCCATGGTCAGTACTGTCAAACCGAACGCCAGCGAAACGCCGAGCAAGCCGATGCCCACATTCGGAAATGCGGCGGCTAATACCGCACTACCGCAGCCACCAAGAACCAACCAAAATGTCCCGAAGGACTCGGCTACATACTTTTTCATATGACTCTCCTGTGTGTTGTTATTGTTTTGCCTGTTATTGATCGCTTGTTTTTTGTTTAATAATCAATTGGCTAGCGCACTGTATTCTCTGTCTTTGTGTGATGTCAATCACAAAAAACGGCTAGGTTCTTGCTTGGTGCTTGCTATTTCCAGCTAGCTAGCCGGTTGCGCGGAATCGAGAGTGTTTTGTGGTACCGGGAATTCCGGAGGAATAGTTCGGGAAAGTTTATTTCGTATGGCTAATTTCCCTATTCGATGTGAGAATTAGGGCTAATCAGTGTCCGACATTCTTCTCAGTTAGCCCCCATGCCCGATATTTCCCAGCACGGCCACAGTACCAATTTGATCGGCATGGCGACGGCGTGTTTGGCCAGTCACCTATTTAACGAATACCCCAAGCCCTTGCATATCGCCGGAACCCGGGAGTCCGCGCCCGGACTGTTTGAGCAGTTGGCCGGACAAGCCTCGTTGGCGGATTGCGGGCGGATATTTCAAGACTACATGTGCGTGGTATTCGGCTTCGAAACCGAGCAGCGTTTACGCGACGATGCCGACGGCCGGCGGCGTTACCGCAACAGCTATCTGCGCCTGATTCAAGATTGGGGTCTGGATTCCAATAACGCTCAAGGTGCGGTACTGAAGGGTTGGGTGGAAAGCCGCTTTGGCCTGTTCCCCAATTACCATAAACAACAAATCAGCAGTTTCATGAGTAAGGACTGGGTAACTTACATCGAAGAAAAGATGAACAGCCGCTACCACAATAATTGCATCTACATGCAGTTGGATTTGTTATATGAGTTTTGCCAGTGGGTGATCGAGCGCTTTCAGGTGCCGGCTGCAACCCACAAAACCCTTTATCGAGGGGTCAATGCCTTGGGCGATTGGAGCCGCGAGCACAAGATTGTGCATTTCAACAGCATTGTGTCGTTTACCGACCGCTACAGTATCGCCAGCGAATTTGGCAGCTATGTTTTGGAGGTTGAGGTGCCGATGGTGAAGCTGGTGTTTTTTAACGATTTGTTGCCGCATCACGCCTTGCGCGGCGAGGCCGAATATTTGGTGATTGGCGGCGATTATCGAGTGAAGGTGTTGCGATGAATGAGCAATTAATGGATCGGGCCCTGGGTGCTTACCTGGGTTTTGCTTGTGGTGACGCGCTGGGGGCGACGGTGGAATTCATGTCGCCGAAGCAAATTCAGAGTCGTTACGGCGTGCATACCGAAATGATAGGCGGCGGCTGGCTGGGTTTGGAGCCGGGGCAGGTGACAGACGATACGCAAATGTCGCAGGCCTTGGGGCGAGCCATCATTGAGCATCAAGGTTGGAATTTGAAGTCTGTGGCCGACAATTTTCTCGCCTGGTTGGAAAGCGATCCGCCGGATGTGGGCAATACGTGCCGACGCGGCCTCGTGCGGTATCGTGATGAAGGTGTATTGATGGGGTTGCCGCGTGAAGATGACGCCGGTAACGGCGCCTGTATGCGTAATTTGCCGGTGGTGTTGGCGACGCTAAATCGGCCGGATGATTTCGAATTATGGAGTCTGGAGCAGAGCCACATCACCCACCATAATCCATTGTCCGACGCTGCTACGCTGGCATTGGGTCGAATGACTAACCGGTTGATTCACGGACAACCTGTTGAAGCCTGTTTACTGGAGGCCAAACGCTTGATCAACCAATACAGCGAATTTGCCTACCACCCTTATCCGAGTAAAGCCTCGGCCTACATCGTCGATACCACACAGACGGTGCTGCATTATTTCTTCGATACCGATAATTTCGAATCCTGCCTGATTGCTACCGTGAATCAGGGCGGCGATGCGGATACGACGGGGGCCTTGGCCGGGATGTTGGCAGGGGCCAAATATGGATTGGCGCAGATTCCGGGACGGTGGTTGGGTCAATTGGATAGTCGGGTGGGTGCAGAAATACGCGGGCAGGTAGCGGCACTTATCAATATGAATAACTGATAAGCACACCGGCGGTTTTTGTGTCATTAAATATGCAGATGGCTTGTCGTTAATCAAGTTAGTAAGGCTATGTCGATAGTAAGCTGATTTCCGGTCCAGGCCGGGGATTGTTGTCGGCTCAGAACAAGCTGGTTGGGTGCGTTATTTCCTGATTTACCGCAATCAGCCTAGAATAGCCGGCTCATATCTACTGTCATTGGTCATCGATGAAAGATAAATCGTTTACTTTCGAACAAATTCATATCGAAGTCGCCCGCAACGCATCTGACGATTTCAACTTGTTTCACGACAAGCATAAATGGCTGCAGGTCACGCACAACCCGTTTAAAGGCCCGATCGTGTTGGGCTTTCAGTTAAATACTTTGATCGAATATCAGATGCGCTTATACCGGGAGGCGCATCACGAAGACCAGATTATCGCCGACAATCAGCTGCGTTTTAGTAATTATCAGATCATCTTTGTTAATGCCTTGCGGCCGCGGCAAGAGATGACGCTGGATATTAAAAAGACCTTGATTGCGACAATACCCGAGCTGACTTTGACCAATCGCATCGCGATCAAGTCGCAAGGCAAAACCATTTTGCTGGGGTATAAAAAAGAAACCAAACAGCCTTTGTTTTTAGCGGATACTGATTTAAGCGGCCTGCCGGATTTGAATGCGTTACCCGATAAAACTGTGGTGCCCGGCACCGAGTTTTTTTTAAAGCGCAAGTGGATGAATAACGGCAACGTCAAGAACTTTCTGTCGGGTTCGTTTGCGGAACAGTCGGATTATTTCGATGAGTTGTTGCAGGTGGCGCAGTATCCGGAAGTGTTTCCCTGCAGTTTGACGTCCGGCGCGTTGTTGGAGAAGGCGCAGTTGGAAAACCACGACTTCAAACGCAATCCGATGGTATACACCTCGCACGACATTTCAGTGGATCGCGTACATCTGGCGACGTTGAAAAACAACGATAAGTTGCATATTCTGGTCAAACAACTGCCGGAGTCCCCGGATAAAACCCTGAATCACACCAGTATCATGCTGCGTACCTACGAATGTTTTGGCGTGTTGGAGAACCAGGCGGTTTTGTTCCGGATCAAACTGAATTTGGTGCCGTTGGAAGAAATTATTAAAAATTTGAGCGGGAAAACATAGCCTCAGGCCGCGAATCGCCTAGTCGCGGGCGAATGTTGTGAATTTTTTGGAACATAAAGTATAATCCGCGCTGTCGTTAGGCAAGGCCAGTGACGAGATTGCAAATTCAATTAATACAACACTAAAGATAAGGTAAGTGCTCGCAGTCAGGCATTTGCATTGTTCGAGGAAAAAAATATGAGTAATATCGAAGAACGAGTAAAAAAGATTGTCGCAGAACAATTAGGCGTAAAAGAAGAAATCGCGAACGATGCGTCTTTTGTTGACGATCTTGGTGCTGATTCTTTAGACACAGTTGAACTCGTCATGGCTCTGGAAGAAGAATTCGAATGCGAAATTCCAGACGAAGAAGCTGAAAAAATCACCACAGTCCAATTGGCTATCGATTACATCAACGCCAATCTGCAGTAAGTTGTTTCCAAAAGTTAGTGGGTGCTTGCCATCCACTAGCCGGTTTATCTCCCTTCTCTGGTTGTCTTCTTTTTTTACCGGTAGTTTACTGTGAGCACACGTCGAGTTGTTATAACGGGCTTAGGCGCCATTACGCCGTTAGCCAATAATGTTGCCGATACCTGGGATGGCATTGTCAACGGGAAGAGCGGCATTAGTCCGATCGATTCATTTGACATATCCCCTTTTGCAACGACGTTCGGCGGTGTCATCAGAAATTTCAATATCGGCGACTATATTGCCGAGAAGGATGCCAAACGCATGGACGGTTTCGTGCATTACGGCATTGCAGCGGGTTGCCAGGCGATTGAGGATTCCGGTTTTGAAGTCACCGAAGAAAATGCCGAGCGGATCGGTGTGGCTATCGGCGCCGGCATCGGCGGCATTACCGGTATTGAAGAATGCTATGCCACCTACGTGGCCGGCGGACCAAGACGGATTTCGCCTTTCTTTGTGCCGGGCAACATCATTAATATGATTTCCGGTAATCTGTCGATCAAATATGGTTTGAAAGGCCCCAACTTTGCCATCGTCACCGCCTGTTCGACGGGTACGCATAATATTGGCGACGCTGCGCGACTGATCAAATACGGCGATGCCGATGTGATGGTGGCCGGTGGTGCAGAGCGCTGCACGACTTCGCCGACCGCGATGGGTGGATTTGCTTCGGCAAAAGCCTTGTCGCGCCGTAATGACAGCCCTACCACCGCTAGCCGCCCCTGGGACCGCGACCGCGACGGTTTCGTACTCAGCGACGGCGCCGGCGTAGTAGTCCTGGAAGAACTGGAACATGCCAAGGCGCGCGGGGCGAAAATCTACGCGGAACTGGTCGGTTACGGCATGAGCGGCGATGCTTATCACATCACCTCGCCATCCGAGGGAGGCGAAGGCGCGGCACGCTGCATGCGTAATGCGATGCGTGACGCTAAAGTTAATCCGCAAGACGTGCAATATATCAACGCCCACGGTACTTCAACACCGGCCGGCGATATTGGCGAAACGCATGCGATGAAATTGGCGCTGGGCGATCACGCTTATAAATTGGCCGTTAGTTCCACCAAGTCGATGATCGGTCATTTGTTGGGTGCTGCCGGGGGTATCGAAGCAGTATTGACGGCCCTGGCTATTCAGCATCAAATCGCGCCACCCACCATCAATTTGGAAAATCCCGATCCTGAGTGCGATCTGGATTACGTTCCGAATATTGCCAGAAACATGCACATCGACGTCGCTATTTCCAACTCGTTTGGCTTTGGCGGTACCAATGGCTCTCTGGTTTTCAAACGTTACCAATAAGCGCTTCCGCTTCCGCAGTGTCTGGCTATGTTTTTATTAAACGGCGAGCACAGACACTGTGTCGATGTTTCTGACCGAGGCTTTCAATACGGCGACGGTCTGTTTGAGACCATCGAAGTCTTGCAGGGAAAACCGCTGTTTTTTGATCGCCACCTAACACGCTTAGCAGAGGGGTGTCGCCGGCTGCGAATCCCGATGCCGGATGCTGTCTTGCTTGAAACTGAAGCCCGGCAGTTGTGCGAATCTAGCGAGCGGGCCGTGCTGAAGTTGATCGTGACGCGCGGCAGCGGCGGTCGCGGTTACCGGCAGCCAGAGCAAGTTATCCCTACCAGGCTGTTCAGCCTGCATCCTTACCCCGATTATCCCCTGCAACTTCAAACAGACGGCATCGCCGCGCGTTTTTGCGAACAGCGTTTGTCTTTGAATCCGAGCTTGGCCGGTATCAAACACATGAATCGACTCGAGCAGATTTTAGCCAGAGCGGAATGGCAAGATGATTCGATTCAAGAGGGTTTGATGTTGGATACTCAAGACCAGGTCGTGGAAGGCACGATGAGTAATCTATTCATCGTCAAGTCAGGCAGTTTATACACGCCGCCGCTAGGGCAATGCGGCGTCGCCGGTATTGTGCGGCAGCTGATCATGGCATTCGCGCAGTGCAGCAAGCTACCGTTGTTTGAGCAAGCAATCGATCAAACTGCCGTTTTGCAGGCTGACGAGCTATTTGTCAGCAACTCGGTAATCGGTATCTGGCCGATTAAACGGTTGGAAGCGCAAGTTTTTAGTGTCGGCGCCATCACCCGGCACTTGCAAGACTTGCTCAACGCAGCCCGCATGGCAGAGGTATAGCAGTGTTTAGAAGCATTATCGCATTTACATTATTGATGGTATTGGGTTTGGTGTCGATTTGGGCCGGCATGCACTATCAACTAATTCTAAAAAAGCCGGTCGTCATGACCGAGACCGTGATAGAAATTAAAAAAGGCGATACGTTGGAATCGGTGGTGAAAAATCTGCGTGCGCAGCAGGTGACGGTGAATCGCTTATGGTTTCGGTTGTTTGCCTATCGGAAAAATCTCGACCATTTGTTGAAGGTGGGTGAGTATGTGTTAGCGAAAGGTTCTACCGCCGCCGACATTCTGCAACAATTGACCGATGGTAAAACCCGCAAGTATTCGATTACGTTTCCAGAGGGTTGGTCCTTTAAGCAAATGTTCAATACCATCAAAAACAACCCCAACCTGCAACACACGCTGACCGATAACCAATTGGAAGACCTGATGGCGCAAATCGGTTCGGATAAGAATCATCCGGAGGGTTTGTTTTTTCCCGACACCTATTTCTTTGAAAAAAATACCTCCGATGTCGATTTGCTTAAGCGTGCGCATGATCGCATGCAAGCGGTGTTGAACGAAGAATGGCAAAAACGCGATGACGGCGTGCCCTTGGAAAACCCTTACGAGGCGTTGATTTTGGCGTCTATTGTCGAAAAAGAGACCGGCGCCGGCGAAGAGCGCAGAAAGATCGCCGGGGTATTTGCGCGGCGTTTAAAGAAAGGCATGTTGTTGCAAACCGATCCTACCGTCATTTATGGCATGGGCGACGATTACCATGGCGATATCCGGCATAAAGATTTGCGCGAACCCACACCCTACAACACCTATATCATCGAAGGCCTGCCGCCCACACCGATTGCAATGCCCGGTAAACAGGCGATTGTAGCCGCCTTGCACCCGGATAATAGTGATGCTTTGTTCTTTGTCGCCCGCGGCAATGGCCGCCATGCGTTTTCTTCGACCTTGGCTGAACACGAAAAATACGTCGATCAATATCAACGATGACTTACGGTCGATTTATCACGCTGGAAGGTGGTGAAGGCGTCGGCAAATCCACCAATCTGCAATTTATCAAACAGTTGCTGGAAGAACGGGGCATCCCGTTCGTGCTGACCCGCGAGCCGGGCGGTACCGGCATTGCCGAAAAGATTCGCGGGATTTTGTTGGAACGGCAAGCGGAAAGTTTGACCGAGCAAGCCGAGTTGTTGTTGGTGTTCGCGGCGCGTGCTCAACATATTCAACAAGTGATCTTGCCGGCGTTACAGCAAGGGCAGTGGGTGGTGTGCGACCGTTTCACTGACGCTACTTATGCGTACCAGGGCGGTGGCCGCAATATGGATTTACAGACCATAGCTTGGCTGGAAAACACGGTGCAGGGCACGCTTCGGCCGGATTTGACCTTTGTCTTCGATGCGCCGATAGAAATCGGTATGCAGCGCGCCAAGCATCGGGGCGAACTGGACCGGTTTGAAACCGAACAGTTAGCGTTTTTCGACCGAGTCCGGCAAGCCTATTTACAACGCGCCGCGGCGGATTTGCGTCGTTACAAAATTATCGATGCCAGTTTGCCGCTCGGCGAGGTGCAACAGCAGTTGCGCCTTGAGTTGGCAGGCTTGTGGGCCGATTGATGTCTACCCAACTGCAGGTTTACCCCTGGCAACAGGATAATTGGCGGCAGTTGCACGGTTATATCGAGCAACAACGCCTCCCGCAAGCCTTGCTGTTTTCCGGCGCGGCAGGGCAAGGCAAACGGCATTTGGCCGGATATTACGCTCGAACCCTGTTGTGTCAGGCGCCGCTGGCCGATGCGAGTGCCTGCGGTCATTGCATTGCGTGTAAATTGTTCGATGCGCAAACCCATCCCGATTTTGTGACGATAGAACCTGACGAACCGGGCAAGGCCATCGGTATCGATAAAATCAGACAGTTAATCGTCAAGCTGGCGTTGAAACCGCAGTACGACGATGCCTATCGCGTGGTGATTATTCAGCCGGCCGATGCCTTGAATACGGCTTCGGCGAATGCGTTTTTGAAGTGCCTGGAAGAGCCGACCGAACGCACTTGTTTGTTGTTGATCAGCGAGCAACCGAGCCGCTTGCCGGCGACGATTCGCAGCCGTTGCCAGAAAATCGATTGCCTAACGCCCGACCACGAACTGGCAATGACTTGGTTGCGGCAGCAGCGTGTCGGAGAGCAGGCCGATCTGCTCTTAACGCTGGCCCAAGGCTCGCCGCTATTGGCCCAGCAATACGCCGAGCTTAATATGATTCAGCTCCGGCAGCAGTATTTCGACGCCTGGCTGCAAGTGGCACAAGGCAAAGAGAATCTGTTAACCGTCGCCGAACTCTGGCAAAAGCAGGAAAAGATTGATTTGGCCGTGGTGTTACGCTGGATGGCAAGCTGGATTGCTGACATTGTTAAATGTGCTTACCGGGCGGAATCGCCGGCGCTTAGCAATCCGGATCTGAAAAATGCCTTGCAAGCCCTCGCCGAGCGGCTAGAATTGAAAAGCCTCTATCGGTTTTACGATAATGTGCTTACCACCAAGTCGCAATTGAACACGCAACTTAATAAACAATTGATGGTCGAGCAGCTATTGATTAGCTGGTCGCAACTGAACAGACACTAAGCGTATGGCAGAATCAGCAGCACCCAGACAAGGTATCCTGTCCTTATCGATCAAGGATAAAAACGCGCTGTATGCGGCGTACATGCCCTTCGTGAAAAATGGCGGCTTGTTCATCCCGACCAAACGCGAATACGAGATGGGTGAGGAAGTGTTCATGTTGCTGAATTTAATGGACGAAACTGAACGCTTGCCGATTGCCGGTAAAATTATCTGGAAAACGCCGTCCGGCGCGGAAGGCTATCGCGCCGCCGGTATTGGCGTGCAATTCAGTGATCAGGATGGTGGTGCGGCGCGCAATAAAATCGAAACCTATCTGGCCGGTGCATTAGAATCTGATCGCTCCACGCACACCATGTAAACACTTTTGCGGGCGGACTTTGCCGCTTGTCTTTACTTTTCTAAACTCATGTTTATCGACTCCCACTGCCATCTTGATCGTATCGACTTGGCGCCTTACGCTAATGATTTCAATACCTTTGTGCAAGCGGCACGCGCGGCCCAGATCAGGCATATGCTGTGTATTTCTATCGATATGGAAGCCTATCCGGCTATGCTGGAGCAAGTCATGCCGTATTCGGACATCTCCTTGTCGGTGGGCGTGCATCCAAATGTTCATGATGGGCGTGAGCCCACGCTGGATGACTTGCTGCAGTTGGCCGATAACGAAAAAGTGATCGCCATTGGTGAGACGGGGCTGGACTATTTTCGTAGCGAGGGCGATTTGGAATGGCAGTTTCAACGGTTTCGCACCCATATCGCCGCCGCCAAGACACTCAACAAGCCTTTAATTATCCATACTCGCGAGGCTGGGCAGGATTCCTTGGATGTGTTGCGGCAAGAAGGCGCGGACCAAGTGGGCGGGATTATCCACTGTTTTACCGAGGATTGGGCTTATGCGGAAAAAGCATTGGATTTGAATTTCTATATCTCTTTTTCCGGCATCGTGACTTTCAAGAACGCGGAAGCCATCAAAGATGTGGCGCGTAAAATACCAGCCGACCGTTTTCTGATTGAAACCGACTCACCGTATCTGGCGCCGGTGCCGTATCGCGGTAAACCGAATTATCCGACCTATGTGCGCTACGTGGCGGAACATATTGCGGATTTGCGCGGGACCTCCGTCGAAGCCATTGCCGAGCAATCAACCGAAAACTTTTATCGCCTGTTTGCCGGCTCTTCGGCCGATAAGCTACGCCGGGCCAGCTAAAAAAAACGACCGGGTCCATGTTGCGATGGACCGGCCGTTCGGAGAGGTGGGGTATAACTCTCATTCCCCATAGGGGCGCATACAAGAGTTGCTTGCAGTTTACTGAAGCGACACTGTCCTGAAAATGTGGCATTTTGCCGCGTGGCAAATTGTCGCTGCCCTGGCGGTTAACCTAATTCCTTGAAATGCCGTCATGACATCAATCTACCTTTTATGCCCTGGGGTATAGCAACTTTATTTTCTCGGAATATGGATCTGGAATTAGCTAGTCCGCTAGGGGTTTTTCAACTCCAGCGCTTACCTTTTCGCAAAAATGAACTGCTGCGGGCTTGGGATGCTGCTGACGAATATCTGTTAAATCACTTGGCTGCCGCAGGCGTTGCCGAGCATGGCAGTATCGTTATCCTCAATGACAGCTTCGGTGCGTTGGCAGTTTCGCTCAGCGCTTACCGGCCAACCGCTATGTCCGATTCCTGGCTTTCGCAGCAGGCGACACGTATTAATCTGGCATTGAATCGCATAGACCACGAGCGAGTGCGCTTGTTGGATAGCCTGTCGCTACCGGAAGCGGACATTGATTACCTACTGATTAAAATCCCCAAAACCATGGCTTTGCTGGAGTATCAATTGCATAGGCTTAAACCGTTGTTGAAGGCTGATTGTCGGGTAATCGCTGCTGGTATGGTAAAGACCTTGCCGCCAAACACCTGGAAATTGCTGGAGCGCTTGGTCGGACCCACGCAGCCCTCTTTGGCGGTGAAAAAAGCTAGACTGATTTTTGCCAGTGTGGATCAAAATCTGCAACTGCCGGAAAACCCTTATCCCACGCGCTATCAGTTGGAGAATAGCGATCTTTCGGTCTGCAATCACGCCAACGTATTTTCTCGCGATAGCCTGGATATAGGCACCCGTTTTTTATTGGAGCATCTGCCGCAAAACTCCGAGTACCGAGATTTTATCGATTTGGGTTGTGGTAACGGCATCGTCGGCGTGATGTTGGCAAAACAAAACCCAAATGCGCGAATAGGGTTTATCGATGAATCGTTTATGGCTATCGCCTCGGCCAAAGAAAATTTTGCGGCGGCTTTTGCCGATAGTCGACAGGCCAATTTTTTAGTTGCCGACTGTTTGAGCGATTACCCGGAGAACAGTGCAGACTGCATAGTCTGTAACCCGCCGTTCCATCAACAGCACACCATAGGCGATCATATTGCCTGGCAGATGTTCCGGCAGGCACATAAAGTCTTGCGTAAGAGCGGTGAGTTACGGGTAATCGGTAATCGCCATTTGAACTACCATCTGGCGCTGAAGAAATTATTCGGCAATTGCCGGCAGGTGGCTGCTAATGCCAAATTCGTGATTTTCAGCAGCGTGAAGGTTTGAATTATTCGATATTTTTATAATGTAAGGATGAAATCTGTTCGGAAACGATGCCGATCAGAAAGATAAACAAGGACGACAAAAACAGTACCGCGCTCATATTGGTAAATCGGTTTTCGGTAAAATAAGTGTAGCCGTAATAGCCGGCGCCCAAGCTAAATACTATGCTGCTGATGGGTAAAAACAGCCGCATGGGTGAGAACAGCACCCCAATCCGTAAGATAATAATAAAAAATCGAAAACCGTCATGCATCAGCCGGATATGGCTTTTGCCGCTGCGTTTGCCGGCGTGGATAGGAATGTAGGCTACCGGGAAGCCGGAACGAAAAAACGCCATTGTGCTGGTGGTCGGATAAGAAAAACCGTTGGGTAATAGGTAAAGAAATTTGCGGAATTTGTTGGCTCGGGCCGCACGAAATCCGGACGTAAGATCTTCTATTTTGTGTCCGGTCATCATTGATGCCAGCTTATTGTAGAACTTATTCGCCAGACGTCGGAATAATGAGGCATGGCTACCGGCGTTTCGGGCACCGACCACCATATCGTAGCCGTCGTTCAGTTTGTTAAGCAACGCCGGAATGTCGCCGGGGTCGTGTTGGCCATCGGCATCCATAAACACCAAAATATCGTTTTTTGCATGCCTGGCTCCGGTTTTAATCGCCGCACCGTTGCCCATGCTGTAAGGATGATCAATCACCGTGACGCCGGCCGCGCGAGCGATGGCGGCAGTATCGTCCGTCGAGCCATCGTTTATCAGCAGAATCTCCGCATCAGGGTACAGCAGATGTAACATCGGTAAAAAGGACGGCAGATTTCTAGACTCGTTTTTTGCGGGGATGACGATGCTGATCGAGGGGATGTTATTCATGAAAATCCAAAGTTTGGCAAGGAAACATGCCGAAATGTGGACAACAGTCTAGCAGAATTAAAGGGTATCGACAGCTGGGGTCGATTTATCGAAACTGGTCTTTCAATAGGCGTAATTGCCTGAAAACCGCCAAGTCGGATTGGTCTGTCATGCCGATATTGTTGCGAATACCGAGGTCGTGCGCCCTAAAAAAGGGGTTGGTTGCCAGTTCCAGGCCGATAGTCGAGGGAAGGGTGGGGCGGTTTTGTTGGCGAAGTTCGGCGACTTGATCGATCCGCTGCAGCAGCTGCGGATTGTCCGGATCAACCGACAACGCAAAACGGCCATTTGCGGCGGTATATTCGTGGGCGCAGTAGATGCGGGTTTCGGCCGGCAAGGCTTTCAGTTTTTCCAACGAATGCCACATCTGTTCGGCGCTGCCTTCGAACAATCGGCCGCAACCCAGCGAAAACAAAGTGTCGCCGCAAAACAAAGCCTGGCTATCGGCGCTGTAATAAACGATATGCCCTACGGTATGGCCGGGTGTGTCGATGACCTGAAAGCACTGATTGCCGAGTTTAACTACATCCCCGTCGCCGAGCAGTATGTCAATGCCGGGGATACGCGCCTGGTCGGCTGCCGAGCCAACGATCTTGCAGCCGGTTTGCTGCTTGAGTTGTAAATTGGCGCCTATATGGTCGCTGTGATGATGGGTATTAAAAATGTAATCAAGTTGCCAGGATTTCTCGACTAAAGCATCGATAACCGGATCGGCAACGGTGGGGTCAATCACGGCGGTCAATCCGGAATAAGTGTCTTGTAATAGATAAATGTAATTGTCTTGTAGAACCGGTATTTGCAGGATTTCTAACATTTATCTATGTGCAATAGTTAATCAATACTTATTTTCTGGCAATGAAGACCATTTGGTGACAATGGTAAGGATCGATTTTTTCAAAAACAGGCTGAATGAAGTTTGGCAGCGGATATAAGCCAAAGCCATACCCCGTGACTTGTGAGAAACCAATAGTGTTTAGATATTTTTTCAGCGTCAAGTAACTGAATACCACTAAATGGCGGTGAACAGGTGTATCGGACTCGGTATCCCAGTGAAGTTCATCTGCGCTGACCTTAAAAACTTCCTCCGATTTCAGCAAAATATCCGAGTCGGGATGTGGGCCGCTAGACGGCATTTTTCCGGCAAGAATCAGGGCGGCGGTGAAATAAGTGCTAATGTTTGGGGTTAAAAGCACCAGTTTGCCCCCTGGCTTTAATGTTCTATGCGTCTCTTTGAGAAAATGACAGCCATTTAGTAAATGTTCCAAAACAGAAAGCGCGAATACACAGCTGAATTTGTCGTTTTCGAAAGGCAGCTTTTTATTCAGATCGCCCTGCTGAACATTAAGCTGCTTTAACCGGGCCGCATTGACGCTGTCACTATCCCACTCGATGCCGTGGTATTGAGCGGGCGTCAAACCTATTTCGGTAGCAAGGCGATCAAACCAATAGCCGCTGTTGGCACCACAGTCAAGACATGCTCCGCCATTCTCTTTTAGCGCCGATACTATTTCCCTGGCCGCCAACGCATACGCTTCCGACATCGTGCGTTGGTACAAGGACTTGAAATAGCTCTGTAACATCGGGCTGTTTACGCACAAACCGCCTGAATCTTAGCCAAGATACCCTTAGTATCCAGGCCGCATAATGCCAGCAACTCCTCGCGACTACCTTGCTCCACAAACCGATCCGGCAGGCCGATGTTCAACACCGGCATCAGAATGTTTTGCGCCTGCAGGAACTCGTTCACCGCACTGCCGGCACCGCCGGCAATCACGTTCTCTTCGACCGTGACGATCACATCATGGCTTTTCGCCATTTCCAGAATCAAGGCTTCATCCAGCGGTTTCACAAAGCGCATATTCACCACCGTCGCGCCCAGCTGCTTGCCGGCTTCCACTGACGGTGTCACCATACTGCCCCAGGCCAGAATCGCAATGCGGCTGCCTTGATGGCGGATTTCGCCTTTGCCGATGGGGAGTTCGGTCAAGGCCTTGTCAACCGTGGTCCCCGGACCCTTGCCGCGCGGATAGCGCACCGAGGCCGGACCATGGTGTTTGAAACCGGTGGTCAGCATTTGCCGACACTCGTTCTCGTCGGCCGGCGCCATGACTAACATGTTCGGAATACAGCGCATATAACTGTAATCAAACGCCCCAGCATGGGTTGGACCGTCCGGTCCCACCAAACCCGCTCTATCCAGCGCAAACAACACGTCCAGATTCTGCAAGGCCACATCGTGGATTAACTGATCGTAAGCGCGTTGCAAAAAGGTCGAATAAATCGCCACCACCGGCTTGGCCCCCTGACAGGCCTGCCCGGCGGCCAAGGTTACCGCATGCTGCTCGGCAATCGCCACGTCGAAATAGCGCTTCGGATACTGCTGGGAAAACGCCACCAAGCCCGACCCTTCGCGCATCGCCGGCGTAATCCCCAACAGCCGCTCATCCTGCTTGGCCATATCGCACAACCAAGTCCCGAACACTTCCGTATAGGTCGGGTGCGGTGACGGCGCGGCTTTCGGTAAATAGTCCTTGGTCGGATCGAAGGCCGGCACGCCGTGATAGGCCAAAGGATCTTTCTCCGCCGGTGCATAGCCTTTGCCCTTCTTGGTGACCACATGCAAAAACACCGGCCCGGACAAATCCTTCAACTTCTCTAAAGTCGAAACCAGCATCTCTACATCGTGACCGTCGATCGGCCCGAAATAATTAAAGCCCAACTCCTCGAACAGCGTGCCCGGCACAATCATGCCCTTCACATGCTCTTCTGTCTTACGGGCCAGTTCCCACACCGACGGCATACTAGCCAAGGCCTTCTTACTTTCTTCCCGCACCGAGGAATAAAACTTGCTCGACAACACCTTGGTCAGATAATTATTCATCGCGCCTACTGGGGGCGAAATCGACATATCGTTATCGTTCAGAATCACCAACAAATTCGCGTTCACATCGCCGGCATGATTCATCGCTTCATAAGCCATACCGCCGGTAATCGAACCGTCGCCGATAATGGCGACCATCTTCTTGTCCTCGCCGCGCAACTGCGAGGCAATCGCCATGCCCAGCGCCGCGCTGATCGACGTTGACGAATGACCGACCCCAAACGCATCGTACTCGCTCTCCGTCCGGCACGGAAACGCCGAGACCCCACCCAAGGTACGAATCGTCGGCATCCGCTCTTTCCGCCCCGTCAAAATCTTATGCGGATAAGCCTGATGGCCCACATCCCACACCAACTGATCCGAAGGCGTATCGAACACATAATGCAGCGCCACCGTCAGTTCCACCGTGCCCAGGCCTGCCGAGAAATGGCCGCCGGAGATACTGACGGTATGGGTCAGATAGCGACGCAACTCATCGGCCAGCGGTTCGAGTTGTTCAGGCTTCAGGGCCCGAACGTCGGCGGGGGTCTGGATGGTGTCTAGTAACGGAAATTCGTTAGTCTGTTTCATGATCAGTACAGGGGTTCACGATAGAACATCAGGATGACGCCTATCTGGAATAAAGCGAACACTGAAATAAATCCGGCTACGTTTTTACCGGGCGAATCTAGTTTGAGTTCCAGCCAGCGGCCGCAAGCCAGGATCAGCGAGAATACGCCCATCATGGTATGACCGACCTGAATCAGGAAGGCAGTTTTTGCCTCGAAACCGACATGCGAATGCGCCAACAGCATCATGCCGCCAAATGCCGCCAGCAACGGAAACATGTAGGGCATAAAGCCACTGTTGTTGTTCAGCCGTGCTCGCACTTCGATCAAACCCAGTACAAACACCAATAGCGTGGCGATCCGATGTTGCAGAATTTCGCCATTGTTAAAGGTACTTTCCCAGAAACCGATAGGACCCAGCGGCCAGCTTTCGGCGTCGCTACGGAAAAACAGGAACACGCCCAATGCCATGAAACCAACCGGCCAGAAGCGCGCCCAACGATGGAAGCGGTTGGAGAACGACAACATCGCGAAGAAGCTCATGGTCGCCAGGAAGATGCCGGAAATGTTGTGGTTGTAATCGGACCAGGCAGTAGCAGCTTCCGACGGAATCTGACCGACGATGGCTACCCGTCCGGCTTCGCCGGCGATCAAGGCTTCGTGAGTCGGCGATTCCCAGCGCGGTACGCGCGGATGGAACATGTTCAAGACTTCTTCGAAACTCGCAGTCAAATGCGGAATGTCGACAGCTGGCGGTTGCGAGGCCAAACTGGCGGCAGTGAACAGGATAGTCAGCAGTATCAGGGTTTCCGCTTCGATATAGTAGGGCACGCGCGCGGTCAGGGCATACAGGCTGCGGCTGGTGAAATAGGCATTCACGGCTTGCCTATTCAACCAGGCAAAGCCTAATGCCAGACCCAGCATGATAATTTTTACCAACAACAGATTGCCGTAACCGGCGCCGATGAAGCCTTGGAAAGTGCGGATGTAATACCAGGCTAGCGGCGTGCCGGTGACCAGCAATATGACGACTGAGCCGATGCCCACTGCCGAGAAGCGTTTTAATAACAAAGGCCAAACTTCAACGGCTATGGCATTACGTTTTTTCAAGCCCCATAACGTCAGAATTTGAAATATGCCGCCCACCCAAGTGGCCGCAGCGATCTGATGCGTGACAGTTAACGTCATTAACAGGCCGCGATCCTCCAAACGACTCGCGCCGTGTACCAGCCAAGCTGCGGAAATGACCAGCGGCACAATAATCGCCGTGGACAGCACCCAGAATTGTTTGGAGCGTGGATTGCTTTTTAACGCTTGCCGGATGAACACCGCCAAAATAAAAGCGCAGGTAGCGCGCGCTAAACCGGCCTGGAATTGCACGGTTTGGAAAAACGCCGGGAACGGCGATTTGCCTAAGGTCACGGCCATCAGCCATATTTTCAGGCCAATTTTCGACAATTGGGTGATGACCAGGGCTTTGCTGCCGAAATGAATCAGGTTGACGGTTTTGCTCAGTAAGGCCGAGTTATACAGCGCCTCTTCATGCCAGGGGCGCAGGACTAACAGTCCCCACAACAAGCCACCGATGGTGATGGAATAAAACGTGAGATCGACGCCGCCTATCAATGAGTCTAAATAATTTGCAATGCCTTCCATGCGGATCACTTAGCCTGTTTGACAAAAAAACGCAGCAGGTCTTCGCTGAGATGACCGTCGGCGGCGAATATTTTTAATTTGATGGCATATTCGCCGGGTTCCAAAGCTGGTAGATGCAGCAAGACTTGGCCGGGTTTTTCGCCCGGCGTGGCCGTAATGGTTTGCATTTTATCCCCGGCACTGACCAGGAATACTTCCGACAAATCCAATTCCACCTTGGAATTGAACGATAGTTCCACGTCACTGGCCAGATTGACCGGCACAGGCTTGAGTTTTAAAGAATTATGCGTGACAACGGCGTGGCCGAAAGCGCTGTTACTGGCGACCAGTGCCAAGGCGAACAAAGCAGGTTTGAAAAAATTCATGTGTGGCACCTTATTTTTTGTTTTTTAAAGCATGGCCGGCCAGGTTTTTACCCAGCGTCCAGATCGAACCGGTGACGTTATGCGTATCGGCGATGGTTTTTTCCACGGAATTGACAATCCAATCGCGGTCTTTTTGAGTCAGCGTTAGCGGCGGTAAAAATTTGACCACGTTCATGCCGTGGCCGGCCACTTGTGCTAGTACTCGGTGTTCCTTGAACAGCGGGATCAGGATCATCTGGCAGAATAGGCCTTTGTTGGCGGCTTCCAGCATGGCCCAGGCGGCCTTTAAGCCCAAACTTTTTGGTGACTGGAATTCGATGGCAATCATTGAACCCTTACCGCGTGCTTCTTTCAGGAATTCGTATTTCGGCGCCATCGCGTTGATGGTGGCTATGATGTCTTCCCCGACCTTGGCACTGTTTTCGACCAGTTTTTCTTCGTGAACCACATGCAAGGCAGACAGGCCGGCAGCCATTGCCATATTGTTCTTCGAGAAGGTTGAACCATGCACGACGGCTCGGTCCATGCGGTTGAACACGGTGTCCATGATATGGGTGGTCATGGCGACGCCGCCGACAGGGATGAAGCCGCCGGACAAGGCTTTGGCCATCAAAATCATGTCCGGTTTAACGCCCCAGTGCTCGATGGCCCAGAACTTGCCGGTACGGCCTATGCCGGTCTGAATTTCGTCGGCCACGAACAAGGTGCCGTATTTTTTGCACAAGCGCTCGACTTCCGGCAGGTAGTTATCGTCTGGAATGTTGACGCCTTTGCCTTGAATCGGTTCGACAATGAAGGCCGCCACATCTTTGCTGCTCAAGGCTTGTTCCAGTGCGGCCAAGTCATTGAACGGTACGGAAGTACATTCCGGCAATAGTGGGCCGAAACCTTCGCGGAAGATGTGTTCGCCGGTCAGTGACAATGAGCCCATCGTCAGGCCGTGGTAGCCATGGTCGCAATGCACGATACGCGAACGCTTGGTGGTGTAGCGGGCGAATTTGATCGCCGCTTCGACAGCTTCGGTGCCGGAATTGCAGAAAAACATTTTCTCCAGATTGTCCGGGCAGGTCGCCAGAATTTCTTTGGCCAGCAGGCCGCTGAGCAAGGACACATCCATCTGTACCAGGCTGGGTAATTCCAGTGTCAGGGTTTCTTGCAGGGCTTTGATGATGGTCGGATGGTTGCGTCCCATTGCAAACACGCCGAAACCACTGAGCAAGTCCAGGTACTCGTTACCGTCTTCGTCGTAAAGATATTGGCCGATCGCTTTTTTATAGTTTCTGTCGTAACCAATGGTACGTAAGACGCGCACCATCTGGTTGTTAAGATAATGCTCGTGCAAATCGAATTTCTCGTCGAAATGCTGAGTAAAAAGATCGGCAATGCTAAAAGACATGTAATACCTCGTAAGTGCTTGGTTTATTTCCGGATTACGCTATGTTCCCGCTGCTTAACCCTTCAATAATTCACGGTTTTCTGCTAAAAAACGATGATTTCGTTTAGTTGTTTGGCAATGATTTTCAAGGTTTTTTGCGCGGCATGAAAATGTAAGCCCAACTTGATGAGGCTGGGCGCTTCCCATGGGTGGGTTGCCAAAAAACGCAAGAGTTTGCTGGTTTCTACCTGCCCCTGGCCGTTTAAGGCCTGAGTAACCGCTTGGGGTAGGCTCATGCTTACCGGATCGGCAATCGTACGAATTGCCAGACAAGGTAAGTTCGATTGCTCGGCAATTTTGGCCATGGCGCAGCTTTCCATGTCCAAGGCAATTGCACCGGTCTGCCGGTATAGTTTGTGCTTATCGCTACTGTTGCTGACGATATGGCTGCTTTCAGCCAACTTGCCGTTGGAAATCGGAAACTGCTTATCCAACAACTCGTGCAGACGCTTACGCCAGCGCGGATCGGTATCGAACACCTGTTGTTGCTCCGATAACAACTGCTCGGCCAGCATCAGATCGCCCGGTTTCAATTGCGGCGACAATGCGGCTGCGCAGCCCCAACTGATCAGTTTTTTAGCGCCTTTGGCGATTAACAGGCGCGTGGCCCGCTCCGCATTGACCGGTCCGGCACCGGCAAATGCCAAGAGAATGTTGTCGGCGATTCTGACGCAATCACCCTGGACCAATTTTAGGCGGGTCAGGGTGGAGAGCTCTTCCGGTAAGGCAACAAGAATTCCTATGGTCACTGTTTGGCTAATTCGTTACGGTATCTAGCCAACGCCCATAATGGGAAGAACTTGTCATAGCCGTGATACTTCAAATAAAACACCTTTGGAAAGCCCGGTGCAGTAAAGCAGGGGTCATTCCAAACCCCGTCCGCCTGCTGGCTGCGCAGCAGGAAGTCGATGCCGGCTTTGACTTCCTGGCTGTGGACTTCGCCGGCGGCGATCAAGCCCAACACGGCCCAAGCGGTTTGGAAGGCGGTGCTGAAATGGTAGTGGCCGCGAAATTTCTTATCGTCGTGATAACTCAAGTTGTCTTCACCCCAGCCGCCGTCTTCGCGTTGGACGCTTTTTAGCCACGCCGCAGCTTTGGTGTACATCGGGTCACTTTTCGGTACATCGGTTTGTTCCAGGCCCAGCAAGGCAGACCAGGTGCCGTAAATGTAATTGGTGCCCCAGCGGCCGAACCACGAACCGTCGGCTTCTTGATCGCCGCGGATGTATTCGATAGTGCGTTTCAGGGCTGGTAAATATTCGTCGTGATCCTTCGCCACCCGAGCCATCAACATCGCGCAGCGGGCGCTGACGTCGACAGTCGGTGGGTCGAGCAGGGCGCCGTGGTCGGCGAATGGAATTTCGTTCAGATAGTAATAGGTGTTGTCGACATCGAACGCGCCGTAGCCGCCGTTTTGCGATTGCATACCGACAATCCAGCGTGTCGCTCTGTGGATGGACTCGTCCAGTTCAGGCAGATTGGAATCTGCCATCGCGAAGCCCACTACCGCAGTATCGTCGACATCGGGGTAATGCGGATTGGCAAATTGAAACGCCCAGCCGCCGCCGGCGAGATTGGGGCGGCGAACGCGCCAATCGCCCGGTTCGTCAGACAGTTGTACGCTCTTGAGCCATTCGTAAGCTTTGCTTAGCTGCGGAGCGTTAGCGGCTTTGTCGGATTCCTGCAGAGCCAGCGCCGCGAGTGCTGTGTCCCAAACTGGCGATAAGCAGGGTTGGCAATAGGCGTAGTCATCTTTGATAACCAGCAGTTTATCGATTGATTGGCGTGCGATCACCACGTTGGGGTGATCGGCTGGGAGGCCCAATAACAACATGGCTTGGTAGGCGTTAACCATGGCGGGGAATATGCCGCCCAAACCGTCTTCGCCATTTAGGCGTTCGGTAAACCAATCAACGGCTTTTTGAATGGCGTGTTCGCGCATGCGTTGTGGAATCAACGGCTCGGTAACGCGGCCCAGTTTATCCAGGCCCAGGAAGAATTTATTCAGCAGAGTCCGTTCTGGAAAGTAATGTTTTTCCTCGTCCGGATGAACGACAAACAATTCCAGGACGTTGACCTTGTGCGGATTTTTGGCTTTAGCCTTTAGGGTGCACATGATGAACAGCGGTACCATCACGGTGCGCGACCAATAGGATACTTTGTCCAGATGAAACGGAAACCAGCTGGGCAGCAGCATAATTTCCACCGGAATATACGGCACGCCGCGCCAGGGTAATTGTTCGAATATCGCCAGTGCGATTCGGGTGAAGACGTTGGCGCGCGCCGCACCGCCTTGGCTGAGTATCCACTCTCTTAATTTGACCATATGCGGCGCATCAATGGCGTCGCCGGCCATTTTTAAGGCGTAATAAGCTTTGACGCTACCGCTGATGTCGCCGGGGCCGCCGGTAAATAGCGGATAGCTGCCGTCTTCGGCCTGGCGGCTGCGCAGGTAAACGGCCATTTTGCGCTGCAATTCTTCATCGATGTCGTCCAGGTAGTGCATCATCATGATGTATTCGGACGGGATAGTGCAGTCGGCTTCCAGCTCAAATACCCAATAACCTTCCGGGCTTTGCAGGCTAAGTAATTTTTCCTGGGCGCGTGCGATAGCGGCATTCAGTAAGCCAAGGCCGCTTTTACTGCTGCTGGTATTGTTCGTGTCGTGGCTGCTGGTATCTATATGGGCTTCAGTAAACATAGTGATTCCTTATTGTCCAGTGTGCGATATAGGTGAATAGTGCCAATCCGGCGATTTCAAATTACGGCTGGTCAGGTTAAACAGTAGGGATAGCAGCAAATTGCTGCGCACGGTCAATTTGGTCGCGACAATAGTGGCTTTCACACTATTACGGCTGATTTTGACCTGATTCGATTCGTTGAAATTAAGGTTTGCCTTGATTTTCTTCAAGGTCAGTACGGCCATACCCAGCGCCCAAAGGCAAAAGTTGCGGATGCCGGTTTCGTGGCTGGGCAGGAGTTGTGTGTAAGTTAATGCATTTTGCAAATGCCCGTGAGCGATAGCCACCAGATGGCTCAGGCCGAGGCGGAAACGCTCGTCGTCGGTTTCCGGCGTCAGCTCGGCCAGATTGAAACCGGTTTCGGTGAAAATGTCTTGCGGTAACCAGCATACGCCGCGTTTGGCGTCGTCCCAAATATCTTTCAGGATATTGGTCATTTGCAGACCTTGACCAAAGGAGACTGAGAGCCTCAATAGTTCTTCGCGATGCGCGGCTATTTCCGGGGAATAATGGCAGAACAACTTTGCCAACATCTCACCGACGCAGCCGGCTACGTAGTAGCAGTAGTCGTCCATGTCTTTCAGGGTTTTCAAGCCGGCATGTAAATCCAACGCCTGATAGACCAGCATGCCGTTCGCCATGGTTTCCACGCAACACGCCAGGGCTTCTATTTGCGGAGCGTCCAGTGAGCGGGTTATGGCAATCACGCGAGGCACCAGCTGGATCAGGCTATGTTCGGCCGGAATGGTTTGCTCCGAGAGCAGTGGAGCCAGCTCGGCGCTGAATACATCTGCGTTATTGCCGGTCTTGACTATGTCTATAAAAGCGCTGCAAAAGTATTTCTTTTGTTCGGCGCTAAGGGATATTTCGTCTTCTATGGTGTCGACAATCCGGCATAGCAAATAAGCATTCGCCACAGCCGGATACAGTTCATCCGGGAGTTGCGGGATAGTTAGCGCAAACGTGCGCGACACGCCTTCAAGCAAGGTGGCTTGCAGTTCGGCGTCGGTTAGTTGTCTGAGCAACTCCGGATTATTGATTAGTGTTTGAGATCCGTTCATCTGTATCAAGGCTAACTATTAGTTGCCCAAATGATAGACTGTTTGTTGGTGTTTTGCAAAGTGATGTTGCTTTATGGCAAATTTGTCGAAATGGTGCTGGCAAAAGCAATATATGAGTTCATGTTTCTGATCTTTGTTGTTGTTTTAGAAAAATAATTATGGTTTTTTAGGGGTTAGGCTTTTTTGTGGTTGCTAAGCGGCTTTGTGTGGCTTTCAGGAAATGTGCGCATGTTCTTGTTGTTTTTTGCGTATTTTATCTGGAGTATGTTGTTGGAAAGTGGTATTCTGACCACATCTAATTGTGCGCCTCGAGCCTAATTGATGGTCTAAATTGGCCGCAGCAGGTGTCACTTCTAGGATGGTTATCGGTTTGCGGCTGTTGTTTTTTTGTAACAGCTGTGGTCGCTGGATGTCGTGATAGTTTTTGGAGAATAATGCTGTGAGTGTTCCTTTACGTCAGCAATTGGCTGTAGGTAGTTATCTGATCAAGCAAAAGATCAAAGGTGTAAAAAAGTATCCTTTGGTTTTGATGCTGGAGCCCCTGTTCAGATGCAATTTAGCATGCGCGGGCTGCGGTAAAATCGATTATCCCGATGATATTCTCGACAAGCGGCTTTCTGTTGAGGAGTGTTTGGCTGCGGTTGATGAATGCGGCGCACCGATGGTGTCCATTCCAGGCGGCGAACCCTTGATTCATAAAGAAATGCCGCAGATTGTGGCCGGTATCGTTGCTAGAAAGAAGTTTGTTTATCTTTGCACCAACGCTTTGCTGTTAAGAAAACGGATTAACGATTACACCCCCTCGCCTTATTTAACCTTTTCCGTGCATCTGGATGGTTTAAAAGAGCGGCATGATACTTCCGTTTGCCAGGAAGGGGTTTTCGACATCGCTGTCGAAGCGATCAAATTGGCCTTGGGTAAAGGCTTTAGGGTCACCGTTAACTGCACCCTGTTCCAAGGCGAAACCCCGGAAGAAGTGGCGGAGTTTTTGGATTACGCGATGGAGTTGGGTGTAGAAGGCGTCACTATTGCGCCTGGATTCAGCTACGAGCGCGCGCCTAAGCAGGACGTGTTTATTAAAGGCCTTGACGTTAAAAACCTGTTTCGCGGTATTTTCAAAATCGGCAAGAACCGTAAGTGGAAATTGAACCATTCGTCGCTGTATTTGGATTATCTGGCCGGCAATCAGAATTACGACTGTACGCCATGGGGTAATCCAACGCGCAACGTATTCGGCTGGCAAAAACCTTGCTATTTGTTGGCTGACGAAGGTAATGCTAATTCCTTTCAAGAGTTGCTGGATGACACGCCTTGGGACAAATACGGTACGGTGAAAAATCCTAAATGCGCTAATTGCATGGCGCATTGCGGCTACGAAGCAACAGCGGTAGAGGATACCTTGGCGCATCCATTGAAAGCTTTGTGGGCAGCGGTGCGTGGTCCCAAAACCTCCGGCGAAATGGTTGCTGAAAAGCAGCCTGAGTTTGTTGCTTCTTTCAAAAAGTCGGCAATTTCCGAGATTCCGGTAAAAGTAGAGTCTTAAGACTAACCCTGGAAGTCATCCTCATTAACAGGTTTTTATAACGATTATGTTTAAAAAATTGTATTTCAGTCTTAGTTTGCTAATGCTTGTCTGCCTGTCGTCCTTGGCTAATGCTGAAGAGATTTCTGCTCGTCAGGTTGTCGAGGAGTTTCAAAATCAGTTGCTGAGCGTAATGAAAGCCGGCAAAGAGCTTGGCTTTCAAGGGCGCTACGACAAACTGGATGTGGCGGTAAAAAAGAGCCATGATTTGCCTAAAATCGCCAGAATCGTGGTGGGCAAGCAATGGGAAGAGTTGACAACGGAGCAGCAGAATAAACTGGAAAGCGTATTCAGCAAGCTTAGTGTGTCGGCATATGCTCATAACTTTAAAGACTATTCGGGCGAATCGTTTACCTTTGCTTCTGAAGAGGAGACCGGTAGGGGGGGTGTGGTGATTCATACCAACTTGCATATTCCCGGTGAAAAGGATGTCAAGTTCGATTATATGATGAAGAAAAAAGACGATGGCTGGCAAATTATCAATATAATAGCCGATGGCGTCAGTGATTTGGCATTGAAAAGATCGGATTACACTAGTGTATTAAGCCGTGAT
The DNA here is from genome assembly GCF_047777895.1 of Methylomonas sp. TEB. GTDB lineage: Bacteria > Pseudomonadota > Gammaproteobacteria > Methylococcales > Methylomonadaceae > Methylomonas. The sequence goes on from NZ_CP180476.1 coordinate 1,071,418, forward strand.
GGCTTTGATGCCTTGATCGTTAAAATCACTGAGAAAATTGAAAGTTACGCAAAGCAATAAGTTTGTTAGGAATCGTCAGTAATGTATAGCCCTCGTTATCAAGGCAGCAGCCAAGCATCCCTGTTTTGGGTGGTGTTATTTTCAAGCGCATTATCGGTAACCGGGTGTGCTACCACGGATAAGCATCCGGTCGATGCTAACAGAGCGTCTAAAGCTAAGTCAGACGCAGCGGATCCTTACGAGGGTTTCAATCGCTCCATGTACGGTTTTAACATGGGCTTGGATAAGCATTTGCTGAAGCCCATCGCTAATGGGTATAAGACTGTAACGCCCAATTTCATGCAAACTGGAGTCAGCAATTTTTTTACCAATCTTAAAGGTATCAATGTTGTTTTGAACGATGTTCTGCAAGGTAAGTTTGAACAAGGGGCTTCCGATACTGGGCGGTTCCTGACCAATTCCACGGTGGGTCTGCTCGGCTTGTTTGATGTGGCCAGCGATCTAGGCTTGCAAAATAATGTTGAGGATTTTGGGCAAACGCTCGCGGTCTGGGGGGTCGATCAGGGCCCTTATTTGGTGCTGCCGGTTTTGGGGCCGACTACGGTGCGTGATGGCGCGGCAATTGTGGTGGATAAAGCCGCCAATCCAGGAACTTACGTGCCGGGTACCGGCATTGTAGAAGGGATTAACGATAGGGCGAATGCCGAAGGCGCGTTGAATTTTATCGACGAAGCAGCGTTGGATCCTTATGTGTTTACCCGTGAGTCATTTTTGCAATATCGCAAGAACTTGATTAATGACGGCAAGAGTAATTCGACTGACTATGATCTCGGTATAGATGCGGATGTTGATGTTGGCGAAATTTCTTCAGCAAAGCCTAAAGAAACTAGTGCGACGCAAAAACCAAAAGCCGATACAGCCAAAAAACTACCCGGTCACGTGCAAAATGGCATTGAGGTAGTTCCTGGCAACGTAAAGCCCAGTGGTGCGGCGTTCGATAGCATGTCCAAATCGTTCGATAATGCTGCTTTGGAATTTGAAAAAGCCTCGGACAAAATGGACCAAATGAGTAAAAAAAAAAGACCGCTTAATCGCCGTTAAATTTGTTTGAAGAGACGCAGGGAGGCGTCTCTGTAGTATTTCTCAGTAATGTAGCAAGGCATGCACTTCGTAGTTACCCAGTTTTTCCCGCCCTTGTAAGAAGTCCAGTTCCACCACAAAAGCACAGGCTACCACGGTAGCACCCAGCTTTTCGATCAGTTCGCAACTAGCCTTGGCGGTGCCGCCAGTGGCCAATAGATCGTCGATCAACAACACCTTGTCGTTACTGTCCACTGCATCGATATGCACTTCCAGTTCAGCCGAGCCGTATTCCAGGTCGTAAGAAACGCTTTGTACGTCATAAGGTAGTTTGCCGGGTTTGCGGAGTGGGATAAACGGAATACCCAGTTCCCAGGCCACCAGCGAACCGAAAATAAAGCCGCGTGCTTCCATACCGGCCACTGCGGTGATGTCGCGGCCTAAGAAAGGATGTAGCAGTTGATGGACCGCTAGACGTAATGTGGCGGGGTCTTTGACCAGCGGTGTTATATCTTTGAAGATAATGCCGGGTTTTGGAAAATCCGGAATATCCCGAATCTTGTTTCTCAATCTCTCCATTTCTAACCTCCAGATTTACGCACAAACCGCCTGAATCTTAGCCAAGATACCCTTAGTATCCAGGCCGCATAATGCCAGCAACTCCTCGCGACTACCTTGCTCCACAAACCGATCCGGCAGGCCGATGTTCAACACCGGCATCAGAATGTTTTGCGCCTGCAAGAACTCGTTCACCGCACTACCGGCACCGCCGGCAATCACATTCTCTTCGACCGTGACGATCACGTCGTGACTTTTCGCTAACTCCAAAATCAAGGCTTCATCCAGCGGTTTCACAAAGCGCATATTCACCACCGTCGCCCCCAGTTGCTTACCGGCTTCCACCGACGGTGTCACCATACTGCCCCAGGCCAGGATCGCAATTCGGCTGCCTTGATGGCGGATTTCGCCTTTGCCGATGGGGAGTTCGGTCAAGGCCTTATCGACCGTGGCCCCCGGACCCTTGCCGCGCGGATAGCGCACCGAGGCCGGACCATGGTGTTTGAAACCGGTGGTCAGCATTTGCCGACACTCGTTCTCGTCGGCCGGCGCCATGACTAACATGTTCGGAATACAGCGCATATAACTGTAATCAAACGCCCCAGCATGGGTTGGACCGTCCGGTCCCACCAAACCCGCTCTATCCAGCGCAAACAACACGTCCAGATTCTGCAAGGCCACATCGTGGATTAACTGATCGTAAGCGCGTTGCAAAAAGGTCGAATAAATCGCCACCACCGGCTTGGCCCCCTGACAGGCCTGCCCGGCGGCCAAGGTTACCGCATGCTGCTCGGCAATCGCCACGTCGAAATAGCGCTTCGGATACTGCTGGGAAAACGCCACCAAGCCCGACCCTTCGCGCATCGCCGGCGTAATCCCCAACAGCCGCTCATCCTGCTTGGCCATATCGCACAACCAAGTCCCGAACACTTCCGTATAGGTCGGGTGCGGTGACGGCGCGGCTTTCGGTAAATAGTCCTTGGTCGGATCGAAGGCCGGCACGCCGTGATAGGCCAAAGGATCTTTCTCCGCCGGTGCATAGCCTTTGCCCTTCTTGGTGACCACATGCAAAAACACCGGCCCGGACAAATCCTTCAACTTCTCTAAAGTCGAAACCAGCATCTCTACATCGTGACCGTCGATCGGCCCGAAATAATTAAAGCCCAACTCCTCGAACAGCGTGCCCGGCACAATCATGCCCTTCACATGCTCTTCTGTCTTACGGGCCAGTTCCCACACCGACGGCATACTAGCCAAGGCCTTCTTACTTTCTTCCCGCACCGAGGAATAAAACTTGCTCGACAACACCTTGGTCAGATAATTATTCATCGCGCCTACTGGGGGCGAAATCGACATATCGTTATCGTTCAGAATCACCAACAAATTCGCGTTCACATCGCCGGCATGATTCATCGCTTCATAAGCCATACCGCCGGTAATCGAACCGTCGCCGATAATGGCGACCATCTTCTTGTCTTCCCCGCGTAACTGCGAGGCAATCGCCATGCCCAGCGCCGCGCTGATCGACGTTGACGAATGACCGACCCCAAACGCATCGTACTCGCTCTCCGTCCGGCACGGAAACGCCGAGACCCCACCCAAAGTGCGAATCGTCGGCATCCGCTCTTTCCGCCCCGTCAAAATCTTATGCGGATAAGCCTGATGTCCCACATCCCACACCAACTGATCCGAAGGCGTATCGAACACATAATGCAGCGCCACCGTCAGTTCCACCGTGCCCAGGCCAGCCGAGAAATGGCCGCCGGAGATACTGACGGTATGGGTCAGATAGCGACGCAACTCATCGGCCAGCGGCTCCAGTTGTTCAGGCTTCAGGGCCCGAACGTCGGCGGGGGTCTGGATGGTATTGAGGAGCGGGAAATCAGAGGCTGTCATGGGTTAAAAAATTCCTTTATATGTTTGCGCCACAATATTCCGCGCCAGCCCAGTAGACGCAAGCCGAAAACCGGAAGGATTGTGGCGCAAGAAGTATAAATCGTGCAGTTCGCTACGCTTAGTGCGTACGTTCGATGATATACAGCGACAAATCGCGTAACAAATCCGCTTCGCTGCCAAAGCCGGCTAGGCTGGCGACGGCTTGTTCATGCAGCTCCTGAGCTTTTTCCTTGGCGCCGGCCATTCCCAGTAGTGCCGGGTAAGTCGGTTTGTCGTTATCGACATCTTTCCCCTGAGTTTTACCCAGTGTAGCGGTATCGCTTTCTACATCCAGAATGTCGTCTTTGACTTGGAAGGACAAGCCTATGCATTTGGCGTAGTGATCCAGTTTTTTAGCGACTTCGGTATCGAGATCCGGTTTGGATAGCGAAGCCAGATTGACGCTGGCGCGAATCAACGCGCCGGTCTTGTGGATGTGCATGTTTTCCAGTTCCGGCAGAGTCAGCTTGCGGCCGACAGAACCCAAGTCGATGGCTTGGCCGCCAACCATGCCTTGCGAGCCGCTGGCGCGGGTCAATGCCGCGATCATTTTGACTCGGGCTTCCGCGCCCGCTTGAATGGCTGGGTCGTTGGCCAATATGTCAAAGGCCAGTGCTTGCAACGCATCGCCTGCCAAAATCGCAGTGGCTTCATCGTAAGCCTTATGACAAGTCGGTTTGCCGCGGCGTAAGTCGTCGTTGTCCATCGCCGGCAAATCGTCATGAATTAAAGAGTAAACATGGATAAATTCCACCGCGCAAGCCTGAGCGTCCAGCTGGTCTTCACTCAAGCCCAAGGCTTGGCCGGTGGCATAAGTCAGCAACGGGCGAGTGCGTTTGCCGCCGTCCAGTACGCTGTAACGCATGGCTTGATGCAAGGTTTGCGGCAGAATGTTCTCGCCGGGTAGCCGGGCGTCCAACGCCCGTTCGACGCGGTTCTGGCAGGCGGTAAGGTAGGCTTTTAAGTTACTCATCGGTGAATGGCTCCAAAGTTTGCTGGCCGTTTTTTTCTAATAAAATTTGGACTTTCTGCTCGGCGTCTTGCAGTGCTTGCTGGCAGGTACGAGTTAGTCTGATGCCGCGTTCGAAGGATTTTAAGGATTCTTCCAGGGAAATATCGCCGCGTTCCATCAGCTCGACCAATTTCTCCAGTTCTTCCATCGCTTCCTCAAATTGGGATGCGTTTTTACGTCTCGACATATTATAAAGTGGCTTGCGGTGCTCAAAAAATGACCAAGCATTATAGTATGAATTGCTCTGCCATTGAGTTTGGATTGCATCTGTTGTTTTCGATTTAGTGGCAGCAATTCGGTTCGTTCAGTTGTTCGCTAACACTGAGGCGTCAGCGGCTGCAGTTACAGTGACATTTTTGAGGTTGCCCAGGTTTGACTGGATTCCAAGGCTCCAGCTTCCCGAACCTACACACTCAGCGGGGGGCATCCGAAATGTCACGTTGCAATTATCCCTATCCCGTGTCCACCTGAACCGCTCTCCGCTTACGCCCTTATGCGATAGCTTTTACGCCGCTCGGTACGAACCGTTCGCAAGCCAGACCAAGTTATCTTTCGAAGTTTTACGATATTTCGTGCAAAAAACGATATGCCGTGGGCGATAGGTTGTATCGGCGGTCCTGTTTATCGATGGCGGTTTAAAAATAATTGTTTTTATTCAATGATTTATTTTGTTGTTACTTGGGCTTTTGGAAAGTGGCATTCCATTTGCTGTTACAAGTCGAAGTTCATCGATTTTTACGACAGATTGTTTAAACATCGGATCGGTGGCTTTCTTCTAAACCAAATTATCGAACCGTTCGGCCGCCGTTTAGGCGCACCGAATCAAACTTTTTGAGGATATGTCATGAAAACAACCAGCCGTTTTATCAGCGTTTTATTCGGTGCAGTCGTGGTCTCGTCAGCCAGCGGCGGCGCCGTTGAGAATGTCATAGACAATTCCGCCCCGTTGGTTTACTACGAATTCAGCGCCGGAGGAGTCACCACTTATTTCACCGATTGCAAAGGCATGGGTTCGCAGAACGAAGTGGAGCAAACCAGGGTTAGTGCGCGGGGAGAGAACCTTACAGTTAAGATACCCGGACGCTTATCGGCTAAAAATATTACCTGCAGCAAAGGTTTGACCAAGTCGATGGATCTCTGGACTTGGCGACAACAGTTTGTCAGCGGTAGGTCGGGCCGGTCGCGGGTCGATGCGACGCTGATAGCCTATGATCAGGCGATGACTCCCATCGCGGAGTGGAGCTTCAATGGCTTGTGGCCTGCAGCTATCGATTTCAACGAAACAACGCCCGGCAAAGAAACCATCGTGTTCGCCGCCGACCAAGTTCTACGTTTGCGCTGATCGAAACCGGGGCTGGCGCCAAACAGTTGGCTTGTCGTCAAAAATCGGTGGCGGCGCCCTGGAAAACGCCGTGGGTCCGGCTTTTCCAGCGCTTAGGTAATTTCAGATGGCGCTTGCGGAAGTTGGGGCATGGTGAGCCCGGGATGAAGACCGGCTTTCCGGAGCCTCTCTGGCGCACGTTGCTGACATATAATGGTCAGCTGACACTCTGTTATCACCTATTACGAGACATCATGACCCAAGAATATAACGCGGCCGCTATAGAAGTACTGAGCGGCCTGGACCCGGTGCGCAAGCGCCCCGGTATGTATACCGATACCACCCGCCCCAACCATTTGGTGCAGGAAGTGGTGGACAACAGCGTGGACGAAGCCTTGGCCGGCCATGCCGACACCATCAATGTGGTGCTGTATAAAGACGGCTCGGTGCGGGTCGATGATAACGGCCGGGGCATGCCGGTGGACATACATCCCGAGCAGGGCATTCCCGGCGTGGAAGTGATCCTGACCCAACTGCATGCCGGCGGTAAATTCTCCAACAAAAACTATCAATTTTCCGGAGGTCTGCACGGTGTTGGTGTGTCGGTAGTGAACGCCTTATCGGAAAAACTGCTGGTGGAGATCAAGCGTGGCGGCGGCGTCTATCAAATGGCGTTTGCCGACGGCGACAAGGTTGGCGAATTACAGCAAAGCGGTACCGTGGGTAAGAACAACACCGGTACTAGCGTGCATTTTTGGCCGGACGGTAAATATTTCGACTCCAATCGGGTATCGGTCAGCAAACTCAAACATGTGCTGCGTGCCAAAGCGGTATTGTGTCCGGGCTTGAAAATTACTTTAAATTCCGAACTCAGCGACGAGCAATTCGAATGGTGCTATCAGAACGGCTTGCAGGAATACCTGTTGGATAGGGTCGGCGATGCCGAGATTTTTCCGCAACCGCCGTTCATGGCCAACATGGCGGCCAGCAACGAAGCGGTGGAGTGGGGCATCGTCTGGACGCCGGACAGTTTGCCGGAAACCATCGCTGAAAGTTATGTGAATCTGGTACCGACTGCTCAAGGCGGTACTCATGTCAACGGCTTGCGCGCCGGCTTGACCGAAGCGATGCGCGAATTTCTGGATTTTCGCAATCTATTGCCGCGCGGCGTGAAGATTGCTCCCGAAGATGTCTGGGAAAGCTGCCATTTTGTATTGTCGGTAAAACTGGAAGATCCTCAATTTTCCGGGCAAACCAAGGAAAGGCTGAGTTCGCGCGAATGCGTGACCTTTGTATCCGGCGTCGCCAAGGATACGTTCAGCCTGTGGCTGAACCAGCATCCGCAGGAAGGCGAAAAGATCGCCGAAATCATCCTGGCTAGTGCCCAGAAACGCCTTAGGGCCGGTAAGAAAATCGTCCGTAAGAAAATCACCAGCGGCCCGGCTTTGCCCGGCAAGTTGGCGGATTGTTCCGGTCAGGATCTGAGCCGGACAGAGCTGTTCCTGGTCGAGGGCGATTCGGCCGGTGGCTCGGCCAAGCAGGCGCGGGACCGTGAATTCCAGGCCATCATGCCCTTAAGAGGGAAAATTCTGAATACCTGGGAAGTCGATTCCGGCGAAGTGATGGCCTCTCAGGAGGTACACGACATCGCGGTGGCGCTGGGTATAGAGCCGGACAGCAACGACCTGCAAAACTTGCGCTACGGCAAGATCTGCATCCTGGCCGACGCCGACTCCGACGGCAATCATATTGCCACCTTGATTTGCGCTTTGTTTTACCAGCATTTCAATGCCTTGGTCAGGGCGGGGCATGTGTTCGTCGCCATGCCGCCGCTGTATCGTATCGATGTCGGCAAGAAGGTATTTTACGCGCTGGACGAATCGGAACGACTGGGCGTATTGGCGCGCATCGAAGCCGAAAAGCTCACCGGCAAGATCAACATCCAGCGCTTTAAAGGTTTGGGCGAGATGAATCCCTCGCAATTGCGGGAAACCACGATGAATCCCGACACCCGCCGCCTGGTGCAGTTAACGGTAGCCGAAAACGACGATACCCGCGAACAGATGGATCTGTTATTGGCGAAGAAGCGTGCCGGCGATAGGAAAAGTTGGCTGGAAGATCGGGGTAACTTAGCGCAAATATAAGCGACACTCTGGCCGGAGTTAGAGGGCTCCGGCTGGTATCCTTAGCTTCTTAGATGTCCATCAACAGCATCGGTATGCCGTAAGTCATCACGAAATAACCAAACGCATAAATCACGCTGACGCTGGTTGGATAGCTGAAGAAAGCGCGAAAGATATAGCTGACGATGGAGATATACCAGACAACCAAAAACACCGCGATGCCTATGCCAATTTCTTCGCGGTAGATATGGTGTTGCAATACCAGCCAATAGTCGAGCGCCTCGGCAGCGACAGCCAAGGTCATGATGAAATTCTCGCAGACGAAAATCGAGGTATACAATTGGTTGAAGCAGCCCCATTTTTTTTCCATCAGCAATAAGATCGCCACCGAGCCGAAGGCCATGGTGGTGCGACCTAAAACTTCCAAGGTGCCGTCCGCCGGATCGGAGATTAAGCCTTCAACGATCATCCCGGAAATCAGATAGAACGCCACGTTTTTCCACATAAACGAGTTGGGCGGGACTAACTCGGATGGGTTGTTCAGAAACCAGCAAGAGGATAGATACTTCAGCAGTAGATTCATAATCGACACTTATATTCGATAAAAGCAGGTTTTATCGAATTGAAAAAACCGTCCATTATAGACGGGCGGCAGATTAACGGGGTTTTTGACTTCGTTTTAGGTGCGTATTTGGAGTATATGGTGCCGCCGTTTAAGGCGATGCAGCCTGCGGTTTTACCGATTCGTTTGTATAATAGCCCTTCATTTCTCCGCGTGTGGCCAGCAAGTGCCAACGCTCATGCCCAATCAAACTCCGGAACCTTCATGATCGAACTAGGCAAATTCAACACTTTAACTGTCGTCAGCCAACGTGATAATCAGTATGGTCTGGATGGTGGGGAGCTTGGCGAGATTGGCTTGGAGGACAAAGATGCCGCGGATAATCTAAAGGTTGGCGATACCGTAAATGCCTTTGTCTACATTGACGGCAAGAATCAAACCATCGCTACCTTGCAAACACCGCTTGCGCAAGTCGATCAGGTGGCCTGGTTGAAATGCGTGTCTCTCAGTCATGCCGGCGCGTTTTTGGCTTGGGGCTTGCCCAAGGATTTGTTGCTGCCGTTTAGCGAACAAAAGGGGAAAGTCGTCGAAGGCCGTTCTTATCTGGTGCGTCTGTTTTTAGACGAAAACAACCGTATCGCCGCCACGATGATGCTGGATGACTTCATTCAGGACCAAGCGTTTTATTACAAAGAGGGCCAAGCGGTGCAACTCATCATCGCTGACGAAACCGATTTGGGCTTTAAAGCGGTGGTGGACAATCAATACTGGGGCGTGTTGTATAAAAGCGAGACTTTTCAGCCCTTGCAAAAAGGCCAAACTTTGACCGGTTTTATTAAAAAAGTCCGCCCCGACAACAAGCTGGATTTGATTCTGAGTCAGGAAAAATACGGTCAGAAAGTCGATGCCACGTCCGAGAAGATTTTGGCGATACTGGCAAAGCGCGGTGGCTATGTGGCGCTAACCGACAAAAGCGCGCCGGAGATTATTTACGACACCTTTGGCGTCAGTAAAAAGGTCTTCAAGCAGGCGATAGGCGGCTTGTATAAACAACGGCGGATCGTCATCGAAGAAACCGGTATCCGTTTGGTCGATCAAGCTTAAAGCAAATGGAGAGACGCAATAGTTTGCGTCTCTCCCGAGGATCAGCTTTAGAGACTAAGGCCGATATTGCGAGAACACGTAATCGGTTTTTTGCTCCGATGCATGGCAGGCAAAGCAAGAAGTGCCGCCGTCTTTCACCAGCCGTTCGGTTTTGCTGTTGCCGGCAAAGCCTTCAAAGCCCCAGCCGCCGGTCGCGGCAAATTTTTTCGCGTCTTTCAGCATCACGCCCACCAGCTTGCGTTCGCCTTCCTGAATGGTTTTATCCTTTTCCTGATATTGGAGTAAGTCGAACACCAGCACCGAGCCGTCTGCGTACTTACCGGTTTTCAAACCCGCTTCCGCTTGTTTATTGGCGTAGACATGATGCAGGCCTTGAAACGGATTTTCCAGGGCATGGCCGGGTTGAATCAACATGCTCTTAGCGTGCAACCAATTGCGATAGCCCTCTGGAAACGGTACGGCCTGATCGGCCGCAAACGCGGTAAAGGCAGCTGTGCCTAGCAGGCCCGCCATCAACAACGAAATGCTTTTTTTCATGATCGTATCCCCCATAAAAAGTAAATGCGCACATAATTTCGAATCGAAACCATAGGGTCTTTTTAAGCGGGTTTGCGGATTTTGTCAAACAAATAGTGATGCGCTATTAGTTTGCTTGGCGAAGGGCGGTTGGATGGTAGGCGCGGGGTTTAACGGTAATGGCGGCTAAGATGACAGCAGGGGCGGGAAAGATGGTGTGATGTTGGGCTGCAAAGGGGTTGCAGCCCAAGTGACTAGATAATTAAATCTTGCCGTCCAGGCCCATCTGAAAATACTTGTGGGTGATTTTTTCTTGGTTTTCCAGCAGCCAATCAATGTCCGGCGTGTTGGTCATGGCTTTATGAATAGCTTTGGCCATGGCCTCGCGGTGGATGTTGAACAAAATTTGATGATCCAGATTGTCGTCTTTGATCACGCTGGGATTCAGCCAGACCGAGCAAATAATCCCCAAGTCGTTGGCTTTTTCTTTGGGAATATCACCCGCGCGCACCGCATCCAGCACGCCATTGGCAATCGCCGCCTGCACGGTGCCCATTAAAATATTGGTATAGCGGCTGTTTTTGACGGTGACCTTGCTGACCATTAGCGTGACCGGACGCACCTGGATGTCGGTATTCAAAATTGCGAATACCCGGGTGTGGCCCTGCACTTGATCGCCGGTTAATGTGGCAATGGCGGTGCCGACCGGTCCGTCCAGTTCGCCGATGATGATTTCCGGTTCTGCCGCCGTACCGGCCGGGCCGCCCGCTACCAAGGCTTCGCCGGTGCGCATAATGATTCTTTCGCTCATGCGGGTCTCCAAATGTATGTTGAGGTTAGTAATTTTCCGGAGGGAGGGGGAGCTAGGCGTCACCGCTCAACACCATCGCCCCGTATTCTTCCGGTGTGATTATCCCGCCCAGACTTTCCGCCACGTGACTATCGCAAGCCGGCAACACATCCTGCACCGCATCGATACGCTTCCATTGCGGCAACGGCGTGTCTTGATGGGCTTGCGGGACGTATTTTGAGCGGGAAACGCGGCTCATCCGGTGGATATAACGGGGGCAATTGATAAATATTTCGCTGATCGCCACCCGCACAATCAACTCGGCGCCCGGATAGTCAGCCAGCAGCGGATCGTTGGTTTCAATGCGGGCGTCGCCATGCACCCGAATCCGGTGCGGGGTTTCGAAGTCGATGAACAGCATGCCGATTTTCGAGTTGCCGTTGATATTGCCCATCGACAAAAACATGCCGTTGCCGTCGTAACTGGGGAAGGCCAGTTCTCGTGGATTAACCACTTTCACCAAGCCGGGATTGCCGCCCTTGTAAGAGCAAGTCGGATAACCGCGTTGGTCGATAGTCGTCAGAAAGAAAAAATCCCGGCTCTCGATAAATGGTTGATGTTGCTCACCAATTTGCCGTTCCACTATCATTTGTTCCAGACGGTCCGCGAGCTTGACGGTGTCGTGTTGAGATTGCAATTGGCGGTGCTGCGGGCTGTAAAAGTCGCTCATGGGCGATGCTCCTTGATGGGATGGTGCGGCGATTCTAACAGGAATGCTGGTTAGTCAGGTTTTGCGGTTGCATGAAACAGAACGCCGGGTCGGATTGCTACGAGGAGCGTGCGAACGATAAAAAACGCCTTATTTTCTCAGCCAGTTGAACGCCGCGCTTAATTTGCGCTTGGCGTCGTTTTCGATGATTCGGTCGTGAGCCAGCACAATCCGCTCAACATCCAACGCCAGCAGCGCATCGACCGAGCGCGCCAATGCGGCTTTGTCTTTAACCAGTAACTTCATGGTGCGAGACATGGCCAGTTGATTGTAGACGCCGAGCAGCCTCGCTACCACGCGCGCTAATCCGATGTGCTCAGCGCCGAAGCAAAATAGCAGGTCGGTAAGAATCAAAGTACCCGTTGCGCTGTGAAACCAAGCCGTCTCGTTAATGATGGGTAGGCCTTCCACAAATACGGGGATTAATTCGGTCGTCCAGGCCGGCGTTTCCAATGGTGACAGGACCGGGTAAGCGCTAAGGTCCGGCCGCTTTTCTGCTAACCCTGGCGCGATATAGCCTTCGGCATTCGGGAACGCCTTTATGAATGGCGTAAAAAACAGGTGGTGGCTCTTGTTCGGTGCCAGCACATAACGCACTGGGCCGATTTCGGCAATTTCAGCCACCAGTTGGGCTGACGGCTCGATCGGCGAATGCACCCAAACCGAGCCGTCCCGCAGTTTGATGAAAGTGGCTCTGGTGCTTAGATTTAACGGACCGAATTGAATGGCTTGTTGCGCATACCAGATTTGGCCGGGAACGAGAGTTTTTAGGACCACTTGAGCTTGGGGGGCTGGGTAAAACTGGATATGCTAAAAGACGAAAAGTACGATGTCAAAGCCTTGAATGGACAAGAAGATTAAGTCCGCGTGGGCAGAAAAACCGTGCCCACTCTAGATCTGGCGAAGGGTTTTCTCCCGTATGTCGCGCCGAGCACCGCAGCTTTTGAACGGGCCAGCCCGAAGGGGCGATGCAGGGATGCATCGAGTTGCATGCAGGGGCTGGGAAGCCCCTTGAGGCAACTCCGTTCAAAAGCGAGGAGCGCAGGAATCAAGCGGCATCCGGCTCGCCTTTTCTTTGGATACTTTCTTTTGGCGACGCACAAATTCGCCAGGAGCGAATTTGAACAGCCGACTGGCTGGCCCGCAGGGCGAAAACCACGGATGGTTTTCGTAGCGAAAGTATCTCGGCTGTCGGTCCGAGAACCGACATTAAAAACTCGTCGCGATAGCGACACAAAACCCAAATTCCGCGTGGGCACAAAAAGCCGTGTGCACCCTACGAATTTGGTTTCGCGTTAGCGAAACATTATTAATTCAGGAATCAATGAAGAATGACAGGGGTGTGCATCAACTCGGTTGACGTTAACTCTACAGATAGAGTAGAAATAGACCCGTTACAAAAGCGCCCAGCGTAGGCGGCAACCTACCTGGGCTTGATCGACCCTATTACCCACTTTCGTCTGACATAGGAAAAAGAGCGATATGAAGATCATATCAGAGTTGAACAAAATTATGGCTGGTGCGATAACCATTTCTGTTTACCTAAATGGCGATATCTCAATTAAAAAAATATCTGTTAGTAACCCAGTGATCCCTGTGATTCTGCTTCTGTATCGCAGCGACATACTGGAGTTGCTTATGAAACTTTTTAATTGACTGTCCTGATCTTTATTAGGATGGGATTCTGTCATCCCATCCTAATTCTTGATCTTCACCTGATTTCTGAGTGTTGGTGAGTAGGGCTATGATTTAACATTCCCCCCATGCAACCCACATTCCTTCTTCGCCGCATCCTCCCACCACCAACGCCCGGCGCGTTCGTGCTGATTCGGCAGAACCGGCCGAGTGCAGGGCTCGCAGCCGATGCTGATATAGCCGTGTTGGTGTAGTTCGTTGAACGGCACCTGATAGGCTTCGATGTAATCCCATACTTGCGCGGAAGACCAGTTCAGCAGCGGATTGAATTTAATCAATTGTTTGCCGGGGCCGGAGAAGCCGGCGTCCAGTTGTACTTCCGGAATGTCGCCGCGAGTATCCAGGCTTTGGTCTTTGCGTTGACCGGTGATCCAGGCATCCAGTGTCGCCAGTTTGCGTTTTAAAGGTTCGACTTTGCGGATGCCGCAGCATTGCTGATGGTTGTCTTCGTAAAAGCTGAACAGGCCTTTTTCTTTGACAAAGGCATCGAGTTGCTCGCGATCCGGGCTCAAGATGTCGATGGCAATCCCGTAATGCTTACGCACTTGTTCGATAAAGCGGTAGGTTTCCGGATGCAGGCGGCCGGTGTCCAGCGAGAATACTTGAATGTCTTTTCTGATTTGCAAGGCCATGTCGATCAGCACCACGTCTTCCGCACCACTGAAGGAGATGGCAATGTTATCGAAATGGGCTAGCGCGGCTTTTAAGATGGTGCGCGGATTTTTGCCTTGCAACTCGGTTTGGGCGGTGATTAAGTCGAATTCAGTCATGGATTTAGCTCTGGGCAAAGTAACGGGATAAATACTCGTCAAAGTCCAACTTGTCGTTGGCTTCGATGTCGGCTTGTTTTTGTAACGATGCGGCAGCCATGTCTTCGAACTGCCGTTGCGTTTCATCGTCCAGCGGTTCGGCGTTGAAATAATGTTTATGCAAGGCCGAGGTGTTGCTGGCGAAGCAGCCAAACTCCTGGCCGTTTTCGCGCATGCAAGCCAGGATGCGGGCAGACGGGGTCAAGGCCGGGTTGTCCACGACCGCCAACTGGTGTTGCAAAGCCAATTGATACGGGCGATCCAAACTGCCTCTGTCCAGCACCGCGCAGATCGGTTGCATGGCATACAAGATGCTGTGCGCCCATTGCTGTAAGGTGACGGTGTCGCCGCCTCGATTTAACTGCAAACCGGGGCGCCGGCCTTGATTGGCGACTAGCAATTGGTTGCTGTTGTTAACCTGGAATTCGTCCGGGCCTTGCGGGGGGCTGTCCTGCAATAAACAATACAGTAAGAAGGCCTCGATAAAGCGGGCGGTACTCTCGTCTATGCCGATAGGATTCAGCAGATTCAAATCCAGCGAGCGCATTTCTACATACAGCACGCCGCGCCGTTTAAGGGCCAGCGTCGGTTTTTCGCCAGATTTGGCGATTTGTTTGGGGCGCATGGTGCTGTAAAACTCGTTTTCGATTTGCAGGATGTTGGCGTTCAGCTGTTGATACTCGCCGTCCACTTTCACGCCAATGGCTTCGTAGTCTGGATAAGGGGTGTTGATGGCTGCGCTCAGGCTGTCCACGTAGCCGTCCAGCGAGTTGTAATCGATCTTCAAACCCGCCTGGTTCTTACTCTTGTAACCGATGTCGCTCATGCGCAGCGAGGTCGCATAGGGGTGGAACACGGTGTGCTCGTCAAACTCCTTGAATTGCTCCATCAATTGCGGGCGGCTTTTGAAAAAAGTTTTGCAAATCGCCGGCGAGGCGCCGAACAGATACAAAATCAACCAGCCTTGGCGGTGGAAGTTACGGATCAAACCGAAATAAGCGTTGGAGATAAAGTCTTCCAGGCCTACCGTGCAGCCGCTTTGCTGGTACAGCGCCGGCCACAACGCTTCCGGCACCGAATAATTGAAATGGATGCCGGCGATGGCTTGCATGGTGCGGCCGTAACGGTGCCACAAACCTTTACGGTAAACGTGCTTCATCTTGCCAATGTTGGACGTGCCATATTCGGCGATGGGTATGCTCAAGTCGCCGTCGATACCGCAGGGCATGCTGGTGGCCAGCAGCATTTCCTCGCCTAGATGCGGATAGACAAACTGGTGGAGCTGGTGCATGTAATCAAGGGTTTGGCGGATGTCGGCAAACGGCGGGGTGATAAATTCCAGTAGCGCTTCCGAATAATCGGTGGTGATGTAAGGGTGGGTCAATGCCGAACCCAGCGCCGTGGGGTGAGGCGTTTGCGCTATCTCGCCATGCTCGGTGATGCGCAGGCTTTCTTTCTCGATGCCTTTCAGGCCTTGCTTTAACAGGTATTGTTGATCGTTATCGATCAGATATTTAAGACGGTCGGGTAAACGGCAGTAAGTAATGAGCATAGAAAATTAGGCGCCTTCCGCGGCTTGGTTAAGCGCGGCATTATATAGGGTGGATTTTGAATTGTTGAAATCGGCGTGCTGTAAAGTGAATCAAGGAGATTGGGGATGTGCGTGACTATTTCAAGGCGTAGAAGGCCGTAGCGGATTTCGCATGGATCGGGCGGTTGCGGATGATGGCCTGATCTATGGTCTAATACCTCGACAACTTTTTTGCCGGTTTAGATTTAGCAAGTAATGATTTATGACCAATAACCCCGCCCTGCAAACCCTGCGTAGCGTGTTCGGCTACGACAGTTTTCGCGGCCAGCAGCAACAGATTATCGAACAATTGATCGGCGGCCGGGATGTGTTGGTATTGATGCCGACCGGCGGCGGCAAGTCCTTGTGCTATCAGATTCCGGCCCTGGTGATGGACGGCGTCGGCATCGTCATTTCGCCGCTGATTGCGCTGATGCAAGATCAGGTCAGCGCCTTGCATCAAGTGGGCGTGCGAGCGGCCTATTTAAATTCGACGCTGGCGCTGGAGCAGGTGCGCGAGATCGAACAGAAGTTGCAGAACGGCGAGTTGGATTTGCTGTACATTGCCCCTGAGCGCTTATCCAACGCCAGAACCCAGGCCTTGTTCGCCCGCTGCAAGATCGCTTTGTTTGCCATCGACGAGGCGCATTGCGTATCGCAATGGGGCCACGATTTTCGCGCCGATTATTTGTTGTTGTCGGTGTTGCACGAACAGTTTCCGCAAGTACCGCGCATCGCTTTAACCGCCACAGCGGACGAGCGTACCCGCCAGGAAATCATTACCCGGCTGGCGCTGGAACAGGCTCAGGTGTTCGTCAGCGGTTTCGACCGGCCGAATATTCGCTATCGGATCATTCAAAAAGACAATGCCCGTCAGCAATTATTGACCTTTATCCGCAGCGAACACCCCGGCGACACCGGCATCGTTTATTGCTTGTCGCGTAAAAAAGTCGAGGAAACCGCCGAGTGGCTGAACGGTAAGGGCTTGAAAGCCCTGCCGTATCATGCCGGCATGGAGCATAGAGAGCGGCAGAAGAATCAACATCAGTTTTTGATGGAAGACGGTTTGATCATCGTCGCCACCATTGCTTTTGGCATGGGCATAGACAAGCCTAACGTGCGCTTCGTGGCGCATCTGGACTTGCCGAAAAGCGTGGAAGCCTATTATCAAGAGACGGGCCGGGCCGGCCGCGACGGCCTGCCGGCCAACGCCTGGATGGCTTACGGCTTGCAGGACGTATTGACGCTAAGGCAAATGCTCGGTTCATCCAATGCCGACGAGGCGCACAAGCGGATTGAATTGCACAAACTGGATGCGATGCTGGCCTTGTGCGAAATGGTCAGTTGCCGGCGGCAGGCGCTGCTTGGCTACTTTGGTGACGTTCTGGAGCAGGGCTGCGGCAATTGCGATACTTGCCTGGAGCCGGTGGAAACCTGGGATGGCAGCGTTGCCGCGCAGCAAGCCTTGTCGTGCATCTATCGCACCGGCCAGCGTTTTGGCGTGACCTATTTGATTGATGTGTTGCTGGGCAAAAGCGACGACCGGATGCGCCAGTTCGGCCATGACAAGCAGTCCACCTTCGGGATCGGTAAAGCGCTGGACGAAAAACAATGGCGCTCGGTGTTTCGGCAATTGGTCGCCAAGTCTTTGGTGGAAATCGATTTCGAAGGTCACGGTAGTTTGAAATTGACCGACGCCTGCCGGCCGGTGTTGCGGGGTGAGCAAACTTTGATGTTGCGCAAGGATGCGCAGATCGCCAAGACCCGCCGCGAAAAACCCGAAAAACGCCAACCGGGTGGCGCGGCGGACAGCGCCTTGTGGAATGCTTTGCGAGCCAAACGCAAAGAATTGGCCGACGAGCAGGACGTGCCGCCCTATGTGATTTTTCACGATGCGACTTTGATGGCGATGGTCGATGCCCGGCCGCGCGATCATCAGCAACTGAGCATGTTGTCCGGCATCGGCCAGCGCAAGCTGGAGCTATACGGCGATGAGTTTTTGGCGGTGTTAGCCCAATTCGACGACGAGCCGCCGGTGTCAGCCACCGACACGGTTGCGGAAAGTCTGGATTTATTCAGATTGGGCTATAGCGTCGAGCAAGTGGCGAAACAGCGTGGCCTGAGCGAGGACACGATTTACAATCACATGGCCAAAAGTCTGGAACTGGGGCTGGTGGCGCTGGGCGATGTGTTGAGCTTGTCGCCGGCGGAAGTCAGTGAAATCGAAGCGGTGTTGTTAAGCTTGCCGGAAGAACAACGCAATGCCTTGAAGCCGGTCTACGAGCAACTGGGCGGCGCTTACAGTTACGGCGTGTTGCGTTGTGTCAGAGCGGCTTTACAGCAGCAGCTTGGTTGAGTTTGTCGTGCGTGAAGCGGTAATCAGTCTTAAGGCAATGATCCAGCCACTTTTGCAGGAAATAGTTTAAGCGCCATTTGTAGTTTCTGATTTCCACTAGACTGCCGGGATCTTGGTAAACCTTATCGACTGTCGGCCGGTCAATGTCGCGCAGCACTTCCGCCAATTGCGCATCCAGATAAATCCGAATTTTCACCGCCGGCACGATGTGCTCTGACAGTTGTTGGTCGAAGCAATGGCTAAGTTCTATCGTCAAGGTGTAGGGGTTACGCTCCAGCACTCGCAGATACAGCGCCGGTTTGTTTTGAGTCAGGCCGACGGCGGTTTTATCAAAAGAGCGCAGATTCGGAATCAGCCTGAACAACTTCTGATAATTGGATTCGCAGATCTTTTCCAGGCAGAGTGCGGTGTTGACCGGTTGCACCAAGCTCATGCTTAGTCTTCCCGATAGCAAGCATTGGCGCTGGCGGTTTCCCACAACACCACTTGATCGACATTAAAGCCTTGTTGTTTGACGTGCTGGTAAATCATCTTACTCAGTACTTCGGCGGTGGGATGTTCGTCGATTGCCAAAAACTGTTCGTGGTTGGCGACCAGGGCCGGGATGATAGGGTCGTCTTTATGCAGTAAAAAGTTGTGATCCAGCACTTTATTGATAAAGCCATCCACGCAGTCTTTCACGTCGGAAAAATCGCAGACCATGCCTTGGTCGTTTAGGCTGTTTTGTTTGATGGAGATGCTGGCTTTGACGCTGTGGCCGTGCAAGTTGCGGCACTTGCCCGGATGGTTCATCAGGCGGTGGCCGTAGCAAAAATAAACTTCTTTGGTGATGATATACATAGCGTGCTACGTCCTTGTCAGGAGCGGGTGTTGTCCTTAATTGCCTTTAATGCTTTTGATTGATGCGGCTATTTCAAAGCTGCCGTCGCCTTGTTTGACGCTACGCACCACTTCGATGAAGGCCGTCATCGGTGGGGTGATTTGGGTTTTCGGCATGATGCTGACTTCCATGGCTAAACCGACATCGAACGGCCGGTTGGCAATAAACGATACGCCGGCGCCGCTCAGCGTTGTGCATTTACCGGTACTGACCTCGCTGGAATCGGCCAGCTTATAGGTAATGTCACAGTCCACATCCATACGGATGTAATCGCGTTTTTCATCATGATTCAGCATTGGCTTCCCCCGATTCGGATTGGCAGTGGTTGGGTAAAAAATCAGTCGCAGGGAGTTTACTATAAAAATCCGTGGCTCTGGTTAGGAAATAGTGGCTCATATCGCCCGAATCAGCGGATTTTTTGGGCGGGCTGTGACGCAGTTGGCATCCAGGCAATTGCCAGGTTCGGCGGTTTTATTGCCTGACTATCCCAGGCTATTTGTGTAAAATTCCGCCACTTTTTCATTACAGACAGCGCAGGCAGCAGCATGAGTAAATCCATTGTCCTTACCGGTATCACCACCACCGGCACGCCGCATCTTGGCAATTACGCCGGGGCGATCCGGCCGGCGATCAATGCCAGCAAAGACGAGCAGGTCAGACCGTTTTATTTTCTGGCCGACTACCATGCGCTGATCAAATGCAACGAGCCTGCCAGGGTCAAGCAATCCAGCCTGGAAATCGCCGCGACCTGGCTGGCGCTGGGATTGGATACCTCCAACGCGGTGTTTTACCGCCAGTCCGATGTGCCGGAAATTCTGGAACTGACCTGGATGCTGACTTGCGTGACCGCCAAGGGCTTGATGAATCGCGCCCATGCTTATAAAGCCGCCGTCGCCGAAAACGAAGAAACCGAAGGCAACGATCCGGACAAAGGCATCACGATGGGCTTGTTCAGTTACCCCATCCTGATGGCCGCCGATATTTTGATGTTCAACGCCAACAAGGTGCCGGTGGGCAAGGATCAAATCCAGCATATCGAAATGGCCCGCGACATCGCCAGCCGCTTTAACCATATTTACGGTGAACATTTTGTCTTGCCGGAAGCGGTGCTGGACGACAACGCCGCTACCTTGCTAGGCCTGGATGGCCGCAAGATGAGCAAAAGCTACAACAACACCATCCCGTTGTTCGAGCCGGAAAAGAAACTGCGGAAACTGATCAACAAGATCAAAACCAACTCGCTGGAACCGGGCGAACCCAAGGATACGGAAGGTTGCACCTTGTTTGGTATCTATCAGGCCTTTGCCAATCACCACGAAGTCGAAGCGATCCGCCAACGCTACGCCGAAGGCATAGGCTGGGGCGAGATGAAGCAGGTGTTGTTCGAGAAAATCAACGATGAAATCGCCCCGGCTCGCGAGCGTTACGAAGCCTTAATGGAAGCGCCGGAGCATATCGAGCAGCAATTGCAGGAAGGCGCCGAGAAAGCCCGTGCCATCACCCGGCCGTTTATCAATACCTTGCGGGAAGCGGTGGGGATTTCCAGATTGGCGATATAACCGCGCTAAGCCTTTAGAGACGCAAAAACCTTGCGTCTCTAGTTCACTCCCAATGTGGTTTGTCTATAGCCATATTGACTAATACTTGCTCAAGGATGATCGTGTCCCATGTCCATCATCGCTATCTACGTTATCAAGCTGCTGTTGTTGCCGCCAACCTCTTTGGCGATGCTGGCGCTGGTTGGCTTGCTTTTGCGCAAGCGTAAATGGGGAAAGAACATGGCGATAGTCTGTCTGGCACTGTTGTGGTTATTGAGTTTGCCGATTGTGGTTAAGCACTGGGCCATGCTCTGGGAAAGGGTTCCGCCTCTTTCTACCGAAGCCGTGCAGCAATTTAAACCGCAGGTCTTGGTGGTGATAGGAGGCGGCATCGAAACGTCAGCGCCGGAATATCCTGGGCAGGTTACTTTACATGTCAGAACCTTGCTGCGTGTGCGCTATGCTGCCAAGTTGGCCGGGGAGCTGGGTTTGCCGATTTTGGCTTCCGGGGGCGGTATGCTGGAGCCGGATGAAATTCCCGAAGCGGATTTGATGGCGCAAACCTTGGAGAGCGAGTTTAAAACTCCAGTGGCCTGGCGGGAGCCGCGCAGCAGCAATACTGCCGAAAATGCCCGTTTCAGTCGCGAGCTGTTGAATGAGTTAGGTATTAATAAGATTGTCCTGGTCACCCAGGCCTACCACATGCCGCGAGCTGCTTTGGAGTTTCGTAAAGCCGGTTTTGAGGTCTTGCCGGCGCCAACGGCCTTTATCGGTCACGCAGGCAAATCCCGCTGGCTGGATTGGTTGCCGTCTCCAACAGCTTGGTCCAACAGCTTCCTGCTGGCCCACGAAATGGTCGGCATGTGGTGGTATCGAATGCGTTACTGATATAACGCTGCTCCACCTGGCCCGTTCATCAACGGCGCGGCCGCCGGGCAATTGGCTATAATGGCAGGCCGCTTTCTTACTTGACGCCATCATGTCCAAATCGCCCACCAAGGAAGGTCTCCGCCGCGCCGCGGACGCACCGCCATTACCCGCCAACCCCTGGCGTTTTATCCTGTTTTGCTTGAAGCCGTTCCGCTGGCTGTTGCTGTTGATGCTGATACTGGAAACCGGCCAAGCAGCCGGCAGCATCTTGGTGCCGTATGCGATTAAAGCCTTGATGGACGCGGTTGCTAGTCAGCCCGTGCCGGTTGTTGATTGGCTGGAGACTTTCAAACAACCCTTACTATTGCTGGCCGGCCTGAATCTGGCGGAGATTATTTTCAGCCGCAGCAGCGGCGCGGTGCTGATCATCATGGGGCCGCGCTTGCGGCAGGGCACGGCAAGGTCCTTGTTCGCTTATCTGCAAAACCACGCGCCGCGCTACTTTGGCAACCATTTCGCCGGCGCGCTGGCGCATCGCATCAGCGAAACGGCGATGAGCGTCAATCACACCACCTGGTCCATCATCTGCGATTTCTGGCCGATCGCGGTGACGTTTACGGTGTCAGTCACGCTATTGCTGGGCGTGCATCAAGGCCTGGGTTTATTCGTGGCCGCCTGGGTGCTGCTGTACGTTTTGATCTCCTATTGGCTGGCCACCCGTTGCCAACCCTACGCCCAGGATTTTGCGGCCACCCGCAGTATGGTCAACGGTAAGATCGTCGATGCGGTGACGAATATTCTCAACGCCAAATTGTTCGCCCGCTTACAACACGAACGCGAATATCTGGACGGCTTTCTGGCTACCGAATTAAAAAGCGCCCGCCGCACCTTTTGGTATATGGAGCGGGTGCGCTGGTTTCAATTCACCGCTGCCGCCATTTTAAAGATCGGCACCATCGGCTACGCCTTGCAGCTGTGGCAAGCCGGGGAAATCAGCGTCGGTGCCTTTGCCATGAGTACCGGACTGGCGATTTTGGTGATCGGCGATGCCCGCAATTTGAGTCGACGCTTTCTGGAGTTTTTTGAGTACGTCGGCAACGTCGCCAACGGCGTCGACACCATCATTCAAAGCCACGAAATCATCGACCTGCCGGACGCCAAACCTCTGCAAATCAACCAAGGCCGCATCGAATTTAAAAACGTCTGCTTTAGTTACGAGCCGGGCCGACAAGTATTCGATCATTTGAATGTGGTGATCGAGCCGGGGCAGCGGGTGGGTTTGGTTGGCTTTTCCGGCTCCGGTAAATCCACGTTTGTGAATTTGATCCTGCGCAACTTCGAGCCGCAAGCCGGGCAAATCCTCGTCGACGGCCAAGATATTTTGTTGGCTACCCAGGATTCCTTGCATGCGCAAATCAGCCTGATTCCGCAAGATCCCAGCCTGTTTCACCGCAGCCTGAAAGAAAACATCGGCTACGGCAAACTGGATGCCGACGACGCGCAAATCAGCTTTGCCGCCAAATTGGCGCACGCCGAGGAGTTTATCGCCGCGATGCCGGAAGGCTATGAATCACTGGTCGGCGAGCGCGGCGTCAAACTCTCAGGCGGCCAACGCCAGCGCATCGCCATCGCCCGGGTGATGCTGAAAGACGCCCCCATCCTGATCCTGGACGAAGCCACCTCCAGCCTCGATTCAGTCACCGAAAAAACCATCCAGGAGAACCTGGAGCGGGTCATGGGCCGCAAAACCGTCATCGCCATCGCCCACCGCCTCTCCACCATCGCCCATCTGGACCGGGTGTTGGTGTTCGATCAAGGCCGTATCGTCGAGGACGGCAGTCATCAGGAATTGCTGGACAAGCAGGGCTTTTATTACCGGTTGTGGACCATGCAGGCGGGTGGGTTTTTGCCGGATGAGGTGGTTTAGTTGATTGAAATTGGAAATCAAAAGGGTGGGCTATGCTGTTCTGCCCACCGTTTCATCGGTGCAAGGTTAGTTCCGCGTAGGCACAAAAGGCGTGCCCAACCTACAAGGCTTTAGCGCCTAGAAGCCAAGTGTCAGGGATGGTATAGTTTTCTCTAAGTTTATGGGTGTCGTATTTTTCACCGCCACTTGGAATGTTAAATTTCCACTCACACTAAAAATCAATCATTTGAGCGCAAACAGTAAGAGTTATGCGTTAAATGCGCCCGTTTATTTGACAACTGATGTCATAGCTTACGTTAGTGATTACGTTCATACATCATGACAACTGCCACAACAGCACTGGACGAATTGGTTAGCTTCTTGAATGAGCAGGTTGCTCAACTCATTGCTGCATCTGAAATTGATGCTGTGGGGCAATTGGACCTGAGGGATGAAATTGCCCGCCAGCAACTAAGCCGCACAGCAGAACTAGTGCGCGGAGCTGCTGCATTGGGTGCTAACCATAATGCTGCTTGCTTAGGCATTATGGGGCGCTGTCTACTTGAGCAACTGATCGCAGTCCTGTGGGCTATCCGTTCGATTGAAAATGCTCAAGAACATCAGAGCTCGGCAACTGCAGAACTCGCCAAAGCGCTCAAGATCAACTTGAAGGCCGGAACGGCAAAAATCAAGAACAGGCATACAAGAGAAGACGCTACCGCAGAGTTTCTAGAAACCGAGCAAATGAAAAACATTCCCAAACGGAGGAGCGTAGAAGAGTTAGCCAGGGAAGCTGAGGTTTCGGATTTGTACACGGTCTTCTATCGGTTCATGTCACTAGAGACGCATGGCCATCATGACGTGTCTACGGAAGCCTCAGATCCAATCTCTCTATGCGAAATGCATCTCCAAAGCATTGGTGCTATCAGCCGAGCAATTGGGCAGGCCTGCGTTTGGTGGCTTTTGCATCGGAGCGGGCCAGACAAAGAATCCATACGTGATGTTTTGGGGCTCAATAGCAAGTAGCCTCGATGGAATCGAGGTTTCGAAGGCCAATATCCTGCAATTGCCAAAATGTGTTTGGTGGTCGGTAAGCCGACGCCCTCGATTCCGCTGACGCTGCATCGAGGCTACAATGTCTCATCGTTACGAAAAGCTAAACTGACAAACAACAACCTTATTCGTGATCTCGCCCATGTCGATACGTCTTGCCATTCCGGCCGATGCAAAAGCCATTGGTCAAATTCGCGTGGCGGCTTGGCGCGCTGCTTACCAGCCGTTCATGCCGTCGGAGTTCTTGGCGTCGTTAGATCCTTCCGCAAACCTGGACGCACTAACAGAACGGTTAATTAATCCAACCAGAGAGTTCATGGTGTTTGTTGCGGAGGACGAAGGCAATACGGTTGGCTTTTCAATTATCGGCGCACCTCGTTATCCGACACAGGAACTGACTGTTGAACTTTGGGCGCTCAATGTGTCGCCTGCCCATTGGCGCCAAGGATTAGGGAGAAAACTCGTTGATCGTTCAGTGGCGGAATCATTCAATTTAGGTTTTGCCTGCATCGAGCTGTGGTGCATCAAAGGCAATTCCCCTGCTGAAGCTGCGTATGCGGGTTGTGGTTTTACACTCACCGATAAAGAGCGCACATCGTCGGCGTTGACGGGACATCCATTGCACGAAGTTCTTTACTCAAAGATACTCTAAGATCACTTCGAAATGGATGTGACAGTAAAGTAACCGTCCAGGCTGCTATCTAAAGCAAGTAGTTTCGAAGGTTATTTCCTCCCAATTACAGACAAGAGTTTGGCGGTCGGTAAGCCGACTTCCTCTTTCAGGGCTGTGGAAGTGTTGAACAGCCTGAAGCGCATCGTTCGTGATTGCTCAGGGTTGGAAATTCGGTATGAGCTAAGCGCTATTTCTGGTCGGCTTGGCTGGTGGGATTCAATCTAGTAGGTCGGGATAGGCATAAGCCGCAACCCGACCTAGTCATCTTTTATGCCTCAGCCGGCGCGTTCAGTCCTTTGATAATATCCAACACCGCCTGCGCATGTCCTTCATGGTTAACACCATACATGGCTTCGATCAGTTTGCCGTCTTTGCCGATGATGAAAGTCGAACGAACGATTTTCCATTTTTTCACCCCGTCTTTTTCCACTTCCTGCCAGACGCCGTAAGCTTCGCACAGGTCGCCGGAGGTATCGGCCAGCAGTTGTACGTTCAGGCCGTATTTGGCGATGAAGTCGCGGTGGCTTTGGCAATCGTCTTTGCTGACGCCGATGATCACGGTGTCCTGGGCGTCGAATTCGCCGGCCAGCGCGGTAAAGTCGTTGGCTTCAATGGTGCAGCCGGGGGTGTCGTCTTTGGGATAGAAGTACAACACCACATTTTTGTCCTCTTGGTAATCGGACAGGTAAATGAGTTTGTTGTCTTGATTGGCGGATCTAAAAAAGGGCGCTTCTTGGTTTTTTTGTAATTGTGACATGCGATTCTCCTCTTGTTTTTGGCCGGATAAGTTCCAGCACGCGGGCTGTTGGCATCGATTTAAAGCGGCGCCAGGTTTTTACGACCGGCGTCGTTGAAACCGAAAGGCTCTGCCGTAAAAGGCTGCTCTCGGCGATTATGAACCAGGTTTCCGGTGGCATCTACCACAAATATGGTGAGATTTAGGTGGACTGCAGTGCCGGGGTAACTTGAGTCTATCTCAACAAAATGCATTATGACTGCCAACCGCCGCCCAGCGCTTTGTAGAGTTCTACCATGGCGCTAATCTGCTTTTGCTTGGTTTCGATCAGTTCCTTTTTCGCTTCCAAGGCATCGCGTTGCGTCAGCAATACCTCCAGATAATCGGCGCGGGCCGAGATGAACAACTGGTTGGCTACGTCGATTGATTTCACCAAAGAATCGACTTGCTGGCGTTTGAGCTGGTAGTTTTTGTCCAGTTTATCGATGTTGGACAGTTGATTGGCGACTTCAGCATAGGCATTAATGATGCTTTGCTCGTATTCATAGGCCGCCTGCACCTGCTTGGCGTTGGCGTTTTTATATTCGGCGGTAATCGCGTTTTTGTTGACCAGCGGTGCCACCAGTTCGCCGGCGACCATGGCCGCCAATGATTCCGGCGTGTTGATCAGATATTTCAAGGCAAAGGCTTGAAAGCCGACGCCGGCCTTGATGCCGAACGACGGGTAGAAATTAGCCCTGGCAACGTCGATATTCAGGTCGGCAGCCTTCAATTCCAGTTCGGCTTTGCGGATGTCCGGCCGGTTTTGCAACAGCTCCGACGGCAAGCCGGCGCTCAACGCCTTGGGCTTGATGCTCATGAAACCGGCCGACGAACGTTCGATAGGCTGCGGGGTTCGCCCCAGCAAGGTGTTGATACGGTTTTCTACAACGGTAATCTGCTGCTCGATTTCATATTGCCTGGCCTGGTTTTTCGCCACCTCGGCTTCGTAACGCTTCACTGCCAACGTATTGGTGCGCGCATAAATCTGCAATTGCCTGACTACCAGCAAGCCATTCTGCTGCAGCGCGATGTTTTGCTGCAAATTTTCCAACTGGTTATCCAGGGCCAGCAGTTCGTAATAGGCATGCGCCACTTCCGCGACCAGATGAGTCAACAGGAAATTACGGCCTTCACCCGAAGCCATATATTCGTAGACCGCTACCTGGGTGGCGTTCCTGAGCTTCTTCCAGACGTCGATTTCCCAAGTCGAGAACAAACCGAATTGGTAGTCGCCGAGGAAAGCCGGGAAGGCCTGGCCTTTGGCAATCTCCAAATTTTCTTCGACCGCGCCGTTGCGGGTGTGCTTTGCGGTTTTCTCGCCGCTTGCCGCCGCGCCAAGTTTGACGAAGGGCAAATATTCCCCTTTGCGGGCCTGGATTTCGTTTTCGGCGATGCTGATGCGTTGCAGTGCGATGTTGATTTCCTTGTTATTGGCAACGGCGGTATCGATCAAGCTCAGCAGATGCGGATCGTCGAAAAATTCTTGCCATTTCACGGTCGCAGAACTGGCCTGCTCAATGACTCCCGGCTTGAATTGGTCGGGCAGCTGCTTATCCGCCATCTTGGTGGTCATGTCCGGAATGCCGCAAGCTTGCAGCAGCAAGCCGGCTGCCACCGTTGCGGCTAAACATTTAATACTCATCGTCGTCTCCATAGTGATAATGCTCGGTTAACGGTTCGACGTCTTCGTTTTTGACCAATGACTTACCTTCGATTAGGTTGGCGAACAGGTAATAAAGCCCAGGGATCAGCACCACGCCGAACACGGTACCGAACAACATGCCGCCCAGTGCCGAGCTGCCTATGGTGCGGTTTCCGACCGAGCCGGCGCCGGTGGCCACCACCAAGGGGATCAAGCCGGCGATGAAGGCGAACGAGGTCATTAAAATCGGCCGGAACCGCGCCCTCGCGCCCTCAATGGCCGCGTCTTTGACCGACATGCCCTGGCCGTGTTTTTGCACCGCGAATTCGACGATCAATACCGCGTTCTTGCCCAGCAAGCCGATCAACATCACCAAGCCGACTTGGGCATAAATGTCATTGGCTAGCCCCAACGCTTTCAACAGAAAGAACGAACCAAAGATGCCGGCCGGCAACGAACACAACACCGCTAGCGGCAACACGAAGCTTTCGTACTGCGCCGCCAATACCAGATAAACGAACATCAACACTACGCCGAAGATGATCAGCGCTTCGTTGCCGCGCGCCGCTTCGTCAAACGACAGGCCTTCCCAGGCAATGTCATAACCGCGCGGCAAGGTTTTGGCCGCCACGTCCCGCACCGCGTCAATTGCCTCACCGGTGGTGTAACCAGCCGCCGGCTCGGCACGGATCGCTGCCGAGTTGTACAGGTTATAGCGGGTAATTTCGTTTGGGCCCTGGCGCTTCTTGATGGTCATGAACGACGAATATGGGACCATTTCACCGGCATCGTTTTTGACGAAAAACTTCAAAATGTCCGACGGAAACCGGCGAAACTCCGGCGAAGCCTGGGCATACACCTTGAAAAAGTTGTTGAAGCGGATAAAGCCCTGCTCATAAGTACTACCGATCATGATGTCCAGGTTTTCCATCGCCTTATCGATGGACACGCCTTTCTGCATCGCCAGTTGGTTATCGATGACCAGTTCGTATTGCGGGTAATTGGCAGCGTAAAACGTGAACAGTCCGGTCAATTCTTTGCGCTTGCCCAGCGCGGCCATAAAGTCCTGGTTGATCTTGTCGAACTTTTGATAATCGACATCTTCGGACTTATCCAGCAGACGTAAGGCCAGACCGGACGCCGCGCCGTAACCCGGCACCGGCGGCGGTTCGAAAAATTCGATCAAGGCGCCAAAATCCTTGGTTTTTTCCTCCAGTTCTCGAATCACGTCGTGCACCGACATTTTACGTTGCGACCAATCCTTGAGATTGATGATGCAGGTGCCGGCATTGGAACCGCGGCCTTCGGTCAATACTTCGTAGCCGGCCAGCGACGATACCGATTGCACACCGTCTATCGTCGTTGCCACACTTTGCAGCTGGCGCGCAACCTGGTTGGTCACTTCTAGCGTTGAACCGGGTGGGGTCTGGATAATGGCGTAAATCATGCCTTGGTCCTCACCGGGAATGAAACCGGCCGGCAAGGTTTGATTGACGAGAAAAATGCCGAACGAGAATCCACCCAAAGCCAGCAAAGTGACAATGCGCCGAGCCACCACGACGTTCAGCACTTTAACGTAGCGGCCGGTGACTTTTTCGAACAGATAGTTAAAACCGTCGATGAACAGGCCAATCGGGGTTCTGCGCTTCGGCTGGCCGTGGGTGTTTTTCAAAATCATCGCGCACAAAACAGGCGCCAACGATAAGGCGACAATCGCGGAAATCACGATGGACGATGCCATCGCAATCGAGAACTGCCGATAAAACACCCCGACCGGGCCCGACATGAAGGCAATCGGCACAAACACCGACGTCATGACCAAGGTGATCGCGATAATCGCGCCGCCAATTTCGCCCAAAACTTTTTGCGAGGCGACGTAAGGTGTGACGTGTTCCGCTTCCATCTTGGCGTGTACCGCCTCCACGACCACGATGGCGTCATCGACGACGATACCTATCGCCAGGACCAACGCAAACAGCGTGATCAGGTTAATCGACAAGCCAAAAGCCGACATCACCGCGAACGAGCCGATCAACGATACCGGCACCGCCAAAATCGGAATCAAAGTCGAACGCCAGTCGCCCAAGAAGATGAACACCACCAAGGCCACCAGCACGAATGCCTCGCCCAAGGTATGCAGGACTTTCTCTATCGAGGCATCGAGGAAGCGGGACACGTCGTAATCGATTTCGTAATCCATGCCTTCCGGAAACGAGGCTTTCAATTCCTCCATTTTGGCTTTGACGTCCTCGATTACCTGGCTGGCGTTGCTGCCGTAGTTTTGCTTGAGCACAATCGCCGCCGACGGGAACGAATCTTTGTTGGAATAAATATCGTAAAATTCGCTGCTCAGATCGACCTTGGCGATGTCTTTTAAATGCAGAATTTCGCCTTCCGAATTGGCGCGGATGATGATGTTTTCGTACTGCTCGGGTTTGTTATAGCGGCCTTGGTACACCAGCACATATTCTTTGGATTGGGCGGCGATACCGGTGCTTTGCCCAATTCGGCCCGGCCGGCCGATGATGCTCTGCTTGCCTATCGCGTCCATCACCTCGTCGATTGACACCTTGTAAGCGCGCATCCGGTCCGGATTCAGCCAAACCCGCATCGCGTATTGACGGCTACCCAAAATCTTGGCCTGAGCGATGCCGAACACCCGCTGAATTTCCGGGATGACGTTGACGTTGGCGTAATTGAACAGAAATTTCTCGTCGGCGTTCTTGTCCTTGCTGTACAAATTGACGTACATCAGCATGCTGGGTTGCACCCGTTCAACGACGACGCCTTCCAGTTGCACCAGCTTCGGCAACCGGCTCATCACCTGATCCAGGCGGGTCTTGACGTTGACCATTGCCAGGTTGGGATCGACGCCCAAGCCAAAAATGACTTGAATCGTCGCTTCGCCGGCGCTAGTCGCGTCCGAGACAATGTACTTCATACCCGGTACACCGTTGATTGCCCGTTCGATGGTGATCAGCGACGATTGCACTAACACGTCGGCGCTGGCACCGGGAAACGCTAACGAGACAATGACCCGCGGCGGCGCAATATCCGGGAACTGCGAGATGGGTAAGGATTTAATCGACAGCGTGCCCATGAACAGAAACAACAGCGACAATACAATGGCCATCACCGGGCGTTTGATAAAGATATTAAACATGGCTTATCCCCGACTGGCGAATTACTCGGTATACAATTCCAATTCGGAACGAATTTTTTCCGGCGGAATTAAATTAATCTCCACTTTTTCGCCGGCGTGGACCTTGCGCAACCCCTCTAATAGCACCTTGTCGTCGTCTTTCAAGCCCTCTTTTATAATAAATAAATGCGGCAATTCGGCTTCGATTTTGACTAGCCGTTGCTCCAATTTTCCCTCTGGATTAACGACATAAACGTAGGTTTTGTCGAGAATATCGAAGGTGGCTTTTTGCGGAATTAACAACGCATTTTTATAAGGCTTTGTCATTAATATGGTGCCGGTTTCGCCGTGTCTTAGAAGTTTATCCGGATTGGCAAAAGTGGCGCGAAATTCGATATTGCCGGCGGTATTGTCAAAATCAGCTTCTATGGTTTCTATAATACCGTTCTGATTGTAAACTTGGCCGTTGGCGAGCTTTAATTGCACCTTGGTTCGGGCGTCTTCATCCTTGTGTAATTTATAATCAAGATATTCCGCTTCCGGCACATTAAAATAAACCCACAATTTACTGATATCCGATAATGTGGTTAATAAGGCGCCGTCTTCCAGTAAGCTGCCGGTCCGCACATCCAGATGATCCATGATGCCTTCGAATGGCGCATTAATATTGGTAAAACCCAAATGGGTTTCCGCCAGCTTCACTTCCGCGTTAGCCTTGTCCAGCTTGGCTTTCGCCAAGGCTAGCTCATTGGGTGAGACGATTTTTTGATCTGCCAAACCCTTGGTGTTTAGGTATTCGATATTTATCGCATTGGCTTCGGCCTGGGCTTTTAATAATTCGGCCTGGTAAATATTTGGCATAATTTTGAACATCGGTTGGCCTTGATGAACCAACTGCCCTTCATCGACAAATATATTCTGCACATAGCCCCGTTCCAATGCGCGAATTTCAATATGTCGAAATGCGTGAATCTGGGCAACATACTCCTTAGTTACCGCAGTATCTTCGCGTAGCGGCATGGTCGCTTCCAGTTTGGGTATTTCTTCTGGATGCTCAGTATCGGAGTGATTGCATCCGCTTATTAAAGCGGCCAATAATCCCATAAATAAAGTTGTTTTATATTTCATTTTAAACTGCCTAATTTACAATACGTATAAAATATCTATTATTAATCTTTAATTTAATAGAGCGAATTAAGCCTGCGACTGAAATAAACGTAAAATATTCATTTGAAATCGACTAGATTTGAGCAAATTCGATGCCAGTATTTTTTTGTGCTATTGATCAGTGAATAAATACCAGCAACGTATAGGGGATTTACCTTTGGTCTTAGATATAGCGTGAGTTAGAGGCGCAAATACTCCGATTTAAGGGTGTTTGATTTTTGATAAGCTTTAACAGGCTGGTGAAAAACTCGAAAAGCCAAGTAAGCTAAGGCATAGATGAGGGGCCAACTGTTAAAATAGGCTACCTAAATTTGGAGCCTTTCAATGCGCGGACACGATGCCATTCAAAACAGCTGGTTCAGCTATGTTAGCCTGGAAGACCGTATTCCCAAACAGCATCCGTTGCGTCGTTTACGGCTACTGGTTGATGGCGTATTGGCCTCTATGGATGCCGTCTTTGCCGAGCGTTACTCGCACACAGGCCGTCCCTCGATTGCCCCTGAAAAACTGCTGCGCGCCTTGCTGTTACAAGTCCTGTATACGGTCCGTAGCGAGCGTCAGTTGATGGAACAACTGGACTACAACCTGTTGTTTCGCTGGTTTGTCGGTCTGGGCATCGACGACGCCGTGTGGGAACGCACAGTGTTCAGTGCCAACCGCGAACGTCTGTTGTCTGAAGCCCTGAGTCGCGAATTTTTTGAGCGGGTACTGGCCATAGCCGAATGGCAAAATCTGGTGTCCGACGAACACTTCAGCGTCGACGGTAGCCTCATTGAAGCCTGGGCCTCGCACAAAAGCTTCGTCAAAAAAGATGGTAGTGGTCCCGATAAACCCGCCGGCCGCAATCCCGAGATCGACTTCAGTGGCGAAAAGCGCAGCAACGCCACCCATCAAAGTACAACCGATCCCGAAGCCCGGCTTTACAAGAAAGGCGAATACACCGAGGCCAAACTGCGTTACATCACCCATGCCTTGTCCGAGAATCGCAACGGCCTGATTGTCGATGTCGAAACCACACAAGCCACCGGCACCGCCGAAATCGAAGCCGCGCAAAAAATGATCAAACGCCGCGTGCCCCAAGGTGGCAGCGTCGGTGCCGACAAAGGCTATGACCAACCGGCGTTCGTCAACGGACTCGAGTCCCGTGATATCAAAGCCCATGTGGCCCGCAAAAAGATTGGCAGTGCCGTCGACGGCCGCACCGCGCGCGGCAAAGGTTACGCCCAAAGTCTCAAGCGCCGCAAAATCGTCGAAGAAGCCTTTGGCTGGGTCAAAACGGTCGGCGGCCTGCGCAAAACCCGTCACATCGGCTTAGCCAAAGTCGCGGGTCAGGCCTTGTTTTGCTTTGCCGCCTACAACCTGACGCGCATGCTCAACCTATTGGTGTTCACGCCGAAACCGGCGTGGAGTGCACCCGCCTAGGGTGAAGTTCGCCTGAAAACCGTCCACAGACGGCTTCAGGCGAATAAAAAGCCCTTGAAACCGGGGCAAAACGCTTGAAACTCGATGTCATGACCGATTTCAACTCGAAAAAATCACGAACATCGTGGGTAAGGGGAAATATCGGCGGGTTTTTCACCAGCCTGTTAAGCTCCTAGATTGGTTGTCTGGTTGAAATCCACCGGCCAAAGGTTTGCAGTCCGGCAGGTTGGGGGTTTCGTGATAAG
Organism: Methylomonas sp. TEB; assembly: GCF_047777895.1. Taxonomy (GTDB): domain Bacteria; phylum Pseudomonadota; class Gammaproteobacteria; order Methylococcales; family Methylomonadaceae; genus Methylomonas. Next base: position 1,104,934 of record NZ_CP180476.1, read on the forward strand.
GTTTTCAAACATGACTGTGTTCTTGGATACCATGGAGCGACGCCTGGCGCGCGGCTCACCCTGTTGATACCCGCAGTCATTAACCTTTCAAGATAGGAAACAAAGCATGCGAATTTTATTAGTCGAAGATGACGCCGCATTGGGGGACGGCTTGTCGCGAACCCTGAGCGATTGGGGCTTCGACACTACGCTGGCCAAGACCGGGAATTACGCCGGTAGCGCGCTGATGACGCAACCCTACGATCTGGTGATTCTGGATTTGGGCCTGCCTGACATCGACGGACGGGAGGTATTGCGGCAGTTACGGGCGCGCAAATCGGTGATCCCGGTGTTGATATTGACCGCCCGCGATGCGCTGAACGATAGGGTTAGCGGTCTGGAACTGGGCGCCGACGATTACATGACCAAACCCTTCGAACTGCGGGAGTTGGAAGCCAGGGTCAGGGCGTTGTTGCGCCGCAGTCACGGCGGCTTTAATCATGACATTCGTTTCGGGGCATTGACTTTGGATACCCGCAATCAGCAGATCAGCGCCAACGACATGCCGATGGCGCTGCCGCCGCGGGAATATGGCGTATTGGAGGCCTTGCTGTTGAGCAGCGGCCGGGTGGTCAGCAAGGACAATATTGCGCAACGGCTGGCGGCCCATGCCGAGGAACTGGCCGACAATGCCATCGAAGTGTATGTGCATAGGCTGCGCAAGCGTCTGGAACCCTTGGGGATCAATATCAGAACCCTACGCGGGCTGGGTTATCTGCTGGAGAAAAGTCAGGATGAATAAACCGCAAAGTCTTAGGGCCCAGCTGCTTTCCAAGCTGACTTTGCCCCTGCTTTTCGTGGTATTGCTGGATGCCGCTGCTTCTTATTTCGTGGCGATGCACTATACCGATCTGGCCTACGACCGCTGGTTGCTGGATTCGGTGAAGTCGTTGACGCAAGAGGTGCATGCCCAACAAAACCACGTCACTTTCGAATTGCCGCCCATCGCTGTCGAAGTATTTCGTTGGGACGACGTCGATAAAACCTTTTTTAAAGTGGAGTCGCAAGCAGAGGGCTTCATGGCCGGCGACGCCGACTTGCCCAGTCCAGCGATTAACACGTTAACCAGTAATGAACCGTTTTTTTCGAACGGCGAGATAGCCGGCCACGAAGTGCGGATTGTTTCGGTGCTGACCACGCCGACGCCAAGCTCGGAGCACGTGTTGGTGTCGGTGGCGGAAACTCTGAACAAGCGCCGCAGCATGATGACCGAGATTTTACTGGCCGTGGTGCCGCCACAATTTTTGCTGCTGTTCATCGTCGGTTTTCATGTCTGGACCGGCGTTAATCGCGGGCTCAGGCCGCTGAACGATCTGGCGGCGCACCTGGCCGAGCGTTCGGCTCGCGACTTTAATCCGATCCTGGATGCCGACGTGCCCTTGGAAGTACGCTCGCTGACGCATACCATCAACGATTTATTGCAACGGCTGGGTTCGACCTTGATCACCCAACAGCGTTTCATCGAAAATGCCGCGCATCAACTGCGTACACCGCTGGCAGGTCTAAAATTACAGGCCGAGCGTGCTCTCGGTGCCGACAACCCGGAAGCGATGAAAGCGGCGCTTGGACATATCAAAAATGCCGCCGACCGCGTTGCTCATCTCAGTACTCAATTGCTGGTTCTCGCCCGGTCGGAATCGGTGTCGCACAGTGCTCCGGAATTCAAACCGGTCGATTTGGTCAAGCTGGCACGGGAATCGTGCATGGATTGGGTGACCAGGGCTTTGGATCGCAATATTGAACTGGGATTCGACGCGCCGGATGCCTCCGTGATGGTCGCCGGCGACGCGGTCTTGTTACGCGAATTGCTCAGCAATCTGTTGGACAATGCGATTTGCTACGGCAACAGCGGCGGGCATATCAATGTTGGCGTTCGGGCCTTGCCGCATGTGGTGCTGATTGTCGAGGACGACGGTCCCGGCATTTCGATGTTCGAGCAGGAGAAGATTTTCGAACGCTTTTATCGAATCCAGGGCAGCCAAGGGGAGGGTTGCGGTTTGGGTCTGGCCATCGTCAAAGAAATTGCCGATTTGCATGCGGCACGGGTCACGGTAGTCAGTGGCGGCCAGGGTAGGCAGGGGACTCGCTTCGAGATTGTTTTTAATGCTGACGAAAGTGTATTAAATAGTTAGCAGATGCTTTTGGGATAGCCAGCCGTTCTTTGAAAGGTGAGAAATAGTCAAATCTGGTGTATGGCTGAATTGAATCAGGCGGCCATCTGCTGTGTTTCTTCTGTTTTCTCCGGTTCCATGATGACAGCCATGCCGTCCTGAAAACGGATGCCCTTAATCACATCCGGCAATCGTTTAAATCCGCGTATTTTGCGCCAACTCTTCTCGGCGGTTAACGTCAATTGGAACACTAACCCCAACAAGGTATTGCGGGACACGCAGTTCTTGGTGCGGGTGGTCCGATGGCGAATCGTCGCAAAGCTGGATTCGATCGGATTTGTCGTCCGAATGTGTATCCAGTGCTCGGCGGGAAAGTCGTAAAAGGCCAATAGCGATTCACGGTCTTTTTCCAACACGCCCACCGCCTTGGGGTACTTGGCTTCAAAGTCACGCAAGAACGTGTCGAAGGCTTGATTGGCCAGGGCTTTGGTTTCCGCCATCCAGATTTCTTTCAGCCCCGCCTTGGCCTTGCCTTGGATTGAATCGGGTAGCGTCGCCAGCACATTCGCCGTCTTATGCACCCAGCAGCGCTGGTGTTGTGTGGTGGGCCAAGCTTCGTTGATGGCTGCCCAGAAACCCAAAGCGCCGTCGCCGGTAGCCAGTTTCGGCACGTCCTGTAGACCTCGCGTTTGTAAATCCTGCAAAACACTCAGCCACGAGGCTTTCGATTCCCGATAACCGTCCGATAAGGCCAGCAAGCGCTTTTCACCCTGTTCGTTGACTCCGATGATGACCAATAGGCACAGCCGATCATCCTCGCCACGCAGGGTCGAATAGATGCCGTCGGCCCAGACATACACAGTGCGCTCCTTCGATAAATCTCGCCGATTCCAGGCCAGATAATCCTCGGCCCATTGGGCTTTCAGGCGGCTAACCACGGCAGGTGACAAGCCTTTGGCATCGTCACCCAGCAACACCGATAAGGCCGACTGCATGTCGCCGGTGGAAATGCCGCGCAAATACAGCCAGGGTAAGGCCGCTTCCACCCGTTTTGTCTTGCGAACATACGGCGGCACCAGCGACGAGTTGAACTTGATCCTGCCGCCGGAACGGTCTCGAACCTTGGGGATTTTGACCGTCACGTTACCCACGCCCGTCACGATCTCCCGCTCAGGCAAATAGCCATTACGCACCACGGTTTGCCGGCCCCGTAAATCGGTAACCTTGGCGTATTCGCCCAGAAAAGCCTGTAGCTCCGCCTCAACGGCTTGTTGGATCAAGGCTCTAGCACCCGTCTTCAACAAATCCGTCAAAGGATCGTTAATCCCACTGGCATTATTCCAGTCTTTTGCATTATCTTTGTTCATGGCGTCTCTCATTTTGCTGTTATTCGATCTCGTCAATCTCATTTCAGCAGAGGGCGCCACCTTTCATCAAGTCGGGCCGTACACCAGATTTAGTTATAACTCTTTGAAAGGTTGATGAAAGGTTAAGCCGTTAATTTAGCCTCACCATCAACTCAATAAGGAATGTGCGTGCCATGCCTAACAAACTGCTTTTAGAAAACAAAGCCTGGTCTCAGCAACTGGTAAACAGAAATCCGGACTATTTCGTCAATTTGGCTAAGGAGCAACGTCCCGAGTTTTTATGGATAGGTTGCGCCGACAGCCGGGTGCCGGCGGAGACCGTGGTCAACGCCCAGCCGGGAGAAATTTTTGTGCACCGCAACATCGCCAACCAAGTCGTTACCACCGACTTTAATTGCCTCAGCGTGTTGCAGTACGCGATTGAAGTGCTGAAAGTCAAACATGTGATTGTCTGCGGCCATTACGGTTGCGGCGGCGTCAAAGCGGCATTGCAAGCGCAAAATGTCGATTTGGCGATCACCAATAAGTGGCTGATGCACATCAAGGATGTCTATCGTCTGCACATGGACGAGTTGGATCATATCAATCCGGAGAAGCAGCTTGATCGGATGGTTGAGTTGAACATTATCGAACAGGTGTATCGCCTGGCGCATACCTCCATCATCCAATCGGCCTGGAAACAGGGCCATAAACCAACCGTGCGCGGCTGGGTGTATGGGCTTGAGGATGGCTTGATTGAAGAGCTGATCAAGCTTGACCATAACACCCCGATCAACCCCATTTACCGTTACGCAGCTTGATTACGGCTGCTTTTTAAACAAAAAACCGGCGTTTGCAATGGCTAACCGATATTAAAAAGGTATTAGTGTTGCTATTAAGATAGCGATTCGCCATCTTAAGGACGTGTGAAGGGGCATTTTCAAAAATAAAAACTGGGTCAGGCCAGATAACAACAGGAGCCGCAATTCATGTTTATTCCATTAGCTTCGGGAAAAAGCGCTGCACGGATAAGTGCCGCGTATTTAATCAGCGTTAGCTTGCTGATGTCCGCTTGTGTAACTAGGGAAAACGCCGAGTATCCTCATGCTGTTGGTGTGAAGACTGTCTTATCCACTGTGGCGTCATCCACAACGGCCGCTGACAGCACATCTTCGACGCCGCAAGTTAACGCACTTGCCGCAACGCTTACTCCGCATTCCGACGATATGCTGCAATCCTTTGAGCGAGCGTCGATGAAGATGGATCAATTGCATCGGCAAAAGGGCGAATGGAGTTTCTAACTTTTTTACTCCCTCGTACCTTTGCCGAATCAGGGAGTTGGTGAAGAGTGATTGTAAAAACAGCACATTGCATTAGAAAACATTGTGATCACAAATAATAAGAAAGGAGACCATCAATGAAAACTAAACACTTAGCATCGCTACTGATTGCCGCTGGATTGCTGTCTGCCTGTGCGACAGAGTCTGGCCCTAAACCGCAAAGTTGGGCAAAAGCGGTACAGACCGCTGATACCCGAGATGCGCATATACGTCTTGCGGATCATTACGAAGATGTGGCTAAAACGCTGGATGCGGATGCCCAGGAAGAGCGGGAAATGCTGGATCAATATATAGCCAAACCCTGGAAGTATGGAAAACGCATTCAGGATTTGAAGGCGCGTGCTGACGCGATGGTCAGAGATTTGGAGATGGCAGCTAAAGAAAGCCGGCAAATGGCGGAATACCACAGGCAGATGGCCATGGAAGAGCGCTAACCAGCCTGTTTTCACGTGTCTTCGAATCTAAATCCTGGAGAATTGAGATGATTAAAGAGCATCTTGACTTGGTTATCGTGGGGCTGATCGCGCTATCTATCGCCATGTATGACATGGTGATTGATTTGTTTCTGAATGTGCTGCATCTGTGTTTCGAGCTACTGCATTTTCTGTACGAATGGTTCGAGCTAGGCATAGAGCACACGGTTGAACACCTATTTCATACCTCCCGGCACGGTAGCCAGATCGTCACGTTCTATATTCTGTTATTGATCGCCGGTTTGTTGTTGTACGGCTTATGGCGGCTTATGCCGCGCCTGTGCCGGAAGTGTGTCGAGTGTTTGCGGTTGACTTGGGAACGCCGAAAAACCGAATGCCATTATTACTGGCTGTCGCTGCCTTTGCTGAATAAAGTGCGGCTGATTTCCACGGCAACCGGGGTTTTTAGTTTGACGTTTTATTTCGTAACGTGAGGGTAAACCGCCGAATGGGTGAGAATTTACCTATTCGGCGGGATTGCTTGGGGTGGCTGTTGTCAGCTCGCAGGCACTAAGCCCACTGCTCTTCAATCAGGCCGTCTTGACCGCAAAATACTGCGTGGGTCAGGCCGCAGAAAATGCCGTGTTCGATTATGCCCGGAATCGCATTCAGTTGCTCGTTCAGGGTTTTACCGTCCGGATTGGGTTCGAACGCCACGTCCAATACCAGGCTGCCGTGCGAGGTAACTACCAGGCCATCCTGATTGGCGGTTTGCCGCAACGAACCGTGGCCGCCAATCGCCGCAACACTGTGTTGCACCAGTCGCCAGGCAAATGGGCTGACTTCGATAGGAATCGGAAAATTCTCGCCGATGCGTTTGACTTTCTTGCTGGCATCAATCAACACCAGAAACTGGTCGGCAGCCTTGGCCAACAATTTTTCTCGCACCAGGTCGTAACCGCGGCCTTTCAGCAAAGTCAGGTCTGGGCTTACTTCGTCAGCGCCATCCACATATAAATCCAAGCCGTCGATATGTTCGATGCCGAGTAAGGACAAGCCCAGTTGTTTGGCTTTATTGGCGCTGACTACCGAGCTGGAAACCACCTTGAACTGCAGGCCTTCCTCATTTTGCCGACGCGCCAGCGCTTCGATGAAAAAATTGGCGGTGGAACCGGTGCCCAGTCCCACTATCATGCCCGGTTTGACATGTTGTACCGCGTGTTCCGCGACCCGCTGTTTGTCGTTCATGATTCTGTCCTGTTGAGTGGTATAGAAATATGCCAAGTTGTAGGGGCGAATTGATGCGCTTTGGGCGATTTAAAGCGCGCCTACAAACCTGCTTACTCTTCCAGTTTGAGCACCCGAGCTTCCAGCGCCTTAAATTTTTGCAGCAACTCCGGCAATTTGGCCAAAGCGGCCAATTCTTTCCAGGCCACCTTACGATCCTTGGCCGGGCTGCCGAACACCTGCGCGCCGGGGTCGATGTCGCCGGAGATGCCGCTGCGGGCCATCACGACTGCCCGCGCACCGATCTTCACGTGGTCCGCCACGCCGGTGCTGCCGGCTAGAATCGCGCCGTCTTCGATGGTGCAAGAGCCGGAGATGCCGGACTGGCCGCAGATAATCACGTTGCGGCCGACGATATTGTTATGCCCCAGTTGCACCAGATTGTCGATTTTGCTACCCCAGCCGATTTTGGTAGCGCCCAGCGCGCCGCGGTCGATGCAGGTGTTGGCGCCGATTTCGACGTTATCGGCAATTTCCACATGACCGACATGCGGCACTTTCACATGCTGATTGTCTCGGAATTTATAGCCAAAGCCGTCGGCACCGATTACCGCGCCGGCGTGAATAATCACGTTGTTACCGATGATGCTGTGATCGTAGATCACCGCGTTGGGGTGGATATGGCAGTGCTTGCCTATCATCACATGATTGCCGATGCGGGCGCCGGCCTCGATAGTGCTGCTGTCGCCGATGCTGCTTTGTTGGCCCACGGTAGCGAACGGCCCGACATGTACGTCAAAACCCAAAGTCGATGTTTCAGCCAATACCGCGTGCTCAGACACCTGGCGTTTAAAAACCGGTTCCGGATGCAGCAGTTTTACCGCATTTAAAAAGCTGATTTCCGGGTCTTTGCAGACCAACAAGGTCAGATTTTCCGGAATCTCGCCATCAAGCAATTGCTCGGCGATAAAGCAGGCCGAAGCCTTGGAGTCTTTCAAATATTTTTTGTATTTACCGTCGCTAAGCACGGTGACTTGATGAGGGGTGGCTGACATGATGTCGGCCGCAGAATTAATAAAAGTGGTCGAGTCGCCGCCCTGGGCGGTGGCGCCGCAACGTTGGGCAAGATCCGTAATGAGCATGTCCTATCCTATTTCCAAATGCCAATAATATGAGTGAAGTCGTCGGTCCAAGGCTGCAGACCGAACGTCAGCGGCAGTTTCTGCCAATGCCCGAGCCGGCTTTGCTGCAAGCGTTGCAGGCGCTCGGGCTGTTTCGCAATCACTACCCAGTCGGTAGCGATGACCAGAGGGACATCGGTTTCCGGTTTAAATTCCTGCAACAGGGCCGCCAAATGCAATTGGTTGACATGGTCGGCCATGACTTTTTTCAAGGCCAGATGGCGGTTGGTGATATGAAAAGCCAGTAAACCGTTGTCTTTCAGCTTGCTAAAGTATAGCTGCAAAGCCTCGCGCGTCAGCAGATGCGTGGGTACGGCATCCGAGCTGAAGGCGTCCATGATCAATAAATCGAAGCTGCCATCGGCTTCCTTCAGCAAGGATTGCCGGGCATCGCCGACGATCATTTCCGCCTGCTTGTTGCAGCGGCTTAGGTAGGTAAACCAGGCCGGGTTTTGCGCGACTTCCACCACCAGTGGATCGATTTCATAGAATTTCCACAATTGGCCTTCCTTGGTGTAACACGCCAGCGCGCCGGCGCCTAAACCTACCGCGCCGATGTGCCAGTGTTGGTTTTCGCCGTCAAATTCCGCAAACAGCTGGCCGATGGGGCCGGGACGGCTGTAGTAGGTTAATGGCGTAGTGACGTTGGCGGCGGTCAGCCGTTGCGCGCCGTGTTTGGTGGTGCCGTGATAAAGCTCGCGGACGGTTTCCGGCCGTTGGTTTTCATCGGGGATGACGGTGTCGCGCACCGACATCACGCCGAAGAAGCTGCGCTCCTGGTAAATGGTGTTGGAGGCCATGCTGTGCAAGCCCAGCGTGAACAACAAAATCACCCCGGTCAATGCGCCCAAACCGATGGGGCTATGCCGTAGCGAATAGCTCAAGCCGGCCAACAGAATCAGCGCGCCGCCGATCAAGTCCAGATAATCGAACAACTGCTGGGTAGTGAAATAAATCGTCAGGCCTGTAATCAGTACCAACACTGGAAAAATCGGTTGCAAAAACCAACGGCCGTTGAAAAAACCCGGACGGAGCAGCAAGGCGGCGGCGATCATGATCGGATATTCGTACACCGCATTAAAGATAAACGGCGCGACGAAGGTATTGAACAAACCGCCCAGCATGCCGGCAAACGACATCACCAGATAAAAGCGAGTCAGATATTGCGGGTGCGGCCGGCTTTTGGCCAATTCGCCGTGGCACACCATCACCGCCAGAAAGAATGCGACCAAGTGCAGGATCAAATCCAGCCAATAAGGCAAGGTGGCCGGGTTGATGAAGGAATAAGCGATAAACACCGTCAATACCGCCGGCTGCGCGGCCAACATCCAGGGGCGGATACGCTCGGCCCAGGTGCTGAACACCAGGATGAAGGTCAGCAAATACAGGGTCAGCGGCACGATCCACAACAAGGGCACGGCGGCGATGTCGGTGCTGATGAATTGGGTCAAGCCCAGCAACAAGCTGGACGGTACGAAAGCCAGTGCCAGCCAGCGCAATTGTTGCAACGTCGATGGCGGCTCGATGCCGGCATCGCTTAACACTTCGTCGTCTTCCTTATCGGCTTGGCTGCGCCAGAAACTAACCCCGCATACCAAAATCAACGCACACAAACCAATATATCCCCCGCTCCAGATCAGTCTTTGATTAGCTAAACCCAGATTCGGCTCGATCAAAAACGGATAGCTCAACAAAGCCAGCAAACTGCCGGCGTTGCTGGCGGCATATAAATAATAAGGATCGTCGCTGCTGTGGTGGCCGCTATGCGAAAACCATTTTTGCAGCAGCGGCGCGGTAGTGGAGACCACGAAGAACGGTAAGCCGATCGCCAGAAATAGCGTCCAGACCAGCCATAAAGTCGGATCGCCATCGGTGGGCGGTGCGGCATTTTCCGGCAGCGCCACCGGCAATGCAATCACGCTGAACACCAGCAAAGCGGTATGAATCTGAATCTGCCGTTGGCTGCCCAGCCGCGAACTCAGCCAATGCGCGTACAAATAGCCTAGAAACAATAGCGTTTGGTAAAACACCATGCAGGTATTCCACACCGCCGGAGTACCGCCCAGCAGCGGCAGCAGCAGCTTGCCGAACATCGGTTGCAGCACGAACATCAGCGTGGCGCTGATAAACAGGGTGGCGGCGAATAAAATAACGGGAGAAATCAAAGATTTGGCGGTGGGTTGCGGAGTGTTATTCATTGTAATTATGCGGGTTCCGTACGTGTCCTGGCCCAATGATAAAGCATTTGGCTTTTAAAGTGGTTTTGGATGAGGTTGGGCTAGTGTTTTGCAGTTGACGTTGCAGTCGACCCGAACCGGAGTTTTGCGATTCTTATATAATCGACAATCCGGCTTATTCGGCAGAGACGATAATCAAAAAGCGGGCTATCGAGCTTATTCCCAAATCTGATGAATCCAGTCAATATCGAGTATTTCAAAATCCATCATTCCGAAACTATATGTTTAATTGCTCCATCCAAACCATCGCCCAACAAAGCCGCGTCGCATCGCGCCAATTAGCATCAGCCTCGGAATCGGCGCGCAATCTGGCACTGGCGAAAATGGCCGAAGCGCTGGACTCGGTCAGGCAGAAGGTGCTGGAGGTCAACGCCCAGGAAATCGTCAAAGCCCGCGACGAAGGGCAGTCGGAGGCGATGGTCAAGCGCCTGACGATAGACGACAAAACCTTTGATTACATGCTGTCGCGCCTGAAAAAAGTGGCGCAATTGCCGGACCCGTTAAACCGGATACTGACCGGGCATACCAATCCGGCCGGGCTGCGGGTTTACAAAAAATCGGTGCCGCTCGGCGTGATCGGCATCATTTACGAATCGCGCCCCAACGTCACCACCGATGCCGCCGGGGTGTGCATCAAAAGCGGTAATGCGGTGATTTTGCGCGGTGGTTCGGAAGCCTTGCAAACCAACGCGATACTCACCGATGCGATGATAGCCGGCGCGGTCGCGGCTGGTCTGCCGGAACATGCGATACAGATCATCCGCACCCCCGGCCACGAAGCGGTGGGCGAGTTGCTGAAAATGGACGAATATATCGACGTGCTGATTCCGCGCGGCGGCAAAGGCTTGATCAAGCGCATCGCCGAAGGCACGCGGATTCCGGTCATCAAGCATTACGACGGCATTTGCCACCTGTATCTCGCCGCCGATGCCGATCCGGAGCAAGCCGTCGCGCTGGCGGTCAATTCCAAATGCCAAAGTGTGCAAGTCTGTAACGCACTGGAAACCTTGCTGGTGGACAGTGCATGCGCCGCACAACTGTTGCCGTTGCTGCACACCGCATTTGCCGAAAACCGCATCGAACTGCGCGGCTGCGAACAAACCCAAAAGCTGTTGCCCGGTGTTGTTCCAGCGATGGAAGAAGACTGGCATAGCGAATACCTGGCGCCGATACTGTCGGTGAAGGTCGTGGACGGCATTCAACAAGCCATAGACCATATCAACCGCTACGGTTCCGGCCATACCGACGGCATCGTCACGCAAAGCCTAAGCCTGGCTCGGCAGTTTGAGGAACAGGTGGATTCGGCGTCGGTGATGATTAACGCCTCGACCAGATTATCGGGCGGTGGCGATTACGGCTTGGGTTCGGTGGTCGGTATCAGCACCGATAAACTCCACGTCCGCGGCCCGGTTGGACCAGATGAACTCACCACCTACAAGTGGGTGGCGTATGGGGATGGACATTTGCGCGGCTAGGTAGCAACGCTAGAGACCTGTCCGCGATGTAACTATAGGAAATGCCGATTATTTTTCTATCCTTAAACCAATACCCATGTGATCGGTAACAGCCGCTGTATATCTGCCGCCGCCGCTCACCGGCGTCGATTGTGAGAGGTAGACGACTTCCGCCAGTTTCAGGCTAGTGGTGTTAAAAACGGCTACATCGTATTTTTTAGTGGCCGTGCTGTTAGTGCCTTCAAAGCTGCGTTGATGCGAGTCGAAGGGATTTATGCTGTCACCGGGGTGGGCGTCGCTAAATTTGATGCCCAACGCTCGACTAAGCACTCTGGCGGTAAAATCGTTGGTCGGCTGATTCGTATCGCCCATTACCACGTCAATCGGCCCCAGTCCGGCTTGAATCACCACGCTGTTAATTTTTTGGTAATAGCTCATCAGGCTATTTTCATCTTTGGCGATGGAATTTGGCACGTGTACGAATACCACGATGATGTTGTAACACGCTATCGCCAGCCAACCGTCGCCTTCGCCCAGAAACTTGTTGGCCGCATCTTTAGTGGAATGGACGCTAAAGCAATTACAAGCCTTGGCAGGCGAGGATGTATGAATCAATTGCCCGGCGTTACTATGCAGGGATGTCCAGTCCGAATGGCTGCTGTCCAGTTCGCCGCATACCAGTAAATCGGCGCCGCCGAAAGCGCGTATCAGGTTTTGGTAAATTTGCCGGACCTTATTGGCAACCATACTCGAAAAACTGTCGTTGCTGTGTTGGCCTTTATCCATGTATCCGGACGACGCTGTCGAACGCAGTTCGGCCGGACCTTGTACCGGAATGTCCGGCGAAATATCGGGCGCGGTCGGCAGAACCAGATTCCAGGGGGCCGAATTTTGCGCCATATGCTCATGTGTCATTCTCGTGAAGTACTGAGAATTGGAGGCGCTGATACCGTGCTCGGAACTGGAGTTAGAGTTAAGGGATTGATACGCAATAATCGGCATGTTTAGGTCCTTAAATCCGCTGAGATTTTGTTTGGAAGCAAAGAGAATATCGCGCTGAGATAGATCAATGAGGATATTGTCCGCCGATGGTAGCAGTTTGTCAGGCGGCTCTCAACAGCCTGTTTGGCGGCTTGGATAACCGGTCTTTGCGCAAATGGATTAACCAGGACTTTGCAGTCCGGAGCCTTTGGACCACGCCGCGATCCGGTATAGTCACTGTGCTCCCGCCTGCGCGGGAGCGACGATACTGGCCTGGGCCGGATTAATAATCAGTTTTCGCCTCTACTAATATTATGCTGATGCTCAATAGATTCGGTTAAGTTATAGCCGTTGTCATTAAATAAATCGCCGGTAAAAAATAAGCGCATATCGATAATCCAGCCTATTTTTCTTTGCTTATTATTTTCGACAATAATAGTCGCCAGCTTTTGGTTGTTATCAATAACCTGCGTCACAATGGTCTTTGGATAATCAGGATCTTCTTTTAAAGCTCCGGATACTATGCGCTGAGCCGATTCTATGGTTAGTATCTGGGTGATATTAGGGGTTGCCGAGTTTTTATCGTTTATTAACGATTGCGCTTTAAAATAACCAATATCGTAAGCCAGTTTGGCAATCAGGCTAATGACAATAGCCACGCCCCAAACGGACAGGCCAATTTTTAATCGTCTTCTAACGCGAGGATGAGATAGTCTTTGCAGAAAAACTCTAAATTTCATTTTGATGTGATTATCCGGCCTTATCGGCCACTATTGAATATTAATGGTTGCAGTTTTTGCCCAATAACGCCCGAGCAACTGATATAACGCCAGTGCAAGGCGGGGTATTGGAATCTTGGTTTAGTTCGGCAGTTGCACAAAACCGTGTTGGTCGATTGGAAAAAAAGGATTGAAACAAACTTCCCAAAGAAAGCCGTCAGGGTCGGAAAAATACCCCCTGAAGCCGCCCCAAGCCGCTTTTTCGCCAGGACGAACCAGCTTACCTCCCGCCGAAACCGCTTCAAGCAAGGTCGCGTCAACTTCTTTTGCCGATGCGACGTTGTGAGCCAGCGAAAATCCGGCAAAGCCTGAGCCATCGGCCGATACCATTGCGTCGTCTGCTAATGCTTCGCGGCCATACAACGCAAATGCCAGGCTCCCCACCTGAAAGAATGCCACTTCCTGCTGGCTGCCGGACGATTCTTGCCAACCCAGCGCCTTATAAAAACGCCGGCTTCTAGCCAAATCGGCTACGCCTAGTGTGACAAAACTAATGGTCTGTTTCATGACGCTCCCTGTTACGTAAAAAGGCCGTCTAGTCGGCCAGTGCGGCGCCGACTAGCTATAACCGTCAGCGCAGACCGTAAGCTTAACCAATTGGTTCCACTCTGCCAACAACCGGACGGTCCGGTTTCAACGTAACGCTGAATGCTTCTTTGACGGAAATGTCGGTTTCGAACGTAAATGCCTTGAAAAAACTGGCTATGACCAACAGCATTTCCAGCTCGGCAAAATGACGCCCTATGCAATTATGCAAACCGCCGCCGAACGGAAAAAAGGCGTATTTGTGTCCGCCGGGCGTCGCGGTTTCCAGAAATCTGTCGGGATTAAAAGCGTCCGGGCTGTCCCAAAGCCGGGCGCTATGGTGGGTGGTGTGCATGCTCAATAACACGATGGTGCCGGCGGGAATCGCGTAATCGCCCAGCTCTATGTCCTGAACGGTTTGCGTGGACAGCGCCGATGTGGGCGGATACAGGCGCAGGGTTTCGTTCAACGCGGCTTTGGTGTAACTCAGCTGGCCCAAGTGCGCGGAGCTTAAGGTTTCGGTCGGCAAGTCGCGGATTTCGGCGGCGATCTTGTCGCGCACCTCCGGGTGCCTGCCGGTTAAATAAAAAAACCATACCAAGGTATTGATGGTGGTTTCCTGGCCGGCGAAAAACAGATTGACGGCTTCGTCTTGCAGCAAATTGTCGGGCATCGTGTAACCGGTACTGCGGTCGCTGGCTTGCATTAACTGCGATATCAGACTTTGTCCCGGATTCGTCCGCGTCTGCGCAATTTCCGCACCGATAAAGGTTTGCAGATAGTTCACGGCGGTCAGATAACGCTTCGATTTTAGCGGGATGAAGCGTTTCAAACGGTGGCCAAGCACAATTTCGCTGCCCAACTGTACCGGCAACTCCTGACAGATGATTTCGATCACCTTGATCAGCTCCGCGCCGTTGCTCAACTGATCCACGGACTTGCCCAGCAGGATGCGGATAAAAATCCGCTGAATCAGCCGCTTAATCGCCGTGCTTAAATCAACTTGGCCGGACGCCGCCTTTTTCAACTCTTCCGCCATCGCCGCCGCTTCTTCGACCATGATCAACTCATAATTTTTAACCGTGTCCTTGGTGAACAACGGTTGCATCAAGCGGCGCTGTTTACTCCAAACCTGGCTTTCGCTATTGACCAAGCCGTTACCGAACAGCGATTTCTTGGCGCCATAGAGAAAATTACGGTTCAACTGGCCCTTACCCTCCAGATTGAAAATCTGCTCTATGTATTCCGGGTCGCAGACGAACAGAATATTTCTGCCCAACAGCCGTCCCAACACCAGCTCGCCGTATTGCTTATGAATTCCGGCCAGCGTCGCCAGCGGCCGCCAGATCAACTGCATCATCGGTAAAAGCACCGAATGTTCCGGCAGTGAGGTTTTTTTCGAACGGTTCAATAAAGTCGAGTTTTCCATGGTTTCAATCGGT
This sequence comes from Methylomonas sp. TEB, assembly GCF_047777895.1. Classification (GTDB taxonomy): domain Bacteria; phylum Pseudomonadota; class Gammaproteobacteria; order Methylococcales; family Methylomonadaceae; genus Methylomonas. The sequence continues at coordinate 1,120,009 of NZ_CP180476.1, forward strand.
CATAGACTGCAGTTTTAACGAGCGTTCAGCCCGCGGCCAGCATGTTAAGCGGGCGCCGTTGAATTGCCTTCCTCATATGCAAGCGGGCTGGAGTCAGGAACGTAAAGTAAGGTTAAAGCTTTTTTGAGCCCATTATCACCAGCTTCTCCCAAAGGGCAATGGCAGTTTTTGCATGTCTTAAGCAAGGCTGGTAAGACAAGGCATCACCTTGCCAAGTTTAGCGGGTAAAAGTGTCATCATGAGGCTGGCTTTATAGGTTTTGGCAAACTCAGTCCGGCCCGTAAAGGTCGGCCCGGTCACGCTTGAAAAACTGGTCTAAGCTGTTAGCGACAAATCATCAGGGATAGAGATTTCAGCCATGCATCACCTCGACAAAATCGTCAAACTCCACGGCTTGCTGAAAAGCCGCCGCACACCCATTTCCGGACCGGAAATAGACAAAGAACTAGGTTGCTCCAAAGCCACCCGCCAGCGCTTGGTGGACGACTTGCGCGACCGTTTGAACGCGCCGCTGGTTTGCGACCGCAGCGCCGGCGGTTACTACTACGACCGCGACGACCCGCGCCATCCGTTCGAACTGCCCGGCATCTGGCTCACCGCCGCAGAACTGCAAGCCTTGATTGCCTGCCAACACCTGCTCGGCAACCTGGCGCCGGGATTATTGCAAAATGAAATCGGCCAACTCCGCGACCATTTGCAAAAACTGCTGGACCGCTCGCCGGGCGTCAAAACCCCGCAACTGGGCCGTATCAAAATCCTTAGCCAAGCCTACCGCAGCCGCAACGACGGCTTGTTTTTGACCTTGGTCCAAGCCCTGTTCAATCAACACCGGCTAATTATTCAGTATCACGCCCGCAGCGACGACCAAACCAGCGAACGGCCGGTATCCCCGCAAAACCTGGTCTTGTACAAAGACAACTGGTACCTCGACGCCTACTGCCACCAGCGCAACGAACCGCGTACCTTTGCGCTGGACCGCATCAGATCCGCAACCGCCAGCGGCGAACCGGCGCAACTGCTGGACCCGGCCACGCTGCAACAACATTTTGGCTCCTCCTACGGCATCTTCGCCGGCACGCCCAAACACACCGCCATCCTCAATTTCTCCGCCAAAGCCGGCCGCTGGGTCGCCGACGAAACCTGGCACAGCCAACAAGAATCCGAGTGGCTAACCGACGGCCGCTACCAACTGCGCATCCCGTTCAACCGTCACGAAGAGCTACTGATGGATATTTTGAAATACGGCGCCGAGGTGGAAGTGGTCGAGCCGGGTTTTTTGCGGGAATTGGTCAGGCAGAAAGCGGAGAAGCTGCTGGCAGTTTACCGATGACTTGAAAAATATTTGAACGAAAAAAATCTCGGCCTCAGGTTCTGAGACCGAGCCATGTTAGAAAACGTTTACCCTGATTCAAAAGGTTTGCCATGAGCGACTACAGCGCATTTTTCAGACAAGCAACATTGTTAGCGGAGCCGTTTCCGTATCAACAAACCCTGGCCCAAGCTGCTTGGCCGGATTTCCTGGAAATTCCAACCGGCCTCGGCAAAACCGCCGCAATCATATTGGCGTGGCTTTATAAACGCCAAGTCGCGCATGATGTCGACACGCCGCGCCGACTGGTGTACTGCTTACCGATGCGGGTTTTGGTCGAGCAAACCCAAGCCAACATCGATTCCTGGCTAGAACGCTTGAATCTGCAAGATCAAGTCAATGTTCACATTTTGATGGGCGGCGAAGACGGCCAATCCTGGGTTATGCAACCGGAAAAAGACGCTATTCTGATCGGTACTCAGGACATGCTGTTGTCGCGCGCCTTAATGCGCGGCTACGGCGTTAGCCGTTACCAATGGCCTGTGCATTTTGCCTTGCTGCATAACGATGCACTGTGGGTGTTCGACGAAGTGCAGTTGATGGGTGCGGGCTTATCGACCAGCGCGCAAGTGGAAGCCTTCCGGCGTACGCTGACAACCAGTGTCGTCACAAAAAGCCTTTGGGTTTCCGCCACCTTAAATCGCGATTGGTTGAATACAGTAGACTTTGCCGATTATTTGCCAAAGACAATCAGCTTGCCATTGAGCAGCGCCGAACAAACCCTTCCAGAGGTACAACGACGCATTAAGGCGATAAAGCGCCTTTCCAAAGCGGCATGCCTGCTAAGCACCGAAACCAAAAAAAACTACGTCGCGCAACTCGCCGAACTGGTTAGCCAACAGCATCAACTAGGGACGAACAGTTTGGTGATCGTCAATCGGGTCGAACGCGCGCAGCAGATATATGCGCAATTAAATAAGCAAAAGCCGGCGGCGGAATTATTGTTGGTTCATGCCCGATTTCGGCTGCACGAGCGGCGGCAACTTAACCAGCGTTTACAGCAAGCGGCACCGGAAGCGGGCCGCATCATCATCGCCACCCAAGCCATCGAAGCCGGGGTGGATATTTCCAGCAAGACCTTGTTTACCGAGATTGCGCTGTGGTCGTCGTTGGTCCAACGTTTCGGGCGCTGTAACCGTTACGGCGAATATAACCAAACCGGCGGCGCGGATATTTTCTGGATCGACATCGAAGACGATACCTTGCCCTACGCGCCGGAGGATTTTGCACTTAGCCGCAGCCATATGCTGAGTCTGGAGAGCGCCGCGCCTTCCGAACTGCCGAAAGTGACCACCGAACAGGCGATTCATCCCGTCCTGCGCAAAAAAGATTTTCTGGATTTGTTCAACACCGACGCCGACCTGAGCGGCTTCGACACCGACATTTCCCCATTCATCCGTGACCAAGGCATGCCGCAACTGCGAGTGTTTTGGCGCGACATCGAAAAGCCGCAGACTGATGAACCGCAACCTTTGCATAGCGAGCTTTGTCCGGTGTCGATGGGACAAATCAAAGACTATTTCAAGGACAAGGAGCGGACCGCTTTCGTTTGGGACGGCTTGGCAAAAACCTGGAAAAAGATCGACCAGCCATTTCCGGGCATGACCTTGCTTCTGCTGGCTAGGCACGGCGGTTACGATCTGGAATCAGGCTTCGATCCCATCAAAAAACAAGCGGTGCCGGTCGTGTCGTCGGAAACGGCGCAAAGCGATGACAGTTTTACCGGCGACCAAGATAGCCGTAAAACCAAGGCGATAGAACTGCCCGCTCATTTGCGGCATGTTTTCGAACATGCCCAACACTTGGTAGATCAGGTGCAGGCCCAAGCAATCGGAAAACACGCGGTAGTTACAGCCGCTGCTTGGCATGACGTGGGTAAATCGCACAAAGTATTTCAACACACCATGCTGCAAGATGAACGGCTGAGCGATGAAAAGCTTTGGGCCAAATCCGCAGCAAACGCCGGTCACCAACGCCGATATTTCCGCCACGAACTGGCCTCCATGCTGGCGTGGCTAATCAACAACGCCGAACATCCGCAACGCGACCTGATTGCCTATTTGATCGTCGCCCACCACGGCAAAGTGCGCTTAAGCCTAAGAGCCATGCCGGACGAAAAGCCGCCCAAGGACAAACCGCATATTCTCTATGCCCGTGGCGTTTACCAAGGCGACTGTTTGCCGGAAGTTACCGTCCTGGACCAAGTCATGCCGGCTACCGAATTGCGGCTGGAATTGATGCAGCTGGGCGAAACCGAAGTGATGGGGGCGTCTTGGACCACGCGCGTGCAAACCCTATTGCGCGAACACGGCCCATTCGAACTGGCCTGGTACGAAATCCTGGTCCGCATCGCCGACTGGCGCGCCTCGGAAGCCGAACAACAAGACGGTATGGAGAATCCGCTATGAGCCACGAAATCGAGTTAAAAGGCTGCGCACCTACGCCGCTGGCCCATTACCTGAAGGCGCTGGGCATATTACGTTTGGTCGCGGAGCAGAAAGACCCGAATGCCAAAGGTTGCTGGCGGGATGAGGCTTTTGTGTTGCAAAGCAGTTTGGATAAAGAAAGTCTGTTGCGGTTTTTTCTGGATGAGTATCAACCTACGCCGATTACCGCGCCTTGGAATGGCGGGAGCGGATTTTTCTTTCAGGAAGGCAAGACTAGCGCCGTCGATCCTGAAACCGGAAAAAAATTGAAAACCGGCGTGCGAGACCAGGAGACTGAAGCTACTCGAACGGTTAAAGCATTTATCGATAGCGAATGCGACCGTTTTGCTGTTTATCGGTATGTACTAAAACAAATTCGCTCATTGCTGGCCAAGCACAATTGCCAGGAAGCGCCAAAAGCAGAAGCCAAAGACCGGATGCTGCAAATTTTCCGAAATAGCTTTCCCGATGTTTTTCTTAGTTGGTTGGACGCCGTTTTGCTGATCGGCACCGATAAAACCTTTTTTCCGCCATTGCTTGGAACCGGCGGCAATGATGGCAACTTGGACTTCACCAACAATTTCATGCAGCGGCAACTACAGTTGTTCGACCCTCTTACCGGCCAAGCGACAGTATCGAGCGCAGCTTGGCTATCAAACTCGCTATTTGCCGATGCCACGCCACAGATGCACAAAGACGCGGCCATTGGACAATTTTTCCCCGGTAATGCGGGTGGCCCGAACGCGACGGCGGGCTTCGAAGCCAAATCGCTGATAAATCCTTGGGACTTTGTGCTGATGCTGGAAGGGGCGTTGTTATTTGCCGCCAATACGACCAGACGCTTGCAGCAGGATAAAAACGGTTGTTTGAGTTACCCCTTCACCGTTCGGATGGCCGGTGGTGGTAGTGGTGCGGGCAACCAAAACGACGAAGCGGATTCGCATGACGAAATCTGGTTGCCTGTGTGGTATCAAGCGACTGGTCTAAACGAGTTGAACGGCTTGTTTCAAGAAGGCCGGGCCACCGTGGGCAGAAGACCGGCGAAAGACGGCTTGGACTTCGCGCGTGCGGTGGCGTCCTTGGGCGTGGATCGCGGCATTACCGAATTTCAACGCTACGGATTCATGATGCGTTCCGGTAAATCCTATCTGGCTACACCGATAAGCCGGATTGCAACGCGCGCCAATCCATCGGCAGAATTGATTAACGATTTGGAACGCAACCGCTTTTTGGACAGTTTGCGCCGCTTTGCCCGCAGTGACAAAGCGTCGGCGCGATTGGCCTCATTGGCGCATCAACTGGAAAACCGTTTGTTCGACCTCACGCGCGGCGCGGATCGTCGGGTTTGCCAAGACATTTTGATGTTACTCGGCAAAATTCAACGCACTGTCAGTATCAGCTCGAAAGCGAAAGAGGAAATTCATCAACCGATACCCTTATTAAGCTCGCAATGGCTGATGGCCAGCGACGATGCCAGCTCAGAGTTTCGTTTGGCCTGCGCTTTGGCCGGCTTAAAAGCCGTTGGCGGCGGAGCAAAAAAATCCGCATTGCAGGAAAGCCCTACCGAATCGATTGTCGAGGCGTCTGCCGGCTTACCTATGCGCCTTCATTTTGCCGGCATCAAACTCGACAAGAAACGCTATGTCTGGGACAACGAATCGCGGCTGGCCGTTTGGGGCGAAGGTTCTCTCACGCAAAATCTGAATGAAACCCTGCGTTGCCGCTGGCTGACGGCGCAACGGCTTTCACATGCGGACAAACCTTTTGCCTATGGTGTCGGTGCAAATCAAGCCGATATAGCCGCATTTTTGGCTGGCTCGGTCGATGACCTGCGTATTAGCGATTTGGCGCAGGGTTTGGCGTTGCTCAAGGAATTCAACTCAACCGGACTTCAAACATGGGCAACCCGCCATGCGGCATTGCCCAACGCCTACGGCGTGCTTAAGCCGTTTTTCGTGCCGGATCGCAAATTGGTCAGAATCGGTTTCTTGGCGGCGGATGCCCACTTACCGCTACGCGGCGAGTTGCTGTCCTGGTTGGCCGCCAATCAAACGCAAAAAGCCGTCGATTGGGCTTGGGCCAAGCTGCGCCAGGTCGGCGTCGGTTTGCCGCATTTCCCGCAGCAAGCGCCAAGCGCGGTTGGAATCGATGGGCCTCGCCTGTTGGCGGCCTTGGCTTTTCCGCTCGCATCCGGCCAACTGAAAAGTCTGTTGCTGACGCTGGGCGCCAGTGAAAAAGCGACAGAACAGCAAGCCGAATCGGTCCAATGACATTTACCTCACATGTTCCTCGTTCCAACGCGCCGCGTTGGAATACCGGGCTTGACCGCGCTGCGGTCAGCCTAGGCACCGCAGCGCGGTGCATTCGGGTTACCACGCAGCGCATGGTAACCAGGGAATTGCATATTTTAATTTTGTTACCAGGAGATAAACCATGAGTATCGACTTTTCCGCTCTACACGCCGCCCCAAGACTGTTGATCGAGGCCGAATTACAACCCCTGCAAGGCGCGCGTTTTCAGCCCACCGGTTTTCCCGACTTGGGCGCCGCCGTTTACGATGGGCCACACGGTAATCGACTACTACTGGTGGAATCGGCGCAGAGTATGGCTAACCGGATGGAGATCGTTTGCTGGGATGCGCCGAACGATGATTGGGTTGATGCGTTAAAGGGCTTACCATTGATTAAGGTGATTGATAATCAAGGGAAACCTTTAACCAACACAGTACAGGAAGCCCACCGCCTAAACTCGGCATACGTCCTTGAGGGTAAAGACCAAACAGTTTTCGATAAATTGAAAGCCGAATTGGCGGACATGGACGAGGGAGCAGTAGATCTCAAAAAACTCGCTGCGGTCGTTCTGAGATACGACGCAAACGCCTTACTCCACGGTTTGTTTCTTGCGAAAAAAGAATTGGCCGGCGGCCGCTTACGCTTGCCGCGTGTCGTGTCTTCGTTCATCGAAGCGGAAGATGTAAATTTGGCGCAAAGCGGCGGCGTCAAAAACGACCACGTTAATCCGTCCGGTGATACCGCGAAAGGTTTCGGGAACGTTCCGTATTCGCGCAGCGACTACACCGCCCCCAAAATCACCGCTTACTTCAACATCGACCTCGCCCAAATACGCGGTTTCGGCCTGGGCAATGCAGTCGAGCAATTGCTGATCGCCTTGGCGCTTTACAAAATCCGCGCGGTTTTGGACTTCGGTTTGCGCTTGCGCACCGCCTGCGATTTGGATGTGAAAAAACTGACCGTTACCCGTCCGACCGGCTGGGAACTACCCGAACGTAATACCCTGGAAGCCGCGTTACCGGGGTTGATTGCCGCCGTCGCCGCCGAAAACCGTTTTGCCGAGCCGCGCGTTACCACGGTCACCTGGGAAAAAGGCAAAGCCAAAAAAGCCAAGGCTGAAACGGAAAGCGAGGAATAAGGCATGCTTACGCTATCGCTCTGCTTTCCCGGCGGGCGTTATCACGCCACGCCTTGGGGCCGGCACGTCAACGAAGCGGACGTGGCTTGGCCGCCCGACCCATGGCGCTTGACCCGCGCCTTGATTGCCACCTGGTATCGCAAACTCGACCATCAGCTTTACCCTGAGATTTTGCTGACAAGTTTGCTCGGATTGCTGGCGGACGAACCGCCGCATTATCGGCTGCCGACGGCGGTACACAGCCATACCCGGCATTACATGCCCAATCGCCAAAAATCCACGTTGATTTTCGACGCCTTTGCCCGTATCGATCCAACTGAAGCGCTGATCGTGCACTGGCCCGGATGCCAACTGAACGACGCACAAACCGCATTGCTGGACGAGCTTTTAAACTGCATCGGCTATGTCGGACGCGCCGAATCCTGGGTAGAGGCAAAACGCCTAGGCGATTGGAGCGGAGAACCAAACTGTTTTCCGGGAAGCACCCAAATCGATCAGGAAACCGGCGAGATACAGACCGAACCGGTGCATTTATACGCACCGCTTACTCCCGATGCCTACGCCAATTTCCAGCAGCAAATGCAATCCGGCTTGGCCTTACGCAAGTTGAAAACCTCCGAATTGAAAAGCATCAAGAAAACCCTGCCGACCAGTTGGTTGGCGGCGGTCGGCCTGGACACCGCCGACTTGCAAAACGCCGGCTGGAGCGCGCCGCCGGCCGCGCAAAAAATTCTTTATCAGCGCCCGATTCAGGCATTGAAAAGCAGCGTTGCCAGCCGCGCCAAACCTAAACCAAGCCCGTCCGCCGACACGGTGCGTTACGCCGTTTACGGCAAGCCGCTGATGCGCGAATTGGATACCATCAGATTTGCCGAGCACGTGCGCCGAGCGGTGATGGGTAAAGCCAAATGGACATTGGGCGAAACCGCGATTCCGCCGTTGCTGTCCGGGCATGGCTTGAATACCGATAACCGCCACTGCCACGCCTTTTTCCTGCCGCAAGCCGACTCCAACGGCCTGCTCGATCACGTGCTGATTCACGTCCCGGCCGGTATTGACGGCGACATGCGCCGGGTTTTCGGCGCGTTAAAAACGGTCAAAGGCTTTGACGCCCAGGAATGGCGCCTAATGTTGGAGCATATCGGCCAGTGTGAAGATTTCGAAAACGTCTCGCCTATCGTTCAGTCCGCCAGTGTTTGGCAGTCGCACACACCTTATCTACACCCGTGGCATTGCAAAAAAGATTTCGATGTATCGGCGCAGATTCGGCGGGAATGCCGGGAGCGTGAGTTGCCGGAGCCGACGGAAATCCAGCTGCTACCGACCATTAAGCCGCACGGTCGCGAACTCCGGCCGATTGACTTTCACCGCTTTCGAAGCAAAAGCGGGCTGGTGCAGCCGGATACCCGAGGTTCGTTCTGGCACCTGACGTTCGCCGAACCCGTTTCCGGACCGCTGGCATTGGGCTTTGGCTGCCATTTTGGTTTGGGTCTGTTTGCTCCGGTGAAAGCAAATGAATAATGGCTCACCACAACCCCATAACCCCGCGCAAACTCTTCTCCACCGCCGCCAGTTCTTCAGCGGTGACGGTGGCGAGGGGGACTTCGCCGATGCGGTCTCTGTCCAGGTGGCGGCGTTGGGCGGTAATGACCTGGCACGATTTCAACAGGCGCCCGCGCGGCGGGTTGAGGTTGCCGACCCAAATTTCGCCGCGTTTCATCATTCCCACCATTTTTCGTCGGGGTCGATACCGGCGGCGCGCTCATCAGCAATTATTCGATCCAGGTCATCGTCCGCCGCGTCGAAATCCGCGGCAATTTGCAGCGCTTCCGCCCTGGCTTGCGGATCGTTAGCCAAAGCGCGTGCCGCCGCCACCATCTCCGCCATGAACCGCTCGCGTTCGCGGCGGGCCAAGTATTCGGTGATCGCCAGACGGGCCATTTCCGATTGGCTTTTGCCTTCCAATTGGGCTTCGGCTTTGAGATTGGCTTCCACATCGTCAGGTAAGCGCAGGCTGAGGATAGGCATGGCGGACTCCTTATAAATAAAGGCGATGTGACAGACAGATTGTATGACAGAACGTATATCGAACCAGGCGTTTCTACCATGTGCGACATAACGACAAACGATTGGCCCGAAGAAGCCCCCGTACCTTTGGATCACCCGGAGATTCCGGCATTGATCCTCGAAGCTGTTTTGCAGTATTGGCAACCGGGTTATACCTTGCATCGTATGGTGACCAAGCAAGGCCTGGAGTGGTGGCTGCTCGATGCCGAAGGCGGTTTGATCGAAGCATTTTGGCTCGACTAAATTTTAAGGCAAATCGAGGCAGCCATGGCCGACGAACGTCCTCCGATCCAGCTAGAACTACCACTGCCGTTCCCGGAGCTATCCGGCGACATGCCTTTATTGCCGGCGCGGATGATTAACGAATACCAGTACTGCCCGCGCTTGGCTTATCTGGAATGGGTGCAGGGCGAATGGGCGGCGTCGGCCGATACCGTGGAAGGCGATCACGCCCATCGCCGGGTGGATAAGCCGTCCAAAAGCTTTCCGGAAGCCGACGAGTTGGACGACGCCGAGAAATTGCATGGCCGCTCGATTACCCTGTCTTCCAACCGTTTAGGCTTAATCGCCAAGCTGGATTTGATCGAAGCCGAGGACGGCGTGGTCACGCCCATCGATTACAAACGCGGCAAGCGTCCGCACGTGGCGCGCGGTGCTTACGATCCGGAGCGGGTGCAGCTTTGCGTGCAGGGCATGGTGTTGCAGGAACACGGTTATGTCTGCGAAGAAGGCGCGTTGTATTTCGTGCAAAGCCGCGAGCGGGTGCGGGTGGCTTTCGACGAAGAACTGAAACAACTCACCGCCAATGCCATCAACGGTCTGCGCTTGATCGCCGCCGGCGGCCATATTCCGGAACCCTTGCAGGACAGCCCTAAGTGTTCGGGCTGCTCTTTGGTCGGCATCTGCCTGCCGGACGAAGTCAATTACCTGCGCCACGCCGACCTCGAACCCCGGCCGCTGGCGGTGATGCGCGACGAAGCCTTGCCGGTTTACGTGCAGGCCTGGAAGGCCAAGATCGGCAAGAAGGGGGAGGAGCTGGAAATCAGCATCGACGACGAAAAAGTGCAAACCGCGCGGCTGGTGGACACTTCGCAAGTGGTGGTGATGGGCAACGTCTACATCACCACGCCGTGTTTGCAGGACTTGATGAAGCGCGAAATTCCGGTCAGTTGGCACAGTCACGGCGGCTGGTTTGTCGGCCACACCATCGGCACCGGCCATAAGAACGTCGAGTTGCGCACCGCCCAGTACAAAGCCAGTTTCGACGACAAAACCTGTCTGGCAATTGCCCGCAATCTGGTGCGCGCCAAAATCCAGAATTGCCGGACCCAGGCCCGGCGCAATTGGCGCGCCGACGAGCCGGTGGAACTGTTGCTGGAACCGCTGAAGTCCCTGGCTGACAAGTCCCAGCGCGCCGCCGATTTGCCGCAATTGTTGGGTATCGAAGGCGCGGCGGCGGCCCTGTATTTCGGCGCGTTCGATAAATTGATCAAAAAACCGGACGACAGCAAGCAGATGAGCTTCGACTTCAACACCCGCAACCGGCGGCCGCCCACCGATCCGGTCAACGCCTTGCTGTCGTTTGCTTATGCCATGCTGGTACGCACTTGGACCATGAATCTGAGCGCGGTCGGTTTGGACCCGTATCGCGGCTTTTACCACCAGCCGCGTTACGGCCGGCCGGCGCTGGCGCTGGATTTGATGGAACCGTTTCGGCCCATCATCGCCGACTCCACCGTGCTGCAAGTCATCAATAATGGTGAAGTGCGGCCCACCGACTTTATCTGTGCCGCCGGCAGCGTGGCCTTGAACGAAGACGGTCGCAAGCGCTTCATCACCGCCTTCGAACGGCGCTTAAGCCAGGAAGTAACGCATCCCATCTTCGGCTACAAGGCCAATTATCGGCAGGTGTTCGAGATTCAGGCGCGCTTGTTCGGCCGCTATTTGCTCGGTGAATTGCCGGAATATCCCAACTTCACCACCCGCTGATGGCTGCCCTCGAACATTTATATATCGTGACTTACGACATCAGCGATGCCAAACGCTGGCGGCGGGTGTTTCGGCTGATGAAAGGCTATGGCGACTGGCTGCAACTGTCGGTTTTTCAATGCCGGCTCAGCCGCAAACGCCATGCGGAATTAATCGCGCTGTTGGATGGCATCATCCATCATAGCGACGACCATGTCCTGATCATCAACGTCGGGCCCGCCGAAACGGTGAAACTCTCGGTGGTCAGTTTGGGCAAGGATTTCGATGTGGTGGAACGGCAGCCGGTCATCGTCTGATGCGGATTTTCCGCCGCCGCTTTGCGAGCGCTGCGGTGCCGCGAAAAACCCCGTCAGCTCTCGCGAGCCGGCTGCTCTTTAACAATCAGGTACTTAGCAAGTTGGATTAGCGCGATGCAGACTTTTCCGCTAAAGTTGAACGGCCGTTTTCCGCAGTCCTCGCAAACGGCCCGCGCAGGCCGCGCCAACCATGGCCTCCAGCCCGCGCTGCATTCCCCGGCCTCCCGCCGGGGCCTCATTGAAGCCTTGGTACGCGTAACGGGATAAGTTACCGCTTGACAGGGCATTCCCCGGCCTCCCGCCGGGGCCTCATTGAAGCGCGCTGTTCGTCTTTGGAGTCAGGCCGCAGCAAGTTCGCATTCCCCGGCCTCCCGCCGGGGCCTCATTGAAGCGTAGTCGATCAGCGTGTCATTAGCGCGGTCGCGCAAGGCATTCCCCGGCCTCCCGCCGGGGCCTCATTGAAGCCGGCGCATCAGCGGCAACAGAATCACTAAGTTCAGCAAGCATTCCCCGGCCTCCCGCCGGGGCCTCATTGAAGCAACCGGGTATGGCGCAACATGCTGCGCCTGCCCAAAAGCATTCCCCGGCCTCCCGCCGGGGCCTCATTGAAGCAGCCGCTCGGCGATTGTCTTGGCAACCCGTACCCCTGCATTCCCCGGCCTCCCGCCGGGGCCTCATTGAAGCAAAAAAGAGTACCAGGATAGATTTTACAATCAGCGGGCGCATTCCCCGGCCTCCCGCCGGGGCCTCATTGAAGCTTGTAAGCTCCATCCTGATGCGGTGGCGTGTCAGCAGGCATTCCCCGGCCTCCCGCCGGGGCCTCATTGAAGCACCAAGGCCACGGCCTCGTCGCTGCCAAAGGCTTTTTGCATTCCCCGGCCTCCCGCCGGGGCCTCATTGAAGCATGTGGGTCGCGGTGCAGGTGGTAAGTCTAAATTAAGCATTCCCCGGCCTCCCGCCGGGGCCTCATTGAAGCTGTGCAATCAGAACATTACAGCTACATGGCGCAGTAGGGCATTCCCCGGCCTCCCGCCGGGGCCTCATTGAAGCGAGGGGTTGTTGTTAATGGCGCTGACGCCTCTGGCGCATTCCCCGGCCTCCCGCCGGGGCCTCATTGAAGCGCACCGGGCAGGGTTTTCCGAGTGCGGCTTGCGTGTGCATTCCCCGGCCTCCCGCCGGGGCCTCATTGAAGCTTGTGTTAGCGATTGTAGTGTAAATCAATGACTATGGCATTCCCCGGCCTCCCGCCGGGGCCTCATTGAAGCCTGTTTAAAGTTGATTACCGGCATCTGCTGTCAAACAGCATTCCCCGGCCTCCCGCCGGGGCCTCATTGAAGCCAGGGTTAACCTGTCTAGTTTTTCCTGTAGCTGATTACGCATTCCCCGGCCTCCCGCCGGGGCCTCATTGAAGCCCAGGTGGCTCTCGCCGATTATCAATCCGAGGCCGACGCATTCCCCGGCCTCCCGCCGGGGCCTCATTGAAGCCTGATGCGATTGGTCGCTGATTTGGCGCGATGCTAAGCATTCCCCGGCCTCCCGCCGGGGCCTCATTGAAGCTTTCTCGTATCCGGTGGCGTTCATGTAGTCACTGTTAGCATTCCCCGGCCTCCCGCCGGGGCCTCATTGAAGCGGCAGTGTATTTGTCGGCGCCAATATTGAAAAAGCCGGCATTCCCCGGCCTCCCGCCGGGGCCTCATTGAAGCTTGCTGCGCGGCCATCCTGAGCTTGGCAAGATCGAGAGCATTCCCCGGCCTCCCGCCGGGGCCTCATTGAAGCCCGCCCGCCCGATTTCCGGTTCGCCGCGCAATCTCAGCATTCCCCGGCCTCCCGCCGGGGCCTCATTGAAGCCGCCCCAATAACGCGGCAGTGCGGGCGGCGGTCGAAGCATTCCCCGGCCTCCCGCCGGGGCCTCATTGAAGCTTTAAACGAGCTGAGCCGAATCAGGGGCGTGCGCCTGGCATTCCCCGGCCTCCCGCCGGGGCCTCATTGAAGCCGCCCCAATAACGCGGCAGTGCGGGCGGCGGTCGAAGCATTCCCCGGCCTCCCGCCGGGGCCTCATTGAAGCTTTAAACGAGCTGAGCCGAATCAGGGGCGTGCGCCTGGCATTCCCCGGCCTCCCGCCGGGGCCTCATTGAAGCGCTGCTGATTGCCCATTTCCACCTACAGTAAATAGGTGCATTCCCCGGCCTCCCGCCGGGGCCTCGTTGAAGCACTTCGCCTTCCAGCCGCGCCATACGCTCCGACTCGGGCATTCCCCGTCTTCCCGCCGGAGCACTCAGCCCGAACGGCACATCCGTGATAAATAGGGCCGGGTCAATAATCCAAGCGTATTCCCCCCAACCATCTACCTGCTGCCAGCATTAATTCCACATAAAAAGTAGCTAAACCTTACGCTGTTTGGGCTAGCTGCTATGTTTAGTTGTATCGGATTTAGAGAATCCAAATGCGGGTTATGCGTTAGCTAACGGATACGGGGCGACGGTATGTCGTTCAAGTTCCCTAAATCGTGCAAATCACTATTACCGATCTTCCTGCCATGAATGACATTCTAAAGTTTCTGACCGACAATAATTTTATGCCGCATGGCTATTGTCTGAGCTGGTCGCCGGGTTTGTTGTGGACCTTTGTGATCAGCGATGGCTTGATATTTCTGTCTTACTTTTTGCTGCCGGTTGCCTTGGGTTATTTCGCGCGGCATCGGCAGGATTTTCCGTATGTCCGGGTGTTGTGGCTGTTTGTGGTGTTCATTATGGCCTGCGGTACGACGCATCTGATGGATGTCGTGGTGATTTGGGAACCACTTTACGGACTGGATGCGTTTGCCAAAGTGGTGACGGCGATAGTTTCGGTGATAACGGTGGCGGTGCTGATACCGCTGATTCCCAAAGCGCTGCAATTGCCCAGCCCGGCGCAGTTACGCGAGGCCAACGCCCAGTTGCAGCAGGAAGTCGCCGAACGTGAGCGGGTCGAGCAGGCCCTGAAAGCGGCGAACGTATTGCTTGAGCAGGGCTTGGTGGCGGAACGTACCCAGTTGGCGGCGCTGGTCAATTCTTCCGACGATGCGATTATCGGCAAAAATTTGGACGGAATCGTTACCAGTTGGAACCCCGCGGCCGAACGTATCTTCGGTTACAGCGCCGCTGAAATTATTGGTCAGCCGATTACGCTGCTGTTTCCCCCCGAACTGGTGATCACGGAAGCCGACTTGCTCCAGCGGATTTTTAACGGCGAGCGGATCAGCAATTACGAAACCCAGCGGGTGCGTAAAGACGGCAGCCGGATCGAGGTCGCCTCGACGATTTCGGCTATCAAAGATGGCGACGGCAAGGTCATCGGCGCGTCGAAGATCGTCCGCGACATCACTGAGCGTAAGCGTATCAAGGCGGCGCTGCGGGAAAGCGAAGCTAATTTCCGTAAATTGTTCGATGTGGCACCGGTGCCGATGGCGCTGGTCGCCGCCGACGGTACGATGCTGGCTTTGAACCAGTCTATTGCCCGGACCTTTGGTTATACCTTGTCCGACATCCCAACCGTCGAGGATTGGTGGCGCCATGCGTATCCCGATCCAGTGTACCGGCAAACGGTTTTCGACACCTGGCAGAATTTGCAGCAGCGCGCCGCCGAGCAGCAGGCACCGATAGAATCTCACGAATATCAAGTGACCTGTAAAAACGGCGACGTGCGCACCGCCATCATCTCCGGGGTGACGATAGGCGACAATTTACTGGCAACGTTGATGGACATCACCGAGCGTAAGCGTGCGGAGGAGACGCTGCGTAAATTATCCCTGGTAGTCGAGCAAAGCCCGGAGAGCATCGTTATCACCGACCTGGATGCGCGCATCGAATACGTCAACGAAGCCGTGATTCAGACCACCGGCTACACGCGCTCCGAGCTGTTGGGCCAAAAAGCCAGTCTGTTTAAATCGGGCAAGACTAAGCCGGAGTATTTTGCGGTGCTTTGGGATAATTTGACGCACGGCCGGTCCTGGCAGGGCGAGTTTATCAATAAGCGCAAGGATGGCCACGAGTTTGTGGAATCGGCTATCGTGGCGCCGATTCGCCAGCAAGACGGGCAGATTAGCCATTACATGGCGATCAAGGACGACATCAGCGAGAAGAAGCAGATGCTTCTAGAGTTGGAGAGCTATCGCGAGCATCTGGAAGAATTGGTGGTTGAACGCACCGAACAATTGGCCGATGCGATGCAAGCGGCGGAAGTGGCCAATGTGTCGAAAAGTGCCTTTTTGGCGAATATGAGCCACGAAATCCGCACGCCGATGAACGCGATTATTGGTTTGACGCATTTGCTGCAAAACACCACGCTGGATGCCAAGCAACGTGAACAGCTGGCGAAAATTTCGGTCGCTGCCCAGCATTTGCTGGGCATCATCAACGACATTCTGGATTTCTCCAAGATCGAAGCCGGCAAATTGGTGTTGGACATCGGCGATTTCGATCTTGACCAGGTTTTCAAAAGTTTGAACGACCTGATTTGCGACCGCGCCGCCGAGAAAGGTTTGGAAGTGATTAACCGTATCGACCCGGCGCTACCGGCGGTGTTACGGGGCGATGCGCTGCGGCTGGGACAAATTTTGCTCAATTTTGCCAGTAATGCCGTCAAGTTTACCGACGCCGGACACATCGTGTTTCGGGCTAAATTGCTAGCCAAAAATCCGGTGGGGATTGTGGCTCGCTTCGAAATCAGCGACACCGGCATCGGCATGAATGCCGAGCAATGCAGCCGGTTATTTCAAGCCTTCGAACAAGCCGATTCCACCACGTCGCGGCGTTTCGGCGGCACAGGTTTGGGCCTAGCCATCAGTAAGCGTCTGATCGAAATGATGGGCGGCACGGTGGGTGTGCAGAGCAACTTGGGGCACGGCAGTACGTTTTGGCTGGAATTGCCGTTCGAGTATGCGGTGGGTTCTGCGCTGCAATTGCCTAAGCCGGATATTCGTAAAGGTTTAAAAGTATTGGTGGTAGACGATGTGGCCGAGGCCCGCGAAGCCATCGCCCACATGCTGACGCGGTTCGAGGCGCGGGTGAGCGTCGCCGATTCCGGTTTGGCGGCCGTGCAACAGGTTGCCGATGCCCGGCAAGCCGATACACCGTTCGATCTGGTGCTGATGGACTGGATGATGCCGGGAGTGGACGGCATTCAAACCGCGCGCCGGATGGGCGAAATACTCGGCGAGGCCTTACCGAAAATTGTCTTGGTGACCGCCTATAGTTACGACGGCAGCGCCGAGGACTTGCACAGCGTCGGGATTGTGGGGCATCTTGCCAAACCAGTGACGCTGTCGGCCTTACACGATACGATTGCCGGCGTGCTGTCGGGATGGCGGCAAAAGGCGCCCGCGGATGCGCGGCATCCGGATTTATCCCGCCTAAAAGGCCGACGGGTGTTATTGGCCGAAGACAATCTGATCAATCAGGAAGTGGCGTTGGAGTTGTTGCAAGACGCCGGTTTGCTAGTCGATTTGGCCGAAAACGGCCGGATCGCTTGCGATATGGCCGCCAAACAGTTGTACGACCTGATTCTGCTGGACGTGCAAATGCCGGAGATGGATGGTATGGCCGCCAGTCTGGCGATCAGGCGTATGCCGGGGCGGGAAAAGACGCCGATATTGGCCATGACCGCCAACGCCTTTGACGAAGATCGGCGCGCCTGTCTGAGCGCTGGGATGAATGATCATATTCCCAAACCGGTGAATCCGGAGGTGCTATACGACGTGATGTTACGCTGGATGCCGCCTTTGCCGCCCAGCCCGCCTGCCCGCGTTCATAAAACCCCGGATGAGCAAAACGAGGGCAACGCGGCGCTGCTCGAGCGTTTGGCGAACATTCCGGGCCTGGATTTGCAGGCCGGTTTACACAATCTGCAACACAAGCTGCCGTTTTATTTGCGCCAGTTACGCCATTTCGCGCAGCGGCATGCGGCCGAAGCCGACAATATCCGGCATTTGTTGGCAGTGGGCGATTGGGAGTCCGCACAAAGAGCCGCGCATTCCTTAAAAAGCAGTGCCGCAACCTTGGGAATAACCCACATCCGGGAGACCGCCGAGGGTATTGAGATCACGTTAAAACAGCGCGCGGCCGCAGCGGCCGAGTCCTTGCAATTTCCGCTCAAACAATTGACGGAGCAACTCGCCTGGTTTATTGCGCAGATTCTCGATGTGTTGCCGGCTGAACCTGCGCTTCAAGACATTTCGCCGCCCACCTATTCCGAGGAAGCGCTACGTGCGGTGGTCGAAGGCCTGCGGATATTACTGGAGGAGGGCAATATTCAATCGCAAGTTTATGTACAAAACCATCGGGAGCAATTACGGCAAGCTTTTGGCGGCGAGGGTGTCGCATCGTTGCTGCGGCATGTCGAGGTGTTTGCTTTCGACCAAGCCTTGGATGTTTTGCAGCGCGATCCGCACCTTTAGCCGGCTCAGACGGGTTTACCCATTTTTACAATTTACCTGCGCCGCTTGATACCGCTGTCGGCGATAATGCCGCTCTCGAACCTGTCGCCGATTTTTTGCCGGAGTTGCAAAGTCATGTCCCACGCTAATAAATTTTTTATGAATCCGGCCCTGTTTATCATGGGTATGCCGTTCCGGCTGGGTGCCTCCACGCCCAGGCGGTGGTGTCCTTCGATAAACTCCGTACCTTCAAGGGCGGGATTTGAGGGCTGGGTTAGCCATAAAGCGTGCCGATTGCTGTTGGCCTTTACGCTCATGCTGTTAGCGGCTTGTTCCTCCAGGCCGCCGCTGCCCAGCCAGGAAGATCAGCAAGAAAAATTGAGTGAAATATTGAGCAACGGCGGCTACAAAACCGCGCGGAATTTTCCGGTGGATGTTACGCACGATGTCTGGATTTATCAGCAAACGGAACTGGAAGTAGAGCTGGTCGGGCCGAGTGCGCCGGGAAGCTATCCGTTGATTATTTATCTGCCCAGTTTGGGCGAAGATGCTAAAGCCGGGCGTTTATGGCGGGAAACCTGGGCCAAGGCGGGCTACCTGGTGTTTAGCATGCAGCCGGTGCCGGTCAGCCAAGCCTTGAAGGCCTTGGAGGCGGAGCGGCGCTTCGATGACCCGGAGGAGATTCCGGACGACGAAAATGCGGAGCTGGCTGATGAAAATATGGCGTTGCGACCGGAGCCGACTAGCGGCGGTTGGTTTGGTGACAAGCCGCGTCGGCAATCGCGGACGGCTAGGGAAAGCGAATTGCGTTATGTCGGTCATCAATACTTTGGCATGGAGAATCTGAAAACCCGCTTGGCTCAACTATTTTGGGCCTATGCGCAACTGCAAACGCGCGCCGGCTTACGGCAACCTTTGTATGCGTCTGCCGATTTCAGCAAGGTGATACTGGCGGGCTACGACCTGGGTGCGCAAACCGTGACGGCAGCCTTGGGCGAGAATTTTGGTAGCGGTTTGCCGCGCGGGGACCAGCTTAGGCCGGTGGCGGCGATGGTGTTAAGTCCGTCGGTGGATTTGGCGGAAGGCAATGTGCGCAGCCGGTTTCAAGCTTTGCGTCTGCCGATGCTGACGATTACCGGCAGCGAAGATAACGATCCTTACGCCATCAGTTCCGCCGCCGTGCGTACGGCGGTTTGGGAACAGGCTCCGGCCGGCGGCAAATATCTATTGTTATTGCGCGGCGCCGGGCATCGTTTGCTGTCAGGCAAT
The DNA here is from genome assembly GCF_047777895.1 of Methylomonas sp. TEB. Lineage (GTDB taxonomy): Bacteria > Pseudomonadota > Gammaproteobacteria > Methylococcales > Methylomonadaceae > Methylomonas. The sequence goes on from NZ_CP180476.1 coordinate 1,139,266, forward strand.
GAGTTGGGTGGGCGGTTTGGCTTGAGCGGGGAGCGGCGCGGCGACTTCGGCATGGATTCCGGCGGCGGTCCGGGCGGACATAGTGGCGGCGGGCGGCGCGGCATGAGCGCTGGCGGTGCAGGCGGCGGCTTATTTGGCAAAACAGAGCGCCGCGATCCGAACTTGGGTTATAAACAAGTGGCAGCCATCGCCAGTGTGTCCAGCGCATTTTTGGATATGCTGATTAAAAAAGACGAGTTTGCCCAAGCCTGGCTGAATGAAAAAGCCGGCAAATGGCTGGATAGGACGGGTACATTACAAACGCGATAGCCTGCAAAACCTGGGCGTATCGCCTGTTAGCCTTGCCAGTGGACGCGGGCGAAAGCTTGCCCGACCGCTGTGTTTTGCGGGCTAGAGTCCGGTTCACTGTGGCAGTTACCGCGGGCGAATTAAGTCAGGCCAACCAGCGGGCACGTAATTGCTCACGATGGATATACAGCCATTGGATGGCGAGGATGGGGATGCCGGATTCGATTTTGCCGTCTTCCAGCATTTGAAATGCCTCGTCGAATTTGACGGTTGTGACGCGAATGTCTTCATCTTCCTCGTCCAGACCGTGAATGCCGCCGACCCGGCTGCTATCGACCCGGCCGCAGAACAGGGTAATCCACTCCGATGAGCCGCCTGGGGTGGTGAAGAACTGTCTGATTTCTAAGAGTTCTGCAATCTCGCAGCCGGCTTCCTCGCGGGCTTCGCGATAAGCGACTTCTTCAGCGGTTTCACCTACTTCAATCGCACCGGCTACAATTTCCAGCTGCCAAGCCCGTTCGGGTTGCAGGACCGCGCCGACGCGAAATTGTTCTATCAATACCACTTCGTCGCGGTCCGGATCGTACAGCAGCACGGCCACGCAATTGCCGCGGCGGAACAATTCGCGCTTTAAAGGGGGGCTCCAACCGCCGTTGAACAGCGTGTGTTTCAGGGTGTATTGCTCCAGCCGGAAAAAGCCTTCATACACTAACTGCGTATCCAGTATTTGAAATTGTTTGTCGCTCATCGGCCGTAGCTTACCCGGTAGATGACGCCCAAACTGTCGTCGCTGATCAATAAGCTGCCGTCCGGCATTTGCAGAATGTCGTTCGGTCGTCCCAGTACTTGGCCGTCCGCTGTCAGCCAACCGCTGATGAAGGGTAGTTCGTTATAGGCTTGGCCTTCGCGGAATTTGACCACATTGACCTGGTAACCTTGCGGCACAGTGCGGTTCCAAGAGCCATGTTGGGCGACGAATAGCTGCCGGAAATAAGTGTCCGGAAATTGTTTGCCGGTATAAAAACGCATGCCGAGCGGGGCGATGTGGGCTTTATATTTCCAGGCAGGCGCTTTAAATTTGTAGCATTGTTTATCGCCGATATACTCCGGGTCGGCAAGGGTGCCGGCGTGGCAGTAAGGGAAACCGAAATGCTCGCCTTTTTGATTCCATTCGTTCAATTCGTCGGGCGGTAAGTCGTCGCCCAGATAGTCGCGGCCGTTGTCATTGAAAAACAGATGGCCGCTGCGGGTTTCCCAATCGAAACCCACCGTATTGCGAATGCCGCGAGCCAGGATTTCCATATCGCTGCCATCCGGGTCCATGCGAATCAGCGAGCCGTAAATCGGTTTGTCCGGGTCGCAGACGTTACAAGGCGCGCCGACGGCGGTGTATAACTTGCCGTCGGGTCCGAAGCGCAAATATTTCCAGCCATGGTGGCGGTCGGAGGGAAACTGGTCGAATACTGTGACCGCTTTGGGCGGGCTGGCCAAACGCTGGCCAACCTCGTCGAAACGAATGATGCGGTGAATTTCAGCGACATATAACGTGCCGTCTTTGTAGGCCACGCCATTGGGTAGATTGAGCTGTTGAATGATCAGATATTTTTGTTCGGCAACACCGTCGCCATCCTTATCCTGTACCGCATAGACGCTGCCTTGCCGGGAACCGACATAGACCACGCCATTGTCGCCCAGCGCCATTTGCCGGGCATTGGGCACGTCGTCGGCGAATATTCTGATGTTAAAACCCGGCGGTAGGCGCAATTGCTTTAGCACAGCATCTTGTTCCGGAGTGGCTGCCAGGCATAGCGGTGTAGCGGCAAACAGCATCAATAGCGACTTTATAATTCTCATTTTTATGTCCCTCAAGTAAACTTTGGCAGATGTTAACACTCTATAGCCTTGAATTTAATCTTTGGGCTCCCCAGATTAAACCCACTTTATAACAACACAGGAAAGTTACGCCATGATGAGAATATTGCTGTTTTTGGCTACCAACGTGGCCATTATGATTGCGATCAGCATCATATTTAGTATATTTGGCTTGCAAGGCGCACTGGATGCTCAAGGCGTCAACTTGAACATTGAAGGCCTGCTGGCGATGTCGGCGGTCATCGGTATGACAGGTTCAGTGATCTCGCTGTTCATGTCCAAATGGTCGGCTAAAAGTTCGATGGGGGTGCATGTCATTGAGCGGCCGCAAAACCAAACCGAACAATGGTTGATCAGCGTGGTCGAGCGCCAAGCTCGTCAAGCTGGCATCGGTATGCCGGAAGTGGGTATTTTCGATGCGCCGGAAGCCAACGCCTTTGCCACCGGCGCCAACCGTAACAATGCTTTGGTGGCAGTCAGTACCGGTTTGCTGCGCAGCATGAATGCCGATGAAGTGGAAGCGGTGGTCGGCCACGAGATTAGCCACGTCGCCAATGGCGATATGGTGACGATGGCCTTGATGCAAGGCGTGGTAAATACCTTCGTGTATTTCTTTGCCACCATCATCGGTTACGTGGTGGACCGGGTGATATTCAAAACCGAACGCGGTTACGGCCCGGCGTATTACGTGACGCAAATGGTCGCGCAAATTGCCTTGTCGATTTTGGCTTCGATGCTGGTGATGTGGTTCTCGCGTTATCGCGAATTCCGCGCCGACGCGGGCGGTGCCAACTTGGCTGGCCGGCAAAAGATGATAGGCGCGTTGCGTGCCTTGCAGCGTGCGCATGAGCCCGCCGAATTGCCTGGCGAATTGGCGGCATTTGGCATCAATGGCGGTGGCGTGCAACGCTTGTTTATGAGCCATCCGCCTTTGGAAGAGCGCATCGCCGCTTTGCAAAACATGCGTTAGAACGCTCCCTTGCCGCGCCGGGTCAACCGGCGCGGCTTTTTTATGGCTAATCAATTCATTCGCTTCAAACTTGATTTAAGTTACGACCAATATCTGGCTGTTTATCAAGGCGTCGCCAAAACCGTGGTGACGATTGCCGATGACGGCCGGCGCATCGTCTTTCCCGCGGGCAATATTCAGCGGTATCTAAGCAAATCCGGCATCCAGGGCCATTTTGAAATGGAGTTGGGGGCGGGCAATAAGTTTGTCGGCATCAAAAAGCTGGCGTGACGGCTTAAATCTTAGCCATGTTCGCGTTAATCGTTGATGTCGTCCCGGCGGACTGGCGGGACCAGGAAACCACCGAGTGCGCTGGATTTCGGCAATCCATGCCAATGACGGCGTTGACGATTCTTCAATGGCTAACGCAAACATTGCTTAAATCTTTCCGCTATCCCCTCAAGTTAACCATCATCCAAGTTCGCGCCGGCCAACATGCGTCCGGTTTGGTACAGCACCCGCTCGACCTGGCGCTCCGAGATCTGTAATTCGGCGGCAATGTGCTGATGGCGCTTGCCGTCTAGCCGACGCAAGCACCAGATTTGCCGATTGAGTGTGGGTAAGCCGCGCAGCCAGCTTTCGGCCGCCAACCATTGCTGCTCGCCTTGCACCAACCGCTCAGGTAAAGGACAGGGACATTGCCAGTCCTGGTCCAACGCCCCGCCGTCCCGAGCTTGTTGCCGGATTTGGGCGCGCAAATAATCCAAAGCCAGATTACCGGCCACCCGGTAAAGAAATGCCCGGCAATTGGCGATGGCATCCTGCCCAGCATACTCGGCAATATGCAAAAAGGTATCTTGCAGCAAGTCGGCTGCCGCCTCCCGGCAATTGACCTGGCGCAGCAGAAATTGCTGTAGCTCGGCTTGGTGGCGTAAATACGCGGCGGTTAAGGGTGGGTAATGATCGTTCAACATTGGGCATGCCTAATTTTGCTGCTGTTACAGCTATACGTTGACGCTCGTGAGCGCCGAGCGACTCTATTCGGTTGGTGAGCAAGCCACCGGCAACCTAACAGTGATTTAAAAATGCGCCATTTTTTGATGGGCAATCAGTAGGGTGGATAAACCGTGCGCATCCACCAAGATTGCCGGATGCGCTTCGCTTATCCAGGGCGTAGGTTGGTGTGAGGTAACGAACCCCAACACGACAACCGTTGAACCACCAGCCAAACATCAAAGCGAGACATCGCGACCCAAAAAATTATCAGTAAGGAGAAACGGGCAAACCGGTCGAAAATGTTGGGGTTCGTTACCTCACCCCAACCTACGCAAGCCCAACTTACCAGGTTAAGTCCTTAACGATTTTCGTATTGCTGCACGACGCTTATGAAACCACCGGATCATCCCGGTTGCCAGTAACGTAGGACAAGTTAGTCCTATTAGGGATACGAAGATCCGACCGGGAAGGCCCAAGCCATAACCGGCATGTAGCGGGTATAGCCAGGTCAGGAAGGTGTCGCCCGCTGATGCTGCGTTGTAATCGAATCTCCAAAGTTCCTTGCCGGTGTATTGATCCAGCATCAATTTGACTTGATTGCCGGTACCGTTAGTACTGCGTACCTTAACAATTTCGATGACACCATCCGGCTGAAGCGGTGCGTGCAGCCAATTGAATTGACCACCAGGCGCCAATTCGTCTGCAACTGCCACCGCATTGGTTACTGAAATCGGTTTCGCGCCGGGGGAGGCTACCGAATGCAAATTGTCTGGTGGCCGATGCAATGTCGATAGGGCGCCAGCCGCAGCTTTGATCCATAAGCCCTCAGGTTCGTACATAGCAACGCCGCTTATCAGCATTACTGCGATGAATAAGCCAGCATAGACACCATTCAGTTTATGAAAATCGTAGATGCGGCGTTGGGGCCCAGCATGGGCTTTAAGCGTCAATGCCCAGCGCCATTTGCCGGGCTTCGGCCACCACAGCCAAACGCCGGTCGCAATCGATACCATTGCCAATAGCGCACTGACTGCGACGAGATGCTCGCCAAATGAACCTAATAGCAAGGATTGATGTATTTGCACGATCAATTCCATTGCGGGCGCCCGCCAAACTGCCGAGGGATCTAGCAATAGCCGCGACCCGCTAACACCCCCAGTGTTTGGATTGACGTAAAGTTCGTATTCGCTGGCATCCGCCAACTGGTAGCGTGCCGTCAGAACTAAGCGGTCCCGCTGCCAGCAGGGGAAATATATTGCTTTTAGCTTGGCGTTTTCCGGTAGCGCGCGTTCCGCGGCCGCAACCCAATCCGCTGCAGTCGGTCCGGTTTGACTGAACGTCAGCGGCATTGCGTTCAGCAAACGTGGATTCAACCAGGTATCGAAAGTTTGCCAAAATGCCATCACGCTGCCGGTGAGACCGACTACCGACATCACCATGCCGACCGACAAACCCAAATACAAGTGCACAGCGAGCCAGCGCGCCCGCCAGCGTTTCGAAGTATTGGAAGCCATGCGTGACCTTAATACTCGAAACGCAAAGATCCCAGCACCGTCAGCGGAGCGCCGGGGTACGCCGCCAAACCGGCGTTGGAATTCACGTAATATTCCTTATCCAGCACGTTGTTGACGTTGACTTGCGCGGTCAGCGCCGACCGGCCGATGCGAAATTTATATGCCGCCATCGCATCCATCCGCACGTAGCCCGGCAAATCCCAACTGTTACCCGAATCACCCTTACGGCGGCCGGCCACGTAGGCGCCGGACCCAACTTTGAAGCTGTCCGTGACGTCGTAGGTCAGCCAAAGATTGCCGGATGAGTCGGGTACGTTAGGCAGTTTCTTGCCTAGATTGCCGTCGTTATCGGCTGTGATTTCGGTGTCGGTGTAGGTATATGCGGCGATCAGACTTAGGCGCTCGGTCAAACGCCCAGCCACGTCCCACTCGATACCGCGGCTAGCCGCCTCGCCAATCGCGCGTTGCCGGCTGTCGTTGTCCGGATCGGTGGTCAACAGATTCTGCTTGGTCAAATGAAAGATCGCCAGATTGGAGCTCAGCGCGCCACCGAAAAATTCGGTCTTGACGCCGATCTCGTGCTGCTGGGCCGTTTGCGGACTGAACGGTTTGCCATCGAAGGATCGGCCGTTATTGGTACCGAAAGATTCTTGATACTGGTAGTAAGTCGACAGCCAGTTAAACGGTTGGTAAACGATGCCGTAGCGCGGATTCAATGCTTCGTTGTTGACCGGACGCTGAGCATCTTCCGGCGAATAGCCTTGATAGTTGTCAGCATTATCGTAGCGGCCACCCAAGGTTAAATGTAATCGATCGGTCAGATCGACCTGGTCTTGCAAATAAATGCCGAACCAATCGTTGCTTTGCTCGAACCAATCGCCGCCGGCAATGGCTTGTTCGCGCGACGGTCGCGGAATCGACAGCTCACGCGGGCTGAATACGTTGTAATTCAGCCCGTTCAGCGGGATAAATAACTGCGGCCCATGAAAGCGTTCGCGCAAATAATCGAAGCCCATCAACATAGTGTGTTTGATGCCGAATGTGACGAAACTGCCGGTCAGGTTAAGCTGGGTAAACCACCATTCCCGGTTGTTGTTGGGTTCGGCGATGATGTTGCCACGGTCGACTATACCGGTGTCGGGATCGATACCGCTGATCGTGACGCGACCACCACGTATCCAATTCAATTCTTGGTTGGCGTACAGACCATTCCATTTCAGTTTCCAGTTGTCGTTAAACTGGTGTGTCAGATCGACTGCTGCCACGTAATTTTCGCTATGGCCGTCCGGCTCGGTGGGTTTGTACAATTCGAGCAATCGTTCGTGAGGGACATCGGCAATCTGGCCGCCGATCACCGGGTTGCCTTGCGGATAAGTAAATTCGGTGCGGCTATAATCCAGTTGAAAATTTATCTGGGTACGGTCATTGATGTTCCAAGTCAACTGGGGCGAGAGCGACAATAGATTGTTCTCGACATAAGGTACGAAAGATTCCGAATTGACGTTTTGTAAATTGAAGCGGTACAGCACTTTGTTGTCTTCGGTCAGTGCGCCGGTGGCATCCACGTTGGTGCGGTAGAAATCGTAGTTGCCGAATTGTTGTTCCAACACATAATGCGGCGTGGCTTGCGGCTTTTTATACACCACATTGATCAAGCCTCCAGGTTCAGCGCGACCGTATAGTACCGAAGCAGGGCCTTTCAATAGTTCGATGCGCTCGACATTGCCCATTGCAATTGGAATGCCTGACATTCTGAAACCATCACGGTAGTAAAAGCCACCAATGTCGCCAGTCTCGCCGGTACTGAAGCCACGTAGAATAAAGGCTTGGTCGTAGGGTGTGCGGCCACCACCGGATGGACTATTGACTCCGGCGGTGTATTTTAGGGCTTCATCAGGTGTCCAACTTTGGCGGTCTTCAATTTGTTTACGGGTGATGACGTTTACGGTACCGGGAGTTTCCATCAACGGTGTTTCGGTTTTGGTCGCAGTTGATGCATTTTTTCGATTGTATGTGTTTTCAACCGAATCAAGATCACTTACTGGTTTGCCCTCCACCGTCACCGCCGGCAAAGTCGATGTCGCATTGCTTCCGTTTTCAGCCGCTTTAACTGCCACCGCATCATCCGCCGTAAAGATATAGGTCAACCCGGTGCCGGTCAGTAATTTTTGCAAGGCTTCCCGCGCGGTAAAGTCACCTTGAATGCCGCTGCTTTGCTTGCCTTTCAGCGCGTCACCATCACTGAAGATTTGGATGTGGGTTTCCGCTGCCAGTGCTTTTAATGCATCACTCATGCTTTGCGGGGCAATGCTCAGGTGATGGGTCTGCGGTTCGGCAAGTACTGTGCCGGTTGCAGACAGGATTGCCAGTGCCAGCAGGCTGCGACGCGGTTTCCATGTGAATTTTTTCATTCTTGATCCTCTGATTGCTGAAAGGTCTGTGCCGTTTATTCCGGCTCACTAAGTAAGACAGCTCAGCTTCGAAAATCTGGTCAGCTTGGGTCAAGATTATTGAGAAAGTTTTTTGATAGTGGCTCTCTGAGGCCTGAGTTAAGATATTTTTGTGCGCATATATGATAGCAATTTAACGAATCATAAGCGTCGTAATCGACACCAATGTATTGGCAGTAGGGCTGATAGGAAAGACAGGCCAAGTTGGGAAATTTTGCGGCACTGTCTTTAAGAGGGGATTTACAGCCCTTCGTTGGCAACGCGCTTTATCTTGAATATCAGGATTTACTCAATCGCGAGCATATCCAAGCCTTATGCAATCAAACGTCGGTTTCTTTGATGGCGTTTCTTGATGGCTTTGCGAGTGTCTGTACTGCTGTGGATGCGCGTTATCTTTGGCGCCCTAATTTGCAGGATGAAGCGGATAATCACGTTATTGAGTTGGCTATAGCCGCACGTGCTTCTTACCTTATTACCAACAATTTATCTGATTTCGCCAATGCGGAACTTAGGCACATCGGTTTTGAAGTCGTTACACCGCAACAGCTATTGAGGTTATTAGAACCATGACTACCTTATCCATTCGTTTACCTGAAGACATGGCGGAAAGACTGAGAGAGATAGCCAAGGTCAGAGGTATTAGTCTTAACAAATTAATGTTTGAGTTTTCCGTACAAGCACTGGCAGAAGATGAGGCTAAGCAACGGTTTACGGCGGCACAGGTGCGCGGCAATGCGAAACAGGCTTTGAAAATGCTTGATGAATTGGATGCTATGGGGCTTTAAGCTCGAAACGAACCGTTTACTGAGAATTCGACGTAGAGGTATTTGCTAGCCTCTGGTGGGCGAAACCATAATCTTGCCATCTTGAAATTGCTCGGTTTTGATCGGCAGTGCCGCCTGCAGGGTATTCAGTATTTTGGGCAGGTTGTCGATTTCGAAGCTGGCCGATACCCGAATTTGTTTAAGTGCTTCACCGCTGTATTGGAAGCTTATTTTGTGATAACGCTGTACTTGGCTTAACACGGTTTCCAAAGGCGCCATCTCAAATACCAGCCGGCCACTGCGCCAGGCAATGATGTTGGCAGCATTGGTGGCAATCGGCGCATAGACTTGGCCTTGGTCGTCGTAGCTAATTTGCTGGCCTGCTAGCAATGCAGGGGTTTCGTCATTTTTTGGCGTGCTGCTCAGGTGCAGCCAAAATGCTGATCGGCTGATGACATGATCCAGCCAACGCGCTCCGGTTATTTTGCTGTCCGGAATGATCTGTACTTGACCTTCAGCGACGGTGACTTGCGTTGTGTTGTTGGCCGAATACACATTAAAGCGGGTGCCAATGTCATGAATGCGGCCATTGCCGGCTATCACATCGAAAGGCCGATCTATTTCATGGGCCACACTCACGTAAACTTCGCCTTTTTCCAGACTAATCACCCGGCGGTTGCCGGTTATTTTGACGGACAGTTGGGTATCGGTATTCAGGGTGATTTGCGAACCATCGGCCAAATCAATCGACTTGCGCTCGCCGACTGCGGTGGCATAGCGATCGGTTAGCCGATATTCATTTAAACCAAAAGTGGTGGTCAAAACCAGCAAGCCCATCAATCCGGTTGTTTGCGCTTTGCGGATGCGCTGTTTACGCTGGATGCGCTTTGCTCGAATGTGCTGTGCCGCTTCCCGAGCCGGAAAGCGGGTGGGTTTTAGTTGATCCAGTTGTTGCCAAAGTTGGAGTGCGCGTTCGTATGCCAGGCGGTTGCTGTCATTTTGTGCCAGCCAATCCTGTAGCTGCTGTTCAGCAGCCGTCGTCCACTCGTCCGAATGTTGCGTGAACACCCAAAATCCGGCTTGTTCCTGGGGCGTACCGCTGAGTTTGTAAGTTTTGGATTTCATCTGGCCAGTCTTGTTTGCGCTTTACCTAATAAGACAGTTGAGCACTGCTTATCGGGTCAGATTATCACCCAAAAAGTCATGCCCCAGATGCTGAATAAGATGTTGCCAGGCTTTGAACACATAGCGTTGCGCCGATTTGCTGGAAATGCCCAGTGCTTCGGCAACGTCTGGGTAACTCAAGCCATCGAGTTTGCTCAAGATAAAGGCGTGCTGTGCGACTTCCGGCAGTTGCAGCAAAACCGATAGAAAACGCTCCAGTTGCTGCTGTATTGCGACCGTCGTTTCCGGCGCAGGCAGCGGGCAAACCAGTTGCTCCAGCTCTACCGGTTCGTCTGGCGTATACCGCAACCTGACCTGTTCGTGATCGTAGGCGTTTTTGCTGAGATTGGCGGCGGTTTTAAACAAATAGGCCCGGTGGTTTTCGATGGCCGTCAGATTGGGATGTTGCATTAATCGTAAAAAAGCCTCCTGGGTAATATCTTCCGCGATTGTGACATTGCTTTGGCGTTCAGCGAATGCCAGAAGCTCCTTGCCGTGTCTGCGGAATAGTTTGTCCAGTAATGTATTCATGCATTTTTGATCGAGGCAGGCTTAATGCGGTCAATCGGGTTGGTTTTTTGGGTAGAAAACCTGGTAGGGCAGCAAAAAATATTCCATTTAACTGGCTTCGGGTTTTTTCATAGCATGTGTTTTTCATAAAATCTCAATATATTCATTCGGTTAGATTATGGCTAAAACTCTAGTCAAGCCGATATTTTGACAACGCATCCAGTGCTGGTAAGCAATTGTTTAAGAAAAATCGTGGCATATGACTTATTTTCTTGTCGGAGTAAGTGAAATCTCATATTCGATAGATATCAATAATCGTCCAGGCGGGCTCCCGCCAGCAATTTTCCGGTTCGGTACAAGAGGTGTTCGACTTGACGTGCCGAGAGTTTTAATTCGGCGGCAATTTTTGGGTGACGTTTGCCGTCCAAGCGATGCAAGCACAAGATTTGTCGGTTGAGTGAGGGTAAACCGCAAAGCCAACTTTCGAGCGCCAACCATCGTTGCTCGCCCTGTAAAAAGCGCTCCGGCAGCGGCTTGGGGCACTGCCAGTCTTCATCCAAAGCGCCGCCGTCCCGCGCCTGTTGCCGAGCTTGGCGACGCAAATAATCCAAAGCCAGATTGCCGGCCACCCGGTACAAAAACGCCCGGCAATTGCTAATGGCATCTTGTGTTGGGTATTCGGCGATATGCAAAAAGGTATCCTGCAATAAGTCTGCCGCCGCTTCCCGGCACTGGATCTGCCGCCACAGAAATTGCTGTAGCTCGGTTTGGTGCTGTAAAAACGCGGCAGTTAAGGGTGGGTGGTGGTTCGTCATCTAATATCAAAAAGATTGCCGCTTTTAAGCTGTGCCTCGGCGCTCAGGAGTGCCGAACAACTCTGAGTAATTCGTGTGTTACATCAGCGTATGGAACGCGAGTGGCATTTGGTTTGACCGGGTTTTTGGGTTCAATTTGAAAGTGGGCGGAAAATCGCCGAGAGCGTAGGTTGGGGTGAGGCACGAACCCCAACACGACAACCGTTTAGCCGCCAGCCATACCTGAGCGCGAGACATCACGCCCCATAAAATCATCAGCAAGCAGCAAAGGCCGAACCGACGACGATTAAAAATACCGTCATCATCAGGCCTGTGTAGCGATGCAGCAAAACCCAAAACGGGCGAATTTTCATCATGACTCTCATGCTATATTTCCAAACATCCCAAACCCCAACCCAACGGCTACCATGCTATACCGACGTCATTTCAGCGAAGGCGGCAGTTATTTTTTTACCGTTAACCTGGCGGAAAGAAAGCGGCGCTTATTGGTGGAACACATCGACGCACTCCGCGAAGCCATTCGCATTGTGCGCAGCCGCCATCCATTTCAAATCGACGCCATGGTGGTCATGCCCGACCATTTACACGCCCTCTTCACGATGCCACCCGGCGATGCCGACTACCCGACCCGCTGGATGTTGATCAAGGCCGGTTTTTCCAGACAAATCCCCAAAACCGAACGCATCAACGCTAGCCGTCGTAGCAAAGGCGAGCGCGGCATCTGGCAACGCCGATTTTGGGAACACACCATCCAAGACGAAGACGATTTTCGCCACCACATCGATTACATCCATTACAACCCCGTCAAACACGGTTACGTCACCCGCCCAGCCGATTGGTTACATTCCAGCATCCATAAATACATAAACGCCGGCACATTGCCCGCCGAGTGGGGAGCCGCCTCCCCCGAAAACGACAAACGGTTTGGGGAGCGTAGGTTGGGGTGAGGCACGAACCCCAACACGACAACCATAAAACCACCCGCAAACAACCGACAACGCGACATCAAAATTACCGATGATTTGAAGGCCATCAATGTTGGGGTTCGTTACCTCACCCCAACCTACGGTCCTCAGGCCCATAAACCGCCGGCACCAGTCCGGCGTCAAACCTAGTCACAGATACACCATCAATCAAAGTTTTCGACGGCTGAAGAGACTAGTATTCAAGTTGGATAGACCCCATGAAAGACCTCGGTTCGCCGGGGATAATATTCATACGTGGCAAACCATCCAGTACATTGGTACTGTTATAAAATTGTTTATCGAGCGGGTTATTGACATTCAGTTGGGTGGTCAGCTTGGTATCCCCCAGTTTGATTTGGTAACCGACTGAGGCATCCCAGCGCACATATCCGGGCAATTGCAGATCATTTTCCGTATTACCTTGACGCTCACTAACCAGATATATACCGGTACCGAAGCTCAAGCCTGTTAGGTTGCCTTCATGGAACAGGTATTTTGTCCAGATATTAGCGCTGTGTTTAGCGGCATTCGGCAACTGGTGGCCTTGATTGCCGTAATTGTCTTTAGTGATGTCCGTATCGGTCAACGCATAGGCAGCGGTTAGACTCCAGTCCTCTGTCAAGCGGCCCGCGGCATCCAATTCAATACCGCTACTGCGCGCTTGACCAATGGCGCGCTGAAAATTTCGATCAGCAGGGTCAGCCGTGGCAATGTTGTCCTTGTAAATCTGAAAGAATGCCAGCGTTGAGGTGAATCGGCCATCCCAAAACTCAGTTTTAATACCGCCCTCATACTGTCTGGCGGTTTGTGGTGGTAGCGGGACTCTGGAGATGCCGTTACTTAAACCAAATGATTCCACATAATTGGCGTAGAGCGACAAAAAGTTGAAGGGTTTATAAACTAAGCCTAAACGCGGCGTGAATTTCTTGGCATCCACCTGCCTGTTGTTATAAGCCGATTCCGCTTCAGTCAGTGATGTGCCGGAAAAGCCGTTACCCGCAGTAGCCCAATCCTGGCGGCCACCGAACAGAAAGTGCACTTTGTCGAAAAGGTTGAGCTGGTCTTGAAAGTAAAATCCAGCCCAGTCTTGTTGATTGGTGTAAAAAAAATTGTAGTCTGCTGGCGTGATTGAGGACGAATCCGCGACATAACGGGGATTAAAAATATCGATTGGCGGTGCTAACGGACTATAGTCGGCGAATCCCCAGGCATTTTGTTCTACCCCGTAATAGTCAAACCCCAACAAGATGTTGTGGCTTATGCCAAACGTATTGAAATGACCAAGTACATCAAGGTTTGTACCGTATGTATCGCGTTCTTGATTCATTTTCCAAAGCCCTCGATTCATCGTCCTGTTATCGGCGTTCATGCTGTCCGACCATAGCGTGTTTTGGTCATAGTCGGTCAATGAGGTTTGGAAGCGCTGACGCACTGTCCAATCTTTGTTAAACGCATGCGACCACGCCAATTCCAGTAGTTTACGGTCTTGCTTGTTGCGAAAGTTGGGGTCGCCCACAAACCTGCTATTAGGCAGCGGTGCGGGGCGGTTGCTGCCGTTTAGGGCCGGAATGCCGGGGTCGTCCACTTGGTCATCGTTTTGGTATTCCAAATTCAAGTTGATTTGTGTAGCGTCAGACACTTGCCAAGTCATTGATGGTGCGAGAAAAATGCGTTCTTTGTCGCCGAAATCGCGGAATGAGCCTTTATTGAGATAGGCCAAGTCGAAGCGATACAACAAACTTTTGTCGTCGTTGATTGGGCCGGTGGCGCCCAATGCCGTTCGATACAGATCAAACGAACCGAATTGCTGCTGTAAGCTGTAATGCGCATCAGTCGACGGTTGGCGTGTTACCAAGTTAATCAGCCCGCCAGGCTCGATACGTCCGTACAGGATAGCCGCTGGACCTTTCAGGACTTCTACTTGTTGGATATTGGCGGGTTCGAACGAAAACGAAGGTTGGCGGATACCATTACGAAAGATGGAAAATTGCGAGTCGAACCCGCGAATGACGAAATTATCGTAAACCGAGCCTTCATCTCCGACCGCAGCGCTACGCTGTACTCCGCTGACATTCTTTAGAGCATCTTCCAGCTTAATAACTTGTTGGTCTTCCATAACCGCGCGCGAAACTGTTTGGATAGATACTGGCGTATCAATTATGGGTGTATCCGTTTTAGTGGCGCTGGAAACACTAGGGACGCTGTATTCTTCGGTCGAATAGTATTCCGGCTTCCCCACCACTTTCACCGCCGGCAAAGTCGATGCCGCATTACTCCCCGAATCCACCACCTTGATAGCCACCGAGTCCTCACCGGTAAAGCTGTACGTCAAACCGCTACCCGCCAGCAGTTTTCTAAAGCCTTCTTCGATGGTGTACTCGCCATCCAGCCCGCTAGTGGTTTTGCCGTCGGTCAACGTGGCTTCCGCTGAAAATAGTAAGCCGGAGCTAGTCGCAAACTGCCTTAAGGCCTGACTCAACGAGCCGCCGCCAATATGGTAGCTGCGCTTAATGCTGGCGTGGTCGTTAATGCTTTCCGCATGGACGGGGCCGGACAGGGTTAATGCGGAGGCCAGTAGAATACCTTGTATAGCCAGGTGCAGTCGAGAGGGTTGTAAGTCGTGGTTGCTGATGTGAAAGGTCGATGACATCGGTTTTATCTCCTTTAAAAAATGCGGTTGTCATTACCTATGTCAATCGAGACTGAAAAAGCGGAACTGGACATTAAATATATTTTTAAATAATTTTTAAGTAGCTGTTTTCGTTAGGAAGAAATTGGTATTTTTTGCAGTCAGAACAAAGAGAGCACATAACATTGTGGACCGAGTATCAAGCAGTGATGCGCTTGTGTACATACAAAAAAGTTATACAATGCTCGCATGGAGCGATATTTTGAGTGGGATGACAAGAAGGCGGCAATTAACTACCGCAAACACGGCATCCGGTTCGATGAGGCCGCGCTGGCCTTCGATGACCCGCTTGCCGTTTCAGAGCAAGACCGTATCGAGAACGGTGAGCAGCGTTGGCAGACCATCGGCATGACGAGTGGTTGTCTACTGCTATTGGTGGCGCACACAGTGCGCTTTGAAGACGAGGGTATTGAGGTGGTACGCATCATCAGTGCCCGTCGCGCGGATCGCAAGGAACGGAGGCGTTATGAGTATGGTTAGATATAAGCAGGGCGAGTTGCCGCCTTTGACCGAAGAACGTAAGGCAGAACTCAAGGCGCTGGCGGAAATGCCGGACAGTGAAATTGACTACAGTGACATTCCGCCGCTGGATGAATCCTTCTGGAAAAACGCCGTGCGTAATCCGTTCTATAAGCCTACCAAGACCTCTACCACGGTGCGTGTGGACACTGACGTGCTGGCCTGGCTGAAGAGTCAGGGCAAAGGCTATCAGACCCGCATCAATGCCATTTTGCGCGAAGCTATGCTGCGGTCATTGCATGATAAGGGTTGAATACAGCGCAGCAACAATTAGCTTAACGCGGCAAAACTTTTACCCAGAAAGGCAGCGGATAGGAGAGTTTGACCGGCAAGTTGGTAGCCAGCGAGGCCAGGATTTTGTCGGTATCTTTGAGCGGGAAAGAGCCGATGATGCGCATGTCGGCAATTTCGGGCGCGCAAGTGACGTAGCCTTGCCGGTAACGATTCAGTTGCAGCAGAAACTCGCTGAGCGGGATGTCGTCGGCGACGATGATGCCTTGGCTCCAGGCGGGTTTGTCCAGTTTGCTTGGCTGTATGGGTTCGATGCGATCAGCTGCAAACCGGGTATTTTGTCCGGCATGTAGCTGCTGTTTCGGGCTGTTAGGATGGGCTGGCTGGATTTCCACGCTGTCGGCAAACACCGTGACCTCGCTGCGGTCAGTTTGTTGGCTGACGCTAAAACGGGTGCCCAGCGCCCGAACTCGGCCATCCTGGGTATCGACCACAAAAGGTCGCTGCCAACCTGCGTTATCCTTGGCGGTCTCGATATAAATTTCCCCGGATACCAGTTGCAAGCGCCGCAAATCAGCGCCGAATGCCACGTTCAAGGCGCTGCCGCTATCCATAGCGACTGTCGAGCCGTCCGCCAAGGTGATTGTTTGGATTTGACCTTGGGCGACATGGTAATCCGCCGTCCAGGCTTGCCAGTAACCTGCACGGGAAAACTGCCAGCTCGCCAAGCAGACGCCACCGAGCAATACCAAATGTTTGATAGCGCGTCTGCGCTGCAAATCCGGCGCCGTCAAGGCGGCTAAAGCGGCTTTGGGTGGCAGCGCTTTAAAGCGCTCGATATGAAATTCTACTCTGGACCAAGCGGTTTGATGGTCGGGATGTGCGGCTAACCAGGCTTGCCATTGCGCGGATTCATTGGCTTGCACTCGTCCGGATCGGAATAACGCAAACCACTCGGCTGCTTCAGCCAGAATGCGCGGGTCGATTTCCAGGGGGCGTTTTTGTTGCATCTGGGATTAAAAGCCTGCACTTAAGCACTGAAACATGGCTTGTGCCACGTATTTTCTGACCATGCGGTCACTGACGCCTAATTGCCGACCGATTTCGGCATAGGAGAGGTCGTCGAGTTGCGCCAACAAAAAGGCCTTACGCACTTTTGCCGGTAGTTGATTGAGTAATTCGTCGATTTCCCGCAAGACTTCGAGCACGATGGCGCTATCCTCCGCCGAAATGACCCGCTCCTCGGGATAGGCCGCGAGTCTCGCTAAGTAAGCCTGTTCGATGCTGTTGCGCCGCCAGTGATTGATCAGCAGGCGTTTGGCGATAGTAGTCAGGTAGGCGCGGGGTTCGTTGAGACTTGGTATGTCTTTTGCGGCGATGACGCGCAGAAATGTATCTTGGGCATGATCTTCCGCCTGCAGGCGGTCCTGCACCCGTTTTTCCAACCATTGCAGCAGCCAGGGGTGGTGGTCCTGATACAGGCGGGTGAGGTCTTGTTGGCCGTCGTCAATACACTCTGTGCTCATCGATTTAGTTTTACATGCCCAGTTTACAAAAGGTCTTACGCTTTGCCGTTAATGCCTTCGGCCTAGCGGCCCGGCTTTTTTTTGCAAACTCAAAACTAAGCAAGAACTGCTCCGAAGTCGTTAATTTAGGCGGCTTGTCTGTTTGGGGTTTTGAAAAAATAAATAAAATCATTTTCTTACAGTTGCTCACGCTCATGCGCATGGTCGAGCCGAGGAGTGCGCCGCTTCGAAACCGGATGTCTAAAATGCGTGATTTGGCGTATTTTGTTTGAGAATGCGTGAAATCATCTAAATCCCATTGGCCCCGCCGTTGAGGTATGGATCGGCCCTGTTACACGCCATTGAAATGGGTGTGGTTCAACGGGGGCGTAAGTTAAGATGTGCAAAAACTCATCGGCTTAAACGACATGTCTCATTCCAATGACCCGTACTCGGAAACAAGGCGGCTGTTCAATATCTTCAGCGGCTCGGTTGGCAACCTGGTGGAATATTTTGATTGGGCCATTTACGCCGCGTTTGCCTTGTACTTTGCCCCGGCTTTTTTCCCGGAAACCGATCAAACTGCCCAGTTGTTGAATAATGCGGCGATATTTGCGGTGGGCTTTATTTTTCGGCCTTTGGGCGGATGGTTGCTCGGCAGTCTGGCAGACCGCAAAGGCCGCAAAAGCGCTTTGCTGCTTTCGGTCAGCTTGATGTGTTTAGGATCCTTAATCATCGCTTGCACGCCGGGCTATGCGGTAATTGGTATGTGGGCGCCGGCCTTGTTATTGTTCGCCCGCATGTTGCAGGGCTTTAGTATCGGCGGCGAATACGGCAGCTCCGCGACATATCTGAGCGAGATGGCTGCGCCGCATCGACGCGGCTATTACTCCAGTTTTCAATACGTCACTATCGTACTGGGGCAAATTCTGGCTTTGGGTTTATTGATGTTGCTGCAAAAATGCCTACTGAGCAGCGCAGAGCTGCATGATTGGGGCTGGCGCATCGGTTTTATCGTCGGCGGCTTGCTGGCGGTGGTGGCGATGGGCTTACGCGGCAATATGGCCGAGACCACGGCTTTTGTCGAACAACAGGCTTATCCCGGCCAACGCGCCCAGCTACGGGAACTGCTGAACTATCCCAAACCGGTAATGACGGTGGTGGCTTTGACCGCCGGCGGGACCTTGTCGTATTACACCTTCACCGTCTACATGCAAAAGTATCTGGTCAACACCACCGGCTTTAGTAAGGACGATGCCACCACAATCTGCACGCTGGCTTTGATCGTGTTCATGTTGCTGCAGCCGTTGTTCGGATTAATTTCGGACTACCTCGGCCGCCGTACGATGCTGATTGCTTTTGGTGCCGGTGCAACCCTGTTTACCGTGCCATTGCTTGATCTATTGGGCCACGCGCAAACCATGGCTTCGGCGTTGGGTTGGTATGTTTGTGCATTGCTGATTGTCTCGGGCTATTCGTCAGTTAACGCCATCGTCAAAGCCGAGCTGTTTCCGGTGCATATTCGGGCCTTGGGGGTGGGGTTTCCCTATGCCTTGACCGTAGCGATATTCGGCGGCACTGCCGAGTATCTGGCGCTTTGGCTGAAAAGCCTGGGACACGCGGAATGGTTTGCATACTACGTTAGCGCATGCGCGGCTGTATCGATGCTGGTGGCCTTTGCCATGAAAGAGCCGATGCGGGGGTCGCGCTTGGATTGCTGACTTATTGGATCGTCCGATTGCTAAATAACATACAGGGGCGATGAATCTGCATGTTTCGAAGCGGGCTTTTTAAAAATAGCGAGCCCTTAGATCGCGCAGGGGCTCGAGTATAACTCATGGACTCCCGCCTTCGCGGTCAAGAGTCGGATGATTCGGTTAAAACCATTTCCTAACCCAAAAGCGCTGTCCCCAGTACAACAGCAAGGGAAAGATGCCCCACCATAGAAAGTGTTCAAGCGGCCCACCGGCTTCGCCGCCATACGGGACAACGAAGAATGGAATGGTGATAGCCCACAACAACGACACAGCATATTCAATGCGGTTTTTGGTGCTCAACGCGCTAAACCAAGCGCTTAGATTGTTCATGAGTTGCCCTTATTGTTTGCAAATACGCTCAAAGCTAATCTTCCTCATGGAGCGATAAGCCTCTTAACAATGCGCCGACAATCACTACCACGGCAAGCGCGACGCACGCCCACATAAACGGATCAACATAGCCAATAATGATGGTGCAGCCGATCAGGAAAAGTCCAAGCATGCTGAATTGCCAACCAATGTGGTAGCCATCCAGCATGGTGGACAATCCTAAAATCAATAAAATGACCAAGTCTGCGCTGAGGCCCTGCAGTTGCCCGGATTTATTCAATAAAGCCGCGGCACCGACCGCAATAATCGTATGAAACCAATGCATGCCCTGGGCTTTGAGAATATCGCCAAAATCCAAGTCTTTATGCGTGGTTTGCAGCCAGGACACAAAAACTGATACCAAACCAAACACGAATACCATCAACAGCCAGTAGCCGTAACCATCATCGGGTGAAAAATCAGTGATGAAAATTCCGCCAAGCGACAACAGGATGAGCACTACAAATACGCTGCCTTCGATTCCAAAGTGGCGTCTTTTTGGACTTCCATCGTCATACATTTGTTTGATTCCTAAGTGGGTTTAAGCCAATGGTTGTTTTAATGGGATGAGTGCGGAATCCTGAGTAGACAATCGCTTAAAAAAGCTCGGAATTCATCAAAAAGTGCGCGGCCACGCTGCCTAAATACCCCAGGGCAATTACCGGCGTCCATTTTAGATGAGTCATGAAGGTGTAAATGCCCTTGGCTTGGCCCATCAGCGCCACGCCCGCTGCCGAGCCGACCGATAACAAGCTGCCACCAACACCCGCCGTCAACGTTACCAGCAGCCATTGGCCTTCCGACATCTCAGGACGCATGGCTAAAATTGCAAACATTACCGGAATGTTGTCGATCAATGCCGAGATCAGGCCAACTAGGACATTGGCTGGTGTTGCGCCGAGTTCGCCATACAGAAACTCGGATAAATGGCGTAAATAGCCGAGAAAATTCATACCACCCACGCATAACACCACGCCGTAAAAAAACAGCAAGGTGTCCCATTCCATGCGCGCTAAATGATGAAAGACGTCGAAGCGCATACTATCCTCGCCGTCGGCAGTGGGGTTTTCCTCGCCGGACATCGGATCCAAGCCCAACTCCGGTTCGTCGCTGTGAGTAATATGCAGAAAATAGCCGAAAAATTGCAGATAGGTCAGGCCAGCCATCATGCCCACTGCTGCCGGCATATGCAGGCTATTCTGAAAGCCGACTGCCGTGAGAACGGTGAGCAGAAACAACGCTACGATACGCTTGGCGCCGCGACGCGTGACAACCTGGGCATGAAGAGGCGCCGGCAGGGTTTTCGGAATGGCAAAATGCATGATGGCAGCGGGAATCAAGAAGTTAAGCACCGAAGGCACAAACAACTTGAAGAACGCCCAGAAATCGATGATACCTTTTTGCCAGACCATCAAAGTGGTGATGTCGCCGAACGGGCAAAACGCACCGCCGGCATTGGCGGCTACCACCGTGTTGACGCAGGCAATACCGACAAATTTGGGATTGTCCTTGCCAACCGCCATGACGACCGCGCACATCAGCATCGCGGTCGTCATGTTGTTGGACACCGAGGAGATGAAAAACGCCAAGACTCCGGTCACCCAAAACAGTTGGCGATAACTCAAACCTTTGTTAACCAGCCAGGCCCGCAAGCTATCAAAAACCCGTCTTTCTTCCATGGCATTGATGTAAGCAATCGAGACGATCAGGAATAGCAACAATTCACCATAATCCAACACATCGTGCCGAATCGCCGTTTCCGCGACCGGAGACATGCCTTGGTCTTTATAAACTAGGGCAATCGCCACCCAAATCAGAGCCGCAGCCAACATCATCGGTTTGGATTTGCGTAATTCCAAGACTTCTTCCAGCACTACCAGCAGATAAGCGATCGCAAACAGGCCGACACATAGATAACCTACCCAATGTCCGCTCAAGTCCAGGGATTGAGATAAGCTCTCCGCCAGCAATTTGGGCGACGATAACAATAGTCCGGCACCCGTTAAACAACCGAGCAAAATCTTGTTTAATTCTTTCATACGGTCTTCTATTTCAGTTACGCAGCGATTGTCTTCTGAGCCACTGGTTATTCTCGGGTATCAATATTCCGTATTGATGTCACAAAAGCAAACCCTGTTGCTATAGCTGCGGGATAGGTCGAAATGCTCATGCCTTCTTTCTAGGGGAAAGCGGTTTTTTAGGCAGCGCGTTAATCGGCAGCATAGCCGCCTCGTCATCCTTGATTTTCATCTCTTGGACAAGGACATTCAGATTCTTGGCCAGAGACTTGAGAACATTTTCCGGTAAGTCAAATAAGGCATGTTGCAGTATGCCCTGAGGCGGCGTTGGCACTTGGTTTAGTAATTCAATACCCTCCTGTGTCAAAGTCACCGTGACGACCCGCTGGTCCTCACTCACGCGTTCTCGCAGGATCAAACCTTTCTTGGCGAGTTTATCGAGCATATTGCTGGCGGTGGAATGATGAATCGACATCGCTTTAGCCAACTCAGTGACTTTCAATCCAGGCGTTTTTGACAATTCCCAAAGTGCCCACAGTTGCGCGCTGGTGACACCGCAATGCGTTTCGACCCATTGGGAATGTTGTTGGACAGCCTTAAAAATCAGGCGAAACTGTTTCAATACCTCATAAGGCCATTGTTTGGAGTCGTCGGTTTTCCGAGTTTGCAGTGCGGTTTTGTCCATTGCGTTACGATTTATCTTCGGCAAAATTGCCATTAAAAGACATCATTATCCACCAAAGCGTTAATGTGGTCAGGTTGATTCCAGGAGTTTGTGCGTAGTTTGTGGTTACCTGCTAAAACACAATTCATGGAGAAAACAAGGATTCCTAAGTTTGTCTTTATATGTTTACACAAACATTGTTTGCATCAACATTATGCGGTTATTATAATGCCCTCGGCAAGTCTAAGAGCCGATCAACCGTTGTGAAAAGGCTTGATGTGGTTTCAAAAATTTAACCTGAGTTGATCTGTGTCACTTAGCTTGCCAACTAACTTTTTGAGTTGACGCGAAACAGAAAGACAAATGCTGTTTCGCGCTTGCTCAAGTCCCCATGGTTTCCGTAGCAATACTTACAAAGCAGCATAGAATCCGAAACTAGAATGTTTTCAAAAAATCACATGAGACGGCTTATCTACTGGATTTGCCTTGCCTCCCTATTGTCGCTGGCATCCTGTTGCGCTCGACATGATGCGGTCCCTATCGATCAATCTTCGTCGACGACTGCCTAGAGCTCGATAAATTATGCCGATGTCCGGAATGTCACTGTGGCCGCAGGGATAAGCTGAGTAGGGATTGCCTAAAATCGTGGTCTCAACTGCGAGGCCGCAAATGACTAGGAATAACGTATGAAATCGAAATATGGTCACCGGGTATCCGTTAAGAGACAGAAATCCAATCGAATCTATCTCCCCCGCGAAGCGAACGCCTGCGCCTCCGTCGTGATACCGGCTTTGAACGAAGCCAAACGCATTCGGGAAGTGGTCGCTTACGCGCTGGCCGATCCGGCAACGGCCGAAGTGATTGTCGTCGACGATAGCTCCATAGACAACACAGCGATATTGGCGCAACAGGCAGGCGCCCAGGTTCTGACCAGCAGTATGCTAGGCAAAGGCGCGTCGATGCGTGACGGTGCGGCGGCAGCCGCTCATGATCTGGTCGTTTACCTGGACGGTGATCTGAGGAATTTGCGTCCGGGTATTGTCACCAGCCTTTGTTTGCCGCTGCTCAATGAAAGCGCGGACTTTGTCAAAGCCCGCTTCGGTCGTGGCGGTGGCCGGGTGACGGAACTCACCGCCAAACCGATGCTAAAGGTCTTTTTTCCCGAACTAGCTTATCTATCCCAACCGCTGGGCGGCATCATCGCTGCGCGCAAATGCCTGCTGCAAACGCTAAGCTTCGAAGATGGTTATGGCGTGGATGCCGGTTTATTGCTTGACGCGCATTTGGCCGGTGCCCATCTGGCAGAAGTCGATATCGGTTCGTTAGAACATGATAGCCAGCCGCTGCAAGACTTATCGCTGATGGCCAATGAAGTCAGCCGCGTCATTTTTAACCGCGCCAAACTGGCGGGACGTCTGCACGTTGAACAGGTGATAGCCATGTATGAGAGCCAACGCCAAGTCGCGGCTAGCATTGACTATGTACTGACCTTGCGCAAGGGTCGGCGCTCCCTGGTCTTGCTGGACATGGACGGCACCATAACGCCCTCGCGCTTTGCGCTGGAACTGGCGCGCAATACCGGAAATGAAACGGCACTGATGCAATTGCTGGATACGCGCCACGACGATGCCATAACCCGTAGCGAGCGGATAGCCGAGTTGTTTCGCTTTGTTCACAAGCAGCAATTCGAACAGGTGGCTCGTACAATGGAAATTCGTCCTGGCGTCATCGAATTCGTCAAGCAGGCAAGGCGAGCCGGTTTCATGGTCGGCATAGTCAGCGACAGCTATTTTGTTGCTGCCGATATCATCAGACGCCGCATATTTGCTGATTTTGCCTTGGCTCATACCTTGACCTTCGAGGGAAGCGTCTGCAATGGGCAACTTCAAATCAATCCGGCTTTCTTGCCTGACGAAAGTGATGCAGTGACTTCCATTTGTAAAAGCAATGTTTTGCGTTGCTTCTTGACTGATAAAACACTGCCCCCTGTCGAACTGATCTGGGCGGTCGGCGATAACCTTAATGACCTGGAAATGTTGCGGCTAGCGGACAATGCCTTCGTCATCGATCCGAAGTTGCCCAAACTGCTTGAGGAGCCCGGTATCACACTGATCACTGAGTTCAATGATTTAGTGGAATTGTTAGTCTACGAGGCGTCGGAAAGTATGGAATCCTAATGGTAGCCGAGTTTAGTTGTTTTTAATGGTGTACCTAATATCGCGATTACTCAGCTAGTCCGAACGTCACCAAACCCTTGGTGTTTTTATGAGCCACATGCTTTATGTTGATGTGCTATTTCTTGTCAGTTTGCTATGTATCTTCGGTTGCGAACAGCACAATCCGCAGCCAGTAGCTCAATCTAGTCAATCAAAACGCCTTGCTGACAGTAACAAGCAAACGCACGTACATTGCCCTAAGTCGCATCCCTATACAATCAGCTCCGATAATTCAACCCGAAGTATCCGCGGACATGATTTTGAAACGGACCCGCATAGATTGTCTTGCTCAGACATTTATTATCGCAATCAGGGGCGAGTGGCTCGACACCCTAATACTCTAAAATAGGCGACAAAATATCCTCTTGCGATGTTGTTCTGTCCCCTGGCAACACCATTCACAATAAGCTGTAGAAGACGATAGTCTCCGCAATACACATGATTAGGATAGGTGATTTTTTGCGGCAATATGTTCATGCAAACATTGTTTGCTTCAACATTGAGTCATCACTAAAATGCTAACGGCCTGATCGATTTCTGCTGCTCCTCAATGCATTTAAAAAGACCAGGATTATCTAAAACCCGAGCCGCAACCTAATTCACGGCCATTGGAAATTACTTACTGTGTCGTGAGCCCGATAAACGTAAATTCCCCCACCTGAACCGGAGAAGGTTGTTGAAATGTGACTTATCAGAACACCAGCCGGCGTCAGCGGCGGAGCTTAACCGGCAGCGGAACCGTTTGATACCCCAAGCAATCGTTCTCGGCTTACTGACCGGCGGAACTTCGGTAGCATTTCATTTTGCGATGAATAGCGCCGAAGCATTTCGACATAAATTTTTAGACTTTTCCCATCAGAACAGCCACCTTGGCATGGGCATGGTTCTGGGGTTAGCGCTAGTCACCGTGAGTATCTCAGCCGGAATGGTCAGGCAATTTGCACCCGAGTCAAGCGGCAGCGGCATTCCCCATATTAAGGGGGTATTGATTGGGCACCGGCACTTCCGTTGGGTACGGGTGCTGCTTACCAAGTTCTTCAGTATGGTCATTGGCAGCGTTGGCGGCCTAGTCGTTGGCCGGGCCGGTCCCTGTGTGCACATGGGCAGTTCTATAGGGCAAGGGTTAGCCGATAGTTGGCCTAAAGATGGTAAGCACTATCATACGATTTTGATCGCTGCCGGCGGCGGTGCCGGCCTCACAGCGGCATTCAATGCTCCGCTTTCCGGCTTGACCTTTGTACTGGAGGAACTTGAAAGGCGCTGCTCGTCGCTTGAATTCATTACCGCCGCCATTGCCTGTCTGACCGCCGATATGGTTTGCCGCGTAGCGCTTGGGCAACAATCAGTCTTCCATTTCGCCCATGTCGCTGCTGCGCCGCTTAGTCAGCTCATTGCCTTCGTAGCTTTGGGCTTGTTATCAGCCCTGTTGGCTGGCTTGTTTACCCATACTTTATTGTGGGGACAGCGCTTGATCACCCTGGGACCTTGGTCAAGATCGATCTGGTGGCTAATCTTGGCTGGCGGGTTGACTGCCACAGCTTGGTATGCACCGCAGTTATTGGGCGGTGGGCATGATTTCGTGAATGATATTCTCGTCGGTCAAGAACTCACATTGCAGACCATCGGACTGTTATTTATCAGCCGATTCGTGTTGACTATTGGCAGTTCCTGCTCAGGCGCGGCCGGGGGAATTTTTATGCCGATCCTAGTGCTGGGTGCGCTGTTGGGGTGGGGTGTCGGTGTGTCCACCCAACTGGCTTTCCCCGCATTAGATGTAGACCCCAGATTATTTGCCGTAGTCGGTATGGCGGCGTATTTTAGTGGCGTGGTGCAAGCGCCCTTGACCGGCATTGTGTTAATCATCGAGATGACCGGTGATTACGCGTTGATTTTGCCGCTATTCACCGCCTGTTTTACCGCATTGCTAATCGCGAATTGGTTGGGGTGCCCGCCCGTTTATGAAGCGTTGTTGGAAAACGATTTGCGAAAAGAACGGATTCAGTGAATGGTTCATTGAAAACGCTTGATACTCCCCACATTGCCAACCCGCCCCATCAGGAGACAGTTATGGAATCTTACCGAATAGCGCTATTTGTCATTGCTTTGGTGGCGGCTTTCGCGCCTTTGCTCGCCAGATTACCCACTCGCCTGCGTATGCCGGTGGTGGTGGTGGAAATGCTTTTGGGAATGCTGATTGGCCCGCATATTTTCAATTGGGTATCCCCTGACGGTTTAGTGGGCATGTTGGGCGAGCTAGGCCTGACGTTTTTGCTGTTCATGGTGGGCATGGAAATTAATCTCGGCGAAATTCACGGCAAACCCTTAGCGCTGGCGATTGGTGGCTGGTTTCTGTCGTTTACGGTAGCCATGGTGTGCATGTTTTTTGTGCATGCCATCGGCCTGATTCAGGCGCCGCCCTTATTGGCTGCCATCGCCTTGTCGACCACTGCGCTGGGAATATTGGCGCCGATCCTGCGCGACGAGGGCATTTTGAATTCGGACTTTGGCAAGCTGCTTCTCTCGGCTGCGGCGATGGGAGAATTCGGCCCGCTCATGGTTGTCTCCTTACTGATCATCCCGACCCATAGTACCTTTTTGCATACTGTGTTCATCGTGGCCTTCGTGGGGATTACCTTTGTGATTGCGGATACGGCTATCAATGCGCGATCCTCCGCTTTAATCAATCTCCTGGCTCAAACCATGCAAAGCAGTGGCCAATTGCCGGTGAGAATCTGCATTGCGCTCCAAGCGTTATTAGTGGTTTTGGCCGGCGAGTTCGGGCTGAATGTGGTGATCGGAGCCTTCGCGGCCGGCATGGTGGTCAGCCTTGCCAGCCAAGGCGACCATGGCGTGATTCTGCGTCAGAAATTGGATGCCATCGGTTATGGCTTTTTAATCCCCATCTTCTTCATCGTCTCCGGGATGAAATTTGATGTCAGTGCGCTTTGGGCGAATCCGTTGGTTCCCGTGCAGATTATCTGTTTATTGGGCCTGCTGATCCTGATTCGTGGCGCTCCGATACTGCTTTACCATCAAGTTTTATCAAAAAAAGACAGGCTGCCTTTTGCCCTTTATTCCGCCACTGGCCTGCCCATGATTGTCATCATCACTGAAATTGGGGTCTCGTCCGGCTTGATGTCTCCGGATCGCGCCGCGGTTCTGGTCAGTGCTGCGATGATTTCCGTTATGCTGTTTCCTCTCCTCGCGGAAAGGATAAGAGTGCACTCGTAGGGTGGTATGCAAACACCATCGATAAACCGACCCGTTTTCAAGCTCATTCCGTTACCGCTATATTTAAATTAACGCCGGAAATAATCTCGTGCTCAGCCTGATTTTCTGATTTAGCGGTAACGGTTTGCGTGGGCCGTTTCAGGTTTCGGCCTAAGGTGGCTTTTTGCATGGCTTCGATCACTGTGGGATTGGGCGAGAAATAGTCCGGCGTGTTCCATCGACTCCATTTGGACTTGATCGTGTTGAAATCATCCGTAGCAATATCGGCAACATTGCTATTCTGCTCTGCGGTGTTGTACATGCCCCAATTATTGCGGCCCAACACCTTATACGACCAGGTAGTCCAATGGCTGCCGGACTCTGTAAATTGCTGAAGGCCGTAATTCCAGGATTCGGCATTGCCGAACAACGTGAACTCTCCTATAAAATGCGGTACGTTATATTCCGCACCCCATTTTTTCGCGTCCTGAATCCACCCGTCCACGGCATTCTTCATCACCATGAAGTCTTCATTGTTTTGCCATTGGTAGTAGTGCAGAGAATAGACGACGTTCTCCCAGTTTTTTTCTTGAGGATTCGGCAGGGTATTCCACCACCAGATGGCTTCCATAATGATGATATGGTCGGGATCAATCGCCCGGATAGCGTGATACAGGCGATCATATAGATTGACCACCTCAGACCCCATCCCGCCGGGAAAGGTTTCCGAGGGTTCATTTAGCAGGTCATAACCGGCTACACCCGCATTGTCTTTAAAGCGCATGGCAAGGGTTTCCCAAAATTCCACCAGTTGATTCTGATAGAGCGGAGTGGAATAAAGCAGCGTGCCGTTTTGCCGGCCTGAGTGATGGGCTCCGTTTTGTGAACCCGGCGCACCATGCAGATCAAGGATGGTGTACAGCCCATATTCCCGAGCTTTGTTGACGGTCCACTCAATCCTGGATAAATCAATGGCGCCGGTATCGTCCAGTCGCCAGTTGCCTCCGTCATCCATATGGTTTAGCGCATAGATGGGCAATCGGATACAGTTGAGACCGGCGGCGGCGATGTTCTTAAAATCGGTTTCGGTGATCCATGAATCCCAGTAAGCGTGGTAGAGCTCCCAGACGGCATCCTTACCAAAACGCTTGTTAAGAATATTTCGCGCGTCCCATTCATTTGACGCGCCGGCTAATGGCGACATCCAGGGTTCATGCCCCCGCCAGCCGCCCAGGTTGGTGCCGTAAAGATGAACCTCTTTTCCCCTACCATCATTGTCTTTGATGGTTACGCCATCCACTTTTAGAAAGTCCGCAGCGGAACGACCTACAGGCGACCATAGCAGCAGCGTGCAGAGTAAGACAGAAATTTTCGGTAAGAGTGGGAGAAAAACAAGGTTCAGTTTCATAATCATCACTATAGCTTGGTGGGCTCCGTGCCTTGGATTTTAACATCGAACAAACGTCCGTTTATTCTCTAGCTTACGGTCAACGCGTGGGCAACATAATCCGCATCATTCTCGATGTAACTCCAGATTTTACAGGCTATTCAGTCAATGCCGGGTGATCTAATGATTATATTTCCGTCAACCAATAGAACTGATAACCCTGCAATACCATCCGCCTATCATATTGCGCCGGCTTGCCGCCGCTGTACAAATCGACGAATTGCCCAAAAGGATCGATGCCCCGACTCCTGAGCAGATATAAATCAAGATATTGCGGGTTGGCGTCGAAATTGGCGACGACCAAAACGCGTTCCGATGGCCGGTCGTGATTGAAACGAATGAAGCACAGCAAATGCGGGTTATCGACCTCGACCAGTTCCCGGTTGTTGAAGTCGGCGAACGCCGAGGTTTCCTTGCGGATTGCTATCATCTTTTTCATGGCATTAAACAAGCTATATTCAGTGGTGCCCAGTTTTTTTCGCAATTCCGCTCGGTCCCAGTTGATTTTTGGGCGATGTATCCAACGGTTGTCGTCGCTTTTGCCGGGGTCGTCGCGGTAGCCATAATCGTTAACGACGCCGAGCGCATCGCCGTTGTAAAGTAAGGGAATACCGCCAAAAGACAATATCAGGCTATGCAATAACAGAATCTTTTTGATCGCGGTATCGATCAAGCCCTGGTCATTCATTTCCTGACCCGCCTCCAGTCCCGCCAGGGACGCCAGCGAGCCACTGATACGGGCATCTCCGGTGGTTTCGTTACGCATGAACACCATCCCTCTGGCTGGCGACGCCTCGAACTGGCCGCTGAAATAATTGACTAGAAACTGCCGGTGCGCATAGGGATCGTATCCTGCGGCCCGGATGTCGTTGTCGTCAAAGCCAAAGCCTATATCATCGTGGCAGCGCACATAATTCAGCCAAGTGGCTCGTTCCAGTTTCGCCGGCAGGTTTTTGACGCCTTGATAAAGCAATTTGGTATTTTGCGTGGCTATGGCATCCCATAGTAAGGCCATCAAGGTAGCGTTGTAGGCGATTTCGCATTCCTTGGCGATGATCGCGTCCTCGCCGAAATATTTGATGACTTCGAGCGGCGTGACGATGGCTTCGGCGATGAATAGCACGCCCGGCGCGGTGACCTGACAGCAATCCTTCATCAGTTGCAGAATCAGATGGGCATTGCGTTCGTTCTGGCAGGAAGAACCGATTTTCTTCCACAGGAAGGCGACGGCATCCAGCCGCAGGATGTCCACCCCCTGATTCGCCCAGAACAGGATGATATCCAGCATTTCGATGAAGACTTCTGGATTGCTGTAATTTAAATCCCACTGATAATGCTGGAACACCGTCATCACCCATTTCTGCATCTTCTCATTCCAGGTGAAGTTGCCAGGGGCTGATTCCGGGAAAATTTGCGGCATGGTCTGCTCGAACATATCGGGAATTTCCCGATTGTCGAAAACAAAGTAGTAATCCTGATAACGCTTATCGCCCTCGACCGCCTTGGCAGCCCAGTCGTGTTCGTCGGAGGTATGATTCATGACGATGTCCAACACCAGCAGGATATCGCGTTTCCTGAATTCCTCAGCCACCCATCGCAGATCATTCAAATCGCCCAACCTGTCGTCGATTTGCCGAAAATCGCTGACTGCATAGCCGCCGTCACTCTTACCGGTTGGACACATCAGAATCGGCATGATATGCACCAAATTGATGCCAAGTTCCTGAAAGTACGAGATCTTGGTGGCCAGATCAGCCAGATTGTCCGCGAAACCATTGGTATACAGGGCCATGCCCACCCATTTCTGCGACAGAAACCAGTTGTGATCCTGTTCGCGTTCGATGTCGACCCGTTCCAACTCGGCGGATCGATCGATATAGCCCTTGGCCATGGTTTCCACCAGTCGCAGCATTTGTGCCTTGAAATCCTCGCGGTGACCATATAAGTTGAAAAACAGCGAATAAATCGCATAAAAATTAGCACCCAGCCGGGTGTAGAAGTGCCGAAGATCCTGGCGCCGAATCTCCGGCTTCAGATCATCCAGAATGGCGTTCAAGAGCGAGTGGGAAACTTGTTCGTACATGACCGTAACCTGTTCGAGTTAATGTGGCAACATGGCGTAACGAATGCGAAACTGGGATGGGCATTGGCGCCCATTGCGAGCTTAGTAGCCCCGCAGCAATTGTTGCATCATGCCGTTGTCTGCAAGACGCTTGAACTGTAAGGTGCAGAAAACGGCCATACTGCGATCAATCTTCATGGGTCTCCATCATCCAGTACCGGGTTTTCGGAAGATAATGGGCGATGCCTTCGAGTATACCCGCACTGTAATTGCCATTCATGCCCAAAAAGCCGCCTCGCGCCCGATAAAAAGCCGCCTGGTTACTATTTTGCTCAATCAAGATTTGCGCCTGTTCGACCACGGCACGGTCAGCATTGGCGACCAGCACCGACGGTATCCGGCTGACAATCACCGGCAGATCGTTGCCGCTGTCGCCGGCAAATACCGTATCGCCAATATCGAAGCCCTGATGCCGCATCAAAAATTCCACGGCGTGCAGCTTGGTGGCGCGGGCCGGCAGCACATCCAGCAAACCGGTCGCCGAGGCTTCGTCCACGCTGTAAATCAGGCTGGCCGCCAGGTTTTGAGCCTCCAGCCGACTAGCCATTTCCTGGCGCAAAGCCTCAGTATCACACTGCATCGACAGATAATAACTAAGTTTGAAACGGTTTTGTTTGGCCTGTTCCTGCACGCGCAAATCCGGCAAATCGTCAAACAAGGGCCGCAAGTCCTTGGCCATCAGGCCACGCCAGTCGCTGTTGATATTGTCTTCCCAGGCGGTCCAATGCTGCCATTCTGTGGAGCCCGCTCTGTAGATCGTGGTGCCGACGTCGCCGATGACCCAATCCGGTAACGGCAAATCGTATTCGAGCATGGCTTCCTCGACCAGTTCGCGGTGCCTGCCGCTGACATAGGCCAACGTCACCTCGGGGCGCGCAACCAAGCGCCGGAAAATATCGCGCGCACCCGGCGATTCCGGCTGGCTGCCGTTGGGCAAAAGGGTACGATCCAAGTCGGTGCAAATCAGGATACGCGTCTGCATGACACTGGCGCTTTGTCAGAGATTGAAGAAATCATAATGTTCGATGGCCTCCAGTATGCCCCAGGCATTTGACCGCTCGGCGAAATAGACTTGCTCCACCTCAGCTAAATTCGCCAGTTCCTCGCGATGGCGGTTGGCGACTACCACGCCCAGCGTATTGCCTGCCACCATGTCGCAATCGCCGCCGGAGCCGCCCGTCGCCAGGATGCGCTCTAGTGGAATATTCCATTGCCGGGCAACATATCGCAATGCCTGTCCTTTCGAGGCTCGCGCCGGTACGATGTCCAGAAACTGCCCAAATGACAGGGTGGGATTCACCGACAATTCCTTTTGACGCAACAAGGTCAGAATCTCGTCCATCGGCGGCGCACGCTCACTATCGTAATAATAGGAAATCTTGAAGCGGCTTTGTTCTCGCTTGGGTTGCGGTGTCAGGCCGGGCAGACCGCCGAGAACACGGCGCAGCACCTGTGGGGTCCACAGATGATCGATATGATAGCTCCAGGCAATATCGGCAATCAGTTGCGACGTGAAATAGACTTCGGTGCCCAGGCTGGTGATCAAAATATCCGGCTTTGGAATCCGCTTTTGCTTCAAAATCGCCAAAACTGCATCCAATCGGCGTCCGGTAGCGATACCGAACAGACACTTTCGCCGCTTCTCCCTGATCAAGTTGACGAATTGTGCCAATCCCTCGTCATCCCCCAACAGCGTGTTGTCCATCGCCGTAAAAATCGCCTGCCGCCGCAGCCGGCCCACTTTTCCCACCGGCGGCGTTTTCGGCAGACGTTCGAAATGTTGCAACAGCGGCTGCAGTTTTTGTAGATAGGCTTGAGTATGCGCCTCCCAGGAATAATAGCGGGCGACATTCCGTAGTCCGTTGGCGGACAGTGTCCGCCAACGCTCGGGATTGTCTAGTATGCTCAGCAAGGCCTCGGCAATCGCGGTTTTGTCCAGCGGGTCCACTAACAACCCGTTATGGCAGTTGCCGATGATGTCGACCGGGCCACCGTTTTCGGTGGCCACCAGCGGCAGGCCGCTGGCGGCCGCTTCCAGCAGTGTCAGTCCAAACGGTTCGGTCAGGGCTGGATTGATGAAAATCCCCTTGGCTGCCGCCGCCAGACGATAAATCTCCGCGACCTCGTCCGCGCTGTGGTGCTTGGGTAGCGCAACCCGGCCGTACAGATCATAACAATCGATCACCAGCAACAATTCGGTCAACACGCCTTGCGCTCCGTCGTTCATTTCCCGGATGTCGTCGCGGTTGCCGGCGACGATCACCAGGTTAGCCATCGCCTGTAAACGCGGCGATTCGCCGTAGGCTTCCAATAAGGTGACAATGTTTTTGCGTTCGTCGGGTCTGGACAAGGCCAAAATCATCGGCTTATCCGCTTCGTACAAGAATTTATTGAGTGATACGGCAAACGCCGAATCCGCGGTTTTGGCGCTGGGCGGGTGAAATTGCTGGAGGTCCGTGCCGGGCGGAATGACCGCCATCTTCTCCGGGGAGTAGTAATCGTAAAGTTCGTATTGGTCTTCGATTTCGTTGCGGGTACTGGTGATGATCAACTCGGCATTGCTCAGCGTATCTTCTTCCGCATCGATGCGCCGGGAAATGTGGTAACGCTGCTCGATCTCCTCCATTGCTAGACCCAGCGCCAACAGCCTGCGACACTTGTCCCGCCCCAAGGAATGGCCGGTATGAATCAACGGCAAACCTGTCAAATGCGCCAGTCGCACGCCAACATAGCCGGCGTCGGCATAATGGCTGTGCAACACATCCGGCCAGCGCGGCTGACTATGCAGCCAACTCAAAAGATTATCCGCGAAGCTGTCCAGATGATCCCAAAGCTCTTCCTTGCGGATATAGCCTTCCGGACCGGCATCGATACGCACGATCTGCGCGTTTTCCGCCAATGCTTCGACGGCTTCTGCGTAATCGTCGCTGACGTCGCTGTCGACGATGCGCCGGGTAATCAAGTCCACCCGCTCGACCTGTGGCTGTTTTGCCAAGGCTTTGGCTAATTCCACGACATATTTGGTCTGCCCACCGGTATCGGCGTCGCGGCCCAATTCCAGATCATGCCCACGTATCAGGCCGTGGATGCTGATCAAGACGATATGCAGGCGTCCGGTATCTCCGTGTTCTAGCATGGTTCGCTCCGTGGACGACGTTGGTTTGCCCCGTCGACCTAGGTTAATACCGCTAAGAAATAGAGCAATCGACTTATTTCACGTAGCGGTAAAAACCTTTTAATAACATGGGCGCAAACAGGGTGGTCATGGCTATGACAATAATCAGCGCCGCGTAAACTTCGTTGACCATAATACCTGATGTGCGGCCGAGCTCGGCAAAAATCAGGCCGACTTCGCCGCGTGGAACCATGGCAATACCGATAGCCAGGCGCTCAGTCCAAGGTCCGCGCAGCACTAGGGCACCCTGCATTTTACCGAGTATAGCCACAGCCAACAGGCTGGCGGAAAACCACCAAATGAACGGCGAGGCCCAATCGATTTCACGCAGATTCAACGAAAGCCCGACCATCACGAAAAATATCGGCACGAATAATTGGATGATAGGCCGCATCTGAGCTTCGATACGCCCGGTAAAATCCGGATCTTCATGCAACGCCATAGCAAACGGCAGAAAAAATCGCCGTGAAAGCGCTAGTCCCGCGGCAAACCCGCCCAACAATTCCGGGGCGCCCATTTCGTGGGCTAACCAGGCGAAAAACAGCACAAGAGAGACAATCAGCGTGGGGATGAGTCCGTCGGTCTGGCTGATTTTGGCAAATTGCCGGATCAGCAAGGAAATAGCTTTAGCAAACAACGGCGCCAAAACAAAGAACATGGCGATAAAGCCGATGACTTGCAGGGCATTGGCTGTGTTGATTTGTCCGACCTGCGAAAAATCGTACAGTACGGCCAGCAGCACGACGCCGAGTATGTCGTCAATCACCGCCGCGCCCAATACCACCTGTGCTTCCCGGCTGTGCTGACGTTTTAAATCGGTAAGCACGCGGACAGTAATACCGATACTGGTGGCGGTCAGGGTGCCGCCGATAAATAGCGACTCCAGCAAGTTACGATCAAACAGCCAATGGCTGAGACTGAAACCGAACACGAAGGGCCACAGAAAGCCGCTGACCGCGACGAACAAAGCCTGCCAACCGGATTTTGCTAGTTGGCGTATGTCGGTATCCAGCCCGACTTCAAACAACAGCAAAATGATGCCGATTTCCGCCAATAATTTGATGACCTGACTAGGTTCCATCCAACCTAGCAAACTGGGGCCAAGAAGAACACCGGCCAACAGTTCGCCTACGACTGGTGGGCTTTTAAGCCGCGCGAACGATTCGCCAAACAGCCGAGCGGTCAGCAGAATAACCATTAACTGCAAGAAAAACTGATGAACGGCTTGGGCTTCCATGAGCTTAAAATCGTTTAAAGCTGTTGCCGGCTGTCGATCACTTTATCGGCTTCGGTTTCTGGTGACAGCGTTTCTACTGGTTGTAAAGCCTCCTTATCAGGCTCCCGTAACTGCACGGCAAGGTCTGGTGTGGCCACAATGCCGGACGGTTGTGAGTGGGTCAACATCGCTGGCAGCGCCGCTATACCGATCAAGCAGGGCAGTGCTAAAGCTTGGTTAACCCAGCGATACCGGGGCATAAATGGCTCGAAATAGAAGCTGTTATCGCTTTGGGCCAATCTTTCCGGCTGAGAAATTTTCCAGGGCTTAGTATCCAGCCAGGACATCGTTTGGCCGGCCAGCAACATCAGTCCTAAGCCGCTGAGATTGACCAAGGCCGCAGCGGACCATTCGTCGCGCCCAAGGTGGTCCAGCCAGATGCCCCCCGCATACGAGAGCACCATGGAACACAGGTAAATCGGTAAAGATTGTTGACCCATAATGACAACGGCGCGCGGCACCGGACTGTGTAGCCACTGTGATCGCCAATGGCACAAGCGATACATCAGATAAGCCAGCGCGAGTAAATGCAACCAACGCAACACCCCCAAATGACTTTTGTCCAGCCAGGGCGTCAAGTTAGCGCGAAGCTCGCCCCAGAATTTAATCCGGGTATACGTGGACTCATGCTCCAAAGGAATTGAAATCAGGACTAGCCCGAGGCAAACCGCGAACAGCCAGCCGTGTTTTACACTGACCTTGGCCCAGCCGGCGCCGAAGGCGTAACCGGTAAAAAACATCAGTTGCCAGTTATAGGGATTGAAATACCATTTTCGTCCACTCACTGGGTCGGCACTCAGTTCCCATCCGTAGTAATAACTGGCCCAATAGAGGGTGACCGAACACGCTAAAGCCATACCGACATGCAAACGGGATACTAGCCAGAATATAGGCAGCCAAACGATCACTAGTAGATACAGCGGTAGGATGTCGAAATAATTGGGTACATATGCCAAGGTGAACAAGTCATACAGCGCTTGTTGGGTGGCGTCGAAAAAATAGGCAATGTTCAGGCGTTGAATATCATCCATTTCCGGCACCCAGCGATTACCAACTACGCAAACCAAAGCCAGCAGCACAAAAGAAGCCAGATGTGCGCTGTAAATTTGCACGCATCGGTGCAGGACGCGAACCAGTCCCAGCCAGAGTCCGGCGCGTTCAAAGCAGCGGCCGTAGGCCCGCGCGGAGGCAAAGCCGGATGAAAACACGAAAACCTCCGCCGCATCGCTGAGGCCGAATCGAGAAGGGGTATACCAAAACCAGGGGTTATCCGGCATGTGGTTAATAAAAATCACCATCAACGCCAAACCTCTAAAAAAATCCAACGGCAAATTCCTGCTTTGCAGTGACGGGTCCGGCAATCCCATATAGGTCCTTTTATCCAATAACATCGGTTGTGTGAATGACGCATTTCAGCTAAATCTTCCTGATTATAAGAATATTTCAAGTATGCCGTCATTCCAGAGAATGCTGGAGTCCCAAACCGGGAAGTCAATCCAGACTATTGGGATGTGCCTGACACTGGATTTTTTGAAGCTTTCGGATCTAGACAACCCTTGGCGAGGTGATAATTTCTCATTTCAATGACAATACCCGTTTGGTCAGTTCGCAGATCGATAAATGCGCAGTTATCACACCCTGGACGTGGCCTCGCATTCGGACCATTTGGCTTGAATCGCTAATATCTCGGGTAGAACGGCAATAAAGACCTCGATCATCGCTGGTTGAAAATGGCTGCCGCTTTCCGCTTGAATGGTGGCTATTGCTTGCTCGTTAGGCCAAGCTTCTTTGTATGGACGTTTCATCGTCAGCGCGTCGAACACATCGACTAAGGCTGCGATACGCGCCGATTCGGGAATTAACTCGCCAGCCAGTCCATCGGGATAACCACTGCCATCCCAATGCTCATGATGGTGTAAGGCAATCTCCGCTGCCATCTTAAAGACCGGTGCATCGCTTTTGCTAAGGATGTCGTAGCCGATTCTGGGGTGGGTTTTCATGATGATCCATTCACTGGCATCCAATGCGCCGGATTTCTTCAGAATCGCATCCGGGATGCCTATTTTGCCGGTGTCGTGCATCGGGGCCGCCAATTCGATGAGCCGGCATTGTTCTTCTCCCCAGCCTAGGGCACGTGCCAAGGCGCCCGCATAATCCGCCATGCGCCAGATATGCACCCCGGTATCGTTGTCATTGTAATGGCCGGCTTCACCGAGCATGTAGATGGCGTCGCGATGACTTTTTTCCAGATGGATCGCGCGTACCAAGGACAGGTGGGTTTGTACGCGCGCCCTTACTGTCGGTGATGAAACCGGTTTAACGATGTAGTCCACCGCGCCGGCCTCAAAACCAGTGACTTCATCATCGGCATCCGCCAAACTCGTGATAAAGATCACCGGAATGCTTTCGGTAAGCGGATCAGCTTTTAACTGCCGACACACCGTATAACCGTCCATATCCGGCAGTTGAATATCCAATAAAATCAGAGACGGTCGAAATTTACGTGTAGCCGCCAGCGCCTCATGGCCGTTGCGAGCAAACACCAACTTATATTTGCCTGCTAAGATTTGCTCCAGCACCCGCAGATTCTGCGGCTCGTCGTCAATAATTAAGATAGGACCGTTAGGCATGGCAATGCTCACAGAGTAATAGAATGTTCAGCTGCAAGTGTCCTGACTTCAGCTTCCGCAGTTCGAAAATCGTAGTTCTCGATGGCTCGGTTTAACGGTTCAAAGCTAGTAGGTCCGACCGTCTTATCAAGTTCAAGCAGCAGCGGCCTAAATTCCACCATGTCATCGTTTGCCAATATAGCTAGCATCTGCGCAAGGAGTGCTGTCAGTTGTTGCCGGTCTATCGTTTTTGCTTGGGTGTTGTCTACAACGTGTTTGTCGGGGGCATATTCAGCAATCGAATCCAGTGCTTTGTCTAAAGCAGACTTTAAAATTCGCAAGGGTCCAGTCATTTCCGCGCCCCTGACTAGCTGCTGTTCGACTTCTGCCGCTTGTTTGCCAAGTTCTAGTAGGGCCAGGGTGGTCGCAACACCCTTCAGCTTATGAAGAAACGCCCGTGCTTCAGCGGTGTCCGCGAATTTGATAGTGTGTATGCTGTCGGCGTAATCCCGGGCAAACTTACGTAAATATTGTTGGTAAGTACTTACATCCGGGAAAAGTTTTAGGCCGCGTTCGACGTCCAAACTCGGTAGCTCGAGATCTGAAGTATTGGGCTGTATGGCAAGATGGGGTTTATACATCGGCGCAATTTGACGAGTTCCGCCGGTCAACTTGATAATCAAGGCGATGGCGGCATCCACATCAAACGGTTTGGCAATAAAGCCGGTCATGCCTGCTGCTTGTGCCAACTCTTGTTGTTCCATAAACGCGCCGGCGGTCAGTGCCACGATGGGCAGATCGGCCAAGGCCGGCATACGGCGGATGCGCTGGGTGGCTTCGTAACCGTTCATAATCGGCATCTGTACATCCATCAGCACAATATCTATGCCGTTCTCATGCGCTTCCAGCCATTCAAGGGCCTGACGACCGTGATGGGCCAATTCGACATGCGCGCCTTCGCCTTCCAGAATACGTTGTGCCACCTCGCGATTGATGTCGCTGTCATCCACCACCAAGATGCGCAAGCCGGCAAGGCGTTGCTGGGCATGTTTAGGTCTAACAGGCTGGTGAAAAACCCGCCGATATTTCCCCTTACCCACGATGTTCGTGATTTTTTCGAGTTGAAATCGGTCATGACATCGAGTTTCAAGCGTTTTGCCCCGGTTTCAAGGGCTTTTTATTCGCCTGAAGCCGTCTGTGGACGGTTTTCAGGCGAACTTCACCCTAGGCGGGTGCACTCCACGCCGGTTTCGGCGTGAACACCAATAGGTTGAGCATGCGCGTCAGGTTGTAGGCGGCAAAGCAAAACAAGGCCTGACCCGCGACTTTGGCTAAGCCGATGTGACGGGTTTTGCGCAGGCCGCCGACCGTTTTGACCCAGCCAAAGGCTTCTTCGACGATTTTGCGGCGCTTGAGACTTTGGGCGTAACCTTTGCCGCGCGCGGTGCGGCCGTCGACGGCACTGCCAATCTTTTTGCGGGCCACATGGGCTTTGATATCACGGGACTCGAGTCCGTTGACGAACGCCGGTTGGTCATAGCCTTTGTCGGCACCGACGCTGCCACCTTGGGGCACGCGGCGTTTGATCATTTTTTGCGCGGCTTCGATTTCGGCGGTGCCGGTGGCTTGTGTGGTTTCGACATCGACAATCAGGCCGTTGCGATTCTCGGACAAGGCATGGGTGATGTAACGCAGTTTGGCCTCGGTGTATTCGCCTTTCTTGTAAAGCCGGGCTTCGGGATCGGTTGTACTTTGATGGGTGGCGTTGCTGCGCTTTTCGCCACTGAAGTCGATCTCGGGATTGCGGCCGGCGGGTTTATCGGGACCACTACCATCTTTTTTGACGAAGCTTTTGTGCGAGGCCCAGGCTTCAATGAGGCTACCGTCGACGCTGAAGTGTTCGTCGGACACCAGATTTTGCCATTCGGCTATGGCCAGTACCCGCTCAAAAAATTCGCGACTCAGGGCTTCAGACAACAGACGTTCGCGGTTGGCACTGAACACTGTGCGTTCCCACACGGCGTCGTCGATGCCCAGACCGACAAACCAGCGAAACAACAGGTTGTAGTCCAGTTGTTCCATCAACTGACGCTCGCTACGGACCGTATACAGGACTTGTAACAGCAAGGCGCGCAGCAGTTTTTCAGGGGCAATCGAGGGACGGCCTGTGTGCGAGTAACGCTCGGCAAAGACGGCATCCATAGAGGCCAATACGCCATCAACCAGTAGCCGTAAACGACGCAACGGATGCTGTTTGGGAATACGGTCTTCCAGGCTAACATAGCTGAACCAGCTGTTTTGAATGGCATCGTGTCCGCGCATTGAAAGGCTCCAAATTTAGGTAGCCTATTTTAACAGTTGGCCCCTCATCTATGCCTTAGCTTACTTGGCTTTTCGAGTTTTTCACCAGCCTGCTAAGCGGCTCGCCGCCTTGGCGCACCCGTAATGCTCGCGCCACTGTGTTATAAAGTGCCGAAGCGGTGACCGGTTTGGTCAGTAAAGCATCGACGTGGCGCATGTCAGCGTGGGTTTGCAAGGCGTTACTGGTGTGAGCAGTGACCATGATGATAATCGGGTCGTGATGGTCCTTTAGTTCGTTGCGGATTTTATTCGCGACCGTGAAGCCGTCCACGCCTGGGGTTTTGTAGTCCAGCAGCAGAACTTGATTGGGCTCTCGCCCCAGCAAACGGCTTTGGATATGTTTAAGAGCGGCCGATCCCGAACCGACCACAGTTGCGTTCCAGCCCAATCCGGCCACAATATCTGCCAACACTTCGCGGGCAATCGGGTTGCCATGTGCGACCAATACCGGGAGATTCGCCATGTCCGGTGCGGCCAGCCAAGCGTCTTGGCCGCGTTCAAATTGCAAGTTAAACCAAAACTCGCTGCCGCTGCCCGGGATGCTGGTGACCTGCAATTCGCCGCCCATTGCCGCGATCAAACGCCGGCAGATACTCAAGCCCAAGCCGGTGCCGCCAAATCGACGGCTCGTCGAACTGTCGGCTTGGGAAAAAGGCGAAAAAATGTCCTGCTGTATATCCGCCGGAATGCCGATACCGGTGTCGCGCACCGCAAATCTCAAGGTTATCTGCTGGTCGTCTTCGGCAACTACTGCGATAGCTAGTTCTACGTGGCCTTGCTCGGTGAATTTAATCGCATTGCTGGTCAGGTTAATCAACACCTGTTCCAACCGCAGTGCGTCACCGTAAAGTTGCTTGATTTTGCTGGGGGGCTGGGCGATGATCAGCTCCAGTTCTTTTTCGCCGGCGTTGGTGGACATAATGGTCGACAAATTATCCAGAACATCCCGCAGGCGAAACGGTGCGTGTTCGATTTCCAGCTTGTCCGATTCAATTTTGGAAAAGTCCAGAATATCGTTGATGATGCCCAACAGCGAACGTCCGGCCATGCGAATCTTGCTGACCAAATGGTTAGCATCGCCCGGCAATTCGCTTTTTTCCAGCAGATATGCCAAGCCCAGTATGGCGTTCATCGGGGTGCGAATCTCGTGGCTCATGTTGGCCAGGAATGCACTTTTGGCGCGGGTGGCGGCCTCGGCTGCGCCGCGAGCGGTTTCCAGCGATTGTTCGGCTAAGCGGTGCGGGGTGATGTCCGTGTAAGTCAGTAAGGTCCAGCCATTACTGATGGGTTGGCCGCAAATCTCCAGATAAATGCCATTGGCTTGCTGGCGTTCAAAACACACGGTTTCGCGCGCTGCCATCATATCGATGAAGCCGTTTAGGACGTCATCAAAAGTTCGATTCGGATAGTCGCCCCGGTCAAAATTGAAGCGAATGGCATCGGCAAAATACAGAGGTTCTTTTTTGCACAGCTCGGAGGGATAACTTAAAAGTTTGCCAAACAAGCTGTTACGGAAAACGGCTTTATACGACTCGTCGTAGACCACCACACCGAAGGGCAGCACTTCT
Source organism: Methylomonas sp. TEB (assembly GCF_047777895.1). Lineage (GTDB taxonomy): Bacteria > Pseudomonadota > Gammaproteobacteria > Methylococcales > Methylomonadaceae > Methylomonas. The sequence continues at coordinate 1,181,289 of NZ_CP180476.1, forward strand.
AATACTTCGTTGAGAAATTTGTTCAGGTCCTGGAGCTTTTGTTCGCGGGCTTTACGTTCGCGGTCATCCACCAAGGTGCTGGTCGAGTACTGGGCCTCGCCTTGAGCATTCCGGATCAAATCGGCGTTAACCAGAAATGGCCGGATACTACCGTCCTTGCAAAAAAATCGAACTCCAGATCACGCACGTGACCGGTACGCATAAACTCCGGAAAGTGACTTTCGAATAGCTTTCGGCTGTCGGGTGTCATGAACTCGGTGATCGGGTGCCCTAAATACTCATCGCTGGTATAGCCCAAAAGATCCAGCTCGGTTTGATTGACCCGTAAAATCGTTCCCTCGGGCGACAACGAGTGGTAACCGCAGGGCGCTTGGTTGTATAGATCGAAAAATTCTTTGGTCCTTGCTTCGACTTTATCTTCGAGTTCTTGCGTGAGTTGCTGTAGTACGTGTTCCGATTGTTTGCGGTCAGTGATGTCGATCACCACGCCGCGATAAAGCAGGAGTTCTCCGTGCTCGTCCAACAGCGGCTGGCCGCGCGACAGCAAATAGTGGGTGTGGCCGTCCAGCTTGGAATGCACTCGCCACTCTAACAGGACGTCGGCTTTTTGTTTGAGTGCTTGGTCCATTGCTTCGTGTGTTGTCGCTCTGTCTTCTTCGGCGATGGTGCTTAGCCAGTTGTCGTAGGAGGCCTGGCAACTATTTTTTTTAAGACCGTAGAGCCGCCATAAGCTCTCGCTCCAAAACACTTCGCCGCTGGGGACGTGCCATTCCCAGATGCCAGCGTCGGCAACACTGAGCGCTTGGTCCAGCCGCTGTGAATAGCTATTGACTTCAAAACTTGACAAACGTTTGACTGCTAGCAGAGAGCGATGCAGTTGCTCGAAGACAATGCTGAACAGTATGCCCATCGAGAAAAATATACACATCGAATAGATGCTGCGAGTTTCTGCAATGTAAAAGGTAAAGCTTGGCGGGATAAACAGAAAATCGGCTAATGCCACCGCTATCAGCGTAGCCAGCAAGCCGCCGACCAGACCACCCACGGCGGCGCTTAAAAATACAGAAGGGTACAGAAAAATCCAGATGGTCGGTTTTAGGATGTCCCACAGATGATATTGGAAGACTGCACCGCAAATCGGAATGACCATCGACAGCAGAATTCTGAGTGTGCGATGTTGGACGAACGGCGGCATGGGATAGCTCCTGATGCTAATGCAAAAGGGGCATCAGCGGTTTGGCTACGTTTATTGTTATTCTCATTTTAACCAGGCGATTCGAATAATTTCTATACGCAGAATAAGGGAAGGGCTTGTTTATTCTTGGCCGGTCGAAGTTTATGTAGCCAGACTAAATTTTAGTGCATCACTGGAATTTTTGAATCGATGCTTAACCCATTCGCCCTGAGTCTGCCGAGGGGGCTCAATTTAAGGGCACGCGAATAGTGTGGCGATAGGTTTGGTAGGTAGTCGGGCTAATAAAATTGGACAAGCTTGAATTGCAAGGTAAATTCTTTAACTTGAATCAGCTTATCCGCCTAAAGAGCTGACAATTAAGCAAAAATAGGGGAGAAATTATGGGTCCGTATTACAGAGGTACATCGCAAAGCACCGGTGCATTTTTTGACATGTTTTATCAGCATCCGATCTTAATGGTGGTTTTAGTGGTAGCCACGATTGGTGCTGGTTTTTTATTGATGCGCGGAAAAAAATCAGAATAAAACCGCTGTTTTTGGCTAGTGAAACGAAGATTACTGGAGCTGATTAAGCTCCAGCCTGCGTAGTTTAGGCGCGCATTTAGCCGTAACCGCCACTACCAACAGCGTCATGCCTCCGCCAAACACTACTGACGGCACCAAGCCCAGCAGCCGCGCGGCAACCCCGGATTCAAACGCGCCGAGTTCGTTAGACGAGCCGATGAATATGCCGTTGATCGCCGCGACTCTGCCGCGCATGTTATCCGGCGTGGCCAATTGCATGATGGTGGTACGCATCACCACCGATACTCCGTCGCAAATTCCGGACAATAGTAAAGCCAGGCCTGCCACCCAAAAATTCGTCGATAGCGCGAAGCCGATCATGCACAAGCCAAAGCCGGCCACGGCTATCAATAACCAGCGCCCGGCGTGCTTGTTGAGGGGATGCCGGGCCAGAAACAAGCCGGTCATCACGGCGCCAACGGCCGGTGCGGCGCGTAAAATCCCCAGGCCTTCCGGGCCGTAATGAAATATGTCGTGGATAAACGCCGGCAGCATGGCGATCGCGCCGCCAAACAACACCGCAAACATATCCAGCAACTGCGCGCCGAGGATGATCTGGTTATTGAATACAAAGCGCAGGCCTTCGGCGATGCTGGTAAAAATCGGCGCGCTTTCCGCTGCCGGCGGTTCCTTGATGCGTAAGGACAGCAAAGCCAGCGCGGCCAACACGCATAAACCACCGGAAATGCCGTAAGCCACAGTCTTGCCGGCCCAGCCGACCAGAATCCCACCGAGTGCCGGGCCGGCGACTAAAGCAAACTGAAATACCGAACTTCCTAGGCCGGCAGCGCGCGCATATTGTTCACGTTGCAAAACCAGGGCGAATAGTGCGCTGTAAGATGGGCCGATAAAGGCCCGCGCCACGCCGGTGACGGCTATGGAGCCGTACATCAATACCAGCGGATTATCGGGAATCCATTGCGCGGCGATGGCGGTCAAGGTCAGGGCGTTGAGGCACAACAGCAAACACGCTGAAATTGCAAACCAGCGCCGTGAGTAATGATCGACAGCGTAACCGGCGAACAGCGCGCTGCAAAAATACGGGACCACTTCGGCCAGGCCTATCAGGCCCAAGGCCAGCGGGTCGTGCGTCAGTTCGTAGATATGCCAACCCACCACAATCGCCACGATTTGATAGGCCAGCACGATCAGTACGCGAAACGTTAACAGTCTTATAAAAGCGGGGTTTGCAGTGCCTAAAAAACGCATGAATCTCCAATATTCAAATACAGCCGGTTACAACTGCATGGACGAATTTATTATGTGACTGATTGACGTGGTTAAGCCAGTCAAAGTCTTAGCGTTGCCGAAAGCGAATGTCGCCAAATAAAGCCTTTTGTTCGCGCGGCTGACAGCGCCAGTATTGCGGCGGCGCTGCGACTTGGGCGCCCAGTTTGGCGGCGGCATGCCAGGGCCAGCGTGGATCGTAGAGTATGCCGCGCGCTAAGCCCACCATATCAGCCTGGCCGTCGGCGATGATGGCTTCGGCGTCTTCCGCTTCCGTGATCAGGCCGACGGTGATGGTGGGCAGGCCAGTTTCAGCGCGGATGCTAGCCGCCAGCGGCACTTGGTAATGAGGACCGACCGGGATTTTTTGCAAAGGCGACAGGCCCCCGCTGGAGACATGGATAAATGCGCAACCGCGTGCTTGCAAGGCTTTGGCAAAGATCATGCTTTGCGCCAAGTCCCAGCCACCGTCCACCCAATCGGTCGCGGAAATCCGCACGCCGATAGGCATTTGCATAGGCACGGCAGCCCGCATCGCCTCGAATACCGCCAATGGGAAACGCATCCGATTTTCCAGCGAGCCGCCGTACTCGTCGTCACGCTGATTGGATAAGGGCGAAAGAAATTCGTGCAGCAAGTAGCCGTGGGCGGCGTGTATCTCGATGGCGTCGAGCCCTAGCTTATGCGCGCGCTTTGCCGCAGATACAAACGCCTGCACCATGCGTTGTAATCCACTGGCATCGAGCGCAGTCGGCGCGGGGTCGTCCGGCATAAAAGGCAGTGCCGACGGTGCCACGGTCTGCCAGCCGCCTTGTTCGATATTGACCAGACCGCCACCGTCCCAGGGCGCGGCGGTGGAAGCCTTGCGGCCGGCGTGTGCCAGCTGAATCGCTATGGGTATCTGCGAATATTTTCGCACCGCAGTTAACACCCTGGCCAAAGCGGCTTCGGTGCCGTCCGACCAGAGGCCGAGATCGGCCGGCGAGATGCGGCCTTCCGGTTCCACTGCAGTGGCTTCGATAATCAACAAGCCAGCGCCGGACATCGCCAAATTGCCCAGGTGCATTAAATGCCAATCGCTGGCTTCGCCGTTGGTCGCCGAGTACTGGCACATCGGCGCGATGACGATACGGTTGGGCAGCGTAACCGTGCCGAGGGAATACGGCGAAAAAAGCTGACTCATTTCAGGGTACCTTTGAATAAAGTGGGTGTTAATCCAATGTTGCAGTCTACGAGCTCGGTTCTGGCTTGGCAATGGGAAGGGCTCTGTCGTGCAGTGCCGAATTTACGTCAGGAAAGGGCGTTGAGTTTGCCGCATTCGTTGTAACTTGGCCCGGCTTGCTATAATGCCGGCTTTTCCAATTCATCGGGTCGATAATTGTGGACGTTAAACAGTACATGCAGCAATTGGGGCAACAGGCCAGAGCGGCCGGCCGCGAGATCAGCAAGGCCGAGAGCGGGCGGAAAAATAGCGCTTTATTGAAAATTGCCGAGGCTATCGCCGCCGGTAGCGCCGAGATAGCCAGCGAAAATCGCAAAGACCTGGCGGCGGGCAAACAGAACGGTATGGATCCGGCGTCGCTGGATCGTCTGGAACTGACACCAGCCCGCATCCAAGCCATGATAGAAGGCCTGAAGCAGGTTGCCGCGCTGCCCGATCCGGTTGGGAAAATTACCAATCTTAACTATCAGCCCAGCGGGATTCAGGTGGGGCAAATGCGCGTGCCCTTGGGTGTGATCGGCATTATTTACGAATCGCGGCCTAACGTTACTGTCGATGCGGCGGCCTTGTGCTTGAAGTCGGGCAACGCCTGTATTTTGCGGGGCGGTTCCGAGTCGATTCATTCCAATCGAGCGATTGCGGTGTGCATTGCCAGCGGATTAGCCGCTGCCGGTTTGCCGCAGCAGGCTGTGCAAGTGGTGGAAACCACCGATAGGGCCGCAGTCGGTGAGCTGATTACGATGCAGGATTATGTTGACGTGATCGTGCCGCGTGGCGGCAAAAGCCTGATCGAACGGATCAGCGGCGAAGCGACTATCCCGGTGATCAAGCACCTGGACGGTATTTGCCATGTCTATATCGACGGCAAAGCCGACTTGGATAAAGCAGTGGCGATTGCGATGAACGCGAAAACCCATCGCTACGGCGTCTGTAATGCGATGGAGACCTTGCTGGTGGCGGAAAGTATCGCCGCGACGGTGTTGCCGATTTTGGCCGAACAATATGCGGCAAAAAACGTGGAACTGCGCGGTTGCTTGAAAACCTGTTCCTTGATCAAAAACGCTGTACGCGCGACTGAAGAAGATTGGCATACCGAATATTTGGCGCCGATTTTGTCCATCAAGATTGTCGCCGACATCGACGAGGCGATAGCGCATATCAATACCTACAGCTCCGCGCATACCGAGGCCATCGTCACCGAGGATTACACCTTGGCGCGGCGCTTTTTGCGCGAAGTGGATTCCAGCTCGGTGATGGTCAATGCTTCTACCCGGTTTGCCGACGGCTTTGAATACGGTTTGGGTGCGGAGATTGGCATCAGTACCGATAAATTGCACGCGCGCGGTCCGGTTGGCTTGCATGGTCTGACCTCGTTGAAATTCATCGTGCTGGGCGACGGGCATATCCGCCAATAATGATCGGGGTTTACGGCGGCACGTTCAATCCGGTCCATTACGGCCATTTGCGCACCGCGCTGGAAGTGAAAGAGCTGTTTGAATTGGAGCAGCTGCGCTTGATTCCCTGCCGTCTGCCGGCGCACCGAGACGAACCCGACGTGCCGGCGCACCTGCGTTTGCAAATGCTGGAAGCCGCCGTCGCCGATACTCACGGCTTTAACGTTGATCGGCGCGAGTTGGATAGGGCGGGGCCCTCGTATATGGTCGATACGCTGCATTCCTTGCGTAACGAAATAGGTAATACGCCTTTGTTGCTGTTTATCGGTGCCGATGCCTTTGCCGGTTTGGAGCGTTGGCATCAATGGCAAGGCTTATTCGATTATGCGCACATCGTGGTGATGACTCGACCGGGCTATGCCGGATCGGCGCTATCGGCGTTTTTGCAGCAGCGAATCGCCGAAGACAGAGCCCAATTAAGCCGGCAGAATGCAGGACTGTTAACCTTCCAGGAAGTCACCGCGCTGGCGATTTCCGCTACCGCCATCCGCGAACTGGTGGCTGTCGGGCGCGATCCACAATTTTTACTGCCCGACCGGGTCATCGAATTGATTCGCAGGCATCATTTATATCAACCCCTCATTCATCACACAGGAAATTGAATGCAAACAGAAGCATTACTTAAGCTGGTCGAAACCGAGCTCGACGACCGCAAAGGCCTTAACATCAAGACTATCGATGTGCGTGGCAAAACCAGTATCACCGATTATATGGTCATCGCCACCGGTACCTCGTCTCGGCATGCCAAATCGCTGTGTGATTATGTAGTGGAAAAGGTCAAGGAGCAGGGGCAGCAGCCGCTGGGATTGGAAGGCGATCAGAGTTCTGACTGGATTTTGTTGGATTTGGGTGATGTGATTGTGCATGTGATGACCGGTCAGGCCCGCGAACTGTATCAGCTGGAAAAACTTTGGTCAGTGGCTGGCGACAAGACGCATAGCTAGTTTTGCCCGTGATTTGCTGAAATAAATTTCCAGCGGCTCAAGGGCATAATTTGTCATCCGCCCTCAAGAAAAAGCCCAAGTAGTCGATGACTTAGGCGAGTAGGAGGAGGGGTTATGAAAGCGTTTAAGACAATCTGTTTGCTGTTGATCATGGCAGTCGCGGCGGGGTGTGCGTCCGTGGGCGGCAAAAGTGCCGAGGCGCCGTCGCCGTCAGCCGGAAAAACCCTGCGCGCTAGCGGTTATAGCCGTTTTGACGATAGCGGTAAGCTGGCGGTTAATCAACGCTGGTTACAAGCGCAACAAGCTGCAAAACTGGATGCCTATCGCGGCTTGGCGGATTTGCTGTATCAAGAAAAATTGGGCAATCAAACCACGGTCGGCGCTCAAGTGATGCGCGACGAGGTTTACCGGGTTTATCTGGATAGTTACTTACGCGAAGCGCGTGCCGCCGATTACCGGACTGTCAGAGACAATTTAAAAACGACGCTGGAATTGCGTCTTAGCCCGCGTTTTTACCAATGTATGTCCGGCGATACCTATGTCGTTGGCCAGTGTCTGCAGGAAGATAACAAACTAGCGTTTACCCGGCTGGGCTATAAAGCGGCAACGGTGACTTCGGCCAACCTGGCCTGCGGCGCACGCGATTGTAGCGATCAATATTATGTGTCTGGCTTTTCCAAAAAGCCCAATGTCGTGGACGATACTTTGCTGGAAGCCGGTCTTTACGATGTGGAATGGATAGCCAATACCGGCTTGCGGACGATATTTCAGTATTTGTTGATCAACGGATTTTATAGTGCCTTATAAAAACTTGCTAACAGTGTTACTGATCGCTTTGCTGGCTGCATGCAGCAGCGGTAATAGTAAGCGGGGCGGCGATGAGAATGGCGTTGCCGTGTCTGGCCAGCAGGTCAGCGTGCAAGGCAGTGCGCCAATCGTTGGCGGCGGTATCGAAGCAGCCCGCCGCGCGGCTATCGACGACGCGGTGCATCAGGCATCCTTGCAGCTCAAACGCAACAATAACTCGGCGATGCTGGTTAGTGATATTAAGGTGGTCGACGAATGGCAGGATGCCGATCTTTATCATGTGCAGGTGCTGGCAGTGTTGTCCGATAAGCAGCGCTGCGGTTCGCCGTATCGGAAAAAAATAGTCGCCACCGGTTTTCCGGTCATGAACGCCGATCAAATCAGCGGCACCGAAAGCCAGGATTTATACAGCGGCATTCCCCGAGAAATTAATAACCAGTTGATGGAAACCGGCGATTTTATCGGCCGCAATCTGACTAATACCTCTTTATACAGCCGGCCCGATATGGCGCCGGAGATTCGCTTTGCCGAGGGTAGTGGTGAGTCGGTTATTCTGAATATTGCCAAGCAACAGAACGCGCAGTTCGTGTTATCGGGCGTGATTCGCGATTTTCGGGTGGAATCCACAGAATACGTGCGTGGTAGCGGCGCGCTGGCGGATTTAAAATCGATGGTCAGGGATTTCGTCGCCCGCCGTAGTGTTGGGATTGACGTATTTGTTTACGACGGTTTTAGCGGTGCCTTGCTGTTTCAACATCGTTATACCGATTCCATCCTGGGCGACGTCTCGCTGCCGAGCGGCTATACGGTGGGTAGCGAGCGTTTCAACTCCACGTCGGCCGGGCACGCCATCAGCGAGATCATTCAGCAGGCCAGCGAAGATATTCATAAATTATTCGGCTGTTATCCTTTTACCACCCGTGTAATCCAAGCTGGCGACAACCGGATCGTAATTGCCGCCGGCGCCCAGGATAAAATCAGAGTCGGTGATAAGCTGATGATTTATTCGGCGTCTGCCGGCGGTACGGCGGGAGCGGGTTTGGGCGAGTCGCAAGGCATCCTGACGATAACCGACGTTAGTGCTGCTACGGCGGCGGGTACTCTTGATTCTTCGGCGGTTGCCGGTGCAGTAAGGCCGGGCGACTGGGTGAAAAGTTTTGCTACGCCTTAACGGGGGCGTCGCTCAAACTCAGTAAGCGTTCTATGTCTTTACTGATACCTGCCGGCGTGTCTATCGGCGCATAGCGTTTAAAAACCTTGCCATCTCGGCCGACCAGAAATTTGCTGAAATTCCATTTAATGGCATTTAAACCCAGGATGCCCGGGGCTGAGGTTTTCAAATACTCGAACAGCGGATGTGCGTGGTTACCGTTAACGTCGATTTTTTCGAACATGGGGAAGCTAACGCCATAGTTCAGTTCGCAAAAGCTGGCAATTTCTTGGCTATCGCCGGGTTCTTGCTGGCCGAATTGATTACACGGAAACCCCAGGATCACTAAGCCGCGGCTTTTATAGGTCTGGTACAGCGCTTCCAAGCCACGGAACTGCGGGGTAAAGCCGCATCGACTCGCGGTGTTGACGATTAGCAGCACTTTTCCGCGGTAATCTGCCAAAGCGACAGTTTCGCCGTTAATGTTAGTCGCCGAGAATTGGTATATGTCATTCATGCTGATGCCGGTCAGTTATCGAATTACTTGTGCTTGTCGTAAACGTTGAGATGGCGCTTCTTAAAGCCTATGTATCCCCATCAAGATGCATAGACAAACATTTACCCAGCATACCGTTATTCATCGGATTGTCAAAAATCTGTAGTGCCAACATACCCATATTTGCATGGGGGGCTTACCAGGAATTTTAATGGGCTTTGAAGGTATACCGCCTAGGCAACTCTTTCGCGGGACGACCGCCCATAGCGTCCTGGCGTATGGGCGGCTGTTGAGACCTGCCGAGATTTCTCAGTGCCTATTGTGAGGCTAGCCGTTGTTGCAGTTTGGTTTGCAGTAAGCTGTCATAGTGACGTTTCAACACCGAGTCGGTAGGCGGTGTTGGCAATTCGGCTGCAATTTCGCGGCGTAATTGCTCAAGGTCCTGCGTCTGCACTGACGAATCTTCAGGCAGAACCGCTTCTACAGGGCTGGCTGGCTGCGCCGCAGCTTCCGGCTGGGAGGGCGCCGATTCGTCCACCGCTTGTGAATGCTGAGGCGATGCGATTTTGTGCAGCGTTTCGTAGTGACGGCGCAGCACGGAGTCGGTGGGATAGGGATTGCTGAGGGCCTCTTTCTCCGCTTGCAATGCTGCCAGATAATGGCGTTTTAATACTGAATCTTCCGGTATTTTGATTGCCGGCTCTTCTTTCGTCGGTGTTCTCGGCTCTTCGGTAACTGCTGTGACGATTGGCGCCTGTGGCGCGGGTTCGGCAATTGGTTCAGGCGCTTGGACGGGAGACTCTACCGGGGTCTCGATTTCTTGCGCTATTGGAGTCGTTGGCGACGCGGTATCCGGTTGCGAAGGGGAATTCGCTGCACGGGAAGCAACTGGTTGAGGCGGTGTCGCCTGTTTGTTCTCCGGCGTCTTGCCAATTGGCTTGAGTTTTAATTTGCCTTTCCAGACCAGCCAACCGACTACTGCCAGCCCTAAGATTACCAGAAGTTCTATCATGATTTGTCCCCCTCAATATTGTTATTAATCCAAAACTAACTAACACCTACAGCGTTACCGATTGGCTTTCTAGGCATAGCTTCCGCAGCTTGTATTCCAAAGCATGATGGAAGCGCTACGATTAAATCGCAGCGCTTTATACCATAGATCCTTGAAATAGTTGATTTGTCGAGTCGCAAGGCCCGCGCTTGGGCAGCACTAGCCACGGTGCATTCTCCCAGGTAGGTTTTCTGTATTAAAAAAACGAAGTTTCAATTTTTCGATTGGGTCAATTGATCATGACTGGCAAAACATTAAACAGCGTAAGTGTGTTGTCAGTTTTTTTTACAGGCAAAAATGCTGAATTTCCAAATGAAAATTGTGGATCGGGGTAGTGTTAAATTTTTATGACAATGTGTCGGGATTTTTTCCTGAAATTGCTTTGCAAAAGCGCTCTGGCATTGGATTTGCAAAAAAACTTAATGAAAATCCCTGGGGAAAAACCGATTAAGTTGATGCCACGACGCAGTTTTTCTTAGTTGATGCTCAGGTAGGTTTGAATTGTAATGCACGGTAATGTAAGCAAATGCTGACGTAAAAATTTACAGTTCGTGGTGGTTGAAATTGTTTTGATAGGATGATTTTTATTTAAGCAATTGTTTTATAAATTTAAATTATTCTTGGCTTCCTATTTGCTTAATAATCGTACGATTTCGTGGAATGCCTAACGGAAACTTAACCAAAGAAAGTATTCAAAAGGACTGTACAGATTTTTATATTGGGGGGATTATGGAAACCAAAACGATTAAACACATACTGTTGGCGGGATTTTTATCGTCAGCCGCAATTTTCGGAGGAGGCGCTCAAGCGGCCTCATTTACCGTAGCGGGTAGCCTAACAGGCGATCCCAGAACCGATAATCCGGATAACCTGTTCATCAACGTCGGCATAAATGTCCTTGACACAGTAGCTACTTGGACAGTGGATATCGCTTCGCCTCTGCATCCAAATGCAAAGCTCGATGAGTTTTATTTCAATCTGGGATCTTCGGTTAATGCTGCCAATGTTCTTTTTGGTGGGTTTTCGCCAGCGGGTTGGGTTATCAACAGTCCAGCATCGACAGTAGGTGGAGGGAACTTCAATCCCACGTTTCTTTTTGAAGCTGTTGATCCGCCAGGTAACGGAAACAACGTCACTAATGCCGTGAATTTGTCGTTTACCGCAACCTTAAACCGTAATTGGACTTTGGATGACTTTTATTCCGCAGCAGCACTACAGAGCTCGGAAGCTACGTTACCTGCCGGTCAATTGGGTGCGCATTTGCAATCACTAAGTACGGCAGGTTGTGCAGGTTGTTCCGATAGCGGTTTCCTTATAGGCAATTACACACGCGGCGGCGGCGGTAGCCAAGGCAGCGTGCCCGAGCCAAGTGTTGTGGCTTTGCTGGGTATGGGCTTGTTGGGCATGGGGTTGTCACGTAAAAGCAAAGTCTGATTGTCCGATTTGTTTACACGCCTAAAAAACGCCGGTTAAACCGGCGTTTTTTTTAGAAATTGTCTGGCAGTTTTAGCAACATGTGTTACCCCATGGCCGTTATGGTGATTCTGAAAGTAAAGTCACAGTAATGGCAGCCCAGTTTTTTTAGACTTTCTTCCAAGCAGAAAGCTGATTCCGAACATTCAAATTAGCTTACGTTCAGAAAGCCTCAAGGCAAGAAGCCAAGGATGAGGTGTTTAAGATTTGGACATTCAAAATAAAAACGAGGGGAACAGTCATGAACAAAAAAAATTTATACATCACTCTAGGTGTTGCGCTACTGGCAGTGCCTGCAATCATTTATCTTGATAAATACTTGCTCGACCAGGAAATTTTGCAAATAAACCAGGATATGCAACAGTTGCCAGCCTCCGCTGGTAACGTCGCCAAAACGTGGAAACCAGGGCAAATTTTAGTTAAGCCCAATGCGGGTTTGGCTGATGCGGAGTTTGAAAAAATTCTGCGGGGCAATCAAGGTAAAAGCAGCGAAAAGATCGGCAATTTGCCGGTTCATATCGTTAGCGTTCCTGAACAAGCGGAAGAAGCGGTGGTGCGGGCGCTATCAAAAAATCCCCATATCGAGTTCGCTGAGCTGGATATGGTTCAGCCAATGAGTACGACTACCCCGAATGATCCGAATTTTGCCGGTGCGTGGCATTTAGCAAAAATACAAACGCCTGGGGCTTGGGATGTTTCCAAAGCTGATGGCATTACAATAGCTGTATTGGATAGCGGCGTTGATGGTTCGCATCCGGATTTGGCTAATCATATGATTCCGGGCTGGAATGCCGTGGACGGCGGCTCTGATACCTCTGACATCAATGGTCATGGTACGGCTGTTGCCGGCACAGCGGCGGCTGTCACCGATAACGCTATTGGGGTTGCCGGCGTGGCCTGGAATGCGAAAGTGATGCCGGTGAGGATTACTAACGATTCTACGGGATACGCTTATTGGAGTGATATAGCACGGGGTTTGAGTTGGGCGGCAGATAATGGTGCCGATGTCGCGAATATTAGCTACGGTGTGAGTGCTAGTTCGGCCGTGTCATCGGCAGCGCAGTATATGAATGCCAAAGGCGGATTAGTGGTTGTTGCAGGCGCCAACGACGGAGTCGATCCCGGATATACCGATAATCCCTACATGATTTCTGTTTCAGCAAGCGATTGGAATGATGCGAAAGCCAGTTGGTCCAATTTTGGCGCCTTTATTGATGTCGCCGCTCCCGGCACTTCTATTGCCACCCTGCTCAGAGGTGGCGGGTATGCCAATTGGAACGGAACCTCATTTTCTAGTCCGGTCACTGCAGGCGTGGTCGCGTTGATTCAAGCGGCAAATCCCAATTTGGTGCCTGCGGATGTCGAAAAAGTGCTGAAAGATTCTGCCGATAAAGTATCCGGCGTTAATTTTGATCCAAACTATGGCTATGGACGTATCAATGCTAGCGCCGCAGTCCAATTAGCGCTCAATACAGTGGCTAGAGATACTCTCGCGCCGACAGCTGCCATTTCATCTCCAACCGCTGGCGCTGTGGTCAGTGGTTTGACCTCTGTGGCTGTTAACGCTAATGATAATGTCGCAGTAAGCCAGGTTTCATTTTACGCAGGGGGTAAATTGGTCGGAACAGATGGCACTGCGCCTTACACATTTAGTTGGGATTCCACGACTGTGGCAAACGGCAATATCAATTTAACGGCGGTGGCGACTGACTCTTCCGGAAACCAAGGTTCATCAAGCGCCGTGACTGTGAGCGTACAAAATCAAACCACGGTAAGCACCACGGATCAAGCGGCGCCAACCGTGACTATTTCTAACCCGATTAACGGTGCGAAACTGAGTGGTAGCGTGGTGAGTATCTCTGCTGCTGCTAATGACGACGTTGCCGTCGCTAAAGTGCAGCTTTATATCGATAACAAGCTGGTGTCGTCTACGACTAACAAAACCTTGAGCTATAGCTGGAATGTCAAGAAAGTGGCTGCCGGCAGCCATTCGATAAAAGCGGTTGCCACCGATACCGCCAATAAAACCGGTACCGTCAGTATTCTCGTCAGTAAGTAGCCTTCGTATTCGGAAAACTGCCAACAGTTTTGTTGGCGGTATCGTAAAGGCAATTAAAAACAGGGGTGTATTCCGCCCCTGTTTTTTGCGGGATTCGTAGCGCTTACCCCGGCCCTATTGATCACGGGTATTCCGTGCGAGCTGAGCGTGTCGAAGCCCAGGCTGGAGCGCCTTTCGATTAACTCAGTACCCTCAAGGAAAAAAGGCGAGGGGTATTTAAGAGCCGGGTTAAGAATGATTGAGGGTGACACGATTACTGGAAAGTTTTGCGATGCAATCCAGATTATCCGCCGCTTCATCCGTTACAATACCGCTCACTTACCGTGACTCCGGATACCCCTATTTCAATGAACGATTCGATTATTTATGCACTGGATTTTGATGGCGTTGTCTGTGACAGTGCGGTAGAAACCGCGATCACCGGCTGGAAAGCCGGCACTACTATTTGGAAAGACATGCCTGACGAGGTACCTCAGGCTATCGTTGAGCAGTTTCGCGAAGTGCGACCGATTATCGAGACGGGTTACGAAGCTATTCTGATCATCCGCCTCATGTATTTGGGCAAAAGCACTGCCGCTATTTACGCCAACTACGCCGCTAAAGTGCAACGGATGCTGGATGAAATCCATTTAAGCATCGACGATTTGAAAAAGCTGTTCGGTGATACTCGCGACAATTGGATTGCTAGTAATCGTGCCGATTGGATAGCCAAGAATCCTTTGTATCCGGGGGTTGCGGAAAAATTGCGGCGCTTGGGCCAGAGGCATTTGTGGTGTGTGATTACGACCAAGCAAGAGCGCTTCGTCAAGGAAATCCTTAGTGCCAATCAGATTGAGTTGGCCGACGAAAGGATTTTCGGGATGGACCGCAAGCTCAGCAAACCGGAAATCCTGAAAGGATTGAAAGCTCAGCATCCGGGCCAGTCGATTTATTTCACTGAGGATCGTCTACCGGCACTCGATGGGGTGCAAAAACATCCGGAGTTGGCGGATGTGAAATTATTCCTCGCCCTCTGGGGTTATAACCTTGCCGCAGACCATGCCGTTGCAGCGGGGCAAGCAATCGCGCTGCAACAGTTAGATACTTTTCTCAGCGACAGTTTGGGTGCCGTATAAACCGCAGAATTCAGTAGCGGTATTCCAAAACACTGTGGGTGTCGACGCCGGCATTGTTCAAATAATAGTAGCCGTCGCCGTGGCTGACAATGCGTTGGTAGGGTAGGGTGTCCATCTCGGCCAGATAAACGATGGCGTGAGTTTTAATCAGGCAATACACCACGTCGCCTTCCCGCAACGCCATGCTCTGACAGGCGCCCGGCGTAATTTCCACCAATAAAGTCCCCCCGCAATCGACTTGCACGATCAGGCTTTCGCCGCTGGGAATGATCGCGCAGATCCGGCCTTTTAGTTGATTCTGAATGGAGATGCCATCAATGTAGGCCCGAGACAGAGCGATGTCGTTGGCGCGTATCGATACTTGGCTCTGGCTGCCGATTGCAAACTGGGGGCGTAGCGGCAACGCCAGCGGCAGACCGAAACTGTCCGCCATGCTGCAACCCGCCTGGACATCGTGACTGCGGATACTGATCGGCAAGATGTTGTCGATCTGGCGGATTCCCAGATAACGCAAGATACCTTGTTGTTTGGCCACTTCGCGCAAGGAGCCGCTGCGCAGCACCTGACCATGTTCCAGCACGATCAGCTGGTCGGTCAATTCCAGAATCTCGCCCAGCGACTGGCTGGCATACAGTACCGGCAAGCCGAATTCGTCTTGCAGGCGTTTTAAAATCGGCAGCAGTTGCGAGCGGTAACCATGGCCGATGGCGGCAAAAGTCTCATCCAATAACAAGAGTTTTGGCGATTTCAGCAGGGAACGGGCGAGCGCCACTCGTTGGCGTTCCCCAACCGAGAGCCATTCGATAGGCTGGTCCAGGTTGGCGCCCAGTTCCAGTAAGTTGATTAGATAGTCCGGTTTGAACAGCCGGCGCTGCTTGAGGGTTCGATAATAAGTGGCGGTTAAATTGTCGCGCACGGTTTCGCTGGCGTCGGCGCAATCGATGTGCAATACAGCGCCTATCGGCCGTTGTTCGCGGGGCATTACGATGCCTTTGCGGCTGTCGAACAAAATCTTGCCGTCCAGGGCAATATGCCCGCTTTGCGGCTGGATAGTGCCGGCGATCAACCCCAGTAAGGTACTTTTGCCGGCGCCGGATTGTCCGAACAGGCCAACGCTGATGTCGCCCACCGAACATTGCGTGCTGAGGTCGAAATGACCGCGACGCAGTTTGACATTCATTTCCAGCAGCATGACCACCTCCGGTGGTTAAAGCCAACCCGGCTTGGTGGCCGGGTCGCACATTTTATTAGCCTTGCACGCCAAGAATCACCGCGCCGGCCTTGAATATTGCCGTGGCCGTTTGGCCTTTACGCAGCCCCAGGGTTTCCACGCTATCGTTGGTGACGGTAGCCGCGATTTTGTCGCCGCCGGGCAGGGCAATATCCACTTCGGTGTTGACCGCGCCGGGCTTGACGTCAGTTATCGTGCCTTCCAGCTGGTTGCGCGCCGAAATCCGGTAACCGCCGAAATCGGTGACGACGATCACTTGCGGCGCTTTAACCAACGCGATGACTTTCTTGCCGGTTTCGATGGCCAAGTTTTCAACGGATTCTTTGGTGATCGAGGCGACGATGGTTTCGCCGCCTTTTAAGCCAACATGCACCTCGGCGTTGACAGCACCGATGATGACTTGATTAACGGTGCCGGAAAATTGGTTACGTGCGCTGGTTTTCATAGTAATTCCTCGTGAAAAGTGGGGGGAGTCCGTCTCATAACGGTATTGCGTGGAAAATTAATTGACAGCCGGTAAGGCATAGCCGTATTTCTCGATGATCGCTAATGCCGGCGGTGATTTTAGAAACGCCAGCAAAGCCTGCGCTGCCGGATTTTCGGCGCCGGTTTTCAGCAGCACCGCATCTTGCAGAATGGGAGTATGCAGATGTTTCGGAACGATCCAGCCGGAGCCCGAACCAATTTTGCCGTTTTCGATCACTTGCGATAAAGCCACAAAGCCCAGCTCGGCGTTGCCGGTACTTATAAATTGATGAGTTTGGGCGATGTTTTCGCCTTGCACGAATAAGGGTTGCAGTTTTTCCAATAAACCTTGGCTTTTCAGGACTTCCACTGCCGCTGCGCCGTAAGGTGCCAGTTTCGGATCAGCCAGAGCCAGATGCTTGAAGTCACCTTTGCTGAGAATTTGGCCTTGCTCGTCCACATAACTAGGGTTGCTGGACCACAGTACCAACTTACCGATGGCATAAGTAGAGCGGGTGCCGGCCACCGCCAAACCGGATTGCTCCAGTTTCAGCGGGCTTTTGTCATCAGCCGATAGAAACACCTCAAACGGCGCGCCGTTCTCAAATTGGGCGACGAATTTGCCGGACGATCCGAAGGAAAGCTTGGCACTGTGGCCGCTGGCTTTTTCAAATGCCTCGGCGATCTCGGTCATGGGTTTGGTAAAGTTAGCCGCCACCGCGACTAAAGTCGTTTCGGCTTGCGCTATTGTGCTTAACGCAGCCAGCGATAGGGTCAGAATAATTCGGTTTAAAGCGATAAACGACATGCTATTTCTCCTTAATGATGAAGCGGCTAAAACCGTAATTGGCTCTGCACGTAAACGTAATCGACGTCGTCTTTAACAGTCGGTGCCGACGGTGCTTTTTTGGCGAATTCGCCCTTGAACAGATGTGCCCAGCCGGTTTCGAAATTTAGGCTGCTGTTGAAATCCCAACGGGCGGTCAATTCCAATTGTTGACCGACAAAATCGCCGCTAGGACCGCTGCTATCTTGCAAACCGGCCGCCGTCCAACTGTCTCTGGCCGATGCCAGCCAATAGAAACGGTGACTCAGTCCAAGCTGCACATCGCTGCGCGGCGCGGCGGCGATTCTGTAACCAGGCGTGCTGATATTGCTGCGGGCGAATGCGCCATACATACCCGTCGCGCCGAACTCGAAGCGCCGTGCGCCGTACAAGGTGTCGAAGCGTTGGTCTTGATTGTCGTTTGGGTTCTCGTCACCGCTGGCATAGTCGTATTCCAACGCAAAACGCGGTGACCAAGAGGCATCGAAGGTATAGCCGACATCGGCATGTTGGTACCAGGCAGCGTGCTCCAAATCGCGGCCATTGCTGGCGGCAGTACTGGAACGGACGGTGCCTAGCTGACCGATAGTTTCAGTTTGAAAGTCGAAATTGGCTTTTTTGGGTTTCAGGAAAAATCGTACACCGGGGGTGAAATAGCGGCGATTGCGGGTGGGGTTGCGGATGCTGTCGCCTTCGTCGAGATGATATAGATAAACTTCGCTGTTGACGCCCCAGGCCAAGTTGTACAGTTCCAAAAAGCCGCCGGAAAACCAGGTGTGGGTGTCTTCTTCGTCGAACTCGTGGACCTCGTTGAGAATATCAGCTGAAGCGGTCGGGTAGCGGTTGACCGGCATCGTTACAAAGCCGGTAAATTGCCATTGATCGTAATTCAGCAGCCGGAGTTTTACGCCGGTAAAACTGTTGATGTCGTTGCGCATCGCATTGCGGGCAATTAAGCGGCGACTGCCCAAGTTCAGCGTTTGCCGCCCCGCCACAATTTCAGCGCCGATGCCGCTGTAAAACAGGTTTTGATCTGCCCAGGCCAGATAACCTTGAATAAAGTCCGCTGCATCCGCGTGGGTGTTATTCACGCCGGAACCACTATCGGCGCCCAAGGCGCGGGCATCGAGAAATTCCGCACCTATACTGAATTTAGCGATGTGCGCTTGTAGCCATAGCGCAGTTTGCAAGGCGATTTGCTGATCACCACCCCGGCCGTTGGCCTTGAAGTTGCCGTCCATCGTTTCGTAACGGGTGCGTTGCTCTACAGACGCATCCAGCCATTTTGGCAGATTCAGCGAGTCGTGCAGATTCCAGACCGGCTTTTCGAATTTGTCGTTGCCCAGCAGGGCGTCCTGTATCTGACTGGAAAATGCGGCCATGGGCGGCTTGCTGTAGGTTTTATTTTCCGCCGCTTCACTTACGTCAATATAGAGGCTGTTCGTTGTGATCACACTCATTGCCGTGAGAAAACAGACTTTGCGATAACGGTTTTTGGGGGCCATGGTTTACCTATTAAGCGGGTTAAATGCCTTGGGTTTATGATAATGTCCTGGCTTTTGTATGACTTTGCTATGGTGTTCATCACGGCCAAGGAATGTTGGCAGTCTACTTTTCGTTATGTACAAAAGTAAATAACGAAAAACAAAAATAACTTATTTCAATGTGGGAAATAGTGTTTGTTGCCAATCCGTTTTGTTCAAATCAGATAAATAATTGAATAATGTCTACACCAGAGAAAAATCCAAAGGCGCTAGAACTACCTTGGCTTGAAGGTGAATTGCGTCTAGCCGGTATTTTGGATCGGCGCATGATCAGCTTGCTACGGGCAATAGAGCAAAGCGGATCTATCAATCAAGCCGCCAAACAGGCTGGATTAAGCTACAAAGGTGCGTGGCAGATGATAGAGCGTGCAAATAATCTGGCTCCGAAGGTTTTAGTAGCCACCGCGACGGGCGGCAGCAAGGGAGGCGGTACCAAGCTAACGGCGGCGGGTTTGTCCTTGCTCAAGCTATTTGCCCGCCTAGAGGATCAGCATCGCACCCTTTTGCAGCAGCTCAATCAAAGTTTGATCGACGATCCGGATGTAATGCTTTTGTTGAAACGTCAGGTGATTAAAACCAGTGCCGGAAACCAGCTGTTCGGAACGATTGCCAAGATCAATTCTGGCGCAGTAAACGTCGAAGTATTTGTGTCATTGAAGGGGGGAGAGCAAGTTGTTGCCAGTGTGCCGTTGGCAACATGTGTAAATTTGCAATTGAAGGTAGGCGGCGACGCCGTGTTATTGGTCAATGCGCCGGATATTTTGGTGTTGGGTGATGATGATCTTGGGTTTCATGGATTGTCGGCGCGGAATCGTCTGGCTGGTCGTGTGATTCGCATCCATTTTGATGGTGTGGATTCTGAAGTGATTATCCAATTACCCAGTGGCGAAACCATTGCTGCCACTATCACCCAGATTAGCGCTGAGGCTCTTACACTCAAACCTGGCGCCAATGCGACAGCCGTGTTTAAGAGTAATGCCGTGATCTTGGCTGCATTGGTGCCTACCGGCGACTGTTAGCTAGGCCGATAAAGATATTCGTTATAAATCCTACAAATCTTAAATAATCATCATTCGATAATTGTCGCGTTTGCGACATTGTCGGGTCGCTTCGCCGCCAAACTGCCGGTTTCCGCGAATGATTCCCATCAGAAAACCAAGCAAAAACCGTCTCAACCATGGGTTTGGTGTGGTTTTAATCTTCCTGGCAAGTGTTTTGCTTGCATGCTGTTAACGACTTTTCATTCATTACCTTTCATTGGGGATTTAAGCAGATGCTACTTGAAAAATACGACAGCCAAGGGCTTTTATGGATCACAACCTTAGTTGGCAAAACCAGCAAAGCCGGCATTTCGGCGTTTCGCGGCGACTTGGTGTTGGTCGAAGGCGAGTTGCGTGAAGGGTCGACGAATATTCGGGACCGGAAAACCCCGGAGCTGGTGATCAATCAATCAGCGATATTAGCGGACAGCGACAAAATTCTGTTTATCAACGGCCTGTTTTTTCAATTGGAGGATCTGCCGGTATTCGTTGAAAAGTATAAGGATGCCTTGACGCCTGAAACCGTCACGCTGTTTTACGTGCAAAACATCGCCAAACCAACGCAAATCGTTTTAGACGGCGTTGTTTTCAATTTATTGCCGCATCAGGAAGGCATGGTTTGGAATTTGATGCTGGAAGAGCTTTATATCGAAAAATCCGATCTGAAAGGCCAATCCGGCGAAGACAAGGTCATCACTGCATATGAGGCAGCCAAGGGCTATAAAATCAAAGCCGAGCCGATCAGTTTGGAGACAGCTTTGTCGCAAACTATTGAGGTTAAAAAAGATTTAGCCGTTGGGCCGGTTTAAGTTGGGTTCCGCGGACCTTTTTTGGGGAATGCGCCATGAAAAATTTTAAAACTATTTCCGCTGTCGATTCCGAAAAGCTGATCGCTGAACAGCAACCGATGATATTGGATTGCCGCGATCTCAAGGATTATCGGGCCGGGCATATCGACAATGCCATGCATGTCCACGAGCAATTGCGCGATTCGCTGTTAAAAAAAGCCGACAAGGCCAAACCTTTGCTGATTTATTGCTATTACGGCCATGCCAGCGAGCATTTGGCGGAAATGTTCGGCGATTTTGGTTTTCAACAGGTCTACAGCATGGCCGGCGGCTATTCCGACTGGAAAGAACAGCACAAACTTTAAGGGTGACGCTATGGAACAATTATCACGAGATCTGGCTTTGCGTATTGCACTGGCTTCGCGGATTTTGCCGGGAGTAGATGTACCGAAGTTGATCGGTGTGTTGCACGAAAAAGTCGGCTCGCCGTTGGATGACGAAAAACTGAAATCGATTACCGTTACCAATCTGAAGACCGGCATCGGAAGTCTGGATGGCGAGGAAGACGGCGAAGATATTGGCATCGGTCTGGAAAACATCAAGCTGGCGGTCCGGTATTTGTGGGGCGAGGAAGACGAAGACGAGGGGCTGCCGGAAATCATGCCTTATAAAGAGGGTGATATTCCGGAATCGATTCGGGTGGCGATTGCCTCCAATAGCGGGCAGCTATTGAACGGTCATTTTGGTTCCTGTATTCGGTTTTTGGTCTACCAATTGTCCCGATCTGATATGCGCTTGATCGATATTCGCTCGACAGTGGAAGCCGACAGCGCCGATGACAGAAATCTATTCCGGGCCAATATGATCAAGGATTGCCACGTATTGTTTGTGCAATCCATTGGTGGGCCGGCGGCCGCCAAGGTGATTCGCGCCGATATTTATCCGATCAAGGAACCCGATGTGATCGATGCGGTGGAGAAACTCACCGAGTTTCAGAAAGTGTTTGACGCTGCGCCGCCTTGGATGGCGAAGGCTCTCGGTAAAAGTGCCGAGGAGCGGAAGCGTTTCGCTCATCAGGAATAAGAGGCTCTGAAATTGTGCGTCTTACCCTCTCCGTGGAGAGGGTAAGTTTTTGTTCCGCTTAGCTTTGGTCGTAATAATTCAATCGCGGAGCGTTATTGCTTTTCCATCGTTTTGATAAACGCATCTGCCTCGTTAATCGACTTTTCCATTTCCACAACCAAAGCCGATACATCCGATTTAACCGAGTCTAGCTGACCTTTTAGCGAAGCAATGGCCTGGGCATTCAGATTGTGTTTCAGATACAGCACCTGATCGCGAAATACGCTGAGTACCGGCTCGATTTTGGTTTCGGCTTTGCGCATTGCCGCTAGCAGTTGTTGATAGTGCGCTTTGGTGGCCGTCAACTTTTGCTGGCTGTTCCGTCTTAGTGAAGCATTGCTGTATTGGGTTAGTTCGGTTTCCCATTCGCTGAATAGTGCGTTGGAGACGTCCTCTATATCAGCGATGCGCTTGTTCACTTCCGCCGCTTTCTTGACGCTGGCCTCATATTCACCGTTCAGTTTGTTGTAGGTGGCTTCCAAATCGCCGCCTTTGAAATTGGTCATCACGGTGAATTGTTCGAGCGCCGACTTAAATTGTTGCTTGGTTTCCTCTTGAGTATCGCGGGCTTTTTCCACGCGATGCACCATCACTTCGCGTTTGGGTATGCCGATTTTCTCCAGGCCGCTGTAATAGGCGCTGGAGCAGGCGGCTAAGCCAAACATCAACAAAAACAAACTAAATCGTGAACTGAATTTCATAAAAGCTCCGTGGGTTGGTGGATGCATTATAAGCCCGTGTTTGTGTACTTCAACTTCGGGTGCTTACCGGGTTCTGACGCAGCTAGACTGAGTGTGGACGTTCGATTGTGAATATATTCACATATTTGACTTGGTGTTTTAAAACGCAATAAACATCAATAAGCAAACTCCAGATTTAATCAGGGTTACAGTAGATCTGGATATTGTTGAAAGTAAAATAATGCGATAGCTATTCAAAATTTATCGATTGCCGGTGGCGGATGATTCGATTTTAGGTTTTACTTAAGCCACGTTTTCGAACAGGGTATTGAAGATTTGGGATGATTTAAAAAACTATTAAACTATTAAATTGTTAATTATTTTTTATATTAGGTGGCGCAAATGAACGAATTAAAAAAAGATGTATTTATCGGTTCTGTATCATTTTTAGGTATAGTCGCTTTTGTTTCCGGGCAATTTATATTGTCAACAATGATGTTTGGGGTGGCGGCATTATGGAGTACGATTTTATTAAATAATCGTGTGCAAGCAGTTAAGAATTGAAATTTTTTCAATATGGTCAGAGACTTGCAAGCGATATTTTTCATTATTCGCTTGTGTTCATACTCCCGCAACCTCACAGGTTTGCGGGAGTTTTTTTGCCTGGATGATATTAGTGTTAAGAGTTAGAAAATACTGCTATCGATAATATCAAGGTTGTCATCTTTTTAGATATATCTCGCATTGGTCAATCTGAGCTACGCCGGTAGATTGCGTGCGGGTTTGAATTTTTATAATTTCCTTAAAAAGCCCAGTTTCTCTTTTATTTTTATCTCCAAACCGCGTTCCACCGGAAAATAATATTGCCGGGTTTTTAACGCTTCCGGAAAATAGTTTTCGCCGGCGGCATAAGCATTTTTTTCGTCATGGGCATAGCGATACTCCGCACCGTGTCCCAATTCCTTCATTAATTTGGTCGGCGCGTTGCGCAAATGGATGGGGACTTCCAGCGAGCCGCTATTGCGGGCGTCCGCCATTGCCGCTTTATAGGCCACGTATACCGCATTGCTTTTCGGCGCACAGGCCAGGTAAACGATGGCTTGTGCCAGCGAAAGTTCACCTTCCGGGCTACCCAGACGCTCGTAAGCGTTTGCGGCGTTTAACGCTAATTCCAGGCCGCGCGGGTCGGCATTACCTATGTCTTCGGATGCCATGCGAATCACTCGGCGGGCGATATACAAAGGATCGCAACCACCGTCCAGCATTCTGGCAAACCAATAAAGAGCGGCGTCCGGATCGGTGCCGCGTACCGATTTGTGTAAAGCCGAAATTTGGTCATAAAAAATATCGCCGCCTTTGTCGAAGCGATTGGCGTGGCCTAATAGTACTTCGTCCAACACTTCCCGACTCACGGTTTCCCGACCGTCGAGGTTTTCCGCCAGGTCGGCGGCGATTTGCAAGATGTTCAGACAGCGGCGGGCATCGCCGTCGGCGGCTTTGGCGATCATGGTCAATATATCGTCTTCGATCCGCAAATCCCGACTACCCAGTCCGCGTACTTTGTCGGTCAATGCGTTGTGCAGCAAGGCTTGCAGATCTTCGGTTTCGATACTGCGCATCACGTAAACCCGCAAGCGCGACAACAAAGCGTTATTCAATTCGAACGAAGGATTTTCGGTGGTGGCACCGAATAAAATAATCGCGCCGCTTTCGATGGGGGCCAACAAGGAATCCTGCTGGCTTTTGGAGAAACGATGAATCTCGTCGATAAACACCACGGTATTCAGATTGCGGCTTTGTTTGACGTCTTCCGCCTCGGCCACTGCGGCCCGGATTTCTTTCACGCCGGCCATGACTGCCGACAATTCGATGAAATGGCAATGTGCGCTGGCGGCAATGATTTTGGCTAACGTGGTTTTGCCGACGCCGGGCGGTCCCCAAAATACCAGCGAGTGCGGTACGCCTTGTTCGATAGCCACGCGCAGCGATTTGCCCTTGCCCAGCAGGTGCTGCTGGCCGATGAAATCGTCCAGCGTAGTCGGTCGCATTCTGGCCGCAAGTGGCGCATAGGCGGTATTGTCAAAGGCGGTAGCATTCTTCATTTGCGGGGACTCGGTAAAACAAATAGGCAATGGCGGCATTTTTCTTTAGAATTGCCGACCATTTTATTGATTCTAATGCCGGATTGACATGGATTTAAAATTCTTAGATTTCGAACAGCCGATTGCCGAACTACAGGCCAAAATAGAAGAGCTGCGTAAGGTCGAACTCGACAACAATTTTGACATTTCCGAAACCTTGAAGCAGCTTGAGCAGAAATGCGAGAGTTTGACGGAAAGCATTTTCGCGGATTTGTCGGACTGGCAAATTTCGCAATTGTCCAGACATCCGGGCCGGCCTTATACGCTGGATTATATCGATCTGATATTCACCGAATTTCACGAACTGCACGGTGATCGCTCCTACGCTGACGATCCGGCCATCGTCTGCGGCATGGCTCGCCTGGAAGGTCAGCCGGTGGTGGTGATCGGTCATCAAAAAGGCCGCGATACCAAAGAAAAAATTTATCGCAACTTCGGTATGCCGCGTCCGGAAGGTTATCGCAAGGCGCTGCGGGTTATGAAGCTGGCCGAACGCTTCAAACTGCCCATCATCTGTTTAATAGATACCCCAGGCGCCTATCCGGGTATCGGCGCCGAGGAACGTGGTCAAAGCGAGGCGATCGCCCGCAATCTGTTCGAAATGTCCAAATTGCGCACCCCGATTATTTGTACAGTAATCGGAGAAGGTGGTTCAGGTGGCGCCTTGGCCATCGGCGTGGGTGATAGGTTATTGATGCTGGAATACAGCACCTATGCGGTTATATCTCCGGAAGGTTGTGCTTCTATTTTATGGAAAAGTGCCGATAAGGCCCAGTTGGCTGCGGAAGCGATGGGCATCACTTCAGACCGCGTACGTGAACAAGGTTTTCTGGATGAAGTGATCCGCGAACCCGTTGGTGGCGGTCATCGCAATTTCGAAAAAATTGCCGCCAATCTGCAAGAGGCTTTGTGCAGACATCTGAACGAACTTCAGCAACAGGCGGATAATATGGACATGCTGCTGGAAAGACGCTATCAACGCATTATGCGTTTTGGTTCGTACATCGAAGAGCCGGTCAAATAAAGCCGTCAGTTAATTTAGTTGTTCATTAAAAGGCCGAGTGAAATCGGCCTTTTTTGTGAGTAAACCATGCCCGATCTCAATTCTCAGGTCATCGCCGCTTTATTACCTGTTACGTGCCGGAAAGTTTTCGTTGCTTATAGCGGCGGCTTGGACTCGACGGTGCTGCTGGATTTATGCGTTGGCTTGCCGTCGCTCACCGGCAAAATTATTGCCGTTTATGTCGATCACGGCTTGCAAGCCGAGTCGGCGGGATGGGGTGAGCATTGTCGCCGGCAAGCAGAGCGCTTAGGTGTGGATTTTCAATTGTTAACGGTTGATGCGCGGGCCAACAACGGCGAAAGCCCGGAGGCGGCGGCACGAGAGGCCCGTTATCGGGCGCTACGGGAATTATTGGCTGTCGACGATATTATCCTGCTGGCCCAGCACCGCGAGGATCAGATGGAAACCATGCTATTGCAATTGTTCCGAGGCGCCGGCGTGTCAGGCTTGGCCGGCATGCCGATTACCAGTGCGTTTGGGAAGGGACAAATGCTGCGGCCGCTATTGAATGTGGCCAAGGCCGAGATACAACGCTATGCGCAAACTCAAGGTTTGCAATGGGTGGAAGATCCCAGTAATCAAAGCAGCGATTTCGACCGCAATTACCTGCGTAACGACATTCTTCCCTTATTAAAACAGCGCTGGCCAGCACTGGATAAAACGGTTGCACGTTCGGCCGGGCATTGCGGCGACGCGGCACGGATGATAGAGGCTTGGGCGGCGCAGACCTTGCCGACGTTTTTCGATCCGACCGATGGCAGTTTCAATATCGCCGATTTATCAGCCGTCACAGCGATGCAAATGAATTGCCTTTTACGGCAATGGTTGGGCCGTATCGGGTTGAAACCGCCGAGCCAGGCGGTGTTGCAAACGCTGGTTGAGCAGTTGATTGGTGGGCGTGCCGATGCGTTGCCGCAAATTGATATTCAAGGCCATTCGATCCGAAAATATCGGCAAAAAGTGTATTGCATCCCCCTGCAACGTTTACAAAAAGAAACTCAGGCAAAGCCGTGGAACCAAGAGCAGGAGCGGATAACCTTAGGCAATGGCTATGTATTGACCAGAAGCACTGCATCGGCCGGGCTATCCAAAAGCTTGTGGAATAGTGCAATAGTGACGGTGGAGCCAAGGCGGGGTGGCGAAACGCTTAAAATGCCTGGCCGAGCGGGTCATCATTGTCTAAAAAAGCTTTACCAAGAGGCTGGGGTTCCGCCTTGGGAAAGAGAAATTCGGCCTTTGATTTACTTAAATGGCCGCTTGGCTGCGGTAGCAGGCTTATGGGTAGCGGAATGGGCTTGGCATAGCGCTACGGATGCTTGTTACCAATTGGATTGGCGAGTGCCTGAAAGCATGTAATGATAGACAACGAAAACCGTTAGGAGGTGTCATGTTGATGTTTCCCGAGATACTTCAGGCCATGATCGTGGGCATGATGGTTGCGATTCCGGCGATCCTGATCTATAAAAAAGCCGGGCTAAACCCAGCGTGGGCGGCGTTAGTGTTTTTGCCGATCTTTGGATTATTGATGGTGTTTTTACAATTGGCCTTCCAAGAGTGGCCAAATGCAAAGCAGGAGCGTTAGCCATGGAACTATTTTTTGTGTTGTTACCGGTGTTCATGTTGTTTTGCCTGTGGTTGGGTTATCGGATTTTGGAAAAAGCCGGATTCGACGGGCGTTGGACCCTAGTTTTGTTGGTGCCGGTGCTTAACATCATCATGATTTGGGTGTTTGCATTTAGTACTTGGCCCAAGTTACAAACTGGCGTAGATCAGGGCTTATAAGCAACTGCCTGACATGACCCCAAAGACCCTCGGCAAACTTCCGGCGATTTTTATTCCGGTGGTGTTATTCATCGTATTTGATACGGTGGCGCTAGGGCTTAATTTTTGGATTTCCGCAAAGCTGGAAAAAAGCGCGGTGGCTATTAACTTGTCCGGCCGCCAGCGCATGTTGTCGCAGCGCATGACCAAATCTTTGCTGATGTTACATGTTGCGCAAACCGACGCGGAGAAGCACAGCGCTTTTAGCGAATTTTCCGATGCCGTCGATTTGTTCGATAAAACCTTAAACGGATTTTTGCAGGGCAGCATGACCAGTAGCGGTGATGGCAAACCGGTTTATCTGGCTGCCACCGAAGCCCCCAATACGCAAATGATTACGGTCTCGGCGTCCCAGCTTTGGACTTTGATCCACAAACGTTTATTGCCGGTTGAACAAGGTGGTGCAGGGGTTGATGTCGAGGTTTTGCGGCCGGCATTAAATACATTGTTGATGCATAACTCGCAATTGCTGGGTTTGATGAATGAACTTACTACAGCATTGCAGCAGAACGCTACCAAGGAAGTGTTCTACTTGCGTACCTTGCAAGCTAGTCTGTTATTACTGGCGCTGTTGAATTTTGCTCTGGTCTGCAAACGTTTGCTGGCGCAAATCAAGCAATCGCAGGGCAATGTTCAGGCCTTGCGCAATATTATCGATTCCATCGAGACCGGTATCGTTTTGTATGGCCGAGACGAAAGTGTGCTTTCCGTCAATAAGGCCGCCAATCAGTTGTTCGGATATGGCGATCAGGTCTTGATCGGCAAGCCTTTAAAAGAATTGATTGTTGCGGACAATGCTCGAATGCTGGGGCTACGGCGCGACAATTCCACCTTTGTCGCCAAAATCAATACCCAAACCCTGTTCGAGTTTAACGATCAGATTAGTTTGTGCACTATTACCGATGTCAGCGAGCAGGAGCGCAAGGAAAAACAATTAATGCATTTGGCGTTTCATGATCAACTCACCGGTTTGCCGAATCGTGGTTTGTTGATCGAGCGCTTGCGGCAAGACTTGCTGCGCGCCAAGCGCGATTCGACATTTTTGGCAGTACTGTTTTTGGATTTGGACGGTTTCAAGGATGTCAACGATGAAATGGGGCACGATGCCGGCGATGAGTTATTGCAAGCCGTGGCTAGACGTTTTGAACAATGTTGCCGTGAAGTCGATACCGTCGCGCGTTTGGGCGGCGATGAGTTCGTATTCGTGCTAACGTCGCTGCACTCGGTGTTGGCGGCCAAGCAAGTGGCGCTAAATGTGTTGAAAGCGATCAATCAAGCATTTTTAATTCATGGAAAGACTGTCAAAATTGGTGCCAGTATCGGCATTGCCATGTATCCCACCGATCATTTCGAAGCCGAATTGTTGATTAAATGTGCTGACGATGCGATGTATCTGGCAAAGCAACGTGGCAAAAATCAGTTGGCGTTTACTGCCGAATCTCGTTGATGTTTTTCAATAATCGAGATCCCTGCTCAGCTTGCTTTGGCAATTAAAAAGGCAATTGCACCATAAAACTGTTAGAATTTGCCGCTTTTCGACCCCCTTGCTATTGCTTAACAGGGCGCCAAACGTTCATGACAAAATTCATATTCATCACCGGCGGAGTGGTTTCATCCTTGGGAAAAGGGATAGCCGCTTCATCGTTGGCAGCCATCTTGGAAGATCGCGGCCTGAAAGTTACTCTCACCAAACTCGATCCTTACATCAACGTCGATCCCGGCACCATGAGCCCGTTTCAACACGGCGAGGTGTTTGTTACCGAGGATGGCGCGGAAACCGATCTGGATTTAGGCCATTACGAGCGGTTTTTAAAAACCACGATGGCCAAGAAAAACAATTTCACCACTGGCCAGGTTTACGAGCAAGTGTTGCGTAACGAGCGCAAGGGCGAGTATCTTGGCGCGACCGTACAGGTTATTCCGCATATCACCGACGAAATCAAACGCCGTGTCTACGCCAGTGCGGAAGGTACCGATGTGGCACTGATCGAGGTCGGCGGCACGGTTGGTGACATCGAATCTTTGCCGTTTCTGGAGTCTATCCGGCAAATGGGCGTGGAATTGGGTCGGGATCGGGCGGTCTTTATCCACCTGACTTTGGTGCCTTACATCAAGTCGGCCGGCGAGATTAAAACCAAACCCACGCAACATTCGGTAAAAGAGCTGCGCACTATCGGTATCCAGCCGGATATTTTGATTTGTCGTTCCGAGCAGCCGATTCCGGCCAGCGAGCGCAAAAAAATCGCTTTGTTTACCAATGTTAACGAAAAAGCGGTCATTTCCGCGATTGACGCCGACACCATTTATCGCATCCCGCTATTGTTGCGCGAACAAGGCCTGGACGACATCGTCGTCGCTCAGCTACGTCTCGACGTGCCACCCGCTGACTTGTCGGCATGGGAGAAGGTGGTTGATGGTCTGACTCACCCGACCGATGAGGTCAATATTGCCATCGTCGGTAAATATGTCGATCACACCGATGCCTACAAATCCTTGAATGAGGCTTTGATTCACGCTGGGATCCACACCCGCCACAAGGTGCAAATTACCTATATCGATTCCGAAACGATCGAAGCCGAAGGTACCGCCAAGCTGAAAGATGTCGATGCGATTCTGGTGCCGGGTGGTTTTGGTGAGCGCGGCGTGGAAGGCAAGATTTCCACGGTACGTTTCGCCCGCGAGAACAAGATTCCTTACTTGGGCATTTGTTTGGGCATGCAGTCCGCGGTTATCGAGTTTGCTCGCGATGTGGTCGGTTTGGAAGGCGCGCATAGCACCGAGTTTTTGCCGAATAGCCCACACCCCATCATCGGCTTGATTACCGAATGGATGGATGAAGCCGGACAGTTGAACGTGCGCGACGAAGACTCCGACATCGGTGGCACCATGCGCTTGGGCGCGCAGAAATGCCGCTTAAAATCCGATTCATTGGCATTCGAGTTGTACCAAAAAGATGTGATTACCGAGCGCCATCGTCACCGTTACGAATTTAACAATCAGTATTTGAAGCAATTGGAAGCCGCAGGCATGCGTTTTTCCGGTAAGTCGCTGGATGGCCGCTTGGTAGAAATTATTGAGCTGCCCGATCATCCCTGGTTTTTGGCCTGCCAATTCCATCCTGAATTCACCTCGACACCGCGTAACGGTCATCCGTTGTTCTCCGGCTTCGTCGAAGCGGCTGCCAAACACAAGAAGCACCCTCTAGGGGCATAAACAAGGTTAAACATGCACTTATGTAATTTCGAAGTTGGCCTGGATAAGCCGTTTTTCCTGATCGCCGGTACTTGTGTGATCGAAAGCGAACAAATGACCATGGATACCGCCGGTAAATTGAAGGAAATAGCCGATGAGTTGGCTATTCCGTTTATTTATAAATCCTCGTTCGACAAAGCCAATCGTTCATCTTTGGGTAGTTTTCGCGGGCCGGGTCTGGAAAAAGGTTTGCAGATTCTGGAAAAAGTGAAGCAACAGTTGCATGTACCAGTTCTGACCGACGTGCATGAAGATACACCTTTAGAAGAGGTTGCGGCGGTGGTCGATGTGTTGCAAACGCCGGCATTTCTATGCCGCCAGACCAATTTCATTCAAAGCGTCGCGGCTTTGGGTAAACCCGTAAATATCAAAAAAGGCCAGTTTTTAGCAC
This sequence comes from Methylomonas sp. TEB, assembly GCF_047777895.1. Taxonomy (GTDB): domain Bacteria; phylum Pseudomonadota; class Gammaproteobacteria; order Methylococcales; family Methylomonadaceae; genus Methylomonas. The sequence continues at coordinate 1,212,409 of NZ_CP180476.1, forward strand.
CCTGGGATATGGCCAATGTCGCCGCCAAAGCCAAAGCCACCGGCAATCAGCAAATCATGGTTTGCGAGCGCGGCGTGTCGTTTGGCTATAATAATTTGGTTTCGGACATGCGTTCGCTGGCCGTAATGCGCGACACCGGTTGCCCGGTGGTATTCGATGCCACCCACTCCGTGCAGTTGCCGGGCGGGCAGGGCAATGTCTCCGGCGGCCAGCGTGAGCATGTGCCTGTGTTGGCGCGCGCGGCAGTCGCAGTGGGCATTGCCGGGCTTTTCATGGAATCGCATCCCAAACCGGAAGAAGCGTTGAGCGACGGCCCGAACTCCTGGCCCTTGCACCGCATGAAAGAATTATTGGAAATGTTAGTAACGATAGACCGGGCTGTTAAATCCACCAGCCTGATTGAAACCACACTATAGGGCAAAATAATGGCAAGAATAGTAGACGTAAAGGCAAGAGAAGTTCTGGATTCACGCGGTAACCCGACCGTGGAAGCAGAAGTGTATTTGGCATCCGGCATAGTCGGTACTGCGATGGTGCCTTCCGGTGCCTCCACCGGCGAACGCGAAGCGATTGAGTTGCGTGATGGCGATAAAGCCCGTTATTTGGGCAAAGGTGTGTTGAAGGCAGTTAACTTCGTCAACACCGAAATCCGCGAAGCCGTTGTAGGTATGGACGCCAACAACCAAGCCGCATTGGACGAAAAAATGATTGCCTTGGACGGCACTCCTAGCAAAAGCCGCATCGGTGCGAATGCCATTTTGGGTGTTTCCATGGCGGCTGCCCGTGCTGCGGCGCAAGAAGCTGGCGTACCGCTTTACAAATTCCTGAACAAATCCGGCGAATTCATTCTGCCTGTACCAATGATGAACATCATCAACGGTGGATCGCATGCTGATAACAGCGTGGATTTGCAAGAATTCATGATTCTACCTGTCGGCGCCCCCACTTTCCGCGAAGCGATCCGTTACGGTGCCGAAGTATTCCACAACCTGGCTAAAGTATTGAAAAGCCGCGGTTTGGCCACCACTGTAGGCGACGAAGGCGGCTTTGCACCTAACTTGTCTTCCAACGAAGAAGCCATCGAAGTGATCCTGGAAGCGATCGAAAAAGCCGGCTACAAAGCGGGTGAAGACATCTACCTGGGTATGGATGCAGCGGCTTCCGAGTACTTCGAAGACGGCAAATATGTGTTGTCTGCGGAAAATCGCAGCTTTAACTCCACGGAAATGGTCGACTTCCTGGCTGCTTGGGTTGATAAATATCCCATCATCTCCATCGAAGACGGTCTGGATGAAAACGACTGGGACGGCTGGAAATATGAAACTGAAAAATTGGGCGGCAAAATTCAATTGGTCGGCGACGATTTGTTCGTGACCAACCCTGCCATCCTGAAAGAAGGTATTGAGAAAGGCATTGCCAACTCCATCCTGATCAAAGTTAACCAAATCGGTACCTTGACCGAAACTTTGGCCGCTATCGATATGGCTGCTGCTGCGGGTTATAGCGCCGTGGTTTCTCACCGTTCCGGCGAAACCGAAGACACCACCATCGCCGACTTGGTGGTTGCTACCGGTACCGGTCAAATCAAAACCGGTTCATTGAGCCGTTCCGACCGGGTTGCCAAATACAACCGTCTGATGAAAATCGAAGACGAGTTGGGCGACAAAGCTAAATATGCCGGCCGTAGCGCATTCAAAATGCTGAAATAAAAAAGCGTAGGTTGGGTTACCCTTCGGGTATAAAAGCTCGATAGAGCGTAACCCAACACGTCGACTTCTAAGTTGGGTTAAGCCCTCGCGTAGGGCTAACCCAATCTACAGATCGAGAGCAGCCATTAAAACCCTGATCGCCATCATCATCCTATTAATCGTTCACTTCCAGTATCGGTTGTGGCTAGGTGATGCCAGCGTCTCGCAGATTAGCGATTATCGGGAACGCCTGGATACGCTGACTAAGGAAGCCCAGGAAAAAAAGGAACGCAATGATTCCTTGTATGCCGAGGTGCTGGATTTGCGCCGTGGCTTGGAAACCATCGAAGAGCGTGCCCGCTATGAATTGGGCATGATCAAGGAAAACGAAACCTTCTTTCAAGTGCTTGAGTAGTATGAGGCGAGCCAAATTAATATGGATTGCCGTACTAACGCCAACAATAGCGATTGTTTTATTACTTGGATATATGGTAATTGCTTTAGATGAGGCAAATCATACCGACGAAATAGCCAGTGCCATTCTGTTTGGGCATGATAAAAATGAAGATGCGCAAGCTTTTCGAGCAAGAGATGAACTGAATATTGCCGTTTTAAATGCCGCTTTATCCAGGCGTTTTCAACTAGGGAGTGACCCATCGAAGGCTCAAGTTTTTTTCGAAGAGCTTGGCGCCAATTGCGAGTCTCAAACAAATAAAGTCATATTCTGCAAACTACAACAAGCAGCAAGCATCCCTTGTTCAACTTCTCTAGACATTTCACTAGAAGTTGGTGCTGAAAGTGGTTTGAAAGCTATAGATGCCAAAGAACGATCAGTTTGTTTGTAAATACTTATTGAATTCTAAGAAGAAGATTTATAGTAGTCGTGGCAAGAAATCCATCCATCAAATGCTGGGCAGTTGTCCCGGCAGCGGGCGTCGGCAAACGCATGCAAGCCGACCGCCCCAAACAATATCTGCCGCTGGCTGGTAAAACCGTCATTGAACATACCTTAAACCGCCTGTTGCAATCCGGCGCGTTTCAAGCAGTGGCTGTTGCCATTTCGATTGAAGATCCGTATTGGCCTGAATTGGCGGTGTCCAAACATCCGCAAGTGATTACCGCGCCGGGCGGGAAAGAGCGGGCCGACTCGGTACTATCGGCGCTGAAGTCTTTGCAAGGCCAGGCCGCCGAAGACGACTGGGTGTTGGTGCATGACGCCGCTCGGCCTTGTCTCACGGCTTTTGATATTCATCTGCAAATTGACACGCTGAAAGACGATGTAGTTGGCGGCATTCTGGCGTTGTCTTCGCACGATACGTTGAAGCATGTGGATGGTGACACTATCACCGCCACGGTTGACCGAAAGCACATTTGGCGGGCCTTGACCCCACAAATGTTCAAATACGGCATGTTGCGCGACTCCTTGCAGCAAACCGAAGGCAATCCGGCCATTACCGATGAGGCCAGCGCATTGGAATTGTTGGGTTTCCAGCCGAAAATCGTCGAAGGCCGTCCCGATAACATCAAAATCACCCGGCCGGAAGATCTGGCGCTGGCGCAATTTTATATGGAGCAACAAGCATGATCCGAGTCGGCCAAGGCTACGACGTTCACCGTTTCAACGACGGCGACCACATCATTTTGGGTGGCGTGAAAATTCCCTATGAAAAGGGCCTGGAGGCCCATTCCGACGGCGACGTGGTATTGCATGCGCTGGCTGACGCCATCCTCGGCGCGGCGGCTTTAGGTGACATCGGCAAACATTTCCCCGATACCGATCCCGAATTCAAGGGCGCCGACAGCCGCGTGTTACTGCGCCACGTTTATAAAATCGTCCAAGAAAAAGGCTACAAATTAGTCAACGCCGATGTGACCATCATCGCCCAGGCGCCGAAAATGCTGCCGCACGTGCCCGCCATGCGCGCCAACATCGCCGCCGACTTGGCTGTTGATGTCGATTTCATCAATGTCAAAGCTACCACCACGGAGAAGCTGGGCTTCGAAGGCCGCAAGGAAGGTATCGCGGTGCAGGCGGTGGTGTTGATCGAGAAATAAACCGGTGACAACCGTTGCTGGGCGGTGGCAAATCCAAATAGGCCTGGGTGTGCCTGCGGGGCTTAACAATGTTGCCGCAACATAGCCTACGTGTATTGAATATGTCCAATGACAGATTTTAGTTTACCCGAATGGCCTTACGCCTACGGCGGCCCGTCCGGTACCGGCGCCATCAAAACCGAGCCTGAAGATTTCGTCGTCGAAGAAATTCTATCGTTTGAGCCGGAAGGCAGTGGCGAGCATGTATTCCTCCATATCGAAAAAATCGGCGAAAACACCGAATATGTCGCGCGGCAGTTGGCTCGCCATGCCGGTGTCAGACAACACGATGTCAGCTACGCCGGTCTGAAGGATAGACACGGCCGCACCCGGCAATGGTTCAGCGTGTGGCTGCCGGGTAAGGCTGATCCGGATTGGTCAGCTATCGAAACCGACCGGTTGCAGGTTTTGCAAACGGTCCGGCATGCCCGGAAACTTAAGCGCGGCGTATTGGCCGGCAACCGCTTTACTTTGCTGATCCGCAATTGGACAGGCGATCAAGAACTTGCCGAAAAGCAGTTGCAACACATCAAAGCCCAGGGTTTTCCGAATTACTTCGGCCCGCAGCGTTTCGGGCATCACGGCCAAAATATCGATCGTGCATTGGCGATGTTTGCCGGTGCCAAGGTCAAACGCGAACAACGTTCCTTGTATCTGTCGGCGGCGCGCTCGTATTTGTTCAATTTAATCTTGGCCCGGCGCGTCGAGCAAGCCAATTGGCAGCGTGCGATAAGTGGCGATGTATTCAAGCTAGACGGCAGTAATAGCTGTTTTACCGGCGATACCAACGACGTCAGTCTCTCGGCACGTGTCGAGCAGGGCGATATTCATCCCACCGGGATCATGTGGGGTCGTGGCGGTAAGATTGCCACAGCTGAGGCCGGTGCGATAGAAAGTGCCGTGATTGCCGCTAACGCAGCCGTAGCCGACGGCTTGATTGCGTTTGATCTGGAAGCAGATCGTCGGGCCTTGCGCGCATTGCCGCAAGATATGGCGTGGCAGTGGTTGGATAATCAACTCAAGTTGAGCTTCAATTTGCCCGCCGGTAGCTATGCCACTGCCTTGTTACGGGAAATTATCGGTGATGCACCTGGTGCCGGTGATTGAATTTGCTTTGATAAAATTGCTTTTTAAGTTGTAATGGCAGCGCTTTATAATACTTAAGTACAGTAGCGCGCCTAAGCGTTATAAGAACTATAACTTCTACTCACATCCTCCATGCCTGATAGCGGCCAGATAACCGGACCAGCAGATTCCACGTTTGACGATCCTTTATTGTTGGCTTTGCTGTCGGTCTGCAAGTTGTTGCATATCCCGCAAACCGCCACGGCCTTGGTGGCCGGGCTGCCCTTAGTCGATAATAAATTAACGCCGGCCTTGTTTACGCGAGCCGCTGAACGCGCCGGTTTGACCAGCCGCTTGTTGCGCAGGCCCTTGCAGAAAATTTCCAATTTGGTGCTACCGGCAGTGTTGTTGCTTAAAGATGGTAACGCCTGCGTGTTACTCGCCAAGAATACTGACAGTTATACCGTAGTGTTGCCGGAAACCGAGAGCGGCGAAAAGACTGTTAGCGTTGCGGAGCTGCAAGCCAGTTACAGCGGTTCGGCTTTTTTTGTGCAATTACAGCATCGCTTTGACGGCAGAACCGCGGAATCGGCGGTGCCTAAGGTCAAACATTGGTTTTGGGACGTCCTGTATAAATCTTGGCCGATTTATGCGGAAGTGTTGGCGGCTTCGGTATTAATCAATCTGTTTGCTTTGGCGGCGCCGTTATTTTTCATGAATGTGTATGATCGCGTGGTGCCGAATCACGCGCTGGAAACTTTGTGGGTACTGACGGTAGGCGTGCTGATCGTGTTTGGCTTTGAATTGGCGATGAAGCTGCTGCGAAGTTATTTTATCGATGCGGCCGGTAAGCGCGCCGATATTATCTTGTCGGCGAATATTTTTGAAAAACTGATGAATATTCGCATGGAAGCCAGGCCGCCATCGGTGGGTGCATTTGCCAACAGCCTGAGCGAATTCGAATCGTTTCGCGAGTTTTTGACCTCGGCGACGCTGGTGACATTGATCGACTTGCCGTTTTTGTTTTTGTTTTTAGTGATTATTTATAGCGTCGGCGGCAGTTTGGCTTTGATTCCGTTGGCGATTTTACCGTTGGCCATGTTGATTGGTATCGCCTTGCAGGCGCCGTTAAAGAACACGATCAACGCCATGTTCAAATTCGGCGGCGAGAAAAATGCCACGTTGGTGGAAGCGCTGTCCAATCTGGAAACTATCAAAACGGCCGGTGCGGATGGGCAATTGCAGCGCCGTTGGGAACAGAATGTCGGCGAAATTGCCCGGTTGGGGTTAAAGTCGCGGTTTTATGCCGGCTTAACCGTCAATTTGACTGCTTTCCTACAGCAATTGGCATCGGTACTGGTGGTGGTGGCCGGTGTCTACCAGATTACTGATGGCGATTTGACGACCGGCGGCCTGGTGGCTTGCACGATGTTGACCTCGCGGGCCTTGGCGCCGGTCGGGCAGGTCGCTGCATTATTGACCCGTTACCATCAAGCTGTCACCGCCTTGGGGTCGTTTAACCGCATGATGGCCTTACCGGTGGAACGCGAGAGTGGCAAGGACTATTTGCATAGGCCGGGTTTCAAGGGCGAGATAGAGTTCAAGCACGTCCGTTTCAGCTATCCGCAGCAACCGGTCAAGGCCCTGGACGGCATTACGTTTAAGATCAAGGCTGGTGAGCGTGTGGGGTTTATCGGCCGCATCGGTTCCGGCAAGAGTACCTTGGAAAAATTGATGCTGGGTTTATATCAGGCGCAAGAGGGTTCGATATTGATAGACGGCACCGATATTCGCCAAATCGACCCTTCCGATTTACGCCGGCAAATCGGCTATGTGCCGCAAGATATTGCCTTAATGTTTGGCAGCGTGAAGGACAATATTGTCTTGGGTTCACGCTACGCCGATGACGCTGCGGTGTTAAAAGCGGCGGCGATTGCCGGTGTGGATCAATTCGTCAGTAAACATCCTGCGGGTTTTGATTTGCAAGTGGGCGAACGCGGTGCATCCTTGTCCGGTGGGCAGCGGCAGAGTATTGCGCTGGCTAGAGCTTTGCTGTTGTCGCCATCCATTTTTATTATGGATGAGCCGACCAATGCGATGGACAACAGTAGCGAGGAGGCGTTTAAACAGCGGTTTGCCGCGCAATTGGGCGAACAGACTCTGATACTGGTTACGCACCGCATGTCGTTGCTGAGTTTGGTGGATAGATTGATCGTAATGGACGGCGGACATATGGTCGCCGACGGTCCCAAGGATCATGTGCTGGAAGCCTTGCGCCAAGGACAGATCAAGGTGGCTATTTGATATGTTGAAAAAAATAGCCGAGTGGCGCGCTGAGCATCGCTATCGAGCCGAAGATCAGGGCTTTTTAAGCGACGTCAACGCCGCCAATCTTTACGAATTACCCTTGCAAAGCCATTTGATCCTGTGGTCATCGGTGGCATTTGTGGTGGTGGCCTTGGTTTGGGCCGGATTTGCCAGCTTGGACGAAGTCACACGTGGTGACGGCAAGACCATACCGTCCAGTCAGGTCCAGGTGGTGCAGAATCTGGAGGGTGGTATCGTTTCGGAAATATTGGTTCAAGAAGGCCAATTGGTGGACAAGGATCAAGTGTTGCTGCAACTCGATCAAGTCCGTTTTGCTTCCTCGTTTAAAGAAGCCAAGTTAAAGTATTACGAGTTACTGGCGAATACCGCGCGCTTGAATGCCGAAGTCAACGGCACGCCTTTGGCGATTCCTGAGGAGGTTTTGAAAAACGCGCCGCAAATTGCCGAGAATGCCAGGCAATTGCTGGTTTCCAAGCAGAGCGAAATCAGGTCGAATAGTGACATTTTCGCCGAGCAGGTACGGCAGAAAGAGCAGGAAATTATTGAAATTCAATCGAAAAGCGACCAGTTGGCGCGTAGCTACAAATTATTGCAAGACGAAGTGAAGATGTCTGAACCGCTGGTGGCTGACGGGGCGATGTCGCAAGTTGAATTATTGCGTTTGCAGCGTGCTGCCAACGATTTGAAGGGCGAGCTGAATTCTGCCAATCTGGCGATGCCGCGGCTACGTTCGTCATTGGACGAAGCGCGTAACAAATTAGCGGAGATCAAGATTCGTTATAAAACCGAAGCCTTGAAAGAGTTGAACGAGGTGAAGGCGGAACTGGATCGTACATCCGAATCTGCCGTTGCTTTAGAAGATAGGGTTAGCCGTACCAGAGTGCTGTCGCCGGTAAAAGGCACGGTAAAACGCATCAAGGTGGCTACGGTGGGCGGCGTTATTCAACCCGGCATGGATTTGCTGGAAATCGTGCCGCTGGAAGATCAGTTGTTGATAGAAGCGAAAATTCGGCCGGCGGACATTGCTTTTCTTCGCCCTGGGCAGAAAGCTGTGGTAAAACTAAGCGCTTATGATTTTTCGATCTACGGTGGCCTGGAGGCCTCTTTGGAACATATCAGCGCCGACAGCATACCCGGCGAAAAGAAAGATGAAGACAGTTACTACTTGATTCGTTTGCGCACCGCTAAAAATTACCTGGAAAAGGGCGGCGAACGCTTGGAAATCATTGCCGGGATGACCGCGGAAGTTGATATTTTAACCGGAAAAAAAACAGTGCTTGATTACCTCTTAAAGCCGATATTGAAAGCCAGGGATAGGGCTTTAAGAGAACGATAACTCATAACAACAATTACATTTGTGGCTAACATACTGATTTATTCCAATAATCCTCAGCTGACGGCGCAGTGGACTCATGCGCTGATCGCGGAATATAACGTTAGTATGCTGCACAGTATCCGCAGCGAATATACGGCCGATGCAGTGATTTTCGATGCAAAAAAACTGGATGACGATGCCAGTTTGTTAACGGTTTTTGCTAACAAAAAGGTCCGGTTTCTGGTGATGGGTTGCGATTGGCCGGAACATAAGCAGATCGAGGTGCTGATTAACGGTGCCGCCGGCTATTGCGAACAATCCGAAGCGTCGGAACTTTTAACTCGTGCGGTAGCTTGTATTTTGGCGGGCGATATTTGGATTCGTCGGGCTTTGGTGCCCAAGGTCATTGGTGTGTTGACCAGTGCCAGGCGTCCACAACTTGCACCTAATACTGTCGATACCGAACTAAAGCTAAAGCAACTGGCTAGTTTATCCGCGCGCGAAGTGGAAGTGGCGGACATGATACGGCAGGGCGAAAGTAATAAGCGTATTGCTTTTGCGATGAATATTTCCGAGCGTACTGTAAAAGCGCATTTATCGTCGATTTTTAGGAAATTGAATGTCGACGACCGATTGAGATTAGCCCTATTGTTAAAAGAAATCGACCAATATCAGAGAGGAATGTTATGAGAGTCAGCAGGAGTTTGAGTTTAGGAATAGCCATGCATTTGGCCTGTGTATCCAGCAGCCAGGCGTTGAGTTTGCAAGAGTCTATTCAGAAAGTATTGGATGAAAATCCCCAAGTCCAAGCTGCCAAATCAGAACGCCGCGCGGTTGAAGAGGAAATCGGCCAAGCCAAGGCCGGCTATTTTCCAACGGTGGATGTCACAGCCGGCATCGGCTGGGAAGAATCGAATAACCCTACCACTCGGGGCCGCGGTGACGGCTCGGTTTTTTATCATAGGGAGGAAGGGGCGATTCTGGCCAGGCAAATGTTGTTTGATGGTCTGGCTACTCCGAATGAAGTGGAGAGACAGGAAGCTCGCACCGACTCACGAGCCTACACCGTATTTGGCCGGTCGGAAATAACCGCGCTTGATGGTGTTGAAGCCTACATCAAGGTGTTGCGACGTCAGGAGTTGTTGAATCTGGCTAAGGAAAATCTGCAACGTCATCAAGGTACCAACGATCAAATCAAACTGCGTAGTGAACGCGGCGTGGGCAAACGGGCTGACGTCGACCAGTCGATGGGCCGGGTAGCCTTGGCGGAAAAGAATGTGTTGTCCGAAATCGGTAATTTGAAAGATGCCGAGACCAGTTTCTTGCGAGTCATAGGTATGCTGCCGGAAGGGATTCAGCCGATTCAGTCCCCTGAAGCCGCATTGCCTCAGACGCTTGATCAAGCCATAGAGGAAGCGTTGGCCGACCATCCTATTCTGAAATCGGCCAATTCCGATATCGATTCGGCATTTGCTCAACATGCTACGGCAATGGCGCCTTATTTTCCGCGTTTTGATATTGAGACCGGCGTCAGTCATAACTACAATCTGGACGGTATTCGCGGTACCAACTCGGATATGACCGCGATGTTACGCATGCGCTATAACATTTTTAACGGCGGTAAGGATGTGGCCCGCCGCGAGCAAACCGCGCAGTTGATCAATCAGGCCAAGGATATTCGCGATAATACGCATAGGCAGGTGATTGAAAGCATGCGTTTGTCGTGGGTGGCTCACCAAACCGTGAAAAGTCAGCTGGAGTTTTTTAAACAGCACGTCGATTCCAGCGAGAAGACTATCAGCGCTTATCAGCAGCAATTCAATATCGGGCAACGGACGTTATTGGACTTGTTGGATACCTTCAACGAAGCCTATATCGCCAAAAGTTCGTATATCAATGCCAAATATGACGAGTTGTTTTCGCAATTTCGGATTTTAGCGAGCAAAGGCCAATTGAATAAGTATTTGGGTACGACCTTGCCCGCTGAGGTTCAGCCCCTTAGCGCCGCCGATTAAGGTGTTCGCGCGTTAAGCAAAGGACTTCTGACTAGACTTCCCCAAATAGCTCCTATTTGGGGAAAGCTGTGATTAGCTTGACCGTTTATTTCAAGTAATTTGCAGCTGAGTGCCAAGCCAACTAGAGATTATTTGGCAATATGCAATATGGCTTCCGACACAATATCCATTAATTCCGTACCGCCTTTTTGCACATATTCGATAATGGCCGTACGCATGCGCGGTTCCCAAAAGTTGCGGATATGTTGTTCAACGCCTTTAACAGCCAATTCCCGGTCGGGTTCGGATTTAAAAAAAGCACCAATGTTATTGGCCATTTTAATGAGATTATGGTTATCCATGTTCTATGCGGCTGATTCTTGGTAATGTTGTAAACGATGAGGGTGAGTGTAGATCATGTGATTCTCGTGACGGGCGAAGCCGACCAGAGTCAGCCCGCACTCTTCCGCCAATTGAATCGCTAATGCGGTAGGTGCCGATATGGCTGCCAGCAGTGTGATGCCGACGCTGGCCGCTTTTTGTACCATTTCGTAACTGGCGCGGCTGGTTACCAGCAGCCAGCCATTTTCAAAGTTGCAGTTGGCTTTGGCTAATGAGCCGATCAGTTTATCCAGCGCATTGTGGCGGCCGACATCCTCCCGTACCGCAACGATGCCGCGTTCCGGATGCAGCCACGCTGCCGCATGGACCGCGCCGGTCAATAAATTCAGAGATTGTTTTTGCGCCATATCGGCGAAACCGCTGCTCAATAGATGTGCACTAAGCGCTAAACCTTGGCCGACATGATGCGGGTGGCGGATGGCTTGTTCCAACGTAGTGGCACCGCACAAACCGCAACCGGTTCTGCCCGTCATGTTTTTGCCCTTGCCGTGCAGTTTCTCGAATCGGGCTTCCGGAATCGTCATTCTGACTTCCACGCCTTTGGAACGTTGTACGACACGTATCGATTGCAATTCGGAGGGATGACCGATGATTTCCTCGGTCAGGCTGAAACCCAGCGCAAAATCTTCCAAATTAAGGGGCGTTGCCAGCATCACCACGTGCGGGATGGTGTTGTAGACCAACACCACCGGCACTTCTTCGGCGACATAATCTTCCTTCGCGGTATGAACAGGCCCGCGCCAGCTATCGAACGTGCCGGTTCGATAGCTGGTCCAGCCCAGTTCGCTTGAGACTGCATCCATAAATCGGTTGCGGTTTACTCGTTGACCGCGATGCGGTTTTCCAGCAAAGACAACTGATTGTCGGAAAAGTCTTGGTATTCCTGTTGCCATGCCGACGGTTGCGCCACTTTGGCGACATGCACCGCTGTAACCTTGTATTCCGGACAGTTGGTTGCCCAGTCCGAGTTATCCGTGGTTATAACGTTTGCGCCCGAATGCGGGAAATGGAAAGTGGTATAAACCACGCCCGGCTGCATGCGGTCCGTGACCTTGGCGCGCAATACCGTTTCGCCGGAGCGACTTTTCACTCCGCACCAATCGCCATCGCTGATGCCTAAGACTTCGGCATCGTGCGGGTGCAATTCCAGACGGTCCTCTTCATGCCAAGCAACGTTTTCAGTGCGGCGGGTTTGCGCTCCAACGTTGTATTGCGACAAGATTCGGCCGGTGGTCAGGATCAACGGATACTTGCTGCTGGTGCGTTCTTCGGTGGCAACGTATTCGGTCAGCATGAAACGACCTTTGCCGCGGACGAAGTGATCAGCGTGCATAATCGGCGTGCCGTCCGGGGTTTCGTCGTTGCAAGGCCATTGGATGCTGCCCATTTCGTCGATTTTTTCGTAACTGACGCCGGCAAATTGTGGCGTCAGCGCCGCGATTTCATCCATGATTTCCGAAGGATGACTGTAATTCATCGGATAACCCAGCGCGTTGGACAAGTCCTGGGTTACTTCCCAGTCTTCCTTACCGCCCAGTGGGGACATGACTTTGCGAACTGGTGAAATCCGGCGTTCGGCATTGGTAAACGTACCGTTTTTTTCAAGGAACGAGGAACCAGGCAAAAATACGTGAGCGAATTTAGCCGTTTCGTTCAGGAAAATGTCTTGTACGACCAAACATTCCAATTCACGCAGAGCGTGATGTACATGAGTGATGTCAGGGTCGGATTGGGCGATGTCTTCGCCTTGTACGTACAAGCCTTTGAAACTGCCGTCGATAGCTGCGGCAAACATATTCGGGATGCGTAAGCCGGGTTCGGATGACAGCGCTACGTTCCAAGCTGTTTCGAACTGAATGCGGGTTTGCGAATCGGAAACATGGCGGTAGCCCACAAACTCGTGCGGGAACGAGCCCATATCGCAAGAGCCTTGCACGTTGTTTTGTCCGCGCAGCGGGTTGACGCCTACACCTTCGCGGCCGATATTGCCGGTTGCCATGGCCAGGTTTGCAATACCGATAACGGTCGTGGAGCCTTGGCTATGTTCGGTAACGCCCAAGCCGTAATAAATCGCACCATTACCGCCTGTTGCGTACAAGCGGGCTGCCGCGCGCATGCTCTCGGCAGGCACGCCGGTCAATTCGGCAACGGCTTCAGGTGAATGCTGAGGCAGCGCAACGAAGGTTTTCCATTTGTTAAACGACTCGACATCGCAACGTTCCAACGCAAATTTTTCGTCCGCCAGGCCTTCGGTGACGATGACGTGAGCCAATGCAGTGACGACGGCAACGTTAGTGCCGGGACGCAGTTTCAGATGATAGTCGGCTTTTACATGTGGGCTATTGCTAACCAAATCGATACTCCGCGGATCGACCACGATTAGTTTTGCGCCTTGGCGTAAGCGGCGTTTCATCATTGAACCGAAAACCGGGTGGCCGTCGGTTGGGTTGGCGCCGATTACCATAATCACATCGGACTGCATGACCGAGTCAAAGGTTTGGGTGCCGGATGACTCGCCGAACGTGCTTTTCAATCCGTAGCCGGTCGGTGAGTGGCAAACGCGGGCGCAGGTGTCGACATTGTTGTTACCGAAGCCGGCGCGGATTAATTTTTGCACCAGATAGGTTTCTTCGTTGGTGCAACGCGATGAAGTAATGCCACCGATTGAGTCTTTACCGTATTTGGCCTGGATACCTTTCAATTTGTTGGCAGCAAAGCTAATGGCTTCTTCCCAGCTGACTTCGCGCCAAGGATCGGAAATTTTTTCCCGGACCATGGGAGTGGTGATGCGGTCTTTGTGGGTCGCATAACCGAACGCGAAACGGCCTTTGACGCAAGAGTGACCATGGTTGGCCTGACCGTTTTTGTCGGGCACCATGCGCACCAGTTGTTCGCCTTTCATTTCGGCTTTGAATGAGCAGCCAACACCGCAATAGGCGCAGGTGGTGATGGTGCTGTGTTCCGGTACGCCATTATCGATTACCGATTTTTCCATCAGCGTCGCTGTAGGGCAAGCTTGTACGCAGGCGCCGCAGGATACGCATTCGGATTCCATGAATGGCTGGTTTTGGCCTGGAGAGACTTTGGAGTCGAAGCCGCGACCGTCAATAGTTAGGGCGAAAGTGCCTTGCACTTCTTCGCAAGCGCGCACGCAACGCGAGCAAACGATACATTTCGATGGATCAAAGCTGAAATAAGGATTGCTGGTGTCTTTTTCAGAATCCAGATGATTTTCGCCATCGAAGCCGTAGCGGACTTCACGCAAGCCAACTTGACCGACGGTGTCTTGCAGTTCGCAGTCGCCGTTGGCGGCACAGGTCAGACAGTCTAAAGGATGGTCGGAGATATACAGTTCGGCGATGCCGCGTCTGATGCTGGCCAACTTATCGTTCTGGGTACAGACCTTCATGCCGTCCGCGACCGGGGTGGTACAAGACGCTGGATAGCCGCGGGCGCCTTCGATTTGCACCAGACACATTCGGCACGAGCCGAACGGATCGAGGCTGTCGGTGGCGCACAGTTTAGGAATGCTGATCCCTGCTTCGGCGGCGGCGCGCATTACGGAACTGCCGGCATTGACAGTGACCTTATGGCCGTCGATTTCCAGAGTGACTTGATTTGCAGACGAACTCGCGGGAGTTCCGTAATCTATTTCGTTATTGGCAGACATATTTATCTCCTGGTAATCGATCAGGCTTTGGCGGCTTCGAGGCCAAAGTCTTCAGGGAAATGATTCAGCGCGCTCAACACCGGGAATGGTGTCATGCCGCCCATCGCACACAAAGATCCGTAAGTCATGGTGTCGCATAAATCGCGCAACAACACGGTGTTTTTATCCTTTTGCACGCCGTCGACAATGCGGTCTATTACTTCGACGCCGCGTGTCGATCCGATTCGGCAAGGTGTGCATTTGCCGCAGGATTCTTCTACACAAAATTCCATGGCATAACGGGCCATGTCGGCCATATTGACGGTGTCGTCGTGAACCACGATGCCGCCATGGCCTAATACTGCTGATATTGCCGCGAAGGCCTCGTAATCCAGCGGGGTATCGAACTGGCCTTCGTGCAGATAGGCGCCCAATGGACCACCCACCTGAACCGCGCGTATCGGCCTGCCGCTGGCGGAGCCGCCGCCGTAATCGTAAAGCAGCTCGCGCAAGGTCATGCCGAAAGCCACTTCAAACAACCCTGGATGTTTGATGTTGCCAGCCAGTTGTAGGGGTAGGGTACCGCGCGAACGGCCCATACCGTAGTTTTTATAATATTCGCCGCCTTTGTCTAGGATCACCGGGATCGAAGCCAGCGAAATGACGTTGTTGACGATGGTGGGTTTGCCGAACAGGCCGACGATAGCGGGAAGCGGCGGCTTAAAACGCACTAATCCGCGTTTGCCTTCCAAGCTTTCCAGTAAAGATGTTTCTTCACCGCAGATGTAGGCGCCGGCGCCGCTACGCACTTCCAAATGGAAGGTTTTGCCGCTGCCTTGAATGTTCTCGCCCAAATAGCCGTTTTTGTAGGCGGCTTCGATGGCTTGATTCAGTGCGATTTTGGCGTGCGGATATTCGACGCGCAGATAAATATAACCTTGGGTAGCACCCACCGCCAAGCCAGCGATAGTCATACCCTCGATCAATACGAAGGGGTCGCCTTCCATGATCATCCGGTCGGAGAAGGTGCCTGAGTCGCCTTCGTCGGCGTTGCAAACTATGTATTTTTGCTCTGCGGGCGCGTTTAACACCGTATTCCATTTGATCCCGGTTGGAAACGCCGCGCCGCCACGACCGCGTAAGCCTGAGTCAGTTACTTGCTTGACGATCTCGGTTGGTTGTAAGGCCAGCGCATTTTTTAAACCTCGGTATCCATCGTGAGCCAAATAGTCGTCGATGTTGACTGGGTCGGTTAAGCCAACGCGGGCAAAGGTAAGACGGTTTTGATTTTTGAAATAAGCTATTTCTTCAATGTTGCCTAAATAGAGTGGGTGTTGCTTCCCTTCTAGCAAGCCGGCATCGAGTAAAGATGCCACATCTTCTGCTTGCACTGGGCCATAGGCAACTCTGCCCTGGCTGGTTTCGACTTCTACGAGGGTTTCCAGCCAGAACAATCCGCGCGAGCCGTTGCGGACAATTTCTACTGATAGGTTTTTGCTGGAGGCTTGCTGTGCTAGGGCCTTGGCAACTTGCTCCGCACCTAAGGAAAGCGCGGTGGAGTCGCGGGATATGAATACGCGGGTCATTATTTGGCACCTTTATAAGTGGCTAGCAATCGGTCGAATTTTTCGGTTGTGACGCGGCCAATCACCTCGTCGTCTATCGTGATTGATGGCGAGCAAGCGCAGTTACCCAAACAATAAACAGGTTCTAATGAAAAAATTCCGTCGGCTGTTGTTTCGTGAAAGTCGATGCCAAGCTGTTGTTTGGCATGGGTTTCCAATGCTTTACCGTTCATGGCTTGGCATGATTCGGCCCGACAAATCCTTATCGTGTGCTCTCCGGGCGGAGTTTCCCGGAAGTAATGATAAAAACTAATAACCCCGTGGACTTCCGCTTGGGAAAGGTTGAGTGATTTGGCAATGTCTACTACGGCAGCCGGCGGGATGTAGCCCAGTGTGTCCTGAATACCATGCAATATGGGCAACAGATTACCCGGCATCGCTTGATGAGTGTCCAGTATTTCCAACACGGTGGGTTTTTGGGTTTGATAGTCTTGCATCATTGGCTCTGTAATAAATGACGAAAAGGTTATCATCCTATTTAATCATGAACAAACCCGGGTTTGCAATTCGGGTTAATGCCTCAATCCCGCGTATTTCCTAAGCAAAGCAAGGTAATTGCATCTTCGGACTTTGATTGGTTCCGGAAGTTCGCGTGGAAAAAAAATGTGATGGTGGATGCTTTACTTTTAAATGATAATTGTTATCATTAATGCGCATATGATTTAAGAGAGGGTGTCATGTACGTATGTGTGTGTAAAGCGGTCACCGATAGGCAGGTTAGGCAGGCAATTAGCCAAGGTGTGTGCAATCGCAGGCAACTAATGCAGTGCACGGGGGCGGGCGGTGTATGTGGAAAATGCACAGCCAGTATTAAAGCTTTACTGGATGAAAATATGCAGAATCGGAAGATGCACGCCCGAGTTCAAGTCCAAGCGGCATAGTTATTTAGAAAGCTGAGCTTATAGCAATATAAGACTTGTACTATAAAAAGGCAGGGCGGCTGGACCGCCCTGTTGGGTGTGCGTTATTTAGCTGTAGCCGCAGGTTCGGTGGGTTTTACGTCTGCGTTAGGTGCGGCGCTGGCCGGTTCGGCCGGAGTGGTCTCCGCAGTAGGGGCTGGTGCAGCCTGATCAGCTGGCGCTGCTGGTTGAGCCTCTTCTTGCTTTGGCGGTGTCGGCGGCAGCAAGACTTCAACTTTGGCGTTTTTACGCAAATTTTCGATCATGGCTTGCGCTTTTTGGCGCTGTAACATTGGGCGAATTTGTTCTTTGACGGAATCAAATGGCGGTGGTGTCAAAGCTCTGGACTCTTCGCGCAGAATCACGTGCCAGCCAAATTGAGTTTGTACCGGTGTTTTGCTGAATTTGCCGTTCTCCAGTGCAACCACTGCTTCAGAAAATGGCGGGACCATACGGTCTGCGGTAAACCAACCTAAATCGCCACCTTCGGAGCCCATTGGATCGATAGAATGCTTTTTAGCCAGCGCGGTAAAATCCCCGCCTTTTTCCAGTTCTGCAATCAGTTTTTTTGCTTCGTCTTCGGTTTTAACCAAAATGTGACGGGCTTTGTATTCGCTGCCCATGTTAGCCATTTTCGAGTCATATTCCGCTTTGATTTCTTCGTCGGTGACCGGATTGGCTTTTAGGTAATCTTGTAACGCTGCTTGCGACAGCAAGGAGTTTCTTACGGTTGCCATGCGTTCGATTACTTCCGGCGATTTATCCAGTTGTTTTTGCACCGCTTGTTGAATCAGCAATTCGCGTTGAATCAGTTCTTCCAGTAGCTGTTCTTTGGGGAATGTTTGGCCTTGGCTGCGTTCCGCAATTTCCTTTTCCAAGGTTTCCAAGGTTTTCTTGCTGATATAGGTGCCGTTAACCGAAGCAACCGCGTCCTCTTTGCTGACAGTCGGCGCTGCTGGTGCGGCGGCTTCCTTAGCTTTTTCTTCGAAGCAACCGGGTAACAATACGCTACTGGCTAGTATCAGGGGAATAAGTTTCAGTTTCATCTTAAGAATTTCCTTTAGCTGTTTTCAGAGGGGGTTAAAGCGTTAATGCCCAGGGCATGGATTTCATCCTTCATCATGTCGCCCAAAGCTTGATAAACCAGCTGATGTCTTTGTACCAGGGATTTACCTTCAAATTGAGTGGATATGAGGGTGACATGGAAATGACCGCCGCCTTTGTTGCCGGCGTGACCGGCGTGCGCAGCGCTATGGTCGATGATTTCGATTAATTCTGGCTTAAAAGCTTCTTCCAGCTTCTGTCTGATATGGTCGGCTGTCATTGGGGAAACACTTGTTTGAATGGTTTAACGGTAACACGAGCATAGACGCCCGCGGAGATGTAAGGATCGGCATCGGCCCAGTCTTGCGCATCCTGCTGACTGGCAAACTCGGCAACAATCAGGCTGCCGCTAAATCCGGCATCGCCGGGGTTATCACTATCTATCGCAGGATGCGGCCCGGCCAAAACCAAGCGGCCTTGGTTTTGTAATGCGGTTAATCGTTCCAGATGCTGTGGACGGGCGGCCAGGCGTTTACTCAAGCTGTCCGCGACATCTTCGGCAATGACGGCATACAACATTACTCTTTAGCCTCTGGTGCGGGAATAAACTTATACAAGAACACTATTTGTACGGCAATAAAAATAAGCATCAGGCCAGGAACACCGAAAGTTTTAAAACTGACCCAGTCGTCGGTGCTGTAGTTCGCCATTACGTACAAATTTAAACAGCCGACTCCGATAAAAAACATGGACCAGCTCATGTTAAGGCGTTTCCAGATGCGATCAGGCAATTCCAGGTTTGCGCCCATCATGCGTTCTATGAAAGTCTTTTTGCCAACGAATTGGCTGACTAAAAATGCACCGCCGAATAGCCACTCAATTATGGTCAGTTTCCACTTAATGAATTGCTCGTCTTGTAAGTACAACGTTGCTCCACCCATGACCAAAATCAACCCTAGCGTAATCCACTGCATGGTTTCCACTTTACGATATAGCAGCCAATAGCTGATGACCTGCACAACCGTGGCGGCGATTACGACGGCGGTGGCAATGTAAATGTCGTACAGTTTATAAGCGACAAAAAATAGAACGATTGGGAAAAACTCTAAAAGCGGCTTCATGATTGGTGTTGAAAGATGGGAGGGAGTTAGACGTAAAGATCGATACCGGAAATGATCTCGGCAACCCGGTTTTGAGCGGGTTGATTGCGGTTTTCTGTGTAGGCGTTCAATGCTTTCAAGGTGCGCGAATTATTTGGTTGGTCGTTATTGCTTACGGTCAATCCGTTGTCCGCCAAAGCGGCCTTGATTTGAGCGGTTGACGATGTTTTAGGTAAATCAGGATTCTGCCGAGGTATCCCGGTTTCGTCATTATTAGGCTTTTGCTTTTGTTCAAGATTATTATCCGGCCGTGCGGCTCTCGGCTGGTTATAGCCGACCGGATAAAAAGCCAAGGATGAACTGTGTATTGTGTTCACAAAGCGCGATTAGAGCCCAAGTATCAATTACTTCATTGTAGAATCTTTGGCTGCAATTGTACATGAACCTAACGGCTTTGCTGCTAAAATGCCGGTTTTAAAGGAGGATTTCATGATTCAGTCCAATAACGTCGAGTTGGAAGCCGCGGCTTTCAGAAAATTGCTGGTCCATTTGCAACAGCATCCCGAAGTCCAAAATATCGAACTGATGGTGCTCGCCGATTTCTGCCGGAATTGCCTGGCTAAATGGTATGCAGCAGCGGCGGCCGAACGCAAAATTGACATCAATTACGAGCAAGCGCGGGAGATTGTCTATGGTATGCCGTACAGTGAATGGAAAGACAAACATCAACGCGAGGCCACGCCTGAACAACTGGCAGCGTATGACGCAAAGCAAAAATTGAAAGCACAACCATGACAGACGAAAACCGCTTCGATGCGATGTTCTCCAGCGTGATGGGTCAAGAATATCAAATGTTAAATTTGATCTGCCCATTTGCGACGGAAATGAGTCGCTTGGTCAGTGAAATTGTTGGCAATTACTGTGAGGAGCAAGGCACGCCGCAGGCAGTGGTTGAGCTCGGGGGCGGCACGGGTATTACTACGCTGGCGATCCTGACCGCCGCGGACAACCTTAATATATTAAGTGTCGATAACGAACCCACCATGCAAAACCAGGCGAAGCAGAGTTTGCGCGATTGGGTTGCCGCGGGCAGATTGCGTTTTTCCGGCGAGGATGCGTTGACGGCGTTGCAGGGTTTAGCGAGCAACAGCGTCGATATTTTGGCGTCGGCATATACTTTGCATAATTTCCATAGCGATTACCGGCGGCTAGTGTTGGCAGAAATATATCGGGTATTAAAGCCGGGTGGAAAATTCGTCAACGGCGACCGGTATGCTTTGGATGATATTAGCGCGCATACCCGCAGCATACAGCGAGAGGTTGGCGGCTACTTTAAGGTTTTGACCGAAATCAACCGCTTGGATTTACTCGAACATTGGATAGTCCATCTGTTTAACGACGAGTCGGAAAATCACGTGATGCGCGAATCCGTCGCGTTGGCGCAGATGGCTGAGGCGGGTTTTCGGGACATCGAATTGCAGCAACGCATGGAGGTCAATGCCTTGGTCACTGCGCTTAAATGATATTTTGTGCTGTTCTACAAATCAGGATTTGCTGAACTGTGTGCAGCTTAAACGAGAAAAAACATGGCTGAATCGACTGCTAGTAAAAATAAAAAAACCTTGGATGCGTTTGCCGACGATCTGGATGCCATGCTTAATATTGGCGACCCCTCCGAACAACAGGTTGGCACGATAGATGATGACGAAGCCATTGATCGTTTGCTGGTGGGCGACGAGACATTCGAGCCGGATGCGCAACAGGAAATCGACGAGTTCGCGGATATCGATGAATTACTGAGTGCGAATGAACCTAAGGCTGCATCAAGTTTGGCAGACGATATTGACGAGTTTGGCGACGATTTGGCGGTTGATTTAGGCATTAATCCCGGACGCGAGCAGCAAGTAGTTGACGATGACTTTGTCGACATCGTCGATGTCGAAAATCAGCAGGCCCCTTTAGAATTGTCGGTTGATGATGTGTTTGAAGAAGTCGCGGAGTTAGAGCGAGTCGGTCAAATCGATGATTTTGCGGAGGATGCCCCGGTGGCCGTGGTGGGTTTGCCGGAAACCGCGGTGGACGACCTGGAAAATATGGCCGAAATAGACGAGTTTTCCGATGACGCTGACCTGGCAGGCGGTAATGCTGATTTTCTAATAGCGGATTTCGACATTTCGGCTGATGACGAGTATGCACCAGCGACAACGCCAATCGTCGATGAATTTGCGGATTTGGAAGAACCCGATAACAACGTCCAACCAAGCGCGCCGGAACCGGAACCAGATTTGGATCAGATATTGGCGGCGGCTGTCAGTGAGCAAGAAAACGAGGAAGAATTAGTCGTTGTCCAGGCTAACGAGCCGGAAACAGCGCCGATTGCCGCAGCGGCCGAACAAGTTCAAGCAAGCCCGGTGCCGCAGGTACAAGTCATCGATCATAGCAGCGAAATTGCCGCTTTGAATCGGAATATCGTCGATCTCAAGAAACATCAGCAGCAGATGCGCCACGATTTAACCGAGGCGGCGGGTAAAAATGAGCTGCTGGGTTGTCTGGATAGTCTGGAAAGCCTGCAGACCGAACAGAAGAAAACCAAGCGGGCCGTGGAGGCCTTGGCGGCGAAAAAACCGGTAGCTGCCTATGTGGCGAACGGCATCGCGGTGGCGGCGCTGCTGATTGGCACTGGGTTAGGCATACAAGGCATGATTGCCAAGTCGCAAGTCGGCGAGTTGGTGACTATTATCGGGAAATTGCAGGAACAAGTGAATGCCGCGCCCACCAGCGATGCCGCGGACAAGGAAATGTTGCGCAAACAGCTGGATGAATTGACGGTCAGCAATGGTGTGATGGCCACTCAGATCGCTGAATTAATTAAGGCTGGGCATGCTGACCCGGGTGCGGCAAAAGCCAACGGCGATCAAGCCAAGCCTTCTGCCGAAATCAGCAGCCAGATTATGCAAATAGGCGCCACCATAGAAGCATTGCAAAACAAGGTGAGCGCCTTGGAAAAAGGTCGAGCGCAAGCTGCCGCGCCGGCCCCTAAACCGGAGAAGAAAAAGCCGGAACCGGTGGAAGAAAATTGGGCGGTCAATTTAATTGCGTTTAAACAGGATTGGTACGCCAAGAGTAAAGCCCAAGAATTCGCGGGCAAGGGCGTCCCTGCTAAGGTAGTCAAAACCGAATCCAAGGGCGAGAACTGGTATCGTTTGTTTGTGGACGGTTTTAAAACCCAATACGAAGCGGCGGCTTACGCAGCAAAAATCAAGAAAACCCTTAATCTCGATTCGGTGTGGGTTACCCGCAATAAAGAATAGCCATGGATAATCAGAAACTGGTAGTTGCAGTATCGTCCAGGGCCTTATTCAATCTCGATGAATCGCATGCGATTTTCGAGACCCAGGGCAAGGAAGCCTTTTGTCATTATCAGATTGAACACGAAAATGAAATTCTGCCGCCGGGTTTCGGCTTTTCCTTGGTCAAGAAATTTTTAGATATCAACAAAGCCTTTCCCGGTGCGCCGCTGGTGGAGATTATCCTGCTGTCGCAAAATAGCGCGGATACCGGCTTGCGTATCTTTAACTCAATCAACCACTACGATTTGGCGATTAGCCGGGCGGCGTTTACCAGCGGCGTATCCCCTTACGAATATATCCCGGCCTTCGGTGCGCATTTGTTTCTATCCGCCAATGGTGAGGATGTCAGAAAGGCCTTGGCTGCGGGCTATGCCGCCGCAACCATTGTCTCCGGCGCGGTCGCTAACCCGTCGCCGCAATTGCGGATAGCTTTCGATGGTGATGCGGTGCTGTTTTCCGACGAATCCGAACGGATTTATCAGCAACACGGTTTGGCGGCTTTTGCGGCCAACGAGCGCAACGAAGCGCATAAGCCTTTATCGGACGGGCCATTGAAAGAGTTTTTAAGTGCTTTGCACCGCATTCAAACCCATTTCGATCAAGATTTGTCGCCAATTCGCACGGCATTGGTCACCGCACGCGCCGCGCCCGCGCACGAGCGGGTCGTCAGAACCTTGCGTGCGTGGGGAATCAGGATAGATGAAGCCTTATTTTTAGGCGGCATGCCCAAGGGGGCGTTTTTAAAAGCGTTCGGGGCCGATATTTTCTTCGATGATCAAAAAGGCCATTGCGATTCCGCAGAGTCACATCAAATTGCAGCAGCTCACGTCCCGCATGGCGTCACAAATCAACACCGGCCTTGAAGCGCACTAACCAGGGCGTACTGTCCACGCAAGCTTTCAAATACAAGGTGTTGCCGTATAACAGTTTGATTTTACTGCCTACCGTGTATTTGCCGTTGGCTAACAACAGTTCAGGTTGAGCGGTTTCCATCCCGATGACTATCGCTTTCTTGTTGTTACTGTCACCGGCATTTTCGATATCGTGGATGGTAATGTTGCCGATTATGGGTTCCAGCAAAATTAGTGTCACATCTTCATAGAGCGTTTGCTGGCGAACTATCACCAGTTTGGCGGGTTGCTGCTCCCGGCAAAGTAAGCCAATATCGCCTGTTGAACAATTGGGTGCGGGGCTTTCCGCTACCAGAAATTGTTTACTGACATTGCGCAACAGACTCAGACTGGTGCCATGCTCGGGAAAACTGATCAGCGAAGAATTTAACGGTTTGTAGAAACTTTTTTCATGCTCCAACGGCACTAGAGACATATCGCGAGCCAGGGATCTTCCGCGCGATAACTGCGAGCTCAGGTTCATGATTTTCGATAATTTTTCTTCGCCTTGCAGATGGGCGCTGACCGCAACGAAGCCCTCGAGTAAGTGTGCCGGCATCGGCGGGCCGATGGCCACCGATGCGAAAATATTGCTGTATCCCGTCAAGTGCAAAGCCAGTTTGGTTTGCATGTTTGAATTCAGTTCGGTCTCGATTTCGCCAAGTTGCAAGGCATGGCCGAAGTTCTGGCAACTGATGTACACCGAGCCGCGTGGCAATGTGCTGTTAGTACGCGGCATAGGGCTTGGTTCACTGCCCAGATTCCAAATAAAACGGCAATCTGGATTGGGTGTTTTGCTGATCTCCAGGCGATCCTGATGCCGACTGACCAACTGAAATAATTGACTGATTTCAGTTGTTGAATATTGGTTGGGTTTGCTGAGTGCAAACAATAGGTTGCGCTTGATGACTGCTTCAATGGTGCTTTGTAACTTGAATTCCTGCGGTTTGGACGAGACCGGTTTTTTTAACAATTGCAGTTCGCCGGCTATGGTGTAAAGCAGGCCGCTCTTTTTCCACAAGGTCGTGGACGGCATTTCGTAAAACAGCGCCGTGCTGCGCAGACAATACCCCGCTAACTGCAAGGCATAAAATATCGCTTGTTGGGTCAGCGATGTATCGAGTTGTTTGGTCTCGACCGTGCGGCAAAAAGCCAGGCTCAAATGTCTGAGTAACTGGATGGCTAGTTTCGCAATTTTCAGCGCTTTGGTGTTGGTGGCTATGTCTGTTTCGGAACGCGCCGCGTTGGTCAAGCCATTGGATAAATGCAATGTCAGCGGGGTTAAGTTTACGAGTATCGGCAATACGTTTGCGGCTGTGCCGTTAAAGCGACTCAGTTGTTTAAGGACCAGATTTAACTGGTTTGCCGCGTTCGCCGCGGGTAGCGCGCTTAGTGAATTAATCCATCCGCCGAGGGATTCCGTTGACAGCTCAAAAGGCAGTGATGCGTTATCGGTCATGTACTTGCGAGTTAAGATGTGTTGAAAACATAAACTCAGTTTAGTTCAGATTGACGGGTATAGGCAGTTGCCGATTTTACGAAACCTCGGCAGCTGCATAAAATGCCGATTCCATCGAATAAACACAGCAGAGTAATGAAGCGAATATTGAATTATAAATGGGAACTTGCCGCTCCCGTTTTTGGAGCATTGCTCACCTTGGCCTTTGCGCCATACAGCTACGCTTACGCAGCAATTGGCTCATTAGCTTTTATTTACTGGGTTTGGCAGCGGCAGGCGCCAAACAGGGCCGCTCTTAGTGGTTATTTGTTCGGTTTGGGCTTGTTCGGATCGGGGATTTGGTGGACGTATATCAGTATTCACGATTTCGGCGGCGGCGACCCGTATAGCTCGATAGGTTTGACAGCTCTGCTGGTAGCAGTTTGGGCCTTATTTCCGGCTTTGACCGGTTGGTTTATCGCCAAAGCCTCAATCTGTTCCGGGGTCTGGCTACGCACAATAGCTGCCGCTATTGCTTGGGTAGCGGTCGAGTACTTTCGCGGTTATTGGTTGTTGAACGGTTTTCCGTGGCTGCAAATTGCTTACAGTCAACTATCTACGCCGTTGGCCGGTTACGCTCCACTGGCCGGGGTTTATGGGGTCGGGTTTTTGTTGGTGGTATCGGCTTTTTCCTTAGTCGAATTAGTGCGTGGCAAATTGCCGGCTTTGCCGGGGCTGCTGGTTTTAGGGGTAATTTGGGCAGGCGGTGGCTATTTGCAAACGGTGGCGTGGACTCAAGCCGTCGGCGCGCCGATCAAGGTCACCTTGGTGCAAGGCAATATCGGCCAGGATCAGAAGTGGCAGAAAAATCAGAAACTCAACACACTCAGGCTATATCAGGAACTTACCGAACAGCATTGGGATTCCGATGTGATTATCTGGCCGGAAACTTCGATTCCGGCCTTTCTGTCGCAAGTGAAAGAATTCTACATCGATCCGCTACAAACTGCCGCGCAAGCGCATGGGGTTGACTTGGTGGTTGGGCTACCCAGTAGCGGGCAGGGTAAGGATTATTACAACAGCGTCATGACCCTGGGCGAAAAACAAGCCCTGTATCATAAAAATCACTTACTGCCGTTTGGCGAATATTTACCGCTTCAGCCGTTATCGGGTTGGGTATTGGATAAGTTGCAAATACCGCTGGGCGATTTCGCGGCCGGTGGCGACCGGCAAGCCTTGTTGATGGCGGGCGGTCATGCGTTTGTCACTACTATCTGTTATGAAGATGCCTTCGGTGAATTGGTTGCCAGGCAAGTGGCGGATGCAGCGTATATCGTCAATATGACTAACGACGCTTGGTTCGGCGATTCCTCGCAGCCGCATCAACACATGCAAATGGCGCAAATGCGGGCGTTGGAAACCGGCCGCTATCTGGTTCGCGCGACCAATACCGGCGTGACCGGTTTTGTTGGTCCGGACGGGGCACTACGTAAGCAAGCGCCTTTGTTTACCACCACGACTTTAACCGATTATATAGTGCCGATGAGTGGTCTTACGCCTTACGTCATCTTGGGTGACAAAGGTTTTTTCGGGGTGTTGGCGGTGTTGCTGCTAGTGACGTATATCTGGTATCGCCGGTTCAATGCGGGCATTTTAAAGCTAGGTGCTGAAGTCGTTTAGAACTGCGGCGATTGATATAAAAAACATCCCTCAAAAGTACTTATGCTTCCTATGCACTGTAAATCCGCAATTCTGATAAGCACACTGAGCTTGGCGGCCGGGACATCCCAGGCTGAACCGGTTTTGGAAACGCCGGCATTCTGGTTGGAATCGGGGCAAAACCGTATCAAGGCGGCTGAGCAACTAGAAGCTAATCGAGCATTCGCCAAAAACGTCATTCTGTTCATTGGTGACGGTATGGGCATCTCGACTATTACCGCCGCGCGTATTCTGGAGGGGCAGCGCAAACCGGGCAATCGCGGTGGCGAGGAAAATTCGCTAAGTTTCGAAACAGCTCCCTATGTAGCGTTATCGAAAACTTATAGTGCCAATCAACAAACTCCGGATTCTGCGCCGACCATGTCAGCGATTATTACCGGTGTGAAAACCAATGATGGCGAATTGTCGGTAGGCATGCAGGTGGCTCGCCAGGAAAAGAGTGCAGAGGTCGTCAATACCTATAAGGTGAAAACCTTGCTAGAGCAAGCAGAGGAAAAAGGCCTATCAACTGGCGTGGTCTCTACTGCCCGAGTTACGCATGCCACGCCGGCTGCTTGTTACGCCCACACCTCTGAACGCGATTGGGAGTCCGATGCGCAAATTCCTGCGGGCGCCACCGTTCGCGATATTGCCAAACAATTACTGGATTTCGAATACGGCAATGGCCTGGAAGTGGCTTTGGGTGGCGGGCGCAGCATGTTTTTGCCCGAAACAACGCCGGATCCGGAAGATAGTGATAAGTTTGGTAGCCGTAAAGATGGTGTGGATTTGACCCAGCGTTGGTTAACCCAGTATCCGAAATCCGCCTATGTCTATAACAAAGCCGGCTTCGATGCGATAGATCCTAAGCAAACCGAGCATTTGCTGGGGCTGTTCGAACGTTCGCATATGGAATACGAACATGATCGGCTTCGCGATAAGGGTGGAGAGCCGTCTTTGACCGAGATGACCGAAAAAGCCATAGAGATATTGTCGAAAAATAAAAAAGGCTATGTGCTGATGGTGGAGGCTGGCCGTATCGATCATGCCCATCACGCCGGTAATGCTTATAGAGCTTTGACGGAAACCATCGAGCTCTCTAATGCGGTACGCAAGGCGTTGGAAAAAACCAATCCTCAGGATACGTTAATCTTAGTTACCGCCGATCATAGCCACACCTTTACCATCGCCGGCTATCCGCAACGCGGTAATCCTATTTTGGGCTTAGTCAAGCAAGCTGGCGAGAAGGGATTTGCCAAGGACAGTAACGGATTGCCTTACGCGACGTTGGGATACGCCAACGGTCCGGGTTATCGAGGTCAAAAAGGCCGCCCCGATCTAAGCGCCGTCGATACCACGCATCCCGATTTTCTGCAGGAAGCCGTTGTACCGCTAGGCAGCGAAACGCACGGCGCCGAAGATGTGGCCATTTTCGCGTTCGGTCCCAAAGCGCATTTATTTCATGGCGTACAAGAGCAAAGTTACATCTATCAAGTGATGGCGCATGCCTTGAAGTTTAAAGCCGGCCGGTAAAATCTCACCAATCGTGAACACGGGATTCTCGGCGCAATTTGGGCTGCAGATAAGGCATTAAGACCGATTAAGCGTAACGAGCCAACTATGTCGGCAAATTTAAAAATTCATGGCAAATTAGCGCGTGGCCGGATTTGCTCGGGCCACTAATAATGCAATCTTAATTTACACATAATCTAGATTTAAGGAAATCTGAATAAAGTACCGACATACAAATCTAGCTCAGACGGTTATAAGGAAAAATTATGGACAATTTAAAAGCGATACCAATAACCAGCAATACAGACGGCAATTATTGCGACCACTCTAACTTGACCATGGAATTCGCCTACGGGTCGCCAACCGGGAATTTTATCTGTACGGAATGCGGGCGACTGTTATCTAAATCGACGGCCCGACAGGCGGCATTTGTGCCAAATAGCGTGCCAATAAAAACCATGCCGCCTTCAAGATTGCCCGTATTTATAGTTTAGATATGTGCGCGAGAAAACCACGAACACAAAAAAGCCGGGTATTGTTCCCGGCTCTGCTTGTCTAATTGACAATTTAATGCATTCTTGAAAACTAAAGATATCGGTCTGACTGCTATTAAATAAAATTATCTTCCTATCTCAACGTCACGCCATGCCTCAACGGCGAATTCCGCCAATTCTTTGATTATTCCAAGTATGAATAACGCAAGACCATAAGTAAGTCCGGCGAGTATCAGTACTGCAAGTATTTTCATAAGACCTCCCAAAAGCTATCGGCTGGACCGATTCTGCCACCATTTTGCTAAAACTCAACAGCGTTTTGGTCACTCTTGTAGATGGCGTGTTTCCGAAAAATTGGACAAAATCATCCAAAACAAACCCTTGGTTCGCTTTCTTAAAGTCAATTAAATTTTACAAATTTATTCATTTGAACTGCTATAGCTTGGTGGTGGCGCTATGTTTGTGCAATCAAACGATCTCGTCATCAGGCCTAACAGATTAGCTTTTGGCTTTGGCGCGTCGACGTATGGGGCAAAGATAAGCGATCTTTTGCGTTACTGACCAAAAATGTCAGGTAACTGTCACTTATGGCAATACTGCGCTGAAAAAATAGTCTTATTTACGCAGATCGTTCGAGTAGGCGAAGGCCATTCCGTTGCCAGAAAATGGTGTGATATTTGCTTTGTATCTCTTGCCTAATGTTAGCCACCTACATTTTCGGTACGACTAGTTACTTTTCTGAGCAGTATTTGTAAGCTAACGAATTCAATTGCTTGTGGGGATTAGACAAGCTTCAAATAAGGGAATTACGATGAAAACTAAATTCGGTAAATCCAACTCGCTTAAAACCCGTGATGCTGGTTTTCAAGCAAGTCCAATATATCTTTACGAAATTGACCTCAGAGTCCAAACGGCAAATTGGTTGAAGCAAGAGACTCAGCAATTGAAAAATAGATTGAAAAAATATCCGGCTGTATAACTTGTTAAACGCCCAATGTACGGCCCTAATCGGATCGGTTACCGTTTCCGAGCAATAGTGTTGGCGGGATAATTTAGGCCGACAGTGAGTCTACATAACCCTGCTAGAGCATAGGCACCAGATCCAACTCAAACATAATCGCGTCCTCGCGACCGTTTTTGGCTGGATAATAATTCTTACGGGTGCCGATTTCGCGAAAACCGGTTTTTCGATACAAATTGATGGCTCCAGGATTACTGGGGCGCACCTCAAGGAATATTTTCTCAGCGCGGGGGCGGGCGTATTCGATTAAGTGTTCCAACATTTTGCGGCCGGCTCCCTGGCGTTGAAAGATGGGGTTGACGCTGATGTTCATAATGTGAGCTTCGCCAGCGGCTACATTGATGATGCAATAGCCTACTATGTTGTCATCTGGCGCCTCGCACACCCAACTGGTGTAAGTCATGGTGCGGAAACAATCTTTAAATATCCCTTCCGACCACGGAAATTCGTAATTTAACTCTTCTATCTTCAAGACGCTGGTTAAATCAGCATGATCCATTTTGCGCATCCGCATTAAGTCTTTGCTATCTACCGAGTCTGGAAACACCTTGGCGTAAAACTCGCGGTCCGCGTCGTAAATCACTGCATCTTTCAGTTTATGTAACAGTTTCCACATGGTTTTATTTTTCTAGTTTTTGATAGACCGACAGCGCAAACTGCAAGTCGCTCCAGGCTTTTGCCTTTTCCAGTAGCGAGCGCAATAGGTAAGCCGGGTGATGAATGACAATCAGCGGAATATCGTGTAATTGGTGTTGAACGCCGCGTAATTTTGCCAGAGGTTGTTGGGTGGTTAGCAAGCTTTGCGCAGCAATCCGGCCTACCGCCAAAATTATTTTCGGTTGTATCAATTCGATTTGCTGCTGCAGAAATCGATGGCAGGCGGCGACTTCTTCGGCTTGCGGATCACGGTTATTCGGCGGCCGGCATTTCAATATATTGGCTATATAGACTTCTTCCCGCTTTAAACCTATCGCCCGCAACATTTCGGTTAATAATTGGCCGGCTTTGCCGACGAACGGTTCGCCTTGTAAATCTTCATTTTGCCCAGGCGCCTCACCAATCAACATCCAGCTTGCCTGTTTATTACCGACACCGAATACGGTTTGGGTGCGGGTTTTACACAGCGAGCAGGCTTGGCACAAAGAAACCTCGAGTTGTAGGTCTCTCCATATTTGATCGTTGGCGTGTGATGATGGCGACGAAGCAGAATGTCGCGGAAATTCGATATTAACGGTTTCGATGACGCTTGATACCGTTTGCTCGGAAGGCTCAACTTCGTGGGCTGCAAAGGGGGTAGCCGGTACTACGTGTTCGATTGGACTTTCATAATGAACGGCCGCTTGCGGAACTGCGAGGGGTAGACGCCTAGGTGTCCAGACGTCAATGCCCATCGCCTCCAAGTACTGCAAGCGGGTCGCGTTATCCATGGCGGCTCAAAAATCAGACATCGCCTTTTTGCGGATGCTGACGTTGGTCGGGCGTTTGCAGTTTGTTAACCGCGTTAATGTAAGCCTTGGCCGAGGCGATCACGATGTCGGTGTCGGCGCCGGAGCCGTTAACGATACGGCCGGCATTTTCCAGTCGGACAGTGACTTCACCCTGAGCATCCGTGCCGGTGGTGATGTTGTTAACCGAGTACAACGCCAAAGTCGCGCCGGTTTTTACCAAACTTTCGATGGCTTTCAGGCTGGCATCCACTGCACCACCGCCTTGCCCGCTGCCGGTGACTTCCTTGCCGTCGACACGTATCGTGACGGTGGCGTTAGGGACTTCGCCGGTTTCGGAACAGACTTTTAAGGCTACTAGTTTGATATGTTCGTCTTCCGCTTCGAAGCCTTGCTCGGAAATTAAGGCCTGCAAGTCTTCGTCGAAAATATCGTGCTTTTTGTCGGCCAATTGTTTGAAGCGGAAAAAAGCATCGTTCAAATCGGCTTCGCCGGCAAAGTCCACGCCCAGCTCTGCCATTCGGGTTTTGAAGGCGTTGCGGCCGGAATGTTTGCCTAAAACCATGCGGTTGGTGGTCCAGCCCACATCCTCGGCGCGCATGATTTCGTAAGTTTCGCGGTTTTTCAATACGCCGTCTTGATGGATGCCGGATTCGTGCGCAAAAGCATTGGCGCCGACGATGGCCTTGTTAGGCTGCACCGGAAACCCGGTGATGGAGGACACCAGCTTTGAGCAAGTGACAATCTCGCGTGCATCCAAGCCGGTATCGCAGCCGAAGAAATCCTGGCGGGTGCGTACCGCCATCACCACTTCTTCCAAAGAGGCATTGCCCGCGCGTTCGCCCAAACCGTTGATCGTGCATTCTACCTGCCGCGCGCCGTTCATCACCGCCGACAAGGAGTTGGCAACCGCCAAGCCCAAATCATTGTGGCAATGTACTGAGAAGATAGCCTTGTCGGAATTGGGGATGCGCTTGATCAAATTGGCGATAGTCGCACCGAACTGCTGAGGCATGCTATAGCCGACCGTGTCCGGGATATTAAGTGTCGTCGCTCCGGCATCGATCACTGCTTCCAGGATACGGCACAAGAAATCTTCTTCCGAACGACCGGCATCTTCCGGGGAGAATTCGACGTTATCGGTGTACTGGCGGGCGCGCTTTACTGCCCGAACTGCGTATTCGATGACCTGATCCGGCTGCATATTCAACTTCTTTTGCATATGGATCGGCGAAGTCGCGATAAAGGTATGGATGCGCGAGCTGTTTGCACCTTTCAAGGCTTCGCCAGCTCGGTCGATGTCTTTGTCCAGCGCCCGCGCCAAGCCGCAAACTGTGCTGTCTTTAATCGCATCGGCGACTGCTTGCACCGCTTCGAAATCGCCTTGGCTGGCGGCTGGAAAGCCGGCTTCGATGACGTCGACTTTCATGCGTTCCAGTGCGCGGGCAATACGGACTTTTTCATCGCGGGTCATTGAGGCGCCTGGGCTTTGCTCACCATCGCGCAAAGTTGTGTCGAATATAATTAATTTATCTTTCATGAGAACTCCGTTCATGAAATGTTCGGCGCTGAGGCCGAGGAACAGAAAAGGGTGGTATTGTTTAAATGAGGATAGAGTGCGCCCCTCAGGGCAGCAATCTTAAAGACAGGCCGAACAATTGTCTGCCAATGGCTGGCATGAAAACTAAGTGACTATGAAATTCGTTTTTCTGATTGTTCATGGTTAGAAACTATACTTGATTGCCGACTGAGGCTCAAGCTTACGATGCTGCGGCGTTTGAGGCAGCTAAATCCATTTTATCTTTTGTTTCGATTCGGAATCTAACTAGGCTATCGTCGTATTTTAGAAAATAAACTCAATCCGCAGCTATAAAGAGCGTGCGCTAAAAACTTAATCTGCAGAAAGTGAATGCCGTATTGGAAACTAGCCAGCATGGTTTTGACTGCTAGCAAGCCTTGGTTTTGATTGATGTATTCCCAACTCAAATCTTGGGCGGATTGGATGTAGTTGAGCCTGATCAGCTTGGCTAGATCAGGCCTGACATTTCGCTTAATCAGTTGTTTTTTTATTTCCAGATTCGATAAGGAGTGATCCATCCGGCGGCGAGGTTGAGACGAGTATCCCTGGCCCGCGCTACGTTGCAGGTACAAGCCTTCTGTTACTAATCCGCATCGGCCATTCAGCGCAGCGCGCAAAGCCCAATCGCAATCCCAAAGTAGGCAATCTTCCTGATATAAGCCGATTTGCCTAACCTGTTCCCTGGTTGCCACTGGTCGTTGAAACGCCATAGGGACCCTTTTTAGCAAAGCTTTGAATAGACGGTCTGCGTCAAATTCCAGTAGGGTTTCTGTCACTTGCGTTCCAGCTAGATCTGCCAATATTTTGTTCATGGCGTCAGTGTAGGATTCGTGCGTCCATTTTGAATTTGGACCAAACCAAGCGACGCTCATGAACAGCGTGTTAATTTCTGGATGGTTTTCTAAAGTTGAAACAGCTTTTTCTAAATAAGTCGGTGCGTAAAGGTCGTCGTCGTCCAGAAAGGCAATATATTTGCCAGAAGCGGCTTTGATGCCGGTGTTTTTCGCTGCGGCTCCCCCCAAAGAGCTTGGGTGCCGCAAAACTTTAATCTTCGTTCCGAACTTTTCCTGGATCTGAGCGGGGTTTACCGGAGGGGTTGAGCAATCGTCAACGACAATGACTTCCCAATCCGCCAAGGTTTGATTGACTACGCTGCTTATGGCTTCGTCCAAAAGGTCGGGGCGGTTGTGGGTGGGTATGATGACGGTAACTAGGCAGCTCATAGCATCGATTAGGCCGATTAAATTACAAAAGGTTTAACGGAAATATTGTGATGCATAAGATGAATCAAATAAATGCTGGTAGTTGGGCTATTATATCTTTAAGTCGATGATGGTGTCGCTTATTATGTTTAAGTAGTATCGGGCAGTGCCAATAAGATAAATAGTTTGTTGGAGCTGATCGGAATGAAGCGGTGCTTTGTTCTAGAAATTAAAACAGATAGGCATTAAAATAAATTCAACGATTTTTTGAGGAAGCTTATTTTTGAGTAATTTTTAACAATAGTGCAGGCTTCTCGGAAGTTTAGGTGCTGTTTTGTTGAAAGATATTCATTCATTAGCACATATTCTTTTGGGGTCGAATATGCCGCGCCCTGAGGTCTCAGGCTGTGCTGTACAGGAGTCGCATCGATAATCCCCATGGTTTTTTCCGATGCAATCACCTTTATTGGCCAAACGAGGTCATATCCCCATCCCATTGGACTTTCAAGATCAAACGGTAGTAATTCATTTACAATTGATTTATGCATGCTAAATAGCGGGCCAATTTCAACAAAATGTGTTTCGCGTGCGTTTAGCCAAGGCCTGGAAACAACAAATGTATTATCAGCTGTACTGGTTCTCGTGCGGGCGGGTTGAGCCAAGCAAAAGTTTAAATGCTGTTGCCATCCGATAAAAGCATCGAGAAAGTTATCGTCAACAAAAATGTCGTCATCGGTAAAGACAAGATAATCGTATTTGCTTATGTCAACCTCTTCTAGAATTTCATTTAATAGCGTAAATTTTGGTTTAAGCTCAAATATCTGCTTAACCAGAATTAGGTTGGCGTGGTTTTTATATTCGGCTTGGTTGTCTTTTAGAGAGTTTTTAGGGTTCAATGATACCCAGATTTGATCAACCGTACATGCTGTTGATTGATTAAACGCACTTATCAGGTGATTAAATGTGTTTTCTCTGTATTCTAAATATATTCCTAAAATTAGTACCTTCGGTTTGTTTTTAGGCGCATGTTGTATTTTTAGTGGTTTGTGATGGGTAGGGTACCGCATCAATATTTGGGAAATTTTGATTTTTAAATAGCATTTAATTTCGTTTAAATAGTTCACGAATAATTCCTTGGGCCGTCAGCTAGTTGCGAAATGCTGTTCTTAAGGAGGTTGGCCGAACTCAGTTTCCAATTGGAGCAAGGAAACTTATATTCTCATTGAATAAGATCTGCTGTGTTGTTTTGGATAGTCAGCATTTCGCCATTGCTGAATGGCGAATTTTAAAATATTTTTCGCCTATGAATATCCCAATAAAAGCGTTTCAGACGCATGAAATAATGGGGGTAGAACAGAAATGTTTTGCAGCGGATTAACGGAGCGGAAATTAGCGTAAGCCAGTCCTCTAAGGCTGTAGGCGATAATAGTCCCAAACTTCTGACACCGCCTGGCGGCATCTCGATGCCGCGCTCGCGCTTAAATTCCTGCCAAATCTCTATGCCTTTATTGACGGGCTCAACTTGATCTATTTTTCGAGGTTTTTGTTCAAGCCATTCGTCCGGGTTTACGCAAGGTACCGAATCAATTACCGCCACTCCGGTTTCGCGCTCTTCATCGGTCAGAAGGTGTAAATACCACCAATCAGTTCCGAAGGCAATTAAGCCCGGGTCGTAAGTTGCCATAAACCGATCCAGAATAGGCTTAGAGAACATTGGCACGCAGTTTTCCACGAAATTGGTAAGCCTCGCAAATCTGAAATGATTTGCTTTTGTGACTTCATGGCTTATTTTGCCGACGCTCAAGAAACCAGGCTGTAGCAAGACGAGTTTGTAGCGTTCTAAAATGCGGAATAACTGGCTAATTTGGCTGGCGCTCAATTCTATATCGTCGTCAAGTACAAATATTGCCCGATAGGGGGTGAGTAACTCTCCCCAGCGGTTATATATATCGTGTAAATTTGGATATTTGCCGCCTTTTCGCTCGTTGTAAAAATCAGCAACGCTCCGGTGATAATCACTTTCGCCTTCGTATTGAGTAACCCATAAGTCGAAATTTTTTTTGCCCGTGACCCATTTTTTTATATTGGATCGGTCACCGGCTGAGGTGTAAACCAGATAGGGTGAAGACGGAACACCTATTTTAGGTGAGTTTCTATCATCTGATGCCATTGAAACTGCCTCTAATATTTCGTAATGCCACGTTATGAACTTTTTCTTGTTGATTTTGACGTTTGGGGATAGCGTTTAAGTTTGACGGCTTTAGTTTTTTCGGTAGCAGCTGATTGTCCTGAGGCAATGATAAAATATAAACTCAATTGACAGTAGAGTTAATGGTTCGTACGGTTTGCCGAGTCATATTGTTTTTCAATTGCTTAATAGAAAATTTTTTATTTCTGGTAAATGATCTCGTCGTTGGTGCCAATAAATAAGCCGACAATGAGTATAGCTAGTTTCTACGCGGATTCAAAAACCCAGTTTCTGTCGTTTTGGGTCACATGCCGAAACACCAAAATCTCCGAGCAACAGGTCATAAATGAGTCGATCAACTCTTGTTGTTGTCGTCGATAGTACTGCTCTACTGCGCTCGGTATCTGATGTTGAAAAAATAGCTCAAGGGTTTGCAACATGATCACAGAGTTTTGAATGTCACCCATGCGAGTTAACTGGCTTTTCAACAGGCTTGAGTCCATTTCAGCGTGAGTGGAATCAAGGCATTGCGCTGCTAAAAGCGTATAGCGCAATTTTTTAACAGCGATGCGCAGATGATGAATGCTGGCAGGTATGGTGGGATCCAGTGCTTCATAACGATTTATCACTAGGCCATAAATATTGTTAATGGCGCTTGGCAATGCCTGTTCAAGATCGATGTCGGCTGTTTGAGTTTTGAAGTATTTACCGGCTTTTTTCAACTTGCGACGCAGTTTCGGTTGATACAGGGTGGCAATAAATGAATGGTTTTCCAGCAGTAAACGCTGTTCGCAGCGATGCATGTACGCTAAAAAAGGCTCTAGCTCGGGAAGTATAGGCAGGGTCTTGGCCGCCTCGAACAGCATGACCTGGGTATCTCGCAATTCGTCGAAACCGTCGAGTTGCTTTTTCAAAACTTTGCGAATGCTTAGTAATGTGGGTTGTGGCTCCAAGGCATGTAGCAATTCTATCAGCGCCAACAAGCGCCGGGTGCTAATGCGTAATTCGTGGACGTTATCTTCGCTGGCGGTTTGGCGGCAGGCTTTCAAGCGTTTGCGATATTGGCGCCAGTGTCTTTCCAAGGCGTCGAGCAACGGTTTGCCACCGGTATTTTTCATCCGCTAACTTTTACGGCTTTGCAGCTTACGTTTGCGCAAAACCAAGGTAACTATAGGGCCGGATATGGCATAGCCGACCGATAGCAGGAACAGCATTCGCTGTGGTTGCGCCATTATGAAGCTGATAACCAGCATCGCGATAATGGCAACGATGAATGGCACTTTGTTTTTAAAATCGATTTCTTTGAAGCTGGAGTAACGGAAGTTGCTGACCATTAGCAAACCGGTAGTGATGGTGGTTAGTAATACCAGATACTTGATGTTTTCCACGTCATAACCGTTTTCCACGCAGAACCATAATCCACCGGCCAAAATAGCCGCCGCTGCCGGGCTGGGTAGGCCTTGAAAATAGCGTTTGTCGGCCACTTCCACTTGCGTGTTGAAACGCGCCAAACGTAACGCTCCACCGGCCATATGCACAAATGCGGCGAACAAGCCTGCTTGGCCC
The DNA here is from genome assembly GCF_047777895.1 of Methylomonas sp. TEB. GTDB lineage: Bacteria > Pseudomonadota > Gammaproteobacteria > Methylococcales > Methylomonadaceae > Methylomonas. Next base: position 1,249,995 of record NZ_CP180476.1, read on the forward strand.
ATGGTGGATAGAGTCCACAAATACATGACAATAGCCGGAGCAACGCCAAACGAAACCATATCGGACAAGCTGTCGTACTGCACGCCGAATTCGCTTTGCGTGTTAGTCAGGCGGGCAACGCGGCCGTCCAAGCCATCCAGTACCATCGCAATGAACATCGCAATCGCCGCTGTTTCGAAACGGCCGTTAATTGCCGAGGTGATTGCATAAAACCCGGCAAACATGGCGCCCGTGGTGAATAGATTGGGCAGTAGGTAAATGCCACGATGACGAGTAAGCGGTTGCTTCTTGATCATAATGTGTCTACAAAGGTTGAAAAGTTGGCGGCATTGTACATGCTGAATATGACAGATGCTTAACTAATGTGGCCCGTTTCGTGGGTATGAGAGAAGGCTTGTGGTTGTTGAGATTGTAGCCCGTATGCCGCGCGCCGAAGCACGGGGTTGAAACGTTGGCGCGATTGATAACTTTTGATTTTCAACCTGGATTTCTGCTGCGCTTCATCTAGGCTACGCTGACTGTCACGTTGACCGGAAGGTTAGGCCAATTTCTGGGGCGGGAAGTCTTCATATGACTTTGGAAAATAGCCCCAGATTCGTGCGACATCCCCCTTTATCTCATAATCAAAGCCGATGCTGGAAAGTTTTGAAGCAATCTCAGCGCTGTGATCAATAATCCTGGGCGGCGTTAAATGCCCCATGAATTCATGCTGATGCAGCCCAATATCAAACCACTCTACGCCAACAAATGGAAATGGTAGATGGTAATGCCACTCGGAATCCCATTCGGAGATATGACCATTTAGCCATTTACTTCTATACGAAGGCCGCCAGCCCGGCTTTTGCCGAAAGTAATTGATTAATTCATTCCACTTTGTGTCATTGGCAAGTGCGCCAAAATACTTGCATTTAGCTTGGAAAATGATCTTGTCTCGGTTAGAACCAAGCGGTGTTGCCGTGGCGTCGGGAAGTTCGCGCATCGAATTGGCCTACCGTAATGTTAATCGGCGCGGCGCTGTTTGCCGCGTCCGGTGGAATGAAGTGTTATATGCATGCTAACCAACTAACTGTCACGACTGCTGTTCATTTTCATTTGCCTCAAAACTTCCACAACACCAACGCCTGCGGCACGCTGTCCTGTAAGCCTTTAATCCCGTATTTGTTATGCCAATACTGGTATTCGATGCCGATATACAAATGGTCGCTATCACCCCATAAGTTGCCGAGGTCTAATCTAAGTTGCGGCTGCGCCAGGGCTTGGCGGGCGGCGGTGTGGTTATGGCCGATGAAGTCGGCAAAGCCTTCGAAGCTCCATTTCGTGCCGGCAATTTCGAACCGCAGTTTCCACACTGGGGTAATCTGCCAGGAGGTGCCGATGTCGGCGGTTTCGGTGACGCGCTGCCGTAAAAAGTCGACGTTGAAATAGTCGAAGCCCGGCAGGTCGAAATCGACGGTAACGCCATAAAGCCAAGCGCGAAAGCCGCTGCGCGAGCTGTTCATGTTTTCCCCAAGGTTGACGCCGGCGGTCACGCCGAAATCCTTGAAAATGCCGTAGGACAAGTCCAAGCCGATGACTTTACCGAGGCTGAAGGTGCTGTATGCCTCGCCGTAAAGATTGGTTTGCGCGGTTTGGCCGGATTCGGTAAACATCGTATCCATGAAGAAGAAGTTGCGGCCGTAAGCCCAGCCGTGGGCGTGGGTGACGGTGATGATGGACTGGCTGACGTCGTTGGCGTTGAACGGTTCCTGGTAGTTGCCGCCATGCAGATATTGGATCTCGCTGTTACTCCATTGCATGAAATCAGCAGGGCAGGGCTGGGCCAAGGTCGCGGTGATGATACCAAGATAAAACCGGTTTAAGCGATAGCGATCAAGCATTTGGCAAAATCCAGCGGGCAAAAAAAAGCCCATCGTGTAGATGGGCTTTAATCCTAGCCGATAAGCTTAGTTTTTGCTTTTATCGACGATTTGGTTAGCTTTGATCCAAGGCATCATGGCCCGCAGTTTAGCACCGACGGTTTCGATAGGATGCTCGGCATTCAGGCGGCGTCTGGCGGTCATTTCAGGGTAGCCGGTTTGGCCTTCCAGGATAAATTGCTTGGCGTATTTACCTTGCTGAATGTCTTCCAGGGCTTGTTTCATGGCCCAACGGCTTTCTTCGTTGATTACTTTTGGGCCGGTGACGTATTCGCCGTATTCCGCGTTGTTAGAGATCGAGTAGTTCATGTTGGCGATACCGCCTTCGTACATCAAATCTACGATCAATTTCAATTCGTGCAGGCACTCGAAGTAAGCCATTTCAGGAGGATAGCCCGCTTCGGTCAGGGTTTCGAAACCGGCTTTCACCAGTTCCACCGCACCGCCGCACAATACCGCTTGTTCGCCGAACAAATCGGTTTCGGTTTCGTCGCGGAACGTGGTTTCGATGATGCCGGAGCGGCCGCCGCCGATCGCAGAAGCGTATGACAAGCAGATGGCTTTGGCCATGCCGGACGCATCTTGATGAATCGCAATCAAATCAGGAATGCCGCCGCCTTTAACAAACTCGGAACGCACGGTGTGACCAGGTGCTTTAGGCGCAATCATGATTACGTCCAGGTCTTTGCGGGGTACGACTTGGTTGTACAGAATCGCAAAACCGTGAGCGAAAGCCAGGGCTGCGCCTTGTTTGATATTGGGTTCGATTTCTTCTTTGTACAGTTTGGATTGAAACTCGTCAGGAGTCAGAATCATCACCACGTCGGCGCCGGCGATGGCTTCCGGTACGTCTTTGACAGTCAAGCCGCTGGCTTGAGCTTTGGCGACGGACGCTGAATTGGCACGCAAGCCGACAACGACGTCAACACCTGAGTCTTTCAGATTGTTGGCGTGCGCGTGGCCTTGTGAGCCGTAGCCGATGATCGCTACTTTTTTGCTTCTGATAACAGAAAGGTCGGCGTCTTTATCGTAATAAACTTGCATAGGTTTTCTCGTTGCTGGGTAAATAATAAATGTTACAGGTGTAAGCCTTTCTCGCCGCGGGAGATGCCGGTTGGACCGGAGCGCACTACTTCAATGATGCTGCCTTCTTCAAAGCCGTGGATAAAGGCGTCCAGTTTGCTGGATTGGCCGGTCATTTCCACCACGTAGCTGTTGGCGGTGACATCGATAATCTTGCCGCGGAAGATGTCGACCATGCGTTTCACTTCTTCGCGGGTATCGTGGCTGGTTTTGATTTTTACCAGCATCAGCTCGCGTTCGATATGCGCGGATTCCGCCAAATCGATCAATTTCACCACGTCGATCAACTTGTTCAGTTGCTTGGTGATTTGCTCGATAATCTCGTCACTGCCGCTGGTAACCAAGGTCATCCGCGACAGGCTGGAATCCTCGGTGGGGGCCACGGTCAAGGATTCGATGTTGTAGCCACGCGCGGAAAATAAGCCCGCGACGCGCGACAAAGCACCGGATTCGTTTTCAATCAGAATTGAAATGATGTGTCTCATTTATGACAACTCCCTGTCTACCGGGGTGCCGGGTGCGACGCGCAATTTCATGTCGTGATGGCCTTTGCCTGCTTCTATCATGGGGTAAACGTTTTCCGTGCGATCCGTGATGAAATCCAGGAATACGGTTCTATCCTTCAATGCGAAGGCTTCTTCCAGAGCACCGCGCACGTCTTCAGGTTTCTCGATCAACATACCGACGTGGCCGTAGGCCTCCGCCAATTTAACGAAGTCGGGGATGGTATCCATGTAGGACTGCGAATACCGGCTTTGATAAGAGAACTCCTGCCATTGCCTCACCATGCCCATGTAGCGGTTGTTCAGGTTGATGATTTTCACCGGCGCGTTGTATTGCAGGGCAGTGGATAGCTCTTGGATACACATCTGGATGCTGGCTTCGCCGGTGATACAGGCGACATTGGCTTCCGGAAACGCCAGTTTCACGCCAATTGCAGCCGGCAAACCAAAGCCCATCGTGCCCAGGCCGCCGGAGTTGATCCAGCGCCGAGGTTTGTCGAAGTGGTAGTACTGCGCGGCATACATTTGATGTTGGCCCACGTCGGAGGTGACGAATGCTTCCCCGCCAGTCACTTGATACAACTGCTCTACGACATATTGTGGCTTGATGACACTACTGGTGCGGTCATAGTCCAGGCAATGTACGTCTCGCCAACTGCCTATCAATTGCCACCAGGATTCCAGCGCTGACTTCGACGGCTTGGTTTTGCTGTCTTTGATCAGCTCTATCATTTGTTCCAGCACCGGTTTGACTTCGCCGACAATCGGCACGTCGACTTTAACGGTTTTGGAAATCGAGGCCGGATCGACGTCGATATGGATAATCTTGGCGTACGGGCAAAACTCAGCCAGTTTGCCGGTGACTCGGTCGTCGAAGCGCGCGCCGACCGCCAGAATGACGTCACTCTCATGCATCGCCATATTGGCTTCGTAAGTACCGTGCATACCCAGCATGCCGACGAACTGTTTGTCGGTAGCTGGATAACCGCCCAAACCCATCAGGGTATTGGTAATCGGATACCCCAGTAATTGGGTCAATTCAGTTAGTTCTTTATGGGCTTCACCGAGAATTACCCCGCCGCCGGAGTAAATCATCGGCCGCTGTGCGGTCAGCAACATGTCTACCGCGCGTTTGATCTGGCCCTTGTGACCGCTTACCACCGGGTTATAAGAACGCATGCTGATCTTTTTCGGGTACTTATAAGGCACCTTGATGTTTGGATCGGTGATGTCTTTCGGCACGTCGACCAATACCGGGCCGGGGCGGCCGGTGGTTGCCACGTAAAAGGCCTTCTTCATGGTTTCGGCCAAATCGTTGACATCCTTGACCAGGAAGTTGTGCTTAACGCAGGGCCGAGTAATGCCCACCGTATCGACTTCCTGGAACGCATCGCTGCCTATTACCGGCGACGGCACTTGGCCCGAGATGATCACCATCGGGATAGAATCCATATACGCGGTGGCAATGCCGGTGACGGCATTTGTCGCGCCTGGGCCCGAGGTGACCAGCACCACGCCCGGTTTGCCGGTGGCGCGCGCATAAGCGTCAGCTGCATGGGCCGCCGCTTGTTCGTGGCGGACCAGGATATGTTTCACTTCGTCTTGATGGAAAATGGCATCATAGATGTGCAAGACAGAGCCACCCGGATAGCCAAATACAAATTCGACACCTTCATCTTTAAGACATTGGACAAGAATATGTCCGCCACTGAGTTCCAATTTTACGTCCTCAAAAAACTAATCGATCGGGGGAAATGCAGATTTTACAAAAAAGGTTGGATAAGCTACTGTTTTTGACCCTTTTCGTCAAGGAAAACCAAGGATTTCACTTGGGTTTTCTTGCCTACAGATAGGTTTTTCCGTTGGAAATTTGGTCAAATTTACAATTGGCGGAGCGGGACAGCGGCATTGTTTAACAGTTTACGCCACGCCAACGATTGGCGAGCACATAAAGGATATTCAAGCTGGATTACCGTACTCTCGATTTGCTCAAACAAAATCATCCGGCGTGGCGGCTACTTAATTCGCCGCATGCGCCACTGGTTGCCGGCTTTTTGAACCGGGTGTTTGTCATCCCAAACCAGCGCTTGATTGCCCAGGCCGATCTTGCCGAGGCCTTGGAAGACGAATTATTCGGCTTGCGGGAACAATTCGGTAACGACATCTTTCCAAAGTCGGCGCTGGACTACCTCAGTGATTGGGCCGGCAACGACAAGGGCTGGCTGCGCAAATTTTATCGCCAAGGCTCGGATGAACCCTATTTCGACCTGACTCCGCCCACCGAAAGAGCCATCGCCTGGCTGGGTAGCTTGACCGAACGCAGCTTCGTCGGCACCGAATCGCGCTTATTAACCTTGTTCGAACTGCTCAAGCAAATCAGCGCAGGCAGCGAAACCGATCCAGAGACCCGTATCGCCGATCTGCGTAAGCGCCGCGCCGACATTGACGCCGAAATCGCCAGAGCCGAAGCCGGCGAACTGACCTTGCTGGACGACACCGCATTGAAAGACCGCTTTCTGCAATTCACCGCGCTGGCCCGCGAACTGCTCGGCGACTTTCGCGAAGTCGAGCATAACTTTCGCGGCCTGGACCGGCGGGTGCGCGAGCGCATCGCCTTGTGGGAAGGCGGCAAGGGCGAATTGCTGCAAGACATCATGGGCGAACGCGATGCCATTGCCGATTCTGACCAGGGCCGTAGCTTCCGCGCCTTCTGGGATTTCCTGATGTCCAGCCGCCGCCAGGAAGAATTATCGGCCTTGCTGGAAAAAGTGCTGGCCTTGCAGCCGGTGGCAGAACTGCGCCCCGAAGCCCGCTTGCGCCGGGTGCATTACGACTGGCTGGAAGCCGGCGAACACACCCAGCGCACCGTCGCCGAACTCAGCCGGCAACTGCGCCGCTTCCTCGACGACCAGGCCTGGCTGGAAAACCGCCGCATCATGGAAATCCTGCACGGCATCGAAGCCAAGGCTTTGGCTCTGCGCGACAATCAACCGTCCGGCGAAGTGATGAACATCGCCGAAGCCGCCGCCAACATCGAACTGCCGATGGAACGGCCGCTGCACACCCCGGCCGTCAAACCGCGCATCGATAGCATCGTCCCGGAAACCGGCGACGACGGCATCGACGCCGCCGCGCTATTCTCGCAAATCGTCATCGACAAGGCGCAACTGGCCCGCCACATCCGCCACGCCCTGCAAGACAAACCGCAAATCACCCTGGCCGAACTCTGCCGTAGTCACCCCTTGCAACACGGTGTGGCGGAACTGGTCGCCTATCTGCAACTGGGCGGGGACAGCTTCAACACCACCGTCGACGAAACCGCCGAAGACGTCATCGTTTGGCAAACGACGGACGGTGAAGGGCGGGAAGTGAGCAAGCAGGCGCGCTTGCCGAGGGTGATTTTTGTCAGGTGACGCGAGCGGCACAGGATGTTCTTATCGAATACGGGGGGGGGCGGAAATCTTTCCAAAATTTAGGCCTATGCTAGGATAGCTGTTGCATATATGCTGGCAATTTTGCATGGCAATTAGAGTGGTTGTAGACACAAATGTCCTGGTTGCCGGCTTGAGCGGCGGTAAAGGGCCAAATTGAGAAGTTCTTCGCCGCAGCCTCCAAGGCGGTTTGCAGTCATCTAGTCCGCGTCGAAGTCTCCGCAGGCATGCTGAAACGAGTCGGCGAACTCTGTACGATGATCTGGCGGAAGCGGAACTCTGTCACTAGCTGGAAAACCATCCCGGTAGGTTCGATGTCAGTGTTTCCGCCGACACCTTCCTCTATTTTGGCCAACTCGAATCCTTGCTTACCGCTCCCGCGATGAAACCGGCAGGAGTTTGGCGTTTAACTTGGAGCAGGCTGTCGATGCTGCTCCGGCTTGCTTCGTGCGGTTTGACGTGCATGGGCGTTATGCTCACGGCAAGGACTATGTTGTGCACGCGCTAGCTTGGCCGGCTTGAATAGTAACAGCCGCGGTGACGATCCTTCCGCAAAGAAGCCGGCGCATCGACACCTGGATTGCGGGTTTTGGCGGTGAAACCCTGATTAAGGGCAGTGGTAGCGTGTAAATTTAAATTTAGTTGGAACGGGGGCATCAAGGCGGGCAATCTAAATACAAGATCGATAGTTCACCCATTAACTCGCAAGGAGAAATAATGAAGCGAAGAAGTACGAAAGAAAACCTTTTGAAGGCATCTGTGGGAGAAGGCGCAGCCAACGACCCCAAGGACGTCCTAATCGTCGAATATCTATTCAATATCTGCAACAGCGTCATTCGCCGGCCGTTTCCGGAATCCGGGCGTTGTTCCACTGATTTGATCATGGAAATTCGGCGCTTTCAGCGCAACGAACTTAGATATCCTCATGCCGACGGGCGCGTCGATCCGGCGGGTAGAACTCTCCACGCCTTGGTCGAAAAAGCGCGGACGCTACGGCCTAAACGTACCGATCTGAACAAATCGTCGCGCCCCTATCTGGCCGGAGGTTCTTGGTGCGGTCCCAGTGGTGAGGTCGCCGGATTATTGGAATTCTTGGAATTTAAAAGGCCGCCTGCCAGCCAGCAAACGCAAGAGCCCGGTACAGCGCACCGCGCGGTTGTTGATAGCTATTTGTCCTTGCGGGAGCGCGCTGCGGCCGACAAGCTTCACCGTCTCAAAGCGGCCGTCAATAGTGGCGGTTCATTTTCCAAGTTGACCGATGCGGATTTTCAGGCCGCGTTGGCGGCTCTGGGTAACGGCATTACCCTGGCCATGGTCAAGGCCTTTGCCGAAGTGGAGTCGGGCGGGAAAAGCGGATTCGGCCCCGCCGGCCTACCGGTCATTGCCTTCGAAGGGCATTGGTTTAGGAAATTGACGAATAAGAAATACGACCAAACGCATCCCATGTTGTCTTACAAATATGTCAAGAAAGCGGGGCCGGAGTGGCAAGCCAATAATAAGGATCAGGAAACGGCCTGGAAAACCCTCAACGACGCCATCTTCTTGGATTCCGACGCCGCGTTGCAGGCTTGTTCGTGGGGTATGTTTCAAGTAATGGGCTTCAACTACAAGGATTGCGGCTTTAGCAAAGTCGATGACTTTGTCGCATCCATGAAAGCGGGCGAACGCGGTCAACTCGATGCTTTCGTTGGCTGGTGCAAGGCCAAACCTGCTCGCTTACAAGCCCTTAAAGACAAGAAATTCGCGACCATTGCGACCTTATACAACGGAGATGATTATGGAAATTATGATGTTTTGCTTGAACAAGCCTACAAGCGCCACGGGGGAAGCTGATCATGTTTAATCGTTTTGGTTTCATTATGGCAATATTGATGGCGACCGATGTCGGAGCCGTCGAAACCAACCAATTTCACTCGGGTGTTTATGAGCAACTCCGCTTGGCGGTGGCGCCGGACGGCCAAATTACCGGTTACTATCGTGAAGAGCAAGGGGAAGGCGTGAGCAAAACCTGCAGCTTTTACCTGCGTGGACAATCAAGTGGAGATTCGGCGTCGCTGACGACATGGAATGTCGATCACTTTCCCGGCGAACTCCGCATCCAGGCCGCCGGAGTCAATTTGAAGGTGGAGCACGGTAACGAACATCCAGGATGCGGAATGCTGTTGCCACCAGCCATCGAACAAGGCCTGAATTACGATAAGGTGACGGAAACTCAATGGACTGAGTTGAGGGTCATATCGAGTCCCAAGACTTACTTCCATTCCGAACCTAAGGCTGACGCCAAACTCAAGTCTTATTTGGTGAAAGGGGATGTTGTTGGCGTGGTGGGTGCCGAGGGAGACTGGCTGCAGGTTGAGTACCCAGGGACAAAGAAAATGATCCGCGGCTGGATCAGTAACAGTGATTTAGCCGTATTTAAGTCAGGTCAATAGTCGTAGGCAAGATTCCCCTCTACGATGCGGGTTTTGCTACCCAGCCATAAACATTTAAATATGGTCAAAGCAGCCATCCCCGTTTATAGCCGGTTGAAAAACCCGTCTGAAGATTCATGGGGCTTTGTTTGTTAAGCGCGTAAAATTCCGTTTTTCCAGTCCAGTTGGTCATGGATAGTGGCATCGAATCACAAAGCAGATTATCTCTGTTGGTTTTAGTTTTGCCCTAAAATACGCGCAATTCAACGCCTGCTCAATCAATACGAGATAAACATGACGGAAACCGACCTAGAGATGGCGCCGCAATACGACCTGTCGGCCTTGGTCATTCCGTTATTGAAAGGCGTGATCTACCAGGAAACCGACGGCGGCCTTTGGAATGCCTTGCTGAATCTGCAAGCCAGGGTGCGGGACTACGTGGCGGTGTTGGGTTTGGAGTTGGTGTTGGATGAGGCCGAGGGTTATGCGTTTTTGCGCTCGCGCCAGATCGATGCCGAGGAAGACGATGCGGCCGCCAAGTTGCCGCGTTTGATCGCGCGGCGGCCGTTGTCGTTTCCGGTCAGCTTGCTGTTGGCGCTACTGCGCAAGCGTTTGGCGGAGTTCGACCGCGGCGGCGGCGAGACTCGGCTGGTCTTGTCGCGCGAGGACATCGTCGAGTTGATCCGGGTGTTTTTGCCGCCACGCAGCAACGAGGCGCGGCTGATCGACCAGATCGAAACTCATATCAACAAGGTGGTCGAACTGGGTTTCTTGCGCAAACTCAAGGCGGCTTCCGGGCAGTCGGCCAATTACGAAGTCAGGCGGATATTGAAAGCTTTTGTCGATGCTCAGTGGTTGTCCGAGTTCGACGCCCGGCTAGCGGAGTATCAAACGCAGTTAGTTAGCGGCGGGGAAGGCGGAGAGTGATTCTGCGCAGATTGCTCTCCATCGCTCTTTCTCGCCGGGATAATCCCGTTAGGCATATCGTGGTTTGTCCCCCTCTTTTGCAAAGAGGGGCTGGGGGAGATTTTCTAAATAAATCCCCCTCGATCCCCCTTTTGCAAAGGGGGAGGCTCCTTAACCTAAGCGGCATTCGCGCAGGGAGGGAGTACGTCCATTCCGTTTTACAGCGTCTTGACCAAAATTCCGCCGCGCCATGACCGCCACTAACGACCTGCAATTCTCCCTGGACTTCGTCGACGACGACGCCTTGTCCGGCTTTCGTTTGCAACGCCTGGAAGTCTATAACTGGGGCACCTTCGACGGCCGGGTTTGGGTCTTGAATTTGAACGGCCGCAACGCGCTGTTGACCGGCGACATCGGTTCCGGCAAATCGACGCTGGTCGATGCGGTGACCACTTTATTGGTGCCGGCTCACCGTATCGCCTACAACAAAGCCGCCGGCGCGGATGCCAAGGAGCGCAGCCTGCGTTCCTATGTGTTGGGTCATTACAAATCCGAGCGCAATGAGGTCAGCGGCAGCGCCAAACCGGTGGCCTTGCGCGGCGACAACAGTTATTCGGTGATCTTGGGCGTGTTCCACAACGCCGGCTACGACCAGACCGTAACTATCGCGCAGGTGTTCTGGATCGCCGACCGCCAGGGTCAACCGGCGCGGCTGTATGCCGGGTGCGAACGCGACTTGAGCATCGCCGCCGACTTCGCCGATTTCGGCAGCGACATAGGTCAATTGCGTAAAAAGTTGCGCGGCCTGGGCGCCGATTTGCACGACAGCTTTCCGCCCTACGGCGCCTGGTTTCGCCGCCGCTTCGGCATCGACAACGAGCAGGCGCTGGAATTGTTCCATCAAACCGTATCGATGAAATCGGTCGGCAATCTGACCGACTTCGTGCGCAGCCACATGCTGGAACCCTCAGAAGTCGCGCCGCGCATCACCGCGCTAATCAATCATTTCGACGACCTTAACCGCGCCCACGACGCGGTCCTGAAGGCCAAACGCCAAGTTGGCTTGTTGACGCCCTTGGTCGGCGACTGCGACAAACACACGCAATTGACCGAACAAACCGAGGAGTTGCGCGCCTGCCGCGAGGCGCTGCGGCCTTATTTCGCCGGTCTAAAGCTCGGCTTGCTGGAAAAGCGTTTGGCCGGTTTGGTCGACGAGTTGAGCAAACAAGGCGCGCAAGTGGAACGCTTGAGCGAACGCAAACAGCAACAGCAAAGCGAGGAACGCGAACTGCGCCGCAATATCGCCGACAACGGCGGCGACCGCATCGAGCGCATCGCCGAGGACATTCTACGTTTGCAAGACGAACTGAGCCGCCGCCGCGACAAGGCCAAACGTCACGAACAACTGGTGCGGACCTTGGACTTGCCGGCCCCGGAAGACGCCGACGCCTTTCTGGCCCAGCAACAGCAATTTGCCGCTTTGCAGGACAGCGCGGCGGCGCGCGAGGCAAATTTGCAGAATCTTGCCAGCGAAACCGGCGTCGCCTTCGCGCAAGGGATGAAGGAACATCAGGCTTTGCAAGCCGAAATCGACAGCCTGAAGGCGCGGCGCAGCAATATCGACGATGTCCAGATCAAACTGCGGCGGATGCTGTGTTCGGCCTTGGGCTTGGCCGAAGACGAGATGCCGTTTGCCGGCGAGCTGATACAGATGCGCGACGAGGAAAGGGGCTGGGAAGGCGCCGCGGAACGTTTGTTGCGCAGTTTCGGCTTGTCGTTGCTGGTGCCGGATAAACATTATGCGGCGGTCGCCGAATGGGTGGACCAGACGCATCTGAAAGGCCGGCTGGTGTATTTTCGGGTAAGGCCCGGGCAGCGCGCCGAACTGCCCAATCTGCATCGCGATTCCTTGGCCCACAAGTTGGCGGTCAAGCCGGATTCGGCATTTTACGACTGGCTGGAGCGGGAAATCGCCCACCGTTTCGACGTCGCCTGTTGCGCGACGCCCGAGCAATTCCGCCGCGAACAAAAAGCCATCACCCGCGCCGGCCAGATCAAGGCGCCGGGCGAACGCCACGAAAAAGATGATCGCCACCGTCTCGACGACCGCAGCCGCTACGTGTTGGGTTGGTCGAACGCCGCCAAGATTGCCGCTTTGGAACATAAAGCCAAGGTTCTGGAAAACCAGTTGGCCGAGCTGGCCGCCCAATTGGCGCAACTGGACAAGGCAGCAACGGCCGTCAAAGAACAATTGAAAACCTTGTCCAAACTGGACGAATACCGCGACTTCCGCGAACTTGACTGGCGGCCGCTGGCCGGTGAAATCGCCAGACTGGAAGACGAAAAGATGCAGTTGGAGTCGGCGTCGGATCTGCTTAAGCAACTCACCGAGAGTTTGAATACCTTGGTCGAGACCTTGCAGGATACCGAGCGGCAGCTGGAGGAGCACAAGGATAGACGTTCGAAAACTGAACAGAAAAAAACCGACGCAGAATTACTGCTGCAACAAACCCAAATGCTGCTCGACGAAGCCGGTGATGCTCATGCCGAGCGTTACCCCAAACTGGAGGCGATGCGGCCGGAAGCCTTGGGCGAACATCATTTGTCGGTGGAATCCTGCGACAACCGCGAACAAGACATGCGAGGCTGGCTGCAGACCCGCATCGAAAACGAGACCAAAAAACTCAATTATTTGCGTGACAAAATCATCGACGCGATGCGCAGCTATTGCGCGGCCTTCCCGTTGGAAACCCAGGAAGTCGATGTCGGCATCGCCGCCGCCCACGAATATCAAACCATGCTGGAAGGCTTACAAAGCGACGACCTGCCGCGCTTCGAGGCCCGCTTCAAGGAATTGCTCAACGAAAACACCATCCGCGAGGTTGCCAACTTTCAGTCGCAACTGGCCCGCGAGCGGGAAACCATCAAGGAGCGCATCGCGCTGATCAACGAATCCTTGACTCAGATCGACTACAACACCAACCGCTTCATCGTGCTGGAAGCGCAACCGACGCCGGACGCCGACGTGCGCGACTTTCAAAGCGAGTTACGCGCCTGCACCGAGGGCGCACTGACCGGTTCCGACGACGAGCAATATTCGGAAAACAAGTTTCTGGAAGTCAAAAAAATCATCGAACGCTTCCGCGGCCGCGAGGGTCAGGCCGAGCAAGACCGGCGTTGGACAGCCAAGGTTACCGACGTGCGCAACTGGTTCAATTTCGGCGCCAGCGAGCGCTGGCGGGAAGACGGTAGCGAGCATGAGCACTATTCTGATTCCGGCGGCAAATCCGGTGGTCAGAAGGAAAAACTGGCTTACACGATTCTGGCGGCCAGCTTGGCTTATCAGTTTGGTTTGGAATGGGGCGCGTTGCGCTCGCGCTCGTTCCGCTTCGTGGTCATCGACGAGGCCTTCGGTCGCGGCTCGGACGAATCGGCGCAATACGGTTTACGGCTGTTCGAAAAGCTCAACTTGCAACTGCTGATCGTCACGCCGCTGCAGAAAATCCACATCATCGAGCCTTACGTCGCGGCGGTCGGCTTCGTCCACAACGAGGAAGGGCGGGCGTCCAAGCTGCGCAATCTGAGCATCGAAGAGTACCGCGCCGAACGCGCGGCACGCGGCGGATGAGCAAGCCGGTCTGGACTTTGCCGGCCGAGTTGCTCGCCGAACTGGACAAACGCTGGCAGCGCGGGCAAATCCTGACGGAAAGCCTGGCGCCGAGCGGCTTGTTTCCGTTGCGGATTCCGTTAAAGTCACCCAGCCCGGCGCAATTGGCCGCCGATTTCACCGCCGTGCAGGTTTGGGTGGAGCCTTGGTTGGCCGTTGACGCCAAGCATTTTGCTGTCGAATGGCGCGACACTAATCATCGGCTGTCGGGGCGTAACCGTTTGCCGGCGGCGGTGGTTTTCGACAAGCCGGACAATGTGGCGGCGTATTTGAAAAAAGCGAAGGAATTGGCGGTTTTCGGGCAATTGGCGGCATCGCTGGTTGACGATTTCGCCGCTCTGCGGCCTTGGTTATTGAAATATCCGTTACGCGCCTTGGAGCACGCCGACGAATGGCAAAAATTGTTGAGCGTGGCCGGCTGGGTCGTCGAGCATCCGCGGCCAGGTATTTATCTACGCCAAATCAGCTTGCCCGGCATCGACAGCAAATTCATCGAAAGCCGCAAGAAGTTGCTCGGCGAATGGCTGGACTTGCTGTTACCGGCCGTGGCGATCGATACCGCGCAAACCGGTGTCGCCGGCTTCGAAGCGCGCTACGGCTTTTTGGCGAAGCCGGCGACGATTCGCTTCCGCTTGCTGGATAGCCGGCTGCGCATCGCCGGCTTGAGCGATCTGACGGTGACCGCCGGGGAATTCGCGACTTTGAATTTGCCGGTCAAGCGGGTATTCGTCACCGAAAACGACATCAACGGCCTGGCATTTCCGAGCGTTCAGGGCAGCATGGTGATTTTCGGCAGAGGCTACGGTTTCGATGCGCTGGCAAAAGCGGAATGGTTGAAGAATAAAGAAATCCATTACTGGGGTGACATCGACACCCACGGCTTCGCTATCCTCAGCCAGTTTCGCCAGCATTTTCCGCAAGCCCAATCCTTGCTGATGGACGAGGCCACTTTAATCGCGCATCGCTCGCAATGGGTCGAAGAAGCTAGCCCGATTAACGCCGAATTGGCTTATTTGACAGTGGACGAGGGGGCGCTATACGACGTGTTGCGGGATCATCGCTACGGTCGCGGGGTGCGCCTGGAACAGGAGTATGTCAGCTTCGCGTTACTGTCGGAACGGCTGGCGGCGCTGGATTTGGCGGCTGGCGGCGAGGGCGCGTAGCGGTGAGTGCGTATTTCGTGGATGTTTGGCAAGGCCGGCTGAGCGTATCTGCCGACACATTAGCGCGATTGGCGTCGCGATTATCGGACGACGAAATGTTGAAGGCGCAAGCGTTCAAGCTTCCAACCTTACGTGATCGCTACGTTGCCGCGCGCGGCATGTTGAGAGAAACGCTGGCCGGCTATTTGGCGGCCGATCCGGCGACGTTAAAATTCGTGTCCGGCCCCTACGGCAAGCCGGGTTTGATTGATGAGCCTTTACAATTCAATATCTCGCATACTGCTGACTTATTGTTAATTGCCATCGCTAATTTTGCTGACATTGGAATTGATGTGGAGACGGTTAAGCTGCGGCGCAATTTTGAAAATTTGGCGCAGCGTTGCTTTTCCGTGCGGGAGTATCAAGATTGGTGCGAACTGCCGGTGGAGTGGCAGGCGGACGCATTTTATCGGTTATGGACCAAGAAAGAGGCCTTTGTCAAAGCAGTCGGTCGCGGAATTGCTTTGGGCTTGGAGCAATGCGAGTTTGCAGTGGAGGCAGGTGGGCAGTTGCGAACTATTCCCGACGAGTATGGTTCGGCCAGTGGGTGGCTGGTTCACGAATTGAGTGTTGCTGCTGTTAATTCGGCCCTTAGCGTTTCGTGTTCCGGCGGTGGCTTGAGTTTGGCTCCTGAATTAGAGTCCGGATTTGGCGGTGATGACGGCTCTGGAGTATTGCAGAACCGAGTCGGCAACAACTGCGCGGCACTGGTCACGCCTGCCCGGTGCTATGTTTTACGGCGGTTGTTGTTGCAAGCCGATTGAGGCTTACTGAAGCCTCAATCGGCTTGCAGTGATCGAAAACCCTTTGTGGTTTGTCCCGTCTATGTGGTTGCATTTGCCGGCTATGTGGGTTTTGTAACAAATATCTCTTCCTGTTATTAACGCGCCCCTCTGAATAATTGCCTTTGTTGAGCCACACAGGGCGCCGGATTGCTCACTAAAAGCGGTTTGCCGGCTTTGTTGTTGTCAATTAGTAACTTGGAACGGGATTTGCTGAGTAGACTAAAAAACGGACTATTTAGTGAGGTTGATATGACTATACACATTGCATCCATGATGCCGGACCGCGCGCTTGACGAGAGTGTCATCGCCAAAGCTATTACGAAAATTGCCGTTGATTTGGCAAGATTTCGTGAGGAGCCGATACAAAAACGGACGCCGATCCTGGACTTGATATTTCTATTACCCAGCCGCCAGGAGAGGGCTGATTTCGAGGGCTTGCGTTTGCATTCGTTCGATAAAACCTCGCAGACTTTGCGGATAGAATGCGCCGTACCGGAAAAAATGGTGGCATCCACTCACGCGGAGCGTTTTGTTGTCGCGGTGATAATGGACACCATCGACGCCGCTGCCGAATTTTTCACCGAGCAGCGCATATTGTTTGATGCAGCCGGGCATTTGGCGTTGGCGGAGGCGCTGGTGGTGCGTGAACACTATGCGATCAATTAATCGATAACTGAGTTTATCGAAGGGCGCGCCCGTCTGGGCTTCGGCGAGCTCAGCGCGAACGGAATACCCGTGATAAATAGCGCCGGGTTAATAGTGGCCTGCTTGAGCTGGATCGGTCAAGTCCAGCAAGCTAACCACATTCAGTTTGATCGCTAACCGCGTCAACTCGATGTCGCTGTTCACTCCCAGCTTGTTTTTGATCAGGTAATGGCAGTTGCCGACGGTTTTCCGGCTAATGTTCAGCGTATTGGCAATGTCGTCTTGCGTGTTGGCTTCGACCAGTAGGCGCAGAATTTCGAATTCTCTGGCGGTTAAACTATTCAGTGCTATCGAATCATTGCCGAGTTTTTCCAACGCCAACGCTTGGGCGATGTCGGTGCTGAGAATGTGTTTGCCAAGATAGACGTGCCGTATCGCCTGCAACAGCAAATCCGGTGTGCTGCTTTTGGTGACATAACCCAAAGCGCCGGCACGGCAGGCTTGGCGGGCAAAGCTGGGGTTTTGATGCATACTGAAAACCAGTATCCTGGCTTTGTGGTCGCGTTGTTTGAGGCGGCCTATCAATTCCAGGCCGCTTGAGCCGGGCAGGGTTAAATCGGTTACGACCACGTCGGGTTGGCATTCCTTGTATAGGCAATAGGCGTCTACGCCGTTCGCGGCTTCGGCAATGACCTTTAAGTCTGTTTGTTTGCTGATCAGTGAGCGGTAGCCCTCCCGGACTATTGCGTGATCGTCTACCAGCAAAATACTGATAGTGGTTTGCTCAGTCATTGGGCGCTCTCCGACTGCGCTGTTGGCAAGCGGGCTTCGATTATCAGGCCATGCGGCTTTGCTATGCTTAAATTGAATTTGCCGTTTAAGGCAAGGATACGTTCGCGCATGCCCAGCAAGCCTATGCCGTCGCCTGGCACAAACGGCAAAGTGATGGCGTTGCCGTTGTCTTGTATGGTGATCGATGTCTCGGTGCTGTTGATTGTTAGTGTAATATCGGCTCGGCTGGCAGAGGCATGTTTGGCGATATTGCTGACGGCCTCTTGGGTGATGCGAAACAGACTGATTGCCAGAGATTCCGTCAACGTTCTGCAATCGCCGATGATGCGCAGGCTAAAGTGCGTCTTGCCCAGACGGTTCCAGCTTGCCACCAGGGTGCACAGGCTGGCGTCCAAGCCTAATTCTTCCAGCTCTGCTGGGCGTAAGCGAGTCAATAAGTTCCGCACACTTTGTTGCATGGCTTGGGTAAAGCGGGATATTTGCTCGGCCTCTGTGACTAACTCAGGACAATTTTGCTGCGCCGTTTGAGCGATGACCGTCGTGACGGCGTGGATTGCAGTCAAGCATTGGCCTAATTCGTCGTGAAGTTCGCGTGCCAGGCAGCGGCGTTCCTCTTCCTGCAAGTTCATCAACATCACAGCCAGTTTTTGCCGTTCCGCTAAGAGTTGTTGCTGATTGCCGGCGAGTTGGTTGATTGCCGTGGCGGTATGCCGCCATTCCACTAAGTCGAACACGGGTAGCCGGAACGCCAAATCGCCTGTACTGAGCCGGTTTAATCCCGCCACAATAGTCTGAGCGGGAAGTAAGGCCCGGTTGACGGCCAAGTAAACCAGCAAGCAAACCGCTGTGATCGTTACCGCCGACAACGCCAGTAAATCTCGGACGTCATCCCAAGCGCGGGTTATTGACAACTCTGCGCTAACCGAAACAGTTAATACGCCGTAAGCCTGACCGTTGTAAGTTATCGGCCGCTGCCAGTCAAAGTTGGGTCCAAAAATTCGTCGATATAGTTCGGAAAAATACTCAGGATAGTGATGGGTGGACAAGTCGATGCCTTTGCAGTAGTTACGTATGGTTCTGCCGTCATTAGCCAGATAGTTGGCGCAAATGCCCGGTTCGCTAGCGGTCTGTTTCCATAAGTCAAAATCCGGGAAGGGGTTGGCCGGGTTTTCGCCCGCGCTGGCTTTGAATAACTGTAACTCCAGTTGTTTGCCCAGCGCGGCTAAAGTGTTTTGTGCTTGCGCTGCCGATTGTTGAGCGCTGCGATGCAGCACATAGGTCAGCGTCGCGAGTAAACACAGTAAGGCTACCCCCGCAATGCGGGTTAACAAATACAGTTTTAGATTCATGATCGATTCGTGGCGCGCTGATAGTCGGTGGATGTTGCTGAAAAGGCATTTTAGGTAGTTGAGTGGGTGCTGAATAGCTTGATAGCGAGATGCGGGCAATTTGCCCGAGTTTGCCGGGTGAATGTCGGCTTACGGGCGGCAGTTGCTTACTTAAGCTGAGATCCTCTAAATCGGCTCAATTGGGAGGCCCAACATGCTTAAAACAGTGACTGTCAGAAATATTATGGCTATACCGCGCGAAGCGGTATGGTCTGCGATGGCCGGTATTGGGGGTTTGGAGCGATGGTTTCCGGTGAGTCGTTATCTGGATTCGGAGCTATTATGAATATTGTCAGCTTGATTAAATGCGTGTCGTTGGTTGTGGGTATGTCAGCCGCAGAGGTCAACGCCGCGCCGCGGATAGCGGTTTTGGATTTTGAATTGAACGACATAACGTCGCTGCCGAACACGTCGACGGAAATTAGCCGCACTTCCAGTATGGCGCCTTTGTTGATGGTAGCCTTAAGCCGGTCGGGTGCTTATCAAATCGTAGCTGTCGATGCGGAAAGTCAGAAAACTGCCAACAGCGGCTTTGGCTACTTGTTTCGCTTTCACGATTTGGCAGCAGACTTGGGGCAGCAGCGGGGTGCGGATTGGGTGCTGGTTGGTCAACACAGCAAACCGAGCTTTTTGTTCTCGTATCTGTGGGTATATTTGATCGAAGTTAATAAGCGAGCGGCGGTAGCGCGTTATGACATCGAGTTGAAGGGTAGTCATCAGAAAGTCACTCAGCACGCTATCGATACTTTGGCCGGAAAGATCGGAGCTTGTATTATCCAAGCGTGCTTTTCAAAGGATAATAAACCATGAAAACACACCTGAGGGGCACCTCAGGTTTGGGTCGCTGGATGCCGTATCGGAGCTTGGATTTCGAAATCCCCGGCGTAGATCTTTGCAGCAGCGACCCACCCTCGATCAACGATCGAACAGTCTCTTCGGCCCGGTTTCCGGCAGCCTGCATTCACAAGGTAGATCATTTGAGGTTTTCATGTCCCATTTTTATCTCGGTATCGATGTTGCTAAAGCCAAGCTGGACTGCGCGTTGCGCTTGCCCAGCGGTAAGTTTCGCGCCAAAGTCATTCCCAATACTCTCGACGGCTTCGCGACGTTGTTGACGTGGTTGGCCGCTCAAAAGGCCCAATCGCCTCATGTCTGCATGGAAGCGACCGGCATTTATTGGGAAGACGTTGCTCAGCATCTGGCAACCGCTGGTTTCACCGTGAGCGTCGTCAATCCAGCACAAATTAAGGCCTATGGCGCTTCACGGCTCACCCGCAGCAAAACCGATACGGTCGATGCTAAACTCATCGCCGATTTCTGCGCCGAGCGCCAACCGCCTGCTTGGCAGCCCCGTAGCGAGGCGGAAGTCACACTGCGCGCACTAGTATTACGGCTGGACGCCTTACAAACCATGCGCACCCAGGAAAACAACCGCTTGCTAGTGGCGCGCGAGGCCGTGCGTGAGGACATTCAACAGCATCTGAATTGGCTGGATACTGCGATCCAACAATTGATCGACGCCATCAACGATCACATTGATCGCCATCCCGATCTCAAGCAACAGCGCGAACTGCTCGATAGCATTCCCGGCATTGGCGAGCGCACCAGCGCCATCATCCTCGCGTTCTACGCCGATACCTCGCGCTTCGCCAATAGTCGGCAGGCCGCCGCTTTTGCCGGACTCGATCCCCGGCAATACGAATCGGGCAGCAGCCTCAAGGGCAAGCCCAGGCTCTCCAAAATAGGCCATGCCTTCCTGCGCAAAGCGCTCTATATGCCGGCCATGGTGACGCTTTATAAAACAGCCTGGGGTAAACAATTCCGTGGACGATTAGCCGGTGCTGGTAAACCCAATAAGCTGATTATCGGTGCCATGATGCGTAAATTGATTCATGTGGCATTCGGTGTCTTGAAATCCGCGAAACCCTTCGACTCGGCTATTCATTTGGCTTGACTTGGATAACAGTATCTACGCTTGCTGGGCACAGGGTCAATTAGTTTTACGGTTGCAATAGGCATAAAAAAAGCCGCTGAGTAGCGGCTTTTCTTTGTTCCCAATGAGAAACGTTTAACGTTTTGAGTATTGAGGACGTTTTCTGGCTTTGTGCAAGCCGACTTTTTTACGTTCAACTTCACGAGCATCGCGAGTAACGTAACCGGCTTTTCTCAATGGTGGTCTCAAGGCTTCGTCGAAAACCATCAATGCACGGGTCAGACCGTGGCGAATGGCGCCAGCTTGGCCTGAAGGGCCGCCGCCGGTAACGACGATGTTGATGTCGAAATCGCCGGTTTTACCCAACAACTCCAAAGGTTGTCTGGCAATCATTTCGTCGGTTTTGCGGCCGAAATATTGTTCAACAGGGAGCTTGTTGATGGTGAATTTTCCTGAACCGACTGTGGCGTAGACGCGAGCGATTGCGCTTTTGCGACGACCTGTTCCGTAGTATTGAGCTGCCATAAACTATCTACCTGCTTAGAATTCTAAAACTTTAGGTTGCTGAGATTGATGATTATGCTCAGAACCTGCGTAAACTTTCAATTTTTTGAACATGGCGCGGCCCAATGGATTTTTGGGCAGCATGCCTTGTACGGCGGTGGTGATGATCCGGTCAGGGAAAGTTTGTCTTAACTTACCCAAAGAAGCTGACTTCATGTTACCGACATAACCAGTGTGGCGGTAGTACATTTTGTCTTTTTCTTTGTTGCCGGTCACGCCGATTTTTTCGGCGTTGATGACGATGATGTAATCGCCGGTGTCAACGTGTGGTGTGAATTCGGGTTTGTGTTTTCCGCGAAGACGTCGTGCAATTTCAGTAGCAAGGCGACCTAATGTCTTTCCTTCTGCATCAATCACGTACCAATCGCGCTTAACTTCTGCGGGCTTTGCACTAAATGTTTTCATCTTTGCTTTTTAGTCTGTTGAGGCTATAAAAACCGTGAATTGTACTTAATAGGGTCGTTAACTTCAAGTCCAATTAAAGCTTAATTTTCAGGGAATGGAGTTTTCGGTACAAATGCGTACGTTCCATACCGATAGCAGAAGCCAGTTTGGCGACGCTGCCGCCGGTTTTTTCGAAATGATATTCCAGGTAGGATTTTTCGAAATGGTCGCGGGCTTCCTTCAGCGGCAAATTAAAAAACTCCGGTACATTCAAGCCTAGCTTGGGTTGTTCGGCGATCGAACCCAGCGCGGTTTTGACTTCGTCCAGCTCAATGTCGTCCCCGGCACCGAGTATCATCAGGCGCTGTACCAGATTACGCAATTCGCGCACATTACCCGGCCAGCTGTAATTACGCAAATAATTTTGCGCGGCCATCGAGAAACGCCGGAACGGCAGCTTTTCCTGAGTGACGAAATGATCGACATAAAAATTCAACAGGCTGGGTACGTCTTCACTGTGTTCGCGTAGCGGCGGAATCTCCAGTGTCACGACGTTCAGTAAATAGTAAAGATCCTGACGGAAGCGGCCGCTGTTGACTTCTTCTTCCAATGACATGCGGGTGGACGCGACGACTCGTACGTCAACACGCACCGCCTGACTGCCGCCAACCCGCAGGAACGAGCTGGATTCCAGTGCACTCAGCAAGCGAGTTTGAGTTTCCGGGTCCATGCCGCCGATTTCACCCAGAAATAGCGTGCCGCGATGAGCTTGTTCCAACAGGCCGCGATACACCCGGCCGTTGTCTTCGCGGCCGAAAAACTCCACCGCCGAGTTTTCCGGGGAGATACTGCCGACCGACACATCAACAAACGAGCCGTCGCGCCGCGAACTATTGTTGTGCAAATAGCGGGCGAACATTTCCTTACCGACCCCGGCTTCACCGACGAATAACACTCTGGCGTCGTGCTGAGCCAGGCGCTTTAACTTATCCTTGGTACGTTCCACCACCGCGCTTTTGCCGACCGGGTCCACGCCTATCATCAGCTGTTGTTTCAAGCCGGCGTTTTCGCGCTGCAAAGAGCTGGTCTCCAGTGCGCGTTCGACGATCAGCAGCAACTTAGCCAGCGATAATGGCTTTTCCAAAAAGTCGTAGGCGCCAAGCCGAGTCGCTTCCACGGCTGATTCCACTGAGGCATGTCCGGACATCATAACCACCGGACATAGTGCGTCATCTTCGCTGACCCATTCCCGCAGCAGCGTGATGCCGTCGCTGTCCGGCATCCAGATGTCCAGCAGGATCAGATTAGGCGGGCGCTGATTTTTCAGGGCTTTAGCTTCCGTGGCGTTTTCCGCCATGGCGACATCGTAACCTTCATCCTCAAGAATTTCCGACACCAACTGACGAATGTCCTGCTCGTCATCGACCACCAAAATATACGGTGCTTGCTTATTCATTTAAAGTTCCCAAATTCAAAAACCGGCAGCTGGAGTAAAAACCCCGCGCCGCCATTATAAGACGTATCAACCCAAATCACCCCGCCATGTTCTTCCACGATCTTTTTGACAATAGCTAAGCCCAGGCCGGTACCTTTGGCCTTGCTGGTTACGTAGGGGTCGAAAATGGTTTCAAGCTGTTCCGCGTTCAAGCCGTTGCCATTATCGTAGATGCCCAATTCGACATAGTCGGTGTTGTTCCGGCTGACTTTGGCGATTTTGATCTCGATGCGGCAGGGCGCCGTGGTGGCCTCTTGGGCGTTTTTGATCAGGTTGTGCAGTACTTGACGCAGGCTGACCGGATCCGCTTCGACCAGCACCCGGTCGCTTGCAAATTTGGTGCTGAAAACAATGCCGGAGGGCAGGTATAAAGCCACGACTTCCTGAATCAGATCAACCAGATTGATTTTTTCCACTTGTTTCTTGGACGGGCGGGCGTATTCGGAAAAATCGTCCACCATGCGTTTCATCGCTTCCACCTGTTGGACGATGGTGCGAGTGCCGCGTTGCAGAAATTCGGCGGAACCGTCCTGTAATTCCTTGGAGAGCTTGTGCTGTAAACGCTCGGCGGACAGCTGGATCGGCGTCAACGGATTTTTGATTTCATGCGCCAGACGCCGCGCCACTTCGCCCCAGGCTGCGTTTTTCTGTGCCTGAATCAGGTCGGTGACATCGTCGAATACTACGACTGCGCCGGTGCGGGCACCGTGCTGCGAGAACAGCGGCGTACCTCGGCACAACAGTTCCTGACGGCCGTTGGGGCCGAGAAACACGATGCGTTGCTCCCAGATGTCGTCGGCTTTTTCCAGCAGGCTTTGGATCGCATTCAGTACATCGGCCAGTTCGCTGTGCAGGGTCGCCAAAGTCGGCAATGTCTCGCCGACGAAATGACTGACTGGGATATGCAAAATCCGGTAGGCGGCCTGGTTGGCGGTACGGATGTAAAAGGCGGCGTCAAAACTGATCACCCCGGCCGTGAGATTGGCCAGGATGGTTTCCAGATACGCGCGTTGGTTTTCCACTTCCAGACCGGCAACACGGGTTTCGTCGCGGGAGCGGGCGATGCGCCGGGTCATTTGATTGAAGGATTCCACCAAAAAGCCCAGATCATCCTGATTCATCACCGGTAGTTGTTGCTGATAATCGCCGTCGGCGACCGCTTGCGTGCCTTTTACCAGCTCTTTAACCGGCGCGACGATGTTGCGGATGCTGATAAAAGCTACCCAAATCGCAGCCAACAGGCTGAGCAGCAACACCAGCAGCAGGATTAGCGAGAAGCTGGTTTTCAGTGAGTCGCGCAGGAAATTCATTTCCTGGTAACGGATGAAGGCAAATTCAATCGAGTCGGCCAAGTCGGTTACCCGCACCGGAATCGGAAACAAGGCTTGCAAAAATCGGCTTTGATCCGCTTCGATAGCCACGATGATACGCACCAGCATTTCATCGTTATCGCCGGGATCGAAAGCAAAATATTCCTTATTCTGCCGTAACTGCAGCCAGATTTGTTCGTCGGGAAGATGCGGCAAAATATCGCTAGGGTTGACGCTGCTGGAGGCCAATACCCGGCCTTGGTTGGAAAATACCGCAATCTCCAATGCCCCGGAATCCGCCCACAGCGAGCCCACTTCCATTGCGATCAATGCTTCCGATTTGTCGCGAAGTTGATCGGCCATTTGCTTGGTTTGCTTGATATGCCAGTTCATGCGTTGATTCAGCGAGGACTGGCTCAACTCCAGCGCATCGTCCATAGCCCGGTCTATTTCCACGTTAAACCAGCTGTCTATGCCTTGATGCAGAAATTGCACGGAGAAATAAAACACGATGGCCGCCGGCGCTAACGCCAGCAAGACGAACAAGGACACCATGCGCGTGGTCAGCCGAGAGCCGGCCTCCTTTTTCTTTAACTCCCGCACCAGCGAATAGGTGTTGAACGCCACCAAGCCCAGCAAAATCACCGATCCCAGTGTGTTGATGACCAACAGCCAGGAATACATTTCGCCGAGTTCCGATGATTCTTGGGTGGCGCTGCTCATCAATTGCAGCGACAGCAATACGAAGCCGAACAGCAGGATAATCGTGGCGCTGGCCGGTAATTTTATTTTTGAATGGGCCATGTGTGCCAGGCGCTAGAAAGAAACCACTGGTTGTCCAGATAGGCGACCGGACGCAGCGGTATTGGCAACTGCTCGCGGTTGAATTGAGTTTTTACCGCCAGCAGGTAAGGCGTGCCGCCCACAACAAGTTCTGCGGGAATTGGCATGCTGTCATGCACGGCCGCCATGAAATTCATGGCCGCGCTCAAGGTTAAAAACATTTCGCTGCGGTCGAACGGGGTTTGCACCACATATTGATTCAGCAAGGCATGGAATTGCAGGCTGTAAGTCAGTTTGTGTTTATGGATTATCGTATCCCACAGCACCCCGGGTTGGCGCAGTTCTATCGCGACGTCCCAGGTTAAGCGCACACCTTTGTGCAGCGCTTCTTTGGCAGTCGGACTGAGCTGGTAATCGATATGAGCCTGCACGTCATAACCGTCATCGACACGATCCAAATCGGCATATTCGATGCGCGCGGCATATTCTCCGGCTTCAGCCACGCCTGGCGCAATGTGCAGGCAGAGCATCAATGCCGCGTAACTAAGGGGCTTTGTAAAGCTTGGCATAATAAAAGCCGTCCATTTGCCGGTCACCGGTGATGATTTGCCGGCCGTGCGGACGGGACATGCCCCAGTGCGCCTCGATATGAATTTCGCTGGCATTGCTGTGTCGGGCAAGGAAAGCGGCGATTTGCGCCTCGTTTTCCTGCTTCAATACCGAGCAAGTGGCGTACAGCAAGATGCCGCCAGGTTTTAGTAATTGCCAGGCGTTATCAAGAATCTTGGTTTGCAGCGCTTGCAGGGCGGCAATATCGTCGGTGCGGCGCAGTATTTTGATGTCGGGATGGCGGCGGATCACGCCGAAGCCGGAGCAGGGCGCGTCCATTAGTATCCGGTCGAATTGGCGGTCGCCAGCCCATGATCCGGATTGACTGGCATCGGCGGCTAAGGTTTCGGCTTGTAAGTTTAAGCGCTGTAAATTATCGGTCACGCGCTGCAGGCGTTGTTGATCGACATCGACCGCCAACAGGCCGCCCAAAGCGGGTTGGTGCTCCAGAATCGCCGCCGTCTTGCCGCCCGGCGCGGCGCATAGATCCAGCACCTGTTGGCCGGGTTGCGCATCAAGCAGTTCTGCGGCCAGTTGGGCGGCAGAGTCCTGTACTGAAACTCGACCTTGACTAAAGGCGGGCAATTGCTCGACGGCCAAGGCTTGGTCTAGTCTTATCGCCGTCTCGCAGCAGTCTACCGGTTGGGCGGCGATGCCTTGCGCGGCAAGTTCGTCCAGATAAGCGGCTCGGTTGCCTTGCAACAGGTTGACACGCAAAGCCATCGGCGGTGCCTGGTCGTTGGCGTGGAGGATTTTTTCGTAATGTTCCGGCCAGTCGTGCTTCAGCACATCCACTATCCAGTTCGGATGGTTGTAGTGGGCTTGGGTGTCCGCGGCGCAGGCTTGCTGCAAGGTTTCGGCCTCGCGTAAATATTGTCTGAGTATCGCGTTAACCAAAGACTTGGCCCAAGGCTTATGGCTGGTGGCGGCGACCGTTTCCGACACGGCGGCGTGCGATTTAACCCGCATGTGTTGCAGTTGATACAGGCCGATTAGCAGCAGGGCTTTAATGTCGCCATCTTTTTGTTTGAGCGGCTTGCTGAGCAAGCGGCCCAGCATAAAATCTAGTGCGTAGTAATGGCGGATGACGCCGTAGCACAAGGCTTGGACGAAAGCCCGGTCTTTGACATCCTTGATTTTGGGCAGGCCATGCTCCAGGGCGGCGGTCAGCGATTGGCCGTCGTTGAGAACGTGGGCGAGGATCTGTGCCGAGCAGCCGCGCAGATTCATGAGCCAAGAATAACGTGGTCGGAGGGGTGGGCATTCATAAAGTCCTTGCCGGCTATGCGTTTGCCACCGGGGAGTTGCACTTCCAGCAGGCGCAGCACACCGTCGCCGGTGGCGACATCCAGTGCATGTTCCGCGCAACTGATGGTGCCGGGTGCTTGTTCTGCCCGTCGATCAAGCACCTGGCTGCGCCAGACCCGCAATACTTGGCCTCGATACAGGGTCTGCGCTACCGGCCAGGCATTCAGGCCGCGGACTTTACGATCCAGCTCTACAGCAGAGTTTTGCCAATCCAAGTTGGATTCCTGTTTTTCCAGTTTGTGGGCGTAAGTAACCAGCGCTTCGTCTTGCGGTTCGGCTTGCAACGAGCCATCGGCTATCTGGTCGACCACTTTAACCAGCCCTTCGGCGCCCATTTGCGCCAATTGATCGTGCAGGCTGCTGGAGGTGGCGTCGGCGCTGATCGGGCATTCGGCTTTGTATAGCATGTCGCCGGCATCGAGTTTTTTTACGACTTTCATGATGGTGATGCCGGTTTTAGCGTCGCCCGCCATGACTGCTCGGTGAATCGGCGCCGCGCCACGCCAGCGCGGCAGCAGCGAACCATGCACATTGATGCAGCCTTGTTTAGGTATGTCCAAAACCGCTTGCGGCAGAATCAGACCGTAAGCCACGACGACCATTAAATCGGCATCCAGTGCCGCTAATTGGGCGATAGATTCGGGGCTTTTGAAGTTTTCCGGCTGATACACCGGAATATTGGCGGCCACGGCCAGGGCTTTGACTGGGCTGGCGGTGAGCTTGCGGCCGCGTCCGGCGGGTCGGTCGGGCTGGGTATAGGCCGCGCAGACTTGATGCGGTGAATCCAGCAAGGCTTGCAAGGTGGGAACCGCAAAATCCGGCGTACCGGCGAACACGATTTTCATGGAATGTCCTTATTAGCCTTGCGACTTGTGAATTTTATCCAGCTTGGCTTTGATGCGGTTGCGCTTAAAAGCCGAGAGATAATCAACGAATAACTTGCCTTCCAGATGATCCATTTCATGTTGAATGCAAACCGCCAGCAAGTCGCGCGCTTCCAGTTCAAAGCTTTCGCCGTCGCGGTTTAACGCCTTGACTTTGATATGTTCGGCGCGGCTGACTTTTTCGAAAAAGCCCGGTACCGAAAGGCAGCCTTCTTCGGACTCTTCGACGCCGTCGCGCTCTATGATTTGCGGATTGATCAGGCAGATCGGTTCGTCCTTGTTCTCGCTGACATCCATCACGATCACGCGCTTATGTACGTTTACCTGGGTTGCCGCCAAGCCCACGCCCTTGGCGGCATACATGGTTTCGATCATGTTATCGACCAAGGTTTTGATGCTGTCATCGACTGTGTCCACCTCGGCCGCGACGTTGCGCAACCGTTTATCGGGAAACTCCAGAATTTTAAGAATACTCACCCATCACTCCACTTGCGAACTGTAATAGTGGGATTTTATCCGAAATTGCCTTGGGTTTGAATGTGAAGACTAAATAGGGCCGGGTTTAGTCTGGAACGGCTCGTGCTGGCATAATGCCCGAATTAATCTAAACTGTGCGGCAAATCGATGGTTGATTTTTTACGCATTTGTTTCAAATTGGACTGGGCGGCATGCAAAGCAGCGGCGCTTGCCGATTTTGCATTTGGACGCTTTGTCCGGCGGATTTTGAACGGTTTTATAAGCTCTGGCAGGATAAATTATGTTTTTTCGCGCGATACTGGGAATATTGATACCACTGGTTTTTGCCGCAGTGGCTTGGGCCGACGAGCTGAAAATAAACCCCAATCATCCCGATCAGTACACGGTTGTTAAAGGTGATACCTTGTGGGACATTTCCGGGAAGTTTTTACAGCACCCCTGGGAATGGCCGCAGCTATGGCACAACAATCCGCAAATCAAGGATCCGCATTGGATCTACCCGGGCGACACCTTGTATTTTTCCTACGTGAACGGTGTGCCGCGCTTGAGCTTCTCACCGGATGGTAATGACGAAAAACTGTTGCCGCGCGTGCGCGAGTCCGATATTGATCAAGCCATTAAAATGATTCCCAGCGATGCCATCGTGCAATTCTTGAATTCGCCGAAAGTCGTCACCGCGGAGGAGTTGCAGCAGGCGCCTTATGTCATCGGCTTTGTCGGTGAACATTTGATCGCCGGGGCAGGAGACGGTGTTTACGTTCGGGCCATCGAAAACCCGCCAGGCTTGGGGTATACCATTTATCGGGCAGGCAAGGCCTATGTCAGTCCGGTTACCAAGGAAATTTTGGGCTACGAAGCGCAATATATCGCTGATACCACGCTACAGGAACCGGGTGATCCGGCCACCTTGCTGATTAATAAATCCGATATGGAAATTCAACGCGGCGACCGCTTGATGCCTACTTCTGAGGGTGAGTTAGCCTTAAATTATTTTCCAAGACCTCCTAAACATCAGGTGGTGGGCAGCATCATTCAGGTGAAGGGTGGTGTGTCGCAGATCGGTCAGCGCGATGTGGTGGTTATCGATAAAGGTACTGCCGACGGTTTGGAAGTGGGGCATACCTTGGATGTGTATCGCAAAGGGCATGTCGTCGTGGATAGGTATCAATCCCAGGAAGCTGTAGCTGTGAAAATGCCGGATGAACTGGCCGGCGTGTTGATGGTGTTTCGGCCGTTCGAACGGGTCAGCTATGCTTTAGTGATGCAGGCAACCGCTGCGATGCACACTCTGGATAGAGTGCAGACGCCCTAATGGATGCCCGAGCTAACGATATTCAATCGGGTTGGTTTAAGCCGCTCCGGTTTGTTCTCTAACCTGTTTTGGAAGCCGCGCTCAATCCGCAAATCAAGTACTGGCTGGCGATGCTGCGTAGTCCCGGCGTCGGCAGTCAGGCCATTCAGCGCTTGCTCGCACATTTTGAGCCAGAACAGATATTCTCGGCGTCGCGAACCACTTTAACTGGCTTGGGCTTCAGCGAAAAGCTCATCAATGCGCTGCAAAAACCGGATTGGCAAAAGGTCGAAGACGATATTGGTTGGCTGGAGCAAGCCGGAAATTATGCGTTGACCTTGGACGATGCCGACTATCCGGCGCAACTGAGAGAAATTGCAAATCCTCCCCCGGTTTTATTTGTTAAAGGCAATCCTGCATTGTTGCTAGAGCCGCAGTTGGCAATAGTTGGTAGCCGTAACCCTTCTCCCGTCGGCGTCAGCACGGCAATTCAATTTGCAGAGACATTGGCTGCAGCTGGGTTTGTCGTAACCAGTGGCTTGGCCTTGGGCATTGATGCCGCGAGTCACCAAGGTGCTTTAAACGTAAACGGGCAAACCATAGCCGTGGCCGGCACCGGTTTGGATCGCGTTTATCCGGCTTGCCATAAGCAATTGGCTACCCAAATAGTTGAGCATGGTGCGCTGGTCTCCGAGTTTCCACCCGGTACTGGTGCCAAAGCCAATCACTTTCCCAGGCGAAACCGCATCATCAGCGGTTTGTGTGTCGGATTGTTGGTGGTCGAGGCCGCCCAGCAAAGCGGTTCGTTGATCACCGCGCGCTTGGCGCTTGAGCAGAATCGTGAGGTTTTTGCGATTCCCGGTTCGATCCACAACCCTTTGGCGCGCGGTTGTAATGCGTTAATTCGCCAGGGCGCCAAATTAGTTGAAACCGCGCAAGATATTTTTGAGGAATTAGGTCATTATAATCAAAGGTATATGCGATCCGAGTCGGAATTAGCGCAGACTTCGCTTGACCTGGAGCAGCAAAATCTATTGAAATTGATTCCGTACAGTCCCACAACGGTCGATGCTCTGGTCCAAGAAAGCGCTTGGTCGGCGGAAGAAGTTTCCTCGACGCTGTTGGTGCTGGAGTTACAAGGCTACATTGCCGCACTTGCCGGTGGTGGCTACCTCAGAGTCAAATAAAGGTTCTAATGAAAGAAGATATTTTCGATGTGCTCATTTATCTGTTTGAGAATTATCTGGATGGCGACAGCGATAACTATCCGGATACTGCCGTGATTGCCAGCGAGTTGCTGGATGCGGGTTTTCAGCAGCCTGATGTCAACAAGGCGTTCGATTGGCTGGAATCTTTAGCTGAAATTGAGAGCATCACACCGGCGGTTTCCTCTTCGTTCCGCATTTTTAGCGGTCAGGAAATCTCCGTGTTCGACATGGAATGCCGGAATTTCTTGATGTATCTTGAGCACAGCGGCATCTTGACACCGATTAATCGCGAGATAGCGATTGATCGGGCAATGGCCTTGAAAGACGAAAATATTACGCTGGATAAATTGAAATGGATTGTATTGATGGTGTTATTAAGTCAACCCGGCGATAGTGCCGCTTTTTCCCGAATGGAAGACATAGTTTACGACTTGATACCCACTTCTTTACATTGATTTTTCTACGGATAGCATGAGCAAAAGTTTAGTCATTGTAGAGTCGCCGGCAAAATGCAAAACCATCGAAAAATACCTGGGTAAGGACTTCCAGGTATTGGCCTCTTACGGTCACGTCCGCGACTTGATTCCCAAAGAGGGCGCGGTCGATCCGGAAAACGGTTTTGCGATGAAATACCAGGTGATTGATCGCAACCAACGCCATCTGCAAGAGATAGGCAAAGCGATAAAAAATGCCGATACACTTTATCTGGCGACTGACCCTGATCGCGAAGGCGAGGCGATTTCCTGGCATGTGTTCGAGCATCTCAAGGAAAAAAAACTGCTAAAAGACAAGGAAGTGCGGCGGGTGGTGTTTCATGAAATCACCAAAAAGGCCGTCACCGAGGCTATCGCTCACCCCACCGAGCTATCCAATAATCTGGTCAATGCGCAACAGGCGCGGCGAGCTTTAGACTATTTAGTCGGTTTTAATTTATCGCCGTTGCTGTGGAAAAAAATCCGCCGCGGATTATCCGCTGGTCGCGTGCAAAGCCCGGCGTTGCGGATGATCGTCGAACGCGAAATGGAAATCGAGGCGTTCAAGACTCGTGAATACTGGTCGCATACCGCCGAAGCCAGCGCACAAGGGTTGCCGTTTAAAGCCAAATTAACGCATTTCAACGGCGAAAAACTGAATCAATTCAGTTTTACCAACGAAGCGCAAGCCAATGAAGTCAGGCAAAACTTATTGGAAGCCGCCGATGGTCAGCTGATCGTCGCCAAGCTAGAAAAAAAGCAACGCAGTAAAAATCCGGCGCCGCCGTTTATCACTTCGACCTTGCAACAGGAAGCAGCTCGCAAGCTGGGTTTTACCACCAAGCGGACCATGATGGTGGCGCAACAGCTTTACGAAGGTATTGATTTGGGTGGCGAAACCGTCGGCTTGATTTCGTATATGCGTACCGACTCGGTCAATCTGGCCGAAGAGGCGCTTGCCGATATTCGGGCGCTGATCGCGGAAAAATATGGCGCCGATGATGTGCCGAAAGAGCCGCGCCGTTTCAAAACCAAATCTAAAAACGCTCAGGAAGCTCACGAGGCGATTCGGCCGACGTCCGTGCAGCGTTTGCCCGAACAGGTGAAAGACCGGCTCAGCGCGGAGCAATTCAAGCTCTACGATTTGATTTGGAAACGTACCGTGGCTTGCCAGATGATTCATGCCACCTTGAATCAGGTGGCTGTCGATCTCAATTGCGGTAGCGATAAAAACGTATTTCGCGCTACCGGTTCTACGGTGACCAATCCCGGTTTCATGAAGGTGTATCTGGAAGGCGTGGACGACAGCAAGGAGGCAGCCGACGATCAGGATAGCCTGTTGCCGCCGATGGAAGAAGGGCGGCCTGTTGTATTGAATGAAATTGCAGCTACCCAGCACTTTACCGAGCCACCTCCGCGTTACAGCGAGGCGAGTCTGGTAAAAGCCTTGGAAGAACATGGCATCGGCCGGCCGTCCACTTATGCGACGATTATCTCGACCTTGCAAAACCGAGAATATGTGACAATCGACAACAAGCGGTTTTATCCAACCGATGTCGGGCGTATCGTCAACAAGTTCTTGACCGAGCATTTCACAAAATACGTCGATTACAGTTTTACCGCTAATCTCGAAGACGATCTGGATGCCGTGTCGCGCGGCGAGAAGGATTGGATCCCATTGATGAACGACTTCTGGCGGCCGTTTACTCAGTTGATCAACGAGAAAGAAGAAAGTGTACAGCGCAAGGATGTGACTCAGGAAAGTATCGACGAAAAATGTCCGGAGTGCAGCAGTCCGCTGTCGATTCGTTTGGGGCGGAATGGCCGTTTTATAGGATGTACCAATTATCCGACGTGTTCGTATACACGAAATTTGGGGGATGACAATGCCGGCGCTACGTCTGCGGAACCGGAAGTGGTGGAAGGACGGGTGTGTCCGAAATGCGAGTCGACGCTGGTTATAAAGACTGGCAAGTATGGCAAGTTTGTCGGTTGTAGTGGGTATCCTAAATGCAAACACATCGAGCCCTTGGAAAAGCCTTCAGATACTGGGGTTGAATGTCCGCAGTGCAAGAATGGGGCGATCCTAAAACGCAAGGCGCGTAGCGGGAAGATTTTTTATTCTTGCTCGGAATATCCAAAATGCGATTATGCCTTGTGGGACGCGCCGATCAAGGAAAGTTGCCCAGATTGTAATTGGCCGATTTTGACCTTGAAAACCACCAAGCGCCGTGGCACCGAAAAAGTCTGTCCGCAGAAAGAGTGCAAATACGCAACACCGTACGAGGGTGATCCGGACGACGCAAACGGACCGGCTTGAGCCTAGGGTAGTGCGACTGTTTGCCCGACCTGAATTGCGTGTTTGTCGATAAAGCCGGCTGGTAGTTCCAGTATGTATCTGGCCGGGACTTTGGAATCATAAATTCGGCACGGGTCTTTGGCACAGGGCTGTAAATCTTTTAACAGCCCTACAATTTGGCCGCCACCCGCTAAAAACACCACATCCAAAGCCAGTAGGGTATTTTTCATCCATACCGCGCGATGGGTCTGATCCGGATAGACAAACAGCATGCCCTGGTCCTCGGCAAGTGTCTGCCGAAACATCAGTCCGTGCTCGCGTTCGCTTTCGTTAGCGGCGATAGCCGCGTAGACGATACGTTGTTGATCTACAAATCTGATGGGGTGGTTGAACTCGGTAAACCCGTTTGCTGAAGCCTGCGCGCTGCTGAGTGTCATAATAAAAGCGATGCCGAAAATGGTGCTGGAAAGATAAGAGTACATGCGCGATGTCAGTAATATAAGGTTGTCTTTAAAGATGCGGCTGATTATAATGCCGCGTTCAATTATTTAGCGAGCGTGGCGAAATTGGTAGACGCGCTGGATTTAGGTTCCAGTGGTAACCCCGTGGGAGTTCGAGTCTCCCCGCTCGCACCATATCCTGCGTTATTCGTAACGATACGACCTTAAGTTCCCCAGATCTAAACATCGCCGGCCGGTCTCCCAAAATATAAAACCGTATTTTTAATTTTTTGAGGTAATGCAATGCAAGTTTCTGTCGAGAAGACATCAGAGTTAAGCCGAAAAATGACTGTTAGCATTCCTGATGCCGTGGTTCAGGAGAAAATGGAAACTCGCTTTAAAAAACTCGCGCGCGAAGTCAAAGTGGACGGATTCCGTCCGGGTAAGGTGCCCGCGAGTATGGTAAAAAAGTTGTACGCCGATAGAGTGAGAAACGAAGTAACCGGTGACTTGATTCAATCGACTTATTTTGAAGCGTTGCAACAACAGGATTTAAACCCCGCCGGTCATCCGCATATCCATCCTACCGAGAAAGCCGAAGGTTTTGAATATATCGCCGAGTTCGAAGTTTATCCGGAGATCGTTCTGGACGGCGTTAGCGCATTGAAAGTGGATCGCCCCTCAGCAACTGTGGAAGAGGCTGATGTCGATAACATGATCGAAAAACTGCGTCAGCAAAAGAAAACCTGGAATACGGTCGAACGCGCTTCGCAGGATGCTGACCGCGTAACCATTCATTTCTCCGGCGTGGCCGACGGCGAGAATTTTACCGATGGTAAAGTCGAAAATTACCAGGTGGAAATCGGCGGCAAACAAATGAT
Source organism: Methylomonas sp. TEB (assembly GCF_047777895.1). Lineage (GTDB taxonomy): Bacteria > Pseudomonadota > Gammaproteobacteria > Methylococcales > Methylomonadaceae > Methylomonas. The sequence continues at coordinate 1,285,063 of NZ_CP180476.1, forward strand.
TCCCGGTTTTGAAGACGAATTGAAAGGCTTGGTCGCCGGTGCGAGCAAAACCTTTTCTGTGACCTTCCCAGAGCAATACAACAGTGAAAAATTAGCTGGCAAAGTGGCCGAATTTGAGATCGAATTGGTTAAAGTAGAAGAGCCGGTTTTACCTGTCGTCGATGCGGAATTTATCAAGGCTTATGGTGTTGAAGACGGTGATGCGGCCAGTTTCCGTAGCGATGTTCGGGCTAACATGGAAAGAGAGCTGAACCAAGGTCTGAAAAACAAGTTGAAAAATGCGGTGATGGATGCGTTATACGAGAACATTGTGATAGCGATGCCTAACGCATTGATCGATCAAGAAATTCAAGCGTTGATGAAGCCTTATGCCGAACGCGCGAAAAACATGCGTTTGAAATTGGAAGACCTGAACTTGCCTAGGGATGCATTTGAAGCTCAGGCCAAGCGTCGAGTGGCCTTGGGTTTGATTCTGGGTGAAATCATCCAAAAGAATGACATCAAGGTCGATGCCGATAAAGTTCGTGCGGTCATTGATGATATGGCGAAGAGTTATGAGCGCCCCGAAGACGTTGTGAACTGGTATTATGCCGACAAGGCCAGGCTGAATGATGTGCAGCAGATGGTCTTAGAGGACCAAGCTGTTGCATGGATTGTCAGTCAGGCTAAAATCACCGACGTAACAGTTGGTTTTGATGATGTCATGGAAAAACAGTAACGAATGAGGGCTAAACGTGTTTAACCAAAATGTGATGAGCGAAATGATGGCGCCGCAAGCGGCGGGCGGTCTAGTGCCTATAGTGGTTGAACAAACAGCCCGTGGGGAAAGATCGTTCGATATTTATTCCCGTTTGCTGAAAGAGCGGGTAATTTTTCTAGTTGGTCAAGTGGAGGATTACTCGGCTAATCTGGTGGTAGCGCAATTGCTGTTCCTGGAGTCCGAGAATCCGGATAAGGATATACATTTGTATATCAACTCTCCCGGTGGCTCAGTGACAGCAGGGATGTCGATTTACGACACCATGCAATTTATCAAGCCGGATGTCAGTACCATGTGTATCGGTCAGGCCGCCAGTATGGGGGCGCTGCTGTTAGCGGGTGGTGCGCAGGGTAAGCGCTATTGTTTGCCTCATTCCAGGGTGATGATTCATCAGCCTTTGGGGGGGTTTCAAGGCCAAGCCTCGGATTTTGATATTCATGCCCGTGAGATTTTGGCTATTCGTGAGCGTTTGAACAAAATCCTGGCCCATCATACCGGGCAACCGTTGGAAAAAATTCAGCAAGATACGGATCGAGATAATTTTCTGAGTTCTCAGCAAGCGGTTGATTACGGTTTGATCGACAAAGTATTGACTAGTCGTATTGCCTGATAAGTGTCGCGTCGCTTCGTCAAGACTGCGACGTGATTTGAATGTTGGTTTTTGATATATTTCATCGCCATGACGAGGTAATGTATCACGGTGGAGTCTGTCTATGAGTAGAGACAAGAAAGGTAAAGACGATGAAAAACTTCTTTACTGTTCTTTTTGCGGTAAAAGTCAAAATGAAGTCAGGAAACTGATTGCAGGTCCATCCGTTTATGTTTGCGACGAATGTGTGGAATTGTGCAACGACATCATCAGAGATGAGTTGCTGGAAGATGAAATGTCCGTGGCCGGTGGTGCGCTGCCTAAGCCGAAGGAAATCAAGCAAGAATTGGATGGTTATGTCATCGGTCAGGAAAATGCAAAAAAAATTCTGGCCGTTGCTGTTTACAATCATTACAAGCGCTTGCGCAGCAACAGCAAAAAGAACGAAGTTGAGTTGGCGAAAAGCAATATTTTGCTGATCGGGCCTACCGGCTCCGGTAAAACCTTGTTAGCGGAAACATTGGCCAGATTGCTGGATGTGCCTTTCACCATAGCAGACGCCACCACACTGACCGAGGCCGGTTATGTCGGTGAGGATGTTGAAAACATCATTTTAAAGATTTTGCAAAAATGCGATTACGACGTGGAAAAAGCGGAGACCGGGATCGTCTATATCGACGAAATCGATAAAATCTCTCGCAAATCCGATAATCCGTCGATTACTCGCGACGTTTCCGGGGAAGGTGTGCAGCAGGCCTTGCTGAAGCTTATCGAAGGCACTGTCGCTTCTGTGCCGCCGCAAGGCGGTCGCAAGCACCCGCAGCAGGATTTTTTGCAAGTTAATACTGCCAATATCTTGTTTATCGTGGGTGGGGCTTTTGCAGGTTTGGATAAGGTCATCAAACATCGCACCGAGAAGGGCGGCATCGGTTTTTCGGCGGAAGTTAAAACCAAGGACGATAAGCGCAACGTCGGCGAGATTTTTGCCGATGTGCGCTCCGAGGATTTGATTAAGTACGGATTGATTCCGGAGTTTGTTGGTCGTCTGCCGGTTATCGCTACGCTGGACGAGTTGGATGAGGCCGCGCTGATTCAAATTCTGACACAGCCTAAAAATGCTTTGATCAAGCAGTACAAGCATTTGTTTGAAATGGAAGGTGCGGAGCTGGAGTTTAGAGATGATTCGTTGGCGGCGATTGCCCGCAAATCGATGGAACGAAAAACCGGTGCCAGAGGTTTGCGAACAATTGTCGAGAATGTGTTGTTGGATACGATGTACGAACTGCCTTCCAACGACAAAATATCGAAAGTTGTCATCGACGAAAACGTCATTTTGGGTAATTCGGAGCCAATTTTGGTTTACGAAGCAGAGCAAAAGCTGGTGGTTTCGGACGCTTCTTAGATAAGGGGCTTTGAACGTTTCTCGCGCTCTCGCGAAGAAATAACCAAAAAAGGGGGCTTTTTCAATAAAGCCCCCTTTTTTTTGCCTGAAATTAAAGATACTTGTTTTCTGTGAGTTCATCCTCATATAGGATGACATCCAATGTTTTGAGCTGCTCAAGGGAGCAAATGAAATGACCGAGTTAAAAACCAAAGATGAATTAATTCCTGTCTTGCCGTTACGGGACGTGGTGGTCTATCCGCATATGGTGATTCCATTGTTTGTCGGTAGAGGTATGTCGATTGATGCCCTTGATGCCGCCATAAAACAAGACAAACAAGTGTTGCTGATTGCCCAGAAACAGGCCGATGTCGATGAACCGGGTTTTGATGACTTATACAGGGTCGGGACCTTGGCCAACATCCTGCAATTATTGAAACTGCCGGACGGTACTGTGAAAGTGTTGGTTGAAGGCAGTCAGCGTTGCTCCGTAACAAAATACCAAGAAGTTGATAATTATTGTGCGGCTAGCGTGGTCGAGTTGAGCGACGAATTAAATATTTCCGAACAGGAAGCGGAGGTTTTGCAGCGGACCGCGATTAATTCGTTTGATCAGTATGTGAAATTGAATAATAAAATTCCGCCCGAAGTGCTTAATTCCCTGGCCGGCATTGACGACCCAAGCCGCCTGGCCGATACGATGGCGGCGCATATGGCTTTAAAAGTTGAAGAAAAACAGCTGATGCTGGAAATGGTCGATGTCGCCAAACGTCTGGAAAATTTGATGACCTTGATGGAAGGTGAGGTCGATATTTTGGAGATGGAGAAGAAAATTCGCGGCCGCGTTAAAAAGCAGATGGAAAAAAATCAGCGCGAATATTATTTGAATGAGCAAATGAAAGCTATTCAAAAAGAGCTGGGCGAGATGGACGAAGCCAGCAACGAGATCGAAGAACTGGAGCGAAAAATTGCCGCTGCCGGTATGTCCTCCGAAGCCAAAACCAAAGCGACGGCCGAGCTGAATAAACTGAAAATGATGTCGCCGATGTCGGCGGAAGCGACAGTGGTGCGCAATTACATCGATTGGATGGTCAATGTGCCTTGGAAAAAGAAAACCAAGGTCCGGCACGATTTAAAAGTCGCGGAAGAGGTATTGGAAGCCGAACATTACGGGCTGGATAAAGTAAAAGAGCGGATACTTGAATATCTAGCTGTGCAACAACGTGTTAAAGCGTTGAAAGGGCCTATTCTGTGTTTGGTCGGTCCGCCAGGGGTTGGTAAAACCTCTCTCGGCCAGTCGATTGCACGGGCCACCAATCGCAAATATGTGCGGATGGCGTTAGGCGGGGTAAGAGACGAAGCGGAAATTCGCGGACATAGGCGTACCTACATAGGCTCTATGCCCGGAAAAATTCTGCAAAATCTGTCGAAAGTCAAAACCCGGAATCCCATGTTCTTGCTGGACGAGATCGACAAAATGGCGGCAGATTTTCGCGGTGATCCCGCTTCTGCGTTGTTGGAAGTGTTGGATCCGGAGCAAAACCATACTTTCTCGGATCATTATCTGGAAGTCGATTTCGATCTATCCGACGTGATGTTTGTGGCTACCGCGAATACGATGAATATCCCGCCCGCCTTGATGGACAGGATGGAAATAATCCGTTTGGCCGGCTATACGGAAGATGAAAAAATCAATATCGCCATGCGCTTTTTGATTCCGAAGCAGATCAAAAACAACGGTCTGGCAGAGTCGGAAATTTCCATCTCCGAAGCAGCGGTCAAGGATATTATCAGGTACTACACGCGGGAAGCGGGTGTGCGCGGACTGGAACGGGAAATTTCGAAAATTTGCCGGAAAGTTGTGAAAGACCTGTTATTGAAAACCCGCAAAAGTCGAACCTCGGTTACCGAGAAAACACTGGACAAGTATCTCGGCGTCAGACGCTTTAGCTATGGCATGGCCGAAGACAGCGATCAAATTGGTCAAGTAACCGGTTTGGCATGGACTGAAGTCGGCGGTGAGTTGTTGACGATTGAAACTGCGGTAATGCCGGGTAAGGGCAAACAGCTAACGACCGGTAAGCTCGGCGATGTGATGAAGGAGTCGATTGAAGCGGCGGTCACGGTGGTCAGGAGTCGAGCTAATATCTTGGGAATCGACAGCGATGTGTTCCAAAAAAATGATATTCACATTCACGTTCCGGAGGGTGCGACCCCAAAAGACGGGCCTAGTGCCGGTATTGGCATGTGTACCGCCATTATCTCCGCTTTGACCAAAATCCCAGTGCGTGCTGATGTGGCGATGACCGGAGAGATTACCCTGCGCGGTGAAGTACTACCGATTGGCGGACTGAAAGAGAAATTGTTGGCTGCGCATCGCGGCGGCATTGCGACAGTGGTGATTCCGGCGGAAAACGAAAAGGACCTCGCCGAGATCCCGGAAAATATCAAACGTAATTTGGCGATTAAGTGTGTCCGTTGGATAGATGAAGTGTTGGAGTTGGCTCTACAGCATATGCCCACCCCCATTGCTGCAATCCCGGTGGCAGAAATAACTGAAACTGCCGCCAGCAAGGCAGAGGTAAAAAAGCCGGGTGTTGTTGCCCATTAAAAGTTGAGTCGGGTCGGCGGAAACCATCAGCGTCGTGGCTTCCGCGGACTTCTGTGCTTGACATCGCTTGCAGGCGATTGATATAAATGTCGACCTCTCGCACCAGGAGAGGCTGTAAATCGGGTTGGTGGAAAACCGGTTAGTGGACAAATCCAAACATTTGTTTGCTGAGCATAATTAATACAACGACATCCTAAGGGGAAATAAATGAATAAATCGGAACTTATCGATGCAATCGCCAGTGCGTCCCAGTTAACTAAAGCTGATGCAGGGCGTGCTTTAGATGGTTTTATCAAAGCAGTAGAAGATGCTTTGAAACAAGGCGATTCCGTTGCCTTGGTTGGCTTCGGCACATTCGATGTTAAAGAAAGAGCTGAGCGTAAAGGCCGCAATCCGCAGACCGGTGAAGAGATCACCATTAAAGCCGCGAAAATTCCTTCATTTAAAGCTGGCAAATCTTTAAAAGATGCTGTAAACTAGCCGCTCTTTAGTCGGGTGCTTAGCTCAGCTGGGAGAGCATCGCCCTTACAAGGCGAGGGTCGGGGGTTCGAACCCCTCAGCACCCACCAGACTTTGGAGCGGTAGTTCAGTTGGTTAGAATACCGGCCTGTCACGCCGGGGGTCGCGGGTTCGAGCCCCGTCCGCTCCGCCAAAACAGAAACCTCGGGCCGTATGGTCCGAGGTTTTTTTTTGCCTGTTAATTTTATGGCCTGAAGCGATCGGGTTTAATACTGTTTAAGGACAGCGTTTATGCTTTTAGAGATTAGAGAAAAGGTGCACGGTCTGTTTGCATCAATCATATTGATTTTGATTTGTGTGCTTTTCGGATTGTGGGGCATCCAAAACTACCTTGGCGGCGGTAAAGAGGCCCCGGTGGTGTCTGTGGGAGACAAGGAATTTTTTCAGCGGGATGTCAGTCAGGCCTATCAGCAATATGCGCAAAATCTGGCAGGCATGAAATTCGACGAAGAGACGATAAAAAAACAGGCTTTGCAAAAGCTGGTTCGCGACGAGGTGTTATTGCAATACGTTCAGGATCAAAACCTGTTGGTTAGCGATGAAACGGCCAGGGACTTCATACAAACTCTCGAGTATTTTCAAAAAGACGGAAAGTTCGATAAGACGCAATACCAAACCATGCTCGGTTCGCAAGGCATGTCTTCCGCCGAGTTCGTCAATCGCATCAAAAAAGCTTTGGTGATGGAGCAATTCCAAAGAGCCGTGGTAGATAGCAGCTTTGTCACGCCGGCGGAAATCAACAACTTCTTTAAAATCCAGAACCAAACCCGCGATGTGGAATATTTGACCGTGCCGTTAACGGCTGTCAGTCAACAGCCCGGCGAAGAGGAAATTACCGCTTATTATCAGCAGCACCAGGATGCGTATCAGACTCCCGAGCAGGTGGCTATCGAATACGTTGAATTATCATTGGATAAATTGGCCGCAGATATTAGCCCTACCGAAGAGCAGTTAAAGGCTTACTACGAAGAACAAAAAGTCCAATTCACTACGAAAGAGCGCAGAAAAATCAGCCATATTCTGTTCGCGTTCAACAAGGATAAAACGGCCGACGATTTAGCGCTGCAAAAAGCCCTGAAAGCCAAACAAGATTTGAAAAACAAGGATTTCGCTGCCTTAGCCGCCGAAGTGTCCGACGATAAATTAACCGCTAAAAATGGCGGCGACCTGGGTTTATTTAATGTCGGCGTGATGGAGAAAGCCTTTGAAGATGCCGCAAGCAGTTTAAAACTGGGCGAAGTCTCAGAGCCCGTTAAATCGGCTTTTGGCTATCATTTAATTAAAGTGACCGAATTAATACCCGGCGACGTAAAGTCTTACGAAGCGGTAAAAGCCGAAGTCAGCAAGGCTTATCAAAAAGCGCAGGCCGAAGCCAAATTTAACACCTTGGCCGAGAAAGTTGCCGAAGTCAGTTATGAAAATCCTGATAGTCTGGCGGCGGTTGCGCAACTGTTGGGTGGGGCTACCAGCAAGACCGACGCATTCACTCGCACCGCGGGCGAAGGTATCGCTGCCGACGAAAAAGTTCGAGCGGCTGCGTTTTCCGAAGATGTGTTAAAAGGCAGCAACAGCGAGCCGCTGGAAATTGGCGGCGACAAAGTCGTGGTGCTGCGTATGTTATCGCATCAACCTGCTGCCAGCAGGGAACTCAAGGATGTTAAAGCGCAAGTCGTTGCCGCGATTCAGCAAGATAAGGCCAAACAACAAGCAATCGCCACCGCCGATAAAATTAAACAAGAATTGGCTAGCGGTAAAACACTTGCTCAAATTGCCGAAGCACAGCATTTGCAAACCAAAAAAATCAACGGTTTGACGCGTACTACCAGCGATTTGCCGGCGGCTGTCACTCAAGAGATTTTTAGAACCGCCAAACCGAAGGCCGGTCAGCCTAGTGTGGCAATAATCGACGACGCCAAGGGCGGTAAATTGGTGGTTAGCATAAACGCTGTAAACGAAGGCGTCATGTCGGATAGTGACAAGAGTAAACAAGCCTTGATCGCTAAAAACATCTCTGCTGCTTTCGGTAAGGCGCAGATGGAAGCGGTATTGAATGCGCTGCAGACTAAAGCCGACATTGTTATCAATACGCAAAAACAGTAAACCGTAACGCGGACCTGCAAAAGGGGAGCTTAACGCTCCCTTTTTTTTGCTTGATTAAGCGGTTAGCTGCTTAGCAAAGAAGATATTGTTGCGGATTCTAGGCAGAGACTTCGGGGCATCCCTCTATAACCGTTGCCGGTGCGTGAATAGCTGGCAGCGTCCAACCCAGATTGGCTTTTAGGCTGACGTTTATTAACATAGTCGCGGATAGCCGAATAAGGCGATTTTTCGCTTCGGATACTATCGATATTATTTTCCTGTTCAGCCATATCATGGGATAAACTTTAAAATTTGTAACAAACATCGCTGCGAAAGCGACATTCGTCTTAATTTTTAATAGCTTGATTTAAGGATCAACATGATTATCAAACCTCGCGTACGCGGATTTATGTGCGTCACCACCCACCCCGTCGGCTGCGAAGCCAATGTCAAACAGCAGATCGACTACGTCAAAAGTTTCGGCGCTATTCCTAACGGCCCCAAAAATGTGCTGATTCTGGGCGCGTCCACCGGCTACGGTCTGGCATCGCGTATCGTCTCGGCTTTCGGTTCCGGCGCAAAAACCTTGGGTGTGTTTTTTGAACGCGAAGGATCTGCCGACAAACCGGGTACACCAGGTTGGTACAATTCCGCGGCGTTCCATAAGTTTGCCGAAGCAGAAGGACTGTACGCGAAAAGTATCAACGGCGATGCATTTTCCGACGAGATCAAACAAAAAACCATAGACGCTATCAAACAGGACTTGGGCAAAGTCGATCTGGTGATTTACAGCTTGGCCGCCCCGCGCCGTACGCATCCAAAAACCGGGGTCACGCATAATTCTACGTTGAAACCGATCGGCAAGGATTTGGTGCAAAACGGTATCGATACCGACAAAGAGATCATCAAGGAATTCACCCTGCCGGCAGCCACCGAAGAAGAAATCGCTAACACCGTCGCGGTGATGGGCGGCGAAGACTGGCAAATGTGGATCGATGCGTTAGCCGATGCTGGCGTCTTGGCGGACGGCGCCAAAACCACGGCCTACACCTATCTAGGCGAAAAAATTACCTGGGATATTTACTGGGACGGCACGATCGGTGCGGCCAAAAAAGACTTGGACAAACGCGTCATTGATATTCGCGGCAAATTAGCGGTGTTGGGTGGCGATGCCAGGGTGTCGGTGCTAAAAGCCGTCGTTACCCAAGCCAGTGCAGCGATTCCGGTCATGCCTTTGTATTTGGCCTTACTCTTTAAAACCATGAAGGAAGCGGGGACGCATGAAGGTTGTATCGAACAGGTCAATGGCCTATTCCGCGATAGCCTCTACGGCGCCAACCCCCATTTGGATGACAGCGGTCGTTTTCGTGCCGATTTAAAAGAACTGCAGCCGCAAATTCAAGACACGGTCAACGCTTTGTGGTCACAAATAAACAACGACAATATCAACGAATTGAGCGACTTTGCCGGCTACAAACACGAGTTTCTCAAACTGTTTGGTTTTGAGGTGGCCGGTGTGGATTATGATGCCGACGTTAATCCCGAGGCACCCATTGCTAATTTGCTTTAGCGTCGAGCCCCGGTAGCGAGGAGCGACGGCTCTCTACCGGGTTACAATGCTGGGAAGTGGGCGTTTTTGCCAAGACGGTGTTCCCGATAAAGCTCAGTCTTTTTAAGAAGAACACCGGTCCGCGGCAGAAGCGCCGCTCACGTTTCTGTTTAATTTCTGCGAAACACTGGAAACATGCAAACACCATCAACTACCCGAGATTGGATTCTCTACTCGCTACTTGGTTTGACTATCTTGCTGATCGTATTAGCGATGTATCAAATCGACCGGCAATGGCTGAAATTGACTGAAATGCAAACCGCGCTGTCCGAACAAGCCAAGGATATGCGCGAGTTGCGCGGGGCAATTGCCTCCGGCGCGCTTGCCGCAAACGCATCCAGCAACTCGACCAAGAGCGGTGAGGTGGCGCAAGCCTTTCAACGTGCGTATGCCGCCAGTCAGCAGCCGGATTACGCCCAGGGCGACTGGAGTGTCGAAGCCTTTGGCACCAACCTGAAAACCATCACGCCACTGGTGTCCAGCGATGCCTACGCCTCCAACGTCCAAAGCTATGTGTTGGAAAGCCTGATCACCCGCAACCCCGATACCTTGGAGTGGGCGGGGCTGGTGGCAAAAGATTGGACCATCAGCGAAGACGGGCTGGTGATTACCTTCCGGATGCGGGAGGACGTGAATTTCTCGGACGGCCAACCGCTGACCGCCGACGACGTGGTTTTCAGTTTCAATTTCATCATGACCGACGCCATCCAGGCGCCGCGCGAACGCGCCTATCTGGAAAAGATCAAAAGCGTCACAGCCAACGGCAAGTACGAAGTGGTATTTACCTTCAAAGAGCCGTACTTCGAAGCGCTGTCCTTGGCCGGTGGCATCGGTATCCTGCCCAAGCATTTTTACGAACCGTATTTAAAAGAGCCGCAAAAATTCAACGAGTCCAAAGGTTTGTTATTGGGTAGTGGTCCTTATCGATTAAACGATCCGAAAAACTGGACGCCGGACAAGGGCAATATCGAACTGGTCCGCAACGAGCGTTATTGGGGCGACGTACAACCGTCTTACCATCGGATTCTCTGGAAAATTATCCAAAACGATAGTGCCCGCTTAACCACCTTTCGTAATGGCGATATCGACTCTTACTCCGCTAGACCGGTCGAGTATCAAGAGCTGAAAAAAGACCCACAAATCCAGGCCAAGAGCCAAAACTTCGAATACATGCCACCGGTCGTCGGCTATAGCTACATCGGCTGGAACCAGGAACGCGGCGGCAAGCCAACCCGTTTTGCCGACAAGCGCGTGCGCCAGGCCATGACCTATCTCACCGACGTCAGCCGGGTGATTAAAGATGTGATGTTGGATTACGCCGAGCCGGCGGTCAGTCCGTTCAGTAAAACCAGTAAACAGCATGACGCGGCCTTGCAGCCGTATCAAGCGGATTTGGATAAAGCCAAAGCCTTGCTAAAAGATGCCGGCTATCAGGATAAAAATGGCGACGGCGTATTGGAAGATAAGGTCGGTGCACCCTTTGAATTTAAACTGACCTACTTTCAAGCCAACGAAGACACCAAACGCATGGTGCTTTTATTGAAAGATCTCTACGCCCGCGCCGGCGTCAAGCTAATTCCAACCCCGCAGGAATGGCCGGTGATGTTGGAAAATCTGGATAAAAAAGATTTCGACGCGATTACTTTGGGTTGGACCAGCGGTATCGAAACCGATTTGTACCAAATCTTCCATAGCTCGCAAGCCGTCAGCAAAGGCGATAACTACGTCAGTTACAAAAATTCTGCTTTGGATAAATTAATCGACGACGCCCGCCGCACCGTTGATGAGAGCAAACGCATGCCGCTCTGGCAGCAGGCCGAGCACATTCTCTATGAAGACCAGCCATACACGTTTTTGATGCGCCGCAAAAGCTTGTTATTTGTTGATAAGCGTATCCACAATCTGCAAATGACTAAATTGGGATTGAACTTTGGTGGCTTGCCACTGGAAAATTACGTGCCGCTGGCGCAGCAAAAATACAGCCAATAGGCCTGGGATTCATCGATGTTGACCTATCTGCTGCGGCGCTTGCTGTTGATGATTCCCACCTTGCTGGGAATTACCATACTGGTGTTTAGCGTGATGGCCATGTCGCCGGGCGGCATCAGCGCGCAGACTCTGATCGGCGGCATGGATATGAAGCCGCAAGAAAAACAGGCTTTGCTGGACTATTACAATAAACGCTACGGCTTAGATCAACCGGCGCCGGTGCAATATCTGCGCTGGCTGAATAATGTCTCGCCGATCGGTTTTGTTAGCGACTCCCAAGGTCAGCGCGGCGAATTTTCCTTCAGCAAGGGTATGGATCTGGGTACCAGCTTTCAATACGGTCGGCCGGTGTCGGACATCCTGGCCGAGCGCATCCCGATTACTTTGCTACTCAATCTGGTCACCCTGCCGTTTACCTATATCATTGCCATCATGGTCGGCATGAAGGCCGCGACCCAACGTGGCAGCGCTTTCGACTTGGGCGCCGGCATGTCAATGTTGGCCTTGTGGTCGATTCCGACCATGTTGGCCGGCGTCTTACTATTGGGTTTTTTTGCCAATGTTCAGTACTTTCAATGGTTCCCGACCGCCGGCATCAGCAGCCGGGAAGCGCAAGACATGCCGTTCCTGCCGTATTGGGACGAGGGTGGCTTCGTGCGCGGTTTCTTGTTGGATAGAATCTGGCATCTGATCTTGCCGGTGATTTGCCTGTCCTACGGCGGCTTTGCCGCGCTTACCAAACTCACCCGCACCTCGATTCTGGAAAACCTGCACGCCGATTACGCCCGCACCGCCCGCGCCAAGGGCCTTGCTGAGAATGACGTGCTGTGGAAACACGTATTCCGCAATAGTTTATTGCCTTTGATAACCGTCTCTGCGGGTTTGCTGCCCAGTTTGTTGGCCGGCTCCTTGATCGTCGAAAACATATTCAGCATCAACGGCATGGGCCAATTGGCGGTGGAAGCCGTGAAAGGCCGCGACCGCGAACTGGTGTTGTCGATCACCTGGATCAGCGGCTTTCTGACGCTGATCGGCTATCTGATTGCCGACTTCTGTTACACCCTGGCCGATCCGCGGGTGAGTTATGACTAAGTCCGTGAGCAGTCGCGAATCTTTTTCTGCGCGGATCTGGCGTAAAACCCTGGCCGGCGTCGGCGTCAAATTCGGCTTGGGCTGGGTAGGGTTGTTGGTGTTTTGCGCGGTGTTTGCGCCGTTTCTGGCTAACTCCATGCCCTTGCTGATGAGCAAGGGCAGTACGATTTCTGCGCCGGTGCTGGAATATTTGTCCGTAGAAGACGCTTGGATCCTGGCTAGTTTTTTCATCGCCCTGGCGGTGTTCCGGCTTAACATCGACGGCGGAAAACAGATTCTGTTGTTTTTATTGGGTAGTGCGTTAGCGGCGCTGCTGGTCAACAGCTTCGTCAAACCGCCAGTGCTGGTGATTTACGACGATTTCCGCGGCCCCGCTTACACGCAAGTGGATTGGAAAATCATGCCGCCGATACCTTATGCGCCGGTCGATTATCTACGCGACTTGGGCAGCAAGGGCCTGGAAGCGCCGTTTGCCACGGAAGGCCATACTCACCTGATGGGAACCGAAGAAAACGGTGCCGACGTCTTAAGCCGGATGATCCACGCCTGCCGGATTTCCTTGAGCATCGGCCTGATTGCGTCGGGTATCGCCTTGGCCATCGGCATCGTCATCGGTGGCTTGATGGGCTATTTTTCCGGCGTCGTCGATATGCTGGGCATGCGCCTGGTGGAAATCTTCGAAGACATCCCAACCTTGTTCCTGCTGCTGACTTTCGTGGCCTTCTTCGGGCGCAGTCTGTACATGATGATGGTGATCATCGGCGTGACCGGTTGGTCCGGATACGCGCGTTATGTGCGCCAGGAGTTTTTGAAACTGCGCAAACAGGATTACGTACAGGCGGCGGTGGCCAGCGGTTTGCCCCTAAGCTCGATCTTGTTCCGGCACATGCTGCCCAACGGCGTCGCGCCTTTGTTGGTGGCGGTCAGCTTTGGCGTGGCCGGGGCGATTCTGTCGGAAGCGACCTTAAGCTTTTTGGGCTTGGGCGTGGTCGACGCGCCATCCTGGGGGGCGATGCTGGATCAGGCCGTCAAGTCATCGACCTTTAACTGGTGGATGGCGGTGTTTCCCGGTGGCTCGATCTTCATGACCGTGTTTGCCTACAACCTGATCGGCGAAGCGTTTCGGGATGCCATTGATCCGCGCTTGTCGGATAAGGCCGGGGTCAAATCATGAGCCAACCCTTGCTGGAAGTCCGCAACCTGCGCACTTATCTAAGGTCCGGCGGCGGCGAAGTTAAAGCGGTGGACGACATCAGTTTCAGCATCCCCAAGGGCGAAACCTTTTGCCTGGTCGGCGAATCCGGCAGCGGTAAGTCGGTTAGCGCCTTGTCGGTGATCCGCTTGTTACCGGACGGTGTGGCTTCGCATCCCAGCGGCGAGATTTTGCTGAACGGGCAGGACTTGCTAACCCTGGACGATCCGGGTATCCGTGCGGTGCGCGGCTTAAAAATCGCCATGATTTTCCAGGAGCCCATGACCTCCTTGAACCCGGTGATGAGCATCGGCGAGCAAATCACCGAAGCGCTGCAATTGCATCATCCCGATATGGACGACGCTGAAGCCACCGAGCGGACTATCAAGGCCTTGGAGCAGGTGCAAATTCCCAACGCCGCCAGCCGCTTCCGCGACTATCCGCATCAGTTATCCGGTGGCCAGCGCCAGCGAGTGATGATCGCTATGGCGCTAGCCTGCCAGCCGCAGTTATTGATCGCTGACGAGCCGACCACCGCACTGGATGTGACCGTGCAAGCGGAGATTTTGCGCCTGATGCGCAAACTCCAGGACGACACTGGCATGAGCATGCTGTTCATCACCCACGATTTTGGTGTGGTGGCGCAGATGGCGCATTGGGTGGGCGTGATGCAGCAGGGTAAACTGGTGGAAGTCGGCGCGTGTAAATCACTACTGCGCAACCCTAAGCATCCCTATACCCAACAATTGCTGGCCGCGGTGCCGGAGAATCTGGCCAAACCGGGCAGGGCGGCCCTAGGTGCCAATCCTTCTGTTCCCGAAACCGCCGAATCGCCAAGCGCGGAAAATCTAACTATTTCACAGGAGCCCGTCGTAATAGCGAGAGCAGAACCCTCTCCCCTCGGGAGAGGGCAGGGTGAGGGGATGCAAATCAATGCTTCACCTTACTCGCCCCCTCTGTCGGATGAGTTGCTGAGTAAGAGCGATAAAAAACTGCTTTCCGTACTGGAGCGCGCCGGCTTAAGGCTACAGTCAACGCAAAACGTTTCGATGAACTCCCCTCACCCTAGCCCTCTCCCGGAGGGAGAGGGGACTACCAGCTCGGCTCGGATAGATGGGGATAGTCATAAGAGTTCCGCTCAAATAGTGACGAAGCAGGGCGAGCCGCTACTGCAAATCCGTGATTTGAAAGTCTGGTTCCCCATCAAAAAAGGTTTGTTCCGGCAAACCGTCGATTACGTCAAAGCCGTGGATGAAGTATCGCTGGATATTCCGCGCGGTGAAATCGTCGCCTTGGTCGGTGAATCCGGCTGCGGCAAAACCACTTTGGGCAGGGCGGTGTTGCAACTGGAATTGCCGACGGCCGGCAGTATCCGCATCGACGGCCAGGAACTCACCGGCTTGTCTGCGCGGGAACTGAGGCCGCTACGACGCAAGATGCAGATTGCCTTTCAAGACCCGCAATCCTCGCTCAATCCGCGTTTGCTGGTGGAAACCACCCTGACCGAACCCATGAAAGTGCACGGCATCGGTGTCAATCAAGAACAGCGTATCGAACTGGCAGGACAACTGCTGGAAGACATGCAACTCAGCCGGGAGTCACTGTGGCGCTACCCGCACGAATTTTCCGGCGGCCAACGGCAACGCATCGGTCTGGCGCGGGCTTTGGCCTTGAATCCGGAGTTTGTGGTGTGCGACGAAATCACCAGCGCGCTGGATGTGTCGGTGCAGGCGGAAATTCTGCAATTGCTGCTCGATATTCGGCGGCGGCGTAATCTGACTTTGTTATTTATTACGCACAATATTGGGGTGGTGGAGTATCTCAGTGATCGGACGGTGGTGATGTATAAGGGGAAGATTGTAGAAGAAGGTTTAACTGCGAAGGTTTGTGGGGCGCCGGAGCATGCTTATACGCAGAGGTTGTTGGCGGCAGTGCCGAGGTTGGTGGTATAGGGGGAGCTGGCATGGTATACGGAAACTTTTTAATCACTTGATAGGCCACATGTGCAACCCCTTGTCGTCATTCAAAGACCCCATACACGAGAACGTTTGAAATGAAGTGCCCACATTGTCAAGTTGATATTCACAGTGCAGCCCACTCACTAAGTGTCGGAAAAGACGCCGACGGTTACTGGGCTGTTGAACTGCAAAATTGCCCTGCCTGCTCAAAGCTGATCATTGAGCTTCGATGCAATGAAGTTATCCATACGCAAGCGGGGCACTGGGAAGGCGAAGTGATCAGTCGCAACTTTGTGCGGCCAAAGTCGAGTGCTCGACCAAATCCGCATCCCGATGTACCGATGGAATTCGCTCAAGACTATATCGAAGCAGCACTTGTCCTCTTTGACAGCCCGAAGGCAAGCGCCGCCTTGAGTCGCCGATGCCTTCAACATATTTTGAGAGAGAAGGCGATGGTGAAGAAGGGCGACCTGGCAAGAGAAATAGATGAAGTGATTAACTCAAAGTCGCTCCCCTCTCATCTCAGCGACGCTATCGACGCAATTAGGAATATTGGAAATTTCGCTGCACACCCAGTTAAAAGCACCGCCACAGGCGAAGTTATCGATGTGGAGCCCGGAGAAGCCGAATGGACCCTAGATGTACTGGATGGACTGTTCGACTTCTACTTTATTCAACCTGAACTACTTGCACGAAAGAAGGCAGCACTAAACGAAAAACTTAACCAAGCGAATAAGCCACCCCTAAAACAATAGGCTATAGGGCCATAGGATGTGCTGAACAAAATGAAGCGCATCAGTCGCGTGATCGCTTGCATCGTGTTGAATTGCCACGACCTATTTTAATGTCGGGTTTCGGCCCGACAGCCGAGATACTTTTCTTTGCTTGTCCAAAGAAAAGTATCCAAAAGAAAAGACACCCGGATGCCGCTCATTCCCTGCGCTCCTCGCTTTTGAACGGGGTTGCCGAAAGGGGCTTCCTGCCCCTTCGTCAACGCGCCGCATCCCTGCGGCGCCCCTAACGGGCTGATCCGTCCAAAAGCTCCGGTGCTCGGCGCGGCATGCGGGAAGAAAACCATTCCGATTTCACGGTAAGGTCGTAAGGCGCAATTCGTAGGGCGTCAATAGGCGTAGCCGTATTGCGCCGTATGTTGGCTTTCAATCATTCGGCGCATGACGCTATCGCTAATGCGCCCTACAAAACTTCGGGTCCTACGCATGCAAGTCGGCTATCTTGCTGATTTGCTCGTTCAAAAGCTCCGATGCTCGGCACGGCATACGCGAAGAAAACCACCCCGATAAAACCATAGGCAGGAATAATCGTAAGCGTTTCCGGCTTTAGTCTGCGACTCGGCATTGCTCCGGTTTCCCATCTTTGAAGGACGGCGAGATACTGATCGGTTCGGTCAAACCTTTCATCAGCAGCAGGTAAGCTTGCTGGTTGATACACACCTTATTGAGTTTCCAGGTTCGGAGTTGGCCTTGAAGATCGATGTGTTCGATACTGATCTGCTCCAGCGGCAGGGAGCGGGCTTCTGGAGGCTTGGCGTAGCTTAGTTGGGTGATGGCGGCCAGTAATGTACCAAAAATTAATTTTCTCATGGGTGGACTCCGGGGTAAGTTTCAGATCAGGTCTGAGCTAATACACGTAAGGGGTTAATAGACGTATCCGTCATGGGCCATCTGTTGGTGTTAAATCATTCGGCGCATGGCGCTATCGCTGATGCGCCCTAAAAGAATTCGGTAGGCCGGACTCGATTTTTGTAGCTGCGCTGGTTGAACATTCGAGCGCCAGATATCCGGCTTTGGCCGCTTGGTGGTTTGAATTCGTCGGCGGGAAACCCTGCTTGGTTATCCTGGCATTTCTTCTAAATGCGTCGAGTCTTTTTCTCCACGCTTCGCCAAAATAACTCGAGCTATCTCGTAGCGAGCTCGTTAATTGGCGTAATTTTGTGCAATCGCTGAGTGCCGAGCGAGAACGACCCACAAAATTATTGAATGCTGCAATTCACGAGGAGGGTTATCGGTTTGGATAAGCCAATTGAGCCATCCTGGTGCAAAACAGCCGGATTTTGGTTGTATCTGGTGCAAATCTCCCGGTGTTTTATCGGTTAAAAATCCCATACATCCAGAAAAATCAAGGAATAGGCTATTTGGCATCAACCTTGCTCTACTTAGATTGTGTTGTTACTCCTACCTGTTCTCATGTGTGGACGTGGCGCTCTGTTTGGTCGAAGTTCTTCGGACAGGCAGGGCGCATTTTTTTGCCCGAGATAAATCTCTCCCGTATTAGCCAACCAACACCAGCTTTGCTCAAAATTTACATTTCAAATGATATTTCTGCACGCGGTAGCGTAGGGTTTCCCGTGTGGTGCCTAGCATCCGCGCCGCGCCGGTGACGTTGGCGTCATTACGGTTTAGCGCTTCCTGGATGATGAATTTTTCCATTTCGTGCAGACTGATGCTGCCGTCCAGCGGAATGAACACGCCTTCCTGATTGACTTTGGCGTTGTGTGTGGCCGTCGTCGCTTGCGGGGCTTGTAGCTGCAACCATTCCACCGGCAAATTATGATCGTTGGACAACAACACGCAGCGCTCCAGCACATTGTGCAGCTCGCGGATATTGCCGGGCCAATCGTAGCTTTTCAGCATCTGCCAGGCTTGCTCCGGAATGTGGCTGACCGACTTGGCCGATTTGCGATTGCATTCGGCGATGAATTGCGGCACCAATTGATCCAGGTCCTGCTTATGTTCGCGCAGGGCCGGCATGCGGATGTTGATGACGTTTAAGCGATGATACAAATCCCGGCGGAACAAGCCTTCGGCGACTTTTTCCACCAAGTCTAGGTTAGTGGCGGCGATGATTTGTACGTCGATGTTTATCTCGGTTTCGCCGCCAACCCGGCGGATGCGTAGATCTTCCACGGCTTTTAACAGCTTGCTTTGCAAATCCAGGTCCATTTCGCCGATTTCATCGAGAAACAGTGTGCCGGTATGCGCCTGTTCAAACAGGCCGCGATGGCGTTTTTTCGCGCCGGTAAAAGCGCCGGCTTCGTAACCGAATAATTCGGCTTCCAATAATTCGCGCGGCAGGGCGGCACAGTTGATTTCGACCAGCGGTGCGGCGGCGCGGCTGCCGGAATAGTGCAGAATCCGGGCGATCATGCCTTTGCCGGTGCCGGTTTCGCCGCTGACGATCAGGCTGGAGAACGGTACGTTGGCGATTTGTTTCAGCATGGCCCGCAGCTGGTTCATGGCCGGGCTGGAGCCGATCAAGCTGTCGATGCTGTATTGATGGTTCTGCGAAGCGGTTTGCTGCTCCAGGCGGCGTTGGGCGCGGGCGCTGCGGGCGGCGCCTTCCACTAACAGATTCAAGCGGTCCAGCGAGCAGGGTTTTTCGATAAAGTCGTAAGCGCCCAGGCGCACCGCGCGCACCGAATCGGCGACGCTGCCGTAGCCGGTCAGAAACACCCATTCGCTGCTGCCGATTTCCGGTTTGAGTTTCTCCAGCAAATCCAGGGCGTTGCCGTCCGGCAGGTTCATGTCCGATAACACCACCAGCGGGTCCAGCGCTTGTCCGCTGAGAAACTGTTCGGCTTGTTGCAGGGAATGGGCAATACTGACTTCCCAGCCACCCTTGCTAAAGTAACGCGCCAATTCGGAGGCTAACAGGGCTTCATCTTCAATAATTAACAGGGTATTGGTCATCATGGTTATGGCTGGTTTGCGAGTTACGGCATTGTATGCGATTGACGGGTATTCGCCGGCGCATTGCTGGAATTTGTGCGGGTGTGTCGTTTCAAGTCAAAGGTAAGCTCAGGCTGACCCGGCCGTGGCCGGCGGCATCGTTGTCCAGTTTGAGCTGGCCGCCCAGGTCTTTGGCGAAGCGCTGCACCATCACCAGCCCCAAGCCACTGCCTTTTTCCTTCAAGCTGACAAACGGACGAATGCCTTGCCGCAAGAAGGCCTCATCGAAGCCGTCGCCGCTATCAATTACCGTCAGCGACAGGCGCTGGGCGTCTTGGGCAATATGCACCGCTACGCTACCGTTGCGGGTGCCGATGGCCTGCACAGCGTTTTGCAGCAAATTTAACAGGGCTTGGCGGAATTCGATTTCCGGCAGCATCAAGGAACTGTCGGCTTTGCCCTGCACCGTAAATTGGATTTTATCGGTGGCCTGGTATTTGAATAGCGTGATCAAGTCGTTGACGACTGCATTCACATCGGTAGGCTGGGCAATTTTATTGCCATGGCGCGCCGAGCTCAGCAGGTCGTTAAGGTGGTTGGTCAAGCGTTGCACTTCGCTATGCAATAGACCGATACGCTGGCGCAGATCGGGGTCGATGGCTTCGGACAGCAAATTTTCCAGCGCAAATTGAATAATCGCCAGCGGATTGCGCAATTCGTGGGCGGTGCTGGCGGCCATTTCGGTCAAGGCTGCCAAGCGCTCGGCTTTTGCCAGGCGCTGGCTTTGTTCGAGTAAAGCGTGACTGGTCTGCCGCACTTGCTGCTCCAGGCGATTGGTGTAATGCAGATGCTCCTGTTCCAGTTCGATCAAGTGCTCGACCAAGTGATTGTAGCGGTCGAACAAGTCTCGCAAGATCGGGTCGGCCGTTTCGCGGGTGATCGGCTGCTTCACGCCTTCCGCCAGGCCGGACAATAAATCGCGTAGCGCATCCAGCGGCTCTAACACATTGTTGCGAAAAAAATAATGGCCGATCCAAAACAGCAGCAGCGGCAAAATGACAGCCAGTTGCAGTTCCAACTGGCTGTCGTCCTCAACGCCGATCAGCATTTTCTCTTCTTCGTTGGTTTGCCGATCCAGGACTTGCCGGATCATATTCACGGAATCGATCAGCGCCTGCGGATCGCCGTTGCTGGCGGCGGCGAATTTGGCTTGCAGGGTGTTCAAATCGACCGAGACCGTGAAATCAGTGCCGTTGTTGTGGGCTTGCAGTAAATCCAGCAGTCGATCTTGTATGTCATTCAGGTGTTCGGCCGACAGGTCAGGATTGCTGCGATGCAAGGCCAATTGCGATTGCAACTCAAGCAACTCGAAGATCGTTTCTTCCAAATGGTGGCCTTTACCAATGTCGGTTTCTATAGTTTGGATGCGTTGATGATTGCGCCAGGTAAGGCGGCCGATGGCCAGCAGTTCGCCGATCACCAATATGCTCATCACGATCGTGACGAAAATGACCGGACGTAGCAAAAGTTTTAGCATATTCGAGATCTCAGGTTGTTGACGGCCAAGCGCAGCGCCAGTTTGCGGGCAGATCCTTTCAAATTTTACGCCGACTCAAGGGATGATTATCAAATGTCTTGCGTACCTGCCGCAATTGCGCCAAAACCTGTTCGATACGGTTGCCGTCGTTGGGCTTGAGTAGGGTAAAGCACTCGCTGCTGCGTACGAAGGCCGACAAAAAATCACCCATAATGCGTTGTTGGGTTTTGTATTCGGCCAGCGCAGCCCGCTTTAAATCAATTTGCGCGGGCGATAGATTGACGCAAGCCCGGCTATGGCCGCGCAGCGGCAAGTCAGCGGGCAATACCAGCGGTTGATCGCTCCAGTCCTGCGCAATGCCCCAATTGGAACCGGTCGGCCAGCCGTGTTGCCAATGAATCAGATAGGCCAGTAATTTGGGTTGTGGGTGTGGTGTCGGGGTTTCCAATAGCCATTGATGGACGGCCAGCAGCGTAAACATACCCAAGCCGGCATGGTCGGAATCGTTTTCCATCACATCCGGGAAGGCGATGATCGTGGGTTTGGTATCGCGCAGAATGGCTACCAGCTCGTTGAGTAGATCCTGGCCGTCTTGGGCAAGTCCCCGATCTTCCGCTTCCCGGTAGGGAACGTGGTCAAAGCCGGTATATTCCGAGCGCATCGGCTGGTTGCGCCGCCAATGCGAGATCAACGCCGAGTAGATACTGCCATCCGAGAAGCCGAGTAAATCCAGATGGATAAAGCCATTGCCGAGCAGCTGAGCCGCGCGCCGCGACTCTTCCAGCCGCTTTTCGCCAAAGTCCAGATAATCCGCTGTAGACGGGTTGCGTTTACCGCTATCCAACATCACCGCGCCGACGTAAGCATCGCCGGCGGTGACGACCGAGCTGCGCACTGTGCCGCCGTTTTGCAATACTTGTTGAATCAGGCCGGCAGCACTCAAACTTTCATCGTCGGGATGCGGGGCCAGCACCAGCAGGCGTTCGCCCTTGCCAATTGCCAAAGATTGTTCCGCTACGCTAATGTCCGGAGTAAGCAGTAACAGCAGACAAATGCTTAGATGCTTTAAAGAGGGGGGCATGGGAACTCCTAAAGTTTTGCCTAGAACTCAAAATGCGCTCTGACGCCATAGACATCCACCGGCCCGCGGTCCGCGTTATAAGCCGGATTGGCGATGTGCTGGTAATCCAGCGTCATCCAGGCCGAAGGAAGCAAGCGCAATTTGTAATAAATGTCCACCACTTGCTCGGGCCGGTAACGCAGATTGCCGTCACCGATAAAACCGTCCACGCCGCCCAGGCGCAAATACTCGGCATGTCCGGCGGAAATCCAGCTGCAAGCGTAAGCGACTCCGAGAGCATCGTAATGCCGGCCCCAACTGTCGCCGCCGATTAAGCTGCCGAAGGATAGCGAGCGATCCGCCGAGGTATAGGAATACACTTCGGTTTTGCCGTCGCTGACCATGCCGCGTAAAAACACGCCGACGCCGTCGATTAACTGTTGTTCCAGATTAATGCCTATGCCGGTTTTGATGTTGGCTTTGCGCACCCAGCACAGATCCGGGGCGCTACTGTTCGTAGAGTCGTAATTGAAGCTTGTGCAATTGGCGGCGTTTTGCGCCGAGTTGGCTTGGTAGGCAGCGATGGCCTCGTCCCAACGACCCATCCGTTCCCGGTTCCGGTAGGCTAACAGCCTGACCGCACCCGGTTGTTTAAATAGGCTGTGGCGATGCTCGATTTCCATTTGATCGCCGTAATATTTGAACATCCGAAAATCCAGCGGCAAGTCGTTCGGATTTTGTGGCGTGGCGAAGCGGCCCAATCGGAAGGTCCAGTCGTCGAAATAATATTCGGCCGCCAAACCGACGCTGTAGCCGCGGGCGTCGGCGGCAAAATCGTATGCGGCATTGGTCAGAAACGCCATGTTCAGAAACTGCTGGCGTAAATCGGCGGCGTAGCTGTTTTTATCGAAAATATCCAGGATACTGAGATTGCCGCCGGTGATCACCAAGCGCCGGCTGTCGGCATTGCCCGCCAATTGCAGTGGGCCAGAGCTGACCGCATGGTTGTCGCCGCCCAGATTAAAGGTTTGTTTTAAGTAAAAGCGCGATTTATACCAAGTTGCGCTGACCGAGCCTGACTTTTGCAACTCAAAGTTTTGGATGCTGCCGCCCAGGCCTTTCAAGTCCGACAAGGGCAGTTCGGAAATCATTTCCGGCGCCAGATAGATTTCGCCGCCTTGCCAGGCCTTTAAGCCAAAGTAGGCCGTGACGGTGCCGGTGAAACTGCGTTCGGCGTTCGGCAGCAGCGAGTGCGGCGTACCGTTTAGGTTGGTGTATTGGGCAGGGAAGGCCGGTTTCCAGCTGGATATGTAAGTGGCCTGGCCATAGGCATTCCAGTGTTCGTCGACCATATCGTGCAGGTCGTGGTCGGCCAGCAGCTGCATAAACGAAAAGTTTCCGTCGTCGGCAGCAGGCTGTAATTCCTCGGCATCCGCGTTGGCAAAATAAAGCGTTAGTGCCAGCAGTGTGCCGTAGAAAAATGCCGGGAGAGATCGATGGCTCATGGGGTTCAGCCCAAATCCTTATCCCGTTCGCCGCTGCTGACGCGGCCGCCTTCCAGCACGTCCAGAATATACACCTTGCCGTCGCCATGATGCCCGCTATGGGCCGTGCGCATGATAGTCTCGAAAATAATCTCCACTAAGTCGTCGGGTGCGAAGATCTCTAGGCGTTTTTTCAAGAGAAACGGCTTGTAATCTTGGCTGTGCTCGGTCCGCTCGCGGCCGAAGCCTTCGCAATCCATGATCGACATTCCCGGAAAACCCGGTATTTCCAGTAATGCCATCGTGATCTGGCTGAGCTTGTGCGGCTGCACGTAGGCGCGAATTTCTTTCATAGTAGTCCCCTAAAGCTCGTCAGGCTCGGCAAAATAACGATACAAAGCGGGTAGCAAGGTTAAGGTCAAAATCGTGGCGGTGATCAAGCCGCCGATGATGACAATAGCAAACGGTTTGGCGGTTTCCGAACCGACGCTGGTGGACAGTGCAGCCGGAAATAAACCCAGCATCGCCATTAAGGCTGTCATTACTACAGGCCGTAAGCGGCTTACGGAGCCGTTGACGATGGCATCATGCAGTTTCTGGCCGTCCCGGCGCAATTTGTTCAATTGCGAGACCAAAATCACGCCGTTCTGCACCGCAATCCCAAACAAGGCAATAAAGCCGACGGCGGCGGACACGCTTAGGTTAATGCCGGTAGCCAATAGAATCAGCAAGCCGCCTATCATCGCAAACGGCACGTTCATCACGATCAGCAAGGCATTTTTAACCGACATGAACGCCCAGAACAGCAACACGAAAATGAGTCCCAAACTAATAGGCACGATGATGGCTAAACGTTTCATCGCCCGTTGTTGATTCTCGAACTGGCCGCTCCAAACGATGTGATAGCCGGGCGGCAAATCGACTTGCGCAGCGACTTTTTGTTGGGCCTCGGCCACGAAGCTGCCTTGGTCGCGGTCGATTAGGTTACATTTGATGGCAATTCGCCGCATATTGTCTTCGCGGCTGATACGGGACGCACCTTGGTTGATTTTGATGGTGGCCAGCTCGGAGAGCGGAATGCGTTGGCCGGTTGGGGTTTGCACCGTCAAACTTTCCAGATTGGCCACCGAATTGCGGGCGCTATCCTCGTAACGCAAGGTGATGTCGAACCGGCGTTCGCCCTCCAGAAACTGCGACGCCGCCTTGCCGCCCATGCCGATTTCCATCACCCGTTCCACATCGGCGACATTGATGCCGTAGCGGGAAACCTTGGTCCGGTCGATATCCACGATCACTTGCGCCAGGCCGGCCTGCTGTTCGGCGGCGACATCGGTGGCCCCCTGTATGCCGGCCAGGATATGCGTGACTTGATCGGCTCTGTCCTGCAAGGTTTGCAAATCGCTACCAAAGATTTTGATGGCGATTTCGCCCTTCACGCCGGAAATGGCTTCTTCGACGTTGTCCTGAATCACCTGGGAAAAGTTGGTGAGTATGCCCGGAAAAATCGCCAGCGCCTTGTCCATGGCCTGCACCAGATCGTCTTTGCGTTTGTAACGCCAGGTATCCTTGGGCTTTAAATCGATCAGCACTTCCAGGTTGTTGAAACCTTTGGGATCGGTGCCGTCTTCCGGGCGGCCCAGCTGGGTGATGATGGTTTTGGCTTCCGGAAAGGTTTCCAGGGTTTCGCGCACTTGCTGTTCCAGTTGTTTGGCCGTGCTCAGCGATACGGGCGTCGGCAGCGTGATGGTCAGCCAGATATTGCCCTCGTCGAGTTTGGGCATAAACTCGGTGCCGATTAGTTTTACAGACATGAAGCTCAGCACCAGCGCGGTGATCGCGCTAATAAACACCGTTCGCGCATGCCGTAATACCCACTCCAGCACTTGACGGTAACGATGTTCCATCGCATGCACCAGCGGATTGTGTTGTTCTGCCAACTTAGGGCCCAGTAGATAGGTGAGCATGGCCGGCATGAAGGTTAGGCTGAACAGCATGGATGCCACCAGTGCAAAGCTCAGGGTGTAGGCCATCGGCGAAAAAATTTTGGCTTCCACGCGCTGGAAGGTAAAAATCGGCAAGAAAGCAATGATGATAATGGCCTTGGAAAACAGGATGGGCCGGCCCATTTCAGTGGCGGTGGTGAGCAGCGATTGCCGCAGATGGCGAATATCGGCGTTGCGTTGCAAATCCAGCGTGACTTGCACCATCACGGCTTCCACCAATACCACCGCGCCGTCAACGATGATGCCGAAGTCGATGGCGCCCAAGGAAATTAGATTGGCAGAGATGCCGCCCAGATCCACCAAAATGAACGCGAACAGCAAGGAGAGCGGGATAATCAGCGTCACCAGCAGCGCCGCGACGAAGCGCCGCAAAAATACCAGCAGGATAATCAGGATCAACACCGCGCCTTCTATCATGTTGTGTTCGACGGTATGGATGGTGTGGCCTACCAGTTCGGTGCGATCATAGAATGGTGTGATCTTCACGCCCGGCGGTAAGCCGAAGTCGTTGAGTTCCTTGATTTTCTGTTTCACCCCATCCAGCACGTTGACCGCGTCGCGGCCTTTGATCAACAACACGATGCCCTCGACCACATCGTCGCGCTGGTTCATGCCCACCATGCCATTGCGCGGCTGCGGCCCAACGCTGATGTCCGCGACGTCTTTGATGCGCACCGGTACGCCGTCGTTGGTGGTGACGACGATTTCGCCGATTTCTTCCGCTGACTTTAACAAGCCGGTGCCGCGCACCACCAGGGCTTCGTCGCCGTGTTCGATGTAGCCGCCGCCGGTATTGGTGTTGTTGGCGGCAATCGCCTGAAACACCTGGTTCAGGTCGATGCGATAATTTTTTAAGCGGTCCGGCTTGGCGGCGACTTTGTATTCCTTCACGCCGCCGCCGAAACCGACCACGTCGGCAACCCCCTGCACCGAGCGCAAGCGCGGCTCGATGATCCAATCCTGCAAGGCCCGTTGCTCAATCAGTGGCAGATTTCTGGCATCGATCACGTAACGCAAAATCTCACCGACGCCGGTGGATAGCGGACCCAGTTGTGGTTTGGCTTCGTCGGGAATCTCGGCATATTGCAGACGCTCCAGTACTTGCTGGCGCGAGAAATAATCTTCAGCGGTGTCATCGAAAGTCAGTGTTACCACCGAAAGGCCGAAGATGGATACAGAACGCATATTCAACAAATGCGGCAAGCCGTTCATTTCCCGTTCGATGGGCAGCGAAATCTGTTTTTCCACTTCTTCCGGCGCTTGGCCGGGAAACTGGGTGACGACCTGCACAAAGACGTTTTGTACGTCCGGAAAGGCTTGTACCGGCAAATTTTCGAAGGCGATGATGCCGGAGACGGCAATCGCCAAGGTGGCACCGATCACCATCAGCCGTTGTTGCAAACAAAACGCGATAAGACGCTCGATCATGATAGGGTCCTGGGTAAGGCGTTAGGGCTGATGGGTACTTTCGGTTTCGACTTCTTCTTCGGCGCGCAGCATCAGCGCGCCTTCTGTCACCAACTGCTCGTTGGCGTCCAGTCCTTGCGTGATGACCGCCCGGTCTTTCAAACGCAAGCCGATCTCGACCCGGCGCTGCCGGTAGCGGTTGTTATCCAGGGCGGTGAAGACATAATCGGCATCGCCTTCGGTAAATACTGCGGTCAATGGAATCACGAAAGCTTTGTCGTCCGCAGTGCTTTCCACGTTGATGGTGGCATACATACCCGGTAGCAGGCGGCCATCCGGATTGTCTAATTTGCATCTGACTTGCACGGTGCGGGTGGTTTCGTCCAGCACTTGACCGATGTACTGCACCGTCGCCGTAAAGGTCTCGCCGGGGTAGGCGGGTACCGACACGGCGACTTGCTGCCCCAGTTTGATTTTGCCGATGTTGACTTCAAACACCTCCATCAGCACGGTCAAATGTTTGAGATCCGAAACCACAAACAAGGGCGTATCCAAATCCGGGCGTACTTCCATGCCCGGATTGACGTTGCGTTCCACGACGATGCCTGGCAGTGTCGCCCGCAGCGCGAAGCGGCCGTCGGCTTGGCGAGCGGATAAGTGCAGATTTTTCAAGCGGTCGGTAGCGCGTTGCAGGTCGCTGCGGGCGCTGCTCAAATCGCTCTGCGCTTGTTCCAGCTCCTTGCGGGAAATGGCTTTGCCGGCGTACAGTTCCTGTTGCCGATTGAAAGCATGGCTGGCGAGGGTGACCGCTGTTTGCGCCTTGGCGAAATCGGCTTCCGCATCGGCGACATCCGGGCTGTCGAGTTCCAATAAGGTCGAGCCAGTCTGCACCGGCGAGCCCAGCGCAATCGGCGTGGTGACAACCCGGCCGGCGACCGGCGAGCTGATACGCGAGGTCAGGCTTTCGTCATACACGATTTTGCCGGCCAAAGGTTCAAGCAAAGGATGTTGTGACAAGCTCAAAGGTGCGGTTTTGACGTAGGCTTTTTTGGGCGAGTCGGGCGCCAGTAACACTTCGCCGACAGGCGTGGACGGTTTGGGCGGAGTTGGCCTATGGTCGGCAGAGTCCGAACAACCCAATAATAGGTGTGCGGCCAGCACACAACAGCAGAACAGCGATATTTTGGTGAAAGGTGGCATGGAAGTATTCATATCGGTTATTCGTTCAAGCCTATGGTAATTGAGTAGAAGCCTGGGCCTTGTTGTTGGCGGTATTGTCGTTGGCGGTATTGTCGTTACCGACTTCCTCGCCCAGGGCTTTAGCCAGATCGTAATAGGCATTGGCGCGGTTGATCATGGCCTGGCTGTAATCGCGCATCACGTTTTTATAACTGCGCTGTGCTTCGATAAAATCCAGTACGCCGGTAGCACCCTTGCTGTAGGCTAGCTCCGCGCTGTTGCGCACCGCCAGCGCATCGTCAAGCAAGCCGCTTTGGAAACGCTTTACGATTTTGTCCGCGCTATTCCAGGTGGCTAGAGCATTGGCGACATCGTTACGAATGCTCAGTTCGGTTTGTTCCACCGCCAGTTGGTTTTGGTTTAAAGCGACCGCCGCCTTGTCCGATTGGCCTTGATATTGATCGAACACTGGCACCGGTACGCTGACGCCGACAAAAAACGAATTGAGCGCGTTATTGCTGGGATCGCGTGCATAGCCGGCATTGACCGTCACATCCGGGTATTTCAGCCGCCTGGCCAATTCCAGTTCTCTTTCCGCCTGGGCGGCCCGTTGTTTGTCGGCCAGTAAATCCGGACGCTGTTGCAGGGCTTTGTTCATCAACTCTTCCTTGGACAGGTTTTGGCCGATGTCTTTGATGTCCGGCCATTGTTCCTTGGCCTCGAAATGCAAGCTTTCATTCGGCCAGCGCAAGATCACCGCCAGACCGGCTTGCGCCTGTTCTACGGCGGTTTGCGCAGTATCCAGATCAGACTGGGCACGCATCGCTTCCATTTTCACCCTTAGAAAATCGGATTCGGCGATGTCGCCGCTGCTCATCCTCAGTTGATTGGCTTTAGAGAGGGTTTGATAATGATCGACAATTTCCTGGGCTAGCCAGCGGTTTTTTTGCGCCAGCAGCAGGTCATAGTAAGCGTCTTCGACCATGTTGGAGAAGATGCGCACCGCATCGCGAAAATCGCTTTCCGCTGCCTGAGTGGCGAAGCCGCTGCTTTGGATGCGCAGGCCGCGTTTGCCGGCGACTTCGATTAACTGGCTGAAGGAAAAATACTCCGCCGGGCCGCAGGAGACGTTGACATCGTGATTGCAGCCCGTGGCATTTGAACCCATGTTGGGCCGGTTGCTGATTTCGGAAATCTGCACGCCCAGGGTCGGATTGGGTATCGCCGCGGCAATCATCGCATCGGCGCGGGATTGGTCGATATTGTATTGCGCGGCAATCAAATCCAGGTTGCGCTGGTAAAACAGAGTCAGCACCTCGTCCAGGGATATGGGCACATTTTGGGCCTGCACCTGGAAAGTCAGCATAAAACCCAGCAAGCCGAGCGCCGCGCTATGGATGAAACGTTTGGTTTGCATGATCTATCCCGGAGTTGAGCACTTTATCGTGCTTGGTAAGCACTCAAAGCAAGTAGTCTGCCAAAGCCAATGTGAGATCGACAGGCCTGGAAATTTGGCTTATTTCAACCTTATTTGCCGGCGGGAATTAGGATGTTAGCGGTTCTATTGACTAGAAATGGTTTATATAAACCAATCAATGTCGGCGCGTGGCCGAAAAAATTCTAAGCCTGATATGCCTGAGCGGTTCTGAGGCACGCTAGGTGAAGCTGCGGATTGCCGGCAAGCAGGGGATACCGAAATGTCGGAGATACCCTGGGGCAAGATTTTTATCAGTCTTATTCAGCATTCCTGCTGTTTGGGGGGGCGACGCCGCCGCTCAGCCCGAAAGGCCTGGGGGATAGCGTTTTCTAGAAACGGCCATCGCTAGCGATTGGTTTTGGCGATCCCCAATTTTTGCATGCGGTAACGCAGGGTGCTTGGTTTTAAATTGAGGCGTTGCGCGGCGCCATTGGGGCCTTCAATGACCCAGCGGGTTTGTTCCAGGACGCTGAGGATGTGCTCTTTAGCGATGCTATCCAGGCTGGTGTCGCCGCCTGCTGCCACGAGTTTTAGGCCGGCGTCGGCCGTCGCGGGCAACTGTTCCGGGCCGATGTCCAATATCGGCGTATCGGTCAGGATCACGGCCCGTTCGATGATATTTTCCAGCTCGCGGATATTGCCCGGCCAGCGATAACTCTGCAAACGCTGCATCGATCTGGCACTGACGCCGGTGATTTTTTTACCGATTTTCGGCGCGAATTTAGCGATCAAAAAATTCACCAACAGCGGAATATCTTCCAGCCGTTCCCGCAGCGGCGGCGTGGTCAGCGGAAACACATTCAGACGGTAAAACAGGTCTTCGCGAAAATTCTTTTCAGCTACTTCCGTCAGCAGATCCCGATTCGTCGCGGTAATCACCCGCACATCCATCTTGATGGGGATTTGCCCGCCCACCCGCTCGAATTCGCGTTCTTGAATCACCCGCAACAATTTGACCTGCACATCCAGCGGAATTTCGCCCACTTCATCGAGGAACAGCGTGCCGCCTTCAGCCAATTCAAAGCGGCCGATGCGTTTGTTGATAGCGCCGGTGAATGCGCCTTTTTCGTGACCGAATAATTCGCTTTCAATCAAACTGGACGGCAATGCCGCGCAATTGACTTTAATCAACGGCCGGTTTTTCCGGGGACTGGCGGCGTGAATGGCGCGAGCGATCAGTTCTTTACCGGTACCCGATTCGCCTTGGATCAATACCGAGGCGTCGGTCTGCGCGACGCGCTGGACTTGGTTTAGTAAGGATTGCAGCGCCGGACTGCGGCCTATGATGTCGTCGAAATTATGCGTCGATTTAATTTCTTCCTGTAAATACAGGTTTTGCGCTTGCAGCCTGGCTTGCTCCCGTTCCATCAACACCCGTTCGGTAATGTCGATAAACATGGTGCGCATGTATTGCCGGCTGGGGTCGAGTTTGGACCACCACTGTATCCAAATCGGCTGGCCGTTATCCCTGCGGCGCAATTCTAGAACGACGCCATCGTTATTCGTGCCGTCTTCGATGGACTTTAGCGCCAACTGCAAGCGTTGTTGCGCTTCGGGCGTGTCGGGTACGAAGGAACTACCAATTAGACCCGGCACTTGTTCCGGCGTGATGCCCAGGATGCGCATGGCGGCCTGGTTGGCGGCCTGGAAGCGGGTATCGGTGTCCTCGTGCACATAAGCAATCGGCGCTTCGTCGAACAAATCCTTATAGCGCTGTTCGCTCTGTTGCCGCAGTTCTTCTACCCGAATCCGGTTCAGCTCCGCCGCCGCCCTGGCCGCGAAAATCTTGAAGGTGTAGAGCAAGCGGGGTTCTTCGGGCATTGCCCGTTCGTCGAATATCGCCAGGTGGCCGAGGATCTGGCCGTCGGCGTCTTGCAAGGGCACGCCGAGATAACTTTCTATGCCTTCTTCCTTGGGGAAGATTTTCGCCAAGTCCGACGGGTAATGGCACAACTTGCCGGCCAGCACATCGACGCAGGGGGTGCCGGCCAGTTCCCATTCCTGATTGTCTATAAATTGACCGTGCTCCCAGAAGGCCAAGGATCGTATCCGGGTTTTGTCGCTGG
Organism: Methylomonas sp. TEB; assembly: GCF_047777895.1. Taxonomy (GTDB): domain Bacteria; phylum Pseudomonadota; class Gammaproteobacteria; order Methylococcales; family Methylomonadaceae; genus Methylomonas. The sequence continues at coordinate 1,316,741 of NZ_CP180476.1, forward strand.
TGAATTCGGCGATAAAGCCGTTCGCTACTCCAATGGCCGTGCACAGACTACGCACCAGCGATCTTAAAAAATCCTCGCCGGTGGTTTGCACGGTGCCTTCCACCAGCGCCCGCAGTATGGCCAGTTCCGACGAGTCGACAGTTTGCATGAGTGAAATGGTCCGGTTGCTTGCATTGAATAGCATTCTAACCAGCGGCCGCCACAACACCAAGCCGCAACTATTCGCGGCAGCCACAACTATTGGTGGATTTTCGGCGATTGGGATACGGCTTGAATTTGCTTGGTAATTTATAAGTGTTTGTTTTTATTTGCATGTTTTATTTTAAAGCGTTTTGGCATGCCGCTTGCCATTAGTTAAGCGTCTGCCGGGAAATCGGTGGACTCCACTAAATCATTTAACGACTAGGAAAAGACTGATGAAAAACGTAAACACTGTTGTATCGACCGCCATGGCTTCTTTGATTTTATTAGGGGTGTCAGGCTTGCCATCGCTAGCCTTTGCCGCCGACAAAAAAGATATGGAGAAATGTTACGGCGTAGCCAAAGCCGGCAAAAACGACTGCAAAACGCTGTCTAATGCCTGTGCCGGACATTCCACCGCCGATAATCAAAAAGATGCCTTTATCGCCGTGCCTGCCGGCACTTGCGAGCGCATCGTCGGCGGCAGTATGGAAGCGCCCGCGGACATGAAATAACGGCACAGGCTCCGGTTACTAGGCCGCGCGAACCGTTAAAGAGTGCAGTCATGCCGGCAGCGATTGCCGGCATCCCACTCACAAGGTTCTGCGCTGTTTAGACGACACCCTTTCACCATTAAATCGAGTACCACATGACTCTCACGAAGCCACTCGCTAAACAGGTATCAGTGAGCTCGGCGATTCCGGCGCAAGCCGGAATCGGCCTTCGCTCCCAGCATCACCGGGATGCCCTAAACCAACCCATTCGGCCTGCGTGGTTGGAAGTCCATAGCGAAAACTACTTCGGCAACGGCGGTATTCCGTTACGCGACTTGGAAGCCATCCGAGTCGATTATCCGATCAGCTTGCATGGGGTTGGTATGTCGCTGGGTTCTGTTGACCCGTTGAATCGGCAACACTTACGGCAACTGCGCGATCTGATTCAGCGGATCGAACCGGGGCTGGTGTCCGAGCATTTAAGCTGGAGTGCCTTTGGCGGCAGGTACTTGAACGATCTGCTGCCTTTACCCTATACCGATGAGACGTTGGCCCATTTAGTTGCGCGCATCTCGCAGGCACAAGATTATTTAGGCAGACCGCTGTTGATCGAGAATCCTTCCAGTTATTTGGAATACGGCTTTTCCAGCTATACGGAAAGCGAATTTCTCAACGAACTAGCCCGGCGTTGCGGCTGCGGGATTTTGTTGGACGTGAACAACCTTTACGTGTCTTGCGTAAATCACGGCTGGCAGGCGCTGGCGTATTTAAACGACATAGCTGCCGACAAGGTCGGCGAAATTCATTTGGCCGGGCATACCGTCAATCAATTCGGCGGGCAGAGCATTCTGATCGACACCCATAACGCGCCGGTCAGCGATGCGGTCTGGCAACTCTATCAAACAGCCATACAACGTTTCGGTTGCCGTCCGACTTTGATCGAGTGGGATGCCGATCTGCCGCCCTGGCCGGTGTTGGTGGCGGAAGCCGCGACAGCCGACAGGGTTATGGAGCAGGTTTATGCACAGGCTGCGTGAGTTACAGTGGGATTTTTCCCGCTTTGTGTTGCAAGAATCCCAGCAACTGCCGGCGGGCGTTAAGTCGAAGGGCCTGAGTGCCGAGCAACGCCTGGCCATTTATCGAAATAATACCCGGCTTGGTTTAACGGCGGCCTTGCGCAACAGCTATCCGGTCGTGAACCGTCTGGTCGGCGAGGGCTTTTTTGCCGGGCTGGCTGCTGCTTACATCAAAAGCTACCCACCGCAATCTGCTTGCCTGTTGACATTCGGCGCGCATTTTTCCGAGCTGATAAGCGGGTTTGCCGCCGCGCAAAGCTTGGCTTATTTAGCCGATGTCGCCAAGCTGGAGTGGCTCTGGCACGAAGCCTACCACGCTGCCGATGCGCCGATACTGTCCGCTACAGCGTTGGCGCAGATCGATCCCGCTGCCTACGGCCGCATGGTTTTCAGGCTGCATCCCAGCGCACGCTTCATCGCCTCGGACTATCCGATAGCCAGGATCTGGGCCAGTAACCAGGCCGATGACGCCGGCCGGGAATACATCGATTTGCGTAACGGGGCTTGTTGCTTGTTGCTGTACCGTCCGGGTCGGCAAGTCGAAATCGATAGTCTGGATCAAGCGGAATATCAATTTCTATGGTTGTTGGCTATTGGCACGACGCTAAGCGGAACAGTCGAGACCGTGCTTACTGATCACCCCGATGCGAACGTGCCCACCCTGTTGCAACGCTGCTTGCTTAAAGGCCTGTTAACCGATTTTTATTTTGCGGATGCCTAACACATGCATACACACATCATTGCCAAATTATTAGCGCCGTTTTATCGGCCGCAAAGCTGGGGCCGTCGCTGCGGCCTGTTATTGGGCAGTTTGACTCCGTTGAGTAGTTTGCTGCTGCGCTGCTGGGTTGCTTATGCGTTCTGGATTTCCGGACTGCTGAAACTCCAAAGCTGGGACAGCACCTTATATCTCTTCGAAAACGAATACGCGGTGCCGCTATTGCCTGCCGGGCTGGCGGCGGTAATGGCCACCGCAGTCGAGCTTGTCGGTCCGGCCTTACTGGCCCTGGGTCTTTGCGGGCGCGCCGCGGCAATATTGCTGTTTTTATTCAATATCGTCGCGGTGATTTCCTACCCGGATTTGGGCAGCGCCGGCATTGAGCAACATAAACAATGGGGCGTCATGTTGTTGGTTTGTTGCTTGCAAGGGCCGGGCAAACTGTCGCTCGATGAATTAATCTGCCGCTACTTGTTCCCGGCGAATGTCGGCGCGGTCAGGTCGGCTTTAAAACGGGAGAATGCATGAACGTCCCGAACGGCGGAGCGCCGCTATCGGGGCAAACCGCGTTGGTGGTTCGCGGCCACTGCGGTATCGGCGCGGTGGTGGCGGAGGCGTTTGCCGCTGCCGGTGCCAAGGTGTTGATCAATTATCCGCACGAAAGTGCGGCAGCGGACCGCATTGCCCAGCGGATTCGGGTTAAGCAGGGACAAGCCATGATATTTCAGGCGGATCTTAGCCGGGAAAGCCAAGTTAACAGTATGTTCGATGTACTTGCCGCCTATTGGGGCCGCTTGAACGTGCTGGTGACGAATGCCGATTTGGCGCTTGCTGTGCCGACTGGTGGTATAGATCAGGAGCAATGGCGGGAAATTTTGCGGCAAAATTTGGCCGAGCAGTTTTTATGCGTCAGACAGGCGCTGCGCGAGTTTACCGAACGGGGCGGGCAAACCGCTACCGCCGCGGCACCGAGCAACATCATCTGCGTATCCACTATTCAGGGCGGCCCAGGCTATAGCGAGGAACCCTACTATGCAGTCTGTAAGGCCGACTCGGCGCGATTATGCAAGGCTTTGGTTGGTGCGCGTGGTCAAGAAAATGCGGACAGCCCTGTCGGTCCACTCACTGCAAAACGCTTGACTGAAATTTGGAACGGTCAGTCGGCGCCGGACTCGATAGCGCTGGTGTCACCCGATCCAGAGCAAATAGCAAAAACCGCCGTCGGCTTGGCTGTACGCGCAGCTTAAGTCCGCTGGCGAATTACCGTAATTAATAGAGCAGAGGCTCATCGACATGAAACCCTATAAACCACCAGCTATCCCTTCTTCGGAAATCACACCGCAAGCCCTGTTCCAGGCACGGCGAAAATTTATGCAAACGGCAGGCGGTGCCGCGCTGGCGGCCGTGTGGCCGCAGACACTATGGGCGATGGATAATTTAGGCGGGCTTGGAAAATCTAAATACAGCGTGACGGATGAACTCACACCTCGGCGGGATGTTACCGAATACAACAACTTTTATGAGTTCGGCACCAGCAAAGATCAGCCGGCCATCAATGCCGGCAGCCTGCAAACCCGGCCTTGGACTATTACGGTAGAAGGCGAAGTGAAAAAATCCAAGGTATTTGATATTGACGAGTTACTGAAAATGGCGGCGTTGGAAGAGCGGGTTTATCGCCTGCGCTGTGTAGAAGCCTGGTCGATGGTAGTGCCTTGGCTCGGCTATTCGCTGGCGGAATTGCTCAAGCGGGTGGAACCGACCGGCAATGCCAAGTTCGTCGAATTTGTCAGCCTGCACGATCCGGCCCAAATGCCGGGACAAAAGTCCGCGGTGCTGGATTGGCCCTACCGCGAGGGCTTGCGGATGGACGAAGCCATGCATCCTTTGACGTTATTGATCTTTGGTTTGTACGGGGAAGTGTTGCCCAAGCAAAACGGCGCGCCGGTCCGCATCGTCATGCCCTGGAAATACGGGTTTAAAAGTGCCAAATCCATCGTCAAAATCCGGCTGGTTGAGCAGCAACCTCTGACCAGTTGGATGAAAGCCGGGCCGGGTGAATACGGCTTTTACGCCAACGTTAATCCCGAGGTCGATCATCCCCGCTGGAGCCAGGCCAAGGAGCGGCGCATCGGCGAGTTTCTGAAACGCAAAACCCTGATGTTCAACGGCTATGCCGACGAAGTGGCGGCACTGTACGCCGGCATGGACTTGCAGCGGAATTTTTAAGCCATGACGATCAAAAATCTCGACAACCGTGTACTGCTCCGGGTGAAAGCGGCCGTATTTCTGACGGCTTTGCTGCCGTTCGCGAAATTGGCCGTCGCCGCTTATGTGGATGAATTGGGCTCCAATCCCATTGAAAAAATGACCCACGTTACCGGGTACTGGGCTTTGAGTTTTTTGCTGATCACTTTGGCGGTCACGCCGCTACGGCGTCTGTCGGGCTGCTTATGGCTGATGCGCTTGCGGCGCATGTTGGGTTTGTTTGCGTTTTTTTATGCGTCGTTGCACTTGGCGACCTATTTGGTTTTGGACCAATTTTTCGATTGGCAGGCAATCGCTAAAGACATCTTGAAACGCCCTTACATTACTATCGGCTTTAGCGCATTTGTGGTGCTGATTCCGCTGGCATTGACTTCAAATGACGCCATTATCCGCCGCCTGGGCGGCAAACGCTGGCGGGCATTACATCGCTTAACTTATCCGTGCGCAATTGCCGGCGTGGTGCATTTCGGCTGGCTGGTGAAAAAAGATCTAAGCAGACCTATGGTGTTTGCGCTTGTACTGGCTTTGCTGCTGGGTATGCGCGTGGCTTACCGCTTGGCCGGTAACCGCACTGCACATCAAAAGGCTGTTTAGTTGGCCTTGTGAGTATTTCCCTCGGGAAATCGGCCACCGGTTTCGGCTTAATGACGCCCGTATTCAGTGACAGTGATTGAAGGTTAGAAGCGTTGGGATCGGTCATTTCTTGTTTGAGGTTAGTATATAGGCGGTGACTGCAATTTTGCGCTACGCGGATGTCCGGAATTTTAATAGAGTGACACAATTACCCCGTTTGCTTGTTACGCCAACGCTAGCCAAAACACCTAAATACCCTGCCCGAAGTTTACGCATACTCGGACATGTCCCCACGGCCTCGGATTTAGCTAAAATCAAGCGTTGATTTAAAACCAGTTGCAGGCCGTCTTAATTTAGTTTTGATGGCGTTGTTGCAGTAACGTCAAGCACGAAGACGTCGATTAATTTTCGTTCCGCCGGTGTCAATGTGGCCTTCAGCATTTCTTCCAGTTTGGCGGCGGATTTAGGCGGCGGCAGGCCGTCTGGATGAGTCGGCAACCTTTTAAAGTTAAACCAAAAAACCAAATACAAGCCGCGGCCTTCGGTTTCCGGCGAGATGGTGTAAAGCGGTATCAATTGTAGGTGGATGGCTTTCCATAATTCGCGGTGATAATCGCGTTTGATTTCGATGGGCAGGTAATAAGATCGTCCCTCATGAATGAAGGACAATTTCATATCGGCGCACTTCTCATTGGCTTGCAATGCTTCCGGTTCGACGGCGACTTCGTAATTCGCCAGCATCGGCTTGAGAAGATCAACCAAATAATTACGTCCAACCTCTTCGTATCTTGGATCTTCCTCGGAGTAAGGTTCTGTAGGGGCTACAGTTTCTTTGCCTTTTAAATTCCAGAAATGTTGGTAGCGGTTAGTCTCGCTGGTGTGCATTCCCTCCGCCAATTGCCGCAAACAATCCATCGCCAGCACCGAAAGATCGGCGACATTGGCCGGTTTTCGGTTGTTTAGCGTTTCGATAACTTGGGAAGCGTCGGGATGCTTATACAACGCTTCCCTGCGGCTGATTTGTTGGGTTTGTTGGGCGTCGCGGATTAGTGAGTGCCAGGCAATCAATTTTGGCTGTTCGAGTAATTCGGCCAGAACCTTTGCGGCTTCCTCTGCGGGATTCGCCGCCAAGTTATTTATCAAATATCGAACATAATCTCGCTCTTCCATCGCTCGCGTAACAAATCCACCACCCCTAGGCCAATTCGGCTGACAGCGGGGTGCTAGCAACGCTATCAGCATACCTATCGTAGTAACCCTTTCAAGGCTGAAGTAGGGTTCGTTACCATGCATCGGCAATAAGAACGAAGACAAATGATTGATACGGATAGCCTTCTCGGTCACTTCCAGTTTGATCTTCGTTTCGTAAATGCTTGGATCAATGACCAACCCCGTGGCAAGCCAATAAATACGCTGTGCTAAATCCATGCCTTTGCATGCTAATTTTTTTTCAATTAGCGAGAATAACGAATTTTTGTCACCTCCCGCTATAGCCGCTTTCAGTAAATACTTAAGATGGTCGATGTGATCTTTGTAGCCGCGAACCGGATATTTTTCGAGTAACGGCAATACAATACGACGGGCTATCTGTAATCCGCGAGCGTCAGAGGTAAAATAGGAAATGCCATGAATAAATTTAGCCTTGGCATTTAGTAAGATTGTGATATAACCGGAATAGGCTTTAGCAACAAAATCAGGCCGAGAATAGCATAATGATTTAAACCATTCGTCTTCGAATGTCCCTTGAGTAAAACAAAATGCAAGCGCACTATTAATTAAATCATCGTTTAAATCTTCTAAGAAACTATTATTCTCCAAATACAAACTTTCAATGCATATTAGGAGCGGCCGCCTGATATAGTGATATTCATTTTTTACATCAGCCGCCAATATTTCTTCCGCTCCAGGAAGATCAGTTCTATCCAATATCTTTCGCAATCCACTTTTCGCTGCCGAAATCAAAATTTCATCATGATTTAGATACTCCGCCAATCGCTGCTCATTGGATTTTCCGCTTACACTAACTCGATGATCAAAATATTGTGAAATTTGATCATAAACAGAAGGTTGAATCTTGCCAGTAGCAATGCCATCCAAATTTTTATAAAAAAAATTTAATTTTTCAGCCAATTCCTGTTCGCGTTGTTTCCGCCACTTGGCTTTTGATTCGATCCTTTTTTTCCACGTTTCCGGAATGGGGCAAAACTTTAGCTCATTAAACACCTTGCTAAACTCAGGGTGCTGAAAGACCCATTCACTAATTTCTTCAAGAGTCAAAGCGCTGTCTTGGTTATAGAGCGTCAAGAATGCCTGTTTGAAATAAGAGACTTTTTTATCTGAATCGATTTCGGTCAGTGCCATGCTTAACCACCAGGCACCCAAGTTTTTCGGCGGGGTAGCATTTCGGAAGTGCACAAATATCAAAGCAATCGCATATTCTATATTTTCCTTGCTTTCTATTCGTTTCAAGCCTTCCGAGAGCAAATTAATAAAAATTTCAGGGTTTGCTTCCAGCCATGCCGAGATTTTTGCCTTGTATTCTTGCGATAACTTGCATTCATCGTATTCGTCAATACCGATCGATAACCAGCAATAAAGCCTTTCATTAGAAATAGACGGACCATGCAAAGTTAATCCGCTCACCATTAAATCGCCAGCGACATCGAATAAGTTATCTAATGCGGCATGTATTTTATCGGTTCCAATATGAACAAATTCATCCAAGACATTCGGTAGGTCGTTACTACCTATTCCACGCAAAAATTCATTTTTCCAAAAATGAATGCAAGAGATTCTACTGCCGTCACCCTGCTTACCTATAAATCGAATAATATCCGCAGGTTTGATTTTTGATAAGTACAGTTTTCTTAATAAAACCTCTAATAAATCATTGCGCGCGTCTTCAATGACTTTATTGTGAATATCTTCCGCTAAGACCAATAAACTTTCATAATCGCCTGGATATAGTTGACAAAAAGCGCGCAAGGCATAACTTCTAATGGCCTCCCAATACGTTTTGTCTCTTATAACCGCCAGTAATTGAAGACTTATATTTAGCTTATTTTCCGTGCAGCATAGCCCTTGTAACAAGCAATACAGCAAATACTGTTCGCCATCGCTACGCCCCGGATTGCCGAGCACTTGTATTAATTCGCTCGCCATATCTTTTTGGCACAAGGCCGAAAACGCCGTGGTGTGCCCATCGCGGTTGGGAAAGCCTGTGGTTTGTGCTTCCCGAATCAATGCGCGTAATAATCTGGATTTCGTTTGCGTAGAAAACAACTGCACATCCCCATACACCACCACACCTAAAGGATCGATTTCAATCAAAGGATCACGCGCCGGTTCCGACAATACGGCCAACCAGGCCATCAAACCGCGCAGCGCGGCAACGATGCCGCCGTCTACGCCGATCGTTAGCGCCAATACTCGATTGACCAATAAGCCATCCTTGATCTTGCCGGCAATGAAGTACGCCGCGAGATATTCCGCGACGCTACGATGTACATAGCTATATTCGTCGCCCACCTTTCTGAACAAGCGGGACTTTAAGGCGGCGCGGCTCGCCACAGGAAGGTCGAGAGAAGCAAGACTGATGCGGCCCGGTTGGGCGTAACCTTCGCTGAAACCCGACAGGTTGGCGAGCAATTGAATCGCACATAGCAAGCCTACCGCGTCGAGCAACGCTGGAATATTAACCGTGGATTTTTCGGCAACCCTATGTTCGTCGTTAAATTCCGCCGCCAATTGTTCCGATGTCAGCCGGTATAGCTGTTGCTTGGTGGATGGCCATTCCCGCCCGCCCTTGACGGCATCAATCAGCATGTCCAGGGTTTGTGGGTTGTCCAGCAAACCGGACAGGCCGGAGTGTTCCGCTTTTTCGATGAAACTATCGGCATCGCCGACACGCTTGTCGTTAGCAAGTATCGCCGTCACGTCGCCACTGTTTAATGGGTCTAAATACAGCACGCTAACAGGGCTGATTTTAGATAAATCTCTGCTATCCAGCGCACCCAGCCAATCGGCTTCGCGGCAGGAAATGCGGAACCGTTTACAACCCAATTTATTGAGTCTGCCGCGAATGGCGTCCAGTGGCGTTCGCGCGTCGTCCTTGCCGGCTCGGGCCTCGTCTAGGCCATCAATGAACAGGGTTTTCTCCTGCCATTCCTCATTATCTAAATAGATAAAGTCTCTGGCGGAAATGTAATGACCGCCGGTAAGCTTGGCTTCGACTTCGAACAACGTGGATTTCCCTGCGCCCGGTTCGCCAAGCAATACATAGGCCGGCCGGTCTCTGTAGTCGGCGATAGGAAGGCTTTCGGCAGGAGTGTCTTCAGTGGTTTTTTCGGTAACGGTACGGGGAACGCGATACAGCATGAATTAATCCAGCCAATCGTCGGCAGGTTGAGACAGAAATTCCGCCAAAGGTACGCCGCCCGCGCCGACCAGAATTTTTGTAGCGTGGGGATATTTTTCGGCAAACACGTTTAACCCTGCCGATACCACCGGCTTGGGCGCGCTTTTGACTTCTATCGCCGCCAGTTTCTTGCCTTTAGCCAGCACGAAATCGACTTCCTGGTTGCCTTCGCGCCAATAGTAAAGTTTGGTGTCTTCGTCGGCGGTATTGAGCAGATGCGCGCCGATGCTGCTTTCCACCAAACGTCCCCAATAACTGCGATCGGCCTGTGCCTCGGCGAAGCTGTAATCCTGTAGCGCCGACATCAGCGCTGTGTTGAACACATGCAGTTTAGGCACGGAATTGCGCTTGCGGACTTCCTGGCCGGCGTATTTATGCAGGCCAGCTAATAGTTTGGTTTCGGTCAGTAGATGCAGGTAATCGGCCAAGGTTTCGGTGTGTTTGGCTTCGATGATGCTTGCTATAATTTTGGTTAACGACAATTCCTGGCCGGAATAATGGCAACCTAGTTCGAACAACTGTTTCAGCAGCATCGGATTTTTGATGCGCACCATTTGCAGGATGTCTTTTTCGATATTGGGCTGAATCAAGCTATCGCGTACGTAGCGGCGCCAGCGCGTTTCGTCTTTTATCAGCCAGGCGCTGCCGGGATAACCGCCGAAATAAATGTATTGTTCGAGTGAGAAATCAAAGGCCTGTTGCATTTCGGCAAAGCCCCAATGACTGACGGGCAGGGTTTCATAACGTCCGGCCAGACTCTCCGACAAGCCTTTTTGCATCAACAATGGCGCCGAGCCTAGCAGCACGACATGCATCGGCACGCCGTTGGCGCGGTCCGCGTCCCATAAGCCCTTGACGATGTCTGACCAATCCTCGATTTTTTGGATTTCGTCTATCGCAAACACAAAGATGTCGTCGCTTTGCGCGGTTTTCAGCCAGGCGGCAGTGCGGTTTCTCGCTTCTTGCCAATGGAAGGCCAGCCAACCCCTATCTTTCTTTTGCGGCGGGGAGATAGTCGCGGACGAATCAAAGCCGGCAGCAAATTCATCGTCCACTGAGACGTAGTAGCCTTGCGTCGGTTTGGCTGAAACAATGTCGCGGATGATGGTGGTTTTGCCGACCTGCCTTGGGCCGGCGAGTAAGTTGATAAAGTGAACTGGATCGCCGAGACGGTTTTTGAGTAGCGCTTCCTGGGGGCGGGTGTATTTCATGTTACGATACTGAGTAAATTTACTCAGTATCGTAAAGCCAGCAGCAGGTCCTTGTCTATTGTTTCGCGTCAACCTTGAGTTTTGCCGGCATAATTTAAGAAATCCCTTCAAGGCCAATGCCAACCATTTTTTCTTTTTATCGTACGCAGTCTGGTGGAGCAATGCTTCCGGCAAATGACTAACCAAGTTAATGATGTCATCGGCAATAGCCGTGGCGTCTGCTAAGTTGTCATTAACCCGGCCCTTAAATACCTTTTATCCTGAGTTTATAGAAGGGTGCGCCAAATCAGGCTTCGACCAGCTCAGCCCGAACGGAATATCGGTGATAAATAGGACCGGGTTAATAGTGACGCCATGCTGTTACTGCCGGGACATTTAAAGGGCATGGCGCTTATTCTGATTTACGGTAAGGTGCAAGTGCCGTTGCCGCCGTCTCTAATGTAGTAGTCGGTGGAAACCGTGCCATTGGCTGCCGAGATTACGTTCAAACCCGCCCCCAAAAACACGGGTACTGATTTTCGGGTGGTTCCGTTCAATTGGGTTAACGGCGTGCCATTGACAGATACGTTTAATAGGTAGCTGCCATTATCGAACAGGTTGACGAAGTACTGGGAATTACCGCTAGCCGGGTTTAAGGCACAGCCTGGGGTGACGGTGGTATAAGATTTTCTACTGGCAGCGTATTCGAGAACGCCGTCAGCGCTGAAAGTGTTAGCTGACGTATCGGGTAGATCGCAGAAGCCCGGTTGTACGGTGAAGGCGTAGGTATCAGCTGTTCTACTAGACAGGGTGACCACAACAGAGTTATTACCATCAACAAGCCAGACAGCGACATCGGGTTGCGACGCGGTAACTTTGGTCACAATTCCGCCATTGAGGGTAATCGTGGCCTTATCTTTTGACCTTGGGTTGAAGAGGCCGGTTTGAACGGTTGCCGCTTGCAGGCCGGTGGCTGGATTTACCGCACACTGAACCATAGACGAGGCAAAGGTTTTTCCGCTTGGGCCGATTTGAATAGTCGTTGCAGCCTGAACCCTAGGGATTGCAGATAAGACCGAGAGAATTGCCAATAGCTGTATTGACAAGCTTTTTATCGTTTTCATATTCCAAATGCCTTTAGATTAATTAGAGCGGTCTAAATTACTATTTGGCGATGAATTGAATGTTAATTCCACATTAGGGTTAAGTTAAATTTCGCTTCGAAGCGAGTCTGCCGCATTCGCAGGGAAAGCGAAAATCAATCATACAATTTCGAAAGAAAAAATGAGGGCAATGACAGTCATCGACACCAGCCCAATGATAAAAAGCACTTCCGCCCAGCGTTCCAAACCTATGGTTGAGCGCTCCAGCCGAATCGATAAGAACGATAGCAACGCACTGATGGTGAATAGCAAACTGTCTATTGCCAACGCCTTGTCGATCACGTAACCGACCATGCCTGAAGGCTGACTTTTGACGATGCTGATGACCATAATGCAAACACCTACCATCGTGGCCGAATTGGGCAAAATGTGGTGGGAAAGGTCGTTATTGAGAGCGTGTTTCATTGAATATTTTTTAAGGACTATGGCGGCTATAGGTTTACGTGGCGATAGAAAATCCGTTTCGCCAATTCTGCAGTCAGGATGTAAAGCAATACGATCAAACTCAGCCAGCCGATAATCGCCGCCGGCAGCGGTTGAAAGCCTATGAACGGCGCCAAAGGCGTATAAGGCAATGCCGATGTCAGTGCGACGATGGTGGCGGTGGTGATCATCAAATACTTGCCCGGGCGATTGCTGAATAAGCTGTTTTGGCTGCGCACCACGAACACGATCAGCGCAGCGGAAATCACCGATTCGCAAAACCAGCCGGTGCGAAATTGCTCCACCGGCACTTGCAGCCATAACAGCACGCCGAAGGTCAGGTAATCGAACACCGAGCTGATAATGCCGAAGGTAATCATGAATTTACGGATAAAGCCTATATCCCAGCGGTGCGGTTTGCCGAGCATTTCCGGATCGACGTTGTCGGAAGCGATGGTCATTTCCGGAAAATCGGTCAGCAGATTGGTTAGCAAGATTTGCTTGGGGAGTAGCGGCAGAAAGGGCAAAAACAGCGAAGCGCCGGCCATGCTGAACATATTGCCGAAGTTGGCGCTGGTGGCCATGAACACATACTTAAGGGTGTTGGCAAAGGTCGTGCGGCCTTCGCGTATCCCCGCCAGCAATACCCGCAGATTTTTTTCCAGCAACACGATTTGCGCGGTTTGCTTGGCGACGTCGGCGGCGCTGTCTACGGAAATACCCACATCCGCCGCATGTAGCGCCGAAACATCGTTAATGCCGTCGCCCATGTAACCGACCACGAAGCCGGCTTTCTTTAAAGCGACGATGATGCGCTCTTTCTGATTGGGTTCGATTTCGGCGAACAAATTGACCTGCGTAACCCGATGAATCAGGGCTGTTTCACTCATTCCGGCCAGATCGATACCGGTCAGAATGGCCGGTGTTGTCAGGCCCAATTGGGCCGCCACCGTTTCAGCTACCAAGCGGTTATCGCCAGTGATGATTTTCAAGGTCACGCCCTGTTCGCGTAACAAGGCAATGGTTTCCCCGCAATCGGCTTTCGGCGGGTCGAAGAAGGTTAAAAAACCCAGGAAGCGCAAGCCGGTTTCGTCGTCCTTGGCAAATTTGGTTTTACCGGGCATCGGTTTGTAAGCAATGCCCAGGGTCCTGAAGCCCTGGCTGCTATATTCCCGGTAGCGTTGTTGAATGGCATCGTAAACGCCGTCGATTGCCTGCAGCTCGCCGTTGGCGTTTTCCACCGTGTCGCAAATTTCCAAGATATTGTTCAACGCACCTTTGCAGATCATCAAGGTTTCGCCTTGATCTTGTACCAGCATGCTGAGCCGCTTGCGATGGAAGTCGTAAGGGATTTCGTCGAGTTTGCCGTTTTCGGCGACAGCAAAAGTTTTGAATTGGCGGATGGCCTGATCGATGGGGTTGTTAAAACCAGTTTCGTAGGCCGAATTAAGGTAAGCGTAGCGCGCTACCTTGTCGCTGGTCTGGCCGCTAATATCCAGTGTGTCTTTTAGTTGCACCGTGCCCTCGGTCAGCGTGCCGGTCTTGTCGGAACACAACACGTTCATGCTGCCGAAATTTTCGATAGCAGCCAGTTGTTTGACGATGACTTTTTGTTCGGCCATGCGTTTGGCGCCGTGCGCGAGATTGATGCTGATCACCGCCGGTAACAGCTGCGGTGTCAAGCCGACCGCCAGGGCCAGCGCGAACAGAAATGAGTCCATGATCGGTTTGTCCAGATAGACGTTGACCGCTAAGATCATGATGACCAGGATCAACGTGACTTCCATCAGTAGATAACCGAAGCGGCGCACACCGTGTTCGAATTCGGTTTCCGGCGCTTTCAGTTTGATGCGTTCGGAGAGTTTGCCGAATTCGCTGCCGGAACCGGTCGCGACCGCCAGGGCCGTGGCGCTGCCGCTTTGTACGTGCGAGCCCATCCACACGCAGTTTTGGCGTTGGCTGAGGCCGGTGTTGATCGGCAGGTCGGTGACATATTTTTCCGCGGGGTAGCTTTCGCCGGTGAGAATGGCTTCGTCGACGAACAGGTTGTCGGAGCTTAGTAGCCGACAGTCGGCCGGAATCACGTCGCCGGCCCGCAACTGCACGATGTCGCCGGGGACGATTTGTTCGGCGGGCAATTCTTGGAAGGTGCCGTCGCGTAATACGGAAACCTTGATTTGCACCATTGCCAGCAGTTTGCCGACCGCGTCGGCGGCGCCTTTTTCCTGCCAAAAACCCAGCAGCGCGCTCATCAGAATAATGCTCAGGATGATCAGCGCGTCGAGTTTGTCGTGCAGGTAAAAGGACAAGCCGGTGGCAAACAGCAGGATCAGAATAATCGAACTTTTGAATTGCCCGAAAAATAGGCTGACGGTGCTGGGAGGCTTGTGATTTTGTAAACGGTTATCGCCGTAATGTTTTAGCCGCGATGTGGCTTCTTGCTGGCGTAGGCCGCGTTCGTCTGTTTGCATCTGCTGGAATAATTCCGAAATCGGATTATGCCAAAACGGTTCTGCGGGTTTGGGGATGACTTTACTGGGCATCTGCGACCTCGATACTCGGTTGAGCGGACCTTGTGTTTAAGGCCCGCTGCTTAAAAATTAACAAACACCGACGCCATCCCCAAATGCCGCATCGTCGCCGCGCTGTGATTGGCGTTATCGACATATTGGTTCATGTAACCCAATTCGGTTCTGACATTTTTGTTGAAGCTCCAGCCGAAGCCGGCAAACGCCCGGTTTTGGTCGAAGCCAGATTTGCCGCCGAAGGTGGTGGAATTGACCCGGTAAAAGGCCTCGTCCCAGGCGATCAGGCTAAAGCGCGGTTCGAACTCAAGCGGATGCATGAATTTGATCATCTGCCGGGGACGTTCGCGTAATTGGCTGCCGTTTAAAAAGTTGGTTTCCCACATCGTGCGGAAGGTAAAAGTGCCGATCTCCGTGGGCAATACATAACGAAACGCCGGCCAAATATCCTGTTGTGAGACATAAGATTTACCGATGTTTTGAGTCGGTAGCCAAGTGTAACCGGCCCAGAGTGTGGCGCGGTCGCTCAAGGCATAACCGGCCGCTGTACGCACCATGCCTTGATACCAATGACCCCAATCGCCATCGAAGCGCGATTGGCCTTCCAGCCAAACCCGGCCGTTTTTCAGGCTGGGATCGATAAAGCCCATGCTGCCCTCGGCCACGGCTTGTAACCAGGCGCCGGAGTCTTCAAGCAATTCAGTAGCGTTTACAGCGGTCGAAGTAGCCAGTAGCGAGCATACGCAGCAGGAATACCATAATGTTCGCGATAGTGTGTGCATGACGATTCTCCAAAATTTAAGCAAAAGCGTCTGTATCTCCCGGTGTTATCGGGAGAGGAGCGGGCTTTTGGCGGGGTTGTTAAGGTGTGGTGCTGAGGACGGCTGGGGCGTCACGCGACTGCTGTTGCCGTCGCGTGAGCCTAAGCCGGGTCAGAGTGCAATTTTGCGGCGCGCCGCGAGATGATGGTCGGAATAGCTTTCGTGATCGTCCAAGCCGACAATTTGGCAACGGCCGCCAGCTTGGTTGTAATCTTCGGCAAAATGGTGGATGAATTCCATGACCGTATGGTCGATTAAATTGGCTTCGGTCAAATCAAAAAATACCGTTTTCCGTTGCGGAAAATCGGCCAGCAAGCTTTTCAAGGTGATGAAGTTGGAAAACACCGCCGCGCCGGATACCGCAATATGATGGGTATCGGCATCGGTTTGACGCACATGAAAAGCCATCGAAAAGGCGTTGCGTAGCTTGAGGCCACGGCTGACATGTATTGCCAGTTCCACGGCGATGCCGATCGCCACGCCAACCAGCAAGTCGGTCGCCAACACACCGAGAATCGTGATGACGAAGACGGCAAAATTATCCACACCGACGGCCAGGGTTTTCGCAAATTCTTTGGGTGAGGCCAAGCGAAAACCGGTGAACACTAACAGTGCGGCCAGAGCCGACAATGGGATTTCGTGAATCAGTTTGGGAAACAGCGCCACGAAGATCAGCAGAAATAGGCCATGAAAGAAGTTGGCCCAACCGGTTTTCGCACCGTTGTTGATGTTGGCGGAGCTACGGACAATCTCGGCGATCATCGGCAAACCGCCGCACATGCCGGCAAGCACATTGCCGATACCGACTGCGGTTAAATCGCGATTCAGGTTGGAACTGCGCTTATACGGGTCCAGTTTGTCCACGGCCGAGGCGCTTAACAGGCTTTCCAGGCTGCCCACCAGCCAGATGGTCAATACCGCCAGCCAAAATTCGCCGGTGGCGATTTTGGAAAAGTCGGGCAGATAAAAGCCGGCCAGAAAATGTTCCGGTACCGCTACCAGAAATGACGGGCCGACGCTGAATTCATGGTGCGGCAGAATCGCAGCATCCGGCAAAAACAGGTATTGGTGGATATGGTCCAAATCAAAATACTGACCCAAGGCCAAGCCGAGTAATACCACCAGCAGCGGGGCGGGGATCATTTTTAAAGTGGGATGTTTGATCACTGACCAAAGTATCAACAGCAACAAGCCTAGCAAGCCGATCAGCGAGACTTCCGGATTCATGTCCATCAGCGAGTGCGGGATTTCGGCGATGGTCCCCAACAGGCTTTTCGCTTCGGGTTTAACCCCCAGCAAGGTATGAATCTGCTTAGCCATGATGATGATGCCGATAGCGGCCAGCATGCCGTGTACCACGGATGAGGGGAAAAAGGCACTGAGCTTGCCGGCCTTAAACACGCCCAGCAGCACTTGCAAGACGCTGGCGATGACGATGGCGGCCAGCGTGTAGCGATAACCGGCCATCGCATCGCCTTGGCCCAGCGCTTGCACGGCATCGACGATCACCACGATCAAACCTGCCGCCGGGCCGTTGATCGTGACATAGGAGCCATTGATTCGGGAAACCACCACGCCGCCGATAATCGCGGTGATGATGCCGGACATGGGCGGAAAGCCCGACGCCATGGCGATACCCAGGCACAGTGGCAAGGCAATTAAAAACACTAAAAAACCGGATAGTAGATCGCTACGCCAGTTTTCGATTAAACCGGGGAGCCCGGATTTAGGCAAGATGGCCGAAGAGGATGTGGTCATGGTCTTTCTCAAGTAGCCTAGGAAAACCAAAGTGCAGCGAGAAACATGCCAGTTTTGCATGAACTGCGTCAGTGCAGATATATCAAGGGTTGTGGACGTGCTTGCCCGGAAAATGCTTATCGATTTGATTGATTGGCCTGGTTGATTCGTCAGCTTCAACCAATTGGGTGGTTTATTTGCACCGATGGGGCTTAGCTTGGGGTTTAAATAATAAGCTGGAAACGTTGATATGCCAGGGTTTAGGGATTTGGCACGCACTATGCTGTGTTAAGCATAAGAGGCTGTTTGCCTCAACTTCTGTTTGACTAGCGAGGTTTAAGTTACAGATGTCTGCTTCTGCCCATCAAAATGTTCACAAAGCTGCTTTCGATCTCAATGCGGCTATCGACCACATCGCTCATTGGCTGCCCAGCCAGGGGCCTATTAAGGATTTTATTCACCACAACACCTTGCATGCCGTGCAGGACTATCCGTTTCACGAAGGGGTGGCGGTGGCGGCGCAGGTGTATGGCGCGAAAAGCTATTTGCCTTTGGCCGATTACCTGAAACGCTATGAGGAAGGTAGGATCAGCGATCAAGCACTGGAATGGGCGATTGCGCAGGCCAATTGCAGCGTCTATCAAGAGCAGTCGTTGCGGGCATCTTTGTTTGAGCCGGATGATCATAGCCATTACCCGCCGCAGTCGTTGGCTAACCACGGTATCCGCACTGCTTGGCTCAATCATCTGGAAATCGACTTGAACGGGATGGTGCATCCGGTGATGTTCAGATTGCTGAGTAATTTTCTTGATCAAGGCATCAGCCGTTGGGCCATGCCCAAACCGGACGAGCGGTTTTGGGATTGCGTGTTACGGTTGGTGCAAAACAGCCTGTTACCTCTGTATCCGTTTCATCAGCCGGTGGTGCGGCAAATGCTGGACACCGGGCCGGACCAGGTGATTTTGAATTGTTTAAGCAAAATCGTCGGTGACGAAACCTTATACGGCCAATATCTGTTGGAAGTATTGCTGGCCCATCCTGGTTGGTCGGGGATGGTGCGGATTATCGAAACCCAGCCGAATGTGTTGCTGGCGCCACGGGCTATTTCGCTGAAAGAATTGTTAGCGGTGGAGCTGGCGTGCGAGTTGGCGTTTATCGATAAAAAGCACGGACATCGGTTTTTACAGATCGCCCAGCTACCGAATTTACACGCTATTCCGTTACTGGAGCGCGATGCCACCCAACCCCAGGTACCGCTGAAAATGCGGGTGTGGCACGAGGCAATGGAGTGGTCGCTGCATTCTGAATTACTCATAGCCTTGCGCGAGCAAGCGCCGATTAACCCGTCGGCGGAGCAAGTGCCCAAAGTGCAGGCGCTATTTTGCATAGACGATAGGGAATGTTCGCTGCGGCGCTATCTGGAAGAAATGGATCCGGGTATCGAAACCTTCGGCGCACCGGGATTTTTTGGTATCGATTTTCTCTACCAAGGCTTGGATGATGTGTATCCGGTGGCGCAGTGTCCGGTGGTGATCAAACCCAAACATCTGATTTTGGAATCGACCGATACGCCGCAGTCCGACAAAGCCGACAAAGCCGACAAAGCCGAGAAGGGCGAATCACTGTCGACGCTGCATTTTGGCGCGCATTCCATGTTCCGTGGTTGGCTGTATACGCAAACCTTGGGCTTGGCCTACGCCTTAAGACTGGGCTGGAGTGTGTTGCGCCCCGGTGGCCAGTTGCCGGGCATCCAAAGCTTGAGCGAAGTGGAAGCCCATAGCCATTTACACTTACTGCGGGAGAGCGACGAACCGAATGAGGACGGCTACCTGCTGGGGTTTTCGTTGATGGAAATGGCGGATAGGGTGAGCGGTTTGTTGCGCAATATCGGCCTGACTAAGCAGTTCGCGCCCTTAATCGTGGTGGTGGCCCACGGCTCCAGCAGCGTCAACAATCCGCATTTCGCCGCTTACGATTGCGGTGCTTGCTCCGGTAAGCCCGGTGCGCCGAATGCGCGGGCTTTTGCCTGGATGGCTAATCATCCGCAGGTTCGCGATATTTTGCGGGAGCGCGGTATCGATATTCCCGCCAGTACGCATTTTGTCCCCGCTTTGCACAATACCAGTCGCGACGAAATCACTTACTTCGATCAGCAACAGCTGGATAAGGCCGCGCGTCACGAGTTTCACAGTTTCCAACACAGTATGCAGCATGCCTTACAGCGCAACGCGCGCGAACGCTGCCGCTGGTTTGAGTTGGGGCCAAAATCCCATAAAAACGACGAAGCGCACCGGCATGTGGTGGCGCGGGCCTCGTCGATTTTCGAGCCGCGCCCGGAACTCAATCATTCCAATAATCTGTATTGCGTGGTAGGGCGGCGCGACTTGACCCGGCACCTTTTTATGGACCGGCGGGCATTTTTGCAATCCTACGATCCCAACAGCGATAGCGACGGCTCGATCTTAGTGAAAGTATTGTCAGCGGTCATTCCCGTTTGTGGCGGTATCAATCTGGAGTATCTGTTTTCGCGCATCGACAATTCCGTCTACGGCGCCGGCACCAAACTGCCGCATAACGTGATCGGTTTGCTGGGTGTGGCCAATGGTGTTGAGGGGGATTTGCGCACCGGCTTGCCGTCGCAAATGGTCGAGGTGCACGAGCCGGCACGCTTGTTAATGGTGGTCGAACAAACGACGGCGATTGCCGATCAAGCCATTGCCATGCTGGGTAGCCTGCGAGAATGGCTGGATAACGAGTGGATACGCCTGGTAGCTTGCGATCCGGTGAGCCGCGCCATGTATTTGTACAGCTGTGATGGTTGGCGGGTGGCCGAACCAGCGGCCGGTAGACCGCTGCCGATTGCCAGTCGCTCGGAAAAAATCATTGTCGGACAAACCCGGACCATTCCGGTCCACGCATTAGAAAGGAGACAGGGATGAGCGCGTTATTATTGGCATGCGTGTTGTTGCCGCTAATAGGTTTTTTACTGATTTTTTTCAGCCCGGATGATGAGCATCGAATCGCCGCCATCAGCTTGTGGATGACCCGGGTCAAGGGCCTTGCAGTGCTGGGCTTGCTGGCCGCGTGGGCCGCCGGCGGCTTTGCGAACTTTGAATATCAATGGTTGGTGTTGTATCAACACGATGATTACCAGTTCCCCTTGCTGTTTTTTCTGGATAGGGTCGGCGCCGTGTATTTGTTCGTGGTGTGGGCGGTGTTCTCGGCCATTGTCAAATACTGCCGGGTTTATCTGCACCGGGAAGCCGGTTACAAACGCTTCTTCCAGGCCATCTTCGGTTTCGCCTTTGGGTTAAATTTAATTGTGCTGTCGGGCAGTATCGACATGCTGTTTGCGGGCTGGGAAATCGTCGGCATCTCCTCATTCTTGCTGATTGCCTTCTACCGGCATCGGCCGCAGCCCGTGCGCAACGCCTTACGCGCTTACACGATTTATCGGTTTTGCGATGTCGGTTTGCTGGTGGGTACCTGGATGAGCCATTTGCTGTTTCACGAAAGCCAGCATTTTAGCCAGTTGTTGACCATGTTCGATCCTAACAACATTCCTCCCGCGGGGTATGCCTCCTTGGCCATTTTATCCTGGCTGATTATTTTGGCCGCCTCCGGCAAGTCGGCGCAGTTTCCGTTCAGTTTTTGGCTGCCCCGCGCGATGGAAGGGCCGACGCCTTCCAGTGCGATTTTCTATGGAGCCTTATCGATACATCTGGGCGTGTTTCTGTTATTGCGGACCATGCCGATCTGGAGTTATCACTATTTGCCGCGCTTGATCGTATTCAGTATTGGCGCGTTGACGGTGTTTGTCGCCACCTTGGCGGAGAAAACCCAGTCCAATATCAAAGGCCAAGTGGCTTACGCCTCCATCGCGCAAGTCGGGATTATGTTCGTCGAGTTGGCATTGGGTCTGGAAGACTTGGTGTTGCTGCACTTTATGGGTAATGCCTTTTTGCGCTGCTATCAGTTGTTGGTGTCGCCATCCATCGTGGCGCATTTACTGCGGGTGGAAGGCAATGTCGATAGCGATTT
Source organism: Methylomonas sp. TEB (assembly GCF_047777895.1). Classification (GTDB taxonomy): domain Bacteria; phylum Pseudomonadota; class Gammaproteobacteria; order Methylococcales; family Methylomonadaceae; genus Methylomonas. Next base: position 1,338,364 of record NZ_CP180476.1, read on the forward strand.
TTATATTAAAAACAATGAACAACTGACGTTTTTGCCGGCGTCGATTCGCGATTCCTTGCCTGATGTATTGCAAAATACCTTGTATGTCTTTGCCTTGCAGGAAGGGCAGTTGGAATTGTTGGTGAAGAAAATTTTGTGGGAACCGCTGAAAAACCTGGGCCGGCAATTGAACGGGGTGAGTCTGTGGATCAAAATTTTGGCGGGCCTCGCGCTGTTGGCGATCATTGCCATCGCCGCGTCCGGCGTAAGCAGCGTGGCCAGAATCTATTTGTCCATGCCGATCTCCCTGGCGATGGCGGTCGTGTCTTTAAGCGCATTTAGCAACAAACGCAGCCCGTTCCAGGTTTGGCATAGCGTGGCCTTGAGCAGTATTTTGGCCGGCGTGGCGGTGTGGTTGATGGTGCCTGCCGCTTGGTACGATGTCGCGTTGTTTTTCAGCGGCATCATTCCCTCCTGGGCTTTGGGGATTGTGGCGCTTAGCGTTTTGTTGAGACATTACCATTTCGCCGACGAACCTTTTGTATTTCGCGCCTTCGCCGAAACCCGGCCCGGTTGGTCGCTGATGCTATTTTTGAGTTTCTTAGGTCTGGTTGGCTTTCCGATCACGCCGGTATTCTTGGGCGAGGACTTGCTCTTGTCGCATGCCAGCAGCCAACATCCCTGGTTTGCCGCGCCGATTACCGTATCGTTCGTGATCAACGGCATCGCCATCGCTAGAGTATATCTGCGGCTTTGTATGGGGCGGCCGGTGGAACTGCGGGGGGCGGTTTGAGGTTTGTTGGTGCGCAATATTTACGAAGGTGGACCGACGAGAGTGGTCAGAACTGGGCTGTTGGGCTTCCTTCCTTTCTGTCTGTCCGGTTCGGAGCCTATAACGCTCGATCAAATGCTAATTGCATATCAGATGTAGGGTAGCACTGCGTACCGTTTAATGGCTTTTTTGGCAGCCAAAAGGTACGCGGTGCGTACCCTACCGGGCTTCGGCTTTAGTGATCGCAGTGGAATGGATAGCCTCTGAGATTGCAAGTCCGGGGTAGGTTTTGTGTAGCCTCGATGCAGCGTTAGCGGAATCGAGGGTGTCGGCCATCCATCATCAGACTAACATAGGCAAATTTTAAGGGTGGTGGCCTTCGAGCCCTCGATTTCATCGAGGCTACTGACTGACTTGGAAAGACCCACTGCGCGCTAACCTAGAGCTAACCGGCGCGGGCGACCAGAGGGAGCGAGTTTGAGAGCCGGGTTAGCGATTATCGTCACCCATTCCGTTCATATCCAGCCACTTGGTGCTTTTGCTGTCAATTGACAGGTTGCTATCAAGCCAAACTTCAGCTTCCCAGAACTGTCTGTCATACCACTCCATGTAGGCCCTTGATGCATCCTCTATCAGATGAAGCAGCCTTATTCTTTGGTGCTCTGGGATCGCCTGACCAGATGAAACACGCTGAAGTTGCCAAGATGCCGCACTAGGGCCACCGTGACCTGATGTCCGTAAGCTCAGTGCTACCGAGTCGACAAAGAAGAGCCATTCAAAGGAAGCGATACCGTGTGCAAAGTCCTCTTTCGATAGCAGATACAACACCGAATTTGACTGAGCATCGACCCATCTCGTATTTCGCTCTCCTTTCTCGGTGATCAAGGCTCGAGCGTGCTCGTGCTCTGATACGAAGCTGCTGACAGTCGATGCCAGTGATTCTGAAACGAATGCCATGAATGTCTTATGGATGAACGCTAACTATTGATTATCAGGCAAAGCTGCCTGCGTATTGATGTGCCACTGACTTTATCAGGTAGGTGTTTTATGTCAAGCCCGCTCCGATTGGCGATGCGCATGGAGGATGATGGCTTTGAAATGTGCGATTACGCAAGCTAACAGCGTCTACATTTTGAATGCCAGCAGGAATAGACTACGACATGCACGCCAATTGCCAGCCGTTCATTCTTTTTATGCAGGCCGCTATTTCCGGCTCAACAAGAACAGTAAAACCACGCTGATCAGAAAGAACAGCGCTGTCGTGCTTTTCCAGAACAACAAAGGATTGCGTTCTATAAGCGGAATCTTGTCTTCCGCTTTCAGGAATTGCGGGTTGGGGGTGGAAAGGTCGTGCAGGAATTCGGACAATTCGTCGTAGCGGGATCGTGGCGAAACGGTCGTGGCCTTTTTCAAGGCGCCGTCTATCCAGATCGGTACCATTTCGTTGCGGCGGATACTGGGAATGTAAACCAGGCGTTCGAGATTGTGGCGGTTGGGTTTTTCCGGCATGTTGGCGAATGGCAAACTGCCGTTGAGCATTTCGTAACAGATGACGCCTAAGGAGAACAAATCCGACTTCACTGTGCCGGTTTGCCCCAGGTGATACTCCAGAGCGGTGTAGTTCAGCGTGCCGAGAATATTCTCGGTCTGATGCCGGTCAAGCGGGGTGATCTCGGCAATGCCGGCGATTTTCACCGAACCGAAATCGATGATCTTCACCGTGCCGCTGTTGTCAATCATGATATTTTCCGGCTTCAAATCCTGATGCAGCATTTCCATGCGATGAAAGGCGCGTAGCCCTTTGGCGATTTGTTCGATCAGGGCGCGTACCCGCTTGATCTCCGGCTTGGGGTTCTGAGTGATCCATTCTCTTAAGGTTTGCCCCTCGATAAATTCGGTCACATAGTAAAGACAGCTTTTGGCTCGGTCGGATTCGAGTACCGTCAAGACGTTGGGATGATTGAGGCGTTTGCCGGCCCATTCTTCGTGCAAAAAATGCTCGATATAATGGGTGTCGTCGTTATACAGCACCGATGGCGTTTTCAAAATCACCCGGCGGTTATGCAGCGTATCGAAGGCTTGGTAAATTTGCGTGCGTTTGCTGGCATGCAATTCCGCTTCGATTCGGTAGCCATCCAGCAGCATGCCGGGTGACAGCGGCGGCGGGAAGGGCAAATGCCCATGGTGCCGCAATATTTCGTCTTCGCGTAGCTGCGGCAAGTCGTCGATGCGAACCAGTTGGCAGGTTACGTTGTCCTCGCTGCCGTTAGCCAAGGCGGTTGTTACCAAGATTTCGGCAAGGGCTTGTAGGTCGGAACCCTGCAATAGCAGGTTTTTTAGGTGGTGCTCGCTAATAAAATCGTGGAGCCCGTCTGTAGTCATTAAGAACAAGTCGTTTTTTTCGACGGTCAGCGATTTGTAATCCACCTCCAAATGCGGTTCGATACCCATCGCCCGATTCAGATAGCTTTTGTCGTTGGACACCCAAAGTCTGTGGTCGCGCGTGAGTTGCTCCAGCGCATGTTGTCGCCATAAATAAATCCGCGAATCGCCGACGTGCAGAATATGGGCGGTGTTGGATTTAAGTACCAGCACACTGAGCGTGCTCACCATGCCTTTAACCGAGGCATAGCGGATTTGTCCCTGGCTGTGCAGCCAGGAGTTGGTGGCAGAGAGGATTTTTTGTCCGGCCTTGGCCACCGACCAGGAATCCGGCGTGCTGTAATAATCTTCCAAAAACGCGGTAATGCAGCAATGGCTGGCTTCCTTGCCGGCTTCACTGCCGCTCATGCCGTCCGCAATGCCCGCTACGATGCCTTTTAGGGTGAGTTGCGGTTCCTCGGGGACGACAGCCCCCCAGCAATCTTCGTTTTCGGGTTTCACACCTTTGTCGCTGTGCGAACCGAGCTTGACTGATAAGGTTTTGCCCATAGTCTGCGGATAACGGATGTTGCGTGGCTTAGCAGGCGCGGTAATGGCCTAATTCCGCCAGGCGCTGGTCCAGTTTACTCATCAGCAAAGCCTGGTGATGGCGCAGTAACACAGAGTCGCTGGGACGCGGGGGTAGGGTGGCTTCGATTTCGTGGTGGACCAGGGAAATGACATGCCGCCTCAGAATGGCGTCTTCCGGCAAAAAAGGGTGGCTTGTGGATTGGGGGAGTTGTTGCGTTGCGTGGCGTTCGCCGCCGGATGCCTGGCAAACGCCGCGCCAGCAAACAATTAAAGTCAAGGCTAGGACGGCTAATAATGCTTCGATCATGGGTATTCCTCTAAATAACTCAATATTAAAAATTACTGAAACGATACTTCGGCGGATGACGCCGGAATGCTTTGCCGGTTAAACCACTTCGATCATGGCCACGGTGCCGTCTTCCATGACTTCTGCCATGTGGCCGGCGGGTTCCTCGATAAATTGCACCGCCAGTGCAACCACGACAGCCGTACCGGCGATGGTCAGAAAAAAGGCTTCCGGTGTGACGAACGACAAGACTGTTAGAAAGGTAACGCCGCCCACATTGCCGTAAGCGCCTACCATGCCGGCAATTTGCCCGGTCATGCGGCGCTTGATCAAGGGCACCATCGCGTAGACGGCGCCGCATCCGGCCTGGACGAAAAATGAGCATAAGAAGGTCACGGCAAACGCCAGGGCAATCGGCCATGCCGAATTGATTTGCGACATAGCGGCATAGCCCAGTGCGCAACCGATTACGCAAACGCTCAACGACAATTTGCGACCGTACTTATCGCTCAGCCAGCCACCGCCAGGCCGGGCGACCAGATTCATGAACGCGAAGCTGGATGCCAATAGGCCGGCTTGCACCGGGGTAATGCCGGTGTGCTTGAAGGTTTCGTGGAAAAACAGCGGCAGCATCGACACGACGGCGAGTTCGGAGCCGAAGGTCACCAGGTATGCCAGATCCAGAATGGCGACTTGCTTAAACTTGTATTGGTGTATCGGTTCAATGGGTTGGGTGAGATGTTCCTGATTAACGTGCACGATTTTGTACAAGTTGTAGAGAAACAATAGCCAGATCCCGACGTAAAGGCCGATGGTAGTGTCACCGGATAACAGCTGCATGCCGGTTGGCGACAGTTTCCAGGTCAGCAAGCTTAACGCTGCATACAAGGGAATGGTCATCAGGATGTAGAAGAACAGATCCCAGATGCTGGTGACTTCCATGGCGCCGGCTTTCTTGGGTTTGAAATACGTCGAACCTTTGGGTGTATCGCTGACGCTGAAAAAATAAATCACTGAATAGAGCAAAGCCACGATGCCGGTGCAGGCAATCGCATAGCGCCAGCCGTTTTCGCCGCCGAATGCCAAGGCCAATGATGGTAAGGCGATGGCCGCAGCGGCTGAGCCGAAATTACCCCAACCGCCGTAGATGCCTTCGGCAACACCCAGTTGTCTGGCCGGGAACCACTCGCCGACCATCCGGATGCCGATGACAAAGCCGGCGCCGACGAAACCCATTAAAAATCTCGCCAGGGCCAATTGCTGGAAGTCGTCGGCGGCGGCAAACATGAAGCAGGGAATGCTGCTGATCGCCAATAACGTAGAGTAGGTGCGTTTGGGGCCAAATTTATCCACCAAAATACCGATGGCAATCCGCGAAGGGATGGTCAACGCCACGTTTAATATCAGGATGGTTTTAATTTCGGCTTGGCTGAGTTTAAGGCTCTCGGCAATCGCCAACATCAGCGGTGCATGGTTGAACCACACCACAAAGCTGATGAAAAACGCCAGCCAGCTCATGTGCAAAATCTGCATTTTGCCGGTAAAGCTAAAAAGATTGAGTTTGCTCGAGGACATAACTTACCTTTGAAAAGTGGAGGATAAAATGAATTCCGCTGGCCGGATCGAGCGTCGGAAATTCGTATCAAGTAGCTTGTGTGTACAAGCTATTGCTCCCCTTGAAAAGGGCTTATTTACTCATGAAGTGTGGGTGTCCTGAAACGAGCGAAGGCAAGGCACAACAGACGAATAAACAGCTTGGCTGAAGTTGATCAGCCTATTTTCAACGTCGTTGTTGAAGGGAGCAGAAGGTGCAGCGTTGCACGGGCTATATGATAGCACCCATTATGTGAAAGTATTCAATCCGGTTGTTGTCTGGAATGCGGAATGAGCCGGCGAAGCAGTTTTGCAGACCCTAATCGTGGAGGGGTTTGGCTCCGAGTATCAAAATGCCGAAGTGGGTTCAGGCCGCTTCGGCGGGTGTCTGTGAGTCGCGAGTGGCTGGTGTTCAATCAGCTTAGCAACCCGGCCCTTTTTACGAGGGGTATTCCGCTCGGGCTGAGCTCGTCGAAGCCCGGGCTGGTTAAACTCAGTACCCTCAAGGCGTTGAGGCGAACAGCATTTTAGGGTCGGGTTAATGGAACCACCTGTGGTTTGCGGTTAGTCGGTGGGATCAGACTTTTTTCACAAATTCCGATTTCAACTTCATCGCGCCGATGCCATCGATTTTGCAGTCGATATCGTGGTCGCCGTCCACCAGGCGGATGTTTTTAACTCGGGTGCCGACTTTGACAACGAGTGAAGAGCCTTTCACTTTCAGGTCTTTAATCACGGTGACGGTGTCGCCGTCTTGCAGCAGGTTGCCGTTGGCGTCCTTGACTACTTTCGTCTCCTCGTCGCTGTCACCGACGGCATCGGCCGACCATTCGTGAGCGCAGTCCGGGCAAATGTTCATGGTGCCGTCGTTATAAGTGTATTCAGAGCCGCATTTTGGACAGTTAGGTAAATCGTTCATGGTTGTTCCGTTGTTTTGATTAGCTGCGAGACAGCAGGTTTAGTGTAAAAAATCCAGATTAGCCGCATCCTTTAAATCATAAACTCCATCATGCCAGCCGGGATAAGAGCATCGACAGGCAGTGATCACTATTTTCGAGCTATTTTAGGTTTGGCTATCAACCTTTCCGGCACCCGGCTGAAAGGTTGATTTATAAAGCAAGCGACTGTAACGAGTTCGCTGCTCGGTCTAGCGGCTGCCATTTTCTGGAATGACGAATCCTGGGGATTAAGCTAAAGCGACGAGTATCCGGACGTTCAGTCCGGTATTGGAACCCGCTGGCTTTGTGTAGTCGAATATGTACTTTGCTTAATACCGAGATTCGACGACAAATCATAACCCGGCTTTAGGAATTATTGGTATCTCGCGCGGATTTAGTGTTGGGAAGCCGGATGCAAGCTATGTTGCTTTTTTTGCGGAACCAGAACTCATCGAAACGCGACTGGCCGACCAGTCAGAAGGTGACGGTGCGGAGAATGATAACGGTAAAAACGCATCTGCTTGGCCCATTGCCGAAAGCCTTGATATGTCGGTGTTTTAAGGTTGCGACAAATCGTCGCACTTTTTCTGGACAAAGCGATTTAAGTACACTAGAATGCGCCCACCTTGACTAAGGTCAATACGAGCCGAAAAGCTTCGTATCTATTGGGGGAGGGAATGCGACCGTGTAACGGTACAACAATAATAAAAGCGCAAGCTATTAACCTGCTATCACAGATATCAGGCGTCCAAAAAACATAAAATAACACCGGACGAAGCCCACTTAATCGTGGGCTTTTTTATGCGCCAATTACCATAAACCTGTTTGTTATTTCAGATGGCCGAAAAATCAGATTCGCTTCCACAAGATATTATGGAGGCAGAGCGTTTCATTGATGAACTAATGAACGACACCAAGCACCCGGTTCACAATCATGCTCATCCTTTGCACAAGGAATCGGTTAAAGCATTAGATGAGTTGATGCAAAGTCTGGATGCAATGCGCCATGAGTGGTTGTCTAAGGGATAGCTCAGAAAAACGCACGGATTTGTTTATTCTGACGTTCTAGCTGTTCGTATGCTTTTCTTTATGGCTAGCAAATATATCTTTATTTTTTCTCAAAAACGGATATAATCGTCGGTTCGAGTATGTTGCAGTAACAAAGCGCATTAATAGTGTAGGGAGATAGTATGCTTATCTTGACTCGTAGAGTAGGAGAGACCTTGATGATTGGTGACGATGTGACTGTTACAGTTCTCGGGGTAAAAGGAAATCAAGTTAGAATTGGCGTAAACGCACCAAAAGATATATCTGTTCATAGGGAAGAAATCTACGAGAGAATTAAGAAAGAGCAGTCTGAAGCAGGGAGTACGGAAGGCTGAGTAAGTTATAGGAGAGATGGCCGAGAGGCCGAAGGCGCTCCCCTGCTAAGGGAGTATGTGCCAAAAGCGCATCGAGGGTTCGAATCCCTCTCTCTCCGCCACTAAATTTAAGTTTGACAAAGAATAACAAAAATAAGACAATAAGCGGCTCAGATAAGCGCCCGTAGCTCAGCTGGATAGAGTACACGGCTACGAACCGTGCGGTCGGGAGTTCGAATCTCTCCGGGCGCGCCATTTGAGTAAATTACCGAAATTAATCCCCTGTAGCTCAGTCGGTAGAGCGGGTGACTGTTAATCACTAGGTCGGCGGTTCGAGCCCGTCCGGGGGAGCCAAATAATTAAGGCCTCACATGTAAATGTGGGGCTTTTTTTTTGCCCGCGCCGGCCCTCCGCTGATCCGAGGGGCGTCTAGCTTCATCCAGTTCTGTCTATCTGATTCGAATATCCAAATTCGGTTTGGAATTAGATGAGCAACCCATTCAAGTTGAAATCGACCTACTGATAAAATCCAGGGCAAGGATTTTTTAATGGGTTTGATAGACTATTGCCCATCGGACGCCGTTTCCAATTAATTCTAAGATAGGGAAAGTCACCAAAAATGAGCTACAACGAAGCTGAAACCCGTTATTGGTTAATCGATCCCGTTCTGCGCGATAAAGGCTACGACGACGCCGGCAAGCTAAAATTGGAAACACCTGCACCGGTGGAAGCCATCGGCCACAAAGGCCGCAGACGCCCCGGCGGCGGTCGCACTGATTATCTACTTTGCGTACAAACGCCCGATGCCACCAAACAGCTACCCGTCGGTGTGCTGGAAGCCAAAAAGGAAGAGGCCGACCCGCTGCAAGGCATGCAGCAAGCCAAGGCCTACGCGGAATGCAGCCGCTTTCATGTGCAATACGTATTTGCCACCAACGGCCATCGTTATGGTGAATTCGATAAAACTACCGGCTTGCAAACCGGGCCGCATGCGTTCAAAGAACACTTTCCAACGCACACCGCGCTAACCCAGCGCTACCTCAACGACACCGGCATCGACCTGCATAAACCGGAAGCGGCGCTGTTATTCACCGCCGACAGCAAAGCCTATCCCAAGAGCCGCTATTACCAGGATGCCGCGATTCGCGCCGTGTTCGAGAAGATCCTGCATTGCGAACGGGCACAAAAGCCGTGTCGTGTTTTGCTGGCACTGGCCACCGGCGCCGGTAAAACGGTGATTGCCGCCAACTTGCTGTGGCGCCTGCAACAAGCCCAACGCCTGACCAAACCCGCATTATTTTTGTGCGACCGCGACGAACTGCGTACTCAAGGCTATAACAAACTGAAAGCGGCCTTTGGCGATAGCGCCCGCATCGTCGAAACCGCCAGCGGACAAAACGCCGCCAAAAACGCCCGCGTGCATATCGCCACCTATCAAACCTTGGGTTTGGATGACGAAGAATCCGGCGCCAGCAGTTTTTTAACCGATCACTATCCGCCCGACGCCTTCAGCGTCATCATCATTGACGAATGCCATCGCTCCGCCTGGGGCCGTTGGTCGGAAGTCTTGCTGCGTAATCCTAACGCAGTGCAAATCGGCTTGACCGCCACGCCGCGCCAGTTGCGCGAATCCAAACAGCAAACCGCCGACGATGCCGCCATCACCGCCAACAATCTCAAATACTTCGGCGAACCGGTCTACGAATACACCTTGATTCAAGCGCAAGAAGACGGCTACCTCGCCGCCTGCGAAATCGTCAAACGCCAGGCCAGCATCGATAACATCACCTATACCAGGCAACAAATACTCGACCTCAAGCCCACCGACCTTCGCACCGGCAAACCCATTTGCGAGACGGATTTAAAAAAAGACCTCTACACCGCCAAAGACTTTGACGACGAAATCTTTATCGAGCTGCGCACTCCTGCGATGTGCGCAGACTTGTTCGAGCAGCTCTGCCGCCACGGCGGCCCCGAGCAAAAAGTGATTATTTTCTGCACCCGCGACATTCATGCTGATCGCGTCGTGCAACAGATGAACAACCTGTACAGCCGATGGTGCAAACAGCACGGCAAAACCCCGAAAGACCTGTACGCCTTTAAATGCACCAACAAAGGCGGCCGCGACCTGATCCAGCCCATGCGCGGCTCCGGCGAACGGGCTTTCATCGCCTGCACGGTCGATCTGCTGGCAACCGGCGTCGACATCGAACGCCTCAATGCCGTGGTGTTCTTCCGCTACCTGGAATCCAGCATCTTGTTTTACCAAATGGTCGGACGCGGCACCCGCATCGACGAAGACACCCAAAAATACAAATTTTGGCTTTACGACTACACCGGCGTCACCGACTTATTCGGCACCGATTTCATCACCGCGAACAGCTCGGGCAAAAAGCAAAAGCCGGGCGGCGATGATGAAGATGACGAGGATGACGACGGCGGTGATGAGGGCGATGGCGGACAAGGCCATCAACCCTCGGTAGCAGAGATCAAAGGCCAATACGTCAGTGTCACCCCGCAAGGCCGTTACATTCTGACCCGCCGCGACGGCCGCGACGTGCAAATCCCCAGCGACGAATACCGCCGGGAAATCCTGCAGCGCGTGGTGAGCGAAGCGCACGACCTCAACCAGTTTCGCCAATTGTGGATAGAAGCCAAAAAACGCCGGCAATTGATAGACCATCTGCTGGGCGACCATTACTCGCCGGAAGTACTGCGCGAACTGGAAGACATGCAGGATTTTGACTATTACGACATCTTCGCCCACCACGGCTACCGCGCCCAAGCCTTGAAGCAGCCGCAACGCGGTCAGGCGTATATCGACAGCAATCAAGCCTGGTTCGACGCCATGCCAAGCGACAGCGCCATGGTGTTGCGCGGCTTTGGTCAGCAATTTGCGCTGGGCGGCACCGAAGCTTTGGAAACGCCGGCGCTGTGGGACGTGCCGGAAATCCAGCAGGCGGGTGGTTTGGCGGCGTTGAAAAAATTGGGGAAACCGGCGGAGGTGATTTTGCAGGCTAAGGCAAGGTTGTTTGGGGTATGAGGTCTGAATTCGAGCTTTTAGAGGTTTGTCAAATTCAAAATGGCTATGCGTTTGACAGTAGCAAATTTTCAGAAACACAGGGAATGCCTCTTATCAGAATTCGAGACTTAAAGGCAAACGTCTGTTCGCTAAGGTTTTTCGGTGATTTTGACAAAAGCTATATCGTCAAAGCTGGAGATCTTTTGGTTGGGATGGACGGCGAGTTCAGGATATATAAGTGGTCAGGATATGATGCCTTATTAAATCAAAGAGTTTGTCGATTGGTGCCGAAGCCCGAAAAACTCGATTCTGATTTTTTGCTGTATCGCATTGATCAAGACTTGAAAGAAATTGAAGACAAAACCCCTTCGACGACTGTAAAGCATCTCTCGTCTCTTACGCTTGGAGCGGTCAAGTTATCTTTGCCTGGTTTAGATACACAGCGTCAAATCGCCGCCAAACTCAAAACCCAACTCGCCGAAGTCGAAACCGCGCGGCAGGCTTTAGAAATTAAACAGCAAGAAATTGTCAAACTTGCCAATGCCTATATTCGCCAAAGCATTGAGCATTCCAAGGTTAGCGAATGCCCGTTAGGTGATGTTCTGGATGAAGTGAAAAAGGGCATTGGTGAATGTTGGGCCGATTACCCGGTATTGGGTGCAACTCGTGACGGCTTGGCCCCGGCCAAGGAGCCGCCGGGCAAACAACCGCAACGTTATAAACCGGTTTTCTCCGGCACCGTGTTTTACAATCCAATGCGTATCCTGATCGGCTCGATTGCCTTTGTCGATGACGGCGATCAACCCGGCATCACCAGCCCGGATTACGTGGCGTTGCAGGGCAAGCCGGGAATAGTCGACTCCCGCTGGTTTTATTACTGGCTACGTTCGCCTTACGGTGTGCAGTGCATCAATTCGCTGGCGCGCGGTGCAGTGCGCGAACGGATGTTGTTTAATCGCCTTGCAGAAGGCTTCATTCAACTGCCACCATATTCCGAGCAAGTCCGAATATCCGCTGCGCTGAAACAATTGCAACCGGTCAAGGCGGCCATTAAACAACAGCTCGACGACTTGAATAAAATCCCGGAACGGCTGCTGGCCACAGCATTTGATTTTAATCCCAAAAGGAGATCGGCATGACCACCAAACATATCGCCGAACAGCACCACGCAACCTTCGAGAGCATTCGTCACTTGGATGACGACGGCAATGAGTATTGGCATGCTCGTCAACTGGCTGTTGTGTTGGAATATTCACAATATCGTCATTTCTTGCCGGTTTTAGAACGCGCCAAGGAAGCTTGTAGGAATAGCGGGCAAGACGTTGCCGACCATATTGAGGATGTCCTCACAATGGTCGAAATCGGCTCTGGCGCAAAACGGGAAGTAGCGGATGTACGCTTATCACGCTATGCCTGCTATCTGGTGGTGCAAAACGGCGACCCCAGCAAGCCGGTGATTGCCAATGGCCAAACTTATTTTGCCATGCAGACTCGGCGGCAGGAATTGGCGGATGACGAACAGTTCGCCCGGCTTTCCGAAGATGAAAAACGTTTGGCCATTCGTAATGAGCTTGCTTTACATAACAAACATCTGGCCGCCGCGGCTAAGGATGCCGGGGTGGAAACATCGCTGGATTACGCCATTTTTCAGGATCATGGCTATCGCGGCTTGTATGGTGGGTTGGCGGCCAAGGATATTCACGCTCGTAAAGGTTTGAAAAAAAGCCAGAAAATTCTGGATCACATGGGTAGCACCGAATTGGCCGCAAACTTGTTTCGCGCCACCCAAACCGAAGAAAAACTGAAACGCGACCAAGTCAAAGGTAAACGGCAGGCCAACCAAACGCACTTGGAAGTTGGTAAAAAAGTCCGTCAGACCATTAAGGATTTGGGCGGGACAATGCCGGAATCACTACCTACGCCGGGAAAAAGTATTAAACAAATTGAATCGGCGCGGAAGAAACTGATCAAGTCCGACGATACTAATGAGTAATTTGAATCTATGAGGATAGAAATTATGTTGCAACAACAGCTGATTGAAGAAATCAAACAAATTCCCAGCGATAAGCTGGGCGAGATTTACGATTTGGTGCATTACTTTCGCCTGGGTTTGGAGCGAGAAGCATCGCAGCCTGCCGCTACCGGACAACGACGTCCCATAGGCCTGGCCAAAGCCAGTTTTAAAGTGCCGGATAGTTTTTTTGCACCGTTACCAGCGGATTTGCTGGATGAATTTGAAGGGCGCTAAGTGAACGTTTTATTGGATACCTGTGCTTTTCTCTGGTTGGCCAGCGATGACGCGGCATTGAGCGAAAAGGCCAAGACCGTGTTTCAAGATCCTGATAACACGGTGTTGTTAAGTAGCGTGTCGATTTGGGAAGTGTTGGTCAAGCATCAGTTGGGAAAGTTGCCACTACCTCTGGCACCCGAAGCGTTTGTTCGCCAACAATGCCGCGACCATTTGATCGATTATTTGCCGCTCGATGAAAAGGCCGTTTTCCAATTAAGTCGCTTGCCAACCTTACACCGCGATCCTTTTGATCGCATGTTGATATGCCAAGCGATGGCACATGATTTGGTCATTTTGACTGCCGATGGTCTGATTAGCCAGTATCCCGTCGCGACGTTGTGGTGAGAAAAAACATGCTTGAAAAAGTTAAATCGGCACGCCGCGCAAAAGCCCCCAAAGCCATCGCCTCGACACAATCCCTGTCGTCTTTCGTCAAAGCCATTTGCGACGTAATGCGTCGTTCCAATTGCGCCAGCGCTTTGCAATATGTGCCGGAACTGACCTGGATTCTGTTTTTGCGCATTCTCGATGCCCAGGAGCAGAAAGCCCTGGAACAAGCCGAAGCCTTGGGCAACGACTATTCGCCGGCCTTGCGGGAGCCGTATCGCTGGCAGGATTGGGCGGCGCCGTATTCCGAGAAGCCGGACGCGCCGAAAACGCCGGAAGGTTATCGGTTTGGTTGGAAGCGGCAAGCCTTGTTCGAAGCCGGTGAAGGCAGTCTGTTCGATTTCATCAATAACCAATTGCTGCCGCATCTGCATCGGCTGGATGTCGATCCGCGTACTCAACTACCTAACGCCGGCGCCAGCCCGAAGCAGCGCGTGATTGGCCGCATCATGACGGCGGTGGAAAAGGTGCGCGTGGATAGCGAAACCAATCTGTGCGACATTTTCGACAAGGTGCATGAAATCCATATCGATCATATCGACGACACCCATTTCTTTACCCTGTCGCAGGTCTATGAAGACTTGCTGCTGAAAATGGGCGAAAAGAACTCGGACGGCGGCCAGTTTTTTACGCCGCGCGAAGTGATACGGGCGATGGTGAATGTGCTCGATCCGCAGCCGGGCGAAACGGTTTATGACCCGTGTTGCGGCACCGGCGGCTTTTTGGCGGTGGCTTATGAGCATATCGCGCATCAACTGGGGCAGTCGCCGGCCTCGACGGTGTTGGAAACGCTGAAGCACGATACGTTTTTCGGCCGGGAAAAGGAAAATCTGGTATTCCCCATCGCCTTAGCCAATTTGATTTTGCACGGCATCGATCAGCCCAATCTCTGGCACGGCAACACGCTGACTGCTAAACAAACCTACGACGGTTTATTCGAGCAAGCGCCGGCGACGTTTGATGTGATCCTGACCAATCCGCCGTTTGGCGGCAAGGAAGGCTCGGACGCGCAGAAAAACTACGATTTTGAAACCGGCTCCACGCAAGTGTTGTTTGTGCAGCATATCCTGGACGAATTGAAAGCGCCGCTGGACGGTAAGCCGGGCGGGCGCTGCGGTATCGTGCTGGACGAGGGTTTGCTGTTTCGCACCAACGAAAGCGCCTTCGTGGAAACCAAACGCAAATTGGTGGATGAATGCGATTTGTGGTGCATCGTCAGTTTGCCGGGTGGGGTGTTTTCGACGGCCGGCGCGGGCGTTAAAACCAACCTGCTGTTTTTCCGCAAAGGCAGCAAAACCGAGCGCATTTGGTATTACGATTTGTCGCAAGTCAAAGTCGGTAAAAAGTCGCCGATGACGTTGGCGCATTTCGGTTTTGATCGACACGGCGGTCTATTGAGCGATGCCGAATTGCCGTCCACACTGACGGCCGACTGGCTGGCGGTGGAAGAAAATAAAGACAAGCTCTTCCCGTCGTTTGCCCGTTTGCTGGCGAAACACGGCACGCCGGAAGCCGACAGCGATTTTTCCTGGACGGTCGATTTCGCCGCCCGCCGCGCCAAAGCCCGCGCAGACCTACAGCCCTTTATCGACGAAGCCAACCGGCTAACCGAAGAACTATTGCCGTTACGGGAAACCTTGAAGGCATTGAAACGCGACAAAGCCGGCAAGGACAAAATCGCCGCCGCGGAAGATGCGATTAAAACCAAGGAAAAAGCCATCCGCGAAGCCCAGGCCAAAGCCAGCGACATCGACGCCGCCGTTTTCGACCTGAAAGCTGTGAATCCGCATGCCAAAGCCGTTATTGATACCCGTACCGTGCAGCAGATTATCGACAACATCAATCATCAAGGCGAGATAGTCGCGCGGGCTATGGCGAATTTAGCAGCCATGATCTAACGCTGTGTCGTTCCGAATGCATGGTAATAATCTGGGTTTGTAACATCGAACGAAGGACTTATGCATTTTGCTCAAGTGCTAGGAATTCTTGTAAATGCTGTTGAACTCGCTTTTTGTCACATTGATGTCATAAGGTATTTGTAAGCTAAAGCTTCAAATAAATAAAAATATGAGTCAGGAAAATGAGCGAATTTTTCAATAAGAAGCCGATGGAGCTTTTGGAGATTGAACAAGTGGTTAACGAATTGATGGAAGACCTGAGCCACCCGGTGAATAACAAAAGACATCCTTACCATCGAGATTGTGTACAAGCGTTTAATGATTTGATGGCACATGCGGACACTATTCGCCAGCACTGGGCTTCTCATTAGAACGATCTCAAAGCTCTACGGTCATCGGCCATGCTCACGCCAGAAGTAAAGCGCCCGGTTTTGGATTGGCTGTCGCGTAGGTATAGGATTACGCTAATGATTGTTGTAGATCAAAAAATCCTTTATTTTTAGGCCTATAGTGGCTGCGTCTTCACAGCACAATAGGTTCAGAAATACGATGACGGCAGAGCTGCAACTTAAACGTTACCATGTTTTTTTTGAAGATCTTACGCACCCTGGATTCGGTTGCCATCGCGATGAATCCGGCGTCGTAATGATCACGCTCCATCGATTACGCTTATCTATTTATGGTCGGACATTCAACCGCCGTTGGAAGTAATCTCTTATCGCACGCTGGACAGCTTCTGCACATCACGTAGAAGCCATGGCGTGTTGCAGTTCTAAATTCGCGGTCTTTAGGGCTTTCAGTTAATGGTTTGACTGGCTTAGCCATCCCAACTTTCCCGGTAGTAGTCATTGGCATTTGGCCTGAATCGATTTTTGCCGTGGGCCGGCATCTGTTCGTCTAATTTTCAATGTTGACTATAATTTCCAGCGATTCCAGTTCAGTTTCAGGATACCTGGGGCTTCAAGCCATTGCGGCTGTTCTGGCGGTGCGGTGAATCTTTATTGGGAAGACAAAATCATGGTGAAGCGCTTAACGGGGTATTTATGTGTTGTGTTTTTTACCGGCTGTGCAACGCTTAGCCAACAAGACTGCAAGCGGGGTGATTGGTTTGGTTTAGGGGTTCAAGACGGCCGTTCTGGAGAGGCGAGTGAGCGGTTGAGCGAACACCGAAAGGCATGCTCCGAATACGGTGTGGCGGTGAATGATTCGCAGTATTTTGCTGGCCGCGAACAGGGTATAAGAGAATACTGTCGTATCGATAACGCTTTTGAAGTGGGGTTGCAAGGACATGATTACCGCCATGTTTGCCCGCCATCGATTGATGGTGTATTCAGCCGTTACCACGCAGCGGCTTACGCTGTACATAGAGAACGCGCCGAACTGGATAGGATAGATAACGAACTTTCCAGCAAAGAAATCAGCTTGGGGGATAACAAACTAAACGACAAAGACCGGGCCAGAATTCGTAACGATATAAGTCAACTGCGGCGTAACCGAGACCGGGCTCGGGATGATCTTTACTACCACGAACGGCAACTCAACGAGTTCCGCCATGAGTCTCAGTCTTATCGCTGAGTGGCTTCTTGGGATTCCGGGAGGATTCGTTGCAAGTATCCGGATTAAGCACAGATACGGCGCCAGCAAAACGCGGTATCTGTTAGGCAAGCTCGGGATTGATAATTTTTTGAATTAACGCTGCCTTTAACTTGCCTGGCAGCGTCTTTGCCTTTAACTCATTCTCTCGGTTCGGGTTTGCCGCTGCTTAGTCTTTCCTGCTTGTCTTTCTCAAACTCGTGTTTAACGAAAAACAGGCCCCCCATCAAGCCCAACAGCATTACGACTTCCAGTATTTCTCTCATCATTTCAGCCACCTTTCGTTTAGGAAAAAGCCTTGTTACTTCAGTGGGGTGACTAATGATTTTTTGGACGGGCTACAAGAATAAGGTTTTTACAACATTAGCTTCCCTCGCCATACAGACTACCCTGGGAATTTGCATAGTCAATGATGAAGCTGATAGTCAAATTAGCGGCTTACTGCAACAGCGGCAATAAACTCACCATGCCCCAGGCTATGCCGCCGGCGGCGGGAATCGTCAGAACCCAAGCCCAAACAATCCGTTCGATCACGGAAAGTTTCAGGGTATAGGGATTTTTGGCAAAACCGACACCCATGATTGCTGTAGAGATACTATGCGTGGTGGAAACCGGCATGCCGAAATGTGCGGCGGCCAATAGAATGGTTGCGGAGCTGGTTTCCGCCGCGAAGCCGTTGATTGGGTGCAGTTTGACCATTTTGTGGCCAAGGGTTTTGATAATGCGCCAGCCGCCTACCGACGTGCCGAGCGCCATGATCAAGGCGCAACTGAACACGATCCAGGTGTCGATGTCCTTTTCGCCGCCGTCCGGACGTAGGAACTCCGCCCAACTGGGCAACTGATCGAGCGTGCCGGCGTTATTGGCCGCAAAAATGGCCAGTGCAATGATGCCCATGGTTTTTTGTGCATCGTTACTGCCGTGGGCAAAGCCCATATAACCGGCCGATAGCAATTGTGCTTTTCCGAACAGCGCATTGATCCATCTCGGCCGCGAGATTTGCGCCATGACACCGCCGGCGGAATTCATGCCGCTGATGATTGCCATCAACAAACCCATGATCAAAATGCCCAAGGTAAAGCCGGCAATCGGCGAGCTGATCATAGGAATCACCACTTTCCAGAGCAGGCCTTTGTTTTCGGTCCACACCAATGCGGTTTTCGACCATATCAACACATCGGGATTGTTGTGCCCCGCCGCCAGGGCCGCGCCGCATAAGCCGCCGATCAAGGCGTGGCTGGAAGAAGAGGGCAGGCCCAAGGCCCAGGTGATCAGATTCCAGATAATCGCCCCGGTCAGTGCGCAAATCAACACTTCGGAGGTAATCGTCACCATGCCGGTATCGACCAGCCCTGAGGAAATGGTTTTGGCTACCGCGGTGCCGGATAAGGCGCCGACCAGATTGGTCACGGCAGCCAGGATCACCGCCTGGGTGGGGGTTAATACTTTGGTGGCGACTACCGTGGCAATCGAGTTGGCCGTGTCGTGGAAACCGTTGACGAACTCGAATATCAGCGCCGCCAGAATGACCAGCAAAAGCAATGTCAGCATGACGGAGCCACTAAGAATTTTTTAATACGATGTGGTAAACCACGTTGCCGGCATCGCGACAGCGGTCAATGGCTTTTTCCAGGATTTCGAACAAATTGGTTTTTACTAGATAACGGATCGGATCGGTTTCGTTGGCGTAGACGTCGCGATACAGCTCAAGTATCTGTTCGTCGGCTTCCGCTTCAATCGTTTGCAGTTGATCGTTGAGTCTTTTGACTTCGTCCAAATCCATGCCTTTGCGCAGTTGACCAACCATTTGTTCCAAAACTTGGCAGGCTTGTTCCAGCATGACAGCGCGGCTGTTGAAATCGACATCGCCGATCCGCTCCGATGCCAGCGTATAACGCTCGGCAAATTTTTCGACGACTTTCGGAATCTTATACAGCGCGCCGTTTAGGGCTTCGATATCCTCGCGGTCCAGGACGGTCACAAAGGTATTGACTAATTCCTCGCTGATTTGGCCGAATAAATTCTTTTCCCGGCGCCGCGCCTGTTTAAATTTTTCTAGTGACTGTTGGGTGGTGGGTGTGCTTAGTAGTTCTATCAAGGCTTTGGCCGAGGCGTGTGCCGATTCCGCACTAGCTTCAAGCAATCCATAAAATTTATCGCCTTTGCCAAAGATGGTTTGTAGAGAGAACATGGTGTACCTTAATTGTGACGGTTTTGTTGCATATTGTATAACAGCGTGGCGGCATGTGCAGAAACTGTCGGCAATTTGCCGGCCGCATGCGTAGCGGATGTCATCCGGCGCTAAACTGCCAAACGCGGGTTAATCGCGTTTTTGCAAAATGTCCTTAACCGCGCGTATTGCCGATTGGCTGGCGCCGTTGGAGTGGCTGTCCTCGGTAAAGTCTCCGGCAAAATAGACGCGGCCCTGCGGTTTTCTTAACGACTCAGACAGGTTATCGAAGCGCGACCGGCCGACCGGCCATGATGCTATCGCGCGCGGATGGTAATGGTAAAAATTCATCCGTTTGACCGACTCCCGGAAGCCCGGCCACTGTTTGTCAAACGCCGCCAGCAAAGCTTCGCGAATCTGATCTGGATCGCTCATCCGCGAGTTAAACCGCTCCGCGTCGGCACCGCTGACTAATAAATTCAACAGCGCATCTCCGCCGGATTTTGATCCACCCTCATAAATCACCCCCAGCGGACTGTCGGTCATAATCGGCAATATACTATCGCCGTCGCGGGTCCAGAAGCTGCTGGCGGCCTTATCCACCGTGACGTGCGCGGTAAAGTAGGCGCCGGCCGATTGAGTTTGTATCGCCTGTTTTCGCTCGGCGCTCAACGGCGGATTGAACTGAATGTCGTTGAGCCGGAATAATGGAATGGCAGTGATCACGTATTTGGCGCGGAATATCTTTTGCCGCAAGCTACCTTGGTCGGACGTAAGTACTTCCACATTATTGTCGGTGGTTGTGATGTGGGTGACCTGCTGGTTCAGCAGGATGCGGTCCCGGCCGATAAAATCGGCCAGCGCCCGCACGGCGCGTTGATTGCCGCCGACTACATGGCGTGGCGCCAGACCGTCGCCGGAAAAATAATGCCATTCGGCAATGCCATCCAGCGCGCTGATTTTTCGCCAGGAGGTGGCGTATTCCGGTTCGGTTTCGATGCGCACCAACTCTTGGGCCTTGGGCGACAGGCCGCTGGTGCTTTCGATCCAGTCGGCGAAGGAAATTTCTTGCAGCGCGAGCATCGCCTCGGGCAAAGGCCGTAAAGCCAATTGCCGGTAAAGCTCGGCCATTTTGGCGTCCCAGCGTTGATAGGCTTGCAATTCGTCGCTATCCAACACCGATGCCAGAAACTCCTGATTGGTATTTTGCGTAAACGGATACAGCTTGCCCTGGTAATAAAAACTGGAAAAACTGCTGTAAGCCGTTTCCATCGGCACATGCAAATCCCGGAAAATCTCGATAGCCGAGTTATTTTCCCAAAACTCTTCCAAACCCACTTCGGCATACGTGCCGTCTGGGTAAGCCGCGGTGCGGATGCGGCCGCCAACACGCGGACTCATTTCCAAAATCACGGCAGTTTTGCCGGCCTTCTTTAAATGATAGGCCGCACTTAAACCCGACAGGCCGGCGCCGACGATCAACACATCGGCGCTAAGTGGTTCGGCGGCTAAGGTAACGGAGCGCAGGCTTAGCGACAGGGCCAACGCAATGAAATAGATGGAACGGTTGAGTTGCTTGAGGGATAGGGTGGTCATCGGCGTCGCCTCTGCGTGTTTATGGGTTGCCAGCCGTTTGCCGTTGGAATTGGCAGCGAATTCTCGCTACGGTACGAGCCAAATATTGCAGGCAAATGACTTGATGGTAACTAAAGGTCCGCCACCGGCTATGTCACATAATAGTCACAAACTTGTCGTATTCTCGCGTTTTACCCCATCGTAAGCTGCCCGACTGATGAAATATTCCGCAACCGCACACGGCAAAAGCTTTCATTTTCGCGATTTGCGTGTCTTGTTGGCTAAGGCTACGCCGCGCCGGGCAGCGGATGAATTGGCCGGTTTGGCGGCGGATTCCGAAGTCGAGCGTGCGGTCGCGCAGCAGGTTTTGGCCGAGGTACCCTTGCGGCGATTTATCGAAGAGCCATTGCTGGCCCCGGAGCGAGACGAAGTTTCCCGCTTGATTCTGGAGCGCCATGATCCGCAGCGGTTTGCGCCGATTGCGAATTTAAGCGTGGGCGAATTTCGCGATTGGCTGTTAACCGAGGATAACGATTTGGCGGCAATCTCGGCCGGGCTGACGCCGGAAATGGTGGCCGCGGTCAGCAAAATCATGCGCAACCAGGATTTGATTGCCGTGGCGCGCCGTTGCCGGGTGGTTACCCGCTTTCGCAGCACCATCGGCTTGCCGGGCCGCTTATCTACCCGCCTGCAACCCAATCATCCAACCGACGATCCGCGCGGTATCGCCGCCAGCATTCTGGATGGTTTGCTTTACGGCAGCGGGGATGCGGTGATCGGCATCAATCCCGCCACCGACAATTTGCACAACGTCCACAGCTTGTTGAACTTGCTGGACGAGATCATTGCGCAATACCAAATTCCCACCCAGTCTTGCGTACTGGCCCACGTGACCACTAGTGTAACGTCCCTAACGTTGCTTTAGCTTTGTCGACTTTCGCCAAGATGGCATCAGGAGTAGCTGTCCATTGGTACGGCTTTGGGTGGGCATTGCGGTGTTCGAGGTACTGCATGATGGCCAGCTTTAGTTCGTCGACACTGCGAAATACCCCGCGACGGATACGTTCTTCGGTGATGTCACGAAAGAATCGTTCAACCAAGTTCACCCAGGACGCTGACGTCGGCGTAAAGTGCATCTGAAAGCGCGGATGCTTGTCCAGCCAGGCTTTCACGTTGGGATGTTTGTGGGTGGCATAGTTGTCGACGATCAAATGGACGGCCAACTCCTTGTCGGTTCGGCGGTCGAGTAGTTTCAAGAATTTCAGAAACTCATCGTTGCGGTGCTTAGGTACGCACTCGCCGATCACCGTGCCCTCATGAACATTGAGGGCGGCGAACAAGGTTGTGGTGCCGTGGCGTTTGTAGTCATGCGTCATCGTTCCGTTCTTGCCGGGTTTCATCGGCAAACCTGGCTGCGTGCGATCCAGTGCCTGGATCTGGCTTTTCTCATCCACGGAAAACACGATGGCTTTCTCCGGCGGCTCCAGATACAGCCCCACCACATCCCGTAACTTCGCTTCAAACTGCGGGTCGTTCGAGACCTTGAAGCCCTTGACCCGATGCGGCTTCAGCTGGTGCTCGCGCCAAATGCGATGCACCGCCATGCGTGAAATGCCGACCTGCTCGGCCAGCGTCCGGCAACTCCAATGTGTTGCGTGGGCCGGCTTGCCGGTCATCGTCAACGTCAACACTTCTTGCACCTTCTCCACCGACAACGGCGGCACTCGCGAGGGCCGCGTCTTGCCTTTTTTCAATCCGTCAATACCGCTGTCCACGAAGCGCCGACGCCACAAATTGAGCGTCGGCCCACTGATCTTCAAGGTGTCCATGATCGTTTGCGAAGGCAGACGGTCGGCAGTCATCAATACGATTCGCGCCCGCAACGTCTGCTTCTCTCCTATGGCTCGACTTTTCACCCACCGATTCAGCAGGGTACGGTCTTGCTCGCTCAACTCAAGTTTCTTTGGTGTTCTCATACCCACCAATTCTACCATTCATAAGTATTTGTCGGGGACGTTACACTAGCATGCAATTGATGCGGCGCGGTGCGCCGCTGGATTTGCTGTTTCAATCTATCGCCGGTACCGAAGCGGCCAATTGCAGTTTCGGTATCGATCTGGCAATGCTCCGCGAAGCGAAGGCCATGGCGGAAAACTTGGGCCGTGCGAGTGCAGGCCAGCAGTTGATGTATTTCGAAACCGGGCAGGGCAGCGCCTTATCCGCCAATGCGCATCACGGTATCGATGCGCAAACCTGCGAAGCGCGGGCATATGCGGTCGCCAGGGCGTTCGATCCGTTGCTGGTCAACACCGTGGTCGGCTTCATTGGCCCGGAGTATTTATACGATGGCAAGCAAATTATCCGCGCCGGTCTGGAGGATCATTTTTGCGGCAAGCTGTTGGGCGTGCCGATGGGCTGCGATATTTGTTACACCAATCATGCCGAGGCCGATCAGAACGATATGGATACCCTGCTGACGCTGCTGGGCGTGGCCGGCTGCAACTTTATCATGGGCATCCCCGGTGCCGACGACGTAATGCTGGCGTATCAAAGTACTTCGTTTCACGATGCGTTGTATCTACGACAAGTATTGGGCTTGCGGCCGGCGCCGGAGTTCGAGGCTTGGTTGGAGCGGATGGGTATTTTCGATGGTCAAAACCGCTTGGCCGCGGCGCGTAACGCCACACCATTGCTGGCCAACTTTCATGGCTTGCCGCGGGCTTAACGATGAACGATCCGTGGATTAGCTTACGGCAATTTACCCAGGCCAGAATTGCCCAAGGCCGCGCCGGTTGTAGTCTGCCGACGGCAGCGCTATTGGAATTTCAATTGGCCCACGCGGCCGCGCGGGATGCTGTGCATCAAGTTTGGGATGTGGTGACATTTGCCGAAGGCTTGGAAAGCTTGGATTTGGAGCCGCTGGTACTTGCCACGCCGGTCGCCAGCCGCGCCCAGTATCTGCAACGTCCCGATTGGGGGCGTTGCCTGGCACTGGCCAGCCGGGAACACCTGATGGCTCGCAGCCGACCCTCAATCGACGTCGCCTTAATTGTCAGCAATGGCTTGTCGTCCGCCGCCCTGGATACGCACGGCTTGCCCTTGCTCTGCGCCATCGCTGCCGCTTACCGGGCCAGCAACCTGCGCCTGGGTCCGGTGTGTTTGGTGCCCAATGGCCGGGTGGCCTTGGCCGACGAAATCGGTGGATTATTGAACGCGCGCCTGGCTGTCATCATCGTCGGCGAGCGGCCCGGTCTAAGCGCCGCTGACAGCCTGGGGATTTACCTCACCTACGCCCCGCAAGCCGGCAACACCGACGCCGAACGCAACTGCATCTCCAATATTCGCCCGCCCGCCGGCCTGAGCTACAGCGCCGCGGCTGCCAAACTGGTTTATTTGAGCAAGCAGGCGCTGCAACTGGGTTTTTCGGGGGTAGCGTTGAAAGACGATATGCCGGCGCAGTGGCTTACCGAGATTGGCAGCGCGGAGTTGTTAAACAAACTCTGAACCAGTTGATTACGCCAAGGCAAAAGTGGCTCGGCAGCTGCTCCCGCATCCTGACAGTCGACACAATGTGCCATTTTCTGTTCGAATCGGCGGAAGATTTTATGGCCGCTTTCATGTCGCATGCCGCCCAATTAAACCGATTTAGGGCCGGTGATGCCGCTCAATAACGTGTTGATTTCGGCGCAAGCCGGCGACTTGACGAGACTTGATCAATGATGGCCGGAGAGATGATTGGCCGATTGGGCTGTCATAGCTCGCTGAACCTGCGCTTTCGTCGCAATGCAATTGGCCGCTATTGCAGTTGGAGCGGGCGGCTAGAAAGGGTCCAAAAACACCGGTGCTTTGCCGAACTCGGTCTTGTATTCGCCGTTTGGCACGTACCAACCGGGGCCTTGAGAGCCACCATGCCAGGACACGCGCTTGCCGTCCGTCGCCCATTGATCGAGCTTCTCGCCGCTTTTGGTCAGATAGTCGGATGCGTAACAAACGGTATTTAGCCAAGGGTCGATGATTAGCCAGGATTGCGCGATCTTGCGGCTGGTGAAATCGGCTGTAGACGCATACTTACGTGCTGTATCCGGGATCGCTTCCTGCGAAACCAAACAAAAAGCGTGGTCGCCTTTGCCGTAAACGATGCCGATATAGAGTAAGTCGCGCTTGATATTGTAGATTTTCTTAGCGTAATAAGCGCTCAAGGCTGCCATCTCTCCGCAGTTGCCCGAGCGGTCCGCAATAGTCATCTTCACCAATTTCTCGGCCAACTCCAAGTGTGACGTGGCGCCATTCAGCCTGTGTTTGGCAGACTCGTCGGCTTCCAGCCATCGGGTCATGCCTTTAGCGCTCATATTCGCCAAAACGGCAGAACCGGCAAGATCGACGTCGTAAAGCTTGTTACTGGATTTATGGCCTTTTTTAAAGAACTCTCTGACTAGAACCTTGATTTTTTCGCCTTCGTCCACCAGCATGGTTGTACCCTCTAGAGTTTGATTCTTGGCAATTGCAAGCGCCCCGCTTTCCGCTGTCCCGGTAGGCAAACGGGCGGGCCTCACGCCCGGTATTGCGTTCTCGGCGTTGTGTCGTAAGTATAGTTGAAACCCGAATGGTTTATGGGAGTCTCTAAAAATCCACGATTGTTTTGGTAAGCGGTTCGGGCAGATTTACCGTTGATTCGTCCTTCACGAGTTCGTTTACCGTTATCGATAACACCCCAGGTTATCGAGCCGTCACACCATTCATCAAATTGTCACCGAGCGGTTTTAGACTCCGGCGTTGCCGACTCGTTCACGTTTTTTGTCTTAAAGCCTTGGAGACCCTCATGAAATTCAAAGTAGTTCGATTAACCGCCGTCGCGACGCTGGTCGCTCTGGGCGGTAAAGCGCAAGCGGCATTGCCCAACGGCGTGGCCGCGGGCGACGTCAGCCAAACTTCCGCCGTACTGTGGGGAAGGTCCAATACCGCCGGTGATTTATATTTCCAGTACGCGACCGATAGCGCTTTTACGCAGAATGTCGGTTCCAGCTTTAAGACCGTGAATGACCCGCTGGCGCCGGTCAAATGGGATGTCTCGGGTTTGTCCGCGGATACTACCTATTACTATCGTGCTATCGATAGCGTTGGTGCGATAGCCCGCGGCCAATTTAAAACCGCTGCGGCATTGGGTAACACCACTGGTCTGCGCTTTGGTGTATCCGGCGATTGGCGCGGTGAATTACTACCGTATCCGGCCGTGAAAAACGCCAGCCAGCGAAACCTGGATTTTTTTGTGGCGATGGGCGATACCATTTACGGCGACGTGGCCTCCAACGTCAACGGCGGCCAACAACAAGCGCAATCCCTGGCCGACTACCGCAACAAGCACGCGGAAGTGTATAGCGCCAAGGGCGGCATGAACGGCTTGGCCGATCTGCGCCAATCGACCGCCGTGTTTGCCACGATAGACGACCACGAAGTGACCAACGACTTCGCCGGCGGCGCCGATGTCGCCACCGACGCGCGTTTCAATGCCGATCCGGTCGGCACTCGGATCAATGACAGTACCTTGTACAACAATGGTATCCAGGCTTTTCAGGAATACAATCCGCTGCGCAACGAGACTTACGGCGCCACCGGCGACATTCGCACGGCCGGCGAAGTCAAGTTGTACCGCAACCAAACCTTCGGCAATGACGCGGCCTTGATGGTGTTGGATGCGCGCTCGTTTCGCGACAAAGAACTAGCCGATGCGAATCCTTTAAGCCAAGCTTCGGTTGGCGGCTTTTTGGCCAACTCGTTCGACCCGAGCCGGACCATGCTGGGCAAGCAGCAAATCGCCGACCTGAAAGCCGATCTGCTGTCAGCTGAGCAAAATGACGTCACCTGGAAATTTATCGCTGTCACTGAGCCAATGCAAAACCTGGGGGTGGTTGGTGCTGGCGACCGCTTTGAAGGCTATGCCGCCGAACGTACCGAAATCCTGAAGTTTATCGACGACAACAAAATCGATAACGTGGTGTTCCTGTCGGCCGACATTCACGGTACTTTGGTGAATAACCTGACTTATCAACTCACACCGTTCGGTGAGCAAAAAGCCACCAACGCCTTCGAAATCACCACCGGTTCCGTAGCCTATGACGCGCCGTTTGGCCCAACAGTCGCGCAATTGGCGGCCGCGGTAGGTTTATTGACGCCGCAACAAAAAGCCTTCTACGACACATTGCCCAGCATTGCCGCCAAGGACAGTTTCATCAAGTCGGTAACCAATGGCGCTTTGACGCCGCTGGGTTACGACCCGCTGGGCTTGGATGCCAATCTGGCTAGCGCCGACGGCAAAATCCAGGCCGAATTGCTGCAAGGCGATTACGTCGCCACGCACACCTTTGGCTGGACCGAGTTTGAAATCGATCAGGTCACTCAACAACTGCTGGTCACCACCTATGGCATTTCCGCCTACAACGTCGGCGATATTGCCAACGATTTGAGCGGCATCGTCAACCGCACGCCACAAATCGTCAGCCAGTTCAGAATCACGCCAAGCTCCGTACAACCCGTACCGGTTCCCGGCGCGGCCTGGTTGTTTGGTAGCTCTTTATTGGGTCTGGCGTTTGGCAAACGCAAAAAAGCCTAGTTAAGTGGGCGGCAGGGGATGTCTGTCAGTTGCCGCATTATCTGCAACAGCAACTGCGGATTGAGGTTTTTCGCAGAACATCAGCTGTTTTGCTGGGGACTAGTGTATCGAAGCTCATGCGGTGGTGGATTGACAGCTGGCGCGGATGCCTCTGCGATATGGTCTTAATGTTTTGTCTGTATATATTTGGGGCTCAGCCTTGTAATTAGACTCGAAATTTAGCATGGATAAATTGATCAGAAACTCCTCAAACACACCAATGCTGTTGAAGGTCTGTGTTCTTTTGTTGTTATTGATTAGTTCGCCGGCTGAAGCCAGAAGAGTTCACGTTTGCTTTGGTACTGAGGATCATTTTTACGATTTGGGTGAATTAAAAGCCTCGGATCAACAGGTTAAAACAACGGGTATGCCGGCCGAATGGGCTTCCGATGGGTATCTATTTGGTATTCATTTACAGGATCACTGTTTGCTCGTTCCGACTAAAACAGACGTGGTCGGTTATGCCGTCTATGCCAAAAATTCAAGCCAATACTGGGCTTTGGACGAAACTACCATTCAATCATTACAAAAATCTGGCGTGCTGCCAAACCCCATGCCGCCGCTGCAGGTGCCGTGGGATGACACTGTTGGCGGCCAGTGGCTTTGGGGTCTGGCTATCTTGGCTGGGTTGGTAGTTATTGTTGCCCTGGAAGCTTTTTTGTCCGGCAAGCTGCAACGACGTGTCGTCGCTAAAGTTGATAAAGTCTTGCATGGTAGTTTTGTGCTGTTATTGCGCGAGGTGTTAGTCGATGTTGCGCGTATAGATCGGAATTTTGATGCTAATAAATTACATGCCATACTCGCTGTTATGCAGCGGCTGGGGATTGCTGTTAACGACCTCGCTAAGCTTAACCCCGAGGATATGCCTGCAGGGAAATTATCAAGAAAGCTATTGATTGCTTATATCAAGGCGGTCGCTGGCAATCTCAACGATCAGCAAAGAAACATTTTACTAACCGGGATTGCGACCGTGATGTCGGCGGAAGGTAAAGTAGGTAGAAACAAAAAAGCCGTGTTTCGGCAATACATCATCGCGTTGGGTTTTCCGGACAATCAGGCGGAAAAGATCATGGAGATGGTTCTCAATGCTTAATTGGACGGTTTGGCCTCGTACTTACTCAAGCCAAGTCAGGACGGCTGTGGAAAAGTGGTCAAACCACCCGCTTTTTGACACTCATAAATCCACGTTAGTCTGGAGATTATCATGAAAATAAAAACCTTCGGTTTACTCTCGTTGTGTCTTGCCTCGGTTAACGCTCACTCCACCCAGCAAATTTCCTATAAAGGCCATATTATTTTTAGCGACGGCAATGTGGCGAATATTGGCGATTCGTTCTCGGGCCAGTTTTTGTTCAATCCCGATCAACCGGATGGTAGCCATTTTAATCCGGCCACTCCGCCTTATACCGAATGGGAAAGTGGTTTTTGGAACAATACTTATCTGTCCACGGCAATTCAAAATAAGTTTTCTTTTGTTAGCAATAAAGGTATTGGGGCTGCATTTCAAGACAATCAAAATATCACTCAAACCGAGATCGATGTAAACGGTTATCACGGCTATGTGAGTGCGGGAAATTACGATGTAGTCTCTTTCGAGGCGATTAACCTTGGCAATAACGAGCAAACTGTTACTGGAACCGAGTTTTCCATTACAGCATTATTCGATCCATCTCGCTTCAATATTGCTTCGTTTCAAACCGTAGACTTAAACAGCATATTCCAGTCGCAGCCACTTAAATTTGGTTATTCCATCAACAAAGTCACCAACGGTTTATTGGATTTTCGTATTAGCGGCCTGATCGATACCTTTAATGTCAGCACGCCAACGTCTCAGGTTGCATTGCCTTCCGCACCGGTTTTACCAACACCAAGCAACGATGGATTTACATTCAGTACACCGCCCATGCCGGTTTTGGATGGCAACGGAAATCCAAAACCAGGCGGGTTTTACGATCCGGATGTGGCGGTGGCTTACACCTATGAAGCGTTAAATGCCGACACCTTATTCGGCGATGTGATGATTCCCAACCAATACGGCGACGGTAAATTCCAACTGCTGATTTGGGACGAGACCAGCGGTGAATACGTCGACAGCGGTATCCGCTTGTTGGCGGGCGTTTGGTTTAATTTCGGCGAATTGGGTTTTCAAAACGGCGTTGGCAAGTTCCGCATAGCCGGCATCGAAACTTCCGCCATGATCGATCCCAGCGATCCGCTGGGTTTTGTTACCGGTTTGACGTTTACCGGAAGTGGTAGTG
This sequence comes from Methylomonas sp. TEB, assembly GCF_047777895.1. Lineage (GTDB taxonomy): Bacteria > Pseudomonadota > Gammaproteobacteria > Methylococcales > Methylomonadaceae > Methylomonas. Next base: position 1,368,084 of record NZ_CP180476.1, read on the forward strand.
CTTTCAAAATGACGCCTTTAGCGGCCCCCGTTCCGCTGCCTGCAGCGGTCTGGTTGTTTGGCAGCGGTCTACTCGGGCTATTGGGAAACCGAAAATTCCGGGCATCGCGCTAGCCGCTTAGCTTTCAAACTTTAAGGCTGAAAGACGTTTCGCCGGACTTGGAAAACGCCTTACGGCCTTTGTTTCAAAAACGCCGCTATAAACCGGCAGGCCTCCGCTAAGTTGGCCGAGCAGCGTTCGCTTAACCCGCTGCCCAGTTCGAAGGCTTCGGCTTGGACGCTTAATAAATAGCAGGGTGGTAGCGGCTGTTTGCCGACGGCTGCATAGACTGACAGCAGCGCGGCTGGGCTCAGCGCATGGCTGGAGTAACTGTGGTCTTGGGCTGGGGTTAATGGGGTAAAGGTGAAACTTTCCTGGCAATCTACCACTGCGTCCACAAACACTACCCATTCGCGGTCTTGTATATCCAGCGCATGTTCGATTTGTAATTGAAAATCGCTGAGCAATTCGATATTGCTGAGGTCCAGATGCTCGGCGAGATAATCCAACAGCAAAGGACCAACAGCATCATCGCCGCGGCTGGGGTTGCCGTAGCCAAACACCAAAATGGGTTTAGTCATTCGCTACCGTGAATGAATTCGCCGCTGCTGTGCCGCACCAGTTTATCCACCAACTCGCCGTCCGCATCGACCAGTTCCAACTGCAAGGGCATTTTGCCGACCGCATGCGTGGCGCAGGACAGGCAAGGGTCGTAGGCGCGAATCGCCACTTCCAGATTATTCAGCAAGGGTTCGGTCAATTCGCGGCCGGACAAATATTCCGCCGCCACTTGCCGCACCGATTCGTTCATCGCCGTGTTGTTGCTGGTGGTGGAAACGATCAGATTGGCTTTGGTGACGATGTCGTTTTCGTCGATTTGATAATGATGAAACAATGTGCCGCGTGGGGCTTCGATCACGCCTATGCCTTCGTAGCGTTTTTCGCCTTTGGTGACCAAGTCGTTACTCAGCAAATCCGGATCGTTCAGCAAGGTTTGGATGCTTTCTGCGCAATGTAGCAATTCGATCATCCGCGTCCAGTGAAAGGCCAGCGTGCTATGTACCGTCGCGGCGCCGCCGTGCTGCTTGAATTCGACGCGCGCGGCTTCCGCCAGTGGTGTGTCGATGAAGTCGCAATTGTTGACCCGCGCCAACGGTCCCACCCGATACCAGCCATCGGCTTTGCCCAGCGTCGTCAGGTAGGGGAATTTCATATACGTCCAGGAACGGACTTCTTCGCGGATCAAGTCCGGATAATCGCAGTAATCGTAATGATCCACGAGGGTGTCGCCTTGCGGATTTTTCACCCTAATCCCGCCGTGATAAAGCTCCAGCGCACCGTCAGGCTTGGTCAAACTCAGGTAGTTACTGCGGATGGTGGCGAAGTCGTCGTAATAGGGCTGGTTGGAGGTGTGGACTTTTGTGACCAGTTGCAAAGCGCCTTGCGCCCAACTCACGATTTGGCCGATGTCTTGTTTTAGATAATCGCGCTCATCTTTGCTCAGCGCTTTGTTCATGCCACCCGGTATCGCGCCGGTGCCGTGGATGCGCTTGCCGCAGACCATGCGGATCACTTCCTGGCCGTATTTGCGCAGTTTTACGCCTTGCAGGCCAATATCCGGATAATTCGCCAACACCGCGACGATGCTGCGTTTGCCAATCTCGCTTTCGAAACCGAACAGCAAATCCGGGCTGGACAGGTGGAAAAAATGCAAGGCATGCGATTGCAATACCTGACCGAAATGAAGCAAGCGCCTTAACTTGTCCGCTGCCGGCGGCAGATTGGCCGGATCGACGCCGACCAACTGGTCGATGGCTTTGGCGGCTGCCAGATGGTGGCTGACCGGGCAGATTCCGCACAAGCGTTGCACCATCACCGGCAGTTCCCAGTAAGGGCGGCCCTGGATGAATTTTTCGAAGCCGCGAAATTCGACGATGTGCAGGCGGGCTTGCTGGACTTGATTGTTTTCATCCAGCAGCAGCGTGACTTTACCGTGGCCTTCCACGCGGGACACCGGATCGACAGCGACCCGTTTTAACTTGCCGGCTTCGACCAAGGCCGGATCGGCGGTTTCAAGATATTCGTACACGGGGTTCCTCCGTTAGTCGTAATGGACTAAATCGTAAGGTAAAGTCGGGTCGCGGCCTTCGATCAATGCGCTGAGGTAGTGCCAAAACACATCGGCGGATGGCGGGCAGCCGGGCATAAAATAATCGATCTTGACGATCTCGTGGACCGGCCGCACCTTGTCCAGCAGCAAAGGCAATTCCGGGTCGCTGGGTATCTGCGGATTGTCGACGCCGATGCCGTCCTGGTAGGCTTCCAGCAGGCAGTCTTCCAGTTTGAAAAAATTGCGCAGCGCCGGCAAGCCGCCGTTGATGGCGCAAGCGCCGACGGCGATCAGAATTTTGCAGTTATTGCGAAACTCGCGCAGCACATGCACGTTTTCAGAATTGCAAACCCCGCCTTCGATCAGGCCGATGTCGCACGGGCCGCAGTGTTCGATGTCGGTGAGTGGCGAGCGGTCGAATTCGACGATGTCTGCGAGTTTCAGCAAACGCTCGTCTATATCCAGAAACGACATATGGCAACCGAAGCAGCCGGCCAGCGAGGTGGTGGCGATTTTAATCTTAGCGGCCATGTTTGATGTCCGGAGCGGGCGGCATGGTCGCCGCGTAGTGGGAGTCCGGGCCACCGTTCTGCTGAGCTGACTCCGCCAGCTTGGTCGGGTCGCAGCTTGGGTAGCCGCTGGCCTCGCCGGCTTTGATAACCGCTTTTTCGCAGGCGACTTCGCTGATGGGATGCCCGTCGTAGATGCGCTCACCAATCGGTGCCAGGTAGGCGCTGCGTTTGACCAGAATCGCGCCGGTCGGGCAGACATGGGCGGCCTCGTCATCGACACTAATATCGCTGTCTTTCAGCTTGCCGCTAGGCGAGTTGATGACCAGGCGTTTGTGGATGCCGCGCCCGGCGATGCCGAATACGTCTTTCCCGTCTTTTTCCTTGCTGGCGCGCACGCATAAATTGCAGAAAATGCAGCGGTCGTGATCGATCAAAATATCCGGGTGCGAGGCGTCCAGTTCCCGCTGTGCATAAAAATGCGGGTAGTGGTTATCCAGCATGTTCTGATGGTAGGCGACGGCCTGCAACTGGCAATTGCCGGATTTTTCGCAGGATGGGCAGAAATGGTTGCCTTCCACAAACAGCATTTGGGTGATGCGCTGGCGGTCGTGTTGCAGGTCGGGGCTGTTGCTGATGACGGTTTGGCCGTCGGCGGCCGGCAGCGTGCAGGCGGTATTGGTGCGGCCGTTGACTTTCACCGTGCATAATTTGCAACTGCCGTACGGGGCGTAACCTGGCCGGTGGCACAGATAAGGAATGTACACGCCGGCAGTGCGCGCCGCCTCGATAATGGTTTGGCCGTCGCTGAACGGCACGGCGATGCCGTCGATGCAAAGAGTGCCGCTCATGTCAGTTCTCCACTTGCGATAAATGCGCCGCGTCGTCGTCGCGCTGCGCCATACGGCGGGCCACGGCCAGGGTGGCGTCCAAGTCAAAACCCGGGGTAAAACTGCTCTGCTTTAATTGCTTAAGATACAGCTCCGGATAGCTGGCCAGGGTACTTAGAATCGGATTGGCGGCCGAATCCCCCAAACCGCAATGGCTGTTGTTTTTGACGATCAGGCATATCTCGTTGAGTTCTTCCAGGTCGACCGCGGCGCCGTTGCCTTCGACAATTTTCCGCAGCTGATTTTTCAACAGTGTGGTGCCGACCCGGCACGGCGTGCAAAAGCCGCAGCTTTCATGGGCAAAGAAGTCGGTAAAGTTTTGCACGATGTCGAAAATATTGCGGCTATTGTTGAACACCATAAACGAGCCGGCGGTGGACAGGTCCTCGAAGGCTATGCGCCGTTGCAATTCCCGATTGGAAATAAAAGTGCCGGACGGCCCGCCGACTTGCACACCCAGCACGTCATCCGCACCGCAGTCTTGCAAAATCTCTTCAATTGATGTGCCGAACGGGTATTCGTAGATGCCTGGCCGTGCGCAGTCGCCGCTGATGCTGAGCAGTTTGCTGCCGGTGGATTGCGGGGTGCCGACTTCCGCAAACCATGACCCGCCTTGAATGGCGATGTGGGTGGCAGCAAAAAAAGTCTCGACGTTGTCCACCACGGTGGGTTTGCGTTGATAGCCGCAGATCACCGAGTTGGGTGGCTTAACCCGAGGTATGCCGGGCTTGCCTTCCAAGGACTCGATTTGCGCGGATGCCTCGCCGCAAATATAGGCACCGGCACCCATGCGGATTTCGATGTCAAAATCAAAGCCGCTGTGACCGAGAATATTGCGCCCCAGCAAACCGCTATCGCGGCGGCGCTTTAATACGCGCTGCAGTTGCTCGTAGAGGAATAAATACTCGGCGCGCAGATACAGCAAGCCCTGATCCGAACCAATAATCGCCGCGCACAAGGTCATGCCTTCAAAGACTTGGTCGGCATACAAATCGAGCAGCATCCGGTCTTTAAACGTACCCGGTTCACCCTCGTCGGCGTTGCAAATCACGTAGTGCGGCGTGGCAGTTTGTTGAGCACAGGTCCGCCATTTCAACGCGGTTTTAAAGCCCGCGCCGCCGCGGCCGCGCAGGTTGGAGCTGTCCACTTCCGCCAGGGTTTCCGTCAGGCCGCGGGCAAAGGTCGCCCTTATCGCCGCGCCGTTTTCGAATGGCTGGTTGAGCAATAGGCCGGGTTTGCGGAGCGGCTCTTCCACCGCAAAGAACTCCGGTGGCCAATCGCTTAACGGCGCTTGTTGTTCGATCAGTTTGGCGATGACATCGATTCTGGCAGGGTCCAGACGGGTCAACGCATAGCCGTTAACCAAACCGGCCGGGCCTTGGTCGCACATGCCGGTGCAGGAGGTATTATTCAAACTGACCAGACCGTCCGCGCGGACTTCACCCACTTTAACCCGCAATTTTTCCGCCAGGTAATTCAACAATTTTTCCTTGCCTAGCATCCGGTCGGTAATCGAATCGCTGATATGAATGTCGTAACGGCCCTGTGGTGTCAGGTGCAAGAAACTATAGAATTCCGCGACGGCAATAATCTGCGTACGGGGAATATGCAGGGCTGCGGCCAATTGTTCGATAGCCGCGTTGGGAATATGCAGGTACTGCGCCTGCACGGCCCTTAGCATCTGCAAGAGCCTTTCCGGTTTACAGTCCGCCTCTGCAAGTACGGATCGAATAAAACTATTCATCGTCGAGTTCTGGGCAGTTAGGTTGAGTCGTCGTGTTCCATTGCAATTGAAAAATCATAGGCCATCTACACGCTGTTCTTAATTTGGCGCTAGATTTTTCAAATCGTTCACTGGCAGTTATTTGGCGGGGTGCCTCCACAAGACGCCTTGTCGGCGGCGATACATTCCGCTTGCCAAGTGAAAGTGTCTGCCCTGTCTCTCCAAGCGTCAATGCAGTCAACTCAAGCGCGCGGTGCCTATCGATACCGCCGCGGAAGCTATGCAAATTCGCCGTCATCCATGGCGCAATACTAAACAAATAAGCCAGGCGTGGACAGCAAAATATTGCCGGTTAAAACCGGGCAACAGCGGCGAAGGGGTTGCGGCGTTGGCAAGAAATACGCTTTTTACCGGGCTCCCGCTCACAGTCATGCTTGCGGGTTTGGTAACAAAGTGCGCAACGGTTTAAGCGGCGCTGGTAACGGCCATAGGCACTGAAAATCAAACGCTCTAGGCGATCCAATGCCGTAAGGTTGGGAGCCAACAGCCCAATCTGTCTGGCATGCAATGCCGCATAAAGCTGCCGGGCTTGATCGATTAAAATGTCATTGTCCATAGTCATAACCTGACTTAATCGCTGATGAGTCCAAAAAAACCGCGTTGGCATGTGCGATTGAACATGCCTGGCTGAATTATCAAACAGGCTTGTTCTGATAGCTTTGACTTCAATCAACGCCGCTTAAAATTGTTGGCGATTTTGATCCGGCTGACACTAATTGGCTTCCTCCGAGTCGGCAGCCAGGCACTGTTCGACGACACGGCGGCTTAACACTTCATCTTGCAGCATGATATTCACCATACACGCCACCACCGTACGGGTTTTTAAGCCGTTAAAGCGGGAAAAGTTTTTCAGTTGGTCGTAAGTGGGTTCTTCCACCGCAATTTTCTTTCTATCGTTTTTCGATTTATCAGTAGCCATGAGGGTGTTCCTTTGTAAGGTTAAAGAGGGGTAATGCAGTCGTTGGGTAAACGTTTTGCTATTTTTAAATCATCCCCTGTTTACGGAAAAAGAAAGCCACATTGACTAGGGCTATCATCACCGGCACTTCGATCAAGGGTCCAATCACCGCGGCAAACGCCGCGCCGCTATTAATACCAAACACCGCCACCGCCACCGCAATCGCCAATTCAAAATTATTGCTGGCGGCGGTAAACGCCAGTGTGGTGGTTTTGCCGTAACCGGCGCCGATGGCTTTACCCAGCCAAAAGCTGAGTAAAAACATCACCACAAAATAAATCAACAGCGGTATCGCAATCCGCACCACGTCCAGCGGCAATTGTACGATCAAATCGCCTTTTAACGAGAACATCACCACGATGGTAAACAGCAGGGCGATCAAGGTCAGTGGGCTGATTTTCGGGACGAAATGCTGGTGATACCAATCCTTGCCTTTGGCTTTGACCAATAGAAAGCGCGTGCTAAAGCCGGCGATAAATGGAATGCCCAGATAGATGAATACGCTTTTGGCGATTTCGCCGATGGTGATGGCTACCAGGCTGCCTTGCATGCCGAATAAGGGCGGCAGCACGGTGATGAACAGCCAGGCATAGACGCTGTAAAACAAGACCTGAAATACGCTGTTAAATGCCACCAAGCCCGCCGCGTATTCATTATCGCCGTTGGCCAATTCGTTCCAGACGATGACCATCGCGATACAGCGCGCTAGGCCGATCAGGATCAAACCCACCATGTAGTCCGGGTAATCGCGCAGAAACACGATAGCCAATACAAACATCAACACCGGACCGAGCAGCCAGTTTTGCAGCAAGGACACGGCCAATATCCGCCAGTTGCGGAACACGTCGCCAAGTTCTTCGTAACGGACTTTGGCCAGCGGCGGATACATCATCACGATCAAGCCGATGGCGATCGGAATATTGGTGGTGCCGACCGATACCGCCGCGTTGAAGTCGGTTACTTCCGTGGGAAACAGAAAACCGATGCCGACGCCAAACGCCATGGCGATGAAAATCCATAGCGTCAAAAAACGGTCGAGAAAGGATAAACGGGCGTTGGGGCAATGTGGGGTGCTCATTTAATCTCCAAGTCAGCTACTTACTGTGCAGCGTTATCGGCTGCCGGCGGTTTGCAGCAACTACTGGCGGGTTCAAGTTGAAACACTTGATCGTCGCCAAATAAGGGAATAGTTTGCAAGGAGTGGAAGGCTTCCCAAGCGATGCCTTGCGGATCGACGGTCCAGTATTTATCGGACTGGGCATAGCAGCAGTTGGCTTGTTTTTGCGCGGCGACCGGTAGCTCGGCGGCGGCCAGATTTTGTTCGACCGCTTCCAACTCATCACCCGATTCGACTTGTATGCCCAAATGATCCAACCCAGGCTGGCGGCCACGGCTGGAAATCGCGAAATTGACGCGCGGATCGTCCAGCAACCACTTGGCGTAATCGGCTTCGCGCACGCTCGGTGCGCTTTGAAACAGCGCGCTGTAAAAGTCGATATTTTTCGCCAGATCATCGACGGCGAGATGGATATGCAGGCGTTTCATCGCGTTTGCTCCGGGGTAAAGAGTGAATGAGATTGGAGATTAGCTAGCATTGTTTAGTGGGGACCTCTGAAAATTCCCTCTCCCTCAGGGAGAGGGCTAGGGTGAGGGATGTAAATAACTGATTTTAATCCCCTCATCTCAACCTTCTCCTTTATGATCCGTAGGTACTAAAGGAGAAGGCGTTTGGCCGCCAGCTAATGCCAGTAAGCGTTCCACACCTGTCGGTTCTTCCCGCAACAAGGGCACGAGCGCATAACGCTGGGCGTGTCGATCCGCTACCTCGGCAATTTCCGCCAATTCATTGCCCGCGCGTTGGCGTAACAGCGCCGAATGCACGGTGGTCGCCGCCACGCTGTTATTAATCACCCAGGCCCAAGGTTGGATCCCGGCCCGACGCAGATCGTCTTGCAAATGAGCAGCTTCCAGTACCGGCGTGGTTTCCGCTAAGGTGACGATCAGCACCTTGGTTTGGCGTGGGTTCTGCAATTGCATCATCGGCGTGGTGAAATGCGTTTTGGAATCGCCCATTTGCCGCGCCACCTCGCGATGGTAAGCGCCGGTAGCGTCCAAGAGCAGCAAGGTATGGCCGGTAGGGGCGGTATCCATCACCACGAATTTCTTGCCGGCTTCGCGGATGATGCGGGAAAAGGCTTGAAACACCGCAATTTCTTCGGTACACGGCGAGCGCAAGTCTTCTTCCAGCAAAGCGCGGCCTTGTTCGTCCAGTTTGGCGCCTTTTGTGGACAGCACATGTTGGCGGTAGCGTTCGGTTTCCGCATGTGGATCGATCTTGCTGACTGTCAGGTCCGGCAAAGCCCCGTTTAGCGTGTCCGTTAAATTGGCGGCTGGGTCGGAGGTGGTCAGATGCACCGGCAAACCGCGTCGTGCCAGTTCCACCGCCAATGCGGCGGCCAGGGTGGTTTTGCCAACGCCACCTTTACCCATCAGCATCACCAGGCCATGACCGTCGGCGGCAATCTCGTCCACCAATTTAGATAGATCAGGCGCGGGTATGGCCGGCATCACTTCACTGTCAGGCATTGCTAGCGGTGCGGCATTGCTAAGCAATTGTCTGAGAGCCGTCAGTCCAACCAGATTGAAGGGCTTTAATTCAATGCGGTCCATCGGTAGGCTATTTAACGCTGCCGGCATTTCGGCCAAAGCATGTTGCTCGCGTTGGTAGATGGCATTCGCCAGCGGGTCTTGTGCGGTGGCGCTCTCCGGCAAAATGCCATTGATGGCCAAAAATTGTTGCGACAAACCGATGGCGTTTAATTCTTCATGGGTGCGCGCCACTTCACGCAAGGTCGATTGTTGGGCGCGGGCGACCAGGATCAAACGACTGCGTAGCGGATCGGCCAAGGCGTCGACGGCAGCTTTGTATTGGCTGCGCTGTTTTTCCAAACCGGCCAACGGGCCTAAGCAAGAGGCGTCGCCTTTGCCTTGCTCTAAAAAGCCGCTCCAAGCGCCGGGCAATTGCAATAGGCGGATAGTGTGGCCGGTCGGGGCGGTGTCGAACACGATGTGATCGTAACCGGCGGTCAAGGCCGAGTCGGTCAATAGTGCGGTAAATTCGTCGAACGCCGCAATTTCCGTGGTGCAGGCCCCGGACAGTTGTTCTTCTATACCCTTGACAATGCTGTCCGGCAATACCCCGCGCACCGGACCGACGATGCGGTCGCGATAGGCTTGCGCAGCCGCCTGCGGGTCAATTTCCAAGGCCGCCAGAAATGGCACGGCCGGAATCGGGGTGATCCGATTGCCGATGACGATGCCAAATACCTGGCCGACATTCGAGGCCGGGTCGGTACTGACCAGCAAAACTTGTCTGCCTGCATCCGCCAATTGCATCGCCGAGGCGCAAGCGATGGAGGTCTTGCCCACGCCGCCTTTGCCGGTAAAAAACAGAAAGCGCGGCGCTTGATCGAGAAATTTGCAGTCGCTGTGCACGGCGCTATTAGTAGACCTTAACAACAGCTGCTGCCGCTGCAACAGCCCGACCGGGCTTGCTCTTCCGTTACGCTAATGGCTGCCCAACGTGCCAATTCGGCGCGATTGGGATAGCGGCCGGCCAAGGCTACTTCGCCATCGACCAAAATCAACGGCAGGGCGTCGGCGCCGGAGCGTTCCAGAAAGGCTTTAACCACCGGGTTTTCGGCAAACGCCAACGGGGTTTGCGCCAGGTTAAAGCGCTCAATGTCGGCGCCGTTCTGCTTCGCCCAATCGACATCGGCGGCAAAGCCCACCAACTGTTGATCGACTTCCACACCGCAAACGCCAGTGCTGCAACACAGGGCCGGGTCAAACACATGAATAATGGTCATGAGAACACTCCTTAACAACTAAGGCAACAAGGTGCCGATGCGATCCAGTTCGGCTTTCAGACGCTCGGGATCGTTTTTTAATTCTTCCAACGGTAAGGCAAAAAACTGTTCGATGCGGTGGCGCAGAATGCGATAAGCGACCATGAACGCCGCATCGATTTCCTCGTCGCTACCCTCAACGTGGGCGGGGTCTTCGACTCCCCAATGGCTGCGCATGACTGGACCCAGATAGGCGGGGCAGGTTTCGTTGGCTGCATTGCCGCACACGCTTAATACGATGTCCGGCGTTACCGGCAGATCGTTCCAGGACTTGCTGTAATAACCTTCTGTGGAAATGCCTTCTCTGGCCAATAAGGCCAGCGAGCGGGGGTGGATCTTGCCGGTCGGTTTGCTGCCGGCGCTCAGGCCACGCCAGCCGGCCGGTGCCAAATGATTGAAAGTGGCTTCGCCAAGGACGGAACGGCAGGAGTTGCCGGTACACAAAAACAATACGTTCATGATGGAGTGTCGGTCGGGGTTGAGGGTAAAGATTCGTTATTGGCGGAACAGGCTGAGAGCGATAGACAGGGATGGCCGTCGCAACAGTTCTCAGTCAGGAAAGCCAACAGATCGTTCATCGCGGAAAAATTGGCCGTATAAATCACAAAGCGGCTTTCGTTGCGCGAGTTCACCAGATTGGCGTAAGTCAATTCCTTCAAATGAAACGACAGGGAAGACGGGGCAATGCCGGTGGCTTCACTGATTTTTCCGGCGGCCAAACCTGCCGGGCCGGCTTGCACCAGCGCGCGGTAAATTGCCAGACGGGATTCTTGGGCCAATGCGGCCAGTGCGATAACAGCAGTTTTATTTTCCATATTTCAACAATAATTGAAATATGGAAACAAGTCAATTTTCCGGGCGTTTGCGATGCGGCTGTCGCGTAACGCTACTGTCATAAAGGCTATTTACCATTCGCAAGACTACCGTTCCGACGCTGTCGGTGAGCTGGTACTTACACATCCTTTCTTCAAACACCAAACGAATAGTGCCTCAGGAGCATTTTTATGAAACTCACTTCAATCGCCGCCGCCGTCGCTGCTGTGCTGGCCTCTGCCAATGCCAGCGCTGCGGGGGATTTTCAATGGTCGCATCAATGGACCTTCAATCACACTGCAGCGAATGGTTCAAGCGCCATGGGTTCGGAAATCGTCTCTTTCGATGCGGTTAACAACCGCTTGTGGGTAGCGGGAACCGATGCCAATCAGGCCAATATTGGCCAAGGCGGCATCGACGTGTTGGATATGAACGGCAATTTGCTGCAAAGCATTTCCACGAGCGCGCTCGGCGGAATCAACAGCGTGGCGGTGAAAAACGGCCAAGCGGCCATTGCTTTGACGGCGCCGACGAAAACCGATGCGGGGTTGGTGCGTTTTTACAATGCGGCTGACTACACATTGCAACACAGCGTAACCGTCGGTGCCAACCCTGACGCAGTGACATACACGCCCGACGGCAGCCGCTTGCTGGTGGCTAACGAAGGCGAGCCCAGCAGCTATTTGGTGGGGCCAAGCGGTGATCCGGAAGGCTCGGTGAGTATTATCAACACCAACACCTTTGCCGTCCAAACGGCCGGATTTACTGCTTTCAACGGTGCGGCGGCGGCTTTGAAAGCCAGCGGCGTGCGTCTGACCGGGCCGAACGCCAGCGTCGCGCAAGATCTGGAACCGGAATACATTGCGGTTAGCCAAGACGGCAGCAAAGCTTTTGCGACGCTGCAAGAGGCCAACTCGGTTGCGGTCATCGACATCGCCAGCGCCACAGTCACCGACATTAAAGCCCTGGGTTTGAAGGATCACAATTTAGCCGGCAACGGTCTGGATGTCTCGGATCGCGACGGTCCCGGCACTGCGGCTTTAAAAGGCAATATCCAGAATTGGAATGTGATGGGTATGTACATGCCCGACGGCATCGCCAGTTTTAGCAAAGACGGCAATCAATATTACGTGACCGCCAACGAAGGCGACTCTCGCGAGGATTGGCCGGGCGGTGCGGAAGAAGTGCGGGTGGGCGCAGCGACTATCGATCCCGCTTTGAATGCCACCATGACTGCCTTGCATGGACCGGATTGGGCCACGAACAATGACAAGCTGAATCGACTAACGGTTTCCAGGAGCGGGGATTTGGACAACGACGGTGACCTGGATCAACTGCAAGTCTTCGGCGCCCGCTCGTTTTCGATTCTGGATGCCAATGGCAGCATGGTGTTTGATTCCGGCGACAAACTGGAACAAACCATCAAAGCGTTGATTGCGGCGAACCCTGGTAACGCGGCTTTCGCAGCCTTATGGGACGATGGCCGTAGCGACAACAAAGGTCCTGAGCCGGAAACTGCGGTGGTGGGTAAAGTGGACGGCCGTGACTTGTTGTTCCTGGGTTTGGAGCGTTCCAATGCGGTGATGGTTTGGGATTTGACCGACCTGAACAGTCCGACGTTTTTGGACATGTTGTTCACCGGCGGCGACATCGGTCCCGAGGGGTTGAGTTTCTTCAGCAATGCCCAAGGCAGTTATCTGGCGGTGGCCAATGAGGTAAGCGAAACCACTTCGCTGTACAAAGTATCGGCCGTGCCGGTGCCGGGCGCGGTTTGGTTGTTCGGTTCCGCGCTGGTGGGCTTGATGGGAATGCAACGCGGCCGTAAACATTAAGATCCGCACTTGAAGCCAGCTTGGCCGAGCTATATCGGCTAAGCTGGCTTTCCCGTTTTATCCCGTAACGCGCTTGTCATATTCAATCGCTAATGTTGCCGCTCCATCAACCGCTCTCGGGGCAACACATGAAAAAAACACATCCAAAAAAACTGGCGGCAGTCGCTGTCGGCGCCTTCGGTTTTACCTTGTCGGTCGCCGCAGTCGCCCACGACCATGCCGACCGCGATCATCACGATTCTCATAAACCTGCGCAAACCAGCCAAGTACCGACATCCGGCGCTGAATGGTTCAAAGCCGGTGAAGCTGCGGTGTTGGTCAACAAAAGAGACGTAGAGCAACTGCGCAAAGCCAAAAACGTTATCTTGTTTGTGGGCGACGGCATGGGCGTATCCACGGTTACCGCCGCGCGAATTTTGGAAGGCCAAATGGCTGGCCGCGACGGCGAATTTAACCGTCTGCAATTTGAAAAATTCAACAATATCGCTCATTCGGTTACGGCCAGCGCCAATCAACAAACCTCGGATTCCGCGCCTACTGCTACGGCGATGGTGGCCGGTATCAAAGCCAATGACGGCGCTATTTCCGTCGAGCAAGGTATTTCACGCACCGAAAAAAGTGCGGAAGTCACCGCTGCGCACAGCGTCAAAACTATCTTGGAGCGCGCCGAGGAACGCGGCATGTCCACCGGTGTCGTCACAACCGCCCGTTTTACCCACGCCACGCCTGCCGTGAATTACGCCCACATTTCCAACCGCGATTGGGAAGCCGACAGCAACCTGCCTGCTGGCGCCACCGTGAAGGATATTGCTCGCCAGTTGCTGGAGTTTCCTTACGGCGACGGCCTGGAAGTGGCTTTGGGCGGCGGCCGCAGCTATTTCATGCCTAATAACGTTGCCGACCCTGAATACCCTACCCAAAAAGGTCGCCGCGCCGATGGCCGCGATCTGACCTTGGAGTGGACATCGCAATACAATAATTCCGACTACGTCTGGAACAAAGCCCAGTTCGACGCGGTAAATCCAGCGTCTACCGATCATTTATTGGGTTTGTTCGAACGTTCGCACATGCGCTATGAAGCCGACCGCGCGCAAGACGCCGCCGGTGAACCGTCCTTGACCGAGATGACCGAAAAAGCCATCAAAATTCTGGAAAAAAACCGCAAAGGTTATTATCTGATGGTTGAGGCCGGCCGGATCGACCACGCTCACCACGCCGGCAACGCCTACCGGGCGCTGACCGATACCGTGGCATTGTCGGATGCGGTGAAAAAAGCCAAACAACTAACCCGCGACGAAGACACCTTGATCCTGGTCACCGCCGATCACAGCCATGTATTCACCATCGCCGGTTATCCGTCGCGCGGCAACCCTATCTTGGGTAAAACCGCGGTAGACGGCGTTGTTACTAAAGATTCTTTAGGTTTGCCTTACACGACGCTGACCTATGCTAACGGCCCAGGCTGGACCGGTGGCTTGCAACGCAAGGAATTTAATCCCGCTAACGAAGGCACCGTGGCCGCCGCTTATGCAGGCAGCAAATTGCGTCCTGATTTGACAGCGGTCGATACCGCCAATCCGAACTACATGCAGGAAGCCACCGTACCGATGAGCGCGGAAACCCACGCCGGCGAAGACGTGGCGATCTATGCGGACGGTCCGGGCGCCTATCTGGTGCGCGGTACGCTGGAACAAAACGTGATTTATCATGTAATGGCGGATGCGCTAGGCATGCGTAAATAGTCCGGGGGCCTTTCCCAAAACCGAATCAGGGACGCTAGCCGTCCCTGATTTTTTGTAATTATTCACTGCGAAGTACAAGAATCCCTCTCCATCAGGAGAGGGAGCAATTTCTCGGCGATTGTCAGAGTTTTGCAATTCACTGAATAATTACATTTTTTTGAATACCGCTAAAGTGCAGGATCCATGTTCAACACCCATTTCAAATTTTTACCCAAACTGCTTGGTCTCAATTTATTAGTCGTTTTGGCGGCTTGCAGCCATGCACCGGCCAAGCATGCCGCTAACATCACCGATTTGTCTTCGGCAAACTTGCCCGCCGTGGCCGCCGAGTTCGTCACCACCCGCACCGGCGCAGAGCACGAACACGACGAGCACCAGGCATTGCCGGCAGAAGTGAGTTGGCGCTTCTGGCGCGATAGCCAACGGATTACGATAGAACGGCCGCAACTGGGCGTTGGTGAACTGTGGCTGCGCGATGGTCAGGAGCTGATTCACCGCAAGCTGTATCACCAAGACCGGCGGGCAATCGAATTTCAGGCCGGCGATCTACGGATGCTGGACATCACGCCGTCCTGGCAAAAATTGGCGTTGCTGCTGGATAGCCAACTGCTGGAAAAATTGACTGCCGAAGAAATCGAATGGACCGACGGCATCCCGACCCGCGAATATCAAGGCAAAGTCGCGGATACCGAATGGCATGTGGTGATGCGTTTGGACCTTGCGTTACCGGCCTTGATCGAACGGCAACAGGGCGAATTTTCAGAGCGTACCGAACTGCTGCAGGCTTATTCTTTAAACGCCGCGCCCTGGCAACCTACACCAATTGACGGCTACGATGTGATCGATTTCGCCGACTTGGGCGATAAGGAATCCGACCCGTTCGTCATCAAGGTACAAGCGCAAATGGGCCACGAGCATCATCATTAAACGTTGGCCGGCCAGGCAAAAAAAAGCCCGCTGTATCGCGTACCAGCGGGCCCGAGTACCACTACAGAGCTTACAACTAATCCCTAAAACTTACGGAGCCGGCAAAATCCGGTTTTGCGGGCCTGGGGCTACCGTGCCGTTGACGGTAAAGTAGTTTTCCAGTGCATCCAGATCCAAAGCGCCGCCCAGACGGTTAGTGCCTTGCGTCAACGCATAGTATTGATCGCCACCGTCGGCCATGAAATTGTTTACGGTCACCCGATAGCTGGCGGCAGGATCGACCACGACACCATTGATCTTGATACTGGCGGGATCGACGTTATCGCAAGGCGTGCCTTTTTCTTTCCATTCGTAACTAAAACCGTTGGAAACTTGCATGATGCGATTGGCTGCTTGACCGTTGACCGGTGCGCCGGCCGGGTAGCCCACGGTGCAACCGGTGAATTGTTGCTCCAGCAAGGTGTGGATTTGCGCGCCAGTCAAGGTCAGCGTCACCAGCGTGTTGCCGAACGGTTGCACGGTAAAGGCTTCCGCATAAGTGACCTTTCCGTCGCCTTCGTTAGCCGCGCTGGATGGATAGGTCAAATCGGCGCGGATGCCGCCCGGATTCATGAATGACACCACGGCTTCGCCAAAACCGACGTTTTGCGTAGCCAGCAATTGCGCATCGGCAATCACATCACCCAGCGCCGATTCACCGGCTGCGGTGGCGGTGCGAGTAATCGCCGCGCTGATGCTGCCGATCACGCGATTCGCGATGGGCGTGGACAGCGCTTTGTAGTTGTCGACGATGGTTTTAATCGCTGCATTCGGGGTGATAGCTGGATTGCTGCGATCAACGACGATGTTCTCGGCGCTGACGCTGCTGACTTCGCCGTTCACGGTGTTGATGGCCACGTCAATATCAGTCAATACCCGGCCTTGCGAATTGGCGCTGGTCACAGAAATCAAGCGGCCGGCCTTGTTGGCGATTTGGCAGTTATAGGCTTGGTGAGTGTGGCCGGAAATCACCAAATCGACTTCGTCGTCCAACTGATTGACGATGGTTTTAATCGGTGAACCGTCCAAACCGCTATCGCAGTTGTTGATGGTCGAAGCACTTTGCGTGACCGGAATTGTGCCGCCTTGATGAATCAATACCACCACCGCTTCGACGCCGCGCGCACGCAATTTCGGAATCAACGCATTCACGGTTGCTGCTTCGTCTTTGAATTCCAGGCCGGCCACGCCGGTGGGAGTGACGATGGTGGGGGTTTCTTTCAAGGTCATGCCGATAATGCCGACCCGCACGCCGCCGACCACTTTGATCGCGTATTGCGGAAACAAGGTTTTGCCGGTAGCGGTTTCGACTACGTTCGCGGCCAGAAATTTGAAATCAGCGCCTTCGAACGGTACCGGTGTGCCGACGGATGCGCCTTGACAGGAATTGGGATCGGTCGGATGGCAGCCGCCGTTTTGCATGCGTTTCAGTTCGTCTTTGCCTTCGTCGAACTCGTGATTACCGACCGCGTTGAATTCCAGGCCTAGGCGGTTCATGGTTTCGATGGTCGGTTCGTCATGAAACAACGCGGAAATCAGCGGTGTGGCGCCGATGATGTCACCGGCCGAGACCACCACGGTGCTGGGGTTTTGGTTTTTCAGATTTTCGACGTAACCGGCCATCCAGTCCACGCCGCCGACCGGAATATTGGTGGCTGCCACGCTGCTGGGTGTTTGCCGGAACGTACCAGGCGATTCCAGTTGGCCGTGAAAATCGTTGAAAGCGACGATTTTGATCGTGGTGGTGGGGATGGTGGTCACGGCATTGGCCGCGCCCAGTGTGCCCAAACCCAAGGCAATGCCGATGGCAAGTTTGTTTAATTTCATTGGTTTAACCCTTATTTAGTGGATTGGCGGCGACGAGAGACCAAGCCCATCAGGCCGGCGCCGGCTGCGTATAAGCCAGCAGCGGCAGGCAGAGGCACGGCGGTCAGGCTGACAGCGCCGACGGTGGCGTTAATCTCGGCGGAGGTATCGTCCAGAGCGGATTGGATCAGCAGGCCGCTGATTTGATAACTGCCGGCACCCAGCAGAAATTCGCCGCGGCTGTAGTCTGAGTTGGCGTAAGCTAAATCAAAATCGCTGTACACAGAAGTTGGATAGTTGTTAACGGCGGCTGATGTCTCGCCAAGTACGCTGGCCGTATTAAAAATCTTGAATCTATCACCAGCGAAGCCGGCGTCCACTACGCGCAAAATCGCTGAGCCGGTTAAGGTGAATTCAAAGCTTAAAGCATTGTTATCCAGGTCTATCCACTCCAAACCACCAGAGTTAGATACTGAGTTGTCGACGTCAAACGCATGCCAGGCGCCGTCGGCATTAAGGGTAATCGCCTCGGCTTGCGTGCAGATTGCCGACAGCAATGCTGCGGCAATAACAGATTTTTTGATCATTTAGAGTGCTCCGATAAAGACAGCGCGGGCGTTTTTGTTATAGGCCGCTGGCTGCTCGTTCATTTGGGGTTGAGAAATTTCCATCGCTATGGGTAAAGCAAATACAGCCTAAGGAAATTTTGTGATGAACTTGTGATTGCTAAATGAAGATTTCGTGAAATGTAATACACGGGTGTTGCGGGTTTTATTCGGGCGCTGACTCTGGCTTGGGTGGCTGGAAGGCAATCGATGAAATTCGCGGAATGAGGTACTTCGGGATGTAGTTAGTCCGGCTTGGTTTTCGACTGTTTGAGCTCAGAGCTCGGCTGTTGGACAAAATAACTCCAGTGTTGGGGTTCTGAGCTTGGCTGATTGAGTTCTGAAGTGAAATGATCGAGAAAAAAGCTTGGATGGTCGAGAAAATTTCTCGATTGATCGAGCTCGGAGCTTGGGTGTTGCACAAAATTACTCCAACCGTGTGGTTCCTAGCATGAATGATGGAGAAAACTTCTAGTGCTTAGTTGCGTTATTAGGTGCTAATAATGTAATCTTGGAGGGATGTCACGAGTAGCCCAAAAATTGAGTGTTCCGCGGACGTGCGGGCAGAGTGAGAGCGACGCGCAGCGAGCCGTACGGAAGAAGCTCGAGTAGTCGAGCGAGCCCGGATGATTCTGGGCTGCCTGGATGGCGCGCAAGTCCAAGCGGTTGCAGCGCAATGCCGAACGCGGGCCAATACGGTCATCAAGTGGCGAAACCGCTTTATGGCTCAGGGGCTTTTGGGGCTGTCAGACGAACCTCGGCCGGGCGCACCGAAGACGTATGATGAGCATTTTCGACAGCGTGTCTTAGCAATCCTTGAGCTACCACCGCCAAAGGGACAAGCCGTCTGGGATGGTCCCGCTGTAGCTCTGGCTCTGGATAGTTCGGTTTACGCGGTTTGGCGCGTGCTCCGCAAGGAGGGGATTTGTCTGCAACGACAGCGATCCTGGTACCCACAGGGCATAAATGTGTCAGTACCGACAAAGAATTTGCGGTAAAGGCGGCGGACATTGTTGGCTTGTATTTGAGTCCGCCCGAAAATGCCTTAGTCATCAGTGTCGACGAAAAACCCAGTATCCAAGCGCTGGAACGAATGACCGGGTACGTTGAAACCGACAGTGGCAAGATCGCGCGCGGATTCCAGAGCACCTATAAGCGTCATGGGACACTGAATTTGTTTGCAGCTCTGCAGGTCGCAACCGGTAACATCATCGCCCAGATAACCGAAACGAAGCGGCGTGAAGATGTTCTCGGGTTCATGGACACGATTGTTGCCGAGACGCCGGCTGGCCAAGAGTTGCATGTGATTCTGGACAATTACTGTACCCACAAAAAATGCGACGCCTGGCTGGCTCAGCATCCCAATGTCCATTTCCACTTTACGCCCACCTCAGCCAGTTGGCTGAATCAGGTGGAAATCTGGTTCGGCATTCTGTCTCGTAAAGCTTTACGCGGCGCCAGTTTCCAAAACATCGCAGCCCTGCGACAAGCGATTGAAGACTTTATTGCCGCTTACAATCCAACGGCTACACCTTTTCGATGGCGGAAACGCGAGGTCCGCGGTGCGCAATTACGAAATACTATCGCTAACTTACGGAATTAAGCACTAGTACGTAAGTGGATAGGACTTTATCATGATGAGGCCTGTTCTGCTCCGAACAGTTCAGCCGGGTTGCCGGCTTTTATGCCCATTCATTCACTGAGCGAAGCGAAACCGGCTGAATCAGCGCTCAATGCGACGTTGCCCAACGGCGTTAAACTCACATTACAGTCAGTCGCACTCAGCGATTTGCCGTTACTTTTGAATGCATTGGCGGCCTTGCCATGTTCAGTTTCAAACCGGGATTAAAGGTCTACCTGCACCGGGAACCCATCGATGGTCGCAAGGCTATCAATACCCACAGGGCATAAATGGCTTGGTGGTGTTGGTCGAGCAGGCATTGGGCTTGAACCCCTTCGAGCCGGCGATTTATGTGTTCAGTAATCGCCGCCGGGATCGGATCAAGTTGCTGTTGTGGGATCGCACGGGTTTTTGGTTGATGCTCAAGCGCTTGGAAGCGGATCGATTTCGTTGGCCGAAAGAGGCGGCGGTGGTCACGTTGATGGTGGAGCAACTGCACTGGCTGTTAGCCGGCATTGACTTGGCGGCGATGCGCCCGCATTCGGCGCGTATCTATACAAAATCAAGCTGAAACAATGACTTAAATCCAGTAAAATAGCGGCATGACGACCGCCATCACGCTGTCCACCGAAGACTATCAAGCCTTGTTAACGGACAAGCAGGCCTTAGTGGATGAACAGCAGCGGCTGGCGAATTAATTACGGTTAGTGACGGTCGAGCGTGATCTGTTGAAGGAACGTGTGGATGCTTTTCTGCATCGTCTATATGCCGCCAAGTCCGAGGCGCGGCGCAATCCCGATCAGCGTGATCTCTTCCTGAACGAAGCTGAAGCGCTGGCACCCAATGGAACGCCGGTGGCCGAGGAAGCGACGCCCGAAGCGGTTGAGGTGGCCGGCCACAGCCGCCAGAAACGCGGCCGCAAGCCGCTCGATCCCCTCCTGCCGCGCGAGATCGTGCGCCATGAGCTACCGGAAGCTGAGCGGGTCTGCGCGCATGACTGCCATACGCTGGTGGAAATTGGCGCGGACATCAGCGAGCAACTCGACATTGTGCCGCAACAGGTCCGGGTGATTCAGCATCAGCGCATCAAATACGCCTGTCCCTGCTGCGACAATAGCATTCGCGTGACGCCGGTACCGGCGCGCATCATTCCCAAAGGTTTATTGACCGAAACGGCCTTGGCCTGGATCGTTACCGCTAAATACCAAGATAGCCTGCCGTTGTATCGGCAAGCCAACTTGCTTAGCCGGTTCGGCGGCGATCTGTCGCGCACCACGCTGGCCGCCAGCACAGTGCGAGTCGGTCAAGCGGTGCAGCCCATCATCAATCTGCTGCGTGATCATCTGCTGGAAGCCAATCTGATTCTGGGCGACGAAACCGGGGGGGGCAAGTGCTCAAGGAAGCTGGACGTGCCGCGCAACGTAAAAGCTATCTGTGGGCGCAAATGACCGGGTCCGGACCGCCGATTCGGCTGTTTAGCTACACGCCCGGTCGTGGCGGAAGTCATGCGCAACCCCTCTACGAAGGCATCCTGCCTGGCACCGTTCTCATGAGCGACGGCTATGAGGTGTATAACGCTATTGCGACAGTGCGAGGTGCCATTCACATCAGCTGTTGGGTGCATGCGCGCCGCTATTTTGTCGAAGCAGAAGCGGCCATCCCCAAAGCCGCGCGTGGATCAGCATCACTGGCGACGCAGTTTATCGCCGCGATTGGTGAACGGTATGCGATTGAGGCCAAAGCCAAAGATCTGAGTGCCGAACAGCGCACGCTGCAGCGTCAACAGCACAGCAAGCCGGTATTAGCCAATATCGAAGGTTTGCTGGTCGAACATCTGCATGGGGTCACGCCCGGCAGTTTGCTGGGCAAGGCCTTGCATTAGCTGTCGTCGCAATGGCCGAAGCTGATTCGGTTTGTGGAAAACGGTGCTTGGCCCATCGACAACAACCTCGGTGAAAACGCCATACGCCCGTTTGTCGTCGGTCGCCGCAACGGGTTGTTCTGTGACACGGTGGTCGGCGCGAAGGCCAGTGCCAATCTGTACTCGCTAATCGAAACCTGCAAAGCCAACCAAATCGAACCTTACACCTATCTGGCGGCGTTGTTCCGTCAGTTGCCCCTGGCCAAAACCGTCGAAGACTTTGAGGCATTGCTGCCCTGGCACCTCGCCAATCCAACGGCCTAACCAAATTCGCACGGCTTTGTAGAAAAATTCAATGGCGTGGTTTATAGGGCGCTTACGTTTATCTCGACTGCATCCACGTCAAAGTGCGCGATACCGGTGCCGTGCGCGTCAAAGCGGTTTATCTGGCGATTGGCATCAATATGAACGGCGAAAAGGAAGTGCTGGGCTTATGGATCGCCCAAATCGAAGGCGTCAAGTTCTGGTTGCAAGTCGTCACCGACCTAAAGAATCGCGGCGTCCAAGACATTTTCATTGCCTGTGTCGATGGTTTGAAAGGCTTCCCGGAAGCGATAGAAACCCTCTATCCACACGCCGCCGTCCAACTGTGTATCGTCCACCTAGTCCGCAACAGCCTGAACTATGTCAGTTGGAAGATGCGTAAGCAGATTGCCGATGATCTCAAGCGGATTTACCAGTCCGCCACCGTCACCGTCACCGACGCTGAGCAGAACCTGTCAGAATTCGAGGCTCAGTGGAACGAGGCCTATCCACCGATTGCCCAGATTTGGCGGCGCAATTGGGATCGGATCATTCCCTTCTTTGACTATCCGCCGGAGATACGCCGCATCATTTACACCATCAATGCTATTGAGTCGGTGAACATGAGTTTGCGGAAAACCACCAAGAATCGCGGCTCATTTCCCAGTGACGAGGCCTTGTCGAAATTGTTCTATTTGGCGCTGATGAATATCAGTAAAAAATGGACGATGCCATTACATGACTGGAAAGCGGCTTTAAATCGGTTTAGCATTCAGTTTGAAGACAGAATGCTAAACCACTAACAAAACCCGTTTACACAAAATTCAGGACACCCTCCGTTTGTTAGTAAGCCCCGACGCTGCAGTATGCCAACGATTGTCATATCGTTGTTGCCCATCATCTTTTGCATTTTCCTGAAATTCTTAACCTCCCTTTTTTCACTGGATTGCGGTCATTCGTGGTGGCTCGCATACCGGCACACCTGATCGTTGTGGGATGAATGAGGCGCCCATTCTCGCCATCGCGGTTTTGATGACCCACCCAGTAGGCGCATCTGAGTCTATAGTTATGCTGCTTCGCTTGCCCTAGGGTTAAAACATAGGCGTGTTCATAACGGCAGTTGACCAACTTTGATAGATGTTCCCTGGTGATGAATGAGTTATCCTTAGCGGTATTGCGCAACATTGATGCCAAGGGCTGAAGGGTTTAAATGGCCTTTAACGCGCTAACAACACCGAAAACATTGATAGGAATTTATGCCGCACAGTGCCTTTACGCTGGAATCGTTGCTGGAAACTCATGATCTGCCGCTGATCATAATCGGCGCCGATTTACGCATCGTGGCAGTGAATCGCGCTTGGGAACAGAGTTTTGGCGTCATGCGGCAGAATTTGGTCGGCCAACCGTGCTGCGTCGAAAACCGCAATTGCCGCCATCAGCGCTTATTTCAAACTCTGGAAGCCTACGCCGGTATTTTTGCCGACACCAACGATGCCAGTTCCCAGCGTTCTTTCAGTGCGCGCGGTTTTCCGTTGCTGGATGCCGATGCCACATTGTATTTAGGCGAAACGCTAACCGTGTTGAAAAGATCCGCGGCAAAAGGCAACGAGGCACCGGCCATGATCGGTAAGTCGGCGGCGTTTGCACAATATAAAACTCGGCTGCAACAGGCGGCGGATACGCAAGCACCGGTATTATTGCTGGGTGAGACCGGCACCGGTAAGGAATTGGCGGCGGAATTTGTGCATAGCCATTCCCGGCAGGCGGATGGCAATTTTGTGATTGTCGATTGTACGATTCTGGGCGAAGAGTTATTTGAAAGCGAATTGTTCGGGCATGAAAAGGGTGCGTTTACCGGCGCGACATCTGCAAAAAAAGGCTTATTCGAATTAGCTAACAATGGCACCCTGTTCTTCGACGAGATTGGCGATTTGCCGCTGTCGCAACAGCCCAAACTGCTGCGCGCCCTGGAAAGCGGCCAATTTCGGCGGGTAGGCGGCACGGCGATGCAAAAAGCCAATGTCAGAGTGGTATGTGCTACGCATAGAAATTTAGCGGACATGGTCAAAGCCGGTCGGTTTCGCGAAGATTTGTTCTACCGTTTATCGGTGTTTCCGGTCGAAGTGCCGCCACTGAGGCTGCGTAGACAGGACTTGCCCTTATTGATCGATCATTTTTTAGCGCAGTTAAACACCGAGGCCGATAGCGGCTATACAATGACGCAATCGGCCTTAATCAAGCTTATCCAATACGCTTGGCCCGGCAATATTCGCGAGCTGCGAAACTGTCTGCAATTGGCGGCCGGCTTGTGTCAGGATAAAAGCATTCAAGAAGCCGACATACATTTTATGCAGCGCCAAGCAGTAGGGGAGCCGGCCGCCGCCAGTGAGGCAAGTAGCGATGCATATTCCCCGCCAATTAACAGCATGGCGCAATTCGAGGCGGAGTTTATCAATAGTTTGATCAGCAAGTATCAGGGGAATCGCAAGTTGATAGCGGCGGAAATGAATATCAGTGAACGAACGCTGTACCGTAAACTTAACCGACTCAATCTAAATTAAGTGGCGGGGCAATGATGGAATCCAACCTGATAAACTGGACGCTTGATAACGTTGGCAGCCGGCAACGCAACGGTTTGACCCCGCCGCGCGACATGCGCGAGACTATCGCCCAGATTAAAGCGCTGCCGCCTTTGCCCGGCAGCGCGCTGCGCATATTGAATCTGATCGCCGATCCCAGCGCGGATGCGCGCAAATTAGCCGACATCATCGAACTCGACCCTTTATTGACAGCGCAAATTACCCGTTGGGCCAGTTCGGCGCTCTACGGTTATCGCGGCCAGATCACGACGGTACATGATGCGATTACTCGCGTGTTGGGGTTTGATTTTGTATTGGATTTGGCTTTGGGTTTGGCGGTGCTGGCACCGTTGAAATCGCCAAAGGAAGGGCAGATAGGTACGCGGATGTTCTGGACCCATGCCTTGGCCAGCACCCGCTTGATGGCGCAGTTGGCCGCTGTTATGCCGGCCGCTACGCGACCTGAGCCGCAAGCCTTGTTTTTATCAGGCTTGATGCACAATATTGGTTTCCCGTTACTGGGGCATCGTTTTCCTGACGAATTCAGTTATTTGAGTGGCTTGATCACCGCCAATCCCAGTCTGGCGATTTTCAATCTGGAAACTTTTGCCTTCGGGCTGAATCATGCCGAAATCGGCGCCTGGCTGATGAATGTGTGGTCGATGCCGCGCATGATTACCGATATTGTCTATCACCATCACAACCCCTTCTATCGCGGCGAAAACCACCAACTGAATCTGCTGACGTTTTACAGCGATTGCCTGTTGGGACGTTTAGGCATAGGCGACGCATCGAACCAGGTGTGTCCGGAGGAAGTGCCGGACTTGCTGGGGTTGGATGAGGCGGTTTGTCTGGAAATACTCGACAGCCAGAATGACGATTTAGCGAAAATTCTAGCCACTGCGGAACAACTTACCGATTAAATTCGCCGCCTGTCATCGCCAAGTGGGCGCCTAAAAATTTGCCGGCGCCCCACCAATCAACTCAGCAGTCAATCGCGCAATATCGCGTTGCGGCGGTCGGATTGCTTCAGAATGCCGCCCAGTATCCACATTTGATACATGGACACGGTCCACATAAAGGCAAAGGAAACGCCCAAGCCGGCCCCGGCGACAATCACCAACAAGGCGAAGTGGGGATTGAGTTTAGTCAGCCACCACGAGGCGATGTCAATCAGTAGAAACAAATAAGGCATCACGATGGCGGGGTATTTATATTTGCAAGGCACACCGGTACTAAAACTGAAAATGATGCCGACAAACATAAAAATAAAACTGATCCCAAACAAATGGATATGCGACAGGCGGGTCAGTGATTGAAAGGTTGCGCCTTCGTTTGATTCGGTCAGCTTTTTTAAGTTTTCGAACTTGGTGAAATCCGGCAACGAACCGGCATTGGCGCTATGACAGCCTATGCAAAATTGCTCGACGATGGGTTTGATGTCCTTGTTATAAACCGCTTCGTCACCGCCATCCCTGACCCATTGAATGATTTTGAAACGCTCCTGTTCCGGTGCGTTGTATTTCATCGATCCATTCAATTTGGATTCCAACACCGAACCGGAGCGGTCGCCATAGTAGCTGTAAACAATATCGTCCATCGACAAACCGAATTTGCCGTCGGCCATGCCGTGGGTAAACAAAATCTGGATTAAGGCCATTAAATAACCGGCGGCTATCGTCGTTAGATAACCGGTGAACAGCAATTTGATCGAGAGGCCGAAGCTGATCAGATTGGCGCCTTTGTACGCATATTTAACAGGTGTTTGGTTGCGATCAGACATAGATGTTTTCCGGGTTATTGAGCAGGGTATCGCTTAGCGCAAGGTTTCAAACGGGAGGCAAAAGCCTTGCCTCCCGTGCCAAGCATGTTACTAGTTTTTGATATTTTGGTAGTAATAACCCAGTTCGCTGATTTCTTCATCAGTCAGGGTTTGCGCGATGATGCGCATCCGGCTGTAGATGTCGTTGTGACGAGAGCCTTCCTTAAACGCATGCAGTGTGGCCGAGATGTAATCTGCATTTTGGCCGGAGATGGCCGGAATATCGACGGCTTGCCCCTTGCCGTCGCCGCCATGGCAGACTTCGCAAGGTGGTAACACCCGCTCACGGCTGCCGTTTTTAACCAAGGCTTCGGCTTTTTCATAGACCATTACTGTTTTCGATTGGAAGGCTGGCGGTTGCGAGCCGAACCATGCCGCCAAATCGGCGGCGTCCTGGTTACTCAGGGTTTTGGCCAAGCCCGACATCATCGCGTTATCCCGGCTACCGTCGGCATAATCCTGCAATTGCTTGTACAAATAGGTCGGCAATTGCCCGGCTAGCGACGGGAACGCCGCCGAGATACTGATGCCTTTTTCGCCGTGACAGGCGCTGCAAGCCTTGGCTAGTTCTTCGCCTTTTTGCGGGTTGCCGGCTTTCACGAAATTTAACTGTTCGGCAGTCCAGGCGACTTGTGAGGAAGGCTGGGCAAAAGCCGCGCTGGGCAACAATAATGCTGCGCTTAGAATGAGTTTTTTCATGATCAGACCCCCCATCTGCCTGAACCAAAGGTTTCCATCAAGAAGAATTGCAGGATCGGATAGCCGAACGCGATCAGCATGAACACGCCGATCACGATATTCCATAAGGTGAAGTTGTTTAGATAGCCGGGCAGATTACTGACCGCGTGAATCGGCTCGGCGTATTCCACTTCACCCTGATAACTTTCGCTGCCGAGATGGGTTTTATACAGGTTGTAAACCAGCATGCCGGCCGAAACGACCAGGATCAAACCGCCGAAAATCATCGTTACCTCGTAGGGTTCCCAGGAAATCGTCAACAGATTGTTGTAATTGACGCTATCGATGCGGCGTGGCTGGCCTAGCAAGCCCAGAATATGCCAAGGGGTAGTCATGATGATCATGCCGATGAACCAGCTCCACAGCTGAGCAACCGCCATTGAAGGACAGAACAGTGGTTTACCGGTCAAAATCGGCCAGAAATAATAGGCAATGCCAAAGTACATGATGATGGTGGTGCCGCCGAAGATTAGGTGGAAGTGTCCGGAAATCCAGGCAGTGTTATGCACCATCGCGTTCATTGCGTAGCTGGCATTAACCAAGCCGCCGAAGCCGCCGAAGATCAGCATCAACAAGCCCAGAATGATGGCCAATACCATGGGATTATTCCAGGGCAGGGCAGCAATCCAGCCGAACAAGCCCTTGCCGCCGTTCAAACGACCGGCGATTTCCAGTGAGGCAATCACGGTAAAACCGGTGATGAAGGTTGGCAGGGTGACGACAAAGGTACCGACCGCATGCAGGATTTTCCAGCCGTGGCCTTGTTCCGGGTCCATGTATAAATGATGAAAACCGATCGGCAAGCTGAATACCACCAATAAGATGAATGCGGCCCGGGCCATCTCATCGCTGAACAAAAAACCGCCAGCTTGCTTGGGCACCAAAGTATAAAACGCCGTGTAGGTGGGAATCAGCCAGAAATAAACGATAGGATGCAGGGTCCAGGCGAACAGCGTGCGCGCCAAGCCGGCATCGATGGTATCGATCCAGCCCAAAGCCCAGGGTATCAGTTGGAACAACACTTCGGCGGCTACGCCGGCGCTGGTCCACAGCCATAAAATGGCGTTCGCGGTGGTGGCGAACATCGCCAATGGTACGGGTTGCTCCGGATTGATCTTTTTCCATTGCATGTACATGACAATCATCGACACGCACCAGAACCAGGAGCCGACCACCAATAAGGTTGCGCCGATGTAAAACAGCGGATGCGCCATCAATGGCGGATAAAAGGTAAACAGCACCGAGGCCTGGCCCAGCAGCAACGGCAATGCCGCCAAGACTACGCCGGTCAATGCCACGCCGAAGCCGGTCCAGGCAAAAGTCTTGTTCCACACCGGCAGTTTCAAGGTGGTGTTGGCCACATAATAGCCAAAGCCCATGATGAAGAAGGTGGTAAGGACAAAGCCCATCAACACGCCGTGGGTACTGACCGAGGCGTAATACACCTCTCGGGATTCCAGAAAGCCGAAAAAGCCGCTGCGCTCGATGACCTGATACAGGCCCATCACCGCCGCCAGCCCGAACGAGCCAAACGCTACCCAGAAATGGGTCAGCGCCAATTTTTTTTCCGCTGCGTTATCCATGATTTGCTCCCCCTTGTTTGTTGAGCGCTTCCCATTGCGCCTTGCTCACCACCTTGATGTTGCTCCACATATGCGCGTGGCCCATGCCGCAATATTCGTTGCACAGCACGGGATAATCGCCGGCATGATGAAAGGCGGTGCTTACCTGCGCCACATAGCCGGGTACGATCATCGTACTCATATTGGTCATTGGCATATGCACGCCGTGGATGACGTCCAGGCTGACCCAGCGAAAGGTAATTTCAGTTTCTGCGGGCAGGGTGAGTTCTTTCGGATAAAAGCCGTAACGCCCGGCCACCATGCGCACGGTGACGCTACCGTTAGCATTATGTTGTACGCCCAGCTTGTCTTCGGCGAACTCGGCGGAGAGATGCAGTTTGGCGGAGTCTATGGTTTCGACGTTACTCGGCGCGTGAATGCCGTGAAAAAACGCCGACCCTAAAATGACGGTCACAAACAGGCCGGCTATCCCCAACGAGATACCGGCCCAGTTTTTTTCCAGTTTATCGATATGCATGTCTCCCCCTTAACCAATATGGCCGCGAGGCAAAAAGATGCCGTAGTACATCAACAGCCAGGCTACGACCATGCCGCCGCCGACTATCAACATTAGCGCCCAAGTGCCCACCGGTAAGCTTTGCAAAATTTTTTGACGTTCTTCTTCTGAGAGATTGTTCATATCCTTCCTTCTTGTATGCGTTTTGATAGGAATTAGGTTGGCAACCAACGGCATGAACAGCAGGGGCTTTGTCATTCTTACTGATGACTTTACCATCTGATTGCTAGGGTAATCATACCTTTAGCGCCGGGCTAACCGAAAGCAATAAATCAGGGGTACTAATTGTTAGAGGAGGGTGGGCTGAAAGCGTGCCAAGAAAGGCCTCGGCATTTAACGGCGCGGGGAATACGATGGAGAGCGGGAGATATACAAACCCTGCGCGCTTGGAAATCTCCGATTCGTGTCAAAAAGCCAAAAAACTGGTAATGGCGAACTCGTCGTGTCACTATTTGGTGCAAACCGATAGTTTGCTCCAAAACAATTAACGGGACCCGCTGGCATGAAACTTCGAAACACTGCTTGCAAGCGTCCGTGTCGAATTACTAACCCGCGGTAGCCACAATGAATCAACCGATCAACGAATTTCAAGAAACGTCGCCCCGCCATGTGAAATTTCGATTACTTGGGTTTTCTAATGCGGCGTTGTTGCTGGCAGCTTGTAACTTTGTTATCTGGTTATTTATTTTATTTCCGATCTATGCCGCTACGGATGGCGTCTCCAACAGCGATGGCTTACGCTTCTTAGTGGTGGCTTTTATCGTGATGGATCTGGTTGGCTTAGCGTTGGCTGCCGTGGCGATGTTTAAGTCGAAACTCCGCAAAACCATGGCTAACTACGGATTTGTAATGAATGTCGCGATGATCGGTTTGAATCTATCGGTATTTCCGTTTTAAAGCTTTGTTGCTTCCGTTAAATATGTTTGTTGATTGAAATCAGTCAATCCTTTGCAGCTATGCCACAATAGGCAGTTGGAATCCTGAGGTTTTGTAAGCGGGGCTTTAAAAGAGCAACTGTATGCGCTTAGGTCAATGAATAGAAATCAAACGGTGGGCATGGGGTGTCTACTGCAGATTTTTCCTTAGCCAGGCTTTTCGTGAATGAACTCCGGTGTACAAAGGATTTCCAGCGTGGTACGTACTCAAAAAATTATTATTAGCGACGGTTTGCTCAGGAGCAAATATGCGAACAGTTAGATCAAAATTAAAAAAAAATCTGGTCATTTTTCTGGTGATGGCTGCTTTTTCTGCTTTTAATCCAGTGCCTGCCGAAACGGCGGGGACTGACGATAAGGATGCTCATCACGAACATAAGAGTATGGATTGGCCGGGGATTTATACTGGCTTAACCCCTTGTGCCGACTGCATCGGCGTGAAAACCACGCTGGCTTTGAACAAAAACGGCAGTTATCTGCTGATGACCCAATTTTTGGGGAAATCGGAAAGGGAGTTTACTGAAAAGGGTAAGTTTGCCCCTGGCGAAAAAGCCAACACTCTGGTTTTGACGCCAAAGAATGGCGCAACTTCCCAGCAATATCTGGTTGAAAAAGATGCGTTGATTCAGTTGGATACTAGCGGCAACCGGTTCACCGGCAAACTTGCTGATCGCTATATTTTGCGTAGAACCAGCGTCACCGATAAGCAGCCTGAACATTCCGGGCATTGATTTAAACCTTAAGCCGGGTGGCCGCGTGCGCTGGCTGCCACCCGGAGATTAGAACTGTTATATGGATTTCTGCTGGTTTTTGCGCCGAAAATAGATAATGGCTAAAAGTACCGTCAAGGCCAACGCGCCAAGCATGAAACGCGGTTCCACGACCTTCACCGAATGATTTTCGTCTTTGAATTTGAACTTGGCGAGTACGCCCAACGCGGGGTCGGTAATGTCAATAGCAATCGATTTGGCGGCAAGATTTAAAAATTGCACTTCGCTGCCATCGAACGGTTTGTTGTTGCGGGTATCGTTGCTGACCATGCCAGGATAAAGCGGTGTTTCAGCAAGGTGAGAGACACTCAACTGTTTGGCGATTTCTTGCTCGAGTTCGCGAGTGGTTTTACCGTCGGTTTTGATATGAATCGGTTTTTGGTCGTCTATCTTAATCTCGATTTCGCCTTGTGAGGCGGTGAGGGCTTTTTTCGAGGAAAAGCCGTCCAGATATTCCACATCCGCGCTGAACACCAAATCAAAAGCCACTTGCACGCCGTCGGCGTTGAAATTTTTATCGGCAAGATCGAAACGCAAGCCTTGGTTGCTGTAATCTCTAACCGTTACCGTGGTCAACGAATAGCCGGTTTTGTTGGCGATGATTAATTCTGCTTGTTCCGGCGGTTGGGTAATAGTGATGCCGCGCCAATTCGGATCGAGCTGAATCATGCCGTCTTTCATTGATGTAAGTAGTTTTTTGGTGACCGCGTGAGCCTGTGTCGGATCATCAAACTTGTGTGCATTCAGAAAGCTCAAGCCGGTAGAGCGATATAGCTCCCCATCGTCGATACGCCATTCCGCCGTGTATGAAAACAGCGAATCGCTGGTTCTTCGAGGCATGCTGGTATGAATGCGCAATTTATCCTGATCTGCCGGCGTAGTGATTGCAAAGGCTGATGGGACAAAAATACCCGACGAACAGCATGTCAGAATGATGGCGAGAGTGGATCGTTTCATCGTGGTTCCAAGCAAAAAAAAATTTACGTTAGCATAATGCGGCGTAAATGACACAACCTTTGATCGGACGGATATTAACGCCACTAATTGTAGTGTTTGCCAGTGCTGATATTTTGCGGAAAACTAGGCTGAGCTTGCTTGTGTTTGATCCGAAAAGGCGGTGGTTTATTTGCGCGGATATCTGTTTATTCGGGAACTAAAAAATTCACCGCTTGAAATAAATGTTAAAGTAAAAAGTAGGGATATTAAGGCAGGCAAACACTACGCAGCAAACGCTCGAGTATCTGTTCTGTATTACAATCCCAGTGCTGGGCGCTGCGTCAGGTTTTAATTCAATAAGTTGCAGGTAAGGTATCGGTAAAATCCGAAGAGGATAGAAGTGGACGAATCGATAGGGAGTAGAAATAGTGGGAACTAGAATTTTCCACTAAGTTTTTCAAAAAATAAATATAAATTAATAAGGAAATACTGTTATGACATTAGATTCTCATGCTGCTAAATTAAAAGAAATGGCGGAGAAAATTATAGATTTCACGCCGCAAGAAATCAGTAGTATTACGCCGGAAGAAATTCAGCGTTTATTTTATGATTTACAAGTTTACCAAATTGAATTGCAAATGCAGAATGAAGAGCTGCAAAAAGCGCAATTTGAGTTATCCCGCCTAAATAATAAGTTAAATTTTACTTACCATTGCGTTCCGGTGGGTATTATCACCCTAGATTATCAAGGTTTTATAGAGCAAGCAAATCATACGTTTGCAGATATGTTGGGTTATAAAGCCAGTAAATTGCAGAAAACCCATTTTTCCAAGCTAATCTTCGAAGAAGATAAAAATATATTTATTCACCGTTTTGATGCTTTTTTCAAAGCGCCAGCCCATAAAAGTTTGCAGTTGCGTTTGCAAGGCGATAAGAATTTGGCTTTTCCTGCTTTGATTAAAGGTAATGCGGATGACGGTAGCGATACAGCAGGCGAATCGTTTGATTTGAAAGCGCGTAAATTAGTCGTGACTATCACAAATATTAGCGACGTGATCACCGACGCAAATAAGGCTTGATTTTTTTTATCGCCGCGTGAAGGGTAATGTTGTCCAGAGGCTTTATTGATTTAAACGATTGATATTAAATAACATGGTTTTATGGATAATCAAAACACTGTAAAAGTGCCGCCGCAGTATATTGTCGGGATCGGTGCTTCGGCCGGAGGCTTGGAAGCGATTGAGGCATTTTTCAAGAATATGCCTGCGAATAGCGGTTTGTCGTTTGTGGTGATTCAGCATTTGTCACCACAGTATAAAAGTTTGATGGCTGAACTATTGTCCAAACATACCGCCATGCCGGTAAAGCGCATTGAGGACGGTATGAAAATCGAGCGCAACACCGTCTACTTGATTCCGCCCCGGAAAAACGTCACGGTGTTTCACAACCAGCTATTGCTGGCCGAGCAAGATCCCAGCAAAGGGATTAATCTGCCGATCGATATATTTTTGCGCTCCTTGAGCGAGGACGCCAGAGAGCTGGCGGTAGGTATCATTTTGTCCGGCACCGGCAGTGATGGCACACGCGGTATTCGTGCCATCAAAGAATTCGGCGGCATGGTGATGGTGCAAGACGAAAATTCCGCCAAATTCGACGGCATGCCCAAGAATGCTTTTGCTACGGGTTTGGCGGATTTTAGTTTGCCGCCGGAGAAGATGCCCGGTCAGTTGTTGGCGTTTGTTAAGCATCCCTATGCCACCTTACAGGAAAAAAATATCGTCTCGTCTGACGACAGTGACATCACGCGGATTTTTTCAATCCTTAGAGAAAAGTGCAAAATCGATTTTACCTTTTATAAACCCAATACGGTAGTTAGACGCATTGAACGGCGTATATCGATCAATCACTTAAAAGATATATCCGAGTATTTAAACTTGTTGCAAACAAATCCTCATGAAGTTTTAGTGTTATTTCAGGAGTTGTTGATAGGGGTTACCAGTTTTTTTCGCGACGAGCACGTATTTGACGATATTCGTGAGCATTGGTTAAAAAAAGTTGTCAAGTTATTGCAAGAAGATGAGTTGCGAGTTTGGGTGACCGCATGTTCCACCGGTGAGGAAGCTTATTCCTTGGCGATGTTGTTATCGGAATATCGGGAGTATTCAGGACATTATTTTCGCGTGAAGATTTTTGCGACCGATGTCGATCTAACAGCCATTGAGAAAGCCAGTAACGGTAAATATCCGGAAAGTATTATTGCAGATATTCCGCCCAAGCTCCTGTCGAAATACTTTATTCGCCGGGAAGATTATTTTCAGGTCAGTCAAAAAATTCGGGAAATGGTGGTGTTTGCTCAGCATAACCTGATTAAAGATCCGCCGTTTACCAATATTCATATTCTCAGCTGTCGAAACGTGTTGATTTACTTGCAACCTGTTTTACAGAAGAAAATATTGGAGTTATTCAACTTTTCTCTGGTAAAGGAAGGTTTGTTGGTGTTGGGTACCAGTGAAACGATAGGCGATATGGGTGAGTATTTCGATGTGGCAAGTGCTAAATCAAAACTATATCGCTCCAAAGGCAAATATAAATCCTTGGGTTTTACTGCGTCCCCCAGTGCTTTAATGACTTACGCGCCGTATCCGAGTTCGGTGCGCTCCTCGAATGCGCTTAGTGGTCAGGAAGAAAGAGTATTGGATCGCTTCATCAGAGCAATATCGAATGATGTCTTGCCATTTACGATGATAATTAATGAGAATATGGAAATATCCCATATTTTCGGCGATTCTAAAGATTATTTGAGTTATCCCAGCGGTAAACTGGTGAGTAATGTCAGTAAAATTGTTAAAAAAGATTTATCCATACCCATTTCCACAGGTATTCAAAAAGCCTTAAAAGCGAATAACGAAATTGTGTTGTCCAATATTCGGGTCAGAGAGCAGGACAGTTTGCGGACGTTTAGACTGCAATTTAAACCCCTGCCGGGCAAGAAGGGCCAAGAAATCTTAGTGGCGGCGATGATTACTGAGACGGTGGATCCTTCTTGTTTTAGCGAGACGGAAACCCTGATCTACGATGTCAATTTAGACGCCAAACAGCGCATCATCGATCTGGAGCAAGAATTACAGTTTACCCGCGAAAACCTGCAAGCCACCGTGGAAGAATTGGAGACCTCCAACGAAGAACTGCAAGCTACCAACGAAGAATTGTTGGCAAGTAATGAGGAATTGCAGAGTACTAATGAGGAATTGCAATCGGTCAACGAAGAGCTTTACACCGTCAATGCCGAACACCAGGGCAAAATTGTCGAGTTGACCTTACTGAATAACGATTTGGATAACTTATTCAATAGCACCAATATCGCTACGCTGTTTTTAGACGAGAATCTGGATATTAGGCGATTTACTCCGAAACTACAGTCGATATTCCATATTTTGGAAACCGATCTCGGGCGGCCGTTTTATCACTTGACGCATACGATCAAAGATCTGGATGTCATCGCTGTCGTTAAAGGTGTCAACGATCAACACAACTGTTTCGATCAGGAAATTCAACTTGAAAACGGCACCTGGTATCTATTGCGGGTGATTCCCTACGTAGTTTCAGCCAAAGTCAATGCCGGCGTTATTTTGACTTTTGTGGACATCAATCAGCTGAAAAGCGCGCAATTGGAGTTGCATAAGCGTGAAGAGCAGGAAACACTGAGATTGGCCAAGTTTGTGCAGTTTTCCAACGATGCGATTACCTTGCTCGAACCGGACGGTACCATCGTGACGTGGAATCATGCTGCCGAGAAACTGTATGGCTGGTCGGCGCATGAAGCGCTGGGGATGAATTTTTACAATCTGATTCCGGACGACGAAAAGCATTTTGCCAAGCAAGGTTTAAGCAACCTGAAAGTGGGTAACACCTTGCCGTCGTTTCAGGCCAAGCGGCTGAGCAAATCCGGTAAGGTGGTGCACGTTTCGGCGTCGGCTTGTATGTTCCAGGCCGAGAACTCGGCTAGGGAGTTAATCGCGTTAACCGAGCGCGATTACGTTCACCAGCATCAAGTCGAAAAACAGGAGTGTTTAAATTGTTTGCAAAAGCTGGCCACGATAGTGATGGATACCGACGAAGCAATTATTCTGTTTGAAGTGTCAGGTAAGATTACTGCTTGGAATAAAGGTGCCGAAATCTTATACGGCTGGGATAGCTTGGACGCCGCCAGTATGACGTTTGCCGAGATCGTCTCTGACGATGAAAGGGGCATTACCCAACAACTGATTCAGGAATTGATTCTTGCCGGCGGCGTGAAAAGTATCAAGACCAAACGCATCACCAAGGATCAGAAAATTATCCCGGTGCGTATGCATGCAACGGTTTTGGGTAATCGATCGGGAGAAGCGCTGTTAATCGTCAGCAGTGAAAAAGCGGTGCACTGAGCGGCTAATATCAACTCGCTATTGAGGCAAGATTTCGGCTAACGATTGCTCCACAGCCGACAATTCCGCCGGCGTATTAATATTGACGAAGAGGTGCTGCGAGTCGCTGAAATCCACCTCGACCAGTGAATGCCGGTGAAACCAAGCTTGTAACTTGCGCTCACCACTATGCAGGTAGTTCTGTAAATCCGATTGCAAGCGGGTTTTCAGCGCGGCGAAAACCGGGTGTAAGCGTTCGCCGTCAAATGCCACGGCGATGTCAGCATCCTGGCTTATTAATGCGTCGAGCAAGCGTTGCAAATGCATGCTTGCAACCAACGGTGAATCGCACGGCGCTACCAGTAATATCGGATGCTGAGCGGTCTGCATCGCCGCCAGAATGCCGGCCAGCGGTCCGTCAAAGCTGAGTTCGGCATCGCTGATGACCGGATAATTGAATTGCCGGTATTGGTCTTGATGGCGATTAGCGCTGACGAATAAC
Source organism: Methylomonas sp. TEB (assembly GCF_047777895.1). Taxonomy (GTDB): domain Bacteria; phylum Pseudomonadota; class Gammaproteobacteria; order Methylococcales; family Methylomonadaceae; genus Methylomonas. Next base: position 1,404,654 of record NZ_CP180476.1, read on the forward strand.
TCGTTGACCAATGGGTTCATGGCGGCCAGCGCATAACTCACCAAGGGCCGGTTATGGCATATCAACAAGCCCTTGTCCTGGCCCTGCATGCGCCGAGCCATACCGCCCGCCAGCACTACGCCGCTCACTTTGTTTTGCCCGTTCATGATGGTAAGCTTTGCCGATGTTTAAAAGAGTCGTCATTTTCGCAAGCCTGCCGTTGATTGCAAGTTGTGCCGCGCAGTCTGTGCATACCGAAGAAGTGACGTATTATCAGGTGGAAACCAGCAAACCCTACGACGAAGTATTGACCGAACTGGAAGTAGCGATTGCCGAACATAACTTTCGCATTACCGGCCACAGTCGGGTGGGGAAGGTCATCCGCGACAGAGGGGCCACGAACTTTCCGGAATACGATACGGTACAGTTTTGCAATCTGACGTTGGCAAAAGTAGTGCTGGAAATCACCCCGCACGCGATAGGCTATATGCCCTGCAATGTGGTGACCTATCAATTCGAAGGTAAAACCATCGTCAGGACGCATTTGTTACCGGAAGATACGGGCAACCCCGCCTTGAATAAATTCGCCAAGGAAATGAACCCGCAATTACGACAGATTGTCGACTTCGCCGCCGAGCAATAATTTAATATCCCTATAACGAAAAAACGAGCACCATGACAAAATCATTCTTCGCTACTCTCGCTGTTGTAACGCTGTTAAGCGGTTGCGCCGCTACCCAGGAAAATTCAAAACCGGACGCCGCTGCCGGCGAGCCTGCGGCACTGGTCAATGATTATCCCACCCGCGACCGCGTCGAATATGTGCTGGAATGTGTGGCCAAACATGGCGGCCTAACCTATATCAGCCAATACGCTTGCGGTTGCAAAATCGACAAAATCGCCGAAAAACTCAGTTTTGAGGAATACGAATCGGCCAAAACCTTTACCCAGATGCAAAAAACCCCAGGCGAAGCCGGCGCGGCGTTTCGCGATCCCAAACAATCGAAGGATTTGCGCACCAAGCTGAAAGACGCGGATGCCGAGGCGGAAAAAGCCTGTTTCGTTAAATAATTCCTGTTGGTCATGACGGCGCCAGCCAGGTGTCGTCATGGTTCATGTCTTTTCCGTCGAACCTTTGCCATGAGTAGTTTGGCGTTCGACTCAATTCATCTTACCGTTATGCCCAACGCCGAGTTTTTTCTTACCTACCCCAAATACAAACTGGCGATACTGGCCTTGTTGACGTTGAATATCGGCATATACGCAGCGGTCGATACGCTGACGACGGCGGTTGATGCGCTGACCTGGGTGATATTGTTGGTGATGTTCGAGCTGGAAACCGTCAAGGCCGCGCCATTCAACGAGCGTACCTTGCACGCAGTGCGGAATGTATTGATTGTGGTGATTGCGCTGGTGTTCGGCAGCTACGTCCGCGATAACGAATGGCTGGATGTGGTCAACTCCTTGCTTTGGTTTGGATTGATCGTGTTGCTCGAGTTGGAAGTGCGCTGGCCGGCTTTGGTGGAGCGGCACCGGCAGGCGTTTTGGTTGGTCACCGTGCTGGTATTTATTGGCTTGATCGGTATGGCCGTGGCCTGGCTGATGCAGTCAGAATGGCTGGATGCTTACGATGCGTTGCTGTGGATCACTGCATTCGGTGTGATTGAAGTTGATATCTTTCACTTCCTGAAGTTAACTCGCGATTAACCGCATTTTCAACTGCTTCCTCGGCATGGGCAAAACGGTTTTATGGCTTATTTTGGTTGCGCCCTTGCTGCTGAAAGGGTGGTATGTCGATAATTTTATTTATCACTATACCGGCACCCGTTTTCTGGGATTTACTCAGGTTTTATGTAATGACGCGCTGATTTATGGCGGTATTTTTATATTGCTGTATTTTTCGTTTCTGCCGACTATCATGCGTGGGCTGGCAGCATTATTACGTTTGGCGGCTTTGCTGTTGTTTGCGGTTTATATTATCGATTACGCCATTATCGTTAATTTCAATACGCATCTGGCTTTGGGCGACGCCATAAAATATGCGGATTATTCGTACAAATATATTCAGCAAATTTACGGTTTAAGCGAATTTGGTGTGCTTGCGCTTAGTGTATTAATCTTGGCTATACCTTTATATTTTTCGTGGGTAAGGTTTAAATCCGTAAATCCTCATGTCAAAAAGTGGCCCATCTTCTTAATTCTTGGTTTGCCGTTGGCGGCCGCGTTTGCCGATAATGAAAAATACGCCCATGCCTGGATTTATAAAAATGTCATTGATTATAACTTAACCATATTATCCGAGGCTGCGCCGTATAGCGCCGCCTATGTCGATAACTTTAGTTTTCAAGAGCATATAGACTGCCAAACTCAACCGGTAGACACTAAGAATACTATTATTTTGATGGTGGAGTCCCTTTCCGCTTATCAAAGCCGATATTTCTCCGGCATCCACGATTGGACGCCCAATCTGGATGAAATTGCTCGCCAACATCAAGCGTTCAAGAATTTTTACGCCAACGGTTTTATCACCGAAGACGGCGAAGTCGCGCTGCTGACGGGCTTGCAGCCGCTCTATCCGCCCTCCAGTTATACCGACGATGGCGGTACGTCGTTTTATAGTTTTTATAATATAAAAGATTCCCTACCCAATATTCTTAAAAAGCACGGTTATAAAACCGAATTTTTAACGACTGCAGATTTGGAGTTTGGTAATACCGGAGTCTGGGCAAAAAGCATAGGGTTTGATTATATCGAAGGCCACGACCAGCCGGAGTACGATAAATGGGAGCGGTTTCATTTTGAGGCCGCGCCGGACGAGGCGTTATATTTAAGAGCCTTGGATAGGATAGAGAAAAATAAAAAAAATAATTTTATGCTGTTTATCAAAACGGTTAGCAGTCATCATCCTTATATTAATCCCGAGACTAAGGAAAAATCCGAATCGGCAGCCATTACCTATACCGATAAGCAAATAGGCCGGTTTTATCAAGAACTACAAAATAAGGGCTTTTTCAAGAATGGCCTCTTGATTATTGTCGGCGACCATCATTCGATGACGCCCTTAAAAAAAGCCGAAGTTGAGTTATATGGCCAGTATAAAGCTTCGGCCAAAGTGCCTTTAGTGATTGTCGATGGTGATCAGCCAGCAAGCGTGGAAAACAATCAATATCAACAAATTGATGTGTTTAATAGTTTGCAGGGTTTGATCGCCGGCAAGCAATGTTATTCGGATTGGAACGGGGTGTTGTTCGGCGCAGCAAAAACGTCGCCCAAATACATTATTCATCGGCGCGGCGATAATCGGGATATGGTTAGTGTATTTGCCGAAAACCAAGACTATCTGGTGAAACTGGATGGTGACAATACTCGCGTAATCAGCAAGCTACCGGCGGAACAGGATTTCAGACAGTTGGTGGTCGATAAGGTTAACGCGCTGCGGATAGCGCGGGCGAAGTGGGCGTTGACACAATCCGCCGAAAAGTCAGATTGATCCGGGCTTGCTTGGCTTGGCGAGTTTTGGGAAGTTCGTGGCGCCAATGGTGCTGCAACTCGCCGGCCATGATCAGCAAATCGCCGTGCCTTAGCTCGATATCCAGCACCGTGCGGCTGCGGGCGTGTCGAAAGCGCAGTAAGCGCGTCTCGCCAAAACTCAGCGAAGCAATCAGCGGGTTCGCTCCCAGTTCTTTTTCATTATCGGCATGGCAACCCATCGAGTCCCGGCCGTCGCGATACAGATTCGCCAAAACGCTATTGAAAGGCTGCTGGCAAACGGTTTCGACGTCGCTTCGTATGGATTGTAGCTCGCTGGTCCAGGGTAGCGGTTGGTGATCTACCCCGGAATAGCGGTAGTCGGCGCCTGGGTCGCCGTACCAGGCCATCAAGCGCGGCACAGGCACCCAACGCCCGAAAATATGGATTTGCTCGGTTTGCCAGGCCAGGTTTTGCAATAAGCTGTGCAAATAACTGTCTGCAATGCCGGTTGGGTAGAAAGCTGGCAGAAGATATAACTTGCCATCGCGGGGAGCCAGATTTTGGTAGTTGATGTTTAAGCTCGATGTCATCGCAGTACGCGCCTCAGCTGGCTCGGGGATTTTAGCCGCCGAACCAGACAATCCGATGAATGAATCAGTTTTAATGCACCAACAATATAATCAGCTGCGCGGCAATGATCCGCAGAATCATGACCAACGGGTATACGGTCGCATAGGCCATCGACACAGCCGCCGCCGGGCTGAGGTTATTGGCGAACGCCAACGCGGGTGGATCGGTCATGCTGCCGGCCAGCAAGCCGCAAAGCGTTAGAAAGTTGAGTTTATAAACTATCCGGCCCACGGCCGCGACGATCAGCAGAGGCAGCAAAGTGATCATCGCCGCGCAGGCCATCCAGTAAAAACCATCGCCTTTGACCAGTGTCTCGACGAATTGATCGCCGGAGTGCAAACCGACGCAGGCCAGGAACAACACAATGCCGATGTCTTTTAAAATGATGTTGGAGCTTTTCGGTAAATGCCAGGTCATCGTGCCCCAGTTACCCACCCGGCTGAGCATAATGGCCACCAGCAAAGGCCCGCCGGCCATGCCCAGTTTGACCGCGGAGGGAATGCCGGGTAAATACATGGGCACACTGCCCAGCAACACTCCCAGCGAGATGCCGATAAAAATCGGCATGATCTGCGGATGATTGAGTTCTTCCAGCGAGTTACCCAGGGCTTTTTCGATACTGTTTAACGCTTCCTGATGACCCACCACATTCAGCTCGTCACCGAAGTGGACATGCACATTGCTGGTGGGCGAGAACTCGACATCAGGCCGATGAATTCGGGAAATAGTGACGCCGTAAAGCATGCACAGATTGCCGACGGTTTGATTGATCGCGGATTTGTTGGTGACTACCAATCGTCTGCTTTGCAAATTGGTGGCAATTTGTTTTAGATCGATATCCGACTCCGGACCGATCAGAATTTTCAGTTGTTCCAAAGGTTCACGTTCGCCGACCAGGCGGATGGTGTCGCCAATTGCCAGGCGGCTTTCCTGGCCGGCGACATCGACTGCACCGTTATGCAGAATCCGGGTCATCACCACGTTCATACCTTCGAAAAACGGAATTTGGCTCAGCGTCAAACCGTTCAGATTTGGGTTTTCCACCCGCAAATCCTTCCAGATCGGTACATGGGTGTCTTGCTGTTGTTGGTCGGCAAAGCTTTTGGCTTCGTCGGCTATATCCACTTTAAACAAGCGTTTGTTTAGTAGCATGGCCAGAATGATGCCGGCGATACCGAATGGGTAGGCCACCGCATAGCCCAAGCCCGGCATTTTCAAGGTTTCGCTGTCGATGCCGGCAATCCCGCCCAGTACTTGCTGGGCGGCGGCCAGCGATGGGGTATTGGTGGTGGCGCCGGAAAACAGGCCTACCGCTACCGGCATCGGAATCTCACCGACAATGCTGATCAATACCGTAATCAATGCGCCCAATAGCACAATCGCGGCGGCCATGCCGTTCAGCCGCAAGCCGTAACGAAAAAACGAGCTGACAAAGCTGGGGCCGACTTGCAAACCAATCGCGTAAACGAAGAGTACCAAGCCGAATTCTCGCAAGAAATGCATCACTTCCGGATTGATACTCAGTTGGAAATGCCCGAATAGCAGTCCGGAAAACAGCACGCCGGCGATGCCCAGTTGAATACCGGCCAGCGCTACTCTGCCCAACACCAGGCCGCTTGCCACTACCAAGCTAATAATTAGTAGTGTGTGCGGCACGGAATCTTGATTAAAAAGCGATAGCAACCACGACATGGCCTATTCCTTTGGTTCGAGTGGGTTGAAGGGATTTAGGTTTGCTTAGTCAATGTCGCCTGACTATGATGCAGAAGCCTGATAGCGCATTATGTGGTCAGGATTGTACAACAAGCCAACCAAGGGTGATTCCGATGAATAATAAATATCATAAATTGAGATATATCGTCATGCTGGGGCTGTTTGCCGCCGGCGTCAATGCTGCGGATATCGAAGCAGGCAAGGCGAAAGCGGCTGCGTGCCAAGGTTGCCACGGTGCGGCCGGCGTCAGTAGCAGCCCGTTGTGGCCCAGTCTGGCGGGGCAGAGCGCGGTGTATATCGAGAGTCAGCTGAATAAATTCCGCAACGGTCAGCGTGATAACGAGGTGATGAAGCCCTTGGCTTCAGGCTTGAGCGACACCGACATTCAAAATATTTCTGCGTATTACGCCAGCTTGCACGGCAAATCGGCCGGTAGCAGCGACGCCAATTTGGTTAAGCAGGGTAAAGACAAAGCCGCTATGTGTCTGGGTTGCCACGGCAACAATGCGCAAGGTATGGGTATGGTGCCGAAACTGGCCGGACAGCATCCGCAATATTTAGCCAAACAGCTAACCGATTTCAAAAAAGGCGCGCGCAAGGCCCCGCAAATGAATGCTCTGGCACAATCGCTTAGCGAAGACGACATCAAGGCGGTGGCCGCTTATTTGGGGTCCTTGTAAATTATTTGATATTCCGCATCGTTGAGAGTAACTAACGATGCGGTTGTTTTGTTGAATGATTCGGCTAACCTTATGTGCATAGTTCTTCAAATCCCGCAATCCAAGCGCATAGCAAATTAACAGTGTGATGAAATTAAAGGGTCCGATACGGATTGGCTTGTTGGCTTGCGCCTCCGGGTCTGCGCTAGCCGATGCGTTGTCATCCGATGTGTCCTGGTCGGTGATTGGGCGTAATGTCACGATTACTCAGCCGTTCTTTGCCGGCGCAGACCGGGGGAGTTTTGCCGGAAACTCGGCAACGGTAGGTTCGGGGGCCACCGTTAATTTGGCGGGTGGTTACAGCATCCAGGAAGGCGACACCAGTTACTGCCCAGGCTGCATTATCCAGCTTTATACCGCTTGGATTGCCCCGGCACAGGCTGGCTCGGCCGGGTTTTACTCCGGCGGAATCGGTCCCGGTTTCGGTAGCCTGAGCGGATCGTTTTCCGGTCAACTCACGGCCCCTAAAACGCCCGGGACTTACTTTATCGGTCTCGGCGCAACGCTGGACTATGTTTACCAACCGAATACTGCCGGAGGGTTTGGGAAAGACCAGAATGGCATATCCGGTTTCGCGCCTTTTCAGGTGACTGTCACACCTATAGCCGTTAGTTCTATTAGTGCGAATGACAGTTTCAGCACTCTGCCCGGTTACTATTACAACACCGGCGGCGATTTCAACAACTATGGCACATTAGTCAATAACAGCGCCACGTTCAGTCATGGCTCAGGCGTTTTCGCCAATTTCGGCGCCATCAACAACCAAGGTGTAATCGAGAATGCCGGACAGATGGTCAATAGCGGCAGCATCGACAATGTAGCAGGCAATACGCTGACAAACGCCGGCGCACTGGTCAATCAGGGAAATTTCGGCAACGCCGGGCAACTGAGTAACCAAGGTACTTTCAGCAATCACGGCGTGCTGAACAATACCGGCACTATAAGCAATACCGGCCAATTCAATCTGGCGCAAACCGGCCTAATTACCGGGACCGGCGATTTCTATAACAGCGGGCAAGGGCGCGTCGATATTTCCGGTAACAACACGCATCGGTTTGATGGCAATGTCAGTAACGACGGAGTTTTCAGAACGGTAAATACCTCGGTGGCGTTTACCGGTAACTTCACGAATAACGGCCGCTATGAGAGCGACCCGTCGATCAATCAATTCAACAATCTGTCCATAGGTGCCAGCGGTTATTTGGTGGGCGGTGCCGGCGATGTTTTCATCGTAACCGGCGATTTTATTAATGCCAGCACGCAAAATACTCTGTGGGATACCGCAAATGCCGATCTGGTTTTCAGCGGCCCGAGCGCGACGCAGCATGCGATGAGCTTGGTGGGTAGCGATCAGGGGCAGACCACTGCCGGTGCGGTCAATAATTTTGCCTGGGGTTCTGTAACGGTAGCGAGCGGCAACGGTTTGAGCTTGGTCGATGGCAATAGCACGCCGGGCGCCGCATTGTATGCCAGTCGACTGGTATTGGCGGATGGCGTGAACCAATTAAGCAGCATTAGCAGCGACTACAACATTTACATCGATCCCAATCTGCCGGAAAACCAATACTTATTGGGAGCGATACGCAGTTTCGGTGGCGGTCGAGGCCAATTGGCACCCTGGAGTCTGCAACCTTTTACGACCGAAACCAGCACCTCACCGGAATTAACCTTTAACCAGCAGACTTTCGCGCCCGCCTTGAACGAGGCTTGTGCTACGCCAAGCGGGATTTTGGCTACCCGGTGCCTGCAACTGCAAGCGCTCAGTCCGGAACAGCAAACCACCGCTGTTGCAGCATTAACGCCGGATCAGGTGCCGAGCCAGATGGCCGGGCCGGTGAAATTGGGCGCAACGCGCATGGATGGCCCGCTGACCCGATTGGCGAGCTTACGCGCTGGCGGCGGCGGTGCGCCTTTGTCGGTGAATTTTAACGGGATCCAATTATCCGCCAACCCCGCGAGCTCTCAGGGGCTAGGCGGCGCGGCGGGCGATGACGAGTTGTTCCGAGATTCGCCGCTGGGTGTGTTTTTACAAACCCGCTTTAATTTTGCCAATCTGCGCGGTGATGCGTGGGATCGCGGCTTTGATTCGCAAGCGCGCACCGTAACGGGCGGCGCGGATTATCGGCTAAGCGACAAATTGGTGGTTGGTGCCGCGTTTAACTACACGCATTCTTCCACCCAATATGCCGATTCGGCCGGCAATATGAGCAGCGATACTTATCTGGGCGCACTATACGGCAGCTATTATCTGCCCGAGGATATTTATCTGGATTGGGTGGGAAATTACGGCGGTAATGACTATGCCTTTAACCGCCAATACGCCTTTTCCGGATTCGCCGGCCAATCCGCATCCACAACCACCGGCAATCAATACGGTTTTGCATTAAGCAGCGGCAAAGACTTCAATTGGGACGAGTGGGCCATTGGCCCTTATCTGCGTTTAGAGTATCTGGGCATGAATATCGCCCAATACCAAGAGCACAGCGGCAACGGTTTCGACATCATCACCGGCGAGCAAATCAATCATTCTTTCGTCAGCAATCTCGGTACCCAAATCAGTTATGCGCTCAGCACCTCATGGGGCGTATTCACGCCGGCCGTGCGCGTGGAATGGGAGCATCAATACCTTAACGACAACCGGCTGATTCACATGCGCTTGGCTCAGGCCGAGCCGGGGCAGGGTAATTTTACGATTCAAACCGGCGAGCCCGACCGCGATTATGTCAACCTCGGCGGTTCGCTCAGCGCTACATTGCCCAATGGCGGCTCAGGGTTCGTGCGTTATGAAACCCGCTTGGGCCAAACCAATATTTCCGACCACATTCTGGAAGCGGGCTTGCGGATGAGTTTTTAGTTACGCAAGCCCTTCCTGCTGGTTATTGGTAAGGAGGTGGTGGTGGCAAGCCGGGCGGTGGTGGCGGAATGCTGGGTTGTGAGGCTTTTGGCGCCGGCGATTGGTAAGAAAACTGTCCGGATACCGGCACCCGGTGGCCCTTGGCATACATACATTGCACATAGGCATTGTCGTAACCTTGTTGGGTGGCATAACCGGAGCGTCTTGATTCGCCGCTGCCGACGATAGTGCCGGCCACTAATCCCGTGCCCGCGCCGATTGCCGCTCCACCGCCTCCACCAATAGCGGCGCCAGCGGCCGCTCCCACTGCCGTGCCGACTGCGGCACTGCCGATTTGGCTATCGGTGCTGGCCTGATTCGGTGTGGTCCCCACTTGTCCGGCTGCGTATTGCTGGCATTGATAATCATCCTGGCGAAATTGTTCGAATGATAAGCCGGTGCCGGGCAGCGCCATCACACTCGGGCCCGAAGGCATATGGGCGCAGCCGCTCAAGGCCAGTGCCACGCAGATTCCTGCTATTGGGGTTTTACTGTTCATGTTTGCGGTCTCCTGCTAATTTTGTGGCGTCGGCTCAACTTGTTGCCAGCCATTCGCACAGTCCTTTACGTAAGGATAGTAGCCAGCCGGATCGTTACAGTAATACCAATAGCCTTCTGCTAAAGGGGCGTTCTGAGGCTGGCTGCGTTCGCGCTCGATATAGACTGGCGGTTCCACCGGTACGGTGATAATTTCCCGCGGGTAATAGGGATACGCCGGGTAGTAGGGATATGTCGGATAAAAGGGTCTGGGATACACTGGAGCGCCGAAGTAGAAGCCGAAGCCAGGATGAAAATGGCCGCCAAAATGTCCACCGCCGTGATGGTGTGGGCCGGCGTCGGCATGAAAAGTTGCTGCCGCCAATAAAACCGCCAGCGCGACGGTAATCCGGTGTTTTAATTTCAGCATATGTACCTCTAATTTGTTTGTCGCGTTGGAAACGGGATCTCGATCGCCACGCTTAAACCGCCTTGCAGCCGGTTGCTAGCGCTGATGCTGCCACCATGCGCCTCGACGGCTCGATGCGCGATGGTGAGTCCCAGGCCGGTGCTGTGCGGTTTTTGTGCTTGACCACTGCGGAAAAACGGCTGAAAAATGGCCGTCAAATCCTGATCGGGTACCCCAGGGCCGTCATCGTCCACCCGAATTCTTAAGTGACGATTAGCGCTATCAAAATCGGCGGCAACGAATACCGTGCCGTCGGCTTGACAGTGTTGCACGGCGTTACGCAGCACGTTTTCGATAGCGCGATGTAATAGTTCGCTTTGGCATTCGACCTCCACGTCAACATCGCCGAGATACCTCAATGCGATACGTTTCGGTTCCGCCTCGAAACGCACGTCGGCGACAATGTCGGCCAGTAGGTCGTCGAGATTGATAGCATCTAGTTTTCCTGGCGCAACGCCGGCTTCCAGCTTAGATAGCATCAATAGTTCGCCGACCAAATCGCTGATTCGTTGCGATTCCCGTTCGATGCGTTCCAGCGTGGTCGGCAATTTTTCCGGTTGTTGTTGGGCTAGGCCGATAGCGGCTTGGATACGCGCCAACGGCGAGCGAAGTTCGTGGGATACATCGTGCAGCAGATGTTGCTGGGCACTGATTAGCGAGCAGATTTGTTGCGCCATATGGTCAAAGTCACGACCCAGGTCCGCCAATTCGTCGCTCCGTCTACCCATTGCATTGCCGATGCGGGTATTTAGCCGGCCTTGAGCGACAGCGCTTAAAGCGTCGCGCAGGCTGCGGATGGGTTTGGCGAAATACCAGGCCAACAGTCCGCTGAACAGCAGGCTGGCCAAGCAGCCGGAGACTATCGGTAAAATCGGCGCGGGCGGTTCGCGGTGCGGGCGAGGGCCGTGATCCTCTGGATTACCGCTCGGTGGTGGTGGCCGGTCTCCTAGCATGGAGCCGTCGAAGCCAAATGCAGGCAGTCCGGGATTACCTGGAAATGACGGCCTGAACAGGCCACCAAAGCCGTGCTCCGGTAGCGGAACGAATAGTAAATAGTGTTGGCCGTCGTCGGCTGCAATCATTTGGATAGCATCCGGGTAGGCGTTTTTTCGCTGTAAGGCTCTGGCCTGCTGCAATACCTCTGTCGCTAAGGGTCTGCCCAGTAATTCCCGATCCGTATCGTCTACCGCGTATATCGGTGGAAAACGGGTGTTTTGCAAGGTCTGAATAAAATCGTGCAAGCCCTTGACGCCGCCATGCGGCAGGGTGCTGGCGGCCAGCTTGACTAGCGAGGCGCGTCTGACATCGACGACATCGGCTGACTTGGCCGACTGGTTTTGCTGCGCGGAGTGTCTGAGCCAGACGGCTGTACCCACACCGATGCCCGCGGTTAATAGAGCCAGCCAAAATGCAAAGAAAAACTTCCAAAATAATCTGCCCATCTTATGCCTTGATCATCTGGTAGCCTTGGCCGCGCACGGTCTGAATGTAAGAGCGGCCGTCCGGCTGGCTGCCGAGTTTCTGGCGGATGCTGCTCATATGCACGTCAATGCAACGGTCGAAACGCGCCAGAGGCCGGCCCAGGGCTTTTTCGGAGAGCTCGTTTTTGCTGACGACCCGGCCCACCTGACTGGCCAAAGTTTCCAGCAAATTGAACTCGGTGCTGGTTAGGTCCAGGTCTTGTTCGAACCAGGCAGCTTTGCGTTTTTCCGGCCACAGTTGCAGCGGCCCGGCCACAATCGGTCCTGATGACAGACTGGCGGCGGGCTGGGTTCGACGCAAAATTGCCCGGATTCTGGCGACCAGTTCTCTGGGCGTGCAGGGCTTGGGCACGTAATCGTCGGCGCCGGATTCCAAACCAATGATGCGGTCCACGTCATCGCCCTTGGCAGTGAACATCAGTACCGGAACCCGGCTTTCCAGGCGGATGCGCGTCAATATCTCGGTGCCTTTGATATCCGGCAGCATGATGTCCAAAATGATCAATTGATATTCGCCGGATAGGGCATGTTGCAGTCCGGATGCGCCGGTATGGCTGACGTCCACATTAAAACCTTCCTGCGTCAGATACTCTCGGAATAATCCCGCCAGTTCGACGTCATCATCGATAATTAACACTTTGTGCATGGTTCTCGCTCGTTGGCTGTGTGTTCATCATCATAGCCGCGGCTTCTGAAGACAACCAGCGGGGTTTACCTGATTTTACACAGCACTAACAGCACTTAACCTCTGATTTGAAATACTGGCTAAGACGAAATTGAACAGGTTTTGTCCTTGGATTTATCATCGTTTTGTGGAGAGTGTTATGAAAAAATTAGTGTTAGTGCTTGGCTTGTTACCCCTAACTGCAATGGCTGAGCCGCCGCACGGCGGGCACCACGGCGGCGGCAAACCGCCGATGCATAGGTTTGGCGAAGCGGACGGCGAGCAACATTTGCCGAGATTTTTAAAAAATCTTGATCTAAGCGAAAAGCAGGAAGCGGATATCAAGAATTTGATGAAAACCCGATTCGGTAATGGGCAAGATCGATTTAAACAAGAGCATGCGCAGCGGGCCGAGTTGCACGCTTTGAGTTTTTCTGCCGATTACAATGAGGAAAAGGCCAAAGTGTTGCTTGAGAAATCTGCGGCGATGCATCAGCAGATGGCCTTGGAAAAATCCAAGCTCGATCATGACGTGTTTATGTTGTTAACGGCGGCGCAGCAAGAAAAACTGCAAGCCGAAATCGGCAAATTCGAACATTGACTGAACCTGTTGTCCTTACACAGCCCGGTGCAGTGGTTGCTGGCGCCCGGCCAATCCGGATAAGGCGGAATTGGCAATAAATACAGTGTCTTTGTGAAACAGTGGAATCTCGGTGATGCACCAAGTTAGAAAATTGTTAATGACCAAACAGCCATAATTTCGTAAAATCACTTAAGTTTTTATCTATCAGGAACGGGATGAATCGCAAGATTTATCCCGTTTTCTACATCTAAGGTGGCCAATCTTGAACAAACCTGCATTACTGGTACTAGAAGACGGGACGGTGTTTCACGGCATTTCGATAGGTGCCGACGGCTGTTCCGTGGGAGAAGTGGTTTTTAACACGGCACTGACCGGCTATCAGGAAATTCTCAGCGATCCGTCGTACGCACGGCAAATCGTCACATTGACTTATCCGCACATCGGCAATGTCGGTACTAATCCTGAAGACGACGAATCTGTCAAAGTGTTTGCCAGCGGCCTGGTGATACGGGATTTGCCTTTGCTGGCCAGCAGCTGGCGTAACGCGAAAACCCTGCCCGAATATCTGCGCGAGCACAACGTGGTGGCAATTGCCGACATCGACACCCGCAAATTAACCCGCTTGCTACGCGACAAAGGCGCGCAACGCGGTTGCATCATGGCCGGTGAGCCGGTTGATTTAGACGCTGCGAAACAGGCCATCGAAGGCTTTCCAGGCCTGAAAGGCATGGATCTGGCGAAGGAAGTGACTACCGCGCAAGCCTATGTCTGGACCGAAAACGTCTGGAAGCTGGGTGAAGGACATCAACAAGCGCCTGATTTGACCAAGCATGTAGTGGCTTACGATTTCGGTATCAAGCGCAATATCCTGCGGTTGTTGGCCAACCGCGGTTGCAAGGTCACGGTCGTTCCGGCCAAAACGCCCGCCGCCGAAGTGTTAGCAATGAATCCCGACGGCGTGTTTTTATCCAACGGTCCCGGCGATCCGGAGCCTTGCACCTATGCCATCGAAGCGATCAAAACCATCCTGGATAAAAAAGTGCCAGTGTTCGGCATTTGTTTGGGCCATCAGTTATTGGCTTTAGCCAGCGGCGCGAAAACCGAGAAAATGAAATTCGGCCATCACGGTGCTAATCATCCGGTGCAAGAACTGGCAACCGGCCGGGTGATGATCAGCAGCCAAAACCACGGTTTTGCCGCCAGCCCGGATTCTTTGCCCGCCAATCTGAAAGCGACCTATGTGTCGCTGTTCGACGGTAGTCTGCAAGGTATCGCCCGCACCGACGTGCCGGCCTTCAGTTTTCAGGGGCATCCGGAAGCCAGCCCCGGTCCGCACGATGTCGAGTCCTTGTTCGACGTTTTTCTGGAAATGATGAACCAGCCTCGTTCCGCTTAAGTTTTATACAGAGTGATATGCCAAAAAGAACCGACATAAAATCGATTTTATTACTGGGCGCCGGACCGATTGTCATTGGTCAGGCTTGCGAGTTTGATTATTCCGGCACCCAGGCTTGTAAAGCCTTACGGGAAGAAGGGTACCGGGTTATTCTGGTCAACTCCAATCCGGCGACGATCATGACCGACCCGGATATGGCCGACGCGATTTACATCGAGCCTATCGACTGGCAGACCGTTGAGAAAATCATCGAAAAAGAACGTCCCGATGCGGTGTTGCCGACCATGGGCGGCCAGACCGCGCTGAACTGTGCGCTGGCGCTGGACAAACACGGCGTATTGGCAAAATACAGCGTGGAAATGATAGGTGCGACCAAAGAAGCCATCAACATGGCCGAGGATCGTGCGCTGTTCAATGAAGCGATGGCGCGCATTGGTTTGGAAGTGTCTAGAGCCAAAGTCGCACACAGCATGGAAGAAGCCTTTGCGGCGCAGGAAGAAGTGGGTTATCCCACCGTGATTCGGCCCTCGTTCACGATGGGCGGCAGCGGCGGCGGTATTGCCTATAACCGCGAAGAATTCATCGAAATTTGCGAGCGCGGCCTGTATCTGTCGCCGACCAGCGAATTGTTGATCGAAGAATCGATTTTGGGCTGGAAAGAGTTTGAAATGGAAGTGGTGCGGGATTCCAAAGATAACTGCATCATCATTTGCTCAATCGAAAATTTCGACCCTATGGGCGTGCATACCGGTGATTCGATCACCGTAGCCCCGGCGCAAACCCTGACCGACAAGGAATATCAAATCCTGCGTAACGCTTCGTTGGCGGTATTGCGGGAAATCGGTGTCGATACCGGCGGTTCCAACGTACAGTTTGCCATCAATCCCGACACTGGCCGCTTGATTGTCATCGAAATGAATCCTCGTGTCTCGCGTTCGTCGGCCTTGGCCTCCAAGGCCACCGGTTTCCCGATTGCCAAAGTCGCGGCCAAATTGGCGGTGGGCTATACGCTGGATGAATTGCGTAACGAAATCACCGGCGGTGCTACGCCTGCGTCGTTCGAGCCGTCCATCGATTATGTGGTTACCAAAGTGCCGCGCTTTGCCTTTGAAAAATTCCCGCAAGCTAATGACAGGCTGACCACGCAAATGAAGTCGGTCGGCGAGGTGATGGCGATTGGCCGCACCTTCCAGGAGTCTTTGCAAAAAGCTTTGCGTGGCTTGGAAGTGGGTGTCGATGGTCTGGATGAAATTGCCGATTTGAACGATGCTAATAGCGAAGACACCATTCTCAAAGAACTACGCTATCCCGGTCCGCAACGCCTCTGGTATTTGGCGGATGCCTTCCGTAGCGGTTTGAGTTTTGAAGACATTCATCAGGCGTCGAAAATAGATCCGTGGTTCTTGGCGCAGGTCGAGGATCTGATTAATACTGAAAAAACCTTGTCCACCAAAACCCTGGCGACCCTGGAGCCGGGCGAGTTGTTGCGGCTGAAGCGTAAAGGCTTCTCTGATAGACGCCTCGCGAAACTGTTGGAAACCAAAGAATCGGAAGTGCGCAGCGTCCGTCACAAAAAAGGCGTGCGTCCGGTTTATAAGCGCATCGATTCTTGCGCGGCGGAGTTTGCTTCCGATACGGCTTATCTGTATTCGACTTACGAGCAGGAATGCGAGGCCAATCCGTCCGATAAGGAAAAAATCATCATTCTTGGTGGCGGCCCAAACCGGATCGGCCAAGGTATCGAGTTCGATTATTGCTGCGTGCATGCCGCGTTGGCGCTACGCGAAGATGGTTACGAAACCATCATGGTCAACTGTAACCCGGAAACCGTTTCTACCGACTTCGATACTTCCGACCGTTTGTACTTCGAGCCTTTGACGCTGGAAGACGTACTGGAAATCATCGAACTGGAAAAGCCCAAGGGTGTCATCGTCCAATACGGTGGGCAAACGCCGTTAAAACTGGCCCGGGCCTTGGAAGCTGCTGGTGCGCCGATTATCGGTACTTCGCCGGACTCTATCGACTTGGCTGAAGATCGCGAGCGTTTCCAGAAATTGCTGGAGCGTTTGAATCTGTTGCAACCACCCAATGCCACTGCACGTTCGGTCGAGCAAGCCGTTAATTCGGCTCGCGAACTCGGTTATCCATTGGTCGTGCGTCCATCTTATGTGTTGGGTGGCCGGGCGATGGAGATCGTGTTCAACGAAGATGGTTTGCGCCGCTATATGAAAGAAGCGGTCAGCGTTTCCAACGATTCGCCCGTATTGCTGGATAGATTTCTGGACGATGCGGTGGAGATGGACGTTGATGCGATTTACGACGGCGAAACCGTGCTGATCGGCGGATTGATGGAACATATCGAGCAAGCCGGTGTGCATTCCGGTGACTCCGCGTGTTCGTTGCCGCCTTACGATTTGCCGGCGCATATGCAGGATCAACTGCGTGCGCAAGTCGCGAAAATGGCCGAAGCGCTGGGTGTACGCGGTCTGATGAATACCCAGTTCGCGATTCAGGGCGAAACCATTTACGTGCTGGAAGTGAATCCGCGTGCCTCGCGTACCGCGCCGTTCGTGTCCAAAGCCACCGGTTATCCGCTGGCGAAAATTGCCGCGCGGGTGATGGTCGGTAAATCCTTGCAAGAGCAGGGCATTACCGAAGAGCGTATTCCCGAATATTTCTCGGTGAAAGAGGCGGTATTCCCGTTCATTAAGTTCCCCGGCGTTGATCCGCTGTTGGGACCAGAAATGAAATCGACCGGTGAAGTCATGGGCGTCGGTAAGACCTTCGGCGAAGCGTTTGCCAAATCGCAACGCGCGTGTGGTGTGGATTTGAGTCACAGCGGCAAGGTGTTAATCAGTATCCGTGATGCCGACAAACCTAAGCTGCCGGAACTGGCTAAAATGCTGATCGACAAAAATTACGAGATTGTGGCGACTCGCGGTACTGCCAAGGTATTGAAAGAAGCCGGTATTCCTTGCAAGGAAATCTTCAAGGTCAACGAAGGCAGGCCCAATACTGTGGATATGATCAAAAACGGCGAGGTGCAGTTGATCGTCAACACGACCGAAGGCGTTAAAGCCGTGGCCGATTCGTTTACCATGCGCCGCGAAGCCTTGCAGCGCAAAGTGACCTATTACACGACGATGGCGGGTGCGCGTGCCGCTTGTTATGCCTTGGGCGAACTCGATGCCGGCGACGTGAACTGTCTGCAAGACTTGCATAAAACATTTTAACGGATGAATTTGAATTCAAAAGGGGAGCAGTAAATGCAAAAATTTCCACTGACAGTGGTGGGTGCCAATAAATTGCGCGCCGAATTGGAAGAACTTAAAACTGTGGTTAGACCGCGCATCATTCAGGCCATCTCTGAAGCACGTGCCCACGGCGATTTAAAAGAAAACGCCGAGTACCACGCGGCGCGCGAACAGCAAAGTTTTGCCGAAGGCCGTATCGCTGAAATCGAAGGCAAGTTATCTAACGCCAATATCATTGATGTGACAAAAACCGAAGCCAACGGCAAGGTCGTGTTCGGGGCGACAGTGGAAATCGAAGATCTCGATTCCGGCAAGACAGTGACCTATCAGATCGTCGGCGAAGACGAAGCCAACATCAAGGAAGGCCGCATTTCCGTGGGTTCGCCGATTGCCAGAGCATTAATCGGCAAAGAAGTGGAAGACGTGGTGACGGTAAAAGCGCCGGGCGGCAATATCGAATACGAGATTCTCTCGGTCCAATATATTTAAGTTGATTGGTAATGGGGAGGAGGCATGCCTCCCCATTGAGTTTATTTCTTGGGGTTCAAACGATAAATAACGGCTATTTGACCAATAGATTGCACCAGTTCCGCCTTGGTTTGCGCGCAGATTTGTTCTCTAATAGCCGCACGCTCGTCTCTTTCTGCGCGAATTTTGACTTTGATCAGCTCGTGAGCGTCCAACGCTACATTAATTTCTTTGATAACTGCTTCGGTCAAACCTGCCTGGCCGATAATCACCACCGGATTTAGCGGGTGAGCTTCAGCTTTCAGCTTTTTCTTTTGAATAGGATTCACTCTGTTTCCTTAAACTTTAAAAACCCAGCAATTTTACACGAATAGAAAATATGGCACGCAGCAAAAGTAGCCAGCAGTGGATGCAGGAACATTTCCAAGACGAGTATGTCAAGAAAGCGCAGGCCATGGGCTACCGCTCTCGTGCCGTGTTCAAGCTGATAGAAATCCAAGAAAAAGACAAAATCATAAAACCTGGTATTAATATAGTTGACCTAGGCGCTGCACCGGGCGGATGGTCGGAATATGTCAGCAAAATCGTCGGTAAAAAAAATAAGGTGATTGCGCTGGATTTGTTGGCTATCGACCCTATAGACGGCGTCGATTTTATTCAAGGCGATTTCCGGGAAGACGATGTGCTGGAGCAGCTATATAAAGTGCTTGATGGCGAACCGGTTCACTTGTTATTGTCGGATATGGCCCCCAATATGAGTGGTAGTCGGGAAATGGATCAGCCGCGGGCGATTTACTTGGGCGAATTGGCCCTTGATGCCGCGCAACAGATATTGGCTAAGGGTGGGACGTTTTTGATCAAGATGTTTCAGGGCGCCGGATTTGATGAATACTATAATCAAGTGCGTCAGCAGTTCAGCAGTGTGGTGATCAGGAAGCCGAAAGCTTCACGGGCCAGAAGTAATGAAGTGTATATTTTGGCGAAAGGTTTTAAATAAAACTGCGAAAGTCGCCGTTCATAGGGCTATGATGGCGGTGGGATGCGAGTAGTCCTGTTACAATTACTCGGTTTTTAAATTTTGAGGCCATTCCAGGCCGGAGCGCGTAACTTGAGCGATATGATTAAAAATTTAATTTTGTGGGTGGTCATCGCCGTAGTGTTGATGGCTGTATTTAACAGTTTCGGGTCGCGGGCGATTCGTAGCGACGCGACTTTTTCGTACTCGCAATTGATCGACGCTGTCAAAGCTGGACAAGTTCAGCAGGTTGCGATCTCCGATAATACTGTCAAAGGCAAAATGGTCTCCGGCGATAAGTTTAAGACTTATATGCCTAACGATCCGCATTTGATCGACGATCTGTTGGCTAATGGTGTGGAAATATCCGTTCAGCCTCCCGAAGAGCCGTCCATGCTGATGCAAATCTTCGTGTCATTCGGTCCGATTTTGTTGCTGATCGCGGTTTGGGTATTCTTCATGCGCCAAATGCAAGGCGGCGGCGTCGGTGGTCGCGGCGGTGCGATGGGCTTTGGTAAAAGTAAGGCGCGGATGCTGGATCAGGATCAAAACAAGGTGACGTTTGCCGACGTGGCAGGTTGCGACGAGGCTAAAGAAGAGGTCGAAGAAATGGTCGACTTCCTTAAAGACCCGTCAAAATACCAAAAACTGGGTGGTAAAGTACCGCGCGGTGCCTTGATGGTGGGGCCTCCGGGTACCGGTAAAACGTTGTTGGCCAGAGCGATAGCCGGCGAAGCCAAAGTGCCGTTTTTCACTATTTCCGGTTCGGATTTTGTGGAAATGTTCGTCGGTGTCGGCGCCTCACGGGTGCGTGACATGTTTGAACAAGCTAAAAAGCACGCACCGTGCATCATCTTCATTGACGAGATCGATGCGGTTGGCCGTTCACGCGGTGCCGGCTTAGGTGGTGGTAACGACGAGCGCGAACAAACCTTGAACCAATTGCTGGTTGAAATGGACGGCTTCGAAGGTCACGAAGGTATTATCGTTATCGCGGCAACCAACCGTTCCGACGTGTTAGATAAAGCCTTGTTGCGTCCAGGCCGTTTTGACCGTCAAGTGGTAGTCGGGTTGCCTGACGTGAGGGGCCGGGAACAAATTCTTAATGTACATTTGAAAAAAGTCCCTGCAGCGGATGACGTCAAAATCAAATATATCGCCCAAGGTACGCCAGGATTTTCCGGTGCTGACTTAGCCAACTTGGTTAACGAAGCGGCCTTGTTCGCCGCGCGCTACAACAAGCGTTTGGTCAGCATGGTGGACTTGGAAAAAGCCAAAGACAAATTGATCATGGGTGCGGAAAGACGCTCCATGGTGATGGACGAGAAAGAAAAGAAAATGACCGCGTATCACGAAGCCGGTCACGCTATCGTCGGTCGTTTGGTTCCTGAGCACGATCCAGTCTATAAAGTCAGCATCATGCCGCGTGGCCGTGCGTTGGGTGTAACCATGTTCTTGCCTGAGCGCGATCAATACAGTGCTAGCAAGCGTAAGCTGGATAGTATGATTTCCAGCTTGTACGGCGGCCGGATTGCCGAGGAATTGATTTTCGGCTGGGAACAAGTGTCTACCGGTGCTTCCAACGACATCGAGCGTGCCACCGAGTTAGCCAGAAACATGGTGACCAAATGGGGCTTGTCGCAACGTCTTGGCCCATTGGCATATAGCGAAGAAGAAGGCGAAATTTTCTTGGGCCGCTCAGTCACCCAGCATAAATCGGTTGCGGAAGAGACTTCACACACCATTGATGAAGAAATCCGGTCTATCATTGATAGAAATTACGAAAGAGCGGAAACGATTCTGAAAGAAAACGAAGATATTCTGCATGCAATGGCAGACGCTTTGATGAAATACGAAACCATCGATAAATATCAGATCGATGATTTGATGGAAAGAAAGCCGGTGAGAGAGCCAAAAGGTTGGGAGGACGATACGCCGTCTTCCAGTGGTGGCATCAAAAATGATCATTGGGATCAAAAAGATACCGACCCATCAATCGGAGGCGCAGCCGAGCAAGGCTGATGCTGTAACGGCAAAAGCGAGAGAGGCTCCGGCCTCTCTTTTTTTTGGGATTTAGTCAAGAGAATTTGAGTATGGCAAAAAAATATTTTGGCACTGACGGTATCCGCGGCAAAGTCGGTGAGTACCCCATTACTGCCGACTTCATGCTAAAACTGGGCTGGGCGACAGGCAGAGTCTTTGCCAAGGAAGGCAGTGGTTTCGTGTTGGTGGGTAAGGACACGCGCATTTCCGGCTATATGTTCGAATCAGCGTTGGAAGCGGGGTTGTCGGCGGCGGGTGTGGATACCCGTTTATTGGGGCCTATGCCCACGCCTGGTATTGCCTATTTGACTCGTACTTTAAGAGCGAAAGCCGGCATTGTCATCAGTGCTTCTCACAATCCGTACTATGACAACGGTATCAAGTTTTTCTCGGTGGACGGCGCCAAATTGCCGGATGACGTAGAGCATCAGATCGAACAATATTTGGATGCGCCGATGACTACGGTGGAATCGGCAAAACTGGGTAAAGCCAAACGGGTCAGCGATGCCGCCGGCCGCTACATTGAGTTTTGCAAGGCAACCGTGCCGCCGCATTTGGATTTTAAAGGCATGCGGATTGTTATCGATTGTGCCAACGGTGCGACGTACCACATCGCACCGCATGTTTTCAGCGAAGTGGGAGCCGAAGTTGTCACCATCGGTGCCGACCCGGACGGTTTGAACATTAACGACGAATGCGGTGCTACCAAGCCGGAAAATCTGGCTGCCAAAGTGCTGGAATTCCGTGCAGATCTCGGCATAGCGCTGGATGGCGACGGCGACCGGATTATCATGGTCGATCACAAAGGTGAAATTGTCGATGGCGACGAGCTCATTTACATCATTGCGAAATCACGCCTGGAAGAAGGCAAATTGTTTGGGCCTGTGATTGGCACGCTGATGTCTAATCTTGGCATGGAGCATGCGCTGAAAGCCGTCGGCGTGCCTCTGCTGCGCGCCAAAGTAGGCGACCGCTATGTGATGGAAATGTTATCTGAGCACAAAGGTATGCTCGGTGGCGAAGGCTCCGGACATATTATCTGTCTGGATAAAACCACCACGGGCGACGGTATTGTTTCCGCCTTGCAAGTGTTGGCGGAAATGCAACGTACTGGCAAAAGCCTGAATGAGCTTAAATCCGGTATGAGCAAATACCCGCAAGTGCTGATTAACGTCAAAACCGATAAAAAAGTCAAAATCGAAGAGATCGACAGCATCAAAAAAGCCGTGGACGCAGTAGAGAAAAAACTGGGTGAACGAGGTAGAGTGTTGCTGCGATCCTCCGGCACCGAGCCATTGATCCGAGTGATGGTAGAAGGTGTAGATCAAGACGAGGTGGTCAAGTTTGCCAACCAACTGGCCGCCGATGTCAAGAAAGCTATTCCGGCTTGAACTAAAAGGCTTAACTCGATATTATATGCGGTCTTATTTAGCTCGGAGGATGTAATGCGTCGGTCTTTGATTATGGGTAACTGGAAAATGAACGGCTCTCGGGAAGATGGGCAGAAACTTGCTCAAGCTTTGGCTGATGGTCTAGGTGACGTTCAGCAGGAAGTCGCTGTTTGCGTTCCATTCGTCTATTTGTCAGATATTCGTAGCGTATTGGCGGCATCCCCCATCGCGCTTGGCGCGCAAAACGTCGCCGACCAAGCATCCGGTGCTTATACCGGCGAAGTATCAGCAGCAATGCTGAGCGAAGTCGGCTGCAAATATGCATTGGTTGGTCACTCCGAGCGTCGCAGCTACTACGGCGATACCAACGAGTCGGTTGCCAAACGTTTTTGCCAAGCATTGAGCAAAGGCGTGGTGCCTGTGCTGTGCGTTGGCGAAACCCTGGAAGAGCGTGAACAAGACAGAACCTTCCAAGTCGTTGACGAGCAATTGGACGCAGTGATTGCCGCCGCCGGCATCGAAGCGTTCGAAACCGCCGTGATTGCCTACGAACCTGTTTGGGCTATCGGCACCGGCAAAGTGGCTACCGACGAGCAAGCACAAGAAGTTCATAAGTACATTCGCCAACGGATTGCCGATAGAAATCCGGTAATCGCGGAAAAAGTACAAATTTTATACGGCGGTAGCGTCAAGCCAGATAACGCAAAAGGCTTGTTTGCGATGCCGGACATTGATGGTGGTTTGGTTGGGGGCGCATCGCTGGATGCAAAAGGCTTCCTGCAAATTTGCCATTCGGTTTAGTCTCATCCGATTAAGGTCTTTATGTTGTACCAAATTATAATAATTATTCACATCTTCCTGGGTATAGGCATCGTTGGCTTGGTCCTGATGCAACAAGGAAAAGGCGCCGATGCCGGCGCGACTTTTGGCGGTGGCGCATCCGGTTCGGTATTCGGCGCTCAAGGTTCTGCCTCATTTTTGTCCAGAACCACGGCTATTTTCGCCACCTTGTTTTTTATTACCAGCTTAGGCTTGGCCGTCTTAAGCGGCTATCAAGGTAAAAAAACCGACGTCATATTGGATTCGACACCTGCTGCTGAACCCGTTAAGTCTGATGTACCGTTAACGCAAGGCATGCCGGCAGACGGCAGCTTGCCGATCCAGGATGCGACTTTGCCTGCAGCGCCGGCTATCAAAGAAGTCGAAAAGCCAGCGGCAAAATAAGTTAGCAACAAATAAAGCCGACGTGGTGAAATTGGTAGACACGCCATCTTGAGGGGGTGGTGACGCAAGTCGTGGCGGTTCAAGTCCGCCCGTCGGTACCAAACAAGGATTTTGAGAAATCCAAAGAAGTACAAAAACCCGCAAGCTATCTGGCTTAGCGGGTTTTTTTTACGTCCGCAGTCGGCCTTTGCGATGTGCTGATTGTGGCGCGGTGGCCTAATATGTATTAGTCACGACTTGATCTGACACATCGACTTGAAAAGATGAGAGTTACCGGTTTTGATAGGGGTGTCGAATCCTTACACAAAACACAAAAGGTAACTCTCATGATCCATACAAACAATCCGATCATTAAACACAAAGCGGGGCTGTTAAATTTAGCCCAAGAACTGATAACGTCTCCAGAGCCTGCAAGGTGATGGGTGTCTCGCGCGATACGTTTTATCGTTATCAAGAGCTTGTGGCCGAAGGTGGCATTGATGCCTTAATCGACAAAAACCGCCGGTCTCCGAATCTGAAGAATCGCGTCGATGAAAGCATTGAGCTAGCAGTGAAAGCCTATGCGGTTGAGTGGCCAGCGCATGGACAGCATCGAACCAGTAATGAACTGCGTAAACAAGGGGTATTCGTATCCGGCAGCGGCGTTCGCTCCATCTGGTTACGGCATGACCTGGAGAACTTTAAAAAGAGGCTTAAAGCGCTGGAAGCCAAGGTAGCCGCCGAAGGGTTAATGCTGAGCGATGCGCAGATTGCGGCGTTGGAGAAAAAGCAGCAGGATGATCAAGCCTGCGGCGAAATCGAAACAGCCCACTTGTGCCCTGTGGGTATCCCGGTTACCTGGGTTCGCAGGATACCTTTTACGTTGGCAACCTCAAAGGGGTTGGGCGGATTTACCAGCAGACTTACGTGGACACCTACAGCAAAGTCGCTCACTGCAAACTGTACACCACCAAAACGCCGATTACTGCCGCGGACATCCTGAATGACAAAGTATTGCCGTTCTATGAAGCCAACGCATTACCCGTTCTACGCATTCTGACGGATCGCGGCACAGAATATTGTGGCAAGGTCGAACAGCATGATTATCAGCTATACCTGGCGATCAACGACATCGACCATACCAAAACCAAGGCCATGTCGCCGCAAACCAATGGGATTTGCGAACGCTTCCACAAGACCATCTTGCAGGAGTTCTATCAGGTCACGTTCCGCAAAAAGCTCTATAGCGACCTGGATGAACTCCAAAAAGATCTGGACGAATGGCTGGTTTATTACAACAATGACCGAACTCATCAGGGCAAAATGTGCAACGGCAGAACGCCGATGGATACCTTGCTGGATGGAAAACAGATTTGGGCTCAAAAAAATCTGAACCAAATCTAATCTGACAGACACCCCGCAAAAACGGTAACTGTCAGATCAGGTCTGAGCTAATACAAATATACTGGCACAAGCGTTAGCGGACAGGAGCGCCTGATGAATACACCGGCCAATGTTCAGCCTTTATTCGATCAAGTCCGGCAGGTCATCGACCACGCCCATCAACAACTACGCCATACTGTCAACGATCTCATGGTGCAAAGTTATTGGCACATCGGTCGCTTGATTATCGAAGACGAACAAGGCGGCGCGCACCGTGCGGAATATGGCAAGCAAACGCTAAAACAATTATCGGAGAAACTGAGCGCCGAATACGGCAAGGGGTTTTCACCGCAAAGTCTTTGGAATTTCCGTCAGTTTTATCTTGAATTCCCAATTCTCTCCACGGCATGGAGAGAATGACAACCCGAATTGCAACGCGACCGGGCTATATTGGAAAATGCCGCTATTGATACTGCCGCATTTACAGGAAAGCGAGATTAGCCATGCCGATCATTAGTCGATTTCTGGGGGTCGTCATCTCCATGTTCTGGAATGACCATGCTCCACCGCACTTTCACGCCAAATATGGCGATTACGAAATTACCGTCAACATTCATACTGGCGTAGTAGAAGGCCAATTCCCACGCCGCGCTTTGCGCCACGTATTGGATTGGTATGAATTGCATCAGGCGGAATTGTTGGAAGACTGGGAGCTATGCCGCAAATCGCAATTACCTAAACCCATAGAACCCTTGGAGTAACGCCATGTTCCTGCATATTAATGAAGCTAAATATCTCGACGAATACAAGGTCGCTGTCACGTTCAATGACGGCAAATCCGGCGTGGCCGATCTATCCTCTGCGCTCACTGCTGGCGTATTTAAGGTGCTGCAAGACAAAACCGAGTTTGCCAAACTCAGAGTGGATGAAGAACTGGACACCATAAGCTGGCCGAATGGCTTAGATCTGGCCCCGGAATTTGTTTACTTCCAGGCCTTTAAGGATGACCCTCACCTTCAACTGCAATTCAAAGCATGGGGCTATGCAGGCTGACTTGCGGATATTTAAAGGTATGAGCGCCATTCAGCAACTGCTGACCGAACACCTCGACCTCTGGACTGCTACCGACACCGCGAAAAAGTCAGGTCGGGGCCGCGGTGCTGGCGCTGCGACCAGTGTCTATGGCATCAAGAAACTGCGCGAGCTGATTTTGGAACTGGCCGTGCGTGGCAAACTGGTGCCGCAAGATGCTAACGACGAGCCGGCCAGTGAATTGCTGAAACGCATCCAGGCGGAAAAGGCTAGGTTGATTGCTGAGGGCAAGATCAATAAAGACAAACCGCCGGCAGCGATTTCTGAGGATGAAAAGCCGTTTGAATTGCCGGAGGGTTGGGAGTGGGTTCAGTTTGGAGAAATATGCGGAATTGAGCGAGGCGGTTCTCCTCGCCCAATAAAATCTTTTCTTACGGATGCACCAGAAGGCCTGAATTGGATCAAAATTGGAGATACTGAACAGGGTGGAAAATACATTACATCCTCCAGTGAAAAAATTACTAGGGATGGCTTATCAAAAACCAGGATGGTTTATCCGGGTGATTTCTTGCTAACAAACTCAATGAGTTTTGGGCGCCCCTATATAACTAAAATTGAAGGCTGCATCCATGACGGATGGTTACGCATTAGCCCGCCCGAAAGCCTGGATAAAGACTATCTGTATTCACTACTTTCCTCACCATATGTATTTGCACGCTTTAAAGCTGCGGCTGCAGGCGCTGTTGTCATGAATTTGAATTCAGAAAAAGTCAGAGAACTTTTTATACCTCTACCTCCACTTGCCGAACAGCATCGCATCGCCACCAAAGTCGATGAGTTGATGGCGCTGTGCGACCAACTGGAAACCCGGCATAACAACGCCGCCGAGGCTCACGAAAAACTGGTCAGCCATTTGCTCGGCGCGCTCACTTCCACAACCGTTCGTCCTGAGCTTGTCGAAGGACAATCAGCAAAAAATACCGCTCAAGCTTCGATCATTCGACAGGCTCATGACTCAGTACGAACGGAATCTTTTGCCGAAAACTGGCAACGCATCGCCGCGCATTTCGACACCTTGTTCACCACCGAAGCCAGCATCGACGCCCTCAAGCAAACCCTGCTGCAACTGGCGGTAATGGGCAAGCTGGTGCCGCAAGACCCAAACGACGAACCGGCCAGCGAATTACTCAAGCGCATCCAGGCTGAAAAAACTAAATTGATTGCGGAAGGCAAGATCAAAAAAGATAAACCGCTGCCGGCGATTGCTGTGGATGAAAAACCGTTTGAATTGCCCAAGGAATGGGAGTGGGTAATGCTAGGCACAATAACAGAGATCAAGGGGGGGAAACGAGTGCCAAACGGTTATCATCTTCTAACAGAGCCAACACCCTATATCTATATTCGTGTTAGCGACATGAAAGATGGCTCAATTGATTGCACTGATTTACGTTACATCGATAGTGAAATTCGTGAAAAAATCAGTCGTTACATTATTACTAAAGATGATATTTACATGACGATTGTCGGCGCTACCATCGGCAAATGTGGAATTATTCCAGAAAAGTTTGACCAGATGAATTTAACAGAAAACGCTGCAAGGATAAGTCCGTGGGAAGGTGTGGAAAAACTTTTTCTGTATATGTGTTTGAATGGTTCACTTTGCCAAAATCAGTTTTTTGATAAAACCAAACAAGTTGGAGTCCAGAAAATGGCTTTGAATAGATTAGCTAGTACTCTAATTCCATTTCCTCCTCTCGCCGAACAACACCGCATCGTCGCCAAAGTCGAAGAACTGATGGCCCTCTGCGACCAACTAAAAGCCCGCCTCGCCGCTGCTAATCAATTACAGCAAAAGCTGGCGGATGGAATGGTTGAGCGGGCCATCATGCCGTGATGTCTTCAAAGCCTGAACAGCAAAGCCGCCTTCAATCATTTTTCAGAGCGTTTATACCCGTGGGCCGTCGCTATATCCTCCGCTGAGCCGGCCTGTGCTGTAAGCAGCCGATGTGGCCGGTATACAAGACACCCGGCTCGCTGCTCATGAACCATGCCGTATTCCCCAACAAAACCTAAAGGCGCGTTATTGCTAATGCTGCGGATTATTGTGTCCGGCTGCCGGTAATTTGCCACAGATGTAAGGGCTGGAGGCTTGTAAAGTGCTTATGCCGGCAAACAGCAAGGGTTTGCGACCCGACCGATCAGTGGTCGCCGCCGGTCAGATTGCAATAGGCATTGCTTTTTGGCTCCGGCCAGCAAAGGGAGGCGCTGGCCAAGAGCATCTGCGATTTGAATCGGTGTGCCCAAAACGGCATGCTGATTGACGCTTCGCTAAAACGCGGATCGGTTCAAGTCGCGGTTTGGAACCACCTTTTTTCGGTGGGAATTTTTTGATATTTCAAAGGAGCCAGTCAAATGAACACGCAATTAACGCAAAATTTTAGGGTTCTGAATACGGAAGAACTGCAACAGGTATCCGGCGGTTGGTGCGGAACGCCTTACCCCGGTTTCTGGAAAGGGCCAAAACCCGGTCCGTTGCCGGACTTGTTTAGTGGCGCGGTCAGCAAGCTTTCCATGGTCAGTTTGAACCCGCAACCGTTACCACCCGCTGAAATCGGCTTTTTCGCGCAGTAAGCGCTTAAGCATAGAAGAGCCGGCCCAGTGCCGGCTTTTTTACGTGGTGGTAAGCAAATACAGACCTTCTCGACATAGCTGAGTTGGTTTTCCGGACAAAAAAAGACATGCCGCCAACAAATTGTTTGCTAACGGCATGGCAGGTAGGAGGGGGAGTGCTGGAAGCGTTACACGCCGGCTTTTTTGCGTTTACCCAAGCCCATAACGCCCAGGATACCGCTGAGAAATAGCCAGGTGGCAGCCGGCAGCGGTACCTCGGAAACGCCGGATACCGAGAAGGCTTGGTTAAACGTGGTGCCGCCGACGATGTCGGTGCCGATTCTCAGCCAGTCCGGGTCCAGGTTGCCGTCGCGTATCCAGGATTGCAAATCCGGCGTGAACGGGCCGCTGCCGCCGACTATTGGTTTAGCAGCCGACAACCAGAGGAAATTGCCGTTTTTCAATTCCACCTGCGGCACGAAAAAGTAATGGTCGGCCGCCAAGGAGATGGCGTCGTTAAAATTAATGTCAAATCTGACTTCCTGCCCGGAAACAGCGCCTTCACCGCCGGTGGTTTGGTTGGGCAGCGGATGAATGCCGTTGATTACCGAGTTGCCGGCCAAGGCGTTGCTGTTTAGTAAGGTGACGTTGTAGCTCAATGAGTTGCTGGCTGAATCTCCGCCCAAAAACGCCACATCCGAAGGCGAGTTGACGCGGGTAGGCACGCGGCCGGAGGGCGGGTTCACGGAATCCTTACCGAATACCCGGTAGATTTCCAAATTCACATTGGCGATGTCGCTCAGCGTGGCGCCGTTGGCGAGCAAACCGGTGAACGTGGCCTGGTTTAGTTGGGTGTGTTGCGTTAATACAAAGTCGTCCGCTGATTCAATTTCCTTGCTGGTGCCGCCGGCTTGCGCCCCGGTGGCGATTCGGTAATCCGGGCCGCCCGTGCTGAACGAGAAGGCTGCGGCGTCGGCGTTGGCGGCGAACAAGGTGGAAACGGCCAAAAGGGGGATTAATTTGCTTTGCATGTCGGTACTCCTAAAAGGGTTAAAGTGCTGAGAATTGGTCTCGGATAAAGAAACTGCTGGCAGCTTCGGTCTCTAACAATGCGAGTAGCGTGCCAAGAAAGTTTTTTATAAATATATGTTTAAAATCATTTATTTAGGATTTTGTTTTTCCGTGTTTGTGCCGGCTAGTGGGTGCGACGAAAGTTGCAGCAAAGGTGCTGGAAAGCGCTGCGATGCGGGTCATTAAGCGGCGCAGGGCGGTTGCCAGAGTGGCTTATTCAGCAACTTTTGTCTCAGGGGGAGTAACCGAAAGCTTACATGTAGCGCGATGACCAAAGAAAAAGCCGTTGATCCAGTACGAAATTTAGGCTTACCGCGATTTCAATCGAGGATAGAATGAAGACCGGACTCTTAAACCACGCTTTGACACACGTAAACATGACGCAGAAAAGTATGGCTGGGCTTTTTTTAGCGGTTGGCATGGGGATGGCCTTATCGATGGCCGTGCGGGCGCAAACCCCGGAACCGCTGGCGCCCTTACCGCTCACGGTGGCTTTAGATGCCCCGCGCGTGGTGTTGGGCCAACGCTTATTTCACGATCCCAAACTCTCCGACCAAGGCCAGCGCTCTTGCGCCAGTTGTCATCCGCTAGACAGCGGCGGCATGGATGGCAAAGTCCGCGCCGCAGCGGCGGACGGGGTGTCGCGGCTGCGCAATACCCCCAGTTTGTTCAATGTCTCGTTCAATTACTTTTTTAATTGGGATGGGGTAGTCACCACGCTGGAAGCCCACACCGAAAAAGTCATGCTTAATCCGAAAATCATGAACGCCAAATGGCCGGAGTTGCTCGAGCACTTGCGCGCGGTGCCGGATTATGTCGATGCGTTTAGCCGAATCTACCCGGACGGATTGACCAAAGCCAATGTGGTCGACGCCTTGAGCCATTTTGAGCGCAGTTTAGTCACGCCCAATGCCCGCTTCGACCGTTTTCTACGCGGTGAAACCACGGCGCTTGATGCTGACGAACAGGAAGGCTTTCATTTGTTCAAGGCCTTGGGCTGCGTGGCCTGCCATCAGGGCGTCAATATCGGCGGCAATCTATTTCAGAAGTTCGGTGTATTCGGCGCACCGCAAGGGCCGCAAGAGCCGGTGGACGAGGGCCGTTACAGCGTGACCGGCAACGACAGAGACCGCGGCGTGTTTCGCGTGCCAAGCTTGCGTAATGTCGCTGTCACCGCGCCCTATTTTCACGACGGCCGCGCCGCTACCCTGGAAGCGGCGGTGGATACGATGGCCGAGCATCAATTGGGCAAGCGGCTGGCGGCGAAGCAGCGCGATGCTATCGTTAAATTTCTAAAGACATTGACCGGGGAATACGCCGGTAAGGCTTTGGTCGCCAGCCAAGCAGCCAAGCCATGACCGCGATTTCTTGGCGGCCCAGGTTGATCGTCGCCGGTCTGTTGCTGGCCTTGACCTATCTCTGGCTACAAAGCGCCAGCCCGGAACTGGAGCGGCGTAACCGCCTGCAAACCACGCTGCGCATCATCGAATTGCGCGATGCGGAACTGATGCGCGATATTTTGCTGGCCCGCGCCGGCCTGCTGGCTAACTACGATGCCCTCACCAAAGCCGGCCAGGAGCTGCTGCGCTTGTCGCAGAGTTTGCAAACCGAATTGCAAGCGGTGGAGGCGGCGGAGCAATCGCTGGGCAATTTAGCGGACCAGCTAACCGCAACGGTGCAGGAACGCTTGGGGCAGATCGAATACTTAAAATCCGATAACGCCTTGCTGCGTAATTCGGTGATGTCCTTCGACGAAATCGGTAAAACTTTGCGCGCTGCCGCGAAGCCGGGTGATGCCGCCAAGCTGGGCAATTTATGGCGCTTGATGTTCAGTTTCATGGACAGCCCGCAGCCGGAACTGGCCGCGGAAATTCAGCAGGAGCTTGATCGGTTGGCCGGACTGGCCGCACAGTCGGATGACTATCGGGTGCTGATTGCCCACGGCCGACTGATCATCGACGTATCGCCGAAGGTGGATACGTTGCTGCGGCAGATCATTGCCCAGCCTATCTTCAGCCGAGTCGATGATTTGCAACAAGCCCTGCGCCAGTACAGCGGCAGCGTGGAGCAACAAGCCGAAGCCTATCGTTTGGCGTTGTATTTAGTCGCCGTCGTCCTGCTGGCGTATTTGCTGTATCAATTTGTCCTGCTCAGGGCGAACACGCTGGCGTTACGAAAGGCCCACGCCAATTTGCAACAAGAAACCAACGAGCGCTTGCAAGCCGAATCCTGGTTGCGGGAAAGCGAAGCCCGGCTGCGCGCCATCACCGACTCGGCGCATGAAGCGATTGTCTCCGTGGACATGCAAGGCAATATCGTGTCCTGGAACCAGGGCGCACAGCTGATGTTTGGCTTTCCGGCAGACCAAATTCTCGGTCAGCCATTTCAGCAGTTGCTGGCAAACCCGCAGCCGGACTTTTTTGCACAAATCCAGGAAGCACAAGGCGCAAATCGACTTAATACCCCAATGCGGGAATTGAAAGCGTTAAGGCGGAACAACAGCGCGTTTCCGGTCGAGTTGTCGCTATCCCGTTGGACGCGCGGCACCGAGCGCTATTTGACCGCGATCATTCGCGACATTAGTGTGCGCAAGCAATTGGAACAGGTCGCCCGCCAGCAAGAATTGCAATTGATTCAGGCCAACAAAATGACGGCCTTGGGGACTTTGGTATCCGGCGTCGCGCATGAAATCAATAACCCCAATCAACTGATTTTGTTTAATTCCGGCTTACTTGCCGACATTTGGAGCGATGCGCTGGAGGTGTTGGAAGAGCGTTATCAAGCGGCCGGCGAATTTTCCTTGGGCGGCTTGCCTTACAGCGAAATGCGCAATAGCGCGGCGGTGTTGATCCGCGATGTCAGGGATGGCGCCAAACGCATCGAACGCATCGTCGCCGAACTGAAAAATTATGCCCGCCCGCCCAGCAGCGAGGCTCCGGTATCTTTCGCAATTAACGACGTGGTGGAGCGGGCGCTGGCTTTACTGAAGCATTTAATCGAACAAAAAACCCGGCATTTCAAAACCGATTTGGCCGAGGGCTTGCCTGAGCTGCGCGGCGATCCGCAGCAGTTGGAACAGGTGTTGGTCAATCTGTTGATTAATGCCCTGGAAGCACTCCCGGACCCGGAGAAATCCGTCAGCGTTACCACCAAGCTGTTGAATGACGGCCGGCAGTTGGGTGTGGAAGTTCGGGACGAAGGTGTCGGTATCGCCGCCGAACATATCGAGCAACTCTGCGACCCGTTCTTTACCACGAAACAGGCTAATGGCGGCACCGGTTTGGGTTTGGCGATCAGCGCTTCATTACTGCGCGCCCAAGGCGGCAGCTTAAGTTTTTCATCCGCGCCGGGGCAAGGCACCTGTGCGCGGGTTATTTTTTCGGTGCATTCCGGGCCGGCGATGGCAGCGAATCATGCAATGTAAAGACTTGGGCAAGCTGCCTATTTTGTTGGTGGACGACGAAGCGCAATTGCTGCACAGCGCCAGTTTGGTGTTGCGTAGCGCCGGTTTTGCCGAGGTGCTGACGCTGGATGACAGCCGAGCGGTATTGCCATTGCTGGCAAGCCGGCCCATCGGTGTCATTGTGCTGGATTTGACCATGCCGCATCTGTCCGGCAAGGCGTTATTGGAAC
Source organism: Methylomonas sp. TEB (assembly GCF_047777895.1). Lineage (GTDB taxonomy): Bacteria > Pseudomonadota > Gammaproteobacteria > Methylococcales > Methylomonadaceae > Methylomonas. Next base: position 1,438,232 of record NZ_CP180476.1, read on the forward strand.
AGATTGCTGCCGAGTATCCGGAAATTCCGCTGATCATGATGACCGCCACCAACGATTTGCAGGTTGCTGTAGAGTGCATGCGCAGCGGCGCCAGCGATTATTTACTCAAGCCGGTGGAGCAAAGCTGTCTGGTGGCAGCGGTGCGGCGGGCCGTGGAAAGCCGGGTGTTGCGCGCGGAATTTTTGTCGCTGAAAGAGCGGATGCTCACCAACAGCCCGCATGAACCCAGCGCATTCGCCGAGATCGTCACGCAAAGCCCGGCCATGTTTGCCATCTTCCGCTACATCGAAGCCATTGCCGCCTCGCCGCAACCGGTGTTGATTACCGGCGAAACCGGGGCGGGCAAGGAGCTGATTGCCCGCGCCTTGCATCGGCTGTCCGGGCGCGCGGGTGATTTGGTGGCAGTCAACGTCGCCGGCCTGGACGACACGCTGTTTTCCGATACGCTGTTCGGCCACGCCAAGGGCTCGTTCACCGGTGCCGAACGGGCGCGCGACGGATTGCTGGCCAGCACCGGCGAGGGTACGCTGTTTCTGGATGAAATCGGCGACCTCAGCATCGCTTCGCAAGTCAAACTGTTGCGTTTATTGCAGGATGGTTCGTTTTATCCGATAGGCGCGGATCGGCCCCGACAGAGTAGGGCGCGCATTATTGTGGCGACCCATTGCGATGTCAGACGCCAGGTTGATTTGGGCAGCTTTCGCAAGGATTTATATTTTCGCTTGCGGACCCATCATATCCAACTGCCGCCGCTCCGTGAACGCCGGGAAGACTTGCCGCAACTGACGCTGCATTTTGTGGAAAAAGCCGCCGACAGCCTGGGCAAGCCTGCACCCAGCGTGCCGCCAGCGTTGTTTCAGTGGTTGCATAATTACTCGTTCCCCGGCAATATCCGCGAGCTCGAAGGCATGGCCTTCGATGCGGTCGCCCGTAGCCAGGGCGGGGTGCTGTCCTTACAGAGCTTCAAGGACGCTATTGCCGAGCACATGCCGATGCCCGGCGATGGTAGCTTCGCGGATGGTGCGCCAGCCTCGTCCGGCAGTTTTCCGGAGCGCTTGCCGACGCTGAAGGAAGCCGAAGAGTCACTGATTGTCGAAGCTTTACAACGCGCCCAAGGCAATCAAGGGGTCGCCGCCGGTTTGCTGGGTATTAGCCGGCAGGCACTCAACAAGCGGCTGATTCGCCGCGACGCGGAGAGCTTCTGAGTCCAAGAACTACTTCTTCGGGCCGGCGTATCAGCCGATAAAACTTAATAAAACAACGCCAAGGAGAGCCAAGCGTGGCTTTAATATCATTACGACAACTTTTGGATTACGCGGCCGAACACAGCTTTGCCGTGCCGGCTTTCAACATCAGCAACATGGAGCAAGTGCAGGCCATCATGCAGGCGGCCGATGCCTGCGATAGTCCGGTGATTATGCAGGGCTCGGCCGGCGCCAACCGTTATGCCGGCGAGGTGTTTCTGCGGCATTTGATATTGGCCGCCGTCGAGCAATATCCGCATATTCCGGTGGTGATGCACCGCGATCACGCACCGTCGCCGGACATTTGCGCTCAAGCTATTCAATCGGGATTTAGCTCGGTGATGATGGATGGCTCTTTACTGGAGGACATGAAAACCCCGGCGTCTTTTGCCTATAACGTCGAGGTGACCCGCCGCGTGGTCAATATGGCGCATGCCTGTGGCGTGTCGGTGGAAGGCGAAATCGGTTGCCTGGGTTCGTTGGAAAATCAGCAGGATGCGGATCACAGCCGCTTGCTGACCGATCCCGATGAAGCGGTGGAGTTTGTCAAGCAAACCCAAATCGATGCCTTGGCGGTGGCCATAGGCACCAGTCATGGCGCGTATAAATTCAGCAAGCCGCCGACAGGCGAAGTGTTGGTGATCAGCCGCTTAAAAACCTTGCAACAGCGTCTGCCGAATATGCATTTTGTGATGCACGGCTCCAGCTCGGTGCCGCAAGACTGGCTGCAAGTCATCAACGAACACGGCGGCGATATTCCGGAAACCTATGGCGTGCCGGTGGCGGAAATTGTGGAAGGCATTAAATACGGGGTACGAAAAGTCAATATCGATACCGACTTGCGCATGGCCTCCACCGGCGCGATTCGCCGCTTTGTTTCTAGCCCGGAACATGCCGCGGAATTGGATGCCCGCAAGATTTACCAAGCCGCCAGAGACGCCATGCAGACGCTTTGCCAGGCACGTTACGAAGCATTCGGCTCCGCGGGACACGCCGGCAAAATTAAAGCCAAGCCATTAAGCCAGATGGCGAAAAGCTATTGTTGAGATAGGTAAACGCCGAGCGGATTTTTCGCAAAGTTGCCTATGATTTTCTGACCCTTGAGCGTCATACTTACCTATCCTGCGGGGTTGTCGTTGGCAATCCCGTAAAGCCCGACTGGGCAGTTCCGACAGAAATCCCACCTTAACCCCGCTATTTTTATTCGATGTAAGACTAAAAAAATAATTATCTTAATAATGCTACAATTCGCGCCCGATTAGGTTTGTCCGAAAGTGAGTCCTTTATTTTTTATCCGTGAGAACGGGAACGGGCTACAGCGTAGTCATTAGGAGGAAATGTGAGAGTTTTGGCTATTGTGTTAATTGCATCGCTGGTATGCGTGATGGGTGCTTGCAGCAAGGCGAATCAGATCAATGCCCGGAGTTTACAGACTGCGCAGAAGTCGGTTTTTTACATCAAAGAACATTTACCGGAAGCCGAACGTATGCCGTTTGAGGTTTCCTATTGGTTATTGCGCGAGCAAATCAAGAATAACGATGAGTTCTTGCAACTCATCGACGGCAAGACTTCGAAAGAGTTGATCGACCTGGGTAAAGACAATTTCATGAAGCGTAAAGCGGCCGGCGACAAGGAATATGCCCGTTACGAGAATTGGGAACAGATGATTGCTAAGTCTGCGCAACAACGCAACGCTCAAGAAACCGCCGACAGCGCCGATCCGCGCGACAAAAAGGATTACCCTCGCGTCGACTACAAAATGCACGCGATGTAACTCACGCATTTATGCGTCTGCTACTGGTCGAGGACGATCCGGCCTTTGCTTTGCCGCTGGCGGCTGATTTGCTCGGCGCCGGCTATATCGTCGACACCGCAGCCGATGGCACGCAGGGCGAGTTCCTGGGCGCCACCGAACCCTACGATGCCGCGATTCTCGACCTGGGTCTGCCCAAACTGGCCGGCCTGGAGGTGTTGAAATGCTGGCGCGCCGCCGGCAACCACATGCCGGTCATCGTCCTGACCGCCCGCGATGCCTGGCACGAAAAAGTCGACGGCTTCAAAGCTGGCGCCGACGATTACGTCTGCAAACCCTTCCATCTCCAGGAATTGCTGGCCCGCTTGCAGGCGGTGTTGAAGCGGGTGCACCATTTCAACCAAGCCAAACTAAAACTGTTCGGCGTTGAACTGGACGAAGACGAGCAAACCGCCACAGTAGCCGGCGGCGAGGCTCAGCCGCTGACCGCCATCGAATTCAGGTTGTTGCGCTATTTGATGCTGAATGCCGGCAAAGTGCTGAGTAAGGCGCAACTGGGTGAACACGTTTACAGCGAATCGGCCGAACCCGACAGCAATGTGCTGGAAGTCTACGTCAAACGTCTGCGCAAGATCGTCGGCAACGATTTAATCCACACCCGGCGCGGCCAGGGCTATCTGTTCGGTCTCAAGCCGTGATGTCCTTACGCAAGCGCTTGGGCCGCGGGCTGATTGCGGTGCTGGGGGCGATTTTTATCCTACATTGGCTGGCCGCCGACTGGATCATCCGTAGCGCTGCCGAAAAGCAGATGGCCAACCGCCTGGCCGACGACGGCTACTCGCTGCTGGAGTCTCTGGACTACAGCGACGGCGACCAAGTCACTTTCAATAGCTTCCATATCAGTTCGGTCTACAATCGCCGGTTATCCGGCCACTATTACCTGGTTAAGGTCGACGCCCAGGGCTACTCGTCGCCGTCTTTGCTGGATTTTCCGTTGGCGGTCGAGGCCGTCGGGCCTGAGCAGTCGATGCTGTACCATGCGGCCGGACCCGAGCAAACGCCGCTGCTGGTATTGACCTTGGGCGCGGTCCGTTTCGGCCATCGCATCAACATCAGCGTGGCCGAAGACCTGTCGGCGGTCGACCACGACATCACCGCCATTCGCGTTGCCTATTTGGGTTTGACCTTGCTGATATTGTTCAGCGCCATCGGCTTGCTGCGCTGGGACATCCAGTGCGCGCTACGTCCGCTGGTCACGGTACGCGCCGAATTGGAGCAGGTGGCCGGCGGCGGCAGACAACATATCGGCAGCGAGGTGCCGGCCGAAGTCCAACCATTGGTCGAGGAAATCAACCATTTGCTGGAACTGGTGGCGCGCCGCTTGCAACAGTCGCGCACCGCGATGGGCAATCTGGCGCACGCGCTGAAATCGCCGATGGCTCTGCTGCTGAGAACTGGTGAGGACTCGCACTTCGATGGCCGGCCGGACCTGCGTGCACGCCTGGATGAGCAAAGCCAAGCCATCCGCCATTGCATCGAACGCGAATTGAAGCGGGCGCGGATCGCCGGCGACCAGCAAGCGGCGCCAGCCTTCAACCCACATAGTGAAATCATTGCCTTAAAAAAGACCCTGCGGGCGATTTACGCCGACAAGCCGCTGGACATTCAAGTCACCGCACCCAAGCAACTTCTGCATTTCGACCGGGAAGACATGATGGAAATCCTCGGCAACCTGCTGGATAACGCCTGCAAATGGGCCAAGCAGCGGATTGATGTCGAGCTAACGTTGGCCGATGCCCTCGTCATCCGCGTCGCCGACGACGGCCCCGGCTGCCAGAGCGAAGACTTGGCCTACCTGACCCAACGCGGCCAACGCCTGGACGAATCGGTGCAAGGCCACGGCCTGGGTCTGGGCATCGTCGCGGACATTGTGACAACTTACCATGGCTCGGTTAGCTTTGGCCGCAGCAAAACCCTGGGCGGCTTTTTGGCGACGGTGACCTTGCCCTTGAATCGCTAGCCGCGTCGGCCTTACGGGATTTTCAGTTTCGATTCAGCTTGCTTGGTTACATTGCGCGGCGGTGCTGCATCTCCACCCGCCGGATCTGGGATGCAGTGTTAGCCCATTTTGAACCGAAGTGAATCCTATGCAAAAACAACATGGATGGCTGCCGACTTTGCTGTTGAGCCTGATGGCTCAGGGTGTAGCGATGGCCGAATCCGACCCGCAAACCAATTCATCCAGCAGCCAAGCAGAGACGCTATCCAGCGTCGAAGTCGAAGAAAGCGTCGAAAAAGCCGGGACCTTTTCCGGCTCCACGGCGGTGATCAGCAAAGACACTTTGGAACGCGACCAGGTGTTTACCGTCAACGAGGCCTTGCGCAAGGCGCCCGGCGTCTATGTGCGCGATGAGGAAGGCTTTGGTCTGCGGCCGAACATCGCCTTTCGTGGCCAGAACCCGTTCCGCTCCACCAAGGTGTTGTTCCTGGAAGACGGCATCCCGTTCAACTTCGCGCCCTACGGCGACAACGACATCTATTACCATCCGCCCATCGAGCGCTACGACGGCATCGAGATTTACAAGGGCGCCGACTTGACCCAATTCGGCCCGCAAACCATCAACGGTGCGGTCAATTATCTGACGCCCAAGGTGCCGGCCACGCCCGGCGGTTTCGTCAGCTTTACCGGCGGTAACCGCGATTACCTGAACGGTCATGCCCGCTACGGCGGCATGGCCAAGAACGTGCATGGTCTGGAGGCGGTCGGCGGCGTGGTCGATTACATCCACAAGGAAGGCATGGCAAACCGCGACAATACCTTTGCCGTGGTCGACGACGCCAACTTAAAAAGCATTATCGACTTCGACGCCCGCAACCGCTTGACGCTACGCGGCGACTTTTACCATCAGGACGAACAAGGCGCGGCCTTCGGTTTGACCGATGCCGAATACCGCAAACTGGGCGCGCGTTACAATCCGGACAAGAACGCCAATTTTACCAACGACCGCTGGTCAACCTCGGCCACCTACGAGCACAGTTTTAATAACGACGTGACCTTGGAAACCAGTTTTTACTGGTCGGCCTACGAGCGCAACTGGTGGCGGCAGCAGAATGAATTTCCGACCGAAAACCAGTGCGTAAGCCGAGGCATCCCCACTTATGTGCAAGACCGGGAGAACGGCATTCCGGTCGATATGGATTTGTGTAATTACAATTCCGGCCGCTTGCGCAACTACGAAACCTGGGGCGTGGCGCCGACCTTGCACGCCAAGCACGACCTGTTCGGCATCGAAAGCCAGTTGGACGCGGGTTTGCGGGCGCATTTCGAGAATCAGTATCGGCGCATGATTCGCGGCAGTACGGCGGATGCACGCGATGCGAGTAACCCCAACGGCGGCAGTTACGGCCAACTGACCGAGAATAACGAACGCTTTGCCGATGCCTATTCCGGTTTTGTGCAAAACAAATTCATCTGGAACGATTGGACCTTCACGCCGGGCGTGCGAGTCGAGTCGGTCAGTTATCAGCGCAAGAATCTGCTGAACGGGGCCCAAGGCCAAAGCAGCCTGACCGAAATCCTGCCGTCGTTCGCGATGACCTATGCGCCCATCGATAGCGCCGAGCTGTTTTTCGGCATTCACCGTGGCTTCGCACCACCCCGAGTGGAGGACGCGGTTTACAACGATACCGGCGGCTCGGCGGAAGTCGGCGCGGAGATCAGTTGGAACACCGAGTTCGGGGTCCGGGCCAGACCGGTGCGCGGCGTCAAAACCGAGCTGACCTATTTCCACAACGACTTCGATTCCTTAACCGTACTGGGCACGGTGGGCGGCGGCACGGTGCCGGTCGCGCAAGGCAAGGCCTTGTATGAAGGCATCGAACTGATGGCACGGGCCGACTTCGGCGATGTGTTCAACTGGACCCACAACCCGTATGCGCAGATTGCCTACATGTGGCTGCCAACAGCCGAGACCACGGCGGCCTTCCGTTGCGTGCCGTTGTCCAGTGGCGCCTATCCGGCGAGTTGCCCCGGCGGCCATGTGTTCGGTTCCGCCGCCGGCAAGCGCGCGCCCTACGCGCCGGAAAGCCTGTTGACCGCAACCTTGGGCTACTCGCATCCGACCGGTTTCGATGCCCACTTGGAAGCCGCCTTCGTCAGCGAGCAATACGCCGATTTTCTGAATCTGGACAGCGGCGCCGACCATCCCAACGGCCCGGCCAGCAGCGCGGCTTTGGGCGGCAGCTACGGCAAAATCAACGACTATGTGGTGGTCAACTTCGCCAGCTCGTACAAGGTGCGCAAGGATTTAACGCTGTTCGTTTCGCTGAAAAACATGCTGGACAACACCTACATCACCGACCGGGTGCGCGGTATCCAGTCCGGCATGCCGCGTCTGGTGCAGGCCGGGTTTAAGTACGAGTTTTAAAACGAAGAGCTTTGTACAAGAAATTGTTATGAATTATTTTTAATTTATCCTATTTCTGCTACGATGGCGGCTGTTATGGAAATTCTTCCCAGACTTGCCGCCATCGGAGACAGAAGCATGAATCAGAAACTAATTCGAAAGTTTCCCGTTTTGATGCTGGCGATCATGCCAGCTGCGCAGGCGCACCCGTTCCATTGGACCGGCGATACTATCGGTTTCCTCAGCGGCTTATTCCACCCTTTTTCCAGTTCGGATCATATTCTGACGATGTTGGCGGTGGGTATGTGGATATGCCGAACAGCTAGCGGCAAATCGGTTTTATGGCTGGCGCTGTTGTTCCTGTCCATGCTTTTGCTGGGCGGCGGTTTGACCCTGATCCCGTTTGAGATTGCCCACGCTGAAACGCTGATGTATGCGAGCGTGCTGATTTTGGGTTTGCTGTTGGCGTCGGGACGCAAATTGCACTGGGTTTTTTCGTTGCTGCTGATTGCTGCCGTCGCGGTGTTTCACGGTTATGTGCACGCTTTGGCTATTTGGCTGGATGTTGAAGCGCTGGGCTATACAGCCGGCTTCGCTTTGGCGACTTCAAGTCTATTGGCAATCGGCGTTGCCGTAAACCTGGGTATCTTGATGTCATTGGCTAAGCTGGTCGGCCGGATGCCTCAATAAATAGCCACGCCAAGCACTCGAAAATAATTTCAACCAAAGGAGTCGCCCGCTCAGTAGCGTTTAATCTCAGATCAGGACAATTTGCTTTACCCGTTACATTTCATTTTAACTAAGAGGAAACACATGACATTAAAGAAAATTTTTATCGCATCAACTCTGCTGGTTTCGATTCTGGGCTTTTCCGGTGCAACGTATGCAAAAGAAGCCCATAAAACCGTGCCAGAGGTGTTGAAAGAAGTGGATGCTCATATGCAAGCCGCTTTGGATGCGATTCCGTCCGCTGATTCGACAAAAATAGCCACGTTGATCAAGGAAGCGTCGCAAAGCGCCAGCGAACTTAGCGCCAACTATAAATTCGAATTCGAACGCGACAAAGTGGTTTTGAAATTGAAAAAAGCCAGAGAATCGGCTAAAAAGTCCGATTTTGCTGCTGCAGAACAAGAACTTAAAGAAGCCAGAGAAGGCTTTGCCGGTCTGACAAAATTCCAGTAATGGCATTTTGACAACACAAATATTTCATGTATGCAGTTTGGGCAGCTTGGGCTGCCCTTTTTTTGCGCGGAAGAAAAATACCGGAAGTCGCTGCCGACTGGGTCGGCGTGGGCAATTTAAGCGGCCGGAAAAAATAGCGCGATGAAGAAATAACGGGTCGTTTTACACAGGGATAGGCAAGAAAATGAACGTCAAAAAACGCCGATACCTCCCACTGTTATTCGAGTGTGCCAACTCCGGCGACGGCAGAAGTTGGCTTTTACTGTTGGTTAGAAAGCCTGGTTGGCAAAGGGGTTGAAACTGGGGCGTTGAACCACGTTAAAGCCAAATTCGGTGGCTTGGTGGCAGGCGTTGCAACCAGCGGTGAGCTTATCGTAATTGGCAATAAACTCAGCTTTGTTTTTGGCGTTTATCGCTTGTTCCAGCGCTGTGAGTGGCTGGTCGACATATTGGGCGATCAATTCCGGAATCGCTTGTTTGATCTGCTTATGCGTGGGGTGGTACTTACCGGCATCTTCCATGCCTTCGTGCAGTTCGTCGATTTCATAGGCCGCCAGTGCCCAGTTTTCGGCCTGACCGGCAAACCATAATTTGGCGTGGCGAGTGGCGGTTTGCGCCATGATTTCACCCAGGCCTGGTACGAAACCGGCGTCGGCGTGCTGTTCATCGTGGTGGTGATGGGAGGCACAGGCGGTTAGCGATAATACGCAAGCGGCCAGTATGGTCGATTTAAATCGGATCGGTGTCATAGGGGGTTCCTTTGCAAGACAGAGTGAAAGCAGGCTATTGACTACCGGTGGCCGCGACATACGCGGCGCGCCGGTATCTTTTCGTTCGGCCCGTAGCATGTGGTTACGGCAGGCAGGCCCGTTGTGGTCGGAGCGACGAAATCGGGGTTAACGCGGTGTATGAGCTGGATTGGGCTTTAGCCAGCGCGGCACGAAGTAGGCCGCCAGCGCTATCAATCCGCCCAGCAACCCCACCAAAATCCATAGGCTATTGCCGCTAGCGGCCGTTGGTTCGACAAGCAAACCAACGGTCAGAGGCATGTGTAGCGCGCTGATCTCCGGTGGCGTATGCAAGTCGTTGTCCTCTACGAACAACACTGCTTGGTATTTACCCGGCGTTTTAAAATCCACTGTCGTCGTCAATACGCCTTGCTTAACCACGGCCATCGGTAATTCGGCGATGGATTGACCGTCTTCGCGTAATATTTTCAATGCCACCGGCTTCTTGCGTACATCCAGATCCAGCAAATCGATCGCAATCTGAGTTTTGCCGACACGCGGCAGATCGACGCATTCGGCCTGAGGTACGGATTTGTCGTCCTTGGCACGATTAGGATCGATCTGGTAGGCGGCAAAATTGACCACGTAATAGTCATTGGTCAGCATGCAACCGTAAAGATCGTAGCTGCCGTTGGCGCCTTTGCGGTTGCCACCCAGCGGCACCGATGCCATAGCCAGTTGCAAGCCGGTCGCGAACAACAATAAAGCAGCGGAAAGTCGGCTGATACGGATCATGGTTTGGCCTCCCCGGGCGCCGATTCGGCGACGATGGAAAATTTGGAAACCCCGCTGACGATTAGCCCGTCTTCGGTAATCACCCGGTAGCGGGTGGCGTAAGCGCCAGGCGGCAATGTTTGGGTGGTGGCGGTTAGCCTATGGCGTTCGCCGAGGACTAGGCGGGCATCGCCGTTGTCCACTCGCTTGCCTTGCGCATTGACAACCACGACCGAAGGTGAACGCTCGCCGACGTTACCACTGAACCAGAATTTCACCGTGCCGTCGAAACCGGTCACTTCGGCGTTATTTTTGGGGTCGGACTTTAACAGCACGCCTTCGGCAAGGCTAATTGGGCTGGCCAATGCCAGCAACACCGGGATGAATGGATTTAAAAGCTTACGCATGGAGTTTCCTTAGGGCAGACCGAAGAAGCCGGCGATGAACAGTACCAGCGGATCAGATAAAGGGTGAAAGAAGCCCAAGGTTATCGCCGCCAGACTAATGACGAAAACCCGGGTCCAAGTCGTCAGATCCAAATCCTGTTTGCGCCAGAGCAAATGAAATGCCAGCCAACTTAATAACCAGACGCCGATAGCCAGGGTTTCCTTGCCCGTATACGAGCCTATGCTGCCGTCCGGGCCTTTGCCTTGCGACCCCGGAATCCAGTAGCCGAAGCTATGCACTAACTTGTCCAGGCCGGGCGACAATCGCGAAATATGGTGGCTGACCATCAAGGTCAAAAATGCCAATAATAGGGCCAGGCTGGCCGCTACCACCGGCCCGGAATAGAGGGGCTCGTTATTGGAATCGGTTTGGTTTTGATTATGTATCACGCGGGTCACCGTCAAACAAAGCGCAGTTTGGCCAGTACCAAGCCAACCACGAAGCCGATCATCAGAAAACTCCATGACACCAGGATTGTGATGCCGACGAAGCGGGTCAGGTCGCGGCGCATTTGGATCGATAGGCCGTAGTAGTACAGTGTCGCGGTTGCCAATAGCATCAGCGGAAACGGGAACAGCGAGACGAATTCCTTGAATTCCATCAGCACGTTATGAATTGTCGGCACATGAGCCAGTATCCAGTCGCGCGGGCCGTCTTGACCGCGGTAGCGCATATAAATCCAGTTGCCGCTAATCGCGCCGGCCAGATTCAGCAGGGTGGCGGCCAGCAGCCAATGGCGCAACGACTCAAGCCTGACGTGCATGCCTTTTATCAACGGAATGGCACGATGGGTAAGATAGGTGCCGACCACGACAGCGAGGATAGCGCTCACGCCATGCACGCCGGCCTTCAGGCTATAGTCGCTCGGATACCAAAAGTCGGAAGCCGTTAATATCAACAGCAGTGTTAAGGCAATACCGACTTGGCTGCGAATGACGAGTTTGCTGAAGTTGTCGTGTATGTAATGTCCCGCGGACATGAAAAATGCCTCTTGTTGTTTTAATCGCGCCGGCAGTGCGGCGGGTATCTATATCGGCGTAAACGCCAGCGAATCAGGGCTTTGCGTTATAATCGGCGATCCAATAACAATAACGACAGGAGCCGACTTTGGAACGTTTTACCATCTCTCTCAACGACGATTTGGCCGCCGAATTCGATCAATGGATTGCAGCGCGCGGCTACTCCAACCGTTCCGAAGCCGTACGCGATTTATTGCGCAAGGAAATCGAAACCAAGCGTCTCAGCAAGGATGAGGCCATCTACAGCATCGCCACGCTGTCCTATGTCTACAATCATCACGAACGCAATTTGGCCGAACGCCTAACCAGCCTGCAACACGACGCCCACGACCTAGTCGTGTCGTCCATGCATGTGCATCTCGATCACGACGACTGCATGGAAACCTTGTTTCTGCGCGGCATGACTCAACGAATTCGGTCGCTGGCAGACAAAATGTCCGCCGAAACCGGTGTGCGCCACGCATCGCTAAACTTGGTGCCGGTGAAAATGGCAATGTCGCATCACCAGCATGGTCACCACGATCATACTCACAGCCACTTTCATCCGCGTACTTGAAGGCCCGAGTTGGCGGCACGAGCAGTTTGCTGGTGAAGATAATAAGATATTTTATTAAATCTTCATAATTTTAAAAAATGTGACTTCTATCGTATGATGGTTTTCCGTTTTGTCCTACGTGGCGCATAGATCGAGCTTTAAGACCGATAAACCCAGATAAATCTCATGCAATTTCAGTTTCAAACCAAGCTAACAAAGTCAGCCCGCAGCCGTTTATGGCTCGCGTCGTGCCTGGCTTTGGCGTTTGGGTTGTTATTTCCGTTGCTCAATATTTTTGGCGGTTTGGACAATATCGGTTGGAACAATGGCTTCAGTCATCCCTTGGGGGGCTGGGATCACCTGCTGACCATGTTGGCGGTGGGGATCTGGGCTGCGCAATTACGCGGTCAAGCGATCTGGATGTTGCCGTTGGCCTTTGTCGGCGTGATGAGCTTGGGCGGATTGGCCGGCGCCGCAGGACTGACGATTCCCAGCGTCGAAGGCATCATCCTATTGTCCTGCGCGGTGTTTGCCGTGCTGATTACCCGCAAGATTCGTTTCAGCGCTAAGGTCAACGTCTTTATCGTCGCCTTTTTCGCGTTTTTCCACGGCTTTGCCCATGGCCAGGAAATATCCACGTCGGCTAGTTTGTTGTCTTACACGCTGGGCTTTATGCTGGCGACGCTGTTGCTGCACGGCGCCGGGATACTGGTGGCTAAATTGGTGGTGTTGACCGTTACCTGCTTGCTGACTTTGTTATTCTCGCAAGCCGCGATGGCCAGAGCCGCTGACGCCATGGTCAGCGACACCGGCAACATTACAACGCTAAATCAGAATACCAGTTCAACAGCGTTGAGCAACTGGACGGACTTATTCAATACCGGAGCGTTGGCCGAGCGGCCTGATTTTGAGCGGCAAGTAGCTGCGATGGGGCTGGATGATGCGGTTTCGGGCGGTCAAGCATTGGGTAGTCCGGCCGGATATTCGGCGACAAAGGCTTGCGCTACGGACGGTCAAACCCTTGGGCTCAGTGCTTCATTGAGCGCTTATTTGCAGAATCTGTCGGTGCTGTTCAAGGCTATCGTCGATTTCGATGGTCTGGCAGCACTGGGCAACTTACACTTCAGGCAGTTGTTTCCAGACATCAATCATACGCCGGGTACGCATTTGTCCAGCAGTGGCGTCGGTCGCACATCGCCGCCTGCCTATTCGAATTTCTTTGTTGTAAGCACCTCTTTTACTCTTCGCAAGTCCCCGGTTTCCACTGTTGAAGCGCCCCGTCTTCAACCGATTTTCGCCAGCACTCTCCTCGGCGATTTTAATACCCAATCATTTAACGAGTTACAGCCGGACGCTTTAGCGGCTGTGGTTTCCAGCAAGCAGTTTTCGCTCCCCGAGCCAGCGCTTTGCTCGGCACGTTTATTCCTCCCGGTTCATTCTCGCACTGTCGGCGTTCAACGGCTCATAGCGCGCGGTTTAGAAAATTCGACCGATTTCGGTCCAGGCAATACCCCCAAAACAATAACAACTAAAACAATAACGCACATCGAGGAAGACCTTATGCAACACCCTGCCGGCGCTTCGCGTCACCCATCGCCTTTACTAAATACCTCCCGGAGCTGAGATGAAATCCTGCAATACCTATTTCAAAAAGAAGCACCTGGTCATCGGCCTGGAAATTATTTTAGGTCTGGCCTGTGCGGATCTGAACGCCGCGCCTAATGCCGACACGGAATCTGTCGAACAAACGGCGCAAGAGACCTCGCAACAGAGCACAAAGAAAGCCAAAACCGCGAAAAAGGTCGAGAAGTCCGAAGAGTTGGAAGCAGTGCAAGTCGAAGAAGACGGCCGCGGCAGGAACCTGATCGGTATTGCGCCGTCGGCCTCGCAAGGCGAAGTCAGCCAGAAGCAATTTGAATACCGGCCGTTCTCGCGTAACGGCGAATTGGTCGAAGTGGTGCCCGGCGCCATTGCTACCCAGCATAGCGGCTCCGGTAAGGCCAACCAATACTTCCTGCGGGGCTTTAACCTGGACCACGGTACCGATTTCACGACCTACGTCGACGGCATCCCGATGAACATGACTACCCACGCCCATGGTCAAGGTTACATGGACATCAATAGCATCATTCCGGAGCTGGTGAAAAAAGTGGAATACGGCAAGGGGCCGTATTACGCGGAAGTGGGGGACTTCTCGGCGGCCGGTTACGCCAAAATGTTCAGTATGGACAAGTTGGATAAAGGCATCGCCAAATTTACCGCCGGTTCGTTTGATTACTACCGAACGCTGGTGGCCAATTCCCATAAACTCGGCGACGGCGATTTGCTGTATGCCGGCGAATTCAATCTCTACAACGGCGTCTGGGAAGTGCCGGAAGATTCGAAGAAATTCAACGGCCAGTTGCGTTACACGCTGGATCGCGGCGATTGGGGCATGGCGATTAACGGCAAGGCTTACACCAATAGCTGGACCGCCACCAACCAGATTCCGCAGGCGGCCATTGATAGCGGTGCCATCGGTCTGTACGGCAGCATGGATCCTACCGACGGCGGCGAGAGCAATCGTTATAGCGCCTCGGCCAGCTTCTGGAACCAGGGCGGCAACTGGAAAAACGACGCGAATATCTACGCGGTCTACACCGATTTGAATTTGTTCTCCAATTTCAGCGGCTTTACCCGCGGCGGCGACGGCGACCAGATTTTGCAAACCGAACGCCGCGTGCAAACTGGCGGTCATTTCGAACACACCCGCTATAACAAGCTGTTCGGCTTTGAAATGGACAACAGCATTGGCCTGCAATTTCGTAATGACCAGATCATGGACTTAGGTCTATACGAAACCACAGCCCGGCAGATCGTCAATACCGTCAGCAAGAGCAATGTCGGCGTGACCACCGTGGGCACCTATTTTAAAAACACCACCCATTGGCACGATAAAGTCCGCACTATCGCCGGCTTGCGCGGCGATTTCATCAACAATGACGTCGAAGTGCTGGCCAGCGGCAGTGGCACGGCTGAGACCAACGCCGCTAACTCCGGCAGCCGTGGTAAAGCCATGATCAGCCCGAAATTGAGTCTGGTAGTCGGCCCCTGGTACAACACCGAATACTTCGCGAATATCGGTTACGGCTATCACTCCAACGACGCGCGCGGCACCACGCTGCAAGTGCATCCGGTCACCGGCACCGAGTTTGACCCCGATGGCAATGCGGTTAGTCCGCGCATCCGTCCGGCCGCCTGGTCGCGCGGCGGCGAAGTGGGCGCGCGTACCAATATCATCCCCGGCTTGAACAGCACCTTTGCCTTGTGGTGGTTGCAATCCAGTGAGGAGCTGGTGTTCGTCGGCGATGCCGGAACGACTGAAGTGAATGGTAAATCGCAACGCTACGGTATCGAGTTTACCAACTACTATAAACCCACCGAATGGCTGACGCTGGATGCCGACTATGCGTTGACTACCGCGCAATTCAACAAAGCCCCGGATGGAGCGACCAATAAGTACATCCCCAATTCCGTGGGCCGGGTAATTAGTGCCGGCGCCCTGATCGAAGCCCCCAACGGCCTGTTCGGCACCTTGCGTTTTCGCCACTTCGGCAGCGTGCCGCTGGATGAATCCGGCGCGGTTTGGGCCGGCGATACCAACATCGTCAACTTGGGCGCGGGTTATAAGCAAAAGCAATACAAATTCGAGGTCGACATCTTCAATATTCTCGGTTCGCAAAGCAACGACATTGCCTACAACTACGAATATAACTATCCAAACGGTGTTTCTGGCGCTGGCTTGATGAAACATCCGGTCGAGCCACGTATGGTGCGCGGCACCATCACGGTCAATTTTTAAGGATAGCCTGATGAAATTTGCTTCAACCCACTTTGCTATCAGCTTGATTGCAGTGTTGTTAACGCTGCAATCCGCTGGGGTTTATGCGCATCCACCCGGTCTAAGTTCGCTGGATGTAACGATCAAACCCGCGCAACTCGATGCCAAGGTGACCTTCGCATTACAAGACATCGAAGCTTTTGCGCCGATGGACAGCGATTTGGACGCGGAGGTGACCGAAGCCGAGCGCGAAGCGGCCAAGCCGGCTATTGCCAAACTATTGGCCGAGCAACTGCGCGTGAATATCGATAGCCATGATGCTCTGCCCAGCGAACCAGGACAGGTCAGTTTCGACGATCAAAATAATGCGCGGGTGGAACTGCACTATGCGGGAGCTGTGCAAACCACTTTGCTGGTGCAGTCGAAGTTTTTGGCTTTGCTGCCCGACGGCCATCAGCAGTATTTGACGGTCAGGGACGCCAACGGCAAAGGGCTCAGCGAGAAAATGCTGGGCAAACACGACGATCAGATCAGTTTACCAATCGCCAACGCCGCGGCCGCGGAGTCCCCCCAAGCTCCGTTTGCGGCGTTCGGCGATTTTTTTAAACTGGGCATCGAGCACATCCTCACCGGTTACGATCATTTGCTGTTTTTGTTCGCGCTGTTGGCGGTCACTCACAGCTTTTGGCCGGCCTTGAAAATCATCACGTTCTTTACCGTCGCCCATTCCATCACGCTGGCTTGCGCCGGGCTTAATCTGATTGAACTGCCGAGCAGTTTCGTCGAGCCGTTTATTGCCGCGACGATTATCTACGTGGGTGTGGAAAACATCATCCGCGGCGACCATCCCAAGGGCCGGCATTGGCTAACCTTTGGCTTCGGTTTGATCCATGGTTTTGGGTTTGCCGGGGTTTTGCAGGAAATGGATATTTCTTCCGGCGATACCGGGATTTTGTTGCCTTTATTGTCGTTCAATTTGGGCATAGAAACCGGGCAAATCGCCGTGGCTGCCATCGTGTTGCCGATGATCTGGTGGCTGAACAATAAGATAGAGACAGCCGAGAAATTTTTGAAAGCCGGTTCGATTGCGGTCAGTTTGATGGGGGTTTTTTGGTTATTGGAACGCACCGTTCTCCAATAAGAAAAGGAATACGACATGAAAAGGACAAGGTTTTTTTATCTGGGATGGCTGCTGGTTCTGATCCAGTCGCCAGCATTCGCCGCAGGCAAATATCACTTTGAACCGGGCGACGCGGTTTTAACCAACTGCCGTGAAATTTACACCAAAGGCGTGGTCAAGGCCAAAGTCGATGACGGTTATACCGTGCATTTTCCTAAAGGTAGCGGTCCCATCCAGTGCCCGCCGTTTCGATGGCATGCCGAGTTCGTTCTGCCTTATCAATCGGTAGCGGAATATAGGCTGAAATTTTTGGGTGGCTTGAAGAACGATTTGCTATTCAAAGTTGGCGAGCCGGTTAGTTTTCGTTTCGATACTGACAGACGGGTTGTGAACAACCAAGCCACGATTGATATCGACGCGCAAATCACCGACATCAGCAGCAATGGTGCCATTGCGGTTAAATTGTTGAGCACCAGCCCGGAAGCAGCCGCCACCTTTTGGCAATGGGTGGGCGGTAACTATGTCGATCTGCGTCATAAATCGCTTGAACCGGAGAGAGCGAAGCGGTCCCGATAAAATTTCAATAAACACATAACTACATAACTATAAAAAAGCATTAACCAGGAGAGGAACAGTGGCACTTACCCACGCGCTAGAACAAATTCTATACATGATCTCATCATCGCTTTACCTGCCGGTATTGCTGATTGTCACGTTGTTGGCCGCTTATTCGGTCTATACCTGCGGCCGGCTGGCCCAGGAATGGTTGGAGCGGCGCAAAGCCGGTTCACGCACCGTGCGCCTGTTCAATCTCGATCTGGCCGTCGCGCTGGGTCGCCAGCAACGCGCTAACGCCGCGCCGCTGGATGTCGAGCTGGAATTATTGCTGCAAACCCATGAGCATCGGCAATTAATCAAGTTGGATCAGGTGCGTTTCGTGATCAAACTTGGCCCGGCGCTGGG
Organism: Methylomonas sp. TEB; assembly: GCF_047777895.1. Lineage (GTDB taxonomy): Bacteria > Pseudomonadota > Gammaproteobacteria > Methylococcales > Methylomonadaceae > Methylomonas. The sequence continues at coordinate 1,456,223 of NZ_CP180476.1, forward strand.
CTTGATGGGCACCTTGATTCCGATGGGCATTTCGCTGGCCGCATTGGCGCAAGGCAACATTCCCAGCATGGCCGGCAGCATGGTCACCGCGTTTACCGCTACCGTCACCGGTTTGGGCTGCGGCGTGATCACCTATCTGGTGGCTTTGGTGCGCGAGCAATGGCTGCGCGCCGATTTCGCGGCTATGCGCCATCAAGCCGAGCTGGCCGCCAGCCGGACTCTGGACGCGCCGGATTTGACAATCGAGGAGGACGGCCATGCGCTATCTGAGACGCTCTAGTCTGCATCGTAACAGCGAGCCGCTGGAAGATCCGATTGCCGGCGTCGCCAATCTGTTCGACGCCAGCGTGGTGTTCATCGTCAGCATGATGGTGGCCTTATTCATGGCCTACAACATGCTGGATTTGATGAATCCGGAATCCACCGTGACGATGACCAAGGAAAACGCCGACGGCACCATGGAAATCGTCAGCAAGAAAGGCTCGCAAATCAAAGTGTCCAAAGTCACCGACCGCAAACTTAGCGGTTCCGGCGAACGATTAGGTACTGCGTACCGCTTGAACGACGGTAAGGTGGTTTATGTACCGGAATAAATGCTGGCTTTGGCTGCCGGCTCTGCTGCTATGGCTGGCCGCAAGCAGCGCTTTCGCCGAAACGCCGCTCAACCTTAGCCTGATTCTCGGCGATCTGGACTCACAAACCGCTGTCGCCGCCACCGCTAAACTGCAAAATGATCCGCTGTTGCAAGGCGTCAAGTTGCGGGTGTATTCCAGCTCCAAATTGGCGCAAGCCGATCAGGCCGAATTGCAACAATCCAATCTGGTGCTGGCGCAAATCACCGGCCGCGGTATTTTGCGCGAGGGCGGCGAGGTGTTTAAACAGATCGCCGCGCATGGGGGCAAGCTGTACGCGGTGGGTTTGAGTTATGACGCCGATTTCGCCGATTACGGCTTGCAACTGGATAAAGACCTGCAAGCCTACATGTCGGCGGGTGGCGCCGACAATGCTGCCAACATGATTCGTTTGGCTGTCGCCAAACTCAAAAATGTCCAGGCCGACATTGCGCCGCCGCAAGCCCAACCGGAGATCGGCGCTTTCGACGTGCGCAGCAAGCAATTGTTCGCCGATTTCGACAGCTACCAAAAAGCGTACGCCGGTTTCAAAGCCGGTCAGCCATGGATCGCGATTTTGTTTTACCGTTCCTCGGCGCTGTCCGGGCAAACCGATACCGTAAAAACGCTGGCCGAACAACTGGAAGCCAAGGGCTACAACGTGCTGCCGATATTTGGCTATCCCTACGACAAAACCCTTGAAAAAATGCTGGTCGACGGCAACGGCAAATCCCGCGTCGAAGCCATCGCTGCGCTGGCCTTGAAAATCGGGGCCAGCCCGGAGAAGACCGTGCCGACCTTGACCCGCTTGGGCGTGCCAGTGCTAAATGGCATTGCATTGAACAGCCAAAGCCAGACGCAATGGACCGAGTCCGCAACCGGCCTGGATGTAATGGAACGGGCCTGGCAAGTAGCCTTGCCGGAATTTGCCGGCGAAATCGCCCCGACCGTGGTCGCCAGCAAAGAAAGCGTGCACGATAAAGCCACCGGCCAGGATTTCGTCCGCGAAACGCCGATCCCCGAACGCATCGCCCGCTATGCCGACCGCCTGGATAAATGGGCGAAGTTGCGGCATACCGCCAACGCCGACAAAAAGGTCGCGCTGCTGTATTACAACTACCCGCCCGGCAAGGAAAACATCGGCGCCTCGTATTTAAACGTGCTCCCGGAATCGCTGTTGAACATCATGCAGCGCATGCGTCAGGAAGGTTATCAATTGGGCAACGCGCCGCAAGATGGCGATGCCTTGAAAGCCGCCGTGAAAAATCACGGTATCAACCTGGGTAACTGGGAGCCGGGGGCGATTGCCGAAGCCGCTGCCAGTGGCCGTGCGGTGTTGTTGCCGATCGAAGATTACCAAAAATGGTTCGCCACGTTGCCGGAAACCTTTAAAGCCGCCATGCTCAAGTCTTGGGGCAAACCGGAAGACAGCAAAATCGGCGCCTGGACCGACAGCAAGGGTCAGCGCTTCTTGATCCTGCCGGCGCTGCAATACGGCAATCTGCTGTTGGCGCCGCAACCGTCGCGCGGTTGGGAACAAGACGTGAAAAAGCTGTACCACGATGTGACCATGCCGCCGCATCATCAATACGTGGCGTTTTATCTGTGGCTGCAAAAAGGCTACCGCGCCGACGCGATGATCCATCTGGGTACCCATGCCACCCACGAATGGCTGTCCGGCAAGGAAGTCGGTTTCACCGCCGCCGATCCCGGCGAAATTTTGATGGCCGACGTGCCGCAGATTTATCCCTACATCATGGACGACGTCGGCGAAGCCTTGCAGGCCAAGCGCCGGGCTATGGCGACCATCATTTCGCACATGACGCCGCCGCTGGACAAGGCCGATTTGAACCCGGAACTGGCCAAACTGGCCGGTTTGCTGGACGACTACAACGTCGCCGCCCAAAAAAGCGAGCAACTGGCGAAGATTCGTCTGGACGAGATCAACCAGATCGCCGGCAAGGCTGGACTGTTGAAAGACCTGAAAATGGAACGGGCCGAAGACGAGGAACAACTGGAGGAACTGGAACATTATTTAAAGGAAATTCGCGAGAAAAAGGTGCCGATGGGTTTGCATACCTTTGGTAAGGCGCCGGACGACGCGGCCAGACAGCGTTTCGCCGAAGCCATCGTTGCCCGCGATCCCAAGCTAAAAGGCGAGGCTTTAAAGCAAAAAGTCCAGGCCACGGCCAAACTGATTGCCGATAGCGCCAACGCCGAAATGAACGCGCTGATCGATGCGCTGGCCGGCCGCTACATCCCGGCCGGCAGCGGCGGCGATCCGTTGCGTAACCCGGACGCCTTGCCGACCGGCAAGGATTTATACGGTTTCGATCCGTCGCGGATTCCCAGCGAAGCGGTGTACAACGAAGGTGCGCGGCTGGCCGAGCAAGTGGTCGCTGATTTCAAAAAGCAGCACGGCCACTACCCGGAACGCTTGGTGTTCAATCTGTGGGGCGTCGAAAGCTCGCGCCATGAAGGCGTGATGGAAGCCGAAATCCTGCATCTGCTCGGCGTCAAACCGCATTGGGACGAACGCGGCCGCACCCAGGGCGTGGACGTCATTGCCCGCGACAAACTGGGCCGGCCTCGGGTTGACGTCACCATCATCCCATCCGGCTTGTACCGGGATTTGTTCGCGTCGGTCATCAAACTGCTGGACCAGGCCGAAACCAAGGCGCAGGAACAGGACGAGCCGGACAATCCGTTGCGCCGGCATATCCAGGAAACCCAGGCCGAGCTGATGAAACGCGGCTTGAAAGCCGAGGAAGCGCTAGACATGGCTTCGGCGCGCTTGTTCAGCGTGCCGTCTGGCGCCTACGGCACCAATCTGGACCGGGCGATTCCGCTGTCCAACACCTGGACCGACGAAAAACAACTGGCCGACGTGTTCTTCAACCGCATGCACCATGTTTATGGTCGCGGCCATTGGGGCGAAGCGGCCAGCAAGGACGCGACACTGGCGGTGGACTTGTTCAAATTGTCTTTGAAAGACACCGACGCGGTGATTCATAGCCGCTCCAGCAACGTCTACGCCACGCTGGACGGCGACGACTTCTTCCAGTATCTCGGCGGCACCGCCATGGCGGCAAGACAGGTTAACGGCAAAACCCCGGAAGTCTTGGTCGCCGACTTGGCCGACCCGACCGCCGCCAAAACCATGAGTCTGGAGCGCTATCAGGGCCGGGAAATGCAAAGCCGCTACCTGAACCCGAAATGGATCGAATCCATGCTGAAAGAAGGTTACGCCGGCGCACGCTTTATCAATATGGTGGCCGAAAACCTGTGGGGCTGGCAGGTGACGGTGCCGGAGGCGGTCGGCGCCGAGAAGTGGCAGGCGATGTACGAAACTTACGTTGAGGACAAATACCAGCTCGACATCCAGAAAAAATTCGAGCAAGCCGACAACCTGCTGGCTTACCAAGCTATGGTGGATCGGATGCTGGTGGCGGTAAACAAAGGCTATTGGAAAGCCGATCCAGCGGTGAAAGCCAAGCTGGAACAAGTTAACAAGGAAGTCATTGCGAAAGCCGGCGTGGCTTGCAACAAGGACACTTGCAGCAGCCCGGAAATCACCAAACTGGCTGAGCAACAGGATGCGGCCAAAGCCGCCAAGGCAGCCGCGCCGGGTGCGCAAGCCCAACCACCGGCACCCGCAGCGGCTCAAACGCCACCGCAGCCCACTCAATCTCAACAGCCGCCAGCCGCTCAGCAACCGCAGGCTCAAGCACAAGCCGCGCCGGATGCCGCCAAGCCTCTGGAAGGCTATGAGATGGAAGAGAAAAAAGCCGCCAGCGAAAGCACTGAACAGCAACAAACCTTGAGTTCGGCGCAGAGCTGGTGGTTGAGTTTTGCGATCTTGCTGTTGTTTGTCGCCGGTTATTGGCACGGCAGTTGGGAACAGCGGAAGGACAAAGCCTAGCGCTTGGCTGGAAAAACCCTGGCGTCCTTGTTACAGCGAGGGCGGTAACCCAGGAAATTCGAAAGCCATCATTCCCGCTTTCGTGGGGATGATGGCTGCGGGGAGTTTATGGGCTCACATAGGCCCGATATGAATAATAGCGTGGCGCCTCAGGGGGAAATTCAAGTAGGGGTCTGCTCTTGATGTAAGAAGAATTAAAAATAAATCTAACATGACCATGAAGCGCCGTTTTTTAAAATTGCATTACCGGAGGAATCAACTTTGTCTCGTTTACACGTAATAACGCTGTTGGCCCTGACCAATTTGGCTTACAGCAATCAAATCCTGGCAGAAGATAGCGATCAAAGCGCCGTGGGGCCAGCCGAAACCGCTAAGACCGACAATTCGGCCAGCAACGATGAGTCGCTGGGTACGATGGTGGTGACCGCCACCCGCTCGGAAATCAGTGCATCGATGGCGCCGGCCAATGTCAGTGTCATCACCACCGAAAATACCGAAAACCGCCTGACCCAACGTATCGGTGACGCCTTGAAGGATGTGCCGGGGGTGTATTTGCGTGGTAGTGCTTATGGCACCAGCTTCCCAGGCTCCAGTGTTAGCTCGTCTGCATTCCATGGCATCAGCGGTACGAATCGATCTTTATTTTTAGTGGATGGGCTGCCGGTAAACAATGCCAATTCAGGGCTGGTTGATTGGAATATCCTGAATATGGACGACGCTCAGCAAGTGGAATATGTCCCTGGACCCTTTTCAGCGCTGTACGGTAGTGGCGCGATGGGCGGTGTACTCAATGTGATCTCCAAAGTCCCCACTAAACGCGAAGGACGTCTGTCATTTGGCGCCGGTGGCGCGGCTGTTGATCAATGGGGCATCAAAGGCCGTTACCGGGATCGTTTCGAAAACGGCGTGGGGATTTCTCTGACCTTCAACCACATGGATAGCGATAACTGGGCGGTGTCGGATTACGTGACGGCTTCGCCAGCCAGCTTTACGCCACCGGCTACAGCGATACCGAATGCGGTAGTCAGAGCGAACACGGCTACCGCGTTAAGAAACGCCTCGACACCGGTATTCGGTGCCATTCCGACCGCAACCACCCAAGGTGGCTCGACCTACATCATAGGAGACAAAGGGGAACGCCCTTGGGAGCAGAACACCGCATCCTTGCATCTCTATTACGATTTGACTGATAGCACCGAGATTGATGGCGGTATGAGCTGGAGCCGCAGCGAAACTAGCGCAGGGACGTTTAACAGTTATTTGACCACTGCCGGAGGCTCGCCAATTGCAATCGCTACCGGAAACCCCACTGTCAATTCAGTCGCCAGCGTGGCCGGCCTGGCGCAAAGCAACAACTTGAATTTGAATGGCCAACGTCTTTCCGTCTACGAACAGCAGTTATTACATTTCCTGCCTTCCGTGGAAGATACGCGGCGATATTTTGCGCACCTGAAACATGATTTTGGGCATGACGTGAAATTGAATGTCGATTTTCAATACATGGATCACGAGACTTATTCGCCTAGCCCAAACAGTGCGGCGTTCGACGATACCTTAAGCGGTGGCAGAGGCCAGTTAACCGTCACGCCTAGCCAACGGATCGACGGTAATGTGGCATTGCGCTTCCCGTTTTTGTGGGATCAACGTAACTTTGTCACGGTCGGTTTTGGCGCAAACCACAACAATTTGGAAGGCCAAAAACGTTTGGCCTTGAGTAATTGGCAAGATTGGTCCTCAGTGACGAATACTGTTTACGATGGCAAGGGCGAGTCGAGTATTTACTCCGCCTTTATTCAGGACGAAATTTGGTTGCGTAAAAACTTGATTGCTCATCTTGGCGTTCGTTATGACGACTGGTCAACTTCCGGTTCCATCGTACAAAAGGCTACTGTCACTTCCACGGGTACCACCACTAACCTGACGCAAACATACAGCGAACGTTCCGTGTCGCAATTTAATCCCAAATTCAGTTTGACCTGGTTGCCGGCGGATGGCTACAAGTTGTTTGCTTCAACCGGTTGGGCATTCCGTCCACCCACCAACTCGGATTTGTATTCGACATCGCAAACGGCTAGCGGCAGTGTTTTTACCTTGACGCAAGCCGGGCCGAATCTGAAACCGGAAACCATGTATTCATGGGAAGTAGGCGGAGAGGCAACACCGATTGAGGGTACAACGATTGCCGCCTCGTATTTTCACCATTACATTTCTGATTTGATTTACCGTAAAGATACGACATTAAGCGCAACCAATCGGCTTCAGGAGCGGCAAAATGCGGGTGAAGCGGAGGTTGAAGGCGTGGAGGCCAAATTAAGGCAGAAATTGTATTGGGACTGGCTGCATTTTACGGGAACCTACACCTTAAACGACTCGATAATTACCAAGAACGAGGCGAATCCGCTGTCGGTTGGCAAACAGATGGTGTTGTTGCCGGAGACCATGTTCAGTGGCGGCTTGGATGTCAAATATGAGCATTGGAGCGGTGGCATTATTGGGCGCTATGTCAGCCAGCAGTATACGAACGACCAAAATCTGGATCAAAGGGCCGGCGTCCCAGGGAGTTACGACCCTTATTTTCTGGTCGATACCCGTATTGCTTATCAAGCGACGAAAAATATCGATCTGTCGTTTTCGGTGAATAATCTGTTGGATCGGGAATATTCCTCTTTTTACCAACAAGCCGGCCGCACCGTTTACGGGGAAGTGTCTTACAGCTTTTAATGTGCGTGACTGTCGCCTCCGGCGCAATCTGCTCCGGATATTCGGTTTGCGAGTATCCGGAGTAATGGCTATTGGTAGTTTATAGTCCTCGCTTAGCGTGCACAGTTCACAAAAATTGGCAATGTAAGCGCCGGCTTTGCTGTCTTCATCTGTTCTTAATCTTTTCCTAATCAAGACTTAAACATTGCTCTCTAGAATCAAGTCATAGATAAATTATTCTCGATCAAGGGGATTTATGTTTAGAGTGGCAAGTGTCGTTGTAATGAGTTTGTTGGTTTCGCCAATAGCCATCGCTGACGGGCATGGGCGAGGTCATCACAAACATCACCACCATGACCGGTACGTCGAGGTCGAGCGGGTGTATGTACCGGGGAGGGTTACGCAGTACGTCCCGGCACCGCCGCCCGCGCCGCGCTACGACCGATACGACCAACGCTCCACTCAGGGCTTGGTAGGTGGCGCGTTAGGCAGTGCGGCGGGTTACGAGATGAGTAGAGGCGATCCGTTGGGAGCCGGCATCGGTGCCGCCGCCGGCGCCTGGCTCGGCAACAGCATGAGCCGTTAATCAGCTACCGCCAATCAATTAACCGGTTTTGAATTTTTGGATGACTCATGCGACAGGAGGACAAAATGAGAATAAAAAATGGTAAAAAATATCAACAAGAACAGTACAGTAGAGTAGAAAAGTTTTTGAATGTATTGTTGTTTTTTGTCGTTGCCTACTATAGCTACTATGTGTTGTCTTTCTCCCAAATGGGGGCTTGAGACCACTGACGGTTGCGGTTTATTGGCCGTTTGCGTTCCTGCCATACAGTCCAGATAAGCAAACGCTAGATCGAATCAGAACCCTGCCAAGTCGTAAGACTTGCAGGGTTTTTTTATTGCCGGTTGTTGGGCAATATCGAAGATACATCTAAAAATCGTAATTCCGGAACAAACTGCCCATTGATCCGTTCTCCACGACACGGGGCTTCGGATATTCAATCCCAGCCCTTGATTGTGCTGGCAGCGCTTAGTTTATTCATAACCTGTTCAAGCCGTTGACAAGGTCGGACCCAACTGATAGCTTTGCTGTCTGGCACTCACCAATATCGAGTGCTAACGGAATTTGGGGGATGACGTGGCTGGCGGACAAGATTTAAACGAAAGATCGCTGTATTTATTAAAAACCTTGGTTGAGCGTTATATTCAGGACGGTCAGCCTGTTGGTTCGCGTTTGTTGTCTAAAGATCCACAGTTAAAGCTGAGCCCCGCCAGTATTCGCAATGTGATGGCGGATCTGGAAGAGATGGGTTTGATCCATTCCCCGCACACATCCGCCGGCCGAGTCCCGACCGTGAGCGGCTATCGTTTATTTGTCGACAGTTTGTTAACCGTCAAGCCTTTGGCATCCAGCGAATTGGACCAACTGCAACATGGCCTGAAAGGGGAGGCGGATAAAGCCAGTGACGTGTTGAACAAGGCTTCCAAATTATTGTCGGACGTAACGCGGATGGCCGGCGTGGTGACTTTGCCGCGCAGAGAAAGCGTCACCTTGCGGCACATCGAATTTCTGCCTATGTCCAATACTCGGGTGTTGGTGATTTTCGTCACCGACGACCAGGAAGTGCACAATAAAATCATTCATACCCACAAGCAATTCAGTCCTGCGGAATTACAACAGGCTGCCAACTATTTGAATTCGGTTTATTCCGGCCGCAGCTTGGCGAAAATTCGCGATTTGGTGGTGCGGGAGATGGAGCTCGATCAGCGGCAGGTCAATCAAGGCATGATGGACGCGGTGAACATGGCGCAGCTGACCTTCAGCGAACAACCCAACGACGACTATGTGTTGAGCGGCGAAACCAATCTAATGGGTTTTTCCGAGTTGTCGGACATGGAGCGTCTTAAGCAACTTTTCGAAGCCTTCAGCCAAAAGCGCGGCGTCATTCATTTATTGGATCAGTGTCTACAGGCCGAAGGCGTGCAGATTTTTATCGGTGAAGAGTCCGGCTATAGCGCATTCGATCATTGCAGCCTGGTGACGGCGCCTTATTCGGTGAATGACGAAGTGGTGGGGGTGTTGGGCGTGATCGGCCCCACCCGAATGGCGTATGAAAAAGTGATTCCGTTCGTGGATGTGACGGCAAAATTATTGGGCGCGGCCTTGAATCCCAAATAAATGGCCCTATCGTTAGGCCAACTAAAAAATTTAGAACCATGGAGTAAGTAATGAGTCATCAGCAATCGAGCCACGAACCCCAATCGGATAGCGATTTGATCGCCGAAGTTTTGGAACAGACCAAGCCAATCGACGCCGACGAACAGCCAACCGAAGCATCTGGCGCCGCCCCAGTCACTGTGGAAGCCTTGCAGGAACAATTGGAGCAAGCTCAGCAACAGGTTGCTGCCAACCTGGATAAAGCCATCCGCACGATGGCCGAGATGGAAAATTTAAAAAAGCGCGTGCAAAAAGACTTGGACGACGAACGCAAATACGGTCTGGCCAAATTTGCGAAAGAATTGCTGAGTGTTCTGGATAGTTTGGAATTAGGCCTGCAAGCGGCAACCGGCGATAGCCCGGAGATAGTGAAGCTACGCGAAGGCAGTGAATTGACCATCAAGCAATTCGAGTCGGTATTTGCCAAATTTAATATCGAAACCGTTGACCCCATCGGTCAAGTATTCAATCCGGAATTGCACCAGGCGATGGTCATGCAGCCAAGTGCCACCGCCCAACCCAATACCGTGTTAAATGTCTTCCAAAAAGGCTATGTGTTGAACGGCCGTTTATTGCGCCCTGCCATGGTGGTGGTGGCGAAAGCCGAGGACAAACCTGCCGATAGCGCAAAAATCGATGAGCAGGCTTGAAATTAAGACGATCAACCGCATATCGCTAACAACTTTTTAATTTATTACCAATTCAAGTCTGGAGAATATCAATGGGCAAAATGATCGGCATCGATTTAGGAACCACCAACTCCTGCGTCGCAGTCCTGGAAAACGGCACCGCGCGGGTTATCGAAAACAGCGAAGGCGCGCGCACCACGCCTTCCATCATCGCTTTTACCGGCGACAACGAAGTATTGGTCGGCCAGTCCGCCAAACGGCAGGCGGTGACCAACCCTGAAAACACTTTGTTCGCGATCAAACGCTTGATCGGCCGCCGTTTTAAAGAAGACGCGGTACAAAAAGACATCAAAATGGTGCCTTACAAAATTATGGAAGCCAACAATGGCGACGCTTGGGTGGAATGCCACGGTAAAAAAATGGCGCCGCCCGAAGTATCATCACGTGTGTTGATGAAACTGAAAAAAGACGCTGAAGCGTTCCTGGGTGAAGAAGTCACCGAAGCCGTTATCACCGTACCGGCTTACTTTAACGACTCACAACGTCAAGCCACCAAAGACGCCGGCCGTATCGCCGGTCTGGACGTCAAACGCATCATCAACGAGCCGACCGCGGCGGCGTTGGCGTTTGGTATGGACAAACCCAAAGGCGACACCACCATCGCGGTCTATGACTTGGGTGGCGGTACCTTCGATATTTCCATCATCGAAATCGCTGAAATTGAAGGAGAGCACCAATTCGAAGTATTGGCCACCAACGGCGATACTTTCCTGGGTGGTGAAGACTTTGACTTGCGCATCATCGACTTTTTGGCCGGCGAATTTAAACGCGACAGTGGCATCGATCTGCACAACGATCCATTGGCCTTGCAACGTCTGAAAGAAGCGGCAGAAAAAGCCAAAATTGAATTGTCCTCAGCTGAGCAAACCGACATCAATCTGCCGTACATCACCGCCGACGCATCCGGTCCGAAACATTTGAACGTCAAACTGACCCGCGCCAAACTGGAGTCGCTGGTTGACGAGTTGATCGAAAGAACCAAAGGCCCTTGCTTGCAAGCGATTAAAGACGCCGGTATTTCGACTTCTAAAATCAACGACGTAATTCTGGTGGGCGGTCAAACCCGCATGCCGAAAGTGCAAGCCTTCGTCAAAGAACTGTTCGGCAAAGAGCCGCGTAAAGACGTTAACCCTGATGAAGCGGTAGCTTTGGGTGCGGCGATTCAAGCCGGTGTATTGGGCGGCGACGTTAAAGACGTATTATTGTTGGACGTCACTCCGCTGTCCTTGGGTATCGAAACCCTGGGCGGCGTGATGACCAAATTGATCGAGAAAAACACCACGATCCCAACCAACGCCTCGCAAACCTTCTCGACTGCGGATGACAATCAAACCGCGGTGACCGTGCATGTATTGCAAGGCGAACGGGAAGTGGCTGCCGGTAACAAATCCTTGGGTCGTTTTGATTTGCAGGACATTCCACCTGCACCTCGTGGGATTCCACAAATCGAAGTGTCGTTCGACATCGACGCCAACGGTATCTTGAACGTATCGGCGAAAGACAAAGCTACCGGCAAAAAACAATCCATCGTGATTAAAGCCTCCAGCGGTTTGTCGGACGACGAAGTCGAACGCATGATTAAGGACGCCGAAGCACACGCGGACGAAGACCGGAAATTAAAAGAACTGGTTTCCGCGCGTAACTCGGCGGAAGGCATGATCCACGCCACTGAAAAGTCGCTGAAAGAACTGGGCGACCAAGTGGCTAGCGACGAAAAATCGGCCATCGAATCGGCGATCAAAGACCTGCAAGCGGTGCTCAAATCCGACGATAAAGACGCGATTGAAGCGAAAACCCACGCTTTGACCGAATTGTCCGGTAAATTGGCGGAACGTGTTTACGCACAGAAAGGTGCGGAAGGCGTTGCTGAGGCAGGACATGCTGCCGGCGCGGCGGAAGCTGCCGCAGAGCATGATCACAATGTGGTCGATGCAGAATTTGAAGAGGTTAAGGACGATAAGAAGTAAAGACTATACCCGTTCCCCTCTCCGTGAAGGAGAGGGGTGAGGCGAAGGTGTATGCTATGCTGGTATTATCCCTCATTCCTTTAAATCAATACCTACTTATAACCGCTGGTTAGTCATGTAGGGTACGCACTGCGTACCTTTTGCAAACGATGGGCTTCCTGGTGTCAGCCCATCCTACATTGAATAAACCGAATTCGGCAGAAATACAGGCAAGAACCGGCAATGCCAAAACTCTACGAATATTTCGGTTTAATTGTGATGTTTTAGCCAATGAACACGAACCCGTTCATGTTCACGGCAAATGCCAGTCCGGTAGGGCGCAATAACCAACGGGCATTGCGCCGTATTAAGCCCGCGTAGGTCCGATTAGCGAAGCGTAATCGGACGCAGGTTTCGAATATACATTCCTCCGATTACGCTATCGCTAATCGGAGCTACGTTGATTCCATATTGGTTGGTATAAATCGATTCGGTGAGAACGCATTTACACGAGCTTGGATGAATCGGTGTATTAATATTCTTAGTGACGTAGGATACGCACCGCGTACTTTTTTGTTTTTGCGAGGTAGATATGCAAACTGCTGTTACGGAAGTCAAAGAATTATTGAATAGGCTGCCCGAAGAAAGCAGTTATGAAGATATTCAATACCATTTGTATGTCATCGCTAAAATCCAGCAGGGAATAACTAGGGCAGAAACCGAAGGCGTTATCCCTCATGACGATGTCGAAAAGCAGTTTGAAAAATGGCTCGAAGATTAAGCTGGTCTCCGGAAGCTATCGAAGATTTAAATTCTATTAGAGACTATATAATCAGAGATTCCTTGTTTTACGCCCGTTCGGTTGTCCGTAAGGTGTTGGGTACTGCAAAGCGAATTCCAGAGGCAGTGGAAACAGGCAGAATTGTGCCTGAAGTTGGCGATAAAAATATCAGAGAACGGTTTGTATACAGCTATCGGCTGGTTTATAAGATTGATGAAATGCAAATTACCGTCGTCGCTGTGATTCATGGTAAACGATTGTTGGAAAATATCTCTGAACGTTTTAACTGATTGAATAATGTTCAATAAAAAGTAATAAAAACTCACTAATTAAAATGGCCGCAAAAGAAGACTTTTACAAACTGCTGGAACTGGATCGCAACGCGAGCGAAGCCGAAATCAAGAAGAGCTATCGCAAGATGGCGATGAAATTTCATCCCGACAGAAACAAGGATAATCCGGAAGAGGCGGAGAAGAAATTCAAGCTGGTCAAGGAAGCATACGAGATTTTATCCGACCCCAAAAAGCGCGCGGCCTACGATCAATTTGGCCACGCCGGTGTCGATTCGTCGATGGGCGGCGGTCGCGGCGGCTTTAGCGGGGCGGAGAATTTTAGCGATATTTTCGGTGATGTGTTCGGCGATATTTTCGGTGGCGGTCGGCAGCAGCGCAGCAGCGTGCAACGCGGCGCCGATTTGCGTTACAACCTGGAACTGACGCTCGAAGAGGCCGTCGGTGGAACCGAAGCGACAGTCAAGGTACCGGTGCTGGTGGCTTGCACCGAGTGTAACGGCAGCGGCGCCAAAAAAGGTAGCAGCCCGGTCACCTGTAACACCTGTCATGGTCACGGCCAAGTCAGGATGCAACAAGGCTTTTTCTCGGTGCAACAAACCTGTCCGACTTGCCGCGGCACCGGCAAGCAGATCAAAGATCCTTGTCCGAAGTGCTACGGTCAAGGCCGCGTGCAGGAAACCAAGACGCTCAACGTCAAAGTGCCTGCGGGTGTCGATACCGGTGACCGGATTCGTTTGGCCGGCGAAGGCGAAGCCGGTGCGAACGGCGGACCAGCCGGGGATTTATACGTACAAGTGCAGGTCAAGGATCATCCGATCTTCACCCGCGACGGTGCAAATCTTTACTGCGAAGTGCCGATCAGTTTCCCCATGGCTTGTTTGGGTGGTGAACTGGAAGTACCTACGCTGGACGGCAAGGTCATGTTGAAGATTCCGCCGGAAACCCAAACCGGACGCATGTTCCGTTTGCGCGGCAAAGGTGTGAAACCGGTCAGGGGCGGCGCGGTCGGTGATCTGTTGTGCAAGGTGCAACTGGAAACCCCGGTGCATCTAACCAAAGATCAAAAAGCCATGATCGAGAAGTTGGGCGAATCCTTGTCCGGCGGCGGCAAACATCACAGCCCGCAAGAGCATGGCTGGATGGATGGCGTGAAAAACTTCTTCGACAAATTGACGGGATAAACCATGGTGCGGATTGCGGTAGTGGGTGCTTCCGGGCGCATGGGTTTATGTTTGCTTAAAGCCGCGTTGGCGGCGGAAAACGCCGAGTTGACGGTGGCGGTATCCCGCCCGGATAGCTTGGCGCTGGGCAAGGATGCCGGTGAACTTACCGGTGTGTCGGCGGCAGGTATTCAGGTCTGCGACGACTTGGCTGCTCTGACTGAAAAATTTGACGTATTGATCGATTTCACCCGGCCCGATGCGTCGATGGATTACATCGAAATCTGTCGGCAGGCGGGAAAAAAAATAGTGATCGGCACCACCGGTTACAGCGATGCGCAAAAAGCCGCGATTGCCGAAGCGGCAAAGGATGTCGCAATAGTCATCGCGCCGAACTTCAGCGTTGGCGTGAATCTGTCCTTAAAGTTGCTGGAAATGACCGCCAAGGTGATGGGTGACTACACCGACATCGAAGTGATTGAAGCGCATCACCGTCACAAAGTGGATGCACCATCCGGAACCGCGTTGCGGATGGGAGAAGTGGTTGCCGCCGCCTTGGGGCGGGATCTGAAAGACTGCGCCATCTATGGTCGCGAAGGCGATACCGGCGCGCGCGACCGCAAAACCATCGGCTTTTCCACGATTCGGGCCGGCGATATAGTCGGCGAGCATACGGTAATGTTTGCCGACGAGGGCGAACGCGTGGAAATCACTCACAAAGCCAGCAGCCGTATGACCTTTGCCAATGGTGCGGTAAGAGCAGCGGCTTGGTTAGCGGACAAACCGAATGGACTGTTCGATATGCAGGATGTGTTGGGTCTGAAAGGCTGATCAGGCCTTAAATCTTGTCTGCACGCCGCTGAATCAGCTAAGTCTTATATTCTTAGCGGCGTTACCTCGCCAGTCAGTTTATAATGCCGGTAATCCGCGATAACCTGAGCGTGATCGAAAGCCAACAGGCTGGGCAGATTGTCGAAGTTGAATAAACCAAAGTTTTTAGCATCGTCGGCCGCCATCGGTGTGCCGTGCGCTTGCGCCAGATAGACGGCGGTGACGGTGTGGTTGCGTGGGTCGCGTTGCGGATTGGAGTAAAGGCCCAGCAGTACGGTTAGTTCCACATCCAGACAGGTTTCTTCCTTGGCTTCGCGGATGGCCGCGTGCTCAATTGTTTCGCCGACATCGACAAACCCGCCGGGTACTGCCCAGCCATAGGGCGGATATTTCCGCTCTATCAACACGAAGGGGCGCTGGGGGTGGTCGATCAGTTCGATCAAAATATCGGCGGCTAATAAGGGAGTGACGGGCTTTGCCATGGCATTCCTGAAAATGATGAGTTTTAGTGCATTGAAAATAGGCGTGTTCTGCTAAATTTAACCATGTTTTCAAGCGTTGCTGAAATTCTCGATGCTTTTTCCTCGACCAATTAATCATGAATTAATCGGCTTTTCATATCATCCCAGCCGCTTTACACGGCGCTTTTAAAGTCGAATCAAATTTCCAAGAATCAAAACATGAATGAGTTTATTCCCGGCCAACGCTGGATTAGTAATACCGAATCGGAACTCGGTTTGGGTATGGTCATAGACACCGAGTTTAACCGTGTCACCGTGCTATTTTTAGCGACCGGCGACCGCCGGGTTTACGCCAGAGATAACGCGCCGTTGACCCGGGTGCAGTTCAACGAAGGCGACGTGATCGAATCGGCGGATTACGCGAAAATTAGCGTGCAACAGGTGCAACAACATAATGGCTTGTTGACTTACATTGGTATCGATGAAGACGGTCAGTTGCAGCAAATTGATGAGATGGAGCTTAACCATCATATTCAATTTAACAAACCGCAAGATCGTTTATTTACCGGCCAGTTCGACCCGACGGCCTGGTTTTTATTACGCTATGAAACCTGGCGGCGCCAGCAACAGCACCAACAAGCCGCGACCAAAGGCTTGCAGGGCGCTAGGGCTTCGCTGATTCCGCATCAGCTGTATATCGCCCATCAAGCCGCCAGCCGCGCCTTGCCGCGCATTATGCTGGCCGACGAAGTGGGTTTGGGTAAAACCATCGAAGCCGGTTTAATCATCCAACATCGCTTGATTAACGGCTTAAGCAAGCGGGTGTTGATTTTGGTACCGGAAAGTCTGTTGCATCAATGGTTGGTGGAGATGCTGCGCCGCTTCAATCTGCGCTTCAGCATTTTCGACGAAAGCCGTTGCTTTGCCAGCCCCGACGAGAACCCGTTTCTCAGCGAGCAATTAGTGCTGTGTAGCCAGCGCTTCTTTGCCGATTCTCCGCATCGCCAGCAACAAGCTTTGGATGCAGGTTGGGATCTGGTGGTGGTTGACGAAGCCCATCATCTGGAGTGGAGCGAAGACGCACCCAGTGCCGACTATTTATTTGTCGAGCAATTGGCATTGGCATCTCCCGGCCTGATTCTGTTGACCGCTACGCCCGAGCAATTAGGTAAGGAAAGTCATTTTGCGCGTTTGCGCTTGCTCGATCCGGATCGTTTTTACCGTTTTGAAGAATTCCTGCGCGAAGAAAGCCAGTTTGAGCCGGTAGCCAGACTTGCCAATTTGCTGATTTCCGGCGAAGCGCTGGATGCCGAACAGCAGGAGCAATTGAAAGTTTTATTAAAACAGGACAATGTCGACAAACTGCTGCAACGGGTTAACGACAGCGAAGCCAATGCCCGGGAAGAGTTGATCAAGTTGTTGCTCGATCATCATGGCACCGGCCGGATTTTATTCAGAAACTCTCGGCAAACTGTTCAGGGCTTTCCGGACCGGCAACGCCATGCTTATCCGCTGCAAGGTGAAGACACGGCGGACTTAGCCAACAGCCCTTATCTGCATTGGCTGGTTGGACAGTTGAAGGCCTTGGGCGACGAAAAAGCCCTGTTGATTTGCAAACGCGCGGAAACCGCGATCCAGCTGGAGCAATTATTACGGCAGCACGTCGGGCATACCGCCGCAGTGTTTCATGAAGGCATGAGTATCGTCGAGCGGGATAGGGCGGCGGCGTTTTTCGCCGACGAAGAGAGCCGGGCGCAAGTGTTGATTTGCTCCGAGATCGGCAGTGAAGGGCGCAATTTTCAATTCGTGCGTCATCTGTTTCTGTTTGATTTGCCGGACAATCCGGATTTGCTGCAGCAGCGTATCGGTCGCCTGGATCGAATCGGCCAAAAGCATGTGATTCAAATTCATATCCCTTATCTGCTCGATAGTGCTCAGCACGTATTATTCCGCTGGTACGACGAGGGTCTGGACGCATTCCGGCATAATTGTTCGGGTGCCGCACAAGTCTTGAAGTTGCTCGGCGATGCGCGTGACAGCGCGTTGCTCAGCCGCGATGCGGCGGCAGTAGAAGCATTGATCGCCAACACCAAGGCCTTGAACAGTCAGGTTGAAGAAGAATTGCATAAGGGCCGCGATTTGTTGTTGGAGTTAAATTCTTGCCGGCCGCAAGAAGCCGCGCGTTTGGTGGAAGAGATCAGTGCCGGCGAACGCGACGGTAGTTTGTGGCCGTTTATGGAAGCGATGTTCGACTGTTATGGCGTCGATGTTGAAGACCATTCGCGCGATTGTCATATCCTCTGGCCCAGCGAAAATCTGCGCATCGCCCATTTTCCGATGCTGCAAGACGACGGCTTGACGGTAACGATCAACCGAGACATCGCGTTGGCCAGGGAAGACATGCAATTTTTGACCGCCGAACATCCTATGGTGTTGTCGGCCATGGATTTGGTGCTATCCAGCGAGACCGGCAATGCCGCGGTCAGCGTGGTCAAACATCCAAAACTGAAAGCCGGTCAATTCCTGCTGGAGTTGTTGTTTGTTGCGGAATGCAGCGCGCCCGCCGAATTGCAAATCGGCCGATTTTTACCGCACACGCCGCTGCGCGTTTTGGTCGATCAAAATAAAAAGGATCTAACGGCTGTTATTAGCCACGACAGCTTGGTCGAGACCGGCGATAGCTTCGATAAGGCGCAAATCAGCCAGTTTTTGAACAGCCAACGCCAGCATATTCAGGATATGATCAAAGTCGCGGAGCAATTGGCGGGTGCGCAAATGCAGAAGTTGATAGCGGAAAGCAGTAATCTGATGATAGCCACGCTAACCGGGGAAATCAAACGACTGGTGCGGCTGAAAAAGATCAATCCCGGCATCAAGGAGCAGGAAATAGAGCAACTCAAGGAGATGACCATGCTCTCGCACGAAAGCATACAGGAAACTCAGTTGCGGCTGGATGCGGTGCGGTTTGTGATTACCAGCTAACTTGCCGACAGCGATTTACGGCGAGCAGGTGCCGTTTTGTGCCGGGATGACGATTAAGCGGTTTTGATCAGCACGGTGGTGTCGTCCAGTTCCACGCATTCAAACATCAGATCGTCGATAGAACCTTCCACGTGGTCTACGTAGTGTAAGCCGCATTCCGAATCGACATGTTGATGTTTCAGAATGCCGTGTACACTGAACGGCGTTCCGGATTCAGGCAATACCATGGTGATTTTAACTTTGCCGGCAACATCGGGACTGATGGGATCTTGAAGCTTAACCCGGATGCCGCTATAGCTGATGTCCAGAATTTCCGCATTCAGCGAAATTTCCCGGGGTGTTCTGCTATTGAAAATAATGCCGGCCTGCAGGCCTCTAGGTTTTACTCTACGGTGAATTCGTTTTTCGAAACTCATGTGTTGTGGCCTCTGCTGAAGAATTGCGGTAATGCTATTGAGGATTTAGTGTAGGTGCAAAGTCAGTTTTTGCTACTGTGGCGTGCCCATCATGCCATATCTTTTCTATTCATACACCCGTTAATTGCGGGCATAAAATAAGGTTTTTGCATGTTATTTTCAGAATTGGGTTTGTCCGAGCAGCTTCTTAAGGCGGTTGCCGAACAAGGCTATGAAACTCCCACACCGATTCAGGCGCAGGCTATTCCGGTCATTTTGCAAGGCCGCGATGTGCTGGCCGGCGCGCAAACCGGCACAGGTAAAACCGCCGGATTTACCTTGCCTTTGCTGCAGTTGTTGCAAGGACAGCCGGTTCCGCAAAAGCCGCGGCCGGTTCGGGTATTGATTTTGACACCGACCCGCGAATTGGCGATGCAGGTTTATGAAAGCGTCAGAACCTATGGCAAGCATTTACCTTTTTTTGCCGAGGCGATTTTTGGCGGCGTCAGTATCAACCCGCAGATTCAGAAGATCCAGCGCGGCACCGATATTGTCGTCGCCACGCCCGGCCGTTTGCTGGATTTGATTCAACAACAGCATCTGGATTTATCAAAAGTTGAGCATTTTGTGCTCGACGAAGCCGACCGAATGCTGGATATGGGTTTTATCCGCGATATTCGTCGAATCATCGCTTTGCTGCCCAATAAACGCCAGAACCTGCTGTTTTCCGCGACCTATGCCCCGGAAATTAGCGCGCTGGCCGAACAAATCCTCACCGATCCAGTTGAAATCGCTGTTGCCAAGCGCAATGCCGCCGCCGATACCGTTTCGCAACTGGTGTATGGCATTAACCGTGAATACAAGCGCGAATTGCTGTCCTACCTGATAGGCAACGGCCATTGGCAGCAGGTGTTGGTGTTCGTCCGCACCAAGCATGGCGCGGATCGTTTGGCCAAGCAGTTGATCAAGGATGGCATCCGTTGTGCCGCTTTGCACGGCGACAAGAGCCAGGGCGCTCGGGTGCGGGCTTTGGAAGATTTTAAAAACGGCTCCATTACCGCGTTGATTGCCACCGACATTGCCGCGCGCGGCCTGGACATCGATCAATTACCGCATGTGGTGAACTTCGATTTGCCGCAAGTAGCGGAAGATTATGTGCATCGTATCGGCCGTACCGGCCGAGCTGGCGCTGAAGGGCAGGCAATTTCGCTGGTTGATCCGGAAGAGGCGTACTTGTTGGCTGCCATCGAAAAACTGTTGAAAAGGCAGATTCCGCGAGTCGACGATACCGGCTATCCGAGGGTATCTTTGGCTGTGACCAATAGCAAGCCGCAGCCGAAACCGGCTCAGCCGAACAAGCCGGCGGCCAGACGGCCGCATAATGGCCGGGCAGGGGAGTCGGCTAAACGAGCGCCGAATTCGCGCAAACCGCGTGCGCAAACGGCCAAGCCCCGCTAATCAATTTGATTTGTCGTGCCCGGTCATGGGCACGGCATTCGTCTCTCCCCGAATGCCGGTTTATTCCGCAACCGGCTCTGCGAACATATGGATTGCCAGCCATATCGACTCAATGTCCGGATGAGTCCAATCCACCCTATGCCGGCAATGCGCCGGAATCAGCAGATAGTCGCCGGGCTTTAGATCGACAGGTGCGGATTGAGCAAATGCCAGCCGTGCTGCGCCTTGTAACAACATCACCCATTCGTCCTGATTTTGATCGTACCACTCGTTTTCCGCGCTGCAATGGCCCTTGGAAACGATGCGCTCGATGCGAATAGTAGGCTTGCTAAACAAGGTTTGGCATAATTCTATTGGCAACTGAGCTGGAATGTCTGTAAAAATGCACGAACTGCTGATGTTCATAAAAGCGGGTACATAATAAAAAATTGGGGGAGGGGAATGAATATGAATAATACGTCTTTTACTGCGTTAATGGCGGTGGTTATCGATAAACTACCGGGGATTATGCAACTGTCGCAACGCAGTTGCGATACTGCTAAATGCGTGGACTTTTTGGCGCCGCTGTTGCTGCGGCTGTATTTGGCACCGGTATTTTGGATGGCGGGTACCAAAAAATTTGCCAATTTTTCCGACACGGCCGAATGGTTCGGTAATGCTGAATGGGGCTTGGGTTTGCCGGCGCCATATGTGTTGGTGTTTCTGGTCGCGCTATTTGAAATCGTCGGTGCCTTGTTTTTACTGTTAGGTTTTGCCACCCGGCCTATCACTTTGCCATTGATGATCATCATGGTGGTCGCAGCAGTGAGCGCGCATCTCCAAAACGGCTGGTTGGCCATTGCGGCCGGTAGCGGCATTTTTGCCACCGAGCGCACGATAGGCGCGATAGAGCGACTGGAGCGAGCCAAGGAAATTTTACAGGTGCAGGGTGACTATCAATGGCTGACCGAGAACGGCGCCTTGGTGATACTGAATAACGGGGTTGAGTTTGCCGCCACCTATTTCGTGATGTTGCTGGCTTTGTTTTTCCTGGGCGGCGGCCGGTTTGTCAGTGTGGATTATTGGCTGGCGCGCAAGTATTTGCCTGAACTAACACCCAGGGCCTGACCACCACAGCCCACACCGAACTGTTGGCACTGATCCATTCGCCGGCCTGTCGATCCGAAACATGACCGATTAGGCCGGCTTCCAGCCATTGCTCAACTTGCGCCTTGTTGTCGCGCGAGAACTGATAAGCCACTTCTACCAGATCCAGATCCTTTGCAACCGAGATTGCCAGGCCGGCCGCGAAAAATCGTTGCAACTCGGCCCAGGGAATGGACGAGGTTTCCAAATTCACCTTGGCTTTTTCCAGATCGGGGAGAGAGTCGTTCATTAACATTTTCCGGTTGGGATGTTGTAGTATGCCCAGCTATTTTATCGTAACCCGGTTTATAAAACAGAAGTGAGGATTCATCGATGTCGCTATTGAGTTCATTTAAAAAGCGTTCCACCCTGGACGCGGCGATCAAGCAAGTTGCCCAGGCCCGTAAAAGCGAAGGCAGCAAAGCCGAGCAACTATACAAGGGTGCGTATCAAGGCTTTGCTAATGTCATTGCCGACCATTTGATCGTCTCCGAAGCGCTGTATCACTGGGGATTTGGGCTATTGCACGAGGCCCGGACTCAAGAACCGAAAGCCGCGGTTGAAATTTACGAAGACGCCATCTCCAAGTTTTCTTTTTGCTTATTGATTTCACCTAACTATTTGGGGGCCGCGATAGACGGCGGCGTGGCGTTCATGGAATTGGCCCGTATCAGCGCCGAGGCCGCGAAGCCGGATCTTTACGATTTGGCGGAAGATTTTTTCGAGAAGGCCTGCGCCATTCAAAAAGGCAGCGCGGCTTACAATCTGGCCTGCGTTTATGCGTTGCGCGGCGATAACGACGCCTGCTTGGCCGCACTGCAAACCGCCAGGGAATTTGGTAGTTTGCCCGACGAACAAAATATATTGCAAGACGACGATATGGCCGGCGTGATTAATGCCCCTTGGTTCAAGGCGTTTATGGAGGAGGTACGCGCTACGCCGGCCCCGGAAAAAACCAAACTCAAGGATATTGAAATCAATGTCGAGCCGGGCTTCAAGATAGAGAAAAAAGAGGATTTTGATTACTACTCATAAAGTATTAGGCCATACAAACCTGAATACCCTGCGGGCCAAGGCTTAGCGGGGTTTTAGGTCTGAATGAGCCAGATTGTCCATCTGCGCGGTTTTCCATATAGCCAATCCGTTTTTGTCCGCGGATAGGGGATGAAAGCAAGCTATTTGATGCACGTTGGCATTAATCGGGTTTTTCCATCCCGGTCGTTTGTTGTGCCGGCAAGATGAACTTTGCTATGTCTTTCAGGATTTAGCTGATAGCGAATGCGCTTTGGTTTCCATGGCAGGCTTGGCGTCGCCGACATCCCTGTAGCGCTGAGCGGTTTCATCGAATGCCTCGGCGATAGCCAAAAAGGCATCGGTGACATCCGGATCAAAGTGCGTTCCCCGGCCTTTAGCGATCAACCGCACCGCTTCTTCGTGGGGATACGCTTCTTTATAAACCCGTTTGCTGATCAGAGCGTCGTAAACGTCGGCCACTGCCATCAAACGGGCGCTCAGCGGGATTTGCTCTCCGGAAAGCCCTTGCGGATAACCGGCGCCATCCCATCTTTCATGGTGGCAATAAGCGATCTCCACCGCGTAATTTAAAAATGACCAGTCGCTGTCGCCAAAATCCCGCGCCGCCGACAAGATGGCAGACCTTCCCTCCGCGCAGTGCGTTTTCATAATCGTCCATTCATCCGGCGATAGTTTTCCCGGCTTAAGCAGTATCGCATCGGGAATGGCAACCTTGCCGATGTCGTGCAGAGGCGCGGATTTAAACAACAGTTCGATGTCGCCATCGGTGAGACTGTAGCGAGCATTGGTGCGCAACCGTTCGGCCAACAGCTGCACGTATCGTTGGGTACGGCGTATATGGTTGCCGGTCTCGTTGTCCCTGACCTCCGCCAACGCACAAAAAGCCGCGATGATGGAGCTTTGCGCGGCGATTAGCTGCCTGTCTTTGCGGAACAACTCTGCCGTGCGCTCGGCCACCAATTGCTCAAGATTGTCGTTATGCTGTTTCAGCTCGCGCCTGGTGGCGGCCAGGGCCAGATGATTACGGACCCGGGCCAACACCACCGGCGCGGATGCCGGTTTGTGAATAAAATCCTCGGCGCCCAGTGACAGACCGCACTCCTCGTCCACGGCGCTATCCAAGCTGGTCAGAAAAATCACCGGAATATCGCGAGTCGCGAGGTTGGCTTTAAGTTGCTTACAAACCTCGAAGCCGTCGATGACCGGCATGACGACATCCAGTAATATCAGGTCCGGCGCGTCGCGGCCGATCAGCGCCAAAGCCTCGGAGCCATCGCTGGCAAAGCGGGTGCTATATCCTTTGCCCAAGATGTTGCTCAACACCTCGATGTTATTTAAGGAGTCGTCTACGATCAGTATTTTCGGTCGTTTATCTTGGCTATTCATGGTCTGTCCAGCTATTGCCCTCTAAGAGTTTCTCTAATGCAATCAATGCTGCATCGTAGCGCAATTCTTGTGTCGCTTGCGCAATTTCCGCAAATTCCAAGGCGAGTTCATGATCGCCTATCTTGTGGGCGAGATCGGTGACCGAATACCGGGCATCCAGATTCTTAGTTTTCAATTGGCGAAGCAATTTCTGTAGGTCGGGCAGCAGATTGGCATGTTTAAACAGTTTTTCTGAATTAACCGATAAGGCAAGCCGCCTATCGTCAGCATCTTCTAATGACTGACTCAATAACAGGAGTGCCGCCTCGCATTCCTGTGCAAGGATTTCCGTTTGCGCCGTCAAATTCCTCTCCTCTCCGCCTTTGAGCATCCGGCACAGTCGGTCGGCTGAGGCTTGAAGCGCGCCGAGGCCTAAATTGCCGGCCTCGCCTTTCAGGCTGTGAGCGAGTAAAAACAGTTGCTCCGAATCGCCATTGGCAAGCCGTTGGCGCAATAGCGTTGCAGCGTTCCGATGCTGCTCGGCAAACGCCAGCAATAGGCGCCGGTAAAGGGCGATGTTGCCTCCCAGCCGGGCCAAAGCCGCTTGCACCGCCACGCCTGGCAGATGGCTCTCGAGTTGGGCAATCGCCTTGGCATCCGGGCGAATGTCGGCAGCTTTTTCCTGCTGCGCCGTAGCGGGTTTGGGCTTGATCCACCTCGCCAGCGCATTGGCGAGTTCTTCCGGTTCTACCGGCTTGGCGATGTGGTCATTCATGCCGGCCGCTACGCAGGCCTCTTTATCCTGATTCATCGCCGCCGCAGTCATGGCAATGATGGGCAATTCCTTTAACGCCGGCAATTGGCGAATCTTGCGGGTGGCCTCCAGACCATCCAGCACCGGCATATGCAGGTCCATCAACACCGCATCGAAATGGGATTTCTCCAGGCATGCCAAGGCCTCCAGGCCATTGTTGGCAGTCGTGACCGCCAAGCCGCCTTTAATCAGAAATTCCTGTGCCACCTGTTGATTGAGTTGATTATCCTCGACCAGCAAAATCCGCGCGCCGCGGATAGCTGCCAGCGTGGTTCGGGTGGCGTTGAATACTTCGGCGGCGGGAACAGGCTGGCTGGTTTCGTTTCGTTGCAGTTGGATCAGGGTGTTGAGCAGGTTGGAGGGCGTTACCGGCTTGGCGATGATCGCGTCCACTGGAATGTTGCCGGCCGACTTGGCCAGCGCCTCGCGCTCATAAGCCGTGATCATGATGGATATTGGCGGCCGGCTGTTATGCTCGTTATGGGCTATGGTCTCGGCTAGTTCCAGACCGTTCATGCCGGGCATTTTCCAATCCAATAACAACAGCTCAAAGGGCTTGCCGCATCGCGCCGCTTCGGCGAACAAGCGTAAACCTGTTTCGCCCGAATCGGCCGTCGCCACTTCGAATTGCCAACTTTCCAAAATCGAGCGCAGTATCGTCAGTGAAGTTTCCTGATCGTCAACCACCAGGGTGCGCATGGGGCATAAACCCTGCAAACGCCGGCCCGGTGTCTGCTCGCTGGACGAAATACCGGCCGGCAGGCCTAGTCTAACGGTAAAGGCAAAGGTACTGCCGGATTCGGGTTCGCTCTCCAGGGTGATTTCTCCCGCCATCAATTCCACCAGGCGTTTCGAGATCGTTAGCCCCAAGCCGGTGCCGCCGAATTTGCGGGTGATGCCGGCGTCGGCCTGCGCGAAAGGCTGAAACAGTTGGCCGGCTTGTTCGGCCGTGATGCCGATGCCGGTATCTCTTACCGCAAAACGCAGGCGTATGGCATTGTCCGTTATTTCCTGCGTCTCGACGCGAAGGTGGACTTCGCCTTGATGGGTGAATTTAATGGCGTTGCCGACCAGGTTGTTAATGATTTGGCTGAGGCGGAGCGGATCGCCCTGCAACTGATCGGGCACATCCTGTGCTATATCGATGAACAGCTCTAGGCCTTTTTCATCGGCACGGATGGAGAACAAGTCTGCCGTCGCCCGCAGTATGTCTTCCAAGCTGAATTCGATGGCCTCAATGTCTATGCGCCCGGCTTCGATTTTTGAGTAATCGAGAATGTCATTCAGAATACCCAGCAAGGCTCGCGATGAATTCAATACCTTGCTGAGGTAATCGTGTTGCTTCCGGTTCAGCTCGGTATCCAGTGCCAGTTGCGTCAGGCCGATGATGGCGTTCATCGGGGTACGTATCTCGTGGCTCATGTTCGCCAAGAAATCGGATTTGGCCAGGTTGGCACTTTCGGCTTGTTTCCTGGCGTCCAACAACTCCGTCGTGCGCTCGTTTACCAGGTGTTCGAGATGATTTTTGTAGTGTTCCAATTCGACTTCGTAGCGTTTGCGGTCGGTGATGTCCATACGTATGCCCAGGATACGGCTAACCATGCCGTCGTCGCCGCGCTGCACGCAGAATGCTTTAACACTGATCCAGCGATAGCTGCCGTTGGCATGGCGCATCCTGGCTTCGTAACTGTAGGCATTGGCGCGTTTCGACAATACGGCCGCAATTTTTTCGGCGATGCCGGCTCTGTCGTCCGGATGGAGGCGCTCCAGCCATTCGTTACGATCACCGGGGCCGGGTTTTGCTTGATAGCCCAGCATGGTGAAATAAATCGGTGACATCTCGAAACTGTCCTTTTTGACGTCCCAATCGAAAATGCCGATTTGCGCCACATCCATCGTCAAGCGCAGACGCTCTTCCGATGTTTTGAGTTGCTCTTCGACTTGCTTACGTTCGGTAATGTCAAGCGTAAAACCGTTGATCTGTCCGTTTTCTTCATCCAGATAAGCGGACATCGAGAACCATTTAGTTTGCCCGGTTACGAGCACCGCTTGCGCCTCAAAGCCGCGTACCTCTTTATTTGTCTGCAGCAACTGATAAAACAACTTCAATTGATCGAGATCGGCCCACAGCTTCTCGGCCGGCACATACCGTTGCAGAAAGGTATCGACGGAGTCGCAATCCAATTGGCGTGCCAAAGTGAGATTCAGAAAGCTAAACTGACCTGCAAAATTTCTCTGAAAAATGCCGACCGGTGCATTCTCGATAATGTAGCGGTAATTTCTTTCGTTGTTCTGCCATTTCAAACGGCTGTGCCGCGCAACCAAGGCTAACACTAACGAAGCAATCAAGATGACGAGTCCGGCCGTACCGTACCAGGCCAGATGTTTCCACCACTCGGCCAGATAATCCTGTTCGGCGATGGCGGCCAGCACGTATAAGGGATAATCGCCGACCCGCCGAAAACTATAGAGGCGTTTGACGCCATCGCCCGGGCCGGGCTGTAGATAGGAGCCGTGGGTCATACCCTGGGCGATGTATTGGTGCAGGGGGTGGTTAGGCATGGTTTTGCCTAGATTGGCTTCCAGATGCGGATGGCGAGCCCAAAGCCTCATCTGTTCGTCGCGCAGTAACACCGCGCCGTGCTCGCCAAGGTTCAACGTCGCGTAAAAACTTTCGAACGAACTCAATTGCACGATGACGTTAACGTATCCGGCAAAGCCGCCGTCGGGAAAATCGATACGCCGGGTCAGGGAGATATGCCAGATGCCCAGAGTGCGGGATATTTCCGGCGGGGAAATGTGTAAGCCAGTCTGGCGATGATCCCTATGAAATTGAAAGCTTTCTTTGTCGGTGACATTGATGGCTGGCTGAGCATCGATAGAACTGTAGATACAATCGCCGTTGGTATTGAATATCTGGATTCCGCCGATCTCGATCACCGCCGCTTGCTGAATATCGTTGGCCTTTTCCTGCAGCAAGGCTTGCATAGCATGGTTTTCAACAGCGTTATCGAATTGGCTGCTGCGCATGTCCTCGGGTCGAATATGCCCCTGAAGATTTTTCAGAATCAGATCGATTTTTTGTAGGGTGGCCAGCGCATGCCCCTCCAGAACCAGAGCGATATTTGCTGTTTCGATACGCGCGTGTTCTATGTGGTTATCGCGCTCTTGCTGCAGGCTCAAGCCCATCAGCGCCACAAATCCCAAGATACCGACCAAGCCAGCGGCGATTGCTAACCCAAATGCCGATATTCTTGGAAAACGTTGTTTCATGTGCCCACTCCCGGCTATAAATTATCACCTAAATTCGGCAATTGCTAAAAAGCCGAGGACTCAAAGTGAGCCGCTGAGATGGCCGCGCATAAACCGGCGCGAGTCGAGTTCCCTCGTGAACGGCTCTATGCAATCCTGACGAAACAACAATTCGAAAGACTTATTTTGCGCCGCCTTGCCATATCAGAACTCGGCTAATCTTGAAACGAGAAAACCGAACGCATACGGGTAAAGGTTTTCGCTACTGTTGGTAGCAGGCATTGACAATCGCCCGCAATTTTTCCAGACCCAATTCGCGGGTCAGCGCAATATTTCGGTCTGGAATACCCTCCGGGTCGGGATGGCTGGCGACGGCTTTTTCGATGCTGTCTTCGCGAATCAGATGCAGCATGGGGTAGGGGGAACGGTTGGTGTAATTGCTGGGGTCGTTTGTCGGCGTTTGCGCAAAGCAATAGTCCGGGTGAAAACTAGCCAATTGGTAGATGCCTTCGTAGCCTTGATCAATGAGCAATTGCTCGGCGATAGCCAGCAAATCCAGGAAATCTTCGAAGTCGGCAAACGCCTCATTAAATATCAGCAAGGTGGTTTCGGTGTCGGGCTCGGAATCGAGATGCACGCACTCGGCAATGACCGCTTCCAGGCTATCCTCAATGCTGTTGCTCGACACAACCTGATAGCGAATACTGCCTTTCTCCTGCTCGCGGCGGGCAAACGGGCAAATATTGTATTCAATAACAAAAGTTTTTAGCCAAGCCTGCGTAGCGGCGATAATCTGTTGGTTAGTCATGGTGATCGAAAAAAATGAAGAAAAGCACTAAACACTGTCTCTGGCTGTTGGCGATATTGCCGGCTTTGCTATCTGCCGAAGTCTATCAATGGACCGATCCGCAAGGTCGCCGCCATTATGCCGATCATGGCAATGAAAACGCCAAAGTCTTAAGCATCGATCCCGGCGTCGCCTCCTATCGGGTAGAAAAGGTGTTCGATGGCGATACTATCTTACTAAGCGACGGCCAGAAAGTCCGTTTTTTGGGGATCAATACCCCGGAGGTTGCCGGCCGTAACAAGTCAGCAGAAGCCGGCGGCGAGCAGGCCAAGGCCTGGTTGAAGCAAAAGTTGGAGCATCAGAAGGTATTCCTGCAAGGCGATGTGGAAAAACAGGACAAATATCAGCGCACTTTGGCTTACGTGTTTACCGAGGACAAGGAGCATATCAATCTGGAATTGGTGAAACGCGGATTGGCCACGGTTAACATTTTTCCGCCGAATTTCAAATATCTCGACAGCTTGTTGGCGGCTCAGCGCAGTGCCGAGCAAGCCAGGCTAGGGATTTGGGGTGAACAGGCCTATGCGCCACTGGCTGCGGAACGGCTAGACGAGAACAATTACCAGGGTTGGAAGCGCTTAACCGGACGCATCCGCGCGCTCAAAAACACAGCGAAACACAGCTACTTGCAACTCTCCGATGCGGTATCTATCAGTGTCGAGCCAATATCGGCCGGCTTGTTTCCGCCGCTGGAAACCTATGTGGGTAAGGATGTGGAAGTGCGGGGGTGGGTGCGGCGCTCGAAACAGCGTTTTGCCGTGCAGCTGCGGCATCCGGCGGACATCGTGTTGCGTTGATGTTGGCAGCCGGGCCGCTTACTCTTCTTCGGCGAATAACGCTTGGATCATTTGCTTTTCCTCGTCGTCGAGGATGTGCTCTGCGGAAAACCAGCGAGTGCGTTGAAACGGGATTTCCCGCTCCGCGTCGCGCAGTCCGGCGCGACGATCAATCTCGCGGCGCTCGGCCCGCCGGCGATCTAAAACCCGCCGGTCTTGTTTTGGCCACAGCACATATTGTTGCTGAACGAAAGCGATCCACTCCGCTGAGTTGAAGGCGAACGGATTAGTCCGGCGTTCTTGCTGACGGCGCGCGCCTCGGCGGCGTGCCGAATCATCGCTAGTCATCATAGTGGCTACCACTGACCTATGCCGCCGCATACACGCATGCTGTAGAGGACAACCGGCGAATTGATGTAAAAAAAATACGACCTAAATAACATTCGACCAAAATAATAAGCTTCTCAAGAAAATCTGAGTATCTAGGTAGGGATTTTAAATGTACCGGCCCAAATGCTCAATCAAACTTAGTTTTCGGATGTCATTTTACTGGACAAAGTTCCCGGTAACCGCAGCAGTTGATCAATCATTACCTGTAATTTGGATGGCGATCCAAAAATCCGGGAGACATTTTTGGCTATGTCTTATTCCGCCGAACAACGCAGGCCTGCAAGCGCTTTTTATTGTTTTGGCGGCTATGGCGCTATGCGCCATTCGCACCTGGACAGCTCAGGGAACAATGTATTGATTAATAGCCGCGAATCGACCAAGCCTTTTTTCATCAGCGCAATCAATGTTTTATTAGTGGATCCAACCGGTACGACAGCCCATTCCTTAGGGCATTTATTCAGCAGATTTATTTGAGCAGTAGTCAGTTTTTCTCTAGCCATCGTTACACCTATTTTCGGATTTGGTATTGCTAACGGGTCTTGTATATGGGGTTTTACTTGACGCCGGCATACGGTAAGTCAAAAAACAGGATTTGTTAAATTAGTAATATTCATCAGCTCTATTAATAACGTGCATTTGGGGCTATCGGCGTTCCGCCGGCATAGAAACAAGGGTAGCGAAGGGCGGGGTAACGGGATAGAGACACTCAAAGCTGGCAGGCCGCATAGATGCGGGCGAGTTCCAGCAGATTCGGCGCGCCGGTTTTCTCCATCACCTTCGCGCGGTGGATTTCAACAGTGCGGTGACTAATCCCCAAACGCCTGGCTATTTCTTTGTTGGTTAGACCAGCCACCACCATCCCCATAATCTCAAGTTCGCGTGACGTCAGCCCGCTTAGCCGATTACACTGCGCTTGCCCTTTTATGGCCTGTGCCTGGGTGTTGACTTCAAGCTTTAGCGCGGCCTGTACTCTGTCGAGCAATAGTTCGGTGCTGACCGGTTTGGTCAGAAAATCAACAGCTCCCGCCTTCATCGCGCGCACTGTCATCGGTATGTCGCCATAGGCGGTCAGGAAAATAATGGGAAGGTGGATGTGGCGGCGGATAAGTTCGGCTTGCAACTCGTGACCATCCAGACCCGGCATGTTGACATCCAGCACCAGACAGCCTGGCTGCTCCGGAGAATAGCTTTCCAGAAAGCACTCGGCACTGGCAAATGTTTGATACGCAAGGCCCGCGGTTTCAAATACCAAACCCAAGCTGTCGCGGACCGCATCGTCGTCGTCCACCACGAATACGCAGGGCTGAGTATTCATTTCGCAAACGGTAAGGTAAAGAACAGGCTAAGGCCGTCGCCGACATTCCGCTCCGCCCACAGTTGGCCGCCATGGGCTTGGATCAAGGCGCGGCTGATGGCCAAGCCCATTCCCAGTCCGGCGGGTTTAGTCGAGTAAAAGGGTTGAAACAGCATTTTCAGGGCAGTGGCGTCCGCTAGGCCTTTACCGCTGTCACAAACACAGACTACTGCCATATCAGGATCGTCGGCGTATCGGCCGGTGGTAATGCGCAATACCTCGGATAGCTTACCGTGTTCCTGCATCGCTTCCAGACCATTAATGATCAGATTCACCAGCACCTTTTGAATTTGCAGCACATTGACCGTGGTCTGCGGTAAGTCGGCGGCAAGGTCCAGTTCTATGTTTAAAGTGTCTAGGGTTTTGTCGTTTTTTATAAACGCGCAGGCTTCTGTCACGAGAAAGTTAATATCGACCCGTTCACCGACGGCCTCGGTTTTATTCAAATGGCTAAATAATTGTCTGATGACTTCGCCGGCACGCTGAGCTTGTTGCACACAGGCTTCCAGTACGTGGTTGAGTTTTTGGGAATCCGGTTTTTCCGATTGGTATAGGCGCAACGCCACGTCGGCATAAGAGGAAATAGCGGCCAGGGGTTGGTTTAATTCGTGGGCAATCGCCGCTATCGTCTGCGTCGCCAACGATACTCGAAATGACTGTTCCATCCGATTTCGGCGTTCGCTCAATTCCCGGGTCAGTTTATAGTCGGTGATGTCGAAATTGATGCCCAGCAATCGATAAGGCCGATTATTTTTATCATGCAATAAGCTGCCGCGCGAATGGATCCAGCGGTAGGAGCCATTCTTGTGCCGTAAGCGGAATTCCAGTTCGTAAGCGGATACATGCCCGGACAGGTAGTCTTTGGTGCTTGCCAGGACCCATGCCCGATCATCCGGATGCAAGCGAGATTCCCATTCCTCCCAACGGTTCTGCATTTCATGGTCGTCAAAACCGATTTGCCGTTTCCATTCCGGCGAGAGAAATAAGGTTTGCGAGACCAAATCCCAGTCCCAATAACCGGCATTCACTTCGTCGATGATCAGTGCCAGGCGGGTCTCGGTATGCCGCAATTCCGCGTGGGTGCGTTTCAGTTCGGTAATGTCTACATGGGTAATAATCATGCCCTGGAAACCTTGGGTAATGCGTTTGGCGTGCATCATAAACCAAAGCTCACCAAGCGCGGTTCGACAGGGATATTCCATCATAAATTCCTGTTGATGGCCCGCTATCAGGCTCTCAAGGCCGGTCAAAGCCTTCTGTGCGTCCCGGTCGCCTGCCGCAGACGAGCGGCGGCAAACTTCAAGGTAATTGGCGCCTTCCGACAATTGACTGGACGAACCGCCGTTCTCGATAGCAAAGCAATCCCAGGGCGCGTTGACCGTCGTCACCAAGCCGCTATTATCCAGTACTGCCACATGTGCGGGCAGCGAATTCAGAACGCAGCGTACGAAAGCCTCGTTACGGCGCAGGGCGTCATCAGCGACTTTCAGTGGTGTAATGTCCAAAAATGCGCCAACGGCCCCGCGCGGCTGCCCTTTATTGTCCAGCAAGGGCGATGCATTGGACACCACGGTAATCACTTTCCCGTCCGGGCGGACTATATCCAGCGTCTCGTCGCTCACCACTTCTCCCCGGCAAGCACGCTGAATCGGCAGATCTTCAGCGGCCAGCGGATAGCCGTTTTGCAATACTGTGATGGCCGGCGGGGTTGGGCTCGATAGTGAAAGTTCCGAGGTGGGGGGCACGCCCAGCATCTGCTCATTCGCCCGATTTCCGCGGATATGTTGTCCGCTATTGTCATTGGCGATGGCGAGTCCAATGGGTACCGTGTTGTAAATAACCTGCATTTCCTCCAGACGGCGTTCCAAGCGTTGGTTCAATAAGGCAATTTTCTGCTCGGACAGTTTGCGCTCTTCGATGTCGATCACATGCACCACAATACCTTTCAACCTGCCGGCTTCATCGGCATTGGGAATATAGGTCGCATGCACCCAGCGGGGTTTGCCGTTGCCATAAGGAATTTGCTGGTCAAAACTAACCGGCTCGCCCGCCAAAGCCCGCTCCAGATAAGGACGGACTATGTCCCAGGCCGCGCCACCCAGAATTTCCGGCACGGTGCGGCCGATAACCTGTTCCGGAGAGATGCCGAACCAGTGTTCATATGTCGCATTTACCCGTACATAGCGAAAATCGACATCCAAATAGGCGATCAGCGCCGGCGTGGCATCCATGATCAGTTGCAGTTCCCTATCCTGGTCGCGATAGACCGATTCAGCCTGTTTTCGCGCGGTAATATCTTGGAGATAGCCATGCCACAAAATGCTGCCGCCCTGTTCCCGCATCGGCATGGAATGACCTTCTATCCAGATTTCGCCTTTACTAGGGTGTTGGTAGCGAAAGGTGTCGCGCCAAGGCGTCAGGCTGCGCGCCGATTCGCTGATGGTTTCGTTGATCAGTTTGATGTCGTCGGGATGCACCCTGGCAAATACCGGACTAAAGTCCTCGGCCACTGCTTCGGGAGGCAGTCCGTACAAAGATTCAAGCGCCTGACTGGCATAAGGCATGCTGGCTGAGCCATCCGCAGCCAAACGAAAAGAACAAATAACGCCGGGTACGGAAGCCGCCACTTTGGACAGCTGATCCTGTAAATGATGTTCGGCTGGTAGTGGGCTGCGTCCGTCTGCATCGCGCAGGACAAGGGAATACAAGGTTTGCTCGCCAGTGTCTATCTCGGAAATGATGGCTTCCATTAGAAATTCTTCGCCGTTAGCGCGCAAACCGGTCACTGTGCGAAGTTCTTTAGACTGATGATCGCTATCGCCTTCTGGCTTTGGCGCTGAATAAATGGCCGGAAAACCAGCCGGAATAAAGTGTTCGATCACGTTGCCAATGGCTTGATCCGCGCGGCAGCCGAACAGCTTGCCGGCTGCGGGATTGCATAATACGACACGGTGTTTTGCGTCGATGCAGACAATGGCATCCCGCGCGGCTTGTATAAGTGCCGCGCACAGCGCCGGGCTTTGCTCCTGCACAGATGATTCTGTTTGTGTTTGTCGAGTGAGGTCGGTGAGGGTAATGTGCAGTTCCGGCTGGTCGGCGAGACCGGTGAGCATCAGGCAGTCGAGTCTGGCAGGAAATGCAGCGTTATCGTCACGCAGCATTGGCAATTCGCAAGGCTGAATTTCGCTACGTTGCTGAATCTGCGATAAATGCCGTTGCCAAAAGTCGCGGCTTTGATCGGCAATCAAGCTTGAAAAATGACGGCCAATTAAGTGTTGACGCTCACCACCCAACAAGGCGGCGGCCGCAAAGTTTATGGTGGATATTCGCTGGTCCGGGCTGAGTGTGAGGCAGGCGTGCGGGGCGAAATCGTAAAGATGCTGGAAGCGGTCTCGCGCCTGAATCAGCGATTGATTTTGGGTTTCTAATTCAAGCAGACGTACTTGCTGCTCATGCAAAATTTTCTCCGGAGCATCGAGGGAACTGCTGGTTTTGCTTGAGTTTGGGTGTCTGTTCTGAGCTTCTTGTCGAACAGTATTGTCAGGGTGTGCAGACTTACAGCGCTCGTCAGTCATGAGACATCTTCTATTTTGGACAGAATTTAGACCGCTTCAGGCATTCTTTCGATGGTTGTAACGCAAGCCCTATTATACGGATGTGGCTAGCCGAGAAGCCCTGTTTCGGCAACAGCGGGAGTTGGCAACCGGGTCTTAACCCGTGCATAAGCCCAAATAGCCGGCCTTAGTTTGTGAAAAGCTATGCCTAGAGTTGGCTTCTTGCCCCAGTTCGCGCGGAAGTATGCTGGCGAAAAATTAGCCCTGTCAAACTTATCTTCAATCTAAGTAGCAGTACGTATTTTTAGCGGATAGCGGCTGTGTTAAAACGCGCTATGTTGGTATGGCTTTACCGTTTCAGCAATATGAATACTTGATTTACCCCTCGCTAAACAATCCGGAAATAACTGATGAGTGAATTGGACCATCCAAGACAAAACCAGCTTCTCGCTATGCTGCCTGAACCCGAGTATGCCCGTGTTTCAAGTTTACTGGAACGGGTTGAAATGGAGTGTGGCGACGCGCTTTGTGAACCGGATGAGTCTTTGCGTTATGTCTACTTTCCCGTCACCGGTGTGATAGCGGAGCTTTACTTTACTGAGAATGGAGCCTCCCGCGAACTGGCTTTGATTGGCAACGAAGGCATGCTGGGTATATCGCTGTTCATGGGCGGTGAATCCATACCGTATCAAGCCTTAGTAGTGATGCCGGGCTATGCCTATCGTTTGCACAGGAGTCTGGTTGATGAGGAAATTGAGCGGATAGGCGGACAGCACAGTGGGCTGCAAGGTGTGTTACTCCGCTATACCCAGGCACTACTGACGCATATGACGCAAATAGCGGCTTGCAAGCGGCATCATTCCATTGAACAACAATTCTCGCGTTGGCTGTTGATGATCCTGGACCGGCAGAGCGGAAGCGAGATAGCAATAACGCAGCAATCCATCGCCAGTCTGCTGGGCGTGCGCCGCGAAGGCATCACCGAGGTCGCCGGGAAATTACAGCAAGCCGGGGTAATTCGGTATTGCCGTGGTCAAATCAGCGTGCTGGAGCGCGCCGGCCTGGAAGCACAAAGTTGCGAGTGTTACCCGATCATCAAAAACGAGTTTGCTCGGCTGCTTGCTGTCAGTGCCAATCCGTCGCCGCTGTCCAAACCTATTACCGCCATTACCACTTATGGACATGCCAAAGATC
Source organism: Methylomonas sp. TEB (assembly GCF_047777895.1). Taxonomy (GTDB): domain Bacteria; phylum Pseudomonadota; class Gammaproteobacteria; order Methylococcales; family Methylomonadaceae; genus Methylomonas. The sequence goes on from NZ_CP180476.1 coordinate 1,492,379, forward strand.
TCAGGAGACGCTACGCATTTGGCTGATCAAGTCTACCGGCGCTGAAATATCGCCCCGTGGTTTTATCTGGTCAGTTCGGCTATTGAAACCCAGTCACCGATAGGGGGCGATTTTATGAACACTGCATCAGCCAAAGCCCATAGCTGCTCACTTGTTATAGACCACGATCCAGCCAGCCGGATGGCGAACAAACACTCCCTGGCGGCGTTTCGGGATCATGATACGGCGTTTTGCGAGGGAGAACCCAGTCATCACGGTCTTAAACTCGCCGAAGACCGCCAGCCCGAACAAGTGCGCGGGAATTGGCAATCACCGGATATGCTGGATGCCGGCTACATCGCCAATCAAGTGGAAACGGTCAAACAGGCTAATGTCTCCATCCTGGTGCCGATAGAATGCGATGATGCGGCCTTTGCCACGGACCAATCTAACAACTGCGCCAGCAACGCGGACGCCGCATCGCCCACTGAAGTCAACCGAGAGTTGCAGGGACAGCACCTGCTGGCGGAGAAAACCGAAACCCTGGCGCAATTGCGTGAGGCGGAAGCTAAGTACCGGGCCTTGGTGGAACAAATGCCGGTGATCACTTATATCGCATCGTTGGAAACGCCGGTAAAGCTGTTATATGTCAGTCCGCAAATTGCTCAATTGGGCTTGCCCGAGCAAGATTGGCTTGATGACCCGCAAGGTATACTGAAGCGGGTGCACCCGGACGATCTGGCAGTGGCGGTAGAAGCCTATGCCTATACCTATAAACATCATGCGCCTCTGAGGTGCGAATACCGATTACGTAAACAGGATGGAAGCCATCGCTGGTTTCTCGACGAAGCCAACGTAGTGCGGAATGAAGCCGGCGAAAGTTTGTTTTTGCAAGGTGTCCTGATTGATATTACCAAAGACAAAGAAACCGAACAGGAGCTGAGCTATTACCGGCAACGTTTGGAGGAGTTGGTGTTTAGGCGTACGGAACAACTGGAAAAACAATGCGCCATCCTCAAGTCCGCCAATGCCAGTCTTGACACCACTTTGGTAAAGCTCAAACACGCCAATACCGAGGCGCGCAACAGCGAGAGGCGCTTTCGCTTACTGCTGGATTCGGCCGGCGAAGGTATTGTCGGTCTTGATGTGGATGGCCGTTGCAGCTTCGTTAACCGGGCCGCGTTGCAGGTTTTGGGTTACGCCGAGATAGACGTGCTGGGACAGGACATCGTTGCCATGATAGCCGGGGATTTGATCTTAGCGCTGGAAGCGCTCAAGTTGCCTGATATGGCCCGCGACATCATCGCTCAGCGTAGTACCGCTAATTTTAAACGCAAGGATGGCCGGTCATTTCCGGTCGAATATTCGTTTTATCCGGTCGCGTTGGATGGATTTGTCGATAGCTTGGTGCTGGTGTTTTGGGATATGTCGGCATCTCAAACCAAACGCCAGAGTTTGGCCTATCAGGCCAGCCACGACCCCTTGACCGGGCTGGTTAATCGGACAGCTTTTGAACAACGGGTGGCAAGGGTATTGGCTAGCACCCGCCCCGGCTATTTTCACCATGCGCTTTGTTATCTCGATCTGGATCATTTTAAGCAGGTCAACGATACCTGTGGACAAGCGGCAGGAGATGAATTACTGCGCAGAATCAGTACCGTTTTGTCCTCCAAACTGCGGCAACGCGACACGCTGGCCCGATTGGGCGGCGACGAGTTCGCGTTGTTGCTGGAACACACCACACTTGATCAAGCGCGCAATATCGCCCATGAACTATGTAATAGTCTGCGCAATTTCAAATTTAACTGGGGTGATGCTGAATTTACCGTGAGCGCTAGCATTGGAGTGGCTGCGGTGACGTGTACCGTTCGGGATGTCGGGGAGTTTTTAAGTAACGCCGATAGCGCGTGCTACAGAGCCAAGGAAAAAGGCCGGAACCAGGTGCATGTGTTTTTACCTGATAACGTCGAGCGCCTCGATCAATTCCTGCAATGGAAAGCTTGAGGATTTTGCTAAAACGTATTTTGTGTATGAAGAACGGAGCCAGCGAATCACTGAGTGGCAAATCCGGCTATTGATTACCGGCATCCCGATCCGGCTATGTTTGTCCAAGCCAATTAGGGTGCTTCTCCAATAGGTCCGGAGCGAAAGGTATTAATCGACCGGATAAAAAACTCAGTGTTCAGGATGAATGTCAATCTACTCGGAGTATCGCCATGAAACACTACCTATTGATAATACTGGGTATTTTACAATGCCTGATCGTCGTGCAAGCTATTGAGCATGCGCCTGCCAAACCCATCAATCAAGAACAGTTACAGACAATAGTGCCTTACGCGGTGCAGGGGACGGTACAAACCTTTACCAAAACGGTGCACGGCGGTGTCCAGCATGTGGTGATCAAATCCGCGGATAATGCCTCGCAAATTAAATTAATTCAGGGGCATTTGCAAAAAAGGGCGGAACAATACCAGGCGGGCAATTATGCGGCGACGGAACGTTTGCATGGTGCGGAAATGCCGGGGCTGGCGCAGTTAAAAAAGGCAAAAGTCGATGATATTAAAGTTCAATATCAAGCTTTGGATAACGGCGGACAGATTCATTTTTCTACCGAATACCCCCAATTCGTTCAGGCCCTGCATGAATGGTTCGATGCCCAAGCCGAGGACCACGGCAATCCAGGCATACCTGATCACGATAGCCATCATTCGCCGACTGCTGAATGATGGCGGAGGCGCGTCTGTTCCGGGCAATCCCAGGCGCGCTATAGGGCTTACTGAGTCGGCTCGGTTCGTTGAGCGGTATGAGTCGCGGAGCCTCCGCTCTGCGGACTGGCGACAGCTACTCTTTGAGCGGCGTGTTAGGTCTTTTTACTATCAAAAACAAACATCTGCGTGTCGGGGCTATAGCCTCGATTCAATCAGCATCCCGCTGCCAATCCGCAAACCACTCCGGCAATTCGCGCGACTCGCCTAGAGCAAGCAACCGATGGTCAATGCCGTCATGGTTGCCCCACACCACTTCGCTCAGCGCGCCATCACTTACGCGCGCTTCGATGTCTTTACAGTACAGCCCCTGATCGCGCTGAACATAAAAACCGTAAGTTCGGCAAGCGATAGGGCGGTGTGCATAGACCAGGCAAGCGCCATTGGCTTTGTCCAGCAGCGGGCAGATGACCGGGCGCGCTATTTGGCCGGCCAGAGCGGCTATCTCCCCACCGATTTGCTGAAATCGCTCCGGCGGTAAGGCCATCAGGCCTTGTTGCAGACAATGCCATTCATCTGCGGTGATCTTGGGTACTGCGGCAAGCCTGCGGCAACAGCCGTCGCAACCCTGGCGGCATAGCCAATCGGGTTGGTTGTCGCGGATGATTTTTACCCGCGTGTCGATATCTGCATGGAGTTGGGTGAGGGTTTTCATTGGAACATACTGCCTGTTTAAGCGGGTGTTGCAAAGCCTTTCCGAACATGACGCCGATTCGTGAGTGCTGAGCTGCCGGCGGCGTTTTAACCGGATTCTAATCAAAGCTTAAGTAGATTTTAAGTCGCCAAACTTAGAATTTTTCACAAGTGAACAACTTACGGAGTGATTATGTGCGACTCGAATACTGCTATAAATCAACAGCTTGGCGAAAAATGCATCGGCAGCAATATCTCGCAACTTTATCAACTCTAATGCGTGCCGGAGCAATCCTCCGCAGCACCAGTCGCTCAATATTTCAAACAGCAATGATGAGAATTTAGCTAACAATTTAAACATGCCTTTTGGAGGAAAAATGACACAAAAATATTTCGGCAGTATGTTGCTACTTGCCACATTAACCAGCGGCTGCGCATCCATGAGTAGCTGGCATCCGATCATCGACCCGCGTTTGGACCAACAGCCGCAAACCACGCAACGCGACATGGTCGAGTGTAAGTCTCTTGCGGAACAAGCGTCGGATATTACCAAGGAAATCGGCATGGGTGCCGGTGTCGGTGCGGTTACCGGTGCCGCGGGCGGCGCGGCAGTCGGTGCGATAGCCGGCAGCGCCGCCACCGGCGCAGCCGGTGGTGCAATATTGGCTATCCCCGCGGGATTATGGGAAGGCTATAAAGCGAACGAAAGCTTTAAAAGAGCATTTAAAACCTGCATGCGTCAACGCGGCCATACCCTGGTTAACTGAAGAAAATTTCTGAAAATGCCTGATTTTCACCATGGAAGGCGAGGATATTTAAAGGCCGGTTCAATGGTCCATATATTATAAATATCGGTTATCAGGCATGGGCTTGATAATATATCGCCTGGATATTTATCGAACTTAGTTAGAACCGACGATGCGTGAATTAACCGACCGAGAGCTGTATCAGGCCCTGCAATACGCCAAAAGCCAGGATGAAAATGCTGGCCGCAGCATACTTCAGCAATTCCAAACCGAGCAGAGCGCGTTGGCGCAAACGATCTTTGGCGTGTTTTCGGCTTTGATTGCCGACAAGGATAAAGATTTGGCAAATCTGTTCATGGATCTTTGTTTCGATGTGATTTGTGTATTCCGGCATGCCTTCGGCGATTTGCCGGACCAAAGGGTATTGAACATGGAATGGTTACAGAATACGGCCGCCTTACTCGATGCGGAGTTGCAGGCATTCATGCCTGGCAACAAGATGGATACGAAGTTTCGCGACAAATTTCAGAATCGATTTGCCGAGCGCCTGACCGAGAGCGATTCGCAAGCCGGCTTGGTTAAATTCATGGATGATGCCATCAGCGCCTATGTTGCCGACAGCCCGGCGGAGCCTGATGCGGTTCGTGTTGCCAGAACCATGATTTATGTCGTTATTCAGCTATTTGGCGCGATGTATGATCAGGCGGAACGCCAAGCGACGGCTTCATGATTCCGGAGATTTAGAAAAATCTTAGACTTTAGCTTGTGGCTTCGCGCCGAGTTGAAACTCAGAGCTCGGCGCTCTGTGTCACGGTTAATGCAGGGCGGCCAAGGCGCTGACGTAGTCAGGCTCGTCGGCAATTTCGCTGACCAACTGGGTGTAGATGACTGTGTCGTTTTCGTCGATGATGACAATGGCACGGGCGGTCAAGCCTGCCAGGATGCTGTCCAACAGCTCGACGCCGTAATCGTGGGCGAAGCTGGAACGGAAGGTCGAGAGCGGCACGACGTGTTTGATGCCTTCGACTTCGCAAAACCGCACTTGCGCAAAGGGTAGGTCAGCCGATACCACTAACACCACGGTATTATGCAAATGCGCGGCTTTTTCGTTGAATTTCCGGGTCGAGGTAGCGCAGGTCGGCGTATCCAGGCTGGGGACTATGTTCAACACTTTACGTTTGCCGGCAAATTCAGCCAAACCCACGTCCTGCATTTTACGATTGGTTAATTGGAAATCCGGCGCTTGCGTACCTATCGCTGGTAAATCGCCGATAGTGTTGATCGGTTTGCCTTGGAAAGTGATGGTTGCCATGTGTTGCTCCCTGGGTGTTTTTATTTTTTGCGTTTGCTGAAATCGATCAGACGTTTGCGTTTTTTCATCTGGCGGTCGCTTAGCGGGTTTTTCTGACCCTGAAACGGGTTCTCCGGCGATTTGAATACCAAGCGTATCGGCGTGCCTGTAAGCCGCAACTGATCGCGGAAATAATTCATCAAATAGCGTTTGTATGCACCGGGCAGGGCATCGGTCTGGGTGCCGTGGATCACGACAACCGGTGGATTTCGGCCGCCCTGGTGCGCGTACTTCAATTTGATGCGGCGACCACCGACCAGTGGCGGCTGATGTGCGGCCAGCGCGTCGGTCAAAATCCGGGTCAGCAAGGGCGTTGACATGTCGGTCATCGCCGAGTCGTACAGGGTATGCACCACGTCGAACAGCTTGCCGACGCCGCTGCCGTGCAGCGCGGAGATCGGATGCTTTTCGGCAAAATCCAAAAACGACAATTTGATCTCGATTTGCTTTTTCACGAAATCGCGGTGTTCGGCGTTCAGGCCGTCCCATTTGTTCAAACCAATAATCAAAGCCCGGCCGGCTTCCAACACCAAGCCCAAAATGTGCGCATCCTGATCGGTGACACCCTCGCGGGCGTCGATCAAATAAATCACCACATGGGCTTTTTCGATGGCTTGCAGCGATTTAATGATGCTGAATTTTTCCACGGTCAGCGATACGCGGGAGCGGCGGCGCATGCCGGCGGTATCGATTAGGGTGAATTTCTGGCCGTTGCGTTCGAACGGAATATAGATACTGTCGCGGGTCGTGCCGGCTTCGTCGAACACCACTACACGCTCTTCGCCGAGCAGCCGATTCACTAAAGTCGATTTGCCGACGTTAGGACGGCCGACGATGGCAATGGCGATACCCGGATCCTGCTCTTCGAATTCGTCCTCGACTACCGGCAATAACTCGTCGATACGATCCAGTAAGTCGTGGACATTGCGGCCGTGGGTAGCGGCAATCCCGATGGGTTCGCCGAGTGCCAGGCTATAAAAATCGTTTGTTACAGTATTGCTGTCGATGCCGTCGACTTTATTCACCACTAGCACCACTGGTTTGCCCAGTTTGCGCAGCATATCGGCAATCGCTTCGTCGGTGGCGTTCAAACCGTCGCGGGCGTCGACCAGGAAGAACACCACGTCGGCTTCCTGCAGCGCAATTTCCACCTGCTTTTTGGCGAAGACGTCTATGCCTTCCTGTTCGTCAGTGATACCGCCGGTGTCGACTACCAGACAGTCGCGCTCGCCGCGTTTGACCCGACCGTACTGGCGGTCGCGGGTCAGGCCGGGATAATCGGCAACTAATGCTTCGCGACTGCGCGTCAAGTAATTAAATAGCGTAGATTTGCCCACATTGGGGCGGCCCACCAGGGCGATAACAGGTAACATGAATTTATTTTGCTCTCAAAGCGGCCAGGGTGCCGTCTTTGGCGTAAATGAAAACCGTATCGTCCACGACTACCGGCTTGGCTTCTATCGCCGCTTTACTGACCTGAATCCGGCCCAATTGGCGGCCGTCGCTATTGGACAGCCAATGTACATAACCTTCGAAATCGCCGACTACGACATAATTTTGATAAACCACCGCCGCCGTCAATTGGCGGTTGTGTAAGTCTTTTTGTTTCCACAGCGAGGCGCCGCTGCGTTGATCGAGTTGCCAGACATGGCTTTGGGTATCGCTGACATAAAGGTAACGGTAATCCAGGCTCAGGCCGGTGTAGGAAGACACCGCTTCGTTGCGCCACAGCACATCGCCGTCCACTTCGGATACCGAAGACGCGCCGCCGGTGAAGCCGGCGATATAAATGGCGCCGCGTGCCGCGACCGGATCGACATCGAGATCGACCAAGCGTTCGACTTCGGACCGACCGCTGGGTATCGCGATAGTGGCTTCCCAGATGGATTTGCCGTCTTTCAATTGCAGGGCTTCCAGCTTGCCGTTGGCCGAGCCGGCGATCACGTTGTCGTCGACAATAATGGGCGCGCCGGTGCCGCGGATGCTCAGGGCCGGTACGCTGTGTTCGAAGGTCCAGAGTTGCGCGCCATTGTCTTCTTTTAGGCCGATGATTTTGCCGTCGGTGGTCCGGACGATGACAATACCGTGACTTACCACCGGAGCCGCCAATACTTCGCTGGGCACGTCGATTTTCCAGCGCTGTTCGCCGTTGGCTTTATCAAAACCTATGACTTCGCCGGTGCTGGTACCCATTACCACGGTATGCACCCCCAGACCGGGACCGGCTGAGAAGCTGTAATCGGTGTTGTTTTCCCAGCTCAGACTACCGTTGCCGGCGCCACGCGCCTGCAAATGGCCTTTGTTGTCACCGACGTATACAGTGCCTTCGGCGACTGCCGGTATCAGTTTCAGATATTTTTCATCCGCGCCATTACCGATTGATTCCTTCCACAGCACCTCGACTTGCACTTCCGGGGTATATTCCTGCAAGGCGGCCGGTGGATCGGCGTTGTCGTCGTCGCCGGTGATATATTCCGTTAAGCCCGAGATAAAGTCGCGTCCGGCATCCAAGCCCGCGCAGCCGGCTAGCATCGGCAGGCAGGCAAGCAGCGGGAGAAGTGAGCGGTATCTGATGTTCCTGATTAACATGCTAAAGCGTGTATCCGTTGGCGTGGGCTTAATTGGCAGCCGCCGTGGCAGCGTTGCCAGGCGTTGCGACGTCGTCCAGCTTGAACTGCGTCAGCGGGGTGGCTTGACCGGTTCTGATTGCGCTTTGGTAGGCGCTGCGGGCTTCGTCCAAACGATCCAGCGCGACATACAGGTCGCCCTGCAATTCGTCGTAACTGGCGGAAAAACCTTCGGATTTAGCCGGATCGACTGCGGCGATCAATTGCAAGCCTTGTTCGTATTGACCGGTAGCCAGCATTAACTGAATCAGACGCAGACGGGCCACATGTCTTAACTCATCGCTGTCGGCTTCCTTGATGGATTTTTCCAGAATCGCTTTAGCGCCTTCCAGATCACCTTTTTGCACTTTGCTTTTGGCCAATTGCAGGCCGGCATAGTGGGCGTAAGCGGAGCCCGGAAATTCGATAGGCAAGCGTTCCGCCAGTTTTTCGGTGGATTCACTATTGTCCTTGGCCGCGCTATCCAACAATTGTTGGTACATCTGCGAGGCTTGGGCGCGTTTTTCCAGTTGGTGGTTTTGCCAGAGATTCCAGCCGCTCACCAATACTATTGCGGTGACAACACCGGCGATCAATGAAGTCTGATTGGCTTCCCACCACTTTTTCAACTGTTCCAGTTGTTCTTCTTCGGTATCGTAAATTGCCACGGTAGTTCTCTTCTATTATCAGGTTATAAAGGATTATTGGCGGTGCCAGTCTTGCAGGGTTTGCAGGAGCTGGTCGTGATTGTGTGTGCTTTGCTCCGCGTCGATGCGCAAGGGTTTCAAGGCCACTTCGCCGCGTTGGGCTTCGTCGTCGCCGATGATGATGGCGTACTCGGCACCGGACTTATCGGCTTTTTTAAACTGGCTTTTGAAGCTGCCGCCGCCGCAATTGACTTGCAATTTCAAGCCCGGAAGCGCATCGCGGATGCGTTCGGCCAAGCGCATGCCGGCTGCTTCGGCGTTGGTGCCGACGCGAATCATGTAAACATCGGTGCTAGCTGCGACTGGGACATTATCCAGTAATTCAAGCAAGGCCAGGATGCGCTCCATGCCCATCGCAAAGCCGATGGCGTGATTCGCCTTGCCGCCCAGTTGTTCGATCAAGCCGTCATAGCGGCCGCCAGCGCAGATGGTGCCTTGCGAGCCTAAGTGCTCGGTGACCCATTCGAATACGGTTTTGCCGTAATAATCCAGGCCGCGCACCAAGCGAGTATTCAATTGGTAGGTAATACCCAGATCGTCCAGCGTGGCTTTCAGGCTATTGAAATGTGCCAGACTTTCTTCTCCAAGATGCTCAAGTAGTACCGGGGCCTGTTGCAACATAGCCTGCATATCCGGATTTTTACTATCCAGGATGCGTAGCGGATTGGTTTCCAGGCGGCGCAAGCTGTCTTCGTCTAAAACTGCCAGATGTTGTTGGAAATATTCGACCAGTTTGCCGCGATAAGCCAGACGTTCTTCGCTGGTACCCAGGGAATTGATTTGCAGCTCGACTTTATCGCGGATGCCTAGCTGCTTCCACAATCGGTCGGTCAGGGCGATGATTTCCGCGTCGATATCCGGGCCGGGCATGCCGTAGGTTTCCACGCCCAATTGATAAAATTGGCGGTAACGACCTTTTTGTGGGCGTTCGTGGCGGAACATCGGGCCGTAGTACCACAGACGGTGGCTTTGGTTGTGCAATAAACCGTGTTCCAGGCAAGCGCGTAGACAGCCGGCGGTGCCTTCAGGGCGGAGGGTTAACGAATCGCCGTTGCGGTCGTCGAAGGTATACATTTCTTTTTCGACGATGTCAGTGACTTCACCGATCGAACGCTTGAACAGTTCGGTCTTTTCGACGATAGGCAATCTGATTTCCTGATAGCCGTAGGCGCTCAATACCTGTTTGGCCTGGCTTTCCAGCCATTGCCATAGAGGCGATTGTTCAGGAAGGATGTCGTGCATGCCGCGGATGGCTTGGATAGCCTGTTGTTGTTTTGCCATGATCTTGTTTGTTGCCGGATTATTTGCTGATCGCGGTTTTGACTTGTTGTGCTTCTTTGGAAGCAGGAAAAGAGCTAATCAATTGCTCGCGGTATTCTTCGGATATTTTGCTGTTACCCAGCGCCCGTTCGGTTTGAAACGCGATCCACAGCGTTTCCGGGGTATGTTTGGCGACGCCCAGGTAGCGCTCCAGAAACGCCCTGGCCGACATGAACTGACCATTCTGATAGCTGATGCGCTGCATCTCCTGCAAGGCCGGCGAGTAATCGGGCTGAGATTGCAAGGCTTGGCGAAAATACTCTTCGGCGCGCTGCATGTCGTTCTGCTTAACGTAACAAACGCCCAGATTGGTTAATGCAAACCAGGGCCGGTTGTTCATTGGCGATGCCATCGAATCTTGCAGCAAGGCTATGCCTTTATCGAATTTGCCTTGCTCGCACAAGAAGCGGCCATAGTTATTCTTGATGCTGAAATTATCCGAATCTTTATTCAAGGCGGTTTGATAGCTGTCGCTGGCTGCTTCGGTTTGTTTGATGCGCTCATAGAAGACGGCCAGGGCGTTATGGGTTTCCGGGTTGCTGGAATCCAGCCGTACGGCGTTTTCCAGTTTTTCCTTGGCGACGTCGAGCATGCCCATGTCCAGATAACGCGCGCCCATTTGTAGATTGAGCTTGGCTTTTTCGGCATTGCTCATCGTCTCGCGGGTGTCCGGCAGCAGGCCGCAAGCGCCTAGCAATAGGCTCATCAGCACTAATCCGCGAGCGGCTTGCCTATTGGCCATGCGAGAGTCCTTGTGCTTGCAGTTTTAAATGTCTGCGGCTTTTATCTTGTACTTGACCGACCAATTGCCCGCAGGCTGCATCAATGTCCTCGCCGCGGGTCTTGCGAACGGTGGTGACGATGCCGGCATTATGCAGAATATCCCGAAATTTCAGGATGGCGGCGTTACTGGAGCAACGGTAAGGCGATTGCGGAAACGGATTGAACGGAATCAGATTTAGCTTGGACGGCACGGTTTTCAATAGCTTGACTAAGGTGCGCGCGTCTTCAGGGCTGTCGTTGATGCCGTCCAGCATCACGTATTCAAACGTAATATGCTTGCGCGGGCCGGTCTTGGCGTATTCGCGGCAGGCTTCCATCAATTCCTTCAGCGGATATTTGACGTTGATCGGTACGATTTGGTCGCGCAAGGCGTCGTTGGGGGCGTGCAGCGAGACCGCCACGCTGACATCGCAAACTTCGTTCAGGCGTTTCATGGCTGGCACTATGCCGGAGGTGCTGATCGTGACGCGGCGTTTGGACAAGCCATAACCGAAGTCGTCCATCATTAAATTCATTGCCGCCACGACATTATCGAAGTTCAGCAAGGGTTCGCCCATGCCCATCATCACCACGTTGGTGATGCGGCGTTCCGGTCCTAGTCTTTGTTGTGCCAGATACAGCTGGCCGATGATTTCGGCGGTGGACAGGTTGCGGTTGAAGCCTTGTTTGGCGGTCGAGCAAAAGGTGCAGGCCAACGCGCAGCCCACTTGCGAGGAGATGCACAAGGTGGCGCGGCGTTCTTCCGGGATGTAAACGGTCTCCACCCGATTGCCGCAGTGCATCTGCACCGCCCACTTGCAAGTGCCGTCGGACGCCAATTGTTCGGCGACGATTTCCGGGACTTTGATCTGGCAGTGTTCTTTTAAATGACTGCGTAGCGATTTGCTCAGGTTGGTCATCTCGTCGAAATCCGAGATGCCTTCCTGATAAATCCATTTCAACACCTGGGTGGCGCGAAACGGTTTTTCGCCGAGCTCGACAAAAAAGGCTTGCAAGCCTTTTCTGTCGAAATCCAGCAGATTAATCAATGCTGGTTTAGCGGATACGGTCGCAGAGTTCATTAGCAGAGAAGAAGTAAGCGATTTCTCTCGCGGCAGATTCCGGCGCATCGGAGCCGTGCACGGCGTTTTCGTCGATGCTGACCGCGAAGTCGGCGCGGATCGTGCCTGGCGCAGCTTCTTTCGGGTTGGTGGCACCCATCAGTTCGCGGTTTTTCAATACCGCATTTTCGCCTTCCAACACTTGCACAACCACCGGGCCGGAAGTCATGAAGCTAACCAAGTCTTTGAAAAAACCGCGTTCTTTATGCTCGGCATAAAAGCCTTCGGCTTGCTCTTGGGTCAGTTGCAGCATTTTGGATGCGACGATGCGCAAGCCGTTTTTTTCGAAGCGGCTGACAATTTCCCCAATCACATTTTTAGCGACTGCATCAGGCTTGATGATTGAGAAAGTACGTTCGATTGCCATTGTGTAACTCCAGTGAGGATGTTGATTGAAAAATTAATTGCGCATTATAGCGTGTCAGGCAGAGTGTTGAAAAACGCCCTGCCGAATAGTGTGTTTCCGAAATCGCGGAAGCGGTCCGGTTTATGCTAAGCCGAGACCAGATTTTTGGCTAGATGGAAATTTTATCGCTGCGGTGATCGTTGCCGTAAAACCAGTTAACCAACATCCGGGTGCCGGTGACCGCGGTAAATACCGAAGTGGCAATCCCAATCATCAAGACCAGCGCGAAACCCTTAACCGGGCCCGTGCCAAAGCCGAACAACAATACGGCGACGATAAAGTGGGTAACGTTGGAGTCGAGAATGGTCGCAAAGGCCTTTTCGTAACCTACGTAAATGCTGGCCTGCCGGCTCAAGCCATTACGCAGTTCCTCGCGGATCCGTTCGTTGATCAGTACGTTGGCGTCCACCGCCATACCCACAGTCAAGACGATACCGGCCATGCCTGGCAGGGTCAGGGTGGCTTGCAACACGGACATAATGGAGATCAGCAGCACGACGTTGAACAACAAAGCAAAGTTGGCGATCAAGCCGAAAGCGCGGTAATAAGCAACCATGAAAAATACCACCAGCAGGAAGCCGGCGGTAATCGACATCATGCCTTGATCGATATTTTCCTGACCCAAGCTGGGGCCGACGGTGCGTTCTTCGACGATTTCAACCGGAGCAGCCAAGGCGCCGGCTCTGAGTAATAAGGCCAAGGTGCGGGCTTCTTCAGGGCTGTCCAGGCCGGTGGTTTGGAAGCGTTTGCTGAAACTGTCGCGAATGGTGGCGACGCTGATGACTTTTTCGACTTTTTCTTTATGTTGAACTTTCTCGCCGTTAACGACCCGGGTTTCGGATTTGTATTCGATGAACACCACAGCCATCGGTTTGCCGATATTTTCCTGGGTCATCTTGCCCATTTTCTTGGCACCGACACCATCCAATGTGATGAATACGGCAGGTGAACCGTCTTGATCCAAGCCTGATGACGCATCGGTGATCTGGTCGCCCGTAACGATAACCGCACGTTTCAACAGCACCGGGGCGCCGTTTTTGTCTTTATATAAGCGGCTGCCGATAGGTTCGTGGCCGCCCAAGGCCGATTGCACATCGTGCTCCACATCTACCAAACGGTATTCCAGTGTGGCGGTGGTGCCTAACAATTCTTTGGCGCGGGTAGTGTCTTGCACGCCGGGCAGTTGCACGACGATGCGGCTGTCGCCTTGTTGCTGAATGATAGGCTCGGCGACACCCAGTTCGTTGACCCGGTTGCGCAGCGTGGTAATATTTTGGCCCAGCGCCGATTTCTTGATTTCGCGCAGGTTGCGTTCGGGGATGTTTAATGTGAATTCATTCGGACCGCTTTCCACTAAATCCAGACCGCGGAAGTCTTTATTGAGTACTTCTGTGGCGGCAACTCTGGATTCTTCGTTAGGCAGCACGACTTTGATGCCGCCCGCTTCCTTCGAAACGGATTGATACCGAACTTTCGCATCGCGGAAGGCCGAGCGAATGTCGTTGGTGTAGCGTTCTTCGGCTTGTTTCAGCGCGGAGTCCATGTCAACTTCCAACAGAAAGTGCACCCCCCCGCGCAAGTCTAAGCCCAGATGCATAGGGTTTGCACCGAAAGCGCGCAGCCAAGCCGGGGTGGCAGGCGCTAAATTCAAGGCGACTGTGGCTTTACCGGCCATTTGTTCACGCAATAGGTCTGCCGCTTTCATTTGCTCGTCGGTATTATTGAATCGCGCCAGGATTTTGCCGTCGGCAAATTCAAAGCTTTTCAACGTGAAACCAGCGTTTTTGATGCTGGCGGCGACTGCGTCAGCCTGAGACTGCTGCAATGGCGTCGGGCTAGACGAGGCCAATTGCACTGCCGGGTCGTTGCCATAAAGATTAGGCAGCGCGTAAATCGTACCGACTAACAGCACGAAAATTACTAGGATGTTTTTCCAGACAGGGAAATGATTTTGCATGGTTATTCCATTAAAAGCAGTGACAGCCAGGCTGTTGCGAATAAAAGCGGGGTATATCGCAGGGTTAAAGCAAACTTATTCTTTGGTTTTTTTGCTGTTCAAGGTTTTGTAAGTACCTTTAGGCATCATGTTGGCGATGGCGTGACGTTGGACCTGAATAAAGCTGTTGTCAGAGACTTCCAGTTTGACGAAGTTGTCGTCCAGTTCCGCCACTTTACCTAGAATACCGCCGGTGGTGACCACTTCGGCGCCTTTACCCAACGCAGCCAGCATTTGTTTTTGTTCTTTGTTGCGCTTGGATTGTGGGCGGATGAACAGGAAATAGAAAAATATCAGAATACCCAATGGAAACAGCATACCTTCAAAGCCGGGTTGTACGGCGGAGGGCGCTGTTTGGGCCAGCGCATCGGAAATCAAGAAACTCATGGTAATCCTCTTATTGTTATCGTCGTTTTAATGGTCCGGCCGGGCGGACAGGCGCGCATTATGCCACACTAGCAGTGCTTATCACATTACGCTGTCAATTTGTCCGGTTTATGCTAGCGTTCGGCCAATCGCCTCGCCCAGTTGTACCGCTCTGCCGCTGGAGAAGTCGTCGTTCCAAGCTATTTTTTCTTTACCGAACAGGACGATAATTGTCGAGCCCATATTGAATCTGCCCATTTCCATGCCTTTTTCAATAATCGGCGCGTCTTTTTCATAACGCCAGGTCCTGGGAGCGCTGATGCTCGGTGGCGTGACGACACCGTGCCAGACAGTTTCGACGCTGGACACGAAAATCGCGCCGACCAGAATCAAAGCCATTGGCCCAGCGGCTGTGTCAAAAATACAGGCTACGCGCTCGTTGCGCGCGAACAGATTCGGCACGGCGCCAACCGTGGTGTTATTCACGCTAAACAGGCGGCCGGGAATATGTACCATTTCTTGCAAAGTGCCGGTCAGCGGCATATGCAGACGGTGGTAATCCTTGGGTGATAAGTAAATAGTGGCGAAAGAGCCATCTTCAAAGGCCTGCGCCCGTTCGGCGTCACCGCCCAGCAATTCCAAGGCGCTGTAGTCGTGGCCCTTGGCTTGGAAAATTCGACCGTTGCTGATCGGTCCGGCTTGGCTGACCGCGCCGTCCGCCGGACAGGCTATGGCGTCGGCGGCGGAGTCAATCTGTCTGGCGCCGTCTTTTAATTCGCGGGTAAAAAAATCATTGAAGCTGGCGTAGTGATCCAGGTCTTGAAACTTGGCTTCCTGCATGTTTACCCCGTACAACTGCACGATGGATTTGATAAACAGGTTTTTCCAGATTTTGTTTTGGCAGTGAGTCAGTTTGGACATCACGCCGGATAGTGCGTGATGCGGCAATGCGTATTGCGGCAACACGGTAAACGCTTCTTTTAAATTCATGATTCGGAATCAGGGGTTTTGCCGCTGATGAAATACGCAAAGGCGATGACTTCGGCAACGGCAATATAGAGTTGTTGGGGGATTTCCTCACCGAGTGGGACTTGCGCCAAAATTCGCGCCAGCTCCGGCTCGTTTTGCAGCGGTACGCCGTGTTTTTCGGCGATGGCCAGAATTTGCTGAGCGGTAAAACCTTCGCCTTTGGCGGTTACTTTCGGCGCATTTTTGCCGTCGTATTGCAGGGCGACGGCAATATCGCTGTTATAGAAGGTTCTGCCGCTCACGTTGCTTTATGGCAAATTGACCAGCTCAGGCGCTTGCCAACTTGGGTCGCGATGTTCGGCAATTACCGTGGTGTAAATGCCGCCACGCACATTGAATTCGGCGCGCAGGCGCATGAAATTGGGAGAAATTGCCGCGACGATATGATCCAAAATTTCGTTGGTTACAGCCTCATGAAACGCGCCACGCTCGCGGAAAGTCCACATATACAGCTTCAAAGACTTGAGTTCCACGCATAATTTATTGGGTACATATTCCAGAACCAGTTTGGCGAAGTCGGGTTGGCCGGTCATCGGGCACAAACAGGTAAATTCCGGGATGTCGATGCGAATCGTAAAGTCGCGCGCCGGCCTGGGGTTTTCGAAAGTGGTGAGGTCTGCGCTGGGTTTTGTAGTCATTACTTGATTTGGGTTGTTATGGATTCCGGAGTAGCGAATGGGATGTCCGCCGGTTAAGTCTGGCAATATTTTACCAGCTAAGATGCGATAACGTATTAAGCATTTAAACTCAATGAGTTATCGTGTGATTTTGAGCTGGCGCTTGCGTAGGGTCCCGGGTTTGTTTCTCCTGAATCAGTCGAAACATTTGATGGGCAGAATTGTCAACAACTTGCGGCGAATGATGTAAAATTATTGTTAAGGCGAATCGCAAAAACCGCTAAGATGTGAGTCTAACTTGCAGGGGAGTCGACGATGGAAATCAACACTACATACCCAAACCCAAATTCCTTGGCTAGCCAAGGTGTATCCAAAGATCAAAAAGCCAGCGGGATTGAAGCGTTGGCCGAACGCAGGAAGGCGACCAATTCGCAAAATCAGGCCGAGAGACCAGAGCCCAGCCCAAGCGACACGGTTAGTTTGTCGCAGGAGTCTTTGAAATTGGCGCAGGCTGCCAGCGGACAAAATAGTGACAGTCAGGCCAGAATCAATAGCCCTGAGCAGGCGCAACAGGTGCTTGGAAGGTTGATCTCGGATATCCAAAACAATCCCGGTCAAGCGCAATCCGCTGTTGCCAATCGGCGGCCTAACAACTTAGGCGCATTGTTGAATTAGCTGCGGTCCTTTTTAGGACTGGGCATAGACGACTAGAGCCAGTCTTGATGGATTGGCTCGCTTCTTCGTAATCCGTTAAAACTACGCGGTTTTCCAGAGCTGAGTGCGTCAATAGGGCCGCCATCCTTTCAATTTCGAAAGAAATCAACCATAACGGGCTTCTCGATCAGTTTTTAGAATGCTGGATTCGTAGAGTCTTGGACTCCCACCTCGACAGGCCAGCACCGGGTGCAGCCAACAGTTTAGACAGAACCGCTGTTTCAGGCCGGGTCAATCTTTAATCGTCATCGTTAACCGCCATGCGATACCCCACCCCCACGTCGGTCAGCAAATAACGGGGCCGCGCCGGATTGACTTCCAGTTTGTGGCGCAATTGCCCCATATAAATGCGCAGATAATGTTGATCGTGTATGTGTTCCGCACCCCAAACCTCTTGAAGCAGTTGGCGATGGGTGACGACCACCCCGGCATGACGGATTAGAATGCCGAGTAGCCTAAATTCGATAGGAGTGATGCGCACTTCGTGGTCGGCAACAAATACTTTACGCCGCGTCAGATCGACTTTTAACTGACCGCTTTCAAAAGTCTCTTGATTGCTCAGGCTGCGTGCAACCCTGCGCATTAAAGCTTGTAACCGAGCATGCAATTCGCCGCTGCCAAAGGGTTTGGTCAAGTAATCGTCGGCCCCGGCATCCAGTGCCATGATCTTGTTTTGCTCCTGGCTGCGCGCCGACAATATCAGAATGGGCAGGTCAGACAATTGCCGCAAGCGTCGCGTCACCGCGATTCCGTCCATGTCAGGTAAGCCCAGATCCAAGATCACTAAGTCGGGATTGGCATTGCTGAGCATCGCCAGGCCGGATTTGCCGCAGTCGGTTTCGATCATGGACCAGCCGCGAAGGCTGAGGCTGGTTTTTAGAAAACGTCGGGTTTGTGCGTCGTCTTCTATTAATAAAATTAAAGGCGCATTAGTCATGCTAGGCCTCCAAGCGCTTCCGATTCGGCCAGCGGCGGCGGTTCGTGCAGCGGTAGTTCAATAAGAAACTCCGCGCCCTTACCGATGCGGTTTTTCACGTAAATCATCCCGCCATGTGCCTCGACAATCGCCTTGCACAATGCAAGTCCCAGGCCGACCCCGTTTTGTCCGGTTTCGGTAGTGCCGCGATAAAACTTTTCGAAAATCCGAATTTGTTGGTTCTTGGCGATACCCGGACCGTAATCCGCTACGGTTAAGCGGAATTGATCGCGGAGCGATACAGCCTCAATGTCAATCGGGCTGCTTGGCGACGTGTACTTAACCGCGTTTTCGATTAGATTGACCAACACCTGTTCTATCAACACGGCATCTATCCAAACTAGCGGCAAGCTATCAGGCAGCAGGGTGCGGACCGGTCTGTCCTGTAATTGTCTATCCAAACGGTTCAGAGCGCTGCCGACTATCTCCTCAATGGTGTTCCAGCTTCTGTGCAAAATGATTTGACCGCTACTCAAGCGGGCCATGTCCAGAATTTTGCCGGTCAACTCCGACATGCGTTGCGCTTCTTCCAATACCGATTGATTCAGCTCTTGGCGTTCCGGGGCTGATAATCCGGCATCATTCTCGATAGCGGTGCCGACCGCACCGATGATGCGGGTCAAAGGCGTGCGCAAGTCATGGGAGATAGAGCTTAACAAAGCATTGCGCAAGGCTTCGGTTTCGGCTTGCAGATTGGCCTCTCGGGCCTGCGCGGCTAGCTGAAATCGTTCCAAGGTTTGCGCGATTAAGTGGCAGAAGGTGTTTACTTCCGGTGTTTGTCTAGCCAATGCTTCGGTTTGTAGGACGGCTAGAATGCCTTGCGCAGCGCTAGATCCTTGCAGTGGGTAATAGCTTAATGGGGGCTGAAGTCTGGCTTCACCTGTCTCTAAGGCTTGCTGTGCCAGGGTATGGTCGAGGCTTTGCAATGAAATGGGCAATGCTTGATTCGTTTGAATTTGCAGGCCGTTTTTGGTATTGGCAATCAGCAGAACCGAATCGGTACCAAATTCATTGTCTATATGTTCGGCCGCGATACGTGCGACGGCGTTATGATCCTGCGCTGCCGCCAGGTCGCGACTCAATCGATAGAGCGCATTGGTATGCGATTCACGCTGTTTGGCTAACTCGGCTTGCATGCGCGATTTTTCAAGCAGACTGCCGGTGACATTCGCGACGATGATCATCACCGCCAAGCCGACGATATTTTCCAAGTCGCTAATCGCAAAGGAGAATATGGGGCGGGCAAAATAAAAGGCAAAGGTTGGTGCGCTGAGTAGCGAGGCGACGATGGATGCGCTGCGGCCGTAGCGGCTAGCGACCAGAAATACGCCCAGTAAATAAGTCATCAGAATGCTGGCCGGTCCCAGCAGGTCACGCAAAGGCCAATCGATCAGCGTGCAAATGAAGGGAGCGGCGATGCCCCAGGCATGGCCGAGGAAGCGCTCGCGCTTTTGCGGGGATAGCCAAGCTTCAGATAGTGTCATCAGGGTGTCAATATTAACGCTTGGGCGTGCGCTTGTTAGGCATTCGACGGTCAGAAAGCCCCGGCATTGACCAGCATGTGCGTACCGATACTGGCGAAGTAAGCCAACAGGATGACCGGGCACCATTTCATGTGGCTACCGAAGGTGTATTGCCCCTTGGCTTGCCCCATCAAACCGATGCCCGGCGCCGAGCCGATGGCTAGCAGGCTGCCGCCGACGCCCAGGGTCAAGGTCAGCAACAACCATTGTCCTTGCGGAATATCCGGGTGCATGGTTAACACCGCAAACATAAGTGTACCGTTGTCGACGAATGCCGACGATAAACCGATCATTACATTCGCCAGAGTCGGGCTGAATTGTCCGTATAACACCTGAGAAATGGCATCAAGATAGCCGATAAAGCCCAAGCCGCCAATTCCCATCATCGCGCCGTAAAAAAACAGTAAGGTATCCCACTCCAGTCGGCCCACTTTGTCGAAAATATCCAGGCGTTTGGCTTCGTTAGTCATCAAATTCACGTCGCCGCCGCCGAAAAATAGCGAAAACTCCGACTGTTGCGGACTGCTCGGTTTATCGGATTTTTGGAGATAGAAATAAAAGAATTGTAACAAGGATAGACCTGCCATCATGCCGGCTGCCGCCGGTAATCCCAACGCCATATCAAAACCAACCGCCAAGCTGATGGTGACGCCGAACAGGAATATGATGCGTTTGGCCCCGCGTGGTAACAAAATTTGCTGGGGTTCGATAATGGGTTTGTCTTTGGGTAGTGCAAAATGCATAGCTGCGGCCGGTACCAAAAAGTTGACGAGACAAGGTACGAACAATTTAAAAAACTCGGTAAAACCCAGCATGCCATGTTGCCAAACAAACAGTGTCGATATGCCGCCCAGTGGGCTAAATGTGCCGCCGGCATTGGTGGCAATCACGATGTTCAAACAGCCCAGCGAGACAAAACGCGGACTGTTTTTGCCAACGGCGACCACGACAGCGCCCATCAACAAGCCGGCGGTCAAGCCGTTGACGATACAGGAAATGAGGAAAACTAAAAATCCCGTTATCCAAAATAGTCGGCGATAGCTGAGGTCTTTGCTGACCAGCCAGATCTTCAGCGCATTAAAGATGCCCATGTCCTCCATCGCATTCAAGTAGGTCATCGAAACCATGATGAACAGCAGCAATTCTATATAAGCCTGCAAGTTACCTTTAAACGCTGTGGTTGCCGGTAAGCTGTGGCCGTGTTGTTGATATGCCAGGACGATGACGAACCAGATCAACGCCGCGGCCAGCAGCATGGGTTTGGATTTGCGCAGATGGGTTACATCTTCGAGCATCGCTGAGATATAGGCAACGATCATCACGACCAGTGAAAAGTAGCCAACCCAATGTTGGGTAAGCTCAAGGTGAAAGGTCTGTGGCGCTGCTGGCGCCGATTCGGCAGATACGAGTTCCGGAAAAATCAGTGATACCAATCCAAACAGATAAATGACTCGCAGCATGCGTTCTCCGGTTAACGAGATTAATTAAATGCCACAAAATTGCTTGATTTCCGGCAACTTTTGGCTATCTGCGGATTTTATTTTTAGCCGTGTAAAAAAGGCGTAAAGAGCGGGTGTTTGCGGGCAATGCCGAGGTGCGCACTAAGCTGAAGTCGACTGGAATATCGAGCGGTTTTCGGTTGCTGGAGTTGGCAGTCTGACTTGCCCATAGGCTTGGTCAAGCGATGCCCGCAATCTGTTTACGTATTGATTTTCGAGACGAAATGTTGGGCTCGGTTTAAGGCCTGGTGTTAAACCGAGTTAAATTCCATTCGAATCGAAACGGCATTTCGACGATAATAGCCGGCTTTGTAAACGGTCTTGGGCGTCATAAATCAGGCATGAAGCTGGAAAAAATCAAACTTTCGGGTTTCAAATCCTTTGTCGATCCCACCACGATACCGATCAACGGCAATTTGACTGCGATCGTCGGTCCGAACGGTTGCGGCAAATCCAATATCATCGACGCGGTACGTTGGGTAATGGGCGAGAGCTCCGCCAAGCATTTGCGCGGCGGCAATATGGCCGACGTGATTTTCAACGGCTCGTCGGGCCGCAAGCCGGTCAGTATGGCGTCAGTCGAACTGGTATTCGACAACAGCGAAGGCAAGGCCGGCGGTGAGTATTCGCAGTACGCCACCATTTCCATCAAGCGCCAGGTCAGCCGCGACGGCCAATCGCTGTTCATGCTCAACGGCTCCAAATGTCGGCGTAAAGATATTACCGATCTGTTCTTGGGCACCGGTCTCGGTTCGCGCAGCTATGCGATCATCGAACAGGGCACGATTTCCCGAATGGTCGAAGCCAAGCCCGAAGATTTGCGGGTGCATATCGAGGAGGCGGCCGGTGTATCGAAGTATAAGGAACGGCGTTCGGAAACTGAAACCCGCATGCGCCATACCCGCGAGAATCTCGAGCGCTTGAACGATTTGCGCGAAGAAGTCGAAAAGCAAATCAAGAATTTGGCCAAGCAGGCCGAGAAAGCCGAGAAATACACGGAACTGAAAAAGCAGGAACGCCAGTACAAGCAAGAGCTGCTGGCGATGCGTTGGCAAAACTTTCAGCGTTCTGCGCAGAAGCTGGAAGAAAAACTGCAAAGTATCGCCGCCGAACACAATCGATTGTTTGTATTGCTGCGCGATACCGAAAAAGCCATGGAACTTAAGCGTGGCGAACAGAAGGCCCAGCAACTGCACCTGGACAGCACCCAGGCCGAATATTATGCAGTCGTTGCCGAAGTCAGTCGGCTGGAGCAGACCATTAAGCACAACCAAAAAAGTCACGAAGAAACGCTGGTTGAAATCAATCGCTTGAAATTGCAGGCCGAGCAGGCGCAATCCGAATGCGAGCAGGACCGGCAGCAATTGGAGGAAATCCGTCAGACCTTGCTGGAAGCTGAAGAAACCATGATCGTTGCCCGCGAGCGTGAGGAAGACTTGCTGGGCATTCAGCAAGACGCGCATCTGCAAAAGCAGCAATGGCAGCAGCAGTGGGAAGCTTTTTTAGCGGAAAACGCCGGTTACCGCGAGCAAGCCGAAGTGCAGCGGACCAAGCTGGTGCAACTGGAAAATCAAAACCGGCAGTTGCAAACCCGTTTGGACAAATTAAACGGCGAACGCGGCGGCCTGGCAGACACCCAATTGCAACTGGAATTGGAAACCCTGGATAGCAGTATCGAATTGATCGAAGCCGAACGCGAGCAATTGCAGCAGCAACTGGAAGTCGTGCTGCAACGCATCGCAGAATTACGGCCGGCCATCAAGCAACTTCACGACAGCCTGCACGCCAGCCGAGCCGAGTTGCAAAAGGTCAACGGCAAGATCAGTTCCTTGGAGTTATTGCAGCAGCATGCGATGGGCAAGGATAAAAAAGAGCTGAGCGCCTGGCTGGAACAGGTGGGTTTGGAGCAACAGCCACGATTGGCCGAGTTCCTGGATGCTGAAGAAGGTTGGGAAACCGCGGTGGAAACGGTGTTGGGCAGTTACCTGGAAGCGATCTGTGTGGATAGCGCCGATTCTATACTGGGCGAGTTGCAGGATTTGACCAAGCAATCGTTGGTGGTGTTCGAAACGCATGCTAGCCCATCTAGTGTTAGTCCCGATTCGGTGGCTTTGGCGAGTAAGCTGCGCAGTCGCTGGGATTTATCCAGTTTGTTGAGCGGCATTTACTGCGCGGAGACCCTGCAACAAGCCCGGCAAATGCATCTGCAGGCGCACGAGTCGGTGGTATTGGCCGACGGCACTTGGTTGGGCAAGGACTGGATCAAAATCAGCCGTGGTAGCGACAGCAAGGCCGGGGTACTACATAGGGAAAAGGAATTACGCGAACTGAAGCAGCGGCAAAGCGAATTGCAGATGATGATAGCCGAGGACGAAGAGCAATTAGCCAACTCCGAACACGAATTGAAGGCCGCCGAAAACAATCGAGAGCAATATCAACAAAAGGAAAAGCTGCTCAGCGCCGAGTTTTCCGCAAAAAGCGCCGAGTACAGCGCGCAATCGGCGCGTTTCGAACAGCAAAAACGCCGCCTGGAGCAACTCGATCACGAGATTGAAGAAATCAGCCAGCATCTGGCGGAAAATGCCGAAAGCATTTCCGAAGCGGAAATGATCAAGCAGGACGCCGAGCAGGCCTTGGGCGATTTGGGCGACAAGAAAACCGAATTGGAGCAATTGAATCAACAGATTCAAGCACAACAGCAAAACACCGATGCCTCGGTTGACGAAGCGCGCCGGCATTTGCATAGACTGCATGCGCAAATCGAATCGCTGAAGTCTTCGGAAGTGCTGACCGCCAAACAGATCGAGCGTTTGCAATTGCAGCATCAGCAATCGGCTGACCGAATCGCCGAGCTGGAAAACAAGTTGCACTTTTCATTAGCGCCGCTCGACGACGAGAAAATGCAGTTGGAAGAATTGTTGGAGCGTAAAGCCGAATTCGAGGATAGCTTGCAGTCCGAGCGTCAGGCGCAACAAGCCAGCGAACAGACGGTCAGTCAGTTAGCCGAGCAATATTCGCAAACGCAGCGTTCCTTGGAAAAACAAAAAGAAGCCTTGGATCAGGTGCGTTTCGAGCAACAGGATAGCCGGGTGCGGCAGCAAACGATTGCGGAGCAATTGACCGAGGTTGATGCTGATCCAGAGGCGATTCTGGCCAATCTGACCGAAGGCGCGAGCGAAACTAAGTGGAAAAACGCCGTCGACGAGCTGACTGATCAAATCGAGCGGCTGGGATCCATCAATCTGACTGCCATCGAAGAGTTCAAAACGCAATCCGAACGGATGAAATTTTTAAACGAGCAGCATGACGATTTGGTCGATGCCTTAAATACTTTGGATCAGGCCATCAGTAAGATCGACAAGGAAAGCCGCCAGCGCTTTAAAGAGACTTTCGACAAGATCAATAGTGGCTTGAAAGAAAAATTTCCGCGTTTGTTCGGCGGTGGCCAGGCTTATCTGGAGTTGACCGAAGACGATTTGCTGGAAGCCGGCGTCAACATCATTGCCCGGCCGCCCGGCAAGCGCAACAGCTCGATTCATTTGTTGTCCGGCGGAGAGAAGGCGCTGACTGCGGTGGCCCTGGTGTTCTCGATTTTTGAACTGAATCCGGCGCCATTTTGTTTGCTGGATGAAGTGGACGCGCCGCTCGACGATGCTAATGTCGTGCGCTTTTCGCAGATGGTGGAAGACATGTCGGCAACCGTACAGTTTTTGTATATTTCGCACAACAAAGTCACAATGGAAATTGCAAAACATCTGGCAGGTGTTACCATGAAGGAGCCTGGAGTATCCAGAATGGTGGCGGTTGATATTGATGAAGCAGTGAGCATGGCAGAAAGCTAATGGATAAAGAATTATTAAGAGTCGTGATTATTTTGATCGGCGTGCTGGTGATGATCGGCATGGTGTTGTGGCATTTCGTCAAGTCGTTGCGAGAAAGACGCACCCCTGACGATTATTACGACGAGGACTCTTACGACGACCGAGTGGTTGACGAGTTTTCGGTCGAGGAAGACGACGATGAAATGGATGTATTTGCGTTAGGCAACGAGTTGGTTGATGGAGATGCTCTGTTAGACGATCAAGCCATCAAGCCCAGCCCAAAACCGTCTGCCGATGCTTTGCGCAAGGATGTCGAGAAAAAACAAGCCGCGACCTTGGCTAATTCGCGGCGTTTGGAATTGCCGGCTTTGATCGAGTTCAGCATCGTTGCCCGTGCCGACCAAGGCTTTAATGGCGAAGATCTGTTCGAGGCTTTCGAACGTGTGGGCTTGCGCTATGGCAGTGTGCGGGTATTCGAGCGGGTGGATGCCAATCGCATGGTCGATTTCGCGGTCGCCAGCATGGTTGACCCCGGTACTTTCCCGGACACCGGGCTAGAAGATTTTTATTGCCCCGGCATCGTGTTTTTTATGCAACCGCGCGAAGTCGATGCACCGTTGGCGGTATTCGATGATTTCATGGAAACCATCGATACGTTGGCCGACGAACTTGACGGCGTGGTCTGGGACAACCAGCGGCAGCCGCTGACTGCCGAAACCGTCGCGCAATTCAGACAAATACTGGCCAAGGCCGCCTAAAGCAGTACCTCGCGGGGGCAGGGCAGCTACCGCATTTATTCTGTAAACCTAACGAATTAACTAGAAGCTAAGTGGATCAAAAAAATATCAGAAATTTCTCCATCATTGCCCATATCGATCACGGGAAATCGACATTGGCAGACCGATTTATTCAAATTTGTGGCGGCTTAAGCGACCGGGAAATGGAGGCGCAGGTACTCGATTCCATGGATCTGGAGCGGGAGCGTGGTATTACCATCAAGGCGCAAAGCGTCACCCTGGATTACAAGGCCAGCGATGGCGTCACCTATCAGCTGAACTTTATCGACACGCCGGGCCACGTGGACTTTTCCTATGAGGTTTCGCGTTCGCTGGCGGCTTGCGAGGGCGCCTTGCTGGTCGTCGATGCCGCTCAAGGCGTCGAAGCGCAAAGCGTCGCTAACTGCTACACCGCCATCGAACAAGGTTTGGAAGTCGTGCCGGTCTTGAATAAGATCGATTTGCCGTCAGCTGAGCCCGAGCGGGTGATGGAAGAGATTGAGAATGTGATCGGCATTCCGGCCGATGAAGCTTTGAAGATCAGTGCCAAGACCGGCATTGGTGTCGAAGCCGTGCTGGATCAACTGATTCAAAAGATTCCGCCGCCAGCCGGCGATGAAAATGCGCCGTTACAGGCTTTAATCATCGATTCCTGGTTCGACAACTATCTGGGCGTGGTGTCCTTGGTGCGCATCGTCAACGGTAGTTTGCGGAAAAAGCAAAAAATTACCGTCATGTCGACCGGAAAGTCATTTCTGGTTGATAAATTGGGCGTTTATACCCCCAAACAATTGGAAAAGCAGCAACTCAACACCGGTGAGGTGGGGTTCATCGTCGCCGGCATCAAGGATATTTTCGGCGCACCGGTCGGCGACACCATTACGGCTACCGACAATCCCGCCAGTGAAGTACTGCCGGGGTTTGAAAAAGTCCAGCCGCGGGTGTTTGCTGGTTTGTATCCGGTCAGTTCCGATGATTTCGGTGCCATGCGCGAAGCGTTGGATAAATTGCGTCTGAATGACTCGGCACTCAATTACGAACCGGAAACCTCGCAAGCGCTGGGTTTTGGCTTTCGTTGCGGTTTCCTCGGCATGCTACATATGGAGATCGTCCAGGAACGGCTGGAGCGCGAATACAACATCGATCTGATTACCACCGCGCCGACTGTTATTTACGAAGTGGAAACCCATGGCGGCGAGGTTGTTATGGTCGACAATCCGGCTAAGCTGCCGGATGTCGGCACCATTGTCGAGATTCGCGAACCGATTATTCAGGCCAATATTCTGGTGCCGCAGGCCTACTTGGGCAACGTGATCAATCTGTGTATCGAAAAACGCGGCATCCAAAAAAACATGCAGTATGCCGGTAGCCAAGTATCGCTTAGTTACGAACTACCGATGAGCGAAGTAGTGCTGGATTTCTTTGATCGTTTGAAATCCTGTAGCCGCGGCTATGCGTCTTTCGATTACGAATTTTTGCGCTTCGAGCCTGCGCCGCTGGTTAAGCTGGACGTCTTGATCAATGGTGACAAAGTTGATGCCTTGTCGATTATCGTCCATCGCGATCTGAGTCAGAATCGTGGTCGAGATTTAGTCGATAAGATGAAAGATCTGATTCCGCGGCAGATGTACGAAGTGGCGATTCAGGCGGCTATCGGTGCCAAGGTCATCGCCCGCTCTACCGTAAAAGCCATGCGCAAAAATGTCACAGCCAAATGTTATGGTGGCGACATTACCCGTAAGAAAAAGCTGCTGGAAAAACAGAAAGCCGGTAAGAAACGCATGAAGCAGGTGGGTAGTATCGAGATTCCACAGGAAGCCTTCCTGGCGGTGTTGCAGGTCAATAAAGAGTAATAACGATCAATTATGGATTACGATTTTTCATTTTTTCTGGTGGTAGCCAGTTTTGTCACCGGCGTTGTCTGGGGTGGCTATAGCTTATATCTGAAGCGGGCCAATCTACCTTATCCTACTGAGAACGAGCCGTTATTGGTCGAATATGCCCGTTCGTTTTTCCCGGTGGTGTTGATCGTATTGTTGCTGCGCTCGTTTCTGTTCGAACCGTTCCGGATTCCCTCGGGATCGATGATGCCGACATTGTTGGTCGGTGATTTTATTTTGGTGAATAAATTCAGTTATGGGGTGCGCTTACCGGTGCTGAACACCAAGGTTATCGAAATGGGTGAGCCCAAGCGCGGCGATATCGTGGTGTTCAGGTTTCCGAAACAGCCGGAAGTCGATTACATCAAACGGGTGATAGGTTTGCCGGGCGACCGCGTCGCTTACTTTGATAAAAAGCTTTACGTCAACGGCGTACCCGCCAAGCAAGTGTCTCTTGGGCGTTATCAAGGCGTCGGGCAGGGCAGCAATATGAGCGGTGCAGAGCGGCTGGAAGAGGATTTGTTGGGGGTTGAGCATTCCATCCTGGTAAGTCACGGGGCTTCGTCCGTAGAGGATGTGTTCGTCGTGCCGCAGGGTCAGTATTTCGTCATGGGCGATAACCGCGATAACAGTAATGACAGTCGTTATTGGGGTACGGTACCGGAAGCTAATCTGGTGGGTAGAGCCTTTTTTATCTGGATGAATTGGGACTGGCAAAATAACGGTATTGCTTTCGACCGGCTAGGCACAGTGCTGCGTTGAGCGGTTTGCTGCAAGATAATCCGAAAAAACAATGCTTATTGCGGTGGACTCTCAACAGTCGTCGGTTTATTTCTAATTTTTCTCGGGGGTAGTGTTATGCCGTCATCATTAAAAAAACAACGCGGTTTAACCTTTCTGTCCATTGCCTTTATTTTGGCGTTAATTGGTTTTTTTACCTTATTGATTCTAAAAATTGCGCCGATTTACATCAATCATAGCCGGGTGGTAAACGCCTTGAAGGCGGTGGAAAACACTACCGATATAGTGACTAAAACTAAGTCTGATATAAAGGGTAGCTTGGAAAAACGCTTTGATATGAATTATGTAGAGCACGTCACCAATGACAATATCAAAATTGTCGCGCAACCCGGCTATGTACGGGTTGACATCGACTACGAGCGAGTGGAGCCTATCATGGGTAATTTGAGTGTGTTGGTTGAATTCCACGAGGGATTCGAAGCTGGCAATAAGTGATTAAAAAGCCTGAAATTCTTGCCGGTAAGTTGGGTTTAACCTTTAACGATCCCAGCTTATTTACGATGGCTTTGACTCATCGCAGCATGGGGGCCAGAAACAACGAGCGTCTCGAATATTTGGGCGATTCCGTGTTGGGCTTCGTGATCGCCCAAAAACTATACGAACTGTTCCCCGAGGCGGGAGAGGGCGCCTTAAGCCGGCTACGTGCCAGTTTGGTCAACCAGAATTCGCTGGCGGAAGTGGCCAGGCAGCACAATATCGGTGATTATCTAATTCTCGGTTCCGGCGAACTGAAAAGCGGCGGTTTCCGTAGAGATTCGATTTTGTCGGATGCGTTGGAAGCCATCATGGGGGCCTTGCTGAAAGACCAAGGCGTTGAGGTTTGTCAGCAGTGGATATTGCGATTATTCGATGACAAGCTGGCCGCGCTGAAAGTAGACGATTGGACCAAAGACCCGAAAACCCGTTTGCAGGAGTTGATGCAAGCCAGCCGTAAACCCTTGCCGATTTACGAATTGGTCAGCATGTCCGGCGCGGATCATGCCCAAACCTTTGAAGTGAAATGCACCATCGCATTAACACCGGAAACGCGCAACGGCGTGGGTATTTCCAGAAAAAAGGCCGAGCAGGCTGCTGCCGAAAATATGTTAAATTTTTTACAATCCAGGGATAAATGAACTGCGGATATGTTGCTTTAATCGGTAGGCCCAATGTCGGCAAATCGACGCTGATGAATCACTTGCTGGGTCAGAAACTCAGTATCACCTCAAGAAAACCGCAAACTACCCGGCACCGAATTCTGGGTATCAAGACGACAGCCGCCGGACAAGCCATTTTTATGGATACGCCGGGTATGCACAGCGACGAAAAAAAGGTATTGAACCGTTATCTGAATAAGACTGCGGACAGCACCTTGCTGGGAGTCGATGTCGTGATTTGGTTGCTGGACGGCCTGTATTGGCACGACTACGACGAGAAGATTTTCAAGAAACTCGAGCAAGCCGGACTGCCGGTTATCTTGGCAATCAACAAGGTCGATAAAATCAAGGATAAGGATGCGGTGCTGAAGTTCTTCGCCGAGGCCCAACAAAAATATCCGTTTCAGCATATCGTGCCGGTTTCGGCATTGAAAAATACCAATCTTGATGTATTGGAGCAGCACATCATGGCTTTGCTGCCCGAGGCCGAGTTTATTTATCCGGAAGATCAAATCACCGACAGGCCGGAGCGCTTTTTTGCCGCTGAAATTATTCGCGAAAAACTGACCCGGCGTTTGGGTGACGAATTACCTTATGCACTGACCGTGGAAATCGAACGCTACGAGGAGTTTCCGGAGCTTTGCAAAATATACGCGGCGATTTTGGTAGAGCGGGATAGCCAAAAAAGCATCGTCATCGGTAAACAAGGCGAAATGCTGAAAAAAGTCGGTAGCGAAGCGCGAGTCGATATTGAAAAATTGATCGGCCAAAAAGTCTATCTGGAATTGTGGGTTAAAGTGAAAAAGGGTTGGTCGGATAACGAGCGCGCCTTACAGAGTTTAGGTTTTAGCGATTTTGGCCATTAATGAGCGGCTTGGCCGTTTATTTACAGCCGGCGTTTGTTCTGCAGCATCGGCCATACCGGGAAACCAGCGTATTGTTAGATGTTTTTACCCGGGATTTTGGCGTGGTTTCCATGCTCGCCAAGGGCGTACGTAAGGAAAAGTCGAAAATAGCCGGGTTGTTATTGCCTTTCAGCGCCTTGCGGCTGTCGTTTGTCGATAAAAACGAACTAAAAATTCTGTCTCAGGTGGAATACGTCGACAGCTACCCTTTAGAGCGCTTGGCGCTTTACTGCGGATTTTATGTGAACGAGCTGGTGCAACTATTCGTGCACAAAGACGACCCCCAGCCGGAAATATTCAGTTGCTACGAGCGTTGCTTGGGTGATTTATTGCTAGGCGAGCGCATCGAACAGACTTTGCGTTATTTTGAACTGGATTTATTGCAAGAAGCTGGCTACGCCGTTGCGATGGATTCGGAAGCTAACGGTAATCCCATCAAGATAGGTCAGCGCTACAATTTTTTAGCTGATTGCGGCATGGTCGCGGATAACGAAGGTTTGATTGGTGGTGAAACCTTGTCAATATTGGCCGCAAGGGCTTCATTGGAAGGCCGCGCGCTGCTCGAAGCCAAACTGCTCTTCAGAAAAATGCTGGATGGACATTTGCAAGGCAGACAGCTGAAAAGTAGGGATGTCCTGGCAAAAATTATTAAGTATTTATAGGCGAAAGACAAAGATCAGGATAGGTTGACCGTCTTTCATCCCTCTTTCTCATCCGCTTGCGGACTTATATTCAATGGAAAAACAAATCATCTTATTAGGTGTCAACATCGACCATGTTGCGACCTTGCGTCAGGCTAGAGGTACTCGTTATCCCGAGCCGGTGCAGGCTGCGCTGATCGCCGAGCAAGCCGGTGCTGACGGTATTACCGCGCATTTGCGCGAAGACAGGCGGCATATTCAGGACAGAGATATTTATTTGTTAAAGGATATGTTGCACACCCGGTTGAATCTGGAGATGGCCGTGACAGAAGCCATGTTGGCGTTTGCGGTTAAGGTCGAGCCACAAGCTTGTTGTTTGGTGCCCGAGCGCCGAGAGGAATTGACGACCGAAGGCGGTCTGGATGTGGCAGGCGCCGCGGAAAAGATGCGTTCTGCTTGCCAACAATTGGCGGATGCGAATATAGAAGTCTCTTTGTTTATCGATCCGGATTATCGGCAAATCGACGCGGCGGTCCAGGCGGGTGCGCCGGTGGTGGAGTTACATACCGGCCGCTATGCCGATGCTGCAAGTAAACCAGAGCGGGAGCAAGAATTGCAACGAATCCGCACGGCTGCGGCTTACGCGCACCAAGCAGGATTGCAAGTGAATGCAGGCCACGGCTTGAATATCGCCAATGTGGAAGCTATTTGCCGGATCGAGCAGATTGTTGAGCTAAATATTGGTCATTCCTTGATTGCGCAGGCTTTGTTTTCCGGCTTGGATAGCGCGGTCAGGGATATGAAGCGTGTCATGCGGGAGTCGCGTTTACACGGTTGATGTAATGCAGAACGAACTCGAGTTTTATCAATTAACCTCGATAGGCAATCGCGAGGTCAATCAGGATTGCATGGCGCACCGGGTGTGCTCTGATTACGCATTATTTGTGGTCGCTGACGGATTAGGCGGACATTACTCCGGCGAAAAAGCGTCGCAATTTTTTTGCCGTAGCTTGATTGCTCTGGCGGAAAAATATCATGCTCATATAGCCTCAGTGAAGGCAGAAACGGTCATGGCTGCTTGGATTGCGGAAGCTGTTAGGAATATGAGTGAACTATTTGCCGACGATCCGTTTGCAAGCGATGCCCACACCACCTGCGCAATTCTGTATTTGGACCAGGAACGAGCGATAGTGGCGCATTGCGGAGATTCGCGAGTTTATCGGATCAATTCCGAGCAAGTCCTATGGCGTACAAAAGATCATTCGGTGCCCCAACAACTGTTTAACGAGGGAAAAATCAGCGAATGGGAGATGGGGGTTCATCCCGACCAGCATAAGCTCACGCGAAGCATCAATGTGTTGAGTACGCCTGCGGTGGATATTGCCTGTTTCCCACCGATGAAATGCGGCGAAACTTTTCTGCTCTGTAGCGACGGTTTTTGGGAGTTTGTAAAGGAACAGGAATTGTTGGCGTTATCGCAAGAGTGCAGCGGAAAGCCGGAGTTGCAGAAGATGGCAAAAATGGCGGTATTACGAGCCCAAGGTAAAAGCGATAATGTTACTGTGCAGTGGATCAGGCGGCGTTAGCTGTTTAGGTGGAGGCTGGGGCTGAACCATGCAGCCCCGGTAAACCGTATGGCTTAGTGTGTTGCCAAGCCGTGCTTTTGAATCCGGTAAAGCAAGGTGTCTCTGGAAATGCCCAATAAGCGCGCCGATTTGCTGCGATTGCCCTTGGTTCTGTTCAAAGCTTGCAGAATCATATCTGCTTCCAGTGCATCTAGTTGTAGACCCAACTCCGGCAAAGTAAAGTCCGAGCTGACTGTTATTGCGCTGCGGTTGAATTCGTGGGGCAGATTTTCCGGCTCGATTACTTTGCCCGCCAGCAGAATGCTCAGTCTTTCGCAAAGATTGCGCAATTCACGTACATTGCCCGGCCATTTGTAGCTGCGCAGCGTTTTTATGGCTTGTCTACTGAAAGTAGGGGGTTCCAGGGAATGTGCGGCCGAGAAGTGTGTGAAAAAGTGTTTCGCCAGTATTTCTATATCTTCGGTGCGCTGATGCAATGCCGGCAATTCCAGCGGCACTACATTTAAGCGGAAATACAAGTCCTGACGAAATTGACCGTTTTCTATCAGCTTGGTGAGGTCGGCATTGGAGGCAGCAATCACGCGCACATTCACCATGTAGGGTTTGGTGCCGCCAACGGGTAAACATTCTCCCGACTCCAGAAAGCGCAAAAGTTTCGCCTGGATTCCCAAGGGTAAAGAATTGATTTCGTCCAGAAACAATGTGCCGCCATCGGCTGCCTGAAACAAACCTTGCTTGTCCGATACTGCGCCGGTAAAAGCGCCTTTCTTATGGCCGAATATTTCTGATTCAACCAGACCCTCAGGGAGTGCTGCGCAATTTAAGGCGATGAAAGGTTTATTTGCGCGCGGGCTATCCTTTTGAATTGCCGTTGCCAGTACTTCTTTTCCCGTGCCGGTTTCGCCTTTGATCAGCACGGTAACGTCGGTCGCCGCAACGATACGAGCGCTGCGAATCAATGCTTCGATTGCGGGAGATTGTCCAATAATAGGATCGAAGTTATCCACTGTAAAACCTCTCAAAACGTCATGATGTGTTCAACGCGCATCGGATAGAGCCATGGGAAGGCTGCCAATAGCGCAAAGATAATAAACAAGGCTGCCACCGCGTGTTTAAAGTGCCGGATTTTCGAAAGCCTCGCCAGTAATGAGGTCATTATACCGACACCCATTACGGCAGGTAAAGTGCCCAATCCAAATGCTAACATCGTGAGCGCGCTGTGGGTAATGCTCCCCGTGGTAACTGCTAGTGCCAATGCCGTATAAATCAGGCCACAGGGTAGCCAGCCCCACACCATACCAAACAACAAAGCTTGGGTGCGGTTTTGTACCGGAATCAATCGGCGGCCGAATGGTTCGATCAGTTTCCAGAAGCGTGCGCCCATTTTTTCTATATAGGCAAAATACGGAAACCAGCCGCCAAGGTAAAGCCCTGCACCCGCCATCACCACGGCGGAGAGGAGTTGCAAAAATCTGTGCGCTTGGCCTTGAGCAAAAGGTAAAGTTAAGAAGGCCTCCAGCACGCCAACCAAGGCACCGGCCATCGCGTAGCTGAGAACCCGACCGATGTTGTAATTCAGCACGATGCCGAACAGACGGCGTTTATCGTTACGAAGTTCGGGTTTCAGGCTGTAAGTCAGGGTGCCGATAATGGAGCCGCACATGCCTATGCAATGCAGGCTGCTGAATAAACCCATTACAAACGCGGCAAGATAGGAAGCATTAAAGTCGAGGTAAAGATGCATAAACAAAAAGCCGAGGTAATAAGGTATCGAGTGGATTAGCGGGGATTATAGACGCTTTCGGAAACGGGAACGACGCGCAGATCTCTAAACTACCTGCCGTTGGACAAGTTATTCGCGCAGATACGATTCCGCCCTTGATGCTTGGCCTGATATAACGCATCGTCCGCTGCTTTCAATAAACTGGCAACGTCGTCGAACGTGTGGGCCTGTAGCGTCGCAACCCCGAGGGATATGGTCACGAAATTGTTGGGATTGTTCTGTGTGTGCCGTATTTTCAGATTCTCTATGGCTTCGCGGTACTGCTCGGCACGCATCAGGGCGCCTATGCTGTCGGTGTTGGGAAGCAGGATGGCGAACTCTTCAC
The DNA here is from genome assembly GCF_047777895.1 of Methylomonas sp. TEB. Classification (GTDB taxonomy): domain Bacteria; phylum Pseudomonadota; class Gammaproteobacteria; order Methylococcales; family Methylomonadaceae; genus Methylomonas. Next base: position 1,527,149 of record NZ_CP180476.1, read on the forward strand.
CGCCCAATCTTGCTACCAAGTCTTCGGGTCTGTGGGTAATGGTTTGTAACGCACGCGCCACCCGTTTCAGGCACTCGTCGCCCATAGGGTGGCCAAAGTAGTCGTTAAATTGTTTGAAATTGTCAATATCGGCAATTAACAACGAGAGCGGCATGCCGGTGCGTTTGGACTGGTTCCATTGGCGTTCCAGGGCGGCGTCAAACGCTCTGCGGTTGGGTATCTCGGTCAGTCCATCCAGCGATGCCAGTTTTTCCAATAAATCGGATTTAGTTTTTAGTTGTATTTGAGTGCGTACTCTTGCTAAAACAATCGATGGCGAAAACGGTTTGGTGATGTAGTCGCTACCGCCGATTCGAAAACCGTGTACCTCATCTTCTTCCGAGTGTTTAGCGGTCAGAAAAATAATCGGAATATTGCGGGTTTTATCCGACGACTTGAGCTGGTGGCATATTTCATAACCATCCATGTCGTCCAGCATGATGTCCAGTAGGATCAGATCGGGAAGCTGGCTGGTGGCGATATGTAACGCCAGTTCGCTATGCACGGCTACTTTTACCGTGTAATGGGGTTCGAGAATATTCTTGATAAGATCCAGATTTTCCGGGCTATCATCCACGGCCAGAATGGTATGCGTGTTTCTACTTTCCATTTTCCTATATCCGATGTTCCAGTATGTGGTTGAGAGCTTGCGCGGCATCTACAAACTGGTAATTGGCAATTTGTTTTTTGATGGGCAATAAGATTTGCAGCAGAGCTTTATCATCGATATGGCGCATAATCCGCTCAAGTTGCTGGTCTGAGTCGGAATCGAAGGTTTGCAGTTTATCAATCAATATGGCCAGCTGTTGCCGAGTTTCCAGTGTCGAGTAGCGCGGTTCACCGTCGCTGTGGCTTTCGCTGTTGGCCAAATTACTGTTGATACTGCTGATAACCTTGCTCATCTCCAGTGTTGTGGCGGCAATATTACTATCGATATACGGTACGTCGGCAATATTGGCGCGGAAATCGATTAGCGACTCTTCCAGCCGTACTAAGTGGCTTTGCAATTGTAACGCCCCGAGGGAGCCGACTAAGCCTTTCAAAGTATGGACTAATTGACAGGCCTTGTCGTACTGGTTATGTATGAAGGCTTGGCCGATTTCGTTCATGGTATCCGCATGGTTTTCAGCAAATTTTAGTAACACTTTTCGATAGACGGCAAGATTCCCGGCCGTATGTTGTAAGCCGGCGGAGGTGTCTATGCCATACAGATAAGGAAGCGGATTGCTTTCCAACTGTTCGCTGTTGGGATCGGTCTGGGGTATCCCGTCGGCTCGCGGTTTGATCCATTTTGCCAGCGTGGCGTAAAGCGTTTCCGGTAATATCGGTTTGCTGATGAAATCGTCCATATCGGCTTGAAAGCATTTGTTGCGATCATTACTCATCGCGTTAGCGGTCATCGCTATGACCGGCAAGGTTTGACAGCCGGGGAGTGTTCGTAGTTGTTTGGTGGTTTGATAGCCATCCATCACCGGCATTTGCACATCCATTAGCACGCAGTCGTAAGTGGTTTGTTGCAGTTTGCCCAAGGCGATTTCGCCGTTTTCGGCCACGTCGACTTGCAAATGTGCTTGTTCCAGCAACTCTATGGCCACAATTCGATTCACTTCGTTGTCTTCAACCAGCAATATTCGGGCGCCGCTGATATGTTGCAATTTCCCAGTATCGAGGGGAAGCTTTTGTTGGTATTGCGCATTGCGTATCGAAGCAAGGCTGGTAATGCCCAGTTTGACGCTAAAGGTAAATGTCGAGCCTAGGTTTTCTTGGCTGGCGACGCTTATCGTTCCGCCCATTTGTTCAACCAATTGTTTGGAAATGATCAGGCCCAAGCCCGTGCCGCCGTAATGACGTGTGACGCTACTGTCGCCTTGGCTGAACGCCTGGAATAGTTTGGCTTGTTTTTCTGCATTCATGCCGATGCCGGTATCGCTGATACTAAACTGCAAACAAGTCTGTTGCGCAGAGCGCTTAAGTTCGGTGAGCGTGACTCTTACCTCGCCATGTTCGGTAAATTTGATCGCATTCCCGATCAGATTGATAAAAATTTGCCTTAGCCGTTGCGGGTCGCCGATCACCGGGAGAAAAGTTAGCGTCTTAGGTGGGCGAATCAAGGCTATGCCTTTGCTGGCGCAAAGTTCCGACATCGTGGAAAACACCTTGTCCAGCATTTCTTCCAATAGAAAGGGTACGGATTCCAGTTGCATTTTTCCGGCTTCCATTTTGGAAAAGTCCAGAATGTCGTCAATGATGGTCATCAACGAGCGCGAGGCGGTTTCCACTCTTTCCAGGTAGTCGCGCTGTTTGGCGGAGATGCTGCTGTTCAGACATAATTCAACCAAGCCGATAATGGCATTCATCGGCGTGCGGATTTCGTGGCTCATATTGGCGAGAAATTCCGATTTTACCCGTGTTGCCTGTTCTGCCTGCTGCTTGGCTTCCAAAAGCCGTTGCTCGGTTTGCAGCCGGTCGGTGATGTCTTGCATGGTGCCTTGAACGCCAGTGGGTTTGTCATTAACGTCGCGAATAACTTGTCCACGTTGGTGGACATGACGAATTTGGTCGTTACCGAGCACTATCCGATGTCTGAAATCGAGACTGCCGCTACTGATCGCGTTTTGCATCGATGTTTTGAAAAAGCTTTGGTCGTCCGGATGAATCAGCGTGCTTAAAATGCTGGAAAAGTTGGGGGTAAAAACAGCTTTACTGGTTGCGGTGATCCGATACATTTCGTCCGACCAGCTAAAGTGATTGCCCGGCAAATGCCAATGCCAATCGCCGATATGGGAAATACTTTGCGCATCCAGTAAGCGCTGTTTTTGGTCTTGCAGGGCATTGATGGCGCGGCTGCGTTCCAGTTCGGCGGTAATTTGCAACGCGAATAATTTCAGGGTGTCTGTGGCAAAGGTAGTATCGGGAATGGGCCGACAGTAGGATACCGAGATAAATCCGAAACTATTTTGTTGTTTGTCGTGTAATGGAATGCCCAGATAGCCTTGAATTTGTTGGCGTCGCAGCCAGTCGGCGTCGGGGAATCGCTCCGCTGCGTCGTGTTCGACACAACAAATAGTGCCGGCGGCCACCTCGCGGCAAGGCGAATTATCCAGGCTGAATTCGCGGTTACCGACAATTTTGCCTTTTGCGCAAAGCGATAGGCTGCGGGCACGTCCATTGCCTGTTGTTTCGGCAATTAATGCAAAATCGGCTCCCAGGGTTTCCACGGTCAATAGCGTCAGATTATCCAGCAGCGACGCGGCACTTTGCGGCAGGTTGCTGGAGACGATATTCCTAATCACACTGGATTGCTGACGCTGCTGAGTGATGTCACTCACCAGACCCTGATAGTCGATAATCTTGCCTTGCTCGTTGCGCACCACCATCTTGCGGTCTTGCACCCATTTTATGCCGCCGTTTTGGGCGACGATGCGATAGGGTTGATGCGCTATTTCAGAACAGTCCGGATCGTTGCGGCAGGTGGCTATCTCGCGAAGGAAAACCCCGACATCGTCGGGATGGATCAGGTTGAGATAAAACAGATTGCCGGTAATCAATTGTTCGACGCTGTAGCCGAATAGCTGGCGGGCGTTCTCAGTGGCGAATTCTATCGGTAATCCTTCGGAATTATTCCATTTCAATACCACTGCCGCGCTCTGGCTGATAATTTGATAGGCGCGTTGCAGATTATGCTCCGACTGCTTACGCACGCTGATGTCTTGGTGCGTGCCGCATAGTCGGCTTGGAGCGCCGCTGACCGGATCGTACGCGACAACGGCGCCGGAACCTTGTATCCATACCCAATGGCCGAGTTTATGGCGCATGCGAAATTCCACGACATAGGGGCGGTCGGAGGCTATATGTTTGGCAACGAACTGTTTCACTCGTTGTCTGTCGTCCGGATGCAGGCGTTTGTCCCAGTCGCTGACATAGTTATCCAACTCGTCATGGCTGAGGCCCAACATGTCCAGCCAACGTTGATTCACGGAATGTTCGCCGCTTAGATAATTCCAATCCCAGTAGCCTAGCTGGGCGCCGTCTATGACCAGGGCCAATTGTTCTTCAATTTGTTTTCGCGGCGTGATGTCGATATGGAACTGAATTAATTCGCTGTTGTTCTGCGTGGACAGACGGGTAAGCGAGATTTGCTGCCATGTTTGATTTGGAAAGGCAAAGTCGCTGGCCTGCATAGCCTTGCCGGCCATGATATGTTGGCATAAGGGGCACTCTGTTTCGGCATGGTGGGTCGGGTGAAACCAGGCGTGTATGGTTTGTCCGACTAATTCCGCCGGGGACTTGCCCACCGACAAAGCGGCTGCCTGGTTGGCATGGCGAATAATCCCCTGATTATCGACCACGATGGCGGATTGGGCGAGATGGTCGTAAAAGTCGCCGATGGGTGTCAGTCCGGAGGATAAATGTTGCCGATTTGACAGCAGTTCGCTAAAAATCAACAAGACAGCCAGTCCGGGCAGCAAAACTATCAATATTTTGGTCAGCTCACTCGTGCCGTTTATGTTTTGATAGAGCACAACGGTAATCTCACCTATCAACAGTAAACACACTGCGACCAGCACGAACCGGCGTATCTGATTGGCAGTATTGGCAAGTTTATCTGTCATAGTTTGCTGATGTCGGGGATCTGGCCGGGAGGGACGGGAAAAATCTTAGACCGGGTATCGGTAAATGTGAATCCATGTCGCCGGAAAACTGTCCGGTGCTCAGCAAATTGGGATTTTATAGGCTGCTCCGGCCTGTTCTTTAACCAGCTTGGGAACCAGATAACCGGGTAGATGGCTTTGCATATCTTCGAGCAATTGCCGGGCGGCGATTTCGGATACTTCAAAATGACCGGTGCCGCTGGCGTGATCCAGTACATGCAGGTAGTAAGGCAAAATCCCCAGATCAAATAGCTTTTCGCTCAGTTCGCAGAGAGTGCGGCCGGCATCGTTAACTCCCTTTAGCAGAACGCTTTGGTTCAATAAAGTGATGCCGTGGCGGCGTAAATCGCCGCAAATAGCTCCAACGGCAGCACTCAGCTCATTCGCATGATTGGCGTGAAATACCATCACAACTTGTTGCGACAGGCTGGAGAAAGAGTTGAGCAGTGGTTGGGTGACGCGCATTGGTAACACGATGGGCACTCGGCTATGAATGCGAATCCGTTTGATATGTTCAATCTCACCTAACCGTGCCAACAGCTGGCCGAGTTTTTCGTCATTTAGCAGCAAGGGGTCGCCGCCACTGAGGATGACTTCGCTGATTTCCGGATGGCTAATGATGTAGCTAAGCGCTTGTTGAATTTTTTGCGTTGACAACTGCAATTCCGCATAAGGAAAATTCCGCCGAAAACAATACCGGCAGTGCACTGCGCAAGCGCCGGTGCTGATCAACAATACCCGGCCATGATACTTATGAATAATACCTGCTTCGGCGACCGCGCCAAGGTCGCCTACCGGATCATGGCTGTAGCCCGGATAGTCGATCAGTTCGTTCTGAGTCGGCAGCACTTGTCTCAGCAAGGGGTCATTTGGATCGCCGCGGCGCATGCAATCAGCAAAGCCGCGCGGCACACGGAGCGGAAAGGCTTTGAAATCCGGCAGCAATGCCATGCTGTCTGTTGAAATATTCAAATAGTCACAAAGGGCCTCGACGCTGGTAAATGCGTCGGCCAGCGCCTGTTGCCAGCCGGCGGTTTGGGTGTTCAATGCTGCTCCGGTTTCCGATTAAAAATCATATCCATTATAATCGTCCGATTATTATTTGTTTCACGAGGAAAAAATGGCGACTTTTAGCACCAACGAGTTCAAGGGCGGTTTGAAAATCATGCTGGACAATGACCCTTGTTCGATTATCGAAAACGAGTTTGTTAAGCCGGGTAAGGGGCAGGCGTTCAATCGGGTCAGGATCAGAAATCTGAAAACCGGCCGCGTCATCGAACGTACCTTCAAATCCGGCGATACCGTCGAAGGTGCGGACGTCGTTGATAAAGAAATGCAGTATCTGTATAGCGATGGCGAATTCTGGCATTTCATGGTGCCGGATACATTTGAGCAGTATCAAGCCGATAAAAATGCGGTGTCCGATGCCATTAAATGGCTGAAAGAGCAAGATATTTGCACGATGACCTTGTGGAACGACTCACCGTTATCGGTTACCCCGCCCAATTTCGTGGAATTGGCAATTACCGAAACCGATCCTGGTTTGAAAGGCGATACTTCTGGCGGTGGCGGCAAACCGGCTACGCTGGAATCCGGTGCTGTGGTGCGCGTACCCTTGTTTGTACAAATCGGCGAAGTGATTAAAGTCGATACCCGTACCGGCGAATACGTGTCCCGCGTCAAAGAGTGACGGTAAGCTGGCAGCCGAGCTGCCCACTGGTGCATTTGCGCACTCGCGCGCAAATGCTGGCGGCGATACGGCGTTTTTTCGAGGCACGGGATGTGTTGGAAGTCGAGACGCCGCTATTGTGCCCAGCCACCGGTACCGATCCGCAGCTGGATTTTTTCAGCAGCCAGTTTAACTTCCCCCCCAGCCAGCCCACCCTGTTTCTGCAAACCTCGCCTGAGTTCGCGATGAAACGGCTGTTGGCCGCTGGTAGCGGCAGTATTTATCAGATCTGCAAGGCCTTTAGGAACGGCGAAGCCGGGCGCTACCACAATCCGGAATTCACGATTTTGGAATGGTATCGGGTCGGCTACGATTTGCGGCAATTGATGGCGGAAGTCGCCGAATTATTGTTGCAGTTGTTGCAACCTTTTCATGCCGCATTGTCAACCAAACAAATCAGCTACCAACAACTATTTTTGCACGCCACCGGCTTGGATCCCTTGATTTTTTGCGTCAGCGATTATCAGGCTTATGCGGCTGCGAATGCGCTTCCGGAGGCTGTCGACCTATGCGGCGACGATCATGCTTTGTGGCTGGATTTTATTTTTAGCCATTGCGTCCAGCGGATGATGGATAAAAATACGATTTATTTGCTGCATAGCTATCCGGCAATACAGTCTTCGCTGGCTCGCCTGCATGTTGATGATCCAAGGATCAGTGAGCGTTTTGAAGTGTTCATTAATGGCGTGGAACTGGGCAATGGTTTTTATGAACTTGCCGATCCGCAAGAGCAGGAGGCACGTTTTGATAAGGAAATTGCCTATCGGCTAAGCCACGACTTGCCGGTTGTTAGCAAAGATGAAGCATTTTTGCAGGCATTGAAATTCGGTTTGCCGGATTGCAGCGGGGTAGCAATTGGTTTGGATCGGCTGCTGATGATTGCTCTGGGCAGCGAGTCTATCAGTGATGTGCTGGCTTTTCCGGTCCGCGTTTGAGGCTCAATGTTGAAAGGCTTGAAAAACTCCCCCTTCGCCGAAGGGGGATGTAGTCGGTAGGTGTCCCTAAAAACGATTAATCGATTTGTTTAGTAGGGCCAGCTGAGCGAGCTTTTTTGCTGGTCCGGATGGTCTGCAGCATCTAGCGCTGTTTGTATGTCGTCTACGAAAAAGCGTCTAAGGCCGCGGCCAAGGCGATGGGCTAGCACCGGCAGAGCTTGATCTTTGTCTAGGTAGGCCACGGGTTCGCGACCCTTGCGGTAATGGTGTAGCGCTCTTCTGACTGCGCCGCACAGATAGCACTCCGTGCCCTCAGGAAGAGTGGCGTTCAAATCGCGAAGTAGATGTGGAGTTATTTTATTCATAGCATCCCCCTCCTCATTCGGAGTGTTGGGCGGTAATCCTTATGCCATGCGAAGATCCCCGGCCGGGATCTGTTATTTAATAAAAATAACGTGATTAACTTATCAATTTGGCAAAAAAAGTCAACGACTATTTGGGGTGCTTTTTTGACGTATATCAATACCTTGGATGACTGCTTCCCAAGGTATCCGGTGGTAAGCTTAACAAGAACAAAGGGCGGACAAGACAGTCCGCCCTCAGATTTACCTTAATCCTGCTTTTCGGTTTTGCCGGCAGGGGTACGCAGTCTGATACCCAATTCTTTCAATTGTTCTTCGCTGACCAATGCCGGCGCATTGAATAATGGGCAAGCGGCAGTCTGGGTTTTCGGGAACGCTATGACGTCGCGGATCGAACTGGCGCCGGTCATTAACATCACCAAGCGGTCCAAACCAAAGGCGATACCGCCATGCGGAGGCGCGCCGTATTTCAAGGCATCCAGCAGGAAGCCGAATTTTTCGCGGGCTTCTTCGTGGCCGATGCCGAGAATGTCGAATACGGTTTGTTGCATCGCAGTGCGGTTGATCCGGATCGAGCCGCCGCCGACTTCTGTACCGTTCAACACCAAGTCGTAAGCGCGCGACAGTGCAGTGCCGGGATTGGCGACCAGTTCTTCGACCGAGCAGCTAGGTGCAGTGAAAGGGTGGTGGATCGCGGTGTAACGTTGGGCTTTTTCGTCCCAGGCGAACATTGGGAAATCGACGACCCACAATGGTTTCCAAGGGCCGATTAACAGGTTGCGGTCCAAGCCCAGTTTCACGCGCAGTGCGCCCATCGCTTCATTGACGATACCTGCTTTGTCGGCTCCGAAGAAAATCAGATCGCCGTTTTGGGCGTCGACTTTTTCCATCACTTTGGCCCAGACGTCGGCAGGGGCGAATTTAACGATAGGTGATTGCAAACCGTCGACGCCGGCCGCTAAATCGTTGACTTTGATATAAGCCAGGCCCTTGGCGCCGTATATGCCGACAAATTTGGTGAGTTCGTCGATCACGCTGCGGCTCAAGTCGCCGCCTTCCGGCAATTTCATGGCCACGACGCGGCCGTTTGGATCGTTGGCGGGGCCGGAGAAGACTTTGAAATCCACGCCTTTCATTTCCTCGGCAATGTCTACCAGTTCCAGCGGGATACGCAGATCCGGACGGTCCGAACCGTAACGATTCATGGCTTCGGCATAACTCATGACCGGGAATTGGTCGCCCAAATCCACGTCGATAATGTCCTTGAACAAGCGGCGGATCATTTCTTCCATCACCGCCATGATCTCTTGTTCATTCATGAACGAGGTTTCGATATCCAGCTGGGTAAATTCCGGCTGGCGATCAGCTCGCAAATCCTCGTCGCGGAAGCAACGCACGACTTGATAATAACGGTCCATGCCGGCAATCATCAGCAACTGTTTGTAGAGCTGCGGCGATTGCGGTAAAGCAAAGAACGAATTTTGGTGGGTACGGCTGGGTACGATGTAATCGCGCGCGCCTTCCGGCGTAGCCTTGGTCAGATACGGTGTTTCGATTTCGAAAAATTCGTGGTCGTCCAGATATTGACGCAGGTTGCGGGTCACATCGCGGCGTACTTTCATTTTTTGCTGCATCGCGGTGCGGCGCATGTCGATGTAACGGAAACGCAGGCGGGTTTCTTCGTTGACTTCGATGTCGCTTTCCAGCGGGAATGGCGGAGTTTCCGCTTCGTTGAGTACCTCTATGTGCTTGCCTAATATTTCAATTTGGCCGGTGGACATATTGGGATTATGCGTGCCTTCAGGCCGGTCGCGGACGACGCCTTCGATACGCAGCACGTATTCGCTGCGGACGTGTTCGGCAATCGCAAAACTTTCGGCCATATCGGGATCGAACACCACTTGCACCAAGCCGGCGCGGTCTCTCAAGTCGATAAAAATAACGCCGCCGTGGTCACGGCGACGATGAACCCAGCCGCACAGGGCAACGGTTTGACCTAGATGTTGGGTGTTCAATTCTCCACACTTGTGGCTACGCATAGTTGTTCTCGGGTTAATCAAAATACAGGGATAGGTAAAAATTAGGAAGTGCCAGTCGTTTCGGAAAACTGGCAGTTACCATGAGATTCCTAATGGTTATGGTTCGGGCAGCCGCTGCAACTGCTGGCTTTTTCCGGGGCTTTGCTTTCGCCGGCGACGTTTTTCTTGTTGCCGCTTTTAAAATCGGTTTCGTACCAGCCGCCGCCTTTCAAACGAAATCCCGCTGCGGAAATTTTCTTTTTTAATTCCGCTTCATTGCAGGCCGGGCAAACGATTAAGGGCTCTGCACCCAGTTTTTGCAGGGCTTCGTGTTCATGTCCGCAAGCATTGCATTGGTATTCGTAAATAGGCATCTGCTTCTCCAGTTGAAAGTGTTTAAATCGGCTTACTAAGGGCGGGGTTTTAAATTTTCAAGGCCCTTAATGTTAGAATAACTAGCTATTTTAAATGAAAACGCCCGGAGATTATGGATAAATTGACCATCCGCCAACCTGATGATTGGCATTTGCACGTCAGAACCGGCAGTATTTTAAAAACGGTGATCGGGCATACTGCCAAGCAGTTCGGTCGCGCTATTATCATGCCGAATCTGAAACCCCCGGTCACCACGGTCGCGCAGGCTTTACTTTACAGGCAGGAAATTTTGGCTGCTTTGCCGCGAGAGTCCACGTTTCAGCCTTTGATGACTTTGTATCTAACGGCAAGTACCTCTGTTGAGGAAATCAAAAAGGTGGCCGATGCCGAGCATGTTCATGCCTTCAAACTATATCCGGCCGGAGCAACCACCAATTCCGATGCCGGAGTCGCCGACATTGAAGCGGCTTATCCTTTATTTGCGGCGATGGAGCAATACGGCGTACCACTATTAATCCACGGCGAAGTGACGGATGCGGAATACGATATTTTTGACCGCGAAAAACTGTTTATCGATAACAAGCTAAGCAAGCTTACCCGGCAATTTCCGACACTACGCATCGTGTTAGAGCATTTGACGACCCAGGAAGCGGTGCAATTTGTCGAAGCTGCATCCGAGAATATCGCCGCGACTATTACCCCGCAGCATTTGCTCTATAACCGCAATGCCATTTTGGCGGGCGGTATTCGTCCGCATTACTATTGTTTGCCTATCTTAAAGCGCGAGCATCATCGCCAAGCCCTGATAAGTGCGGCTACCAGCGGTAATCCCAAATTTTTCCTTGGCACCGATAGTGCGCCGCATTTGACCGGCTTGAAAGAAAATAGCTGCGGTTGCGCAGGTTGTTACAGCGCGCATGCGGCATTGGAATTGTATGCTGAAGCCTTCGAACAGGCTGGCGCATTGGATAAGCTGGAAGGGTTTGCCAGTTTTTATGGCGCGGATTTTTACGGTTTGCCGCACAATTCCGCGAGCGTTACTTTAGAAAAGCAAGCCTGGATGGTACCGGAAGCCTATGCCGATACGGCTGGCACTATTACACCGTTACGGGCTGGCGAGAGTTTGTCATGGCGCTTAGTCGTCGCCTGATTCCTTATGATTAATGGGGCAATTCAACCCGCTTAACGGTTTGTTTCAACCGATCCTCTCGGCCTTTTGATGTCGGCTTGAGATGTCTCGGGCTTTGTCGGCTGTAATAGTGTTGGCATGAAATTGGCTTAAGCTTTTGTTATAACGCTGGCGTGATTCTGGGCGCTTGGATGTCCCGTGCCCCGAATCGATATTTTCTCGAAAAATGACCATACCCGATAAACTGATTTACCGCTGGGGCATTGTGCCGCTTTGGCTGCTGTTGTCCGCAAGCGTTTATTTTCGCTCGACCATTCCCATCGATGAAACGCGCTATCTCAGTGTGGCTTGGGAGATGTGGCTGCGCGGCGACTTCCTGGTGCCGTATTTGAATGGCGAAACCTACAGCCATAAACCGCCATTATTATTTTGGTTGATTCAAGCCGGGTGGTGGGTGTTCGGCGTTAATCAGTGGTGGCCGAGTTTGGTCGGGCCGTTGGCTGCATTGGCAAATCTGTTGCTGACGCGGAAATTGGCGGAAAAACTTTGGCCGGAGCAAACTGCGGTAGCAATGGCGGCGCCGTGGGTCTTGATTGCAACCTTGCTGTGGACCTTATTCGCCACGTCTATCATGTTTGATATTCTGCTGACTAGCTGGGTGCTGTTGGGAATGCTCGGCTTGCTGGAAGTCTTGCAAGGCTCGGAACGTAAGGGTTGGATGTTGGTTGCGGCAGCAGTGGGGTTCGGTATTCTAAGTAAAGGGCCTGTGGTTTTTTTGCATCTAATCCCTACCGCAATTTTGGTTGCTGTTTGGGCTCCGCGTTCGATTGTGTTCAGTCGCTGGTTTGCTGGCTTGTTGATCGCGGCCTTGATTGGAGTCTCGATAGCCCTGGTTTGGGCGATTCCGGCTGCCATTGCCGGTGGCGAGCAATACGCCAACGCGATATTGTGGCATCAAACCGCTGATCGCGCAGTCAGCACCAAAATCCATACCCGTTCGCTGTTTTGGTATCTGCCTTTTTTACCGATGTTTTTGTTCCCCTGGTTGTTCTGGCCGCATTTCTGGGGCAGTTTGCGCGGCAGCCGATTTTTTAATGATCGCGGTCTACGTTTCTGTCTGGTTTGGCTGGTATCAACCTTTGTGGCGTTCTCGTTGTTGCCCAGCAAGCAGATTCATTATTTGATTCCGATGTTGCCGGCGTTTGCGTTGTTGGTAGCCAAGGTGGTGGTGCATACCCAAAAGCCGAGAATGGGTGGCGAGTGGTTGCTGCCGGTGCTGTTCGGCGCAATTGGGGTGTTTTTAGTTTATCTGCCCAAGGTACCGGGTTTGTCGAAATTGAACTGGGTCCAGACTGTGCAGTCGGCATGGGGTTTGAGTGTGTTGGCTATTGCCATGATGTTGGCGCTATTGGTTTGGATTAAGCGCACGTTGTCGGTTGCGGCAATCTCGACAGCGTTGGTGGCGGCAATTTTTGTCGGATTTATATTTTTCTTTCGTTATGCCGGCCCGGCATACGACCTGCAACCCGCTGCGTTAAAAGTGAAAAGCTTTAACGATCAGCATATTCCTTATGTCTATGTTGGCAATTACCAAGGGCAATTCAATTTCTTGGGGCGATTGACCCAGCCACTGCCGGTTTTATCCGCGGAACGGCTTGCCGATTGGGCGGCACAGCATGCGGACGGTTATTTGATTTCCCTGGAAAAAAACCAGCCTAGCGATGCCGTATACCTACAGCCGCATCGAGAATATTGGCTGGTATTTCGGCGCGCGGGGCAGGCTGCTGACGTCAAGCCCCTATAACTTAAACCTGTACAAAATTCTTATCCGTGTATAAGCGTTTGATACAATTCACAACTTTTTCAACTTTTACCAAGATATGAAGATTTCTGTAGTAGTCCCCGTTCACAATGAAACGGACAATGTCGAATTGCTGATCGAGGAAATCCATCGTGCGCTGGGCGATGGGGAAACCTATGAAATGATTTTTGTGGATGACGGTAGTACCGATGACACAGGCCTAAAACTGCAAGGTGCAATGCAGCAATATCCGACTCTGCGCGTGCTGACACATCAACGCAGTTGCGGACAAAGCCGTGCCGTGCATACCGGCGTTTCGGCAGCGCGCTACCCATGGATTGCCACCTTGGACGGCGACGGCCAGAACGATCCGGCCGATATACCCCATCTGGTCGCGGCCTGGCGCGAGCAAAACGACAGCCAATTGTGGATGCTGGCCGGCTTTCGGCATAAGCGCAACGATACCGGTTGGCGCAAGTTTTCCTCCAAATTTGCCAACGCGGTGCGGCAGTCTATTTTGCATGACGCCACGCCGGATACCGGTTGCGGCTTGAAGTTATTCCTGCGCGATAAGTTTTTGGCCTTACCGTATTTTGATCATATCCACCGTTTCCTGCCGGCGTTAATCCGGATGGCGGGCGGACATGTCATTTCCGTAAAAGTGAATCACAGGCCGAGAAATTTCGGCACGTCGAAGTACGGAACCTTGGACCGGGCGCTGGTTGGCATCGTCGACTTGCTGGGCGTGGTTTGGTTGAAAAAACGCCATAGCCTGCCGATTGTCAGCGAGATTCAGCGTGGTTAATCGCTGGATTCAACCCATTTGTTCCGCCGTATTTTAGGAGTCGTTAACATGGAAAATGGAATCGTTTATTTTTTTACGCATTTGGCGGATAAATGGCAGCACCACTTATCCATCATGGATTCGAATGACATCATTTGGCTCAGCATCGGTTTGGTGGGCCAGACCTTGTTCATGATGCGTTTTATCGTGCAATGGATACACAGCGAGCGGCACCAGAAGAGCATGATCCCGGTGAGTTTTTGGTATTTCAGTTTATCGGGTGGGGTCATTGTGTTGGCTTACGGTATTCACCGTGTGGATCCCGTGATTATTCTGGGTCAATTGCCGGGTACTTTTGTGTATGCCAGAAACCTAATATTAATTCGCCGCGAACATCGCGATGCGTTGGCGGAGATGACCGAGCAAGATCTGGGGACCTAATCGATTTGACTAGCCGGAAAACGACATAAGCTATTTTGGCGCAAGGATTTTTCCTAACTATTGAAAACAGACTGAATTTTTACCCTAAACTATGGCCCGAGCAAATGGCGTTTTGGCGAGGTGTGCGATGAGGGTGGTAATTTTGCTGGCGATGGTTCTGAGTTATCACTCGGCAAGCGCGGAAGTCTTTAAATGTATCGGCAAGGACGGCAAAACCATTTATCAGGCCAAACCTTGCCAAACCAGCGATAAAACTGTGCAGTTGGATATTCAAGCCAATGAAGCACAAGAGGCAGCGGCCAAAGCCAAGCTGGAAGCCCTGCAAAACGAACAGGAAGCTGCCAAAGCCGCCAAGCTGGAAGCTGAAAGACGCGATGCGATACTGAAAAACCAAACCGAATCGACAAATGCCCTAAAGCAAAGTGCGATTGCTCAGCAGCAGCAAGTTGAAGCGGAACAACGCCAGGCGGCAGCTTTGGAAAGACAAGCGCAACAAAACAGTAATCGGGTGTTGATTGTCGCGCCTCCCACCGCGTTACCGGGCATACCCGCGCCGGTGACCACCGAAATTTTACGTTAGTCAGCCTCGGGAACCTCATGCTCTGGTTAAAAGCCTTACATTTGATTTTTATGGTGACCTGGTTTGCCGGCTTGTTTTATTTGCCCAGGTTATTTGTTTATCACGCAATGAGCGACGACAGTATCAGCAACGAGCGCTTCAAAGTCATGGAACGCAAACTGTACTATGGCATCATGACGCCGGGCATGATTTGTACCTTTATCTTTGGCGTGTGGATGTTGGGTGATTACGCCTGGATGCTATATTCCGGCAGCGGTTGGCTACATCTAAAGTTGGGTTTGTTGGGTTTGCTGGTGGTTTACCATGTGTTTTGTGGCAAGTGGCTGCTGGATTTCAAGCATGATCGCAACCGGCATTCGCATGTGTATTTCCGCTGGATCAACGAGATTCCGGTATTGTTCTTAGTCGCCATAGTCTTGCTGGCCGTCGTCAAACCATTCTAATGCATGCCATCCTCGGCATGTAGACCCCTGAGGCGGGCGTGATGCTCACTCAGTTCAGCCAAGCGTTCCGGTGTGCCTATGTCCATCCACAGGCCGGAAAACTTCTCGCCGCTAATCCGCTGTTGCTGCATGGCTTGGTTTAACACCGGTCTCAGTTTTAACGGCGCGACCGGGATGTTGGCAAACAGCTTGGGGTGATAAACGCCGATACCGCTGAAGGTGAGTTTGTTCAAGCCTTGTTCCGACAATACACCGTCGGCATTCAGCGAAAAGTCACCTTCCGGGTGATGCGGCGGATTATTGATCATCACCAGATGAGCCAGATCGATGGCTTGGGTTCGCAAGTTGGCCAAGGGATAAGCGCAAACAATATCGGCGTTAAGCACCAGGAACGGCTCATTGCCCAGCAAAGGCAGGGCCTTGGCAATGCCGCCGGCGGTTTCCAGCGCGGTTTCGCCTTCATCTGAATAATCAATCGAAACATTCCAGCGCTTACCATCTCCACAATAGTCTTTAATCTGCGCGCCTAGATGGGCGATGTTGATGACGATTTCGGTAAAGCCGGCGTGTGCCAGGTTTTCCAGGGTGTATTCAATCAGCGCCTTACCGGCGGCTTTCAATAAGGGTTTGGGGGTATGGTCGGTCAAGGGCCGCATTCTTTCGCCGCGCCCGGCCGCTAAAATCATTGCCTTCATGCAGATGCCTCGACACGCGGCAGCACCTGTTCTTGCAGAAACTGCTGCATCTCGGTTAACTCGGGATAGAGCTCGCAAACCCTAGAAATATAAGCCAGGGTGCGCGGAATGTCGGCCAAATAGTCGGATTTTCCATCGCGCAGATGCAGTCTGGCGAAAATGCCGACGGCTTTCAGGTGACGCTGCATGCCCATCAGATCGAACCAGCGTTTGAATTGATTGAAATCGGCTTTCAGCAGTCCGGCTGACAACAGGCGTTGATGATATTGCTGGGCCCAGCTGATGACTTGCTGTTCGGGCCAAGCGATGTAACAGTCGCGCAGCAGCGACACCAAATCGTAGCTGATAGGGCCGACGACGGCGTCTTGGAAGTCGATAACGCCCGGTGAGTTGTGTTCCAGCACCATCAGGTTGCGCGAGTGGAAGTCGCGGTGCACGCAGACTTGCGGCTGTTCAAGCGCCGAATCGATCAAGATAGCGTTGAGAGATGTCGCGAGCGTATGGGGAATCGTAATGCCCAATAGTTTTTCCAAAAACCATTCGTAAAAAATACCGAGTTCCCGCAGTAGCAGAGCGCTGTCGTAAACCGGCAAGCCGCAATCGAGCGGATTTACGCCGGTTTGTAGTTTGAACAAGCTGTCCATGGCTTGTCGATACAACAGTTCTGCATCGCCGGTTTGTAAGCGGTCAAGAAAGCTTGTGGAGCCTAAGTCTTCCAGCAACAGAAAACCTTGTCGGCTATTCTGTTGATAGATATTCGGGATATGAATATCGCTCGGTTTCAGCAATCCGGCGATGCGTACGAACGGTTCGGTATTTTCCTTGTCCGGTGGTGCATCCATGGCAATGTGGCAGCCGTCCCGGTGCTCAACTCGGAAATATCGCCTAAAGCTAGCGTCGCTGGAAGCCGGGGTGATTTGTTGTATATCAAGAGCGACGTCGTTATTGAGCCAATCGACAAGCTCCGCCAAGCGGCGGTCTGAGCTGGAAACGTACATTTTTATTAATTGCGGGTCAACCTAAGGTAAAATGATGACAAGCATTTTATTCGATTTCCATTCCGCTAAGTCAATTTAGCCGCATTCGCCAAGACATGAATTATCGGTTTTATACAATTTCTTCAGCATTATTGTTTTTTACGGGCGTCGCCTCTGCTGCCAATAATGCGGCGTGGAATTGTGAGCAAACCAAAAATGGCGAATGGACTTGTCTAAATCAAACACCTGCTGGCAACGAGCCAACTGCTCAGCCGCAAGTGATTAAACCCACCCCGCCCGCCCAAACCAAGCCTGCCCAGCCGGAAACAGTCGCGCAGCCGCCTGTTCCTGTCGTGCCCGCGCCCGTTCAACAAGCGGTCAAACCGGAACCCGAGCCGGAAAAAGTTAAGGTGGTCGAAAAGGCGGTGGAAAAAGCTATTGCCGAGCCGCAAAAGTTACGGGTTAAAGTGACTGAAAATCAAAAACCGGTGCTGGAAAAAGTCGAGCCCAAAACCGAGACAGCCAATGCCAATACCGGCAAAGTGCCCGGTTGGACTTGCAAAACCGGTGATGATAAGAGTGGTTGGAACTGTAATCTGGTGGGTGCCGATCCGAAAGGCGAGGCCCATGTCGTAGCCGAAGGCGGCAGCAGTGAAGAGTCCGGTTCGTCTTGGCTTACGCCGACCTTTGATCGCAAACAAGAGCGGGATTTTCAAACCTTACGGGCCGAGTTTGATAAAGATCCTTGGCAAAGCTGCGAAGTGTGGGGTGCTAAAAAACGCAAAATCAGAGCCACCTCCGCCGAAGTCCGCGATGCAGCAACTACCGATATTAACGCCGATTTTTCGGAAGTGTTCGACGGCGAAGTGCTTAATTTTGCCGGTAATGTGGATATGGTGCGCGCGGATCAGCATTTGGTTGCCGACAAGGCCAGTTACGATACGGTTGCCGAAACCTTGGACGCACAAGGTAGCGTGTTATACAGCGAAGACCAGCTGGCTTTTTCCAGCGAGACCGCCTCGTTGAGCCTGGGTAAAGACGAAGCACGCTTGCGCAAGGCGCAATTTATCGTCGCGGAGGCGCCGTTTCGCGGCAACGCCGGGGTGGTTTATCGCGAGAGTAAAGGCTTGTCGCGTTATAACGATGCCGCGTTTACCAGTTGTGCGCCGGGCAACCAGGACTGGATTGTGCATGCTTCGCGGATGAAAATTAACCGGGACAGCGGACAAGGTTCCGCGAAAAACGCTTGGCTGGAATTTAAAGGCGTACCGGTGTTGTACACGCCCTATATTTCCTTCCCTACCGACAATCGCCGCCTGTCGGGCCTGTTGGCGCCAACTTGGGGTAGTACGCAGCGGAACGGTTTTGACGTTTCCGTGCCGTTTTATTGGAATATTGCCCCCAACTTCGACGATATCGTCACGCCGCGTTACATGAGTAAGCGTGGTGAGCAGTTACGCAATAAATTCCGCTATCTGACCGATATATCCAGAGGTACGTTTTCTGCGGAATATATGCCCAACGATCAATTGGTCAACAAGGCCCGTTACTCGGCAAGCTGGAAGGATCAATCTACCTTGTTACCGGGTTTAAATTCCTTGTTGGATTTGAATTATGTGTCCGACAAAACCTATTTCAACGACTTGAACAATGCCTTGGGTTTCCAAAATACCAGTTATTTGCCCAGTACCGCATTACTGAGTTACGGCGGGGCTGTTGCCGGCACCGGTGTAGGTTTGTCCGTAGGGGCGTACCATTATCAATCGGTGGATAAAACCATTCCCGATGCCGCGATGCCCTACGATATGCTGCCTCGCGTCAATTTCAATGTGGCGCATGCGTTTGAAGGTTTGCCGGTTACGCTGGCGATGAATAACGAGTTCACCCATTTCCACCACACCGATCTGGTTAACGGTCAGCGGATTAATATTGCCCCGTCACTCAGCTTGCCATTGGAAAGTAGCGCCGGGTATTTCATCCCGAAAATCACCGGCCAATACACGCAGTATCAATTGAGTAACCAAACCTTAGCCGGGCAGCCCAGTACTATCAGCCGGACCTTGCCGATCTTCTCAGTTAGCAGCGGCATGAATTTCGAAAAAGACCTTAATTTCGGTGGTTCGCAGTATCTGCACACCTTGGAGCCGCAGGCCTTCTACCTGTACATCCCACGCAAGGATCAAAGCAATATTCCGGTCTTCGATACCGCTCTGTACGATACCAATTTTTACAGCTTGTTCCGGGAAAACCGTTTCGCCGGTGGGGACAGGATACAGGACGCTAATCAGATCACGCTGGCCACCGTTTCGCGGTTTATCGATTCCAATACCGGTTTGGAACCTTTAAAAGTCAGTCTAGGACAGATTATGTATTTCCAGGACAGAACCGTGACGATGCCTGGGCAGCCGATTGAGACCAGTAATAGCTCCAATTTCGTTGGAGAACTGAGCGGCCAATTCAGCAAACATTGGTCGTATATGACCGGTACGCAGTGGGATCCGGAAGCCAACGGCTTCGCGCGCGGTCAGGTGGCGTTAAAATACAATATGCAACCGAACCAGATTGTGAACCTCGGCTATCGGTACCGTCGTAACCCCTTGGACAGCTTACAAACCATCTCGCAAACCGACGTATCGTTCCGCTTACCTTTGTTTGGCGAATGGTACGGCTTCGGTCGCTGGCAGTACTCTTTGAATTTCGATAAAACCACGGAAAGTTTCATTGGCGTGGAGCGGGAAAACTGTTGCTGGCGCTTCCGTATTCTGGGCAGGCGCTTTATCAACGGTGCCAATACCATCGCCTTTATCGATCCTAGCACCAAACCGGAAACGGCGTTTTTCGTACAGTTGGAACTGAAAGGTCTGTCCAGCTTCGGTGACAATGTCGATACCTTCCTGCAAACCAACCTGAAAGGCTATCGTAAAGCCAGCTATTTTGAGTAAGCAACGCATGATTAAAAAAGGGATAGTGATTTTCTGTTTGCTCCTGGGTGCTTACATGGCTCCGGGTCAGGCCCAGGTGTTGGACCGGATAGTGGCGGTGGTGGAAGAAGATGTGATTCTGGAGCGCGAACTGAATAACGAAGTCGGGGCTATCGTCAGTAAATTGCGGAGTAACAACGTAACGATGCCTCCCGAATATGTGCTGCGCAAACAGGTGTTGGAACGCATGGTGGTCGACAAGTTGCAACGGCAACTGGCGGCTAAATCGGGTGTACAGGTCAGCGATGAAATGCTTAGTGCTTCAGTCGCTGATATAGCCAGCCGGAATGGCTTGTCGGTTGAAAGTTTTCGTAACGAGTTGACCAAGCAAGGTATGGACTACAAAGCGTTCGAAGATAATCTGCGCAACGAAATTATAATCAACCAGCTACGTGGTCGGGAAATCGGTTCGCGGGTCAAAGTTACCGATGCCGAAGTGTTGCATTACATGGAAACGCAGAGCAAAGCCGGCCAGAGCAATTCCCAGTATCATTTAGGGCATATTCTGATCGCGGTGTCGGAAGCGGCTTCGGCCTCCGCGATTCAAAAAGCTAAGGACAAGGCCGATCAAGTCATCGCCGATTTACGCGGCGGCAAGGATTTCAAACAAGTTGCGGTTAGTGTCTCCGACGACGATAACGCCTTGAAGGGCGGCGATCTGGGTTGGCGCAGCATCGGCCAGATTCCATCCCTGTTTACGGAAGTCGTGACGACGATGAATCAAGGCGATGTCTCGGAAGCGATCCGCAGTCCCAGCGGTTTTCATATCATTAAAATGCTGGAAACTGAGGGTGCCGGACAGCATATCGTTACCAAAACCAAGGTCAGGCACATTCTGATCAAGACCAATGAATTGGTGGACGACGCCGAAGCGCAGAAGCGTTTGATAGCGCTGAGAGAACGGATTAATGACGGTGACGATTTTGCCAATTTGGCGCGCGCGCATTCCGACGACAAAGGCTCGGCGATTAACGGCGGTTCGCTGGATTGGGTGGGTCCGGGTGCATTAGTGCCGCCTTTTGAGGAAGCGATGAACAAGTTGGCGATTAACGAGATTAGCCAGCCGGTGCAAACCCAGTTCGGTTGGCACATGATCCAGGTCTTGGGTCGCGAAAATCAGGACAACAGCGAGCAATTCAAAAAAGACAAGATTCGCGAGGAAATCCGTAAGCGTAAAATTGAGGAAGAAACCGAATTATGGTTGCGGCGCTTGCGCGACGAGGCTTTTGTGGAAATCGATCTGGATAGATTGTAAGGCACTATGAACGCTTTCTCTGCCGAAAGTCGTAAGGAAGATAAGTTTAAAAGGCGCTTGCAGCGCATAGTCAGCGAAGAAGACCTGGCCCAGCAACGGGAGCTGATTCAGCGTACCGCGGCCGAATTGGACATAGACCTATTGACTTGCGCCGCGGCCTTGGTTTATCTAAGCCAACCCAACCTGTATCCCGCACATACTCAGCAGCCCAGATTATTGGTTCCTCTACCGCAACCTCACAGTCGCGGTCCGCATGCAAATGGCAAAATGGTGCGTTATCGCCTGGCCGTCGGCAGCCAGCACCAAATCAGTCGCGACGATATTCAGGCGGTATTGGTCGAAGAGTCCGGCGTAGATAAAAAGCGCATTGGCAGGATCGACATTCGCGACACTTATACGTTGGTGGAGTTACCGGACGGCATGCCGGCGGATATTTTTCAGTTATTGACCGAAGCGTCCATAGGACCGCATCGCCTCAACATCAAACGCATCAAACCGAATAAATTCAGGCAAACCCGTAACAACAATCAGCTGGACGAGGAAAACGGCTAATTTCAGCCGTTTTCCTGCGCCCAGGCTTGGACTACATAGTCAGGCGAATGCCTATCCAAGCGGCGCGAGGCGCGCCCACGCCAACGAAGCGGCTTTGTTGGTCGCCTGGCAATCCCACGCCGTCAAGTACATCCCCGGTATTGCCCCAGGTGCCGAAATTGGCATATTGGCGGTCGAACAAATTGCTCACTTTACCGAACAGCGCGACGTTTTTGTTGAAGCGGTATTCGCTACGCAAATTAAATACGACGAATCCCGGCAGCTTGGCCGTCAAATTGGCTTCGTCGCCGCGCAGATATTGCGAGCTGTTGTAATTCATATCCATTCCCAGAGTCCAGGCGGAGACGATGTCGAAGTCGGTGCTGAACTTGAACTGATGGACTGGGATGCCGGGTAGCTTGTCGCCGGCCTGTACCTGGATATTGCCGTCGCCATCCGCCAGCGGATTGTTGGGGCTGCTGCCCAGAAACGGCGTTTCGAAGCTGGCATCGATATAGGTGTAATGGCTAGACCAGCGCCAGCGCTCGTAAAAATTACCCGCCAATCCCACCTCTACACCTTGGCGTAAGGTAGAGCCGACATTGTCGAAATAACCGACATTGCTGCCGACACCGCCGGTGCTCTTGAAAATGATGTCGTTATTGTTGATGGTCCGGAATAAAGCCAAATTCCAGTCCATGTAGCCCGGCAGCAAGTTTTTCAACCGGCCGCGCACCCCGGTTTCGAAGGTATTGGCGACTACTTGCTTGAGAGGCGGATCGGATACGAAAGCATTCGGCAAACGGCAAGGGTCGTCCGGGTTGGCGCAGCTTAACTCCATCGGTGTCGGCACCCGCGACGATTCGCTGTAGTTACCGAAAAAGGTCAATTCCGGCATGAAGGCGTAGGTCAGACCCGCCGCCGGATTGAAGCGGTCGAATGAGTGCGAGCCGTTCAGGTCGTCGCCGACATGGTCGCGCAGTTTAATATGGGATTGGTTGTAACGGCCGGAGACGGTCAGATCCAGTTTGTCGGTCAGGGAATAGGTGTCGGTTAAAAATACGCCGTAATGATCGGTCTCTGTAGTCAGGCGGACATGGGCGTCTTGCAGCAATACCCCGCCCCCTGACACCCCGCGGTCAGCGGTTAACGAACCCAACTGGGTGTCGGCGTGATAGCGGGCGTTGCCGTGGTCGAAACTGGCCCCGCCTACCAGATGGTTGTTGCGGCCGAATATTTTGTGGTCGAAAGCATTTTGCAAGGCAAAGCCGAACGATTGCTGTAGCGTGCTGGAAGTGTTGATGGTGCCGCCCTCGACCGCTGGTGAGGCAGCTATATTACTGCCGCCTAGATCGAACAAGCCCTCATCGTCCAACTCGCCACCGGATTCGGCGCACAAAAAGTTGTCCTCGCCAGCGCCTTCATCAATACATTCGCCAAATTCGCTACCATCGCCGTTATAGGTGCCGATCTTATTCCGGCGGTAATACATCGTGCCGGATAATTGATTGTGGTCGTTCAGCCAGGTATCGCCGGCCAGCGACACCAGCATCATCCGGTTGCGGGTAATGTCGGGATGCGTAAATACCTGATCGCGGCCGAATGCCAGCATTTCCTGGGGAAGGGCGCCGTTGCCGCGCAAGGTGTTGTCGCTGCCGGCGATGCTTAAATCCAGGCCGGATTTAACGCCGCGCCAACTCAGGGTGCCGAAACCTTGCTTGGCTTCGCTCGGGGAGTGGGCGCGCCAGCCTTTTTCGTTGAAATACTTGGCATCCAGGAAATAGCCCCAGGTGCCGTTGTTCCAACCGCTGGTGAGTTCTTCGGAATGGCGGTCCCAGGAGCCGCCTTGGGCTTCGAAACTGTGGCCGGGTGCCGAGAAACCGGTCTTGGTGTTGATGTTGATCGAGCCGCCCAGCGCATTCAAACCAAACGCCGGGTTCGATGCCGGTTGCAGGCTCATGTTCTGTATAGCGCCGTTAGGGATTAAGTCCCAGTTGATCATATCGCCGAACGGTTCATTGAAACGAATACCGTTGACATACGTTGCCAGGCCTTGCGGCAAGCCCATCAGCGGGGACGCGCTGAAGCCGCGGTATTGCACATCGGGTTGCAGGGGGTTGTTTTGCGCATCGTTGATGTTGACGCTGCCGAGATAGCGGTTCATGTAGTCCGCCAGAGACAGGGCTTGGGCTTCCTGCAATTTTTCGGCTGACACTGTTTGCACATTCGCCGGAATTTTATTGATATCGACGCCGCCGAATTGTAAAGGCGTTACCGCTACAACTTCCACTTCCTCCAGATTGGTCGCAACTTCCGCGGCTATGGCTTCGGCTAAGGGCAGCATGCTGAACAATGGCAGCACGCCGAGCGCAACTTTTTTCATAAATTTACCTGAGAATACAAAACAAAAGCGGCATGGTAAACAAGCAGGGCCGGGGGTTCCATTGTCGGCAATAAAAAGGAAAAATTCCTGATTTGCATCGCGTCGGCCAATGCCGGAATATTTCAGTCAATCACGCCCCGACGGGGTAAAATACGCAGTCACGCCGTTTTTCGGCAAGCCCTGTTAATTGCCATAGCGACTATGACTATTCAATATATCAACCGCCCGGATCAACTCGATAGCCTGTGCCAACTGATCAGCCAGGAGCCCTGGATCGCCCTGGATACCGAATTTCTTCGCGAGAAAACCTATTACCCCAAGTTTTGTTTACTGCAAATAGCTGCGCCGGGCTGGGTGGCTTGTGTCGATCCGTTAGCGATTGCCGATTTAACGCCACTGTTAGAGGCGATTTACAATCCCAATATTGTCAAAGTGCTGCATTCCTGCCGGCAGGATCTGGAAATTTTTTACCAGATTACCGGCAAAATTCCGGGCCCGATTTTCGATACGCAGATTGCCGCGCCGCTGCTGGGTTTTCAGGAAAATCCGGGTTATGCGATGCTGGTATCCAGCTTTTTAAACGTCAATCTCAGCAAAGCGCATACCCGTACCGACTGGTCGGAGCGGCCCTTGAGCCAGGATCAAATTCAGTATGCCGCCGATGATGTGATTTACTTATGCAAGATCTACAAAATCATGTTGGAGCAATTGGATAAACTGGGGCGCGCCAACTGGTTGGAGAGTGATTTTGCCTTGTTGAACGACCCGGAGCTTTATCAACTGTCGCCGGAAAATGCCTGGTTGAAGATTCGCGGCAAGAACAAGTTGACCGGCAAGCAATTGTCCATCATGCAAAGCCTTACCGAATGGCGCGAACGTACCGCCCAGCAAGAAAACAAACCGCGCAGTTGGCTGTTACAGGACGATTTGCTGCTGGAACTGGGCAAATTACAACCCGTGACATTGGCCGATCTAGCCAAGATCCGCAACATCAACGACCGTACCGTCAATCGTTACGGCAAAACGATTTGCGAATTGATCGACAGTGCCAAACAACGTCCGCCCAAACCCTTGGCCGAAAAGGATCAAGCCGGCAAGAAAACCCAACAGCACGAAGCGATACTGGATGTACTCAGCGCGGTGGTCAGAATCCGTGCTGAGGAAAACTCGCTGAATCCCATCATCTTGGCTACCCGCAAGGATCTGGAGCAATTACTGTCCGGCGATGAGGATTGCTTGTTGTTGCACGGCTGGCGTTACAACATGGCCGGCCGGGAGTTGCAGGGCTTATTGCGCGGTGACTTAACCTTGAGCTTGAAGCCGGATGGCGTGGTGATTAGTGCGGTTTAGCATGCGGCGGCCTGCAATATCCTTGCAATAATGCTGAATTAATAATGCCCCAATGTATCGGTTACCGGCATTTCCGTATAAGCCGGTCTATCGAATAGCAGCGTTTTTATTGAACGGGCTCCCGCCTGTACGGCAGCGAGTGCGATAACGAAGATAACTGCATCGGCGGCGGGGAACGGCTGAGAATCCGCTATGCTGATTTACCGAATTGTTGTTCAAATGTTGCCGCCGGCAGCGGTTTGGCAAACAGATAACCCTGCCCGTAATCGCAGCCGATAGCGGTCAGCAAATTGCGTTGCTGCTCGGTTTCCACGCCTTCTGCTATGACTTTCAAGCCCAATTTATGCGCCATCACGATGATGGCTTCGCAAAGTACGAAGTCGTTCGAATCCTCCGTTAAATTGCGCACGAACGACTGGTCTATTTTCAAATAATCGATGTCGAATTTTTTCAGATAAGACAATGCGGAATACCCGGTGCCGAAGTCATCTATAGCGACTTGCATGCCGGCGTCGCGGAACGCCATCAAATGATTGTGTACAGACAGATTGGCGTCCAACAGCAAGCCTTCGGTGATTTCCACCACAATACTTTGGCCAGACAATCCCAGTCGATTCAAATAGTTGAACCAGTCTTGAGGGGCATGCTCGGGGCTTTGAAATTGTACCGGCGATTTGTTGACACTAATTTGAAATTCGGGATGGATAGTGGTTCGCCAGGTTTGTACTTGCCGTGCCGCGGTTTCGAATACCCAATCGCCGATTTCTCTGATTAGACCGGTTTCTTCCGCCAGCGGTATAAATTCTGCCGGGTTAATCAAGCCACGCTTTGGATGATGCCAGCGTAGCAAGGCTTCCGCTTTATGCACTTCGCCGCTCAGCAAGTCGACGATGGGTTGATAGCACAGCAAAAATTGCGTATTGGCCAGCGCGGTACGTAAGTCTCCGAGCATTGCGGCGCGGGCTTCCAGCGCGTCCTGTAAGGCTTGGGTAAAGAAATGGTAGTTGTTACGGCCCTGGTTTTTAGCAGCGTACATGGCCTGATCGGCATTCTTTTGTAATTGGCTTAAGTCGGTGCTGTCGTTTGGATAAAACGTGATGCCGATACTCGCAGAGACATAAGCCAGTTCGCCGTCCAAGCTAAACGGTGCACTGAGTTTTTGCAGCAGGTTTTTAGCTATCGGTTCGGACACTTCGATACAGTCCAACTCGCTCAAGATAATTGTGAATTCGTCGCCCCCCAAGCGCGCCACGGTATCGGACTCCCGCACGCAGGTCTGTAAACGCCGCGCGGTTTCCTTCAGTAAGTTGTCGCCCATATCGTGACCCAGCGTATCGTTGATTTCCTTGAAGCGGTCCAGGTCGATAAACAACAGTGCAAACAATTGGCCCATGCGGTGGGCTTTTTTGATTTCCAGTTCCAGCCGGTCGCGGAACATCCGCCGATTAGGTAGGCCGGTGAGCGGATCGAAGTTGGCTTGCCGCCAGATTTGTTCCTCGGATTGTTTACGCTGAGTGATGTCGGAAAACAGGGCGACCCGGCGTAGCGGCTTGCCTTCCGCATCATAAATGGTGTTGATGGCCAGCTCTTCGACGAACAAGTGACCATCCTTACAGCGATTTTTTATTTCTCCGCGCCACGCACCGGTCGTTTGCAGCGTGGTCCATAATTCTCGGTAAAACCCCGTATCGTGTTCGCCGGAACTGAGAATATGGGGATTTTTACCGACAACTTCAGCCTCCGTATACCCAGTCATCTTGGTAAATGCGGGGTTGACGCTGAGGATGGTGTTATCGCTATCCACCACTATCATCGCTTCACTGCTGTTGTGATAAACCAGGGCCGCCAGCCGCAGGTTCTCTTCGGTTTTGCGCAACTCGCTGATGTCGCGGGCAAAACCAACCGTACCCAGTAACTGACCTTGCTCATCCATTACAGGCGCTTTATAGGTCTCGAACCATTTGCGCACGCCGCGATCGACAATTTCCTCTTCGACAATCAATTTGTCTCGCAAAGCCATCACGCGCCGGTCATCGGCGACGTAGCTTTCGGCCAGTTCCGGCGGGGCAATGTCGAAATCGTTTTTGCCCACCAGCGCCTCCGGGTTGACCGCGGAAAATACGTTGGCGAACTCCTGGTTGACGGCCAGCAGGCGGCTATCGGTATCTTTTAGCCAAATCGCATGCGGAATGTTATCCAGCAATGCGCGTTGATAGTATTCTTTCTTTTGCAGCGCTTGTTCTGTACGATGTTGATTACTGATGTCGCGAAAACTCCAGACGCGGCCGACAATTTTGTCGGCGATACTTTGTGGCTTGGAATAGCGTTCAAAAATCCGGCCATCGGTAAACTCGATCAGATCGTAACTTTCTGCCGTGGAGTGATTGTAAAGAGCCTGAACTTTGTCGAAAAACGCATCGGGATTTTTTAGCTGCTTAACGGCTAAATGCAAAAGTTTTATATCGTCTTTATCTTCTCCAACAGCCGTGCTGGGCAGCTGCCACAGTTCAAAAAAACGCTGATTGTAAGTAACGATCTGACCTTGCAGGCTGACCACCAAAATGCCGTCGGCCGTGGCTTCCAGCGTAGCCTTTAGCAAGGAAACCGATTGGGCCAAAGCGTCTTCGCGGACTTTGTTTTCGGTAATGTCTTCGTAGATCCCCAAAATGCCGATCATTGCATGATCGGAATTGCGCAAAGGTATTTTCGAGGTGCGTAGCCAAATGGTATTGCCGGCAGGTGTGGTTTGGGGTTCTTCATACGCCAGTTTGCCTACCCCCGATGTTATCACCTGGCGATCATCTGCTTGGTAACTTGCGGCTTGATCTCGCCAATTTAGTTGACTGTCGTCCTTGCCGATTAAATCGCTGGAACTGGATTGTCCGGCATCCCCCGCAAATAGCGCGTTACAGCCCAAATAGCGAGAATTCAGGTCTTTCCAGAATACACGGATTGGTAAGGTTTCCAGGATGGTCTGCAACAGTAAATGGGATTCGGTCAGCGCTTTTTCGGATTTTAGTTGCTCGGTAATATCGAACAAAATGGCCAGATTGTCTCCGACATACGATTCGCCCAGGGATACCGAACCGGCGAGCACAGTGCGCCGTTCACCATGTTTGCAATGAATTTCCGCTTGGAGGGTTTCGAAACTTTGCACGCGACGGGATTTATCAGTCAACTCCAGCCAGGTTTCCATAATGTTCTGGCGGTAGGCGGGGTCGGGATAGGCTTTGGGCCACCATTCGTCAAGCGTTTTAATGTCTTCCAAGGTGTAACCGAAAGCTTTGCTGAAAGCCGGATTTAGCAATGTGAACTTGCCTTCG
This sequence comes from Methylomonas sp. TEB, assembly GCF_047777895.1. Classification (GTDB taxonomy): domain Bacteria; phylum Pseudomonadota; class Gammaproteobacteria; order Methylococcales; family Methylomonadaceae; genus Methylomonas. Next base: position 1,555,932 of record NZ_CP180476.1, read on the forward strand.
GCGTTGTAAATGGCCTGGGGTACTGGCGAGTAGTCGATGATAGCCTTCAAACGTTTTTCGCTATCGCTCAGTCCTGAGGTAATCAGCTGCTGCTTGTGCAGAGTAAGTGCCAAAGTGGTGCCGGTCCAGGACAGTACCAATATATAAAACCAAAGATTCAGCAATTCGCTTTTCTCGAAGTCGTCGCCGAAAAAGCCTAGATGATGTGCGGCGCCGAATAGCGCTTGGATGGTAATCAAGCCGGAAATCAGCGTTACGCCATGGCGATAGAAACGGAGTGCGGCCCAAATGGCAAACAGAAACATCCAGTAACCGCGGGCGATTTTGCCAAAGACAGGCTGGAAAGCTTCGAGGAATACTACTTGGCCGGCGAACAAGGCAACAATGATTAGCAGCAACGCTTCCAGGCCGCGTTTTTCAGCAAACCATTGCTTTGGCCAATTTCGCCAAACCAATAATATCGGGGTGGTCGTGACAATACCGAAAGCATCCGCCATCCACCAATGTAAAATCGCTTGCGGCATAGCCGCTAGCGGTATGAAGCCGGCCTGATGTAAAGCCAAAGGGCCAATGCCTGCACTGATCAACGAGCAAGCGGCGCCGGTCAGGGTTAGCCAGATAAAGTGGCCTGGCTCGGTTAAGTCTAAAGAAAAACGCTGTTGGTGTTTTAGCAGGTAGGCGGCTGTCACCGATTCCAGTGTGTTGCCCGTTGCAATGGCAAAAGACAGTGGGAGCGAGTCGTCTACCATCAAGCCGGCGGCGAACGCGCCCAGAAATATGCCTGGCCAATAGCAAAGGCCTTTCAGCAATAAGGCGGCCAATCCCAATCCGCCGGAAAACCACACCAGGGTGATGTTACCGGTCTCTGAGAAATAAGACAGTACAATTTTGGCTAACAGGCAATACAGCCCGGCCAAGCCGAGTATTGCCGCAACGTCTAGCCAGCGGTAATTGGGAAATGCCATGAATCGCTGCAAGTCTGGAATTTGGCTAAAGTTGGGGGAGCAAACCCGCAGCCAGCAAGCTTTCGTAGGCTTTATAGGCCGCAACTGCCGACAAAATCAGGAAAAACACGCCGCTGGCTTTATGCAGCAAGGACAGGGGGATTTTTTGCAACACGGTGCGGCCAGCCAGCACGCCCAGTGCGGACGTAAACGCCAGCGCCAGCGTCGAGCCCAGCCAAACTGCAATCGGTTGCGCGGTACTGCTGAATGCCACGACAGCCAATTGAGTTTTATCGCCAAATTCGGCGACGGTGATCAATAAAAAGGTCGTAAAGAAAATGCCGTGGCCACTTTTCTCGACGATTTCTTCGTTGTCATCGTCTTCGTCGTGGTTGAGCAAAGCATGCAGACCGAATGCGGCAAACAGCAGGGCGACGGTGGCCGCGACCAGATATTCCGGTAACCATGTTGCAATCGCCGCACCAAAAACCACCGCCAAAGTGTTCAGCAGCGCGAACGCGGCAATCGCTCCTAATAACACCGGAGTCGGTCTGTGCTTGGAGGCCAGGGTCATGCATACCAGTTGGCTTTTATCGCCAATTTCTGCGGCGGCTATCAGTGCAAAGCTGGTGCCGCCGGTCGCGAGCAATTCCGCAAAGTTTAAGGTGCTTATTTGGGTGATGAATGCGGTTAGGTATTCCATTCGGCACTGAGGAGTTTGATCGGAAGATATAAAGCCCAAAAGGCTTTTGCCTTTTGGGTGGCGCGCTTGGTTTAGGTGGTGTTTATGTCAGTATTTTGTCCAGGATCATCATGATGATGAAACCGGCCATTAATGAAAATGTAGCGATGCGCGAGCGGCCTTTGGCGTGCGTCTCCGGGATGATTTCTTCGCTGATGACGAACAACATCGCACCGGCTGCAAACCCCATTGCAATCGGCAATATCGACGAAAATACCGTGACCATGGTAATGCCCAATAGGCCGCCCACCGGTTCCACCAAGCCTGTCAACGTGGCGATGGCGACGGCTTTCCATTTGTTGTAACCCAGGCCGACTAGGGGCAGGGCGACTGCCAGGCCTTCCGGCAAATTTTGCAAGGCAATGGCAATAGACAACACCAAGCCATTGTTCATATCGCCGGAGCCAAAGCTGACGCCGACCGACATGCCTTCCGGGAAGTTATGGATGGTGATGGCGATGATGAATAAAGAGATTTTTTGCAGCGAATCCAGGGAATGATCGCTGACTGAATCAAAATGCAGATGCGGCAATCGGCTGTCGGCAACATGTAAAAACAGCGCGCCGATCAGCATGCCGGCGGAAACGATCCACAAGCCTTTGCCGGGCCAGATTTGTTCGCCGTAATCCAAGCCGGGCACCAGTAGCGAAAACGCGGTGGCCGCCAGCATTACGCCCGCTGCGGCGCCCAGCAAGCCGTTGAATAGCCGGTCGGAAATATTTTTAAAGAACAAGGCCGGCAAGGCGCCGATGCCGGTAGCTAATCCAGCCAGCACGCTGGCCAGAAAGCCGATCACCACCACTTTGTCAAAAATAAGGTACAGGCTGCCGAATACCAGGATTTGCGAGAGCAAAAACAAACCGATAAACACCCCCCAACGTTGCATCAGCGGCAAGGTCATCACATGCAGGTATTTAGGATGGGCTTGCAAGCGAAGATAATAGTCTTCGAGCGTTTTTTGAATATTCAGCATATTTTTACCTTTATTGTTCTTGTGGCTAAAGCCAGGATTATACTGAATTCATGCGAATTGCCGATTTTTACCCACAATGTTTGCGGGGAGTTTCTCGGTTATCTGCAGATAACACGCCGTCTTTGCACAGGACGCCGCGGCTGTCCGCCTGCGGCGATAAAAGAGCCCAGGTTGTATCCTGGGCAGGTTTCGATTTACAGTGCCGGTTTTGGCGGCCATGATGTGGCTTGGTCCGGTATTTCGGCGTTTTTCAGGAGTTCGACAGAATGAAGGTTTTGCAAGGTTTTACAGCAGTCGGTGTTCTCGCGGTCATCAGCGCTTGCGCACCGGTGCAACAGCAGGTTTCAGATCAGACTTTTGCCTTGGGCGGGTCGCCAGCCGTCTATGGTGCAGCAGGTTCTATCGCCGGTGCGGTGGGGCAGGCCAACCAACTAGGGTTAATCGATATTCTGGTTGGGCAATTGGGCATCAGCCCGCAGCAAGCGCTGGGTGGCGTGGGGTCAATTTTTTCAGTGGCGCAGCAACGCATGAATCCCGGTGACTTTTCGCAATTGAGCAATGCCCTACCGGATATGGACCGCTATTTGTCCTCGGTACCGCAACAGGTTTCCACTACCGGCTCGCAATCGTTGCTGGGCGCTGCGGGCGGGTTAATGGGCGGGCAACTTGGCAGTCTGGCGAATTTAGCCGGATCGTTTCAATCTTTGGGTATGAATCCGTCCATGGTCAGCCAGTTTGTGCCGGTGGTTTTACAATATGTACAAAACCAAAGCGGTGCTGGGGCTATGAGTTTGCTTCAGCACGCTTTATATTGAACAGCGCGCCCACTTTTCCGGTTTGAGTCCCGCTTCTCCGCCGCGAATATCGTCGTTTGCGCTCAGGCGGGAATGACGACACCAGAAGATATAAGGGCCCGGTGAATGAAATGGCGTGGACCTCAATCTAATTTTTACAATCACAGACTAAAAAATCATGGAAATATTATTGATAGGCGCCGTTTTGATGATCTTCGCCATTTTGTTATCCGCATGGCTGATGACTTTTGCCAAATGGTTTCCGATCAAAGGCATAGACGGCGAGTTTTTAAAAGACTACAAAACCCTGATTCGGGCGCATGTGGACTTTGCGTTGATGGCGCTGTTTTGCCTGGGCTTTTACGGCACAAAAGTGCCGCTGCCGGTCACCGCTTGTTGGTTGGTCGTGATCGGTGGCTTGACCAATCCCGGTGTGTTTGTGGTGGCGGCATTCGATCCGGATTTTTGGTCCAAGCCGATATGGCGGATTTATTCGGCTTTGAGTTTTGTCGTCACCACCCTTGGTTTTGGTTGGATTGGCCTCACTTTACTGAATCATGCTTTGTCGGCATGACCCATGGAGCCGGCTGTAAAAAGCCGGGCCTAAGTTTTCGAAATTCTCGCTTTTTGTTTTCAGGTTAAAAAATGACTGCTGCCTTACCCATACGTGATTACGCCCTGCTCGATGATGCAGAATGTGCCGCGCGCATAGAAGCCGCCAAAGCCAAACTCGGCAAGCGCTGCATTATTCTGGGTCATCATTACCAACGCGACGAAGTATTCAAACATGCGGATATATTCGGCGACTCATTGAAATTATCGCGGGAAGCGGCACAATCGGAAGCCGAATACATCGTCTTTTGCGGCGTGCATTTCATGGCGGAAGTGGCGGACATTTTGTCGCGGCCGGAGCAAATCGCGATTTTGCCGGATTTGGCGGCCGGCTGTTCGATGGCGGACATGGCCAATAAGGTCAAAGTCCAACAATGCTGGGACGAGTTGGCGAAAGTGATTGATGTGGAAAATACCGTCACCCCGGTGACTTACATCAATTCCGCCGCCGATTTAAAAGCGTTTTGCGGGCAGCATGACGGTATTGTCTGTACCTCTTCCAACGCCGAAAAAATCCTGAAATGGAGCTTTGCCAAACGCGAAAAAGTATTGTTCTTCCCCGATCAGCATTTGGGCCGCAATACCGGCTACCGGATGGGCATCCCGCTGGAACAAATGGTAACCTGGGATTTCAATAAACCGGAGGGCGGTTTGACCGAACAGCAAATCCGCGATGCCAAGATTATTCTTTGGAAGGGTCATTGTTCCGTACATCAAGCCTTCCAGCCGGAGCAAATCGACGCCTTCAAGGAAAAACACCCGGAAACCATCGTTATTTCCCATCCCGAAGCCTGTTTTGAAGTCTGCGAAAAATCCGATTACATCGGTTCCACTGAAATGATTTTGAAAATCGTCCGCGAAGCCGAAGCCAATACCCGTTGGTTGGTAGCGACCGAGCTGAATCTGGTCAATCGCCTGAATCAGGAATGCAAGGCACAAGGCAAAAGCGTGCATTTCATGGCGCCTACTTTAAGTATGTGCTCAACGATGTTCCGCACCGATCCGCAGCATCTGTGCTGGGTGCTGGAAAATCTGGCGGCCGGGCATGTGGTCAACCAAGTCTCCGTGCCTGCCGAGCAGGCGGCGCTGGCGAAAAAGACTTTGGATAATATGCTGCTGGCGTCTTAACGCCTTCTAAGCTTGCGCTCGCTGGCGGTGCTGGTGAGTTCAAGCGGGTTAATAATCTGAATTCAGTGCGGGCTGTAACAGAATTTTTCTGACGCCGGCTTGGGCGGCGTGATTGAATGCGGCAAGTCCATCGCTCAGTGGGTATTGGCCGTCTATCATCGTTTCCACGGGTAGCTTGTTTTCTGTCAACAGCTTTAGGGCTTCTGCAAACGGCCCGCAGCGGGAGCCGATGATGTTGATTTCGTAAACCACCACCTTGCTTAAATCCAGTGCCGCGTTGGCTGCAAAGGTGCTTTTCAACACCAAGGTGCCGCGCGGTTTGACGATGCGCAAGGCTTGCGCAAAACCTGATGCCTGACCGCTGGCGTCGACGACGCGGTCGAAGCTGTTGTCTGGAATCTCGTTAGTCAAGCCAGTCGTCAGTTGCCATTGTTTGGGCAAAGCTAATGACTCCAACGACCGGCCCAACACCGTGACTTGGTAGCCGGCCAGACTCAACACCTTGGCGATCAACAAACCCAAGCGGCCGGGGCCGACCACCGCGATGTCGGCGATGGGCAGTGCGGCTATTTGTTTTACTACACGCAAAGCAGCGGCCAGCGGCTCGGTAAACACGGCGGCTTGGTCAGTCACTATGTCGGGGACGGTGTACAAGTTGGCAACCGGCAGGCTGAAATAATCGGCAAATACCCCGTCTTTGCCGCGTATTCCCAGCACTTTACGATTCAGGCAATGCTCGGGGCCGTCGCGCTGGCACACCTCGCAGACGTTGCAGCCGATATTGATGGCACCCACCGCGCGCCGGTTCAGCCAATCTCTGTGTTTGTCATCGGCAACGGCGATGACCTTACCGACAAATTCATGGCCGAGGATGCCGGAAAATCCGGCATAACCCTTCACCAGTTCCAGGTCGGTGGCGCAGATACCGGCCAGGCGCAGTGCAATCAAAGCTTCGCCGGCAGCTAATTCGGGTATCGGCATATCGTTGCGGTAGGATAATGATTTGTCTAATCTCAATGCTTGCATCGGTATGGGCATGGTGTTGTGCAGAATTAACGTTTTACCAAACATTCAATCCAAGAATATATCTTTAGGGTTTTTCCAGCATTTTTCAGGTGGTTTGCAATGAGCGATTTACCGACGACGTCTTCTGCGGCAGCATTTCAACATTTTCTGGCCACGCCATTGGATACCTTGCTTACCAAGCATCAAGCGCTTAATCCGCAGCAAAAAATGCTGGCTCTATTTCAGCGTTGTGCGGCTGAGGTTCCCGCTTATCGGCAGTTTTTACAAGCCCAGCAAATCGATCCCGCGCAGATTAATAATTACGCGGATTTTCAAAAGCTACCGCTAATCAGCAAAGCTAACTACATGCAAGCCTACCCGTTGCCGGCGCGTTGTTTCGGCGGCAATTTAAGCGGGGCGGACCGGGTGGCGGTGTCGTCAGGCTCCACCGGCATGCCAACTTTCTGGCCGCGTTCGGCAGCATATGAGTTGGATGTGGCGGTGCGCTTCGAGCAGGTGTTCAAGGACAGTTTTCAGGCCGATAAGCGCTCGACTTTGGCGGTGGTGTGTTTTGCGTTAGGCAATTGGGTGGGCGGCCTGTTCACGACCTCCTGTTGCTGGCATCTGGCGCAGAAGGGCTATCCCTTGCTGGTGGCAACGCCGGGCAATAATAAAGCTGAGATTTTTCGGGTAGTCCGCGAGTTGGCGCCGCACTTTGAGCAAACCGTGCTGTTGGGGTATCCGCCGTTTGTGAAGGACGTGATCGATGCCGGCGCCGCCGAGGGCATAGACTGGGCGCAATTCAAACCTAAACTGGTGTTTGCCGGCGAGGTGTTTAGCGAGGAGTGGCGCAGCTTGCTGTCCGAGCGTATCGGCTCGCAGTCGGTTTGTTTCGATTCCGCATCGTTATACGGTACCGCCGACGGCGGCGTGCTGGGTAACGAAACGCCGCTTAGCATTGCCATTCGCCGTTGGCTGGCGCAACGGCCGGAAGCGGCCCGAGCTTTGTTCGGCGAATCGCGGCTACCAACCCTGGTGCAATACGATCCGCATAGCCGATTCTTTGAAGTACACGAAGGCACGCTGGTGGTCTCCGGCGACAACAGCGTACCTCTGCTGCGCTATCACATCGCCGACAAGGGCGGGGTGCTGAGCTACGCGCAAATGTGGGATTTTTTGCGCGAGCACGGTGTGCATGCAGTCGAGGATTTAGGCCTGGATGCGCGTTATCAAGCTCGCCAATTGCCTTTTGTGTATGTGTTCGGCCGCGCGGATTTTACTGTGTCGTTTTACGGCGCCAATATCTATCCGGAAAACGTCACGGTAGGGCTGGAGCAGCCGGAGATCATGGCTTGGGTGACCGGGAAATTTGTTCTGCAAACCCGGGAAAACGCGGAGGGCGATAAGTATCTGCATATTGCCGTGGAATTATTGCCGGGTGTGGTGGCGGAAGCGGAGATGGCGCCGACGATAGCGGCGTCCATTCGTGGGCAGTTGTTGCGGCTGAACAGTGAATTTGCCCATTACACGCCAGTCGAGAAGCAGTTGCCCCAGATCAGCCTACATGGTTTTGCGGATGCGGATTATTTCCCCGTTGGGGTAAAACACCGGTATACCCGACGTTAACAGAACTGAGCAAAGGTTGCTCAACCATGAGTGCCGGCCATGGGGCGTGTGGTGTGTCAAAACGCGACACACCCGCACGCCCAGTCGTTTCCGAAATCGCTAAACCGTTACCTTGCTGCCATCGAATTTGGTAAATGTGTAGCCAGCGAAAGGTTCATTGTAGGTGTAACGCTGATCTCTAAGCAGGCTGATCGCCAGCGCTTCGCCCAAGCTATGCGAAGCGGAAATGTCCGCGCGAATATGGAAATTGTTAAAGTTGCGGCCGAAACCGACGTTGTTGACCAGTTTGTTCAACTCGCCGCCCACGGTCAGTTTTTCCGAGCCGGTGTAAGGTCTGAGTTTGCTTGGATCGTTGGGGTCCACCTCGACCGGATTCGGTATCACATAGTTTTCGTCGAAGAATGCTTTCAACAGAGTGATAGGCGTCGCCGCGCTGATGGTCGCGCCGCTTGGATAGCCTGGATGGGTGGGGGCGCCGACATTGCTGGCGCTGTTCAGCAAATAACTACCGTATTGCTTGTAAATCCGCGCCACGGCCTCCGAATTTAGAATATCGGGATGGATAGGGTAATTGGCGCCATTGGCCAGAATTTTGTGGACCAGGCCGCCGTAATCTTCCGGTCTCAAGCGGCGATTGACATACCAGTTTTGATAGTAAGACACCCGGTTGGTATAAGCGCCGGCCAGTGCCAACAAGCCTTGAATGAACGCGGTGCTGAAGGACGAAGCGGTAGAATCTTGAGTAATTGAGTTTTTGTAAGGATTCGCCGGGTTCAATGGTGCACCGACACCGCCCAGCAACGGGTTGCTGGCATTGGGTGCTGAGGTCAATATTTGCAGGACGTGCAAATAAGTAGGGCCGCTGCCGCGTGCCAAGGTCGCCAAATCGCGGCCATTGATGATATGGCGGCGCCCCGCTTCCAGGGTAATGTTTCTGCCTATGCTTTGGCCGTTACGCAGCGCCAGCCATTCTTCATAGGTGGCGCCGAATGTCTCGCCGGCTTTTTGAATAGGGCGGGTTTGCGCCTGGCTGGCGATAGTGCCCCAGGTTGGAATGGGGCGCAATAAAAATTGTGAAATGTAAGGACCATCCAAGCTGCCGTCAGGCACGACATATTTGCCTTTTTTACCGGACGGATCGGCCTGGTAATCGACATAGGACGCGGTGCTGCGGAACAAGGTTTCCGGGGTGACTTTGCCATCGATTTTAGGGCCGTTGAAGGCTTTTAAACTGTTCAACTCGGCGACCGCGGCCAACACCAACTCGTTATTGGTGTCGTTGCGATATTCGTTAAACGGCACGTCGCGCAGCAATGCCTGCCAGTACACTTCGATGTGGTGCGCGGCCAGTTCGGCGCTGTCGAGCGGGGCGGCTTCCGGAATGGCCAATTGGCTATTGGCGATGCCTTCCAGACTGGCGGACAAAGGCCCCTGAATACCGGCCAATTTAGTGGTGCCGCCCAGTTTGATTTTTTCAAAATCCTCGTGTTTGCCGGTTTTTAGCGCCTTTAAAAACGATTCGTAGGAATCCGGCAGCACATGGCCGTTGGCATCGTGTTGCAATCCTTTTGTAGAAATCGCGATTTTGTTCGGATAGCGCAGTTCGTCGCCATTATTGGGTTGCGGCGGAATATCGATCTGGTATTCGGCTTCGGCGGATTTTAGCCGCGCTTTAAAAGCTTTTTTTCGCAAATCCTTGCTATGCAGCGTATCGAAAACATTGCGCTGATATTTTCTTGAGAAGTCTTGGCCGAGCGATTCGGGGATTGAGTCGTCATCGTCGAAATGACCCCGGCCGACAGCCGCTTGAACCGATGCCGGTAAGCTTGGCGCCAACACGCCTGCAGCGGAAATTACGGCCGCCCTGCCGATAAATGAGCGTCGGCTGATGTTGCTTGCGCCCGCATCCGCGGTGTCCGCGGCGCTTTGGCCGTCGTCCGATGCGGATAAGTTGGATACAGAATTTTGTGCGGAAAACGATTTGGTTGGCATAGGATTTTGCTCCGTAAAATCTTTTAATGTGACATGGCAATTAATGTGTCCTGAGAATCAAGGTTTTCTGAGCCTCAATGTAGTCACCTCAAATTCCATGCCAACTAAAAAACGGCGAATCCTCTGGTTTGGCGCGGGTCAATATGCTGCGGATGGAGCAGCATTTGGTTTATCGCTGTTGCTAAGGTAATACCCTGGCAAGATTAATTCTTAAGTTTTGTGAAGATAAACGTCTTCATTTGGTGTCCCGTATTTCCGCCCGGGTAGGTGTGCTACTGGATAACACCTGGGAGAAACACCGGCAGGCGATTGGTTTGGACGTCAATACCTGAGCAGCATTGGCGGATTGACGGAACATCGGATGGGTAACTGGCCGCATCGCGGTGTGCGGCGGACTGCTTGGTTATTCTTGGGACTCTACATGGGAGAGTCCCAAGGGTTAGTCGTTAGTCAGTTAAGCCCTGATTAACGTTTTTCGTCCGCCTCTTCGCCGATTTCCCATTCCTCGGTGGCGGTTTCGATGATTTTGCCGCTGGCGGCATCCACTTCGATTTTGGTTTCTAAGCCTTTGTCATTCACGATGTCGAATTCGTAAGACGAGCCGCCGTTTTCCTCCACTTCGTATTCGACTTCCTCAATCTTGCCGGGGTTGGCTTTTAACGCAATTGCCGCGGCATCTTCCTCGGTGATTTTGACATTCTTTTTGAATGCCAGGCTATTGGGGTCGGCTACTTCAGCTTCTTTTTCAGTCAGCTTGCCGCTGTCGGCATCGCACATGTATTCCCATTCCTGGCGGTTGTTGTCGCGCAGTTCCAGTTCATAGGCGCCTTTACCGGCTACGTTGAGCTTTTCCAGTTTGACCAGCTCACCCGCTTTTTCTTTTTTGACGGCCTGGATGCAATTTTCCAAGCCTTGATCGGCTGCCAAAGCATTATCGGATAACATGCCCAAACCGGCTAATACAGATAATGCTAACACTGACTTTTTCATAAACCACCTCGCAAAAATAGGAAAAATTCCCGAATATCGGGAATCATACGCCTTTATGCATAATCAAGCCATGGCTATTGGCAAATTTTGTCAGTGTGTCCCGATTGTCGATAGCCAGTTTCAGCTTGATTTGAGTTTGGCAATTGGAGACCGTTTTACTGCTGATACCGAGTTGCGCGGCTACCGTTTGCAACGAACAGCCTTCGGCTAACAGACAAAACACATCAAACTCGCGGGAGCTGAGAGAAACAAAGGGTTCTAACTGTTGTTTGATTTGCCGCATGGCCAGCAATTGGGCAATCTCTTGGTCCAGGTAATATTCACCCTGCACAATCGTACGGATGATCTCAGCCAACTTGGCCGCGTCGGGAAACCATCTCAGCAACCCGGTCACTCCGACCTGCAAATAGGTCAGGGCATGGGCGCTGGAATGGCTAAGCAAGGCTACAAACTTACAGGTGGGTGTAATGCCTTTTATTTGATCGATCAGATCCAGATTGTCCGGCAACGCCGCGTCACCATCAATCAGGACGACGTCTAAAGCCAACAAATTCATCGGTTCCGTAGCGTCTGGCTCGATTGTGATGACGGCAATGCCTTGGTTTTCCAATTCTTTAGGATTAAGGCTAATTTCTGCAAACCCTTGCGCGGGTAGCAATAACCTGATGACTGACACGATATATTGCCTATTGTCTAAACGGGTGGAATGGCAAACCTAGGACCTTTTGGTAAATAAGGTATTGCTGTTTTTTGTTTGAGCCTAGCTAAACTTGGAGATTAACGGAAACCGGGCGGTTTAGCGCCGATTCAATGACTCTCGATGTTTTTCAGCATCCGTTCGATAGATTGCATGTAGATCTGCACACTGCTCTCAAAAGCCGGCGAAATGGCGGTAAATTGAAAACCTATGCGATGCGCGGTGCTTATCGTATTGGTTTTGACGTCGATACTGTATTTGGCGCGCATCCCAACGTCGGCGTGGTGGTGTTCGTGGTCTTGCAGAAATAAGGTGCAACTGACGACTTCAACACTAAGCAATTCCTGTTGCAAATCATGGTCCGGATTCAATAAAGCCAGTCCGCACAAGCCAATATCGATCAATTTGAAGGTTTTAACGACAGATGTTTGTTCGCCATCCGCATCGCTTAGCTTAAAACCGAATTGGCAATACGTGCCGGCATGCGACTGCGGCACTTTCACCCGATAATAATTGCGCCGTTGCCGCCAGTACAGTCTATCGGGCAAGGGCATGATTAGTACCGCACCATGCGTGCTTTGCGCCAGTTTGATGTTCACCCCCTGAAAAGCCGCATCAATCCCATCCACCTGCGTAAAGAAATGCGCGCGCTTGCTCAGTAACAAACGGTCCGTCAATTCCTGGGTGGGCGCAATGTCTATCGCCAAGGTATTGTGTTTAGGGTCGATTTGCACAATAGCAGTTAAAAACGCCTGATTATCCGCGCCATAGCGAGCCGACAAAATGCAATTACGCTCCTGGATCTCCGTTAAATAATTGACAATCTGTTTCGGGCTAAAAATCGCGTAGTCGTTTTCCATTGCTAGTGATCATCGGTTTTGCAAATATGCGGAAAATATACGTTAAAAACCGGATTGTTGCCTTGTTGGAAATAAGGAGGGGCTTAAGCTTTTTAGGGCGGGGACGTTTAGGTCTAGTGGGTGCAACGCTGGAGCAATGAGCGAGTGCCAATGTGACAAATTCAGGCTAAGTTGTCAGGGAAGCCTAGCGCGCACCTTGATCTATAGGGCTTTGGTATTGACATCTGCCGGGGAGCGGTAAAGGTATTTGAAGGCGGGGATCGACTGCCGGATGCGGAAAGCAGTCTGACCGGTGGTAAGATCGAGGTGACGGGTGTAATCCCGTCACTCCAATTCAATCTTTACAGCATTTCCGCGATCTGAACCGCCGCTCGCTTAACATCAAGAAATATCAAGCCCAATTTGGCCGATGACTTGGTTAAAACGGTGAGAACACCCTCAGAACCGGCATAGGTCATTAACACATAGCCAGCCTTACCTTTGATCAGCACTTGCTCCAACTCGCCTCTCGCCAGCTCTTGCGCAGTCCGGTCACCTAATGACAACATGGCGGCGCTCATCGCGCCTACCCGGTCTTCGTCCATGGAAGCCGGTAATACCGAGGCCATCATTAAACCATCAGTCGATATCACGCCACTGGCTTCGATGTCGGCCGATGAACCATTCAATTCCGTCAAAACAGATATTAATAAATCCGCGCGCATAGTGATCTCCTTATTTGTCTCTGTAGGCCAAGGCCAGATTGGTGAATAACGTGCGGCTCATGCCGGAAATTTTCAAAAACTTTTCCAGTTCTTCCGCCAGGCTCGAGGCTTGATAGGATTGCTGCATCACCAGCAATGAAAAGCCGGTTACCGAGTTAACCGCGGCAATCGTCCGAGCGCAATATTGCTTATCGTCACCAAAGGTTTCAACTATCAGCGTGAAAAGACGGTTATTGATCAAAGTCATCGCTCCGGCCATGAATTCGACAGGCAATTTAACCTTGACATGCACATCACCGACCTTGAACATCTGTGCGGTAAAGTCTTTATCATAGGGGCCTGTGAATAGCCCTTCCATCCATAGGCGGTGGGTTTTTTTCAGACCCTCGACTCGTCCTTCCAGAAACGAAGCCGTTTCCGGTATGGTGGCCAACTGTTGATAAAATTCGTCGGTTACCGCCGCCAGATACGGCTTAATTTGCGACCCAACCTCTAGCAACAAAGCTTCCTTATCGGGGGTAAACCCGCTAAACGATTTGCCGTATACGGTCAGCTTTTCGAAATCCAGTGACATTAAACAATCTCCTCGTGAACTTAAAAAAATGCAACCGACTTTGTGGGGGGTGTTTTTAGTGCGGCCGCATGGTCTTGCTAGTTAGACTCAGCGAGGAAAGCATATACCAGGTTTTTTTTGGGGTATTTTTCTGCGTTGCTTATTTGCGGTTTATGAGAATTGGCTCGCAAACCATAATGTTATTAATTTTTCGAGCGTCTATAGCCAAAGCATTGTGCTTAAGGTCAATTTGTACCATTGTGGTTAAAACCGCTTGATCATTAACCGCATAGCGAGCAGACAAAATGCAATGACGCCGCGGGATTCCCGTTAGGTAATTGATAATGTGTTTTGGGCTGGAAATCGCGGAATTGTCTTCCATCGATAGTGGTCTTCGGTTTTGAAAAAATACGTTAAAGACCGGATTGTTGCTGGCTGGAAACAAGTGATGTCTAGGGCGGGTTGGCGATAGTGGTTGCGTGACAAATCGAAGCTAAATTGTTAGGGAACACTTCGCGCACTCTGGCCCGCCTGGCTGCGATATAGTGGCAACAGTAATAAGAGGCACAAATCGCCGGCCCGAAGAATGTTGCAATAGAGCACCACTTTCCCAGGTCAAGAAAGTCTTTTGCCGAAAATGATTGAGGGGTAACCGTAAAAAAGGACATCACCTTTTCGTAAAGAAACGGGCTATCAGCAATTAGTTCGGCAATAAGGAAAGTAAAGGTGACGGCGCTTCGAATATTAGACTCCCGAGGATTTTGAAATACTGCGAGCCACAAACCAACTGCACCAAGTGTAGCTGTAGTGGACCATAAAATCCCTAAGTACCGTGGCTCAAAGTCAGGAGTTAATAGGGTGATCGCAAACATCAAAAATGTCGCAGGCAGGGCGCCGAATGGGACTATCAAGAGGCTCCGGTCTCCATATTCAACAGTAGATTTAGTGTTCTGTTTCAACGATAGCCCTAGGAGTTTATTGGAAAGTTTCTGTTTGCTAAGAGAGCATCAGCGATAGCGTCATTTGCCGGAAGACCAAAAGCCAGAAAACGAAGTATACCGGCAAGCCTATTCGACGGTGTGCATCAGCGGACAATCTATTCGTAATCGGCAATCTTCAGGAAAGTATCCATCAGCTCGCTTCCGTTTCACACATCCAGATGGCATTGAAGGCATAGGTTGAGATTTGGATGCGCAGCTACGCAGATTTCCCTGCACGAGCAGGCCTTTCTGATAAATACAATCCAATACCCTAATGCCAGAATTGCTAGGTCCCCATATTCGGTCTGAATATCCTTCCGTAAAGTGTTTAATACCAAAAATCTCCCAGTCATTATCAACCGAAAACCATGCAATTTGGCAGCCATTGTAGGTGTTTTCTATATCTTTACCGCGAGGATAAACTTTCATAGTTCGGCCATGTATAAGATATTCTCCAGCGTTTTCAGGAGGTTTTTTCAATGCGCAATTGGTACCGAGAGGAAATGTATCTTCACCATAAGCAATTTGCTGTAGGCCTAGCGCGATGAGTAGACAAATAATCGAATTCGACTTCATATGCGCAGCGTCATAATATCAGCCAAACGCAATACCGCTTCCGCCCCGCCGCCAAAGGCATTGCCGACTCGAATCTCGCCGCCATGCAACAAAGCCACTTCCTTAACGAAGGCCAAGCCCAACCCGGTACTCTTCCGGCCATTGTGGGGGCGGGGCAGGGAGTAAAAGCGTTCGAACAAACGTTCCAATGCGTAGTCGGGTATGCCGGGGCCGTGGTCGCGGATGCGCAAGATGATTTGCTTGTCGTCGCGGCGGCCGTCGATTTCGATTGTGGACTTGGCAGGGGCAAAGGCCAAGGCGTTGTCCAATAAATTGGAGATGGCCTGCCGCAATAAAAACTCTTCAGCCAGCACTGGCAGCGGTTCGTCTACCGACACGGCGGTGTGCAAATTGAGTTGCAGCAGTTGCGGGGCTTTTTCGGCCAGGACGCTATTCAGTAATTCGCCTAAATCCAATAGCTGTGGATCGGATAATTGTTGGCGCTGCTCCAATTCCGCCAGTCCCAGTAGTCGTTCGATTAATTGGTCCAGGCGTTCGGCTTGTTCGCGGGCATTACCGGCGAAGCGACGGCGGTCGGTGTCGGGTAGCGGATCTTCCAGCAATTCCGCCGCGCCCCGAATGGCGGCCAACGGGCTTTTCATTTCATGAGTCAAGGTTTGCACGTAGCGTTCGACGTATTGTTTGCCTTCCAATTCCTGGCGCATGGTTTCCAGCGCGTGTGCCAGCGTGGAGAGTTCGACGCTGCGCAATTTGGGCGGGCTGGCTTTGCCGCCGGACGCGACGCTACGGGCGTAACTGACCAATAAATCGATGGCGCGGGTCAAGCGCCAGTTGAATATCGCGCCGAATAGTAAAGCGCCGCCGAACAGCCAGAAGGCCCCGCGTTGTATGGCATGCTTACTGGCGTCGACAATGGGTTGCAGCAGGGCGGTGGGATAGGCGACGGTGACCACGCCGATCAATTTATCGCCGTCGCGCACCGGTGCCGCGACATGCATGGTCGAGCTGGTCTTGTCACCGGGATTGGCCTGCGAGGAGCGCGCGCCGTATTGGCCTTGCAGAGTCAGATAAACATCGTTCCAGCGCGAGTAGTTTTCGCCGATTGCCGTTCCCGCCGAGTCGAAACGGACGATGCCGGCCGCGTCGGTGACATAAACCCGGTAATCCAGGCTTTGTTTCGGAAACCCGAAAATACTCGCCGATACCGGCCGCTTGCTGTAGCGCTTGACCGCTTGAGCGAAATGGCCGTCGGCGATGCTGTCTTGCCGCAAATCCGGTGCGGCCAGCTCGGCCAGCAGGTTAGCGGTATCCACCAAACTGGCTTCCAGCGCGGTACGCACGCCGGGGCCGATTTGCTTCACCACCAGCATTAACACCAGTTGCCCGGTCACGGCCACCAGCAGGAAGTAGCCCAGAAATAAACGTACCGATAACTTCATCGGCTTTGCAAGCTATAACCCAGGCCGCGATGCGTGCGTATCGGATCTTGATCGGCGGCGGCCGAGCGCAGTTTGGCGCGCAGGGTTTTGATATGAGTATCGACGGTGCGGTCGAACACATCGCCGGGGTCTTGCCAGATTCTTTCCAACAGTTGTTCGCGGGAGAAAATCCGCTCTGGGTGTTCGATGAATAGTTTCAGCAACAAAAATTCGTAACGGGTCAAATTCAGCAATTGTCCGCAATAGCGGATGCGGCCGGCTTGGCTATCTAGGTCAAACGGCGAGTTTGGTGCCGGCGTTGGATTGGACGCTCCCAGTCTGCGCAGAATCACGCCCACTCTGGCCGCCACTTCGCGCGGGCTGAACGGCTTGGTGACATAGTCGTCGGCGCCGATTTCCAAGCCAACGATGCGGTCGATTTCGTCACCGTGCGCGGTCAGAAAAATCACCGGAATATCCGAGAATCGACGCAACTGCCGGCACAAGTCAAAACCGTTGCCGTCCGGTAGGCCGACATCGAAAATCGCGAGGGCGAATGAGGCAGTTTGCAATCGGCTCAAGGCTGTTTGCAGCAGGTCGACATGTTCGGTTTGATAACCGCTTTGATTCAGCACATAAATCAAGGTATCGGCAATCGCCGGTTCGTCCTCGACGATCAAGATGCGTTTGGCGGCAGTCACGGCGTCAATAGGTCATGCAAGCCGCGCTTAACAAGCCTGCCGCCAGCGCAAAGCCGGCCAGCACGATGGCCGGCCCCAGTTCATCGTCGGCGATGCGTTTACATAGATCTGCAAAGGCCAGCCGCAGCCCAACAAACACCAGCACTTGCAAAAATAAAGCAATGCCGGCCCAGATCAACATATCGATAAACGACACGCTGTTGGCGATAGCCCCGGACAGCGCCAATACAAAGCCCAGCAACGCGGCGCTAAACGCCAGGGCCGGCGCGGATTTGCCCTCGCGGATCAGCTTGAATTCAGCGTAGGGCGTAATCCACAGATAGCAGAAAGCAAACGCGCCGGTTAGCGCGGCGGCCGCGACAAAATGCAGAAAAAAGCCGTTGGCGCCGGCCAGGATGTGAGAGAGGTCTAGCGATTCCATAGTCAATTCTCGACGAAATAATGCGGGATGAAGCGGCTATTGTTGCCGGTGATTTCGGTTTTGTCTTCACGGATGCCGATGCCGGCGGGTTGATCGGCGATGATCCAGGAGCCGATCACCGGGAAATTGCCTGCAAACTCGGGCAGCGGCGTATAGCGTTGAAAAATGCAGGCCTCGCCGCCGTAACTGCCGCCGGTTTCGACGAGGCTGGCACCCCGGCGAATCTGGATGTTGGCGCCTTCGCGGGAATACAGCGGTTTGCGTACATAATCGCCCAGCAGCGGTTGGTCGGCGAAGCTGGCCTCCAGCAGATTGGGGTGGCCGGGAAACAGCTCCCACAAAATAGGCAACAGGCCTTTATTGCTGAGCAGCAGTTTCCAGGGCGGTTCCAGCATCGCCGGCTGGGCTTGCGGCAAGTAAGGGCCAAACTCTTCTTGCAACAGCCATTCCCAGGGATAAAGCTTGAAGAGCGCGCGGATGGGGTTATTGCGCAGATCGACAAAGCGTTGCCGGTTGGCGTCCCAGCCGATTTGTTCGATAGCCAGGCGTTGGGTTTGCAGGCCGGCTTGCACGGCGGTGTCGCGCAGATATTCCAGATTGCCGCTGTCTTCGTCGCTGCTGTCGACGCCGGCAAAATGCAGGTTGGGCTGGTGCTGCCGGTACTGTTGCCAAAAGACCAGCAGTTTTTCGTGTATCGAATTGAATTGATCGGCGTCCGGATAGCAATCCCGCAACCAGAACCATTGCACCACGCCGGCTTCCAGCAACGCGGTGGGCGTGTCGGCGTTGTATTCCAGTAATTTGGGTTGGCCGCTGCCGTCCCAGGCCAGATCGAAGCGGCCGTAAATACTGGGTTCGCGGCGCTCCCAAGAGTCGACGATATAGGGCACGGCCCAATCCGGAATCAGCAGTTGCTTGAACAACTTGCGGTCTATGATGGACTGAACCGCTTGTAGACACAGCGCATGCAATTCGGCGGTGACGTCGTCGAGCATATCGATCTGGCTGACCGTGAAGCGATAGCAGGCCGATTCGTCCCAATAAACATCGCCGTCCAGGGTGTGATAATTCATCCCAACGGCTTCGACCCGCTGCTGCCAATCGGCGCGTGGCCTTAGTTCTATCCGTTGCATGCTTAGCCGCCGAAGGAACTGTGCGAACCACCGAAGAAACCGAAGCCGCCGCGCCTGACCGAACTATGGCTGTCCGCGCTGCCGTTACCGCTATAACGGGAACTCGAGCCGCCGCCATGGCCACCGCTACTTCGGCATTCAATCGGATTGCCCTGGTCGTCTACGCAATCTTGTTGGCGTATCCGAAAATCGTCGGGGTTCCCGTGATAATTGGCTAGCGATAAGCCGCCCAACAAGGCCAGCGACACCTGCATGGAACGCCGAGGGACTGTCGCTTGCACCGGCCGGGTTTCCGGTGCGGCTTGCAATACGCTTTCCCAGGTGGATAGCCGGGGATAAAAGTCGTAGTGATAAAGCGCGCCTATCGACAACAGCAGATAAAAATCCAGCCTGTTGCCGCACAGTAGAAACAGCGGTAAGCCCAGCCAGGCCACGCCATTGGCGATTAATGCGGAACGGAAGGCCCGTTGCTGGGCCTGCGCCACGCGTAAGGTATAGTTCGGTACGCCAGCGGGCGGCTTGGCCAGGGTTTGCAATAGCGGATAGGCCGCCAAGGCAATCGCTACAAATAACAAGCGCACCGGCCACGCCGGTAATTGCGGCGCGTAACCGGCAAAGACCGGATGTTGCCAGTACAGCATCGTTGCATAGATCACATATACCAGCAGATAGACGGCGGTCAGCACGGCCATGAAGCGGAAGGACGACACCGCTTTATCGAACTCCACGCAGACGGCGCTGTTGCTACTCAGCGGGCTGCTGGAAAAGCTGCCGAGCCGATAGATGTTACGTCGATACGAATCCACCCATAGTCGCAGCTCCGCCGACAAAAAATTGCCTGCTATTTGAATAGACTCACGTTGGTTTTTGTTGGAGCCGTGAAAAAAGCGCCAGGATTTCGCATTTCCCTGATCCTGGCTATCGGCTACTAGCAAGGCATGGGTTGGAATAGTAGTTTGGCCGAGCCAGCTGCGTTTGACGATTTTGTCGGGATACAGCGTAATCGATTGAGTCGAGATGATGCCAAGCAGCGCCCAAGCGGCATAAGCGCCGAATAAAATAAAACTAACTTCGACAATGAAAAAATTACTTAGAAATCCCGCCCAAGCCATCAGGAAGGCCAGCGCTAATCCCAGTAGCGCAAGCAGTTGTCTCCAAGCGCTGTAAGTAAGAACCAGTTTTTTATTAAGCGACGACGATGGCATAGGCTCGGCTAAATAAGGCGGTGACGTTAGAAGCGGTTACTGGACAAATGTCGGCGAAGCATAGCCGCTACTCGGTGTTTTTGCTGAAAATAGTCGTTAGAAACCGGTGCCAGAAGCTGATGTTTGATACTGGCTTCGCATCTGCCTTCGGACTTGTCTCAGATGTGCGTTTTCCTGTTTTGGTGCGTTGGCGGTCCGTTTTGGTGCGCGATGCGGGTTTGGGTTGCTGAGGTTGGCAGTGCAAAGCTTGTCAAACCTGCATTCAAAGCGCTGGCACAATCCGTGCTGCAAGTTCCCCGGTGCAATGGCGCACCCTCGGTTCCCTTCAACAACGGCGTTGAAATGTTGCTGGTTTTATAACCCGCAATACTGTTTGCTCGGCCGTTGTCCTGCTTTTATCCCTTCAGGACTTTCGCTGATCACAAACACGCCGTTTCCAAGGGAACTTTAGCTTGCGCATACAGGCTTAATCAAACGAATGTCGGTGCTTGATAACCACCGACATTCAAGTCGTTCCCACAATTTAAAGGTGAGTTATGTCCTATCTGATCCCTTCGGAATTCGTCACAAAGATGGTCGATGCCGGTGAATCCAAAATCTTCATGTCTACCCGCGACACGTTAATCCGCGCTTACATGGCCGGGGCGATCCTGGCTTTGGCGGCGGTATTTGCGGTGTCGATTACCGTGCAAACCAACTCGCCGATCTTTGGCGCGATTTTGTTCCCGGTCGGTTTTTGCATGTTGTATTTATTGGGGTTTGATTTGCTGACCGGCGTGTTTGTATTGACGCCGCTGGCCTTGCTGGATAAACGCGCCGGCGTGACCGTTGGCGGCATCCTCAGAAACTGGGGCTTGGTGTTTTTAGGCAATTTTCTCGGTGCCTTGACGGTGGCGTTTATGATGGCGGTGGTGTTTACCTATGGTTTTTCAGTCGAAGCCGACGCGGTCGGCAAAAAACTGGCCGGCATCGGCGAAGCGCGGACCCTGGGCTATGCCAAATACGGTCTGGCAGGATGGTTTACCATTTTTATCCGCGGCATGCTCTGCAACTGGATGGTATCCACCGGCGTGGTCGGGGCGATGATTTCCACCTCGGTCAGCGGTAAGGTGATCGCAATGTGGATGCCTATCATGCTGTTCTTTGGTATGACCTTCGAACACTCGGTGGTGAACATGTTTTTGTTCCCCTCCGGTTTGATCATGGGCGGTAATTTTTCGATCATGGATTATTTTGTCTGGAACGAGATCCCCACCGTGTTGGGTAATCTGGTCGGCGGTTTGGCGTTTACCGGTTTGACGCTGTATTCCACGCATGTCAAAACTGCGCCGAAGCGCTCTTTCAACTAAGCGCCAAGCGATCCGGCCCCGATGCCGCTGAGCACGGGGCTTTTTCTCGCTGTTAACCAAGCTAAGGAGTTAAACATGACACGCAACGAAGTGACCGAGTTGGTCGTTACGCAAAAACTGGCCAAGCAATTGAGCTGGGCGCAACTGGCCGAAGCGATTGGTTTAAGTAAGGAATGGACCACCGCCGCATTGCTGGGGCAGATGACTTTAAACGCCGAGCAAGCCGCGACCATCGGCGCGTTGCTGGAGTTGCCGCCCGCGGCCATCGCTCAGCTGCAGGTAGTGCCGTACAAAGGTTCGCTACCCAGCGCTGTGCCGACCGACCCGTTGATTTACCGTTTCTACGAATTGGTGAATGTCTACGGCACCACGTTTAAGGCCTTAATCCACGAAGAATTCGGCGACGGCATCATGAGCGCCATCGATTTTAGTATGGACTTGCAGCGTGAGCCCGATCCGAAAGGTGATCGCGTAAAGATCGTCATGAGCGGGAAATTTCTGCCTTACAAGAGTTATTGAGGCTGCCGTGCTTTAAACCATGTCCGGGAAATTAAGCATTACAGTCGGCCAATATTCCGACAAGGGCCGCAAGCCGCTGAATCAGGATTTTCATGGCGTTTATATCGCCAAGGAACCGCAGTTAAGCGCCAAAGGCATTGCCATCGCGTTGGCTGACGGCATCAGCAGTAGCGAGGTTAGCCACATCGCCAGTCAGGCGGCGGTGACCGGGTTTTTGGCGGATTATTTTTGCACCTCGGAAGCTTGGTCGGTGAAGAAGTCGGTGCAACGGGTGCTGACGGCCACCAATTCCTGGCTGTATGCGCAAACCCGGCAAAGCCGCGATTGCTATGACATGGATCGCGGCTATGTCTGCACCTTGAGCGCGCTGGTGATTAAATCCGCCACCGCACATCTTTTTTCTGTCGGTGATACGCGGATTTACCGGGTAAGCGGCGGCGAACTGGAACAGCTGACCCACGACCACCGTTTGTGGCTGTCTCAGGAAAAAAGCTATCTGAGCCGAGCCATGGGCATGGACTCGCATCTGGAAATCGACTATCAAACGCTGACTGTCAGCTTGGGCGACATCTTTGTGCTGGCGACCGACGGCGTCTACGAATACGTCAGCCCGCGCTTCGTTACCCAAACTATCCTGCAAGCCGGCGACGATCTGGACGCTGCCGCAAAAAACATCGTCGAGGCGGCCTACGCAAATGGCAGCAGCGATAATCTGACCGTGCAGATTGTGCGTATCGACCAACTGCCGCTACCCAGCGCCAACGAGTTGTATCAGTCTTTAACCGACTTGCCGTTTCCACCGCCGTTGGACGCCAGGATGGAGTTTGATGGCTACACCATCGTCCGCCAATTGCACGCCAGCAGCCGCAGCCATATCTACTTGGCGGTGGACAACGACACCCAGGCGCAGGTGGTGCTTAAAACCCCGTCCATAGACTTGCGCGGCGATCCGGCGTATCTGGAGCGCTTTCTGATGGAAGACTGGATTGCCCGTCGTATCAATAACGCCCATGTGTTGCAGCCGTGCGCGCAGACGCGCAAACGCAATTTTCTCTATGTGGCGACGGAATTTATCGACGGCCAGACTCTGAAACAGTGGATGATCGATCATCCGCAACCTGATCTGGAAACCGTGCGCGGCATCGTCGAACAAATCGCCAAGGGCTTGCGCGGCTTTCATAGGCTGGAAATGCTGCATCAGGATTTGCGACCGGACAACATCATGATAGACAGTACCGGCACCGTTAAAATCATCGACTTCGGTTCAACTAGGGTCGCCGGCGTCATGGAGATGGGCGCACCCATCGGCGGCAATGCTATTCTCGGTACCGCGCAATATACCGCGCCGGAGTATTTTCTGGGCGAGCCGGGCACGGTGCGCTCGGAGCAGTTTTCCTTAGCAGTGATTACCTATCAAATGCTGACCGGCAAACTGCCTTACGGGGCGGAAGTGGCCAAATGCAAATCTCGGGCCGCACAGAACAAACTCAATTACGACGCTACTTTGTATCGCAACCGGGATATTCCGAGCTGGGTGGATGATGCGATCCGCAAGGCCGCGCATCCCGATCCGTATAAGCGCTACGAAGATTTATCCGAATTCATTTTTGACTTACGCCATCCCAACCCGGCGTTTTTGACCAAAACCGGTTCGGCATTGCTGGAACGCAATCCGGCGGCGTTCTGGAAAGGCGTGTCTTGCATCTTGGCGGGGGTTATCGTGGCCTTGTTA
This sequence comes from Methylomonas sp. TEB, assembly GCF_047777895.1. Taxonomy (GTDB): domain Bacteria; phylum Pseudomonadota; class Gammaproteobacteria; order Methylococcales; family Methylomonadaceae; genus Methylomonas. The sequence goes on from NZ_CP180476.1 coordinate 1,579,586, forward strand.
ATCGGCCAATCCGCAAATACCGATCAAGCCGAGTCTGTTGGCTGCGTCCGGAACAACCGGGTAGAAGAGGGTGGACGGTCCCCCGCGCCTGTGGCAAACAGGGCCGGGTCACCCCACAATCGCTAGCCTGCCCAGCGGTATCGTCGGCCCGGATTTGCTTGTCTCTGCTATCCTTTCGGCTGTGCCGGAAAACCTGGAAGAATTGATCTGAGTTAATCGATAGGCTGAAAATTAACAAACATCGCCCGCTCCTTGGTATCCTTCGGCAAAATTAGCCCCAGTGTTAATGCATAACTTCCGAAATAACTAGAATTCCAAACTGGAGTTAGCCATGTTGGTCCGCCCGCTGTTTGTCACTTGTTGCGCTTGCCTGATCAGTGTGTCCGCGCATGCGCAACCGGTTTCCACGGAAGAGGAAGAAAGAGCTTTGTCGCAAATCTACGGCACCGAGGATATGGTCAGTATCGCCAGCGGTTACAAACAACCGATTTCCAAAGCCCCGTCGATTGCCACCGTTATCACGGCCGACGACATCAAACAAATAGGCGCCACCGACATAGACGAAGCGTTGGAAAGCGTGCCCGGCCTGCACGTCGAACGCAACACGATAGGCTATAACCCGATTTACACGTTTCGCGGCATTTATTCGCAGTTCAATCAGCAAGTGCTGATGATGATTAACGGCATCCCGATCACCAATTCCTATACCGGCAGCCGCAGCGAGGTGTGGGGCGGCATGCCGATCCGCGACATCGCCCGTATCGAAATTGTGCGCGGGCCGGGATCGGCGGTATACGGTGCCGATGCCTTCGCCGGGGTAATCAACGTCATCACCAAAACCAAACAGGACATTGAAGGTACTGAGGTCGGTGGCCGGGTCGGCAGTTTCGACACCTATGACGGCTGGGCCTTGCATGGCGGCGAATGGGCCGGCTTTGACGTTGCCTTGGCTTTCGAATACCACAAGACTGCCGGGCAGGACGCCAACGTCGATGCCGACCTACAAAGCCAGTTTGATAGCTTGTTGGGAACCCGTGCTTCGCTGGCGCCGGGGCCGTTGAACATGTCGCGCGACAATCTCGACGCCCGATTGGATTTGTCGCGCGGCCATTGGCGGTTTCGCGGCGGGCTGCAACACCGCAGCGATTTCGGCAACGGCTCCGGTATCGCGCAAGCCCTGGACCCGGTCAACCGTTATGCCAGCGACCGTTGGAACGCCGACGTCACTTACCATAACGCCGACATCGAAAACTGGGATTTGACGACGCAAGCCAGCTATTTCGAAACCAGTCAGGAAATCGAGCGCAATCTGACGCTATTTCCGGCCGGCACTACCTTGCCTATCGGCGCCAACGGCCAGATCGGCGCCGGCGCGCCGGTCACTTTTCCCAACGGTTACATTGGCAACCCTGAGGTGTGGGAACGCCATGTCCGTATCAGCCAGACCTTTGCTTACGGCGGTTTTCAGGGACATCAGTTACGCAGCGGCATCGGTTTTAATTACGACAGTCTGTTCAAGGCGCGGGTCAGTCAGAATTTTGGTATCGATCCCGCTACTGGCGCGCCGATACCTTCGCTGCCGGGGATTCCGCTGACCGACGTCTCCGGCACCTCCGCGACCTTCATTCCGGAAGTGGACCGGAAAGTGGCATACCTGTTTTTACAAGACCAATGGAATTTTGCCAACGACTGGAGTTTGACCGCCGGTGCCCGCTACGACCGCTATTCGGACTTCGGCAATACCTTCAATCCGCGCGCGGCCTTGATCTGGGAAGCCCGCTACGATTTAACGGCAAAACTGATGTACGGTTCGGCGTTTCGGGCGCCGTCGTTTCAAGAAATGTATATCATCAACAACCCGGCGCAGCTCGGTAATGCCGCCTTACGCCCGGAAACCATGGAAAACGTCGAACTGGGTTTCGACTATCGGCCGACGGACAGCCTGCGCCTGGGTTTGAATTTCTTTAACTTTTGGTGGAAGGACATCATCCGTTTTGTACCGGATGCCAATGCCACCACTTCGACCGCGCAAAATACCGGTGTCCAGCAAGGCTACGGCACCGAACTGGAGGCGGAATGGCAGGCCGCCGACACTTTGAAAATTATCGGCAACTATGCCTATCAACGTAGCCGTGACCAGGCTCTGGACCGCGATAGCGGATATGCGCCGCATCATCAGGTCTATCTGCGCCTGAATTGGGAGTTTTTGCCCGATTGGCAACTCAGTCCGCAAGCGAAATGGATAGTGGGCCGTGATCGTAGTTTCGGCGATACCCGCAAGCCGGTCGCGGATTATACTTGGGTGGATGTGACGCTACGCCGGCAGAATTTGGCCAAGCATCTGGAAGTGGCGTTTTCGGTGCGCAATCTGTTTGATGTCAGTGCCCGGGAACCCAGTCTGGCCGGCAATCCGGCCGCCATTCCCAACGATTTGCCGTTGGCGCCGCGCAGTTTTTACGGCGAAATCAGTCTTCATTTTTAGCCGAGGCGCCGTTGCTTGGGTCTTGTTTACACCGTAGTTCGGGAGTCATTTTGTTCTATAGACTATTTTTTCAGCTCGGATTGGCCTTATGTCTGCTGTGGCCTTTTTGCGGTGGCGCCTGGGCGCAAGCGCCGACCGTTGCCATCGTTTATCCCGATGTGCGCGAGCCCTACCGCTCGGTGTTCATGGAGATCGCGCGCGGCATGGAACAGGAGCTGGGTAAGCCGGTTGGTCATTACCTGTTGAGCGAGCGCGACAAGTCCGTCGAAAAATTGATTCAGGACCTGAAAAACGACAGGATCGATGTGGTCGTGACTTTGGGCCGCGCCGGCTTGGCGGTCGCCAAATCGGTATCTTCCCAATTTCCGGTGGTGATAGGGGCGACCATGATCCGGCCGGATGAGGTGCAGGGCTTGGCCGGTATCAGTCTGACGCCGGCCCCGGAAGCGATGTTCGACCATTTGAAAAAATTGGTGCCGGAGGTGAAAAAAATCACCGTGATCTACGATCCTCGGCAAACTGCCTGGGAGATCGAGCGTGCCGGACGGGCGGCTCTGGAACGTGGCTTGACGCTGGTGGCGCAACCGACCGGCAACTTACACGATTCCTCGGATCAGTTCCGGCAGATTTTGCTGGAGATTAAAGACAACTCTATTGCCCTCTGGCTGCCGCGCGAAAACGCCGCCATGGACGAGCAATCCTTGTTACCGGAAGTACTGCGCGAAGCCTGGGAGAAAAATTTCGTGGTGTTTTCCAGCAATCTCGACCATGTGCGCAAAGGGGCACTATTTTCCTTATACCCGGACAATTTCAGCATGGGCCGCAGTTTGGCCGGTCTGGCCGTCCAGCAAGTACAGGCGGGCGGCAAGTTTGAATCGGTCGAATTGCTGCGGGATTTGCTGGTGGCCGTTAATTTACGCACCGCGGAACATCTGGGTTTGCGTTTTTCCAGTCAGACACGCCGCGAATTCGCGATGGTTTTCCCGGTCCCTTAAACGCAATGAAGCGTTTGCGATGGCCCAGGTTCAAGCGGGCGAGCTTCCTGCAACAGCTGGCCGTGACCTTTTGTTTCGGTCTGGTAGTGATCTCGATACTGTCGGCATTCGGCATTTCCACGCTGTCTTACTACATCGTCCGCGATAAATGGGTCGCCCAAGGCCTTCAATCCACGGAAGCCTTTGCGGCACAGAGCACGCTGGCTTTGCTGTATGCCAGCCGGGAGAATGCCGAGGAGCCGGCCCGACGCTTTCTGGCGTTTCCCGATGTGCACGGCGTAGCCATTTACAACAACGCCCTGGAGCCCTTATTCGAACGCGGCGAACCGGCCATGCCCGCTGCCGACGCGGCGCGCTGGCCGGAATCCCTGGCCTTGGTGCATGAGAACGAACAAGCCTGGTATTTTGCCGCGCCGGTATACGCGCGTAACACCGCGGAGCAAGAGGCGTCACCGTTCGAGGCGCAAACGCCGACGCCGGAATTGGTCGGCTACGTGCGCTTGGTGATGGGCAAGCAATCGCTGAATGTCATGAAAGAAAAAATTCGCTGGACCACTTTGATGGCCTCCAGCGGCTCGGCCACGGTGTTTCTGCTGTTTTTATTGGCGATGTCGCGGCGCTTGACTTTGCCGATTCAACAACTGGCGCTGAGGATGCGTAAGGCCTCGGCCGGCGCGAAAAACGTGCGGGCCCGGTTGAGCGGGTCGCGCGACATCATCGAAATGGGTGAAGCCTTCAACACCATGATGGCGGTGTTGGAAACCCGGGAAAAGCAGTTGGAGCGGGCTCGTGACACGGCTTTGGAATCGGCGCGCCTGAAGGGCGAGTTTGCCGCCAATGTCAGCCACGAACTGCGCACGCCGCTGAATGCGGTACTGGGTATGCTGGAGTTGCTGCAGGACATGGGGTTGACGCCGAAGCAACTGGAATACTCGATGGTAGCCCGCAACGCCGGCGAAGCACTGTTGAAGTTAATCGAAGATATTCTGGATTTCTCGCGCATTGAATCCGGCATGATGAAGCGGCAGCCGGTTGACTTCGTGCTTTACGAAACCTTGGACGAAGTCGTGGAATTGATGTCTGCGCAGGCGCACCGAAAAAATCTGCAGCTCACCTACTCGCTAGCCGACGATATACCGCTGGTGTTGAACGGCGAAGCGTCCAGGGTGCGGCAGGTGCTGATTAATCTGGTAGGCAATGCGCTGAAGTTTACCGAACAAGGCGGCATCACCATTGATGTGCACACCGAAGCGGCGGAGAGCGATACCATCCCGTTGCGGTTTTGCGTGACCGATACCGGGATGGGTATACCCGAGGCGGCACAAACCAGTATTTTTGATGCCTTTGTCCAGGCCGACGGCTCCAGGACCCGTCATTACGAAGGCGCCGGCCTGGGATTGGCGATTTGCCGGCAGTTGGTGCAACTGATGGGGGGGCAAATCGGCGTCCAAAGCCGGGAAGGGCAAGGTAGTTCGTTCTGGTTTACCGTACCCTTCAATCCGCCGCGCGGTACCGAGGGCATCTCTGAGGCTCGGCAAGCCTATTTCGCCAATCTGCGGATATTGGTCGTGACCGAGAACGACAAAATGCGCCAGTTTTTGGCGCAAAGTCTGGCGCGTTGGAAAATTCACTACCGGCATAGCGGCTACGGCATCAAAGCCGTGGATATGTTGCGTTCCGCCAATGATCAAGACCAGGCGTATCATTTTGTCATCATCGATCTGAGAGATGCCGGCGATGCCACTTGGGTGGATATGATCGTTGACGATCCGGCGCTGGCCGATGTCAAAATCGTGTTGCTGTCCGACCCCGTTAATGCCGTCAATCTGCCGCGCTTGCCAAACGTGGCCGCGCAGTTGGCGAAACCGGTACAGGTTTCCAAACTGTACGATTTCATATTAACCGCCGGTCAGGATTATCAAGAGCCCGCGTCCGACTTGGCGCCCGAGGTCGAGCAAAGCGTCGTGCTCGGGCGGCGGATATTGATCGTCGAAGACAACCGTGCCAGTCAAATGGTGGCCGCGGGCATGCTGGAGCGGCTAGGTTGCCGCTACGAAATCGCCGGTTCCGGCGTCGAGGCCTTGTCCTGGCTGGAGCATCAGGCTTTCGATTTGATCCTGATGGACTGCCACATGCCGACTATGGACGGCTTTGAGGCGACTCGACGCATCAGGCTGCTGCCTGAACCCTTGGGCCGGCTGCCCATCGTGGCGATGACCGCCAACGCTCAGCAAGGCGATAGCGATTTGTGTCTGGCGGCCGGGATGGACGATTATCTGGCCAAACCGATCAAGCTGAAGCCGTTGCGGGAAAAACTGCTGAGTTGGTTCGAGGGCCGGCCGTGCCTGACCGCCGAGCCGCTCTCGCCGGAGCCGTCGCTGGAGGCGCTGGATCACGCGGTTTTACGCCAATTGCGCGAGGAAATCGGCCAGGGTTTTGTGAAGATGGTGGGCTATTATCTGGAAGACGCGTCGGCGCAAATCGAGCAAATCGCCCAGGCGCTGGCGACGGACAATCACGCGCAATTACGCGAATCGGCCCATGGCCTGAAAGGTGCCAGCCGCAACCTAGGCGCAGAAAAGCTGGCGCTGATCGCCCGGCAACTGGAAGAGCAGGCGGCTGAAGCGCAGATTGAAAACGGCGAGGCCTTACTGCAGCAATTGCGCGACGAATACCGGTTCATCGAACAACTGTTGAGTTTGGAAATGGGCGCGGAAACGGCTGCTGACCCGCTCCCACAGGCCGGCCCCAGAATTTTGGTGGCAGACGACGATAGAGCCATGCGGTTTGCCTTGCAAGATGTTTTGGAGAAGGACGGCTACCGGGTGGATTTGGCCGGCACCGGCCGGCAGGCGCTGGCGCTGTGCCATCGGCAAATGGCGGATTTGATCTTGATGGACGCGATGATGCCGGAAATGGACGGTTTTGAGGCCTGCCGCAAAATTCGCGCGCTGCCCCATGGGGCGGAGGTGCCGATACTGATGATTACCGCTTTGGAAAACGACCATTCGGTGGAATTGGCTTTTTCGATAGGGGCTAACGATTACATTCCCAAGCCGATTCATTTCGCGGTGCTGCGCAAGCGTATCGCGCATTTGTTGGAAGCCAGCCTGACGCAGCGGACCTTGAATCGCCTGGCTTACCACGATCCCTTGACCAATCTGGCCAATCGCACGCAATTCATCGACCGGCTGAACTCGGTGATCGCCGTCAGCGCTGATCAAAATCAGCTGCATGCCGTGCTGTTTCTGGATCTGGATAGATTCAAACTGACTAACGACACTTTGGGGCACGATGTCGGCGACCAGTTGTTGAAAGCCGCGGCAGAGCGGATTCAAGGCTGTGTGCGGCGGGAAGACATGGTGTCCCGGTTCGGCGGCGACGAATTTACGCTGTTGTTGGAAAATATCAGCAATCCGCAAGTCGCCGCTGCCGTCGCCGACAAGATCCGTATCGCCATCGCCCAGCCGTTCGCGTTGATGGAGCAAGAGTTTTACGTCAGCTCCAGTATCGGCATTTCGCTGTATCCCGCCGACGGCGCCGACAGCGGTTTGCTGATCAAACACGCCGATACCGCGATGTACCGCGCCAAGGAGCAGGGCAATACCTATTGTTTTTATGAAGATAATATGGAATTCGTCGTGTCGACCAAGCTGCGCCTGGAAAGCGATTTACGCCGGGCGCTGCAACGCGACGAATTTTTTCTTCACTACCAGCCGCAAATCGATCTGGATTCCGGGCGGATCGTCGGCGCCGAGGCCCTGATCCGCTGGCGACATCCTGAATTGGGCTTGATTCCGCCCGATCAATTCATTCCGGTCGCCGAAGAAATCGGCCTGATCGAGGCGATAGGTGCGTGGGTGTTGGGCGAGGCGTGCCGGCAGAGCCAAATTTGGCGGCAAAGCGGCTATCCGGCGTTCACGATGGCGGTCAATGTCTCGGCGCGGCAATTGGATCAGGAAGACTTTGTCGCGCAAGTTATCGACATCGTCAATGAAACCGGCTTGCCCGCCGAATACCTGGAATTGGAGCTGACGGAAAGTTTGTTCATCCGCAATCCGGGACGGAAGCGGGCTATATTGGCCAAGCTCAGGGAAGCCGGCTTGCAAATTTCGATAGACGATTTCGGCACCGGTTATTCCAGTTTGAACCAACTCAAGCAGTTTGCCTTCGACAAGCTGAAAATCGACCGCTCATTTGTGGCGAACATACCCGACGACGCAGACGCCGCCGCGATTGTGATGGTGATTATTTCCATCGCCAAGATTCTGAAATTCAAGGTGATAGCGGAAGGCGTGGAGACTGAGCAGCAGGCGCAATACTTGTTAAGAAACGACTGCGACGAGGCGCAGGGTTATCTGTTTGGCAAGCCGATGGCCGCCGACGAGTTTACGGCCTTGTTGGCGCGAGCAAAAGTGGCCGTGGGTTAGTCACCAACCGTTTGCGGTGGCTTCGCCGGCCAGCCAGATTTTCGCTCATCCATCATTCCCGGTTCACCGGCAAGGCCGCGATACGCCGTTCTATGTCTTGCATCAGTTGTTTGTAGGTTTCGCCATCGGTGTCGCCAAAACGGCGGATAAACTCGGCTTCGCTTAGTGATTCCGGTAAATCGGCGGTAGCCGGCATCATTTGATTTTCATCGGCGTTGGCTAATATTGATTGGATTTTCCGTGCCAGCGCCGGACTGGCGACAGCTTGTTCGCCCATGCGCGTGCCGGCCCGGTCGGCGGCGAGGTCGTTAAACGAAAAACCGCTGCCGCCGCGCGAATCTTCTATTTCCTTAAACAAACCCACCGCGTCGGCCAACGGGGTGCCGGAATAAGCCGCCAGCATCGCCGAAACCAGGTAATGTTTCGCTAGGTCGTCGCGGCCGTTCAGCGTTATTTGGCGCCAAATCGGGCGGGGCCAGAGTCTGGATTCCGGGAGAATTTTCGTCAGGCGCTGTTGATTGGCATAAAGCGTCAATATCAGAATCAATGCCCGGTTCTCATGGATCGGGTCGTTGCTGGCGCTTCGTTGTGCGGCCAGCTGAAACAGCGGCTTGCTGAAATCAGTGAGACTGAGGCTTTTGTTATCTGTCCGGCTTAGTTCCGCTAAATGTCGCTGATAAGCCTGCAGACGTTGTTGGTCATCAGGCGTTAGCAGGGCGCCGCGCAATTTGCCGGGCAAGTCAGCTTGCCAACGATAGGTTACCGTCAGGCGCTGCGGTTGAAACAGCACATGCTTGACAATATCGGCGAAGGCTTGCCGATCCGCTGCCGGTTGCAAGGTGTTGAGTGCCCATTTCACCAAGGGTTTGGCTAGCATGCCGGGCAGCCGGACTTGTCCCAAAGACAGGTGGTCCACTTCCGGTAAGTCACTGGTTTGCTTCAGCTCCAGCGTCAAATTCAGATATTGGCCTACAGGATTTCGAGGTAAGGGCAAGCTGGCGTCGATGTGGGCGCGGCCTTGATAGAGCCGTAAACCCGCTACGCCGTTAGCGTATTGATTGGCAAGATAATTGATCGCCAGGTCCAATTCCTGTTGATCCAGTGCCACTCGGGCGATCGCGCCGGATTTTAGACGGCGCGGATCGTTTTGCCGAAAAATCAATTTGCCGCGGGCAATTTGTTCCGGTGTCAGGTCGGCTCGGGTTTGTAATTTGGGCGCGTCATCAATTGCCAGCCATAGCGCCATTCCGGACAATACAGGCAATAGCAACACCGCCAGCAATACGCTTTTTGTAATCCATTTCATCGGGCGTTCCGTTCAATCCTTGCTGTGGACCATGGTCGTGTTAAATGCTTAAAAACCTTAGGGCAGACGTTGGGCTAATGTGGTTTGTTGTGCTGTTCTTCATACGCGGAAGGACTGATGCCGGCGCTTGCCAGATATTCGCGCAGATGTTTGACTTCCTGTTTAGTGCATATGCCGCTGTGGTGTGGATGATGCAACACGCCTTCGACATTATTCAGCATCACGTGAAAGCGCGCACCATGGCTGGGTTGCAGGTTGGCGCCCAGGTGATGCAACAGCGATTCTATTTCCCGCCAATGGATGTTACCGCTAAGCGGATCCTGGAATATGGCGCGCAGTAGATTTAAATGGTGGCTCATGACTACATCCTCCTGCATCAATATCGGTAGCTTAAGTTTGAACCGAGTTGAGGTTCAATTGGGCTGGTGAAGGGTGGTGCGTAACTAAATTTGTTTCAAAATAAGAAACAAATCATGCAATAAATACCTTATTGTAAATAAACAGCAAAGGTTTATAGTTAAACCGTCTTCAATGAATCGACTGAAACCCAGTCAAGGCGGAAAAAATGAACCAGTCAAGCAATCTGTATAAAGACATCGTCACCGGATTGTTTTTTGCAACCGGTATGTTCAGCTTCCTGTCCGGTCAGTTTGTTCTTTCCACTCTGTTTTTTGGCGCTGCTTCCCTGTTTAGCAATATCGAAGCGGCTAAACCGGTCCGATTTTAAGTTTTTTCGTAGTACCTCCTCGTTGTAAAGCTACACATTCCACAGCCTCCACCCCGCTCAAGGTGGGGGCTTTTTTTGTACCTAAGCAGGCGATTTCTCAGTCCGACTTGGAGGTTTTTGCCGGGTCTGACACCACGGTAGATTCAGCTTCCAGACTTTGTCCGTCAACCTGGGCATTTTTCAGCTTTCGTAGCAACCACCAGCCTCTGATGCCGATGATCGCTACCGGAATCAGCAGCAAGGCAAAAAACGCGGAAAACACCACGGTGCCCAATACCGCGCCGGCAATCATCGCCGGAATACTCAGCAGATTGGACAGCTTACTTTGTGGAGGCGATTCCAGGCGAGGATGTGCGCCGGAGCCGTCGATGCGGATGGTTTTTCTGTAAATTTTTAACATGTCGGGCACCTATTGAAATGGGACGAGGCCGGTCTCGTACCTGAAAAGGACTAGCGGGTCGTCAACGTTCCAGGGCGGGTATTTTTGCATAACCGCTGCAAACAGATTGGACCTTAAAAAAGTGTTCAGCCATTGTTGCAGGGCTGGATACGGCGAACTTTCAAACCACGCATTATCCACTGCGGCAAACTGGCGGATAAACGGTAGGGTGGCGGCATCCGCTAGGCTGAAAGACTCGCCGCATAAGAATTTGTGCCGCTGCAAGCGTGTTTCCAGCTCGGCTAAAAACACCTCGCCTTGTTGACGATAATCGGCTGGTGTTTGTTCCGGATAGCGGTCCGCGTATTTGTAACGGTCTAAATAGTATTTGAAATCGCCGTCGTTCCAGTCGATTAATCGCTGCGTATCTTCCGGCGCTTGGTTTAGCCAGTTTTGCGGATCGTGTTGCGCCAAGGCCCACCGCATAATATCCAGACTTTGTTCGATGACTCGGCCTTCGGGCAAGAACAGCACCGGCACCGTGCCTTTCGGCGAAATAGCCAGCATCGTCTCCGGTTTATTGCCGAGCTCGATTTCTCTGAGCGCGACGCTTAATCCCGATACGGCAATGGCCAAACGTGCCCGCATCGCATAGGGACAGCGGCGGAAACTATACAAGATGGGGTAAATTTGTTCTGTCGTGGCGGGCAGTGCGTTCATGTGGGGATAGTCAGTGACACATTACGGTAAATGATCGTCGATTAAAGTCTGGTAAAATAACCGATTTTCGCGCCAACTCATTTATTTCGTCACAAGCTTCAAGCGGCGGCGACGCTCTTTTTACTCTTAATCTTCGGACACTCTCTTGATTTCTACCGCCAATATCACCATGCAATTCGGGGCTAAGCCCCTGTTTGAAAACGTTTCCGTCAAATTCGGCAACGGCAACCGTTACGGCTTGATCGGCGCCAACGGCTGCGGCAAGTCTACCTTCATGAAAATCCTCAGCGGCGACTTGGAACCCACCTCGGGCAACGTCAGCATAGACGCCAACGAGCGCGTGGGTATCTTGCGCCAAAACCAATTTGCCTACGAAGAGCAAAGAGTGCTGGACGTGGTGATGATGGGCCACGCCGAAATGTGGGCTGCGATGTCCGAGCGCGACGCCATCTATGCCAATATGGAAGCCAGCGAAGACGATTACATGCGCGCCGCCGATCTGGAAACGGTATTCGCCGAATTCGGCGGCTACACTGCCGAAGCACGGGCTGGCGAGTTATTGCTGGGTTTGGACATCCCGCTGGAACAACACAACGGGCCGATGAGCGCGGTTGCGCCGGGCTGGAAACTGCGGGTGTTGCTGGCACAAGCTTTGTTCTCCAATCCCGACATCATGCTGCTCGACGAGCCGACCAACAACTTGGACATCAACACCATCCGCTGGCTGGAAAATGTTCTTAACGAGCGCAACTCGACGATGGTGATCATCTCGCATGACCGGCATTTCCTGAACAGCGTCTGCACCCACATGGCCGATCTGGATTACGGCGAATTGCGGGTGTATCCGGGCAATTACGACGATTACATGACCGCCGTGACCCAGGTACGCGAGCAATTGCTGGCCGGCAATGCTAAGAAAAAAGCCCAGATCGCGGAACTGCAAACCTTTGTGGCGCGCTTTTCCGCGAACGCTTCCAAAGCCAAACAGGCTACTTCGCGGGCGCGGCAGTTGGAGAAAATCAAGCTCGACGAAGTCAAACCGTCCAGCCGGGTCAATCCGTTTATTCGTTTCGATCAAACTAAAAAGCTGTACCGTTTGGCGGTGGAAGCTAAAGATTTGGCCAAAGGCTACGGTGCGGAACCCTTGTTCAAAAACTTGAACATGATGATCGCGGTCGGCGAGCGGGTGGCGGTGATCGGCCCGAACGGTATCGGTAAATCGACTTTATTAAAAACCCTGGTCGGCGATTTGACGCCGGACAGCGGCGAAGTGAAATGGGCGGAGAATGCCGACGTCGGCTATTTCGCCCAGGATCACGCCGAGGATTTTGCCGAAGACATGCCGCTGATCGAATGGATGGGCCAATGGCGCAAGGAATCGGACGATGATCAGACCATACGCGGCACGCTGGGGCGGTTGCTGTTTTCCAATGACGAAATCAACAAATCCGTGAAAGTGATTTCCGGTGGTGAGCAAGGCCGGATGTTGTTCGGCAAATTGATTCTGCAAAAAAACAACGTGATGGTGTTGGACGAACCCACCAACCATTTGGATATGGAATCGATTGAATCGTTGAACGCGGCTTTGGAAAATTATCCCGGTACGCTGATTTTCGTCAGCCACGACCGCGAGTTTGTGTCCTCACTGGCGACCCGCATCATCGAATTGACGCCGAACGGCATCGTCGATTTCAGCGGTAACTATGAAGACTATTTAAACAGTCAGGACATCAACTAAGGCTAAGCCGCCAGGGCATTCCGGCGCGGATAAACCGGTCAGTAATCTCTGCCGCCGCGCACGAACAGCGTCGCACCAACGTCGGTATACACCTCGCGGTGCGCGCTGCCGGCCGGCGCCAATTGGTAGTCGCCGGCGCGCAGCAAGAGGTCGTCGATAAACAAATCGCCGTCCAGCATCATGCATTCCTCTTCCAGCCGATGGCCGTGTGCCGGGCATTTGGCGCCGGCTTCCAGGCGGTAAAAACCGGATTCGCGTTCCCCGTCCTGCCACAGCGGTTTTTTCCAGACGCCGGGGGCTATTTCCTGCCAGTCGTCTATTTGCTTGGTAAACACGCTAAACGACTCAGTCTTGCCAAACGGCAGCAGACCGCCCAACACTTCCCGTAATACCTCGCGGTTATCGCCCAGCGACGTACCGCGCAAATAGGCCAATGCGCCATTCGTCGAACTTATCCCGCCGTGCCGACTGCCGGCCGGCGAGGCGTGGTAATCCAACGGACCGAGCTGCAAGTCGCCCATCTGCAAATCGCCGCGCAGCACAATGCCTTCTTCCAGACAGTTGTGCCGATGCGGTATCAGGCTGGCGCCGGGAGTGAATTCGATCAACACCGAATGGCCTTGCCGGCCGCCGTCCCAAAGTGGTTTGACGCGGATGCCGGCCTTCAGGGTTTGCCAGGTGCCGTGTCTGGCGCGCACGGTGAGTAAGCCGGCCTGTTTGGCAAGGCTGGCCGTGACTTGCGCCATCAGGCCTTGGCGTAGCGCCGTGCGGCGTGCGCCGGCAACCGGAATCGGCGCCAAACCGTCAGCCAACAGCGTTTCAAGCTGCTGCAAGCCGGCGGCGTCTGTGCTATCCAAAGGCGGGAATTTGTTTGTCATATTGCTTAGTTAACCTCGCCGGCATCGGCTGTCAATAATTGTTGCATCGTCTGCAACGCCCGGCGGATATGCGATTTCACGGTACCCAGGGGCAAACCGCTGCAGACGGCGATTTCGTCGTGGCTCAAACCCCGGAAAAATGCCAGCGACACCAATTGTCGGGGCAAGGGCTCCAAAGCCGCCAGGGCCGTTTGCAAGCGATGGCCTTGCTGTACTGCCGATAGTAAATCCGGTGGCATTTGGTCGGCTGGGGCTTCGATCAGCGCCAGCGCCTCCGGTTCCAGCTCGCTTAGATTGCCGTCCAACTGCCGCAAGGCGTCCAGTGCTCGGCTGCGGGCCATCGTCATCACCCAGGCTTTTACCAAACCGCGTTCGGCATCGAAGCGCGGTGCCTGCCGCCAGATCTGCCAGAACGTATCTTGCACCACTTCCTCCGCGCACTGCGTCCGCCGGGTGATCCGCAACGCCAAACCGTAGACCTGATCGACCAAGGTGTCGTACAACTTGCCCAGCGCGGCTTGATCCTGATCCACGACGCCGGCTATCCATTCTCGCAATAAGGTTTCGTCGGCAGGTGTTGCTGGTTGCCGGTTCTCGTCTTCGTCCAAATCGCTATCCGTCATCGCTCTCGTGTCCGTTGAAAAGCTATACGCTGCATTGCTTGGTTTGGATGCACGGTGATGTTTGCATAGCGCTCAAAGTGTGAATCAGGCGACATAAGGCATGTGGATTTTTCTTGGTTTGCCAAGATTGGTGGCCGCATTTAAGGGGATCAGGTATTAGAAATTGTGGTCGATCCACTATAAAACAGCCGTTTGCGCGTGGCAAATAGTCAAGCGGCCGATTTTGTACGGGGTTAATAACCGTGTGGTTCGCTATCGAAAGATGCTTATGTGCCAAGTACGAACCAAGCTCGTTGTACAAACACTGCCGCAAATATTTTTACCTGTTTTGCATCCACTGCCGAGTTTGCCGCGTATCAGTCATCACAAGCCGGCGCGAATGCCAAGCCTCACCATCCGAATGTGGCCATTTGCCGCTGGCTTGCCATTTCTAACCACAGACTTAGAGGAAGCCACGATGAAAAAGCTATTTCCGGTTGCGTTGTTGGGCGCCTGCCTGACCGCAGCGACAGCGGTTGAGGCCGCTGACTTTGATTTTAACGGTAACTTTGCCAACGATAACGATAAGCTGAGCTTTGCCTTTTCGCTCGGCTCGCCCGGTACGGTGACCTTGTTTACCTCGTCCTGGCTGGGCGGAGGTTTCGATCCGATTTTGACGCTGTGGGACGGCGCCGGCAACCAATTGGCCGAGCAAGACGATGGCGGTTTGGGCGGCAGCCAATTGTCGAACGGAGTTAATTTCAATTACGGCGAATTCGACAGTTATCTGGCCATTAATCTGGTCGCCGGGAATTACCTGGCGACCTTGACTCAATACGATAACTTTTCGGTCAGCACCTCGCTGGCCGACGGTTTTTTACGGGACGCCGATCCGCAATTTACCGCCGCCTTCGGTTGTTCCAATGGCCGGTTTTGCGAAGGTTCGTTAACCGATAGCAATGGCGATCCGGTGGAAGCGAATCGCACGGCGGCTTGGGATCTACACATTCTCAACGTCGCCAACGCCCAGATCGCCAGTGTGCCGGAACCGCCAACGCTGATGCTGCTGAGTTTGTCCGGCTTGTTTTTGCTCGGTGGCCGGCTGGGCAAGGCTAGATCCACAGCGCGAGCCGATGCGGCAAGCCAGGCCCGTTTGGCATAAATCGCATTTTCCGGCATCCGTTTGCCGACTTACCGCGTATTCCCTAACGCAGCTGGCTGAAGCTGCGACTTTAATTAACGAGGAATTAGATTATGAAAGACTTACACCACTATAGCCGTTGGCCGCTGACCATGTTCGCCAGCGCTTTATTGTTGATGGGCGGCCTACCGTCCGTTGACGCTGCCAATCACCGCGAAGCACCATTAACCGCACTCGATACCAAGGCCGACATCACCGATTGGTACGCTTTTGTCAGCTATAACGATCCCAGCAAGGTGACGATGATTCTGAATGTCGATCCCTTGCTGGAACCCAGCAACGGCCCGAATTATTTTCCGTTCGATCCGGAAGTTCTGTATGAAATGAAGGTGGATAACAATTTTGACGCCGACGAAGACATTACGCTGCAGTTCAGGTTTAAAACCGAGAACCGTTTGCCCGGCGTGTTTACCGGTTTTGTCGGCGCCGGCACCGGCATTGTCGCCCCGGCCAATTCGCCGGCTCCGGTCGCGCCAGGCAGCTTGATCGTGCCGCCGGCCATTACCGCATTGGATGGCCCTGGCTCGGAAGGATTGGGTTTGCGGCAGAGTTATACGGTCACGCTGATCAAGGGGAAAGGCGCCAATCGGCAAGTCATTGATCTGACCAATCAACAAAAATTATTCGCGGTGCCATCCAACGTCGGACCGCGCACCATGCCCAACTATCAGAATCTGGCCAGCCAGGGAATTTATGATTTAGGCGGCGGCGTTAGCGTGTTTGCCGGTACCGTCGACGATCCGTTTTACATCGATTTGGGCGCGACTTTCGATACCTTTAATTTCCGGTCCGGCGCGTCCGGCGCCGGTGTGCCGGGCGTGTTTGCCGAGAACCAAAATGATGCGGAAAACCAAAACTTCGCGTCGGACGATGTGGCCGGTTACAACGTTAATTCCATCGCTATCGAATTGCCTATCGCCATGCTCACCCAAGACGGCAAGCAACATAGCGTCGGCGAGGCCTTGGCGGTGATCGGCACTTATGCCATCACTTCGCGGCCGCGCACCAAAGCGTATGCAGACAGACCAGGCGGCAAGCCTAAACTCGCCAATGCCTATGTGCAGATTCAGCGCATGGGTAATCCCTTTGTCAATGAGGTGTTAATCGGTACCGGCGACAAAGACCGGTTCAGTATGAGCGAACCCAAGGACGACGCTAGTTTTGCCGGTTATGTGTTGGATCCGTTATTGGCCAGAGTCGTCAACGCCGCATACGGCGGTGCGGTGCCGATTCCGGCGCCGCCCAGGGTAAATCCGGCCAATCCTAGTTTTGATCTGGGCCCCTTGGTGTTTTATGCGGCGCCCATTTGCCCCGGCTGTTCTTCAGCCCAACGTGGACCAGTGGCGGATTTGCTGCGCTTGAACACCGGCATCGGCCCCGCGCCTGTCAGCGCCCGCAAACGCATGGCATTTCTGGCGGGCGATAGCGCCGGCTTTCCGAACGGGCGGCGGGTGTCCGATGATGTGACCGATATTGCCGCGCAAGCGGTGGTTGGGGTGTTGAATCCGGCATTCAACAGCTTCCCGAATAACCGGGTCGCCGATGGCGTTAACACCAACGACAGAAGCTATCAGGAAGTATTTCCGTACGTGGCCTTTGCCAATAGTGGTCGGCAAAGCCGTCATGTCGATCCTGGCGAATCCGGTTGTTTCGATGCTGTTTCCTTAGCTGTGGGTAGTTGTCCAAATAATTAGCAGAGGTCAGGGGGCGGCTGTGCTCGCCCCCTGTCTGGTAAACATCCAAAGGAGGAGCCGATGAAACACTGGCTTACATTAGGTTTGGTAATGTCTGTTGCTGTGTTCAGTGACGCCGGGGCACAAGCTTATTTACCCAAAACCGATGACGAAATCGTCGAAGTCTTGCCGGCCAGGGGCAACAGTTGGCTGGAAATTCGTGACTTGCGCAAACAAGTCGCGGCTCAGCCCCATGACTTGGAACCGGCTTTAGCTTTAGTCCGGCGCTATATAGAACTGGGCCGCGCTGAATCGGATCCGCGCTATTTCGGTTATGCGGAAGCCGCATTGACGCCTTGGCTGGCGGTAGCGCAGCCGACAGCCGAAGTGCTGACGTTGCGAGCGACCTTGTTTCAAAATCGCCACGAATTTCCGGCGGCCCTGGACTATTTGCATCGGGCTTTGGCGCGTCAGCCGCATTTGGCACAAGCCTGGTTGACGCGGGCGGCCATTTTGGAAGTGCAAGGCCAACACGCCGAAGCGCTGAACAGTTGTATACCCTTACTAAAATTAGCCGAGCCGCTGATTGGCCAAGTTTGCCTGAATTCCATTCTGAGTGTTTCCGGCCAGCTCGACACTGCTTATCGCCAGTTGGCACGAGCAGTAAGCGCTGCGCACAGTCCCGCACCGGCAGATCAACAATGGGCCTTGACCACGCTGGCGGAAATGGCCGAGCGCATGGGTAATAACGATGCGGCCGACGGTTATTACCAGCAGGCGCTGCAAATGCCGCGCCGCAATGGTTATCTGTTGGCTACCTATGCCGATTATTTATTGGACCGGAATCGTTTCCAAGACGTGGTGGAATTATTAGCCAACGATACGCGCGTCGATGGCTTATTACTGCGCCTGACTTTTGCCGAAATAGCACTGCGGCTGCCGACTGCCGCTGTGCATATAGATGCGCTGACCGCTCGCTTTGCCGCCAGCCGCATGCGCGGCGATAGCAGTCATCAAGGCGATGAGGCGCGCTTTTTATTGCATGTGCTTGATCAGCCTGAATCGGCGCTGGCGCTGGCGCAAAAAAATTGGGACGTGCAGCGCGAGCCGCGCGATGCGCGCATTTTCTTGGAAGCAGCGCTGGCGGCCGGCAAAAATCCGCAGCCGCTGCTGGCTTTTTTAACCGAGTCCAAATTGCAAGATGCGCGACTTGAAACGCTGCTCGCGCAAATTGGCGGGGGCAGAATATGAACGGGCCAGCGAAATTCATCGCTCTTTTAGATACTTTTTGCCCTAAATCTCCAGGCTGCACTCAAGGCAGGCTTGTCGAAGGTTCGGCCCCGCCAAGCTTTGAAAGATTAAGCTCGAACGTGATGATTTGGGCCGGTTTGATCATGGTCTTGCTGCTGACAGCAAGTTTTAGCGCTTTTGCCCATAAGGCCAGCGATAGTTACATGACAGTGCAGGTTGACGGGCAGCAAATCTCCGGGCAATGGGATATTGCCTTGCGCGACCTGGATTATGCCTTGGGGCTGGATGGCAACGACGACGGTAATATTACCTGGGCCGAGTTGCGAAATAGTCGGGATGTTGTGTATGCCTATGCGCTGAGTCGTTTGCAAATGACGACGGCTAAGCAAGTTTGTTCGCTGCAAGCAGGAGATTTACGAGTGGACGAACACAGCGATGGCCATTATGCCGCATTAAATTTCCAGGCGATTTGTCCGTCTGCGTCCGCGCCGTTGTCCATAGACTATCGCTTGCTTTTCGATCTCGACCCGCAGCATCGCGGGCTGATAAGCGTCAAGCATGCCGCTAAAACCGACACTGAGATCTTTAGTCCTGATCAGCAACGTTGCGAATTTGTGCGGGACGCAAATTATGCCGGGTGGCGGACCGTGGCGCGATTCGGCTACGCCGGGCTATGGCATATCTGGATCGGCTTTGACCATATTCTATTTTTGTTAAGTCTGTTGCTGCCGGCAGCTTTGGCGTGGGAGCAGGGAGCTTGGCAGCCAAAACCAGGCTTTAGACCGGTATTTTTCGACGTGCTGGGCGTGGTCACTGCTTTTACGTTGGCGCACTCCTTCACCTTGAGCCTGACCGTGTTGCAATACATCTGTTTGCCGTCCCGTTGGGTAGAATCGGCGATTGCCGCGTCGGTGGCGTTGGCGGCGCTGAATAATATTTATCCGCTGTTGGTAAAACGCCGCACCTGGTTTGCCTTTGCTTTCGGCTTGATCCACGGCATGGGCATCGCCAGCGTGTTGTTGGATATGGGCTTGCCGGATACGCAGCGGTTGTTACCGCTATTGGGTTTTAATTTGGGCGTGGAAGCCGGGCAGTTGGTGATTGTCGGCGCCGTTTTGCCTCTGATAGTGGGCTTTAGCCGCTATCGCTATTATCCGCTGCTGGTCATGAAAACCGGTTCGGCTTCCATCGTCACCGTGGCTTTGGTTTGGCTAGCGGAACGGAGTCTGGATTTTCAGATGAACATATTTTGAGCAACTTAGCGTATATCGTCGCGCCAGCCAAAGCGGGAGTCCATCGGCAATAGTGGATTCGTAGCGCAGCCTTATTGCAAATCAAGACCTGGAGCGGACTTTTGCGGATATGAGGTGGCAGCCAGCGCTGCTGTTTCTATGTGAGCTATCAGCGCCACAATTTGCTCGTCCAGCATAAAGCGTAGCAGCCATTCCACCGCCAAATCGTCGGCCAGATTGTCGATACCATGATGATCGGTATAACTTTGCTTTAGACGCGCTTGATGATCGGCAAGCTCGACGGGTTTGCCGACTGGTTCGCCTTGCAGGAGGCTGGCGGCATATTCCAGGGCGGTTGTCAGCGCGGCATCGAAGGCCCGGCTGAGTTGTTGCAATTCGTCGGGAAAATGACTGAAGCGCTGGCCGCTGAGTAAACGGTAGCGTTTGCGGACTTGTAACAAACCGGATAAATGGCCGGCGTCCCTGACAATAGTCCGCAGCGCCGCTCGTTCATGCACTCTTTCGACTAGGCGCGCATCCGGTTCCAATACCGCATGCGCCAACAAGTCTTGAGCGGCGGCCAGCTGTTTTTCCGCCGCTAGCCGTAAGGGTAAGGTGTAAGTAAACAGCAGGCTGACATCGGGTAAGCGGCTGGTGAAATTGGCAAGGGTGCGTAACGCCGCAATGCTGTGATGGCGCGCCAGCACTGTCGAGCGCCGCGGCCATAGCGCGTAATCGATAACGCCCATCACGATCAGTCCGAGCAAAATACCGATGACCCGGTCGCGCGGCAGATACAGATCGGTGACTTGACCGAAATCGTGCAGCACAAACAATGCAAACGAAAACCCCAGCTGTCGGCCCAGGTAGGCGATGCGTTCGCTGCCGGCGGTAATCCAGGCCGCCAAAGCCCAGAACGGCGCTGTGGCGAAGGCAAAGCCGACCATGGTATCGAGCTGGGATTGAAAGACCAATACGTAAAAGTAAGCGCAAATGCCGCCGACAGCAGCGCCCGTCACCCGCAACAGCGAGAGCCGGTAGTCGGCGCCGAGACTGGTTTGCGCCGCGACCAGACAGGTGGGAATCGCGGTGTTGATGTCGGGCCAGTCCAGGCTTTCCACGATCAGCGTGCACAGGATCGCGCCCAACGAGAATTTGATACCGAATTGCACGCTATCGGCATGGCTAGCCCAAAACTCGTAACCCAAACAGGCCGGCAGCCAGCTATTTTCAGGCTTATCGCCGGCTTCCTGGTCGATGTCCTTACTGTCCACATCTACGGTTTGATGTAATGCCTGCATCAAACCGGCAATGCGTTGCAAGGCTCGCCACAAGGCGGTTAACAGCGATGGATTGGATTCACGGGCATAAGCTTGCAACACTTCCTCGTTTAACAAGCCCGTGACGTCTGCGGATACATCGCGCGATTCCGCCAAGCCTTGCCGCAACTTGGCGCAGGCGGTTTGTAAGGCCTGATAAACATTTAATTTTTCCGGCGTCAGCGGCTGGGCGCGATATTCCGCGGCCAACACCTGATTCAGCCAATCCGCCAACTGCCGCAGACCGTCGATTTCCAACAGCAGTGCCCGGTAAGTCGGGTGGCGTTCGTGCAAACCGGGATGGATCAATTCGGCATTCGCCAGCAAACCCAGTAGTTTGCCGAGGCTGCCGGCAGCGGCATGCATAGAGGCGTCAGGTCTGGGGCTATACGCGCCGGCATCGGCCAGACGGGCGCTGAAGATGTATTCCACCGCTGCCAACTGCGTGGCAATCTCGGCTTTTAACAGTTTCAGCGGGTCTTGCGGTTTGATGGTCAGGTGCACGACCGTCCAGGTTCCCAGCGCCAATACGCCAATGATCGGGATGTTCCATAAGGCATGGTAAATATTTTCATCGGGCGTGTTGGGGCTGTACAGCACCGCTACCGAATACCATAACGCAATGCCCGTAGGCCAAGCGATCAGCCTGGCGTGGAACAGCGACAAGGCCAAGATGACGAACGACAGCGGCAACAATAACCAAGGGTCGTTGCCGGCCAGCATCAGCGTCAATACCGATACCAAGGTCGTGACTATCAGGTAACCGAGCTGGCGTATGCCAAATGCCAGGGATTGGCCGGCATTGGCGTAAGCGTCGTAGCTTAGGCAAATCAAGATGGAAATTGCCCCCAGCGGCGGGATGTGCAAGGTTTGGCTGACGAGTGCGATTGTCAGGGTGACGACGAATAAACGCAGGGCTGCGACGCGCCGTGCCGGTGTATCTTTGAGTTCGGCGGTCAGGAATTGCCCCAGGCTGGTGCCAAACCAAAGCTGGTTGGGTTTTGACTGTGTGCTTGAACCAGTCCGGCTGTCGCCTCGGGTCATGACGGCGGCAGAGCTGTACCGGCTGCGTCGGTAGTGGCTTTCAGTACCGTCACAAACGCGGTCATGCCCATACGGAGCGGATGCTCGGGGTCGTGCTCTTTAATCTCGATTCTTACCGGAAAACGCGAAGCCAGAATGACCCAGTTCAGCGTGCGATCCACTTCCGGCAACACGCCATGCTGTTTGATATTGTCGGGCGAATTGGCCCAGCCGATTCCGGTCACCACCCCGCGAAAGCGCTTGCCCGGATAAGCAACCAGAAACACCTCGGCTTCCTGGCCGGGTTTGATAGACTGCAAATAAGTTTCCTTGAAGTCGGCGATCACATACCACTGGCGGTCATCGACCAAAGCGAACATTTGCGTACCGGCCTTGGCGTATTCGCCTTCGCGGGTATTCAAATTGGTGACGTAGGCATTGAAAGGCGCTCGCACGTAACAGTATTCCAAATCGAGCTCGGCGGCGGTGACCAGGGCTCTGGCGGCTTCGATGCGGGCATTGACGTCGCCGACTTGGGCGACTAACGATACCGCCCGCCGGCTATCGCTTTTGGCTTCCTCGATGGCGCTACGAGCCGACAGTTCTTTAGCTTTCGCATCCGCCAGTTCGGCGCGCGAAGCCGCATAACGCGAGCGCGCCTGTTTGAGTTGGTCGGTGGTGACGTATTGCTTATCCGCCAAGGGTTCCAGACGTTCCAGATAGTTGTGCAGATATTCGTCTTCCGCCTCGATTTTTTTGACTTCGGCATTGGCGGCGGCGCGCTGGTGTTCCAGGCGTTCGATGGCGATTTCCGCGGAACCGCTGGAGGCACGCCGGGAATCCACCTCTTTTTCCGCCAGCAGCAATTCAGCCTTGGCTTTATCCAATCTGGCCTGATACGGGCGCGGGTCGATCACGTACAGCAAGTCGCCCTGTTTGACGTATTGGTTATCCTCGACATGCAATTCCACTATACGGCCGCTGACTTCCGGGGCGATGCCGACGATATTGGCCCGCACCATCGCATCGTTGGTGCGCGGATTTTGATAGTTGATATGCCAAACCAGCGCGCCGCTTGCCACCGCGCCCAGCACGATGGCTATGCCAATGATGCGGCCGAGCAATATCCGGTTTTTCAGGCTTAAGCCTGGGCTATGGTTTTGACTGTTTTCCATCAGGCTTCGCCGTTTTCATGCTGCATAAAACACCAACCAGATGACAAAGGTGCATAAGGCCCACAGGCTTGGTGCGATCAGCAGCGGCGGTCCCAAATGAGGTGCCAGCCGGTAGCGCACCAGTTGCCACATCAGCAGCATGCTGGCCGCCAGTCCGCTGAGGATGCAGATAATCCAGGCCGGCCAGAACGAACCTTGCAGGCTGAGCAGCGGATCACACGCGGTCAGAAAAAACGAGAGACTCGCCGGGAAAAACGTTTTAAGGGAACCTCTAAACATTCCCTCGCCCTCAGGGAGAGGGCTAGGGTGAGGGGGGTAAGTAATTGATTTTAATTCCCTCATCCCAACCTTCTCCCGTGAGGAGAAGGAGGTGTTTTTATTTTTAGAGGCCCACTTAAGTAATGGCCCGGAGATCATTGTGCGCTTCACCTCAAACGTATAAAGATTTCGGTACTCGTTAGAATTCATCATCGAGTTGTTCGATATGATTGCCGCGAGCGGCGATGACCGCTTCATGCAGTCTCTGCAAATCCGCCTCCAGCTTTGCGATGTCCTCGGGCGCGTAATCGTCGAACAGGCGGCCGATATGGGCCAGATGCTCGGGGAAAGTCTGTTCGTATACGGCGCGGCCCGCATCGGTCAGGCGGATGATCTGGCTGCGGCCGTCTTTTTTTGACGCCGACCTTTCCACCAGGCCCTTGTCCTCCAAGCGGCTGACTACGCCGGTGAGCGTGCCTTTGGTAATCAAAGTTTCTTCGCCAAGTTTCTTGGGCTGCATGCCGGCGGTTTTGCCCAGCGTGATGATGACATCGTATTGCGGCAAGGTTAATTCAAGCCGGTGAACGTGCCTTGCGGCATAAGACAAAAAGGCTTGATGGGTGCGGAGTAACTGTCGCAAAACGGTTGGAAAGGTAGAGTCTGAGGACATAATGTGAAAATAATTGTTCTAATTAGGATTCGATGATAACTGTAAGCTCATTCATGCTCAAGACCATCCCGGTGCATGGGTTTGGGGTTACTGGCTGTGTGGTCATGAAAGACGGCCGTTTAAGGCTCATTTGACACGTCCTGGTTTTGCTTGCCTGACACATAAACCAGCGTCGCGGCGGCACGCAATAAGCCCGCCCGACTGTCGATTTCGGTAAAACGGGCCCGCGCCAGATCTTTTTGCGCCGACAACAGTTCGATTACCGTCGAAAAGCCGTGTGTATAGGATTCCTGGGTGGCGGCATAGGACTCTTCGGCGGCTTTCAACAGCGCCAAGGCAAACTCGCGTTTTTCCAGCGCGGTTTTGGTATCGGCGTAGGCTTTCCAGATGTCGCGCATGATCTCCAGACGCAAAGCCTCCAGTTGGGCTTGGGATGCCGACCTTTTGGCCTCGGCTTCCCGCACCGCATTGCTGCGTTCAAAACCGTCGAATAAGGTCCATTCCACATTCAACATGGCCGTATCGACCATGGCGTTGGCGGAATAATTCTCTCCGCCGCTCGGCTTGGTCTGCACGTCGCCCCAATATTGATTACCGACCATGCCGCGTAGCGATATTTTCGGCCAGAATTCCGCTCTGGCTTTTTTAACTTCCGCTTCGCGGGCGCGCAATTCGGCGAGGCGCGCCAGCAAATCCGGACGCTGTTCCAAGGCCTGATCGACGATTTTTTCCACCGATTGCGCCAGTTCGGCGGGTAAGGGCAGCTGGCTCAGGTCGACCAAGTGCAGGCTATATGCCGGCGAAATACCCAAATTCGTGGTCAAATCGGCGCGCGCCTGAGTCACCGAGCCGCGTGCATCTTGCAAGTCGTAACTGGATTTTGCCTGCTCTTGCAAGGCCAGCAACAAGTCGGGCTTGGTGGCTAGGCCTTGTTTGAGTTTGGCTTGTACCGAGTCGGCGTTGGTCTTGGCTGACTCGAAAGTTTGCTGCGCCGCCGTCACCTTGGCCAAGGCGGCCTGATAGGCAAAAAAACTGCTGGCCACCCGATAGGCAATTTCCTGGTGTTTACGGTCGAAGGCAAAATTCGCCGCGCTCAGACGCTCCGTACCGGCATCGACCAGTGCCTCCCGGCGCCCGAAATCGAATAAGGTCCATGCCAAATCCAAACTGGCGAACGCCGCGTAACCGTTGCTGACCAGCGCGCTGCCGGGGATGGGAAAGCTGCTGGTAAAATGCTGACCAAAGGCCATTGCCGTTAGCGTTGGATACCAAGTGCTGCGATTTCTTTCCAGGCGCGCGGCGGCGGCTTTTGCTTCTTCCCAGCTAATCCGGGTTTCCGGATGGGTGCGTAAAGCCAAATCCACCAAGGCCGGTAAATCGTAGGTTTGTTGGATATCGATTCCGGCGTCCACAGCGCTGGGACTGGATGCATCAGGTGCTGGGGGCCGGTTTTGGGCTTGATAAGTGCGCCAAGACACAGCCGACTGGGCGGGGACTGGCGGAGTGTTTTCTGCATGCGGTAGCGGCGTCGGCACGCTGCAGGCTGTCAACACTGTCAATGTTGCAGTCGCCGCGCTACGATAGCTTGGCGCTAAGTACGCCAATATTGCCGAATTGGAAACGAATTTTTTCAAGCGTTTATTGGGTTGTCGAATCACTCTAATTTGGAAAAAATCCCCTGGTCATTGCTGTATTGTTTAAAACCGACTCTATCATTTATTGAGGGCCGGCGAGAAACAGTTCATTTGTTTAGTTAAGTTTTATAAAGTCGTCGCACGTCAAATTTCAGCTTTTTAATCCCTCGCCCAACCCCGGCCGGCGGGGAGGGAGAGGATCTGCCGAAATTTGCTGTGCGCAGAGTCTGTCAGGTCTTGAGATCACGACAAAGCCGGTATTTTGCCGATAGGAGCGACCGTTTCAGTCGTCGGCCTGGGCGATTTGCCGTTGTCGCAGTGCCGTTTTGCCGGCTGGGCTGCCTTGGGTGGTGCGATCTTGCGGCCCTGCATCAGCTCGTCGATCTGATATTTGTCCAGCGTCTCCCAATCCAGCAAGGCTTGCGCCATGTTGTGCAGAATATCCATATGCGTTTTCAGGATGGCTTCGGCGCGTCTGTAGTTATTCGCCAGGGTTTGTCTGATTTCATGATCGATCAGGCGGGCCATTTGCTCGGACATCGGTTTGGTCGATCCCATAAATCCGCTGTCGTTGTCGCCGCAATCCATGGGGCCCAGGCGATCGGATAAGCCCCACTTGGTGACCATATTGCGCGCCAATTGAGTAGCGCGTTGTATGTCGTTGGAGGCGCCGGTGGTGACTTTGTTTTTGCCGTAAATTAAGGCCTCGGCAATCCGTCCCCCGAACAGGCTGGAAATTTGGCCCTCCAGTTTATCTTTGCAGGCACTGTATTGGTCGTGTTCCGGCAGAAACATGGTAATGCCCAGCGCGCCACCGCGCGGCATGATACTGACTTTGTAAACCGGGTCGTGCTCAGGCATCAAACGGCCGACGATGGCGTGGCCGGCTTCATGGTAGGCCGTCATCAGCAAATCCTCGCGACTCATGATCATGGTGCGTTTCTCGGCACCCATGATGGCTTTGTCGCGGGCGCTGTCCAGGTTGTGCATCGTCACTTCCCGTTGGTTGTTACGGGCAGCGAACAAGGCGCCTTCGTTAATCAGATTGGCCAGTTCGGCGCCAGAAAAACCCGGTGTGCCGCGCGCCAGGTCGGTGATATTCACATCGTCCGCCAAGGGAACGCGGGTGGCGTGGACTTTGAGAATTTGTTCGCGGCCTTTGATGTCGGGCAAGCCGATTTGCACTTGGCGATCAAAACGGCCCGGCCTCAGCAAAGCTTTGTCCAGCACATCGACCCGGTTGGTCGCGGCGATGACGATAATCCCTTCGTTGCCGCTGAAGCCGTCCATTTCCACTAATAACTGGTTAAGAGTTTGTTCGCGTTCTTCGCCGCCGCCGATATTACCGCCGCTACTGCGCTGGCGGCCGACGGCGTCGATTTCATCGATAAAGATAATGCAGGGCGCGCGCTTTTTAGCTTGCTCAAACATATCTCTTACCCGGGAGGCGCCGACACCGACGAACATTTCCACGAAGTCGGAACCCGAGATGGAAAAGAACGGTACGCCAGCCTCGCCGGCAATCGCTCGAGCCAGTAGGGTTTTACCGGTACCGGGAGGGCCCACCATCAACACGCCGCGCGGAATTTTGCCCCCCAAAGCTTCGTATTTGCCCGGATCTTTCAGGAAATCGACCATTTCAGCCACGTCCTGTTTGGCTTCCTCGGCGCCGGCCACATCATTGAAACGTATCTTAACTTGATCTTCAGTCATCAATTTGGCCCGACTTTTACCAAAGCCGTTTTGCGCGCCGGCACCCTGTTGCTGCTTACGCATGAAATAGATCAATACCCCGATCAGCAGCAAAGTGGGGGCCCAAGAGAATAACAGTTGCGTCAGGGTGGACTGCGTCTCAGGCCGCTCGACTTTGATCTTGACGTCATATTCCAAAAGATCGTCTATGATCCGCGCATCACCAGGGTTGTAAGTGGCAAAGCGGGTGCCGTTATGGCGGCGGCCGTCGATGGATCTGCCGTCGATCACTACTTCGGCAACGGATTTGCTGCGCACATCCTTGATGAAATCGGAATAGGAAATGTCGTTTTGCGAATTGTAGGAAGACAGTCTGGGATTGAATACCGCGAACATCAAGATAGCAATGCCAACGGTTATGGATAGAGCGATGAAGAGCTTTTTCATGATTGCGATCTCCTGTTTAGGATGCAAGGTTCAAGTGATACGCTTCGGCAAGACTTGGGTTGGTGCACGGACGTTTGCCGCATCGAGCCAGGCGAGAATAGAGAACCCTGGTTCGACATAAAAAAATCAGCAACTTTTGCGCCATTAATTCGATATAAAAAAGACCCGCATCACCGCTTCGCCAATTGGCGAACAAGTTAACTGTCACGTTTTTCTTTTCGGAGGTAAGAAAACGCTTGGTCCATAGGTCCAAGGCCGACGCACGCGCATCAAATGAGCCGGCGTTATCCGCAATGCGGGTCGTAAATGGCAGTCTTTACATACAGCTTGAGCCCTACAGTGCTCTAGCCTGTGTCCAATTTGTACACAAAACGCCCCGATTTTGTGCGCCGCTCGGCCCTTTGAGGCGTGGCTCAACCGGCGGTTTTACGCGGCTTAATGGCTGGAAATATAAAGCGTGTGCATTTCCTCGTAGCGACTTAAAGCGTCTTTCAAGGATTCGCCGGCCAATTGCAAATCGCCGCCGCGGGCTGCTTTCCATGCGGTATTCAGGCGTTTACCGGCATGCTGGCGTTTGACTTCGAGGTCGTTGTTCTCGATGTCTTTTTGCTGTTGTTTGGCATGGCTGACCAGCTCGGCTACCGTTTCCTTGTCTGCGCCGTTTTCTACTGCGGAGATGGACGCTTTGACTTTGGAAATGGTGCTTTCCAAAGCGGCTCTTACTTCTTCGTGGCTAAAAGTCGCCGCGGAGACCGGAAAACTCAGCGCGCCGATAAGGGAGATTGCGATAGAGAAAGTTATGAATTTTTTGCATGACATCATGATGTTAGCCTCGGTAAACCAGAAAAAATAAATCGATAGCGGCTTGCGCCTCGGCACTTCAGGATCAAAACGAACTTATGTTTCGAAAGCTTCGTTTCAATTGATAGTGTGGGTAAAGTCTACCAGACTATGGTTCTGATTAGAACTTAATTTGTTTTCATAAGAACTATATGTGTGCTTTTCGTCACACTTTTTATTGACCCGGACCTTAAATATTGTTCGGGCTGAGTGTGTCGAAGGACGCGCGGCATAAGGCTTCGACGCGCTCAGCCCGAATGGTGTACCCGTGTTAAACAGGGCCGGGTTTATAATTGAGTATGCATAAGCGTGCCAGCCGTAAAGGGGGCGCTGGCGTTTGCTTGATTGAATTGAACGCCAGCAATGTGCGGTTTTATTGGTAAGCTAAGGGTATAACTATTCTTATAACCACGCCTCGGAGAAAATAATGATCACGCTATTAAAAATTGCCGCCGCCACTTTGTTGAGTTTGAGCGGCACTGCGGCACATGCCTACGGCAGCAGCCAGAGTTCTCAGCACTGCGATAAACCGGTGTTTTCGGAGTTTCAACCGGCAACCAATAAATATTTGCAATCGTTCAGCGAGTTTTCGTTGATGGCTTCCGCCAACACCACACTGACATCGGTGGTGGTTAACGTGAGTGCCGGCGAAACCAAATACCATTTCACCCCAAAGCAACTGCAAATCACCCAACAACCTAGCGGCCGCTTGGAGATAAAGGGCAAAGTGGATAGACCTATAGAAAGTGGATTTGCGCGCTTGAGTGTTACCGCGCACAGCAAACCCGGTTGTGAAAAAACCGACGGCTATCTGATTCGCATTCATTGATCGCGAATTAACCTGACCCTTAATCATCGTCGCTCCCGCGCAGGCGGGAGTCCCATTCTTCATGCGGCCGCTGCAATTTCCAAGGTTAGGAATAATCTACACCGGGCTTTCAGAGCCTTCCCTTCCGGAATGCTCTAATCACCAAAATCAACGAACAACGCGCATCCGGCAAGACTTGGTATCTGGTCTATAGTTGCGATTGACCGGCATATCCAGTGCTGGGACGTTAGATGCGCTCAGTGTGGCGCCTCATTCCGGTATCGCCACGAGTCGGACGGCCAGTTTTATCCCGCTTGCTGCGCGGTAATTTTCGGAACGACCGGATAGCGTTGACCGCAGTTCAAGCGATTAAAAGGGTGATAACAATGACTAAAAAGCCTGGGTTTTATCTGTTTCCGATGTTGTTTTTCACATCCGCTGCCGCCGCTGATTACAAAGCCGACATCGGCTATCAAACCTTACTAAGTCAATTGGGCGCAAACACGCCGACCGGCGCTGGTGTCAATGTGGTTCACGCCGAAGCGTCATTAGTCGAATCGCGGGATCACTCGGATTACCCCATCTATGCGCCGAATATTCGTAACACCCAATTTGCCGGCAAGACGTTCAGTTTTCCGGGAAAAAAAGCCAGTACCGCACCATCGGGACATGCTGACAGTGTCGGTGCCAGATTTTACGGTAAGGATTCCATTGCCAACGGCATCGGCAACATCGCCAGTTATGATGCCAACGCCTGGATCGATAGTCTGATTAGTCCAACGGCCTTGGCTCCCTTCAACGCCAGTCGGATTGCCAACCATAGCTGGGTCGGCAAAGGGGACACCGTGCCCGAAACGGCTATGATTCTGCGCCTGGTTGATCGACAGGTGCAGCGCAACGAATTCATCCAGGTGGTTGGTATGGACAATCGCCTCAGCGACTCGCCTTTATTGGGCAGTGCTTACAATGCGATTGCTGTGGGGCGCACGGACGGTAGGCAGGATAGGGGATCCGATGCGGTGGACTCGTTATATATATCGGGGCGGACGCGTCCCGATTTAGTCGCGCCGCAAACCACCACTAGCGGAGCCACGCCAATAGTAGCCGCTGCCGCCGCGCTATTAGTTGAGACCGGCCACAAGGGTGGGGCTAATTTATCGCAGGGATCTATTGATATTGACGGCGTGGGAACCGTTTACAACGCCGAGCGCGCCGAAACCGCTAAAGCTGCGTTGCTGGCGGGTGCCGACAGAGCGACGCAGAATACTTCAACCACGGATAACATCACTGACTATCGCAGCAGCGGGCATCAAACGCTGAACGGCCTGGACGATAGATTTGGCGCCGGCCAGTTGAATATTTTGCATAGTTACCAAATCATCGCCGGTGGCGAACAAGATAGCCTGGAAGATGGCGGTGCTGCAAACGGCATCGGTTTGGCCGGATTCGATGTCGATACTGAGTTCGGTGGTTTGGCGAGTAATAGTTTGGCGACCTATCAGTTTGCCGCCGAGACAGATTTGAATTTTCAGGCGTCTTTGGTGTGGAATCTTGGGGTATCGAACGATTTGAATCTGATAACCACCTTACACGATCTGAATCTGGAGTTATTCGATGCCACGGCGCAAAACATCGCCGCATTCTCAGCGAGCAGCGCTGACAACAGCGAGAACCTGTGGCTTAGTCTGGTCACCGGTCACCACTACGAATTGCGGGTCAAGTCCGGTGAAGCCAGTCCGTTCAGTTGGGATTATGCGTTGGCTTGGCATATGAGCCCGCTACAATCAGCGCCGGTGCCTTTACCGGGGGCGTTTTCCCTGTTTCTTTCCGTACTCGGCGGGTTTGGCTGGCTGGTGCGCGGGAAACGGTGATATGCCGAAGTTTTCTGATTGAAGGAACCTCTGCCCAAGCAGTTTTCACCAGCGGCTGCGCTCCCTCTCTTCGCCTTATTCAGTAAACCCATAGAATACCGGGTTCCGCTATTCCCGCGTTGGCCGGAGCGACGATATTTGTGGGCCGGGTTAATAAGCGGGTTCAGCTAAACCAAAAAATTCGTAATGCCTATGCAGATACCCAAAGGGCATAAATTGTGGCAAATAACTTTGTGCGTAAGTTATTTCACCGAAAATTCACCGCGCATTAATACTGGTCATCTACGTATCTTTCTGTATTTAAACAAAAATGTTTTGTGGTCTGAATATTGTATAGGGATCGCCGTGCTTAGCCATAGGCGTGGAAACGGCTAACACGATGAAGGACTTCCAATAATTCATACTCGTTTCTATAGGCGACTTAGCAAACTAAGTACGCCGCGGCCTACCTGCTTTCAAAGACGTGGGAACGGCGAATATTGAGAGGCTCCGACAATCAAATTCCCTCCGCGCTCTAACTTCAATCAACATAAAGGTTGTAATCGTGAATAAACTAATAAAATCAATCGGTGTCGCCGGATTGGCGGGGTGTGCGCTCTTTGCCGAGGCCCAAGCAAATACACTGCAAGTGTCAGGCACCATTTATAAAGTAAGCGGCGGCACTACTTACGATACTTGGAAAATCAATATGCTTAGCGGCGGTACATTCAAAGTTGATGTGTTGGCTTATGAGGCTACGCAAAAGCAAACATCCACCGCCGGTTATCAGGAAGTCGACCTGAACAACGACGGTGAAATTACTTTTCTGGACCCGGATACTTATATCTACCGGGATGACGGCTTGCTGGATGCCGGCGACATGTTGGCGCGTTGCGACGATTCCGATGGCAATCACTGCCCCGATAGCAGCAATCAGCGGATTTTGACGAATACCGACGGTTCGGCGGATGGTTCGCTTTTCTTACGTGATCCGGCGTTTAACGTCACCTTGCAAGCCGGTAATTATTTATACCTGGTGGCCGATTACACCTTATCGACCAGTGAAGCCGTCGCCGGTATCAATACTAACGACAACTTGACCTTACCGACCGGGCTTCCCGCCCGCGATCATGGCGATTATCGGCTGACCTTAAGTTCCGATACGCTAAATTTTTCCTTGGTGGGCAATACCATCACGGTCTCGCAAGTGCCTATTCCCGGCGCTGTATGGCTATTCGGCAGCGCGCTGGCCGGATTGGCGACGGTAGGGCGGCGTAAGATAGCTGGGGTTTGACCTTGCTCATCGGCGGGAGGCTTGGGCTTCCCGCTGCTTTTTGTTCTGGTATGGCACCAGCCGGCGAACGCCTTACTCGCCGCTTTGCCGGAATTTTCCTGAAAACCTTGGTTTACGGCGAACCTGGCCATGCGTCAGGGTTGCCTGTATCCAGAATTAAATATCGCAATATAAGATATTTAATTCTAATTATATCGTTTTTGTTGGTTATCGGCTTTGCGTAGCATAAGCCCCGTGGTCAACCAACATTCAGCTTGCCGCAAGCAGATCGATAACTTTTTTTCAGGAGTACCCATGAGATTCACCCATACCTTCAAGCCCTTACTCTTCGGCATCGCCCTGGCCCTCAGCGGCAATGCGCTGGCCGAACGCACCCTGCTGAACGTGTCTTACGACCCGACCCGTGAGTTGTATAAAGAATATAACCAAC
The DNA here is from genome assembly GCF_047777895.1 of Methylomonas sp. TEB. Classification (GTDB taxonomy): domain Bacteria; phylum Pseudomonadota; class Gammaproteobacteria; order Methylococcales; family Methylomonadaceae; genus Methylomonas. The sequence goes on from NZ_CP180476.1 coordinate 1,612,640, forward strand.
TGTTTAGCCAATACTGGAAAACCAAAACCGGCGAAGACGTCACCATCCAGCAATCACACGGCGGCGGCGGCAAGCAAACCCGCGCCGTGATCGACGGCCTGGAAGCCGACGTGGTGACCTTGGCTCTGTCCGGCGACATCGATCAAATTCACGAGAAAGCCAATCTGTTACCGAAAGACTGGCAAAGCAAACTGCCCAACAACAGCCTGCCGTACACCTCGACTATCGTGTTCCTGGTGCGCAAGGGCAATCCCAAAGCTATCAAAAACTGGGACGATTTAATTAAGGACGGCGTCTCCGTCGTCACCCCCAACCCGAAAACCTCCGGCGGTGCCCGCTACAACTACCTGGCGGCCTGGGCGTTCGCGGAAAAGAAAAACGGCAGCAAGGACGCCGCCAAGGCTTTTGTGGAGAAGCTGTTTAAAAACGTGCCGGTACTCGACTCCGGTGCGCGCGGCTCCACCACTACTTTTGCCGAACGGGAAATCGGCGACGTGTTGATCACCTGGGAAAACGAAGCGTATTTGGTGCTCAAAGAATTCGGCGCCGATAAATTCGAAGTCGTCACCCCGCCGTTCAGCATCCTGGCCGAACCGCCGGTCGCGGTGATCGAAGCAGTGGCGAAAAAGAATGGTAACCAGGATCTGGCGATCGAATACCTGAAATATCTATACACCAAGGAAGCCCAAGAGATTATCGCCAAAAATTTCTACCGGCCCACCGACAAAGACATCGCAGCTAAATACGCCAAACAATTCCCGACTTTGGAATTGGTTAGCGTAGGCCAATTGGGTGGCTGGGGCTTGATTCAAAAAGATCACTTCGACGATAACGGCGTGTTCGACAAAATTTACGGGCGCTAAGAACGCTTAGGCAGAGGAGGGTGTAGCCATGGTGGAAAATACCATCGAATTGCTCCGTGACGATCTGGAACGGGCCTTGTATCTTGATCTGGACGAATTCAAACTGGAAATCGAGCAACAGGAAGTGCTGAGCCGATTCATAGGCCTGAAATTGCGCAGCGAGTTTCAACCGATATTCGATGCCGGCAAATCCCAGGGACTGCTTGGCTACGAAGCCTTGCTGCGCACCTCCACCGGCTTGGAAGCCGTGGGTCCGGATTTTGCGTTCAGTTGGGCGGACAATCAGGGCAAACTGGTGAAGCTGGATAGGGTGGCTAGAACCCTGCACATGCTGAATTATCTGGATCTGCCGGCGGACAAGGGCTTGCTGTTTTTAAACGTGCACCCCAAATTGCTGGTTAGCGTGAATACGCACGGCAAGGTGTTCGAGCACATTTTGCATCTGCATTCGGTGCCGACTACAAGAGTGGTGCTGGAGATCATGGAAAATGCGGTGGAGGCCGATCAACAGTTGCTGGAAGCGGTGGACAATTACCGCGACCGCGGCTTCCAGGTGGCTATCGATAACTTCGGTAGCCGGCATTCCAATCTGGACCGCTTGTGGCGCTTATCGCCCAGCTTTGTGAAACTGGATTTAAGCATCATCCATCAAGCGCAAACCGATGCCAAGATCCGCCGGGTGTTGCCCAAATTAATCGAAATCATCCAGGCCCTGGGCGCGCAAGCGATCATTGAGGGCATCGAAAACGAAGTACAGCTGGATATTGCCTTGGATGCCGGCGGCAAATTACTGCAAGGTTATTTCCTGGGAAGGCCGGCGGCGGCTGGGTATTGGCAAAAACCCAGGCTGGCGGTGCAAGAGAATCTGTTAATGCCCGGTGCGCCGATGCATTTCGGCAGTTTCAGCGTCCCCGCTCAGCACGGTATGTAATGTGTAACGACTGCAAGATAGTTTGATGGTTTACCGAAAACTCGGTGAGATGTGCTCTCCTGTGGCAATCCTGCTAACCCCGCCTTCTCGGCGGGGGCTTTTTTGGTTTAGGTCAGGGTTGAAAACCTTGCGATTTAGTATCCGTAACTCAAATTGCTGATTTTTTTCAACTCCCCATCTTCAAACTCCAGCAGCTGCTGAAACTTGCGCGGCCCGAAGTTGTAAATCCATTCTTCGATCAGCACCTCTTCAAATTGATCTACCTCCAAGGCGCCGTAGGGATGCCGTAAGCGGCTGCCGCGGATTGCGCGGCGCTGTTCGACCGAATCCGGTTCCCCGCATTTGTCCAAGACTTCGGCTTTATAATCACCCACCTGGACCAATTTATGTCCGCAGCGCAGCGCAAGCGCATCGCCGGCAAATACCAGCATGCCCAATCCCAACAAAATGCCTCTGATTGGCGAACTGGTCATTAAGGGCTTACCGTGTAACTTTGCGAGTAGCTACCGCCTTTATTGCAAACGTTTCGGCTGGTGGGCGATTCACAGGATACATCGGTAAATTCGGCTTTTAACTCGCCGGCCTTATCAGGCACAAAGTAGAAGCGGAAATTAGGGTCGGCGCTGATCGCAATATCGATTTTGGCGTTAAGCACGGGCTTGTCGTTAAAAGTCACTTTTAGTTGATCGATAAAGTGCGATTTTCGGATGAATCGGGTCATTTGATCCATCTGCATGCCCGTGAGGTTGGGGTGGCTGATCATTAATTGCGTCAAGGCCGGTTGGCCGCTTTGAATGCCGTCGTCGAGCCGAAACTTAACCTTGCCCAGCCGTTTCATGGCTTCATCCAGATCCGCACCAATCGGTGCCGAGCAGCCGCCGCTGGCTTTGACAAATTTTTTGGTCATGCTGAACTTGCCGTCATTGGTTTCGGCAACCGCGCGAATGTCGCTATAGGTATTGACGCGCACTCGCAAAGCCAAATCGGCTTTACCGCTCTCCGGAAAGAACTCGAATTCACCGACAAATGGGAACGGGTTTTTATCGACGAACAGCCAGATTTTTTTGATGTATTTATCTTTACTTTGTGCAAATTTGCTGGTGACTTTAACCGGTACAATCGCCGGATCTTCCGCCCGATAAGGCGCATCCAATTCGATAACCGCATTGGATTCGTCGATATTTTTATCGGCGAAAAACTGGCTTTTCAAAACTGTGTTCCAGGTAATGTCGTCACCTTCGGCAACGGCGATGGCCGGCAAAATCATTAAAGCCAGCAGAAAAATAGCGTTGTAAGGTTTGTGCATGCTTTTAATCTCCTTTGTTTAATCTTCCCATTCCAGCTCGGCAAACGCGATGGTCACGTTTTTGCGGTGGAATTGTTCAAATAGCTGCCAATTTTTTTTTGCAGGCAAGCCGACGGTATTCACAGCCTGCTCGAGGGTTTTGCCCTGTTTGATCATAGTCCTTACTTCGGTAGCCAGACTATTCAAATAGGCTTTTTGCGGCTGTAGACTAGCCGGCCAATCTTTCACCAAATGCCCGTGGCCGGGCACCACTAAGTTATAGTGATTTTTCTCCAAGCGAGCCATCTCCGACAACCAGCCTTTGATGCTGCCGTCTATCACCGGGATATGCTCTAAAAACAACAGATCCGCTAGCCACATAGTATCGGTGGTCTTGTCGTAGACGCTTAAATCGTTATCGGTATGCGCACTGGGATGGGCGGTCAGCAGCAGTTCACGATTACCGATGTTCAGGGTCATGCTGTCATTCACCTCTATATCGGGCGGAATAATGTTGTCGTGATTAACTTGAATATCCAGCAATTCCGTTGCGCGACCGAGATAATGGTCGCCGCGCGTGGCCATGGCTCGCGCCAGCTTATAATGGCCGACAAACTGCACGCCCGGCTCCTTGAAAGCGATATTGCCGTAGATATGGTCTGGATGCACATGGGTGTTGATCACATAGCAAACCGGTTTGGTGGTAACTTGCTTGATGGTATTTCGCAACGCGGCGCCCTGTTGTGGACTGCCGCCGCTATCGATCACCGCTACGCAGCGCTCACCAACAATAAAGCCAATATTGGCAATCTCGCCGTGATTATCTCGATCAGGCCAATGATGTGCTGAGGTATGCAGATAGATGCCCGGCGCCACTTGGCTGAAAGACAACGGCGGCGCAGCCATACTGCTGTAACTGGTCAATAGGCCCATTAACAACAACACAAACTTCATTCAGTTGGCTCCTATGCGGCAATGCGTTTGAAAAATTCGGTTTCGGCGATAATATCTTGGTTATTTTCCACCCTATCCAGATAGACCAATCCCAATAGATGATCGAACTCGTGTTGGAAGACGCGGGCTGGAAAATCCTGCAAGGCCAAACGGTGGGGTTCACCTTGCTGATCTTGATATTGCACTTCGATAGCCCGGTAACGCGGCACCAGCGCCCGGATACCCGGCACGCTTAAACAGCCTTCCCAATCTTTATGCAATGAGTTATCGACAATCTTAAAACTTGGATTGACCATCAGAATCGGCGGCATTTCCGGAGCATGAGGATAGCGGGCTGTCGGCCGGGAAGCGATGATCAAAATTTGCCGGGAAGCACCCAATTGCGGGGCGGCTATGCCGACACCATTAGCCTCCAGCATAGTCTCATGCAGGGTTTCAATCAGTTTATGGAACTCCGGGCAGGCAAAGTCGTCAACAGGCTGCGCCTGCTGCCGCAATACCTCGGCTCCCAGTTGGGCAATCGGTGTTTTCGAAGTCATGGTTGTGCCGGATAGCGTATAGGCAGGTTGCGGAAATAAGTCGTTTCGGGCGAGAGTATACTGCCGATTGGCGTAATCTTCCTGCCTTTACTTTACAAGGCTTTTTTGTGATATTAACAACAGGCCAGTTGCCGGAAATGCAGGGCTCCGGTTGCAAACCGCTTATTAGAACAATTCGTTTTTTCCACAGGAGATAGTATGAAGAAAATCAACAAAACCCCGTTCGCCATTGCAATCGGCGCATCTCTGCTGCCAACGCTGGCGGGCAATTTTGCTCAAGCTGACAGCAATCCGTTTGCGTTGTCTGAGTTGAGCTCAGGCTATATGTTGACTGCCGAAGCCAAACCTGAAGCCGGTGCCGATAAAATGAAAGACGGTTCTTGCGGAGAAGGGAAATGCGGCGCGTCTATGATGAAAAAAAGCACTGATAGCAAAGCTGCTACCGAAGGCAAGTGCGCTGGTAACAAACCGGCTGCTCCAGCTGCGGACAAAGCTGCTGAAGGCAAAAAAATGGAAGGAAACTGCGGCGCTAACATGAAATAAGCGCCGATGACGCCGGCTTTATCTAAATAGGAAAGCCGGCGTTTCTTACGCTAAACCGAAAAGCTCTCCCCGCAACCGCAGGTACCTTTTACATTGGGGTTGTTGAACTTAAAGGCCTCGTTAAAACCTTCCTTGGCATAATCCAACTCAATGCCGCTCAATTTATCCAGATCAGCCTGTTTCACCAGTACTTTTACATCGTGTTGATCGAATACCACCTCATCGGCTTCGGCTTGATCGGCATAATCCAACACATAGGCGTACCCGGAGCATCCTGAGGTTTTCACGCCCAATCTCAAGCCTAAGCCTGTGCCGCGCTTTTGTAACTGTTTTTGGATTTGCCGGGCGGCACTTTCGGTCACGGTAATAGCCATTGCTAATTCTCCTAATTAATTTGCTATCAATGTTTTTAACACATCGACGAATTGATCGATTTCGGTTTCTTGGTTGTCTTTACCCAAACTGACGCGGATAGCCGATTTAGCCAAGGAGGCTTCCACTCCCATAGCCGTCAACACCGGGCTGATTTCGCCGGACGACGCCGAGCAGGCGGAGCCACTGGAAACCGCGATATTGCGCTGATCCAACTGCATTAACAACATTTCGCCGCTAATGCCGGGGATACCAAACTGCACGGTATTCGGCAATCTTGGGGCGTGTTCGGCAAAGATCACCAAGCCCGGAATGGTGTCTAGAGCTTGCTCCAAACGCTTTCTCAGCGCCAGCATGCGAGCTTGTCTTGCGTCTGTTTCTGTCTTAGCCAACTCGGCTGCTTTACCAAAACCCACTATCGCCGCCACGTTTTCCGTACCAGCCCGCCAGCCATGCTCCTGGTCGCCGCCGCGCAGCCAGGGCTTTAAAACAAAATCTTCTGCAACGACCAATGCCCCGCAACCTTTTGGCCCGTATATTTTGTGGCTGGATAAACTCATCAATTTAACGCCCAGCTTTTTGAACGAAAATGAGATTTTACCCAAGGCCTGGACGGCATCGGTATGCAGGTTGACTCCGCGTTCAGCTAAACGTTCGGCGATGGCTGCAAGGTCTTGAACAACGCCGGTTTCATTATTCGCCAACATCACCGACGCCATGTCGCCGGCTTGCCAATTTACTTTGTCCAGCGCGAATAACGGCATTATCCCAGCGCCATCCACCTCAAGCGTTTGCAAGTTGCGAAAACACTGCCGGAAGTATGCGGCGTTTTCGAAAATGGAGGGGTGTTCGATTGCAGAAATTGCCAGCCCGCGTTCACGGGCGTTGGCTAGTGCCAACGCATTTGCTTCAGTGCCGCCGCTGGTAAATACAATCTGCGCTCCTGGTGCATCTATCAGCCCGGAGATTTGTTCCCTGGCGGTGTCGATAGCGCTGCGGGCTATGCGGCCAAGCTTATACAAACTGGATGGATTGCCGTACATGCCATGCAAATAGGGCAACATCGCTTCCACCACTCGCTCGTCACAACGGGTGGTGGCGTTATGATCCAGATAGATCATTACGCGATGCGTTTTTCCTGCCGAGGTTGCATTTCGATGACATGCTCGACTTGTTTGCTCTGTCTTTTTGCCACGTCACTGACAAAATCGCGCTCTAGCAACTGCCCAAGACTGATTTCTTTTAAGTAAGCGCGAATTTGCTCGCTCAAGCCCATCCATAAATCGTGGGTCAGGCAAGGTTCATCGTTGTGGCAATTGGCTTTACCACCGCATTTGGTCGAATCAACAGGTTCGTCGACTGCTTCGATAATGTCGGCAATATTAATTTCCCGGGCACTGCGACTAAGTGTGTACCCGCCGCCGGGCCCTCTAACACCTTTCACCATGCCGGCCTTGCGTAAACGAGCAAACAATTGTTCAAGATAAGACAAGGAGATGGTTTGTCGAGTCGCAATGTCAGTCAAAGTCACCGGGTTGGCTTGACTGTGAAAAGCCAAATCCAGCATCGCGGTGACCGCGTAACGCCCTTTTGTGGTAAGCCGCATTTCAAACCCCTTACAAACTAATGAAAATAATGCTGACTATAAATAAACCCAGTAATTTGGTCAAGTATTCAATCGTAAGTGGTTCTTGAGGTATTAAACACAGACAAGCTGTAACACATATTTTTCAATTCTGAGGACAGATCAAGCGTTTTACAGCTTGAACTCGTTGGGAATTTGCGGGGTTGAAATCTCGCGACTCTGCAAGAAGCTTAAAGCATACGCTACTCAGTTTGAATCACGCCGATGACCAGCGTTCGAGCATTCAGTATCAGAAAATACCTGACAGCGTTATTGCTTATCCTTAATTTCACAATCATCCAAAGCCGACATGGCCTGGCGATGGCAATTAATGTCGGCATCGTTCAATACCTGTTGCATATCGGCTATTTGTTTATCGAGTTGATGGATATGGTCAAGCATCAGATTGATAGCGTTAGCGATAGGATCCGGCATATCACCCGTGGCGCCGTATGCGTCGAAACCCATTTTCTGTGCCATTGCATCGCGCCGGGCTTTTTCTTGTTTGGCTTTGGGGTCGACGATATGTGCGGGAATCCCAACTACCGTCACCCCCATTGGCACCGATTTTACTACTACCGAATTCGAACCGACTCTCGCCCCATCGCCGACCTCAATCGGTCCCAGCACCTTGGCCCCAGCCCCTATTACCACGCCATTGCCCAGGGTCGGGTGGCGCTTACCCTTGTTCCAACTGGTGCCACCCAAGGTCACGCCATGGTATAGCGTGCAATCGTCCCCAATCACGGCAGTTTCACCGATCACCACCCCCATGCCATGGTCGATAAAGAACCGCCGGCCGATTTGCGCGCCGGGATGAATTTCGATACCGGTTAGCCACCGGCCCAAGAACGATACATAACGACCGGCCCACCTAAAGCCACGCAACCATAACCAGTGGCTGCAACGGTGAATCAGTACGGCGTGAAAGCCGGGGTAGGTGGTTATCACTTCAAAAGCCGACTGCGCGGCCGGGTCCCGGGCAAATACGCAGTTAATATCTTCTTTGAGTCTGGCCAGCATGGGTTTATTTGGCGTTGTGATTTTGTGAGAAGCGCAGTATGCCCCTCAGGATATCCAGCTCCTTGGTATCAAGCTGGGTCCGATTAAAGATGCGCCGCAAGCGACGCATGATTGATTTAGAACGCTCCGGGTGCAGAAAACCAATATCCGCCATGGTCTGATGGAGATGCACATAAAAGGCTTCCATCTGTTCGGCTGTCGCCAGAGGTTCTTCACCCATATCGCCCACATTGCTGACCATTTCCTGGCCGGATGCGACGAATAGCTCGTAGCACACAACTTGCACTGCCGCCGCCAAGTTCAGCGAGCTATATTCTGTGTTGCACGGAATTCGCAACAAATAATGACATAAGTCCAATTCATGGTTTTTTAAGCCGGAATTTTCCCGGCCGAACACCAAGGCGATATTTTGCTCCGGTGATGCGCCTACCCATTTTTCGGCGGTTTGCCTGGCAGTCAAGCTTGGCCAGCTGATGGTTCTATCGCGTGCGCTGGAGCCCAATACTACCTGGCAATCGGCAATAGCATCTTGTAAAGAACCGAAGACAGTTGCAGATCTAAGCACATCGTCGGCCCCGGACGCTCTGGCCGTGGCATCGGCATGCGGAAAGCTTTTTGGAGACACCAAGCGCAGTTGGTCCATCTGCATATTTTTCATGGCTCTAGCCACCGCACCGATGTTGCCGGGATGGGAAGTCTCCACTAAAACCACTTTAAAATGTGATAGCAATGCCCGGCCTCTGCGGCTAAAAAAGCAGCGATTCTAGCAAAATTTGCTATCCTATCCGAGTTTTCTAACTGCTCATTTTCAATTCGATCTATGCATCCGATGCTTAATATTGCCGTCCGCGCAGCGCGGAACGCCGGCGACCTAATCCAACGCTCTTCACAAAATATCGAGAAACTCACTATCGATCAAAAAAGCCGTAATGACTACGCCTCCGAGGTTGACCGGGCCGCCGAGCAGGAAATTATCAAAGTCATTCGCGCCGCGTTTCCCGAGCATGGCATTCTGGCCGAAGAAAGCGGCGAACACAAAGGTAACGACTACACCTGGATAATTGACCCTTTGGATGGCACCACTAATTTTTTACACGGCTTTCCACAATATGCCGTGTCTATAGCGCTAAAAAACAAAAATAAACTAGAGTTGGGTGTGATTTACGACCCTAGCCGCGACGAACTCTTCACTGCCGAACGCGGCGGCGGCGCTATGTTGAACAATCGCAAAATCCGGGTCACCAAACAAAGCAGTATGCGCGGCGCCCTGATTGGCACGGGTTTTCCATTTAAAACCATGGAAAACATCGAACCCTATTTGGGCATGTTTAAAGCCGTTTGTGCCGACTCAGCAGGTATCCGCCGCGCCGGAGCCGCCGCACTGGACATGGCTTATGTGGCCTGCGGTCGTCTGGATGCGTACTGGGAAATCGGCGTGAAGGAATGGGATATTGCCGCTGGCGTGTTGCTGGTGCAGGAAGCTGGTGGTGTCGCCACAGATTTTTCCTTTAACGACAAATACTTACAGTCCGGCAACATCATTGTTGGCAACCCTAAGATGCATCAATTGATGTACCACGCTATCGAGCCGCATGTGCCGGCGCGCTTAAAATAATGCGCAATTCGGCATTTAGCCTAAAATTGTTATCGTCTTGCCTTTTCTTTTATACTTACCGGCTAATCAAATTATAAGAGGCCATCATGGAAAAACCCTTTATCCTGCACATGCTGACTACAGCCAAGAACTTAAGCCCGTTCGACGTCAATATGGCGATGGACGCCGGCTGGATTTCAGCAATCCCCTACATCAACGTTGAACCCAGCGAAGTCAGGGGCTTGGTCCAAGATGCTATTTTTTCGCGCAGTCCGAAAGGCCTGTTGCGCACCGCTATTTTTATCGGTGGCCGGGAGACCAAGCAAGCAATGGATATGTTGAAAATGGCCAAGAATTCCATGGTCCCGCCTTTCGAAGTATCAGTATTCGCCGATCCTAGCGGCGCATTCACCACGGCAGCCGGCATGGTCGCAGCAGTTGAAAAAGAACTGGCTGAAAAATTCGACACCACGCTGGAAGGTAAAAACGTGATCGCCTTGGGCGGTACTGGTCCGGTCGGTCAAGCGGCTGCGGTGATTGCCGCTCAAGCGGGCGCTAAAGTCCGAATCATCGGTAGGCAACTCGATAAAGCCGAGCGCACCGCAGAGCTATGCAGCGAAGAATTTGGCGATGGCAAAATTACAGTGCTGGCAGGCGCCGACGCCGATAAGACCGAATACATGAAAACCGCCGATGTGGTTTTTGCAACGGGTGCGGCCGGCATTGAATTGCTCAGCACAGAATTAATCTCCCAAGCTGCGCAATTGAAAGTAGCCGCCGATGTAAACGCGGTACCGCCAGCCGGTATTGCCGGTGTGGATGCGTTCGATAACGGCAAACCGTTAGCCGGATCCACCAGTGGCGCGGTAGGCATAGGCGCTCTGGCGATAGGCAACATCAAATACCAAGCGCAAAGCCGTTTGCTGAAAAGAATGCTGGAAAGCGATCAACCGCTATTCTTACATTTCGAACACGCTTTCGAAGTCGCTCGCGAATTCATCAAATCGTCTAAGTAATTAGCTAAGCTCCCCAAAGTCTGCCTATCACAGAGGGTAAGGTAAAAATGGCAAAACGCAGCATACTTCACATGTTCGACCCGATGCCAAACAACAGTCCGTTTGACATTAACATGGCACTCGACGCAGGCTTTGATGTGCTGATGCCGTATTCCAACGTTAAATTGGAGACTATTCACAATTTGACCCAAGATGCGATTTTTTCGCGTAGTCCGTCGGCCAGTAAGAAAACCGCGATCTTTATCGGCGGCAGGGATATGGGCATGGCTATCGATATGTTGCAAGCCACCAAGCCGGCCATGGTGCCGCCGTTTGAGGTTTCAGTATTTGCCGATCCGAGCGGCGCTTGCACCACCGCAGCAGCTTTGGTGGCGTGCGTGGAAAAGGCGCTTAAACAACATCATGGTAAAGAATTGAAGGGCAGTAAGGCGGTAGTGTTCGGCGGCACCGGCCCGGTCGGCATCGCCACTGGCGTGATAGCCTCGTTGCAAGGCGCGGAAACAATCTTGGTGGATCATCTATCAATAGATTCCGCAAAAGACGCGGCCAAACAATACAACCGGCGTTTTGGTGCCACCATGAGTGGCGGAGTTGCCCGCAATGACGAAGAAAAAGCCGCGTTAATAGCCGATGCAGACTTAGTATTCTGCACGGCAAAGGCCGGTATTCGAGTTATCAACGCCGCTGTTCTGGCGCAAGCCAAGCAGTTGAAAGTAGCCGGTGATGTCAATGCCGTACCGCCATCCGGTATAGAAGGCATAGAGTTAAATGATTTATCGGCACCATTAAACTTGGCGAATCAAGCGACAAATGCGGTCGGTGTCGGTGCGCTGGCGATAGGTAATGTCAAATATCAGTTGCAACATGAATTGTTGAAAATGATGCTGGAAGCGGAAAAGCCGGTCTTTCTGGATTTTCGGGAAGCCTTCACCAAGGCACGTACCTTGGTCTGACTATTCAAGGGATGTGTGGCAAACAACCCCGCATCCCTGTTCCTTAAATGGCATCAAGATAATTAAATTTGACTGCCAATCTGGTTAACTCCACATCGTTTTTTATATTCAATTTGCGATACAAGCGATAGCGGTAGGTATTGATGGTCTTGTCGCTCAGTTGCAAAGCCTCCGACATTTCCTGAATGCTCCGGCCACGCAAAATCAGACGCACTACTTCAGCCTCACGCTGGGAAAGCTGTAAAAAAGGCGAAACATCCGCGCCAGGCAAAAACTGAAAAGCCAAATTACTGGCCACATCCTGGCACAAATAGCGCTTGCCGGAAATTACCGATTTAATCGCCGCCACCATTTCGCTGACCGGCGAAGCCTTGGATACAAAGCCGACCACACCCAATTTCAGCAGTTGTTGCGGTATGGGGCCGTCGTTATGCACCGACAAGGCGATGATTTTAATCGATGGCTGCGATTGCAGTATACGCCGGCACGCTTCAAACCCGCCTATGCCGGGCATATTAATGTCCATCAAAATGACATCGGGCGGCTCTTGTTCGACAATCCGCAAAGCTTCCTCGCCACAATTACAGACGGCGACCACCACAATATCCTTTTCAGCTGCCAACAAAGCTTCTATACCGCTTCTGACAAGCTCATGATCATCAACCAGCAATACTTTAATCATAACTTCCTTTTTCTGGGGCTTCTATCAGGTCAAGTTTCCCAAATTTCATCAACAACAGCAATGCTAAAAGTGAGTAGGATAGACCCAAATAGTGTCGTTGATTCGTGGTTTTGGCGTTTAGCCGTTAAAATAGCGGTTTTGATAAAACAACTTCAGGGCCAATATGCGCACTTCCCAATTTCCTCTTAGTACCGTCAAAGAAATACCGGCCGACGCCGAAATAGCCAGTCACAAACTCATGATACGCGCCGGCTTGATCCGTAAACTTGCCGCGGGCGTCTACACCTGGCTGCCACTGGGTTTGCGGGTATTGCGTAAAGTTGAACACATTGTACGTGCGGAAATGAATAAAGCGGGCGGTCTGGAAGTACTGATGCCGGCCTTACAACCTGCAGAGCTATGGCAGGAAACCGGACGTTGGGAGAAATACGGGCCGGAATTAGCACGGCTGAAAGATCGCCACGACCGCGAATTTTGTCTGGGTCCGACGCACGAAGAAATTATTACTGACCTCGCTCGTCATGAGTTGAAAAGCTACAAACAGCTGCCTATCACTTATTATCAAATTCAGAGTAAATTCCGCGATGAAATTCGTCCGCGTTTCGGTGTGATGCGCTCGCGCGAATTTATCATGAAAGATGCTTACTCGTTCCATCTCGATCAGGAATCGTTACAGGCGACTTACAACGTAATGTATCAAGCCTACACCAATATTTTTAACCGCTTTGGTTTGAAATTCCGGGCAGTGATAGCCGATTCCGGCTCAATTGGCGGCGCGGTTTCCCATGAATTTCACGTACTTGCCGAATCCGGCGAAGATGCGATAGCTTTTTCCACTGCCAGCGATTATGCCGCGAATGTCGAAAAAGCCGAAGCCTTGATGCCGGAAGGGGCATGCGCCGAACCGACTCAAACTAAGGCTTTGGTTGATACGCCAAATCAACATAGCATCGAAGACGTCAGCCGATTTTTTAAAGTCGATGCCAAGCAGTGCCTGAAAACCCTGATTGTCAGAGGCGAGGACGCCAGCTTGGTTGCCCTGCTGCTGCGTGGTGATCACGAATTAAACCCGATTAAAGCCGAAAAAATCGACGGTGTGCTGTCGCCATTACAATTTGCCAGCGATGAAGAGATTCTCGGCGCTTGTCACTGCAAACCCGGCTCGATAGGACCTATCGGCCTGAGCATAAAGATAATCGCTGACCGCAGCGTAACTGTGATGTCCGACTTTGTGTGCGGCGCGAATCAGGATGGCAAACATTATCAAGGTGTCAACTGGCAGCGCGACCTCGCCTTACCTGAGCACATTGCAGACTTGCGGATGGTAGTAGAAGGTGATGCTAGCCCGGACGGCAAGGGTCAAATTACCATTGCCCGAGGCATAGAAGTGGGCCACATTTTTCAGCTCGGCACAAAATACAGCGAAGCGATGAACGCCTCCATCATTAACGAAGCCGGTAAAAACCAGATCATGATCATGGGCTGCTATGGGATTGGTATCTCGCGGGTGGTTGCGGCGGCCATCGAACAAGGCCACGATGACCGCGGCATTATCTGGCCCAATGAGCTGGCGCCATTTCAAGTCGCTATTTGCCCAATGAATATGCATAAGTCTGATCGTTTGATTGATACGGTCGAGAAAATCTATAAAGATTTAACGGATGCCGGCATCGAAGTGTTGCTGGACGATAGAAAGGTTCGAGCCGGATTCATGTTCTCGGATATGGAACTGATCGGCATTCCGCACCGGATCGTAATAGGCGACCGTGGCCTGGATAGCGGTACCGTCGAATATCAAGGTCGCATGGACAAAGAAAGCCAGAATGTTGAATTTGATAAACTCGTCGACTTTATTAAGAACAAACTCGCATAACTTTCGTCGGATTAATCAAACGAAAAAGGGCGCAAATTGCGCCCTTTTTATTTACTGCGTTAGACGCTTGTTAACGTACCAGAGTAAACATAGATTTTACTGCCCCGCATTTAGGGCAGCCCCAATCTTCTGGAACATCTTCCCAACGAGTGCCGGGGGCCACGCCGTTGCGGGGATCGCCTAACTGCTCGTCGTAAACGTGGCCGCAGGTTTTACATTTGTATTTTCTATACTCTGCCATTGATAGATTCCTCGAATTGTAATCACGGTTTAAAGAAAGCCCGGCGATTGTAGCCGAAGCTTCACTCACAAAAAACCACGAAGATTTGGAGGGGATTGTTAGGGTAATCTGAGAATTGTTCCGTCGGGCTTAGCTTGTCTTTTCTTAAAGCAATCTAATGGCATGATTTTGATAAATAAATGTCATCTTTGTTCTGTTCAATATTTGGCTGGTTTACGGCGCGCACCATGATGGGATGGTATTCATTCCGTCGTACTGGCGATGATCTTGTGAATTCGCTTAGTACTTATGCCGATGATGACCAAAATAAACGGAATCGATGCGCCTTCCACTAGCTCGGCGTCTACATGCCATCCTAAACTGTGCAATGCTTCGGCGATTTTGCCGATTAGGCTCGCTGCATAATAGGTGATAGCTACCATCGAAATGCCTTCCACCATTTGTTGCATGCGCAACTGCATTTTTGCACGCAGGGCCATGGAGGATAACAGGCCTTGGTTTTGCCGCTCGATAATGATGTCGACTTTGGTGCGTAACAACTGGCTGGCATTGCTGACGCGCTCGGAAACCAGGGTGAAGCGGTGGGATACGGAATTGCAGGTATGCATCGCCGGTTCCATACGCCGTTTCATGAATTCGCCCAAGGTTTGAATGCCCTGAATCCGCACTTCGCGCAAGTCTTCCAGGCGTTGGCCGACCAATTGGTAGTAAGCGCTGGCTGCGGCAAAGCGAAATTGATGTGTGGAAATATGGTTCTCCACCTCAGCCGCCAACGCCGTTAGCTCATCCAGCAGTTTGGCGTCATCGTTATCCGTCTGGGTCATCGAATTAGTAATGGTATACAGCTGCCGATCAGCCTTTTTTAATTCCGGATACAGTTTGCGCGCGATAGGAAACGCCAACAGCGCCATCACTCGGTAAACTTCAATATCGAACAAACGATGCAATAAGCGTCCGGCCTGCGCGGTTCTCAAGTTTTGATTAACCACTAAGAAACGGCTAAAGCCATCAACATGAATCCGGAAATCGGTAAATACGGCTGCCGCGCCGCCAGTTACTTTTGAACCAACGATTGGGTTGCCGGCAAAGTAGGCGGTTAACGGGGATAAATCCATTTCATCCTGATAATTAACCTCCTCGGCGGAAACGATGCTGGCGTGTGCGGCAACAATCACTTTTCCGCTGATCTGCGATAACCAATCGACCGGGACTTTTTTTAAAGCAGGAGCTGCAAACGGCTCTGTGTCTATGTCGTAGGCATAAAAACTATAGGTACTGAATTCGCCGTGTTGCTCCCAACTCATCTGGAACGCATCGAAGCTGGCGCTAAAGTGGTCTGCATCTAGGTCGGGTGGTACAGTTCCAAACCGTTCGCAAAGTGCTTTCAAATGCCGACGTTCCTGCATTTTTTCATCGCTTGATAACGCCAGAGCCAAGTAACTGGCCCTGACCGGCAAGCTGAGAATAGACGAGGCCCTGGCATGAACTTCGTTATGTAATATAAACCGTTGAGGATGATTTTCCGGGATTTGAAATAGAGTAGTCACAAGTAAATTGGGTAGCATCAAAGGTTAGCGTCTATCGCTTTTACCGATGAATATAACGTAGAGAGGGCTAGGTTGCTACTGCCTAAGCGAATGAGGGCAATGGGCTATAAAAACTGCATCAGAACTTGTTGATGCTCATATCCTAATGTGTTGATAAAGCGGCTTGTGCCAAGCTATTGACTGATATGGGTTAGGTGCGAGATTGCTAAGTCTACTGCTGTTGGCACAGGCCGATTATTTAACCGCGACGCTTCACTAGTTTGAGTAATCGGTTGCGGCTTTTATGTTCGCCGTTGTGTATTACTCCAATTTGGTGAATTTGCTTACAAAACTGATTTGGCAGTTTTGTCCTGTTATCCCGGATGCAAAACTCCTTTGATGATGTAAGTAAGAGTCGTACATTGCGCTGCCATCGTGCGAATGAAAGTTTATAAAAGGATCGTAGCCTTTTTGGGAAAAAAAGGAATGACAGAGCTGTTGAGACAGTGTCAGTTGATTTTGGGGTTTAATTAGTTTTTCCATGTTGTTCTCCAATGATTTGCAGTCGAGATACCATACGCTTTCTAGCAAAAAGCTTCTGTGACAAGCGGTTCGTAGTTAAAATTATTTTGTGTTTTTATCAAAAAAATGGCAAGAAAACAGGCTAATTCACAAAGCTGGCGCTTTCGTTTTACGGGGTAGTTTGTCCCCCGCAAGTTTTGGCGGCTTAATTTTCAAGTCAGCTTTTACGCTACCATACGGGCAGGAATTGAGTATTTCAATATGGTGCGGCTTGACTGTATTGGCATATCAAAGGGGCGAATTGCCTCAAATTAAAAGTAACCCAAGGGGTCATTAAAAACGGGTCGTTGCCTCACATTGTGTGTAACCGAAATCAAGCGGGTTACCACCATGGGAAAACACGAACGACGAGCCTATTTACAGGCTATCCAAAAGCGCTATCGACAAAGCGATAGGGCAACGAAACAAACGATCCTAAACGAGTTTTGCGAAGTCTGCGGCTACGCCCGTAAGTACGCGATTCGTTTGCTGAATCGAAAAGCCAAGCCAATCGCTTCGCCTAGCAAACGGCCCGGCCCCAAGCGGAAATATCAAGCCGAGGTGTTGCTGGAGCCATTGAAGCGCATCTGGTTCGCTAGCGATCAACTGTGCGGCAAGCGCCTGAAAGCAGCGATACCGATCTGGCTGCCGCACTACGAAGCGCAGTACGGCTCACTCTCCGATCAGGTTCGTGCCGACTTGCTAAAGGTTTCGGCGGCGACCCTGGATCGCTTGCTCAAACCCTTGCGCGTCCAGCACCCCAAAGGCTTGTCCGGCACCAAACCCGGGTCTCTGTTGAAAACCCAGATTCCCATCCGAACTCATCACTGGGACGAGACCCAGCCCGGTTTTGTCGAAGCCGATACTGTCGCTCACTGTGGCAATTCGCTGGCCGGCGATTTCGTCTGGAGCCTGACGATGACCGACATCGTCACCGGCTGGACCGAATGCCGGGCCACCTGGAATAAAGGCTCGCAAGGTATCCTGGAACAGATTCAGGCCATCGAGAACCTGTTGCCATTCCCTTTGAAAGGCTTCGATTGCGACAATGGTTCTGAATTTCTCAATCATCACCTGGTTCGCTATTTCACCGACCACCCGCAAAAGCCTGCGTTTACCCGCTCCAGGCCTTACAAGAAAAACGACAATGCCCATGTCGAGCAGAAAAACTGGACTCACGCCAGGCAATTATTCGGCTACGACCGGCTGGATAATGCCGCGCTGGTGCCGTTGATGAACGAGGCCTACAGCACGCTTGGGTGTCCTTTGCAGAATCATTTCTGCCCCAGTCTGAAACTTCAGAAAAAACACCGAGACGGCGCCAAAGTCGTGAAAAAATACCATGCCCCGCAAACCCCTTACCAACGGGTGATCAATCATCCTGACATTCCGGAAACCACCAAACAGACTCTCCAGGAACATCATGCCAAACTCAATCCATTTGCTCTTAAGGCCGCCATTGAGCAACAATTGAAACTCATTTTTTCACAAGTCCAGGTTACCTCTAATGTGAGGCAACGACTCTGATCCTTCGGTTACCTTTTTCTATGAGGCAATACGAGGGGTTAAATTGTTCGCATTTGTCAGGCTGTTGCTGGTGCTTTTACAGCGGTCGGTAAAATGCTATCAGCGCGAATAGTAAGCAGAGAAAGCGAGGTTTCAAGCGGTATGGAGTGGCAATTTGATGCGGATTGAACGTTTGCACGTGTCTCCTTTGTAAGCAATCCTTGCGGCAAAATGTCGGCAAAAGCGAATTTGAAATGTGACAGAGTGCTATAATTGCAAAAGCCCGTTAGGCATTAGCCTTTGGAATCATCACTATCCGAATGATGTTGAATCAGGAGATTATGGATGCTGAGACATAATTTAGAAAATCAAGACAATAAGCAAGACGACGTAGAGCTGTCTCGACGCAGCTTCTTTGGACGTCTAGCTGTTGGTGCGGTTTTATCTATTGCGATGCCCGGCGTCGTTCATGCTGCGAAAAGCGTAGCGGTAAAAGCGGATAAAAACCATCGACTGGAGAAGTCGGCAAGGAGCGCAGTGCGCTTGCCTAAACATGGAGCCATTCAAGCGACTAAGGCTGTTCGTCATCCTGCCAAACTAAGCAAAAGCGCTGGCGGCAATAACCTTAGACCTGTAGCAGGCCAGCATGGACAGCTGCATACAGCCCATGCAGAACGACACTCCCTACATGAGTCTCGTGTACGAGATATTTATACAGGCAAAAAACAACACGTAAACACGGCTTCCTACCATGCCAATCGACATGGTAATCAGGGCGGTAGAGTGCATTCTATTATTCAGCCGGCACCAAGAGAATCATTCATGGAGCCTAGCCAAGATTCTTTGTTTTTGGCGGATCACGGGCGTTTTGCAACTCATCGGGCCTTGGCTTTTCAAAATCCGCATACTGGGGACAAATTGAGCCTGACGTATTTTGAAAGAGGCCGTTACCTTAGCGATGCCCTGGATGAAATCAGCTTTTTGTTGCGCGATTATCGTACCGACGATGTGCATCCTATTGATCCGGAGCTACTGGATCAGTTACACGATTTGAAACAAATTTTGGGTTTAAATCAGCCTTTTGATGTTATTTGCGGTTATCGTTCGCCATTGACCAACGCTAAACTGCATGCCGAGAATTCCGGTGTTGCGAACAATAGCTTCCACATGCAGGGTCGGGCAGTGGATATTCGTATCGAGCGCTTTGACCTTCGGCGTATTCATGGCGCGGCACTGGCTATGCACCGTGGTGGCGTTGGATATTACCCTGAGTCAAACTTTATCCATCTGGACACGGGAACTTTCAGAACCTGGAAGTTATAGAGTCGTTCGCTCATAAAAAAAGCGCCATTTGCGGCGCTTTTTTTATGTCTGCTCGATTTTCCTGTTTATGGATTAGTGCCGACGTCCGTACTTTTGCTCATCACTAATTGATTATTCGCTGTCGAACTAGCCGTTGTCGGCGCATGGATTTTGTCCAAGGCCTTTTTCAGTTGTTCGTCTTGGCCGTAAACGTCCGGGTAAAAACGTAACTGGTTTTGATGATCGACAAATGTCGTACCGTAATAAAACAGTACCGGTACCGAGCGTTTTAGCGTCACGTGGCGGGTTTTAGGGGCCGACATTGCTTGCTTGATGGTTTCTTTGTCCCAGCCGGCCTGATCACCCAAAACAAATTCGGCTAATTGTTCCGGCGCCGATACCCTCACGCAACCGTGGCTTAAATCGCGACGTGGGCGGTTAAATGCGGCATGGCCTGGGGTGTCGTGTAAATACACGTCGGCGGTATTGGGAAATACGAACTTAACCCGTCCTAACGGATTTTTCTTGCCAGGCCGCTGGCGCGCGCGTAAATAACTGCCACCGCCTTTCTCTTCACTGTTTTGATGTCTTACCAGTTCTATTTCCTGGCTGGCTAAATAGCCTTGGTTATTGGCTGCTTTGGGAAGTATTTCTTTTTCATAAATAGTTTTTGGAATGTTCCAGTAAGGCATAAATTCTAAATACTTCATTTCTTCCCAAAGTACCGGCGTTTGGTTGCTCGGGGATTTCCCTACTACCACTTTCATGTTCAGCGGGTTGGGATCGTCAACTGAATTGAACGCCCATAACTCAAATGCCGGGATATTAACCACAATCATTGGCCCGTCGGTGGTGTCCGGAATCCAGCGCGCGCGCTCCATGGCTAGCGCGATCTGGGCGATTTTTTCGCTCGAAGATTGATTGAATAATGCCGCAGTGGCCGAGCCAATCACGCCATCGGCCGTTAAACCTTGTTGTTGCTGAACCTTTTTGACGGCGGCAACCAAATCGTTGTCGTAAGTTTTACTGTCGGCGGCATTATTATTGTCCAGTAAGGCCATGTCCCGTAGCCGTTGGCGCAAATGCACGATATGCGGATGTTTATCGCCGGGACGTAGCATTTTGCCGGGCTTGAATTCCTGAGCCCCCGTTTGATTTCCCAACTGCTGTAAGCGGGTGAAAATTTGTTTGAGTTGTTGGTATTGCTTGGTTTTAGGCTCAAACTGACCGACTACCTCGGTCAATGTTTGCGCTGCCAAGTGTTGTTTCAACAAGCCAGCCAAGTCCAAAGCGGGTTTGGGGGCGATGTGTACCGGATACTCAACATCGCGGGGATCTACTTGGCCGTGCCGCAAATCGTGTAGATAACGCACCAAAGACACGGTCAAAGCCACATCGTATCCCGCAACGGCCGCACTATCCGGATTTGGCTCATTGATCAGCTGTTTCAGGCGGTCAACATCATAATTGGCAGGATTCAACGCATCATTGGATGCATTGTTTAATATGCTCAATAAATCGTTAAGGTTTTTTTCCGAGCGATTTGCCGTAAACCAGATCGGTTGAAATTGAGTGCTCAGGTAGATTTGGCTAACAAGTTCGCTAACGCGGCTAAAGTCGGCGCGTAACAACAGCGGATGTCGTTTGCTAAGCAGAATGGCGCCAATCGGGTTGTCGGCAGGGATAGGATTAACGACTTCAGGAACGCTGTTTATCGAAGGCAGACTGGTTTCCGGCACTGTAGCTGGCATATCTGCGCTCCATGCCTGCTCCGTTCCCGCATAATAAATACAGGCCGCCAACGCTAACCTGGCATACCTATGGCGCGAATTTTTCAGGGCGTGCGATTGAGTTGTCATGGTTACACGAATAGGGTTCGAATTGGGTGTTTATTGTGCGCTTTGCGCTTAAGTCTAGCCGCAAAGCTAATCAATATAATGTTAGTCTAATTGTACCCTGTTATGACAACAATTGACGCGAAAAGCTTGCCAAAGCTTTGTAATGTGCGGTACCAGGAGAAGGGCGGGGTTGTTTTCAGAGTTCCCTACACCTCCTCCCCCGTACTTTAGCTTTCAAAAGACAGTTTATCGGCAAATGCCGCTTGCCAGTCGTGGCTGAATTTCTCAACGGCGGTGTCGGTAGCGGGTGTGGTCAAGATTTGCTGGGCAATGTCCAGCGGCAAAGTGACTGCGCCAACGCCAAGTTTTAACACCTGCAACACCTGATTGACATTCTTGAAGCTGGCAACCAAAAGTTTGCTGGGCAATTGGTAGCGGTCGATGAAGGCCTGCAAATCGCTGACGACAGCAATGCCGTCAAAGCCTTGATTGTCGATGCGGTTGAGATAGGGTGCCAGGTAATCCGCGCCATGCAGCGCAGCAAGCATCCCTTGCTGCACGTTGTAAATCGCAGTGGCTAATAGCGGGATATTAGCTTTTTTCAGCTGTTTGATAGCACTCAAACCAGCGGTATGCGCGGGTATTTTGACGATAATGTCGAACGGCAATTCATGAAGTTTATGTGCTTCCGCAATGATACCGTCAACCGAGTTACTAAGTACTTGCACATGAAACCGCGCCTGTGGGCCGATGATGTCTGTCAGCGCAGGTAGTAGTTCCTGTAGGCCCATACCGCTGGCGGCCATAATCGACGGATTGGTAGTAACGCCCGCCAAGGGCAAAGCTGGGCAAAGGTTTTTGATGCCGGCGACATCGGCGCTGTCTAAATAAATTTCTAACATGGAACGGCGTGTGGTTTTACGGATAAAAGCGGCCAGTATAACCAGTGCTGTTGCTTATCTTTAGAAAATTACCTCGGTAAATCGCGCTTTCGGTGTGATTACTTGCAGTTTTGCCAGTTGATCCAGCGCTATTTTCCCGGCAGGGCTATCTTCTACCAATAGAAATTCGCGTCTTTCTTCAGTCACTACATTCAGTGCCCGGCCCTCGACGATTCTTTGATCCTTTAATGTCAATCTAACCCGATAGCCGTATAGACAGGCAATTTCGATATAGTCGTGTAAATCGCAAGCGATTCGTGATTCGCTCATGGCATCTCCCCTTGAGTTTTTTGTTCATCGATCTTACCCTCGGTGTCTTCCATAGCCAATCATCTGGGGGCAAATTATTTTGGGTAGCAATTCATCTTCAAGACGCTTGGCGTCTATCGACATTTTGCGCGGCTTGGTCATGGTATTGATGACGTTGGATCATACTCGCGATTTTTTCAGCGACAGCCGTTTTAGTCCCACCGATCTGGATAAGACCTCAGTGGCCTTGTTTCTGACCCGTTGGATCACGCATTTCTGCGCGCCGGTGTTCGTGTTTTTGGCCGGCACCAGCGCGTATCTGTGGCAGAGTCGCCGGGGAGCGGATGCGCCGCTGAGCCGGTTTTTGCTGGAACGTGGCCTATTGCTGTTGGTTTTAACCTGCACCGTGGAAGCCTGGTCGTGGAATTTTCGCGCCGATCTGCGGCATATTGACGGCGGTGTGTTATGGGCAATTGCTTGGTCGATGATCGCCTTGGCCGGGCTGGTGAAGTTGCCGCTGGCTTGGTGTGTAGCCTTCGGTGCAGCCATGATCGTCGGGCATAATGCCTTCGATGCAGTCAAGCCAGCTGATTTGGGTGGTTTTGGTCCCTTATGGGCCGTGCTGCATACCGGTGACGATGTGCCGTTCGGTGACGGCTGGCTATTGAATCCTTACTATCCATTGATTCCGTGGATAGGGGTGATGGCGGTTGGCTTCGGTTTTGGAAACTTATTGATTGACAATGCCTGGCGCACACGGCGCCGGCTGTTTACTTTAGGTCTAACCCTGCTATGGGTGTTTTTGGTTTTGCGTTTCAGCAATGTTTACGGTGACCCCAAACCATGGCAAAGCTATCCGGACCCCGTATTTAGCGTATTGTCGTTTATCAACTGTCATAAATACCCTCCTTCCTTATTGTATCTGTTAATGACTTTGGGACCCGCGCTGCTGATTTTGGGGATGGCTGAGGGCAAGTCCGCGGAACGCTTCGTTGTTTTGCAGGTATTCGGCAGGAATCCGTTGTTATTTTATCTGCTGCACTTGTACCTGATTCATGGTCTGGCAGTATTGGTGGCGGCGGTCACAGACGGACCTGTATCAGCAATAATCGGTGGCGGTATTTGGGTGCCGGAGCTGCCGCAAGACTACGGCTATGGTTTGCCGGTGGTTTATGGCATTTGGGTGTTAGTGGTGCTAACGCTGTATCCGGTTTGCCGAAGTTTTGAAGCCCTAAAAGCCCACAAGCCTGATTGGCGTTGGCTCAAATACCTGTAACCTGCATGGCGTGTTATCACTTGAAGAAGGCTGACCATGACCGGCGGCAATTTTCCATTAAGTTTTCGCGGCAAGTTTGCCAGGGGCCAAAAGCCTTTGACCCGCACGCGGTAAAATTTTAAACCGCTATTAACCGGGTGTGGCTTCCTTAGCCTGCTTTTGCTTGTTCAACTGATTTAAAAAATAGCTTTGATAATTCCAGCCGGGACGGGGGGGCGGTGGTTGGTGAGCGAACGGCATAATAAACCTCTGGTGGTGCATTGATTAGGGATAAAAAGTGCTCCCGCTGGCTCAGCAACGATGCGCTGTATTGCTTTGATCGAGCTAGCGGGAGCATTAACTAGGAAATATTGAAACTAATCCACTGCGAGGGAGAATCTACCAGCGAAAAGCCGACAGGCAAGTGCGGGTAAGATTTTACTGCGATGAAATATGGTCCAATCTGCCTCGCCGTTCTGTCGATAAAGTGACTGACGGAACAGCGAGGCATCCTAGGTTTTTGCACGCTCAACCACATGACAGGCTGGCGAGCGGGGATTGACATAACTTAAGCGGCCGCGAAGCCGTCTACCTGCTCGCGGGGAATTTGCAGGCCTATCAGTTTTTCCACCAGGCGCAAGGCCTGATATTCGTCTTGCGATACCAGCGAAACTGCCTGACCGTTTTGTCCAGCTCGGCCGGTTCTACCGATGCGGTGCACATAATCGGCCGAAGAACGCGGTAACTCGAAATTAACCACATGCGGCAATTGGGCAATGTCGATGCCGCGCGCTGCCACGTCGGTAGCTACCAAAACGCGAATATCACCGGCTTTGAAACCGGCTAAAGCGCTGGTTCTGGCGCCCTGACTTTTGTTACCGTGTATCGCGGCGGCCTTGATATTGGCGGTGTTCAGTTTTTCGGTGAGTTTGTTCGCGCCGTGCTTGGTGCTGGTAAACACCAATACTTGTTGCCAGTCTTTGCTTTTGACCAGATGGGTTAACAAAGCAGTTTTGGCGGTTTTACTCACCGTATAAACCCGCTGCTCAATGGTCTCGGCAGCGGCGTTTTCCACAGCGACTTCGATTTTGACCGGGTTGACCAGTAAGTCGCCGGTCAACTTGCGAATGTCAGCGGAAAAAGTTGCGGAAAACAACAGGTTTTGGCGCTTCTTAGGCAGCATAGCCAGGATTTTGCGGATGTCTTTGATAAAGCCCATGTCCAGCATGCGGTCGGCTTCGTCCAGTACCAGCATTTCCACCTTATCCAGTTTGACGGCGTTTTGACTGACCAAGTCCAATAGCCGACCCGGCGTTGCGGTCAAGATGTCCACGCCGCCACGTAAACGCATCATTTGCGGATTGATCTTCACGCCGCCGAATACTACTTCCGACTTTAAACGCGGTTGCTGATGCGCGCCGTATTTATTAACGGATTCGCCCACTTGTGCGGCGAGTTCGCGGGTCGGCGTCAGTATCAGCGCACGGACTGGGCGGTTGCGGCCATGGCTGGTTTGCGCCAACCGGTGCAGGATCGGCAAAGTAAAACCGGCAGTTTTGCCTGTGCCGGTTTGCGCGGCGGCGAGTAAATCGCGGCCGGTTAATACGGCGGGTATGGCTTTGCTTTGAATAGGGGTAGGGGTGGTGTAGCCGGAATCGGCAATTGCTTTAATTAAAGCCTCGGATAAACCGAGATTGGAAAATGGCATTAAGGATCTCAAAGGGGAAAATAAGGGGAGAAATCTATGTGCGGCAGTAATGCTGACGCGATGTCCGCCCGGGGACTAAGGGAATTACATATTGAAGTTGAACTTTCAGCCTGCAGTCTATCACGGTTACTGGTTTAAGGTTAGGAAACCCGTGTTAGCTTGATCTGACGCTTGTTCGTTGCGGCGAAATTGATGCACAAAAGCCGTGTTCAAATTGCCAAACTGGCCAGATCGATCGCTATCCCGCGGATTTTCTCCGCTGCGCCCAAATGATTGGCGATGCGTATGTCGATTTGTGGATGCATATCGCGAATTCTTTGCACTTGTTCGGGAATATCGATGCTCACGTGGCGTCCCGCCGACAGGAAATACGGCATCACGACAATCTGCCCTGCGCCATTGGCTATTTGTTGGTGTAAGCCTTGGGCAATAGTGGGTTCGGCGATTTCTAGAAAAGCACAGTCTATTGCGGTGAAGCGGGTAGGCGCAAGCCGCAGTTGTTCTATCAGCTCGCGAATCTGAACATTGGAATCCTCCCGGCGGCTGCCGTGCGCTACCACTAGTAAATGTGTCACCGGACAGCCTTATTCGATGTCGATATGAATTTCATTGCGGCGTAAGGCAGGTAAAGTCCAAGGCGGATCATAGGCCGCCGAACGCGCGGCAGATAGGGCAGTGAGCTGTTGTTGTTCGATCCAAGCCATCAAGAGGCGGCTTTTTTCATTGATTTTTTCCAAAATCAGACTGCCGGAATAGCGCAACACCGCGACTTTTTTCGCGGGTAAAGCTTTGATAGTCACTTGGGGATCGATTGGCGTTGGTAAGGTTTCGAGGCTATAGCCGGCCGGCATCACAAAAGCCATAGTCCATTTATTATCGACTGCCTGCTGTAACACTGGCGCGGTCATAGGGATGTGTTCGCCGGCATTTTCCCGAAACACCGGGGCGGTCATGGCCATCTGTTGCTTTTGCTGATTCCCACCAAAAGTATAGCCGGCCAAGCGATTGAAACCGATATTGCCGGCTTGCGCGTAATCGGCGTCGATCACGGTTTCGGCAATCAGCAAGGATGGATATTGCCTGATTTGCACGTCTCCCTGTTCCGAGAGCAATTGGTATTGCGGTTCCGCGCTGCTTCTAATGCCCATCACAGTGCATCCAGTCAAAATCAGGCTGCCGAGTAGTGCTAAGGGGGTTTTCATGTAAACGAGTCTCGTCAGATAGAGTCATGTTTTTCCATGACCGGAGCGAATGCTGCAACTGGCATCTTGGCAGGGTTTGGCGCCAAACAAAGTACCTAAACGTAAACGGTGCCGGGCAAACCCTGCATACAGACGGTCAAACAGCGGTTTTAGCAGAGGCCAGCGGGTGGCAGCCATCAGCCATCCCAAGCCGACAGCGCTGTATGCAGCGTAAAATACCGGCATGCCCTTGATTAAGCGGCCATCGGGGTTCACGCCATGGATTTCCGCCATCAATTCGTCCAGCGATTTACCATAGTGCGCCGGATTAAACCCCTCGGCATGAATATCTTGCAAACCCAGCTTGTTATGCTTGTTTCGCGACTGTAACCAGTTCACTTCCTTCCGGCAAATGGGGCAGCGACCGTCGTAAAGTAGCGTGAATTCGTGTTGGCTATTCATGAGGCTGTTCCGGGAAGTGGTGTTAGCGAGTTTGTTTTATCCCGGCTGGCGACTCAATAGCCCTGCAGGTCTGTATTGATTTGTTTTTTATTTTCACAATGTTTGCGCAGTTTACATTCGCTGACGCAAAAAAGTCCCCTCGCGATGCGGGACTCGCGCAGTCGGCGAGAAACTCGAATCGAAGGGGATTACGGGCTATCAAGCACCCCTCTGAGGACGGAACGTGTGTCAGGAATCAACAAATTTAGCACTCCGCAATCTACCAGCGGATGTGGCGGAAGCAAGGGGGCGAATGCTAAAAAAGGTAGGGTGATCTCGCCACATTCCCGCTTTCTGGGCGGCAGGGACAAAAACGATGTTGATAGGCTATTCCAGCGATAGTTCCCGTTTTATTGTTTATGAAAAGGGAATTATGAATAACTTAAATGGCTAATTGTAAATTTTCGACAGGGGATTATAGTGAAGCCGTAGTTTAAAGCCACTGCAAACGCTTGATGCAGAGCAGATAAACGCTTCAGGTAAGCTTAGGAAAAACAGTATTGCCTATCCTCAGTTTACTGTGGGTATTTGGAACTTTTCGATGGATGAGTTGGTTATATCTACGCTGTCGTTCGCTGCTGCGAATTTTCAGAACTTTGATTTTTGTTGGACCCGCTAGTGCTTTATGTTTTATGTGTGACCTCCCTCGTAAGCAGTGACTCCGGCACTGCACACTCTATAGCCTCTATCGTGGTATTCGGTAGAGGCTTTTTTTTATCTACATGACGGGCTATTTGCTCCGTACGTGGTAAATCGCGTAGCCGGCAAAAAACATGGTTAAGAGGTAAATTGTCACTGTAATCATTTTGTACTCCTGGTTATCTTTATTGTTGTGCGGCATTTATAACAGAAATCCGGGTACATAATCCGGTAATTGCTTTGGCAACAGCTTTTGCGTGTTAGTGTTGTCGGCGCTGATCGGGGTTTTCCACAAAAACTGTGGATAAGCTTGTTGGTATGCTGGTAAAAGTCTGCGCAAGTCGCTGTATTTAAGCAGGCGCTCGCCAATTGGCTATTAATTGACCACGGTTACTTGATTCATCAATTACTCAACACCGAAAATCGATAGCTGCAACCTTTGTTTGCCGATCATTTTGACGGAAATTTTTCTAAGCTCTTAGCTGCTCTTCGCCTAGAATGTCCAATCTGCATGGCAAACTTTCAGGATATTTTATGCAAATTCTTGGTGTGGATATTGGCGGTTCGGGTATCAAAGGTGCGATTGTCGATACCTTAACGGGCGAACTGGTCTCCGAACGGCACCGGATCGATACGCCGCAGCCGGCAACCCCGGAGGCGGTAGCCGCAGTGCTGGCGCAGTTGGTATTGCATTTTGGCTGGACCGGGCCCATTGGCTGCGGTTTTCCGGCCGCGATTCAACAGGGCGTGGTGCGCACGGCGGCGAATATCTCCAAGGCCTTTATCGGCACCAATATCGATAAATTGTTTTCAGAAGCCACTAACTGCGAGTGTCACAACTTAAACGATGCAGACGCCGCCGGTATCGCGGAAATGCATTTTGGCGAGGGTGCGGGCCAAGTGGGTGTAGTCTTGTTGATTACCATCGGCACCGGCCTGGGGACCGCGCTGTTTACCGATGGACATCTGCTACCCAATACGGAGCTGGGTCATGTGTATCTGGAAAACGGTCTGGAGGCCGAGCGCTTCGCATCTGATGCCGCGCGTAAACTGCAAGATTTGGGTTGGAAAGCTTGGGGTAATCGCTTCAACGTTTATTTGAATACGATGGAAAAACTGTTCTGGCCCGATCTGATCATTTTGGGCGGTGGCGCGAGTAAAAAATTCGATAAATTCAAAGAGCAGATAGCCATAAAAACCCCGGTCAAGCCCGCCGCTTTTTTGAATCAAGCCGGTATCGTCGGCGCGGCGCTGTATGCCAAATCCAAAGTTGTCTGAGCAATGGCGCTTGAGTCCCAAACAGTATTCACAGAAACGGCAAAACCAGGGCTTTTTCAAGTAGCCGTTAATACTTCCATCTTTAATAAATTCTGTTTCCAAGTCGCCTTGACTATCGAATCACCTGCGGTAACCTGATTCTCATGAGGTTGCCGGTGGTGAAAAATTCAATTTTTTCCGTGAGAGCAATCAGACAAGATAGTCGGCAGCCTCATATTTTCCATATGTAGTAAAACTAATTTTCTGACTTGTTGCCTTGCAAGCTTGCCGGAGATTAGCGCAAATCATGGGTGGTGCTGGTGACGCAAGCCTCTAGGTCGGGAGATAGCTAGAGGCCCGTCATCAGTATCATTCCTGGTAGTTTCTTTATCCCCAAATGACTAAAACGCCATGTACCAGCGTTTAAGTTGTTCCAACGCCAAGTGCCTTTACTGCCCAATCCCGCCCGTGTACCATGCTGCGAACTATCGCGCCGATATTGCTGATGGATGTGCCGGCGCCGTTATCAACCGCCGACCGAAGCGAGAAAACTCATGACAACGCTCAATATCAACGGTAAAAGCCGCAAGATAAATCTGCCCGCTGACACACCACTGCTTTGGGCGCTGCGCGACCAATTAGGGTTGACCGGCACCAAGTATGGCTGCGGCATGGCATTGTGCGGCGCCTGCACGGTACATATCGATGGCGAGCCGACTCGCGCTTGTGTCACGCCTATTTCGGCTGCGGTGGGCAAAAAAATTGTCACTATCGAAGCGATAGAACACGATCAGACCGGTAAGAAAGTCCAGGATGCTTGGTTGAATCTAGGTGTGCCGCAATGCGGCTATTGCCAGGCCGGGCAAGTGATGGCCGCTACGGCCTTGCTCAAAAATCATCCGCAACCCAGCGATGCCGATATCGATAAAGCCATGAGCGGTAACCTGTGCCGTTGCGGCACTTATCCGCGGATCCGCGCAGCGATCAAGCAGGCCGCCGGTTTGCCGGAGGTGCAATCATGAAAAACTCAGCCGAATTTCTGCAAGCCAATAACAAGCCAAGCGATACCGACGACGATTATTTGATCGACAACGTCAGCCGCCGGACCTTTATCAAGCAGTTTGCTTTGAGCGGCTTTGTGTTGGCCGTTGGCCTGCCTACTTTGCTCAGAGCCGACGAAGCCGCCGCGCCCGCAGCCGCCGGCAAGTTCGGTGCCGACGCGATGCCGCACGGTTGGGTCGATAATCCTTTGGTGTTCGTGGCTATCGCCGCCGACGGTGCGGTAAGCATCATCTGCCACCGTTCCGAGATGGGGCAGGGCATACGCACCAGCTTGCCGATGGTGGTGGCTGACGAGCTGGAAGCCGATTGGTCCAGGGTGCATGTCGTGCAGGCGCCTGGCGACGAAAAGCGCTTTGGTAATCAAGACACCGACGGCTCACGCAGCATGCGCCACTTTTTCATGCCGATGCGCCGGGTTGGCGCGGCTGCCAGACAAATGCTGGAAGTTGCGGCAGCGGCGCGTTGGCGCGTGCCGGTAACAGAAGTCCGCGCTGAGCAACACCGGATACTGCACGTCCCCAGCGGCAAAACCTTGGGCTACGGTGAATTAGCCAAAGCGGCGGCAAAATTGCCGGTGCCGGCCCGCGACAGCTTGCGTTTGAAGAATTCGGCGGATTTTCGTTACATCGGTAAAGGTCGGCAAGGCCTTTACGATGGCCGCGATATTGTGTCCGGACGCGCCATTTACGGCATAGACACCCAGCTGAAAGGTCTGCTGTACGCCGTCGTGGCGCGGCCACCGGTATTGGGCGGCACAGTTTTAAAATTTGATGCCAGCGCCGCACTGAAGGTGCCGGGTGTGGTAAAGGTCGTTGAACTGCCCAGCAGTCCGCTGCCGGCCGAATTTAATCCCTTGGGTGGCGTCGCGGTGATTGCCAGTAATACCTGGGCGGCTATTCAGGGGCGCAACGCCTTAAAAATCGAGTGGAACAACGGGGAGCATGCCTCCTACGATTCACTAGTCTACAAAGCCGAACTGGAAGCCGCCGTCCGCCAACCAGGCAAAGTGGTGCGCCAGCAAGGCGATGTTGATGCCGCATTGCAAGGCGCGGCCAAACGCCTGGAAGCGGAATATTATTTACCGCATCTGGCGCAAGCGCCGATGGAACCGCCGGCCGCGACGGCCCGTATCGTCAAGGGGCATTGCGAAATCTGGACCTGTACCCAGGCGCCGCAATTAACCCGGGATAAAGTCGCCAAATGGCTGAAACTGCCGGAAGACAAAGTGACTGTGAATGTCACGCTACTGGGTGGCGGGTTCGGTCGTAAATCCAAGCCCGATTACGTCATCGAAGCGGCCTTGTTATCGCAAGCGATGCAAGGCAAACCGGTGAAATTGACCTGGACCCGCGAGGACGATTTGCATCATGCCTATTTCCACACAGTGTCCTTGGAGCGTTTGGAAGCGGGGTTGGATGCGCAGGGTAAGCCGGTAGCCTGGTTGCATAGAACCGCGGCACCGAGCATTTCATCTACTTTCGGACCGGACAGCAAGCAACAGATGCCGGTGGAATTGGGGATGGGCGTGATTAACGTGCCGTTTGCAATCGACAATCTGCGCATCGAAAATCCGCCAGCCGCCGCGCATACCCGTATCGGCTGGTTTCGCTCGGTATCCAATATTCCGCATGCGTTTGCAGTGCAGTGCTTTGTGGCGGAAATGGCGACCGCGGCGGGACGCGATCATCGGGATTTTCTGCTGGATTTAATCGGTCCGGCGCGGCGTATCGATCCGACCAGTTTGGGCGACACCTGGAATCACGGTGAATCGCCTGCGCTTTATCCGGTCGATACCGGCCGTCTGCGCCGCGTGATCGAAACGGCCACTCGCGAAGCCGGCTGGGGCCGTAAGCTACCCAAAGGCCAAGGCTTGGGGTTGGCCGCGCATTACAGCTTTGTGACTTATGTGGCTGTCGTTGTGGAAGTGGCGGTGGATGAGGCCGGCAAATTAAGCATCCCCAAAGTCGATGTGGCGGTGGATTGCGGACCGCAAGTCAATCCGGAGCGGATTCGTGCGCAGATCGAGGGTGCTTGCATCATGGGTGTCAGCTTGGCGACGCTCGGTGAAATCAGCTTTAAAAACGGCGCCGTGCAGCAAGACAATTTTCATGCGTATCAACTCACGCGCATCGACGACGCGCCGCGCGAAATCAAAATACATCTGCTGCCACCCGCGGAATTTGATACACCCTTGGGCGGGGTGGGCGAACCGGGCGTGCCGCCGATTGCGCCAGCACTATGCAATGCCATTTTTGCCGCCACCGGGCAGCGGATTAGGCAGTTACCGATAGGCGATCAGCTGCTGAAAGACTGAGAATTTATGGGCATGGCTGTGAGCTGAATTAGCTTGCCGCACCCGTTTAAAGCTTTGGTAAAACCGGTCGATAAATGGATGCCGGCCGAAACATGGCGGGTACTATTCAATCCAGAGGAGATAAATCATGTCATCCGTATCGGGAGTAGGTTCAACACCGTATTTCCCTATCACCAACCAAGCGAAACAGCCCGCAGCCAATCAGCAACGCCGCCCGTGCAAGCGGTTGTGAAAGACACAGATGGCGATAATGATGCAAGAATAGGCAGCAAAATCGACACCTATGCCTGATAGGCCAGCGCGGTGCCAAGCAGTAAGAAAAAGCCGGGTAACACCGGCTTTTTCTTTTTTAGGGATGGGGCTATGGAGTTTGGAGAAAACGCTGCTTGGCTTCGTTGTCTTCGCGTGCGGCGTCTATTTCGCGGATCACACTACGTAGATCGGCTGGTTTATTACTGTCTGCGAAATGCCCGGTCAGCTGGGTTTCCGGGTGCAAATCGCCGCTTTGGTATAGCTTCCACATTTCCTTACCAAAGTGTGTCGTCAACAATTCCGGTGCGAACTGGCCGAAGTAGGCGGCCATATTGGCGACGTCGCGCTCCAGCATTGCGCGGGCATTGTTATTGCCGGCCGCGTCCACCGCTTGCGGTAAATCGATAATCACCGGCCCGTCGCTGCCGACCAGCACGTTGTATTCCGACAAATCGCCATGCACCAGACCATCGCAGAGCATGCGCACGATCTGGCCGATTAGAAAAGCGTGGTATTCGCGGGCCAGCTCTGCCGGCATTTCCAGATCGTTCAGCCTAGGTGCCGGGTGGCCGTCGGCATCGGCGACCAATTCCATCAGTAGCACGCCGTCAATAAAGTTATAGGGTTTAGGTACTCGCACGCCGGCATCCGCCAAGCGGTATAAAGCCGTCACCTCGGCGTTTTGCCAAGCCGATTCCTGTTCTTTACGGCCATAGCTACTGCCTTTTTCCATGGCTCTGGCACGGCGGCTATTGCGCACTTTGCGGCCTTCCTGGTAAAGCACACTTTTTTTAAAGCTGCGCTGGTCGGCCTCCTTGTAAACTTTGGCGCAGCAGATTTCCGAGCCGCAACGCACCACATACACGGCGGCTTCCTTGCCGCTCTTCAGCGAGCCTATGACCTCGTCGATCAAGCCGCTATCGATTAGGGGTTCAAGTCTTTTCGGTGTTTTCATAGTGCCTATTATGCCGCGCTCGCATGAATATCGCGCAAAACTTCTGCCAATCGATGCACTTTTAGCCGCGAGAACAATCCTTATAGTCCCCTCCGGCTCAAATCAATAAGCGCCGATTCGTAAAGGCTATCCATTGAATCGCCGTTGATTTCTCGGTAGCTACAACCTTAGATAAAATCGGGTTTGCCGGGCTCGCGTAGCGTCTGCTAGTGCGCTTGGTTTTACTTTGGTGTTGGTGAATAGGTCGCTTTTTGACATTTTGCTGTTACATTAGCGCTTTTATAAAACGACTCGGCAAGTACCGCTCATCTAATATCATGGCAGATTCAAAACATATCATCATCGTTGGCGCCGGCCCCGGAGGCTTGTGTGCCGGCATGTTACTCAGCCATCGCGGCTTTAAAGTGTCCATATTCGATAAACATCCCAACGTCGGCGGTCGCAATCGGGCCATTACGATGAACGGATTTACCTTCGATACTGGCCCGACCTTTTTGTTGATGAAAGGTGTTTTGGATGAAATGTTTGAATTATGCGGCCGGCGCAGCGAGGACTATATGCAGTTCATGCCGCTAAGTCCGATGTATCGTTTGCTGTATGACGACCGCGAGATCAATGTGTTTTCCGACCGGGAAAACATGCGTGCCGAATTGGAACGGGTATTCGACGAAGGCAGCGCCGGCTACGAGCGTTTCATGGATAACGAGCGCAGCCGCTTCAATCGTTTGTACCCCTGCATTACCCGCGATTACTCGAATTGGTCTTCGTTCTTCTCGTTGGACTTGATCAAGGCTTTGCCCTGGCTGGCGTTTCCAAAAAGCGTGTTCAATAATCTGGGCCAGTATTTTGATAAGGAAAAAATGCGCCTGGCGTTTTGTTTCCAATCCAAGTATCTGGGCATGTCGCCGTGGGAGTGCCCGGCACTGTTTACCATGTTGCCGTACCTTGAGCATGAATACGGCATTTACCACGTTGCCGGCGGTTTAAATAAAATTGCGACGGCGATGGCGCAAGTGGTGACAGAGTCCGGCGGCGAGATTCATCTCAACGCCGAAGTTGCCTCGCTGATCGTTGAAGACGGCGCGACCAAGGGCGTGAGGTTGCAAAATGGCGAGGAAGTCCGTGGCGACGAAGTAATCGTCAATGCCGATTTTGCCCACGCCATGACGCATTTGCTGGAGCCCGGCACCTTGCGCAAATACGATCATCAAGAATTGCAAAAACGCGAGTATTCCTGCTCGACCTTCATGCTCTATCTGGGCCTGGACAAACAATACGATTTGCCGCATCACACCATCGTGTTTGCCAAGGATTACCGCACCAATATTGCCAACATATTCAGCAACAAAACCCTAACCGAGGATTTTTCGTTTTACGTGCAAAACGCGTCGGCCACAGATGCCAGCCTGGCGCCGGCCGGTAAATCGGCCCTGTACGTATTGGTGCCGATGCCGAATAACGACAGCGGCGTCGATTGGCAAGCACATTGCCGGGATGTGCGCGAACAAGTACTGGATACCTTGGGCGCGCGTTTGGGTTTAAGCGATTTACGCGAGCATATCGAATGCGAAAAAATCATCACCCCCGCCACCTGGGAAAGCGAGGAGCACGTTTACAAGGGCGCTACCTTCAGCCTGTCGCACAAATTTAGTCAGATGCTCTATTGGCGGCCACACAACCGTTTCGAAGAACTGGAAAACTGTTATCTGGTCGGCGGCGGCACCCATCCCGGTAGCGGCTTGCCGACCATATACGAGTCGGCGCGGATTTCCTCGAATCTGATTTCCCGCAAGCACCGGGTGCATTTCAAGGAAATTCAACAAAGTACCTGGCTGAAAAAAGCCAAGGCCTAAGCGGTGGCGACTATGCAGGCCGTATCGCCGGTCGATGGCCGCGTGCTGGGCGATTTTCCGGTTAGCGATTTACAGGCGATTCAGCAGCAGATGCTGGCTGCGCGTGCAGCGGCGCAAATCTGGGGCAAGCGGCCGGTAGCCGAAAGGGCGAAAATTCTAGCCAAGCTGGTGCCTTTATTAATGGCCGAGTTGGACGCGATTTGCGAGCAAATCAGTCTGACTACCGGTAAAGTCCGCACCGAAGCCCTGCTGGGCGAGATTTACCCGGTTTTGGATTTGGCCCGCTATTACCAAAAATACGCCGCCAATATCCTGGGCTATCAAGACATTCCCACGTCACCCTTCGCTTTTCCCGGCGCCACTACCGGCATCGAGCGGCGGCCCTACGGTGTGGTTGCGGTGATTTCGCCGTGGAATTATCCGTTTCAACTGTCGGTCGGGCCAATGCTGACGGCTTTGTTTGCCGGCAATGCGGTGCTCTTGAAACCTTCCGAGTTAAGTTTGCCGATTGGCCAGTTGGTTTTCGATTTATTCAAGCAATTGGATTTACCTGAAGGTTTGGTGCAATGCCTGGTCGGCGATGGTGTGACCGGGGCGCAGCTGATCGACGCCGGTCCGGATTTGGTGTTTTTCACCGGTGGCCTGGCTGGCGGTAAAGCCGTCATGCAGCGCGCCGCGCAACACCCCATTCCGGTATTGCTGGAGTTGGGCAGCAAGGACCCGATGCTGGTATTCAACGACGCGCAATTGCAACGCGCCGCCGATGCGGCCTTGTACGGCGCGTTTTGCAATAGCGGCCAGGTCTGCGTGTCGGTCGAGCGTTTGTATGTCCAGCAGGACTGTCACGATGAATTTTTAAGCTTGTTGCAACAGGGCGTTTCGCAATTACAGGTTGGTCACGGCCCGCACGGCGACTTGGGTGCAATGACCAGCGAAAGGCAAATTGCAGTTGTCGAGGCGCATTACCAGGACGCCATTGCCCAAGGCGCGCAAGCCTCCGGGCCGCTGGAACGGCAGGGCAATTATCTGAAACCCGTCGTACTGTGGCATGTGCATCATGGGATGCGGGTAATGCGCGAAGAAAGCTTTGGGCCCTTGCTGCCGGTGATGGCCTTTAGTGACGAAGCCGACGCCATCCGTCTGGCTAACGACAGCGAGTTTGGTTTGAATGCCAGTATCTGGAGCCAGGACATAGCCAAAGCCGAGCGGGTCGCCGGCCAGCTGCAAGTGGGCAATTGGGCAGTCAACGACGTGATCAAGAACATCGGCCATCCCGGCTTGCCGTTCGGCGGCGTGAAAAAAAGCGGCTTTGGCCGTTATCACGGCGCGGAAGGTTTGCGCAGTTTTACCTATCCGGTGGCCGGCATGACCAGTCGCAGCCATTTGCCCAAGGAACCTAACTGGTTTCCGTACTCCGAGCAACGCTACCAAGACTTAAAAGGCTATATGGACTTTGTCTACGGCGAAGGTTCGCTGTTGCAACGCATCAAGCGCAACTGGCCGGCGCTACAAGCTTTTCGGGAATATTCAGTGTTCGATTTAACTCAGCGCTGGCAAAATCTTAAATTACTGTTGTCATGGAAACGGGACTACTGATGAAGCAAAACAATAACAATAAACGTGTCGTCGTGATCGGCGCCGGTCTGGGCGGTTTGTCGGCGGCTATTTCGCTGGCTAGTGAAGGTTTCGCGGTGGAGTTGGTCGAAAAGAACGACAAGGTCGGCGGTAAACTGAACATCATGACTAAAGACGGTTTTACCTTTGATTTGGGACCGTCGATCCTGACCATGCCGCATATCTTCGAAGCACTGTTTACCAAAGTCGGTAAAAACATGGCCGATTATGTCGGCATCGAAAAAGTCGAGCCGCATTGGCGCAATTTCTTTGAAGACGGCACGACGATTGATTTGTGTGAAGACCCCGAAAATCAGCGCCGCGAGCTGGACAAACTGGGGCCGAATACTGCCGCCGAATTTGCCAACTTTATGGCTTATTCCAAAAAGCTGGGCACGGAAACCGAAGCTGGTTATTTTGCCAAGGGCTTGGATACCTTCTGGGAATTGCTGAAGTTTTACGGCCCCATCCGCGCCTTGAATTTCGACGTATTTCGGTCGATGGATCAGGGCGTCAAGCGCTTTATTTCCCATCCCAAACTGGTCGATATCCTCAACTACTTCATCAAATACGTCGGCTCGTCGCCCTACGATTCGCCGGCTTTGATGAATCTGATGCCTTACATTCAATACGAATACGGCTTGTGGTATGTCAAGGGCGGCATGTACGGTTTGGCGCAAGCGCTGGAAAAACTGGCTATCGAGTTGGGTGTAACCATTCGTTTGAACAGCGAAGTTGAGGAAATTCAATACCAAGCCGGCAAAGCCACCGGCATCAAACTGCAAGACGGCGAGGTATTGGCGGCGGACATCGTGGTATCGAATATGGAAGTGATTCCGGCGATGGACAAATTGCTGCATAACTCACCGGCGGAACTGAAAAAAATGCAGCGCTTCGAGCCGACCTGTTCCGGCTTGGTGTTGCATTTGGGTGTGAACCGGTTGTATCCGCAATTGGCGCATCACAATTTCTTTTATTCCGATCATCCGCGCGAGCATTTCGACGCGGTGTTTCGTAGCGGCAAATTGTCCGACGACCCAACGATCTATTTGGTCGCGCCGTGCAAAACCGATCCGAGCCAGGCGCCGGACGGTTGCGAGATCATCAAAATCCTGCCGCACATCCCGCATATCAATCCGGACAAACCGTTGACTGCCGATGATTATTGGGCGCTGCGCGAGCGGGTGCTGGCAAAATTGGAGCGCATGGGCTTGACCGATTTGCGCCAACACATCGTCACCGAAGAGTACTGGACGCCGCTGGATATTCAGGCCAAGTATTATTCCAATCTGGGTTCGATTTACGGCGTGGTGGCGGACCGTTGGAAAAATCTCGGCTTCAAGGCCCCGCAACGCAGCAAGCAATTAAGCAATCTGTATTTCGTCGGCGGCAGCGTCAATCCGGGCGGCGGTATGCCGATGGTGACCTTGTCCGGACAGTTGGTGCGGGATAAGATTTTGGCGGACTTGGGGCAGGCTTAGCCCCAGGCAGACAAAAAATAGGATTTGCATAAGCCGGTTAAATTTAAGCCTACACTTAAGCGGCGTTTGCATGGCTTGGGGGTAGCCCGGCATAAACCCATTCGCGCCGGAGTGCAGTGTTCACGCGCCTTTGGCTTATTTCGTATGCCTACTGTTAGCTAGATTTTATGCTGCTTTTTTTTCGGAATATCCCGGCATCGACCCGGCCCAACGAATTGTATTCTTACGTGGCGATGGCGGTCAGTGAAGATTTAATAGAACAGGCCAAGCACGTGATAACCGTCGACGTGATGGTGATTCGGGACAAGCGCAGCAATCAGCTGGAGCATCACGGCCTGGTGTCAGTGAATTCCGATGAAGCCGGTATTCGCGCTATTAAGAATCTGAACGGCCTGTTGTTTAACGGTTGCGAGGTTTTGGTGCGAGTTTACAAACAGCGCGACGTCAAAAATGACCGGCGCCGCAATGGGGTGCCGGTGCCGAGTGAGATTATCGAGAAACGCATTCAGGATCGGCGCCGCGGCGCTAGCGTGGAAATTTATGTCGATTTTTCCAATGTGTTTTATCCCATCACGCTTTAAAGGCGCCATGCCGTTTGGGTATTAGACCGCTGCTAAAGCCAGACGCGCACGCAGTTCCGGCCATTTTCCTTAGAGGTGTATAACGCTTTATCGGCCTTGGTCAAGACGCAATCCGCCGTACCGCTATCGGCATGCATTAAGGCAATCCCGATGCTGACGGTTATTGGAATTACATGCTTATCTATCATCAGCGGTGTATCGGCCAGCTCCTTACGTAAGCGTTCGGCAATGATCATGGCGGGTTCGGCATCGGTTTCAGGCATGAATATCGCGAACTCCTCGCCGCCAATCCGGCCCACGACATCGATCTGACGTAATTCCGCGCGCATAATGCCGGCAAAGTGCTGCAACATCGCGTCGCCGGTGGGGTGTCCGTAACCGTCGTTAATCTGCTTGAAATGATCCAGATCCAGCATTAATACCGCTACTCGGTGATTATTGCGCTTCACCCTGGCAAATTCGTTTTCCAGACGGGCCATAAAGTGCCGGCGATTTAAAAAACCGGTCAAGCCGTCGGTTGTTGCCAATTCCCACAGTTCGGTTTGCATCCTTTTACGTTCGCTGACATCCTGCTTAACGCCGACGAAATGGCGTATGCAGCCTTGCTGGTCTTTGACTGGGGTAATCACCAGTTCTTCGTCATAAAATTCGCCATTTTTACGCCGGTTGACGATTTCGCCGCGCCAGGTGTTTCCGGACAGTATGGTGTCCCATAAATTGTGATAAAAGGCCGGGTCTTGCTTGCCGGATTTGACCAGTTCGTTGGGCCGCATACCGATAGCTTCGTGGCGGCTAAACCCGGTCAGGGTTTCAAAAGCTTTATTGGCCCATTCGATATTGGCATTGATGTCGGTGATCACGACACCGTGTTCCACCGTTTCCAGGGCCGATATCAGCAAGTGGTCGCGCAACTCCGACGCCTTGCGTAAGCTGATATCCTGATGGATACCCACCGCGCGAATTGGTTGACCATGAAAATCCCACTCCAGCACGCGGCCGGTATCATGCACCCAAACCCAATGGCCATCCTTGTGAAGTAAGCGATGTTCAACAGAGTAAAGCTCGGTTTCGCCGCGCAAATGCGGCTCCAGAGAGGCTGTGATTAACGGCCAGTCATCCGGATGCACCAAGCGTTTCCAGGTGTCAATATCGGATCCGACTTCGTCAAGCGTGTACCCCAGCATCAAGGCCCATAGGTCGTTGAAAATCACTTTTCCGCTGGGAATATGCCAATCCCATAAGCCCAGGCTGGCGCTTTGCAAGGCCATACCCATCCGTTGTTCGGACTCGTGAAGCCGTTTTTCCAGGCTGATTCGCGTCAACGCGTAGCGTATCGCCCTGATCAGACTGTCGGTGTCTATGCTGGTTTTGAGCAGATAATCCTGTGCGCCGCAGTCCAGAGCCTTCAGAGAAAATTCGGTATCGTCGTGCCCGGTCAGCACGATAATCGGCAGCACTCGGGTCGCTTTGCGGATGCGTCTGACGGTATCCAGACCGCGCGAATCCGGTAGACTTAAATCCACCAGCACCACGTCGATCTTTTGTTGGGCAATGATCTGTTCGCCATCCGCCAAATTTTCGCGCCAGATCAACTCAAAACGCAGATTAGGCGAGGCGCGCAAATATTGCCGAACCAGGCTGGCATCGCCCGGTTCGTCTTCAATTAATAAAACGCAGCAATTTGTCGCTTCAGTCATAGTTATTGCTTGCTGGGTAAGCGCACGACATTGAACCAATAGCCTTCGATTTGCCGAACCGCCGCGATAAATTGTTCGACATCCACCGGTTTGGTGATGTAACTGCTGGCGCCTAGTTGGTAGGTTGCCACTACGTCGCGCTCAATATCGGATGTGGTCAGGACAATAGCGGGGATGCTGGAGAAGTCCGGTTCTGACTTGATTTTAGCCAGAAACTCGCGGCCGTTCATACGCGGCATATTCAGATCCAGCAAGATCAAATCCGGGCGCGGCACATCGGTATAGCCGGCACCTTGCCGCCGCAAAAACGCCAGCGCCTCGACACCGTCCCAGACATGATGCAAATTGCAACGCACCCGGTTTTCCTTGAAACTCATTTTCACCAGATGGGCGTCGGCGGGTTCGTCTTCCACCAGCAGCACATCGAACAGCGGCGTTGATTTATCCGTCATGCTTATTTCCTTCGATATTGGGTAGCTCGAACACCACTGCCGTACCGTTCTGCGCCGTACTTTCTATCCAAATTTTGCCGCGGCAACTGCTGACGATACGGCGGGCTATCGACAAACCGATCCCGGTGCCGGCCTCGTTGTCGCGATAATGCAGGCGCTCAAAAATTCCAAAGACCCGTTGCCGGTATTCCGCATCGATTCCGTCGCCGTTATCGCGCACATAATAACGATTTACGTCCAGATCGGATACGCCGCCAATTTCGATGTGTAAGGGGTGTTCAGAATGAGCTGGCCTGCCGTGCTTGAGGGCATTGTCCAAAAGCAATCTAAAAAGCTCGGCCATGCGGGGGAGATCGATAAAGGCATGCGGTAATTCACCGACGCTGACACTGGCGCCGGCAGTTGCTATCTTGTCCGCTAATGCCTGGATAGCCGCTTCGGCTGCGGCTTTGGCGTCCACATGGGTCATTTTGTCGCGGGCTTGATCGGCCGTCACATACAGTTGAATGTCACGTACCAGACCGATTAAACGTTGGGCGTCGTGTTCCAGATAATCCAGGCTGCTATTAATGTCTTCGTCGCCTAAGGCTTCCGGATACGCCTTCAATGAGTTGCGTAAGCGTTGCGTAAAACTGCCGAAGCGGCGAGTCGGCTCCATCAAATGATGGGCGGAAATTTCCGCGAAACGACTCAGATCGGCGTTGCTGGTTTCCAGCGCCATGCTGATTTGTCTGCGTTCGGTAATGTCGATGCACGAGCCGATATAACCGACGAATTCGCCGTGGTCGTCGTAGCGGGGAATGCCGGTGTCGAGCAACCAGCGATATTCACCATCGTAGCGTTTCATTCGATATTCCATGCTGAACGGCAGGTGTTTTTCAAAGTGTTGCGTGTAGTGGTTTAGACAAAACGCCAGTTCATCCGGATGCACTGTTTCTGACCAGCCATTACCTTGTTCTTGTTCGATACTGCGCCCGGTAAAGTCTAACCAGACTTTGTTAAACCAATAATAACGCTGGGTGGTGTCCGAGAGCCAAATCATCACCGGCGCCGAGTCCGCCATGGCGCGGAACCGGCTTTCGCTCTCGCGCAATTCGGCGGTCATGTTTTCTGCCAGGGCCATTGCTCGGCTGCGGCTATTCACCAATTGCCAAGTCAACAGACTTAATAGCAGGCTCAGGCTTACGCTGTTGCCGGCGATAATGAATGGCTTGTCTTGATCAACCCGCGCTTGGAAATTCGGTTCGGCATGAATCAATAAGGTCCATGGGTGGCAAGCCAACACAATCTGTTGTTTGGAAGTCAATAGTGGTTGAATGTTTGCCGGCGGTGCGGAGCCGTACATGCGGCTTTCTTCGTTTAATGTTTCTCCGTCGAATATTTCCAATCCCAAATCGCTTTCTAGTTCGCCGCCAATTCCGGCCATTAAGTCCTTGGTGCGGAATGGTGCGTAAACCCAACCCAGCAGATCGATGCGGCGTTGCTCCAGCGTGTCGTGCGGCACGTCCTTTTTATACACCGGCAGGTACATTAAAAAGCCGGCTTGCACGTCTTGTTCGGTTTCCTGCAATAAGATCACTTTGCCGCTGATGCCCAGGCTATTGTTGTCGCGGGCATAGCTCATCGCGCGGTTTCGAGTTGGCTCAGAGAACATGTCGAAACTGAATGCGCGTAGATTGCGACCTAAAAATGGTTCCAGATAAATTATCGATGTGTAAAAATCCCGCTCGCCGACGGGATGGATGTCGTAATCGGCAAAGCCTTGTTTGCGCATCTCGGCAACATGCCGGTCTTTCTCGGTTTTCGGTATCCACAGCGAAAAGCCCACGCCCTGGATGCCGGGAAAGCGTTGGTCGAGGTTCAGAGCGGAGACATATTCCCTATATTCGCTGCGTTCTACCAGTCCTGAT
This sequence comes from Methylomonas sp. TEB, assembly GCF_047777895.1. Classification (GTDB taxonomy): domain Bacteria; phylum Pseudomonadota; class Gammaproteobacteria; order Methylococcales; family Methylomonadaceae; genus Methylomonas. The sequence continues at coordinate 1,655,768 of NZ_CP180476.1, forward strand.
GCGGCAAACAAACCCCGGGCGCCATATAGCATTTGCTCGTAAGTTTGTAATCGTTGCTCAATACTTTGCACCAATTGCCGGACGCGGAAATCGAAATAGAGCTGGCGTTCGTGTGCCAAGTCTTCAACCGCAATCCGCCAAGCCTGGTAGCTGGTGAGCAATGTAATCAGCAGGACTGCCACCGTCAGCCAGTGGCTGTAATACCGCGGTTTGCTCAGGCTTGAGCGTGGCTGGGCGCCGACCGAAGTTTCAGGGTGCTTATTCATGTCGGCTGGCTGTCGGTTGCGGGGGTATAGCCCAAGGGAATTTCAAACGTAAAACAGGAACCCAGGCCTTCGCCGGCGGAATCCACCCATATTTTGCCGTTGTGATGTTCTATTATGCGCCGGCACAAAGCCAGGCCCATACCGGTGCCTTCGAAGCGCGTGCGGGCTTGCAGGCGGCTAAAGAACTGAAACAGCCTATCAAATTGTTCGGGGTCTATACCGATGCCGTTGTCGCGCACGCTGAGCCGCCAACAGCCGTCAATGACCTCGGAGTTAACATCGATAATGGGAGCTTGGTATTCTTGCCGGTAGTGCAGGGCGTTAACCAACAGGTTTTGCAGCAGGCGGCTGAGCTCGTCGCGGCTGGCATACAGGATAGGCCAGTCGCCTTGGCAACGGATGTTGGCTTGGCATTGTGTTGCCAAGGGTTCGACGAATTGCAACACTTCGTCGCGGACCGCGTCGCTGGCAATCCAGGATTTTTGTTGAGTCTTGCGGCCGACGCGCGAATACTCGAGCAGCGAGACGATCATCGCATCCATCCGTTTGGCACCCTCCAGCGCAAAATTCAGATTTTGCCGCGCGTCTTCATCCAGTGATTCCCTGAGATTGCGTTCCAAAAATTGCAAATGGCCGGAGACCATGCGCAAAGGCTGGCGCATATCGTGGGAGACACTGTAAGCGAACTGTTCCAGATCGACATTGGAACGCAACAAGGCGTCGTGGCTTTGCCTTAATTCTTGTTCTATCTGTTTATGCTTATCGATATCGACATGCGTACCCAACATCCGTTGCGGTTTGCCTTCCGGTGTGTGCGCCACCACCATGCCCTTGGCGAGTATCCACTTATAGCGTCCATCCTTGCAGCGCATGCGAAACTCCACCCAATACAATTTATTCTTGCCGTCGAAGTAGTCGGACAGGGTTTGCAGTACCCGGTCGGTATCGTCCGGATGCAGGCTGTCGCGCCAGGCATCGAAGTTATTGGCGAATTCTTCGGGTTGATAACCCACCATTGATTTCCAGCGCGGCGAGAAAAACACCTCGCCGCTGATGATGTCCCAATCCCATACCCCTTCGTCGGCGCCTTCCAGAGCAAATTTCCAGCGATATTCGCTATCCGCCAGCCGAATATTCTGTTCGCGGACTCGGCGCCGTTCCGCAGCGAGATAACGGTTTACCCAGAACAAACTCAAGCTGAGCAACACTACCAGCATGACACCGGCGCTGAGTGCCAGTATCGGTGTCGGGTAGCGTTGCCAAATATCCGTCAACGTGAATGACGGAACGGCGTCGAACGGCTTGGCGCGCACGTTCCGCAGTAGTTGTTCCACCGAATTGTAATCGGCCGGGATGGTAAAGCCTTCAATCCCCGGAATAAGGTCGGGGCTCATCAGCAGCAAACAGCCGGCGACTTTTTTGGCCAGCGCGCGGTCTACGTTGGGCATGGCTAAAAACGGCCACTCGGGATAAAGTGCAGTCGATAGCAGCTTGAATTCAGTAGAGGGTTGGACGTTGAGGATTTTGATTTGCCGCAGATCGAGCTTGCCATTTTTGGCCAAATCCTCCAGAACTCCGGTGCGGACAAAGCCTATATCTGCGTGCCCGGACAATACCGCTTCCGTTACCGCGTCGTGCGGCATACCTGTGATGACCAATTGGGATGCCTTGACTAAGTCTATGCCGGCTTGGGCGGCTTCGTAGGCTTGCATTTGAAAGCCGCCCAGGGAGTCTTGACTGGTAGCGGCGATTTTTTTGCCGCGCAGGTCGCCGAGTGCGTTGAGATCCAAACGCTCGGCTTTCGCAAAGATGACGCCGCCGAACTTATCCTGAGAGCCGCCGTCCTCGTGTCTGAGCAATGTGGCCAGCGGTGCTGAAAAGCCGTGTTGATAGCTGATATGGACATAGTGGCCGGGATTGGTCAGCACAAAGTCCAATTGGCTACTGTCCACACCGGCCTCCAGTTCGTCGTAGTTCAAAGCTTCGACGATGAATTCGCGCTCCGGTATGGCCTGGTGCAAGACTTTACTCAGTGTTTGCCATTGTTCCAGGGTTTGCGGCTTGGGCCGATAGGCTAATACACCGATTCGCACTGGTGCGTCGGCCAGCGCTGAAAAGCTGAACAGCACGCAGCAGCCCAGTAACAGAAATTTCATCCGGTTAAGCAAAGCGTTTGTAATCATTAATAAATGGCCACGGCTCATTTAGGTAAAACCCAATACTCAGCTGTTCAATGTCCCAAACATTCTCTAATGTTCAGGCGGGTTGCCTTGCGCGCCGGCCAGAAGGCGGCTATCCAGGCCACGATTAACATGATCATCAGCCAGTACAGAACAGCCCACCAGTCGAAACGGAAATCCAGCCGTATGCCAAGCATAGTCTGTCCGAGTTGTTTGGCTAGCGGTTCGGCAGCCAAATAAGCCAAAGGAATACTCAGTAACCAAGCCATGCCGCCATGCAGCAGACCTTCCAGTAAAAACATGCGGAATATTTTTTTGGACGGGGCGCCGATGGCGCGCAACACGCCAATTTCGCGAATGCGCTGCAATACGCTAATGGCTAATGTGCCTGATAAACCGATACCGCCGACTGCCGCAATCATGCAGGCCAGGCCCAGCAGGGTGTTCAGCACTGATTTGAATTGGTTGCGGGTAAACTGGCGTTGTTCCAGTTTGGCAAGCGTGGTGTAAACATCCAGTTGTACATCATGGTCCTGAAACTGTTGTTGCAAGTTGCGTAGGTAGTCGGCCTCCTGATGTAGGTCGGCGACCGGCGCATCGAGCAGTGCAAACGACGCCATTTCCCGGCTTTGAGTGATCTGCCGTAGAGTTTCCAACGGTGCATAGACCGGTTCCACTGCATAACTATTGCCGGCCAACCAACGATAGATGCCTATCACTTGCCATTTCTGGTGATCGGCGCCTAGCGCGACGTCCAGCATATCGCCGGCTCGGACACCGTTCAGCGCGGCCGTATCCGCACTCAGCACCAGTACGCGCTGGCCGGCGTCGCTGGCTTGGAGCCAGCGTCCGGATTCAATTAGCGGTTGGTACATAGTCGAGTTGTCCGGCAACGCCAGCATCTGCAGGCCCAGGCTGCCCTTTTGCGGTAACGCTAGGCCGTCCTTGGCAATTTGTATGCTGGATCGTTGCCAGAATTCTATTTGTGCCGTGCCGGCTACCGCTGCGGCGATGTCGCGTACTTTTTGCTCGGGTTGGTCGCTGGTAAAACCCAGCCGCACGGTATAACGGCTGCGGGCCATTTCCCGGTCCAGCGTTAAATTCAGCGAAGCGATCAAACTGGTCAACACCAAAAACATCACGCCGGCACAGACCAATACGCCTTGTGTCAAGACCAGCCTGGCTTTACGGCGGAACAAATTCCCTAAGGCTGCGGCGGATAAAGTCGGCAGAAAGCGCGCGCCGAACTTTTCTATTAGCAGATCGAAACGGTTGCAGCCAAAATCGGCGCCCACGCCGTAACTGGCGATTGCCGCACGCACCGTCAGCGCAGCGCCGCGCAGAATCGGCGGCAAACCCGCCAGCAACGGCGCCAGCAGGCCCCCGAGTAGCATGTAATTAACGGCGAGCGTGGAAACGACAAACGCGCCGCAGTCGATATTGAATAAAGCCAGCAGTCGGCAAGCGCTGAAATAAGCGGCGGCTAGGGCCGGCGGTATGGCCAAAATGATCGCCACCAACGATAGAGATAGGATTTCCAGTAGATACAGTTTGGCAATCGTGACGGTCTTGGCGCCCAGCGCTTTCATCACGCCGATCTGATCGGTTTGCTGGGTAATATGGGCCGATACTGTGTTTAAAATTAATACGCTAGCCAGGGCTAACGAGACCAAGGCCATGATTTGCAGTACACCGTTGATCCCGGCTAGAAACGGCCGGCCCCAATGTTGTTCCGGGTCTTGCAATAAAGTGACATTGACGCCGATATGCTGCGCGCTCAGCAGGCTGCGAATTTGCCCGGCAACGCTGCGGGCGGATTCACTGCTGTAAGGTTCGGCGATTTGCACCAGCAACTGCCGGAAACTGTGTGCCGGAATGCCGAATTGGGTGGCTTGCGCGGTGCCGGCAAAAAAATGTATTTGGCCGCCGAATTTGGGCGGTTTAACGAAGGGATGGCGGACGATACCGCCGATAGGCAAGGTCTGCGGGCCTTGGGTGGTTTCGAATTCTATGTCGCCGCTTTGCATGCTGCTAAACTGGGCCGAGAGGTTTTCTATCGCTATTTGATTAACGCCCGGCCAATTGCCGGATTGCAGCACGGTTTTGTCGAAATGTTGCTTGCCATAGTCGGGCCGGATGATCAGCGTGCCCAGACGCCAGTCGGTTTCGCCCGGTCTGCGGAAGTGTACGCTCAGCGGCGTCATGGTATCGACGCCGGCTACGCCGGGTATGGCTTTGATTTGCTCCAACAAACTAATATCGGCATCATTGCGCAAGATCAGATTGATATGCGAGGGTTGCGATTGCCGATGCGCGGCATCCATTTTGCTCAGCAGTAAATCGATCATGCCGAATAAAGTCCCGACACAGCAGACTCCGACGGCGATGCTGATAATCGCCAAGGCAGTGCGGCTTTTGGTCAGCCATAAGTCGGCCCAGACTTTATGCCACAGCGTATTCACCTGCTGTCTACCGGCTGGCTGTCGGCGTGGATTCGTCCGGAGCGGATTTCCAGTTTGCGGCTGGCGGCGTCGGCCAAGGTTTCGTTGTGGGTGACCATTACCAGGGTTTTGCCTTGATCGCGCAGATGCGCAAACAAATCGAACACCGAATCGGCGGTGGCCGCATCCAGATTGCCGGTGGGTTCGTCGGCGACGATCAGCGGGGGATCGTTGGCCAGCGCGCGGGCAATCGCCGCCCGTTGTTGCTGGCCGCCGGACACCTGGCTGGGCAAGCGCTCCGCGGCATCGGCCAGGCCGACCAGTTCCAGTAAATACATGGCCCGCTCACGGCGCTGGCTTTTGCTTAATCGGCCGAGAAAATCCATGGGCAGTACGATGTTTTGCAGCAGATTCAAGGTAGGCAATAACTGGAAGAACTGAAACACGATGCCGACATTGGCGCCGCGCCAGATGCTGAGTTTTTCGTTACTGAGTGTTTGCAGCTCGGTGCCGTTGACGCTCACTTGGCCTTGGCTGGGGTGGTCGATGCCGGTGAGTAAGTTTAAAAGGGTGGATTTGCCGTTGCCGGACGGGCCGACGATGGCCACAAATTCGCCGGGGTAAATATCCAGATTGATGTCGTGCAAGACAGTTTGCAGCGTGCCGGCTTGCGGATAGTCCTTATAAACCTGTTTCAGTTCGATGATCTTTTTCATAACAGCCGGCAAATTGCGGTATGTTACACGAGGCGCGGGGATCCTGGCATACCCGTCATTTCACGCACACTGCGCCGGAGGGCGATTAATGACATCGGTACGGATTTTGTGGCTAGTGCTTTGCCTGGTTTGGATAGCGGCGGAAATTGCTTTGGCCCGCCGTACTGCGCTGCAAGCCGGGCCGGTCGTGAATACGGAGCGGCGTTCGCAGCGCATTTTGTGGATCAGTATTTTGGCAAGTCTGGCTGTGGCATTCTGGTTTAAAAGTCTGGCGTGGGCGCCTATAAGGATTGATTATCTGCCTAGGCAAGCGCTGGCCATGCTGTTGTTTGCCTCGGGGCTTTATCTGCGTTACGCGGCGGTGATGAAATTGGGCCGATTTTTCACAACTAACGTGCTGATACAGCAAGAACACAGATTAATCAAAGAAGGGCCTTACCGTTGGCTACGGCATCCGGCCTACACCGGTTTGCTGATCGCTTTATTCGCGGCGGGTGTGGCGATGGGCGATTTTATTGCTTTGGCATTGTTGCTTATGCCGACGGCATGGGCGTTTATCCTGCGCATCGAGATTGAAGAGCGGATGTTGCTGGCGGAGTTCGGTGCGGTTTATGCCGATTTTTGCTTATCGACCTGGCGGTTGTTGCCTTGGATATATTGAAAGCGTATTGGGGCGGTTTTAACCGCCCCAATAGCGGATAGACCTAGCCGGTTAATTCATCCAAATATTTTTCCACATCCAAAGCCGCCATACAGCCGGCGCCGGCTGAGGTGATAGCTTGTTTGTAATGCGAATCCATCACGTCGCCAGCCGCGAATACGCCGGGTACACTGGTGGCCGTGGCATTGCCGTGGATGCCGCTTTTAACGACGATATAGCCGTGCTCCATCTCCAGCTGGCCGGCAAAAATGTCGGTGTTGGGGGTGTGGCCGATGGCGATAAACACGCCGTGCACGTCCAAATCTCTGGTGCTACCGTCCTGCGTGCTCTTGATACGCAGACCGGTAACGCCCATGTCGTCACCCAGTACTTCGTCCAGCTCGTGATTCCATTCGATACGCACATTGCCGGATTTTGATTTTTCGATCAGTTTATCCGACAAGATTTTTTCGGAGCGGAATTTGTCGCGTCTATGTACTACGATCACCTCGGAGGCGATGTTGGACAAATACAGGGCTTCCTCCACAGCAGTATTACCGCCGCCGATCACCGCGACTGGTTTGTTGCGGTAAAAGAAACCGTCGCAAGTGGCGCAGGCGGAAACGCCTTTACCCTTGAACGCTTCTTCGGACGGCAGACCCAGATATTTTGCGGAAGCGCCGGTGGCAATGATCAACGCATCGCAGGTGTATACGCCGGCGTCGCCGGTTAGCGTAAACGGTTTTTGCGACAGATCGGCGGTATGGATATGGTCGAAAATGATTTCGGTATTGAAGCGCTCGGCGTGCAGGCGCATCCGTTCCATCAAATCCGGGCCTTGCAAGCCTTCCACGTCGCCAGGCCAGTTGTCCACTTCAGTGGTGGTGGTCAATTGGCCGCCTTGTTGCATGCCGGTAATCATCACCGGATTCAAGTTAGCGCGCGCGGCGTAAACGGCTGCGGTGTAACCGGCCGGGCCGGAACCTAGGATTAAGAGTTTGCAATGTTTTGCGGCAGCCATTATGTCGAGTCTCCATGCGGGTTAGGGTAGCAAAATTATAAGGGCATTCCCCCCGCGATAAAACCGATTTACCAACTGGTTTTTAATGGCGTGGCCGGTAAAGCTAATGTGAAATCGATTTACATCATCTATAATCATGTTTTGTGACGCTTTTATTGTGAGCCGACAACTATGGTTGCTGTTGTGGAAGAAAGAGCCTCGCGAGGCTATCGCGAAATCGCATTACTGGGATTTTCGAGTTGTGCGTTGTTTTTTTTAATTGCCCTGGTCACTTTTAATTCCAACGATCCGGGTTGGAGTCATAGCACATCGTATCAATCCATCAGTAACGCCTGCGGTTTGTTTGGTGCCTGGCTGGCGGATTTTGTACTGAGTTTTCTGGGCTTGATGGCCTACCTGATTCCGGTGATGATTTTCTGGTATGGCTACATCCTGTTTCAAGGTTCCCGCCAGACCGGTGGGCAGTGGGCGCTGGCGTCGCGCTCGGCAGGTTTCCTGGCTACTACAGTGTCCGGCTCGGCGATTCTGTTTTTGCACCTGCATTTTCTGCGTACCAAGATGGATTTGCCGGAGAGCCCGGGGGGTATTCTGGGGCGGGAAATTGGCGACGCCTTGGTGCATCTGTTAGGCAATTCCGGTTCTACCCTGTTGTTACTGGCCATTTTCATGACCGGCGTGACCTTGTTTACCGGCTTGTCCTGGCTGACGATGATGGCGTTTATCGGCAAATGCGCGATGACGGCCTGTTCGGTTGTGGGCCGGCAGGCAGTTGAGGTGCCCGAGCGTTATCGCGCGGATAGACCCGCGCGACTCGAACCTGTAAAAGAAACCAAAAAACCGCGTAATCAGCAATCCGAAGTTAAAACCGAAGAGCGCGCGAAAAAGTCGCAAATTCAAGTGCTAGAAGCCGCGCAACCTTCTGCCGCTGTCGCGGTTAGACCCTTGCGTAGAAAAGACAGCAAATCCGTGGACGATATGGAGCCCGGCGCCTACATCAACGCCTTGCCAACCTTGTCTTTGCTGGACAAGCGTGAAATCAAGGTGAAGCGCTATTCCAAAACCGAGCTGGAAGAAATTTCCCGCCAAGTCGAGGATGTATTGCAGGATTACGGTATCGCCGCCGAAGTGGAAGCGGTATTGCCTGGACCGGTGATTACCCGGTTCGAATTACGCTTGGCGGCCGGTGTGAAAGTCAGCCGCATCAGCAGCCTGGCCAAAGACTTGGCGCGCGGTTTGTCAGTAACCAGCGTGCGTATCGTCGAGATTATCGAAGGTAAATCGGTGATTGGTTTGGAGATTCCGAATCAAGAGCGGGAAATGGTTTCGCTACGCGACTTACTGGTATCGGATGAGTTTGAGCGGGCTAAATCCAAGCTCAGCATCGCGATGGGTAAGGACATTTCAGGCACGCCAGTGGTGGCCGATCTGGGCAAAATGCCGCATGCGCTGGTGGCCGGCACCACGGGTTCCGGTAAATCGGTAGCGATCAACACCATGATTCTGAGTTTGCTGTACAAAGCCAAGCCGGAAGATGTGCGAATGATCATGATAGACCCGAAGATGCTGGAATTGTCGGTGTACGAAGGCATCCCGCATTTGCTGACGCCGGTCGTTACCGACATGAAGGACGCGCAAAACGCCTTGCGTTGGGCGGTGGCGGAAATGGAGCGTCGTTACAAATTGATGTCCAAATTGGGTGTGCGAAATCTGGCCGGTTATAACCAGGCGGTCAGGGAAGCGGAAGCGGCCGGTCAGCCGATTCGCGACCCGCTATTCCGGCCGGAAACGCCGGTGGCATTGGAAGACTATCCTTTGCTGGACACACTACCCAGCATCGTCATTGTCATTGATGAGTTGGCCGACATGATGATGGTGGTCGGTAAAAAAGTCGAAGAGCTGATCGCTCGTCTGGCGCAGAAAGCCCGTGCCGCTGGCATTCACTTGGTGTTGGCGACGCAACGGCCGTCGGTGGATGTATTGACTGGCTTGATTAAAGCCAATGTGCCGACCCGAATTTCTTTCCAGGTATCGTCGCGTATCGACTCCCGGACCATCATCGACCAAGGCGGTGCAGAGGCCTTGTTAGGCAACGGCGATATGTTGTTCCTGCCGTCCGGCACCAGTATCCCGTTGCGTGCCCATGGTGCTTTTGTGGACGACCACGAGGTGCATCGGGTGGTGGAATTCTTGAAAAAAACCGGTCCGACCAATTACCTGGACGAAATTACCCAGGAACGTACCGATAGTGGTGAAGTGGCCGGTTTGGACAGCGAGGACAGCGAGTCCGATGCGTTGTACGACGAAGCAGTGGCTTTCGTGACCGAATCGCGCAAAGCGTCTATCTCCAGCGTCCAACGCCGGTTTAAAATCGGTTATAACCGCGCGGCGCGCATTATCGAGGACATGGAAAACGCCGGCGTGGTCAGCATGCCGGAAACCAACGGTACCCGCGAGGTATTGGCGCCACCGCCGCGCTAATTGCGATGAGTAACCTCATTTTGGGCTTGCTGGTCGTCGCTGCCGTTTCCGGCATCGGCGGCTGGTTGCTCAGTTCCAAACAAAGCCAGGAAACGCCGGTTAAAATAATGATGTTTGTGGGTTATTTCTGGCTGTTGGCTTTCGCGCAATTATTGCTGGTCGCTTTAAGCTATTTTGGCTGGCAACATTTCTCGGCTTGATTTTTCTGACATGAACCTAATTCCCGAGCTAATCGGTTATCTGGCGGCGACTTTGACCACCGCTTCTTTTCTGCCTCAAGCAATTAAGACCTTCAAAACCCGCGACACCGAATCCTTGTCGCTAGGCATGTACAGCATGTTTACCTTGGGGGTGTTGCTGTGGTTGATTTATGGTATCTATTTGGTGAACATAGCTATCATAGTAGCTAACGCTATTACCTTTTTGCTGGCAGCGGCTATCTTGGGCTTTAAGATCCACAATCTGCTGCGTAAATGAATATGCCGGGTCAACCACAATGTCTTCCAGTGCTTCCAGCCATATCGAAATAAAAGCCGATAGTTTCGCCGCCAATGACAGCAGTGCTTTCATTGAGAAAATTCGCCCGAATACCGGCATTTCCGAGCCTGTCTACAAGCAACTGCAAAGACGCATCAACGATATGATCCAGTCCGGCGAGCTCGGAGATGGTTTTAGTCTGCCATCCGAGCGAGCTTTGGCGGAAGCGTTGGATCTTAGTCGCACCACGGTGCGGCGTTGTTATGAAGAATTGCGGGCTCAGGATTGTATTGCCACTCATGGTCGCGCCGGCGTCACGGTTAAGGCGCCACCTTCGCGGATTAATCCGGAGATGGGTAAACTGAAAGGTTTTACCGAGGAAATGCGCGAGTTGGGAGTTACCCCGTCTACGCAAATTCTCGAGCACAAGATTGTCGTCGATAGAACTATCGCGTCTATTTTTAATCGTCCGGCGTCTACGCGATTTCTACGTTTGGTAAGGGTGCGCTTGGGAGACGGTATGCCGCTATCGCGCGAAGTGGCTTGGTACGATCTAACGGTAGCGCCGGCTTTGGCTGATTGGAACGGCGAAGGCTCCGCCTATCAATACCTTGAGCTCCAATGCGGCTTGGGCTTGGTGCACGCCGAACAATCCATCGAAGCGGTGCTCAGCGATGACGTGGAAGTCGGCGTATTCGGGTTTGACCAGCCGGGTCCCTGCTTGTTGTTGAAGCGCAAGACCTACGCCGACAACGGGCAGATTGTGGAGTATGTCGAAGGCACGTTTCGCGGCGACGCCTATACCTATCGGGTCAATCTGAAAATCCGGCCGAACTAGACTAATTTTGGTATTGGATTGGTTTTTATAAAATGATCAATCTCGGCTGGCGTCGGCAAGCACCCCAATACGCCATGATGCTTGGCAACCCAGGCACCGCTGGCACAGGCTCGGCTCAAAGCCTCGGTTAAACTCAGATTATTCAGTAAGGCAGTTGCCAGACCGGCGCTGAATGCGTCGCCGGCGCCGGTGGCGTCCAGTGCGGCTATTGGCCAAGCCGGTTGGTGAAGAACCACGCCTTCCGTTAACGCCACGCATCCCGCCTCACCCAGTGTGACCACCAGCAGTTCCCCGGACCAGGCAAGTTGTTGCGCCCACTTGCATAAGTTACTCAGCCACTGCGCCAGGCTGATCACATTGTTGCTTAGGCCGAATAATGCAGCGGCTTCGGTTTCGTTTACCACCAAAATATCGGTTAGCTTTAATAAGCCAGGATCAGGTTGCCGCCAGGGTGACGGATTTAACATGGTGCGGATGCCGCGCTGACCAGCGATCTGGAAGGCCCTGCGGATCGGCGCTTCCGGGATTTCGAATTGGGCGTAAATCAGATTGAGATGGGGCAGGGAGGCCAGGGCTTGTTCGACGTGTTCCTCTTTCAGCAGCGTGTTGGCGCCTGCATGGACTGCCAGGAAATTCTCGCCGGTCGGGCTGATAAAACCGACACCAAAACCGGATTGCGGTCCTGTTTTCAGCAGCCAGCGGCTGTCCATGCCCCCGTTCTTGATGAGCTCAATTACTTCATCCGCCGCCGAATCCATTCCCAGCGGCAATAGCATTGCCACCTCAGCGCCAAGCGTATGCGCGGCTATGCCAACATTCAAGCCTTTGCCGCCGTGTTCCTCGATCATGCCGGTTGCTTGCAAGGATTCGCCCGAGCAAGGCAAGCGCTCAACGTTCAGACAATGAGCATGGACATAGCTGGCTAATACTAGGATGGACACGAAATCTCCGTTTTAGGAAAAAAGTCTGTGAAATAGTACCGAAATAAAACCAATAATTTACGATTGACGCAAAAAAATCTAAATGGTATCTATATGGTTACTTAATTAAATACCAAAAAGATGGAGTATTAGCTATGACCCAGCAAGTTCTGAATATCAATAACACCCAAATCGTCAGCGGTACGGAAAACATGACACCAGGCGAGGGCGGCGCGCATACCCGATTGCTCTGGGCCAGTGTGCCACCTTTTTCGGCCAGACCTGATGTAACCGTTAGTATCTATTCCGCCGAAGGTATGCCAAACGCCGGTACTACGTTTGTTCCTTGGTCTATCGAGTACGTTCCGGGTGGTGCGGCTGGTGGCCGAGACCTGATAGCCATTTCGGCAGCCAATACCGAAACCGGTTTGGAAACCGATGTCGATGTAGTTTGCAGTTATCTGGCCATTGGTCCAAGTGAGTAGCCCTTTATTTATGCTACCGATTTCAGTTCGTTTAGAAATTCGAACTGACCGGTGAAGCCAAGCTTCGTATTTCCAAAGGAAATATTATGAAAGTCAAAACTGCATTACTAACCCTGTCCATCCTCGATCTGCTGGTCTTCAATACAAATGCCGTCGCGAGTGCGAACGCAACTGCCGAGGTTAGCGTTGACTGGAATACCTTGAGAGTGACTTCGGGAACTAGCACCAATGCCGGAATTGCTTGGTACGATAAATCTTCGCGCGTGGATACGCGGATGGACACGCCTTACGGCGAAGGCACTTATTCATCGGATTGGGTGACGCCGTTGGCCAGCTTACAAACGGGGAGTGGGATTCGCTCGCTCACCTCGAAAGCCGATGTCGATTCAAATATTTTGCACAGCTATTCCCAGGATATAGATCCAGCATTCGGCGACGCGGTGACCACCGAGAGTTATCGCACCGGCAGCTTTACCGGTTCCGGAAGCGGTGCGACAACCTTCTCAGTCGACTACAGCATGAATATCGGTTTGGTGCCTGGCAGCGGGACCAATGATGTGGCGGCGGCCTGGGTGTTGCTGGTGGTAAACGATTTTGGTGATCCCAACCGATCTTTGTCCAGCCGTAAGGATCTGTTCCTTAATGCCAGTTTCGTCGGTAGTTTGCCGAACCAGGCCGCTGGCACTTTATCGGTCACGCTGCCTACCACAAGTACAGGGCGGGTGTCTTTTAAGGTTACCACCCATGCTTACGCGAACGTCTCAGGGGTTTCTCAAGTGCCGTTGCCAGCCACGGCTTGGCTGTTCGGATCGGTATTATTGGCGCTAATCGGAGCGGTGCGTCGGCAATGGGCCGCTGCGGCCGGTATCTGAAACTTTTCTGATTTCCCAAGTAGCGTTTAAGCGCACCGGCACAAGTTTTGAGTCTGGCCGGTAGTTGTGACATCCACCATTCTTAATAACGTTAATCAATTAGAGGGCTTTTATGAATCGCTTCCCGTCTTTGCTGCCGCTTTGTGCAGTATTGGCTTATGCACCAACAGCAGGTGCGTACACCACATCGTTGACCGTGATCGCCAGCGCTAACGCCGCTTATGGCAGTCAGTCCTACGATGCGGATTCCAAGGTGTTAAACAACATCAATAGCCCTTCATCGTATGCGGTCGATGCGTTGTATCAAGTACCCAATGCGGGTGGGCCGGGTAGTTACGTTGAGACGTACCGCTCCGCCGCCGGCGGTTTTGTCACTCCCGGCGTAATGAAAGCCAGTGCCAGTGCCAGTGCGACAGCCTATGCCGCGAATGTCGCCAGTGCCAGCAGCAAAGTGTCATTTGCCGATAACTTCAAGTTGGTGGGCCCCAGCGGTAGAAATATCGATCTGACTTTGACTTATTTGGTGTCGGGAGCATTGTCCGGCACCGCGGCCGCCAGCGGTGCTGTGCAACTAAGTACGGGTGACAGTATTTCTTTCACGGAAAATGGTTATACACCGCGCAGCTTCAGTTGTTCATGGCTGGCGTCGTGTACCGGCGTGGCGACATTTTCGGTGCCAGTCAATACCTTGATTTCACTGGATGCTTTTCTGGAAGTCGGAGCGGGTGCCAGTAGCTATTTCAAACCCACCGTAACCGAGTCATCCGCCAATTTCGGCAACACCGGTTTGGTGTATCTCGGTATTGCCGATAGCCGTTATCAGTTGCTGAGCGGCAGTGGTTTTAGCTACGCCCCCGTGCCGTTACCTGCCGCGTTTTGGACTTTTGTTGCCGGATTGTATACGTTGGGCTATTCCGTACGGCGCAAGTCGGGCCTGGGCTAGATCGACACGCCATTGCTAAGCCGGCACGGCAAAAGTATTCGTCACTGAAGCTTTTGCCCTTCGCCTGACCGCTAGCCGTGCCGCAGTCCTGCTTCTGTCTCTTGGCTGTTATTAAGTTGTTACAATGCGCGGCCAACTTGAACAAGCGGCTGCTAAATCGGCCAGAGAAGCATAATTAATGAAAACCAGAGATAGAAGGCACGGCGTTGTACTGGTACACACCGGCGAAGGTAAAGGTAAGTCCTCAAGTGCGTTTGGCATGGTATTCCGCGCCGCCGGGTGGGGCATGAAGGTCTGCGTGATTCAATTCATCAAAGGCCAGTGGCAAACCGGCGAGCAACGGGCGGCGACGCGATTCGAAGAGATCGAGTGGCATGCCTTGGGCGATGGTTTTACCTGGGATACCAAGAATCCGGAGCAAGATATTAAAACCAGCCGGGAGATTTGGGAGTTTGCCAAACAAAAAATCCTCTCCGAAGAATTCGATCTGGTGATACTGGACGAAATCAATTATTGCTGTGGCTACGGCTGGATCAGCGGCCAGGAAATCGCCGATTTCATCAAAAACGATAAACCCACCTGGCTACACTTGGTGATGACCGGCCGCAATGCGGCGCCGGAAGTCATTGAGGCTGCCGACACGGTCACCGAGATGACCCGAATCAAACACGCTTTTGCCGCAGGCATCAAAGCCGAGCAGGGCGTGGAATTTTAAGCTGAAAAAAAACCGGGCTTCTGGCAGAATTGCCGGTTTTTAATCCAGGCACCAATACCACTATGCAACAAGCAAAAAAACTTATCGAACAGTACTATCAAGCATTCAACAGCGGCGACATGGATACCTTTCTGAGCTTGTTGACCGACGATGTGGTACATGACATCAACCAGGGCGACCGCGAGCAAGGCAAGGCTGCTTTCGGCGAGTTCATGAAAAAAATGAATCGCCACTACAAAGAACAGTTGGTGGATATGGTGATCATGGCTAACGAGGACGGCACCCGCGGCGCAGCGGAGTTTGTGGTATTGGGCGAATATCTGAATACCGACGAAGGTCTGCCGGAAGCCAACGGCCAAACTTATCGTTTGCCGGCCGGCGCGTTTTTCGATATTCGCGACGGTAAAGTCGCGCGCATCACCAACTACTATAATTTAGGCGATTGGATTGCGCAGGTGGATCCGCAGTAAGGCTTTTATCAGGCGCATTGCCGATACCGGTCGATTGGCATAGAATCCGAAGGGTAACAATTCGGATTCGCCGAAAAAATAACTACAAAACAGAGGAGAGCAACAATGGGTGAAACACAGAAATTGATGATCGCTGTGGTGGGGGTGTTTGTAGCCGGTTTTATCTTGGTGGGTGTCAGCAAGGATCAATCCAACGAGGAAAAAGAGGCAGCTGCGCAAATCCGCACGTTGGTAGCCATGCAGGAAATGGCCAACCAAAAATGTCCGAAATTGATCGAAAACAAAACCGGTACCCAAGTGTATTTCCCGTCCAAAACCGATACCGATAAAACGACCTATGTCAAGATGGAATGGGTAGGCGAGAAAGACTCTAACTTCAAAACCGCATCCTGTACCCTGCATTTGGCATTGGGAGGCGTGTCGAAGCTGGTTATCGATGATAAGGTTTTGATTGACAAGAAATTTTAATCAAAGGCGGCGTTTTGCGCGATAGCTGGAAACGCCGTCTTGTCTCCCATTGATCGGTTAGCGGTGAAAGATTTCGTTAGCCGATTTGTCAGTGCTTTTATGAATATCGACGCCGGGTGTGGTCGTCGTCTTCTTCGCAAATTAACCATCCAAACAGAACCGGCAATACCGTCTGCCGTTTGCCAGGCACGTTGGCTGGTAAAACAGCTAACGCATCGTAGTAGCGGATGCCAGGTTTACCGGGAATCGCAAAGTCAGGCGGCGTAATCGATCAAAAGCGCCCAGGCCGGGTTTTATGTTTTCGGGATTTTTCAGACAAAATACACAAAAATAATAATTAACTAGAGGTGAAAAGATGGCGGATACGACCATCCTGAAAGGTGTTTTAAAAACCTGGAAAGACGATAGAGGTTTTGGCTTTATTCAGCCGGATAACGGCGACAAAGATATTTTTGTACATATTTCCTCTTTAAAAGGCATGGCCCGCCGTCCGGTGCGCGGCGACGTGTTGTTTTATGAAGTCGCCCGTGATACCGGCGGTAAATTGAAAGCAGTGAATGCGCGCATCGAAGGCGTGCCTTACGAGCAAAAATCCGGTAAGCCTAAACTGTGGGTATGGTTGCTGGCGGCGGCACTTGCTCTAATAAGCGGGGCAGTAGCGGCTTATTTCTTCTAGCGCGCCGAAAAGCTGTGATCGGTAGCCGATATTATTGACCGAGATTTTTCAACCAAACGAGTAAAACATGGACTGGCTACACTATTTGACCGACATTCTGCTGCACATCGATAAGCATTTAGCCAACATCATCAGCGACTACGGCACACTGACCTATGCCATTTTGTTTTTGGTGATTTTTGTCGAGACGGGTTTTGTAGTGATGCCGTTTTTGCCCGGTGACTCCCTGTTGTTTGCCGCCGGTGCCTTCGTGGCGATGGATGCTTTCAATCTGCCGATATTGCTCGGCGTATTGGGAGCTGCGGCGGTGCTGGGCGATACCGTCAACTATTGGATAGGCCGCAGCATTGGTCAACGCGCCTATTCGCTCAGTTGGGTAAACCGCGAACATCTTGACCGCGCCCAGGCCTTTTATGATACCTACGGCGGCAAAACTATTGTATTAGCGCGCTTTGTGCCTATCGTGCGCACCTTTGCGCCGTTCGTGGCCGGGATAGGGAAAATGCCTTACAGCACTTTCATTTTGTATAACATTATCGGCGGAGTGGCGTGGGTGTTGATTTGCGTGTTTGCCGGCTATTTCTTCGGCAATATTCCGCTGGTGAAGAAAAACTTCGAGTTAGTGGTGTTAGGCATCGTGTTGATTTCGGTCTTGCCGATAGTCCTGGAAGTTTGGAAAGCCCGTAAACAAGCCAAGCAATAAGGTCGCATGATGGTAGAGATGAACGATTCGCAAAAATGGTTTGTACTGGCCTTTATACTGGCTTTCGGCGGCCTATTGTATGTGTTGGCGCCGGTGCTGATGCCTTTTGCGTTTGCGGCCATTCTCGCTTACCTAGGTGATCCTGTTGTGGATAGGCTGGAAACTTTGCAATTCCGTGGTTGGCGTTTAAATCGGACGCTGGCGGTCATGGTGGTGTTTTCCGGCATCATTTTTTCAATAGCGGCGCTGCTGATCGTCATCATTCCTGCCCTGGAATATCAAATCAGCGAATTCATCGACAAACTGCCGTCTTATTTAAACTGGATAAACAAATCGGTCGTGCCGGTTTTGCAAAAATATCTGGGACGCACGATTAGACCGTTGCGCGAAGATCAATTGATTAATCTGATCAAGAGTCATTGGCAAGACGGCGACGGCGTTGCCGAGAACCTGATTCAATCTGTCTCCCATTCCGGTGCGGTGATCGTTGGTTGGGTGATGAATCTGGTGTTGATTCCGGTGATTACCTTCTATTTACTGCGCGATTGGGACGACTTAGTGGCGCGAATCCACGATTTGTTTCCACGCCGCGTTGCCGGCACTGTCGCCAAATTGGCCGGCGAGGCCGACGTGGTGTTGGGTGCGTTCATGCGCGGCCAGTTTTACGTGATGCTGGCGCTGGGCGTGATTTACAGCGTCGGCTTATGGTTGGTGGATCTGGAACTGGCCTTGGTGATCGGCATGCTGGCCGGCTTGGTCAGTTTCGTGCCGTATATGGGCGCTATAACCGGTATCGTCTTTGCCTGCATCGCGGCCTTGCTGCAATTTCAGGATGCGATGCATTTATTGCCGGTGTTGATCGTTTTTGCGGTGGGTCAGAGTATGGAAGGCATGCTGTTGACGCCGTGGTTGGTCGGAAACAAAATCGGTTTACATCCCGTAGCAGTGATGTTTGCTGTGCTGGCGGGTGGTCAGCTGTTCGGGTTTTTAGGCGTCTTGTTGGCCTTGCCGGTGGCGTCGGTGATTATGGTGCTGTTGCGGCATATCCATGAGCGTTATACCTTTAGCGGTTTTTACAGCAAAGGTTAGTGTTCACTATGCGCAATGCGTCGTTATTCGCGGCATTATTGCTAGTTTCGACATCGGTGTTTGCGACCGATAACCGCAGAGAGCAGGACTTTGCTGCGGCTATTCAGCAACAATTGTCCATGGGGCAGGCGGTTTGGTTGAAATCCGCCGACAAAACCTTTCTGGCGCTCTTCACGGAAGCCGAAAAGACCGACAACAGCCAAGTGGCAATCGTACTGCACGATATGGGCGAACATCCCGATGCCAAGCCCTTGATTCATCGCTTGCGAACCACGTTGCCGATGCATAATTGGGCGACGCTTGCCTTACAAATGCCTATCAGGGAAAGCGGCGCGCAGGCTGAAGACTATTACCCGCTGTTCGAAGAAGCACGTGGACGGATTGATGCGGCTGTGGAGCATCTGCTGAAAAACGGTGCGAAACATATCGCAATTGTCGGCTACGGCATGGGCGCTTTGATGGCCGCATCCCGCCTTGCCGATAAACCCAATGACGTGGCGGCGCTGGTATCGATTAGTTTGCCCGTGCCGCAAACCACTGCAACACAGGCGCAAAGCCTCGATTTGATTAAAAAAGTGCAATTGCCTTTTTTGGATGTATATGCCGAGTTTGATTTACCGGCAGTGCTCGATAGCGCCCGGCAACGGCGTATGGCCGGTAAAGATAATCCGGTGTATCGGCAGATAAGAATGGATGGCGAGGATCACGGCTATCAACAAGATTACGATTTGCTTGTAAAGCGCGTATACAGTTGGCTGACTACGACGGTCAGCGAAGATTAATAATTATTACAAAGGGTGTAACACATGCTTTTAACCGAAGAATTGGTCGCGGAAATTAAATTTTTATCCTTGTTCAATCTGGAGTCCGTACAAGAAGGCGTCAAGGTGCATGGCAATGCCGAGCCGGTATTGATTGCTGCGGCGCAACGTCTGTTCGACAAAGGATTGGTCACCCAGCATGACGGCGGGTATCTGACCGACCTGGGTATAGAAGTGGCGGAACACGCCCAACGGATGTTGACGATATTGCAGTCTAACTAACGACGATTCAAAGGCCTAGGCCCAGCTCGAACAACCATTTCAAAGAGACGTAAAAAATCAGGGCAATGACTAGGCTATAGCCGAGAAATCGGATGGGCTTGTTCAGATTGTGGCGGAAAAAGCCTTGGTATTCGCCTTGCGCCTTCAATTGCCGGTACAGTGCGCGTTGGTTTAGGGCGCGTTCTTGTTGGTATTTGTTGAATAATTGTCTGGCTTTATCGGCGTCATCGCGTTGATAAAGCCAGATAGCCGGCATGGAAATGCCCCAGTTGCCTGCTGACGTTTCGTAAAATTCAATATCGTTGTCGGCCAGTAACTGCCGAACATCGTCCGCTTCGTCCGTGGGTACGCCTCTTAGCGAGAAAAATAAAATCGTCATAGCCAGCCGCATGGTGTAAGAAGCGCAAATTATAAATCAATAAGCGTGCATCGAGCGCCGGGCAAACTCTTCAGAATGAATCATCCCAGCCCATTTCCACTGCCTGCTCAGACCTCTGTTGTTTTGCTGGAGGATGCTGGAGCAAATCCAAGTGCAGATAGTTTGCAAGGCGTGCTGCGCGCGCAGGATTTTCGCTGTGCGGTGGCGTCGAGTGCGGATGAGGTGATGGAGCTGCTGACAAATGCGCCAGTGGACTTACTGATTATTGCCTGTCGAGATTGGCCTTGGCGGCAGGTAGCCGATATGCGCGATGCGGCCGACTCCTACCTGCCTATCATATTGATTGCCGATGATTTAACCGACACGCTGCTGGACCATTGCGCCGCTGTTGAGATCGACGCTGTCATTTGTCGACCGGTCAATCAGCATTTATTGCTGTTAAAAATACGGTCGTCATTAAAACTGCGCATGTTGTATCAGCACGAGCACGCGCAAAAAACGCTGTTGCTCGATTATTGGCAGACTTCCGACCTGGAACATGAAGTCGCGGCCAAACTGTTCAACGACGTGTTAAAAGCCGACTTTCTGGAAACTGAAGCCGTGGAAGTGGTGATGTCGCCGATGGCCTTGTTTAACGGCGATTTGGTGTTGATTGCCAAAACCCCGGAAAATCATTTGCATGTGCTGTTGGGCGATTTTACCGGCCACGGTTTGTCGGCATCGATAGCCGCTACGCCGCTGGCGGATATTTTCTATGGCATGACGCGGAAAGGTTTCGATATTAACGAAATCGTTACCGAAATTAACGCCAAACTGTATCGGGTGTTGCCGGCCAACCGCTTTTTGGCGGCGACGGTGGTGGCGCTGTATCCCGAGTCGTCGTCTATGAAAAGCATTACCTGCGGGCTACCCGAGCATTTTTTAGTCAATCATGCCGACAACAGTTTTTTGGCGATACGCTCTTTGAATATTCCGCTGGGTATTCAGCCTTCGATTGACATCGAAGAGCAACTGCATCGGGTAAGCGAGAATCAGCGCTTATATCTGCTCACGGATGGTATTTTTGAGGCGGAAAATGCTGAAGGTGAGCTTTTCGGCGGGGAACGCATTCTTAATGCTATCCGGCAAAGTAAATCCGACGCCATCAAAAATTTGCAGGCCAGCCTTGAAGCACACACCGGCGGTGCGATTCAGAAAGATGACAATACCCTGGTTATTTTGAGCTGTGCGGTCGATAGCGTGCCCTGGGGGCGGCGAGAAATCCGGCTTCCCCGGCAGCGGATCGCCGCGACGACCTGGAAGCAGGTACTGGAATTTGACATCGATAGTTTGCGCCTGATCAATCCGGTGCCGGTCATGGTCAACACCGTCATGGAAATTCAGGGTTTACAGAATTATCGCCAGGATATTTTTATGATAGTCAGTGAATTGTTCGCGAATGCGCTGGACCATGGCGTGCTGGGCTTGGATTCGGCTCTGAAGAGCAGTCCGGAGGGCTTTATGCGCTTTTATGCGATGAAGGACGAACGCTTGCAACAGCTCCAGCGCGGCAAAATCCGCTTATCGTTTATCCATCATGCGACCGAATACGGTGGCCGCTTGATCGTTAAAGTCGTCGATAGCGGCAACGGCTTCGATTGGCGACGGCGCATCGGTTTGCGGAAGAGTGATGAGGCCTATTGCGGCCGCGGTATTATCATGCTGGAGACTTTATGCAGCAGCCTGAGCTACCACGGTTGCGGCAATCGCGTAACCGCCGTTTTCGATTGGCGGCATTAACGGGCTTAGTGTTGGCAATTGCCGCAATAGTAGCTGGCTCGTTGACCTATTTTGAGTTGCTGAATTGGTTCCTCGCAGCGCAGGCAGGCTTGTCCGCTGCGACCGTACACATTTAACGATTGTTTGAAATAACCGGGTTTGCCCTCGGCATTGCTAAAGTCGCGCAACGTGGTGCCGCCTTTATCGATGGCTTGTTGCAATACGGTTTTGATCGCCGCCACCAACGCTTCGCACGCCGGCGTATCCAGTTCTCCGGCGCAGCGCATCGGCTGTACGCCTGCTAAGAACAAGGCTTCGCTGGCATAAATATTCCCCACGCCCACCACGACATGGCTGTCCATAATCAATGATTTGATCGGCACCGCGCGGTTTGCCGCCCGCTGCCGCAAATAGTTAGCGTCGAATGCCGCGGAGAGCGGTTCAGGCCCCAGCGTGGCCAGCAAGGGATGCAACATCGGATCTTCGGCAGTCCACAAGGCCGCGCCGAAGCGGCGCTGATCGTTAAAGCGCAGTACCGTATCGTCGGCAAAAATGAAGTCGATGTGGTCGTGCTTGCGCAGCGTTTGCTCGGGTGAGGTGATGCGCAGATTCCCCGACATGCCCAGATGCAGGATCAGCGTGCCGCGCCCCGTACCGAGTAATAAATATTTGCCGCGCCGCTCGACAGCGTCCAGACGCTGGCCCGGCAAATCGGTGGTCAGGGACTCGGGAACCGGCCAACGCAACTGCGGGTGACGCACAATCACGGTTTTAAAGGTTTTGCCGGTAATATGCGGCGCAATGCCGCGCCGACTGGTTTCGACCTCGGGTAGTTCCGGCATGTTGGCGTCAGATTTGGGTGAGTAGAAACTTGGCTTCGTCCTGGATCTTTTTGCGGAAGAACAATAGCTTCCAGCGGCTGCCGCCGCATTGCCGCCACAATAAAGTGGCGCGTATGCCAGCCAACAGTAAGGCGCGTATTTTATTCACAGTACTTTGGTTGCCCAGGTATTGCTGATCGCCTTGCACCATAATGCGCGGTTGCAGTGTGCTGATAGTACTGTGATACACGTCGGCCAGATTGGCCAGCACATTTTCATGCAGCACGCCGAAATGTTCGGTTTGAGCTTGAGCCTTGCTGACGCCGGCCTGTATGGTTTTTTGCATGTCCGGCTGTTTGTTCAACTGTTTTTGCAAATAGACAATCTGTGCCGCGTATCGGGCCTGTTCCGGACTGGCCAGCACCCGGCTGCCGAGTTGGGTTGTGAGCTGTTGTAAGCCGTGTTCGATACCGATCAAGCCGCCGTAGACATCAATCACGCTGTCTGCGTCTATTTTCAGCAAACTGCTGATGCTGGCTTCCAATGCGGCGTTTGGACAAGTGCCGGTGCCGGCAAGCTGATGCACCAAGGAGCAGGCCTGGGCGATGCCGGCCAGCGCGATGGTTTGGTTACTGAGCGTGTTCAGGGACATGTTACTTACAGGCGGTAGTCAAACAATCGGCTTTAACGGGGCGGCCGTCTTTGATCCATGACTGGATACCGTTGGACAAATGATAGACATTTTTCATGCCCAGCTGTTCGGTGAGGATTTGGCCGATCTTGCCGCTCCGATTCCCGGAACGGCAAACCAAAATGATCGGTTGGTCGGGCGACGATTTCAGTTTTTCCAAGTTGGCCAGCCATTTTTCCTGGTCGAAGTGGCCGTTCCCGTCAAAGGATTCCAATTTTTGGCTGTTGGCGATGACGCCGGTGGCTTGCCATTCCGGCGCGGTACGCACATCCACGACCAGCGCATTCTGATTTTTCTGCATGTTTATGAGTTGTTCTGCCGTCACCGCACCTAATTCGGTGGCGTAAAGATGGGCCGCGAACAGACAGCCTAGCCAGAATAAAGTCAGTCTCAGTTTCATGATGATGTCGGTAGGTAGGATAAATGGCTCAAGCGGCCAAGAAAGGTAAAATGCGCGTCGCCCACCAGTCTATGCTCTCCAGATAGATATTGGCGATACACTCGGGATTTATGCCGCGGAAGGTGCCAAGGCCAGGTTCCCAGCGCTCGTAGGCGATGCAGAATTGTAACGCTTCGCCAGCGTTGCCGCGATATTTCAAAATGGCATCGTCAACATCTTCCGCCAGCGGCAATTGTTCCAATACTTTGTTCGCCGGCATGTCCAACAGGCTGTCCAAACCCGACAGCATGCCGATTAGAAAATAGTGTTCCTGGTCGTCTTTAAGTTCTCGCGCTATTAATTCACACATTTTGGCGCGGATCAGCACGTTTTGCAGCACCGAGGACGGTTTGCCGGACATGGAAGATAAGGCCAGAATATTCACCCAGCGTTTGATCTCGACCAGTCCCAGGCAAACTATGGCATGCTGAATGGATTCGATTTTTTGCGGCAAGCCAAAAAACGCGGAATTCAAATAATGCAGCAATTTAAAACTCATCCCGACGTCTTGCGAGATAATCTTGCCGATTTCCGCAAAACTGGCGTCCGCCTTGTTCACTGCGGACAGTAATTGGATGGCGGCGGTTTGGCTGACGCCCAGCCGTTTACCTTCCACAATATTGGGTTTACTGAAGAAAAAGCCTTGAAACAGCTCGCAGCCCCATTCGCGTAAGGTTTCAAACTCCTGATGCGTTTCGACTTTTTCCGCGAGCAATTTGAGTTTATAGGGTTTTAGCTGTTCAATCAGTTGCCGGGTGCCGTCCAGGCCGTCGGCCATCACATCCAGCTTGATAATATCGGCAAACTCCAGCAAGGGCAGCCACTCCGGGGACAAGACGAAGTCGTCCAGCGCGATGGTATAGCCCAGTTGTGATAATTCTTTCAGGTTGGCGACAATGTTGTCATCGATAGTCACGCTTTCCAATACTTCGATGACGATGCGCTCTTTTGGTAAATGTAGCGGCGTTTTGTCTAGGATGTTTTGCGTGGTGAAATTAATGAAGGCTTTGTGGGGGCCGACCAGTTCGTTAAGGCCGATTTCCAGCAGCGTATCGGTAATAACTTGATTTGTGGCGTTGGCGGCACCATCTTTCAAACTGAGATCGAAATCTTTGCCCCTGAATAAAATCTCGTAGGCGAAAGTGTCCAGATGGCGGTCCAGAATTTGCTGTCTGCCAATCAGAAAATCTGTCATTTATTTACGGGCTCCCGATCATTGCACTATCATGCGAATAGGTCGCGCCTTATACCATGTTCAAACAGTTTAAGTCGAGAATGGCCGGCCAGTCTTAATTTCAATCATAAGGAGATCAACATGTCCGAATCAGCAACGTTAACAGTAAGCGGTATGAAATGCGGCGGTTGCGAGAGCAGCATCGTCAGTAAAGTATCGGCGATTGCCGGTGTGGTGACGGTGCAGGCTTCGCATAAAGACAAACGGGTCGAAGTTGAATTTGATCCGGCGCAAACCGACTTGGACGAAATCGAAGACGTTATCACCGACGCCGGTTTCAAGGTCGAATAAAACCGCATCGGCGTTTGCCTACGGATCAACACGATATTGCTTGGGAATCGTCATGACTTTAGACCAATCGACTAATCAGCAGCAGGAAATACGCCTTTCCATACTCGGCATGCGTTGCGCCGGTTGTGTCAGCGCAGTGGAAACCGCCTTGCAATCGGTGCCGGGAGTTGCGTCCGTCACCGTCAATTTTGCCGACCACTCTGCTACCGTCGGCGGCGATCCCGATCATCAAGCCATGAAGCAGGCCTTGAAATCCGCCGGCTACGATGCGGCGGTGATGGAAGGCTTGGAAGACCCGAGTGAAGAGGAAAAGCAGGAAGAAGAGCGTTATCGCGACCTGCTGCGAAAAGCTGGCGTGGCCGGCGCATTGGGTCTGCCTTTGATGCTGGGCGCACATCTGGACTGGTTTCCGGCCATGGGCAGTGCCGCCGGCACGGTGTTTTGGTCCGAGGTGGCCCTGTTGACGTTGGCGGTGATGTTTTATTCCGGCGGACATTTTTTTCACAGCGCGCTGAAATTGCTGCTCGTTAAGCAAGCCAATATGGACACCCTGATCGCGCTGGGTACCGGTTCGGCGTGGCTGTATTCTTGTATTGTCATCGATTATTCCAGTCAGCTGCCTTCGTTGTCCGCGCATGCTTATTTCGAAGCCTCTGCGGTGATTTTGGCCTTCATCAATCTGGGTAGTGCGCTGGAAACTCGCGCACGAGGTAAAACCTCGGCGGCGATACGCGCATTGATTGGCTTGCAACCCCGCACCGCTCGCGTGGTGCGCGAGGGTCAAGAGATTGATATTCCTATCGAACAAGTCGGTCTGGGCGAAATCTTACGGGTTAGACCCGGCGAAAAAGTCGCCGTGGACGGGGTGGTGCTGGAAGGCCACTCGACTATCGACGAATCCATGCTCACCGGCGAATCGATGCCGGTTGAGAAAGTCGAAGGTGCCAGTGTCGCCGCCGGCACGATTAATCAGCAAGGCAGTTTTTTATTCAGCGCGACCCGCATCGGCCGTGATACGGCTTTGGCGCAGATTATTCAAAGTGTGCGGCAAGCGCAGAACAGCAAACCGGCGATTGCCAAACTGGCGGACAAGATTTCCGCGGTATTTGTCCCCACCGTGGTGGGCATATCGGTACTGACTTTTTTGATCTGGTTGAGTATCGGCCCAGACCCGGCTCTGGGTTACGCATTTGTTACGTCCATGACGGTATTGGTAATCGCTTGCCCGTGCGCGCTGGGTTTGGCGACGCCGATTTCGGTGATGGTCGCGGTCGGTCGTGCCGCGCAAATGGGTATATTGATCCGCAAAGGCGAAGCCTTGCAAAGCGCCGGCAAGTTGACTTGTCTGATTTTGGATAAGACCGGCACCGTCACCGCCGGTAAGCCCAGTCTGGCTGAAGTGATCGCTTTTGGCGATGTCGACGAAGCCCAGGTGTTGCAGTATGCCGCCAGTCTGGAATCGGGGTCCGAACATCCCTTGGCCGCAGCGATACTGGCGGCTGCCGAACAAAAACAGCTTAAGTTGGAGAAGGTCAGAAAATTTCAGGCCGTGGCCGGGCACGGTATCGCCGGCCGCATCGCGGATCGGCAATGTTTGTTCGGCAATGCGGCGTTGCTGGCGGAACATGGCATCGACGATAGCATGCATCGCGATAAAATGGCCGAATTGGCGGCAAAAGGCCAGACGCCAATGTTTTTGGCCGTCGAAAATTCGGTCGTTGGCATTGTCTCTGTGGCCGATCCGATTAAACCCGATTCCGCCACAGCGGTACGGCAATTACGTAAGCAAGGTATCCGCGTGCTGATGGTGACGGGCGACAACGAGATCACCGCGCAAGCGATAGCGGCGCAAGCCGGAATCAGCGAAGTCCGAGCGCAAGTCTTGCCACAAGACAAAGCCGCCGTGGTAAAAGCCTTGCAACAGCAAGGCGAAATTGTCGGCATGGTCGGTGACGGTATCAACGACGCGCCGGCCCTGGCGCAAGCGGATGTCGGTTTTGCGATTGGCACCGGCACCGACGTGGCTATCGAAAGCGCCGACATTGTGTTGCTGCAAGGCTCCTTATTGAAGGTGTCCGAGGCGATGGCGCTGTCGACATTGACGGTTGCCAATATCAAGCAAAACCTGTTGGGTGCGTTTTTTTATAACACCATCGGCATTCCGGTTGCAGCCGGTTTGCTGTATCCGCTATTTGGCTTGTTACTCAACCCGATGATTGCCGGCGCGGCCATGGCCATGTCATCGGTCACGGTCGTCAGCAACGCCAATCGTTTGCGCTGGATTAAACTGGATGTTCAGTAGGGGCGAAGAATGAATAGCGTGCCTAAATCGTCGGTACAAACCTTCAGTGTCGCGGACTATATGGGATGGCCGGACGACGAGCGCTGGGAGTTAATCGACGGCGTCCCTTATAATATGAGTCCCGCACCCAGCATCAAACATCAGACGGTTGCTGGACGTGTTTTTAGCCGGATGGAACAATTTTTAAAAGGTAAGCCCTGCAAGCCTTTCATCGCCCCTGTGGACGTCATTCTCTCCGAGCATGACGTGGTGCAACCGGATTTGTTAGTGGTCTGCAATCCGGAAAAGATTGGCGAAAAAGCCATACACGGGGCGCTGGATTTGGTGGTAGAGGTTTTATCCCCCAGCACGGCGTTGAAGGATATGCGTGAAAAGAAAGCGCTCTACGAGCGTACCGGTGTGAGGGAATATGTGGTCATCGACCCGTTGGAAAATTATGTGCAGCGTTTTTTTCTGGGCGCAGACGGTCGCTATGCCAATGCCGACGTTTTTGGGGTTGAGGAAGATTTGCCTCTATTGAGCTTGCCGGAGTTGATTTTGCCCTTGGCGGAGGTATTTGAGTTGTAAGGCGCTATTGGCTTGCAGGCAAACCGAATAGCGCGCTGGTTGGCTTACAGTTTGAATTGGGAAATCGTGGTATGTAAATTACCGGCGATTTTTTGCAAATGATGGGCTTCTTCCGCGGTTTGCTCGGCGTCCTTCGAGTTGTTGATGGTGACGTCATTAATCGAATTGATGTTTTGATTAATGTGCTCGACGACGATTTTTTGTTCTTTCACCGCGTCGGAAATATGCGTATTCATGGTGGATATTTGCGCCACCATGCTGGAAATGTTGTCCAGCAGCTCGCCGGTACTTTCGATGACTTCAACGGTCTCCTTAGCCTGATTTCGGCTTTCCGACATGGCTTTCACCGCTTCCCGCGAGCCTTGCTGCAAGCGTTCTATCATCGCTTGAATTTCATGCGTGGAATCCTGGGTTCGGCTGGCCAGTGTGCGCACTTCGTCCGCCACTACTGCAAAACCACGGCCTTGTTCGCCGGCTCTGGCCGCCTCTATCGCCGCATTGAGCGCCAATAAATTAGTCTGATCGGCGATGCTCTGAATCACATCCAGCACCGAGCTGACATTCACGCAGTTTTGTTCGACATTACCGATTACGGTGCTGGCCCTGTCGATATTGTTAGACAGCGCATGAATCGATTGCACCGTATTGGTCACCACCGCCTTGCCGTGGTTGGCGGCCACGCTGCTTTTCTGCGCCGTTTGCGCGGCGTTAGCCGTGTTGTTGGACACTTCCGTCACTGTCGCGGATAGTTCCGTTACCGTTGCCGCGACCTGATCCGTGCCCATCTGCTGTTTCAAAATATCCTCTTGTACCCGCTCGGACATTTGGCTCAAGCGGTTCGAGGCGGTGTTCAACTGGTTGGATTCCGTCGCCACTTGCCGCATCAGGCTGTGTAACACGCTTAAAAATTCGTTGAACTGGGTGACGATAATGCCGACTTCGTCACTGCCTTCGTGCGGAATGCGCCGGGTCAAATCGCCGCCGCCCTGTCTAAGCAGATACAGCGATTTTTGCAGCTCGGTCAATGGCGGTTCTATTTTGAAATAAAGCATGCTCAAACAGACCGTCACAAACAGTAGCAACACGATGGAAAAAGCAATACGCGATAGGCTGTAATCGTGCAAAGACGAACTTAATTGTTGTTTGGCGAGGGCTAGCTCCCGATCAAGTTGCTCGGTAATTCTGATTAATTCTTCGGTCAGCGTGGCAGCTGTGTCGTCAAGACCTGAGCCCGGCGCCTTCATGGTAACGGTGCCTGCCTCGGTGCCCAACTTAATGTAATCCCAAGCCATCTTTACGCCGGCATCGTGCATTACTTGAATTTCCCGTTTCAATGTTTCGACTTGCGCGTGCAATGCCGGGTGAGATTGTTCGGCTTTGTCCAGATTTAACAATGCGGCGTCCAGGTTTTCTTTGGCTTCGGCAAAGCCGCCATCATCATGCGTCGCGCCGACGTCGGTCAGAAATTGTTGAATCTGCACGACATGAAAACGCACATGAGACAAATAGTCCGAGGTGTTTTGTTTTTGCGCTGCTGCTTGCAAGTTGTCGTCTATGGACTGAAATGCATGCCACAGCGACAACACAAACAGCAGATTGGCAAATGCCAAAGCGGAAGCAATTAAGATCAGCGAAGATTTGATTGAGATATTTTTAAACATGAGGTTTTTGGGTAATTATTTTTCAAGTTTTTCTAAATCAGTCACCAACGCCGCCATTGCCGCAACGGCATGGTGTTGGGCTTCTGATAGTGCGTCGCCGTTGTTTAAGGCGTACAAACCGATCTGCCGGTTGAGTTCGGCAATTAAGCGTGCGCGATGCTCGCGGCGGTTGCGTAGTTTGGCAACCATATTCGAAAACGACAGCGCCAAATCCTGTAGCTGATCGTTTTCTCGCAAGTGCGTGACGGTATCAAGCTTGCCGTCGCCGACCTCTTGGCAGAGTGTTTCGAAGCGATATAAGGGCCCGGCGATTTTATGCGAGGCATAAAGAACGGTGCTCACCGCAATGCCGCCGGCAACCAAAATAGCCACCAAGTTGCCGATTAAAATCGATACGCCCAGGCGTTCCGCCGCATTAACGATATTGGCGTGCGCCGACTGGGATTGGGCCTGCAGATCGCCGCCGGTCATCCAATAAATCAGTAGGGCCGAACATAATCCGGCCAGCAATATCAGTGCAAAAGCGCCGAGGATGAAACGGCCTTGAAAATCCCTTTTGATAAAAATTTGGCGACGTTTGGTAACGGTATTGTTCATTTTCAGGAACCTTAGTTGACGTTGTGACAAGTTAAACAGAGCTCGCCGTCGCTGTTGTTACGGCGGAGTAAAAAGCTTTTTTTCAGCCTTTCGGCGTTCATCAGTTTATCCATGAAGCTATGGCTGGCTTGCGGCCGGTCGCTATCCAGCTTGCCGTGCGTGTAGTGGCAGGTCAGACAGGTAATGTCGTTTTCCTCGTTAAGCGGCAAGTCGGCGGGTACCGGAAAGTCGATATTCAAGCCCACTTTGTGGCCTTGGTTCGGATTATGGCACGAGGAGCACATGGCCACGCCGTCTTTGCTAAAGGTGGTTTGATCCGCTGATATATTTTTGCTGTGTAAAATGCCGTCCTCTTTGATTTCCGGCGTCGTGGTATGGCAATTACTACACCCCGCTTGCGGCGACTGCTTGGAAATGAGGTGCGGATTGTCGTCGGCGGTATGCGCGCCACTGACGAACAATAACAAAAGTGCGCCGGTGCCGCCGGCCAATAAGCATTTGTATAGGAGCTTGTTCATGATTAAAAAGACATGACGATTTGGGCTATGCCCAGTTTTCTGTCGAAATAACGCTCGGCGGTTTCGGTGCCCAGCGAATCGTTGTATTCAAATTTGACCCGTAAATGATCGCTGAATTTGTAGTTAAACCCGAGGCTAAGCATGGAGAGATCGTTGATCGCCACGGTGCTGCCATCAAAGTCCAGGCCAAGGTCTTGCGAAGGCTGCCAGCGGCTGTAGCGGGCGAACACCACAATGGGCTGTTTGCTCAGGCTTTCCAAATCCACGGTCAGCGTGGAGTGGTAGCCCAATTGGTGGCCCTTGCCGAACGGGCTGGTGTTTGGATCGGGGATGATGACAGGTAGTGGGTTGCCATCCGCGTCTTGTTCCAAAAACACCTGTTGATGTGCGTTCAGCAGCATGAATTCGTTTTGTAAACGCCACATGCCGTAGCCGATACTCAGGTCAGCGCCGTAAACGGTATTGCGGATGCGGTTTTCGCCATCGAACTCGCTTAGATGGGAGACACCGATTTCGATACCTTCCGGATTGGCGTTGTGGATTTTGTAGGTATTTTGCCCCATAGCCAGGCCCACCCGGCCGCCGACGGTATGGCCGTCATTGGCGTACAGTGCGTCGGTCCAGAATACCGAGTAGTTGAATATATCCCAAGCACCGTAGGAACGAATGCCATCGGCATTGTAACCGCCCAATTGCATGCGGGAGGTGGTCAACGGCGCGGTAACAGTGATGCGGTCTTTGTTAGCGAAGTTTTGGTAATCGTTGCCGAACGGTAAGTCGAAACGGCCGGCCTGGATGTGCAGACCTTTGTTATTGAAAATCCGGCCGCGCGGCGGAATACGATCATTAAACATATGGTAGTCGACCAGCGCGACGGCGATACCGGCCATTGTGCTGCCGCCACTCAGCGCGCCGGGGCCGCTGTTACCGCAAAATACCGCACCGGGCGCACCATAGTCGGCGTTGGATGAGTTGCCGCATAACACTAAAGCCGAGCTGGCACCGAAGTGGTCGTCGTGTACATAGTCCAGGTCCAACTCCACCGAGCCGACGCTAAAGGTCTGGTCAGTAGAGTTGCCGGTTTTGGCGTTGATGTCGAAAAAACCGCTCATTTGCAGGCCGTTGGCTTCCGCCGCTTCTTTTAAAGCCGCGATTTTTTTGTCCAAGGCCTGGAGTTTGGTGTCCACGGTTGGCTCAGGTTTGCCGTTCGCAGCCGTTTTCACCGGTGCCGGGGCGGGTTCGCCGGCCTTAGCGACGGCTGGGCTTGGCGCTGCGGCTACAGCGCCGCTTCTTTCTTGTTCCAGTTGTTTGATACGGGCTTCCAGTTGTTCGATTTTCTGGTCCTTTTCCTTCAGCACGCCTTGCACAATCTGGCGGATATGTTCGTCTTCCGCTGCGGTGGCATGCGCGTTGGCGTGGGCT
The DNA here is from genome assembly GCF_047777895.1 of Methylomonas sp. TEB. Classification (GTDB taxonomy): domain Bacteria; phylum Pseudomonadota; class Gammaproteobacteria; order Methylococcales; family Methylomonadaceae; genus Methylomonas. Next base: position 1,687,889 of record NZ_CP180476.1, read on the forward strand.
GCCAGGCTGAGCAGGGCGATAGCTATTCGCTGGTTTCTTGGATGCATATCTGTCTCTGTGTGTAAGCTTAGGACTACATTTTTTTCAGAATCTTCGTATCGAGGCAAGGTTAGTTGCTTTTGTCGGCATTTCAAGTTGATGCATGGGGCTGGCCTTATCCAGCGGGCTCAACTTATCCCTGGTGCCTCGTTTGAACTGAGTTCGTCAAAGCCTGGAGTGATTTGTCCTTCGATAGACTCAGTACTCTCAAGGGCATAAAGGCGAATGGTATTCAAGGGCCCGGTTAATCATTCGCCGATCCGTTTGCGAATGCTGGTGCGGCTTATTCAACACAGAATCTGATGTTACAATGAACGGTTTTATGCCCGGCGCGCGTCTGTCAAAGGCTGGGAAACCGCGAATCAAGCTTAGGTCGTTTATGAATAAACTGAAATGTGCCGTGATAGGTGCCGGATATTTAGGAAAATTTCATGCGGAAAAATACGCATCGTTAAAGGATTGCGAGTTGGTGGCGGTGGTTGACATCAATGCCGAGGCGGCGCAACAAGTTGCCGAAAAAAACGGCGCTCAAGCGTTGACGAATTACCATGATTTACTCGGCAAAGTCGATGCGGTGAGTGTTGTGGTACCCACCAGCTACCATCACAGCGTGTCCAAAGACTTTCTGAATGCCGGTGCGCATGTACTGGTGGAAAAGCCGATCACCGTTACCGTAGAAGAAGCCGATGAACTGATCGCGATTGCCAAGGAAAAAAACGTCATTCTGCAGGTCGGGCATTTGGAACGCTTCAACCCGGCCGTACGCGGTTTGGAAAAAATGGAAGACAAACCGCTATTTATCGAGTCGCATCGCTTGTCGCCGTTCAATCCGCGCGCCAACGATGTCAGCGTGGTGTTGGATTTAATGATTCACGACATCGACATCATCATGGCGCTGGTCGATTCGGAAGTGGAAAAAATCGATGCCAGCGGCACCGCCGTATTAACCCAAGGCACCGACATCGCCAATGCCCGCATCACCTTTAAAAACGGTTGCGTGGCCAATGTCACCGCCAGCCGCATCAGCATGAAAATGGAACGCAAGATGCGCATGTTCCGTCCTTGTTCCTATATTTCAGTCGATTTTCAGAACCGGGTCTTGATCAAGCACAAGACCGGCGATAAGGAAATGTTCCCCGGTATTCCGGAAATCGTCACCGAGGAATCGGTATTTGAAAGCGGCGATGCCTTGCTTGATGAGATTAAACATTTTGTCAATTGCATCAAGACCGGCGAGAATCCGCTGGTCCCCGGCGAAGCGGGCCGCAAAGCCTTGGCTACCGCGATAGAAATCACCAAATTTTTAACCCATCGATAAAGGGCTGACACTATGATCCCCATGGTCAATCTGCAAGCGCAGTATGCGGAAATTCAAGATGAAATCGTCGGCGGTTTCACCGAAACCCTAAACAATTGCGCGTTTATCCTGGGGCCGAATGTGCAGGCTTTTGAAAAAGAAGCCGCTGCGTATCTGGGCGTTAAACATGCCATCGGTTGCGCGTCCGGTACCGATGCATTGCATTTAGCCTTATTGGCGGAAGGCATAGGCGCGGGCGACGAAGTCATTACTAGCGCATTTACTTTTATTGCCACCGCAGAAGCAATCAAATACGTTGGCGCCAAACCGGTGTTTGTCGACATCGATCCGGGCACGTTCAATATCACCCCGGAAAATATCGAAAAAGCCATCACAGCCAAAACCAAGGCGGTGATGCCGGTGCATCTGTTCGGTCAACCTGCCGATTTGCCGGCCATCAAAGCTATTTGCGACAAACATGGTTTGAAACTGATAGAAGACTGCGCGCAATCCTTCGGCGCGACGGTTTACAACAAGCAAACCGGCAGTTTCGGCAACGCGGCCGGTTTTAGTTTCTTTCCCAGCAAGAACCTGGGCTGCTTCGGCGACGGCGGCTTGGTGACGACCGATTCCGACGCGACGGCGGCCAAGATCAAGCAATATCGCAATCACGGTTCGGACGTGCGCTATTACCATGACGTGATAGGCTACAACAGCCGACTGGACGAGCTACAGGCCGTGGTGTTGCGCGCTAAGTTAAAACGCATCGATCAATACAATTCAGCTCGCCGCCATGCCGCGCACTTGTATTCTGATCTGATGGCCGATTTGCCTTTGACTACGCCGTATGAAGACGGCATTGGTGTGCATGTCTATCATCAATACACTTTGTTGTCCGACCGCCGCGACGAGGTCATGAAAGCCTTGCAAGAGCAGAAGATTGGCTGTGCCGTCTACTATCCGGTACCGCTGCATCAACAAAATGTGTTTAAAGAAGAGTGCGCCGGCCTTTCCCTGCCGGTTACTGAGTCGGTTGCGGCGCGTTGCTTCTCTTTACCGATTTGTTCCAATCTGAGCGACGATACCGTCAAGCAAATTGTCGGCGTCATTCGCGGCGTTTTCCAAGCGTAAATTCCGAAACGCATTAATGTAGGGTGGGCTAAGCAACACGCAGCCCACCAACAACTCTCAAATGACCAATCAATCTGCCTACACGGTGCTGTTTAGCGCCGGCGAATCCTCCGGCGACCAACACGCCGCCAATATGTTTCTGGAATTGAAACAGCGCTGTCCGGCGGTGCGCGGCATCGGCATGGGCGGCAGCAAAATGCGCCAGGCCGGTATCGACGTGCGCTACGACTCGGCCGGCATCGGCGTGATCGGTTTGGTGGAAATTTTGAAGCACTACGGCGAGATCCGCCGCGCATTGAATTTACTGAAACAGATCATTCGCGATGAAAAACCGGATTTGCTGGTTTGCGTCGATTACAAAGAGTTCAACCTCAAGCTGGCGCGCTTTGCAAAAAGCCAAGGCGTGAAGGTGTTGTTTTACGTCAGTCCGCAAGTTTGGGCTTGGCGGCCGGGCAGGGTGGTGACCTACGGCAAGGCCATCGACATGATGGCGGTGATTTTTCCGTTCGAGACCCGCTATTACGAAGCCGAAAATGTCCCGGTCCGTTATGTGGGTCATCCTTCCGTCGATAAAGTCCATCCGCAGCGCAGTCGCTCCGAAGATTGCGCGTTGTTTGGCCTGGATCCCCATCGGCCTGTCGTCGGCATACTCCCTGGCAGCCGCGGCAACGAGATCAAACGTATCCTGCCGGTGATGTTGGCAGCGGCGGCTAGTTTGGCCGCGCAGCGGCCGGAATTGCAGTTTGTCTTGCCGCAAGCCGATTCGATCAGCGATGCGGTATTGGCTGCGCATTTCGTAAACACTTCGCTAGCCGTTAAGGTGATCAAACAGCAGCCCTATGATGTCATCCAATGCTGCGATGCGGTGATGACCACTTCCGGCACCGCCTCGCTGGAAATTGCCTTACTCGGGGTGCCGATGGTCATCGTATACCGGCTGGCGGCGTTTAGTTACTGGTTGGGTAAGCGCTTGGTAAAAATTCCATTTATCGGGCTGCCGAATATCATTGCCGGCAAAGCCATCGTCAAGGAATTGATTCAGGAGCAACTAACACCGGAAAATTTGGCGGCCGAGATTGTGCAACTGTTGGACGACGGGGATTATCGGCAAAATTGTCTAGCGGCGTTGCAGGCCGTCAAACATCAGCTTGGTGATGGCGGCGGCTCAAAAAATATGGCGCAACTGGCCTTAGAGATGTTGGGCGGTGCTTAGCCGCTCAACACGGGTAAAGCATCCGGCGGCTTGCCGGCAAACCACCGTATTTTGAAACGTAACGGCGGTTTTTAAACCGGTCCGCGGCTGTCGCGCTGGTCGTAAAACGCCGCAACAAATTCATCGAAAGTCTGCCCGTCAATCGCGTCCCGCAAACCTTGCATCAACTCCAGGTAATAGTGCAGATTGTGGATGGTGTTGAGCCTGGAGCCCAGCATTTCTTTGCACTTGTCCAAGTGTTTTAGATAAGAGCGCGAGTAGTTTCGGCAGGTGTAGCAACTGCATTCTTCGTCCAAGGGCCGCGTATCAAATTGGTATTGCTGGTTGCGGATTTTGATCACGCCGTGCCGGGTGAATAAATGGCCGTTGCGGGCGTTGCGGGTTGGCATCACGCAATCGAACATATCGATACCGCGCCTGACACCTTCCACCAGATCTTCCGGGGTGCCGACGCCCATCAAGTAACGGGGTTTATCCACCGGCATTTTCTGGTGAATTGCATCCAGTGTCGCCAGCATTTCGTGCTTGGGTTCGCCGACCGACAGGCCGCCGATGGCATAGCCGTCAAAGCCGATGTCGGTTAAGCCGGCGATGGATTCTTCGCGCAATTGCGGATACATGCCGCCTTGCACAATACCAAACAATGCAGACGAGTTACCTTCATGCGCACGCTTGCTGCGTTCCGCCCAACGCAAGGACAAGCGCATGGAGTCAGCGGCTTCTTGATAGGTGGCCGGGTATGGGGTACATTCATCAAAAATCATCACGATATCCGACCCTAGATCGCGCTGCACCTGCATCGATTCTTCCGGGCCCATGAAGATTTTGCTGCCGTTGACCGGCGATTTGAATGTCACGCCTTGTTCGCTGATTTTTCGCAACGCGCCCAGGCTGAATACCTGAAAGCCGCCCGAGTCGGTCAGAATAGGCTTTTGCCAGCGCATGAAGTCGTGCAGGTCGCCGTGGGCTTTCATCACCTCCATACCGGGTCGCAGCAGCAAATGAAAGGTATTGCCGAGAATGATTTGTGCACCTAGCGCGTTTAAATCTTCCGGGGTTAGCGATTTTACCGCGCCGTAGGTGCCGACCGGCATGAAGATGGGGGTTTCCACCACGCCGCGGGCAAAAGTCAGTTGACCGCGGCGGGCGTGACCATCGGTGGCTTTGAGTTTGAATTCCATGCAAATCCGGCAAATGAAAAAAGGCGGAATTATCGGTCCTTTTCGTTCCGCAAGCCAGTGGAGTTGTCGTTTTGAGTTCAATAGGCGAGCGTGGCGGCTTTTGTCCCCTGAGAAAACTTGTTGGTATCGGATTGTGTTATAAATTTGAGGCACTTGCCGCAGCTTTTCTATCGAAATACCTCAGGTTTGGTAATTCCGTTTATTATCGGGATATTGTTCATTTCACTATGTAAACTAGCAAAATTGATGAATTTTCTTCAGGCCATAACAACAATAATCGGCCGTTCTCGGGGGAAGTATGTTGGATACTAAAAGCAAAACCATTTTGGTAGTCGATGATTCTCCGGAAAATCTCACCGTCATCAGCGAATTACTGCAACCGCAATACCGCGTGCGCGTCGCTACCTCCGGGCAAAGAGCCTTGCAGATGGCCGCCAATCAGCCTTATCCGGACTTGATTTTGCTTGACGTGATGATGCCGGGCATGGACGGTTACCAAGTCTTCGAGCATCTGCGCGCCGATCCCATTACGCGCACGATTCCGGTGATATTCGTCACGGCGATGGACAGCATGGAGTCCGAACTGCATGGATTGGATGTCGGCGCGGTCGATTACATTACCAAACCCATTCTGCCACCCATCGTTTTAGCGCGGATCCGCACCCAGTTGGAGTTAAAGCAGGCCAGAGATTGGTTGCGCGACGAAAACACCTACTTGGAAATGGAAATAGCGAAACGGATGAGCGAAAACGAGTTGATTCAAAAAGTCAGCATTCGCGCCTTGGCGCATCTGGCGGAAATTCGCGATCCGGAAACCGGCAACCACATCTTGCGCACCCAAGGTTACGTACAGCATTTGGCGCTTGCATTGCAGAGCCATCCGCGCTTTTTCGCGACATTGACCGATCATTACATCGAATTGCTGACACGCTCCGCGCCGCTACACGATATCGGCAAAGTTGGGATACCGGACGCGATCCTGCAAAAGCCAGGCAAACTCACTCCCGAAGAATGGGCGGTGATGAAGACCCATGCCAAATTGGGCAGCGATGCGATAGAAATGGCCGAACGCGATGCGACGCGCTCGGTGGAGTTTCTGATTTTGGCGAAGGAAATCGCGCATTGGCACCATGAAAAGTGGGATGGCAGCGGCTACCCGGAGGCGTTGGCCGGCGATGCCATTCCGGTTTCCGCGCGGATTATGGCGCTGGCGGATGTATTCGACGCCTTGATTTCCCGGCGCGTTTACAAAGAGCCCATGGCTTTTGCTGAAGTCAAGACTATTATTGCTGAGGGACGTGGTCGCCACTTTGATCCGGACATAGCCGATGCATTTTTAGCCGATTTCGATTCATTCTGCGCTATTGCCCAACGCCATCTCGATTCAATTCCGGAGTAAATGAGTCATGACGCAACACGCTCGTATATTGTTGGTTGAAGACGAGGAAATCATCGCCATCATCATTCGGGATTTACTCGCTGCCGAGGGCTTTCAGGTGACGGTTTGCGCAAATGGCTGCATTGCCTGGGAAACATTGCAGCACGACCGGATGGGCTACGACCTGGTGCTGTTGGACCGGGGCTTGCCGGGGATGAACGGTATGGAATTACTGCGATTGATCAAGGGAGATCGGGTCTTGGCTGCCATACCAGTGATTCTGCAGACCGCCCGCAGCGACAAAAGAAGCATCCAGGAAGGGCTTAGTCAGGGGGCTTATTACTATCTGACCAAACCGATTCAACCGGAAATCTTGATCGCCGTGATCAATGCCGCACTGCAACAACGCCGTGAGTTGCAGGAAATGTCCGAAACAGCCAATCGCGCCGGGCGTCCTTTGGCACTAGTGCAATCCGCCGTATTTCGTTTTCGCGATCTCGATGAAGCGAAGGTGTTGAGTCATTGTTTAGCCCAATCCTGTCCGGAGCCGGAGCGCGTCATCCAGGGTTTGCAGGAGTTGATGGTCAATGCGGTCGAGCACGGTAATCTGGGGGTTTCTTATGCGGAAAAAGGCGAATTGATGCTGGCGGGAGTCTGGCTGGAGGAAATTCAAAGACGTTTGACACTCCCGGAATTCAGCCGGCGTTTTGTTACTGTGCATTTCCAGCGTCTGCCGGATAAGCTGGTGTTCACCATTCAAGACCAGGGTGATGGTTTCGATTGGCAAGACTTCCTGGATTTTTCCCCGGAACGGGTGTTCGATTTGCATGGCCGCGGTATCGCGATGGCCAGATTGATGAGCTTTGATCGTCTGGAATATCAAGGTAACGGCAACACGGTAACTGCTGTGGTCAACGGCGTGTCCTTTTTGTACGGCTTCGACCATTAATTAGACTTTGCAAGCCCATGCAGTCGAATAACGATCCATCAAATTCAGCGCAGGTCAGCCGCAAAAGCGTCTTAGCCGTCGTACTGGTATACGCCATCTTCGCCGCCAGCTGGATTTTGGTATCGGATCAATTGGTACACCACGTATTCAAAGATCCGGACCAGCTGACGCTAGCCAGCATGCTGAAAGGCTGGGTTTATGTATTGGTGACTTCTTTATTGCTCTACGGTTTGATGCGGCGCTGGTTTGGTCGAAACAGCGAACCGCAAACCGTTCCCCAGGCACCGCGTAGCCATTGGTTGTCGCTGGGCTTATTGATAGTCGCCATCCTGGCTTTGATGGCTGCCAGCGCGGCGCTGACGATCGAGCAACACACCCAAGAAGAGTTCGGCCGGCTTCAGGCGGTCGCCGGCCTCAAGTCCAGGCAAATCAGCGACTGGCTGACTGAACGGCGCGGCGACGCGGATTTTATCCAAACCAGCGAATTTATCATCGACTTGTATCATCGTTGGCAGATTGATGGGGATCTGCAAAGTGCCGAACGCCTGCAAAGCCGTTTGGAACAATTTCGCAAAAGCTGGGGCGTCACGGCTATCAGTCTGCTTAGACCCGATGGCGAACGCTTATGGCGTTCCGCGAAAGCTCCCGCCACGCTGTTGCCTGAGCTGCTAAAACTTACAGAGTTGTCGACCAAATCGCGGCAAATCCAATTAGTTAATCCCTACAGAGATGATAGCGGGCGCGTCCTGCTGGATTTGGTGGTGCCGCTGACAGCGCAGCCGGTAGCGGCGCCGCTGATTGTTTTACATATCGATCTCAGCGAGTGGCTGTTTCCGGTTCTGGAGAGTTGGCCTGTGGCGAGCGGCAGCGGCGAAACCTTGTTGTTTCGGCGTGCCGGCGATGAGATTCTCTATCTGAATCGGCTGCGTTTTCGCCCTGATGCGGCTGCTTCGCTGCGTTTGCCGCTCAACACGCCTAACTTGCTGGCCGGCAAGGCGCTGCAAAGTCCGGTTAGTCTCGACAACATCCTGGAAGCCAAGGATTACCGTAATGTCTCCGTCATCGGTCTGGTACAGGCGATTAGCGGTACCGACTGGCTGTTACTGACTAAGTTGGATAAGGTCGAAATCTACAGCAAAGCCAGAAGCGAAGTCGTCTGGATTGTTTGTGTCGGTAGTTTGACCATTTTTATCGTCTGCGCCGGTTTTTATCTGTTGCGGCAAAGTCAGAGCCTGGCCTTGGCCACGGCGGTGCAGAAGGCGCAAGCGGAGCGTTTGCGGGCGCTTGATTTATTAGCGGCAATCTCCGATTTGTCCGTGGACGCGATCTATGCCAAAGACCTAGACGGCCGGTATATTTTGTTTAATACCGCCGCCGCTAATTTTGTCGGCAAGCCGGTCGAGGAAGTTATCGGCCAGGACGATAGCGCGCTATTTCCGCCGCATCAGGCCGAGCACTTGAAAGAGTTTAGCCGCCGGGTAATGGCGGAAAATATCACGCTGACGGAAGAAGAAACCCTGGACACCCAATTCGGATCAAGAACTTTCTTGACTACCAAAGGCCCGCTGTGCGATGCAAACGGTAAAACCATCGGGGTGTTCGGTATCTCGCGGGACATTACCGAACGTAAACAGGCCGAGCTGAAGCTGCGCGAGAGCGAGGCGCGCTTTCGCGGTTTGGTGGAACAGTCACTGGCCGGCATTTATATTATTCAAGATGCACGCTTTGTTTACGTGAATCCAGGGTTTGCCAGGATCTTCGGCTATCAGCGGACCGAGGATATTATCGACGGCAAAACAGTGGCCGATCTGGTCTGTCCGCAGGACAGGCAGATGGTGTTGGAAAATTTGCGCCGACGGATTGATGGCGAGATTGAAGACCTTAACTACCGTTTCGAAGGCTTGCACCACAACGGCCAAAGCATTGACGTTGAAGTCCATGGCCGCAGCTTCGATTATAAAAACCGGCCGGCAGTGATTGGTTTTATTCTGGATGTCAGCGCCCGCAAAGCCGCCGAAGACCAACTTAATCTCCAGGCCGCGGAATTAAAAGCACGGAATGATGAATTGGAGCGGTTTAATCGGGCCATGGTCGGCCGCGAGCTGGATATGGTTAATTTAAAGCAGCAGGTCAATGAGCTGTCTGCGCAGCTTGGTCGCCAGGCCCCCTATACATTGGCGTTTCTATCAACCCAATCCGAAAGTGCTGTTGGTCATGATTTTGCTGAAGTTCACACCGAATCCGGCTTGGACCCTCTCAAACCGGACGGAATATCAGTAAGCAATGCGGACGGATTAATGGGCGGCGATACATCGGTTGCGGAAGAAGACCGTTTATGAGTATCCCCGAGCCGCCATCAGGCGAATTTTCCGCGTTGGCGCGTTCCCGTTTCCAGAGCAGCCAAAGACTCGCCTACGTGTCGGCGGTGGTCCTGGTATTGGCCGCGCTGGCAATTCGCCTGTGTTTGCCGGCATCCATTGGCGAGCGCCCGATGTTGCTGTTATTTCTGTTTCCGGTGATCGTGAGTGCCTTGTTCGGCGGCTTGGGGCCTGGATTATTGGCGACATTGATGGCGGCGATGGTCAGCAATTTCCAACTGTTGCCTCCCTATCGCAGCTTGGCAATTGCCGGCCCTTACGATGTCGTGCAATGGACGTTATTGATTGGCAATGGTGTTTTAATCAGCCTGCTCAGCGAATTCCTGCTGCGGACTCGGCAACGCGAGAATGCTCACTGGCAACAATTGCTGGACGCGCGCGACCAACTGCAGGTTAGCCAAACCTTATTTCAGACTACGTTTGAACAAGCGGCGATAGGCATTTGTTTATTGGCACCGGACGGGCGTTGGCTGAAGGCTAACCGCCAATTTTGCGAGATAGTGGGTTATAGCCTGGAAGAATTGCTAAGCAGCAATTTTTCGGACATTACCTATTGGGAGGATTTTGGCGATTTGTCGCAAATGCCGACAGGTGAAGGTGAAATAGATAGTTTTTCCGGAGACAAGCGTTTCATTCATAAGAACGGCAGTGTTGTCTGGATTAGATTAAGCGCTTCCGTGGCGCGTAAGCCGGATGGTAGCCCTGCGTGTTTTATCTTGCTCATGGAAAACATAGAGCAGCGTGAACAAGCGTTACTGGCGCTACATGAAAGCGAGATGGCTTTGAAAGTCGCCCAGCGTTTAGCCGCCCTGGGCAGTTGGGAATGGGACTTGCGCACCGGCGAATCGAAGTGGTCGGAGCAGATATACAGTTTATTCGGCCGCGCCCCTCATTTACCGCCAGCCGGCTATGACGAGGTTGGGCGGTATTTTAAGCCCGAGAGCTGGCAGCGCTTGCAAGCAGCCGTAGCTCAGGCGTGTAGCGACGGCTTGCCTTATGAATGCGAGGTGGAATTGCAGAACGATGGCGAACTGCATCGCTGGGTAGTGGCCCGCGGCGAGGCGGTCCGCGATGAGCAGGCTAACATCGTGGCTTTGCATGGTACCGTGCAGGATGTTACCCCACGTAAACAAGCCGAACTTGCGTTGCAAGAGGCGCAGCGGGCGGCCCTGGAAAAACAACGCGAGGCCAGGCTAGCCGCACTCAATTTGATGGAAGATGCGCTGGCGGCCCGCAAAGCGCTTGAAGCGGCGAATGCGTCGCTGCGCGAAAGCGAAGAATTTAAGCGGGCTATTTTGGATTCGGTGAGCGCCAACATCGCCGTGCTGAACCGCGATGGTGTGATTGTCTCCGTCAATCGACCCTGGCAGCAGTTTGCCGAGGATGATGCTCTGGCATGCGGGCAATCCGCTGATATTTGCAGCATAGGCACCAATTATTTGCAGATTTGCCAGCAGGCATCGGGTCCGTATCGGCAAGGGTCGCAGGCCGTATTCAACGGATTGTCGGCGGTGCTGGAAGGCCGGCTTCCCCGCTTCAGGTATGAATATGCCTGCCATTCCGCGCAGAAGCAGCGCTGGTTTGCCATGGTTGTCACGCCTCTGGGATTTGGGGAAGGCGGCGCGGTGGTGTCTCACACCAATATCACCGAGCGCAAGTTGGCGGAAATGGCCTTGGTCGAAAGCGAGGAGCGCTTACGTCTGGCCCAAAGTACTGCCAATATCGGCATCTGGGATTGGCATATTGATAACGACAAAGTGCAATGGACTCCGGAACTTGAGACGATGTTCGGTTATGCGCCAGGCGCTTTTTCCGGGGACTACTCGGCTTTTTCGCAGCGCGTGCATCCCGACGATTTGGCCGAGTTGGAGCATTTTCGAGATTCAGCGGTTGCCGCGCATCGGACTTTTGATTTTGATTTTCGGGTGCAAGCGGAGCCGGGGCGTTTCAGATGGCTAAATTGCAAGGGCGGAGCCAGTTACGATGATATGGGCCGGGCGCAACGGGTATTTGGGGTTTGTATCGATATTACCGAACGTAAAAATACTGAAAACGAACTCAAGCTCTGGGCGCAAGCGTTCGAAAACGCCGAGTTCGGACTGGCGATTGCCGACGCGCAGAGCAATTTGTTCTTGGCTGTGAATCCGGTATTTGCTAAGGAGCGTGGTTACGCCCGAGAAGAATTGATCGGCAAACCGGTCATGACGGTTTATCCGGCCGATTGGGTCGAGCAGATCAAACAGCAGATCAATATTCTGGATTCGACCTGTCATGGCGTATTTGAGGCGGAACATCAACGCAAGGACGGCAGCCGTTTTCCGGTGATGATAGACGTGACTATTATCAAATCCGGCGACGGCAAACCCATCAGGCGTGTGGCGTACGCCTTGGATATTAGCGAGCGCAAAGCCGCCGAGGTTGAGCTACGCGAACAAACTGAGGCCCTGCAGCGTTTCAATCGGGCCATGGTCGGCAGGGAAATGGACATGATCGCATTGAAACAAACCATCAACGAGCTGTCCGGGCAACTGGGACAGGAACGCCCCTATCCGCTGGCGTTTATAGAGCAAGCCGGCACAAACCCGGTTGGGAATGTTCCGGGATGAAACGCGCCCGGTTTGCGTATTACTTAGCCGCCATGATGATCGTGATGGGTCTATGAATCCTGAATTGAAATTACTGATTATCGAAGAATTACAGGCTGATTATCTGGCCCTGGTGCGCCACTTGCAGCAGAACGGCCTAAGCGTGGCATGCCGGCGGATAGATAGCCGCGCGGCGCTGGCGCTGGCTTTGCAAGACGACTGGGATTTGGTGCTGTCGGATTACGCGGTACCGGGAATGGATATTCGCGATACCTTGCAATTCATTCAAACGCACAGTAAAGATTTGCCGGTTATTCTGGTCTCCGCCAGCGTCGGCGAAGAAGTCGCGATGGAGTTGTTACGGCTGGGGATGGTCGATTTCGTGTACAAGGACAATCCGGTCCGCTTGGTGCCTTCCCTGCTCAGAGCGGTCGAGGAGCGCGATCAACGCCGGTTAAGGCGTGAAGCGGAGCAGGCCTTGCGGCAAAGCCAGGAGCAAGCGCTGTTAGAGCAGCATCAGGCGCAACTGGCGGCCTTAAATTTGATGGAAGATGCCATCGCGGCCCGCCAGCGCGCGGAAGCTGCCGCGGAAGCCTTGCGCGCGAGCGAACGGCGTTTAATGCTGGCGCAGGAGGGGGCGCATGTCGGGATTTGGGATTGGGATATTGTCAATGATCGCGGTTATTGGTCGCCGGAATGCGAGCGGCTGTATGGCTTGGAACCCGGCAGTGTGCGGTTCAACGCCGACTGGCGCGCAAGAGTGCATCCGGACGATCAGCATTTGATTGATGCACAGTGGGAAAGCCGCATTTTGCGTGGCGAGGCGTTCGAGGTGGAGTTTCGCTATATTTTGCCAACCGGCGAAACGCGATGGCTGAGCAGCAAGGGCCGTGCGCAATACGATGCCGCGGGTAAACCGATCATGCTGTTTGGGGTCAATCTGGATATTAGTGAGCGCAAACAAACCGAACAGCAACTGCGTAAGTTGGCGCAGGCGGTGGAACAAAGTCCGGCCAGTATTATCATCACCAACCTGAACGGCGATATCGAATACGTTAACGAGGCGTTTTTGCAGGTGAGCGGCTACCGGCGCGACGAGGTCATCGGCCGTAATCCGCGCATATTGCAATCGAAAAAAACCCCGCCGGAAAATTATCGGGCGCTGTGGACCGCACTGGGCTGTGGTCAGACCTGGAAAGGCGAATTTATCAATAAACGCAAGGACGGTAGCGAGTATGTGGAATTTGCCATTATCGTGCCAATCCGTCAGGCCGACGGCATCGTAACCCATTTTGTTGCGGTACAGGAAGACATCACCGAGAAGAAACGTGTGGCGCTGGAGCTGGATCAGTATCGGCACCACCTGGAAGATTTAGTGGCCAGCCGCACGGCCGAACTGGAAGCGGCGAAACTGTTGGCCGATGCCGCCAATCAAGCCAAGAGCGCCTTTTTGGCCAATATGAGTCACGAGATTCGTACCCCCATGAATGCCATCATCGGCTTGACTTATTTGCTGCGGCAAAGCAGTCCCAATCCGGAACAAAGCGAGCGTTTGGACAAAATCGATGGCGCCGCCCAACATCTATTGTCGATTATTAACGACGTGCTGGATTTATCGAAGATCGAAGCCGGCCGGCTGGAGCTGGAGCAAACCGATTTTTCCCTGGCGGCGGTATTGGACCACATTCGTTCCATTATCGCCGATCAGGCGCGGGCCAAGGCCTTGAGCATAGAGGTGGATGGGCAGGGCGTTCCGCAATGGCTGCGCGGGGATCCGATGCGTCTGCGCCAAGCGATGCTCAACTACGCCACCAATGCCGTGAAGTTTACCGAACGCGGTTCGATCCGGTTGCGGGCGATGGTGCAGGAGGAAACCGCCGCGGGCTTGCTGCTGCGCTTCGAGGTGAACGATTCCGGAATCGGTATAGAAGCGGAGCAACAAGCCGGTTTATTTCAGGCTTTCACCCAGGCCGATGTGTCGACCACCCGCAAATATGGCGGGACAGGCTTGGGCTTGGCGATTACCCGCCGTCTGGCGAATATGATGGGCGGCGATGCCGGCGTCGATAGCGTATTGGGCGAAGGCAGTTGCTTTTGGTTTACCGCCCTGGTTCAACGCGGGCACGGCGTCATGCCTTTACACCCCAGTGAAAAGCCCGTCGACGCGGAAATGGCGTTACGCCGAGATTACGCCGGCGCGCGTTTGCTTTTAGTGGAAGATAATCCGATCAATCGGGAAGTGGCGCTGGAGTTGTTGCATGGCGTGGGTTTGGCAGTGGATACCGCCGAGAACGGGCGAATCGCCCTCGAAAAAATCGGCGAGAACGCCTACGATCTGGTGTTGATGGATGTACAGATGCCGGAAATGGACGGTCTGGAGGCGACGCGGGCGATACGTGCGCAGCCGAGTTTTGCCGGCTTGCCGATTTTGGCCATGACTGCCGCCGCGTTTGAGGAAGACCGGCATGTTTCGCTCGCTGCGGGTATGAACGATTTTGTCGCTAAACCGGTGATTCCGGAAGATCTTTACGCGGCCTTGTTGCGCTGGTTGGCACCGCGTTCTGATCCGCGTCCCCTGAGGCCCGATAAAGCGGAGGCAGGGCGCTTTTCGGCAAAAACAGGGGCAACGGACGATACGCTGCCGCCGGCTTTGCTGGCCATCAGCGGCCTGGACACCAAGCAAGGCCTGGCTGTAGTGAAGGGCGACGTGGATAAATATCAACGATTGTTGAGCATGTTTGCCGATGCCCACAATGAAGACTTGAAACAAGTTCAGGCCTACTTGGTTGATGGCAAATCCGCCGAAGCAAAACGCATCAGTCACTGCTTAAAAGGCGTTGCCGGCACGCTGGGTGCCAAACAGGTTGCCGATTTGGCGGCTAAATTGGACCGGGCGATAGCCGAGAGCAGCGATTTGGCGGTCTGCATGGAGTTGGCGGCGTTGTGCGATAGCGAATTGACGCATTTGGTTCGCGCTATCCTGGATTTACCTTCCCAACCGGCAAGCAGCGACGCGGATGAGGAAATTATCGATGCGGAAAATATGCGCCAAGTCGTAGCTGCACTGGCAAGTCTTTTGGCAATTGGCGATGCGCAAGCCAGCCGTTTGGCGCGGGAATACGCCGTGTTGCTGCGGTCAAAATTGGGGGCTGCATATCCGGATTTTGCCAGGCAAATCGAAGCGTTCGACTATCAAGCCGCTTTATTGCTTTTACAAGCTGCGGATTTGTAAGGCTGTAAGCTGAGTGAGGTTTTAAAACTATGGGCTGTCAATCGGTAGCGGCTGGCATAAAAAAGCCGCAGTCACTAAAAGCGACTGCGGCTATTGCTGTGCAAAGTGCCGAGTCAGGATATTTGCGATTGCAGATAATTTGGCAAACCAATCATATCAATCAAGCTCAATTGTTTTTCCAGCCAGTGCGCATGATCTTCCTCGGTGTCGTCCAGCATCACTTCCAGAATTTCCCGTGTTTGGTAATCGCGCACGGTTTCGCAATAGGCGATGACTTTGCGCAAATCCGCAACCACTTTGTATTCCACCGCCAGATCGTTTTTCAGCATCTCCGGCACGTTGGTGCCGACTGCCAGCGGTTCGCGTTTGGATAAATCCGGTGTGCCTTCCAGAAACAAAATTCGCTTGATCAAGGCATCGGCGTGGTTGGTTTCGTCTTGAACCTCGTGATTGATGCGTTCGTATAATTTGCTGAAGCCCCAGTTTTCATACATCCTGGAATGAATAAAATACTGGTCTATTGCGGTCAGTTCGCCTGCCAGCAATTCGTTTAAGTGAGCTATGACTTGTTTGTCGCCTTGCATATGCCGCCTCCCGGATAAATTTGCTAATGCCCTGGGCTATGGTAATACAAAATGCCGCCGGATACTGGGTTTGCGTGGATTCCCGCTGGGCCATTGTCACCCCGGTCCTTAATACCGTTTGGTTTAATAAATCAATGCAGCTTGATAGAGTTCCCGCTAAGCAGCGGAACAAAAGCCTTGTTTAGATCGGTAGCAAGTGCCGTTGGCTCGCCATTAACGATGAATACCAGCCGGCCGCGGCCGTCGTCGCTTGTTCTGGCGGTTAATGGGGTAGGTGGGTACAGTCGAGTGCCGGCTGCCTGAATCACCATCGGTTCGTTTTGTTCGACAAGATAAACCACGCCTTTGATGCGCAATAAGTTTTGTGGGTGGCGGTTAAGCAGCTGTTGGAGAAGGGTTTGCAGGTGCTGCCAGGGCAGAATTTGTTCCAGATGCAGCGAGATACTGCGAAAGTTATGTACCGGTAACGGGCCGGCAGGAGGCAAGCGGCGCAAGCTTGGGCCTGCTTTAGTCAGCAGGCTAAGTGCATGAAAGTCTTCTGCAGTCAGTCTGGGCGTGGCCGGCGCTAGAACTTGCAAGCGGGTTGCCAACGCGGCTTGCTGGTCGGCATTGCTTACGTCGGCGTGAGTCAGCAATAAGGTATCGGCCCAAGCCACCTGCGCCCGCGCTTCGGCAAAACTGTCCAGCTGTGCTGCAGCCGAGGGTATAGCCAAGGTGGTGATGACGTTTTGCAAATGATAACGGCCAGCCAGCCAGCGCTCGCGCAACAGAGTATCCAGAATCGGTTCAGGGCTGGCGATGCCGCTGGCTTCGATAATCATGCGTGCGAAAGGCTTGCTTGCCGCTTGCTCCCAGGTCATCCACAGGTTTTTTAACGTGGGCGCCAGCGCGCCTTTGACCTTGCAGCACAGACACCCGCCGGACAGCACGGTCAGCGGCAGATTTTGGTTTGCCAACAAATCCTGATCGACCGGTATTTCGCCGAACTCGTTTATCACCACGGCGGTCTTTAACCCGTCAGCCAAAAATCGATTCAACAAGGTGGTTTTGCCGCTGCCGAGGAAGCCGGTGAGCACAAAAACAGGGATTTTGTCTGGATCGGGCATTTTCAAAAGGTCGCCGCTTTCTTCATGAAAAGCTGTGATTACGAGGTCCAAGCGAATACAAATTTAATTTACCTATTCGGACCGGTTATCTGTAAAGGCGAATTATGCCTGTTTTTTGAACCGGAACGTCAAAGACAACTGGTGACTGGCCTGCTGTCCAGTGCCCAAAAACCCATTCAGCAATTTTGTCTAAACGCCTACCCGGCAAGAAGCCAAGGCCTCCAGCATATCCTCCTTGGGTAAGTTGCGACCGATAAACACCATACTCGATTCCCGTGCTTCATCGGCTTGCCAAGGGTTGCCGAAAGTCTCGGTCATCAGCATATGCACACCTTGATAAATCACTTTTTGTTCGCAGCCGGCGATGTTAAGAATGCCCTTGTAGCGGAGCAACTCGTTGCCGTAGTCGCGGATCATGATGTTCAGGAATGCCAGAATCCGCGCGGCATCCAGAGGCTGGTCGGTTTGGTAGACCAAGGCACGGATGTCGTCCTCGTGCTCATGGCTGACGGCTTCCAGAAAATCCGGCTCGATTTTCAAAATATCATCCAGATTAAAACCGTCAATATCCAGAATATCGCGCAGTTCGGTTTGGCCGAAATGCACGTGTTTGATTGGCGCTCTGGGGTTCATAGCTCGGAGGCGGGTTTCCAAGTCTAAAACAATTTCCGGTTCTTGGAGGTCGGTTTTAGATAGCAGGATGCGATCAGCAAAGCCGACTTGCTCTTGCGCTTCGTGGTGTTCGGCTAGCTGGAGGTGGGCGTGCACGGCATCGACGACGGTGATGATGGCGTCCAGCTGGTAGTTTTCGGCAATGTTTTCGTCGATGAAAAAGGTTTGGGCAACCGGAGCCGGATCCGCCAAACCGGTGGTTTCAATGATGACCCGCTCAAATTGGAGTTCTCCGGATTCGCGGCCGTCGCTGAGTTCGACGAGAATACGCACCAAGTCGCCGCGCACGGTGCAACAGATACATCCGTTATTCATGGTGACAATTTGTTCGTCGGCTTGCACTAAAAGTTCGTTGTCGATACCGGCTTCGCCGAATTCGTTTTCGATCACTGCAATCCGTTTGCCGTGGTCTTCGCTGAGAATTCGGTTCAACAAAGTGGTTTTGCCGGCACCGAGAAAGCCGGTGAGAATGGTCACCGGTACGGGGTAGTTACGTTTGGGGTTGGCGTTCATAGGGCCTCCGTCAGGATGGTGAATTGACACGCTGTATCAGTGCATACGCTGAGTGATTATGGATAGACTCGAAGTTTTCCGATTCGACGCTGTAACTGATGATCCGTGGCTCTGCGTTCAAGCGGGCGGCTACATCGCGCACCATGTCTTCGACAAATTTGGGGTGGTCGTAGGCGTATTCGGTGACGTATTTTTCGTCCGGGCGCTTTAACAGGCCGTAAATTTGCGAGGAGGCTTCGGCTTCTACCAGCGTGATCAGTTCTTCAAGCCAGATAAACGACTTGGCCTCTACAGTCACGCTGACGTGTGAGCGTTGATTATGGGCACCGCGTTCGGAAATTTCCTTGGAGCAAGGGCACAGACTGGTGACCGGCACTATCACCTTCACTTTGATGCGACAGCCGGCGTTATCGATTTCGCCAATAAAATTGACTTGATAGTCCATTAAGCTGCGGACGCCACTGACCGGCGCTGCGTTATCGATGAAGTAGGGAAAACGCATCTCGATATACCCGGATTCGGCCTCCAATTTGGCGAGCATGTCCTGCAGCATCGCCGGAAATGAGGCAATGCTGATTTCCCGGTCGTGATCGTTCAAGATTTCCACAAAACGGGACATATGGGTGCCTTTGAAGTCGTGCGGCAAATTGACGTACATCGCAAAGTGCGCAACGGTGCGCTGTTCGCCGCCGCTTTTGTCTTTGACTCTGATCGGGTGCAGGATGTCTTTGATGCCGACTTTGTCGATGGCAATGCGCCGGGTGTCCGGGCGACTTTGAATATCTTCTATGGAACTCATGAGCTTAAGTTATGCATGCTGGTGTGATTGTGTGCATTTGCGTTTCAACCGTGCACGTGAAACCGGGCTTGCTTGGTAAAGTCGGCGTCGTTGACTGCGAAGTTACTGAGTTTTAAGCTGTAAAACTGGTTGAAATGCTGTTGCACGGCCCGAGTAATGCCGGCATCGAAATTGGGTTGCAGGGTTTGGGCGCGACCGGCCGGGCGGGCCACGACGGCGCCGTCTCGCACCACCAGCTCACCGTTTTTGAACAGCAGCGCGGCGTTGCCGAACATAGCCGCAATATCTGCTTGCGGACGCGCGGCGAATACACCCGTCAGCTGGTCGCAGGTTCCAACCCCTTGCGGGTTGTAGACGGCGATATCGGCCTTAGCCCCCGGCGCCAGATGACCGCGATCGTAAAGCCCCAGCAAATTGGCGGCGGCGCTGCGAGTCATGATGGCGATCTCGTTTAAGCTAAATTCGCGTTTCAGGTTGGGCAGCAAGGTCAAAGCCAGTGCTTCCTGGTTTAAACGCGCCATATAGGCTAGTCGGTAATCGGCGTCCATCAATAAGCGGATCAGTTCGGGGTAGGCGGTAAACGGCGCCCCGTTCGGATGGTCGGTGGTGAAGAATAAGCGTTCCGGCGCTTCGGCCAGCAAAAACAGCTCCAAGCCGATGGCCCATTGCAAGGTATTGACGAAACTGGCTTCCCGGTAGCGGTAAGGCACCACGCCGCCGGAGCCTTCGCACTCGGCATCCCACATCACCCATTTGCTGGGACTGGCGTCAGCATGGCGACTATATTGAGCGATGACGTCGCCGGAAATAGTTACGGTCTGCCCGAACAACACTTGACCGACATCCATGGTGATATTCGGATGGCGGTTGAACGCTTCCAGAAGTTGCGCAGCCGCGGAGGAAAACCCTTTGGCGCCTTCCTTGCCGTACGCATAAAACTGCACGTGGGCTAAATGCATCGGCAATCCTTGTGCGGCTTCCATGGTGGCGACGATAGTGTCGACATTGCCGGGGATACCTAGGTTGTTGCAATGCACATGTACCGGATGCGGCACCCGGAGCTGACAGACGGCGGTTTGCAAGGTTTGCAGAATCTGCCGGGAACTGACGCCGTAGTCGGGTACGATGTCATCCAAATCAAACTGGCGGACGTTGCTCTTAAAGGCGTTTGCGCCGCCGGCATTGATGACTTTTAAGCCGAGCGCGCGGGTGGCCTGTAAAGTCCAGGCCACGTAATCATTGATTTGGTTTTGGCTGGCTTTGGCGCGCATCATTCGCAGCAGCAAATCGTCGTTACCCAGAATGGCCAGTGCCGCCGTATCCAGGATCGGAATGTCGGCCATTTGTAAATGCACATCCAGCGCATTGATCGGCAACATGGCGGGTTCGACGACCGTGGTATAACCCATGCGCGCGTAACGGTAGCCGGTGTCGGTGGTCGACCACTTCGCGTTGCTGAACGGATGATCCACATAGTCGTCGGGAGCGTCCTTGTAATCTGGCAGGCTAGTGCGGCCAGAGGCGACTCGCAACCGCCGCGCGACATGATTACGGTGTTGTTCGGGTAACAGCAGCCGTGCGGTGTTGACGTTGCCGCCGGCAATATGGCTGTGAATATCTATCGCCCCGGCCATGACGATATGGCCGGATACGTCGTACACCTGATCGAACTTGGCGTCGAGGCCCGGGTCGGCTGTGATTACGCCATCACGGATAAATAGATCGTGCGATTCACCTTGCCGGTTTTGTGCGGGATCGTAGAGGTGTCCGCCTGCTAATTTGATCAGCAATGGTCGGCCCTCACAGCATATCCAGCGTCAGTACCAAGCGCCGCGGCTGCACCGCCGTTGGCGTAGGTGATCGATGCACAAAACCTTGGCCTTCGTTACCTTCCCAGGCTTCGCCTTTCATCAGGCCCACGGCATAGGCGGGCATGCGCCGAATGGCGGTTTGGTCGACGATCAAACCGGACTGCGCATCATCCAGGCCGCCACTGCCCATCCCCAATTTTCGTCGATCCAGCGCATATTCCGGTAGCCATTCGGTGCCGATGCCGCCGTAACTACAAATCATCCGCGCGGGCACTCTATCCACGTGAAAGCGCGGACACATGGCGGTTTTCAAGGTCCTTAGGCGCAAGCCGGCTTGCTTGAGTTCGAATAGCTCGCAGAACGCCGTCGTCAATAGTTTGATGTCTGCCAGCCATGTGTCATAGCCATCGAGTTGGCTGGCTTGGGGCCACAGGTTTGTATAGTTGAATTCGGATGGATTGACGGGCTGACTGAGTTCCAAGGGGCCGAATAGCTTCAAGGCTTGATAGATAAAGCCTTCAATGGTGGCCGGCAATGGTCGTTCTATTAAGCAAAAGTTCACGTCGTCCTCGTAGATGCGTGTCAAATCCACGAAGTTTGTGGAGACGACGGTGCGGGTCGATGGCCGATACGAAACGGGCTGGAAGGATGTGGGGCCGGTTAACGGCGACAGGGATGATTGACGAAAGGGTATGCGGGCAAACACAAAAACTCCTTAATTAGCGATCAGGAACTGTTCGAAAAATACGATGAATTGCATAAACACGATGCCGAAACCAAACGCGGCGGTTTGTCCGCTCAGGCTGGAAAAACTGCATGGTTCGTGTAATACCGGAATCAGATCGGAGGCGGCGATATAAATAAAGCCGCCGGCAGCGATGGGTAACAGCAGCGACAAGGAAGATTCGGCTAACTGGCTGAGTAACAAGGTAAAAATCGCTCCCGGCAAAACGGTCAGCGAGCAATAAAAGTTGTAGAGTACGGCTTGCTTGGGTGCATAGCCGCCGCGCAGCAGGGCGCCGACATCGCCCAGTTCTTGCGGGACTTCGTGGGCGATAATGGCCAAGGTGGTGGTCAATCCCAGTGCCGGATCGGCCAGAAAGCTGCCGGCAATCAAGATGCCGTCGACGAAGTTGTGCATGGCATCGCCGATCAGATTCATTTTAGCCAATGGCATGACCTCGGCACCGGTTGGCGTGCTGTCGACATTATGGTCGTGCCGCCAGCGCACCAATTTTTCCAATACAAAGAAACCGAATACACCCACTAATACCGTCAGGCAGACATCGCTGACGCTGCCGTGGCGGTCTATGGCATCGGGGATCAAATGAATAAAAGCATCGCCCAGGAGTACGCCGACTGCCAGCGCGACTAGATACGGTACTACCCGATGCAAGGTGTCGGGTTTCAACCACAATGCAAATAAGCTGGACAACGAGCAAAGGCTGACGGCGAGACAGGCCGCGATGGCGCCGGCCATAGTGCTGATAGCGATAGTCATGTGCGATGGGGTGTTTTGGCTTTGAGCGAGTGGTATGCGTGCTGGGAACTGTAAATAAATCCGGCTAATTTGTTCGGCAAGGCATGGGTAGCAAAATGCGCCAGCATGAACCCCAACACAGTCAAAAACAGTTTTGACAGCACACGTTTGGTGGGCGGTCTGTCAATCAAGGGCAAGACAATGGCCAGAATAAGCAACAATCCAATGCCGATGATATGCAGAAAGCTGTCGATGCTAGCCATCGGCAAACCACTGCGGAAATTCATCTTGATAGTGTCGCCAAACTGCCGGGCCGGCTGCCAGTTCGGCGTCGGTTAACAGGCACTCGTCCAATTCGCGGCGCACTTGGTCGGCATTGAGGTTTTGACCGATAAACACCAGTTCTTGGCGGCAGTCGCCGAAAGGTTCGGCCCATTGTGACTGGATGTCCAGCAGATAGTCTTGCGGCCATTCCTGGCGCGGTACTGTCGCCCACCAGCGACCCGCCAAACCATGGTGCATCACGCCGCCCGCTTGTGACCAGCTGCCGGCGTGATCAGGGCGCGATGCCAACCAGAAAAAGCCTTTGGAACGCAACAAAGTGCCGTTATCCCAATCGCCGTGGTGCAGATGATCATAGAAGCGCTGCGGATGAAAGGGGCGCCGGGCGGTGTAAACGAAGCTGCTTATGCCGTATTCCTCGGTCTCCGGTTTATGTTCGCCCCGCAATTCTTTTAACCAGCCTGGGGCTTGCTCGGCTTTTTCGAAATCGAACAGGCCAGTGTCGAGCACTTTGTGTAAATCGACCCGACCCATCACGATAGGGAGGATTTCCGCATCGGGGTTGAGGCTGTGTAACACCGCTTTTAGGTTGATAAGCTCGTCGCTGGCGATCAGATCTATTTTGGAAATCAGAATGACATTGGCAAATTCAATTTGATCGACCAGCAAATCGGCGACGTTACGTGCGTCGTCTTCGCCGAGTGATTCGCCGGTTTCTTTTAAACTCAAGGCTTCCAGGTAATTGCGCATAAAGTTGACCGCGTCCACCACGGTCACCAACGTATCCAGGCGGGCAATGTCCGATAAACTCAATCCCTGTTCGTCGCGAAACGTGAAGGTTTCCGCAATCGGCAAAGGCTCAGCAATGCCGGTGGATTCGATTACCAAGTAATCAAAGCGGCCATCCTTGGCCAAGTTGCCGACCTCGATCAGCAAGTCCTCGCGTAGCGTGCAGCAAATGCACCCGTTGCTCATTTCGACCAGTTTTTCCTGGCCACGATTCAGTTGTACTTGGTTTTTGACCGTTGCCGCATCGATATTCACCTCGCTCATGTCGTTGACAATTACGGCCACTCTTAAATCCTCCCGATTGTTGAGGATGTGGTTCAACAAGGTGGTTTTACCCGCACCCAGGAAGCCGGACAGTACGGTGACAGGGAGTTGTTTGGCTGGTGCGGATGCGAGGGTCATGATGTTTTGGATGATATATTGTAGCGTTTGCTTGGCCAAAAAAAGGCGCTGTCGAAAAAAACAGCGCCGGTTTCAGCGTTCTAATAACTGACTCTAAAGCCGACTTCCGCGCCGCGTCCGGCTTCCGGCGCAAAGTTTCGCAAGTAAGATGTCGAGTTGCGGATGTTTTGATCCAGCAAGTTGTTACCTTTGGCGAACACCATCAGTTTAGCGTCTTTATAGGCCTGGACCTGATAGTTGGCGCCGACATTCAGCAAGAAATAGCCCGCGGTGGAAGTTTCGAAATCGCCGGCATGGGGCTGAGATTCGGCACGGGTAAAGCGCAAATAGGTGGATAATTTGTCCCGGTTGAAATCCAGTTGTAGGCCGTAGCGCAAGGGCGGCATGCGCGGTACGTCGCTGCCGTTGAGAAATTCGCCGCGGGTGTAGTCGCTGAATAAGGTCATCTCTAATAAGCCGACCTGGTTTTCCATCATGGGCATAATCAGTTTGGCTTCGTAGCCTTTGAAGATGGCGTCGTGTTGTCCGCTGGTAACCAAAGGCACGCAATCCGCTACGCAGGGATTGCCGTCTTGATCAACGAATTCGCCGCTACGTTGCTGGAAAATATAATCGCTAGCCCAGTTGTGGAATAAGTCGAATTCAGCGCGTAACCAGTCGGTTTTGAAGCGGTAACCCAGATCCAGGTTGTAGGCCGTTTCTTCTCTTAAACCCAGGTCGCCTCTGTCGTAACTGCGAGTGGCGTCATGGTAGCCGTCAGACAGCAATTCTTGGACCTGCGGCGCGCGCGCGGAGCGCGTGACTGCCAGGTTCAGGCTGTTGCGATTATCCAGCTTCCATACCGCGGATGCCGAAGCACTGACCGGGGTGTAGCTGAGATTGGCGAAACCGTCCGGGCGAATATCGGTTTGTTCGACGCGCGTGCCGAGTTGATAGGTCACCGCGCCAATATCGAACGATTCCACGGCAAATACACCGTAACTGCTGATGTCCGAACGCGGGACGATGCTGTCGCCGGTGAGTTTTTCGATCGCATTAAAATCGCTGGCTTGGGCTTGAAAACCCACCACGCCGCGCAACGGTCCCAGGTCCTGGTGAGCCATTTCCATGCGGCCTTCGTAAGACTGGTTGGTGTAATAAGCGCCGGGCTCGCCGTTGGCAATTTCGGTGTGTTGGTAATCGGTGTAACCCAGCCGGGTGCGCAGACTTTTCGCGAAACGGAACGGATTGTTCAGTTCGCTCTTAAAATCGTATTTGGTTTGCCGCATCGCGATGCGCACGGTTTCATCACCTGTGCCGTCTGGCGCGATGGCGTAATTGTTATTTAGATTATTGATGGATACGCCCGCAAAACCGGGGGCACCGATCCAGGACAAGCCGGCCGAGCCGCTGATCGCTTCGGCGCCGGTGTTGTTTAGATAGCCTTTGGGGTTGTCGACAATCGCCAAGCTGGGATCGGTGATGGCCACTTTAGCGGTGTCTATGCCGCTGCCGCCGATGTCCAGATTGTTGCGGTGGCGGTAAAAACCGTCCAGGTGGTAAGCGATGTTGTCCTTGCCGCCCTCGACTTTCATCGTGGTGCTGGTTTCATCGGAAGTGGAATCGAAGCGTTGTTCGAGCGCCGCACCTACCAGTTTGTCGAACTGGCGGCCTGGGATGCGGTTATCGATGACGTTAACCACGCCGCCCATCGCGCCGCTGCCGTAGAGTAGGGTGGCCGGGCCGCGCAGGACTTCGATGCGCTCCGCCAGCAGCGGTTCGACGCTGGTGGCGTGGTCTGGGCTGATCGCCGAGACATCATTGCTGCCGATGCCGTTGCTCAAGACTCTCACCCTCGGGCCGGCCTGGCCGCGTATCACCGGGGTGCCGACGCCGGGGCCGAAAGATTGGCTGCTGATACCCAATTCGTTTTTTAAAGTATCGCCGATGCTGTGGCCGGTCTTCATACGTAAATCGTCGTCGCTCAACACGGTGACCGGTACCGGACTGTCCGATTTTTTATCTTGCAGCGGTGCCGTGACGATAATTTCGTCTAGTGCTTGAATCGCAAGTTCTTCGGCCAACAAAACCGGGGATGGCAGCATTAAAATTAGGGCAGCGGTTTTTTTCATGAGAAGTAGAGCAGTCAGTAAAGATGTGCAAAGATGTTATATTGTAACGCACATGAATGCAATATTATCACATTGGTTTTTTTTGCGGCCTATTTGAAGATTTGAGTTTGAAGCGTTGTGAAAACAACAAACTGACAGTAACAATCCCGAAGGGCGGTGCGGACCGCTTTCGAGATCATAGGGTTGAAATGTTACGGAAATGTTTCTTTGAGCCGCGAGATGAAATGCTTCTTCCCGGTTGTGTTGATAACGCCTAGTAGTTTGCGCCTAAGGCCGGCTAATTTAGGGCATGCTTTTGTTCCAGGCATTGCTGGGCCTGGATGGCAATTTCCAATTCCTCGTTCGTGGCAATCACCAATATCGCCACGCCGGCGTTGGCTGGGCTGATGTTGTCGCATGGTTTCACCGGTTTTTGGTTTCTTTCCGGGTCCAAGGCAATACCGAAGATTTGCATTTCTAGACAGACGTGTTCGCGCAGCCAGGCGTCGTTCTCGCCGATGCCGCCGGTAAATACCAAGGCATCGACCCGGCCCAGCACCGCAAAATAAGCGCCGATGTATTTTTTGATGCGATAGGCGTACATCGCTAATGCCAGCCGGGCGTGATCGTCGCCGGCTTCCGCCATCCGGTGTATCGCCCGCATATCGTTTTCGCCGCAAACGCCTTTGCAGCCGCTTTCTTTGTTTAACAGGGTTTCGATAGCCGCGTTGGACAAATTCAGTGTGCGGCTTAGATAAAAATGGATGGCCGGATCGATGTCGCCGCAGCGGCTGCCCATCATCAAACCTTCCAGCGGCGTCATACCCATCGATGTATCGATACTCCGACCGTTTTGGATGGCGGTGACGCTGGCACCGTTACCCAGGTGTAAAGTGATCAGATTGGTCTCAGACAACGGTGTGCCAAGATACTGCGCGGCTTGCTCGGCAACATAGCGGTGCGAGGTACCGTGGAAGCCGTAACGTCGCACACCATGATCCGTGTAAAGATTTTCGGGCAGGGGATAGCGGTAGGCATAATCCGGCAGGGTTAGATGAAACGCCGTATCGAATACCGCCACCTGCGGTGTCTCGCCCATTTGCCGGATGGCTTCTTCAATCCCCAACAGATTGGCAGGGTTATGCAGCGGCGCCAATGGGATCACTTCGGCAATGCGCTGCATCACTTGCGCATCGATTAAGGCCGGTTCACGAAAATGTTCGCCGCCATGTACCACCCGATGACCAATGCCGGCCAGTTCGCGACGGTCGTTTAACACGCGGCAGGCAGCCAGTGTTTCGAACAACAATTGCAAGGCTTGTTGATGGTTGCGGCAATTGATTTCGTCGCGTGTCCGGTCATTATTCGCCAGCGCATAACTATGGCTAGCGGCATCTTCGCCGATACGTTCGATGATACCGGCGATCAGCACCGAGCGATCAGACATCTCGAATAAGCTGTATTTAACCGATGAACTGCCCGCGTTGAGCACCAGGATTTTCATGAATATCTCGAAGAAGTTGGCGATTAATGGACAAGCTTTGCCGGTGGCGGTGGGCTGTAGCGGCGCTCCAGATCATGATCGATTTTCGTGGTCAGGCTTTCCACGGCTTTGATGGTCAGGCTGGCGTTGGGGCCTTTGGATTCGGCAATGTAATCGCCGACCAATCTACCATTGTCTACCTTGACCAAACGCCCCATTAGATATGCGAATAAAAAGCTGGGTTTATGTAACCGTCCGATCAAAATGTAGTCGGCTTGCTGTGCCTGGTTCGGTATGGCTACGATTAGATAGCCGGCGCGGGCTAATTCCTGCTCCAGCAGCGGTTTGATTGACGCGGTTCTTTGCAATTCAGCGGGGACGCCGGGTGCCAGTGTCAGGTCTTTCAATTCAAAATCCAAGACGGCGATGCGGGTCTGTGCCTGTAAATTAAAGCTCAGAAGGCAAAACAGTAAACTGCTTGATAGCGTTTTATACATCATGTTTTGTCGGCTTCCTGGGCTTGAATCGCGGTGATGACGACGGTGTTGACGATGTCTGTCACTGTGCAGCCGCGGCTTAAATCATTGACTGGTTTGTTCAAGCCTTGCAGGATGGGGCCGACAGCAATTGCGCCGGAGGAACGCTGTACCGCTTTATAAGTGTTGTTGCCGGTATTCAGGTCCGGAAAAATCAATACTGTGGCGCGGCCGGCGACTTGGCTGTCGGGTAGTTTGGTTTTAGCAACGCTGGTGTCCACGGCGGCATCGTATTGCATCGGGCCTTCCAGTTGTAGGTCCGGACGCAGGCTTTGGGCGATTTTGACCGCGTCTCTGACCTTATCCACCGCCTCACCCTTGCCGGATTCGCCGGTGGAGTAGGACAGCATGGCAACGCGCGGCTCGATGTTGAACATGCGTGCCGTTTCGGCGGCGTTAATCGCGATGTCGGCCAATTGCGCGGCGTTGGGGTTGGGAATCACCGCACAATCGCCATAAACCAATACGCGATCTTCCAGGCACATAAAAAACACGCTGGAAACAATGGACGCGCCCGGTTTGGTTTTGATGATTTCGAAGGCCGGACGAATGGTATGTTGCGTCGAATGCACCGCGCCGGATACCATGCCGTCGGCATAAGAAAGATGGATCATCAAGGTCCCGAAATAGCTGGGATCGGCCATTAAATCGAAGGCGGTGTCGTAAACGATGCACCGATGTTTGCGGGCCTGGTAATAGGTTTCCGCGAATAAGGGCCGCAGATCCGATTTAATCGGGTCGATGATGTTGACATTGTCCATCTTCAAAGCCATCGCCTGAATTTTCTGGCGGATCTCAGCTTCGTTACCCAGCAGGGTGATTTTCACGACATCGCGTAGCAGCAAAATCTCCGCCGCCCGCAGAATCCGTTCTTCATTACCTTCCGGTAGCACGATATGCTGCTTCTTGGCCTTGGCGCGCTGCAGCAAATCGTACTCGAACATCAGCGGCGTGGTTTTATGCGAAACCTTGCTGCACAGCCGCAGCCGCAGTTCCACCATATTCATGTTACTTTCGATTAATCCCAGTGCGGTGGCAATCTTCCGGTCATCTTGCGAATGCAGGCGGGCGGTGACCTGGCTGACCTGCATAGCCGTGGTGAAGGTGTCGGAATCGACGCCGAGTACCGCAAACGGTGTGCCGCCCAGACCGTCGATCAATTTTTGCACTTGCGGGGCAGGCTGTTGGTGGCCGGTTAATATCAAGCCGGCGATCTGCGGATAGTTACTGGAGTTGTAGGCCATCAGGCTGGCCATGATGATGTCCGATCTATCGCCAGGCGTGATGATCAAGTCGCCGGTTTCAACATAGTCCAGAAAGTCCGGCACCAACATGGCCGCCACTTTGTAGTGGTAAACCTCGCGGCTCATGGTGGCGTTTTCGCCGGAAAACACTTTCGCGCCGATGACCTTGGCAATGTTGCCGATGGTGGGTTTTTCCAGGGACGATTCGGCAGGCACCACGTACACCGGAAATTCGTTGGAATGATTCAAGCTGTGGCGTAGGCTGGCAATTTGATTTTGCGCGACACCGATGATGACTGTGGCCAGCGATTCGCAATCGTGCTCGTGCATGGAATGTTTCAGGCTGGCCAAACCGTTTAAAATTTGTTCGTCGCTACGATTTTCGCCCTGCATAACCGGCATCATCAGGCAGCCCAAATTGTTGGCGACATCGGCGTTGAAATCGAATTCGGAAATGGCGTTGCCGTGTCGATAGTCGCTGCCGACACAGAGCACATGATCGCAACGGGCCTTTAAGGCCCGGTATTTAGCCAGAATGGTTTTCAGCAGTTCGTCGTACTGTTCGTTTGCCAAGAGCTGCCTGGCTTCCGCGCTGGTACATCCATACATGGCATCGTAGGGTGTGGAGAGCTGATAGCGGTGGCTAATGAATTGAATCAAATCGTCTTTGTCGGTATCGCTTTGAATAATGGGCCGAAAAAAACCGATATTGTCGGCGTAGCCGGATAACATTTCGATGATGGCCAACATGATCAAGGATTTACCGTTACCCTCGTCGACACCGGCAATATAGATGTCTTGCGAAATCAAGGGCTCGCTTGGTGCATGGGGCTGAGTTGGATTCATGATTGATGACTTAATGTATTGATGGGAAAGTCTAACCGTGGATGTTGCCACATGGCGCGCCGCTTGGCGACTGTATATTTTTATTTATTCGGACACCGCGGACGTGTTAGAAGCATGCAAATAGTCTTTGGCTATCATAGGTTTGGATTTAAAAAATAATGTAATATCAAAATAATTATTGATTAATCTGCAAGCTTGGCTTTAATGGCTATACTACTAGCCGGGCGCAGGGATTACTTGAACAACAGAGATGGCGAAATTTACCGTTTATTTTAAAGACAATGCAATCCATACAGGTGTTTTTGATTCTGGTGTAGTGCATATTGGTCGTGATGAAACCAATGACCTAGTGGTTGATAGTCTTGCCGTCGCGCCCGCGCATGCCGTTGCCGTGATTAAAGATGGCAATTGCGTTCTCAAGCAATTGAACGAAAAATTTCCGCTGTTGGTCAACGATCAGCACACCAAAGAATGGAGTCTGCAAAACAACGACATCATCAATATCGGCAAGCACTATATTGTCTTCAACACGACCGATGAATTTTCGGAAAAAGTCCTGGTATCGACGCCAGCCGACTTTGGCGATGCAGACGTGCGGGCCTTAAATGAAAAGCTGGAAGATGCCGTCAAATCCCCCGAAGCCAATTTGCAAGTGTTGAATGGCATCCATATCGGTCGAATTCTGCGCTTGAAGAAAGCCATGACCCGCCTGGGCCATGAAGGTGCAGGGGTTATTGTGATAGCCAGACGCAAGGACGGCTATTTCCTTTCCGCCTTGCAAGGACATGAGGGTCTGGCGATTAACGACGAGCCCCTGGGCGACCGCACCGTACAGTTGCAGCGCAACGATGTGATTGTCGTTGACAGTACCTCAATGCAATTTTTCTTGGATTAAGCGTATGACATTTGAAAAAAACGATGATAAACGCCGTTTTCATAGGATTTTTTACCATACGGGCGCTGTGTTAACCGGTTCGGGGCAAACCTATCCTTGCAAAATTATTGATCTGTCCCTGCGCGGTTGCCTGTTGGATTGTGAGCAGCCCTTAGCCGGTCAGGCCGATACCTTATATAACTTGAAATTCGATTTATCCGAAGAAATCAGTATCAGTATGGAAGTGGCCGCCACCCATGCCGATGCCAACAGGGTGGGTTTTAAATGCGTACATATCGATATAGATAGCATTTCTAACTTACGCCGATTGGTGGAACTCAACCTGGGCGATAGCGAGTTGCTGGAGCGGGAATTGGCGGCCCTGGGTGATTTGGCTGAACAAGCCGATCATTAATCCGGATGGTTACCTCGATATAGTTAACTCAATCCTGCCAGCCAAAGTCTAATACGCATACCCCATTCCGACGTATAGCCTACTGTCGTAAAGACAATCTCGCCGGCGGCGTTAATAAAAAATACAGCCGGCACGCCTCTAATCCCATAGCGTTGACCGAGATTGCCGTTGTTGTCGTTCACAATCGGCCAGTTCAGTTGTTTCTCGTTCAGATAGTTCTGTAATGTGCCGTCGTCACCGGAGCGCACCGCTACCGTTAATCCCGGATAATCCCGCATTATATTGCTGATGCTGCCCTGCATGCTTCGGCATATCCCGCACCATTCCGCCCAGAAATACAACACAGTCGGTCCTTTATTTATGCGTGGCATGGGGTTTTCGCCGGTCAGCGTGGTTTGCACTATGGGCGGCGGGGTGCCGCTGACCAAATCCTGATGGACTAAAAATTGCCCCGCAAAGATAAACAGTGCCGCAAATATATAAAATCCCAACTTTTTCAGCATTACAAGCCTTGCATCACGCTGGCGCCGTGTTGCTTTAGCCAGAGCCGGCGCCGCTTAAAGTCGGGTAGGTGTTCGCCAACCAATTGCCAAAACGCCGGAGAATGATTTTTGTGTTTGATGTGGCAAAGTTCGTGGACTACCACGTATTCCAAAACGGCGGCCGGAGCCAGCAGCAGTAGCCAATTCATATTGATGTCGTTTTGCGGACCGCAGCTGCCCCAGCGGCTTTTTTGGGTTTTGATGCGGATGCTGCGAGGAAACAGGGCAAAGCGCGGCGCGTGCAGATCGACCCATTGCTGGACATGCTGTTTAGCCTGGTTTTTCATCCAGCGGATCAAAGCTTGCTGGATCAGTGCGGAGTATTGTTCATCGACAATCCCAACCGGTAATTTCACCCAAAACATCTCGTCGTTAAGCAACTCGATGCGGACCGTTTTGGCTTTGCCGGTGGTGATTTTTAGCGGTAAGCGGCGGCCTTGGTAGGGTATGTGCGCGCCATCCCGATACTCGCTTGGTGCTAGCTTGGGGGCGGCGGTTTGCACTCTGCCGGCGACGCGCTTTAGTGCGGCTTCTATCCAGTCTTTTTGGGCATGCACAAAATCCTGAATGCGCCGTTCGGACACTTTGAGCGGGGCTACCACTTCTATTTTTCCGGCGGTGACCACGATGCGGGTGTTTTTGGCCCGGCTGCTGCGGCGCAGCTTGTAAGGTAAGGGGGCGGTTTGCTTGTTCAAAAAGGCGATTCCAGCATTCTTAATTTAAGCTCGGTCCACATACTTAAGCGGTCCGAACCGCCGACATGTTGCCCCGAGCCTTTGCTTTTGGCAAGCCATAAGCCGGTACCGTTGAAGCTGTACACGGGCTGCAAGTCGCTGCGCTGCGTAGCAGGGACTATGCTCGGCTTCAGATTATCCAGCACCAAGGGCACTGCGCGCGGCGAGTCGAAGTAGGTTAATACCATGTGCGCCTGATTCAGTGCCAAAGCCTTGACGTAGGTAATTCGCAATTTACTTTCATCGACGCCCATTTCCACCAAAGTAAAATATTTGGCGATGGAGTAATCTTCGCAATCGCCGGCGCCTTTAGCCAGAAACTCGGTAGGTGCCGCCCAGTAATCGGTTTTTTGCCACAGGATAATATCGTCAACAAACTCGACGTTACCGTTGAAAAAGTTATTCACCCGCTCCAATTTCTCCGCTTCAGGCCAGCTCTTGCCGTTCTCGATCAAACTTTGCCAGTCCACAAAACGTTGCTTGGCGGCCGCACCGTATTTTTTTTCCACTCTATCCAGCAGGCTCTGATCGATTAACAGGCCGGCTGCCAGCGCAATGCCGCAACACAGGCTGAAGGCGATAATAGCGATTTTGGCAGCGTTGAGTGCGCCCTTGTTAACGGCTGGCACCGACGATTCCTATCGCCTTTAAGCGGCGATAATCCTGATCCGATTGCACGTTTTCCGCCAAGATGGAAATATCCAGCAATGTGGAAATTTCTTGCATGGTTTGCACAAAAGCGTGTTTTTGCGAGGAACTGTCGATGCCGTTGCCGATGTCGCGGGCCAGGCGGATAAAGTCCGGTTTCAGGCGTTTGACCAATTCCGCCGACATGGATTGGGTTTCGAAGCGTTTGATCATCACCCGCGCGCCCCAATGATGCACGGTTTCGATGAAGGCCTGATAGGCGTCTATATCCTTGACGACGGCATAAGCCGACAAACTGAATACCAGCTTTTTGGCTTCCGCCGGATTTTGTTTGATTAGTTTTTCCAACCAGAGCCGGAAATCGCTGTTTTTGATAGTGCGGGTCGATACGTTGACGGCGATGGCGTGCTCGATGTGATTGTGTTGAATATGATCTAGCGCGATGCGTATCACACCTTTATCCAGATCGACGATTTTGGCGAATTTTTCGGCAATCGAGATGAATGGACCGATGGCCACCAGGCCGCCCTGTTTATCGTGTACCTGAATGAAAGCCTCTTCCATCAGCAGTTCGCCGCTACTGAATGCGGCGATCTGGCCAATATACCAAACCGAGTAACCGTCGTTATCGACGCAATCGAAGACCAAGTCCTTCCAGGTGGCAATATCACGCGCAAAATTATCGCCGGTGCGGATGAAATAACTGTTAGTGCCGATCAGATGCGCTTGTTCATAAGCTTCGTGGGCGGCTTCCAATAAAATTTCGGTGGTCAGCAGCGGATTGAAAGCAACCACGCCAATGTGGGCCAAATCGGTTTTTTGGTAACGTTCGCCTAATTCGGTTACTTCGTTGCTCAAGGTTTTCATCAACCCTTCCAATTGTTCCGAATTCCCAAGTTTCAGCACGAGTGCAAATTCGGCGCCGTAGAATCGATAAGCTTTGCCGGCTTGTGCTCCAGCCAGATCGGCGATTTTTCCCAGGATGGCGGCAAACGCTTGTAAGAATTGATCGATCACGTCGCTGTCGCGCTCTTTGACCAGATCGACCAAGCTATCGATTTTAATCAAAACTACAAAAGCATCGGCGTCTTCCAATGCCAAATTCTTCATGTCGGTTTCGAACACGGACTTTTTATACAGCCCGGTCAAGTCATCGCGTAACAGGCTGGCGCCCATTTGATCCAGCTTGCCATGCAACGCTGCTATCGTAGTTTTGATCTTATGCGACATGGTGTTCATCGATGCCGCCACGTTGCGCACTTCGCGGGTCCAGGGCAAGGCTTCTATGCTTTCGAAATGGCCGTCGCTGATCTGCTGAGCCAGTAAATCGATTCTACTTAGCGATGCCAGCGTGACGCGCAATAACAAGGCTAACAAGGCAATGGATAGTAAAAATGCCGCCAGGGAATAATAAAATCCGGATTTGGCTTGCTCATACAGTTTTAAATAGGCGTAGCCGGAGTTGACTGTCACGTAGATCACGCCGCTCATGTTCCAGCCAGAGCTGATTTCGCTTTCGGCGGTGGCCGATGTCATGGGCAGCAGTTCGGTAAACCAGTCCGGCACACCTTCTATGCGTTTGTCGCTGCTCAGGGCTACCAGCTCTTTGTTGTCGGCGTCGACCAGCCTGATTTCCTTGTAATAACCCATATCAAAAATGGCGCTCATCATGGTTTTAATCACCGGGTCGCGGTTATCAACCATGTAAGGGCTAAGCGATAGACCCAGCGAGGTGGCCGTATCTTGGGCATGGTTTTTTGATTCGCCTTCCAGATAGTCCTTGATGTTGTTGACGCTCAATGCGAAATTGACACTGAAGATCATCAAAAACAGCGCGGATATCAGGATTAACAATTGTTTGGATAATGACATTTGGCTCAGCTTCCCGTGGCTTCTTGATTGATCATATGCGTCGCGAGTTGTTGTAAGGCGGTACGGATGTTTTCACGCAGGCGTGGGTCAGTCTCAATTTCATCCAAGGCTTTGTTCATGCATAGCATCCATTGATCGCGCTCCGATTCGCCAATTTGAAACGGAAAGTGTCTGGCGCGCAGCATGGGATGGCCGAATTCTTCGATAAACAAATTGGGGCCGCCCAGCCAGCCGGAGAAGAACTTAAATAATTTGTCTTTGGCGCTTGCCAAGCTGGGGGCATGCATGGCCCGGATGCCCTGGGCTTCCGGCAGAATATCCATGTAAAAGTAGAATCTGTCGACCAGGCTGCGCAACGCATTCTCGCCGCCGATTAACTCGTAGGGGGTGGGGCTCATGTCCTATTTAACCTCGTATGTGCAATTTCTTTAGGTATACTAGCAGACGGTACCGACAATGCCTTGAAACTCCAGGGCCGTTGCGCGGTCATAGCATTACTTGTAACTTTGAGAGGATAACTGATCATGCGTTTAAATACTGCAACTGCTCGTTCGGAAGCCGGCATACTGGCGACCAATAAGGTTTTAAAGAATACTTATTTATTGCTATCGATGACTTTGCTGTTCAGCTCTGCTATGGCTGCGGTAGCCATGACGCTGGATTTGCCGCATCCGGGCTTGATTATCACCATGGTAGGCTATTTCGGCCTGCTGTTTTTAACCACCCGTTTCAGTAACAGTGCTTTGGGCTTGGTGTTTGTGTTTGCATTGACCGGTTTCATGGGGATGACCTTGGGGCCGATTTTAAACATGTATATACATGCGTTCAGCAACGGTCATGAACTGATTTTAACCGCACTGGGAGGTACCGGCGTGATTTTCCTTGGCTTGTCAGGCTATGCCTTGACCACCCGCAAGGATTTTAGTTTTATGGCCGGCTTCCTGATGGTGGGCGTTCTGGTAGCGTTCTTCGCGGGTTTGGCTGCGTTACTGTTCTCGGTACCCGCGCTGTCGTTGGCGGTTTCCGCGATGTTCGTATTGTTGATGTCCGGTATGATTTTGTATCAAACCAGTGAAATCATCCACGGCGGCGAAACCAACTACATTTTAGCTACCGTGTCATTGTACGTGTCCATCTACAACCTGTTCACCAGCTTACTGCAACTGTTGGGTGTATTCGGTGGTAACGACTGATAATTGGGTCAAATGTCTTATCACAGTGCGTGCTAGACAAAGCGGGCTGTTAGAGCAACGTTGATAAAGAAAATGCCCCGTCGGGAAACCGGCGGGGCATTTTTTTTTGAGTATGGGCATTAAAGCTGGGGGCGAGCGAAGGGCTGGTTTTCGCCTGTTACTTAACCCGTCCGCAAGGATATATACGGGCCGCTTTAATGTTGTTCGGGGCTATACCAAGCTTCAGCTGCCATTTTGTACATTTCTTGAAAAATGACTTTCAATAATTGAAAAGCTGAAATAGCTATCAGCGCCCCGATAGTGACTCCGGCCATAGCGACAAGTGCAATTTTCATAATGCCTCCTCATTTGATCGAATAAAGTGTGAACAGCGTCTAAAAAAATCCCGCTTCGGGCGCGATTTTCCTATGTTAAACAAGGATTTCAAGTGGTTTTTAAACGACATCTGTGGCGCGATTTTTCAATGTTACGTATCTTCAGAGACTTAACATTGGACCTTAATGTTGTTTGCTAAAAATTTTTTTTTCAGAGGCTATGACTCTAGCTGGCGGACGCTGATTTTTGAAAAACGTTTAAGCGGATATTATCGGATCGGACTTATACTCTGGTGCTGCGGTTAATAGACGCAAAAGGGACCTACTCATGCGGTATTTGACTTAAGCAAATAAGCTGGTTAACTACAAAAACGGGGGATAAAACGATGAAAGATAAACTATTGCCAAAAATTGACGAGAACCTGGTGTCCAAAATCGTGGACATTTTTTATGCCGACATGCTCGATGACTATCGTATCAACCGGTATTTTTACTCCAGGCCCATAGAAGAACAAACCAAACCGCTGAAGCAACTTGTTAATGCTTTGCTCAGCGCAGAGCCGGTCAAGCCTAAAAAACTTGCCGAGTTGGCTGATGATTATTTTGCGGCGGCTTTTGCCAGAGGGAACGCCAAGCCCAGTTTGGTCAATAATCGAGACTTTGCGTTTTTGGAGATGTTCGTTACAGGCGATCTGGTCGGTAGCGACGAGAAACCCCATCTGACCCTGCTATGTCCCGGACATTCCCATTTTTTAAGATTACAGCCCATTGACGATAACTACGATGTGGTGTTGGAACTGCTGCAAAACAGCCTCAATCAATTGCAAGTTCCGCAGGAAACAGCTGAGCAGATCATGGCATTCGCGGCTTCCGGCCGGGACGGTATTCTGGGCAGGGGCCAAGCTATTTATGATGATGGTGAAAAAACGACCGACTTCCGGACGCATGGCTAGTTTTATAGTTTACCCGGTCTTGTTTATTACGCTTATGCCGTTCAGGCTGTGCTCGTCGACGCCGGGGCTTGTGTGGCCTTCAATAGACTAAAGGCATTAAGGCGAACTGTAATTTGTAAGGATAGCGTGAATAGCGTTTAAAGCGGGCGCCTAAAAGCTCGTGATACCCTCATGCAGGAGGTTCTCAAAGCCGATCCGCGCAGAAAATCTTATTCGCAGCGTACCATTTATCT
This sequence comes from Methylomonas sp. TEB, assembly GCF_047777895.1. Taxonomy (GTDB): domain Bacteria; phylum Pseudomonadota; class Gammaproteobacteria; order Methylococcales; family Methylomonadaceae; genus Methylomonas. The sequence continues at coordinate 1,725,687 of NZ_CP180476.1, forward strand.
GATTGGCTACCCCTTTCCATGCGGCGGCGACGCTCCGCTGGAGATTCTTGCGAAAGAGGTCATATAAAACAGCTTGAGATTGCGTTTAAGCCGTTGTCAGCATTCAATCAGATTCACCGCCAAACCGCCGCGAGAGGTTTCCTTGTATTTGGTTTTCATATCGGCGCCGGTTTCGCGCATGGTTTTAATCACCTTGTCCAGCGATACAAAATGTTTGCCGTCGCCGCGCAGGGCAATGCGCGCCGCGTTGATAGCCTTAACCGACCCCATCGCGTTACGCTCGATGCAGGGCACCTGCACCAAACCGCCAACAGGATCGCAGGTTAAGCCCAAGTTATGCTCCATGCCAATTTCGGCGGCATTTTCCACCTGCTCGGGCGTGCCGCCCAATACTTCGGCCAGTGCGCCGGCAGCCATAGAGCAAGCGACCCCGACTTCGCCCTGACAGCCGACTTCGGCGCCGGATAGCGAGGCGTTTTCTTTATACAGAATCGCTATTGCGGCGGCTGTCAACAAGAAGCGAATCACCCCTTCTTCATTCGCACCATCGCAAAAGCGCCAGTAATAATGTAATACCGCCGGGATGATGCCGGCAGCGCCGTTGGTGGGTGCAGTTACGACCCGTCCGCCGGAAGCATTTTCCTCGCTGACGGCAAGTGCAAATAAGTTTACCCATTCCATGGTTCCCACCGGCATGCTGGGAGTTTGCCGAGGAATTTCGCCGCTCAACTGCCGGTAGAGATTGGCTGCTCTGCGCCTGACTTTCATGCCGCCCGGCATAACCCCTTCTTCGTGCAAGCCTCGTTCGACGCAGGCTTGCATCACCTGCCAAATGTTCAATAATTTCTGGCGGATTTCCTCTTCACCCAGCCAGGCTTTTTCATTGCTCAGCATCAAATCGCTGATTGATTTGTTATGTGTCGCGCACAGTTTTAGTATCGCTGCACCAGTTTTGAAAGGATAGGGTAGGCAGGTGTCGTCATTGCTCAGCCTGTCCGCAGCAGCCGCAGCGTCGGTCACGACAAATCCGCCGCCTACCGAATAGTAATCGCTTTGCAGCAGTTCGGAGCCGTTTGCGCCGAATACACTAAAGCGCATGCCGTTGGAGTGATAAGGAAGTACTTTACGTTGAAACAGTAAATCGGCTTTCTCGTTGAACGCTACCGGGTAACGCTGCAATAGCCTAACTGCTCCGGATTCGCGGATTGTGGCCAGGCGTTGTGGAATGATGGCGGGGTCAATCAAGTCAGGTGCTTCGCCTTCCAAGCCAAGCAATATCGCTTTGTCGGTGCCATGGCCTTTACCTGTTGCGCCAAGCGAACCGAATAATTCGATGCGCAGGCGCTGTACCTCATCAATAAAACCTCGCTGTTCCAGATTATTGACAAACGTCATTGCTGCCCGCATGGGCCCCACAGTATGAGAACTGGAAGGTCCGATACCGATTTTAAAAATATCGAAGACGCTGATAGCCATAATTGTCGCCTAAAATGTGCTGAGGAAAGGGTGTCTGGAATAAAGGAGCTATGCCCCCTTCAGTTGCGAAGCAATTAATGTGCCTCCGCTGCGAGATTATAAACAGCATCTCCAATCGAATGGGCAGGGGCATTCCAAGCTAGACTTGTCGGTAAAGGTTGCTTGCGAAAACAAATTGGCTGTCGGTTTTTCCGGCGCACTTTGCGTTCGAGTTGCGAATGTTTTTCTTTTGAACTAATCGGACCAGGCCGTGAAAATACTATTTTTAATGGGCGTTAGCATATCCGCATTTTTACCGGTTTGTCAGGCGTTGGCCGAGCCAATGAAATGTGTGGTCGATGGAAAAACCTTGTATACCGATGATCAGGCGCGGTGTGCTAAAGGAGACATCAAACTTATTAATGGCAGCGTAATAATTTCATCTTCTCCAACGAGCGTGCCGCGTGCCAATAATATTGCCAAGCCAGCGTTTGATGTGCCGTCCGGCCTTAATGGCATTCTTCAGCAATTTGGTATCACGGAAAAGGAGCTGGAGAATGGGTGGCAAACCGTGATGGAAGCCCATAAGCGCGGATCATGGAAGGCGCCTGAATTGCCGGAGGATGACAAATAGCTTGTTCTTCGACGCAGCTAAAAAGCGGCGCAGGTGTGTGAGGTACGCGCCAGGGCATAAAAAACCCCGCGAAGCCGATGACTTGCGGGGCTTGGGGATAGTGTGGGCCCGTTAAGAACGGGCTTAACTATTTATTTATAGGCTGTAGTACATATCCAGCTCAACAGGGTGAGTGCTCATACGCAGACGAGTCACATCTTCTTGTTTCAATGCGATGTAGCCATCGATTACGTCGTCGGTGAATACGCCGCCACGAGTCAAGAATTCGCGGTCCGCATCCAGAGCTGCCAAGGCTTCGTCCAAAGAGAACGCCACTTGTGGAATCGCTTTTTCTTCTTCTGGCGGCAAGTCGTACAAGTCTTTATCCATCGCTTCACCTGGGTGAATTTTGTTTTGGATACCGTCAAGACCGGCCATTAACATGGCAGAAAACGCCAAGTATGGGTTAGCAGTGGAGTCTGGGAAACGTACTTCGATACGGCGGCCTTTAGGGTTAGTGACGTAAGGAATACGGATAGACGCAGAGCGGTTACGTGCTGAGTAAGCCAGCATCACAGGCGCTTCAAAACCAGGAACCAGGCGTTTGTAGCTGTTGGTTGAAGGGTTGGTAATTGCGTTCAATGCCTTGGCGTGTTTGATGATGCCGCCAATGTAGTACAGCGCGGTTTCTGACAAACCGCCATACAGGTTGCCGGTGAACAGGTTGACGCCGCCTTTAGCCAAAGATTGGTGAACGTGCATGCCGCTGCCGTTGTCGCCAACCAGTGGTTTAGGCATGAAGGTTGCGGTTTTGCCGTAAGCGTGCGCGATGTTGGCAATCACGTATTTCAAGCCCAGTACTTCGTCGGCTTTTTTAACCAAAGTATTGAATTTAACACCGATTTCGCACTGACCGGCAGTTGCCACTTCGTGGTGGTGTACTTCAACGGTTTGGCCGATTTCTTCCAGAACCAGGCACATTGCAGAGCGCATGTCTTGGAATGAATCGACTGGCGGTACGGGGAAGTAACCACCTTTAACGCCTGGACGGTGACCGATGTTGCCGTTTTCGTAAACTTTTTCTGAGTTCCAGCCGGCTTCTTCTGAGTCGATTTGGTAGGAGCAGCCACCCATGCTGGTGTTCCAGCGGACGTCGTCAAAAATGAAGAATTCGTTTTCAGGACCGAAGAACGCGGTGTCGGCGATACCGGTAGATTGCAAATAGGCTTCAGCGCGTTTGGCGATAGAGCGTGGGTCACGAGCGTAACCTTGCATGTCTTTCGGTTCGATAATATCGCAACGCAAGATCAGGGTTTTGTCGTCGAAGAAAGGATCGATAACCGCGGTGCTGGGGTCCGGCATCAGAATCATGTCCGATTCGTTGATGTGTTTCCAGCCGGCGATGGACGAACCGTCAAACATGTTACCTTCTTCAAAGGTGTCTTCGTCGATGGTGTGCGCTGGGAAAGTAACGTGTTGTTCTTTACCGCGAGTGTCGCAGAAGCGGAAGTCGACAAATTTAACGTCGTTTTCTTGAATTAATTTCAGAACGTGATCAACAGACATTAGTGAGGGTCTCCGTAGGTTGTAGTTGTTTTGGTTGAGAAGCTTAAACGATTTAACAATATCATCAAACGTAGTAAAGAGCTATAACAAACAGAGCCTCCAAAGGGCTTTAAACGCAATGGAGGCGTACAGCTTTATAACGATGATTTACTTAGGCTACCAACTTAGAAAGTGATGACTACGTCCGCAGTAACCAAGAATTGGTTGTGGCGTGTACCGTTGTCGAACGCTTTAGCATTATCGGTAAAGTCGTAACGCAAGTTTGGACGCAAGTTCAACCATTTTGCCGGTTTGTAGCTCAAGCCGGCTGTAACGGCGTAATATCCGCTGGCTTCTTGAAACGGGACATAGTTAGCGCCGTAGTTGCTGCCACAAGCGAAGTTGTCGCCGACTGTGCCTGCCGCAGCATAGCAACGGCCAGGGCCGAGAACACGGATGCCGTTATGATCACGGAACCATTCTGCGCGCAGACCGGCTGAGACTTTGTCGTTGACGTCATAAATCAAATATTGGTTGATGCCATACCATTCGGCGTCTTCCCTGCCGTCTGGAAGTCCTGCAAGGCTTGCGTTCCCGGTCCAGATATTATTGGCAAAACCGTGATCGTGTTGAATGATGTAATGCAACTTGTCGGTGAAATTGTGCTTACCGACGATGCTGTACATGGCCCATGTGTCTTTGCTGTTTTCGGAGCGTTCGCCAGCCGTTGATGTAATAGCCAGAGATGTGCCGGCGTCGTCGCTTGTCCAGGTTACCCCGCCCAACCAAGCCCAGTTGCCCAGGTCTCTGTCCCAGTTGCCGTCCCAGCCGCCCGAGTTGCTTCCGGTAACTGCACCGCCCATTACTGTCCAATTCGGATTGAATGCGTAGGTTGCGAGTATGCCAGTATGGGTAAATGGTTCGCCATATTGCATAGTGTAGGGTTTGGTGATGAAGAAGTTATCGGGAGCGGTAACTACTTCGTAACCGATTGGAGTATAAAAGTGTCCGGCTTTGACTGCGATACCATTACCGAATGGGAGGTTAAACTCGGCGTATGCTTGTGGTAATGCCAAGCCGTAGAAGCGTTCCCCGTGTCCGCTCAAATTCAGATCCCAGTTGCCACGGTCACTGTCCGCTAGGGTGCCGGGGTCGAATCCGAATGAACCGTAAGCTTGTGTAAACGCGGCATCGGTACCGTACATCACATCGACGCGACCGCCGATGTCGAAAGAGTCGCCGTTCACATTGATAGCTTTTTGCAAATACAGATACAACTGGTTGAGTTGCAATTCACCGCTACGGTCGTTGAATGTCACTGGGCCGTTAAAACCGTCACCGTTGCTATTCATGTTGGCGCCGACACTACTGTTCAGCCAGCCGCCAACCTTCAGATTGTGATCGGTCATGAATTTAGATGTGTTCGGATCAATGCCAGCTGCACCCAGTAGTCCGGATGCTTCTGTCCAGCTGTCCGCGCTAGCGGAGGCACTGCAAATCACCATTAATCCGGCTAAGCAAGCGCGGCTGTGTGATTTTGTTAACGTTGTGTTGTTTCTCATGGTGGTTATCCCCTTGGTTCAGTGACTACTGAAGATTCTGTAGCAGTTTTTAGGCCATATTCGATTTATTAAAAATCAATAAGATAGGCGGCATATGTAGACTAGTTCATGATTCGCAATGGTGCAAATTCTTTTTGTTGCACCAAAGTAATGCAGTGTTGCTATGTTGCGACAACGCCCCGTTTATTCTTAAAGCAAACCACTGAAACTGGCAGATCAAGGCCTGTAGGGTGGTATTGAGTTGCAATGGTGCAATCCAAAAAGCGTTGCACTGATTTGGTGCGATTCTGTTGTTCTTTTAATGGATGTGTTTAATAAAGCTTTAAAAATCATGGGAATAAATAGTGGCATGCATCATGCTTTGCTTGTTTCGGGAATTTATTAACTCAAGCAAAGAGGTGTTGAACTATGAAACTGATAACAGCGGTGGTTAAGCCGTTTAAGCTAGACGACGTGCGTGAGGCGTTGTCGGATATCGGTGTATCTGGCGTGACGGTTACTGAAGTAAAAGGCTTTGGTCGGCAAAAGGGCCATACGGAACTGTATCGTGGTGCCGAATATGTGGTGGATTTTTTACCCAAAGCAAAAATCGAGGTAGCGGTTGCGGATGCTTTGCTTGAGCAAGCCGTCGAAGCGATTGTGAAAGTAGCCAATACCGGAAAGATCGGCGATGGCAAAATTTTTGTAACCGATCTGGAGCAGGTGGTTCGGATTAGAACCGGCGAATCCGGCGAAGAAGCTCTTTAATATGAAGATGGGGAAACCAACAATGAAATATTTAACAGGCATGGCGCTGTTCGCGCTGTTTGGACTCTCGGGCATGGCGTTTGCGGAAGAAGTGGCGGCACCGGCCGTACAAGCCACCGTTAACAAAGGCGATACCGCCTGGATGATAGTTGCCACCGTACTGGTTGCGTTAATGGTAATACCTGGCTTGGCCTTGTTCTACGGTGGTATGGTGCGTGCTAAAAACATGCTGTCTATCTTGATGCAGGTCTTTGTGATCTTTTCGTTGACGGCGATTATGTGGGCGACGTTCGGCTACAGCGTCGCGTTTACCGAGGGTAACGCTTTCTTCGGCGGTTTCAGCAAGGCATTTTTGAAGGGTATTACCCCGGATTCGATGGCGGCCACTTTCAGCAAAGGGGCTTATGTACCTGAATTTATTTATGTAGCGTTCCAGCTGACTTTCTCGGCCATCACGCCCGCGTTGATCATCGGCGCATTTGCCGAGCGGGTTAAATTTTCAGCGGTGCTGTTGTTTACCGTGATCTGGTTTAGTTTCTGCTACTTACCGATGGCGCATATGGTTTGGTACTGGGCAGGCCCTGATGCCTATACCGATGCGGCCGCTGCGGAAACTGCCGGTGCGACTGCGGGCTTTTTATTCCAAAAAGGCGCCTTGGATTTTGCCGGCGGCACGGTGGTACATATCAACGCAGGTATCGCCGGCTTGGTCGGTTGTTTAATGATAGGCAAGCGTATTGGTTATGGTAAAGAATTTATCGCGCCGCACAGCGTGACGATGAACATGATAGGCGCATCCTTGTTATGGATAGGCTGGTTTGGCTTTAATGCAGGTTCCAACCTGGAAGCCAACGGTCTGGCAGCATTGGTTTTCGTTAACACATTGTTGGCGGCGGCCGCGGCAACTCTGGCCTGGATGGGCGCGGAATGGGCTGTGCGTGGTAAACCCAGCATGTTGGGCGCTACGTCAGGTGCGGTGGCCGGGTTAGTTGCGATTACGCCTGCTTGCGGCTGGTCAGGCCCGATGGGAGCTATCGGTTTGGGCTTAGTAGTCGGTGCAGTATGCTTCTGGTCGGTAACCTTTTTGAAACACGCGATGAGTTACGACGATTCGCTGGATGCGTTTGGTGTGCACGGGGTGGGCGGTATTATCGGCGCCTTGGGTACTGCTGTGGTTGCCAGCCCTGATTTGGGTGGTACCGGCGTCTGGGATTACGTCACCAACGCAACCTTGCCTGACTACAGCGTGCTTACCCAGCTTGCCAGCCAAGCTTGGGGTGTAGGCATCGCCATCGTTTGGTCCGGCGTGGTGTCCTTCATTGCCTTCAAAATTGCCGATGTGGCTCTTGGTCTGCGGGTTAGCGAAGCGACCGAGCGCGAAGGTCTGGATGTCACCGAGCATGGCGAAACCGCTTATCACGTTTAGGGTTGAAAGCTGCGGTTAACGCGAAAAGAAACGGGTGGTCGGCGATGGCTGCCCGTTTTTGTTATCATGAAGCACTACTTTGGTGCTTTTGCTCGGGTAAATTGTAGGTTCTACCGGAATTATTTATTATGGTGGCAACAGTGACGAAACAGCTTTTTAATCATTCGAATTTGGGGATAGCATGAAATTAATTACAGCGATTATCAAACCATTCAAGCTGGACGACGTCAGGGAAGCCTTGTCCGAGATCGGGGTGGCGGGTGTAACGGCAACCGAAGTAAAAGGCTTTGGCAGGCAAAAAGGTCATACCGAGTTATATCGCGGCGCTGAGTACGTGGTGGATTTTCTGCCTAAGGTCAAGCTGGAAATTGCAGTTGCGGAACACGTTGTCGACCAAGCCGTGGAAACCATCGTCAAAGCCGCAAACACCGGCAAAATTGGCGACGGTAAAATTTTTGTGACCAACCTGGAACAGATTATCCGTATCAGAACCGGCGAGACCGGAGAAGACGCTATCTAAGTCTTCGACAAAAAATAAAAAGCAGTAGAACATCAAAAATCGCCCTGGTCTGCGCGAAATTCGCAGACCAGGGCGATTTTGTTGTTTATAGACAGCTTAAAAATAACAACACACCATCATCTAGTGAAAGACAATGACAACAATAAAAAGAACGCTGATGCTAATGGCATACAGCTTGATGTTGCCGCAGCAGGCTTGGGCCGAAGGCATTAACCAAGCCAACACCGCTTGGGTTTTAACCTCCACCGCGCTGGTTTTATTCATGACCATTCCTGGCCTGTCGCTGTTTTATGGCGGTTTGGTCAGAAGCAAGAACGTGCTGTCGGTATTGATGCAATGTTTTGCGATTACCTGTCTGGTATCGCTACTGTGGCTGGCCGGTGTATACAGCTTCGTATTTGCCGATGGCGGCAGCTGGCAACCGTTTTTGGGGAGCGGCAGCAAGATCTTTCTGCCGGACATGAACACGCAAACTTTGATCGGCGATATTCCCGAAACCGTGTTTTTCATGTTTCAAATGACTTTTGCGATTATTACCCCGGCCTTGATCGTTGGCGCGTTTGCCGAACGGATGAAGTTTTCAGCCATGCTGTGGTTTAGCGGACTTTGGCTGATTGTGGTGTATATGCCGATTTGCCATTGGATATGGGGCAACGGCTGGCTGGCGGCGATGGGTGCGAAGGATTTTGCCGGCGGGATTGTGATTCACGTCAACGCCGGGGTGGCATCTCTGGTGGCGGCATTAGTGTTGGGGCGTCGCAAAGGCTTTCCCACCGTGGCGATGCCGCCGCACAATATGACCATGGTGGTTACGGGTGCCGGGATGCTCTGGTTCGGCTGGTTCGGCTTCAACGGTGGTAGCGCGTTAAAAGCTGACGGCAGTGCCGGCATGGCGATTGCCGTGACGCATATCGCCGCGGCCGCCGGTGCTTTAACCTGGATGACCATTGAATGGCTGCGTTTTAGTAAGCCCAGTGTTTTAGGTATCGTCACCGGGATGGTCGCCGGCTTGGGCACCATTACGCCGGCCTCTGGATTTGTCGGGCCTGTTGGTGGTTTGGTTATCGGTATTGTGGCTGGCGCCGTGTGTTTTTACGCCACGCAATTCGTCAAACGCCGTTTGAAAATCGACGATTCCTTGGACGTGTTTCCGGTACATGGCGTCGGCGGCTGCGTCGGCTCGATTTTAACCGGCGTGTTTGCTGCTGAAAGTTTCGGCGGCTTGGGATTGAACGGCGTGACTATTGCCGAGCAAGTCGGCGTGCAAACGCTAGCGGTTTTAGTGACGGCGGCCTGGAGCGCTTTATTCAGCTATGTTTTATTGAAACTCATCGGCGTGTTCATCGGTTTGCGCGTCAGCGAAGACGAAGAGCAGCAAGGTCTGGATATTGTGTTGCACGAAGAAACCGGCTATCACAACCTGTAACCATTAACGGTTAGAATTTAAGCTTTTCATAGCGGGCAGGGCGGATCGCCGCCTTGCCCGCATCCCTACAAAATCAGGAAAATCATGCCCATCACTCTTGAAGCTTTAGAAACCATCGTCCGCGCGGCCGGCGATGTGGCGATGCGATATTTCAACGATCTGGACTCTCTGGCGATTAACAAAAAAAGCGCTCGCGACTTGGTCACCGATGCCGATGTCGCAGTGGAAAATTATCTGAAACAAGCGCTCAGCGAGCATTGTCCGGAGTACGGTTTTTGGGGGGAGGAAAGCGGCCAAACCGCCAACCAAACCAGCCGCTGGATCGTCGATCCGATCGATGGCACTCATTCATTTTCGAAAGGCCAATATTTTTGGGGCGTCAGCGTAGCCTTGGAAATCGACGGTGAATTGATGATGGGCGCGGTTTACGGCCCGGCCTTGGACGATTATTACTGCGCGGAAAAAGGTAAGGGCGCTTGGAAAAACGGCAAACCTATCAGGGTTTCGGATGAAACCAATCTGGCCAGCAGCATGGTATCTACCGGTTTTGCCTGCCTGCGCCAGTATTTGGAAGATAACAACCTGCCGCGTTTCAACCGTATCGCCCAGGCTACCACCGGCCAACGGCGCTTGGGTTCGGCGGCATTGGATTTATGCACGGTTGCGGATGGCCAGGTCGATGCTTTTTGGGAGCAGGAACTCAATCTGTATGACATTGCCGCGGGCGTGTTGATAGCCAAAGAAGCCGGCGCAACCATCACCGATTTTAAAGGCAATCCCGGTGTGTTTCCAAAGCAGGTGTTTGCGACTAACGGCAAAATTCTCGATCAGCTATTGCCTTTGATGTAAGCGTCTTTCATCAACATCTCGCAGCGTTTGGCAATATCGCTAGCTTGTTGTGCGGACGAGAAGCCGGCGTATTTATCCGCAAACTGTTGGGCGGTCTGCGTGTGTTTCGAATGGCGCAGTAGCTCAGTTACGGCTGTTTTGTAGTTGGGATTTTTGCTTTCCGCGGCGATGTAAGTGCCCGCGCCGAGAGTAGCGAGGTTTTGAGCGCTGATCAGTTGTTCCAGCTGAAAAGGCAATGCCAGCAAGGGTTTGCCAGACAGCAAAAATGCCGACAATGTCGCCATACCGCCATGGCAAACAGCCAAATCGCATTGTTTGGCAGCAGCCGAGATTATTACCGGCTGTGGAGTAATGTGTAGATTGGCGCTGCTGTTCTTTTCTATAAATGCGGGTGTTGTCCCGGGTATGTGCGCCAATATCGACCAAGGTGACGCGCGCAACTGTTTTAGCAACACTTCCAGGCCGGGATATTCTGGGTGCAAATAGACGAATATTTTTTCGGCTCCGACGCTCGGCCAGATTGGCCCCATGCCGTCCGTCTGCAAAATGGTGGGTCCCCAATAATTCGCGTTACGGTATTGCCGATAATGGTCCAGCTCCGGAAACGTGCAGATAAAATCTTCCGTAAACTCTAACAAGTCCGCCAAAATCCTTAATGGTGGTGTATTCAAACACTCTAAAACCGAGTTAGTCGTGTTTAACACCTGGCTTTCGATAATGTTTAAGGCCTTATCGCTAACGCGCAACCAGGGGCGAATATTGGGCATCGGACTGATGCGCGGCGGCGAAAAAAAGCCGGTGCCGAACCCCGCTCGAGGCGTGTCAAATTTGCGGGCAGCGAGTAACGCGGTCGGTGCGTGGTCGCATACGATCAAGTCAGGGCTTACATGGCGATAAAGGCATTCCCAGGCTTTTGCTCGGGTTAGCAGACCGGTTTCATCGGTAAAGCCGGCGTTTTGTAGAATTCCCGGATAACTGGAGGCTGGCGCTTGCGGACGACTGTCAGGCCAGCGTATCGGGGCTTGTAGGTAACAAAAGTGATCGGCAGCTAACCAAGTGTCGGCGTATTCCAAATCTTTAAGCGCGAATATGACCTCGTGCCCGAGACTTTTAAGTTGTCGGGCTATGGGCAGAAATGCGGCGGTGTGGCCGTAGCCGGCCCCTAATTCCCAGCAATACAGGACTCTAGCCATAGCAGTGGATTTGCTTCACAAAATGTTGAAGTTGGAGGTTGTCTACAGCGTTTAGCAATAACTTTTGTTGAAACAATTGGTTTAAGAATTTATGCGTTAGCATTTATCTATGCTCATGATGGCAGTCAATAATAGAATTCAGACTGTTTGCTAATGATTTGGAATCATCGATAGTATTCAGTGCCATAATTAGCATACAAGGTTTTTATTCTTTAATTACGCTGTATCTAACCTGCTAAATTCTCATGATCCTACCTATATTACATTCAGAAAAGTTATCAGGTTTATGCGGACTAACGGCAATGCCGCCAATGTCTTCGCGCCAGTGCTTAAACCGGGCAATTCGACCCCTGGCATTCAGTTCCAAGGAAGTATTGCTGGCAGCGGCGGCCGTTTTATCTTTCGCGCCATTTTCAGTACAAGCTTGGACTCTGGATTTTTCTTCCAGGTCCTATAACTTTAACGAAGCGGATGGTGTTGTCCAGGCTAACGTTAGTCTAGCTAGCAGCTCCGGTGATTATGGCGGCTGCACCATAAGCGGCGATGTCGTCGCTGCTGGCGGCAGTGCAACCGCGGGCAGTGACTACAATATTTCGAGCGGCACCTTTTCTTTCAGCGTTCCCTTTTTGTTTGGCGGGTCTCATGCCGATAGTGCGCCGGTATCCATCAATATTATCGACGATGCATTGGTAGAAAGCACTGAAACTGTGACCTTATCTCTTCAGAATGTAACGCCAAGCTGTACCGGTGATTCGGTGTCGGCGGGCGCGTCAGCAGTCGCCAGCATTGCGGACAACGACGTCGCTCCGCCCCCCACCACGCCAACGACGCCCACTACGCCCACTACGCCAATAACCTCGACGCCCAACTTAACCGCCGATCCGACCTTTACCCCTAATCAGCAAGCAATTTACGAAGGTTTAACCAGTGCTTGCTCGGGAGCTGGCGGCGATTTATTGGCCCGCTGCAATGAAATAAACAACGCCGACCTGAATGCGGTGATTCCGGATGCGGTGGCGGCGCAAGGTGCGGCCGCCGTGGATTTTGGTTACAAGCAATTTTCCGTGGTGCATGGCCGCATCGTTAATCTGCGCAACTCCCAACAGCAAAGCGCCTCCTTATTGGGTTATTCCACCATTAATGTCAATGGCGAAACCATACCGGTCGGCAAGGCGTTGATGACAGCATTAGGCCCGGCTCGGGGCGGGGCGGCTGGGGATGATCCAAACGAACAGCCGTTTCGCGATAGCCCGTTAGGTTTCTTTCTGAAAGGTCAATTCAACGTCGGCGAAAAAGCCAATACCGGCAGCGAACGGGGCTTCAAAGCCGACAGAAAGGCGGTTACCTTCGGTCTGGATTACAGTTTTATGGATGAATTGGTGTTGGGTGCGGCCTTCGGTTACGGCTCTACCGATACCAATTACAATTTAAACAGCGGGAGTATGTCGACCGATGCGTACGAGTTTTCGTCGTATGGCAGTTATTTCCTGCCGCAGTCATTTTATATCGACTGGATTATGAGTTATGCGCTGCATTCCTTCGATATCAATCGGCGCATCCAATATACCGGATTCGATAATACGGCTACCAGTAGCGCTAATGGCGACCAGTACGGCTTTAGTTTGGGGTTTGGTAAAGACTTTGCGCTGCAAAGTTTTGTGATTAATCCCTATGTAAGGCTGGATTACAGCAAAACCGAAGTGGATAGCTATCAGGAAAGCGGCGGTGGAGGTTTAGCCATGGAGTTTGCCGGCCAATCTATCGATTCGGCGACATCGACTATCGGCGGTCAAGCCAGTAACGCGATCAGCACCTCTTGGGGTGTGTTGTCGCCCGGCGTGCGCTTCGAATGGGTGCATCAATATCTGGACGAAAGCCGTTTGATTCAGGCGCGCTTTAGTCAGGCGGCTGCCGGTGCCGGAAGATTCAGCGTAAAAACCGATACGCCGGATCGCGACTATTTCAATATCGGTACGTCGTTGGCATTGAGCTTGCCGGAAGGTCGGGCGGGCTTTTTGCGATACGAATACCGCTTAGGGCAGGCCTATATTACCGATCACACTATCGAGTTGGGAGCGAGAATTCCGTTTTAAGGAATATAGTGAATGCTTTGGGGAAGTGACCGCTGCGGGACATCCCGCAGCGGTTGTCTTTAATTCAGACTTATTTGGCTGCGGCTAATTCCGCGCGCATGTCGTCGATGACTTTTTTATAATCCGGTTTACCGAAAATAGCGGAGCCCGCTACGAAGGTGTCCGCGCCGGCTTCCTTGATTTCACGAATATTAGCCACGTTTACGCCGCCGTCGATTTCCAGGCGGATATCCAAACCGCTGTCGTCGATAATTTTTCTGGCTTGGTGCAATTTATCCAACGCGGATGGAATGAAAGATTGACCACCGAATCCGGGGTTGACCGACATCAGCAAAATCATATCGACTTTGTCGAGCACGTGCTCCAGGTAATGCAACGGGGTGCCTGGGTTGAATACCAGACCGGATTTGCAACCCAAGTCTCTGATCATTTGCAGTGAACGATCAATGTGTCTGGATGCTTCCGGGTGGAAAGTAATGTAGCTGGCGCCGGCTTTAGCGAAATCCGGGATGATGCGGTCTACCGGTTCCACCATCAAATGGACGTCGATTGGGGCGGTAACGCCATGCTTGCGTAGCGCTTCGCAAACCAAGGGACCGATAGTCAGATTGGGCACAAAATGGTTGTCCATCACATCGAAATGCACAATGTCTGCGCCCGCATTTAAGACATTAACAACTTCTTCGCCCAAGCGTGCGAAGTCTGCGGAGAGTATGGAAGGTGCAATCAGATTGTCAGCCATCTTTTGATCCTTTTGGTGAGGTTAAAAAACCGGCATTATAACTTTTTTCCGGCGTTTGGCTAAAACAGTGGATTGATTGCACACTTTAGGGCTGCCGGCGCTTGTTTCAAGCCGACACCACCGGCTCAAGATTTTTGTTAAGAGCGTAGTCGGTCAGAAACTTTTCGAATTCCGCTATCGGTAGCGGTTTGCTGACCAGATAACCTTGGTAAAGATCGCATTGCCGGCTTTTCAGAAAAGCCAGTTGCTCGGCGGTTTCCACGCCTTCCGCTACCACGCGCATGCGTAGCGTCTTAGCCATGGCGATAATCGTCGCGGTGATTTCCATATCGTCAGTGTGTTTGGGGATGTCTTCAATAAAACTTTTATCGATCTTTAAGACATCCAGCGGAAATAGTTTCAAATAAGCCAGCGACGAATAACCGGTGCCGAAATCATCAATGGCCAGATGCACACCCAAGCCGTGCAGCTTGTGTAAAATTTCGATGGCTTCTTTTTCCCGTTTCATCAACGCGCTTTCAGTGAGTTCGAGTTCCAGGCACTCGGCCGGAAAACCGGTCTCTGCCAAAATCCTGGCGACCACTTCGCTAATATCACTATGCAAAAACTGTTGCGGCGATAGGTTAACCGCCAGACGCAAGGCTGGAAAACCGGCTTGCCGCCAGCGCTGGCCGTGGTGACAGGTTTCTCTCAACACCCAATTGCCGATACTGGTAATCAGACCGGTTTCCTCGGCAATCGGGATGAAGCGTAGCGGCGGTATCAGTTCGCCGCTGGCAGTCTGCCAGCGGACCAAGGCTTCGGCGCCTATAATCGCGCCATTCTCGATGCAAATTTGCGGTTGGAAAAACACCCGCAATTCGCCTTGCTCGATAGCTTGGCGCAGGCGGATTTCTATATCGATACGTTCGCGCGCGGCGCGGGTCAAATCTTCCGAGAAATATTTGAAGCGGTTCCTGCCCTCATTTTTGGCTTGATACAAGGCCGTATCGGCTTGTTGGATCAACTCGTCCGGCGAAGCGCCGTGTTCGGGAAACATGGCGATGCCTACGCTGACGCCGATGCGTACCTCATGACCGCTGGGTAGCTGCCAAGTTTGGTTCAAGGCATTGATGATTTGCGTGGCCACATGAGCGACGGTTTCAGGTTGGTTGACTTCTTCCAGCAACACCACGAATTCGTCGCCGCCGAGCCGGCAAATGGTGTCGCTGGTACGCAGCCGGGTAGTCAGGCGTTCGGCGACCATTTGCAGCAAATCGTCGCCGGCCAAATGGCCGAAGCTATCGTTAACGTCCTTGAAGCGGTCCAAGTCGAGCATCAACACCGCCATCTTGTTGGCCTGACGGCGGGCTTTTTCGATGTTGTGTTGCAGGCGCGACAGGAACAGCATGCGGTTGGGCAATTTCGTCAGTGGGTCGTGGTGGGCCAGGAATTCCAGTTCCATTTCCGAAGCCTTCAGCTTGGAAATGTCGGCAAACACACCCACGTAGTGGCTGATCTCGCCTTTGCCGTCGCGCACGGTGCTGATGCTCAACAATTCCGGATACACCTCGCCGGACTTGCGGCGATTCCAGATTTCGCCTTGCCAATGATCCGTAGTGGCAATATTGGCCCACATTTCCCGGTAAAAATCGGCGTTGTGGCGGCCGGAACTTAAGATGCTGGGGCTATGACCGATTACATCCCGATTATCGTAACCGGTGATGTTGCTAAAGGCCTTGTTGACCATCGTAATTCGGCGTTGGGCGTCGGTAATCATCACGCCCTCTCGGGTGCTTTCGAATACGGCGGCGGCTTGTCCCAAGCGCTCTTCGTTGGCTTTGATGTCGGAAATATCGGTAATGGTGCCGACGTAACCGCACAATCCGCCCGTTTCGTCCAATTCCGGTTCGGCGCGCCCCACCACCCAGCGCACACTGCCGTCCGCCAGTTGAAAACGGTATTGCATATTGAAGGGCTGCAAGGCGGATACGCATCGCTGCCATTCGGCAATTACCGATTCGCGGTCTTCGGCAAGCAAACCGGCTATCCAGCCGTCACCGTGCGAATCAATAAAATGCAAGCCGGTGATTTCGCACCAGCGATGGTTGACGTAATCGCACTCACCTTTTTCGTTGGTGCGAAAAATGCCGACCGGGGCAATCTTCGATAGCGTATGAAAAAGTAGCTCGCTTTCCTGCAACGCGATTTCCGCTTGCTTACGGGCCGTGATGTCGCGCAGTCCGATGACATAGGCCGGCGCGCCTTCCCATTCCAGCGGCGTGGAGCGCAGTTCGGCCCAGGCTATGCCGCTGGGGCGAATCAGGTTGATGTCTTGAAATTGAATTTTGTCGGCGGAAATCGGAATTGCCAGGGAATGGCCGATCAGGCTGCCGCGTTCCAGCAATTGTTCTGCTGCTTGATTGGCATAAATAACGCTGCCTTGCGGGTCGACCACCATTACGCCGTCGGTAATGGTGTCCAGGATCAGATTGAGTTGTTTGAGTGTTTGTGGCATTTAGGGGTTACGACCGGGCATCAAACGATCACTGTCTGCACACCTGTACCAACATTTTGGGTAGTGATGGCCGCCATCACCGACGACATTCGCGAAAGATCGCCTAGCAGTTTCAACACCGGTTCCGGCAGGTCGCGCACCAGCATCGGCGTAGCAAAGATTTCTTTTTCCAGCGCCTTTTCCGGCATGCCCAATACTTCGACCACGTCGAATACCCAATGGCCGGGCTCGTATATGCCGGCCAGCACCGCGCTGATTTGCTCCACCAGCCTACGGGTTTCCGGATTCAGCGACACCACGTATAAGGTCAAAACCAGCTTATGGTGGTTGGCCCGGCGTTCTTCGTGAACTTTGGCGATGTGCACCACTTGGGCGATATTGCGGATTTGCGACGCCGACAAGGGTTTGCTGGCTAGTTCGAATTGCAAGCCTTCTTCATGGGCGTCTTTCAGTTGATCCATAAATTCGGCGGCAAAGGCCGTGACGATATAGACGTTCAAGCTGGTGTCCAACGCCTTCAGGCGGCGTAAGGTCTCCACGCCGTCTATGCCGGGCATGCGTAAGTCCAGAAATATCAAGTCGGGACGATCGGCTTCCACCATGGCGATACCTTGCAGACCGTTCTCGGCTTCGCGCACACGATAGCCTTCTTCTTCCAGAATCAGCTTGAAGGCGCCGCGTACCGCCGGGTCGTCGTCAATCACCAGAATGTTGTTTACCATCGCCTGTGTCTCTATTCGTTAACAAATACTAAAAGTGGGGGAATTTTAACCGGATGCAGCAACCTTCGCCAATGCGGCTTTCCACGGCTATCGAGCCATCGGCATCTTGAATCAAGCGGCGGGTGACGGATAAACCCAGTCCGGTGCCTTGGCCGGGCGGTTTGGTGGTAAAGAAAGGGTCGAACATGCGGCCTTGTACTTCGTCGGGGATGCCGGGACCATTGTCTTTTATATTCAACTCTAGCATTTTTTCGGCACAACGAACGCTGATTTCAATTTCGGGTTGCGCAATACCGCTTAGCGCATCGCGGGCATTGATCAATAGATTGATCAGAATCTGTTGCATGCTTTCCGCCGTGCAGGCGAGTTTGGGCAAGTTTTCCGGTATCTCGGTACGGACTTGGATAGCGGTTTTGCGCAATTCGCCTTCCAGCAACAACAAGGTTTGGCCTAAAACTTCCTCTAGCGAGCAACTGCCGGTTGGCGTGGTCTTTTGATGCATGAACACCAGCATATTCGACACAATGTTTTTGATGCGTTGAATTTGCTGTAAGGCTTGCGCCAGTATTTGCTTGGATTTGGCATCTTCCGTGCGGTCCGAGACAAATTCGACGAAGTTCATCACGCCCATCAGCGGATTGTTGATCTCATGGGCCACGCCGCCGACCAGCGTGCCCAGTGCCGACAGCTTTTCCATTTGCAGCATATGATCCTGGTTTTCTTGTAATTGTTTGTAAGCTTGGCGGGTTTGTTCCAGCAAGCGGGCGTTTTCCAACGAAATAGCCGCTTGGGCGGTCAACAGCTCGGTCATGCTGATTTTTTCCGGGGTGAATACGCCTTCGGATAGCCGGTTTTCCAGGTAAAGCAAGCCGATTAATTCGCTTTGCTTGATCACCGGCAAACACAATACCGAGCGTAAGCCAAACGCCACAACCTCGGGCGCATTTTGAAACTCGCCGTCGCTGCAGGCGTCGCTCAGCACGACTTTTTCGTGGGTACGTTGCACGTAATTGACGATGGCGTGGCAGATGCCGCGCACCTTGTTCAAGCTGTAATAGTGTTTGTGTATGGTGCGCTTTTTGCCGACGTGCTGCTCGGCGGCCACCAATAATTCGTCTTGTTGTTTGATCAACAGATAACCGTGCTGGGCGGCAGAGCTTTCCAAGACCACGGCCATGATTTTTTGCATCAATTGTGTCAGATCGATTTCTGCCGATAACGCCAGCGCCGATTTCATCAGATAGCTGATGTCCAGACTAGGTAAGGTGGTGGGAGCGGGCTGAGGTTTGGCTATTCTGGCGCCGGTCTCCGGACTGACGTATTGATGACGTTCCTGCAGCTGGTTGCTTTTCGCATCGGCACGGCATAAGCGGTAGTGGCGGCGCGCTTCGCCGTAATACAGTTCCGCGTCGCCCAAGCGGTGCTTCAGCAACAGATCTGCCAGCGTTTCGTATATATGGCCGGTCAGCAGGCCATAGTTCTGCGCCAGTGACAAGGCAATGGCATCCATGTACAGATTGCGCGCTTCGCGGTATTGGCCCTGCTGTCTGGCAAGCTCGGCATGGACAAACATTAGGTAGGGTTTCAGCAAGGGACCAAGTTGCCCCCACACTTCCAGTTGCGCAAGCAAGGGCGCAATTTCGGCATCGATTCGCGCCGCATCCATTTCCGAGCGCAGCAAGTTCAAGATCCGAAAGGCGTACCAAAGACGTTTCAAAACATTGTCGGTTAAGCCGTGCAAATAGTTTTCCACGGCTTTCAGCGATACTGCCGCCGCACCATAGTCGCCCAGGTAATATTGGGCAAAACCCAGTAATGCGAAGTAACTGCCGGTAGCTGCCACATAGTTATTGGCCTGCCAGTCCGCCAGCGTGGTTTGCATATCGACCGGGCGGTAATCGGGCTTCATCGGTAATACCCAGCCGGCCAGCACCGCCTGGGCTAGGCCTATTGAAAACGACAACTGGTTTTTGCGGGAAAATTGCAGACATTCATCGGCGGCTTCCTCGACCCAGCGCAGGTTTTTACCCTGGGCCAATAGATTCCACATCAGCGGGCCGTAGGACAGGCCGGCGTTGTAGAGATCGCCGCAGTTCTTGCCGGACTGAATGGCCTTGTGCGCGTAATCGACAATATCGGCCGGGTGGCTGCGCGAGTGCATATTGCACCAGACGATGCCGTTCATGCCGCGGGTGGCGCCAAAGGTGTTGGGGTATTTGGCGCACAAATCGTGCGCTAAATCCTGATAGAGAAACGCCTGCGCGAATTTGCCCTGTTCGCCCAGATTGAGGCCCATGATGGAAAACGAATAAATCACCGACTCGTCCATGCCGCCTTCCAGGCAGTGCAGGGTGGATTGGGCGGCGGATAAATACAGCTGCGGCACCAGACCGCACATGTACAAATCCGGAATCAACTCGCTATAAAAAGCCAGTTCGATTTTGCTTTGCCGCTGCTCGGTAAACGGCATGTTCAGGATTTTTTGCCAGACATCGTCTTGCTGGTCAATGATCAGCATCAGACTTTCCATGCGTTGCCGGGCTTGTTCGGGATCGTCGGGAATGGATTTGTTGAAATACGCCAAGCCACGGTTGGCCGTGGCGATAGCTTGCTTAAAGTTGCCGAATGAAGACAGGGACGTAGTCTGATCGGCCAACGCCTCGGCCTTATCCAGGTCGCTGACCGCATGCTCGATCAGCCGATTCAGCAAGGCTTCCGAGCTGTCGTAGCGGCCGCACATCAAATCGGTTTTTGCTAAGCGCTGATAAATCCGAAACGTCAGCGCGTAAGCCGTTTCCCAACAATCGGGCGGCAAATAATGGTGGGCCTTCAGGAAAAATTCGTTGGCGGCATCCCCGGCCAGCGCATCCAGGGCTTTATTGCCGGCATTAAAGTTGATATTCACCAGCCAGTAGGCGGTTTCTTCGTCCAGATCATTCGGGCAACCTTGATTGAGATGAGCGGCGATGGTGAATAAATTGTCCAGGCTGACCAGCTCGGCACCCGGTGGCACCGCCGACAGCAAACGATTGCCGATCCGCCAATGGATGCCGGGGCGCGCCGCGGCGGCAACTTGCTGCAATACCGCTTCCTGTACCCGGTCATGGACAAATTGCAGGTCGGCTTTATTTTCCAGTATCAGGCCCATGCTTAATACCGGTTTTAAGTCCTCGAACAGTCGCTCAATGGGCTTGTCCAGCACCAGCCCGACATCCTCCGCTGTGAAGCGATTACCCATACAGGCGCAATGATAAAGAATATCCAAAGTCCGGCTGGGCAATTTACGCACTTTGGCGCTGAACAGTTCCACCACGCTGGCGGGCATTTGCGTGTCGCGGATGCGGTTCATATCCCATTGCCAGTGTTGATTGGCGTCGATGCTGAGTAAACCTTCGTTGTACAACCAGGCCAGACTTTCACTGACAAATAAGGGGTTGCCTTCGGTCAGATGGGCGATAAAGTCGGCCAAATTGGCGGTGGCGTTCAGCGACGAATCCAGAATGTAGGCAACCATTTCATGGCAATCGGCGTCGCTGAGTTCGGTCAAATGGATCTCGGCCAGTGGGCCGGCGTTTTCTCGCACGCTACGGATCAATTTGGTCAAAGGATGACCACTATCGACTTCGTTATGCCGATACGCGCCCAGCAAAAATAGATAGGGGTGTTCGCGGTGATTGGCGAACAGGTTTTGCAAAAAATCGAAGGTGGCGCTGTCGCACCATTGCAGATCGTCGATGAATAACACCAAGGGATTGTCCTCGCTGGCCAGGCAAGCCAGGAAGCGGCCGAACAAATTGTTGAAACGGTTACGCGCTTCCACCGGCGGCAAGGGCTGTACTTCGGCTTGCGGGCCGATGATGAATTCCAGCTCCGGCACCACATCAATGATCGCTCCGCCGGCATTGTCCAGCGCGTCGAGAATTTTTGCTGACCAATCATGCACTTGGGCGTCGCTTTCGGTCAGAAAGGTGCGTATCAGATTGCGCAAGGCCTGAATCAGCGAGCTGTAGGGAATATTTTTTTGGTATTGATCGAACTTGCCGGAGCTGAAATAACCGCGATTTTTCACCAGTGGTTTTTGCAGTTCCTGAATCAGCCGGGTTTTGCCAATGCCGGATAGGCCGGAAATAAGCACCGAACGAAACCGGCCTTGGGTCACCTCGCTGTAATCCTGGCGAATGAGCTCAGCTTCGCTTTGGCGGCCGACCATTTTCGAAATGAAAACCACCCGGCGGCTGCGGTCGTGTTGGCCTATGCCAAAATTCGATACGCTGCCGGTGGTTTCGTGTTCTTTTTGGCAGCGCAGCAAATCGGCCAACAAACCTGAAGCACTTTGATAACGTTTTTCCGGTTGCTTCAAAATCAGTTTGGCGATGATTTCGCTCAGGGTGTTGGGGATGCCCGGACTGATGTCGTGGATTTTGATGGCTTCCTCGGCCAGATGCGAGTGAATCAGTTCCAGCGGATCGTCGGAAAAAAACGGCAGTCGGCCCGTCAGCAGTTCGTAAAACACGATACCCAGCGAATACAAATCGGTGGAGAAATCGACCCGGTAGTTGATGCGCCCGGTTTGCTCCGGCGAGGTATAGGCTAGGGTGTTGCGGACAAATTCCGGATCGTAAATGAAATGACTGACATCGCGGATGTCCAGCGGCGTGATGAAGTCGGTCAGGCGCAGACTCAAGCTGCCGGATTGCACCAGAATATTGTGCGGTTTGATGCCGCCATGGGTAATGCCGGCATCGTGCACCGATTGCAGGGTATCGGCCAAGGAGCAGGCCAATGTAAAAAAATCGCTCAGATTCACCGCTTGTTGTTGAGCGATCCATACATTCAACGGTTGGCCGTTGAACCAAGGCTGGACGATGAATTGATCGCCGTCGTTGGATTCCAAAGCCAAGGGCGTGCAGACGCGCGGGTCGTGCAATACTTTCAGGCGTTCGATTTTTTGCCGCAGATGCCGGGATTGGTCGTCCCAACTGGACAACAATTTCAGGCATTTAACCACCAGCGGGTATTCCGGCACGTGTTTGTGATAGCCCTTATAAACCGTGGCTTGCAGGCTTTCGCCGAGTTTGTCGGTCAGCACATAGCTGTCCAGTTGCGGAGCATTTTGAAGCGGAACGGTTCGGGTGCTTATATCGATCATGCGCTGGCGAGTGGGAAAGTTAAGGCGATTTTCGCGGCAGTTCCGGGGGCGGGCTGTTTTATAATTCTAGTCTTGTTTTGACTCAACAGGATTAGCCATGGCCGCGACAGCCTCCACTATGCTGCCTCTGGGCAGTATCGCCCCGGACTTTTGTTTGCCGGATACCGTGACCGGCCGCGAGTATGCTTTGCAGGACTTGAAAGGCGAACGCGGCACTTTGATTTTGTTTATCTGCAACCACTGCCCGTATGTGTTGCACGTCAAAGAGCAATTGATCGCCATTGCCCGGCAATACGCGGCCTCAGGCATTTCGACGGTGGCGATCAGTGCCAATGACATCGAAAACTATCCGCAGGATGCGCCGGATAAAATGCAGCAGATGATGGCGGACTGGGGGCATCCGTTTGCCGCGTATTTGTACGACGAATCGCAGGCGGTGGCCAAAGCCTACCAGGCAGCCTGCACCCCGGATATTTACCTGTTCGATGCCGATCTGGCTTGTGTTTACCGCGGCCGCCTGGATGGCGCCACGCCGAAGAATGATGTGCCGGTTACCGGCGAGGATTTGCGCAATGCCTTGGATAATTTGCTGGCGGGAAAGCCTGTCGATACGATACAAATTCCCAGCATCGGCTGTAACATCAAGTGGAAACTTGCGGAGTAAATGCCGGTAATCCGCAACCCGTTGTCACTTCGGTAAAAACCGCCGCTCAGGTTTTTGAACTTTTCTGGCGGCGGCTTGCGCAGGAGTGTATTCAGGCTGACAAATCATTGCCCCCAGCCTTCGGCACGGTGCGTTTTTAGCGTGGTACGTCGTCGAATTGCTCAACCAACATATCCAGCTCTTTGCTGAGTGCCGAGACACCGCCGCTGGCCGTACTGGCATGAACCGCATGCTCTGTAGTTTGTCGCGATAAGCTGCCGACGGCTTCTACCGTTCTGGAAATTTCTTCGGAAACAATATGTTGCTGTTCGGCGGCGCTGGCGATCTGCACGATCATGTCGTTAATGATATTGACCGACAGTGTGGTTTGTTGCAGCGATTCGGTGGAGTTTTTTCCGTGTTCCGCGCCGGTTGCCGCCATTTCCCTGACTTTAGCCATTTCCTGTACGGCGTTATTGACGCCGGAACGCAGGCCGTCGATCATTTTGTGGATTTCCTCCGTGGATTTTTGCGTGCGTCCGGCCAAGGTTCTGACTTCGTCGGCCACGACGGCAAATCCCCGGCCTTGTTCGCCGGCGCGCGCTGCTTCGATGGCGGCATTCAGCGCCAACAGGTTAGTTTGCTCGGCAATCCCTTGAATCACATCAAGGACGCCGCCGATTTTCTTGCTGTGATCGGCCACAATTTTAATGACTGTTTCGGCTTGGCCGACCGCGACCACTAAGCGGTCTATCATTTGGATGGTATTGTTGACCCGCGAAAGCGTTTCTTGCGATTGTCGATTGACATCATTGGCGGCTTGAGCGGCGTTGGCGGCACTGCGGGCGACCTCGCTGACGGTGGCGCTCATTTGGTGTATCGCCGAGGCAATCTGTTCAATTTCCGCCAGCTGTCTATCCATCGCTGCGCTAACTTGGCTGACTGCCTGGTAGCTCGTATCGGCTTTGCCTGCCAGGGGTTCTGTGGCTTGAGTTAGACGGCGTATGATGGTTCGGGATTTGGCTTTTAAAAGCTTCACCGCCAACAGTAATTGTCCAACTTCGCCGCCATCGGCGGTGTAAATCTGCTGCATCACCGGATTGTCGATCACCCGGCGCGCTTCTGCCGCTGCGTCATTTAAAGGTTGTAATACCAGCCAAACCCAGGCATAACCGACCGCTAAGGGGCCGGCGAAGATTGCTGTCGCTACGCCAAAACTGCACGTTTCGCTCAGATAAAGGCTGATGGCGGTGATTAATTGAATCACTGCAAAACCGCCGGTCAGTTTGCCGGACAAACCGATGCGGCTCAAAGGCGAATCGATATTTTTGCCGTGTTTCAGCTTTTCGTAGACAGTATTGGCGCGGGTCACGCAGGTCACGTCCGGTTTAACCCGCACCGATTCGTAACCGACAATCTTGCTATTTTCGAAGCGCGGGGTGACAAAAGCATCCACCCAGTAATGGTCGCCGTTTTTACAGCGATTTTTGACAATTCCCATCCATGGCCGGCCGCTCTTCACGGTTTGCCACAAATCGGCGAATGCGGCGGAAGGCATGTCGGGATGGCGAACGATGTTATGGCTCTGGTTTAACAGCTCTGCCTCGCTAAAGCCGCTAGTGTTCAAAAAATCTTGGTTGACATAATTGATCTTGCCGGCGGGATCTGTCCCGGAGGTGATGGTAGCCGAAGCTGAGTAAATCAATTCACGTTGGGTAACGGGTAGGTTTTTTCTCATTTTTGTACCGGGTCGGCAGAGATAGAAAGGTAAGTTCCCACGCAAGCGCTGGCTGACTGGTCTGCACCGCTTTTGTCGAGGAAGTATAAAAGGCTTTACGGCGATTGCAAAAGCCGGCCCCTGACTAGCGTGTGTTATCTGCAGGCCGTTTTTATTGTTAGATAGCGGCGATGCACTATGCTTGCAACGGAAAAACCTAAAATGAGGATGGAAATGACAGAATATCAATCACGGCAGTTGCAATTCAGCGGCAGCGGTGGCGAGTATTTCCGGATTTGGATCGTCAATGTCTGCTTGAGTATCGTCACCTTGGGCGTTTACTCAGCCTGGGCCAAAGTCAAACGTAACCAATATTTTTACCGCCACACTACCTTAGCCGGTGCGGGTTTTGACTACCACGGCGATCCCAAGGCGATCTTGAAAGGACGCATCGTCGCTTTTCTGTTGTTTGCTGGTTATACCTTGGTCGGTGAATTCGATCGGGTTGCAGGCTTGGCAATTTTGCTGGTGATCGTATCGGTGATGCCCTGGCTGTTGATGCGTTCGCTCCGCTTTAGAATGCATAACACCAGTTACCGAGGCTTACGTTTTGCGTTTCATGGCAGCACCGGAGAGGCGTACTTCAATTTTCTGCTATTGCCGGTATTATCGGCTTTGACTCTGGGGTTGCTGTGGCCGCTGGCGCAACAGCGCATGGCTCGTTACAACCGGGAAAACAGCACGTACGGTAATGAGTTTTTTAAATTCTTTGCCGGCATTGGCGCCTACTACCGCATCTATCTGATGACGATATTCATAGGTGTGCTGGTGTTTGCCGGCCTGATGGTCAGCGTTATGTTGCTGGGTAGCAAGGAGCTGATTCCGGTCGAGGCTGAGCAATTAGTGGCGATGAGTGTATTGGTAGCCGCGATAGGCACCTATTTGGCCTTGTTTTTACTGGCTTATCCCTATGTCGCGGCGCGTCTGCAGAACTTAGTCTGGAATAGCACGCAATTGGGTCCGCACGGGTTTCAGGCCCAGCTTCAAGCGCGGGAGATGCTGGGTATTATGTTTAGCAACGTCCTGTTGACTTTGCTGACCTTGGGGCTGTACAAGCCGTTTGCTGATATTCGTTTGGCGCGCTATCGCATCGAGCGCGTCGCATTATTACCGCGCGGCAACATAGACGAGTTTGTGGCCGGATTGCAGACCAATACTTCCGCCGCCGGCGAGGAAATGGCCGAGATGTTTGATTTCGATATTGCCTTGTAAATGTTGCTTACGGCCGTTTACTACGACGGGCGGCAAGCCCGGCCGCATCCCGTTACCCTCTGTGTTGAGGGCGACAAGCTGTTGTTGCAGGGCCGTGACATTGTGCGGCGCGAAAATTTAGCTAGTCTGAAAATTCCGCCGCCGCTCGGCAGCACGCCGCGCCTGATTTTGTTCGCCGATGGCGGCCGTTGTGAAGTCGCTGATCGGCAAGGCTTTGCCGAGATGTTGCCGGATAGAGCACTGGCCGGTATGGAAAATAGCTGGTGGTATGCGTTGGCAGTGTTGTTGTTAACTTTGAGTCTGCTTGTCGCGTTGTATTTGTTTGCTCTGCAGCATCTGACTCTGCACATCATGTGGATGCGATGAGTGTTTTGGGGTACTTATCTGGCCTTGTTTTTACTGGCCTATCCCTGCGTCGCGGCGCGTTCGCAGAACTTAGTCAGAAATAACACGCAATTTGAACCGCTTGGTTTTTAGGCCCGGTTTGGGGCGCGGGGGATGGTGGGTATTATGTTTGGTACATGTACTATGGACTTTGGGCTTGTACAAGCAATTTGTCGCTATTCGCTTGGCGCGGTATCGCATCGAGCGCGTCGCATTATTGCCACGCGGCAGCATCGACGAGTTTGTGGCCGGTTTGCAGACAAATACTTCCGCCGCCGGCGAGGAAATGACCGAGATGTTTGATTTCGATATTGCCTTGTAAATGTTGCTTACGGCCGTTTACTACGACGGGCGGCAAGCCCGGCCGCATCCCGTTACCCTCTGTGTTGAGGGCGACAAGCTGTTGTTGCAGGGCCGGGAGATTGTCCGCCGCGAAAATTTAGCTAGTCTGAAAATTCCGCCGCCGCTCGGCAGCACGCCGCGCCTGATTTTGTTCGCCGATGGCGGCCGTTGTGAAGTGGCAGATCGACAAGGTTTTGCCGAGATGTTGCAGGATGCAGGTAGTAGCGCGGTAGCGGGTATGGAAAATAGTTGGTGGTATGCGTTGGCGGCGCTGCTGTTAACTTTTAGCCTGCTCGTTGTTGCGTATTTGTTTGGATTGCCTTATGCGGCGCGGGCAGCGGCGGACCAAGTGCCGGTTTATTTGCTGGAACGGATGGATACGCAGTTTTTCGCCAGCCTTGATCAAACCTTGTTGAAGCCCAGTACACTATCCGAGGAACGTCGGCAAACCATTCAGGATGGCTGGCAGCGTTTGGCTTTGCCGCCGGGTGAGGATAGGCCCGCGCACATTGAATTTCGCGCTAGCCCGGCATTGGGTGCCAACGCTTTTGCGTTGCCTGGCGGCAGCGTGCTGCTGCTGGACGACTTGGTGAGTTTGGCGAGCAACGACCAAGAAATTTTGGCGGTGCTGGCCCACGAAATGGGCCATGTCCACGAAAAACATGCTCTGCGGCAAATGCTACAGGCTTCTGTGGTGGGTTTGGCGATGGCTTGGTACATTGGCGATGTCAGCAGTCTGCTGGCCGTCGCGCCGACCGTATTATTACAAACCCGCTATTCGCGCGATTTTGAACGCCGTGCCGACGCTTTTGCCGCAGAACTGTTGCGCGCCAACGCTATTCCGGTCAGTCGGCTGGCCGATATATTGGAAAAACTGGAGGCCGCCCATCAAACCACAGTACCCAAACAACCCGTAGAATCGCTTGAAGCGCTGGATTATTTATCCAGCCATCCCAATACCGAAGAACGGATCAAACGCTTGCGCGGGCTGTAAAATGCTCGGTAGCCGGAGTATTTTGGCTATCCATTTATAGGTATCAGGAGAATAAAACACCATGAAACGTCTTTATGTCCTCGCGCTGGCGGGGCTGCTGGCAGCCGGCGGAACCGGTTGTGCCTATACTGCCAAACCAGACCAGCAGGCGCAAAATCGCAAAGTGCATCACGTGGTTATCGTTTGGTTGAAACAGGCGGGTGATGAAAAATTGCGGCAACAATATATAGAAGGCAGTGCAGGCTTGGCTAAATTGCCAGGCGTGCTGGCTTACGATGTCGGTACACCGGCGGCGATTAATCGTGGACGAGCGAATGCTGCCTTAGATGAAAGCTATGATGTGGCCGTATCCGGCATTTACGAAAGCCAGCAGGCTTACGAGGCGTTTTTACAGAATCCGGAATATCTGCGCGTGGCGCAACAGGTGCTGCGGCCCTTGGTGGACAAATATAAGATTTACGATTTTATCGAGTAATGACGTTGTGACCAGCCGTTTCCCGGATTTGTAGCCAGGAATGGCTGGACAGTATCAGTCTGGCTTCTTCAGCGCCGGCAGCATGTGGCTTAAGGTGTTGTCCCGCTGCACGTAATGATGAAATAGTACCGCCGAGACGTGTAAGCCAATCAGGTAATAGCTGATCACACCGCCGGTTTCGTGTATTTCTTTGATCGTTTTGGCCAGTTCCTTGTTTTCGGCGATCAGCGCCGGCAACTCCAGGCCAAAAAACGGAATTGTTTTACCGGCCGCGCTTAATGCCAACCAGCCGACTATCGGCATTCCCAACATCAATGCATAAAGCAATAGATGCACCAGACGTGCCGCCTGCCGTTGCCAGGCCGGCGGTTCCGGCGATATGGCCGGTGTGGGGCCGACCAGACGGAAACCCAGTCTCGGCAACAGCAGCATTAACACCAATAAACCCAGCATAAAATGCAGGGCTTTCATGGTTTCACGCGGGTCGCTGCCTTTGGGGAACAATTCGCGTAGCTCGATACAGGCATACCCGGCTGCCATCACGATGAACGTCAGCCAGTGCAAGGCAATCGTCATCGTGCCATAGCGTTCGTTGGCATGGTTTCGCATCGTTAATTGCTCCTTTTTGCCAAGAAAATCATAATACGCCGAATTTGCAATGAGCCGATTTGTCAAACGATGCCCACGACTGGGGATTTAAAACCCTAGCGATGGGTTTATTTTTTCAAAGCGGAGGCTTCAGCGGCGCGGCGGGTGATTTCCGCCCAATCGCCGGCATCGACCAGTTCGGACGGTGCCATCCAGGAGCCGCCGACGCAGGCCACATTACTTAGCGCCAGATATTCCACCGCGTTTTTCGGATTCACGCCGCCGGTCGGGCAAAAGGTCACTTGCGGCAACGGGCCGCCGATGGATTTCAGCATTGGGATGCCGCCCGCCGCTTCGGCCGGGAAAAACTTCATCGCGGTAATGCCTCTGTCCATCAAACGCATCACCTCGCTGGGGGTGATGACGCCAGGCAAAATCGGCACGCCGGAAGCCAGAGCCGCATCCAGCAAGCTGTCGGTGACGCCTGGGCTGACGATAAATTCCGCGCCGGCATCAATCGCGTTTTTCAGGGTTTGGGTATTGATGATGGTGCCGGCACCGACAATCGCCCCCGGTACTTCGGCTTTGATGCGGCGGATGGCATCCAGCGCCACCGGTGTGCGCAAGGTGATTTCCAATACTTTCAATCCACCTTCAACCAACGCGCGCGCCAGCGGCACGGCTTGTTCCAGTTGATTGATTACCATCACCGGCATTACCGGGGAGGTGGTCATGACTTCTTTTATTGATACGGTCATTTGTTATTTTCCTAATGTGAGGGTGCTTGGAAAACCCACGCCGTGAAGCGTGCGTGTTTGACAAAACGACAACGGTCTCGGGGTAAACCCTAAACCGTATAGGTTGTCGATGCGGTTTTGCCGCCGTGTCCGGTCCAGTCGGTATGAAAAAACTCGCCTCTGGGCCGGTCGATGCGTTCGTACGAATGGGCGCCGAAATAGTCTCTTTGCGCTTGCAGCAGATTGGCGGGCAGCCGTTCGGTGCGGTAGCCGTCGAAATAAGCCAGGGCGGAGGAGAAGGCCGGCGTCGGGATGCCCAATTGTATGCCCAAAATCACCGCTTGGCGCCAGCCTGCTTCGGCTTGCTTCATCGCTTCGACGAAGAAGTCGGCCAGCAGCAAGTTTTCCAGCTCGGGATTTTGCTCGTAAGCCTGTTTGATGTCGTTCAAAAACTGGCTGCGAATAATACAGCCGCCGCGCCACATCAAGGCAATCTCGCCGTAATTCAGTGCCAGCTGGTATTCCTTGGCGGCTTCGCGCATCAATCTAAAGCCTTGCGCGTAGGAAATGATTTTCGAGGCGTACAAGGCTTGGCGTATAGCCTGAATCATCGCGGCTTTGTCGCCGCTAAAGCTGGTGCTGGTTTTAGGTAAGGCTTTGGCTGTGCGGATGCGCTCGTCTTTTTGCGCGGACAGGCAACGGGCAAATACCGATTCGCCGATCAGGGTCAGTGGGATACCTAGGTCCAGCGCATTGATGCCGGTCCATTTGCCGGTGCCTTTTTGGCCGGCGGTATCCAGAATGCTGTTCAGCAAGGGTTGGCCGTTGTCTTCTTTGTAAGCCAGGATATTGGCGGTGATTTCGATCAAATAAGAGCTTAATTCGCCTTGATTCCACTCGGCAAAAATTGCCTGCATTTCATCGGTGCTTAGGTTCAGCCCTTCGGCCAGCAATTGATAAGCCTCGCATATCAGCTGCATATCGCCGTATTCGATGCCGTTATGCACCATTTTTACGTAGTGGCCGGCGCCGTTATCGCCGACCCATTCGCAGCAGGGATCGCCGTCGACATGGGCGCTGATGGCTTGGAAGATCGCCTTAACGGCCGGCCACGCCGCTTTGTTGCCGCCGGGCATGATAGACGGTCCGTGGCGGGCGCCTTCTTCGCCGCCGGAGACGCCGGTGCCTACGTAGAGTAAGCCTTTTTCCTGCAAATATTGAGTGCGGCGGTTGGTGTCGGTAAACAGCGAATTGCCGCCATCGATGATGATGTCGCCGGCTGACAGCAAGGGCAGCAAGTCGTCGATGTATTGATCGACGACAGTGCCAGCCTTGACCATTAACATGATCATTCGTGGCGATTCCAGGCTATCCACCAGTTCTTCCAGGGAATGCGTGCCAATGACTTGGGTGTTTTTAGCCGGGCCGTCGAGAAACTCATCGACTTTGCTGGCGGTGCGGTTATACACCGCCACTTTGAAACCGTGGTCGTTCATGTTCAGAACCAAATTCTGTCCCATGACGGCCAAGCCGATTAAACCGATATTTGCTTTCATGTGCTTGCCTACTGTAAACGTTGTCGTTGTGGGGTGATGACACAATGTTGCTTAATTCTGGTTTCAAGAAAGTCGTCCTTCCGTGGAAGGACGGATTTGGCAAAGTGAAACTAAGACGGCATTGCTTAAAGCGTGTGAATCTCAGTCCACGAAAAACAGATTGGTCGCTCCGGTTTCCGAAGTCGATGCGTTTGCCCGCATTGCGCCAAACAGTTCGCGGCCCATACCAAAATGATGGCCGGTAGCGCTGTTGGCAGTTGGCACGCGGGCATCGAATTCGGCTTGATCCACCTGCACGTTGACTTCCCCGGTTTGGGTGTTCAGGGCAATGATGTCGCCGTCGCGGACCTTGGCCAGTGGGCCGCCATCTATGCATTCCGGCCACATGTGAATGGCCGACGGTACCTTGCCGGATGCGCCGGACATGCGGCCGTCCGTGACCAATGCGACATGAAAGCCCCGGTCTTGCAATACGCCTAATACCGGCGTCAATTTATGCAATTCCGGCATGCCGTTCGCTTTTGGGCCCTGGAAGCGCAACACCACGATCACGTCTTTTTCCAGTTCGCCGCGTTTGAAGGCAGCTACTACGTCCAGTTGGTCGTCGAACACCATTGCCGGTGCGGTAACCACCTGATGCTTTTCCGCGACCGCGGAAATTTTTGAGACGCCGCGGCCCAGGTTGCCGTGCATCACGTGCAGACCGCCGCACGCAGCGAAGGGTTGTGCCACACTGCTAATTACATCCGGATCCAGCGAAACCGCTGGCCCAGCTTCCCAGCTGAGCTTGCCGTCGTTCAGCGTCGGCACTTGGCTGTATTGCGCCATGCCGCGCTGGTCGCCGATGGTCAGAATATCGCCGTGCAGAAGGCCGTGTTCCAGCAATTCCTGGATCAACAAGCCCATTCCGCCGGCAGCTTGGAACTGGTTGACGTCGGCCGGGCCGTTCGGGTAAATCTTGGTCAATAACGGAATCGCTTTGGATAGATTATCGAAATCGTCCCAGTTGATGATAATGCCGGCCGCGCGAGCGATGGCGATCAAATGGATGGTGTGATTGGTCGAGCCGCCCGTAGCCAGTAAGCCGATAATCGCATTGATGATGGCTTTTTCGTTGACCACGTGGGCAATCGGCCGGAAGTCGTCACCCAGCGCGGTGAACTTCAACACTTGTTTGGCAGCGGCTTTGGTTAATTCGTCGCGCAGCGGGGTGTACGGGTTGACGAAAGAACTGCCGGGCAAGTGCAGACCCATGATTTCCACCATCATCTGATTGCTGTTGGCGGTGCCGTAAAAGGTGCAGGTGCCGGGGCTGTGGTAGGCCTTGGATTCCGATTCCAGCAGTTCTTTTTCGCCGACTTTACCTTCGGCGAATTTTTGCCGGGTGCGGGATTTTTCCTTGTTGGAGATGCCGGTAGTCATCGGCCCGGCGGGCACGAAAACGGCAGGCAAGTGGCCGAAACTCAAGGCGCCGATCAGCAAACCGGGCACGATTTTGTCGCAGACGCCCAAATACAAGGCGGCGTCGAACATGTTATGGCTCAAGCCAATCGCCGTGGATAACGCGATCACGTCGCGGCTGAACAGCGACAATTCCATGCCCGGCATACCTTGGGTGACGCCGTCGCACATGGCCGGCACGCCGCCGGCGAATTGGGCGACGCCGCCGGCTTCGCGCACTGCTTGTTTGATCAGTTCCGGGTAGTGTTGATACGGTTCGTGCGCCGACAACATGTCGTTGTAGGCGGAAATAATGCCGACGTTGGGTTTGACGGCATGCGACAGGGCGTCTTTTTCAGCCGCCGAACACACGGCAAAACCGTGGGCCAGATTCGCGCAAGGCAAATTGGTGCGTTGTGGGTCGTTGGCAATAGCGGCGTCGATGCGGGCCAGATAAGCAGCACGGCTTTCCCGGCTACGTTCCACCACGTCGGCGGTCACTTTTTCTAAAACAGGATGCATAAGCTCTCCAGGGCAGCAGATAGGTGGTGTCGACGCGCCGAACGGCGTTTTGGAATCGAGAGTGATCGGGTTATGCGCGTCTAACCCACCCTAAATTTAAGCGGCTAAGGTGCCCAGTACAATTCCACCGGCACGTCTTCCTGATTCAATAAGGCCCGAATCGGCATGTCTTCTACCGGGCCCGGTTTCTGGGCGCTGTTGAACACCGCCAACTTATCTTCGCCGGTAAACAAAATCACGATGCGTTCCGACTTTAATAAAGCGTTGCGGGTCAGGGTCAGGCGTTCTGTATTGGCGCCGGTCACTTCGCTTTGAATGGCGGTGATGGCCGCGGTCAGATTTTGATTGTCCTCACTCAATGCGTTGGCCAGACCTTCGGCGTGCGGAAACAGCGAAGCGGTATGACCGTCCGGGCCCATGCCGACGATGCTCAGCGTGAAAGGCTGCGGCAGTTTGGCGTAGCGGCCTTCAGCCTCTGCCTGACCTTGTTTTGCCTTGGCAGCCGGGGTTTTCATGCCGATAAACTCAACGTTTTTGGCGTTGTTGATCAGCAGGCTGCGGCGAATTAAAGCTTCGTTGCTGGCGCTGTGTTGATTGTCTACCCAGCGTTCATCTACCAATGCCACCTTGATTTTTTTCCAATTCAAATCGGATTTGGATAAAGCTTCATAAAGCGGGGCAGGGGTGCTGCCGCCGGACACCAATAAAGTGGCTTGACCGTGTTTGCTGACGGCTTCGGACAAAACATCCTGGCATTCGGCCACCAAGGCGGTAAACAGGTGGTTACGTTGTTCGAAAAAAAATTCTCTAACCATGTTCGTTGTTCTCGTGATGGATACAGATTGATTACTCTTCCCAGGCGCGGCCGTCGCGGGCCAATAATGCCACGGAGGCAATCGGCCCCCAGCTGCCAGCCGGGTAAGATTTTGGAGCGCTGTGGTTTTGCGCCCAGGCGTCTTGGATCGAATCGACCCAGGCCCAGGCTTGTTCGATTTCCTCGCGGCTTAAAAACAGCGTGGTGTTGCCGCGCAGGGCTTCCAGAATCAGTTTTTCGTAGCCGCCGAAAATACTGTTTTTCTTGAAGGTTTCCGAAAAACTCAAGTCCAGCTTGGTTTGTTGCAATTTGATATTACCGTCTATGCCCGGCACCTTGTTCAACATCACCACATCCACGCCTTCGTTGGGCTGCAAATGGATCACCAGTTTATTGGCCGGCAGGTCGCGGAAGCTGTCTTTGAAAATGTTGTGCGGCAATTGTTTAAAGTTGACGACGATCTCGGTACGCTTGTTGGGCATGCGTTTGCCGGTGCGCATGTAAAAAGGTACGCCGGCCCAACGCCAGTTGTCGATGTCCACCCTAATTGCCACGAAGCTTTCGGTGGTGCTTTCCTTGTTGGCGCCTTCCTCTTCCAGATAACCCGGCACCGCCGCGCCTTTAATGAAACCGGCGGTATATTGGCCGCGCACGGTTTTTTCCTCGACATTGCGTGCGGTAATCGGCCGCAAGGCTTTCAACACCTTGATTTTTTCCATGTGGATGCTTTCAGCTTCCAGATCGGCCGGCGGTTCCATCGCTACAAAGGTCAGAATCTGCAGTAAGTGATTTTGCAGCATGTCGCGCAACTGGCCGGTTTTATCAAAGTATTCCCAGCGGCCTTCGATGCCGATGTCTTCACCCACCGTAATCTGGATATGATCGATTGTATTGTGGTTCCAGTTGGTAGTGAAAATCGAGTTGGCAAAACGCAGGGCCAGCAGATTCAGTACCGTCTCTTTGCCCAGGTAATGGTCGATACGGTAGACCTGATCTTCCTGGAAGACTTCTTCGACGACGTCGTTGATCTCCTTGGAAGACTTCAAGTCGTGGCCGATGGGTTTTTCCATCACCATCCGCGATTCGGCGGTTAATACGCCGCAGCTTTGCAAACCCTGGCAGATACTTTTGAATAGAAACGGCGCTACCGCAAAATAGTTGACCATCACCCGCTTTTCCGGATCGACTGCGGCATTCAACTGCAGATATTGCTCCGGTTGAGTCAGGTCGATTTTCAAGTACGATAATCTTTGCGACAGCCGCTCCCAGATTTCCGGGTTTATCTCTTTGTTTAAGAACGATTTCAGGCTGTTATGGGCAATTTGGACGAAGCCTTCGCTGGTTTCCTCCAAACGGTCGACGCCGATAATCCGGGTATCGGCTTCCAGCAAATTGGATTTTTCCAGACGATACAACGAAATCAGTAACTTTCGTTTCGATAGGTCACCCAATGCGCCGTAAATCACCAGGTCGCAAGGTTTGTAATTTTGATTTTTCATCAGTGATACTAGGAATGAAGAAGAGGGTTGATCGGCTTTGGCATGTCGATTTCCGCGCGTAAACTAAACGCACGTTGCAGGAAACTCTGAGCCCGGATCAGTCGAAAATGCCGCCATTATAATGTTCGTTGTCGGTTTGGAACAAGATCAAAGGCCGCCAAGGCCGGATTTATAGGGGTTGGCGGCGCACAAAACGCTTGACTGCTAGCCGAACATCTCGGTGGTATAACGATAGGCTTGTATCTTGTCAGACCAATAGGCGGCGGGTAAGCCGGCCTTTTGTTTTAAGTGTTGTAAAAACTCGGTGGGGTTGGGTAAATCCTCCCACACCGAGGGCAGGAAGGTGCCGCGCCGGGCGCCTTCCTGCAAGATGATGCCGTCTATGCCGGGGCGCAGTTGCGCGATCAGATCCGCTTCGGACAAAAATGTCAGCGCTACGGCGGGGCTAAGCACGGAAATATGTAAGTCAAGATCGGCCAGTTCACCAGCGGCTAATGGCGGAAAGCGTCGATCCCGGAACGCTGCCGCAAAGGCATTTTCGGCCACATCTTCCGCCAGAGGCCTTACCGCTTCCAGCATGCCGATACAGCCGCGCAATTGGCCACGGCGTTCCAGGGTGACGAAAGTCGCGCGGATTTCGCGTAATTCCGCTGGATAAGTATCCAAATCAACCGGTAACGGCCGACCGGTTTCCAAGCCGTGGGCTATGGATTGCCGGGCTAGTGCCAGCAAGCGATTTTGCGAGGTTTCAGTCAACGACATAGGCACCGTATCCCACCACTTGCTGTTTGTTACCGGCCGTGTCGCCGGAATTGCGCAGATCTATGGTTTTAATAGACAGACCTTTTTGTTTCAGTAGCTTCAACAAGCCGTTGACCGGCACCTTGCCGCAGGCGGCCTCGCCGCAAATTTCATTGTATTGCAACTGTTCTATCATTCGGCTGGTCGCTTGATCCAGACGTTTGGCGGTGTCGTAGTCGTGATAATGGCTAAGATCGGAGCTGATGACCAGCAAGGTTTCATCGCCGCCCCACAACAGCTCCAGAGTTTGGCTGACTTGTTCGGGACTGGCGTCGCCGGCCACGATGGGGATCAGCGTGAATTGCTGTAAAACCGATTGCAGAAACGGCAGATGCACTTCCAGGCTGTGTTCCAGCGTGTGGGCTTGTTCGATGTATTCCACAAACGGCAAACTGACTAAGGCTTCGATAGCTGCCTTGTCTACCTCAACATCGCCGAGCGGGGTGGTGTAAGCCTGAGTTCTACTGACTGCCAAGCCGCGAAACGCCACGCGATGAGAAGGGCCGATCAATACCACGCGGGTAATGGTGGCAGCGGCCGGCTTTAAACGGGCGTAAGCGGTAGCGGCTATCGGCCCGGAGTAAACGTATCCGGCATGCGGCACGATCATAGCTTTGGGCGCTTTGCCGGTGGGGCGTAGGTCCTGCAAATAGCCGGACACCGCATCGTGGAGTTGTTGGGGGTGGGCAGGATAAAACCGTCCTGCTACGGCGGGTTTTCTATTCATGCGCTGATCCTTTTTTAAAGTTTTAATACGATCAGAAGCCGGGCGGATAGCGGCGCATCAAAAAATTGAATACCTCGCTCATCTTGGGTTTATTCTACTGCTAACTCTCGCCGATAACGACCCAATTTTATGCTTGGGGTTCAAGGAGCATCGCCATGACTACTTTACTCAGCGCGGATACCGCCGCCACCCGTTATTGGCATGTCTTGGCCGACGGCAAGGTGCAGTGCGACTTGTGTCCGCGCTTTTGCAAATTGCATGAAGGCCAACGCGGCTTGTGCTTTGTGCGGCAGAATTTGGACGGGCAAATCGTGATGACCAGTTACGGCCGCTCCAGCGGTTTTGCCATCGATCCCATTGAGAAAAAGCCGCTAAACCATTTTTTACCCGGCACGCCGATTTTTTCTTTCGGCACCGCGGGCTGCAATTTAGCCTGCAAATTTTGCCAGAATTGGGACATCAGCAAGTCGCGGGAGATGGATACGCTGATGAGCCGGGCCGAGCCGGAAGCAATAGCCCGAGCCGCACTGGAGCACGCTTGCAGCAGCGTCGCCTATACCTACAACGATCCGGTGATTTTCCACGAATACGCCATCGATACGGCGCAAGCCTGCCGGGAGCTGGGTTTGAAGTCCGTGGCTGTGACCGCCGGCTACGTCTGCGCCGAGCCGCGCGCCGAGTTTTACCGCTACATGGACGCGGCCAATGTCGATTTAAAAGCCTTCTCCGAGGATTTTTACCACAAGATCACCGGTGGCCATCTGCAAGCGGTGCTGGAAACGCTGCAATATTTAAAACACGAGACCCCGGTCTGGTTGGAGTTGACCACGTTGCTGATTCCCGGCGCCAACGATTCCGAGACCGAATTGGAAGCCATGACCCAATGGGTGGTCGAGCATCTTGGTCCGGATGTGCCCATGCATTTCACCGCGTTTCATCCGGATTGGAAAATGACGGATACCCCGCACACGCCGCGGTCCACATTGTTGCTGGCGCGCAGCATTGCCTTGAAAAATGGCGTGCGTTACGCCTATGTTGGCAATGTTCACGACAAATCGGCGGAGAGCACCTATTGCCACGGCTGCGGGAAAATTTTGATCGGTCGCGATTGGTACGAGCTGTCGGATTGGAATTTGGATGCCGCCGGCAACTGCCGGTTTTGCGGACGTTCTTGTGCCGGGGTGTTTAATCCTTTACCCGGCGATTGGGGCGCCAAGCGCCAGGCAGTCAAGTTTTAAGGTAGTGGGTCTGCTCTTAAGACCAGGCATCCGGATTGATTTGGCCGATAGCCTGAAATGTGGGTTTGCAGAATAGATAGCCTTGAAACAGCGTGACGCCGCAGCCCAGCAGAAAATCCCGTTCGGCCTTGGTTTCGATGCCTTCCGCCAGCACTTCGATGCCGAGTTCGCGGCAGATTTGCACAACCCCTCCCACTATCGCCTGCTTGGGCTTGCTGAGATTGATGTCGCGCACCAAATCCATATCCAGTTTCAGCACATCCGGCTGGAATTCGGCGAGTAGGTTCAGGCCGGCGTAGCCCGCGCCGAAGTCGTCGATAGCGGTTTTAAAACCAAAGCGCCGGTATTCGGTGAATATATTGATTAAATGCGGACGGTCGGACACATCCTCGCCTTCAATCACTTCGAAAATGATGCGGTCTTTGGAAAAGTTGTAGCGTTGCGCGGCTTCAAAAGTCGAGCGGATACAGGCTTCGGGTTGGTAAACCGCATTCGGCATGAAGTTAATCGATACAAACTCCTGGATACCCAACCTCGCTGCGCCCTCCACGGCTTTAATCCGGCAGTTTTGGTCGAAGCGATAGCGGTTGGCATCGGTGACTTTGGCGAGTATCGATGCGGCCGATTCGCCGTTAACACCGCGCACCAGCGCTTCGTGGGCAAAAACGGTGCGGGCAAAAAAATTGACGATGGGCTGATAGGCAAAACTAAAATCGAAATCCAGTTCTTCCAGGTCTCGGCAACGGTTACAGCTGGGCAGGTCGGTATTGGTGTTGGTCTGTGGCGAATTTGGCGTGGTTTTTTCTGGCATAACGGATTCTCGAAATCGATGTCAGGATGTTGATCATCCTTGCTTGAGCAGGCTTGCGTCCCTGGTAATCGTTATTATCAAGTGTAGCGAAGTTGATGCGAATCATCATTTGCTTCGCAAGTATTCGATGGTGCGGGAACAAATTGGTTTCGGGGTTCACCCAAATAGTTCAGTGTCAAATCCTAAGATTTAATTATTTGAACCAGCATCAATTTTGATTCTGCAGGGAAACTTGCATATGATAGCCCAACAAATTTAAGTCGGTGCTTGCTCACACTGTCCCTGCAAATATTCAGCAGGCTTCTGGCAAACGGAACTTAAGGGAATTCCATGAAAAAACCTCGATCACTCGATCACGACGGCCTGGATGGCATTATTCCGTCTACGGACAAAGCGCGGCTGAGTTCTGCCAATCCGCAAGGCAAATCAGACAAAACCTTTAAAAAACCCTTGCGCAGCAATGTGCCGTGGTTGCTTGGTGTGATTGGTTTGCTGGCCGTGGTGGCGGTTTTAGTGCCTGATTTAGCGCAAAAGCCGCCAGCCATTAGCCAGACTGCAGGCTTGAGTAAACCGGCAACACCAGCCACCGTTCCTGAGCCGGCAACCCCCGATACCCAAGCACCGCAGCCCTCAACAGAAGTCGCTCCAACCTTGCTTGCCGAGGCTAAACCGGATCAAGCGATTGCTGCGAAGCAAGAGGCGCAACAGTCGGCATCCGGAAATGACAATCCGCAAACATCGGACCCGATGCCTGAGTTACCTACTGAGCCGACCGCGGCGGGTATTCCCAAAGTCTCGCCGGATACTGCGGCGCAAACCTCTGGTACGTCGTCTTTTACCGTGTATTTCAAATTCGATTCCAGCAAATTAACGCCGGAATCTGCGAACAGCAGCAACGAACTATTGAGCGCGGCCAGAAGCTGCCAAAACCGGATCAAACTGACCGGGCATACCTGCAATTTGGGTAGTGATGCCGCCAACGTGCAGTTGGGCTTGACGCGGGCTAATGTCGTTAAAAAACTGTTGGTCGGCAAAGGTATCGGCTCAACAGCCATCTTCACCGCATCGGAAGGTATGAGAAATCCGGCGGCGCCGAACGATACCAAAGAGGGCCAGGCCTTAAATCGTCGGGTCGAATTGCAGTGTGTGGATAATTAACCGAATTGAAGAGGGTAGACGCTATGATACAAAACAGTAAATCAGACTATCAGATAGCCCAGCAGCAAATTCTCGACGGTATTATTTCCGGCGAGTTCGATATCGAAAATCGCAACGATCTGGGCCCGCTGATTCCCATTCGCTTGTTTCAAGCCTTGCGCATGGTGGCTTTGGGTTCAAACGTAGAAGACATATTAGGCCAGGGTGCTCCTTCGCTGGTTTATCACTCGGGCCAGAGTTTGGGTTTGGCGATGGGCCAAATTGCCGCCGCCAATATCGATAAAGACCTGGAGACCTATGTCGGCAAAATCAAATTGCTGTGCCGGCAGCTGAGTATCGGCTTGGTGGTGCCGGATAAAGTGGACTTGTCCGCGGGCGTGCTGGAGTTAAGGGTGGACGAATGCGTGTCCTGCGCCGGTATTCATCATGTGTCGGCGCCTATTTGTCATTTCGAAGCCGGCATGGTCGGCGGCATCGTCAAAACTTTTTTCAATCGTAATGTAAAGGCCACCGAAACCAAGTGCAACGCGCTGGGTGACAAGACGTGTTTAATCCGCGTCGACTTACTGTAGGTTGATAATTATTAAAAGCATCAGGAGAGCAACATGAGTAGTAATGTCCAATTTCTCGATCCGCGCAAATCTCAGAACAACGAAATCGATTCCATCCTGCGCAATCTGATGAACATCCAGGGCGTATCGGCAGCGGCCATTGTCGATAGCGACGGCTTTGTCACGCATATTCACCGCGATTTTGAAATCAACACCGACGCCATCGGCGCTTCGGTGCAGGTGGTGTTCGGCGCGGCGGCCAAAGCGGCGCAACATGTCGGCCATCATTTAACCAATATGGTGATCTGCGAAAACAACGACGGCTACATTTTATCGACCCCGATAGATGCGGGCTTTATTCTGGCTCTGGTCACCCAGCGGGAAGCGTTGTTAGGACGGGTGCGGTTTGAATTAAAAGAAACCATTCCGGTATTGAAAAAATTGTTTACCAGTTATCTGGCCAATTAACCGCCGTCTAGAGCTTAAATATGCATTGGTTTGAATCGCAGTTGGCGCAGTTGGATACGCTCGCCGACGATTATCTCGCCGCGCGCCGACAACCTGCGGCCGACATCGTCAATGTCAGTGAAGCCACCCGCTTAAAGCGCGCGGCATTCATCGACGCCGTGCAGTCTGTGGTGGATAAAGTGGTCAAGATCGATGGCGTAAGCGCTTGCGCAGCCTACCACGACGGCCTGATTCTGGCCCAATCCGCGGAAGCGCCCAATATGGATGCGTTCGGGGCGATTATTCAGGAAACCATTCGTGCTGCACAGCACGGTGAAACCTCGCTGGGTTTGGGCGAGATCGAACAGATCGTCATTGTCGGTGCCGTCAACAAGCTGGCAATGCTCAGCGTCGGGCCTATCATTTTGTGTATTTCCAGTCCCAAGGGCGTCAATCTGGCCTCTGTGTTAAGTCAGGCTAAATAGACGGCGGCAAGTCTATCCAGCCGTCGTTTCTTCCTTCTCGCCGGGTGCTGGCGAGAAACCCCATCCCCACGTTCGTAGAAATTGCCCTCCGTTACCAACTGAACTAAGCTGTTTAGTGAACGGCGGGTGTTGTCCCGCGGTTTTAAAAAAATAACTAGATCTTCGCGTTATTAACCCGGCCCTATGGTCGCGGGTATGCCGTCCGGGCTGAGCTCATCGAAGTCCAGGCTGGTGTGGGCGATGTTTAAGGGCCGGGTTAATAAATCTCACTGGGGGGATGCAAAATGAAAGACTGTGGGTCTCAATTTGGCGTCGGCTGGTCTATCGGACTGGTTTTTGTGTTTAGCGTGCTGCGCCAGCCCTTAACGATGGCGGCGGAACCCGGCGGCGACTTCGAAGCCGATTCCCAGGCTGGCCGGACGTTTTCGACTGATTTGAAAGCGGCTGACGATGCTGTTATCGACACCCGTCTTTCCGAACAGGCCGATGAGGCCGGCAGGGATGTGGCGGATATGGATCTGCTGGAGCTGGTGAATGTCAAGGTGTCGCCGTTCGATGTGTCTTCTCAGCTTGATAGCGGGTACCTTGCCTCGAATTCGGTGTCCGGCTCCCGTTTCGACGCACCGATCAGCGATTTGCCGTTTGCGCTCCAAGCCTTTACCGAGTCGTTCATCAAGGATCAAAAACCCCGCGATATTTTCGACATAGCCCGCTATTCGCCGGGAGTCACTTATCGCAGCAACGACTTCAACGAAGGCAACGCCAACTTGGCCATTCGCGGTTTTGCAGTGGGTTCTCTGGCCGGCGGCAATATTCACACGTTGCGCGACGGCGTCCACGGTCCGTCCATTTTGGATTTCACCAATATCTCGCGGCTTGAAGTGGTCAAGGGGCCGGCATCGTTTCTGTACGGTCAGGTCGCGCCGGGCGGTATCGTCAATGTCATCACCAAAAGCCCGCAGCGCCGGTTTGCCGCTGCTGCGGATGCGCGTTACGGGTCCTACGGTGAGTACCGTTTTGATGTTGACGTGACGGGACCGGCTACAAAAAACCTGTTCTACCGGCTGGCGGCTTCCTATGATCAGGATATGCATTATTGGGAGCCCTATGATGCCCATTCCTGGAATATCTCGCCTTCTTTGCTTTGGCAACCCAGCGACCGCTTGAGTGTCTCGGTAAAATACGAAAACTTCGAGAAGATCGAAGAGCCCCAGCTGATGCAAAAGCCCGGCTACAACACCCAGGCCGGCGTATTGCCCACTGCCGCGGACCCCAACCTTTCCGGCGTCGATGTGCCGGGCTTGCCCGACAATTGGAACAGCATGGCTTACAGCGACTATCGGCATAGTCACACCCACAATCTCAGTACCTGGATAGACTTTAAGGCCGACGAACACTGGAATCTACGTACCGGCTATTCGCATCTGGAATACGATGTCGATGCGCTGTTTACCGGTAACTTGGGCATGAGTAATAACACGACGTTGATGCAGGGTCGCCGAGTCAGGCAGCAAGCCTACAGCAACCGTGACGACACGATAGAACTGCAAGGCGTGGGTAAGTATGACTTGGGCTTCGCCAGTCTGCGCTTGCTGCTGGGCGGTCAATACATTGACCGCAACTTCCATCGCACCGCCGGCCAGGCACCCAACGATCCGGCCTTGGGCAGCAATCCCACCGCTTCGCCCTTGCCTTTGTGGGATCTCGGCAATCCCAACACCTGGAACCGGCATACGGCGATACCCTTATCCCGGCTGACGACCAGCCTCACCGACGAGAACGTGAACGCTGTCGACAAATCGGTCTACGGCAGCTCTACCTTCGGTTTTTTCGATGACCGTTTGCTGCTGTTGGCCGGTTGGCGCTGGACATCAACAGAAAG
The DNA here is from genome assembly GCF_047777895.1 of Methylomonas sp. TEB. Lineage (GTDB taxonomy): Bacteria > Pseudomonadota > Gammaproteobacteria > Methylococcales > Methylomonadaceae > Methylomonas. The sequence goes on from NZ_CP180476.1 coordinate 1,769,309, forward strand.
CCAATACACAAACCGCCTGACCGGCCAAGCACAGGGCGCCACCGCAAGCGCGGTCACGCCCCAATACGGGCTGCTCTTCAAGCTGGCACCCGAATGGTCGTTGTTCGCCAGCTACGCGGAATCGTTCGTGCCGGGTACTTTTCCGGCCAACAATCTGGACGGTAGCACGTCGATTCCTAGGCCGACTGAGGGCTGGGGTTACGATGTCGGCATTAAAGCGGACTGGTTTGACGGTCGTTTGTCCAGCACGCTGACTTACTTCGAGATCTTAAATAAAAACATCGTCAACGATATGGCGTTGACCAATTCCGCCGGCGGCATCACCATTTACGGTCTGCAAAGCGGTGAACAGCGTTCCCGGGGTATTGAATGGGACGCCACCGCTAAACTGACAGACGACTGGCAACTGTATCTGTCCTACAGCTATATGGATGCCAGGATCACCGAATTCAGCGGTCAGGACCATGCCATCCTCGCCCAAGACCCCGGCACGCTCGATGCAGCGGGGCTGGCTAACTACAAGAACGTCAATCGCTTCCACAACGCGCCGCTGCAAATGAGCGCGCCGCATCTGGCCAACCTTTGGACACGTTACGACTTTAGCATTGAGGCGCTACGCGGCCTGCATCTGGGCGGCGGCGTCAATCTGGTCTTCGATCAGACTCTGTTACCCGATAGTCCGGCTAGCTCGCGGCAAACTTATGCCTTGTTGAACGCCCTCATCGGTTATACCTGGGAAGTGGGAGGGCATAGTATGAGCGTGGATCTGATGGGCAAAAACCTGCTGGACGAACAATACCGGCCTTCGCAAAGCAGCCGCAGCAGGCCCCGCGAGTTGATGATCAACTTTTCGGTGAAGTTTTGATACCGGGGCTAAGACTATGGCACTAGCCGACTATCGGTACTGTTTCGCAGCGGCAAGCCGGTTAGCATTGGGCATTGCCGATGTTGGGCGTTATGCCGGATGGGTTACGCAAGGAGTGCGGTTTTGAGTGCTAATTCATCAGGGGCTTGCGGTCAATGTGCAGGCAATAAGCTATGTCCGAGGCGCCATGCCAGGGCGGCCCTTTGGCTTGCTGCCCTGTTGCTGTTGCCGGGTTTGGCAGTCGGCCAGGAGGTGATAGTCGATAACCCCTATAAAGTAAAAGCGGCCTTTCTGCGTAATTTTGCCCATTACGTGGTTTGGCCGAAACAGGCGCTTCCCGCCGGAAATGCCCCTTGGTGTATCGGTGTGCTGGGGGCCGATCCGTTTGGCGATATTTTAGAAACTACCTTGCGCGGACGAACCGAGCAGGGCCGTAGTTTTGTCATTGTTCGCGCCGCTACGTTGGCGGAATTGCCGCCGTGTCAGATTGTTTTCATGGCTTATGCGGATGCCGCAAAGCGGCGCACGGCGCTGGCGGTGTTGAAACAGCAACCGGTTCTGACGGTCAGTGACGAGCCGGAATTCTTGCCGGATGGTGGAGTCATAGGATTTGAAGTGACGGATAGGGTGCGGATGAGCGTCAACCTCGATCAAGCCCGAGCGGTTTCCTTGACGATTCAGACCAAAATGTTGGAAGTGTCCAGTGAGATTTTGGAAAACGGCGAGCTGCGCCGAATGAGATAAGTCATGTCCATCCAAGCCACTATTTACAACAGACTTGCGGCAGTGCTCTGGGGGGCGGCGCTGTTGGCGTTCGTGTTGGCTGTGGCGGGGCTGGCGCTGTTTCACAGTATGACCCTGGAACAGCGCGTGCGGCAGATCATGGAGCCATACGCGCAGTTGGTCGCTGTGGGCACAGAGGCTGCGGTGGCTTTCGAAGATCCCACGCGGGCTCAGGAAGTGCTGGATACCTTGCGCGCCAATCCGCAAATTCAAGAGGCGGATATTTTTTTAGATGACGGGCGGATGCTGGCTAGCCTCAACCACACTGCCTCCGAGCCGCCGCGGAGTATGCCAACCTTAGCCGATGGCATTTATCTAAACCACGATACCGCGAAGTTACTGCAGGGTTTAGGCAAAGGCGGGCGCTTGCGCATCGTGATGGGTTTGGAGCAATTGAGTCAGCAAACTCACCAGCTGCTCTGGTTATTCGGTGCCGGTATGCTGGTGCTGTTGGCCGCTACCTTAGGGCAACTGGCGGTGCTGCGGCGGACTATCATTCAGCCGATTGCTTCCTTAACCGTCGCTGCGGAGCGGGTTCGGCTGTCCGCCGACTACCGGCACCGGGTTCCTGTTGTCGGCGCCGATGAATTGGCGCGCTTGGGGGAAAGCTTCAACGCCATGTTGGAAGCGGTTGAAGAACGTGAAATGGCATTGTCCCGGCTTAACGCCTTTCATCGTACGATTTTGGACAACGCGGCCTATGCCATCGTCTCTACATCCGCCGACGGCACTGTTACCAGCTTCAATTTAGCCGCGGAGCGCTTGTTGGGGTATACGGCCGACGAGTTGATAGGCCAACACACCCCGGCACTTTGGCACGATGCAGCCGAGATCCAACGGCGTGCTCAGACATTGTCTGCAGAACTGGGTGTCTTGATTAATCCGGGATTCGAAGTGTTTACCGCGCATTCTCAACGGGGTCTACGCGAAGAAAACGAGTGGACTTTTATCTGCAAGGACGGGACGCGCGTGCCGGTCAATCTGTCTATAACGGCTTTACAGGGGGAGGGCGGCGCCGTTAGCGGGTTCGTTGGCTTGGTTTACGATCTGACCGAGCGGAAACAGGCGCAGCACCAACTGCAATTGCTGACTTATGCCCTGGATCAAGTGAAGGAATCCATATTCCTGATGCCGGGGAACGATCCGAAATTTCTTTATGCGAATCAGGGGGCCGCCAACCGATTAGGCTACAGTCGAGATGAGCTTACCCGCGGTATGGGGGTGTTTGATATTGATCCCAGCTGGTCGCCGGACGTGTGGGAGAAATTTTGGCCGGTGCTGTCTGTGAGTCGCCAAATGCAATTCGAAACCAGTCACCGGACACGTGATGGCCGGGTTTTCCCGGTGGAAGTGACCGGTAACTGTTTTGAGTTTGATGGCAAGACATACAATCTGGCGATTTGCCGGGATATTAGCGAGCGCAAAAACGCCGAGAAATTGTTGTCGGAATACGCCGCGATCATTGAATCCACTGAAGATGCCATTATCGGTAAAACTCTCGATAGCGTCATTACCAGCTGGAACAAGGGTGCGGAACGCATGTTTGGCTATAGGGCCGACGAGATCGTCGGTCAGTCGATTGCTATTTTGATACCCGGAGAATGCCAAAATGAGGAGCGGGAAATTCAGGATAGAGTCAGGCGGGGAGAATCGATTAGGCATTATGAGACGATCCGCCGCCGTAAGGATGGGCAATTGATTGACGTTTCGGTAACGGTGTCGCCGTTGCGAAATTCGCAAGGCGAAATTGTCGGGGCTTCCAAAATTGCCCGCGACATCACTGATCGCAAACGTGCAGAAAATGAATTGATGCGCTACCGAAACGAGTTGGAAAACACTGTACAGCAGCGGACGGCGGAATTGCTGTTGGCTCGCGATGCCGCCGAAGCGGCTAATAAAGCCAAGAGCGTATTCCTGGCTAACATGAGCCACGAACTGCGCACGCCGATGAACGCGATTCTCGGCTTTTCCGCCATCCTGCTGAAAAATGCCCGGCTACAAGACGGTGATCGCGCCAACGTCGAAATTATCAATCGTAGTGGCGAGCACTTGTTGAATTTGATTAATGACGTGCTGGAAATGGCCAAGATAGAAGCGGGCCGGGTCCAGTTGGAAGACGCACCATTCGATTTGGGGGAAATGGTGCTGGATGTGATGAAGATGATGCAGGTACGCGCGGCCGAGAAAAATCTGCAAATAGTCGTCGATCAGTCTTCCTCATTTCCGCGCTATATCATCGGTGACCAGGCCCGCTTGCGCCAGATATTGATCAATCTGGTGGGCAATGCGTTGAAATTTACCCAGCAAGGCGGGGTGGTCATACGCTTGTCCACCAAGAACAACGCCATCGCCCATTTGCTGATTGAAGTTGAGGACTCCGGTCCTGGGATTGCCGCTGAAGACCAAAAGCACATTTTCGAACCGTTTGTGCAGATAGGACAGCTGGCCGACAACAAAGGTACCGGGCTGGGCTTAAGCATCACCCGCCAATTTGTGCAATTAATGAAGGGCTCAATCAGTCTGGAGAGTGCACCGGGAAAGGGTTCGCTGTTTCGCATTGATGTACCGCTGAAGCAGGCGCAGGCCGCCGATATTACCGATTTGTACCGATTGGAAGAACGCATGGTGCTGGGGCTGATGCCGGGGCAGGATAATTATCGGATTCTGGTAATCGAAGATCAGCTGGAGAATCGATTATTGCTGGTGAATCTGATGGAGGCCGTGGGCTTTCAGGTTAAGGTAGCCGAGAACGGCGAGTTGGGCGTGGCATGTTTCCAAAGTTGGCAACCACACTTAATCTGGATGGATATACAGATGCCGGTCATGGATGGTTTGGAAGCGACCAGAATCATTCGAAGCTTGCCGGGCGGCAAACAGGTGAAGATCGTCGCGGTCACGGCGTCGGCTTTCACCGAGCAACGGGCGGATATTATGGCGGCCGGCATGGACGACTTAATCTGTAAGCCTTTCCGGGCCAACGAAATCTACGACTGCCTAACCCGGCTCTTGGGCGTGCGCTATGTTTATGCAGACTCACCGGCAATGATGCCGGAGGACGTGATTTTGACGCCGGAGATGCTGTCGGTCGTGCCGCAGAATTTACGCGAGGATTTGCAGTTGGCGGTGAATAATCTGGACAGCGAGCGTATAGGCGGGATTATTCAACAGATTGCAGCGTACGATCTGCGGGTGGCCGCTGCATTGACTCGGCTTGCCGAAGCTTATGAATATCCGACTATTCTTAATGTATTGGGAACTAACTAAAACATCATGGTAAATGCAGGCAAAATTCTGGTCGTTGACGACACTTCGGCGTCTTTGAAGTTGCTGTCGGACCTGCTTAAGGCTGAAGGGTACGAGGTGCGCTCGGCGATAAACGGTGAGCTGGCTGTTAATTTTGCTACTGCCAATCCGCCTGATTTGGTGTTGCTGGATATTCTGATGCCGGGTATGGGCGGCTTTGAGGTTTGCCGTCTGCTCAAAGCGCATCCGGATACCCGCCATGTGCCGATTATTTTCATCAGTGCGCTGTCGGACCCGGAAGAAAAAGTCCAAGGCTTTGAGCTGGGCGCGGTGGACTTTGTCACCAAGCCGTATCAACGTGAGGAGCTGCTGGCGCGCGTGCGCACACATTTGGAAATCGACCGGCTGCGCAATCATCTGGAAGAGTTGGTGGAAGAGCGTAGCCACCAGCTCCTGGAGAGCGAGAAAAAGCTCAGAGCCAGTCTGAACGATCTGGTTGCGGCCCATAGCCTCATGCACACCTTGCTGCGGACTATTCCCGATCTGGTCTGGTTAAAGGATCTGCAGGGTGTGTATATCAGCTGCAATCTGCAATTCGAACGCTTATACGGTGCCAAGGAAGCCGACATCGTCGGCAAGACAGATTACGAATTTACTTCCAGGGAACTGGCCGATTTTTTCCGGGACCATGATCGCAAAGCGCTGGCCGCAGGCAAGGTTTGCGCCAACGAAGAATGGCTGACTTTCGCTGATAACGGTTACTACGGCTTGTTCGAAACGCTGAAGACACCGGTATTGAATCAGGACGGCAAACCGATAGGCGTGCTCGGCATTGCCCGCGACGTGACCGAGCGTAAAGCGGCAGAAGCGAAAGTCCAGCGCCACATGCAGCTCTATGCGGCCTTGAGTCATTGCAATAAAGCCATCGTCCACAGTGCCGATGAAACCGAACTGTTTCTGGAAATTTGCCGCGCTGCCGTGGAGTTTGGCGGTATGAAAATGGCTTGGGTTGGCGTGTTTGCGGCCGATCAGTGCTCGATACGCCCGGTCGCCAGTTTTGGGGAAGGCGCGGAAGAGTTGGCTACTATCGATATGTGCATGGATACCGCCAGTGCTTTCGGCCGCGGTCCCGCCAGCGTGGCAATCCGCGAACAACGCCCTTGCTGGTGCCAGGATTTTATTAACGATCCGATGACCGTGCCGTGGCGCGAACAAGGTTTGCGCGCCGGCTGGGCGGCGTCGGCTGCGTTGCCTCTACTCAAAAACGACCAGGCGGTCGGCGCATTCGTACTGTACGCTGATGAAGCGAACGCCTTCGACGATGCGGCGCGCGACCTGTTGGTCGAAATGTCCATGGACATTAACTTCGCCTTGGAAAATTTCAGCCGCGCGTTGGCTCAAAAACAGGCGGAAGCCGAGATCGAGCGCCTAGCGTTTTACGATCCGTTAACCAATCTGCCGAATCGCCGTCTGCTTTACGACCGCCTGCAACAAGCCATAGTCACCAATGCCCGGCATGATAAGCATGGCGCGGCCTTGTTTATTGACCTGGATAACTTCAAAGCGCTCAACGACACCAAAGGCCATACGATTGGTGACTTGCTGCTGATCGAGGTTGCCCAGCGTCTCCGAGAATGCGTGCGTGAAGGCGATACCGTCGCCAGGTTGGGCGGCGACGAATTTGTGATGATATTGAACAGCCTAAGTGCGGACGAAACCCGGGCGTCTGCCCATACCAAAATGCTGGCGGGTAAAATTCTTTCTGCCATTAATCAGCCTTATTCGTTGCAGGGATACGATCACCATTGCTCGGCCAGCATGGGTATCTGCATGTTTCGCAACCAACATATTACGGCAGAGGAATTGCTGAAATACACCGATACCGCGCTTTACCAAGCCAAACGCGGCGGCCGTAATAAGCTGCTGTTTTACGATCCGGTGATGCAGGCCGCCTTGGAAACCCGCGCGGTATTGGAAAGCAATTTGCGTGTGGCACTAAGCGAGCAGCAATTGGTGCTGTATTACCAGATGCAGGTCAACCGCGCCGGTCAGATTCTTGGCGCAGAAGTCTTGATACGTTGGCTCCATCCCGAGCGCGGCTTGGTTTCGCCTGCGGAATTTATTCCATTGGCCGAGGACACTGGCTTGATCTTGCCGATTGGTAAATGGGTCATGGACTCGGCTTGTGCGCAGCTCAAAGCCTGGGAAAACGATCCGCTTAAGTCTGAGTTACAGCTTGCTGTGAATGTCAGCGCCCTACAGTTTCATCAGGATGATTTCGTGGAGCAAGTCCGGCTTGCCCTGGCGCGCTACGACTTGAGCCCCAATCGGCTGAAACTTGAGCTCACCGAGAGTTTGGTGCTGGATGACATTGACGATGCGATTGTGAAGATGCAGCAACTGCGTGATTTTGGCGTGCGTTTTTCGATGGACGATTTTGGCACCGGCTATTCGTCGCTGAACTATCTGACCAAGTTACCGATAGACCAATTGAAGATCGACCAGTCCTTCGTGCGCAATATTACGGTATCCCAAAGTGATGCGGTGATTGTGCAAACCATCATCGGCATGGCCGATAACTTGGGTATCGAAAGTATCGCCGAAGGCGTTGAAACCGAAGAGCAGTTGACATTCTTGGAACGGCAAGGCTGTCAGTTATATCAGGGCTACTTGTTCAGTAAGCCGATACCGTTGGCTGATTTTGAAGCACTGTGCATTAAAAAGCCGGAGTCTTTTGGATTGCCTTGAATATAAGCCGAATGCAAAGAGGGCTGAAGCGACTGTGATTCGAATACTGCTTGCCACCGCAGTTATCGCCGCTCTGGTTGCCTGTCCTGCGTCGGAGGACGCACATTCCACAGCGACGGGCACTGAGCCGGTATTGACACTGGAAGCAGCGGTTGCCGGCAAGTGGCGCGACCCTGCCAACGTCGCCCGCGACAGCTGGCGGCATCCGTTGCAAACGCTGACATTCTTCGGCGTGAATCCTCAGCAGACTGTGATCGAAATTACGCCGGGTTATGGTTGGTACGCGGAGATTCTGGCACCTTTGCTTCGGGAAAACGGCCATTACATCGCCGCGGTGATAAACCCTGAGAGTGCCGTCAAGAACAGCGCCAAGCATTATTATGCAAAGCAACTCAACGCGCTTGAGCGCAAATTGCGTGCTGCACCAAGCCTATACGGTAGTCCGGAGATTCGGCTTTATGACGAAGCCAAGCCGACGTTTGGCGCACCCGCTTCAGCGGATGTGGTGCTAACGTTCCGCAATGTCCATAACTGGCGGGAAGCGGATAGCGTGGCATTGATGTTCAAAGGTTTTTTCGACGTGCTTAAACCTGGCGGTACGCTGGGGCTGGTCGAACATCGGGCAAACGGCGATGTGGCGGACGACGATTTTTCGGGGTATATCGGCCAAAATCAGCTGATTGCCTGGGCCGGTGCGGCCGGCTTTGTATTGCAGGCTGCCAGCGAGATCAATGCCAACCCGTTGGACAGCAAAGACCGCGAGGGCGGCGTGTGGCGCTTGCCGCCGGCATTCAGCCAAGGCAGCAAGGATAGGGATAAATACGCCGCGATCGGCGAAAGTGATCGAATGACCTTGCGGTTTATAAAGCCTGGCGCGGCGCTTGGTGCGGTGCAATAGCTCAGCTAGCCCAAAAAAAGCCACAGGGCACAAGAGCGGGCATCCAGCGCCATGGACGGCAAGCTTCTAGCTATCCATGCAGTCTGGATTTCGGCAATCCCTGCCGAAATGACGACTTACGGGACGTACCTTTGAATTAGCTAACGGCTGACGCTAACGTTGACTATTTCGACATGAGGGCGTTTACTCCACAGGAAATTTTCTTGGTTATAAAGGTGCCGAATCGATGAACGAAATACTAATTGCCGTGGCTGTTGAAAAAGAGGGGAATATTGCGCCGCATGCCGGCCGGGCATCGCGCTGGCTGGTCTATGTTGCCGGAAATGCAGCTGAGGCAAGTCTGGCCTGGACGCTTGATCTAACCGAGATTGGCTGCCTGCACGAATGGCATGTGCGCGGCGACGGCAATCGACATCCGCTGCATTATGTTGATGTGGCGATTGCCGGGTCGGCGGGAGACGGGGTGAAGCGGAACCTGTTGGAGAGAAATACTGAGCTGCATACCACCAGCGAGACATCGCCTTTGCAAGCAGTGGTCGCCTATCTGGCCGGCGAACTTGTCGATGGCCTGCCGCACGAGGAAGCACATTGCCTAAAAACCAGCGATCAGTGATCCGTACTCAAATATTGTCGCTCCCGCACAGGCGGGAGCCCAGTTGCCGGACTTGGTTCGCTGAGCGGTATTACTGCTTTGGTAAGTTCAAGGGCCGTGTCGCTTACTAGCTCGGCGCAGTTGTTTTACTACAAACTCAAAACTCCCAAACCACTTTGCCATAAACGCCGCGTTGCACTTCGGCAGCCTGGGTGAAAGTTTCCTGAATGTATTCCAGATGTTGGTTGTCCAATAAGTTTTGGCCGACCAGCGATAATTCGACGGCTTGATTGAGCTTCCAGGCCAGACGCAAATCCAGGGTGGTGTAGGCTTTAATGTATGCCGGCCCGCTTAAGGTAAAGGCGCTGGCGTTGTCCACATATCGCAGCCAGGCATCCAGTGTAACGTCCGGTATGGGATTGAGCATCGCGCGCAACGAGGTTTTGTGCTGCGGCGATACTGCTTCCTGGTAATAGGGATTGCTGGTCAGCTCGGTTTTCAACACGCTATAACTCAGGTCCCAGCGCCACCAATCCAGCATTTTCCAAACTACTGCGGTTTCCACGCCATAGGTTTTGCCTTTGCCGGTATTGTCGATGATCAACGGCTGTTTGATAAAAAACGGCACATTTGCCGGGTCTATCGCTCCAGGATGATAGGAGCGCAGATTTTGATAATCGTTATAAAACAACGATACATCCAAAGAGAAGCTGTTGCTGGGGGTGTATCGATAGCCGGTTTCGTAGGCCAGCACCTCTTCGGATTGGTAAGCGTTGGAACCGGTTACCGCGAGGGCGAGCGGTAAAGGTGTGCTGTTGGGGCTGGTCAGCGGCGGTACGACTTGGCCGATTAACTCCATATGCGCATCCACCCGCGACGGAATGCGCACGCCTCGGGAAATAGCGGCCCACAGCCGGTGATTGGGGTCAGGTCCCCACAGCAGGCGGGCGGTGGGTTGCACTTCGATGCCGGTGTAATCGTTGTGCTCCAGTTTGGAACCCAGCGTCAGCCATAGTTGCTCGTCCACCAAGGTTAATTGGTCCTGCAAGAAGGTACTGAAATAACTCTCGCCGCGTTGAGGTGGCGTGAAATTAACTAAGGTCTGCTTCACTTGGTTTTCTTTGGTATAGGTATACCGATAACCCGCTCCCCAGATGATGTCGTTCCAGTCGTTTAGCGCAAAGCGGTGTTGAAAATCGACGTCGCCGGTATAACGCTCTTCTTCAATAAAACTTTCTCTGCGGTCGTAACTGTCGAAGTACAGTTGTAGGGCGTAATTTGACGTATCGGAGATGCGGTGTTGTAGACGGCCCAGCAAGTTGCCGCCGGTGGCTTGTACCTGGTCGGCAATCGTTTCTCGATAAGGCGCGGTGAACGTAGCTAATCCGATTTGCTGGTTTAAATTGCTATGATAAACATCGCCTTGCACGGTGGCGGAGTCGGCGGCCGACCAGTCTGAGTCTATGCGAAAGCCGCCTTGCATTTTGCTCCAGGCATCGCCGGCTGGCTGGCCGTTGGCTCTGCTGAGCGTGTCACGATCAAAACCTTTGAGATAGGCGCGGCCGCTGGTGTTTTCGTTGAGCTTGCCGCCATAGCGGAATGCACCGAATCCGCGTTCCTCGCTACCGCCGCCGGCGCTGAGTAAGCCGCCTTGAGTATCGGCGGCATGTTTGGTGATGATGTTGATCACGCCATTCACGGCGTTGGCTCCCCATAGCGCTGCGCCGGAGCCGCGAATCACCTCGATGCGCTCCACGTCTTCCAGCATGACATCCTGCATTTCCCAATACACACCCGAGAAAGCCGGTGTGTAGATATTTCTACCGTCGATCAGCACCAGTAATTTATTGGAAAACCGGCCATTAAAACCGCGCGAGCTGACGGCCCATTTGTTGGCGTCGATGCGGCCGACGTCAATGCCGGGAGCCAGACGCAGCGCATCGGGAATGTTAGTGGCGCCGGCGCGTTTTATGTCGTCGTTGCTAATCACAAATACCGCCGCCGCCGCATCGCCTAGCGCTTGGTTTTTTTTGGAAACGGATGTGATTTTTACCGATAGCAGTTCTTCTAAATTCAACTCGGTTAAATCGGTATCGGCCGAAGCAATCTCCGTATGAATAGCCAAGCACAGCGCGCCTATCCAAACGGGGTAAAAGGTATTTTTCATTCTGTAGCAAATGGGGCATGGCAAGAGACAGCGTGTCTCTCGGGTTAATTCTTCAGTTGCAAATGTAGCGCAGCATCGATTTATCACAAAGTTTTTGTAGCATTTATGCATTCTACTTTGTCAGGGGCTTAAAGGTGCTGGCCTTTCCGGACCGCAAGTATCATGCTGCCCGCGTTAATGGAAATGGTGAACGCAAGAAAAGGCTGGTCAATAGGTCAATCTGTTGACGGACAGCGTTCTGCGCTCACAGGTGCGATGGAATGTGCTGTGCGTGAGGGCCAAGCAAATAGGGGTGGAGGGGATATGCCGTTGGTCGTTGGCAGGCGGGATGAAGGTAAAGTTTTCAGCGGTATGCCAACGGCAGTGGCACGAGGACTTAAGCTGACGCAGTTTGCTTTTACCCGGCCCTGATATATCAGCGGCCCCGCGCCGCCCAGGGCCAAAAGGGCTGCGCTAAGGTTGCCGCGTTCGAGGGATGACGATACTGGGTTTACATAGGAGCCGGAATGACTATCAGGCGGGTTTCACACCTCCGCCCACATCCTCAGCAGGTTGTGGTAACAGCCGGTCAGGTTGACGGTCGGCGCGGTGTCGCCTTGGGTGTTGCGCAATTCCAGGATAGCCATATCCATTTCAAATAACAGGCGGCGGCGTTCGGTTTCCCGCACCATGCTTTCCAGCCAGAAGAACGAAGCCAGCCGCGCGCCGCGCGTCACCGGTTCCACCCGGTGCAGGCTGGAACCGGGATACAACACCATATCCCCGGCCGCCAGCTTCACGGCATGTTCGCCGTAAGTATCTTCGATGACCAGTTCGCCGCCGTCGTAGCTGTCGGGCTCAGCCAGGAAAATCGTCGCCGACAAATCGGTGCGCACCCGTTCGCCGCTGATCGGGCAGTGGCGGATGGCGTTATCAATGTGGTTGCCGAAGGTGTTGTGTTCACCGGCATAACGGTTGAACAAAGGTGGGAAAATCTTTTTCGGCAGAGCAGCCGACAGAAACAGGGGATTGCGATTCAGCGCATTCAGCAGAATGGCACGGGCGGCCTGACTTTGCTCGGTTTGCTCCGGCAGTTGCCAGTTGTTTTTAACCTGTGCCGACTGGCTGCCGGCGGTGATGCGGCCATCCGCCCAAGGCGCGTCGGCCAGCATATCGCCGAGCTGTTGTAGTTCGGCAGGGGATAGGACTTCTGGAATTTGGATCAACATGGTCTAACCCGAGATGGCTTGCAAGGCAAAAAACACCGCCAAACTCATGGAGCCCAGCCCTAAGCCGGCGGCGGCCAAACGGTTGCCGTGCAGCCTGGTCCACAATAAAGTACCGGTTAAGGCTAGCAGGATCAAACCGCCCGCCAAGGTATCCACCAACAGCACCCAGCCCACGCCCATGCCAGTACCTTTGTGCAGATTATTCAAAGTGGTCAACAGGTTGGCCTCGCCTTGCTTGACCGTGACAAAGGCGTTGCCTTCCCAATAGTCGGCAGACAACAGTTTTTGCGGATTGCGCACGTTGATCTGCCAGGAGGCCGGCTGTTGAACCGGCTGATTGTTCCAGGTCACGGTTTTACCGGGTTCCTTGCGGATTTTGGCGTGGGACGTATCGATGCTCAGCGTTTCACCCAGCCAGGTTGCCATTGCTTTTGGGTCCGCGGGATGAGGTTCCGGCAAGGCCAGCTGAATTTCTTTTTGTTCCATGCGGCCAATCGGAATTTTCAAGATGTCACGATGATTCATTAAAATCCCGGTAAAGCCGAACAGCAAGCCCAACGCCGCGCCCCACAGCCCGAACCAGGCATGGGTGCGGCGCAGCCATTTCAGAAAGGCGCCGCGCGATAGACTTTTCGGTAAAAACAAGTAGCCGCCGTTGGTTTTCTTGGGCGGGCGGTTGGCTGGCGTCAATAATGAGTCGGTTGCGGTGTTCATGAGTCGGGGTCCAAAAGCGGGCTATGGCAATTGCAAATAAGGGGGTTGCGGATTGGGCGGAACGGTTAAACCATCTCACCAATAGCGGATGTTGTTTAACCGTTCGCACACGTCGAGTTTAGTATTTAAAGCTCACCGTCAACTGCCCGGATACCGGCGTGCCCGGCAAGGCCGAGTTGGTTTGTCCGGATTCGTAGTAGACGGTATCGGTCAGGTTGAACACGTTGAGTTGCACGTCGTAATGTTTTTGATGATAGGCCACCACTGCGTCCAGGCGGGCGTAACCCGGTAATACCGCTTCGTTGACGCTGTCGGCATAACGGTGGCTGGCGTAGTACACGCCGCCGCCGATCTCCCAGTTGTCTGTTAGATGATAAGTGCTCCAGGCTACGCCGCTGTGTTCCGGCACGTTGACGGCCGTCATCCCCTCGAACGATTTCACTAAGCCGCTGACCGAGCCGGTGGCTGTTGATGTGGATTTGCTGATTTTCGAGTCAAGATACGCATAGGTCAGCGATACATCCCATTTCGGCAACACTTCGCCGGCCAGACCGGCTTCGAAGCCGTCCGTACTTTGTTCGCCTGCGAGGATTTGCAGATTGGCATCCAGCGGCGAGGTGGTGCGGGCATTGGTTTTTTCCAGGCGGAACAGGGCGGCGGTGGCCGATAATTTGCCGTCGAACAGTTCCCATTTGCCGCCGATCTCATAGTTATGATTCTGCTCCGGTGGCAGGTTGGCGTTGTTGGCCGACAAACTCAGGCTTTCCGCAGACGGATTAAACGACTTGCCGTAGCTGAAATAGTAAGACTGAGCTTTGCTGGGCTGCCAGACGATGCCGCCGCGCGGGCTCCATTGATCGACGCTGCTATTGAAGTCGGCGCTGCCTATCCGATCAGTCTGTTGCGCCTCGAACACATCGTAGCGGGTGCCGGCCAGTAATTTCCATTCCGGATTGATCTCGAATTGATCCAACACATAACCCGCGTAGGTTTGGGCTTGGGTCAGACGGCTGGTGTCCAGCGTGCCGCTGAAGTCGTACGCCAAGCCGGTGGTACTGGCGGTAAGGCGCGGATTGAATATCGACACCCGGCTGACGCCAGTCGAGTTTTTCGATTTGTAATCGTATTCTTCCCAACCGAATTCGCTACCGAACATCAAGGTATTGTTAAAGCCGAACAAGGGCTTTTTGTAGACAAAGTCGGTTTGGTTGTAGATGTTTTCCTGGGTATTCAGGCGCAAGGCTTGCGAACGGGCGATGGTGCCGGCATTGGCGCCGGTATAGGCCGCCGCGCCGGAATACAGATGGGTCAGGTATTTACGTTCGTAATCGCCGTAGCGGACCGTGTTTTTAACCGAGAAATCCTGGTTGAAACGGTGGGTTAACGCCACGGTGGCCACATTGACATCGGTGTCCATCATCCGGTTATCGGTAAAGCCGTAAAAGGTGTTGATAGGCACGCCAGCCGGCCGGCCTCGATACATAGGCACGCCGTAATCGAACACGCCTTCATCCTGCTGGTGCAACAGATTTAGCGTCAAATCGGTATCGGCGCTAATGTCCCATTTGAACGAAGGCGCGATACCCCAACGGTTGCTGTAGTTGTAGTCGCGATAGGAGTCGGCATCCTGGTACATTACATTCAGCCGGGCCGATAAATCTTGATATTGGGTTTCGGCGTCGATGGCGGTGCGTTTGAAATCGTACAAGCCATAAGTAAAGCTACCGTTAATCCCGGTTTTACCGGTGGGCTTCTTTGCTACTTGATTGATCACGCCGCCGGTGGCGCCGCGACCGAATAAAATTGACGATGCGCCTTTCAGCACTTCGGCTCTTTCGATGAAAAAGGTGTCGCGAGTGTACTGGCCGTTGTCTTTGACCCCGTCCAGATATTGGTCGGAGCTGGCCGCGAAGCCGCGCAAGGTAATGGAATCGCCGGTACGGCCGCCCTCGCCGGCGGCAATGGTCAGGCCGCTGACATTGCGTAAGGCATCGCGCAGGTTGAAGGCGTTTTGCGACTCGATCAGTTCTTTTTTTACCACGCTGACCGATTGCGGAATGTCGCGCAGCGCCATCTCGGTTTTGCTGCCGGTGGTCGAGGTGTCGGCTTTGAAGCGAATGGCCTGTTTTTCGCGGTTGGCTTTGACCTTAACGTCTTCCAAAACCACTTCTTGATCATTGTTGGCCGCTACGTCGGCGGCCGGGTCAGCGGCGAATGCCGCCCCGCTCAGAGCCGCGCCCAGCGGCAATAAAGCCCCCAAGCGCCACTTGGCAGGGGTGGTTTTTTTCGTGGTCGAATGGTTTGCAGACATAGTATTCCCGTAACTGAATAAATAGTGCTGGCTGCCTGGCTGGGAATGCTGGGTGGCTAAGATTTTACGAACCGACAGTTATTGTCCGTCGGTTATTGATCGCTATTCGAGATATGCGGCTCCAAAAAGCCAAGAAATAAGATCATTCTCAAATAATAACGATTCTCATTTTATTTTTTTTGAGACTAATGTCAACTCCGGAATTTGCGTGCAGACTGTTTCCCAATTCGAAATCAAAGCTTGGATAGGCTTAAATCTTTGAGCGCATTCCAGCCGTTTCGCGAGCTTGGTAGCCTAAAGGCTTGCGGAAATTAGCCTTTAGGCTGCAAAACCAACGGCGAGTTAATGGCTGAAATTTCAAGGAGGAAGAAATACTTTACTTTTCAAATGAGAATAATTATCATTTGAGTCAGATTAAAAATCAGCTGCCGCGACGTGAAAAGATTATTCCCCTTATTTAGAGAACCTGAGGCTGTGCGCTTGGCAATCGCTCCGGAAGTTTTGGCGGCGTTGGTCGAAAAAGGCGAAATCCATGCCACGGATTTCCGATGTCTTGATTTAGGGTCGAAACAAATCGTTTGGAAAATGTTCCTGTCTCAGGCAAAAGCCAAGCTCAATCGTGGTTTAGTAAATCCCGAGCTTTAGTCCGCTTAAAAAGTTTTTTACCCAATCCCTGACGATTTTTGAAGGAGTAAACCTATGAGCAACAAACCCTGTACCCACGAATGTTTGGCGGCGACGGCCTTATGCAAGGTATTGATTTGCCGCGAATGCGGCGTCGTCCACCTGCATCTGCAGAACATGTCATTGCGCCTGGAAGTGGCGGATTTTCTGAGCTTTGCCGACACCATGGCCGAAGCCGCGCACCAGGCCAGAGCCGGTCAAAAAGACAAAAGCAAACGCGCCGGCTTTACGGTGGTTAAATCCAGCACCAGACTCAATTAGCGAAACCGCACTTGCCGGAAAATTCCCCGGAGGTTTGCCTAAGATAGCGGGATGGCGGAATAACCTTCAGAAACTACCCATTCTGCTTTCGCTGTGTATGCTGGCATCCAGAGACACGACGCTGTCCGCCATGCCTATGGTTTCCGGCCGATGGGCGATAGTTAAGCGGGTGATGCTTAACGAATTGATTGCCAAATTCACCTTCCGCTCTGTTTCGACATCCAAGTGGCTGGTCGCTTCGTCCAGGACCAGTACCGACGGCACTTTGTAGAGCGCCCGCGCAATGATGAGCCGTTGCTTTTGCCCGCCGGAAAAACTGCTGCCCATATCGCCAACCTGGGACAGATAACGCATGGGCAGAGCCTCGATTTCATCGTCGATGCCGGCGAGTTGAGCGCTTTGTTTCAGCAGCTCGAAATTGGTTTGTAAGTCGAAGCCGGAAATATTTTCCTGAAGGCTCCCGGAGAATAACTGGTCTTCCTGCAATACCGCGCCCACCAGCCGGCGCCAATTGGCCAATCCGAATTGGCTTAAAGGCATGCCGTCGATTTCGATGACACCCTCGGTCGGTTCCAGCAGGCCCAAGCAGAGTTTGACCAAGGTGCTTTTTCCGCATCCGGACGCGCCGACGATGGCGATGTGTTCGCCGGGTTGGATGGACAGATGCAAATTGCGAAATATCCAGGGCATATTCGCGCCGTAGCGAAAGCCCAGGTTTTTAAACTCGATGGTGGGGCTGAAATCCTTTCGGTTGATGACTTTGTCTGCGGCGCAGCCGTCAGTCTGTTCTTTTTCCGCCAAGACAATATCAGACAAACGCTCCACATGCAGGCTGACCATGCGCATCGACATCAGGTTGTCGATCAGCCGTTGCATCCGCGATGTAAAGTCGTCTTTGTAAGAAATAAACGCCATCAGCATGCCGACGGTCAAAGCGTTGTCCATGACCATGGTCGCGCCGACCGCCAGCACGGCGATGGCTTCGGCGGCAAACACCGCGCTATAGCCCAGCGAAAATCCCAGCGACATTTTTTGCGCGCCGATGCGTTTATTCACGCCGGCGACGAACAAATTCAGCCAGCGTGCCCGGCGCTGCTCTTCCAAACCCGCCAACTTTGTGGTGTGCACGGCGCGAATGCTTTCCAGAAAATGGCTTTGCGCCTTGGCCTCGTGCGCCAGTGCTTCATCGGTTAAGCGATGATAGATTCCATGGGGCAAAACGCGGATCAGCAGATAGGCCAATACGGCGGCGACGGCGAAAGCGCTTAGTGTGGGGCTGTACAACAACATCACCGCCAGGACAATTAAACCGAATCCGCCGTCCAGGACTACTTCGACTAATTTGCCGGTCAGCGTCTGTTGAATGGCTTGCATCGATTGAAACCGGGATACGATGTCGCCGGTATGCCGTAGTTCGAACCAATGCACGGGCAGCCTTAACAAATGGCCGATAATGCGGCCGGCCCATTGCAGATTGAATTGTGTCGCCAGCACGATGGCCAGCCAGCTTCTAACGGCTTCCAACACGATTTTAATCACGGCAATCAAGGCATAGGCCAAGGCTAACACCAACAGGAAATCCCGGTCGCCGGACACAATCGCACCGTCTACTATCCATTGGGCAACGATTGGTGTCAGCAAGGCGAATAATTGCATGGCAACGGCCAATACCGCGATTTGCGTCAAGCTCCGGATCAGGCCGTCGACTTTACCGACCAGTTTAGCGAGAGGAATACGCGACCTCGGCGTAATACGCTCGAACGCCGGCGCAGGCGTCAGTTCCAAGGCCACGCCGGTAAACAGGGTGTTGACTTCGGCTATAGCCAGCTCCCTTTCGCCCTTGGCCGGGTCGTGGACCAGCACCCGGCCGCGCCCCACTTTTTTTAGCACGACAAAATGGCTCATTTGCCAATGCAAAATACAAGGGAGACTGAGTTGGTCGAGTTCCGCCAATTCCAGGCGTAGCGGTCTGCATGAAAATCCCAATGCCGCGCCGATACCGACCAAATCCATCAACGTGGAGCCGCGTAGCGACACCGCATACTTGGCGCGTAAGTCGCTCATGCTGTGTGCGGCACCGTGGCAGGCGGCGACATAGCCTACGCAGGCCAAGCCGCATTCGGCCGCGGTGGTTTGCAAGTACGACGAATGGTGCGAGTGCTTAAGGTGCTTCATTGTTGGTATCGACAAACACTTCCAGCAACTGATCGGGATTGATGTGGCGGGCAATCGCCGTATTCACTTGGGCCAGCGTCAAGGTTTCAACGCGGGCATTGATGTCGGCGTAGTAGCGCATGTCGCGCCGTAAGCGTAATAGCAGATTCAGCTTGCCGAACAGCTTGTCATGATCCAGCTTGCTCAGATCGTTGCGATGGCGCCAGTTCTCTTTTGCACTGTCGAATTCCGTAGCGCTGAGGCCGTCTTTAACCAGCAGCGCCAGTTCCTCGTGCACGGCTTTGGAGAGTTGTTGCCGCAGGGCCGGCGCATAGGTCGCGCTGATGGTCAGGGTGGCGCGCGGTTCGAAGGCGGAAGCGCTGATCTTGCTGGCCACGCCGTAGGAAATGCCTTCTTGTTGACGCAGGCGGCGACCGAGGCGGGATTGAAGCGCATCCTCGCCCAACGCGACATTCGCCAGCATTAAAGCCAGGGTGTCCGTCTCGTCCGCTTGCAACGGCTGTCTAAGCTGTGCCGTGTAAGTGCCGTGCGCGCCATCGGCTACGGTCATGACATGCCGGCCGGGCGCCAATGCGGCGTAAGGCAGGGGCGGCCGCTGGTAGACCTGCTTGCTGCGCCAGGGACCTAAAAGGCTTTCCAACTGCCGGCGCGTCGCGTTGGCATCAAACTCACCGGACAGCAGCAACTCCCCATTCGCGCCGTAATAATCGGCGTGGAAGGCTTTTACATCGTTCAATTCGATGCGCTCCAACGCGGCGAGCGCTTCCGCCATGCCGGGCTCGCGGCGGATGTCGCCGATAGGGTATGGGCTGGTGAGTGCGGTCACGGCTTGTTCTGCGACGACTTGCGGTTTTGTGCCCAGGCCTTGGTAGGCGACGCGCAATTGATTGCCGATTTCCTTGAATCCCTGCTCCGGCAGTGCCGGATGACGAAGAACATCAATTAGAACGTCCAGAAATTCCGGTAACGATTTCGCGGGCAGATCGAAGCGAATCGCCAAGCGGTCCTCCATCGGCGTCATCGACAAGTGGGCATCCAAACCCACCAAGCGATCAAACAGTTGTTGTCGATCTAAACTGGCCGAACCGTGCGCCAACAGGCTGCCGGTAAGGTCCGCCAGCATACGTTTGCCAAGCATGCTGTCCGCCGTGCCCATACGCACATTCCACTGACCCTGCACGCGACCGGTCGGTATGGGCTTGGGCCAGAGCGCAACCGCCAGCGACTCGTTAATGCTAAAGCGCTCGATTTGCGCATCTATAGCCGCCGCCGTCGCATCGTTAGCCGCCAGGGTCACGGTTTCCGGCAGGTGCGCAGGCGTGGACGCGGGGGATGGTTCGGCGCTTGTCGCTTGCGGTACGAGGGATTCTTTCCGCGCCGTGACACTTGTCGCATGTCGACTGCTCATCAACTGGGCAACCGGGAGACCTTGCTGGAAAAGCGTTTTGGCGGTTTGTTGAATCTCCGGCAATGACATTTCTTGGGCCGCGTCGATGCTCTCGAACCACAGCCGCCAGTCGCCGAGGGAGGCAAATTCAGCCAAACGGTAGCCAAATGCGGCGGCTTGAGTTTGCACATGTAAAGCTTCGTTGCGTATCAAGTTTTTAGTACGTTCCAGTTCTTTTTCAGTGAACACGGTATCGCCCAGCGAATGCACTTGTTCTGCTAAGGTGTGTTGGAGTTGTTCCAACGCTTCGTTATCGGCTGACAGCGGCAGCGCGGTTACTTCGAATGCACCCCCATTGCGCAATAGCAAGGGCATAGCCGAGACAGAGGCTGCCTGTCCGGTGCTAACCAGCGACTCATGTAAGCGACTGGCGGGTGAACCGGCCAGCAAGCCGCTCAGTAGGCCCATCGCCGCTACATGCTTGGCATCGAACGAATGGGGTAACGGATAAAATAACGACGCGGAAGCAACATCGTCGTCGCCGCGAAAACTCGTTTGCGGGTCGCCGCTCTCCTGTCCGGACGCCGCCTGGAATGCCGGTGGCTGCCCAATTTTTGGCGATTTAATCTCACCAAAATGAGTTGCCAATTGCTTCCAGGTTTCGTCAACGTCAAATCGACCGGTAATGATCAACAGCGCATTGTCGGGACGATAGTGTGTCCGATAGAAAGCCTGGGCGTCGTCGATGGCGATACCGCGTAATTCGGTTTCGTTACCTATCGGCGGGCGTACATAGGGGGCAAAGCGAGTAACAACCGGCAGTATTTGTTGCGCTAATTTTTGCCGATGATTGCTATCGCCAAGCTCCTTTTCCCGCAATACTACGGGTAACTCCCTGGCAATATCCGTTTCCGTAATCGCCAGTTTATGCATGCGCAAGGCTTCTTGTTGCAGCAGCCAGTTCAGCGTGGGCTGGTCGCTGGAAAAGGCCGTGTGGTAGATAGTGCGGTCGAAATTGGTATTGCCGTTATAGGCAATGTTGCGGCGCGCCAGCTCGCTGACCAGCGAATGATTGTCCGGCGTCGTCGGCGCGTTAAACAGCAAATGCTCCAGCAAATGTGCGAGGCCCGACTTTCCCTCGGGATCGGCGAGCGAACCGCTGAAATACACCAGCGTCACTGCCGTCTGCTCGGCCTTACTATCGGGAACCAACAAGGCCCGGAAACCGTTCTCGAATCGCCGTTCGATCGCGCCGTATTTCTCGGCGGCGGCGCTGTTTGTATTATTTTCCGTGGCGTGCCCGCTACCAACGTTGACGAGAGTTAGTATTAAACATGCTATTAAGGTCGAGCGGGTAGGGTTCATGGGTAAGATTCCTTTCTAGGGTTGGATAAATGGATTAAGCGCTCATCAATTTTGGAAAGTGCGCGGGCATGAGAACTAAAAATTCGTCAGATTTTGTTTCTATAATCGGACGGAACTAAAAAACTCAATTTTTGAAATAAGACCATGCAACTAAGAGAATTGCCGTGGAATTAAGCGCATGAAGCAAAAACTGCATTCTGTTAATTTTGTCTTCGGACTTGCCCAAGGTATTTTTAACTAACATCTCTAAAGAAATACAGAGTGCCATCACAGCAAAATATAAGCTAACAATTAGGTAAATCATTTTATTAACCCTAAAACGATAAATCGTATATTCCTGGTCGTTTCGAATGGAGAAGCGATTCCGAGGAATGGAGGTCTCAATTTCGTCCGATTAAGTTTTACTAATCCGGTCTACGGTTTTTTCCGAGATGTTCAATAGATATTTCGTCGAAACGGTTTATTTGATGGCCAAAATCTCCGATAAATAACAGAGATAATGCTCAGTAATAAAAATATCCCCGAGATCAGAACAATATTGTCATGCAGTGCTTTATCTTGTGTCACTAACTCTGAAGCCGCGCCGGCACAAATAAATCCCGTCACTAAGTAAGTGGTTATATCGCGTCGATACGCAAATTCGGCGGTTTGTCTTCCCGAGAATAGTTTTTCGATGTGATTTTGGTTTTTTTTAAAATAAAAAAAACCTGCCAGAAATGTTGAACATAAAGCGATGTACAATACAATCGAGTGCTCACCGTCGAGATGAGAGGCGATATCCGAAGTTGCCTTTGGAAACACGAATATTAATACCGCAAGCGTCGATAATAGGGCTAAAACCGACGCGATGATAATCAGAAACGGGTTATATCTCATGAGTAGTACCGATAGATTAATTTAATACTGCACCGGTAAGAAAGACTCAAAATGGTGAGAGAGTCTTTCTTTGGTGCCCCTTTGTCGAATACATTAACTACCGTCCCCATCCTCTCCGCCTAGCAAATTACTCAATACGCTTTGAATCGGCGTGTGTTGGTTCAGATATTCACCAATAGTCCAGCCCGCTAGTCCGGCAGCGGTTACTGCGGAAGCGGCCACGCCAAAATATCCGGCAGCGGCGATTTGCTGTGCTGTTGTCAACCCGGCCCATTGCGCCATGCCCATACCCACACCGGCACCCAAAGCGCCGGCAATTGCTAGAGTATCTGCTTCCGATAAGCCGCCACCAACGAGTACCATTTCAGTAATTGTCAATTCACGCATATTGCTCTCCTTAGATATATTTGGACTGCATTGAAATATAAGTTTAAAAATAGGTTTTTCTACGTAGCTATGAATGGTGAAGTATATTTTTCAAATTACGTTTTCATAATTTGATATACGCTTCATGTAAAAATGCAGATTTCTATATCAGTAGTCTACCTACCGTTCCTAATATAAAAATATAAATAAATATCCATTCAATGCGATTTAAAGTCTTCGTCGTCTTTCGTTTCCTGTATAAGTCGGTAACATCATTGATTGGCTGTGTTAATTCATAGGAATGAAAAATTGAAAACCAAAGAATTAAGCCTGAACTCGCTAATTGTAAAAACTCAAAAAATTCCCCCCTAGAAACAGCTTGTATGGCCATAATGACACTGAATATAGCGAGAAACCTGATGGTCGTAACAGCAAAAAAAAATTTTTTACAGGTAAATCGGCTCGAATTGTCATTCACCATCGCCATCTTCTCCAAGCTGTGCGTTTGTGATATTGCTTGTGTGAAGTGCATTTACGACCTTGTCTAAATTTTGTGCAATGAACTTTTGAATATCGGTGTTTTCGTTCAATATTTCACCTAAGGTATATCCTATCTTAAAAGCAACTCCTAAATATCCCAATCCCTTAAACGTTGTAAGCGCTATTCTGGCATCCATAAATGGATGAATTTCAGATGGGGGAATAAAACCACCGCCGACAACAGACATTTCAGTAATAGTCAATTCGCGCATATTGCTCTCCATTTTTATGATATATAGATTACAGGTTTTATTTTTAGTGAAAAAAATATGAAAAAATCGGTAACCCCCTAAAATTAATTTTTATAATATAGTCTGGAACCAAAGTAAATAAACTCATAAGTTATACAAGCGGTTAGAATAATTGCTAAAGCAGTTCTTTTTCCTTTTGTTAAATGTGGTGTTGGCTTTGCAAATATGTGTATTGACAAAATTGCGCAAATCGCCGCCAATGAGAGGCCAAACATTGGCAAATAGATTTGATTAATTGGTGTCATAATAAAATCCAGTTTAAGGTTGACTATTATTCTCCTTGTGATCTTTGGTATGGAGATTTTAAAGTGTCATTTATTTAGCGCTCTAAAACCGCTCAATAAGGTCGAGTATCGATAATTGTTTCAACAATTGACTCTCCTTGTCGGATAATTGCTTAGAATTTTTATTGGCCGGCAAGTTATCGGCTGAACTGATGCCGGCAAGAAAGTCGGCGCTCTCGGCGTCGAGATTTATCTTGAAGCCGTTGGCTAATAAGGTCTTCTGATCGTTTGATACTGGTAGGAACGAATTTATACGAATTTTATTGCGCAGAAGGGCGGTGTTATCCGATATTCCGGTCGGAGACAAACTGCCAATATTAAATCGCGATTTAACTCTTTGTTGTTCCGTAAAAGCGATGTAAAAATTATGGAGATTTTCCGGTTCGGCTAGCGTGCTTTGTAATAGCGGGGTAAAACTTTCAATGAGACCTGTCGTATTGAGATAACGGTTGATAGAACCCCGGCTTTCAATGCGATCCGGGAATCGATTGCCGCATAGCCAAAGCAGATAATCCAATAATTTAGGCGGAAACGTGCCTATGGCGACATGAAACGTCTCTTCGCCCGCGATAGGCAAAGCCTCGTGCCACCAGCCTCTTGGGATATACAGCAAATCCCCGGCCGCCAATACCGTATCCAACACCGGTTCCGCCGGGCATTCCGCTTTATGGTTTAGGCTGGTTTGATGGTTTAAGGGTAATTCGAATGTGGATTGATAGAGGCGCCATCTTTTGCGTCCGATCAGTTGCAAGGCGAACACGTCGTGGGTATCCCAATGTTTGCCAAACGAACCGTCGCCGCCGAATGCCGCATAGGCATTGGCGTTGGTCTTTTCGCCGACAAATTGCGCGACATCCATGCAATAGTCGTTAATTTCCGGGAGGTAGAGCTGTAGTTTGTTTAATACCAAGGTCGCACCGTCCGTTAAATAGCGGTACAAAACGTCTTTGACGATACGTGTGCGTTGTTCGCCCAGTTCCCAATAAGGCTCGGTATAGCGGCCTGGTTCGACCGGTCCGTCTTTAAATAACTTAATCTGCGTATTGGCGTTTTCCATGGCGTAAAGCGCGTGGTCGATATGCTTCCAGTTTAAAGAGTGCTCGGACAGCACTTGGCGCTTCAGCCACCACCCGCGTTGGTAATGCGCGTCGAAAAATTGTGTCCTATCGATGCCGAAATGAATCAATGACATAGCGTTCCCTAGTTATATTTGGTTAATCCGTAAAGCGGTTCGATCATCCATTCGATTAAGCGCCGCGTATCTTGTTCGATGTCCGCCTCCACGATCATGCCGGATACCAGCCGTTTCGGTTCGCCGTACACCGAGGCAAACTGCGAATCGAGTTTTACGGTGACGCGGTAATAATCGTCCGGTGGGGAATTGGCGAATAAATTCGGTAAGGTCTTTGATGAAACCGGATTTTTCGAGACGGTTGCGACCGTTCCAGAATACTGGCCGAACTTTTGATAGGGGTAGGCTTGGTAACGCAAACGTACTTTCTGGCCGGATTCGACAAAGCCGATGCCGCGCGTGGTCACGTACAATTGCGCGGTCAGTTCCGCGCCATCGCCAAGCAAGGTTGCCAAAGCATCCTTATCCGAAATTTGGCCGGGGTGCACGCTAATACCGGTTACCATGCCGTCAATGGGGGCGACGATAGCCAATTGGCTTTGAATATGGGTTTCCTGGATTTTTTGGCGGAGTATGCTTAAGTCTTGGTCGATATTGGCGATGCTGATTTGGGTTTTTTCCGGTGCGATGCGTTTTTCGTCCTCCAGCTCCAATTTTTTTCGCTCGAGTTCGTCGTAATCCCGCTTTAAATCCGATGCTTGGGCACGCAATAGCGTCAGGTTGTCCAACTCCTCGTCTAATTTGTCTTTCGCAATAAAGCCGGATGTCGCCAGACCGCGATGCTTATTCAGGCGCTGCTCCGCCAAGAGCAATCTTTCCTGATGCTGAGTTATCTGTTGCTTGGCGTCGGCAATCGATACTTGTATTGCCGCCAACTGTCTGGATAGTGCCGAATTATTTTTGTCTTGCAGGGTGCTTAATTGGCGCTTTTCCCGGAGATTGGCTTCCTCTTCCGCGCGCAGTGCCGCTTCAAGTTGATCGGCGTATCGGGCTCCGCTGGCGTCCGACCGGTTTGTGAATGAAGAAAGATGGCGTTCGTCTCTTAACGTAAATAAGGTGTCTCCGGCATGAACCGTTTGACCTTCCTCAACATGAACGGCCGAAATAAGCCCAGGCGCCGGCGTGGCAATAATAATCGCGCCGCCATTTGGGACCAACATGCCGATAGCGATGGTTCGTTTGGTGTAGGACGCAAAGCTGATAAATAAAACGGTTGCGGCGACCAGCGTTAATACAATCGCGAATACCAGCCACGACGACCAAGACCTTGCCAGCAGGATGTCGCCTTCCAAGCGTCCGGTCTGCGCTGCCATGGCTTCTGCGCGATAAAGATTCGTCGAGAACATGCGTCCTGCCTATCGGATTTCGATGTTTGACAGCGAAGCGTTTTTGGGCCGCTTAGGCTATTAACCCGGTCCTATTTATCCTTGGTGCCCGGTTCGGGCTGAGCGGGCCGAAGCCTGAGTTGGTTGGCCCTTCAGTACCCTCAAGGGCATGGAGGCTAACGGTGTTTAAGGGCTGGGTTAATAACGAAGAGCTAAAAATCAGCTGTTCGATGGCGCTTTCGGCTGTAGTGAGAAAGCCGTAAACGAAATGGCGGCTAGCGAAAAATGATTTGGTCATAAGGTCCCCTGGATGAATTGATTAGCACCGTGAGGGCTGGCTAGTCAGGAGACATGGCTGGCAATACGCCTTCTGCGCGAAGGCTGAGTGGACTTTAAGGAAGTTCTTGCTCGCTGTCAACTCATATTATGCGGTAGGTCTTGTTTGCTTAGTTTTGCAGCAGCCAAGGCTTCGACTGAATAACCAATCTTGTATTTGCCCGTCTCGAACTGTCTATGGAAGCCGAGCAGATTTAAACATTCGTCGCAGACATTTAATCGACAATGTCGGCTAGCAAGCCTGGGATATAAGCGGCCGCCCGTTTAGCGTTCTGCGCGGGCGGGCCGTGAATTAGGCATGGTCGATCACGCTGATCGCCTGCGGCTTGCGCTTTAACTTCGACGGTTGGCAGCGTCGTGTCGCTGTCGGTTTCGGCGGCGTATGCGGCGGGCCGGCTGTGAAAAGATAGGAGGTTCGCGGCTAGCGGTGAGGTAACGAACCGCAAGGAGTAAATTCTACCGTTTCGCGAACGGTGCGGTTCGCAAGCTCACCGGCAGCCTACGCCAGCGGATGTTGCGAGCAGAGGTAGGGTGGGCAAAATTGCCCACCAGACTATGCTGGCCACTTGATATTCTTGAAGTAGCCAAGTTCAGCCTGAATGTCATCGATTTTCTTAGTTTCGGCGGGATCCCAGTGTGGAATGTGCAGGTAAACGATGTCTGACGAGTGGCCTTGCCTGCCCTTCTTGGGCCGGTCCGTGGCGATGCCGATTACAGTCTTGACGGATTTACAGCGACCCCTCACGACGAGGCAGCGCAGCATCAGTTCTCGCCCACGGAATTCCCGTTCCGCCGAGTCGCCAGTGGTGAAGACGAACGCAGTGTCGTTGTCTGCGACTATGAGGCGTGCGGCTATTCGCGCATTAATGGGGCGAAGAAATTCCAAGAAGGCATCTGCAAGATTCGCTCGGTGACATCGGGGCTGCAGCGCCATTGCGACGAGCGCCAACTCGTTCTGGGTTACTTCCTTTCGGAACATGTCAAACATGCCGTCGGTGAGTAAGTCCTGAGCAAAGCTCTCGATCAGGTTGTCCCAGGCATATGACGACGCTAAGTCCCTGTTCCGCGCGAGATAGTCGGCGCTTTTGGTCAGGGCTAACCAGACACCCTCGTGAATAAACGCAAGAGCTGGTTGTCCGGTATCTGGATCAAACAGTCCAAAGTCAGGTCCGTTCTGGACATAGAGCGCTAGCAAGTCCTCAGCACCGGCACCCATGAAGACAGGCGTCGCGCCGCGCTCGAAGAGGCTCTCGGCGGCGGATAGGTAACGGACAAAGTCTGTGACTGTAGTGAGTTCGTTGAATGTTGCTTCCAAGCTGTACTCGTCAAGCAAGTGCACAAACCCGTGCCCAAGATCTCCCCATTTCAGTGGGACTTTGCCCCGCCCTCCCAGTGAAACCGTGATCCGATGGAACCGACGATCCTTCTTTGGCGGGAGCGTGATCTCTCGCCCATCGCTTCGAATCAGGCCGTCGGCAACCTGCAGCCAACGTTCCGCGCCCCAAATCTGCTTCACTGACTTTTCAATTGCGGACTTTTGCCATCGTTCCCAGCCAACAGCGTCACCGGTATCTCGGTACTCAATCTCTTTGACTGAGAATATGATAATGTGGGGTCCGCAGACCACCAAACAATCACATAGTTCCTTTCCGCCTTTGCCAACGGGGTTTGGGTGGGTCCAAAGGCGCAGGAAGCTAATTGCGCCGAGTTTGTTCACCAACTGTTCTGATGGAGTAAGTCCGGGTGGCATGATGCGGCCTCTGGTATGACGCCTAAGTAGTAATCAAACAGTTTCCGTATATCAGCAAGTTAATCCTTAATTTTGCAATTACTGATTGGTCGGCATGACATTTTTCTGTCTGTATATCATTCGGAAATCAAAACCAACGACAGGTAACGGAGCAATAGGAGTTTTTGAATCACTGGATCGACCGATTGCAACTGGGCCAGTTTCCTCTTCCAGTTTATTCGATTTTACTCCCAATAACACCATCGCCATGCCGGAAAATCTGTGGCATTGAATCGTAAGGTGCCGCCATCCCTGGCGGCGTTGTTAACGTATTCCTCCGAACACGCTAAATCGGTTAACAATCCGGGATTACCGCAGACCTCATTATCCCGACAAGCCCGGCGCCACTTGCCGCCGCGGAATCACCAGCGGCGCGTTCGGGATTTGCGGATGACTACTGATGCTGACCGGGTAAGCGAATACTTGCCGGATCAGCTCGCTGTTCAGGATTTGCGCGGGCGTGCCGATGGCGGCGAGCCGGCCTTGGTGCAGCAGGGCGATGCGGTCGGCGTAAAGCGCGGCCAGATTCAGGTCGTGCAAGACCGCCAACACCCCGGCCTGTTGTTCGTCGGCGAAGCGGCGGGCGATGGCCAGCACCGCGTGCTGGTGGGCCAGGTCCAGAGCCGAGGTCGGTTCGTCCAGCAACAGATAGCGGTGTAGTGGGTCTTGCGGTTCCCAGATTTGCGCCAGCACCCGCGCCAGTTGCACCCGTTGGCGTTCGCCGCCGGACAGCGTGGTGTAGATGCGTTCGGCCAGATGGCCGGTATCGGTCATCGCCAGCGCCTGTTCGGCGATGGCCCGGTTTTGCGCAGCACTGTGGGTTTTGCGCTGCGGGCTGCGGCCCATCAGGGCCACGTCGCGCACCGTAAAACGAAACGCCAGTCCGGAACTTTGCGGCAACACCCCGCGCAGCAAGGCCGCCTGTTGCGGCGGCCATTCCGCCAGCGGCCGGCCGTTCATCGTCACTTGGCCGGCGAGCGGCGCCAATTCGCCGCTCATGGCCCGCAGCAGGCTGGATTTACCGGCGCCGTTCGGGCCGGCCACGGCCAACACCTCGCCGGGGCGCAGTGCCAGCGTCACGCCATCCAGCAAGGTTTTCGCGCCGGCGCGCAGGGTCAGGTCGATGGCTTGCAGCATGTCAATGGCCCATCAACTTTTGCCGGAACAGCAGCCACAGAAAGAACGGACTGCCCAGCAGGCCGGTGACGATGCCGATCGGGATTTCGGCCGGCGCCGCCAAACTGCGGGCCAGATAATCGGCACAGATCAACAGCAAGGCGCCGAGCAGCGCCGACGCCGGCAACAGCCAGCGGTGGTCCGGCCCCAACGCCAGCCGCAATAGATGAGGCACCACCAGGCCGACGAAGCCGATCACGCCGGACAAGGCCACCGCCGCGCCGACGCCGAGCGCGACCAAGGCCACCACGCCGGTTTTGATGCGTTCGACCGGAAAGCCCAGATGGCCGGCTTCGGCTTCGCCGAGCAACAAGGCGTTCAAGGCATCGGCCAGCCACGGCAACAGCAGCAGATTGGCCAGTAAAAACGGTGCGCCGATGGCGACGCCGTCCCAACCGGCGCCGTTCAGGCTGCCCAAACTCCAGAAGGTCAAGCTGCGCAACTGGTCGTCGTCGGCCAGATATACCAGCAAGCCGGTGGCCGAGCCGGCCAGCGCGTTGATGGCGATGCCGGACAACAACAGCGAGGCCACGTCCAGCCGGTCGCCGCTGTCGGCCAGCCGGTACACCAGCCAACTGACCCCAAAACCGCCGGTGATGGCCGCGACCGGTAATAAATAGGCGCCGAATGCGCCGGCCACAGCGCCAAACAGGCTGTCGCGCAAAACAATGACCGCCACCGCGGCCAGCGCGGCGCCGCTGGAAACGCCGATCAAGGCCGGATCGGCCAGCGGATTGCGGAACAAGCCCTGCATCGCCGCGCCGGATGCAGCCAAGGCGCCGCCGACCAGCAAACCCAACACCAGGCGCGGCGCGCGAATCGCCAGCAGCACCGCTTGCTGGTCCGCGCCGAACGGCCAGGGCAGGGCGATACCGAAGCGGTCGGCGACGATGGCCGCGGCCTGGCCGGCCGAGATTGCGACTGCGCCGCTGCCCAGCGCGGCCAAGG
The DNA here is from genome assembly GCF_047777895.1 of Methylomonas sp. TEB. Lineage (GTDB taxonomy): Bacteria > Pseudomonadota > Gammaproteobacteria > Methylococcales > Methylomonadaceae > Methylomonas. The sequence continues at coordinate 1,799,733 of NZ_CP180476.1, forward strand.
CGGCGACGGCCAGCAGCAGTGCCAGCAACCAGCACAGGCCGGCGCGGCTCAAGGCCGGTTTCAACCAAAGACGCGGTCCGGCCGCCGCCATCGCGGCATGCATAGTCATCGGCCGGCCCCCGCGTCGGCGGCTACTGCCGGTTCGTCGTGCAGTCGTTTGGCCAGTTCCAGCACGGCCTGGCCGCTGTGCAAGCCAAAGCCGAGCAAGGCCAGGGTATCGACCACGAAGACTTTACGCTGCCGGCCGGCTGGGGTTTGGGCGATGCCGGGTTGCCGGTAGAACGCTTCCAGGCCGCCGATGGCGTTGGCGGCGACGTCGGTCAACAAAATCACGTCCGGCGCGGCGGCGACCATCGCCTCCGTGCCTATCGGTTTGTTGCCTTGCAGCTCGCCGGCGGCGTTCGCGGCGCCGGCCAGGGTTAATACTGCGTCGGCGGCGGTGCCGCGGCCGGATGCCAACGGCGCGCCGTGGGCGACCGCCATCAAAAACAGCACCTTGGGCTGTTCACGGCTTTGCGCGCGCCACTGCGCCAACCGGTCGAAATCGGCTTGCACTTGGCCGGCCAGTGCCCGGCCTTGCTCGGCTTTATCCAGCAAACCGGCAATCGCGCCGATTTTGGCGGCGATGCCGGCGGCGGAATAGTCCTCGGCCAGCGTTTGAATTTGCACGCCGGCCGCGCGCAATTGTTCCAGCACCGCCGGCGGCCCGGCGTGGGCGCTGGCCAGCAGCAGGTCGGGACGCAGCGACAGCACGCCTTCGGCCGACAGCGTGCGCATGTAGCCGACTTGCGGCAGGGCTTTAGCCTCGGCCGGCATCAGGCTGGTGCTATCGACGCCGACCAGGCGCTCGGCGCCGCCTAGCGCATAGACGATTTCGGTCAACGCGCCGCCGACCGAGACGATGCGGCTCGGACCGGCGGCATGGGCCGGCGCGGCGGCGGTTAGCCAGAGGAAGGCCGCACATGCGGCTCGCGCAAGTTTATGGCTTAGGGATGTGGTCTGTTTCATGTTCGGGTTTTAGATGATCTCTACAAATCAAAAGTCGGCGCTAATCGCGACCAAGTGCATCCCTACCGAATGCCTAGCCTCCGCGCATTACCTGGTTTTGCAATTAAGCCGGGGCATCGGCTTCCGCTTCGGCCTTCCGCTGTTTATGCCCGACGTCATTGACGTGGCGGATTTGCCCCAAATCGTCGCCTTCTATCGAAAATGCCTTGGCAAAACCTTGCACGAAACTGCCGCGTTGCGGACGGATGCGAAACAGATGAAAGTCCTGCATTTTTTGTAGCTGTTTTATGAACGCGCCGAATTTTTCCTCGAATAAGCCCATGATGTAGGTGAAAGCTTCGGACTCGCGGTCGATTTCGCCGGCCGAGCAGTGATAGGTAACCCGTTGCCGGGCGAACAAATGCGCGGCTTTGTCTTCGTCCTCGACGAACAACAGACAAACCCGGCCGTTGTGCAACAGGTTTTGGGTGTGCGCCGACAGTTCGCTGACATACACGTAATAATGACCGTCGTGCCTCACGTAGGCGGCGTAACTGGCTTCGGGCTCCCCGGAAGCGCTGACCGTGGCCATTAGCGCGGAGGAAAATGTTTGCGGCAGCGCGGTATAGGCTGCTCTGACTTGTTCGAGATCGATGGTTTTCTGGTTCATGCGGGTTTCCTGATATGGCGTTATCGATAAAAGTATCGGTTTATGGGGTTGGGTATCGACGCAAAAGGCTAGGAACCTCCTGCAAGCGCCGAGGCTAGGAGCAAGTCGCGCCAAAAACCGTTTTCGCCGATGGTGTCGTCGTAACCGCCGAAGACGGAGGCGATGGTCTGCCGGTTTTGGCCGCGCACCAGCAGGCCGGTTAATGCGTGTTGCCGGTACCTAAGTTGGACGATGTCCGCGCCGGCCACGGCCATTTCGTTGAGGTGCAGATTAAAACGCTGATCCAGGATATTGAACCATGGTCCGGTAATCTTCAGGTTTTGAATAGGGCCGTCGTGCAGTTGCAGGGCGCCGGGATTGCCGACCAGCACTTGTATCGGCAACATCAGTGCCGCCAGTTGCTGCATGAACGCGCGTAGCGCCGGCATGCCGATCCGGCCGGTGACGGCAGCCTCGGAAGTGTCGGCCGGCAGCAGGCGCCGCCAGGATTCCGGCAACTCCGCGCATTGTTTAAGGTCGCCAAGCGGCGGATTAGGGCCATGCGCGGGCAATACCGGATTGGGCGACTGATCGTCGGCCCGAAAGATGTCGACCAAACGCCGGTACAGGCCGGCATCGGCATGTTCGGTCAAATAGATTTTGTGCACGGCCTCGCCGCCCGTGTCGAAAAATTGCAGGCTGTGGCGCGGGCCGAGATGGGTGTCCTCGGTCACGGCGAAACCCGAATGCCAAATACCGATCAATAGGCACAAGGCGATATGGTGTCCGGCTATCAGAATGGCGTCGCCGCAAGGGCGTATATCCTCGTAGAGCCCGGTGCTTTCTTGTACCGCGAAAGCGTTGCGGGTCAAGGCCATCACCGGCCCCAGTGTGCCGACCGCGCTTAGCAGCGCGGGCCAGTGTGCCCGCAATCGGATGACCCGATTGCCGCAGTCGGTTGCCAGCAGTTCGGCTTCGCTGACGCCCAACGTCGCCGCCGCATCGCGAATCCGCATATGCGGGTGATCGGCGCGCAGGTCTTGCCACGCTTGTTTTAAAGTGTCCGCAATCGATAAGGGTTGTTTAGTCATGGATTTTGCCATTACACTGAGCTCCGTTAAGTGAATATGCTGCGAATGTTCAGGGAAGCGCACCTTATGGACTTTGCAGCCGGGCCCTCGGCCTGGCTGCAAAGCGTTTACAGGCCGGCGCTTATGCCGCCAGGCCTTTTTTACGATTTAAACCCAGCAAGCCCATGAAGCCGGCGCCGAACAGCCATACCGCCGCGGGCAGCGGCACACTGGTTACCGGATCGGCGGCGGGACCGATGTCGATAGCCACTTGACCCAAACTCAAGCTATGTTCGGCGCTGCCAAACGAGAACAAATAATTGCTAGCCGGTCCGGATAAATCCCAATAAGCCAGGTATTGCACTAGCTCGACCGGGCCGAATGAGCTTTCGTAGTTGCCATCGTAGAAAGTTTGTGTCGTAAAGCTTGGGGCTACGCCATTCAGTAACAGGCTGGTGTAGTCCATTTGCACGCCCCAGGTTTCGAATTGCAACGCTGCTCTTAAGGGTTGGTTGTCGGTAGCACCGCTCAGTGAGGCCGTGAAATTCTCGACGACGCTGAAGCTGTACAAATTGCCCGATCCGGCCGCGAATGTGCCGGCGTTCCAGCGGATATTGGCGTCGGTGGTGCCGGCGCTGCCCACATCCGGGGCTGCGGTGCGGATGCCCGGATAAGAGTTATCCACGAAGCTGTCCCATTCCGCATACAGCGTGCCGGCATCGCCCCGGTTCCAGTTGCCCCAGGCGGCTTCGCTTGGGGTGTCGAAGCCGTAGCCGGCGGCGTAAGGGTCCGGGCCATTGGTCAAGTCAGCCGAAGCGCTGCCGGAAACGGCTAACAGGCCGGCGATTAAGGTCAGTTTTTGTGCAGTTTTCATGGTTGATTTCCTATGTAAATAAATTGACGCATCTCTTCACCGCGAAGACGATCCGTTGCTTTGGTCTAAAATAGCGTCCGCCGCTTCGGCCCCATGCCGGCTATCCGCGCAGGCCTTTGGCCTTTGCGGTGGCGGAGATTTAAAACTCAGTGCGGCTCGCGGCATTCCGGAAGTGCGTTGCCATCGCGATTGCCGTTCGGCGTGCCTTGCACCTGAAAGTCCAGCACGTAGCGGTACTGTTTGCCGCAATGGATGATCACTTCCTTTTGCCCGCGTTTTAACAAGCGCATTTCCATCCGCAATTCGCCGAAACCCTCGTGTTCCAGCAATTCGTCGAACAGCGTTTCCAGTTTTTTCCGGGCCTCTTTCTTGGCCCTGTAGCCCTTGGTCATCAGATTGTTCTCCGTCAAAAAGCCAGTTTTACCGTGACGCCGAGATTGCGTCCGGGACGCGAATAGCGGTCGGCCCAGTAGCGGGCGTCGGCGAAATTGCCCAGCGTGGTATGCGGGTCGCCGGCGCGGGTGTTGATGTCTTCCCAGTCGATGTATTTCTTATCCAGCAGGTTGAATACCCCGACATTGAACGAGAGATGCTTGCTGGCGTTGTAGTAGGCATTGAAATCGATGACGCCGTAACCGCTGGGCAGAAATAGGGCGTTAGCCGGCGCCGTAGCGGCGCGCTTGGCACCTACCAGGGTCAGGTTCAATTCCGTGCCCCACTCGCCGCCGGACTGGTCGTAGCGCAGTCCGACGACGGCTTTCATAGGGCTGATTTGTCTTAGGGCGTCGTCGTCATTGCGTTGGGTTTTTAGATTCATGCCTTCAGTAAAGGCACCGCTGAACAGCAGGCTGGTGCCCTGTAAATAGGGATTTAGCCAGTCCAGATAAAACCGGCTTTTAATTTCGATACCCTGAATGCGGATCGGGTCAGGGCTATTGATGTTTTGATAGGTGGTAAAACCCAACGGCGGACAGGCCGCGGTCGCCGGGTTGCAAATCACCGCGTTATAGATGAAGTGGTCGTAATCGTTACGAAACAGGCTTATGTCGAAACTCCCGGCAGCGCCCTGGCCGCGCAAACCCACTTCCGCGCCGACGCTGGTCTCCGGCTGAATGTTGTAATTGGGCAGGTTGGTGTATCCGCCGGTGATATTGGTAAAACCGAGATTGCTCTCGCTGAAGTTGGGGCCGCGAAAGCCATGCGCATACTGGCCGTGCACCGTGAATATCTCGTTGAGGTGCAGTAAGGCGCCGAATCTGGGTAAAAAGGCGTTGGCGTCGATGATGATGGGCATAACCGGATCGGCGCCTTCGGCAACCGCGCCCGCCGAAGCTTTTTCGAATAAATAATCGGATTTGGGCAATAAGCGGAAATATTCCCAACGGCCGCCGGGGATCAGCTCGATACGTTTGTTGAACAAGCCGATGTGGTCTTCGAGGTAAGCGCCTGCCTTGGTGACGGTGGAGAGCGGAAAGTCGCGGACCGGAAACTCATCCGGCGTCACGGTCTTGCTGATCCGGCCTTTGGGACAAATGTTATTGGGCCGTCCGGTGCGCGGGTTAACCGAGCCGCTGACGCAGGTGTAGCTGCCGTCGCGTTGTTGGACTATGGCGTTTTTACTGATCTGGCCGCCGTATTTCAGTGCATGCGCGGTCTCGCCTAAAACAAAGTTCTTTCCCAGTTGCAGTTCGCCGCCGAAGTCGTCGTTGGCAAAATCGAAAATCCGCTCGGTGAGGGTGTTGCCGTCCACGTTGGCGGTGCGATCTTGCAAAGTGACTTGCCCGGTAGCGGATTTTTGCGTGTAAAACTTCCAGAGCACAGCGTCGAACAGCGGCGTATCCAGATGCTTCAGGGTGTGATCCAGTGTCAGCCGCCAGCGCGATTGGGTATCGGTGGTGAGCATGCTGTTGACGTTGCGCAAGCTGATGTCGGCACCGCGCAGATACAAAGCGTCAATATCGGCTCGGCTGTCCAGCCATTCGCCGGTCAGGCGCAACACGTTGTCGTCGTTAAATCGGTACAGCAGCTTGGCTAGCAGGTTGTAGCCGCCGTTTTCTTGCGGGCTGGGCGTGGTGCGGCGGCCGTCGGCAAAATCCGCCGTGCCTTTATTATCGGTTTCGTTGCTTTGGTTGTGAGTGAATAGCGCCATGCTTTCCCAGCCGCCCCAGGCACCCGCCAATGTTGCGGTTTGCACGAAGCCGTTGTCGGTAGTGTTGTAATTCAGTTTCAGGCCGGTGTAGTAATCCTTGCCGAATACGTTCAAGTAATCGCGCGGGTCCTTGGTGACGAAGTTGACGGTACCGCCCATCGCATCGCCGCCGTAATACGCCGATCCCGAACCACGGACGATTTCCACGGCTTTTAAAGCATCCATGTCCACCGCATTACGATTGGCGCTGGCAAACGAGCCGATCCGAAAGGCTTCCGGCAGGCGCACGCCGTCGATTTGCATCAACACCCGGTTGCCGCCCAGGCCGCGGATGGTAAAGCCGCTGGCGCCGAAACGTTGCGGGTCGTTACCGACATTGACGCCGGGTTCGTAGCGGATCAAATCCTTGATATTGCGGACCATGCGTTGTTCGATGGTTGCTGCATCAATTGCCGACTCGGTACCGGGAACGGCTTTTGCCGGAGGATTGCCGTTTTTGGCTTTTACCGTAACGATTGCCAGTTCCACGTCCTCGGTTTCCTCGATATTACCTAGCGTGGCATCGTCGGCGGCGCTTACGGGCATCGCGCTCATCAGTAATAGCAGTGCGTAAATGATCGGTCCGGCGAGCAGACGGAAAGGGCTGATTTTCGATGTGATACAAACGGAGCGACGACCGGCTGAGCCACACAACAGGCAAGGACAGTAGTCCGCGCGCGGCGTGGCCGACCAAGGTCGAGCGCTTAAAGATAAAGGCATAGCGATTCCAACAGGCAGTGCAGTCTCAAATGCTGGCTGCCTGGCGCGAATGGCTAGGTGGCTGTTTTGTTTGGTTTTGTAATCGCGGTTGAAGCCGCTTTTACGGATAGGGTTCTTAAATTTAACGGGCTATTTACGGCCGGTTTCGGGGTGTCTGACGGCTAGGCCTCCCGCGCTTTGTTCGCCATTACAAATCGGCAATCCTTGCCTTGCCTACGTCAGACACCCCGAAACCGGCCGATATTTTTCCCGAGTTTGGTTTTGGCTTGCCGCTGTCGGCGGGAAAACCAAGACTTGCTTACATCACTTTTTTTCAGGCTCGGAGACGAAACCGATTTTACTGACCCCGGCCTTGGCCGCATCCGCCAGTGTTTCGGCGACGAAGTGGTACGGCACGTTTTGATCGGCGCGGATATGCAGTTCCGGCTGCTGCGGTGATTGGGCTATGTCCGCCAGGCGTTGATTCAAGACGGTATGATCGATTTGTTCCTGATTCCAGAATAATTTCCCCTCGCCATCTACCGACAGCGCCACCGGGTCGTCGCTGGGTTGTTGCGGTACGCTGCTGGCCTTGGGTAGGTCGATTTTCACCGCATGGGTCATCAGCGGGGCGGTGATCATGAAGATCACCAGCAGTACCAGCATTACGTCGATTAACGGAATCATGTTGATTTCGGCGACGGTGTGGCCACCGGCCTTGTTTTGATCGAAGCCGCCGAATGCCATTAGTGTTCTCCGTTGGCGTAGGCAAGTTCGACGCCGGCGATTGCGGCGGCTGGCGCGCTGGCGATGGTGGCGCCGGTGGTCAGGAACGCAAACAAATCGTGGGCGAAGCCGTCCAAGCGGGCTAACAACAAGCGATTGCTGCGCACGCAATCGTTATAGGCCAGTACCGTCGGAATTGCGACCGCCAAACCCAAACCGGTCATGATCAACGCTTCGCCGACCGGTCCGGCGATTTGATCCAAACCGCCCAATCCGCCTTGACCAATATTGACCAGGGCGTGGTAAACCCCCCAGACCGTGCCGAACAAGCCGATAAAGGGCGCGGTGCTGGCGATGGAAGCCAGCGCGGTCAAGCCCCACTCCAGTTGCGCGGTTTCCTCGTCGATGACCCTGCGCATCGAGCGGGTCAGAAACTCGGCAGTCGAGCCGGCCTGTTGCAGACCATGGCTACCGTGGCGGGCATGATGTTGCGAGGCGGCTAAGGCGTGGCGGGTCAGATTCGAGAAAGGGTCGGTTTGGGAGCCATCGGGTAGGTGTCCAGCTACCTCGCTCAGCGTATCGCTGGCCCAAAATTTTTGTAAAAACAGCTCGGCGCGACGGCGGACCTGGATGGCGTTCCAGGCCTTGACGACGATGAAATACCAGCTGGCCACCGACATGATGATCAGCAAGCTGAACAGGAAGGCGCCGACACTGTCGGTTTGCGCCAGGAAATGGTAGAGACTTTGATTGAGTGCCATGATTTATCCTTCGAGAGAGAATGAAACGGGAACCACGACCCAGGCGGAAACCACCTGTTCGCCGCGGCGGGCGGGGACGAAACGCCATTTTTGGACGGTTTCCTGGGCGGCTTGATCCAGGCGCTCGTAGCCGCTTGATTTACGTAGCGTGACTTGTTCGACCGCGCCGTCGGTATTGACCAGTACCCGCAACAACACCTTGCCTTGCTCGCCGAGTTGCCGCGATGCGCTGGGATAGGCTGGGGCCGGGTTGTTTAAGTAGTCGGCATTCAGGTTGGGCAAGGTCATCGGCACCGATGCGGCCTCGCTGGTGCTGGCTGAACTGGGTGACGGGGCAGGGGGTGCCGTAGTAGCCGCAGGTGCGGGTTCGGCACGCGGCGGCTCCGGCGTCGGCTCGGGTGTCGCGATTGCTGCCGGCGCATTGCTGGCGGTTGACAGCAGGCTTGGTTTTTTAACCGGTTTGGGTGGTGTTTTCGGTTTGCTGACGGCTTTTTCAACCGGTTGCTGGGCTTGCTGTACCGGCGGTTTGGCGGGGGCTTGCTGAGTTTGCGCGTCGCCGATCCACTGCACCATGATGGGTTGCGGCGGGGTGACGGGCTGCGGTTTCTCGCTGTTCGGCATCAGTCCGAACCACGCTAAATGCAGGCCGAGCGCGATGAGCAAGCCCAGGCCGCGTTCGTTATATTCGGCTTTTTGGATTGTGGCTATCGATCTATATGGCCCTTCGCTGGCTACGAGGCGCATGGGGGCCAGGCAGGCAAGCTGGCGGAAACTGGCGGTCGGTAACATACAGGCCTCTCGATTAACTGAGCTGAAAACGATTGGCTGGCTACCCTGGGGCTGGCTGGCTGGTGTTGTCGGGTGTTGCGGTTTATTTGGTCAAAATCAATTTACCGTTGCTGGTAATGCGCAGGCGGTACTCGTCGCCTTGATGTTCGATGACAATTTCGTTTTGGTTGCCGAACAATAAACGGCTATTCACCCGCTGCCTGGCTGGCGGTATTTCCGGCGGCGTGTCGGCGGTTGACGGACTAAGTCGCACTGGGTTGGACGGATTTTTCATAGGACTAAAAATGGTGACGAATAAATGCCAAACCCGCTCAATGCGCTGTTGCCGGTTGCTGGCGAGCCGCTTTTCGCTCTAATAACAGGTTGGTAACGGTTTGCCAGTGTTCCAGCAATTGCAGGTACATATCGCGGCTGGAGGCGCTATGTGCCAGTTCCGGGTGGCTTAGCAGGCGCCCCAATTGCTGCACGATGAGATGTGCCAACTTGGGGTTGTGATGGCCGTTGATGAATTGGGTCATTAACACGCAGGTCGCGGCATGAATTTGCGCCACATCGCGGCTTCTCGGCGCGCCGATAGAGTTGTCTTCAAACATGATGACCTCGGGTTGCATAAGTTATAAGTTAAATTGCCGCACACTGGATAACTTAGGAGGCTGTGCAGGTGCGGCAATGACAGCACGAGAGATGACTGTCGGATACAAATGATAATGATTATCATCTATATGTCAAGCAAAAGTATTTTGCTGTGGGTGGTTTGGGAATTTGTCGGGAAGCAATTGGCAGGGCCAACGGGGTGGGGAAGACGATAGAGGTGTTTTGTTTGTGGTAAATGATTTGAGAATATGACTGCAAATGGCAGCGGAAGTCGCCATCCTTGGTCAGGCTGATAGCGTGGCTTCGGCTTTTTGCAGCTTTAGGGCAGCGGTTTGTAAGCCAGTAGTCCGGCCAGCGTTTCCAGGAGTTCGCTACGGGGATGATTTTTGATCCAGACCAGCGCGATTTGCCGGCTGGGCCGCTGGCGGATGGTGATATAACGAATGTCATGATCGTCCGGCTGCACAGCGACCGAAGGCATCAACGTCACGCCGACGCCGTTTTTGACCATGAAACGCAAGGTTTCCAGGCTGGATGCCCGGAAGTCGTGCTCCACAAAGCGCGACGGATGGCATAATTTTAGTGCCTGATCCCGCAAACAATGGCCCTCGTCCAGCAACAGCAGATTTTCTTTGGCCACCGTGTTCAGGTCAATTTCTGCCTGCTCGGCAAGGGGGTGATCGGCGCACACCGCCAGGGTGAAAGGGTCTTCGAATAGGGTTCGACATTCCAAACTCGCCTGCTCGACAGGTAAGGCCAGCAAGGCAGCATCCAGCTTTTTGTCGAGCAGTAAGGTGACGAGCGCGTTGGTTTTTTCCTCGACCAGTTGCAGTTTCAGCTCGGGGTAATGCTGCTTGATGCGAAAGACGTATTCCGGCAATACGTAGCTTGCTAGTGAAGGAAAAGCCCCCAACGACAACATGTTGCGGTGCCGATCACTGGCGTGGGCGGCGATTTGGCGAATGGAGCGGGCATCGTCAAGTATACGGCGGGCGAGCGGTAAAATTTCCCGGCAAGTGTCGGTGGTTTCCACCGCATTTTTTTCGCGCAGGAATAAATCCACGCCTAAATAATCCTCAAGTTTCTTGATCTGCGTGCTCAACGTCGGCTGGCTAATCGAACAATGCTCAGCCGCTTGGCTGAAGTTCTTCAATTCCGCTACGGCCACTAGGTAGCTTAAATCTCGCAGGTTCATCGACTGTTATCCGCTGTTGAGTTAAGTGTTCCGAAATCGCATTCTGCCAGAATCATACCCGCTCGGAAGCGCCTATTATTGACTTGGCCTATCGGTCCATCGAATAAATCAATTTCAGTTTGCGGGCAATCTCCAGTTGAATATGTCCACCGAACCCGTTTTCTCTGAAGGAATAGGGTGCCGATGCAACTAAATGCCGCTACAGTTAATCCCATGCGGTCTTTAAAACGAAAAAACAACGGCTGGTTTTTATCTTAAATCACAACAAGGAACAGAGGTGCACCATGACAAGCAAACAAATTTTCCTGGCTTCCACATTGGCACTAGCCATATCAGCGGCATTGATCGCCACACCGGTGCAGGCCGAGCCGGAACCGACCATGAACAGCTTCTGGTGGCCGGAGCAACTGAATCTGCAACCGTTGCGCCAGAACGCCGCCGAATCCAACCCCTTGGGCAAAGCCTTCAATTATGCCGAGCAATTCAAAACCCTGGACTTGAAAACCGTGAAAGCAGACATCGCCGGCGTGCTGCACACCTCCCAACCTTGGTGGCCGGCGGATTACGGCAACTACGGGCCGTTTTTCATTCGCATGGCCTGGCATAGTGCCGGCGTCTATCGGATTTTCGATGGCCGCGGCGGCGCGTCCGGCGGTCAGCAACGCTTCGAGCCGCTCAACAGCTGGCCGGACAATGTCAATCTGGATAAAGCCCGCCGCCTGTTGTGGCCGGTCAAACAAAAGTACGGCGCCAAACTATCCTGGGCTGACCTGATGGTGCTGGCAGGTAATGTGGCCTTGGAAGATATGGGCTTCAAAACTCTGGGGTTTGCCGGTGGCCGCGCCGATGATTGGGAAGCTGAAGTGGTCAATTGGGGCACGGAAAAGAAATTTCTGGCCGATGAGCGCCACGACGGTAAAGGTGAGTTGGCGAAGCCCTTGGCGGCGGTGCAAATGGGCTTGATTTACGTCAACCCCGAAGGCCCTGGCGGTAATCCTGACCCATTGGCAGCCGCCAAACATATCCGCGAAGCATTCGGCCGGATGGCGATGAACGACGAGGAAACCGTGGCGCTGATCGCCGGCGGCCATACCTTCGGCAAGGCGCACGGTGCGCATAAACCCGACGAATGCGTGGGCAAAGAACCGGCCGCTGCCGGCATTGAAGAGCAAGGCTTAGGCTGGGCGAATAAATGCGGTGCCGGCAACGGCGTCGATACCGTCAGTAGCGGCCTGGAAGGCGCTTGGTCGACCAACCCCACCCGCTGGACCCACGACTATCTGACCTGGCTATACACCTTCGAGTGGCAACAAAGCAAAAGCCCGGCCGGTGCCACGCAATGGATACCTAAAGACGGCAAAGGCGACAACTTTGTACCGGATGCGCACGACCAGAGCAAACGCCACCCGCCGATCATGTTTACCACCGATATTGCCTTGAAAATGGACCCGGATTACCAAAAAATTTCCAAACGCTTTTTGGATAATCCAAAAGAATTCGAGGCGGCCTTCGCCAAGGCCTGGTTCAAGCTGACCCACCGCGACATGGGGCCCAAAGCCCGCTATGTCGGTGCGGAAGTGCCAGCCGAAGACTTCATCTGGCAGGATCCGATTCCGAAAGCCGATCATAAACTGATTGACGCCAAGGATGCCGGCAAGTTGAAATCAGCCATCTTGGCCGCGGATCTTACGATTCCCGAGTTGGTGAAAACGGCCTGGGCGTCCGCAGTCACGTTTCGCGGCACCGATATGCGCGGCGGCGCCAATGGTGCGCGGATTCGGTTAGCGCCGCAAAAAGACTGGGAGGTCAATGATCCCGCCGAACTGGCCAAAGTGCTGGTAAAACTGGAAGCTGTGCAAACCGAATTCAACCGCTCCTTGAAAGGCGGTAAAAAAGTGTCGCTGGCCGATGTGATCGTGCTGGGCGGTTCGGCAGCGGTGGAGGAGGCGGCCAAAAAAGCCGGTTATAAGGTGCAAGTGCCGTTCAAACCGGGGCGGATGGATGCGGCGCAAGAGCAAACCGACGTCAATTCTGTCGCGGTGTTGGAGCCCAAAGCTGACGGTTTCCGAAATTACTTTGGCAAAGATAATGCGCATTCTCCGGCGGAAATGCTGGTCGAACGCGCGAATTTTCTGACCTTGAGCGTGCCGGAAATGACGGTGCTGGTGGGCGGCATGCGGGCTTTGGATGCGAACGCCGGCCATGCCAAACACGGGGTGTTCACCAGTCGTCCGGGCACGCTCAGCAACGATTTCTTCGTTAATCTGCTCGATATGTCCACGAAATGGACCAAGTCAGCTAGCGAAGGCATTTACGAAGGACGGGACCGGGCCAGCGATCAAGTTAAATGGACTGCTACACCAGTGGATTTGATCTTCGGTTCCCACTCCGAGCTACGGGCGGTGGCGGAAGTCTATGCCTCGGCGGATGGCAAGGAAAAGTTCGTGCAGGATTTTGCCTATGCCTGGGCCAAAGTGATGGAACTAGATCGATTTGATAAACGCTGAGCTTGGCTTGCAAGGTACCCAATTTGGCCGAACTTGGGTCAAGTTGGCTGCCTTGCTCAAAAATGCCTTTCATCGTCAACTTATTAACCCGGTCCTAGTTGTCACGGGTATGCTGTTTGGGCTGAGCCCGTCAAAGCAGTGGCCGCTGTGTTCTTCGATGGGGGGAACGGTATTTCTGCGTCGGGTTAATACCAGGCTGGTGGCAAGCCGCAAACACCTCGGCTTGTGCCCAGTGGTGCCAGGGTCCCACACAGAGAAAAGTCAAAAAAAAGGGCAGTGCAAAGACTGCCCAAAGAGGGAGAACTCAAGGTGAATCAAATCCAGTCGGAATCGTCGCTGTCGTCCGGCACGCTGTAGTCTGCGTCGCTAAGTGAAAAATCGTCACTATTATCCAAGTTGGCTTGCTGGATGGCATCGTCGCCGTAATAGTTGTTAACTACTGTTTGTTCCTGTACGCCGCTGTGTTCGCCCATTGCTTGCTGGCCCCAGGCGCTGGAGCCGTGATGACCCATCAGACTTTCGATGCCTTGGAACAAAAACGAACCGGCGACGACGCCCGCTGCCGTGGTTGCGACATTACCTAAAAAACTACCGCCGGAGCCACCACCGAAGAAGCCGGGCGCTTGCGCGGGAGCGGCGCCGCGCGGCATTTGATAATTACCGGCACCGGGCACCGCTCCGCTATTGTTGGCAGGTTGAGCCCACGGATCGTTGCCCAGGAACCCGCTACGTTGTGGGTTTGCACCGGCTTGCAATTGATTTTGCAACTCGGCGATTTGTGCTTTAGCCGCAGTCAAAGCTTGATCCTGCAACAAGGCGCGTTGCACCAGCAGATAAGCGGCATCGGGTTGTTTGGCCACCGCATCTCTAATCAACGCTTCGGCCTCGGCGTCTTTTTGCGTGAGCTTTACTTCGTTCAGTTGATTCAGAAACTGGCTGAGCTGGTTGCGTTCCTGTGAATTCATTCAATAACTCCTATCGTGAAGATATAACCCGGCTAAACGCCGGCATGGGCAAAGACTGCAAAATCGCTGCAAAGTTTCTTTAACAGTTGGGTGTGGTTTAGGAAGTTTCAATAGTCCGGGTGAAATAGTTGATGATGTAAATTGCTTCTTTCTAGCGGCAAAGGGCAACGTATTCAATCACTGCCGGTCATTTTCCAACGGCGCGATAGACTATGCTCCGGCGCCTGGCGCTGCAATTGCTGCTTTATCTTTGGCATTGCAAATTTCGGAATATGGGTTCCCGCACTTTCCGGGAAAGGGTCGGGGGTAGGGCATCATAAAACCAAAATTGTAAGGGCGGTGACTAGGTCGCGGTTAAAGCAGCCAGCCAAAAACAGCATTGCCTGTTAGTCCGGTTAGCGTACAATCCAGAATGCTTCGCTAGTCGTTTCAAACCCACTTCAGTCGTTAGTTAGTAGCCGGCCGCTAAATCATACGTGATCAGTAACCCGAACAAACAAGCAGCAATTCAAGCGGCACAGCTTCGACAACTGTTTGCAGCAAGCAATGTGTCATTGATCAGCAGTACGCTACTGGCGGCTATTTTGGCTTATATGCAGCGCGACATGATTGCGGCTCATGTGGTGCTCAGTTGGTTGACGCTGATTGTGTTGGTGGCGGTTTCCCGCACTTTGCTGGTCAAGGCTTATCGGTCCGCCGCGCCGGAAGTGGGCGAAAGCACTCGGTTCTGGATGAAAAGGTTTCGGATTGGGGTGCTGGCCGTGGGCTTGGTGTGGGGAGCGGCCGGTTTTCTGATGTTCCCGGCCAACAGTTCGCAGCACCAACTCTTTTTGGTTTTCATGCTGGCAGGCTTGTCCGCCGGCGGCGTGGTGGCTTTTTCCGCCGATCTGCTTAGTGCGGTGCTATTTTCTTTGAGCTCGCTGCTGCCCATCATTGTCCGCTTGTTCATGTCCGGCAATGGGTTGTTTGTGGCGATGAGCGTGGCAGGGTTTTTATACCTGTGCTTCATGGTGATCAGCTTGCGTCGTATCAATCGAAGCATCACCGAGAATATTGTCTTGCATCTCGACGCGGCGGAAAGAGAAGAGGCCATGCGTATCAGCGAGCAGCGCTATCGCTTGTTGCTGAAACATTCGCCCATCGGAATTTTTCATTACGACACCGACCTGATCGTCACTTACTGCAACGAACCGTTTGCCGCTATTTTGCAGAATACCGTCGATAACGTGGTCGGATTGGATATTAAGGGTTTTAACGACGGTTCAATACTTGCCGCTTTGCATCAGGCGTTGAACGGTGAAAAGGTGAGTTATGAAGGCAATTTCAGGCCGGCGCCGGATGCCGCCGGCATAGTGATAGACATGAGCTGCGCGCCGTCCCGCGACGGCGCCGGCAAGATTGTTGGCGGTATTGCGATTATTCGGGACATCAGCGAGCGTAAACAGGCGGAAGAAATGCTGCGTATCAGCGCCATCGCCTTCGAATCGCAGGCGGCGATGATCGTCACCTCCCCGGACGCGATAATCCTGCGGGTGAATCGAGCTTTTACCGCGCTGACCGGCTACGAAGCGCAAGAAGTAATGGGGCAAACGCCGCAGATGCTCAACTCCGGTCGGCACGACAAGGGGTTTTTTACCGCCATGTGGACTTCATTACAGGAAACCGGCCACTGGCAAGGTGAAATCTGGAATCGGCATAAGAATGGCCTGATTGTTGCGCAATGGCTGACCATTGCCGCCGTAGTCGCGCCCGATGGCCGCATTACTCATTACGTCGGTACATTTTCGGATATTACCGAGAACAAGGACGCGGTGGCGGAAATCCACCGTTTGGCCTATTACGATCCTTTAACCCATTTGCCTAACCGGCGTTTGCTGCAAGACCGCTTGGGCCAGGAGTTGGTTGCCGGCGCCCGCAACGGCTTGTATGGCGCCATCCTGTTCTTGGACCTGGATAACTTCAAGACGCTTAACGACACGCGCGGCCATGAGGCCGGTGACCAATTATTGATAGAGGTGGCGCGGCGTTTACGTACTAGCGTGCGCGAATGCGACATCGTCGGCCGTCTGGGTGGGGATGAGTTTTTGGTGTTGCTCTCAGATTTGAGCGCCGATGTCGAGCTTGCCGCCATGCAAACCAAGCAAGTCGGCGAAAAATTGCTGGATGCGTTGGCTCATCCTTATGACATAAACGGCTATGAGTTCCATTGTTCGGCCAGTATCGGCATTCGCTTGTACCGTGATCACGAGCTTGCGGAGGACCTACTCCGGCACGCCGATCTTGCTATGTATCAAGCCAAAATGGCCGGGCGTAATGCTGTGCGTTTCTTCGACCCGAGCATGCAGGCGCTGGCGACTGCCCGAGCCGAGTTGGAAAAAGATCTGCGCCTTGCGCTGTCTCAAAATCAGTTCAAGCTGTATTTTCAAGCGCAGATCTACCGAAACCACCAAGTAGTGGGCGCCGAGGCGCTGTTGCGTTGGCAGCATCCGCAACGCGGCTTGGTGTCGCCGTTGGAGTTTATTGCCTTGGCGGAAAAAACTAGTTTGATTTTGCCGATTGGCCAATGCGTGTTGGAAGCCGCTTGCACGCAACTGAAGCAGTGGGAGCAGCATGCGCGTTCGCGGCAATTTCGGCTAGCCGTTAATGTCAGTGCGCGCCAGTTTAGAGCGGCGGATTTTGTCGAGCAGGTGCGGCGGACGCTGGATAGCCATGGCGTTAACCCGGACTTGCTGGAACTGGAACTGACCGAAAGTCTGGTCCTTGAGAATATCAACGACACCATCTCTAAAATGCACGCGCTCCGAGAGATGGGCGTGCGCTTTTCGTTGGACGACTTCGGGACCGGATACTCGTCGTTTTCCTATCTGACGCAGTTGCCGTTCGACCAGTTAAAAATTGACCGTTCCTTTGTGCATAACATCGGTATCAAAACCAGTGATGCGGTGATCGTGCAAACCATCATCGGCATGGCCCATAATCTGGGGATAGAAGTCATTGCCGAAGGCGTCGAAACCGAAGCGCAGCGCTTGTTTCTGGAACAGCACGGCTGCCACGCCTGTCAGGGGTTTTTGTTCAGCAAGCCGGTGCCGATAGACGAGTTTATGGCCTGGAGTCGGCGTTTGCCCAAGTGCTAACCCAGCCTGTCAATGTAGCCGCTCCGGCTATCAGGCATGCACCTGGCCTTTCGCGGAATTGTTGGTATATTCCTGTTTACTGCCATTTTTTTCTAAATTGGCTTTGCCGGGGCTCCGAATGAAATCGTCCGATACACATCCGCACAATTCCCGGCTGGCAGTCCGCGAGGCGTTAAAAGGCGCAAGCAATGACTATCACAACCGCTTAAATCAGCACAGTTTGCTGGTCGGAATCACCCAACCAGACTATTCGCTGGCTAAATACCGAAAGCTGCTGTCCGCTTACTACCATCTCTATCAGGCTTTGGAACAGCGGTTAATTGCCTTTCAGTCTTCTCAAGACTGTCAATTCGACTATTCTCAACGCCTTAAGCTGCCTTGGATTTGCCGCGATTTGGCGTTTTTGGGGATAGACCCGCTTAAGGAATGCAACATGGCGCAAAATCTGCCGGCACCGCAGGTAGCCAGCATGGGTGAATATACCGGGGTTTTATACGTGATAGAGGGATCGATGTTGGGTGGACAGCTTATTTCGCGTAGCCTTGAGGCCTACCACGGTTTAAATGGCGAAGCCGGCGCTTGCTTTTTCCGCGGTTATGGTCAGAACACCGGGCCTATGTGGCAAGATTTTCTGCGGTTTGCGGAAAACCTTGCCGGTGACGATGACCAGCGTTCGGCTGCCGAGCACGCGGCCTGCCAAACTTTTCAATTTTTTATTCAGGTGTTGGATGATTATGCCTATTCGTAAGTTACACGTTCTCCGCCCGGTCTAATGGATGATATTGATCAACAGGCGTTGCAACAGGCCCTGGAAAAGTGCGCGGCAGAACCCATTCACCAAATCGGGCAGATTCAGCCGCATGGCGCCTTGTTGGTTTTGAGCGCTGATCGGCCTTACACGGTATTGCAGGCCAGTGCCAACGTTAGCGAATTTTTCAGCGAAGTGACCGGCGAGGTGTGCCGCAAACCGCTTCAGGAACTGGTCGGCGAAAAAATTACCGGACAAATCGAGCAAATGTTTCAATCGGCGCAGCGTAAAAATACGGCCGCCGGGAAACTCAGCATTCCTCAACGCCGCGGCTCTCTTGAGCTACAGGCCCACGCTTATGTCAGTGACGGGCTATTTGTGTTGGAGCTTGTGCCTGATCACGACGCCGACCAGGAAGGGCGATTGTCAGAATTGCTGATGGAAATGCAGGAGTCATTACTGCGATACGACGCGAATAGCGATTTCTCGCGCTATTTCGATGATGTCGCGCTGTTGGTGCGGCGGATGAGCGGCTACGATAGCGTGATGATCTATCGGTTTGACTCTAATTGGAACGGTCAAGTGATCAGCCAAAATAGCGTGGATCATGCGCCATCCTACCTTGGGTTGCACTTTCCGGCCAGTGACATTCCGCCACAAGCGCGGCGGCTTTACACGAGTAATCTGGTACGCTTGGTTGCCGATATTGATGCCGAGCCGGTGCCCATTTTACCTGGCCTCAATCCCGTAACCGAGCGGCCGTTGGATATGAGTTACTCGGCGTTGCGTTGCCTGTCGCCGATACATATCCAGTATTTGCGCAATATCGGTGTGCAGGGGTCGATGGTGATTTCTTTGCTGCAAAACGGCCGATTGTGGGGATTGATAGCTTGTCATCACTTCACGGCAAAACGTGTGTCGATTGCCCAACGCGAAGCGGTGACGTTTATAAGCCGGATGGTGTCGTCGAAATTATCCTCGATTGAGGCCTTGGAGCAGTACGACTGCGTTGCCAGCGCTAACCATGTGATCGGTGAGTTGCTGAATTATATTTTTACCGATCACGAGCAACGGGTCCTGCAAAGGTTACTACCGCCATTGATGGCGTTGCTGGATGCAACCGGGATATTAGCTGTGGTGGAAGGTAAGCGGCATGTTTACGGCGAGGTGTTGAAGCCTGCAGATCTAGGGGCATTATTGCTCTGGCTGGGCCAACAAGCCAGCGGCCAGATATTTAGTTCTGATCATCTTGCCAATGATTTTGTACCGGCAGAAAAATACCAGGAAATAGCCTCAGGGATATTGACCACACCGCTGCCCGGCGATATGCGCAATGTCATAGTTTGGTTCAGACAGGAAAAGCCGCGCACCGTAAGCTGGGCGGGCAAGGCCGAGAAAGGCTTGGTGATGGACAAAAGCGGAAACTACCAACTGACACCGCGTAAGTCATTTGAAATGTGGACGGAATTATGGCGGGGTCGCAGCGAGCCTTGGTCGCGTGTGCAAATTGACATTGCCGGGATGTTGGCGATGACCTTGCCTGAGGGCCTGGCACAAAAAAGCCGGTTGGAGCACGCGCTGAGACAGCAGCAGTTATTGGACGCTGAGCTGCGGATTGCCGCTACCGCTTTCGAGTCGCAGGAAGGCATCGTGGTTTTGGACGAGAATCGCTTGATACTGCGGGTAAACCAGGCGTTTACCCGTATTACCGGTTACCTCAGCGAGGAAGTAGTAGGCAAGAATCCGCGGGTATTGGAATTGGATTTGCAGGGTCTGGTCTATTACGAGGAGATGTGGGAAAGGGTCAATAACTCAGGGGTCTGGGAAGGTGAGATTTCTAGTAAACGCAAGGACGGTGCGGTGTTTCCCATGCATTTGGCCGTCAGTACGGTGAAAGACCCGACGGGTTGCATTAAAAATTATGTGGCCACGTTTGTAGATATTACCTCGATTAAAGCCGCTGCCGAGGAAATTGAGCGCTTGGCGTTTTATGACCCGTTGACCGGTTTGCCGAATCGCCGATTACTGCAAGATCGTTTGAAACGAGCGCTGATTGCCAGTGCGCGTAGCGGGCGGGAGGGGGCCATCCTGTTTATCGATTTGGACAATTTCAAAACCTTAAACGACACCCTCGGTCACGACATGGGCGATCTATTGTTGCAATTGGTGGCACAACGTTTGGTGGCCTGCGTGCGCGAAGGCGACACGGTTTCGCGACTGGGCGGGGACGAATTTGTGGTGATGTTGACGGATCTGAGCGATGAAATGCTGGATGCCGGTGCACAGACCGAAGTAATAGCGAATAAAATCCTTACTGCCTTGACGCAAACCTACCGGCTTGCCGACCACGAATATCGCAATTCGCCCAGTATCGGCGCCGTGTTATTCAACGACCATGATTCGGACATCGAGAGCTTGCTGAAACAAGCCGATATTGCCATGTACCAGGCCAAAAAAGCCGGGCGGAATACCATACGTTTCTTCGACCCTGCGATGCAGGCCAGTATCAATGCGCGGGTCAAATTGGAGGCGGATTTACACGGTGCTTTAGCGAATAAGCAATTCCAACTGTATTATCAGCCGCAAGTCTCGCAGGGTTTGGATATTATCGGTGCTGAAGTCTTAATCCGTTTTCAACATCCCGAACGCGGCTTGATTTCACCGGCTGAGTTTATACCTTTGGCCGAGGATATTGGTCTGATTGTGCCGATAGGGCGTTGGGTACTGGAAACAGTTTGCCGACAACTGAAGATTTGGGAAAGCAGCACACATACTCAACATTTGCAACTGGCTGCAAATGTCAGTGCGCGGCAGTTTAGGCAAACTGATTTCGTCGACGTGGTGCGGCAAATCATTCGAGAGAGCGATATCAATCCCAATCGCTTGAAGTTGGAGTTAACTGAAAGTCTGGTGCTCGACGATATTGATGAGACCATCCGCAAAATGCATGCGTTAAGGGAAATTGGCGTGCGTTTTTCAATGGATGATTTCGGTACCGGGAATTCCTCGTTATCTAATCTTAGAAAACTGCCTATCGATCAATTGAAGATTGATCAAAGCTTTGTAAGAGATATTTCTATCGATCCAGACGATACCGTGATCGTCCAAACGATTATTGCAATGGCCAATAATTTGGGGTTGGACGTGATAGCTGAAGGGGTGGAAACCGAAGAGCAACGTAGTTTTCTGGAAAACCATGGCTGCCATACATTTCAAGGCTATCTCTACAGTAAACCCTTACCGTTAGATAGCTTTGAACGCTTGTTACCCTCAGGGGGTTGAACAAGTTTAGCCCGCCGGCGGATGTGATTAGAGCTTCCGTAATGCTGGCTTCTTTGATTTTGGTTTTGCGGCGAGTCTAACCATCATTCCTAGAGTCGGACCTGGCATAAGCCGGTCAAAAAATTCCCACAGCAAATACTTATCTGTAGAATCGCGGTTTTTTTGCCAAGCGATCCGGGGAGCAAAAGTCGAATGGGTAGAGCGTATCAAAACCGTAAAGTGTCCATGGCCAAGACGGCTGACGCCAAGGCCAAGGTTTACAGCAAATATGGTCGGGAAATCTATATGGCCGCCAAATCCGGCGGTATCGATCCATCCGGCAACTTGACTTTGCGGGGGTTGATCGATAGAGCCAAAAAAGACCAAGTGCCTACTCACGTCATCGAAAAAGCTATTGATAAAGCCAAGGGCGGCGGCGGGGAAGATTTTGCGCCTGCCCGCTATGAAGGCTTTGGACCTGGTGGCTGCATGGTGATCGTCGATTGCTTGACCGATAATCCCAATCGCACGTTTGGTGATGTGCGGCTGTGTTTTACCAAAACTAAATGTAAGATCGGTACGCAAGGCGCTGTCAGCCATATGTTCGATCATTCGGCAATCCTGGCGTTTAAACACAACGACGAAGATGCCGTGTTGGAAGCCCTGCTCAGTGCGGATGTGGATGTGTCCGACATCGAAAACGAGGACGGCAAGTTGACCGTGTTTACCCCCCATGCCGACTATGCGAAAGCCAAGCAGGCCTTGACGGATTTGTTGGGCGAGATCGATTTTGAAGTGGATGAAATTCAGTTTATACCAAGAAGTGTGTCCCCTATCAGCGGCGACGATGTGGTGATGTTCGAAAAGTTTTTGGATATGTTGAACGACCTGGATGACGTGCAAAACGTTTTCCATGATGCCGAGTATTAAAGGCAAAACCGTTCAGTAATTTGAGATATTGCATTCAGGAACCTCAGCGTTCCTGATTCACTAAAGTGCATTGCCATTGCTTGTTTTAGCAGGATAACCTGGCTATTGTTTCTTTTCGTAAAACAAACAATATGTATTAGAGGGTATTGTTGATAAATTATATCTATCTTATAGTGTAAGCGTGTTTATTACGGAGTAACAAAAATGAATGACTTACAAAAAGATGTTTTGAACGGTTTGGCTTTTATCACCGGCGTGATCGGTTTTATGTCAGGCGAATTTATTCTTTCATCGGCACTATTTGCTTCAACGACTGTTGCGAGCAACATCAACGCAAATCGGAAAAAGCGCCAGGATTAAGCTGGCTTACTATAGGGCGGTTATATTGGCCTATATCGTTTTAGCAGGGAAATAAGGCATCGGCTTAGGCCGGGTTTTTCCGGAGTCTGCTGTCTCTTCTCGGCTTTATCCTAATCTAGGCGATCAATAAATTTGCATTTGGTCGACAGATTTAAAAATCTATCCGCTCCGGCGCCACCCGCAACACTTCCTCAATGGTGGTAATGCCGGCGGCAACTTTTTCCGCGCCACTTAGTCGCAACGGGCGCATACCTTCTCTGATCGCTTGGCGTTGCAGCAACAGTGTGTCGCAGCCTTCCACGATCAATTTTTGCAGGGTCGGCTGGTTTTCGAAAATTTCGTAGATGCCGATACGGCCGGCAAAGCCGGTATTGCGGCAGGTCTTGCAACCAACAGCTTTATAAATGTGTTTAGGGGTAGCGACTTTAAACGGCGCCACCAATGCCTGCCACTGTGCTTGGTCTACGGTTGTCGCGGTTTTGCATTGCCCACATAGCACCCTTATCAAGCGTTGCGCCATTACCCCCAAAATGGTTTGCTGAATCAGATAGCCTGGCAAGCCAAGATTTAACAAACGTGTCACCGCAGCCGGTGCACTATTGGTATGGAGGGTGGAAATCACTAAATGTCCGGTCAGCGAAGCTTGCACGGCCATTTCCGCCGTCTCCAAATCGCGTATCTCCCCGACCATAATAATGTCGGGATCTTGCCGAAGTAGGGTGCGAATCCCACTGGCGAAATCCAAGCCGATATTGGCTTGAGTCTGCATTTGATTGAAAGCCGGCTCTATTTGCTCGATGGGGTCTTCCACGGTGCATAGATTGATTTCCGAGGTGGCCAAACGCTTCAGCGTGGAATATAAGGTAGTGGTTTTGCCGGACCCAGTCGGGCCTGTCACCAGAATAATGCCGTGGGTCTGGCTGGTCATCCGGTTCCAAATCCCCAGCTCCTGTTTATTAAAGCCCAACTGCTCGTAATCGCGCAGCAGCACTTCCGGGTCGAAAATTCGCATCACCAGCTTCTCGCCAAACGCAGTCGGCATGGTGGAAAGTCTTAGTTCTATCTCTTTGCCGTTGCTATTTTGGGTCTTGATCCGGCCGTCTTGCGGCAGGCGTTTCTCGGCGATATTCATCCGGCCTAGAATCTTCAAGCGGCTTAAGACCGCATTCATAATCGGCATCGGTAGTTGATAAACCTTGTGCAGAATGCCGTCGATCCTGAATCGCACATTGCCTTGCTGACGGCGCGGTTCGATGTGAATATCGCTGGCGCGCTGGTCGAAGGCATATTG
This sequence comes from Methylomonas sp. TEB, assembly GCF_047777895.1. Classification (GTDB taxonomy): domain Bacteria; phylum Pseudomonadota; class Gammaproteobacteria; order Methylococcales; family Methylomonadaceae; genus Methylomonas. The sequence goes on from NZ_CP180476.1 coordinate 1,823,461, forward strand.
CAGCAACCAGTTGACCAAATTCACCACATGCTGATTGTTCACGTCCAAATCGGCGCTTTTACTCAGCTCGACCAACTGTTCGAAGTTCTGGCCTTCCGCAGTGCGGCCATCATTGTGGGTTTGCGCGCCTTTCAGCGATTTGGAAAAGTTATAAAACTCGTCCAGATAGCGTTTGATCTCGTCCGGATTGGCAAACACGCAGCGAATCTTGCCGTGGTGCATCTTCGCCAGGTCGAGTTGCCAGGCACGGATGAAGGGTTCGGCGGTGGCTACCACAATTTCATCGGCGTCGATCTTGATCGGCAAAATATTATAATTGCCGGCGTAAGCCTTGCTGAACAAGGCAGTGACCGTAGGTACGTCGATTTTTAGCGGGTCGAAATAGTAGTAAGGCATAGCCAGCTTTTTCGCCAGCCATTGGGTTAAGTCTTCTTGCGTCAACGGTGTGCCGAGCTGGCTTTGGTCGGCGAGTTCGCACTCGGCTAAGACCTTTAACGGGTGCTTGTTGAGATTGATTTTGGCGGCTGCGTACTGCCGGCATTTTTCGACATCCTTGGCGGATAACATGCCGTCTTCTTCCAGCCACTTTACGATCTGGTTGATGTCCAGCTTTCTGTCTTCGGATTTGTGTTCTTCCCGCATACGCCTGGTTTGCTATGATATAAAGGTTTAGTCTAGCCAAATATGCAGGACGCTGTGTAGATTTAAAGCTTGGCGGTGGAATTTTCAGGCAGAGCATGGAACACTGCAAAAAGGCAATGTGAGACGACGACAAAAGCTATAATAGCGAATCGATTCTTTAATGTGGAGTGGTTTAAGTCTTAACCCTACAATTAAAGCTTCCAGAAACAAACTACTTTCAGGATTTTTAAGCGATGTTTACCCAATTGCATCCAGGCAAGAACCGGGCACTTTTGATAGAAGTGTGTTTATTGACCAGTGCACTGCTGCTGCCCGGATGCGCGAGTACGGAAAAGCGTGATGAGCTTTCCGTTAATGAAGCGGGCCATGCTGATCCGTACGAGGGATTTAACCGGTCCATGTACGGTTTTAATATGACACTGGACAAATATTTTTTTAAGCCGGTTTCCGATGGTTATAAATTTATTACACCTGATTTCATGGAAACTGGCGTCAATAATTTCTTCACCAACTTGAAGGGTATTAACGTGGTGCTCAACGATGTCCTTCAGGGTAAATTCCAACAGAGCGCTTCGGACGCCGGACGCTTTTTAACCAATACCACCATTGGCGTGGGTGGATTAATAGACGTCGCCAGCGAGGTCGGTTTAAAAAACAATGTTGAAGATTTTGGGCAAACTTTGGCTGTGTGGGGAGTCGGGCAAGGTGCCTATTTGGTGCTGCCGGTTTTTGGGCCCACCACTATCCGCGATGGCGGCGCGGGCATCCTCGATAGAGCGGCCAACCCAGGTACCTACGTGCCGGGTACCGGTATTCTTGAGGGGATTAATGATCGGGCAAATGCCGAAGGGGCGTTGAACTTTATCAATGAGGCTGCTTTAGACCCCTATGTGTTCACCCGGGAATCCTTCCTGCAATACCGGCGTAATTTGGTGAATGACGGTAAAAACGACAGTGCGAACTATGATCTGGATATTGATCCCACGGCTGACGTTGCGGCTGAACCTAAGCCCAAAAGCTCGGAAGTTCTCAAGCCATCGCTAGACACCACCAACAAGACTGAACAGAGTGGGTCACCGTCCACTCAGCCTGCCGTCGGCGCTACTGCCGATACCAATGCCTTCGACAACATGCTGCAATCGTTTGAAGAAGCTTCAAACAAGCTCGATAAACTGAGTAAGCACAGACGTAGAAGGTGAGTAAAGACCTGGATAAAGCCCGTTATGCGGCTTTATCCAGGCAAGCTCTTTTGACTGTTTGGTAACGTATTGGAGAAGGCCTTTTTTCCACGATGTACTAAGCAACGCCTCGGGGCAATCCAGAGGTTTGGTGTTTGAGCGAATTTGATCTAATCGGATGGTGCGGAATGATCGGATACAGATTGCTTGGCGGTTTGCCGCTTTTTCCTGACAGCATAAAAGTAGGTCATGCCGGAAATGGTGCCGCATACCGTGGCTAATTTATCCAGAATAGGCGCGACGGTTACTATCAAAGGTTCATCGACCAGCCCCAACCAGACGCCAAAAGCGCTTAGGCCGGTCGGCGTGGCTATTGTCGCCGCGACAGCTGATAGCCCGGCAATGATGCCTGTCGCCATGGCGATATGTTCTACCTTAGTGGCAATAACTTCGTGGTTCATGTGGATTGCGGGCGTAGTTGGTGGACTAATCGCAACCGGGTTTCCCGGCGGCTCAGCAGAAAAAATCGCCTGCATTTTAGTCAGTTTCGAGCTGCTTGTCAGCGGGAGTGGGTAGCGAATGCTGGCGAAGATTGTCGGCAATCGTTGGCGTTATCGGGCTGAGGTTTCTTTGCTGCGCTGAGTGCCGGCAATATCCGAAATTGGTGTTTGACATTCCTCTGAACCTGGAGTAATACGGTGTCCTGTTGGAGTGAGACTGCATGTTCATTCCGAAACCTGCCGCCAGCCTGCGGTGTATTCAGGGAGTTTAGAACGCGATGTCTTCCCTAACTGTTTCCAGTGTTAATCAATCCGGCTTTCAACAGTTGAGCGCGCTGACGGCCAAAAGAAATGCCGACCAAGCCGAGCAAATGGCGCAAGCCTTGAGAAAACAGGCGGATGCCGTTCAAGCTCAAGCCGACCAATATGCAGCCAAAGCCCAGGCACTCGATTCCCAAGCCAGTAAGGCCAAGGTGAACTCTGACGCCGCGCACTTAAGACTGAATCTGTCCAACGCTTTTCAAGATGCAGGCGCGCAGTTAACTAAGACTATTCAGAACGCCGAGGTAAGACCGTCTACCTATTCGCAAACCTTGGCGGGTATAACCACAACTTCTGCGGCTGATGACAATAAAGCAGTGGGGAGTTCAATAGACATCGTTGCTTAGCCTGATTACCGTTCAGTTAGATAAGCAAGAGGTCGTCAAAAAACAGTAAGCGAGGTGACATCATGTTGTCGTCAATCAATACTAACAACCTGGATAAATCCCAAAGTCTGATCCAAACCAGCATCCAGCGCCTTAGCTCCGCGAAGCGGATCAATTCGGCCGCCGACAACCCTGCCGGGTTGGCAATTGCCGATGCCATAAGCAGTCGCTTGGGAGGGCAAAACCAAGCAATCGGCAATATCGGCAAGGGTTTGTCGCTTACGGATACAGCCAGTAGCGCATTAACTCAGGTAACCGACAACCTACAACGCATTCGTGAACTGACGGTGCAAGCCGGAAACGGCGCTTTGTCGGCCGCTGATCGGCAAAGTATTCAGAACAAGATCAATGGCTTGGGTAAAAGTATTGATGGTATCGCCGGTAACACCCAGTTCAACGATCAAAAACTGTTGGACGGCAGTTTTTCCGGTCAATTGCAAATCGGCCCCAATCCCGGAGATACCCTTGGCTTAAGCCTCAGTAATGTATCCAGCACCGCCCTGGGTGTGTCGGGATTGGATGTATCGAGCGCTGCAAATGCGTCCAATGCGCTGGATAGCATAGACAGTGCGATTAAAAATGTCGGGAATCAGCAGAGTAACTTGGCAAGTACTGCTGCAGGCTTGAATTCAAATCTGGCGAATCTGAGCAGCAGCTATCAGAATCTGGCCGAAACCCGCAGCCGTATTCAAGACACTGACTATGCGCAAACGGCTGTTGACTTGAACAAGGGAAAGTTGCAAAATCAGGTGGCTAGCTACGCGCTCAAGCTATATCAAGACAATCAAAAAGCCGCATCGGCGTTGTTAACCGGAATCTGAACGCCGTGTGACCTGCATCTACACGTCAGGTTTTGATTGTCCGCAATCGCCTATCGCTTTTCCGCTGTTTTATCGGCGCGCTGCCGCTGCTTAGGCGGAAGGATGGGTAGCCTAGTGGGCGTGATTGCTTAGTGGCGACTCAGTAAGCGCTTACGCAGTTTCAGCGGTTTTACCAGGACAGGAAAAAGCGCGAAGCGCCGCACCAACCATTTTCTGAATTCTTCCAGCAGCAGCATGCCGAGCGCAAACGGCAAGGTAAACAGCCAAACTTTGATGTCTATCGGCGCGGTGCCGAACAGCGCGTTGCCCCAGGGCGTGTAGACAATCGTCAGAATCAACGCAATTTCTAGAGCGATGCCGGACAGGATCAGCTTATTATCCGTAAATGATGTGGCCAACAGGCCGCGTTGCCGCTGTTTGCAGATAAACACATTCGCGATCTGCATCATGATGATTGCGGTCAGGCAGGCGGTAGTGGCTTGCAGGTAGAGCGGGTGATGGCTGGACAATATCTCGCCATAATCCCAGCCGCCGCGATGCAACACAAAAAAGAATGCAGCCATTGCCGCGAGTGCTTCCAGCAGACCTAGGAAGCCGTAAGCCCTGGCCAGCAAGCGCCAGTCGATCAGCGTTTCCTTGTAAGAGCGCGGCGGTTTGTTCATGGCGGATGCATCCGGTTTTTCCACGCCCAAGCCCAAAGCCGGCAGCATGTCGGTGCCCAAGTCAACCGCCAAAATCTGGATGATGGTCAATGGCAGCGGAATTTTGCACAACACAAAGGCTAGATAAGGGATCAGTTCCGGGATGTTGGAGCTGAGGATATAGGTCAGGAATTTGCGGATATTGTCGAACACCGCGCGGCCTTCCTCAATGGCGGCAACGATGCTGGCAAAGTTGTCGTCCAGCAAAATCATATCGGCCGCTTCCTTGGCGACATCGGTACCGGCCTTGCCCATCGCAATGCCGATGTCGGCTTTCTTCAAGGCCGGTGCGTCGTTGACGCCGTCACCTGTCACCGCGACCACATGTTTCTTGCGCTGCAAGGCATCCACGATCAGCATTTTCTGGTCGGCGCCGACCCTGGCGAAAATAATCTCCGGCGCATCCAAGGCCACCTGCAACTGGCTGGACGTGAGTTTTTTCAGTTTATCGCCGGTAATCACCTTGGGATTTTCGGTTTTGACCAAATCGATTTGCCGGGCAATCGCCACGGCGGTATGCGGATGGTCGCCGGTAATCATGATGACTTTAATGCCGGCGATATGGCATTGCGCGATGGCATCCGCGACTTCCGGCCGCGGCGGATCTTCCAAGCCCACCAGGCCGCTGAAGATCAAAGCTTGTTCCGGCTCGGCTTCGAATGGGTCCGATAGGGGCCGATAGGCAAACGCCAGCACGCGCAATCCTTGGTCTGCCAGGGTTTTTAGAGCGTTTACCAGCTGTTGACGACCAGCGTCACCGAGAGGTTCTACGTTACCGTGCATCACAATGTGCCGGCACAGCGGCAGCACCATTTCCAGCGCACCTTTGCAAAACAACATTTTGCCTTGTGGTGTATTGTGAATAGTCGACAGGCGTTTGCGGTCGGTATCGAAGGGCACTTCGCCGATTTTCGGGTAATCGATGCGCATGCCTTGTTCATGTGTCATGGACACCAACGCCACTTCCATCGGGTCGCCCAGCAAACCTTTGCCTTCCACGTGTTTCAGGCTATGGCACAAAGCTGCGTTGGCTAAAAAGGCGGTGTGATGTTGCAGGCTATCGCTGCCCAATTGCTCGGGTTGCCAATATTGATTGTCCAGAAACAGCTGCTTAACCGCCATGCGGTTTTGAGTCAGCGTACCGGTTTTGTCGGTGCAGATCACCGTGGTCGAACCCAAGGTTTCCACCGAGGGCAGGTTACGGATCAAGGCATTACGCTTGGCCATGCGCTGGGTAGCCATCGCCAGCGACAGCGTCACGGTGGGCAGCAGACCTTCCGGGACATTGGCGACGATGATGCCGATTGCGAACATGAAATTTTCCCAAAACGTAAGGCCGATGATTTGCCCGATAAAGAAAAACACCACACCCAACAGCAGGGCCAGCAAAGCCACAAAACGGCTGAGGCGGCGGATTTGCAATTGCAGCGGCGATTGGCCTTTGATCGTGGTTTTTAGGGTGTGAGCAATCTTGCCGAACTCGGTATGCATGCCGGTGGCAAACACCAGTGCCTTGCCTTCGCCGGCTACCACCGAGGTACCGGCGAGCAGAATGTTGCGGCTTTGGCTGATGTCCTCGACATCCGACACTTGCGCATCGCGGCCCTTGGGGAGTGACTCGCCGGTGATGGTGGCGTTGTTTACCCGCAAATTAAATGCTTCCAGCAGCCGGCAATCGGCCGGCACGTTATCGCCTTCCTGCAATACCAGCAGGTCGCCCGGCACCAACTCGTCGGCGAACACCAAGCTTAGCTCGCCGTCGCGGATCACTTTGACTTGATGCGGTAACAGCTTTTGTAAGGCGGCGATTGCCTGCTCGGCTTGATGCCGTTGCCAGAATGAGAAACAGCCGTTGATCGCGATGACGCCCAGCACCGCATAGCCCAAAGTGGCCATGCCCTCGCCGGGTTGCCGGGATTCCGCGAAAAACGCCAAGCCGGCTGCCAACCATAAAATTAAGGCAAAAAAGTGCAGAAACTCTTGGGCAAACAGTAGCAACGCCGAGGTCTTTTTCGATTCCTCGATACGGTTGAAGCCAAATTCATGTAAACGGCCTTCAATGGCGGCATCGGCCAAGCCGTCCATGCTGGAGCCTAAACTGTCCAGAGCTTCTTCGGGGCTTAGATGGTGAATTTTCATGCTCGTAATCCGATCAGCAGAATTAGGTTCGGCAGTTTAAAACGACTCGGAGTATTTCCGGTATGCGTCGCGGTGTGTCCATCAGCTTACTTGCGTTTTGGATGGCGTAGCAGGCACACTCTCTCATTTTTGGTTTGGACAGAAAAGATGAGCTTGAATTGCTGCTATTCTCTCGCGCCTTTCGCCGTCAGATACACGACTGTGTTGGCTTTATGTGCTTTGCAAGGCTGCTTTTCGCCGCTGGCGCTGGACAGGGCAGTTGTCGAATACGACAAGGTTGCCACCGATATTTTGTCGAAACAGTTGTTGCTGAACATCGGCCGGGCCCATCAGCACCAACCCATGCATTTCACGGGTGTTTCGAACATCGCCGCTACGTTTAATTTTCAATTCAATGCCGGCGCCACGCCGGCTTTTACCGGTGAAGTCGGTTCGGTGATGACACCGGTATTTGGCGGGACGATGTCGGAAAATCCGACGATCAGTATCGTACCCATCGAAGGCGAAGAGTTTACCCGGCGCTTGTTGACACCGTTTCAGGAAAGCAAGCTGACCATGTTGTTGCGGCAAGGCGTGGACGTGGATTTGGTGCTGCGTCTGCTTGCTGGCGAGCTGCGGCTAAACGGCGGCGAGCAGGCTGGCGTGTACTTGAACAAACCCATGGATGGTGACGGTTATAGGCTGTTCCGCCAAGCTGTGCTGCATTTGTCGTCCATTCAGGATAGCCATAAGTTGTTTGTGGAACCGTTGATATTCAATCGCAGCTGGAGTCTGCCTGCCGAATCGCTAAACGCCGAGCAATTGGCTGCTTTGCAAAAAGACTATAAAGTTGAGTTTAGCGCAGACCAAAAGCAACTGACCTTAACTAAGCGGGTGACCGGACGAATCCTATTGACCAATTACGATCCCGTAACATTGAGCAACGAAGAGCGTTTGCGTTTGCATGAAGAAGCCGATCAAGGCGCCGAGAACGATGTCAGCGTCGATATTCGAGCAGGCTATCCTGGTGGCGAGTGGCCGCTGCACGGTGTATTTCGCTTGCGCAGCTTTCACAACGTGTTGAATTTTATCGGACAAGCGATAAATGATGATCCGGAGTACCCCGTTGACAAGCATCCTCGCACGCCTTCGGTGAGCGAGAACCCGGTGCACACCATGGCTTTATTGGTCGATGAAGACGAGCCATCAGCAACCGAGATTAGCGTGCGCTTCGGCGATTATTATTATGCCTTAGAGCCGGAAACCGGCTATCAATGGAATCGGGAAGGTTTTAGATTGTTATGCCAGATTTTTCAAATGACCATGACCGATTTGGCGCGCAAAGGTGCGCCGGAAATCACCATTTCCAAATAAACAGGAGACATTTTGAGCGAAACTATCGATAAAAACATGGTGATGCGCTGCGTGGCCTATCAAAAAGGCCTGGGCATCGGTGACGTTACCATCGAAGACATCAGCGAAGTGTTGCTGAAAGACGATACCTTTATCTGGTTGGGTCTACGCGAGGCGAATGCCGAGATATTGAGAAAAATTCAGCAGGAGTTTGGTTTGCACGATCTGGCGATTGAAGACGCTTGTGCCGCGCACCAGCGGCCGAAGATCGAGGAATACGGCGATTCCTTGTTTATCGTGTTGCACACGGCGGAATTGATCGAGAAAAAAGTGGAATTCGGCGAGACGCACATTTTTATGGGGCCGCGCTTTGTAGTCACCGTGCGCCATGGCGCGTCGCAGAGTTTGAGCAAGGTGCGTGAGCGTTGTCAGGCCATGCCGCACCAACTCAGCAAGGGGCCGGGTTTTGCCTTGTATTCGATTATGGATTTCATCGTCGATAATTACATGGTGGCAATTGCCGGCTTGCAGGACCGCTTCGATGTGCTGGAATCCGCGATATTTCAATACCGGCCCAGCCGGCAAACCATGGAAGACTTATACGAGCTAAAGCGCGAATTATTGCTTTTGGAAGGGGCGATTAATCCGGTCATCGACATTTGCAACGAGTTGATGCGCTTTCATGTTGGCCTGATACATAAGGATGTCAGAGTATATTTCCGCGACATAGCCGATCACATCAAGCGCGTTGATCAGGCTATCCACGGTATGCGCGAGATGTTGCTGGCGGCGATGCAGGTGCATCTGACTTTCGAGACCGTGCGGCAAAACGAGGTGGTCAAACGCTTGGCCGGTTGGGGGGCGATTTTAGCGATACCGACTATGGTATTTAGTTGGTACGGCATGAACTTCCGGCATATGCCGGAACTGGATTGGGCCTATAGCTATCCCTTGGTAGTGGGCAGCGTGGCGGTGTGCAGCTTGGCCTTGTATTGGCGTTTGAAGCTGGCAGGATGGTTGTGAACTACAAACCCGCTAAGAGTTTCCCGGTTGGGTGATTATTTATACGCTTGGCTTTGTATCAGTTCCCGCTCGCCTGCAATTGCTTCAGCGTTTCCGCGACCCGTTTGGCATCCAGGGCCGGGTCTACATCGTCATCGATACGGCGTATGGTTAAGTCGGGATCGACGATAAAGGTCCAGCGTTTGGCCATGTTCAATATGGGCATTTTTACGCCGTAGGCTTCGCTGACTTTGGCGTCCGCGTCAGACAATAAGGTGAAGGTCAGTTTGTGTTGCTGATGAAATGCCAACAGGTCCTGGACGTCATCTGTACTGATCCCGTATACCTCGGCATTTTGTTTGCGGATCAGTTCGATGGCGTCGCGGAAAGCGCAAGCTTGCGCAGTGCATCCGGGCGTACCGGCTTTGGGATAAAAATATAAGACCGTCCAACCTTTCCCGCGCCGAGCGGCTAAACTTACTGGGTCGCCAGCGTGCGCTTGCAGTTGAAATATCGGTGCCGATTGGCCAACTTGCAGCGGAGTCGCGTTTGCTGTCATCGCAAACGTTGGTAAGGCGAACAGCATGAAGACCAAGAGCCTGAATGTAAGAGTGGATTTTTGCATGCATGATCTCCCCTAAGGGGCTTACGATGGTGAAGTACCGAATGTTTTTGTGTTTAATTATAATCGCCAGTATGCCGCAAAAAGCCGCTTACACAATGGTGAATAGGTAATCGCAGTGATTCGTTTGGATAGGCCCGACATCCATTTTCAACAGATAAGCCCCATGGTTCGGGCGTCCGCACCGAAAGCCGGAAAACTTTAGTGTTACGGTTCACCTTATATTTCACTTATATTACTCGTGGTTTTGGCCGGTTGTTTTTAAGTTTTTGGCAGGCTAGTGTCTATTTTGGAGTTGAATAACGGAATAAGCAAAATGACGCGACCGTATTACTTTTCCCGGTTTTCTCGAATTTTGTGGCTGAATCTGGCCATGTTTGTGATTTTCGTGATTGCATTCGCGGTTTACGTGCGCGCCGAGAAGCAAATTGATCGCGCCAACGAAATCCGCTTTGCGTCACACTTGCTGGCCGATGAATTTAGGCAATCGTCCAACGATCTCTCGCATGTGGCGCGCAGTTATGTCGCGACCGGCGATCCGGTTTATAAACACTATTTTCAAGAGATTATCGACATTCGCGACGGCAAACTGCCGAGGCCCGAAAATTATCACGACATGTATTGGGACTTGGTGATCGCGAATGCTCATCCGGCGCCGCAATCAAGCACTCAGCCGGTGGCCTTGCTGGAGTTGATGCGGCAAGCCGGGTTTTCCGAGCAGGAACTGGCGAAAATGGTCGAAGCCACGGCAGATTCCGCGGCACTTATCCAAATAGAGCGCACGGCGATGGACATGGTTGATTCGAATCAGGGAATGCCCGACGGCAAATGGCATCAAGCCAATCTCATGCTGCACGATGCCACTTACCATCGAGCAAAAGCGAAAGTCATGCAATCGATCATCGACGCCTTCGAATTGATAGACCTGCGCACGCAACAGAGTGTGGTTGCCAGAGCGCGTATTGCCTTTTGGTTGCGGGTGGTGTTTGTGGTGTTCGGGGTAATGTTGCTATTGACGCTTTGGCGGGCGTATCGGACTTTACATGCAATATTGGGAGCCTCGGTCGATGAATTGCACGATCAGATCGTGCGTTTAGGTAGCGGCGATTTTTCCGCCGATATTCCGGTAAGCAAGGGCATGCGCAACAGCGTGTTGGGCTGGCTGGCGGAAACGCGGGCCAGTTTGGCAAGCGTTGAAGCCGCGCGCCGCACTGCCGAGGCAAGAAATCTGCGATTGACGCAATTGTATGCCGCGCTAAGTCAATGTAACCAAGCCATCGTTCGCTGTACCAGCGAAGCCGAATTATTCCCGCAAATCTGCCGCGACGCCGTGATATTTGGCGGCATGAAAATGGCCTGGATCGGCATGCTTGACCAAAACAGCCAAACTATCAAACCGGTTGCCTGTTATGGCATCGGCATTGAGTATCTGGATGGCATTGAAATATCAATAGACGAGAACCTGCCGACCGGGTGCGGACCAACCGGTACCGCAGTCAGGGAGGACAAGCCATATTGGTGTCAGGATTTTCAACACGACCCCGCCACCATAGCCTGGCATGCGCGTGGGGCAAAATTCGATTGGCAGGCTTCCGCGGCCTTACCCTTGCATCGAAACGGCAAGCCGGCTGGGGCGTTTATGCTGTACGGCGATCAAATCAATGTGTTTGACGATGCCGCGCGCAATCTGCTTTTGGAAATGGCCATGGACATCGATCATGCCATCGGTGGCTTCGAGCGTGAGGCCGAGCGCCAGCAAGCACAGCAGATGGAAAGTTTGCGGGTGTTTATGCTGGAACGGCTCAACGGTAACCTGCAGTTGACGGATATTTTGCATGATGCGGTTACCGAACTGGAAATTATGTTGGCTGGTAGCGTTTGTTCGATTTTGCTCGTGGATGATGAGCAATGTTTACGGCTAGGCGCGGCACCTAGTCTTCCGGATTTCTACAATCACGCGATCGATGGGCTAAAAATTGGTGCCGGAGCGGGGTCGTGCGGCAACACCGCGTACACCGGGCAAAGAACGATTGCGGAAAATCTGGCCGAGCATCCCTTTTGGCAGCCTTTTTTGCCGCTGGCAGAACGGGCCGGTTTGGCGGCATGCTGGTCGGAGCCGGTACTCTCCGCCGGTAAAAAAGTGCTGGGTACCTTTGCGATTTATCATCGTCACCCTGCCGTTCCCAGCAAACATGAATTGCGCTTGCTGGAAATGGTGGCGCATTTCGTCGCCTTAGCTATCGAACGTAAGCAGGCGGAGGAGCACATTTATTACTTGGCCAATTACGATTCGCTCACCGGCTTGCCGAATCGCAGTCAATTGGACGATCATTTGAAATATGCATTGAGTTTGGCCAAACGGAGTAACGGCCACTTAGCTCTGATGTTTCTTGATCTCGATCATTTCAAAAATATTAACGATACCTTGGGGCATAGCGTCGGCGATGCGCTATTGGTGGAGTTAGCCAATCGGCTTTGTGCCGTGTTACGCGAAGAAGATACCGTGACCCGTTTGGGCGGCGACGAATTTATTTTCTTGTTGCCGGGCACCGATGCCGGCGGGGCGGCGAATGTCGCACAGAAGCTTCTTGATGCGATAGCAGAACCTTACCGGATTGAGGAATTCGATTTGACGATGAGCGCATCGATTGGCATAGCCTTGTATCCGGACGATGGCGAGGACTTGGAAAGTTTGTCTAAAAGCGCCGATGTGGCCATGTACCGAGTCAAAACCGATGGCCGGCACGGTTACCGTTTTTTTACACCGGAAATGCAAGCCCGCGCCCAGCGCAATCTAAAACTGGTTAATGCCCTATCCCATGCCTTGGACCGTCAACAACTGCATGTTTATTATCAACCGCAGGCGGACATTCATAGCGGGCGAGTTATCGGTGCAGAAGCTTTGTTGCGCTGGCGGCATCCCGAGTTTGGCATGGTTTCGCCGGCCGAATTCATCCCGGTGGCGGAAGATAGCGGACTGATTTTGCCTATCGGCGAGTGGGTATTGCAAACGGCGGTGCGGCAAGCGAAAACCTGCCTTGATCAGGGGGTGGGGCCTTTGATCATGGCGGTCAATCTCTCGGCTGCTCAATTTAGCCATCCGGCCTTGCCGGAGATGGTGTCGCGTATTTTGGAAGAGGAGGGCTTGCCGCCCGAATATTTAGAATTGGAATTGACCGAAGGCGTGTCGATGCAGAATCCAGAAGCGGCTATAGCGGTGATGAATAAATTGCATGAGCGCGGAGTACGCATGTCTATCGATGACTTTGGCACCGGTTATTCGTCGTTGAGTTATCTGAAGAAATTTAAAGTATACAAATTAAAGATCGACCAATCTTTTGTGCGCGACATCAGTACCGATTCGGAAGATAAAGCCATTGTCAATGCGGTGATTAGTTTGGCCGCCAGCCTGGGTTTGCGGACCATAGCCGAAGGTGTGGAAACGGTTGAACAACGGGAGTTTTTGCGCGAACAGGGCTGTCAGGAAATTCAAGGCTATTTATTCGCTAAGCCGATGCCCAGTGACCAATTTGATCTGTTTTTGCGGCAAAGTGTTATCGAGTCCACCATAGCGATTTGAATAGCATACAAATTGACGAAAGGGTGGAGCGGGTCCATGCTTGTTTACTAAATTCGGCGGTGCTGGTGACTGGCAATGCCTTGCATCTTGATTTTTCGCCGACTTAACGGAGTCAGCCCTTGAACGACGACAATCCCCTTTTTAAAAATCTGCCCGATTCGCTGCCGATTTCGCCCATGGCGGTTCTGATTCTCATCACGGTGCTGGTCGGCGCGAGCATGTCGTTTTATACCATTCCCGCCGAGTCAGAGGGGATTGTGTTGCGCTTTGGCGAATACATCGAAAAAGTTCCGTCCGGTTTGCATGCCAAACTGCCATTTGGCGTGGATAGCGTCATCACCGTTCCGACTCAGCGTCAGCAGAAGCTGGAGTTTGGCTTTGCCACGGCAGGCTTCACCAACCCGGATCAAATCAGTGACGAGCCCGCGTTGGAAAAATCTATGGTAACCGGCGATCTGAACTCGGCGCTGGTCGAGTGGATCGTGCAATATCGGATCACCGATCCGGAAAAATATCTATTTGTGGTCCGCGACCCCGGTGTGACTTTGCGGGATATTTCCGAAGCCGTGATGCGCGAAGTGGTTGGTGATCGCACTGTCGATGAAATCATCACCATCGGCCGGCAAGAAATAGAGGAAACCGTATTGGCACGTGCGCGCCTTTTAGCCGAGCGCTATCAATTGGGGGTGTCAATTAACCAGGTACAGCTCAAAAATGTGAATCCACCCGAGCCGGTACAGCCCTCGTTCAATGAAGTGAATCGTGCTCAGCAAGATAGAGAGAATGTCATCAATTTGGCTAATGGCGAATATAACAAAGCCGTGCCGCGTGCACGTGGTGAAGCGGACCAGAAAGTTCGCGCGGCGGAAGGTTATCGTTTTAAACGAATTAACGAAGCGGAAGGGGATGTCACCGCTTTCAATCAGGTATTGGAACAATATCTAAAAGCGCCGGACGTGACCCGTGCGCGGATTTATCTGGAAACCATGGGCGAGGTGTTACCGCAAGCCAGCCAGCAAATTATTGTCGATGACTCGGTGCAGCAAATATTGCCGATGTTGCCGTTTCCCGGTCAGACAGCGGGAGTAGTGAAATGAATTTATCGATAAGAAACTGGCTGTTAATTGTAGTTTCGGGTTTTTTGCTGTGGCAATCAGTGTTTACTGTCGATCAAACCGAGCAAGTCATCATCACCCAGTTTGGTAAACCGGTCGGCGAGCCGATCACCGATCCTGGCTTGCATTTCAAAATCCCGTTTACCCAGCAAATTAACAGCTTTGATAAGCGTTATCTGGCCTGGGATGGGCCGATGGTGGAGATGTCTACCAAGGATAAAACCTATGTACAGGTCGATACCTTCGCCCGCTGGCGCATTACCCAGCCCATGCAATATTACTTGCGCTTGCGCGACGAGCGCAGCGCGCAATCGCGTTTGGAAGATATTTTAGGTAGCGAGACCCGCACGGCGATTGCCCGCCATGAATTGATCGAAGTGGTGCGTTCGGATAAGGATCGCAAACCCTTGCAAGACGAAAGTTTGGGGCCGTTGACCGGCGAAGGCACCATAGGGGTGCTGCGGCCGATTCGGGTGGGCCGGGCAGCAATCGAAAAAGATGTGTTCGATGCCGCAGCGCCGAAATTGGCGGAATTTGGTATCGAACTGCTGGATGTGCGCTTTAAACGCATCAATTACAACCATCAAGTGTTGGAGCGCATCCACCAACGGATGATCAGCGAACGCTTGCAAATTGCCCAGCGTTTCCGTTCGGAAGGCGAGGGCGAGGCAGCCAGAATTAACGGTAATCGGGACCGGGATCTCAATGAAATCGAATCTACCGCTTACAAACGTGTGCAAGAAATTCAAGGCGAAGCGGATGCCAAGGCCACCGAAATTTACGCCAAAGCCTATGGGCAAAAGTCCGAGTCCGCCGAGTTTTACAAGTTCTTGAAGAGCATGGAAACCTATCGCAAAGTGATAGACGGCGACGCCACTATAGTGCTGTCTACCAACAGTGATTTATTTGGCCTGTTGAAGCGGGTGGAGCAAAAGAATCGTTGATAGCCGCCAAAACGGCGCTGCTGTTTGTATCGCCAATAAGCAAAAATTAAGCTAGGGACGGCAAACTTTATCGCAAGCAAATAATTGTTTAACAGGAGGTTTGCGATGTTAAAAACAACAACAGTCATCGTTTTGGGTTTATTGGTGTCGTCGGCTGCGTTGGCCGACCATGAGCATTGGGGGCATCATCATGGCCACCATCATCACGGGCATTATCGGCCGATGTACCGGGAAGAAGTGGTTTATTATCAACCCGCCCCGGTCGTTGAATATGTGCCGGCTCCCCGGTATTACGCGCCACCACCGCCACCGGCTTATTACGGCTACGACCAGCGTTCGCCGCAAGGCTTGTTGGGTGGGATGGTTGGTAGTGCGATGGGCTATCAGCTCGGAAATGGCGACCCGATAGCCGCTGGCATTGGTGCCGCCGCCGGGGCTTTGCTCGGTAACGGTATGTACTGAGATTGCCCGATCGGAGCGGTCAATATTCCAGTAACTTGAAAAAACTTTTCGGCGCGCCGCAAATCGGGCAATCCCAGTCGTCGGGGATGTCCTCCCAGCGGGTGCCGGGCGCAATGCTGCTATCCGGATCGCCCTTGGCTTCGTCGTAAATGTGTTCGCATTCCTGGCAATGGTATTTTTTGTAATCGCTCATTGGATTTTCCCTGGGTGTTAAGCGGCACAATCGCCGAGAAATCGCGAGAAAGCAGTCGCCATTATCGGCAATATGCTTAATAAGCGGTGGTCGGCGTCCAATATATGCAGACGCGCGTGATGCTCTCGGCAGAAGCGCCAGGCGTTCTCCGGTGGTACCACATCATCTTGCCAGCCGTGAAAGACCTCAATGTTGGCGGTGCTAGGCTTAAACTCGGTACGCTCATAGCCTGGCAAATAAAATGCCGGCGCAATCAAAAACAAACCCTTCGGCTTAATGATTTCCGCCGCGACGGTCGAAACATAAGCGCCCATGCTGGAGCCCACCAGCACTATCGTTTCATATCCCGATACATCCAGCGCTAATAGCTGTTGCACGCGCCAGTCCGGATCGTTGCTGGCTTGATAATCCGGGCTGATAAATTCAAATCCTTGGCCTTTGGCGACCTCCGCCAGTGCCAAAGGTTTTTCGCCCCAGGGAATACTGTCCTTGCCGTGGTTGTATATCACCAGTTTGCTCATAGTCTTTTTCTCGCTGTCGGAAAGATTATTTTCGGAAAAACAAGTTGGCCAGCAATGTGATCAGCACGCTGACCACAATCATCGATGTAATCGGTATAAACACGAAGCTGTTTTTATTCTGAATCCGAATATCCCCTGGCAGTTTGCCGAACCAATTCACCAACCATGGGGCATAATTAAGAATCAAGCCGAGCACCAGGATGGCCGAGCCGATAATAATTAACGCTCTGCCGGGTGCCATCTCTTTTCCTGTGCGTTACGGAATGACTACCACTTGCGCGAAACCGCCGCCCGGCGTGCGAAAGTTGGTGGTTTGGCCTTGGTAGAGGCGGGCGCAGAGCAATTGGGTTTGGCCTTGATAGACATAGTGGCGCAAATCCAGTTTTAACTCGCCGGCATCCAGATGCCGTTCGCTGGGTTTTACCAGCGTCTGCGCGACATAATCGTGTTGCAAAATATCCTCGAAAACGCGCCGGGTCAATTTATCGCCGCGATACGCCGCTTTACTGCCATAGCCTCTGGCGGGTTTGAAAAACAGCTGCTTACGTTCGGCCCAGAACTGATCGGCATTCTGCGCATCAACCAGCATCGTGTGGGCGATACCTTCTCGCAATAGTGTTCGGGTGCGCTCATCGACGCCGATTGTACGCAGAAACTCGTCGTTGCTTAGCCAAACCAGATTCCTTTTGTCGGCATACAGCGCATGATTTCTGGGGTGCGGCGTCAGCACGGCCGCACCGGCCAAATAGGCTTCCCGTAAAGTCCGGCATTCCAGCGATTCCAAGCCAAAGTCGGTCAAGCGGTTATAAACCAGATCGATTTGCAGATCACCGTGCCAAAGTGCGCCGTCGGCATAGCGCAAGGCCTTGGGGTCGCAGACTACGGTTTTGATTTTATGTTGTTCGAATAACTGTTTAAACAACAGAAACTCCGGCCACAAGTATTGATTTTGTGGGTCTTCATCGACAATGGCAATGCTGCGCAGCGGCGCCAAGCCACGCTCCGCGCGCCACTCCCGGTAAAACATGTCGATAAATAAGGTTTCGGCTGGCTGAGTATCCTGCCCCGGCAATTTAAGTGTGCCAGGCTGCTGGTTGCCGGCGATTTCGCAACAGCTGTTTTGCGCGCGAATCAATAATGCATTAATCATCGCGCCGCCGGCATTGGAATTGATTTCGATCAGTTTTGGGCCGTCAGCGCTCAAATGAAAGTCGTAGCCTAGAAATACGCCATGAGCTTTAGTTAAAAATCGTGCCGCGTCCGGTGCGTATGTAAGTACCTGTTGTTGATACGCCGGCAGTGCAATCACCCGTTCCAGTGCAGCGATGATTGCCAATTGTTGATCCAGGCAAGCTTGATCGATAAACACCGCAGACTCGGCAAACAAATTCGGCCGTTCGTCCGCAATCATCCGATACAAATCGCCGTTTCCGTCCAGCCTGTTTAGTTCGCGACGCAACGCTGTGCGATTTAGCGACGAGCAGCGGCAATCGCTATTCAGCTGTCTGGCGTTAGGGGTTTGCTCAGGTTCTGGATGGGGATGCATGAAAACGATAGGCGTGGATGGGTGCTGAAACAGAATTTACGCCGCTATTCTAGCGCGATACGCCTGTCCGTTAATCGGTAAATTCTTATACAGATGCCTGCTAGATCGGCAAAAATCATTTACAAACAGGCGGTTGAGCTTATTTTGTTAGCTAGCGTACATGCTGATCGACATGTTCTGAACAGCATGATCCAAACTTGTAAAACTTGAGCCTGCACGGTATTTTGCCGATAGCAGCATCACTTTAGCCGTAACTTTTTAGGGTGCGGCAATGATCGGTGAACTGTATGCCATTAAGCCCTTTTTATCGGGCAAAACTAGAACTTGAGCCCGTATTTTGTCAATATGGCAACCTTTGTCCGAATTTGAACTTGCAAAAATCATGACCCAGCAAGCCGTATCACGCACCAATCACACAACCAGGCGCAACTTTCCACCGTATCTGCTGACGGTACTGATGCTGTTGTATGGTTTTTCGCAATCCGCCAGCAGCCAGAGCCCGGAGCCGTCTGTAGGGCAAGCCATACAATCGTTACTTGCCGGCAAACAGCAGCCTTTACTGGCGCAAGCCGATTTTTCGCAGTACAGCGAGGCGCTGAAACAGTTGTATCAGATGAATGCCAACCAGCTGATTTGGCTGGGAGAAGGTCGAGCCGCGAAAAATCGCGACGACGCTTTAAGCCTGCTAAGCAATGCCAAAGTCGATGGTTTAAATCCGGACGTTTACGAAGTCGAGCGTTTGCGCGGCTACATACAACAAGCCGCTGCGCTGCCACACACTGCAACGACGCAGTTGGTCTCTTACGACGTGGCTTTGTCGATAG
Source organism: Methylomonas sp. TEB (assembly GCF_047777895.1). Classification (GTDB taxonomy): domain Bacteria; phylum Pseudomonadota; class Gammaproteobacteria; order Methylococcales; family Methylomonadaceae; genus Methylomonas. Next base: position 1,842,290 of record NZ_CP180476.1, read on the forward strand.
CATTGGTGCATTACGCGCATGATCTACATATTGGCCGGGTTGATCCGCGCGACTTCAATTATCCCCCACAGTTCGCGGCCAAATCGGCAAGCGAGGTGGCGGTATCGCTGAATCAACATATTCAACAACAATCCCTTGCCGAACTGCCGGCGGCGCTGGCGCCAAAACTCAAGCAATATCAGCAGTTAAAGACTTTGTTGGCGGCTTATCGTCAGCAAAATACCGGGGCGCAGAAGCCAAAACTGCTTTTGGCGAAATCGCTGCGCCCAGGCGAGCAAGACGCGCAATTGCCCGAGTTGCGTCGGCGTTTGGCGGAGTTGGGTGTACTGAAAACGGAAGACCTCGTCGGCGCCGGCAACACTGAAAATTTCTACGATGCGGCCGCGACTGAAGCAGTGCAACGCTTACAGCAGCAACAAGGCTTAAAAGCCGATGGGGTGATCGGTAAGCAGACCCTGGCCTTATTGAATCAAACGCCGGCCGAAAAAATTGCGATGCTTGAATTAGCCATGGAGCGTTTGCGTTGGATGCCGGAGTTGCCGGAAGGGCCGAGGATATTTGTGAATATTCCGGCGTTTCAGTTATGGGCTTTCAGTTCTCGCGACGATCAACAGCCTCTGACGATGAAAGTCATCGTCGGCAAAGCCGAGCAAAATCAGACGCCGGTACTCTGGGAGGACATGAAATATCTGGAATTCATGCCTTATTGGAATATTCCAAAAAGCATCATGGATAAGGAAATGCTGCCCAAGCTTTTGAGTGATGAAGAGTTTTTAGCGAGTCAGGATATAGAGCTGGTGGGACCCGACGTCGCTGAAGACGAAGACGAAAATCAGGACAGCATCGTCGACGAAATCAAGAGCGGGCGGGTGCGCGCCAGGCAGCGACCCGGCAGCAGCAACCCCTTGGGGCGGGTGAAATTTATTTTTCCGAACAAAGCCGATGTGTATTTGCACGATACGCCGGGCAAAGCCGCGTTTAATCGCGATCGCCGCGATCTCAGTCATGGCTGCGTCCGAGTGGCGGAGGCTGAAAAGCTGGCGGAATTTGTGCTGGGCGACCAAGCCGAATGGGACCAACAAACGATACAGCAAGCTATGGCCGGGCCTAAAACCCAGCGGGTCACGCTGAAAAAATCGATACCCGTATTGTTTTTTTATACCACTGTGTTTGTGGGCCTTGACGATAAACCGCGCTTTTACCCGGATATTTACGGTCAAGATCAATTGTTGCAAACCGCTTTGAGCAAAGCCGCCAATCCGGGCGCTAAACAACAATTAGTCAGTAAAGCAGTAAATAGTGCCGGCGGCGGTTAACGGGGTTCAGTTTTAAGGGTTTTGGATTATGCTGTTATCCGGAGTATGGTTTTTTGGGAGACAGGGATATGACGCAAGCAAAAATAGTAAACCAGGCGGTTACCGAGAAAGTTAAGAAGTCGCCGACGCGCAAAGGCAAGAAAGGCAGAATGGCACCGCCGACCAATGGCGAGATTTTGGTCAAAGGCGTGGTGATGGGGATCGTGATCTCGGGGTTGACGCACGCCAGCAAAAGCATCACCCGCGCGCTTATCCGCCATCCGCTTGCCTTATTCTCTGGTGGTTTGCTGGCCGGCTATCTGGCGCATAAACATCGCAAGGACATCATTGTGTTGGGTAGTCGCACCGCGGTGGAAAGCCGAAATTTCGTGCTGAGACAACGCGAAAACCTCGGCGATTTAATTGCTGAAATCAAAGCAGAAAGCGGCAAGACTCAATAATCATCGGTTTGTTTGGGTTTACCCGCACCTTGCCTCACCCGCGAGTGTTCTGATTTCCGGACTGCCGCATCCCTCAGGCTGCGGTGCATACGCTGCACTACCGCAAAAATTTTTTTACGGTAGATTGCTGGCTATCGCAGTAGCCCAGCATCGTCGTCCGCCAGTATCATGAAAATTTACCACATCCTCCGCCAGCAACGCTTGGCGCTCAGCCAGCAGCAGGCTTGGGCTTTCTTCTCGTCGCCGCACTATTTAAATCAAATTACGCCGGAGTTTTTTCATGTTGATATTACGTCGCCTGTGCCCGAGGATATTTACCCCGGCTTGTTGATCCGTTATCGGATGAAGGCGGTTTTGGGTGTGCCCATGTCTTGGCTTTCGGAAGTCAGCCACTGCGATAAGCCGAATAGGTTTGTCTATCAACAAGCGGTCGGTCCATTTGGATTCTGGAGCCATGAAGTGTGTCTAAGACCTTGCGAGGAGGGCATCGTATTGGAAGACATCGTGTTTTATACGATGCCCTTCGGTTGGCTGGGGCAATTGCTGCATGGCTTTATCGGCGATAAGTTGCAGTGTATTTTCGATACGCGCCGCGATTATCTGCAAGCAAAGTGGGGCGTTGGCGGGCCGTAGCGCATGCAATTTGGTATCGGTTTGACAGTTGACTTTTTTTAACCGCAGGCATCTAATCAAGGCCCTGCACATTCAACCTGAAGGAGACGAATATGGCTCAAGACAAAGGTTATTTGGATCAGTCCGGCAATCAAGTGGTTGCTATCGTTAAAAATCTGGACCGCGATGTCGAACGCGGTGAAGATACCGTCATGTTGGGATATGGCTTGGTATTGCTGGCGCCGGCTTTCGCTCCCTTGTTGCCGCCCAGTATTCTGTTGCCGCTGATGGCGATTGCCTTCGCGGTATCGGCGACTGCGGCGCGTCTGCATTTTTACAAAATGGCTCGCAAGCTTTCGGTTGCCTTGGATGAACTGGAAAGCCGGGATAAACAGACTTTTAAGCCGATCACCGACGTATTTGCCGAGCATCCCCAGCAAACGCTGGCCGTCGCTTTTAACCCGTTAAAAAATTTGAAACGCAGCGCGAAAAGCATGCTCGGCGGCTTGATGATCAACCCGTTTTGGGGGCCGATTTTTTATATGTTGGGTGTGCAGTTTGTCGAGGATAAACAATTGGTGGTGCTGAATAAGGCCGTGATTGCAGTCGAAGATAAAGTGATGCCTATCGTACTGCGCGACGACTGGGCTGAATAAACGCAAGGTTTGCAAATGTTAGACGGTGGATAAGCCGTTGGGGGAGGAATAATCAGCTTGAGTCTATGGGTTTTAGGCTATTGTTTTCGGTGGCAGCCATTGTCCAAAAGTACAGTTATACACAGAAGTTGTGGATAAACTTGTGATCAAATCGTGAGCAAACCAGCCAATCGCCCGTCCTGTTTGGGACATCTTTAAATTGACTAAAAATTAGTCAGGCAATTTTTGACTATGCTTAGAGCATCATAAAAAAGCCGTCGGCTTTGCCCGACGGCCCCCCGTTTTATTTCCTGAAAAGGTTATCCCATGCAAAAGCAAACCCTCACCATCGACGGCAATCAGGCTGCGGCCAGCATTGCTTATAAACTCAATGAAGTGATCGCAATTTACCCCATTACCCCGTCCTCGGCGATGGGCGAATGGGCCGACGAATGGGCCTCCCGCGATCAACCCAATCTCTGGGGTACCGTACCTCGTGTAGTCGAACTGCAAAGCGAAGCCGGCGCGGCCGGCACCATTCATGGCGCGCTGCAAGCCGGTACCTTGGCCACCACCTTCACTGCCTCGCAAGGCCTGTTGTTGATGCTGCCGAATATGTACAAAATCGCCGGCGAACTGAGCCCGACCGTGTTTCATATCGCCGCCCGTTCACTGGCTTGCCAGGGCTTATCGATCTTTGGCGACCACAGCGATGTGATGTCGGCGCGGATGACGGGCTACGCCATGTTGTGTTCCAACTCGCCGCAAGAAGTGCAAGATTTGGCGCTGGTCGCGCATGCCGTGGCTTTGCAAAGCCGCATCCCGTTCATGCATTTTTTCGACGGTTTCCGCACGTCACACGAGGTCGCCAAAATTGTCGAGATCGACGACAGCATCATTCGGGCGATGATAGACGACAGCTGGGTTAGTGAACATCGCGGCCGGGCCTTGACCCCAGACAATCCGGTGCTGCGAGGTACCGCGCAAAATCCGGACGTGTATTTTCAGGGCCGCGAGTCGGTTAATCCTTATTACGCCGCATTGCCGGAGATTGCTCAACAAGCCATGGACCGCTTGGCTGGTTTGACCGGCCGCCAATATCGCTTGTTCGAATACGTCGGGTCGCCGCAAGCCGAGCGAGTAATCGTAATTATGGGGTCCGGCGCCGAAGCGGTGGAAGAAACCTTGGAATATCTGAATCGCCAAGGCGAAGCGGTGGGCTTGTTGAAAGTGCGTTTGTTCCGGCCGTTCGCGCCGGAGCGTTTGATCGACGCCTTGCCGGCCAGTTGCCAAAAAATTGCGGTATTGGATCGCACCAAAGAACCGGGTGCCGACGGCGAGCCTTTGTACAAAGATGTATTGGCTGCCGTAGCCCAAGCCTTCAGCGACGGCGAAAAATTTACCAGCCTGCCTAAAGTGGTGGGTGGCCGCTACGGCTTATCGTCCAAGGAATTCACGCCGGGCATGATCAAGGCGGTTTACGACGAACTGAAACACGCTAAACCCAAGAATCACTTCACGGTCGGGATTCACGACGACGTTAGTCACACGAGTTTAGATTGGGACGCGGCCTACCGCACCGATACCCACGATCAAACCTTTCAGGCCATGTTTTACGGCTTGGGCAGCGACGGCACGGTGGGTGCCAATAAAAACACCATCAAAATCATCGGCGAAGAAACCGATTTGTACGCCCAAGGCTATTTCGTTTATGACTCGAAAAAATCCGGGGCGATTACCGTCTCGCATCTGCGCTTTGGTCCAAAGCCGATACGCTCCACGTATTTGATCGGCGAAAACGACGCGCAATTCATCGGCTGCCACCAAACCGTGTTTCTGGAACGCTACGATATGCTGGCCAACGCCGCCGACAAAGCAGTGTTTCTGTTGAACAGCCCTGCATCGGCCGATGAGGTTTGGAATACCTTGCCGCGCAAGATGCAGCAGCAAATGTTGGATAAGAAAATTAGGTTTTATCTGATCGACGGCAACGCGGTCGCAGAAAAGTCCGGCATGGGCAAACGCATCAACACCATTATGCAGACTTGTTTTTTCGCAATTTCCGGCGTGTTGCCGCAAGAGCAAGCCATTGAGGCAATTAAACACGCCGTGCAAAAAACCTATGGCAAAAAAGGCCAACGTATCGTCGATTTAAACTTCAAAGCCATCGACGAAACGCTGGCCGGTTTGCGACATGTGCCTTTGCCTAAGCAGGCCGACAGCGGTTTCGATATTGCCGCCTTGATAGCGGATAGTGCGCCCGAATTTATCCGCCGCGTCACCGGCGAAATTATCGCCGGCCGGGGCGATGCCTTGCCGGTCAGCGCGATGCCGGCCGATGGCACTTTCCCCACCGGCACCGCGGCTTACGAAAAACGCAATCTGGCGTTGGAGATTCCGGTTTGGGAAACCGATTTGTGTACCCAATGCGGTAAATGTCCGATGGTTTGTCCGCACGCGGCGATTCGTAGCAAAATCGTGCCTAACGAAGCTTTAAGCAATGCGCCGGAGACTTTCAAACACGCTGCGATGCTGGGCAAGGATTTTCCGGCCGGTTTATCCATTAGTTATCAGGTGGCGCCGGAAGATTGCACCGGTTGTGGGCTTTGTGTGGATATTTGCCCGATCCGCGATAAATCCAACGCCAGCCGCAAGGCCTTGAACATGCGGCCACAAGCACCGCTGCGCGAGCCGGAAAGCCAAAACTGGGATTACTTCCTGTCCTTGCCGGAATACGACCGTCGGCAGCTGAAAACTAACACCATCAAGGGTTCTATGGTGCTGCAGCCCTTATTCGAATTCTCCGGTGCTTGTGTTGGCTGTGGCGAAACCCCTTATGTAAAACTGGCTTCGCAGCTCTTTGGCGACCGCATGGTGGTAGCCAACGCCACGGGCTGCTCGTCCATTTACGGCGGTAACTTGCCGACCACGCCCTGGACTAAAAATCCCGAGGGCAGGGGGCCGGCCTGGAATAATTCCTTATTCGAGGACAACGCCGAGTTTGGCTTGGGCATGCGAGTGGCCATCGATAAGCAAGCGGAACATGCGGCCGAATTGCTGATGTCGCTACGGGAAACCTTGGGCGGCGAACTGGTTGATGCCATTTTGCAAGCCGACCAATCCGATGAAGCCGGCCTTTACGAACAACGCCAACGTGTCGCGGAATTGAAACAGCATTTACCCTCGCTAAAGCAGCCTGCCGCGCAAGCCCTGTTGCCGCTAGCGGATTATCTGTGCAAGAAAAGCGTTTGGATCATCGGTGGCGACGGCTGGGCTTATGACATCGGTTACAGCGGTCTGGATCATGTGCTGGCTAGCGGTCGTAACGTCAATATGCTGGTGCTGGATACCGAAGTTTATTCCAATACCGGCGGCCAGACCTCCAAATCCACGCCGCTGGGCGCGGTGGCCAAGTTCGCGGCCGGCGGCAAGGCCACCGCGAAAAAAGACCTGGCGCTACTGGCAATGGATTACGGCAACGTTTACGTCGCCCATGTCGCCTACGCCGGCAAGGACACGCAAACCCTGAACGCCTTCCTGGAAGCGGAAGCGCACGATGGGCCGTCCATCATCATCGCTTACGCGCCTTGTATCGCGCACGGCGTGGATTTGTCCAATAATCACAGGCAGCAAAATCTGGCGGTCAAAAGCGGGCATTGGCCATTGTTTAGATTCAATCCCGGCCGCATCCAGCAAGGCAAGAATCCGATGCAACTCGATTCGCCGGAACCGTCGGTGCCGTTACGTGAGTTTGTGATGAGCGAAACCCGCTTTAGCATGCTCTGGCAAAGTCATCCGGACCACGCCGAAGCCTTCTTGAAACAGGCGCAACAAGACGTGAAAAACCGTTATCGTTACTACCAACAACTGGCCGCGCTGGAATGGAGCGATGCCACCAGCGTTGCCGCTGCCAAAGCGGCACTGAAAGCCGATCTTGCCCAGGAGAGCCAACATGGTTGATTTAACAACAAATTATTTGGGCCTGAAACTGGCGCATCCTCTAGTACCGTCGGCATCACCGCTGAGCAAGGACTTGGACAGTGCGCGTCGGCTGGAAGATGCCGGCGCAGCGGCCATTGTCATGTCTTCCTTGTTTGAAGAAAAAATCGAAGCCGAACAGCAACAGATGGAGCGGTTTTTTTTCGGGCAAGGCATCGGCTATGGCGAGGCCGATTCCTTTCATCCGGTGCCTGAGCAGATTTTGACTTACCAGGAACAGTATCTGGAACATCTGCAACGCTTGAAAAGCAGCTTGCATATTCCGATCATCGCCAGCCTGAATGGTATTTCCCAGGGCGGTTGGATCGAATACGGCCAAGCCTTGCAGCAAGCCGGGGCCGACGCGCTGGAACTGAATATCTACCATCTGGCGGCTAATGCCGATGAAAGCAGCGAAACGGTGGAAAACCGCTATCTGGATATTCTGCGCGAGTTAAAAAGCCGGGTGAGCCTGCCGCTGACCCTAAAGCTCGGTCCGCAATTCAGCTCGCCGATTCATTTCGCCCAACGCCTGGAAGCCGCCGGTGCCGATGGTATTGCGATATTCAACCGGTTTTATCAGCCGGATATTGATTTGGAAACGCTGGAAGTGGTGCCGAAACTGCAATTGTCTACGCAAGCCGAAGCCTTGCTGCGTATCCGCTGGACGGCCTTGCTATATGGCCGGGTGAAATTGTCCTTGGCGGTCACGGGTGGTTTTCACCAAAGCGCGGATGTGATCAAAGCCTTGCTGGCGGGCGCGGACGTGGTGCATCTGTGCAGCGTGTTGTTGGCGCAAGGGGTGGGCAAACTCAGCGAAATTCGCGCGGAGCTGGAACAATGGCTGATCGAACACGAATACGATTCCATCAACCAACTGAAAGGCAGTGTCAGCCAGCAACACGCTATCGATCCCAGTGCCTATGAGCGTGCCAATTACATCCATGTATTGGATAGTTACACGCCCTCTGCGGGCGTGTTGAGATAGCCTGAAGCCGTGCGGGATTTGGACGAACTGTTTGCCGGCTTGGCTAAGTCCAAGTTTCGCAGCCAGTTTCGTTTGAATGCCAAAGACCGGGATTATTTGCGCAAAAAGGGCCTGGAAACGGTATTGAGCCATGCTCGAGACTTTATCGAAAAACGCCTGGCTGCTGCAGAGCCGCGCAATGACGGCAAACAAACCCCGTTTCGCGGCCATCCGGTATTCGTCGCGCAACACGCTACCGCCTGCTGCTGCCGGGGCTGCCTGGAAAAATGGCATAAAATTCCGCAAGGCAGGGAGTTGAGTGACGCCGAACAAACCTATGTTTGTAAGGTGTTGGAGCGGTGGTTGAGGATTGCTGTTACCGATATTTAGTCAGCCAGATAACGGCAGATATGTAATTCGCATAAATGGATTAAATTCGTGCTTTAGCCGTAACGATCTTACTATTTACTGCTGTTCCGCCGGACTAAGAGCGCAAATGTCATGGGTCAAGAAATTCATGCCGCAGTTTATCAAGATGCCGACTTTCAGCGTTTTCAACAACGCCTATCCGCAGAAACCGAACTGCTCGGCCGGCGGATTAAAAATCGCGCTTGTTCGGAAGCCGAGCCAGTGGCTGGTTTTGAAATCGAAGCTTGGCTGCTGGACGACTACATGCGGCCGGCACCGATGAATCAGAACTATCTGCACTCTTTTGCCCACCCTATGGCCGGTCCGGAACTGGCCAAATTCAATATCGAACTCAACACGCCGCCGCTGGCGTTGACCGGCGACGTATTCAGCCGCATGCATCAGGATTTGCAAAACACCTGGCAGCAAGCCGAACAGCACGCCCGGCAACTGGATTTGCATTTGTTGGCGATAGGCACCTTGCCAACCTTGCAGCAAAGCGATCTGCATCTGGGCAATATGTCGGACATGAATCGCTACCGGGCCTTGAATCAACAGATTTTGCGCTGCCGAGGCCGGCCGATTCTGCTGGATATATGCGGGCATGACCATCTGAAAATAGAGCATCACGATGTGATGCTGGAAGCCGCCACCACCTCGTTTCAACTGCACATCCAATGCCAGCTCAGCATCGCTCATCATGTGTATAACGCGGCTATCATCGCTTCGGCGGCGATGGTGGCGTTGGCTGCCAACGCGCCGTTTTTGTTTGGTAAGGATCTCTGGGCGGAAACCCGTATTCCCTTGTTCGAACAGGCCATTGCCACCGGCGGCTACGCCGGCGCGGCCGACGGGCCGTTGCACCGGGTCAGTTTTGGCTCCGATTTTGCCCGGCATTCGATCCTGGAATGCTTTGACGAGAACCAGCAGCATTTTCCGGTTTTGTTGCCGGAGTATTTCGACGATGCGCCGGAAGCGTTTCAACACATACGCCTGCATAACGGCACGATCTGGCGCTGGAACCGGCCGTTGGTCGGTTTTGATGCCGACGGTACGCCGCACATCCGCATCGAACACCGTACGCCGGCTGCCGGGCCGACCGTGTTGGACATGATTGCCAACGCCGCCTTTTATTATGGACTGGTTAAAAATCTGGCCAACGAACGTCAGGCGGGCAGGGCGGAGTTATCCTTTGCCCAAGCTAAGGATAATTTTTATCAAGCCGCGCGTCATGGTTTGGATAGTCATGTCGTCTGGTTTGGGGAACGTAAACTAAGGTTGGCGGCGCTGATCGAGCAGGAGCTAGTGCCGCGTGCCTTTCAGGGCTTGCAGGCTTTGGGCATCTGCACTGCTGATTGTGAGAATTATCTGGATGTGATTCGCCAACGGCTTGCCAATCAACAGACCGGCAGCCACTGGCAGCGGCGGTTTATCAAGGAAAATCCGGGCGAATTTGCGGAGCTGACGCGGGTTTATTTGCAGCGGCAACGGAGTGGAGAAACGGTTTCGGCATGGGGAATATGAATAACTGCAACATCATCTTTTCGGTGCTCAGTCGTTACTGCCATTAAGTTAAGAAAAAGCTCCCTCTCCTGCTGGAGAGGGTTGGGGTGAGGAGAATAAAATAAGGCAAGAGGCTTTATTGGTCCCCTCATCCTAACCTTCTCCCAGAGGGAGAAGGGACGGTCCCAACCTAGCTTAAAGGCAGTGAAGCCGGGGCATTGGAAAGATAAACACGCGATCTACGCCAACCGATCAATCAAGTTCAGCCCGTGACAGCAGATCTCGAAGTACCTCTTCGTTGTTAAAGGCCAATGACATTGCTTTTCCGAGACGTTCCAGCGCGGAACGTGATCCTTGTGCGGAAAACATTCCCGCCTCCGGATCGAAATCGAGCTCATCTTGTAAATCGGGCAGTTGTTCGAATAGTACGACTTGAGCAATTGAGTTCCAGTCGTAACCGTTGCCATTCCAGCCTTCGTCAGCCCGCTCTTCGAATACATGCAATTTCTCAACCATATCCTGGTCGGAAAGTATTAGAGACCGGTATTCTCCCGAGTCGAGAAGAACGAAAGGCGCATAGGTAGTCTTGTCTGTATTGTCTTTATCCATAAGGACCTCGGGATGTAAATTTAGTGAAATGTAGCGGGTGCGTAGATCGGAAATGCCATTCGCCTTTGCCCTGAGGGTACTGAGTTTAACGAAGAGCCACCTCAGGCTTCGACGAGCTCAGCCCTAACGGGGCACCAGGGATAAATAGGGCCGGGTTAATAAGGCTGTGGCCGGGTAAGCATAGGTGGTTTTCCCGGTTTCATTTATGTCAGCCTGAAAATAACGATAGAATCGCTCCAAGCAAATCAGTTAAATTCGTTATGCCACAGATTTCACGCGCCAATTGCATTCCCAAACAATTCGACAGCCTGCCAAACGGTTTGCTGGATATTTCGGTTAATAACTTACGCACCCTAATCCCCGAGCCCACGCTTTTCCACCTCCCCGGCAAACGCCCGGAAACCCTGTTCGTCTCAGTCTTGCTGCACGGCAACGAATCCACCGGCTTTTTGGCAGTGCAAAAGCTATTGCAGAAATATCACGGCCAAAGCTTGCCGCGCGGATTGACTTTGTTTTTCGGTAATACCCAGGCGGCGCGTTTTAACCTGAGACGGCTGGATGGCCAGCCGGATTTCAACCGCATCTGGCCCGGCACAGCTTTACCCGAGTCGCCGGAGACGATTTGGGCGGCGCAGATTTGCCAGATCATGCGCGAGCGCAAGGTGTTTGCCAGCGTGGATGTGCATAACAATACCGGTTTGAATCCGCATTACGCCTGCATCAATAAATTGGGTAAGGATTTTCTGCATCTGGGTGCGCTGTTCGGCCGTTTGCTGGTGTATTTCACCCATCCCAAGGGTACGCAGTCCAGCGCGTTTGGGGAGTTTTGCCCGGCGGTGACTTTGGAATGCGGCCGGCCGGGCCAGCCGCACGGTACCGAACATGCGTTTCAATTTCTGGACAGTTGCCTGCACTTGCATGAATTTCCGGCCCAACCGGTCGCGAAGCAGGATGTGGATCTTTATCACACCGTCGCGCAAGTGACCGTCGCCGACGAGATCAGTTATAGCTTTAGCGATGCTACTGCCGATCTGCGCCTGGATCCGGAACTGGAAAGTCTGAATTTCACGGAGATTTCGGCCGGCACCGTATTGGGGACAAGCGATTCTGAACAAATGCCGTTGATCGCCAGGGACAACGACGGTAAGCCGGTGACCGAGCAATTTCTGACTGTTACGGATGGCCAGGTGCAAATCACTCGGCAAACGATGCCATCCATGCTGACGCTGGACGAACGAGTCATCCGCCAGGACTGTTTGTGTTATTTGATGGAACGTTTGGCTGTGGAGACTGGCATTTGAGTTTGTGCTGCGGCGGGAATCGGCAGAGCCAAAATCCTCGACGCCGCCTTTGCGGGAATGTTAGATTCATTCGGCCGTAACGGCCTTCCAAAGGAGAAGAATGATGTTGAAGTCACTCGACGTGTTACTGGGTTTATCGGTGGTGATGTTGATCGTCAGCATGGCGGTGACCTTAATCAGTCAGGGCATTTTAAATTTACTGGCCAGCCGCGGCCGCAATCTGCGCACCGGTTTGGCCGACTTGCTGGAATTGTTGGATGCCCGATTTTCCAGAGCCGAAGCCGAGGCCATCGCCGCCTTAACCCTGACGCAACGGACTATCGGCGGCCGTTGTCGCTGCCGACTGCCTGCGTGGCTGCAATTTTTTCAGTTCGGCGAAGTGATCCATCGCGAAGAATTTATCAAGATTTTGCTGGATTTAGCGGCTGGCTACGATGTGTCGATCAAAACGGAATTCGAACAGATCAAAGCATGGCTAGCCAATAAAACCATCAATGTTGGCCAAGCCACGGAAGCCCTGGAAAGCAAACTACTGGCATATCCCTTGTTTTTTAAGCGCCTGGATATTGAAGCTTTGCTTGCCAAGATCAAAAAAGAAAAGGCCGAAACCAAAAAACAACAGTTTCAGCAGTTGGAGAAAATCGTCGCCGGACAAATCGATCTGCTGGACAAGTTGAAATCTGTATTGCACGACAATGGTATCGAAGATCCGGCCGCTACCTTGAAAAATGCGCGGATGCTAGCGCTGGAATTTGAAAAATCCAACCCGGAACTGGCGCACGACGTGCGTGAGGCTAATGCCTTGCTACAAGAAGCATCCAGCGATTTTCTGGCGAAAATTTGTTTGAATTTCGACCATTTGCTTGACCGGGTCAGCGTCAGATTTACCGCCACCACCCGGGTGGTCAGCGTGGTCAGCGCCGCCCTGGTAGCGATTGCGTTGCAGTTGGACACGGTGTATTTGATCAATCGGCTGTCCATGGACGAGCAAATGCGCGCGACTTTTGTGGAATTGGCCCCTTCGCTAACGGAAGATACGCAAGTAAAGGATGCAGTTGAACCAGCCCCTGCCAAAGCTAGCGGAGAGCAGGATACCGAGACCTCGGCTGACGAGACTGTTACAGCCAAAAAAGGGCTCGATCTGGAAAAGCAAAAGTATTATCTGAATTTTCTAGCTCAACAGGGCTTGATCAGTTTGCCTGTTGACCGGGAAAGCTGGTGTAAGCATTGGAAGCAGGTGAGCATTCCCGGTTTGATCCTGTCGATTTTTCTGCTTAGTCTGGGTGGGCCGTTTTGGTATAACGCCTTGAGTAAGCTGGTGCAATTGCGCTCCGGCCTTGCCCGCAAGGACGATGAGCAGAAAACTATCCGCCAAACCACGCAGACTGCGGGCGGCGAACCTCAAACACTCGGCACTTCGCCAGCACCTAATCCGTTACAGGGCGAACGTGGCGATCTGAAGGCGCAGGGCTAAGGAGGTCGTATGGACAAGCAATGGATAGGCTGCGCGCAGGGTAATTTTCGAATCGGCCGCCCGGCAGGCTTCAAACCGGAAATCATAGTTTTGCATACGACTGACGGCAGTCTGGCGAATGCCGCTATGTGCTACAACAAGCCGGGCACGTTGCAGTCTGTGCATTACGCCATCGGCAACAACGGTGAGATTCATCAATATGTCCAGGAAGCCGACACAGCCTTTCACGCCGGTTTGGTGGTCAATCCGGCTGCCGAATTTATCAAGCAGCGACCCAACACCAATCCCAATTTTTTCTCGATTGGTGTTGCCTTAGAAGTGTCGGTGCTTGGCCCGCCTACGGCCACGCAATTAGCGGCATGCTCGAAATTAATCAGGGAAATTGCCGACCGCTGGCGGATTAGCGTCGATGCGGATCATGTGTTGTCGCATAGCGCGATTCGTGCCTCGGTAAACTGTCCCGCTGCCAATGTAGATATTGCCAAGCTGATTGCCACTGCGTTGCCCGATGAGGCAGCCGATTTAGTGGCCGGCAAGCCAATCGGCTTGCTGAGTAAAGTAAATCTCCGCAGCCGCGCGTCTGTCAACGCACCGGTGCTGCGCGTCTTGGATGCCGGCAGTAAAGTCGAGGTTGTCAGCTTTACGGCGGGTGATGTGGTGTCCGGCAACGGCTATTGGTATCAGGATAAAGACAATTGTTTTTTCTGGGCGGGGGCCACAGATCGGCCCAATCCGCGGGTATTGCTAACGCCGAACGAAGGTGAGGCGAGCACCGATACTATGCTGCTCCGTGACCAAGCTGCCGCTGCGGTTGCCGGTCTGCAGATCAATCGCTCCCGATTCCGTTTGCCGGCTGGGCAGTTTTTTCCCGAGCGGCCGAAAAAAGATCTGATTGTTTTGCACTTCACGGCGGGTTCGTCAGCCAAGTCGGCGTTCGATACCTGGATCGGCGATGCCCAACATATCGCCGCAGCTTATCTGGTGGATGTCGACGGCACGGTCTATGAAGTGTTCGACCCGACGCAGTGGGCTTATCATCTGGGAGTGAAGGGATTTAACGGCCGGCTGGATCAACGTTCAATAGCGATAGAAATTGCCAATGTGGGGCCATTGCGGCCGGCGCCGGATAATCCGGAAGTCTTGAATTGGTGGCCGCCGCGTCGGGGCCAAACCCAGTTATTCGGTACGAAATACTGTGACAAAGCCCAAACCGATAAATATAGGCAAACCAGCTATCGGGGCGAGCAGTATTTCGCTACTTTTCCCGCGCAGCAGGTAGAAGCGATTCGCTTGCTGCTGAACGATTTATGCGGGCGATTTTCCATACCGAAAACCTTGCCCCCTAAAGCCAAGCAATTTGAACGCGATCTGGATTTTTTCCAAAGTTATTCCGGTATCGCCAGTCATGTGAATTTTCGCAGCGATAAATGGGATATAGGCCCGGCCTTCGATTGGGCGGCGTTGGCTATTGCCAATGCGCACGGCGCCTGATTTGCGCTTGTATACGCCAATCCCGCTGGTGATCAGGTATTTTTGGCGCCTTATCACAAGCTTATTCTCACAACCGATGCGGCCGTCACAGTTCTGCCCGGCCGCCGGCATGAATGTTCGCTGCGGCTGTTAAGATGGTTTAAGTAAGCGGTCGGGCAATTTTGGCTCGGACCGCTATGCTTATTTGGCACACGCTATCGCCTCACCCGCAAATCCAGCAACCCAGGAAATATCATGCCCGAAAAACCGTTCTGTATTTTTGTAGTGGATGACGATGCTCTGTTGCGTTTGGTCATAACCGACCAATTGCAGGGGCATGGCTATCAACTCCACGAGTTTGCCAATGGCGAGGAATGTTTGGCCGCCATGGATTTGGCCCCCAATCTGATTTTGTTGGATATTGAAATGCCGGGCCTTAGCGGTATCGAGGTATGTCGGCAGATTCGCGCTGACGGCAATGACGATGTGCAGGTCATGTTTGTGTCTGCCCACGACGATCTGGAGATTTTACTGACCGCATTTGATGCCGGCGGTAACGATTTTATTCCGAAAAACGCCAAAAAAGACGTGCTGCTGCGCAAGGTCGATTTGGCCATCGAAGCCGAGCAGCAAAAACGGCAACTGCAATCGCAACTGTCTTACGCGCAAAAAACCGCATTTACCGCTATGTCCAGTTTGGGCGAAACCGGCACGGTATTGCAGTTCTTACGCTCATCGTTTCAATGCGTGACGTTTCAGCAATTGGGTAGTTTGTTAATCGAGACCTTGCAGCAATACGATCTAAACGGTTTGGTGAAATTGACCGATACGGTGAACGAATACGACTTTAGTCCGGAAACAATCTGTACGCCGCTCGAAGCCTCCATCCTTACCTACGTGGCTAAGTTGGGCCGGATTTATCAGGCCGGTGATCGCTTGGTGTTTAATTTTCCGCACGTGACGCTATTGGTGACCGGCCTGGATACCGACGATCCGGATGCGATTGGCCGCTTGCGCGATCATCTGGCGATACTTGCCGAAGGTGCCGGTGCCCGTATCGAAGCGATGATCAGCGAACAACAACGTCTACAGGAAGCGAATGCCCGCCTGGAAGGCGTGAGAGAGTTGACCGATTTATTGATCGAGATCGAGGCCAATCAACAAAGTAATCACTCGCAGATGGTGAATTTAGCCGAACAGCACAAAATGAACATGGAAAGCGCCTTTATTCATTTGGGGTTGACCGATAGCCAGGAATTTTTGCTGAACGGTTACGTGGACGAACTCACTTCGCAAATGGACAACTTGTTCGAGAACGATAACAAGCTGGCCTTGCGGCTGAACCAAATTGTCGAAAAACAAAAAGCCTTGCTGTTATCGGCCCAAGATAGCCGCTAAATACCCGTCCGAATCGCTACCGACCTAATATTCGCACCGAGGATTGCCTATGCAAGCTTTGTTTTCGCCCGCTGTGGCGCTGATGAATCGATTGAGTTTCAGCAAGAAGTTTGTGGTGATAGGTTTTCTGTCGTTGCTGGCGGTTGCCGTGGTGTTTTACGCTCTTTATCAAAGTCTGAACCGGGTGATATTGGATTCAGAGCGCGAGCTGCAGGGACTGTTACAAATCAAACACATTACGCAGACCATGCAATCTGTGCAGCAGCATCGCGGCATTACCGTGGCGGTGCTCGGCGGCATAGAGAGTTTGCGCGATAAACTTGACGTATCGGAAGCCAAAGTCGCTGCGGCCTTATCGGCTTTGGGGCCAACGCTGGCGGCGGATTCGTTGACCGCTGCGGCATACGCGGATATAAAAAACGATTGGGAGCAACTCCGGCAAAACGCCGCCAAGCAAAGCATTGAAGAAAGCTACCGCTTACACAGCCGTTTGGTCGAGAAGTTATTGGATTTAGAAGAACTGATTGGCGAGGAATCCTTGTTGTTCACCGACTCGAATCTGGATTCCTACCATCTGATCATGCTGGTAACCGAGCAAATGCCAAAGGCCCTGGAAGGCGTTGCGCAATTGCGTGCGTATGGCATTGGGATACTGGCCAAAAAGCAGATTAGCGCTCAGGAAAAAATCGAGATTTACCTGATTAAGGACAGAATCGAATCCGGCATCAGGGTCATTGAAGAAACGACTCACGACTTTAAACGCTATAAACCGGAACTGCACCCGATACTCGCCACCACCAGGGAAAATATTGTCAATGCAGCCAGACTGATTACTCAGCATGTGATTGCCGATATTGTGCAGGAAAAATTCTCCATCAATCCGGAATACTTTCATTCCACCGTTACCTTAGCGCTGGATACAGCGTATGCGGAAATTTACGACAGTTTTATCCCGGCAGCCGAACAACTGATCGAGGCCAGAATTGGCGTGGCGAAAACCACGCTAGCGCTGAGTATCGGCATCCCCGGCTTTATATTTATGCTGATCATTTATTTTGCGATTGGCGCCCATCTTGCCGTTAGTCGATATGTGGAGAGGCTGGCGAAAACCGCAAAAGCGTTTGCCGGCGGCGACTTTCAGCAAAGAATGCCGTTAACCCTGCGTGATGAAATCGGGCAGGTTGCGGAGAGCTTTAACGAGATGGCCGATGGCTTTGCGGCGCTGTTGGCTGCGAGGCGCGAGGACGAGATCCGCATCCGCAGTATTGTTGATACGGCTTTGGATGCTTTGGTGCAGATGGACGCCGATGGTTTTATCAATGGCTGGAATCGCCAGGCCGAACAAATATTCGGTTGGCCGGCCACCGAAGTTTTGGGCCGCTTGTTGCATGATGTGATTATTCCGGAGCGTTACCAACAAGCTCATCAGCAAGGCATACGGCGCTATTTGGATACCGGGCGCGGAACGGTCTTGAACCAGCGAATTGAAGTGGTGGCGCTGCACCGTGACGGGCATGAATTTCCGATTGAATTGGCCATCACCCCTAACAAATTGGCAAATGCTGTCGAGTTCAGCGCCTTTATCAGAGACATTTCTGCGCAAAAACAGGCGATACAAACTTTGCAAGCCAGTGAACAGCGGCATCGGGCGCTGTTCGAATCGTCGCGGGATGCGCTGATGACCCTCAGTGCCAGACGCGGATTTATCTCAGCCAATACGGCAGCAATCAACCTGTTCGCCTGCCGGGATGAGCAGGCGTTTTTAGCGCAAACCCCGGCCTCATTGTCGCCGGAATTTCAACCAAACGGCCTATCATCCGCCGAGCTGGCCAATGAAAAACTCGAGCAGGCCATCGCCGAAGGCTCGGTGATCTTCGAATGGTTGCACAAACGCTTAACCGGCGAAACCTTTTACGCCGAAGTGCAACTTAGCCGGGTGGAGATCGACAACGAAATTGTGCTGCAGGCCACGGTGCGCGACATCAGCGAAAAAAAACGTGCCAAAGCGGCACTGATGACCAGCGAAGCCAGGACTAGGGCGGTACTGCGGACCATGTCCGATGCCGTGGTGTTGATTGATAACAAAGGCATCATGCTGCTGGTTAACGACGCCATTAGCGATTTGTTTGGCTATGAGGAAGACGAGTTATTGGGGCAAAATGTGAAGATGTTGATGCCGGAGCCTTACTATTCCGAGCATGACGGTTATTTGCGCCGGCATCTGGACAATACCAAGGAACGGGTGATGATCGGCCGGCGAATCGAAGTGGAAGGCAAGCGTAAGGATGGGCTGCTGGTGCCGATTGAGTTGAGCGTCAACGAATTGATGGACGATTTTGGTAGCACTTACATTGGGGTTATGCGTGACATTAGCCATCGCAAAGCAGTAGAGCAAGCGCACGAAGCCGCGCGTTTGGAGGCGGAGCATTTGGTGCATATGAAAAGCGAGTTTCTGGCCAATATGAGTCATGAAATTCGTACACCGTTAAATGCCATTATCGGCCTGGCCAAAATGAACCTACGCGATAATGCCGGGCGGAATATGCAGGAAAACAGCGCCCGTATTTACGATGCCGGCATGCATTTGCTCAGTGTGGTCAACGACATCTTGGATTTCTCCAAAATTGAGGCGGGCAAGATGACTTTAGACGAGCATCCGTTTCGCCTGGATGCGTTGATACAGGATGCCATCAGTCTGGTGGATATGCGTGCCAAGGAAAAGCAACTCGATTTAATAGTGCATCGTCCCCAAGATTTGCCGGAATGGGTGATTGGCGACCCCTTGCGCTTAAGACAGATTTTGGTGAATTTATTGTCAAATGCTGTGAAGTTTACCAATCATGGCTATGTCAGCCTGGAAATTTATCGGTACAACGATATGACGGACATCAGCGTGACGGACAGCGGTATCGGCATGACCGCCGAGCAGATTGGTCGTCTGTTTACCGCTTTTCAGCAAGCTGATAACTCTACCACCCGTAAATTCGGCGGCAGCGGCTTAGGTTTGGCAATTAGCCGGGATCTGGCCAACTTGATGGGCGGCGATATTGTCGTGAAAAGTACCTTGGGGACAGGTAGCAAATTCACTTTGACTGTGCCGCTACCGGCGACGGATGCCGGTGTCGAGCATTCAGCCAATTATCATCAGGACAATGGCGGACGCTTGCGCGGTTTGAGAATATTGGCCGCGGAAGACGTGGCTTTAAATCGCTTGGTATTGGAGGATTTGTTGAGCCACGAAGGCGCGCAGGTGACTTTTGCGGAAAACGGCCAACAGGCGCTGGATCGCCTGGAGGAAGCCGGCTATACCGGTTTCGATGCGGTGCTGATGGACATTCAGATGCCGGTGATGGATGGCTATCAGGCGGCGCGGCGTATTCTGGAAATCGCGCCGGATTTACCTATCATCGGTTTGACCGCACACGCCATGCCGGAAGAGCGGCAGCGCTGTCTGGAAACGGGCATGCGGGATCGCGTTACCAAACCCATCGATGCCAACGCCCTGGTCGGTGCGTTGCGGCAGCATGTGTCCATCAGCAAAGTGTCTGATCACGCCAGCGGAAAGGGGGGTGCCTCCGCGGTAATTGAAATTCCGGAAACGGCAAATGAGGCTATGGTGGCGGTAGCGACTGAAGGCTTGATCGATTGGGAGGCCTTACAGCAGCGTTTTGACGGTCGTCAGGCCTTTATAGACAAGTTGATCGAGAATGCGCTGGACGGCGCGCAGCAGGCTAACGTCGATAAACTAAGGTTGGCCGCTGAGCAGCGCGACTATGCCGCCATTAAATTTGTGGCGCATAATTTGAAAGGTTTTGCCGGCATTTTCGAGATTCAGCAAATACAGAACTTGGCGCAGCAAGCCGAGGTGGCCGCCAAGGATCAGGCCGAAGAAGCGATGGTACTGGCCGAAGGTTTGGCCAATGCGCTGGAAACGACTCTGGCGGAGTTGCAGCGTAAACGGACTGTCGCTGGTTAGGGTAACTCCGAAACTATTTTGCCATCAGCCAATTCGTCCGCAGCCTCTGAGCGACCGCTTTCGCGGTAGCGGCGAAATTTAAGGGGCGACCGCTCGTCATCATCCCAGGAAAGGATTTCCCGGTCCTATATTGCACACCGTTATCCCTTTCGTATCCTCAGGGGCATAAAGGCTGAGCTCGTTGAAGCTCTGGCTGGTTTGCATTCCGCCGGTTCTGTGCCCGCAAGGGCATTGAGGCGAACGGTAGTTAGTGGCGGGGTTAATAATCATCGCTTGATTGCCCCGATGTGCTTAGACTGGTGGCGAAAAAAATGGCGGGTCTATTGCAACCCGCCATCAAAACATCCCTGTCGCTAGGAGGAGGTTTGCCTCTCACTAACAAAAGCCGACAAAATCACCTGGTCGATTTGTCATGTTAATGAACGGAACCTCTAAATTAAAACGATATAATGTGATTTTTATATCGAAAGAATAGATTGTCATTGCAACGTCGAATTACAGTATAGGTTAGTAATAAAATTTTGCTTTGAATCCCGGAATTTTTTTAGGAGCACGCCTATGAATCTTAATCAATTGGAATTGCTGCGAGTTTTGCAGGAAACCGATTGCAACTTGAGCAAAGCCGCGGAAAAAATGCACGTGGTGCAGTCGGCGGTCAGTCGGCAACTCCAGTTGTTTGAAATAGAAGTGGGCTCGCCGCTGTTCGTCAGACAGGGAAAAAAGCTGACGGGTCTGACGCCCTTGGGCGAAAAGATCATGGAAGAAGTTGATTTAATCAATCAGGCTAAAAAAAATATCCAACTGATTGCCGACGACTTTCTGGAAAATAGTAACGGTACGTTGAGGGTAGCGACTACTCATACCCAGGCCAAATATTTACTGCCGGAACCGATAGGCCGGTTTAGGCGCAAATATCCGGGCATTAAAATCTATATGGTGCAATCGTCGCCGGATAATCTGATTAATTTGTTACATAGGCATCAAGCCGACATCGCCATCTGCACCGAAAAACTGGACGAAGACGACAAATTAGTGGTCAAGCCCTGTTATCACTGGCATCACGTTGCCGTGGTGCCACTCGGTCACCGGCTGGCGGAAGGCGAAATAAGCCTGCAACGGCTATCAGCTGAGCCGATTTTGACTTACACCCCTGGTTTTACCGGTCGCTCGACGATAGAAAAAGCCTTTCATAACGCCCATTTACCACTGGATATTACCTTGGCGGCGGCCGATTCCGACGTGATAAAAACCTATGTGCGTTTGGGAATGGGCGTGGGGATTATTGCCGGTACGGCTTACGAAGCCAGTAAGGATGCCGATTTGGTCGCCCTAGACCTGTCGGGCTTGATACCCAGTTCCACAACCAAGATTGCTTACCTGAAACAACTGTACGTACCCAATTACTGTCGATATTTTATCGATGAATTGCTGGCGGAAGCCGCGCGGAAAAGCCGGGAAAGAGGCGAGGGATTTGACGATTGTTAAGCTGCCGGACCATGGATGCGGGCAACTCGTCTCTGTCGGCTGGGTGTAGTAAATGTGTGTGAAAAGGGGTGCTAAACCCGCTTTATTTAACATAGATTAATAAAAAACTATCGAATTTGGTGTCTTGCCAATTTTCTAGCTGTTTGATTGCGCAAAATATTTCTAGTTCGGCTTTAAATTTGCTGGTTACTTTCGGTTTAAGCCCTGATACCGAAACTATTAAGCCGGCAAATGCCTTTTCCAGCCCATCAATCCCTCCAAGAGCTATACGTCAGTTGCCACGGCGAGTTGGAGACTGTGCTGTATTCGCGCGTACGCTGCCGGGAAACCGCCGCGGACATTTGCCAGGAAGCGTTCGTGCGCTTATGCCGCAGCGAGGACTTGGGTAGTGTCGGCAATCTAAAAGCCTATCTGTTCCGTACCGCGCAAAACCTGGTGATTGATTACTATCGCAGTCAAACCGTGCGCCATGCTACGCTGGTGTCATGGCCGGACGATACGCCGCCGGAAGTGGAAGACCTGCGCTGCGCGGAAACTGTGGCGCTGGGCGAGGAGGATTTGGACCGCCTGATCGAGGGCATGAGCAGCCTGTCCCCGTTGTGCCAGCGCATTTTTTACCTGAACCGCTTCGAAGGCCTGAAGCAGCGCGAAATCGCCGAAACCCTGAATATCTCGGTCCGCGCCGTCGAAGAGAACATCAGAAAGGCGCTGCTGCATTGTACCAAAACCCTGGATAAGTCCTAGCGGGCCGTGTGGTTTAGGGCTTTGGCCTCGTCTATGATATGTCTCCTTCTCCGTTCAACCAGGAATTAACCATGCCCACCGAACCGACGCCGGATGATGCCGATCGTTTGCTGGAACAGGCTTGCGACTGGTTAAGTAGGCTGCATTC
Source organism: Methylomonas sp. TEB (assembly GCF_047777895.1). Lineage (GTDB taxonomy): Bacteria > Pseudomonadota > Gammaproteobacteria > Methylococcales > Methylomonadaceae > Methylomonas. Next base: position 1,864,754 of record NZ_CP180476.1, read on the forward strand.
CGGTGATTTTTCTGCTTCCGCGCGGCAAGAACTGAATGCCTGGCGCGCCGCCGACAGCGCCCACGAACAAGCGTGGCAACGCGCCCAAGCGCTGTGGGCAGGGTTGGGGCAACTGCGCGGCCGCCGCATCATTCCCGGCGCACAGCCGTTACCGGGGGAGCCTGTCGTAAACGTAAAAATAGAACCCTCTCCCACTGGGAGAGGGCAGGGTGAGGGGATGCAAACTAACGCCTTGACGCATTTTGATTCCCTCGCTCCAACCCTCTCGGTAATCGATCCCGACATTACCCTATCTTCTATATCGATGCAGTCGTCCCGAGAAGAAAGCGAGCTTTTACGACAGTCTCCAGGGCAAGGTGGCAGGCAAGCGAAGGCAGTGGATGCGCTGGCCGCAAGTCCGGTTGCCATGCTGGATTCCCGTCGGTGCGGAAATGACAGCCCCAGGGATTTTAAAGTCCGGGTCAATACCAGAACCCGCCACCCTAACCGATCCTTACGTTTGGCTGTAGCCTGCTGTGCAATGCTGGCAGTCACGCTCACCGCGCTGTATCCGCTGGCATTCTGGCGCGCGGACTATTCGACCGGTAAAGGTGAGCAGCGTAGCGTGACTTTGGCCGACGGTTCGCGGGTGATGCTTAACACCGCCACGGCCCTGGCCATCCACTTCGACGCCGGCACGCGCCGGGTGGAGTTATTGGCCGGCGAAGCCTATTTTGACGTGGCTAAAAATCCGCAACGGCCATTCGTCGTCGCTGCCGCCGGTAGCGAAGTGCGGGCGGTGGGCACTGCCTTCGCTGTGAAGCGACAGTCCGAGCAAACCGAGGTGGAACTGGTCGAAGGGATTGTTGAAATACAAGACGCGGGGCGGCAACACCAAGAACGCCTGACGGCGGGACAGTCCGCGTCGATAGGCGCGGACAGCATCGCCCTAAAAAGCGCCGGCCGTCCGGACAGCATGGCGCTGTGGCGCGCCGGCTATCTACAATTCGACGGCTTGCCGCTAAGCGACGCCATTGCCCAAATCAACCAATACCGGCCCGGCCGCGTCGTGTTGCTGAATACCGCGCTGGCTGACAAGCGCATCAGCGGCTTGTTTCGCTTGGACGCGCTGGATCAAGCCATCGCCAGTTTAAAAGCCGCCATCCCGGCGCTGCAAATTGTCAGCATCACGCCCTATCTGGTGGTGTTGCGTTAACAGGAAAGGCTAAAACCAACAGCAATTCCGCCGGTAGGATGGGTACGACTGCATGGATGCAGGAGCTAGAGCAACGCATGGAGCAGTTGCCGAGAGCGCAGTGAAACCCATCATCAAGAGTTTATTACCGCCTCAAATCATTTTCCAAGTCCACCACGACACCCCAATTAACAGGGAACAAGCCGCATTTTTTCCGGTTTCGATACGGCGCGTGGAAACGGGCTTGGTTAGCGATGGGTTTCGCTACGCTCTACCCATCCTACGCAACCGAGGCAAACACTGGCCTGCATTTACACCCTCTCGCAATTCGCCCTTGCCGATTTCTCCCGATGAAAAAAATCCATGACCGCCCGATGTGGGTTTTCAAAAAGTTTCCGTCTTAACTAACACCAGCCCAATTGCTGCCGTGTAATCAGACCGAAACCAGGAGAATCCATGTCCAACGCAAAGCATTGCAAACCCGTCTCAGCCGGCAAAGTCCGGCGCCATGCAGCCAAAGCCGCCTTGCTCGCAGCATTGATCTCGCAAACCGCCCTCGGCGATGCCGCCGGCAAACACCATTTCGACATCCCCGCCCAATCGCTGAACCAGGCCTTGCTGATGTTCGGCAGGCAAAGCCAGCAGCAACTGATGTACGGCACCGACATTGCCGACCATCTGCGCAGCCGCGCCTTACAAGGCGATTACACGGCCGATGAAGCGATCAGGATAATATTGGGTGACGCGCCGCTACAGGCCGTGACGACCGGCGAAGGGGCTATCACCTTGCAGCCGCGAGCGGCGGAACTGCACAACAATCTAGGGCCGCAGACCATGCCGGCGGTGCAGGTGGTGGGGAAGGCGGTTTATGATGCAACGGATCCTTATAACCCGGATTACCGCCTGCCTAACGCTTCCACCGCAACTAAGACTGATACACCGATTATGGAAACACCGATTTCCATTCAAGTGATTCCTAAAGCTGTCATACATGATCAACAAGCCGTGCAACTGGGTGATGCCGTAAAAAACGTCAGTGGTGTATTTCAGGGGTTTAGTTTTGGTGGATTTTCTGAAACATTCTTTATTCGTGGTTTTGATGCGCGTAATACTAATTACATAGATGGTTTGAGGTGGCCAGTCAGTAGAATACCGTTGGCAAATGCAGAACGAATTGAAGTGGTAAAAGGAGCTGCTGCGAATCTTTACGGACGCATAGAGCCCGGTGGCATGATTAATGTTGTTACCAAAAGACCCCAAGCAACGCCCTATTATTCATTAGAACAACGGTTTGGTTCATATGACTTGTTCCAGACGCTGGCGGATGCTACCGGCTCAATCAATGGAGACGGGTCGTTAATGTATCGAATAAATTTTGAATATTTAGACAAAAACTCATTTCGCGATTTTGCTTTTACAGATCGAAAGTTTGTAGCCCCTTCTTTAACTTGGAAAATCAGTGATCGCACCCAACTTGATCTGGATTTTATTTATTCAAATGAAAAATCATTGGAAGATCACGGCGTTGTTGCTAGCACTGTAACTCGTAGGCCAGTCAATATTCCCATTTCGCGCTTCTTGGGTGAACCTTCGATAGATAGGGGTAAAAACGAACTTTATAGTACTGTAGTGACGTTAAATCACGAGTTTTCTGACAATTGGAAGATTAACGCCAAGTTTAACTACAGAAATCGCAGCGCCCTCGATATTCAACATGCTGCCCCAGGCTTTTTAAACCCTGACCCTGTTGATCTGAATAGAGTGCTATGTTGTGGTTATGATACCGAAGATGTATTGGGTGGTACTGTCAATGTTTCCGGTAAGTTTTCAACTGGTGATATTGAACATAATGTATTGGTTGGATGGGATTATTGGGGATCCAATAGCAATGTTGATGGTTGGTTTTTAGGCACCGCCACTTTTGGCGGACCAGTCAATCCTATTAATATATTTAATCCGCAATATGGTCAGTCTGGGGTGAATCTGTCAACCCAGGCAAAAAATAGCTTTATTGATTCAAAGAATCATTGGAACGGAGTTTATTTTCAGGATCAAATCACACTATTTGAAAAACTCCATATCCTTGGCGGAGGTCGGTATGACTGGGCCAACGCCGGAAGTGGTTTTTCATCAGTTTCTCGCACTGATGCATCGTCAAGCTTCTCCGATATAGAGAATCAAAAATTTAGCCCAAGGGTCGGGCTACTATATAGACCCTGGGAGTGGTTATCAGTTTACGGAAATTTTGTCGAATCGCTAGGTGCCGCGAATAGAGGTATTGGCATCAATGGAAATAGTCTTACTCCAGAAACGGCTGAACAATTTGAAGCGGGATTTAAAACTGAGTTTTTCGATAATCGTTTGATCTCCAGTGTTTCGTATTTTCATTTGACTAAGCAAAACGTAAGTGTTCCGATTGCAGGAACGCAATTTTCGGAGACGATTGGTGAAGCTCGTAGTCAAGGTATCGAGGTTGATGTTTCAGGGCAGGTTACAAACGGTTTAAAGCTAATTGCCTCTTACGCTTACACTGATGCAGTCATTTTGAAAGGGGAAAATGCAGGAAATCGCTTATGGAATGTGCCCAGAAATGCGGGTAGTTTTTGGGCAAAATATGATCTTCAAGAGCATGGAATCAGAGGTTTAAGCGTTGGCGCGGGTGTATTTTTTCAAGACCAACGAGAAGGTGACAGCGCAAACAGTTTTGAGTTGCCTGGCTATGGACGTATAGACGCGATGTTAAAGTACCAGTTACCCTATACCAAAGCTAAAACCACTCTGCAATTTAATGTCGAGAATTTATTGGATCACCGGTATTACGTTGCAACGGATAACAGTAATACTTTTATTACTCCCGGCGCACCACGTACATTTATGGGTTCAATTAAATTAGAGTTTTAGCCCGCGGTAGCCGGTAGGCGTTCCGCCGTATGTTGATCATGACTCACAGAGATGTGAGGAATGCAGAGATTGCAGGAGCAAATGTCTGTTTATCCCCCCAGCCCTGTTTATAGCAATCAATTGAGTCCAATTTCGGTACGGTTGGGCTGTGTAGGGCCTAGTTTCTGCCCGGAGACATGGACTTCAAACCTTATAGCCTGGCGTGAATGGTGTTTTGCCATTCGCAAACGCTTCGTCGGCTAGGGCACAAACCAAAATGCCTTGTCCGCAAGGCTTTTAGCTTGATTCGCAAGGCTAAGGTGGCCCGCTCGCAAGCGTAAAAGCCTCGCGAGGATAGCAAAACACCGCGCGCGCAAGCTTAGTTGCCTTGAACGTAAGGCTTTTAGCTTGATTCGCGAGACTATGGTGGCCCGCTCGCAAGCTTAAATGCCTGGCGAGGATAGCGTAAAGCTTTGTGCGCGAGTCACAATACCTTACGCACAAGGCTAAAAGCCATAACGCTACACCAATGTGCATCGGCGATTAGATCACGATGGGTAAATCCCTGGCGCCATGAATGACGCGAACTATCTGCACCCCATCGGTTACCGCGTACGTTGGGCTTGCGTTGGGGCGACCGCGTATGTTGGGTTTGCGTAGGTTGGGGTGAGGCACGAACCCCAACATTGATGGCCTTTAAATTCGCGATGACTTCATTGTTGCATTGCCGATGGTTTGCTGGTGGTTTTACGGTTGTCGTGTTGGGGTTCCTGTCGTCACCCCAACCTACGCTCTGGCATGAATGGTTTTTTGTTACTCTCGAAAGCTTCGTTAGCTTGGGCGCAAACCAAAATGCCTTGACCGCAAGGCTTTTAGCTTGATTCGCAAGGATATGGTGGCTCGAACCCAAGCTTAAATGCCTGGCGAGGATAGCAAATAACCGCGTGCGCAAGCTTAGTTGCCTTGAGCGAATAGCCAATAATCTCGTGCAAAAGGCTGACTGCTTGATTCCCAAGGCTTTGAGCTCGACTCGCAAGGTCGATCGGCTAGGCGCTCAAACTAAAAAGCCTTGTACGCGGGCTAAAAAGCAATAGTGATAGGGCTCGGAGGTTTGTCAGAATTGGTGATTGCGAAACCAGTTAATCCGATCAGCGTTATTTTTGATCAGTAATTTCAATAATGGCCTCGCCTGAGGCCAATAAGCTTTGTGCTTGCGGAAATACCTGCGAAAAAAGTTGCTGTAATCGTTGGTTGGTAACGTTACCGCAAGTGACCCAAAGCAGTTGTGGGGGCGTGCCAAAACGCAAAACCAGTTCCACAAAATCACTGTCTTTGCTAATCAGCACAATATTGGGTTGTTGCGCATGTCGAAAAATCATTTCATCCTCGGCGTCGCGCAGATTCAAGTCACGCAAGGCAATAGCTTCAACTTTAAAAGTCCAGCTCAGCCAATCCGCTAATTGCGGTGGTAGCTGCGCATCAATCCAATAAATCACGCCGCCAGCCGTTCAAAATTGACACGCTTGGCGGCGTACAATAAACAAGCCTGAATATCTTGATGCTCTAGGTCAGGAAAATCCTGCAAAAGCTCTTCATTGCTCACACCCTCGCCTAACATCTGCAAAATATCGCTGACGCGGATACGCATACCCCGGATACACGGTTTACCACCGCACTGTAACGGGTTGAACGTAATTCTATTGGCTAGATCCATACGCTGATTCCTCGAAATTTTGGATGGTGCAAATGTCACCAAACCATCAACAGATTCCATTTTAGCAAAATCCCTTTGCGTCTCCGACGAATTTGCTCCACGGTTTTGCGCTGTTGCGAAGCCGTTAGGATGCTTGACCCTAATCGAACAGGTGTCAAAGTTTAAGCGTGGCTTTTAAATACAGTGCAGCCAGTATTAAATACACCACAAAGCTCAAACCCAACAGCCAAGGCTTGCCTTTAGGCTTGGCCCATGCCGGCAAATGTGGCGGCAGCATTTTGTGGTTGATCAGATACAACGCCACCGGAAACATGATGGTACCGCCGAAGCCGATGATCGCGCTGGTTAAAATCAGCGGGCCGGGGGCGTCGAGTTGCATGGTCAGCGAGGTGATGACCGTCAACAAGCCCAAAAAAATGTAATACCAGCGCCGGGCCGGCAGACGGCGGCTTTTCGGAAACAAGGTCAAAATAATATCGGTCTGGATACGGCTGACCGCGTCGGCGGTGGCCAGCCAGGTGTCGGTTAAAAACGCGGCCGCCACCACCAAAAATAGTAAGCGGCCAATCTCGCCCCAACTCACCGCAAAAAACTGGCTTTGCACCACCGCCAGTTCGTATTCCTGCGGCAGCAAACCTTTTGGGAACAACAGCGCATAAGCCAGCAGGCAGGTCATCAGCGTGGTAAGTAGATTGCCGACAATCCCGACCAATATGTCAGCGCTTAAAAAGCGCCGCCAGGTCAACCAGTTTTTTGCGCTTTCCGCTTCGTCAGCCGGCAGAAAACCGTCGCTTAATACCGCTTCTTCCGCACCTCCCAAGCCGGTGATGCGGCCCACCAGGCCGGCCATGCCGGCGCCTTTGTCGCGTAACCAGTAGGAATAAAACAAAATCCAGAAGCCACCGAGGCCGGCGAAGGTGATGGCCGTTAATAATTTGCTGGCATCGCCGCTATCCCAAGGGCGCGGCATTTCGCCAACCGGGCCGAGCAGGCCCAGGCTAAATTCCGGCAGTGCCTTTAACACATCGCTTTGCAAGCATGCGGATAACAGCCCGACCACGGTGACCACCGCGACCAGTTTCATGAAGCGTTCTATCAGCGTATAAACCACGCCGCTGGCGAGAATAGCGGAAACGAACACCGCAATCGAGGTGTAGCCCCAAAACAGGCTTTGCCCCCGTTGCGTCCAGCCTTCCGGCCAGTGCGTCAATTCCGCCATCGCCGTGCCGCCGGCCGAAGCAAACGCACCGAACCACAAGAACGACACGGTCATCAGCAGCCACAGAAAGATCCCAAAGCCGCGATGCAAACGAATAAATCCGTGGAAAATGCTTTCGCCGGTCAGCATCGTGTAACGGCCAATTTCCAGGTTCAACGGATATTGCAGCAAACAGGCCGGGACCAGCAGCCATAAAAAAGTCAGGCCGTATTTGGCAATCATGTAAGGCCACCAGATCAACTCGCCGCTGCCTTGCGCTAGCGCCATCCACACCACGCCGGGCCCAAGCGCCGCCCACCAACCGGGGAAGGCTGGGACACTTTGGCGGGGGAGGGATTGCAAGTCGGTATTGTTCATGGTTTGCAAAAATGAAAGCTTTGTTGGAAAAGCCGCCATTTCCGCAAATTTGCTTGGATTTGGCAAATCCTGTTAACAACAGGATGTGTTACTGGTGGAAATGGGAAAACCAGGGGTTTTCAGCGTTTCTTGGAAATTTGTTTGGGTGAGACGCCAAAATGTTTACTAAAAGCCAAGCTGAAGTTGCTGGTGTGCCTGTAACCCACCATCTCTGCCACCAAGCTGACGGGTTGCCGAGTCGACGCCAATGCGCGATAAGCATGCTGCATTCTGATCTCGGTCACTACGCCATAAGGAGAGTTATTAAAATAATGTTGGAACAGATTTTTTAACTTGAACGGGGAGATGCCTAGCGTTTTTGCCAGCTGTTCCAGCGACGGTGGGTCTTGGTAATGCAGTTCGAGGATCTCGCGAGCCTGGTCCGCCATGCGCCGGCTGGCTTCATCGAATCTGGAATAGCCATATTTTTCAGGCCGGCAGAGTTCGCTTAGTTCGTTAGCCAGTATCGTCATGACATGGCCGTTTAAGGTTAGCGGTGCTAAAGGGGCGCTGAGGTCACATCCCAGTAATTGCCGGGCAGAAATCATGCTTTGAGTATGGCTTGGCCGGCTGCTTAACAGTTGCAAGGCATTGTTCCGGAAGAAAAATGCCGATTCATTTTCGCCCAAATAACGGTCCATCCAGCGCTTGCCGATTGAAAAACGCAGTTGCTTTATAGGCTGATTTGCTTGGTACCGGCGTTCGCCGTGACTGCTGTCGAAACTGGTAATCGTGGTATGGCCTGCGCTGAATGTCAGCTCGTGCTTGTCGCTGTCGATGAAGCGGGTGTGACCGGTTATCCCAAGCGTTACTACCAGGCGTGGTTCGCCGAAATCGATTTTGCTGGTGATCGCCAGATCGTGCAGGGGGTGATAGGTCGTTTCTATGTAACTCAGGGACGGATCGAGCTGAAAAATTAGCGATCTGCCCTCGCCAAGCTGAGAAGGTAAGGATTGACGCCAGCAATGTTGTTGCTGACCGGGTTGCATAGATAATTCGTCACTGTGCAGCCTTTTGTATCCTGCCTTTTTTCTGTCGGTCATGTCGTGAAATGTCCTTGGCCTGGAAAATTTGCCCACCTCTTTTGGGCATACGACTTACTTTTACAATAATTTGTGACATAACACTAATTTTTAGCATAAATCGGTTTGAATCGGTCTGTTTTACCGGACGAATTGGATGCGTGTTTTCTCTTATCTTGTTGTTTTATATGTTTTACTAAATCGGTGGCATAGGGATTGATAGGTAGTTTTGGGTTGCTTCCCTACTTAAGCCTCAGATTGCGCGGAATCGCAATCAGCAGGAATGATTAGGGGTAATTCGCCAATCACAAAATAACTATCAAGATTTTCGAGAGGACACGATGAAAAACTTTAAATATCTACTGCTCGCTGCCACGTTGGGGCTGTCCAGCCAAGTTCAAGCCGCACCAGGTTGTAGCGCCGCTAATTTGAACGGCAGCTATGTGCTGTATCAAAACAGTGTAGCGCTGGCTAATCTGCATACCGGACGGTGTGAAATTACGGTTCTTAACGGCGTCGTCGGCGGTTCATGCGCATTCACTACCACGCAAAGCGGAATTATTACCCCTGGTTTCGCCGGCCCGGTCAGCGGTACCGCCACCATGAACACCGATTGCTCGGCCGTGGCACAATTAGATTTTTCGCCGGCGCCGAACGTCACCGTGCAATCATTCTTTGATTTGCAATTTACCCCAGACAAACAATCGTTTATCGGGCAATGGACCAATAATTTCGGCTTATTGGGCACCTCCTCCGGCACCCGTTTCTCGCCGTTCCTGCCCTCCACACCCGCACAATAAGGCCTGCTGATTATGACAACTAAATCTATAAAGCTTGCCTTGGCGGTTGCGGCCGCGTTATTGGCGCCCGGCGCTAACGCGGCCGTTTACAATTTTGTGCAAACCGGTTTTGACGACGGGGCGACCATTTCCGGTAGTTTTACCGTGAATGACGCCAATCACTCCGGGCAAATTAACGTGGGAAGCGCCAATTTCGGGATGAATTTCAATGAAATCTCGGCGTTTTCTTTGTCGTTCTCGGGTAACTCTATCGTCGCTGCGTTTACTCATAACCTGGCTGATTTGTCGGCGATGGTCTACAACCTCGACAGCCCGTATCTCGGCGACGAGATTAACGGCGCGCAACAAGAACTGATCGCCACCAATTACTTTGGCACCACTGGCTTTGATTATTACAGCGGCATGGGCTTTGGCGGTTTCGGCGGCGCGGTATTCGATAAAGCCAACAATGCAACATCTTACAGCTACGAATTGGTGTCGGTAACGCCAGCCGCCGTGCCGGTTCCTGGCGCAGTTTGGTTGTTTGGATCGGTGCTGACCGGGTTTATCGGTATGAAGCAGCGCAAAGCTTGATAGCCGGTTGCAAGGCTTGGTTAGCAAAAACGCCCGCTAAGGGCGTTTTTTTTACTGATCGCTTTTTGTTGAAGTGAGGCGCAATCAATTCGTAACGGTCAGGCGGTTTTTTGCAGCTTTTTCAAAATGCTTTTGCTGATCCGTTCCACAAAGTCTTCGGGATTTTCGTAGTCATGCTCCCGGATAAACTCCACGACCGATGACACCAATTTTTTGGTGTCGGTGATTTCCTGGTGCGATCTGCCGCAACCGCCGCAGTGGGTGCCTTCGGATGTGCATTGGTCGATACAAGGTTGGTATTTCATAGAGTGTTCTCAAAGGTTAATGGCTAAATGGTGATTATTGTAAGTGGCGGCAGTGAGTTACCGCAAAACTTAACGCTAACATCGGGTCTTTCGATTCTGATGTTTGGCAAATTGCTGCTTACGTTGTTTTGATTACTGTGGTCATGGCGGCATAAGTTATTGAAATTTATCAAATATTAAGTTAAATAACATAGTTCAATAACTTGAATTAAATAATTCTAATATTACAATATAGTTCGCTTTAATTTGTTATAGCTAATTGACCGCTTCAGGCTTCCGGCTGTAGTCAATCATAAAAACTGTTTCGACATTTCACAGAATTCCAGCTTTTTTGACGGTTTCAAGGGTGGAAAGGTCTTGATGATCCTGGTTGAGAGCAATAGCAAATTGACGTTATTTTTGACTTTCGAAAGGCGAATTATGAAAAAAATCTGCACAGACAATCAACAAAAGGTCCGGCACGTCCCCTCGTCAGTAACAACAGGTCTCGGCTTATTGGGTTTGTTGGCGACTGGCATGCTGCCTCTCGGCTTTAGCTCGGCGGTTAGCGCCGATGACACAATCGAAAACTCCCTGGTTGATGAAGTGGTACTGGAAAAAGTCATCGTCACCGACAAGTTTCCCGGGGTAAAGGCCTTAAACGCTTCAGACATGGAAGCGGATATTCTCACCAGCAAGCGCGCGGCGGTTAGCGATACCGCCAAATTACTGGAAGACACGCCGGGGGTGAGTTTATACGGTGCCGGCGGTGTGTCCAGTTTGCCGGTGATCCACGGTTTGAACGACGACCGGGTGAAAATCGACATCAACGGTATGACGCTGACCTCGGCTTGCGCCAACCACATGAATCCGCCGCTGTCGTATATCGACCGCAGCAATATCGGCAAGATCACCATCTTGACCGGCGTAACGCCGGTGAGCTTGGGCGGCGACAGCATCGGCGGAACGATTTCCGTGCAAACCCCCGATCCGGTGTTTGCCGAGCCGGGCAAGGATATTTTGCTGGACGGTAGCGTATCCTCGTTTTACCGCAGCAACGGCGACGCCTTTGGCGGCAGCATCGCCGCCGGCGTGGCGACGCAAAACGTGCGGCTGGACTATACCGGCTCGCATACCGAGAGCATGAACTACAACGACGGCAACGGCCAGATCGTCAAATCCACCGCTTACGAAAACCAAAACCATTCTGCGGCCTTGTCGTTCAAAACCGATAACCATTTGGTCGTGATTCGTGGCGGTCAGCAGCATATTCCGTTCCAGGGCTTTCCCAATCAGCGGATGGACTTGACCAACAACGACAGCATCTTCGGCAATATCATGCACAAAGGCAGTTTCGATTGGGGTTCGCTGGAGAGCAAATTCTATTTCGAAAGCACCCAGCACAGCATGGATATTGGCGAGGACAAACACAGCCAGTTTCTGGATGGCACCGCCAGCGGCGGCACCTTTGCGCCGCCCAACGATCAGATGCCGATGGAAACCCGTGGTCGTAACCTGGGGTATAAAATCCAAGCGGAAATTCCCTTCAACAAACGCGACACTTTCCGCATCGGCAACGAATATCACAGCAACAAAATCAACGATTACTGGCCGGCGGTCCACACCAATACCAGCATTGCCGCCAATAACACCGACGCCCGCAGCGCCTATTGGATGATGGCGCCGGAAGCCTATCTGAACATCAACAACGGCGAACGCGACCGGGTGGGATTTTTTGGCGAGTGGGAAGCCAATTGGGACGCCAAATGGCGCAGCTTGTTGGGTCTACGTTATGATCACACCACCACCAATACCGGTGAGGTTCAACCCTACAACCCCGATTTGATCAACACCGGCGCGGCTCGTACGGTGGATAGAGCCGGGGCGATTACCGCGTTAAATGCCGCCAATGCTTTCAACGCCCGCGACCGCGAGCGTAGCAACGACACCTTTGATGTGACCGCTCTGGTGCAATTCACCCCCAACGACATGAGCCAATACGAATTGGGCTATGCCCGGAAAAATCGCGCGCCTAATTTATACGAGCGCTATGTCTGGGGCGCGCGCAATATGGATATGGCGATGATCGGCTGGCATGGCGATGGCAACGGCTACGTCGGCAATATGGATTTAACCGAGGAAACCGCGCACACCGTCAGCTTGACCGCCGCATTCCACGAACCGAAAAACAATCTGTGGGAACTGAATGTCACGCCGTATTTTACCTACGTGAACAACTTTATCGATGCCGACCGCTGCGTCAGTGCTTCCAATGCGGCGGCTAGCGGTTGCAAAGCCACACCGCAAACCGCCACCAACAGCTTCGTCTATCTGCAATATGCCAATCACGACGCCCGGCTGTGGGGGATGGATGTATCCGGCCGGACGCGGATTTACAAAGACCCAAACGTCGGTGAGTTTGCCGCACATACCACGATGAGTTACGTGCGCGGCGAGCGCATGGATGGCGGTAATCTGTATCACATGATGCCGTTCAATATGAAGTTGAGTTTGGATCACCGTTTGAGCAGCTGGCAAAGCGCGATAGAAATGCAATTTGTCGACGGTAAAGACGATGTACAGGCCATCCGCAACGAAACCGAGACGGCGGCGTATATTTTGTTAAACGCCCGTACCGGCTACGAATGGGGCAAAGTGCGTTTTGATGTGGGTCTGGATAACGTGCTGGACAAGCAGTATTACCATCCTTTGGCAGGTGCCTATCTGGGCGACCGCTACGGCATGAATCCAACCGCTGCCGCTAATGTCACCGTGCCTTGGGGCAGAAACATCGCCGGCATGGGCCGCTCGGCGTTTGTGGGCTTGACGATCAAGTTCTGATACCGGGTGTGAGAATCAGTGAAACTTGATTGATTGAATGAAGCCATTTGATTGTTGTGTCACGACCCAGGTGGGTTTTGACACAATGATTGGAAAATCGCGGGCTTTTAGCCTTAATCGGAGTTCATCTTTGCGGCGTGCATGGTGCTTTTGTGAGTTTGGGGTGGGGCAAGTCTCGGCCAATTTTCGACCTTCGCTGTTGACTTCTGAATGCCCGGTTTGTGTCTAAATTGCTTGTTTAACACCTAGCTAAGGGGCGCGGAGCGCGCCCCTTTGAGCCAATTGTTAGCGCATTTGTACTCACATCGATAGCCTAAATCGCTCAATAGTCTGCCCGATTACTTTCTCAGGTTCACCGCCGACCGACTTTGCCAAAAGCATTGCCTTGATATCTTCATCATTCAAAACCAGTATCATTTTTTTGTTAGCCATCCATTGTTCTCTTATGGTTAGGTCGGCACTTTTATTTGCGCCTGCTCTTGTAACAATAATGGCGAACATGCCGGCACCATGAGTTTTAAGGTAATTTGCAATCTGTAATACTTGATTCTTAGAGATTGCCCCTTTGTAGTTCTTTGCATCTACAACAATATAATCAGCCGAATATTTAATTCTTAGAAAATTCCAAAATCCTTGATCAGAGTAGTTTGGAAGTATCCAGTCGCGACGATTAATTTTATCTTGGTCTGCAGATTCTGAAATGGGAGCTTCAAGTGGCGGACAAAATAAATGCTCTAAAATTTGACCAACAAGCTTTTGATAGTCTGACCAGTAATCTTTACCTGGCTGACATGTCTTTAACTTTTCTATAAATTCTTCCTCCGTAGTCTTTTTGGAAGACGGAGTCATTGAGGACAGGAGCATTTGAAATATGGGATGCCTAGTACTCCTGATTTCGTTTTGGAAACGTATTGCCAATTCATGTGCATCCCAATGAACAATTCGATGGGAGCTAAGTGCGGCCTTTTGTTCTTCAGACAAAAGGCCAGGAAAGGCAAGAACGTAGTAGTCGAAGGATGTTACCTCCTTATAGGCTTTGATTTGATTTATGGCCTGATGAAGTCTAGCTGGGGTAAATGCTGATGCATTTTTGCACTCAATCAGCCAACTTTTTCCATCTTGAGATTTTGCTGTAATATCCGCCCGAAATGGTTTTTCACGCGATAGCCTCTCCTCCATGCGAATATCATGAAATGCATTAGAGTTGTCCAGTATTCTCGAAAGGTAATGATTAAACTCAATTTCAGTAAATTGACGGTTTGCGATAGTTCGATTGCAGTTTGGACATAACAAAGTGAGATTACTTTCATCATCCGTGCCACCAGAAGACAAAGGGACAATGTAGTGGATCTCGAGAGGAACGCCAGTAGCTCCGCATGCTCGGCATTCACCATCAAACTTTTTACTTAGTCTATCTTTGCGATTATTTGGCATATGAATTTAATTTAGCGCTAACTAGCAGGCTGGTGAAAAACTCGAAAAGCCAAGTAAGCTAAGGCATAGATGAGGGGCCAACTGTTAAAATAGGCTACCTAAATTTGGAGCCTTTCAATGCGCGGACACGATGCCATTCAAAACAGCTGGTTCAGCTATGTTAGCCTGGAAGACCGTATTCCCAAACAGCATCCGTTGCGTCGTTTACGGCTACTGGTTGATGGCGTATTGGCCTCTATGGATGCCGTCTTTGCCGAGCGTTACTCGCACACAGGCCGTCCCTCGATTGCCCCTGAAAAACTGCTGCGCGCCTTGCTGTTACAAGTCCTGTATACGGTCCGTAGCGAGCGTCAGTTGATGGAACAACTGGACTACAACCTGTTGTTTCGCTGGTTTGTCGGTCTGGGCATCGACGACGCCGTGTGGGAACGCACAGTGTTCAGTGCCAACCGCGAACGTCTGTTGTCTGAAGCCCTGAGTCGCGAATTTTTTGAGCGGGTACTGGCCATAGCCGAATGGCAAAATCTGGTGTCCGACGAACACTTCAGCGTCGACGGTAGCCTCATTGAAGCCTGGGCCTCGCACAAAAGCTTCGTCAAAAAAGATGGTAGTGGTCCCGATAAACCCGCCGGCCGCAATCCCGAGATCGACTTCAGTGGCGAAAAGCGCAGCAACGCCACCCATCAAAGTACAACCGATCCCGAAGCCCGGCTTTACAAGAAAGGCGAATACACCGAGGCCAAACTGCGTTACATCACCCATGCCTTGTCCGAGAATCGCAACGGCCTGATTGTCGATGTCGAAACCACACAAGCCACCGGCACCGCCGAAATCGAAGCCGCGCAAAAAATGATCAAACGCCGCGTGCCCCAAGGTGGCAGCGTCGGTGCCGACAAAGGCTATGACCAACCGGCGTTCGTCAACGGACTCGAGTCCCGTGATATCAAAGCCCATGTGGCCCGCAAAAAGATTGGCAGTGCCGTCGACGGCCGCACCGCGCGCGGCAAAGGTTACGCCCAAAGTCTCAAGCGCCGCAAAATCGTCGAAGAAGCCTTTGGCTGGGTCAAAACGGTCGGCGGCCTGCGCAAAACCCGTCACATCGGCTTAGCCAAAGTCGCGGGTCAGGCCTTGTTTTGCTTTGCCGCCTACAACCTGACGCGCATGCTCAACCTATTGGTGTTCACGCCGAAACCGGCGTGGAGTGCACCCGCCTAGGGTGAAGTTCGCCTGAAAACCGTCCACAGACGGCTTCAGGCGAATAAAAAGCCCTTGAAACCGGGGCAAAACGCTTGAAACTCGATGTCATGACCGATTTCAACTCGAAAAAATCACGAACATCGTGGGTAAGGGGAAATATCGGCGGGTTTTTCACCAGCCTGTTAATGCGTGGTTCGCCCACCTCGAACGGTGCCAAATCTAACCCCGCCCAATTTAATGGATAAACATCCATCTTGACCAAGCGGTGAAAACTTGAATACGGCCAATCTTTAACCGTTGTCGCCCAACCATGCTTGACCGGATTATGATGAATATAATCCATATGTGCCGCATAGTCGGCGTCATCGATAATGGTATGCTCCCAAAAACGGCGTTGCCATATGCCTCGCTCGTGGCGCTTTATTCTGGTTGCTGAACGATATTCGGTTTTTGGGATTGCTTTCGAAAAGGCTTTTTTTATTGCTCGCCATCGGTTGGAATATAGAGCGTCACCTGCCGGTAATGTCCAAATCGCATGCATATGATCAGGCAAAACCACCCAGGCATCGATATACCTATAGGGCACAAGTAAAATGGCTGCTTTTCCCGAACCGTTCGCACAGCTTCCCGCAACGCTGCAATATGTTCGATCAACAGCGTCGATTTGCGTTCGAGCAGGTTAACGGTGAAAAAATAGGTGCCACCAGGAATGCGATTGCGTCGATAGTTTGGCATGAAAAGAGTCTAACCGATTTGGCGGATGACCCTACGCTTATCCGCCCTACATACTATCCCGGTTTAGGCCGGGGTAGTTGGTGGCCGAGATTAGGCCGATTGCGGCTCGGAAGATTGCGTTTCGGCTAAACGGTACACATAAATCGTCGCGCCTATCACCGCCGCCTGGCCCATCAACAAATTGACGATAGGCAAGGTCAGCCCCAGGCCGGTCAGGCCGCCGAAGCTTAAAACCCCCCAACGGGTCTGCTGCATGAATTGTTTTTGTTCTGGAAATGGTAGGCCGCGTTCTTCCAGCGGGTAGGCTAAAAATTCCATCGCGATACCCCACGCGGCAAACACCGCCCAGATAAACGGTGCGATCAAATTGACCACCGGGATCAAAAATAGCAGCAGCAAGGGTAATACCCGCAGTAACAAATAGCCTACCCGGCGCACTTCACCAAAAAACACCTTATCCCAAGGCAGATCGGCTTTGACGACGCTGCCGCCGCTGATCAATTGCAGCGTCTTCGCCGCTAACTGGCTGTAATACGGCGCGGCGATCAAATTGGCGAACAGCGTAAAGGTGAAGAAGCCGATCACTAAAAAGCTGACAAAAAACAGCGGCCATAAAATCCAATTCAGCCAGGACAGCCAGTCCGGGATAAAGGAGTGAATCAAGGCCGACACCGAATGGTAGCCCAGCACGAAGGCGCCGGTATACAACACCATATTGATGAACAAGGGTATCAACAGGTATTTGCGCAGTTCGGGGTGGGTGAGCATTTTCACGCCCTGCCACAAGCAGTTCAGCGCAAAGACAGGGTTATTGCCGCGCGGTATATTTAACATGGTGCCAAACTCCTTACCCCGTGCAGACCGGGATCGATAACCACGCCGCGTTCGGTGACGATGGCGCTAATCAGGGCGGCCGGGGTGACGTCGAATACCGGGTTCCAGGCGTTCACCAGAGAGCCGTCCTCTACGTAACAATCAGCCAATAATTCTTTGGGATTGCGTTGTTCGATTTCGATACTGTCGCCGTTCTCCATGCTGAAATCGAAGGTGGAGGAGGGTGCAGCTACCATCATTTTCACCCCGTGCTGTTTTGCCAACACCGCCAGCGAATAGGTGCCGATCTTGTTAGCCACGTCGCCGTTGGCGGCGATGCGGTCGGCGCCCACGATGATCCAATCGATTTTGCCGGATTTCATCAGCCAGGCCGCCGCCGAATCGGCGATCAGCGTGGCCGGAATACCGTCCTGCGCCAATTCCCAAACCGTCAAACGCGCGCCTTGCAGCCAGGGCCGGGTTTCGTCGGCGTAGACGTTGTGCAATTGACCGCGCTTGTGCAAGCTGCGGATCACGCCCAGTGCGGTGCCGTAACCGCCGGTGGCCAGCGCGCCGGCGTTGCAATGCGTCAATACCGCTTTAGCATTGCCGATGACATCCGCGCCGCGTTCGCCCATGGCGTGATTGGCGGCGATGTCATCGGCGTGAATTTGCTCGGCCAACTGGCTCAGCGCCGCGATCGGTTCCGCCGGATTTTCCGCTAACAAGCCGCGCATTTTATCCAGCGCCCAGAACAGGTTTACCGCCGTCGGCCGGGAGGCGGCGAGTTGTTGAATGTCTTCGGCAACGGCAGCTTGCCAATCGGCCTGCGGATAATGCTGCATCGCCGATAGCACGACGCCGTAGGCGGCAGCGATGCCTATGGCCGGGGCGCCGCGCACCCGCATTGAGGCAATGGCCTCGGTAACGCCGGCGGCATCGTTGTATTCGTCGTAGGTGATGGTTTCCGGCAGCAAGCGCTGGTCCAGCACTTTCAGGCTGTGTCCGCTCCATTGCAAGGCTTGTACGGAAAGTTTTTGCGTTGTAGTCATGATGATTTCGTCTAAATCTATATTTGAGGAGGTTATGAAATGCCCGGCAACTGCTCTTTTCCCTATGCGCTTGAGGTAAAAGCGCGGCCAATTTGCGTTGAAAAGGCAAATCAGATGCGGCGGTAGTCCGTTGTACGAGTGCTATTTTAAGGTGTTTTTGCACTTACTGCCGGGGGATATTGACTTCCCGTTGGCTGCGATCCGTGTCAATACAATCGCGGGGGTTGGGTTTTCGCGCAGGCGAGACGGTAAAGCGCCCCCGTCCCATTCCGGCATCATGACGTTCAACAAAATTAAATCGGGGTGTGGGTCGGAGTGGGTGGCGGCCTGCGCTGTTCTCCGCAGGCGAGCAAGCTGGCTAACGAGGTATAATCGCCGCTTTGCATATCGGGAGAACCCATGCTGGTCGACCTTCTCATTCAAGCCCGTTGGATAATACCGGTAGAGCCGGCGTCCGAAATCCATGAGCACGCCAGTCTTGTGATAGATGACGGCAGAATTGTCGATTTGTTACCGACCGAGCAGGCCATGTCAAAGTACCAAGCCCGACAGCTCGAAGTGTTGGATCAGCATGCACTGATTCCGGGTTTGATTAACTGCCATACCCACGCAGCGATGTCCTTGCTGCGCGGAATTGCCGACGATCTGCATTTAATGGATTGGCTGCAAAACCATATCTGGCCGGCCGAACAAAAATGGGTCAGCGAAGCGTTTGTCAGAGATGGCACCGATCTGGCGATTGCCGAGATGCTGCGCTGCGGTACGACTTGTTTTAATGACATGTATTTCTTTCCGGAAATCGTCGCGCAGCAAGCCATGCAACACGGCATACGCGCCAATATCGGTTTGATCGTGTTCGATTTTCCGACCGTCTGGGCGGAAAACGCGGATGCCTATCTGACCAAGGGTTTGGCGCTGCACGAGCAACTCCGGCACGAAACTTTGATCAGCACCTCGTTTGCGCCGCACGCGCCATACACCGTGTCGGACGGACCGTTGCGTAATGTCATCACCTACGCCGACGAGATGAACTTGACGGTGCATATGCACTTGCACGAAACCGCGCACGAAGTCGATGAGCAAAAAGGTAAAAACGGCCAAACGCCGCTACAGCGTTTGCATGAACTGGGTTTGTTGACGCCATCGTTTATAGCGGTGCATATGACGCAATTGTCCAGCGAGGACATCCAACTTTACGCGGAAACCGGCGGCCACATCGTGCATTGCCCGGAATCCAATTTGAAATTGGCTAGTGGCTTTTGTCCGGTGTCGGCGTGTCTGGCTGCGGGTATCAATGTGGCCTTGGGCACCGACGGTGCCGCCAGCAATAACGATCTGGATATGCTGTCGGAAATGCGTACCGCAGCCTTGCTGGGTAAGGGGGTAGCAGGCGATGCCAGCGCGGTATCGGCGACGACAGCGTTGGAAATGGCGACTATTAACGGCGCCAAGGCCTTGGGTTTGGACGCTGAAATCGGTTCACTGGTTATCGGCAAAGCGGCCGACGTGGTAGCGATAGATCTGAGTGAACTGGAAACTCAACCCTTGTTTAATCCGCTGGCGCAAATCGTCTATGCCGCCGGCCGGCATCAGGTGACTGATGTTTGGATTAACGGCAAGCAGTTGCTGCGCAAGCGCGAATTGACCTCGTTTGATGTTCCGGCTCTGCGACAAAAAGTCACACTTTGGCAAGAACGCTTGCAAGAACATCCAGCGAATTAATCGTTTTTTTATAAGTCGCCAAGAAGCCTTGTGACAGGCCATTTAAGCCGTGGTACTGAATTCAACATCAGGGCCGGAAGTTGGCGCATGACGAATAACCTAGTAATACAGTAAACTATAGCCCCATGAACAGGTTGGCATTATGACAGCGACAGAAAACGTACATCCTCACGAAATTCATAAGTTCGGCTCGCAAGCCGAGCGTTGGTGGGATCCGAACGGCGAATTTAAAACCTTGCATGACGTCAATCCTTTGCGTTTGCAGTTCATTCAGCAATACGCCGATTTGTCAGGCAAGCGGGTGGTGGATGTCGGTTGCGGCGGCGGGATTCTTACCGAAGGTTTGGCGAAAGCCGGCGCGGATGCCTTGGGTGTGGATTTAAGCGAAGACTTGCTGGATATTGCCGATTTGCATGGCCTGGAAACCGGCGTCAACGCCAGTTACCGCAAAATCAGCGCCGAACAACTGGCCGAGGAACAGCCGGCCGGCTTCGATCATGTCACCTGCATGGAAATGCTGGAGCACGTGCCTGATCCGGCATCCATCATTGCCGCGTGCGCAACACTGGTTAAGCCCGGCGGCATGGTGTTTTTCTCGACATTGAATCGGGTGCCGAAAGCCTGGTTGCTGGCAATTGTCGCGGCCGAGCATGTGCTGAAAATGGTACCCAAAGGCACGCACGACTATAAAACCTTTATCAAACCTTCCGAGCTTGGGCAAATGGCTAGAAACGCCGGACTGGAACTGCAAGGGATGGTCGGTATCGAATACAGTCCGTTTAGCAAGCGCTTTAGTTTGGGTAAAGATATAGACGTCAACTATATAGCGGCGTTTCAGCGCCCCGAGTAACGCAGCATGACTGGATTTAAACTGGATTGCGTGCTGTTTGATCTGGACGGGACCTTGGTCGATACCGCACCCGATCTGATCGCCTGTTTGAACAAGACGCTGCTGGCCCACGGTTTTCCGGAAGCGCCAACAGAGTCAGTGCGTCCGTTCATTTCCCATGGTGCCATGCCGATGATCAAGCATTGCGTTAGCGTTGAAGACAGCTTGGCGCAGCAGATGCTGGCCTTTATGCTGGATACCTACGAACAGAATATCGCTGAACACAGCCGCTTCTTCCAGGGGATTGCCGATAGTTTGGAAGCGATAGAACAACTGGGTTTGAAGTGGGGCGTAGTCACCAATAAAAAGTCCCGTTTTACCGTGCCCTTGATGGAGGCGATGCAACTCAGCGACCGAGCCGCCTGCATTATCAGTGGCGATACCACTGCCAATAGCAAGCCGCATCCGGAACCGATGCTGGCCGCTTGCCGCCAAGCCGGGGTGTTGCCGGAAAATTGCGTGTATATCGGCGACGCGATACACGACATTACCGCCGGTAAACGCGCGAATATGAGAACCCTGGCGGCACTATACGGTTATTTGCAAAGCGACGATCAGCCCGACACCTGGGGTGCCGACGCCTTGATCGAACAGCCGCCACAATTGATGGAATGGATACACGCTAATTTATGTCATTAAGCAATAAGGTTTTACTGATTACCGGTGCCGGCGGCGGTCTGGGCGGCACGGCGGCGCTGGCATTAGCCGGGCAGGGCGCGCAAATCATTCTGTTGGATAAAAGCATCCCCAAGCTGGAAAAAGTCTACGATGCGATTGTGGCTGCCGGCGGCCCGGAACCGGTGATGTATCCCTTCGATCTGGCCGGTGCCAGTGAAGCGCAATACGAAGAAATGGCCGAAGCGATAGCCCAGCGCTACGGCGCTTTGCATGGCGTATTGCATGCGGCCGTGGAGTTTAGCGCTTACAGCCCCATCGCCAATTACAAAACCAAGGATTGGGGACATGCCTTAAACGTCAACCTCAGTGCGCCTTTCCTGTTGTGTCGGGTGTTATTGCCCTTGCTGCAACGCAGCGAGCACGCTTCTATTGTGTTTATTTCCGATTCCTCGGCGCGTAAAGTCCAGGCTTATTCAGGTGCTTACGGCGTAGCGAAAATCGCGCTGGAAGGTCTTGCCGGGATTTTGGCCGCGGAACTGGAAGCAGCAGGAAAAATCCGTGTTAATACTTTGGTACCGGGACCGGTGGATTCACCTTTGCGGAAGAAAGCTTTCCCTGCCGAAGATAAAACCAGGCTGCCGAGCATGAACAGCTTGGACCCGCTGTATGTTTACTTATTCAGCGACGCCAGTATCGGCAAGACCGGTCAAATTATTGACGCCCAAACTTTCAAACCTTAAGAAACTTATGGCAGACAGAGAAGTTGTATTTTTAACCCGCGACGTCAACATTGTTACCATTCCGGACGGTAACCACGGCACTTTGAATAAAGGCCAGGAAGTCACAATACACCAGGCCTTGGGCAGTAATTACACCGTGGTGACCGATTACGGCCACATGGTACGGATCGCCGGTATCGACGCCGATGCCTTGGGCAAGGAAACCCAGCATTTGCATACGCTGGTGTCGGAAACCGACAGCAAGGCGGTGGAAAAAAACTGCTGGGAAGTGATGAAAACCGTCTACGACCCGGAAATCCCGGTCAATATCGTCGATTTGGGTTTGGTTTACCATTGCAGTGCCAAGCCTAACGCCGATGGTGGCAACGATGTGCATATTCAGATGACCTTGACCGCGCCCGGATGCGGCATGGGCCCGGTCATCCAAAGCGACGTGGAAAAATGCATCCGCGCCTTACCCGGCGTTAGTTCGGTTGATGTCGAAGTGGTGTTAGATCCGCCTTGGTCGCGGGAAATGATGTCGGAAGTCGCGCAAGTACAGTTGGGTTTGTTTTAAAAGTCGGCAAAGAGAGGCGGCGGCAGCTAAGCGGCGGAAAATTGCCGCTTGCTGAAGAAAACTGCGGTTGTTTGTGTTTAAGTAATTGTATTTTATAGCTATAAAATAATTGGCACGCTCTTGGCTTTATTCTCCTTGAAGTTTGATTCAAGACTCGGGGAACCGTCATGAGAGATAAAGCAGCCGATTTAGCGATAGTCAGTAATAAAACCTTTGAAGCGTCAACCGCTGTCAATTTGCATCACTACGATATCAGTAGTGCTTTGCAGACTTCATTGGAATTCAACGAGTTGATCGCCATTTTCTGCGACAAAATTCAAAATACCATTCCGCATAACGGCTTTGAATACATCAACGAAGATTTCGATTTGGAATTCAAACGCGGCGTGATGGCCCGCCACTCTTGCAGCTATGCCCTAAAAGTCGAAGAGCAGCAGCTGGGCGAGTTGAAACTAACCCGTAGCAATCGCTTCAGCAAAGACGAATTAAAAATGCTGGAAAGCCTGTTGTGTTGCCTGATTTACCCGCTAAGAAATGCCACTTTGTTTCAGCAAGCATTGAAAATGGCATTCACCGACCCTTTAACCAAAACCAATAACCGCACCGCGTTTAACGACTGTTTGCTGCGCGAAATCAAACGTGCGCATCGTAATTCGCAGCATTTGTCGGTGATTTTTGTGGATGTCGATCACTTCAAGCATATCAACGACGATTACGGGCATGCCTGCGGCGATTTGGCTCTGTCCTCATTGGCCGGCTGGTTGAAAGACAGTGTGCGCGGCAGCGACGCGGTGTTTCGTTACGGCGGCGAAGAGTTTGTGATTTTGCTGAGCGATACCGACATCGACGGTGCGATGGTGATAGGCGAGCGCATCCGCGCAGATATTGAATCGCACACTTTGGCTTATGGCATGGACGTGTTGAATCTTACCGCCAGTTTGGGCGTTGCAGCCTTAAAAGGTAGCGATAGCCCGGAATCCTTGCTCAAACGAGCCGATGCCGCGATGTATCAAGCCAAACAACGCGGTAGAAACCGGGTAGAAGTGGGATATTGATTCGGTTTTCGCACTGCGGCGATCAGACCGAGGTTGCCGCTTAACCCACTTTAAAGCGATAGCCCACACCCGACTCGGTCAGCAAATATTTCGGCTGAGTCGGATCGCTTTCCAGCTTTTGCCGCAATTGGCTCATATAAATCCGTAAATAATGCGGATTTTCCTGATACGACGGCCCCCAAACTTCCTTCAAAATTTGCTGATGCGTCAAAACTTTGCCGGCATGCTTGATCAGCACGCAGAGCAAGCGGTATTGAATCGGCGTCAGATGAATGTCGTTGCCATCGACGCTGACTACCCGGTTGCGTAAATCCACTTTCAGTGCATCGACGACAAACACCTCGTCCTGAGCATGTTCCGCCGGTCGGCTGGCATGTCGCAAAGCCACCCGTATGCGCGCCAACAGCTCGCCGAATCCAAACGGCTTGGTTAGGTAATCGTCCGCGCCGGCGTCCAAGGCGTCGATTTTTTGCTGTTCGTTACTGCGCGCCGACAGCACGATGATAGGCACGGCCGACCAGCTGCGCACACTCTTGATCACCTCGACGCCATCCAAATCCGGCAAGCCTAAATCCAGAATCAGCAAATCCGGTTTACGCACGCCGGCTTCAATCAGGCCTTGTTTGCCGGTCTCGGCTTCGAATACCGCAAAGTCGTGCGTCGCCAGACTGGTACGCAAAAAGCGCCGGATCGGTGGATCGTCTTCGATCACGATAATAACGGGATGCGTTTTAGCCATGGCCAAAATCCAGTGGGATTATGTTCATTCCTCCGGCTCCATAAGCGGAGGGGATTCGTCGTTGGGTAGCGCGAAGGTAAAGATCGCACCGCCCCCCGGTTTGTTGTTAGCGCGAATCCGGCCGCTATGCACTTCGACAATGGCTCGGCAAATCGCCAGCCCCAAGCCGACGCCGCTTTGCGCCGATTCATGACGGGCTTGGTAAAATTTCTCGAACAATTTATCCTCCAGACCTTTGGGAATACCGGGGCCGTGATCGGCGACCGAAATTTCCATGGTATTGCCGACGTATTGGGCAAACACTTCAAGTTCGGAGCCCGCAGCGGTATAGCGCACGGCGTTTTCCAATAGATTAATCAACACCTGCTCTATCATCACCGCATCGACAAATACCAGCGGAATACCCGGCGGCAGGCTGACGCTGACTTTTCGGCCGGCCAGGTGTTTTTGCAAGCGCGTTAGGACGGTGCCGATAATTTCTTCGACAGGATGCCACTGTTTGTTTAATTCCACCACGCCGGCGTCGAGTCTAGCCATGTCCAGAATATTATTCACCAAATTGGCCATCCGTTCGGCTTCGTCATAGATGGCACGGCCGAGTTCCAGCCGGTGCTGGGCCTGTAAATGGCCTTCGTCTTCGACTAAGGCACTGGCCGAGCCAATGATCGTCGACAACGGGGTCCGCAAGTCGTGAGAAATGGCGCTGAGTAAGGAGTTGCGCAGCCGTTCGGCTTCGATTTGCAATTGTGTCGATTTGGCCTGTTCGGCAAAGCGTAAACGAGCGACGGCCTGGCCGATTTGCCGCAAAAAGGTTTCCAGTAATTTTTGCTGCTCCGGCAAAAACACCCGGCGTAAATTGACCGGTAACAGCGCCAATACGCCGATGGCTTTGTCTTCGTCTTGAATCGGAAAATAAATCGCCGCGCTGCCGGGTAAGGTATGGGTGCCGTGCCCGGCCATTTCGTTGTGATCGTAGACCCACTGCGCCACGCTCAAATCCGTGCCGCGCAAAGATTGAGGCAGGCTGTGTTGTTTGGGATAGACCAGCCGCCCGCCCGGATTGGCAAATAAAATGACATTGCGGCTGCTGAATTCGGCGTATAGATGTTTAACGGCGGTCGCGACGATTTGCTGTTCGCTTTGCGCCACCGCCAGCTCCTTGCTCATCGCGTATAAGGCCGCGGCGCGGCGTTCGCGATGCGCGGCAACCTTGGCCTGCGCGCGGACGTTGACCATCAGATTGCTGATGACAAAAGCCACCACCAGCATGGCCAACAACGTGATCAGATACTGGCTATCGGCTACCGACAGACTGTAGAAAGGCTGCACGAACAGCACGTCGAATACGCCGACGCTGAGCAAGGAGGCCAACACCGACGGCCCGCGCCCGAAATGGGTGGCGACAAACACCACACCGAGTAAATACACCATCACCACATTGGCCAGTTCCACCTTGCCGAACAACATCTTGCCCACCGCCGTGCAGAGCAAGGTCACTCCCATCGCCCACAGATAGCCGCGATAGCGTCGGCGAGTTTTACTGGGGATGCGTTGTCGCAGGCCGGGCAGGGGTGATTTCTTGAATAAAGACAGCTCGGCTTCCAGTTCCTCGCGTTCGCCCAGTTGCGGGCTGCCCAGCAGGTAAATATTGATATTGTGAGCGTGGCTGATCAATACATCGACCACAGAACCCAACAGCCAGCGCCGCCAGCCGCGTCGGCTGGGCTTACCGACTACGATTTTGTTGATATTGCGTTCGCGGGCAAAGCGGATGAGCGCTTCGCTCATCTCCGGCGCGCTGAGCGTCACCGTTTCGGCGCCAAGCTGTTCCGCCAGCCGCAATACCCGTAAAATCCCGTCGCGCTTTTCGGCGGGCAAGCGCGCCAATTCGGGCGTTTCCACGTAAACCACGATCCAGGCCGAACGCAGGCTGGTCGCCAAGCGCTTGCCGGCTCTGACCAGACGCTCAGCCAGCACATTCGGGCCGATGCACACCATCAGCCTTTCGTTGACCTGCCAGACTTCGCGAATCGCATTGTCTTCACGATAATCCAGCATTTGCGCGTCGACGCGATTGGTGGTTTGCCGCAAGGCCAGTTCGCGTAGCGCAATCAGATTGCCTTTACGGAAAAAATTCTGAATCGCGTGTTGGGCTTGCTGCGGCAAATAGACTTTGCCTTCTCGTAGGCGCAGCAACAATTCGTCGGGGGGCAAATCCACCAGCTCGACTTCGTCGGCGTCCTCGAATACTGTGTCCGGTACGGTTTCCCAGATACGAATGCCGGCAATCTGCCCTACATCGTCGTTCAGGCTTTCCAGGTGTTGCACGTTCAGCGCGGTATACACATCAATCCCGGCTTCCAGCAATTCGCGAATATCTTGCCAGCGTTTCGGATGGCGCGAGCCGGGGGCGTTGGTGTGCGCCAATTCGTCGACCAAGATGATGGCCGGCCGCCGTTTTAAGGCCGCATCAATATCAAACTCCTGCAACACGGCGCCTTTGTAGTCGATCTTGCGGGTTGGGAGGATTTCCAAGCCCGCCAACAGCGCTTCGGTGTCCGCGCGACCATGGGTTTCCACCAGGCCGACGATCACATCAAGATTTTCCGCGCGGCGTTCCCGTGCCGCCAGCAACATCGCATAGCTTTTCCCGACCCCGGCCGCCGCGCCGAAAAATATTTTCAGGCGGCCGCGTTTGGCCTTGGCTTTGTCGCGTTCGACGCGGGCCAGCAGTTGATCGGGATCCAGGCGTTGTTCGTTCATGGTCTGGCGGCTTGCGAGTAGGCGTCCAAAGCCAGATTTAAACTCAAGACATTGACGCTAGGTTCGCCGAATATTCGCCATTGCCTTGGCTCGCTATGCGATTCGACCAAATCCCGAACGACACTTTCCGGCAATTTGCGCGCTTTGGCTACGCGCTTGATTTGGTAATGGGCCGCCGCAATGCTGATGTGCGGGTCTAATCCGCTGGCGGATGCGGTAACCAAATCCACAGGCACCAGAGCAGGATTGTCCGGGTCGAGTTGCTGTAATGCTTGAATGCGCAGTTTTACCGCGTCGCTCAAGGCCGGATTGGTCGGGCCGAGGTTGGAACCACCGGAGGCGGCGGCATTGTAAGGGTAGGGTGTGGTCGCCGACGGCCGGCCCCAAAAATAGCGGGCCTGGCTAAAGCTTTGACCGATTAATGCAGAGCCGACAGCTTGCCCTTGCGCATCTTGTATCAGGCTACCGTTGGCCTGAGTCGGATAGACGCTTTGCGCCAATAATGTTATTAGCGCCGGATAGAGGCCGCCGGTGAGGATGGTTAGCAACAGTAGCAGTGTTGCGGCAGGTCTGAAGTAGCTAATCATGTTTTTCTCCTACACCAGATTCATCGTTACCAGTATCAAATCAATCGCCTTGATGCCGATGAACGGCACGATTAAGCCGCCGACACCGTAGACCAGCAAATTGTTTTGCAACAGTTTTTCAGCGCCGAGCGGCTGATATTTGATGCCTTTCAAAGCCAGCGGGATCAAGGCGATGATGATCAGCGCATTGAATATCACCGCCGACAGTATAGCGCTGGCCGGGGTGGCCAAACCCATGACGTTCAAAACGTTCAAAGCCGGATAGGTGGTGGCAAAGGCGGCCGGGATGATGGCGAAATATTTCGCCACGTCGTTGGCCACGCTAAAGGTGGTCAACGCCCCGCGCGTCATCAACATTTGCTTGCCGGTTTCGACGATCTCGATCAATTTGGTCGGGTTGGAATCCAGATCGACCATATTCCCGGCTTCTTTCGCGGCCTGGGTGCCGCTGTTCATCGCCACCGCCACGTCGGCTTGCGCCAGTGCCGGAGCATCGTTGGTGCCGTCGCCGGTCATAGCCACTAATCGCCCATCTGCTTGGTGCTGACGAATCAAGGCCAGCTTGGCTTCCGGCGTGGCTTCCGCTAGAAAGTCGTCGACGCCGGCCTCGGCGGCAATCGCCGCAGCGGTCAGGCGATTGTCGCCGGTGATCATGATGGTTTTGATACCCATCTGCCGCAGTTCGATGAAGCGTTCCTTGATGCCGCCTTTAACGATGTCTTTTAATTCGATGACGCCCAGGGCCTGTTTGCCGTCGGCTACCACCAGCGGGGTACTGCCGCGCCGCGCCACATCGACGACCATTTTTTGGATTTCTTCGGGAAAGCGGCCGCCTTGTTCGGTCACATACTGTTTAATCGCATCTTCGGCACCCTTGCGGATTTGCCGCATGTTTTCGCTCCCTCGCCCTTCGGGAGAGGGCTGGGGGGAGGGGAAGTTGACCCCGCTCATCCGGGTTTGGGCGCTGAAGTGGATAAAAGTCGCGCCCAGGGATTGCACGTCGCGCTCGCGCAAACCAAACTTTTGTTTGGCCAGCACGACGATGCTGCGGCCTTCCGGGGTTTCGTCGGTCAACGAAGCCAGTTGCGCGGCATCGGCCAACTGCTTCTCGCTGATGCCTTTGGCGGGAATGAATGCCGCAGCCTGCCGATTGCCCAAGGTAATGGTGCCGGTTTTATCCAGCAACAGCACATCCACATCACCGGCCGCTTCCACCGCGCGGCCGGAGGTGGCGATCACATTTTTTTGCATCATTCTGCCGATACCCGCGACGCCAATCGCCGACAGCAAGCCGCCTATGGTGGTGGGAATCAAGCACACCAACAGAGCCACCAGCACGGTGATCGAAATTGGGTGGCCCGCACCGGACGTTTCCACGCTATACAACGAGAAGGGCAGCAAAGTCACCGTGGCCATCAAAAACACCAGCGTCAGGGCCACCAGCAGGATAGTCAAGGCAATTTCGTTCGGAGTTTTCTGCCGCTTGGCGCCTTCCACCATCGAAATCATCCGGTCCAGAAAGGTTTCGCCGGGGTTAGCGGAAATCCGCACCACCAGCCAATCCGATAATACCCGGGTGCCGCCGGTCACCGAGCTGAAATCGCCGCCCGATTCGCGGATTACCGGCGCGCTTTCGCCGGTGATAGCGCTTTCGTCCACCGAGGCTACGCCTTCGATGACATCGCCATCGCCCGGCACGAAATCCCCGGCTTCGATCAGCACCACATCGCCTTTCAGCAGACTGGAGCCGGCGATTTTGGCGTAGTTGCTACCGTAACGCGGTTCATCCAGCTTCTTGGCGGCAATATCGCGCTTGGCGGTGCGCAAGAAAGCCGCCTGCGCTTTGCTGCGGCCCTCCGCGGCCGCTTCGGCGAAGTTGGCGAACAGCACCGTAAACCATAACCAGACCGTGATAGTTAAGATAAAACTGGCGGATTCCTCGCTATCACCGGCCAAAGCTTGCAGCCATAACAGCGTAGTTAACAAACTGCCCAGATACACGACAAACATCACCGGATTTTTCCATTGTTGCTGCGGCGTCAGTTTTTTAAAGGATTCCCAAACCGCTTGCTTAAGCAGGTCAGGGTCAAATAAGGAAGACGAGAGCGCTTTGTGAGTCATATGCTTACCTGCTATGAAATCAAGAATGAGCGAGCATGTGCAACTGCTCGACGATAGGGCCTAAGGCCAGCGCCGGCACAAAGGTCAACGCGCCGACCATTAACACCGTGATAATCAGCAACACCGCGAACAAGGGCGTATGGGTGGGTAAGGTGCCGGGACCGACCGGCACATGTTTTTTGGCGGCCAGCGAGCCGGCGATGGCTAATACCGGAATCATCAACCCGTAACGCGATACCAGCATTGCCAAGCCGAGTAAGTAGTTATAAAACGGCACATTGGCCGACAAACCGGCGAAGGCGCTGCCGTTGTTATTACCTGCCGAGGACAACGCATACAACACTTCACTAAAGCCATGGGCGCCGGGATTGAGGATGGATGCCTTGCCGGCTTCGGTCATTAAGGCTAACGCCGTGCCGCCCAACACTAAGAGCGGGGGGATTAAAATAATCACCGCCGCCATCTGCATTTCAAAGGCTTCGATCTTTTTGCCTAAATACTCCGGCGTGCGGCCTATCATCAATCCGGCGATAAACACCGCCACTAGCGCGAACACGATCATGCCGTAAAGGCCCGAGCCCACGCCGCCGAAGATCACTTCGCCCAGCTGGATCAACCACATCGGGATCATGCCGCCGATGGGGGTGAACGAGTCGTGCATAGCGTTCACCGAGCCGTTGGAGGCGGCGGTGGTCGCTACTGCCCACAGTGCGGAATTGACGATGCCGAAGCGGGCTTCCTTGCCTTCCATATTGCCGCCGGCTTGTTGATTGGACGCGGCTTGATCCACGCCCAAACTCGCCAGCGCCGGATTGCCGTGTTGTTCGGCGGGCACGGTGACGAACACCAGCGTCACAAACACCAGTGTCATCGCTGCCAACAGCGCCCAGCCTTGCCGGCTATCGCCGACCAAAAAACCAAAGGTATGACACAGCGCGGCGGGGATTAACAGGATGGCGAGCATTTCCAAAAAATTGCTCAGCGGGGTGGGGTTTTCGTAAGGATGCGCCGAGTTGGCATTAAAAAAACCGCCGCCGTTGGTACCAAGCTGCTTGATGGCAATTTGCGAGGCCGCGGGGCCCAAGGCCAGGGTTTGTGCCTGGCTTTGCTGGGTTTGAGTGACGGGTTGGCCTTGTGCATCCAGTACAGCGTGTCCATCCGCATCAAGCGCTGGTGCCGAGTAAGTCAGCGGTTCTTGCAGCTTGACGGTGGCATAACGATCAAAGGTTTGCACCACGCCTTGCCCCACCAAGACGACAGCAAGTAGCAACGAAAGCGGCAGCAGGATATACAGCGTCGAGCGCGTCATATCCACCCAGAAATTGCCAATGCCGTTGGTGTTACGCCGGCTGAAACCGCGTATCAAAGCCACCAGTACCGCCATACCGCTGGCTGCCGACAAAAAGTTCTGCACCGTTAAACCGAGCATTTGCGTGAGGTAACTCATGCTGGCCTCACCGGCATAGCCCTGCCAATTGGTGTTGGTGGCAAAACTAATGGCGGTATTTAAAGCTGAGTCGGAGCTGATGGCCGGCAGGGCCTGCGGATTGAGCGGCAACAGGTCTTGGCAGGTTTGCATGGCATAAACCACCAGCAGACCCAGCAAGTTAAAAATTAGCAAAGCACCGGCATATTGCTGCCAGCGCATATCTTGCTGGATTTGTATGCCGCACAGCCGATAAAGTCCGCGCTCAAGCCCGGCAAACCAAGTGTTGCCCACGATGGATTCGTCTTGATACACCCGTGCCATGTACGTACCCAGTGGCTTGCTCAGCAGCAGTAAGGCCAGCAGATAGATAAAAATTTGTAGGAAGCCGGTTTCGTTCATCAGAATTTCTCCGGATAAAACAGCGCGACCACTAGATAAATAAACACCAGCAGCGCCAAGCCGCCGCTTAATAGATAAATCCCGCTCATATAGACCTCCTGCAAAGATGCTTAAGCATTTTTTAGACGGGCGAATACGTCAAACAGTCCAAAATTTTGGCGGTTTTGCCGCTGATCGCCTGAGTCACAATCTACCGATTGGCGGGTAAAAATGTCGTAAAAATTCTTTGAATATTCGTTAAGAAAACATAAAACTCAATCGAATTTGTTGATCAAGAAGGCTTTTCTGTTGGGAAACTTGCTCTTGCTTTGGCGGGATGAATTCGGGATTGATGGCTGAATTGTTTTACCGATTGACGGTAGTTCGTGGTCAAGGACGCAATAGCCTGCGGGTATTGCGCCGCATGTAAACCGCCGCCACAGGGCGAAATATGCCTTTGTCTATTGCCGCCCTGTGGATTTAGCCTTACTGTCTTGAAACGCGACGAATTAACCAGTGGCGTTTAACGGGACCAGCGTAATGCCTTGGCGATATTACGTCGACTGATGAAGCCTAAGCCGCTCAGCAGCAGCCATGCCGCGCCGGGAACTGGTACGGCCGAAATCGGCGAAGGAAGGCCCAGTTTGATGTTGTCAACCTGCGCATAGGTCGAGCTGAAGATAATTTTATTCAGGTTTTTGAAGGAATCGTTGAAATAAAGGGTTTCCAACGTATTTGTGGTCGCGTCAAGCAGGAATGACTGGCTGACGAAGCCGCCGGCTTGCGGGTAGCCATAAACAGAGAACTGCCGGCCGCTGGCAATGGTCCAAAACGACGCCGCGTCCATACTGAGTAAGTCAAACGAACCGCCATCCTGTTTTTCCAGTAAAAAGACGCTACCTTGATTGGTGACTACCCCGGAATACAAACCGACGCTGCCGGTCCAATAAGGGCTGGCAGGCATGATCGCGTAGAGGGTGCCACCGCTTAACTGGAATGACACCCCGGCCAGCGTGCTCAACTTGAAGCCGTCTTCCAGATAGGGTTTGGGCACTGAAATTTCGTGATTGGTGGGATGTAAAGCAATGCTGTTGAAATCGATGGTGGTGACGGCAGCATGGCCGGAGCTTGCCAAACCGGCAAGCAACATTCCGATCGCCGGAAACAGTGTCTTTTTCATTCAATTCTCCTAATTGTTTGGGGTGGTGACTGTATTGAGGGTTGAGTCTAACGAAGCCGATAGCTTGCGAAAACTGCACAAAGGGGTAGGGGAAAGGTAGAACTGATGATGCCGGTCAAACAGAATTTGTCCATTGACCAAGCGCATCTGCGATTTTTATATAAAAAATTAGGTGCTGGTCCTGCTCCGTAACAAGACGTTTGTTCTGGTAGCCGTGATCAATTATTGGGATCAATCGACGGTAATGTGTTCATCAAATGATTGAGACCACACTTCCCGTGGCTGCAACCGCATTTTATAGCGCGCCGTTGGCATGTAAAAACATCCGGAAGGCTATCACGAGATGTCCAGTGGTGCCGCAGGTTCTTGTGGCGGCACCGCTAAACTGCTTGGCGGCGCCTTCCTGCCCGCCGGATGTGCATTCGGGATATTGGGGGACGCAGACGCGGGAATTTTATATGCCGCCGGGACTTTTTAGGACGCCCTCGCAGCGGCCGGAAACCCGCACGGGTGCTATGGAAGTCTGGCCAAAGCGGCTGTCTATGCCTTCGGCCCGTTTAATCAGGCAAAAGTTAGCGATAATATTCGTACCAATACAGTTCGGCGAACGTCATTCCGAAACCGCTGTGGCCAGTATTAGCGCCCGATCCAATTCCGCCAATGTATTGTAAAAATGCGCCGAAAAGCGAATCCCGCCGCCGCGTAGGGCACAAACCACACCATTTTTTTGCAAATGCTTATAAAGCACTTCATTGTCAATGGATCGGTGTTTGAAGTTGATGATGCCGGACTGCAAACGGCTGTGCCGCTGCGACAGTAAAATCAGCTCGGCGTTGGCGCTGATGGCTTCGCGCAGGTAGTTGCTGCGTTCCAGAACCAGGGCCTCAACCGTGGGCATGCCGGTTTCCAGTAATAAAGACAAACTGGCGGACAAGGCGTGAATGCCTAACATGTTCGGGCTGCCACATTCGAAACGGCGGGCGCCGGGATGGATCTCCCATGGCAGGTTTTCGTAATTATGCGTGTCTTTCATCATGTGCCAGCCATATTGGCTGAGCTTGAGCCGGTCGCGTGCGGCCGGGTTGGTATAAAACACCCCCAGGCCTTCTGGGCCGAACAGCCATTTATGCCCATCAGCCATCACGAAGTCGGCGTGATAAGCTTGCACATCAAATTGCACCGCGCCCAAGCTTTGAATCGCGTCGATGCAAAACAAAATGCCGCGTTGTCGGCAATATTCGCCGATGCGTTCCAAATCCATGCGTAAGCCGGAGGCGAATTGGATGGAGCTGATGGTCAGCAAGCGCGTGTTGCTGTCCACCAGTGCAAACAAGGCATCTTCCGGGGTTGCGGCACTGTGCAAATCGGCTTCTCTAAACTCGACGCCGCGCTCGGCCAGGGCTTGCCAGGGCAGGCGGTTGGACGGGAATTCTTCGTTGCTGGAGACGATGTTGTCACCGGCTTGCCACGGTAAGCCAAAAGCGACGAAGGACAGGGCTTCTGAAGTGTTTTTCACCAGTGCAATATCGTTAGCCGAGGGTGCATTCAGTAAGGTCTGCAATTGGCGGCGGATTTCGTTTTCCTTTTTCAACCAATCCAGATAGTAATGCGAGCCGAACTGGCTGTTTTGTTCGGCAAATTGAATCACCGCTGCGCTGGTGCGTTTCGGCCAGGGGGCTACGGCGGCGTGGTTGAGATAAATCAGCTCGTCGGTTAACGGGAATTCGGGGTGTTTCATGGTGCGTACCGGTAAAAAGGGGGAGGGCGAATCGATAGGGATGATGCGGTAAAACACTCGGCCTATCAACCTTCTGTACAGATGATGGGCTTGCTCGGACGGCTAAAATTTGGGATTTCCGCGAAAATAGTTGGACCTAGATCGTCCGGAAAATCCAGGCGCAAGT
Organism: Methylomonas sp. TEB; assembly: GCF_047777895.1. GTDB lineage: Bacteria > Pseudomonadota > Gammaproteobacteria > Methylococcales > Methylomonadaceae > Methylomonas. The sequence continues at coordinate 1,899,569 of NZ_CP180476.1, forward strand.
GGCGTAGCTGTTTAAAAATTAGCCAGTAACCTTTTAAAACAGGTTACGATCCCGATATATTAAACGGCGTTTTTATTTTGGTTGATAGATATGATGGAATTAACTTGGATTAGTACGGCATATATCGCTGGTTTGGTAGCCAGCCGCCTGTCTTTTCCGCCGCTGGTTGGTTATTTGGTCGCTGGTTACGTACTGCATGCCCTGGGCATTGCGGTATTGCCGGATCTTCACCATTTGGCGGAGATCGGTATTGAATTATTGTTGTTTTCGGTCGGTTTAAAACTCAAGCCCAGTTCGCTGATCCGTCGCGAAGTGCTTAGCGTCGGTGGCTTGCATTTAATGTTGATGGCGTTGATTTCCGCGCTGGTGTTTCTGTGGCTAGAGCAGCGAGTGACCGGCGGCTTGGTGCTGGGGCTCAGTTTGGCGTTTTCCAGCACCGTGTTGGCGATCAAGGTGCTGGAAGATAACGGCGAATTGTCGTCGCTGCATGGTCGGGATGTCATGAGTATTCTGATTTTGCAGGACATCGTGGCAATCGGTTTGCTGGCGCTGGCGGAAGGTAGGCAGCCTACGCCTTGGGCATTGGCTTTGTTACTGGTGCCGCTGTTACGGCCGATAGCGCATCGGGTATTGTCGGTCAGCCGATCTTCGGAACTGAAATTGCTGTTGGGGGTAACGCTGGCGTTGGCCGGCGGCGTCGCCGCGGAAAGTGTCGGTATTGCCGGGGATATTGGCGCTTTGTTGACCGGCGTGATGTTGGCTAATCATCCCAGGATCAAGGAGTTAAGCGACAGACTCTGGGGTTTGAAAGAGCTGTTTTTGGTGGCGTTCTTCTTGCAGATTGGTGTCAGTGACTTACCGAACCGGGCGCAGATTATGGACGCTTTGCAATTGCTGGCGTTGTTGCCTTTGCAATGTGCGCTGTTCTTTGGTCTATTTGTGGTCGCCGGACTCCGGGCGCGTACTGCTTTCGTATCGTCCTTGGCCTTGACGACGTACAGCGAATTTTCGCTGATTACCACCAGCGCGGTGGTCAAAGCTCAACTGTTGCCAGCGGAATGGAACGCTATCATCAGTTTAGCGGTGGCCGGTTCGCTGGCCATTGCCGCACCGTTAAACCGTTATTCCCATCGCTTGTTTTCCTGGGTAGAGCCACTGCTGGTGAGGTTTGAAAGAAAGTCCGACCACCCGGACCGCCTGCCGGATTCGTTCGGCGCCGCCGAATGGCTGGTGATAGGCATGGGCCGAACCGGTGGCGTGGTCTATAAAACCCTGTGCCAGCAGGAGCAGCGGGTGGTTGGCTTGGATGCCGACCCTACCGTGTTGGAATATCATCTTGCCGCCGGCCGCCGCGTGCTCTACGGGGACGCCGAGGACACCGAGTTATGGAGCGGTTTACCCTTGCATAAGGTTAAAGGCATCATCCTGACGGTGCCGGCATTCGAGGTGCGTTTGACTGCTGTGGCTCAGCTTAGGAAGCGCGGTTTCGCGGGGCAGATCAGCAGTATTTGTTATCACGGTGTGGAAGAGCAGCAATTATCAAAAGCGGGCGCCAATTTTGTGATCCACCCTTTGATTGAAGCCGGCAATCGTCTTGCCCACCTGATGCTGAATCGCCGGGAGCAATCAAGCCAGTGAAGGGCTGCTGATCTTGGATGGGCAGCGAATCCAGGTGTTTGCTGCTGAAGGCCCGCTTTCAGCGTAACCAAGGGCAAACCGCTAAAATACCCGGGTTTGTAGCGAGACTAAGCGGCTTTGCTGACAAACAAAACGATGTTGCTGGTGTCCATTGGCGGCCACGCCTGAAAATCGATAGGCAGCTCCAGCAATGGCCCGGTAACGCATGACTTCAACGAGCCATCGGTTGCGATATAAAGCTTTTTCGGCAACTTGGCTTTGTGATTGTCGATTTTGGCGGTTTGAGTGTTCATTACGCTTAGGCTGGTTAGCTTGGGAGATTTCACTTTATTGCCGGTTTCTTATTGCTGCCTTAACCACGCGATGGCATTTGGATTACGGCGATCCTGGGCGGAATGACAATCTTCGGAAATAGGGCCGTGTAATAGGATTAACGGGTTATTTAATTATCTGCAACGTATGCCACACCCAATATGCTTGAGCAAATTAAACTGTTTTTTGAAAAACACCTGTCCTTACCGCCACCGGAGGCTGCGGAAGCACAGCTTCAAGAGGCTTTGACTGCCTTAATGACAGAAATGATGACCATGGATGATGTCTGTCAGAATGTCGAGCGGACCAAGATTCTGTCCTTGGTGCAAAAGTGTTTTTCGCTCTCCACTGAACAGGCTCAGGCCTTGATGGCCAAAGCGGAACACAAGCGTCAGCAGGCGGTTGATTATTACGAATTTACCTCAACAATCAACCAATGCCTTGGTCCTGAGGAAAAGATAAAGTTTGTTAAATCCCTCTGGCAAATCGCCTACGCCGACGGTGCTATCGACCCGCAAGAGGAGTATCTGGTGCGGAAGATTGCTGACCTGCTTGGCGTCTCGCACACCGATTTTATTCTGGCCAAACTGCGCGCTAATCCCGACACTTGATAATCCCCAGACCTGTTTAAATGAATCACCCCATGAAAAAGACTAAGAAAAACAAAAATCTGTGGCTAAAAGAAGCTGATATTGCGGTCGGTGATTTGTATTTCACCACCGCCCAGCAATACCGCGCAGTCCTGGCGATGAACGGCGATTTTTTGATTTACGCACCTAGCTCGGAAGGCATGGAACCCTTGCCGGCCGATAGCCCAATGCCGTTTGCCAACTCGCCCGCTAAAAAATGCCAGATCGCCACATTTGCACAAAAGGAATATCAAGCATTCGATTGGCATGGAACGGTTGCCGTTAAACATAAACTCACGCCGTCTCAGATAGCCGAGGCCATCGGCCAATGTAACGCCAAAGCCCAAATCGCCGGGTTGATGGCTGAATAAGGTGCGTTGGAAAAGATTTTTAACAGCCTGAAATCCTGCTTTTTCTGGTTTGCAAACGGGAGTTTGGGAACCACGTCCCGGCAACGCCAGCAGTGGTGTAAGTACCACTTACCATTCAAACACCAGTATGTTGACCAAAGCGAAAAGCTAGGCCTTGCATACCGGGCTGATCGGCCCGGCAATCAACGATATTTCGTCACTCGAACGACATATCGTCGCCGCTTCTGCCCGCCGGCTCATTGCCGCCAACCTTAATTGCCTTAAACGACAAAACCAAAACAACCTTAAAACAATCGCTTACAGGGCAATAGCCGCAAACACGCGGCAATTGGCACAAGAAATGAACAGTAAACGCTAACCATCGGACATCGGTTAGCCACTAACCGCCTCCGAGACCACACTTTTTACGTTTACTCAGGAGCCGCACCATGTCCCGCCCTTGTTTCAAAGCCCACCCATTAGCGCTGGCCTTGGCCGGCATCCTAGCCAATAGCCTTTTGACCTCGCCCGTTCTTGCCTACGAACTAGTCTGGGACGGCAGCGGCGACAACGACAGTTGGTTTTTCTCGAACAACGATTTCCTTCATCCCAATACCAACTGGCTAAACAACGACCCATTATTACTGCCGAACACCGGCGATAGCTTGGTCTTCAAAGGCAATACCCGGTTGACACCGCTTAACGACGGCCCGGAAGATCTGGACATCAACGGCATTACCTTTGCGGCCGACGCCAGGGCGTTTACCCTAAACGGCAATCGCATCGTCAGCATCGGCAATATCGTCAACGCCAGCCGCAATCTGCAAACCATCAATATGCCGATCATTATCGGCGCCGATCAGATCTGGGATGGCGGCAATATCCCCGGCGGCTTTTTACAAGTGAATCAATTCGCCGGTTTGCGCGACCATTCCCTGACCTTGCTACGCTACGCCAGGGTTTCCGCAGGCAATAACCCATTGATTCTCGGCGAAACCGGACAAGCACAATTGTTGGTGAAAGGCAGGAGTACGCTGGACAGTGTTTCGGCCGTCATCGGCGCCGGCCAGGGAAGTACGGCGGAAATGACCGTCCAAGGCTCGGGATCGAAATGGACCAATAGCGGGAACATGAATATAGGCACGCACGGCAAAGCCATCCTGAATATCCTCGATTCCGGCTCGGTGATCAGCAAGACGGCGTCTCTCGGCAACGGTGCCCAAGTGGCTATCGATGGCCTGGGATCGAGTTGGACCAATAGTAACGATCTGCACATTGGCTATCTTGGTGAAGGCACGCTGAGCGTGACCAATGGTGGTGTGTTGAACTCCGGCAAAAGCACCATAGGTGGCGGTAACTCCATGCATCCCAGCTTAGTCACCATCGACGGCGCCGGATCGCGGTGGACGAATCAGAGCCTGTTTATTGGTTCGCCTGGCCAAGGCAGTTTGAAAATCGCTAACGGCGGCATAGTCGTAAGCGGCCAAAGCGTTATCGGCGATCAAGGTGCGGGCGAATTGAATATCGTCAAGGGCGGGAGCATGGAAAGCCAATCTACCATTATCGGCAATCAGGGCAAGGGCAAAGTTTTAATCGAGGACTCGGGCTCCAGTATGCTGAGCATCGGCAATTTGTCGGTTGGATACGAGCGCGGCGGCAGAGGTGAGTTACTCGTCGGTCCTGGCGGCACCGTCAGCAACCAGTTCGGTTACGTCGGCGCAAAATCGCAAAGTATCGGCCGGGTAAACGTGCAGGGTTTGGGCGCCCAATGGCTTAACAAAAGCGAGCTGTTTGTCGGCGATCAGGGTAATGGCAGCTTAGTCGTCGATAGCGGCGGCAGCGTGAAAAGTGACAGAGCAACTATCGGCAATGCCAGTGGCGGTGTGGGGGAGGCAAGTATCAAAGGCCAAGGGTCGACATGGACTATCCGGGATAGCCTAACGTTAGGCAATCAAGGCACCGGCACGCTGAATGTGGAAAATGGCGGAAAAGTGGAAAGCGCAAGCGCGGTCATCGGCAATGCCATCGGCAGCTTGGGCAAGGTGATGGTCAATGGCGACGGCTCGCAATGGTGGAACCAAGGCGATCTGATCATCGGCTCTAACGGACGGGGATTGCTCAACATCGAAAACCAGGGCCTGGTTTCGGTTGGCGGACGCTTCCGAATTTTAAGAGCCGGCGTCGTGAATCTGGACGGCGGCACGCTCGAAGTCGTCAATCAAGACGACGTTCGCCCTGGGCCTGGCGGGCAGTTTAACTGGCTCGCCGGCATCTTGAGCATCACCGGTGCCGACGGCGTGACCTTGGGCCGCAATGAGATTTTTGGCCCGGCCACCATCCTGACCAGCGGCAAAACCTTGGCGGTAACCAACAGCCTGAACGTCAACAGCGGCAGTCTATTATGGCTAAACGGCGGCTCGCTAAAGGCCGGCACGCTGGCAGTGAACGGCGGACTAATCGTCTTCCATAACGGTAGCCATCTGGATATGAACGACATCGGCACCTTGTCCGGTTACGGCACGCTGACAACGACAGTGAGCGGCGGCACGGCGGCCAACACCATCCGCGCCAATAGCGGCAAACTGGTGCTGGGCAACGTCAATTCCAATCAAGGTTTCGAATTTGGCGGCAAGCTTGATGTCGGCTCAAATCAAGTGACGTTGCTGGATAAAGATAAAGCCCAGTTGGGCGTCTCCACCAGTTTGGGCAAGGGCGGCGAACTGGGCAGCATCAACGGCATCGATTTGGGCGACGGTGACACTCTGAGCTACACCGGTAGCGCCAGCATTCTGGGCGACTTCACCAACAACGGTCTGGTGACTGGATCGAGGGGCACCTTGACTTTCCTGAACGATGTCAACGGTGCCGGTGGGTTTGGCGGCAACGTTGTTTTTCGCGGCGGCTACAATCCCGGCAACAGCCCGGCCGCCATCGACTTCCACGGCGGCAGCCTCCGCTTTGGTGCCAGTTCGGTGCTGACGATGGAAATCTTCGGTAATCAGCCGGGCAGCCAATACGATCAATTACTGAATATCGGCCATTTTGATTTTAACGGCACCCTGTCCTTGGTGTTCGGCGGTAACTTCACGCCGGTCGCCGGCGATGTTTTCAAGTTATTCGACTTCGCCGGCTTCAGCGGCAGTTTAAACCCGGACCGCATCAGCGTCGCCGGCATAGACCGCAAGCTACTCGACTTTTCCAACTTGGCAACCAACGGCAGTCTGCGGGTCGCCGCCGTGCCGCTGCCGACTACGGCTTGGCTGTTCCTGGGCGGTTTGCTGGGCATACTGGCCAAGTCGCGCCGCCACACCCTCCATCGCGCGAAGCTAGCGTAAAAGGGGAGTAGGGCGAAGCGATGCCAAGTGTAGACACTAAGGCATTGCTTTAATTTATGTTGATCGGCGGATGACGTTAGGCTTATCCGCCCATTTTTTTATTTGTTGGGGTATCACAGCGCACTTCATTTCCGCTCAGTCGAATCAGACAGATTGGCAACGCGCTTGCCGACCCGAAACAAACTCCACGCCAGCACGATCACCATCAAGGTGATGACCAGGCCCAGAAACCACGAACTGTTCAGCAGTTTAGCGACATTGAAGTGTTGTTCGCCGATTGTGGCCTCGGCTTCCGGCCCCAATCCGGCTCGATTGCTCTGGTAACCGCGGCGTAATAATTCCTGGATCGGTGCGGTGTCATAGTGCGGCGCCTCGGCGGCTTCGGCGCCGTATTTGATTTGGTAGCTCAGGCCGGTTTGCGGCAGGAATAGCAATTGGTAGCCGGGACCGGTGCCGGCGACGGTGTTGATATGCAGTTCCGGGTTGTCCTGGTCACGAATCACAATGCGGTAGCGCGTTTGCCGTTGTTCCGGAAAGCCGATGGTGGTTTGTTCGCGGTTGATGTCTTGATAATGCAGGGCTTCCAAGGTGCCGGTGCCGATGGTGCGCATTTGGGTTTCCAGCCCTTGCGTCAGCGGGATTTGTACTTCGGCCTGGCGGCTGAAGTTTGGGGTCATTATTTGCAGCTTCAAACCGTTCAGCGGTTGCCGTAGCGTGTCGACGTCGATGATAGTGGCTTTTTGTGCGGCATCGAGTTTGATTTTAAAACCGGCCGGGTAATCAAATTGCTGATCGGCGTCGGCAACCGTTTCGCTGGCGTTATGCCAGAGCTCGATGCGCTCGACATGCAGCGGTTCCTTGATTTGTTGCGTGGTTTCCTGGCGTTGCACTTCCTCGCTGCCGCGCACGGTGCGGGTCAGTTCCAACAGTTCGGCAACCCGGGTCTGGCTGGCTTTGGCGACGACGATTTTGAATTGCCGGAAGCTATTCGCCGGCAATTCGACGTCGCGGTTACCGACACTCATATAACGCGAATAATCGTAAATCTGCGCGCGCTCGACCAGCAGTTGCCAATTCTCGCCGTCGTTGGAACCGTGAATTTGCAAGGCGTATTCGAAGTCGCGCTGGTCGGTGATCAGACTCAGGCCATCAGCGTTGGCGGCTTTTTTGTCCAGTTGCACGGTCACGACGAAGCCTTCGTCCTCGTCGCCGAATTTTTGCAAATCGATGGTTTTACTGGTGCTGGCTACGCGCTTACTGACCGTTTTTTGGCTGGCGATTTTTTGCAGCAAATACGGGGTTTCGACGCCGTTTTGATCGACCAGGCGCAAGTCGCGAAAATCGGCGGCGGTGTTGGCATACACCGCGCTGTCCAACGGCACGGCCAGCAGGCTTTGTTGCCCGTTATCCTGGGCCAGCACCGGCCGGCTGAACCGGTAAGCCGGTGTTTCGTTGGCCCAAGCCTGAGTCAAAAACAGGCAGCATAACACTGCAAATTTGGCGATCATGATCATGTTTTGTTTTCGGCGTTGCCGATAAAAGTTTGTTGATAACGCATGTAAAAAAACGCGCCGCCGAGTGCCAGCATGCCCAGCACGATAAAGGCGACGATCCGGTAAATTTGTTCCAGCCGGGCCAGGTCAATGAAAAACACCTTCCAGGCTACCAGGGCAAACAGCGCCAAGCCGACCAGGCGCAATGCGGCGATTTGCCGCTTGATGCCGTTGAACACCAAGGTCAACGCAAATATCGACCACAAGATCGACACGCCACCGGAACGCAAACCCGGCACATAGTGATACAACAGCGAGTTAATTTCCAGACTTAAAAAGGTAAATAACAAGACCAGTGCCGCACCGCCCAGCCATTGGCGGATATTGCCGCTGTCGGTTTCGTGGTCGGCCAGGCGGCGTAAGGCCAACAGTAAAAAGGCTATCGTCGCTGCGAAATCCAGGAAACGCATCAAGGCTAATTCAAACGAGTAGCCGCCGCCGTAACGCAAGGTCCAGACGCTGTCGCCGACGCTTATATGGCCCAGCGTCAAATCCCAGGACGGCAGGTCGAACAACAGCATCTTCAGGAACACGCCGATCAGGAACAGCCTGAGTGCTTGTAACAGCCAATCGCCCGTACCGGCTACGTAACGGGTCAACAATAGCCAGCACATGGCCAGCCATACCAAGGTCAGCACCGGCAATTGCAAGGGCGGATACAGATAGGCAAAGCTGCGGAACAATTCCAGTTGCAGCACCACAAACAACAGCCCGCCGCCGATCAGCAGGATGATTTGCAACAGCAGATTGTCTTTTAGCCATAGCGGCACATCGTTGCCGGCATCGCAAGCCAGTGGCGAGGCGGGCGCCGGTTTTTCGATCAGCGTATACGCCAAGGCCAAAGACAAGATGGGGATACCGAAGCTGATCACCCGTTCCAGCAGGCCCAGCAAGAAGGCGCCGAACGATTGCTGGCTATCCATTTGCATGCCGTATTGGCCGGGCAAGTCGATGAAACAAAAACGGACCAGCACCAGCGCGTAAAGCAGATACGCCACTTGTTGTAAAAACGCGCTGCGCAGTTTGCCGGCCATCCACAGCATCACCAAGGCCTGCAAAGACCAACTGACAGTGATCCATTGATTGGACAGCAGCAAGGGCAGGGTTATGGTCACAAAAAATGCCGCCAAACCGATGAAGCTGATCAGCAGCTCTTTATCTGCCACCTTGCGCGCCAGACAGTAATACACATGGCCGACATAGAACGCCGCCAGCGCGACGGTTAACAAGGCAGTCCAGATTTGCCCGTAGGCGTCGTCGATTAGATGATAGGCGGTGCCGAAGAAGATGGCGGCATTGACGATCAGGCCAATCAAATCCAGTAAGGTCGATTTGCTTTGGTTGACCAAGCAGAACAAAAATACCGTCGTCGAATACAGCACAAAAAAACCCGTCAAGAACGGCAACACCTGCCAGAAATACTCGACCGGATAGTTTTGCATCGAGCCGAAGAACAACAGGTAATTAAAGAAGAAGCTCAGGAAATTTAACAAGTGCCACTGCTTGTACCAGTTGATCGCCAGGATGCCGGCGCCGAGCAGCAGCATGTAACTGAACAAGCCGGGAAAATTGACTTGGCCGGTGGAGAGCATGATGGGCGTGCAGTAACCGCCGATGATGGCGAATATCGCTACCAGCATGGAATCCAGCTTGATCGCTAAAAACGCCGCGCAGGCGGTCACCAAAATCATCAATGCAAAAGTCGGATAGACGTCCAGCAGATGATAAAAACTGTGCGCGGCAAATACGCTGAAATACAACACTGCAATGCCGCCGCCCAGCAAACCCTGGCTGAACAGATGGTAGGTGCCGCCGACCAAACGCACGCCGCCGACAATCATGCCGACACCGGCCAGCACTGATAAGGCTACCCGCGCTTGTTCGCCAAGCAGGCCGTTGTCGATGGAATATTTCAGGAAAAAGCCGATACCGGTCACCAAAATCAACACGCCGATACGCAGCAGCCAGTTGCTGGCCACCGCATATTCCATCGCCACGCCTTCGGGCCGATGGCCTTCGCCGACGATGATCCAGTTCCAGATTTCTTTGAGGATTTTCTGCGCCGCCAGTTCGAAACGGCTGGGTTCTGCGGGTTGCCAGGTGTTTTGACTCCAGGGATTTTCCTGGGCTGGCTCTGCAATCGGTTCCGGCGGCGTTGCGGGTTTCGGCGGCTCTTTTTCCGCAGGCAGTTGGCTGTCGGTAATGTCGAATATCACCTGTGCCGTTGCCGGTGTTTGCGCCTCAAATAAGGCGGGTTGCGGCGGCGTTTCGCTTGCGGGCATTTCTCGCGCTTTTGCCAGCTCGCGCAGCAGTTTGCGGTCTTCGCGCAGCGCCGCTTCTATCTTACGCAAGGTCTGATTAAGGTCATCCTGGTTACGTCTTTGGCGGCCCATTAGAACGGTCAGCATCGCGATGATGACGATGGGCACCAAAATTAGGACAAAAGCGACAAAACCGAAGAAATCGTCCACGGCAACTCTCCAAGGCTGGGCAAACGGCGGGTTATTGGGGTTATCAAGCAAGCTTTTCAGGTTACGGCCGGGTCTTCTGCGTGACGCGGGCAAGGCTCTGGGTTAAGCGTCAAGTGGCAAAAGTAGTCGTATTCGTGAGCGGCGTCACTATTCAGGATAACCGCTTGTCGGGTGGATTGCTATATATGGCTCGTGCGGTAGGGATTTGTTCTATGCTTGATGCATGGATTACAAGGGTCAGTTTAGGATTACATATAGATTTTCCAGAAGCTGCCGACAACCCAAGGTGTATCACCACACACTCCAATACATTGGCTCATCTCATGAACAAGAACTCCACAATCCAATCCAAAATATTGCTAAGTATCGCCAGTGTATTTTTGTTGCTGATGTTTGTCAGCACACTGTTCATGGCGGAAAGGCAAAAAGACATGATACAAACGCTGGCGACCGATAAAGCTCGGGATATTGCCAACAGCTACTTCGACGGCGTGAATACGCTAATGCTGACCGGCGCGATGGCGCAGGGTGAAGTATTGCGCGAAAAAGCCCTTTCGCATGGCAATGTCACGGAAGTGCGCTTAATTCGCGGCAAGCAGATTACCGATTTTTACGGTCCAGGCAAAACCGAGCAAAGACCCCTTGATAATCTGGACGATCGCGCGCTGACGGGTGAAAGCATCATTCAACCGGGTAATGACAAAAACGGACGTCTGATCACCGTGTTGGAGCCGATCAAGGCTAGCGCCAATTTTCGCGGCACGAATTGTCTGACTTGTCATACGGTGAGCGAGGGGACGGTGTTGGGGGCGGTGCGGGTGAGTTTTTCGTTGGCGAGTCTCGATGCGCAGATTAATCGCGATTTGGTGATTGCTTCGGCCATTTCCTTGGTGATGTTCGCCGGCGGCCTGTTGCTGGTCAACATGTTGATGCGCAAAATTGTAGTCAATCCACTAGTGACCATGCGCGACACGGTTAACGCTATCGCCGGACAGTCGGATTTACGCCAAAGGTTGCAAATTGATTCCGGCGACGAAATCGGCCAGGTCAGCGAGTCGTTTAATACCATGTTGGCAAATTTTGCCGGTAGCTTGGGGCAGGTGTCTTCGGTCAGCCAGCAATTGGCGTCCGCAACCAACCAAATATCCGGTGTGGCCCGGCAAACCTCACAAGCGGCCACGCAACAACGTAGCGAAACCGAGACGGTGATTCAAGCGATACACGAACTGGAAAATTCTGTGCAGGACGTGCGCGGCGGGGCGACCGGCGCGGCGCAAGCCTCCGTGGAAGCGGACCAGGAAGCCGCGCAAGGCGCGGCGACCACTAAAAATGCCATCAACGGCATCAATGAGCTGGTGAATGAAATCGACCGTGCCGCCGAAGTGATCAAACGCCTGGATCAAAAAAGTAACGGTGTCGGCGCGGTGTTGGATGTGATCAAAGGCCTGGCCGAGCAAACCAATCTGTTGGCCTTGAATGCCGCCATCGAAGCCGCCAGAGCCGGCGAGCAGGGGCGCGGGTTTGCGGTGGTGGCCGATGAAGTCCGCACCTTGGCTACACGTTCGCATAAGGCCACCGAAGAAATTCAAAGCATCATCGATCAATTGCAACGCGAAGCCAAAGACGCGGTGACGGTGATGAACAATGCCAAAAACAGCGCCGAGCAGCGCCGTGAACAAGTGCAAAGCGCCGACCAGGGTCTAAGTGCGATTGCCGAACGGGTGACGCAGATCCGCGAGTTGAACGCGCGGATGTCGCAAGCGGCCGATAATCAAAGCCGCGTTGCGCAGCACGTGGGGCAAAGTATTGCCAATATCGGCCAACTGACCGAACGCACCGCGCAGGATGCCGCGCAAACCAATGCCGCTAGTAACGAATTGGTGAAATTGGCCGCGCAATTGAATGAGTTGGTGAGTCAGTTTAAGCGATAGTCTTGTTCAGCTGCGATTGACACCGGTATCAGCGTGCTTATATAGTTCGTGCATGAGTAATCCTATCAATACAAAAAACAGACACCTATGGCTGTGGGCATCGCCTACCGCCGTGGTGTTTGCGTTTTTCTAAACAATCAAGCAACCGCGGGTCTTACCGCAGTTGCTTCGACACTCGCCTAAGGCCCGCATCACTCAGGAGGCCTAATGGCGACGACTAAATCCACCGCAGCATTCAACCGCAACCGTTTATTCGGCTTTGCCCTGGCCACCCTGGCGGCTATCGGTTTTTCCGGCAAAGCCATTTTGGTCAAACTGGCGTATTACCAGCCGGTGGATGCAGTGACGCTATTGGCCTTACGCATGCTGTTTTCCGCGCCGTTTTTTTTAATCGTTGCGTGGCGGCATGCCGGCCAGAAGGATCTGAGGCCATTAAACCGGCGAGATTATCTGGCTCTCTTGATATTGGGCTTTCTGGGTTACTACCTGTCCAGTTTGTTTGATTTTGTCGGCTTGCAATACATCTCCGCCGGCCTGGAGCGCTTGATTCTGTTTCTGTATCCGACCCTGGTCGTCGTGCTGTCGGCGTTGCTGTTGGGCAAACCGTTCGGCCGCAAGGAAGTCGTGGCGCTAGTGCTCAGTTACGCCGGCATCGGCGTGGTGTTTTTCGACGAAATCAATATTCAGTCTGAACATCTGTTGCTGGGAGCCGGCTTCGTGTTTGCCAGCACCTTGACTTACTCGGCTTATCTGATCGGCACCGGCGAAACGGTGGTCCGCATCGGTGCTTCCCGTTTTACCGCTTACGCGATGCTGGTGGCTTGCGCGGCGACGCTGCTGCAATTTTTACTCACCCATCCGCCGCAGGCTTTGCTGCTGCCGATGCGGGTATATCAATTGAGCTTGCTGATGGCGATTTTCTCGACGGTGCTGCCGGTGTTCATGCTGTCGGCAGCGATCAAGATGATAGGTTCCAGTCACACTTCGTTGATCGGCTCGCTGGGGCCGGTGGCAACCTTGTTTATGGCCAGTTATGTGTTGGGTGAAGAATTGACGCCCGCGCAGATAGGCGGGGCGGCGTTGGTGATGGTGGGGGTGTTGAGTTTGTCGTGGAAGTGAGGGGCCGTTAATCGGACGCCAAGCCGCCCGATACCAGCATCTCCCGCGCATGCGCCAAGGTGTTTTCGGTAATGGTCACGCCGCCCAGCATGCGCGCGACTTCATGCACGCGCTCGTCGTCGCTGAGGCGGTGAACCGTGGACGATGTCACCGCCGCTTTTTGATTCTTGGCGACAAATAAATGCTGATGCGCTTGCGACGCGACTTGCGGTAAGTGAGTGACGCACAATACCTGGCGGTTGAGGCTCAAACGCCTGAGTTTTTGGCCGACGATCTCGGCGATGCCGCCGCCGATGCCGGAATCGACTTCATCGAAAATCATCGTTGGCGTGGTTTTATCGGTGCTGGTGGTGACCTGGATCGCCAAACTAATCCGCGATAACTCGCCGCCGGATGCTACTTTGGCTAGCGGCTTGGCCGGCAAACCGGGGTTGGTGCTCACTAAAAACTCGATGCTGTCCACACCGTTGCGTTGCGGTTCTGCGTCTTCCGGCGTGCGGAGATTGACGAGGAACTCGCCGTGCGGCATGCCCAATTCCTTGATGGCGTAGGAAATGCGTTGCTGCAACTCCGCGCCCGCTTGGCGGCGACTGGCGGACAATTCGCCGGCCAATTTGCGGTACTGGCTTAATAGCCGCTCGCAATCGGCATTCAGGCTTTCGATACGTTCGCTGCTGTGGCTGAGGTTATCCAGTTCTGTGGCAAAGCGCGCGGCCAATTCCGGCAATTCTTCCGGCTGGATTTTATGCTTGCGGCTCAGCGATTGAATCACGCCGATCTGGTTTTCCAGCCAAGTCAGTTGTTGCGGATCGGCCTCCTGGTTTTCCAGGAAACGGCGCAATTGCTGGGTGGCTTCGCCGATCTGGATTTCCGCATCGCTCAATAACTCGGCAACACCGTTCAACTCGCCGGCATATTGGGCCAGTTCGTTGATGGCATGAATCACATGGCCCAGCATGTCGGCCACCGATTGCTGATCGTTGTCGTACAAAATATCCAGTTGCTGTTGGCCGACACCGAGGATTTTGCCAAGGTTGGCCAACTTGTGATGTTCGTCTGCGAGGGCTTGGTAATCGAAATTTTCCAAATCCAATTGCTGCAATTCTTCCAGTTGATAACGTAGCAATTCCTCGCGCTCGGCTTGGTCGCTGCCGGCTTTTAACAATTGCTGCAGTTGCTTATGTGCTTGCTTCCAGTTTTGGTAACAGGAATTCAGATCGTCCAGCAAGGCTCGATTGCCGGCGAAGCCGTCCAGTAGCCGGCGTTGTTCCTCGCTGTCCAGCAAGGTCAAATGGGCGTGTTGGCCGTGGATTTCCACCAATTGCCGACTCAGGCCTTGCAGGGTTTGCAGATTGACCGGCCGGTTGTTGATGTAAGCCTTGGAACGGCCGTCGTCGCTGATGGTGCGGCGAATCATGCACTGGCCTTCATCGTCCAATTCGTTATCGATCAGCCATTGCTTGACCAGCGGCGCCTTGCCTAAATCGAATTCGATATTCACTTCGGCGCGTTTGCTGCCCGGCCGCACGTACCCAGAATCGGCGCGGTCGCCCAAGGCCAGGCCCAAGGCGGTCAGCAAAATCGATTTGCCGGCGCCGGTTTCGCCGGTTAGCACCGACATGCCGGGATCCAGATCAAGGTCCAGCGCGTCGACGACGGCTAGGTCGATAATATTCAGGTTTAACAGCATAGCCTTAGGCGGGGTAGCCGCTCCAGTTGAGTTTGCTTCTTAGGGTATGAAAAAAATCGTGATCCGCAGGATGCAAAATTTTAATCGGTTTGGCGGCTTTTTTGATGACGATTTTGTCGTTGATCCGCACGTCCGGAATCTCCATGTGGTCGCAAGTTACTAGGGCATTGATCTGTTTGGTCTGGCTGAAACGGATCTCGATGACCACGTTGTCGTCGATGACGATGGGCCGATTAGACAAGGTATGCGGGTTCAACGGCACCAACACCAGCGCGTTCAAAGCGGGATGCAGAATCGGGCCGCCCGCCGATAGCGAGTAAGCGGTAGAGCCGGTCGGCGTGGCGACGATCAGGCCGTCCGAGCGCTGGGTATTCAGATACACGCCGTCGATGCTGGTGACAATCTCGATCATGCTCGGCGTCACCCAGCGGTGTACCACCACCTCATTGACGGCCGTTTGCTGGTGGATGATTTCGTGATCGCGGATGATATGGGTGCTGAGCAACTGGCGCTGCTCGCTCTTGAACTCCCCCGCCAAAATTTTATCCAGGCGGCTGGACAACTGCTCCGGCGAAATATCCACTAAAAAACCCAGCCTGCCGAGGTTAACGCCCAGCAGTGGCGTTTCAAAATCAGCGGCGGCGCGGGCTGCGGCCAGAAAGGTGCCGTCGCCGCCGACGGCGATAATCAAGTCGCACAATTCCGGCAGGCGCTCGATATGCACGCCGTTTATATCTGCGCCGGTTATCAACTCCGCACTTTGGCTGTCTACGACAATGTCGTGACCGCGGGTTTTTAGGTAACGGAAAAGTTCGTTCAGCGTCACGGCAATACCGGGATCGCCGCATTTGCCGATGATACCGATACGCTGGAAGGGGCTTGGCATGGTTGGGGTGGTTAATATTGAGTAAGTTCGATTATAGGGGATTGTGTTTTTATTCGGTAGCCTTGTGTGATTTGTGTCGCTGGCGCGACGGATGGTTTGGATGTTGGGTCTCGGCCCGACGGCCGAGTAACTTTTCTTTGTTTGGCCAAAGAAAAGTCACCAAAAGAAAAGCCACCCGGATCCCGCTTTGGTCCTGCGCGCCGAAGCTTTCGCCGGGGGGTGACGAAAGGGGCTTCCTGCCTCTTCGTCAACGTGCGGCATCCATGCCGCACCCCTTCGGGCTGATCCCAACGAAAGCTCTGGTGCTCGGCGCGGCATACGGGAGAGACTCCACTCCGGAATTTATCGTTAAGTAGGCTAAATTGCTCTAGTTCCCACGTGTCACGTGGGAACTCAGATGTACCGCGCTGCGGTGCATTTGTGCCGCAGCGCGGAACATTTTGGTTCCCACGCAGCGCGCTCATCGTTATACACATCTCATTGCGAGATCCTGTTGAGCATTGAGGGCGATGACAAAATCGCGCAAGCGCTGTAAGCCGATCCACATGGCCTTGGCACCCTGGACCATCGTGTTTGCGGGCAAAATAACCGCCTAAGCTTGCAATCAGTCGGATTACCTCACCGAGGCGCGGTGGCGTGAGCGGTGGTGGACAGCGCTTGACGACGATATAAGCCGCTCGCCACTCCTGCGGATCGAAAATAATCTCGCAATCCATGTCCGGCGCTGCGCGCGCGAGCATCAGGCTGAATAACACCCGCCAGGCAATAACCATATAGAGCGCCAAACAAGGTAGTAGCCGTTCTTCCGATTCCAGATGTAGCCGCTTGATCTGGCAACCGCTCTTCAATACATGGAAGTACACTTCGATACACCAGCGCACGCCATACCACGCCACCACCGTAGTCGCTTGCTCGAAACTCGCCACAGGCAAACTGGTCAGCAGGAGCCATTCCAAGGGTTCCTTGCCGGCTGGCGGCGTCTCTTCGCGCGCCAGCACCGCGTTGATGCTCAATGCCGGCAGTCGATACCCAATACGCGTTGGCGGCTTGAGGGGCACCGTGGCGGCGCGTACCGTGATATGCGCCAGTCGCGCTGCACGGTTCGGCCGCGACTTGACATTAACCTCGGTATAACCCATGACCGGCGCTTGATCCAGGGCCGACCATAGCCATTTCGCCGCATTTTCCGGCTCGACCAGAAGGTCTCGGTTCTGCGTCGCCCGAACAATCCATTCAGCGCGAGCAGTCGGCGCATAGTCTTGGTATTCGACAAACCATTCGTAAATGTCGCCCTCGCGGTCGGCGAGATTGACCAATAAACTGTCCGGCATTTGCGCCTGTAAGGCACAGCTATCCTGATAGCTTTCGAGCCAGTGCCGACTTTCTTTTTCGTCCACGCCTTTGTGCCGCCGCGCTTGTCGCGGGCTGGCGCCGTCACGCGCCCAATACGCTGCCTTGACGACACCCAAGCAAATCCGCGACGGCGTAAAGGCGATGGTCGGATGTAGTCGGCGCGCATGTTTCGCCATCTCTTTCAAAGTACCGAGACCTTTTGGCCCCAAACAAATGTTTTCGTCGTACTCCGTCGTGTCCTGCGCCAGCAATACGACCGGGCTGCTCTTCATCCGTTCGACCGTGGCATCTCGATGCGGCGCCAGTATCTTTTTGAAAGTCGCCTTATCATTGTCGAAAAACCGGTAAGCGCCCATCGTCTCCTTCCAGCCGCCACAGGCCGCCGGGATGCTGAGCTGGGGATGTTCGCCTAATCGCTCCAGTAACAGTGCCAATCGTTTATTCAGGCGCCGATCTTCCAAATCAGCGGTTTGTACTTCTTCTTCGGCCCAATTGCTCATCGCTGTTCTCCATCATCTATATGCCTCATGCCTCATGCCTCATGCCTCCTGGTAGTTTAGTCGTTGGGAGACTTGTGTATAACGATGAGCGCGGCGCGTGGGAACGAGGAAAATGGCCTTCGAAACCTCGATTGCATCGAGGCTACTTGCTACGGAATCTATCGTTAAGCAAAGTAGGGTACGCACCGCGTACCTTTGGGTTTATTCACCACCATCGAACGTATCAAATTTTCCGGCCATATCCGAGCCCCATTGCGCAGGATAAAGCCCCTCGTTTACGAAACGATGGAACGACGAATAAGGCCAATTAGCCACCGTGGTCACCAGACCGTGTTTAACCGGATTGTAATGCAGGTAATCCAGATGTTTTGCGTAGTCGCGTTCGTCGCGTAACACATGTTCCCAGAAGCGGCGTTGCCAGACACCGCGCCGCCGTTGGTGTTGTTTTGATGAAGATATTGATTGTTCAGCGCCGTTCGCCGCCAACCAATGTTGGGTGAAATGTTTTTTGATAAAGCCCCAGCGTTTGGAATAATCGGCATCGCCAGGTGGCAGTGCCCAAATCGCGTGTAGGTGATCCGGCAACAATACCAGTGCATCAACCGCAAACGGCCATTGTTGTTGGCAAGCGCGAATGGCCGAGCGCAGTAAATCGCGCGCCGCATCGTTTGCCAAAATCGGCGCCCGCCGTTCCGTTACCACGGTAAAGAAGTAAGAGCCGCCCGGTACATAACAGCGCCGATAATTCGCCATCGCAAACCCCGTTTGCAGAAACCCATATTACGAATTGTGGACCGGTTTAAACCCATCGGCAATTCAAGGTAGGGTACGCACCGCGTACCGAACGAGGGCTATTCCCGGTGTAAAAGCCAGAAGGTACGCGGTGCGTACCCTACGGGACTTGAATGATGGATTAGCAGCCATTACGATTTGCCTAAGCGTTTCCTTATTCCAGCAGCAAGTGCTGGAGCAACATAGAGTACGTGAAGAAATTGTTCTGCAAGGTGTAGAACGTCTTCTGCATCATTTTGGGTAACAGGGCTGCCAGTTGGATGGGCTGCATCATTTCCAATCCACCTCACCGCATCCGCCCAATCTTTCAAATCGGCGGTAATTTTTCCAGCCTGTTTTAGCTCATGAATTTGTGTAACCAATTTGTCGCTAGTCGCTCCTTTGTCAGTAGCTGCAATCTGCATGGTACGCCTAGCCATTACGGCTGCCGCACGATATGCGCCCGCACTAAAACAGACCTTAGCCTCATCTAAGTCAGTACGGATTTCTTCAGGAATATCTTGCTCTGATGGCTTTGGTAATGGGGCTGGGTAAACTCTGGCCCCCTTATTGAGCACCAAAACTGGCATATTACAAGCATTGCAAACACCAATCCACCAAGTCTCTTGGTACCCTTTTTCCCAAAAAGCTCCAGTGGTGTATTCAGAGTAATTTGCTTTGTATTTTACCGGAGCAGGCGTCAAGGATGTATGCCTGTGGCAGTGCGGGCAATATATTGAGAGTAGGTCTGCCATTGAATCTCCTAGGGGGTAACAAGTATTTAAGGATTTAATATAACCAGGAACTAACGGCCATGCAGGGCGACATTAGTGCGGCAACCACAAAAAAGGCCGGTTTCCCGGCCTTTTCCAATTCAAAACAGGTTATTTCAACAACCCCTGCAACAACCCATTCAACTTATGCACAAACGCGGCCGGGTCGTCCAACTGGCCGCCTTCGCTGAGGATGGCCTGGTCGAACAATATATGGCTGATGTCGGCGAACCGCGCGTCGTCTTGCTCGTTTTTCAGGGCTTGGACGATGGCGTGGTCCGGGTTGATTTCGAAGATCGGTTTGCTGTTGCCGCCCATGCCGAACATGCCGCCGGCTTGGCCGGCTTCCTTCATGATCCGCTCCATGTGCAGGCTCATGTCGTAAGCGCCGGTCACTAGGCAGGCAGGGGAGTCGGTCAGGCGGTGGCTGATTTTGACCTCGCTGACTTTGTCGGTCAGTACTTCTTTGAGTTGCTTAACCACCGATTCGAAGTCCTTGCTGACTTCTTCCTGGTGTTTTTTCTCTTCTTCGGTATCGAATTTGTCCAGATCCAGCTCGCCTTTGGCAATGGATTGCATGTGCTTGCCGTCGAATTCGGTCAGGCTGGACACCAGCCATTCGTCGATACGGTCAGTCAGCAATAATACTTCGATGCCTTTTTTGCGGAACACTTCCAGGTGCGGGCTGCTTTTGGCGGCGGCGAAGTTGTCGGCGGTGATGAAGTAGATTTTCTCCTGGCCTTCCTTCATCCGGCTGACGTAGTCGGCCAACGACACGTTTTGGGTTTTGTCGTCAGTGTGGGTCGAAGAGAAGCGCAACAGGCCGGCAACGCGGTCTTTGTTTTTGTGGTCTTCAATCGGGCCTTCCTTGATGACGTTACCGAATTGCTCCCAGAATTTTTGATATTTCTCGGCGTCGTTTTCGGCCAGGTCTTCCAACAATCCCAAGACCTTTTTAACCGCACCGCCTTTGATGGTGTTGATTTGTTTGCTTTGTTGCAGAATTTCCCGTGAGACGTTCAGCGGCAGGCTGTCGGTGTCGATCACGCCGCGAATGAAGCGCAGATAGCGCGGCATCAATTGCTCGGCGTCGTCGGTGATAAACACTTTTTTGATGTACAGCTTGACGCCGTGTTTGGCGTCGCGGTCCCACAAATCGAACGGCGCGCGGCCCGGTACGTACAGCAGCAAGGTGTATTCGTTGGTGCCTTCCACCTTGCTGTGGACGTGAGCCAATGGATCTTGGAAGTCGTGGCCGACGTGTTTGTAAAACTCGTTGTACTGTTCTTCGGTAATGTCGTCTTTAGACTTGGTCCATAGTGCCGAGGCGCTGTTGACGGTTTCGTCTTCGACGCGGGCTGGCGCGGTTTCGTTACCTTCCTCGTCTTTCTCTGCCGGGATTTCCTTGCTCATGATGATGGGCAGGGAGATGTGGTCGGAGTATTTTTTGATGATCGAACGCAGTTTCCAGGCGCTTAAAAATTCGTCTTCGCCTTCTTTTAAATGCAAGACGATTTCGGTGCCGCGGCCGGCTTTGTCGACCGATTCGATGCTGTACTCGCCCAGGCCATCGGATTCCCAACGCACACCGTCACTGGCTGGCGCGCCGGCTTTGCGGGTGGTCAAGGTGACTTTGTCGGCAACGATGAACGATGAATAAAAGCCCACGCCGAATTGCCCGATCAGTTCGCTGTCTTTGGCTTGGTCGCCGGTCAGCCTTTCGAAGAAGGCTTTGGTGCCGGATTTGGCGATGGTGCCGATGTGGTCCTGCACTTCTTCGCGGGTCATACCGATGCCGTTATCGGTGATGGTGATGGTCTTTTTGGCTTCGTCGAAATCGACGCGGATTTTCAATTCGCTGTCGCCTTCGTAGAGGCTGTCGTTGGCCAAGGCTTCGAAACGCAGCTTATCGGCAGCGTCGGAACCGTTGGAGATCAGCTCGCGCAAAAAGATTTCCTTGTTGCTATACAAGGAGTGAATCATCAAGTGCAGCAAATGTTTTACTTCGGTTTGAAAACCAAGGGTTTGTTTGTTTGCTTCAACAGTCATGTCTATACTCATTTGGTTGTAAAGTGGACTCGGGCGAGTTGGGGATGATAATTTTATTTTTCAAGTCCGCCCGCTACGTGGATTTTATGGAGCCGATTTCTTGAGCGTTTTATTAGCCTTTCTGCCATGAGTTTTAGTTTAGCCGGCAAAAGTATCCTGATTGTCGAGGACAATCCCGTGTTTCGGAAAGCGATGCGCGACATGCTTTATAGCTTGCAAGCCGTCACTGTTGTCGAAGCTGATAATGGCATAGCCGCGATCAATGCCATGAGCAAAAGCAGTTTCGATATTGTGTTGTGCGATTACAACCTGGGTGTGGGTAAGAACGGGCAGCAGGTGCTGGAGGAAGCCAGACACCGGAATTTAATCGATTATCGCTGCGTGTTTGTATTGATCAGCGCCGAGCAGACTACCAGTGCCGTGTTGGGGGTTATGGACAGCAAGCCCGATGAATATCTGACCAAGCCCTTTAACGCGCAGCAACTAATGAGTCGGCTGACACGGAATTTTGCCCGCAAGGAATTTATGGCCAGTGTCGACAAGGCGTTAGCCGCTGGCGATTTGTCTAAAGCCATTCAGTTATGCGATGCACTATTGCTGTCCGGGGACAAGAAAATGCATTTGCATTTGCTGAAAATGCGAGCCGAGCTGGCGATTTCCGCCGGCGATTTCGATAAGGCCAGGCAGATATATCATGAAGTTCTGGAGCATAGAGAACTACCTTGGGCGCGCTTAGGTTTGGGCGTGATCGATTTTCAAAACAATAACATCGAACAAGCGATTGCCGGTTTTCAGAGCCTGGTGGCTGATAATCCGATGTTGATGGAGTGTTACGACTGGCTGGGCAAGGCCTACGAAGCATTGGATCAGTACAGCGACGTCGAAAGTGTGTTGCAGCAGGCTTTGCAATTGTCGCCGCAATCGATACTCAGGCAAAAAAAACTGGCCGAAGCGGCGGACCGGAACGGCAATCTTGAAACCGCCGAGAAGGCCTATAAGTCGGTGGTGAAGCTGGGCAAGCATTCCGTGCATCGTTCCTGCAGTGATTTTGCCGGATTGGCCAAGCTTTATGCCAAAACCAATGCCGCGGACGAGGCATTAAAAACGCTGGAGGAAATGCGCAAAGAATATGCCAATCATCCCGAGGCGGAATTACGCGCCTCGACTGTGGAGGCGGATGTGTATAAAACGCTGGGTAACGACGAGTTGTCGCAGAAAGCGTTGCTAAAAGCGGTGGATATATGCAGCCGCTTGGGTAATAAAGCGCCCAGGGACTTGCAGTTGGAAGTAGTGAAAACCTGCTTCCTCAGCGATGAACACGATAAAGCCGAAGAAATACTTTACGATCTGATTCATGCACATATCGACGACGAACAATTTTTGAACGATTTGCGCCGCATGCAAAGCGGCATTGGCATGGATAATCACTCGGAAATTCTGATTCAAAAAACCAAGCAGGCTTTGATTGCGACTAACAACAAAGGGGTGGCGCTTTATAAACAGGGTAAGTTTTCCGAAGCATTGGATTTGTTCGAACAGGCCATTCTGACTATGCCGGATAATAAAACCATCATCGTGAATATGTTGAAGATCATGATTCATGATTTGAAGGTTAATGAGTTTTGCGAAGAAAAAAATCAGCGCATCAGAGCTTTATTTATTAAAGCCAAGCAAATTGGCGTTGATCCACATAAGCTGGGGATATTACAAATGGAGTATGCAAAATTGCGGCAGTCTCAAGCGGTCAAGGCTTAAAACCATGCAAACCCATCCTAAAAACAACGATTTGTTTCCGACTATTCTCGCGTCAACCGTTCACGATATAAAAAACTCATTGGGTACCTTGCTGGAGCTGGTTAGGCAAACTGCTGCCAAACAAGACGGACCATCCGCTGAGTTAAATCAGTTGGAATTCGAGGCGGCTCGGATTAATCACAGTCTGATGCAATTGTTGGTGATGTATAAGGTCGATTCGCAAAAATTTAGTTTGCATATTGAAGAATGCCCGGTAACCGATATTCTCGATGAAGCGATTCATCAACAGGCGCGCTTGGCTGGATTGCACAACATTGATCTACAAGTGGATTGTGGCGATGACGAGATGTGCTACTGCGATAACGCCATCATCAGCAATGCGCTGGCAGCTGTCTTGAATAATGCTTTGCGCTATACCCACAAAACCGTTTTGATTGCCGTGACTGAGGAGGACGGCTATCTAACCATCGCCATCGAAGACGACGGTGCGGGTTATCCGCCTCATTTTTTAACCGCGGACTTAAACGATACGGCCGAATTGGACTGGGTGTCGGGAAATACCGGCCTGGGTTTGTATTTTGTGTCGGTAATGGCCGGCCTGCATAAAAATGCCGGGAAAAACGGATTTGTGCGGATCGACAACGAAAGTCGTTTGGGTGGGGCGAGGTTCAAACTTTTTTTGCCTTAAGGATTGCAGAATCATTAGACACTGAAGGATGGTACTAAGGTACAATGGCCCCGATAATAATAGCGTTTCTCGTCGGGCAGACGGTTAGAAAAAATAAGAAAACTTTAAAAATGAGTATTTTAGTCACCGGTGGGGCCGGGTTTATCGGCAGCAATTTTGTATTGGATTGGTTGGCGCAAAGCGACGAATTGCTCGTCAATTTGGATAAATTGACCTATGCGGGTAACTTACAGAATTTGGCTTCGCTACATGACGATGACAGGCATGTATTTGTTCAAGGTGACATTGCGGATTACGATTTGCTGCTGAGTTTACTGCAAAAGTACCGGATTCGGGCCGTGATCAATTTTGCTGCCGAATCCCATGTTGATCGTTCCATCCACGGACCGGAAGATTTTATTCAAACCAATATCGTCGGCAGTTTCCGTTTGTTGGAAGCGGTACGGCAATACTGGAACAACTTGGAACAGCCGGCCAAGCAGGCTTTTCGTTTACTGCACGTGTCTACCGACGAGGTGTACGGTTCTTTGGAAATGACCGATGCGCCGTTCGCTGAAACCCACCAGTATCAACCCAATAGTCCTTATTCAGCCAGTAAAGCCGCCAGCGACCATTTGGTGCGTGCTTATCACCATACTTACGGTTTGCCTGTATTGACTACCAATTGCTCCAACAATTACGGTCCTTATCATTTTCCGGAAAAACTCATCCCGCTGTGCATTCAAAACGCCTTGTCCGGCAAAGCTTTGCCGATATACGGCGACGGTCAACAGATTCGCGATTGGCTGTTTGTGAAGGATCATTGCAGCGCGATTCGCCGGGTGCTGGAAGCCGGCAAGCTTGGCGAGGTTTATAACGTCGGCGGTTGGAACGAAAAAGCCAATCTGGATGTAGTCAACACGCTATGCAGTATTCTGGATGAGCTGCAACCGCGTAGCGACGGCAAATCCTATGCCGAACAGATTACCTATGTCACCGACCGGCCTGGGCACGACAGACGTTATGCCATCAATGCCGGCAAGCTGGAACGGGAGCTAGGCTGGAAACCGGCGGAAACCTTTGAGACCGGCATTCGCAAAACCGTGCAGTGGTATTTGGATAACCAAGCCTGGGTTAGCAATGTGTTGTCCGGTGACTACCAGTCCTGGCTCGATAAAAACTATGCAGGGCGCACTGCGTGATCAATGCTTTGCATGGTTGAGTGAATGAAAGTTTTATTGTTCGGTAAAAATGGCCAGCTGGGTTGGGAGTTGCAACGCAGCTTGGCGCCTTTGGGCGAATTGCTTGCGCTTGACAGATTCGACCAACATTATTGCGGCGATTTAAGTAATCCAAGCGGGATTGCCGAAACGGTTCGCGCGCTGCGTCCCGATGTCATCGTCAATGCTGCTGCCTATACCGCAGTGGATAAGGCCGAGTCTGAAAGCGACTTGGCGAATACGATCAATGCGGTGGTGCCGGGAGTTTTGGCGGCAGAAGCCAAACGTATCGATGCCTGGTTGCTGCACTATTCGACGGATTACGTATTCGACGGCAGCGGTGATAAACCCTGGCGGGAAGATGATCAGGTTGGGCCGTTGAATGTCTATGGGCAAAGTAAATTGGCTGGGGAACGAGCCATTCAAGCCAGCGATTGCCGGCATTTGATTTTTCGGACCAGTTGGGTTTATGCAGCCAGAGGTAATAACTTTGCCAAAACTATGTTGCGCCTGGCGCAAGAACGACAACAGCTGTCGGTGATTAACGATCAAATCGGTACGCCAACCGGCGCCGAATTGCTGGCGGATGTGAGTGCCCACGCTATTCGTCATGCCTTGAAAACACCTGAAGTGGCTGGTGTTTACCATTTAACCGCTAGCGGCGAAACCAGTTGGTACGACTACGCACATTTGGTGCTTGATTATGCCCGTCAAGCCGGACTGGCGCTGAAAACCGACAAACAATCGGTTACGGCAATTCCAACCAGCGCTTACCAAACGCCGGCGCAGCGGCCATTAAACTCACGTATGAATACTGAAAAGTTGCAAAGCGTGTTTGATTTACAACTGCCGGCTTGGCAAAAGGGTGTCGAGCGAATTTTGTCTGAACTCTACGGGAAGTGACTATGAACCAGCGCAAAGGCATCATCCTGGCCGGAGGATCCGGCACCCGGCTGTATCCGGTAACCAAAGCGGTTTCCAAACAATTGCTGCCGATTTACGACAAGCCGATGATTTATTACCCGCTCAGCACGCTAATGCTGGCCGGAATTCGCGATATTCTGATCATTTCCACGCCGCAAGACACCCCTTTGTTTCAGCATTTATTGGGTGACGGCAGCGATTGGGGGATTAATCTGCAATATGCCGTACAACCCAGTCCCGACGGGTTGGCGCAAGCTTTTATCATCGGTAGGGATTTTGTCGGCGCGCAACCCAGTGCATTGGTATTGGGTGACAACATTTTTTACGGCCACGATTTACACGTTCAATTGGAACGCGCGACCGATCAATCCTCAGGGGCAACGGTTTTTGCCTATCATGTCAATGACCCGGAGCGCTACGGTGTCGTCAGCTTTGATGCTCAGGGTAGGGCAACTTCGCTAGAGGAAAAACCGACGCAGCCAAAAAGTAATTATGCAGTTACCGGTTTGTACTTTTACGACAATCAAGTCGTCGATATAGCCGCCAATTTACAGCCGTCGCCGCGCGGCGAGTTGGAGATTACCGACGTCAATAAAATGTATCTGGACCTAAATCAGCTTAGCGTCGAAATCATGGGTCGCGGCTATGCCTGGTTGGATACGGGTACTCATGCCAGTTTGATCGAGGCCAGCAATTTCATCGAAACCATCGAAACCCGGCAGGGTTTGAAAATCGCCTGTCCGGAGGAAATCGCCTGGCGTAGCGGCTGGGTTGGCGATGAGCAAATCGAAAAATTGGCCAAACCATTGGCGAAAAATGGCTACGGCCAGTATTTACTGGGCCTATTGAATAAGCAGGTGTTTTAATGCAAGCAACTAGACTTGCTATACCCGATGTCGTTTTATTTTCACCAAAAGTATTCGGTGACGAACGTGGTTTTTTCTTTGAAAGCTTCAACCAAAAAGTTTTTCAGGAGCTGACAGGATTAAGTGTCAATTTTGTTCAAGACAACCACTCCAAATCTCAAAAAGGAGTATTGCGCGGATTACATTACCAATTGCCGCCTAAGGCGCAAGGCAAGTTGGTGAGGGTGGTCCAGGGAGAGGTGTTCGATGTGGCGGTGGATATTCGTAAGAATTCCCCTACATTCGGAAAGTGGGTCGGCGAGATACTTTCTGTGGAAAATCGACAGCAAATGTGGATACCAGAGGGATTTGCGCATGGCTTTTTAACGCTGTCCGAAACAGCCGAGTTTTTATATAAAACCACTGATTATTATGCGCCCGAATATGAGCGTTGCATTACCTGGAATGATGCAGATTTGAAAATCGCCTGGCCATTTGAGGGCGTGCCGCAACTTTCGAGCAAGGATTTGCTGGGCGCAACGTTCAAGGATGCCTGTTAGCCTAACATTTAACATGTTTATATCCGCCGGGCTGGCACTGCAGCATGCAGTTTATCGCTGCCGCTTGGTTTGATTTCAATAAAAGAGGAAGTTATATGAATAAAAGAGAACGCTCAATGCTCGACCTTTTAAAGAAGGGAAAGCAGGAGTATGGATACGAAGGCATTAAAGCCGAGTTTGAAGCGGAAGGTACTAGAACGGACGAGCTGTTGAGGCTGATTGAGATAGTGCGCAGAGCTGACCTGAAAGTGGGTTTGAAGATTGGCGGTTGCGAAGCAATGCGGGATTTATTAGAGAGTAAGTTAATTGGTGTGGATCATATCATCGCGCCGATGATTGAAAGCACTTACGCGCTGTCTAAGTATATAGACGCGAAGAACAAAGTATTCACGGAAGACGAGCAGCAAGATACTGATTTTTTATTCAATATTGAAACCGAACAAGCGTTTCAAGTCGTGCAAAGCTTGGCCGATCAAGCCAGGCAAGATAACGGTGTCGATGGCATGGTGTTTGGCCGTGTAGATTTTTCCTTGTCACGAGGTTATTCGAGAGATGCCATTAATCAGCCGCAAGTAACGGAATGTTGCATTGCCACTGCCAAAGAGTGTAAAGAAAAAGGTTTGGATTTTGTAGTGGGCGGCGGTGTTTCCATTGATGCATTACCCGCATTAAAAGAAATTAATCAGGTTCACCTTACCCGATTTGAAACCAGAAAAGTCATATTTTCCGGTCATTCGTTAGACAAGCCGGATATTGAAAAGGGCTTGTTAAACGCTGTGCATTTTGAGTTACTTTGGTTACAGAATAAACGCGATTATTACGACATTATTGCCAAGGAAGATCTGTCTCGAATAGCGATGCTTGAGGGACGTTGGAACGTATTAAGAGACAGCAATTAATTCGGTCGAAGCAATGCAAAAAATTCTGGTCTTCGGCGGTACCGGTACAATAGGTGCACATGTTTGCCAATTATTCGATACCAAGGGATGGCAGGTCGTTATAGCGTCCAGAAAGCAAAGCGCGCTTCCTGAGCATATTTTATTTGACCCATTCGATGACAATTTGAATTTATCCGCGCTTAAAGCAGCAGGCCAATTCAATGCCGTGTGTTGGGCGCAAGGGATGAATTGTAACGATAGTGTTTATAATGTTGATACAGATAAAAATATTGAACTATATAAAGCTAATTGCTTGTTTATTGTCAAAGCATTAAATATTTTATTAAATGAAAATATATTAGCCGAAAATGCGCGTTTAGCCGTGATTAGTTCAATATGGCAAAATATCGCCAGACAGGACAAGTTATCGTATTGCATGACTAAATCCGCGTTGCATGGATTAGTGCTTTCTGCTGCAACCGATCTTGCCCGTGACGGCTATTTAATTAATGCGGTTTTGCCGGGGGCATTGGATACGCCAATGACTCATCAAAATCTTGCGCCGGAACAGCTGAAAAAGATAATCGATGCGACGAAGTTTAACCGACTAGCCACATTGGAGGATGTGACCAATATGGTTTATTTTCTGTGTTCTCCGGAAAATACCGGTATAACAGGTCAATTTATTAGTGCAGACTTAGGGTTTAGTCATGTCCGTATCGTTTGATATTCAATCCAGTATTGCAAATTATCGCGTGGTAATAGAAAACGGTGCTTTTGCCGAAGTACAACGGCAAGATGAGAATAGCGCCGTGTTATGCGATAACTTTTTTGAAACGGCTTTTTCCGGGAATGCCAAGGTTATTGCGGTGCCGGCGAATGAAGAAACCAAGAGTTTGACATCCGTACCCGAGATAATCGTAAAAATGCGAGATTTAGCCTTAACAAGGCAAGCTAAATTGACGGCCGTCGGTGGCGGTAGCCTGCAGGATATAGCCACCTTTTGTGCATCGATTTATATGCGCGGTATCAAATGGGATTATATTCCCACCACTCTATTGGGTATGGTGGATTCTTGTATTGGGGGTAAATCATCTATCAATGTTGGACGTTATAAAAATCTGGTTGGAAACTTCCATCCCCCGGAAACCATTATAATTGATCCGAATTTAGTAAAAACCCTCAACTCAGAACAGAAAATCGCCGGATTGTGCGAGGCCGTGAAGATTTGCTATGCCAAAGGAAGTTCGTGTTTTTCTGAGTATATGCGGTTAAATCCGCAAATGGATATGAATGTAGAAGGGTATGCGGACGTCATTGAATTAAGTTTAAAAGCAAAAAAATGGTTTATCGAAATTGATGAATTTGATAAGGCCGAGCGTTTATTACTGAATTTTGGTCATACCTTCGGGCATGCTTTGGAAGGTGCTTCCAATTTTGAAGTGAGCCATGGCATAGCGGTTGGGTTAGGCATGCTGATTGCTATTAACTATGCCCAAGTGAGCGGTGGCCTGGAGCACATTCCGGCGGATACTCAACAGTTGAAAGATTATGTCATTGGCTTATTGGATGAAATTCCGATGCTGAAGGAAATTATCCAGCGAATTGATGTGGAAAAAGTCTTTGAGTGTTTTATATCCGATAAAAAGCATTCCACCAGTCATTTTATTATTATCAGTGTGAATGGTTCCGGAGCGTTAGAACGGTTATTTATCGATAAAACCGAGGCAAATATAATCAATTTGAAGTCTGCGATTAGTTCAGTCATTAGTCAGAGCTACAAATAATGGCTTTTGATTTCGAAAAAGCGTTTGGCGCTGATTATTCATTTATATTAGATCACCTATTTAGTAAACAAAGCCATATTGCTGTGACCGGTGCCAGCGGCTGGTTAGGTCGGGCAACTCTGGAATTGTTCTCCGCTTTGTACGGCGATGAATTTAACCAGCGGGTATCAGGCTATGGATCGCGCGAACAGCAGATAGTATTGGCTGATGGCCGTACGGTATCTGTTAGACCTTTGGCGGAAATCACCCATCGGCATACGCAACATACTCTCTATTTGTTTCACTTTGCGTTTTTAACCAAGGATAAGGTTGGCGGATATTCAGACGATGAATATATTCGCTTGAATAAAGTTATTCAGGGCTTGGTGACACAGGTATTGGAACAATCACAGGTAAAAGCTGTGCTATTGTCGTCGTCCGGAGCAGTCTACGATTATTTAAACGATAGTAATAGAGATGAATCTGCAAATCTGTATGGTAGATTAAAATATGAAGATGAGTTGCGCTTTCAAGAGATATGCCGTAAAGCTGATATAAAACTTCTTATCCCGAGAATATTTAATCTAAGCGGGCCATATATCAATAAGCTAAATGCTTATGCCTTGTCCTCGATTATTGCGAATGTCGTAGCCCGAGGAAATGTGTTAATTCGGGCAAATAAGCCCGTGTTTCGGTCTTATATTTACATACTGGATTTACTGCTGATCTGTATTCGCCTGATGTTTTCGGAACGTTTCGAAAACATCGTCTGTTTCGACACCGTGGGTGATGAAACGGTGGAAGTGGGTGAGTTAGCTGAAAAAGTATGCAAGCTCCTTAATGCTGCTGACTTAACAGTTGAACGTCCGAATATGATAAATGGGGAACCCGATAGCTATTTGGGAAACGAGCAGCCTATTAAAGACATTATAAAGGGGTTCGAATTTCCCGTAACAGGTCTGGATCGACAGATTTTAGAAACTGCCGAGTATATTCGTAATTTGAATACATGTAGTGGGTAGATGATTATGTCTATAACCAAGAGGAAATATTAATGAAGTTGGTTATTCTTGCGGGTGGATTGGGCACTCGTATTAATGAAGAAACCTCGGTGAAGCCTAAGCCGATGATTGAAATAGGCGGCAGGCCTATTTTATGGCATATAATGAAGTTATATTCTCATTATGGAATTAACGAATTTATAATATGTTTGGGTTATAAAGGCTATATTATTAAGGAGTATTTTGCGAATTACTTTTTACATATGTCGGATGTGACCTTCGATATGGAGCATAACGAGATGCAGGTGCATCAAAAATATGCAGAGCCATGGAAGGTGACCTTGGTTGACACCGGCGAGTTAACCATGACGGGTGGTCGCTTAAAAAGAGTTCGCGATTATGTCGGCGATCAAACATTCTGTTTTACTTACGGGGATGGGGTCGGCGATGTCGATATTAATGCGCTGATCAATTTTCATCGTTCCCACAATAACGCCGCAACAGTGACCGCCGTGCAACCGCCGGGCCGGTTTGGGGCCTTGGAATTGGAGGGTAGTCGCATCAAGAGTTTTCAGGAGAAACCGCAGGGTGATGGTGCTTGGATCAACGGCGGTTTTTTTGTATTGTCACCGGCAGTGTTCGATTTAATCGATAGCGACGAAACGCTATGGGAAAAAGAACCGATGGAGCGCTTGGCGAACAGCAATCAGCTGCACGCTTATTTCCACAAAGGCTTCTGGCAACCCATGGACACATTAAGAGATAAACAGCATTTGGAACAGCTTTGGCAACAGCAAAAAGCACCGTGGAAAATATGGTAGAACATAGCGATTTTTGGCGAGGCAAAAGGGTTTTTATAACCGGGCACACCGGATTTAAAGGCGGTTGGTTGGCGTTATATCTGCACCGGTTAGGTGCAGAGATCAAAGGGTATGCGTTACCGGCGCCTACTGCGCCCAGTTTATTCCAAGTGGCTGATGTGGCTTCTGTACTGCAGCACGTTGAAGGCGATATTCGTGATTTAGCCAGCGTGATGGCGGAAATGCAAAGTTTTCAACCTGAGATTGTGTTTCATTTGGCCGCGCAACCGCTTGTTCGTTATTCCTATCAACAGCCGGTGGAAACCTATGCCACCAATGTGATGGGTACGGTTAATTTACTGGAGGCGGTCAGGCACACTGCGTCGGTAAAGTCAGTCGTGATAGTCACCAGCGACAAATGCTATGAAAACAAGGAATGGTTGTGGGGCTACCGTGAAAACGAGCCGATGGGCGGCTTCGATCCTTACAGCAACAGCAAAGGCTGCTCAGAGTTGGTGACTGCCAGCTATCGTAATTCCTTTTTTCCCAGCGAACGCTACGCTGAGCACGGTGTGGCGGTGGCGTCGGTGCGTGCCGGTAATGTGATCGGCGGCGGGGATTGGGCTCAAGATCGTTTAATCCCCGATATTATGAGGGCTTTCATGGCAGGGGAGGCTGTGACGATTCGTAACCCTACGGCCATCAGGCCTTGGCAGCATGTACTGGAGCCGGTTACCGGCTATGTCCTGCTGGCAGAACAACTGTATAAACAAGGCGGCCGATATGCGGAGGGCTGGAATTTCGGGCCTGGCGAAGCAGATGCGCAACCCGTATCGTGGATATTGGAAAAACTGGCAGATTTATGGGGCAATGGCGCAAGTTGGCAAATCGATGGTAGTGAGCAGCCGCATGAAGCGCACTATTTGAAGCTTGATTGCTCCAAAGCCAAGACCCTTCTGGGTTGGGTACCGCGTTGGACTCTGGCCCAAGCGTTGGCGATGATTGTCGACTGGAACCTGGCCTATCAACAAGGCAAGGATATGCGGCAAGTCTGCGTGGAGCAGTTAG
Source organism: Methylomonas sp. TEB (assembly GCF_047777895.1). Classification (GTDB taxonomy): domain Bacteria; phylum Pseudomonadota; class Gammaproteobacteria; order Methylococcales; family Methylomonadaceae; genus Methylomonas. The sequence goes on from NZ_CP180476.1 coordinate 1,932,413, forward strand.
AGCAGTTTTTGACGGCTGATCAACATTAATTTTATTGAACACAAAGATAAGACAGTGACAGAAAATACATTAAAAGCGCAGATTTTGGATTTGGTTGAACAATACGCCGCCGAACGTTATGCCGAAAAAGCTTTCGTTCCGGAACAGTCCGTAGTGCCGCCTTCGGGTAAAATTCTCGGCGCTAAAGAACTTAGTTATATGGTCGAAGCCTCGCTGGACGGTTGGTTGACTACCGGACGATTTAACGACCAGTTTGAAAAGCAATTGGCAGAGTTTATCGGGGTTAGCAGCGCGTTGACGGTCAATTCCGGTTCCTCTGCGAATTTGCTGGCTTTTGCCTGTTTGACATCCGAAAAACTGGGTGATCGTGCCTTACAGAAAGGCGATGAAGTCATTTCCGTAGCGGCCGGTTTTCCCACAACGGTTAATCCCATTCTGCTTTACGACCTTGTTCCGGTATTTGTCGATGTGGAAATTCCTACCTACAACATCGATCCCAGTAAAATCGAGGCTGCCATCACGCCTAAAACCAAAGCAATTATGATTGCCCACACGCTGGGCAATCCGTTTGACCTGGATAAAGTCGTCGAAATCGCAAAAAAATACAATCTCTGGCTGATAGAAGATTGCTGTGATGCCTTAGGCACAACCTACAAGGGCCGTAATGTCGGTACCTTCGGCGATATTGGTACACTCAGTTTTTACCCTGCTCACCACATCACCATGGGCGAGGGTGGCGCGGTATTTACCAGCAGTCGCCGTCTGAAAACTATCATCGAGTCGTTTCGGGATTGGGGAAGGGATTGTTACTGCGCCCCCGGTGTTGATAATACCTGTAAAAAGCGCTTCGGTTGGCAGTTAGGCGATTTGCCGGCTGGCTACGACCACAAATACACCTATTCGCACTTGGGTTATAACTTAAAAATTACCGATATGCAGGCGGCCTGTGGCTTAGCGCAGTTAGAGCGTGCGCCGGAATTGATTGAAATCAGAAAACGTAATTTTAAATTCCTGAAGCAACGCTTGGCTACTTGCGAGCAATATTTAATTCTGCCGGAAGCGACACCGGGATCGGATCCCTCTTGGTTTGGGTTTCCTATCACGCTGAAGGAAGACTCAGGTCACGAGCGCGTGGAATTGTTGAAATATCTGGATAAATACAAAATCGGCTCCCGCTTGCTGTTTGCCGGAAACTTGACCCGTCAGCCCTATATGAAAGGCAGACAATACCGAATATCCGGCTCGCTGGATGTAACCGACAGAATTATGCGGCAAACTTTTTGGATCGGTATTTATCCAGCCTTGACCACAGAGATGCTGGAATTCGTTGCCGAAAAAATAGAAATCTTTTTTGGTATCCGTCAATAAGCTGGCAAACAAGCAATGCAAAACAAGACCATAAAATATAGCGATCTATTGGCCGATTGGTTAAAAGAAAGAGGATATACCCACTGCTTTTACGTGGCGGGCGGCAATATCATGCACATTCTCGCCAGCGTGAATCGTCATTTCAAGTGCGTTAGCGTGGTGCATGAGGTGGCAGCCGGTATTGCAGCGGAATATTTCAATGAAATAAGTACCGATGGCAAAGCCTTTGCTTTGGTAACCGCCGGTCCCGGCTTAACCAATATTGTCACCGCAGTGGCGGGTGCCTATTTGGAGAGCCGGGAATTATTGGTGATAGGTGGGCAAGTAAAGACCGCCGATCTTTGTCGGCAACAAGTACGCCAGCGCGGCATTCAAGAGATTGATGGTGTCGATATTGTCAAGCCGATCACCTCAAAATCAGTGCTGATGGATAGCTTGATTTCCTGTGAGGCATTTAATCGGATTATCGACGCCGGGGTTACAGGCCGCAAAGGTCCGGTGTTTCTTGAAATTCCGTTGGATATTCAAGGTGCACCGGTCGACGTAAGCGATCCAATATGCGAATTTGTTCCAGCCGCAAAGCAATCTATCCCACCTATACATTCAGCCGAAATCCAACGCCTAATCGACGATGTTCGCACGGCAAAACGGCCGTTTTTATTGATTGGAGCGGGTGTTGCCAGACAGACGGTAGAAAAGATATACGATGCTTTGGAGCCCATGGGTATTCCTTTGGCAACCACATGGAATGGCGCGGATAGAGTGGCAGCGGATCACCCCTTGTATTTTGGCCGCCCCAATACCTGGGGGCAACGTTACAGCAATTTATTGATGCAACAAGCCGATTTGCTGATCGCACTGGGAACCCGTTTGGGTCTGCAACAAACCGGGTTTAACTGGCAGGAGTTCGTACCTAACGGCAGAGTAGTGCAAGTGGAATGCGACCCTACCGAGCTTAGCAAAGGCCATCCCCGCGTCGATTGCGGTTTGCAAGGCGATGCCAATCAAGTGTTACAAGCATTGGCGGCAGCTAGCCTTGGCGATCATGCCGAATGGGTGGCTTTTTGCCAAAAAGTGAAAGCCCAATTGCCGTTGATCGAGCCGATCAATAACACGGCAGAGAATTATTTGTCGCCTTACGATTTTGTCAGCCGTTTGTCGGTACACTGCCGAGATACGGATAACGTCATTCCCTGCAGTAGCGGCGGTGCCTTTACCGTGATGATGCAAACCTTCGCTCAACAGCGCGGCCAACACATCGTTACCAACAAGGGCTTGGCATCCATGGGGTACGGATTGAGCGGAGCAATAGGCGCGGCTTTCGCTTATCCGCAGCGCAGTACAGTTCTAGTCGAAGGCGATGGTGGATTTGCCCAAAATTTACAGGAGTTGGGCACGGTTGCTGTCAATAAGTTAAATCTGAAAATTTTCATTTTTAACGATAATGGCTATGCATCCATTCGCATGACGCAAAGAAATTATTTTAATGGTGCCTATATTGGTTGCGACCAGTCCTCGGGATTGGGTTTACCGGATTGGCTAACCTTATTTAAAGCCTTTAATCTGCCTTGTATCAAACTCGATGCTAATTTCGAGCAAGACCCGGAATTCCAACGCTTATTCGCAAGCGATGAACCGGCTGGTTTTGTCGTGCCGATAGATCCGGAACAAACCTATTTTCCCAAAATTACCAGTAGGGTAACGGAAACAGGTTCGATGCAATCAAATCCCTTGCACCAAATGACTCCGGACTTGGATGAGAATCTATATTCCGTAGTAGCGCAATATTTGCAATAAACATATCCAGTATGAATAGAAAACTAATCTCAGTGGTAATTCCTGCCTATAACGAGCAGGACAATGTTGATGAATTGGCTAAACAATTAACAGCAGTATTTGCGGAAAATAGCGCTTACGATTTTGAAGCTATTATCGTAGAGAACGGTTCTCAAGATAATACCTACGAAAAGCTCTGCGCGGTACATGAGAAAGACCCGCGGTTTAAAATTGTGCAACTGGCGCGTAATTTTAGAATGGATGGCGGCATTACCGCTGGACTGAATTATGCGTCTGGTGATGCTGCCGTGATCATGACTGCGGATTTGCAAGATCCACCACATTTAATAACTCAGTTCATCAAAAAATGGGAAGAGGGATATGAAAACGTTTACGGTATTGTTACCAAACGTAATGGCACGGGCTTAATTCGCCGCTTTAACTCGCAATTGTTTTATTGGGTGGCCAACGGTTTGACCAACGGCATGGTTCCCAGAAATGTTAGCGACTTCAGGCTGATCGATAGAAAAGTATACGAAACCATCAATTCCATACACGAACGTAACCGTTTTATTCGTGGACTATTTGCCTGGGTTGGCTACAAATCCATAGGTATTGAGCATGAGCGAGCTGAACGCTTTGCCGGCGTATCGGGAGCTCACACTTTCAAGGTTATCGAACTGGCGTTAAAAGGCATATTGGCCCATTCTTATGTGCCTTTAAAGCTTATTACTATATTGGGAATAACTATATCTGCGGCGTCTTTTATCCTATTAGTATGGACAATAGTAAAAGCAATATTCTGGGGTGTGCCGTTTGCTGGATATGGGACCATTATGACCGTTATGTTTTTGATGTTCGGAATATTATTTACTATGTTGGGTATTGTTGCAGAATATATTGGTTTGATATACGAGGAAGTGAAGAATCGACCTAATTTTATCGTGAGAAAGCAAGTTGGGTTCAATAACTAAACGTTTTTGGGGTAACGAAAAAATTCGTTATTTATTTGTAGGTTTGTACAATACCGCTTTTGGGTATGGTTTTTTTGCAGTTATTTGGTTTTTCCTACACCATGATTTACATTATGTGTGGCTTTTAATCATAAGTCATTTTGTATCGGTGATTAATGCATATTTGGGTTATAGGATTTATGTGTTTCGCGTGAAAGGGCGGTGGTTGAAAGAATTTTTTAGGTTTAATATGGTTTACCTTGGTGCTTTTGGTTTTAATTTAATAGCATTACCTCTTTTGGTCGAGAGACTTAATCTACATACATTGATTGCCCAAGCAATTATAGTATCTATTACTGTGATAAGCAGTTATATCTTGCATCGCCGATTTTCTTTTAAAAAGAATGGTGCGCAAAGTAAGTTATCTTAAATTTACTATCTAGTATGGATGGCATATTGAATGACTTCAGCTGATAGTGTTTGTGTAAAAAATAAAAATATTCATTGGTGGTTTGTCTGGATAATCTTTTCAGAGTTGGTATTTCTGATCTTTTTTGTCAAGTATTTTGAATCCAGCGGTTATGCAATGCCGCCATTTTTCTTTGCGCCTTTAGATACATTTATGGACTTCTATAATACAAATTATTGGAGTCTAAATGATGGTCGTTATGACATATGGCAATCAATTTATCCGATAAGCGTATTTGCATTGGCGCAAATGTTAGTGCCGGATTATTGTGCTTCCGTTGTTTTACCGGCAGAGTTACGAGATTGCTCGCCGTATTCTATCGCTTGGCTATTTTTGTTTTATTTTTGTGCAATTTTTGTATGTACAAAATTATTCGTAAAGCAGGTGGGTATAAAATATATTTCGGTTGAGATTGTTATATTTCTTGCGTTGCTGATGCAATTTCCCGGGCTTTATGCGTTAGAAAGAGGCAACTATATTATAGTTGCTTTTATGTTGTTGGCTTTTTCTCAGGCTTTTGGCGCCAATTGGAAAGGCGCAGTATTTCTTGCGTTGGCTATAAATATTAAGCAGTATTTAATAGTGCTCTGGTTCGTGCCGTTTTTTAAAAGAGAATATACATACTTTCTGATAAGTTTTTTTGCATCATTATTGATTAATCAAATAAGTATGATTGTCTTGGAAGATGGAAACTATAGGCAAATTTTCGAAAATATGTTTTCTTTTTCCGGCGCTGTTAATTCGGATTTTTTTCAGAAAGTGTGGTACACAACTTCGCTTAGTTCATGGTCGAAAGCTGTCTTTTACTATCAGGACAGGATTCCGGTAATCCTCTATTTGACTGCACACTTTTTAAGGTGGTTTGTTCTTTTTGTTGCGGCGTCTATTTTATTTTTATCGGCGCGAAAAGCTCATTTTTTTACTTGGGAGCAATTAAGCGTAGTTGTTTTGCTTTCTATGATGGTCGCTACTGATTCCCCAGGTGGGTATGCAGTTATTTTGTTACTGCCATATTTAAGTGCAATTTTAATTGGAAGTTATGCTAATAAATATAGAAGGATAATCATGTTTGTGCTGTTGATTCCTCTGGATTTTGTGGTTGGTCCGATAATTGAGTTCAATCAATTTAGTTTTCTTTCGCAGCATTACGTGGATGTATCAACCGGATTGACATTTGGTGCATATATTCGTCCATTTTGTCTGCTTTTCATGTTGATAATCATGAGTTACCCGGTTTTAGTATCTTTAAGGAAATTTTCATGACATTTAAAAGTCTAGTTGATGCGCTGATACAAAATAAAAGATATATAGGTTTAAATCTCCTATTGTGGGTTTTGATGGCCTTTATTTTACTGGAAGTAATGCCTGTTAAATATGAGGCGCAAGTTATAATTAAATTAGGTCAATTTGATAACAATACGCCCATTGCTGGCGCGGCGGAATCCATCGAATATTTACGTAACTCAGAAACCTTAATTTCGGTGGCGACTGCTAATAACGTATCTCCTACGGGCCTTTCAAAGAGAATTAGGACGCATCCTATCGATAATAATAAAGCAATAAAGATACTAGTCCATTGGGATTCTGTTGACGATGCTGAACGCTTAGTTTCTGCTTTAGCTCAGAAAATTGTCGATCATCATCAGCAAAAATTAAACAAAGAACTCAATAGTGTCAAAAGTGAAATACTTTATTGGGAGAAAATTTTAGACAAGAAAGAATGCAATAGTCAGGTCGTTGAAACAATTTCCCAGCTAAAATTGATTATTTTGAGCATGAGGCCAACAGAAATCGTGGCTCCCGCGTCAAAGTCATTTGATATTGTATCTATCGATTATATAACGGTATATTTGGTGGCGTTATTTATGTGGATGTTTTCAAGTTTGCTAATTGTTGAATATCATAGGTCGTGAGTCTATAGGTTGTATTTTATAGTCGGATAATCTATTCAAATCATGGTGATTTCTCAAAAAAACTATTTGGCAATCGCTGTCAGTGGTTTGTGTATTCTGTCTTTAATTGTTTGGCGTGACATGCCTTATTATCCTGATGAAGTAGCATTGCAATTCTATGCAGGAAGGTTTATTCAGGATAAGGGCGTTTCTCACGGGTTGTTTGCACTTTGCTCGTCTTGGGGGCTGAAAGTCCCGATGCTGCTTGCATTACCAGCGTGGTTATTGTCTAAAACTATGCTTTTGGTAAATCCCGTGCAGTTTCGTATTTTTCCATTACTGGTTACTTTGACGATAGCATTATATGTGGCTAAGAAGGCTGTCAAGGGTGTAAATCCACTTGCGGTACTAATTATTTCAACAGGATTTATTGGGGTTGCTGGCTCCGGGCTAACGATGGCTCGTCCTGAATTTATTCATTTGCTTAATTTGCTTTTCTGCTTACTCTCATTTGTTTATTGGGATAATTCTGAAGTTCGTAAGCTTTATATCGGTATTTTTGTATTGGTTGGTTTGCTGGCTAGTGCATCATTGTCGGTTTATGTGCATATTCAAGGGGTGTTATTTGTTCCGCTGTCTATAGTTCTTGCAATATTACTATGTCGATCATTTACGTATAAAATTATTCCCACGATATTATCTGTTGCATATTTGTTCGGTATGTCAATTGCAGCTATTATTGGGTTTAGTCGGGGCATGTCATGCGACAATTACCCTGGTATACAGAGTTATTTGTCTTCTATGACAGTTGATATACATGCAGTTGTATTGCAGGGATTCTTTAGCTGGGTTAATAATAACTTTGTCGGTTATTCTCAGTCGTTTCTTTATAATAATGAATATGCGATTGGTTACTTACCCTCCGTCGAACCTGAGTCTATAGTTTATTTTATTAAACTAAGGTTTTTAAATTGGTTTATACGGATTATTCTGTTTTTTAATCTTGTTATATTTTTTGGAGTTTTATTTTTTAGCGTTTTTAAGGTGATTAATGGGTTATTTTGTTATTTTAAGGCGAAATACACCTGTAAAAAATATTTTGATATAAGATATTTGCTTCTGTGTTTGATTGTTTCTCCGATTGTTTTTTTGTATGTTTATGACGCGGCTCATAATTTTTATAGGACTTTTTTTCTAAATTATGTAATTGTTGTTGTTGTTTGTCTATCTCTTGCTGGTTTTAGGTCTGGATACTTTAAGCATCTTATAAATATATATGCGTTAGTCTGTATTTGTGTAGTTGCTTCATCCCTACTTGTGAATTTTGTATTATTCAACAAATATTTAAAGGAAGGCTTTGTGGGTCCATCAATTGCGTTGAATAGTCTCGGCGCAGTTAATGATGATATTTTGGAGTTGGCTAGTGCATGTAAACTGAATATGGATAAGGGCAGAATTATTGTCGACGATTTAACCTATGAAAGCATGAAGCGTTTTTCTATACTATTTCCAATTACCTATCTCGACTTGCAGGGGCAGTTGACTGGCTTGGGCACTAAAAGAGTGCTTGATGTTGCTAAGCCTAGAGGGGTTATTGCTAGGTGTAGTTATGTTGAGCACGCAGGGCTAGTATATGAACATAAAAATAACGGGTTGTGTTGTGCAAACTATAGCTATCTATAAAAATAAATTATTTGGTAACTTAGTTTTGTAGGTGTTTATTTCGTGTTTTATATCTTGCGCTCATAAGTATTTAAAATAGTTTGATTTATAACATGCAGGCTTATCTGGCTTATAAGGAATTTTGTTAATATGAAAAAGGTAGCCATCCTTCAATCAAATTATATCCCTTGGAAAGGCTATTTTGACATTATTGCTGCAGTAGATGAGTTTATTCTATATGACGATATGCAATATACTCGTCGAGATTGGCGGAATCGCAATCAAATTAAGACGCCTCAAGGTCTTCAATGGTTAACAATTCCCGTGCAAGTGAAAGGTAAGTATCTTCAGAAGATTCGAGAAACCCAAATTGATGGCAATGACTGGTCGGGAATGCATTGGAAAGCACTTGAGCAGAACTATCGTCGAACTCCTTATTTTGATGAGATTGCCTCACTTATTGAACCTATCTATAAAGGCGAATCTTTCATATATATCTCCCAGTTGAACCGGAGGTTTATTGAGGTTGTTTGTAAATATTTAGGTATACAAACTGTAATATCTAATTCATGGGATTACCATCTTATTGATGGTAAAACAGAACGCCTTGCAAATCTTTGTGTTCAAGCTGGTGGTTCAGAATATATTTCAGGTCCATCCGCTAAAGGCTATATTGACGAACACGTATTTGGAGAAATAGGTATCAAGCTTACTTGGTTCGATTATGCTGGATATCCTGAGTACCCGCAACTTTGGGGTGATTTCACGCATGGTGTTACCATACTGGATCTTTTGTTCAATTGCGGTAAAGATTCGCGTAGTTATATGAGGTATGTTAGCCCATGAAGCTTTCAATTGTTGCCACTCTTTATCAATCGGCACTATATATTAATGAGTTCCATGCTAGGGCAACCGCTGCCGCGATTGAATTAACAGGTGGTGAATACGAAATAATACTAGTTAACGACGGTTCTCCGGATAACAGTCTCGATCTTGCTGTAAAGCTTAGTGAGCGAGACCCCCATGTGATTGTTGTCGATCTGTCGCGTAATTTCGGCCATCACAAAGCGATGATGACCGGTTTATCGATAGCGCAAGGTGAGCGAGTGTTTTTGATTGATAGCGATCTTGAGGAAGAACCAGAATGGTTGCTACCTTTCATAAGGCAAATGGAATCGGAGACATGCGATGTTGTATACGGCATTCAATCCAAACGCAAAGGAGGTTTTTTTGAAAGAATCACTGGTGTTTTGTTTTATGGTTTATTTCGAGTTTTTACTGGAATAGCTCAGCCAAATAATATCGTCACTGCCCGGCTAATGTCACGAAGGTACGTTGAAGCCTTGCTGTTACATCAGGAACGGGAAATTAATATTGGCGGACTTTGGATTATCACTGGGTTTAAACAATGTCAATCAATTGTCAAAAAACACTCAAGTAGCCCCTCGACATACTCTATCTCTCGAAGATTTAGTCATTTCGTCAACGCGGTAACATCTTTTAGTAGTCTTCCATTAGTATTCACATTCTACTCAGGATTCGTTATCTCGATTTCCGCATTGATCTACATTGCCTATCTTTCTTTCAGGTTTTTTTTCATCGCTTCGCCGCCTAGTGGATACACTTCAATTATTGCATCAATATGGTTGTTTTCTGGATTGATTATTTTTTTTATTGGCGTGCAAGGTATTTACATATCAAAGGTATTTTCCGAGGTCAAACAACGGCCATATACGATAATTCGGCATGTTTATAGACATGTTCAACAATCGCGAGGTGCAAAATGACAGTTAATAGTATACCTAGTGGTTCATATGGAGTTTGGCAGCAGTGTCAAGTGGAGTCAGTGATTGATGAGGTTGTTGAGCAAGTTACAAGAGTTGGTTATGCAGTTGTTGACGGGGGCTATTCGTTATCTGAGCTGAAGGACATTTCGGATGAATTTAATCGTATTCGAAAGAGATATATTTCGATGTACGGAGAACAATTGCTTAGAGATATAAATGAATATCACACTATTCGGTCGCCTTTAACTCATAATGGAGGAGTTGACGTTTTTATTGGTCTTGCTTTGAATGAAAATCTTCTGTTAGTGCTACGGCGCTTGATTTCAGGAAAGTTTGTGCTTAATCAGCAAAATGGAGTTATCAATCCTCCGCTAGAGACTTATAATCAAGGAGCTTGGCATCGGGATTTGCCTTATCAGCACTTTGTGTCTACAAAACCTCTCGCTATCAATGCCTTATTCTGTGTTGACGATTTTACATTTGAAAATGGGGCAACATTTGTACTTCCTGCATCGCATTTATCAGAACCATTTCCTTCGTTAAGTTATATTCAACGTAATGCTATACAAGTAGAGGCAAAAGCTGGTTCATTTATTGTGCTCGATTGTATGCTGTTTCATTCCGGTGGGTTTAATAAAACAAATTATGAGCGTCGCGCGGTTAATCATCTCTATAATGTCCCGTTTTTTAAACAACAGATTAGTATACCAAACAATATAAATGATAATACATTATCTCAAGAGGCAAAAGAAATTCTTGGATATGATTACATGGAAGCGAGTTCCGTTGGGCAATATTTCGCAATGCGTAAAAATAAATATTACTGATTATTGGCTCACTATTTTAGGAAAAACTAAATGGTTAACAAAAATATTTCCTTATATAAGGCATTTTCTGATCCTGTTGTACAAAGTGAGCTTAAGCTTGATGGCTGCAACGGATTAGTTAATAGTAACGGTGCATTGTATAAATTTGTAAACTCCAACCCGTTGGTTATCGATTTTATTGAGCCGTATTCTTTAACAGAAACTGATGATATTAATCTGAAAATGTATAATTCAGAGGGATCTACCGAAATTTATCGTAATTTTTTAAACTGGCTTTTCGAAACATTTGATGAGCAAGAGTCCTTTTTCAGAGTTAAAACTATAAATCGTTTAAACCTTGCTAAAGGTATGAAGGTTTTAGTTACTGGGTGTGGCCTGGGTGAGGATATTCCGCTGATTATGAATATTATTGGCGAAGAAGGTGAATTACATGCTCAGGATTTTAGTTTGGCAATGGTTAAAAAAAGCAGTGACATAAATAAATTTAATAATTTATGTTTTTCTGTTTCAAATGCCAAATCTCTTCCTTATGCATCTAGGTATTTTGATGCGGTTTATCATTTTGGTGGTATTAATTTATTTGGAGATATTGGGAAGGCTATTTCTGAGATGGAGCGTGTATGCAAGATTGGCGGTAAAGTGCTGTTTGGTGATGAAGGGATTGCATCACATTTAAGAGGTACTCCGTATGCAGAAATAGCAATTAATAATAATAGATTGTGGGCCTCTAATGCTCCTTTGGACGCGCTTCCATACAATGCAGATAATATTGAGATAACCTATGTTTTAGGAAATTGCTTTTATCTTATTTCTTTTTCTCCGTATATTGGGTTTCCAAAAATGAATATAGATGTTATTCATAAAGGATTGCGCGGAGGTACGGCGAGGACCAGGTATTTTGGAATGCTTGAAGGTGTTACTGAATTGTCAAAAAACAGATTAATAAGTGAAGCAAAAAAAAGAGGTATATCAATTCACGATTTAATGGAAGAAATTATTAATGATAAGCTGTCTAACATATAACATAATGTTTAATAGCTACGGCGTGACTACTGCTCGCAACGATGCGGTTATTTTTGATTCATACATTTGTTTAATAGTTTAGATTGCCCGATATCATGACTGCTGAAAAACTAATTAAAGACATAGGGAATTACTACGGTAGAAAGATCGTCGAGCATGGGGTAAGTCCTAAGGGTGTGGACTGGAATGGAGAGGCTAGCCAAGTTTTGCGGTTCAGTCAATTATGTAAATTGCTTGACGCGGGTGCCTGCGATGAGTTTTCTATAACCGATTATGGTTGTGGTTATGCCGCATTGGCGGACTATTTGGCAGCTCGTTTCGAAAAATTTGAGTACCTCGGATACGATGTCTCCGCTGAAATGATCGATGCTGCGAGGATAGAGCATTGCGATCAGTCAAATGTTAGGTTTAATGTTGGAAGTCAAATACTAGAAGTCACAGATTATTGTTTGGCAAGCGGCGTTTTTAACGTCAAGCTTGAGTATTCAGACGATACTTGGATTGATTATATTCATACGACTTTGGATGCTATGTCCCAATATGCCAGTCGAGGATTTGCCTTTAATTGTCTTACCGCTTATTCGGACGCAGATAAGATGCGCGATTACCTCTATTATGCGGACCCGTGTGCCTTGTTTGATTTGTGTAAGCGCCGCTATTCGCGAAATGTGGCTTTGCTGCATGATTATGGGCTGTATGAGTTCACGATATTGGTAAGGAAATAATTATGAAGAATCGGCTTGTAATTTTCGGTTGCGGTGAAATAGCACAGCTTGCCTATTTTTATTTCAGTAATGACTCAGATTATGAAGTCGTGGCTTTTACAGTTGACAGGGCATATATAACGGACTCATTTTTTTGCGGTCTTCCAGTCGTGGCATTTGAAGATATTATTCTGCAGTATAGCCCAGAAGAGTATGAATGTTTTATCGCACTTAGTTACTCGAAACTAAATGCAGTTCGTAAGGAAAAGTATTCGTCGGCCAAAGCAAAAGGATACCAGTTAGCAAGTTATGTTAGTAGCAGGGCTACAATTTTAAACGAGGGGCGAATTGGCGATAACTGTTTTATTTTTGAAGATAACACAATTCAGCCTTACGTTACGATTGGTAATAACGTAACACTTTGGAGCGGCAATCACATCGGTCATCACTCTACTATTAAAGATCATTGTTTCATCGCCTCTCATGTCGTTATTTCTGGAGGGGTCGAAATTGGGGAGCAATGTTTCGTTGGTGTTAACGCGACAATCAGAGATCACATTAAAATTGGCGAAAAATGCGTTATTGGAGCTGGAGCATTGTTGCTCGTGAATGCTGAACCCGAAGGTGTTTACATGGGAATGGCAACAGATCGATCAAAAATTCCAAGTACCAGATTAAGGGGAATATGAATAGCAAATGGCAAAAGCTAGGACTGCTCTACAGTACCCCTAGCAACGGGCTTCATCCCAAACTCATGACCCATGCTTCAAATCCTCTGCCCGTGTTACTGAAAGATGATGTATACCGTATTTTTTTTAGCGGCAGAGATGCGAATAATCGCTCTTCGGTTGGTGCAGTTGATATCGATATCCTAACACGCGAACTTGTTTGTGAGCATAGTGAACCCTTTTTTGTACATGGACCTGAGGGTTGTTTTTATGCTGACGGCGTTAGCATCGGTAATTGCTATGAGGTTAATGGGATAACCTATATGCTTTTTATGGGTTGGCAGACGCCTAAACAGGGGCATTGGCGGGGCGATATTGGTAGATTGATTTTAAAGCCGGATTGGAGTTTAGAGCTAGATTCTGATATTCCTCTAATGGGATCTGATGATGTTGATCCCATAAGTCTTTCTTATCCTTGGGTCCAAAAGGATGAGGACGGTTATAGCATGTGGTATAGCTCAGTTACAACTTGGGATATTGGCAATGGAGAAATGTTAGCTCCGATCAAATACGCTTCTTCTCATGACGGACACAAATGGAATCGTAAAGGGTTAGCAATACCTTACGAAATTGGAAGAGCGCAAGCCTTTTCTAGGCCCACAGTTATAGGTGATTTAGAAAACGGATTTAAGATGTGGTTCTCCTATCGAAGCGATATTGGAGGTAAATACCGAATTGGATATTCTTTTAGTAATGATGGAAAGCAGTGGGAGTTATCCTTGGCAGACGCGGGCATTGATGTTTCTATTTATGGATGGGATTCTGAAATGATTGAGTATCCATTTGTTTTTGAGCACAAAGGCCATCGATATATGCTCTATAACGGCAATGGCTTTGGCAAGACAGGGTTTGGATTGGCTGTTTTAACTTATGGGTAATATGTCTTTGCCACAAAAGAGAAGTCGAAGTTCAGTAAAACAATTATTTCGCTACGGAGTTGTTGGAGTTTTCAGTAACTCGGTGGGTTATATGGTTTATTTACTGGTTACTTATTTTGGAGGGGCTCCTAAGATAACCATGACTTGTCTATATGCTGTTGGGGCTGTTATTGGCTTTATTGGCAACCGTAAACTGACATTCGCGCACTCGGGAAGTTTGCTTGGAGCCGGAGTCCGTTACGCAATTGTACATTGCGTAGGATATTTTATTAACCTTGGGATACTTATCGTAATGGTTGATAAGCTTGGATACCCACATGAGTTAGTTCAAGCGGCGGCGATTTTTATCGTGGCTTTGTTCCTTTTTTTTACATTCAAGTTTTTCGTTTTTACGGCTTCTGGAAGTGTTAATGCGGGTAAGGTATGAGACATTGCTTAGCTTGTAACTCGCAATATGATACTAAAAACTCTAACTGTTTAAGTTGTGGATTTAGCCCCTGCAATATAGACGGTTTTGATTCTTACGCGCCTGATTATGCTCGTGGTGGCGGAGGCTTTAAGGCAAGTTATTTTTCGGAGTTAGCTTGTCTTGAATCATCTAATTTCTGGTTCCAATCGAGAAATAAAATAATTTTGTGGGCGTTGAAAAAATACTCTCCAAGCTTAAGAGATTTTCTTGAAATAGGTTGTGGTACTGGTTTTGTGTTGAGCGCAATTCAAAATTCTTTTCCAGATGTGGCAGTTAATGGAAGCGAAATTTTCGTCGAAGGGCTAGGATTTGCTGCGAAGCGAGTTCCTTCAGCTAATCTCATGCAAATGGATGCTCGGCAAATTCCCTTTATGGATGAATTTGATGCTATTGGAGCTTTCGATGTACTCGAACACATCAAAGAAGATGAGCTTGTTCTTAGTCAGATTCGTAAGGCATTGAAGTCCAAAGGAGTGCTATTGCTCACTGTGCCTCAGCATGCGTGGTTATGGAGCGTTGCTGACGAATATGCACTTCATGAACGTCGTTATTCTGCTATAGAGATTTATAAAAAGGTAGAGATGGCGGGGTTTAGAATCGTCAGAAGTACGTCTTTTGTGTCTTTGATTTTGCCTGCGATGATATTTTCTAGGTTTTTTAAAAAGAATATGGACGAGAAATTTGATCCCACATCTGAGCTTAAAATTGATCCTTGGTTGAATATATTATTCGCTAGCTTGTTAAGGATTGAGCTTGCAGGGATAAAGTTTGGAATGAATTATCCCTTAGGTGGATCCCGACTTATAGTTGCTACGAAGATTTAAAGTATGAAAAATATGAAAAATACTATTCCTTTTAATTGGCCTTATATGACAGGCAAGGAGTTGTACTATATAGCCGAAGCTCATTTCAATGGAAGCTTGGCTGGTGATGGGCCTTTTACCAAGAGATGTCATGGCTGGATAGAGGAGCGTACCCATTGTAGTAAAGCTTTATTAACTCACTCATGCACGGCTGCGCTGGAGATGGCTGCATTACTATTGGATATTCAGCCTGGTGACGAGATCATTATGCCGTCTTATACCTTTGTTTCAACGGCCAATGCCTTTGTGTTACGTGGTGGCGTGCCAGTTTTTGTGGATATCCGAGAGGATACCTTGAATCTGGACGAGCGATTGATCGAATCAGCTATTACGCCGCGAACGAAGGCGATTGTACCAGTTCATTACGCTGGGGTTGGGTGCGAAATGGACACAATTATGGCTATTTCTAAGCGCCATGATCTTAAGGTTGTAGAGGATGCCGCGCAAGGTGTCATGGCTAGTTATAAAGGGAGCATGTTAGGAAGCATCGGTGATCTTGGGACATATAGCTTTCATGAAACCAAGAATGTTATATCTGGAGAGGGTGGAGCTATATTAGTGAACGATCCTGACCTAGCATTGCGTGCCGAAATTGTTCGAGAAAAGGGTACTGATCGCAGTCGTTTTTTCCGTGGTGAAGTTGATAAATATACCTGGCAAGAAGTTGGCTCATCATTTTTGCCTGGTGAATTGATCGCTGCTTTTCTCTGGGCTCAGCTTGAAGATTCTGAGCGCATAACACATGAGCGGCTGGTAAGCTGGCAGCGTTACCATGAGATATTGGAGCCTCTCGAATCGAAAGGTGTTCTACGCCGACCTATTGTCCCTGATAGTTGTCAACATAATGCCCATATGTACTACGTGCTATTGGCTTCTGATATTGATCGGCAACAAGTATTGAATGAGTTCAAACGTAATGACATCACGTCAGTGTTTCACTATGTTCCGTTGCATTCTTCGCCGGCTGGGGAACGATATGGAAGAGTTCACGGCGAACTTGATGTTACCAATTCGCGCTCAGAAAAATTGATACGTTTGCCGCTTTGGGTTGGACTTACTTCGGAGCAGCAAAGACGAGTTGTGGATGTGCTGGAATATGTTACGAGCAAGGGGTAGATTTTGCCTGCTATGTGTTTACTTCATTGAAAATTAATTGATGAGGCAAGCATGACCAACTTTGGGCAATGGAATAATCAACTACTGGAGCCAGTATTGATTACCTATAATAGGGCCTCGTGCTTAAAAGAAACATTGCAAACTTTTCTCGATGCCGGTCTGACAGAGATGCGTCTGCATGTTCTGGATAATGCATCGACAGATGAGACAGGTGATGTTGTGGCTGCATATCAGGAGCAATGGCCTAACCTGAAATATCATCGTAACAAATATAATATTGGCGGTAACGGTAATATTTTGCGAGCGGTGGAAATAACTGATTCAAAATATTGCTGGATTATAGGTGATGATGATGACTGGCACCTGGAATATGTTATAGATTTAATTTATGCGCTGGAAAATAGTGATGCCGATATTATTCGTTTGGGTTGGCTGGTAGAGGATAAACATAGAGGTCAGCTTATCAGTGCACTGGATTTGGCTGAAAATGAATCGTTATTCTTTGCTAGTATTAGCATGATTTCCGCAACAATAACTAGGCGTTCTATTTTGGCGGCTTATTTGCCAAATTCTTACATGAATATTGGCGATGCTTACCCTCAATTAGTACCCGCCATCCTTGCCGTGCAACAAACACCTCTCCTTGTTTATAGTACCAAAAATAACTTAATGACACATACTCCAAATACCGGCCCAGGATATTATTTCGGTGATTTGGAATGGTATGCTGCTTGGTTTAGAACCAGTAGGTTTTTAACGGATACAAAGCTCCGGATAAAATTTATTGGGGAAATTACTCGGTATATGACAAGAGACAGGAATAATAAGAACGGCTGTTTGTGGTTGGTTAAAGTAGCCTTAAATTACAAGGCCCAAGGTATAAATCAATTCAATTATTTGTTGTCTATGCTGGCATATGGTGATGGTTGGCGCGGTCGCATCCTAATCGTATTGCTGGTCTATTGCTTAATGCCCGGCCGTTTGGCAGGAGGCTTGCGGCGATTTTATCGTAAGCTTTTTAATTTACCCGAGAGAACTTTAACTATTGATCGATCCAGGCTTTGATTTTTTTGCCGAATTGAATTTATAACTAGCCAATCCATTCATTGGATACAGGGAACCCGAGGCAAAACTATATGCAGGTCGATAAGAAAACGTTAGCAGTTTTAGCGCAACGCGGCTGGCAGGCTGGCGCTGGCCTGATTACGCTGTTTTGCATTGCACGATATTTATCGCCTGCTGAACAGGGCTACTACTACACCTTTGCCAGTCTCGCCGGCTTGCAGGCGTTATTGGATATGGGTCTGTCCACCATACTGGTGCAGCAGGCGGCGCATGAATTTGCCGAATTGACTTGGTTGCCGCATGGGGCGGTCGTTGGTAAAAATGTCGGCCGCTATCTGGCTCTGACTAAAAAAGCGTTGTGTTGGTATGGTGTTTCAGGACTGCTGTTTTTGTTGGTTTATCCGGGCGGTTTGTATTTCTTTAGTCATCGGCCCCAGGAGTCGGATTTAGCCTGGCAGCAACCTTGGTTGGTTCTAGTTGTCAGTACCGCAGTAGGTTTGGCCTTATTACCGGTTTTGGCTATAGTGGAAGGCAGCGGTAAAGTTGTGGAGGTCTATTCGCTGCGCTTGGTGCAAGGTATTGTTGGCGCTATCGCCATTTGGTTTACCCTAATGCAGGGGGGCGGTCTTTATGCGGTCGCTATGATGCCCGCATCGGCTGCCTTGATTGCTTTGGTATGGGCACTATTTCGCTATCCGAAACTATGGGTGTCAGCGTTGTTTGGAATTTCTGGAGACTTCGGTTGGTGGCGAGAGCTTTGGCCGATGCAATGGCGTTTGGGAATCAGTTGGCTCTGCGGGTATTTTTTAACGCAGATGCATACTCCGCTATTGTTTCAAACTCAGAATGCTGTGGTTGCAGGGCAAATGGGTGTCACCATGACCGTTTGCAACATGTTGGGTTTGTTAAGTTTAGCTTGGATGACGAGCCGAATCCCCGTGTTAGCGAAAGCTGCCGGTCAACAGGATTGGGATTTACTGGACAAGGAATTCAAAAAGGGTTTTAAACGTTCACTTGCGGTATTTGTCCTGGGGGCGGTGTTTTTTGTTTTGATTCGCTATGCGGCCGATTACACGGCGTATGGCGTAAGATTTTTACCGTTTTGGGAAACTTTTGTTCTCATCGGTGCAATTTTGTTTGCCCATATTTCCGGATTGTTAGCTATCTATCTCAGGGCGCACCGTAAGGAGCCCTTTCTTTGGTTGTCCTTGTCAGGAGCGTTGTTGACCGTTGGTGGCTCGGTTTGGCTGGCGCCAAGTTTGGGTTCGGCGGGTATTGTGCTGGTGTTGTTTTTAGTGAATGTTGGGTTCGGTTTTCCGACATCGCTGGTGATGTGGGTAATGCTTCGTAAAAAGTGGCACGCGATAATATAATAAAAATATGAATAAAGAGAATAGGCCCTTGCTAACTATTGCCATTCCAACTTGGAATAGGGCAAATTATTTAGTTAAGAATATCGAACAAATTGTATCTCAGCTTGGTGAATTAACTTATCCAATAGAGATTTTAGTATCCGACAACTGTTCCAGCGATAATACTAAAGACTGCGTCGACGAGTTTTTAAACAAAGGACTTCCGATACGATATATAAGAAACTCGGAGAACATAGGTCCTGATCTAAATATTGCACAATGCTTTAATCAGGCGGCTGGGCAATACGTTTTAATTTTTGGCGATGATGACTTACTGATAGATGGCTCGTTAAAACATCTGGAAAGTTTATTGGCGCGTAAAAATTATGGTGTGGTGTCAGTCCGAGCATATGGTTACGACTTCGACTTTAGGGCTGAATACCCTGGCGGTAGCGAGAAATTGTACGAATTTGCAAACTCAAACGAGTTTATTGTCAAGTTAGGTAAGTTTTCGACGTTGATTTCCGTGAATATAATATCCAAGGATTATTTGCAAGGTGTCGATGCTAACGATTACTGCGGAACCAATCTGGTACACATTGATTTAATTTACAGTGCTGCTTTAAAGGCGCCTGTTAATCTATATGTAGACAGCTATTTGGTGGCTTATAAGCGTAATAATAGCGGCGGGTACTCCTTTTCCGACGTGTTCGTTGATAAGTTTGGCGCTATTGTTGATAAATATATTGATAGTGGATTATCCGTCGGTACTAAATATAAACTCGAATCGGATATGCTGATAGGCTATTATCCATACTACGTGTTAAGGTTGCGGTTGCAGGGAACTGAAGATTTGAGTATTGCCTATTCACGATTTAATGCCAGATTTTCTCAGCATTGGACTTTTCATTGTTTTGTCGCGCCAATTTTTAAGCTGCCAAAAGGATTGGCAATAATTTACGGTGCTATGTCGGTTTTTATCGGAAGAGTGTTGACTGGCGACTTCAGACGTGGTTGCGCTTTTGTTTGGGTACGGTTGGGCAAATTTATTAGGCATTAGTGTTCTGGCTTATGAGTAATTGTTTTTATTAAAGATTGATAAAGTTCACCTTATTAACATACCGATGATTTCTTTTTGCTAAAGGTGGAGACGGCTATTAATTGTTTCAAGATTCTTAAGTATTTATCTCAAGTCAATGAAAATATCAATTGTCACCGTATCTTATAATGCGGCTGAGTTTATTCACGATAATTTGCAGTCAGTATCGAGGCAGAATTTTAATAACATCGAGCATATCGTCATTGATGGTGGCTCAACCGATGGCACCGTCGATGTGGTGTGTAAATACGGTCAGCATCTGGCCAAGTTTATTTCCGAACCTGATCACGGTATTTACGATGCGATGAATAAAGGTATTTTTCTGGCGTCCGGTGATGTCATAGGTACACTGAACGCCGACGATGTGTATGCGGATGACACGATATTATCCCAAGTCGCCGACATTTTTTCTGACCCTACTGTAGACGTCTGCTACGCAGATTTGTTGTATGTCGATAGGTACGATGCTTCAAAAATTGTTCGATATTGGACTTCTTGTAACTATCGTAGCGGTTTATTCGAAAAAGGTTGGATGCCGGCGCATCCCACTTTTTTTGTGCGTCGCCGCCTCTATGAGCAGTTGGGCGGATTCGATTTACAGTTTTCCAGACAAGCAGACTTTGAGTTGACTATGCGATTTCTAGCCGTGAATAAGGTTAAGGCTGTTTATATTCCCAAAATCTGGATAAAAATGCGGATCGGCGGTATTTCCAATAATAGTCTGATCGGCATTATCAAAGGAAACATAGAAGCTTATTACGCTTGCCGAAAGAATAACCTGCCCGTGCGAATGCCGATGTTTATTTTACGTAAGGTTCTTTCCCGGATGCCGCAGTTTTTTAATAGACCGACTGTCCCCGTTAAGTAGTTCCGCGTTCGTTCCGGCCAAGATTTACGGGTTCTTTGGTCAATGCTTCCGATACCCTGGAGCCGTTGATAATTTGCTAGAATGCCTGTTAGCTCATTTTTTAGTACAGACATGAAACACATCGAACTCCTCTCCCCCGCCGGCACCATTCGTAATATGCGGTACGCCTTTGCGTTTGGCGCTGATGCGGTTTATGCCGGGCAGCCGCGTTATAGCCTGCGTGTGCGCAACAACGATTTTATGGCCGACAACCTAGCCAAAGGCATAGCCGAAGCGCATCAGTTGGGTAAGAAATTCTTTCTGGCCGCCAATGTCATTCCGCATAATGCCAAGATTAAAACGTTCTTGAAAGACATGGCGCCGATCATTGCGATGCAGCCGGATGCGTTGATCATGGCCGATCCTGGCTTGATCATGATGACGCGGGAACAATGGCCGGAGATGCCGATTCATTTGTCGGTACAAGCTAACACGGTGAATTACGCCAGTGTCAGATTCTGGAAAAGCATGGGTGTGGAGCGGGTGATTTTGTCGCGGGAGTTATCGCTGGATGAGATTGCCGAAATCCGCCAACAATGTCCAGATATGGAGCTCGAAGTATTTGTACATGGTGCGTTGTGTATTGCCTATTCCGGTCGCTGCTTGCTGTCCGGTTACTTCAATCATCGCGATCCGAATCAAGGTACTTGTACCAATTCCTGCCGGTGGAAATACGATACTAAGCCGGCTGTGGAAAATGCGGAAGGCGATTATTTGCTGGCTGATAGTACGGTCATTTCGATGAATGATTTGAATGCCGGGCTCAATACCGCCAGTTGCGGTGGCGCCGACCGGCATCCTTTGGCAGACAATATCTATTTCCTTGAAGAAGAAGGCCGCCCAGGCGAATTGTTGCCGGTGATGGAAGACGAAAACGGTACGTACATCATGAATTCCAAAGACTTGCGGGCGATTGAGCACGTGCAGCGCTTGGTGGAAATCGGTATCGACAGCCTGAAGATCGAAGGCCGTACCAAATCGCATTTTTACGTAGCGCGCACTGCGCAGACTTATCGGCAAGCGATAGACGACGCATTGGCGGGCCGGCCGTTTCAGCCCGAGTTGTTGGGGATTTTGGATAACTTGGCGAATCGCGGTTATACAGACGGTTTTTATCAGCGCCACCATACCCACGAACATCAAAACTACCTATCCGGTTATTCCAAAAGTCACCAGCAGCAATTTTGCGGCGAAATTACCCATTACGACACCGAAACGGGTTGGGCGGACATTAGCGTCAAAAACAAGTTTTCGCTGGGCGACAAGTTGGAGTTAATCCTGCCGCAGGGGAATCGGGATATAACTGTGGAGAATATGGTCGATAAATACGGCCAGCCCATGCAGGAAGCGTCTGGGGGCGGTTATGAAGTGAAAATTCCACTGCCTGATGCTGATTGCCAGTACGGACTGCTGGCGCGTTATTACTAGCCTTTGGAGGCTGTATGTCATTTCTTACCAGCGCATTATGTGATCGTTTTTCCGCCCAAGAAAATTTTCAAATTGCCGAGCCATTGTTCCGGTATTTCGGCGGTAAAACCCAGTTCAGCGGGCAAATCACGACTTTAAAAGTGTTCGAAGACAACACTTTGGTGCGGACCGTGCTGGAAGAAAAAGTCAATGATCGGGTGCTGGTTATCGACGGCGGCGGCTCAAAGCGTTGCGCCTTGTTGGGGGATACTTTGACTGCTTTGGCGGTCGAAAATGGCTGGCAGGGTATCGTCGTTTACGGCAGTATTCGCGGTTCGGAAGCGATCAACAAAATGCCGATTGGTGTGGTGGCTCTGAACACTCACCCGCTTTGCAGCAGTAAGCACGGACATGGACATCGGGATTCGATGATCACTTTTGCCGGCGTCAATTTCAAAAAAGATCACTATCTTTACGCCGATAGCGACGGAATTATCGTCTCGGAAACAAAATTGGATTAAAATCGTTTTGTCTTAACCAAGTAAAATACTCAAGAATATGCAAATCGTACTCGCAAACCCTCGTGGATTCTGTGCCGGCGTAGACCGGGCTATTGAAATTGTCGATCAAGCGATCGATACCTTCGGTGCACCGATTTATGTGCGGCACGAAGTGGTGCATAACCGTACGGTAGTCGATGGCTTGAAGGAAAAAGGCGCGATTTTTATCGAAGAACTCAGTGACGTGCCGGTGGGGTCGTACCTGATTTTTAGCGCTCACGGTGTGTCCAAGCAGGTCCAAAAGGAAGCGGAAGAGCGCAAGTTAACCGTGTTCGACGCGACTTGTCCGTTGGTTACCAAAGTGCACATGCAAGTAGCCAAACATGCCAAACAGGATAGAGAAGTGATTCTGATCGGCCATGCCGGTCATCCTGAGGTTGAAGGCACTATGGGACAGTACGACAAATGCACCGAGCATGGCGATATTTATCTGGTTGAAACCCCGGATGATGTGAAAAACCTGAGAGTGAATAATCCGGATAATTTGGCTTACGTCACGCAGACCACATTGTCCATGACCGACACCAAAATAATGGTCGACGCATTGCGTGAGCAGTTTCCGTCCATCAAAGAACAGAAAAAAGACGATATTTGCTACGCTACCCAAAACCGCCAGGACGCAGTTCACGATCTGGCAAAGATTTCGGATCTGATTTTAGTGGTGGGTTCGCCGAACAGCTCCAACTCCAACCGCTTGCGGGAAATCGCCGAACAGCTGGGTAAACAGGCGTTTTTGATCGATACCTACAAGGATTTGAAACAAGAGTGGCTGGAGGGCATCAACGTAGTCGGCGTGACTGCTGGGGCGTCCGCGCCTGAAGTGTTGGTGCAGGAAGTCATTAATCAACTCAAAGAGTGGGGCGGCGAAACCACCCAGGTTCGTGAAAACAAAGGTATAGAAGAAAAAGTAGTCTTCTCGATTCCGAAAGAATTGAAAAAACATATGGAAGCTTAATTCCGTTTCCGACTGGAGAATTTTTATGAGCCTTACTGCCCAAGAACTGGTGGCTGCCGCCAAACAACAGATTACCGAAATCGACGTGGCGACTGCGCAAGCGCGCTTGAGCAGTTTATTGCTGGATGTGCGCGAGCCAGCCGAGTACGCCGCCGGACATTTGCCGGGGGCTGTTAATATTCCTCGTGGCTTGTTGGAATTTAAGATCGATACCCATCCGGATTTTCAAGGTCGGCAACATGCGGACATAGTGGTTTATTGCCAGACCGGCGGACGTTCGGCATTGGCTACTCAGGTCTTGAATCAAATGGGTTATAGCGGTGCGGTTAGCATGGCGGGCGGTTTTAAAGCCTGGACGGAGAGTGGTTTAAGCGTTGAGTGAGTTAAACCAAGTCCGCATCGATAAGTGGTTATGGGCCGCGCGTTTTTTCAAGACGCGCGGTCTGGCCGGTGATGCAGTCAGCGGTGGCAAAGTGCACGTCAACGGCCAGCGCTGCAAGCCGGGCAAGGAAGTGAAAATCGGCGATTTGATTAGCGTCACCAAAGACCAATACACTTGGGAGCTTACGGTGACTGATTTGAATAATCAACGCCGTCCGGCTAAAGAGGCTGTGGCGCTTTACAGCGAAGACCAAGCCAGTATCGATAAGCGGCTTAAGCAAATCGAGTTACACAAGCAGCAGCAAGCCTTGCTGCATCCGTCGGAGCGCGAGCATAAACCCAACAAAAAACAACGCCGGCAAATCCATCGCTTCAAACAGGACGCGCTCTAAGCACTATTGGCGCGTCGAACAAAACAATAGCCACAAAACACACTTCAATTTATCATTCCCGGCTAACTTGCATGGAATTAGTGCTTGAATAGCGTCTATCCGCGGCATCAAGATGCCTTAGGATAAATTTTATCGAATCACGATTAAGCGGCGCCTAAGAACTCGATTCTACATTTAAACGATACTGCATCGGGCACATGCCTGCCTGGGTTTCGCGACACCATAGGATATTTAATGTCGATACGTTGTTTTTCAGTCCTGACTACTGCATTGCTAACCAGCGGTTTCCTAGCCGGTTGCGCCACAACCCGGCAAATTGCCGTCGATTATCCCAAAACCGAGTCTTTACCGATTAAGCCGCTACGCGGTCAATCTATGGTGAGCGGTGACGACTACTATGTACAATTGGTCTCCGACTTTGATTTCAAAGGGGATAACGCCCTGAAAGGCGGTTGCAGCGATGTCGGTGGTCATTACGAAAACGGTGACCTGTCCGCGGCGCTAGTATTCAGTGTGCATAACGATGCCTTAAAACTGAAGCGCGAAGCCAGCGGCTTTTTGTACCAAGCCACAACCGGCAAATGCAATTTCAAGCTGGAAACCAAAAAATCTTATCTGACCCCTTGGTTACGGCTCGATTCCAGCAAAGACACCCTGATCGAATACAACTTTCTGACCAGTAACAGCCACGAAGCCAATCTTTCCCAATTAATTAACGACGTGAATGCCGCCAGCAGTTTGTTCGCATTCACCGGTGTCGGCGCGGGTATGGCGGTGATGGGCAAGCTGGCCGGCAACTGGGTGGAGAGCAATCCGCAAGTGGTGGCCAAAACTCCCGCAGCCGGTACTTCTGGTAACGGTAAATACAGTTCCGAGACGCATTCTTTGCCTGCCAGTGTGGTACTTGCGGGGGACAGCAGTAGTTTCAATCAAATCCGTCTTGGCGTTTATGAGGTGGTTGAAGGTGGCTTGAGTGCTTGGTCTTCCGAAAGCAAACTGCTGGGCGAATTGCGGGTATACCCGGAAATTGTCTCCTCATTACTGTTGAAAACCTCGGGTGACCTGCCGCCCGACGCGCATGATTTGTCACTTGATGAGTTGTGGCGGATACCGATTCAAACGGCCAATGGCGAAGTCAGTTTGCGGCAGTTGATCGATCAAGTCGACCCGGCCGCGAAACCCAATCTGCAACCGGATTGGCAGAATTACCCGGATGTGGAAAGCCAATGCCGGCGCTTGAAGCTGGCGATGAAAGATTTGGGCTTCAATAAATTTGATCGCAATGCGGTGTTGTACTATTTCCTGAGCAAAACCTCGCCGGATTGGAAAAACTTTAATATCTCCGCGCAGCGGGCCATGACCGACGAAATCCGCCCCAAGTTGCTGGAACAATATCGGGCTAAGGACTTCGCCGGCTGTCTGGCGAGCGAAGACTACGCCGTCATGAAGAGCATGAAGCTAGCGGTTAACACCGAGCAGGATTGGGAGGCGCTGACCAACTCCCGGCAGAAAAAAGAAGGCGTCATCAACCCAATTCAATCGGCGGCGCGGCAATTTTTGTCGGCTTTGCAAAATCCCAACAAAGACGAAGCCGCTCGGCAGCTATACCCTTTATTAAATACCGAAAAAGGCGGGAACGGCACGGTGCTACTGCAAAACCATTTGGGCAACTTTGGTTTGGAAGCGCTACTGCAAGTGCCGACGGTTGCTGACGAAGGCGTGCTGATCAACGCCGCTCAGCTGGCGAGTGTGTTTAGCGGGCTCAATGTCGAGACTTACACTTGTGCGCGTCCGGCTCAAGATCAAGGCCAGCCTTTGGCGAATATCGGCATCATGCTGTTTGTCACCAAACCCGGCAGTCCGCGTGAAAAAGGCGGGGCTTTGGAGTTTGAGTTAGTGCAAGGCAAGATTGCCCGCCTGGCTTTTCAACATCCGTCCTTTCGAGATTTCGAACAAAACCTGGCCGATTATCCGGATCTCGGTGGATGCCGGATAGATGCCGATTTGTTGAATAAGCTGCACTAATTCCCAGCGTGTGGTGGTGACAATGAATCGAAAAAAAGGCTTGATCGCAGGATTGGGGCTTATTGCGCTTTTGGCGATCTACGCCTTCTTGGGGTTTTACCTGGTGCCGGCCCTGGCCTTAAAAAAACTGCCGGCTTTAATTCAGGAAGAAACCGGACAGCAAGCCCGGCTTTCGGCAATTCGCTTTAACCCCTTCAAATTCACACTGACCTTGGAAGGCTTTGCCCTGGCGGCGAAAGACGGCAAAGATCTGGCGGGTTTCGAGCGTTTATTTGTCGATTTGGACACCGTCGAGTCGGCAAAGCTGGGCGGTGTGGTTTTAGACGTCATTGATTTGCATAATCCGCAAGTCAATATCGAACGTCGCGCCGACGGCGTATTCAATTTTGCGGATATAAAAACCAAGCAATCAGAGTCGCAGCCTGACACAACAGACAGTGATGGCGAAAGCTTGGCGCTGTTGGTTCATCAAATCGCGGTCACAGAAGGACGAATAGGCTGGCAGGATGCTACCAGCGGTCAAGTGCTATCGGAAAACCTGTTACCGCTTAATCTATCACTCAACGAATTCAGCACTCAGGCGGCAAGCAGTGCGCCGGGCGAATTGAGTGTGGGTTTGGAATCGGGCGGCACTATCCAATGGCATGGCGATTTCTCGATTGCACCGCTGGCTTCTAAGGGTCAGTTGCAGTTGGAAAAAATAGGTCTGGCCAGAAGCTGGCAATTATTTTTGCAACAAATCCTGCCGGTGGAAATCGTCAACGGCGTGCTGGGTTTGCAAGTCGATTACACGCTTGCCCAAGCAGCGGATGGGATGCTCACAAAGCTAAGCAACGGCAATGTCGAGATCAAACAGCTGGAGATCACCGAGAACAATCACGGTAAGCCTTTAGTCAGCATACCGGCCTTGGCCGTCAACGGGATTAATGTCGATGTTAATCAGCAACAAGTTGAGATTGGTGCGGTATTCAGCAGCGATGCGGGGATTAGCGCATGGTTGCAAGCGGACGGTGTTGTCAATTATCAGGCTTTGTTTGCCGGAGATGCCGCAGCTCCAGCCACCACTCAACCATCGGTACCACCAGCAGTTGCGGAGGAGAGCAAGCCGTGGCTGGTTAATGTGGATGAGTTAGCACTGAACAACTACAACATTCATTTTACCGATTTCAGTCTGCCGAAGCCGCTGGAACTGCAACTGAGCGAGTTGAGTGGCAAGGTGCAAAAATTTAGCACCCAGGACAGTGGTAAATTGCCGGTGCAATTGAGCTGCAAGTTCAATAATACCGGCGGGTTGAAAGTGGACGGCGAGATGAGTTTGCAGCCTTTTGCGGGGACTTGGGCGCTGGATATTCACGATATTAATCTGAAAGTGTTCCAATCTTATCTGGACCCCTTTTTAAAACTGGAATTGGTGGATGGCGACTTCAGTGGTAAGGGCAATCTGCAATTAGCGGTGGCTGAGCAGCTGCAACTCACTTTTCAGGGCGACGCCAATTTAGAAGGTTTGGTGACTCGGGATCAGCTCAAGAACGTGGATTTCTTGAAATGGTCCAATCTCGAGGTGTCGGGAATAGATATCGATTTGGCGAAACAGGATTTCAAATTCGCCAAGGTAATGTTTGACCGTCCTTACCTGCGGTTTAATATCAAAAAGGATGGTAAAACCAATATCGACGATCTAATGCTGCCGCAAACACCCGCAAAACCAGCTCCGGCAGCTAAACCTCCTGCAAAACCGGCGGCCGGCAAATCCACCGAGCCGCGGGTCAGTATCGGTAAAATCGAACTGAAAGAGGGTAAGTCGGATTTCTCCGACTACTCCTTGATATTACCGTTCGTAGCGGCGATGAACAGTCTCAACGGCGAAGTCAGCGGGTTTTCCTCGGACAAAGATGCCGAGGCCAAGTTGGCTTTAAAAGGCAAGGTTTACGAGATGGCCTCGGTCGGTATCAAAGGCAAATATCAATTCGATACGGGGGATTCGGACATTGCCCTAAATTTTACCAACATGCCTTTGCCGTTGATTACGCCTTATATGGCTGAGTTTGCCGGCTACCGGATTGAGAAAGGCCAAATGGCCCTGGATTTGCGATACACCATCAAGCAGGCGCAGTTGGCAGTGCAGAATAAATTGCTCATCGATCAGTTGACCTTGGGTGAGCATGTGGAAAATCCGAATGCGGTGTCCTTGCCTTTGCATTTGGCGATTGCCTTGCTGAAAGATGCGGACGGCAAAATTAATCTGGATTTTCCCATCACCGGCAGTCTGGAAGATCCGAAATTCAGTATTGGTTCCTTGCTGGCCGATGTGTTGGTTAATCTGATCTCTAAAGTGGCGATGTCGCCGTTCAAAGCGCTGGGTTCGCTGCTCGATGATGACAAGGATTTTAGCGCGGTGGCTTTCGCACCGGGTAGCGCTGAATTGGCTGTCGAAGAATCCGCCAAACTGGATCAGCTTAATAAAGCCTTGCTCAGCAAACCCGAGTTGACCCTGGAAATCAAAGGTATTGCCTACCAAAACATGGATTGGCCTGCGATGCGCTTTGAAGCAGTAAAGGATGTATTGAAAAAAATGAAGTCCGGCGAGTTGCGCGACAAAGGTGAGAAAGTTCGGCACGAATACATCGAATTATCCGACGATGACTACAAGCGCTTGTTGGCCAAGTTTTTTGGCGAAGTCTTCCCGCAGGAGATGGACAGATCCTTATTGGGCAAGCCGCGGATCAAGGCTAATCCGGACTCTGACTTTTACCCGTTGGCGCAACAGAAGTTGGAAAGCATTTTTCCACCCGATCCGCAGCGTCTTAACGATCTGGCGATTGCCAGAGCCAATCATATCGCGCAGTATCTGGCCGAACCCGGCGGGATTAGCAAAGATAGGCTGTATCTGATGGCGACCGAGTTGAATCAGGCTGAAACAGCCGATGGGATTAAATCGGTGCTATCGTTGAGCGTTTCACAGTAAACGGAAGCTTACACTGTTTGTAATATAATGGCGTTTACGCAGCGATAGTGGCGCATCGATTTGTATTTAAGGTTTTATAAAAATGGAGATTCTAATGTCAACCCAGTTTTTTCGATTTATTCCACTGTTGGCTCTAAGCCTAGGCGGACTGTTTTTCGTGTCTCCGGCGGCTGCGCAATCGCTAACATCCTGCACGATGACTTACAAGTTGAGCGGTTGGTCACTCGTTTATAAGCAATACGATGGCCTGGGTAATATCAGCTGCAGTAACGGACAGCGGGCGCAAGTTGCACTGGCGTCCAAGAGCATAGGTTTTACCATCGGTAAATCGGAAATCGAGGGGACCGGGGTGTTTTCCGAAGTTAGAAATCTGAATGAAATCTACGGCAGCTTTGTCGCCTTCGAAGGCCATGCCGGCGCCACCAAGTCGATAGACGGGCAATTGTTAACCCGAGGCGAAATTTCTTTGGCGCTGTCCGGCAAGGGTCGCGGTATAGACATTGGCGTGACCTTGGGCGCTTTGACTATCTCACCTAGATGATCGGTTTTTGCGTTGCCGGTGCTTACCGATAAGGTCTGGGATTTTGCTTATTATGTCGATGGTAGGTGACCCGTGCCGTTTGTAGTCCGAGATCAGACGGGGGCAATTGTGCAGCTGTGCGACAGCGGCGATGAGTGGCTGGATGTCGACCACCCGGAAGTAGTGGCATTCTTGCAGCAGGTCCCAAGTGATAAGGCAAGGGAAGCCTTGTCAGCTACCGATAACGATATGGTCAGGGTCATAGACGACTTGGTGGATTTACTGGTAGCCAATCAGGTGTTGATTTTTACCGAGCTTCCTGAGCGCGTGCAAACCAAGTTGTTGGCAAGGAAGCAACTCAGAAAGGATGTGAATGCCTTGCAAAATTTGATGGTAGACGATGAAGGGTTGTTCTAGGCAATGGTTGAGGGCTTAGCAACACAGCGCGCTGTTGGTTTTGTCGCCTATTGGGATGTTATCCTGAATAGTGAGCGATTCGCAGCACGTTCATCAATAATGGATGCTCTGTGAAAAACTCGTTTTTTCTGGTCATACCCCAGCAAAAAAATGATCCCCAATTGTCGGCGTCGTTTACCGACGATGCGCTACGGCAATGGATCGCGGAACTGCCGACGGCCAATCCCGGTCTGGCGGCGCGGCTGTTTTATGAGTTGTTAGGTGAATTAATTTCGGTGGAAATGCCGGCGGCGAAACGCTTGCATGCGTTGGAGTTACTCAGAGACAGCTTTTACTTGATCGACGATTATTTGCGCTCGCGGTTAATCAAGTTCGGTTTCCCAAAGGGTGAAAGCGAAAAAAAAATCTTCGGCTTGGCCTGCGCAATCGAAAGACAATTTACCATCGGCTATTGGAGCGTGGTCAAGGATTTGACCCGCCGCGAAATCGGTTGGTTGCAGGGTAAATCCACTGCGTTGGCGATACAGCGGACTATCCGGGGTTTGAGCCGTATTGTGATAAGTCATTACATGATGAGCTATCCGGTGCCGGATTGGATCTGGATCGATTTGCACTCGTTGTATAAACTCGCCGTGAAGCTGGATAAGGCGGGCTCCAAGGTGGCCGACCAGGGCGGTATATTCAGCAAACTGTCGTCAGTCGAAGACAGCTATAAACAAATATTGCTGTTAAGTTTGGCTTATCCATCCGGCTTGATGCAGAAAGAGTTTCAACTGGTTTATGAGTTTCTCGAGAAAATCAGCGATTTTCTGCAAATCGAAACCAAACCGGTAGCCGAACAAGCCGTGCAATGCGCGATTTTAATGGACGAAGACCTGCCGCCGGCTTTTTTGCTCGGCGGCACACAGACAGATCGCCGGTCGGACTCGGCCATGCTGTACCTGAATCTGACCAAGTTGGGTAAAGTCATCAAACAGGCGGACAAATTGTGCAGCAAGGAGGAGGCGCGTTTTAGTTCGCTGGAAGTCGATAAGAATAATCATCAAAAGCTATCTGCGGAACTGTTCGACTATCTGATGCAGCGCTGGCAAGGGAAGGAGCCGCAAGGGACGGTCTATTTTGCCGATAGGCTGGATAGATATGTGGCTATTGGTTTGGAAACGACCTATGATCTATTGGAAACCGGTAGGCCTGGTTTGGAAACCGGCCTGGAAATCCGGGCCGAGACAGACTCCGAACGCGCCTTGTCCTGTAATTTCCACAAGGAAGGCGTGTTGTCTATCGGCAGCTTGGTGAGTTTTCGTAAGATAGACGCGATGCCGCAACAACGTTCGCTCGGCGTGGTTTGCAAAATACTGCTCCCCAAGCAGGATTCCAAGCTGATATTCGAGGTGATGGTCATCGCCGCGCAAGCTTTCCCGGTGGCTTATCAGGCGCTTGAGGCGGATACCGATGCGGAGCGCAAGAAAGCCTTGATCTATGGCATAAGAGATAATGAAGGCGAAAAGAGCTTTATCATCATGGATTCTTTTCGCTTGAAAGACGGCGATTTATTGCGAATGTTCATGGGGCATGAAAATTTTCCCATTATTTTGAACGGCCGTAGAAATATCGGCTTGGGCTATTGGCAGTTCGAATGCCGGCGTATTCTGGACGACGTCGTTCCCACGCAGAACAAGAAGAAAGGCTATGATTTTATATAACAAAGACGATTGCCGCCCGGTTCCCACAGGGAATAGGCGGCAGAACCCAGCAAACAGACTCAATGACAGCAAATACCGATCAGACATCTGATTTTAATGCCCTCGTCGATCCGCACGCCCAGCGTGAGGCCGAAAAATACGAGAATCCCATCCCCAGTCGCGAGCTGATCCTCCAGCTTATTCAAGAAGCCGGCAAGCCGCTACGCCGCCAACAAATCGCCCAACAATTTGCCCTGGAAACGCCCGATGCCCTGGAGGCGCTGCGCCGCAGGCTGCGAGCCATGGAGCGCGACGGCCAGTTAAGTTTTAACAGCCGGCAAAAATATTGCCTGGGTTCCGGGGGTAACACAATCGCCGGACGGGTTTTGGGACATCCGGAAGGTTTCGGTTTCTTGAAACCCGACGACGGTAGCGAAGACCTGTTTTTGTCGCCACGGGAAATGAAGCCGCTGATGCCCAACGACCGAGTCATCGCGCGCGTGGCCGGCATTGATAGACGCGGTCGCCGCGAAGCGGCAGTGATTGAAATCAGTGAACGTAATACGCATCAAGTGGTCGGTCGGTTTTTTACCGAGGGCCGCGTGGCTTATGTGGTGCCGGATAACAAAAAAATTGCTCACGAAGTACTGATTGCCAAGGAAGACGTCGGCCATGCCAAACAAGGCCAGATCGTGGTCGCAGAGATAATTCAGCAGCCTAGCCAGCATTGCCAGCCCTTGGGCCGCATCATCGAAGTACTGGGCGCGCATATGGCACCTGGCATGGAAATCGAAATGGCGATTCGCTCTCACGATTTGCCCAATCAGTGGCCGGACCAGTTACTGGAAGAAATCAAGGTACTCACGCCGCAAGTGCCCGAGTCCGCCAAGCAGGGCAGGGAAGATATTCGCAAGTTGCCCTTGGTCACCATAGACGGCGAAGATGCCCGGGATTTCGACGATGCCGTCTACGCGCAGAAAACCCCAAAAGGCTGGAAGTTGTTGGTGGCGATTGCCGACGTCTCGCATTACGTAAAAGTCGATACAGCCTTGGATGCCGAAGCCAAAAACCGCAGTACCTCGGTATATTTTCCGGAAAAAGTCATTCCGATGCTGCCGGAGATACTGTCTAACGGTTTGTGTTCGTTGAACCCGGAAGTGGATCGTTTATGCATGGTCTGCGAATTACTGATCAACGAAGAAGGTAATGTCCTGCGTTCCCGGTTTTTTGAAGCTGTGATGCGCTCCCATGCGCGTTTGACCTATACCGACGTAGCAAAAATGCTGGTGGATGGCGATCAGAAGCTGGCAAAAAAATACGCCGCTTTGCTGCCACATTTACAGACTCTGTACGACTTGTACAAGGTGATGCGTAAGCAGCGCGAGTTGCGCGGGGCGATGGATTTCGACACCCAGGAGACCAAAATCGTCTTTGGGCCGGAGCGCAAAATCGCTGAAATCGTGCCTTTGCAGCGCAACGATGCCCATAAGCTGATCGAAGAATTTATGATTACCGCCAACACGGCAGCGGCGAAGTTTCTGAACAAGAAAAAAATGCCGCGCCTGCTGCGGATCCACGATGGCCCCGGCCCGGAAAAATTACTGGCACTGAAAACCTTTCTAGGCGAACTGGGTTTATTTCTGGGTGGTAAGGCGCAACCCACGCCATTGGATTACATGCATCTGCTGGAGTCGGTAAAGGAACGTCCCGACGCGCATTTGATTCAGACGATTTTGCTGCGCTCCATGTCGCAAGCCGTTTACAGCCCGGAAACCAAAGGCCATTTTGGCTTGGCGCTGGATGCCTATGCGCACTTTACTTCGCCGATCCGGCGCTATCCTGATTTGCTGGTGCATAGGGCGATCAGGCATTGTCTGGCCGGTAAGTCGGTTGATAGTTTTTATTACACGCATCCTGACATGGTGTTGTTGGGTGAGCATTGTTCGGCGAACGAGCGCCGAGCCGACGACGCCACCCGCGATGTGGTGAGCTGGCTGAAATGCGAATACATGATGGACAAGATCGGCGAAGAGTTCGACGGCGTGATTTCCGCCGTGACTGGTTTTGGCTTTTTCGTTGAATTGCAATCGATTTACGTGGAAGGCTTGGTGCATATCGCCTCCCTGGTACAGGATTATTTTGCCTTCGACGCCAGTAAACATCAGTTGTACGGCGAGCGTACCGGCGTACGTTACCGCTTGGGCGATATGGTGAAAATTCGCGTGGTGCGGGTTAATCTGGACGACAAGAAAATCGATTTTGAGTTGCTACAATCAGGTAAAAAAATCGCTAAGACCAAATCCTCTTCGGGCCGCAAAAAAGCCGAAGCCAGCGCTAAAGCGACGAAGTCGAATAAAGATAAAAAATCCTCAAGTAAGCCAAAAGCCAAAAAACGCCGTCGCTCATGAATTTAACCCAATTGTTTGGTATTCACGCGGTGCAAGCCGCGCTGGATTATTCACCGCAGAAAATTCGCCGAGCCTGGGTGGATAGTCAACGCCAGGATGTGCGCCTGAAGCAAGTGATAGACGATCTCGTCAAGCTGGGAATCAATCCGGAAAAAACCGAGCGTAAAAAGCTGGAAAAGATGGCCGACGGCAAGAATCACCAAGGCATCGTCGTCTCGGTCGAGTTGCCGGCGATGCGCAGCGAAGACCAGCTCAAACAAGACGTTGAAGCGCTAACCCAGACGCCGTTTTATCTGGTGCTGGATCAAGTGCAAGATCCGCACAATCTCGGCGCTTGTCTGCGTACCGCGGATGCCGTGGGTGCGCATGGCGTGATCGTCACTAAAGACAATGCCGCCGGTATCACGCCGACGGTTTGTAAAGTAGCCAGCGGTGCAGCGGAAACGGTGCCGGTGTATCAGGTCACCAATCTGGCCAGAGTTCTGCGCTGGTTGAAAGAGCAGAATATCTGGATCATGGGCGCGGCCGGCGAAGCTGAACAAACTGTGTTTCAGATGGAACTCGATATGCCTTTGGCGGTGGTGATGGGTACGGAAGGTACTGGCATGCGCCATCTGACCCGTCAGCATTGCGATTTTCTGGTGAAAATTCCTATGGCTGGACAGGTGGAAAGCCTGAACGTATCGGTGGCTGCTGGCGTATTGTTGTACGAAGTGTTTCGGCAGAAACTGCTTGCTTAAGCGGCATGAAGCGCATGGGCTATGTTTCGGCGGCGTTGCTTGCCAGCGCATTGAGCTCGATGGCTTATGCTGAAATCGATGCGAGAGCAATGGCCTTTAATTGCTGGAATTGTCACACCGATTCAAACTTAGATGCCCAAAGCTCAATCCCTTCGCTAAAAAATTTATCCGCTCAGCAGATCCAGCAGGCCTTGCTGGATTTTAAATACGACAAAAGGCCGGCCACATTGATGCCGCGTTTGGCTAAAGGTTACAGCGACACCGAGCTGGCGGCGGTTGCCGAGTATTTGAGTCGCCATTAATGACCGGATTATCCCGCAGACGTTTTTTACAAGGCTTTGCCGGAGTTGGGGCTGGTGTTCTTAGCGGTTGTGGCGGATTGCCGTTCTTTTCGGGTGCCAAAGCGCATGTCGTAGTGGTCGGTGGTGGCTTTGGCGGTGCGACGGCGGCGAAATATCTGCGCTTGCTGGATGAGAATATTCAAGTCACGCTGATCGAACCTAAAGCCAAATATATCACTTGCCCCGGCAGTAATTGGCTGTTTGCCGGTTTGGCGGGCCTCGACCAGTTGACGGTCGATTACCAGGCTTTGCAAGACAAATATGGAATCAAACTGTTAATTGATCGCGTCAGCAGTTTAGATGCTGGGCAACGGCGATTGCGATTGGCCGGCGGGCAGAGTGTGAGCTATGACAGGTTAATCATGTCGCCTGGCATCGATTTTCGCTGGGATGCGATGGCTGGTTACGATCAGGCCGCCGCGGAGCAATTTCCGCATGCTTGGCAGGCCGGTCCGCAGACCTTAATGCTGGCGCGGCAACTGCAAGCCATGCCGGACGGTGGGGTAGTGTTGCTAGCGGTGCCTGCCGATCCTTATCGATGTCCGCCCGGCCCTTACGAGCGGGCCAGTATGATGGCGTATTGGCTGAAACAGCATAAACCGCGTTCGAAAATACTCATCCTCGATGCCAAACGCAGCTTTTCCAAACAGGCTCTATTCGAAGCCGGCTGGACCAAGCATTACGGTTACGGCACCGCCAATAGCCTGATCGAGTGGCATAGCTTGGCAGATAATCCTTTACTTGAACTGGATAAGCCGAATAGGGTGCTGACTAGCGAATTCGGCGACCGATTCCGGGGCGACGTGTTGAACATCATTCCGCCGCAAACGGCTGCGTATATCGCTTTGCAGCAGGGCTTGGCCGATAGCACCGGTTGGTGTCCGGTTCGGCCGCTGACCGGCCAATCGTTATTTGACGACTTTATCCATGTCATTGGCGACGCTGCGCATTATGCGCCTATCCCTAAGTCTGCTTTTGCCGCTAATTCCGAAGCTAAAGCGTGTGCGCTGGCGGTGACGAGCTTGCTTAATCAGACCCCCGTCCCCGAAGCACATTGGCTGAATACCTGCTATAGCCTGATCGCGCCTGACCACGGTATCTCCGTGGCCGGTGTTTACAAACTGGATGCAGCCGATGCGATTGCGCCGGTGAAAGGCGCCGGTGGAGTAAGTGCGCGAGCCGATGCCCAAGTTGCCGCTGCGGAAGCGGATTACACGCGAGCCGTTTATCGGAACTTGATTGCCGATACGTTTGGTTGACTTGATGTTTTGATCAAAAATATTTTATTTCAATAGCTTGCATTGGATTTTTGTAATTTTTTTTGAATTGTTTTTCCTTGCAATTGAAACTGAATAAGAAAGCAATTTTTCGGCCAGTATTTACGAGTATTTACCATTGAAGGCGCGGGAATCCGAAAACAGCGTGTTACAATCGCGCCTGTTCATTTTCCATGGTTGACTGCGTGAAGAAAAACCCACTATTACAAATACTGTTGCTGAGTATGCTGTCCGGCAAGGCCGCTCATGCAAGCAGCTTTGTAGTTGAGGATATTCAGGTCAAGGGCTTACAAAGAATTTCCGCCGGTACCGTCTACAACTATTTGCCGGTTAATGTTGGCGAAACCTTTTCCGAAGACAAGCAAGCCGCGGCGATCAGGGCTTTATTCAATACCGGATTTTTCAAGGATATATCGCTGGAACGCGATGGCGGCACGCTGGTGGTGAATGTGGTCGAGCGGCCTTCGGTAGCGAAAGTGGTTATCGAAGGCAACAAAGACATTAAAAAGGAAGATTTAACCGAAGCCTTGAAAAAAATCGGCTTGGCGGAAGGCAAGGTTTACAACAAGCAAATCCTGGACAAGGTCGAACAAGAGCTACGCCGACAATATTTCAGCCATGGTAAATACGGCCTGAAAATTAAAACCGAAGTTTCGGAATTGACGCGCAACCGGGTCGGCATTCATATCGATATTTCCGAGGGCCGGGTTGCCAAGATCAAGCAAATCAATATCGTCGGCAGCAAATCCTTTGCTAACGATGTGTTGCGGAAAGAGTTTGAATTAAGCACCACCAACTTCCTGTCTTTTTATTCCAAAGACGACCAATATTCCAAACAAAAGCTGTCTGCTGATTTGGAAAAGCTGCGTTCATTTTATCTTGATCGCGGTTATATCAATTTCTCCATTGAATCCACTCAGGTTGATATTACGGCCGATAAGAAGGAAATTTACATCACCATCAACGTCAGGGAAGGCGACGTGTACACCTTGGAAAAGGTCAAATTGTCCGGTGAATTGATCGTGCCGCCTGAAGAGTTGATCAAGTTGGTTAAAGTCGGACCGGGTGAGATATTCTCCCGGAAAAACGCCACGGAAACCTCCAAATCCATTTCGGATCGCCTGGGTGACGAAGGCTATACCTTTGCCAACGTGAATATGGTGCCGGAGATTAACGAGCAGCAAAAGACCGTGGCGATGACCTTTTTTGTTGATCCTGGCAAGCGTGTGTATGTGCGGCGCATCAACGTCAAAGGTAACACCAAGACCCGTGACGAAGTGATTCGCCGGGAAGCCCGGCAAATGGAGTCCAGTTGGGCGGCCAGCAGCAAGATTGAACGGACCAAGACCCGTCTGGATAGATTGGGTTATTTTGAGGAAGTGGGTGTGGAAACGCCGCCTGTGGTCGGTTCGGCCGATCAGATCGACGTTAATTACACGATCAAGGAGAAAGCCTCCGGTAACTTGCAGGCCGGTGTCGGTTACTCCCAGGTGCAAGGAATTATCTTTAACGCCAACGTGTCGCAAGACAATATCTTCGGTACCGGTAAGCGGGTGGATTTCGCGTTCAACAACAGTAGTATTTTGACACGTTACAACCTGGGCTTTTCAGATCCTTATTACACGCTGGATGGCGTGGCGATGGGCTACAACCTGGGTTACACCTCTCGAAATGCCTACGCGGCTAACTTGGCGGCTTACAATACAACCATTACAAACGCCGGTATCAACTTTGGTATCCCGTTGAACGAGTTCGACAGAATCGGTTTTGATATTGATCTAAAGCGCACCGAGATCGAAAACACCACCTTGTCTTCGGACACGATTCTAAAATTCCTAGGGTTTAAAAAGGGCGACGACATTTCTGCAATCCGGTCGAAAAGCTTTGATACGCTGTCAACTTCCGTCGGTTGGACTCACGATACCTTAGATAGAGCCACCTTCGCTCATAGCGGTGGTCAGCAAAGACTGTCCGGATTGATAACCGTACCCGGTAGTGATTTGGAATATTTCAAAGTCGGCTATAAACATCAGCATTATTTTCCCTTGTCCAACGACTTTACCTTCCGCTTGTTAGGTGAGGTGGCGCATGGCGGTAGCTACGGTGGTAGTTCCGGCTTGCCGTTTTTTGAAAACTATTTTGCCGGTGGTACCGGTGACGTTCGCGGTTTTATGCAAAATACCTTGGGTGTCATTGACCAAAACGAAATCAATACCGCCAATACCTACAATCGACCCATCGGGGGCTCCACAAAGCTGATTGGCAAGGCCGAGCTGTTTTTCCCTGTGCCGTTCTTAAGCGATATGAAATCGGTGAGAATTGGCTCATTTGTTGACGCCGGCACGCTGGCGCCCGGACTTAGTACCGGCGATTTGCGCAAGTATTTCCGTTATTCGGTGGGCTTGTCTGGGGAATGGTTGTCGCCGTTTGGGGCCTTGGCAGTGAGTGTTGCCCAGCCCCTGAATTCGGAGAGTACCGACAGAACTCAAGCCTTCCAGTTCACCTTCGGCTCGGGATTTTAGTTTAGTTTGAGCCTGTTTTGCCCTATAATCGCTTTTGCGTTCTGTCTTAAACTCAAAAAAATTAACCGGAGATGGTTTTGACCATGAAAAATAGAATTTCTTTGTTTCTAATGCTGATGATTTTTGCTGGCGTGAGTCACGCAGAGCTGAAAATCGGTTTTGTCAATGTGGCGAAGGTTTTGGAAAAAGCGCCACAAGCCGCCAAAGCAAAAACGCGCTTGGAAACTGAATTTTCACCAAGAGACAAAGCGCTGGTTTCTCAGCAAAAAGAGATTAAATCGCTGGAAGAAAAGTTGGGCCGAGACACTGCGGTAATGGGCGAAGAAGAGCGTCATAGAATCGAAAAAGACATTCTGGACAAAAAACGCGACGCGGCTCGTGCACAACAAGAGTTCAGCGAAGATTTCAACATGCGTAGAAACGAAGAGTTGGGCAATCTGCAAAAACGCATCGTAGAAGCAGTAAGAGCGTTAGCCAAAGAAGAGTCTTTTGATCTGTTGCTGACCGACGGTGTTATTTACGCCAACGATCAAATTGATGTTACCAGCCGCGTTCAGCAAAAACTGGAAAACTTGTCGCAATAAGATTTTCCCCGATGCTTCCTGATTGAGGGAGCATGCAGCACTTAAGTTGGGGAGTTCCTGGTCTAAGCGAACTTCCCGCTTCCCCTCATTTCGCACAGAATACTCATGGCCGGCACACTCGATATTTTACAAATTCAGGAACTCTTGCCACATCGCTATCCTTTCTTGCTGGTAGACAGGGTGCTTGACTGCGAGCCGGGCGTGCGTTTGCTGGCTGTGAAAAACGTGACCTTTAACGAGCCGTTTTTTCAAGGCCATTTTCCGAGTCAGCCTATCATGCCTGGTGTGTTGATCATGGAAGCCCTAGCGCAAGCTACTGCGCTACTGACGTCGCAAAGCAACGATCAATTGGGCAAAGGCACGATTTATTACTTGGCGGGCATCGATAACGCCCGCTTCAAAAAGCAAGTTGTTCCCGGTGACCAATTGCGTCTGGAAGTGACTTACATCAAACACAAGCGTCACCTCTGGTCCTTCGATTGCCGTGCGGAAGTAGATGGTGAACTTGCCGCGAGTGCGCAAATCATGTGTGCGGCCGTGGCCGCAGAGGCATAAATGATAGATCCCAGAGCGGTTGTGCATATCAATGCCGAATTGGCGGACGACGTTAAAGTCGGGCCGTTCTCGGTTATTGGCCCGGATGTGCAGATAGATTCAGGTACCGAGATTGGGCCGCATGTGGTGATTAAAGGTCCTACCGCCATCGGCAAGGATAATACGATCTACCAATTCACCTCGATAGGCGAAGACCCGCAAGATAAAAAGTACGCCGATGAAATCACCCGTCTGGAAATCGGCGACCGCAATGTAATACGCGAATTTTGTACGATGCACCGTGGCACGCAGCAAGATCGAGGATTGACGTTGATCGGCAGCGATAATTTGTTCATGGCTTACACCCACGTGGCGCACGATTGCGAAATTGGCGATCATGTGATCATGGCGAATGGCGCCTCGATTGCCGGGCATGTGCATTTGGGTGATCATGCTATTTTGGGCGGTTTTACCTTGGTGCATCAATTTACCAAAATCGGCGAATACAGTTTTTCGGCGATGGGTAGCGCAATCACTCAAGACATTCCGCCATATGTGATGGTCGGTGGCAGGCCCACTCGCCCGCACGGGATCAATTCGGTGGGTATGGAGCGTAACGGCGTGCCGCCGGAAGTGATTCGGCAGATTCGCAAAGCCTATAAGATCCTCTATAAAAACAATCTGCGTCTGGAAGACGCCATCGAAGAAATGGAAGATATGGCCGGCGAAAGTAACGAACTTTCCAATATGGTCAGCTTTCTACGTAATGTCACACGCGGTATCCTCCGATAACCCCCCACGCATAGCCGGTATCGACGAAGTTGGCCGCGGCTGCATAGTCGGGCCGGTGGTCGCCGCTGCGGTAATTCTCGATCCACTCAGACCCATCGCGGGTTTAACAGATTCCAAAAAACTTACCGAAAAGAAACGCAAGCTGCTGGCCGAGCAGATCAAGAGCAATGCCTTGTGTTGGGCCGTTGCCCGGGCTGAAGCTAGCGAAATTGATACTATCAACATTCTGCAAGCGACGATGGTGGCGATGCAACGGGCGGTATCACAACTCGAATATCGCCCGGATGCGGTCAAGGTGGACGGCAATCGGCTACCGGTAGTGGATATACCGGGCGAAGCTATCGTACAAGGCGATTTGCTGGTTGCGGAAATTTCCGCCGCCTCGATCCTAGCCAAAGTCGCCCGCGATGAGGAAATGCAGACGCTGGATAGGCTGTATCCCGGTTATGCTTTTGCTATCCACAAAGGCTATCCTACCCAGCAGCATTTAGCAGCTTTACAACAGCTTGGGATTAGCCCGCAGCATCGAAAATCGTTTGCTCCTGTTAAAAAGTATCTTGTTTAAACAGCCATGACGCCGAGTTTTGTTCATCTTCGTATTCATACTGAGTTCTCCCTGGTTGACGGTATCGTCAGAATCAAGCCCTTGGTGAAGAAACTGGCTGAGTATCAAATGCCGGCCGCCGCGATTACCGAACAAAGCAATTTGTTCTCGCTGGTTAAATTCTATAAAGCGGCGCAGGGTGCCGGCATCAAACCCTTGATCGGCGCCGATGCGCTGATTTTCAATCCTGACGAGCCGGCCTCGCCGTTTCGCCTGACTATGTTGGCCCGCAATCAAAAAGGCTATGTGACGTTGACCGAGCTGATTTCCAGAGGCTACCAGGAAGGGCAGCACCAAGGGATACCGATGCTGCACAAAGACTGGATTGCCGAGAATCATGAGGGTTTGATCGTGTTATCGGGAGCGATGGATGGTGACGTCGGCCAAGCTTTGCTGGCGGAAAATGCCGAGCAAGCCAAACGCTGTGCCGAATATTGGCGGGATTTGTTTCCAAACAGTTTTTACCTGGAATTGCAGCGGGTCGGTAAAACGGACGAGGAGCGTTACATTAAACTCGCGGCGGATTTGGCTTCCGAACTGGAATTGCCGGTCGTCGCCACCAACGATGTGCGCTTTATCGGTAAAAACGACTTCGATGCGCATGAAGTGAGGGTCTGTATCCATCAGGGCCGGGTGCTGGACGATAGCCGCCGGCCGAAAAATTATACCGCCCAGCAATATTTGCGTACCGCCGAGGAAATGGCCGAATTGTTTGCCGATATTCCGGAGGCCTTGGCCAATAGTGTGGAAATTGCCAAACGCTGCAATGTCGAATTGACCCTGGGCGAAAACTATTTGCCCGATTTCCCGGTGCCTGAAGGCATGACTCTGGACGACTATTTCAAGCATGCTTCGCGCCAGGGCCTGGAAGAACGACTCGTTCAATACCCGCCGGTAGGCAAGGGCAGCTTCGCGGAAAACCGCAAAGTCTATGACGAAAGATTGGAAGTTGAGCTGAACGTGATCACCCAAATGGGTTTTCCCGGCTATTTCATGATTGTTGCCGACTTTATCCAGTGGGCCAAGAACAATGCGATACCGGTAGGGCCGGGGCGGGGTTCCGGTGCAGGTTCTTTGGTGGCGTATGCGTTGAAGATTACCGACCTTGATCCCATCGAATTTGATTTGCTGTTTGAACGGTTCTTGAACCCGGAGCGGGTATCGATGCCCGACTTTGATATCGACTTTTGCATGGAACGCCGCGATGAGGTCATCGATTACGTGGCCCGTCACTATGGCCGCGATCATGTATCGCAGATTATTACCTACGGCTCGATGGCGGCCAAGGCGGTGATTCGCGACGTGGGGCGGGTGATGGGTCACGCCTACGGTTTTGTGGACAGGCTGGCAAAATTGATTCCCTTTGAGATCGGCATGACACTGGATAAGGCCTTGCAAGACAGCGCGGAATTGAAGGCGTTGTACGACACCGAGGAAGAGGTCAAAGCGCTGATCGATATGGCGCGTTCGCTGGAAGGCATCTCCCGGAATGCCGGTAAACACGCCGGTGGTGTGGTGATTTCGCCGACCAAACTCACCGATTTCAGCCCTTTGTATTGCGAGCAGGGCGGCGGCAATCTGGTCACGCAGTTTGATAAGGACGATGTCGAAGCGGTAGGCTTGGTTAAATTCGACTTCCTGGGTTTGCGAACCTTGACGATCATTGATTGGGCGCTGCAAACCATCAATCGCCAGCGCGCGCAACGCGGTGAAGAGCCGGTGGATATAAGCCAGATTCCGCGCGACGACATGCCCAGCTATGAATTATTAAAAAATGCCCAGACTACCGCGGTGTTTCAGCTCGAGTCGCGTGGCATGAAGGAGTTGATCAAAAAACTAAAGCCCGATTGCTTCGACGACATTATCGCGCTGGTGGCATTATTCCGTCCGGGCCCCTTGGAATCGGGCATGGTAGACGACTACATCAACGTTAAGCACGGCGCCAAGGCTGAATATGCGCATCCCTTGCTGGAACCGATTTTAAAACCCACCAATGGCGTTATTCTGTATCAGGAGCAGGTGATGCAGATTGCCCGGGAATTGGCCAGTTACACCTTGGGTGGCGCCG
Source organism: Methylomonas sp. TEB (assembly GCF_047777895.1). GTDB lineage: Bacteria > Pseudomonadota > Gammaproteobacteria > Methylococcales > Methylomonadaceae > Methylomonas. The sequence goes on from NZ_CP180476.1 coordinate 1,976,525, forward strand.
ATATGTTGCGGCGGGCGATGGGTAAGAAAAAACCGGAGGAAATGGCCAAGGAGCGGGAAAAATTCATGTCGGGCGCGGTAGCGAACCAGATCGATGCCGCGATCGCGACTTATGTTTTCGACCTGATGGAGAAGTTTGCCGGCTACGGTTTCAACAAATCGCATTCAGCGGCTTACGCTTTGGTTGCGTATCAGACCGCCTGGTTGAAGGCGCATTATCCGGCCGCGTTCATGGCGGCGGTGATGTCGTCGGATATGGATAACACCGACAAAGTGGTGGTTTTGATCGACGAATGCCGGGAGATGAAGCTGGAGATTTGCCCGCCGGACATTAATGTTTCCGACTTTCGTTTTACGGTAAACGACCAGGGTCAGATTGTTTATGGTATCGGCGCGATCAAGGGTGTCGGCGAAAATGCGATTGAAGATTTATTAAAGGAACGGGCTGCCAACGGCGCGTTTGCGGGCTTGTACGATCTGTGCAAGCGTGTCGATTTGCGCAAGGTCAATCGCCGGGTCCTGGAAGCATTGATCAGAGCCGGAGCGCTGGATACTATCGATCCAAATCGTGCGGCGCATCTCGCTGAATTGACTACCGCCTTGCGAGTGGCCGAACAACACGGAAAAATGGCGTTGGCCGGTCAAAACGATCTATTCGGTTTGGCGGTACAAGTGGAAGTCAGCGACGGTGAAGCGGAAGCTTATTCCACCGTGGTCGAGCCGTGGACCGAAAAAGAAAAGCTGGAAGCGGAAAAGCAGACTTTGGGTCTGTTTCTGACCGGCCATCCCATCGCCGAATATCTGCCGGAATTAAAACATATCACCCACGGCTCGCTCGCCAGTCTGGAAGTCGATGCCGGCCGGTCCAGAGGTAAAATGGAAGCGCGTGTTGCCGGCCTGATCGTGGAAATGCGTACCCGGCAAACCAAGCAAGGCAAGATGATGGGCTTTGCAACGCTGGACGACCGTACCGGCCGGCTGGAAGTGGCGGCCTTCAGCAATATATACGACAAATACCGTAACCTGCTCAGCAAAGACACGATTCTGATTGCCGAAGGTTCATTGGCAATGGACGACTTTACCAACAGTCTTAGGATGACTGCCGAGAAGCTCTACAGTATGGAAGAAGCGCGCGAATTATATGCCCGCGGCATTACATTAACGATAGACCTGGCCAATGGCGGCCTGCCGCCGGGTTGGCTGGCAAATCTACAGACCACACTGACGCCATTCTGCGGCGGTCAATGTCCAATCCAAATCGAGTACCGCACTGCGGCCAACAAAGCCATCCTGCAATTGGGCGACGACTGGCGCGTGCGCCCAATCGATGAACTCCTGATCCGCCTGCGTCGCTTGCTGTCTAACGAAACGGTGTTGGTCAGGTATTGACCTAACAGTTGAGGGGCCGGTATTTATGGGTGCTGAGTGGATAAACTGAGTTCGACGAATACCCGCCAAAGCAAACAAAAGTGCCCAATCGCAAATGTCCAAACAAAAACAGGCTTAGGGTGCGATGAGTTTACGAATCTTGCCAGTAGCGATACTCATGCTGTCTGCCACTTAACACCGCATTTGAACCCGCTTCCGTCATAGAAAGCTTTCGCGGTTTGCAGCGTGGTGCAAAGATCCATGACCCAATTGCTTGGGTAGTCACCTAACTGACCACCAACTACCAACTGACTAGTTGGCATACTTGAGCGATCAGGATCGATTAGCGTTGGGAAAGATTGGTTTTTGATAGAACCGGTTAGAACGTAGCGACCAGAACCGCCGCCGATGCAAAGATAGGTTTCGGTATTATTCTTTTCTGGGTAGAGATATAGGTCGTTTAGGTTTTCGTTGTTCAGCGCGCGAATAGCAGATTCGATTTCTGACCAAGTGGGGCTCTCAATAATCTTGTCGCGTTCGTGTGCGCTACCCCAGTCAGAGATCGTGAGCATTGCTATCGGCATTCGGCTGGCGCCCAACGTGACGCTAATCCTACTGTATTGATTAGCGGAATATTTTCACTTCTGTATATCATTCGATGAAGGTTAGTCATAGCTGGTTATGAACAAGTTTCCGTGATTGAACCAGATTGGGTGATAAGCCGCAACGGGTCGAGCTCGACCACTGAAAACAAAATATGCCAAAGCGTTACACCTTTAATAGCCCGTTCGCGTTTGCGGCCATCTTGAATTTGTTGCGCGCTTTGGTTACACGCCAAAAATCCAAATTAGGCATATCAAAAATTTTCGCATGGACTGGCGAAATTCTGGAATGTCCGATTTCAGGTAATTTATAGTCATCCCATGGTTTCGTGTACTTAACTTGCAGATACGAGGTTGATGCTTCGATAAATTGACAATTACGCTACGCAACACAAATATACGCCGGCAGTGGATTGGACCGAGCTGGACATAAAAAAGGGAGGCCTGGGCCTCCCTGGTTTCGTTAAGCTGGAAGCTTATCGTTTAGCGGTCGGTACGTTTGTATTCGACACGGCGGTTGTAGGCACGGCCTTCGTCGGTTTCATTAGTATCGACGGGTTTGGACTCGCCGAAGCCAACCGCTGTCAGGCGTTTGCCTTCCACGCCTTGTTTGATCAACTCGGCTTTGACCGCATTGGCTCTGCGCTCGGAAAGCTTTTGGTTGTAAGCATCTTTACCGTAACTATCGGTGTGGCCCTGAATCTCTATGGTCAAACCTGGGTTCATTTTCATGACTTCCACGGCGTTTTGGATCAGCGGGCCGTATTTGGCTTTGACGTCGGATTTGTCGAAATCGAACAGTAGGCCGCGGAACGCCCAGCAACCGTCTTTATCGACGATAGCGCCTTTAGGGGTGTCAGGGCATTTATCGGCACAGTTGCTTACGCCGTCTTTGTCGTCGTCTTGGGTTGAGCAATCGGCCACTTTGGGTGTGCCTGCTTTCAAGAAGACGTTTTTAACGAAATCACTCATGCCTTTGGCGCTGGTGATTGCTTCGGCAGTAGTCGAGAATCCGCAACCCGATGCATTGGCGAGGTCTTGCAGCACCGCTTGCCCGGCCACATCTTGGTCATTACCGACCCAGACTGTGTAAATGCATAGCTTGTCTCCGTATTGGGATTTAAGTGCTTCGGCAGTCGGTAGCGGCGAGACTTCCTCGATACCGTCGCTTAAAACGATTAAGGCAATATTGCCGGGAGCAGAGGTGATGTCTTTGCCGGACTCGCTTAGCGCCGTGGCCAGTGGGGTGCCGCCGCTAGAGCATTGTAGAGAGGTAATTGCAGTTTCGAAACCGGCCTGAGTGTAATTTTGCACGGCTTGGTTGAGATAAGTTGAGCCCCAAGACAGGCATGGGCCAAAACCGAAGCTGCGCAAACCGGATGTCAGCGGCATAACCGGAATGGATTTGTTAAACTTGTTGAGCAGATTTTTTTCGACATCCAGCTTGGTGCCGCTGTAATCCGCAGAATTTACATAGGTACGGCTCATGGATGAAGACGAATCATTAATCACGAAAAAGCTGTTGGTTTTTTGTACCAGTTTTCCGGATTTAACCAGCGCGTTAAGGTCTTCAGGCTGGAAAGCCTGGAAATTATTGCTCGACTGCGTCGCGCAACCGGAAAGCAGCGCTCCGGCTAGAGCGGCCGTGAATAAAAGGTTTCTTTTCATGTATGGATTCTCCAGGTTATTGTTCTGCATCGACAAGGCCTAGCGTACCGCCTTGGTGTCTTAAGTCTAACATCAATCCCTTATTTTTAAATAGTGCGTTCATCTTAGCCGGGCGCCGTGAAATAATGCCGGTTTGTTTTTAATCCTTAGGCTTCCTTGGAGAATGTAATGGGCAAGATTTTATTTTTCTGTGCGATGTTTTTACTTGCCAGTGCGGTAAAGGCTGACAGCGTGAAAGAAATGGCTGAGCAGGGGAATGCGCAGGCTCAAGCCAAGTTGGCATCGCTGTATTTACTGGGCCGAGAGGGTTTCGAGAAGGACGAGCACAAGGCCGCGGAGTGGATGGAAAAGGCGGCGAATCAAGGTTTGCTTGATGCTCAGGTGGTGATGGGTGCGATGTATGATCGAGGCATGGGTGTGAATAGCGACAGAGATAAGGCTACCGATTGGTACGAAAAAGCCGCTAAACAAGGACATGCCACCTCGCTGGCGATTCTGGGCAGAAACGATGCAGCGAAAGGCAGCGTGCAATTTAATTATCAGGCGATGCGTTTAAACGCCTCTCGCTCCATTCCCGGCGAATATGCCAAGAAATTTTTAACAACTAAATAATTGACGATGAGTATTAGAACCCGCTTTGCCCCCAGTCCCACCGGTTATTTACATGTTGGTGGTGCCAGAACCGCTTTGTTTTCGTGGTTGTATGCGCGCAAACACGGTGGCAAATTTATTTTGCGAATCGAGGATACCGATCTTGAACGTTCCAGCCAGGAGTCGGTGAATGCCATTCTGGAAGGCATGACTTGGTTAGGCTTGGAATATGACGAGGGGCCGTTCTATCAGACCCATCGTTTTGATCGATACAAAGAAGTCATTCAGCAATTGCTGGCGCAGGGCGATGCCTATTATTGCTACTGCAGTCGCGAAGAGTTGGAAGCTTTGCGCGAGCAGCAAATGGCTAACAAGGAAAAGCCGCGTTACAACGGCAAGTGCCGGCATGGCGTTGAAAATCCGCAAGGCGAGCGGGTGGTGCGCTTTAAGAACCCGGAGCAGGGCGAAGTGATTATCGACGATTTAGTAAAAGGCCGCATCGTCGTTGCCAACAAGGAACTGGATGATCTCATTATTGCCCGTTCCGACGGCACCCCGACCTATAACCTGACGGTAGTAGTCGACGATATGGATATGGGAGTTACTCATGTAATACGCGGTGACGATCATGTTAACAATACACCCAGGCAGATTAATATTCTGAAAGCCTTGGGCGCGCAATTGCCTGTGTATGCGCATGTGCCGATGATTTTAGGTTCCGACGGTGCAAGATTGTCCAAACGCCATGGCGCGGTCAGCGTGATGCAGTACCGCAATGACGGGTATTTACCCGAGGCTTTGTTGAACTATCTGGTGCGCTTGGGTTGGTCGCACGGTGATCAGGAATTGTTTTCCTTGGAAGAAATGGTGGCCTTGTTCGAGTTGGAAAAAGTCAATGTTTCCGCGTCCACGTTCAATACCGAGAAGTTGGTGTGGTTGAATCACCAGTACATTATGAATGGTGATCCGGCACATGTTGCTAGGCACTTGGCTTGGCATATGGGGGAGCGTGGTATCGATCCGACCAGCGGCCCGGCGCTGGCGGATGTGGTTAAAGCGCAGCGCGAGCGATGCAAAACTCTGGTGGATATGGCCGCCGAGAGCGAATACTTTTACAAGGAATTCGACGCTTACGAAGAAAAAGCCGCCAAGAAGAATTTCAAAGCGGGCGTGGACGATGTATTGCAACACTTACTGGTGCAATTTTGCGCTATCGGCGAATGGGAAGCGTCAGGCCTTCATCAAGTGGTATTGGACAGCGCGGAGCAGTTGCAACTTAATCTGGGTAAGGTTGCGCAGCCCTTGCGCGTTGCGGTTTGTGGCAGCGGCGTATCGCCGGCTATTGATCTGACTTTGGCTCTATTAGGCAGAGAGAAAACCTTGCACAGAATAGAGCGAGCGATCAGATATATAAAGAATGTAGAAAATTCCTAGACAAAGCTCTGAAAATCCGTATAATACGAGGACTCAACTACGGGGCCATAGCTCAGCTGGGAGAGCGCTTGCATGGCATGCAAGAGGTCAGGAGTTCGATCCTCCTTGGCTCCACCAAAGTAGTTGATTTAGTCCTGAGTCCCCATCGTCTAGTGGCCTAGGACACCGCCCTTTCACGGCGGTAACCGGGGTTCGAACCCCCGTGGGGACGCCAACTTGGCTAAAGTCGGTTAAGCCGGCACTTCTTGTTGAAGAAGTCATTCTGAAAAAATAGTCTTAGTCCCCATCGTCTAGTGGCCTAGGACACCGCCCTTTCACGGCGGTAACCGGGGTTCGAACCCCCGTGGGGACGCCATAAATTCTTAAAGTTATAGCTCTTGCGCAGCGGAAATAATGCTGTGCAAAGTTTCTATATCGTCTGTTTTAATTCAATATTTTAAGTCCAATCACTATTTCTGTGGTGATGTGGCGACTGGTGTCTTCTATGCTGATCGCTTTACTGGGGCGGTTTGATCTTGCGAAGCATAAGAGTAAACCTAAATCGCTTATTTAAGTTTACCCTTGCGGCGATGAGAAAGATCTAGTGTCGTAGATCCATATTGAACTTAGGTATTTGTTGTCTGAAGCTTTAGGTAGACGGATGGCCGGCTTCAATCATCACTTTACTCTGAAAGATCCGCTGTGCGGGAGGCGAGCGGCGGCATGGCCTTAACCGACCACGATTGTCCTTGGACTTATCCAGCCGTCAGACTGCGATATAGCCGAATTGAATGAGCTTTTTGATCCAGCGCGGTGCATTGCGCTGGACAGACAGTGCTTCGTAATCCGTTTGGGCATCCCGGTAATAATCGCCCCGCTGGATCAACAAAAACACGGTTTTCAACAATTTGTGGGCAATGGCGAAGATGGCGCGCTTTCGCCCGCGTCGAATCAGCAAGCCCTTGAACTTGTCTTGCAAGCCGCATCGGGTTCGACTGGCCGCGTTGGCCGCTTCGCATAAGATACGCCGTAGATAAGGATTGCCCTTGCGCGCCCGCGCCGATTTGCGCTTACCCGCCGATTCATTTTGACCGGGACAGACACCGGCCCAGGAGGCCAGTTTGGCCGGCGAGCCGAAGGCCGCCATGTCGTCGCCGATTTCGACCAGGATCATCGCGGCACTGAACTCATCAATGCCCGGTAGCGTTTGCAGGTTTTGCACTATCGTTTGGTAGGGGCTCAATTGACCGAGTAGCGTTTGCCGAAATCGAAGGATGCGGGCGTCCAGTTCCTCGAGGTGCGCCATCAGTTCCTGAATCACGAAACGGTGGCTGTCCGATCAATCGCCTTCCAGCGCTTCCCGTAACTCATCGGGCGAGGCCTTGAGCCTGGGGTCGGCATAGGCCAATAGTTGCTCGGGCGTTTCGCCGGCTAATAGCCCCTTGATCATGGCTTGGGCGGATTTGCCGGACAAATCGCTGACGACCACGGACAGCCGTATGCCGGCCTCGGTCAATAGTTTGTGCAGTCGGTTTCGCTCGCCGGAGGCGATGCCGGGCAGCTTTTGCAGTTGCCGGGCAATCAGTCGGTACTCGCGAAAATGCCGAGGCGGCACGAAGCCGCCACGCAGCAAACCGCTACGGGCCAGAATCGCCAGCCATTGCGCGTCATTGATATCGGTTTTGCGGCCCGGCACTGGTTTGACATGGCGGGCGTTGACCACCGCCAATTTCAAACCATGCCACTCTAAAGCCGCATAAGGACTCTTCCAGTAAATCCCGGTGCTCTCCATCACCACAAGGTCCGGCTGAAACGACGCCACCCACGCCGCCATCTCGCGCCGATCCCGTTTAAAACCGCCGAACTCGCGAATTTCGGTCACGACCTCGCCCTGGTCGTTTTCAGATAACACACAGACAGTGAGCTTGGCTTGGTGAACATCCAAGGCCACCACGCAACGATAAACCGCCGATAATTCCATCAGAACCTCCCAGGGTATACACTTGATATTAGGGAGGCGGCGGATGTCAGACTGAAATCACCTGCAAGCCGAAACGGCTTGAGGTCTTATTACTCTGCGATCTCTGACGATTTATGCCGGGGTACGAGTCAGTCTGACGGGTCACGTTAGGTTTCAGGATCAAGTCTCTAAAAAGTTGATCGACCTCTTTCCGCCGCCTCCCGCACAGCATCTTTCATTTGCCGAGGCGATGCAGCGGTTTCATGATCGTTAGGTAGAAGGATGGCCGGCTTCAATCATCACTTTTAGCTTAGAGCCCGGTTTGATGTCCGCCTTGTTTTTGGGAACGTTATTCCATTTGCGGAGCTCGGTGACGTTAACGTTAAATTTTTTGGAGATCTGCGCCAATGTATCGCCGGGTTTGACTGTGTAGCTGATTTGCTTGACGGAAGGCGCGGTAGATGCCACGGTTATACTGCTGCTGGTTTTCTTGATAGTCAGTTTTTGACCGGGTTTCAGAGCCGCTTTCTTGGGTAATTTATTCCAACTCACAATATCATCTTTATCAACAGAAAAACGTTGCGAGACATCCCATAAGGTGTCGCCTTTCTTAACCGTATATTGCTGTTTGCTTGATTGGGCGGGGGTTGGCGTGGATTGTTGTGACACTGCGGCAACAGCCGATGTGGTTGGTTCGCCTTTCTGTGAATGATAAGACACTGGAATTAGCAGGATTGTGCCTTGGGCAACCGTATCGTCGTCAAGATGATTGACATTAATAATCTCTTCTACACTGGTACTGTGTTTGCTGGCTATGCTTTTCAGCGTCTCTTTCTTGCCAACTGTATGGTGTTCCCACTTGATTCTTTCTTCGTGTGGCAGTTCAGCGAGTTTCTCTTTAAAGGAATCGGCTTTGCTTACCGGAATCAACAGATGTTGCGCGCCGTTCGGGTCGGTACTCCAGCGGTTATAGCCGGGATTGAGCTTTAAGAAGTCGTCCAGCGGGGTTTGCGCCATTTCGGCGGCTTTACCCAAATCGAGCTGCGACTTTACATCCACCAATTCAAAGTAAGGCTGATTGGCGAATTGATGCAGATTGACGTTATATTTTTCCGGATTGGCAAAGATTTTGGCGATTGCCAGCAGCCTGGGTACGTAAGCTGAGGTCTCGTTGTTCAAATCCAGAGACCAGAAGTCGGTAGGCTGTCCGCGTTCGATGTTTCTATCTACGGCGTTTTTGATATTGCCTTTGCCGGCGTTGTATGAAGCAAGCGCCAGTAACCAGTCGTTATTGAAAGTCTCGCTCAGTTCTTTCAGAAAGGTAGTGGCTGCCTGAGTCGATTGCACCACATCGCGTCGCGCGTCATACCAGCTATTCTGCTTCAACCCGTAAAGACGCCCGGTGGGCGGAATGAACTGCCAAAGACCGGATGCTTGAGCTGGCGACATTGCGTCAGGTCTGAAAGCGCTCTCAACTGCAGGTAAAAGTGCCAATTCTCCGGGGATGTTTTTCGCTTCGATTTCGTTGAGTATGAAGTATAAATAAGGCTCGGCGCGTTGTTGTACTCTGGTCAGATATTCAGGGTTTCTGAGATACCAGTTTACTTCGCGGTCGATTCTGGCATTATCGATTTCCGGTAAGGCGTAAAGAGACAGCATCCTATCCCAGATGGTGGCGTGCTCTTTTGCTTCTACCTGTTTGTTATGGATTTTTCCGGCATTGCCATTCCGGGTAAATACGGAAAACTTGCTAGTTGATGATTGGCTTAGATGGTCTTTTTGCGCATGTTGGCTACAACCGGTTGCCAGCAAAATAGGTAGTAGATAAGACAGATGACGGCCTGATTTTTTGGAAATTGAGCGGGGCATTGTCTGAACTCGCTAAAATAAAAAAATTAGATCCTAGCATGGCTTTCTAAAATAGCCAAAAAAACATACCCTTAGCGGCGGTTAAATGAAGAGACAATTTCTGTTTGCGTTGTACCAAACCCCAAGGGGTAAGCTACTGCAAACCATGGAGGCCAACTATCTGCGAAGATCAATAACGGTGAGTTGTAAACAACAACAACTCCAGATCGGTGGCTTAGGTTGGGAAAATGAGTTCGTCGATTTTTCCTTGTATAAGAATTATCTAATTCTGGACGGCAAGGCCTTGGGTGATGCTGGCGCGTTGAAGGTGACTGCTAAGGCATTCAACTTGCCTATTCAAACTGAATCGATGGATTTAGTCATACTTCCGCACATTTTGGAGTTCGATGCGCGTCGATTTCAAACCCTACGCGAAGTCAATCGCGTGTTAAAACCGGGTGGCGAATTGGTCATGTTGAATTTCAATCCGTTCAGTATGTCGGTACGTTTTCAGTTTTTATGGGACTGGAAGCTTGCGGAATCCTGGCGGGCGCATTTGATTACCAAAGCACGGGTATTGGATTGGTTGAAACTGATGAATTTCGAATTGTTAACGACTGCCGAGTTTGGGCTAGACAGTTACACCATTGCTCACGGTAAATTCGAGTTCAGCTTTGCGTCTTTGTTTGCGATGGCTTACGGCATTAAGGCGGTGAAAAGGCAATACACATTGATTCCTTTGACTGCGGCACAGCAACGCCGCACCAATTTAGCTGCGGTTGGATTGGGATTGAAATCGAACTTACATAGAAAGGTGGGCCATGACTGAAGTCATTATTTATACGGATGGTGCATGCAAGGGCAACCCTGGGCCAGGAGGTTGGGGCGTGCGCTTGGAATACCGAAATAAAGAAAAGGAGCTATGCGGCGGTGAACCTGAAACGACGAATAACCGGATGGAATTAGTGGCCGCAATACAGGCTCTGGAAACACTAACAAAACCGTGTAGCGTCAAATTGCACACTGACTCTAAATATGTTTTGCAAGGTATTACCGAATGGATGGCTAATTGGAAAAAGCGGGCATGGAAAACCGCGGCAAATAAACCAGTGAAAAACGAAGATTTATGGCGACGTTTGGATGCTGCTATCCAGCGTCACAACATCGATTGGATATGGGTGAAGGGACATGCCGGGGATGTCGGTAACGAGCGTGCCGATCAGTTGGCCAATCTGGGAATCGAGCGCTTGTCTCGCCGATAAATCACTTAAAATCAGGAAAATACATGTTAGGTTCGATAGCTGCTGCGTTAGTCGGCATTTGGTTTTACAACACGGCGGCACGCTCAAGTCGTCCGCCAATCTCATGGGCGGTGTCGGGTGTGGTGGTGTATTTTTTGGCGGCACTGCTCTGTACTTTGGCTATTACACCAAGTGTCAAAGATGCTGCAAGTCACAGCCAAAGTGCCGCGCTGATCTTCATCGTTCGCTATGCCTATATCGGGTTTGGCGTATTGGTAGCGGTTTTGTTGAACAGTTGGTTGAATAAATCCACCGACTCTGAATAGTGCGCCAGTGTCGAATTGGTCGGTGTATATCATTCAGTGTGATGACGGTAGTCTGTATACCGGAATCAGTACCGATGTTGAAAGACGTTTCCGCCAGCATCTGATGCAAAAAGGAGCCAAATACTTTAGAAGCCGTCAACCTCGGCAATTGGTGTTTGTCGAAGCGGGACATGATCGTGTTTCTGCCTCAAGAAGGGAAGTGTTCATCAAAAAAATGAAACGTACTGAAAAACTTCATCTTATCGCAATGTGTAGCTGCTTATAGCGGCCGAATTGGATGGGAGTCAATATTTTGGGGATAGCTATTTTTTTTCGTAATGCGGATAGATTTGAGAATGATTTGCATTAGTTGTTGTGGGGGTTTTATACTCGAGTCTCAAATTCTTGGAGACCGATATGAAGCCATTAAACTCAAAACTTAGCGCCGCGATTTCGGCGATTGTCGTCAGTGCCGGGGTAAACGCTGCGGGAATTCCCGCCGAAAAGCCGCAGACCATGGATGAAATGTGGAAGATCATTCAGGCTCAGCAGCAGCAGATTGACAGCATGACCAAAAAGCTGGAAGCGGTCGCGCAAAAGGCGCCCACCGGTGAAGTCAGCAATTTGGAGCGTAAAACCAATGTATTGACGGAAGAAGTGGAAAAGCTGCGTACCGAGTTGGTGGTGCCGGAAAAAGTTGAATACAAAAGTGCATACGGTTTAGGTCCTGCCGCCTCGAAGGTGTATCAAGTAGGCAAGGGTCTGTCCTTAGGTGGCTACGGTGAGGCCAATTATCAGGCGCGAGTTGATGATCAGGGCGGGCGTAATGCGACAACCGGCACCGTCAATAATCCGGACAACACAGATTTCGAACGACTAGTCATTTACGCGGGTTATAAGTTCACTGACAGCATACTGTTCAACAGTGAAATAGAGTTCGAACATTCCTCGACCGGCAATAACGGATCGGGTAGCACGGGCACCGTGTCCGTTGAAATGGCCTCCTTGGATTTCTTCATCGACCCGCTGGTCAACGTCCGGGCCGGGATGGTGTTAATGCCGATGGGCTTTATCAACCAGATACATGAGCCGCCGTTTTTCTTCGGTAACAATCGCCCGGAAGTCGAAAGACGCATTATTCCCAGCACTTGGCGTGAAAACGGTGTGGGGTTATTCGGTGAATTGTTGCCGGGTCTGACCTACACAACCTATGTGGTTAACGGTATGAACGCTAAGAATTTTGGCGCTGACGGCATTCGTAGCGGCCGGCAATCAGGAGGACAGGCGTTGGCGGAAGATTTGGCTTATGTCGGTCGCGTGGACTATGCGCCGCCGATGTTGCCTGGCGTCATGGTGGGCGGCTCGGCGTATGTCGGTAATTCCGGGCAGAATCAGCTGTATAACGGGCGGCAACTCGAAGTAGCAACGCAACTTTACGAAGCCCATCTGCAATGGAAATACCGTGGCCTGGAATTTCGTACCTTGGGTTCCTGGGGGCATATCGGCGATGCAGCCTTGCTGAGTGTTGCCAATGCTAAAAGTATCGGTGAAGAAAACTATGGTTGGTACAGTGAAGTTGGTTACGACATATTGCCGCACTTTGCGCACGATACAACCCAATATTTGGCTCCTTTCGTACGTTACGAGCGTATGGATACTGTTGCTACTGCTTCGACATGCGCAAACGCCATTTGTCGAGACGATTTGACCAGGGATGTCGAAATCTACCAAGTCGGCCTCAACTACAAGCCCATTCCGAATGTCGTGATCAAAGCCGATTACCGTAATTTCACCCAAAAGTCGGGCACGTCTCCGGACGATTTCAACTTGGGTGTGGGCTTTATTTTCTAAAGCGGCTGTCTAGTTGCGTGTTAAGCCCCGCCGTTTCATGCGGCGGGGTACATCGTTATATAATGCGGCCGCATAAATTGCTTATGCGCGTATCGGCTTGGCAAATTGTTTGCCGGTCTCTATCATAGCCGCCGTATTGTTCACTCCCTGGATTTTTCCCACTCATGCTGATTTCAAAAACTCGTCGGCTTATGCTGACGCTGCTGGTTTTTTGTTTAACGAGCGTAAACCTTGTCGCCGCTGTGTTTTACAGCAAGGTCGAAGCGATGAAGCTGGCCTTCGGCGACGACGCTACTGTGGAAATGCAATCGCTGTTTCCCACGCCGGAGGAAGTCGCGCAGATCGAACAACTTGCGAAGGTCAAGTTGGAATCCAATCTGTTCAGCTTTTATGTGGGTAAGAAGCAAGGCGCCGTGATTGGCTATGCCGCGATTGAGGCCCACACTGTCAGAACTAAACCGGAAACCTTGCTGGTGGTACTAACGCCGGATGGCAAATTGCGTAACGTCCATACATTGGCGTTTCATGAGCCGCCGGAATATCAACCGCCGGAACGCTGGATGGCCTTGCTGGCTAATCATTCCATCGAAGAGTTGAGCCTGAATCAGGATATACAGGGTGTGGCGGGGGCAACGCTCAGCACCCGAGCCGCAATTAACAGCGCGCGCAAGGTATTGGCGATTTATCAAGTTCTCATCCAAAACAAGCCCAAATAATGCGTTTCTTTGTAACCGGCGAGCAGAATCGCCAGCTGTTGATCAACTCTTTGATCTTGATGTTCTTGGCCTATGTGGCCTTATTGTGGATCAGCAATGGTCTGATGTATTTCCATAAAATGAATCTCACCCCGGAGTCGGTAGTTTCGTATTACTCGGGAAACGAGCAAGAGTTTAACGAACCGAAAAGCTATCAAAGCCTACTGGAAGTCAGTCATTTTCATTTGTTTGCTATGGGGATGTTGGTATTGACGCTGACGCATCTGATGCTGATGACCTCGTTGCCGACTCTGATGAAAGTCTGGATCAGCGCAATCGTTTATGCCGCGGCAATTGCCGATGAAGCGGCGGGTTGGTTGGTGCGTTATGTCGATCCGGCTTTTGCTTATTTCAAAATAGCCGCGTTTTTATTATTGGAAACATCCTTGTTCCTATTGATCGTCATAGTCAGTTTGTCGTTGATTGAATCGCGCCGGCAACTGCGTTAAAACCGATTTCCCTATTGCCCTAGTTGGTTCATTGGCGCATTCTCCGACTGCGCTGATGTCCAAAAATGGCTAGGTCGTTGACTGCAGATGTTGTCCCGCGCCGCGCCATTATTCCCCGAATTCTTTAAATCCAAGCCCGGAGTAGAATCATGAACAAACATTTACAACAAGTTAGAGATTTTCACCGGAAATTCGCTATCAAACAGCCCGACGATGGCGAAATCGGGCATTTGTCCGACATGGATATTGTGATGCGCCAAGCGCTATTATTGGATTGCGGTAGCGAGACCTTTAAAGCCATTGCCAGCGGCGACCTCATCAAAATTTTGGCTGGGCTGGTGGATTTATCCTTTAATGCGCTGGCGGCTATCGCGAGCCGGGGCGATGAGGTGGTCAGTGTGTCTGCTAATTGGCGGCAAGATGGTTCAGTGCTGTCAGTGATGCGGGTGCTGTCCGAGAAAATCAACCTATGTACTTCCGGCGAGACCGTGCATTATTCCGGCTTATATGCGATTTGCGTGCATTTGTCCCAGCGTTTTGTCAATGCTGATTTCGACGAAGCTTTTCAAATCGTCTATCAACATCTGATGAGCGGGCGCGGCGATGCCGAGCGTTTGGATTTAAGCCCGGCGCTATTCGAATAACAGCGAGCGTCATTATGGCAGAACAACACTACACGCTCGGTTTCGTCGGCATAGGCTTGATGGGGCAACCGTTGACATTGCGGCTTTTGGACTCGGGTTTTCAGGTGAATGTCTGGAATCGCACTACCGCCAAATTGGCTGTGGTGGCGGGTGCCGGTGCTAAGGTCTGCGGCAGTGTCAGTGAATTGGTAAAAACCTCCGATGTGGTGATTTTGTGCCTGGCCGACACCATGGCCGTTGAAGCGGTGGTGTCGGAGCAAATTATCGCCAACGGCGCTGCCGACAAATTGTTGATTGATTTATCCAGCATTCATCCGGAAGCTACTCGGCGCATGGCATCTCAATTGCGGGCTGCTTGCGGCATGCGCTGGGTCGATGCGCCGGTATCCGGTGGCACGGCCGGGGCAGAGCAGGGTAGTTTGGCGATTATGGCCGGCGGTGCGGAACAAGACATTCAAATTGCCCGTGAAGTATTGCGGCCGCTGTATAGCCGGTTAACGCATATGGGGGCGGTCGGCAGTGGTCAAACCACTAAAATTTGCAACCAGATGATCGTTAGTTGCAATGTGCTGGTAATCGCGGAAATGATGGCGCTGGCCAATTCGGCCGGCGTCGATGCTGCAAAAATTCCGGAAGCGCTGGCCGGCGGCTTTGCCGATTCCAAGCCACTGCAAATCGTCGGCCCGGAAATGGCGGATCAGCGTTTCGAACCGGTGAAGTGGCGCGTGAAAACCTTATTGAAAGATTTAAATATGGCTGTCGATTTAGCGGGCAAGCAGGGCAGTGCGATACCCATGTCGGGCTTGGCGGCGCAACTGATGCAATTGCACGGCAGCAGCGGCTTTTTAGAACAAGATCCCTCGACGCTTATCAAGCTTTACAGTCAAGACTGATGCTGCGTTTTACCGCCAATCTGAGTTTATTATTTACCGAGTTGCCCTTGCCTGCACGGTTTCAGACTGCTAAACAGCACGGTTTCGCTGCGGTGGAAATCCAGTTTCCCTACTCGCTGCGAGTCGAACAAATTGGCGACCTATTAGAGCAACAGGATTTAAAGCTGGTGCTGTTCAATGTCGATGCCGATACCTTGCTGCAGGGCGGCGAGGGTTTGGCGGCAGTTCCGGAAAAACGCGATCAATTTAAAGCCGCGGTGGAGCAGACGCTGGCTTATGCCAAACGATTAAAGCCCCGCGTTATTAACGTGTTACCGGGTCGCTGTTTCGACCCACAACGCTTGGGCGAATATCAAACTACCTTTTGCGAGAATCTGGCTTACGCCGCCGGAGCGTTTGCCGAGTTGGGTATCAAAACCGTATTCGAGGCGGTCAATAGCCACGACATGCCAGGTTTTATCGTCGACACCGGCGACAAAATGCTGGATGTGCTCAAGCAAATCGATCATCCAAACTTATTCATGCAATACGACATTTATCACATGAGCCGGATGGGCGAAGATTGTGCCGGATTTTTGCGCCAACATACGGATAGAATCGGGCATATTCAATTTGCCGACTCTCCAGGCCGCGGCCAGCCCGGCACGGGTGTTGTGGATTTTAAAACCTTGTTCGAGATTATCGCCACGTCGGACTATCAAGGTTGGGTCGGTGCCGAGTACCGGCCGACGATTGAGACCGCTGCCAGTTTGGCTTGGTTGAAAACCTACGCGGTGAAATAATCGGGCGGTATAATCTCGCTGCCTTACTCACCTGTTGATTGCCATGTCCAAACATAATTTCACGATACATCACGCCAGTTTGATCGTCTCCGATACCGAGCAATCGCTGCTTTTTTACCGCGATGTGTTAGGAATGGAGCAGACCGAACGGCCGAATCTACCGTTCCCGGGCGCCTGGCTGCAAATTGGTGCGCAGCAAATTCATTTGTTGGAATTGGAAAATCCCGATCCCACTACCGGCAGACCGGCGCATGGCGGCCGTGATCGGCATGTGGCGATGCATATCGATTCGGTTGATGCTCTACGCGAAGATCTGGAGCGGGCCGGTACGGCGTACACGCTGAGTATCTCCGGCCGTAAGGCGCTGTTTTGCCGGGATAGAGACGGCAATGCGCTGGAGTTTATCGAGCGGCCTTGAGAACCATGTTCGGACGGCTTTTTTTCGGCGGACTACTGATAGGCAGCCTGGCCATGCTGCTGTTTGTGCTGGGGTTTGTGTGTTTGCAGTTTGGCTTGGTTTTGTTGATGGGGCTGTTTTATCTGTTAGCCAGTAAAGTGATGTTGTTGGCTTTGGGTCTGCTGGCTTTGCTGAGCGTGCTGACCTTATTTAAAGCGGTTTACCGTGAGCTGCGCGGGTATTTCAGTCGCGAATCGGCGGCGGTACGGCAGCTGTTGTCTTTGCAGATTCGTCGGCAAAATATTGAGCGGCGCCAGGCTGCGGAATGCCGGCAGTTGAGCTATCTGAGCAGATTCAAGCGGCAACGCCTGCTGGTAGCCGATAACCGCAAACAGGCCAGGGCCTTGTCCGCGGCAATTGGCCATGAATTGCAAGCGGTGCGGGAGCAACTGCCGGCCGCTCGATATAAAAATCTGCGCAAAGCCTTGCGTACCTATCGTAAACAAGCCGATGCTGCGGCAATGCTGGCTTTACGCCAACAACTGCATGTCGTCGATTAGCCGTTGGCTGGGCGAAGCGCTGGCGTTTTTGCGGCGCAGTCGCGACGACAATTTGCAATGGCATTTATCCAGGCACGAAGATGTTGCCGAACTGCGGCAAACCAAGGCGCTGGCGGAACAGGCCTTGGTGGCGCAACTGAAAAAACAGTCGCAGCAATTGGCTCACGAGCTGGCCGTCAACAAAGCCCGCAACAGCAACGAGTTGGCGATGGTGAAAACCCAATGTCAGCAGGATTTAAAAGACTATCAGCAATATCTGCAATCGCTGGATAAGCTGAAGGAGTCTTTGCGCAGTAGTTACGCACATCTACCGGAAGCGGTGGCGTTCACGATTCACCATCACGCCAAGCAGTTATTGAATCGGATGTGGGATACCCAAGAGCCGCAGGAAAAAATGAAGATTGAAATGCAGTTGTTGCAGTTCATGACAGCGGTGCATGAAGACAGCCAGGCTTCTTTGCAAGGCGAGGGAAACGACGGTTTGCCGCAACGGGCACTGGCTTTTATCGATGCGGATTTGGCGGACTAGATCGGCTGGAAATAGCCTTCAATGTCTCTAACCATTTTCTTGTTTAACGCAAACATCACCACGTGATCGCCTTCCGCGAATACGGTGTCGTGATGCACCGGAATCACTTCCTTTTCGCGAATCAGCGCGCCTAATATCACGCCGTCCGGTAAATTGACCTGGTCTACCCGTAAGCCGACCACTGAGCTGGAGTTCTTGCTGCGGTGAGCAATCGCTTCGATCGCTTCCGCACTGCCGCCGCATACCGAGCTGACGCCGACCACGTCGCCTTTACGTACGTGTTTGAGGATGCCGCCCAAGGTTTCCAGTTTCGGTTGAATCGCCAGATCGATTTCGGTGCCGTCCAACAACTTTAGGTAGGAATTATTGTTAATCAGGCAGATTGCCTTTTTGGCGCCGAGTTTTTTCGCCAGACCGGCGGCAATCAGGTTGATGCCGTCGTTATTCGTAATCGCGCAGAACAGATCGATGTCTTCGATCATTTCTTCCTGCAGTAGCGATTCGTCGGTACAGTCGCCATGCAAAATTAAGGTGTTACGCAAATCGTTGGCGATTTCCCGCGCTCGCTCGATGTCTTGCTCGATGACTTTGACGTGGTAGTTTTTTTCCAAGGCAATGGCCAGCCGCTTGCCGACGTGGCCGCCGCCGGCCAACATAATGGTTTTGATCGGCGATTCCAGTTTATGTAGATCCACCAGGGTTTTACGGACCTTATCGCGCGGGCAGACAAAAAATACTTCATCGCCGGTGGCAATCACCGCCTCGCCGTTTACCGCGATGGCTTTGCCGTCGCGGAAGATCGCCGCGACCCGGATCATACTGTCGGCCAGTTTTTCTTTGACGGCGTGGATGCGTTTGCCTGTCAGAAAGCCGGTCGGTACCACGCGAATCGAAAACAGCCTGACCAAGCCGTCGGCAAACTCGGACACATGCAGCGCGCCGGGGTATTTGATCAGATTGTGGATGGATTCGGTGACAACCTGCTCAGGGCTGATGACAATATCAATGCCGCCCGGCGCAAATAATTCCGGATGGTTGAGAAAGTCGATGGCGCGCACCCGGGCGATGGTTTTGGGTTTGCTATACAGGGTGTTGATCACCTGACAGGCCAGCATATTGGTCTCGTCGCGGTCGGTCACGGCAATCACCATGTCGGCGTCCTGAATTCCGGCTTGTTCCAGCACGCTGGGATGGGCAGCGTTACCTTCGACAGTGGCTATATCCAGGCGGCCTTTTAATGCGGTGAGCAAGTGGGCATTTTTATCGATAACGACAATATCGTTTTCTTCACTGGCCAATGCGCCGGCAACCGAAGAGCCGGTCACACCGGCACCGAGAATCACTATTTTCATAAATTGTTAAAGCCAGTAATGATGTCGAATGCTTGCCGCCACAAGGGCCGAAGCCGGCGAATTATACGCTGATCGATAGGCTTGTCCATGTTCCAGAGAGTGCTAACTTTGCGGCGATGGAAATCGCCGGATGATGCCGTTAGGCTGCGGCTGCCAAGCAAAAATCCTGTTTTAAATAGCTGATTTACAAAAACTGGCTGGTGAATAGTCTCAGCTTGCCGGGCTTGTTTTCTGGTCACAGCCGCCCCATACCGTTTATAATCGCAAACTTTGGTTCACTCTCACTCTGGAAATATCATGCTGGGTAAGCTGGTTAAATTGGTAGTTGGCAGCCGCAACGACAGGCTGGTCAAGAAGAAACGCAAGCTAGTCAAGAAAGTCAATGCTCTGGCCGCCGAATACGAAAAATTATCCGATGCGGCGTTACAAGCCAAGACGCAGGAATTTCGCGACCGCCTGGCCCAAGGCGAAAACTTAGACAATTTACTCCCAGAAGCCTTTGCCGCCGTGCGGGAAGCCTCGACCCGTGTATTTGGCATGCGTCATTTCGACGTGCAGTTGATCGGCGGCATGGTTTTGCACAGTGGCAAGATAGCCGAGATGAAAACCGGTGAGGGTAAAACCCTGATGGCGACCTTGGCCGCCTATTTGAATGCCTTGCCGGGTAAAGGCGTGCATGTGGTGACCGTCAATGATTACTTGGCCCGCCGCGACGCGGAATGGATGGGCAAATTATACGGTTTCCTGGGTTTGACCACCGGTGTCATCGTCAGCGATTTGACGCACGAGCAACGCCAGGTTGCCTATGCAGCGGATATTACCTACGGCACCAACAACGAATTTGGTTTCGATTATCTGCGTGACAACATGGCCTTCAGTCTGGAACAAAAAGTCCAGCGCGATTTGAATTTTGCCATTGTCGACGAGGTGGATTCGATTCTGATCGACGAAGCCAGAACGCCGTTGATCATCTCCGGTCAGGCGGAAGGCAGTACCGATATTTACCTGAAGACCAATCAAATCATTCCCTACCTGACCAAACAGGAAAAAGCCGACGATCCGGAGAAACAGGATCAAATGCCCGGCGATTATGCGGTCGATGAAAAATCCCGGCAGATTCATCTGACCGAAGCCGGCTATGAGCACGTCGAGCGCTTGTTGGCGGAGCACGGCTTGATAGCCGACGGCTCCACCTTATACGAAGCTGCCAATATCCGCTTGATGCACTATTTGAACGCATCGCTGCGAGCTCACGTACTGTTCCAAAAAGACGTGGATTATGTAGTGAAGGACGGTCAGGTCATCATCGTCGACGAATTCACCGGCCGGATGATGAGCGGTCGGCGCTGGTCCGAAGGTTTGCATCAAGCGATGGAAGCCAAGGAAAACGTGACTATTCAAAACGAAAACCAAACGCTGGCTTCGATTACCTTCCAGAATTATTTCCGTCTTTACAACAAATTATCCGGTATGACCGGTACTGCGGATACCGAAGCGTTTGAGTTGAACAAAATCTACGGCCTGGAAGTGGTGGTTATTCCTACCCACAGACCGATGATCCGTAAAGACAAAGGCGATTTGGTTTATCTGTCGGCGCGGGAAAAATACAACGCCGTCATCGAAGATATTAAGGATTGCGTGCAGCGCGGCCAGCCGGTGTTGGTCGGTACGACGTCGATCGAAAACTCTGAATTGATTTCCCGGATGCTGCAACAACAAAACATCCGCCATGAAGTCTTGAATGCCAAGCAGCACGAGCGCGAAGCCCACATTATCGAAAATGCCGGTATGCCGGGAGCTGTGACGATTGCTACGAATATGGCCGGTCGCGGTACCGACATCGTGTTGGGTGGCAATCTGAATGCCGAACTGGCTGCCTTGGGACCGGATGCCAGTGAAGCCGATAAAGAGCGCGTGCGTGCTGCTTGGCAGGAAAGACATGAAAAAGTCTTGGCCAGCGGCGGTCTGCATGTCATCGGTTCGGAACGCCACGAGTCGCGGCGGATCGACAACCAGTTGCGCGGCCGTTCCGGTCGGCAGGGCGATCCGGGTTCGACCCGTTTTTATCTGTCGCTGGAAGACGATTTGATGCGGATTTTCGCGTCCGAGCGCGTCGCCAGCTTGATGCAAAAACTGGGTATGGAAGAAGGCGAAGCGATTGAGCATCCTTGGGTGACTCGTTCCATCGAAAGCGCGCAACGCAAAGTGGAGAATCGTAACTTCGATATTCGCAAAGAAATTCTGGCTTACGACGACGTCGCCAACGATCAACGTAAAGTTATTTACGCGCAGCGCAATGAGTTGATGGCTGCCGAAGATATCAACGACATTATCAACGCGATACGTGCTGACGTGTTGAACGACGTCATCACCGAATACATTCCGCCGAAAACCATGGAAGAGCAATGGGATGTGCGTGGATTGGAAACCCATTTGCAGCAAGAATTTAATCTGCAGATGCCGCTAGTGGAAATGCTGGAGCACGACCGTACCCTGAATGAAGCGAAATTGCGCCGGCTGATTATCGAAAAAGCCGAGCAAGAAAGCCGCGCCCGTGAAGAGGCCGTAGGTGTGCAAGTGCTAAGGCATTTCGAGAAATCCGTGATGTTGCAAGTGCTGGATAATAGCTGGAAAGAACATCTGGCGGCGATGGACCAATTGCGCCAAGGTATTCACTTCAGAGGCTATGCGCAAAAAGATCCTAAGCAGGAATACAAGCGCGAGTCTTTCCAAATGTTTACCGGCCTGTTGACGCATATCAAACAGGAA
This sequence comes from Methylomonas sp. TEB, assembly GCF_047777895.1. GTDB lineage: Bacteria > Pseudomonadota > Gammaproteobacteria > Methylococcales > Methylomonadaceae > Methylomonas. The sequence continues at coordinate 1,998,501 of NZ_CP180476.1, forward strand.
GTGGTGGGCATACTCGCCAAGGTGCAGGTGGCGCGTGAAGAAGACGTGCAGGCGATCGATGAACAACGCCAAGCGCCGCTGGAAATGCACTACGAACACGCGGAGGCCCACTCCATTTTTGAAGAAGAGCCCGCGGCACCAGCAGCTCAGCCAGACTCAGACCCGGAGAGCGCGGAGCAGCCTTTTGTCAGGCTCGGCAACAAAGTGGGCCGTAACGACCCATGCCCCTGCGGTTCCGGTAAAAAGTACAAGCAATGCCACGGCAAATTGAACTAATGTTTAACCGCGGCGCCCCAAATCGGGTGTCGCGGCTGCCCGACAATTCGATTTAGAGGGCCTCTGGCATCGCTTTCAGCTTTGCAAAACCAGCGGCCCACGGCTTTTAATTTTCACTGTCCTCAAGGGTAAGTACTATGCCGCATAGAGTCTTTAATAAGAGTAACCCCGCCGCCGATATTACCAAGCTCCCCAAGTTGGGCATGGAAAAAAAGCATTTCATCGCCGACTTCAAACACTATTACAGTCATCGGCTCGGGCGCGATGAAAATTGCCGTTCTCCGCATTACGCCTACGAAGCCTTGTCTTTGGCGATCAGTGACCGTTTGGTCGAGCGCTGGAAGAAAACCTACAACGTCTATCGCGACTCCGATTGTAAAAAAGCCTTCTATCTGTCGATGGAGTTTTTGATGGGGCGTTCTTTGAGCAACGCCATGTTGAATCTCGGGGTTGACGATATTGTCACGCAAGCCTTGTATGATTTGGGTTTGGAAGCCGAGGAACTCATCGAGAGCGAGCCGGACGCAGGTTTAGGTAATGGCGGCTTGGGACGCTTGGCGGCGTGTTTCATCGATAGTTGCGCCACCTTGCAACTACCGGTCACGGGCTACGGTTTGCGTTACGAATACGGCATGTTTTCACAACAAATCGTCAATGGCGAGCAGGTCGAGAAACCCGATCACTGGCTGAGGATGGGCAATGTCTGGGAAATAGAACGTCCCGAATACATGCACCGCATCAAATTCGGCGGCCACACCCAAACCCACATCGACGAAAAAGGCAACAAGCGCACCAGTTGGCTGGATACCCATGATGTGATCGCCATGCCTTACGACACGCCGGTGCCTGGCTATAAAAACGGTACGGTCAATACTCTGCGCTTGTGGAAAGCCATCGCCACGGAAGAATTCAATTTGCAGGAATTCAATGCCGGTGATTACGCCGAAGCCGTGGCCGAGAAAAACACCGCCGAAAACATTACGATGGTGTTGTATCCCAACGATGCCAACGAAAACGGCAAAGCCTTGCGCCTGCAACAGCAATATCTGCTCGCCTCCGCGAGTTTGCAGGACGTCATCGCCAACTGGGTGGGGCGCCACGGTAATAATTTCAGTAAATTTGCCGAGAAAAACTGCTTTCAGCTCAACGACACTCATCCCAGCATCGCGGTGGCCGAACTGATGCGCTTGTTGATGGATATTCACGGTTTACCTTGGAAAGAAGCCTGGAACATCACGCGGCAAACGATGGCGTACACCAATCATACCTTGCTACCCGAGGCCTTGGAAAAATGGTCGGTCAATCTGATGCAGCATTTGCTGCCGCGCTTGATGGAAATTATTTTTGAAATCAACGCACACTTCATGGCTGAAGTGTCGGCGCGTTGGCCTGGCGACAATCCACGCATGGCACGGATGTCCATCATCGAAGAGGGTTATCAAAAACAGGTGCGGATGGCATTTTTGGCCATCGTCGGCAGTTTTTCGGTTAACGGTGTCGCCGAACTGCATTCCAAGCTGTTGCAGGAAGGCTTGTTTAAAGATTTTTATGAGCTCTGGCCGCAAAAATTTAATAACAAAACTAACGGTGTGACCCCCAGACGCTGGCTGGCCGGCTGTAATCCGGAATTGGCCGAGTTTATCACCGCAACTATTGGTGATGGCTGGATTACCGACCTATCTCAGCTGTCCAAATTAGCGCCTTATGCCGAGGACGCGGCGTTCAGGCAAAAATGGTACGACTTGAATCGGGCCAGCAAACAACGTTTGGTTGACTACAAAGAAGAAGAACATGACATTGAAATCAATGTCGATGCTTTGTTTGATGTGCAGGTTAAGCGTATCCACGAATACAAGCGGCAGATTTTGAATGTGTTGCATGTGATTCATCTTTATGATCGGATTAAACGTGGCGATACGCAAAACTGGGTGGATCGTTGCGTCTTGATCGGCGGCAAGGCGGCCCCTGGCTATGTCATGGCGAAAAAAATCATCAAGCTGATAAACAATGTCGGCAATGTCATTAATGAAGATCCGGAAGTAGGCAACAAGCTGAGATTGGTGTTTATGCCCAATTACTGCGTATCGGCGATGGAAAAAATCTGTCCGGGCGCGGATTTGTCGGAACAAATTTCGACTGCCGGCAAGGAAGCGTCCGGTACCGGTAACATGAAGTTCATGATGAATGGCGCGCTGACCATCGGTACCTTGGATGGTGCCAACATCGAAATTCGTGAAGAGGTCGGTGCCGACAATTTCTTCCTGTTCGGCTTGACCGAAACCGAAGTGGAGGCGATGCGGCCGCATTACGATCCGCAATGGTTCATCAATCAGGACAGCGATTTACAAGGCGTGATGCGCTTGCTGGAATGCGGGCATTTCAATCAGTTTGAGCCGGGGATTTTCGACGACATCATTGCCTCGATTAAAAGTCCGCACGATCCTTGGATGACTATCGCCGATTTTCGCAGTTATCTGGAAGCACAGAAGCGGGTCGAGCAAACTTGGCGTGATCAAGAGCGCTGGACCAAAATGAGTATTCTCAATACCGCGGCCAGCGGTAAATTTTCCACGGACCGGACGATTAGCGAATACAACCGCGAGATTTGGAAATTGTCCCCGGTGGACGTGGAAAAATACTGAAACAATGCTGGATATTGTCTTGTTCGAGCCGGAAATTCCGGCCAATACCGGCAATATCATCCGTTTATGCGCGAATACCGGTGCGCATCTGCATTTAATCCAGCCTTTGGGGTTTGATTTGGACGACAAACGTCTGCGTCGCGCCGGGCTGGATTATCATGAATGGGTGAACATCCGCCAGTACGGTTCCTTGCATGATTACGTCGAAAAAGCCAAGCCCCAACGTTTATTTGCATTAACCACCAAAGGCCACACCGGTTACAGTGAGGTACGATACAAAGCCGGAGATGCCTTGTTATTCGGTCCGGAAACCCGTGGCTTACCGGCCGCATTTCTTGGTCAACATCCGGCAGCTCTGCAACTGTATTTGCCGATGCGCAAGGAGAGCCGCAGTCTTAATCTCTCCAATACCGTGGCAATAGTGCTCTACGAAGCCTGGAAGCAATTGAATTTTGTGGATGCGGCGCGTTGACTTAGTGATAGATCAGCGCCCGCAGCAACGCTTAAATTTCTTGCCGCTGCCGCACGGACAAGGCGCGTTTTTGCCGGTATCCGTGCTTACCGCAACTTTGCCCGCGGCTTTGATGACGCCGTCCAGATAAAGCCAACGGGAATTGGATTTAACGAAGCGACTGATTTCGTGCATGAAATAGTCTTCGCCGTCTTGTCGGTAAAAAGCCTTAAACTCGACAATGCCCTTGCTGTCTTGGCCGCTGCCTTTTTTAGTGCTGACTATCGCCAGTTTTTGCCAGTGTGCGGTTTCCTTGGAAAAGTCGATGTCGGCCGGCCGTTTGCTGGTATCCCAAGTATTCAATAAATAGTCCACATCGCGCCGGGCATAGGCACTAAAACGCGAGCGCATCAAGGCTTCCGCAGTCGGCGCGTAGTGTTCGCCGCTGTGATAGCGGCCGCAGCAGTCGGCATAATCCAGGCCGGAGCCGCATAAACAAGTTTCTAGTGGGTCGGTGATTGTCGTCATAACGGCGGATTTTACCGAAATAGACAAGCCAAAAGCCAATCTTAGCCGCTCTCGGCGGAACGTATCCGCGCACTGACAGAGCTGTTAGATGATGGGGGCCGGGCTTGTTATGATAAATCTCTAAGCTTTGGGGTTTTACGATCAGCGTATTTTCAGGAGGCCGGATTGAAAGTCGCACTAAACACACAAATTTTTCTGGGTGCCGTATTCGGCGTAGCGTTGGGCATGGGATTCGCCAAATTGGGACAGGACGCCGCGCTTAGCAAACAAGGTATCTACGTTTGCGGTCTATTGAGTACTTTATTCATGGATTTGTTGAAAATGGTCTTGGTGCCTTTGGTGTTTACCTCCATTGCGGTTGGGGTGGCAAATTTGCGCATGCACGGCCAATTGCATCGAGTCTGGCTGTCTACCTTGGTTTTTTTTGTGGTCTCTATGGCTCTGGCTATCCTGCTGGGCGTGGCGGCGGCAAATATATTCGAGCCGGGAAAAGGTTTGAATCTGGACTTGTTCAATAACGCTGTTCCCAACTTCGCCGCCAAGCAAATGAGCTTGGCGCAATTTGTAGCCAGCTTTCTGCATGGCTTGTTCGTTAACCCGTTCGCGGCACTAGCACAGGCCAATATCCTGGCAATCGTGATGTTTGCACTGTTGTTGGGGATTGCTTTGGTAGTGGGAGGGGATCGTTATCGCAATATCTTGCTGCTGTTGCAGGAAGGCTTGGAGTTGATGCTGCGCTTGGTCGGCTGGATCATGCGGCTGGCGCCGCTGGGCATCATGGCTTTGCTGGCGCAGTTGCTGGCGACGCAAAATCTGGCCTTGTTAAGCAGTTTGGCGGAATTTGTCGCGGTGGTCATTGGTACCACTTTGCTGCATGGCTTGGTCGTGTTGCCTTTGTTGTTAGGTATAGTTGCCAAGGTTTCGCCGCTGAAGTTTTTTCGGGGCGCCAGGGAAGCCTTAATCACCGCATTTGCCACCAGTTCCAGCTCTGCCACATTGCCCGTCACCTTGCGTTGCGTTGAACAGCATTTGCACGTCAAACCCGGTATTGCCGGTTTCGTGGTGCCGCTGGGTGCCACGGTCAATATGGACGGCACCGCGCTCTACGAAGCTGCCGCTGCGTTATTTGTCGCGAATTTAGCCGGCATAGAGCTGGATTTGGCGCAACAATTGATCGTGTGTTTTACCACGATGATCGCCGCCATGGGCGCGCCGGGCATCCCCAGTGCCGGCATGGTGACCATGATGATGGTGTTGCAATCGGTTGGTCTCCCGACCGAAGCCATTGCGATACTGTTACCCATAGACCGCATACTGGATACGGTGCGGACCATGGTCAACGTAGAGGGCGATATGGTGGGTTGCTTAGTGGTACAGCGCTTGACGGATCGCTAGTTTTTTCTGCGGTTTATGAATGGATTACCCGATTGCGGCCGCTTTGCTTGGCTTTATACAAGGCGTTATCTGCGCGGACGATAAAGCTTTCTGGATTATCGCCGGATTGCAATCTGGCAACGCCTATCGACAAGGTGATTTTGCCCAGCGACTGGTTGTCGTTTTTGCGTTGCAAGCGGCTGGCTGCCATCGCGGTGCGAATATTTTCGGAGATTTCTACCGCCTTTTCGTGGCTGGTGTTGGGCATGATAATCGCCAGTTCCTCACCGCCGTAACGCGCAACGTGATGATGTTCCTCGGCGTGTTTCTTCATTAAATTTGCTACATATTTAATGACATTGTCGCCGATAGTGTGGCCGTAAGTGTCGTTAATGCGTTTGAAATGGTCTATGTCCAGCATCGACAGGCACGCGGTATCGGGTGCGGATTGTTCGATGATTTCGGCCAGGGTCATGTCGAATGCGCGCCGATTCAACAAGCCGGTTAAACCGTCGGTGGTAGCGATTTGTCTGGCTTGAGCCAGCTCGGTGCGCAATTGCTCCATTTCTTGGTTGGCTTCGGTCAGCTTGGTTTGCATGGCCTGACTGGTCATCGCCAGCGCTTTGGTTTCCTGAATGATTTCTTCCAAGATGGTTTTCAAGCCGTCTGAAGCGGAGAAAGTTTCCAAGATGACTGATTTTTTCTGAAAGCTGTCATTGGTTTCTTCGGCCTTGTTGTAAGTTTCGTTGATCGCGCTAGTGGCTTGCTCGATAACTTTGTGCAGTTGCCGGTTGATTTGCTCGAAAGATTCCAAAGACGCATTACAAATGTGTGATTTGTAAAGCTCGACGCTGTTGTCGTAATCGAAGGCCTTGTTTTCGGCGAGCAACGAGTCGACTGCTTTGTTTAAGCTCGGGTTTCCGCCAGCCACATAGTCGTACCAAATAGCGTAGTTGATGGGATTGGCAGCAACGTTATGACGCATCAATAATGGCAGGATTTGTTTTAGATGGCCGGCGTTAACGCTCGGCGAGAAATCGTAAATCGGTATGTAAGTGGTGCCTTTACTCATCAGATTTTTGTCGATAAACGTATAACGGTTTAAGTACTGCTCGCGCCGGGATTGTTAACCCTGTCACTGCTTTCGATTGTTCCGTATCAATGCGCCGGGTTTAGCGCTTAGTAGAACGTGTCTTAAGGTAACTTGGATAATTGTGCTTGAAACACTATGAGCCTCCAGGCTTTCATTTTACGTAGTCATAAGCCTACATAAAGGTAACTTAAAACCGGGATTTTTCAATACATCCGGAAAATAAGCTGACGCACACAGTGTTTGCGGTTTGTGTGTAGGGGCCGGTTTTGAGGGGGTGAGTTTAATCAGTGTAATTTTTTTCTAGAAATGGTTTGCGTGTACCGGCTGTTTTTCTAATGGCTGTCCGGAGAATGCAAACTCTTGGCAACCGCACGTGTGGCACGAGTATTTGCATCGCAAAGTTAACAAAACATTTTGCAGCAGCTCCAGTTTTGGATAGAATGCGCGTCCTTTAGTCGGGTGCTTAGCCCAGCTGGGAGAGCATCGCCCTTACAAGGCGAGGGTCGGGGGTTCGAACCCCTCAGCACCCACCAGACTATCGGAGGTTAAACATATAATCTCCCACGATTCTTATTCGGTAATCTCAAGCGTCCCAATCAATACTCCTAAGGCAAGCGCTACGCCATCGTCGCAACGGATTCCTATTTTCGGCAAAATGGCAAGCTGGGTTTTGCCTTGCCATTGTTAGCTTTGCGGTTTAGCGAACTCTCCATTACTTCCAGCCCTTTGATTGGCCCAGGCCGAGCGCAACACCAGAACTGTCTGTCTTATTGACGCCATTTTCAATCCCCACGATAAACACCAAATGCAATGGCGGTCCGCTGTTGTTAGGCGCGTCCGCATTCCGGGAATAATCGGTTGATACGGCAACCTCGACTCCTCCCGCGCTTGTGTAAATCATCCGCTCAATTCGAAATCTTATGGCTAGGCCATCTAATTAGGAAATTGAAATTAAATGCCGCCGCTAACTCCTTGAGTTAAAAAACAAAGCACGCAAGTGCGGCTATTTAGTAAAAATTTCCCGCTGACAACACAATATGTTGTGCTAGAATTTCAACATAGACACTATATGCAGTATATCGCCGGACTGTATTGTTTTCGGTTTTAATCCAATAAACATCAACATCTTAGCCGTGCCGGAGCGGCGAGATAGGCCTATAACCATTCAACTAGAAAAGGGAATCCACGAATGACCGCAAAACTTCATGTTGTGACACAAGACGCCACCGAAATCCCGCTGCAAAGTGCTTCCCTGGATATTTGGGACAGCAAATACCGCTTAAAAACCAAGGATGGTAAAGCGATTGACGAAACCATTGATGACACCTATAAGCGCGTCGCCAAGGCCCTGTCTAGCGTGGAGAAAACCAAGGCGCTGCAAGAAAAACACTACAAAGAATTTCTGTGGGCCTTGCGGAAAGGTGTGATCCCGGCCGGTCGCATCACCTCCAATGCCGGTGCCTTGGATCATAAACCGGCCACCTCCACCATCAACTGCACCGTGTCCGGCATCATTGAAGATTCGATGGACGACATTTTGCACAAGGTTCACGAAGCGGGTCTGACCCTGAAAGCCGGTTGCGGCATCGGTTACGAATTTTCGACATTACGGCCGCGAGACGCTTATGTATCCGGCGCCGGCGCCTATACCTCCGGCCCGTTGTCGTTCATGGATATTTACGACAAGATGTGTTTTACCGTATCGTCGGCCGGCGGCCGCCGTGGCGCGCAAATGGCTACCTTCGACGTCGCCCATCCGGACGTGGTGGACTTTATTCGCGCCAAGCGTGAAGACGGCCGCTTGCGCCAGTTCAATTTGTCGCTGCTGATTACCAGCGAATTCGTCGAAGCCGTTAAAAGCAACGGCCAATGGCCGCTGTCTTTTCCGGTTACCGAACGCGAAGCCAATGCCGATAAACTGGATTTAACCGATACCGACAAAATCGTCTGGCGCGATCTGCCCAATAAAAAAGGCTATGTGGTCAACGACGCCGGCTTGGTGGCTTGCCGCATCACCAAAGTCATGCCTGCGCGCCGCTTGTGGGACATCATCATGTCTTCCACCTACGATTACGCCGAACCGGGCTTTATCTTGATCGACAAAGTCAACGAGATGAACAACAACTGGTTTTGTGAGCACATCCGCGCCACCAACCCTTGCGGCGAACAACCGCTGCCGCCTTACGGCAGTTGCTTGCTGGGCTCGATCAACCTGACCCGCTTCATCGATAAACCATTCTCCAAAGAAGCCCGCTTCGATTGGGAAGCTTATCGTAAAACTATTCGTATCTTTACCCGCATGTTGGATAACGTCGTCGAGATCAACGGCCTGCCTTTGGAAAAACAGCGCGAAGAAATCATTGGCAAACGCCGCCACGGCATGGGCTATTTAGGCTTGGGTTCCACCATTACTATGTTGGGCATGAAATACGGCAACGAAGAGTCTCTGGTATTTACCGAACAAGTCACCAAAGAGTTGGCTTTGGAAGGCTGGAAAGCTGGTCTGGAACTCGCGAAAGAAAAGGGCCCAGCACCTATCATGGATCAGCTATTCACCGTCACCGGCGAAATGCTGCACAAACGCCCGGAAATGACGGCGGACGGTTACAAACTGGGCGACCAAGTGCCCGGTAAAGTGTTGCACGCCAAATACAGCCGCTACATGCAAAAAGTCGCGCAGGAACTGCCGGAATTGGTCGCGGATCTGGCGGAAGTGGGCTGCCGCTTTACCCACCACAGCTCAATCGCGCCGACCGGCACCATCTCGCTGTCCCTAGCCAATAACGCCAGCAACGGTATTGAGCCCAGTTTTGCCCATCATTACTCGCGCAACGTGATTCGCGAAGGCAAAAAATCCAAGGAAAAAATCGACGTGTTTTCCTTTGAATTGCTGGCCTACCGCGAACTGATCAACCCGCAAGCCATGCCATACAGCCAGGACCCGACTCAACAATTGCCGGATTATTTCATCGCTGCCGATGACATCAGCCCCAAACAGCATGTGGACATTCAAGCTGCTGCGCAACGCTGGATCGACTCGTCCATCTCGAAAACCGCCAACGTGCCGACCGATTATCCGTACGAAGACTTCAAGTCCATCTACGAATACGCCTATGACCAAGGCCTGAAAGGCTGCACCACTTTCCGCTTCAACCCGGAAGTGTTTCAGGGCGTGTTGGTCAAGGAATCCGACCTGGAAAACACCACCTACCAGTTCACCCTGGAAGACGGCCATGTGGTGGAATTTAAAGGCAACGAAGAAGTGGAATACGATGGCGAAACCCACACCGCTGCCAACTTGTTTGATGCTTTGAAAGAAGGCTATTACGGCAAGTTTTGATAATCAAATTATGTAGGTTGGGTTTACCTGCAGGGCATAAAAGCGCAGCGTAACCCAACATTTGGCCATTATGAGTGTTGGGTTACGGCTAGCGCCTTTTACACCCTTTGGGTGAACCCAACCTACACAGAATATGAGATACCCCCATGACCCTACACAAAATCAACAAAAAAATCGTCGGCTACAAAGTGCTGACCAAAGAAAACCTGGAAGCAGCTGCCCAGGCGGAAGCCGAAGTGGCAAAACCTTCCCTGGAGGAAATGCACGAAAACCTGGCGCGTCCGGAAATGTTGCTCGGCTCCACTTATAAGATTAAAACCCCACAGTCCGAGCATGCCCTGTACATCACCATCAACGACATCATCCTGAATGAAGGCACGGTGCATCAGGAACGCCGGCCTTACGAAATCTTCATCAACTCCAAAAACATGGAGCATTTTCAATGGGTGCTGGCTCTGACCCGCTTGATTTCGGCGGTGTTTCGCAAAGGCGGCGACGCCACCTTTTTAGTGGAAGAAATGAAAGCCGTATTCGACCCGCAGGGCGGCTATTTCAAAAAAGGCGGGGTCTTCATGCCGTCCCTGGTCGCCGAGATCGGCCACGCCATCGAATCGCACATGAAACATATCGGCATGATCAAGCCGGAAAAACTTAGCGATCACCACCAGCAATTGGTCGACGAAAAGCGCCGGGAGTTTGAAGCGCAGCATGGCACGACCGAGGGACAGGCGTTTCCAGAGAAGGCTGTGTTGTGTGTGAAGTGTTCTACCAAGGCGATGGTATTGATGGATGGGTGTATGACTTGTTTGAACTGTGGGGAGTCGAAGTGTGGTTAATTTGGTGCGGTTCGTTATAATCCGACGATGATTCAGATAGCGACGACCGAGTATTTTCGTAACGATGTGTTGCAAAAAAGGCCTTACATCAGACTCGAATGGTGCCAATCTGCATTGTCCGAACCGTTTCGCCGCGAAATTCAAGAAGACGGTAGAATTCGTCACTGGTTTTTCGTATCCGAATTAAATAAGTATTTGCGTGTTGTTACCTTGTCCGATGGCATAACCATCCACAACGCCTTTCCCGACCGGAGATTTAAACCATGAAATTGAGCTACGACGAAGCGACAGATTCTCTTTACATTCATTTAGCCGACAGGCCTTCGGTCGATTCGGATGAAGTCAGTGATGGTGTGGTATTGGATTTCGACGAAAACGGTGCATTGGTGGGGATCGATGTTCAACATGCAAGTCAAAAAGCGGATATTCAAAATTTAGCGGTTTTGCATTTGCCGTTGAGGGAGTTGCAGGCGGCTTAGAGATATTGACTGGTTCGGTTCAGTTTCGCCTTGAAGCATAATGTGAAGATGCAGAACTGAAGTAATCCTTTATGGAAGAATCCAAACGAGTCAAGAAATTACGACGAGAAGTTATCGCGGCGCTGCCAACGTTTCCCAACAATCGTGAAACTAAAGACTTGCTTGATGGAATGTTTTTAGGGAACTTGCTTATTCATTATCTCAATTGGGTAATCAGATACGTTGCAATTAAGCCGCGCAAGGTTTTAATAGAGCCGGCGGTCATGAGTGATCGGAGATGGTGCGACCTTAAACATCAAGTTTATGCGCTGCTTGAAAAAGTCAGAGATGGCGATAATTTAAATCCACATCTTTCTACATTGCCACAAACTCGTGGATATATGCCATCAACGTCAGAAACGGAGCATGGTGTCGATCGATGGGTGGATAAAGATTTTCTGTTGAACACTATGGGGTTTCATCATTTTCATCTTGGTATGAAATCAGAGCGAAACGGATATGTTGAGCGAACTAACGAATTGGTTTTTGCAAATGTATCCCGGGAAATGTTCACATTAATGGGCATATTCGATCATTCAGTTTTTGAATTTACTGATAAATCCATGAGCGATGAGCGAAAACGGCTCTGGGCAATGTTCGACTCCTACATTACTCGTGGAGCTCCGTCCGGTACTGTTGTTCTTGCTACGCAAATCGCAATGTCAGGCCACTCAGTTCATGTAGTCGAAACAGCAGGTGAATATTCCAGGATTATTTATCAGATCGATTCAAAGCTGGATAGCATGGAATATGTACGTGATTTGTACGCGAGTAATAACTTAGCAACGCCGAAAAAATTGAAATTTGAATGGATGCTTAATTTTTCGGATCTTTTGCTTCTGGAAAAACATAATAATCATTTTTTTGTAATGCATCGTGGATTCAATTAATTAGTCTCGTAAAGGCGGGCACGGTTTTTGTGCTCAGGCGGGATTACCAATTTGGACCAACGATGATTCGCTAACGTAAAACTTGATTTAACGCCGGTTCGCGGACCGGCAGCCGCGATACTTTCGCTACGAAAACCATCCCTGGTTTTCGCCCTTCGGGCCAGCCTATGGGCTGTTCAAATTCGCTCTAGGCGAATTTGTGCGTCGCCAAAAGAAAGTATCCAAAGAAAAGGCGACCCGAATGCTGCTTGTTTCCTGCGCTCCTCGCTCTTGTGCCCTGTGGGTATTTGCCGAGGGTTTTCGGAAGGGGCTTCGTGCCCCTCCGAAAACGAGCGGCATCCCTGCCGCTCCCCTGCGGGCCATTGTCTGCAAAACCTTCGGTGCTCGGCGCGGCATACGGGAGTAAACCAACCCCTTAAAGAATTCCTCGTTCCCATGCGCTACGCTCATCGTTATACACATCTCATTGCGAGATCCTGTTGAGCATTGAGGGCGATGACAAAATCGCGCAAGCGCTGTAAGCCGATCCACATGGCCTTGGCACCCGGTGGACCATCGTGTTTGCGGGCAAAATAACCGCCTAAGCTTGCAATCAGTCGGATTACCTCACCGAGGCGCGGTGGCGTGAGCGGTGGTGGACAGCGCTTGACGACGATATAAGCCGCTCGCCACTCCTGCGGATCGAAAATAATCTCGCAATCCATGTCCGGCGCTGCGCGCGCGAGCATCAGGCTGAATAACACCCGCCAGGCAATAACCATATAGAGCGCCAAACAAGGTAGTAGCCGTTCTTCCGATTCCAGATGTAGCCGCTTGATCTGGCAACCGCTCTTCAATACATGGAAGTACACTTCGATACACCAGCGCACGCCATACCACGCCACCACCGTAGTCGCTTGCTCGAAACTCGCCACAGGCAAACTGGTCAGCAGGAGCCATTCCAAGGGTTCCTTGCCGGCTGGCGGCGTCTCTTCGCGCGCCAGCACCGCGTTGATGCTCAATGCCGGCAGTCGATACCCAATACGCGTTGGCGGCTTGAGGGGCACCGTGGCGGCGCGTACCGTGATATGCGCCAGTCGCGCTGCACGGTTCGGCCGCGACTTGACATTAACCTCGGTATAACCCATGACCGGCGCTTGATCCAGGGCCGACCATAGCCATTTCGCCGCATTTTCCGGCTCGACCAGAAGGTCTCGGTTCTGCGTCGCCCGAACAATCCATTCAGCGCGAGCAGTCGGCGCATAGTCTTGGTATTCGACAAACCATTCGTAAATGTCGCCCTCGCGGTCGGCGAGATTGACCAATAAACTGTCCGGCATTTGCGCCTGTAAGGCACAGCTATCCTGATAGCTTTCGAGCCAGTGCCGACTTTCTTTTTCGTCCACGCCTTTGTGCCGCCGCGCTTGTCGCGGGCTGGCGCCGTCACGCGCCCAATACGCTGCCTTGACGACACCCAAGCAAATCCGCGACGGCGTAAAGGCGATGGTCGGATGTAGTCGGCGCGCATGTTTCGCCATCTCTTTCAAAGTACCGAGACCTTTTGGCCCCAAACAAATGTTTTCGTCGTACTCCGTCGTGTCCTGCGCCAGCAATACGACCGGGCTGCTCTTCATCCGTTCGACCGTGGCATCTCGATGCGGCGCCAGTATCTTTTTGAAAGTCGCCTTATCATTGTCGAAAAACCGGTAAGCGCCCATCGTCTCCTTCCAGCCGCCACAGGCCGCCGGGATGCTGAGCTGGGGATGTTCGCCTAATCGCTCCAGTAACAATGCCAATCGTTTATTCAGGCGCCGATCTTCCAGATCGGCGGTTTGGACTTCGTCTTCGGCCCAGGTGCTCATCGCTGTTCTCCATCATCTATATGCCTCATGTCTCCTGGTAGTTTAGTCGTTGGGAGACTTGTGTATAACGATGAGCGCGCTGCGTGGGAACGACGGACTTGCCCGCGCTGCGGGCCTAATCGTGCCTATGCGCGATCTCCGCTAAAATCTCCGATGTTCGGCGTGGCATGCGGTAACTCGTCGCCTTTTAGGATGTGCAGAACAACGTGAAGCGCATCGGTTGTATTAATTTATGTATATCCGGATGTTCCGGGTGTATCTAATAATCCCGCGGACGCACTCTCAATGGCTTAGGAGAGGTATAAAAACTTCCCGGGCGTATGTAAAAATATCCCGAATGTGTGCTCGCCGGCTTTGGGGGGCACGGACAAATGTGTTGGAGGTGCGGTCAAGGTGGCTGAATGCGCCTTCGAGATTCGCGAGGGTATGTTCGAAAGCTGGGTGGGTGCCTGCGTGACATTTTTATGTGCCTTCGGCTTCATGGGGATTGCCTTCGCGTCCTTTGGAAACGCGATAAGGTGTGCGTTCCCAGACGCTCCGCGTCGTCTTGCAAAGACCGCGTTGGTTATTCATTTTTAAACACGCATTTTTCCGGAATTAATCGACAGCATGGCAAAACCTAAAAAAGTCAAAGCGAAGGGCGGGGCTAAGGAAACGGGCAAGGGATTGGTGATGGATTCGTTTTGCGGCTGGGATGGCGACGTGCTGGTGCTGAATGTGCTCGGTACGCCATCCGCCAAGCAGGATGCAATCGGCAAACCCAAGGGGCAGCAACTCAAGATCAGCGTCACCGCCGCGCCGGTGGGCGGCAAGGCCACCGATCATATGGTGCGCTTTCTGGCCAAAGAGTTTGGGGTGGCAACGGGCGATATCGAGGTGGTGTTCGGGCGCTATAACATCAATAAACAACTGCGTATCAAGGCGCCCAAGCAATTGCCGGTGGTGATTGGTAAATCAGCTGGGTAGGTAGCCGTCGCGATAGCGGCATCTTATACAATAGGCCTCAATGAAGCGTTGACGGAATCGAGGGGGCTGTATTCAACGAATCCTCGATTGCATCGAGCTGACGCAATACGGATTTTAAAAACTGAGGTAAATGTGCAAGTACTGTCTTTGATTCTATCGCTATTGATCTTAAGCGCGTGTTCGACTCACCAACTGAAAACAATATCTTCGGAAAACGTTTCGAGTTACGGCAAGGACATTAAGCTTGATGTAAGCGGCGAGAACCTGGAGATTGTCGATAAACTCAGGCGTTATATTCAGGCTTCTTTATTAACGGCGGGATTTAATATTGTCACCGACGAGAATGCTACGCAGCTGGATGTCGCGATTTCGGCATTTGATCCGGGCAATGCCGCATTACGATTGACGGTAGGTTTCGGCGCGGGCAGGGGATCGTTGGTCTACAATGCAAAATACACAAAAAACGGCAAACTGTTGGTCGACTACGACGGCGCCGAGCGTTTTACCGGATTGGAATTTGCGCCCGGCACCCAATACGAGGCTTTCCGAAATTTTGGCGGCGAGGAAACATCGACGCTGATTTTGCTGGAAGAAGCGTCAAAGCATATTGTTGAACAGGCGACGATAAACGGGAAATAAACATTTCCGCTTGCTTAGTAGATTGGGTTTTGTGCCCAGTCGGGAGTCATTTGCAGAAAATGTTGGTTGTCTGAGTCTTTAAAATAAAAAAGGCCTTGAAAAATCAAGGCCTTTAAAGTGTATGGCGGAGAGCTAGGGATTCGAACCCCAGGAAGGGATAAACCTTCAACGGTTTTCAAGACCGCCGCTTTCGACCGCTCAGCCAGCTCTCCAACAGCCGCGTATTATTACAGAAAATATTTTAAAATCCAGCGTTTTTTGCTAATCCAGTTCCTTGTCGCAGCTGAATGCCTTCTACCTTAACGCCTAAGTGTTTGTTAGTGATTGCCAAATCGGCGCGGATGTTGGTGCAAATGTGCGTCGATTCCGGATGGGAAGTGGTGGCTATCGATTGCTATGCCGACAGCGACACCAGGCAAATGGCAAAAATGGTTTACCAAGTGACTTCGCTCGCTTTGAGTGATGTGCGAGCCGCTCTAGAAGAGGCGGGGCGTAGGTATCGGCTTACTGAGTTACTTTACGGCAGCGGTTTGGAGTCGCAACAGGCGACATTGGTGTATTTGGAAAATCATTGGCGGATAATTGGAAATTCCGCTGCAATTTTTCAAAGTGTGCAAGATAAGTGTGATTTTTTTGTCCGACTTGCCTTGTTCTCGATACCGTACCCCGAGGTTGTTTATTCCCGACCTAATGAGAATGACTATTGGTTGCTAAAGCCGTGGCGCGGTGAGGGTGGTTTGGTGATAAGGCGTTGCTCAGTCGGTGACGATGCTGAATACGGTTACTGGCAGCGACATATTGAAGGCCGCTCGATGTCGGTGCTGTTTGTGGCCACTTCCGGTGGAATTGAGCTGATTGGTTTCAATGAACAGTGGCTTGCCGATTGCAGTAGCGAACATCCTTTTATGTTTGGCGGAGTTTTGAGTCGGGCGGAAGTTCCGGACGCTGTGCAAACGCTAATGGCGGGGTGGCTGTTAAAACTATCGGCTGCCTACGGACTTCGCGGATTAAACAGCCTGGATTTTATTCTCGATGAGGGGGATTGTTATGTGCTGGAACTCAATGCGAGGATTTCCGCCAGTGCTCAGCTGTACGGTAAATCAGTGCTGCGAAAGCATCTGCAAGCCTTTCAAGATAACCCGGATGAAAATCTTGAGGTATCTGTTTTGCCGAGCGCGTATAAGATTGTCTTTGCGCGGAATCCCGTGACGATTTCGGAGGGATTTGAATGGCCGTCATGGACCGCGGACAGACCGAATCCCGGCTCAATTGTTGCCACAGGCGAGCCGATATGCAGTATTATTGCCACCGGAAAAAATTCGGGGCAGGTGCTGGATAATCTGCATCGCCAACAACGCATCCTTGCAAATCTTTTGGAAACAGGTCTTTAAACATCATGCAATACCAGGCAAGCGTCAATAAATTTTCCCAGCCCTTGGTTCAACAACTGTTGGATAACGCGGATAAATTACGGTTGGGTATCGAAAAGCTGGAAAACGGCTGCACCATTATCGATGCGGGTATTAAGGTACCTGGTGGACTGGAGGCCGGACGAATTATCACCGAAATCTGCATGGGCGGCTTGGGTACCGCGACGATCTCGCAAAGCCCGTACACCAGTAATTGGCCGCTGACCATTAATGTACATGCGAGCAATCCGGTGTTGTCTTGCTTGGGTAGCCAATATGCGGGTTGGAGTTTGTCGCACGGTAAATATTATGCCCTAGGTTCCGGACCCGCGCGGGCACTGGCAACTAAGTTGAAAGACGGTGCAGTAGAGCCGGTGGAAGAGCTTTATAAAGAACTGGAATACCGCGATAGTGCAGAGCAAACCGCGCTGGTCATAGAAAACGACGCCTTGCCGCCAATCGAAATCGTCGAAAAAGTCGCGGCGGCTTGTGGCGTATCGCCAGCCAATTTGACTATCATCGTCACGCCCACCAGCAGTTTGGCCGGCGGCGTACAAGTAGTGGGACGGGTATTGGAAGTGGCGATGCACAAAGCTCATGCGTTGCATTTTCCGTTGGAAAACATCGTCGATGGTTCCGGTAGTGCGCCGATTTGTCCTCCGCATCCTAACTTTGTTAAGGCAATGGGCAGAACCAATGACGCAATTTTGTTCGCCGGCCAAGTGCACTTGTTCGTCAAAGGCAGCGACGAAGCGGCGGAGAAACTGGCGAAGGAATTGCCAAGTTCAACGTCCAAAGATTACGGCAAGCCGTTTGCGGATATTTTCAAGGCCTACGAATACGACTTTTTCAAAGTCGATGCGATGTTGTTTAGCCCGGCTAGCGTCATCGTCACCGCAGTCGAGTCCGGCAAAAGTTTCCGTGCCGGCAAACTGGATAATGCCTTGCTGGACCTTTCCTTCGGGGCTTAACCCGCTCTAACTCTCTGTAAAAGCTGACTGGCCTTGCTGGACAAGGTCGGTTAGCTTGCATCGCTAACTTCTTCGACACACATCCCTTTGCGCCGAATTGCAATTATTACCGACGATCCCGGTTGGCATGGCAAGCAGCTGTGCTTGGCTTTTGCCGAACGTGGCTATGCCGCCGAATATGTCTCGCTGACAGCCTGCAAATTGCAGTTAACGGTCACCGATTTGCCCATTGTTATTCCCGGTTTTGAGCGAGAACTACCCTCGGCGGTCTTCGTGCGCGGCGTGCCCGGCGGTTCGCTGGAAGAGGTGGTGTTTTATCTGGATGTTTTGCACGGCTTAAAAATACTGGGCATACCGGTTTATAACGATGCCGGCGCTATCGAGCGTAGCGTCGATAAAGGCATGACCAGTTTTTTGTTGCAACATGCCGGTTTGCCGACCGCAATGACTTGGGTATTGCGGGATCGTGACGAAGCCTTGGCGATTGCCGAACAACAGTTGCGCGCTGGCTATTATCTTATCAGCAAGCCCTTGTTCGGTTCGCAAGGCGAGGGCATTCGGCGAATAGAAAAGTCCACCGATTTGCTCTGGCTAACCAGTAGTCACGGTATTTATTATTTGCAGCGCTTCGTCGAATGCGCCGGTGATGGCTATTCCGATGTGCGGGTGTTTGTGATTCACGGTAGGGCCGTTGCAGCTATGCGGCGGCGCGGCATTTCCTGGCTGAATAATGTGGCCAGAGGTGCGTCTTGCGAATGCATCGAGCTGGAGCCGGCTTTAGCGGAATTGGCGATTGCCGCCGTTGCGGCGCTAAACATGGATTATGCCGGGGTGGATGTGATTCAGGATGCCGACGGTTGTTATCGCATCATCGAAGTAAACAGCGTGCCGGCCTGGAAAGGTTTGCAAAGCGTTTGTGATATCAATATCGCCGAATGCCTGGTGGCCGATTTGCTCGGTCGTTATTGCGTGGCGGAAAAAGTATGTTGAACAGGCAGCAATTGATGGACGCTTACCTACAAGCTTGCGAAATCGAGTTGCAAGCGTTCAAGCCCGGAAATGTCAGCGTCTATAGTGCCGCCGACGATATGACCATTGAGGATTTTCGTGTCAGCGCTCGGGTTAGCAGCGAGCCGATTACCAATCCGCAATATAGTTTGGGTGAAAAGATTTATTACGCAGTCAAGGCAACCCGCGAGGCGGTGGCTTGCAATACCAATCTCGGTATTATTTTGCTTTGCGCGCCATTGTTGCAAGTGGTTGCCGGTTTAAAAAAGGGCGAAAACTTGCGGGATGGTTTACGGCTATTGCTGGAAAATACGACCCGTGAGGATGCAGATTGGGTTTTCAAAGCGGTCACCTTAGCTGCGCCGGCCGGTTTAGGTGAATCCGCGCAGCACGACGTCCAAAAACCGGCGGATGTGACACTGACCGAGGCCATGGTTTTTGCCGCTGACAAGGACCGAATTGCGTTGCAATACGCAACAATTTTTAAAGACGTTTTTGATTTCGGCGTTTTAAGATATAATCGTGCTTTCGTTTTGTCTGGCGATTGTGCTTGGGCGGCGTTAGCGGTTTTTGCCGCAATGTTGGCTCAATATCCCGATAGTCATATTGAGCGGAAGTATGGAGAGCGGTATTCAGAGTGGATCAAGGCTGAGATGCATAAACTCGATAGAGCAATGCAAACAGCTTGTGAGCCTGAAGAGCTTTTGCCAGTATTGTATGATATGGACAAAGCTTTTAAGGCACAAAGGATCAATCCGGGTACAACAGCTGACATAACTGTAGCGACAGTACTGGTGGTGCTTCTGGAACAACTTATCGGTGAAGGAACCGGTGGGTTATAGAGGGAACTAAGCAGAAACTACAATCTTGAGACACGAAAGTGTCTATTTTTTTGGTTCAATCTTATCTTTAGGGGATAAATTTAAAATGGCAAAAATCAATAACTTGCGCGTTGGCGAATCTTTGGTTGGTGAAGGCAACGAAATTGCTCACATCGATTTGATCATCGGCCCACGCGGCTCAGCAGCTGAAACTGCTTTCGCAAATGCTTTGACAAACAACAAAGACGGTTTCTCTACTCTGTTGGCTGTTGTTGCTCCTAACCTGTTGGTTAAACCTGCAACCATCCTGTTCAACAAAGTAACCATCAAAGGCGCAAAACAAGCTGTTCAAATGTTTGGACCAGCTCAACGCGCTGTTGCTATGGCTGTTGCTGATTCCGTTGAAGACGGCACTATCCCTGCTGACGAAGCTGACGATTTGTTCATTTCTGTTGGTGTTTTCATCCACTGGTTGGCTGAAGACGATGCAAAAATTGAAGAATTCAACTACAAAGCCACCAAAGAAGCTATCGCTCGCGCGGTTGCCGGCACTCCAACTGCTAAAGAAGTTGTTGCTGCTAAATCTGGTGCAAAACACCCATTTGCTACTAACAACGTTTAAGTTTTTAGTTTCAAAGGCTGTCGAAGATACCCCGGCTTGCCGGGGTATTTTTTTGCCTAAAATTTTTCTAGCATAGCGGCGTCGATACTGCCGTTATGCAGGGCGCTAGCCAATAGCACAGCGGTAATGCCGATAGTTTTCAGGCGCATAAGATCTTTTACATTCCGAACGCCGCCAGCTGCAACAAAATGTTTATCGGGATGATCCTGGCAAAGCCGGCTGAGTTTTGCAAAATCCGGACCCTGATTGCTGCCGACCAAATCCAAGGTCATCACCACATTAGTATCCGGCCACAGTTCAGGGCTTTCCAGCCACCCCGGATGACCCAAAACTTGGTTATGTTTAAAATCCAGCGATAGGATCAGATCGGTGTTTTTTAACGATACGGGTAGACGTTGCGATTCGGTACCGATGACCGGCTTACAGTTTATTCCGCGATTCGTTGCAGCAAGTGCTTGGTAGCTACTGCCCTTATCCAGCCAAAATTCCTTGTTTGGATATTGGCTAAACAAGTTGTCGATGATTTCGTCGTGATTACCTTGGCCGCCGATTGCGTCTAAGTCTGCGATATAAAACTTTGGAAATGGATACAGCTTTAATAAACTCGTCACGACTTGGCTTATTTCGCTGCTGTCGCATATTGACGAGGTGTAATGTATAGGTTGATAACGGCTGCGGTCGCCTCCTGCGGCGTGGACCACCAGGCCGTCTTTCAAATCAATGACTGGAATAATCTGCATAAGCCAAGCGAGTTTTAGAATTGAGAGTTCTGGTATTTGAATTTATTACCGGCGGCGGTTTGGTCGGGCAGGCATTGCCTGCTTCGCTGGCGACGGAAGGCAGCTTGATGTTACAGGCTTTAATCGCCGAACTGAAGTGTCTGGACGATCTTCAGCTATGTGTGTCTTTGGATGAGCGCTGTGCCAGACCGGATATGCTGTTGCCAGGCGAAATTGTGACGGTAAGCGCCGCTTGCGACATCTTTGCATTGTTGCGGGATTTACTGACACAAGCTGATCTGTTTTGGCCCATCGCACCGGAAAGCGACGGAATGTTGCAGAGCTTGGCCGAGCTGGCTCTTGCCGCGAATGTCGAAGTCTTATTATCCAATCCGGCAGCCTTGAGCGTATGCGCCAATAAGTATGCGACTTATCAAGCTTTGAAGAAACGGATGATTCCGGCGGTGGCAACTCATCTGCTTAGCGAAGCGGAAGAGGGTATCGGTTTAGCGGATAAGCTGGTCGTCAAGATTGCGGACGGCGTCGGGTGCCTTGATAGTTTGCAAATCGATGCCGAGCATTTGCCGGTCGCTATTGCCGAATTAACCGATCCGCACCGCTATGTGTTACAGCCTTATATTCACGGACAGGCTGCGAGTTTGTCTTGTTTGTTTAAGCCTGGCCAAGCCTGGCTTATCTGCTATAACCACCAGCAAATTGCTTTGCAGCAAGGCCGATTTAGTTTGCAAGGTTGTTTAGTGAATTTACAAACCGATAAGCTGAGCTTTTATCGAAATTTGGTAAGCGAAATAGCCGATGCGCTGCCTGGCTTGTGGGGCTACGTAGGTATCGATGTTATCGAGAACGCCAAACTAGGTCCGCTGGTGTTGGAAATTAATCCGCGTCTGACCAGTTCTTACGTCGGCATCCGGCAGGCGACCGGGATCAACGTGGCCGAACAGGTTTTGCGCCTGCGCCATGCCGAACCGGTGTTACAGCCGTATAGAAATGAAACAGTTCAAATCCATATCAATTAAAAAGGCAAAATGAACAAACAGATTGCAGGTTGGGACATTGGGGGTGCGCACGTTAAGTTGGCGTTGCTGGATGAGTCCAGACATATCCAGGCCCTTGCTCAGCAGGCTTGTCCATTATGGAAGGGGATAGAGTATCTGCATGACACTTTGGCCGATTTGGCCGGCCAATTCGATTTGCAAAATTGCCGGCATGCCGTGACGATGACCGGTGAACTGGTGGATTGCTTTACCAGTCGCGAGCAAGGTGTCAACGCCATCGTCCGGGCTGTTTGTGAACAATTCAATGCCGAGCAGGTATCGGTATTTGTTGGCTTGCGCGGCTTCTTGCCGGCAGCACACATTCAGCCGGCAGATCGCATGGACATCGCTTCTGCTAACTGGTTGGCTAGCTTGCTATGGGTGGCAAAACGCCAGCCAAATGCCTTGTTTGTGGATATAGGCAGTACCACGACCGATATTTTGTTGGTCGAAAATCACCAGCTAAAGGTACAAGGCTTCACCGACTATCAGCGCTTGGTATCCGGCGAGTTGGTGTATACCGGTATTGTCCGCACGGCGGTGATGGCGATTGCCCAGGAAGCCGAATTCAACGGCCAATCAATGGGTTTGATGGCCGAGTATTTCGCGACAATGGCCGATGTCTATCGTTTGACCGGTGACTTGAATGAAGCTCACGATCAGAGCGACACCGCCGATGGCGCGGAGAAGTCCGTGTTGGCTAGCGCCCTCCGCTTGTCGCGCCTGACCGGTTACGAATACAGTGAGAGCGATAACGCGCTCTGGTTGGCTTTTGCCGAACAGCTCAAAACCAAGCAAACACAGAAAATCAGCCAAGCTTGTCTCAGGCAATTGCAAAGGGCGGAAAGCCGCTCTTCGGTTAAATTAGTGGGTGCCGGTGTTGGCCGCTTCCTTGCGCGCGATATGGCGGCGGATTTGGGCTTGGAGTATCTGGAGTTTACCGATTTGCTGCCATCAACCGCTAAAACCAATGATATTGATGCCGCCGACTGTGCGCCAGCCGCCGCAGTGGCTTATCTTGCCGGCGGGTTTGGTTAAAGCCGGTTGCTGGGGTAAAATCGGTATATTGCAAATCATGTCCTTGCGGCACATTCCGGCCGCTTAACAGCACTTCTTAATGCCTTTAGCCAAACCCATCAAACAATCACTGCCTTATTTTCAAGACAGTGCAGCATTATTTGCCCCGTTGGCGCAGCAACCTTGGGCGGTATTTCTGGATAGCGCGCAGCCGCACAGCCACCAGGATAGGTTCGATATTATCGCCTATGCCCCAGTCGTAACCCTGCAAACACGCGGTGATATGACGTTTATCGAACGCGATGGCGTGATTAGCGAAAGTACCGAGGATCCTTTTGAGTTGTTGAAACAACAGTTAGGCGCGTCCTTAGCTAGTGTTGACGGACTGCCGTTCAACGGCGGCGCCATTGGTTATTTTGCTTATGATTTGGCCAGACGCATCGAGCGTTTACCGGCGATGGCCGACGATGCGGAAAATCTGCCTGAGATGGCGGTGGGCATTTACCGCTGGGCGGTGATTGTCGATCATCAGCATCGGCAAAGCTGGTTGGTCAGTGTGGATTTACCGGAAAGCGAGCAGCAAAGACTAATCGCGGAATTCAGTGCGATTTCTACACCGGCGGAAACTACAGAATTTAAAGTGCTGCAAGTGCCGCGCGCCAATATGGACAAACAGGCTTACGCCGCCGCTTTTCAGCGTATCAAGCATTATTTGAAAGAGGGTGATTGCTATCAAATCAATTTGACCCAGCGCTTCGAAAGCCCTTGCCAAGGCCAGCCATGGCAAGCGTATCAAATATTGCGGCAGATCAACGCTGCGCCATTCAGCGCTTATCTGAATTTTCCGGATGTGCAGGTCTTAAGTTCGTCGCCGGAGCGGTTTTTAAAAGTCACCGACGGCGCCGTGGAAACCAAACCCATCAAAGGGACTCGTCCGCGTCGGAATGATTGGGAAGCCGATCAGGCACAGATCGAAGACTTGGTTTCCAGCACCAAGGATAGGGCCGAGAATGTCATGATCGTCGATCTACTCCGCAATGATTTGGGCAAGAGTTGCAAAAAAGGTTCGGTGTGGGTGCCGAGCTTATTCTCGGTAGAAAGCTATACCACCGTACATCACTTAGTCAGTACCGTGACGGGGGTGCTAGCGGAAGGCCAGCATGCCATCGATTTATTGCGCAGTTGCTTTCCAGGCGGCTCGATTACCGGCGCGCCGAAAATCCGGGCGATGGAAATCATCGAGGAACTGGAACCGCATCGGCGCGGCATTTATTGTGGGGCGATCGGTTATATCGGTTTCGACGGCAATATGGACACCAATATCGCGATTCGTACGCTGGTACACAATCACGGCTCGATACGTTTTTGGGCGGGCGGCGGCATCGTCAATGACTCGGTGCTGGACGAGGAATATCAGGAATGTTTCGATAAGGCGGCGGCCTTATTGCAGTTGCTCAAACAATTTAGCGCATGACTTGTGTGATTAAGCTGGGCGGCAGCTTGCTGGAAACAGCCGCTTTGCCGGCTTGCCTGGCGGCAATCGCCAATCGCGCCGGCCCGATTGTTATTGTGCCCGGCGGCGGGCCGTTTGCCGAGCAAGTGCGCATCGCGCAAAGTCAGTGGGGTTTTGATGATGTTGCGGCGCACCGGATGGCAATTCTGGCGATGCAGCAAATGGCCTGGTTGATGAATAGCCTGATGCCCGAATTTGCTGTAATCGCTGACGCGGCAAGATTAGCTTGCGCAGAGCAAGCCAATTCTATAGTGATCTGGTCGCCGCAAGTTGAGCAATTGGATAAAGCCAATATCGCCGCCAGTTGGGATATTACCTCCGACAGTTTGGCGGCCTGGTTAGCTGGGTTTATCGAAGCCGACGAGCTAATCATCGTTAAATCTGCACAGATTCCTGATCACGCCAGTTTGCCGGATTTACAGCAACAAGGCATTCTTGATGCTGCTTTCCTGCGCTTCACCGCTCAGACACACTACAAAATAACCGTGATGAATAAAGACCGCATCCTGTCCCTCCATGATTAATTTTATCAAAGCCATACTGAACAAACGCTTGCGCAAGGCTTATTATCAAAGCCGGGAATCTTTGCTGGGCCATCAAAAACGCGACATCGTCGTTATGCAAGTTGGGCAGGCGTGCGAGAGTTTGAAGGACAGCCGCGATCAGTTCGTTGATGCTTTGGATAAATTCAAAAGCATCGTCAACGTGAAGGACAGTTCGCTGGAACAACGTTATCAACAACTCAAACGCCGCTACGACCTTTGCAAGGGTAAGGCCGACCAAGTCAGTCAAAGAATTCAGGCGGTGGAAGAAATTAGCGAAGCCTTGTTCAACGAATGGGAAGCGGAGTTGGCTTTATACAGCAACCGGGCCTTGAAGGCGCGCAGCCAGCAACAACTTAAAAAATCCCGGCAGCAATATGCCCGTTTGTTAAAAGCCTTACAGAACGCAGAAACCCGCATGCATCCGGTGTTGGCGGCGTTTCAGGATCAGGTGCTGTTTTTAAAGCATAACTTGAATGCGCATGCTATCGCGGCATTGCGGCACGAGTTCATGGAAATTGGTGTGGATATTTCGCGGTTGATCGAGGTGATGGAAAAAACCATCAGCGAGGCCAGTCAGTTTGTCGCGGTTCTGGTGGAACAGAAACAACTGCCGGCCCCGGTGCGTAAGTAACTTACATGGCGTGCATTTTGTAATCGACTCGTGCCGGCGGATTTTTGTCCCGTTGGTCAGGGGTTTTCTTACGGTTTTGATCAATACGTTCTTGCGAGTACTGGGAAATCATTTGGTCCCAGGTTGTGTATTTTTCATAGTCTTTGCTGCCGGCCGCTTTGCGTTTGGCAAACAGTTCTTTACCGGCTTCTACCAATTGTTCCGGTGTCTTGCCATCGATAGCGTCCAAAAACTCCTTGTTATTGCGGATTTCATCGCGTAAGGTCCAGAAAGACACTTCAAACTCGATGCGTTGGTCCAGCGGCAATTTTTCCTTGATTTGACTGATTGATCGATTGACCGTTTTTAAGCTGCTGCCATTGATCTGATTGCTTTTATTGCAACCAGCCAACAGTGCGCAGGTTAAAAAAACCAAAACAGTAGACGCTTTTTTCATGATGTAGCCCCCCAGTGGCTAAATAAACAAACCCGAATTTTGTATTTATAATGGTTGCAACGCGGGTTACCAAACAAACCAAATTACTCGGTAATTAAAAACACAAGCTTACCACATGCTGGAATTTATCCAACTTCTCAAACAGCGTTACCAAACTGTGCTACAGCAGCTGGATAAAAAAAATCCCCAGTACCTGGATTATCAGCAACGTATCGAACAATTGTTGCACGGCGAAGCCTTTATTCGCAAAGGCGAGCTGCTCGACAACAATCCCGGTTTTCCGTTGCAAATCGCCGTCATCGGGCCAACGCAGGCCGGTAAAAGTTCTGTGGTCAACCTGCTGTTAAATGCCAACGCCGCCGGTGTGAGTCCGCTGGCCGGTTACACGGTACAGGCCCAGGGTTTTTGCCACAGCCTGTCTCCGGACGACTGCGACGGAATGCAGCATTATTTCGGCCGCTTTCAGCGTTTGGAGCAAAATCAATTACGCCCTGAACGATACGATTGCTATTCGCTTAGTGCTAGCCCCGGTGCTTCAGCTTTGTTGCCTGCCTGTGTCTGCTGGGATACGCCGGATTTCGATTCGATAGACGCCGCGGACTATCGGGAAGGCGTGATCCGCACGATTGCCCTGGCCGACATCGTGGTTCTGGTGGTGAGTAAAGAAAAATACGCCGATCAATCGGTGTGGGAAATGATGAAAGCCATCGAAATTTTCCAGCAGCCAACCCTGATTTGCATCAATAAACTCAATGAGGGCAGCGAGCAGGTGATTTTGGATTCGTTGCGGCAAAAGTGGCTGCAGACCCGTCACGATCCTTTGCCTACTCTGGTGCCCTTGTTATTCCAAAAAGCCCCGGCGGTGCCGAACTGGCCGCAATCGGCCTCGCAAGCCTTTAACGAACTGGCGAAAAAAGTCACCCGTCACAAACATGTTGCTCGCCAGCAGCAATTAATCAGCCGCTATTGGCTGGACTGGCTAGAACCGGTGTTTGCCGAACACCATGCCCAGCATCATTGGCAAACCCTGGTCGATCAAGCGTTGGCGCAAGCGCTTAAGGAGTACCAGCGCGATTATCTCAACCATCCGCATCATTACGAAACCTTTCAAAACGCTTTGTTAAATCTGCTGACCTTACTGGAAATCCCCGGTATCGCCAAGGCGCTAGGCAAGACAAGAAGGGCCATGACCTGGCCGTTTCGTAAATTATTTGCCTTGGGCGGCACACCTATCAATCCCAATCAGGAACTCGGGGTACTGAACCAGTTAGGTGAGCATCTGTTGATTCAAATCGCCGACCGCTTGCTGGAGAAAACCGAAACCGAGCCGGCCGATAGTCGCTGGTGGAAAGAAACCGCGATGGCGCTGAGACAGAAACGCGGCGATTTATTACAGATTTATCGCCAGGCGGTGACGGATTATCACAGCGATTTTCAACAGGATGTGGAAGCCTCGGCGCAGCGTTTATACGTAAAACTGCAAGAGCAACCGATGGTTTTGAACAGTCTGCGCGCCACCCGCGTCACGACCGACGTCGGCGCCTTATTGCTGGCTATCCAGGCCGGCGGTATCGGTATCCACGATTTGGTGATTACCCCATTGATGCTGACCATTACGTCCTTATTAGCCGAAAGCGCCATCGGCAGTTATATGCATAAGGTTGAAGCCGAATTAAAACAGCATCAGCTCAATACCGTGAAAACCGCGCTGTTCGATGCCTGCCTGAAACAGCGCTTGTATTTGTTGCCGCAAGGCGTGCTGTCGCCCACCCGCTTTAATATCTCCGAACAACAATGCCACGCCGCGGAGCAGGCGCTGAAAGAGAAGAAACATGGCTTACGATTACTCTGAATTGCTGACCCAAGCCCAGCAATGGGCCGCAGCCGCGCAAGCCGAAGGCCGATTGAGCGCGGAGCGGGCGCAATTATTGACCACAATAGATGCGCGCAGTACGGAAGCTCTATTTGCGGCGAGTCAAACCGACCCGCAGACCAGACCTTTGATTGTGGCGTTCATGGGTGGTACCGGCGTCGGCAAAAGCAGCTTATTGAATCGTTTGGCGGGGCAGGCGATTGCCCGGGCCGGCATCGAGCGGCCCACCTCGCGGGAAGTGACTCTGTATCACCACCAAAGCCTGGCGATTAACAAACTGCCGGCAGGTTTGCCGCTGGACAGCATCAAGATCAGCCAGCACAACGATGCGGCCAATAGCCATATCGTCTGGATTGATATGCCGGATTTCGACAGCGTCGAACTCGGCAACAAGCGTTTGGTATTGGAGTGGCTGCCGCATATCGACGTTTTACTGTATGTCGTCAGTCCGGAACGCTACCGCGACAACAAAGCCTGGCAATTGCTATTGGCGGAAGGCGCGAAACACGCCTGGCTGTTTGTGATGAATCAGTGGGATCGTGGTCAGCCGGTGCAATACGACGATTTTAAACAGCAGCTGGGTAAGGCCGGTTTCACCGATCCCTTAATCTTTCGCACCAGTTGCAGCGAACCGGACGGCGACGAATTCGCCGCATTGTTGGAACAGTTGCGGCAACTGTCCGGACAGCACAGCGTCGCGCAACTGGAACAGCGCAGCCAGCAATTGCGCCGCCAACATTTAAAGCAGACCTTGCAGCAAATGGCTGACGATTTTTCCGGCCGAGACTATGCACAATGTCAGCAAAATTTTGAGGCGCTTTGGCAGCATACCGAAGCCAGCTTGCAGCAAGGTTTGGCCTGGCCGATTAAACAGCTCGCGCAATTCTGGGCGGAGAACCTGGGCCAACCAGCCGACATCAAGCTTTGGGACGACTGGGCGCAGAACCGTCTGAACGATTTGCTGGACGAATTGGTGTTACAAGCCGCACAAGCCAACATCCCCAGCAAACCCTTGAAAGTTGCGTTGCAAGGTATCCGCGATAACACCGAGAAAAACCTGACTGCTCAAACCGAATTGGCCGGTCGACAGGCTTTATTGCAGCCCGGCAACGGTGCTCAGCGTTTTCTGCTGACATTGACGGCGATTTGCGAAACGGTCTTACCGCTGGCGGCGATGGGCGCCGTCGGCTATCAGGTATTCTCCGGCTATTACCACAGCGCCGCCGATGCTACTGCTTACTTGGGTGCCGATTTTGCAATTCATAGTGTGTTATTGATCGGTTTGAGCTGGCTGATTCCGTTTTTCCTGCACAAAAAAATTCAGCCGTCTTTGCATAAAGCAGCATTGAAAGGCTTGCAAAAAGGTTTGCAGCAGGCCTTGGCGGCGGTGATGGCGGAGATCAAGCAGGTGTTATTGAGCGAGCAGCAACGGAACGAAATGCTGGGTCAGCAGTTGACGCGGTTGATCGAGCGTTGCGGTGCTGAATCAGCGATGGTTGTCGAAAATGGCAGCCTTCTGGGTCGGGTATTATTGGCTAAGTGAGATTATTCAGCTTAAGGTTTGAGTGCTGACATTACCTTAAACTCACGTGACCCAAGCCTGGAAATCGTTAAGTTTGTGCCTAAGTAACGCGGCCGTATTCAGCGCTGAATGCTTACAATTTGAAGCGTGCAGCCAACTTATCGAGGTTCGCGGCCTGTTGTGCCAATTGTTCTGCGCTCTGCTTAGTTTTCTCTACGGTTTTAGCCAGCGAGTTGGCATTTTGCGAGATCTGTTCCACCCGATTAGCCATGTCGCGTGTAGCAGCCGATTGCTGGCCCAGTGCGCCGCTAATTCCGTCTACCGACAGTGTCACGCGGTATTGGGCATCGAGAATTTCGTTGACCGATTGGCCAGCCTGGCTGGACAGCGCTACGCCGGATTCAACGCCGGTTACCCCGCTTTCCATAGCCTGCACAGCGGCTTTGGAGGCTTGACGAATTTTTTCCACCATCAATTTAATTTCACCGCTGGACGTGCTGGTGCGTTCGGCAAGCGTTCTGACTTCGTCTGCAACCACCGCAAAACCTCGGCCGTACTCGCCGGCGCGGGCGGCCTCAATCGCGGCGTTTAGAGCAAGCAGATTGGTTTGTTCGGCGACACCGTGAATTACGTCGACAATACTGGTTATTTCCGAGCTGATTGATTCCAGATTGCGAATGTAGTCAGCCGCATTCACGACAATGGCTGAAATTTTTTGCATCTCTATGGCGGTGGAGCTAATCACTTTGGTGGATAACTCCGCGCGCTGTCCTGATTCGAATGCAACCTGCTTGGCGTCCAGCGCATTACCGTTGACTTGTTCGAGCGATACCGACAGCTGTTCTATAGTGGCCGCCATACTGCAAGCTGCCTCGTAACCGTTATTGGCGATAATCGATTCTTGCGCGGCGGCCTCCAGCAGGTCCGCCGAATATCGATTAAGCTGGAATACGCCGTTGTGCATATCGGAGATTAGATTGTGTAAGTTCTTGCGCATCTGCGCTAACTTTCTGAGAAGTTGTCCGATTTCATCGTCGCCTGCATCGGGGATCACTACCGTCAGGTCGCCGGCGGCGATAGCCCCCGTGACTTTTTCCGCTTGATCAAGGCTGTAGCGGATTTGTTGAATAATCACGTAGGCCATTATCACGAATGCGATTGCCCCCAACAAGGCCAGTCCGACCAGATACCAGGTTGTGCTGCCGACGGTTTGGTTAAGGTTTGCCAAGGTCTCATTGGAATATCGGTTGGAAATTTTGACGGTTTCTGCCAATGCTTCGCGATGCCGTTCGTACTGTTCATCCAGGCGTTCCATAGCCAGATCCATTGTTTTTACATCACCTTCCTTGATTGCTGGAATATAGCGTTCCTCCAATTCTTTCCACCACTGATCAGCTTGTTCGCGTTGCGTGCCCAATATGGCTTGTTTTAGTTGGGCTGGAATCTCCTGTGCGGACTCCCAATAGCGATTGCGGGTGTCGTACTCGATTTTCAATTCTTTTAACCGCGTATACTTAGGGTCTTTATCTTTGTCGTGGTATAGCTGCTCGGCCATCAACTGAGCTTCAACCAGAAATAAGGGGGGCGGTAGAATGTCGGCGAGGATGTCTTTACTTTTCCCCATGCGGTGAGCCGCATCGCCGACATAATCTAAGGCGTGATAGCCAAGTAACGCCAGGCCGGCCAGCAGTAGCGACGCAAACCAAGACATCAGTTGAAGTTTGGCGGCTATCGAAAAACTATTCAGCATACGCATTCCCCCTATATTAATAACGTGAAAGCTGAGTAGAAATTGTAGAAGAAATTTTCAATGCAACAATCAGTCACTTAGATAGAGCTGAAATATAGGAAGGGCGGTGGGTTAGTCTGCGAGTGAGCGAATATCGACAGATGCTCGGATTACCTACGATTGAGTGGCGTTGACGGTAAGCAAGCTTATTATTTGTCGGGTACTTTATGTTGTTTAACAAATGCCCAAACAAGGTGTTGCTTAACGGGGAATGAGTAGGGCTGATGTACCGGTGATTCTGGTTTATTTCTTGCTGTCAGTTAGCTGAGCCGCATAATGGCCTGAATTAGCGGCTATTCATGTCGTTTTCATAACATCTCTCAGGCCGAATGTTCGATGGCCTACAGAGTTTCGATCATTCAAGCGGTTCGACCTGTATTTATAAAACCTATATCAAGAGGAATAGACAATGGCAGAGTTTTTTATTGAGATAAGCGCGCAGGAAAATGGTGACCACCTGATTCATAAATCCAGCTGCTCTTTGCTGCCGGCTAAAGAGGCGATTTATTATCTGGGTTCAATCAGCAACGTGGTCAGTGCGGCGAAGAAGGCCAGTGAGAGATTTGCTAAGCCAACCGCTTGTTCGCAATGTTCTCCGGTTTGAGGTAGAGCCTTTATAAGGCGAATACGGCAGCGTATTCGCCTTAAGCGTTTGAAAAATCGGTGGATGCCCAAGCGGTAAGCGTAAGCACACCGTTGATTTATTGGGCTACTGATTCGCTGTCAATCACTGCCGCGGGCCGTTGCTCACCCTTGCCGATTTCCAATAAATCCCAGAACAACAAACCGCCACCCGCCGCCGTCATCAAGCCAAATACCATGCGCCAGACCATTGCTTGCATGAACCAGGGATGATTTTGTGCGGCAAAATAGCCGGCCCAAGTTGAGCCTTCCACCGCGCGTTCGATAAACGATTGTTCGTAGCCGGCGATCAATAAAGCCACCGTCATGCCCATCACGCCCAGATTCAATAACACTGCGGCGGTTTTCCAGCGCCAGCCATTGACCAACTCGCCGCCCATCCAGACATTACCGCGCGCTTGCTGTGCGGCCAGATAGAAGAAGGCGATGTTGATGGTGGCATAAGCCCCGAAGAACGCTAAATGACCGTGCGAAGCAGACCATTGTGTGCCATGAGTGTAGAGATTGATCTGCGGCAAGGTGTGCATGAAACCCCAAACGCCGGCACCGAGAAAATTGCCGAAGGCGTGAGCGATGATCCAGGCCAGGGCGGGGTGGTTGCTGTTTTTGAAGCGATGCGCGCCGGCGTCATAGATGGAATGCACCACCATCGCTACCAGCGGAATCGGTTCCAGCGCGGAGAAGAAGCCGCCGATGGTAAACCAGTATTCCGGTGTGCCTATCCAGAAGTAGTGATGGCCCAGGCCCAAGATGCCGGAGCCGAACATCAAGGCCACTTCGATATATAGCCAGGTTTGTACGACTTTGCGGCGCACGCCCAGCAGCTTCATCAAGCTCCAGGCCATGATGCAGCCTACCAAGACTTCCCAGGTGGCTTCCACCCACAAGTGAATCACCCACCACCACCAGTATTGATCGACGGAAATATTGGTGACATAAAACATGCCGGCTAAATACAAACCGGCCAGAGCGACCAGATCCAAAGTCAACACGCCGGCGATGCCCGACCATTTGCCCTTGGCAAAAGTCGCGGCGACGTTGTAGAAAAAGGTCAATACCACCACGACTATGCCGATGTCGGCCCAGCGCGGCGCTTCGATGTATTCGCGGCCTTCGTTGATCAACCAGAGTGAGGTATCGGTACCGCTGCCGATTTGAATCAGCAAGTACACCAAGACCACCACGGTGACGGCGCCGGTCAATACCCAGAACGCCAATTGTCCCCATTTCAGGCCGACGATTTCGACGCCGCTTTCATCTTCCAGAAACCAGTACACCGAGCCGAGGAAACCGTACAGCATCCATACCACCATCGCGTTGATGTGCACCATGCGGTTGACGTTGAAATCCAGGATTTCATAGAGAAAGCTGGGGAAGATGAATTGCAGACCGGCCAGCAGGCCGAACAGCAATTGCGCCATAAACAACACCATCGCCACGGTAAAGTAATGTACCGCCAGTTTTTGGCCGCCGCTCAAATGCGGATTAGACATGAGCTCGGTATGGCGTTGCTTGCAACCGGCCCAGCAGTTCGCCGCTTTTTCTTGATAAGCTTGTAAGGTCATTTATTGTTCCTCTTCGCCCAGCGCGATGAAATTATGCGGAAAGCCATTGGTGTCGATAGACGACATCCATTTCAGGAAAGCAACGATGGCTTCCGCTTCGGGTGGCGTGATGTCCAGATTGGGCATCTTGCGGTTGGAGCCGTAGGTGCGGGCATTTTTTTCCGGATCGAGCAGGAAATTCACCATCATTTGTTCACGCGATTCCTTGGCTCCCCAACCTTGATCCAACCAGGCTTTGGTCAAGTCGGGCGCGTAGTAGGCGCCGTTGCCGAGCAGGGTGTGGCAGTTCATGCAGTTCTTGGCTTGCACGGTTTTTTTGCCGTGGTCGATCAGTTTTTCGGCGTCTTCTTCGCTCAAAGTTTTGCCGAACAACGGTGCGTCCTCGCCTATGGTGGGTTGGTAGCGCTGCTTGGCTTTGTCGAAGCGGTAGCTGATGTCCTTGTTTATCACGCTATAAGCCGGCACGCGCGGACCGCCGGCACTGATTTGTTTCATCGAATCGAAGCTTAAAATAACCAGCAGTACAAAAGATCCGCCGGTCACCCAGATCGCGGTTTTTTTCCAGAATGTTTCCGACGCCCAGCGGGGCGGACTTTGCTCAGTCATGATGATCTCCAGATTGATGAGAGTGGTGAGTATCTGCATCGTGCGTCGCGGCGCACAGCTTCCAGATAAAACGCGGCATCCAGCCGTAGCCGAGTACCATTAACAAGGACAGCAGCAGCCAATAATCGTTAAAATGATTGACGTAGCTGAACACGCCAACGCAAATCAGCAAAGCAGCGTAGATTAACCAGGCGGCGAGCTCGAATTTGCGGCGGCCGCTGATCTTGGACCAGGCATACAACGCCGCATACACGGTAGCCAGCAAGATGATCAACGCCGCACTGAAAAAGCTCAGGAAAAAATCGGATAGGGCAACGGGTTCGATCAACATTAAATTTTACCGCCGGACAGTTTTATAACATGCGTTTAAAATGCAACTTTCCGGCAAGTGTAAGCGTCATTAATATTTATTTCAAATACGGCTTTTACCAAATTCACCGACATGCAATTGACTGCACATACCGATTACGCGCTGCGCGTACTGATTTATCTGGCTATCAACACTGAAAAACGGGTAACAATTACTGAATTAGCCGATTTTTTCGGCATCTCCAGAAACCACTTGGTCAAGGTGGTACACAAACTGGGCGTAAAAGGTTTTGTGCTGACGGTACGCGGTAAAGGGGGCGGCATTTGTTTGTCGCGGCCGGCGCGGGAGATCAGTGTCGGCAATGTGGTAAGGGAAGTGGAGGGGCACTTCCAGATGGCCGAATGTTTTAATCCCAAAAAGCAGGGTAGTTGTGCGCTGGAGAAAGGGTGCGGGCTGATAGGATTGTTAGGCGGCGCTGTCGAGCAGTTTTTACAGACTTTGGACAAGGCGGTTTTGAGCGATTTGGTGCCAGGGCCCCGGCCGAGTGGCTTGGATGGCGTACCGCTAAAACAGGGTTGAGGCATTGCAATGTTTAGGATGGGTAGAGCGAAGCGAAACCCATCAAGTATCCTCAAACTGATGCGATGGGTTTCGGCTATCGCCTCTACCCATCCTACCGTTGTCAATAAAATCCGCTTGCAGCTATTTATCCAGAATGCTAGTTCCTCCGTTTTAACCTGTCCTTGGGCTGGTTTTTTTTCGGTTAGCGGTAGGCTCCAACAAACGGATTGCTGCGCATTTCCGCGCCAAAGGTGGACATCGGGCCATGGCCGGGGATGAATTTCACATCTTCGCCCAGGGGCCAGAGTTTTAATTCAATCGAGTCGATCAAAGTTTGATGGTCGCCTTTTGGAAAGTCGGTGCGACCGATCGAGCCTTTGAATAGCACATCGCCTACCAGCGCCAGGCGCTGTGCCTCGCTGAAGAACACCACATGGCCGGGCGTGTGTCCAGGGCAATGGATAACCTGTAACACTTCGTTACCCACCTTAACCGTATCGCCGTCGTTCAGCCAACGCTGTGGGGTAAAACCGGCAGATTCCGGAAAACCGAACATCCGGCATTGCTGCGCCAAGGCCTCGATCCAGAAGTTATCTTCAATTTGCGGGCCGATGATCGGCAACGAGAGTCTTTCCGCCAACTCCGCCACGCCGCCAACATGATCGAGATGGCCGTGGGTGACCAGAATCGATTCCAGCTCCACGCCTTGCTTTTTGACTTCCTTTAACAATACATCCAGATCGCCGCCCGGATCGACCAGCGCGGCTTTATTGGTTTGTTCGCAGACCAGTAAGGTGCAGTTTTGTTGATAGGCGGTGACGGGGATAATGGTGTAGCGCATAGAAATTAGGTAGAGGGTTTAGTCCCAGGCGCCGTGACATTTCTGATTTTGTTCAGTGAGGCGGCCGTACTTTAGGGTGATATCGAGGGTTGATTTTTTAGTTGGAAAATTCGGCGCATCGTTCTCTGTACTTTCAAGAACATCAAGCGTAAAAATCTTATCTCCATAATTATTTGGATATGCGGTTTTTACATCTAGCTTGGGAATTGTTCGACATCCTTTGCCGCCTACAGGCATAAAATCAACTAAGGGGTAACTATCTGGTTTGCCATTCTCGCCTTCCGCAAATTCGAAAACAGCCAGATATTGAGTCCAGCCGTTCCCGTACATATAGCCTTCAAGTGTGAAAAGAGCCAGAAAATTCACGGCAACTGAATTGCGGCTAACTGCTTGTACTTGCCAAAATTCTGAGGGTGAGGATCCGTGTGAGTCACTTAATAATTCAGTCAGTTTTTTTATTTGTACCTCTAGTGCCGCTGGGATACCGGGTTTTGCCGTTTCGGCATGTGCTATTGAAATGAAGCAAACTAAAAGAACAATTAGCCCAGAGAGCTTCATATAAATACAACCGTTTTTTAAATATTCAACAACAAATGCGCCGGCGCCTCCAGACACTCTTTGATGATACCCAAAAATTGTACTGCTTCCTTGCCGTCTATCAAGCGATGGTCGTAGGACAGAGCCAGATACATAATAGGCCGAATCACGATTTCTCCGTTTTCCACGACCGGCCGGTCCTTGATGGCGTGCATGCCTAAAATCGCGCATTGCGGTGGATTCAGGATGGGAGTGGATAACATGGAACCGAAGATGCCGCCGTTAGTGATGGTAAAGGTGCCGCCGCTCAGGTCTTCGACGCTGATCGAGCCATTACGAGCTTTGTTGCCGAAATCGTGTATGCCTTTTTCAATGCCGGCGAAATCCAGTTGGTCGGCGTCGCGCAAAATCGGCACGATTAGGCCGCGCGGTGTAGTCACGGCGATGCCGATGTCGTAGTAGCCGTGGTAAATGATGTCGCTACCGTCAATGGAAGCGTTAATCGCCGGGAAGCGTTTTAAGCCTTCAATCGATGCTTTGACGAAGAACGACATGAAGCCCAGCTTGATGCTGTGTTTGGTTTCGAAACGATCTTTGTAGTGATTGCGCAGATCGATGACGGCACTGAGATTGACTTCGTTAAAGGTAGTTAGCATCGCCGCGTTTTGCTGAGCTTGCAGCAAGCGTTCGGCTACTTTGGCGCGCAAGCGGGTCATCGGCACCCGCTGTTCCGGCCTCAGGCTGGCGACAGCTGTGGCGGACAACGGCGAGTGGGTTTCCGCTGCCGGCGCGGGAGTAGGAGCGGTTGGTGCATCTTTCGCTTGCGTGTTCAAGAAATCCAAGACATCGGTTTTCAGAATCCTGCCGTGTTTGCCGGAGCCGGCGATCGCTTGCGGATCGAGATCCTTTTCAGCGACCAGTTTGCGAACGGAAGGGCTGAGGACGGCGTCTTCGGCTTTTTCGGTTACCTGAGCCGGTTTGGCTTGCTGGGCGTCGAGTTTGGCGAGTAGTTGGCCGCCGACCACGGTTTCGCCGTCTTGCACCACCAGTTCCAGCAGAGTTCCGGATTTGGGGGCCGGTACTTCCAGGATGACTTTGTCGGTTTCGAGATCAGCCAGATTGTCGCCTTCGTTTACCCATTCGCCCGCCTGTTTGTGCCATGCGACTAAGGTGGCATCGGATACGGATTCGGGAAGGCTGGGGACCAGTATTTCAAAGCTCATGTGTATTTCCTTCGTTGCTGCCATAGAGCGCGGCGTTTACCACGGCGCGTTGTTCATTGAGATGGGTTTTGTAATTGCCGACCGCCGGAGAAGCCGACGCGACCCGGCCGGCATAACTGATCGGGATATTCTTGTCTAGCAAATCGAAAAAATGATGCTTGCTTTGGTACCAGGCGCCTTGGTTTTTCGGCTCTTCCTGACACCAGACAATATGTTCGACATTGGGGTATTTGTCGATTTCACGTTTGAATTGTTCGTTCGGAAACGGGTAGAGCTGCTCGATACGAATAATCGCGACATGGCGCAGTTGCTCCTGATCCAGGCGGCGGGCTTCCAACAAATCGAAATAAACTTTGCCGGCGCATAAGACTATGCGTGTGACATGGTAGGGATCGATATCGTCTTGTTCGCCTATCACGTTCAAAAATTCGCCGTCGGTTAAATCGCTGAGTGTCGATACCGCCAGCTTGTGTCGTAGCAGGCTTTTCGGGCTCATGACGATCAGCGGCTTACGATATTGGCGTAACATTTGCCGGCGCAGCAAATGAAAAATTTGCGCCGGGGTGGTGGGTACGCAGACTTGGATATTGTGGTCGGCACACAACTGTAAATAGCGCTCCAGGCGAGCCGAGGAATGTTCCGGGCCTTGGCCTTCAAAACCGTGCGGCAGCAGCATCACCAAGCCGCTGAGTTTGCCCCATTTGGTTTCACCGGAGGAAATGAATTGGTCGATGACCACTTGCGCGCCGTTGGCGAAATCACCGAATTGCGCTTCCCAGATCACCAATTTATTGGGTTCGGTGGAGCTGTAGCCGTATTCGAAACCCAAGACGCCGGCTTCCGAGAGCAGCGAGTTAAAGATTTGGGCGCGGCCCTGATTTTCGCTCAAATGTTTCAGCGGGATGTAGTTTTCACCGTTGGCCTGATTCAGCAAAATAGCATGGCGATGCGAGAAAGTACCGCGGCCGATGTCCTGGCCGGTCAATCGCATGTCATATTTTTCCAGTAGCAGCGACGCATAAGCCAAATTTTCCGCGAAACCCCAGTCCATCGGGATTTCGCCGGCCGCCATTTTATTGCGGTCATCCATGACTTTGGCGACTCTGGGGTGTAGCTCAAAACCATCCGGCAAGCTTTGCAAGCGTTGGTTGCAGAATTGGAGATGCTCCAAGCTTATCGAGGTCTTGGCGGGCGTGT
Organism: Methylomonas sp. TEB; assembly: GCF_047777895.1. Classification (GTDB taxonomy): domain Bacteria; phylum Pseudomonadota; class Gammaproteobacteria; order Methylococcales; family Methylomonadaceae; genus Methylomonas. The sequence goes on from NZ_CP180476.1 coordinate 2,037,308, forward strand.
CCCAATGTTTGTTTTGATACGGTACCCAGCGCGCTGAGTATGAGTAAACATTGTTTTCAATAATCGGCCGCGACACCGGTTGACCTTCGTTGAGCAGTTGTTGGTAATCCTGCTCCATTTTCTGCACCATGTCTTCGGTGACGACACCTTCCGCAATTAATTTTTGTGCATAGATTTGTGGCGGCGTTTGGTGATCGCGGATGGATTTGTACATCATCGGTTGGGTAGCCGCCGGTTCGTCGGCCTCGTTGTGACCGTGGCGGCGGTAGCAAATCAAGTCGATCACCACATCTTTATGAAAGGTGTTGCGGTAATCCAGTGCCAATTGCGTGATGAAAATTACCGCTTCCGGATCGTCGCCGTTGACGTGAAATACTGGCGCCTGAATCATATTCGCAACGTCGGTGCAATACAGGGTGGAACGCGCGTCGAACGGGTTGCTGGTGGTAAAACCGATTTGGTTGTTGATGACAATATGCACGGTGCCGCCGGTGGAGAAGGCGCGGGTTTCCGACATGTTCAAGGTTTCCATCACAATACCTTGGCCGGCAAACGCGGCGTCGCCGTGAATTAATATCGGCAGGATCGCGTCAAAACCATCCGGGCCATGGCGATCTTGGCGGGCTTTTACTGAACCTTCCACCACTGGATTGATGATTTCCAAATGCGAGGGGTTGAAGGCCAACGTCAAATGAATCGGGCCACCCGGTGTGGCGATATTGGACGAAAAGCCTTGGTGGTATTTGACGTCGCCGGTCAATACGCCGGGCGAGGACGTGTGAGTGCCCTCGAATTCGCCGAACAATACCGCCGGGCTTTTGCCCAGAATATTAATGAGTACGTTCAATCGGCCGCGATGGGCCATGCCGATGACGATTTCCTTGCCTTTGTGTTCGCCGGCGCGCTGGATTAATTCGTCCAGTATCGGAATCAAAGACTCGCCGCCTTCCAGCGAAAAGCGTTTTTGGCCGACATATTTGCGGTGCAGGAAGCGCTCCAGGCCTTCGGCCGCAATCAACAACTTTAAAAGCCATTGGCGCTTTTCCGGATGGCTGCTGAAATCCGGCTTCGCGCCTTCCAGTTTATCCTTGATCCAACGCTTCTTCTCGTCATCGACGATGTGCATGTATTCACTGCCGATGCTGCCGCAGTAAATCTCGTTAAGCGTTTGAATAATGGCTTTCAAGGGCAAACGGTCCACGCCGCACAGGCCGCCGGTATCGAACAGGGTGCTCATGTCCGCATCCGTTAGACCATAATATATGGGTTCCAAGTCTGCGGGGATGCTTTGCGATTGGCCAAGCGGGTTGTTAGAGGCTATCTGATGGCCTTTGACCCGGTAATGATTGATCAAACGGGCTACCGCCGATTGCTTCTTGACGCTTTGCTCGGTAAAACCCTGCATTCTGGCCAGTCTGCCTGGTTCCGCAATCGCCAATTTTTCGAAGCGTTCCACAATCACGCTGTGCGGTGTGTCTTCGGTGGCGCCGCTGCGAATGTGGTCGAAGCGCTGTCGCCAGCTTGGGCTGATGGATTCTGGATTGCTCAAGTACTGTTCGTACAAGTACTCGATGAAATGGGCGTTGCCTCCGTACAATGAGGAGGACTCTTCAAATTGTTTAAGCAGGCTACTCATGCAAACATCCAGGTTTTCGGCAAGTTCAGCCGATTATGTTAGAACTAAAATGTTATATTACCAAGGACAATGTGTTGTAACGGGCTAGTGCATCAAGTGATTCCAGTTTCATTTGGTTGATTCAATATCGGGAAAAAACATGGCTGATAATAAAGTAGTTATCAAAATTAATTATGATAGGAAACACCCAAGCATAAACGCGGAGCCGCAAACGGTAACGGTTTGGCATATTCGCAGGATACTGGTTGCGGTTCTGGTGTTAGTTTTGATGCTAATAGTATTATTTTCATGGTTTGGTGGCGGCGATGAAGATACCGATACTCAGATCGATACCACGGAAAAAGTTCAAAATTTAAATACACCGGATGTTGAAATGGTTGAACGGCAGGAGCCTGCGCTATTGGAAAAGCCAGTGCCGCCGATAGTACAGCAGGCATCAGCTAACTCAGAAAGTGTTAAAAAAATAGACAGTGTTAAAAAGCCGGCGGCGATTATATTGGACCGCAAGGTTATCAGAGCGTCTTTAAATACCGAGCCGAAGGATGATGAGCCCGGCGAACCGATTAAGTCGCCGCTGAGAGTTATTCCTAACCAATCCCGGGAAGTTTTTTATTTTAGTGAGATAAAAAACATGAAGGGTAGATCTTTGTTTCATCGATGGTCGCGTAACGGTCAAATCGTGCATCAAAAACAATTGGATATGAAAGATAAAATAACCAAGGTATGGTCTAGTAAAATCTTGTCTGCCAAAGATAAAGGCGAATGGCAAGTACAGTTGACGGATAAGAAAGGTAAGGTATATTCCGAGGTCAATTTTTCAGTTAACCCTGAATAATAGTTTTATTTATAAACGCCGGGTGATAGAATTGCTTGCGTTTTTTGATTAACGAGGAAAATATGACTGACTTTAATAAACTATCCGAAGCCGAATTACAGGCTGTTATTGATAATGCCGAAAAAGCATTAAAAGAAAGACAATCCAGTAAACGTAAGGAAGTTATTGCGCAAATTAAGGAATTAGCGGCTTCTATCGGTGTAACGGTCGATATTCAAGACGGCGAAAAAAAATCCGAAAGAAAAACCGGCAAAGTTGCGGCTAGATACCGTAGTCCTAACGATGCGTCCTTAACTTGGTCTGGCCGTGGATTGGCGCCGAAATGGATGCAGGAACTGCTGGCCTCAGGTCGCAATAAAGCCGAGTTCGAAATTAAATAATCTTCGGATTCAAACCGTAGTCTGGTTTATCCAGTCTTTTAAACGGTTTGCTACCCAGGCTCCATCGTCCAAACATAGATCATGGCCCGCCCACGGGTGCTTGAAGATGTCGATTTGCCATTTACTATGAATGGCGTCGGAACAAGCCGGTGCGACTAAACGGTCGCCCCGGCCATTCAATAGCAGCAACGGTGTCTCGGGTTTTTTCTGACTAGGCCGATAGCGTGCCGCTGCTTTTAGCTGTCTGATTCCATTAGCAAGGCTGATAGGCCGAACTTGCTGTATGGCGGTCCAGGCCTTGGCCGTTTCCGCGTAGAGATTTTGCCGGTTACTAACCAGCTGAAGGATTGCCAGTTCTCTGAGATACAAATCCCTTTCCAGTAATAACTGAAAAAACTGCGGATAGCTCTGCCAACGCATGCGCCGATAAAACGGGCTTAAGCCTGCAAAGCTGGTGTTGACCAGAGCGGCAGCGGCGATGTCGTGCGGATAGCGCTGTAACCACTCCCAGGCTACCATGCCGCCGAGTGATAGTGCGAGTAACGTTACCGGCTTTGCCAACAAACCATAGTCTAAAGCCTGGCCGCGGACTTGCGCCGTTATCGCTTCGATGCTGTTCGGGCTAGGTTCTTGGTAATACCGGCCGGTGCCCGGCAAATCGATAGTACTGACGGTTGATCGCGGAAAAGCCTGTTGCAACATATCCGGAAAATTTCCCCAATGTGCAGTCTCTCGGCATAGACCACGCAGTAACAACCAATGTTGCCCGGCTGCTGCTTCAGGCATACCAGAAATCCATCGCTTGTTGCCGATTATGTTCTTGCTGTTGGCTGGTCAATGTCGCCCATTTTTGCGGATAGAGCAGGCTGCGATACAAGAAATCGAATAAGGTCAGATGCCGACGCATGATGCGCTGTTGGCGATGCGGCAACAAGGGGTGAAACAAGCCGTGACGTTGAAACAAATGTGTCGGGCTTTTACGCAACCACAGCCAAGAGCCCATCTCCAGCGTCAACGGCAGAAACACGCGCTGTCTACCGTGCCGGTCGATAAAGTCGTCATATAGATAATCCCATAAATCGCCGCTGATGACGTATTCCTGGCTCATGGGCTCTATTTTATAAAAATGATGCGGGTAGCAGCGATCAAACAGTTGTTTTAAGCCGTATGCTTCGGCGATGCCTGGAAACGGCGTCTGGCAGGACGCATAGGGAAACCATAACCTATCGTGTATCCCAAACCCCGAATGCAGATCGATAGCAATCGATAACGGTGCATTGAACAGATGTTTATGCACCACCCGGCATAGGGCTTGGGCTTCCTTTTCCATTTTCGATTCATCGCCGCGATACCAGGGCAGTTTGGCGCTGAAACGCTGACCGCTGTATAGCCGGGTATTACCGCTACTTTCGATGGGTGAATTGCGCATCAAATCCACGCCATGGCCGTTGCAGCGCGTGCCTCGGTAGACGCCTACCGGGTTGACGATGGGCACAAATACCAGTCGCGAATGCTGCAAACGAGCGTTAAATTCTTGATCCCAATCCAATAATTGCAGGATGGTTTGCAAGTAGGCCAATACGACTTCCGAGCCGATTTTCTCCAGACCATGTACGCCGCCGAAAAAAGCCAATACTGGGACGTCCGGGCTGTTTGAACCCAGGCTGAGGCAATGGATGGGAAATTGCGTGTCTTTGTAGCTTATTAGCTCGACGATCTCGCAATGGGCGCGGTCGCCGAATTGCCGGATCAGTGCTTCCAACTGATCCAACTCCGGGAATGAACGATTTTCCATGAATTCGCGCCAATCTACCCCGCCAGTGATTTTTCGATGTAGCGCTGTCTTTTTTTGGGTGCGATTTTATCGACCTCCACCATGATCAGGCCGTCGATACAATTGTTAAAGTCCGGGTCGATATTGAAGGCGACGAAATGGCAGCCTTTATCCACGCATAATTCCACGTATTGTTTATAAAGCGTAGGCACTTTGACGCCCAGTTTTTTCAGCTCGCTATTCAATATTTTGAAACTGGTGGAGTAGTCGGCACTGAATTCGGTGGCGGCAAATGCCTTGCCTTGTTGCGAAATCACGAATGGCGTTCTGGCTTTGGTGTGCTGTAAATCGGAGGCAAACTGCTGTTGGTAAAAACCGATAATCAGCTCCTTGGCGGCCTGTGGATAGGCGTTGCTGATACTAACCGGGCCGAATAGGTATTTGATGTCCGGGCGTTCGCGCAAATACGCGCCGATGCCATACCAAAGATAATCCAGGCTGTGTTGTCCCCAATAACGCGGTTGCACAAAGCTGCGGCCCAATTCAATGCTGTAGGGCAGATAAGTTTCAAATTCGCTGCGCAAATCGAACAGGGTTTGCGTATAAAAGCCGTCCACGCCGTGGTTGGCCATAATAGCCGAGCCTTCGCCGACTCGATACGCGCCGACGATTTCCAGATCGTTGTCGTCCCACAGCACGATATGGCTGTAGTAGATGTCGAATTTGTCCAAATCTAATGCCAGACCGGTGCCTTCCTCGACCGTTCTGAAGGTCAGCTCGCGCAAGCGGGCGATCTCCCGCATCACCGGGCAATCGTCTTGAAACTGGTATAAAAAGATCTTTTTGCCGTCGCGAGTTTCGCCAAGCAGACGCGATTGGTACAAGGCCTTCTTCACCGCTTTGGTGTCGGAAGGATGCACCACCGTGGCGACGGTCTCGAATAGCGCCGGTTTGTTTTTCTTGCCCAGGTTTTGTACGTGCTTACGAAAGCGCTGACTCAGCTGTTTGTTGCTTTCCTCGCTATCGGCAATAACTTGGTAAGGTACGGGTGCGCCGACCATGAATTTAATTTCCTGGCCCTTTTTGTTGAACATCTCCTTGACTAGCAGCATCGTGCCCAGCGGTTTGTATAGCGTCGAGGCGCTATAAAACAAGGCGGAGTTTTTGGCTTTGATAAAGATCGGCAGGATAGGGCACTGCGCCCTGCGGGCCAGCTTGATAAAACCGGATTGCCAGGCACCGTCGCGAATGCCTTTAGGGGTGATGCGCGACACTTCGCCGGCCGGAAAGAAAATGATCGCTTCTTCATGCTCCAGTGCATCCAGCATGACTTTATAAACGTCTTTCAGTTTTTTCTTGTCGGATAACACATCGACCGGTAAGAAGATCGATTGCAAGGGCTCCATGTGTGATAAAACCCGGTTGGCGACGATGCGCACGTCGGGTCGTACTGATCGAATCAATTTCACCAGGGCTAAGCCATCCAATGTGCCGATCGGGTGATTGGCGACGATCAGCAAGCGACCTTCGGAGGGGATATTGTTATAACAATCGTTGCTGACTTGATAATTGAATTTGAAATAATTCAATAATTTGTCGAGAAAGGCGAAGCCGCGCAGGTGTTGGTTTTTGCGGATAACGTCGTTGAAATCGTCTTCGTGGATCAGTTTTTTTAAAGCTTGTACAACCAGCTTATTGTCTTTGCCAAATTTAAAGTCGGGATAGGTTTCTTGCAGAATGCGTTCAGCATCGATCATCGCTCAGTGTCCTGGAAAAAGGAGTATGGCGGGGGATTCTAGTGAGCGAATATGTCAGAAATATGTCAGTCCGCAGGCTGAAGAAGAATGGCAGGCAATGGTGGGTTATGTGTGATGAAGTAATCTTGGCAGGCTGTAAAAACCCCTTCCCGAGCGAGAGAGGGGCTTTCGATGGCGACAATCAATGAACTTTTTGAGCGGGTTTTTCCGGTGTCAATACGGTGTTTTGCGGCGGCTGACTGTTGTCCAGATCCGGATAATCCTTGGTGTAATGCAAGCCCCGGCTTTCCTTGCGCTGCTGCGCGCAGCGGATGATCAGCTCGGCCACGATGACCAAATTGCGCAGCTCCAACAGGTCGCTGGTAATGCGGAACTGGCCGTAGTACTCGGCAATTTCTTCCTTCAACAAGACTAGCCGGTTCATCGCCCGTTCCAAACGTTTGTTGGTGCGGACGATGCCTACGTAATCCCACATGAAACGGCGCAATTCGTCCCAATTGTGCGCGATCACCACTTCCTCATCAGAGTCGCCGACTTTGGATTCGTCCCAATCCGGTAGTGGCAGCGGTTCCGGCAATTGCGCGAATCTGCGGCGAATGTCCTGATTGGCTTGTTCCGCGAACACTAAACACTCCAGCAGCGAATTGCTGGCCATGCGGTTAGCCCCGTGCAATCCGGTGCAGGCAACTTCGCCGATGGCGTACAAGCCGGGGATGTCGGTGCGGGCGTTGGCATCGGTCAATACGCCGCCGCAAGTGTAATGCGCGGCCGGAACCACGGGAATCGGTTGCTGGCTGATGTCGATATCCAGTTCCAGGCACTGCATATATATGGTGGGAAAGTGCTTTTGAATGAACTCCCGCGATTTGTGGCTGATGTCCAGATAGACGCATTCTATACCGTGTTTTTTTATTTCGCTGTCGATGGCGCGGGCGACGATGTCGCGCGGCGCCAGTTCCATACGCTCGTCGTAACGGCGCATGAAACGTTCGCCGTCGGGCAGGATCAAATGTGCGCCTTCGCCGCGCACCGCTTCGCTGATTAAAAACGAACGCGCGGTCGGGTGGTACAGGCAGGTAGGATGAAATTGCATGAATTCCATATTGCTGATTCGGCAGCCGGCCCGCCAGGCCAATGCAATCCCGTCGCCGCTGGAAATGTGCGGATTGGTCGAATACAGATAAACCTTGTTGGCGCCGCCCGTCGCCAATACCACGACTTTGGCGGCAATCGATTTGATGCTGCCGGATTTGCTGTCCAATACATAGGCGCCGCATATGCGTTGTTCGCTTGCCCCGAGCTTGGTGGCGGTGATCAGTTCGACGACATTGTGGTATTCCAGGAGGGTGATATTCGGGTGCGCCTGCGCGCGCTCGATCAACGACAGCGAGACGGCTTTGCCGGTGGCGTCGTCGGTATGCACAATTCGCCGGTGCGAATGGCCGCCTTCGCGGTTCAAATGCAATTGTTTGGCACCGTCGGCGTTACGCTCTTCGGTAAAGTTCACGCCTTGTTGACGTAGCCATTCGATGCTTTGCCGGCCCTGTGCGACGGTGAGTCTGACGATCTCCGGGTCGCATAGGCCGGCGCCGGCGATCAAGGTGTCTTCGATATGCGATTCTATCGAATCGTATTCTTCGTCAAATACCGCAGAGATACCGCCTTGGGCGTAATAAGTGCTGCATTCGGTCAATGCAAATTTGGCGAGCACTGCCACCTTATAGGTGTCGGCAAGATGCAACGCAAGACTCAGCCCGGCACCGCCACTGCCGGCGATAAGGATGTCGTAATGGGAATCAGCGGTATTGTTGGGTTGGTTTGCTGTCAGTGTGGTCAACTTTGCGGCCGGATGAATAGTTTTAGCGTTTTCGAATAATATCTGGTTTTAATCCTGCGGTAATTTTTTTTGTGTTGCCAGAACTAATGAGGTTTAATTCTGTCCACTTCAATACCAAAATAGCGCAGTGAACGAACAAGAAACGAATACCGAAGATCTGGATCAAGAGCTGGTGCGCCGCGTGCAGCAAGGCGATAAATCCGCCTTCGATCTTTTGGTGATCAAATACCAGCACAAGATCGTCCACTTGGTGAACCGGTACGTCAAGGATCCGAGCGAAGCTCAGGATGTGGCGCAGGATAGCTTTATCAAGGCTTACCGGGCTTTGGGAGATTTTCGCGGTGACAGCGCCTTTTACACTTGGTTGTATCGTATAGCGATTAACACCGCCAAAAACTATTTGTTGTCGCGTTCGCGCCGTCATTTTGACTACGAAATCGATGTTCAAGATGCCGAACAAGTAGAAAACGCGCCACAACTAAGAGATATAGAAACGCCGGAAAATTTGTTGATGAACGAACAAATTGTGGCGGTCATTAAATCAGCTATCGAGAGGTTACCAGAAGAGATGCGGATTGCAATTACGCTCAGGGAGTTTGAAGGGATGAGTTACGAAGAAATTGCGGAAGCAATGGATTGCCCCATCGGGACGGTACGCTCGCGGATTTTTAGGGCTCGCGAAGCCATAGACCAAAAATTAAACCCATTGCTCGACTAAAGGTGTATCGATGCAAGAACAACTTAACGAAAAACTTTCTCAACTGATAGACGACGAACTGGATAGCCAACAGGCGCTGTCGCTATTGCAGACTTTGCAGAACGACGGCTTGCTGAAAGACAAGTTGCGCCGCTATCAAATTGCCGGTCAAGTCATGAAGACTGGCGAATATTCTCACGTTACCAGCGATTTTGTGGACAAGATTCACGAACAGATTAGGCAGGAACCTACCTACTTTTTACCTCAAAAAAAGTCGGCGGTAAATTGGCAAAAAGCGGCGTTGGCGATTGCTGCGTCGGTGGCACTGGCCGTCGTGTGGGTCAGCAGTAAAGTGGATAAACAAATGCATAACCCGCTCGGTTCGGTCGAGATGGTGGCTCAGGGTAAAGACGTATCAGCCGAGGAAATGCATGCTCGATTCAAGGATTATCTGGAAGCCCATGACAACGCGATGTATGTCAATAGCGTGCAAGCGGGACAACCCTACGCACGGGTGGTGGGCTATCGGCAGGAATAAGCGCGTGAGAGTTTTAAAAGCTTTTTTGCTGTGCGTTGTTTGTCAAAGCGCTTTTGCCGATAAGGATCAAGTGACGGCCCGACAATGGCTGGATAATATGAACCGGGCGATGAAAACCCTCAACTACCGGGGTACCGTGATCTTCATGAAAAACGGTCAGCTCGATACGATGAAATATCAGCATAGTGTTGAAAACGGCGTCGAACAGGAGCGCTTGGCGTCTTTGAATTCGCCGATGCGGGAAGTGACACGTAAATCCAACGAAGTGACCTGCACGTTCAAGGAAACCAGTCAAAAAGTGGTGAATCATCATCCGTTGGATAGTTCGTTTATCGTCAATTTGCCGCAGAACACCGCTAACCTGGAAAAAAATTATCAATTAGTTTTGTCGGGTCAGGAATCCATCGCGATGTTGCCGACGCAAATCGTCAGTGTTGAGCCTACCGATGCGTTGCGCTATCCCAGAAAAATCTGGGTGGATACCCAACATTTTTTGCCGCTGAAAGTCGAAGTTTACAATTTGGACGGCAGTATCCTGGAGCAAGTAGTCTTCACCGATTTAATGACCGATTCGTTAGCCGAGCCCCACGCCGGCAATGTCAACGACAACAGCTTTCATGTCAAACATATCCACACCGCTCAAGCCGAACCGTTTGAAAACGCCACATTCGTATTGAAGAATTGGCCGTCTGGGTTTGAGCCGGTATTTTTTATTCGTAATTCCATCCAGCAATCTCAGAAAGCCGTAGATCATCTATTGATTAGCGACGGTTTTTCTACCGTGTCGGTGTATCTGGAAGCCAAAGAATCACAAGGTATGAATGGTTTGCATAGTCTGGGTTCTGTCAATTCGTTCAGTAAGGTGATTGGCGATACCCAATTCACTGTACTGGGTGAAGTACCCGCCAAAACAGTCGAGCTAATTGCTGACGGCATAGCGCTACGTTAGCGTGTCCTTTTTGTAACAAATCAAATGTATGAGTGGAGATTACATGCTTAATAAGCTGTTTTATGGAGTTTTGATATTTTTAACGGCGATTGATGCAAGCTATGCGCAATTGCCCGATTTTACCGAAATGGTTAAAACCAATGGGGATGCGGTGGTCAACATCAGCACGACCCAAAAGGCTGCAGATCCGCAAGCGGGCGTCGATCAACAGCAAATGCCTGAGGATATGCCGCCGGAAATGGAAGAGTTTTTTCGGCGGTTTTTCCAGGGCCCTGGGCGTGGAGGTAATTCACCACGAGAAACCAACTCCTTGGGCTCAGGGTTTGTGATTTCCAAAGACGGATACGTCTTGACTAACCACCATGTAGTGAACAACGCCTCCGAGATTGTCGTTAAATTGAAAGATCGCCGGGAGTTGATTGCCAAGCTGATCGGCTCCGACGAAAGCACCGACGTGGCCCTATTAAAAGTAGAAGCTAAGGACCTGCCGGTAGTGGAAGTCGGTTCGCCGGAGCAATTGCAAGTGGGCGAGTGGGTGTTGGCGATTGGTACCCCGTTCGGTTTCGATCAATCGGTTACCGCCGGTATTGTCAGCGCCAAGGGACGGAGCCTGCCGGATGGCAATTATGTGCCTTTCATTCAAACCGACGTTGCCATCAATCCAGGCAATTCAGGTGGCCCCTTATTCAATATGCAAGGCAAGGTGGTAGGGATTAACTCGCAAATCTACAGTCGTTCCGGTGGCTATATGGGCTTATCGTTTGCCATACCTATCGATGTGGCGATGAACGTGGTCGACCAAATTAAAAGTAAAGGTAAAGTCTCGCGGGGCTGGTTGGGTGTACAAATTCAGGATGTGACCCGGCAGTTGGCTGAGTCGTTTGGTATGGACCGACCGCACGGTGCCTTGGTGTCTAAAGTGATACCCGGCGGACCGGCCGAAAAAGCCGGCATTCAAATTGGCGACATTATTGTTGAGTTTAACGGGCAAGTCATCGAAACGTCCGGTGAATTGCCGCCTAGAGTGGGTATGACGCCTATCGACGAAAAAGCCAAGGTTAAAATTATTCGCCAAGGTGATAAGCAGGATCTTAGCGTGAAAATTGGCTTGTTGCCTGCGCAACCGTCCTCTTTGGCTAACGGGCCTGCGGCTGCCCCTGAAGTGGCCGTGAACCGTCTGGGCTTGGCCGTGGCCGATTTAACCGCCGAACAACGTCAACAATCACAGGTGGAAAAGAACGGTGTAATAGTACAAAAAGTTAACAAAGGCATAGCAATGGACGCCGGCATTCAGCCAGGGGATATTATTTTGCGCATTCAAAATAATGTGGTGCGTGATGCCGCCGAGTTTAACTCTATCGTCGCGAAATTACCGGTTGAAAAATCGATAGCACTTTTGGTACAACGTAATGGCAGCCCGGTGTTTTTAGCGTTTAAAATCGAGAAATAATAGGGGTAACTCAATGCCTATCGCCAGCGATGTAATGCAATTGATCGGCAATACGTCGGTAGTGAAATTACATAAAGTCGTGTTGGAAAACTCCGCGACTGTGCTGGCAAAGGTGGCATCGCAAAACCCCAGCGGCTCGGTTATGGACTGAATCGGTCTGGCTATAATTCAAGTCGCGGAGAAAGCGGGGCGCTTGCTAAATAGGGCGCTTTTGTCAAGGTCCAGCAAATCGTCAGGCAGTCCTGGGCGCTATGTCCAGGGTTGCCGACATGATCAAAAACCGTAAGCTTCGGATTTTGATTTGGCGGTGGAGCTAGTCGAAACTCCGGTCATCTCGGGCGGCGCGAGCACGGCACTGATGGGCGTGGAGAAAGCCGTGGTGACCATTGTTCATGACACCGGCGAGCGCTTTTAAGTATGAGCTGACGCCGTTTTATCCCGCATTCTGCTGGAGCAAAAAAATAATAATGACAAATCCCAGCATCAAAATCCGTTCTACCGGACTCGGTTATTTTATTAACCGCATTCAAACCCTGTTTGTCAGCATGTTGCGTATCTGGACGATACCCATCGTCCTGATGCTCAGCCTGTCCTCCGGTTTTACGACCTATTACGGTTTATCGCATTTCATCACCCCTTGGATTGCGTTGGTGATTACCGTCGCCATTCAATCCATCATTGTTATTTGTTCTTTGGAAATGGCCGGCATCCATTGGAAGGCCAACAGGATGCGCTACTTTACCGTGGTGGCGTCTTTGGCGGTGGCGATTGCTGCTTCAGTGACTTTTTCCTATTTCAAGTTTTACGAAATATCCGAGCAGGAAACCCTGCATATCAATAGGCTTAACGAGTTAAGACAGCAAACCAAAAGTTATTTGGACGGTATTTTGCAGGTTAAAAGCCAGATGCTGCACCAACAAAAACAAGATCTGGAAAAAGCGTCACTGGATGCCAGTCAAGCCTATTTCGGGACGCATAATCAAATCGGTCCCGGCTATAAAAATCAGGTAGGCGAGGGGCCGTTCTGGCGCCATTACAATCAGATTTATCAGGAAAAAAAGCAGGCCTTGCAACAGCAGGAACAAGCTTTTCAGACCTTGGACAGCAATATCCGACTGCTGCAAAGCAACCTGAACCAATTGGATGTGACTAACGACAAGGAAGCCATCTATACACAATTCTTAAAAAATTATCAGGATATACAGCTTGGGGTGAACCAACTTGCCAGCAGCATGGGTATGTCTTTACCCGACGCGCCCTTGCTGATGACCTATAAACAATTTGTCGAGGAAGTTAAACCCTCGTTTGCGATGTGGCGCGGGTTTTCCTGGTTTGCATTTGCCTGCGCGGCGATGGTGGATTTTTTCACCGTGTTACTGTCTTATCGCTTGGAGTTTACCGCACCTGGACCTTTAACGATTCAAGAAGAAGAACTGGTTTTCGAATGCCTGCGGCAATTCACCGAGTTTCGGATCAACGAGAATGACGAACTGGAAATGGTCATCGAAAAATCCGACTTGGAAAAAGCCCGGCGTTACTCGGATTGGTCGCGGATGTTTGTGGTCGGCCTACTACTCAGTCGCGGCTTCTTGCGTAAAGTGGACGACAGAACCGTGGAGTTTGCGCCGAATCTTTACCCGCTGATTGCGGAAAAAATGTCCGACAAAATCGCCGCGCTTAAACAAAAAGCCGCTGCCGCAGCCGGTAGTGTTAGCCATGAATAGCGCCGGCACCGAATTGGAAGTCTGGCTGGCTGGCGGCGATTTATTCGAAGAGTCGCTGGCCGATGCGGCGGAGCAATGGATCGCTGGTTTCGACGCCGACCGGCAAGTGGTGCAGCTAAAACTCGGGCCGTATAAAAAACTCTTTTTACGGCCAAAAAAGTTCGTCAAACGCTTTTATCACCATATTCACCCGCTGACGATAGAAAGCTGGCAATACCGGCGGCAGCTGAGTATGTTCGACGATTTTTGCACTGTGGACTTGGCGCTGGATTTGCGCTTTCAGGCCACCCTGGCTTATGTGCTGAAAAACAGCGAAATGCTGCCCACAATTAACCAACACATCAAGCAGTTGTATGCCGATATTATCGATGATGTGATCAATCTTGAGTTGCAAACGCTGGCTGATGGCAACTGGATTCAAACCGGTCTAATTGACACCGAGAAACGCATTGCGCTGGCCATTAACCAGGTGTTAATGCAACAGCATATTCAATCGCAAGCCCTGTGTAGCCTTAGCGCCAGCTTTAACGAATTTCCGAACGTGCAGTTGGGCCGGGACAGCGTTTATCTGAACGTGTTGAAAAAGACTTTTGAGTTGAATGAAGAACGCACCCGCGAACTCTCCCGGCAGCAGCGGTTGCTGGAGGAAGAAGAAATACACGAAAAACGCCTGCAACTGGAACATTTGCGCCGTATATCCGAGCTGGAATTACTGATGCAGGCTCAGGAAGCCGAAAAACAGCGGCGCTTGTTGGAAGACAAACAAGATCAGCTTACTCAGCAGTTGGAACTTGAGAAGCGTTTGTATGCCGAACAGCTACGCCACGAAAACGAATTAAAGGCCATGCGTCTGGAAGCGGAGTTGCTGGCCCAGGAAACCCAGCAGGCTAGGCAAAGGCTTGCGGAAAGTCAGCAGCTCTCGGAACAATTGTCCCATCAGGCGGAATTGCACGATAAAAAGGTACTTGCCGATATTCGCTTGCAGCAACGCACGCAAAGCTTATGGCAAGAGAATGCTTCAACGAACGAAACAGGGAGTGACCATGCACAGCAATAAATTCATAGGTGTAAGTTATCGGTTGTTGGTTTTATTAATGATTGCATTATTGGCGGCTTGTAGCACTACACCGCGTCCTCTGCAATTCCGCACGGAAATCGATTCGTTAGTCGCCGTTAGCGCTCCGCAAAGCAATATGCGATTCGTGGTATTGCCTGGCAATGCCGGCGCTAATGAACAGGATTTGCAGTTTATCGAGTTTAAAACCTATATCGAAAAAGTCCTGGCCAATCGCGGCTACAGCAAGGCCGGTAGTTTGCAAGACAGCAATTTGGTGATGTTCTTAAGTTACGGCGTCGGTGCGCCCGAAGTCCACCAGTATAGCTACGAAGTACCATTGTGGAACGACATGGGTTATTACTATCCGTACCGTATGTCCCGATTTTACAATGGCTATTATCCCGGTTTTGGTTGGGGTTACGGCGGCTATTCGCAACGCACCGAATCCTATACGACGTTCCGGCGCTATCTGGTGTTGGAAGCCTGCGATAAAGAAGCCTATTTGCAACAGCAGCAACGCAAACAGTTATGGAAAACCAGCGTACAAAGTAACGGTTCCAGTAACGACTTACGTCTGGTGTTCCCGTATATGGCAGCAGCAATGCAGCCCTATCTAGGCACTAACACCGGGCATATGATCACTGTGGATATAGACGAAACCAATACCTTGGTACGTAGTCTGCTGGGTCCATATCAACCCAGCACACCGCAGCCGCGATAAAGATGGGATTGGGTTATCCGCCTGCTGCTGAACTGCATTGTAGGCAACGTATTGACAACGCTTGGTGGCGGATACAGACTGAGGGTACACCCGCCAAGCTGGGGGAGGAATTTGATCTCCAGTATCCGGTTGGCCGAGCCGTAAGTTTAGGGATGAAAGTAAACAATAATAATTAGGAGAGCAGCATGAAAACAATCGTTTTGGGATTTGTCTTGGCTTTCAACAGCCTGACTGCACACGCTGCAAAATACAGTCTGGAGCCGGGCGATGCGGTACTGACCAATTGCCACGAAATTTATACCCGGGGGGTGGTTAAAGCCAAAGTCGATGACGGCTATACCGTGCATTTTCCCAAGAACGCCGGACCTATCCAGTGTCCGCCGTTTCGTTGGCATGCAGAGTTCGTGTTGCCGTTTCAATCGGTTTCGGAGTATAGCCTGAAGTTTTTGGGTGGCTTAAAACGCGACATCTTGTTTCAAGTGGGCGAACCGGTGACTTTTCGGGTCGATACCGACAGGCGCGTCGTCAAAACCAAAGCCAGCATTGATATTGACGCACAGATTACCGACATCAGCAGCAACGGCGCGATAGCCGTGAAGTTAATCAGCACTGACCCGGAAGCGGCGGCGACATTTTGGCAATGGATAGGCGGCAATTATGTCGATTTGCGGCATAAATATTTGGAACTGGAACGGGATAAAAGATCTCGCTAAGCTAAACACCTTCAGGTAATTGCCAACGCAAGCACCGGCACTCTTAGCTAACTTCTAATGGATCATCGTCCGGATGCAGAAGGAGGGAAACACATGGCTCAATTGCTAAGGGGGTATGAGGAGAATGAGTTGCTATTCAGTTCCCAAGCTTTTGATTGGCATAGGGTCCAACTGGATTTGACTCCTGGTTTGCTTATTTTCCTTATTTCCCCTACGCTTCCGGTCAAACTCACTGAAGCGGCGTCTTCCGTATGAAGATGATCGCAAAACCGGGAGTGGTTTGGGGCGGCGTATGGGTAGAGACGGTATGAATTCGACATTTTTCCATCTGACAAAAGTTGATCGAACTGCCAATCCCTATGCAAGATGACCTCAACATCACCATGGATCAGCTGCGGGTCGGGTTGTATATCCACCTCGATCTCAAGTGGTTTGATCACCCATTCTCGTTCAGCCATTTCAAGATTAAAAACGAGGCGCAGATCAAGACCCTTCAGAGTCTTGGGCTGAAATCGATTCGTTACGATCCGGCCCTCAGCGATGTCAATCCGCTGCCTAAAAAAACACAGCAGGTAGAGCAACCACAGGTTGCCGCCAAGCCGGATATTTCGCCGGCGTTGGCAGCCAAACTGGCGCTGGTCGAGCGGATCCAGCAGCAGCGCGAGGTGGCGGCGCGGATTGAAAATGCCTTTATCGATACCGCTAAAACGATACACGGCATTGAGAAAAGCCTGTTTACCATGCCGGCGGAAACCGTGCGCAAGGCTGGGCAATTGGTGGACCAAATTGTCGACTCGCTGCTTTGCGCACCGGAACTTGCTATACATGTCATGATCGGCAAAGCGGGTGCAGAGGAAATGTATTACCACTCTTTGAACGTCACCATGCTGTCCCTGATGATGGCCCGCGACATCCAGCTCCCGCAAGAGCTGGTCGGCAGCCTGGGTATAGGCGCGCTGTTTCACGATATTGGCCATAAGGAAATTCCGACAAAAATTCTGATGAAAAAGGAGCCGCTTAATCAGGCTGAGCGGCATTTGTTTGAAATGCATTGCCAGTACGGCGCGGATATTGGCCAGCGGCTGGGATTAGCGCCGGCCGTGGTGACCATCATCCGCGAACATCACGAATGGTTCGATGGGACTGGCTACCCTAATAAACTAAAGGGTGAGGCTATCGGTTTGCTTTCCCGGATTGTTGTCATTGCCAACCACTACGATGAATTGTGCAATCCGGTGAATATTAACGATGCGCTGACGCCCCACGAGGCGCTGTCGACCATGTTCGCCAAGTTGCGCAACAAATTCGATCAGAAACTGCTCCAGGTCTTCATCCGTTGTCTTGGCGTTTATCCGCCCGGCACCATCGTGCAGTTTTCCAATGGCGTGATCGGCATGGTCGTCACCGTCAATACCGCCAAGCCGATGAAACCGCTGGTGCTGATTTACGACGCGGATATTCCCAGGGATGAGGCGATTCTGGTGGACACGGCGTGCGAAGCGGATGCGAATATCGCAAAGGCGATCAGGCCGGCGCAGGTCCCGCGGGAGATATACAACTATCTCAGTCCGCGCAAACGGGTCAATTACTATTTCGATCCGAATACGCCTGGGCAGGAGCGAGCCGGATGATAAGCCTCGAACATCTGATGCTTGATTACAGCCGGTATATGATGTTGTTGGTTGAACCCGGTGAGTTGCGGATCATCGTTGCCAACAAGATTGTCGAGAAAATGCTGGGCTATTCGGAAGCCGAATTGCTGGCCATGCCGATCACCAACATCGAAAGTTCATTGCAAGACGTGTTTTATTGGGAGGACGTCCGTAACGGCCAATACCAGGATATCGAGACCCAGGACGGACTTTACCAATGCGCCGACGGTTCGATGCTGACGGTGACCAAATCCGTCAAAGTCATTGATCACGCAGGAAGCCCTTTGATTCTGGTGCAGGCCAGGGATGTACAGAACGAGCACAAGGCCGAGGATGCTCTGGCCCAAATATTGTCTCAATTGCGGGCGACGTTGGAATCGACAGGCAATGGCATTCTAGTCATCGATTGGCATGGCAAGATTGCCAACATGAACCGCCAGTTCAGCAGCATGTGGGGCATTTCCGACGAGTTGCTGCTGGAGGGGGAGGAAGCGGATATTCTCGAGTTTATTGCTGGGTTGGTTGCCGAGCCGGAAATATTTCGTATGCGCCTACAGGAGCTCGTCGGCAACAGCGAAACCGAAGATATTCTGAGCCTCAATGATGGCCGGATTTTCGAATGCAGATCCCGGCCGCAATATCTAGGCGAGCACATCATCGGCCGCGTTTTCGGCTTTAACGATATTACCGAACGCAAACGGGCCGAGGAAGCATTGCGCGATTCCCGAGACGAGCTCGAAGAACAGGTGCGAAAGCGCACTGAATCCCTGCAAATGGCGAATACGCAATTGCTGGCCGAGAAGGCGCGTCAAGAGGAACTGATCAGGCAGCTTGAAGAAACCCAGATGCAACTGCTGCAATCCGAAAAAATGGCTTCGATTGGTCAGCTCGCGGCCGGTGTGGCTCACGAAATCAATAATCCCATTGGCTTCGTCAACTCCAATTTGAGCACCTTGCAAGAGTATGTCGATGGCATGCTGGCACTGCTGGCGGCTTACGAACGGATTGAAGGGTCGTTGGTAAATGAGGCCTTGCAAAATATCACGCATCTGAAGCAGGAAATCAATATCGGCTATCTACGCGAAGATATTGGCGATCTTCTGGCGGAATCCCTCGACGGCCTGCAGCGAGTGCGGCGCATCGTTAAGGATCTGAAGGATTTCTCTCACGTCGGCGAACTGGAACAGCAATCGGCGAATCTTGAGGCTGGTCTCGACAGTACGCTTAACGTGGTGTGGAACGAGATCAAGTACAAGGCCGACGTCGTCAAGGAATACGGCGGAATCCCCGAGATTAATTGCATCGCGTCCCAGCTCAACCAAGTGTTTATGAACCTTTTGATCAACGCCGTGCAAGCCATCGAGGATCACGGCCGAATTACGATTCGCACCGCGTATGACGAGCAAAATGTTTGGGTTGAGGTGGAGGACACCGGCAAGGGCATCAAGCCCGAACAGCTTGGAAAAATCTTCGATCCGTTTTTTACCACCAAATCAGTTGGCATGGGCACAGGCCTGGGTCTGTCTTTATCCTATGGGATCGTTAAAAAGCACAATGGGCGAATAGAGGTGAAGAGCGAACTGGGGAAGGGTACGTGCTTTCGCGTATGTTTGCCGCGGACTGGCTGACAGGCGCTTCAGCATTTTGCCGTTATGAGGGCGTAAATATTTTTGCCAATTTCCCCCGATAAATAGCGGTGCCCATGCTACCAGACTGATTTAAGTGATAGATCAGAAGCAAGGCCGCTTTCAGAGCAATAACAGACCTTGGTGCTAAAGGTCGTGGAAGGCAGGTCTTTATCGCTTTCGTCTCAACGAGTCCTAACTAAAGCTAGAAGAATTCGGGTCAGCGTTACGGCAAAGCCCTGATCATGCGAGAGCATATCGCATAATATTCGCCGCCTTCCCAGGCCAGGGTAACCAAGCTAAGCGCCTTGCTATCGGTATCATTCGTTGGATCGGTAATGAGCGATAGTTGTGTTTGCCAGTACCAATTGACCGACTCGACCGATTTGGTGCAATCGCCGAACGGCGATACGACATCACCGAACAAGGTTTCCGCTTTTGCCCGCAGCGATTTCAGCAATTCCGAGAGTTCTTCCCGCTTTAAATTACTTTTTAACACGATACCGTCTCGGGTCATATCTTGAGCATCGGTAAAGGCATTCAGCCAAGTTTCCGCATCGGCTTTATTCGGTGCGTTAAACGATAAATAGTTGTCGGCATAGGTGGGGGTACAAAAGGCCAGCGTTGATCCCAGTAGCAGTGTTTTCATAATGTCTCGTTAATAGCTTGATGATTTAGTTTGAGTTGCCGTTTGAACTTGGTTGAAAACCTCTAACAGCTGAGCAAACTCTTCTTCCGTTGACCGAGAGGCGATTTGTGGCTTGCCCTGGATTTTCGCTTCGGTCCAGTCGACCACTTCGCCTGATCCCCAGGATAGCAGCGAGGCCAAGGTAAATACCAGCAAACTGCGTGTCGTGCCATGGGACAAACCTTGCTTATCCAGCAAAGTTTGGGCACGCTTGGCTAACCGGATGAATACGAGGGTGGTAATGATCAGGTTCCAGATGGATGGTAAGGTAAATAAACTAACTCCAACTTTTTAACTTGTGGCAAAACCAGCCTCTGCTCTATTTAGTCAGGGTTTAGGCTACTAGCGCTTATTACTACCGGAGGCTTGGTCGTAATGCTTTTGGGCAATATGATCGATAACGACCAAGTGATAACCTTACGCTACTCACATAACTTAAAGGTATCTGAAAAATGAAAAAACTGACTTCGGCTCTTATCCTGACTGGTTCAATATCAGGCGCGCAAGCATCGACTTTACTGACCAGCGTTTTTACTGCCGATAATGCCTTTGAAGCGTACGTCAGCTCCAGCGCAACCTCGATTAGTAGCCCTGCTATCCTAAGCGGCAACGATTGGGGCAGCACGTATTCTTCGGTCGACTACCTAAGCACCACGGCTGTTTCCTATCTGATTTTAAAAGTCACCAATCAAGGTGGCCCGGGTGCAGCATTGGGTACTTTTACCCTGTCGAATAACGACTACTTATTCGGCAATGGCGCAAATACTATTTCAACTGGCGGTACCGGTTGGAGTATGTATGTAGATTCGCTGGCGAATCCGGCATCCCCGATTGTCGCAGAGGGTGCCAATGGAATATCGCCCTGGGGCTTCCACTCCGGTATCGATTCCAGCGCGCAATGGGTTTGGTACTATAACAGTATCAATACCAATGGCGCAGGAGCATGGGGCAGTGATAATAGTACCGTTTATTTGGTCACTTCAATTACGCCAGCCGCTGTACCAGTGCCTGGTGCGATCTGGTTTATGGGTACCGGATTACTGGGTTTCCTGGGCCTGAAACGTAAAAAGGCCTGATATTCTTCGTCCTTTGTGGCCGCCCCGTTTGAGGTGGCCGCCAATTAACTTCGTTGGCGGTCACCGATCAGGGCATATTACTAGGTCACCCCTGCAAAGCCTTCAACAAGCCCTGCAATTTATCATTAGCGTCGCCGAACAACATACGGGTGTTGTCATGCACGAACAGGGGATTGCCGACGCCGGCGTAACCTGAAGCCATCGAACGTTTTAGGACGATAGTGGCAGCGCCTTTCCAGCACTCCAGCACCGGCATACCGGCTATCGGGCTGTTGGGGTCGTCCAAAGCAGAGGGGTTGACGATGTCGTTGGCGCCGATGACGATGGAGACATCCACATGCGGAAAGTCTTCGTTGATTTCATCCATTTCAAACACGATGTCATACGGCACTTTCGCTTCAGCCAACAAGACGTTCATATGCCCCGGCATGCGGCCGGCCACTGGATGGATGGCAAACCGAACTTTTTTGCCGCGACCGGTCAGCAATTTGGTGATTTCGTTGACCGTGTGCTGTGCTTGCGCCACGGCCATGCCATAGCCGGGAATGATCACGATGTCTTTGGCGTCCAGCAATAATTGGGCTGTTTCTTCCACTTCAATGGGTTGTACCTCACCGACCACTTCTGCCGCTTCACCACCCGCGCTGCCAAAGCCGCCGGCAATCACGCTGAGAAAGTGTCGATTCATCGCCCGGCACATGATGTAACTCAAAATCGCACCGCTGGAGCCGACCAATGCGCCGGTGACGATCAGTAAGTCATTGCTGAGCATGAAGCCGGTAGCCGCTGCCGCCCAACCGGAATAGCTGTTCAGCATCGATACCACCACCGGCATGTCGGCGCCGCCGATGGCCATCACCATGTGTACGCCAAATACCAAAGCAATCACCGTCATAATCGCCAGCGGTAGCATGCCGCCACCGCTTTCTGCCGCGCTCAGAAAGCTGCCGCCCAAGATCACGGTAATGACCAGCATGGCCAGGTTTAGCCAATGCCGTGCTGGCAACAACACCGGCTTGCCGCTGATGCGACCGCAGAGCTTGCCGAAGGCGATCACCGAACCGGAAAAGGTCACCGCACCAATAAATATACCGATGTAGGTTTCCACTTCGTGGATGGTTTTTTCGGCGCCGACCAAACTGTTGGAGTGATCCATGGCGTTGGCGTAGCCGACCAATACCGCCGCCATCCCAACCAAGCTGTGCATCAATGCCACCAGCTCCGGCATTTGCGTCATTTCCACTTTTGCCGCGGCTTTGGTGCCGATGAAGCCACCGATCAGCAAGGCAATCGTGAGTATGACGTAGGCGGTCACACTGCCACCGAATACCGTGGCTGCAATCGCAATCGCCATCCCGGTCATGCCGTAATAATTGCCGCGCCGCGCTGTGTCCTGCTTGCTCAAGCCGCTGAGGCTGAGAATGAATAGAATCGAGGCTGCGATGTATGCCATCGTAACTAGACCGTTTGACATGTAGCTCTCCTTATTTTCTAAACATTTCAAGCATGCGGCGTGTCACGAGAAAGCCGCCGGCAATATTGATGGATGCGATCAGAATTGCCACCGCCGACAAAATACCGATTATCGAGTCAGGCGACGACACCTGCACCAGTGCACCGATGACAATAATGCCGCTGATGGCGTTGGTCACACTCATTAACGGTGTGTGCAGTGACGGTGAGACATTCCAAATCACTTGGTAACCGACGAAACAAGCCAATACAAACACCGTGAAGTGCGACAAAAACGAGGTAGGTGCCGTCGCGCCGACCGCAAAGAACACCAGAGCAGCCAAGGCAATCGGCAACCATTGCTTTATCGGTTCAGGTACCAAAGATTTGGTTTCCACTGCGGCGGCGGCTTCGGCTGCTGCCGCTTGTTTGGGGGCAGCGGACAGTTTGGGCGGTGGTGGAGGCCAGGTGATATTGCCTTCCTTAATCACTGTCGCGCCGCGTATCACCTCGTCTTCCATGTTAATGACGGTATTGCCGTCCTTGCCGGGCGTGAGATCGGTGAGTAGATGCCGCAGATTGGTGGCGTAAAGCTGGCTGGATTGATTAGCCAAGCGGCTGGGCAAATTGGTGTAACCGATGATGGTGACATCGTGTTTCACCACGACCTGATTTTTCTCGGTCAAGGCGCAGTTACCGCCTTGTTCGGCGGCCAAATCCACGATCACGCTGCCGGGTTTCATGGACGCCACCATCTCTGCGGTAATCAATTCGGGCGCAGGTTTACCGGGGATCAAGGCCGTGGTGACGATGATGTCCACTTCCTTCGCTTGCTGGGCAAACAAAGCCATCTCGGCTTCGATAAATTCTTTGGACATGGTTTTGGCGTAACCGCCGGTGCCGGAGCCGTCTTCCTGAAAGTCGAGCATCAAAAACTCGGCGTCCATACTTTCAATTTGTTCTTTCACTTCAGGGCGGGTATCGAAAGCGCGGACAATGGCGCCCATACCTTTCGCAGCACCAATCGCAGCCAGACCGGCTACACCAGCACCAATCACCAACACTTTGGCGGGCGGGATTTTGCCTGCAGCGGTGATTTGACCGGTGAAGAAGCGGCCAAAATGTTGCGCGGCTTCTACGATGGCTCGATAACCGGCGATATTGGCCATGGAACTCAGGGCGTCCATTTTTTGGGCGCGGGACATACGCGGCACGCTGTCCATGGCCAACACAGAGACTTTTTTGGCGGCCAATTTTTGCATTAGTGCTTCGTTTTGCGCCGGCCAGATAAAGCTGATCAATTGCTGGCCTTCGCGCAGCAAATCGGCTTCTTCTATGTTCAATTGCGGATGAAATTCGGGCGCCCGGACTTTCATGATAATGTCGCTGTTTTGCCATAATTCCTGCGCCGAAGCGACGACTTGTACGCCTGCCGCACGATAAGCGTCATCGGAAATATTGGCATTGTCGCCGGCGCCGCTTTCCACCAGTACTTCAAAACCTAGTTTGATGATTTTTTCAGCGGCCTCGGGCGTGGTAGCGACGCGCTTTTCGCCGTCGTGAACTTCTTTTGGAACACCGATCTTCATGGTTTCTCCTAAGGTTTGGAGGGGAATAACGGATTGTTGGTAGGCTGAAAAGCCAGCGGGCGAGGATAGGGGATTGACTCGGTTTTATCAATTGTTTTCTGTGACTTCAATTAATTACGCTAGAATCCTAGAGTCTGCTTAAGCCAACTAAAAGAACAATGAAAATATTGGTGGTCGATGATAGTAAAGTGATCAGGCAGCTGGTTGCGGAATGCCTGAAAGAAATGGGGCATGCGGTGTCCTATGCGGAAAACGGTTCCGAAGCCTTGCAATATGTCGCCGACCAAGACGTGGATTTAATTTTGATGGATGTGGAAATGCCCTTGCTGAGCGGTTTCGAGGCCACGAAAGCCATCCGCGAGCTAAAAAAGGCCGATTGGTTTCCCATCATTTTTTTTACGATGCACGACGATGATGAGTCGTTCGTTAACGGTATTTTGGCCGGCGGCGATGCCTATCTGCCTAAGCCGCTGAATCCTACCCGTTTGCGATTGACAGTGATCGCGATGGAGCGGATTTATGTGATGCGGCAAAAGCTGCAAACCACTCAGCGGGAATTGCAGGCCGCCAATCGGGAATTGGAGCGTTTATCATTGCGCGATCAATTAACCGGCTTGGGCAATCGCCGCCATTTCGATAGCAATCTTGCCATGCAGTTTGCGCTGTCTCGCCGCAATAAAGCGCCGTTGTCTTTGATTATTTGCGATATCGATCACTTTAAGAAATATAACGACACCTTAGGGCACCCGCAAGGCGATGGGTGTTTGATTGCGGTGGCGAAAGTTCTCACGGAGCAATTGGAGCGTAGCAGTGATCTCATTTGTCGCTACGGTGGCGAGGAGTTCGTGGCGATCCTGCCCGATACGGCTTTGCAAGATGCCCTTAAGCTTGCTGAAAATATTCGTCGGCAAGTTTTTGAAAAAAACATCGTTTATGGCGACACCGAGACTCAGTGTGTTAGCCTGAGTTTGGGCGTGGCAACCTATGTTGGCCAATATAGAACCGCGCTGGAGATGCTGGAGGCGGCAGACGCCGCTTTGTACAAGGCCAAGCAAAGCGGCCGTAACCGGGTGGAGTTCAATTAAAACCGTGTATCGAGCCAAAGATTTTATAGAAACTGCGGAAGGATTGATTTTCGCGGTCGTTGTTGAGGGCCAGGAAAATGGGAAGGTCTTATGTTTTCTGCGCTACCTCTGTCTAGCAGGCGTTTGGCGCAAGGTCGACACCGCACTGGCGAACCAACATCTTGAGCAATATTGCCCGCAGTATCTGCATTATTCGGCACTGCTTGATGCGCATTTACACGCCGTGCCCAGTGCCGCTATTGTTCGGCATTATCAGCCTCAAAAATTATTGCAACGTTTGTTGGCTGAGGAGCCCGGCGATCCGGTATTGGCCGATTTGCACAAACTGTGTGGCTTGTTGCGGTCCAATGGGTTGGACCTTAGCCGATTCGGCGTGACCGGCTCGCTGCTGGTGGGTATGCAAAAACACAGTTCCGATATTGATCTGGTGTGCTACGAGCGTGGCGAGTTTCATCGTGCGCGCAATATCGTCCAAGCCTTGATTGCCGAAGATCGTTGCCAGGCATTAAACGATGAAGACTGGTTGGAGGCTTACCAGCGGCGAGCCTGCGATTTTGCCTTTGACGAATATGTCTGGCACGAGCAGCGCAAGTACAACAAGGGCATGATCAATGGGCGCAAATTCGATTTGTCGCTGGCGGTCGCCGATCCGGAAGCACAGGATAAAAGCTATCGTAAACTGGGCTTCATCACTATCGACGCCGAAGTGTGTGAAGACCAATTCAGTTTCGATTATCCCGCTCGGTTTGCCATCAAGCATCCCCAAGTTGATAGCGTGGTGTGTTTTACCGCCACTTACAACGGCCAGGCACAAATCGGCGAACGGATTCGCGTGGCCGGGCAGTTGGAAGTCGATCAAGACGGTGTCCAGCGCATAGTAGTCGGTTCGAATCGGGAAGCCATAGGCGAGTTTATCAAGGTCATCCGGTGACAGATCGGCATTGGCGGGCAGTCATTTTTGATATGGACGGTCTGGTTTTGGATAGTGAACCGACGTATGTTCAGGCTTGGCGGGCCGCTGCCGATGAGCTTGGTTTTGCGCTGCCGGCTGAATTTTGGGATAGCTTGTCCGGTTGTTCCGGCATGGCGGTTACTCAGCGTTTGCAGTTGCAGTGTGGGCTTGGTTTCAATCTGCACAAGTTTCAACAATTAAGTAGCGAGTATTGGCTCGCAAATGTGCAGCAACACGGTATCGCCGTAAAGCCCGGTTTTTTTGCCGTGTTGGAGGTATTGGCTCAGTACCAATTGCCGTTCTGTCTGGCCACTAATAGCGCGCTGGCGGCAGCGCAACAATGCCTGGCCTGGGCCGGATTGACGGATGTTTTTTCTTATATCGTTGCCGGCGATATGGTCGCCGCGGCAAAGCCGGCTCCGGATATTTTTTTGCGCGCTGCCGCAGAATTGGCTCAACAGGTTGAGGACTGTTTGGTGTTGGAAGATTCGCCGACAGGCGTCCGCGCCGCTTTGGCTGCTGGGGCGTCTTGCGTCTTCGTGCCGTCGTTACAGCCGGCGGATGCCTGGGCTGTCGAACACGCCGATTTTCTCATGGCCGATCTACACCAAGTGGCTGATTTTATCTCGGCCCGCCAACATCATCCGCTATAATGCCGGCTCCTTAGTATTTGACGGAATCCAGGTGGTGAAAGCGCGGTACCAATCAGTGACGGTCATAGCACCGGCTCGCTTGCATATGGGCTTTATCGATTTAAGCGGGGCTTTGGGGCGGCATTTCGGTAGCATCGGTTTGGCGCTGAACGAAATCAATACCCAGCTCAGCATAACCGCCGCGGATACCCTGCAAGTCAGCGGTCCGTCCGCCGAGCGCGCGCTGAAATGTACCCGGCAATTTTGTCAGCTGCTGGGCGTTTCCGATGCACTCAATATCACTATCGACCATGCCATTCCTGAACATATTGGCTTAGGATCGGGTACGCAAATGGCTCTGGCTGTTGGTGCAGCGTTGAATGCTTTTTACGGTTTGGATCTGTCGGTGCGGGAAATAGCCCAACTCTCTGATCGCGGTGCGCGTTCCGGTATTGGTATCGGTATCTTCGAAACAGGCGGCTTGGTGGTGGACGGCGGTCGCGGACCCGACACCAAAACTCCGCCCATGATTGCGCAAATGGCGGTGCCGGGAGACTGGCGGTTTATTTTGGTGTTTGATCAACGCGGCCAAGGTTTGCATGGCGAACAGGAGGTCAGCGCTTTTCAGCAATTGCCGCCGTTTCCGCAAACCCAGGCCGAGCGCTTATGTTACTTGCTATTGATGCAGGGTTTGCCGGCGTTGGCTGAAGGCAATCTTAATAAATTCGGCGAAGTGATTACTGCGTTGCAGCAGGCGGTGGGCGAACACTTCGCGCCGGTGCAGGGTGGGGTGTTTACCAGTCCGGATGTTGCGGCAGCGATGGCTAGTCTGGCTGAGCACGGCGCGGTGGCGGTAGGTCAAACTTCGTGGGGGCCGACCGGATTTTGCGCGGTTGCCAACCCGCAACGGGCTGAGGAACTGCTGGCGCAGTTGGAACGGCAATTTGCTGCATCGCCGTTGAGTTTTCTGGTGGCTAGCGCCCGAAATCAGACCGCCGAAATTATTCTTAACTAGCCTATGCTTCAGTCGAGCACGTGCTCGGCGTGATCTTGGTTTTGTCTATTGTCAGTCCATTCGGCACTGAGTCTATCGCCGCTATTTCCTGCTTTTAATCTAAACGTAAAAAACGGATTTTTGGATAGGCTGCCGGCCATATTGGTGGTTAGGATTAGTTGATCGTTTAATTTAACCAGTAACCGCTCGATAAAATGCGCCGGAATCAATTCGCCGTTGGCGTCGCGATTGCGGCCGTTTTCCATCGGGTGCGTGATCAGCAATTTAACTTCCGTATAGCCGTCGCGCCGTTGGCTTCTGATTTTTATACTGTTAGCCATATCAACCTGTTCCGCAGCCGCCGCGCATCACATTAACCCAGCGGCTGGTGCGCAGTAGCGCTCCGTTGTGTTCCGCAAGCAAAATCACGTTGCAAGATCCCGCTAATTTAATCCGCGCCGTGAGCTGGGGTGCGATGAGTGGTGTGAGTTCGAATTCCGCCAGCAGCGGCGTGGGATTTTTATCGGCGAATAGATACAGTTTCTCGATGCCTTCCAGCTCGCTGGTAATGCTGACCGGTACCACCGCGCCATCTTCAGCAATCTCGGGCAGGATCAAATTGAGTTGGTTGCTGTTTGTCACCGTTCGCTGATCGATAAGTTGCGTGTAAAGGGTGATGAAGTCGTCGGCGGCAAAATGCGTTGCCAACCTCTCGGCAAGGACGTTTGCGAATTTGCCGGTCAATAAAGCCGCGGTCAGCAAAATACCGGAGTGCTTTAGAAATAGGCGGCGACTAGGCATGAAATTCAACAACCATAAAAAGTTTGATGTATATCAAAAAATATAAGCTTCCGTTTGTTATCTTTTGCTCCGTTGAAATTTTTTCAGCACCACCATCACAAACAACAAAAGGAAGGTACAAAATGAGTGAAGTACAAGAAAAAGATAATTTCTGGCTCTATATCGTCATTGCTGTCGTACTGGCGGCTGGCGCCGTACTGATGGTAAAAAATGCCGAGCATGATAAATATGCTACTGCGGCAAAAAATATCGCCGAAGACTCCGCCAACTCAGCTTACCGCAATGATGTACTTCACAGCGGTGGCACGAAAAGATAAGCGCTTTGCAAAGGTTCGGGAAATGTAATCTGCGTTTCCCAAATTCGCGGATTTTGGCGGGGCATCCGGGTCTCGTCAAAATCCGTTTCCGTTTCTAATAGTCGTTGAATAATACGGTTGCTTTCAACAAGGCGATGGCATTGGCCATGCCAACTTCCAAGTTTTTCTCGATCTCGGCCATGGTGATTTCGCCCTCGACCACGCCGGCCGCCCAATTCGCAACCACCGAGATGTTGGCATAAGCCAAACCCAATTCCCGTGCCAACGCGGCTTCCGGCATGCCGGTCATGCCCACCAAATCGCAACCGTCGTTAGCCATGCGTTTAATTTCGGCAACCGTTTCCAGCCTTGGCCCTTGGGTGCAGCCGTAAGTGCCTGATGGGGTTAGGGAAATGTTTGCCTGTTGCGCGGCTTGAATAATTCTTGCGCGTAAGGAGGGTGTATACGGTTCGGTGAAATCGATATGCGTGACATGCTCCAGATCGTCGGCAAAAAACGTATGCTCGCGGCCGTAGCTGTAGTCTATCAATTGATCCGGAATGGCAATAACGGCTGGCGCCATTTTCGCGCCGATACCGCCGACCGCCGCTACACCGATAATCTCAGTAACGCCTAGTTGTTTTAAACCCCAGATATTAGCCCGGTAGTTGATCTTGTGCGGCGGGATTCGATGCGGGTTGCCGTGTCTGGCCAGGAACACCAATTTCTTCCCATTTAGCTCACCAAGCAAATAAGGCGCGGAGGGCTCGCCGAAAGGGGTGCTTACGCGTTCTTGACCGATGATAACCAATTCTTCGATTTGGGTGAGGCCGGTGCCGCCGATGATAGCCAATGTCATAGTACTTCCTTGCAGGCAAATACGCCTGGCGCATTTCTCAGATAACCCTTGTAATCCATGCCGTAGCCGAACAAGTAATGATTGGCGACAGTGAGGCCGATAAAGTCGGGCTCGATAGGCTTGGTAATTTGCAAGTCTTTGTCGAACAGCGCGGCGGTATAAACGGCGCTGGCGCCTTGCTCTTGGCAATATTCGACTATCGCTTGTAAGGTATGGCCTTCGTCGAGAATATCGTCCACTACCAATACCGTGCGGCCAGCCAGCGGCGTAGTCGGTTTGAACAGCCAGTGTATATCGCTGCCCGAGGTGGCGTTGCGGTAACGGCTGGCGTGGACGCTATCCAGATTTAACGGAAAGTCCAGGCGCGGCAGTAATTTGCCGGTAGCGATGATGCCGCCGTTGATGACGCACAACACCAAGGGATTACTGTCTTGCAGTTTGTCGGTGATCGCCGCCGCCATGCTATCCAATGCCGCTTCGACTTCCTCGGCGCTGTGGAGCAGCAGTGCTTGCTGTTTAACAATGCCGATTTCTTCAAGCATGGGCTTCATAAAACTCCTTGATTTGTTTGGAAATGGTTTGCCATTTGTCATTTTTTGCCAAAGCATCTTTGTCTAGCTGGCATTTGCCGCGCATCGCTTGCAGGCGTTGTTCGCGTTTGCTGTTTTGGCTGATAGGCAGTTTATCCAGCACTTGTTCGGCGGCTACCGGATTGTTGCATACCAAAAGCATGTCGCAGCCGGCTTGCTGGGCAAGGCCGGCGCGTTCGGTGAAATCGCCTATGCTGGCCGCGCCTTCCATACTCAGGTCGTCACTGAAGATCGCGCCATCGAAACCCAGTTCGCCGCGCAAAATGGTCTGTAACCAGAAGCTGGAAAAGCCGGCCGGGTAACGGTCTACTTGCGGATAAACCACATGAGCCGGCATGATGGCCTCCAGGCCTTGCACTATCAATTGTTTGAATGGCAGTAAATCTTGTCGGCGGATGGTTTCCAGATCGCGTTCGTCGACGGGTAGCGTCAAATGCGAATCCAGTGCCACCGCGCCGTGGCCGGGGAAATGTTTACCGGTGGCGGCCATGCCGGCCGCGCGCATGCCTTGGCGAAACGCGCCGGCCAGTTCTGCGGCTAATTTCGCGTCTTGGGAAAACGAGCGGTTGCCGATGATTTCGCTGACTCCGCAGTCCACGTCCAATACCGGCGCGAAACTGAAATCCACATCCACGGCCAGCAGTTCGCTAGCCATCAGCCAACCGGCGGCTTCCGCCAGTTCGGGTTGCTCGGCGTAATAGGCAGCTGCCGGCAAGCGGGTAAAGCCGTTTTGAAAGCGTTGCACGCGGCCACCTTCCTGATCGACCGCGATCAGGATGTCACCGTTGCGTGCAGCGCGGATCTGTTTGATTAAGTCAGCGACTTGTCGAGGATTGTCGTAGTTTCGGGAAAATAGGATTAAGGCGCCGGTATTGGGATGAGCGATTTTTTCTTTGTCCAGCGCACTGAGGCTGTGGGCCTCGATGTCGATCATGACCGGGCCGATAGCTTGTGGTTTCATGGTGTCAAATGGCGAAATTGGAATATACTTTTGGTGTAGTCACTACATTATATGAGGAATCCGTGCGAACATTTATTTTGTTGATCAGTTTGATGCTGTTGCCGGCGATGACCTGGGCGAACTCCGGCGAGAAAAAAGCCGACGAAAGCGCCGGGCCGGTCATAGAGTATCTGGAGATGAAACCCAAGTTTACCGTCAATCTGGCCGAGCCCAAAAAATACCTGATGTTGAACGTGCAGTTACTGGTGGAAGGTGCCGATCATTTGGAAGTCATTAAAAAGCACATGCCGGTTCTGCGCCATGAAATGATAATGATGCTCAGCGGCATGAAAAGTGCCGACCTGCAAAGCATGGAACAGCGCGAAGCCTTACGCTTGAAAACCAAACAAGTGATAACTGATCTGTTGAGCAAAATTCAAAATAGCGACGGTTTTCGTGATGTGTTTTTCTCGGAGTTTTTAATTAACTAGACGCCGCGGTCATTATTGTCCCAAACAAAACTAAGGCTTGCAGCGATGCGAGCTTTTTTTTGCGCTGTGATTTTTCCCGTTGTTTAAATACCGTTCGCCTTCATGTTCTTGACGGTTATGAAGCTCGGATTTTTCTCGCGGTCGGCGCTCCCATTTCAATAAATAGCTCCCTGCCAGAATGAGTGTGCCAGTGAGGCCGTTTTGATAGCAACCGCCGTTACCGTCGATTTGGCAGCAGATAAATTTACTTTAACCCGGTGGTATATTTAATCAGCAGCTTTTTCATCGTTTGTCTGGTCTTCGTCTGATGAGCGTTCAAGAGCGGATGTAAGATTAGACGCTGAACCGGTAAAGCCAATGTCGGGTGGCAAAATCTGTGCGACTATCTGGAGATTGGCGCGTGCTGGGTATATCCCTTTGCCCAGTTATCAATTGCTTGAAGATGATGCTATGCCTAAGCCATTAATTTACAAAGGTCGCGCCAGTATCAGTAATGCAGTCGGTCGGTTTGAAAAATTGAACAGGCAGGCTGAAGACGATGGCTGGGGCTGTTTGGATGCAGCGTTGCCGCCGTTGCCCACCGAAGTCATTATCGATAGCAGCAAATCGGTGATTACCTATAACGATTCACCGGATATTCCGTTTGATCGGTCGATAAACCCGTATCGCGGTTGCGAACACGCCTGTATTTATTGCTTTGCCCGTCCAACCCATGCCTACTTGGGCTATTCCGCCGGGTTGGATTTCGAGAGTAAAATTCTGGTTAAACCCGACGCGGCCCGGTTGTTGCGCGAAGAGCTGGCCAAACGCAATTATCGCTGCGCGCCGCTGGCCTTGGGAACCAACACTGATCCTTATCAACCGTTGGAACGGCAACAGCGCATCATGCGGCAAATTTTGGAAGTGCTATCAGAGACCCGGCATCCGGTCAGTATCGTCACCAAATCGGCTTTGATCGAACGCGACATTGATATTTTGGCGCCGATGGCCGGGCAGGGTTTGGTTGCCGTCTACCTGTCGATTACCACGCTGGACAGAACGCTGGCGCGCACCTTGGAGCCGCGCGCGGCCGCGCCGCAACGTCGCTTGGAGGCGGTTGCCCGCTTGCGGGAAGCCGGGATTCCGGTTGGCGTGATGCTGGCGCCTTTAATCCCTGTTCTCACCGATTACGAACTGGAAAGCATCGTCAGCGCAGCTCATAAGGCCGGTGCGCAAAGTGTGCAATACATCCTGTTGCGCCTGCCCTTGGAAACGGCGGATTTATTTGCAGAATGGCTGCAACAAAACTTCCCGATGAAAGCTGAGCACGTGATGAATCGAGTCAGGGACAGCCGCGGCGGCAAAGCTTACGATGCGGGGTTTCATCAACGCCAAACGGGCAGCGGCAGCTATGCCGATTTGCTGGCGCAGCGTTTCAAGTTAATCAGCAGAAAGCTGGATTTAACCAGTTCGCTACCGGCGTTGCGTAGCGATTTATTTCGTCCACCAAGCTTGGGTGGACAGCTGAGTTTCGATTTTTTCGATTGAACGCGACTTAGGCTTCCGTTTCTTCTACATCCCGGCGCTCCAGCAAGCCTTGCTCGCGGATCATGGCTTTAAAGCCCTTCATCACCGGCCGGGAAATCGCGGTTTCCGCCATCAGACGTTTTTCGTAAATCAGATTTTTCAGGGCTTCGTCGTCTTCGCGAGTGCGGGCGGTTGTAATCAAGGGATGTAGATCGTCTTGCAGCAGTTGCCCGGGCAAGTGTTTGACGCAGTCGTACAGCAGCGCCATCACCACTTTTTCGGTCGGCCGCATCTTGCATTTGCCGTCGATGATTTTCAGCATCACCGTCACCGCGCAATCGACGTGAATCGGACTGAGGGGGTGATCTTTCACCCATTGCTGCACATGCTCAGGGGTCATCCGATCTCCTCGCCGGCTGCGGTGCGCTTGGCATAGTCCAGCAAGGATTCTTCAACCGCCGCATAGGCGTATTCAGAAACCGCGCGCACGCCGATGGCATGGACTTTGGCGGTGGGACCGTCGCCGATACGCGCCACGAACACTGCGTAACAGTCTTTAATGGTTGCCAAAATGCCGGGCATTGCGGACTCGTCGGCATGCTGGCCCAGGCAGTAATTGGCCACTTCGCGGGTTTCTAATAATTCGCAACTGGCTTCGGAGACGCTATACACGGAAAACTTCGTGGCATGGCCGAAATGTTCGTTGATGGAAATATTGTCCTTGGTGGCGACCGCCAGTTTTAACGGAAACTCGGGCATGTGTGAGGGCTCGTTCGGGTGAATGGGGTTTAGCCAAGATGCAAGCAAGACCAATACCAAATGAACTGAGCCTGGAATAGTGGGGTTTTGGCGAGACTAATGCAGAAATGGATTGAAGCTTTGTTGAGTTTACGACAAGCGCAACCGACAAACGGCTTAGTCTTCGTGCTTTTTTAGGGTGTTGCCGGCGGGTTTGAAGGTATGTAAATCCACCGCCGGCTCGCTGCCTTGCGCGGCACAGCCCCAACTCAATTGCTGATCCTGGGTGAAGCGCTTGCCCAACTGCCAGGCTATCTCGGCTCGGGCCAGTTCCACGCCCAGATAAAAAGCATGGCCGCCATCGGTTTCTACCTGCAACTTGGGGTACAAATCAAACGGGTCGAGCGCGGTGTGTAGGCCGTCGCGGTTAAACACATGGATGCCGTCGCTGCTGACCTGGATGCGGTAGCTGGGGTCTTTAATTTCCGCTGCCAGACTTTCGATTTCCGCGCGGCTGTTCAAAAACGGCGAACTGTCATGCACGGTCAGCAAATCGGGAGCGATGTGCTTGGGCAGGGTGTTGTGCTGCTTGGCGGTGTACATGATGCGGCGGGCGCTGTCGGCTTCCTTGATCGCGCGGCGCGCGTGTTTACTCACTTCCGTTGCCAGAATATGGTTAATATTCAACTCCGAACAAATCCCCAACAAAATCGCGTTGACGCCGGAGGTGTCGGCGTGGGTCAGTTCGGTGAGATTGCCGACGCCCATCATCATTTCCACGTCCGGATAGCGGCGGCGGAATTCGTGATTGCGGACGATGGAGTCGGTGAAGCCGAAGTGGATTGGATCGAGGATAGGATCGACGATGAAGTCGCGGTTTTTCGCACTCAAGATTTCGATGGCTTTATCCAGCGTGCTCAAGTCGCCGTGGGTTTCCGGAATCAGAATCGGCGTGGTCGCTACCTCGTCGGCAATCCATAGACTCTTGGCGGTCAAGCTCAGCATGTAATCGGCGCCGGCTTTACCGCCGGCCAACAAATCGGCGTCTTCCAGCGAATCGATGCTGACGGTGAAACCTTCTTGCTTCAAGGTGCGGATGCAATCGGCCAGATGCGGAAACGGCGTGCCGGGCAGGCAGCCGATGTCGATCACATCCGCGCCGTTGGCTTTGTAATAATAAGCGCGCTCAATCACCGCCTCGACACTGATGCTAGGCGCGTCGGTGATTTCCGCGAAAATTTTGGTTTGGTATTGGCTAAGGTCGTAATGCTGAGCGGCCATGCCAAAATGCTGCGGCAAGTCCTTGATTTCCTCCGGACCGCGTTCGAACGGCACGCCGAAATGTCGGGCTAGAGTATCCAGGTCGCCGCGGCAGCGGCCTGGTAAAATCACCCGGTCAGCGCCTTGCGCGTCTGGCAGCCGGCGGATGATCATGTCGCTGGTAATCAACGCCGCCACCGTTACGCCCATCACATACACCTTGTATTGAAAGTCGGGCTGCATTTTTTCCAAAACTTGCCGGACTTGTTTCTCCGCCAGCCGGCCGGTGATGAACAGGATGCGTTCGGTCATAGACTGGCTAATCGCGTGTTGACGGCGACGATTAGCTGCTCGACATCATCAACCACTTGCGTATACGGAAAACTGCGGATTTTGTCGGTGGCTTCCAGGTCGATAGGGCGCGGATAGACCATGAATTTTTTCTTGCCGGGTGCGGTGGTTTCAATCTCCGGCTGGGTGTCGCAAGGGTAAACGATGCTGGGCACGCGGCATTTGCCGGCCTGGGAATACAGGTTAGTGACCAACGAATCGGCGATGCCCAACACGCATTTAGCAATGGTATTAGAAGTGGTGGGGGCCATGACAAAGGTGTGGTAATAACCTTTGTAGAACAAACCGACCGGTGGCGCCGAGGCGGCTTTATCCCGATACACCGGCATCTTGGCGCGGATGTCGTCCAGGCGAATACCGTACATTTTCAAGACTTCCTCGCCGGCTTGGCTCAAATACAAATCAACATTATCCAGCGTCAGCATGTATTCAAGACATTCTTCTATATAGTGTCCGGAGCCGGTAATAGCCCAGGCGAGACGCGGTGTGGTCATGGCATGTGTAGTCGTTTTGTGGACGGGGCATTATACGTGAAGACGGTGGCTAATCGACCATTCGCCGGCGATACGGTCAGGGCTGTCGCTTATGTGCCGACATTTACAATTTGGTTTGTTGTATGAATTCATGAATTTATAAGATTGGGCTTACAATATTGCTCGAATTCGGCTGGTTTGGTTTGCCGATCTATACGCGACCTAAACAGCCTATTTCATTGCCATCATGGACAGTTTATATATCTCAGAACAAGGCCCATCAAAACCGCACCTTATCGTGTTTGCCGGTGCCAAGAGCGGCGTCGGTAAAACCAGTGTGGTGGCTAATGTAGCGGCGGCAATGGCATTGCGCGGCAAGCGGGTCTGCGTAGTCGATGTTGATACCGGCTTGTCCAATATCAATACATTGCTCGGGCTGCGGCCGGCACATCGCTTGGAGCAGGTGTTACGCGGTGAAAAGGCCATTGCTGAGGTGTTGCTGAAAACCGGCGACGGTGTTGGCGTCGTGTCAGCTGCGCATCTAATGGGTGGTGCGCCGGTCTCCGCCGAGCAGACACATAGGCTGGCGGCTGCGTTGGCGGATCTGGAAACGCAATTCGATTATTTTTTGATCGACACGGCTGCGACGCATACGGAAACGCTGTTGCGCTTTATCGAATTGGCGCAATCAACTTTTTTAGTGGTCAGCGGTGATCCTGCGGCGCTAACCGATGCCTTTGCGCTGCTGAAGTCTTTGAATACCCGCCAGTATACGGGCAGCCTGCGCGTCGTGGTCAATCAGGCCGTGGACTACCCGGCTGCGACCGATACCTATCGGCGGTTTGCCGCCGTGGCGGAAAAATGCTTGAAATTGAAAGTGGAGTACGGCGGCTTTGTGATTCGCGACGAGAATCTGCCCAAAGCCGTGGCTTTACAGATGTCGGTAGTGGATTTGGCCGTCAACTCCCCGGCCAGTCGCTGTTTGCTGGCCTTGGCGGATAATATTATCAAGCACATCGGGTGCGAAACCGCAGGTACCGGGTTGGTGGAGTACTGGCAAAGGCTGTTAAGCGCTACGCCGACCAGGCAAATTGTGGGTGATGATGCCGATGCTGAGCCGGTTAACGCGCTAAGTCCTGCTGATAGAGCGGAAATGAGTATCAGTGAGTTGAGTCGGAGGTTGTTGTTGGCGATGAAGCAGCAACTGCTCGATCAACCGGCGCTGGAACGCTTTATCGGCGAATTTGTAGAAA
Source organism: Methylomonas sp. TEB (assembly GCF_047777895.1). GTDB lineage: Bacteria > Pseudomonadota > Gammaproteobacteria > Methylococcales > Methylomonadaceae > Methylomonas. Next base: position 2,074,679 of record NZ_CP180476.1, read on the forward strand.
CCTACTGCGAGCAATTCGGCCGTTTTCCGAATGCCTTCAAGCCGCTGTTTTATCGCTGGCTGGAAACCGAAAATTATACCGAGCCCAGATTGGTCGAACTGGTGGCGACGCTGGAGGCTTTGCATGCGATGCGTTATCAACGGCCAATGTTCAGCCTGGAAGAAAATGCGGCGCGATTGGTGGCGCAGCTACAAGGACAGCAAGAACGGCATAAAAACTTAGTGGAACAATTATGCGCGGCTTATCGGCAGGCTTTTCACACTGAGGTATTCGATGCCGAGCAGATGTTGCTGGAACGCATGCAGGCCGAGGATTTCACCGAACAGCATTTCGAAGAATTGCTGCAAAAATTGCGGGACGGCTTTCAGACCCGCTTTAAACGGCCTTACCAAAGTCGGCACGAGTTGGCGCTAGCGTCGGCGGTCGAGGCTTTAAATGTCATGGGCGTCGATCAACACAATTTGCAGGATGAAATAACTATGCTGATGCACGGTTTTCAAATGCTGGGCTCACGGAGGGAAAAATTGCTGACTACTCTTAATGCCTTGCAAAATTCCGGTTTACCGCTGGCAGCCTCGGCCGTCCGGGATAATTAAGACGGTATTTTAGGCTCGCGCGCAAACCCAGACGTCGACCTTGCCGACTCCGGCTTGTTTTAGCGTGGCGGCCAGCGCCGAGGCAGTAGCGCCGGTAGTCATGACATCATCAATAATTGCGACATGTTGAAACGTCAGTGGCTTAACAATCTTGAAAGCCAGGCGCATGTTTTTCCGGCGTTGCTTGGCAGGTAAGCCGGTTTGGTGGCCGGTATCGCGCTGGCGAACGCAGCTATACAAATCCAGCGGAATGCGGAGCTGCCGGGATAAATGCCGGGCAATTTCTATCGATTGATTGAAGCCGCGTTCGCGGTAACGCTTGGGATGCAACGGTACGGGTAACAGACAATCCGGCAGTTCCGCGCTATCGGCAATATGCTCGGCCAGCAGGGCCGCGATTAAGCGGGCGTTTTTATAATCGTTGGCAAACTTTAATTGGCCGATCAAATAGCGCATCTGGCTTTGGTATAAAAACGGCGCATAGGTCTCGTCGAAGGCCGGCGATTTTTTCAGGCAGCGGCCACAGAGTTGCGGCATATCAATCGCGGTCTCGAAATGTTCTCCGCAACGGTAGCAGCACGAAAGATTGCGCGGCAGGTCGGTCAAGCAGCCCAGGCACAAATCCAAATCGCCGTATCCCGGGCTTGCGCATAACACGCAACGTGGCGGCAGCAATTTCTTCTGTATAATGTTCAGCCAGTTGTTTACCATAATTTTAAATACAGGTTGATGAGTCGGTGTCCGACGCCGGTTTCGTCCTCACTTTTCGGAGATTATCAGAATGTCTGCAAGCCAGAAACCCTTGGAATCAACGGCCACCATCCGTCACGATTGGCAATTACACGAAGTCGAAGCTTTGCTGGCGCTACCGTTTAACGATTTGATTTTTCAGGCGCAAAGCGTGCACAGGGTGTATTTCGATCCCAACGAGATCCAGGTGAGCAGTTTGTTAAGCATCAAAACCGGTTCCTGCTCCGAGGATTGCGGCTATTGCCCGCAAAGTGCGCGCTATGATTCTGACTTAAATCCGGAAGCCCTAATGCCGGTTGACGCCGTCTTAAAAGCCGCGCAGCAAGCCAAGGAGCAGGGCGCGTCGCGGTTTTGCATGGGTGCGGCTTGGCGTAGTCCGAAGGACAGAGACATCGAAAGAGTCGTGGAAATGGTGCAGGGCGTGAAAGCGCTGGGTATGGAAACTTGCGTAACGCTAGGTATGCTCAGCGATAAGCAGACCCAAGCCTTGAAGGACGGCGGCCTGGATTATTACAACCACAATCTGGATACTTCGGAAGATTACTATTCGGAAATCATCACCACCCGCACTTATCAAGACCGTTTGGATACGCTGGAACGGGTACGTGATGCCGGCATCAATGTATGCTGCGGAGGGATAGTTGGAATGGGCGAATCGCAAACTGACCGCGCCAAATTGTTGTTGCAACTGGCGAATATGCCCAAGCATCCGGAAAGCGTCCCAATCAATATGTTGGTGCAGGTGGAAGGTACGCCATTGCACGGCACCGAAGCGCTGGATCCTATCGTGTTTGTGCGTACCATCGCTGTGGCCAGAATTCTAATGCCGCAGTCGCGGGTACGCCTGTCGGCTGGCCGCAAAGCAATGAGCGACGAGATGCAGGCTTTGTGTTTCCTGGCCGGCGCCAACTCGATTTTCTATGGCGATAAACTGCTGACCACCGATAACCCGATGACTAACCACGACCAGCAATTGTTCGAACGTTTGGGCGTTAAAATGGGCGGTTCCAGCTACGCCTAATGGCCAATAATTTCTACGACTTTGCCGGCCAGCTGCGGCAGCTGGAGCGCGATAACCTATATCGGCGCCGCAGGGTAGTCGATGGTCCGCAAGGCATTACGCTGAATGTCGATGGCCGGCAGCTAATCAATTTTTGCAGTAACGACTATCTGGGGCTGGCTAATCATCCTGAGGTTGCTGCAGCGTTTAAAGCTGGTGTCGATCGCTTCGGAGTTGGCAGCGGTTCTGCGCATCTGATTTGCGGTCACAGTAGCGCGCATCATGCTTTGGAAGAAGAATTGGCGGCCTTTACCGGTCGGGAGCGAGCCTTGCTATTTTCGACCGGTTATATGGCCAATCTCGGCGTGATTTCGGCATTGTTGGGTCGCGGCGATACGGTATTGGAGGATCGCTTGAATCACGCTTCTTTGTTGGACGGCGGTTTGTTGTCACGGGCGCGTTTTCAGCGCTATCGGCATGCCGATTGTGAAGATTTGCAGACTAAGCTCGCTGCGGCTTCCGGGAAGGCTTTGGTGGTCAGCGACGGCGTGTTCAGCATGGATGGCGATTTGCCGCCATTGCCCGCCATGGTTGAGTTAGTCAAACAGCGTCATGCCGGTTTATTGATCGACGATGCCCACGGTTTTGGCGTACTCGGTAAAAACGGCGGCGGCGTTGTCGAGCATTTTGGTTTGAGTCAGGATGACGTACCCATTCTAATCGGGACTTTGGGCAAGGCATTTGGGACCTTCGGCGCCTTCGTGGCCGGTTCCGAGGATTTGATCGAGATGCTGATTCAAAAAGCCCGGAGTTATGTCTTCACCACCGCCTTGCCGGCGGCTGTGGCCGAGGCGACACGCGCCAGTTTGCGGGTGTTGCAAAGTGAGTCCTGGCGCCGCGAACAATTGCAAAATCTGATCCGCCGTTTCCGAAAAGGTGCGCAGCAACAAGGTTTGCTACTGATGGATTCTTTTACCGCGATCCAGCCCGTTCTGATTGGCGAAAGCGGCCAAGCCTTGGCGGCTAGTCAGCGCTTACTGGAACAAGGGTTTTGGGTCAGTGCGATCCGACCGCCGACCGTACCGCCCGGCAGTGCGCGCTTGCGGATCACTTTTTCCGCCAATCATACCGAACAGCAGGTCGATGCGTTGCTTGACGCATTGTCCAAGGCTTTGCCATGACCGGTATTCATAGAGAAATATACGGCCGGGGATTACCGTTGGTCATGCTGCACGGTTGGGCGATGCATAGCGGCATTTGGCGCGAGTTTGCCAGGCAACTGGCTCGGCATCGCCAGGTGATTTGCCTGGATTTGCCCGGTCACGGCCGCAGTGCCGGTTTGGATGCATATGACCTGTCGGCTATTACGTCCGCTTTATTTGACGCGATTCCGGTCAATCGTTTTAGCTTGTTAGGTTGGTCGCTGGGTGCGACGGTGGCTTTGGATATGGCGGCGCGCCGTCCGGAACGAGTGCAGTCGTTGTTTTTGCTGTCCGGCAATCCTAAATTTGTCAAAACTGCCGATTGGCCGGGAGTGAGGCCGGAAGTGTTGGATGGTTTTGTCGCCCAACTTAGCGATGACACGAAATTGACCTTGCAGCGCTTTTTGGGTTTGCAAGTTCAGGGCTTGCCGGAAAGCCGGCAGTTGTTACAGCAATTGCGCTTGGCAGTACATGAGTGCGATGCGCCGGCGCGCGATGCGTTGCAGGGTGGTTTGCAAATTCTGAAAAATAGCGATTTGCGCAAGTCCGTGGTGGGCTTGCACTGTCCGACCACGGTCATGCAAGGCGATAAAGATACTTTGATTCCGGTACAAACCGGGCAAGCTGTAAAGACTTTAAGCACGCGCGTCAAACTACATGTTCTGGCAAGTGCCGGACATGTGCCATTTTTATCGCACGCCCAGCAGCTATGCGACATCGTTGCTGCGGCTGAATGAGTTTTGCCGTGTTGGATAAAGCTAAAATTAGGCGTTCGTTTGCGGCGGCGGCTGGGAGTTATGATTCGGCGGCGATGTTGCAACGCCAGGTGGGATTAGCCTTGCTGCAAAAATATCCGTTGCGATCCGCACCGGGCTGGGTGCTGGATATTGGGTGCGGCACCGGTTTTTTGACGCGATGTTTGCCGTTAGATGGTCTGAATCAGTCTTGTTTGGCATTGGATATTGCATTGCCCATGCTGCAAGCGTCGCGACGGAACAACGGTGCTGTATCGGTAGAATATGTTTGTGCCGATGCCGAAAAACTACCTTTTGCGGATAACAGTCTGCAACAAGTTTATTCGAATCTGGCCGTGCAGTGGTGTCAGGACTTGCCGGCGGTATTTGCCGATGTGCGGCGATTATTGCGTCAGGATGGGCAGCTGGTATTTTCAACCTTCGGTCCGGAAACTTTAAAAGAACTGAAAGCCGCTTGGACCGGTGTCGACGACTTTGTTCATGTTAACGATTTTTATAGTGCGGGGCAGATTGGCGGTTTTTTAAGGGCTGCTGGTTTTGGGCGGGTTGATGTGGATACTGTGATGTATCGTTTATCTTACCCCACGGTACTGGCTTTGATGCATGAGCTAAAAGACCTGGGGGCGCATAATGTTAGCGATGCCAGAAATCGGCGACCCACCACCCGTTCGCAATTGCAGCGCATGATTCGGCGCTACGAGAACAGTATGGTAGGCGGTGAAGTAGTGGCCAGCTATGAAATTATTGTCGTGCGGGCAAGGTTATGAAATCCGCGTTCTTCATTACCGGTACGGATACTAACGTCGGCAAAACCTGGGCGACGATTGCCTTGATGCGCTACCTGCAAATGCAAGGCTTGAGTACGGTGGGGATGAAGCCGGTGGCCGCCGGCTGTGAATGGCATAACGGAATGCTGAAAAATTCCGATGCGCTACTGATGCAGCAATACGCTTCGGTGTCACTGGAATACCGGGAAATCAATCCCTACGCTTTTGAAGCGGCAATATCCCCGCATTTGGCTTGCGGTGGTGTAGATGTTTCAGTGGATGTTGTTTCAGATGGGTTTACCCGCTTACAACAACGGGCTGATGTGGTACTGGTCGAGGGTGCGGGCGGCTGGTATTCGCCAATGAGCGGGGTTTTGGACAACGCCGGTCTGGCGCAAGCCTTGCGTTTGCCGGTGATTCTGGTGGTGGGTGTCAGGCTGGGTTGTATCAATCACGCGCGCTTGACTATGTCGGCCATACATCAGGCCGGCTTGTCTTGTGCCGGTTGGGTGGCGGTGCAAATTGATCAGGCTATGCCGGGTTTTGACGGTAATCTAACGTATTTGCTTGAGCGTCTGGATGCGCCTCTATTAGGGGTTTTGCCGTTTTCAGCCGCCGGCGATTTTGATGTGTTAGCGTCGCAAATTGAGTTTGCCAAACTGGCAAAAAGTTGATGTAAATCAAAAAAAATGAAGAGCAGATGTTCAAAATGACGACTCCATTACAAAAACAACCAGGAGACGTTATATGGCTTTAATTACTTGGACTGCGGCTCAATATGGCACTAATGTCGGATTTGCCGACCAAGAGCACCAAACCTTGTTCGGTTTGCTGAATAAACTGTACGATGAAGCCACGGGCGGCGCCGCGCGCGCAACCGTTGGCGCTTCGCTGGATGCGCTGATTGCCTATGTGGTTGATCACTTTGCTCACGAAGAAAAGGAAATGGTGGCAAAGGGCTTTGCTGGTTATGATAGGCACAAAGCCGAGCACGAAGCGTTGATCGGTATCTGCGCGGATTTACAGAAAAAATTTCATGCTGGCGAAGCCGAAGTCACCGAAGACGTGGGGCAATTGGTCAAAAGCTGGTTGGATAGCCATATTCCTAAATTCGACATGGCGTATTCTGACGCATTGAAGTAATGACAGCATAAATCTGTCTCTATTACGCAACAAAAGGCTTGCGAGCAGCGATGCTCCCAAGCCTTTTTTATGTGTATTTTTTACAAACGGGAAAACCTCTTCTGGTTTGTGGGTGAGTCATGGGTTAAAATTGCCCAGTTAATTTATGATAATTATCAGTAAATGGAATTGTTCGCCGGTTAAAGGGTCTTGCGACGATATTACGAAGATATAACGCATACAAGTTTATAACTACCAATGGGGAGGCTGCTCCGTGAAGAAAACAAAGCAACTGCTCGCTTGTTTAGTCCTGATGGCTTTAGGCTTGGGGACTGCGCATGCGGACTATACACTCAACCTGATGAAGGGCGTGACGCAACTCAGTAACGAGCTCTACGATTTGCACATGCTGATTCTGTGGATCTGCGTGTTTATTGGGATCGCGGTGTTCGGCACTATGTTTTACTCGATTTATCATCATCGTAAATCAAAGGGCCATAAAGCCGAGCAGTTTCATGAGAATACGACTGTTGAGATCATCTGGACCATCATTCCCACCCTGATTCTGGTGGGTATGGCGATTCCTGCCACCAAAGCCGTAATCGATTTGGACAAGGTGCAGGACTCAGAGATGAGCATTAAAGTCACCGGTAAACAATGGTATTGGGAGTATGAATACCTGGATAGCGGCGTGCATTTCGAAAGCCATTTAGACGAGGCCAGCGAAAAAACTCATAGGGTCAGTTCCATGGACCCGCGTAACGTGCCCAATTACTTGTTGAACGTGGACAAGCCGCTGGTGGTGCCGGTTGGTAAGAAAATCCGCTTTCTGTTTACTGCTGGCGACGTGATTCACTCCTGGTGGGTGCCTGATCTGGGCTGGAAAAAAGACGCCAACCCCGGTTTTATCAACGAAGCTTGGACTTCAGTTGATAAACCAGGCACTTACCGCGGCCAATGTACCGAGCTATGCGGTCGAGACCATGGCTTTATGCCTGTGGTAGTGGTGGCGATGGAACAGGATCAATACGACGCCTGGGTGAAAGCGAATCTGGAGAAACAGAACCAAGCACCTGATTTGAGCGACCAAACCCGCAACACGCTGATGGCAAAAGGTGAATCTGTTTATCTGAAAAACTGCGTGGCTTGCCACCAGATCGATGGTAACGGCATCTCCGGTTGGTTCCCCGCTTTGCGAGGCAGCGCGAAAGTCACCGGCAATATGGATCAGCTGATTGGTTTTATACAGGCAGGTACGAGCAAAATGCCGGCCTTCAAAAAATTGCCGGATGACGAATTGGCCGAACTGATCACTTACATCAGAAACGCGCCGGCATTGGGTAACAACGTGGGTGATGAGATTCAGCCTAATAAAATCACACCTAAATGGGACGATGATGAGTAATTCACTGATTTTCGCAATGAACTCATTTTCTAATTTTTGCTGAGGTATAAAGTATGACTGCTGTCGTAGCTGAACATGATGATCACCACGATCACCACGATCACGGCCCTGAGAAGGGCGTTTTACGGTGGATATTTACCACCAACCACAAAGATATAGGCACCTTGTATCTGGTATTTGGTCTGGCAATGTTTTTTGTCGGTGGTGCCATGGCATTGGTGATACGCTCTGAATTATTCGAGCCAGGCCTGCAATTTGTCGATCCAAACTTCTTTAACTCCATGACCACCATGCATGCTTTGGTGATGGTGTTCGGCGCCGTCATGCCGGCGTTCGTTGGCTTGGCAAACTGGATGATTCCGATGATGATCGGTGCGCCGGATATGGCCTTGCCACGGATGAACAACATGAGCTTCTGGATGTTGGTGGCAGGCGTATTGTTGTTGGCCAGCACTTTGTTCATGGAAGGTGGCGCGCCATCGGGTGGTTGGACTTTTTATCCGCCTTTGGTTTTCCAAAACGGTAAATCCTTTCCGTTCGCTATTTTCTCTGTGCATTTGTTGGGTATCTCATCCATCATGGGTGCTATCAATGTGATCGCCACCATTTTTAATATGCGCGCTCCTGGCATGACCTTGATGAAAATGCCATTGTTCGTTTGGACTTGGTTGATCACTGCGTTCTTGTTGATCGCCATCATGCCGGTATTCGCCGGTGCGGTGACCATGTTGTTGACCGACAAATTCTTCGATACCAGCTTCTTCGATGCAGCCGGCGGCGGTGACCCGGTGTTGTATCAACACATTTTCTGGTTCTTCGGTCACCCTGAAGTGTATGTCATGATTCTGCCGACCTTCGGTGTGGCGTCGACCATCATTCCGGTATTTGCCCGTAAGCCGCTGTTTGGATATGCCTCTATGGTGTATGCGACCGGTGCGATTGCCTTCTTGTCTTTCATCGTTTGGGCTCACCACATGTTTACCGTCGGTATGCCAGTCGCCGGTGAGTTGTACTTTATGTACGCCACCATGCTGATTGCGATTCCGACCGGCGTAAAAGTGTTCAACTGGACCGCTACGATGTGGAAGGGCTCGATGACCTTCGAAACACCGATGCTGTTTTCGATTGCGTTTGTGGTGCTGTTCACGATGGGTGGTTTCACCGGTTTGATGATGTCGGTAGCGCCGGTGGATTTTCAATACCACGATACCTATTTCATCGTTGCCCACTTTCACTACACCTTGGTGCCTGCGTCTATTTTCATTCTGATGGCTGCCGGATATTTTTGGTTGCCTAAATGGACCGGCAATATGTACAACGAGAAGATCGGCAAGCTGCATTTTTGGTTGTCAGCGGTATCGGTAAACATCTTGTTCTTCCCGCAACATTTCCTGGGTTTGGCTGGCATGCCGCGTCGTATCCCCGATTATGCGATTCAATTCGCCGATTGGAATATGGTGTCCAGTATTGGTGCTTTCATCTACGGTTTTAGCCAGCTGTTGTTTGTGTACATCGTCATCGACACCATCCGCGGTGGAACCGGCGAAAAAGTGAGTGACGAGGTTTGGGAAGATGCCAGCAAACACAGTCTGGAATGGACCGTGCCTTCGCCTGCGCCTTATCACACCTTCAGCACACCGCCGGCGAGAATCCCTACCGAGCATTTTTAAGGCTTGAAATGAGTGACTGAAATAAGCCATGTCAGTTGACATGGCTTATTGGGTAATGAAATGGATACAAAAAAGAAAAACATTTTGACGGCTTTGGTGTTGTTTGCGGTGGCCTTTACGATATACGTATTTGCGGTTATTAAGGCTATCTCGCAATGAGCGACGATATTGGGCAAAAAAATATCAAGTTGGTCCGTAAGCTGGCGCTTGTCGCAATTGCCATGTTTGGTTTTGGTTATGCTCTGGTGCCACTTTACGATGTGCTTTGCGATTTAACCGGTTTGAACGGTAAAGTTGAAGGTCAAGCGGTTCAGGAGGCGGCGTATCAGGTGGATAAAAATAGGGAGGTGACTGTCGAGTTTCTCACGTCCTTAAACGAGTCCACTCCGATGTTGTTCCGTTCAGAAGTGAAAAGCATGAAAGTGCATCCCGGTGAATACTACACCGTTAATTTTTATGCCAAAAATACCACTAACAAGCCGATGATTGCCCAAGCGATACCTAGTATTACTCCCGGCTTGGCGGCAGAGTTTTTTAAAAAGACTCAGTGTTTTTGCTTTTCTGAACAAACTTTTGCAGCAAACGAAGAAAAAACCATGCCGGTTCGTTTCGTTGTGGAGCCGGCGTTACCCGAACGCTATAAGACCGTCACGCTTGCATACACTTTTTTTGATAACACTAACATCAGTAAAAAATAGAGGGGAAGGATATGTCTACACACGATAGTTATTACATACCGCATAAAGCCGTATGGCCGGTTTTGGCTACCGGCGGTTTGATGATGACGCTGGCGGGGTTTGCTAATCATCTGAACGGTTCGTCGATCGGTTCCGGCATGATGCTGACGGGTTTTGTGATATTTTTGGTGATGCTGGGGTTGTGGTTTGCGTTGCAGTCCACAGAGAGCGAATCCGGTATGTACAACCACGGTGTCGGTATTTCTTATCGTATGGGCATGATGTGGTTCATTTTTTCCGAAGTCATGTTCTTCGCCGTTTTCTTCGGTGCACTTTGGTACACACGTAATTTGTCCGTGTCTTGGCTGGGTGAAACCGGCTTTCCAAGCGGGCCGGGCCGTTCGACACACGATACTTTGTGGCCGGCTTTTCAATCAGTTTGGCCTACCAACGGTCCCGGTAAAGTAGGTGGTGATTTCGAACCGATGGGTGCGTTTGGTTTACCGTTTCTGAATACCTTGTTGCTGTTGTCCAGCGGTGTAACTTGTACTTGGGCGCATCACGGTTTGTTAGCAAAAAATCGCGATCAACTGATCAAAGGTTTGATCGCTACTGTTGGTTTGGGCTTTTTGTTCGTAGCATTCCAAGCGACCGAGTATTACGAAGCCTACCATGAAATGGGTTTGACTCTGGGTTCGGGCATCTACGGTTCAACCTTTTTTATGTTGACCGGTTTTCACGGTTTCCATGTCTGTGTCGGTGCAATTATTTTATCGGTCGTGTTGTTCAGAAGCTGGAAAGGTCATTTCACGCCGGAAAACCACTTTGCCTTCGAAGCAGCCGCTTGGTACTGGCATTTTGTCGACGTGGTCTGGTTGGGTCTGTTCGTGTTTGTTTACATGATGTAACAGCTGTTAATCAAACCGGAAAAAGCGCGGTCTTTGCGGATCGCGCTTTTTTTTTGTCGATTTTTAAGGGTTTGACGTTGCAGTTGCTGGATTTTGGTTGGCATGCATGCGGGCACCGATGCCGTGGGGTTGAACCATGCCTGTGGTGTACGCGATGAACAGTAGGACGAATAAGGCCAGCGAGAGACCGATACGCATGGTTAAAGCCTTGGCGGTCTTGGCCGAATCGCTGTCTTCCTTGTGTTTGACAATATGAAACAGTGCGGACCCGAGGCTGACGACGATGGCCAGGAATGCGACGATAGTGAGCGTTTTGATGAGCATGGCGGCAAAAATAAATAAAAACCTGCATTCTCGGCGATTCAGGTACGCTTGCCAATAGCACATATCCACACAGGAGCAGTTACCGATGATCAAATTTAGTATGCGGGGTATCGAATTCCGTTGTTCATTACTCGCATTAAGCGGATATCTGCTGTTATTCGGTTTGTTGTGCGGTTTGGGGGTTTGGCAATTGGGACGCGGCGAACAGAAGGCGGTTTTACTGGCGCAACAGCAAGATGTTGTCAACGCGGAAGCCTTGGATTTAACGCTTCAAACCGGAATAGATAAGGATGTTTTGCGCTATCGACCGGTTTTAGTGACCGGGCACTACGATATTAAACATCAGGTTTTAATCGATAACCAAACGCTAAACGGCAAACCCGGCTATCTGGTTTTAACGCCGTTTTTGCCCGATAGCGGTCAGCCTGGCATATTAGTGAACCGCGGTTGGATCCCGTTAGGCGCTTCCCGCGAAGTTTTGCCGGACATTGGTATCAGCACTGTGACACAACAAGTACGTGGCAGAATTAACCGTTTTCCTGAGCCAGGTCTGAAATTAAAAGGCGCGGAAATTCCGGGGGAAACTTGGCCGGTCAGAGTACAAGTAATAGATAGCCAACTCTTGGCGGATAGGTTGGGATATGCGTTGGCCGATTATCAGATTGAACTCGACTCGGCGCAGCCCGATGGCTATCAACGGCAATGGAAGATTGCTGTGGCAATCCCACCTGAAAAACATAGGGCCTATGCAGTACAATGGTTCGGTTTAGCGCTGACCTTAACAGCCCTATTTATTTGGATTAGTAGTCGAAAAATACACCGTGGATAATCAATATAAAAAAAACCGCATCACCATCGTAGTGATATTCGCCATGTCCATCGTGCCTTTTGGGTTTGCGTGGTTTTTGGCGAAAAATCCGGACATCGTTAAGCTAGGCACCAACAATGGCGTGCTGATCACTCCACCGCAAGTAACCTCGGCTGATGAATTTTCCGGTTACGACACATTTTCCGCGCAAAATATGCAGGAGTTGAAAGGCCATTGGGTGTTGGTCAATCCTGTGCCGAGGGACTGCGGGGAAACCTGTCGCGATGCCTTGTATAAAACCCATCAACTGACATTGATGATGGGTAAAGATATTGCCCGGATTCGCCGCTTGGCGGTGTTGTTTGAAAAAACTTATCAGCTGCCGGCGGAATGGCGCGATGACGGTCGCTTATTAAAAGCCTTGCCAGCCGTCTCCTTAAAGGAAAAGTTAACACAATTAAACGCGCAGCCCTTGCCGGAAGGCATGCTGATCATTATGGACCCACTAGGAAATCTGATGATGCAATATGCTCCGGGCTACGATCCTTACCAAGTCAAAAGCGACTTAAGCAAGTTACTCAGAATTTCACAAATCGGTTAGAAATATGTTCAGAAAATTAACCCTGTGCTGCGCGTTGTTGGCGCTGCTAGTCATCATCGTCGGCGCGTATGTGCGCTTAACCCACGCCGGATTGGGTTGCCCGGACTGGCCTGGTTGTTACGGCAAGGCTTTCGTCAGTGACAGCGCGGAATTTAAAGCCGATGCGGCTGCTGGATTTCCGCAGTATGCCTTGGATACCGCAAAAGCTTGGAAAGAAATGGCTCATCGCTACTTGGCTGGCGGCTTGGCGCTATTAGCGTTGGTTTGGTTTGGATTGGCGTGGGGAGAAAAACCGCGTTCGCCTGCAGTCATGCTGACCACTCTGGTATTGCTGTTGATAGCCGGGCAAGCCGGTTTGGGCATGTGGACGGTGACATCCGGCACGCGGCCCGGCGTCGTAACAGCGCATCTGTTGTTGGGTTTTTTTACGTTTTGGACTTTAGTTTGGAGCTATTTGCGGCTTAATCCGGTTGCCGAAGCAAGGCCGGTTCGTTCCGGCCCCATCCTATTTACCGGTTTGGCGATACTGGTCTTGCTCGCGCAGATTGTGCTGGGCGGGTGGGTCAGTAGCAACTATGCCGGCCTAGCGTGTAGCGATTTTCCGCGCTGTAACAGCGAATGGTTACCGGGCGGCGATTATCTGAGTCTTTTGGATCTGTTCAGGGACAGCGGTCTTTCCGCCGATGCGAAAATGGCGATACAGGCATTGCATCGCGTTTTGGCTGCTTTCACTTTCCTGGTGCTCAGCGCTTTGATGTTGTCCGCTACCTCGGAACGCTATCCGAAACCGGTACGTTTGGCGGGGAATATCCTGAGCCTGCTGCTATTAGTGCAAATTGCGCTGGGGATTTTTAGCGTCAAGTACCAGCTGCCTCTGGCTTTGGCCGTTGCGCATAATGCGGTCGCTGCGTTGCTGATGTTGCCGTTGCTGGGGATTCTATTTTACAGCCGTTATCGCACGGGAACTGAGGACGAAAGTGTAGCTTTCGAAGCCGTCGAGACTGTTGCAACCGAACAGGTGCCCGCGGAAGTATCTCAGGTAAGCAGCGAAGATTCTTTATATTTGCGTTTAACCACCCAGCTGAAAAAAACCAGAACCGGCCTGGGCGGGGTACTGAGCAGCTTGGCATTCGGGCAAAAAGCGCTTACCAAAGAGTTATTGGCGGACATCGAAGCCCAATTATTGATGGCCGACCTGGGTATCGAAACCACCACGCAATTGATTAAACAACTGACCGATAGTCTGGAGCGCGATCAACTCAATGACGGCCAATTATTGGGCCAAACCTTGAAACAAAATTTGTTAGCGATGCTGGAACCGTGCAGTTTGCCACTGCAAATTCCAAAGCAAGATGGGCCGTTCGTGATTCTGGTGGTTGGGGTTAACGGCGCTGGTAAGACAACTTCGATCGGTAAGCTGGCCAAACGCTTGCAGCAACAAGGCCATAGCGTCATGTTGGCGGCGGGCGACACCTTTAGGGCCGCCGCAGTCGAGCAATTGCAAACCTGGGGCGAGCGTAACGATATTCAAGTCGTGGCGCAGCATACCGGCGCTGATTCCGCATCGGTGATTTTCGATGCCTTACAGTCAGCCAAAGCCAAAGGCGTTGATGTATTGATCGCCGATACCGCCGGACGTTTGCATACCAAGTCCAACTTGATGGACGAATTGAAAAAAATCAAACGCATCATGGGCAAACTGGACGAGTCAGCCCCGCACGAGGTATTGCTGATACTGGATGCGGGCACCGGGCAAAATGCTTTGTCGCAAGCTAAACTATTCAACGAAGCGGTAGAACTGACCGGTATTGCCTTGACCAAGCTGGACGGCACCGCCAAGGGTGGCATTATATTCGCGCTGGCAAATCAACTGCATATTCCGATTCGTTTTATCGGTGTGGGTGAGCAAATTGACGATTTGCAGGATTTCAATGCGCAAACTTTCGTCGATGCCCTGTTTGTTCAAGAGTGATGCGCAGTAGCCAGATACCATGTTGAGATTCGAACACGTAAGCAAACGCTATCCCGATGCCGGCGAAGCCTTGACTGATGTCAGCTTTCATTTGCATCGCGGCGAAATGGCATTTTTAACCGGCCGCTCCGGTGCCGGTAAAAGTACCTTGCTGAAGTTAATCGCGATGATGGAGCAATGCACGCGCGGCAGCGTGTTGCTGGATGGTCAGGATATTACGCGCATCGGCGAACGGAAGATCCCCTATATGCGCCGCAATCTGGGTCTGATTTTTCAGGATTACAAACTGCTGAACGATAGAACGGTATTCGATAACGTGGCCCTGCCATTGGTGGTCTCGGGTTATAACCATCAGGAAGTGGCGCGGCGGGTGCGGGCATCCTTGGATAAAGTGGGTCTGTTAGGCAAGGAAAGGAAACATCCCTTGGCCCTGTCCGGTGGGGAGCAACAGCGCGTAGGTATCGCCCGAGCCATTGTCAATAAACCTAAATTAATTCTGGCCGACGAGCCCACGGGCAACTTGGACCCGGATCTGTCCGCCGAAGTGATGTTCATGTTCGAGCAATTCAAACAGGTCGGGGTGACGGTGTTGATAGCCAGCCACGATATAGAGTTGATTAATCATCTCGGCCATCGAGTATTGACGCTCGATAAAGGCCATTTGATAGCGAGTTGACGATGAAACGCAATCACCGCAGACAAACCGGTAGCAGGCTGCTGGAATTATTCCATGCCTATATGCTCAACCATGCCCATGGACTGTTCTCCAGTCTAGGCCGGCTGAGCCGCACGCCTTTTACTTCCACCATGACCATTCTGGTATTGGCCATCGCCATTTCCTTGGCCAGCAGTTTTTATATCGTGGTCGCTAACATCCAGCAATTGACCGGCAATCTGGAGTCCAGCAATCAGATGTCCTTGTTTTTGCACGACAACATTACCGACGCTGCCGGCCAGAAGCTCGCCGAGCAAATCCAGCAAAACGGTAGCGTCATGGAAGTTAAATTTATCAGCAAGAAACAGGCGCTGGAGGAGTTCAAAGCCAATAGCGGTTTCAGCGATGCGTTGAATGCGCTGGAACGCAATCCCTTGCCGAGCGTGATTCAAGTAGTGCCGAAAAATGCGCTGGAAAGCAACGAAGACATCGAGAAACTGATGTCCGATTTTAAACAATTCCCGCAAGTCGATTTCGTGCAGGTGGATATGCAATGGGTGGCGCGCTTGCAAACCATCATGCTGATTGCCAGCCGCGGTGTGATGTTAGTCAGTCTGCTACTGGGTTTCGCGGTAACCTTCATTACCGGCAATACCATTCGTCTGGAGTTGCAGAATCGCCAGGACGAAGTGTTTATTTCCAAACTGGTCGGCGCTACCCATGCTTTTATTCAACGGCCGTTTTTGTATACCGGCTTTTGGCTGGGTTTTATCTCGGGTTTTCTCGGCTGGCTGATCATGACGATCATGCTGTTGATCCTGGAAACGCCGGTGGAGAAACTATCGACCTTGTATAACAGTTCATTCGACTTACTGTTTTTGAGTTTCTCGGAGTTTATTTTGCTATTGATGATTTCGTCCATGCTGGCGGTACTTGGTTCCTGGGCGGTGTTGCACTATCAGTTGCGGCAACTAAAACCGCAATAAGCCTATGAATTTTTGGGAAACCAAGACCCTGGCGCAAATGAGCACGGAAGAGTGGGAGTCGCTGTGCGATAACTGCGGCAAGTGTTGTTTGAACAAGCTGGAAGACGAAGACACCGGAGAAATTGCTTTTACCAGCGTGGCGTGCGATTTGATCGATTTAGAAACCTGTCGTTGCACTCGTTATAGCGAGCGTTGCACGCTGGTGCCGGAATGCATCGACTTGAAGCAACATGACTTTGCCGAATACAACTGGTTGCCGTCAACCTGTGCATACCGCTTGTTAACCGACGGTGAATCGTTGCCTAGCTGGCATCCCTTGATCACCGGGACTCGCGAGTCGGTGAAAGAGGCGGGGGTGTCTATCAGCAGTTATGCGGTTAAAGAGTCGCAGGTTACCGATCTGGAAGATCATATTATCGAATGGTTGCAGCCCTGATTCAGGCTGGCTGGGCCGCCGGTCAACTTCGTTTTCCGGCGGCTTCAGGTGTGGAAAAGCCGGGATTACCGATCCCTTGGGTGGACTTTAGCTTATCCTTTGCCGGGCAACATACCTACCGTACCCGGTTTAATTCGTTTGCAACTCACTACGACATCTTCCTGACGGCATTTTGCTTCCTGTGGGTTGCTACAGGTGTCGCAAACTGTGTTACCAGTGCTTTTTACCTCGTCGACATGCCAGCCGTAACCTTGGGACTGGCAGAATTTCTTGCTGAATCTGTCGATATTGTAGTTTTTGGCAGCATTTTCCTTGGCTTTGCTCTCAACTTGGCAGTGCTCGGGGGCCAGAGTGTTCGCCATTATGTCTCGATAAATATATTCGGTAGCCTGGACGGGGCTAGCTAACAATAAACAGGCTAACAGGGTGCCGATAAAAGTGGTTTTCATCATATTAATCCTCGCGGTTGCCGATGACTCGGATGTTCATTAAGCGATTCTCTTCGGCAATTTGATCCTTGATGGGGGCAAATTTTTCGTTTTCGCTCATTTTTACCGCCAGGATGGCGCCAACAACAACTGCGGTAGCCAGCACCAAATACAACACGAAGTTATCTTTTTCTTGTTTTACTTCTGTCATGGTTTTACCTCTTATAATAATAAATCGGCCAGTGCCGAACCGAATTTGTATTGAAAAACCTGTTCGCCCTTTAACGGGGTCGGCACTGATTTGACGTCAATCTTAGCGATTTCTCCGATACCTATAGCATGCTCGCGCCGTCGAGCCAGATCGAATATTTCGCTGAAAGCATTGAATGCATCAGCCAGGAATTGCGTTACACCTCCATGTAAGCAGCTACGGATTGAAAACACCTGATTTAGGCATTTCTGAGCTGCTTCATGGTAGCGAATCGAAACAATAAAAGAAATGCGCGGGCTTGTCAAACAAATATCGTATCAATATTATACGTTTGCCGTTGTTTTCGCAAAGACTGTCTGCAAGTGGTGTTTGGATTTTGCACTATTATCTGCTCTCCCCAATCTGATCAGGCGCGATTTGGCGTAAAAAGCCGACGGCGCTTTATTTGAAAAGTCTGGAAAAAGCAGCATCTACCGGCGATAAAATATTCGCGAAGTTGAAATTGGCGATTATCCTGGTAGTCTTCGATGCTGTTCTTGTCTAATTACTTTACTCACAGAAATAGAAAAATCTCATATGCAAACATTGACTAGAAAAATTAAAAAATATGTGACGGTGATTTTTTTAGGTGCATTGCTTCCGGCGCTAAACCCGGCTTGGGCGGAATCCGATAAGCAACTCCAGGAAAAAACGCTTAAAGCGCGGGAATTGATTCATCAGAAAGACATGGATCATTCCGCCCATGCGGAACTCGCGGACAAAACCGAGGGATTTCGCGGCGTGTTTTACGGTTATTTGCCCTGCAAGGAAAAAGATTGTGATGGTTTCAAAATGACCTTGTCTTTGAAACAAAAGAACAATTACTTATTGGTCACTCAATACGCAAAAGCCTCTTCCAGAGAGTTTTACGAGAAAGGCAAGTACGACTGGGATGACAAAACTCACATACTGTCGTTAACCTCCAATAAAGGCGATCTGAATCGCAAATTCAGCATCAAAGACGAAGGAACGTTGATACACCTGAATAGCGACGGTACGCCCATGCTCGGCGACCAGGACGATTACACGCTGGCAAGAAGCGATAAATCAAAATCTCGGGAAGTGCATATTCATTAAGCTCTTCCCTGAAGGGTCTAGCCGGTTTTAGATGACGCCGGCTATTTAAACGATAGGCTGTCGGATGCAAAGCGCCGATACAGCCTAGAGAGTATGAAATTTACGCTAATTCAGCTAAATAGTCGTTTTTCAACTTCACATAATGTTTGGCCGAATATTCCAGAAAAGCTTTTTCTTCATCGGTCAAAGCCCGCATTTGTTTGGCGGGTGTACCGACATATAAATAACCGCCTTCCAGCTTCTTGCCGGGCGGCACTAAAGCACCAGCACCCAGCATCACATAATCCCCCAGCTCGGCATCATCCATCACAATTGCACCTATGCCGATGAGACAATAATCGCCTATCGTACAGGCATGCACCACGGCGCGATGACCGATAGTGACGCCCTTACCGATTGTCAACGGATGGCCTTGCGGCGAATAGTCGCCAGCGTGGGAAACATGCAACACCGAGCCATCCTGAACGTTGGTGCCTTCGCCTATGGTAATAGCTTCGACGTCTCCGCGTATCACCGTGGTCGGCCACACCGATACATCGTCGCCTATTCTCACATCGCCGATCACGACCGCCGCTTCGTCGATGTACACGTTTTTGCCGACCTTGGGTTGTTTGCCTTTATATATTCTGATTGCCACCGCAACTCCCATTTTTTGCCATACTTAAACCGCGATGTTACGCAATTAATCGATTCTTCTCCAGTCCAGCGAGGGTAGTGATGGCATTTATAGACGGTATCAGACGGCAACTACGTTCGGTTATCGAATGGGAAAACCCCGATCCAGATCTGTTGTTGGCACAATGGACTGAAAACGGCGACGAAATCAAAAATGCCTCCAAATTAATCGTCGGTCCGGGGCAGGGCTGTATTTTCGTGTATCAGGGCCAGGTCAAAGCGGTGATCGAAGAACAATGCATGATCAATTTAGAAACCGATAACGTGCCGTTTTGGACTACGATCAAGAAATTCATGCAGTTTTTCGAGAGCGAACATAAGGTGGGGATTTATTTCTTCCGCAAAACCAAGATTCTCGATCAGAAATGGGGCACCACTTCGCCAATTAAATATCAGGACCCGAAATATCATTTCCCGGTCGCTTTAAAAGCTTACGGCAACTACAGCTACCAAATAGCCGATGCCAACGATTTTTTCGTCAATATCGTCGGCAGCCATAACCAGATGCGCATTGACGATTTCCGCAACATTCTTTCGGCGCGGATCATTAATCCCATTTCCGACTATCTGGCGGAATGTCAGTATAGCTTTGCCGACATCGACGCCAACCGCGACGAAATAGCTCGTGGTATTGCCATCAAATTAGCCATCGTGTTTCGCAAGCTGGGTTTCAGCATTAGTGATTTTCGTATCGAAGGTACCGATTTTGACGAAGACACCTTGCGCCGTATCAATCGTATCGCCGATCTGACGGCTGAAGCGCAAGCCGCGCAAGCGGTGGGCCTGGATTATGCCAAGGTGCAACAGCTGGACGCCTTGCGCGATGCGGCTCGCAACGAAGGCGGCGGTGCCGGGCTTGGTATGGGGATGGGCGCCGGCATCGGCTTGGGGCAAGGTATGGCGCAGTCGCTGGGCGCGACGACTAATCAGGCTGCTACTGATAGCAACCAAACCGTCGCCAAGCTTACCGAGTTAAAGCAGCTATTCGAAGCGCAGCTGATAACCGAAGCGGAATACGCCGCCAAGAAACAACAAATATTGGACAAGTTTTAGCATGGCCAACTGCACGAGTTGTTCCGCACCCTTACCCGCCAACACACAATATTGCAGTTATTGCGGGGTCCGCAACGACATTGATCTGCTAGGCAAGCACGACTATCAAGTCATCGATGCCACCAGCGAACGAGTTTGCCCGGAATGCGCGCAATGTCTGCAAACCATTAGTCTGGATGCCGCCGGTTCCCTGCATATCGAGAGGTGCGCCAACTGCTATGGCTTATTTTTTGATCCCGGTGAAATAGAAACCTTGCTGGATAGCGCGGTGGCGCCGGTGGTTACTGTCAACCTGGAACTGCTGAGCAATATTAATAAGGACCGCTACCCGAAAAATGCCACCGTAAAATACCTTAAATGTCCGGTGTGCCAGGTGTTAATGAATCGGGTGATCTACGGCTATCGCAGCGGCGTGATTATCGATCAATGCAGAAGCCATGGTATTTGGCTGGACGGCGGACAAATCAGTCATCTGCTGGAATGGAAAAAAGCCGGCGGCCAGATTTTGAATCAGCAAAAAATTAATGCCAAACAAGAAAAAGCCAGCTCCGAGCAATTCAAAAAGGCCTTTCGGAAAGACTATTCCCGCCCGCAACAAAGCTATGGCGAACAAAGCATCGACGGCGATTTAGTGGCGTCGGTCGCCGAAGTGATATTCAAGATTTTTGAGTAACTTTAGTGTCGTCGGTTGTACTTCGGCCGTGATTTTTTTGAATAACGCCGAAGCAGGTCGGTTTTGCGCTATTTTCAATCGGTGAGTGCTTTGCCTTGCTAAAATCGCCGTGCCGCCATATTCTTATTCGATAAGTCGGGCCCTGCAATGTCTCGCTTGAGGTTGGGTTTCGAATTCGCGTTAAAAAACCAAAGACACCCGTCCGCGGTGTTGCAATAACAAAAATGTCCGGCTCTGACAGCTCGGAAAATACCCAAGAACAATATTTAGCGAGTAAGGATGGTTGATGAATAGTTATGCTCAGGACGGTTCCAAAATCGGCAAAATTGCCGTACTTTTGCCTTGTTATAACGAGGGGCTGTCGATCAGAAAAGTGGTTGACGATTTTCGCAAAGAGCTTCCGGATGCTACCGTCTACGTTTACGACAATCGTTCTTCCGATAACACAATTGCAGAGGCCACTCTAGCGGGCGCGGTGGTGAGATCAGAACAGTGGCCGGGGAAAGGCAACGTCGTCAGGCGCATGTTTTCGGATGTCGATGCCGATATCTACATCATGGCCGACGGCGACGGCACTTACGATTCTAAAGTAGCCGGGCAAATGATTCAGCGTTTGGTCGACGAACATTTGGATATGGTTGTCGGTACCCGGCGTAACGTATTCGAAAATGCCCATAGGGCCGGCCATGGTTTTGGTAATCGGCTGTTTAATGCGATGTACCGCAGTCTTTTCGGGCCGCTGTTTACGGACATTTTTTCCGGCTATCGAGTTTTTTCGCGGCGCTTCGTAAAAAGTTTTCCGGCGATATCCAGCGGTTTCGAGATAGAAACCGAAATGTCCGTTCATGCCAGTCAATTGCGCATGCCCATCGCGGAAATGCCCACCGATTACGGCGCGCGCCTAGAGGGCTCCGCCAGCAAACTGCGTACGGTTCGGGATGCGTTCAGAATACTGTTTACCTTTCTGATATTGTTCAAAGAAATTCGTCCGGCGCGTTTTTTTGGCGTGCTTGCGATGGGCCTGATTCTGATTGCGCTGGTTCTG
Organism: Methylomonas sp. TEB; assembly: GCF_047777895.1. GTDB lineage: Bacteria > Pseudomonadota > Gammaproteobacteria > Methylococcales > Methylomonadaceae > Methylomonas. The sequence continues at coordinate 2,096,514 of NZ_CP180476.1, forward strand.
GCTCTGCCGCTATTGCTGACATATTTAGATACTGGCTTGGTACCGAGATTTCCCACCGCTATTCTGGCAACAGGCATAGTGCTATTGGCTGGCATATTCACGGTTTGCGGTTTGATTCTGGATAGCGTCGCCCGCGGCCGCCTCGAACAAAAGCGCATGTGGTATATGACAAACAGCAGAAGTCAGGCATAGGTTGTAATCCGGATGTTTATTCGCTTCCTGCTCGTCGGCGGAGCCGGCTTTTGTATCGATGCCGGTCTGACTTTTTTGCTGATACAGCTTAATTTGGCGCCGTGGCTGGCGCGTATTCCGGCTATTTTTTCCGCAATGCTATTTACGTGGTTGGCCAATCGGTGTTTTACCTACCAAGTCGAACATTCCCGTTCTATCCGCGAAGGCGGGCGCTATGTGCTGGTGGCATTGAGCATGGCTTTAATCAACTACCTAATTTACTTGGTTTTGGTTAGTTATGGCTTGTGGCCGATGTTGGCGGTGACCTTGGCAACCGCTTGTCAGACCATTCTCAGTTTTCACGCCTATCGTTATTTCGTATTCAGTGATGCCGCCGGTAATACAAACAGCGATTTGCGGCAGAAATTATCAACCGGAACAAGGTTGGAGGGCTTTGTTAGGGCAAGGTCTTGGTATCCGGATTTGGCTGTATTTGGTATTGCCACCGCGATTCTCGCGGCGGCAATGATGGTTTTGCGCGGCTTGGACAGTGGCTTGACCGGCAGCGACGAGGGATCTCATTTTTTGAATGCGTATCTGATCTGGTCGTATGTCACCACAGCATTCGGGCAGAATCCCATGCAGTACGCCACTGATTTTTACGTGCATTACCCCAAGATTTCGATTGGGCATTGGCCGCCGCTGTACTATGCGTTTCTGTCATTATTCTTCTTCATCCTGCCGCATGCTACCTTTCCGTTCATGCTGGTCAATTTGCTGATAGGGGCGCTACCAGCTTTATTGGTGGCACGTATTACCAGGCAAGTTATGGGTATGCCTTGGGCGCTTTTAGCGGCGATTGCTTATGTCTGCATGCCCGTCACCATTAATAACACCTTGCGATTAATGTTGGATCAGGCTTTGGTCGGCTTGTGTGTGTTGGCGGCCATGCAGTGGAGTGGTTACACCCAACAGCCCACCTTACGCAGAGGTTTGACCTACGCGGCTTTAACGTCAGCCGCTATCCTGGTAAAAGGCAACGGCTGGTTACTGGGCGTATTCCCATTTTTCCATATTGCTCTGACGGGACGTTGGCAGATACTGCTGAATTGGCGTACATACGTATCGGGTTTCGCGGCGTTGGCTGTCGTGGGGGCCTGGACGGTAGTCACCTACAAAATATCCAGCGATGGTTTCAATTACGCTTGGGGTATGGATTACTTTGTTTTGGCTTTATCGGCGTTCCTTCCCGCCATATACGCCAATATCGGGCCGATAGGGACAATCGCGGCGCTAGTCGGGGTAGTCGTCAGTGTGAGCGGCAGGGCGGATCCGGCTTTAAGGGAAGCCGGGCGCACCGGCCTGGCTATGGTGCTTGCCACCGTAATCTTTCATGCCATCGTGCCGGTGGATTTGGATCAGCGGTATATGTCGTCCGCCATGCCTTATCTGGCGGTTTTTATCAGCATGGGCGCCGCAGCCGCAGTACGGCATTGGCAGTGGGCATTTGCTAGGCCTTGGCTGGTGGCAACAGTCTTGATCTTTGTGTTTTGCGCTCCCGGCTGGTTTTTTCTTGTCGACCGCGCGCCAAGGTTTGATTTGCGCATGGATTTGGTAGCCGAACAAATTATCAGCCAGGCGCCGGGTACGGTGACGATTGTCGACGGGCATGCGGGCACTGAGGGTGCATTCGCGGCCGAACTGGCGTTACGCGATAAGCTTTTGCAGTGCTACGTGGTGCGCAGTTCGCAGTTGTTGGCAAAATCGGACTTCATGGGTAAACGCTACGCCCTAATAACGGAGTCGCCGCAAGCCGTGTTGGATTTGCTGGATCAGGTTTCGGCTAGTGCTGTGGTAGTTGCTGAAGGTCCTTTAATAGAACCGCATTTTGCACACTCCGATTTGTTGCTTTCGGCATTAAAACAGCCGAATTCGCCGTTTCGGTTAGCGCAAACCTATCAGCACTACCGGCACGATGGCCGAACCTATTTGTATCTGCGCGAAACGCCGATACGATTGGATCGGGAAGCGGTCAAGCGTGTCAATTTTCCCGAAAAAGCGCCACTATGACGCATGGTAGAAAAGGCGGCTTGAGCCGGTTCTCGATTACACATTCAGCACCCCCGGCAGAAAAAACTCCGCGACCAACAACGGTTGCCGATGGATCGCATAAACCGTTCGCCGCCCCCAAATAGCATCGTTTACACCAACCGCCGTTTGCAAACCTGGCGACCAAATGCCTGTATCAGCCCGACTGAACTGTCTCTGGCGGCGCTCCAAATCCGGATAGGCGAAAATCACTTCACCCAAGGGCCTGGTGCCGAGATGGGACAAATTGCGGTGGGCGATTTCGATGGTCGGCTCCGGCAGGATGGTGCGGGCCAGCACCAAGGGCTCGCCGTCGGCGTGTAACAGTACTTCCCGGATCAATTGATAACGGCAGGGCGGCAAGCCCAATAGTCGGCATTCGTCTATGAAAGCCGGTTTCCAGCGGTGGAATAACACTTTTACGCCGAAGCGGTTGCCGTGGATGCCGCGCAGACGTTTGGTCAACGAGCCGGTTTCATTGAGCCAGGATTGCAGATCGTTCGGCAGTTGCCGTTGGCTGCTTGGTTCGTGGCTTTTCCAGGTGGGTGGGCGGCCGAATAAAAAACTTTTGTCGGGCAAGCGTTAAACCTCGGCGTAATGGCGGCTATGGCCGATCCAGCGCTGGATCAGCGGCTGAATGGCGTCTGGGTGTTGGCGATGGATCAATTGCGCGGCGGCTGGGATCAGTTCCAGCAGGTCTCTGTCGCGCTCTAGGTCGGCGATTTTGAACTGTATCTGCCCGGTTTGGCGGGTGCCCATCACTTCGCCGGGGCCGCGCAATTCCAAGTCTTTTTCGGCGATCACGAAGCCGTCGTTGCTTTCTTTCAGGATAGCCAGACGTTGCTTGCCGGCTTGCGAGAGCGGTGACTGATATAACAGCAGGCAATAGCTGTCCTGATTGCCGCGGCCGACGCGGCCGCGTAATTGGTGGAGCTGCGACAAGCCCAAACGCTCGGGATTTTCGATGATCATCAGCCCTGCGTTGGGCACATCCACACCCACTTCAATCACCGTGGTGGCAACCAATAAATCGCAATCGCGATTTTTAAAAGCTTGCATCACCGCGTCTTTTTCCGCGGCTTTCATCCGGCCATGCACCAGGCCGACACGCACATTCGGCAGGGCTTGGCATAGATAAGCGGCGGTTCTCTCGGCGGCTTCGCATTGCATAACCTCGGATTCCTCGATCAAGGTGCAGACCCAGTAGGCCTGGCGTTGCTGCGCAACCCAATGTTCGATACGGCCGATGACTTCTTCGCGGCGTTCCGAGGAAATCACGCTGGTGGCGATGGGTTTACGGCCGGGTGGCAGCTCGTCGATGATGGAAATATCCAGATCGGAATATTGCAGCATCGCCAAGGTGCGCGGAATAGGCGTGGCGGTCATGATCAATTGATGCGGCCTCAATCCGCCGTGTTGGCCTTTTTCACGCAAGGCCAGGCGCTGATGAACTCCGAAGCGATGCTGTTCGTCGATGACGATCAAACCAAGCTTATGAAAATGCACACTATCCTGAAATAGCGCGTGTGTGCCGATCACAATATTGGCCGTGCCGTCCGCCAAGGCATCCAACGTGGCTTGTCGGGATTTGCCTTTCAATTGACCGGTCAGAAACAGCACTTGGTGGCCGGTTTCGGCGAACCATAGGCTAAAGTTGCGAAAGTGTTGTTCGGCTAATAATTCGGTGGGTGCCATGATCGCGACTTGATAACCCGAGTTCAGCGCCAGCAAACTTGCTAGAGCCGCCACCACGGTCTTGCCGGAGCCCACATCGCCTTGCACGAGGCGCAGCATGGGTTGTGCTTGGCAGCAATCGCTTTCGATTTCGGCGGTCACTCGCTGTTGCGCATTCGTCAGTTGAAAAGGCAAGCCTGCGAGGAATGCCTGTTTGGCAGCTTGGTTTATGTCAAAAACCGGCGACTGCCAGCTTTTATAAGCTAACTTGCCTTGCAATAGTGCCAAATGGTGGGCCAGAAACTCCTCAAAAACCAGGCGTTTTAAGGCGGGCAAGGAGCCGCCGTTAATGATCTCTACCGACAAATGCGGCGGCGGATTATGCAAGGTTTGTAGCGCATCGCTGAGGGAAGGGTAGCCATGCTCGATCAACAACTTAGCCGGTAGCCAGTCCGTAATCGCGCTGTCGCTGGTTAAACATAGAGTTAACGCCTGTTTGATGGCTTTACGGAGCGCGGATTGGGAAATGCCTTCGGTTAACGGATAGACCGGCGTCAGCGTTGCTTCCAGCAGCTGCTCGGCGGCAGAAACGATTTTGTATTCCGGATGCACCATTTCCAAGCCGTTGTAACCGTAACGGATTTCGCCGAAACAGCCGAGTAGGGTGCCGGGCTTTAGCTGCTGACTTTGTTGCACGGTGAAATGGAAAAACCGGATCGACAAACTGCCGCTGTCGTCGGCAATACGGCAAATCACACTGGGACGGCCGCGCTGGATGCTATCGGTAAATTCCACCGTGCCGCAGACCAAAGTGGTCATGCCCGGCATCAACTGGGAAATCGGCACGATACGGCTGCGATCCTGGTAGCGCAAGGGCAGGTGGAACAACAGGTCTTGGAGGGTATGGATGCCCAGTTTTTCCAGGCGGGCGGCGGATTGTGAACCGATGCCTGTCAAGGTGGTGACAGGCTGTTTATGCGGTTCCGGATGACTCATGAATCAACAGATAAGGCGAAATAAAACGCCCCGTTGTTTTAATCAGTAGTATTCGTTGCGCAATACCATCACGCCGTCCATTTCCACGCCAACGCCTTTGGGTAATGCCGCCACGCCTATTGCCGCACGGGCGGGGTAGGGTTGGCTGAAGTATTCGGCCATGATTTCGTTGACGATAGGGAAATTGCTTAAATCGGTGAGAAACACATTGAGTTTGACGATGTCGTTGAAGTCGCCGCCAGCGGCTTCGGCGACGGCTTTCAGGTTATCGAATACCCGGCGGATGTGCACAGCGATGTCACCGTCCACGACTTGCATGGTCTCCGGGTCAAGCGGGATTTGTCCGGATAAATAAACCGTCTCGCCGACTTTGACGGCTTGCGAATAAGTGCCGATTGCTTGCGGGGCCAGAGGTGTCGAGATGATTTCCTTGTTCATGCTATGCCTTGATGCGGGTAATTTTTAAAACGATGGAGAGTTTTTTCAGCTTGCGGATGATATTGGCCAAATGCACGCGATCCTTCACAGCCAGGGTTAATAAATCCACCGAGACCCGATCATCCTGGCTGACCACGGTAATGTTTTCGATATTGGAATCCATGCTGGAGATGGTCGAAGCGATGGTGGCCAGCGAACCGCGTTGGTTTAATAGTTCGATGCGGATTTCAGCGGGGAATTCGCCGCTGGCTTCCGGGCTCCATTCCACATCCAGCCAGGTAGTCTGTTTTTTTCTGACTTCATTGCTGTTACGGCATTCGTGATGATGAACGACGATGCCCTTGCCGGGGTTGAAGAAGCCGATAATCGAGTCTCCCGGAATCGGCCGGCAGCATTTGGCCAGACTGACGACGATGCCTTCGGTGCCTTTGATAATTAAAGGGGTTTTATGCGTTGATTCGTTGTCGTCGAGTTTGACGGCCGCGTTCACGTCGGTTTGACTGATGCGTTTTGCCACCAGGAAGGGCATGCGATTGCCCAAGCCGATGTCTTCCAGCAACTCGTTCATCGAGTGCTTTTTCAAGACCTGCAACACCTGGATGATGCGGGTGTTATCGACATTTTCCAGTTGAATACCCAGGCTCTGCAATTCTTTTTCCAGCAGGCGGCGGCCCAGATTGATCGCTTCCTGCTGGTTGAAGTTTTTCAAATAGGCGCGGATGCAACTGCGGGCCTTGGCGGTGGTGACGTAGTTCAGCCAAAGGGGATTCGGTCTGGCCCAAGTGGCGGTAATGACTTCTACCGTCATGCCGTTTTCCAGCTTGGTTTGTAGCGGTACCAGTTTCTTGTCGATGCGTGCCGAAATGCAGGCGTTACCGACATCGGTATGTACCAGATAAGCAAAATCGACAATAGTCGCGCCGCGCGGCAGTTTGATGATCTTACCTTTGGGGGTAAATACGAAAACTTCTTGCGGGAACAGATCGACTTTTAAGTTATCGATGAATTCCAGCGAATCGCCGGCGGATTTTTGAATCTCCAGCAAATCGCGCAGCCATTCGTTGGCGCGGGCCTGGATGGTCTCACTTTTATCGTTGTCGGATTTGTATAGCCAATGCGCGGCAATTCCCGATTCCGAAAGGCGGTGCATTTCGTGGGTGCGAATCTGAATTTCGATAGGTACGCCGTAAGGGCCTATCAATATCGTGTGCAGCGACTGATAGCCGTTGGCTTTGGGTAAGGCTATGTAGTCCTTGAAACGGCCGGGAACGGGTTTATATAGATTGTGTACGCAACCTAAAGCCCGGTAACAGTCGTCGACCTGATGGCAATAAATGCGGAAAGCGTAGACATCAAAAACGTCGGTAAAGGAAATCCGTTTGCTGAGCATTTTTTGATAAATGCTGGCGATGTTTTTTTCGCGGCCCGCCACTGCACCGTCCAAGTTGGATTCGTTTAGACGATTTTGGATGGCATTCTGGATGGTGTCGATGATTTCCTTGCGGTTGCCGCGCGATTTTTTCACGGCATTATTGATGGCCGTGTAGCGGTTGGGGTAGAGCGCTTTAAAGCCCAGCGATTCCAGCTGATGCCTGACATCGTTCATGCCCAGCCGATTGGCTATAGGGGCGTATATTTCCAGCGTTTCCTTGGCGATGCGGCGTTTTTTATCGACCGGCATATTGCCCATGGTTTGCATGTTGTGCAAACGGTCGGCGAGTTTTACCACGATTACGCGCAGATCTTGCGCCATGGCTAGGAACATTTTTCTGACGTTTTCCGCTTGCGCTTCGGCGCGGGAACGGCTGTCGATCTTGGAGAGTTTGGTCACGCCATCAACCAGTTCAGCAACTTCGACGCCAAACTGTTCCCCCAGTTGTTCCTTGCTGATAGGGGTGTCTTCGATGACATCGTGCAGAATGGCCGCCATGATGCCATGGTGATCCATGTGCATGCTGGCCAGTGTGATAGCCACGGATACCGGATGACAGATATAGGCTTCGCCGCTTCTGCGGAATTGCCCGGAATGCGCGGCCGCGCCGAAATGGTAGGCGCGGATCACATCGTTGATTTGTTCTTGGTCGAGATAGCTGCGCAGGATCTCGCAGAGCTGGTGAAGAAGTTTTTCTTCAGGATGCTCGATAGCAGGTAGCGCTGGTGCGGGTTTGACAGCTATCTCGGGCATGGGTGTTAGATTTCCAGATGGGTTTCCGAAACGTAACCTGCGCGATGCAAACGGTCGATATTTTCTTCGTTGACAAAGCCTGCGGCTATTTCACGAAGTGCCAGCACAGTGTCTTTATCTTTGCCGCGTGGAACGAATTCATCGGCGCCTTTTTCCAACTGCCGTGCTCTTTTGCTGGCGAGTAACACCAATTTGAAACGGTTTTCAACATTTTCCAAACAATCTTCAACGGTAACGCGTGCCATTATTAAACCTTATCTGAGTTTGCGGGGGATCTTCGCCCGATAGACTTTAACAGTACTGAGCGGACAGGGTTGAATTATAAGATAAATGACGCACTTAGGCCAATCGAGGCTGCAAGCGGCTAGGTGGAGAAAGTAAAACGACAGGCAATAAAAAGCCCGCTATACGCGGGCCCGTCCTGTTTGTTGTAATTATTATTGTTATTGTGTTGGACGCCTGCCTTAGGGCAGTTTAGTCAAGCAATTACTATTTTATAGTTATTATTATCAGCCGTTTTACAGGCTGTTTCCCTCCCCCCTCAAAGATGCAACCCGTTAAGGTTGAATGCACTCCGTATTCAAGGTGGGCGCAGTGTATTTTAAAAAAAACCGGGTGTCCAACAAAAAAATCAGTTTTATTTCGGGAAATGGTTTTGCCCCGAAATTAATTTTCTTAAACAAAAACTTAGCTATCATCAGTTTTTTCTAATGTTTGAAATTAGCGTTCCATTCGGCGCGATTCTTCCTCGCTGAGAAAGAAATTTAGCCGTTCGTTGAGGATGGCTTGTAGCTGAAAGCTGAGATCAGTCTGTTGTTTTGCCAATCTGATTTGCATGATCGCCGCTTCGGTTTCGCCGCTGGCGTAATAGTATTCGGCCATGTAGCGATGCGATTCTCCGGGCTGTTTGAGGTCGGCGAAAATCTGTGCGAGTAGTTCGTAATAATACGGCTGGTCTTTCTCGCTATCCGACAAGCTTTGTAACACTTGTTTTGCGCGTTGCGGTTGAGCGTTCTTGACCAGGCTGCGGGTATATTGAATTTTTAGGGCGTCATTGCTGGGGAAGGTGTTAATTGCTTTCTCAAATAATTTGCCGGCTTTTTCGTAGTCGTGCGCATCCATGGCCGTGCGGGCCAGCGCGGAGATATATTGCGGTTGCGACGGATATTGCTCGGTGAGTTTTTGAAAAATTTCGCTGGCTGCGGGGTATTGTTGATTTTCCAAATATACCAAGCCCATGCCATAGCGGGCGACAGCTCTTTGTTCCGGCGTGCCTTGCATTTCGAGCGTGGTGAAATGCTGTAGCGGGGTGCGTTTGTCCTGCGCAGTCAGCACGGTAAGCTTGGCCTTCGTCAACAAATACGCTAATGAATCCGGATATTGCCGGTAGGGATAGATTTCCGCTCTGCCGCGGGTGTCGGCCACCCGATTTTCAGATACCGGGTGGGTTCTTAAAAATTCAGGTACGCCCTTTCCGTAATAACGGGTGGATTGCTGTAAGCGTTCGAAAAAAGTCGGCATGCTGCGCGGGTCGTAATTGGCACCGGCTAGGGTTTGCATACCCACCCGGTCTGCTTCTTTTTCGTGGTCGCGGGTAAAATCGATTTGAAACTGAATGTTGCCGGCTTGGATTGCCATTAAAGCTGCTTGGCCCATATTGGGGGACTGGGTGCCGATCAAAATCGCCGCTAACGTGGCGGCGACGGTCGGGATCGACAATTTGCTGGCTTTTTCAATCGATCTGTATAAATGACGTTGGGTAACGTGAGCAATCTCGTGAGCCATTACCGATGCCAGTTCGCTCTCCGCTTCGGTCAAAAGGATCAAGCCAGAATTGACTCCAATGTATCCTCCTGGGCCGGCAAAGGCGTTGATATTAGGATCCATCACGACAAAAAAGTGGAAGGGATTGGACTGCGTGTCGCTGTGGGACGCTAATTGCCGACCTATGTTCTGGATGTATTGCTGGATTTCCACATCCTGATTAATTTCGGCTTGTTGATGCAAATTACGAAAAAAAGCTTCGCCGAACTCCTTTTCCTGAGCGGGTGAAATGATGGCGCCTGCTGAATCGCCCATGTCCGGCAGTTGGATTTTTTCGATGTCCAAGGCTCGCGGCGACGGACAGAACAGGATCAGGCCAAGGCTGAAAAAAAGAGGCTTAATTGTCATGGAAGCTCGGACTGGAAGCAGTAAGTTTGGTTCAATGGCGAAACAATGCGCGGCAAAAACGGGCAGCTTGAACGTGCTCGTATTAAAATAGGCCGAATATTGAATTTAACGATTATTTTACAGCGCGATGAAATATGCCGTACAAGTTAATGCCAGTCCTTACGCCAGCAATGCCGGCCTGAACGCCTATCGGTTCATTCAAGCGGCGTTGGCGGCCGAGCACCAAATTCTGCGAGTATTTTTTTACAAGGAGGGTGTCTATCACGCTTTCCGTTATGCCCAGCCGCCTGAGGACGAATTCTCGATTACTCGACATTGGTCGGCTTTGGCTGAGCAATATGGTGTGGATTTAGTGGTGTGCATCTCGGCGGCGCAGCGCCGGGGTTTATTGTGCCTTGATGAGGCTGCACGGCAGGGTAAGCAGGATGACGATACGGCGCCAGGGTTTCGGATAGCCGGTTTAGGACAGTGGCTGGAGGCGACTCTGCTGGCTGACCGCAGTATTGTCTTCGGTTAACTGTGCCATGAAACGCTATCTATTCATCATGCGCCGCTTGCCTTACAGCGGTGGTCATCTGCAAGAAACGCTGGACGCGATTTTGATTGCCGCGGCCTTTGATCAGCACGTCGCCTTGCTTTTTGTCGACGATGCCGTGTGGCAATTAAAAAATCAGCAGCAACCTGGCGGATTAGATTTAAAGGATACCTCGGCAATTTTTCAGGCCTTGCAAATTTACGACGTTAACGATTTGTACGTAGAAGAAGAATCTTTGCAACTGGCCGGACTCACATCCACCGATCTAATCTTGCCTGTCGTCAGTCTGCCGCGTGTCGAAGTTAGCCGCTTGATGCATCGTTACGACCTTATTATTTCCGATTAACGCTGCGGAGTTAAACAGTTGAAGCCGCTTAAGCTAAAATTCTTTATTCGTAATATTTACCCCACTTAAGTAGACCGAGGACGAGCACACCATGGCGGATGAAATTGAAGAAAAAAGGCGTTATTTTCGAGTCAACGACACGATAAATCTGCTGCACAAAGTCATCGACAAAAAAAATGTCGACGCCTTGAGTCATGTCTCTAATGATGTATTGGGCAATTGTTCATTGACCTCCGCCTTGGACGTGTTGGCGCAGGAAGCTCGCATGTTGTCGCCGCGCCTGGAAAGGCGCGATCCGGAAATGTTTGAATATCTGAAGATCATCGACACCAAAATCAACCTGATCGCCCAGGCGATCAGCGCACAGAGCGAAGAGTTTTCCGAACACGATACCCGCGACGTCAGTCTCAGCGCCACTGGGTTAGCTTTTAGCAATGAAACACCTATAGCGGTTGGCGAACTTCTGGAACTGCGGATGCTGCTGACCTCCTGTATGGCGGTGATCGTGGCCTACGCGAATGTTGTCCAGTGCAAGGATATTTCCGGTGAAAGTCCGGAGCGGCCGTTCTTTATCTGTGTTGAGTACGTCAATCTCAAAGAAGACGATAGAGAGCTGTTAATCAAGCATGTCGTCAAGAAACAATTGCAACAATTGCGTGATAAAAACGAGTTTTAGCGCCGTAGTCCGGCTTTACTGCGCGTTCGACAGGTTGGCGATTGATCTCTCCTAAACTTAAACAACTTTTACATGTCCTGGCGGACGGTCAATTTCACTCGGGGACCGAATTGGCGGGCTTGCTGGGCGTGAGTCGTTCGGCGGTATGGAAACACTTAAGTGCGTTGTCCGAATTCGGTATCGAGTTACTAGCGGTATCGGGCAAAGGTTACCGTTTGCAAAGCCCTTTACAGTTGTTGGACGAGCAACAGATTGATCAGCACTTGGAGGGTCATGCTCGATCCTTGCTGGGTGAACTGGAAATTCACGACGAGATTCACTCTACCAACACTTATTTATTGGACAGGGCGCGGCAGGGCGTTGGTATCGGCTCGGTCTGTCTGGCCGAACGGCAAACCGCGGGGAAAGGGCGGCGCGGTAGGTATTGGGTTTCGCCGTTTGGTCACAATATTTATTTATCAATTTTGTGGCGTTTCCAGGGTGGGCCAGCTGCGATCAGCGGATTGAGTCTGGCGGTTGGAGTGGCGGTAATCCGGGCGTTGCGAGGTTTCGGGATTGTTGATGTGGGTTTGAAGTGGCCGAACGATATTTATTGGCGACATCGTAAATTGGCGGGGATTTTGATTGAGGTGTCCGGGGAAAGTAGCGGGCCTTGCCATGCGGTGATAGGTTTGGGTTTAAATGTGTATTTGCCGGTGCATGAAGGTCAGGCCATCGAACAGGATTGGGTCGATTTGCACGGTATTTTGGCGGAGTCGGTTCATGGTCAACGTAATCGGCTGGTGGGCGAATTATTAAATCAGTTGTTACCGGTGCTGGCGGATTACGAGACCCGTGCGTTGGGGCATTATCTCGACGAATGGCGTAGCTACGATTGCATGCAAGGCAAACAGGTCGATATTTTTATGCACGAGCAGAGCTTTAGCGGCGTGGTGGCGGGCATCGACGATCAAGGTCTGTTGTTGCTGAAACTCGCCGACGGCGAAACCCGAGTGTTTGCGTCCGGCGAAGTCAGTTTTCGGCGCTTATGATTTTACTGGTCGATATTGGCAACTCACGTCTGAAATGGACCCAGGCAGAGGCCGGTGTGCTGAAACCGACGATGTTTATGGATTATCGCCTAGCGGATTTTCCGGAACGTTTGCGTGAGTTTTGGCTGAGTATCCCCGCACCCAAGCAAGTGGCTATGGCGTCGGTATCGGAAAATGCTCTGACCGTTTTATTGGGCGACATGGCGCGGGGACTATGGCCCGGTGTAGAGCTGATCATGCCGCAGTCTTCGCAAACAGCTTTTAACGTCAAAAATGCATACGCTGAGCCGGAGAAGTTGGGGGTGGACCGCTGGTTGGCATTGCAAGCGGCACATCGTTATTATCCTGGGGATACCTGTGTTGTCGATTGTGGCACCGCCATCACAATAGATTTCATCGAGAGCGATGGCAGGCATCTGGGCGGCTTAATCAGTCCGGGGTTGTTGCTGATGAAAAAATCCTTGGCAAACAATACCGCTGCGCTGCCGTTTAGCGAAGACCAGGCAGAAACAAGTTTGGCGGTTGTCACGGCGGCGGCTATCAATAACGGTACCTTGTTAGCCGCGGCTGGTCTGGTAGAGGCGGCCTTGGTGCGTCAGCCCAAAGCCTATCAGTTAGTGTTGAGTGGCGGCGATGGGGAGATGTTAGCGCGGCATCTGGCCGTTCCAAGCATTGTAGACGGCGATTTGGTCTTTAAAGGCTTGCTCAATTATTGCCAAAACGACAAAGCCTTATGAAGGTGCTGTTTTTTTTGTTATGTCTGCTGAATGTGTTGTTTTTTTTCTGGAAGCTACATTTTGGTGCGCTGACGCCATCAGTCGAGCCGGTCACTAATATTCCGGCCTTGCTAACGGTCAGAGAGAGACAATTGGCACGGCGTGGAGCACAAATTTCTGCTTATCTGGACAATGCTGCCGCTGAATTGCAAGCCAAGCAAGTGGCGGATATTTTGCAGCGCTTAAACCCGCCTCAAATTGTTTTAGTTTTCAAAACAAGCCCTCATACGCCTAAGCCAACTGGTTCAGACAGGCAGAAAACCGCAATCCATCATTGCTATGAGGCCGGGCCGTTCAGCGATCAGGAGGCGTTGCGGCGATGGGCCAGCGCTGAGCATTTAACTGTGTTTAAAGCCGCAAACAAATCAAATATGGTTTCTTCGGACTTTCAGGTTTATTACCCGGCTGGAAAAGATGCCGAACAAACCCGTATCAATAAGATGATGTTAAAAGCCAAAGGATTAAACGATGTCTGGCCAATCTCGGATGGTGATATCAAAGGGGCAATATCGCTCGGCGTGTTCAATGATCGGCAGCGCGCCATGCTATTTAAAAACCAGTTGGCCGAGCAAGGCGTCAAAGCGGAAATTAGGCAGCGCAATAAACTCCGGGATGAATTGTTTATTCGGTTCGTCGGGGGGCAGAGCGCTATTTTCAAGAATGTTGGCTATGCACGAGTGGCCGATATAGACTGTGGCAATGCATTGAAATAGGCGCCAGACGCTGGCCGCATTTGCTACAGACGCTATGACGGTCGTTGCGCCGGATGAGGCTAATTTAGTTTCATCCGGCTTTTTTATGTCCGAAAAATTACTTTAACGCAGTTCAAAAGGTGTAACGCACCGATTTGGTGACTTTTTTAGGCAAAAGGCAAAAATCACTCGTAACGTGTCGGTAATATTTACACTTTGCAATTTTTGCTCTTATAACTTATTGAAAAAAAACATAATTAATTATGGCATTATATTTGCTTTGTTCTGTATGGGTGGGTGTTGGTATATATCCACCCCCCTTCTTAGTTGGAATTGAGGAACAATTTTGACTAAGGAGTAAGGTGGTCAAAAGGATGACCAATTGTTAACGTTAATTTAAATGGGGAATATCCATGAAAACGCTTTTATCTTTAAAACTTTGGCTTGCTGTTTGCCTATTTGCGGTTTCGACTGTAAGTTCGGCAGGCATCATTTGGGAATCTACTGACGGCGATAGCAATTTTATCTCCTTCGGTTCTAGTTCATTCCCATTTACTTCAAGTGACACCTTCGGTATCTTTTCTGCTACCGCTGATCTGGCTATTGATGCACCTGTTTACACTTTTAACGGTGTAGGCACGTTTGCTTCTGCTAGCCCTTTCAAATTGGGTCTGTTGACAGCGAGCGGTTGGGTTAGCGAAGCTGGTAACTATGAATTGGGTGCCCCTAATACGTTCTTGTTGACCTTTGTAAAACCAGGCGTAGTCACCAGCAACTTGAGCTTTCTGTTTGGATTCGATCTGAAAGCTGCTGCGAATCAAAACCCTGTCACTAGTGTACCTCTCCCTGCATCGGTATGGTTTATGACAAGTGCTTTGATGGGCTTCCTGTATACCGGTCGTCGTAAAGCGGCCGTTCAAGCTTAAAATTTTTGAGCTTTTTAAACCGGATGGAGTCGTTCTCCATCCGGTTTTTTTATGTCTGTTGAAAATCTCCGAGTACCTTTAAATTCCCGCATGGCGGGAGCTTTTAAATCGCTTAGTGGATCATTGTGGCCGTTGAGCTCCCGTTTTCCCGGGAGCGACGATGGATAAATAAGTGAGCAATTAATGGTCTTTCTTCACTGCTTTTCTGCTTAAGAACACGCCAACAGCGCTACCGAATAACCAAATGGGTGCGGGCAGCGGAACTGGCTGAACAGAGCCTGACACGGGTTTAAACGACACTAATTTCAACAAATCGCCATTCAGAAAATCGTTGTTCGCCGCCAAGGTAAAGTAGCCGGAGCTGGTCGGCGCGGAGGAGCCGGCTTTGGCGTAAAGGTTAAACTCACCCGCGCCGCCGTCCCATCTAGCGCTTTTTCCCCAACCGCCGCCTTGCGTCCACTGGCCTATCAATTGTTGGCTAAAGTCCAGTGTTTCGCCTGCGCTATCCCAGGTGGCAAAATCGAAATCCGTCATCTGAAATGTGCCGTTTCCCAAGCCTCCCGTGGCGTTGGACACGGTTAATGTGAAAGCCTTGATTGCGTCATTGTTGCTGAAATCGAGAAAAGCCGAGCCTGGATTGGGAATGAGTTGCTCATCCAGGCTGATAAGGCCTTGCGCAGTGGCGGCGTTTCCGAATTCTAAGCCGCTGTAATCGAGACTAAAAGTAACTATTGCGGCGTCGGCGTTGCCGGCTGCACATAATGGGATAAGTACGGTCAGGCCGGTTTTTAAAAATTTGTTGAGTTGCTTATTCATCGTTGTTCTGGTTCATATTGAAAAGGAGACCACTCTGGTCCGGTGGGTAGGGCTTTACCGGGCGAGTCGGTTTTGCTAATCCAGCCTTTAAATTCCCTGGCGTTGCTACGCCCGTAAAAACGGGAATCCGGTTCCTCTCCTGTGCGTCGGCTAGCGCAGGAGAGGCTTTGTTTAAAGCTTAGGCTAACAGCTTGCCGAAATGCCGGGACTGGAACATGTCCGTCCCGGCCCGCAGATGCTAACCGCCGCTGACTATCATGCTTCGTGCCTGATTCTTTAGATTGATCGCGTTTTGCATGAGCGTTGTGCGGTTTGGATAAAGCTTGTTCGTTGCCTGTGTTTCGTAATAGAGCGCTTGCTGCAGTTTGTCTAACGCATCCGGATAGGGATTAATGACAGCTTCCTTAAGTACGTCGATAGCGTCCTGAGTATCGGCAATCGCCAGTTTTAAGGTTTTGACACTTTGGTCACCGTTCAACGTAATCGCTTTTTGATCCAAAAGATTGGAGCTGCGGATGTTTTCCAGCACGTTGATGGAGCGCAGGAACAAGGCAACGGCAATCACTTGCGACGAATCCAGTTTGCCTTGGCGGTTGGCTTTGCTTGAGGTAAATGCGCCCGGTGAACTGTTAAATGCATCCGAGCTGTAAAACGCTACGGTCTCTTCCAGAGTGGTCACGCTGTTGTTGTGGAAGAACGGCGCGGTATCGGCAGCTTCTATCAGCGATGGCGTGTTAAAACGATTCAATCCCTGATGTCCCGCTGGGCGCGTCGTGGTGCCGGCCGGTGCGACACTACCGTCGCTATAACAAGTCTGATCGAAATTTGGACCGCAATCGGTTTGTAGCGTTTGTCCGAAACCACCATCGTAGGCCAGATTTGGATCGGCCAAATGATGCAATTGGTCGCGCATGCGCTCGACGCCGGTGTCCCGGGTAGGATTGGCGTTGGTGGTGGAACTGATGCCACCGGCGTTGGAATGGCAGCCGTTGCAGTTGCCGGTAGTGCCGAATAGCACCGTACCATCCGCAAGTTTGGGATTGTTTTTGGTGTTGAACAACAGCAAGCCGTTTTGCACCAGCGGCGACTTGAAATACATATTGGCAAGATTGATTTCTTCACTGCGGCCCAGAGACAGCATATAAGCTTCCAACGCATCCAGCTCGGCTTCGGTAGGCAATCTAAAGTCGATGTTTTCAGCGCGAATCAGGGTTTTGGGCAAATGCTGTTTAATGGCCCCCTTGGCGAAATCTCGCAGCGACCCGCCGTCGGGGGCGCCGTCTCCAGACCAACCGATAGCATGCGTATGCGTACCGGATTGCTGCGCTTCGGGGTCGTGAGCGTTGAAATAATCCGTATCCTGAGTGAATTCGCCGTTGCCGTAACCTGGGTTGATGGTTTTTTCGAAGGTCAGGGTGTTGGCAATACCTAGCAGATGCGAGGAGCTACGCATGACTGGCGGCCTATCGAAGCCATCGACATTGGCCACGAACAAACCAAATTGTCTGAGCAGCGCCGGTTTTTCCAGATCGGCCAATACCGGATTG
Source organism: Methylomonas sp. TEB (assembly GCF_047777895.1). Lineage (GTDB taxonomy): Bacteria > Pseudomonadota > Gammaproteobacteria > Methylococcales > Methylomonadaceae > Methylomonas. The sequence goes on from NZ_CP180476.1 coordinate 2,113,583, forward strand.
GTCTCGGCTACAAATAGCGGGTCGGTTTTCGGCAGTTTGGCAATGTAGCTGGGATCGATGGTGTGGTTGTTGTCCGGCCTGTGGCAAGTGGCGCAAGTACGGCCGTTGCCGTTAAAGGTTTGTTCGGTAAACAGCTGTTGCCCGGTGGCGATCAGTTGCGTCAGTTGTTCGGGCGAGGTGGCCGCCGACGAAGTTACTGCGGCTTGCGCGGTTTTGGGCAATAAAAATTCGAACGCCGCTTGTGCGGGGCGGGCGTTCTCTTCTGCCGTTACGGCGCCTATGGTTGCCGCCGGCCAATAGCGTTCGGTGTAATACAGCCGTTGCAGCAAGCTTGGTGAGCCGAATAACAGGCCGCCGGTTTGCGGTGTCTCTCCGGCTTTGGCAATCGCGACGGCATCCATCGTAAAGCCGGTGAAGCGGTCGCGGTCCAATTGGGTTGTCAGTAAATGTTTATCTTCATGAGCCGACAATGGGCCAATTTTGATTGCTTTATCGTTTAGGTTATTGCCGGATTTGTGATTATCCAGCAGCCACACATCGTATTGTTCTTGATTGGATAAGCCGCTGACCGCCACGCTTAATTGGCCATTCAGCAGATTCAATGCCGCTTCACCATTGGCAGCGGTAAATTGCCGAGATTGTGCTCGCGAAAAGCCCAGGCCGACACGCAAAACCTCCAGGTTTCCTTGTTGTTCGTGTGCGGTTTTCCAGCGTTCGTATACTTTACTTAAGGCATCGACATTGCCGTGGCCGGTGAAGGGGGCTTCCGGTTTGGGGGTAAGAGCATAGCCCAAGGCGATGGCGGCGACAAAAGCCAAGGGAATTTTTAATTGTTTTTTCATGCTTATAATCCTGGGTTGAGCTAAATAAGGCTGATGCGGCGGACAACGACGGGATTTGATAGAAAGCACGGTTCCGGATGTTTCTGATCATGGTAACCAATTAAATTGTGTTCCAGCGCGGCATCCCCCAGGCCAAAGCAATAGCCATGCCCGAATGTGTTTTATTGTAATCTTGTTGAAAAAACTTATATAAATCAATGATAAGAATTTATTTGATGCTGATTTTTTTTCAGCTGAGAACAAGCTTCTTCGGGTCGCTAGATGATTTTTTCGATATGTCAAATTTCTAGCTTTTGGATAAGTGTGTCATATGCCCTATCTATGCGTTATATGACATAGTCATTTAGATTGCCGGCGCTAAAAGTGCTGTAAGTTTTCGCTAGAGGGTATGTTTTAGAGGCTTTTGTTGGGAAATATTTTTTTGTTCTGCAAATTCCGGCATTATTTATCCGGTTTTGGGGGGTGAGCTCTTCCGGTGGACGAGTTTTGGCTATTTAGCGTGTCGGAAATTGGGTTATTTACCTTAAATTGCAGACTATCGAGGCCTTGCGGTCGGACTGAGTGGCTTGCGACGTAACTGTGTTCAGTTGATGTGGATCGGCTGTTCTAGGTTAATGGCTGGCAAAACCAATCGCTTTGAGTAGGCCGGGTTCCGGGATATGAATCCCGTCCCCAGTGCTCAATTAAAACTAATTTTCGTAGCCAAACTCGTTTATAAATGGTTGCAGTTCAGGCAGGATGGAAGTGTATTCCGCCCGATAACGCTGCCATCGGCCAACTGATGATGAATATAAAGGTTGCGCGACCTGGCTAAAACTAGGGCTGGCGATGTACTTGCCGGCTGCTTTTTTATGGAATTCAGTAACCCCAGGATCCCACTCCAAACCAATAAAATCAAATACCTTTCGGAATGCCGGTTCGAAATCAAATACCGCGTCTTCGTATCGAAACTCGATAAAACCCATCGTTAGTTTGGGTTTGATAGTCAGCCACCAGTCCATGACTTGCGCATAAAACCGCGCAGTGCTTTCCCAGCTTAGCAATTGCACCGTTGATGGCGTCGGCAACATGGTTTGCATGAAGCAACTCAAGCAAACGTCACGCGGGTCGCGCAACAAAAATACCAGCTTGGCGTCCGGGAAAATGCAGTTGATCAAGCCCAGATCGATGGTGTTCATCGTGGTTTTATCCAGCAATAATCGGGTGCCGATCTTATCGCCATACAAGGCGCGGGCCCGGTGCCAGTAAAACGCACGTAAGTGCAGCACGCCTGCTAAATCGAGCTTGCGTAGTTGCTCGGCAACGCTACCTTGTCCATTCGATATTCGCTTAAGTTCCTTCGCCATCGAGATAACCAAGTCGGTTTCGTCAGCGACAAAAATTTCCGGATGGGCGGCCAGCACTTCTTGGGTCAGGGTAGTGCCGGTGCGCATAAAACCCAACAGAAAAACCGGTGCGGGTTGGTCGGTGGGGAATTCGGTATTGGCCCAGCGACCGAGTAGTTCGCTATCAAATTCCGTCTTATGCGTTGCTAGCATTTTTGGCACTAAACCGGCGTCTTGGCGTTTTACTTCCGCCAGACGCGGTGCCTGTTCGGCAGCCGCATGCAAATGCGGGAAAACCCGTTCATATTCTCCAAGCTTGTCCAGGATGCGGGCCAACTCTTTATGGGCCCGGAACCTTTCTTCGGTGGTCAATAAGGCATTTTGCAATACCTTTTCCAAACGTTGTTTGGCTTCTTGGTTCAGGCCATCGGCAGCTTCCAGAGTGGCGAGTAATATCGCCAATACTGCGCTGTTCGGCGCCAATTTCAATGCTTGTCTACCGGCTGCGAGGGCGAGTTTTTTTTGATTTAAACGAGAATAGGTCAAGGCCAGCAATTGATAGCCGCGCAATTGCCCCGGATTGATTTGCACAGCTTGTTTGCATAGCGCCAGTGCACCGGGAAAATCGTTCCAATACTGCAATTGGTCGACCATATCCAGAGCCAGGCCGATGTCGCGGCTTTTTCGGGATTTTTTTAAAAGCAGCTGCCCGGACTGATGAAGGTGCGCCAAGCCTTCCTCGCGCTGCCCCAGCCAGCATAGCGATTGTCCCAAGCAGGCCTTGATTTGCGGATCTTTAGGGCTTTCCGCCGCTGCCTTGGTAAACCATACCACCGCTTCGCTGAAATTTTTTTGTTGGACGGCGGCTTGGCCGAGTTGCATGAATTGGGGCATGGTGAGTATGGTTTATTGATTCAGGCTTCAAAAAAGTTTTTGAGATGGGGGCGGCCAAGTTTGGCGAATACCCGCCATGTGTTTTTGATATTTTACTTTAGGGGTGAGAGAGTATGACACTCAGGCGTAAGAGCCAGGGAAAGATTCTTAAGATTATTATGATGTCATGATGTTTGCCCAGATAACCTGCTCGACCGCGCATGGGCCGAACAGGTTGAGATGGCTTAAAGGCTTTGATGTGTTATGCCAGTGTACGTTTACGACGTTGCAGGCCAACAAAACCGGCTAAAGCGCTACCAAACAACCATACCGCGCCCGGCACGGGAACGGCCGCAATCGTCAGTTGATAGTCGTTACGGGTTTCGATCCAGTCGCCCCCCTGAAAGCCGCCAAGCATGATGGTGTATATCTTGCCGGCCTCGGCGGTGAATGTAGCGCTATTGCCTACAACATCATCCAGTATCAGGGCGGTGAGTCCGCTGCCGCCGAATGGATTGGGGTCGGTAATTTGGGTGTCATTATTACCTACCGCTTGCGCGCTGGCTGGGTCAATCGAATGCCAGGCGCCATGGTGGGAATAGTTGGTGGTCCCGGTGTTTTTGCCTTCAAACACCGTAAAGCCATAGTCCGGCGTTTCGTTAAGTGTACCGTTGCCCAGCAGGCTGGAAATAGAAAGGGTGACGGTCTGAGTGACGTTGGATTTGAACAAACCGATGTCGGTGTCGTGCTTCCAGCCGTCGCTAGCGCCGTCATGCCATGCGCCTTTAGCGGTATCGATATCCGCATAGTTGAACGTCGTGCCGTCCGCCAGGACAGTACCGCCGTAGCGGGTGTTGGAATCCAGTCTGGATACTACTGCAGTTTCGCCGGCGCCAATGACCGCCGTCCAGTTTAATGTCTGTGTGCCGGTATAGTTGAAGTTCGCATCAGTACGCGCATCGTTACCAACCCAGGGCACGGCCGCATTTCCTGCGCCTCCAGAGGTAACTTTTGTTGGATTGTTGCTGGTGGTTGGGCCATTGCCGCAAGTGCTGCCCGCCGAACCGCAGGCGTTTGTGCCGGTTCTCATCCAGCCGTCGGTGCCGTTGCCGCCGGACACCAGCGCGTTAGGCGCTGAACGGTCATGGTTGAAAGCGTTATAAGAGACAGTCGCCGCAGCGGCGTCTGTGCTGGAAACAGCGGTAATAGCGATGCCGGTCATAGCAAAAGCGATGGCCTGGGATAACTTGGTTTTTAGCATGTAATTCCTCGCATTAAATAGGTTTGCCGACTGGAAAGGGGGAGGGTGCCGGCCTTAGGTATATTTAGAAGCATGTGTGGCGGCGCTGAAGCTGTTGTAAAAGTTTGCTAACAACGACGAGCACTTTATGTCTTCTAAGTAATGTGTCTGAGTAAGACACATTGTGTTCAAAGCACATAGTGTGCCATTCGTAAAGCAATGAAATATAAAGAAATAAGCGTCTTTGATTGTTTGAGGTGTGTGATATGCCGCACTTTGCGTGAAATGGCCTAGTTTCAACAGAAACGCTATTCCAGTTAGCGCGGAAGGCTGTTTTGGCGATACTTGAATAGCGAACGCTTATGAACGTTGTGAGAAATATCGGGGTATCTGATGCCGGATTAAAAAGTGGGCTAAGCGACCTGCACACTCAAAAGCCGAAAGTCCATGTCGCATTTAAGGTGCCTTCTCTTTCAAGCTGGTGCCCATTGAAATCGTTAGCAATCGGTTGCAGCCACTCGATGCTGAAATTATGGCCGGCAAGTGGGCCGTTAGGGAGGGTGGCGTTTAAACCCAAACCGACGTCCCAAAAGCGTCCGCCATAGTTGCCGGGGTGATCTACTGTCGAGTTCAGCGAGTGATTGCGGTTGAATTGGCCTTTAATCGCGCCTTGTTCGGAATAAATGCCGCGAACCGAGGTAGAAAGCCAATTTAATACTTTGTAGCTGCCCCAAGCGGTAGATTGGAATGCGTCGCCCAGAACATAACCAACACGATTCCTATCCTGCATACGTTTGATGCCGCTCATTTGTGCGCCCCAAGACCAGTCCTCGAATTCCCCAGTATAGGTCAAGCTGGGTCTGAAATCCCAAGTGCCGCTACCGAGCTGCATACCGTAATCCTGGACTTGGCTGGTCAGGGCGTCTTGCCCGTCTACGGTTACTTCGTTACTACCGGTTGGCGCACTAACACCCAATCCTACATGCAGGTGATGGTTAGGCGTATCGAAGGTCTTAAACATGGCGGTCATAATCGTATCGCCCAGCCCGCCGCTACTATGGCCGCTGCCATGTTCATTGGTAGCGGTGGAGCCGGGTATGTTCGATAGCGACATTTTCATGTCCATGATTTGTGGCATCAGCATCAAATTCAGCCAATCGGTGGGCGCGTACATGATGTCTAGCATGTGCATATTCATGCTCATTTCGCTGGGACGCGAGGCGCATTGGTAGTTGCCGCAGGCTGAGTTCAACAAAGATGCATCGTTCACGGTGCCCGAGCCATATTGCATACCGCCGGTTTGATTGGTGTAGGCGTACCGATAGCCGACCATCAGCTCGCCGGGCGTATTCATCATATGGCCGAACATAACGCCGGCGGGTAGCGGCGCACCGTGGTCATGATGCAGGTGATGGGCATGTTCGCCCGACTGCGAACTTAACGCGGACAGATTGACGTTCAATCCGCCATGCACCATGTAATAGCTGTAGTCCGCGTAACTGTTATCCAGGCCACCGCCCAGTTTCAAGCCGCTTTGCCGCGTGTAATACTCAAAGCCGGCATCCAGCGTCACCCCTTTATTGAATTGTTTGCTGAAGGTAATGCCGCCGCTCAAGGCACCAAAATCGGCTAGGCGAAAATCGCTGGAGTAGTGGCCGTCGGCGCGCGGCGCCAAAAAATACGGCGCAAAAAATTCGGCTTGCGATTGCGAGTAATAGCGAAAACTCGGCGTAACGGTAATGCCCATCGGCAAGGATTGATACCATTTGAGCTCAACGGTATGCGAATTTACCCCCCAGTCGTCCGCGTAAAAACGGTAATCAAAATGTACCGAGGCATCCAGGGAGGGAATATATTGGTTGATGCGGTTGGAAATAGACCATTGATTACGTAGGTCCGGCCTTACTTCCCGAAACAGCTCGGTACCGACCATTTCCAGTTTGGTGATGGCATGCCAGTCGATAGGCGCACCGTTAGAGCCTTGATAGATTTGATAATATTCTTCCGGCGTCACTTCGCCGCGGATGTAGACGTACTTATAAGGGTTGCTTAAATAGCCGCTTTGCCGCGTGTAGCTGGCGGACGAATGGAACAAGGCGTTTTTGCTTAAAATTTGCGAGAAACCTAGATTAAAACCATGGGATGCGCTGGTCTCATTCAGTGCTTGATAATTGGGAGAATTGTCATGGTCGCCATGGGTGTGTTCGTCGGCTGAGCCGTGGGCGGCGTCGGTGCTGCGCGTAATTTGATTGCTGGCAACATTATAGCCGGCTGATACGGTACTTAATTTGTTGTTAAATTCGTGGCTTAAAGTCACCGACCCAAAATTGGAGATAAAGTCTGGTTCTTCGGACATGCCGCCGGAAAATGCCAAGGTGTTGTCGGCAAAATAATATTTGCCGCTGAAAGTCGGCATGGTGCGGGTTTCCAGCGGTTGCTGCTGATATTTCTGCACGATGGAGGACATCGGCGGAATCATCCGATTCAGGACATTTCTATACGCATCGATCACCAGCTGTTGAAACAAGTTGGCCTGCATGGCATTGATGGCTGAGACTTGTTGATTGTATTGGGCAATGGTCGCGGCGTCGGCGCCGGTCAGCCGGGAATAACTGACGTCATCCAGGCGCATTTTGTAGGGGAGTCCGGGGCTTACAAATGAATCAGGCTCGCCAACAAAATGAATCCAGACCGCGTAAATGTTTTTAAAGTCGTTGCCCAGCACCATGACGCCGCTAAAGCTGTCCGTACTGGTGTTGTTAACATTTTTGTAAGCTGCCCGTGTCGCATAGTTGGTGCCGTCACCGCTGGATAAATTGACATTTTGCGCTTGGCTGAAGCCTAAAATTTCCCAACTGCCTGTTCTCCTATTGCCATTTGCTATCCCCCAAGGGGCGGAAAAACTCATGGAATTTAAATCGAATGCCTGTCCGTCCTGAGCGCGAATATAGATGCCTGAAGAGTCATTGTGATAAGCCACTTGGTACAAAGGCGTGACGCCGTCGGCGGCAATGCCGTTCAGTTCCTGATGCAAATGGTTGGTGGGGTTGCTGTCGCTTACTACACCGGTCACGAATCCGGACTCCGCGTAACAGTCGGCGCAGAGGCCGGTTGCAGCAATATTGGCATGGCCGCCGTATGCCGCTTGACTCATACCGTCGAAATTAATTGTGCCGCTGCTGGGTGATGGCGCTATCGACAATCCTGCTTGGTCTTTAAGAGCGTTAACCGTGGATAAAATTTGCGCTTGGCCTGGATCGTAAACATCCTTAAAGGCTTGAAAATTGTTTAGTCCGGCTGGGGTGGTGAGTGTTGCTGCGCTAACACCGGAAGAAGCCGCCGAGACAATGTCCACCAAGCTTAATATGCCATCGTTATAGTTTAGCTGGTTTGCCATGGCCGCCGGCATGCTGAATGCCGGCGTTGCCCCGCTATAGGTGTCCCGGTCTATGCTAAACGACAACTCAAGCGTGTCCTTATAAGGCACGGTAAAGTCGGCGTGATAGACGTCAACCGCCATACGGTTGTCGCTTTCCTGATAGTGGCCGTATTGAAAATTGGCTTCCGCTTGCGTAGCGGGTGTGGCTCCCTGAGCTTGGAGCCCCGGCAGTGCCAGAGCGGCTGAAGTCAGCGCGGCAAGCGCCTTGTGTTTATCGTTAGTTACAGCCACAGCCGCCACCACTGCCATTCAATCCACCTTGAGACGCTTCCTTGCTAGTGAAAATATGGTCTCGGAAATGGCTTAAGTTTGGTTTAGGATTGAGCGCCATATCTCTTTTGGCTAGATTCCCTCTTTCCCAGGGCGAAACTTCGGCGCATCCTGCAACAACACAAATGCCGCATATCAACAAAAGCATAAAAAGCCTATTCAACTGGTCCATTGTTGTTCTGAAATCCCTCAGTGGCTGAGTAAAGATTTGATTTGCTCTCTCAGTAGCGCCTGATCGCTATCGCGGAAGCCCAGATGGATTTTTCTGACTATGCCGGATTTGTCGAGCAAGTAAGAAGAGGGCATGGCTTTAACAGCGTATATTTTCGGGCATTCGCCTTGCGGGTCGAAGGCAATCGGGTAATTTACTTGGTGTTCAGTTAAAAACTGGCTCACCGCATCACGGTCTTCATCGAGATTAACTGCTAACACCTCGAAGCCGTCCTTGCCCAACTCCTGGTGTAGCTCATTGAAGAAAGGCATGGATTTGATGCAGGGCGGGCACCAAGTGGCCCAAAAATCCAGTAAAACCACCTTGCCTTTGAAGTTGCTTGGATCTACTGATAGCTTGTTCTCTGAGAACACGGCCGGACAGGCAGGGGCGGGTTGGCCCAGTTCGGCTGCGATTGTGGAAAAACTGCCAAGCAATAATAACGGGAAGAAAAAATGCGCTTTGTTCATAAGTTGCAAAAGGAATAGGAGTGGATTCCTGTATGCAGGAACCGTACCTATTTAAGATTGGGGGGCAGATAAGCGGGTTGCGCTTGGAATTGGTGATAAGCGAGTCAGATTTGTGTGGTGTTCAGGCTCGCGGGCTGAGTTTTGCCTGGGATGGTTGCGGGGCATATCAAGCACTATGCGTAAGTTATTTAACATAGTTCATTTTATTAGCGTTTTTACTGAGTTGATTTGGCGGAGGCGTTCGAGCTTATTCGGTATGATTTTTAAAGGGTTAAGGAATGTGGTCTGGCTTTTGCTTTAGTGTTTTTACGGGGATTGTCAGGAGTTGGCGATTGTGTCGTCAATCGTTAAGTAATTCGTTGGAATTTTTAAGTCAAAGGATGACGCTAGAGCAAATTTCAAATTTTTAAAATTAACCCAAGAAAGGAGATTTGATAGATGAATCAGTTAAGCACAATCAGCGCATTACTGCTTGCAGGTATGGCGTCTGTGTCGGGTGCGGCTTCCGCGGCAACGACTACCACCACCATCAACTTTGATGGCATGAATCAAGCAGCCTACGGCGGTCATGCCAATACTGCCGCGACCGGTGTCTGTGCAGACTGTTATGCCGAGTCTGGGTTTGTGATGGGTGTGGTTAGTGACGCTAATCCAACTAACCATTTACATCAGGAATTGAACGATATTGCGCCGGATGGCGTAACGCCGTTGTATGAAGTGGCATATCACAACGACTCTTCAGGTATCTACATGCGTGCTGTTGATGGTAGCGCGTTCTCATTGACGCAAATGGATTTTTCCGCGCCATTTGGAATTAGTGCGGGTAATGCGCGTGCTGGTACTTGGGAAATTTTAGGTTTTAGTCAAGCGGATAACGCCGGTCTATCTGGTGGTAACGGCACCGATTACGCTACTAGAGTGGCATATCAAACTGTCTCCAATACTGCTGCTAATAACTTTAGCGGTACTTTGGTGCTCAATAGCGGGTTCCAAAATATCAGTGCGTTTTGGATTCATTTTCTCGGTGAGCCTGATTCCTTCGTCACAGCCGGACTCCCGTATAAAATGCATTTGGACAATGTCGTGATTGAGCAGACTGCGGCTGCTGTGCCTGTGCCAGCTGCTGTCTGGATGTTTGGTAGTGGGTTGTTGGGGCTGCTGTCTTTCGGACGGAAGAAGAATAGTCCATTAGCAGCGTAAGCCGACTATTAACCCGCCCCTATTTGCCAGTATTGGTATTCCGTTCGTAGCTTCAGGAGCATAAAGGCTGAGCTAGTCGAAGCTCATGGGGTGTGTCATCCGGCAGGCTCAGTGCGATACGGGCCGGGTTAATAAGTGATCTATTGCTGTACGTTGGAAGGGGTGGCGGGTAACGCCACCCCTTTTTTTTGAGCAGATTTTAGGGGGGCTAGTGGCATCGTTTTGCGCTTGCCGGCTTCTATCCACTGTCCGCTCAATTCCTGATTCGGTATTTGCCTGGATGTATCGATCAAATTGTGTCAAATGACGCATTGCCTACTTCAGATACGCTGCTGGAAGTGTTGAGATCAATATAACCACATGTTTTAAATAGTAATTATGTAAATGGTTTTATTTTTGCTTATTGACTTCAAATTTAAAAAAGTTTGCATTTAGACGAGGTAATTATGCGAGTTATGAATAAGTTGGGTTGGACAACCGCAGTCTGGCTATTTTGCTTGCCGTTAGCTTTCGCTCACGGGCCGCAGCCGATGCCGTTGCAGAACGTGCCGATACCAAAAGTGGCAGGTACGTTGGGCGAGTTGTCGGTAAATTTTTTACCGACGGATGGTAACGATCCAATTGTGGTGGATAAACAAAAGGCGATTGCTTTAGGTAAGGCTTTGTTTTGGGACGTGAATGTCGGCAGCGACGGCATGGCATGCGGATCCTGTCATTTTCACGCCGGTGCCGATAACCGAGTGAAAAACCAAATGAACCCTGGTCTAAAAGGTACGACAGCGACTGCCGAAACGTTTGAGCGTTTGCCTTCCGGTGTCGATAGCGGTGGCCCAAACTACACGCTTAAAACCACGGATTTTCCAACCTTTCGTTTTAATAATCCTTTGAACAAGGCAAGCGGCGTGTCTTTTGCGACGGACGATGTGGTTTCATCATCCGGCACCTTCAGCGGCAATTTTACCGGCGTATCAAAATTTACCGGCGAGCAAGATCAATGTGCCCGTTCCGCAGACCCGATATTCCATGTCGATGGTACCGGAACCCGCCGGGTGGAGCCCAGAAACGCCCCGACAGTGGTAAACGCCATTTTCAATCATAGAAATTTTTGGGATGGACGAGCCAATAATACCTATAACGGCGTTAGTCCCTGGGGCGACCGCGATCCCGACGCGGGCGTTTGGGTGAAAACCGGTGCCAGAAGCGCCGCCAAACAGAAGCTCAGGCTGGAAAATGCGTCACTCGCGTCATTGGCTATGGGGCCGGCATTGAGCGATGTCGAGATGTCTTGCGTCGGCCGCAAATGGCCAAATATCGGCAGAAAGTTGCTATTGCGCCAGCCCCTGCAAGGTCAGAAAGTGCACAACCAAGATAGCGTTTTGGGTGCGCTGAGTTTGAGTACGCCGGGCAGCCTTAAACCCGGTTTGAATACAACGTATAAAAACATGATTATGGGAGCTTTCAACCCGAAATTCTGGTCGTTTAGTACGACGGGCCCGTTCGGCGCGCCGGCGGGACAAGAGCCCTACAATCAAATGGAAGCCAATTTTTCGATGTTCTTTGGTATCGCTTTACAGCTGTATCAAGGCACCCTGGTGTCCGATCAGGCGCCTATTGATTTGACCCCGCGCGATCCGATTACGCATATGCCGACCTGGGAGGGCATGGGTAAAACGCAGGCGGAAATCGATTCTTTAAACAATGGCTTAGCAACATTCACCAACAATCACTGTAATTTGTGCCATTCCGGTCCGACCTTGACCAGTGCGGCGGTTGCGGTCAATAGCTTGCTGAGCGATGAAACTCAAAACGGATTTTATGGTAGCGATTTGTCGATACCTTATGGGCTGGACGCTCTTGGACCTGATGGAGGTGCAGCTGCTGCCGGGATTAGCCCGCACGTCAGCGTGGTAACACGTAATACCACTGTCGGCGGTATTAAACTGATGGATCTTGGTTTTGCCAATACCGGCGTGGCGGATCCGGCGGCTGATCCGGGTTTGGGTGCTTTAGACGATTTTGGTAACCCCTTGTCTTATTCGGATCAATACGTTCAGTATTTACTCGGAAATTACGCCAACATAAAAGACAAAGTTGTTAAAAGCGTGCGCAGCTGCGATTTTCTGGTCGAAATTGCCAAAAATGTTACGACAACCAACCTGGTGACATTCACGGTTCCCAACGGCATTCAAGCGGATGGCTCCCGCGAAGGTGTTCTAAAAAATCAGGATTGCATCAACGATTATGCGTTAAAAGGGAATATACCGACAATTGCCGCAGCCAATGCGTCGTTAACGTCGGCGCCATTAAAGTTGGGTGTCGCCAAAAAGGCCGCGTTCAAAATCCCGGGCTTGCGGAATATCGAACTGACTGGTCCGTATATGCATAACGGCAGCATGTCGACGCTGGAGCAAGTGATTGAGTTTTACTCAAGAAAAGGCAATAACGACAATCCGGATAGACATACCTTGGTTTCCAATATCGCCCTGGCAAATGCGCCCGATCAGCGCGCCGACTTGCTAGCGCTACTGAAGACTTTTACCGATGAGCGAGTGCGTTATGAAAAAGCGCCTTTCGACCATCCGGAAATCAAAGTACCCAATGGGCATGTCGGTGATCATACTGCGGTGACGGCGGGCCACCCGTTGAATGCCGAGTTGGCCATCGAAGAATTCCTGGTGATTCCGCCTGTAGGGGCAAATGGTTCACAAACGCCGTTGTTACCGTTTGAGAGCTATTTACAAACCCCTTAAGTTATTAGTGCCGTCACCCAAGCCGGCATGTTGTCGGTTTGGGTGCGGATTATTCAGTTGCCCTAGGATTTAGAAATGAAAATATCGAGTAACAAGCAAAAACTTTTGAACAGTCTGGCGGTTGTGGCTGCATTAAGCGTCGGCCAAAGCGCGCAAGCGAGTAGTTCATTCAGCAGCCAAGCGACTATTTCGTTTGCCACTGGTGGTCTGGCGAATGGGATAACGGCGACCAGTTCATACGCCCCAACCGATGCGGGGTTCTCCTACGTTTTTGCTGCGCCCGCTAGTGTGGGTGCTGTTGAGCCGGCTTCCGATAATGCCGTAGCCGTGCCCTCCTTAGGTTTTGGTGTGGCGCATACGTTTGCGGTTAATGGCTACGCTTCAGCGGGAAGTTTTTCATCGCAACATATTGGTTGGTATCAACTGGATTTTTTGAACGAAAGCTCCCAGGATCAGCAAATAGCGCTGACTATTAACTACACGCTGCAAGCCGCTGCTCAAGGCAATGCCGATACGGATGTCGTTCTCGATTTTTCGGATGCGATTTCATCGCAGTTGTTGGGTAATGCATTTTTCAACAATGGCGTACTCAATGTAACGCCTTACGATCCAGACTTAGCGATTGCCGGCGATAATAGTTTTATGACTTACACCTTTACCTTGGCTCAGGGTGAGGCCAGGCGTTTTTATACCGATGTAACAATCAATGGCACCTTGCAGCCCGCTGCTGTGCCGCTGCCTGCCGCAGTCTGGTCATTTTTAGCGGGCTTAATGGGTATATTGGGTGTGAAAAAGCGTAAAAAAGCCTCGGTTAAATTGGCTTAGCACATCTTTGACTTCACTGCGTACTACCTCAGGTTGGGCAGTGAAGCATCAAACTACCCTGTCCGGCAGTTCAGCGCCTGTGAAATAGGCCTGTAAATTTTCCAGCACCTTTTCCCCCATCGCGGTGCGCGTTGCAATCGTGGCGCTGCCCAGATGGGGGAGCAGTGTGGCGTTGTCCAGTGTCAAAAAGCCCTGATCTATGTTGGGTTCGCCTTCGTAAACATCCAGACCGGCGCCGGCGATGCGTTTTTCTTGCAAGGCTTTGATCAAAGCCTTGCTGTCCACCACATCGCCGCGCGCGGTATTGATCAAATGCGCGGTAGGCTTCATTAAATTCAAGGTTTTTTCATTGATTAAATGCCGAGTCTCGTTGCCGCCCGGACAATGTAGCGACACGTAATCGCATCGCGGTAATAGTGCTTCCAGCGTATCGCAACGCTCCGCGTTTAGTTCGTCAACGACGGCGGGGTCTGCCGGACTGGGCTTAAGATACAAGATTTTCATGCCAAAGCCGTGATGGGCTTTGCGCGCCATGGCTTGAGCGATGCGGCCGAAGCCGACTAGTCCGAGCGTGGCGCCGGTGACATCGCTGCTCATCATATGCGTTGGGCACCAGCCGGCCCATGCGCCGGCACGTACTAACCTGTCTCCCTCCGCGCCGCGCCGTGCGGACATCAGTAACAAAGTCATCGCAATATCAGCCGTGCTTTGCGTCAACACGCCCGGGGTATTGGTGACGATCAGCCCCTGTTGTTTGGCGGCGGCAATATCGATATGGTTATAACCCACGCCAAAATTACCCAGGATTTTGCAGCGCTTGTTCGCGACATTCAGCACCTCGGCCGGCAGGGAATCGCAAACGCTGGGGCACACCGCATCGTAATTTTGCAATGCCGCCTTAAATTCGTCAGCACTCAAGGGATGGTCGTCGATATTCAGCGTGACGTCATAAAGGCTTTGCATTTTGGCTTCAACACTTGCCGGCCACCGGCGGCTAAGCAGGACTTTGGGTTTGTTCATGGGATTTCCTATCGTAAAACGTCAGGTACTTTCAGGTTAGAATCGGTTGTGGGGTGATCAAGGATCAACGGCCGGGTTGGAGGTGCTTATGCCGCCATTGCCGTGATCACGGTCGTAGGCTTTCAAGCGCGCCGCCCGCAAACTATTGATGCTGGCGATGTTTTCATCGTGTTGCTTTAGGGATCTTTGCCGCTGCAGGGCCAAATGTTGGTCTTTTTGCTCTTGCAAGGCCATCGCCATCGCCGGTTTTTGGTATTGCAGTTCGGCTTGGCGTTCGGCGATGTTTTGTTCTTGCGCGCGCGCGTCCGTGTTCAGACGTTTTTCCATTAAATCCAGGCCGCGAGCTTGGTTTTGCAGCTGTTGCTCGGTCAGTATTCTGGCGTCATCCAGCTGCTGTTGCCTGAGCCTTAATTCCATTTCCGTGCGTTTGGCTTGCTGTTCGTCTTGGTATTGAGCGCTAATCTGTTCATTTTCGCGTAACGCTTGCTCCCGCTGGTTTTTTAGCAATTCGGCGGCAGCAATAGCCTTGTCATTTTGGATGCGCTCTAGTTCGGCTTGTTGTTTTGTTTGCTGATGATCGTGATAAAGCCAAGAGCCAATTGGAAATAGCAGCAGGGCGGCAATCGCAACTCGTTGCAACCATGTTGATGCAGGATGGCGGTTGATAGCGGCAGGTGGCGATAGATCCTGCGGCAAGCGGCTGGCTGCCAATTTACGATCATAGGCGATGCGCCGATTGGCGTCGGACAGGATTACAAATGCTTCTCGGGTTCGGTTCAGTGTATCGATGCCGGCGTCGTCTTCGCGTTTTAGCAAATGGCGTTCAATATCCTTGAATGCGCGATGGATTTGTTGGTCGTCGGCGGACTCGGGTATGTTTAACAGTTGATATAGAGTTTTTGCCATATTCGCATCTCCCAACGCTTTGTCGTCTGATGATCGGGAGATAGCGGACTAGCCCCAGACAATGCCGGTGCTGAACAAAGCACCGGCAGATGGGACTATAAAGAATTGAAATTAACAGTGCAAACGCCCGCTAAAAATTTAATCGGCGACGATAGCTAGCTTTTCTTGGTTCCTGCGCAGCAATGCTAGAGAACCCAGCATGCAGCCCAATACGAACCAAGTTAGCGTGGCGAGGGGCATAGATGACAAGGATTTTTCACTAAGCACCGTCACGGATGGCTGATTGATTTGGGCATCTGCGCGTTTTTCCACTAGAAATTGGTAACCAATGTCGGGGATAAATGACCAGGCTCCGCTACTGATGGCGGGATAGTTCATCACGGACCAGTTCATTGCGCCAATTTCGCGCGCTTCTATGGTATTGCCGCGATTTAATCCTGAGGTGTAAATGGCTTCCATAACGCAAGTGTTGATCTGGTCGACGCTATGGTTGCCGGTTAAGCTGCCGGGTAGCCAGCATAGACCGGGTGCTAAAAAGTCGGAATTTGGCGCCAAGCTATTTTGAGTGGCGTTTTTTAGCAATCCTTGATGGTGAATTTCAGTGGGCTCATGTTCATGAATTTCCGCATGAGCAGGAGCGATCAGTGCTGCTAACAACAATAGGCGGTGTCTCATGATTTTCTCCTTTGGCTTTGGAGTCAGAAGATAACTCAAACAAATATCAAGCAATAGCAATGCCCTTATTTAAAAAGTCTTTTATTTTAAGTAATTACTGATGTTTTAATTGTTTTCGATGTGAAAAATCAGGTGTTTTTGGTGTGGAATGGTGCAAAAGATGGTTAGTTTTGGTGCTTAAAGCACAAAACACAGCTGCTTGTCTCGTGTTCTAAAGTACAGGGAAGCGGTATATCCGCCTGTTTTGGGCAGTGATAGGGGGGGGCTAGGGCGGAGAGGATAGCTAGCTGATCGAATGACGGGTGGCTGGTTAAGCAGGCCACCCGCCAAATCTAAGGAATGTTATTTAGCCGTTGAGCGGTAATACTCGATGGCTGCAGCTACGCCGCTGCCGGCTTTGATGTCAAAGCCATGGTCCAGCATAGCCATTTCCACGCCGGCAATCGCACCCAACAAGGAAACATCGTTCATATCGCCAACGTGGCCGATGCGGAACACTTTGCCGGCCACTTCACTCAAACCGGCGCCCAACGAAATGTTGTATTTGTTGTACGCGGTGCTGATGACGTGGCGGGCATCCTTATCGGCCGGCACCACAATCGCGGTGACCGTATCGGAGTCCCAGCCTGCTTGCGCGCAAGTTTGCAAGCCCCAGGCCGCGACTGCACGGCGCACGCCTTCTCCCAGACGATGGTGGCGGGCGTAGACGTTTTCCATGCCTTCTTCCAGCAACAATTCCAGTGCTTTGCGCAGACCATACAACATCGGTGTGGATGGCGTGTAAGGGGTGTAGCCGTCTTTATTGGAGGCTGCCATGTCTTTCAATGAGAAGAAAGAACGCGGGAAGTTGCTGTTATCAATCGCGGCCAGGGCTTTTTGGCTGAAGCCCAGAATTGCCAGGCCGGCAGGTAACATAAAGCCTTTTTGCGAGCCGGCGATGCTGGCGTCCACGCCCCATTCGTCTTGACGGAAATCCAGGCTGCCTATCGAGCTGACGCCGTCGACGAACAGCAACGCAGGGTGGCTTGCCGTATCCAGCGCTTTGCGCACGCCAAGGATGTCGCTGGTGACGCCGGTAGAAGTTTCATTGTGTGTCGCCAGAATGGCTTTGATTTCGCGGTTTTTATCTTCGTTAAGACGCGCCTGCAAATGATCCAAAGGAATGCCTTTGCCCCATTCAACTTGATGAATTTCCACGTCAAAGCCCAGTTTTTTTGAAGCTTCCGCCCACAAATGACCGAATTGGCCAAAGCGGTAAATCAATACCTTATCGCCTTGGTTCAGGCAGTTGGTCATCGCCACTTCCCAGCCAGCGGTGCCGGTGGCGGGGAATACGAAGCATTGGCCGGTTTCGGTGCGGAATACTTTTTTCAGGTCTTCCAGAATCGGTGACAGCAATTTAGGGAAGATAGGCGAACGGTGATCTTCCATCGGCACATGCATCGCGCTCAGAATTTCATGTGGGGTATTGGTTGGCCCTGGAACAAATAGGTGATTGCGACCTGCCATCTGGTGTCTCCTTGGAATTTTGGAAGCTTAGAAAATCGCGGGATGTTGCCACAGAAGCCGTGATTCGGCAAGTCGTTTACTGGCGCAAACCTGCACCGAAGCTGACAAGCGCAATTGACATTGCAGGCCCTGAAAGTAAAATGTCACGTTCTTCAACCCATACATGGCGCGGTTTTTTAGCCGGCCAACCAACCGTAGGAAACATACATGAGTCACACTCTTTACGAAGCTAATGCCCAGCGCGTGCAACGTTGCGAATTGGCGGTACCGGGTTCCAGTCCGGAAATGTTTGAAAAGGCCTTAAAAAGCGGTGTGGACTTTGTGTTTCTCGATCTGGAAGACGCCGTTGCGCCGGACGATAAACTGCAAGCGCGGAAAAACATCATCCAGGCCATCAACGATCTGGATTGGAAAGGTAATGGCATCACGCTGTCCGTACGTATCAACGGTCTGGATACGCAATATATGGTGCGCGACGTGGTTGACTTGGTCGAGCAAGCCGGCGCAAAAATCGACACGTTGCTGATTCCTAAAGTCGGCGTCTACGGCGATGTCTATATGGTCGACGCGATGCTGTCGCAGCTGGAAATGCAGGAAGGCCTGAAAAACAAAATCGGCATCGAGTGCCTGATCGAAACGGCACTGGGCATGGCCAACGTCGAAGATATTGCCAAACAAGGTGCGCTTAGCGGTCGGGTGGAAGCCCTGCATTTTGGCGTCGCCGATTACGCGGCCAGCAACCGTGCCCGTACCGTCAATATCGGCGGTTTGAATCCCGATTACCCCGGCGACCAATGGCACGCAGCGATCAGCCGAATGACAGTAGCCTGCCGAGCCTATGGCTTGCGTCCTATCGACGGCCCATTCGGCGACATCAAAGATCCGGAAGGCTACAAAGCCGGTGCCCGCCGCGCTGCTGCTTTGGGTTGCGAGGGCAAGTGGGCCATTCACCCTTCACAAATCGCGTTGGCCAACGAAGTATTCACGCCGCCCGCTGCGGAAGTGGAAAAAGCCAAGCGTATCCTGGCGGCCTTGCAAGAAGCGGCCGCACAAGGCAAAGGCGCTGCGGCGCTGGACGGTCGTTTGATCGATGCAGCTTCCGAACGGATGGCTAATAACATCGTCCGTGCCGCCGACGCGATTGCCGCCAAAACCAAATAGTCAAACCTAGGTTGGGTGGATACCCAGCTTAAAAGCGTTGCTGGGTGTATCTACCCAGCCTACGAGATTCCTATTAAATCAAGAGAGATACCATGGACATTCATGAGTACCAAGCAAAACAGCTATTGGCCGATTACGGCGTGAAAATAGCGGACGGCGGTTTGGCCTATAGCCCGGAAGATGCGGTGCAACGCGCCCGCGACATCGGCGGCCATGTTTGGGTGGTTAAAGCCCAGATTCATTCCGGTGCCCGAGGCAAGGCCGGCGGTATCAAAGTCTGCAAAACCCACGACGAAGTCAGCGATGCCGCCGAATCCTTGTTGGGTAAAAAACTGGTGACCCATCAAACCGGTCCGGCCGGCAAACAGTGCTTGCGTCTCTATGTCGAAGCCGGCACCGATATTGCCAAGGAACTATATTTCAGCCTGCTGATTGATCGCGCCCAGGAACGGATCGTCATGGTCGGTTCCGCGCAAGGTGGTATGGAAATCGAGGAATTGGCGGAAAACAATCCGGATGCGATCAAAAAAATCTACATCGAGCCTGCGGTTGGTTTGCAGGATTTTCAGGCGCGGGAAATGGCTTTTGCTTTGGGCTTGAATGCCGATCTGATTCCGCAAGCAGTGAAATTGATTCAAGGCTGCTACCGTGCCATGCGCGAACTGGATGCCAATATGGTGGAAATCAATCCCTTGGTCATCACCGGTCACGACGAGTTGATCGCCCTAGATGCCAAAATGGGCTTTGACGACAATGCCTTGTTCCGCCGCCAAAAAATCTCCGAACTGCGCGACAAAACGCAGGAAGACCCACGGGAAATGGCGGCCGCTGACCGAGGTTTGAGCTACGTCGGTCTGGACGGCGACATCGGCTGCATGATCAACGGTGCCGGCTTGGCGATGGCGACGATGGATATGATCAAACTGGCGGGTGGCGAGCCGGCCAACTTTCTGGACGTCGGCGGCGGCGCCTCGGCCGAACGCACCGAAAAAGCCTTCCGGATGGTATTGCAGGATAAAAACGTCAAGGCCATGCTGGTCAACATTTTTGCCGGCATTAACCGCTGCGACTGGATCGCCGAGGGTGTGGTGCATGCGGTGAAGAAAATCGACATGCAAGTACCGCTGGTCGTACGCCTGTCCGGCACCAACGTCGAGGAAGGCCGCAGAATCATCGAAGAAAGTGGTTTGCCGATCATCACGGCAAATACCTTGGCGGAAGCCGCCGAGAAAGCGGTCGAAGCCCGTAACAAAGTTGTAGCCGCGCAAGCTTAAGGAACAGACATGGCAATTTTTATCGATCAAAACACTCGCATCATCGTTCAAGGCTTTACCGGCAAGATTGGTACTTTTCATGCCCAGGAGATGATCGAATACGGCTCTAATGTGGTCGGTGGCGTCACGCCAGGTAAAGGCGGGCAAAAACATTTGGATCGCCCAGTGTTCAATACCGTCAAGGACGCCGTGGAGCAAGCCGGCGCCGAAGCCAGCATCGTGTTCGTGCCGCCGGCTTATGCCGCCGATTCGATCATGGAAGCCGCCGAAGCCGGCATCAAATACTGTGTATCGATCACCGATGGTATTCCGACTCAGGACATGATGAAAGTCAAAATCTTCCTGAGTAAATTTCCCAAGGAAAAACGCATGGTTTTAACCGGCCCTAACTGCGCCGGCACCATCAGTCCAGGTAAAGCCATGCTGGGTATTATGCCAGGGCATATTTATATGCAAGGTAATGTCGGCATCGTTGGTCGTTCCGGTACCCTGGGTTACGAAGCGGCCGATCAAATGAAAGCGCTGGGCATCGGCGTATCGACCTCGGTCGGTATCGGTGGCGACCCGATCAATGGCAGCTCGCACCGCGACATCCTGGAACAATTCGAGCAAGACCCGGAAACCAAAGTCGTGGTGATGATCGGCGAAATCGGCGGACCGCAAGAAGTGGAAGCCGGTATGTTTGCCAAAGAACATATGACCAAGCCCGTTGTGGCCTACATTGCCGGTTTAACCGCTCCGAAAGGTCGCCGTATGGGCCACGCTGGAGCGATTATCTCCTCGGTGGGCGAGTCGGCGGCGGAGAAAGTTGAGATGCTGAAAGAGTTGGGCGTGATTATTGCCCCAACTCCTGCGGCGATGGGTGAGACAGTGGCTAAGGTATTGGCAAAGCTGTAAGTTCCCCACCGCTAAAATAAAGCCCGCTTCGGCGGGCTTTTTTGTTTGTGTTGGCTTGAGGTTCTTTAGCTTGCCCTGCCAAGCTGGTAACATCCCCTCTTTTGCCGTTTTGCCGGAATCATGCAATCTTCTCGTTTAGTCGAACGCCTTAAAACTTTTCGAACATTAACCCCAGAGCAACAGGTTATTATGAAGTTGCTGGCGGTTTATTACGGCTATAGTTCGCTGATCAATTTGGCGAAATGCCTGGGCAGTTTGGGTATCAGGGAGGGTGAGAAAACGCTTAAGTCGGAAGCTGTCAAAGCCCGGCTAAAGCCGCTGATCAAAGCCGGTTTGCTGGAAGAAAACCTCAAATCCGGCGGCACCCGGTGCTGCCGAACCCTAGCGGAAGTGCTGACCCGCCAAGCGGTCGAGGACAAAGAGTTTGATTTGTTCGCCGGCGCCGTACAAATGAATAATCCGCCCGGCCATGGCTACTATCGTTACAGCACCGTGGACGACTGCATTCGCGAAGCGCGGATCCAGTTTTATCGCGGCGATTACGCCAAAGTAGACGAGTGCCTGGAATCCGGTGCCCACTACTTGGGCAAACTGCCGCCGGTTAATGAACTTTATCTGTCCTGGTTTTTAAACCCGTTGGATGTCGCTTGGTTTACCGCCCATCATCCGCAGTTATTGCTGGGGCTGGCCGGATTTTCGGGCTTACATCAACTGCTGTATCTGTATGCCGACGAAAAATTGGATGGTTTTTTAGAGCAGTTGTTGTTCGTTAGCCAGGGTGTGCAGCAAGAATTGTTGAACCGCGTCGCTTTGGAGTTACGCTTGCTGCGGGGTGACTGGGATGCAGTCGAGCAAAAGGTCGCAGATCAAAATGATCCTGAGCTGCAAGCGCTTGCGGCGACATTGATTTTTCTGCGCGGCGATTACGCGGCAGCGGTCAGCCGTTTCGAGGGCGCTTTGGCACAGCTACGCAAGATTTCCGGACAACGCACTGCTTATTTTTACGGTTTGGCAGGGGTGTTTTACCCCCTGGCCATCCTGAAAAATAATGACGCCAAACAACGCGCCAAACTCAGCACACTGATCAATCAAGCGATCAAAGCCGACAATTATTGGTTGGGCATTTATCATCAGTTGGCCTTGTTTCAGCGTTTTTTACAAGGTGATTTGTCATTGCGGGAGCAACTGTTAAACACCGATTTGACCTATAAAATCAGTAGCGGTTATCGGGAAAGCGGCTACCCGGATACCTTGCTTACCCCGCCATTACTGCTGCACGTGTTTTTAACCCTGATCAAATTTTGGGTTAAAGCCGATCAATTCAATCATGTCACGCCACTGAGTCAAAAGCTGTACCGGCATCTGCTGGACAACGGCTATCGTTGGCCGGCCGCCGAATTAGCCAAGATCTTTACCCATATAGAGCCGCCGCGTTCCCTGCAATGGGATTGCAGCTTTTTCGATGCCAGGCCGGCGTTGGCGGATTTGTTTGCCAGCCGCCCGGATTGGGACTTGGCACTGGATGCCTTATTAAATTTGCCCAAGGCGGAAAAAAAAGCCGATACCGCCGCGCTTATCGACAAACCAACGCGCTTGGTCTGGTTGTTGAGTTACGATGACATTAGCCATCATCTGGACATCGAGCCGCGCGAACAAAAACAACAAGCCAAAGGCGGCTGGAGTAAGGGCAGGGCGATTGCCTTGAAACGGTTGGCGCACGAAACCAACAAGTTTGACTATTTAACCGAACAGGATATTAAGCTGTGCGCGCATATCAAGGAATACCGCGATAGCGGCTGGTACGGCAGCGGCACTTATTTTGAGTTCGACAATAGCATGCCGCAGGCCTTGCTGGGTCACCCTTTATTGTTTTGGGCCGATGCGCCCGAAGTGCGGGTGGATGTGGTCAAGGGCGAAGCCGAACTGCGGGTGAAAAAACTGGCTGGTAGCGACAAGATCAAAATCAGCCTGGAACCCGTGCCAGGACATGAGCAAAAATTCTATGTCGCCAAGGAAACGCCCACGCGCTTGCGCGTGCTGGAGTTCACCGCCGACCATCATAAAATCCTCGCGGTATTGGGCGCCAAGGGCCTGGAGGCGCCGGTCTCCGCGCAAGACCGGGTCTTGCAAACTCTGACCAGTATTTCCGGCTTGTTGACCGTACATTCGGATATAGGCGGCAGTTCCAGCAGCGCCGAGCAAGTCCAGGCCGACGCCACCCCGCGCGTGCATTTATTACCCTGGGGCGAAGGTCTGCGCGTGGCGATGCTGATCCGGCCGTTCGCCAGCGGCGGCGCCTATTATCAACCTGGGCATGGCGGCGAAAGTGTGTTGGCCGAAATCGACGGACGCCATTGCCAGACCAAACGCGATCTGGCTTTGGAAAAACAGCGCGCGCAAGCTATTTTGCAGGCTTGCGACGTGTTGGAGCAGGCGGAACGCGATGGCGCCGGCGATTATTTGCTGGATCAACCTGAACAATGTCTGGAGCTGCTGTTGCAATTACAGGCGTTGCCAGCCGAGCAAGCGATATTGGAATGGCCGGAAGGCGTTCGGTTTCGGTTGTTGGGGCAAACCAACGGTAGCGGCTTTAGCATGCAAATCAAGCGCGACAACGATTGGTTTGCCTTGCAAGGCGAGTTGCAGGTCAATGAAGATACCGTCATCGAAATCCAGCAATTGCTGGGTTTATTGAACAATCGCGAAGGCCGCTTCTTGAAATTGCAGGACGGTCAATTCATTGCTTTGACTGAAGAGTTTCGCCGCCGGCTCGACGATTTACGCGCCTACGCGGATCTGCACGGCAAGAAAGTCCGGATCAATCCCTTGGCTGCCCTGACGCTGGAAGACTGGCAGGACGAGGCCGGCTTCAAAGCCGATAAACATTGGCAAGCACACATGCAACGCCTGAAAGAGTCGCGAGACTATCAGCCTAAAGTACCGTCTACTTTTCAAGCCGAATTGCGCGACTATCAAATGGACGGCTATCGCTGGTTGGCGCGCCTGGCTCGCTGGGGCGTCGGCGCGTGTCTGGCGGATGATATGGGCTTGGGCAAGACGGTGCAAGGTTTGGCCCTGCTGGTTGACCGCGCCCCGAACGGCCCCAGCCTGATTGTCGCACCGACTTCGGTATGCATGAATTGGGAAAACGAAGCCAGCCGGTTTGCGCCGACGCTGCATCCGCAAATTCTCGGTAGCGGTGATCGGCAGCGCTTGCTGGATAACCTGGGGCCTTACGATTTACTGATTTGCAGTTACGGCTTGCTGCAACAGGAACAAGTTGCTGAGATGTTGGCGAAAATCCAGTTCCAGACCGTGATCCTCGACGAGGCGCAATGGATTAAAAATATCGCCACCCGCCGTTCGCAGGGGGCGATGAATCTGCAAGCCGAGTTTAAATTGATCATGACCGGCACGCCCTTGGAAAACCATTTGGGCGAGCTTTGGAATTTGTTCAGGTTTATCAATCCCGGTTTATTGGGTTCATTGGAACAGTTCAATCAACGCTTTGCCGGCCCTATCGAACGCGACCGCAGTGCCGAGGCCCGTTTCCAACTGAAGAAATTGATCCAGCCTTTTATTCTGCGCCGCACCAAAACCCAGGTATTGCAGGAGTTGCCGCCGCGTACCGAAATCCCGATCTATGTCGAGCTGAGCAGCGAGGAAATGGCCTTCTACGAAGCCTTGCGCCGGGATAGTCTGGCGGCCTTGAACAGTGCCGATGCACCGGCCGGGCAAAAACAATTACAGATTCTGGCGGCGATCAGCAAATTGCGCCGTAGTTGCTGCAATACCTTGTTGGCCAACGCCGCGGTGGCTTTGCCCAGCAGCAAGCTGGCGGCGTTCGGTGACATCGTCGACGAATTGCTGGATAACAAGCACAAGGCTCTGGTGTTCAGCCAGTTTGTCGACCATTTGCAATTGATTAAAAACTACATTGAACAGCGCGGCATTCGTTATCAATATCTGGACGGCAGTACGCCGGCCAAAGAGCGCCAGCAACGGGTAGACGCCTTTCAGCGCGGCGATGGCGAATTGTTCCTGATCAGCCTGAAGGCTGGGAGCGTGGGTTTAAATCTGACCGCCGCCGACTATGTGATTCATATGGACCCTTGGTGGAATCCGGCGGTGGAAGACCAAGCCTCAGACCGCGCACACCGCATGGGCCAACAGCGGCCGGTGACGATCTATAGGATGATCGCCAAAAATACCATAGAAGAAAAAATCGTCGCACTGCACAGCCATAAACGCGATTTGGCCGACAGCTTGTTGGATGGCGCGGATATTAGCGGCAAAGTGTCGGCTGATGAACTGCTGAATTTGATGAAAGGCGAAGCTTAAACAGGCGAAGTATCCGGCTATTAGGTGTAGTTTTTACTTTAGGTCCATTTTAAAGCGCACCGAGATACTGGGTTCCTGGTTTTTGATTTTACTGCGTTCCCGTATTCGCGGGAACGCCGAACCGGGCTGAATTGCGCTGGGTTAATCCCGTCTTAAATTATGCTTCTTACGAGCGATATTGCGGCTGGCTTTGTTTTGTTGATGGGTCAATCGGGCTCGTTCGCCGGCAGTGACCACGCCATCAGCTTTCGCTGCGGCTTCTTGGTGTTCTATGCGCATTTGTTGGTGTTCCAAACGGTTGGCTTCGCGGTCGGTCAAGGCGCCGGACGCCTCGCCCTGCTCAATGCGTCTTTCCTGATTTTCCTGGCGCTGGTCGATGCGCGGGGTTTCGATGCCGGCGAAGCAGGGTTGCGCCAAGCCAAAAAATGCCAGCAACGCGCCCGATAGTAAAAATGTGTTGATGTTGTTCATGTGTGCCTCGGTAGTGTCGTTATTAGGTTGCCAACGTTTTAAAACCGTTGGCGAAGTCATTTTAGCCGGCAATATTAAGATCGCCTTAACGTTACGCGGCTAGCTGCACGGAGCTTAGTAAGCTTTGGATATTTGGGCGTCTTTTAATTGGCCGACTTAAACGCCAATCAAGTTCAAGAAATCAAATACGTAGAACTCGGTTCCTGACCGGCCTCCAGAATTTGTTTCATGCTGACCATGTCATAACCACCGGAAAGCAAGACAATAAAGCGTTCGCGCAGCATGGGGCTTTGCCGGGAACGTAGGATGATATTGTTGGCGTCTTTTTGTTCCAGAATTCGGTACCAGTTGTAGATCATTTGAAAGATCCGCCCCATCGGTTCGCGGATGCGGGCTTCGTAATGACTGAAACGCGCGGCACTGAAATCGTCGCCGTTGGCAAAACCCTCCAGCGCCGCGTCGGCCGCGTAAACCCCACTACGCATCGCCAGCGTCACCCCGGCGGAAAATACCGGATCGACAAACATCGACGCATCGCCCACCAGCATAAAGCCGTCGCCGTGAAAACGTTCGTTCATATAGCCAATGGATGAAATGGTTTTGATGTCCATGGCTTGCTCTGCGTCGGCCAGCCACTCTCGCACGCACTCGCAGCTTTGAATGGCGGCCTCGAAGCGCTGTTGCGGCGAATCGCCCAAGCTTTTCGCAAAGCGGGTATCCAACACCGCGCCGACGCTGACGATGTCGTCGCGTAACGGAATGTACCAAATCCAGCCGCCATCAATGGTATGAATGTCGGTGGTGACCGAACCGTCTATCACGTCTCCAAAATTGATAAAACCGTGCGGGTCGCGGCGAAAGCCGCCTTTGAAATGGGCAAAATGGGCGATTTTATTCAATTCCGGTAAGGGGCGTCGCCAGTTTAACTTGCGGGCGATTAACGACTCGCGCCCTGAAGCGTCGATGACCACTGAAGCATGAATGGGCGCCGGGTTGGAGCCGTTCCGGCCGGCGCTCACGCCAATCGCTTGTTTGCCGTCGAATAATACGTCGGCCACCGCCCACTCCCGCCGCACATCAACGCCGCATTCGGCGGCATGCTCCAGCAAAATTTCATCGAAGCGGGCGCGCTCGACGTGATAGGTATAGGGCCGTTCGAAATACCCCGGATATTCCGCTGTCAGCAGCAATACATCGGGTTTTTGATTGAACATGCCGAAGTTTGCGCCTTGCTTGACGGTAAAACCTTCGGCTTCGATTTTTTCCGTCACGCCCAGCCGCCGCCAAAGCTCCCAGCAAGCCGGCAACAAGGATTCGCCGATTTGAAAGCGTGGAAAGCGTGAGCGCTCGAACAGCACCACGTGCTTGCCCGCTTTGGCCAAGATGATTGCCGCGCTGGTACCGGCGGGACCGCCGCCGATGACGGCGGCATCGAAACGTTCAGATTGTGACATGCTGTTGTGCCTGTGTAAGAAAATCGGGACTAAGGGTGGGGTGGATTTAATTTTGTCGAAGCCACTGTACTAAGCAATGGCTTGCATCGGTTCATCGGCGGTAAATTTGCCATAATACCCGCCTTACGCGACTGACTCCAAACGATTGGCACTATGAACACCACTGAAGTATTTCTGATCGCCCTGACCATCATCTACAGCTTGCCGTACCTCATTTGGCGAATCGGTCGGACCGATTATTTCGCACCCTTGGTGGTGGTGCAAATCATCACCGGGATTTTGTTGGGGCCGGGCATCTTGGGCAGCGCATTTCCCGATTATTATGCGTTTGTTTTCAATACCCAGGTCATACAAGCTCTGAACGGCATCGCCTGGTGGTCGGTGATGCTGTTTGTCTGGGTGGCCGGCATCGAGTTGGACTTGCGGCAAGCCTGGCAACACCGGCTGGAAACCAGTATCACGGCGGGCTTGGCCTTGGGTGTGCCCTTGGGTTTAGGTTGTGTTGCGGCGTTGGGGATGCTGCTATTTCCGGGTTGGATGGGCGCCAAGGCCATGCCTTGGCAATTCGTGTTGGGGATTGGCATGTCTTGCGCAGTGACAGCGTTGCCGATCTTGATTTTGCTGATGGAAAAATTGGCAGTGCTGCGGCAGCCCATCGGCCAGCGTATCTTGCGTTACGCCAGCATGGACGATATTGCAATTTGGGCTGTACTGGCTTTGATTCTGTTGGATTGGGACCGGGTAGGCCGGCAGGGTGCGTTTTTGTTAGGTTTTGCGATCAGCGCTTACGGGATTCGCAAACTGATGGCCTGGCTCCCTGAGCGTGACCGCTGGTATGTCGGCATCATCGCCTTGGCGGCGACAGGCTTTGCCGCCGACTGGGCCGGACTGCATTTCATGGTGGGGGCGTTTTTGGCCGGCGCCATCTTGGATGGCCATTGGTTCAATCAAGCGCAGATGGACTTGTTGCGTCACCATTTATTGCTGACCGTGATGCCGGTGTATTTTATTAGTGCCGGCTTGAAAACCAATTGGGCGATGGGTGGGGCTGCGGTGTTGGTGGTTGCCGGCTTATTGCTATTGGTGTCGGTGTTCGGCAAATTGCTGGGTATTCATCTGGCTGGAAAAATCCTGAAATGGCAGCGCGGCGAGGCGTCTTTGATTGGTTGGTTGCTGCAAACCAAAGCCTTGATCATGATTATTTTTGCCAATGTGTTGCTGGATAAACAAATCATTAGCAGTGAAACTTTTACCGCGCTGTTGCTAATGGCCGTCCTCAGTACGATGCTGACGGTGCCGGTGGTATCGCCGAAACTGGCGAAGATGCAGGCGCTTATTTCCCGTGCAGAATAAATGCCCTAAGCCCTTAGTCGTCAATCCTTAAGGTTTTCCAAAAATCTGCTTGCTTAGCGATACCCAGTACCGCCTGCGCGGCGAGTAAGGCGGAGACGCTGACACCGGCTACCCCACCACCTGGCCGGGTCCAATGGCCGGTGTGGAACAAGCCGGGCAGGGCGCCGACTACACTTGGCCGGTTCGGGCCAATCTGATCCGGGGTGGGCGCAAAACCATAGGCAGCGCCTTGGTGGTTTAGAGTGTAGCGCTCCAGGGTGCGCGGTGAGCCGGACTCCACGACCAACAAATGGTCGTTCAATCCGGGAAAATGCCGTTCGGCTTTTTCCAGCAAACGCTGCTGAAAGTCGCTTTTGGCGATGCGCCAGGATTCGCCTACGTCAAACGGACACAAGGTGGTCAGCATCATGATGCTTTGTCCGGGCGGCGCCAAGGAGGAGTCCGCGAAGGAGGGCAGGGTTGCGGAAAACCAATTGCTCTGGCCGGATTGGCTGCAGGCATAGCTGGCTTCGTGGTCGAACGTTTCAAAGAAAAACCCTTCATGGGCGTGGTCTTGTTCCGAGATCGGTAGGTCGGTGGCGATATAGCAGGCGAAAATCGACAAAGACGGTGACAGCTTTGCCAAGCCTTCGCCATACCCGCTTGGCAAGTGCTCCGGGCCGATCAACAATTCGGCGGTTTGGCGAATGTCGATATTGGAAATAACCGTTTCGGCCCGGATTACCTGGCTGTTTTCCAAAACAATGCCGCAAGCTTTACCGGCTTCGACACAAATCCGCCGCACGCTAGCATTCAGCAAAACTTCGCCGCCTTGGTTTTCGATGGCGGCGGCCAGTTGATTGGCGTAATTTTGGAAACTGCCCCGGCAGTAATAGCCGCCTTCGTAGGTGTAACCGGCCATCATCGACGCCCAATACAGGAAAGACAGTTGCGACGGCGGTAAACCCAAGTAAGGCCACAGCATTGCGCAAGCGCTTTTCAGGCGGGCATCCACCAGAAATTCGTCCAGCGCCTCGGCCAGCGTGGTGCGCCGGTAGCGGAATAAATTGCCCAGCATTTGCATCGGCGAAACCCGCGTTGCCTTACTTTGGGACAACACTTCCTCGGCCAGCATGGCTTCTTCCGCCAGGACTTTGCACAGGCGGATCAACGCCAGCAGACCTTCCTTTTCTGCCGGAAAATTTTCGGTTAAGCCGGCTACGAACGCCGCTTCGCCGGCTCGCAACGGGATTTCGAAATCCGGAAAAACCGCTCGGGCGTATGATGGTACGGGGATAAACAGTTCCTCCGGATCTATGCCCACCGCCCGGCAAATCTTATTCATAGTGCTGCCGTTGCCATAGCCTTCCGGGCTGCAACCACTGACCAGATGCACACCGGCATCGAAATGAAAGTGGCGGCGCTTAAAGCCATGCGCGTAGCCGCCCGGCCTGTCGTGCCTTTCCACCAGCAACACCGACTTACCGGTTTTGGCTAGCAATGCGCCGGTACTCAGCCCGCCGATGCCCGCGCCGATAACGACGACGTCGTAAAATTCTTTTTTCGATTCCGTGTGTATGCCGCGCATTGGCTGTCTTCTATGCAGATAAATAGCCGGCTAGCTTAGGAATAAACCAAATGGAAAACAAGTGCTTGGTTTTACCTCAGCCGTTGCGCCATCGCGCAGAAGCTCTCGACCACTGACACTGGCTGGTCTCCAGAGCGTGCTACTCATGGCTCAAATACTGTAGTTTTGTTGCTTTAAACTGCTGAATGTAATCCGATCCTTAGGCCTCTGGTTAGGCCTCTGGTTCCCAAGCTCCAGCGCTCATCGTTATACACAAGTCTCCCAACGACTAAACTACCAGGAGGCATGAGGCATGAGGCATGAGGCATATAGATGATGGAGAACAGCGATGAGCAATTGGGCCGAAGAAGAAGTACAAACCGCTGATTTGGAAGATCGGCGCCTGAATAAACGATTGGCACTGTTACTGGAGCGATTAGGCGAACATCCCCAGCTCAGCATCCCGGCGGCCTGTGGCGGCTGGAAGGAGACGATGGGCGCTTACCGGTTTTTCGACAATGATAAGGCGACTTTCAAAAAGATACTGGCGCCGCATCGAGATGCCACGGTCGAACGGATGAAGAGCAGCCCGGTCGTATTGCTGGCGCAGGACACGACGGAGTACGACGAAAACATTTGTTTGGGGCCAAAAGGTCTCGGTACTTTGAAAGAGATGGCGAAACATGCGCGCCGACTACATCCGACCATCGCCTTTACGCCGTCGCGGATTTGCTTGGGTGTCGTCAAGGCAGCGTATTGGGCGCGTGACGGCGCCAGCCCGCGACAAGCGCGGCGGCACAAAGGCGTGGACGAAAAAGAAAGTCGGCACTGGCTCGAAAGCTATCAGGATAGCTGTGCCTTACAGGCGCAAATGCCGGACAGTTTATTGGTCAATCTCGCCGACCGCGAGGGCGACATTTACGAATGGTTTGTCGAATACCAAGACTATGCGCCGACTGCTCGCGCTGAATGGATTGTTCGGGCGACGCAGAACCGAGACCTTCTGGTCGAGCCGGAAAATGCGGCGAAATGGCTATGGTCGGCCCTGGATCAAGCGCCGGTCATGGGTTATACCGAGGTTAATGTCAAGTCGCGGCCGAACCGTGCAGCGCGACTGGCGCATATCACGGTACGCGCCGCCACGGTGCCCCTCAAGCCGCCAACGCGTATTGGGTATCGACTGCCGGCATTGAGCATCAACGCGGTGCTGGCGCGCGAAGAGACGCCGCCAGCCGGCAAGGAACCCTTGGAATGGCTCCTGCTGACCAGTTTGCCTGTGGCGAGTTTCGAGCAAGCGACTACGGTGGTGGCGTGGTATGGCGTGCGCTGGTGTATCGAAGTGTACTTCCATGTATTGAAGAGCGGTTGCCAGATCAAGCGGCTACATCTGGAATCGGAAGAACGGCTACTACCTTGTTTGGCGCTCTATATGGTTATTGCCTGGCGGGTGTTATTCAGCCTGATGCTCGCGCGCGCAGCGCCGGACATGGATTGCGAGATTATTTTCGATCCGCAGGAGTGGCGAGCGGCTTATATCGTCGTCAAGCGCTGTCCACCACCGCTCACGCCACCGCGCCTCGGTGAGGTAATCCGACTGATTGCAAGCTTAGGCGGTTATTTTGCCCGCAAACACGATGGTCCAGGGTGCCAAGGCCATGTGGATCGGCTTACAGCGCTTGCGCGATTTTGTCATCGCCCTCAATGCTCAACAGGATCTCGCAATGAGATGTGTATAACGATGAGAGCCGGAGCTTGGGAACCAGAGCCCTAGCCGGCTCGACAAGGCTCATCGATAGATTAGCCCGAACCAATCTGAATAATCTGATTCAGTCGCTCGCAAACCTGAGTGAACAAATCGCCCGGCAAGACCTTAAGCGGATGCGGTTTGGCTCTGCGCAAGCGCCAGTCAAAGGATTTGGGTTGGTGGCAGAGCACATAGCTGGTTTGTTGGGCTTTGCGGCCGCTGGCTTTGCCGACAGCGACCGCAAATGGATTGTCAGCGTTATAGGCGGCAGTTGTCATTGGCAGGCCGATCACCAGCGAGGTTTTTTCGTTGAAAATGCTTGGCGAAAGCACTAAAAACGGATGGATGTCGCGCATTTCCTGGCCGACTTGCGGATTGCAATCGATCCAGATGATGTCTCGCCTTTCCGGTACCCAGGCCGCTGTTTGCTTGTGGCTTACCAACGTTCGGCACCGATTGCTTCTGCGGTTGCCATGACTTCGCCGCCGTGCCGCTCGGGATCGAAACGGGCCAAACGTTGTTCCAACGTTAAAGCTTCGTCGGCTAACGGGGTGATAATCACCTTGTCATCTTCAACGGATACCCGTACTCGTTGATGGTTGTGCAAATGGGCTGCTTTGGCAATGGCCGCCGGTAAGCGCACGCCCAGGTTGTTACCCCATTGTTTGATGTCGAGTATGGCTTCGGTCATGATGTTTCTCTGGAATGTTTAAACGTGAGTATAAACATGGTTTTATATTCGGGTCAATTCTGTGAATTTCTATACTCCTCTGGTTCCCAAGCCGGAGCTTGGAAACCAGATCGACAGGCTGGTCGATAGGTCACTCCAATTCCCCATCCATCTCTAACGCCCGCATCTCCAAGCCTTCGATTTCTTGTAACGATTTGCCGGCAATCCCTTGCAAGTCGCCGTACATGCCGACCGTGGCATTCATCACCCGCTCGATTTGCGCTTCGCGTTTGGCCCATTGCTTCAGGATGGCTTTGCGCTCCTTGTCCAGGTCTTCCTGCATGGTGGAGAAGGCTTCGACGATGGCTTCGACCCGTTGCCGAAAGCGCGGGCCGGTTAAATATTCGTAGACCAAAGCGGTTTTGCCGTGCTGGCCTTCGGCGGCGAGGCGGGCCAGGCCGATTTCCAGCAGGGTGTGGCGCAGGATGGTGGCGACCGGCAATGCGGCGCGCGGCGCGGTGACCCAAACGCCGTCGATGACGTCGAAGGTTTCCACGTCCTTGGGCAAGGCATGGCTGACGATGACCGCCAGTTCGGCCTTGGCGGCGCGCTGGTCTTCGCGCAGTTTGACCAGCCAGCCGTCGCTCCAGTTTTTGGTGCGCTTGGATTCCCACAAAATGTTGCCGGCCGGGGTGCCGTTCGGGCCGTTGACCCGTTGCAACACGTCGCCGCCGAATTCGCCCTTGGCAACCGGTTCGATATTGTCGAACGGAAACTTGGCGCGCAGCAGGTTTTCCAATTCCAGTTCCTGCACTTCGCCTTGCAGTTGCTGCGAGCCTTGTTCGGCTTTTTGTTTCAGTTCCTCGATTTTTTGCTGCATCGAGGCGATGGTTTGGTCCTTTTCCATCACCCGCAGTTTCAGGCCTTCCTCGGCTTCGCGTTTAGCTTGGCTGCGCACTTCAGCCAGATTGGTTTGCACGCGCGTTTCGATGGTCAGTTCCAGCTCGCGTTTGGCGTCGTCCAGTTCGCGCTGCTTTTTAATCAACTCGGCTTGGGCTTGCTGGGCTTCGGCCAGTTTGGCGTCGCGAACTTTCAACACTTCGTGCAAGTCGGCTAATTCGCGGTTCTTGTGTTCCAGTTCGGCGGCAGCGGCTTGTTTGGCTTTACGGGTTTCTTCCTCGATCACCCGCTGGCGCTCGGCTTGCAGTTGCTTGGCAACTTGCTCTGCGACTTGATCGTCCAGGCCGCGCTTGGCTTCGGCCAGTTGTTTTTCCTGATCTTTGATACCCTGTTCGCGCAAGGCAATCGCTTGGTCTTTTTGTTGTAGCTGTTGCTCAAACTGTTTACGGGTGGCAGCAATTAGCGGCGCGGCCAGCGATTCGGTCAACGGTACTTGCGTGCTGCAATTGGGGCAGGTGATGGTGGCTTCGGTCATGTTTAGGGGCTTTATATAGAGATTCGGAATACGCAGGTATTGGCGCCGGACACACTTGGCATTTTGACCCCAGCATCCGTGCCGGGTCAGGATTTACTGCGTTTGATGGATAGGCACAAGCCGATATTTATCTACGCTGTCTAGCGGCTAAAGCATGGTCGCCCAAGGATTCCAGGTCGGCCAGCCCATGAATTTCGCAGCGTCCGCCGCGAGCGATATAGTCTTCCCGGTAATGGGCGATAAACTCCATCACGGTGTGGTCGATCAAGTCGGTGGCGCTTAAATCGAAGATCACGGTTTGGCCGTCGGCCAGGCTGGCTACCTGGCTTTTTAAGGCCAGAAAGTTGGAGAACAAAGCCGCACCGCTGACTTTAACAATCCAGCTGTTTGGTCCGTTGGCTTGCAGTTTAAAAGATATAGACAGCAAATTACCCAAGGGCACGCCGCGGCCGATGTGCAGCAACAATTTGGCGGCGATGCCGATCAGCACGCCGACTAACAGATTGGTGGCCAGAATCGCGAGAATGGTAATCACGAACAAAGCCAGTTGTTCCTTGCCCAGATCCATGCTTTTGGCAAAGGCTTGCGGCGAAGCCAAGCGATAGCCGGTATAAACCAGTAGCGCGGCCAGCGAAGCCAACGGTATGGTCGAGATCAAGTCTGGAAACAGCAACACAAACAGCAAGACGAAGCCGCCGTGAAAAAAATTAGCCCAGCTGCTGCGGCCGCCGGCGTCGATGTTGGCTGAGCTGCGGACGATTTCCGCAATCATCGGCAAGCCGCCGATCATGCCGGACACCACGTTGCCGATACCGACTGCGCGCAGTTCCTTGTTTAAGTCGGAGTAGCGTTTTTCCGGGTCGAGTTTATCGACGGCGGCGGCGCTGAGCAGGCTTTCAAGGCTGCCCACCAGACAGATTGAAATCACGCTTTCCCAAAAAGCCAAGGCGCTCAGCTTGCCAAAATCCGGCAGGTAAAAACTGGCCAACAGACTGTCCGGGAAAGTCACCAGAAAATGCGATGCAAACAAAACATCTTTAGGAACGATGAACGCTTCGCCCGGCTGCAATTGGTCGAGCTGGAATAGATGGCCGAGCAGGATGCCGGAGGCGATGACGATAATCGGCGCCGGAATCTTGCGCAGCAAAGGCTGGTGAATCTGCGGCCAGCCGACCAGCACCACGATACCGGCCAGTGCGATCAAGCCGATTTGTGGCATAAAGTAAATCAGGCTATGCGGCAATGCCACGATGCCGGACAGTATACTGGCACCTTGGCTTTGCACGCCGGCCATCACCGGTAACTGTTTGCTGATGATGATCATGCCAATCGCAGCGAGCATGCCGTGTACTACCGAGGCCGGGAAAAACGCCGCCAAGCGGCCGGCTTTGAAGTAACCCAGCACGGTTTGCAGGGCGCCGGCGATGACGATGGCCGCCAAGGTGTAGCGGTAGCCGGCCATTGCATCGCCGTCGCCGAGGGTTTGCACGGAGGTCAGAATCACCACTATCAAGCCGGCTGCCGGGCCGGTGATGGTTAATTGCGCGCCGCCGATGCGCGATACCAGCAAGCCACCGACGATGGCGGAAATGATGCCGGCCATCGGTGGAAAGCCCGAGGCGACGGCGATACCCAGACACAAGGGCAAGGCGATCAGGAACACCAAAAAGCCGGCGGTAAGGTCTTGCCGCCAATAATTTGCTAGCGAGGGTTTTTGCATGAATTCTCCGGGTAGGTCGCATGGCCCGATACGCACGCAGTTAAACGGGCAATGAATTGGATGAGGTTTTTATTCAATCATAACCAGTTTTTTTCGAACGTTATGAAGTTTGTGGGCGGATGCCCGTTCCGGCTTTTTGTTACGGGTATGGCTAAGCGGGTATTGAAGGCCGCAGTGGCAGGTTGGTTTTAACGTTTGCCTAGGCCTGCGACAGTGCGTCGCAGGGACAAATAAAACGGGCCTAGCCTGATGATTCGGGTAAAATGCGCCGGCCAATTCTGGTCTTTTTTAACACTGAGAACCAGCTGTTTCCAGTTTCTTTTCCCGCTTAAATTAATGAATATGCACATTGTTGCTCGCGTAATTTTTGTCTTTTTCTGTTTGTTGTCAGGGCCCTTGCTGGCCGCCGATTCGGGTAACTCCAGCTTTCTGGTATTAAATTATCACGACATTCTCGAAGAAGAAGAGCGGGTGCCGCCATTTGATCGGATCGCGGTCAACAAAGACCATTTGGCCGATCATTTTGCCTGGTTAAAGCAGAACAACTATCACGTGATCAGCGTCCAGGATTTGCTGGATTGCATGAAGGGCGACAAGGTGTTGCCGACTAAAGCCGTGATGTTGACCTTTGACGACGGCTACCTGAGTTTTTATACCCGGGCCATGCCTTTGCTGAAAAAATACAAGTATCCGGCCACCTTGGCGGTAGTCGGTTCTTGGCTGGAGCAGCAGAATGTGCCCGGCGTTAAACCGTTAATGACGCCGGCGCAGATTCGCGAAGTGGCGGACAGCGGTCTGGTCGAGATTGCCTCGCACACCTATGATTTACATCACGGCATCGTCGCCAATCCGCAAGGCAATCAGCAAAGCGCGGTGACTTCGCGTTTGTACAGCAACGAGTACGATGAATACGAGAAAGACGAAGACTATCGCAAACGGATTTTCCAGGAAGTGGATAAAAGCTCCGAGCGTTTGTTTCAGATTTTGGGCAAGCGGCCGCGGGTGATGGTGTGGCCTTACGGCGAATATAACGCCATCGCGCTGGAAGCAACGAAATTGGCCGGCATGCGTCTAACCATGGGCCTGAACGACGGTGCCAATACCCTCGCCGATGCGTATGTGATGAAGCGGATGATGATCACCGACGATGTCAATGCCAAGCAGTTCGGGGAGATCGTCAAAAATCAGCGCGTGGGCCAGGAGTTGCGGGTCGCGCACGTGGATATGGATTACATCTACGACGATGACGAAGAGCAGACTGAGAAGAATTTGGCCTTGGTGGTGGAGAGAATTAAAGCCAGCGGCGCTAATACAGTTTATCTGCAAGCCTATTCCGACCCGGACGGCGACGGTAATGCCGACAAGCTGTATTTCCCTAATCGGCATCTGCCGGTGCGCCGGGACATGTTTAATCATGTGACCTTGCAATTGCGCACGCGGGCAGGCGTCAGAGTGTATGCCTGGATGCCGATCATGGCCTATAAAGCCGATGTGCCGCTGAAATGGTACGTGAAAGAATGGCGCGACGGCGAACCGCAGTTGTCCCGGCATATCTATACCCGTTTGTCGCCGTTTAACCCGGAAGCCCGGCAGTTTGTCGGCGAAATTTACGAAGACCTGGCCAAACATTGCGACTTTAACGGCATTCTGTTTCACGACGACGGGATTTTGTCGGATTTTGAAGACGTCTCGCCGTTGGCGATGGACTTCAGTCGTAACGTCTGGGGCATGCCGGCCGAGTTCGACAAGATCCACGCATCCAGCGAGTTACGCTTGCGTTGGGCGCAGCACAAAACCGAGTTGATCGGTCAGTTTACCGATTATTTGACCGACAAAGTCCGGTTCTATCGGCCCTATATCAAAACCGCCCGCAATTTTTACTCTTTGCCGCTGCTAAAGCCTTATAGCGAAGAATGGTATGCGCAGTCTTTCCCGGCGTTTTTAAAGCATTACGACTACGTGGCGGTGGAAGCGATGCCTTTCATGGAAGAGGCGGAAAATCCCAAGCAGTGGTTGATAGAGTTGGTGGAAAAGACCGCGCAATATCCGGACGGATTGGACAAGATGGTGTTCGAATTGCAGGCGGTTAATTGGAAAACCAAGCAGGATATTGCGATGCCGGTGTTTACCGAGCAATTCGAGTTATTGAAAAAACACGGCGCCAAGCATATCGGTTATTACCCGGATAATGTGTTTAACGATCAGCCGAAGTTGGCCGAGCTGAAAAAATTCTTCCCGGTTTCGAGAAAGGATTAAACGATACATGGAAAACTTGCTAGACCAAGCCTGGGTGCAGCAGTTTATCGACTGGTGGTTGATCACCCTGGAATATTTGCAAGAAGTGCCGTGGTGGCAGTTCAACGAATGGCTGTCGCGCTTTGTGTTTTATTATCCGTTGCTGATGGCCTATGTCTGGATGTTGGGCGGCATGATTTATTACGTGCGT
Source organism: Methylomonas sp. TEB (assembly GCF_047777895.1). Lineage (GTDB taxonomy): Bacteria > Pseudomonadota > Gammaproteobacteria > Methylococcales > Methylomonadaceae > Methylomonas. Next base: position 2,151,650 of record NZ_CP180476.1, read on the forward strand.
TGGGAGCGAAATCGCGGCAATGTGTTGTCTGATCTGCCGCAGTTACCCGAATATCCGTCCGTGTCGATTCTGATCCCTTGCTATAACGAGGGCGAGAATGTCCGGGAGACCATCGAATATCTGCTGCATCAGGAATATCCCAACTACGAAATTATTGCGATCAACGACGGCAGCAAAGACAACACGCTGGAAATTTTGCACGAGCTGGCCGACCAGCACCCACAAATTCGGGTGGTCAATTTAGCCAGCAATCAAGGCAAAGCGGTGGGTTTGCGCACCGCGGCATTATTAGCCAATAGCGAAATTTTGATCGGCATTGACGGCGATGCCTTGCTGGCGCCGAATGCGACGGCCTGGATCGTTCGGCATTTTCTGGAAGATCCGCATGTCGGCGCGGTGACCGGTAATCCGCGTATCCGCAACCGTTCCACTTTGCTGGGCAAAATTCAGGTCGGGGAGTTTTCCGCCATCGTCGGCATGATCAAGCGTGCGCAGCGTTCTTATGGGCATGTATTTACCATTTCCGGAGTGATTGCCGGTTTCCGGAAAACCGCCTTGCACGATGTGGGCTATTGGAGTCCGGACATGGTGACCGAAGACATCGACATCAGCTGGAAATTACAGCTGGCCGGCTGGGCAATCCGTTTTGAGCCGAATGCCTTGTGCTGGGTGTTGATGCCGGAAACGCTAAACGGCTTGTGGAAACAGCGCAGCCGCTGGGCGCAAGGTGGAGTCGAGGTCTTGCTGCGTTATTTCCGGCCGCTGTTTAGCTGGCGTTCCCGTGGTATGTGGCCGCTGTATCTGGAATGCTGCATCAGTTTGACCTGGGCGTTTCTGGTGGTAGCGATGCTGGCGCTGGTGCCGTTCGAGTGGCTTAGTAGCGAACCGCAGGAGGCGCTGGAAGATTTATCGCCGCATTGGACCAGTATGTTGTTATGCGTCACCTGTTTGATTCAGTTTGCCGTCAGTTTAACTATCGATTCCAGTTACGAGCGTAAGAGCGGCGGCTCCGCGCAGCATTACTATTGGATGATTTGGTATCCGATTGTCTATTGGCTAATCAATGTCGGGACCACGATTAACGGCTGCATCAAGGCCTTGCGCAAAAAGCGCGGCCAGCGGGCGGTGTGGGTAACCTTGGATAGAGGCTTGAGGCAAAAATGAAAGACATCATCATTAACCAACCGCATCTACAAAGTTTCTCGCAAAAATGCGGTTCGGCGTTTATGTCGGTATTGAGTTGGGTGCTTTGGTTGTATTTTTTGTGGCCCCTGTTTACGCTCGGCGCCTGGTTGATGGGTTTGAAAAGCCTGTCCGACGAGATCCGCTGGTTCGGGGGTTATAAAACGCTGTTGGAATTGTTGCAGTTGTACGGCGAGATCGTGGTGATCATTGCCGGCATTTGGTTGTTTTGGACTTTGTATTTGTCCTGGCTGCATTCCAGCGTTGCTCCGAAGCGGACCGCACCTGTGACGGACCAACAGTTGGCGGTGGCGTTTAAAGTCGATGAAGCGCTGGTATTGGCGGCCAGAGCCAGCAAAAAAGTAACAGTACATTTCGATAATCACGCGGTGATTACCGAGATAGATTCGTAGTAGTCCGGATTGCTGGGTTGCGGTTCTGCTTTTCGCGGCGTTGATGTTACACTGCGCTAGGCGTATTCAAGGACTTACATTATGCAACTTGCAATCACAGTGTTGGGCGGCAAGTCCAACGGTTTTATCGCGGAAATCCTCTCGGCCCTGAGTGCCTGTCAATGCAGTGTCGTGGAACTGCGCACGTCCAACCTGACCCAAATCACTGCGGCTTATCTGCTGATAGCCGGCAATTGGAATCATATCGCCAAGCTGGAAGGTATGCTGGAAGCGATAAAAGTTCGATTCGAAATTCAGATGAGTTTTTTACGGCCGGATGAAATCCCGCCAGTATTGGAGGGGGTGCCTTACACATTGGAAACCATTTCCATGGATAAAAACGACGTGCTGTTCGCGGTGACATCGTTTTTATTGGACAGGGGCATTTCTATCGAAGAAGTGACTGCCAGCCGCCATCAAGCGGCGTTTTTTAACACGCCGGTGTTCTCCACCAAATATGTATTGCTGGTACCGCCGGAAGTGCGCATTTTATCGTTGCGTGAAGAGTTTCTGGATTTTTGCGACAGCTTGAACATCGACGCTATTCTCGAACCCATTAAAAGGTGATCTGATGACTTTAGCTACTCTCGGCTCCGCCGTTCCCGATTTTGAAATTGCCGCCACCGGCGAAAAAACCGTCAAACTGAGCGACTATCGCGGCAAAAAAGTCGTTTTATATTTCTATCCCAAGGACAACACCCCCGGCTGTACCCAGGAAGGTCAAGGCTTTAGGGATAATATCGAACAGTTCAATCAATTAAATGCCGTTATCCTCGGTGTATCCCGTGATAGCGTGAAAATGCACGAGGGATTTAAATGTAAACAAGAGTTTCCGTTTGATTTGTTATCCGATCAGGACGAGAGCCTTTGCAATTTATTTGATGTCATCAAAATGAAAAACATGTACGGCAAGCAAGTGCGTGGCATAGAGCGCAGCACTTTCCTGATCGACGAAGCGGGTGTGTTGGTCAAGGAGTGGCGCAAGGCGCAGGTCAAAACCCACATTGCCGAAGTGTTGGATTATTTGCAATCGGCTGCCGAATAAATCGGCGCCAATCCACCCTTATTGATGAGGCTATTCAGTTAGCGTCAGACTACTTAAGACGACAGTCTAATAATCTTGTTTTGCCTTACACCGGCTAGGGCACTTAAACCCTGCGCCCCGCTCAGGATTGTTTAATCCGGCGGTTTTGGCGATAATGAACACAGTTTTTAATCATTTGGACGAAACACATGAACGAAATGCTGTCCTCAGGGATTGAGCTGATGTTGATAGGCATGGGTATGGTCTACGCATTTTTGGCTATGTTGATCGTGGCTATCAATGTGATGTCCCAACTGGTACGCCGCTATTTTCCGGAAATGCCTGCCAAGTTTTCGGACCAACCTGTCGTGGCAGGAAACGATAAGGCTGTTATCGCCGCTATTACCGCCGCTGTTCATCAGTACCGCAAAAAACATAAACACGGATAATCATACCCACAAGGTAACAGTGCTCGGCCCAAAAACGTCATTAGGAGAAAAGAGTGGAAAAGGTAAATAAGCCCCTGGGAATTACTGAGGTGGTATTACGTGACGCCCATCAGTCAATTCTGGCGACCCGGCTACGTATCGAAGACATGCTGCCGATTTGCGAGCAGCTTGATCAAATCGGTTACTGGTCTATCGAATCCTGGGGGGGCGCCACCTTTGATGCGTGTATTCGCTATTTGGGCGAAGATCCTTGGGAGCGTTTACGGCTGTTAAAAAAAGCCATGCCCAATACCCCGCAACAAATGCTGTTCCGCGGGCAAAATATTTTGGGCTACCGGCACTATGCCGACGATGTGGTCGATAAATTTGTCGAGCGTTGCGTGGTCAACGGTATAGACGTATTTCGGATTTTCGATGCGATGAACGATATGCGCAATATCGACCGCGCCATCAAAGCCGTGCTACATACCGATGCCCATGCCCAAGGCACTATTTCCTACACCACCAGTCCGGTACATACGATCAAGAAGTGGGTCGAGCAAGGCAAGCAAATTGAGGACATGGGTGCGCACTCTATCTGTATCAAGGACATGGCCGGTTTGTTAACGCCTTACGATGCTTACGAGCTGATCAGCAAACTAAAAAACGCCGTGGCGATTCCAATCCATATGCAATGCCACGCTACCACCGGTTTAAGTGTCGGTACATACATCAAGGCTGTTGAGGCCGGCGTCGACAATGTCGATACCGCCATCTCGTCGTTGAGCATGACCTACGGTCACAGCCCCACCGAAACCATAGTGGCGGCCATGGCCGGCCAAAAGCGCGAAACCGGTCTGGATCTAGCCAAGCTGGAAAAGATCGCCGCCTATTTTCGAGAAGTACGCAAAAAATATGCGCAATTCGAAGGCAGCCTGAAAGGCGTGGATGGCCGGATTTTAGTATCGCAAGTGCCGGGCGGTATGTTAACCAATATGGAAAGCCAATTGCGGGAGCAGGGCGCTGCGGATCGTTTTGACGCGGTGCTGCAGGAAATTCCGTTAGTGCGTAAAGACCTCGGTTACATCCCGCTGGTCACGCCCACTTCGCAAATTGTCGGTACTCAGGCCGTGTTGAATGTGCTAGCCGGCGAGCGCTACAAAACGATCAGCAAGGAAACCGCCGGTGTATTGAAAGGCGAATACGGCGCAACGCCAGCCCCAGTCGATAAAGAATTGCAGGCGCGCGTGCTGAACGGCGCCGAACCGATCACATGCCGACCGGCGGATTTGCTGGAAGCCGAGATGGACAAACTGGTCGCCGAAGTAAAAGCCAAAGCCGCGGCAGAAGGTGTGAAACTGGCCGATAGCGTTGAAGAAGATGCGCTTATTGATGGCTTGTTTGCGCAAGTCGGCTGGAAATTCATTCAAAACCGCGGTAACCCGGAGGCTTTTGAACCTAAACCGGGAGCAGAGAGCGCGACAGCGTCAGTGCCCGCCGTTACCCAGAAAGCCGTGGTCGCAGAGACCTACACTGTTAACGTCGACGGCAAAAACTATCACGTAGCGGTGGCTTCCGGCGGTGCCGACTTAGTCGTTAAACCGGTTACAGTACAGTCCGTTTTGGACAGCGGCCCCATGTTGGCAGCCACTGCGCCTATCGTTAGCGGCAGTGGTGTTGTGGAATCCCCGCTGGCTGGCGTGGTGCTTAAAGTCAATGTCAATGTAGGCTCTCATCTCTCCGAAGGTGATGTCGTTTTGATTATGGAAGCGATGAAAATGGAAACTGAGATCCGCGCCAAAGTAGCCGGTATCGTCAGCGCGGTAAACGTTCGTCAGGGGGATTCCGTGGCGGTTGGCGATGTATTGGTCACCTTGTAATATTTCTTATCGTTTAATGTGGTCTCGGGCCGTTAGCTTAGGCCCGGGATCTAAGTAATTCTCTGATCAGCGATTCGCGCCACGCTGCTGGCGGGTGCGATGGCGGCGATTCTGATCAAACAACCGATTGAATACATAATCCATGGAAAATCTTAGACTGTTGTGGGAAAGCACGGGTATCTATAACGTTACCGGGCCGCAAGTCATTATGATGGCGGTGGGGTTTTTGCTGTTGTATCTGGCTATCAAAAAAGGCTTTGAACCTTTGCTGCTGTTACCGATAGGATTTGGCGCAGTGCTGAGCAACATTCCGGTGGCCGGCATGATAGACGAAGGCGGCATCCTTTATTACCTATATGGTGGTATCAAGGCAGGCATCTTTCCGCTACTGATTTTTATGGGCGTCGGGGCGATGACCGATTTCGGCCCGATGTTGGCTAACCCTAAAACTTTGTTTTTAGGGGCTGCCGCCCAATTCGGGATATTCGCGACTCTATTCGGCGCGTTGGCGTTGAATGCCGTTCCAGGTATGGATTTTACGCTTAAGCAGGCGGCGGCGATTGCCATCATCGGCGGCGCCGACGGCCCGACCGCGATCTATGTGGCGTCCAAATTGGCGCCTGAGTTATTGGGGGCGATTGCGGTGGCCGCGTATTCTTACATGGCATTAGTACCCTTGATTCAACCGCCCATTATGCGCGCGCTGACCAGCGAGCAAGAGCGGCGGATAGAAATGCAACAACTTAGAGTGGTTAGCAAGGCCGAGAAAATCGTATTTCCTTTGATGTTGCTGGTGTTGACCGCCATGTTGCTGCCTTCGGCGGCACCGCTGGTCGGTATGTTTTGTCTGGGTAATCTGATGAACGCCAGTGGTGTTGTGGATAGGCTGAGCAAAACCGCGCAAAACGAATTGATCAATATTGTCACGATATTCCTGGGTTTGTCGGTTGGCTCCAAACTGAGCGCCGAGGCGTTTTTAAAAATGGAAACGCTGGGTATTTTAGGCTTGGGCGCAGTCGCTTTTTCTATCGGTACTGCAAGCGGTGTGCTGATGGCGAAAGTCATGAACCGTTTCAGCAGTACGCCGATCAATCCGTTGATTGGTGCTGCCGGCGTTTCCGCAGTGCCCATGGCAGCGCGGGTGGCTAATAAAATTGGTTTGGAAAGTAATCCGCACAACTTCCTGTTAATGCACGCGATGGGGCCGAATGTGGCTGGTGTGATCGGCTCAGCAGTCGCGGCGGGTGTGTTGTTGAGTTTGGTTCGTTAGCGCCAAAACTCTATATGAGTGCTCAGTCAGCCAAGGATCAGCCGATTAAGGTGCTTTGGCTGACCTCAAGTTATCCTCGCAGTAAAGACGACAGTGCTTCGGTATTCTTGCGCTACTTAGCGGAAGCACTGGCAAACCATAAAGTTAGCCTTCATATCCTTTCACCGGATCATCCGGATGTTCAAACAACTCCGCAGCCCAACGGTATAGTCCTCCGCCATTTTCGTTATTTTTGGCCGCGTAGGTGGCAAATGTTAGCTTACGGCTCCGGGATTTTACCCAACTTGCGGGCTGCGCCTTGGTCGTTGTTGCAGGTGCCTTTTTTCGTTCTATCCATGTTTATGACAGCGGCCGCGATTATGGTTGCCCGCCGGCCGTCGTTGATACACGCCCACTGGATTTTCCCGCAAGGCACGGTAGCGGTATTGCTAGGCAAGCTGTTCAAAACCCCGGTACTGGTAACGGTGCACGGCGGTGATGCCTTCGCGTTGCGAGGTAGCGTTTTAGGGGCTATCAAACGCTGGACCATAAAGCATTGCGCAGCTTGGACCAGTAACACCAATGCCACTGCTGCTGCGGTAGGCCTGGATTTGCCGAAGCCGCAGATTATTCCCATGGGTATAGACTACGAAAAATTTGCTGCCGGCAATGCTAAAGCGGTACTCAAGCCGAGCCATCCGCAAAAAATAATTCTGCTATTTGTTGGGCGTTTGGTTGAAAAAAAAGGCGTAGCCGATCTAATAGCGGCTGTTGCTGGTTTGCCCAAAAACCTACTTGATCGCATTGAATTATGGATTATTGGCGATGGCGTCGAGCGTGAACGTTTAAAAATGTTAGCGGTTGATTTAGAGATTGAAGATAAGGTGGTTTTTCACGGCAGATTTCCGAACGCCATCTTACCGGACTACTATGCGGCAGCTGATATTTTCATCGCTCCATCAATTGTCGACAGCAATGGCGATACGGAAGGCCAAGGTGTAATTTTATTGGAAGCTATGGCTAGCGGTGCTGCTGTGATAAGTACGCGCACTGGAGGCGTTGCCGAAATAATTGAGCATGGAAAAACGGGGTTTTTAGTTGATCCTAAGCAAACAAAGTCGCTTTCAAAGGCGATTGAGCAGCTATTGGTGGATGAAACTTTAAGAAAAGGACTGTGCGCATTTGGGAGGCTGGCTGCCGAACCTTATGATTGGAAAGAGATCGCCAGTAAGTTTGTCGCAATTTATAGCCGACAGTCATAGAGTAGTTAAGCTGTAATGAACATCTACTTCCTGTGTAAGCGGTATTACACCAACAAAGATCTAATTCATGATCGCTTTGGGCGGCTTTACCATTTGCCGAAACAATGGGTGACCCATGGTAGCGATGTTTTTGTTGATGCCATTGACTATCGAAATAACACAGTAATAAACGTTAACGAAGTGGGCGTTTCTTTTCATACCATTCCTGCAACGGCAAGCAAGATACCTCGATTCCTTCTGGATGCCTATCGCAACGCTTGTATTGCCAAACCGGATGTTCTCATCGCAAGTGGCGACATTTACATCGGTTACCTAGGGCTTTGGATTGCGAGAAGGTTGGGAGTGCCGTTTGTCTACGATGTGTACGATTATTACCCTTCGTTTCGGATTAACCGATTCAAAGGACTAGCTTGGCTGTTTGATCATACGGTCAAGAACGCCGATTTGGTTTTATGTGCGAGCCAGCCTTTGTTACAAAAAGTCCTTAACGGACTTAGCCAAAATGCTTTATTAATTGAAAATGGAGTTGATACAAGTTTATTCGATAAAGGCGATGACTTGCTGGCCAGACAGGCGATGAAGCTGATGGCCAATATTCCTTTGGTTGGATATTTCGGTTCCATTACGCCATCCAGAGGACCTCTTCTGATCGAAGCATGTCGAAAGATCAGATTGGCTCTGCCGAATTTACGTCTTGTAATGGCCGGACGAGTAAATGATGTTTGTCTCGATGAGTCGTGGATAGACTATTTTGGCGAGTTGGGGCAATCTGACATACCCAAACTTATTCAGGCTTGTGACGTGGTATGCGTGCCGTATGCCGATGACACATTTAATAGTATGTCAGGCGCATGCAAGATTGCGGAATACCTGGCTTGCGGAAAACCAGTTATAGCTACACGGGTTTCCAATCACGAACAGATCTTTAAAGATGCACCATCATCTATTTGTGATCCTGATCCTAACGATATGGCTAAAGCAATCCTCTCACAGCTTCAAAACCCGGAAATAGCTTTATTTCCAGAAGAGTTGGCTTGGCAATCAATAGGCCAAAAACTTTATGAAGCTTTGACTAAGCTTGTCTGATGAAAAATCTTTATATCGTCATTACCGATTTCAATGGCTACACGCAGACTCTACATTGTCTAGAGGCATTGACGGTTAGCCAATTTCAGGAATTCACTATATTGCTAGTCGATCACGGTACTACTGACACGACAAAAATCGGACTGGCCCAGGATTTTCCGCACGTAATTCGCTTGGAAGGCTCATCCGAGCTTTGGTGGACTGGCGCAACCAATCTGGGTATCCGTACAGCGATAGAGCGTGGGGCGGACTATGTCATGTTGTTAAACAACGATTGCTATGTGACGCCTAATACCGTGGGTCACTTGGTAAAATTGACCGAAGCGCATCCTGACGCCATCATCGCTCCAGTCCAGCGCGATTGGCAAAGCGGACAAATCACCTCTATCAGTCCAAGCACGTGCTTTTTGTTAGGCTTTTCCACTATAGCCGGTCCGAAGAAACTTAGCGCCAAGATGATTTCCAGAGACGTTATTCCAGTCACGCTAATCGTAGGCGGAAGAGGAGTGTTAATTCCTAATTCTGTATTTAACAAAATAGGGTTTTTCGATGAAAAAAACTTGCCGCACTATGGTGCAGATCATGACTTTTATTTGCGAGCACTCAAGAAAAATATAGCTCTATATGTCGCTCCAAAAGTATTCGTGCAAATAAGTAACATACATACATCGCTCGGGGATAATTCAGAGAGTTTAGATATTCTCAAATTCACGAAAACTTTGAGAAGCGTCAGGTCTCATCGTAATCTATCTGATGTGAATGCGTTATTCAAAATACATTATCCGATTTCAAGCCTATACTCTTTAGGCGTGACATTATATGTCATTCGTTATGTTTTTCTTTATTGTTTACGGCGCATCTTTTACAAAATAAAAATCAGTTAATTATTGAACCACTAAATGACTACTGACTTATCGTGGATAAAATTTCTTCCAAAATTTATAAGTAATCGATTAATTGGGAGGTCCGAACTGCAGTTAATTGTAGCTAATACCAGTTGGTTATTCATAGATAAAATTATTCGGATGGGCGTAGGCTTATTCGTCGGAGTGTGGGTTGCGCGATATCTGGGCCCTGAACAGTTTGGTTTGTGGAGTTACGCTATCGCTTTTACATCATTGTTTAGCGCATTCGCCTCGTTTGGAATAGATAGCATAGTGGTGCGTGAATTGGTAAAAAATCCCGAGCGTCAAAACGAGCTTTTAGGAACAGCGTTTGTACTCAAACTAATTGGCGGAACGTTGACGCTGTTGATTGCTATTGTTGCTATTTTATTATTACGCAATGGTGATACGCTAACTATATGGATGGTGGGCATTTCTGCAGCGGGCTTTATTTTTCAGTCGTTCAATGTAATAGAATTCTATTTTCAGGCAAGGGTAAGGTCAAAATATACTGTTTTAGCAGCAAGCAGTGCATTTATATTTGTGACGGTAGTTAAAGTTATTTTGATTTTGATTTTTGCTCCTCTAATTTTATTTGCATGGGTGGGATTGATTGAAGTTGGGTTAACTTCATTATTTTTAATAGTTTCATATAAGAAATACCATAATAATATTTGTTCTTGGAGTTGTAACAAGAGTACAGCTATAAGCCTAATGAAAAATGGCTGGCCACTCGTTTTCTCAAGTTTGGCAATCATGATACAGGCTAGAGTTGATCAAGTTATGTTGGGTGATATGATTGGTAATGCTGAAGTTGGACAGTATTCGGCAGCGATGCGACTTATAGAAGTGTTTTCATTTTTGCCGACAATCATAGTGAGCACATTGTCACCATATATAACAAAAGCTAAGTTGATTAGCGAGACGCTTTATCATGAAAGATTGTTGGAAATATATAGATTAATGTTTATTTTGTTTTTAGTGGTTGCTATTCCTATATATTTTTTGGGCGGGGAGTTTGTGTTATTTGTGTTTGGTGATGAATATAAAAGAGCAGGAGGGTTGTTGTCACTGTTTGCCATAAGGCTTTTTTTTGCAAATTTTGGTGTTGCTAAATCTTTATTTACTGTGAACGAAAGTCTTTTTAAATATGCTCTAATAACGGCAGTCATAGGTGCAATAGTTAATATTCTAGGAAATTATTTATTGATTCCGTATTATGGTGCTGAAGGGGCAATTATTTCGACAATAATTTCTTTTTCAATTACTATATTTATGGTTGATTTGTTCTATACTCCGTCTAGGTTAAATCTTTATTTGATGATCTATGCGGTATTTATTCCATATAAGTTAATAAAAGAGAAGGGGTAATAGGGTGGGGATAGTTCGTTTCGGAGTACCAGAGCAGGAGGTAATGCATATTGCAAAATTGATGAATCTGTCAATTTTTTTTGAGGGAGGTACATATAAGGGACAGACTGCTTTAAGGGTCAGTCGAATGTTCAAGAAAGTTATCACAGTCGAGTGCTCAGAAACAATGTTCAAAATGGCGCAGGCGAACATTGGACATGTTGAAAATATTCAGATGTTAAAAGGCGATACCAGAGACTACATAAAAATAGTTTTAGAGAATAATGATAATGTTCTTTTTTGGTTAGATGCTCATTGGAGTGGCGCGGCAACGTATGGTGATAATGACGAATGTCCGTTGTTAGAGGAATTAAGCTTAATATTTAAATATAAAAAGGATTATGCCATTCTAATAGATGATGCAAGATTATTTATGTCTCCACCACCTAAGCCGCATAAACTAGAGAGTTGGCCAACGCTTAAGGCAATTATTATGATTCTTCCGCATGATTGGGAGTTGGTAATATACGAAGATGTTATCTATTTGTTGCCTGAAAAAATCAGTCTAGTGTGTCGAGAGTATTTTCAGCAAAAAGCATCAAACAAGTGGTTGGCAGCAGAAAGTGATGGTTCATTATTCGCTAGGGTAGGAAAAGCAATAGGAATAATGCGGTGTTAAAATCGGTTTTGTCGAAAAATAGAGTTATTAAAAATTTATATGTTATTTTAAGGTTGGTTACGATTGATTTTAAGTTGTCAAATTTAAGAGGATTTATATGGTTTTTTAGAGACTTTATCTCATTAAGCAAGACACAAAACCGTAATTTTAAAAGTGCGCAGTTTCATCCTTGTCTTGATGATAAAAGTTACAAGACTCCAATTGATCCAACTTATTTTTTTCAGGACAGTTGGGCAGCAAAGAAAATATTTGAAAATCATCCGAAACACCATTTTGATATTGGTTCAGCGGTAAAAACTATAAGTATAATATCTCAATTTACGCCTACGACTATGATCGACATACGGCCAATTGATTTAAAGCTCGATAACTTTGACTTTGTTCAAGGCTCGATACTCTCTATTCCTTTTGCAGATAATTCCATAATCAGCCTTTCGAGTCTTTGCGTTATAGAACATATAGGTTTGGGAAGATACGGGGACCCGATAGATGCGTTCGGAAGCGAAAAAGCCGCAAGAGAAATTCAGAGAGTCTTGGCAAGAGGTGGAAATTTTTATTGTTCCTTGCCTGTGGACAAGGAATGTAATATTTATTTCAATGCACATAGAGCCTTTTCAAGGAGCTATGTGTTTGAGTTATTTTCCGATTTAATCTTGCTGGAAGAGAAATACCATTATGGCCGCGCTATGTATGATAATTACGACGCTCAAAAAGGATTTGGAACAGGATTATTTCATTTTATGAAAAGGTAAATGAGCATGTTGTCGCGACCTGGTCTTTTTCGAAAAGTCTTGAAGCTTGGTTTATTGCGCTTATTTTCGATCATTGAAAATAATAATAATTGCGAATTTTCAACTAATGGAGAAATGCGCTTTCTTGATAATTTGCTGGATTATTTCTCCGGAATAGAAGAGCTCATAGTATTTGATGTTGGTGCTAATGTTGGAGATTATTCGCAAATGTTTGTAGAAATGGCGAATAAACGCAAAACAAAATTCTCGCTACATGTTTTTGAACCAACTATGAAATGTTTTTTTACGTTGCAAGAAAGGTTCGGATGCATGACAAATATAGTATTGAATAAAAAAGCGCTTTCTTATCAGGAAGGTGTTTTAAGTATCTACTATGATAAAGAGCAAAGTGGACTTGCATCATTACATAAGAGAAATTTGACTTATTATGAAATAGAAATGTCTGAATCTGAAAAAGTAGAGGCAGTTTCCGCTGAAAACTATATCCATACCAATAGTGTTGTACACATTAATTTCTTAAAAGTCGATGTTGAGGGGCATGAGCTACAAGTGTTACATGGCTTTGGTGACTATTTGTCTGGCGATTTTATTGACTTTATTCAGTTTGAATATGGGGGGGGCGAATCTAGATTCTCATACAAGTCTAATGGAAATCTATTTTGTTTTGCAAAATAGAGGCTTTACGCTAACAAAAGTTATGGCGAATGGCTTGGAAGTAAGAGAATACTATCCTTATATGGATAATTTTAGCTATGCTAATTACGTTGCAATTTCTAATTCAATTATAAAATCAATCCAATGATTATATTTATGGCTGATGGGCGGCTAGGTAATCAGATTTTTCAGTTTGCTTTTTTAAAACAGTTTGCAAGAAAGAACGAAATCATTCTTTGTCTGAATATGGCTAAGTTCTTTGACGTTTTTGAGTGCGATTTAGAAGATGTCATTAACTGTGGTAATAGATATATCATATATTTAATGAGGAGGCTTGTGATTCCTTATTTAATTGTGCCTCTATCAAGGCTTGGTATAGTTGGTTATGTCGAACAAAAAAAAGATGATAATAAGGCCCCTCTTTCTGGATATTTTTTTAAAAATGGTTTGCTTTCAATAAGCTTTGTAAATATTGATTTTTTTCAATCTGAGTTTTTTTTTGATTTAGATTCATTTAGTTCGAATTTTAAAATAAAGCCTGAATACAGATTGGCAGCCTATCAGTTTTTGGATGATATTCCAGATGAGTATACTAAGGTGTTTATTCATGTGCGCCGTGGCGATTATCTTCTAGAATACTTTGGTGGGATTAAAGGTATTAGTTTGCCAAAACGCTATTTCAAAAATGCAGTGAAAATAGTAAAAAATAAAATAAAAAATCCATTTTTCATATTTTTATCTGATGATCCATCTTATGTTGAGCGGTGTTTTGATTGTATACGCCCTAAGATAATATCAAGGAACTCAGCGGAAGTTGATTTAGCTATCATGTCGCAGTGTACTTGCGGCATAATTTCAAATAGTTCATTTTCCTGGTGGGGCTCGGCATTGATGGAACACAAAACGCTTGTGATAGTTCCAAAATATTGGTATGGATGGAAACAAAAAGTGGATTCTCATCCATCTATTTACCCTTCATGGGGGACAATAATTGATGTTAACGGTCTATAATATTCTCCAATAATTAGTTCTAATTGGATATTATATTTTTTATACCAATAAGTTGTTTTGATTCTCAAGTAATCAAAGTAAATAAAAAGTCGATTTGGTTTTGGATGATGGTAGTAGCTTGTTAGTTTTTTGCTGTAGGCGGGTTTCTCATAGTAATTACGTCCCTGCATACATTTTTTTTGATGTTTTATCGGCTTATAATTTACTTAGTTGTCTCCTGAGCTGGAGAATTTGCGGGTTGGTAAAGTATAACTCTATCAAATGTGTAATTATGCTTTTCACAGCCTCATCGTGTTGGCTCACAATAATGAGTGAATTTTTTTAAACAAATTATGAGAAGTCCTATTCTCCTGCTGGTATTCAATCGCCCTCATACAACATTACAAGTTTTCGAATCCATTCGCAGGGCTAGGCCACCTAAGCTCTATGTGGCGGCAGATGGTCCACGCAGAAATGTTTCAGATGATATTCGGCTTTGTGCTGAGGTTCGAAATGTAATAAATCTTGTAGATTGGCCATGTGAAGTAAAAACTCTATACAGTGATGATAATTTAGGTTGCAAGTTTGGGCCAATTAAAGGTATCAGTTGGTTCTTTGAAAATGAGGAAGAGGGCATTGTACTTGAAGATGATGTATTGCCTATTTCTACTTTCTTTACTTATTGTGACGAGCTTTTAGAACGCTATCGTGAAAACCAGCATGTTGGGGTTATTAGTGGTTGTAATTTAATTTCAAGACAATTTTGTCCGGAAGCCAGTTACTTTTTTACACGCTATAATCAGATTTGGGGTTGGGCAACTTGGCGGCGCGCGTGGAGCAAGTATGATCATTCTATGTCAGCTTGGCCAAGTTGGCGGGATCAGGGGGGGCTCGAGTCTATGTCCAGTGGCAGTAAAGTTTTTGAATACTATTGGAAGAGATTGTTTAATGCGACGTACTATAATTCTAAGAATGTTACTTGGTGGGACTATCAATGGGCATTTAGTTGTTGGTTTCACGGAATGCTCGGTGTTCAGCCAAAAACAAATCAAATTACTAATATTGGTTTTGGTGAGGCAGGTAAAGGTACACACACAACAACTACGGTCCCAAAATATATATCGGAATCTTCCCCGAAGCCATTAATTTTTCCTTTGAATCATCCCGAGGAAATTGCGCGAAATTTTGTCGCCGAAGCGCTTATTGATAAGCATGTGTTTTCAATAACACTTAGATGGTATTTACTTAAAAAGGCTCGTAATACGCTATTGGTATCAGGAGTTTTACGCATTTTGAAAAATATAACTAACTTTTTAATATAAAATTAAAAGCTTCTTTTATTTGCCTTTCCTCTTTTCTGTGTAGTGGTCGTAACCGGGGCTTGTCGGATAATACAAAAGTTCAGTATCTATTTTTTTTCGATTTTGAAGAGTTTCAATTTTTTTAATTCAGTATTTTTCTGGTTTGATATGGTATGGGAACTGCTAAAAATAATTATAACTACGATGTGGCACTTTCTTATGACCGCGATAGGCAGTGTGAAACACATTGGGAAGAAGAAAATTTATTCATACAGGAATATTTTTCATGCAACAAGTATCATGCCATTCTAGATGTCCCAGTGGGAACGGGTAGGTTTTTTCAGTTTTATCCCGACAATTCTCGAGTTGTTGGTGTTGATATTTCGATCGATATGTTGGCTCAGTCTCAAGAAAGGGCGGCTTTAATTGATAATAGTGATATATTTCTTATGTTGTCAAATGCCGAAAAGTTGGCATTTTACGACGATTCGTTCGATATTGTGGTTTGTTGTCGACTATTTCATCTTCTTACTCAGGATGAAAGGTTTTTGGTTTTAAAAGAGCTAGGGAGAGTGACAAAAAAAACAATATTATTGCAAGTGTATTTGTCAAATAGGTCAGAGATTTTGTATGCGTTTTTAACTAAAATTAAAAAATTAAAAGACCGTTTTCTAAGAAAAAGATGTAATACTGAACTTAAGCTAAAGCCTTGGTCGCACATCATGTCATACTCTCTTACAAGGGCGCAGTTAAAATCGCTTACTAGCCGCACTGGCCTGAGTGTAATTAAAGAATACGGCTTTTCATGTTATGAAGGAAACATTGTCAGTTTTCTTGTTTTAAATAAATGAAAAATATTTGCGATATTCAGATTGAAGATTGTGTGCATTATAGAGGTTTTCGCTATGGTGGATTTGGTAGTAATATATATGAGGATTATATAATATCGCTATTGGCTGGTGAGGATATTTCTACCATAAAAAAAGAGTTTGTATTCAGGGTTATTTTATATAATGGCTCGGATTTTGGTTCGGCTCTGGGGTTGACCCTTGATCGAGTCTACAGGCCTTGGTTGTTTCCATGGTTATTTGCGCCATATTATATTAGCCATAACTATTATTTTGATCTTTATAATGCATATGATAATCCAGATATTATTTGTCATTTTAGCTTTGATGGGGTTCTTGCTTCGCATATAAACAGGGAGTTTGTTTTTTTAGAGAGAGCACTGGAAAATATATCTGAAGGGTACCAGCCAGATGCTTATGGGTATGTAACTGTTGCTAAAATGATACTTGGTTCCCAAGTTAGATATCTTGTACTAGACGGTAACCACCGAATTTCTGCATTACACGCGCTTGGCTATAAAACAGTGCGAGCAAGAGTCTTAGGCGCTTGGTTGGCTCGTAGGTCATTGATGTATATTTGGCCAGGCGTTATTACTAATTATTTTGCAATAGAGGATGCTTTAAAAATATTCGATAGATATTTTTATGAAAATAATATTCCGTTCCCAGAAAGGCCATTCAGAAATATTATTTTTGATGAACCTTTAGATTTTGAATTCACAGAGGATTTTGTTTGATTCATAATATTTTTGATATTTCTGCTGTCAGGCGCTATGTTAAAAAGATTGGCCATGGCCGTAACCAATTTATTGATGGTGTCAATTCTTGGAAAGAGGCTAGTCAACATTGCTCTGGATACGACGCGGATTCAATTATGGGAAAAGTTCTGACGTCAACCCTTAAAGTTAAACAGGGCGAGGCGGAGTTTGAGAGAGACTCAGTGCTTTTTTACGTGGCTGAATATAATTGGCCTATAATTGCTGGGTTATTTCTTGTCGCTTCGCAAACAGCAGGTAGGCTGAACGTGCTCGATTTTGGAGGAGCGTTAGGTAGTACGTATTTTCAAAATCGTAAAATCTTTAAGACCTTACAGGACGTTCGTTGGAACATAGTCGAGCAAGCTCATTATGCGGAAGCCGGAAGAACCTATATTCAAGACCATGTGCTGAAATTCTATAGTTCGATTGATGAATGTTTAGTGGAGAATATACCCAATGTAGTTCTTCTGTCGAGCGTGTTACAGTATCTGGAGTTTCCGTTAGAGGTCGTGAAAAAGTTGTCTCTCACTGGTGTTTCAACTTTAATAATCGATCGCACTCCGTTTTCAAAAATCGCCCAAGACAAATTGTTGATTCAGCGCGTCCCGCCATCTATTTATAAGGCGAGCTACCCTATGTGGGTTTTTTCTGAATCTGCATTTATGAATGTAATAAACCAGGATTGGCGCATGTTAGGCGAGATAACATGTCCTGAAGGCACGGTTTATTCCGATAGCGGCTTTGAATTTACCTTTCAAGGCATGTTGTTGCAACGTCGTGAATCATGAATCTTTTGAGATCGTATTATTTTAGACAAATGTACACACCGGGATGGTTGGGTATTTTTGTAAATCCTTTTTATTTCGCTCGATTGGGGTTGTACCAGGCCATGAAGGAATTATCACCTAAATTGGGAGGCACGATATTGGATGTCGGTTGCGGCACAAAGCCTTATAAGCAGCTTTTTAAGTTTAGTTCTTATACTGGCTTGGATATAGATAGCGCTTGTTCCAGGGCACGCGGAATCGCCGATTATCTATATGATGGTAAAAGTTTTCCGTTTGATGATGTGTGTTTTGATGCTGTACTTTGTAATCAAGTGCTCGAACATGTAATTAATCCTGATGAATTTCTAGAGCAAATTAATCGTGTGTTAAAGCCTGATGGCAGATTATTACTTACGGTTCCGTTCGTTTGGGATGAACATGAACAGCCTTACGATTACAGGCGGTATTCCAGTTTCGGATTGCTCGCTTTGCTGGAAGCTCACGGGTTTAAAATTATCGTGCAAAAAAAGACTTGTGCTGATGCATCTGTTTTGTTTCAGCTGATAAACGCTTTTCTTTTTAAGATTAGCCGATCTCTCCCCAAAATATGCAAAGTACTCTTAACGTTTACTGTCATGACACTAATTAATCTAAGCGGTATATTTTTTAGTTGGCTACTACCTGCAAACCCGGATCTATTTCTCGATAATATCGTTTTGGCGGAAAAAATTTCTTGAAGGCATACAAAGGCAAAAATATATTAATCACAGGAGGTCTGGGTTTCATCGGCTCCAATCTTGCAGGTGCCCTAGTTAAATTTGGTGCACACGTTACTCTCCTGGACAGTCTAATTCCGCAATACGGCGGCAATCCCTTTAATATTGCCGGTATCCGTAGCCGTGTTTGCGTAAATGTTTGCGATGTACGTGATTCTTTTGCATTAGCGCATTTGCTTCAAGATCAAGATTATCTTTTCAATTTGGCCGGTCAAACAAGCCATCTGGATTCGATGGTTGATCCGCGAACGGACTTGGAGATTAATGCCGCCGCACAGCTTTCTATATTAGAGGCGTGCCGCAAAGTTAATCCTGAAATCAAAATTGTTTTCGCGAGTACCCGCCAGCTTTACGGTAAGCCGGATTATTTACCAGTTGATGAGAAGCATCCGATTCGCCCTGTGGATGTCAATGGCATTAATAAGTTGGCTGGCGAGTGGTATCACCTACTCTATAACAATGTTTATGGTATTAAGGCTTGCGCGTTGCGCCTGACTAATACCTATGGTCCCGGAATGCGCGTCAAGGATGCACGTCAGACCTTTCTCGGTATCTGGGTGAGGTTACTAATTGAAGGTAATCCGATAAAGGTTTTTGGAGACGGGCTGCAACTAAGGGATTTTAATTATGTGGATGACTGCGTTAGAGCCTTATTACTGGCTGGTGCTAGCGAACAAGCAAACGGTAAGGTATACAATTTGGGCAGTAAGGAAGTGATAGGCTTAAAAGATTTGGCAAAGATGATGATTGAACTTGGCTATGGTGGTGCTTTTGAATTGATACCTTTTCCGCCAGAGCGAAAAGCGATTGATATAGGCGATTACTACAGTGATTTTTCGTTAATTACTTCTGAGTTGGGTTGGAAACCGGAAATTGGTTTACGCGAAGGGTTAGCAAACACCCTGGCTTATTATGCGGAACACCACCGACACTATTGGGACGCGAACGCATGATTTTGATGAATGACTTTAAGGCCGAGCCGCCGGAGCTACAACAGGCTATGCTTGAAGCTGCGAAGCGCGTCATCGAGTCGGGTTGGTTTGTTTTGGGCAAGGAGGTTTCTGCGTTTGAGCAGCAGTGGGCTTTAGCCTGTGGCCTAGCTTTTGGTGTGGGAGTTGGCAATGGAATGGATGCCATAGAGATTGCATTGCGAGCGCTCGATGTGGGACCAGGCGATGAGGTTATCACCACGCCGATGACAGCATTCGCTACAGTGCTCGCAATAATAAGGGCCGGCGCCATACCGGTCTTGGCAGATATCGATCCACAAACCGCTTTGCTGTCTTTGGAAAGTGCCAGCCGTTGTGTCACGTCCAATACCAAAGCCGTAGTCTTGGTTCACCTGTACGGGCAAATTCGTGCGATGGATTTGTGGGCGGCGTTTTGTGCAAATTATGAAATTGCGCTTATTGAGGATTGCGCCCAAGCGCACTTGGCGTCATTAGGTGGTAAAGCAGCCGGTAGCTTTGGGATTATGGGAGCATATAGTTTTTATCCTACCAAAAACCTCGGAGCAGTCGGCGACGCCGGCATGGTTGTAACAAATAATGAAAAATTGGCTGTAAGGGCGAGCCAATTGCGTAACTATGGACAAAGTGTGCGCTATCGGCATCCTGAATTTGGCTTGAATAGCCGGTTGGACGAAATTCAGGCGGCTATTTTATCGGAGCGACTCAAGTGGTTGCCTGACTTTACCGAGCGTCGACGGCAAATTGCGACAGCTTATTTTGACGGTATTAAGAATTCGAATGTTACTTGCTTGGCATTGCCTGAATCCAGGTCCGGCCACGTCTATCATTTATTTGTCGTCATTTGCCCTTTCCGCGACGCACTCCAAGCACATTTGCAACAAAAGCAGATACAAACATTTATTCATTACCCGATTCCCATTCATATGCAAGAACCTTGTCGTAATCTCGGCTGTGATCGGTACGGCTTGGTCCACAGCGAACGGCACGCCGACACCTGTCTTTCTTTACCGTGTCATCCGCAAATGTCGGATGAGGACGTAGCGCTTGTGATAGCGGCTGTAAATTCTTTTCAGGGCAAATGAACGAACATTACGTCACCTTATTTGATAGTCTGTTTTTGCCGCAGGGGCTTGCTCTGTATGCGTCCATGCAGAGACATGCGGGAGCTTATACCCTGTGGATTTTGTGCATGGATGATGAGGTATTCGAAAAGTTGGGGCGCCTTGATCTGCCAAACGTACGATTACTGCAACTAAGCATACTTGAGACAGATGAATTGATTAACGTTAAGCGGCAACGCACAATAGCGGAATATTGCTGGACCCTAACACCATTTACCCCACGTTTTGTTTTTGCTTCCGATCCATCTGTTCAGCGCGTAACTTATCTGGATGCAGATTTATGGTTTCGTAAAAACCCAAAGCAGATTTTTTGGGAGTTTGAAGAATCCGGCAAACAGTTATTGATAACGGATCATGCGTACGCTCCGGAATATGACCGGTCGGCAACCTCAGGCCAATATTGCGTGCAGTTTATGATTTTCCAAAGAGAGGGTGGAGAAGAAGTTCGACGTTGGTGGGAAGCCCGCTGCCTAGAGTGGTGCCATGCGCGCGCGGAAGACGGTAAGTTTGGGGACCAAAAATATCTGGACGATTGGACCGAGCGATTTTCCGAACAAGTTCATGTTTTGGCCGACAAAGAGCTTTTACAGGCTCCCTGGAACGCCACCCGCTTTCCTCATGGCCGAGCGGTTTGTTGGCACTTTCACGAATTACGCATTTTAAAAGGCTTGTCCGCGACTCGGTATACTGTTGATTGCGGTTCTTACCCATTACCACGGGTAACGAGGCGCCATATTTATCGCGAATACCTGATCGATTTGCGCCGAGCAATTAACACCATCAGGACTTTTGGGTGGGAAGTGAAGGCGCAGCGCAGGTGTACTCTAAACGACAAGTTTTTTGGGCTGCTTCTTGGTTTTTGGCGGCAAGTTTGGCGAGTGGTCATACATTGGCAGCAGCCTTTATAAGCTAAAAATGCAGTTTTTTATCTTTGTTTACGCTTCCTGTCTGTACCAGGAAATACCGTATGTTTGGTTCTAAAAGCCTGAGTTTTTTTGGCATTTGTCATCGCTACTTCATCAATTTTCGGCTGAAAGCTCGGCACCAAATGCTGCTTACCATTACCAATCAAATCCGCGCGGCCCATATGTTTCAAAGCCTCCCGCAGTAACGGCCAGTTTTTCGGGTCGTGGTAACGCAAAAATGCCTTATGTAAGCGCCGCTGTTTAATGCTCTTCGGAATTGCTATGTCCGGGCTGTTTCGGGCGACTTTGTGCAAGGTATCTTTCCCCGAATGATACATCGCCGTAGCAATTGACATCGGCGACGGCAAAAAGGCCTGGACTTGGTCGGCTCGGAAGCCGTTGCGTTTTAGCCATAGAGCTAGATTCAGCATGTCTTTATCTTCGGTACCCGGATGGGCCGCTATGAAGTACGGGATCAGATATTGTTCTTTACCGGCTTCTTTGGAGTACTTATCAAACATCGCTTTGAAGCGGTCGTAAGTGCCCATGCCGGGTTTCATCATCTTCGACAGCGGGCCTTGCTCGGTGTGCTCCGGGGCAATTTTCAGGTAACCGCCGACGTGGTGGGTCACCAACTCTTTCACGTAAGCTGGTGTCTCAACCGCGATGTCGTAACGCAATCCCGATGCGATGAAGATTTTTTTGATGCCCGGCAAGGCGCGAGCGCGCCGGTAGAGTTTGATCAGCGGTGTTTGATCGGTATTCAGGTTCTGGCAAATCCCCGGATAGACGCAGGAGGGTTTGCGGCACGATTCTTCAATCTTCGGGTCTTTGCACGCCAGACGCCACATGTTGGCAGTGGGGCCACCCAAGTCCGAGATATGGCCGGTAAAATTCGGCGAGGTATCGCGGATGGCTTCAATCTCACGAATGATGGAATCTTCCGAACGGTTTTGAATGATGCGACCTTCGTGTTCGGTAATCGAACAAAAGCTACAGCCGCCAAAGCAGCCACGCATGATCAACACAGAATGCTGAATCATTTCAAACGCGGGGATATTGGCCTTGCCGTAAGCGGTATGCGGCAGCCGCGAGTAGGGCAGGTCGAACACGCCGTCCATTTCCGGTGTGGTCAGCGGCAAAGGCGGCGGATTGATCCACACTTCGCGGTTGCCATGGCGTTGGATCAAGGCGCGGGCGTTGCCGGGGTTGGTTTCGCCGTGCATCACTCTGGAGGCGTGTGCGTATAAAATCGGATCGTCTTTTACAGCTTCGTAATCCGGCAGGCGGATCACGGTTTGCGTGCGCTGCTTGTTGGCGATGGGTTTGAATTGGATCACCTGCTCGTTTTTAGCCCGTGCCGGTTTATCCTCCTTGGCACGGGTTCCCGACCCGTCGCCGCACTCCGATCGTCCCTGATCGTCGCACGCCGGTTGTTCTTGATAGGGATTCACGTGAGAAATCACAGCCCCCGGCTTGTCGATGTCGGTCGAGTCTTTCTCCATCCAGCCCTGCGGGACTTGTTTGACAAAATGCACGGTGCCGCGTATGCCTTTCAAATCGGCGATGGTTTCGCCTTTTGCCAAGCGTTGGGCGATTTCCACCACTTGCCGCTCGGCGTTGCCGTAGACCAATAGGTCGGCTTTGGAGTCCAGCAGGATGGATTTACGCACTTTATCGGACCAATAATCGTAGTGAGCAATGCGGCGCAGACTGGCTTCGATGCCGCCGATGACTATCGGGACGTTTTTAAAGGCTTCGCGGCAACGATGGGCGTAAACATTCACTGCTCGGTCCGGGCGTTTGCCGGCCGCCCCATCGGCGGTATAAGCGTCGTTGGAGCGGATTTTCTTGTCAGAGGTATAGCGATTGACCATCGAATCCATATTGCCGCCGGTCACCCCAAAAAACAGTTTGGGTTGGCCCAGTCGTCTAAAGTCCTCGGCACTATGCCAATCCGGTTGCGAGATGATGCCGACCCGGAAGCCCTGCGCTTCCAACACTCGTCCGATCACCGCCATGCCAAAGCTGGGATGATCGACATAGGCATCGCCGGTCACCAAGATGACGTCGCAGGCGTCCCAGCCCAGCGCTTCCATTTCCGCGCGGCTCATCGGCAATTCCGGCGCCGGCCCGAAGCGGTGCGCCCAGTATTTTTTATAGCCGAAGATGTTGGGAGCGTTGTGTATCACGATTTTATAATCCGGTTGAAGACGTTGGGGTTGTGGCGTTTTAAATCCAACAAATAGATGGGGAATTCCAGTTGATACATCTGTTCCAGCCGCTTGGCCTTGTCGATCAATTGTTTGATGCCTGGCTTTGCCATGGCTTCACCGAAGGCAAAGCCGATGACATTACCGCGATTGCGTACCGGCAAAAACAGCATGCGCCTTTCAAACACACGGCCCAGATTCCAGGCCACTTGCTGGAACATGTCCCTATCGGTGCCCCATAAATTGATCACCAGCAGACCGTTTTTGGTCAGCAAGGTTCGGCAATTGTCGAAGAAAGTTTCGCTACTCACTTCCGGGGCCATGCCGTCGTGGTCGTAAGCGTCTATGACGATCAAGTCGTGCTGTTCGCTCTGGACCTGGCTGGCTTGGCGCACATGTTGCGCGCCGCAGCCAATCTTGATTTTCAGGCGCGGATCGAATGGCAGGCCAAAATGGCTGCGTGCGACTTTTAACACACTGCTACGAAATTCCACGACCTTGAGCCGGCAATCGGCAAACTGGCGCAGCATGAATTTGGCGATAGTGCCACCGCCCAAACCTATCATCAGGATTTCGTTAGGAGTGTCGTGGAACAGCAGGCCGGCCATCATGGCCCTGGCATACAACGAATGTAGCCGGTCGGGTTCCATCAGCAGCATGCTGCTTTGCCGGGCATGCGAGCCAAAGTGCAAGGCCCTGACGCCCTCCTTATCAACGATTTCTATGATGCCTTCGTCGTCGTGGCTTTGGTGTACCACCAGGCCTTCATATTTGTACATGCGCTGTAGCGAATGGTAAAGAGGACGCTATTTTCCTTGAAAATCCGGCGCTTGTCTTGTGAATAGTGTGCTGATGACGATTTAGTCACCTTGTAAATGTGAAGGGATATTGGCTTAACTCGGGTGATTGATGGATATGAGTGTGAATGGCTTCACATCGCGAATCTCCAGACTGGAGAAGGGGACAACAGATAGTGCGGCGATAAAAGTCAGTCCACTCGATAACCTTCCTCCCTCAGTACCCGTTTAACAACCGGCCGCGACAGCATCAAACGATAGTGTTTCAAGCAGTTTTCCGGCAGCGTAATACCGATTTTATCCGCCCAAAATTCCACGTAAAACAAAGCGGCATCGGCGATGCTGAATGCGCTCAATGCATAGCCTTCGGCTGGTAGCAACTCGTTCAAGATTGCAAAAGCTTTATTGACTATATCCAAGCCTTGGGCCTTAACCGCGTCGTGATCGGCGGGATTGGGCGCGAATTTCTCCGTGGTAAAAATGCGGGCAAAGCCTTGACCATGCAGCGTGCCGACCGCATAGTCCATCAACTCGATAGCTTTCGCATCGCCATCCGCGTCGCCTGGCAATAGTTTTGCTTTGGGGTAGCTGCGCGCCAGCCAGTAGGCGATAGCTTGGAATTCGGTCAGGGCAGTACCGTCGTTACGGACCAGGGTAGGGATGCTGGCTTTGGGGTTGATTGCCAGATAATCGGCTTGATGTTGATCGCCGGCCATTAAATTGACCAGATGCGCTTCAAAAATCAGATCCAGCTCTTCCAGTAAAATATGGATACCGGTCGTGCAGGAGCCGGGTGTCATGTAGAGTTTCATAAATTATCCTATCGGAAAAGTTTTGCTTAACGGCATTCCAGAAAGTAAGCATTAATGTCCAGCGCAAAGTTCCGCCAAAGCAAGGCGATGTCGCTGCGCACCGCGCTCAGGTAAACCTGATCGGGTTTATGCTCGTCTGGGAAATTGGATAAGGCGCAGGAAGTGCGATGTTTATCCACTACCATCAACAAAAACTCGTCGATAAAGCCATCAAATACCGCCAATACTGATTTGGTAATATCCGCCAAGCCCTGATTGACGGTGCTGCCGGTGTGATCAAACGGCAAGGTCTTTAATTGAGCCAGGGCGTCTTGATAGGTTTTTTCCAAGACGATCAAGATATTGCGCTGAAAACAACCATCCCATTGTTGGTGTGATAGGTCATGGGCCAGTAATTGATCGTACTGCTTCTTCATATTGGCTTTCTGCTCGATTATGAATCGACTAAATTCGCCGATGCTGTTCGCGTTAACAGGCTGGTGAAAAACTCGAAAAGCCAAGTAAGCTAAGGCATAGATGAGGGGCCAACTGTTAAAATAGGCTACCTAAATTTGGAGCCTTTCAATGCGCGGACACGATGCCATTCAAAACAGCTGGTTCAGCTATGTTAGCCTGGAAGACCGTATTCCCAAACAGCATCCGTTGCGTCGTTTACGGCTACTGGTTGATGGCGTATTGGCCTCTATGGATGCCGTCTTTGCCGAGCGTTACTCGCACACAGGCCGTCCCTCGATTGCCCCTGAAAAACTGCTGCGCGCCTTGCTGTTACAAGTCCTGTATACGGTCCGTAGCGAGCGTCAGTTGATGGAACAACTGGACTACAACCTGTTGTTTCGCTGGTTTGTCGGTCTGGGCATCGACGACGCCGTGTGGGAACGCACAGTGTTCAGTGCCAACCGCGAACGTCTGTTGTCTGAAGCCCTGAGTCGCGAATTTTTTGAGCGGGTACTGGCCATAGCCGAATGGCAAAATCTGGTGTCCGACGAACACTTCAGCGTCGACGGTAGCCTCATTGAAGCCTGGGCTTCGCACAAAAGCTTCGTCATTTATGCCCTTTGGGTAAGAAAGACGGCAGCGGCCCGGACAAACCCGCCGGCCGCAATCCCGAGGTCGACTTCAGCGGCGAAAAGCGCAGCAACGCCACCCACCAAAGTACAACCGATCCCGAAGCCCGGCTTTACAAGAAAGGCGAATACACCGAGGCCAAACTGCGTTACATCACCCATGCCTTGTCCGAGAATCGCAACGGCCTGATTGTCGATGTCGAAACCACACAAGCCACCGGCACCGCCGAAATCGAAGCCGCGCAAAAAATGATCAAACGCCGCGTGCCCCAAGGTGGCAGCGTCGGTGCCGACAAAGGCTATGACCAACCGGCGTTCGTCAACGGACTCGAGTCCCGTGATATCAAAGCCCATGTGGCCCGCAAAAAGATTGGCAGTGCCGTCGACGGCCGCACCGCGCGCGGCAAAGGTTACGCCCAAAGTCTCAAGCGCCGCAAAATCGTCGAAGAAGCCTTTGGCTGGGTCAAAACGGTCGGCGGCCTGCGCAAAACCCGTCACATCGGCTTAGCCAAAGTCGCGGGTCAGGCCTTGTTTTGCTTTGCCGCCTACAACCTGACGCGCATGCTCAACCTATTGGTGTTCACGCCGAAACCGGCGTGGAGTGCACCCGCCTAGGGTGAAGTTCGCCTGAAAACCGTCCACAGACGGCTTCAGGCGAATAAAAAGCCCTTGAAACCGGGGCAAAACGCTTGAAACTCGATGTCATGACCGATTTCAACTCGAAAAAATCACGAACATCGTGGGTAAGGGGAAATATCGGCGGGTTTTTCACCAGCCTGTTAAGCGTTGGATTGTTCATGTCAAAGTCCTTTAGTTAGAGTGTTAATGCGCTAAAAACCCGGTCGCTGGCTGCCAATGCGCCTTCCAAATAGCCGCCGGACCTACTGGCTGTTTCGGTTCCGCAGAAATACAGTTTGTCTTGCCAATGGTCCAATTGCAGCGCGCGATGGCCGTAGGCGGGATGTTCGAACACCGGTATGCGATCTACAGAAGTCGCGGTAAATGGTTCCCGGCTCCAATCCTGAATCATCACACTTAGTGGATTGGCGGCGGCAGGACCGAATAAGCCGACCATTTGCCGCACGATCAGGGCCGGCAGACTGTCTTGATACTGTTCGCGAATCTGGGCTGGCAAACCAAAGAAACCAAACAGGGCAGATGTTCCGCCATCGTCGGAGCAGGCGTCATAGACTTCGGCTAAAACCGCGCCGGGGTAGGATGAAATAGCGTTGCCGGAATAGCCTTGTTGGCTCCAGAAAGCCTGTTCGTAAACCAGAACCGCCTTGGCGTGCCCGGCCATCCAGGTGGGCGTGTCTTGCATCAGTGATAGCAAACCGGGTGCTAGAGCCGGTTGAAAGGTAATGCTGTTAGCCAGTAATCGCGGCGGAGCAGCCAGCACAACTTGGCGAGCCTGTATGGTACTGACGGTGCTATCGCATGCGAATGTTAAATCGACATAACTACCGTGATCGCTAAGTGATAGCAAATTGTATCCAAGGCGCAACACCCGTCCCGGTATCCGTTGCAATAAACTGTCAATTAATTGCTGGCAACCGCCGGCAATCCGTCTGGCTTCAGCGTGAGTCTGAGTATCGATGTAAGTCACCGGCCGGGAGTCTGCTTGCACGTGATATAAGCTTTGGCCGCAGTCCCATTGCGGGAATAGCGTCAATCCCAAGCGCTTTACTAATGCCGAAATACGCGGTTGCTCGGTAGGCCACAGCCAAGTGGGGCCCAAGTCTGCGGTAAAACCCAGGGTAGGGTCAGCTGCGGATAGAATCCTGCCGCCGCAGCGTTCGCGGGCTTCAAATACGCCAATGTTAGGTTTGTATGTCAGCAGTTTTTCTGCCAAGGACAAACCGGACAGTCCGGCGCCAACAATCGCCACGTCCAGCATGGTCATCACGCCATCTGCATCGTTTGGCGTAGCAAGGAGTTACCCTGCCATAGGGGTAATTTCGGCGCTTCGGTCGACGCGCTGGGCATGATCAATTTCTTGCGAAAAATATCCCACACGCCGTCATAGCGTTGTTGTACCCGGATGCTCCATCCCCAAACGATAGGTAAATGTACGGGCACCCAAATATAAAGATCCGGCCTATCCGGTCCGGCGTTTTGCATGAAGTACACGGTGTATTTTTCCAAAACGCTCATCGACGCGACAGTATTACCGGCAATTTCGCACGGAATGGCTTGAGTCACGGTCTGGCTGAACAGCAGTTTTTGCTGCTGGCCTTGCTGTTGAAACCCGCCAAGCGGTATGACCGGCACAGGCCTGTCTTTCTCAGATAGATACAAAACCGGGTCGCCTTCTTCACTTTCGGTATCCAATAAAGTCATCGTTTTGCCGTCGGCGAAGTGTGCTGTTCGAGTAGACTCCAGCAACTGCAAGACGCCCAATTGGCTGCAAAAACCGGCGGTGTCCCATGCCAGTTCAAAATGAGGTGAGATACTTAGGGATGGCATACCGTCCGCCAAGCTTACGGTGGGCGCGGCCATGCCGGCGTCAAGCAAGGTCAAACGATTCTGCTTGGGTTGCTGCGGGTGGGCTGTGGTAAGGGCTAAGCAGTTTTTGAGCAGTGGGCTTAGTAAATCGCTGTTCCACACGAATGCGTGTATGGGTGTATGTTTCGTATCCACGGGCACTACCGCAGCCCGTTCGATGCTTAACGAGTAATCGCCGAGTAAGCCGTTTTGCAGATCATGCTCTACATCACCGAGTGGGTTATCCGCTAATTTTTGGGTGTCGATGCTGTAGCGATGGCCTGCTTGCAGCACTGGATGCTTGGGTTTGGGCGGTGCAAGCATCGGGCGGGGCAGAGGGAAAATGTGTTCCATCGTTGGGCTGCTAATGACGAAAGCCATCAAGCAATCAAGAATGATGCCAATTGAGCAAATCGCCGCATGCGTGTGTAGGTTGTAGATTGATAGGGATTATCGCTCTAAGGCAGCTTAGCAAACGATGTCGTGGATGCGACAAAATCGGACGATCCTGTCTGACAACACCATTAAGTCGGCGTTATCGTCCGCGCTTGCTATCCACGTAGAACACTTCTACAGTTCCCAGGTATGTTCATTATTTTGAGGAAAGTCATGCGAAATTTATTGATAACCCTGCTGTTACTACTCCCCATCACCGCTGCCGCTGAAAACGATGCGTTTAAAAATATGGATAAAGCGCAAATGCAGCAAGTGATGCAGAAAATGAAAGCCATGCAAGACTGCGTGAAGCACATTGATAAGACCGACATGCAGGCCTTTCAAGCGCAGGCCAAGCAAATGAGTGCCGAGGTGGAGCGCTTATGCACGGCGGGAAAACGCGATGAAGCGATGGCCAGAGCGATGGAGTTTGGTAAGGACGTATCGGCCAATAAAGCTATGCAGCAAATGAAACAATGCGGCGACGGAATAACCGAAGCCCTGCCTTTATTGCCTGATGCCACTCAAGGCCAAAATCAGGCCGGTTCGTCTCGGCACGTTTGCGATCACTAAGCTTTAGAGCACCAATTTGGGTGGATTTTTCGATACGGTCATTTCCAAGAGACCCGCGCCAGCCCTTATATGAGCAGCGCGTTCCTGCCGCCTTGGCGTGGCTTTTAGCTCACTGCCTGGTATCTTAGTGCTCTGGCGTTGAAAGGCGAGTTTGTCCTGAGCCTGTGTGAGTTTACAGCTGGCCGCAGTGAGCTGGCTGATCAGGCTAGGCCTGTTCTGACCGCCTGCCGCTGCCGACTGATTGTTCATTTCAGCTAGCATCGCGTAAAATCGCCAGCCATTATCACGCCCCCATTGGAGAGCAAAGCATGACATACCGTTTAGTAGTTGCATTGATGATGGTCGCAGGTTTGGCCTGTGCCGAGGAAGCCAAGGAAGAATGGAACGAAACCACTCTGAAAGATGAAACCATCCAGAAGATTCAGCAAGCTCAGTACACCTATAAAAAATGTGTAGTGGATACTATGCAAAAACCCGAGTTTGCCAAGATGGAAAGCCGCAACGCCACCGATGTGATTATTAAGTCTTGTGAGCCGACCTTGGCCGAAATGCGCAAAGTTTATACCGACGCCGAAGTGCCGGGCGTGGTGGCTGACCGGCATTTGAAGAAAATGCGTATCCAGGTAACGCGCAATTTGCTGCAGCAATTAATGTACGCGGAAGCCGCGAAGAAAGCCGGCATGCCTGGTAACTGACTCCCACTGTCCGCAATGGCATTGGCGTAAAAATTTAGCGTTATCTGTTGCGGCATGCTTCAAGATTAGACGCTATAGCCCTTGTTTCAATTAACAACCATCACTCGTTTTTCATGAATACCTACACCATCGATTTATCCTTGCGCCCGACCACCTTCGATTTGTGGCACGTGTGTTTGGCCGGTACCGCCGCACTGTTGGCTTTGATTCTGATTGTGGTTTTAGTCTCGGTATTGCTGGGCATGCGCCGCTGCAAATCCGCAGCTCCGGCAGTAGTCGCTCCCACTCCTGCGCCGCAACCGGAAGTCAAAATCGTCGAGAAGATCGTCGAAGTGGAAAAAATCGTCCAGGCCCCGGCGCCTGAGCCCGTGGTATTAAAGGAAGCGACTCCGGATGCCGCCTTGCAGTTATTAAGTTTGCTGCAAAAAGAAGCTCGGTTTATCGACTTCATCAAGGAAGATGTCAGCGCCTTTTCCGATGCCGAAATCGGTGCGGCGGCGCGCGTGGTGCATCAAGGTTGCAGCAAAGCGGTCAGCGAGCATTTCACCCTGGCCCCTGTCAGCAAAGATCCCGAAGGCAACCGGGTGACTCTAAACAAAGGCTTCGATGCCGCGTCATTTCGTTTGACCGGCAATATCGTCGGCGAGGCGCCGTTTACCGGCACTTTGGTGCATAAAGGTTGGCAAGTCACCGATCTGCGTTTGCCGAAATTGACCGAAGGCCATAACGCCAAAATCGTCGCGCCGGCCGAGGTGGAATTATGACCGCGCGTTATTCGGTCGGTATCGATTTGGGTACCACGCATTGCGTATTGTCTTATGTCGATCTGGAAGCCGGCGAGGATCAAGTGGTCCTGGATGTGTTGGCGATTCCGCAGTTGACCGGCCCCGGCACGATAGAAGACAAGGCGCAATTGCCGTCCTTCACCTATTTGGCTCATCCGGCCGAGATTGCCGAAGGCGCCACTGCGTTGCCGTGGACAGCTAAACCGGAATATCTGGTCGGCGAAATCGCCCGTAATCTGGGCAGCAAAACCCCCATCAGATTAGTGTCCAGCGCCAAGAGCTGGTTGTGCCATGCCGGTGTCGATTGCAAACAAGCGATTTTGCCGGTCGAGGCGCCGGAGGATGTGGAGCGGATTTCCCCGTTTGCCGCCAGCAAGGCCTATCTGCAACATTTGCGCGATGCCTGGAATCACCGATTCCCGGAGCATAATTTACAAGATCAAGATGTCACTATCACAGTGCCGGCGTCGTTTGACCCGGCCGCGCGTGAATTGACGGTCGAAGCGGCCCGCGCGGTGGGATTAGGGCAGGCCGTATTGCTGGAAGAACCGCAAGCTGCTTTGTACAGCTGGATCGAAAACAGCGAAGGCGATTGGCGTAACCACGTCAAAATCGGCGATGTGATTTTGGTGGCAGACATCGGCGGAGGTACCACGGACTTGTCGCTGATTGCGGTTACCGAGCAGGACGGCACTTTGCAATTGAATCGGGTTGCGGTTGGCGACCATATCTTGCTGGGCGGGGATAACATGGATTTGGCCTTGGCCTATACCGTTAAAGCCAAACTGGAACAAGACGGTGGCAAGCGCCTGGAATCCTGGCAACTACAAGCTTTGACCCACGCCTGTCGGGAAGCCAAAGAAAAACTGTTCAACCAGCCCGAGTTGGGCAGCATGCCTTTAGTCGTAGCGAGTCGCGGCTCATCCCTGATCGGCGGCACCTTGCGCACCGAACTGACTCGCGACGAACTGAACCGCGTCTTGGTCGAAGGCTTTTTGCCGTGGGTACCGATCGAAGAAAGACCGGTGGTCAGACCGCGCAGTGGTTTGCGTACCGCCGGTTTGCCTTATGCGCAGGATGCCGGCATTACTCGCCATCTGGCTGCATTTTTGTCGCGGCAAAAAGAAGCGACCGGCGAGCTAGCCGATCATGTCTTGCCCGAACACGCCAGTTTCTTGCATCCGACCGCGGTATTGTTCAACGGCGGGGTGTTAAAAGCCGGCGTGATGGCCGAGCGCTTGATGCAGATATTAAATAGCTGGTTGCAGGCCGAACAAGCCGCGCCGGCCAGACTGTTACAAGGCGCCGACTTGGATTTGGCGGTCGCGCGTGGCGCTGCCTATTACGGATTTGTCCGCAAAGGCAAGGGCGTCAGAATCAAAGGCGGCACGGCGGCGGCTTATTACGTCGGTATTGAGAGCGCCATGCCGGCGGTTCCCGGATTGCCGGCGGAGATCGAAGCCTTGTGCATCGCGCCGTTTGGGATGGAAGAGGGCAGCGAACAGGAATTGCCTAATGACGAATTCGGTTTGATCATCGGCGAACCGGTACGCTTCCGCTTTTTCGGTTCGAAAACCCGCCGCGACGATGCGGTAGGGGTAAGGCTGGAATATTGGCAGGACGACGAATTGGAAGAACTGGACGAAATTGAGATCACTTTGCCGGAAGAAGGCCGCCATGCCGGCGACATCGTCCCGGTGCATTTGTCTGTGGCAGTGACCGAAGTGGGGACTTTAGAGTTAAAAGCGGTTTCCAAACGCGATCAACAGCGCTGGAAAATTGAGTTTGATGTCAGGGCTGGCGACGCTTGATATTAACAATAGCTAGTGGCTAAACCAGAGCCGAATTTCCAAGGGCTTAACTGAAACCCGCTTCTTTCCCGTAAAGAAGCGGGTTTTTTATGATGGCTGGCTTGTATCTAAAGCTTTATTGTTGTTGGTAATAAGGCTGTGGATACTGCTGCTGGTATTGCTGGTTCTGTTGTGGGTAACCCTGTTGCGGATAAGTTTGCTGTGGATACCCCTGTTGCTGTGGGTAACCTTGGTATTGCTGATTTTGCTGAGGGTAACTTTGCTGTTGCGGGTAACCCTGCTGATACGGTTGGTTTTGCTGCGGATAACCTTGCTGCGGGTAGTTTTGCTGCGGATAACCGCCTTGTTGCTGATAAGGCTGGGTTTGCTGTTGCGGGTAGCCATGCTGCGGTTGTTGCGCAGCACCGGCGTTTTGATTGGCGTTGATCGCCAGTTCCACCCGGCGATTGATTGCCCGATTGGCATCGCTACTGTTCGGTACTTTCGGCGAACTTTCGCCCATGCCCTGCTGGGAGATACGCATCCGGTTCACACCGCGTTGCGCCAAGAAGTTGGCCACGCTGGTAGCCCGTGCTTCAGATAAACGTTGATTGTCGGCATCGGAACCCACGTCATCGGTGTGGCCGGTGACGGAAATCGTCGACTCCGGGTAATTGGTCAACACTCTGGCGATGGGGTCCAGCGCGTGCTGGGCTTCCGGCGTCAAGTCGGCCTTGCCGAACGCAAACGTCACATCACTGGTGCTGGGCATGTTCAAGGTCAGCTGGTTTTGCGCGGTGCGCTGGACTTCAATCCCGGTGCCTTGCAGCGACTGCTGCATCTCTTCTTGTTGTTTGTCCATGTAATAACCGACCCCGGCGCCAACCGCGGCACCGGCTAATGCGCCCAGACCGGCGTTTTTCCAGTCGTTTCCGCCGAATAAAGTACCGGCGCCTGCTCCCACTGCCGCGCCGACGCCGGCGCCCTTGCCTAGGTTGCTCATGCTGGACTGGCCGGTATAGGGGTTAGTGGTACAGGCTGTTAACAAGCTGGTACCGATGGCGATAGCAAGTAATTTTTTAGTCATTATTTTTCATCCTGGATGCTGTTCATAAATACGTTGAGTCGGGAGGCGTATAAATTCTATGGGTATTGCCAATAGAAGCCGGTCCCGGACCGCGTGGCGATTAAAACCTTAAAGGCTTAACTCGCACTTAAAATGGACCGGCAGGCGGGGGAATGGTTTCCTGAATGACTTATTAACCCGGCCCTATTTGTCCCGGATATGCCGCGGGCTAAGCGCATCGCAGCCCAAACGAGCGTGCCCTTCGACAGACCAAGCGCGAACGGGATTTAAGGGCGGGGGCAATAAATTGATTCAGCGGCCTGCGGCGGTTGTTTTTGGCTAAGTGACTTTAGAGGTTGTTTCGCCCGCCGTTTTTGCAGCCAACGCACGACGCCGGTGATATACAACACCGGGCAAGCCAAACCCGCCAGCAACACAAGAATCCGCCCCGGCCAACCGAAGGCATGGCCGCTATGCAAAGGCCATTGCCAATCGTAAAAGACATCGGCGTTGGAGCCGGTGCCGGAATCGTAGACTTTCAGAATTTCGCCGCTGTATTGATCGACGGCAATATCCCGGTAGCCGACGAAGCGGCTTAATTCTGCGACGTCTCGTTTCATCACCCTAAACACATCCAGCCGGTCCTTCGGTGCGTTCAGCATCCATAGTCGGCCGGCAGGGTAGCTTTGCTGCACTATTGTTTCCACTTGCGCTAGGCTAATCGGCTGTTGTCCCGCTTTGGGTGGGGCGCTATCAATCGTTTCCGGAATGCCGTTGTACGCATTCGGGCGGGTGATAGTCGAGAACGGCTTGACTAAAACGTCTATTCGCTCCGGCTGCGTCATATAAATACCGGAAAACAATACCGGTATTAACACGATGCCGGAATAGAAACCGACTATTTTATGCAGATCGAAGTTGAACCTGACCGATCCCGAACGGCGCTTGAAGGTCAGCGCCTGCCTAAATTTACCGGTCAACGGCCACCAGACGATTAAGCCGGTCAATACCGATAAAATGGAAAAGGCGCCGAGAATCGAGACGATAGTGGCGCCAGTCTTGCCCAGCAGCAAACACCAATGTAACTGCATGATGAAACTGACCAAAGGCCGGCCCCAATATCGATCTTTGGGATGCCAAAGCTGTAAACCCTTGACTTGCGCGGTATAAGGGTCGACGAAGATATAGTAGCCGTCGCCACTGTTCGTTTTACTGTCGTCCCTGACAAAATACAAAAATTTGTAAGCCACTTCGGCGTTTCGTGGGTAGTACACCTTAAAAAACAGACTATCTGGCGGTTTGGCGGTCTCCGCTGCGGCGACGATGTCGTCTAACGACCGCAAGTGTCGTTGTTCCACGGCGGGTAAGGAAACGACGGATAACTCGGGGTTCAGTATTTCCTGCATTTCCAGATAAAACACCAGTATGCCGCCGGTCAGGCCGACGACCGCCAACAGCAATCCGGCACTCAAACCTAAATAAAGATGCACGGCCAGCCAGCGTTTGCGGCGGGATTTAAGCTTCGTTAGCCGGCTAGCACTGGCATTGGGTGCGGGACGCTTTGCACTGCAGGACGTTAAATTCTCAAGAGCTGGTTTCATAACGATTTTTAATAATGACTTCGGCTAAGGAACACAAGACGGTTTTCTGATTAAAAAGCGGTTTCAGCAATAACGTCATCTCGGCAGTTCCTGCCGAGATGACGATACTTGACATAGCTGGCGTAAATTTACGATCAGGGTGCGGTTCGATCACAAAGAACGGGAAGGACTTCCGCTTTTTGCGACTTACCCGGTCAAAATTCAACCTTGACCGAACCCAAGAAAGAGCGCGGCGTACCCCAAGTGGCGCGCGTGCCGTCCAATGCGGCAAAACCGTCGTGGATGTATTCCTTATCCAATAAATTGGTGACATTCAGCTGTAAAGTAATGTTGGTTTTTGCCACCTTGCGGGTATAGCTAGCCAACAGGTCCACGACGCCATAGCCATCGAAGTTGAAATCGTGGAAATCGAAAGTCGCCTTCCTGTCGCTCGCCAGCTCCAGACCGGCTCCGATTTTTAAACCGCGCAAGTCTGCCTGCTGAAAGTCGTACGTGGTCCAGAAAGTGCCGGTATGATCCGGCACGCCTCTCAATCGGCTGCCGACCGGGATATTGTTCGGATTGTTTTCCTTCAACACTTCGGTGTTGGTGTAGGCATAAGTGGCGATGGCATTCCAGCCAGGCAGAATTTCGCCTTTGATATCGACCTCGACGCCCCGGCTGCGCGCTTCGCCGGTGGCGACGCTAAAGTTGGGATTGGCCAAGTCGATGGTGGGTATGTTCTGTTTGGTTAAGTCGTAGTAAGCGATGGTGCTGGTTAATCTGTCGTCGAAAAATGCGGTCTTAAAGCCCACTTCCCACTGTTGCGCGGTCTGTGGCGGTAAAAAGGTATTGCCTTGTCCCATGCCATTGGTTGTGCCGAAATTCTCGACATAATTCCCGTAAAGGCTCAGCCACTGTTCCGGTTGCCACAGCACGCCCACCTGCGGCGTCACCGCATCCGCCCGTCGCCCGACCTGTTGAGACAGCACATTGAACTGCTCGACATTTTGGTAGCGAAAGCCGCCCATGACATGAACGTTATACGGCAGTTTGATTTGATCCTGCAGATAGATGCCGTATAGGTCGGTAACGGTATGAAACGAATTGGCGGCTCGTGTTGTTAAGTTGATAGGCGGATTACCGGTATGGATGGGATTGTAGATGTCGATGGTGCTGGCAACGGTACTGCTGTAGCCGACGGTGTTTTCGTCTTGCAGATAATAATCACCGCCAATCAGCAGCGTGTGTTGCAAGCCCCAGGTGTTGAAATGGCCGGTCAGGTTGGTGGTCGTAAAATAACTTTCGTTGCTGTAAAAATCACTGGTCACTAAACGCCGGTTCAGCGTGCGCTGGTCGGCTTGTAAGGTAGTGGGTAACAGTGCGGTTCTAGTTCTATCCAATAAGTTGATGCCTAGTTGCTCGCTGATCTCCCAGTTGTCGTTGAATTGGTGCTTCAAATTGAAGCCGACGAATTTGTTTTCGACCGGATTCGGGTTGGCCTCCATCAAATTCCGTTCGCGCGGAATTTCCACCAAGCGCGGGTTGATCCAGCTGCCGTCGGCTCGGGTGCCGTCAATGATCAAGGGCCTGGAATGCAAGTCGTAGTCGTTGTTTTCGTGGCGGTATTCCATCTCCAACAATGCCGTGGTTCGCGGGCTGATGTTCCATTGCAGCACCGGGGCGACGAATACTTTTTCGTAGTCCACCAGCTCGCGAAACGAGCCGCTGTTTTCATAGGACACATTCATCCGGTACAACAGATCGCGATTTTCAGTCAACGGCCCGGTCGCATCGATGCTGGTACGGTATAAGTCGTAGGAACCGAATTGTTGTTGCAGCGCGTAATACGCCGTATCCAGTGGCTTTTTGGTCACGACGTTAACCATGCCGCCTGGCTCGACACGCCCGTACAGCATCGCGGCCGGACCTTTTAAAACCTCAATACTTTGCACATTGGCCATGGCTCGCGTGCCATCCGCGCCACCATAGGTATCGATCCGGAAACCGTTGCGGAAATAGTTGAAATTAAAAAATCCGCGAATAGTCACTTGATCGCCCAAGCCACCCGCGCCTTGGCCGGTGGTCACGCCGCTGACGTATTTCACCGCTTGATCGAGCTTTATCGCTTGTTTGTCGTCCAACGCCGCCTTCGGAATCACCTGAACGTTGAGCGGGGTTTCCATGATCGGCGTGTCGGTTTTGGTGGCGAAACGGGTATTGGGTACTGAGTAGTCCTTGTTATAGGGGTCGGTGAGATCGTAACTGCGTTGTCCGGAGACGGTGACCGCCGGCAAACTGTTCACTTCTAGCGGCTTAATCGATACGGCATTGTCGGCGGTAAAGGTGTAACTCAGACTGGCGCCGCCGACCAGAATTGCTATCGCCTGCTTGGCGCTGTAAGTGCCCTGCAGCGCGGTACTGGTTTTACCGGCTAGGGTTTGCTCCGCGTAGAACAGATGCAGGCCAGTCTGCTGTTTGAGCGTTTCCAGCGCGCTGGACAGGGCTTGCGCCGGAATGTTCAATTGATAGCTTTGTTCCTGAGCCGCGGCAACCAGCGCGGTGCCGGTCAGCAGACCGCCGACTAGCGTTCTAGAAAGTGAATACATTTGCCCTCCCGTGGTGTGTGGTGATTTCACTACCCAGTAAGAGCGGTTTTTTATGGCGAAGGCGCCACTTTTTTTTCGATGGGTTAAAAATATTTTCGGTAACGATTTCGCGCGCAGCGTAAATTCACTTATTTCCGTAAGGCGTAAATCGCCGGCGGTATGCGGGAATGTTGCCATGGCCAGCGGGAAGCCAAGGGCTTGCGACGAACCGGCGTCCGGCCTGAGCCCGCCGAGCGTTTTATGCGTTTTTCGACGTGTGGCTGAACTGGCCCTCTCTCGCTTAGCGTTCGAATTCGATCAGTCGCTCGTTTTTTCGAACCGCCTTGATCGGCAGCGCGGCGCCGATGGCATTGAGGGCAAGGTTTAAGTCGTCGGTGGGAAAGTCGCCGCTGACTTTAAGGTTTTGCAATTGCGGGTCGGCGACGCGGAGTTCGATGTCGTGATAGCGGCTTAGTTGTGCCAGAACCTCGGCCAGCGCGGTCTTTTTAAATACCAGCATGCCTTCCCGCCAAGCGGCGACAGTAGTGGCGTCGAAACGGGTCGGCGCGGACGCCAGGCCCTGTGCATCGTATCTAATTTGCTGGCCCGCCAACAGAGTTTGCGGGTCGGGCCGCCGCTCAGTGGCAACGGCGACTTCGCCTTCCAGGACGCTGACCGTGGCGGCGTTATTCAGCATGCACACGTTGAAGCGGGTGCCAACGTCGTGGATCTTGCCGTGGCCGGCGACGACGTCGAAGGGTTTGGTTTCATCGTGCGCCACGCTGAATAAGGCTTCGCCACGATCCAACACCGCTTCGCGGCCGCGCCAGCCGTAGCGGACTCGCACCTGGCTGTTGCTGTTGAGTTCTATCGTTGAGCCATCGCGGAGCGCGATGTGTTGCCGTTGGCCTTTTAGCGTCAAGTAACTGTCGGTGTTTATCCAGTCCCAGGCCAGCGGTATACCTATTGCCGCTATCAATAACGAGGCGGCTAACGACAGTCGCTTGCCGTGGATTGCCCTGCGACGCGCGATTTGCGCTCGGCGTAATCCGTTTCTGGCCGCAATCAGTCGCGGGTCTGGTTGTGCGTCGATGCTACTAAAATCTCGCCAAATCGCTTCGGCGTTTTGATAGCTCTGGCGATGGCGAGGGCTTAACGCCAGCCAGTCCTGAAACGCCCTGCGTTCGCGGGCCGAACAATCGGGCGCGCTCAGTCTGACCACCCAATGACAGGCTTGTTCGTGCAACGACGGTGGATTTGGCGGGGTGGTTCGGTTCATGGCTTTAGTGTATCGCATCCGCAACCGGCAACGCTGGCCGCCGGAGAATTTGCCGATATTAGTCGATGTCCTGGCTGACGGATTTGCTACAGTGAGCCAAGGCCTTGATGCAATAGCGCTCGACGGTGCGCGGCGGGATCGCAAAAGCCTTGGCGATTTCGGGATAGGTCAGGCCATCGACGCGGTGTAACAGAAACACGGTACGGACAATTTCCGGCAGGCTGTCCAGAGCTTGCAGGCAAATTCGCAGGCGTTCCCGGCTTTCGGCGACGGCATCGGGTTGCGGCATCGGGCAGGCTAGGGTGTCCGTTTCCGATTCCTCGTCGTTGACAAAAGGGACGATTTGCTCGCGTCTATGCAGGTCGCCGCTCAGGTTGGCGGTGATGCGATACAGATAGGCGCGATGGTTGTCGATGGCGTCGGTGTTGCCGTGCTGCAAGAGCCTGAGATAAGCATCCTGAACCAGATCCTCGGCATGTTGGCGACCAGCCCGTTGTTCGGCGAACACCAGCAGTTCTTTGTTATGTCTTTGGAACAGAAAGTCCAGAAGGCGAATGTGGCGATTGGGCATGTCGGCGTGAAGTTCAATGGTTCGCAATAGCAAGCCGAAATCGTGCCCGATTTTCGGCTGCTATGATTATTCAATGGCTTAAGCGGTTTGATGAAGGGTGACGAGCAGTCGATTTAATTAAACTATGTTATAGGGCTTTGTCGGTCATCGGGAAATCACCGAAATTCTGGGTCGGCGGCAAGACAATGGGAATACCGCTGTCGGCGCGCGAGTATCGGTCGTTTAGCAGCGGACTTAGTCGGGATTTTTCTTAGCCTGAATGACGGCGGCGGCTGATTTTGCCCGGCGTTTTTGCAGCCAACGAATGACGCCGGTGACATACAAACCCGGGCAAGCTAAGCCAGAGAGAAATACCAACATCCTCCCCGTCCAACCGAAAGCGTAACCGCTATGCAGCGGCCATTGCCAGTCCAGAAATATATCGCCGTTACTGCCGGTGCTTTTATCGTAAACTTTGACTATCTCGCCGCTGTATTGGTCTAGGGCAATATCACGATAACCGACAAAATGACTTAACTCGGTCACATCCTTCTTCATTACCTTATAGACGCCTTCAGGGCTTTTCGGCCCATTAAGCATCCATAAGCGGCCGGCGGGGTAGCGCTCTTGCACAATGGCTTCCACGGTTGACAAACTTAAGGGCTGATGTCCGGCTTGCGGCGGTTTACTGCGGATTTCTGCCGGGATACTGTTAAAAGCAGTTGGACGGCTGACCGGCGAAAACAATTTGACCAGCACATTGACCTGCTCAGGCAGGTTAAAATAAACGCCTGAAAACAACACCGGCAGCAAGACGATAGCCGAATAAATGCCAACGGTTTTATGCAGGTCGAAGTTAAAGCGTACGGCACTGGCGTTGCGCTTAAAGGTTAAAGCCTGTTTGAACTTGCCGGTCAACGGCCACCACAGTATCAATCCTGTCAATACGGAAATGATGGAAATCGCGGCCAAAATACCGTTAATGTCGGCGCCGGTTCTGCCTTGCAGCAGGCACCAGTGCAATTGCATAATGAAGCCGACTATGGGCCGCCCCCAATACCGATCCTTAAGATAATACAGTTGCATGCCGTTGACCTTTGCCGTGTAAGGGTCGACAAAAATGTAATAGCCGTCGCCATTTTTCGCTTGTTTGTCATCCCTGACAAAATACAGCAGCTTATAGGCGATATCGGGATTACGGGGGTAATAGACCTTGAAAAAACGGCTGCCCGACGGCTTGACGGATTCCGCCGCAGAAATCATCTCATCCAAAGAATGCAACTTTTTTCGATCTTCAACCGGCGTGGAAACTAAAGCAAGCTCCGGGTTTAAAACTTCCTCTAATTCGACATAGAAAACCGCAAAGCTGCCGGTTAACCCGACTACGGTTAAGACCGCGCCGGCAATCAGGCCGAGATATAAATGCACATTCAGCCACCGTTTGCGGCGGGCTTTGAGTTTGGCCAGATGAGTATCGGCTTTCGGTATCGTCATCGAGCTAAGCATAGAAAATCCTCAAGAGGTAGTTGCCTGATTTGTTTCTTTCAGGTGAGTGCCGGCCGTGCTGAGCGCAGGCTGATATCCCGTCTCGTTGTTCAATATTCCACCCGAATCGACCCCATGAAGGTGCGCGGGGCGCCGTAAAATATTTGGTTTCCGTCATTGGAGGCCGCGAAATAGTGCTTGTCCAAGAGATTATCAGCGTTAACTTGGGCAGTTAATTTCGCCGAATTGATCGACATCGAATAGCTCGCCATCAGATTTAGCGTGGCATAGCCGGGCAGTTGGTAAGTATTGGCGGTATCGCCTTGCCGTTGGCCGACCGCGGAGACGCCGGCTCCGAGTTTGAGCCCCTGCAAATCTCCGGTCTGGAATTCGTAGGTATTCCACAAGCTGCCGAAATGACGCGGGTCGAGTACCAGCCGCTTACCGGTATTGCCAATACCTCCGCTCGCATCGACATCTTTGGTGATCTTGGCAAACGGCAGGTACGAATAAGCACCGATGATTCGCCAACCCGGCAAAACCTCGCCCGATAGGTCGAATTCCAGGCCGCGGCTTTCGGCTTCGCCAGCCGTTTTGGGCACCAAGGGATTTAAAGGGTCGAACACGGGCACGTTCTGTTTGGTCAAGTCGAAATACGCCAAGGTCGCCGATAAACGTCCGTCCCAAAACTCGGTTTTTACCCCGGTTTCCCATTGCTCGGCCGTTTCCGGTGGCAGAATGAAGCCGTCCGTTCTGAACTGGCTATTCGACTGGCTGAAGTTCTCCGTGTAACTACCGTATAGCGATAACCAATTCAGCGGGCGCCAGAGTAAATCGCCGCGCGGACTGACCCGGTCGTCGTCGGAAACGGTGCGGCCCAGCAGATTGTTATCAACCGTTGCGCTGTCGTAGCGAAGTCCTCCCAAAACGTGGACGTTGAACGGCAATTCGATCTGATCCTGAAGAAAAAGGCCGTACCAGGCGGTGGTTTTATCGCCAAAAGTGGGCGCGGGCAGCGACGGCAGGGGACTGTGGACAGGATTGTAGATGTTGATAGCCGGAGCAGCGACGCCAATTTGAGTAATCAGGTCGTCGGCGCGAAAATAATCGCCGCCGAGAAGTAAGGTATGT
The DNA here is from genome assembly GCF_047777895.1 of Methylomonas sp. TEB. Lineage (GTDB taxonomy): Bacteria > Pseudomonadota > Gammaproteobacteria > Methylococcales > Methylomonadaceae > Methylomonas. The sequence goes on from NZ_CP180476.1 coordinate 2,194,296, forward strand.
TTTAGCCCAAAGGTCTCGAACTTTCCGGTGAGGTCTACGTTGTTGAAATACCGCTGTGAGGGGAAGTTGTCGACAAAAAAGCGGCGGTTGATTGTGCCGTTAGGAGCAACATTGCCTAGAAAGAACAACCCGGTATGCTGGTTTTCGAAATTTTCGTAACTGAAACGATGGCGTAAAGTCCAATTGTCGTTAAATTCATGCGACCAATTCATGCTGGCCAGCATGAATTCCTTGCTGCGTTTTGTATAAGGCTCCGATAAATTACGCTCGCGCGGTAACGATGCGGGACGGTTACCTATATTGGGAATGCCGGGTTCCAGAGAATAGTCGTCCTTTAAATATTCAAATTCGAAAGTGACTTGCGTGCGAGGATCGATATTCCAGCGCAGCACGGGTGCCACAAACACGCGCTCGTCCCCAACGAATTCCCGAAACGATTTCGAATCCTGATAAGCAAGGTTGAAGCGGTACAGCAAGCTGCCGTCATCTGTAATCGGACCGGTGGCATCGAGCGTAGTGCGATAAAAATCGAACGAGCCGAATTGCTGCTGCAGCGAATAATAAGGGGTCGCCAACGGCTGTTTGGTAACGACATTCATGATGCCGCCCGGTTCCGCGCGTCCGTAGAGAATCGAGCCCGGACCTTTCAGCACTTCGACTCTTTCCAGATTCGCCGTTTCTCGGCGATTCATGCCAACTCTCTGTCCTAATGCCGGAGATAAAACACCGTTTCGATAGACCGTGTTATTTCTAAAGCCGCGAATGATAAATTCGTCGCTACGGCCTTGCTCACCTCCCGGCATTACGCCGCTGACGTTCTTTAATGCGTCTTTCAAACGAACGGCCTGTTGATCCTCTAAAACCTGCTTCGGCACTATTTGCACCGAAAACGGCGTTTCCATGATCGGCGTATCTGTCTTGGTGCCTGTAGTGGCGTTGGGCAAACGGTAATCCGAATTATAAGGATCCGTTGAATCATAAACCCCCTTACCAGTCACCGTTACCGCTGGCATAGTCGTTGCCGATTGCGGTTCACTAACGGCTACTTTTTCCAGCGTAGCTTTGTTTTCACCAGTCATGCGGTAGTTGAGGCCGGTGCCTTGCAGCAAGATGTGTAGGGCTTGCTGCGGTGTGTAGTTGCCGTTAATGTTGCTGGATAGGCAGTTTTTGGCCAGCTCTGCGGGAAAGCCCACTTGCCAGTCGCTGCTGCTGATAAAGGCGTTAATGGCGTCAGCCAGCGGTTGGGCGGGGATGTTAAAACGTTGACTGGCTGGTTGGCTAGTGGCGGTTTCTGCGGCTTGGGCGAGAACGCTTATCAAGCCCGGTAAACTCAGTGCTATGGCAATGCTGAGTTTGCGTAATGCACAAGGCGGGGACAGGTGTGGGGGCTTCATATGTACTCCTTGTCTGGGTTGTTGTCGGTTAGCGCGTTGCAACGCACATGGCTACCGAGACGTTTCAGAAAAAGGAATACACAGTTGGCGAGAAAATTATTTTTTGATTGGCGAGTAGGGCGTCGGCCGGAGATTGTGGCATCGGGCGAATGATTGTCCCAATCAATACCTAATTGGTCGGGGGGCGATTTAGTTTTTCAGTATCGTCAGGTAAGTGGAAATATTCACGATTTTGGCGCCGGTTATGTTCGCCAAGGTTCGCAGCAGGCTATCGGTATCTTCCAGTTTGTAATTTCCGGTTATCCGGGTGTGTGCCAATTTGGCGTCGGCGATGACGATGGCGCCGGGATGGTAGCGGTCCAATTCGGTTATCACTTCTGCCAAGGTTCGATCTTGAAAGATCAAGCGGCCTTTTAGCCAAGCAAAGGTTTTACCGGTATCTATGTTGCTGATTTCCGCAACGCTGTGGGTATCGATCTCGGTATGTTGGCCGACGCTTAATTGTCGGTTTTGGCCTTGTTCGGCGCTACAAATCACTAGGCCGCTTTCGACATTCACTTGGGTAGTATCGCCGGTTTTGACGCTGAAGCGGGTGCCCACCACGCGCACTGTTCCCTGTTCTGTCGTCACAATAAACGGCCGGCTTTTGTCGGCTTGCACCTCAAAATAGGCTTCGCCGCTTAATAAGGTTACGCCGCGCTGTTGACCGGCGTAATCCAGTTTTACCGCACTATCGGTATTTAGAACCAGCGCGGAACCGTCTGCCAGTATTACTCGGCGCTGTTCGCCCGTGGCGGTGGCGATGTCAGCTTGCCAGCGTTGCAAGCAGCCGGTTGAAGCCAGGAACCAGCCGCTAATCAAGGTAATGCTGGCGGCTGCAGCCCAGCGCCGCATTGTCGATTGAGGCTGTGCGGGCGGCCGAAGTGGGATGCTGGCGTATTGGCTTAGGGCGGCGTTCAATGCTGGCGATTGCCAGAGTTGCACCACTTTGTCGTAAGCGGTTTGATGCGTGGGGTCGGCGGCTAACCAGCAGGCAAACTCGGCTTGATCGGCCGCACCGCTTTTATGGTCTTGTAAGCGGGCAAACCAGGCAAGTGCTTGATCTTGGACATTACCCTGCGATGGAACTTCCTGATCAAAACGTAAAGGCATGGCGGTTGACGGGTTAGGCAATGGGGCGAATTTTATCAGTATTGGTGCTGTGTTCAGGAAAATCAGTATGGCCTAAGGTTACGGCTAGTCTTGCCGGCTGGCTAATAAATGAGTCAGAGCTGCCTGTACATTCTTCTCTACCGCGCTACGCGATATGCCGTAATAGGCGGCGATCCGCTCGTAATTCCAATGGTGAAATTTGTGCAACACCAGAATTTGCCTGCGCCGTTCGGGTAATTGCTCAAGCGCTGCCAGCATCAATGCCAGTTCTTGTTGATCGGACGCTTGCTGTTCGGGCGTCGGGGTATCGTCCGGCAAATTGTCCAGCAGCGATATATCTTCGTCCGTATCGGCCGTTTTTGAGTCGTCGGCGCGTTGGCGAATACGTTCTTTACGCAGATGATCCAGTGCCAGGTTTTTTGCGATTTGGTATAGAAACGGCCGCGGGTAACTGATGTCTTGGATTTCCAGGGCGTGCAGCATTTTTATGTAAGCTTCATGCGCCAAGTCTTCCGCGGTTTGCGGGCAGCCGACGATGCCGAAAATAGTGTGAATCAACGAATCGCGATGGCTCAAAAATAAATCGTCGATGTTGAAGGTGAGGCTGTTCATGGCGAAGACGTGTTTGGCGTGCTTGGAACCCGATAGAGCCGATTTACAGCAATATTTGAACCAATAAACAAGTGTGTTGATTTTGAAAGACAAAATCACATGGCACCCGGTGGCAGGGTATGGCATATGCCGTTTTAATAGGTGAAATGCCTGATTTATTTGCAATCAGAGTGGACGGGAGATGTGTGCTGGAAGTGCCCACAACTACACACTTTTTCTGCGAAAACTGCTAGTCTTATCACCTCGATTAAGCGGGTGGGGCCGAGCTTGGAACAGGATATAACAACAGATCTGCGGGTTTTGGAAAGTCATTTGGACGGTATGCTCAACCGCGTCCAACACAACAGCTTGACCTTGAAGCGATTGCAAAGCTTTGAAATGCGTTTACTGGGGCTTAGTTCGTTGGCGGAGATGATCGAGTTCATTCTCGGTGAAGCCAAGGCACTGTTCCAATTGGACGTAATCAGCTTGTGTTTGATCGACCCTAAAAACGAAATCGCCGGTTACCTGGAAGTGGATAATTATAATTATCGGGACCGGGAAGGGCTGTTTTTAGCGAGTAGCGAATGGCAATTGCGGCATAGTTTTGGTCTGTCCGACCAGCCGTTTCTGGGGAGCTATCAAACCACGATTTGCGAGAAGTTTTTCTCCGAATCGAATCAACAAAAACCGGCGTCGGTGGTGATTGCGCCGCTGATTCGCCGGGATCGGTATTTGGGCTCGTTGAATCTGGGCAGTTATCACAACGAGCGTTTCATGCAAGGTATGGCGACCGATTTTGTCGAGCACATCGCCTCGGTCATCAGTATTTGCCTGGAAAACAATCTTAATGTCGAAACCATGCGGCGCACCAGTTTGGTCGATCCCTTGACCGGCGTGAACAATCGGCGGTTTTTGGAGCAGCGTATAGAGGAAGAGCTGGATCGCAGCCAACGCAATCGCGAACCTTTGTCCTGCCTATTTCTGGATATTGATTTTTTCAAGCGCATCAACGACGGTTTTGGACACCAGGCTGGCGATCATGTACTGGCTGTCGTGGCCGGCATCATCAAGAAATTGCTGCGCAATAACGATGTGCTGGCGCGTTACGGCGGCGAGGAGTTTGTGGCTTTGCTGTCGCAATCCGATGAAAGTACGGCCTCGGAAATTGCCGAGCGGATTCGTTTGAGTATTGCTAATTTACGGGTGGAGTATGGCGATCAAGCCATCCCGGTGACTATTTCGATTGGTGTGGCGACTTACCAGCCTAGCCGGGCGCAGAAAAAGCTTGTCGCCGAGATTGCCTTGCAATTGGTGCAAACCGCCGATGCTGCTTTGTACGAAGCCAAACGTAAAGGCAGAAATCGTATTGAGAATGGCGGGCTGGTGTTAGTAACCGAGCCTGCTTAGTGGTAACCGTTGGGATTGTTTTTCTGCCAGCGCCAGGTGTCGGTCATCATTTGTTTTAAATCCCGCTCGGCTTTCCAACCTATTTTTGCTTCGGCCAGGCTGGGATCAGCGTAACAGGCCGCGACATCGCCGGCTCTGCGTGGTGCGATTTTGTAGGGTACCGCTTGGCCCGTCACCTCAATGAAGGTATTGACCATTTCCAATACGCTGTAGCCGTTGCCGGTTCCTAAATTAACCGCATCGCAAATAGCGGTATCGGCGGATTTACCGAGCAGGTATTGCAAGGCTTTGATATGGCCTTGCGCCAGATCGACGACGTGGATGTAATCGCGCACGCCGGTGCCGTCCTTGGTGGGGTAGTCGTTGCCGAATACCGACAGGACCGGCAGCTTACCGATGGCGACTTGCGATAAAAACGGCATCAGATTATTGGGTATGCCGTTGGGATCTTCACCGATCAAACCGCTGCTGTGCGCGCCGATGGGGTTGAAATAGCGCAGTATTGCAAATTGCCAGGGCTGGCCGTTGCCGTTCAGGCTGTCGGCATTGCTGACATCGCGCAGGATTTCCTCGATAAACAGTTTGGTACGGCCGTAAGGATTGGTGGCTTGCAGCGGGAAGCTTTCCAGAATCGGTACGGCGTGTGGATCGCCGTAAACGGTCGCCGACGAGCTGAATACCAATCTTTTCACTGCAAACTCATCCATCGTTTCCAGTAACACTTGGGTGCCGTAGATGTTGTTGCGGTAATAGCTCAGGGGTTGCTGGCAGGATTCGCCGACGGCTTTCAGGCCGGCGAAATGAACCACCGCATCGATTTTATGTGCTTTAAAAATCTCGCGTAGCGCGGCTTGGTCGGTAATGTCGGCTTGATAGAAACCGGGTTTATGTCCGGTAATGGTTTCGATACGTTTCAGCGATTCGATTTTGCTGTTACTTAGGTTGTCGACAACGATGACCTCGAAACCGTTATTCAGCAGTTCTACGCAGGTATGGCTGCCGATATAGCCGGCGCCGCCCGTCACTAAGATGGTGTGTTTCATCGTTGCATTCCCTATTAGCGTTCTAGGATGTCCAGTCCGGCTTCATCGGATACGACGCGCGGAATAGTGGATTCGGGGTCGCGGCGCAGGCCGGCAAAATCGAACAAGCTGGTATCGGCCATTTGCGACGGCGCGATATTTTGCAAACTGGCGAAAATCGTCTCGATGCGGCCGGGGAATTGTTTATCCCAAGCGTTGAGCATTTGTTTCATGGCCTTGCGTTGCAGGTTTTCTTGCGAACCGCACAGATTGCAGGGAATGATCGGAAACTGTTTGAAAGCCGCGAAGCGGTTGATGTCTTTTTCCCGGCAATATGCTAACGGACGTATGACGATGTTTTGCTTATCGTCACTCAGCAGCTTCGGCGGCATGGCTTTCAGTTTGCCAGCGTAGAACATGTTTAAAAAGAAGGTTTCGATAATGTCGTCGCGGTGATGGCCCAGGGCGATCTTGGTGATCTTATGTTCCTTGGCAAATCCGTACAACGTGCCACGACGTAGCCGAGAACATAGGCTGCAAGTGGTTTGGCCTTCCGGGATGATGCGTTTGACGATGCTGTAAGTGTCGTGCTCGATGATGTGGTAGGGCACGCCTATCGATTGTAGATATTCCGGCAGCACATGTTCCGGAAAGCCTGGCTGCTTCTGATCCAGATTGACGGCAATAATCTCAAAATTGATTGGCGCGGTTTTCTGCAAGTTCAGCAGAATGTCCAACATGGTGTAAGAATCTTTGCCGCCGGACAGACACACCATGACCTTATCATCGGGCTCTATCATGTTGAAATCGGCGATGGCTTCGCCAACGCAACGTCTCAGGCGTTTTTGCAGCTTGTTAAACTGGGTACGGGATTTGTGTTCTGGATCGGACATGGGTGCAGGGAAGGGCGGCTGAACCAAAGTTGCAGCCGCGCCAAAGTTAGCCGTTGTAGCGTTGGAAAATCAGCGTGGCGTTGGTGCCGCCAAAGCCGAAGCTGTTGGACATAATGGTGTTCAGCGTGACGTTATCCCGATATTCTCTAACGATAGGAATGCCGGCCGCACCTGGATCGAGTTGGTTGATATTGGCGGAGGCACTCAAGAAGTTTTCCTGCATCATCAGCAAGGAATAAATGGCTTCGTTGACGCCGGCCGCACCCAAGGCATGTCCGGTTAAAGATTTGGTTGAGCTGACTGCCGGTACGCCGTCAACACCAAACACTTCGCGCATCGCTTCTAGTTCGCGGGTATCGCCTACCGGGGTGCTGGTGCCGTGCGCGTTGATATAGTCAATTTTTTCATTAACGGTAGCCAAGGCTTGTTGCATGCAGCGCACTGCGCCTTCGCCGGACGGTTGCACCATGTCGTAGCCATCGGAAGTTGCACCGTAGCCGACCAGTTCGGCATAGATTTTAGCGCCGCGTGCTTTGGCATGTTCCAGTTCCTCAATCACCAAAACACCGCCGCCGCCCGAGATGACGAAGCCGTCGCGGGTTTCGTCGTAAGGCCGGGAGGCCGTCTCTGGCGTGTCGTTATATTTTGAAGACAGTGCGCCCATCGCGTCGAACATCACCGACATAGTCCAGTGCAGTTCTTCACCGCCGCCGGCGAACACAACGTCTTGTTTGCCTAATTGAATCAATTCCATGGCGTGGCCGATGCAGTGGGCGCTGGTGGCGCAAGCGGAGCTGATGGAGTAATTGACGCCTTTGATTTTAAAGGGCGTGGCCAAGCAGGCCGTGTTGGTGCTGGACATGGCGCGCGTCACCATGTAGGGTCCGACCTTTTTTACACCTTTGGAACGCAGAATGTCGGCGGAATCGACCAGATTGGACGTTGACGGCCCGCCGGAGCCCATCACTAAGCCGGTGCGGATATTGGACACTTGCGACTCTTCCAGGCCGGAGTCGGCAATAGCCTGTTCCATAGCCAGGTAGTTGTATGCGGCACCGTCGCCCATAAAGCGTTTAACTTTACGGTCGATCGCTTCATCCAGATCAATATTAACCGGGCCGTGTACATGGCTGCGAAAGCCCATCTCGGCATAGACCGGTGCGTGAACGATACCGGAACGGCCAGCGCGTAAAGAATCAACCACTTCGTCCCGGTTGTTGCCGATGCTGGAAACTATCCCTAAACCTGTTACAACGACGCGCTTCATGATGGTTTCCTTAGAAATCTTGGGTGGAAGTGAATAAACCGACTCGTAAATCGGTCGCCTCGTAGATTTGTTTGCCATCGACTTCCATCGTCGCATCGGCGATGCCCATGACCAATTTGCGTAGAATCACGCGCTTCAAGTCGATTTTATAAGTCACTTTTTTGGCTGTCGGCAGTACTTGGCCGGTGAATTTAACTTCGCCGCAACCCAGCGCGCGGCCTTTGCCGGGGCCGCCCAGCCAGCATAAATAAAAACCGACCAATTGCCACATCGCGTCCAAACCCAGACAGCCCGGCATGACCGGATCACCTTGAAAGTGGCAATCAAAAAACCATAATTCGGGGGTAATATCCAACTCGGCGATGATTTCGCCTTTGCCGTATTTGCCGCCTTCATCGGAAATATGGACGATGCGGTCCATCATCAGCATATTGGGAAGCGGTAGCTGCGCGTTGGTCGGACCGTATAATTCACCTCGGCCGGACATTAATAATTCTTCGCGCGTGAAACTGTGCTGCTTCTCCATCTTGATTTTTACCTGGTTGGTGGGTTCAAAAACTGCGGCATTATCTAATAATCGGCTTAAAAAATCAGCTCAATTTTTAGTCGGGCATGACCTCGCGCATTAGATCGTCGATCTTTAAGCTGTCGCGTTGCAGGCGCTGCTGGTAGATCAAGCTATACATTAACACCGATGCAACATACCCCCGAGTCTCCTTGTAAGGGATGTTTTCAATCCAGATGTCGGCCGGCAAAGCCCGGTTTTCCGGTAGCCAGCGCTTCACTTTATTGGCGCCGGCGTTATAGGCGGCCGTGGCCAGTGCGACGTGGCCATTGAATTGGCGCAAGAGTTTTTTGAAATAAAACGTCCCGTATTTGACATTGAGTTCCGGTTTAAACAGGCTGTAATCGCTATCCCAACTATCGCGCAATTCGGCGGCAATTTGCCGGCCGGTGTTTGGCATGATCTGCATCAAACCTTTAGCGCCAGCCGGCGAGTCGGCCAATTCATCGAACGCGCTCTCCTGGCGGATCAATCCCAAAATTAAACCCGGATCCAATTGTTGTGCGGCGGCGTTACTTTGGATGGGCTGGATATAGGTCAGCGGAAAGCGTAGATTGACGTCGTCCCATTGATTAGCCTTGGCTATAGTGGTAATCGCCAAAGCCGGACAATTGGCTTGTTGTGCCAGTTTTGCAGCGACGGGTAGCTGGTGACTATCGAGTTTGGCTATTGCGTACCACCATTGGCGTTTGGCTTCCGGTTTTCTGTCGATAGCGAGTAGCTCGGAAAATACCTGGAAATCCGCTCGATTTTGTAAAGTCTCGAGGTCGCTGCTTGATACCGTCAAAGGTCTGTCCACCAGTTCAATGGCTTGCCTTAATCTGCCGGCAGCCAGAAAACCGTAGAAACTGCGATTTTTTGCCAACTGTAGAAACAAGGCATTGGCGGCTGCGCTCTGGCCGGTTTCCGCCAAGCCGCGAGCTTGCCAGTACTGCCATTTTTCCTGAGATTTTTCGTCGTCGTTAAGGCCGGTAATCGCCACAGCGACGTCTTGCCAGTTCTGTATATTCAATGCGGCTCTGACTCGCCATTCCCGGGCCGATTCGTCGCTGTTTTCCAGTTGCGACAAGCGGGCGTAAGCGCGGCTGTCGTGTTTTAAGGCCAAGGCGATAGCGATGCGTTTTTCGATAAAAGCGGCGGTCGCCGGCGCAATGGCGATTTGCGATTTATTGCTGTCCCAAGTCGCCATGGCCGTATCGACATTGGTTTCCAGCCAGCGGTCAATCGCATGGGCAAACAACTCGCCTGCTTGGTCGGGGTAGTCGCGCCAGCTTGTATCAGCAATAACGGTTTCTGGCTGTCGGTGCAGTTTTAACCAGGTATTGGCCTGCTTGAGTTCCGCGTCGCTGAAAAATCGGGTCAAGTAGCTGGCCAGGCTTTGGTTGTCACGTTTGAGTGCGGCGTGAAATCGTTGGTTGATCAGTTCCTTATTAAAGTACGGCGATGATTTATAAGCTTCGAACAGGACATCGCAATTATCCGGTTGCGATTTACCGCTTAACCATAAAGTGCGGGCTTGATTGATGGCTTCCAAGGCTTGGCCGGTTTGCAATTGAGCCAGGCCGGCGTAGCATTGCAGCTCGGGATCGTCACTGCCTTGATAATTATTCAGCAGCACTAGCCACTGCTGCTTTTTACCCAAAGCCAGCAACCACTTTTGCCGCAGCGCGGCCGCGTAACGGCTGGCGGCGTGCTCGTTTAAAAACTGTTTGATGTCGGCGTCGGCGTCCAAATGATTTTTTAACCATTGGTATTGCAGATAAGGATATAGCGGGTAGCCTCTTAGGTTTGAAGCCATCGCGAAATATTCGGCATCGCGATTCTGGTCAAGTGCTTGCTCGGCACGCAAAAATAGCTGACGTTGGCTGGCCAAAGAGATTTCATCCGCCTGGACACTGTTCGGTAAAACGCCGGTCAGAGCGGCAAGCAGTAAAAAACACGGGATAACATGCATATCAATTTCCACGACAGCCGAGACTAAACCCTATGCAAGAAGTTTTTGCAAAGTGGGTCGGACCATTATAATCGTTAAACTTCATCGAATTTGTTTCATTACCTTGAAAACCTTACAGCGCGCGGCGAAAGCCGAATATTCCTGGCAGTACATCTACAGCATCGCTAAGCAGCATAAAAAACAACTGATCAACGGGCATTTGGTCGCCATCTTGGCAACGGTTGCCAGCGTGCCGGTACCGTTATTGATGCCATTATTGGTGGACGAAGTCCTGCTTAACCATCCGGGTGTGGTGCTGAATAGCCTCAATCCATGGCTGCCCGGCGAGTGGCAGCAACCTGCCATTTACATTGCCATTATTTTGCTGCTGAGCTTGCTGTTGCGCTTGTTTGCCTTGGTGCTAAACATTATGCAGACTCGGCAGTTTTCCAATATTGCCAAGGATGTGATTTTTCGCATTCGCGAAAGTTTGGTGAAACATTTGCAACACATCTCGATGTCCGAGTATGAAAGCCTGGGCAGCGGTACGGTCAGTTCGCACATGGTGACCGACCTCGATACGCTGGATAATTTTATCGGCACCACGATCAGTAAATTATTGGTGGCAGTTCTGACCGTGTTCGGTACCGCTTTAATTCTGCTGTGGATGCACTGGCAATTGGGTTTATTTATTATCTTTTTGAACCCGTTGGTGATTTATTTGGCCCGGGCTGTTGGTTCCAGGGTGAAGGAACTGAAGGCTAACGAAAACAAAGCCTACGCAATATTCCAGCAAGCTTTGAGCGAAACGCTGGAGGCGATTCATCAAATCCGCGCCAGCAACCGCGAGGAGCACTATTGCCGGCAGTTGATCGGCAGCGCACTGGCGGTTAAAAACCACTCGACCATCTATGCCTGGAAAAGCGATGCGACGGTGCGTTTGAGCTTTTTGACCTTTCTATTTGGCTTCGATATTTTCCGCGCAACAGCGATGCTGATGGTGCTGTATTCCAATCTGACCATAGGCGAAATGTTGGCGGTATTCGGTTATCTGTGGTTCATGATGGCGCCGGTGCAGGAGATATTAAGCATTCAGCAGTCTTTTTATGCCGCCAAAGCCGCGTTGGCCCGCGTCAATCAGCTGACCCTGTTGCAGCGCGAACCGTATTATCCGCATTTGCAAAACCCGTTTATCGGGCGTAAAACCGTGTCGGTCAGCGTCAAGAATCTGCATTTTAGTTACAAGGACGAACCGGTACTGAACGGTATTAATTTGACTATACCGGCCGGTGAGAAAATTGCCCTGGTCGGCGCCAGCGGCGGTGGCAAGTCGACGCTGGCGCAAACTTTGATCGGTTTATATCCGCCGGGCAGCGGCATGATTTATTTCGACGGCGTGCCGCTGAACCGGATAGGCTTGGATGTGGTGCGCGAACATGTCGCGACCGTTTTACAGCATCCCGCTTTGCTAAACGATACGATACGCGCCAATCTGACCTTGGGCCGGGAGATTGCCGATGCTGAATTGTGGCGAGCTTTGGAGATTGCGCAAATGAAGTCCACCGTTGAAGAACAGCCGCAGGGTTTGGACACCGTGGTGGGCAGGCAGGGTATGCGCTTATCCGGCGGCCAACGGCAACGGCTAGCCATCGCCCGGATGATAGTCAGCCAGCCCGCTGTGGTGATTCTCGACGAAGCGACGTCGGCACTGGATAGCGAAACCGAGTATAAACTGCACCAAGCCTTGAGCACCTTTCTGGAAGGCCGTACTACCATCATCATCGCGCATAGGCTCAGTGCGGTGAAACAGGCTGATCATGTGTATGTCTTTGAACAAGGCCAGATTTGCGAACAAGGCAAACACGATTCCTTGATTCAACAAAACGGCTTGTACGCCAAACTTTACGGTGATTATCAATAGTGTCGGAATTATACGATTTACACAGTCATTCCACCGCGTCCGACGGCGCTTTGTCGCCCACCGAACTGGTGCTGCGTGCTCAACAGCAGGGCGTTACCGCGCTGGCTTTGACCGACCACGATACAACTGCCGGCTTACAAGAAGCGACCGAAGCCGCCGCGCAAGCTGGCATCCGCTTGATTCCCGGCATCGAACTGTCGGCCAGTTTTGAAAGCCATTGTCTGCACATCGTCGGTTTAAATATCGATCCACAGCATCCGGGTTTACTCGACGGTATTGCTAAGCAACAATTAATTCGCGACCAACGCGCGCAAAAAATTGCCGAAAAACTGGCGAAGAAGGGCATAGCCGATGCCTATCCCACGTTAAGGCAAATCGCCGGTAACGGCGAAATCACCCGCCTGCATTTTGCCGATTTTCTGGTTAATCAAGGTGTGGTCGAAACCCCGCAGGACGCATTTGATCGTTATTTGAGCAAGGGCAAGCCGGCTTATGTACCAACGGTTTGGGCCGGTCTGGCCGATTGTGTCGGCTGGATTCGGGCCGCCGGCGGTGTGGCGGTGTTGGCGCATCCCTTGCGTTACAAACTCAGTAGCAAATGGATTAACAAAGCATTGGTGGCATTCAAGGCGGCAGGCGGGCAGGGCATCGAAGTGGTGACCGGCCGGGCCAGCGTCGACGATATTCGCTTAAGTTATCTGCATGCCAGCAAACATCAATTGCATGCGTCGATGGGCTCGGATTTTCATGCGCCGGGCAACCCATGGCTGGAGCTGGGGCGTCTGGCGGCCTTGCCGGACGGCGCGGCGCCGGTTTGGCAGTTATTTTAACCAGGCGTAAACAACCGGGCGAATTCGTCGGGGGGCAAGGGTTGATTCCAATAAAAACCCTGCGCTTTGCGGCAGCCGAGTTGATGCAGTTGCTCGGCTTGCTCCTTGGTTTCCACGCCTTCGGCTAAGGTCAGCAGGCCCAGCGTATCACCCAATTGCAAGATGGCTTTGACGATAGCGGTGTCTTCGGCTTTGCCTGAGGTTAAATCCCGGATAAACGATTGATCGATTTTTAGTTTGTTCACCGCAAAGCGCTTCAAATAACTCAGTGAGGAATAACCGGTACCGAAATCGTCGATGGCAAAGCTGACGCCCAAGGCGCGCAACTGGGCAATCGTATTGATGACGGCATTGGTGTCGAACATCAGGACCGATTCGGTTAACTCCAGCTCTAAATAATGCGGTTCCAGCCCGGATTCCGCCAATGCGCTTTGCACCGATTCCAGTAAGTTGCCGCGCTTGAACTGTAGGGCCGAGATGTTGACGGTAACCAGCAGTTTCATACCGGCGTCGTGCCAAAGCTTGTTTTGCTTACAGGCTTCGCGTAACACCCAGTCGCCTATCGGGACGATCATGCCGTTGTCCTCGGCGATAGGAATGAACTTGGCCGGCGGGATCATCGGGCTGTTTTCCGGTTGCCAGCGCAGCAAGGCTTCCGCACCGATCACCGTGTTGCTGTGTATGGAATATTGCGGCTGATAATGCAAGCGAAGTTCTTTGCGCTTCAAAGCCATGCGCAGACCGTTCTCGATATTCATCCGCTCGATAGACGCCAGGTTCATATCGTTGGAAAAGAAGCGGAAGGTATTGCGGCCTTCGTTTTTCGCCGAATACATTGCCGTGTCGGCTTTGTTGAGTAAACCGTGAAAATTCAGGCCGTCATTGGGATACAAACTGACGCCTATGCTGAAGGAGGTGCAAAGCGTGACGCCTTCGATGACAAAGGGTTGTGTCAGTTGATCGAGAATTTTCAGCACAATTTGTGTGATTGCGTCGATGTCGGGAATGTCGGTGAGGATAATGATGAATTCATCGCCGCCTTGCCGGCAAACCGTATCCACCTCGCGCACGCATTGCACCAGACGCTCCGCGATGCCTTGCAGTAAGCGGTCGCCGACGTCGTGCCCCATTGTGTCGTTAATATTTTTAAAATGATCCAGGTCCAGAAACAGTAAGCCGACCAGCGTGTTGTTACGCACGGCATGGGCCATGGCCTGGTCGAAGCGGTCGCGCAACAAGGTGCGATTGGGCAAATTGGTGAGTGGATCGTGACGTGCCAGATATTCGATTTGGGCTTCGGCGGCCTTGCGCTCGGTAATGTCCGAAAAAATGCCGATGTAATGGCTGATGGCGCCATGGGTGTTATACATCGCGGAAATACCCAGCCATGCGGGATAGGTCTCGCCGTTCTTGCGGGTATCCCAAATTTCGCCTTGCCAGTAGCCGTTTTCGCGCAAGGCCTGCCAGATACGTTGATAGTGGTTGAGGTCAAGATGACGCGCATCGAGAATGGAGGGCGTTTGCTGTAGCACCTCTTCGGCTCTGTAACCGGTAATCGTCGTGTAGGCCTGATTGCTGGACACGATGCGGGTATCCGGATCGCACAGAAAAATGGCTTCGCCGCTGTTTTCGAACACTTTGGCCAGCAAATTCAGGCGTTCGGCTGCCGTTTTACTGTCGGTGATGTCGGTGTGGGTGCCCAGCATGCGCACCGGCTGATTGTTGGCGTCGCGCTCGACGATACTGCCTATCGATAATATCCATTTCCAGCTATCGTCCGCGCAACGCTGCCGATATTCCAGGCGATATTCTGCCAGTTCCCCGGCGATGTACTGCCGGTAGGCGTCGGAAACGCGCTGCCGGTCATCGGGATGCAAGCGCATGATCCAGCTGTCGATATTGGCGTCGAAATCGGCTGGGTTGTAGCCGAGCATGCTGGCATATTCGGCGTTGATGATCATGGCCCCGGTTTGCGGATTGATGTCATAAAAACCTTGTTTGGCTGCCTGCATGGATAGCCGCAAGCGTTCCTCGCTATCGGCAAGGGCTTGCTGCGTGCTGCGCATTTCGGTGATGTCGTGCGCCAGGCCGTTCACCGCAACCACTCGGCCATGGTCGTCGAACATGGGCGACTCATTGAGGCTGAGTACACGCAGACTGCCATCCTTGCTGCGCACTTCCACTTCGTAGTTGGGTGGTTTGATGCCCGCTAGGCATTGCTCGGTGTAGGTTCTGGCAAGCCGATTGATCGGGTTGTTGGTCGTTATATCGAAGCAGTCGCAATGTAGTTCGTCGGGTTTGTAGCCGAGGATATGCTCCACCGAAGGACCTAGATAAGTAAAAATACGTTCGGTATTGTGAGAATACAGGAAGTATTCGTTACCGATACTTTCCACCAAATCCCGAAAGCGTTGCTCGCTTTGCTTGAGTAGCGTTTGTTGCTCTATAAGACGTTGTGTAGTACGGTGCGAGCGCAGCACATAGCTGATTCGATGCGGCAACAGCGGCCATTGGATGGGTTTGCCGATAAAGTCGGTGGCCCCCAGCCGAAAGGCGTCTTCCACCGCTTGCGTATCCTCGATAGCCGTCATCATGACAATCGGCACCGATTTGTCGCTGGCGGCACGCATGCCTTGTAAACAACTGAAGCCATCCATCTCCGGCATCATCACGTCCAGCAGCACCAAATCCGGCTCGGCGGCGATAAATTGTTCCAATCCGGTCCGGCCGTTGTCGGTTTCGATCAGTTCGTAGCCGTCGGCTTGCAACATTTGCCTGACCAGCAGACGGACCATCGGATCGTCGTCGACTAACAGGATGCGCGGCTTGGCGGACATGTCAGACTTTGTCGGCTAACAAGCGTTGCGCATTAAATTCACGGACAAATGCGGCAAATTCATTGGCGGGCATGGGCTTGTTGTACAAAAAGCCTTGCACTACCTCGCAACCACTGTCGAGCAGGAAGTTGGCTTGATCTTCATTCTCCACGCCCTCCGCGACCACTTCCAGCGACAGCGCGTCGGCCAAAGCCAATATTGCCGCGGTAATCGCCATGTCGTCTTCATTGTGCGGAAGATCGCGGACAAAGCAATGATCGACTTTCAATTCCGAGATAGGCAGTTTTTTCAAATAAGACAAGGATGAATAACCGGTACCGAAGTCGTCGATACTGATTTTGACGCCCAGGGCTTGTAATTCCCGCAAGGTTATTAAAGCGTCGTCGATATGGTCGAGCAAGATGGTTTCGGTCAGTTCCAGCTTAAGGTAGCGAGGTTCCAGGCCGATGCCGGTCAATACGTCGCGGACGTGATTGCCAAAACCGTATTGTCGGAATTGAGTTGCCGATACATTCACCGCCATGATCAGCCCTTGGCTCAGTCCCGATTGTTGCCAATCCAAAGTTTGCCGGCTGGCATTTTCCAGCACCCAATCGCTGATTTGGGCAATCAAGCCGGAATCTTCGGCAATTGGAATAAATTGCGACGGGCCGATCAAACCCAGTTCCGGGTGCTGCCAGCGAATCAAGGCCTCGCAGCCGACGACTTGCTGGCGGCGGATATTAATTTTGGCTTGATAGTAAAGCTGCAATTCATGGCGTTCTATGGCGCGGCGCAGGCTGTTTTCCATCGCCAGTTTATGAAACGCGGCAACATTCAGCGATTTACTGAAAAACTGATAATTATTATGGCCGTGTTCGCTGGCATGGTTCATCGCAAACTCGCCGTTTTTGATGAAGCTGTCTTCATCCTGACCGTCGCCCGGATAGACGGCGATACCGATATTGATACCCAGAAACAGTTCGGTGTTCTCCACCGGAAAAGCGTGCTGCATCGCCTGAAAAATCCGCTTAGCCACTTTGACGCTATCGCGCGTGTCCTCGATACGATTCAGCAACACGGTAAATTCGTTACCGCCCAGCCGGGAGACCGTCATGTCCGCCAAATCGTAATCGGCGTTGATGGAAATGTAGTCGCAATCCCGCACTTCGGCCAGCAAGCGCTCGGCGAACAATTTCAACACCTGGTCGCCAATTTTGGGGCCTAGGGTTTCGTTGATGCGTTTGAAACGATCAATACTGATAAATAAAGTGGAAATGACCGTACCGTAGCGTGTGCAATAGGCCATTGCTTGCGCCAGAACTTCTTTGAATAGCGTCCGGTTGGGCAGGCCGGTTAGCGGGTCGTAGTAAGATAAAAGCCTTACCCGTTCTTCTATGTGCCGGCGTTCGGTAATATCTTGCAGCGTACCGTGAATATGGCTTACCTGCCCATCGGCGATCACGGGTTTGCCTTGAATATGAATCACTTGTTTGGCGCCATCTCGACGAGTAATCGATAATTCCAGGCGAAAACTGCGTCGGTTTTTGACGCAAAGATCAAGGGCTTGTTGCAGTTTGCCGACTTCCGATGGCTGCATGGATTTGTATAAGTCGCGGCATTTATGTTCGAACGATGAGCGATTCGTGCCGAGGATATTAAAGACTTCTTCCGACCATTGCATGTTGTCGTCGGCAATAGACCAGTACCAACTGCCCAGTTGCGCAATTTTTTGCGCATGGCGCAGTGCCGCTTCGCTTCGGGCCAGTTCTTCTAACGTGGCGACCGAGCGCAGCAAGTAACGTAAGCGGTGCGGTAAGGTCGGCCAATTGAGCGGTTTGGAGATAAAGTCGGTCGCGCCCAATTGAAAGGCGCGATTGACCGATTCCAGGTCGTCCATGCCGGTCAGCATCACGACGGGCAGCAGGCTGTTGCCGGGCATGTTTTTGATGGCTTGCAGGCAGTCGAAGCCGTTGAGGTCCGGCAACATGACATCCAGCAATACCAGATTGGGCCGTTCGCTGGCTGCCAATGCCAAGCCTTGCTTGCCGCTAGCCGCGCAAATGACATCAAACGCTTCTCTTTGCAGAATTTCTTGCAACATCAGACGCACCATATCGTCGTCGTCTATCGCTAAAATCAGGCTGCGGGCAGGTAATCGTTGCATTATGAGGGTTTGAGTTGCGAAAGCCGCTGGAGAATTTCTTTATATTCTGTTTGCAGGCTTTCGGCAACCCGGCTATCGAATTGCAAAGTGTTGTGCCGCGCTGCATGTTCAAGCGCACGGGCCAGTTCCGACAGGTTTAGTGCGCCGATGTTGGCGGCGGCCGATTTTAGACTATGCGCGGCATGCCGAACTGTTTCCGTATTGCGCTCCAACAGGCCGGAGCGGAGTGTGGCGATATGTTGCTCGGCATTTGTCCTAAACAAGGCCAAGACGTCGTCGACCAGCGCGCTACCACCAATTTCCCGCAAGGTATTCAGTGCGGCCGGGTCTAGAGTAGCGGCAGTGGCTTTGATCTCGGGAGCGGCTGTATTGAGGGCGGTTGTGGGCAGCGGGGCTGCCAACGCCTGGATTTTGTCTTGCAAGGTTTTTTGTAAAAACGGTTTACTGAGATAATCATCCATACCGGCCTGCAAACAGCGTTCGCGATCACCTTCCATGGCGTTGGCGGTGAGGGCGATAATGGGGATTCGAGGCAAATTGCGGCTGCTTTCCCGATTGCGGATGTATTGGGTTGCCGTGTAACCGTCCATGACCGGCATCATGCAATCCATCAGGATGAGATCGACCGGCTCGCGTTCGATAATATCCAGTACTTCCCGGCCGTTATTCGCCAGAGACAGGGTGTAGCCCAACTGGCGCAACATGGCGCTGCAAACTTTCTGGTTGACCGGATTGTCTTCGGCCAACAGGATTCGAATGGCGCCGGCAGCAGAAGCTGGCGCACTGAATGATTGCGGTTTTTGCGACATCAGCCCGAGCAGCGCATCGTGCAGGGTGCGTCTATGCAGGGGCTTGTGAAGGTACAGATCGCAGGCGCTGCCGCGAATTTTGGCTAATACGTCCTCATCGTTGCTGGACGTAATAATGACGATGCGGATATTGGCAAATCGCCGGTCTATACGAATCCGTTGGGTTAATTCGACGCCGTTCATGCCCAGCATTTTCATGTCCAGCACGGCAATATCGAAGAACAGGCCCAAGTGTGCCGACTGATCGAGAATTTCCAAGGCGTGCGCGCCATTTTTGGCGACGCGGGTAAACATGCCAAAAACAGTCAAATGATTTTCCAGGATTTTTGCATTGGTGGCATTATCTTCCACCAATAAGACTTGCTTGCCTTGCAGATCGTTGCCCGGCAAGCTTGCAGGCAGGGCTTGGCTAGCTTGGCGGAGCGGGATATGCAGGGTAAATACCGAGCCGCTGTTCGCACGGCTTTGCACTTGGATATTGCCGCCCATCAATTCGCTTAGTTCCTTGCTGATGGCCAATCCCAGACCGGTGCCGCCGTATTTGCGGGTGGTGGAGCCGTCGGCTTGACTAAAAGATTTGAATAGCCTGGCTTGAGTGTCCGGGCCGATGCCAATGCCGGTGTCGCTAATACAAAACTCCAGGCACATGCCATCAGCGGATGGGCAGAGATCCGATTCGGCCACATTCACTTGCATTTTCACCGAGCCGGCTTCGGTAAATTTGATGGCGTTGGATAACAAGTTGGTGAGTATTTGCCGTAAGCGATAAGGATCGCCTCTGACGTCGCGTGGCACCCGTTTATCGACGGTGCACACCAGTTCGATGTTTTTGCTGCTGGCGCGTTCGAAGAACAAGGCAGCGAGTTGGTCGGTAAGATTGATCAAATTAAAATCGATTTCTTCCAATTCCAGCTTGCCCGCTTCGATTTTGGAAAAGTCCAGAATATCGTTAATCACGGTCAACAGTGAATCGGCGGAGCTGAACACGGTTTCGGCGTATTGGCGTTGCGTGGTGTCGAGGTCGGTGCCCAACAGCAATTCGGTCATGCCCAGCACCCCGTTCATGGGGGTGCGGATTTCGTGGCTCATGGTTGCCAGGAATTGCGACTTGGCGATATTGGCGGCTTGGGCATCGACGACGGCCTGCCGCAGGTCGGCGGTGCGCAGATCGACTTGTTTTTCCAGGTTGCCGCGCTGATTTTCCAGTTCGGCATCGCGTTGTTGTACCCGCTCTATCATCTGGTTGAAGCTCCTTACCAGTTGGCCGATTTCATCTTCGCCTTCACCTTGGGCGCGCACCATGTAGTTGTTGTCCCTGGATACCTGTTTGGCCAGTGAAGACAAACGGATCAGCGGTGCGGCGATCGATTCCGCCAAGCGCCGGCCGAAAAAAACCGCCAGAATAAACGACACCACCATCACCAAAAAAATTTGGCCCAGACTGATAATCACCATACGCCACATGGGCTTTAAGTCGAGCTGCAAGCGTAAGGTGCCGATCACGTCGCCGTTATCGTCGGGTAAGGGGTTTAAAATGACTTGGCTCAATATCCGCAAACCCTGGTTGCGTTGTTGTTGTTCCGCATCGCTCAAGGTGGCGGGGAAACTGTCCGGTGCAGCCTTGGCCGGGTAATGGGCGAAAATTTCGCCGTCATTTTTGTAGAGTTGCGCGGAGATGACTTCAGATTTGCCGCGTAAGGTGGCTAGAATCTCGGTGCCGGTTTTGGTGTCGCCAAACAGCAGCGCAGCGTTAGCGTTAAAACCGATCATTTTGCCGAGCGAACGCACCTCCATTGACAGTTCGCGCCGCTCTTGCCAGATATGCGTCATGCTGGTAATTAACAAGGTAAACAGCAGAGCCAATGCCAAAGTGATGGCTTGCAAGCGTTGCAGCTTGTAGGTCATCGGCAGATTGGCCAGTTTGTCGCGAATCATGGGTGGCGTCGAGATGTCATCTGCATGTGGGCTTATTTACCGGCCAAAATGTTTTTAGCCAGTTTCAGCAGCTGGGCGCTGATGCGCGTGTTGCCTGCGTTGGCGGTTTCCAAGTTAATTTCGAAGCTGAGCCGGTTGCCGTCCTGGATCAAACCTATGGTGCCGCCCTGGTTGATAAATCCGGATTTATCGCTGACGCTGACTACCGGCGAGCCTTTTAATTCACGGGCGTAATCGCCCGGATTATCGGCGGTATCAATAAAGATCAGATGGCAGGATTTTATATCTTTGGCTGATATATTGCGGACGATATCCAAGGGCTTGCCGTTCACCGTTTTGCCTTCCAACATCAATAAATGGTCGCCGAAATCGGTATGGCTGCTCAGACACAAGGTATAACGATTTTGCGCGGTTGCCGACTCCGGCCATTCGATAAACTTAAAGAAATTGTATAAAAACGCCACTTTTACCGCCGCTTCGCTGGCCGCTTCGGCGTGGCATAAATGGCCGCTAAACAGCAAAGGCAGCAACAGCATTTTGCTGAATAGCGTGATGGGCGCAAATCTTGATATTTCCGAGGCGCACAGGCACGAAGCCTCGCTGCCGCGATTTCGGCACGATCCGCACAATCTTGCATAAAGATGGCGCAAGATTCGACTCATGTTCGACACCGGTTCTTTGCTGTATGCATAGTGCCGGGCCGCTTAGAAGTCCCAGCGCAAGGTGCCGTATACCTCGCGTTGCACGGCTGTGGCGGTGGAAAACATATCCGAGCCGTATTCGAAATGACTGCTGTTCAGCAAATTTCGGCCCACCAGCGCCAGTTCCACGCCCGCGCCCAAGTCCCATCCCAATCGTGCATCCAGGTCCTGATAGGCTCTGGATTGTGCGCCGTTAACGCCGGTTGCGTCCGAATAACGCCAGTTCAGATCCAGCTTGAGTTGTGGGGAGAATTGGTACATGGACCAGAGCATGGCTTTATGGGCCGGGTAACTGTCTCCGGAGATCAGTGTGGTGTTGGCAGGTGCCAGCGGCGACAGGCGGAAACGTTCTTCTTCGTGGCTATAAGTAGCCCGCAGTTTCCAATTTTCAGTCGCTTGCCAATCGACACTGATTTCCCCGCCGAAGACTTGCACATGCCCGTAGTTGTTGTAATCCAGCGTCTGCAACATGTAGCCGGCGAAGCGTTGGATGTTGGGCGTCAAGCTGGCGTAATCGTCGTAGCTGTAATGATACAAGGCTACATCAGTACTGAGTTGGCGACTGAGTTGGCCGCGCCAACCCAATTCGAAGCCGAGCATTTTCTCGGCGGTCAAGTCGGGGTTGCCAGTAAGGCTGCGCAGCACCGGCACGGTATTGCCGCGTATCGTGTATGGCTGGGTTTGCAAGCCGTAGGAAATATTTTGCTCGACCCAATTGGGCGTGCGCACCGAGCGGGATACCGAGCCCCAAAACGAATGTTTGTCGTCGGGCGTCCACAGCAAGCGTGCGTTGGGCTGCACTTCAAATTGCGTGACCGGGTTGTGCTCCAGCTTGCTGCCCAAGGTCAAATGCCAATGATCGGGTACCAGGGTAATATCGTCCTGCCCGAACAGGCTGTAGATACGGTCGGTTCGGTTGTTGGCGCTCATGGAGATTTGCGCGCTGTCCTCAAAATTATTCAGATTGAAACGCACGCCGCTGCCCCACACCAACATGTGGCTATCGTTTAGCTTGTAGTTATGCTGAAAATCGACATCGATATTGTCGATTTGATATTCCGAATCCAAGTAAGGCGATTTCCGGCTGTGCCTGTCCCAATACATGCGCAGTACGGTATTGGAGTCAGAGCTTTGATGCTGTTCCCAGCGTGCTTGAATGTAATGACCGGAGAACAATTGGTCCGTTGGTAATTCCCGAGAAAAGGGCGGCGCCAGCACCGGTGTCCGCTGCGATGTCAAAGATGGGAAGTGTTGCAGCGCGCCATTGCTCTCGCCGAGGTACGCATCGCCCTGCAAGCTGAGTTTGTTGGTAAAGTCGATGGCTTTGTCGTAACGAAAACCGATTTTGCTCATCTCGCCTTCATCGCCAGCCTTACTGCTGCTACCCAGGGTTTTTGAGTCGCTGTAGTTAGTGTGGCGGCCGTAGACTTTTAGATAGGCGTCGCCGCCCAAATCGGCGCCGTAGCGCAGACCGCCGCCGTAGCGTTGGCTGCCGACATGACTGGATAGCAAACCGCCTTGCGTGTCTTTGGCCGATTTAGTAATGATGTTGATGACGCCGTTGACCGCATTGGCGCCCCATAAGCTGGCGCCGGGGCCGCGGATGACCTCAATGCGTTCGATGTCTTCCATCATCACATCTTGTTGATCCCACCATACCCCGGAAAACAGCGGGTTATAAACGCTGCGGCCGTCCACTAACACCAGCAATTTATTGACAAATTGGCTGCTGAAGCCGCGCATCGATACGGCCCATTTATTGCCGTCCACTTTAGCCACGTGCATGCCCGGCACCACGCGCAACGCTTCCGGGATAGTTGTAGCCCCGGTTCGGCGGATTTCGTCGCTGCTCAGCACGAATAGGGCGGCGGGAACGTGTTTGATATCGGTGGGGACTTTCATCACCGAGGTCACATCGAGATTCATTAACTGCTCGACGCTGAGGCCGGTCAGATCCGGTAAATTGTCACGTTCAGGCTCTTGATTGGCGGCGTGCGAGGTGGTTTGTCCCAAACACAACAGCGCTCCCAGGCCAATAGCCCAAGATTTTGCTCGATAAAACGCCTTGTTCATATGATCGGCCCTTTTAAAACGTCAACTGTAGTTTCAAGCGAAATTCCCTGCCGTTCATTTGCAACAGGTCGAAGCGGTCGCTGTTGATCAGCATTTCATAATGACTGTCGAACAGGTTATAAACCCCGAAGGACACATCCAGGCCACGCATCAAGCGATCCGTGCTCACATTCAGATTGACCAGATTGTAGGCATCGGCTTTGCCGCTCTGAAATGTCTTGCGGTCGCCGATGTATATATTTTCGATGCCGAGCCGGACAAAATCGTCGAACAAAGGCTCAGCATAGTGTAATTTGAAAATATTTTGCGGCGAACCGGTTGCCCATACACCGTGTCTGGCTTCGTTGGTAAACAAGCTGTAGGTGTAAGACGCCTTGAACATTCTGCCGCTGTCCCAACGTTTTTCCGCTTCCCATTCCGCACCGTAGGCGTGGTATTTTCCAACATTGTCCAGCAGCGCCGTATCGGGGTTGGCTTTTAATAACTCGGTGATGTCGTTGTAAAACAAGGAAACCAGCAGTTTGAGCCCGGCATTGGAATGCCATTCGGTAATCGCTTCGTAGCTTCTGATTTGCTCTTCTCTAAGTTCGGGGCTGACGCCGTAATAGTAGTTGTTGTAATCCAGGTTCCAGGCATGCGGTGCGCGAAATGTCGAGCTGTACAGCAGCTTGAAGGTGGTACTCTCCAAAGGGTTCCATATCAAGCCCAGACGTGGATTGAGTTGCAGGCGTTTGAGCATGTGGGTCTGATCTAGGCGCAGGCCGGCGCTGAAAACCAGATTGTCCAGTAACTGGATGTCGTCTTGAGCATAGAGTTCGACGCGGTGGCCGCTGAGGTCGCTATCCTGATAAATTTGATAAGGGTCGGTAACATAGCCAAATTGGCGCTGGGTTTGATCGTATTGATATTCCAAGCCGAAAAGTAGTCTATGTCCGTCGAATACGCTAGTTGTTAGTTGTGCTTCGCCGCCCCACCAGCGGCCGCTGGTTTGGTCGTGATAAATGTAATCACCGGCGTCATTGAACGGGTCCTCGGCCATGTAATCGTAGCCTTGGTAAAATCCCTTAGCCATGAACGAAGTCTTCGCACTCAGGGCTTTTTGATATTTCAGATTGGTGAAAAATTGTCTGTCGTAAGTATGAGAGCGGGGATCATTGAAAATGGCACCGTAAGCCGCGGTTGGTACGCGTTTGTAGCGATCAACAAAACCGCCGCTGAGGGTAAACTCTTCGAACTGCATCCGCCCGAACAAGCGGTCAGCACGCTCGGTATCCATGTTATGCGCGATACCGTTGTTGGTGCTGGGATCATCGAAAGCCGGGAAATATAAATTTTCCATGCCCTGGGTATCGAAATGCGATGCCGACACCAGCACATCGGCGCCGTTGTCGAATTGCTTGCCGTAGCTGACGCGGCCTTTGTAGGTGTCAAAACTACCTACTTCACCGGCTATTTGCGCCCCGTTCAAGGCTTTGCCTTTTTTGGTGACCACATTGATCAAGCCCAAAAAGGCGTTGGCGCCGTAAATTGTGGAGCCGGAACCGGGAATAAACTCGATACGTTCCACCAAGTCCATGTCCAGCATGAATTCCTGGCCGATATTGCCGGAGTCGAAGATGTTTTCGTTCATGCGCTGGCCGTCGATCATGAACAATACGCGGGAATTGTAGTCGCCGGACTGAATGAAGCCGCGCACGCCGACAAAGCTATAGTTGCGGTCATTGCTGGTGAATAAACCGCGCATACTGTTCAGCGCGTCCGCCAGCGTGCGCCAGCCGAAAGTGCGTATGTCGTTTGCCGTTAAAATAGAAACCGAGCTAGGGGCTTGACTGGCTTTTTGACCCAGCCTGGAAGCGCTGATGATTTCCACATTCAGCAATTGCTCGATGGACAGTTCGGTTAAATCTTCCGACGCCTTACCGGCCGCTTGCGTCGTAGCCAAAGGCATCAACAGCATACCTAGGACGATTAGCGCGCGCATTGAAAGTCTTGTCTATTGGGTAGCGGGGACATGAATAATGATAAGACTTGGCTTAGTGCGTACAAACTGTCGATTAACGCAATATACGAAAACGATTATTTTACAATAGATTATTGTCGTTCAAGCTAGTTAGATTTCAATTCTGGTGTTTTTAGGCAGGGATTGCTGGGAGATGCAGGAAAAGGCTGATGTATCGTTTTGAGATAGTCTGATGGGTTCGATTTGGGTGGACGCCATTGTTCTCCCAGGGCCGCATGGCAAGGACAACCGTATTAGCTGGGATCAGGGCACCCTTTCGGCGCGTGTAAGTTCGATGTTGGAGTCATGTCGCTGTTGACGAGGATGCTACTGAGGTCGTTACTTATGCTTTTCGGAAAATAGGTGTTTCATCCTTCTTACGCTAAGGCCTTGCAATGCAAGGCCTGGAATTCTCTGGCATGACAACAAGATAGCTATCAAGCCGGACAACCTTCCATTTTGTATATGAAGTAACCTTGGCGATTGATAGTGTCAATCACATTAACCGGTGCTTGTTGAGTATGGCAAAAGCGACATTCCTTACTGGAGACTACGGCATCGCTTTCACCGATTGAAGATAGCCACTGTTTGGCATACTGAATGGCTTGCTCACCGTCCTTGCTGGCGGTAAATACATCAAAGTGCATGACATGGTTGTCGTGTGCTTTTACATAGGTATCGTAAACGTGGATTTCCATCAAAAACTCCCGGATGAATAAAGTAAAAATTGCTCGATGCCATTAACGAAATGGCCAGATAAAAACGTCCAATGCGGTTTTTCGGTTCGGCGTTGGTCAGGCATTCCCTGAATGTTTGGTGTTCGGAATTCTTTGACAACGTCATGAGAAAGATGCCGAGATGACGGATTTACATCCGTCATCGGCAGAGATCCGCAAAAACGTTCCCCTTGGGGTGAAAACACTTCAACGGATTCGGTAAAATTCTATAGCAATATCGAATCGATATAAAAAGGTTTTTCAATATCCTGATTTCAGGCATGCATTCATACCATCGCGAATGCGGTAACTGTCCATGCTCGCTGATGATATGCCTCAATATCGCCAATAATTGCGGAACTGGATGACCTATACATGCGGCTCGTATGGTCGTCGAATGACTAGCGGTTTTACTTGAACTGAAACTGTAACCTTATTGCGCGCAGCCTGCTAATGGCAAAGGCAGCGCGACTTGAAACCGACTAATTGACGTTAAGCAGCTGTTCGACAGCTAACGATGTTGGGTTTTTAAAACAGTCCCCAATCCCTGTCCGCCCAAATTAATTCATTCCGGCTCGTCATAAATCTCCGATATTTTACGGGGCGGAGCGTCATAGTGCGCCGCGCTTCGATACCGGCCGTTTAGTAATCGGTTGCGCCGATTAGCAGCTAACGCGAGGAAATTGGCTTTGACGACCTGGAACGACAGTTTAGGATGTGGCGTTTGCGGGTATCGTCGCTGGGGACGTGTTCAATTTTGTTAAATTGCATAAGCCCATATCGTCGGCCAAGCGATTGCAGCCGCTGATCAGCGCCTTGATTGATGCGCTGACGATGTTGGCGTCCATGCCGACGCCATAAGTCGTAGTCCCGTTCGCTGTTGCCAGTTCGACAAAGGCGCAGGCTTGGGCATCGCCGCCGCTGCCGACCGAGCGTTCCTCGTAACTGCGTACCGACACTGCGCCGCCGAGCGAATTTAAGGCCTGGACCGCGGCAGCTATCGGGCCGTTACCGACGCCGGTTAATGTGTGCGGTTCGCCGTCCGATTCGATTTGCAGTTGTATGCCTTGGCCTTGCGCGTGCTCGAACAATTGATGGCCCCGGTAACGCAAAGGCTTTGCTGCATCCAGATAGCTCCGGGCAAATAAATTCCACAACGCTTCCGCGCCGATTTCGCCGCCGTGGCGGTCGGCGTGCTGTTGGACCTCCCGCGAAAATTCGATCTGCAAACGGCGCGGCAGCACCACGCCGTAATGGCTTTCCAGCAAATGGGCGATGCCGCCCTTGCCGGATTGGCTGTTGATGCGGATCACCGCGTCGTAACCGCGGCCGACGTCGGCCGGATCGAACGGCAGATACGGCACGTTCCAGGTGCTACCGGGCTGCAGGGCGGCAAAGCCTTTCTTGATGGCGTCCTGGTGCGAGCCGGAAAATGCGGTGAACACCAACTCGCCGGCATAGGGTTGGCGCGGCGGCACGCTCAAGCCGGTGCAAGCCTCGAAATCGCCCACCACCTTGTCGATGTCTGAAAAATCCAGGCCCGGCGCCACGCCCTGGGTGTACAGATTCAAGGCCAGTGTCACCAAATCCACGTTGCCGGTGCGTTCGCCATTGCCGAACAAACAACCCTCGACGCGCTCGGCGCCGGCCATCAACGCCAGTTCGGCGGCGGCTACCGCGGTGCCGCGGTCGTTGTGCGGATGCACGCTGAGGATGACGCTGTCGCGGCGGGCGATATGGCGGTGCATCCATTCGATCTGGTCGGCGTAGACGTTCGGCGTCGCCGTTTCCACCGACGACGGTAAATTCAGAATGATCTTGTTCTCAGGCGTTGCGTCCCAGGCGGCGATGACCGCATCGCAAAACTCGACGGCGAAATACGGCTCGGTGGCGGTGAAGGTTTCCAGGCTGTATTGCAAGCGCCAATGGGTGTGCGGCTGGTCGGCGGTCAATTGTTTGACCAAGCGCACCGCATCGACGGCCATCGCCAACACCTCGGCCCGGCTCATGCCCAACACCAGTTCGCGAAACGGTTGGGAGGTGGCGTTGACGATATGGACGATGGCCGAGCGCGCGCCGTGCAAGGCTTCTACGGTTTTGCGCAACAACGGTTCGCGGGCGTGGCTGAGCACTTCGATGGTGACGTCGTCGGGGATCAACGCCTGGTCTATCAAGCGGCGCACGAAGTCGAAATCGGTTTGCGAGGCCGACGGAAACGCCACTTCGATTTCCTTGAAACCGATGCCGCACAAGGTGCGAAACAGGCGCAGCTTGCGTTCGGCGTTCATCGGCTCGAACAAGGCTTGGTTGCCGTCGCGCAAATCGGTGCTCATCCAGATCGGCGCTTGGCTGATCGTGCTATTGGGCCATTGGCGGTCGGCAAGCGCTATCGGCGGAAACGGGCGGTATTTGTGGGATGGGTCGGTCAACATGGCTTTTAGCTCCTCAAAACGATAGCCGATAGGATAGGCCAAACCTTCCGCCACTCGATTGCGTTTATGCGATGTAAAAGGCTGAATGTTGATAGAATGTTGCTGAAAATTTCGATAATGTTTTATTTTATTGTTTTGTTAAATGAATAGCGGGCATTTTATGGAACTGGATAGATACGACAAGCAAATCTTGAACATCCTGCAAACCGATGGCCGCATCAGCAATCAGGAACTGGCCGACCGCATCGGCCTGTCGCCGTCGCCGTGCTTGCGGCGGGTACGGGCCTTGGAGGAGGGTGGCCTGATCGTCGGCTACCGGGCGCTGCTGGATGCCAAAGCCTTGGGTTTGACGCTGATGGCCTTGATTCACATCTCGATGGACCAACACACGCCGGAACGTTTCAGCACCTTCGAAGCAGCGGTCGCCGGCATTCCGGAAGTCCTGGAATGCCTGCTGATCACCGGCCAAACCGCCGACTACCAGCTCAAGGTAGTGGTCAAAGACTTGGACGCCTACCAGGAGTTACTGCTGAAGCGCATCACCGGCATTGCCGGTGTCAGCGGGGTACATACCAGCTTTGTGTTGCGGCGGGTGGTGGATAAGACGGGGTTTTCGGTTGGGGAGGGGCTTTGACTATTCAGAACGGGTAGGCCGCTTCGTATAAACTGCGCCTAAACACGGCGACTGACAGCGGACCAGCTGTCTACACTTCGATAACTTTCGAGCAATTTTCCTACCGTTAGGCTTTCGCATGGTACCAACCTCAATCAGCGGCAACAAAAAGTATTCGCCCCGGCCGTTACGCCCGTGGCTGGCAGGGGCGCAAGTAGCAGCCGAAATTATGAATCCGGCCGTATTTAATATGGGTACACCGTTCGGGCTGAGCCTGTCGAAGCCTGATTTGGCGCGTCCCTCGACAACTCCAGGGCGAATGGTAAAAGCCAGGCGTTTTAAGAATGAAAGCTAAGGTCTGGGCCGCGTTGTTGGCCGTTTATCTGGTGTGGGGGTCAACTTATTTGATGATCCGCTTTGTCGTCGAGACGCTGCCGCCATTTTTGTCGGCCGGATTGCGTTTTGTGGTGTCCGGCTTCATTTTGCTGGCCTGGCGGCGTCTGGCCGACGATGCCGCACCGACTTTTCGGCAGTGGCGTTCAGCTGCTGTTGTCGGTATTTTGTTATTGCTCGGCGGCAACGGCTTGGTTTGTTGGGCCGAACAAACTGTCCCATCCGGCGTCGCCGCGCTGATCATCGGTGCCGTGCCGATGTTTCTGGTAATGGCCGACGCACTCAGACCTAACGGCACCAGACCAACGCTGCGTGTACTGGTCGGATTGGTCATTGGCTTCATGGGGATTTACTTGCTGGTCGGTCCGACGGCGTTATCAGACGGTATCCCGGTAAATCTGCCCGGTGTGGCGGCGCTACTGCTCGCCAGTTTGCTTTGGGCCTTAGGTTCAATTTACAGCAAAACTGCGGATTTGCCGAAGACGGCACTGATGACAACCGGCGCGGAAATGCTGACCGGCGGCTTTGCCTTGTTGCTGGTCAGTGCGCTAAGCGAACAATGGGATGTTTTCAACCTGGCTCAGGTATCGGTTAACTCCTGGCTGGCCTTGGCGTATCTGATCGTGTTTGGCTCGATGATCGGTTTCGCCTCCTACGCCTGGTTGCTGCAAAACGCGCCGATTCCGTTGGTAGCGACCTACGCCTACGTCAATCCGCTGGTGGCAGTGTTTTTAGGCAACTGGTTCGCGCAAGAACCGCTAACGCCGCGCGTCCTGAGTGGGGCGGCGATCATCGTCGGGGCTATCGTATTCATGAACAGCGCGCACGGCTCAAGGGCCAAACCGGCAGCGGCGCCACGCGCGAGCAAATGACCACCCCACCTTTTTTGAGTCCCGGCGCGGAAGCAAACGCCGAAATGCGTTGAGGCTGTTTTCTGATAAACGTGCAGCACTGCAGGCACGCTTGGATTTGGCTAAGCTTGCAAGTAATCCAAGCAGGTCGATGATTTTTAGAAATTGCCCAGTCCCCTTTATGGCATGCGAAAATCAACGTCATTATCAAGCCGGGCCAAGCGGTCTATTATTGCTTGCCATTACTTCTCCCTGACTTTCCACACTTAGCTTTGCCATGAAAATACTGGCTTTATCCGGCAGCTTAAGGGCTGCGTCCATCAATTCCGCCGTGCTGCGCGTTGTGAGGCATTTGGCGCCTTCCTCTATCGAAGTCTATTTGTTTTCCGGGCTTGGCGACTTGCCTTTATACAATCCGGATTTGGAAAGCGCGCCGCCGGCCGTTGCCCTGCAATTACGCAACGAAGTGGCCTCGGCGGATGCCTTGCTGATCGCCAGCCCGGAATATGCGCACGGCGTTACCGGCACCATCAAAAATACGCTGGATTGGTTGGTGGCCTTCGAGGGCTTTGTGGATAAGCCGGTGGCGGTATTGAATGCATCGCCGCGCACCCATCATGCCGATGCCGCGCTCCGGGAAACCTTGGTCACTATGTCGGCCACACTGATCGAAGCCGCCTCGATCACCTTGCCGCTGCCGAGCGCCAACATCGGCGAAGCGGAGCTGTTGGCGATGCCGGAAATCGTTTCATTACTGAGCGGCGTGTTAACCAAAATCCAACGCACGGTAAAGCTGTTACCGGATATGAAGTCCTTCCTGGGCAGCAGTGTTTATATCGACAGCCAACATCCGGCCATCGTAGCCCAAGCCACCAATTTGGCGGAAGGCTGCGCCGGTGAGGAACAAATCGCCAAACGCTGTTTCGAATTCGTGCGCGACGAAATCCAGCATAGCTGGGACTACCGGCTGAACCCAGTGACCTGTAAAGCCTCAGAGGTGTTAATCCACGGCACCGGCTATTGTTACGCCAAAAGCCATTTACTGGCGGCGCTATTGCGCGCCAACGCCATCCCGGCCGCGCTGTGTTACCAACGCTTGACGCTAGACGGCGACCAGCCGCCTTATTGCCTGCACGGTTTGAACGCGGTTTACCTGCCGCAACACGGTTGGTACCGGATCGATGCGCGTGGTAACAAGCCAGGTGTGGACGCCGATTTTTGCCCGCCGCTGGAGAAATTGGCGTTTTCGATTGTGAATCCCTTGGAACAAGACTTGCCCGGCATCCATGCGGAACCCATACCGGCTGTCGTCGAAGCCTTAACCGAAAACCAAACCGTCGAGCAGGTTTATCACAACTTGCCGGATGTTGCCGCTACCGCGCAATGATCACGAACTCGCCGTTGATCATTCGTCCCGCCGTAGCGACCGATGCCGAGTGCGTTAGCCAACTGATTGGCAGTGTTGCCAACCGTTGTACGATTTCCCCAACGGGCGACGGTGCCGAGTTGTTTTATTCGAGCATCAGCCCGCAAGCGATTGATTGTTACATCGCCGACGCTAATATCCTTTATCTCGTCGGTTTGCTAAACGGTAAGCTGGCCGGTGTGGTTGCAGTTCGCGATGCCCGGCATCTTTTTCATCTGTTTGTGGCGCCTGACTGCCAATACCAAGGTATCGGCACGGCATTGGCGTTGCGCGCCATCACCTTATCGTTGGCCGCATGCCCGTCGGAGACCTTCACGGTGAATGCCGCGCTATCCTCCGTGCCGTTTTATGCTCGGCTGGGATTTCAGCCGCTGGGGCCTAAGATAGAGGACAAAGGCGTGGCATTTGTGCCCATGCAATTGCCAAGCTCAGCGCTAAACGCCGCATCGTGGCGATGATAGCCATTTCTCTACCGGATGGCCCGTCCTGCCGCGGACTGCTGGAATATTTCATGATTTGCCGGCGGTTTTGTCCTTGGCTTTCTCCGCCTGTTTTTGTTGGGCTTCCACCACGCCCACGGTTTCGCCTTCCACTAACAGATCCGAGGGGCTGGCGACCAAGGTATCGCTGGCCGAGATGCCTTCCAATATTTCCAGCTCGCGGCCAAAATCGCGGCCCAATTTTACCGGACGAAACGCCACACGATGTTCCGCATCGACCACTACCACATGCGAGCCGGCTTGATCGATCACCAATACATTAGCCGGCACCACCAAGGGGCTGGATTTGCCGGCAACGTTGATGGAGATTTCCACGTAGGAACCGGGCAGTAACTTACCGTCCTTGTTGGGCAGAGTAATGTCCACCTGCCGGGAACGATTGACCGGGTCCAGAGCGCCGGCGACATGATCCACATGGGCGCTCACCGGCTTGCCTTGGGAATCCAGGACTCTTACCGAGACTTCCTGACCGGCCTTGATGTCGTCCGCGTAGACTTGCGGCACCCAAACCGTCAAGCGCAACGGGTCCGTTTGCGTCAAGGCAAATAACTCCTGACTGCCTGCGACGATCAAGCTGCCGACATCCACCCCCCGACGGGTAATCACGCCGGAAAACGGGGCAACGATGCGCCGGTAGCCTTCGATATTTTCCAGGCGCTTGACATTGGCTTGCGCGGCGGAGAAATCGGCTTCGGCTTGCAGGAACGCGCTGCGTTTTTCGTCAAATTCCTGTTGGGTGCCGCTGTCGGTGCCGTTCAATTGCGTCCAGCGTTGCAGGGTGGTGCGGGTCAGTTCCAATCGGGCTTTAACTTGAGCCAGCGCGGCGCGCGATTGTGCTAATTCCTGTTCCAGTTCGGGCACGTCGATGACCGCCAACAAGTCACCTTTCTTAACCTGATCGCCTATGGTCTTGTGCCAGACGCTTAAGTAGCCGTTGCTGCGCGCATAGAGTTGGGTTTCGGTGTTGCCACGCAAACTGGCAGGCAATACCAATTTGCGGGTCGCCTCGCCCGGCCTTGAATGAGCGGCGATGACGCTGCGCTGCTGACTCGCCGCTGTTTGCGCCTGCAAGGTTTCCGCTTGCTGCAGGTTTTGCGCCAGGCGCCAGGTGCCGGCCAGCAGGAGCAATAACAATAGCCCCAAACCCAGCCGTTTTACTACCAGCAGGGTGCGGTGCGTATGGTCGGTGGATGGTCGCGCAAAGGGTGATGAAGGGATGCTATTCATATGATTTTAGGGAGTTACAAAGGTTGTGCGATGCGAAAGTCGGTGCGCCAGCCAGCGATGAGTGCCGGCAAACACCAGCGGCACGAACAGTAAAGTAGACACGGTGGCAAAGGCCAGGCCGCCTATCACCGCGCGGCCCAGCGGTGCGTTTTGTTCGGCGCCTTCGCCCCAGCCGACGGCCATCGGCAACATGCCGACGATCATCGCAAAGGCGGTCATCAGCACCGGTCTGAGCCGGGTAGCCGCTGCTTCCAACGCTGCCGTCACCGGCGGTACACCTTCTGCCAGACGGGTGCGGGCAAACGACACCAATAAAATGCTATTGGCGGTGACCACGCCCATGGCCATGATGCTGCCGGTCAAGGCCGGGATACTCAAAGTGGTGCCGGTCAAAAACAAGGTCCAGGCGATGCCGGCCAGCGCGGCGGGCAGGGCGCTGACGATAATCAGCGGGTCCAGCCAGGATTGGAAATTGACTACCAGCAACAGATACAGCATCACAATTGCTACGGCCAAGCCGGCGCCCAAACCGGTAAACGAACTTTTCAGAGTTTCGATCTGGCCGCGCACGCTCAAATCGACGCCGCGCGGCAAATGGCTGCGGCTGTCGGCTACCAGCGTCTCGATTTTCCGGCTTACGGAACCCAGATCGCAGCCTTCAACGCTGGCGTAAATATCGAACACATTATTGGCGTTGTAATGCGTTACCGCGACCGGTAATACGGTGCGTTTCAATTTGACCAGATTGCCCAGTAATTGCGGTTGGCCGTTACCGCCGCCCACCGGCGTGCGCATCAAGGCGTCCAGATTGTCCAAGTCCAGCGGATTACCCATCACGCCGATATTAACCGAGTTACCGTTGGCCGGATTTAGCCAGAA
This sequence comes from Methylomonas sp. TEB, assembly GCF_047777895.1. Taxonomy (GTDB): domain Bacteria; phylum Pseudomonadota; class Gammaproteobacteria; order Methylococcales; family Methylomonadaceae; genus Methylomonas. The sequence continues at coordinate 2,228,811 of NZ_CP180476.1, forward strand.
CGACGGCGCGGTCTGCATGCTGCCGCTCAGGGTCAGCAACAGGTTTTGCGCCAGATCGCGGGCCGACAAACCCAGTTGCTGTAATTGCTGGCGATTCATTTCCAAGTCCAATGCCGGCCGGTTCATTCGCTGGTAAATATGTGCATCGACGATGCCGGGAATTTGCCGCAAGCGATTTTGCAAGGCGATGACCTGCGGCATCACCTCGTCCGGCTTGCCGCCGATGAACTGGATGTCGATAGGCGCCGGTACACCGAAGTTCAGGGTCTGGCTAACCTGGTCGGCAGGTTGGAAGAAAAATTCCAGGCCGGGAAATTGTCCGGGCAGTTCTGCGCGCAGGCGCTTGATATAGTCGGCGCTGGGCGCGTGGTCGCCCGGACGCAGTGAAATCATGATCTCGGTGTCGGCGGTTTCCACGGTGCCGGAATTGCCGAACAAGGTGTTACGGGTGCTGTAGGGGCCGCCGATGATGTCGAGCAGATCGGCGATTTCTTCGGCGGGAATGATGCCGCGAATGACTTTTTCCACCGCATCGATGTGTTGCGGCATCTCCTCAATGCGGGTGCCGGAAGGCGCACGGACATGCAGGCGAATCTGCCCGGCGTCCACCGCCGGAAACAAATCTTCTCCCAATAGCGGCACTAAACCCAGCGATGCCAGGCAAAAGCCTAAAATCGCCGAGCTGTAACGCAAACGGTGTTTCAGCAAGTGGCTGGCCAGGATCAGATAGTGGCCGCGAAACTGTTCGAAGCCGCGCTCGAAGGCGTGATGCAGACGTTGAAAGCCCCGTGCTAGCGCGTTGGTCGGCGGTGCATCGGTATGGCCGTGATGGCCGGACATGACATACATCGCCAGCGTCGGCACCAAGGTCCGCGATAACACATAAGAGGCCAACATCGCGAACACCACCGCTTCCGCCATCGGCACAAACAGGCTACGGGCCACGCCGGACAGGAAAAACATCGGTACGAACACGATGCAGATGCAAAGCGTGGAGACCAGCGCCGGCATCGCGATTTCCGCGGCTCCGTCCAGGATGGCTTGATGGGGGTTCTTGCCCAGCAGCATTTGCCGCTCGATGTTTTCGATTTCCACGGTGGCGTCGTCCACCAAAATCCCCACCGCCAAGGCCAGGCCACCCATCGTCATTAGATTGATGGTTTCGCCGACAAGATACAAGGCAATTAGCGAGCACATGATAGACAACGGTATCGATACCGCGATGATGCAGGTGGTGCGCCAGTTGCCCAGAAACAGCAAGATCATTGCGGCGGTTAAGCCGGCGGCGATCAATGCTTCGTGCAGCACGTTGCCGATGGCGGCTTTCACGAACAGCGATTGGTCGAACATTAGCCGCATGTTGATGCCTTCCGGCATTAGGTCGAGCATTTTCGGAATGGTTTGCCGGACGTGTTCAACCACTTCCAGCGTCGAGGTGCGACCGACCTTGAAGATCGAAGTCAATATGCCACGCTCGCCGTTTTGCCGGGCAATGGTCGTAACCGGTGCGGCGCCGTCGCGCACCGTTGCCACGTCGCGGACCAGCGTTGTTACGCCGTTCACGGTGCGGACCGGCAGGTCGGCGAGCCGGGGTATCGCCGCCACCGCGCCATTCAGGCTGACGTCGTATTCGTTGGTGCCGATTTTTACGGTGCCGGTGGGCAGGATCAGGTTTTGCGCGGCCAGGGTATCGTTTAAATCGGCGGGCGACAGGCCGCGCGCCAACAGGGCCGCGGCGTCGACATCCAGCGTAATCTGCCGGCTTTTCGCGCCGAACGGATTCGTCATCGCTACGCCGGGTTTGGATTGCAATGCGGTTCTGGCGATATTATTCACCAGATCGTTGACATCGGTTTCCGGGACGACGCTACTGGAAATGCCCAACTGCACCAACGGCAGATCGGCCGCCGAATATTGAATGACTTGCGGCGGTGCCACATTGGTCGGCAGCGAGCGGTAAACCGAGTTGCTGCTGGACATCACCTGGGCGATGGCGGTGCGGATGTCCGTGCCGGGGTGGAAAAATACTTTAACCACCGCCGCCCCGCCGTAAGACAAAGATTCACTGTGTTCAATGCCGTCGATCAAGGCCATGGAGCGCTCGACCGTGGTGGTTAAGCGGTCGGCTATTTCCTTGGCGGTCATCCCGTTGTATTGCCAGAGCATCGCTACCACCGGAATATCGATGGTTGGGAAAATATCGGTGGGCATTTTCCGCAACACATAGGGTGTAGACAATAGAATCAACAGCGCCGCCACAATAAAGGTATAGGGGCGGCGTAAAGCAATATTAACGATCCACATGGATTTCTCGGGAGATCCGATTGGTTAGCGAGGTCTGGCCGGTTTTAAAACTAGCGTTTATCCGGCAAAGGCAATTTAGTGCTTGTCCTAAGCAAGTGCTGTTCCAAACAATCTCCACCGGTTTTTCCAAGCATAGTGTCCTGCATGGGCTTGAGCTTACGTGAGAATCAGCAGCATAATTTTTGCCGGGCAAATGTTCCAAGCTGTTGGTGTGCAAACAGGCGGCGATCAATAGCTGTTGCTATGGCAGCAGGGCGCGGGTCTAAGCGCGTTCGCCTGAGAACAGCAAGCCGGCGTATCAGGCTTTGGTGCGGTCAGCTTTGCCTATCAAATCACCGGATAATTCTTCCTGATAGAGTTGGGTAATCGCCTTGGCCTCTTCAGCTTCTTCACTTTCCTTTACCGCTGTACGAAATCCCTTGATCGCATCGCCCAAGTCGGCGCCGACATTCTTCAAGCGCTTGGTGCCGAACACCAAGACCACAATCGCTAAAACTACTAATAGGTGGGGAATGCTCAAGCCCATGTTTTGCTCCAAAGTTGAAAGTTGCGGATATTAGATTAAGTCGCTTAATGAGTTTGACTTAGCCTTCTCACGGCGGTCTTCAGCAAGATAAGGGCCAATCTGCCGAGTGAGCACTGGAATAAGCCTAAGTGCCGCTGTGTTCCTGGCATATCAACAACACTGGTTTTAGTTACCGAGTATGGAGGCAGGCGGGTCAACGGCAACTATCCCAAAAAATGCTGATCTACCAGCATTGAATCAGCAAATGCTGCTGGTATACGAACAGGCTGCAACATAGTGGGCATGTTTAAGCAGCGATTTTGGCTGACCGGGCTTGTTGAAAAAGCCCAAGTTCATTGGATTAGCGCGAAAAAACGCAATGTCCGGCCAGTAAAATGCAGGCCTATGAAAATATGTTGAAATATCAACACTAAATCAGCAGATTATGTTGCTGTGGCAACATTTGGGTTTCGCAAAAACCTGTAATCCTTTATGATGTGCTGAAAACACGAAGTGGCATGAACCATGCTTAGAGCCTGGTATCTCGCTGTTATTTTCCGAGCATTTTGTCTCCATAACATCCACTTCTGCTGACCGGATCGCCGGAAGCCAGTGTGTCCCCAAAGGACTGCTGGCTTTTTTTTGGTCTGTGCTCGGCGCTGGTGCCGATGTGTAGGCTGACTTTCGGCACGGTAAGGCTGATTTTTGTTTGGCGTTGGCGTATCGGCAGTTGATTTGCGATGCCGCTGACGAATCACTATTTTTGACATCTTAGGAAAAGAGTTTTCATGGAACAATTTTTGAGTGGCGGCATCGTTGCTCGCAGTAAAGGGGAAACCGTATGACATTATTGGCATTTGACGAATTGCAATTACGACAGCTGTCGCACACGGTGCGAGCCACAGCGATGGTGTTCGAGGATCCGGTTTCACGAAAACTGTTGGAGCACATCGAGCGGATCGCGCCTAGCGATGCGACAGTGCTGATCATCGGTGAGACCGGCACCGGCAAGGAATTGGTCGCCAGACATGTGCATGCACTGAGCAAGCGCGCCAAAGGACCGTTCGGGGCTCTGAATTGCGCGGCACTCAGTGAAAACCTGATCGAAAGCGAATTGTTCGGCCACGAAAAAGGCGCTTTCACCGGCGCTTTAAATACCAAAGAAGGTTGGTTCGAAACCGCCAATAAAGGCAGTTTGTTTTTGGACGAAGTCGGCGATTTACCGCTGGGCTTGCAAGCGAAATTATTGCGGGTATTGCAGGAAAGGGAAGTGGTCAAGGTGGGTTCGCGCACGCCGTCGCCGGTGGATGTTCGAGTCATCGCCGCTACCAATGTTAATTTGGAAGAAGCGGTGGCGGCGTCGCATTTTCGCGCCGATCTGTATTACCGTTTTAATGTGGCGGCGATTCATTTGGCACCGTTGCGGGAACGTCCGGGCGACATTTTGCCTTTGGCCAGGCACTTTCTGAAAGTCTACGGCGACCGCCTGGGCTACGGCGAAATCAAATTATCGCCATCCACCGAGTTGGCCTTGTTAAATTACGATTGGCCCGGCAACATTCGTGAGTTGGAAAATGCCGTGCATAGAGCATTGTTGGTCTGCCCCGGCAATCGCTTGCGTCCGGAGGACTTTAAGTTATCCGGTGTGCGAGCTTCGCAGACCGGACCGACAGTTTCCACTTCGTCGCTGGAGAGTTCGCTACTACGTTTGTGCGAACAAGCGCCGCCTAAGTTATTCGATATTATCGAAGAAACCGTGATTCGTACGGCGTTCGAGTTTTGCGAAGAAAACCAGGTGCAAACCGCGCGCTTGCTGGATATAAGCCGCAATGTCCTACGGCACAAACTAGGCTTGTATGGCATGTTGGCCAATGGTCAGAGAAAATTGGCCGTCGCCTACGAAGAAAGCGAAGAGTAATCTTAGACAGCTCGCCGATGGCGAGCTGCCTGCTATTTTGCAGGGGCCGGGGTAGACGTAGCCGGGCCTATGCCGACAATCTGCAGAATCGTGTCTTCGTCTTTGGCACCGTCATAATGGATTTCGTTGCCGTAGTGGGTGACGAAGCTGCCCGCCGGCACCGCTTGCAAATGCGTCGGATCATAATCCGTGCCGGTGCCTACCCACCATGTTCCTGAAATCACGGTTATGAAACGGTCGTTCGGGTGTGAATGCGGCTTGCTATTGTGATGAGCCTTCCACTTGTTCAGTACGACATACAGGCCTGGCTTGCTGGGATCGCCTACCAATACCGCGCTCTCCGAGCCGCTGGGGTTTGCCACCCAATTAATCTGCTCGGGCAGTTTGATGTTGATGGCTTTGGGGTCGAGTTCCAAAGCTGCCGCCGAGCTATACGCGCAGCATAGCGCGACCGTCAAGATCGGTAGCGATAACGTTGGTCGAATAGGTTTACCTAACATCTTAGTCTCCAAATTATAGGGTGTTCGTGCCATGGGTTTCGGGGTATCCGGTTGTGGAGTGTCCGTTCCGTTAAACTTAATGGTAGTAACCCGTCTACCAAACATCACGACCGGATACCCCGAAACCCATGGTTTTAAAATTGCATACCGCGTACCTGGGTTTTTACCAAGTTGTTTTAGGGTTTGTTACTGGCTATCGGTAGTCGAAATTTGCTCAAATCAGGCGCACTGACCGGATTTTCACTATGCGGTGTGCCGGCCGGTACCCAATCGTAAGGCACCGGTTGGCCGCGATATACCGAGTTGTTGGCGGTGGCCCGGCCGGTCAAAGCATCCTTACCGGTACGAAAATACGGATTGATATATTCCCAGACTATGTCGCCGTCGGTTGTCACTTGAAATAAGCGTCCACTCTGGCCCTCGTCTATAAAAGTATTCCCGTTAGGCAAGCGGCGGGCAGCGCTGATATGGGTGCTACGAAACGACCAACTGGGGCCGCCCGAGCTCTCGCCTGTGTACTGCCAGACAATTTCTTTCTTGATCGGATCTATCTCCAATACGCGCGAACCACCGGTACGCGGCACGGGAGCGGGCGGATAACCGGCGATGCCTTGATTGTCGAACACTAATAAATTCCCGGCGCCGGGTAAGCCTTCCGGAATGATATGCGCATCGTGCTGGGCACTGATTTGATCGACCGGGCGCGGCACCTTGCGGGCTTGTTGTTCTTCAATGGACGCGGCTGGGTAGTGCGGCCCCAGGTTCCAGACCACTTTGCCGGTCTTTCTATCAATGATGATGATGAAATTGGCGTTACGCGCGTCGATCAACAAATTATCCGGATGAAAGCGCTGGTCGCCGGCGGCATACCAATGATTTGGGCCAACTACTTTCAGATTGTTGACATGCAGGTAGTCGGCGATTTCGGCGTTCCTGACCAATTTAAGTTCTGCCGGCGTAAAGCCAAATTCATTAAGATGTTCCGAGGCAATCCACTTCCAGACGACTTCGCCAGCCGGATTGACCTCGTAAATCACATCGTCCAAAACCTGCGCTTGCTTAAACCCCTTAACCGGATGTACCAGATTAGCCAACACCACCGTATTGCCGTTGGGCAATCTGGCCCAGTCATGATGTTGTTGCGCCGCGCCGCCGGGGGCTTTGTCGCCAAAACGCCAGACGGTTTTGCCGTCCCAATCCAGCTCGGCAATGGTTTTGGTGATTTTCTTGCTGACTTGGCCGGGTACCAGGTCTGTGCCTTTGCCTTCGGTGGTTTCCTGCGTCACAAACACATGTCCCAGTTTGCCGCCGGTCAATGCCGGGTTGATTAAGGTGCTGTGGCTGGCGGCATCCGGCCATTCGTGTACGGAGTTTCCGTTTAAATCGATCAAATGCGCGATGTTGTCGCCGCCGCTGAACAAAACAAATGAGTTGTAGGCTTTGCTGGGATCGTAGCGCGTGGTACCAGTGGGAAAAACACTCGGTCCGGATAATGCCGAGACGCTGAGGGCCGTGCCTAACGCAATCAACGTGGCTTGTTGCCAAGCCTGGTTTTTGCGCGATGCCCGGTTCTTTTTGCCTCCCTGCGCGCTTGCGGAGGGTCTGATTTGTGTCATTTTTTATTCCTTTATATAGGGGTGTTTGCTATTGCTTTTGGTGTTAAGCAATGATCAAGCCAATATGTTGTTTTATCCGGGTTGCTCCCCAAATATCTGACCGCAAAAAGCCATAAGCTATACAAGGGCCGGTATTTCAAGGCTTTGTCATTAGCACGCCAGTGCTCACGCGCGGTATTTTTCCAGTAAGCCTTAGGGTAAACGGCAGAGGGGGTCGATGGATTTGGCCAAACTTGTTGAGCCAAGTGCAGGCCATCAGCAAAAAGTATTTCCAATTCAGCAGACGTCTTTCAGTCGATCAGCAATGCTCGTTCAGCCTAACAGCAAAGGCCGTTCATGTCGCCAGCAGTAATTGTTTGAGTTTCAGCAGCGTTTGATAAAAACAGCGCGTGAATTGGCTGTTAATATTTCCGGTTGATCACGAGTAATTAATTTAAATGTTCATATAAAACAGTATTTTATAAATATATTTTCCGGGATTATTTCCCTTCAATGCGCATTTAATATTGCTGGCATGCCTATTGCAAAAACGATGTTAAAGCCGGATATGGTTTTAGACGGCACAGTATTAGCGTTAGTTTTTATCGATTTTTTTAACATTCGTTTAGGTGACACAGTGAGCGATAAATTAACAAGTGCTTTTTCAATAAGCGCTACTCGACAGGATGGGGTTCCTCAAGCAATCAGTGCGCGACGTAGATTATCGACCTGCGTCGCAATGGCTATCGCCGGTGTGTCCATGGCGTCTGCAGTCGATGTGGAAGCCGCACCGAAAAAAAACAGCAAAACCAAAACCGTCAACAGCAAAGCGGTCAGCGATTTGGAAGCGGAAAATCAAGCTTTGCGTCAGCAGCTTGCCGCCGCCAAACAACGAGAATTGGAGTTTATCAAGAAAGGCGCAGCGGGCACCGCAGCTGCCGGAACTACTAATGCCGGTGCACCAATCGCGGAAACAGTTGCCGCGCCGAACGAAGCGCAGGCAACCGAGTTAGCCCAGAACGATGACGATCAAAAAGCGGATTTGGGCGAAGTGGTAGTAAAGGCCAAACCCAAATTGGCGAAATTACACGAAGTCGCGCAATCGGTATCGGTAGTATCCGGCACCGAACTTAATCGGGAACTGTCCAGGGACTTGGGCGACATCACCCGCCGCGCGTCCAACGTGCAATTCAATCAAAACAATACCCGCGGCGCCTCGCTATCGGTGCGCGGTTTGGGGAAAAGAAGTTTTACGGAAACCCAGGATCCCAGCGTCGGCGTGACGGTGGACGGTGTACCGTATGCCTTGACGCAGTTGGCTAACTTCAGTTTTTACGACGTGGAAGCGGTGGAAGTCACGCGCGGGCCGCGCGGTACCGAGGGCGGCTTGGCCGCAAGCTCGGGTAAAGTGAACGTCACCTCCAAATTGCCGACATTCGCGCCGACAGCGGAATTGTCCGCCGCTTATGGGCAACGGGAGTCCTTGATATTGCAAGGTGCTTTGGGCGGGACGGTGATCGATAATTTTCTGGCCTGGCGTGGATCATTCATCGTCGATAAGGCGCGGGGTTTTTATGAAAACGAATACGACAGAAACTACACACTATATAACCGCGATCGCCTGAGCGGGCGCGCGCAGTTGCTGTTTACCCCAACCTCAAACTTAACGGCACGCTTTATCGCCGACTTCGAGCCGAAGCAACCACAGGTACAAAACGGTTTGACCTTCTATCATGATCAGCCTTTTCGGTTTGCCGACGGTAGTCTCACGGATAGAAACGGCACATCCGCCTACTCCAAACTCAATGGCTATTTCAGTCATAGCAACCAATTTGCGCTGACCGATACCACCAGTCCGGGGGCGATCAGCGCCGTCGGTTCAAGAGCGGCGGCCGGCCAGTACTTTGCCAACAGAGGGTTTACCTATAACGATTATATCGGCGGCGAACAACGCGGCACCGTCTGGTTCGATCAAAACAAAGGCCAAACCGTCAATAACCAGGGCGCAGCGGCGTTAATCGACTGGGAAGTCGGCAATCATGTGTTGAGCTCCAGAACCGGGGTGCGCGAATATCGCTTTGATGCGCACAACGACGAAGGTACGCCGTTTGACATCAGCGTCGATGGCGGCGGCGGGGTTAAATACAATCAATGGACGCAGGAATTTAAAATCGTCAACAAACCGGGCGGCTTTTTGGATTACAAGGCCGGCGTGATCGGTTTGTGGACCAAGGATAATGTGGACTCGAAAGCCGGCTGGGGCGCCGACGCCGGGGCCTGGTTTGCCACCAACGGCCAGTACAATGCTTTATATAGAAACGCCGGCACCAATCGCGGCGCCGGCGAGGCTATCCTGAAAGACCTGTTGCAGGATGCGCGCACCTTCGAGTCTACCGAGATTCGTACCCAATCCGGTGCCATATACGGCGAATCGGATTTGCACTTTACCGACAATTTCACCCTTACCGCCGGGGTACGCGCCACGCATGAAGACCGTACGTCGCGCAACTTTAAGAACATTGCCAGAAATGGCGTTGGTGGCGCCTTTAATCCAGTGGCGGTGCGTGATGTGGCCACCGGCGGTTTTAATTCCGATACGGCGCAGTCGTTTACCGTCGATCAGGATGGCGACGGGGTGATCGACAAAAATCCCGATGGGTCCAATAAAACAGTGACCAACACCTTCTACGGATCGACAAGCAATTACGGAAAACTCAACGCTGCGCAAACCGGCGTGGTAGCCGGCGATACTGTGGTGAACAGCGCCGAGCAAACCGCGCTGGCCGACTCCTTGGCGGCTCGATACTTTGGCGGCTCCAGCTATTCGGCGTTGACCGCCGCGCAAAAAACCATGGTCGCCAATGCCAAAACCTTGCGTGCCTCGCAAATCGGCCGTTTGAATCAAACCGTCGAGGATAACTACCGGGATGTACTGTATACCGCGCAATTGACGCCCAGCTACAAAATCAATGAAGACCTGACGACGTATTTGTCCTGGCAATACGGCGAGAAATCGGGATCGATTGCGCCGGTCAACGGTCTGCCGTTCACCGTCAAACCGGAAGAAACTCATGCCCTAGAGCTCGGTTTTAAATCCTTTTGGCTGGATAAGTCGGTGGTGCTTAATGTCGATGCGTTTGTCATGGATATTAAGAACTACCAGCAAGCGGTTCAGGTGGTGGACCAATTCCAAACCGAAGTCAACCTGGCGCCCGGTGGTTCCGGCCTGACAGCCTACGCCACGACGCAAGGCAACGTCGGTCGGGTGCGGGTGCACGGCGTGGAGTTGGACAGCGTGATCAACACCATTCCCGATTTGTCGATCCGTTTCAACGGCGCCTATAACGTTGCCGAATATCTGGATTACAAAAATGCACCTAAACCCGATGAGCTGGGTTATCTGACCGGGGATTACGTCGATATGACCGGCCAGTATCTACCCGGTGCTTCCAAATGGAACTTTAACGTCGGTGCCGAATATTCCAAGCCGATTTTCGAGAGCAAATACATAGCGCACACCAGCTTTAATACCAACTACCAAACCGAGTTCAATAATAGCGATACCTTATCGGCCTACGGTTGGGTAGAGGATAGAGCCAGAACGGACGCGGCGATCGGTATCGGTACCCGCGACAAGCACTGGGACTTGAGCCTGATCGGTAAAAACATCTTCAACGATAGAAATCACGAAATTGGCTGGAATTCCTATGCGCCGGATCCTTATCCGCGTTGGTTCGGTATTCAGCTAAGCGGGAAAATTTAAGATGGTAGGTTGACCAAAAAACACGCTTGACACCAGTTCGTAACCTGGAAATGAAACTGTTGATTGGCGGGCAGTTAGTCAGCAAAGGCTGATGACCTTTCAACAGTTTTTCAGCTGGCGGCGTTCTCATGATGTTAGCAAGATAGATAAATTGGGTCTTAAAGTTAGTTATTAAATTCAATTGTTTAAATCTAATTAATGGATGGCTAGGCGGATGTTTATCATCCTGTGGCACGGTCGTTGCGTTGAGCGTTACAGAAAGTTCGAATCGCGGGCGTCGTCGTGGCGTTGGCTCGAATTGGTTTTTGTAACATTCGCATAGGTGAGATCGTGAAGGAAAATTTAATTGGGAGTCTGTCGGCAGACAACATTGAATCGGTGAAAGTGCCGCTGCACATTAGCAATCGGCGCGGTTTGTCGGTATGTGTGGCAATGGCTATTGCGGGTGGTTCAATGCTGATTGCTAGCGATGCGACCGCCCAAACGGCGCCGGTTAAAAAAAGCGCGAAAAAGACCGGTAATAAAGCGGTTGCCGATACCAAAGTGAACGATTTACAAGCACAGGTTGAACGCTTGAGCCGGGAATTGGAAGCCTCAAAACGGCGTGAGCAGGATTTACTTAAAAGAGGCGTGGCGGCCGCGCCGGCGCCTGCTGTTAACGATCCGGCTGCGCAAGCCAGCCAGGAGCCGGACAATGTCGTAGCCGCCGCTGAGCCGGAGCCGGAAGAAAAGGCCGACGAGCCGCAAAACCTGTCGGAAGTGGTCGTAACGTCTCGGCGTAAGGAAGAGAAGTTGCAGGAGGTACCGATTCCGGTGGCGGTAATCAATCGGGAAACGCTGGAGAGGGATAACGTGGTGTCGGTACAAGATTTTTCCCGGCGTGCGCCTAACTTGGGTGTGACCTCGGCCAACGCCCGGCAAACCAGTATTGCTTTGCGGGGTTTGGGCAAAAACAGCGGTAACGAATCCATGGAGCCCAGTGTTGGCGTGATGGTGGATAACGTCTGGCGGGCATGGGCAGGGGCGGCGTGGGCCAACTTTGCCGATTTGGATCAAGTGGAAGTGTTGCGTGGTCCGCAAGGTACGCTGCAAGGTAAAAACAGCAACCTGGGTTTGCTGAACATTACCACTAAAGCGCCTTCATTCAAGAACAGTTATTACGTGGATGGCTTCGCGGGGGATAGGGATACCCTGCAAGGCAAATTCGGCGCTACCGGTACCATCTTGCCGGGTTTGTTGGCGTATCGCGCTTCCGGGTTTATCGATAAGCGCGACGGCTTTGTGAAAAATTTGGATGTGCATCGCAGTGAGGGGGATTTAGGCGAAACCAATGCGTTGGGTGGGCGTTTACAGTTTCTGTTTACGCCGAGCGAAGATTTGAGCGCGCGGGTGATTGTCGATAAAACTGCCTCGACTCAAACCATGAGCGTGCAACCCCTCATCGCCGATCCTACGCGCTTTGACGATGGCACCCTGCGAACCACGACCTTCAGTTCGCGGTTGGCCAGGGATTGGTTCAATACACTGCGAACCAATGGCCAACCGGTGACCGTGATTGGTGATCCCAGAGCGATGGCGAACAACGAAAGGCGCCAATCGCGCGGCGATGGTTCCGGGGTGTCGGCGGAAATCAACTGGGATGTGGCAGGACATCGGTTGACCTCGATTTCCGCTTATCGGGATGCGTTGTTTGAACCTAATCATGATGGCGAGTCAAGTACCGCAGACGTTGAACGGATTTCCGGTTGGACTGTTAAAAATGAGCAATGGTCGCAGGAGCTCAGATTGGCGTCTAAAGACCCTGGACCCATCGATTACCAGTTCGGGGTGTTTGCGATGCGTGCTATCGCCAATACCTTTAATCAACGCCTTTTTGGGGTGGATGCCGGCGCGTTCCATGCCAGCAATAGCCAGTACGCGCTGTTGAATGCCAGCCCGGCGTCCCGGCAATTATTGGCGGCGTCCATGCGCGATACCATGTTGACGCAAAACGTGGTGCCTGCCACCGATAGCTATGCCGGCTACGGTCAGATCAACTGGCATGTCACCGATGATGCGACCTTGACCTTAGGCTTGCGCAATACCTTTGAACGTCGGGAAAACACCGGTTATAGCCGGAATTTGGGCGGTGTGGATTTAGATGCTTTGGGTGCCTCCGTGGGTGCCAATGCCGCGCAGATTGCTGCGGCCAAGGCTATTCGCAGTAACCGTCTGGGTCCGGAATGGGATGCTCCGCGGCAAGGTTTCGATCAGAATTCGCAAAACTGGTTGATTAACCCCAGTTACAAAGTGAATAAAGATTTGATGGTCTACGGTTCAGTGGCCGGCGGTCAAAAATCCGGGGCGGCGCAGTTCAACTTTAACACTGGGGCTACGGAAAACGTCAAACCGGAAGACGTGATGGACTACGAATTTGGTTTCAAGAGCACTTTGCTGGATCGCAAGCTGGTATTCAACGTCAACTTGTACCAAACCGATATTCAAAGTTATCAATCGCAGCTGGTGGCGGCTGACCCATTGCGGGCCGGTCAATTCTTGACGCAACTGGGCAATATCGGCGGTATTCAATTACGCGGTATCGAATTGGAAACCAATTGGGATATTACCCAAGGTTTGAATGTGTTCCTGAACGGCTCGTATAACAAAGCCATTTACACCGACTTTGCCAACGCGCCTTGCCCACCAGAAGCGAATAACACCGGATATTGCGATCAAACCGGCAAAACCATCCCGAACGCGCCGGCGTTTACTGCTAACTACGGGATAGATTACCGGGCGCCTTTAACCTTTGGTTACGGTAACGACTACGGTTTGCAATGGCATGCGTATTTGATCGACAGCTTTAAATCCGCAGCTAACTATAACGCCAGTTTGTCGCGCTATGGCAAGCAGGACGCCTATCACGTCACCGATGGCGGGATTGGATTGGGTACTAAAAATGGCAAGTACAACCTGGACTTGGTGGGTAGAAACATTTTCGACACGATCTACTTTACCAATGCCAGTAACTTTTCCGGTACCGGCGCGGCGAGTGCTTCATTCGGCGATGCGCGTTACTACGGGGTGCACTTTAGAGCCAAGTTCTAATTGTTACACGCGCCGGACGGCCAGAATGCCGTCCGGCAAACTGATTTATCGAAACATTTGCAAAGGAAATACTGATGTTATCTAAACACTTCTATTTACTGGGATTTAGCGCGTTGATTTATGCGGCGGCGGCCAGCGCCGACGACCCGGTTACCCCGGCAATTCCCGGCGTCGCCGCCGGCGGTGTGGTAGCCGAGCTGATCAAAGACGGCTTTAACGGGACCGAGGGACCTATTGGTTATAGTGACGGCAGTTTATTGTTCACCGAAACCCAAGCCAACAAAATCATACGGATCGGCACGGACGATAAAGTCTCGACGTTTCTGGAAAATTCCAACGGCGCCAACGGCCTGGCGTTAACGCCCGACGGTGACATCGTCGCGGTACAAACCGTCAAAACCAAGGTCGGCGTAGTCTATCCGGCCAACAAGAAAAATACCTTGGCCGAAAACTATCAAGGCACCGCATTTCAACGTCCTAACGATTTAGTGCGCGCCAGCAATGGCGGTATCTACTTTACCGATAGCGGCACCCGGCCGAGCAAGGACAATCCCAATCCGCCGCCGTCGCATCCCGGCGTGTTTTATATTTCACCCGGCGGCGAGCTTAAACAATTGGCGACCGACATTGAACGGCCCAACGGTATTCAATTAAGCAAGGACGAAAAAGTCTTGTACGTCGCCAATACCCAAGGCGAACACATCCTGGCTTACGATATTGCTGCGGACGGTTCGATTCAGAATCGGCGCAATTTCGCCAAACTGGAGGGTTGGAAAAAAGGCGAAGACGGCACGTGGTCCAGCGGTGCCGACGGTATTGCATTGGACGATGAAGGCCGGTTGTATGTTGCTTCCAACGCCGGTGTAGAAATCATCAGCGCTAAAGGTGAGAGCCTGGGCGTGATTCCATTACCCAAAAAGCCGCAGAACCTGGCCTTTGCGGGTGTGGACAAGAAAACCCTGTATGTCGTCGGTCGCGGCGCGGCTTACAAAATTCCGCTGCTCTCGGCAGGTATTAGCAGTCGGCCGAAATAGCCGATTTGACGGAGTATCTCAAACAGCCCTTAAAACGGGACTTAAGGGCCCCAAGCATTTCATCAAGCTCTCGTGGTGAGAACCTCTAACGGGCAAGGATTGATCCTTAGCCCGTTTTTTTTTGTCCGGCGTATTGGCTCGGCTCTTAGTGCCGAAGGTCGTGAAGTTACAGCGTTCCTGCTTGGCCTATCTGTACGTCTCCTTTCTTATAGACCCAAGCAACTTTATTAACGTCAACCGTAAATACCGCTCGTTTTTCCGCCGTTGACAGTATTGTCGAAGCGCCAAGCGCTTCAGGCTGCGACGAGCTCAGCCCGAACGGCGCGCCAAGGATCAATCCGGCCGGATCATTCAACGGTTGGTGTGGTGCTAGCCCAGCAACAGGGCATGTTGCGACCCTGCTGAATTTCCACCAGTTGCTTGGGCTGTGCTTGGGTGTTCAGGGATTTATCAAGCATTATCGAGAGTGGTTTGAAATAAATATCACGTGTTAAATCAATGATTAACAAGCTGGTGATGGTTTTTTATGGCGGATATTTTTCGAGTGGCATGCTAGTTGCTTTTTACCAAATGAGGAACCTTATTCAAGCGCGATAAACCGTGCAGTTAGCAACTAATAACAGGAAGACATAGCAATGAAAAACACGACCACAGCGGCTCTTTTGGCTCTGATCTTGGCGGCTCCGGTAGCGTTTGCCGCTGACGCGGACGCCGGTAAAAAAACCGAGGCGCCGGCCGCGCGGCCTTATACCTATAAAACCCCAAAATTGAATCGCGCGGAAATCGATGCCTTACTCGCCAAGCCTGAGCAAGTATTGTTTATCGATGTACGCCGTCCTGATGAGATCAGCAAGATCGGTACCTTTCCCGTCTATTTGAACGTACAGATCGATGAACTGGATAAGGCTTTGCCGTTTATCCCTAAAGAACGCTCCATAGTCACCGTGTCCAATCACGCCGGCCGTGCCGGTAAGTCTGCCGATTTGCTGGCTGAAAAGGGTTTCAAAGTAGTAGGCGCGATAGGTTCGCAAAACTATGAAGAAGAGGGCGGCAAGATTACCAAAATCGTCCCGCCTGCGCCTAAGCCCGAAGAGCATGCCAAAGAGCAAGAGCACAGAAAAGGCCATAAGCATAAAGGTTAATTTCCGAATGAGGTTGGGTTTAAGCCCCGGCTTCGTTCCATCAAGCTGTCATTTTGGAGGAATTCAATGAAAATAAAACTATATTGCGCGGTGGTCTGGGGGCTGGCACTTGCGCTCTCCGACGCTGCTCAGGCCGCCGAAGAAAAACCGGCCACCGAAGCCGCTGCTCCAGCCGGACAGTCCAAATCCAAACTCTGGTCATATCAACCGGTTAAGGCGCCTGCCGTGCCTGAGGTACAGCAGAAAGATTGGGTCAGAACCCCTATTGATGCGTTTGTGTTGGCACCGCTGGAAGCGAAAGGTATCAAGCCCTCACAGGATACCGACCGGGCGTCGTTCATCCGCCGGGCTACGCTGGATGTGTGGGGTGTCATTCCCACCCCGGAAGAAGTCGATTCGTTTGTTAATGATAAATCGCCTGATGCCTACGAAAAATTGGCGGACCGTTTGTTGGCTTCGCCGAAATACGGCGAGCGCCAAGGGCGTAAATGGCTGGATTTGGCGCGTTATGCCGACAGTACCGGTTTTCAAAACGATAACGACCGCTTGAACATGTGGCGTTACCGCGATTACGTGATCAATTCATTTAATCAGGACAAGCCATACAGCAGATTTATTCAGGAACAATTGGCCGGCGACGAATTGTGGCCGGGCGACGAACAAGCCTTGGTGGCCACCGGCTTCATGGCGCAATTCCCGGACAACAGCAACTCCCGCGACTTGGTGCAACGCAAATACCAAATCACCACGGATATTACCGATACCGTGGGCAAGGTAGTGCTGGGTCAAACCGTGGAGTGCGCGCGGTGCCATAACCACAAGTTCGACAAGATCAGTCAGAAAGATTATTTCTCGCTACAGTCGTTCTTTGCCAACATCGCGCCGGTAGACAATATCCCTGCGAAGAAAGGTGAGGTGGAAAAAGCCTACGAACAACAGTACGCCAAATGGGAAGAGGCGACTAAAGAGATTCGCGCTAAGAAAAAAGCCATTATCGATACGCATAGGGAAGAGGCACTTAAATATCACAAGGAACGTTATTTGACCGACTCGCGGGAAGCGATCTTCAAGCCTAAAGAGCAATGGAACGCTCGCGACCGTTGGGTTAACCATCGTTTGGCTAATGTGACCGACGAAGGCAGTTTGGAATCGTATTTCCGGGAAAAAGGCGAAAGTACCGATGCTAAAACGCGCGATCCAAAGATTGCCGAGCAATGGGCCGAGTTGGAAAAACTGGATAAAGAACTTAAAAAATTCAACGATCTGAAACCTACCACGTCTTCCAATACCATTTCGGCGATGACCGAACTGGGCCATCCGGATGCGCCGCCTAGCTATGTGTTTGCGGTGGGCGATCACGAAAAACCATTGGAAGAAGTGCAACCGGCTTTCCCGGAAGCGATTACCGACGAAAAACCGGACATCAAACCGTTGCCGTTTTCATCCGGTCGCCGTTCAGCGCTGGCTAAATGGATTACCAGCCCGACCAATCCTTTGACCGCTCGGGTATTTACCAACCGGATTTGGGATCAATATTTCGGTAAAGGTATCGTGACCACCGTCAGCGATTTCGGTAAAGCCGGTCAAAAACCGACGCATCCCGAGTTGCTGGATTACCTGGCCTCTAAATTCGTCAACGACGGCTGGAGCGTGAAAAAACTGCACCGCGAGATACTGTTGTCCAGCGTTTATCGCCAATCCTCGGATTACCGCGAAGATGTGGCCAAAGCCGACGGCGAAAACCAATGGCTGGCAGTGTTTCCGCGCCAACGTTTGGAAGCGGAGCAGGTCAGGGATTCCTTGTTAGCCGCTGCTGGCAAATTGGAAGAAAAAGTAGGTGGACCTAGCGTGTACCCGCCGTTGCCCAAAGCGATTAACACCGCCAGCGGTAACTTCCAAGGCGATCCGGCCTGGAAAACCTCCAAGGATGTGCACGATCAGAACCGTCGCAGTTTGTACATCTTTACCCGGCGCAGTATTCCGTATCCGATCCTGGACTCCTTCAACATGGCGTCGCCGCAGGAAGCGCACAGCAAACGCGAGGTTACCACCACGCCGTTGCAAGCCCTGACTCTGTACAACAGCGAGCTGATATTCGACTGGTCTAAATCCTTGGCTGGTCGGGTGATCAACGAAGCGGGTGAAGACGAAGAAGATCGCATCAGCAGACTGTATCAAATCTTGTTTGCACGGCAACCGAAGGACGATGAGAAAGAGTCGTTGCAGGCCTTCTTGAATGAACAGGAAGCCATCATTCGCGCTAAGGCGGCGGATGGCAAATTTGAAGTGAACGTACCGGCCGGCGTTAAGGACAAGCCGCTGGGTGACCCTGTGAGAGCCGCTGCATTCGTGGATTTGGTCCACGTGGTAGCCAACTCCAACGAGTTCATCTACCGGTTTTAACGATACATACGACTCGGTTTAAGTGGGCGTTTGCCAAATCGGTAGGCGCCTTACCGGACCCGAAGCAGTTGCCGACACAAAATACTATTCAAGAGGTTTAGATAATGAACAACAAATCACGTCGCGATTTTTTAATAAAAACCGGCTATGGCTTAGGTGGCTTGGCCGTCAGCGGCTTTCTGCCCGGTGGTGGCGTCATTGCCACTGCTCTGGCGGACGACCCAGCCCTGCAAGCCTTGGCCGGCGCCAATCCTTTAGCGCCGAAAGCGCCGCATTTTGCGCCTAAAGCCAAAACCGTCATCTGGCTGCACATGTCCGGTGCCCCCAGCACGCTGGATTTGTACGACTACAAACCGCAGTTGGTCAAACAAGCCGGTACCGGTATTCCCGCTTCGTTTTTGCAAGGCATCAAAACCAGTACTCAAGGCGGTATCACTAAATTGATCGCCACCAAACGCGACTGGAAACAGCACGGTCAAAGCGGCGCCTGGTTTTCTGACTGGCTGCCCAATCTGGCGGAACATGCCGACGACCTGGCATTTATTAAATCCAGTGTGACTGTTGGTGCGACCCACGATATTTCCATCATGAAGTTGAACACCGGCGGCTTGAACCCCGGCCGGCCAACACTGGGCGCTTGGGTGCAATATGCTTTGGGTTCGGCGAACCCGAATCTGCCGGCCTACGTGGTGTTGTATAACGACAAACGCGAACCGCGCGGCGGTGTGACCAACTGGGAATCCGGCTTTTTACCCGCGGTTTATCAAGGTACGCCGTTCCGTCCCGGTAATTCGCCGATTCTGCATTTGAACAACCCGGAATATCTGGCTAACGCGGAAAAACGCCATGCGCTGGACTTGTTGAAACAGATTAATCAACAACATGCGGCCAACTATCCAACCGATAGCGAACTGCAAGCCCGCACCGAATCTTACGAGCTGGCTTACCGCATGCAGGAAACCGCACCGGAAGCGGTTGACTTTAGTAAGGAATCCGACGCGACTAAAGCGCTGTATGGCTTGAACGATGAAATCACCCGCCCATACGGCGAGTTGTTGTTGCGTGCCAGACGCTTGACCGAACGCGGTGTGCGTTTCGTGCAAGTCGTATCCGGCCCGACCGACATCAAAGGCGACAGCCGCGATTGGGACGCGCACCAAAACATCGAAGACAACCACAGCAAGCATTCAAAAATTATCGACAAACCGATCGCCGGCTTGTTGAAAGATTTGAAAGCCAAAGGTTTGCTGGATGAAACCCTGGTGGTCTGGACTTCCGAGTTTGGTCGTACCCCTTGGAGCGAATCCGGCGACGGCCGCGACCACAATCCTTGGGGCTATACCCAATGGATGGCAGGCGGCGGCGTCAAAGCCGGTTATACCCATGGCGGCACCGACGAGCTGGGCGTACAAGCTATCAAAGGTACCGAAGTCGATACCTACGACTTGCACGCCACGGTGTTGAACCAGTTGGGTCTGGATCACTTGAAGCTGATTTACAAGTATCAAGGCCGTTCGGAACGTCCAACCGTGGTGTACGGCAAAGTGATCAAGGAACTGATTGCTTAAGGTTGAGCTTTAACAGCCTACCCGAAGGCTTGGCGCTTTCGGGTAAGCGATTCGCCGAGCCGGCTGTTTGCCGGGGCAAGGCGAATTTGAACCAATGTGGACATCTCTGAAATTCCCTCTTTATCAAACAGGGCATTAGGACGACGCTGTCAGGTGAGCGTTTATCCCGGCAAGGAGGCTGGGGCCAATGGACGGCAGACCGGATATCTCCCGGTAATACGCGCAGCCGGGCCTTTGTGGGGGCCTTGGGTGACAGTGGGTCGTTTGAGTCCTGCTTGGCGAAGAGGGAATTTTAGAGATGTTCCGAGAACATTATTTAATGCGGCGGGTAATGCCGCGACAGGGTTAACGATATGCGAAAGACGATTTATCTTTTCGGAATTGGCTTGGTTCTTAGTAGCAGCGCGGTGATTGCCGAAAGCGAATTTGATTTCGAAGAGTTAATGAACGATGTGGAAACCAAAATTCAGGAAGTGCAAAACAATATTGCCGCCAAGGACGCCAACACCGCGGTAACGCAAGCCAAGCAATTACAGGACGAATTCAAACTGGTCGAAGGATTTTTTGCCAAGCGTGGCAACGCTGACGACGCCACGCATAACGCCAAGGAATATCAGGACAAGGCGGCGAATATTCAGAATGCGCTGGCTGCCGGTGATTTCGATACGGCTGCTGTGGCCGCCAACGACTTTTCCAAACAATGCCGCGGCGCCTGCCACGACAAATACAAACCCCTCTAATTGAAAAATGATGAAAAACTTATTTTTGAAAAGCCTGCTGCCTGCCGTCTTTGCTTTGCCGGTGATGGCCGCGCTGCCGGAAGGCCATCCAGCCCCGGATTTTCAAGCGCAAGCTTCCCTGGCCGGCAAGGCTTTTAATTACACGCTTGAGGATGCTTTGAAAAACGGTCCGGTTGTCGTGTATTTCTATCCGTCCGCTTATACCGGCGGCTGCAATTTGCAGGCGCATAGCTTTGCGGTCAATCACGAAAAATTTGCCGCCGCCGGTGCCAGTATCGTCGGGGTATCGCTGGACAGCATCGAGCGCCTGAACGACTTTTCCGCCGATCCTAATTACTGCGCCAGCAAGTTTCCGGTGGCATCCGATGCCGACGGCAAAATCTCCGGCAATTACGATATTGCCGTGAAAGCCGCCGCGCCGGGTAAAACCGATAGTAGGGGCGTGGAAATCAACCACGGCTTTGCGGAGCGCACCACCTTCGTGATCACGCCGAACGGCAAAATCGCTGCGACCTTGGGCGGCTTGAAGCCGGAAGAAAATGTCGCCAAAGCACTGGAAGTCGTGGAAAAGCTCGCCGCTGATCGACCGAAGGCGAACTAGGCATGGGGTTTTGCCGTTGGCTATGCGCTGTGGCGCCCGACACCAAACCCCGTGGAGGAAGGCATCATTGGCGCCGCCGCAGCCCGTGGCTGGCCGTTAGTACCTTTGCCTTATTGGCCTCGGCGAAAACCGTATTAGCGGAGCAGGGCGATGAACTTTCTTTGCAACGCATCGGCAACGGCAACCCGGTCGTGGGTAAACAAAAGTCGGCTGACGAACGTTGCCAGGAGTGTCATGGCGAGGACGGCAACAGCGGCGATGTCAGAATTCCCAGCCACGCCGGTCAATACGCCGGCTATCTGGTTAAACAGCTCAGCGATTTTAAATCCGGCGCTCGCAATCACGAAATCATGAATGTGATGGCCGCCGATCTGACACAAGAAGACATGGCCGACATCGCCGCATATTTTGCCAGCCAAAAAGTCATGCGAGGCGAGCGGATCGCCGACAATCCGCTCGCTAAAAATTTGTTTGTAAACGGCGATGCGGCGCGGGATTTGCCTGCTTGTGCCAGTTGTCACGGTGAGAACGGCAAAGGCAAGATTGCGGATAACGTCATTTATCCGGTGATTGGCGGACAACGCCGGGTTTATCTGCGCAGTCAATTGACCAATTGGAAACTGGGCGAGCGCAAGAACAGTCCGGAAGCGGTGATGAACAAAATTGCCAAGTCCCTGAACGACGATGAGCTGAATGCCTTAGTGGAATACCTGTCGGGCTTGTAGCGAGCTTAGGAGTTCGACTGAAACGTATTCCCTATCTTTTTTACGGAGTTGAGATGAAACGATTTTTTCTGGGAAGCGCATTATCGCTGTTAGTGGCATTTTCGGCGCTGGCCGGCTTGCAAGAAGGCGATGTCGCGCCGGATTTCGAGACCCAAGCCTCGTTTGCCGGCAAACCGTTTGCCTAT
Organism: Methylomonas sp. TEB; assembly: GCF_047777895.1. Classification (GTDB taxonomy): domain Bacteria; phylum Pseudomonadota; class Gammaproteobacteria; order Methylococcales; family Methylomonadaceae; genus Methylomonas. The sequence goes on from NZ_CP180476.1 coordinate 2,250,881, forward strand.
TCCTTGAAGGAAGCGCGCGGCAAAGGTCCGGTGGTGGTGTATTTCTATCCGACCGCTTATGGGCGCGGCTGCAATATTCAAGCGAGAACCTTTGCGATCAATCACGACAAATTCGCCGCCGCCAGTGCGACGATCGTGGGCGTGTCCTTGGATAGTATCGAGCGGTTGAACGAGTTCTCGGCCGATCCTGATTATTGCGCCAGCAAATTTCCGGTGGCCTCGGATACGGACGGCAAGATTGCCAATGCTTATGGCTTGAGCGTGGACGAATCAAAAACCGGGCGCTTGGATAGTCGCGGTGTACAGGTCAATCACGGTGCCATAGCCCGGACCACGTTTGTGGTAGCGGCGGACGGCAAAATCGTCGCTAGCGTCGGCGACTTGCAACCCGCCGAAAATGTCGAAAAGGCCCTGGAGATTGTGCAAGGTTTAGGCAAGTCCGCGCAGGCTGGTCAATAAGAGTTTAAGGAAGTGTGTATAGGGGCGGAGAAGTGCAAAGTAATTTTCAACGGATAGTGTCATCAACAAAGGGCGTTTAGGAGGGCGGCAATGAAAAAGTCTTTGAATTGGTTGTTATATGAAACCCACCGCTGGCTGGGGGTGGTGTTGGCTTTGTTCATGTTTTTCTGGTTTTTTACCGGCATTGCGATTATCTATTCGACGCCGACCACGCAAAGCCGCAGCCAGCAATTGGCGCACGCGGAAAGCCTGGCGCCCGAAGTAGGCTGGTTGAGCTTGGGCGAAGCCTGGGACCGCAGTGCCGAGCAACGTAAGCTTTTTGCCGCGCAACATCAATCCAAGCCGGCAAACATGGGTGAACATGGCGCGCAAGCTAAAACCGAATCGGGCAATTGGGCCGAAGCGTCTGTCGGTATAGCCGATGCCCGCTTGGTAAGACGTAACGACGAGCCGTTTTGGCTGGTGGAAGATACCAAAGGCGCGCGCTTTGCGCTGTCCGCACTGGACGGCAGCTTGCGCGAAACTTCGGTGGAGCAGGCGCTACGCATCGCTGACGACTGGTTCAAACGCGAGGGTATTAACCATAATTTGCAAGTAGTGGAAACGGTGGAAGCCCCGATTATTCTGCGTAATCAGGAGGCTTTGCGGCCGTTTCATCGGGTAGCTAGCGACGACGGTGACGAGTTGTTGATTTCGGCGCGTACCGGCGAAGTCCTGCATGCCTCGACCTGCGTCGATAGGGCGTTTTACTATGCCGGCAATTGGCTGCATTTATTCAAACCTCTGGAGGCCATTGGTTTGGGGCAATATCGCCACGACGTGCAATTGTGGTCCGGCTTGGGCGCGACTATCGCGTGCATCACCGGTTTGATTATCGGCTGGTTGCGCTGGCGGCCGGGATTTAACGGCAAGCCCACCTATTCGCAAGGCCGTACGCAACCGTACCGGGAGTTTTGGTTTAAATGGCATTTCTGGAGCGGTTTGATCGGCGGGACCGTGGCGCTGTCTTGGGCGCTGAGCGGATTTATCGACACCAATCCCGGCAAATTATTTTCCGAAGCCAATCTCACACGGCAAGAACTGAACAGATATTTGGGCAAGGTGTTACCCGATGCAATGCGCAATTGGCAACCCGGCCCGCTTAGCAACGCGGATGGCAAGGATGTTGTCGAGTTGAGTTGGCGGCGTTTGGGTGGCGAAGCAGTGTTATTGGCTTATGGCCGCGATGGTCAGCGATTACCGCAAGCGGTGGATGGGGCGGTTCAGCAATTCAATAAAATCTCGGTAACCGACGCGATCTTGCGTGTGTCGCAAGATACGCCCATCGCCAGCCAGGAACTCTTGGAAGACTACGACAGCTATTATTACCCGCGGCATCATCAAAGCTTGGTGGAAAAACCGTTGCCGGTGGTCGTGGTAGAGCTGGCAGACGCAGCCGGCACCCGGTTTTATCTGGACCCGCAAGACGGTAGCTTGCTAGCCAAGCTGGATCGCAGTCGCCGGGTGTTTCGCTGGTTATATTCGGGTTTGCATCATTGGGATTTCGGTTGGCTGTATCACCGGCCGATCTGGGATGCCTGGATGTTGACCTGGGTGGGTTTCGGTTTGGTACTGGGCGCCAGTTCGCTGGTGGTGGGATGGAAAAGGCTGGTCAAAACCTTTAAGCCGAAAAAACGCAAGGCAGCCGTACCACAGTCGGCGCTGGAGCTGGCTACGGAAACCCGTAGTTAAGATAATAAATGTTCGGTAACGCCAGGATAATTGGCGTTACCGATACGTTTAGATATAAGGCCTAGAACCCTAGAACCAAGATTTTTTATAGCGGCTTTTTCGCACATCCTCACGTTGAAAATGTTTTTCCAGCGCGAGTATTTGAGGTCAAGACTGTATGCCGCCTTGACCTCAGAATGTTAGGCTAAAACCGCCGAGAAGTGCACTGCAACCGTTTTAGGGTTGCCGTTAACCTATCGATTTCCTCGTAAGTGTTATAAAACGCCAACGAGGGTCTTACGGTACTTTCCAAACCAAAGCGTCGCAAAATGGGCTGTGCGCAATGATGGCCGGAGCGCACGGCGATGCCGGCCTCATTCAAGGCTTTACCAATATCTTGAGTGCTATGACCGTCTATCACGAACGACGCCACGCTGGTTTTTTCCGGCGCGGTGCCGATCAAACGCAGACCCGGTATGGCTTGCAAGGCATGCATCGCATAAACCAGCAATTCATGCTCGTAACGGGCTACATTTTCGATACCGATTTTGTTCAGATATTCCAGCGCCGCACCCAAACCCACCGCGTCGGCAATATTGCCGGTGCCGGCTTCGAATTTGGCGGGTGCGGGTTGGTAGACGGTTTTCTCGAAGGTGACGTCTTCGATCATATTCCCGCCGCCTTGCCAAGGCTGGGTAGCCTCCAGAACTTCCGCTTTGCCGTACAGCACGCCGATACCAGTCGGACCGAAGATTTTGTGGCCGGAAAACGCCAACCAATCGCAATCCAAAGCCTGTACATCAACCTTTAAATGCGACACCGATTGCGCGCCGTCCAGCAACACTTTAGCGCCGGCCCGGTGGGCTAGTTCGATCATTTCCTGCGCCGGCGTGACGGTGCCTAAAGCATTCGAGACCTGCGTAAACGACACTAGCTTGGTTTTGGCATTCAGCAGTTTTTGATACTCGGCCAAAATCACTTGGCCGTTATCATCGACCGGGATCACTCTAAGTACCGCACCGGTTTCCGCGCACAGTTGCTGCCAGGGCACGATGTTGGCGTGGTGTTCCAGCCAGCTGATGACGATTTCGTCGCCCGCGCCAATGTTTTGCTTACCCCAACTTTTGGCTACAAGATTGATGGCTTCGGTAGCACCACGCACGAACACTACTTCATCGGCGGACGAGGCATTGATAAAACGCGCGACGATTTGTCGTGCGCCTTCATAGGCATCGGTAGCACGTGCAGCCAATTCATGCGCGGCCCGGTGGATGTTGGAGTTTTCGTGCTGATAAAACTCGGAAATCCGATCAATCACCACCTGCGGCTTTTGCGTGGTAGCGGCGTTATCCAGCCAAGCTAGTGGATAACCGTTTACACGCTCTTGCAAAATTGGAAAGTCTCGCCGCACCGCATGGACATCAAACGGCGGATGCGCGGAACCCAAACCCGGTACTTGCGCCGCACGTGCCAACGCGGATACCTCGGTTATAAAATAAAACGATGACGTACTAGGCGTGGTGGGCTGAGTTTTACCAAACGGTGTGGCAAGGGCGGTTTGCAAATCCGCTGTGCCGGGCAAAGCAAAACTGCGTTGCACCAAGGCTGAGATAGCCGTGTCGTCGATGCCAGGCCGGGAGTCGAAACCGGAACTGACGTTATTAAACGGTACGGCAGTTGCCGCCGAGACCGGTACGGTATCGATGGCTTCGCCAGCATTAGGCACTTCCAGGAAAATCTGATTGGCCAAGCGCGTCAATTCGGCGGCATCCGGCAAGCCCGCGGGCACGGTGCCGCCGCTCAGCGCTTGTTGCGCCAGGCCAGCCAGGTCAACGTTATTGGTAGTCATAGTAGTTGCCTATTTCGACATTCTCCAATACGCCGATGGCGTCCTCGGTCAACACCGCCAGCGAGCAATACAGGGAGACCAGATAGGAGGCGATAGCTTTGTGGTTGATGCCCATGAAACGCACGGACAGGCCCATGCTCAGTTCGTCGGTCAGATTGGGTTGATACAAACCGACTACGCCTTGACGGCTTTCGCCGGTGCGCAACAGCAGGATATTGGTTTTGCCGTTGGTGATTTTTAGCTTGTCGGTCGGAATCAAAGGCAGGCCGCGCCAAGTTAAAAATTGCGAACCGAACATGGAAATGGTTGGTGGCGGTGTGCCGCGGCGAGTCGCTTCGCGGCCGAAGGCGGCGATGGCGCGTGGGTGGGCCAGGAAGAAGGCGGGTTCTTTCCAGACTCGGGCAATCAATTCGTCCAGGTCGTCAGGAGTTGGCGAGCCTTTGCGGGTTTGCACTTTTTGCGCGGGCGCGACGTTGTTCAACAAGCCGTATTCGGCATTGTTGATCAGCTCGCTTTCTTGACGCTCTTTGACGGTTTCGATGGTCAAGCGCAGCTGTTCGTGGATTTGGTTGTAAGGGCTGCTGTACAAATCGGCCACGCGGGTGTGAACGTCTAGCACGGTGTTGACGGCGTTCAAGCGATATTCGCGACCCCATTCTTCGTAATCCACATAGGTTTGCGGCAACACTTTTTCGTCCAGGCTGGAGCAGTCGACGGCGATGCTGGTTTCGCTTTTCACTTTGTTGACCCGGTAAATACCCGCTTCGACTGGTACCCAGTGCATTAAATGCACCAGCCAGCGAGGCGTGATCGTACCCATCATGGGCACGGTTTTGGTGGCGTTGGATAAGGTGCGCGCAGCGACGTCGCCTAACGCGGTATGGGCTTGATGAATGTCTGACATGGTGATTTTCCTTTCTTAGTGGGTGGTGGTTGGTTAAAGTGTTTTTAGTGACTGATTAATCAATGTTGGTTTGAAAAAGCGCCGATTGGCCGTTGAGATTAAATCCCGCCGCCGCCGGCAAATACTTCCGTGCGATTCTGGCCCTGGCTGACCAGGCTGTCCGGCGGCACGCTGTGGGTGAGCCAGACGTTGCCGCCTATCGTCGAGCCGCGGCCAATGGTGATACGTCCCAGGATCGTGGCACCGGCATAAATCACCACATCGTCTTCAACGATGGGGTGGCGGGCGTTACCCTTGACCAGAATGCCGTTGTCGTCCTTGTCAAAGCGTTTGGCGCCCAGCGTCACCGCTTGATATAAGCGCACTCGGCGGCCGATGACTGCCGTTTCGCCGATTACCACACCGGTGCCGTGATCGATAAAAAAGCTTTCGCCGATTTGCGCGCCCGGATGGATGTCGATCCCAGTGGCGGAATGCGCAACTTCGCTGATCACGCGCGCCACCAACGGCAGACCCAATTGGTACAGCACATGCGCTAGTCGGTGATGAATCACCGCGGTGATGCCTGGATAGCAAACCAACACTTCATCGGCGCAACGCGCGGCGGGGTCGCCCTCGTAGGCAGCTTGAATATCTGTGTCGATCAATTGCCGCACAGCAGGCAACTGGGCCGCAAACTGCCGGGTGATGTCTGTCGCTTGGCTGCGAGTATCCACGGATAGGCCTTGCTGTTCGGCGACAAATTGCAATTCCAGGCCGATTTGCCGTTGCAATTGCCGTAGCAGACTATCCAGCGTGTGGCCGACGAAATAATCGATGCCTTCGTCAGTCAGGTCGGGCATTCCCAGCCGGTTTGGGAACAGCGCCGCGCCCAAGTTGTCGACGATTTGGCTCAAAATCTTACGGGAAGGCAATTTGGGCGGATGTTCACGGCGATGCCGGTTTTCCAGAGATTGCAGGCGCAGTTCGCGCAGTTCTGCAACCAGAGCATCGATTTCCCAGCGTTGGCCGTGTTCGCTTAAGGTCATAGCGCTACACCTTGCGGATCGAACAGGCCTTCGAACAAGGCCGAGCTCAAGTAGCGCTCGCCGGAATCCGGCAAGATGACCACAATGGTTTTGCCTTCGTGTTCCGGACGCTTGGCCACCCGCACCGCGGCGGCCACTGCCGCACCGCAGGAAATGCCGGCCAAGATGCCTTCCTCGCGCGCCAGGCGGCGGGCATAGGCTATGGCATCGTCGTTACTGACCAAGGCAATTTCGTCAACCAAGGATAAATCCAGTACATCCGGCACGAAACCGGCACCGATGCCCTGGATCTTATGGGGCGCCGGCTGTAGCGGTTCGCCAGCCCGGAACTGTGTTAACACTGGGCTAGTTTCCGGTTCTACCGCAATAGAAATGATAGGTTTGCGTTGTTTGAATTTGATATAGCGCGAAACCCCGGTAATCGTGCCGCCGGTACCGACGCCGGAGACTAAAATGTCGATGGCACCGTCGCTGTCGGTCCAGATTTCCGGGCCAGTCGTTAGTTCGTGGATGCTGGGGTTGGCGGGGTTTTTAAACTGTTGCAGCAGTACATAGCGGTCCGGATCGGAGGCCGCAATTTCTTCGGCTTTGGCTATCGCGCCTTTCATGCCCTTGGCGCCTTCGGTGAGGACCAGTTTGGCGCCATAAGCCACCAATAATTTGCGCCGTTCCAGACTCATGGTTTCCGGCATGGTCAGGGTCAGTGGAATGCCGCGCGCGGCGGCTACGAAGGCTAGGGCGATGCCGGTATTGCCGCTGGTGGGTTCTATCAGTTCTTTGCCGGCGGTCAGCAAGCCGCGTTGCTGGGCGTCGTTAATCATCGCCGCGCCGATGCGGCATTTCACGGAATAAGCCGGATTGCGGCCTTCGATTTTAGCCAGCAAAGTCACCGGCGCGCCGTCGGTAATGCGGTTTAGCCGGACTAATGGGGTTTTGCCTATTGATTGCGAGTTATCTGGATACCAATGCGTCATGACGGTATTACTCCCTGTCGGTTTTCTGCGGGCCAAAAAAAAGCCAGCAGCCTGCTTATCAATTCAGGCGTACTGGCTTCCGGTGGTCCGGTCAGCGATTTTTTTTAAAGTACTTGGTTTAAACGAAGGCTGTCAATACAGGTTCGATTGGTTCGGTTATCTGTAATGCCTATTTGAGATATATAAATCTAAAAATATGATTTACCTCGGTGCAAGGAGCTTGCGGCGGTGGTTGGGCGGTTTGTAAGTCTTTGTTTTTGCGTGAAGGATCGCAAAGTCGAATTTTTTACGGCGGTTCTTATGATAAATAGCGAAATCAAAACAAAAATTCGTGCCGGATTTTAATATTCATGCTCCTTGGCGGCTTTGGCAAGCAGCTCGTTAATGAAATATTGCAAATAAGTGGGTAGATATAATTGCTTCAAATAGGCGATTTTCGTCATCGAGCGTGGGATCAGGTGCGATAAATCCCTGGCGACCAAATCATTGTCGTTGCGCGCTTCGTAAGACGTACCGGCGATAATCCCCACGCCCAAACCCAATCTGACATAGGTTTTGATGATGTCGGAATCGGCGGCGGACAGGGTGATGTCCAGTTCCTTACCCGCGTTCTTAAAGGCTTTTTCGATGGTCGAACGGCCGGTATAGCCTTGCGAGTAAGTCAAAATCGGAAATGCGGCCAGCCGGCCCAGCGTCACATCGCCTTGCGCCAAGGGGTGATGGCGCGGCACCACGGCGATGTGTTGCCATTCATAGCAGGATTTGACGACCAGCTTCTCGTCCTCGTCCAGCTTTTCGGTGCAGATGGCAATATCGGCCCGATGCTGATGGAGCTGCTCTATTAATTCTTGTGGTGACGATTGCACCATGTAAATGGTGATGCCCGGATATTTCTCCCGGAATTTTTGCACCGGTTCCGGTAGCAAGTACTTGGCTTGAGTATGGGTGGTGGCGATATGCAAGGCGCCGTTGCGATTTTCGCGAAAGTCGTCGGCTATCGACAGGATGTTCTTTTTGGCTTGATTGATCCTGTCTACCTGTTCCATCACCTGCTCGCCCAGCGGTGTCAGGCCCAGCAGTTTTTTGCCGTGGCGTTCGTAGAGCGGCGAGCCCAATTCCTCCTCCAATAATTGTAACTGTCGGCTGGCGGCCGACTGCACGACATGCATGATTTCCGCGGCTTTGGATTGGTTGAACTGGGTGTCCTTCAGGACGCGCAATAATTCAAGCTGATTTAGATTCATATCGGTCTTTCCATGGGGTGATTTGAGCGATGGGCAACAATCGCGAACCGGGTACAAATGCCGGTACCGGGCTATGTTTGGCATAGCCCGAACTATGAGGGGTGCTGTCAATTAAACCAATGCGCTTGTTTGATATGCACCGCCACGCGGTCGCCCTTGTTTAAATTCAGTTGTTTGAAGCGTTCGTTGGGCATCTCCGCAAACAGCGTCGCACCGGAACCGTTATGTTGCGGATTGAACAGTTCGATGCGTATCGTCGCGCCCAGATGTTGCCAGTCTTTCAAAGTTACCGGCGAACCGGAGGCTTCTTCGGCTTTGACGATGTCGATATGATGCGGGCGGACGTGTGCGAAGATGCCTTGCGGTTTTTCCGCCAGAATCCCTGCGCGTTGCAGCCAGTTGCTTTCGGTTTCCGATAGATCGAAGACGTTGGTTTGCCCGATGAATTTGGAAACAAAGGCATTGGCCGGATGATCGTAAATATCGGCCGGGGCGCCTTGTTGCTCGATGCGGCCTTGATTCAATACGACGACTTGGCTGGCGACTTCCATGGCTTCTTCCTGATCGTGGGTCACAAAAATACTGGTGACATGCAATTCCTGATGCAGATTGCGCAGCCATTGCCGCAGATCTTTGCGCACGCTGGCGTCCAACGCGCCGAACGGTTCGTCCAGCAACAATACGCTGGGTTCTACGGCCAGGGCTCTAGCTAAAGCTATCCGCTGCCTTTGGCCGCCTGATAATTGATCCGGGAAGCGGTCGGCCAGCCAATCCAGTTGTACCAACTCCAACAAAGAGTGCACTTTTTTGCTGATAAAGGCTTCGGTAGGCCGTTCCTTGCGCGGCTTGACCCGCAAACCGAAGGCGATGTTGTCGAACACCGTCATATGCCGGAACAAGGCGTAATGTTGAAACACAAAACCAATCCCGCGCCGGCTGACATGTTGCTCGGTCTTGTCTTCGCCGCTGAGCAGTACCCGGCCGAAATCCGGGGTTTCCAGGCCGGCGATGATTCTGAGCAGGGTGGTCTTGCCGCAACCGGAGGGGCCCAGCAGAGCTACCAGCTCGCCTTCCGGAATTTCCAGGTTGACGTCGTACAAGGCGGCAAATTTGCCGAAGTTTTTGCTGATGTTGTTTAGCAGAATACTCATGTTTTTATCTCAATACCGGATGTTAAACGCCTCAGAATGTCGGCGTATTTTCGTCTTTAGGCTCTGGCCTGCTTCCATTCCAAAACGCTTTTCAAAACCAGCGTAACGATGGCCAGACAGGCTAATATCGAGGCGCTGGAAAAAGCGCCGATCACGTCGTAATCGTTGTAACTGACTTCCACATGCAAGGGCAGGGTATTGGTCACGCCGCGAATATGTCCGGATACCACGGACACCGCGCCGAATTCGCCCATCGCCCGGGCGTTGCACAGCAACACGCCGTACAGCAAAGCCCATTTGATATTGGGTAAAGTCACTTTAAAAAATGTCTGCCAGCCGCTGGCACCTAGCGATAGCGCCGCTTCTTCCTCCTCGTTGCCCATTTCCTGCATCAGCGGAATCAGTTCGCGCGCCACAAAAGGAAAGGTGATAAAGATGGTTGCGAGCACGATGCCGGGTACCGCGAATATCACTTTAATGTCATGCTCGGAAAACCAATGTCCGAACCAGCCTTGAGCGCCGAACATCAGAACAAAAATCAGGCCCGAAATAACCGGCGATACCGAGAATGGCAAATCGATCAAGGTGGTCAATAAGCTTTTGCCCCAAAACTCAAAACGGGTGATGGCCCAGGCGGCGGCGACGCCGAATACGGTATTCAGCGGAACCGTTATCAATGCCACCAGCAAGGTCAGTTGCATCGCGGCGATGGCATCCGGTTGCGCCAGCGCTGTCCAATAGGCTTGCCAACCTTTGGAGAAGGCCTGATACAACACCAAACCCAGCGGGACGCAGAGAAACAACACAATAAAACCTACCGCGATGCCGACCAGGCCCCAGCGCACCCAAAACGGGTCGTGTAGCGCTTTGAAGTGTGCTTGGCCGGTGGCGTCGCTAATCACATGAACATTGGCGTGCATGATGTCTCCTAAATTTGCCCGGAGCGGCGGCGCGCCCAGAGCTGCAATAAATTAACGATCAGTAGCAACAAAAACGACACTAGCAGCATCGTCAGTGCAATCGCCGTCGCCCCGGCATATTGGTACTGCTCCAGTTTGGTGATGATCAATAACGGGACGATTTCCGAGACATAAGGCAGATTGCCGGCGATAAAAATCACCGAACCGTACTCTCCCACCCCGCGGGCAAACGCCAGCGATACGCCGGTTAACAGTGCCGGAAAAATGTTGGGAAAGATCACCTGGGCAAACACTTGTAAGCGAGTAGCGCCCAGACTGGAGGCCGCTTCTTCCATCGTGGTATCAAATTCCTGCAATACCGGCTCGATGGTCCGCACCACAAAAGGAATGCCGATAAAAATCAATGCCACCACTATGCCCAGCGGCTTATAAGCTACTTGCACGCCCAATGAGCTCATCAACCATTTACCCAGCAGGCCGCTGGGCTGAAAAATGGTCGCTAATATGACGCCGGCCACCGCCGTCGGTAAGGCAAAGGGTAGATCGATTAAAGCGTCCAAGAAGCGTTTGCCGGGAAAGGGATAACGCACCAACACCCAGGCAATCACAAAACCAAACAGGCCGGCCACCAAGGCGGCTATCAGAGAGGTACCGAAACTGACCCGGAACGACGATACCACTCGATTATTGCTAATGATGTCCACATACTCGCCCCAACCCAGTTGCAAGCTCTTAAATACCAGGGTGCTCAAGGGGATCAGTACCACCAGTCCAAGGTAGAACAAGGTGTAGGCCAGTGCCGGTCGAAAGCCCGGCATGATGTTGCTTTGAGTCATGGTGTTTCTCTGGAAACAGTCAGTAGGTGCTGACAGGATAGAGAAACTTAAATGCCAACGGAAATGATATAAATTGAATTGATAATCTTTTATTTAGATAACAATCGGGCGAATTTTGGCTATTGCGGCCAGGATGGGAGGGTAAATATTCGCCATGTTATATATCCAATTAACAGATATATATTTCTGTTTATATCGTTTTCAATCGCTTTGTGGTTTTCTTACCATTTGTCCCACGGTCATTGGCGCTAATGCTGCCAAGACAAGGATTCATCAAACCACGATAACCCACCATACCTCAGGAGGCTATATGGCGATTGAACTTAACGGCCATGCATTGAAGCAAGGCGATAACAAGGAGATTGCATTGCAAATCGCGACGATTGTGCAGGATATTCGGTTTGGCTCGGTTGAAGTCGTGATTCACGACGGCCGCATCGTCCAGATCGACAAGCGCGAACGTTTTCGGCTGGGCCAGCAAAAAGATTCTGCATTAGCGGGTTCCAACTAGACTAAGGCTAACGCCGCTAAATAGTTGTTCGCTTGTTGCCACTCAGCCCAAGGACGGCGAGATGAGCAGAATCTTTTTGTGTACCGGCCATTAACTACTCTAAACCCACAGTTACCCACATGAAACGACCTTTAATTTATACAGTACGGGCAGCAGGTGCACTTGGCTTGTTGCTGGCTTGGCCGGCCCTGGTCAACGCCGAAGATTATTATGTCCCGACCAAAGGCTATCGCGTCGAACCTGCGCCAACCGATCCGCCTTTGTACGTGCGCAATTTGAGTAAAACCCAGTTCGAGCAATTTCGCGATGTGAAATGGCTGGATGTCGGGCTGGATTTTCGGACCCGCTACGAATACCGCGAAAACGACTTTAGGCCGCAACGCTCGGGCACCTCAGAGTGGCGGCCCGATGCCGATAACCTGTGGCTGCTCAGGACCCGCGCCTACGTCGGCATCAAAGAAATCCTCGATCCGTTACGCTTTGCAGTCGAAATGGAGGATGCGCGCAGTTATAACGGTTTGTACCCCAAAACCGATGCCGATGTGAACGAGTTTGAGATGATCCAGGGCTATGGTGAGTTGTATTTCGCCAATGCCTTAGGCCATAACCGGCCCCTCAGCATTCGTGCCGGCCGTATGCACTTGGAGTTGCTGGATAGGCGTTTGATTGGTAACAACGAGTTCCGTAATACCACCAACAACTTCGAAGGTTATCGAGTACACTTCGGCAAGAAACAGAATGACTGGGATTTGGATACTTTTGCCTTGCAACCGGTGGAGCGCTACAAATACGAATTCGACCAACCGGATGAAGACACCTGGATCTACGGTGCCGTACTCAGCCTGAAACAATGGTCCGAGTTTGTCACCATCCAGCCTTATTTCCTGGGTCGCAAAACCGACGGTGATCCCGCCAACCGGGTGGCAGCCAATCGCAAGGCCAGTATGGATATTTATGCGCCGGGTCTTAGGGCTTATGGCTTTTTCGGCGGCGGCTTTGATTTCGATGCCGACATCAACAAGCAATTCGGACGCTTCGGTTCCTTGTCCGGGACGCGGGAGACCTTACGCCAGCACGACGCCTTGGCCTACTCTTTGGAATTAGGTTACAGCTTCGATCACGATTGGAAACCCCGCGCCAGTCTCTATTACGGCTACGGCACGGGCGATAAAAACGCCGGCGACAATATCAACCAACGCTTTGATGCCTTCTACGGCTTTAACCAACCCTGGTCGCGAAACGATTATTTCTCCTGGGACAATATCATCGCGCCGAAGGCCAGACTGGAGTTTTCGCCCTACAAAGACGTGCGTATCGATACCGGCTACAACGCTTACTGGGAGGAAAGTGCGGCCGGAGGCTGGAACCGGGCCGGCTTGCGCGATACCACGGGCCGTAGCGGGACTTTCCTGGGACACGAGTTTGATATTCGCCTGCGTCACAAACTGAATGCCTATGTGGATTGGAGCATGAGCTATGCACGATTTACCCCTGGCGACTTCACCGAAGCCAGAGCCGTAGGCGTGTCGCAAGGCGGGCAGGGCTCTTATACCAGCGAGCCGAGCAATTTCTTCTACTTCGAAGTGTCTTTAAACGCCTTTGGCGATGGTAAGCCTACGTACAAATAAACACTCCCGCCGGCGCGGGTGCGACAACGTTTAAGAACCCGGCCAATAAGCAGCCGGGCTATTTAAATTAGAAATCCCCCAGGCAGTCGCTATACTCTCAGCACGAGGAGGGTTTATGCGTGAAGCAATGGCGCCTGCATGGCTGAGATGGATAGCTGCTGCCGGGCTTTATATCGTAACGGCCAGACTGGCTTTGTTGTATTTCGCGCCCAATGGCAGTGCCAGTGTGTTTTTTATTGCCAGCGGGCTGGCATTGGCGGCCATTTTGCTGGGCGGCCGCCACTATGTTTGGGCAATATTCATCGGGGCCTTGGCGCTTAATCTGTGGCAAGGCAAAGCGTTATTGAGCGCGACCAGCATATCAATCGGTAGTACCTTCGGCGCCTGGTCCGGCGCTTGGTTGCTGCAGCGCATCCGCGGCTTCGACCGTTCTCTGAAAACGCTGCGCGATTATCTGGTGCTGATAAGTGTAGGCGGCGTTGTCGCTTGTTCGTTGACTGCGGCAATCGGCACGTTGACTTTGTTTGCTGGCGGATTTATCGGCGAGGAAGCTGTGCTTTCCTCGCTGCTACATTGGTGGATGGGCGATACGCTGGGCGTGATATTGGTTACGCCGCTGATTTTGGTCTGGACTAACAGTGCCTGCAAGCTGCAGGGGGCTAAAGCGTTCAGCGAAGCCATGATGATTATTGCGCTGAACTTTTTGGTGGGGCAGTTGGTGTTTCTCGACTGGTTTCACGACAGCCTCGGCGCTTACGCGAAAAGTTACTGGATATTTCTATTTGTCAGTTGGGCGGCTGTTCGGCTTGGCAGCCGCGCTACCACGCTGATTTTGGTCGTTACCGCCACACAGGCCATGTTCGGCTTGGTTTGGCGACGTTCCGGCCTGACCGATCCCAGCTTGGGCGATAATCACGAAATCAACTATTGGTTTTTCATGGTGGTGCTATCGGTAGTGGGCATGGCGTTAGCCTGCTATTTTTCCGAGCGGCAAAGGGCCTTGGAAACCTTGGCCGAAAAAGAAGATTTGCTACGCACCTTGTTAAAGGCCATGCCCGACAAAATATGGCTGAAAGATCCCGACGGCGTTTACCTGCTGTGTAACCCGAGCTTCGAACCCCTGTACGGCAGGCCTGAACAGCTTATCGTCGGCAAGACCGATTACGATTTTGTCAGCCGCGAAAAAGCCGATACATACCGCGAACAGGATGCTAAAGCCATCGCCGCCGGCGAGCCTATCCGCAATCAGGACTGGATAAGCTATGCCGACGGCAAGCATAAGGCGCTCTACGAAACCATTAAAACCCCGGTTAATTCCTGCGACGGCAAATTGATCGGCGTGCTGGGCGTGGCCCGAGACATTAGCCAACTGCATGCAACGCAGCTCGCCTTAAACGAGCGCATCAAGGAACAAAAATGTCTGCACGCGGTTTTTCGCGCCACCGAGGATTTAGAAAAGCCTTTGCCGGAGGTGCTACAGCGCGTTGTTGACTTGTTACCTGCCGGTTGGCGTTGTCCCGAAGCAACGGCCGCTCGCATGGAATGGGACGGCCAAAGCTATGTCAGCGGCGATTTCAAAAATTCCAGCAGCTTACTGACCGTACCCATTCAAATCGATGGTATAGCGTCCGGCAGTATCTCGGTCGCTAATCTGCAACCGCAGTCCGAGCATCCGGACGATCAGTTTTTAGGCGAAGAACGACTCTTACTCGATGCCGTGGCGGAACGGGTGAGTAGCTTTATAAAACGCCGGATCATCGAGGAAAAAGCCAGAAATCGCGAGCGGATTTTCAGCGCCATCGTCTCGCAGGCCACCGATGCGATTACGCTAATTGACGCGGAAACTTTCGAGTTCATCGAATTCAATGATGCTGCCTGCCAACACTTGGGGTATAGCCGCGAGGAATTCGCTGGCTTGCGCCTGCCGGATATTCAGGGCGAATTCGACGCTGCCCAGGTTCGCCAGATAGCGGATGATTTCATGCAAGCCGGCGGTGCGCAATTTGATACCTTGCGCCGTCACAAGAACGGTACATTGTTGAATGTCCATGTCAGCATCAAAGTGATTGAAATCAGAGGCCGTAATTATTTGTCCCTGATTTGGTCGGACATTACGGAACGCAAGCAGATCGAGCAACAATTCCGCCACCTTTTTGATCACAACCCGGCGCCGATGTTGGTCTACGAGCGCGGAACGCTGGCCATGGTCGCGGTGAATGATGCGTTTATCCAGTTATATGGCTACAGCCAAGCGGAAATCGTCGCACTCAAACTCACCGATCTGTTCCCTGCACAGCAGCGACAAGCCATTGCAAGCTTGGCGGCCAGTCTGCGCGGTTTTGCCTATATCGGCGAGTGGCAGCATCTTCTTAAAGACGGCCGGGTAATCGACATCATCGTTCGCTCGCACGACATCCATTTTTCCGAGCGTGACTGTCGGGTGGCGGTGATTACCGACATTACCGAACTGAAACAGGCGGAAGCGGAACTGCGCAAACTGTGGCTTGCGGTGGAGCAAAGCCCCAACAGCATCGTCATCACCAATCTGCAAGCGGAAATCGAGTACGTCAATCAGCACTTTACGGCGGTCACCGGCTATAGCCGCGAGGAAGCCATCCGCCAAAATCCGCGGATCCTGCAATCCGGGCACACCGGTCAGGCCACTTACGACGAGATGTGGCATACCCTGACCCAAGGTAAAAGCTGGTCCGGTGAATTGATTAACCGCCGTAAAGACGGCAGCGAATACGTCGAATGGGCGCAGATCACGCCGGTAAGGCAAGCGGACGGTGCCGTCACTCACTATCTGGCCATTAAGGAGGACATTACCGAGAAAAAACGAGTAGAGAGCGAACTGGATTCTTATCGCCACCATCTGGAAGAGCTGGTGGCGGCGCGCACCGTAGAACTGGAACAAGCCCGGCAGGCTGCGGAAGCCGCTACGCTGGCGAAGAGCCAGTTTCTGGCCAATATGAGCCACGAAATCCGCACGCCGATGAATGCGATTTTGGGTATGTTGTATCTGGCGCTGAAGCAGGATTTACCCTCAACCTTGCACAACCATTTGACCAAGGCGCAGAGCGCCGCGCATTCGCTGTTGGGTATCATCAACGATATTCTGGACTTCTCTAAAATCGAAGCCGGTAAGCTGGAATTTGAGTCTACCGAGTTTGCGCTGGATAGAGTGCTGGAGCAACTCACCGACGCTATCGGCCTACAGGCTGAGCAAAAAGGCGTGGAGTTTTTAATTCGCTACGATGTGAATATCCCCGCCACCTTAAAAGGCGATCCGCTACGCTTAAAACAAGTGCTGCTCAACCTGTGCGGCAATGCCATCAAATTTACCGAACGCGGGGAAGTGGAATTGGCGTTCCGGATGCTCAGCAAAAAGGCTGACGCGGTGATTTTGCAGATTTCGGTTCGCGATACCGGCATCGGCATGGATCGTGAGTTGCAAGGACGTTTATTTCAGAAGTTTACCCAGGCCGACCAGTCCACTACCCGGAAGTTTGGCGGCACCGGCTTGGGATTGGCGATCAGTAAGCATCTGGTGGAACTGATGGGAGGCAGGATCTGGCTGGAAGATTCGCAACCCGGCCAGGGCACGACGATTTGTTGCACGGTGCAACTGCACATTGCCCAACAGGCCGAGGCGCGTCGCCGGGAATTGCTGGATCAGACCGGATCGTTACTGAAAGGCATCCGGGTGCTGGTGGTGGACGACAACGACATTTCCCGAGAAATACTCGCGGAAATGTTGCGATTTTTTCAGTTGGACGTCAGCGTGGCCGGGGATGGCGCTACTGCGATTCGTTTGCTGGAAACCGCTTCCGAGCATCCCTTCGATCTGGTGTTGATGGACTGGCGGATGCCCGGCATGAATGGCGACGAAGCGACCCGGCGGATTCATGCTGATGCGGCCATTGTGCTGCAACCTAAGGTGATCATGGTCACCGCATACGGCCGCGAAGACGTAATGTTGCTGGCTCACCAAGCCGGGGTGGACGGTTTTCTGATCAAGCCGGTTTCGCCGTCGTCACTGTTGGATAGCATGCTGTCGGCATTGGGGCGCAGCGACGTCCTCGACAGGCAGGAGTCTCCGTATGCCGCCGCTCAGACGCCGCCGAATTTGCTTGGCCGCCACGTTTTATTGGTAGAAGATAACGCCATCAACCGCGAATTTGCTGTCGAATTGTTGCGCAGTATGAATATCGCGGCGGATGAGGCGGTGAACGGTGAAGAAGCGTTGGCGATGGTGCAGCGGTATCAGTACGATTGCATATTGATGGACATCCAGATGCCGGTGATGGACGGTCTGGAGGCCACGCGGCGGATTCGCGCTTTGGCCGGGCAAGCGGGGGGAGAACGCTTCGCCAGTTTGCCGATTATCGCCATGACCGCGTTGGCAATGGCCCGCGATGCCGAGGAAAGCCGGGCGGCCGGCATGAACGACCACATTACCAAACCGGTGGAACCGCAAAGCTTGTTTTCCTGTTTGGCAAAATGGCTGCCTGACGCTTCTAGCGATACGCTGGCAGAGACCTATGCGGTCAATGAAGCGCCGGCACGGGTGGTTTGTTCTCCCGAGTTATTGGGCCTGCAAAGTTTGCAAGTCAGCGAGGGTATTCGCCGCATCGGCGGAAAGGAAGCGGCTTACCGTAAACAACTCAGACGGTTTCGCGAACATTACGCCAACGCAGTAGACGAATTACAGCGTATATTGCAAACCGATAATCTCACGGCCGCTGAAAATTATTGTCATTCCTTGAAAGGCGTAGCCGGCAATATCGGCGCCAATGCATTTTACGAGTGCATTGCCGGCATTGATGCCGGGCTTAAACAACAGCAACGGCCTGCCGCGGAACACATTGAGCAGCTGCGCGACTTATTGCAACAAGTGATGACAGACATCGATAGTCTTACCCCGCCGCCGACGCCGGCCGCATTGCCGGCACAACCGCTATCGGTCGAGGCCATAAGCGCTAAAATTACCCGCTTAATGGCTGTATTGGAAAGCGATTTAGGCGCAGCTGAAGCGTTAATCGGCGATTTACGCAAGGGTACGGCCGGAAGCGAGTTCGAAGCCGATTTCGAGGCGATTGCCGCCGAGGTCGATGCGTTTAACATAGATCAAGCCATCGCTCTGTTGGTGGCGGTGCAACAACGCCTGCTGGCTGGGCCATCATTAGAGCAGCGAGATTAACATGTCCCAGACGAATAACAGCAAACCGAGTATTTTGATCGTCGATGACGTCAACGAAAATCTGCATGCTTTATTGAGCATTCTGCGCGAAGACTACGCCATTCTCGCCGCGACCAACGGCGAAAAAGCCCTGGAACTGGCGATACGCACCCCAGGTCCGGACCTAGTATTGCTCGACATCAAAATGCCGGGCATGGACGGATACGAAGTGTTGCGGCGGCTGAAGACCGATCCTATGACGGCCGATATTCCGGTAATCTTCGTCACGGCCCTGTCGGAATCGGCCGACGAGGCCGCCGGCCTTAAATTGGGCGCCGCCGATTACATCACCAAACCGATCAATCCCGATCTACTGAAACAGCGGATACTGACGCAACTGGAATTGCGCCAATATCGCCGCAAGCCGCTAATTTCCTTGAACGAACAGATGTTGATCAGAGCGGAGCGGCCGGCACTGCTGCTGGTTGACGATATGCCGGAGAATATCCACGAATTGGCCGAGGCGCTAAAGGAGGAATACCGCATCCTGGTAGCCAACAACGGCCGCAAGGCGGTGGAAATAGTGCTGGGCTCCCATCCGCCCGACGTGGTGCTGCTGGACATTCTGATGCCGGAAATGGACGGGTATGAAGTGTGCCGACGTATCAAGGCCACAGCCGTAGGCACCCGGATTCCGGTGTTATTCGTCAGCGTGGTGGACAAAACGGTGGACAAAGTGCGCGGCTTCTCGATTGGTGCCGCCGACTACATCACCAAGCCCTTTGACATCGACGAAGTGCGGGCGCGGATACGCACGCATTTGGAACTTAGCCGCTTGAACCATCATTTCGAGCAGTTGATTGAGCTGCACACCGCTGAGTTACAACACTTGGATTCCATCGTCTGCCGGTCTCCGGTGGTCGCGATAACCTGGCGCAACGCCGAGGATTGGCCGGTGAGTTACGTCAGTGCCAATATCGCGGATTGGGGTTATCGTCCGGAGGATTTGCGCTTGGGCAAAGTGAAGTATCTGGATTTGCTTCCGCCCGAAGACCGGTTTCGGGTCGAAGCCGAAGTCGCTCAACACATTGCCCATGGTCCGGACGAATATCATCAGGAATACCGCTTATTGCACGGCGACGGCCATTGGATATGGATTGATGAATTTACCCGGCTAAGCCGCAACGAGCAGGGCGAAGTGGAGTCCTTCGACGGTTTGCTGAATAACATCACCGCCCGCGTCGAAGCCGAGCTGGCTTTGCGGGAGCGGGAACATCAATTGCGGGTGATGGGCGACAATCTGCCGGACGGCTATGTGTATCGTTACCGAATCTGGCAGGACGGGCGGACGGCTCTGCAATACATCAGCGCCGGAGTGGAGAAACTGCACGGGCTGAAGCCCGCGCAACTGATCGAAGACATCAATCCGTTCTTTGCGCAAATGGCGCCCGAGTCGCTTCAGAAATACCGGGAAGAGGAAGCCGAATGCCTCAGGGAATTAAAAGTCTATAAAGGCAGCGTGTTATTCAATCCGCCCGGCGGCCGCCAGTGCTGGATTGCATTTCGGTCCAGCCCAAAACGGCAAGCCGATGGCAGCGTGGTTTGGGATGGTGTGGGCGTTGATGTCACTCAGCGCATAGAGAACGAACAAAAGCTGATTTTACAGGCCCGGCGTGCGCAAGCTTTGTTGGAACTGCCAAAGGCGTCGGAAGACTTGAACGAGGCGGAATTCATCCGGCGCGGCATGCTTCTGGCGGAAGAGCTGACCGCCAGTCAAGTGGCCTTTGTATACTTTATCAATTCTGACGAAGACTGCATGGAACCGGTGGCAGAGTCTCGAGCGCGGCAGGAACCAAGCGGGAAAACCGTCGCGGACAGCCGTATTCTTCTCAGCCAAGCCGGTATCTTGGGTGAGTCCGTCAAAAACCGCCAACCGGCGGTTTTCAATAATATCCCGGCCCATCTCCCTAAAGAGTTGGTGGTAACCGCCAATACAGAAGCCTTTCCCCGGCTTCCTGCTGCTGGTTTTTCCGATGCGCAGCCTGAATTGCGTCGGCTGATTTCCGTGCCGGTGATCGAGAACGGCAAAGTGGTCATGCTAACCGGTGTGGCGAACAAAGCGACCGACTATACCGAGCTGGATGTGGAAACCGTTCAGCTCATCTCGAACGCCCTGTGGCGCATTGTCCAACGCCAGCGCGTCGAAAAAAAAGCCGCCCGTTTCAGCCAGGTGTTGGCGCGTTCCACGAATGAAATCCATATTTTCGATAGCCAGACCCTGCGGTTTATTGATGTAAACCAGGGCGGGCGGGACAATCTGGGTTATTCAACGCAAGAGCTTGAACGGATGACGCCGTTGGATATTAACCCTGAGCTAAATGAGGAGGCCTTTGAACAGCTGTGCGCGCCTTTGCGGGCGGGTAGCAAGAGCCGTTGCGATTTCTCAACGATACACCGGCGTAAAGACGGTAGCGAGTACCCGGTTGAAGTTCATCTGGAATTAATCGATGACCAACCCCCGTTATTTGTGGCCATCATTAACGATATGACGGAAACTCGGCAAATGCAGGAGCGCATCGTGCAATTATCGCGGTACGATCCGGTTACCGGTTTGCCAAATCAATTTTTCTTCGAAGATTTGCTGGCCGCCGCCATCGCGCAAGCCGAGCATCAGCAGCACGATATTGCCGTATTGCGTTTGGATATTGAAAATTTCCATACGATTGATGACACCTACGGTTACGAAATCGGCGATCAAACGCTGAAAATCATTGCCAACCGCTTGGTCAAGGCTGCCGGCAGCGAGGGCCTCGTCACCCGGATGGCCAAGGACAATTTTAATATTGCCTGTTCGGATATCGATAGCCCATCGGCAGCCGAACAATTTGCTGAAGCCCTGCGGGCGGCTGTGACGGAATCGGTGGTGCTGGCCCAGCATGAAATTCATCTGGAAGCCAAGATCGGTATCAGTTTTTATCCTTCAGATGCGAAAACGGCCAGCGAGTTGGTGCAACGCGCCGGGATTGCTTTAAATCACGCCAAAGCCGACAAGGTGTCCAGTTTTCGTTTCTTCAAGCAAGACATGAATGAGCGGTTACTGGCCAGAATCGCACTAACCAACGACATGCGCCACGCTATCGAGCGTGAACAATTTGAGCTTCATTACCAGCCTCAGGTCGATCTTGCCAGCGGAAAAATCATTGGCCTGGAAGCCTTGGTACGCTGGAACCACCCAGTGCAAGGTTTTATGCCGCCGAATAAATTTATCCCTTTGGCGGAAGAATCCGGCTTGATCGTGCCTTTGGGGGATTGGATTCTCAAACGCGCCGTATCGCAAGCCAAGGAATGGCGAGATGCCGGGCTAATCCCTGAAGGCTTTACCGTTGCTGTGAACGTCTCTGCCATACAAATGCAGGCGGGTAGCTTGGTCGATTTGCTAAAGCAGTTATTTGCTGACACCGATTTGCCGGCCCGTTATATTGAATTGGAACTCACCGAAAGTTTGTTGATGACCAATGTAAGCGAGACCCTGACGCTGCTGAAACAGCTGAAGGACCTCAGCATTCAGCTGTCGATTGACGATTTCGGCACCGGCTATTCGTCGCTTTCCTACCTCAAACAATTCTCGGTGGACAAGCTCAAGATAGACAAAAGCTTTATCGACAATGTGGTCACCGATTCGAACGATGCGGTGATTGTGCAAGCCACTATCGCCATGGCGCACAGCTTGGGGCTGGCCGTCATCGCAGAAGGGGTGGAAAGCCAGGGGCAAACCAGTTACCTGAGAAGGCTGCGTTGCGATCAGATACAGGGTTATTATTTCAGTCGGCCGTTGCCCAGTGCTGAGATTCGGCAGTTGTTGCAGGCCGGAACCCTGCTGCGTTTACCTTCGGATGAACAAAAACCGCAGGTTCTTATTGTGGACGACGAACCGTATATCATGTCGGCGCTGAAGCGCTGCTTGTGGCGGGACGATTATGAAATTTTGACGGCCGGCAGTGGCCAAGAAGCACTGGAGTTGTTGGCCAATCATCCGGTTATGGTGATTATTTGCGATCAACGTATGCCGGAAATGACCGGTACGGAGTTTTTGTCGCGCGTTAAAATCATGCATCCGCGGACGGTGCGAATGATTATTTCCGGCTATGCCGATTTAAACACTATTACTGAGGCCGTTAACAAAGGCGAAATATACAAATTCCACAAAAAGCCTTGGGACGACGATGAATTACGCAACGACGTTCGGGAAGGCATCGCGCGTTATTACGCCTCTGAAAACATCAGGTCATTGTAGCGGCTTGCAATCGGCGATTTTGTGTCATCCGGCAAAGGGAAATATGACATCTTTGCTGGTCAAGATGTTGTTTAAAACAAGGCCTTTCGCAAACCGGCCAAAACGCCAATAAGCAAGCTTAATTAGAATTTTGTGCACCAAGTTGGATCTGATTTTATTTTTGCTTGCACCACTAAAACGCAAAACGCTGGATTTTGCAGGCGGTGTGATTTTATATATTATTGATTTATATATAAATTTATGTATGGCATACAGCTTGCTGTATAGAATTACAACACGTGAGGCGCGATCATAAAAGCGCCTTAACAAAATGGTGACTAGGGTTCCGGCTCAATTTTGAGCGTCAGCGACCGAGAGTTGCCGGCTTCTTTCGGGGAGCTACACGGCGGGATAAAAGCCCGGGAGGTCAGACGGTTTTATAAACCGGTCCGCCTCTACGTGTAGCTTTTCAACCCGACTGGAGCTACTCATGACATCTACTTTCTCCCACTGCCTGTCCCGATTAATTGCGCTTGTCCTTGCTGCGGCATTGTTTTGCTTGTCTAAACCGGCTGCCGCCGAGGTAAAGGTTGGGGTCAGCGATTGGCCTGGCTGGGTGGCCTGGTACGTCGCCGAACACAACGGCTACTTCAAAAAGTACGGCGCCAAGGTCAAACTGGTCTGGTTTGCCAATTACACCGATTCCATCTCGGCCCTGTCCGCCGGCCAACTCGACGCCAATTGCCAGACCTGGTCCGACACCATGGCGCCGCTCAGCAAAAACATACCGGTCAAAGCCATCCTGGTTAACGACAACTCCGACGGCAACGACGCTTTGATGGTCAACCCGGCCATCAAAAGCTTCGCCGATCTGAAAGGCAAAACCATCGCCCTCGAACAATATTCAATTTCCCACTTCGTGCTCGCCACCGCCTTGAGCAAAAACGGCCTGAGTTTCGACGACATCAAAACGGTAAACCTGTCGGCTGGCGACGCGGCGGCAGCTTTCTTGAGCGGTCGAGTCGATGCAACGGTGGTGTGGAATCCTTGGGTCAACAATATCCAGGCCAGCGGCAAAGGTACGGCCTTATTCACCTCCAAAGACATGCCCGGCCTGATCCCGGATTTACTGGTGGCTAGGGTTAAAGCCATCGAAACCCACCGCGCCGAGCTTGTGGGCATGATCAAGGCTTGGCAGGATACCCAACGCTTTATCCGCGAGCAGCCCGACCAAGCCGTTACAGTCATGGCCAAAGTGGTCGGCATGAAACCGGATGCCTACAAAGTATTTTTGCCCGGCACCCGCTTCTTCACATTGGAAGACAACCTGAAAGCCTTGGGACCGGCTAACGAACCGGCGTCGTTAGCGGCGGTCGGCCCAACCATCGCCGCCTTTTTGAAAGACAACCGTTTGATCGAACGCATGCCGGATTTGGCGGTCGGCGTCGATGCTTCGCTGGTAGCCGAAGCACTTGCTGCTCATTAGCTCGGGGTGGCAACTATGACTGGCAATTTAAATCCGCGGCGACCGTTATGGGCTATACGCGGCAGTTTGGAACGGCGCGTACATTGGCTGATTGCAATCAGCGGTTTGCTGTCGGCACTGCTGGCTTGGTGGTGGGCATCGACCGGCGGTGCAATAGACCCGGTGTTTTTGCCGACACCGCCATTGGTGTTGGACAGCGCCTGGGCATGGCTGCGCGACGGCGATTTACTGGGCGACGTGGCGATTAGCGTTTACCGGGTCGTGGCCGGGTTTTTATTGTCTGCGGTATTGGCCTTGCCCTTGGGCGTGCTGGTCGGCACTTATGCGCCGGTCAAAGCCCTGTTCGAACCCTTGACCGACTTCATCCGCTACATGCCGGCGGCCGCCTTCATTCCGCTGGTGATGCTGTGGGTGGGAATAGACGAAGGCGCCAAGATCGCGATCATTTTCATCGGCACCTTCTTCCAGATGCTGCTGATGATCGCCGAGGACGTGCGGCGGGTGCCGATGGAGCAAATCGAAGCGGCGCAGACCATGGGCGCCGACCGCGACGAAATCGTGATGCGGGTGATCATGCCGTCGGCCAAACCGGCCATTCTGGATACCTTGCGGGTGACAATGGGCTGGGCCTGGACCTATCTGGTGGTGGCCGAACTGGTGGCGGCCAACTCCGGATTGGGTTTTGCCGTGCTGAAGGCGCAACGCTTTTTGCAAACCGACAAAATCTTCGCTGGCATCATTTTGATCGGCCTGTTCGGGCTGGCGACCGACCAATGCTTCCGCTGGGCGCATCGCCGCAGCTTCCCTTGGCTGTACCGGAGATAGCAGCGATGACGAATCCCATCATACAAATCCGCCAATTGCAAAAACGCTTTGCCGCCAACGGCGCGGACATCGTCGCCTTGCAGGATGCCGATCTCGACCTTGCGCCCGGCGAATTCGTCACGCTGGTCGGCGCCTCCGGCTGTGGCAAATCGACCTTACTGCGCATCGTCGGTGGCCTGGAGCCGGCCAGCGGCGGCAGCGTCAGCGTCGATGGCCTGCCGATTGCCAGCCCCGGCATCGACCGGGCCATGGTGTTCCAGCACTACAGCCTGTATCCCTGGCTGAGTGTGACCGACAACATCAAGTTCTGCCGGCAATTGAAAGTGCACCGCGACGTATCGACGCTGAGCGACGTCGAGTCCGCCGAAGGCCGGGCCGACGCCCTAATCCGCTTGATGGGCCTGAGCCACGTCGCCGATGCCTATCCGAATCAGTTGTCCGGCGGCATGCAGCAGCGGGTGGCGATTGCACGGGCTTTGATGGCGCGGCCGCGCATCCTGCTGATGGACGAGCCGTTCGGCGCGCTGGACGCCCAGACCCGCGAAGTCATGCACGATCTGATCCTGCACGTTTCCATCCTGGAAAAAACCACGGTGCTGTTTGTTACCCACGACGTGGAAGAAGCGATTTATCTGGCGCACC
Source organism: Methylomonas sp. TEB (assembly GCF_047777895.1). Lineage (GTDB taxonomy): Bacteria > Pseudomonadota > Gammaproteobacteria > Methylococcales > Methylomonadaceae > Methylomonas. Next base: position 2,276,503 of record NZ_CP180476.1, read on the forward strand.
GGGTGGTGCTGATGGCGCCGCGGCCGGGACGCATCGCCGCGGTTCATACCGTGCCGTTGCCGGACCACCGCGACCAGGACATGAAGCAGACCCCGGACTTCATTGCCTTAAAAAAACAAATTTTGGCCGGCATCCGCGACACGTCCGGCATGCAGACCGACTACGAACTGCTCGAGCGCCTGGGCCAGGTTCCGGCGCCGTAAATCTATTAGGAGACCAACATGACTTTAGCTGCAATCGATCCCGCAGACCTGCTTTGGAGCGAGACTTTGCCGGGCGGCGCCCATACTTCGTTCCGAATGCGGCGCGGCAACCGGCTGCGCCTGACCGACACCGAAGGCGGCGCCAACCTGTCGGCTTTGTTCGTCAACGACGACGAACGTAGCGAACGCTACAACATGGCCGACACTTTAAAAGCGCAACACACGTTTCATCTGACCGAAGGTTTTGTTTGTTACTCGGACATGGGCCGGGTGTTGTGCTCGCTTACCGCCGACACGCTGGGTTGGCACGACACGGTGTGCGGCGTGTCCGACGCCGCGCAAGTGCTGGCCAAATACGGCACTGCCAATTACCAAAGCCATCGCAATGCGATGTACCGCAACGGCCGAGACAGCTTGTTGATCGAACTGGAGAAATGGGGGCTGGGCAAGCGCGACTTGATCGCCAACGTCAATTTCTTCAGCAAGATAACCGCCGACGCGGAAGGCAATCTGCAATATCAAGCCGGCCATTCCGTCCCCGGTAGCCAAGTCGAATTGCGCTTCGAAATGAATACGCTGGTGGTGCTGAGCAGTTGCCCGCATCCCTTGGACCCCAATCCGGATTACCAGCCCAAGCCGGTGTTATTAGAAGCCTATCGCGGCGCCTTGCCGGACCAAGAAGACAAATGCCGCAATTTCCGCTCGGAAAACGGCCGCGGCTTTAGCAATACCGAACGCTATTTTCTGTAATCACCGATCTAACGAGGACGTAACCATGCCCATCGTCGAGAGCACGCTCGATCCGAGCAACGCCATTTACGATTACACCTTGCCGGCCGGCGAACCCTGGCTGCATACCATCAAACAAGGTCAGACCTTCCGTATTCTAGACCTGGAAGGCAACCAGGCGGTCGATACTCTGTTTTACAGCGCGGCCGACCATGAAGAACGCTACAGCGCCAGCGACACGATACGTCACCAAGGCAATCTGTACCTGAGCGCCGGCACCCAACTGATGTCCAGCGAGGGTAACGTTCTATTGACCATCGTCGCCGACACCTGCGGCCGCCACGATACGCTGGGCGGCGCCTGCGCCGCCGAAAGCAACAGCGTGCGCTATGCCCTGGATAAAAAGCACATGCACAGCTGCCGCGACAGTTTTCTATTGGCCATCGGTCACGCCGACTGCGGCCTGGCCAAGCGCGACATTGCCAGCAACATCAATTTTTTCATGAACGTGCCGGTCACGGCCGACGGCGAATTGACCTTTGCCGACGGTATTTCCGCGCCAGGCAAGTATGTGGAAATGCGGGCGGAGATGGATGTCATCGCGCTGATTTCCAATTGTCCGCAGTTGAACAACCCGTGTAACGCCTATAACCCGACGCCGGTGCGCCTGTTGATCTGGGATTGACCCTTAATCCGCACCGGGACGACCCGGCGCCGGTATGTCAAGGCGGGACGGCCCGCCAGAAGAGGATTCATGTTTAACAAGGTATTGATCGCCAATCGCGGCGAAATCGCCTGCCGTATCATTCGGACCTTAAAGCAATTGGGCGTCGCCAGCGTCGCGGTGTATTCCGAAGCCGACGCCCATGCCCGCCACGTGCAACAAGCCGACGAAGCGGTCTGCGTCGGAGGGGCGGCGGCGGCCGACAGCTATTTGCGCGGCGAGCGGATTTTGGCAGCGGCATTGAGCACCGGCGCAGAGGCCATTCATCCCGGCTACGGTTTTCTGAGCGAAAACGCCGAGTTCGCCGAGCAATGCGCTGCGGCCGGCATTGTTTTCATCGGCCCGACGCCGGAACAATTGCGGCGCTTTGGTTTGAAGCACACCGCCCGCGAGATCGCCAAAACCTGCGGCGTGCCGTTGCTGCCGGGCACCGGTTTGCTGGCGGACATCGATCAGGCTTTGCAGGTGGCTACCGACATAGGCTACCCATTGATGCTGAAAAGCACAGCCGGCGGCGGCGGTATCGGTATGCGCCTGTGCCGCAACGACGCCGAACTGCAAGAGGCCTTTGCCGTGGTACAGCGCTTGAGCGCGGCCAATTTCAAAGACAGCGGCCTGTATCTGGAGAAATTCATCGAACGCGCCCGCCACATCGAGGTGCAGATTTTCGGCGACGGCACGGGCCGGGTGATTCATTTGGGCGAGCGCGATTGTTCGGTGCAGCGCCGCAACCAGAAAGTGATCGAGGAAACTCCTGCGCCGGGCCTCAGCGACGCGACGCGAGCGGCACTTTACCGGCATGCCTTGGCGCTGGCCGAGGCGGTAAATTACCGTTCCGCCGGCACCGTCGAATTCGTTTACGACCAGGACAGCGGCGAATTTTATTTCCTGGAGGTCAACACCCGACTGCAAGTCGAACACGGCGTGACCGAGCAAGTCACCGGCACCGACTTGGTAGCCTGGATGCTACGGTTGGCGGCCGGCGACAGCACGTTTCTGGATCAGTACCGGCACGCGCCGCGGGGCTGGGCTATGCAGGTTAGAGTTTACGCCGAAGACCCGAATAAGAACTTCCAGCCCTCGGCCGGCCTGTTGACCGATTGCCGTTTCCCGGCCGGCATCCGGGTCGATCATTGGCTGGAGAACGGCCTGGAAGTCACGCCTTATTACGATCCGCTGCTGGCCAAAGTCATCGTCCACGCCGGCGACCGCGAACAGGCGCTGGCGCAAATGGATGCTGCTTTGGCCGATACCCGCTTGGCCGGCATCGAAACTAATCTGGCCTATTTGCGGCAGATCGTCGCCGACGATGTGTTCCGCCGCGGCCGCCAGATCACCGCTTATCTGGCCGGCCTGACTTATCGACCACGCACCCTGGACGTGCTGGAAGCCGGCACGCAAAGCATGATTCAGGATTATCCGGGCCGCCTGGGTTATTGGGACGTCGGCGTGCCGCCGTCCGGGCCGATGGATATGCTGGCCTTTCGCTTGGCGAACCGGATTTTGGGTAACCCGGAACACGCGGCTGGCCTGGAAATGGCCATCAACGGTCCTAGCCTGCGCTTCAATTTCGCTACCCGCATCGTCTTGGCCGGCGCGGCGATGACGGCCGAATTGAACGGCCTGGCCGTCGCATTCTGGCAAACCATTCAAGTGTCCGCCGGCGACGTGTTGAAACTGGGCACTATCGTCGGCCAGGGTTGCCGCACTTATTTGGCGATCCAAGGCGGTTTCGACGTGCCGGAATATCTGGGCAGCCGCGCCACCTTTACCTTGGGCCAGTTCGGCGGCCACGGCGGCCGGGTGTTGCGGGTCGGCGACGTGTTGCCGGTCGTAGCGGAAGCCGCCATGGCCGAGGAAGTCGTACCGAATTCGGCCGCGCTACCGGTTTATTCCGAACACTGGCACATCGGCGTGCTGTACGGCCCGCATGGCGCCCCGGATTTCTTTACCGACGAAGACATCACCGAATTCTTCGCGACCGATTGGGAGGTGCATTACAACTCCAACCGCACCGGCATCCGCTTGATCGGCCCGAAACCGCGCTGGGCGCGCAGCGACGGCGGCGAAGCCGGTTTGCATCCGTCCAATATCCACGACAACGCTTACGCCATCGGCGCCGTGGATTTTACCGGTGACATGCCGGTGATACTCGGTCCGGACGGTCCCAGTCTGGGCGGTTTCGTCTGTCCGGCCACCGTGGTCGCGGCAGAATTGTGGAAACTGGGCCAATTAAAGCCGGGTAATACCGTGCGCTTTATCCGCTTGAACCGCGAACAGGCGGCGAAGCTGGATGCCCAAGTCGAGCGGGCTTTAGCCGATCCGGCCCATGCCGTGTTACCGGAACTGCCGGTAACAGCAAGCTTCGAGGAAAGCTGCATCCTTGCTCAGTTGCCGGCAGATGGCGAGCAGGTGGCCGTCAGCTACCGCCAGGCCGGCGACCGCAATCTGCTGGTCGAATACGGTCCGCTGGTACTGGACATCAATTTGCGTTTTCGGGTGCATGCCTTGATGACCTGGCTGCAACAACGCTGCATCGCCGGCATCGTCGACCTGACACCGGGCATCCGCTCCTTGCAAGTGCATTACGACCGCCGCCTGCCGCTGGACGAACTGATGCGGATTTTGGCCCAGGCCGAAGCCGAATTGGCGGCCATAGAGGACATGGAAGTGCCGACCCGCATCGTCCATCTGCCACTGTCCTGGGACGACCCATCCACGAAACTGGCTATCGAAAAATACATGCAGTCGGTGCGCAAGGATGCGCCATGGTGCCCGAGCAATATCGAATTCATTCGCCGCATCAACGGTCTGGACAGCATAGAGCAGGTCAAGGACATCCTGTTCAACGCCAGCTACCTGGTGATGGGTTTGGGCGACGTCTATCTCGGCGCGCCGGTAGCGACGCCTATCGATCCGCGCCACCGACTGGTGACGACCAAATACAACCCGGCCCGCACCTGGACCCCGGAGAATGCAGTCGGCATCGGCGGCGCTTACCTGTGCGTCTACGGCATGGAAGGCCCGGGCGGCTATCAGTTTGTCGGCCGCACCGTGCCGATGTGGAATCGCTACCGGCAAACCGCCGATTTTCGCGACGGCAAGCCTTGGCTGCTGCGCTTTTTCGACCAAATTCGGTTTTATCCGGTATCCGCCGAGGAATTGCTGCGTTACCGGCAAGATGTAATCAGCGGCAAGGCCAAGCTTGATATCCGCGAGGAAACCTTTAGTTTGCGCCAGTACAACGACTTTCTGCGCGCACACGCCAACGAGATCGCCGCCTGCAAACAGCGCCAGCAGGCGGCCTTCGACGCCGAACGCGAACGCTGGGAGCAAGCCGGACAAGTGTATGCGGACGATCAGGCGGTCGCGGCGGCGGCCATCGATACCGAATTGGATTTGCCGGCCGGTGCCAGGGCCGTAGCAAGCCACATCGCCGGCAACGTCTGGCAGGTTTTGGTCAAGGCCGGCGATAGCGTCAAGCAAGGCGACGCCTTGGTGGTGGTCGAATCGATGAAAATGGAATTTCCGGTAACGGCACCGGCAGACGGCACGGTTTGGAAAGTGTTTTGCAACGAAGGCGCCCAAATCAGCGCCGGCCAGGATTTGCTGGTGCTGCAGGCCGGGGAGGACTTATGAAGACCTGGAGCGAATTGCCGGCGGTGCTCAGTATCGCCGGCCTCAGCCAGGCTTACCGCGACGGCACGCTGACGCCTACGGCTTTGGTGAACATGCTGTGGCAGCGCCTGGAATCCGCGCCGGCGCGCGGTGTCTGGATCAGCCGTTTGCCGCTGGCGCAGATACAGGCTTACGCCGCGGCGCTATCGGACCAGTCGCCGGACGACTTGCCCTTGTACGGCATCCCGTTTGCGGTAAAGGACAATATCGATCTGGCCGATCTGCCCACCACAGCAGCTTGTCCGGCCTATGCCTACCAACCTGAGCAGTCGGCTTTCGTGGTGCGGCAATTGATCGCTGCCGGGGCGATTCCAGTCGGCAAGACCAATCTGGACCAGTTCGCGACCGGCTTGGTCGGTACCCGCTCGCCCTATGGCGTGTGCCGCAACAGCTTCGATCCAGATTACATCGCCGGCGGCTCCAGCTCGGGTTCGGCGGTCGCGGTGGCGACCGGTCTGGCCAGCTTTGCGTTGGGCACCGACACCGCCGGCTCCGGCCGAGTCCCGGCAGCGTTCAACAACCTGGTCGGCGTCAAACCGACGCGGGGCTTGTTGAGCACATCCGGCTTGGTACCGGCCTGCCGCAGCCTGGATTGCGTGTCGATCTTCGCGTTGACGGCCGCCGACGCCGAGCGGGTGATGCGGGTTGCCAATGTTTACGACGATGCGGATGCTTACAACCGCCCCGACCAAGCCTTGCCGGTGCCACCGGGCTTTGCCGACCGTTTCCGTTTCGGCGTGCCGAAACCGGAGCAACTGCAATTTTTCGGCGATCATGCGGCGGCAGCCTTGTTTGCCGCGGCCGTTGAGCAACTGGAGGAACAAGGCGGCAGCGCCGTCGAAGTCGACATTCAGCCCTTGCTGGATGCCGCCGGCTTGCTTTACGCCGGGCCGTGGCTGGCCGAGCGTTATCTGGTGGCCGGCGAACTGGTGCAAACCAACCCCGAGGCTTTATTTCCGGTTACCAGGGACATTTTGGCCAAAGCGTCGGACTTGTCGGCCGCCGACGCCTGGCGCGCGTTTTACCGTTTGCAAGAATTGAAAACGCAAAGCGACGTGATCTGGCGGCAGATCGACGTATTGGTCACACCGACCACCGGCACCATCTACCCGATTGCCGCTGTCGAAGCCGAACCGCTCGAATTGAACAGCCGGCTGGGCTATTACACCAATTTCATGAATCTGCTCGACCTCAGCGCCATTGCGTTGCCGGCGGGTTTTCGCGGCAATGGCCTGCCGTTCGGCATCACCTTGTGCGCGCCGGCCTTTGCCGACCGGGCTTTGCTGGCCTTGGCGAAACGGCGCGCGAAATCGGCGCCGCATACATTGGGCGTCTCCCAAATCTTAAGCACAGAATTTTCCGCAGTGGACAGCGACGACGCGGCTGGCTTTGTTCGGGTTGCAGTGTGCGGCGCGCATCTATCCGGCTTGCCGCTGAACCCCCTGTTGACCGGCCGCGGCGGGGTGTTGCTGCAACGCACTCACACCGCGCCGACTTACCGGCTGTATGCATTACCGGACGGCAAGCGGCCGGGCATGGTGCGCGACGAAACCGGCGCAGCGATTGCCGTTGAGGTGTGGGCTTTGCCGATTGGCCGTTACGGGGAATTCGTCGCCGAAATCCCACCACCCTTGGGTATCGGCAGCGTGCAATTGGAGGACGGCAGCAGCGTACAGGGGTTTGTCTGCGAAGCGGCCGCCGTGGGCGAGGCGCTGGACATTACCGATTACGGCGGCTGGCGCGCCTATCTTGCGCGCCCCGACTAAACCGCCGGTTTTAGCCGTTTAAATTTTCATAACCCCAACCATTTAAGCCGGATTTTCCGGCTGGCGGGAACACTTGCGCCCGAAAAACTTCGACGATTCATTTTCCGACAGGAGAACACCATGCCACACTCATCTTTCCGAACCCGCGAATGGCTGTATGCCGCACCGTTACTGTTGGCGATGTCGCCGTTGCCGGCCGAGGAACGCGCCGGTTTATTGAACGGCTTGTCGTTAATCAACGATTTGCCCTGGATGAAAGCCGCCGGTTTGCGCGTCCACAGTTGGGCCGATGCCGGCATCGTTTACAACGCCAACGACCCCGGCGACGGCTACAACGGCACCGTGGTGTTTGCCGACCGGGCCAACGAGTTCAATCTGCACCAACTGGGCGGCGAATTAATCCGCGACGTCAACACCGGCGGCGACCATTGGGATGTCGGCGGCAAGCTGACCTTGATGTACGGCAGCGATGCCCGCTTCAACACCATCAATCCTTACGGCGGCGGCCATTGGGATAACCGCTTGATCGGTTCCGACGAACGTTTTTACAAACTGGCGATTCCGAATGCCTATCTGGATATTTTTACGCCGATAGGCAAGGGCCTGACCACGCGCATCGGCCGGTTTTACACGATCATGGGTTACGAGACCGGATTGTCGCCGGATAATTTCTTCTACACCCATCCTTATACCTTTCAATACGGCGAGCCGTTTACCCATTTCGGCATGACCACCACCTATCCGGTCCATCAAAATCTCAGCGTGACGCTGGGTGCGGTGACCGGCGGCCACACCAAACTAAACGGCGTGCTGGACGGCAACGGCGCTTGGGACGGGTTCGATAAAAATATGGAAAACTGGAATTTCCTGGGCGGCGCCACCTGGACCAGCGACGATGCGGCAACCTCGTTTACCGCGACGCTGATTACCGGCGACGTCAACAGCGACAACAATTTGCGCGAATTCCAGCGCCAGACCGGTATCAATAAGCGCGACAACCGCACGTTTTACAGTCTGGTTCTCCAACATAACTTTACCGAACGCTGGCATTACGTGCTGCAGCACGACCACGGCATCGAACAACAACACCCGCTGAATAATTTCGCCGACGCCGAATGGTACGGTATTCATTCGCAATTGAAATACGACGTATCCGATACGGTGGGCGTGGGCCTGCGCGGCGAATGGTTTAGGGATGACGACGGCGTTCGGGTGGGCCAAATGTGCCCCAGTTGCGCGGTGCTGGCGACCGGGCCGGCCAATTATTATGCGGCGACGCTAGGGGTAAACTGGAAGCCGGCGAAATGGTTGATGCTGCGGCCGGAAGCGCGTTACGACTGGTCGGAAGGCGTCGATGCTTACGACGAACGGAATAAGGACAGCCAGTTTATTTTCGGCGCCGATGTGGTGGTTACTTTTTAGGGGCTGTTGCCGTTTTTCAAACAACAGCTAAGCAAACGATGCCACGACGGTTGTTTACGGACGAATGTTGGAAGCAATTCAAAGCCAACTAGTGATTAACCCGGCCCTTGAGGGCATTATCGAAGGGCGCACCACTCTGGGTTTCTGCGAACTCAGCCCCAACGGTGTAAGCTTGGTAAATAGGGTCGGGTTAATAATTTGCCAGCCTGGGCTTGTCGGCTGTTTTTCTAGGTCTCAAACGGCAATAAACGATAGCTCCCAGCGCGCCCAGGGCATGACTGTAGTAATCGATCTTAAATTGCAATTGCCCGTTTGCCTTTGATTCCATGCTGTGTCCAACGGACAGCCACACCAAAAATACGCTACAGATCAGTACCGCATACAGCCATTCTTTGCTGCTCAGACCCTCCTGGTCGGTGAAGTAAGCGGCAGCCAGACCGAATACGCCGCCGGAAATACCGCAGATCGCTATCGGCTCCGAGTAGAACAGGATTGAGGGGATAGAGGACAGGCTGGCTACCAGCAACACCATTAAAAATCGGCCAGAGCCGACTTGTCGTTCGTAAGCCGCAGCGATGCCCAAGCCGGCTACATTGGTCAGGACATGTGGAAAGTTAATGTGGATAAATAAATGCGTAATGGCTTGCAGCGGCCATAAAATCGCCGCTGCCGAAATATTGTTTAATGCCAATAAACGATAAAGCTGTTCATCAACCTCATTAAAACCAAAGTCGCTGGTCACTAGAAAAATACTAAAAAGCAACAAACCGGAAAACAACGACGCTTTAATTTGCTTAAAGTTTTCCAAGAAAGTCAGCGGGGCATCTTTCAGGCTGCTCGGTGACGGTCTGTAAAACAACAGTAGCGCGGTATAGCTTGCCGTTACGAAAAGAAACAATATCATTTGATGGCGGCAATATTGCGTTCGATATGTTTTTGCGTGGCCTCATCAAGCTTGGCTACTTTTTCCACGCCTTTTAGTTGCGCTTTAATGTAGATATTTCGGCCGTTTTTAAATGTAAATTTCATCGGTCTTTGCAGCATGCCCTTGCCGATTTTCACGGTGGCAATTTCATTGAAGGCAAAAAAGTCGTCGCTGGCAAATTTCCCCAATAAGTTTAAACGATGAAAATGGATACCTTTTTGGGTAACCGCAATGAAGTACTGCTTCATGCTGAATACAGCCAGCGGGCCGATTATAAAAAACAGCCACAGCTTGAAAGGTTGCTGGGCGATGAAAAATCCGACTAGAGAATCGCCCGGCATTAAATTTTTCAGAATATGCGCCTTCGCCGCTTCTTTGTTCATTAAGATTCCTTGTGGTCAATGACTTAAATATTTGCGTGCATTCGACTGATGCCCGCCTTGGCCGGTTCTTAAAAGCTTAACGGCTAAACCGAACTGCCGATAAATGTAGTTCAAGCAAGAAGGGTGTCAACGGATGGGCGGGTGTTTGGCGCAGGACGCGCCCCGCTTCGCCAGTTCAGCCCGAAGCGAGTACCCGTGTTAAATAGGGCCGGGTTGATAATTAATCCACCAGCGGCAAAATCAAATAGTCGGTCCATTTGCGGTCGCCATCAGCTTCATCTTCAGTGGGAACCAAGGTTTCATTCCAGCCGCCGCCCAGCGCTTTGACCAATAACACGGAGGCCGACAAACGCTGCCCGAGCAATTGCACAGCGGTTTGTTGATTGGATAGCGCCGCGGTTTGCGCCGTTATCACGTTGATGTAGCTGACCGTGCCGGCTTGATATTGATTATTGGTCAGGGCCAAGGCCTGTTTCGCAGCGGCGACGGCTTTGTCTTGCACTTGGGTTTCTTCATCCAGGATACGCAGCGCGGCCAGATTATCTTCCACCTCTTGAAAACCGGTGAGTACGGTTTGCCGATAGGCGGCGACGCTGGCGTCGTAGGCGTCTATCGCCTGCTTATACTGGGCATTCTTGGCACCGCCATCGAACAAGGTTAAGGCCAAACCGGCCGGTCCCAAAGACCAATAGCGGCGGGCCATCGTGAACAAGGTGTCGGCGGTAGGCGACTGAAAACCGTTGGTCGAAGCCAGATTCAGCGTCGGAAAATACGCCGCTTTGGCGACGCCGATCTGCGCATTAGCGGCGGCGATTTTACGTTCTGCGGCGGCGATGTCCGGGCGGCGCTCCAGCAATTCCGACGGCAGGCTGACTGGAATGCCCGGCGGTTGCGCTGTTAAAGGTGCCGGCGCCAGCGACAACTCGGCAGGGGTTTTGCCGATCAGCACCGCGATGGCATGTTCCAGCTTGGCGCGCTGCACACCCAAGTCGATGGACTGAGCGCGCACGGTTTCCAATTGCGTTTCCGCTTGCACGACATCGGCCTTGGCCATCACGCCCACGGCATAGCGGTTTTTGGTGATTTCCAGGGTTTTCGCAAATGCCGTTACCGTTTCGTCTAATAAGGCTTTCTGGGCGTCCAGGGTTTTCAATTGAAAGTAACTGTCCGCTAACGCCGATTGGCTGGACAGAATCAACGCATGCAAAGTCGCGGCGCTGGCCTGGGCATTGCTGGTGTTGGTTTCCACCTGGCGGCGCACGCTGCCCCATAAATCCAGTTCCCAGGCCACGCCGACGGCCTGACCAAACAGGTTGCGCACCCCGCCCACGGCAACGTTCTGACCGGTAGCGGCGCGGAAGCGGTTGAAGGTGCCGGTCAATGTCGCCACCGGCAGTAAGGAGGATTGCACCGATTGCACCAGATGCTGGGCTTGCCGGTATTGGGCTTCGGCTTGGATGATGGACTGGTTGGCGGCGGCCACCTGTTCTTCCAGTTCGTTTAGTTTGGGGTCGTTAAAAATCTCCCACCATTTGCCGGGCAAACCGGTATCACGCGGTTGGGCCTGTTTCCAGCCTTTCACTTCTTTAAACTCCTCGGATACATTGGCTTGCGGACGCACATAATCCGGGCCTACCGTGCAGGCAGCCAAGGGCAAGGTCAGTAAGGAAGCAAGCAAAGGTGGGTTTATTCTTAAACGCATGACTATCGGTTTAGATGGAATGTGGCGCCGGGCTGGCGGCGCGGTTGGAAAAACGGCCGTGCAGCCACAGCCGGAACCGGTCGAGGTATAAATAAACGACCGGCGTCGTATACAAAGTCAAAAGCTGGCTGAAAATCAGGCCGCCCACGATGGAAATCCCCAGAGGTTGGCGCAATTCCGCGCCATAACCGCTGCCCAAAGCCAACGGCAGGGCGCCGAACAGCGCGGCTAGCGTGGTCATCAGGATGGGCCGGAAGCGCAGCATGCAAGCCTGAAAAATCGCTTCCCGCGAATCCAGGCCGCGCTCGCGCTCGGCCAGCAGCGCAAAGTCTATCATCATGATCGCATTTTTCTTGACGATGCCGATCAGCAAAATCACCCCGATCAAGGCAATGATGCTGAACTCCTTGTCGCAAGCCATCAAGGCCAGCAAGGCGCCGACGCCCGCCGAGGGCAGGGTGGATAGTATCGTCAAGGGATGTATCAGGCTTTCGTATAACACGCCCAGCACAATGTAAATGCTGATCAACGCGGCCAAAACCAGCCAGGGCTGGCTGCGCAAGGCTTCCTGAAACGCCTTGCCCGAGCCTTGAAAACTGCCGGTAATGGCAGCCGGCAGGCCGATGTCGCGCAACGCTTGATTTATTGCAGCATCGGCCGTGGACATCGAAATGCCCGGTTTTAAATTAAACGACAATTCGGTCACGGCAAACTGGCCTTGATGATGCACCGATAGCGGCGCATTGCTCGGCGCGAAGCCGGCCAGCGTCGACAGCGGTACTTGCTTGGGCTGCGCCGGCGTACCGTCGGTTCCGGTTCCGGTTCGGCCGGGCGCGCTGATATACAGTTGTTTCAGGCTATCCGGCGATTGCCAGTACTGCGGCGCCAGTTCCATCACTACTCGATACTGATTCAGAGGGTTGTAAATCACCGACACCTGGCGCTGCCCGAAGGCGCTGTTCAGGCTATTGTCGATCAAGGCCTGACTGACGCCGTAACGCGCGGCTAGATCGCGATTGACGGTCAGGCCGATTTGTTCGCCCTTATCCTGTTGGCTGGTGCTGACGTCGCTCAATTCCGGCAGCCGGGCCAGGGCGGCTTGCACCTTGGGCGTCCATTCCCGCAATAGATCCAGATCGTCGGCCTGCAAAGTGTAATCCAGCATGCCAAACGACATACGTCCGCCGATGCGCAGTTCCTGGGCTGGAAACATATGCAAACTGGCGCCGGGCACCCGGCCCGCAGCCTTGCGCAGGCGCTCCATCACCACTTCGACGCCGTCGCGTTGTTCGTGCGGAATTAGCGTGATGAAAATCCGCGCGCTGTTACTGCTTTGCGAACTGCCGGCAAAGCCGGCGACATTGGCGACCGCCGGGTCTTTTTGCAAAATCTCGGAAATTTGCGCGAATTGCTTTTGCAGGGTTTGGAACGAAGTGTTTTGATCGGTTTGAATCTCGCCCAGCAAGCGGCCGCCGTCCTGGGTCGGGAAGAAGCCTTTGTCGATAGCGCCGTACAAATAAATGTTTAAAGCGATGGTCGCCAGTAACAAAGTCAGCATGATGCGGCCGTGGCGCAAGGCCCAGCTCAGGCTGATCCGGTAGATGTTCTGTATCCAATCGAAAGCCGCGCCTATGCCGTGATAGACGGCGCCATGCTCCTTGGATTCCTTACCCAACCAGCGCGCGCACAGCATGGGGGTGGTGGTCAAGGAAATCAGCAAAGAAACCAGTACCGCCGCCGACAAAGTCACTGCAAATTCCCGAAATAGCCGGCCCGGCACGCCGCCCATTAATAAAATCGGCAGGAACACCGCCACCAGCGACACGCTCATCGCCAATACGGTGAACCCTACTTCCTTGGCGGCCAACAGCGCCGCACGGAACGGTGCCACGCCTTCCTCGATATGCCGGTTGGTGTTTTCCACCACCACAATCGCATCGTCCACCACAAAGCCGGTGGCGATGGTCAAAGCCATTAAAGTCAGGTTGTTGATGCTAAAGCCGCACAAATAAATCACCGCGCAAGACCCCAGCAAAGAGGCCGGCACCGCGACGATGGGCACCGCCGCCGAGCGCGGATTGCGCAGGAACACCAGCACCACCAGAATCACCAGCAACACGGCGACGAACAAGCCGTGTTCGACTTCTGTAATCGAGGCACGGATGGATAATGATCTATCCACCACCACCGAGAGTTCGATATTGCTGGGCAGCGCCGCCCGTAAAGCTGGCATTACTGCCAGCACTTGATCGACAGTCTGAATCACATTGGCCAAGGGTTGTTTGCGGATAATCAACAGCACCGAAGGCTTGCCGTTTTTGGCACCGGTATTGCGCAAATCTTCCACAGAATCGACCGCTTCGCCCAGATCGGCAATCGTCACCGGCGCACCGTTGCGATAAGCCACAATCAACGGCAGATATTCCTCGGCTTTACGGGCCTGGTCGTTGGCTTGAATCTGCCAGCGGGTGGTGGCGCTTTCCAGTACCCCCTTGGGCCGGGTGACGTTGGTTTGGGCGATGGTGTTGCGCACGTCTTCCAAGCCAATGCCGTATTTACTCAAGGCGTTGGGGTTCAGTTCCACACGCACCGCCGGCAGCGCCGCGCCGCCGATTTGCACTTGGCCGATGCCGGGAATCTGGGAAATTTTTTGCAGCAAAATCGTCGAAGCCGAGTCGTACATTTGACCGCGCGTGAAACTGTCCGAGGTCAGCGCCAAAATCAGAATCGGCGAGTCCGACGGATTATCGCGCCGGTAGCTGGGCCGATTGGGCATATTGCTGGGCAACATGCTGGCGGCGGCGTTGATGGCGGCCTGTACGTCGCGGCAGGCGCCGTCGATGTCGCGATTTAAATCAAATTGCAGCGTGATCTGCGTCGAGCCTTGGGAACTGCTGGAGGTCATTTCCGTGACGCCGGCGATGCGGCCCAGCGCGCGTTCCAATGGCGTGGCGACGGTCGCGGCCATCGTCTCGGCGCTGGCGCCGGGTATTTGCGCCTGCACCGATACGCTGGGAAAATCCACTTGCGGCAGCGAGGAGATAGGCAGGTTTAAAAACGCCAACACGCCGCATAAGGCAACGGCAATCGTCAATAAAGTGGTGGCTACCGGGCGGCGGATGAATAATTCGGACATGTTCATGGCTGGCCTGGGTCCTCTGCTACGGGTTCCACTGGATTCAGTCCCAGCCCCGAGTTAACCCGGCGCGCCAGCCGGTCCATGGCCAGATAAATCACCGGTGTGGTGTACAGCGTCAACAATTGGCTGAGCAGCAAGCCGCCGACCATGGTGATACCCAGCGGATGGCGCAACTCCGAGCCGACGCCGCTACCCAGCATCAACGGCAGCGCACCCAATAGCGCGGCTAAGGTGGTCATCAAAATCGGCCGGAAGCGCAACAGGCAAGCCTGAAAAATGGCTTGCTCGGGTGGCAGATGTTGCTTGCGTTCGGCTTCCAAGGCAAAGTCGATCATCATGATCGCGTTCTTTTTGACGATGCCGATCAACAGAATGATGCCGATGATGCCGATGATGCCCAAGTCACCGCCGGAGACTTGCAAAGCCAACAACGCGCCGACGCCAGCCGAGGGCAGGGTGGACAAGATGGTGATAGGGTGGATGTAGCTTTCATAGAGCACGCCCAGCACGATATACACGGTAACAATCGCCGCCAGGATCAGCCACAGCGTATTGCCCAGCGAGGCTTTGAAGGCTTGCGCGGCGCCCTGGTATTCGCTGCGGATAGCCAGCGGCAAGTCGATCTCGCTTTTGGCGGCATCGACGGCGGCGACCGCATCGCCCAGCGCATAGCCGGGCGCCAGATTGAACGAAACAGTCGTCACCGGGAATTGATCCAGATGGCTGATCGCCAGCGTGGTCGGCCGTTCCGACAATTCGGCGATGGCCGACAGCGGTACTTGCGTGCCGTTACTGGAGGGTATCCTTAATTCGTTCAACGCTTGCGGACCGGTCTGTTCGGCCGGATCGACTTCCAATACCACCCGGTACTGATTGGCCTGGGTGAAGATGGTCGATACCAGACGTTGGCCATACGCACTGTATAAAGCATTGTCGACCGCTGCAGTGCTGACTCCCAGTCTGCTGGCGGTGGCGCGGTCGATCTTCACAAACACTTGGCGGCCCTGGTCCTGCACATCGCTGACCACGTCGGCAAATTCCGGCCGGCCTTCCAAGGCGTTTACCAGCTTGCCGGTCCAGCGGTTCAAATCGTCGATGTCGGCGCCTTCCAGGGTAAATTGGTATTGGGTGCGGCTGACCCGGTTTTCCATCGTTAAATCCTGCACCGGTTGCAGATATAACACGCTGCCGGGCGATTCCGCCAAACGGGTTTTCAAGCGGGCGATAATCTCGTTAGCCGATGGGCGTTGATCGTGCGGCTTTAAGTTGATCAAAAACCGGCCGCTATTGGGCGTGGCATTAACGCCGTCGACGCCAATGAACGAGGACAAGTTTTCCACCGCCGGGTCTTCCAGTATCAGCTTAGCCAGTTTTTGCTGCTGCTCGGCCATGGCTGGAAACGAGACGTTTTGCGGCGCTTCGGAAAATCCTTGAATGATGCCGGTGTCTTGGCTGGGGAAAAAGCCTTTCGGTATCCACACGTACATCGCCGCGGTCAATGCCACGGTGGCGAAAAACACCAGCAAGGTCGCCGTTTGCCGTTGCATCACCCAGCTCAGACTGCGGCCATAGGCCTTAATTAACCGGCCGAACCAGTCGTCGCCGATTTCATCTTCGTTATGGTTGCTGGAGCCGGGGCGCAGCAGTTTGGCGCACATCATCGGCGTCAGGGTCAACGATACTACTGCCGAAATCAAGATAGCCACGGCCAAGGTAATCGCAAACTCCCGAAACAGCCGACCCACCACGTCGGACATGAACAGCAGTGGAATCAATACCGCTACCAGCGAAAAAGTCAGCGAAATAATGGTAAAGCCAATCTGCGCGGAGCCTTTTAGTGCCGCCTGCAACGGCGTTTCGCCGCGTTCGATGTAGCGGGAGATGTTTTCGATGACGACAATGGCATCGTCCACCACGAAGCCGGTGGCGATGGTCAACGCCATCAGGGTTAAATTGTTGATGCTGAAATCGGCTAGATACATGGCCGCAAAGGTGCCCACCAGCGACAGCGGTACCGCAATGCCGGGAATGATGGTGGCCGGGATATTGCGCAGGAACAGGAAGATCACCATCACCACCAGCGCCACCGCCAGCAATAGTTCGAATTGTACATCGTGTACCGAGGCGCGAATGGTGACGGTACGGTCGGTCAGCGGCGTAACTTCTATGCCGGGCGGCAGCGAGGCTTGCAGTTTGGGCAGCAATTCTTGGATGCTATCCACCACCTCGATGACATTGGCGCCGGGCTGGCGCTGGATGTTGACGATAACGGCCGCGTTGTCGTTGGCCCAAGCGGCCAGACGCACGTTTTCGGCACCGTCCACGACCTCCGCCACGTCCGCCAGTTTGACCGGCGCGGCGTTTTTGTAAGCCACCACCAACTCGCGGTATTCGGCCGGTGAGCGCAATTGATCGTTGCTGTCTATCGTCGCGGCGCGGGTTGGGCCGTTGATTGAACCTTTTGGTTGGTTGACGTTGGCGGCGGCAATCGCGCTGCGCAGGTCTTCCAGGCTGATGCCGTAAGCAGCCAGCGCTTTGTGGTTGGCCTGAATCCGTACCGCCGGTCGTTGGCCACCGCTGATGCTGACCATGCCGACGCCGGGTAATTGGGCGATTTTTTGCGCCAGCCGGGTATCGACCAAATCTTCTACCTTAAATAAAGGCAGCGATTTGGCGCTGACCGCCAGCGTCATGATGGGGGTATCGGCCGGATTGACCTTGCTGTAGATGGGTGCTTGAGGCAAATCGTCGGGCAAAAAGTTGGCGGCGGCGTTGATCGCGGCTTGTACGGTTTGCTCGGCAACGTCCAGATCCAAGTGCAAGTTAAACTGCAAGGTGATCACCGACGCGCCGCCCGAGCTGGTGGAGCTCATTTGCGTCAAGCCCGGCATTTGTCCGAATTGGCGTTCCAGTGGTGCGGTAACGATGGAGGTCATCACTTCCGGGCTGGCGCCGGGATACAGGGTAGTGACCTGGATGGTGGGGTAATCCACCTGCGGCAGTGCCGAGACCGGCAATAGTCGATAAGCCAGTATGCCTACCAATAACAAAGCCACCATCAACAAGGAGGTGGCTACTGGCCGCAGGATGAATAGGCGCGAAGGATTGAAACCGGCCTTGCCCGGATCGCTAAGACTCATGGTTTATCCGCGCCGCCGGCGTTTGCCGGATTCGTCTTCCGGCTTGGGTTGCAATTCCGGTTTGGCGGCGACTGCTTGGCCGTCTTTCTCGGCCACATCCACCACGCCTCCGTCCTTGACCCGGTCGATGCCGGTGAGGATGAGTTGTTCGCCCGCCGTCAGATTATGTTCGATAGCCACCTTTTCTCCTTCGCTGGGGCCGGGTTCGACGCGGCGCAGATGGGCGATGTTCTCGGCATCGACCACATACACAAACGCACCCTGGGTATCGTGTTGCAAGGCGCTGCTGGGTATCTGCGTAACGTCGTGCAAGGTATCCAGATGCATGCGCACGTTAACAAATTGATTGGCGAATAGGGTTTGCTCGAGATTGTCGAATTGTGCCTTCAGCTTAATGGTGCCGGTAGTCGGGTCGATTTGATTGTCCAGCGCGGTGAGTTTGCCTTCGGCCAATTTCAATTTGCCGCTTCTGTCGTAGGCTTCTATTTTAATGATCTGGCCGCTGCGATAGCGTTTCACCACCTCCGGCAATTTGTCCTCGGGCAGCGTGAACACCACGCTGATCGGTTGTAACTGAGTGATGACGACGAGGCCGTTGGCGTCGTTAGCCCTGACGATATTGCCTTGGTCCACTTGCCGTAAGCCCACCCGTCCGGAAATCGGCGCGGTTAGCTTGGCATAACCGAGTTGCAATTTGGCGCTATCGACCAGGGCCTGATCCATCTCGACATTGCCGCGATATTGTTTGACCTGCGATTCTTGGGTGACGGTTTGTTGGGCGGCAATCGAATCCTGTTCCAGCAGGGTCTGATAGCGGCTCCGGTCCAACTCGGCGTTTTGTAACAAGGCCTGGTCGCGGGTCAGCTGGCCTTGGGCTTGCTGCAATTGCACCTGAAACGGCCGCGGGTCGATTTCCGCCAGCAGATCGCCGGCCTTGACCATTTGCCCCTCGCTGAACGCCACTTTTACCAATTCGCCGTCCACGCGCGGTTTGACGGTGACGGTGCGCAAGGCGGTGACGGTGCCGAGCGCATTCAGATAAACCGGAAAATCGCCACTTCTGGCGGACTGGGTAGCGACGACCGCAGGAGCATCTGGTTGTTCAAAAAAGCGTCGGCCTTTGCCGCCACCGCGCTCGGCTTTAGTATCCGGGGCGGCTTCGCTGTGCTGAAAATAGACGCCGGCACCGGCCAGGCTCACCACTAATAGCGCGCCGGTCCATAGCCAGGGCCGGCGCTTGCTCGACGAGGGGAAATCGGAAATTTGTTGCTTCATGCTTGGATACGCTTAGGTAAGGTTTGCGAGCGGATGGCGCGGATGCCTGCCAGCGAAAAATCCACCACATGTTCGGCGAAGGCGCCGATGTCGCTCATGTCGCTGGGCAGGGCGCGTTGCGGCCGGGCTTGTTGTATCTGTTTCAGGCGTAGCAATTGAAAGCATTGGCCCATGATGCTGGCGTGGCAATATTGCAATTGTTGTTCGCTGGCGTCCTGGCCCAGGCATTCGCGCAGCAAGCCAAACATTTGCTGACGCTGCGGATTGATTTCCTTTTCCAGAATGTCGGCCAGCAAGCGGGTCGGTTGCGCCATTTCCTTGTGAATGATGGCAAAGGAATAGGATTCGTCGTCGGCCAGACGGCGGATTAGCGATTTGATACGTCCAGCCAGCCGTTGCTCAACCGGAGCCTGCCGGGACACGCCGCCGTCGGGCGGATGCTGGCCCAATTCGTGGTTGAAGGCATGCCGCCAAGCTTCCAGATAAAGGGTTTGCTTGTCGCCAAAGTGATAATTCACCGAGGCAATATTGGCTTGGGCCTGCTCGCAAATCTCGGCAATGGTCGCGTCCTGATAGCCTTTCTCGGCAAAGATGCGGCCGGCGGCATTCAACAATCGCTCGCGAGTTTTCTCCGACTTGGTTTTTAGGTCAGTCATGCGTAGTGCTGGAACGATGAGAGGATAAATGTGAAATTGCTAATTCAAATACGCATTTAACAAAGCACGCTACATGCCAACTTTGGGAAGGTGGCGTTTTAAAGGGTCTAGCCGCGATTGCGGCGGGGGATTGCTTGAAATTCAGCAGCGATTGGCTGTGGGGTGTTGATGGCGGGGCAGAACCCACTTTTTGCTGAGGCGCCGGCATTCAGCCGGTGCCTCAATTGTTGATCTGCTTATCGCGAAGCTTTGGTGATGCCGATGGCTTTACGCAGATCGCCTAAGGTCACCACACGCGGACCGTGCAAGGCAGCAATCTGTCCAACATCCAATTTAAGCCGTTGAACATTTTCATACAGATTCAACGAATAAGGGTTCACAGATGTGGGCGCCGGCGCGTTTGCGGCTTGCGGGGTGTAGGCGTCGGCCTCGATCAATATCTTTTCCTTGGGCAAATACACCGCAACGAAGGCATCGTTGTGGCTATTCCCGGATAAAGCATGAATTTCGATATTACGTTTGCCGTCAGAAATCACCTGTTTGCCGGCAAAGCTGAGGAAGTTTGGCGCTTTTTTGGATTTCTCCAGATTGTCGGGGTTAATGCTATGCGGCGCGGCCCAGATTTTTTCGTAATAGGCCTGATTGGGCTGATGGGTGACGATAGTGGCGCCGGCATCGACGAAGGTGCGTAAGCCGCCGCTGTGGTCAAAGTGCGCGTGCGTATTGATCACGTATTTGATCGGCTTGTTGGGGATGGTTTCCTTGAGTTTTTCGATAAGCGCCAAGGAGCGTTCTTCGTTTTGCGGTGCTTCTACCAGCACGATATGGTTTAGCTGCTCGATAGCCACGCTATGGTGAGTACCGCCGGTCAAATAATACACGCCGTCCGCAAGTTTATTGGCTGCGACGATAATGTTCGGTTTCTTGGCAGCTTCGGCAGGCACCGCAATGTCTACTGGCGGGTTGGCTTTTACCGTGGTGACGTTCAAATCCAATACCGGGTAGCCGCCTTGCAGACGCACGATGTGGCTGGGAAATAAGCCGCCGTCAAATTCCTTGTAGTCGCTGTATTGAGTTTCCAGCAAGGTGTCGCCAAGTACCGGATTGTCAATCCAGGTTTTGACCTTGGTTAATTGGTGGCGGGCATTCAGAGTGCCCTGGTAGCGGTATTTGCCGTCCAAAGTAAAGCTGACTTCGGTGTCGGTGCCTTTGTCTTCAGTTTTGGCCTGATGGCTCTGCGCTGCTCTTAAAAAGCCCTGTGGCGTGGCCCATATTTCGGCGGCGCGTTCTTCGCTAGCGGTGGGTTGCGTGGTGATGGCGGGGCTAGCGCCGGCAGCAGCGGGGGCAATATTCCAGGCATACGCGCCGCTGACGTATTGATCAACCTTTTGCTCGGTGGGTTGCGGCCGATTCCGCCCCGGCTCAATCTCTTGCAAACGGCTGATTTGCACGCGGGCGCTGGCGGTTTCGTAGTTGATGTCGGCGGTGTAGTTTTTGACGGCAAACGGCGGCCAGGGCAAGTCGGGATTCGGCGCCTGGCCGAATTGGTACCAACGGCCGGTGCCGCTAAATTCGATGGATTTGAGGTTCGTGACGCCTGCGGCATCGCTGGCTAATTGGATGCTGTTTTGCTGTAGTGAACTACAGCCAGTGAAAATAAGCGCGGTTAAACCGGCCGTTCGGCATAGCAATTTATACATGTTAACTCCTGTTGGTTTGAAATAGGTGTAGGGTTCGGTGCGGGTCAAAAGATGCTGTTTGCCGCTAATGCCGGCCGGTTGGACAGTGTCGCTACTGGGATTTTCCGCGCTGATTGATTTCAATTGGAGCTGAGCTCAGCAAGAGCTGTGCCGTTTAACGGTAGGCCGCAAATTCGGCGCAACCAGGGGATGGCTTATGTTGATACGAAGGGCGATATGCTGCTCAACTAGCAACGTTTGCTGCTTAGGTGTTTATGCAGAATCAGCTCGGTGTGCCGTGTCGGGCCCGATGATAAAAACAACACGGGAGTGCTTGGCAGTTCGTCTTAGGCATATTGTCTTTATGCCAATATCTGAAATAGACATCGAAATATATCGTTTTTAAAGAGAGTCTGGCGCTGGATAGAATTTCCCTAAGCTTGTCACCGAGGGAAACCTTCTATGTCGTTTGCAAAAAAATCATGGGCCTTGTTGGGTTCTTTTACCGCGCTGGCTGTGTGTGTGCCCACCGCGAATGCCACCAACGGCTATTTTGCCCACAGCTACGGCGCCCGGAGTAAAGCCTTGGCCGGGGCCAGTACCGGTTTTGCGCAGGATGCCATTGTCTCGGCGATAAACCCGGCGGGTCTGGCCTATGTGGGTGATCGCCTGGATTTGGAATTTGAACTATTCAGCCCGCATCGTGAATACCGCGTAAATGGCGCCGGCATGTTGGCGACCGGATCGGTGGAAAGCGACAGCGAGTATTTTCCGGTGCCGACCTTGGGTCGGAGTTACAAATTGGATGCCGAGCAAACGCTTGGTTTGGCCATGTACGGCAATGGCGGTATGAACACCGATTACAAACCATTAGTCAACGGTAATGGCTTGTTTAGCGGCGCGAACGGCACGTTTGGCGCCGGCCGTACCGGTATCGATATGGCCCAGGCCTTTATCGTCGGCACCTACGCGCATTCGTTTGCCAACGGCCGGTATGCGCTGGGGATTTCGCCGATTTTCGCGGCGCAGACTTTCAAGGCCAGAGGCTTGGGTACATTCGGTCAATTCGGTTTTTCCAGTGAACCGGATCATTTATCGGATCAGGGACGCGATTATTCGTTCGGTGCCGGCTTCCGGATAGGCGGATTGGCTGAGTTGCTGCCAGGGCTGCGCTTGGGTGCGTCTTACAAAAGCCGCATCTATATGTCTAAGTTCGAACGCTACTCCGGGTTGTTTGCCCAGGGTGGTGGTTTTGATATTCCGGACAGCTTCAACGTTGGTTTGTCCTGGGACGTTAGCAAAGCGCTGACCGCCAATTTTGACGTGGAGCATATCCGCTACAGTGAGATTAAATCGGTTGGCAATACCTTTCAGGGTAATTTGCTGGGGCACGCCGACGGCCGAGGCTTTGGCTGGAACGACATGACGATTTATAAAGCCGGTGTGCAGTGGCAGCAAAGCCAGGATTGGATTTGGCGCGGCGGCCTGAGTTATGGGCAGCAACCCATCGAAGGTTCCGAGGTGTTGTTCAATATTCTCGCGCCTGGAGTGCAGGAATGGCATGTGACCGGTGGCCTAAGTCACGCACTGAGCAAACAGGACGAACTTAGTTTTGCGTTCATGTATTCGCCGCAGAAAACCATCACCGGTCCAAATCCATTGAGTCCGGGGCAGTCCATCGATTTGTCGATGAGCCAGTTTTCGCTGCAATTCGGCTGGACGCGGCGGTTTTAATTCATTCAGGGCGCTCCTCCCTCTCAAGCGCCGTGAAGGCGCTTCTTTTTTAAACGATTGTTACAAAATATGCCGATGACTTTTCCCGCTGCTAACCGGATTGCCAATCTTAAACCGTCCGATATCCGTTTGATGACCCGCGAATGCGAACGTGTGGGCGGGATCAATCTGGGGCAGGGCTTGGGCGATTTGCCGGCCCCGGCCTTGGTGCGGGACGGTGCGATAAAGGCTATTCAAGACGGCCTCAATACCTACACTGCCTCGGAAGGTGTGCCGCCATTACGGCAGGCGATTGCCGCCAAACTGAAGCGCGACAATGGTTTGGACGTCGATCCTGACAGCCAGATCGTGATTAGCGGCGGCACAACGGGGGCGTTTGCAGCCACCTTGACGGCGCTGTTAAACCCAGGCGACGGTATTTTGCTGATGGAGCCTTACTACGGCTACCATCTGAATACGATTTTGCTCAACGGCCTGGAACCGCAGTTTTTAACCTTGGCGCCGCCGACATTCGCGCTCGACGAAACGGCGTTGCGTGCCGCCCTGAAACCCAATACCCGGGCAATCGTGGTTTGTACGCCCAGCAATCCCAGCGGCAAACTCTTCAGTGCCGCCGAACTGGCAATCATCGAGCGAGTAGCCGAGCAGCACAATTTGCTGGTCATTTCCGACGAAATCTACGAATACATCACCTACGACGGCGTGCCGCATATTTCCCCGGCCAGTGTCGGCAATCTGGCCAAGCGTACGGTTAGTATCATGGGCTTTTCCAAAACCTTCAGCATTACCGGTTGGCGGCTGGGTTATGCGGTAGCCGAACCGGCATTGGCGCAGGCGATAAATTTGGTTAACGATTTACTTTATGTTTGCGCACCGTCGCCTTTGCAATACGGTGCGGCAGCCGGTTTGCAGGCGCCGCCGGACTATTTTCAGCAGCTCAGGACGCAGTATCAACGCAAGCGCGACATCATTTGCGCCGGCTTGCATGCGGCTGGTTTGACGCCCTTAGTACCGCAAGGCGCTTACTACGTATTAGCCGACATCGGCCACTTTGGTTATCCGACCGCCAAAGCCGCGGCGCTGGCTATATTGTCACAGACCGGTGTTGCCAGCATTCCGGGCAGCTCGTTTTACCAAAGCAGCGCCGGTGAAGGCTTGGTCCGGTTTTGCTTTGCCAAAGACGATGCTACCTTACACGAAGCTGTGAAACGGCTAAGCAAATTTCGCGTTTAGTGCATGCACACCAGGCAACAATGGAAATGCTTACAAACCGGATCGTGGAATGAAGCATCGATAATCTAAACATCTTCGCATCTTCAATTGCCCATGTTACGCGCCGTTGCCTTAACAAAACACTTTCCCGGGAAACAAGTCATTGCAAACTTTTCGTTTGCCTGGAGTAGCCCCGGTATTTATTTAATCGCCGGCCCCAATGGCGTGGGCAAATCAACCTTGCTGGCGATGCTGGCCGGCGCGCTGGCCGCCGACGCCGGCGAAGTATTTGTCGGCGACGCCGACCTCAGAAACAGCCCGTTGTCGGCACGGCGACGCTTAAGCTTCTGTCCCGCCGACTGCCCGGTGTTTCCGTTTCTCACCGGCCAAGACTGGCTGGGGCTGTTAGCGTCCGTACGCGGACAACTGAATCGCCAGGTTTTAGATCAGCTGATGGATGGTTTTCAACTGCACACACACTTGCAGACCCGCTTCGATCAACTGTCGCTTGGCACGGCCCGCAAGATTTTATTGCTTGGCAGCATCGCCGCCGATACGGAAATATTGCTATTGGACGAACCGAGCAATGGCCTGGATGCCGGCTCACTGGTGGCGCTACAACAGGTTCTGAGGGAGCAGGCCCGGCAACGCCTGATTATCCTGTCTTGCCACGAACCAGCTCAACGGCAGGGGTTCGACATCATTCCGGAGCGGACCCTGTCGTTGTCGTGAAATCGTTTGCGCCCGGCGGCATGGCGTTATTTTTCCGGTTGTTGGGCTGGCGTTTACGCTTTTACGCCGATGCCAGCCTGAATTTGCTGATTCGGCGCTGGCAAATCTGGTGTTTGTTGCTGTTTAGTCTGTCGCCGGCGGATATGCCGTTAGCGGCGCAGATACAGGTCTTGGCCAAACCGGTTGACTACCTGTTGACCGGGTCCGAGACATTTCCGGCTTGGCTGGGCATGTCAGTGCTGGCGGCGGCCTGGACGTCGGTGCAAGCAGACGCGCTACGCGGCGGCGCGCCATGGCATTATCTGCGTTCATTACCCCATATCGGGGCCTTGGAAACAAAGCTCGACGCATGTCTGTTGTTAATCGCCGATTTGCCGCTGTTACTGCCGTTTATCGCCTACGAATTCAGTCGCTATCACGCCATTCGGGATTTTGATGCTGACTGCCTGCTGGCCGCGGCATTGGCCGCGCAGTTATTGCTTATTCAACAAGGGCTGTTGCGTGGCGCGACGTTGTTTGCATTTTTGACCTTCGCTATCTCGCTTTGCGCGCTAGAAATACACGGCATTGACGGTTCCGGCATTGCGGTGGCGGTTTTACTTTTAGCCGGCCCAGTCTCTGCAGCCAGATTACAAACCCGATGGCGTAAGCGGATAGTGACCGATAAGCCCGATCCAAGCCGTCATTTCGCCAAACTATCCCCTCACTATCGTCCGTTCATCAATCTAGTACTGATCAATCTACGTAGCCTGCTGCAGCACCACGAACTCAGCGCCCACTTGCCGCTGCTGATTTATCTGGGCACCGTCGTCTGGTTCGGCAATATCTGGCAGCGGATTGGCTTACAAGCACCGGTAGCTACCGGTTTACTGCTAATCGGCGTGGTTCCGTTGCTGCTGCAAACGTCTAGCCTGGAAATTACCCTTCGTATCGGCCGCAAACCCCTGCAAGCTTTGTATACCTCACTGGGCATCAGCCAACAGCATTTGCTGTTGGCTGATTTGCTGACTCTGGAAGCACTGTTTACACTGCTGACGCTGGTACCTATTGCGATGCTGCACCCTATCCTAGGCATTCGCGCGGTATTGATTCTACCCGTGGGCAATATTGGCTTGGCCGCTTTGACTTGGCTTTATGCACTGGACCAAACGCACCATCCGAGAATTATCCCCAAGCTGATGGTGTCGATTTGGTTTTTAGCCATGTGTTACTTATTTATCCCTTTTTAAAATCAGCTTTAACTAAAGACACCGCACCCATCGCCAAATTTCTGCCGATTAGCTTGTAAATCAACAACCATCCAGCAATTACTGTTTGTATATCAACATACAATTAGCAGTGATCCAGATTTTTGTTTGCGCAAACAACGACTTGAAAAATGGCACATAAATTGACTATTGAAAGGAATTAAGCATTCATTGAACGCCATGTCCAAACCTACCGTTTCCCGACTTGC
This sequence comes from Methylomonas sp. TEB, assembly GCF_047777895.1. GTDB lineage: Bacteria > Pseudomonadota > Gammaproteobacteria > Methylococcales > Methylomonadaceae > Methylomonas. The sequence continues at coordinate 2,303,058 of NZ_CP180476.1, forward strand.
CAGCACCCGGATTCCCACGGCGTATGGCGACTTTCAACTCTGCTATTACAGCAACACCCTGGATAACAAAGAACATCTGGCTTTTGTGATGGGCAAGGTCTGCGATGCGGAAAATGTATTGGTGCGCATCCACTCCGAATGTTTTACCGGCGACGTGCTGGGTTCCAGACGTTGCGACTGCGGCGAACAACTGGATCGCTCACTGCAATTGATCGCCAGCCAGGGTACCGGTGTTTTAGTCTATCTGCGCCAGGAAGGCCGCGGTATCGGCCTGTTGCAGAAAATGCGCGCTTATAACTTGCAAGACCAAGGTTACGACACGGTGGATGCCAACCTGCTATTGGGGCACGGCGCCGACGAACGAGATTACTCGTTGGCGGCCCGCATTCTGGAAGAGCTGGGCGTCAAGTCGATACGCCTGATGACCAACAACCCGTTAAAGATTCAAGCTTTGGAAAGTGAGGGCATCCTTGTCAAAGCTCGTATGCCTTTGGAAACTGCGGTTAATGCCGACAATCAAGGCTATTTGCTGACCAAAGTTCGGCGTATGGATCATCTATTGCAGGTTAAACCAGCACCTATCAGGGTATCCGCACATGATTGTGAACCAGCAGATTGAGCGCTGGCTGACCGCCCAACAAGCGTTTTCCGAATCAGCGCAGCGGCCTTTTGTCACACTGAGCTATGCACAAAGCTGGGATGGCAGTATTACCACGCGCGCCGGCGAAACCTTGGGCTTGAGCGGTTCCGAGTCGCGGCGTTTAACCCACCAACTCCGCAGTTTACATGACGGCATCCTGGTCGGTATCGGCACGGTGCTGACCGACGACCCGCAATTAACGGTGCGCGAATGGGATGGCAACAACCCGCAACCCATCGTCCTGGATAGCTGGTTACGAACACCGCCGACCGCTCGCCTCTGCCAACGCAAGGATAAAGAGTGCTGGCTGTTAACCTGTTTAAAATCCAACGGGACATTCGGCGGCAACGCCGAAATCATTACCTTAGCCGGCGATGACGATGGGCGCGTTGACCTGTCGGCAGCACTGCAACGGCTCTGGGAAAAAGGCATCCGGACGCTGATGGTAGAAGGTGGCAGTCAAGTCATCACCGCCTTTTTAAAGGCGCAATTGGCGGATGCGTTGGTATTGACCATAGCGCCGACTTTAGTGGGCGGTTACAAGGGCGTCGGCAATCTGGACTTAGGCTGCAAAAGCCAATTGCCGCAAATTCGACCATTACATTCGCAGATGCTGGGACAAGATTTGATCATGTGGGGGAATCTGCATTATCTCGAGCCGGCCTTAGCGTGAACGCTCAACAACTTTGGTTTACCAAGCCCCGAGAGGTGGCAATCCGCGAGCAGCGCTTGCCGCCGTTGCAGCCTGGGCAAATTCTGATTAAGAGTCTTTGCTCTGCCATCAGCGCTGGCACGGAAATGTTGGTTTATCGAGGACAATTGCCCACCGATATTGCGTTGGATGCTTCGCTGGCAGCCTTGCAGCAGCAAAAGGCTTATCCCTTGCAATATGGTTATGCCTGTGTCGGCCGCGTTGAACAGATAGGCGTTGGCGTTGATGCGGCCTGGCTAAATAAGCGCGTGTTTTCATTTCAGCCGCACGCCAGCCATTTTATTGCCACGGCAGATCAACTGATCGTGTTGCCGGATGATGTCGAACCCGAGGCTGCGGTATTTTTAGCCAACATGGAAACAGCCGTCAATCTGGCGCTGGACGGTGGGCCGGCGCTGGGGGAGCGGGTGGTCGTTTTAGGGCAGGGCATCGTTGGCTTGCTGTTATCCAGCGTGCTTTCACGTTTTCCGTTGGCGCAATTGCTGGCTTTGGATGAAATCAGCAAGCGCCGCAATTACGCTGAGTGGCTGGGCGTACATCACGCTTTCGATCCAAAGTCAGAAACTCACATAGCGAAATTGAAAGACGCTTTGCAATTGCCGGTCGATTTGTCTGCAACTCCTGATTCCGGTTGCGATTTGATCTATGAAGTCAGTGGTTCGCCCGAGGCATTGAATCTGGCCATCGAATTATGCAGCTATTCCGGGCGTATCGTGATCGGCAGTTGGTACGGTAACAAATCCGCTGCTGTGCAACTGGGCGGCGTGGCCCATCGTAATCGCATCAAATTCATCAGCAGCCAAGTCAGCAGCATTGCACCGGAATTATCCGGACGCTGGGATAAAGCCCGACGCTTCCAGCAGGCTTGGCAGATGATTCGACGGGTGAAGCCGCAAGCACTGATCAGTCATCGCATTCCAATCGACCAAGCCGCAGACATTTACCAGTTGCTGGATCAAGCGCCGGAACAAGTCTTACAAGCCGTTTTTATTTATTAAAGCCCCGATCCATTTAGGAAAGACCAAATGTACAGCGTAGCCGTCAGCCGAGACTTTATCGCCAACCATTACTTAATCGGCGGCGATTGGGGCAGCGAAAATCAACCCCACGCCCACCATTACATCGCGGAAGTGCGTATCGATGGCGAGGAACTGGACCAGCACGGCTACCTGGTGGACATCGTTGCCATCGAAGCCGCCTTGGATGAAATCGTCGCCGACTTCCGCGACCAAATGCTCAACGACAAGCCGGAGTTTGCCGGTTTAAATCCCAGCATCGAGCACTTCAGCCGGATCATCTGCGAAAAAATCGCGGCGGCTGTCAATCCGCCCGGCACCGGTAGGCTACGGGTAAAACTCTGGGAAAATGCCACCTGCTGGGCGGCTTACCGTTTGGCGTTCTAAACCGGCAAACATCATGCACATTGGCTTGCTGGTCGTTGGCGACATGAATAGCGTCAGCGGCGGTTATTTGTATAACCGCAAGTTGGTATCTTACCTGCAAAGCCAAGGTGATCAGGTCAACATCATCAGCTTGCCACCGCGTAATTATTGGCGGCTGTTGGCGGAAAATATTACCGGCGATTTGCTGGAGAAAATCGCCGCAGCCAAGCCGGATATTCTGATTCAAGACGCCATGGCGCATCCGGCCGTGTTTTATTTGAATCGGCGCATCAGTAAACAACTCGACATCCCGATAATTGCCCTGGTGCATCTGCTAGCCAGCATCGACCACGCACCTTGGTATAGCCGCTGGCTGTACCGGCTTATCGAGCGCCGCTATTTACAAACGGTGAACGGCATCATCGCCAACAGCCGGACCACTTTAAGCCAAATCAATGAGCTACTGGCCGGCGAATTACCGCCACACTGTATTGCGGTGCCGGCCGGCGACAACTTTGCCAATGTAAACGTTGATCGTACAGGTATCTTAAACCGCGCGCTGGAGAACGTACCGCTGAGAATATTGTTGGTGGGCAACGTCATCCGCCGCAAGGGTTTGCATGTGTTGCTCAAAGCCCTTAGCCAACTGCCGGCACAGGACCACCAACTCAGCGTGGCCGGACGGCTGGACATGGAACCCGGCTATGTCGCGCAAATTAAAACCTTGATTCGCGATGCCGGATTGACCCGAAGCGTGTCCTTGCTCAACTCCGTGCAAGGTGAAGCGTTGGCCGATTTGTACCGGCAACATCATCTATTAGTCATGCCGTCCGCTTACGAAAGCTACGGCATTGTTTATGTGGAAGCTCAGCAATTCGGCTTGCCGGTGATCGGCACAAGGGCTGGCGCTGCGTGGGAGATTATTCGTGAGGGGGAAAACGGCTATTTGATCGAACCTGAAAATCATGGCGCCTTAGCCAATTTATTGCACACCCTGCATTATGATCGGCGGCTACTGCATCAATTGGGCGCTAACGCCTTGCAAGCCTACGCCGGCCACCCAAAATGGGAGGCAAGTTGCGCCGGCATCAGCGCGTTTTTATCCGGTCAAGTAACCGGGCAAAACCGATAAACGCTCAGCCGTTGGCCAACAACCGCGTGCGCCGGCTGGCAAGTCCCTGTCGGGCGCAGCTATCGATGTAGTGGTGCAGCGCCACCTGAGCATTGGTTTTAGAGGAAAACGGCCCTTTGCGGCCTTCCCGAGTCAAAAAATACCAGGCAGGCAGCCCGGTACTAGGATTAACCACGGACAAAAATCGTTCGGTGCGAAACATAGTTTTTTCTTTGTAAAATCTTGATATAAGAAAACTCATACCATTATTTATGCCATGTTTTTAAGCCTTGCCGAGCCTGACTTTATTGCGCCGGATTAGAAAAAAATTGTTGCTGGGGATGCTGATACTGTTGGTGGGGTGTTTGGAAAACAAAGTTCGGTGAGTGTCGGCTTCCGGCGGGAAAGATTGCTAGCCATCCATGGCTAGCAATCGCGCCTACACCGCCACGTGATTGCCTTCGGCGGCCCTGGCCGTCCGCGTCACCTCGGCTTTGACCCAGCAAGGGGTCAAAGCCTTGCCTCTCGCATGACTCGACGCCGTTTCGCGATGCCTTGCAGTTTTTCTTGTCGAAAAACCGCCCGGCGCTACGGCTTCCAGGGACTACTCAACCTTCACTCGCTTGCGCTTCGTTTCCAAGGTTTCGCAGCGGTCGTGGTTTTAAAGCGTTTGATGGGGTTCGCTTCGATCTACCCATCCTACATCCTGCTGTGTTAGGTGGCACTTAGGTACTCCAGAACCTGAGATTCTGAGCAAAGCCTGAGGCGCTGCCCTTTGAATGATTCGAATAAGGCAAGATGTGCCGCATGGCCACTCGAACCCTGCCGTGATGAATAGTTTTCCGCCCACTGAACAAGTTCGCGGAGACCCGCTTCGGACTGCTTACGATCCATGTGTGCTTTGCTTTCTGAGCCGCGTAGTTCCAACCTCTGCTGACAAACAACCCAAGGCAGCTCAAGCCAAATCAGCGCGTCCGCGGACTGTAAAAACTGGTGCGCCAAGTTGCCGTAGACGCCTTCGACAATCCAGTCACTCGCTGCTCTCGCGGTATCAATAATGCGCGAAACTTCTGCCGTATCACGCTTTTCGTTGAAGCCGCCAGGAAGCCAAAAGATTTCGTCGAGGTGCAGCACTGGCGTTGCCTTTTTTTCGGCGAGACGCTTTGCCAACCAGGTTTTACCGCTCCCGCTATTTCCGACTATGACTGCTCGCATGCACGCCCTAACGCTCGACATAAGCATCGCGTATGCCTTGCTCAACAGTATCTATTCTCAAAAACACAGCCTCCAAATGAGAGGCAAGAGACTTGGCTAGCGTTGTCTTTCCTGTTCCAGGCAGCCCCGAAAATATATACAGATGATTCCCTTCAAATTTCACGATTCACTCTCCCTGCCTCATAACGTAGAGCTAACCGGGCTCGGCACGAAAAATTGAGTAAACAAAACCGCATAACAGCGCTCCCCTTGCGCATCATGTTAGACCAGATGAGTGATTACAAGGCTTGCCTCCATGTTTTCCGTTCGGCTTTTCCTCAATTTCAAATATCTCGAAGGCCCCCCATGGTCCAATCTTGTCCCAATTAGCCTGCCATATCCTAAACAAGGAAAAGTCCTCGGTTTGCATTAGTTGAAAACATAGGTTCTCATTCAGAACCCGCCAGCTCTCCAAGTATTCCAGGCCATCAGGTAGCAGCCTCCCGTGCTCCTCGAAATGTGCATACACCTTTCCTTTCCATCCTGGTGAAAATTGCTCAATTACCATGTAGCGCTTCATCAGATCGCCCCTCGCCTCTTAGAGGTCTAACAAGTGCCATAGGATGTGCTGAACGGAGTGAAGCGCATCATTCGCCAACGGTGGGCCTCGTTTCGGAAGCCCACCCTCTCAAACCAACCTAATCCGCCGCAAAGCAATAAAAATAGCCCGCGCCGCCGGTGCTGACCAGGTTTTCCTGGCTGCAGCCCTTGCTGTCGTGGGTGGAGTTCCAGGAGACGTTGCCACCGGTGGCACCGCGATTGGTGCGGTCGGAGTGGCCGACGCGAACGCTGCCTTCGCCGCTGCTGGTGTAGTTTTTACAGGTGTGGTCGGCAGCATCGGTGTAGGCGCGGCCGTCCGGTTTGGAGCCGGTGATTAGGTCGTGCTGGTTAGGTGTAGCGCCAACACCATTGATCTGCGCGCCTTTTTCGGTGAGGTTGGTGGTGCGATGCACGTTGTTGCCCAACTGGCCTAACTCCACGGTGTCGCCGTGCAGGTGTGCAACGTCGTTCGCGACAATCGCGCCGTTAGCGTTGGCCCAGGGGCCGTTGCCGATCCGGTCGCGGGCGTTGACGGCGGGTTGGTCGGCTGTGGCCTGGGTGCTCAAATAGGCGCGCCAGGTGCGGTTGCCGGCACCGACGTCGGTCGCCAGTTTCTGGCAATGCGCATCCGCGCCCGCCAGGCCGCCCAAATCCGCGCCTTTGCCGGAGCCAACACTGGTAACGAAAAAGCCTAGCGGTGGTTTGGGGGCGTCGCTGGGGGCTTGTTGAGCGAAGGCAGTGTTGGCGCTCAGAACGAGCAGGCCGGCAACAAAGCTAGTTTTTTTCATGCATTTTCTCTCTGGTTATGGGTTATCAAAACGGATGCCTTGAGCAAGGTTCCCGCTCCCAAAACAGCACTAATCGTGCCGTATTTAATCGCCAGGGAATTCCGTTGTTGAACAGAGTGAATGCCCGCCAACTGTTGCGATTCAGACAGGGTTTGCTGATACCCTGCCTTTAGACAAGCACTTTCGCTACCGTCTTGCCTGTAACACGCGCAAGCAGCCCAAGCCGCCGATGAGCATAATCGCATCGCGCAGACGCATTAACGCAATCAAGCCAATGGCTGCCTCGGCGGGCCAACTCAAATATTGAAACGCCCAGAATAGCGCCGCTTCCAACGATCCAACGCCGCCCGGCAGCGGTAACAAAAATGACAGGCGCATCGCCACCAAAACCACCAGAAATGCAGACATATCCAGGGCAAAATCAAATACGCCAAGCAGCAGCCATAACTCCAATAGCAAACCGGCCCAGCCGCATAGAGAAAATATAAAGGCTTTGCATAAAGCCGGCTTACCTGCCGTTACGGCAGCCTTTAAGTCACTACCCAAGCGCTGCCAATGGGTTTCGATGTTTTGCAGGCGCGGATGCTGCTGCCAACGCCGAGCCAGGCGCTTTAGCCAAGTCAATATCCGTTCCGGCTGCTTTAAAATAATCCAGCCAAATAGGGACAAGATCAGCAAGATAGCGATCAGACTCAGCAAGATTTCTCGCCAATTGGCGACAGCGCCGGCCGGTGAAGCTAGCAGCAATAGCACCGCGAAGACCAGGATACTGAAGTTGATCCACAGCTCGTAAAACCTATCCAGGCCCAAACTCAGTAACGCCCCGTGCAGCGGCAAATGGCAGCGCTTGTACAACCAGAAAATCTGCAAAGGCTCGCCGCCGAACTGCGGGCCCAGCGTGATGAAACTGACGGCTTGGCCGGCTTGGCGAATCATCAATAACTGACCAACGCCGACCGGTAATTTCAGCAAATCACTCAGCACCCACCAGCGCTGTGCCGCCATTAAGATAATGACCAGATTCAGCATTATCCAGCCTAGCCATTGGTTGAAAGAAAGTGTGCCAATGGTCAAGGTGATAGCGGTGAGAGGCAATTGACTGAATACCGCTCCGACCAGCAGCAATGCCGGCAACCACAATAAAATTGGAAGTGCTTTAAGCCAGTTCATCAGGCCCCGTCATAACGTTGAATCCAGTCGTCGCCCCATCGCCACAGGCTATAACGGCCGGTGCCCAGCAATAAAATCCAGCTGGCAGCGAAGATCAAACCATAAGACACAATAGGGTTACTGTCGTGCGGATAATGCCAGCCCAAGGAGACGATCACGATCAAGGCTCCCAAGCGCCCGGCCAAGCCAAGCAAAACCAGCACAGCGCCTAGCACCAGCAGTTTGCCCGCTGTGTCGATGGTATCCGGTATCAGTAAAACCAGCAGCAATGGTACTAATAATCTCAGCCCCGGCTGAAAATACTGCGCGCTGCAATTTGCCAAGCGCTGATAGGCCTGGGGCGTTAACCGACCGCACACCACCCACCAGTCCGCCGCGAATCCGAACAGCACCGGCAGCATGAAGGCAATGCCGGCGATAGCGGTCAACTCGGGATCCAGCAGCGGCCAGAGCACTAAGGCGACGAAAGCCATTTGAAAGCCTGCCAAAGTCCGACGCAAAGGATTGCCCGGCAAGTCGTATAAGGGCAAGCCTAGTAGACTACGGCGCTGCAAGCCCCACCGATAAACATAGTAAGCCACGCTCAACAGTAGATAAGAGAGGTGCAGTTTGCCCAAACCGATTGCCAATAGCGGTGCGATCACTAATCCCAGCGCATCGAAAGTAATGTCCAATTCATTGCCCAACAAGCTGATCTGTCGGCTGCGGCGAGCCGCAAAGCCGTCCAACCTATCTAGGATAGCCGCCAGCGTGTAAAACAAAGCCGGTAGCCAAAGATAAGCGGCAAGCGTTTGCTGCATAAACAAAAAGCCGCCGGTCAGCGCGATGAATCCGCCGCGCAAGATAGTTAAACGGTTGCCCCAGCCGAGACTACCGTAAAGTGGCGCTTCCAAACTGGCGCGGTTCAACGGTAAACGCCGCCATACGCATAGGCAGACATAAGCCCAGATTAGACTGGCGCGAAACAGCCAGAGGCCGGCAAGCTGCCAATCTTGGACAACGCTTAATACACCAAAACCGATTAGTAATACTCCCAAGCCTAATTGGGCGATTACGCGCAACTCCTGCTGCAGAAAATTTAAGTTGGCATTCTGGGTTCGTTGCATGTGTTTCTCTTACTGATTCGGATTGACCGATAAGCGCAAGCAGAAGCCGTGCCAGTTTGGCGTTATTTTTGCTACCAAGCACTGTCAACCTTAAACACTCAACATCACATCCGGTCTAGCATGCCCGCCTCAGGAAACTTAAACTCACTTTATCGGCAACGGTTTTGCCGGCCAAATTTAACCCTCTTGCGGGGATATAGATGCTAGGCGACAGTAGGATTTTCCATGCTGACCCTACTGATCAACTCGCAACTGGTTTGAATGGTTTCGCGGTGATTTATGTATTGGCAGCGTTACTTATCCCCAATCGCCTGAGCGCGATCTCGTTGGCGGCTTTTGCTTACCTGCCGTTGGAAGCGCTATTGCTCGGGCTGGCGCTGCTGGCGCTGGGCCGGGTAGGCTCACTGATTCGCCTAGGCGCCGCCGGCCTGCTGGCGACGGGGATCATCTTTAAAATGGCCGACATGGCGGCATACCAGGTTTTTGATCGGCCATTCAACCCGGTACTCGATTCCCGCTTTCCGGCGGATGGCATGAATCTACTGCAAGGCACCATAGGCGGGATTGGCGCCATCGTCGTCGCCGGTTTGCTCATCGCCTTGTTGCTGAGTATTTTTTGGCTGACCAACACCTTACTGCGCCGGGTACAAACGCTGTTGCAAAGTTCGGCACAAATTAGCGGCATAGGTTTAATAGCCGGCCTTTTGGCGTGGGGCGCATCCGCCTTCGCGGATTGGTCATACGCCGGCAAACCGTTTTACGACCTAATGGCCCAGCACGTTGTCAGTATCCGTAGCGGCGTGGCCGATCAGGAAAGTTTCAACAACGTCGTCGATAGCGATCCTTATGCCGCCGTGCCGGACAACGCATTGTTCGAGAAATTGAAAGGCAAGGATGTGCTGGTGGTGTTCATCGAATCGTATGGCCGGACCGTGCTCGACAAAGCCGATTACGCCGCACATATCCGCCCCCTATTGCAGCAAAGCAGCGTCGACTTGGCCGCAAACGGTTTATCGGCGCGCAGCGCTTACCTGACCTCGCCGACGTATGGTGGCATCAGCTGGCTGGCACATGGCACCTTGATGTCCGGTTTATGGATCAATAGCCAGACCCGCTACGACCGCTTGGTGATGAGTCAACGCCCATCGTTGAATCGGTTGTTCCATCGGGCCGGCTGGCGCACAGTGGCCGTACAACCCGCGCATACCATGGCCTGGCCGCAAGGCGAATATTTCGGTTACGATCGCATCTATGCCGCACAGGATTTGGGCTACAAAGGCCAAACCTTCAACTGGATCACCATGCCGGACCAATACACGCTGTCGGCCCTGCAAGCCTTGGAGCGCAAACCCGGAGCGCGCCAACCGTTAATGGCCGAGCTGGCATTGATTTCGTCGCATGCGCCGTGGACGCCGTTGCCGGAATTGGTGAACTGGGACCAGGTCGGCGATGGCAGCATTTTCAATCAAGCCCGAGTCGGCGATACCCCGGAAGTGGTCTGGCAAAATACCGAGCGCATCCGCGAACAATATCGAAAATCCATCGAATATGCGCTGGCTAATATCGTCTCCTACGCGATGACTTATGGCGACGATAACCTGGTGATTCTGGTGCTGGGCGACCACCAACCGGCACCGTTTGTGACCGGCGAATTGGATAGCCACGATGTGCTGGTGCATCTGATTAGTCGCGATAGCAAGGTGATGGATGCAATAAAGGAGTGGCAATGGACGGACGGCATGCTGCCGGCCAGCGATGCGCCCATGCTAGGCATGGATAAATTACGGGAGCGATTTATCGCGGCGTTTTCCCGATAAATCCGTCATCGACCATTCTAAGCTTCGTGCCTGTTCCGCCATCCAAACCTCTGTCGGGTGCAAGAAACGTGGAAAATTCCGGATTTTGTGCCACTGATATTGAAAAATTTCGAGCCCATCATTCCGATAGAGCAAGTTCGGCCAATTCCCGCCGAATGGAACAAATATGCCTATGACAAATGCCCAGTCAAAGCAGACGTAGGGTTTGGTGAGTTTACGAACCGCAACAATCGCGACAGTAGCGGTACACGCTGTTTGCCACATTATACGTGCTACTCCGCATCTCCTTCCAAGTTGGCATCTTTCGGTTTTAAGAGGTTGTTCCACTTCTCCTGTGTCTCGTTTCTTTGCTTGATGGCGTCATCGGCAACACGCCTAGAAGACTTAAGAAATTTCTCTGCTTGATTAACGGCTATACCGCTGCTCTTCAACTTACCAGCAACCTTGATGGGCTCACTATTTTTTACCTGATCCTCATCCTTCAGATTCTTGAGTTCACTTTCAAGATAGTCCCAAAAGTCCTGCAACGTGTAATGCGATTCTGCCTTAGTGATCGTTTCCTGCGCCGCATAAAAATCGGGAATAACCACCGATTGACGCAAGTCGAGCCATTCCACAAGCTTCTTGTTATTTCCGTTGCTGGCTTCCTTAAGGATTTTTAGCGCGTGCATGACGGGTAGTTCTTCTGAAACGGTAAGTTCACAGACCGGAAGTAGGTCCAGCATAAGGTGAAGGGCGGTGTCTTCAAATTCACCGTCCACCAAACCACCATGTGCGACCTGATTCCTCAACACCGGGAACAAGAAAGCATAGTATTCAAAGAAGAAAAATCTTCGTATCCTTTCATCAATATGCTGAAGCTTGTCGTTCAGCGATGAGATGTCTAGCTGCTTCTCGGAGACGCCGATTTCTCTGCATATATCAGCAAAAATTCCCTCAATTTGTAGGGGGGCCATGCTTACAAATGAAATGTAGTCCTTCTCATCGAAGTGACGCAGCATTGTTTCAATCACCTGTTTTCGGTCGAACAGGATATGGGACTTCTGAACCAGATCTGCAAGCTTTTCCCGAATACTTGGAAATTCACCAGAAGCACCGTTGATATAGTCAGTCGCATATCGCTTGAACTTTTCAGGAGAGCTTTTGCATTCTTTCACTAACGCTCGGTAGTCTGAGACGGGCAGATCCATAAACTTGTTGGAATACACGTTCAACGAGCAAACATCATATGGATCGGCAAGCACCCAACGAGCTCGACGACCGAATGCATAAGGGCTATCTCCGAACAACGATAACCCCATGGAAACAAAAGGCAAACGTTGAACAGAGGCTTTGTCTATGGCATGTTGCTTAATCTTGTGTGTCATGAAATCAACGATTTCATCTTTGGCAACAAGATTCTTCTTCTCGAAATATTCCAGTTGATTTCTGTAATAACGCTCGTCCGCAGCCAGACGACCATCCTTCATCTTTTTCTGTTCAAGCGAATCAAGTTCTTTCTTGATATACGAGAGGTTCTCCGCCAGAGCGATTAAGTCCTCGTTCACTCGGATAGCGAGTTCAGTGAACTTTGTCTTCGGTTCAACTTCAAGGTCAAGGTATTCTTTCTCTACAAAATTCCAAAAGCTTTCAGAATCAGCAGGTATATTTTTACGCCAGGAGCATGCTTTGTAAGTTGACTCAAGTTCTTCATCATTAGCAGTGGGGTGGAGATCCAAGAGTTCGCTCAGAAAGACCTTTGCAAGCTTTCTCTTTCCAATCGTTAAAACATCGTTTTCGTTCAGAATCTTAGCTCTCAAGCGAAGTATTTCCCCGATAGTAGTTGAGTTGTCGTAAGCCATTTTCCAAATAGACCTGTTGTATTTAGCGTTGATTCTCTCAATCGTTTATCGAGCAATGCAAGGTCGTAGGGCGGATAAGCGAAGCGTCATCCGCCTATAATGCGTCAATTATCCTGTTCGCCCACTTCGAATGATGCCAAATCTAACCCCGCCCAATTTAATGGATAAATATCCATCTTGACCAAGCGGTGAAAACTTGAATACGGCCAATCTTTAACCGCTGTCGCCCAACCATGCTTGACCGGATTATGATGAATATAATCCATATGTGCCGAATAGTCGGAGTCATCGATAATGGTATGCTCCCAAAAACGATGTTGCCATATGCCTCGCTCGTGGCGCTTTATTCTGGTTGCTGAACGATATTCGGTTTTAGGGATTGCTTTGGAGAAGGCTTTTTTTATCGCCCGCCATCGGTTGGAATATAGATCGTCACCGGCCGGTAATGTCCAAATCGCATGCATATGATCAGGCAAAACCACCCAAGCATCGATATACCCATAGGGCACAAGTAAAATGGCTGCTTTTCCCGTACCACTCGTACCGCTTCCCGTAACGCTACAATATGGTCGATCAACAGCATCGATTTGCGCTCGAGCAGGTTAACGGTGAAAAAATAGGTGCCGCCGGGAATGCGATTGCGTCGATAGTTTGGCATGAAAAGAGTTTAACCGATTTGGCGGATGACGCTACGCTTATCCGCCCTACAGCCACCTTGAAATTGTGAACAAACTGCCGGGATCAATGGGCTACTGTAAGGGCTAAATTAGTCGCTCACCAGAAATCGGGGGCTGTCCACAACGGGTCGATCGTGACAGTTAGCCACTCTCAAATACCGACATTTTTTACCTGTTGAATCATATCGGAATCGATGCCCGATTTGCATCTGAACTGGCTAGCCGATGTCGCCAGCTCAGTTGTGGATATGCCGCTCATTCAGATCCTAGGAACCCAGCGCGCCAACTCGGAAATATCCTTGCCAGTCAAACCATCCGGATTGCCGAGCCAATCCTTTCGTACGCCAATCCTATAGTTTCCCGTCGAATTCATGCGGGCCGGTTACCAAGTGTCCGGGCGGCACGCAAAACCCTCTCGTGGTTACCGCCGAGTGGTGCGTCGGCACATCCCAATCCCGCGGAGGTGCCGACGAGGCGTGCAGCGGTGCGCACCGGCGCTTGCGGCGTAACGCCGAGCATTTTGTGGATGTCCCTTTAGCCCGGCAAGGTGCAGCCCAAGCTTTCGGCGGTGCCGCTGGATATATTTTCGGTGCGCATGCGCGGCTTGGGCATACCGCCGGAATTGCTCGAAGGATGTTGTACCGCTGCTGCGTTAACAGCACAGAAGTTGTCCTCACCGATAAATTGTCCTCCTGCCTTTGATCGTCACTTGGTCGTCATTCACAAAGTAATTAACGCTAAAACAGTGGCTTAGCTAAATAAGCAATCTTAGCTATCGCGTTGTTATGGATTATGGGCCTGGTTTTTGCTGAATGCGGGCAATGACGTGGAAAGTTAAGCAAACCATTTTCCACGCTTGATTTTTTAGCGAAATAGCGGAGGACATATCGAATGAACACGAAAGGCAAACTGGTAAGCGGGATAGTTGTTGGCGGCTTACTTTCCCTGACCGCGCCGCCAGCCCATGCCCACCACGCCTTTTCCGCCGAGTTCGACGCCGAACAACCCATCGAGTTAAAAGGCGTGGTCACCAAACTGGAATTGGTCAACCCGCATAGCTGGCTGTATCTGGACGTGAAGCAAACCGACGGCAGCGCCAAGAATTGGGGATTCGAATTCGGCGCGCCGTTCAGCCTTAAACAAAAGGGCATAACCAAAGCCAGCCTGCCGGTCGGCAGCGAAGTCACCATCCAGGGTTATCGCGCGAAGAATGGCAAGGATTTTGGCTACGCGGTGACCACCGTGTTGTCTGATGGCCGTAGCGTTAAAACTGGCGGCGCTCAGGATGCTCCGGGGGCGCAAGCCAACGGCCAGGCGCAATAAACCGAATCGGATTTGTTTGAATATAAATATTACGGAATATACCCTCAATGCGTTCACCCAATAACGGTCCGTCATCGCTACAGATTGCGCTGATGCTGGCCAGCGGCTTGATTTTGCTGTTCCTGGCTACCGGCGACGCCGGTGCGGCCGGCCCTAAAATCCCCCGGCTTGCCAACGGCAAACCCGATTTTTCCGGCATCTGGCAAACTACCAGCGCCGCCGATTACGACCTGGAACCGCACAGCAACCGCAAGGACGCCCCGCCCGGCGCCGGCATCGTCGAAGGCCATTACCTGCCTTATTTACCCGCCGCACTGGAGCAAAAGAAGAAAAACTTCGCCGCTCGCGACACCCTGGACCCGGCGCTTAAAGGCTACACCTTGGGTGTACCGCGCGGCATTTATTACCCGGAGCCGTTTCAAATCTTCCAACGCAAACAAGACCTGACCTTGGTACACCAGTTCGGTCATTCGGTACGGACCATACATACCGACGAAACCGATCATCCGAAAGACCCTTACGATTGGTGGCTGGGCGACTCCCGCGCGCATTGGGAGGGCGATACGCTGGTGGTCGACGTCAAGCATTTTAACGACAAGACCTGGTTCGACAGGGCCGGCAATTACCATAGCGACGCGCTACATGTGGTGGAAAAATGGGCGTTTATCGACCCCAACACCGTCGAATATAAAGCCACCGTCGAAGACCCCAAGGTATTTAGCAAGCCCTGGAATCTATCGGTGATCTTGCACCGGCACCGGGAGAAGGATTTTCAGTTGATCGAAGACTATCGCTTTACGCTGGACTACGACGACGCTTATCCGCCTAAACCGAATAAACCCTAAGCCGGATACCAGACGAGGACGTTATGACACAAATTAACCCAGGTCGCTCGGCGCTAGTTTCCGGGCTGGCAATCAGCGTAATGCTCACTGCCGCACCCAGCCTATACGCCGCTGACGAAACAAAAAAATCGGAAGCACCGGCAGCTAAACCGGCTCAGCCGGCCACCAAACCGCTAAAACTAGGCGGCCCCGGTATCGAACAGGAAAGAAGTTTCCCCAAGATCGTCTCAGGCAAATGGACCGGCCCGAAAACCGCCGACGGCCAACCGGACGTGCAAGGCCATTGGTCCAACACCATCGCCAATCACAATAACTTTACCGATCCGCAAGGCGGCATCCTCAACGATCCCAATCCCAACCGATTGGCAAAAGGTCCGCGTGAGGAACGCGCACCCAGCCGGGTTAGCGACCCAGTAGACGGCCAGGTGCCGTTTCAGCCTTGGGCGCTGGAGAAGGTCAAGGATTTTCAGGCGCATTTCCACGACCCGGTCAAACCGGAATACATCGAACCCTTGGCCAGATGCGCACCGGGCGGCATTCCGAAATCCTTGTTTTGGCACGGTTACGAAATCAGCCAATATCCGGGTTATGTGTTGTTTCAATTCAACTCGGGCACCCGCATCATTCACCTGGACGGCAAACCACATTTGCCGGACAACATCAAACTGTGGAACGGCGATTCGCGCGGCCATTGGGAAGGCAACACGCTGGTGGTGGACATCACCAATCAAAACGGCAAAGCCTTGTTCGGCCGCTCCGGCGAATTTATCAGCGAAAACGGCCATATCCAGGAGCGTTACATATTCAGTAACGACGGCGACCGCTACACCTACGAAGCCGTATTATCCGACCCGACCGTTTATACCCGACCGTTTACCGTGACGGTGCCGGCTCGCAAATGGACCGCCAAGGATCAGCCCAACGGCTGGCACTTCGAGGTGGAGCCGGCCAATTACACCGGCAAGGTGGCGCTTAAAGAGCCTATCCTGGATCAATACGAACGCATCTGTGCCGAGAACAATGGCGGCTTCGGACTGGTCGCCGCTGAAGAACCGAAAAAATAGGGCTGTCATGTCATTAGTCGAATTTGCCCAACTGCTTAACGACTCCGAGTTCGGTACCGCGCTCCGCGAGTCGGTGTATATGTTTCCCTTGATCGAAGGCCTGCATTTGATCGGCCTGGCTTTGGCCTTGGGCTTGCTGTTTTTTGTCGACCTGCGCCTGCTCGGGCTGTTTCTGCCGCAGTTGCCGGTTGCGCAAGTTTTGCATCCGCTTCGGCCCTGGTTGCTGGGCGGATTTTTAATTATCTTCGCGACCGGGATTTTACTGTTCGTGGCGACGGCGGCCAAAATCATCACGCTGCCGGTATTTTTTTACAAACTGGGTTTCATCGCCTTGGCCGGCATCAATGCCTTGTGGTTTGAATTGAAATGGGGCCGCGACGTCGGGCATTGGGGCGACAAGTCCACCTTACCGGTTGCGGTGCGGTTTGCCGGCTTCACGTCGCTGACTTTATGGAGCCTGGTGGTCATCGCCGGGCGTTTGATCCCTTATTTGAGTTACCAATAACCTTATGCCTGTCCTCGAACTCTTCAAAGCTTTGCAATCCAGCGGATTTGGCCGCTTCGTCGGCAGCCTGGACCATTTGTTCTGCGCGCTATTGGAACTTGGGCATATCGCCGGCATGATCTTGTTGCTCGCTTCGGTGATTTTAACCAGTCTGAATTTGCTGGGCTTGGGCCTAAGCAGCGTACCGTTGGCGCAAATCCAGCGCAGCACCGGCAAATTGTTCTGGACCGGTTTGACGCTATTGGTGGTATCCGGCTTACTGATATTCATCCCGGCCGCCACCAGCTACTATCCCAACGATTTCTTTTGGGCCAAATTCATTCTGCTGGGCCTTGCCTTGCTGGTGTATTTCACGCTCTATCGGTGGGTTGTCGCCGCTAATTCTCGCCATACATGGCTGGCAAAAGCCACCGGCGGCCTGGCATTGAGCCTGTGGTTGGGCGTGGCGTTCGCCGGGCGTTTTATCGGCTTTTTCGCTTAACGTCTTCATCCAACTTCAGTGTAAGGACGCCCGGCTATCGAGTCTCAGAATTGTTGATATGAAATCTCATAATTAATGAACTTTGGAAAGGATGTTGCTTTGAATACTCCTACTTTATACATTTTTTCTGGTCTCCCTGCGTCGGGGAAATCTACGCTTGCAAAGCTACTAGCAGCTAAAACAAGCTCAATGTATGTACGGGTCGATACTGTAGAACAAGGACTTAGAGACCTATGTAACTTCAAAGTCGAGGGCGAGGGTTATAGATTTAGCTACAGAATTATTCGAGACAATCTAGAGCTTGGTGTTAGCTGTATTTCGGATTCGTGTAACCCTATTGAACTGACCCGAAATGAATGGCAGGCAGTAGCGGAAAGTGTTGGAGCAAAGTTTGTTAACATCGAAGTTAGCTGCTCAGATAGTGTGGAACATGAATTCAGAGTCAATTCACGTGAAAGCGAAGTGGCCAATTTAAAGCTCCCAGATTGGCAGCAGGTACAAAATCGTCACTATGAACCATGGAAAACCGAAGTAGTTAAAATCGATACAGCAGGTCAACATATC
The DNA here is from genome assembly GCF_047777895.1 of Methylomonas sp. TEB. GTDB lineage: Bacteria > Pseudomonadota > Gammaproteobacteria > Methylococcales > Methylomonadaceae > Methylomonas. The sequence continues at coordinate 2,320,878 of NZ_CP180476.1, forward strand.
GAGGCTTCGTTTACAAAATTAGTAGAAAAATTGGGCGTGTGAAATTGCATATAACAAGGCGCTTAAGAATGACGCAAACTGGCCGACTGCGATCGTTCAAAATCTGGCCTGGACTTGCCTTTCAGGATTTCACAAATTGTGAGATTTCGTTAAGTTTTTACCTTTAATTATGAGATTTTTTACGAAAATCAGAATCTCATAATTTCTGCATCTCATTGAAAATTAAAGAAATCAACTTTTGATAAATCATAAGATCCGACACCGGCAGAGCCGACGTCTTCTTTATTCGCAACAGGATTGCCGATGTTCAAACAATTTAATTCACGTTTAAAACTGCTTGTCGGCAGCATGGCGTCTTTAAGCCTATTGATGGCCTGTAACCCGACCACTACCGAACCTGCTGCGCCGCCTATTCCTTTCAAACCGGTGGCAACGCTGCAAGAGATCATGACCTCGATTATCGATCCGAATATCGATTTTGTCTGGAACTCGGTATCCTCCGTCAGCACGGCCAGCGGCACTGAAGAACGCCAACCGCGAACCGATGAAGACTGGCGATTGCTAAGGCAACACGCCCTGGCCGTGACTGAAGCCGCGAATCTGTTGTTGATCGAAGATCGGCCCATCGCCGCTGCCAATGCCGTCACCTCGAGCGGTGGCGCGGAACTGACACCTGCTGCGATCAAAACCTTGATTACCGAACATCGTCAGGAATTTGTAAAACGCGCGCAAAGCCTGCAAAGCGCGGCGCAAGGTTTACTGGTGGCGATAGGAGCCAAAAACGTCGAGGAACTGGAAAAAGCCGGCGGCGAAGTCGAACAAGCCTGCGAGCAATGCCACAGCCAGTTTTGGTATCCCGGAGATGCCAGACCAAAATAGTAGGGGCGTTGGCACATAGCCGGCCTAAGCTGCATACTGTAGGCCTTTTGACCTGGGCTATCGCCGCGCATGACCCACAATTTACCCGATCTCGATACCTACCAAACTCAAGGCTATCTAATCGCCAGGCAGTTATTTTGCCCGGAAGCCATGGCGGAATTACAGGCCATGGTCGAACGGATACATCGGCAATGGGCGGCGGAAAATGGCGACTTAATCCGCGCCAATCGCCTGTTGAACATGCACAGCCTGACCGATAGCCGATATTTCAAGGCACAGGCCGCGGAACGTCTGGCTTTATTTGCTTGGATCACCCAGCCAGCGATTACCGGTTGGCTGACGGGTTTATTCGGCGACGAACTGCATTTTCATAATAGCCAATTGTTTTTCAATCCGCTGGACCGCGAGCAATTGCCTTATTGGCACCGGGACCTGCAATACAGCACGGTCACAGACGAGGCGCAGCAAAGCGAGCAAGGCAGTTTGTTGGCACTGCATCTGCGGGTGCCGCTGTTGTCCGAGTGCGGCATGGCCGTAGTACCCGGCAGCCATCGCCGCTGGGACAACCATCTGGAACGCGAAGTGCGCTTTGAATTGAATGGCCATCAAAAACACGAAGATTTGCCAGGCAGCGTGTTCATCGATTTGCAGCCGGGCGATGCGTTATTGTTCGATGCGCAAATGTTGCATCGCGGCCATTACCAAAGCAATTCGGCGCGGCTGGCCTTTGATATATGTGTCGGCAACTACCACCCGTTTACGGCAGCGTTTCTAAACAAAGCCGTATTGCCTGATCAGGCAGAGATGGGCCACTTGGCAAATCACGACTGGTATCGACGGGCCTGGCAAACCGCGGAAGGTCTTGGTTGAAATAGATTTGGAGATACTTCTACAGGCGTTAAAGAGGCGCCGGATCGACGCCTCCGAGTCTTGGCAAATTACAGCGACCGCCCCAAACGCTTCTCCACTTGTTTTTTCTCCCACTCCGCACCAAAGAACGGCAGGATGTCGAATACCGACGAGGCATGAATCAACAGGCCTACACCCCAGCCCAACGCCGGCCAGATCACCCAGAGATGGCGCGGGGTTTGCACCAGATTCAAGATCGCCAAAGCGCCGATGACGACCAGATATTGCAGCAAATGCGTATAAAACCGCCGCAATTTGCGCACGTGTTCCAGCGCGAGAATTTCTTCTTTACTAATGCCCTGACTTAAAGTGCCGTTCATGTCCGACTCCGAATTTAACTGTGAAAAATCGATCTCAAAGACCGCCGCCAGTGACTTCAGGGATTCCACGCTTGCCGTTTGTCCGCGCTCGATGCGTTGAATGGTGCGGACGCTGATGCCGCTTAAATCGGCCAGTTGTTGTTGCGACCAGCCGTGTTGCAATCTCAGTTTTTGTATAAGCATTTGGAACTCCTTTTTTATCACTGGCCTTCAGTCTAGCGCTTGCTTAGCCTGTTCCGTGACGACATTCCCCCGTCAACGGCACGACAGTTGCCCGCCAAAGCTGAAGCAGGGCCTTGTCTTTGTGTGCATAGCCAAAATGTCTGAATGAACGAGTCTACGACGCCTGCGATCAGTCTCGGGAATATAGAAAAAGCAGGCATGATTTGTCTTTGATTTGTCTCAAGCCCAATTTTTCAAATCCCAGTTTAAGTAAAACTCTAATCGAGTGAATATTGCCTGGTTCAACATAGGCGAACAATTTAGTCCCTGTAAACGCAGAAATTACAGCCTGCGCCGCTTCAGTTGCAAACCCGGTATTGCGATATGATTCAAGCAGGCGATAACCAAGTTCTAATTCACGCTTTCCATCAAGTTCGAATGGCTCGATTCCGCAATAACCAATAATTTCGTTTTTGTCCTTTAAAACTAAAGCCTTTTTGCCCAATCCTAATTTCGAGTTGTCGAGAATATTGCCAAACCTGATTGCGGCGGCATCAGCACTAAAGGCTCCGGAATCGGAATACGCCATAAAAACAGGATCTTGAAGCATTGACATTAGTTTTTCTCTGTCAGCCTCTTCAAAACTTCTGATTTCTAACCTGTTCGTGAGAATCATCTATTTAACTCAACCTATCTATTAGCTAAAACATACCGTAAGTGGGGTGCATATACCCTACAACAAAATATTCTCGGCGGGCTCTAGAAAGGTGCTTGATTTCGTGCCAACGTCGGACTACGGCTAACAGCAAGACTCAAAGCACCTTCGACAAAACACCAAAACGGTTTTTGCGACATGAAACCGTGATTCGGCAGCACGTATTTATCGGTCTGCACCACCCATAACGGATCGGCCATCGGCACTTCCGCCACCGGACGCAATTGCAGGCCGTCCGCTACTCGCAACACCTCCGCGCTAGCCATATTGCGGTCTGATCCAGTCGGTATCGATGCTATGGCAGAATCGAGATGACAGGCCTGAGTTGTCAATGCAGGATCTATCGCTTCCAAACGATGGGTAATAAAGCCGCGAAAATGCCCAACGGCGGTGGCGGCCAAATCCCATTGCGAAGCGCCCGGTATATCCACCTGTTCAATCGGGTCCAATACCGACTCGAACCAGGCCGGCACGGCCCGGCTATAGGTAAACATGTTTTTGGTGATGGTATCGGCTTCCGAACTGGCAACCACTACCAGCGGGTTGGCATGCTTAAGGCCATTCGTTGCCGCAATTCGCCGAACCGCGGCGCGCAGGTCGGCAAAGCGGCGGGCTTCAACTGCCGGATTGACCAGCAATACCAGATCGCCGAAGCGGGCTTGGTCGCCGCGTCCCAGTTGCAGGCGTTGCAACCAGACCGGTTGTAGCGCGTTTAACATCACGGACGCGCCTAGACTATGGCCTATGGTCAGCAAGCGGTTATCCGGATTGGCATCGTGTTTGACGATGGCCTCGACATTCAATAAAAAATCCAGAAATTGCTTTTGGCCCAGGCGTTCGCTGACCGACCGCCGACTCCAAAAGGTCAAGGCTCGCAACCAGGGCGTTTCCACGGTTTCGCCGCGCCAGCCCAGGTAGACGCCAATCACCCGGTAGTGTGGATTGCGCAGTTTGATGTCGCGCAAACTTTCCTTAAAACGGCGGACGTTGTTATCGCTGTCCTTGGCGTTATGGTGCCAGCCGTGGGTATAGAGCACCACATATTGCGGCTGCTGGCTGTCTTGCAAACTATGCAGCAATGCGTCGGCCTGGCGTTGATCGTAGAAACGGCCGTCGTCGTCGAACTCCACGAAACCTAATGTATAGTCATCTTGCGGGTTGACGACTAAATTAGCGGCGCTGCAATCCTTAGCGGCATTGGCTAGACAAGGTTTTACACTGATATTGGTACGGAAATATTCTTGGGGAGCGCAAGCTGATAACAGCATCAACATGGCGAACAGTAATCTGCTCATAAGGCGATGACTAGGACAGAGACACAAGGTTTTGCGTCACTGTCCCACTCATCAAAGCTAATTTCAGCTACTGCAGGCATCAGCCGGCATATTTGACGGTGCAGCCGTAAGGTTTGGTTACCGCTTTGCTGATGGGTTTACCTGCCGCCAATTCTTTTAGTGCTGAAGAAATATAATTTTCAGCCGTTGCGATGTCGGCCTGGTCTGCCGAGGCAATGCTGTCTATGCCGCCCTTGTAGAGCAGAACGCCATTGGGATCGATGATGAACAATTGCGGGGTGTTAGTGGCACCGTATAATTTACCCACGGCACCATCCGGATCGAACAAGGTGTTGGCGGGTGTGGCGTTACGCTCTTGATTAAGTTTTTTTGCGGTTGCCGCGTCGACAAAGCCCTGTTTGCCGGGCGCGGAAGAAATGATTTGCAACCAGACGATGTTTTGACTTTGGGCCTGTTTTTGTAAATTGGGAATATTGCCGGATTGGTAATGTTTTTGCACAAACGGACAGTCGGCATTGGTCCATTCCAGAATCACGGTTTTGCCGCGCAGCGCTGCCAAACTCAAGGTGCCGCCTTCGGCTGCGGCCGCGGAAAACGCCGGTGCCGGCTGGCCTACCACTGGCTCTGCTTTGGCGGCGGCCGGCATTAACAGCATTAAGCTAAGGGTCATCAATCCGAACAAACGCTGAGAAATCATAAATACTCCATTGCTGATGGTTAAAGACGGGCGCCTTGAATGGCGCCGATAACGAGATCGGGGGTGAGGATTTGCGGTAATACCGTCGCCTCCTGCGCTCCCGGTCCGAAATACAAATACAGGGGCACGCCGCTGCGACCAAATTGGCTCAATACCTTGGCGATACCCGCATCGCGGTTGGTCCAGTCGCCTTTCAGGTAAGTCACCTCGGCGTTGAGAAACGCGCCGCGAACCGCTTCGCTACTCAAGGCAACACGTTCATTAACCAAACAGGTGATACACCAGTCGGCGGTGAAATTGACGAATACCGGTTTGCCTTCGCTGCGTAATTGGGCCAGTTTTTCAGCACTGTAGGCTTGCCAGTGTTGATTGTTGCTGTCCGTGGGATAGCTAGCTTGGGATGAGGTCTGGATGCCCAGTTCGCCCGCCAGCAAGGCCAGCAGTAAAGTTACGCCGGCGCTGGTGTGGATGACGCGGCGCTTTATTTGGGTGGTGTTTCGGCTAATTTGCAATAACCAGACCGCAAGGGCAACCAACACACAGCCGCCCAAGGCACCCGCTACGGCTTCTGGGCCGGCCTGTCGGGCGAGGACCCAAATCAGCCAAGCAGCGGTGGCGTACATCGGAAAGGCTAGCCCTTGTTTCAGAGTTTCCATCCACGCCCCGGGTTTGGGTAGCCAGCGCTGGAGTATCGGCCACTGACAAAGCAGCCAGTAGGGTAGGGCCAATCCGGTGCCTAAACTCAGGAACACGGCGATCATCGCCGCCGGCGCTTGGGTGATGGCAAAGCCAATGGCTGCGCCCATGAAGGGTGCGGTGCAGGGGGTGGCCACGACCGCGGCCAACACGCCGGTGAAAAAGCTGCCGGCATAACCGTCCCGCGTTGCCAGTTTATGGCCCAAGCCGGTGATGCCGGTGCCGATATTGAAGACTCCCGATAAGCTTAAGCCCACCGCAAATATCAAGTAGGCCAGTATCGTGACGAACCACGGCGACTGAAACTGGAAACCCCAGCCGATGCCAGCTCCTCCGGCTTTGAGCGCGACCAACACAGTGGCCAATGCGGTGAAACTAATCAATATCCCGGCCAGATAAGCCCAACCCTGTCTGCGCGTTTTACCGGGATCGTGAGCGGCTTGTTCTATTAATGCCAAGGCTTTTAACGACAATACCGGAAATACACAAGGCATTAGATTCAATATCAAACCACCGGCCAAGGCCAGTAACAGGGCGGTTGGCAAGGTTTGCTCGGCCAACGCGCTGGCCGGCGCGGCCTGGACGGGATTTGCCGTGCCAGGCCACACTGCACTGATCTGATAAGCGCGCAAAGCGTCGCCGCTGCCTACCGTCAGTACGCCGGTTAGTGTTTGTCCGGGGGGTAATGGCTGGTCACCGGGTTGCAAGCTGATATCCAGACCATAGTCGGCTACGCTTGCTATTTGCTCACCTGCATGGGAAATCGGTCCCCATTGGTCGGGGTAGAAGGCCAGCGCGTGCTGGTCTAGTGCATGTAGTTGCTCGCCAGTCAGGTGTAACCGGAGCGTGTCGGCCGGACCTTCAAGCAAGCTGGCTTGCCAGGGTAATACCACAGGCCAGGTATTTTGGGCGGCTGTGATCAAAGGATGGGTTGGCCCGACCGCTATATCCTTGGCGACCACCGGCAACTGGATTGCTAATTCCACCTCCTGGGGAATGCAGGCCTCCTCGCAAACCAACCATTTCACCTTCGCTGATATGGGCCATGCTGTACCCGGTTCCGCGTCCTCGGCTACCCGCAGCGGCGAGAGTAGTGTGACCGCATCGTGATAGCCGTAATTGACGACCGGTCCCAGTACAATTTTGCTGGGCGTAGGCCATTGGATCTCACCCACCGACCAGCCGGTTGGTAGTTGGTATTGAATTTTGGTTGGCAGGCCGGAGTCGCCAGGATTTTTCCAGTAAGTGTGCCAATGCGGAATAATCTGCTGGTGCACGCCAATCAAGATCTCATCGCCAGGATGCACGGCAGCATGAGAGGCAATCAGGCTGGCTCGTACCTGATCCGTAGCAGCTTCCGGACCGGGGCTGGCTTGGGTGCATGGCATCCCTAAAACCAGGGTGATGCCGAGGATAACGCGATAGACATTCAGCACGCTTGCACCCTAGCTTGGTTGAATTACAGGCATGTTAACGTTCGCTGGCGACTTGACTATGCATAACCGAAGCCTGGGTATTGCTAACCCCAGAAAGCCGCTGATTGCTGTCATTACCCGCCTTATACCTTATTGGCTGCGAAAGGATGTTTGGCGTCTTTCTTCGCGGCGATTACGTCTTGCGCCGTTGGGAAACCGGCTACTGCACGGGCAATCGCTTCCTTGGTGGCTTTGTAGTTGTATTCTTCGATTTTGGCGTCGTCTTCCGCCAGCCAATGAATGAATACACCCACGGAAATAAACAAATCGTCGGCTTCGTCGGCGGGAATGATGCCTTCTTCCACCGATTCCGCTACCGCAATCGCAACCGCGCGTTGTGCAGGTCCAAAAATTTGTACGGCTTGTTTCGAGCCTTTGATAGTGACTTTGTTGAACAAAATGGTGGCGGGTTTGACCAGTAAATTGGGTGCAACCACCGCCAATAAAGTGGAAAAGCCGTCTTTGTTATTGGTTAATGCATTCGCGAAAGCGGTTTCCGCCGCTGAGCCGCGTGGGCCGATAATTAAATCGATATGGGCGATTTCATTGCCTTCGCCGACCAAGGATTCGCCAACCCGCAAATTGGTAATTTTTGCCATTTTAATAGTCCCTTTTTACAAATATATGTAAGTAATACTTTTGAAATATTGAATATCAATAATCGGCCATTCCGGGATTTATCCGGAATAACCGATTAGCTGCGTTTTGTCCGTTTTATATTGCGTTACGGTAGTTTAAACATTACCTGCCTTGAAGTGGCCTACGGCTTCTTCAGCATGTTTGGTGGCTACTTCGGCATGGTTTTGTTTGCCATGCGCAATGGTTTCTTCCAGTGATTTTTTACCTGCGCTGATGTGTGCTTTGGCTTCTCCGGTGGCGGCGCTTTCCGCTTTATCGACGTGAGCCAGGGCTTTTTCCGCATGCTCCACCAATTGATCCGCATGGCCGGCTTTGCCGTGGGTTACCGCATGCTCGGCATGTTTTAACGATTCGGCAGCATGTTCTTCGGCAAATACGCCGCTGCTGGCAATTAATAAGGCGCTGGCAATCAGCGCTACAGTAGTTTTCATAATATCCCCCTGGGAAATGTTTAGTTAAAGTCACTATTTAAAACCGCTATATTCCTAAGTTAATTTAGGATTTGTAGGCCTGAATAAACTTAGGAATATAGCGGTTTTAACAATACGAGATAATCCTTAATATCTGCTATATCGCCTAATTACTTAGTCAATTTATATGCCAGTTTTCAACTCGTTGTTTGCAAAGAAATTTATAGATTTAACGGTGATTGATGTGTTGGCGCGTCAGCAAAAGTTGCTGAATGGGTGTTGATAAAGCAACTGTTTAGCGGTTGATGACGCGGAAGGCAGATTGCAATAAGCGGGGTGTTTTCTTCTGAGGAGTCGATTTGCCGGATAAATGGCTTGATATTCAATCGTTTAAAAGGCGCACATTTGAAAGGTATCTGCCGAGCATATCCGGTGTGATTTTTGCTTTACAGTGGACAGCTACGAGCGTGCTCCACATAATTACAACCATCCAATATTCGATTCTTATGAGCAAATACACAGTCAACGTCAACGGTACGCAAAAGACCGTGGATGTTAATCCCGACACGCCCTTGTTGTGGGTGCTGCGCGATCATCTCAATCTGGTCGGTACCAAATTCGGCTGCGGAGTTGGGCAGTGTGGCGCCTGTACCGTGCATATCGACGGCCAGCCGACCCGGGCTTGTCTGACGCCGATTGCCAAAGTCGGCTCCAGTCAGGTCACCACTATCGAAGGCTTGCATCCCAGCGGTGAACATCCTTTACAGAAAGTCTGGCAGGAACTGGATGTGCCGCAATGCGGTTATTGCCAGGCTGGGCAGATTATGACTGCGGCTGCGCTGCTGAAAAAAAATCCCCGCCCGACCGACGCCGAGATCAATGCCGAATTGGCCGGTAATCTCTGTCGTTGCGGGACTTATTTACGGATACGTGCCGGCATTCACCGTGCCGCTGAACTCGGTGTCAAGGAGTCGATATGAACGAATACGAATTGGAAAATGCCAGCCGCCGCGATTTTTTGCGCAAGTCCACGCTGGCCGGCGGCGGCTTGGTGTTGGGTTTTTATCTGAACGTCGCGGATAGTGCAGCCAAGCGGGTGGCCAAGCCGGCCACTATTTCTGAAAGCAGCGTGTTTAAACCCAACGCCTTTATTCATATTGCACCGACCGGCAAGGTGACCTTGATCAGCAAACAGCCGGAGATAGGCCAGGGCATCAAGACCTCGCTGCCGATGGTGATCGCCGAGGAACTGGAGGTGAATTGGCTGGATGTGCAAATTGTGCAGGGCGACCTGGACCCGGTTTACGGTAGCCAAAGCGCCGGCGGTTCGCGCTCCACGCCGACCAATTACCAGGAGTTTCATAAGCTGGGCGCGACGGCCAGAACCATGCTGATTCTGGCGGCTGCGGAAATCTTGCGGGTGCCCGCCGCCGAACTGCTTGCCAAGGATAGTGCCGTGCATCATCCGGCCAGCGGTAAACAGCTTAGCTATGGTCAGCTGGTGGAAAAAGCGGTATCGATCCCGGTGCCCGCGCCGGAATCGGTGAAACTGAAAGACCCCAAGGACTATAAATTACTGGGTACGCGGATCGGCGGCGTCGATAACCCCGGCGTCGTCACCGGCAAGCCATTGTTTGGTATCGATGTGCAACTGCCGGGCATGTTGTATGCGACCTATCAAAAATGTCCGGCCTTCGGCGGCAAGGTGGTCAGTGCCAATCTGGATAAAATTAAGACGCTGCCCGGTGTAAAACATGCGTTTATCGTCGAGGGCGGAACCAGCTTAAAAGGCTTGTTGCCTGGCGTGGCGATAGTCGCCGATTCCACTTGGGCGGCATTCACGGCCCGTAAGCAGCTAGAGGTGGTTTGGGACGAAGGCCCGGCGGCCGCGCAAAGCTGGGCCGGCTTTAGCGCCAAAGTCAAGGAACTGTCCGAACAGGCCGGCAGCGAAGTACTGCGTAACGATGGCAACGCCAAACAAGCATTGGAAGACGCAGACAAAACCGTGGAAGCGGCCTATAGCTATCCGTTTATCTCCCACGCTAGCATCGAGCCGCAAAATTGTACGGCCTGGTTCAAGGATGGTGGCATCGAGATTTGGGCGCCGACGCAAAACCCGGAAGCCGGGCAGAAGATCGTCACGGAAACCTTGGGGATTCCCAAGGAGAAAATCATCCTGCATATCACCCGCAGCGGCGGCGGCTTTGGTAGGCGCTTGATTCCAGATTACATCATCGAATCGGCGGCCATTGCCAAGCAAATCGGCGTGCCGGTGAAACTGACCTGGACTCGCGAAGACGATCTGCAACACGACCAATTCCGTGCCGGCGGCTTTCACTTTCTAAAAGGTGGCCTGGACGATAAAGGTAAGCTGATCGCCTGGCATAACCATTTCGTTACCTTTGCGCATAAAGTGGTCAAGGACGGCAAGGAAATCCTGGAATTGGGCAGTGGCGCCAATCTGTCCGGCGACGAGTTTCCCGGTCGGTGGGTGGAAAACTGTTTGCTGGAGCAAACCCCGCTGGAGTGCAATGTCCCGATGGGGCCATGGCGGGCGCCGCGCAGCAATGTGCTGGCCTGGGTGTTTCATAGCTTTATCGACGAACTGGCGCATGCCGCCGGCCGCGATCCGCTAGAGTTTCGATTAGAAATCCTGGGCGACAAAGGCTTTATTCCCGGCACTGGCCAGCAAGGTATTCCTTACGATGTGAATCGGATGAAGCATGTGTTGCAGCACGTCGCGGAAAAGGCCGACTGGGGCAGAAAAACTTTCCCGCGCGGCCAAGGGCAGGGCATCGCCTTTCATTTCAGCCATCTGGGTTACATCGCTCAGGTCGCGGAAGTCACGGTATCCAAAGACGGCAAGCTTAAGGTCGATAGAGTAGTGGTGGCTACCGACATCGGCGCGCAGATCGTCAATCTCAGCGGCGCGGAAAATCAGGTGCAAGGCTCGGTCATCGATGGACTGGGCGCATTGATGTTCCAGGAATTGAATATCGAAAAAGGTCGGATCGTACAAAGCAATTTTGGCGATTATCCGATGATCCGCATCGCCGATGCGCCTACCCGGGTGGATGTGCATTTTCTGAAAACCGATTATCCGGTCACCGGTCTGGGTGAACCAGCACTGCCGCCATTGGCGCCGGCAGTGTGCAATGCAATATTCGCCGCCACCGGTGTGCGGGTCCGGCAATTGCCGTTATTGCGTACCGATTTGAGCTGGAGTTGATATGGCTTACAATCGCCGGCACACCTGCAAGCGAGTAAATCATGGCCAATAAAATCAATCATCTGCTCGAAGCCTATAGGCAACTGCAACGCGACCAGCAGGACAGCGTGCTGGCGACCATTATCGAAACCTTTGGCTCGACCTACCAAAAGGCCGGGGCGCGGATGCTGATTACCCAGGCCGGCGAGTTGGTCGGTTTGCTGGGTGGCGGCTGCTTCGAACGGGACTTGGTGGAGCAGGCCGGATCGGTGTTCGAAACCGGCGCAGCCAAAACCCTGTTTTACGATATGCGTTCCGGGGAAGATGCGATTTGGGGTTTGGGCTTGGGTTGCAATGGCGCTGTTCGGGTTTTCTTGCAGTTATTAGAAGCTGAGCAAGAATTTAGTCCCTTGAATCTGCTGGTCGAAGCCGCCGAAGCGCAAGCGCATGGAGTATTGGTTACGGTGTTCGAGTCCGCGCATGCGGATTTTCCGGCAGGGCGCAGCCAGTTCTTGCCGGCCGCCATTGTCGGGGAACAGCCGATATTATCCAGCGCGCCGTTCCCCTCCGCCACAGCGGCGCTGCAAACGGCCTTGCAACAAAAACCGCGCATCGAAACTCATCCGCTTGACGGCCTGGACATCAAAGTCTTTTACGATCCGGTGCAACCGCCTTGGCAGTTGCTGATGTTCGGCGCTGGGGCCGACGCAATACCGCTGGTGAATTGTGCCAAATCCCTGGGGTGGCGCGTGACCTTGGTCGATCACCGGCCCGCGCATATCAAGCCCGAGCGCTTTCCTTTAGCCGATCAATTATTGCATCTGACCCCGGAACAGGTGGCGGATCAGCTGGATTTGCATCGCTTCAACGCCATTATGCTGATGACCCACAACATCGAATACGACCAACGCTTTCTGCAAGCCATCGTCCACTCTCGGGCGGGGTTTATCGGACTGCTAGGTCCGACGCATCGCAAGCAGCGGCTCTTGCACAGCCTGGGCGACGATGCCGCGCTGATAGCCGAACGGGTATTCGGCCCGGTAGGACTGGATATAGGCGCGCAAACGCCGGAAGAAATTGCGTTGTCTATCGTGGCGGGCATCCATGCGCAGCTCAGCGGCCGCAGCGGCTTGCAATTAGGCTATGACGTAGTCGCTATCAAGCATGAATGCAGCCATAGCCAAGCCCAGTCAATTCGGTGAGGCCGGAGTATAAGGCTAAATTTGGGTTATCCGGGCTGGGCCTGACGACTAAGACGACTCCAACGCTTGCGCCAGATAATCGGTTATGCCTAGCCAATGTCTGCGCAACGTTGGCTGGTCGTAATTTTCCTCGCGCCCATCCAGATCAAGGACAATAGCATCGCCTCGGGCCATGAACACCGCAGCCAGATCTTCCACCGGCCCTGCCGCCAAGGTATGAGTGAGGGCTCGGCAGGGTCCGAAATGGGACGGTGGCTCGAACGGCATGACATTGATCTCGGTGCCGAGCAGGCCGCGCGGATAACCGGCATCTTCCAGATCGAATTCCAAATGCTCGAAACGGTAACGTTGATGCGGTCTATGTCGGGCTAAATCCCGGCGCAGGCGGCGAGCCGCATTGGCTAGATCCAGTTCCTCGACCTGCCGGAACGGCAAGGGCATGACGTTCATGGCGCTGCACGGAGTGCGGGCAACCGCCCCCGACGCGCGCAGCATCGTAGTCAGGCCCAGTACCGTGTCGCGACCGTAACCGTATCGCGCCAAATAGCCGGCAAAAGCGACAATCAATAACTCCGGCCAACTCAATTCCAGCTCCAGTGCACGCTGCTTAAGGCTCAGGCACACCGCATCCGGCAAGGCCCCGCTGAATCGGCGGCCGCGGCCGATTCCGGGCGTGGGATGGGGGGACAGGGACTTGGGTTGCAACCCGGCTAGTTCGGCGAGCCAATATCGGCGGTCGTCCTCACGATCAAATGAATTCTGATAGGCCTGATCGACTTCCAAAATGGCGTCCAGGGTGCCAAAAGCTGCCGCTGCCAAAGGCTTGCCGGATAGCAGCGCCTCGTAGTAAACGGCAACTCGCCGTGCAATGAGCTGGAAGCCGTAGCCGTCCAGCAGCAGGTGGTGCGCGCGATGTAGCCAGACGTGGCGCTCAGCCCCCCGGCGATAGAGCTTATGCTCATAAAGATAGCCGGCGGCGGGATTGAAGGCTTGTTGTAGTTGCCCGAACAGTTCGGCCATGAATGCCGTCTGGCTAAGCTGTTCGGCGGGCGCTACCGCCAAAGTCGGCGGGCGATGCTCGACGCGCTGCTGCCGATAGGCCCCGTCTATCTCGACGATGCGGACCTGCAGCGCGACAGCTTCGCGCAACGTAGCCTGCAGGGCCTGTGTAAACAATTCGTAATCGAGGGGGCCGTCTAGTTCGGTGTATTCGGCGGCGTAAAAGACGCTGGCTTCGCCGGCGAGTTGTTGACCAAGCAGGACACCTGTCTGTGCTTGGGTTAAGGGCAGACCGGGTTGACTGCGTATCATCGTCTGTCTGCCTTCGCGGCGGCGTCCTGCCACAAAGCGTGCCAGGCTCTCAGTGTCGGCAACGGCGCCAACTCTGCGAACTCGGCAGCGAATCCGCGTTGGCGCCAACGCTGCATCAATGTCATCAGCGCCAGCGAATCCAAACCCATCAGCAATAGATCGTCGTCATCGCCCAATAGAGCCGGGTTGATTGCCATCGCTTCCGCAATTTCGAGACGTAATGCGTCCAGGCTGGGACTAAGCGATTCCAAAGCGGCCATTGCATCGCGAGTGCTGAGAACGCAGGCACAGCGTCCAGCGGCATAGCGCAAGGCTTGTTCGTGCTCTTCGCGTGAAAAATCGGCCAGCGCATCGCCAACCAAAAAGGCTTGGATATCCAGCATGAAGGCTTCCGCCGCCGTCATCAGACAGCCAATATGGGCATAGACGCCGCAAATCACCAGCTGATCGCGCCCCAGCGCGCGCAGGTGCGCCTCCAGGTCGCTGCGCTTGAAAGCGCTGTAGCGCGCCTTCGGGAACACCGTGTCTTCCGGGGTGGGTGCGACAGCATCGACAATACGTTCCAGCGCCGGATCGTTCGCTAAGCCAGGCCCCCAAAAATCGTTGAGCAGCCCGCGCTCGGTCGGCGCCTGTCCGCCGCGTTGCGCAGTGTACATAACCGGCATGCCGGCAGTGCGGCAGGCGGCGATCAGTTCGGTGCAGTTGCGCAGAAGCGCCGGGATCGGCGGCTGGGATGGTTCGAAAAAATCCAGAAAATACTGTTGCATGTCGTGCACGAGTAATACGGCACGGCGCGGGTCCAAGCGCCAGTTTGCTTTTCCGGTCGGTAGTTGTTCGGGAAGGTCGTATCGCGGGATGCGGGGTATGCTCATGTCGGTGTTCGTGTCAGGTTAAGCGCCAGCGCCCGCAGCTGCGGTTTCGCAATTTTGCCTGGCGCGGTAAGCGGTAAGCGGTCGATGAATTCGATTCGGTCGGGAATTTTATGTGCGGCCAGTCCGCAATGATCGCGTAAGTGCAATTTCAGCCCTAGCGCGATTCGCGCCGGCGCTTCGTCTGAGTCCGGCTTGGCCAATTCAACGAAGGCGCAACTGCGTTCGCCCAGGCGTTCGTCCGGTATAGCCACCAGTGCCGCGTTGCGTACGCGCGGATGGCTGAGCAAATGCTGCTCCACTTCTGCGGCGGCAATCTTTTCGCCCGCGCGGTTGATTTGATCTTTGCTCCGGCCGATCACCTGTAAACTGCCATCGGCGCGGCGCCTGACCAAATCGCCGGTACGATAAAAACCGTCCACGGTAAATGCCTTGCGGTTATACTCGTCGGCGCGCCAATAGCCTCGAATGGTATAGGGACCGCGGGTCAGCAGATGGCCGGTCTCGCCGTCGGCCAGCACTCGGTCCTCGTCGTCGACTATGCGGATCTCGTCGCCGGGCGACATAGGCCGGCCCTGGGTTTCCAGAACCACATCGGTATCGTCGTCCAGCTGAGTGTAAGTGACCAAACCCTCAGCCATGCCAAATACCTGCTGCAGTGCGCAACCGAATATCGGTTTAATGCGGGCGGCGACTTCCGCTGCCAGACTGGCGCCGCCCACCTGGACCAGGCACAGACTGCCAAGCGGCGGACGCAGACTTGTCGCGCGCTCCAGCCACGCCAAAAGCAGCGACGGCACCAATGCTACATGGCTGACCGCTTCGGCGGCGATCAGCGTAAAAGCTGCGTCCGGCTCGGGTCGAGTCAACAGCACGATGCGGCCACCGGAATATAAGGTGCCCAGCGTGCCGGGCGAACTTAACGGAAAGTTGTGTGCGACTGGCAAGGCCGCCAGATACACGGTAGCGGCGTCGAAACCGCAAATATCCACACTGGTCCTGACACTGTAAAGATAATCGTCGTGCGTGCGCGGAATCAGCTTGGGCGTTCCGGTACTGCCGCCGGAAAGTTGTAACAGCGCTACCGCTGCTGGGTCCTGGTCCGGCAGCGCCAACGGCTTCGCATAAAGGCTTTGCAAAGGTACGAATTCCTCCGCCGCGCCGGCCACGATCACGTGGCGCAAACACGGTGCCAATGCCAGTGTTTCCCGCGCTAGCAAGCGGTAATCGTATCCGTCGTGGCGATCCGGTATCACGTAGGCGGCGGCTTCGGCCAGCTGGCAGAACGCGGCGATTTCGGCGCGACGATGCCCAGGCAGCGCCAGCACCGGGATCAGACCGAGGCGAAAACAGCCAAAACACACCGCAAAAAACTCGGCGATGTTGGGTAATTGCACCACTACACGTTCGCCGGTGCGCAAACCCAATTGCGCAAACCCGGTCGCCAACTGATCGGCCCGTTCGTCGAGCTCGCGGTACGACCAGCGCCGCGCGCCGCAGACCAACGCGATACGTTCACCGTAGCGCTGCGCCGATTCGCGTAACAAAGCGCCCAAGGTTTGGTTTTGCCACCAACCCTGTTCGCGATAGGACCTGACCAACTCGTCCGGCCACGGCGTGAAATCGGATGCCGTCATACGCCGTCCCCCTGCAGTGCGTCCAGCAAGGTGCGAAATTTGGCCGAGGTTTCGGCCACTTCCCGCCAAGGTTCGGAATCCGCGACGATGCCGGCGCCGGCGAATAGCTTGGCGCGATTGGCTTCGATTTCCGCGCAACGTATCGTCACTGCCCATTCACCGTCGCCGTTGGCGTCGCACCAGCCCACCAGGCCGGTGAACAGGCCGCGATCAAAGTCTTCCAATTGCTCAATGGCTTGGCGAGCCAGATCGCGTGGTTCGCCGCATACGGCCGGTGTCGGGTGCAAGGCTATGGCCAAGTCAAAGGAGCTGGGGGCATAGTGGCTTAATTGTCCGCAGATCCGAGTGGAAAGATGCCAGACGCGGGGCGTCGCAATCAACTCCGGAACCGGCGGCACCTCTAGGGTGCGGCAATAGGGCCGCAAGGTGTCCGCTACGGCAGCCACCACTAGCGCGTGTTCGTGGCGGTCCTTGGCAGAGTGCAACAAGCGGCGGGACCGCGCCAGATCCTCGCCAGGGTCGCTGCTGCGCGGTTCGGTACCGGCAATTGGATTGGCCAATACCTGTGTGCCTTTGCGCCGCAACAATAATTCAGGACTGGCACCGATCAAGCGGCGGACACCTTCCGATACATTGGGCAAATCGACGGCAAAGGTGTAACCGGCTGCATTGCGTGCCGCCAGATTGCGTAACACGCCGGCCTGATCGACATCGCTCTCGCCCACCACTTCCAGCATTCGGGACAGCACGACTTTTTTTAAGGCCGATTGCCGTATCAAGTCCAACGCTTGTTGTACCTGTTGGGCATAGACCGCCGGTGTTGGCCGCTCTTGAGTTACAGAACTGGGTATGGTCGCTTTCGTCCTGGCTATTGCGTGGCGCGTGAGGCGGTCCGCCGTTGCCATTTGCTGAGGAATAAACAATATCGGATCGGCTTCGGGAGCAAACGGCAGCGCGCCCACCGCAATAGCCGGCGTATCGTCTTTTTGCCCAACATCGGCGAACAAACGTTGCAGAGCGTCGGCTGTCGGCTCTCCGGGACGGCGGGTTAACCGAGCCCGGATGCCGCTACCAAGCAGGGTACGCTCGGGAGAGCCCAAGAAAAAACTGGAGCCGGCGCCATAGCGATGCAGCAGCTCAATTGCCGTGGGCTGCTCGTTACCTATCCGTTCGGTCGTGGCGGCGTTTACGGAAAATAACTGACTCGTGTCGGTATACATAGGGATTCAGAACTCCAGTCTGGTTGAAACTAGTACGCTACGACCGGGATTTTGCAGCGGCGTAATGAATCCGACTGCCGTACCGGCGGTGTAGCGATCGGTATAGTCTTCATCGGTGAGATTGTTGACTTCAGCGCGCAGCGTCAGGCCGCGGTAAAAATTCGGCTGCCATTGGGCAAATACGTTGTAGGTGTGATAGCCGTTGAGATCGCGATTGCCCGAATCCTGTGCGAAGCGGTACTTCAGGGCGATTTCCGAACTTACCCCGGTTTTTATACCTAGTTCCGGCCACGCATAGGCGGCGTGCAGCTTGATGATTTCGCCGACGGGCGAGCCTAAGTAGAATGCCAGTGTGCCGAGTTGAGAATGATCGTAGCTGACTTCGGTATTGGTGTAATGCGCGCCGAAATCGGCATTTGCGCGTTGATAGCCTACGCCTAGATTCAAACCTTCGGTCTTGACTGCCGGGCCGTTAACCCGGACGAAACTGTCGTCGCCCTCTTGATATGCCGGCGTATTTTGGATTCGGGTCGAAAACACTTCGCCCTCAAACTTAACGCTTGCCAAGCGGTAACTGAGCCCGGCTTTGGCGTTGGTTGAGCGTTGCGCTGCAAGATCGGCGGAATAAGCCGAATACGGCATGGTGTGGAAGAGTGCCGCTTCGGCCAGCTGGATGCCGCCGAAGACATAGGAATAACTGCCGTTCAGCGTCAAGTCCGGCAAGGGCGTGATGCCGATAGACACGTTGGGGCTGGCGCCGGTATTGTCGAACAGTTTCCGGTCTACCGATTCGAATTCCTGAGAATCAAGACGGACGCCGCCGGAAAATTTGAGCCAGTCGGCGGGCTCACCGCGTAATTGCGCGAATCCGCCTAAATTTCGGGCCGTTTCGGTCATCGAAGCATCGCGAAAGTTATCGGTTAGCGCCCGATCCTGATAAAAATCCATGCCGGCGCTGAGTTCGCCCAACGGCGTTTTGACGCGGTTCAACGCCGTCGCCCCGAAGCTTTCGATGGTGGAATCGAAATAGCCGGGACGAAATCCGCCGTTCCGATTCGGTCGGGAAAGCGAGGTATCGTTATAGTAAAAACGTACCTCCGGATCGTAAAACTTGCTCGGCTGCCGGGTGCTGTACTTGAAGTTGGCGGTATTGCGGTTGAAGATATTTTCCGACAATAAGGTCTGACCACGCACTGCGGCGAAATTGGCGCGGAACGGTCGAATTTCGTCGTCCGAAAGATGCTGAGCCGAGGCTTCGAAACGGTGTCCGCCCTCCGCGGTGTAGGCTAGTTTCCCTAAAGCGCTCAGCAGGTTGGTGCCGGTGCCCTGGACTGGATCACCATTGCCGGCGTCGTAGTTGCCGCCTTCGGCGTGCGAGGCATAGCCCATGGCTTCGACATCGCGATACCGCCCGTAGGCAGCGCCGGATTTGGTAAAGGTGTCTAGGTTGCTGGCGAAGCCGCCGCTTAAAAACGCACCGTAATCCCGTCCGGGCTGCAACATGTCATCGACGTCTTTGGTTTCGTAGCGCAAAGAGCCACCTAGCGCGCCGGGGCCGGCGTCCGCCGCTGCTACGCCGGCATCCACGCTGACCGCTTTTAGCACGCCTGGGTCGATCAGCAGGTTGGCGTTGTGATGCCATATATTGTTTACCTGCCGGGCACCGTCGATCTGTACGTTGAGATTGGTTTCCTCGATGCCGTTGACAAACACCTTTTGAGATGTCGCGGTAGGGCCGCCGACGCCGACCGAGATATTTTTTTCGAATACATCCTTGATCGACGTCGAGGGTGTGTCTTCCACCGTTTCGGTGTCTTTATCAGTTTTGACCGCTTTACCGGTCACGTTAATCGTGTCCATGACGACAGTCTTATCCGTGTCCGTTTCATTTGAGCCGGCCACCGAGTATTCGGTTGCCGCGAGTAAAAAGAAAGTTAAGGGGAGGGTAAGTTTCGAACCGACAGGGGAGCTGGTTTTCATGATTGGTCTTCAAATAAGAATGATTTACATTAACATTAGTGGCTGCTATTATCCGACTCAAAGCAAATACGTGCGTTTGCGGGGGAACCGGATTCCTTTGCGGGCCGCGCAGATGACGGCTTGGAACATCATTCATGAATCACTCGGGCAAAATCCTATGAATCGGCTATCAACTATCACCTCATCCAAGATCGACTGCTCGGCCCTGTCGCGACCGGGTCTAAGCACCCCTGGAGGTGCGGCTGTATCCTTGGCTCCCAGCGGCTCCCCGATAGTCAGTGGTCGGCTGCGGGAGTTTCAGCTGCAGCCCGATTTGTCGCTGTACGCGTCAGATGTGCGAGACGAACTCGATATGGAAGTGACGGGAATGTTGCAGCCTGGGTTGTTGATCGTGTTGCCGCTGGCTGGCGAAGCGGATGTAAGCTACGGCGATCAACGTTATCTGCTAGGCGCAGGCGGCGATCGTCGCGGACTGGTCGTCGCTTTAAGTCGGCGCGAGTGCTTTTCCCGTCAGTTGCGGCGCGGCGCGCGGCGGAAGGTGGTGAGTTTGGCGTTTGGTACCCGCTGGCTGGCCGAGCACGAACACGTACTATCCGCACACCCGGGGCTGAACCACTTGCGCGGTACCCATCTGGCGGCACAACAGTGGCGATTGTCTGCGCGCTTGCGGACTTTGGCGGCTAGCGTGTTCGAATTGTGCGCCTCCGGCACGCCGCTGATGAGCCTATGCTTGGAAAGTCGCTGCTTGGATATCGCCGCCGAGTCTTTGGCGGCGCTGACGGACGGCCACCGGGAGCCGGAGTGCGTGCTTAGGCCGCGCGAACGGCGGCGATTGGCCGAATTTTGCGCCTTTCTCGATAGCGGAGAGGGCGACGGTTGGTCGATGCAGGCCTTGGCCGAGCACATCGGCATGAGTCCCAGTACCCTGCAGCGCTACTTTCGCCAATACACCGGCAGTAGTGTGTTCGCGTATCAGCGTCGCCGGCTGCTGGATCATGCGCGCCACGCATTGGAATGCGACGGTGTCAGCGTCAGCGAAGCGGCGCATTTGGCCGGTTACACCAACGCCGGCAACTTCGCAACGGCTTTCCGGCGCCAATTTGGCACTCCCCCCGGCAGCTTGCGCGCTCGTTGTTAAGCTATCTTTGCAAAAAATGCACGCTGTTTTGCCAGCCGTTCAATCCACGGCCCCGCGTCCCAGTTAGCCCGTGGCCGACCGTATAATCACACGTCAGCTTAACCACTCGATTTTTTGCATGACGACCCTTAGTACGCATCGTAGCCGATTTACCCGCGTTCCTCAGCGCTTAACTGTACGGGAAACACTCAGTTTAGGCCCGCGTTTACGCCGAATCCGTTTTCACGGCGAGGCCTTGCAAGACATCGTTCATGCTGGGCCAGGCGCGCATCTCAAATTGCTGCTACCTGTTTCAGGCGCGAACTCGACCGGCGACGCGCAGTGGCCGGACGGCTTCCGGTCCGTAGCGCGTGCCTATAGCTTGCGCCGCGTCGATTTTGCCGAGAATTTGCTCGATGTCGATTTCGTGCTGCACGGCGACGACGGTCCCGGTTCGCGCTGGGCCATCCGTGCCGCAATCGGCGACATTATCGGTCTTGCCGGCGTGGGCGGTCCCCCGTTGTCGAGTGCCGCGGCCGATTTTCATTTGTTGGCCGGCGATTTAACCGCCCTGCCGGCTATCGCGGCGGTACTGGAAACCCTACCGGCCACGGCAAGCGGAGTGGCCTTGATCGAAGTGACGGACGCGGCGGATCAACTGGTGTTGCAGCATCCGCCGGGCGTGCAGTTGCACTGGCTGCATGCGCGCGCTTCGAGCCCGCTGACGGGCGCCGTCCGCCAAATCCGTTGGCCGGCGGAGGCACGGGTATTCGCGACGATAGCCGGCGAGAGTGCCTCTGTGCTCGCCATTCGCCAATACCTGCTGCGCGAACGAGGTTTATCCCCCGCGTCTCTTTATACAGTGCCCTATTGGTGTCGGGGTTGGAGTGAAGAGGATTACCACGACGAGCGGCACCGCTGCATGGATGGGAATACGTGAAAAGACCTATGTTTAGGGTAAGGATCGTGCTGATATTACTAGTAGCAGCATGCGATGGCCCGCCGCCGGCTACGCCGGAACAGGGGGCTCGTGAGTTAATCGATGCCATCGGCCGACCGGTAAGCGTGCCACAAGCGGCGCAACGTGTGGTGGCATTGAGCGAGTTGGATTTGGACGCCGCGCTGGCGCTTGGTCTCCGGCCTGTCGGTGCCAGCAACGGTCGCGGCAGCCAGCACCCGCCGCGCTATTTGGGGGGACGGGTGAATGGGATAGACAGCGTAGGTGATTTCGCCCAGCCGTCTTTGGACCGCATCGTCGCGCTACGCCCGGATTTGATCTTGGCCGGCGGTCAGAGCGATCCCGCATTCCTGGAGCAACTAAGCGCGATTGCGCCGACCGTAGTCAGCTTTTATCCTGGTGAACACTGGCAAGACAGCTTGAGGCGTATTGCGGATGCGATGGGTCGGCAGCAGGCCTGCTCTCAAGTACTCGAAGAGTATCGTACGCTGGCTGCCCGCCTGCGAGAGCAGCTGAAAGCGCACTGGGGTGAATCGGTGAGCATTGTTCGGCTTACGCCTAACGGACCCATGTATATGCTGGGCGATGCGTTTGCCGGGCGGGTTCTGACAGATTTGGGTTTGACTCGGCCTCCTGCCCAACGTCAACCCGGTGCCGGACATGGAGCGCCGTTAAGCCGGGAAGTATTGGCCGATATCGACGGCGATTGGTTGTTCATCGGTAATTTTGCACCGGATCCGCACGGCGTCGCTGCCTTGCGAGACGAACCGGCTTTTGCGGAATTGCGGGCAGCGCGGCTGCATCGAGTGCGCGAAGTGGATGCGGCTTTATGGACGGTCATCGGTGGTCCGCTGGCTGCCAAAACGCTCCTTGAAGATGTGGTATCGGCATTTGACGCGGTGGAGAGCGGATCGTGAAGGCGCCTAAATCCGCCCTTTTAGGTGTTCTGCTGCCACTTTCCGTGCTGTTGTTGGCCTTCGCATCGTTAAGCTTTGGCGCAGGTGGTGTCGGCTGGCAAGACAGTCTGCATTGGCTGCTAGGGGCGTCCGGCGACGCCCATGTCGATCTGGTACTGGGCGAATTGCGGCTGCCCCGCCTGCTTAAGGCCTTGGCCCTGGGTGCGGCATTGGGCGCAGCCGGGGTTTTGTTGCAGACCGTCACGCGCAATCCACTCGCTGAAACCGGGTTGTTGGGTGTCAACAGTGGCGCCGCACTTGGGGTGGCACTCGGTATCGCTTTGTTTGCCGGGCAAAGTCCTGCTGCGCAGATTGGCTGGGCACTGGGTGGGGCAAGCTTGGGCAGTCTTTTGGTGTTGCTGTTGGCGCGTGCCGGCGGCGGCCAGTCATCGCCTTTACGCCTGGTGTTGGCCGGATTGGCGCTCACCGCCACCTGCCATAGTCTGACGGCGTGGCTGGCCTTGGTCAGCACCGCCAATCTGGATCGTTATCGGTTTTGGTTGTTGGGTTCCTTAGCCCATCCGCATGCCGGCTTACTTTGGCCCGGTCTGGTGCTGATAGGCGTCGGTCTGACGGCGGCCATGGCGCTGGTGCGCCCGTTATCGGCGCTGGCCTTGGGCGATGATCTGGCGCGCGCGCTTGGGCAGAGACCCGCTCCGGCTAGGGTGGGGGCGGTTGCGGTCGTGGCACTGTTGACCGGCACCAGCGTAGCACTCGCTGGCCCTATTCCGTTTTTGGGATTAATCGCTCCGTATTGCGCCAGGACGCTGGCCGGCGTGACGATCACCTCCCAACTTCCCTATTCTATTTTGCTGGGGTCCGCGCTGATGCTGTCGGCTGATTTAAGCTCGCGCTTGTTGCTTGCCCCGTTCGAAGCGCCAGTTAGCGCCGTATTGGCCGGCATCGGCGCTCCCTTGCTGATCTGGATGGTAAATCGCGACGCCACACTGGCTTTAATGCCGGCCGGAACTGAGCGATGACCAAGGCTGTTCGCCGCCTAGCGCCGATACCATTATTGCTGATGTTGGCCTATGCCGCGCTGGTTGCCGGCACGCCACGCTTGTCGGCATCGCAAGTGTATGCCGGCTTGTTTGGCCCAGGGTCCGACTGGCTGTCCACGCTGGTCACGCAATTTCGCTTGCCGCGCTTATGTGCGGCACTCGTGGTTGGCATCGGGCTCGGCGCCGCCGGCGCCCTATTGCAAAATTTGACGCGTAATCGCTTGGCCAGCCCCGATGTTTTGGGAATCAACGACGGTGCGTTACTGGCGTTGGCCCTGAGTTTGATGCTAAATCCGTCCGGTTTGTTGGGCCCGTGGTGGTGTGCGGTGGCGGGTGCACTGATCACCGCTGTATTCACCTTGCTGGCCGCCGGCGGCGTGGGTACGCGCGGTTACCGGGTGCTCGTGGTCGGGCTGGGCATTGCCAGTTTACTGCGCGCCGGCTTTGACATTGCCTTGGCGACATTGCCCATCTTCCATGCCACCGGTCTGTATGCGTTTAGTGTCGGAAGTTTAGCCGGACGCGCCTGGCCTGTGGTCACGGTGGCTGCGGCGCTGCTCGGCATCTTGCTGACAGCCTGTTGGGTCATCTCCCGCGCTTTGGCGCTGTTATGTCTGCACGACGACAGTATTCGCGGTTTGGGGGTCAATTTAGGTCAGCTGCGCTTTACCGTGCTGATGCTGGCCGCCGCGCTGGCGGGCGTCGCGGTGGGCGTCGGCGGGCCGATTTGCTTCGTCGCGCTCGCCGCGCCGATGCTGGCACAGCGATTGTCGCCGGACGGCGGCATACCGGTATGGTATTCCGCTAGTATCGGTGCGGTACTGGTCACGGGTGCCGACTTGCTCGGGCGCATAGTGGCCGCACCGGTCGAAGTGCCCGTCGGCGTCGTATCCGGTTTTTTGGGTGGTCCTTTTTTATTGTGGTTGCTGATGCGGCCAAAAGCTTACGGAGCCGGGTAATGTTGGCGTTTCGGGTTGACCAAGTAATCGCCGGCTATGGTGCGGAACCCGTATTGCGCGACCTCAGCCTGCAAATTCCGGCCGGACGGGTGACCGCCATTGTCGGCGCCAATGGCTGCGGCAAGAGCACCTTGCTGCGTTGCTTGGCTCGTCTGCATCAAGCCGATTCAGGATGTATCCAGCTGGGCGAAGACGATTTGCGACTATTCTCGACCGCCGACTTGGCGCGTAGCGTGGGTTTTTTACCGCAGTTTCCGCAAGCGCCGGTCGGACTGAGGGTAAACGATTTGCTGGCGCTGGCACGCCACCCCCATCGGCATTGGATGGCGAGCTGGTCAGCAGAAGACGAGGCCGCCCGATGCGAGGCCTTGCGTGTTACCGACCTCACGGAATTGGTTGGACAACCGTTGGACAAACTTTCCGGCGGGCAGCGGCAACGCGCGTGGATAGCGATGATGCTGACTCAGTCCACACCGGTCCTGCTGCTGGATGAACCCGGCAGTATGCTTGATCCCGGGCACCAGTTGGAATTGATCGCCTTGTTGCGGGCGTTGGCGGATGCCGGTCGCACCGTGGTCGTGGTGATGCACGACCTGGTTGCCGCGCGCCATGCGGATTGGTTGGTGGCCTTGGATCACGGCCGACTAGCGGCCTGCGGTTCCCCGGTGGATGTATTGAATCCGGTTTTATTGCGGCAGCTTTACGGCATCGATAGCCATATCCTGACCGCACCCGACGGTACACCTGTCGTCGTGCCGGTAAGACCAGCCGATTTGCCGTTGCCGCAAGCGCAGCCTTTGCCTGTGAGCATGGCTTCGGTCGGCCCGTCCGCCGAAGCGTCGGCTAGCCTAGCGGAGCGTCGTTTAGTGCTGTTGTTTGCGGTACTTCAATTCACCCTTTTACTTGATTATATGGTGCTGATGCCGCTGGGTGCGGCGCTGATGCGCGATTTCGATATGGGTCCGGCGCGCTTCGGATCTCTGGTTGGTGTCTATACGCTGGCCTCGGCGCTGACCAGCCTAGTCGGTGGTCGATGGATTGATCGCGGCGACCGCAAGCGCACCTTGTTGGCCTTGTACGCCGGATTTGTGGTCGCCACGCTGGCTTGCGGTCTTGCGGGGCAATTCGGCGAATTGCTGATCGCGCGGGCGTTGGCGGGCGCTTGCGCCGGGTTGATGAACGCAACCATGATGGCGATGATAGCCGACCACATCGAGCCCGAGCGCCGCGGCCAGGCCATCGGTACCATTATGTCAGCCTTCGGTGTGTGTGCCGTGATCGGTGTACCCTCGGGCTTGGGATTGGCGGCGTTGGGCGGCTGGAGAATTCCTTTTTTAGTGGTTGCGGCACTGTCTGCCTTGTGGTGGCTAAGACTGTACCGGGCCTTACCCCTGTCACCAGTTAGTGTCGGTGCCGGGCGCGGGAGTTTGCGTTCGCCGGCACTGGCCTTGGGTTGGGTGTTGAGCTTTTGCATCGTTTTTGCCGGTTTTCTGATCGTGCCTTATCTGGGCGCGCATTTGAACGGCACATTGGGTGTTGATTTACGTGATTTGTCCTGGATTTATCTTTGCGCCGGATTGGCGACTTTCGTTGTGGCGCGCGCTATTGGCCGTGCGGTGGATCGTTTCGGTGCCGCCGGGATTCTGGCTGTATTGATGGTCGCCAGCATAATTCCGCATCTGTGGTTGACTCAGTTACAACCGGGGCCGTTATGGCAAACGACGCTGGTGTTTGTGTTGTTTATGGCTTTAACCTCCACTCGGGCTATTCCGGCCTCGGTTTGGCTGATTGGCAGAGTGCCGCCACCGTTGCGGGGCCGCTACATGGCCGTCAATACCGCGAGCACCGAGGCCGCATCCGGTTTAGCAGCCTGGTGCGCGGGCTTGATGACCGGCGGGGATGGTGCCGTATTGCAGCATTTTGAACGCGTCGGCTGGCTGGCGGCAGGTGTCACCTGCGTGAGCTTGTGCTTGCTGGCCGGCTTACACCGCTTCGGCGCGTCGCAGGGGGCATCGACAACGACGGTGGATCATCTTACGCCGGTTCCCACGGCCGAATCATGAAACCGGCAAGACAGTCGTCACCTAGCGCCGGATTCGGTTCGCGCCCCGGCGTTGCACTGGTAAGTGGTGCCGCGCGCGGCATCGGCCAGGCGGTAGCCACCGTGTTGGCCGGCGAGGGCTTGACCGTGGTTGCGGCAGACATCGATATCGACGCTTTGCGTGAGGTTTGCCAGTCAATGCCGGGGCTATATCCGCTGGCGCTGGATTTACGCGATCGTGCCGGCCTGGAATCCGCAGTCGCTGGAGTCGAGGCCAAAATCGGCGAAATCGACTATCTGGTGAATGTCGCCGGCGTGCTACTTCCCGGTCATGGAGTGGATGCCAGTGACGAGGACTGGCTGGAAAGCTTTGCCGTAAACTGTCATGGCGTATTTGCGCTAAGCCGCGCGGTAGCTCGTCGGATGCGCGAGCGGCGGCGCGGGGCTATCGTGACCGTTGGTTCCAATGCCGCATCGACGCCGAGGACCGGTATGGCGGCCTACGCTGCATCCAAGGCAGCCGCCGCGCAATTCACCCGCTGTTTAGGCTTGGAACTGGCGGAATACGGCATTCGTTGCAATCTGGTGTCGCCGGGCTCGACCGAAACCGACATGCAGCGCCGCTTCTGGCGCGCCGGTGCCGGTAGCGCCGCGCAAGTCATCGAAGGATGCTTGGCGCAACATCGGCTGGGGATTCCGCTCGGCAAACTGGCCCAACCGGACGATATAGCTCACGCCGTGGCGTTTCTGTTGTCGGATCGAGCCGGACATATCACCCTTCAGGATTTAGTGATCGATGGTGGGGCGACGTTAGGTTAACGGCAAAATAGCCCGCGTGTGGCCACGATGAATTGCCCGTAAGAAGTTTGAAACTCGAGCGGTTCGTCTGCGCGTAAAGTGGTATGGCGGTCCCGATGCTGATGGCTACGAATGTCCGATATGAGCGAAGCTGTTTAACCTGAATATAAACCGAGAAAATGACGCCGGTGGTGTGCAATGCGATCTTCGCCGCCACCGGTGTGCGGATCCGGCAATTGCCGTTATTGCGTACCGATTTGAGCTGGAGTTGATATGGCTTACAATCGCCGGCACACCCGCAAGCGAGTAAATCATGGCCCATAACATCAATCATCTGCTCGAAGCCTATAGGCAATTGCAACGCGACCGGCAGGACAGCGTGCTAGCGACCATTATCGAAACCTTCGGCTCGACTTACCAAAAGGCCGGCGCACGCATGCTGATTACCCAAACCGGGGAGTTGGTCGGTTTGCTGGGCGGTGGATGCTTTGAGCGGGATTTGGTGGAGCAGGCCGGATCGGTGTTCGAAACCGGCCATGCCAAAACCTTGTTTTACGATATGCGTTCCGGCGAAGATGCGATTTGGGGTTTGGGTCTGGGTTGTAACGGCGCTGTTCGGGTGTTGCTGCAATTATTAAAAGCCGAGCAGGGTTTCAGTCCATTGAGTCAGTTGGTGGAAGCCGCCGAAGCCCAAGCGCATGGGGTATTGGTCACGGTGTTCGATTCCGCGCATGCGGATTTTCCGGCAGGGCGCAGCCAGTTCTTGCCGGCCGCCATTGTCGGGGAACAGCCGATATTATCCAGCGCGCCGTTCCCCTCCGCCACAGCGGCGCTGCAAACGGCCTTGCAACAAAAACCGCGCATCGAAACTCATCCGCTTGACGGCCTGGACATCAAAGTCTTTTACGATCCGGTGCAACCGCCTTGGCAGTTGCTGATGTTCGGCGCTGGGGCCGACGCAATACCGCTGGTGAATTGTGCCAAATCCCTGGGGTGGCGCGTGACCTTGGTCGATCACCGGCCCGCGCATATCAAGCCCGAGCGCTTTCCTTTAGCCGATCAATTATTGCATCTGACCCCGGAACAGGTGGCGGATCAGCTGGATTTGCATCGCTTCAACGCCATTATGCTGATGACCCACAACATCGAATACGACCAACGCTTTCTGCAAGCCATCGTCCACTCTCGGGCGGGGTTTATCGGACTGCTAGGTCCGACGCATCGCAAGCAGCGGCTCTTGCACAGCCTGGGCGACGATGCCGCGCTGATAGCCGAACGGGTATTCGGACCGGTCGGTTTGGACATCGGCGCGCAAACTCCGGAAGAAATTGCGTTGTCTATCGTGGCCGGCATTCAGGCCCAGCTTAACGGTCGTAGCGGCTTGCAACTGGGGAAAGAGCCGGTTGCGATCAAACATGCTTGCAGCCCTGGATAATGTGCATGCCGGCGACTGAGAATGCCTCAGCGCTGAGCGTGTACAAATTACGGGAATAATTGATCGCGGCGTTTTGCCGATAAATAGGGGCCATTTTCTAGGAATCCCCCTTTTCAGAAGCCGGTGTTTGTTAGTTTTCTTGCCATGCATAACGGTGTGGCTTAGCTAAGGTGCTGTTATTACCTTTTTTAGCCTTGCATGGATTGGAAGTCACCGGCCTTAGCCGGTGACTGTGGGCTGAAATTTAAACCGCGTTAGGGTGCCAAATACGCTTCGAAAGGCTGTATCGGTGATGAATTGCCTTGGGCGCCAACCGCGTCAATGGTCAGAAATTCATCTTTACCCAGAACGGCTCCCAGCGGATTACCGCCGCTTACTGTCTGCTCCACGCCAACATGGCCGTGGGGTATTTTGATTTCGGGGTGGTCAAAGGGGGCTTTTTCGTAGCGGACTCTTTCATCGGTCAAGGTTTTCAGGAAGGCAATCAGGTCGGCTCGGTTTTGCGCATCCAGTTGTAGATTGGGCTGCGGAAATACCCGAGTAACTTGTTTGCTGTCGTAGGCAAAATTTCCGCCTCGCGAATAAAATTCGATCGCTTGTTCCAGCGTGGCCATGCTGCCGTTGTGCATGTATGGTCCGGTTAACTCGATATTGCGTAGCGAGGGGATTTTAAATGTCGAGTCGACAGACGCCACCATTTTCCGGGTATTGGGCTTGTTCAACTCCGCTAAGGCGGCAGCGGTCGTGGGCAAAAAGGCATTGTTTGCGGGCAGGAAACAGTTCTCCGTGCTTTGTGGCTGGGGTCTTATGCCGTCGGTGATGGTAAACAAGCTCGGCAGCGAATAAGGCAGTTTGATATTTAGAGCAAGGGCTTCCTGAAAATCGCACGTTCTCACTTTAGTGACATCTTCATCCAGTACAGCGGCATTATTGCCCGCCAAATGCTGTAAATATTGCCGGCTGAACGATAGCGGGTTGCCAAAGTCGTCGACGCCGCCTGCGCCAATATCGGCCGTTTCTTCGGTGACGCCTGTGGAAGAAAAGCCGGTATCGAAAAATGCGGTAACCGGAGCGTTTTTGATAAGCAATGGTATGCGATTGACCACATTGGTGGATGCGCTGATGAAGAAAGTCGGTTCACCGAAGGCTTCCGGATGAGTTTTGGCAATCGCCGCATTGGCGTTAATCGATGCCGCGCTGAAGTTGGGTCCTAAATGGCAGAGCGCGCACTGATTTTTTCTGAATTGTTTTAAGCCGTTCAATTCCGAAGCGCTGAGTTCTATGGGTTGATTGCCGGCGTCGCGGGCGCTGTTGTCGAAGGGCGATTCGTCCGAAATTAATGTGCTTTCATAGAGTTGGATGGCTAGGCCAAAGAACATGCCAAAGTTGGCTTCGGTTTGATTATAGGGCGCAAACCCTTTGGGGACCGGAATTGGCGGGTTACCGCTATACGACCAGTATTTGGGATTGAATGCCTGCATGATCAGCAGCTTATACAGAGTGTTCGTGCCGGGTTTGCTATTGAGGCTGTAAGGTCCCAGTACACTGTCTTCAGGATGTACTTTTTGGTTTTGCAACGGGCGGCGTAACAGCAGCTTTCTACCGAGCTCCATCAAGGTCCGGTTGCGGCAGGCCATTTCGGTGGTGTTTTGCGGTGGAGCTACCGCTAATGACGCCAGCGAGGAATTGATTAAATGCAGGCGCTGCTTAATGAGCGTCGTGGCGTTCTGTTTTACCCAGACGCCGGCGTCGGAATCTCGGTCGCCCCAAGGGCTGCTGCCGTTAAACACATTGTTGGCGC
Source organism: Methylomonas sp. TEB (assembly GCF_047777895.1). Taxonomy (GTDB): domain Bacteria; phylum Pseudomonadota; class Gammaproteobacteria; order Methylococcales; family Methylomonadaceae; genus Methylomonas. Next base: position 2,351,568 of record NZ_CP180476.1, read on the forward strand.
GGCCGTCCCAAAAATTGCGATGATTAAACACCGCATTGATCACGCTGGGCGCATTGCGCGGCGTTACTTTGCGGGTGCCGACAGCGCCGGCATGAAACAGGCTGTCCACGCTGCGGCTACAGGTGTCGTTAGGTGCTGTGTAGCGGTCCACGGCTCTAAATTCACCACCGAAAGTACCGGACGAACCGACTACATTGTCGGTGTTGTAGAGGACCGTAGAATGCTCTTGGAATGGATCTTCCCTTTGATGTAGCGGAAAGTCGCCAATGCTGAGGGTATGATTGGGTCCCAAAGAACCACCCGTCATGGCATTGCTGAATGTTTGATCGCTTAAGGGGCTGGATTGGCCGCCCGGAGCAAGCTGATTTTTTACTCTGCCGTCGGCGCCGGCGTGAAAGTGGCAGGACGCACAGGCCATGCCGTCGCTACCCACGTTAGTATCCCAGAACAGCGCTTTGCCCAAGGCAATCGCGGCGTTCTTGTTGACGACAATAGGGTCCGGGCCGTCCAGTAGGCCGGGAACAGGCGGAACGGGCAAATGCTTCAGGCTTATCGGCATGGGCCCTAATGCCAATTCGACCGCGGCGGCGCTGAAACTGAGCAGTACGCCTCCGGCTAAAACAATCGCTAATTGGCTATGACGAAACAATGTCATGGTGAAACTCCACTGAGAAATGGTTGGTTGGCAACAAATACGGCCAAAACGCCCGCATCAGCGGGCTCAAGCTATAAAAAAGGCCGATAAACCACAAAGCGTAATTTATCGGCCATCCTTTATTCCTTTGGCGAAGTCCCTCGCCAAGCTTCCTTTTTTATAGGAACATCGGCTTATGTGCTGGGTGTTGGCTTACGCTTTAGCGTTGCGTTTGCCTCTGCCTATAAAGCCGGCCAGTGCCGTGCCGAACAGCCAGACAGCGGAGGGTACTGGCACCGCCGCTGGTGTGTAGGTAGAAGGGGCGGCCGACGCGGAAATGTTCAAAGAGATGCCGGCACTGCTTCCGAGGACGTCTGCACCGCCGACGAACACGGCATACCAGCCAGCTTGCAAGTCGTTCAGTGTCAAGGTCGCGTATCTTTTGGTGTTGGCAAAAGCAGGGTTGCCGGTGACGCCTATCGAGCCGGATACGCCGGTTTCATACAGATTGTCGATACTGACATCGTGGGCGCCGGAGTCGATGACGCCGCCGAAAGAGTTAACGTAGTTTTTGCTAGAGGAACTGACGTAGCCCAGGGTTTCGACAATGCCGTCCGCGCCGGTTGCCCACATAATGCCTGGATCGCCGGCTTGGCCCACCGAGTTAAATTTGTGAATTTGGCCGGTTAGCTCGGCCGGTGTATCGACGCCGACCGTTTCACCCGAATAAGCCACATTGGTTCTGAAAATTGAAAAAGCCGGAAAGTTTGCCGCGGACGAACGCGCGTCCACAGTCACGGATTGGGCTGACGAGCTTAAATAAAAGTTGGTAAATGCCCCTTGCATGCCCCAGCCATCATTGGACAGAGACGGATTGCCCGCGAAGCCCAAATTGCTGGAATTAAAACTGGGGTTTGAGATGCTGGTGCCCAGCTCGAGAGTGTTATCGGCACCGGACCAAGCCGCCGCAGCAGGTTGAGCAACGGCAAGGGTTAGCGCGGCGGACGATAGGGTGATTTTAAAAATAGTTTGTAAATCGATGTTCATTTTTGAGTGTCTCCAATATCTACCACATCGTTGCTTACGATTGTGGTAGATTTAAGTTGCTGTTTAATTTGGATTTGTCTGAGTATTTCGGGCCTGGCAGCCAAAAGATAGACATCTCCAAAGGGTTTAGACATGCATTGCGAGGGGTGAGTCGACAGCTGATGTCGGCTGACCTTTTCGCTCTTGTTTGCCGGGGCTTACGCGGTGCGGCGTTTGCCGAATACACCGAATCCCATTAATGCAGAACCGAACAACCAAACGGCCCCTGGCACCGGCACTGCGCTAACACCCTCGCCGGTGATGGTCAAAGGCAGGCTGGCTCCGGTGACGTAGTCGGTGGCGGTCAGGGTAATTTGATAATCGAAATGATCCTGACCGGTGGCGCCCGTTATCGGGTTGACGCCGGTCGCACCGGTGATAGTGTCGCCCTTGTTGAAGCCCAGTACGGCTTCTTCGATGGTCAGAGAGTAATCGCCAAAAGCAATAATGTAATTGCCCACGTCCAATGCAGTAGCCAGGTAGGAGTCTCGGCTCAACAAGCTGCCATCGGCCCATCCGCCGGTATTGCCGGGTATGGTGTAGGCTGGACTGTCGTCGCCGCTGACGATTTCGGTAGTCAGTGAGACTGTGTCCTGAAAAATGCGGAATTGGCTATCTGCCAGTGTTAGTTCGCCGTCGCCGTTTATATCGACATACGCGCCGGGATGCGCGCCCCAGCCCGCTGCGTAGCCTTCATTCGCCAGGACATCGATTATCACATTGGCAGCCGATGACAAGGAGAACGAATAGAAATCGATTGTGGTGCCGGCGCCGTGAACCGGGTCGACGGTTTTATAGATGGTGCCGTTTACGGTCTCGGCTTGTACATTGCCGAGGCCTAAAAGTGAAATAGCAAGTGTTGCAGCCACCTTTTTCAAGGCAGGCGCATGTTTCGTGTTAACAGACATATTTCAATTCCTTTCATAGTAAGACGAAGATTTTTACCGGTAGGTTTTACCGGCGACATTCAATGTTTCGCAATTCCCTTTGCGAGTCGTTGCCTAACGCACCTGCGCCGGATGCCGCGATGCCAGCCTCTTACTTTCCGGTCCCTTTCGTACGGTAAGTGGCGGGTCGATGGCTTCCCGCGCAATTTGAACAGCCTTAAAACCGCTATGTATTTCAATATTCCTGAATTGATCACGCTACGCTATGGTTGCGAGAGAGACAGTCCAAAGAGTTTTAAATACCGGGCTTGCTTGCGTAGTGAGTTAAACAACGGGTTTAGCTAATCAGGTGATATAACAAACTATTCCTGACCAGTGAGCGAGCGCTGTGGGTAGTTGTCGGTGTATGAATCTCGACCGGCTAGACCCTTCTCTTACCCACTCATAAGAGGCAGCTCGACTATCTGAATCAGATCCGCAGCTTTCCGGCCCCGCCTTGCGACGAGTGTGGCGACTTGGTGGCTGCGCCCAGCAGGGTGCAGCACTATTTATAAGGCAAAATGTAAGCCAAAATATATTTAAACGTGGGTTTGTAGTGTTTTTCTATGGTTATGTTCATATAAAACAATGCGATAGGCTGTTTTGTTTGATAGGGTGGAGTAGTAATAAGTGTGGCGGTTTTCTGGGGTTTTAGATGGCTATAACGCTATGCAGAGTGTGTTATTTCGCGTATTTTGGGTTATATCCCTTATTTTATTTAAGAGATTTTGGGCGGCGGCTTTGAGTTTGCGCCGTAAGGGTAAAAGTCATCAGTTCGGGTAGTGATATGCCAAGCTGACGATGCTTTAAAATCAGGGTGCTGGAACGAAGGTTTGGAACGAATTCCGAAATAATAATCCAACATTCTGATGCGTATCATGACTTCGTCGGCAATCGACGGCCGGCCCCTCCTGAGCTTTAGTCATCTGCCGATTGTCGATGGAAATCACTCAGCCCCAGAAAAAGGTTGATTCCTCTAATCGCCTTTGCCATCAGGTGGAGAAGGCTTTTTTGCATTTAAGGCGATGGCATGGCATAGCTACTGGTTAAGCTAAAAACATCGCTTGGTTCTTGGTAGCCTTGTACTTACGCGGTATTGCGCTTTGGGCGGCTGTGTAATGACGACACTATCCAATATTTCCAACACAAAATTTTCAAACTTAAATTAAGATGCCCGACACTTTCACCGAGGATAGATATGAATAAAACCGATGCCATTTTGAACAAGGGTCAGAAACTCTATGAAGACGATGCCTACATTTTGTTGTGGACGAAATTTTTTGGCCTGAGCCTGCTGGCGCTGACCTCTTACTATGTCTACGATAAACAAAAGCAGCGTCTGATCAAGCTCATGAGTAGAGAAAAAACCTATCTGATGAGCATCAGTTACTACCTCACCCACGATTATGGTTTTACCCCGACAATGGTGTTGGAAGGTATCAGTTTATTTAAGGATATTTCGGCGGCAATTGCCGACAGAGGCGGCGAGACCTGGAAGACCTTCTTTGCGGAAACCGCCAAAGATAAAGCCAGGACGTATGCGGTCCGGGGCATCCGTAAGGATAAAAAAGCCAAGGCTTGAGTTTCCAGACCTTATGCAATTTGTGCTAGGAGGCCGTCAATAAGTCGCGGACAAAACCCTAATCAGTTTTTAACTGCTCGAGCGGCAATCTCTTTATAGGAATAGTCAGTGCAGGAATCATCCACTAAAAAACGCACGCCAATTTTTGGCAACAAACCTTTGGCTCGACCTACCAAAAGGCCGGCGCGCGCATGTTGATTACCCAAACCGGCGAGTTGGTCGGTTTGCTGGGTCCGGCGCATCGCAAACAACGGTTACTGCAAAGTCTGGGCGACAACGCGGCACTGATAGTCGAACGGGTATTCTGCCCGGTCGGTTTGTACATCGGCGCGCAAACCCCGGAAGAAATTGCCTTTTCCATCGTAGCCGGCATTCAGGCCCCGTTCAACCGCCGTAGCGGCTGGCTACTGGGGAAAGAGCCGGTTGCGATCAAACATGTATGCAGCCATGGATAATGTGTATGCCGTCATCCTGGCGGCCGGTGCCTCCAGCCGGATGGGCAGTCCCAAGCAATTACTGATTTGGCAGGAGCGTCCATTACTGGCGCATGCGCTGGCCAATGCGCAAGCCGTGTTGGCGGAGCGGACGGTGGTGGTATTGGGCGCAAATGCTGAGGCGATAAAAGCCGCGGTCGATTTGAGCGGCAGCAAAGTGGTATTGAATCCGAGTTGGGCGGACGGTATGGCCGGTTCGATTCGGGCTGGTATCCGGGCTGTGCCGGACACGGCTAGCGCGGTATTGTTGATGCTGTGCGATCAACCCTTGATTAGCGCCGCGCATCTGCAAAGTTTGCTAAGTGCCTGGCAACACGCGCCGGAGCGCATCGTAGTCAGTCAGTATGCGGAGTCGTTTGGCGTACCCGCGGTGTTTCCGGCTGCTTATTTTCCCCAGCTAGCCAGCTTGACCGGCGACCGGGGAGCTAAGCCCTTGTTACTACGCTTCGAAGACTCACTGGTAAAAGTGCCGTTGCTGGAAGCGGAACTGGATGTCGACACCACGAGCGATTACCAGCGCTTGCATGCACTCAATGAAATGCAGCTCATGATTGACCAACCGCTTGACGCCTACTTACAGCGTATTCGCGAGCTGTTCATCGAACTTGGCATTCCGGAAGAACTGCCGGCAGGTAGAGGTTTGGCATTATGCCGCGAGCCTTTAGAGTTGATCGTCGCGGAAACCACGCCGCAGGGCAGGGCGTTTTATCTCACAGCGGCTGCGGCAGCCGCTTGGCACGCATTGAAACAGGCCGCTGCCGAGGAGGGCATTACGCTATTGATAGTGTCGGCCTTTCGCAGTGCGGATTATCAAGCCGACATTGTTCGGCGCAAGCTCGGGAAGGGGCAAACTATCGAGGAGATTCTGCGTGTCTTGGCCCCACCCGGTTACAGCGAACACCACACCGGGCGTGCCATCGATATAGGCAGCGACGACTGCCCGGAACTGGGCGAGCGGTTCGAACAAACGGCTGCTTTTCAGTGGCTATCAAGCAACGCAAAACGCTTTCAATTTTTTCTGTCATTCCCGCGCGATAACCGCTTCGGTTATGTTTACGAGCCTTGGCATTGGTGTTATCGGGGACGGCTGTCGGCCATTTTGCGACATTCAAGTGGTTAGAATTTAAAGATTACGGACGTCTGGTTTTGGATATGGAGCGGACTTTACGCATCTCCAAACTCTTTCTGTATCGTTTGCCGCTCAAAGGAGTGCTTGGATATAAACTGAAATTAACAACGGTTATTTTTGCTAGCATTCAAGACTTCGCACTGACGTCGGATAACCCCCAGCACAAAAAACTTCCGGCGCCATTCTTTGAAGTTGAGCCGATCAACTATTCCCGAAAGTAACAGCTGCAATCGCCGGCTTGACGCCATCTTTCGTAGGCGTGTCTCGAATAAAGCTAAAAATAATTTCCTTGAAATTTACTTTCGCCTAAATCTCGTTGACGAACGAAGGGAATTTTCAACCGCACAGGGGGTAAGGAGACTTTCCATAGGCTTATTACGTTTTAAATTCCATTCGTTAAATACCCTCCTTGTGGAGGGCGAAATCTCCCAGGCCATCAGCTACTCTAACCCTTAAACGCATAGCCCTTATTTGACGCTGGTTGAGCAGAAACGATTACACCTCACCCCGCGTACTCGCTGTTCATCGGAAATCGAGGAGAAATGAATGATCCATATCGTACATTGCTTATATGACAGAGCGAACTCGCAACTGAACCAGGAAGTAGCCGAAAAAAACGTTGTTTCAATAGGCTATAAGCTGGTTTGCTGCTTGGGTGGTCTCGTATGAGCAATAAATCCGGCACTTCCAGCCAAATCATTGGTTTGCCCCAAGGCGGCGGCGCTTTGCACGGCATTGGCGAGAAATTTTCGCCTGACTTGCACACCGGCACCGGAAACTTTAGCGTACCGATTGCGCTCCCGGCCGGCCGCAACCGTTTCCAGCCAGATCTGAGTCTGGTTTACAGCACCGGCAACGGTAACGGCCCGTTCGGTTTGGGCTGGAATCTGAGCATCCCTGGCGTGATGCGCAAAACCTCTGACGGCTTGCCGCGTTACGACGATAGTCAAGACACTTTTGTATTGTCCGGCGCCGAGGATTTGGTATCGGTCGATCTGCAAGCCAATCTGACACGTTACCGTCCGCGCACCGAAGGCCTGTTCGCCCGCATTGCCCATTATCGCGATGCGACGCAGAACTATTGGAAAGTGGAAAGCAAGGACGGTCTGACCAGTGTTTACGGCACGCCGACAAGCTCCGGGCGCGACCCTGCTGCGCTTGCCGATCCTGACAATGCCGGCCGAGTGTTTGCCTGGAAACTCAGTCGCACCGTCGACGTATTCGGCAACCGCATCGACTACCTTTACGAACGCGACGCACAGCAAACCGACGGCCCTCATCGCTGGGACCAGCTCTACCTCTCGGAAGTACGCTATGCGGATTACGGCGATCCGGCGAATCCGCAGTTCCTGGTCCGGGTAAAATTCGTTTACGAACAGCGCCCGGACCCTTTTTCCGAATACCGCGCCGGTTTCGAGATTCGCACGGTACGGCGCTGTACGCAAATCCGGATCTATACCCACGCCGACCAGGAGCGCTTGACCCGCACCTATCATCTGGATTACTTGGATCAACAACCGCACGCGGTTTTGCCGCTCAATCAGGCTTCTTTGTTGCATCAAGTCCGCGTGGAAGGCCACGACGGCACGGCATCCGAGTTCTTGCCGCCCCTGCAATTCGATTACAGCCGTTTTACCCCGGGCCAGCAAAAATTTTCCGCGATAACCGGCGAACTGCCGCCCGGCTCTCTAGCGCAGCCGGAATACGAACTGGCCGATTTGTTCGGCAACGGCCTGCCGGACATTCTGGAGATGAACGGCACGGTGCGTTATTGGCGTAACCTGGGCAACGGCCGCTTCGACAGCCCCCGGGACATGGCCGAAGCGCCGGCGGGCTTGCAACTGGCCGATCCCGGCGTGCAATTGATAGACGCCGACGGCGACGGCCGTATCGACTTGCTGGTCAGCCGCGCCGGACTGGCCGGCTACTTCCCATTGCGTTACGACGGGTTGTGGGAACGCCGATCGTTCCGGCCATACGAATTCGCGCCCAGTTTCGATCTGGAAGATCCCAACGTTAAACTGATTGATTTAACCGGCGACGGCGTGACCGACGCCATTCGTTCCGGCACGCGCTTGGAATGCTTCTTTAACGACACCAAAAAGGGCTGGCATCAGAGTCGGGCGGTTGAACGCCGGGCAATGGCAGATTTCCCTAATCTGAATTTTTCCGATCCCCGCGTCAAATGGGGCGACTTCAGCGGCGACGGCCTGCAGGACGTGGCCCTAATCTACGACGGCCATGTTTCATACTGGCCCAATCTAGGTTACGGCAACTGGGGCAAACGAATTTCGATGCGCAACAGCCCGCGCTTTCCATTCGGCTACGATTCCAAGCGCATTCTGATCGACGACATCGACGGCGACGGTCTGGCCGATATTGTTTACGTGGACGACCGCAAAATATTGTTGTGGATCAACCGGGGTGGCAACGGCTGGAGCGATGCCATCGAGATCGGCGGTACCCCGGCGGTAAGCGACATGGATGCCGTGCGGCTGGTCGATTTGCTGGGCAGCGGCAATCGCGGCCTGCTGTGGAGTCGGGATGCCGACGGTAGCAACCGGCCGCAGATGCGCTTTCTGGATTTCACCGGCGGCAGCAAGCCCTATTTGCTGCAGAGTATGGACAACCATCTAGGCGCCGTCACTCGCGTCGGCTACCTGCCATCCACCCATTTCTATCTGCAGGATCAAAGGCTGCGAGCCACGCGCTGGCTGACTCCGCTGCCGTTTCCGGTACAGGTGGTGGCCAGGGTCGAGGTGATCGATCAGCTCTCGAATGGGAAACTGACTACAGAATATAGCTACCACCACGGCTATTGGGATGGTGCGGAACGCGAGTTTCGCGGTTTTGGCCGGGTCGACCAACGCGACAGCGAAGAAATACAGACGTTTCACGCCGGCGGCCTGCATGCAGGGCAAGCGTTCAACGCCGTTGCCAGCGAGCGATTTTCGCCGCCGCTGGAAACGCGCACCTGGTTTCATCAAGGCCCGGTCGGCGACGAATTCGGCGACTGGCACGAACTGGATTTTAGCGCTGAATTTTGGCCAGGAGACCCGCAAGCCCAGTCGCGACCAGCAGCCATGACCGCAGCACTCAACGCTCTGCCGCGCCGCCGCAAGCGCGATGCCTTGCGGACTCTGCGCGGCAGCGTACTGCGTACCGAACTGTATGCGCTGGATGGTAGCGAACGCCAGCACCGGCCCTACACCGTCACCGAAACGCTGCAAGGGGTCCGCGAAGAAGACGTGCCGCCGGCCGGCGATGCACGGCGAGCGATTTTCTTCAGCTTTGCCCTAGCGCAACGTACCACCCAGTGGGAACGCGGTACCGAACCGATGACCCAACTCGCCTTGATGGGAGAGTACGATCAATACGGCCGCTTAAAGTCGCAATTAAGCGTGGCGGTGCCGCGCGGCCGGGATTACCGGCTTGCTGCTGCCACGGCGGAACCCTATCTGGCCAGTTACAGCGAAAACGACTATCTGCAACGCGACGACGCCCAGCGCTATTTGATCGACAAAGTCGCCAGGACCAGCAATTACGAAATCATCAACGACGGCAAAACTACGGCGTTCGCGCTTTGGGAAGCGGTGAAAGCCGGCAGCGCAAGTAAAAAATTGATCGGCCAAGCCCTGAATTTTTACGATGGTCCCGGTTTCCAGGGCTTGGCATTCGGCCAGCTGGGCGACTATGGCGCATTGACGCGATCGGAAAACTTGGTGCTGACCGATACCTTGCTGGCCGAGCTGTATCGTAGCGGCGACAGTGTGCAAAGTCCGCCGGAACTGCCTTTATATCTAAAACCCGGCACACCGGCCTGGACGGACGAATACCCGGCCGAGTTCCGCAAACTGGCCGCCCAAGCCGGTTATGTTTACCGCAAAAGCGGCACGGGCGCGATTTCCGCGCAGGGTTATTTCGTCATCGCCGCCAGCCATTTGTACGACTTTCAGGTCAGCGGGGCCAACGGCAAGGGCCGCGGTTTGCTGATGCAACAGCACGACCCGCTGGGCCGGCGCACGATTGTTGCTTACGACCGTTACAGTTTGTTGCCGGAACGAGTGATCGATCCTTTGGGCTTGAAGACCGAAGCCATATACGATTACCGGGTATTGCAGCCGGAATTAGTGGTAGACGCCAACGCCAACAGCCGCCGGTTCCGTTTCAGCCCCATGGGTTTGCTGAAAGCCACATTGGTGCAAGGCAAAAACAATGTCGCTGAAGGCGACCGCAACCGGCCCAGCGTCGAGCTCAGCTACGATTTGCTGGCCTTCAGCGAGCGAGGTCAGCCGGTATCGGTGCGCAGCAAACAATATCAGCATCACGACAGTGACCTTGATGTGCCCTTGCCGCAACGCGACGAGACCATCGAAACCGTCGAGTATTCCGACGGCTTCGGCCGCTTGCTGCAAACCCGGGTGCAATCGGAGGAAATCCGTTTCGGCGATGCGACTTTCGGCGGCAGCATTTTACCTGCCGATCAGAATGACGAGGCCGGCAGCAAGCTGGCCTTTGCCGGCGTCCGTAATGGCGATGCCAATCATCCCAATGTCTTAGTCAGCGGCTGGCAGATATACGACAACAAAGGCCGGGCGATCGAAAAATACGAGCCGTTTTACAGTCAGGACTGGCAATACGCCGCCCCCGGCGAGGCGCAACTAGGGCAAAAAGCCGTGATGATTTACGACCCGCGCGGCCAGCTGATCCATACGCTAAACCCGGACGGCTCCGAGCAGCGGGTGATTTACGGCATACCGGCCGATCTGGCCGACCCTGAGCAGTTTGCGCCGACCCCCTGGGAAGCTTACACCTACGACGCCAACGATAACGCCGGCCGCACCCATACCGCCTCGTCGCAAAGCTTCGAAAACCACTGGAACACTCCGGCCAGCATTGTCATCGACGCCCTGGGCCACACCGTGCAAGCCACCGCTCGTAACGGCGCCAATCCGCAAACCGATTGGTATGTTACCCGCTCCAGTTACGACATTCGCGGCAATCTGCTTAGCGTCACCGACGCGCTGGGTCGGGTGGCTTTCCGCTACGGCTACGATCTGGCCAACCGGCCCTGGCGCAACGACAGCATAGACGCCGGCTTGCGGCGCACGGTGCTGGATGCGCTGGGCAATCCTGTGGAAAGCCGCGACAGCAAAGGCGCATTAATTTTGAATGCTTACGACGAGGGTAACAGGCCGAATCGGTTGTGGGCGCGCGACGGCTTGCATCAAACTTTGACCTTGCGGCAAGTGCTGGTCTACGGAGACCGGCCCGATTCCGGCTTGAGCGTGGATGCGGCGCGGAAGCTCAACCTGCTAGGCAAACTGTATCAGCATTACGACGAGGCCGGATTAGTCAGCGTGCCGGGCTACGATTTCAAAGGCAATCCGCTCAGCCAAAGCCGGCAAACCCTCAGCGATGCCGCGTTACTGAGCACTTACCAAAACGGCGCCGAACGCAATTGGGCCGTCGATGCCTATCGCATCGACTGGCAGCCGCCGGCCGGTGTCACGCTGGCCGCCCATGCGCAAACCCTGTTGGACGCTACCGTCTACGAAACCAGCTCGCGCTTCGATGCCTTGAACCGTATCAAGCGCCTGCAATATCCCAAAGACGTCAACGGCCAGCGCCAGGAACTGCTGCCGGTTTACAACCGCGCTGGCAGTCTGGCGCAAGTCAAACTCAACGGCCAGCTGTTCGTGCAGCAAATTGCTTACAGTGCCAAGGGCCAGCGGGTATTGGTCGCCTACGGCAATGGGGTGATGAGCCGCTATGCCTATGACGATAAAACCTTCCGCTTGCTGCGCCTGCGTTCGGAACGCTACAGCCAGCCCCAGGACGACCGCTACCAGCCGGGCGGCGAAGCCTTGCAGGACTTTGGCTACCGCTACGATCTGATCGGCAACATCCTGCAAATCGAAGACCGCGCCCAGGGCAGCGGCATCTTGAATAATCCGGCGGCGGCTACCGTCAGCGACACTGCCCTGGCGCAATTGCTGGCCTCCGGCAACGCACTGCTGCGCCAGTTCGCCTACGACCCGATTTACCGCCTGTTGTCCGCCAGCGGCCGCGAGTGCGACCAAGCACCGGAAACGCCGCCCTGGCTGGATCAACCTCGTTGCACCGACCTGACCCGCACCCGCGCCTACAGCCAGCACTACCGGTACGACGCGCTCGGCAATATGCAGGAACTCAAACACCAGCTGGCCGATGGCGCTCGCAACCGGGTGTTTACTAGTGCCGCCGGCAACAACCGGCTGGACACGGTGACAATAGGCCAAAATAGCTACCGTTACGCCTACGACGCCAACGGCAACCTGCAGTCCGAGCATCAGACCCGCCTGTTCGACTGGGACCACGGCGACCGGCTGAAAGCCTTCCGCACCCAGGTGACCGGTAGCGAACCCTCGGTACATGTGCAATATTGCTACGACGCCGGCGGCATGCGGGTGAAAAAGTTCACCCGCAAGCAAGGCGGCCAGTACACCGTCACCGTCTATATCGACGGCCTGTTCGAAGTCCACCGCGCGGTGCAAGGCGTTTCCGTGCAGGAAAACAACACCCTGCACGTGATGGACGACCAGTCGCGCATCGCTTTAGTCCGCGTCGGCACAGTATTCCCGGACGATACCACCCCGGCGGTGAAATACCACCTGAGCGACCACCTGGGCAGTAGCCATGTGGTGATCGGCGTCGACGGCAACTGGTTGAACCGCGAGGAATATACGCCGTACGGCGAAACCAGCTTCGGCGGCTTTGCCAGAAAACGTTACCGCTTTACCGGTAAGGAGCGGGATGAGGAAAGCGGCTTGAATTACCACGCGGCCAGGTATTACGCGGCTTGGGTGGCGAGGTGGGTGAGTTGTGATCCGATTGGATTAAGAGGGGGGCTCAATGGTTACGCTTATGTCAGTGCCAATCCGTTACGTCTTGTTGATCCGAGCGGCACCGAAGATCAGGCCGCGCAAAGTGGCGGCGAAATTCGGCAAGGCAAAATTCACAACACCGAGTGGCGCGTCACTACCCGAGACGGCAAGTCGGTCTATCAACTCAATCACAACAATGGCCGCGGCTGGAATGCTGTGGGCAGGGATAATTTTCATTCGGCTCTGGGACGAGCCAAGGAATTGGATCAAATACACGCCGATCCAGAAGCATTGGCCAGTTTCAAGAAAAACTGGAAGATGGTGGATAGCTCTGCAACGCTGATCAAAGGAGTTGGTGCCGTTACTATCGGTAGTGTTGGCCTTGGTGTGTTAGCTACGTCCTCAGGGGCCGTTGCCACCGGCAAAGCCGTTGGTTATGCCGGAGCACGTATCGCCCAATCGGTTGTTACCAATCCCATGGCCAATTTGGCTGCGCAGGTGGGGGTCGGCCTTGTAACACCGCCTGGCGTCGATTTGCTTCCCGGCCCGGTGGACAACGCTGCACAAAATGCCAAAGTCACCGTTTATCGCTTTCTGGATATCACAGATCCGAAGACCATGGTATCACGTGCTGCTACAGCTTCCGAGGAAGTTGCCGAACAATGCGCCAAGAACATGAAGGACGCGGACTGGATGGAGTTACGTGCCCATGCCCATGCTATCGGTGTTACGGAAAACAGTCCCTTCATCTCGGGCGGTACTAATATGGAAAAAATGCTGCAAACCACCGATCCAACCTTGAAAACCATCATTACCGGTAAACCCGGTGTTGAGGGTTACGCTCGCGCACCCCACATTGGCGTTTTCGAGGTACCTGCATCCATGCTGGTCAAGCCAAACAATAGCATTTCACAAAGCGAAACGGAATTGTTATTTACTGGTAATAACTTGCTGGATTATTTAACTAACGCTTTTCCCAATCCCCATTGAGGCAATCAAAATACTGGTATCACCCCCCCAGTTTCCAAGTGGGAGCCTTGAAAAATAGATTATTTAACATTTGGGAGTTACTCATGCTCAAAACCAAACACATCAGCAGCGGCGACTGGCGCACGCTGGAATCGTTCTGGAATGCCAAGGGCATTGCCTTTTTCAAGGCCCCGGCCGGTGCGCAAATCAAGGTGCGTTACGGCTACGGCTGGCTCGGTTTCGACCGGCAAAAACAAACCCTGAACGGCGTCGACTACAAGAAACTAGATGTCGGCCTGGGCTCGCTCGGCTACGCCCGGATGCAGATCAAGGTCTCGCAAACCACCGATGTAACGTACGATGTTTACGGCGGCGGCGTGGCCAGACCGTCGCCGGAAATTCCGTTCTAGCGCAAACAAGCGGCGTCCGGCGGCCTACCCTATGCACTAGACCCATAAATCCGATGAGTAACAGCGTAATCGGCACCATGCACTTATCGTCCTCACGCTCCGGGTGCGAATAAAGACCGAGCTAAGTAGCTCGCTACAAAGCCGCCGCCCAACCCATTTCCTGGCCGTTAAAGGTCAGGCGCAACCATCAACAGGAGAATGTAATGGATCCAATTGAAGCGATTTTGAAAATAGACGTGCGGTCGCCCAGCCCCGGCACCCTGATCGGCAAATACCCGATCACAGTGAGCGGCGTCGTGAGGGCAACCGGCGAGGATGGCCAGATTAACGACAACATCACCTTGGCCGAGGTCAGGCAAATTAACGTGACCTTCGGCGCCGGCGGACCCAGCGTGCCGGCCACCATGACCGGCTTTCAAACCTGGACCTGCCAGGGTTCGGTAGCCGCGAACGTGCCGGACGGACAGAGCGTGGACATCACAGTCGAGTCCTTGGTAGCGGTGCTGAATAAAACGTTTCCGCCCGGCGAACAAAACGTCACCGCATCGGGGACAGGCTCGGTCAGCGTGGTCATGGAGGCCAAGAAACCGGAATTGACGGTCAACTTCGCTTCGCCGGTGGAAACGCCAACCTTCCCCCATGCGTTTCGTTTTTTCGGCACCGCGAGGCATCAGGCTAGCGGTATTGCCTCGGTACGCTATAAAATCAACGATGGGGCGTTCGCCGAAGTCGACAATCCGAAAGGCGACTGGAGCGAGTGGAGCAAGACCATTTCGGTGGCGGAGCCCGGCACGTTTACCTTGACCGTGGCAGCCACCGGCAAGCCGCCCTTCGACCTCACCAACACCTCTAACCCCTATACCGTGGTCATCAAGCGGCCGTTCGAGCCGACCGATGTCGAGCAAGTGTTCGCAGCCACCACCTATTTACGGGAGTTGATGGAATTCTCGCAACGGCAGATTAAAATCGGCGGCGGCAACGGCCCTAATCCACAGGTATTGACCAACCGGTTTTATCAACCTTACGACCGACTGACTGCCACCCAGCACTTCGCGGCAGCCACCCGTCCGGTGTCGCAAATCCGCATTGCCATCGAAAGTTTGCGCGCCGACCTGCAACGCAAAACCATCGCCGTGCCCGCGCAGTTGGAGCAGGATTTCCGCTTCGCCGCTTACCAGGCGCTGCTGAACCAGCTCGGGGTTTCCTACGAAGAGCTGCGTTTGGCGCGGCTGGCCGGCCAGCCGGAGCGCGAAGCTTTAGCCGCCCGCCTGGGCATTGAACTGGCCGCCAGCCGCCCCGACTATCTGGACCGTTTGACACTCAGCCCGGCCACCGCCAGCGACACTGATCTGCAAACGATTTTCGGCTATATTCATCCCGGTTCGCTAGATCCGTTGGCACCTGCCACTGAAGCCGAACTGACGATGCAGCGCCGGGGTCAATTGCGTTCATTCTGGAAAGCCGAAGACAGCCGCCTGCGCGACGCCGCCGCACTGCCCATCGTCGATCCAGACCTGATCAGCGCCGACCATATTGGCAACCACACCAACAACTCGGCGTATGCCCTGTGGAACGCCCGCCGCACATGGATTGCCGAAACGCTGGCCGCCATAGAAAGCGAAGGCGCGAATCTGGCCACACCGCTGGCGCGCTTCGATCAAATCATCAGCCGTTTCGTCGGCACCATCGACATCGCCGCTTTGGCCGCACGCGACGCCCTGGGCGAAAACCTGAGCCTGGACCTGGCGTCTTTTCATCTGGATAGCCCTGGGTTCCGCTTTTTGGCCCGTTGTCGGACCTTGCTGGCGACCGGCAGCTTGCTGGAAAGCGAATGGCAGGATGTGTTCGCCATCGTGCTGCAAGCGCAAAAAAGGGCGCAGTTCAGCAACTGGCGCACGCAAGAGCGCAATGCCGATCTGGTGCTCGAGCCAGACCAGTTTCTGGCCGATGACGATACGGCGAAAATCGCCGACTGGCGCGGCGCGGCGCGCGACTTTACCCAGTGGCGCCGTACCTTGCAGGCCAGAATCAAACAACGGCAGGCACTGCAGGACGGTTATGCAAAAACCCTGGAAACTGTCGAGGCGCAAACGCTGCCGGCTCTGCGCGATGCCTTGCTCGACCTGGCAGGGCAAGCACAAACGCCAGCCGAAGCGCGGGAAGCCGCTGCAGAAAGATTGAGCCGCGAATTAGCCATCGATTTGCGCCGCCACGGCGAAGCGCTTACTACCCGCGTCGAACAGGCGCTGGAAACCCTGCAAACGGCTCTGTTTGCAGTGCGCTCTGGCCGCGCAGGTGGCGACTGGAGCTTGACCGAACCCAATTTCGACCCGGAATGGCTGTGGATGAGCAGTTATCAAACCTGGCTGGCGGCGATTCGCTTGTTTGCATATCCGGAAAACCAGTTGTTTCCCAATCTTTACCGCGCAGATGTTCAGCAGACCTTGACGCCCAGTAACGCCTTTATTGGACCGAACGGCTTGATTGTGCGGTTACGCAAGATCGCCAAGCTGACGCCGGACAGCGCCAGAAAACTGGCGGCTGACTACATCGCTGCGTTGCGCAACGAAACGCCGGTGCCGCCCGGTAATCCCGCTACCAGTTTACCAGCCGATTTCGTGCTCACCGACAAACAAATGACCGCGACCGAACTACAGAACCGGCTGAATTTGATCGCCAATCTGTTTCAGGACAGAAGCGATCCGCAACGGCCGCGCCCGATCACCGACCCCAACGCCATTCCGCAATATCTGCGCGAGGTGTTTTGGCTGGTGCCGATGACGCTGGCGTTGCGCTTGCAACAGGAGCGGGACTTTCTGACGGCGCTGGACTGGTATCAAACCGTGTACGCCTTTGATTTGCCGCCGGCCCGACGCAAGCGCTATCCCGGCCTGGCGATGGAGGAAAACGTCAAATCCAGCTACAGCCGTACGCCTGAGTGGTTGGTCGACGAATTGAATCCGCACGTCATCGCCCGCACCGCCACCACGCAACAAAACGAATTGGTCGGGCGCAAGAACGTTTACACCCGGTTTACCGTCATGGCCATCGTGCGCTGCTTCCTGGAATATGCCGATCAGGAGTTTTCCCGCAACGTGGCCGAATCGGTGGCCAAGGCGCGTACGCTGTATCACACCGCGGTTGATTTGCTGCTGGCCAACCAGCAACTGCCAGAACCCGGTGTCGCGGCCGTGTTTCCACCCAATCCGGTGTGGGCCTCGCTATTGCTGCGCGCTAACGCCAATTTGGCGAAAATTCACAACGGCATGAACATCGCCGGAGTAAGGGCGTCGCTGCCGGGCGCGACTCAGGCTCCGCTGGCGTTTTTGCCAAGCCATTACCGCTATGGCTATCTGATCGAGCGCGCCAAGAATCTGGTCGGCATTGCCCAACAAGTGGAGACGGCATTTCTATCGGCGATGCAGCAGCGTGACGAGGAAGAATACCGGCGGAATCAGGCCGAACACGACATCAAATTGGCCGGTGCGTCTATCAATCTGGCGAATCTGAAACAGGCCGATGCCGACATCGTCCGGCGAGAAGCCGAATTACAAAAAGGCCGGGCCGAGGTTCAACGCGATCATTTTTCGGATTTGTTGAGCGACGGCCTGAATGCCTGGGAAGCCGGAGCGCTGGGCGGAATGGCGCTGGCAACCGTGCTGTATGACGCTCAAGCCTGGAAGTTATGGGAAAATAATTCGGCGCAAGCCGCCTCAAGCGCGGCGCAATTCGCCCAGACCCAAGCCAGCTTCGAACGCCGCAAACAGGAATGGCAACTGCAGAAAAATCTGGCCCAAGTGGATGTGGCAATCGCTCTGCAGCAAGTAGCGCACGCCTGGAACCAGCAGAAGGTTGCCGAGCAGGAAAAAAATCTGGCCGTGTTGCAACTGGAGCACGCGGAATCGGTTATGAGCTATCTAGCCAACAAGTTCACCAACACCGAACTATACGAATGGATGAGCGGCATACTGGGCAGCGTATATGCCTATTTTCTGCAACAGACCACCGCACTGGCGCAACTGGCCGAGATGCAATTGGCGTTTGAGCGCCAGGAACCGGCGCAGGGCTTCATTCGCGGCGATTATTGGGTCGACACCAGCACTGACGCCGCCAGCAATGCCGACCAGCCGGATAGACGCGGCCTGACCGGATCGGCGCGGCTGTTGCAGGATATTTACCGGCTGGATCAATACGCCTTCGACACCGACAAACGCAAACTGCATTTGACTCAGACCCTGTCGCTGGCCCAGCTTGGGCCGCTGGAGCTGCAACAGTTCCGCGACAGCGGGGTGTTGACCTTCGCCACCCCGGAAGCCTTATTCGATCAGGAATTCCCCGGTCATTATCTGCGCTTGGTGAAACGGGTGAAAGTGTCGTTGATCGCATTGGTACCGCCGGTGCGCGGTATTCGCGCCAGTTTTTCGGCCTCCGGCCTGTCGCGTACCGTGGTTGCCGGCGACAGCTTCGCGCCGGTGTTGCTGAGCCGGTCGCCGGAAAGCATCGCCTTTACCTCACCGCTCAACGCCAGCGGCTTATTCGAGCTGGAAGCTGAGAACGGCATGCTATTACCGTTCGAAGGCATGGGGGTGGATGCAGTGTGGCGGCTGGAGTTGCCGAAACCGGCCAATCCCTTTGATTATCGCACCATCGCCGACGTGCTGCTGACGCTGGAGTATACCGCGCTGCAAAGTTACGACTACCGGCAGAAAGTGATTCGGCAATTGGATCGCTCGTTCACTGGCGACCGGGCCTTCAGCGTGCGCGACCAATTCGCCGACGCCTGGTACGAATTGAACAATCCCGAACAAGTCGCTCCGGAGCGGCAAATGCGCATCGAATTGCCGATCCGGCGGGACGATTTTCCACCGCATCTGCAATCCTTGAATCTGGAACAGTTGACTTTGTTCTGTGTGCGTAACGATGGCTACGTTGCGGAATTGAAGATCCTGTCGTTGACCCATGCCATTCCCGGCCTGGACAGCGTGACCGCCGGTGAGGCGCAAACCCGTGGCGGCATCGTCGGCACCCGTCGCCCGAACGGCGCCCCGTGGCAGGCGTTGGTCGGCCGGCATCCGGCCGGGGACTGGACACTGCAACTGGAAAATACGCCATTGATACGTGCCGCCATCAAGGACGAGTCGATATTGGATCTGGTACTGGTGTTGACCGTCAACGGCACCACGCCGGAATGGCCGCAATAATATTGCAATGAGCCTAGTGCATTTACCCTACCTGAGGGGGATAGCAGGGAATAGGGTTTGACGCTATTGTAATGCCGCTGATAAAAACCGTTAGAAAAGACGGTTTTAGCTCGGTAAAGCACGGTCTGACGTAAAGGCGTCCGATTTTTTCAGATTTATATTTTGGAGCATGTTATGAAACAGAAATACAGATTAATGATTATCGCCTCTTTGTTTTGGGTAAGTTTGGCCAACGCCGCCGAAGCGGAGCAACAGCCCAACTTCTACGAGTGTGCAGGCAGAGGCGCGAATCTGACTTTAAGCATCGGCAGCAAGGCGGAAGTGGGGATTATGCCGGCCGCTACGGTACTGAATCTGGAGTTGGGCAAGCAAAGCTATTCCTTCAAAGAACAGGACATCACCGTCGAATCGACCCTGATCGGTGAATTGTGGGAAGTGGTGCTGCAGCACGTCCCAGACTCGCACATCAACCACGCCTCGGTCGTGATTCCGCAAATCAATCTGGGAGGGGAAGCGAAACGCTTTGTCAGTCAGCTGATATTGACCAAAATTTCGACGCCGTTCACCGGCCAACCGTTTAATGGCGTGGTGAATGCATCGAAATATATTGATTTAAATTGCACGGCGTCCCTGGTCTATTACTAGACGTTGCAGACGCCACCCAATTAGGTTGTTGCTTATCACTGTTCTCTCCCATCATAGCCGGCATGGTTTATTTTGCATTGGGTGGTATCTGGTTTTCTCCACTTTTCGGCAAGCAATAGGATAAAGCCGTAGGCTTTGTCCGCCCCGAAAAGTGGCGTCCGGCCGCCGTCTATTATCTCCGTCTCCTGTCCGGCTGCGTAATAGCCAGTTTTGCCACCGCATTCCTGTTCGATTTAATCCAGCCGGCATCGCTAATTCAAGCATTAAAGCTCGGTTTTCTGGTTGCGGCCGGATACGGCGGCAGCATCACAGGTATCAATGCCGTCTCGCCTAATACACCGAAACCCGCCCTGTATGTCGCAGTGGTCGGCGGTTATCATCTGACGGGTTTGCTATTGAGCGCCGCAATTTTATACGAACTGTCTTGACTCTTATGGCAAAAACAACGCAGACCTACTTGAATCCGCTTTTGGCGGACAACCGCTCGGCTTGGCAAGCGGTTGCCGGTTTGGAAGGCGTGGCCGAGCAATTGACGCTGAGTATCGATCCGTAAGAAGTGTTCATCGTCAGCGGATGGCATTTCGACGACGCCTTCGGTATCTGATTGGAAACCGGCCACTATGCCAGCCGCACGCCGGGGGAATTGCACGGGCCGTTCAAGAGCGACACGGGATGGTGGTACAGGAAGTGTTGTTTCCGAACCGGCCTTGTTAGGCTGCCCCGCCGACTGTTGCTTAAATCCGCTCTGAAAGCCTGCGTATAGGTGAAGGCGACGCCTTTGTCGCGACAAGCTGTACTCCCAATTAAATGCCATTCTTTGTCCGGCATGATGCCTGCAGCTCCATGCTGCCTCGAAGCCGCCTGCCCGATACCCTCCCCAGGTAGGGCGATTCCGTTACCGCCAATTGTTACATTACCACCCAACGGACTCAGGCTACGGCTGTTAGGTCCGTCGGTTTTTTATACATTCGTTTCAGGGGAACTCAGATGTACACACTATTAATGCGTAAACAACGCGCGGCCGGCCGCGCTTTTTGGTTCGCCGTTTTGTTGTTGGGCGGCACAGCCGCGGCCAATAGCGGCGCTCCGGATTGTCGCTCGCAATCGGCGGCAGTGGCGTGGACCGGCGACGACGATCCGGACGAAGGCGGTCAGGCCGCTTGAGCCCATTCCGATTCGATACTTTCCAGGAGAAAACCATGCCATTTCCAATTTTTCAGATACGGCCTCTGCCGTGGGCCGTCGCAGCCTTGCTGGCCATCGGGCCGCTGAACGCCGCCGCGGCCCGCTACGATTTTGCCAGCCTTGGCTTGCAAGGCGACCAGACCAGCCTGGCGCGCGACATCAACGACCAGGGCCAAATCCTGCTGTTGAATAATTTGCCCGGTAAGGACCGGGAGCCGAGTACTGTTCGTTCTTACCTTTACCGCAACGGTAGCGCCGAGGAGATCACTGCCGGCGGCAAGTCGGTGCAGGCTTACGCGATCAACAACGGTGGCGACATCGTCGCGTCGGTCAACGTCGACACTAACGATCCTTACACCAATCAAATCTTTATCCGTCGGGACGGCGCGAACGAGATGACCGGCTTGAGCACGGATAACCGTAAAAGCGTGTCATGGGCAATCAACGACAATGGCGATATTGCAGGTACGCTGATCAGGGACCGGAGCGCTGAAGGCGTGATTTACCGCAACGGCGCGATAACAAAAACCGGCGGTTTTACCGCCGACGCGATCAATAATCGCGGCGATGTTGCCGGTTCGGTGCGCGGCCCCAACGGGTTCGGCTCGCTTGCGCATGTTTATCGCAATGGCGTCGGTCAAACCATCGGCGGTCTCGGTGGCGAAACCAGCCAAGGCCAAGCGATAAACGCCGCCGGCGAGGTGGTCGGCTACAGTTCGTTGAGCCTCGAAGATTCCACCACCCACGCCTTCCACTACGCGGATGGCCGGATGCAAGATCTGGGCAGTCTGGGCGGCGCCAGCCAAGCCTGGGACATCAACGATACCAGTCAGATCGTCGGCTATTCGCGCACCGCCGACAACGCGCTGCATGCGGTGTTGTGGAATAACGGCCGGATTTACGACTTGAACCGGCTGGCGGGGGAAGGCTGGACCTTGCACAACGCATTAGGAATCAACCGTTACGGTCAAATCGTTGGGGTCGGCTCGCACGCCGGCGCCGAAGCCGAAGGCTTTTTACTGACCCTGCATCCAGAATGGCAGGGCAACGGCGACGGCGCTTGGGACGACGCGGCGCGCTGGAATTACGCCGGCTTCGGCAGTTTCGGCTTCGCACCGGGCCAGCCGCACGATGCGGTGATTAATCCGGGCGGCAACGCCACGATTTTGGGCAGCGCCAATGCCCGCGTGCGCAGTCTTGCTGTTAGTGGCGGAGCCGGCCAAAGCGTGATGTTTGATTTGAGCCGCGGCTATACCGCGGCCGAACGCGGTACCCGTCTGCATAATGCCGCTTTGACCGGGTCCGGTACCCTAGACGGCGGCTTGCAAATCGATGCCGCCAGCCGGGTGCAGGTCAGTAGCGGCAAACAGATGCGTTTGTTAGGCGGCAGCGTCGACAACGCCGGCAGCATCCAGTTGATCGGGGCCAGCGGCAATCTGGCCCGCTTACAGACCGACCGCTTGTTAATCAATCAGGGCCAGTTGCAAATGCAAAACGCCGCCGCCGAATTTGCAGGCGGTCTGGAAAATCGCGGCCAACTGCAAATCGGCTTCGGTGCCAATAGCGTGGCAGGCGACGTGACCAACGGCAAAACCGGCCGAATCGTGCTGTCCGGCAACGGCGAAACCGCGTTCTGGGACGACGTGACCTTACAGTCCGGCAGCGAATTGCGGGTTGGGCGCGATGCCGGCGCGGTGTTTTTCGGCCAAGTCGTGGTGCGAGACGGCGCCTTGTTGAGCGGCACCGGCACCAGCTATTACGAAGGCGGCCTGTCGTTGGGCGATTCGCCGGCGCTAGTGGCTAACAGCGGCAGCGCCAGCTTAGGCAGCGAGAACCTATATCTGGCGGAAATCGGCGGTTTGGCCGCCGGCAGCCAATTCGACCAGTTGCAGGTGGCCGGCAATCTGAATTTCGGCGGCGTACTGCAACTGATGTGGTGGGACAACTTCGCTGCCCAGGCCGGCGATGTGTTCGACTTGTTCGACTGGGGCAGCAACTCCGGTAAGTTCGTGCGGATCGATACCCGATTCGCAACCCTGGCCGACGGTTTGCGCTGGGATTTTTCCAGGCTTTATACCACCGGCGAAATCGGCGTCGCGGCGGTACCGCTACCAGGCTCTTTCTGGCTGTTCGGCTCGGTTTTAATCGCGATGATCGGCCGCCGCCGCACCTTTTAACGTCATTCCTTGAGGAGAAAATTATGCAACACCTCGATTTACTCAAAATAACCGTTCGCCGCTTGGCCGGCATCACCTTGTTAAGCCTCCTGTTTTGCGCCGCTGCCCAGGCCCGCATGCCCGGCCGCGGATATGGTGGCAAGCCGCCCACTAAGCCTACCCCGGCCCCCACGCAGCAATACCAAGTGCAAAGCAGTTGTCCGCCCGCCGGATGCGTGGGAGTTTTTCAGAAACTGTAGATGCGCCGGTAAACCCTGATGCCTATCTGGCCCGGCGCCGGCTCTTCTTTCAAGCCGGTGCCGCTTTTTTATCGATGATTCGGATGAGGATCACTATGAACACCAAATTCTTTTCCCGCCGCCTATTAGCCGTATTGGCATTGCTGGCACTCGGCGCCAACACGGCATCGGCTGAACTGATCAGCCGGCGCGGCGGCACAATGATCTACGACAGCGATACCAACTTGACTTGGTTGGCCGACGCCAATTTGCTTCGCAAGCAACTCGCACAAGACCCCGACTTGGTGGGTAAGATTATTCAGTCTGTCGGCACCGTGTACACCAATTGGGGCGATATTGAGGTGAAGTACGATGACTTCATCGATCAAGATTATCCCTATTTGCGCGACGGCAAAGTGACCTTGATCGGCGCGCGAGCATGGGCGAGTTATCTCGATTACGGCGGCTTCGACGACTGGCGCTTGCCGGAGGACGGTAGCGGTTGCACCGGCTATTATTGTTACTTTTACTCGGAAATGGGCAGTTTGCTGTATGAAGGCCTATTAGGCAGGCCCGGGGTTCCGATCGACAAAGCACACGGCCCGAACTACGGGCTATTCGAAAATATACAAATCGGCACCTACTGGCTGGGTAATGACGATCGCACTTCCGCTCGCATATCCAGTTATTCAATGTACACTCATTCGAACTTCCAAAGCACAACGTTATATCGCGACGGCTTTAATAACCGATCCTGGTATCTCTACGGTCACGCGTGGGCCGTTAGACAAGGTGATGTCGGCGATTTGCCTGCAGTCCCGTTGCCGAGCTCGGCGTGGCTATTTCTGACCAGCTTGCTGCCCGCTTTGCAACGGTGGCGGCGTTAGACGCTTCAAGGAGATAGCGTCCACAGTGCGAATGAATTCGCAACTTCAATTCTTAACTTAATCGCATTGCTCTACCCTGACCGGGTAGAGCGAAACAAAACCACTAAATCGGTAATTTCGCCAAGCCAAAATCGCAGTCAAAGCAAGTATGACGGCAGTTTCTTGAAGGTGACATAGTAAAATTTGGATGGATGCTAACGTTGTGAATGATCGACAATACATAGCTTGCCTTTCGCTGTTACCAGCCAACTCTGCATGATCAAACCGAGGTAATGCTTATGGTTCCCACGGAAACGAAATATCATAATGAGATCGAAGTGGAACGTTTGTGGGTGACCACAGCCCTGGGTAAGTCGGTATTGTTGCTAATGCCTTTTTCCTTGTTAATTGTGCTCGGTTTGTGGAATACCGAACCGCATGCGCAATTGCTGGCCTGGTTTACGTTTTCTTCGTTCACGCATTTGTTTCGCTGGTCGATTCTGCATTACTACCGCTCCCGTAAACATCGATTAGCCGCAAACGTCAATCGATACAAAACGCTAGTGCTGTTGGCGGGAATGGTCACTAGCGCCAGCTGGGTGTTGAGTGCGCTGCTGTTTCTGGATGTCAACGATCCGGCCAATGTGTTGTTTATTTGTCTGCCGCCCATCATCCAGGCGGTTGGCGCGATGATGACCTGGTTTGCATATTATCCGGCGGTATTGATGCTGTCGATACCGAATGGACTGATCATAACGTTTTTACTGCTGCACGACGGCGGAGAGCGTTTTTTGGCAGCGGCAATCACCATCCTTATCTTACCCATGCTGAGTTATTACTACACACAAAAATTCTCCAGCATGCTCAATCATGTGCTGGAGCTAAGTTTCGAGAATGCCACTCTACGCCAAGAGTCGGAAGAAAAGTCAGACCATCTGGAAACCGCGCTGGAAAACATGGGGCAAGGAATTGCAATGTCCGACAAGCACGATGGACTGAGGATGTGGAATCAACATTTCAGTCAATTGCTGGCTAGCACCGACAGCCGGGTACACGCCAATGCTCAGTTGACGCAGCTTTTGAACTCAGCAACGCCGCCGGTGCCGACCAGCACTGAGGGCACCACCCAATATCGCCTGGCGGACGGCCGAGTATATGAAATTCGACAAGTGCCGCTGACGCACGGCGGCAGGGTGATTACTTTCACCGACATCACTAGTTTGATCAAACGTGAAACGGCCCTGGAAAACGCCCGTAAGGAAGCGGTGCGGGCCAATGCGGCCAAAACCCGCTTTTTAGCTTCGGCAAGCCATGATTTGCGCCAACCGATCCATGCCTTGGGCTTGTTTTTCGGGGAGTTGTCGGAGCGGGTGCGCGATAGGGATACCGCGCAATTGATAGCTCAGGTCGACGATTCGATAGCGGCCATCAATTCAATGTTGAATGCGCTGCTGGACGTATCGAAGCTGGATGCCGGCGTGGTCAAGCCGGAGTTTCAACCCTGTTTGCTGGCCGACATTTTCGCCCGGCTTAAGGCCGAGTTCCAACCGCTGGCTCAGGAAAATCTCAATGCCGTCCGTTTTAGACCTTGCCGCTATTGGGTTGAAACCGACCCGGCCATGCTCGAGCGTATGTTGCGCAATCTGATCGGCAATGCCTTGCGATACACCGAAAACGGCCGGGTGTTGGTTGGTGCGCGTTTGCGAGGAAGTCAAGTGGAAATTCAGGTAATCGACACCGGACACGGCATACCACCCGATCAACTCAAAGAAGTCTTCGTGGAGTTTCATCAGTTACACAACCCGGGCAGGAACCGCCAGCAAGGCCTGGGGCTTGGGCTAGCCATCGTCAAGAGACTGGGAAGTCTGTTGCATCACCGGGTTGCAGTACAGTCCAGCGTGGGCAGGGGATCCTGTTTCTCGATTAACATACCGCTGGCGGTCAAACATAACCCTGTAGATATGGCGCACGATACTCGGCTGGCGTCGCCAAGTGCGGCCTTACAGGACAAACGAATTCTGCTGTTGGATGACGACGACAGCGTATTAGCAAGCATGAGAGGCTTGCTGACTCGCTGGGGGTGTAAAGTCCAGTCCGCTCGATCGCACGAGGAAGTCATGCGGCAACTGTCGGACTGCAGCGAAGGTTTTGATTTGTTGGTTAGCGATTATCGGCTGGCTGACGATGTTACCGGCGTCGATGTGGCGCGAGACATACTTCATCGGTTCGGATACCGGTTTGCGGTGCTGGTGATTACCGGCGATACCGACCCCGAACGTCTACGTGAAGCGGAGGCCAGCGGTTTTCCGTTATTACACAAACCCGTTCATCCCGCCAAATTGCGCGCCACGTTGCAACATCTACTTGGCAAAAAAATGGCGTGAACGTTTTTGCGTCAAAATTTTCACCTGATCAGAAAAGTAGAACGGGCTTAGCAGCGCGAAGCTCATCGCCATCCATGATGGCATATTGACTTAACTAACCGAGGGTTAGCCATGTACAAAAAAATATTTCGCAGCAATCTAACTACTTGTTTGCTAGCAAGCGCCATACTTCTGTCGAGCACTGCGCAAGCGGCCTTGCTGAATTTCGACGACGGCGTCGCCAATGAGTTGATAGGCGATTTCTATGCGGCTCAAGGCGTTAGCTTCAGCAACGCCCAACGTGTCACCAATTTTGGATTAGCCGGTTCGTCGGGTCCTTACGGCATTCGCGCAAGCAATGCCGACGCTTACCAGTGGTTTTCCGAGAATCCGGTGCATGCCTATTTTTCCGGTCCTGTCAATTCAGTCAGTCTAGTTGGGGTGGACGTTGGCGAGAATGGTTTGCGGTTGGAAGCTTACGACGCTGACGTCGGCGGCACTCTACTGGATTTTGCCGAGGCGTTTGGTACTGGGCTTGGCAACAGTCAGTTTTTTACGCTGGTGGTGAACGGCACATCCATCAAGCGCTTGGCCTTCTATCAAATTCGAAATGTGTCGATAGACGGTATTGTGGTGGAGGATTTACAATTTTCCAACCGTGTGTCTGTTCCCGTGCCAGCATCTGCGGTGCTGATGGGTATGGGCTTAGCCGGGCTAAAGGTTTTGGCGCTTAAAAAATAAACGAACTTAACGATGTTCGGCCAGCAACTTTGGCAATAATTCATCGCGCTGTCGAATTTCCAATTTGTCATAAATTTTGCCAACGTGGTCCTTAACGGTAGTGTATTTGATGCTCAACCGCTTGCCAATCTGCTCGAACGGGACGCCTTGGGCCAAGAGTACACCGACCTCCTTTTGCATGGGAGTCAGCGGCATATCGCGCATGGCTTGCAATATCTTCAGCAGCAACGGTTGCCGATGCTCCACAGTCATGCCGATCAAGTTTTGAGGTCCGCTTTCACCGCCATTCAACCAATATGCTCGAAACACAAACTGTCCGTTTGGACCGTTATGGATATGGGATGGCGGCGGTGCGTCGTGGCCACGGAAAATCCGCTGTAAATTGCCGCATAATTCGGCCAGTTTAGCCAACAGACGGTCCTGTTGCCGCAAATCGATCTGAACTCTGGGGAAACGCGCCTGTTCCAGCAGCAACCTGGCCTCAGGGCTTTGGTATTGGATAGTTCCGTTAACATTAAAGATCAGCATGCCGGACGCGCTATTCGGAGCCACTTCGCACGGCGTGTAGTTAGCGGCCCGATAAGCGTGAGCCAAATAGCGCAATAGCGGCATTATTTGCATTTGATCTTTGTTGTCGAATGGTTTTTGCCCAGGCGTTCGATACAGCCCTAACACACCGGCACTGACGCCATCCAATGGAACCGGCACCCAAAGCACATGATGCATATCGTATCTCCGGTAAATCAGGTTATATAAATCCGTCATGTAAAACGACTTCTCCATGACTCTGGGATCATGAATAGTGGGATGGCTGGCAAACCACGTTGCAGCGCGTTGCTGCCGCTCCGAGGTGTGGTACTCGGCAATAATGTTGGGTGCAATGTTAACCATGTCAGATATGTCAAATCCCGATAAATGGTAGTTTGGAACCAAGCCCATGTCGCCGATGGAAAAAGTATTGCTGTTAGAAGGAATAAACATCGGCAATGATTTCAGAAACTCTGTAATCACTACCTCTTTGCTCAAACCTGAGCAGCATAGCTGACGCAAATAGGTCAGGGCATGGCTTGCTTTCATTCGGATACTCCGTCCTAACGTGTTATCGATAAAGTCTTGTAGCGCGAAACCGACGCATAAAACCCTATAGTCATTGAATTCAACTTTCTGTTTTCAGGCTGATGATACCTTGCAGAGTATGTTTATCGCTACGCTGCTCTCGCGAGTAGGTTGAGTCTTGCTGGCTAACAGGCCGCTTAATGCTCATGCCATTCAGGGCGCGATTAACCCTCCTGAACGGCAACTGCCTGCGTTGCGGACACTAACTGGCAATCGCCAATAATTTCGGCAACAATTCTTCTCGCTGGCATATATTCAATTTAGTATAAATCTTGCCGACATGATCCTTAACGGTCGTCGGCTTGATATGCAGCCGGCGACCGATGGTTTCGAAAGGCATACCTTGAGCAATGCACTGAGCCACTTCTTGTTGCATCGGTGAAAGAGACAAGGCTTGCATGGCACGCAATACCATTAACGCAACCGGTACTTTATGCTCTATGGTCAGTCCGGTCAGGTTCTGCTGGTAATCGCCGTGTTCTTGCAACCGGTAAGCTCGGAACAGAAACCGGCCATAGGCATTAGTATGGCAGTGGTTGGGCGGCGGCGCCTGTTCTCCGCGATAAACCGCATTTAATTGACTGCACAGTTGCGCCAACTTGGCCAGCAAACGGTCTTCGCTACGGGTTTCAATCACGAGCCTCGGATAACGCGCCATGCCCATGAGGCGCTCGGCTTCCCGGCTTTGACTGATGATTTGCCCTCGTGCATTCAGGATCATCATACCCGTACGCCCACTGTCGCCACATGCATTGTCTTCGTCGGCTTTTGCACTCAGGGCATGCGCGACATATTGCACCAACCGGCCTAATTGCTCCTGTTCCCGATTCCCAAACGGTTTCTGAGTTTTCGGGCGATACAAACTCAACATACCTATGGGTTTGCCGCTTTGGGCAACCGGCATCCACAATACATGGTGCATATCAAAGGTTTTATATACAAGGTTGTACAAATCGCTTTGATAAAACGTTGGCTCCAATACTCTAGCGTCGGTTATGGCTATATGGTTCTTGAACCAATCGATGGCACGACGCTGCCGGGCTGACGTGTGAAATGAGGCGACAATATTGGGGATGGTTTCCCGCATATCGGCAATGTCGAAACTGGCGATATGGTATTTGGGATAGAGCTGATCATCGGTGCCAGTGAAAGTGTTATTGTTGGAAGCTATCAGCGTTGGCACTGCTCTGAGAAATTCTTCGATGACGATTTCCATATTTAGTCCGGAACAGCATAAACGGCGTAAATGCGCAATGGCGTTGCTATGTTTCATTGACGTAACTCATTATTTTTAGTGTGGTAAGTTAGGTGTAGGTTGAGTTCACACGGCCTTGTGCTCAACCATGGTTTTGTTAATTCCTGGTTCGAATAACGGGTCTCGACAGCCATTTATTGCAGGATTCGATTAACCCGGCACGAAATACTTAAGCCTAGGAATTTAAACCACAGACAACGATTCGGCGCCGCAAACGCCAGAATCAAGCGCCCGGATTCAAAAACCGATTTTTTGTCCTTGTATAAAAGTATGTGTATTTAATACAAGTTTTAAAATATGGATTACTATCTATATCTTTCGATATATCGGGTGAATTATTGACATGAGTTATTGAATGCCTACCATCCGATAAGCCTATGGATATAACAAGTCATTATGTGTCTACCGCAGAAAACGACTTGTTATTTTTGATAAAGCATTGAAGTTGCAAGCCACTTTTGGATCATGACTTTGCTCGTTTGGCGAGGCGTTAAATGAATTTTATTAATTTTTCTACGTTTACGCTATCCGAAGTAATAGGCCATATTATCAATTCTCGGATAAAGGTATTGTTATTATAATAATTTCCGCCTGATCTTCAAATATGATCTTTTCCAGTTTAGCAGGCTGGTGAAAAACTCGAAAAGCCAAGTAAGCTAAGGCATAGATGAGGGGCCAACTGTTAAAATAGGCTACCTAAATTTGGAGCCTTTCAATGCGCGGACACGATGCCATTCAAAACAGCTGGTTCAGCTATGTTAGCCTGGAAGACCGTATTCCCAAACAGCATCCGTTGCGTCGTTTACGGCTACTGGTTGATGGCGTATTGGCCTCTATGGATGCCGTCTTTGCCGAGCGTTACTCGCACACAGGCCGTCCCTCGATTGCCCCTGAAAAACTGCTGCGCGCCTTGCTGTTACAAGTCCTGTATACGGTCCGTAGCGAGCGTCAGTTGATGGAACAACTGGACTACAACCTGTTGTTTCGCTGGTTTGTCGGTCTGGGCATCGACGACGCCGTGTGGGAACGCACAGTGTTCAGTGCCAACCGCGAACGTCTGTTGTCTGAAGCCCTGAGTCGCGAATTTTTTGAGCGGGTACTGGCCATAGCCGAATGGCAAAATCTGGTGTCCGACGAACACTTCAGCGTCGACGGTAGCCTGATTGAAGCCTGGGCCTCGCACAAAAGCTTCGTCAAAAAAGATGGTAGTGGTCCCGATAAACCCGCCGGCCGCAATCCCGAGATCGACTTCAGTGGCGAAAAGCGCAGCAACGCCACCCATCAAAGTACAACCGATCCCGAAGCCCGGCTTTACAAGAAAGGCGAATACACCGAGGCCAAACTGCGTTACATCACCCATGCCTTGTCCGAGAATCGCAACGGCCTGATTGTCGATGTCGAAACCACACAAGCCACCGGCACCGCCGAAATCGAAGCCGCGCAAAAAATGATCAAACGCCGCGTGCCCCAAGGTGGCAGCGTCGGTGCCGACAAAGGCTATGACCAACCGGCGTTCGTCAACGGACTCGAGTCCCGTGATATCAAAGCCCATGTGGCCCGCAAAAAGATTGGCAGTGCCGTCGACGGCCGCACCGCGCGCGGCAAAGGTTACGCCCAAAGTCTCAAGCGCCGCAAAATCGTCGAAGAAGCCTTTGGCTGGGTCAAAACGGTCGGCGGCCTGCGCAAAACCCGTCACATCGGCTTAGCCAAAGTCGCGGGTCAGGCCTTGTTTTGCTTTGCCGCCTACAACCTGACGCGCATGCTCAACCTATTGGTGTTCACGCCGAAACCGGCGTGGAGTGCACCCGCCTAGGGTGAAGTTCGCCTGAAAACCGTCCACAGACGGCTTCAGGCGAATAAAAAGCCCTTGAAACCGGGGCAAAACGCTTGAAACTCGATGTCATGACCGATTTCAACTCGAAAAAATCACGAACATCGTGGGTAAGGGGAAATATCGGCGGGTTTTTCACCAGCCTGTTAAGGAATCTCTGAAAAACAACCATTTTGAGCGGCAGTCACTGTCAAAGTGAGTCAAAAATTTCAATATTCGTCGGCGTGGGCTGGGTTTGGGTTTGGCCATCGTTAAGCGCTTGGCCAAGTTGTTACAGCACGAGATCAAGGTGACTTCGCAGTTTGGCCGGGGTTCTTGTTTCTCGATTACGATGCCAATGACCGCCAGAAGCGTAGCGCGGCAATTGCCGCAACCGTTCGATAGCGTAGCATCAACACATTACGCATTAAGCGGCCGGCACATTTTGATACTGGACGACGACATTTCTGTATTGGAAGGTATGCAAGGTTTATTGCTGCACTGGGGATGTTTAGTGACTACGGCCAATTCACCTGCCGAAGCGGTCGACAAACTGGCATCCGGCGGAGTGCGCCCGGAATTATCGATTACCGCTTGACCGACTATGTCTCCGGCATTGATGTCGCCAGAAGTTTGCAAAATCGCCTGGGTTACCCAAGAGGCCGAAGCCAGTGACTTCCCGTTGCTACACAAACCTGCACACCCGGCGGCACGTTGCAATATTTAATGCGCAAGCCGACTTCTCCGTTACTGTTGGACAATGAAATGGGTACGTAATGACTCAGCTATTTGTTCACCACCACTGCAAGGACGCAGCTCAAAGGTTTTGATCATTCACCGGTGACAGCAATACCCCCCGTCTGACGGCTTCGGTAACCGCCTGAGTCCGATTTCCTACGGCCAAAGCGCGCAGAATGGCGGCTACGTGTAGTTTCACCGTTCCTTCCGCCAGATTCAGATTTCTAGCGATGGTCTTGTTGGGCAGGCCTTTGCCCATGAGTTCCAACACCTCTACCTGCCGCGCCGTCAGAAGAGTTTGCGTGGTGGGGATTTCGCTATCAAGCGTATCGATTGGTGACTGTCCTCCCAGTTTGCCCAGTAATCTGGGGGGGATGAAAATGTCGCCTTGCAATACGATTCGCAATGCGGTCAACATTTCATGGCCGCTGCAGGACTTAGGAATATAGCCGACCGCCCCCTTATCTAATGCAGTTTTTACGTGTTGCGAGATTTCTGATCCCGACAAAACCACAACCGGTATCGTTGGCGCCAACGCGCGCAATTCGGGCAGCGTGGTTAGCCCATCCATATCGGGAAGATCGATATCCAGCAGCACCATATCCAAATTGCGGGTATGAGCAATTAACTGCACTGCCTCTGTGGCGTTAGCCGCCTCATACACCAACACATTGTCAGCCAATTGCTTGAGCACATGCAGCAAAGCTTCTCTAAACAGGGTGTGGTCGTCAACCAACAGGATATGCATAACAGTCGAACTCCGGATCGATTAACGTCAGTTGCTCATCGATAATCTGTACAAAATGTTTAAGTCAATCAGCCAAGCTGTACGAATGAAAACATGGCGGTGTGCGATCCGATCTACACCCTGGATGGGGCGGGGCAACGGGGCAGTTTTGCCAGTCAATTAACCCTCCTTGCAGAGAGCGAAAGCCCCTCAATTTCAGTAATTTTAACACGCTACCGAATCTAACTGCGAGTGGGTTATCTAGTGTTCGCGTCAGGATAACCCCGCCACTTTGCGCCGAACAATAACTGCCGTATTCGCAACTATAACAATCGAGCGCATATCATGAAAAACGGTTTTAAAAAATGGCTGAGTACTGCCTCCTTTGCAATACTAATGGCTGCGACTGATTTGTTAGCGTTTTTGGAGGGCTTAACCGACAGTAATGTCGATATTTTAGTCTCGGATGCTTTTGCTGCGCCAGCTGGGGACCAGCGATAATAAGGCAGCACCGAAAAATTGAACAGCTTATTAAAAGAAAATCCTTCTACTTTTGAAAGTTCGAACGGACGCAGAGATAGTGCAGAAGATTCAAAAAACTAAAACATCCCTCCGAATGACAGAAACAGGACCAAAACCGGCCAGACAAACCTTATCAATATCTATGGCCGATTTGGGTCGATTGCAGACTATTCTCAGAGAGCTTCTGACTGCAAATGATTGATCAAACGGCGATAACCTCCTTGTTATCGCCGATCTGATGGCTTTATACCTCCGCGCTATTCAACCAAAGATCGTGCTTGTTGCACAGACTCAAGGCGTAAACCGTGCCGCTGTATCCCGCCAGACTGAATTCGGAAATGGCGACTGGGTCTTTGCTGGGATCGAACATCCGCTCATTCAGGAATTTGTAGTCTTTATCCAGCAATACGTGTTTGACGATGTAATGTTCATAGCCTTTCATTTCGTGCGGGGTGGTGATTTTGACGGTGGTTTTATCGTCGGCTTTAACGACTTCAATCACCGGCAAATGCGTCGCGGCTTTGCCGGCCCAGCGGCCTTGCGCATCCTTGGTGTAAAACACATCGCCCGGCGGTGTAGGTTGTTTGCCGGCTTCCGCGGCTTGGGCCAGACTGGGGGCAATGGCGCTGATCGCCGCACCGGCGGCACTCAATCGAATAAAATCGCGACGTTCCATGAAAATTCCTTGTGATGGTTTAAAAATTATCGACTACCGAGTTAAGCCCGCATGGCTTGCTCGGCAGCGTGTGTTGAACCGGTTTTTTATTCTGCCCATGCAGAAGAAGCGTTCGCAACGGCTCCGGCTCGCTTGACCGCGCGACGCATCGAAATGTATCACGATTTGTTGGATCTACGTCCATGGGTTCTTACGTTAGCTTATATTTATTACGCCGGTCCTTTTTACCCGTTCGGGCTGAGCTCTTCGAAGCCCAGGCTGGCGGCAGGTCAATCAGGCATTTAACGGCGGAAATTCAAGAGGATGTTCAGTATCGATAAGCCGCGCCAGCGGACATGAAGAGCTGATTGCTGTCAGCTATCGCCGCTGTCGAAAAAATCGGCTTTTTCGCTACCAACAATGCCGAGCAGTAAACCGGCAAGTCAAATAGAATGGCTATTCGTGCAATATCAAATCAGAGGGCAGGCTATGGATCACGATTTTTGGCATCAGCGTTGGCAACAGAACCAAATCGGTTTTCACAAGCATGAGTTCAACCCCATTCTGCAAACGCATTGGCCGCGCTTGTCTATCCCGAAAAAAGCGCGGGTGTTTGTCCCGCTGTGCGGCAAGAGCAAGGACTTGCTCTGGCTATTGGCTATGGGCTATCAGGTGGTGGGTGTGGAATTAAGTCCGCTGGCTGTCGAGTCGTTTTTCGCCGATAACAATTTGCAACCAACGGTGCGGCGCCAGGGCGATTTTTGGGTCAGCGAGGTGGACGGTTTGCAGATTTTCTGCGGGGATTTTTTTGCATTGCAAGCTGCCGATGTCGGCGAGTTTGATGCGGTTTACGATAGGGCGGCGCTGGTGGCTTTGCCGCCGGATATGCGCATTGATTACGTGATGAAATTGTCCTCGCTGTTACCCGCCAACGTGCAAATGTTGCTGATAGCATTCGATTATCCGCAACACGAAATGCCGGGGCCGCCGTTTAGCGTCCAAGCCGACGAGGTTGAGCGTTTGTACAGTCACTGGTGTGAAATCGAATTGCTGACCAGTGACGACGCTTTAGCGACCGAGCTGCATTTTAAAGAGCGCGGCTTAACTAAAATGGTGGAGCAAACCTATAAACTGTTGGTTCGGTGATAACAGAAGTACCGAATTGCCAGTCGCATAGCATTAACCCGGCGCTTAAATCGGTGTGTCTATAGGCGCATCCGCTTGGGTTTCGACGCGCGCAATCCGCACGAAACACCAGTGATAAACAGGGCCGGGTTGATCCTCTTTTGAATTTTCTAGAGTCGTCTTTTCGGCGAAGAGCAGAGTCCCTTTAAGCCCTTAGGCTCCAACACTCAATGCAGCGGCAGCATTTAGGGCGTCGGTTTATCAAAGCGGGAGACTGTTGCAGAATCGGTGTGCCACGTTTCATTTTTGTTTCATACTCCTGGGTATTGTTTCAATGTTTCATATTGAAACGTATTTTGCACCTCTAAATAGTTGATCGACCCTTACCTACCTTGATTAATCGGAGAAATCACGCTTGGCACGCAAATTGATATAGAAATATTATTGATTAATGATATTTGTGAAGTGCGTATGTTTTTCGGTCAACTCTCAGAAACTGATACCTCAAGATACAACCATCCGCCGCTAGGCGGTCGCTGTCAAGATACGATGGCGATCAAAAACAGCGTTTCTGCGCTTTTGGTTTCTAACGGCCTAACACAGGTGCCGAATTCAAAACCGAACTACACTACAAATACAGAGGGATTGCCGGCCACTGCTAGCCAATATTGCCGAGCTATTCGGCAAACGTTGTTTTCCCTGAGTAAGCCGCACAAGGCCGATTTACCCGCAAGCATTTCCATGGCTCTAAACAAAGAGGTGGCTATGACAGATACTGCCCATTCTGCTTTACCAAAATCCGGCTTGCTACGCTGGGAAATAGCCGCAGCGCTATTGATAAAAGTGATCCTGCTTACCGGCCTCTGGTTCCTGATTTTCCGCTGGCAAGAGCGCCCAGTCACCAAACCAGACATCGCTGCGCACTTTGCTTTGCCGGCTACACCCGGCGCCACTAATCCCCTTTCTTCCCCATCCACCCAGGAGACTCGCCATGTTCGGTGACGATATAGTCATGCTGTCACGCATGCAGTTCGGGCTAACCGCGCTGTATCATTTTCTGTTTGTGCCCTTGACCCTAGGCATGACCTTTATCCTCGGCATCATGGAGTCGGTCTACGTGATGACTGGCAAAGAGGTGTACAAGGACATGGTCAAGTTTTGGGGCAAGTTGTTTGGTATCAACTTTGCCATGGGCGTCACTACTGGTTTGACGCTAGAGTTTCAGTTCGGCACCAACTGGGCTTACTACTCGCATTACGTCGGCGACATCTTCGGGCCCTTACTGGCTGCGGAAGGTTGGATGGCGTTCTTCCTGGAATCGACCTTTGTGGGTCTGTTTTTCTTCGGTTGGGACCGGTTGAGCCGGGTCCAGCATTTAGTGGTGACGTGGCTGTTGGCAGTGGGCACCAGTCTGTCGGCGTTATGGATATTAATCGCCAACGGCTGGATGCAGTATCCGGTCGGCGCCGAATTCAACTACGAAACGTTGCGCATGGAGATGACTAGCTTTGCTGATGTGTTTTTCAACCCGGTCGCCCAGGTCAAATTCGTGCATACTGTGGCGGCGGGTTATGTCACCGGCTCGATGTTCGTGCTGGGCATCAGCTCCTGGTACTTGCTTAATAAGCGCGACATCGGCTTCGCCAGACGCTCGTTTTCCATCGCCTCGGCGTTTGGTTTGGCCTCCATCTTATCGGTGATCGTACTAGGAGACGAAAGCGGTTACACATCAGGCGAAACCCAAAAAATGAAGCTCGCCGCCATTGAAGCGGAATGGGATACTCACCCAGCCCCCGCCGGTTTTACCGTGTTCGGCTTGCCGGATCAGGACAATCAGAAAACCGACATGGCACTGAAAGTTCCTTATGTGTTGGGTTTGATCGCCACGCGCTCCATTGATGAAGACGTCAAAGGTCTTAAAGATTTGCGTGAAGAGAGCGTGGTGCGCATCGAAAGCGGCATGCTGGCTTACGACAATTTGCAAAAACTGCGCGGCGGTGACCTAAGTGCCAAGGCAGCGTTCGACGCCCACAAAGCCGATCTCGGTTACGGTTTATTGCTGAAAAAGTACACCGACAAGGTCACCGATGCCGATGCCGTGACCATCCAAAAAGCCGCCAACGACACCATTCCCAAAGTGGCCCCGCTATTCTGGACCTTCCGCATCATGGTGGCTTGCGGCTTTATCATGCTGTTCATCTTTGCAATGACGTTTTACTACTGCGCTACCCGCGTCGCCGATCAAAAACGCTGGCTGTTGCGCATGGCGGTGTGGTGCATCCCGTTACCCTGGATTGCCGCCGAGACCGGCTGGTTTGTCGCCGAAGTCGGCCGCCAACCCTGGACCATCTCCGGTGTATTGCCCACCCATATGAGCGTCTCCAGCCTGAGCGCCGGGCAATTGTGGTTCAGTATCGGCGGCTTTGCCTTGTTCTACACGATATTGCTGATCATCGAGATGTATCTGATGCTGAAGTACGTGCGCCTCGGACCTAGCAGCTTGCATACCGGCCGCTATTGTCTCGAACAGCAAGCCGCCTAATCCATTCGTCAACAGGAGTTCATTATGTTTGATTATGAAACCATCCGCCTGATTTGGTGGGTTTTTATCGGTATCGTCGGCATTGCGTTCGCATTGACGGAAGGCTTTGATTTCGGGGTAGGCACTTTGCTGCCGTTTATCGGTAAAACCGATGTGGAGCGCCGGGTGATTATCAACACCGTCGGCGCTACCTGGGAAGGCAATCAAGTGTGGTTGGTGTTGCTGGGCGGCGCGATATTCGCGATTTGGCCGGCCGTATATGCCACGCTGTTTTCCGGGCTGTATGCTGCAATGTTGCTGGTGTTGTTTTCCTTGTTCTTTCGCCCAGCCGCGTTTGATTACCGCAGCAAGATCGAAGACCCGCGTTGGCGCAACAGTTGGGACTGGAGCTTGTTCATCGGCAGCAGCTTGCCGCCGGTTTTGCTCGGCGTGTTGGTGGGTAATTTGCTTCTAGGTCTGCCATTTCATTTCGATCAAGATCTGCGCTCGTTTTACGACGGTTCGTTCTGGGCGCTGTTGAGTCCATTTGCCTTGCTGTGCGGTGTAACTGGGTTGTTGCTGACCACTTTTCACGGCGCATTGTTTCTGAAATGGCGGAGCGAAGGCGTGATTCAAGAGCGCGCTGTAAACACCGTGAATGCCCTGGGTCCGATGCTATTACTAGCATTGGCTGCGATCACGCTTTGGGTATTTGTCGGTATTGATCGTCCGGAAATTACCCAAATGGCGGCTACCGATGCGCCATCTAATCCGCTGCATAAAACCGTGATTGCGCATGGCGCTAGTTGGTTGCAGCATTTTATGAGTTACCCCTGGATGTGGTTGGCACCGCTGACGGCATTTGTCGGTATCGCTTTGGCTTGGCTTCTGGGCAAGGGCGAGTCCAGGATGGGGGCGTTCGTACTCAGTAGTCTGGGCATTACCGGTGTGGCGTTGACTGTTGGCTTTGGTCTTTTTCCCTTCCTGCTGATTTCATCGACTGCGCCCGGTTCCAGCCTGACCTTGTGGGACGGTACCTCCAGTCACAACACCTTATTGCTTGGGTTTTGGATCACCATTATTTTTCTGCCCATCGTGCTGCTATACACCCGTTTTGTGTACCGGGTGATGTGGGGCAGCGTGACCGAAGCGGCTGTGCTTAAAGACAGCCACACACTTTATTAAGGAGACACATCATGTGGTATTTCGCTTGGATACTCGGCGTCGGTTTCGCGGCGTCCTTTGCCATCATCAACGCCATGTGGCTGGAATCGGTATGCGACATCGACCATCACGGCATCGATCAATCGTGCGAGAGCTTGGCGCAACGCAGCAAAGAGAGGTTGTCATGACCACCGAGCGCATTGTCCGTATTGTCGCCGGCTTGTTTGTATTGCTGTCGCTGAGTCTCGGCGTGGAAGGCAGCCCGCTATTTCAGTCCAGCAACTGGCTTTGGTTTACCGCATTTGTCGGCGCCAACTTATTTCAAAGCGGTTTTACCCGATTCTGCCCGCTGGAAATGATTCTTAAAAAATTGGGCATCAAAGAAAGCTGCCAATAACAGCGGCAAAAAATAATTATCTATCAATTCGGAGTAGTCTCATGGCAAAAATCGTAATCGTAGGCGCGGGCATCGGCGGTATCCCGATGGCATTGGAAATGAAAGAAAACGCTCGGAAAGAAGACGAGGTAGTGGTGATCGCCGATACCCCGACTTTTCATTTCGTCCCGTCCAATCCTTGGGTAGCGGTTAACTGGCGTAAGCCGGAAGATATCAAGGTGGAATTGGCACCGATGTTCAAGAAAAAGAAGATCGGCTTTATTCAACAAAAAGTCACCCGTTTTCATCCGGAAAACAATCAGGTAGAACTGGCCGATGGCTCGCAAGTCGATTACGATTTTTTAGTAATCGCCACCGGACCGAAACTGGCCTTTGACGAGGTGCCGGGTTTGGGGCCCAACGGCCACACCCAATCGGTGTGCCATGTCGATCATGCCGGCGAATCCGGTGAATTTTGGGATAAGTTTGTCGAAGATCCGGGTCCGATTATTGTCGGCGCTGCCCAAGGGGCGTCTTGCTTTGGCCCTGCCTATGAATACATGTTCATCGCCGAAACCGACCTGCGGCAACGTAAAATCCGCGATAAGGTGAAAATGACCTATGTCACCTCGGAACCCTACATCGGCCATTTGGGCTTGGGCGGCGTGGGCGATACCAAAGGGATGCTGGAAGCCGAGATGCGGAACAAACATATCAATTGGATTTGCAATGCCAAAATCGACAAGATCGAAGCCGGCATGATGTATGTCACCGAAGTGGATGAAAACGGTCAGGAGAAAAAGAAACACGAGTTACCGTTCAAACACAGTATGATTCTGCCGGCTTTTAAAGGTGTCGATGCCTTGACCGGTATTGACAAGCTTGTGAATCCCCGCGGTTTTGTCATCGTTGACGAGAATCAACGTAATCCCACGTATAAGAATGTCTACTCCATTGGGGTTTGCATCGCCATTCCACCGCTTGAGCAAACTCCAGTGCCGACCGGCACGCCTAAGACCGGTTACATGATCGAGTCGATGGTTACTGCTACGGCTCATAACATACGGGCAGAACTGGATGGCAAGCAGCCTAAAGAAAAAGGTACCTGGAATGCACTATGTCTGGCGGACTTCGGCGACTCCGGCGTCGCTTTCCTGGCCATGCCGCAAATTCCGCCGCGTAACGTGCAGTGGGCTTCAAGTGGTAAATGGGTGCATTTGGCTAAAATTGGTTATGAAAAATACTTCATGCGTAAAGTTCGCAAGGGTATTAGCGAGCCTTACTATGAAAAACTGACCTTAAAAATGTTTGGCATTATGCGTTTGAAAGGCTGACACTGGTTTGCGCCGCGCTGATAGGGAAGGACAAACGCAACAGTGCCGTTGGCCAACCAATGGCGCTATGCGTCTAGACTTCCCTATCAATCCATTTGCCCTAATTGCATGCAGATTACTCAATGATACATCGAACTTTATGGCGGTTAGTTTTCGTGCTGATGCTGGTTTTGGAGACGGCCTTAGCCGATACCGAACCCAGTCAATATAGCCTGGAACAAGCCATTGACACCGCGCTGGCAAATAATCCGGAGCTGGGCATCATGCAAGCACGTATTGAACAAGCCAATGCGCAATTGGGCGAGTCCCTGGCCAGCTTTTACCCGCAGATTAAAGCCAGCTTGTCTTACCAGCACAGCGATAATCCGGCGCAAGCCTTTGCGATGATCATTGCCCAGCGCCGGCTCAGCTTTGCCGGCAACGACTTCAATCATCCCGGCGGTGTTGATAACTATCGGCCGCAAGTGACAGCGACATATTCGTTGTTTCGCGGTGGACAGGACTACTACCGCAAACAGGCGGCGGAATTGGGTATAGAAACCTCGGAACTGGAAAAAGCCGCGACCCGCAATCAGTTGGTGAATAACGTCACCGCAGCCTATTACGGCGAGTTGGCGGCAATGGAAGCCCACGAGATTAGTCGGCGCTCGATTACAGCAGTGCAAAGCGAGTTGGATCAGTCACGGATTCGCTTTGATGCCGGCACCGTATTAAAGTCCGACGTCTTGTCCTTGGAAGTACAATTGGCCGAAGCCAAGGATGCGGAAATACAAGCTGCAAACGCCATCGAGCTGGCGCAGAGTATGTTGAAAACCTTGCTGGGCTTACCCGTTAACGCACCTTTTACCATCGATACAACTCGGCAAGCCGCATTACCGGCCAGTCCGGCGGTTTTTGACGAATTACTGAATCAAGCACTGAGCAACCATCCTGAACTACAAGCCGCGCAGAAGCGTGTGGCGATGGCCGAACGTCAGCTTGATGTCGCGCAAGCCGCGCACCTACCCCGCGCCGACGCCTTTGTCAGCTACGGTTCCGATAGCAAAGATCTAGCCTTCAGCAGCAACCGCGATAACGTCACCGCCGGGGTGATGGTGGAAGTGGATGTGTTTTCCGGCTTTGCCACGCAAGAAAGAATCAAAAAAGCCGAGCACGAATTAACCGCCGCCCAAGAGGCGGCCAGGCAAACCCGGTTACGCATTGAAAATCAGCTCAAATCCGCGCAAGTCAAGCTACAAGACGCGCTAAGCCGCGCCGAAGTGAGCGCCGTTGCGGTTAAGGCCGCGGAAGAAGCCTTGCGATTAGTCAATGAACAGCGCCAAGCCGGTGTCGTGACCGTGACCCGTTATATCGAAGCTGAAGTGGCGCGCGATAAGGCGCATACCCGACAAATCACTGCACGTTTCGATGCCTTGCGGGCCGAAGCGGAACTGAAACAAGCCACCGGTTACTGGCAATAAAGGAGTCACGATGACCGAACATTTTTCTGAATCAAATGCGCCGAGATGGCTTATCCCTGCGGCAGCAATCACGGCGTTATTGCTGGTGATTTTATTTGCCCTGGGCATCTTGGGCGGCGAGGACAAGACCGAACCCGGCAATACCGATCTGCCTCAGAGCAGCTTACCCGCAGGCGCCCAGACCTTAAAAGTAGGCACACAGACCGCGGAGAATAATTTGTCCTGGCAAGGTGTGGTCAAATCCCGCCTGGCCGCCAAAATTGCCCCGAAATTGAATGCGCGGATTCTGGAAATAGCTGTCAATCCGGGTGACAAAGTTAAACAAGGCCAAGTCATTGCCCGTTTAGATGATCGCGATTTGCGGGCGGCTTACAATGCCGCCAGCGCGGGGCAGATGGCGGCTCAGGCACAGGCGGCGCAGGCCAATGCCGAAGAAAAACGCATTACCGATCTCTACAACAAGCAAGCGGCCACTCGCCAAAACTACGAAGCGGTGCTGGCGCAAGCGCAAAGTGCCAGAGCCATGGCCAATCAAGCGGCCAGTTCCGCGCAACAAAGCAAAGTGATGCTGGGCGAGAACGTACTCTATGCGCCGTTCGGCGGAGTAGTGGGAGAGCGTTTACAAGAGCCGGGCGACATGGGCTTGCCTAATCAAGCGATCGTCACCTTGCACAAACCGGACGACTTGCGTTTGGAAGCAGCCATTGCCAGCCACTGTGCCGCAGCCATCAGGTTGGGCATGGAAGTAAAAGTGCGCTTCGACACGCCGCAACAAACGCTGGCTGCGACCGTCGATGAAATCGCGCCGGAAATCGATCCGCAAACCCGCACCCTGGCGGTAAAAGTTAAATTACCTATTATGCCTGGTTTGCAACACGGCCAATTCGGTTGGCTGGAGCTGGCTTGTGCCAGTGCACAACAAGCCGTGATGATCCCGTCTGCAGCCATTTTGCATTACGGCCAACTGCAAGCGGTTAAAGTACTGGATGGGCAAAGGCTATCGACGCGACATATTCGCACAGGTAAGCAGTATGGCGACCAGGTCGAAATACTTTCCGGATTGCGCGCGGGCGAAACCATCTTGAGTAACGCTGGGTTGGGGCAATGAGCGAGTTGAACAAAGCCATGGAAGCGAAAAAGGACAGTCTGACGGTTGCCATCGTTCGTTTATTTACCACCTCGCATTTATCGTTGCTGTTTTTATTGATTTCGCTGTTGGCGGGAGCGGCAGCATTGACCTTGACGCCGCGTGAGGAAGATCCGCAAATCATCGTGCCGGTGATGGATGTGTTCGTGCATTACCCCGGCGCCAGCAGCGAAGAAGTGGAAAAGCGCGTGACCACGCCTTTGGAAGTATTACTCAAGCAAATCCAGGGAGTGGAATACGTCTATTCTGCCTCCCGGCCGGGCGAGTCGCTGGTGACAGTGCGCTATCGGGTGGGCGAGAGTATCGAAGACAGTCTGATCAAAACCCGCGATAAATTGCAAGCCAATCTGGACATTATTCCGCCCGGCGTCACTGATTGGGTCGTCAAGCCGGTGGAAATCGATGATGTGCCGATCTTGCTATTGAGCCTATCGATGCCCAAGGCCAACGAAGACATTATGGCGGTACGCCGCATCGCCGAAGAACTGATCGAGCGCTTGCGCGTCATCGACGACGTGGGCAAAAGTTGGGTTATTGGCGCCGCGC
The DNA here is from genome assembly GCF_047777895.1 of Methylomonas sp. TEB. Lineage (GTDB taxonomy): Bacteria > Pseudomonadota > Gammaproteobacteria > Methylococcales > Methylomonadaceae > Methylomonas. The sequence continues at coordinate 2,395,556 of NZ_CP180476.1, forward strand.
CACGACAAATCTCGGTGTACCCGGATCCCGCCAAGTTGCAAGCCAGCGGCCTAAGCTTGCCGGAAATTCAACAGGCTCTGGCGCAAAGCAATGTCAATCTGCCAGCCGGACGATTGAATCAGCACAATAACGAAATCTTGCTGGAAGCCGGGCCGCACTATGAAACGCCGGAGCAGGTCGGGGCGACGGTGTTAAAAAACGTCGCCGGCCGTCTGGTGTATTTGCGCGATGTGGCGCAGATCGTCGATGGCCCGCAGGACACCGACTACTACACCCGCATCGGCTTCGGTCCCGGTGTGGAGCAAATGCAGACGGTAGGGCACAAAGGCGGTTCTCTACCGATGGTCGGCGAAGAACGGCAAATGGCTACCATCGCCATTGCCAAACGCCGCGGCAGCAATGCGGTTGGCGTGGCAGAACAGGTGTTGGAGCTGACCGAGCAATTGCACGGCACGCTGATCCCGGATGAAGTGCTGGTCACAGTCACCCGCAACTACGGCGAAACCGCCGATCACAAAGTCAATGAATTGGTGATGCATCTGAGCATCGCAATTCTGACCATTATTGTTCTGCTGGCGCTGGCGCTGGGTTTTAAAGAATCGCTGATCGTGTCGTTGGCAGTGCCCATGACCTTTGCGATTACCTTGTTATGCGATTTGATCTTCGGTTACACCATCAACCGGGTAACCTTGTTCGCGTTGATTTTATCCTTGGGTCTGCTGGTCGATGACCCGATTGTGGATGTCGAGAACATTCATCGCCACTACAAAATGCGCAAAGAGCCACCTTTACAAGCCTTGCTGACAGCGGTGAACGAAATTCGCCCGCCGACCATCCTGGCCACCTTCGCGGTGATCATGTCCTTCGTGCCGATGTTTTTTATTACCGGCATGATGGGGCCGTATATGGCGCCCATGGCCTTCAACGTGCCGATCGCCATGTTGATGTCCTTGCTGATCGCCTTCACGGTGACGCCTTGGGCCAGCTATAAATTGTTGAAAGGCGATTACGGTAAAGATCACGGGCCGGAATTTCGCTTACAGGAAACCCGTGGTTTCAGGGTGTATCAAGCCATCATGGCGCCGCTGCTGCAGCATAAAGCCAAAGCCTTGTGGTTTTTGCTGGCGGTGTTCGTGGCGTTTGTCCTATCAACGTTGATGGCGGTGACCCGAGTCGTACCGCTGAAACTGCTGCCGTTTGATAACAAAAACGAGCTGCAATTGGTGATAGACATGCCGCGTGGCTCGTCTTTGGAAGCGACTAACGAAGTTGCATCGGCATTGGGTCAGTATTTAGCCACGGTCAACGAAGTGAGTAGCTATCAAACCTATGTCGGTTTGGCGTCGCCTATGGATTTCAATGGTTTGGTGCGGCATTATTATTTGCGCCAGGGTGCTTATGTCGGCGACCTGCGCATCATTCTGGTGGATAAATCTCGCCGCGGGCAACAATCGCACGCGATTGCCTTGCGGATGCGTCCGGATATAGAACGCATCGGCCAAAAATACGGCGCCAACCTAAAAATTGTGGAAATGCCGCCGGGACCGCCGGTGTTGTCCAGTGTGGTCGCAGAAATTTACGGCCCGCCGGAAGCCGGTTATCAGGACTTGGTGAAGGTGTCCAAACAAGTCCGTGAACATTTGCAAACGACCGAGGGCGTGGTGGATGTGGACGATTATGTGCAAGCGCCGCAAGACCAATGGCAATTTGTGTTGAACCAGGACAAAGCAGCGCTATTGGGCATTACTAATCAGCAGGTGGCCAGTAGTTTGAAACTGGCGGTAGAAGGCGGCATCGCCGGTACTTTGCATATCGCCAGCGAACGGCAACCGCTACTGATTTCCCTGCAATACCCTAGATCAGAACGCTCATCTGAAGCCGATTTATTAAACCTGTCGGTGAAATCGGCGAAAGGCGATTTGATTCGCTTAAGCGAAATCGGGCGGTTCAGCCACGAGCTAGCGGATCAAACCATCTATCACAAAAACTTACGCCAGGTGTCGTATGTCCTAGCTGAAATGGCCGGACGGAGCCCGGTGGAAGCGGTATGGGATCTGCTGGACGCCTTGGAACAGCAACCGCTGCCAGCCGGTTACAGCGCGGAAATGGCCGGGGAGGGCGAATGGAAAATCACCGTCGATGTGTTCCGCGACCTAGGCTTGGCCTTCGCGGCGGCGATGGTGATGATCTACATCCTGCTGGTCGGCCAGACCGGCTCTTTGGGTGTGCCGCTGATCATGATGATCGCCATTCCCCTGACGGTGATCGGCATCATGCCGGGCTTTTGGTTCATCAATCTGTTTGCGTCCGATGTCGGGCAATATGCCGATCCCGTGTATTTCACCGCCACGGCGATGATCGGCATGATAGCCTTGGCCGGGATCGTGGTGCGTAACTCCATTATATTGATCGACTTTATCGAAAATATTTATCGGGGTAATCCGGATATCAGTCTTGCCGATGCCATCATCGAAGCAGGGGCCACCCGATTGAATCCGATCTTTTTAACGGCGGCTTCGGCGGTGTTGGGCTCGGTGATGATCGTCCTCGATCCCATCTTTTCGGGCTTGGCCTGGAGCTTTATCTTCGGCATTATTGCCTCCACCTTGTTTTCGTTGGTGGTGATTCCCTTGGTGTATTTCTTGATCAACCGCGAGATGCCCAAGCAAGTGCCAGCCGAAGACTAGCTTATTAGCGCCCGCGATGGCAATTCAGCGGGCGCGGTAACTAGCGTTTTTTGTATACTCGTTACTTATCAACCATCCCTTAGCTTTGAGGCCTCCCTTATGAAACAATCAAACCGCGTTTGCTACTTACTTTCTGTGTTGGGATTATTGACGTGTGTGTCGCCGTTAGTGCAAGCCGACGAGACCGCCAGCAAATTCTCGAGGGAATTGTTAATGACCAAGCCGGTGACTTTACCCAGCAAAGAAGTCGAGAGCCATGTAATGCGGGTGCGCTTCCCCAAGGGCTATAAAACCCCCTCACATACCCACGAAGGGCCAGGCCCCAGATATGTGGTCATGGGCAAGCTGAAAGTCGTCGATGACGGCCAAACCAAAGTCTATAGCCAAGGCGAAGTGTTCTGGGAAACCGGCGCGGAAATGACTGTGGAAAATGTCGGTAAAGGCGAGGCGGAAATTATTATATTTGAGCTTGCGGCGGCTAAGTTAGTTAAGCATTGACCCTGTGCGTATTTAATTAATCAAATAGTCGTTAATGATAGCTCAAGAGGAGTTCAGACAATATGCAAACCTTTCGAGCAACAGCCACATTTACTGCGCAGTCTCATTTAATAGCCGCGCTGCACCGCTTATATAACGCAGTAGATCGTACTCAAAAAAGTCCGGCCGATTTGCTACCGATTGTGGTGTTCATGGCGTTTTCTATTGAGGCCTATTTGAATCAATTAGGTGTACAGCAGCGAGTGTTTCGGGACGATCCCCAAAATAAACTTCAATGGAAACAAAAATTTGAACTTCTTCATCAGCATTGTGGCAAAACTGCTATATGGGGGCACGAGCCACTGCAATTTGCTAGAGCAATTTTCGACTTAAGAGATCGACTAGCTCACGGCAGACGAGATACGGTAATTGGACCGGATTTTTCAAGTCAACAAGATGCCGACGAATTTATTGTTAACGATGAAATGGAACCGGAGTGGTTCAAGGAAATCGACTCCGACTGGTTGGATAAATCGGCCGCTAAATTCGAAACGCTCATGGAATATCTTGCAAAGCTGCATGGTTTGTCCCCCACCGATTATTTTAAACAGTCTTCGAGATGGGTTTATTTGAAAGACTCTGATTTCAATTGAGAACACAATATAAAAGAAACTGTAGTACTGCGCAGTCAGTTTCCCGTCAAAAGGAGGAAATGGAGTCAGGTCTTCCAGTCAAGCATTCTCGGAAGGGTTTGCTGTATTTCAAGTCCGTAAGGTGGAACGCACCGGCGCGATCACAGATGATGTGTGGGTCGCCTCTAGGCATCAACCCTAAGTTAACTGTTATTTGGATGTAAGCCATGATCATAGATTATCGAAATATCATCACACTGGAACCAGGCAAACGTGGCGGGAAGCCCTGTGTCCGGGGGCTAAGGATTACCGTTTACGATGTCTTGTCTTGGTTAGCCGATGGCATGTCCGAGGATGAAATATTGGAGGATTATCCGGAACTGGAAACTAGCGACATTCGTGCCTGCTTGGCTTTTGCCGCAGATCGTGAGCGTAATGTATCCGCCATTGTTTGATGAAACTGCTATTAGACGAAAATCTATCCCGTCGGGCGGTGGCGTTTTTGCTGGATGCCTTTCCAGAAACGGCACAAATAGCGTTATTGGGTATGGAAAACGCCGATGATTTAACCGTTTGGCGTTACGCAAAGTCCAACGGCTTTGTCATTGTCACCAAAGACGCGGACTTTTTTGAGCTTTCGAATTTACTTGGCCAACCACCAAAAATTATCTGGCTAAAAACCGGCAATCAATCCAAAGCGGCAACCATTAACTGCTTATTAGCCAATCAGAACGCTATACAAGTGGCATTGTTTGACGAAGACAAGGCCTGTGTCGAAATTTATCGATAACAGCGAAATTCATATATCGCAAAGGGCGGTAGGCTGGGCAGAGCAACACGAAGCCCTGCAAATGTTTTGAAACGCTAGAGCTGATTCGTTGCAACGGTTCATTGGGTGAGAAAACTCATCAGCGAAATATTCAAAATCAATTTCCCTGCACCCCAAAATTCAACAAAACCTCTGCAAAATATCGTCCAGATTCAACAAGTCCGTATCCGTTAATTCAATCAAATTGAAATTGTACTTCTGATAAATGGCGAGTTTTTCCTGTTTTCGGGCTTGGTATTTGGCGTCGTTTTCGTAGCCTGAAAACACATGGGGATTGACTTTGCAGGCCAAAGGCCAGCCGATTGCGCACTAAATGACCGTTTGAGTTTATGCGTACCGGCCTGGGCATCGACGAGTCAGAACCGAATGCCAATGATAAGTGGGGAGCCCGGTTCAGTAAAAGCATAAATGAGCCTGAACAGCAGGGAAGCGGATGACGTATCTAAGACCTTAGCCCAATAGACAAAACTTAGGACTTACGTACACTTGACAAGCTTTGGAACGCGAACCTTTGTATCAACTTTTATAGACTATGGCGCTGCAGATTTTGGAAACCGATAGATTAATCTTGGTTGCTGACCGGGAGGTCTCGTCCTTTAAAGGGATCAATCGGGTCAGAGAGTGTCTGCAAGCCAACGTGGAATATGTTGCCAGCCGGGACGAATTGTCGCGATGGATCGTCGCCAACAAAGCGAATTTAACCAGCAAAAATATTGCCTTTGTGATGGTATTTGACCCGGACGTGGTCGAAATATCGCCGTCCGGTTCCGAGTTTGGTTTGTTACTGGAATACCCGCGGATTTGCATCACCCGCTCAAGCGATCTCTCAACCACCTTACGTTCGATAAAAACCGGTTTGTTTGATTTTATTGAAAAGCCGTTCAGTCTGGAGCAGATCCGCAAATGCCTTGAACTGGCGTTTTTCGAATATGAGTTCGCGACCACTATCAACAATCAATTCCGTAATCTGACCAAACGCGAAATTGAAACCTGCGAGTTGGTGGTACTGGGCCACACCAACAAGGAAATATCCGAAAAACTGGATATTTCCGTAAAAACCGTCAAAGTGCATCGTGCTAATTTAATGCGTAAAACCAACGCCAAAACGGTTACGGATCTTCTGAGGTTGCACGATACCTTCAAGTCAAATACGCGCCAAGGACCGAATGATTTGGTCACTATCCCGCCGTTTAAAATATTGAACACCCAACAAAGCAACAAGCGTGAGAAACGCCAAAAATCCCCGGCTTAGCCCCCCCTTGCTACCCAACAAACCCTTTTCGGCCAGCAATAACCGCAAGGCATAGCCAAATTTGAGACGCTCGTGACTGAATTTACAATTTTTCCAACGGTTGGGTCGATTGCGCAAAAACAACTTTTGCGCGCGACTTTAAATATGACTATTCGTTCGGTCTCGCAGTTGATAGACCAGCATAACGTCAGCAGCGTGGTGCTGGAGATCGGCGACGAATATTTTGTATTTTCCGTTGAAGATTTGCTGCGGCATCTGCACGCGGGCGGCAGTAATGATGCCACCTTGGCTGAATTGACATTACGCAAGATGACCTGCGTTTTCGAAAATGAACGTATTCTGACCGCATTCGAAATCCTTGAAAACAATGGCGACCGCTATCTAGGTGTCGTGGATTCCGCGGAGAGCCTGGTCGGGATATTGACCGATACCGACATTTTATCGGCGGTCGATCCTACCGTTCTGGTGCAAAAGAAAACCATCGGCGAGTTGGTGACCAGAATAGAGCCTGTCACCTTTACCGCAGACTGGATTTTGGACGATGTGCTGAACCATCTGCAAAAAATGGAGGATTCCATCATTGTGGTCGAAGCCAAAATACCGATAGGCATCATTACCACCAAGGATATTTTTAAACTAATTTCCGCTGCGGATACCACCGACAGACCGCTCCGGGAGTATATGACGAGTCCGGTCATTACCACCCAGGTCAGTTCAACTATTCAAGACGCGCTCGCGCAGTTAAAAACCTGTCACATCAAACGCTCCATCGTGGTGAATCTGGAAAACCAGTTGGTAGGTGTCGTTACGCAGAGTGAACTGGTGGGATTTGCCTATGGCACCTGGATTGATTTAATCAAACATCATGCCGGTGAACTCAAAGAGCTGGTGGCTATTCTGGACGCCAAGGCCAAGGGCTTTGAAAAGTCTTCGTTGACCGATCCCCTCACCGGACTTGGCAATAGACGGATGCTGGATAAAAGGCTGGCCGATGAAATCGGCCGCATGCGGCGTTACGATGCCCCGGCGTTTTCGCTGTTGCTATTGGACATCGATTTCTTCAAACACATTAACGATACACACGGCCACTTGATTGGTGACGAAATCTTGAAAGCCATCAGTCTGAAACTGATGAGTGTGGTCAGATGCAGCGATGATGCCATTCGTTGGGGCGGTGAAGAATTTGCGATTTTGCTGCCGCATACACTTCTTCAGGATGCCGTCGAGTTTGCAAATCGCTTGCGTACCACGATAGAAGACCATTCCTTCGTCGAGCAGATACAAATCACCATCAGCATAGGCGTCGGACAGTTTTCCATTACCGAGCACGAAAGCCAATTCCTTGATCGCGTAGACAAGGCGCTATACCTTGCCAAGCATCAAGGCCGCAATCGGGTGGTTGCCGATACCTCGTCTGGTCCGATCCAACATCTTGTCATGCCGATATGAAACGCATAGATAGCTAAGACTGTATTGCGGCTAATTCGCAAGGTCTCGATGCTCCAGTCAAAAGCGGCGATAATAGGCGCAGCGTTCCTCTAAACTATTTCAGCCTATATGCCCGCAGCTGGTCACGCCCACACCCTAGATAACGGCATAGCCGTGATCCACTCCAATCAACTGGAAGAGCTTCGCGATGTAGTCGAGTACTGGCTCAGACAACATCCCTTGCTGCCCTTGGAAAACGAGATTTTTCTGGTGCAGAGCAACGGCATGGGGCATTGGTTGAAGCAAAGTCTGGCGCAAAACTCATCGTTGGGCATCGCCGCCGCGATGAAGATGCAATTGCCGTCCTTGTTTATCTGGAGTGTTTACCGGGTCGTATTGGGCGAACAGATTCCCACCGAGCAACCCTTAGCCAAAGACCCACTGACCTGGCGCTTATATCGACTGTTGCCGGGCTTGTTGCAACAACCCGGCTTCGAAACGCTGGCCAGTTTTTTGACCGACGACAGCCATTGCCGCAAACGACACCAACTTGCCGAACAACTGGCGGATCTGTTCGACCAATATCAGGTGTATCGCTCCGATTGGGTGTCGGATTGGGCGGCGGGGCAGGATGTGTTGCGCAACGGCCATGGCGAAAGCAAACCGCTACCCAGCGCGCAGCTCTGGCAAGCCGCCATGTGGCGGGCCGTGCTTGAAGATTTGGGCGAAGAGTCGTCGCCGTTCGCCAGCAGGGCAGCGGTGCATGCCCAGTTCATGGCTAGAATCGACACCTTGACCGCCCGGCCCGCCGGTATGCCGCGCCGCGTCGTGTTGTTCGGTTTGTCTTCCCTGCCGCAGCAATCGCTGGAAGTGCTGGCCAAATTGGGCCGGTTTTGTCAGATCGTGTTGTTTGTGCATAACCCTTGCCAGCACTATTGGGCCGACATCATCGAAGACAAGGAACTGCTAAAAGCCGAGCGCCGCCGTCAGACGTATAAATCGGGGATGAGCGCGGCATTAAGCGATGCGGAACTGCATTTACAGGCGCCGCCCTTATTGGCGGCCTGGGGTAAACAAGGCCGGGATTATATTCGTTTGCTGGATCATTTCGATGAAACCCAAGCCTACGCCAACTGGCATTGGCCCGATAGTAAAATCGACATGTTCAAGGACTACGGCGAAGCAGGGCAGCGAAGTTTGCTGCAACATCTGCAACAGTCGATACTGGATATGGACCCGTTGCTCGAGCAGCCGGTTTTACTGGCTAGCGCCGATACGTCTATCCAATTTCATATCGCCCATAGTCCGCAGCGTGAAGTCGAAATTCTGCACGATCAACTGTTGGCGTGCTTCGAGAGTGCGCAACAAAATGGCAAGCCTCTGTATCCGCGCAATATCATTGTGATGGTGCCGGACATCAATACCTATGCGCCGCATATCCATGCGGTATTCGGCCAAATTCAAAGCGACGATCCGCGTTATATTCCCTACAGCTTGGCCGACCAGCAACAGCGCGGACAAAATCCGCTATTGCTTGCCGTGGACGCCTTGTTGAATTTACCCGAGTCGCGGTTTGCGGTTAGCGAATTTCTGGGCTTGCTGGAAGTGCCGGCCTTGCGGGCGCGGTTTGAGATTGACGAAACCGCTATACCTAAACTGCATCAGTGGATCGAAGAATCCGGCATACGCTGGGGCTTGAATGCTCGGCAGCGCGCGGAACGGGTGAATATGCCCGCAAACTTGCAGGCCAATACCTGGCAGTTCGGGCTGCGGCGCATGCTGCTAGGTTATGCGGTCGGTGCCGGTGGGGCATTCGATGAGATTCAACCTTACGAAGAGATCGGCGGCCTGGATGCGCAATGGCTGGGTGGTCTGGCGTTTTTGTTGGAAACGTTGGAAAAATACACAGAGCTTTTGCGGCTGGAATACCCGCCGGCCAAATGGCAGCAGCTATTGTCCGAACTGCTGAACGATTTTTTTCAAGTAAGCGACGAACGCGAACGAAAAACCCTGGATACCCTGACAAGTTCATTGGCTAATTGGTCGAGGTATTGCGAACAAGCCGGTTTAAACAGTGCGGATTTACTGCCCATTCATGTGGTAGGCGAGGCCTGGCTGGCTGGCGTTGACGAACCGTCCTTGCATCAGCGCTTTCTCAGCGGTCGGGTGAATTTCTGTACCTTGATGCCGATGCGCGCCATCCCGTTTAGACTGATTTGCCTGCTGGGTATGAACGACGGCGATTATCCGCGCAATCAACAGGCCCGCAGTTTCGATTTGATGAGCCAGCGCGGTCAATATCGCCCCGGCGACCGCTCGCGCCGGCAAGACGATCAATACCTGTTCCTGGAAGCGTTGCTGTCGGCGCGCGAACAGCTGTATATCAGTTGGGTAGGGCGCAGCATCCGCGACAACAGCGAGCGGCCGCCTTCGGTGCTGATCAGTCAATTACGTGATGTACTGGCGCAGGGTTGGGCGCTTGCCAATAAACCCGCGTTGTTGGCGAGAATTACCGTCGCGCATCCCTTGCAACCGTTTAGCGAAGCCTATGTGCAAAAACACCGCGATCCCGGCCTTTTTACCTATGCCAGTGAATGGTTTGTTCCAGCCGCCGCTCAGCCGCTTAACGGGCAAATCGTCTCCAGCTCGGATGATAAAACCTATGCATTGAGCCTGGAATCACTTGCGCGGTTTTTACGCGCGCCGGTGAAAAGTTTTTGTAACCAAACCCTGAAATTTGGCTTTGATAGCCTGGCCGTTACCAGCGAAGACTGCGAGCCGTTTGGAGTCGATAATCTGCAAGCGTATTTATTCAGCGATGAATTGCTGCAAGGTTTAACCTCGGAGTATCCGGACGACTTGGAAGAATACCTATCCAGGCAGCAGGCCGTGATGACGCAGAAAGGCCAATTGCCCTTGGGCGGATTTGCCCAGGCGAGTTTCGCGGCCTTAGCCGAGCCTGTCACGGCGGCTTGGGAGCGTTATCGCGAGTTGGCTTCTGTATGGTCAGAGGTTTTAGAACCGCACGTGTTGCAACTGGCGCCTTTTGCATTGGCCGGCGGCGTGATGGTGCAACTGACCGGCGATCTTAGTCAACTGCGCCAGCGCAACCAGCAAGCCGGTCTGTTGCATTTGACGGCGCAAACGCTGCTGAATAAAGACAAATCCATCAAGTATCCGAATTTATTTTTGCAGTGGCTGCAGCATTTGGCGGCTTGCGCCGCTAGTTTGCCGGTAAACACCTTAGTTGTCGGTGCCGATACGGTGCTGGAAATGCCGGTTGTTGAGCAAGACCACGCTTACCAACAGTTGCAAGACCTGGTTGCCGCTTATCACGAGGGCATGCAAGCACCGTTGCCCGTGGCTTGCCGCACCGCATTTTCCTGGCTTGCCGTCCCGCCGGAAACTGCACTGGAAAAAGCCCAAGCCAGATACGACGGCGACGATTGGAATGCCGGTGAAGTGCAATACGACGCCTATCTGGCCCGCTTCTTTCCCAATTTTGCCAGTTTGACGGCGTTTGCCGCTGACAAGGATTTTGCACACTGGGCGGATAATTTGTATCGGCCGATGTTGGCGCATATCCGCGAATTACCAGCGGCAGGGGAGGCGTCGGTATGACCACTGCTATCCCACTCAACCCCCTCGCATTTCCGTTGTCGGGTACGCGGCTAATCGAAGCCAGTGCCGGCACCGGCAAGACCTATACCATCGCGGCCTTATATGTGCGCTTGATTTTGGGACACCATCCCGATAGCGTCGAACCCAGCCGGTATCTATTGCCGCCGGATATTTTGGTGGTGACTTTCACCGAAGCGGCCACCAAGGAATTGCGGGAACGGATACGCGAACGCTTGAGTCAGGCGGCGCGGTTTTTTCGTCAGCAATTGCCAACTACGGATACGTTCTTGCAAGACATCCGCGCCAGTTACATAGAACAAGACTGGCCGGCCTGCGCCCGCCGTCTGGAATTGGCGGCCAACTGGATGGACGAGGCGGCGGTTTATACCATCCACAGTTGGTGCAACCGCATGTTGCAGCAACATGCTTTTGATAGCGGCAGTTTGTTTCGGCAGGAAGTCAACACCGACGATACCGAATTGCTGAATGAGGTGGTGCGGGACTATTGGCGCAGTTTCTATTACGACATGTCCAACGACGCCGATTTTCTTAGCCTGTATGCGCTGTTCAAGCATCCGAACGAATTACTGCTGGCGGTGCGTTCGCTGCTGAGCAACGCCGAGCCGATACCGCCTAGCTTGGCCGACGGTCAGTCCATCAAGGACTTGATTGCTGCGGTGGCGTCCATTCGGAAGACTGAGCTACAGGCTTTAAAAGCACCTTGGCTAACTTGGCTGCCGGAAGTGCGCGACCTATTGGAGGCGGCTATCGAAACCAAAGTGCTGCCGGCAAAAAATTACAATTCTACTAACCGCCGCAACTGGCTGGACAAAATCGAAGCGTGGAGTCTGGACCCTTTGCAGGATACGCTGGACATCGGCAAAGGCTTTGAGAATCTGTCGCCGGCCGGCATGGCACAATTAGCCAACCCGGGGCAAACCCCGCCCGAGCATCCTGGTTTTGCGGCGATTGGTCGCTTGCCCGCGGAACTGGCGGCGCTGCCCAGTTTAAAAGTCGAGCTGATCAAGCACGCCGTGCATTGGATCAGGCAGCGTTACGATTTTGAAAAGCAACGCATCGCTAGGATGACTTTCGACGACATGCTGATACGTCTGGATAACGCGTTGCAAGGTCGCAATGGCGACAGGCTAGCGCAGGTGATTCGCGAGCAGTATCCGATTGCTTTGATCGATGAGTTTCAGGATACCGACCCGGTGCAATACCGGATTTTTTCCACGCTCTACGCCACGCCAGCCGGCGGTGATTTTGCGTGTTTGATGATCGGCGACCCGAAACAAGCTATCTACTCGTTCCGCGGCGCGGATATTTACACTTATCTTAGGGCTCACCGCGATACCCAAGGCCGGCATTACACCCTGGGCACCAATTACCGTTCCACCCAGGCTTTGGTAGACGCGGTCAATCAGGTGTTTTTGCAAGCCGATCAGCAAGGGCGGGGCGCTTTCCGCTTTAAAACGCCACAAGATAATCCTTTACCTTTTTTGCCGGTCAAGGCCCAAGGCCGCGACGAGGTATGGCTTATCGATAAGCAAGCCGCCCCGGCCTTAACGCTGTGGCATTGGGAAACCGAGGGCGCGGTCGGCATGCCGGCTTATCGGGAAAGACTGGCGGAGGTGACGGCCAGCCAGATTGTTAAATTACTGAAGTCCGCTGATGCAGGGCAAGCAGGATTTAAATCGGCATCCGGTATGCAGGCTTTGCAGCCTGGCGACATCGCCATCCTGGTCCGTAGCGGCACCGAAGCGACGGCGATACGCAACGCCTTGGCGCGCCGCCGTTTGCGCAGCGTCTATCTTTCCGAACGCGATTCCATCTTTGCCAGCGGCGAAGCGGTCGACATGTTGCTTTGGTTAAATGCCCTGGCCGAGCCGCGTAATGAGCGTAAGGTGCGCGCGGCCTTAAGTTCGGCGACCTTTGCTTGGTCTTATCAAGATCTGCACGCGCTGGCCTTGGACGAACCCGGCTGGGAATTACATCTGGAGCGCTTTCTGACGTATCAACAACGCTGGCAACGGGACGGCATTTTGCCCGCGCTGCGGCAATTGATTAACGATTACGGCTTACACGCCCGTCTGACTGACGACAGCGAAGGCGAACGGTCGATTACCAATCTGCTGCATCTCGCCGAATTGTTGCAACAAGCCAGCACGCAGTTGGAAGGCGAGCAAGCCTTGATCAGGTATCTGGCCGAAGCGATAGAGGCGGGCGGCAGCCAGGCCGGCGACGACGGCATCATCAGGCTGGAGAGCGATGCCAATCTGATTAAAGTCGTCACGATTCATAAATCCAAAGGCCTGGAATACCCGCTGGTGTTTTTGCCGTTTATTTGCAGCTTTCGGGAAGTTGGCGGCCGCTTCAATGCCTATTACCGCTATCACGACGACAATCAGGATTTGCAAATCGATTTGCATAAACAAGAACGCATTAAAGCCATCAGCGACGAAGAGCGGTTGCAGGAAGATTTGCGTTTGCTGTATGTGGCGATGACCCGAGCCCGCCATGCTTGTTGGTTGGGTATCGCGCCGGTCAAGTCCGGCAGTACCAAGGATTGCCAGTTGGAAAAATCGGCCATGGGTGCGTTGCTTAACTGGCAGGCCAAAATGCCCATCAGCGCCTTGGCCGAGCAATTGATTGAACTGAAAGGCAGCTGTGACGCGATTTCGATAATGCCTCTACCGGAAATTGACTACGCGCGCTATAGCCCGGTTTTGGCAGATGAGGGTGGCTTTGATGCGCGCGTGCCGCTCGGCAAAATATCCAGTAATTGGTGGATAGCCAGTTATAGTGCTTTGCACATCGCGGACCACCTGACGCCTGCCGAAGATCAGTCTCGGCTGTTGCCTGAGTTTGAAACCGCCCACGACGATAAGCAAAACGACGAAGCCGAAATTGCTGCGGCGCTCAGTAGACCCTTGTCCGGTGTCCACGCTTTGCCCAGAGGCGCCGGTCCCGGCGTGTTGATTCACGATCTGCTGGAGGAGTGCGCGCAACGCGGTTTTGCCAGCGTCTCGGCAAATCCAGCCTTAATACAAGAATTGATTCAAAAGCGATTTATCGGCGGCGAATGGGAGAACAAACATGCCGTCATCGCTTCGGCCTTGTCGCACTGGTTGCACATGCCCTTGCTGGAGGACGCCAATGTTAGTTTGGCTGCGTTAGAAGCTAATGCCTATCAAACCGAACTGGAGTTTCTGCTGGGCGCCGATACCGTGGACACTGAGGAACTGGACCGCTTGGTCAGCCGCCACACCTTCGGCGGACAAGCACGTCCGGGCTTACTGCCTGGCCAAGTAAACGGGCTGTTAAAAGGTTTTATCGACTTGGTGTTCATGCACGATCAGCAGTATTTCGTGGTCGATTATAAATTCAACAGTTTGGGTGCCGATGACGCGGCGTATACGCACGAAGCCCTGACTGCGGCGATGTTGGCTAAACGTTACGATCTGCAATGCAGCTTGTATTTATTGGCCTTGCATCGTTTGCTGAAAGTCAGGCTGGGCAATGTTTACGACTACGATACGCACATCGGCGGGGGGCTGTATTTGTTCTTAAGAGGCGCGCAAGGGCCAAGGGTAGGGCGTGTTTTCGATAAACCACCCAGGGCCTTGATCGAGCGCTTGGATACCTTGTTTGGAGCATCTTTATGATCCGGCAAGCGGCGGTAATAGACAGTATGCAGCACTGGGTAGCGAAAGGCTGGTTGAGTCATTTGAATCGGGCTTTCGTCGGTTTTCTGTTGGATCTCGATCCGGCGGCGTCTGACCCGGTGCTATGGGCAGGGGCCTTGGTCAGCCATCAGCTGGATAGAGGAGAAGTGTATTTGGACTTGGCAAAACTCTGTGAGCAGCCGGGGATGACGCTGGCTATCCCGGCCGATGATGCTTGGGTCGTTGAACAGGACGCCGCTGCGGCCGAGTTGACGCGCTTAAAAGTGTATAGTCTTGAAGTTTGGCAAGCGGCGCTATCTCAATCAAGACTGGTGTCATCAGGAGCAGGCGATACGCCGCTGGTTTTGGCGGGCAACCGGCTGTATTTGCGGCGTTACTGGTGCTACGAACAAATACTGCAATCCCGTGTCGCGCAGCTCTTGCAACCGGCGCGGGACCAGCTGCCGGCGTCCTTGGCGGAACGCTTGCAGACGCTGTTTCCCGCGAGCTTGGAAAGCCCGGATTGGCAAAAAATTGCTTGTGTCCTGGCGTTGCGCGCCCGTTTTGCCATTATCACCGGCGGACCGGGGACCGGTAAAACCACTACCTTGACCAAACTGTTGGCCTTATTGATTGAACTGGCGCAACAGGAGAGCGATAAACCCAAAAATCTGAATATCTTGCTGGCGGCGCCGACCGGCAAAGCGGCGGCCCGAGTCAGTGAGTCGATTGCTAAAGCGCTCGATAACTTGGCTATCGACGACAGCATTAAACAAGCTATTCCCCGAAAAGCCAGCACCTTGCACCGCTTGCTGGGCAGCCGGCACGATTCGCGGCGCTTTCTACATAATCGCCACCATCCTATCGTCGCCGACATCGTGATCGTCGATGAGGCGTCGATGATAGATCTGGAAATGATGGCGTCGCTTTTGGAGGCCTTACCGGAAAATACCCAGTTGATCTTGCTAGGCGACAAGGATCAATTAGCTTCCGTCGAGGCCGGTTCTGTGATGGGAGATTTATGTCGCGGCGCCGAACACGCGGCTTATGATGCGGAAACGCTGGCTTGGATTGCTGATTATGCCGGCGAACCGCTCAAACCAGCCACTGCGCCTGGTTCTGCGATTAATCAACAAACCGTCATGTTGCGGCACAGTCATCGTTTCGATGCGCATAGCGGCATCGGCCAATTGGCTAAAGCCGTGAATCAGGGCGATGCCTTGCAGGCTCAGGCGATCTTAGCTGATACGGCACAGTACCCGGATTTGCTACCCGAACCGCGTGCAGAATATATCGTCTTACGCCAACACCCAACTGCGGACGCCGCCAGTAGTTTGTTAAGAAAGCTGGTGATTAATAGCGGGGACGCAGCCCGCCGAGGTTATGGCTATTATTTGGCGCAAATCAATCATGGCCGGCCGGACAGTGCGGAGCGGTACGACGAATGGGCCATGCAAGTGTTGACCGCCTTCGATGCGTTTCAGGTGTTGTCGGCATTGCGGAAAGGGCCGTGGGGCGTGGAAGGCCTTAATCAGCGCATCGAAGAATGGTTGTTTGCCAAAGCCAAGCAGGCCCTGTGGTACGAAGGCCGGCCGGTGATGATCACCCGCAATGATTACAATTTGGGACTAATGAACGGCGATATTGGGATTGCGCTGCGAGACAGTAACGGCAAGCTTAAAGTGGCATTTCCCAGTGCCGACAACAGTGCCGAGCCGACGGCCAATCTGAAAATACGCTGGATCTCGCCAATGCGCCTGCCGGACGTGGAAACTGCTTTCGCTATCACAGTGCATAAATCACAAGGCTCGGAGTTTGCTCACGTGGCCTTGGTCTTGCCGGAAAACATCAGCCCGGTGCTCACCCGCGAATTAATTTACACCGGCATTACCCGCGCCAAACAACATTTTAGCTTGCTGGAAAGCAGTGATGGGGTGTTTGTTAAAGCTATATTGACCTGCCGAAAATAGTGGTAAAGCAAAAATCTAGTTTGTTGGATTTTATAGGTAACACTTTGGGTCATGGATTCAGAGATACTTAAGCCGCTGCCGAATGACGGTTTTTAGAAATGGGAAATTGTTGAAACCGACCCACTCTTGTCTTTCGAGTTTCTCCAAACGGGCCAGACAATCAAATCTAAAGTCCGAAAACTGGACTTCTATAAAGCGGACATTGGTCTGCACGCGCTGCGGCCTAAAGCTTGTTTTGGCGCAATGATGAAAACTGATAGCATCTTCCTCATCTGATTGACTGATCATCTTAAACCATGAATATACCTTGTCCTCTAAACGCACGGTGCCGCTAAAAATGCTGAAGCGGAACCTTTCAGAGATTCTTAGCGAAACTTTGCACCTGGTTATTGAGTTGGCAAAGGCGGATTTTGGCAACATTCAAATTGTTGATCCGAACGGTCACCTTAGAATATTTGTGCATCAGAATTTTCCTGATTGGTGGATCGATTATTGGCATTCGGTAAGCGCTGGACAGGGAGCTTGCGGCACATCGATCGCCTTGGGCGAGCGTGTGATCGTCGAAGATGTCGCACAAAGCCCAATCTTTGTCGGAACCCCTGCCTTGGAAATACAGCTGAAAGCCGGTGTGCGCGCCGTACAATCAACACCGGTGTTCAACCAAGCGGGGCAAATCATCGCCATGCTTTCTACGCATTACCGCTCGCCGCATCGTCCCAATGCAAAGACGCAAGAAATGCTGGATCTGTTTGCCGCAGTTGTGTCAGCCTTTATCGAACAGTTTCAGGGAGAGGAGCAGCCGGTACCGAAAAACTCCTTCCGCACAGTTGTTGAAGACCAGACCGAGGTCATTAGTCGTTTCTTACCGGACGGTACTTTCTTGTTCGTCAATGAGGTCTATTGTCAGTTGTTTGGAAAAACACCCCAACAATTGATTGGACAACGCTGGCATCCGGGCGCTCATCCCGACGACCTGCCCATGATTGAGACTAGACTGCGCGAGATGACTTCTGACAACCCAGTCGTGATTATTGAGAACCGGGTTTTTGTTGCCAATGCCGAAATACGCTGGATGCAATTCGTTAATCGAGGTTTTTTCGATGCCGCCGGCATTCTCAAGGAAATACAATCGGTCGGTCGCGACATCACCCAGCTCAAGCAAACTGAATTAACCCTGCAGGAAAGCGATGAAAGGCTGCATCGAGCCCAGGCAGTAGCGCGAATTGGCAGTTTTGGGATGAATTGTGACACTGAAACTTTCAGCATGACCCAAGAAACCGCCCGGTTGTTCGATCTTGACAATACCGGCGTTACGACCTTCGCGGAATGGTTCTCGCGCGTCCATCCCGGAGACCAAGACAAAGTTGAAACGGCTTGGCGAGCTGCTTTACAAGGCGCCCCCTATGACCTGACTTACCGGATTGTGGTGCAAGGCCAGATTCGCTGGATTCGGGCTCATGCGGAATTGGAATTCGATGGTAGTGGGCAATTGGTCAAAGCGATCGGAACCGTGCAGGACATCTCCGACATCAAGCAAGTCGAATTAAACCTGCTTGAAAGCGATGAACGTCTGGATCTGGCGCTGGAGGGATCGGGATTGGTGTTGTGGGACTGGCACATTCCTGAGCGTAAGGTCATAGCAGGCAATCGCTGGTTCGAATTGCTCGGCTACACCCCTGAGGAGTTGGGCAACGACGAATCGGATTGGCTGAATTTGATCAGTCCCCAAGATCTTGAAGGCTTTAGGCAAAAGCTTGCAGCACATTTACAGGGTGAAACGGTCAACTTCGAAAGCGAACACCGTTTGCGGCATAAGGCGGGGCATTGGGTTTATGTAGAAGCTCGAGGCAAGGTTATTCGTCGGGATAAAGACAGCAGCCCGCTGCGCATGGTCGGTACGATTTTGGATATTACCCAGCGCAAACGCCTGAATGTCGAAGGCTCGGAATTGCTGAAGCGATTTGAATCACTCATACGCGAAAGCTTGTCACCCTCGCCAGGTAGACTAGAAAAAACCAACCTTGCCGATAGCTTGACCAAACGGCAACGGCAGATTGTCGGCATGATTGCTGCAGGGATGACCTCCGCGGAAATCGGCAACCGCCTCAATTTGTCCAAGGCAACCGTCATCACCCACCGCCGAAATTTAATGGCAACACTCGATCTTCATAGCACCGCCGAGGTGACGCGATTTGCGATTGATCATGACCTGCTGATTGGGAAATAGGAGGCCCAAGCCCAACGAAATATGTACAAATGCGGTAGAAAATTACCGTATCGTTGTGATTGTTTTGTTAGTTCATTATTTTAGTATTGACTTAT
This sequence comes from Methylomonas sp. TEB, assembly GCF_047777895.1. GTDB lineage: Bacteria > Pseudomonadota > Gammaproteobacteria > Methylococcales > Methylomonadaceae > Methylomonas. The sequence goes on from NZ_CP180476.1 coordinate 2,414,442, forward strand.
TTTTGTAAGCCAAAGATTACTAATGATGAGCAAACCAGCAATCAGCAAGGACTGCCCGCTTACACGATACTTGAAAGAAGTGTCGATGTATGACAAATCCGACCTCAAAGCGCAGTTGGCAGGCGCTTTACTGTACAGTCTCGATTACCCTCGTTTTACCCCGCAGACACCTGGCTTAACATCTGTTGCACTATTACTTGAGTCCATTGCTAAAGAAGGGCAAACCGCTCTTCTGTCCGAGGCAAGATCGAACTGTGTTAATTGTCCTCAATTAACGCATTGCAATGTCGGGTCAGTGATTAAAGACAGCCAATCCACTACGAAACTTGCTGGATTTTCTTTTCCAAATCCAAACCCGATTACGCAAAAGACCAGCCTATTTTCCAGTCTGGGTAATGCATTGTTGCTTACTGCAAAGGCGCTGTCAGCCGGATTGGGTTTTTGGCGCTTTTGGGGACATTTAGCGATCACTCACCGCTGGATACCCGTCGTGTTTTTCTCAAAGAGGGATGTTGAATGAGCAATGCGCTAAAGACTGAGAATGTATTGCAAGCGCTTGAACTGCATAAACTCGAATTGGAAATGCAGAATCATGCGTTGTGTCGGGCTTATGCGGATCTGGATACTACTTACCGTAATTATGTACAACTCTATGAATTTGCTCCCGTCGCTTTTCTGACACTCGCTGAAAACGGTCGAATTCTCACTGCCAATCGCAGCGCTAGCGATTTATTGGGTATTGCGCGAGAAACCTTGATTGACACGCCATTTACCCAGTATTTGTGTCCTACAGAGGCTGACCGCTGGCACCTGTTTTTTAACAACGCACGCAAACAAACTGTCGGTCAACACTGCGAGCTATCTCTGCTCCGCAACAATGGGAGGAATTTAATAGTATCGCTTGATTGCCGGAATGTGCTGTCAGTTGATGCTCCCATCATGCTGCTGTGTTTGACTGACATCACCGAACGTATTAACCAGGAAGAAACCCGACGCGTTGCCGCTGCCGCATTTGAAACCGAAGACGGTATGATCGTGACTGACGCCGATAAAACCATCCTGCGTTTGAATAAAGCGTTCAGCCGTATTACGGGCTACAGCGCAAGCGAAGCGATTGGCAACAAGCCGACGTTTTTGCATTCAGGCAAACACGATGCGGCGTTCTACCAACGCCTTTGGTCAACCGTAACAGAGAAGGGTTATTGGCAAGGCGAAATTTGGGACAAGCATAAAAACGGCGCAATATTCCCCTTATCGCTGACCGTCACGGCGGTAATTGATACAGAAACCCAAGCGATCCATTATGTAGGGGCTTTCAGGGATATTTCCTCAGAAAAACAGATTGAAACCGCATTGAATGAAACCCGTATCCGCCTTGAAAACCAAGTATCCGATACACAAATCGCACTATTGAAAAGTACCAAGGAAATCAACGAAATTAGTACGGCATTGAAAGTTCTGCTGAAACAGCAAAATCCGATAAAGAGGACGCGCAAACCGCGCTTCTGCATGAAGTAGAGGCCACGGTACTACCTTTCCTGAAAAAATTAAAAGGCGCAAGCACGGGCCGCCGTCAGTCCACCCGCTTGATCGATATTATAGAAAGCAACCTGATGCATCTCGTGGCTTCCTATGGACATGCCGAAACCTTTTCATCTGCCCTCAAACACATGACGCCCACTCAAGTCCAGGTCGCCGCCTTGATCAGGCAGGGTTTGCCTACAAAAATGATTGCATCGACCTTAGACATCGCGCCCGGCACCATCAGCGTGCATCGAAAACAAATCCGCAAAAAACTGGGTTTGGAGAGTAAATCCGACAACTTGCAGATTTACCTGAAATCATTATCCGATTAACACTTAAAAGCCCTTCTGACAATTGTCTCTGAATAGGTAGTTTTACTACCCATTTCCTACCCGCGAATACCCCATTTTCAGACATCGTTTTTAGGCCGAAATGGGGGTAAAAAGCATATTAGTTTCTTCTGAAATAGCTTGCTGGGACGTTTGAAATCCGGAGAGAACGAGACTTAACAAGAGCAAGTGTTTCATATGATTGCCGTTTATAGATGGCAATATTGATAAAAGAAGAAAACAGCAGCGTTGGTGGATACTTAGGCCGCTTCGCAGAAGCTGCCGAGTTGAATCTCAACTTGATATATAAATTCTTAAAGGCATGAAAAATGAATAATATAAGAAAAAAATAATACTAACGGCTTTGACGGTATTACTCGCGTCGGGAGCACAATATTCGGTTGCCGCGTCTTCTGCCCAAGCCACCATCAATTGGAGTAGCTTGTCCGTTCAGTACTCAGATTTATCGAGTGGCGCCAATGCTCCGCAACTGAGCTGGCTATATGGTTTGGGTGCGGTGGATACCAATGCTTACACAGCAAATACTAACGATTTCCAGCAAGACTCCGGGTTTGCTGAGGACTTGATCACCGCCTTATCCATCAATAGTACAACAACCCAGGCGCAAAGCAGTGCCCTAAGAACCAGCGCCACGCTACAAGCCAATGCGACCACGCAAGCGGGAACCGGCTCGGTAACAGATACCAACGAAGCCAATGCGAGCGCCTATAACTACGCCGAATTTGAATTGCTTGGCAATGGCTCTGCGCTAATCACCGTGGAATGGACAGCCAGTGTTAGCGGCGCTGTCGGCAATTGGGACGACTATGCGTATGCGGCGGCGTTTATCAACGGTAATTTCGACGATGGCAATGGCAATAGTGGCTCATCGGCGTCAAGTAACGCGTATTACTCCAGTGAAGAGGGCGTATTTAATTTTAATGGCGTCTTCAGCATGAATATATTCAGCGATGGTATTCATACCGTTTCAGGTGCAATAAATGCGGAAGCGGTTGCGGCGGCATACAGCCCGGTTTCTCAAGTGCCTGTGCCCAATGCTATCTGGCTATTTGCCAGTGGCCTGATGGGAGTTTTAGGCATTTCACATCGCCGGCAGTTCGCTGCTTAATTAATTATTGATTTTAACGCCAGGTGATTTTCCGGGAAAATAAAATTTTAATATTACATTATCAAATAATTATTTGATTTTTCAGAAAATAGCTCCCTGGATAATTAAAAACTATTTCATATAAATTCGATTTTTATAAAATACTAAATAAAATATATTTCGGATTTATACGTATCCCAAGCATGGGAAAAGGACGCGTATCATGAAAACACATAAACAAGTTAAACAAAGTCAATTAGCGGTGGCAGTATTACTCTGCCTATGCTCGGTAACCGGCGCATCCTTCGCCGCCGGACCCGGTAGCGGCTCTGGCAGTGGCTCTGGCAGCGGTTCGGGTGGCGGCGGTGAAGGCACTGGCGAGGTCTTTGGTGATCTCTACAAATTACTGCGTGACGCTAGAGGTGTACCAATATTAACTGCGGACTTATGTCAACAACCCATCGCTGCCCCTGGTGTTGCTTTGCCTGCCAGCGCTAACTTTCCGGGTTGTACACCTGCGTCTGCGACTGCTTCTTGCACCATTCCGGTCGATTCCGCGACATGTGCGGTGGTTGTCGGTTACGAAACCTATTTACAAGCCGTTGATTTTGCGCGAATGAGCGTCGCCAGATCGCCGGATAGTGTCGTGGAAAAGCAATTAGCTGACGTATTGGTCAATCTGAGTACCGCCAAATGTCTTACGCTCGATCCGGCTGGACGCGTGGTTTATTCCAATGAGGATACCGCCGATGCCGATGGCGATGGTGATACAACAGAATTACTATCCAGTGCTGTGGATTCTCCGTTACAAAACTTGGCAATTTATCGTGAGTTGATCATGAAAGGCGCCTTGGGCAGCCCCGCCATTGCATTACCCAAGCCTTTTAATGGATATTCAATGCTGGACACGGCGGCAAAATCACTGGGGGCGGCAGCCGATAAAGGCGGGAAAATCGACCTCGATCTAGTAGTGTATCTGAATCAGATCATGGGCTTAGATCTAGCAACCACCAGTACGGTATTGCCCAAAATCCCCCTGACGATTAGACAGGAAGTGCAGGGTTCTATGCAGAACGTCGTGAAGTACTTCCTGGATTACAGCAGCTACGGTTACGCGCGTGCAAACACCTACAGCAAGCTGCCCTATCCAGCCAACATACCGGCGAATCAACCGATTTCAGGTTACTTCGATTATCTGACGCTCTATGACGCAGCCACGACCGCCGACGGCGCTCCGCTGTTTTTTATCGATTCCGCGGCCATCTATCCCACCGTATTCAGCGGTTTACCGGGCTTTACCGCGGGCAATGTCGGGGGCTTTGCGCAAGCGAGTGATGATGCCAGGGCTGTTATCGACTTTATGCACAGTCACCCAGTGTTGGAAGGCTATGAAGCACCGGTGCTATGCCAAGCTGCACAGCCACCAGCCGCTCCTGTCGACTTATCCAGCAAATTGCAAATGCCCATTCGTATGGTAGGCAATACCACTAGGGAAGGCACATTAACTGTGGTGAATCTGAAAGGTGCTACGGCATCAGGCACTGTGCAAATAAAAGGCACAGACAGCAAACAGCAACAAGTCCTCAATACTACTTATCCCTTCAGTGGATTGGCGGCGGGTCAAAGCCAAAGCTGGACCATTGTGTTTAAAGGCCCTAGTTATGCAACGACTATTAGCTGGACTGCAACAGTCACTGCCGATGCCAGTGCCAATGTGGACAGCAACCTGACCAATAATACGGCGACTGCCACCACCACTGTGATGGCTGCTCGCGGTTCTGGTGGTGGTGAAGGCGAATAAATAGCCTGGTATCCGTCGCCCTAAACCGGTCTGGCATCACAAAAGTGATTTTCAGATGAAATCAGGCAAGAGAGGTCGGAGATCGTTTCTCCGCCTCTCTATCAGAAAAATAAATGTACGTATTCAGTCTTCACAGCGTGGATCACGCGTTGAGGACCCGCGTCCGGCCATCGCGGATGGGCACGGCGTATCCGCACCAATCTCACGATGACTGCATAGATACAACGAATCAGAGGAGGAGGTCGCTATGTTTAACCGCATGGTTTCGACACTATTATTCGCCATCGCGGCGCAAGGGCTCACGGCCAATAAACCCGCATCGGCAGACTCAAAATTGCATGAAGCGGCCGCCAAGTGGCAAACGGTGGTCAACAATGACGACCTTATGCCGACAGAGGCTTGTAAGGCCGATCCGGCCAACTGCCGAACCTTTAACAGTTACAATCAGCCCTCGCTGAATGCAAAAAAAATGGTTGTGTTTCGTGCCCGTAGCAAAGGTGGAAACGGCGGGGAGCCCGTGCATGGGGTTTATACAAAAGATATGTCCCACGACGGTCCGATTGTTACTGTCCTTGATCGCGACACTGAAGTACCGCAACCCAACAATTTGAGTGCCCCATTCATAGAACCGCCATCATTTCCTCGCATCGACAGCGTTACCGACATGATAGCGACCCGAGGTAATCATAAACCGGTCTGGGAATACACCCTGGCGTATGGCTCCGACACCAAGGTCGGGACTACCGGGATTTATACCAATCCATTTGGACCTTTGATCGCTGGCGCCAGCAAACTGGGTGCGGTTGACGAGTTTTCCTTCTTTCAGGTCCCCGAATTTCCGGGCACGCCCTTTGACGTGTTTCCTGGATCACCTGCCGTAACCCAGGGTTCGACGATTGTATTCAAGGGTAACTACACGGTGAATCAAACCAGCAAGACCGGGGTTTACTATCGCGACCTGAAAAATCGTTCGCTGGTGGGCACCGCGGGTGGCGGCGACAAAGCCGTGGTGTTGATCGCCAATAACACGCACACCCTGATCCCCGGTACTCAGACCATTTTTGGCTCCACCGCGCCGCCCAGCGCAGCAAAGCGGCAGGCGGTATTCGCGGGTTTTGATAATGAGGAAAATCCGAGCTTGGGCGGCATTTATCTTGCGCCACTGAAACCCTATCCAATCAGTAAACAACCGCTGCTTAAAACCTTGGTAAGCATAGGCTCTCAGGTGCCGGATGAACCCAAAGATAGACGGTTTAACCGGTTAGGTGAAGGGGTGTCATTCGATGGTCGTTATGTGGCATTTTGGGGTGCGTGGGGTAGCGAAACCAAGATGGTACGGTTGTACTGCCCTAAAGAGGGCAACAAAGATCGGGCGGCGTATTGTATGAGCGCGGCATCCGGCAGCACACAGGATGCAGTTGGCTGGTATCAGGAAAAGCCAGTGCCGGTAAACCAAGGGCTTTTCCTACACGATATAAACACAGGCAAAACCGTCAGAATCGCTCGTACAGTTACCGACTTTTCTGACTTTGTTTATTGGAATTTTTCCGGCAGATCACCAGGCGCGGGAGAGGGTGAGGAAGGCGACGAAGACGGTGAATTCGCGCGTTGGCGTTCTGCTTCATTCCTGGCTGTTTCCAGTCAGATCAAACGCGGTAAAGACGACACGCCGTATCAGGTGGCATTTAAAGCCAGGACAGGTGCTTTGGACACTAACAATACCTATCAGAATCCGGTCGACGGTATTTACCTCAAAAATCGTTCTGAAAAATCACCTTTTGTGACATTGATTCAATCAGGGATGGACGGCACGGTATTTGACCCTAAAGCAGTGTCTTTAGATGAGGAGACCGGCATATCTGTCGTTCTACCCGTCACGGAGATGGGGCTTGAACGGGACGGCTTTAGAAACGGACGGCTGGCTATAAATGCCAGCATGGGCACTGAAGAAGCGGGTTGGGCGGGGATTTACCTCGGCGAATTTCGGTAATTGAACCGGTTTACTTTTTACACATAGCGATAGACGACCGATAGTTTGAGCTTACTTGCACTATCGGTCCGAATCGCTTTAGGAGATAAAGCCATGAACCAAAATCATCCCTACAAAATAGCATTGATAATTTTCCTAACTGGTTTTTTAAGCGCCGTTTCGGCGGCACCGGGTGGCGGTGGACGGCAAGGCGGCAATCAAGGCGGCGCCTGGCAAACACATCCAGACCCGCGCCGGGAAAACCAGCAACAACAAATGCAGGAAAGAAACCGCGAAATGCAGCAAGAACGCAATCAACAAGACGGTTCATGGCAGTTACAAGAGCGTGAGCGTGAGCGCGAACAACATCAGCTACGTGAACATCAACTGCAAAAATAAAGTCGGTGCCGGATTGCGGTTGCGTGTCGGTGTCTCTTACCTATCAGATAAAGAAATCTCGGCACCGAAGTTGACGATACTCTTGAGATTTCAGAGCAGACTGAAATTTAGCTCTTATTAACCCGGTAGCAGTCATTTTTATGACTGCTACCCATCAACACATTGATTTGGCCTAGGTAAGGCGGTTGAGTTTTGGTCTGGGTAAGACAGTCAAGCATCAAATTCCTCACCTAAATCTGGACACTCAAGTGGTTTTCGGATGCCTTAATTTGTTGAAATTGGAAAGCGGCCCCGACCGACCGCTTTTGGCCGATGGCCGTCAAACCCTACCACCAATACCGTGAACGATTTCATACAATTCCTGATCGGATGGGCACTGCTGGGTTTTATCTTCGCAGTGGCGGTTGGCCGCTCATCGTTCGCAAGTCTTAGAGCCAAACGAGAATCGCATTTTGCTAATCGCGAATGCCAAATTCTCTTACGTGCAAACCAAACTGCCTTGCGCGCAAGGCAGTTTGCCGGGCGAGCAAATCAATTTGCTTTGCCTGCAAGGCTTGGTGGCTAGCGGGCAAACCCAAAAGCGTTGCGAGGATAGCAAAATAGCTTGTGCGCAAGCTTAGTAACCTGGCGCGCAAGGCGTTTTGCCCGGCGGACGAATGAATTTTGTGTTGCCCGCAAAGTTTTTAACTGAGTCAGCAAGGCTTTTGGGTTTGTGAGCAACGCTAAAAGTATTGCGACGATAGCGAAAAGCCTTGTGCGCGGGCTTAAAAGGTTTGCGCGTAAGGCGATTAGCGATAACGGAGTGGCTCAGAAGCTTGCAAGAATCAATTTTGGCTCCGGCGGGCTGCTTGCCGCCGGATCTTGGCTGCATGCGGCCTTAGCCGTTGAGGATGCGCTAAACGAAGTAGAGCGTATGTTTCCCGCAAATAGCAAAGGTTTGGAAACTCAATATATCCTAACAGGCTGGTGAAAAACTCGAAAAGCCAAGTAAGCTAAGGCATAGATGAGGGGCCAACTGTTAAAATAGGCTACCTAAATTTGGAGCCTTTCAATGCGCGGACACGATGCCATTCAAAACAGCTGGTTCAGCTATGTTAGCCTGGAAGACCGTATTCCCAAACAGCATCCGTTGCGTCGTTTACGGCTACTGGTTGATGGCGTATTGGCCTCTATGGATGCCGTCTTTGCCGAGCGTTACTCGCACACAGGCCGTCCCTCGATTGCCCCTGAAAAACTGCTGCGCGCCTTGCTGTTACAAGTCCTGTATACGGTCCGTAGCGAGCGTCAGTTGATGGAACAACTGGACTACAACCTGTTGTTTCGCTGGTTTGTCGGTCTGGGCATCGACGACGCCGTGTGGGAACGCACAGTGTTCAGTGCCAACCGCGAACGTCTGTTGTCTGAAGCCCTGAGTCGCGAATTTTTTGAGCGGGTACTGGCCATAGCCGAATGGCAAAATCTGGTGTCCGACGAACACTTCAGCGTCGACGGTAGCCTCATTGAAGCCTGGGCTTCGCACAAAAGCTTCGTCATTTATGCCCTTTGGGTAAGAAAGACGGCAGCGGCCCGGACAAACCCGCCGGCCGCAATCCCGAGGTCGACTTCAGCGGCGAAAAGCGCAGCAACGCCACCCACCAAAGTACGACCGATCCCGAAGCCCGGCTTTACAAGAAAGGCGAATACACCGAGGCCAAACTGCGTTACATCACCCATGCCTTGTCCGAGAATCGCAACGGCCTGATTGTCGATGTCGAAACCACACAAGCCACCGGCACCGCCGAAATCGAAGCCGCGCAAAAAATGATCAAACGCCGCGTGCCCCAAGGTGGCAGCGTCGGTGCCGACAAAGGCTATGACCAACCGGCGTTCGTCAACGGACTCGAGTCCCGTGATATCAAAGCCCATGTGGCCCGCAAAAAGATTGGCAGTGCCGTCGACGGCCGCACCGCGCGCGGCAAAGGTTACGCCCAAAGTCTCAAGCGCCGCAAAATCGTCGAAGAAGCCTTTGGCTGGGTCAAAACGGTCGGCGGCCTGCGCAAAACCCGTCACATCGGCTTAGCCAAAGTCGCGGGTCAGGCCTTGTTTTGCTTTGCCGCCTACAACCTGACGCGCATGCTCAACCTATTGGTGTTCACGCCGAAACCGGCGTGGAGTGCACCCGCCTAGGGTGAAGTTCGCCTGAAAACCGTCCACAGACGGCTTCAGGCGAATAAAAAGCCCTTGAAACCGGGGCAAAACGCTTGAAACTCGATGTCATGACCGATTTCAACTCGAAAAAATCACGAACATCGTGGGTAAGGGGAAATATCGGCGGGTTTTTCACCAGCCTGTTAAGCCTGCTTTCGGCTGGACATTTACCGCTTTTAGCCGAAACCTACGTGGTCAGCACATGGTGGTGCCAATAACGGCCCGCATTGGGGGGGCGAAACCGGTAATGTTAACGAGCGGCCTCGAGCACTCCGCCGGTGGACTAGTTTTTACTCAGCGTTCCCTGCAAATATTGATTGATCTGCTCCAAGTCCTGTTCATTCAGACTACCGGCGGCTTCCTTGAGTTTGATGCCGTTAATCAGATAGTCGTAGCGGCTTCTGGCATAATCGCTCTTGGCTTTATATAGATTACGTTGCTCGGTGAGCACGTCCACCATGGTGCGGGTGCCCACTTCAAAACCGGCTTCGGCAGCTTCCACGGCCATTTCCGCGGATTTGCTGGTGGCATCTAAGGCTTTGACTCTGCTGATGCTGGAAACCACGCCGCGAAATGCGTCTTTAACGCCGCGATTGATGCTGCGTTTTACTTTGGTCAAATCTTCCTTGGCGGCTTCATACTCGTAGGCGGCTTGGCGGCTGCGGGAAGAGGTGCCGCCGCCTTCGTATAAAGGCAGGTTGAGTTGCAATCCGAAACTTTCATTGTCGCCGCGCAAGCCGTAGCGGTTACCGGTGTCCATTTCGCTGTATTGGGCGACGATGTCGAGGGTGGGCAGATGTTTAGATTGTTGTAATTCGATGTTTTTGCGGACGTATTCGGCTTGATTAATTTGGGCGACGATTGAGAAATTATTGTTCTCCGCCGTATTCGACCAGGACGCCAAGTCCTCGGGTGCTGGGGGGCTAAGCGGAATTTGCGCTTGTAAGCTGTTCAGATCGGCGGCGTTCTCGCCTATGATTTCCCGCAAGGCTTCCTTGCTGTTATCCAAAAGGTTTTGTGCTTCGATCTCGCTGGCCAGAGCCCTGTCATAACCGGCTTGGGCTTCGTAAACATCAGTAATGGCGATGATGCCGACATCGAAACGCTGTTTGGCCTGTTCCAATTGTTTTTCGATGGCTTTCTTTTCCGAGTTGGCGAATTCCAGATTATCTTGCGCGGCCAATATATTGAAGTACGCTTCGGCGGTTCTGCGGATCAGGCTTTGTTGTTTGGCCTGGAATTGCGCTTCGGCCTGAGCAATTTTGTTATCGGCTTGATCAAGCTGCACCCAATGGTCCCAATGAAACACCGGTTGTTTCAAATTAATACCCAATTTGCTGTCCCAGTAATGCTGCAAGGTGGTTCCCAAAAAGCTGGTACTTTCCAGGCGATTGCGGCTGCTGTTGGCGCTGAAGGAAAGATTCGGCAACATCTGTGCGATGCTTTGCGATTTGATCTCGGCAGTAGCAAGCTTATTGATATCCGAGCTTTTAAACTCCGGGTCATTGGCTTTCGCTAGCTGATAGGTTTCCAGCAAGTCCTGACTAAAAGCCGGTTTTACCGGTATCAATGCTACCAAAAAGGTGCATAACAGTTTTATCATTGCTATATCTCGTGCTGAGAGTTGGGAATAAACTTACATTATCGCCTAAAATAAAGACCTTACAGGGCTTATTTAATTTTGCCATAAGGTTAGGCACACATCACCCGTTCGTCAAAGTAAAACCTTAAGGAACTGATCATCCTAACCTATACGGAGTAGAAAATGGCAACTGCAGGTTAAAGAAAGATCGCGCACATCACTTTTAAATTCGCCATGTTTCCAAAGAAACTGCATCGAGAAAATAAGTATGCAGATAACAAAGCTCATTACAAATAATGTGATAAACCTTTTAAATAAATATGATTCAATAATTTTAATTGGAAATAAATTATCTTATTTTTGATGTTCAGGACGAAGCAAATCGTTCACTGTTTTTACCGGATTAAATGTTTCGATAGGAACTTCAACAAAAATTGTATTCCAATCGCTCATGGCTCCATTCCAAAGTCCGGGCAACTCTAAAGCTTTCAATTCTTTACCACCCTTCGATTTCGATGAAATAAATCCGGATTGGTTGTCGACATAATGTAAAAGATTAAATTTTTCGCCTTTATAGTTTCTCACTCCACATACTAAATCAACAGGATTAAAATGCGTTGAATTCATCATTTTAGCTTTTTCAGCAGGATTTGATAAATCAATTTGCGAACTTTCGAGAATTTGAGTGGACACTGTTCCATCTGCATTTACAGTAAGAAAAGGACCGCCACCAGGCTCTCCGGTATTTTTAACCATACCACAAACCCTAATCGGACGATTTAGCTTTGACTTCAGATACTGTTTTAATTCACTTTCATTCAATTTATTAATTTCAGGGTGAATATTATTAAGTTCCTTTTCGCAAAACAGAGCAATTTCATGTAAGCTTGAAATGGAGATGTTATCGTTCTCCAATAGTTGAAGATTTTCAAACGCTTTTTGTTGAAGTTTAATCAATAAACCTGCAATAGCTTTCTTATATTTAACTGTTTGGCTTTTGAGCGAATCAGGAACCACATTATCAATATTTTTAATAAAAATCACATCTGCATTCAAATCGTTCAGGTTTTCAATAAGAGCGCCATGTCCTCCGGGACGAAAAACTAATTTTCCATTTTCGCGAAAGGGTTGATTTTGTTCGTCGGCAGCTATAGTGTCAGTCGATGGCTTTTGTTCTGAAAAACTGATGTTGAATTTTTTACCGAGTACATTTTCGTATTCAGAAAGCGTATCATTTACATGTTTTTCAAACAGTTGCCGGTGTTCAGTTGAAACTGTGAAATGAATATTTACTTCATTCGATGCATTAGAAGCATACAATGCACCTTCCACCAAATGCTCCTGTAGCGAAGTACGTTTTTCGTTGTTATATGTGTGAAATAAAAGTAAGCCTTTAGGCAAGGCACCATAATTCAAACCATTACTGGTTAATAAATTAGATACAATAGCTTTCGTCTCTCCATTTTCAATCAAATCATCAATACTTTTATTATTATTTTTCAAACAGCATTCGTTCAAAGCATCGTAAAACGCGAAGTTTTTAATTTCAGTAATAAATTTAATTTCAGCAGGTTTTATTGGTTCGGCATAATCGGCATCCAAAAACTCATATAAATCTTTAAACATACGACTGGCCGCACCCGATGCCGGAACAAATTTGAGTATTGAAGAATTGGTTTTCAAATAAGCATCCCATGTTTCCAACAAATCATTAATTTGTGCATCCGAAGCAATCGTAATACCATGATCTGGTGATGCAGCATTAATAATTTTCAAAAACGGGAAACCCGTTTCAAAACTTTTAAGCTGATAAACAATTTGTGATTCTGAAATACATTTTTCGCTAATTTGCTGTAAATCGTTGTTTGATAGCATCGTATTGTAATTTTAATGTTGAAAATTTTGTAATATTTATCTGCACAGTTAATTATAGGACAAAAGTACAGCTACATTTGGGTGCCTCGAACAAATCATCAGATGAGAAAATAGCGGCAACCCAATCCTGCAGATAACTGCCATGATCAAAGAAATCTTCTTTGCCGGCGAAGCAGGGCATTGATCTGCCCATAGTGGGGATTGTGGTTGTGGTATCCGACTCCGTAGCCTTTACCAAAATCGTCCCCACGTTATAAAACACTGATACCCGATTGATTCCCGTATGAGTTACCGTTCGGCATAACTCTTTATTATAATCATATGGTAACAATGCATCAGCTTTGGAACTAAACAAAATGAAGTGGCGCCGTCTAACATCGCCGTTGTTGGTCGTTATATTCTGATCCCGGCGATTTTTGAAAAAATCGAAAATACCGGCCGTTGCGCAGGCGGCGAAATTCAATTGACCGATGCGATTGCCGCGTTGATGAAAGACGAGCAAGTGCTGTCTTACGAATTTGCAGGTAATCGCTACGATTGCGGATCAAAATTCGGTTTCTTGTTGGCTAATGTTGAGTATGGTTTGCTGCACCCGGAAATTAAATCAGAATTTGCCGCGTACCTGCAGCAGCGCGTTAGCAAAATTTAGTTCGCAGACGGCGGAGTGGCGATTACCCGCCATTCCGTTGTTGCCGGCGATTGACGATTTCGTAAATCAATAGTGCGCACATAATCAGTGCGGTGCCGGCCATGGTTTTTATCGTCAACGGTTCCTGGTTGACGCTATAACCCAGCACCAGGGACATTACCGGTGTCATCAGATTCATCATCGCCACATTGGTGGCTTGCATGTTGGCCAACACAAAATAATACAATGCAAAACCCAGGGTGGTGGCAATTACGCCAAGATAAGCAATGGAATACAGGGTTTGCTGTGGAATATTTTCCGGCAATAAGCCGCCATCCAACCAATACCAGGTGCCGAAATACAAGGGTACCGCGACTAACAATCCGCCCGTAACCAATTGCAAAGCCGGTAGACGTGCGTCAATCTGCTTGACCCACACCGCGCTAGCCGCGTGGATGAAGGTAGCCACCAGCACGCCGATCAAGCCCTGCAGAGCGAGTTCATCCAATTCCAGTGCCGAGCTGAACATGACCACCAGCCCACCCATACCCAAACTATAAGCGAATAACTTGCCCCAACCCAGGCTGCGTTCCTGCAAATATGCCGCCGCCATGAAAGCGGTCATAAACGGGCTTAATCCGAAAATTACCGAGATCCAGCCGGATGGCACGAATTGAGCGGACCAATAGGTAATCAGCATGCTGCCGTAAAGCTGTATCGCCACTGCCAGATAAGTGATCAAAGCAGGGCGGTTGAGCGGCAAACGCCGACGCAAAAGCAACAATAACAGCAGCAGGCAAGCCAGTCCGGTGCTCATTCTTGCCATCGCCCCGAATACGAAGCTGACGCCGATGCTGCTCCATTTGATGGCTAGCGGTGTGGTAGTCCAGACCAGAATGACACCGAAATAGGCTAAAGCCAGCCGTGTTTTCACCTTAAGGCAATTTCAGACGGTTGGCGATCAATTGCTCAACGACCGAAGGATCGGCCAAGGTTGAGGTATCACCAAGATCGTGAAATTCATTGGCGGCGATTTTACGCAGGATGCGGCGCATGATCTTGCCGGAACGGGTCTTGGGTAGGCCGGGTGCCCATTGAATCAGATCGGGTAGGGCGATAGCGCTGATTTCCTCGCGTACCAAGTCTTTCAACTCGCCTTTCAGGCTGCTGTTGCCTTCGATGCCGACGTTCAGTGTCACATACGCATAGATGCCTTGGCCTTTGATCGGATGCGGAAAACCCACCACGGCGGCTTCGGCTACTAAGTCATGCAGCACCAGCGCGCTTTCGATTTCGGCCGTACCCAAGCGGTGGCCGCAGACGTTCAATACGTCGTCGATGCGGCCGGTAATCCAGTAATAGCCGTCTTTGTCGCGGCGGGCACCGTCACCGGCGAAATAATAGCCGGGGAACTTGGCGAAATAAGTGTCGATAAAGCGCGCATGATCGCCATAAACGGTGCGCGCTTGTCCTGGCCACGGATAGGTCAACACCAGCACGCCTTCCGCTTCGCCTTCCATGATATTGCCATCCGGATCGAGTATCGCCGGCTTTACGCCGAAAAACGGCAATGTGGCTGAGCCGGGTTTTAACGGCGTCGCGCCCGGTAAGGGGGTGATGAGAATGCCGCCGGTTTCGGTTTGCCACCACGTGTCTACGATCGGGCAACGTGTACTACCAACTACCTGATAATACCATTCCCAGGCTTCCGGATTGATTGGTTCGCCAACGCTGCCAAGTATACGTAATGAGCTGCGGTTGGTGCGGGTGACAAAATCGTCGCCCTGGGCCATCAACGCTCTGATTGCGGTTGGCGCGGTGTAAAAAATATTAACCTGATGTTTGTCGATGACTTGCCAGAAGCGGTCGGGATGCGGATAAGTCGGTACGCCCTCGAACATCAAGCTGGTGGCGCCATTGCATAATGGCCCGTACAGCACGTAGGAATGGCCGGTAATCCAGCCGATGTCGGCCGTGCACCAGTAAACATCGCCTTCCTGGTAATCGAACACGTATTTATGGGTCATGGCCGCATACAGCAAATAACCGCCGGTGGTGTGTAGCACACCCTTCGGTTGGCCGGTGGAACCGGAGGTATACAGGATAAATAACGGATCTTCGGCGTCCATCATCACCGGTTCGCAATCGGTCGATGCGGATTGCATCGCTTCGCGATAATCAATATCGCGGCCTGCGGTCCAGGGGATGTCGTGGCCGGTATGCTTGATCACTATCACGGTATGCAAATTTGGGCATTGCTTGGCGGCTTTATCGACATTCAATTTAGAATGCACAATTTTGCCGCCGCGAAAGCTCTCGTCGGCGCAGATCAAGACCCGGCAATCGGCGTCGATGACACGATCACGTAAGGCATCGGCCGAAAAGCCGCCGAAAACAATGGAATGTACCGCGCCGATACGCGCGCAGGCTAAAATAACTACCGCCGCTTCCGCGATCATCGGCAGATAGATACAGACTCTGTCGCCTTTTTGTACGCCATGGGCTTTCAGGACGTTGGCGAATTGGCAAACTTGGGTGTGTAATTCGCGGTAGGTCAGTTGACGATCATGCGCAGGGTCGTCGCCTTCCCAAATGATCGCTACCTGGTCGCCGCGTTTTTCCAGGTGTCGGTCCAGACAGTTGACGGTGACATTGAGTTTGCCGCCCAGGAACCACTGTATTTCGCCCTTGGGGTAGTCGTATTGCAGTACCTGCTGCCAAGGCTGATGCCAGTCCAAAAATTCGGCGGCCTGCTCAGCCCAAAAAGTTTCCGGTTCGTTTATCGACTGCTGATATAGACGCTGGTACTCGGCACTGTCGATATGCGCGTTGGCGGCAATCTGCGGGTTAACCGGATAAATTTTTTGGTCTGACATAACGTAACCTCCTTCTTTGAACGTTATTAACTGTGTTGTAAGGCAGAAACGGCTTGGGTGCTCGTCAAACGCTCGGCTTGCCAGTGTTCGATGGCCCATTCCAGAATACTGTCGATTGCGGCCAGCCGCAAATCGGGTGGTGGATTTTGCTTGAGTAAGGTTAGCAGCAGAAACAAGGTTGGTCCGGCTTGATTGGGATTGACGGCTTCCGCTCGGGTCTGCTTACTCAGCTTATGGCCTTCTTGGTCGACAATCAGCGGAATATGCATGTATTGCGGCGTCGGGTAACCCAGCAAATGCTGTAAATACAGCTGTTTAGGGGTCGAATCCAATAAATCGTAACCTCTCACCACCCGATTGACCTTTTGCCGTTGGTCGTCAACAACACAAGCTAATTGGTAAGCAATGATGCCGTCCTTACGCTTGACGATAAAATCGCCGTGCTGGCCTGCCAGATTTTGGCTGATTTCACCCTGCAAGTCATCAACAAAGCGCGGACAAAATTCCGCCGTTTTTACTCGTAGTGCATGTGGCGCATCAGTCGATTGCGGGTTTTTGCGGCAATAACCTGGATAAATCAAAGGCGAATTTGCCAATAAGCTGCGGCTACAGGTGCAAGGGTAAAGTGCCTGCCGGCTTTGCAATTCGACAATGGCCTGCTCGTATTGCTCAAGATGATGGCTTTGATAATCCACCTCGCTGTCCCAATACAAGCCGAAGCTTTGCAGGCAATTCAGAATCGCGTCGCTGGCTCCCGGCATATTGCGCGGCGTATCGAGATCGTCGATGCGTAACAGCCATAGCCCTTTATGCTGACGGGCATCCAGATAGCTGGCAAGTGCGGTGTATAGAGAACCGAGGTGAAGTGGGCCGGTAGGCGAGGGCGCAAACCGGCCGATATAAGATGTTGCTGTGGGCAGAGTTAACCCAATTGTTTTTCCCTGATTTCATCGAGTGTCTTGCAATCGATGCACAGGGTAGCAGTTGGACGGGCTTCCAGACGGCGAATACCAATCTCGATACCGCACGTTTCGCAATAGCCGTAGTTTCCGGACTCAATTTCCTTCAATGATTCGTCGATCTTCTTGATCAGCTTACGTTCGCGGTCGCGGGTGCGCAGCTCCAGGCTGAACTCTGATTCCTGCGTAGCCCGGTCGTTGGGATCCGGAAAGTTGGCCGCTTCGTCCTGCATGTGGTGGACGGTGCGATCCACTTCCATCATTAATTCGGACTTCCATTTATTTAAGATGGCGGAAAAATGGCTCAACTGCGCCTCGTTCATGTACTCTTCGCCTTCTTTTTCCTCATAAGGCTTAAAAGTAAATTCCGATGCGGCAGGGTTAGTATTGTTCATCCAATGACTCCTGGCGGTCTATAAAAAAATCGGGGCTTTTTAACAGAATAGCCGGGGCCAAGCAAGAAGTTTGTTATTATGAAGGCGCTTTCTACTAACGGAATTTGGACATGAAACACCACGTCGCCGAGCGAATGCGCGGCATCAGCTCATTTTATGTGATGGAATTATTACAGCGCGCCAAGCAGCTGGAACAAGAAGGCCGGGACATTATTCATATGGAAATCGGTGAGCCGGATTTCGAAACGCCGCCGGCAATATTAGCCGCTGGAAATGCGTTCATGCAGGGTAGGGAAGTCAAGTACACCGCTGCAGCCGGATTGCCGGAATTGCGTCAAAGCATCGCCGATTATTACCAAGCGCAATATGGAGTAAATCTGGATCCGAAACGGGTTTTCATTACCCCCGGCGCGTCCGGCGCGTTTTTGCTGGCGTTTGGGATTAGTTTAAATCCGGGCGAACAAATCTTGATGGCCGATCCGTGTTATCCCTGTAACGATAATTTCGTGCAATTGTTCGACGGTAAGACTCAGTTCGTGAATGTTGGCGCCGAAACGGCTTATCAACTCAACGCCGAATTGATTCGACTGCACTGGCAGCCGGCCAGCAAAGGCGTATTAGTCGCTTCGCCTTCCAATCCGACCGGCACCGTCATCGGTAACGATGCGCTACGCGCTGCGATTCAGCAGACGCATGCTTTAGGGGGCTGTTTTTACTCGGACGAGATTTACCACGGCTTGGTTTACGGCGAAACCGTCAGCAGCGCTTTGGCGTTCAGCGATGACGTATTTATCATCAACAGCTTTTCCAAGTTCTTTGGCATGACCGGCTGGCGTATCGGTTGGTTGATCGTGCCGGAAGATTTTATCGACGCGGTGGAAAAACTGGCGCAAAACATTTTTATCTCCACACCTACCCATTCACAGTACGCGGCTTTAGCCTGTTTCAGTGCTGAAAATATGGCGGAATTGCATCGCCGCCGTGACGAGTTTGAGAAACGCCGGGATTTTCTTTACGACAACCTGTTACGGCTGGGTTTTAAAATTGCCTGCAAACCACAAGGGGCCTTTTATATCTACGCAGATTGCAGTGCGTTTACCGACGATAGTTTTGAGTTTGCCAAGCAGCTGCTCGAACAGGAAGGGGTGGCGGTAACGCCAGGCAAAGACTTTGGCCAGTATTTGGCTCACAAGCACATTCGATTTGCATATACCGCCTCAATCGATAGAATGGCCGCCGCGCTTCAAAGACTGGAAAGATTCATATGCCCATAAACCAATACACGCCAGAGCAGCTAAAACAACATTTACAGGACGACCCGTCGGTATTTTTACTAGACGTTAGGGAGCCCCACGAGTTTGCCTATGCCAAGATAGCCGGTAGCGTATTAATACCTCTGCAACAAATACCCGCGCGCTTCGACGAAGTGCCGGCTGACCGAGACGTGGTGGTGATTTGTCATCACGGTATGCGTAGCCAGCAAGCTTGCAATTTTTTGCAGCATTCCGGGCTGCAAAGATTGTTCAACTTGAAGGGCGGCATCGACGCTTGGTCCGTGATTTGCGATCCGTCCGTTCCACGTTACTAAACAACTAATAAACTATGTTTCTAAAAGAGTACTATGCCATTCAGGATGGCAGTGTCGCCATCAGCGCCGCGCAGGCCAGTATGTTTGCCAAGGAAGTCGCCCATGACTTCAACCCCTTGCACGACGAAGACGCAAAACGTTTTTGCGTGCCGGGCGATTTATTATTCTCGTTAGTGTTGGACAAATACGGCCTTAGCCAAAACATGCACTTCATTTTTTCCGGAATGGTCGGTCATGGCGTGTTGTTGAATTTTCCCGATGATGACGCCGAAAAAATCGATGTGACCGACAACCAAGGCAAGACTTATTTGCAGATTGAGCGCTCCGGCGATGTGATCCGCGATCCGGCTTTAGTCGAAGCGTTAATTCGTGACTACGTGGCGTTTTCCGGGCAGAACTTTCCTTATGTGCTGGTACCTTTATTGGCCAAAGAGCAAGTCATGTTCAATATCGACCGGCCTTTGGTGATCTATGAGAGCATGACTTTGAGCTTAAACCGGATGGACTTTCACGAACCGCATCTGGAAATGCTGGAGCCGAAAATGGAAGTCAACGGCAAGCGGGCCACGGCGTATCTTTATTTCCAAATTAAATGCGGTGAAGAAGTGGTTGGTTCCGGATTCAAGAAGCTAGCGGTCAGCGGTTTACGCGAATATGAAGCCGAACCGATGCAAGCCTTTGTAGACGAGTATCTGGCTAGAAAACATGGCTATTTAGGTAATCTTGCGGAAGCCACCGCGTAATCAGATATTCTGCCGTTCGCATGCATGGGCTGGCAATTTGTTTGAGTTTCGAGTTTTCCAACCGGAGCGCACAGAGCACTCCGGCTGTTACCTGGATGGGGGAATTCAGCTGTTTATAACTCCGCAGAAAATGGCTCTACTGTCACCATTTCTCCAGCATCTATACCCGTACTATCGGCATTCAGCACAATAAAACAGTTGGACTGACTGGCTACTTTTGTTTGATGAGAATCTTGTTGACCGGCAAGACGGACGGCTAATTCTCCTCCAGCCTGCTGGTACAGGATGCCGCGTTGATATTCCTGCCGCCCTGGCGATTTTTTTAACCGGCTGTCGCATCGGACTCGTAAGCGCAATGCTTGTCTGGCAGGTAAGCCGGCAAGCTGTTCCAAACCCGGCTTTACGAATTTCTCGTAAGTGACCAATACCGCAACCGGATTGCCGGGCAAGCCGAAAAACCAACAGCGGCCGATTTTGCCAAAAGCCAGCGGTTTGCCTGGTTTGATCGCCAGTTTCCAGAAGTTCACCTGCCCGCATTTTTCCAGGGTTTGTTTAACAAAATCCGCGTCGCCAACCGATGCACCGCCGGTGGAAATGATGACGTCATGTTGTTTGGCTGCGTTCTTGAAAGTTTGTTCGAGTTTCAAGGGATCGTCTGGGATTATGCCCAAGTCCGAGACTGTGTGATTTGGGTCGGATAGTAGTCCGGCTAATAAATAGCGGTTGCTGTCATAGATTTGGCCAACAGCTAGCGGTTCTCCGAGTGCGACCAATTCATCACCAGTCGAAAAATAGCCAATGTTGAGTTTGCGTTTTACGCTGATTTTTTCGATGCCGGCGGCGGCCAATAGACTTAGATCGCGAGCTGTCAGCTTTTTCGGTGCGGCAATTAATTCTTCATGCTGTTTAACGTCACTGCCGGCTGCACGAATATTTTTATACGGCTGCCAGTCGAGGGGAAGTGATACAGTGTCACCATCGATTTCAATTTGTTCTTGAGCAATAACGCTGTCCGCAAATTCCGGGACTACCGCCCCGGTAAATATTCTGACGCATTGGCCCGGCCTCTGCTGCGCCAAGAACGGCCGTCCGGCCCATGCGATGCCGATTACTTGCAATTTAGCTGATTGCCCGGCAGCTACATCGCCAGCAGCAAATGCGTAGCCGTCCATGGCCGCAGTGCGTTGATGTGGAATGTCTATATGAGACGCCACGCTGTCGGAAAGTACCCGGCCCAGTGCCTGCGGCAAATCGATATGCTCGCGTTCGTTGACAGTCTCGATAGTTTTGCGGATTTCCAACAGCGCCTGTTCGACGCTCAATAACTCGTGTTTGTTAGGGTAGCAGATGTTAGTCACGTGGGCGCTTCAAAAAGATTTCGATAATGAAATTGGCTATGGCCTTTGCATCGTTTAAATCAAGGCACGGTAAGCCGGGTGGTGTTAAGAGGGGCTGATCACTTGCTATCGCGATAATTGACGGATCTTCAGGGTAAAGCAGCGGTTTGCCTAGGCTTGGTCTGCACAGCTCTATTTTGGGGTAGCTCTCGTGCCTGAACCCTTCCACTAAAATCAAATCCTGGCCTGCATTGGGAAACAAGGCGAGCTGTTCAGTCAGCGAAATATCGCTGTTTGCCGACAATTCGCTAATTACCGCACGCCGATGTTGGGAAACCAGCATAACCGGAGTAGCACCCGCTTCGCGTAGCCGAAAACTATCTTTACCGGGTTGATCAATCTCGAAGTCGTGATGACTGTGTTTGATCACACCGATTTGCAGATTATGTGCTTTCAGTATCGGGATAAGTTTTGTCAATAAACTGGTTTTGCCGGTGCCGCTGGCGGCCGCGAAGCCGAGGACTGAAGGGGTGGACATGGACTTCTCTACATTTGTCGAACTGGCCGTATTCTAAGTTATTATGGCGCTCGTCGGTTGAAGCGTTTGGAGTGCGGGTGATACGAATAGTGATATTGTTGGCATTGGTACTGGCAGTTTTAATGCTGCCGGGATTTATGAAGCTACCAGCCGAATTGCGCAGCAAACGACTTAAACAACTGGCCTGGGTTGCGATTGCGCTGATTTTGCTGGTACTGATGCTGAGTGGAAAACTTAGCGGTCTGCTGGCGATATTTGGCTTAATATTCGCGTTTTTAGTGCGCTCGATGCCGCTAATATTGAGGTACGCGCCGCAGCTTCATAGCATTTGGTTGCGGTTCAAAGCCGGCAATCCGCAATATGGTAAGCCTGGTCCTGGGCCATCTCGACAAGCGGGTATGACAACAACGGAAGCTTTTGAGGTTTTGGGGCTTAATCCCGGCGCCACGGAAGAAGAAATTATTCAGGCCCACCGTAAACTCATTTCGCGCTTTCATCCTGATCGAGGCGGTTCAGATTATTTGGCGGCCCAAATTAATCAAGCCAAAAAAACATTGTTAGGTCGTTGAGAAGCACGATCAGAAAAAGCTCCTTTCAGAATTGTATGTTCTTGCAGTTCTTTTAAATATATGTGATGCGCATCACTTTCTTATTTTCATAATTTAGAAGTGGTTCGGATTTTAGTTTGATCTTGCTGATTTTAGTCGCAAAAATGACCTGAGAGGTCGCTGTGAATAAAAATCAAAAAAGAGATGTGGACCACAAAAATATCAGTAAATTCAATTTATAAGATAAATCTTTTAAAGTTATACTGGCACTCGCCGTTAAGGTTAGTGCGCTCGTTTAGATCGGATCGGAAATACACGAAGAGGCATGATGTTGTTAAGAATGACCTATTGACTTAATTGGTTTTGGCAGTGAGCAATATCGGTTCCGTTGTTGGGTTTCAATCTTATCTGCATTTAAATAGTTTTAAGGGATTAATAGTTATCTGGCGAGACACGTACCAATAAAAATAAACGATTCAGCAAGCCAAAATACCTGGGAGATTAATCATGATGGA
The DNA here is from genome assembly GCF_047777895.1 of Methylomonas sp. TEB. Lineage (GTDB taxonomy): Bacteria > Pseudomonadota > Gammaproteobacteria > Methylococcales > Methylomonadaceae > Methylomonas. The sequence goes on from NZ_CP180476.1 coordinate 2,437,343, forward strand.
AGAAACGATAGATGTAATTAAAGATATGGATATTCCAGATTTCATTTCTTTTGATGATGTCGATGAAGAAGTTGTCGAAATCGATCCGAACGAAACTTTTAAGCTGGCCGAGATAGAAAGTAACGAATCGCAAAATGAGAGTACTTTCGATGCCACCCGAGCGTATCTGAATGAACTCAGTAAATCCCAACTTTTAACTGCGGATGAAGAAAAAATCTACGGCAGACGAACTCAACAGGGCGATCCACAAGCCCGAAAAATTATGATCGAAAGCAATTTACGTCTGGTTGTGAAAATTTCCAGGCGTTATTTAAATCGCGGGCTCCCTTTACTCGATTTAATCGAAGAAGGTAATTTGGGGCTGATCCGCGCAGTGGAAAAGTTTGATCCTGATCGTGGCTTCAGATTTTCAACCTACGCAACTTGGTGGATCAGGCAGACCATAGAGCGTGCTATCATGAATCAGACTAGAACTATTCGTCTGCCGATTCATATTGTTAAGGAAATGAATATTTATTTGAAAGCGCAGCGGAATTTAGCTCAACAGCTTGATCATGAACCGACTGTCGACGAGATCGCGCGGCATCTTGATAAACCTGCTAAAACCGTAAGTAAAATGCTTAAACTCAACGAGCGCGTCACATCCGTTGATGTGTCTTTCGGCAAGGATTTTGACAAACCCCTACTTGAAACCATCTCCGAAGAAGAAAGCCGCAATCCTGCTGAAATTCTGCAAGACGACTTTATCCAAAACAACGTTACTTATTGGGTTTATCAACTTGCCGAGAAGCAGCGCGAAGTCATTTGTCGCAGATATGGCCTTTGTGGATTCGAAAACGCAACTTTGGAACAGGTAGCGCTTGAACTGGGCGTAACTCGTGAAAGAGTCAGACAAATACAGATGGACGGCTTGAAGCGTCTGAAAGAGATTCTTGAAAGCAGCGGCTATTCGTTCGAATCGATTTTTAGCTAATAGTAAATTTAACCGGCGGCAAACCAGAGTAGTGTGACTTTGTCAGATCTGGTTTGGGTGTCTGCTGTCAGGAACCTTATATTTGATACAACGGCAAGGCTTTAATTCTGTCGTCAATTTGTTGGATTAGTTCGTTGTATGCAGAACTTCCTACGGACTGGAATTTGCTGACAAATGTTGCTTCGTCCATATGTTCCGGCAAATCCTGTACTTCCGGGATAATAGACGAATAATCTTTAGTGCTAGACATTATTCTTTGTAATTCCTTCGCTTTCTCGGTTGATGCTACTGCTATTTGACCGAATCGAGTCCCGGCTCGATCCGCGGTCAGATCAATGAAACTGAAGCCGCTACCTTTTTGCGCATCTCCCAGTTCTTTATCTATGCCTATTTGCTCGCCGAGTAATGAGGAATCAAGAATTGCCAATAATGCCGAAGCAATAAAATGCTGAGGTATATCCACTCGCTTATAAGCAAATACAGGATATTCCTTGCTGTAAACCAAGCCAAGCGGCAGATAGCGGCGTAAGTCCTGTTTATAGATATAGCTGCCGACAGCAATGATGATCGCGCGATTTTCCTGAACGGCGTCCTCCGTCGGTGTTTGTTGATACGCCGTCAAAAATAAAGGTTGCAACAAATCAGTAATAGATAAGCGCCAGCTAGGGTCATGTTGGCTGACGATTTCGTTGATTTGCTGTTGATAACGATGCAGGTTTGGGTAATCCCGATGCTTTTGGATAGCCAATTGCTTTGCCGCGTCGACGATGGATCCTAGATAACTGATTTCCAAAGCTTGCGGACTAATGTGAATTTTCTTGACGTATTGGCTCAACAATTGCCAATGCTGCTCTAGCGGCGTGTTATGCACGATAGCGGGAATCAGGAGATTTGCAGCGGGATCGGGAATGGAAATTTCACCAATTTTCAAGGACTTGATAACAATGGCGTCATCTACCTGTCGTAGATTAAAACTAAAGTCCAAATATCTGCCCCAGGGGCTTTTAGGGACAAATATCGCTATCTGAATCATCAATCTGTCATCTACAATCTGAATTTGCGTCGTATTTTCCGCAAAATGGTTTAATAGATAACTCACCGCAATATTCAAGTCCTTCTGGTCCAAACTAACCGTTTTAATTTGGCCTCTTTCCTCCGGTGCCACATGCAATAACTGCTTCGCGCGCTGTATGTCTTCGCGGTTCAAACCCTGATGGATTTTTAACAACGGCGTATCGTCGATTGCGAAAAACAGTAAGCCTACGAACAGTATTGCCAGTGAAAGGAGGATATACAGTAGGAATTTCAGCATTGATCAAAGATCAGATTAAAGCGAGCCTCCTTGAGGTAATACATTTCTTGTTTGAGATCAGCATGCGTCAGAGGCGCTTGTTCCAACCAATTTTCCGGAAAATCGATTTTTATATCGTGGCGATTTATCGCAATATTAAAGTCCGGGCGTTTGCTGTTGCGATTGCGGTGCAGCAAGGCGGCTAGTCGAAATACGACTGCCATGATCGGCGCATGTTGCCGCCAAGGAAAAGGCAAATCCTCAAAACGGCTTAAATTAAGCTTTTTGCGGTGGCTGCGCACCAACTTAGACAATAACAGCTGATCTTGTTTGGAAAACCCCGCCAAATCGCCATTTTCGATAATATAGGCGCTGTGCTTGTGATACTGGCTATGGGCGATCTCAAAGCCGATTTCATGTAGTTCCGCCGCCCATTCCAAAAACTGTAAACTGGCAGGGTTGTCGTTAAAGCAAGGGTGGCCGTCTAATTGCTGAACGATGTAACGTAAGGTTTCTTTGAGCTGTTGGCTGTGTGAAGTGTCGGTATGGTAACGTGCGGCAATGGTCTGGCTAGTCTGCGAACGAACGTCATCGTTATAAATTCTGCCGAGCAAATCTTGCACCAGACCTTCGCGCAATGCGCCATCCGAAACCGTCATTTGCTGAATATTCAAGGTCTTGAACGTGGCATAAACAATAGCGACCGCGCCGATAAACACCGGCCGCCGCTCGATACTCAAGGCCGGAAAGCTGATTTCGTCGATCCGATTCAGTTTTAACAGGTGGGCGACCAACTGTTCCAAGCCTTCATTGGTGATGTCGTTATTGCTCCAGCCCATGGTTTGTAACACATTGCTGACCGCCTTCAGGCTGCCGGAAGCGCCAATGGCTTCCTCCCAGTTTTTGGAATTGAACGTGTTTTGAAAGGGTTCGAGATGTTGCTCGGCAAACAGTACAGCTTTACGAAAGGCCTTTTTGGTCAGTTCGCCGTTTTTGAAAAAGTTCTGGCTAACAGTGACGCAGCCCATGTTCAGGCTTTCTTTAGTGTGGGCAATATCATCCCGGCCGATAATGTATTCTGTGCTACTGCCGCCGATATCCATCACAAAGCGGTTATTGGCATTGCTGCCTAGGCTGTGGGCCACGCCTTGGTAAATTAAGCGCGCTTCCTCAATGCCGGAAATGATATGAATCGGATGCCCCAGGGCTTTTTCGGCCTTGTTGATGAATTGTTGCGAGTTCCTGGCTATGCGTAGGGTATTGGTACCGACAATCGCGACGCTGTTGGGTGCAAAATCCCGGATGCGGTGACCGAAGCGTTCCAGGCAGGCCAAGGCGCGTTCTTGCGTGATTTGGTCGAGATTTTTATGCTGATCCAATCCCGCAGCCAGGCGCACCATTTCTTTCAAGCGGTCAATGGTTTGCAATTTGCCGTTATGCAGGCTGCATATAATCATGTGAAAACTGTTGGAACCCAGATCGACGGCAGCAACACTGGTCGGTATTTGATATGGCAAGAGTCTAATCCTGTTCAGGCTGCTGAGGAGCGGTGAATTCTGATAAAATCCGAAGGCTTTATTGGCGCATTTTTAAATAGCGCGTCAATTTCTTCGCCCGGGATTATAACATCAGAGCATGACGGCTTTATCCATCCAAAACCTAAAAAAGACTTACAACAATGGCTTTGCAGCCTTGAAAGGCGTGGATCTCGAGGTCCAACGCGGCGACTTTTTCGCGTTGTTGGGTCCTAATGGCGCCGGCAAATCGACCTTGATCGGCATCATCAGTTCGCTGGTTAACAAAACCAGCGGATTGGTCAGCATCTTCGGTCACGATTTGGATAAAGACAATGTCGCTGCCAAAACCTGCATTGGCGTGGTACCGCAGGAAGTTAACTTCAATCAATTCGAAACCAGCATGAGCGTGGTGATGAACCAGGCCGGCTATTACGGCATTCCGCGCAAGCAAGCCTTACAGCGCACCGAACAATGTTTGCGGCAAATGGAACTATGGGATAAGCGCGACGTAGTGTCTCGGCGTTTGTCCGGAGGCATGAAGCGGCGCTTGATGATAGCCAGAGCCATGGTGCATTCGCCGCGCTTGTTAATATTGGACGAACCCACCGCCGGCGTGGACATCGAAATCCGCCGCTCGATGTGGGAGATGATGCAGGACGTCAACAAACAGGGCACCACCATCATTTTAACTACCCATTATCTGGAAGAAGCCGAAAGCCTGTGCCGGAATATCGCCATCATCAATAACGGACAAATCATCGAGAAGTCAGCGATGAGCAGTTTGTTGAGTCGCTTGCACACCGATCATTTTGTATTAGATATAGCTCGCCCATTAACGCAAGCACCGGTAATCGATGGCTGTGAAATTGTTCTCAGCGCCGATACCGTATTGGATGTGGCGGTGCCGAAAAGCCATGGTCTAAACCGTTTATTCCAGGCGCTATCTGAGCAACATATCGAAGTCCTCAGCCTGCGCAACAAGTCCAATCGACTGGAACAATTATTTTTGGATCTGGTGCAATGAACTATTCGGTCGCTTTTTCGACAATTTTAATCAAAGAAATCCGTCGTTTCACTCGGATTTGGCCGCAAACCCTATTGCCGCCGGCCATTACCACAGCACTGTATTTCCTGATCTTCGGCAAGCTGATTGGCGACCGCATAGGCCTGGTGCATGGCGTCAGCTACATGGACTACATCGTGCCCGGCATTATTCTGATGTCGGTGATCAGCCATTCGTATTCCAATGTGGTGTCTTCGTTTTATTCCACTAAATTCCAGCGCCATATCGAAGAACTCTTGGTGGCGCCGGTGCCGAATTATGTGATTTTGGCCGGTTATGTCTGCGGCGGCATCGCGCGCGGGGTGTTGGTCGGCGTAGTGGTGGCAGGTATTTCGATGATGTTTACCCACACCACCATTCTGCATTGGGACATCGCCGCTGCGGTGTTTGTGCTGACGGCAACCTTGTTCGCGCTGGCCGGTTTCATCAACGCGGTGTTTGCCGATAGTTTTGATGATATTTCCATTATTCCGAACTTTGTATTGACGCCGTTGAGCTATCTGGGCGGTGTATTTTATTCGGTAGCGATGTTGCCGGGAATTTGGCAAAAAATCGCACAAGCCAATCCGATTTTATACATGATCAACGCCTTTCGTTACGGCATGATCGGGATCAGTGATGTCGAGATCGAACTGGCTTTTGCGATGACGGGGGGCTTTATCGTGTTTTTAACCGCCCTGTGCTTGCTGCTGTTGCACAAAGGTATCGGTATTAAAAATTAGGACCTTATTCCAATGGCACCAACATATTGCGCAAAGCGTTAAGATCTTTGATAGCGATAAAACGGTTCTGCACCACGATCAAATTATCGTCCTGAAATTTTTTCAGCAGGCGGCTCACCGTTTCCAAGGCTAAGCCTAAGTGATTGCCGATTTCTTGGCGGGTGAGTGACAATTTAAATTCAGATGATGAAAATCCGCGCCGTTTCAATCTTTCGGATAAGCTGATCAAAAAGTAAGCCAAGCGCTCTTCCGCCGGCCGTTTGCTCAATACCAGCTGGTTTTTGTCCTCCAGCATTTTCTCGCCGGTATGCCGAAACAATTCGCGCGTCAGGCTGGGCATATTTTTGAACAAATCTTCCATATTGTCGGCCGGCAGGATGCAAAAACTCATGGTTTCCAAGGCAATCGCCGCGCAGCCGTGCTTTTCGGCGGATAGACCGTCGAAGCCCAGTAATTCGCCGGGCAGCAGGATATTTAAGATGTGCTCGTTGCCATGGCTATCGTTAGCCACCAACTTGGCGCTACCGGACTTTATTGCCAGAATGCCACGGAAATTGTCGCCTTCACGGTAGATAAAATCGCCGCGTTGCAAGGTTTTACGGGCCTTGATGACTTGGCTGATGTTATTAATTTCGGCTTGCGATAAACCGCGCGGTAAACAAATATTATCCAGACTGCAATTAACGCAACTGACTTGATTTTTAAGCGGCTCAGGGGCTTGAGTTTTCAATGAAAGCATAGTGTTGGGTTTGATAATTTGCCGCTTCTCGACGAAGCGGCGACATAGCAACGGATAACCAGTTAATCTTGTTGGTGATAGGCAACTATCCGTTCTACTTCGGATTTAGAACCTAAAATCAACGGCACTCGTTGGTGAATACTGCTGGGTTTGAGATCTAAAATTCGTTCGCGACCGGTGGAACACAGCCCGCCGGCTTGTTCGATGATAAATGCCATCGGGTTAGCCTCGTACATCAGCCGTAGTTTGCCGGGTTTGGACGGATCGCGTAAATCGTGCGGATACAGGAATACCCCGCCGCGCGTGAGGATACGATACACTTCAGCGACCAGCGAAGCCACCCAACGCATATTGAAATCCTTGCCGCGCGGCCCGTCCGTACCGGCCACGCATTCGTCGATATAACGCTTCACCGGCGGCTCCCAGAAACGCTGGTTGGACATATTGATGGCAAACTCGCTGCTTTCCTCGGGAATTTTCATGTTGCAATGGGTGAGAATGAACTCGCCGACATCCTGATCCAGCGTAAAAGCGTTCACGCCATTGCCGGTGGTTAATACCAACATGGTGGAGGGACCGTAAAGTACGAAACCGGCGCACACTTGTTCGGTGCCTTTGCGCAAAAAATCCTCGGTTTCCGGTTCAACGCCTTCGCGGCAGCGCAGAATCGAGAAAATGGTGCCTACAGTCAGATTAATATCGATATTCGACGAGCCATCCAGTGGATCAAACAACACCAGATATTTGCCCTTTGGATATTGTTTGGGGATTTTGATCGGATCGTTGATTTCCTCCGATGCCATCCCGCCCAGGGAACCACTCCAATCCAAAGCCTTGACCATGATGTCGTTGGTAATAATATCCAGCTTTTTTTGCACTTCGCCCTGCACGTTTTCGGATTCCGCACTGCCCAATACGCCAATTAAAGCGCCGCAATTGACCCGGTGGGAGATCTGTTTGCACGCAGTCACGATGTTATTCAGCAGCAGTGTGAACGTACCGGAAGCGTCCGGTAACCCGCGCTGCTGCTCGATGATGAACTGGGTTAGGGTAACTTGGTGAGACATGGGTTAATTCTCCATAGCATCGGCTAGAGTAAGAAGTTGTTTCGGTAACCACGGCAACGTAGTGCCTGGTTTGGCGAGTAAATTGTTGGGGTCAAATTGTTTGCCGGTTCGCGGCAGATTTGTTTATCCAATTGCTGTATTCCGGTCCCGGTATCAGACTTTTTCGCTCAACAGACTTTGCGGTGGGAGCGTTTGCGGATGGGCTTGCGAGGGTTTCCCTTGTTGAACATCCATAAATCCGGGTTTTAATCCTTTTTGTTCGAACTGTTGTCTTAAATAGTCCAGACGCGCATTGATTTTGTCCACGGTGCTGGTGGACTCGCTCCAGAAACGGGTGTTAATACTGCCGTCGTAACAGGAGACCTTGCAGCGTATTGTAGCAAGTTCGGGAGGGGTAATGGTAATGCTCACTACCCAGTTCTTTTGGCCGTTCTCACTGTTGGCTTGTTTGTCTTGTTCCACTATCAGCTGCAATGTTTCCGGCTCGGCTTTGTTGAAGAACGGTAATTCCAGCATCCAAACCTGTTTTGGCGAATCATCCCTGGGCAGCGAATTGAGTTGATCCAATGTCAATTTGGCCAGATTGCCCTGGGCTTTTTGCAAGGTTTCTTTCAGTAGTTCGCTTGCAGTCTGTTGAGCCGCATTTTCATCCTTAGGCACAGCCAGCTCCAAGCCCAACTGCGCAATCAGCTTGCTCAGTTTTAATTTAAAATCGTCTGGCAACACGAATGACGCGGGTTTTGCCTCTGCCTCGACCAAATTGCGTTCCATAAACAAGCCGGATTGTGCGATGGCTTGCTTGAGAGTGGCCGGTTCGAACAGCTTGGTTTTGTCCGGAATATGCTGCAATATCTCGCGGGCCAGTTGCTTGAGCAATTCGCCAACGGTTTTATCGCTTTCGGCAGGCTTTATCAGAGGCGCCAGTTGCGCCAGCAATTGTTGCGGCGGCACTTGAACGGGCAACAACTGCTTGAACACCGTCGCTATCTGTTCATCAATAGAGGGTGCCGGTAACGATGCGCTCAGCACTGGGCGCTCACCGCTCTTGAGAATTTGTAAATCTATGCGGCTACCGACGGTTAGCGTGGACTTAGCCGCCGGATCGCTCCATTGCAGTTGTTTGCTATCCAATACTACTCGGCTTTCGCCGCCAGGCAACGCTGTGCTTTGGGTTTGCTTGGCATCACTCGGCTCCGGCGTCAGTTGCACCGTTAGCGTATGTTTGCCGATATTCAAAATTTGCGCCTGTACATGGTCACCGGGGTTTAATGTGGCTAGCGGATTGCTGGGTAGAGGTGCTGTTGCAGGCGCTGGAGTGGTCGGGGAGTGCAGTAATTTGAGTAGTTGTGCTTCGGGCGGCGCTGAGTTTGAGGTATTGGGCGTTTGCAATGGTGGCGGGGCGATAATTTTTAGCTCCGGGGTCGGCAAAAGTTTCACCACTTGCAACTGCAAGGTCTGGCCGGGTGGCAAAGCCAATGCTTGTTGGCTCTGCAAAGTCATGGTTTTATCGGCAACGCTGACAGTCAGCGTGTTCAGCATGACTTGATTGGTAATGATTTTGGCGTCTAACACTTGATTCAATTTAAGCTCGGCAAGCGGCGCGCTCGACTTGTTCAAAGCCATCACAAGTTTCGCATCTAAAGGCAGCTTTATATCCATGACATCCTCACCTCGCCGCAACCGGGATTTACGCTTGTTCCGCGCAATGTTCGCGGTGTGGCTAGAGTACTATAAAAAACTCACCCTTACGATTCGCTGTGGTAAGCATTTTGGCAAACTTTTTCGGCATTCGCCCATAAAAGCCTGATGCCACTGTTCACGTAAACATGGGCGTATCAGGAAATAAGCCATGTGTTAGGACAAAGCCTGTAAATGCGTTTATTTTTAAAGAGCTTGACAAGCCACTTGCGCTCACTCTAGGCTCAGTTGACATTCAACTGGGGGAGTGAGCCATGAAAACGCTGCAATTGGGTTTTATCTGTACGGTGTTTTGGGTTAATGCCGCGCTGGCGGTTAGCGTGACGCAACGCGCCGGCAATCATTTTCGTACCGCGGCTAATAATCAAGAGTTCACACTTAATAAAACTAATGTGAATTCCGAGCAATTCGGGCTGCTACGCACTTACGATTTCAACGCCAAAGTCGAAACCCAGCCCTTGGTGATCGAAAAGGGTGCAGGCGCCGATGATTTAGTGATCATCACCACCATGAAGAATGACGTCATCGGCATTAACGCCCGCACCAACGAAACCGTTTATAAGGTCAAACTAGGCCCGGAAATCAGCTCGCAAGACATGGATATGTGGAAACACACGCCCACCTGGGGTATTTCCGCCACGCCGATAATCGACCCTGCCACCAACACATTGTTTGTCGCTTCCTGGCAAAAGAAAAACAACGACAACCGGTTCCGTGATTACTGGGTGTATGCCTTAAATCCGCTAAACGGCAGCCAAAAAAGTAAACCGGTACGTATCTTCGGCAAGTCACAGGAAGGCAACGGCTGCTGGTTTAACGATGCCGGCGCGACGTATAAGCAAATTAATCAAACCAAGCAATATGTCTATCCCAAACTACGGGCCGGACTGGCGTTGACAGAGAATAACGGCTTGGTCATGGCATTCGCCGCGAATGGTGAATCGCTGATGGGCGGCCGGAAAAATCCGCATGGTTTCGTGGTAGCTTACGACACCAGAGCCTTGCTCGGGCAAAGCGGCTTTTCCAAACAAGCTGCCATCTTTTGCGCCACGTCATTCAATTCTTGGGGCGCAGGCATTTGGCATGCCGGGGGTGCGCCGGTCACCGAAAACGACATGATTTATGTCGCCACCTCCAACGGCACTTCAAATAACGGCGATGTCGATCTGGCTGAAAGCATGATCAAACTCCGCTTCAAACCCAGCGTCGGTGGTGCGCGGCCCGAACTGGAAAAGGTGGATTTTTACAAAGCGTTTCTGGATGAGCGCGTTCCCGCTGATAAGTGTCTCTGGAGCGACAATAACTCCGAAGTGTCCTGCGGCAGGGCGCAAGCGCATGCCGCCGGCGCCGACTGGGATTTCGGTGCGGCCGGGCCGATGCTGGTGCCGGGTTCCCGGCTGCTGTTGCAAGGCACCAAAGACGGCATCATTTATTCCTTGGATAAACTGAATTTGGGCCGGAACGACCGCTTCAATCAATTAATGTCCAAACCACCATTAGTGGCAACCTACTTCGCGGGCGGCGTTCAGGAAAACTGGGACCGGGCGCAGCATCTGAATCGCAGCTTACCGTGTCCGGCATCCGGACATAGCGATCACGGCTGGTTCGTGCCATGCGGCGATCCGGAAAACAACAAAATGCATCACATCCACTCGCTGGCCTTGGCGCAACGCGATCAGAGCGGCGGCATTGTCTATGTATGGGGGGAAAACTCCCGCTTGAAGTCCTACAATTTTTCTACTGTAGACGGCAATTTGCCAAGCTTCCGTGCGGAAGCAGAGGAGATGGCCTCGGTGGGCGTTGAATCGCCTGGCGGTATGCCCGGCGGCTTGTTGATGGTATCCGGCAAACCGTCCACAACTAATAATTTTGCGCACGCCATCGATTTCGATTCGGCCGTCGTTTGGGCGGTATTTTCCAAATTCGGCGATGCCAATAAGGAGTTCGCTGAAGGTCAGCTGATTGCTTACGATGCCACCATAATAGAGCCGGGTAATAAGTTGAAACGCTTATTTCGCACCGGTGACGACAATAACGGCGGCTTGGGCAAGATGTCGCGGATGATTCCACCGGTGGTGGCGAATGGGCGGGTGTATGTGATGATTTATCGGGTCGGTACCTCAGACTGCACCGTGCCGGACAATCAAATCCCGGTTTGCAGTCAGTTGAAGGTGTACGGCTTGAAGTAATAATGGGGACGATTTTTTCAGCGACTCAAGCACATTTCGGCATCATCTTCACCGAAATAGGGTGTTTGCAGACGCAGCGGTAAAATTCGGTATTGACGGCATCGTAGATCAAGCTGCGATGCCGGACTATTAACCCGCAGTTATCTGTCGCGGGTATTCCTTTCGGGCTGAGCGTGTTGAAGCCGAGGCTTGTGCATCATTCGACAGGCCCAGTACTCTCGATGGTCGGGTAATAAATAATGACCTGATGTATAGCTGCCGCGACCGCTCTGCAAGTCGTCATTTGTTGAACAACTCCGCCATTGATATGACGTTCTTGGCCATTTCACCGATCGCGATGTTGCGGTCCATCGCCAGTTTGCGCAAGGCGTGATAGGCCTGGTCTTCCGTGTAACCTTGCGACTTGATTAAAATCGCCTTGGCGCGATCCACTAGCTTGCGATCTTCCAATTGAGTCTTGGTCTTTTTTAATTCTTCTTTTAAAGCATGTTGTTCTTTGAAACGCGCTATGGCGATGTCGATGATGGCCTTGATGCGTTTCGGATCCAGGCCGTCGACTATATAAGCACTGACCCCGGCTTTGATGACCTTGTTGATGGTCTCGGTTTGTTGATCTTCGGCGAAAATGACGACCGGCAGTGAACAGTTATGATTGATGTCAACGATGGTGCGCAAGACGGCCTCGTTAGGGGCGTACAAATTCAAGACCACCACGTCGGGGTTCAGGGTCTGGACAATTTGCATCATGTCCAGTTCTTTAAGTTTCAAGGTTACCACCTCACAGCCGTGCTGGCGCAAGCTGGTTTCCAGCAAGGGTTCGCTGTCGAATTCATCGACGACCAAGACATTAAGCGCTGCCATGTTCAATCCAGGGCGATTTTCAGCAAAGAGCCGTCAGGCATGATTTCGGTGATGTAGTTTTTAGGTTCTTCCAGGTAGTAAATCAAACCCAACAACAGAAAACAGGACAGGCCCAGAATCAAGAAAAATTGCCCGGTGGAGACGAAGGTCAGCAAAATCAAATAAACGATGGCGCCGGCGTTGCCGTAAGCGCCGACGATGCCGGCCACTTCGCCGGTGATGGCGCGTTTGATCAGCGGTACGAACGCGAATATCGCGCCTTCCGCCGCTTGCATGAATATAGAGCAAAGCAAGGTAACCGCCACGGTTGCGAGGATAGTCCATTGCGCAGAAATCATCGCCATTAAACAATATCCGCCGGCCAGGCCGGCCACGAATAAATACAGGGACAGTTTGCGGCCAATCTTGTCGCTAAGCCAGCCCCCGGCCGGCCGGGCGATGACATTGGTCACCACGAAACTGGAAGCCAGGAACCCGGCATCCAACATACTGGTGCCCTGAGTTTCGTTGAATGTCTTAAAGAAAAACATCGGCAACATCGATAAAACGGCCAGTTTGGAGCCGAAGGTAACCAGATAGGCTATCGCCAGAATGAATACCTGTCGGTATTGATAATGATGGATGCTGGCGATGGGTTGGCTGAGGCGGTCGGCGTTGTTGTTGACCAATTGAAAGACGTGGATCAGGAACAGTAGCCAGACGACGGCATGAATAGTCAGATTCCAGCCGTCGGTTAGGACCGGCGTGGCCGGCGTGGACAGTTTCCAGGCTAATAAGGAGATGGTCGCGTACAGGGGCACCAGACTCAGCATGTATAAAAATAAGTCGCGGATGCTGGTGACTTCCATCGCCATGGGTCGGCGGGTTTTCAGGGCGGCAATTTCCGGCGGCAGGTTTTCCACGCTGAAATAATAAATCACCGAATAGATCAAAGCGATGACGCCGGTCAAGGCAATCGCCGAACGCCAGCCGTGTTCGGCGCCGAAATAAAACGCCAGGCCCGGCAGAAAAATCGCCGCAACGGCCGACCCGAAATTGCCCCAGCCGGCATAAATACCTTCTGCGGTGCCGACTTGGCTGGCTGGAAACCAGTCGCCGATGATGCGCACGCCCACCACGAAGCCGGCGCCGATAAAGCCCAGTAAAAACCGCGACCAGGCCAGTTCGGTGAAGTTTTCGGCCATCGCGAACATGAAGCAGGGAATGCTGCAAACGGCCAATAACACGCTGTAACTGATTTTCGCGCCAAATCTATCCACCAGCATACCGGTAATCACCCGAGCAGGAATGGTCAGCGCCACGTTCAGCAATAATAGGATTTCGATTTGGGTTTCGCTGATCCCCAGATCTTGTTGGATCAGTACCAACAAAGACGCATGATTGAACCAAATAACAAAGCTGATGAAAAACGCGATCCAGCTCATGTGCAGCACTTTGGTCTTGCCGCGCATGGATAGTAATTTAAAAGGCGTAAAAGACATGAATGATCCGTGGTTGTCGTTCCTTGGTCTTTTTTAGCAGTTTATATGCCAATGATTCAATAGCGACAAACCCGGCAATTCGCGATCAGATAGCCCCATAGTGGTGCAAGTAACCGGTTTCTTTGCCTTATTTGAGTGCGAATTTTGCGAAAAAAATAATGTCTGACGGCGGGAAGCGGCGTTTTTAAAGGGTTTTTAATGTTGGCATAAATTTTGTTAAAGATTTAGCAAGTCTCGTCGTTAGACTTTACCCCCGTATTAAACCTGGACAAAGGCGTCCTGCTTGAATGAGTCATTCATTCGAACAGGATGCCTTTTTTTTGGCTGCGAAAAAGGGCGGTAGCGACCAGACAGTAGCTCCTTGAATCGCCTTACCGCCACTAGGCCGTGTAGCGCGTTTGCATAAATTCTGAGTAAACAGAGGCCCCTGATGAATATGAAACAAACCCTGGTTGTTATCGGCAACGGTATGGTAGGCCAGAATTTTCTGGCTGGATTGGTCGCTAGCAATGCGAGAGATCGCTATCGGATTGTCACATTCTGCGAAGAGCCCAGAGCGGCTTACGACAGGGTGCATTTGTCCGAGTATTTTTCCGGGAAAACCGCGGCCGATTTGTCTTTGGTGGAAGACGGCTTCTTTGCCGAGCACGGTATCGAGATTTATTTAGGCGACAAGGCGGCCAGTATCGACCGGGAGCGTAAGCAAGTCACCTCTGCCAAAGGTGTAATAGTCGATTATGACAAACTGGTACTGGCAACCGGCTCTTATCCGTTCGTACCGCCGGTGCCTGGGCATGAAAGACCGCAGTGTCTGGTGTATCGGACCATTGAAGATTTGGAAGCGATGAAAACCGCGGCAGCCAAATCCAAAGTGGGCGTGGTGATTGGCGGCGGTTTGTTAGGTTTGGAAGCGGCCAAGGCGTTGAAAGACTTAGGGCTGGATACGCACGTGGTTGAATTTGCGCCGCGCTTGATGGCGGTACAGCTCGACGAAGGCGGCGGGGCGATGTTGAAGCGCAAGATCGAAGCGCTGGATGTGAAAGTACATTTAAACAAAAACACCACACTGATCGACGACGGCACCGAATGCCTGCATAAAATGAATTTTGCCGACGGCGAAACGCTGGAAACCGACATCGTTCTGTTTTCGGCCGGCATCAGACCACGCGACGACATCGCCCGTGGCTGTGGTTTGGAAGTCGGGCCGCGCGGCGGCATAGTGATCGACAATCAGTGCCGTACCTCCGATGCCGATATTTATGCGATAGGTGAATGCGCATTGTGGAACGGACAAATATTCGGCTTGGTAGCGCCGGGTTACGCGATGGCGCGTACCGTCGTCGCTGATTTGGCAGGCGAAGCAGGCAGTTTTACCGGTGCCGATATGAGTACCAAACTAAAATTGATGGGCGTCGATGTGGCCAGTATCGGCGATGCGCACGCCAGGACCCAAGGCGCGATGGTGTATACCTATCAAAACGGTGCCAGTGAAATCTATAAACGCTTGGTGGTTAGTCAGGATCAGAAACGGCTGTTGGGCGCGGTTTTGGTCGGCGATGCGTCCGCTTACAGTACTTTGTTGCAATATTGCTTGAACGGCATCGAGCTGCCTGAGCATCCGGATTCCTTGATTTTGCCGCAACTTGCCGGTGAATCGGCCGGTCTCGGGCCGGACGCCTTACCCGCATCGGCGCAGATTTGTTCCTGTTACGATGTCAGCAAAGGCCAGATTTGCGGCGCAATCGAAGCCGGTTGCACCACGCTCGGCGCCCTGAAAGCCGAGACCAAGGCCGGCACCGGTTGCGGCGGGTGCTCCGCGCTGCTGAAGTCGGTATTGGATTGCGAATTGACCAAGCTGGGCGTGGAAGTCAGTACTGATATTTGCGAGCATTTTCCGCACACTCGCCAGGATTTGTATAACCTGGTGATGGTGGAAGAAATCAAAACCTTCGACGAATTGCTGGACAAACACGGCAAGGGTTTGGGCTGCGAAGTATGCAAGCAAGCGGTCGGTTCCATCCTGGCTTCACACTGGAACGACTACATCTTAGAAAAACAGCATATCGGTTTGCAGGATACCAACGATATTTTCCTGGCTAATATGCAAAAAGATGGTACCTATTCGGTGGTGCCGCGCGTCGCCGGCGGCGAAATCACGCCGGATATGTTGATCGCCATAGGCCAAGTCGGCAAAAAATATCAGCTTTACACTAAAATCACCGGTGGCCAGCGCGTGGATTTGTTTGGTGCCCGTGTCGAGCAATTACCAGCGATTTGGCAAGAGCTGATCGACGCCGGTTTCGAGTCCGGCCATGCTTACGGCAAATCCTTGCGTACCGTCAAATCCTGCGTCGGCAGTACCTGGTGCCGGTTCGGTGTCGATGACAGCGTCGGTTTGGCAATTGAATTGGAAAATCGCTACAAAGGCTTACGCGCGCCGCATAAAATCAAGTTCGGCGTCTCGGGCTGCACCCGCGAATGCGCGGAAGCGCAAGGTAAGGACATCGGCGTGATTGCTACCGAGAACGGCTGGAATTTATATGTGTGCGGCAACGGCGGTATGAAACCGCGTCACGCCGATTTGTTTGCCACCAATCTGGATAAAGAGACATTAATCAAGTACATCGACCGGGTGTTGATTTTTTATGTCCGCACCGCCAACCGGATGCAACGGACCTCGGTATGGATGGAAAATATGGAAGGCGGTTTGGACTATTTGAAATCGGTGGTAATAGAAGACCGGCTGGGTATAGGCGCACAATTGGAAGGGCAGATGCAGCACGTTATCGATACCTATCAGTGTGAATGGAAAACCACGCTGGCAGACGAGCAACGCCTGAAGCGCTTCCGGCATTTCGTCAACAGTGACCAGGCCGACGACAACGTGGTGTTTGTCGAGGAGCGCGGCCAAGTTAGGCCAGCCAACGCCCAAGAACGTAAACATTTCAAATTAATCGAGGAGGCGGCATAATGAGTACCTGGATAGATGTGTGCGGCATCGACGATTTGCAAGCCGATTCCGGGGTGTGCGCCTTGGTAAAAGGCAAGCAAGTCGCGATCTTTTACCTGCAACGCAGACAGGCGGTTTACGCAATCGGTAACTTCGATCCGTTTAGCGAGGCCAATGTCCTGTCGCGAGGCATGATAGGCGACATCGGTGGCGAACCGATGGTCGCCTCGCCGATGTACAAGCAACATTTCCATCTGGGAACCGGTGTTTGCTTTGAGGATGCCGGCGTTAGTGTGCCGGCTTATCAAGTGCGCTTGGAAAACGGCAGAGTCGCCGTGATGCTGGCGTAGACGCCTGTACAATATAAATCGCCGTATTTGGCCGTTTGTGAACTGGAGTTAGGTGTGAATTACCGATATTACATCGCTGACGTATTTACCGACCGGGTTTTCAACGGTGCGCAGATCGCGGTTTTACCGCGGGCAGACGGCTTGAACGCCGAGAATATGGCGATGATTGCCAAGGAGCTGAATCTGTCGGAGACCGTATTTCTGTTTCCTAAGGGCGGTAGCGCGATGGAGTGGCGGATGCGGATCTTTTCGCCGCTCGGCGAAATCAATTTTGCCGGCCATCCCATCATTGCCGCCGCCTATATTTTAGCGATCGCCGGCGATGTAAGCTTGAGCGAGCCGTTAACCAAACTAACCTTCGAGCAAAATATCGGCCTTATCGAAGTAAACCTTTCCAGCCGGGACGGTCGGCCCGGTTTGGTGCAATTCAGTCGTAGCGTCGATTCGATAGTTGACAGATTCGCACCCAGCGACGACGAAATTTGCAGTTTTTTAGGTTTGCAGACTTCTGAATTGGACCATAAAAAATACTCGCCGCGTTTAGTGTCATGTGGCTTTCCTTATTTGGTGGTGCCGGTTTGGAATTACGATTCGGTGCGCAAGGCCCGATTTAATTACGCGGCCTGGGCTCAATCCACCGCCCCGCAAACCGCGGCTCAGGAGATTTTGTTGTTCTGCCCGAAATCGTCCGGCCCGGAAGCCGATTTCAATGCCCGGTTGCTGGGACCCAATATCGGCATTCATACCGATCCGCCGGTGGGTAGCGCGATGCCGGCGTTCTGCTGCTATTTATGCTCGTTCGAACATACTCAAAAAGGCACTCATACTTTCGCGGTCGAGCGAGGCGACCAATCCAGCCGCCGCAGTCTGATTCATTTGGAAATGGATAACAAAGGCCTGGAAAACTTAACCATCAGGGTAGGCGGGCAGGCCGTGCTATTTGCGGAAGGCAATCTAACGCTGCCCGATTAGTTTTTATCGGGCTGCCTGTTTGCGCTACGCTGGGTAAACCGTTGCTGACGCCAGATATAGGCTGCCCAAAAGACAATCAAAATTTCCAGTACAAACGATCTGTGCAGCAGAAAATTAAGCCACCAGGTTTGATAGATTGTGGGTACCGCGAATAAAGCAAACGGCCGATTTACGATGGGCGCCAACCAATAAATGTTGGTGGAAATATAATCCAGCAACATATGCAACATACCGTTAACGGCAAAAATAACCGCCAACAACGGCCAACTCCTTTGCCTGAACCGGTAAAAACAACATATTGCCAACACGCATAACAGCAGCCAGACGCAGGGAAAGTGACTGAAATAGCTGTGGTGCGGATGAGCGCGGTGATCGACACCATAAAAATAAAGCATATCCAGATCCGGCGCGATGCTGCCAAGTAAGCCGGCACGTAAAAAAGCTGTTCCGGACACCACTGGTTTTTCGAATTGGCGAAAGAATAGCGTCGACACAATGTAGCCGGCTGGGAGATGAGCAATGATCATAAATTTACCTCTAGATTGTCGCTCGGGGCAACAGTTAAAACCGTTGTCCCAAGTCCATGGAATTTAAACGCTAGCCGCATTGTCGGTGGCGGTTTGGCCGAGTCCGTACCAATCTAGGCGCCGCGTGGTAACCATCGCCAGGGCCAGCAGCGCAAACATCAGTAAAGAGCCCAGCATCAGGGCGTTGTCTTCAGACTCCAGCAAACCGTATAAACTGCCGAATAAGCCCGCCAGTAACGCGCCGGCGGCAAAGCCGCGTTTGACGCTAAGCAATACCGCGCTGAGATAAAAGCCGATCAATATTACGCAGGCAATACTGGCGATCAGATAAGCCAGCACAAAATCCAGGTGTTCCGACAAACTCAACAGCAGCAGGAAAAACATCGCCAGCGCCAAGCCAACCAGGGCATATTGGGCCGGATGAATCGCCAGGTTTTTCAGGATTTCGAACAGGAATATCGCCGCAAAAGTCAGGCAGACAAACAGGAAGCCGTATTTGCTGGCTCTGTCAGATAGGGAATAGACATTGATGGGTTCCATCAACCGTATGCCAAAGCTGTCGTAGCAACTAATGGCTTGGCACTGATAAAGGCTTTCGGCGACATTCGATGCCAGGGCATCCACTGACCACAACGCATGAAAACCGGCCGCGCCCACTTCTTGAGTTTGCGGATCAGGCAGAAAGCGGCCGTAAAAGCTTGGGTGCTGCCAAGTAGAGGACAGTTCCACGCGGGTTTGCTTGCCGGCCGGAATAAAATCCAGCGACTCAATGCCACGAATTTTTAGCGTGAACGCAAACGGCATGTTGATGGCACCAAATTCAACCGGTGGCGCATCCAGTAGTACGTGCATACCGTTGACCCGGGGCATGGGTAATTCCGCGCCTTGTTCGAAGGCATAATGCTTGCCCCCCCATTCCACGCCTGGCGCTTCCAATACGCCGCGCATATCCGCCAGTGCCACACTGGCATAAGGTGCGCCGAAACTGATCTGGCCGTTATGCAATGGCTTAGGATTACCGTAACCTCCGGGTATAGACGTATCGCCTTTGATACTGACATTCAACACGTAAGAACGCACTTTGAACAAGCCGCGCTGCTTGGTTTCCGTGGCGAGCTCGCCGGCTATATTCAAGTGTTCGGGTAGAAAATACAGCAGCCTGTTTTCGTTATGCTCGATCAATTCGCGCTTGGGTTGGCCGTCGACTTTAGTGTCGATTATTTCCGTCCAGCGCTCGGTGTACGGAACCACCAGCAACGGGCCAAACAATTGCTGCGGTCCGGCGGAACTGGCGGCAATGTCGCTCACCGCCTGTTGTTGGCGCTCGGCGCGTTCGCCAACCAGATTTTTTATCATGCCTATCGGTATCAGCAGCACCAAAGTTAGACCGAACATTAAGCAGATCTTTTGCCAAAGTTTTTTTTGCATCGCGTTTATTCCGTAGAGTTAAAAGACGATGTACAGCATGCTCCGGCAAGGTGAGCGGATGATGATGGGAATGTGAAGCGAGGGTGAAGTTGATAGTGTAATGCCAGAGGTGGGGAATGGCTAAGCCGTTAGCCATTCCCCAGAGCGAATTAATCGATGGTTTCTACCCAATGGCAACGTTCCTTGACAATCGGCGCGGTGTGCTCGTTGGCGATACCTTTGGCGATCATTGCGATCACCCGGTCGTCGGTGTCGTAGCCGATATGGGCGTCCATGGGATTAGCCAGCTTACCCAACCCGAACGCATCATAAACTCTGGCGACGTTGATATTGATATTGGTGACATTGACGCATAATCGTGAATCCAGGTATTTATTCACGAAGTCGTGCGGAATGGCATAACTAAGTAAGTCGTTGGGGTCGCTGAAGGCGATCACCGAGGTTTTGGCCATGATCCGTTCATTGTAATTAGCGCCATCGGCTTGGCAATAGGTGTCGGCATGATTGGCGACTTCCGGTAGCGCCCGTCCCAATTGCAGCATAGGTAATTGGTTGGACATCATGTAGATCGGTATCTCTTTATTTTTCAATACATTGGTCAGCGCAGTGTAGTAACTGGCCGTTTCGCCGTTACTCAGTTTCGAGGCGATTTGCTGCAAACCGTCAATGGTAATGCGGCTGCCCAGGCTGTGAGAGACAAAGGCGTAGCTGTCGTTGTAAAACGGCGTCACATTCTTGGTGGAACAGGTTTGCTTCACATCATCCGGCAGGGTGTTCCAGTCACCGTGAATCATCCAGCAAAACGATTGCGCGAATGCCGACAGGATATCTTCACGCTTCTCGCCCAGATAAATAATAGGGTCTGGGCCGGTATCGTTAGAGAATTTTTTTAATAAGTCGTTGACTTCGGCGCGGCGAAAAGATTGCTCTCCAGAGTTATCGTAGGACAGCACTTCTTTTTCCTTAGCGCTGATCTCCGACCAGGTTAGCTCGTAAAACAGCATTTCCTGGGAATTGTTGGCGTCCAGATAGCGGTGGATGCGCAAATTACCCAGCGGTCGCTCAATACCTTTCGCATCGGCCAAACGGATGTTTTTGACATTTCTGCTAGTGACGGTTAAATCCAATTCCTTAGCCAGCTTTTCCATGAATTGGGTGGAATAACCGGGTAAATGGTTGCCGACACCGTGCACCATCAACAACTTCATTTTCCGGTCATGCACTTCCAGTTGCGGTTTGATGCCTTCGAATTTATCGCCTTTGATTTCGCAAATGCGGGTGTCTTCCGCTTCCTGCTTTTCCAGAATGGCTTCGGTAATCCCTTTGCCGAGACTGGCGCAACCGTTTAACAGCACGCTGATCGCCAGTATCAGCAGCTTGATGTCGATTTTTTTCATGGCTTGGGTAGTGTTTATTGCTAGAGAGTGGTGGTCTGGGAGCGCAGCCCCCGCGTTACGCGAATGGCTGCTGCATGTCATGCGGAGATTTTATGATAAATCCCAGTTGCTCGGGAGGCTTAATCGGGGCGCGAATTGTAAACGCTGGTAAAAATAACCTGTCGGTCGCAGCAACTGCAGCTTGCAGTGCGCGCCAGCTTATTCTTTATCGAGTTTTTTCTTGGCTGCCTCGGCTTGTGCGCCGATTTTTTCGACTGTTTCCCGATATTTGGCCTGAGCCTGATTGGCGTGGTCAGCAATGATGCCGTTATCGGTGTTGGCTTCTTTGATCAAGCATTCGAAATAATCGCGGGATTTTTGTTGCCAGGCGTTGATCGCCGCAATGCTTTTATTGTAGGCATCGATATTGCCGACATCGATAGTAGGTGACTCGGGCACGGCGCCGCAACCGCTGGGTTGCCAACTGCCGTTGGTCAGGCTGCCGGCTTGCGCGGGGTTTGCAAATAGGATGGGCAGCAAGGCGGCTATTGTTAATGTATGTTTCATCTAGCTAACTCCTTTGGTAAGAAAAAATCCAAGAATACTCAGGGTTACGAATTAGAATTTGCGCAATTCAATCAGGGCCGAATTATTCCGCAACTCGAGTAGATTGCCAACGCTGGCACTGAGCGGTTTAACTCAACATCTGCCTGATATGTTCGATCTCATCTTTAGCCTGGTCGAGTATATTGATACTTAAATCCGCATCCAGATTGCCTTTGGCCAATTTTTTATAAGCCGGCAATTCGTCCAGCTTGGGCATTTGTTTGATGTCTATCTTGCCGATGAAGCTGTGCAATTGCGAAATCATGACTATGTCGCTGTAACTGGCGGTTTCGCCGCTGTCGCGGTGCCAGTTTTCAGCGTGGATGATCACGTCTTCAAAGTCGCCGGGAAAATCCCATTTGCGGATAATTTGCACGCCAATCGGGCTGCGCAATTCGCGCACCGCTTCAGCCAAGTCGCCCGGATTAGCCACAATCTCCGGTTGCCGGTCGGCGTAAGCCAGAATCGGCACCACGCCAATGTCATGAATCAAGCCGGCCAACATGGCCCGGTCCGGATCGAAGCCGGGCGTTTTATGGGCAAATACCGCACTGATCGCCGCCACGTAACTGCTATGCGCCCAAAGCTCTTGCATCTTACGGCGAATCACCGGTGATTTGGCGTTGAACACCGCTTTCAACGCGAAGGCGGTAATAATGTCCTGCGCGGCTTTCAAGCCCAAACGGGTCAAGGCTTCCGGACAGCTTTCGATCTTGCGCCGGCCCCGGTATAGCGGACTATTGGAGATTTTGACCAAGCGCGCAGTAATACTGGGGTCGATTTGCACGACTCGGGCGATTTTATTGCTATTGGCGTTGGGTTCGTTAATCGCCCGGCGGATTTTTACCGAGACGTCCGGGATGGTCGGTAACGCCAAGGAATCGGATTGCATATACTTGAAACAATCCTGATACAGACGATTTTTTGCCAGTTTGGCGGATAGCGCTTGAGAATGGGCCTCGGTCATTTACTGTGCTTTATTCGGGCAAGCGGCGGGGGATTGGTTTAAAATCCGCCGCTGCATTTTTAAACGTATTTTTAAGTATAGACACGCTATGAACATAACAGGCCCGGATGTTATCACAACCCTCAGCAGCATCAGAGACTATATTCGCTGGGCTGCCAGCCGCTTTGCCGAACATCGGGTTTTTCTAGGTCACGGCACTGTCACGCCTTTGGATGAAGCGGCGGCGATTGTGTTGCATACCTTGCATCAGCCTTACGATTTGGATCACGGCTATCTGGATTCGGTGTTGACCATGACCGAACGGCAGGCGGTTGTGGCGTTGATCGAACGTCGCATCGTCGAGCGTAAGCCGTCTGCGTATCTAACCCACGAAGCGATATTTGCCGGCTTGTCTTTTTATGTCGATGAACGGGTCTTGGTGCCGCGCTCGCCTATCGCCGAATTAATCGCCGAACGCTTCGAACCTTGGGTGGAAGAAACCCAAGTGTTCAACATCCTGGATTTATGTACCGGCAGCGCTTGCATCGCTATCGCCTGCGCTTATGCCTTCCCGGATGCGCAAGTGGATGCAGTAGAACTGTCGGACGATGCTTTGGCGGTGGCCCAGATCAACATTGAAAAACATGAACTGGATGGCCAAGTCCAACTTTATCAATCCGATTTATTCAACGACTTGCCGGCCAAGCCTTACGACATCATCGTCAGCAATCCGCCTTATGTCGCCATCGCCGAATGGGAAAGTTTGCCCGCCGAATTTCACGCCGAACCGGAAATGGGCTTTACCGGCGGCGAGCACGGCCTGGATCTGGTGTTGCGGATTTTGGTTGACGCCAAACGCTATCTGGCGGAGCAGGGCATCTTGATTATCGAGGTCGGTAGCAGCGCCGAAACTTTGCAGGAAATGTTCCCGGACGTGCCGTTCCAATGGTTGGAATTCGAGCGCGGCGGCGACGGCGTATTTCTGCTCACCGCAGCACAAGTCTCTCTTTATCACTCACACTTTGTTAGCGCTTTATAACCATGTCCGGAAACAGCATAGGAAAATTATTTACCGTCACTACCTCTGGCGAGAGCCACGGCCCGGCCTTGTTGGCTATCGTCGACGGCTGCCCTCCCGGTTTGGAACTGTCGGAAGCGGATTTGCAGATCGATTTGGATAGACGCAAACCTGGCACGTCTAGGCATACCACGCAGCGCCGCGAAGCCGATGAAGTAAAAATCTTGTCCGGCGTATTCGAAGGCAAAACCACAGGTTGCCCGATTGGGCTGATGATCGAAAACACTGATCAGCGCTCCAAAGACTATTCGAAAATTGCCGAGAGCTTCCGACCCGGCCACGCCGATTACACCTACCAGCACAAATACGGGTTTAGAGATTATCGCGGCGGCGGCCGTTCCTCTGCCCGCGAGACTGCAATGCGCGTTGCCGCCGGCGCGATTGCCAAGAAATATCTGTTCCAAGAACACGGCATCCTGGTGCGTGGCTACTTGTCGCAACTGGGTCCGATCAAAATCGACGCATTCGACTGGAACGAAATTCCTAATAATCCGTTCTTCTGTCCTGATGCAGGAAAAGTGGAAGAAATGGAAAAATACATGGACGCACTGCGCAAGGAAGGCGAGTCGATAGGCGCTAAGATCGAAGTGATTGCCAGCAACGTGCCGCCCGGCCTAGGCGAACCGATTTTCGACCGCCTGGATGCCGAACTGGCCTATGCCTTGATGAGCATCAACGCTGTGAAAGGCGTGGAGATTGGTGACGGTTTTGAGTGCATCGATACCAAAGGCACGAAATTTCGTGACGAAATCACCCCGGAAGGCTTTTTAAGCAACCATGCCGGCGGCATCTTGGGTGGGATTTCCAGTGGCCAGGACATCGTGGCCCGGATTGCGTTGAAGCCCACCTCCAGCCTACGTTTGCCGGGCCGTAGCATCAACAGCAAAGGTGAAGTGATTGAAGTGGTCACCGAAGGCCGCCACGATCCTTGCGTCGGCATCCGCGCCACGCCCATCGCCGAAGCGATGGTGGCTATCGTGTTGATGGATCATTTGTTACGGCATCGCGCGCAAAATCTGCATGTAAATTCAGGATTGCCGATTCTGCGCTGAATGAGCGTACCTTACTGGCGCTTATCCGGCTTTTACTTTTGCTATTTCGCCACGCTGGGTGCTTTCCTGCCGTTTTGGAGTTTATACCTTAAGCAAGTCGGCTTCGCCGCCACCGAAATCGGCGAGCTGACAGCGTTTTTGGTAGCGACCAAGATCATCGCACCGAACTACTGGGGTTGGTTGGCCGACAAAACCGGCCGTAGTTTACGTCTGATTCGCATCACCTCGCTGCTGTCGGTGCTGTGCTTTGCCGGTTTTTTGTACCGCAGCGATTATCTATGGTTTGCCGCGGTGACTGTGCTTTTCAGCTTTTTCTGGAATGCCACCTTGCCGCAGTTCGAAGCCGCGACCCTGTTTCATCTGCAAGCCGAACCGCAGCGCTACAGCCAAATCCGGCTATGGGGGTCTATCGGCTTTATTGCCGCAGTTCTGGGCATAGGCCGGTTTCTGGATCAATTTAGCATTGCCTATTTGCCCTGGATTATCGGCAGCTTGATGCTGCTGAATTGGCTGATGGCGCTGGTGACGCCGGAAGCGCAGCCGCGCCTGACCCACAGCAATACTGGTGGCATCCGGCAAATTCTAATGAAACCTGAGCTGCTGGCATTTTTGCTGGTTTACATGCTGTTGCAAGTCGCGCACGGTCCTTACTATGTGTTTTATTCGGTTTATTTAAAGCAACACGGCTATTCGGCAAGCGAAACCGGTTTGTTGTGGGCCAGCGGTGTAGCGGCCGAGGTGTTGTTGTTCATGGCAATGCGCCAATTGTTGAAATGGCTCTCGCCACGCACGCTACTGCTTTTTGCGGTATCACTCAGCGTAGTGCGTTGGCTGTTAATTGCCGAAGGGGTTGATTCGCTGGCATTGACGATCATCGCGCAAATGCTGCACGCGGCCACGTTTGGGGTCGCCCATGTCGTGGCTATGCAATTGCTGTTTCAGTATTTCGGCGAACGCCATCAAAGCAAAGGGCAGGCGCTTTACAGCAGTATCAGTTTTGGCTTGGGCGGCATGATAGGCAGTCTTTACAGCGGTTACTTCTGGGATATGCTGGGCGGCCGCCTGGTGTATATCATCGCCGCCCTGGTGTGTTGCGTGGCTTTGCTGATTACCTATATCGGTGTGGCTCGGCAATCTCGCCTCGGATTGGGTTAAAATTGACAGGTTTCAGGAAAGAGGGATAGACAACGTGTTTGAAGTAATCAAAAACGGCGGCTGGATGATGGCGCCAATCATCTTGTGTTCCATCGTGGCGATGGCGATCATCGGCGAACGCTTTTGGTCTTTGCAGCGCAAGCGCATCATTCCCGCCGATTTGGTGCCATATATCTGGCAATTGCATCGAGATAAAAAGCTGGACGAACCGACCATTCGCCGCATCAAATTGAGTTCGCCCTTGGGCCGGATTCTGGCCGCCGGCTTGCTGAATCGCAAGCATGGCCGGGAAATCATGAAATCCAGTATCGAAGAAGTCGGCCGCCAGGTGACACACGAGCTGGAGCGTTATTTAAATGCGCTGGGCAGCATCGCTTCTATCACGCCCTTACTCGGATTGCTCGGCACAGTAGACGGCATTATCCGGGTGTTTTCAGACATCGCGATAGGCGGGATGGGCGATCCAGCTGTGTTGAGCGGTGGCATTTCCGAAGCCTTGATTTGTACTGCCTCCGGTTTGACCGTAGCGATTCCCAGCCTGTTTTTCCACCGTTATTTCGAGCGTCTGGTTGACGATCATGTGGTGCGGATGGAAGAAGAGTCGCTGCGCCTGATCGACATCATGCAAGGCGCGCGCGAGGACATTTAATGCAATTCCGCCGCAAACGCCGTACGCAGGTCGATATCGGCTTAATCCCAATGATAGACGTGTTGCTGGTTTTACTGTTTTTCTTCATGGTCGCTACCACGTTTCGTCATCACTCCGAATTGAAGATCAACCTGCCTGAAGCGCAAGGCAGCGACGCCACGGAGCAGGGTAAGACCATCAATTTATACGTCGATGCCAAGGGCACTTATGCCCTGGCCGGTGACGACAACCAGTTTCATGAGCTGGTGAATCAAAACCTGGACGGCTTGAAAGCGGCTTTGGCACAAACTGCCGGCGAGTCCAGATTGTTACCGTTCATCATCAGCGCCGACGGCAAAGCCCCGCATCAAGCCGTAGTCAGCGCCTTGGATGTCGCCAATCAATTAGGCTTTCACCACATCACTTTTGCTATCAACCGCCCGGAAAAATAATGAACCCGAAATTAGTGAAATGGTTTGAGGATGCCTGGTACAAGGAGATGTATATCTCGGCTTGGCTGATGCCCTGGTCCATGATCTACGTAGACGCCATCCGCTTGCGGCGTTTTTTATACCGCATCGGCGTATTGAAAAAGACTAAATTGCCGGTACCGGTGATTATCGTCGGCAACATCACCGTAGGCGGCACCGGTAAGACGCCTCTGGTGATCTGGATGGTGGATTTCTTGAAACAACAAGGCTACAAACCCGGGGTGATCAGCCGCGGTTATGCCGGCGCGGCCAACACCAGTCCGCAAGCGGTAACCGCCGAGAGCGATCCGGCGCAAGTGGGTGACGAGGCGGTGTTGTTAGCCAAGCGCTGTGCTTGTCCGATTGTGGTTGGCGCCGATCGAGTCGCGGCCGGCCGACAATTGCTGTCAAGCAACGCCTGCGACGTACTGATTTCCGACGACGGATTGCAGCATTACGCACTGGAGCGCGACATCGAAATCGTCGTGGTAGACGGTCAGCGCCGCTTCGGTAACGGTTATTGTCTGCCGGTTGGCCCGCTGCGCGAGCCGCAGGAACGAGTCAAACACGTCGATTTGGTGGTCGTTAACGGCCCGGATGAATTGTTGGAAGGCGAATTGCCGATGCACTGCAAGGGCCAGCAACTGATCAACATGAAAACCGGCGAACGAAAACCGCTGGTCGAATTCAAAGGCATGGCTTGCCACGCCGTCGCGGCGATAGGCAACCCGGCACGCTTCTTTGCGCAATTAGCGGCTGCCGGACTGGATTGTCAAACCCACGCCTTGCCGGACCACCATCCGTTTACTGCCGAAGATTTGCAATTTAAAGAGCCGCGCCCGGTGCTTATGACCGAAAAGGACTCGGTGAAATGCGCCCGTTTCGCTACCGACCAATATTGGTATTTACCTATCGATGCCGAACTGCCCGAGGCATTTTCCCAACAACTGTTAAAACTACTCAAAGACAAAGCTCATGGATAAAAAACTGCTCGAGATTCTGGCCTGCCCGCTGTGCAAAAGCTCCCTGATTTACGACAAAGACAAACAGGAATTGATTTGCAAAGCCGACAATTTAGCCTTCCCGATCCGCGACGATATTCCGGTGATGCTGGAAGACGAAGCCCGCGAACTGAGTTTCGAAGAAGCGGACGCCCTGCGTAAATGAGCGGCGGTTTCAAAGTCGTCATTCCGGCCCGCTACGGTTCCACCCGCTTGCCGGGTAAGCCCTTGTTGGACATTGCCGGCAAGCCGATGATCGTGCATGTGTGCGAACGCGCATTGGAAGCCGATGCCGAGCAAGTGGTGGTGGCGACCGACGACCAACGTATCTTCGATGCGGTGAGCGACTTAGGCTTGCAAGCGGTAATGACCGATCCCAATCACCAGTCCGGCACCGAACGCATAGCCGAGGTAGCGCGGATCATGGGTTGGGCCGACGAACAGATCGTCGTGAATCTGCAAGGCGATGAACCGTTGATTCCACCGGCTTATATTCGCGATACGGCCTTGGCGCTGGCTGGACAGGAACAGGCTGGGATTGCCACCTTGGCGGCTAAGATTTTGGACGTGGAGGAAATTTTCAATCCGAATGCGGTGAAGGTGGTGTTGGATAAAAATGGTTATGCCTTGTATTTTAGCCGGGCGGCGATTCCGTGGAACCGAGCGACGTTCCCTGATCAGCACGGTATAGCGTCTTCTAGTTTGCCGCATCTCAGACATATTGGGATGTATGCTTATACGGTGGGCTTTTTGCAGCGGTATTGCAGTTGGGCTGCGTCGCCGTTAGAGAGTGTTGAGTCGTTGGAGCAGCTTCGGATTCTTTGGCACGGGGAGAGGGTGTTGGTGAAAATTGTTGATAAGACGCCGGAGGCGGGGGTGGATACGGAGGAGGATTTGGTGAGGGTTTCTAAGCAGATCATGTACTCAGCTAGTCAACCAAACTAAGCTCACAAATGAACACCTCAGCGGTTTTGGTACAAATTTTTGGGCCATTCATAAGCAATTTTTGGTGGTTGATACTACTCGCTATTGTTGTAAGTGTTCTTAAATCTCCAGTTATCAAAGGGGCGTTTGGCGAAGGACAAGTCAATTTGGCAGCGAAATTCTTGCTGGACAAAGACATATACAAACTGATTAAAAACGTAACGTTGGTTACGGAAAGTGGCAGTACACAAATAGACCATGTAATAGTGTCCCGTTATGGTGTATTTGTTATCGAAACCAAGAATATGAAGGGCTGGATATTCGGGGACGCCAATCAGAAAATTTGGACGCAAAAGATTTACCGTCACACAACTAAATTTCAAAATCCGTTACATCAGAATTACAAGCATACTCAGGCATTGCAACGATTTTTAGCGCTTGATCCAGAAAAGATATTTTCGCTCGTTGTATTTGTTGGAGATAGCTCTTTCAAAACGCCGATGCCAGCCAATGTTGTCTACGCCGGAGAATTTATTCGCTTCATAGAAAGTAAAACTCAGTTACTTTTTAGTGATAGTCAGGTTCACGAGATTTTTGCCAGATTACAATTTGGACGATTGGAACCAACTAACAGAACACATAGGCGCTACGTAGAGCACGTTAAAAATATTGTTCAGGCCAAACAGACTCGGCATCATGAAAACTCATGTCCGAACTGTGGTAAATCTATGGTCATAAGAACAGCAAGAAACGGTGCCAATAAGGGCAAACAATTTTGGGGTTGTAATGGCTTCCCAAAATGTAGGGCGATCAAGCAAATCAATACCTAATTTTGGAAATGATCTCTAAGGTAAGGGTGTCGCTGTCGCGACGGTTTGATTTAATCGGGTTCTCGCACCCGAAGGCGAGGTACTTTCTTTTGCTCCGCCAAAAGAAAGTACCCAAAGAAAAGGCGACCCGGATGCCGCTTTGACCCTGCGCGCCGAAGCTTTTATCGAGGGTCGGCAGAAGGGGCTTCCCAGCCCCTCCGCCGACGCACCGCATCCCTGCGGTGCCCCTTCGGGCTGTTCTCGATAAAAGCTCCGGTGCTCGGCGCGGCATACGGGGAAACACCGTTGCTGTGTAGCAGGGGGATTAATGTATTCTCGTGGTCTTAACGCTCCCTATCCTTGCGGGAGAGGGTTGGGGTGAGGGGGAAAATTCTTGCAGCATTTGTTTGGACTCCCTCATCCTAACCTTCTCCCTGGGGGAGAAGGGATGGTTTTAATTATTACGACAGCTTTCCCTTGGGAGTGGGTTTTGGTCCCGTATTTTGACCCCGAGCATCGTAGTTTTTTGCAGGATCAGCCCGGAGGGGAGCGGCAGGGATGCCGCTCGTTGGCGAAGGGGCAGGAAGCCCCTTTCGCCAACCCCTGCAAAAAACTGTGAAGCGCAGGATCAGGGCGAAATCCGGGTGTCTTTTCTTTTGGATACTTTTCTTTGGACAAGCACAAATTCGCTTGGAGCGAATTTGAACAGCCGATAGGCTGGCCCGAAGGGCGAAAACCAAGGATGGTTTTCGTAGCGAAAAGTATCTCGGCTGTCGGGCCGAGACCCGACGTTAAAACAATCCGTCGCGATAGCGACACCAATTGCCATACTTAGATTCGATGGGATTACTCTATTCCACAGACAGAAACATGACCATCATCAACCTCTCCCAAGAACCCCACCAAATCCCCACCCTAGCCCAATGGCACCAAGCCGAATGGTCAAACCTGAATCCCGGCCAAACCCTGGAACACCGCATCGAAAGAATGCAAGCTTATTTAAGCGACAAATTAGTTCCGAGCACCTTCATTTACAAACATGAAGGCCAACTGGCCGGCTCCGCAGCCATCATTGAAAGCGACATGGATACCCGCCCGGAACTGACGCCATGGTTGGCCAGTGTTTACGTAGCGCCCGAATACCGCCGGCAGGGCATAGGTGCGAAGTTGGTACAACATGTCATGCTGCAAACTCAGGCTGCCGGTTTTGCCAAACTCTATCTGTTTACACCGGATCAGGCGGATTTCTACGCAAAACTTGGCTGGACTGCGATGGCCGAAGAAGTTTATCGTGGTCACCGCGTCACGCTGATGAGCGTGACGCTAAATTTTTCGGAAGACTAGGCGTTTTCCAAACCGAGAATAAATGCCCATTGCTTGGCATTCACCGGCATGATGGACAGCCGGTTGCCGCGGCGCAGCAAGGCCAGTTCGGTTAGTTCGGTTTTCAGTTTCAGTTCGCGCAGACTGATGTTACGCGATAGCTTTCTGACAAACTTTACATCGACCATGTACCAGGTAGGCTTGTCCGGATTACTTTTCGGGTCAAAATGCTTATCGTCCGGGTCGAACGCGGTAAAGTCCGGATAGGCTTCGCGCACCACTTGCATGATGCCGACGATACCCGGTTCGTCGCAGTTGGAATGGTAAAAAAACACCTGATCGCCGATTTTCATGTCGTCACGCATCATGTTTCGGGCTTGGTAGTTGCGGACACCGTCCCAATGCTCGGTTTGGCCGGGTCGATTAAACAAGTCGTCAATGCCGAAGGTGTCGGGTTCTGATTTCATCAGCCAGTAATTCATAGATGTCCACTTTGGGGGTTGTTGTCAGGTTTTTTTATTTATCCCAAACTCAGACGCAATCGGCAAGCAAAATCGCGCAAAACATTCGCCGAAACTTGGGTAGTGTCGTGAGTGCTTGAAGCTGTTGAACTATAGACCCCGGCGAGACTCAAGTAATCGTTGAAACCACGCTTTTTGTGCGCTAAATATTCGCCTGAACTGGTCTAAACTTGACAACCAGCCGGGACCGCACTCAAGCCTATCGTGGTATAGTATCCACACCAGTATTGTCGTTAGATAGATAGTGCTTAAATAAATACATTTCCGCTTCGTTAAATAACGTCAATTAGTTATTTACGGAGTTTACACTGGCTTGGTTTAAACAACATGGTCGGCGTCTATTATTACGGTAGTTTTTTTCCTATTTCATCTGATTTATGTCTGCTAGTATTAAAAAAAGCAAAAGACGTCGCTATATTAGATATGCGATTGATCTAAACGCTTTATTGATAATCGACCAAACTGACACACTGGAATGCCGTATTCTGGATTTTTGTAGCGGTGGATTTTATCTGGTTTTTGATAAAAGTCATCCGCAGATTGCATTGCATAAAAATATAAAAATTCGCTTTTCTATTCAATTGGAGTTCGAGCTAAAAACTTTTGAAGTAGATGCGCAAATAACACATATTGGCACGACGGGAGTAGGCCTTGTCACTGAACAGATGCCCGCCACCACGTTTAATGCGTTAAGAAAAATAGCAAATGTTGGATCGCTTTCCTCAACGAATGACAATTTAGATACTTCACCAGAAAATTTAAATCAAGAAAATTATAAAAACACATTTAAACAATTTCTAATAGAAAGCTTGCCTTTATTAATCGATCGGTTTTTTGACTCGCTGAGCGATTGCATGGAAGCTGCGAACACGCATGCTGAGTTTTTTTCCAATCCATCGGCTTTTGACGACTTAATTACCACGCTAAAGCTGAATAGAGAGATTATTAGTAGTGAATTTTGTTGTTCTGTTATATATCAGGTTGATTATATTTCCAGTGACAACGAAAAAAACTCAGATGCTTTATATCATGATTCGCTTTCATTAATCGAAAAAGACGACTTTGAAGACTGGTTGAATATGTCGGCTACTATCAGAAAGCTTAAAAACTATTTTGACGACGAGCTTAATCTGTTAGTTAGAGAATTATGCAGGGTGTTTGGTATATTTGATAATGCGGTTAATAATCCAATTGGTCCGGCGGTTTTATGTGATAGTTTTAGGGAAATATTCTTGCAGTTAGAGCTGGGGAGTAATATAAAAAAGGCGATTTATAATTGCTTCGAAAAAATATTAATTATCGAATTACCGGGTTTTTATAAGCAAGCAGCTGCGACTTTAGCTAAGTTTGAATCCGCGCGATTGCAAATGCCCGTTCATAGTAAGCAGAGCGGCTCCGTTTTTGATACAAAAAATAGCGATAAACAGCAAGTTTATTTCAATGACTATTTGGATGCCGAACCGCTGGTCGTTCACAAAGCTATTCAACCTTTAAGCCAGGTTACAGGCAAATTACTGAACCTGTTAACTGAAACAATGGCCGTATCTACCGATACCCAGCGCAAGGAAAATACCCTGCCGGTCAATAATGTCCAGCAAATATTTGACCCAGCGGAAGTTTTATCGGCGATTGCGAAAATCCAAAAGGATATTACCGCTAAATCGGGCCTTCATTTAGATACCACAACACTGCAAAAAAGCCTTGCCGATAAATTACAAGCTGATAATCCGGAGGCAAAATCGTTGGCCGCAAACGATGTTCAGCGCCTTGAACTGTATGGCAGGTTTTTTGACGCCTTGTTCGGTGAGCTTGAGTTTTCTAAAGATATTAAAGATTATTTGGAAAGTATTCATTTACCTCTATTGTCATTGCCCATGCAAGGTAATGATTTTCTGGATTCCGAGTCGCACCCTGCCCGAAAAATACTGAATCAACTGGCTGTTCTGGAACCTGCGATTAAAAGTAATCGGGTAATCAAAAATACCAATATAAAAAATACTGTAGAAAAAGCAATAGCGCGGATTTCCGCTGAGTCCATTAGCAATCCTAATGTTTTCACTGAAGTCGAGCATGAATTGGATAGCGTCACTAAGCAGTGGACAAAATCCAATGAAACCAACGTCAAACGCATAATAGAGCCTTACGAAGGCCAACAAAAATTGGAGGCGGCAAGGCTAACTATTCAGCAGGAAGTTGATAAGCGTATAGCCGGCCGCTCTGTACCATCGATTATTCCCACGCTACTTGGCGCTGGATGGCAAGACCTGTTAGTGATTGCCGAATTAAATAAGGAAGCTAAGCCTGAGGAAAAAGCCTCTTATATCAAAGTAATTGACGATTTACTATTTTGGCTCTACGAACAGGATTCGTTTCTGAATATGCAATCGGTCAGCATTCATACCA
Organism: Methylomonas sp. TEB; assembly: GCF_047777895.1. Classification (GTDB taxonomy): domain Bacteria; phylum Pseudomonadota; class Gammaproteobacteria; order Methylococcales; family Methylomonadaceae; genus Methylomonas. Next base: position 2,471,463 of record NZ_CP180476.1, read on the forward strand.
CACTCAAATTTATCGAAGAGAATCTAGGCACAGTTTGTCCTAACTTATTCAAACGCGATAATGTTATTGAAGAATTGTTTGCTTTACTGGTGGGTAGCGGTGTGCCAAAAGTTAGGAAGCCGATGGATACCGTCAGAATTCCCGCGCCTAGATCCATGCAAGACATTATAGAATCTGAATGGGCAGCGCAAGTTTCACAATTACAGGTGGGCGAATGGCTGATAATCTATAGAGGCTCCGAAGGTTTTGAACCGATGAAACTGGTTTGGATAGGCGATATTTTACCAATTTGCGTTTTTGTTAATCGCGATGGACTGACTAAGTTAGAGCTTAATAAAACCGAATTGGCATTACTTTTGGAAAATGGCGGAGCGAATAGAATAGAAAGCCTGGATGTGCCTTTAATGGATCGCGCGACTAACCAAATGTTGCAAAACATGCATAGCAAATTGATTTATAACGCTACGCATGACGCGGAAACCGATTTACTCACCAAAGACGAGTTTGTTAAACAGCTAAAAATCGAGCTCGTTAAACTCGATAGTACCGGCCATATCTTGGGTCATATAGAGGTTTTGGATTTTCGCGTCATTACTAATGTTTGCGGCGTCGCTGGCGGCAAACAATTCTTGAAAACGCTCACGCATTTAATCAGCGAGCAGTTGCGTGATGGCGATTTATTCGCGCGAATCGGCGATAAATCTTTCGCAGTGCTGCTAAAAGATTGCGGCGCGCAAACTGCTTATGAGTTATCCAAAAAACTGTTAAAAGTCATTAGTGAATCGCGGTTTCAATGGCAAGATAAAAGCTATACCATCGGTGTGAGTATCGGTTTGGTGCCGTTCGAACAGAACAATTTTGACGTTAACGAGTTGTTACAAAATGCCGATACCGCCAGCATGTCGGCAGAGCGTTCCGGTCCGAATAATGTTTTGCTTTTTACGCATGATGACGAGAATTTAAAACGTCAAAATAAAATATACGAATGGATAGGCAATATTGACAAGGTATTTTCCGAGAACAGGTTGTTTTTACGTTGCCAAATGATTGCCGCGGTCGATGAAACCAGTGCCAGTCATCAACATTACGAAATTTTGCTGGGTATTAAAGACGAAAACGATAATATTATTCCACCCGATCATTTCATACCTGCTGTGGAACGCTGTAAGCGTATGCCGGAAATTGATCAATGGGTCATTACCAATGTGCTTATGTGGATTGAAAATAATAGAGATTATTTCGATCATATTGATGGCTTTGCGATCAATTTGTCCGGACAATCTATTAACAGCGAAGAATTTTTAGGGTTTCTTAAAGGAATATTGGAATCAACCAGCGTGCCCACAAATAAACTGACGTTCGAAGTCACGGAAACGGTTGCAGCGGAAAGTTTTTATTTAACAAATAGTTTCATCAAAGCCATCAAGCAGTTTAATTGTAAGTTTTCATTGGATGATTTCGGGTCAGGCTATTCGTCGTATTCCTATCTGAAGAACTTGAATATCGATTATCTGAAAATAGACGGGGCCTTTGTCAAAGACATATTAAACGACAAAGCCGATGTTGCCATCGTTAAATCCATGAATGAAATCGCTCATTCCCTGGGCTTGACGACCATTGCTGAATACGTCGAAAGCAGCGAGATCAGAGAGGTTTTAAAAACCATAGGCGTCGACTATGCCCAAGGCTACGGCGTGCATAAACCAATGCCGCTCAGCGAGTTGGTCATCGAACCGCCGCCGAGCGCACCGCTTTTTTCATTTGAAGACACTGAGTTCTGGGGTTTTTGAAAGCGGGGGCGTTTAAAAGACGGTCACACTACTGTTGCCACAAACAATTGCCGCTGACTTTGGCGATTTTTGCCAAACGTTGTTGGTGCGCCAGTTCTTCCTCGCTACTACAAGCAATGATTTTTAATGGTGCTCTGTCGGCCGATAGTCTAACGATAGCCTGTTCGCCGCCATTGCCGGTGTGATCGCCTTCATCCAACAGGGATGCCTGGCCTCCGGTCATCAATAAATAGACGTCCGCCAGGATTTCCGCGTCGAGTAAAGCGCCATGCAATTCGCGGTGACTGTTGTCTATACCGTAGCGTTTACACAACGCATCCAAACTGTTTCGCGCGCCGGGGTGTTTTTTCCGGGCGTAAGCCAGGGTGTCGAACACGGTGCTATTGGTCTCGACGCGGCGTTCTTCCCCGGCTAATAGCGCCAATTCGTGATTCAAAAAGCCGACGTCAAACGGTGCGTTGTGAATGATCAGCTCCGCACCCTGAGTAAAGCGCATAAAGTCTTCGACGACATTGGCGAAGCGCGGCTTATCTTTTAAAAATTCGTTGGTGATGCCATGCACTTCGATGGCGCCGGCATCGATTTCCCGGTCCGGATTCAGATAGACGTGGAAATGATTACGGGTCAAACGGCGGTTAATCAGTTCCACGCAGCCGATTTCGATAATCTTATGGCCTTCCTTGGGGTTGATGCCGGTGGTTTCGGTATCCAGCACCACTTGCCGGATTTGGCGGGGTTTTTGACTCATGGCTTATCCTATCCGCAAAACGCTTTGAGCAGTTCGCTCTGCACTTGATAAATGGCTTGATCGTCGGCGCGCAAATGCCGGTACTGGCCGTCGCTTTGCAATTGCCAGGCTTGGGCGTTATCTCTGAGATACGCATCCAGGTCGTTAAGAATCCGTTCCGCAATCCGTTTGTCGGCGATAGGGAAACAGACCTCCACCCGGCGGAACATATTGCGGTTCATTAAATCGGCGCTGGATGCGTAAACCGCCCAATCGCCGCCGTTACAAAACGCATAGATGCGGGTGTGTTCCAGGAAGCGGCCGACGATGGAGCGTACTTCGATATTCTCTGAAACCCCCGGCACGCCCGGCCGCAAGCAACAGACGCCGCGCACGATCATTTTGATTTCCACGCCGGCTTGCGAGGCGCGGTACAGCGCTTGAATTGCCTGTTCCTCGACTACGGCATTGACCTTGATAATAATCCTGGCCGGCTTGCCTTTTTTGGCATGCTCGATTTCTCTATCAATCATCTTCAGGATGCCGTGGTGCAAAGTGAACGGCGATTGCAGCAGCTTATTCAGTTTGCTGACCTTGCCCAAACTGGTCAATTGCATGAATACCCGGCGCACGTCTTCGCCCAATTCTTTTTCGCAGGTAAATAATCCGTAGTCGGTATAAAGCCGGGCAGTTTTAGGGTGGTAGTTGCCGGTGCCCAGATGCACATAATTGCGTAATGTGCTGCCTTCCTTGCGCAAAACCATGCACATTTTGGCGTGGGTTTTATACCCTACCACGCCGTACACCACGTGAGCCGCGGCTTCTTGCAGTTTTGCGGCCAGACCAATGTTGTCCTTTTCATCGAAACGCGCCCGCAACTCGATGACCACCGTGACTTCCTTACCGGCGCGGGCGGCTTTGATCAAGGCCGCGACGATAGGCGAGTCCACGCCGGTGCGGTACAAGGTTTGTTTTATGGCTAATACATCTGGATCGGCAGCGGCCTGGCGAATGAAATCCACCACAGGCGAGAACGACTCGTACGGATGGTGCAACAAAATATCCTGTTTGCGGATGCTGGCAAAAATATCCTTATTGCGCCCTAGCGCGGGCGGCACGCTGGATTTGAACGGCGTAAATTTAAGATCGGGCCGTTCGACCATGCTCAAGATGGTTTGCATCCGGCTTAAATTGACCGGACCGTTGGCTAAAAATAAGCGGTCCGGTTTCAAATCAAAGCGCGCCAACAAGAAATTCACGGTCTCTTCGGGACAATTACCGTCGATTTCCAGACGTACTTCATCACCGTAATTGCGCATCGCCAGTTCGCCTTCCACAGCCAGCATCAAGTCGTCGATCGCGTCGTCGTCGACGAAAAAATCGCTGTTGCGGGTGACCCGGAATTGATAACAGCCCTTGACCATCATGCCGTTGAACAACTCGTTGACGAACGCATGAATGATGGAGGACAGAAACACAAAATCGTAAGGCCCGCTATCGGTCTCGGTAACAGGTAATTGCACGATGCGGGGTAGGGCGCGCGGTGCCTGCAAAACCGCCCGGCCGCTGTTACGGCCAAACGCATCTTTGCCGGTTAGGGAGATGATGAAATTTAAACTTTTATTCAGGATGCGCGGAAACGGGTGGGCGGAATCGAGCCCGACTGGGGTCAGAATCGGCAATAGCTCTTCGTTGAAATATTTTTCCAGCCAGGCTTTTTGTGCCGGGCTCCAACGGTCGCGCCGCAAGAAGCGGATATTCTCGGCCTCCATGCAAGGGATCAGTACCTCATTAAGCACGCGATATTGCTCTGCGACCAGTTCGTGGGCTTTGATCGAGATTTTGTCGAATTGCTCGTTAATGGTTAAGCCGTCGGAACTGACCAGATTGGGATCCATTTCCGCCATTTGTATCAAGCTGGCGACACGTACTTCGTAAAACTCATCCAGATTGGAACAAGAAATGCATAAGTAATTCAGCCGTTCCAATAGCGGCAGCGTTTCGTCCAGGGCTTGCGCGAGCACCCGAAAGTTAAACTCCAATAAGCTGTGTTCGCGGTTGATATAAAGCTCGGGACTATTTAAATCGATGGATTCCATGTCGGCTGCTAGTTTGATTGGGGTCAGTCGATTATAAATGAAATTTTTTGGCCTTGGGTTACAGCGGCGCTTGAGGTCTGGAACTTGCTATAATCGCCGCCGTAAACTTAACCGGACGTTAAAGTCATGAACTTCCCAACCATAGAATCTTTTGTCGGAAATACGCCATTGGTGCGTTTGCAACGCCTGCCGGTCGCCGGTGGCAATACTATTTTGGTGAAGCTGGAAGGTAACAATCCGGCTGGTTCGGTGAAAGATCGGCCAGCCTTAAGCATGATTCAACACGCCGAAGCGCGCGGCGAGATCAAACCCGGCGATCGCTTGATCGAAGCCACTAGCGGCAATACCGGTATTGCCTTGGCGATGGCGGCGGCGATTAAGGGTTATAAGATGACCTTGATCATGCCGGACAATATGAGCGCTGAGCGCATTGCCTCCATGAAAGCCTACGGCGCGGAGATTATCCTGACGCCGGCCAAAGGCAGCATGGAAGCAGCCATCGATCTGGCAAGAGCCATGGAAGCGCGCGGCGAGGGACGGATTCTGGATCAATTCGCCAATCCCGATAATCCTTTGGCGCATTACGAAGGCACCGGTCCGGAAATCTGGCGCGACACGCAGGGTAAGATTACGCATTTCGTCAGTTCCATGGGCACCACCGGCACCATCATGGGGACCTCCCGGTATTTGAAAGAACAAAATCCCGCGGTTCAAATCATCGGCGTGCAGCCGGAAGGCGAATCGAAAATCCCGGGTATTCGCCGCTGGCCTAAGGAATATTTACCTAAAATATACGACGCTGTGCGGGTGGATAGCATCATCGAAGTCAATCAGCTGAACGCGGAAAACACCACCCGAGCCTTGGCTGCACAAGAGGGTATTTTTGCCGGCGTATCTTCTGGCGGTGCGGTTTACGCGGCTTTGCAATTATCCCAACAAATTGAAAATGCCTTGATCGTGGCGATAGTCTGCGACCGGGGCGACCGCTATTTATCCACCGGCATTTTTCCAACCTAAACAACGCAGCTTTATATTGGGTTACACCGCGCTAACCCAACCCACCCAATCGAGCACAATGGCCCACAAGAAAAAACTCCCGTTAGACCCCGTCACCGTTACCATAGAATCTTTGTCCCACGATGGCCGTGGCGTCAGCCACGTCAATGGCAAAGTCGTGTTTATCGACGAAGCCTTGCCCGGCGAAACGCTGGAATTTGTCTACACCGACAGTCGTAAAGACTATGCAGAAGGCAAAGTGGTCAATCTGATCAGCCGGTCTGAGCACCGGGTCGAACCGGCTTGTCCGCATTTCGGCAGTTGCGGCGGTTGCAGTTTTCAACATGTCGATGACGCCGAACAGATCAACTTCAAAGAGGATTTACTGCGCGATCAGTTCCGTCGCATCGGTAAAGTCGAGATTCCGCAAATCTGGGAAGCTTTGACTGGCCCGCATTGGGGTTATCGCAGCAAGGCGCGGATGGGCGTGAAATGGGTGGCAAAAAAGAATAGGGTATTGGTGGGCTTTCGCGAGCGGCGCAATCCGTTTTTAGCGGAAATCGATAGCTGTAAAGTGATGAACTCCATCGTCGGCGAGAAGCTGATTGCTTTGGGCGAGATGATCGCCGGGTTGACGGTGAAAGACAAAATTCCGCAAATCGAAGTGGCGATTGGCGATAAGGAATGCGTACTGGCGTTTCGGGTGCTGGAGCCACCGACCGATGCCGATAAACAAAGGCTGCGCGAATTTGCCCATCAACATCAGGTCAGCATTTGTTTGCAGCCGAAGGGTCCGGATACCATCGTGCCTTTGGACGGCGAGCCGGAAGTCATTCCGAGTTACGCGCTAGCCGAACAAGGCGTTAAGTTCAATTTCCGCCCGGCGATGTTTACTCAGGTCAATTACCAGATCAATCAGAAAATGGTGACACGGGCCTTGGCAGCGCTGGAACTGACCAAGGAAGACAGGGTACTGGATTTATTCTGCGGCTTGGGCAATTTCACTTTACCGCTGGCGACCCAGGCGGGTCAGGTCGTCGGTGTGGAAGGCGACTTGCCGCTGGTCAAGCACGCTCGGGAAAATGCCAAGTTGAATAATCTGGATAATGTTGAATTTCATGTCGCCGATCTGACTAAGGACTTGAAGGACCAACCCTGGTCCAAGCAAAAATTTACCAAGGTGCTGCTGGACCCTTCCCGGGCCGGTGCTTCGGAAGTGTTACACAACTTGAAACACTGGCAACCGGAGCGCATCGTTTACGTATCCTGCAACCCATCTACCTTGGCCCGCGATGCCGGAATTTTGGTGAATGAGCTGGGCTACAAGCTGGTCAAGGCCGGGGTGATGGACATGTTCCCGCAAACCGCGCATGTCGAATCGATAGCCTTGTTTGTGAAATGACTTCAGGTTCTGCGGCAACGCAGCGCTATCACTTTGCAGCGCCTTATTTGGACATCTCCATTGCCGAGCAACGCCTGCGCTTAGTACACGGCAGCGAGGTGCTCAACGAGTATCAGGTCTCTACCGCAAAAAATGGCCCCGGCGAAAAAAAAGGCAGCTACTGCACGCCGACCGGCTGGCATAAAATCCGCGCCAAAATCGGCGCCGGCCTGCCGATCAACAGCGTGCTGGCAGGCCGGCGGCCAACCGGCGAAATCTACACGCCGGAGCTGGCCGCGCAGCATCCGCAACGCGATTGGATTCTCAGCCGCATCCTGTGGCTGGGCGGGCTGGAACCCGGCAAAAACCGCTACGGCGATGTGGACAGCACCTGGCGCTACATTTATGTCCACGGCACGCCGGACGAGTTGATGCAAGGTAAGCCGGAATCGCATGGCTGCATTCGCATGCGTAACGCCGACCTGATCAGCTTGTTCGAGCAGGTTGCCGTGGGTTGCCGGGTGTGGATTCATGAATAAACAGCAACCGATATGCCGCGCATCGTTTTAGGCATCGAATACGACGGCAGCGCTTACGCCGGCTGGCAATGGCAGGACGGTAAAGCGACCGTGCAGGGCCAGTTGGAAAAAGCCTTGACTAAAATCGCCAATCAACCGATTACCGTACTATGCGCGGGCCGCACGGATGCCGGCGTGCACGCATTGGAACAAGTGGCGCATTTTGATTGCGAAGTGGAACGCGACATGCGCGGCTGGTTGATGGGCGGCAACAGCTATCTGCCGGATGACATTCGCATTACCTGGGCGCAAGCGGCGCAAGGCGACTTTCATGCCCGCTACAGCGCCATAGCAAGAGCTTATCGTTATGTGATTTTGAATCGGCCGATGAAGTCGGCTTTGCTAAGAACGCAGGCGACCTGGTGTTACCAGCCGCTGGATGAGCAAGCCATGCATCAGGCTGCACAGTCGCTATTGGGCGAACACGATTTTTCCTCGTTTCGCGCGCAGAGCTGCCAATCGGTGAGTCCCAATCGGCTGATGCATTTCATTGATGTGTATCGCGACGAACAGCGGGTGATCATCGATCTATGCGCCAATGCCTTTTTGCATCATATGGTCAGAAATATCGCCGGGGTATTGATGGAAATCGGCATAGGTCGGCGGCCGGTGGATTGGACTGCTGAACTTTTGGAGACTAAAGACCGCTCCCAAGCTGCGATGACCGCGCCGCCGCATGGTTTACATCTCGCAGCTGTGTATTACCCGGAGCATTATGCGATCGCCAAAAACCCCTTGTTCGATAAGCTGCCGGCAGACGCAAAGCGGCATGATTAATCGCAGCCTGGCAAATCGAGTTCGCGAAGCGTCTAGCTCAAACCTTCTAACAGCTTCTCCAGTTCGAGTTTTGCCAGTTTACCTGTCGCGTTTCGCGGAATCTTAGTAACAAAATGAATTTTTCGCGGCAGAAACACCTCATCCAGATAGGGCTGTAGACCCCGCCGAATGGCTTGGCTGTCTAGTTTGCTGACCACGACAGCGGCCAGTCGGCCATTGTCTTGGATAAAACAAACCCCATCGTCTACGCCGTCTATATCCAGCAAGCGACGGTTAAGTTCGGTCAGGGACGCGCGCTTGCCGCCGATTTTTACCATGTCTTGATCACGGCCCAATACGGTAAAACAGCCGTCGGCTTGGATCTGCACAGTGTCTTGCAAAGGCACTGCTATCGGCAAATGCGCGGCTTGCAGATCGGTTTGTCCACTTTCATCTTGATGCAAGCGGCAGCCGGTGTAAGGTCGCCACGGGTTCTCAAGCAAGGTCTCGCGGCTGGCAAACGACAGGGTTTCGGTGCTGCCATAGATTTCGCGCGGGGATTGCCCTAAAATTGCCGCGGTTTCGCCGGCCAGCTTTGCGGATAAGGTATCGGTAGCTGAAATAATGCCGGCCAGATTGTCCCAAGCAGCGTTGGTTTTGATTAAGGAACGCAAATGGGTGGGTGTTGACGCCAGCACAACGGGCCACGGCGCGGTATTCATCGTTTGCCGGATGTCTTCAGCGAAGAACGGCCGGCCGTCGTGCAGCACCAACTGAGAAAACAAAGGCCAGAATACCGAGGTTTCCAGACCGTACATATGTTGCGGCGGCGTGGTAGACAACATCAAAAGTTGCTGCTCCGCTAATCCCAGGCTGCTGACCGCCATTTCGGCGGAGGTTTTAAAGGTATGCAGGCTATGCGGACACGGCTTGGGTTTGCCGGTGCTGCCGGAGGTGAAAGCGATCACAGCGGTGCGCTGCCAGTCGAAATGGGGTGGCGATGCTGCGCTTGCAGCGTTTGGCGCGATGACTTCGAACCAATCCAAACCCTTTTGCTGCGGCGCGTGTTCTCTGGCGATATACGCGCCGGGATAATCGCGCAGAATTTCCAGAATAACCGCTATTTGCCCGGCGGGTGGCAGCAGGCAAATCTGTCCGCGTACCGCCGCCGCTAACAGGCACAGGCTAAATAGGTAGCGGTTTTCGCATAAATTAAATTGATAGGGCTGGTCCGGCAATTGCGCGGCCAGGGCCGCCACGTCCGCCCATAAATTGCCGCGGCATACCACCTGGCCGTTGTGCAGGGCAAACGGTGCTGTGTGGTCAGAAATTGGTGTCTGCGCGGCGGGAGATTTTTGGGTTTCCAGCATTGAGTGGGATGTTATTGGGGCAATACTGCCAAGTTAACGCCTATCTTGTTGAGGCTTGTCGTAGATCGTCGTTCTCCTGCTGGAGAAGCATTACACTGATTTAACTTGATGGCATACTCGCTGTTTCTGAATTTTGTACTGGACGTATTTTAACCGGATAAGAGGGTTGGTAAGTAAATGGATGCAGATGTATTGATTATCGGGGCCGGCCCCTCCGGCAGCGTGGCTGCCAAGATGCTGAAACAACTCGGTCACCAGGTGGTGATTCTGGAAAAGGAACAGTTCCCGCGTTTCTCGATTGGCGAAAGCCTGCTGCCGCAATGCATGGCCTTTATGGAAGCCGCTGACATGCTGCCGGCGGTGACGGCGGAAGGCTTCCAATTTAAAAACGGCGCGGCTTTTTCCAGAGCCGGCAAACTGACCGAATTCGATTTCACCCAAAAATTCAGCCCAGGCTGGGGCACCACCTTTCAGGTACCGCGCGCCCATTTTGATAAGGTGTTGGCCGACAGCGCCGCAGCGGCCGGCGTGCCCATTCATTATCAACAAACTATCCAGTCTGCCGATTTTAGTAATCCCGAGCAGGCCTGCCTGACCAGCGTCGATGCCACCGGTGTGCACAAGCAGTGGCGGGCAAAGATGGTATTGGATGCCAGCGGCTTTGGTCGGGTATTGCCAAGATTATTGGATCTGGAAACCCCTTCGTCATTGTCGCCGCGGCGTGCGCTGTTCACGCATATCGAGGATCGGATTACTGTACCCGATTACGACCGCAATAAAATTTTAATTGCCATTCATCCGAAATTTCATGAAATCTGGTACTGGCTGATTCCGTTCAGTAACGGCAGAAGCTCGCTCGGTGTGGTGACGCCCGCGGGTTTTCTGGACCAGCGCAGCGGAGAGCCGCTGGAAGTGTTAAAGGACATTGCCTTCGAAGAGCCACGTCTCGCCGAGCTGTTGACCAACGCCCGTTTCGATACCCCGGCTAACACCATCGGCGGCTACTCGGCCAACGTCAAGCAACTCTATGGACAGGGCTTTGCGTTACTCGGCAATGCCGGCGAATTTTTGGATCCGGTGTTTTCATCCGGCGTGACGATTGCGATGAAATCCGCCGCGTTGGCCGTACCCTTGGTTGACCGGCAATTACGCGGTGAGCCGGTAAACTGGTCTGTCGAATACGAACAGGCTTTGCGCAAAGGCATTGAGGTATTTAGGGCTTATGTGGAGGCTTGGTACGATGGCCGTTTCCAGCAAATTATTTTCGAAGAAAATCAGTTGGCCAGCGTCAAGGCCATGATCTGTTCCATTCTTGCTGGCTATGCCTGGGACGAGGAAAACCCCATGACGCAGCGCAGTGCTAAGAAAATCGAGGCCATCTTGGCAACTTATCAAACTGCCTGAGCGGTGTCATTTGTATTTACATGATTTAGGTCTGGTCTGTGCGCTGGGCAGCAGCAAGGCTGACATCTTAGCCGCATGGCTTGCCGGAGGTTCTGTTCTGCCTGTTCCACCGACCTGGCTGGATTCGGCCATTCCCGCATTCGGCGTGCTAACTGAATTACCGGTCATTCCGGCCAAGCTTAAACAATACGATTGCCGCAACAACCGTTTGCTGTTGTCGGCGCTTTGCCAGATCGAGTCCGCTACTAGTACCGCCATAGCTCGTTACGGCGCAGATCGCATTGGCATAGTGGTAGGCACTAGTACCTCGGGGATTGCCGAGGGTGAAAGTGCGGTGCAGGTGTTGCGGGCAAGCGGGAGCATGCCTGGTCACTATCACTACAAGCAGCAGGAACTGGGAGGCGCGGCGGAGTTTTTGGCGGCGTACCTGGACGTTCGCGGCCCGGCTTTCACCGTATCCACCACCTGTTCATCCAGTGCGAATGCCTTGGCTTCGGCCCGCCGGCTGCTGCGCTTGGGTATCTGCGATGCGGTCGTGGTGGGCGGCGCTGATAGTTTATGCCGCACTACGCTGGAAGGCTTTTTTGCATTAGGTGCTCTTAGCAAAACCACTTGCAATCCGTTCAGTAAAAATCGCGACGGCACGACGATAGGCGAAGGCGCGGCTTTATTTCTGATGACGCGCGAGCCTGGAGACATCGCGTTGCTGGGTGTCGGCGCCAGTGCCGATGCCTATCATATTTCCGCGCCGCGCCCTGACGGTAGCTGCGCTTTGCTAGCAATGCAGGCGGCATTGGCCGATGCACAGCTAAAGCCTGAGCAAATCGATTACATCAACCTGCACGGCACGGCCACCTGGCAAAACGATGCGATGGAAACTCGGGCGGTTGCGCAGTTGTTCGGTAGCGATACGGCATGCAGCTCCAGCAAACCGTCCACCGGCCATTGTTTAGGTGCGGCTGGTGCGCTGGAAGCAGGTTTATGCTGGTTGCTACTGTCTGATTTACATCAAGAAAGGCGTTTACCTGCGCATCTGTGGGATGGCGAACCTGACCCGGACATGACTCGACTAAACTTGGTCGGGCTGGAAAACCAGCAGCCAAAGCCGCTACAATACTGCCTTAGCAACTCTTTTTCATTCGGCGGAAACAATGTGTCCCTGCTCATTGGACATCCCTGACAGTCCAGCGGCTTTTCCCTATGCCATCGAATCCCTAGTACCTCAGTCCGGGCGTATGGTGCTGTTGGACCGGGTCCTGGAAGTCAGTGACAGCCATATCGTGGTCGAATTGCAGGTGCGCGACGACGGCCTGTTTTCGTGTAGCGATCACAGCGTACCGGCCTGGGTGGGTTTGGAATACATGGCGCAAACTATTGCCGCCTACTCCGGGTATCACCGCAAGTGCCGAGGCGAAGCGATTGGTTTGGGGTTTTTATTAGGCACTCGCTACTTCGAATGCTCGGTCGGCAGTTTTCCCTGCGGCGCCAAACTGACCGTCGGGGCGGAAAAAATTATCGAGGCCGCCAACGATATGTCGGTGTTCGACTGCACGATAACCGGGCAAAATATCAAGGCCAGCTCGAAGTTAAATGTGTTGCTGCCACAGGATTCGCAAAAATTTCTCGCCGGAAAAGGAATATGAGCCAACCAACCATCCTGGTTACGGGATCCAGCCGAGGCATCGGCAAAGCCATCGCCCTGCGCCTTGCTCGCGAGGGCTACGATATTGTGCTGCATTGCCGCAGCCGGCTGGATGAAGCCGAGCAAGTCAAACAGCAGATTGTCGAGATGGGCCGCCAAGCGCGCGTGCTGAGCTTTGATTTGGCCGACCGCCATGCGGCCAAAGACAGTTTAGAAAACGATATTCAAAGCCATGGCGCCTACTATGGCGTGGTCTGCAATGCCGGCCTTTCCCGAGACAATGCCTTTCCAGCGCTGAGCTGCGAGGATTGGGATCAAGTATTGCGCAGTAATCTGGATGGTTTTTACAACGTGCTTTATCCGCTGGTTATGCCGATGATACAACGCCGTAAACCGGGACGCATCGTCACGCTGTCTTCCGTGTCCGGTTTAGTCGGTAACCGCGGCCAAGTCAATTACAGCGCGGCCAAAGCCGGCATTATCGGCGCAACCAAAGCGCTGGCGGTGGAGTTGGCGAAGCGCAAAATCACCGTCAATTGCGTGGCCCCTGGTTTGATCGAAACCGAGATGCTCGAAGGCTTGCCCCTTGAAGAAGCGCTGGCCGCCGTACCGGCCAAACGCTTGGGTACACCGGAAGAAGTCGCGGCCTTGGTGGCGTTTTTGATGTCCGAAGATGCCGCTTACATTACCCGGCAAGTGATTTCGGTGAATGGAGGTTTGTGTTGACCCGCCGCGTCGTCGTGACCGGCATGGCCGGCTTTTCGCCGATTGGCAACGATTGGGAGGAAATACGCGGCAGCCTTTTAGCCAAGCAATCCGGCATCCGATACATTCCGGAATGGGAAATTTATAACGGTCTTTTGACCCGTTTAGCGGGGGCAGTGGAAAATTTCACGCTGCCAGCGCATTACACCCGCAAAAACACCCGCAGCATGGGTCGAGTCTCGTTAATGGCAACTCGGGCCACGGAATTGGCTATGCTTGATGCCGGTTTGCTGGGTGATCCGATTATCAGCAGCGGCCGCACCGGTGTAGCTTACGGTTCGTCAGTTGGATCGACGCCGGCTATCGCCGATTTCGGCAGAATGCTGATTAATCACGACATCGGCAATCTGAATGCTACCACCTATCTGAAAATGATGGGCCACACCACCTGCGCCAACGTGGCTTTGTTTTTTCAAGTGCGCGGCCGGGTCATACCTTCTGTCAGTGCCTGTACCTCGGGCAGCCAGGGCATCGGTTACGCCTACGAAGCGATCAAATACGGTTTGCAGGACGTGATGCTGGCGGGCGGCGCGGAAGAGCTTTGCCCGACCGAAGCGGCGTTATTCGATGCACTGTATGCTACCAGTACCCGTAACAGCGAACCTAATCTGACGCCGCGACCTTTCGACCGCGACCGCGACGGCTTGGTAATCGGCGAGGGTGCTTGTACCTTGGTATTGGAGGAACTGGAACGGGCTTTGGCGCGCGGCGCGCGAATTTACGCTGAAATAAGCGGATTTGCGACCAATGCCGACGGTGTGCACGCCACGCAACCCAATGCCGATACCATGCAGGTAGTCATGCGTTTGGCCTTACAGGATGCCCAGCTAGAAGCCAATCAAATTGCTTATATCAGCGCACACGGCACTGCGACAGAGCAGGGCGACATTGCCGAAAGTCATGCAACGGCCGCGGTGTTTGGCGGTAATACGCCGATCAGCAGTTTGAAAAGTTTCACCGGCCACACCTTGGGTGCTTGCGGGGCCTTGGAAGCCATGGTGGCAATTCAGATGCAGCGGGAAGGTTGGTTCCATCCCAATTTGAATCTGGATAATCTCGATCCGCGTTGTGCTGAATTGGATTACCTGACCGGCGACGGCCGTCATATCCACGCCGACTACATCGTTAGTAATAATTTTGCATTTGGCGGAATCAACACCTCTTTGGTTTTACAGCGCTGGGATAGCTGAGTTGACCGAGAACATGGCCGAGTCCAGAAGGGAAAGCCGTTTGGCTTTCACAGTAAAACACTGGTGTTTCTGGCAATCGGCGCCGGAGCCCCAAACCACTAGCTGGCCTAACGGTGAAATATTGCCGCATAACCAAGGTAAGGCCGATGTGGGGTTTTTACCGGCGATGCAAAGGCGCAGATTATCGCCCTTAGCCAGAGCCGCCTGCGCTGTGGCTTGGCGCAGTCGCAGTGAAAACGGCGACATGCCCTCGGTGTTTTTTTCAAACCATGGCGAAAGTCAGTATTACTTCGAGATGCTTGAAGAGTTGGCAAAGGGCGAGCATGTTTCGCCTAGCCGCTTCAGCCAGTGCGTGCACAATGCCATCGCCGGCTTGTCCAGTTTCCATAATGCAAGCTATTTACCGTATGTAGCCTTGGCCGGCGGTACGGAAGGGTTGTATGCGGCTTTTCTGGAGGCTGGCGGCATGTTGCTGGATGTTCCCCAAGTTTTGCTTGTCTGCTATGAGCAGCCGTTGCCGGACGCTTATTTACCTTATCTGCCCGGCAGCCAAACCACCTGGGCTTTGGCGATGACGCTGGGGCGATCAGCCAGCGCCGGGCCGCAATTGCAACTGACGCGCGAGCCGGCAAATGGCCCGGCAATACCGGAAAAGGGCTTGCCCAATTTCGTGCAAGCAGTCCTATCCGGCCGGCAAAGCGGATCTTGTCGGCAGGACAGGGCGATCTGGCATTGGCGTATGGACGATGTTTCATGATGCCGATTGCCAGCGGCCTGAGCGATCTGCCGTAACCCAGGGTATAATCCACGTTTGCCGTAGTAATTTATCGCGCGGTTGGCACAGATACTTTGGCGCTTGGAGTGGTGCCAGAGGAACACAATAGCAAACCGATACTCGCTAAATCGAGGCTGTAGAGTGAGTTCCAGGCCGAGTTGAGTATCGCAACAGGAAACAACACCCGTATGAAGACCCAAGAAGACGTATTTGCCACCTTAAGAGAGTTGATGTCGGAAATGTTCGAGTTAACGCCCGAGGACATCACCTTGGAGGCTAACCTGCGGCAGGATTTGGACATCGACAGCATCGATGCGGTGGATTTGATGGTCAGGCTGCGCGAGATTACCGGTAAGCGCATCAATCCCGAGGATTTCAAAAACGCCCGTACCATCCAGGACGTCGTCGATACCGTGCATCGCATCAGTGCTGAATAGGGCTGGATGTTTAAAGATTTTTTCACCAATCGGGTCCCGACCAAGATTCAGGCAAATCCAGACACCCGCATTTGCCCAAAATCCCCAGCAGAGTCTCGGCAAATCATTCTGAATGTGATTATCGGGGCCGCGACGGTCAGCTATCCCTTTCTGATTTGGTTTTCCGCCGATTACTTTCAACCCCGTTCCATGGCTTTAGGGCTGGCCGGATTATTCTTGCTGCGTTATTGGCTGCAAAAGCAGCGCAAATCTGTCGGCATAGCCGAATCTAGGTTGATATTGGCCTGCGCGCTGTTTCTATTGCTGGGCGCACTGGTTAACGATGCCGACTGGCTGCTGGCTTATCCGGTGTTCGTCAGCTTGCTGTTTTTTGCGGTATTTGCCTTCAGTTTGATCCATCCGCCGACGGTAGTGGAACGGCTAGCTAGGCTGGAATTTCCGGATCTGCCCGCCCATGGCGTGCTGTATACCCGGAAAGTGACGCTGGTGTGGAGCGTTTTTTTTCTGGGCAACGCGGCAATTTCCTTGCTGACTATTTGGTATGGCGACCGCTGGTTGTGGAGCCTTTACAATGGTTGTATCTCGTATGTGCTGATGGGTTTGTTAATGGCAGCAGAAATGGCGGTACGCCGCAAGGTGAAGGCCAGCTTTTGAGTATGGAAAATCAGGGAAGCGAAGCAGGCGTTTTGTTTCCGGAAACGCTAACCAAACAAATTCAGGCCGACGGCGTGGTGCTGGTGTTACGCATTCCCAAAGATCTAACTTATTTCAGCGGTCATTTCGACGAAATTGCGGTGGTACCCGGCGTCGTACAAATCCAATGGGCGGTGCATTATGCCCGGCAATACCTGGGTTTAACCCGCGACTTCAGTCATATGGAATCGGTAAAATTCAAAGAGCTATTGTTACCTGGACAGGAGCTGGAATTGGCATTGCACTATCTGCAACAAGCCGGCAAACTCACTTTTTGTTACCGTTCGGCAGCCTGCGAATACAGCTCGGGTAGAATTTACTTTCATGACCACGACGTTTAAGCCCTGTATCCTGATTCCGGTTTATAACCACGAAAAGCCGCTCCCCGGCATTGTTGAGCGTTTGGCTGGGTATCAACTGCCCTGCCTATTGGTGGATGACGGTAGCGATGCGGCCTGCGCCGAGGTGATTCGCGGCTTAGCCGAGCAATATGCCTGGGTGCAAAGTATCAGGCTGGAGATTAACCAAGGGAAGGGCGCGGCGGTCAAAGCCGGCATTCTGGCCGCTCAAACCCAAGGGTATTCGCACGGGCTGCAAATCGATGCCGACGGCCAGCACGATTTAAACGATGTGAATAAATTTCTAAACGCCGCCAAACAAGCGCCGGAAGCGGCAGTTATCGGTCGAGCGCTATTCGACGCATCGATTCCTAAACTGCGCTACTACGCCCGCTACCTGACCCATATTTGGGTACATATCAACACACTGTCTTTCGCCATCCCCGACTCGATGTGCGGCTACCGGGTTTACCCGCTTGAGTCTTGCGCAAAGTTGATTCAAAGCCAAGCCATGGAAAATCGCATGGGTTTTGATACGGAGATTTTGGTGCGGCTTTATTGGCAAGGCGTGACAGTCATCTCCATTCCCACTCAGGTGCGCTACCCGCTGGACGGCTTATCGCATTTCCGGGCTTTGCAGGACAATCTGCTGCTCAGTCAGACTCATGCCCGTTTATTTTTCGGTATGTTGTTACGCTGGCCCAAACTGCTACTGAGGCATTTTCAATGAAGCCCGCGAACACCGCCGCCCGGCATTGGGCAGCCGTGGAGGAAAACAGCCTGCTTTGGGGCATACAGGCTCTGGTGTGGGTGTATCGGCTGTTCGGCCGCTGGGTATTTCGTCTGTTTTTGCGGCCTGTGGTCAGTTACTACTTTCTGGCCGGGCCTCTTGCCCGCGAGTCTTCCAGGGAATATTTGCGCCATTTGGCCGATTTTTACCCGGCGTTGGGTTTGGGCAGCGGACTCTGGCAAAGTTACCTGCATTTTTTGAGCTTCGGCGAAACCTTGCTGGATAAAATCGTGGTGTGGACCGGTAACATCACGCCTGAGCAAGTAGACTTTCCCAATCGTCAGCTGCTGTTGGATCTGATCGAGCAAAAACGCGGCGCCATGCTGCTGTCCGGGCATATCGGCAATCTGGAAATCTGCCAGGCCATCGCCACGATGCGCGGCCACATCCATCTCAATATCTTGGTGCATACCAAACATGCCGAGAAATTCAACCGCCTGCTCGGCAGCCGCGGCAGCGCCACCATCCAACTAATTCAAGTGACGGAGTTAAGTCCCGCCATTGCGATTACCTTGCAGGAAAAGATCGAACGCGGCGAATTTTTGGTGATGGTCGGCGACCGGATTCCGGTGCAAGGCGGCCGCACGGTGTCGGCCAGCTTTCTGGGAGAGGACGCCGAATTTCCGCAAGGCCCGTATCTGCTGGCTTCGCTGTTGCGTTGCCCGGTCTATACCTTGTTTTGCTTTCCGGTGAACGGTCGATTCAAAATCCATCTGGAACACTTCGCGGAATCTATTCGCATCCCGCGCGGTGAACCCAAAAAGCATGACATGCTGAAAAACCTGGCACGACAATACGCCGAACGACTGGAAGCCTATTGCCGAATAGCGCCGCTACAATGGTTTAATTTTTACCCGTATTGGAGCAAGACAACTGCGGGCGATACCAGTCAGATAGCCGTCGAGGACAACTAATATGTTGCGCGCCGAAGTGGAATTAACTGTGCCGTTTCACGACATTGATTTACTTAACATTGCCTGGCACGGCCATTATTGCAAATACATCGAGATTGCCCGTTGCGCGATGCTGGATAAAATCGGCTACGGTTATATGGCGATGAAGGAAACCGGTTACGTCTGGCCGATTGTGGATTTGCAATTACGTTATGTGCGTCCCGCCCAATTCGAACAGCGGATCAAGGTATCAGCGGAGTTGGTGGAATGGGAATACCGGATGAAGATTAAATATCAGGTCGCCGACGCCGAAACCGGCGAAGTGTTGGCCAAGGGCCATACCATCCAGGCCGCTGTGGACGCGGACAGCCGCGAAATGTGTTTCGCTTCGCCGGCGGTGTTTTTGGAAAAGCTCGGGATTAAATCCGACTCGCCCTAGCTAGGCGCTTACTGTAGCGTTTGTGTTTTGGGCTGTTCCGGTTTGTCGTCTTTGTTGTACTGTCGCGTCGCCTGTTGCCTAGCGTCAGCCTGTTCTTAACCTTTTGCTCGAGGGATTTTGATTATGTTCAGAAAAAACTACATTGTGATGTTGCTCTGCTTGGCTGTGTTGGCGGTGGGCTGCAAGAAGGAGCTTAAGCCAGGTGAAGGTGCTGCAGCGGCTGTCCAGCCCGCGCAGGTTTACTATACGCAGTTCAGCCTGTTCCAAGAGCAGAACCGATTCCGCACGACTAATTATCGTAAAGGCCAGCTGATTCCGATCAATACGCCAGTAGCGCTGCTGAAACTGACCTCCGACGAGGCGGTGCTTAGAGTGGAATCCAGCGGCCAACTGATTACGGTCGAAAACGTGCAAAAATTTACCAAGGACGATATGCCGATTGCTTTCAGTAAAATCGCCGGCACCGGCAAGGTCGACCTTAACCAATTTACCGCCGCCGAGCGTGAAAATATCCTGGCGGGGCAGGTCAAGACAGGCATGAGCAAAAAAGCCGTGCTGGCCGCCATCGGCTACCCGCCGCAGCATGTGACACCCTCGCTGGACGGCGACGACTGGACTTACTGGTCCAACCTGTTCAACCGCTTTGTAGTGAAATTTAAAAACGGCAAGGTCGATAGTATCGTCGAATAATCTCTGAGCATTCTGGTTTTAGGGTGTTCCCTCACACAAGTCTAGCCGCCAATAGCATCTGCTTGAGCGGCCAGTGATGGCTTAGGCAATGGGCACTCGAATGGATTTCAATATCAAAATAAGGAGCAAGATCACGACTATGGACAGGACATTGGCAGAAGTCCCGCCCTTTCTAGAAAGTACGTCCAATTGTTCCTGTAACGTTTGGGATGAAGTTTTTACTGCCAAAATTTTTTCCTTGCAATGAATGTAGTAAATAGCATTCGCATACATAGCTGGCAATACAAATACACCTAAAAAGTACAAAACACCATTTAGGTGTATTGTCATATCCACTGCAAAAACAAACAAAGACCAAAAACAATATAGGATGGCATCAACCCACAACTTTCTATATATAAACCAGAAAAAGGTGAAAAAGAAAGCTGACCAATGCCAAGATATTTCGACTTTTCCTTGATTATGGAATTGAGAAAAATGCAACAAATAATACTGTTGCTTTTTGTTTCCAAGGATGGCCTTATAAAACTTCTCCTCGAGACCAAGGTTATCAGTTGTAGGATTTTGCGATATAGACTCATAACCACCCAAGCATCACCTCCAGCATAGTTGTAAACCACTGTAGCAATTATTCAAACCCAAATCCCGCTTTAGCCCAGGCTTTGGTTCCCCCCTCCAAATTGCGCAAATGTTCGTAACCCAATGCGTGTAACGTTCTAGCTGCGGCATTGCCCATCGGCCCGCCTTCGCAATACAGATAAATCGGGGTGGTTTTATCTTGCGGCAGTTTATCCAGATACTTCTCGACGTTGTTGTAAGGAATAAACGCATCAGTGCCTTTGATATGCCGCTGCTCAGGGGTATGCACGTCCACCAGAAAAATATCCTGTTTTTGCATCAGTTGGTTTAATTCCGGGGCGGTGACCATTTGTACATAATCGGGCGTTTGAAACGCGCAGCCGCTCAGAAACAGGCTTAAGGCTGCACTGGCAAAGGTTTTATTCATGGCTTAATTCTCCGAAATCAGATAGATGCGTTAGGGATTTTGGCAACGATCCAAGCTTTCGCTTAGCGTGACCGGTTGCAAATTCGCGGCGGCAATGGCCTCCAGCAAAGCCGGCAATATTGCCAGAATCACCGGCTGGCCGCTATTGGTACGCGCCGAGTTACTGTCGTGCAACAACAGAATGTCGCCAGCTTTCAGGTCTTTCAACAATTTCGCCAAGACCACTTGTGGATTGTTTTCAATCGTGTCGAAGCCGCGCTTGGTCCAACTAGCCAATTGCAAACCCAGGCGGCTGAGTACCGGATCAAGCAAAGGATTACGTAAACCGACCGGCGGCCGGAAAAACCGGGGACGAATGCCGGTCACCTTAGTCAGAGCATCCTGGGCCGTGTTTAGTTCGGCCATCCAGCCATTTAGCAGCAGAAACGGCAAATGGTATTTATGGTGCATGCTGTGATTTTCCACCGCGTGGCCGCGTTTGACGATGTCCCGACACAAATCCGGGTAGCGTTGGGCTTTAGCGGCAATGCAGAAAAACGTGGCTTTGGCGCCGAAACGATCCAGCATGTCCAGCACGGCGGGGGTGATTTCGGGATCGGGGCCATCGTCGATGGTAATGGCAATGTCGCCCCGCGCGGCGGCGGCAGGCGGCAGCGAGGTCCAGTTCGAGCCTACCCAAGAGCAACGCGGCCAAAGCCCGGCAAAGGTTAAAACCAACTGATCGGCAATAAAAATAATCATGGCCCAAGGCCAAATGCTTGGTTGAATAACTATCGCCAGCGGAG
Source organism: Methylomonas sp. TEB (assembly GCF_047777895.1). GTDB lineage: Bacteria > Pseudomonadota > Gammaproteobacteria > Methylococcales > Methylomonadaceae > Methylomonas. The sequence goes on from NZ_CP180476.1 coordinate 2,493,007, forward strand.
CGGCTATTGTTATTGCCAATGACACCTTCATTAGCGGCGTAGGCTGCCAGTTGCGGTAAGCGGAAAAATTCATCATGAATGGGGGTGCGTGTTTAACCGATAAGCATCGCCGGTACCGAGCAGGGCAGCGATCAGGTTTTTCTGCACTTCCGAACTGCCGGAAAATAGCCGCCCGGCCAGCGCATCCTGGACCAATTCAGCCATCACACTCCCGGATTCCAATCCGGCGGCGCCCATGATCTGCACTGCATCCAGGCTGGATTGCAAGAAAGCCTCGGCGGCATACAACTTGGTTTGCGCCGACGCCATCGTCAGGCGTTGGCCGGCGTCGCACAATCGCGCGCATTCCCCCAGCCATAAATTGACGGTGTCCAGCCGTAATTTCATCTCGGCGATGCGATGGCTGACGGCCTGATGCTTACCCAAATGCACGCCGCCGGAGCGCCGCTCCCGGCTATAACGAACCACTTCCGCCAATTGCCAATCCATGAGCCCGGCGATACCTGCAAACACAAAAGCCCGTTCGTACTCCAAAGCCTTTTGGATCATTTGGGTGCCGGCGCCGATTTTTCCGAGCAGGCGATCGGCATCGATTCGACAATCTTGCAAACTCACGCTGCCGGTGGCGCTGCCCCTGCAGCCATCCAATGCACTTTCATTGCTGAAATGGCAGCCGTCATCTTCACGGGACACCAGGAAAGCGGAAATCTTGCCGTCCAATTTGGCGTAAATCACCAACCAGTCGGCCAATGGCACGTTAGTGATATAACGCTTTTCGCCGTTTAGTAGATAACCGTCGCCTGTTTGTTTGGCATGTGTAGTCATCGCTTGCACGTCGGAGCCGCAAGACGGCTCGGTGATGGCATGCCCGCCCAGCCAGTCTCCGCTCAACAAAGCCGGCAGAAATTTTTCTTTCTGCGCCTCGCTACCGTACAACAGGATAGGGAACACCGATCCCCACAGATGGGCGTTGATCGCCAGCATCAGACCGGGATCGCGAGAGGTTTCGCCAAGGCGGCGATGGGTTTCGACTAACGAGGCAAAGTTATCGCCAAAACCGCCGACGGCAGAGGGCAGGGCATGTCGAAATACATCAAGTTCAGCGACGGCACGCAAACGGGCTTTGATTTGGGTTTCATTCGGTCGGCCTGCGTAAGTAAGGATCTCGGAAAAGTCAGTGGCTATAGTCATGGTTTCGGATTTGAGTAAACTCAATGAATTTGCGTTGTATTGTATCGTTCCCAAGCTCCTGCGTGGGATCGAAGGCATGCAGCGTCGAGGCAAGCTTGCAAAGACAAAGTTTCTGTTTTTCGCAAAAGCTTCTATGCTGGTTAGGCTTGGAACGCCAGAGCCCGCCGATTGCGATTTATCAACCAGAGTAAGCCTGGCTAGCAATTATCAATAACTTAAAAGCACGCATGAGCAAAACCACACCCGCCAACGTCAAACTAACGCTTTACGGCAAGCCTATCGAGCTGAAATTCAGCGCACCAACGGAAAAAGTGACGCCGGTGGCGATGCTGCCGGCACTGCATCGCATCAACAACACATTTGTCGAAACCGCAGTGGCTGCCTTTGTTGCGGACCAGGAGACTATCTCCTGCCAAGCCGGTTGCGGGGCCTGCTGCCGACAAGTCGTGCCGTTGGCGGAGTTTGAAGCTTATCAAATCGCCGGTGTGGTCGAACAATTGCCCGAGCCCAGACGCTCGGCTGTCAAGCAACGCTTTGCCGATGCTTGCGAAAAACTGGACGCAATCCAGTGGTTGAGCCGGCTCGAACAGATGCTGGCTGAAGGCACCAACCACGAAGCGGTGCAGCAACACGCGCTGAGCTATTTTCAGCAAGGGGTGCCCTGTCCGTTTTTGGAAGCGGAAAGCTGCTCCATCCACCCGGTACGGCCCTTGGCTTGCCGAGAATATTTGGTGACATCCCCGGCCGAACATTGCCAAAACCCCACACCGGAACACGTCAGGCACATCGAGTTAAAATTTCAGGTGTCCAAAATTGTCCGCAAACTTTGGCGCACCAGCCATATCAAAGACCTGGATTCGGTGCCGATGATTTACGCCTTGCAATGGGTCAAAAAACACCCCAACCAATTTCCAAAAAAGCGTGGCGAGGCTTGGCTGAGGGAGTTTTTTGACTATATGGCGAATCCGTGATGTTACTTGATGCCGCTGGAAACGATGGAATTAGCTTATCGTTCCCACGCTCCAGCGCTCATCGTTATACACATCTCATTGCGAGATCCTGTTGAGCATTGAGGGCGATGACAAAATCGCGCAAGCGCTGTAAGCCGATCCACATGGCCTTGGCACCCGGTGGACCATCGTGTTTGCGGGCAAAATAACCGCCTAAGCTTGCAATCAGTCGGATTACCTCACCGAGGCGCGGTGGCGTGAGCGGTGGTGGACAGCGCTTGACGACGATATAAGCCGCTCGCCACTCCTGCGGATCGAAAATAATCTCGCAATCCATGTCCGGCGCTGCGCGCGCGAGCATCAGGCTGAATAACACCCGCCAGGCAATAACCATATAGAGCGCCAAACAAGGTAGTAGCCGTTCTTCCGATTCCAGATGTAGCCGCTTGATCTGGCAACCGCTCTTCAATACATGGAAGTACACTTCGATACACCAGCGCACGCCATACCACGCCACCACCGTAGTCGCTTGCTCGAAACTCGCCACAGGCAAACTGGTCAGCAGGAGCCATTCCAAGGGTTCCTTGCCGGCTGGCGGCGTCTCTTCGCGCGCCAGCACCGCGTTGATGCTCAATGCCGGCAGTCGATACCCAATACGCGTTGGCGGCTTGAGGGGCACCGTGGCGGCGCGTACCGTGATATGCGCCAGTCGCGCTGCACGGTTCGGCCGCGACTTGACATTAACCTCGGTATAACCCATGACCGGCGCTTGATCCAGGGCCGACCATAGCCATTTCGCCGCATTTTCCGGCTCGACCAGAAGGTCTCGGTTCTGCGTCGCCCGAACAATCCATTCAGCGCGAGCAGTCGGCGCATAGTCTTGGTATTCGACAAACCATTCGTAAATGTCGCCCTCGCGGTCGGCGAGATTGACCAATAAACTGTCCGGCATTTGCGCCTGTAAGGCACAGCTATCCTGATAGCTTTCGAGCCAGTGCCGACTTTCTTTTTCGTCCACGCCTTTGTGCCGCCGCGCTTGTCGCGGGCTGGCGCCGTCACGCGCCCAATACGCTGCCTTGACGACACCCAAGCAAATCCGCGACGGCGTAAAGGCGATGGTCGGATGTAGTCGGCGCGCATGTTTCGCCATCTCTTTCAAAGTACCGAGACCTTTTGGCCCCAAACAAATGTTTTCGTCGTACTCCGTCGTGTCCTGCGCCAGCAATACGACCGGGCTGCTCTTCATCCGTTCGACCGTGGCATCTCGATGCGGCGCCAGTATCTTTTTGAAAGTCGCCTTATCATTGTCGAAAAACCGGTAAGCGCCCATCGTCTCCTTCCAGCCGCCACAGGCCGCCGGGATGCTGAGCTGGGGATGTTCGCCTAATCGCTCCAGTAACAATGCCAATCGTTTATTCAGGCGCCGATCTTCCAAATCAGCGGTTTGTACTTCTTCTTCGGCCCAATTGCTCATCGCTGTTCTCCATCATCTATATGCCTCATGCCTCATGCCTCATGCCTCCTGCCTCCTGGTAGTTTAGTCGTTGGGAGACTTGTGTATAACGATGAGCGCTCCAGCGTGGGGGAATGAAGCCCCGGACGCTCCAGCGTCACGACTACCAAAGTGCAACCATCCAGCTCGACACAATTACAAGTATCAGCCTAATTCCATGTGATATAGCGCCCGGTCTTCACCAATAACTCTGAAGCCCATCCGGTCGTAGAGACGTTTTGCCGGGTTGATCTTTATCACGTCCAGTACCAATTTCTTATTCAGGTTTTTGGCCCGCAAAGCTTCTTGTGCCAGCAAAGTGGAGCCTATTCCCCGTCTTTGAAATTTAGGTAGCAGAAACAGGGTGCGAACCCAATGACTTTGCGCGCTCTCCTGCACATAGATAGCGCCGGCAGGTTCGTTGCCGATGCAAATCAGTTTGAAGTTTTGCAGCTGTAGGTTTTTCCAGAAACCGGTATGTTGAAACTCATCATCCCAGCCCCATGCCCAATCGATGTAATCGCGCATCGATAGCTTGAACGCTTTAAATATGAAATGTTTGTCATGCTCTGCTGCGTCGATCAGGGTAAAAGCGGTCATAAAGTAAGCCAAATGTTGTGTTTCATTCCTACGCTCCAGCGTGGGAATGCCGCCCCAGACGCTCCAGCGTCACGGCTACCAAGTATCGATGTCGATCAAGCCGCCCAGTCCTGCGTAATTCGCGGCACTGGAGTAACGCCAATGCTCAGGCAAATTTACATAACCCCGCTTCACCGGATTGGCATGAATATAATCCAACTTCTCCCGCATCATCACTTCATTAAGAATCAGCTCCGCATGCACGCCTTCCTGCCAGAACTGAAACTCCCGATCATGCTTGTGAGCGCATTTGGCAAACCGTAATCTCTGCAATAAATGTTCGGCTCGTTTCGCTTGCAGATGATCGATAATCCGCCGCGCGGTATAGGCTTTGAAGCTGGCAACGCATTTATCCAGCGAGGTACTCTGAGCGACGAAATGCAGATGGTTTTCCAGAATTACGTAGCCATAAAGTTTCAAACCGAGCTGTTGCTGTTGATATTGCCAGCAGTCGAGAAGGATTTGCACGGTATCTGGTCGAGTAAATACCGGTAGCCATTCCACAACCGTACAGGTCATGAAATGGGCTTGCTGGAGTTCAGTGATGGTGTAGCGACTTCTGCCCATGGGCTAGTTGTTTGTTCAGGACGCTGGAGCGTCCGGGGCTGCGTTTCCACGCGGAGCGTGGGAACGATTACCATGATGGGTTGGGCGTCTAGCGGTCAAATGTCGACCTCATCTCTGATGAGTTCAACGGCTGGCTTAGCGACAGCCAGTACCTCAGTAACCGTAGGCGGGTTAAGACGATAGGCCAGATTAAGCGACGCAATAAGGCGCTCACCATCAATGAGTTCCACCACAAAACCTCGCTGTGCTGCAAGAGCTTGTTCTTTAGTCACACCGCGAGTGAAGCCTGATGAGGTGACAAGTAGAGAAATGGTGGAACCATTGATAGCCATTGTTCCAATGAGTTCTCTAAGAACACGCACTCCAACCTTGTTCTTGGTGTGTTTGACCTGAGCGTAAACATCTCCATGCTTGTCATGATCGACGATGACATCAATGCCCCCGTCCTTCGATTTAGCAGTTACTCGCGCGTCGTAGCCGAACTCTCTGAACACGCCCTTGGTTACATCTTCTAAAGCAGTCCAAGCGGTTGAAGAGCCTCGGCCAAGTAGATGTGCTTGAATTTCGCTTTCAAGCAAGGCTAGCTGGTGTTCATCCGGCCCCGGCGAAAACGTGCGTAGGGCGGCTCCAGTTGCGGTAAGAATTCGAATTGCGCGGTCTGGTAATGAACCGCATGAACTATCCCACTGGTCGTCAGATGCGAACCACCAGCCACACGATTCACAACGCATTACTTTGATGTATTGAGAATACCTTCGGCCATCAGATTCATCTTTCCGGTCTGTGATTGATAGCGCCGGGCCACCTTTGCAGCAGGGGCAAGCGCTGCTCCCAAAAACTGCCGATAGAAGAGGAGCTGATTGTGTTTGGCTTCTGTACTGCCAGATTCGGGAACTCATGGATTTGACGCCCAACAAATAATTATAAAGTTTCTGTAAATCATCCCTGATTTGTATCGTTCCCACGCTCCAGCGCTCATCGTTATACACAAGTCTCCCAACGACTAAACTACCAGGAGACATGAGGCATATAGATGATGGAGAACAGCGATGAGCACCTGGGCCGAAGACGAAGTCCAAACCGCCGATCTGGAAGATCGGCGCCTGAATAAACGATTGGCATTGTTACTGGAGCGATTAGGCGAACATCCCCAGCTCAGCATCCCGGCGGCCTGTGGCGGCTGGAAGGAGACGATGGGCGCTTACCGGTTTTTCGACAATGATAAGGCGACTTTCAAAAAGATACTGGCGCCGCATCGAGATGCCACGGTCGAACGGATGAAGAGCAGCCCGGTCGTATTGCTGGCGCAGGACACGACGGAGTACGACGAAAACATTTGTTTGGGGCCAAAAGGTCTCGGTACTTTGAAAGAGATGGCGAAACATGCGCGCCGACTACATCCGACCATCGCCTTTACGCCGTCGCGGATTTGCTTGGGTGTCGTCAAGGCAGCGTATTGGGCGCGTGACGGCGCCAGCCCGCGACAAGCGCGGCGGCACAAAGGCGTGGACGAAAAAGAAAGTCGGCACTGGCTCGAAAGCTATCAGGATAGCTGTGCCTTACAGGCGCAAATGCCGGACAGTTTATTGGTCAATCTCGCCGACCGCGAGGGCGACATTTACGAATGGTTTGTCGAATACCAAGACTATGCGCCGACTGCTCGCGCTGAATGGATTGTTCGGGCGACGCAGAACCGAGACCTTCTGGTCGAGCCGGAAAATGCGGCGAAATGGCTATGGTCGGCCCTGGATCAAGCGCCGGTCATGGGTTATACCGAGGTTAATGTCAAGTCGCGGCCGAACCGTGCAGCGCGACTGGCGCATATCACGGTACGCGCCGCCACGGTGCCCCTCAAGCCGCCAACGCGTATTGGGTATCGACTGCCGGCATTGAGCATCAACGCGGTGCTGGCGCGCGAAGAGACGCCGCCAGCCGGCAAGGAACCCTTGGAATGGCTCCTGCTGACCAGTTTGCCTGTGGCGAGTTTCGAGCAAGCGACTACGGTGGTGGCGTGGTATGGCGTGCGCTGGTGTATCGAAGTGTACTTCCATGTATTGAAGAGCGGTTGCCAGATCAAGCGGCTACATCTGGAATCGGAAGAACGGCTACTACCTTGTTTGGCGCTCTATATGGTTATTGCCTGGCGGGTGTTATTCAGCCTGATGCTCGCGCGCGCAGCGCCGGACATGGATTGCGAGATTATTTTCGATCCGCAGGAGTGGCGAGCGGCTTATATCGTCGTCAAGCGCTGTCCACCACCGCTCACGCCACCGCGCCTCGGTGAGGTAATCCGACTGATTGCAAGCTTAGGCGGTTATTTTGCCCGCAAACACGATGGTCCACCGGGTGCCAAGGCCATGTGGATCGGCTTACAGCGCTTGCGCGATTTTGTCATCGCCCTCAATGCTCAACAGGATCTCGCAATGAGATGTGTATAACGATGAGCGCTCCAGCGTGGGAACGCCGTCCCAGACGCTCCAGCGTCGCGACTACCATGCGTCCCTATATCATCTGCGATTGCAATTACCCTAGCAATAGAAGCAATCAGTTATATCTACGCCCGAACTTTAGGCTATAAGCATAATTGCTAAGTGAATGTAATCCATCTTCCCATTCGCCAATCTCGGCAACTCTTCCAAAACCAGATACCGGCTTGGTTGCATGTAAGCCGGTAAACGTTGGCTCAGTACCTTGCGAACCTCGGCGATGCTCATCTCCGCTTCCAAAACCACCGCCAGCGCTGGGCGTTGGCCGGCGGTGGGGTCGTTTATCCCAATCACCGCGCAGCCTTTGACGCCGACGATGGTGTTGACTACGGCTTCGATTTCCGCCGGTTCGACGCGATAGCCGGAGCATTTCAGCATCCGCCCCAGGCGACCGTGGAAGCGGTATTCGCCTTGTTCCACGCTGGCGCGGTCGCCGGTGGCGTACCAGCCGTCGGCGTTTAAAAAGGCTTGCACCCGGCCATCGCGCCAGTAGCCGCTGGCCAACGTCGGTCCGCGCGCCAGCAATTCACCGGTATCGGCTAGCAAGCTCAGTTCGCAACCGGCGGCGGGCCAGCCTATGGGGATGGCTTGATCGGCGATCAAGCGCTCGCGTTGTACCGGCCAATAGCAGCAGACATTGGTTTCGGTGGGGCCGAAGAAATTGTACAGCGCCGCTTGTGGCAAACTGGCTGCCAGATCGATAAGGGCAGGGATGGGAAACACTTCGCCGGCGAAGATGAGAAAGCGCAACGCGGCGAGCGGGGTTTGCGTTAAATTGCCCTTGTAGGCGAGGAAGGCCAGCAAGGATGGCACGGTGTACCAACCGCTGATGGCGTGTTCGCTCAGCCACGCGCTCAACCTAGCCGGGGCCATAGTCAAGCCGGCCGGGATGAAATGCAGGCTGGCACCGCAGCCTAATACGGCGTAAAGATCAAAGGTGGATAGATCGAAGAAAAACGGTGCGCTGCTGGCGATGCGGTCGGCAGGGGTTAAGGCCAGCAAGTCTGCGGCCCAGGTTGTGAACGCCAAAATCGCCCGATGACTAAGCGCTACGCCGCGCGGTTGGCCGGTGGAGCCGGAGGTATACAAAATCGCCGCCAGCGCTTCGGCGGGAATGTCAACGGTTGCGGGGAGGGAGGTTGAGCAAGTGTTGATGTCCTGCCACAGGCTTTCATCCAGCCAAGCCGGCATTGCGCCGGTCCCCAATACCGTGTGCACCTGAGCGTCGGCGACGATAAAATTCAATCTGGGGGCCGGATTCTTCAGATCTAAAGGCACATAGCAGGCTCCCGCCAACAAGACACCGAACAGCGCGCAGGCGGCATCGATACCGCGATCCAGATGCACCGCGACCGGCTGGCCGGGGCGGATGCCCCTGGTTTGCAACGCAGCGGCGATGGTTTGGGCCTGTTGCAGCAATTGCCGATAGCTGAATTGTCGGTCTTGCTCTTGCAAGGCCAGGGTGTCGGGTTGGAGTTGGCATTGGTGTAGAAAAGGTTTTAGCAGCATGGGTGGCTAATTCATAAAATAAAGTGCTTATCGCTCCCATGCTCCGGCTTACCCACGGGGCATAAAGGGAGCCAGGCCTGGGACGCTCCAGCGTCCCGAAACGCTTGAGCGGTTCTAGCCGCATTCCCACGCTGGAGCGTGGGAACTATAGTTAGCCAGGGCATAGGTGCGTATTATTGGCTATCCAATAACTCGGCATCCATCCGCGCGATCACCGCATTCAGCCACGCTTCGTCGATTGCCGGCGACAAGTAGCTGTAAGACAAAATCAACTTACCGTCGAGCTGGCTGGCCAGCAGCGCCAAACCTGGCGGTAAAGTCATCCAGCACATCAACGATAGATTGCTGACCGGCACACTGAGAAAGCCTTTCTTACTCCAGGACAAGTCGCCGATGTCGGAGAACCACAGCGAGCTCAACTCGCCGCCGCTGTGTTGCTTACGTAAAATTTTGGCGTACTTGGCCGGTGCCAGCCATTGTCCCAGCCACATCAGCGGCAGGTAGGCCAGGTCCAGCTCATCGCGCACCACTTGCTGATGTTCGCTGAGTAAGTGCGCAAACAAGCCTGTTCTATCCCGCACCTGCTCGCGAGTGGCGCGGGCAAACAAGCAGCCGATGTGATTGCCAAAAACCGGCGTCGGCGCATTCTGCCGACGCAAATTAAAGGCATAGGGGATGCAGTAACCGTCTTTCGCCGCCGGCGGGCCGACCGATTCCATGGCGCGCATAAAGCAGCCTAGGTAGTACAAAGTGCGGCCAGTCAGACCCGTGGTTTGCTGCGCCAGTTTGGCGATGCGTTGCGACTGCTCGGCGTCGAAACGCTGTACTTTTAATTGCAGGCGTTGCGGGCCTTGTTCCACTTGCGTTGGCAGGCAGCTATCTAGGCTGTTGGCGGCGGTGTTATGGCGCTTGGCTTTGAAGAATAATTGCAGTTTTTTCCAGAAACTCCATTGCGCCAATTTGGCTTCGATTAAGGACGAAGACTCCTTGAAGCTTTCCGGCCGCTCGGACGACAGAAAGTCCAGCAATATCTTGCAACCGCGCGCGTCCAGCAAGGGATGCAGCCAGATCAGCAGCAAAGTGCCGCCATCTGCACCGGCTATCCAGTGCACGGTCAGCGGCCGGGATTCCGGGCGATTAAAAATGTCCAGCAATAAGCGTTTGGTTTCGTCGGCTTCATCGGCGCTCGGCTGGCATTCGTGAAGTTCCAGTGGGATTGGATTACCGGTGGCGACCCACGCAAAACGCTTACCGCGAGGCTGGATCGTGGCGGATGCTTGCGGAAAGCGTTCCACCAGCAGATCCAAGCGCTTTTGCAGGTCGGCCAAATCAGGGGTGTCAGCCAGTCGCAAGGCAAACCCGCAATATCCGCCGGGCATCCCGGCGTTGCGAATTTCTTGATCGAGTACGTAGGTAAAATAATCGCCGGGATTGAAGAGCTGTTCTTGAGAGTTTGTCATCCGGCGTAACCGCTACGGCGGATCCAGCTTTCCAGCGAGTTCAGACTGCCGACGTTATCCGGTTCGATTTCGGTGTCAGGCAGCGTCACGCCGAATTCTTTCTCGGCGAACATGATTAAACGCATGATGCCCATGCTATCCAGGCCGGCGTCCAACAGGTTGTCGTCGTCGCCGAATGTGGCCGGGTCTTCGTGGTAAATCAGTTCGGCAAAGATGAAATGCTTGAGTATTTCCTTCATGGCAGCAAGAGGTGGGTGAGTTAAAAACAAATCCTAGTCAAAGCGCAGCACTCGCGTTAAATCGGCTCCGGGGAAAAGGCTTTTGACGCAAAACCCCAGCGCGGCACTTGCCGACAATAATGGCTGTAAGACGCGCCAAACCGGCTGGTCAAATCCGGTTCTTCGCGAAACACCACGGTAGTATGAAAAAACAGCGCAATCGAGCCGGCATAGACTATCAGGCCCGGATCGGCGTATAGCAAACATTCCGCTAGCAGCACCAACAATACGCCTTGAAACATCGGATTGCGGGTCCGCCGATACAAGCCGCTCACTACCAGTTTCTGCGGGGGATCGATAGGCGCGGGTGTGCCCAAACCGGTGATAGCAAAATCCCAAGCACAGCGTAGATAACTAGCCAAACCCAGGATAATACAAAAGCCGGCGGGCGGAGCCCAGGCCAGGTTGGCCGGCTGCAAGTTACCGGCTGAGTCGGAAAGTACCCAGTAAGGCATGTAAACCAACACCGCGCCGGGAACGAGCAGCGTGAATAGCAGGATTTTGAAGGCCAGGAAAGGACGCACGTATCGGTCTGTCGGGTTTGGAAGTTCGGATGGGCTAAGCTTGCGGCAATTTTGGCATTCCGCGCGCCGCAATCCAAGTGATTTTGAACCGCTGCGGGAATTTGTGTAGAATCCGGCGTTTGTTAATGGAACTTGAACAGCCATGTCAGAAGACTTGATCAGCCAATTGAAAACCATGCTTATCGAGGGCTTGCTCCTGGAAGACATCGTCCCTGATGACCTGTCACCGGATGATGCTTTGTTCGGCGGTGGATTGGGCTTGGACTCTATCGACGCGCTGGAAATCGGCGTGATGCTGGACCGGCAATACGGCATCAAGATCACCTCCGGCGACGAACGCAATAATCAGATCTTTCTCTCTCTCCGCTCGCTCGCCGAATTCGTCGCCGCTAATCGCACCCGTTAACCATGGGGCAGGTCGTCAAACCGCTGATTATCGCCGGTATCGTCGTCGCTTATCCTTTTCTGAGTGCCTACCTGGCCGGCCTGGGATTTGCCAGCTTTGAACTCATCGTCTTCGCTGCGCTGACCTTGTGGCGCGGTTTTACCTCGTCCGGGCTAATCTCGCGTTTGCTTAGTTTTTTACTGGCTGCGGTGTTGCTAGCCGGCGCTTATTTTGCCACGACCTATTTTGTCTGGCTGGTGCCATCATTTGCCTATTTGTGGCTGACATTTTTGTTCGGGCATACCTTGTGGTCGCCACCTTCTTTTATCGAACGCTTGGTGCGTTTGCAGTTTCCCGAGTTAGTGCCGGGTATAGCCGAATATTGCCGGAACCTGACCTGGGTTTGGACCTTGTTCTTTGCCGTCAACATCGCGATCTGCGCCGCGCTGCCGGCTATCATGGGGCAGACCGCTTGGGCGCTTTATACCGGCGTGGTGGTGTATCTATTGATGGGCCTACTGGGAACCGGCGAATGGTTTTACCGGCATCGACGCTTTCCCGATTTGGAGATTCCGCCAGCGTTGGAAACTTTCAAATGCATCGCCACGAACGGCCATAAGGTATTCAAGGGATGACGATTCAACGCACGCTGTTTTTACTTTTGGCCGTGTTCCCCATGTTTGGATGGGCTGATGACACGGTGCTGAGCGAGTTATTGACTCGAATCCGCCAAACAGGTCAGGCGCAGTTTCAGTATGAGGAAACCCGCGTACTGGAACTGGCAGACGCGCCATGGCACGGACAAGGCTACATGCTGTCCGGCGCCGACGGTAGCCTGGTCAAATTGCAACTGCAACCGGCGCGGGTGATCATGGCGATCACCGAACAGCGCATGCTTTACTGGGACCCGCAGCAAAACCAGCGTCACAGCGCGGCTTTGGATTCGGCGGGGCCGGCGGGCGAGCAAATCAAGGTGTTTCGCAGCATCCTGCAAGGCCGTACCGAAGAATTGCAGCTTAATTATGCCATCGCCGCCGACAAGCAAGGCCCGCAATGGACTTTGCGCTTGACGCCGAAACCCGAGTTGAGCGGTGATGATCTCCCTTCCATTGAATTATCCGGCGATGACCAAGACCAGCAACGGCGCATTTTAATCAAACAGCCGGACGGCGAATCCACCGAATACCGCATGCACAAAGCCACGGCAGCACAACAACAGGACTATTCGCTCCCCAGTTTGTTGCGGGAAGCCAGCGGAGAATAGGGCATGTCTTTTGTCTGGCGAAAGCGCTGGTTCGTGCTGCTGTTTCCCTTATTGTTGGCAATCACGTTCTGGCAGATCAAGGTCGAGACAGACCTGAACGCTTTTTTTACCGCGACCGACGATGAAGACTCCCGGCTGTTGGCCGGCTTGTTGAAGTCAGGCGAACTGTCGCGGCGCTATTTGCTGGTGGTGGAAAAGTCCGATCATGCCCCCGCTGCAGACTCCACAGTTGGAGGTGAAGCCCCGATGTCCGTGGCCACATTCACTGCGAGCTTGCTTAGTCAGTTAGCGAAACTGGATGACGTGGAGCAGGTGTGGCCGGCCGATCAGCCACCCCGCGACTGGGTCGATGCCGTAGCTACTTACGCGCCTTACCACGCCCGGCTGTTCAGTCTAAACCCCGAACAAGACGCGCCTGAATTGTTTGATCCCAGCCAGTTGCCGGCCAAAGCCGCAGGATTGAAGCAAGCCTTGCTGTCGCCGCAAGGCAGCTTTGTAAAAACTATTGCCAAGCAAGATCCGTTGTTGCTGTCTTTAAACGGCTTTAAGGCGTTACAGGGACAGTTTCAGCAGCAAGCCAAACGCAGTCAGGGTGGCGCGTTAATCCTGCAAAGCCGGCCGGCGGCGCTGGATTCGGCAGCGCAGACACGTTTGCAAGGGGCGATACAGGCCAATTTCGTGGCATTAAACGCCGCGGCCGGGGAGGGTTTCAAATTGTCGATGGCTGGGGTGCCGGTGTTCAGCGTCGCCGCGCAAAGCGAAATTAGCCAGGATGTGACCCTGGTGTCGGTGGTGTCCAGTTTGGCGGTGGCGCTGGTATTTTTATTCCTGTTTCATTCGTTTTCGGCTTTGCATTGGGTGATGATGGTGCAAGGCGCGTCGTTTGTAATCGGCACCCTGGCAACGGCGTTAGTCTTTCCGCAAGTCCACAGTCTGACGCTGGCCTTGGGCGCCAGTTTGATCGGCATCTCCTCGGATTATCCGATTCATGTGATGGTGCATTGCGCCAAGCATCGCAACACCCCGCTATCGGCGGCCAAGCTGTTGTGGCCCAGTCTGTTGATGGGCGGCTTAACGACCGTGATCGGCTACGGGGCCTTGGGCTTTACCGGCTTTCCAGGCTTTGAGCAAATTGCCGTGTTTGCCTTGGCCAGTGTCGTCGGCTCGCTGAGCTTGACCCGTTGGGTATTGCCGGCTTTGCTGGTCAATTCATCGCTACACGCCGCGCATTTGCCCGGCATCGGCGCTTGGGTGGATTTTTGCGGCCGGCACCGGAAAATCTTGCTGGGTCTGTTCGCCGCCAGCGTCGTCATGGCTGTGCTGTGTCTGCCGCAGATTCGTTGGATGAGCGATATGCAGCAACTGGCAGTCAATATGGATAGCTTGAAACAGCAGGATGCGGCAGTGCGCGCGCATTTTTCCAGTATCGAACCGGGCCGTTTTGTGTTGATACAAGCCGACGACTGGGAAACTGCGCTGCAACGATCCGAAGCCGCCGAACGCCGGTTGCAGTCTTTAAAGCAAGCGGGAGTCATTAGCGAATATCACGGCCTGTTTCCGTGGTTGGTATCTGCGCAGTTGCAAACCGAAAATAGCCAAGTTTACCAACGTGGCCTGACGCCTGAATTTCAGCAAGCTTGGCAAGCCGGCTTAGCTCAGGCGGGCTTGTCGGTCGAGAAGTTAGGGACGTTAGCGCCTGCGTCACCCGATGCACTGCAAGCTGATTGGGTGATGGATTCGCCTGTCAGACATATTCTGTCCGGGCAAATAGTCAGCGGGCAATCCGGGGTGATGTTATCGCTGTGGTTGGGCGAGCACGATCCCGCCAAATTGACAGCCGGTTTGGCCGGCTTGGAAGGCACGCGGTACTTCAGCCAAAAAGATCAGCTGGATCAGTTGGCGGGGAAATATCGGGATCGGTCTTTAATGATGCTGGGCATAGGCATAGTCGTGATGGCCTGGTTTATTTGGCTGCAACAACGCGACCTGCACAAAGTGTGTTTGACCTTGCTGCCTTCGCTGGCTGGCGTGCTGTTCATTTTTGCCACGTGGGCGCTGCTGGGGGAGGAAGTCAGTTTTCTGCATGTGATCGGCTTGTTGTTATCGGTGTCGTTGTGTGTGGATTACGGCATTTTTTTTATCGACAACCGCGGCCAAGATGCCGATGTGACTTACCACGCGATTGCCTCATCCACTCTGACTACGATTGCCTCCTTCGGTGCCATGGGCTTGGGTAAGACGCCCACCTTGCCAATTCTGGCACTGTCGGTAAGCTTGGGCGTGAGCTTGGGTTTTCTGCTTTGTCCCTTACTGATCCAAAAGCCAAAGAATTAATGCCTATTTCCCCACTGATTTCTCCAGTCGCCGTCACGGCCTACCAGTGCGTCAGCGCCGGCGGTGACGATGTGGACGCTTTGTACGCCAGTCTACTAGCCAATCGTCCTTGCCTGAAACCGCTAAGCTTGTTCGATATTCCTTTTGATACGGTAGTGGGTGAAGTGACTTCAGCCTTACCCGACATTCGGCCTGATTTGCAAACCTACAATTCCCGCAATGCCCGCTTGGCATTAAAAGCTTTGGAACAGGGCGGTTTTCGCGCCGAGGTGGAGAGGGCGGTCGCCCGTTACGGTGCGGCCCGCGTCGGTTTAATACTCGGCACCAGTACCTCCGGTATCTACGACTCAGAGAACGCCTATGCGCGCTTGCAGCAAGACGGCGTGATGCCGGACAACTTTTATTTCACCAAAGTGCAAACCGCCCAAGCCACAGCCGAATTTTTGCAGCTGGAACTGGGTTTGCAAGGGCCGTGCTACGCGATCTCCACCGCCTGTTCGTCCAGCGCCAAAGCCTTGGCCGCCGCGCAAAGATTGATCGTTACAGCTTGCTGTGATGCGGTATTGGTGGCTGGCGTGGACAGTTTGTGCCGCCTGACGCTGCGCGGTTTCAACAGTTTGCAGCTGATCTCGGCAGACGCTTGCCGACCGATGGATGCCGGGCGTCAAGGGATTAACATAGGGGAGGGCGCGGCTTTACTGTTGTTGGAAAAACCCAGCACTGACAATACGGATCGGCCCCGACTGTTGGCGGTGGGGGAATCTTCAGATGCTCACCACATGAGTGCGCCGCACCCGGAGGGGCTTGGGGCTGCCACGGCAATGGCGCAGGCCTTGCGTTTGGCAGGACGCGATGTGCGCGAGGTCGATTACATTAATTTGCATGCCACCGCCAGCACTTTAAACGATCTCGCCGAGGCCAGAGCGGTAGCCAGCGTGTTTGCCAATCCGCCGCCCTGTAGCGGGGTGAAAGGCTTGCTGGGTCATACTTTGGGGGCGGCCGGTGCCGTGGAAGTCGTGGTGAGCCTACTGGCTTTGGAGCGCGGGTTTTTACCCGGCACCTGCGGTTTGCAAGTGCCCGACCCCGAATGTCGGTTTCCGCTGGTAACCGCACCAGAACTGAACGTCAACCCCCGACTGATCTTGAGCAATGCGTTTGGCTTCGGCGGTAACAATGCCAGTGTCTTGCTGGAGGCTGCTTAATGGAATGCATGAGCCTGCTTGGCGTCGGCGTTTGTGCGCCGGACGCCGACTTTCGGGCTAACCTGCCGTTTCCGGCTTTTGCTATCAATCGAGAGACCATTCCGCCGCTGTTGCGCCGCCGGAGCAGCCAGGCGATGCAGATGGCCTTCAGCGCGGCAAGCGCTGCCTGCGAGCAAGCCCAGCGTTCGCCGTCAAGTTTGCCGGCGATATTTGCCAGCGTGGCCGGAGAAATAAACACCACAGATCAGATTTGTAACGAACTGGTCAAAGCGGACGGGGTGATGTCGCCCAGCGCTTTTCACAATTCCGTGCAAAATACCGCGGCGGGTTATTGGAGTATCGCTCAGCAATGTACCCAGCCAGCCACCGCTCTGGCGGCAGGACCGGATACCTTGGCAATGGCTTTATTGGAAGCCTGGTGCCAATTGGCTTGCCAGGGAGGTGAACTGCTATTGGTTTGTTACGATGAGGCATGGCCGGGCTATCTGGCTCCCGGTTGTGGCAATCCGGCTTTTGCCTATGCCTTGTTATTGGCGGCTGGAACTGTGGACGGACGACTGATGCAGATTAGCAGACCGCAAGTTGGCGAAAGCATTTTTCCGGCGGACTGGACTGATTCGGTTAATAGCATGCCCATTTTGGCCGCCATTCCTTTGCTTGAAGCGGCTTTAACCGGAAGAGTACCGCAAGCCATAGCATTAAGCCCCCATTTGCCGGGTTGGCAAGTTCATGCAGGAGTGGCCTCTGCTTATCCGAAAACGGGCGATGGTGAAAAATCGCGGTAACTGAACTACTATTGACCGCTGACAAAACTAACCGGAAGGTATCTCTGTGAAGCACTATAAAACATTAGCATTCTTCGCCACTTTAGCGCTGGCCGCCGGCTGCGCATCCAGCAATAAGGCGCCCGCGCAAGCAGGCACGCCGGCGGCTCAATCAAGCACCGCCCCGGAATCGCGGATTGACGGTAATTTTCCGGCCAATAGCCCATTCGCCAAACTCAAGCTGGGGATGACCCAGGGCCAAGTCCACGAAATTCTCGGCCAACCCTCCGACACCAAGTCTTACCAAACCGGCAAAGCCTGGATTCCGTTTTATTTCGGCCCGGACGTAATGCGCACCGATGAGTTTTACAAAGGTGTGGGCATCATTACTTACACCGGTGCCGGTATCGGCGGCGTGCATTGGACTGTGTTTAGGGCCATTTACAATGCAGCCGAAGACGGTTATCCGAACGATTAATCAATATAGCTCTGAATGATGCCCGACAATAAGCAAAACGGTTTTGACTATGATGTTGCGGTCGTCGGTGGCGGTCCGGCCGGCTCGACGGCCGCGACCTTGCTGGCGCAATATGGCCACAAGGTTTTGCTGTTGGAGAGCGGTAGGCATCCGCGTTTTCACATTGGCGAATCCATGCTGCCGTTCAGCGAACCGGTCGTCCAACGCTTGGGGATAGATTGGAGCGCTGGCAACCTATCGAAAAGCGGAGCGGTGTTTATCGACGAAGCCACCAAACAGCGCATGTATTTTCCGTTGGCAATCAATCGCAAGACCTACCAGATCGAACGCGCCCCATTCGATCAGATGCTGTTTGAAAACGCCGGCAAACACGGCGTCGATACACATCAGGACGAAAAAGTACTGGACGTTGCCTGCCAACCGGCAGGGGTGGACATCCTGTCCGATAAAGGCCAATACCACTGCCGCTATTTGATCGATGCCACGGGCCGCAGCGCGTTAATGGGCAGGAAAGACAAAGCTATCAGACGTATCGACAATTTGGGCAAATTTGCGGTGTATACCCACTTCGAGGATATTCAACCGGGCGAGGAGGCCGATGAATTGTTCAGTTCCGGCAATATATACGTGCCGGTCGTCGACATCGGCTGGATCTGGATCATTCCGCTGGCTGGACGCCGCTTGAGCGTGGGCTTGGTGGTACAGAAAGAGCGTCCCAAGGACTGCGATGCGGAAGAATTGTTGCGCCGTTATTTGGCAGCGTCGCCGCTCCTGAGTCGTTTGATAGCAGGGGCGGCGCAATTCGCGCCCGTGCGAGTTGAAGCGGATTTCAGTTACACCAACCAAAGCCGATACGGGGTCCGCTATGCCTGCTGCGGCGATGCGGCCGGCTTCCTCGATCCGGTGTTTTCGTCCGGCGTATTTTTAGCCTTCACCAGCGCCGCCCGGGTTGCCGACCGCGTCCATTTTGGGCTAAGCGACGGGCGGGAAGCCGATCCTTATCTGCACACCGAGGACGATGACCAGTACTTGCTGGGTTTTAATACGATGCGATTATTCGTCGAACGTTTTTATCAATCCAATATTGTCCATAACTTGTTTTTCGAAGCCGACCGCGATCCGGATTTGAAAGCCCAGATCGCGCAACTGTTGGCCGGCGATTTATGGGTAGACGACAACAAACTGCAACAAAGCCTGCTGGCTGGTCGCCGCAGTGTAAGTTAGTTTTTCCGGAAATTTCCAGCCTTTGCCGGCTAAGCAGCATTTTTACTTTTCCAAACCTTCTCAGCCAACAGCCACTGCATCGAATTTAACTCTGCGTTGTTGATGCAATGCCAAAGATTGGGCATAACCCAACCCGACCATCCATCTGTCCGCGTCGCCGAAATGCGCGGTTTGTAGGCTGTGCTAATCTTTAGGGCTTTTGACTGGGACGAATCACTATGCGCGTTAATCGATCTTCATTGGGGCCAACGCTGCTCAGCCTGCTGGCGGTGGTCGTTTTCGGCTGTCCGATTATTTACACTGTTATGTACCACCCGATCAGCCGCATGGCATCGGCCAATCCCTTGTACAAGGAGTTGTCCAAGAACGCTTTTATGGTAATGTCCGCTAAAGTGGATTTGGCAGCCGGACGCTTGATCAGCTTTGACGATGCGGCCGGCAAACTACAGATCAGCAGAATTGTCGGTATGCCCGGCGATGAAGTCGGTTTTGCGGCGGGCATATTGTCGGTTAACGGCAAACCGGCCGGTAAATATCCGCAGAGTGCATTGCCCAACTCGATGTTAATCGTGCCGCAACAAGCCGTTTTCTATTTCCCGGATTTTATTCCCGACACTGCGGAGTCCGCGAATCCCGGGACATTGGCAAACCATCTACTGGCGCAGAGCAACATAAATGCAAGCGTGCTTTATGTATTCGATCAAGCGACGTCGGCGGTCCAGCACCCGGAACTGTTCGTTTACGGATCGGCTTTGATCGTGCTCTATGGCCTGGTATTTTTCGGACTGGGCAAGCGTAAGGAGCGTATCGTTAAACCGGTTTATTACTTGGCGCGAATTAGCGTTGGTTTGAATTTTGCGATCTGGTTATTGCTCGGAGTCATAGGCCTATCGCTTGGTTATAACGCCGTCATGCCGGCCATTTATTATGCGTTTGTTTCCTGGTTGACGTTTTTTGGCTTATCTGTCGCCGCAGCGGGCACGACACTGGTGGCGATTGTGATATTCGCGGTGTTGGCCCTATTTTCCGATACCGAATTCGCAGCCAAGCGCCTTAACTCGTAGTCTGGAATGACAAACGGCCAGGCTCTGCTAAGCTTGGCTCTCCCATTTCCCGCTCACATCTTTAACAGGACAATCCTCAACTAATGGATGCCATGCTTTCTTTAATTGAAAACGTCGAAAAAGTCATTATCGGCAAACGGCCGGTCATCGAATTGGCCGTGGTCGCGATGCTGTGCCGCGGCCATGTGTTGCTGGAGGATGTGCCGGGCACGGGCAAGACCATGTTGGCCAGGGCATTGGCCCGTTCGGTGGCGGTGGACATGAAACGCCTGCAATGCACCTCGGATTTATTACCGTCCGACATTACCGGTGTCGCTATCTACAATCAAAAAACCGCCGATTTCGAATTCCGGCCGGGGCCGGTATTTACCCATCTGCTGCTAGCCGACGAAATCAACCGATCCACACCGCGCGCGCAATCGGCGTTGTTGGAATGCATGGAAGAATTTCATGTCAGCGTCGACGGGTATACACATGAACTGCCCAAGCTGTTTATGGTGCTGGCCACCCAAAACCCAATCGATATGGCCGGCACCCACGCCTTGCCGGAAGCACAACTGGACCGGTTTTTCATGCGCTTGCGGATGGAGTACCCCAATATCGAACAGGAAATGCGGATACTGGCGGCGCAAACCCAGACTCATCCTATCGACAGCTTGCCGGCCGTCACGTCCGAAGCCGATATTCTAGCGGCGCGGGCTCAGGTCAAGGCGGTGCATATTAGTATGGACGTGGCTAAGTATATGGTCGGTATCAGTGCCGCCAGCCGCCAGCATACCGATTTGCGCTTGGGTATCAGCCCGCGCGGTACCTTGGCCATGGCGCGCGGTGCACAAGGCTTGGCTTATTTACGCGGCCGGGATTTCGTGTCGCCGGATTTGGTGAAAAGCATCGCGCCGGCGATTCTGGAACACCGCCTGATCGTCAAACCACAGGCCGCGGTACTGGGGCGCAATGCCGGCGACATTCTCACGGAAATTCTCGACCGGCTGCCACCGCCGGTAGTTTGATCGCTAGACCACAATGGCGCTGAGGCTGAAATTTTTAATCTTGTGCGGCTTTACGCTGGCCGCGTATGTGGCGGCGATCAGCCGCGAACAGAGTCTGCCCTGGCTGCTCGCTGCATTGCTAAGTGCCGCCTTATTGACCGGCATGCTCTGGCCGCGTTGGTTGCTGCAACGCTTATCGGTGCGGCGGGTCGGGCCGCAACGGGCGTTGGAAGGTGAAACCATCGTGTTTCGGGTCGACGTACAAAATCGCGGCTGGCTGCCGCGCTTCATGGTGGAGTTGGTCGACCGCTTGCCTTTCGTCAATGCCGCCGAACAGGGCGCCAACGACGGTGACAAATTGCTGGGCAGCGTCGCTTACGTGCCGGGCCGCGGCGCGCGTAGTTTCGACGTACCCTTGCTGTGCGAAAAGCGCGGCTTTTATAAACTGGGGCCAATGGGCTTGGCGTCCAGTTTTCCATTGGGCTTGGCTGAGGCGCGCAGCCGCGCCGATCGTTCCCGGCAAAACCTGACCATTTATCCGAAGGTATTTCCTATCCTATCACTACCGCTGTTCGGCGCACCCAGCCAAATTCACCGCGGTGGTTATTGTCTGCCGGAAGGCGCCGGTGCGGCGGAATTCTCCGGCCTACGCGAATACCGGCGCGGCGACAACCCTCGGCATATCCATTGGCCGACTACGGCGCGCTTGAATGAGTTGATGGTCAAGGAGTTCGAGCCTTTGGCGTCGGCATGCCTCTGCATCGCCCTGGATTTAGCCAAGGACGCCAATATCGGCCGCGGCAAGCACAGTACCCTGGAATACGCGATACGCATCGCCGCCTCCGTGGCGGCTTATGCCTGTAGCCAGAATATGCACAGCCGCGTGTTGGCTGATGCCGGACAGCCTTTGCGGATTTTGTCCGGCAAAGGCGATTTTCATTACCAAGCCATCCTGGATGCGCTGGCAATCGCGGAGGCCGACGGCGACACGCCGTACGCGCGATTGCTGACCGAGATTGCGTTGAATTGCATACGCGGCGAAACGGTCGTGCTGTTATTGGCTGAGCCGCCGCACCGCAATGCCGAAACCCTGCAGACGCTGGCTTTGCTTCGGGCCAAGGGCGTGTACTTGTTCGCGGTATTGTTTGAACGTGACAGCTTTCTAAACGCCGCCAGTTGGACACGTCGTGACAACAGCGACCGGACGTTGAACGCCGGTTTATTGGAGTTGGGCGCGCATTGCGTCACGGTTCGGCGAGGCGACGACTTAACGGCAGTGTTTAACCAATGACCGCATCGTCTCTGAGTTTTCCAGTCTATGTGGGATTGTTTCTAGCGCAATGGCTGGCCGTTGCCTGCAATGCATTTTTGGATATCCAATACGGCAGCTTTGCGTGGGAAATGCTGTTCTGGGCTATCGTCTTCGGCGGCACGTCCATTGTCGGCTGGCGGCAAATCCACTGGCTTTCGGGAGCGGGCAAGGTTTGGCAAAAGGCCGTGTTGTTTATCGGTTTCTTGCTGTTCGTATTGGTATTTATGCCGATTTGGGGTATGCCGCGCGCCGGGTTGTATCTATTGGCGATGTTGCAGGCTTCCTACAATTGCGTCACCACCGGCCGGCGCGAGATGAATCTGGGGTTGTTGGTGTCGCTGGCGATCGTGTTGTTTGCCGCCTCGCATTACCGCGCCGACTGGACCATGTTGTTTTATCTAGCGCCTTATATCGTGACGGTGGTGTTTTGTCTGGTTGCCGAACAAGTTCAGCGGCGCGGTGCGGACCTGCAGCGTTTGAGTCTAGGCCGGCCCAGCAGCCAAGGGCAGGGCGCGGCCATTTTGGCGGCCACCGCCGCCATCGTGCTGATCGGTGGCGGGCTTTATCTGATAACGCCGCAAATCAACTGGCCTTATCTGGAGTGGCGTTTCGGCCAGGTCAGCTTGCAAAATCCCGGCGGCGATATCGAACAAGCCGGCAGCGGCGGCCAAACCGGTTCCGGTCAGCCAGCCGAAAAAGCGGGTGGCGAGCAAAAACAAGCTGTGGGAGGAGGAGAGGGCACGGGCCAACAATGGCAGGCCGGCAGTCGTTGGCCGAGCTCGGCGGAAATGCGTGCCGCCGCTAAGCGAGTCAATATGCCGGCCTGGCAGGCGGCAGCGATCAACAGCATTGCCGACCTCAGCGAATCTACGCAACAAGCTTTGGTACCGGCTGTGGCGGTGATTTTCGACTGGTGGGAGTGGTTGAAACAATGGCTGCGCGAACACTGGCTGGCGGCGTTATTGGGTTTACTGGCATTGATTCTATTGGCTATTTTCCTGGCATTCGGAGCTTTGTTGCGGGAAATCCCTTGGGTACTTTGGCTAATAACCCAATGGGACTATCTGCGTTTGGGTGTGATCGGCCGCCATGCCGGTGGCGAACCCTCTGCCCGCCAGTATTACCGAGCGATGTCGCGCTTGTTTGCATTGCACGACGTGCCTCGCGCCGATACCGCCAACACCCGCGAATATCTGGCGCAAATCAGTCGTCGGCATCGCGATGCGCGGCGCAGTGCGGCGGAAATCACCGGTTTGTTCGAAGCGGCCCGTTACGGCGATAAACCGTTAGCGGACGCGCATATTCGGCGCATGCGGCAGTTGTACCGCACAATTTATCGTCAACTTTAATACGGCCAGCGCCATTGATCGTCTTCCGGCCGGTCTGTGCCGTGCTCGTAAGCGTAGTTGCGGCAATCGATTTGCCGGTCACGCAGTTTTTCCTTGACGTGGGCGCCGGATACTTGCAAAGCCGGAATCCGATCTATCGCGTCGATTGCCAGACTGAAACGGTCGGTTTCGTTTTGAATGGCTAGTTCCAACGGGGTGTTGATACTGCCTTTCTCCTTATAGCCGCGCACATGCAGATTACTATGGTTATGGCGCCGATAGGCCAGTCTATGGATCAGCCAAGGATAGCCATGGAAGTTAAATATTACCGGTTTGTCGACGGTAAACAGGCTATCGAAATCCCGATCCGACAGACCGTGCGGATGCTCGCTGGCGGGTACTAGCTTGTACAAATCCACCACGTTGATAAAACGAATTTTCAATTCGGGAAAGTGCTCGCGCAACAAGACCACCGCAGCCAAGGCTTCCTTGGTGGGAATATCGCCGGCACTGGCCATTACCAAATCGGGCTCGGCACCATCGTCGTTACTGGCCCATTCCCAAATACCGATGCCCTTGGTGCAATGTTTGATTGCCGTATCCATATCCAGATACTGCAGATGTTTTTGTTTGTCGCAAACGATCACGTTAATGTAGTCGGTACTTTGCAAACAATGGTTGGCAACAGACAGCAGGCAGTTAACATCGGGCGGCAAATAGATGCGCGTTACCGACGGGCTTTTGTTGACGACCAAGTCCAAAAAGCCGGGGTCTTGATGCGTAAAGCCATTGTGATCCTGCCGCCAGACCGTCGAAGTAATCAGCAAATTCAATGATGACACCGGTGCCCGCCAGGATACGGCTTTGGACATGGCCAGCCACTTGGCGTGTTGATTGAACATGGAATCGATGACATGTACAAAGGCTTCGTAGGACGAAAAAAAGCCGTGGCGACCGGTTAATAAATAGCCTTCCAGCCAACCTTCCAGCGTGTGTTCGGAGAGCATTTCCATCACCCGGCCATCGGTCGCCAGTTCGCCGCCGTCGGCATCTTCCGGCAGATAATCCGCCAGCCAGGTTTTCTTACTGGCTTTGTAAACATCATCCAGTTTGTTGGAGCTGTTTTCGTCGGGACCGAATACCCGAAAGTTGTGCATATTGGCGTTCATGATGTCGCGCAAAAACTTGCCCAGCGGCCGGGTATTTTCCGCGGACACTTTGCCGTGGCCGTCCAACCCCAAGGCATAATCTTGAAAGTCCGGCATTCGTAAAGCCTTGCGCAATAAGCCACCGTTGGCATGTGGGTTCGCGCTCATCCGCCGGCTGCCTTGTGGGGCCAGGGCTTTTAGTTCAGGAATCAGTTTGCCATTCTCCTCGAACAATTCTTCCGGTTTGTAACTGTGCAGCCAGTCAGACAAGAGTTGCATATGCGCCGGATTGTCTTTCACACCGGCCAACGGCACCTGGTGAGAACGCCAGAAGGCTTCCACTTTATGCCCATCCACGTCTTTCGGCCCGGTCCAGCCTTTCGGGCTGCGCAAGATGATCATCGGCCAATGCGGCCGGGTAGGGATGCCGCTTGCGCGAGCTTCTTGCTGGATTCGGCGGATCTCCAGCACGCAAGTTTCCAGTACGCCAGCCATCAGCTGATGCATGGTTTCGGGATCGCTACCTTCCACGAAATACGGGGTGTAGCCGTAGCCGCGAAACAGTTGTTCCAGCTCTTCATGAGGAATCCGTGATAATAAGGTCGGATTGTTGATCTTGTAGCCGTTTAGATGCAGGATGGGCAGCACCGCGCCGTCGCGGATCGGATTCAGGAATTTATTCGAATGCCAGGATGTAGCGAGCGGCCCGGTTTCGGCTTCGCCGTCGCCGACCACCACCGCCACCAGCAAATCCGGATTGTCGTAAGCGGCGCCGTAAGCATGGGAAATGCTGTAACCCAACTCGCCGCCTTCATGGATAGAACCCGGCGTCTCCGGGGTGCAGTGGCTGCCGATGCCACCAGGGAACGAAAATTCTTTAAAAAACTGCAGTAGGCCTTCTTCGTCTTCGCCTTTGTTCGGGTATATTTCCGCGTAAGTGCCTTCCAAATACACTGGCGCCAACACCCCCGGCGCACCATGACCGGGGCCCGCCAGGAAAATCGCATTAAGATCGTAATGCTTGATCAGCCGGTTGAGATGGATGTAGATAAAGCTCAAACCGGGACTCGAACCCCAGTGGCCGAGCAGCCGGTTTTTGATGTGGTCCGGTTTCAGCGGTTCTTTTAACAAAGGGTTATCGCGCAGATAAATCATACCGGCCGCTAGGTAATTGCAGGCTCGCCAATAGGCGTTGATGCCTTTTAGTTCTTCTTGGCTCAGTGGTGAGATAACCGCTGGTAAAGCTGTTTCCAGTGTCGTCATGCGCTAACTCCTTTGTTGGCCAGAACGTGTTTCCACGCTACCAGAACGGCGTGGAAATTCCTGGATTAGTGTAGTGTATGCTTGCGCAATTCAAAAATAGCGAATTACCGATAAAATTTGGCATCGTGGCATTGGTCGGATACAGCACTTAAACCGGAACAATGCTCGCCAATGATCGAAAAGCGTATTTTCGCAATCCATATAATTTGACATAATATACATTATGCGAATTTATTGCCATCTGTAGTTATTCGGTAAACTAATATTGTCATCCCTTTGGGATGATGTGCTATATTGCAACTTAATGAGAACAATTATTAATTAGTTTGCATGTCGACATATCTTAAAGCGCTGGCGACTGGCGATACAGGCCGTATAGTTGGATTCGATCAATCGGGTGGCGTTTATCGCAAGAAGTTGTTGGCCATGGGTTTAACGCCAGGCACTGAATTTACAATTACGCGATTTGCACCGATGGGTGATCCGGTTGAAATCAAAATTCGCGGCTTTTCGTTGTCGCTGCGTAAAAACGAGGCCTCCGTCTTACTTATAGAAAAAATATGAGTATGGATTTTACTGTTGGCGTGGTTGGTAACCCAAATTGCGGAAAAACCACACTGTTCAATGCACTGACCGGCTCCAGGCAACACGTCGGCAATTGGCCTGGTGTGACTGTTGAACAAAAAACCGGCGAATACACACATCAATGCAAACAGATTAGTCTGGTCGATCTGCCCGGCACCTATTCTTTAGAAGCCGATGACGACAGTATCTCCCTGGACGAAAAAGTCGCGCGCGATTATGTCGCTTCTCGCCAAGCTGATTTAATCATTAACATCGTCGATGCCTCCAATATAGAACGAAACCTTTATCTAACCTCGCAATTGATAGAAATGCGGGTGCCGATGATTTTGGTACTGAACATGATGGATGCGGTAAAAAAGCGCGGCATCAAGATCGACATCGAACTGCTTACCAAACAAATGGCTTGCCCGGTAGTACCGGTTACCGCCGCTACGGGCTCTGGTATTAAGGAATTACGCGACCTTATCAATAAAGCCTGCCTCAGCAAGCCCATTCCCGCATTACAAGTCAATTACCATCCCGCTATAGAACAAGCTGTCAGTCAATTACAGCCCCTATTGGCTCAGCAATCTGTCGATTTAATTTGTGACAGCCGCTGGCTTGCCTTGCGCTTACTTGAAAATGATACCTTGGCAAAACAACTTGCCGGCCCTGAACTACAAAAAATTGCAGAACAATTGCGCGCGGATATCGAAACGCAAACTCAAGATGAAATCGACATACTCGCGGCCGACGCGCGCTACGGTTTGGTTAATCAACTGGTACAAACCAGCGTCTGCAAACTTAACGAGGTTTCCCGCAGCACCACCGATAAAATCGACAGCGTGGTGTTAAATCGATTTTTGGGGATTCCGATTTTCTTGTTGGTCATGTATGCCATGTTCATGTTTACCATCAACATCGGCAGTGCTTTCGTTGACTTTTTCGACAAAGCGGTCGGTGCGTTACTGGTGGACGGTTTAAGCGAACTATTAACTGGCATGAATTGGCCTGCTTGGCTGGTGGTGTTGATCAGCAGCGGCATCGGCGGCGGTATTCAAGTGGTGTCTACCTTTATCCCCATTGTTGGCTTTTTATTCATATTTTTATCGATGCTGGAAGATTCCGGCTACATGTCCAGAGCTGCATTTGTAATGGACCGGTTCATGTGCATCATCGGCCTGCCCGGCAAATCGTTTGTGCCGATGATCGTCGGTTTTGGCTGCAATGTACCGGCCATTATCGCGACCCGGACGCTGGATAATCAGCGTGACCGGGTATTGACCAATTTGATGAATCCGTTCATGTCCTGCGGCGCCCGCCTGCCCGTTTATGCCTTGTTTGCCGCGGCCTTTTTCCCGGTTGGCGGCCAGAATCTGGTGTTTGGTTTGTATTTGTTCGGTATTGTGGTGGCGGTGTTGACCGGTTTAATCATGCGTCACACCTTGCTGCGCGGCTCCCCTACTCCTTTTTTGATGGAACTACCCGCATACCATTTGCCCACTTTGCAAGGTGTCTACACCAAAACCTGGGAACGCTTGAAAACCTTTATCTTCAACGCAGGCAAAGTCATCGTGCCTATGGTACTGGTGTTAAATGTATTAAATTCTTTGGGTACGGACGGTAGTTTCGGACAGGAAAATAGCGATAAATCAGTACTAAGCGAAATCGGCCGCGCATTGACACCGGTATTCCAGCCTATGGGCATCGCCCACGATAACTGGCCGGCGACCGTCGGCATTTTTACCGGCGTGTTAGCTAAAGAGGCCGTAGTCGGTACTTTGGATGCGTTGTACAGTCAAATGGCCGTTTCCGATCATACCGAAGAAGAAAAAAGCTTTGATTTACAGCAAGCTCTGTTAGAGGCTTGTCAAACGGTACCGGACAACCTGACGGCCATTGCCGACAAGCTGCTGGACCCATTGGGATTGGGTATCGCCAATATCTCCGATCAGGCTGCGGCAGCGGAACAGCAGCAAGTCAAACTCGATACCTTCGGCGTCATGCAAGCCCATTTTGATGGTCAGATCGGTGCCTTCGCCTATTTGCTGTTTATATTATTGTATGCGCCCTGCGTAGCCGCCACTGCGGCAATATACAAAGAAACCAACGGCAGCTGGGCTTTGTTTGTGGTGTGCTGGACGACTTTTGTGGCTTACTTGACCGCTACCCTCTTCTACCAAGGCATGACTTATGCCCAGCACCCCGATTCAGCTGTCGTCTGGATATTGGCATTAACGCTTATCTTTGCCGGAGTACTATTCCTGTTGCGATTTTACGGCGTGCGCCAAACTAGTGGAGTTCCGCAATGATATTGTCCGACTTACGCAGCTATTTGCAGGAAAAACGCCGGGTAACATTGAGCGATCTTGTGTTACATTTTCATATGGATGCAGACGCCTTGCGCGGCATGCTTGGCAAGTGGATCAACAAAGGCAAAGTACGATTAAGTCCTGTCGGCGCTTCCTGCGGCACCAGCTGCTGCAAATGTGATCCGGCTTTGACAGAGATCTATGAATGGGTGGATTAGCGTAGCAAGGCTGTAACGTCTCGCTACGCTTCTGGTTGTTATTGGCCTTCCGCCAACCAACCCTGTAGCGCGTCGATTAACTCTTGCGCTTGTTTTTCGCTGGAAATATTGAATTTGGATTTTTGCTGATATTCGCCGTTACGTTTTTGATAGCGGCGAATACTAAATCTATCTTGGCTATATTGATTTTTAGCCGGTTCCCAATCCTGATAACGGTAAATAACCGTCGCCCAAGCGCCCTTGCTCAGGACTTTTTTGTCCAGTTCTTTGACAGTTTCAACGCCGCCGTCTTCGTAACTAATGGTTAAATCTTCAACGGTTTCAGCCATATATTTCTCAATGAGGTTAGCAACGGCGCGCAGTCTACCATACATGCGCAACCATCAAAATGCCGAATCACCTAGCGTGCAATGAACTCGCCAAAAGCACGACTGCCCTCCCCCGTTTTAATCGTGTTTACCACTTTTAAGGTTTTGGCGTCGATGACGGACACATTATTGTCAAACCAGTTGGCGACATAGACGTTCTGGTCGTCCGGATGCGTGCTGATGCCTTCCGGCTTATCGCCGACTGCGACCACATCAATTTGCTTATATGTGGTGGTATCAACGACCGATACGGTGCTATCGTCCTGATTAGTAACAAACAGCAAACTATCGTTTAACGCCAGTGCAACCGCATACGGCCTGGCGCCAACCTTGATGGTAGCCAAACGCTTTAGACTGCGGGCGTCCAAAACGGTCACATTGTCACTTTCCACATTAGCGGAATACAAACGCTTACCCTGACTATCCACCGCTATGCCAAACGGATGCGCGCCGACTTTGGTGGTATTGCGGATAGTCAGTTTGCTTAAATCGATTTGCGAAATCGAATCGTCGATACGATTGGCAACATACAGCCAGCGATTATCCGGACTAACGGTCATGCCGGACGGCGATTTGCCGACCGTAAGCGTTTTAATTTTCGCGAAATTTTTGGTATCAAAAACCGTCACCGAATTTTCATACCAATCAGCGACAAATACCTGCTCGCCCTTTCTGTCCGCGGTGATCCCTAGCGAAGCGCCGCCGACCTTAACCTTGGTTAATTTAGTAAGTTTTTCGCTATCCAAAACCGCAAAACCGCCACCTTCAGGGGTGCTGATATATACCTGTTTCTTCGGTTGATTCAGCGCAACGCCAGCCGGCTTACCTTCCACTTTGATCGTTTCAACGACCTGTTGGCTTTTGGTATCGATAACAGATACCGAATTATCCAACTGATTGGTAATAAAAGCGCGCGAATCAGCGCTAACGCCAGATGCGAATGCACCGAGCAATGAAAAAGCCAACAACGAATATCTGATGCGCATGGTGAGAATGACAGGAATGGGGGGGCGAGGGTTCTCGGCGCGAATGACCGAGAACCAAATAACAAAAGCTTAGCGTTTAATATCGATCTCAACCGCGGCGGAACCTGAGCCTACTTTTTTAGCAATCGCTTCCAGACCGGTTTTCAAAACATTGCTAACCGCTTTATCGGCAGTTTCTTCGTTCAATTCGGCTGGTGGGTTGTTGTTAACATAGGCACGGTAGTAAGTGGCCACCCACTCGATTTCGGCTTTTCCGCCTTTGTCGTTCACGGACAATTCTGCCGCATAGTTACCCACAGGCAATACTGGCAGCGGCTCGTCTTGACCGGCGTGTTTAATGGTGCCGGTTGAGCTCATATCGGTGATTTTGTATTTGTAAGAGAATTTCGCTGCGTCATAGGCTTTTAATTCTTCGGTGATAGTGCCGTTCGCCAAAGTCAACACGCGGATAGCGCCTTTATTATTGGTGCCGTCGCCTTTCACGCTTTTAATGCCTGGGTGCCAAGACATATCATCGTAGTTCTTGATCAAATCCCACACTTTGGCCGCTGGGGCATCAACAGTGATGGTGGCTGTCATTTTTGCTCTGACCGGACCATGAGCATGGGCAAAACCGGCGAACAAAAATAAAACGGTTGAAACGAGCAACGAGGTTTTTTTCATAACACTTTCCTATGATGGACACATAAAATGGAGCGGGCGATTATAAAATAAAATCCGTCCGCAAGTATTCGCAAAAGCATGTTTGCGGAAATTTTCCCGACTCTGCCATCCTACCCGCACGTATTTAATGACTACAGCTACTTTTTTCTGGCACGATTACGAAACCTTCGGCATCGATCCGCAACGCGACCGGCCTTGTCAGTTTGCCGGCATCCGCACGGATGTGGATTTCAACATCATCGGCCAGCCCGTCATGGCCTACTGCCAGCCCGCCGACGATTACTTGCCACACCCGGAAGCCTGCCTGATAACCGGTATTACCCCGCAATTGGCGGCCGAAAAAGGCGTTTGCGAAGCTGCGTTTGCCGCCATTATCAATCATCAACTCGCCGAACCCGGTACCTGCGGCGTTGGTTACAACAGCATCCGTTTCGACGATGAAGTGACTCGCAATCTGCTTTACCGTAATTTTTATGATCCCTATGCGCGCGAATGGCAAAACGGCAACTCACGCTGGGATATTATCGATGTGGTGCGCGCCGCCAAAGCCTTAAGGCCTGAAGGCATCGAGTGGCCGGTTAACGCCGACGACGTTGCCAGCTTTAAATTGGAAGAACTCACCAAGGCCAACGGTATCGCTCATGAAGCTGCCCATGATGCGTTATCGGATGTGTATGCAACCATCGCAATGGCTAAATTAATCAGGGAGCGGCAGCCAAAACTATTCAACTATTTACTGAACAATCGCTATAAAAACACCGCACTAAACCTGTTGCAACTCGGCAGCTTTAAGCCCTTAATTCATGTCTCCGGCCGTTTTTCGGCCCGGAATAATAGTCTTGCGGTGATTTTGCCCTTAGTGCAGCATCCAAGCAATAACAACGAAGTCATCGTTTACGATCTTTCCGTCGATCCGGCACCTTTGCTTGAGTTAAGTGCGGAAGAGATTCAACAGCGGCTGTTTGTTGCCGCCGAAGCACTACCGGAAGGCATTGCCAGAATTCCCTTAAAAACCGTACATATCAACAAATCGCCGGTGTTGGCGCCATTGTCGGTGATACGCCCGGCCGATGCCGAACGCTTGCAACTCGACTTGGACTTGTGTCTATCCCATTTGCAGCGGATTCAGACTGCGCCATCTCTAGCGGAAAAGCTGTCGCAAGTCTTTACCCGGCAATATCAAGACTCACCTACCGATCCTGATTTGATGATTTACAGTGGCGGTTTTTTCAGCAACAAAGACAAGGCGGCCATCGCCCGGATCAGGCAAGCCAAACCCAGCGAGCTATCCGAATTTGACACCGATTTCGACGATGTCCGTTTGCCGGAAATGCTGTTTCGCTATCGCGCCCGGAATTATCCGCATACCCTATCCATGGAAGACGTCCAACTCTGGAAGCAATATTGCCGGGACAAGCTAAACGGCACACTGGCGACCGGGGGACTGACGCTGGAGCAGTTCAACGCCAAAATTAAACTATTGCGGGACGAGCCAAATGTAAATCAATCGATACTGAACGATTTGGCAGCCTATGCGGAAGATCGACGCCTAAAATTTTCGAATTGATGTTTTTTGCCGATTTAAAAGCCAGTAGATCGTTTCAGGAATAAGGTGCTTTTAGCGTTATGCCGTATAATGACGACCATTTGAGTAAATTTCGACCGAGGCATCATGAGCATTAACCTGTCTAACCGCGTAAAAGCGGTCAAACCCTCCCCTACCCTGGCCATTACCGCCCGTGCTGCCGCGATGCGCGCCGCCGGCAAAGATATTATCGGCCTGGGCGCCGGCGAGCCGGATTTCGACACGCCGGAACATATTAAAACCGCCGCCATTAAAGCCATCAACTCCGGATTTACCAAATACACCGCCGTTGACGGTACGGCCGGCTTGAAAAAAGCCATCATTGCCAAGTTCAAGCGCGATAACGGTTTGGATTATCAGCCCAATCAAATCCTGGTGTCCTGCGGCGGCAAACAAAGCTTTTTCAACTTGGCGCAAGCGCTGCTTAATCCCGGCGACGAAGTCATCATCCCCGCCCCTTACTGGGTATCCTATCCGGATATGGTCCTGCTGGCCGATGGCGTCCCGGTGATTTTAGAAGCCGGACAAGCGCAAAACTTTAAAATCACCCCGGCACAACTGCGCGCCGCGATTACCCCCAAAACCCGCCTATTGGTCATTAATAGTCCTTCCAACCCAACGGGCGCTGCGTATAGCCTGGAAGAATTAAAAGCACTGGGCGACGTGTTATTGGATTTTCCTGAGGTGTTGATCGCAACCGACGACATGTACGAACTGATCCTCTGGAACAAAGGCGAATTCGTCAATATCCTGAATGCCCACCCCGGCTTTTATGACCGCACTATCGTCTTAAACGGTGTATCTAAAGCTTATTCGATGACCGGTTGGCGGATCGGCTATGCTGCCGGCCCGGCACCGTTGATCGAAGCCATGTGCATCATCCAATCGCAGAGCACTTCTAACCCTACATCGATTTCCCAAGTGGCAGCGGAAGAAGCGCTGAACGGCGACCAAGGTTGCATCGACACGATGATGGTGGAATTTAAAAAGCGCCACGATTACGTGGTTGCCGAACTGAACAGCATTGATGGCATTGAATGCTTACCTACCGACGGCACCTTCTACGTGTTCCCGAATGTGGAAAAGCTGCTGAGCAGACTGGACGGTATCAACGACGATCTGGAATTTGCCGAATACTTAATCGAAAAAGCCGGCGTGGCCCTGGTGCCAGGCTCCGCTTTCGGTTGCCCTGGCCACATTAGAATCTCCATTGCCACCAGCATGACCAATCTGGAAAATGCCTTACTCAGAATCAAACAAGCGGTTTAAGGCCTATTAGGATTTGCCATCGCGAACGGATAAACCGACATTAATTTGCCATTTTTCAATTGACAAATTTAATCAATGCTATAGAATTCGCGGCCTTCGCACTTCATCAGTAAGAAGGCCTCGGTGGCGAAATAGGTAGACGCACGAGACTTAAAATCTCGCGACCGAAAGGTCGTACCGGTTCGATTCCGGTCTGAGGCACCATAAAAATTAAGGACTTTGGTTTACACCTGGTCCTTTTTTTATGCCTAATGATTGCCACGTTCCCTTTGAATAACGCCTCGGTAAAACTGGTTGAACATGAAGAAAATATTTCACTTTAAACGCAGAAATCCGCCGCTGCTATGGCGCCTCAAGTGGTTTCTGGTTT
The DNA here is from genome assembly GCF_047777895.1 of Methylomonas sp. TEB. Classification (GTDB taxonomy): domain Bacteria; phylum Pseudomonadota; class Gammaproteobacteria; order Methylococcales; family Methylomonadaceae; genus Methylomonas. The sequence continues at coordinate 2,527,193 of NZ_CP180476.1, forward strand.
TAGTCACTATCGGTTGCTTCGAAATACTCCCGGTCCCGGTCACCGACTCAATCCTGATATTTGTCTTAATCTACAGACCACTGTGGTTCAAAAATGTGGTCAACAAGCTCTATTCTCATCTGCCCTCTGCATCACCAGAGGAAACCGAGCTATCCTATTTTTCCAAATATCAATTAGATCATCCCAAGCATTTCAATAAGTGACAGTCACCGGCCTTGCTATAGTCTGTGTCGCGTATCCAAGAGCTTTGGAGTTTAATCAAACCCGGCGAACCGCCTGACTGTCAACGCCGCGCGTTGCTCGATTAGCTGTACGATTTGTTCAATCACTGGGTTTCCAGCAAATTCATGATCCGCCGATGTCTGCAACCTGCGAGCGACCGCTGGTAGCCGTTGGCACAAACCGAGAATGCGTTTTCGGGTTTGTGCTACCGACAAGCCCGCCGCTTGGGCAAAGCGATCCCAATGTCGGGCTTGCACTTCGCTGAATTTGTATTTGCCGCCCAACTGCATTGCCATTTTGGGCGTCAGGTTGGGATAAACGGCGGTTGACAATACGTCGTAGAGCGGCGCCAGAACGGCTCCCTTGTCGGCATACAAGATAGAAAAGTTCTTGGCATGGGCGTCGTGGTTGCCAATCAAGGCATTGAAAATCACCGTATCCAGCAGTCGCAACACCTGCGGCGCACTCGGTCGGGTCACGCGGCGGACCAAATCAAAGCACTGTTCCAAACCCGGCCCACCCTCGTTCTGATATTTCAGTTCCGGTACCACGCCCAGTGCCTGGCAGAAATCTTCCTGATGCAGACGCAAGCGTTGGCCAATTGCAGCTTGAGTTCTGTCATAACGCTCAACCAGCAAAAATGAGCGGTCGCAAATGGCACAAATCCTCGCTTGTGCGGTCTGGAATTGCATTGCACCCGCTAATGCCAGACAGAAACCTTCGTTGATTACACTGTCTTCAACGGCAGCGATGGCCGGTTTGAGAATATGACTACTGGGTGTGCCATTGCGGGGCAGACCGATTCGTTGACCATCGAACACCACCGGCAACTTATCCTGAGCGCCCGCCAACGACAGGCGCAAGCTATCTCGACCGGCCAGCATCGGCCGCTGCGGCAATTCATCCAGCAAGGCCACTACGTCAGAGTCGGATAACCAGTCGATCTCGTTCGCTGGTTCAGATACAGCGGGTAATCGGTCTGGCGGCAATAGCGAAACGGCACCAGCGCATTCGCCGCCGATATGATCGAGCAAGGCAAAGTCGTTCTGCTTCGAGACCTGAAACTGGCGAGCAATCAGTTGGCGTAATTTGCCTTCTGGTAAAAGGCCGGCAAAGAACGGCCGTGTCTGTTGGTCGCTGAACGGCTCAACTTGCAACGGTAACGAGCAGGACAGCGGGACAGCGTCGGCATGTTGCAGCCAGTCGGCGCTGTAGCTAAATTGCAGTCTGCCTTCAACCAAGGCCAAATCCCCTACTCGACGATCAAATAAATAGACAGCAAGCAAATAGCTCATGGTGTTTGGGTTATATCCGGCAGGCCATCGAGCATGACCTGCCCACCCAGTGCTTCAATAACGCGCATCACCGTTTCCAGACGCACGGTCGGCTTGCCGGCTTCGAGGTCGACGATAAAGCGAACGCCAACACCTGCCGTCAACGCCATTTCGGATTGGGTTAATCCGAGCTGTTTGCGGGCGGTGCGTAGCGCCTGGCCAAGTTGTTGGGTGGATTGGATGTTGATCATGAGATTTTCCCGTTCGGGAAATTATTAAGTTAAAACAACCAATATGCAAGCATAATTTCCCGTACGGGAAAATTAATTTAGAATTTACGAGAGATAAGCATCGAAGTTCCCGTTCGGGAAAAATAGCTCCATTCTGTGTCAAGTCTATCTGCCTGTGATGGTTAGCGCTGAATGCTGATGATATAACTTAGGGTAATTGCAAAAACGAATTAAAAGAAAACAACCGACAGCAAATGACTAGCAAACAGAAAAAATCCAAAGCAAGCTGGAGCGACGTTAAATCCAAATTGGCTGACGTTGATCGAGTTGGTCTGATCGGGCTGATACAAGACCTATACTCAGCCAATAAAGATAATCAAACGTTTCTGCATGCCCGATTCGGGTTGGGCGAGGATATTTTCAAACCCTATAAGGACACGATTTCCCGCTGGATTTGTCCGGATGTCATGCGCAATCAACCCATCTCTGTGACCAAAGCGAAGAAAGCGATTACCGATTACAAAAATGCAGTCGGTCAACCTGAAGGACTGGCTGAATTGTCAATTTTCTATTGCGAAGAAGTATTTGTTTTCCTGGGCTACTGCGGCATGGACGATGAAGGGTATTTTGATGCCTTGGTGCGAATGTTCGAACAAGCGTTGAAATATGTCATGGCATTGCCGGAAGCCAAACGCTCGCCGTTTATAGACAGACTCGAGCAAGTTGCGCTGCAAGGCCGGAACGTCGGCTGGGGTGTTGGCGAAGATATGGCAATATTGTTATCCGAATATGACATTGATGACTAGTAATGCGCTTTTAGCCGATCTTCAAACTAAAAACGCAAGGCTGATTGCTTTACCCGAAGCACATAACATCGCGTGGAGGTTACCGCCAAGGCTTCCACCAAAAATAGATCCGATACCTGCTCCCGCACTCGGCAATTGAAACTAACTTCGTACGATCGCTTGTTTCCCAACACAACTCAACATTAGCCTGAAAGCCGCTGAAGTATTAGATCAACACGCCCGCAGCATCCTGTCTCACGGACGTCTGGAGGTGGTGCGTGTCAACACATCCAGGCCCTGGCCCACCAGTAAGCCCGCCAAGACGCCAAAGCCCATCGCCGCTTGCAGGTCGGCCGGATGATCAAGTTCGTCGAATTCATCAAGCAGACCGAACGACTGCACAACCTGCACGAAATCGGTAAACCTCATGTCATGACCTTCTGGAAGGCTCACCGCGACCCGGCGCCAAAAACCGCGCATGCCTATTGGGTTGGCGTTATGCGTAATTTGGGAATGGACGGACAAACCAGGGCAGCCGCCCAAACCGTTGTGTATTCTCAAAACAATTTCAGACGGCACAGATGACTAAAACCGCTATCAACAAAGTCCGGCAAAATCCATTCGCGACGGCTTTTACTTTGCTTGCTTCGGCCTAAAAATGTTAATTTCCATATTTTGGCCACTCGATTTACTTGGTAGTCCTGGCTAGGCAACCGGATTTTCAATTATTAAGGACATATGCAGACACCAACGCCCACTCCGTTACCACGTTATCAACTCAGTCGTTGGGCCAAGTGGTTTGCAAAAGATCGCCGCTTTCACGCCTTTGTTCTCGAGCCAGAAACGCTGGTGTTAATTGATGAGCGCCAAAAGCAACTCAAGCTCCAAGTATTGAGTCTTCAGCCTGGAATTGGTATCGAATCCGGTTGGTTTTGGGACACGTTGTTGTTCACGTTAAATGATGGCCAAACGCTACGCTTTGGCGGCGTCAATAAAGAACAGTCGGCGTTTTTGCAGGTCTCGATGAAACGCTATGTTAATCAACGCATTCAACGGTTTTATCAGCAGTTAGTACCCGCACTGATACAAGCATCCCAAGAAGCCAGATTGCTGCTTTCCAATAAAAAATACATTCGCCGATCTATGGCAGTACAGTGGATAGGCAATCATTTGTGGTTAGCGGCGGGACTTAAAAGAACGGATTGTCTGCAGCGTTTGCCAGCCGAGCTTCATCAGGATTATCACGCTATTCGTCCTCTACTGGACGACGCACACCAGCAGGTTGCCAAACTCAATCAAACCTTTATCGCTCGACAGGCTCAGCACTTCAAAGACTTCTTTGATCAGGTCGAAACCAATCCGCTGACCGAAGCGCAACGTAACGCCTGCATCATCGACGAGCAGCATAATTTGGTGCTGGCCGGCGCGGGTACCGGCAAGACCAGCACCATGATCGGCCGCGCGGGTTACCTGATCAACGCCGGCCTGGCAAAACCCGAACAGATATTGATGCTGGCGTATGCCCGCAAAGCGGCGCAAGAAATGGAAGAGCGCATCCAGTCCAAACTAGGGATTCAAAACCTGACGGTGAAAACCTTTCATGGCCTGGGTTTAGACATCATTAGCCAAGTTGAAGGTACCAGGCAGGCCATCGACAAAATGGCCGAAGACGATACCTTGCGCGCCGCGTTTGTCGATAGCCAAATTCAAAGCTTGCTGGAGGATGAACGCTATCGCTCGCGGCTGCTGACCTATTTCCTACGTTTTGCCTATCCCTATAAAAGCCAATTCAATTTCAAGAGTTTGGGTGACTACAACGCCTACATCCTCGAAAACGATATTCGTACGCTACAGGGCGAGCTCGTTAAAAGCTACGAGGAATGCGAGATTGCCAATTTCTTGTACCGGCAAGGCATTGCCTATCAATACGAAGCCAATTATCAGGTCAACACCTCAGGCCCGGATTACCGCGTCTACCAACCGGATTTCTTCCTGCCGGCTTACGGCATTTACATCGAACACTTTGCGGTCAACGAGCTGAATCAAACACCGCCGTTTATCAATCAAGAAAACTACTTGGCCGGCATGGCCTGGAAAAGGGAGTTACACCAAAAATATCAAACCCCGTTGATCGAAACCTACAGCTATCTGAAACAACAGGGGCGATTGACCGAGGTGCTCAGCGAAAAATTGCAGGCTGCCGGCGTTCATTTCCAACCCTTGCCGCAAAATGAGTTACTTAACCAACTCAATCAATTAGGCCGAGTATCGGAATTCAGCAAACTGATGGCGCAAATCCTCAGTTTGTTCAAAGCCGCTTACCTCAGCATCAAACAACTGGTCGAAAAAGCCGACAAGCATGAAGACCAGGAACGCATGCGCGCCGCCGCGTATTTATTCGAACCCATCTATCAAGCTTACCAGCAACGGTTGCGCGACAACGCTAGCATCGACTTTGATGACATGATCGGCAGAGCCATCGAGTACGTCGAATCCGGACGCTTTCAGTCTCCGTACCAGTACTTATTAGTTGACGAATTTCAGGATATTTCGGCCAGCCGAGCGCGCTTACTGAAAGCCTTGATGGCACAGCAACCGGAAGCCAGCCTGTTCAGCGTGGGTGATGATTGGCAATCCATCTACCGCTTTACCGGCAGCGATGTCGCGCTCACCAAGGACTTTCAAAGCCACTTTGGCGATACGGCAACCAGCGTGCTGGATCAAACCTTTCGCTTCAACAATAAAATTGGCGAAGTGGCCTCGCGCTTCGTCACTCAAAACCCCAGCCAGATCGACAAGCAGATCCGCAGTCTACGTCTTGTCGAACAGGCTGCTATGTCACTGATCAAAACCGATCAGGATTTGACCGGCATACAGGCGGCACTCGACGCTATCACTGCTAAGGCCAAGCCATCTGCCAGTGTTCTGCTGTTAGCGCGCTTTAACTTCAAACGGCCCGATGTCGCCGCTTTAAAGCGGCGACATCCGCAGCTGTCACTACAATTCATGACGGTGCATGCTTCCAAGGGCAAAGAAGCCGATTATGTCGTCGTGTTCGGCTTGGACAAAGGCGAACACGGCTTTCCGTCGGAAAAAGCCACCCATCCCTTACTGGAGCTGTTATTGCCTCAGGCCGAGGCCTTCGCGCATGCCGAAGAGCGTCGCCTGTTTTACGTGGCACTGACGCGGGCGCGGCATCACGTGTATTTGGTCACCAACGGTCTTAACCCGTCGCCGTTTGTCAGAGAATTAATCGACGGCGACTATGCCGTTACGGTCGACGAATTTACCGGTCCCGGCTTTCAAGAGCAGATGGCCGATATTCCCTGTCCAGCCTGCAAAACCGGCTGGATGGTACCCCGAGATAGCCAGTACGGCAGCTTTTTCGGCTGCAACCAATATCCACTCTGCAATCACACGCAGCGGGCTTGCCAATGGTGTGGCAGCGGATTGAAAACGCAAGGCCGCTTTCACGTTTGTGAAAATCGCCGTTGCGACTTTGTCGAACCGATCTGCCCGCGTTGCCAAGGTGCCATGGTGCTGCGCAAAGGACCGCACGGCCAATTTTGGGGCTGCTCGCATTACCGTAAAAACGCGGCGTTTTCTTGTTCGCATACCGAGCAATTTATCGATTTGCAAGTGGCAAGGGTCAAATCAACCGTCAACGCCGCTTAAGAGCGGCTCCGGTCATGGTCTAAACTTGGTCTGATCCTAACTAGAGAACTACAGAGATGAGTGACGAGAAACGCCTGTCCACCACCCAACTGGCCAAATTGCGTGGTGTGTCTCAAGAGCAAATGTTCGGGCAGTTGACTGCGCTGGGCCTAATCGAAAAACAAGAAGACAAATGGCAGTTAACCGACGCAGGCAGTGCCGCCGGCGGTGTCTATCTGACCGGTAAATACGGCCAATACGTCGCCTGGCCGGAAGATTTTCAGTTGCCGAACGCGCCAAGCAAAGTCGATGCGCCGAAACTATTGACCGCCACTGTGCTCGGGCAACAGTTCGAACTGCCGGCCAACAAAATGAACTACATCTTGTCGGAACTAGGCTGGATTAAAAAAGGTTTGAAAGGCTGGCTAGTCACCGAACAAGGCTTGGCGATGGGCGCCGAGCAAGGTGAAGACAGCCGATCCGGCATCCCCTATGTGCGCTGGCCGGAAAAAATCACCCGCAACCGGGCCTTGAAAGACAATGTCGATAACATGAAAGGTGTCGATAAACCCAAGACCGACACCGACAAAATGGACAGCTTCCGCCACAAATTCGAAGCCACCCACCGCACTACCGACGGCCACTTCGTCCGCTCCAAGGCGGAAATGTTGATCGACAATTGGCTGTACATGGCGGAAATCGTCCACGCCTACGAGCGCAAACTGCCGATCGAAGAAGAAATGTACTGCGACTTCTACATCCCCACCGGTAAGGTCTATATCGAGTTCTGGGGCTACGAAAACGACGCCAAATATCTAGCCCGCAAACAGGAAAAACTCGCTATCTACCAGAAATATAATTTCAATCTGATTGAATTGACCGATAAGGACGTGCTGAATCTGGACGATATTTTGCCGAGGTTGTTGTTGAAGTTTGGGGTGCAGGCTTATTGATTAATCGACTGAGCCATGAGGTCGAAAATGACTTGCTTCGCGCCAATGACCAATATTAGGATTTATAAATTTATTTAATGAAACTGATGTGTGCGCATTTTTTACCGCATTTTGGGAGGTGTGTTTTAGTACAAAAATATCTATCGGATGTTTTTTTAAAAAAAATAATAATTTTCTTAAAAAACTTTAAATATAAAAATATGAAAAATAAATTAATTTTTGGTTTAGCTTTCCTGGTTGGATGCACTACTTTACCCGCAAAGGATAACATTATATCAATTGATAGGGATGGTGAGTTAGAGATACCTGGCCACACGATTTTTGGAACTCAAAAAGTTAAAGAAATTGAAAACCATCAGTCAAATAAAGATCCTGAATTGGAGTATATCGAAAAAAGAATAGATGAAGCGTTAAAAGAAAATAATAAAATTGCTATATATATACATGGAGGCCTCAATTATCCAAGTGAGTCAGTAGATAAGGCAAATAAAATATCCAAGCAGATTCAAGAGAGTGGATATACTCCGATTTTTATTGATTGGCGGTCTGGGTTCTGGACAACATACAAAGAGCATTTGCTACATAGTCGACAAGGTGAGTACTTAGAAGTCTGGGGGCCACTGACAGCCCCATTTACCTTTTTAGAGGATATTGGTAGAGGAGTTACCAGAGCTCCCATGAGGTTTTTTCAAGTAATGAATAATTATGGAAAATCAATTCTCTTTGGTGAGTACGGTGGTGAGAATAATGCTTCTGAACTAAGCAAACATTATCTTTCTGGTGACTTTGTCAACAATCAGTGCAAAACAAATACTCCTAGTATTGTTAACAATAAATACAATTTTGGAGAGTTGCCAAAACTTTGTGATGAGCGTTCCTTAACTAAAAAAGTTGGAGATGGCTTACTAAACTTTGGTCAAGCAACACTAGCGCTAACTACTGCCCCTATATTTGATACGTTGGCTACAAGTGCCTGGTCAACAATGAAAAGACGAACAGAAATAATGTTCTCAAAAAGAATCTGTTACGATGAAGATGATGGCTGTGATTACAGAAAAGATAGCATTGAAAATTATCAGGCAAGTAAAGAGGGGGCTGCGAGTAAATTTTTTAGAATACTGAAGGAAAAGCAAGACAAAAACAAAAACGTAAAGGTGTTACTTGTAGGGCATAGTATGGGAACAATAATAGCCAATAATGTATTGACATACTTTCCGGACATCGAATTTGAAAAAATCGTTTATTTAGCATCTGCTGCTTCCTTCAAAGACTTTGAGGAATCTGTGGTGCCTTATATTAGAAAACATACTTTGACAAAGTTTTTCAATATAACACTTCATCCCATTGCCGAAAATGTCGAGTCTCAATATTTTGGTTTTGGGCAAACAGGAACTCTATTAACTCAAATAGACAACTTCTACGAGTCCCCTATATCTGAAAATAAACGAACTTTAGGTCGATGGGTGAACGTCGTAAATAACTTAACCTATATAGACGGATTAAATGGAATGAAGGATATTAAAAAGAATTTATATTTTAGGACTTTACCGTACGAGCATCATGGGGAATATCCTCAAACGCATGGGGAACTGGATGATAAGGAGTTTATAAAATCCGGAGCGTTTTGGTTGGGCGACCTAGGCCAAAACCGTTAATTTTTTATCGTTCCCACGCTCCGCGCTCATCGTTATACACAAGTCTCCCAACGACTAAACTACCAGGAGGCATGAGGCATATAGATGATGGAGAACAGCGATGAGCAATTGGGCCGAAGAAGAAGTACAAACCGCTGATTTGGAAGATCGGCGCCTGAATAAACGATTGGCACTGTTACTGGAGCGATTAGGCGAACATCCCCAGCTCAGCATCCCGGCGGCCTGTGGCGGCTGGAAGGAGACGATGGGCGCTTACCGGTTTTTCGACAATGATAAGGCGACTTTCAAAAAGATACTGGCGCCGCATCGAGATGCCACGGTCGAACGGATGAAGAGCAGCCCGGTCGTATTGCTGGCGCAGGACACGACGGAGTACGACGAAAACATTTGTTTGGGGCCAAAAGGTCTCGGTACTTTGAAAGAGATGGCGAAACATGCGCGCCGACTACATCCGACCATCGCCTTTACGCCGTCGCGGATTTGCTTGGGTGTCGTCAAGGCAGCGTATTGGGCGCGTGACGGCGCCAGCCCGCGACAAGCGCGGCGGCACAAAGGCGTGGACGAAAAAGAAAGTCGGCACTGGCTCGAAAGCTATCAGGATAGCTGTGCCTTACAGGCGCAAATGCCGGACAGTTTATTGGTCAATCTCGCCGACCGCGAGGGCGACATTTACGAATGGTTTGTCGAATACCAAGACTATGCGCCGACTGCTCGCGCTGAATGGATTGTTCGGGCGACGCAGAACCGAGACCTTCTGGTCGAGCCGGAAAATGCGGCGAAATGGCTATGGTCGGCCCTGGATCAAGCGCCGGTCATGGGTTATACCGAGGTTAATGTCAAGTCGCGGCCGAACCGTGCAGCGCGACTGGCGCATATCACGGTACGCGCCGCCACGGTGCCCCTCAAGCCGCCAACGCGTATTGGGTATCGACTGCCGGCATTGAGCATCAACGCGGTGCTGGCGCGCGAAGAGACGCCGCCAGCCGGCAAGGAACCCTTGGAATGGCTCCTGCTGACCAGTTTGCCTGTGGCGAGTTTCGAGCAAGCGACTACGGTGGTGGCGTGGTATGGCGTGCGCTGGTGTATCGAAGTGTACTTCCATGTATTGAAGAGCGGTTGCCAGATCAAGCGGCTACATCTGGAATCGGAAGAACGGCTACTACCTTGTTTGGCGCTCTATATGGTTATTGCCTGGCGGGTGTTATTCAGCCTGATGCTCGCGCGCGCAGCGCCGGACATGGATTGCGAGATTATTTTCGATCCGCAGGAGTGGCGAGCGGCTTATATCGTCGTCAAGCGCTGTCCACCACCGCTCACGCCACCGCGCCTCGGTGAGGTAATCCGACTGATTGCAAGCTTAGGCGGTTATTTTGCCCGCAAACACGATGGTCCACCGGGTGCCAAGGCCATGTGGATCGGCTTACAGCGCTTGCGCGATTTTGTCATCGCCCTCAATGCTCAACAGGATCTCGCAATGAGATGTGTATAACGATGAGCGCTCCGCGTGGGAACGCATCCTCGGACGCTCCAGCGTCCATTACCAGTTGGTAGCGTGCGATGAGGTCACGAACCGCACGGAACAAATGTAAAGCAATTCGCGGTCGGCGAAGCCTGATAGGCAATACCAAAGTGATCGGCCAGTTTCGCCAGCCACTTGTCCAACGTCCACAGCTTTGGCGCCGGGCATGATCAAAACCGAGGCCAGCAACTCAATCGTGTTTTTCATCGTCGTTTGGAGCCAAGCTTTCACTGCACTTATCTGGCTCCGGCTTCAAGCGAATGATCGATATTTTTAATGTTTGAACGGCGGACAATTTTGTTTATCGGCCGATAAGTGAAAAATCGACCGCGAATGGCAAGCTGGCAGCCCGTTGATTCGGCAAGGACCCAATCTGCAACTCTGGTATCATGGCCTCCCGCATGTCGGCAAGCGCGCCGCATCATATCGATTAGAGCCTTTGTGAATACACCCGAATTTTCGTCCCTGCCATTAAAACCCGCCCTGCTGGAAAACATCGAATCGCTGGGTTACACCCACCTGACACCAATCCAGGCCGAAAGTCTGCCGCATATTCTGGAAGGCAAGGATGTGATCGCCCAAGCTAAGACCGGCAGCGGCAAGACGGCGGCGTTTGGCATTGGCTTGTTGTCGCGGCTGGATTTGAGCAGCTTTAAAGTGCAAGCCATGGTGATTTGCCCTACCCGCGAATTGGCCGATCAGGTCTGCAAAGAAATCCGCCAATTAGCCCGCTTCACGCAAAATATTAAAGTGCTGGCCTTGTGCGGCGGCACACCGTTCGCGCCGCAGCGCAGTTCGCTGGAACACGGCGTGCATGTGGTGGTGGGTACTCCGGGCCGATTGCAGGAACATCTGCAAAAAGCCAGCTTGCGCCTGGATCATTTAAAAGTATTGGTGCTGGACGAGGCCGACCGCATGCTGGACATGGGCTTTGCGGACATCATCTCCGACGTAATTGCCTACGCGCCGACACATCGGCAAACGCTGCTATTCTCCGCGACTTACGCCGAGCCGATTCGCGCCTTGAGCCAGAAATTTCAATTCAAACCGATCTCGGTCAGCGTCGAAACCAGCCATCTGGACAACCCTATCGAACAACGTTTTCATCAGCTAGACAAAGCCAAACGCCTGAATGCGCTCGGTTATTTGCTGGCTTATCATCGCCCGGAATCGACGGTGGTGTTTTGCAATACCAAGCGCGAATGCCAGGACGTGGCAGATACATTGACCAATTGCGGCTTTTCCGTGCAGGCCTTGCATGGCGATTTGGAACAAAAAGACCGCGATCAAGTGTTGGTGCGTTTTGCCAATAAAAGCTGTTCGATTCTGGTCGCTACCGATGTTGCCGCGCGCGGCCTGGACATCAAAGACATGCAAGCGGTGATCAATTACGAACTACCTTGGGACCCGGAAGTGTACGTGCACCGAATTGGCCGTACCGGCCGTGCCGGCGCGAAAGGCCTGGCACTGAGTTTAGTCAGCGAAGCGGAGTTAAACCGCGTGAAAGCCATCGAAGACTATATGGCAGGTTCCGTGAAATGGGACGAAATCGCGCCGTTTAAACTGAGCAGCGAACACCGCTTCGAGCCGCCGATGGTCACGCTATGGATAGACGGCGGCCGCAAGGACAAGATGCGGCCGGGCGATATTTTGGGCGCACTCACCGGCGCTAACGGCATAGCCGGCGGCGAAGTGGGCAAAATCGACATCTTCGATAAACACGCCTATGTAGCGGTGAAACGCGGCAGTGCGGATAAGGCTTTGACCTGCTTGCGGGCCGGCAAAATCAAGGGCCGCAATTTCAACGTGCGCAAATCGCAATGGAATTAGTTTAAAGCCTTGAGCAGCGGTTTTGCTTGGTTTTTCTGACGGTATTCCCGCATCTCTGCCGACGCGGGGATGACGGCTGAAGACGGATGATCAGCAACTTAACAGCGTCTGCTTTCGCAACCCAGCAAATATAACAGCGCTCGATAGCCGAATCGCCAAAGCCTGCTATACCTATGCCAGCCGACACTGACTACTCCAAAATAAGATTCTGCCCGTGGCACCTAAAACACATATCAGTTACCTGGACACCATTCGCGGCCTAGCGGCCTTGGCCGTCATCAGCGAACATTTCGTCATCGCCTATGGCCTACCCTGCGAAACGCCACTTTGCCAGCAATGGTTGGATTTCTCGCCGCTACACATTTGGTGGGACGGCTCGGCGGCGGTATCGATGTTTTTCGTGCTCAGTGGCGTGGTGCTGTCTTTGCGCTATTTTCGTGCAGGGCACACACCTGATCTCAGCGAGTTTCATTTGGCGCGTTTCTTGATCAATCGGATGTTTCGGATCTGGTTGCCGTACTTGTTGGTTTTGCTGATTAGCGCCGGCCTGTTTGTGAACACCTTCGATAGCGCGATACTCAAGACCAGTCTGCCGGCGACCGAATGGATAACCGGCATGTGGCATAAATTTCCGTTAACGCCCGCCGATATGCTGCGTGAGAGCTTTTTGTTGAAATTGCCTGCCTTGATCGTACTACTGCCGCAAGCTTGGACTTTAAGTATCGAATTGGTATTGTCTTTGCTGCTGCCGGTAGGCTTATTGCTGGCCGGACGCGGCAGTTCTTGGCTGGTATTTTTTGGCTTGCTGGCGACCAGCCTATTGGGTGTGTCGATTTTCTTGCTGCATTTTCTATTGGGCATGACCATTGCCAGACACTACACCGATCTTACCCATTACCTGTCCGGCCGACGCTGGCAACGGCGTTTGTTGCTATTGACCGGCTTAGCGTTTTATACCTGCGGCACTTTTGTGCCGTCCGACATTTTTGGCGATACCGCAGTCTGGCTGGGTTCCGGTTTGGGAGCCGGCTTGATTTTGATGTTCGTGCTAGGTTCTAAAGATGCACAGCAGGTGCTATCGCAACCGATGTTACGGCAAATCGGCAAAGTGTCTTACAGCGCCTATCTCAGCCACATGGCGATTCTGATTTGTCTAACGCCGCTGGTTTTAAAATTTTTGGAAGGGTTTACCGAAAATCGGCTGGCACTTTGGTTTGGCGGCTGGCTTATCACCATAGTCTGTGTACAAGGGGTTTCTTTGTTGTTTTATCATTGGCTGGAAATCCCCAGCATGAGTTTGGGGCGGAGGGTGACCGATGCCATAGCAAGCATCGGCAAGCCGACGCTATAATCCCAATAATCACTCCATTTTTAGCTACTTAATCATGCGATTTGCTGCCCTTTCGACAATATTATTAAGCGTTGCCGCGTTTAGCACCAGCTACGAGGTCAAGGCTGGTTCAACGGCTCAAGACTGGGCCAAGGTCACCACGCCGACCCAGGAACCCAGCGAAAGCATCGGCACTTATACCAGTGGCTGCATCAGCGGCGCGGCCGCCCTGCCCCTGGACGGCCAAGGTTATCAAGTGATGCGCTTATCGCGCCACCGCTATTATGGGCATCCTAACTTAATCGGTTTTATCCAGCATCTGGGCCAGTTCAGCGCCGAGCATAAATTGGGCTCGTTGTTGATCGGCGATTTAGGCCAACCACGCGGTGGCCCCACTTTAAGCGGACATCGCAGCCATCAGTCAGGCTTGGATGTGGATATATGGTTTTTATTATCGGAACCAGCCAGTAACCGGCAGCTAACGGCCAATGAACGCGAAACCTGGAGCGCACCGTCGGTCGTGAACATGCAAAACGATACTATGGATTACCGGCATTGGTCGCCGGATCTGGCAAAGGTACTGGAAGCAGCCGCACGCCAACCGGAGGTCGACAGGATTTTTGTGAACCCCAGCATCAAACAAGAATTGTGCACCACCAAAAGTCCCGGAGCCGGCGAGTGGTTGAGGAAGATTCGCCCATGGTGGAAACACGACGATCATTTTCATGTGCGCTTGAAATGCCCCGCGCATAGTCCGCATTGCGACTCGCAAGAGCCGTTACCTGCCGGCGACGGTTGCGACGCCAGTTTGGCGTGGTGGTTTTCCGCGGAAGCCAAAGCCCCGTCGAAAAGCGTGCCGTTGCCGCCACCGCCGTTACCGGCATTGTGCGAGCAGCTGTTGCATCGTCCCTGATGATATTGGCGTATCGGCCTTTACAGCATCAGTCGGCTAAATATTTTATTCTTCATTTGAGAGCACCATGCCCGATTTCGTACTTCATCAACAACTGGCGCAAGATTGTTTTAACGTAGGGAGCTTTGCGCTAACGGAATTGTTAATGATGAACGACAGCCAATACCCGTGGTTCATCCTGGTGCCCAGGCGCCACAATATCAGAGAAATTTATCAGCTTGGACAGGCGGATAGACAGGCTCTGCAAAGCGAGTCCTGCCTGCTTGCCGAGGCACTGGCGAGTATTTATCGCCCCGACAAACTGAATATTGCCGCAATCGGCAATCTCGTCCCGCAATTGCATCTGCACCATGTGGTGCGCTATCAAACCGATAAAGCCTGGCCGGCGCCGGTATGGGGAAAGTTCGCCAGCCTGCCCTATGCAGGCGACCAGGCCGAACAAAGGATCACCCAACTCCGTTCCGCTTTGCAGATGCATTTAATCAATTGAAAATTGAGTGAATCTTTAGCTAGGGATAGCAAACGAGAATAGGCAATAACTGAAATAACCCAATTATTGTGTGATTGACGCTCGGTGTAAAAGCACGTCACAATCAAAAAAGTCGCAACGTAAGGACAGGCGCTTGCAAATATCGTGACTCCAGTTTGAGCCCGCATCAGAAGCTCAGGAAATTTCGAGCCAAGTAAGCCGCTTATATCGATTGCTCAAATCCGTCGAGCTTATGGCAGACTGTGTAAAACTTAAAAAAGCCATTGTTACTACCATGCCTATTTTCATCGTCTGCTGTCTAATCTTAACTCCCCTAACCTTAACCCAAAATGCATTTTTACCCTTACTCAATATAGAGGCCGTATGGGGTGCGGGAGCGTGCCTTGCGGTGCTTTTTCTATTGTGTGGTTGTTTGAAATTAGTACCCAGCAAAATATGGCACGATGGTTTTGCCTCCGCAGGCTTATGGACTTGGTACGGTTACTGGAGCCCGCAATTCAGCGACGGCTCACCGCAATTCAGCGTGTTTCCGGTCTATTTTGCTTTGCTCAGCAGTTGGATGCTACTGGGTTTAATCAACAAAAGTCCGCAGTTTGATTGGGAATCCCAAGAATCCTTGCGCTATATGCAAAAATATTTGGCCCGCTTCGATTCCTGCGCCGTTGCGGTATTGGTGCTGATTTGTCTGGCACTACCTGAGCACTATCTATCCTACCCGCTTGCAATGACCTTTTTCATCGTCCGTAGTGCTTTTCAGCGCTGCCTGGAGATTATTGATAGCCTGTAATTTTTTTTCATTGCTTACCACTTCCGCGCCATATCTTCCCACCTGATGCGGCGCGGTAGCCCAGCTAAAACCGGGTTACCGCGCCTGCTACGGCACGATGCCTAGAATACGCCGGGCTAAGCGACTTCCTTGGCCTTATCCTGATAACTATCAATTTGATCGAAGTTAAGATAACGATAGGTATCCGCGCTGGTTTGTTCGATGCTGGCGGCATATTGCATATACTCGGCAACCGTCGGAATCTTGCCCAATAGCGAGCACACCGCTGCCAATTCCGCTGAGGACAGATAGACGTTCGCACCATTGCCCAAACGGTTGGGGAAGTTGCGGGTCGATGTCGATACCACGGTCGAACCTTCCGCCACTCGCGCCTGGTTGCCCATGCACAAGGAGCAGCCCGGCATTTCGGTGCGCGCTCCGACCTTGCCGAAGGTGCCGTAATAGCCTTCTTCCACCAACTGGTTTTGATCCATTTTGGTCGGCGGTGCTACCCACAAACGTGTCGGCAAGGCACCGGCCTTTTCCAACAACTTGCCGGCGGCGCGGAAGTGACCGATGTTGGTCATGCAGGAACCGATGAACACCTCGTCGATCTTGGTGCCCGCCACTTCCGACAAAGGCTTGATGTCATCCGGGTCGTTCGGGCAAGCTAACAATGGCTCGGTGATTTCATTCAGATCAATTTCAATAATTTCCGCATATTCGGCGTCTTTATCCGCTTCCATCAATACCGGGTTCGCCAACCAATCCTGCATCGCTTTGATGCGGCGCTGAATGGTCCTGGCATCGCCGTAACCTTCGGCGATCATCCATTTCAGCAAGGTGATGTTGGAGTTCAGATACTCACGGATCGGCGCTTCGTTGAGCTTAATCGTGCAACCGCCAGCGGAACGTTCGGCGGAGGCATCCGAAAGCTCGAATGCTTGCTCGACTTTCAAATCCGGCAAGCCTTCGATTTCCAGAATTCGGCCGGAAAATACGTTTTTCTTGCCCTGTTTGGCCACGGTCAGCGAGCCGCTTTTCAGAGCCGCATAGGGAATCGCGTTGACTAAATCGCGCAAGGTAATGCCGGGTTGCATCTGGCCTTTGAAGCGCACTAACACCGATTCCGGCATATCCAGAGGCATCACGCCGGTCGCGGCGGCAAACGCTACTAAGCCGGAGCCGGCCGGGAAGGAAATGCCGATCGGGAAGCGGGTATGCGAATCGCCGCCGGTGCCTACCGTGTCCGGCAACAACATGCGGTTCAACCAGGAGTGAATCACGCCGTCTCCGGGACGCAGAGACACGCCACCACGGGTCATGATGAAGTCCGGCAAGGTGTGCTGCATCTGCACGTCGACCGGCTTCGGATAAGCGGCGGTGTGGCAGAACGACTGCATCACCAGATCGGCGGAAAAACCCAGGCAGGCCAGGTCTTTGAGTTCGTCGCGGGTCATCGGCCCGGTGGTGTCTTGCGAACCTACGGTGGTCATTTTCGGTTCGCAATAGCTGCCCGGCCGCACGCCGGCCACGCCGCAAGCCTTGCCGACGATTTTTTGCGCCAGGGTAAAACCTTTGCCGGTATCGGCGGCTTCGCCCAAGCGGCGAAATACCGTAGAAGCAGGCAAGCCCAAGAATTGGCGGGCACGGTCGGTCAAACCGCGACCAATGATCAACGGAATCCGGCCACCGGCACGGACTTCGTCGAAGATCACTTCGGTTTTTAACGCAAACTCGCAGACGACTTCGTCCGTAACGTGCCGCTTGACGACACCTTGATAGGGGTAAATGTCGATCACGTCGCCCATCGCCATGCCGGTGACGTCACACTCGATTGGCAGCGCGCCGGAATCTTCCATTGTATTGAAGAAAATCGGTGCGATCTTGCCCCCTATGCAGACGCCGCCTCCGCGCTTGTTGGGGATAAACGGAATATCGTCGCCCATGAACCACAACACCGAGTTGGTGGCGGATTTGCGCGACGAGCCGGTGCCGACTACGTCGCCGACGTAAGCCACCGGAAAGCCCTTGGCTTTCAGTTCGTTGATTTGCTGCTCGGCGTTGGTGATGCCGTCGCGCGGCATTTTCAGCATCGCCTTGGCATGCAACGGAATGTCCGGCCGCGACCAGGCATCGGGCGCCGGCGACAGGTCGTCGGTATTGGTTTCGCCGGTAACTTTGAAAACAGTGACCGTCAGTTTTTCCGGCACTTCCGGCTTGGCGGTAAACCATTCGGCCTCAGCCCAGGATTGCAGCACTTGTTTCGCGTAAGCGTTGCCGGCTTGGGCTTTTTCCTGCACATCGTGAAAGGCGTCGAATATCAGCAGAATTTGCGACAGCGCTTTCGCGGCAATCGGCGCCAATGAGGCGCTTTCCAGCAATTCGATCAACGGCGCGACGTTGTAACCACCCAGCATCGTGCCGAGCAATTCGGTGGCTTTTTCCGGCGTTAGCAGCGGTGAAGTCGCCTCGCCCTTGGCGACCGCCGTCAGAAACCCGGCTTTGACATAAGCGGCTTCGTCGACGCCGGCTGGAATGCGGTTTTCCAGCAAATCCAGCAGAAACGCTTCTTCGCCGGCAGGCGGCTGTTTCAATAATTCAACCAACGCGGCGACTTGCTCGGCGTCCAGTGGTTTGGGAACGATGCCTTCGGCAGCGCGTTCGGCGACATGTTTTCGGTATTGTTCTAGCATGATGATTTCCGGTAAAAATTATTGGACTTGGGACGCTTGGTCTGCGGCGGCCTGTTCGGCGATAAAAGTACGCATGTCGTCGTTATCAACCCGCTGATAAATCTCGGCAACGTCCAGCGTTAAATCCACTGACTCGAAGCGGGCTTGATCGCCGAGAAAGTAATGATTGGACACCCAGCCTTCGCTACGTCGGCAGACTTCAACATCGACGATGTCCTGTTCGATCAGCACATATTCCAGCAAGCTGGGGATGGTTTGGTATAAGCGGCGTTTGATGGTTTCGTCGCGGCGGCGGGTGGATTTAGACAGCACTTCGACGATCAAGACTGGCGCTTCGGCATAATAGTCGTGGGTCGAGGTATCTTCGCAAACCACCATCGCATCAGGGTAGAACAGATACTGGCCGATCTTGACTTTGACATCGGAACTGAAGGGTTCACAAGGCTTGCCTTGTAAATGATTACCCAACAGTCGAGCCAAACTCATCTTGATGCGCTCATGATTCTTGCTGGCACCCGACATGGCCACCAGCTCGCCGGCGTCATACTCATGCTTTATGTCGCTGAGCAATTCCGCTGCCAGATAATCCTCAACAGACATCCAGGGCTTATCGAATTTAGGTTGCGCACTCATAACCGCCTCCGCCGCAGGTTAATCACTCCATCGCATCGACGATGGCTTGACCCATTTCCTGGGTGCCGTATTTGGTGTCCGGGTTCAAATCCGGGGTGACATAGACACCGCCGTTCACGACTTTTTCAATCGCGTTCAGCATCCGGGTAGCCGCTTCGTGTTCGCCCAAATGGTTCAGCATCATCACGCCCCCCATCATCACAGCCGTAGGGTTGGCGATATTTTTGCCGACGATGTCCGGCGCACTGCCGTGTACCGCTTCGAATAGCGCTGCATCGGCACCTATGTTCGCACCAGGGATCAAGCCCAAGCCACCTACCAAACCGGCAGTCAAATCCGACAAAATGTCACCAAACATATTGGTGGTGACCACCACGTCAAATTGTTCCGGTTTCATGACCATGTGCATGCAGGCCGCGTCGACGATTTTTTCGTCGAATTCGATGCCCGGATATTTGGCCGCCACTTCCCGTGCCGCTCTCAGGAACAAGCCCTGGGTGTATTTCAAAATATTGGCTTTATGACAAACCGTCACTTTCTTACGATTGTTATCGATAGCATATTTAAATGCATATTCCACGATGCGCTCGGAACCGGCCTTGGTGACCACGGCCAAGCTTTCGGCAATGTCTTTAGCCGGTGTCAGATAATGTTCCAAACCGACATAGAGGCCTTCGGTATTTTCGCGCACAATGACAATATCGACGTCGTCGTAACGGGTTTTTACGCCTTTCCAGCTTTTCGCCGGCCGTACGTTGGCGTAGAGATCGTATTGTTTACGCAGTTCCACGTTGATGCTTCTAAACCCTTCGCCCACCATCGTGGTCAATGGTCCTTTAAACGCCACCCGAGTCTGGGCGATAGATTCCATCGTCGCATCCGGCAGCGGCGTGCCGGTTCTTTCATAAGCCGACATGCCGGCGTCCGCCTCATGCCAATGAATTTTCGCACCCGAAGCGTTGATCACCGCCACGGCGGCGTCCATGATCGAAGGGCCAATACCATCACCTTTAATCAACGTGACGTTATGCATTCATTTCTCCTACTTGATGTTTAAAAATAACCAGTCTTTGCGTGCACTCATCTGTATCGCGATTGAGTCGTTACTCATTCGCCTGATAAAGCACCGTTATTGCGAGTAATAATACACAGTTTCGCGCCCCGCCGCATGGTCAAGCGGGATTGGTGTAGGCCTTAATTTCGGGCGTACTCGGAGTTTATCAGCCAAACTCACCCCAGAAATGCAGCAAAATTCATACCCAAGCAGCCTAAGCCGATAATCGGCGTCCGGCAAACCAAAAAGCGGTATCATCGAACCCGCATCATTTTTTACCCAAGCCTTCATCAAAGCTAAACATGATCTCCGTCGATAAACTGATTTTCGAATACCCTGGCCTGCGCGCATTGGACAATGTGTCGTTCGACATCGCTGCCGGCAGCATCACCGCGCTGGTCGGCCCCAACGGCGCAGGCAAAACCACGCTGCTGCGCTGCATGGCGGCGCTGGATCAACCGGTCAGCGGTGCGATCAATATCGCCGGCATCGATGTATTGGAACAACCGCGCGAGTGCCATCGCATCATCGGCTACTTATCGGATTTTTTTGGGCTTTATCAACGCTTGACGGTGCGGCAATGCCTGCATTTCGTGGCCCGCGCCCAGGGCATTTTTGCAACTGATTGCCCCGCCGCCATCGAAGCTGTCAGCCGGCGTTTGCATATTCAAGATAGATTGGAAAACAGCCCGGCCGAGCTATCGCGCGGCCTACGTCAACGGGTAGCCATCGCCCAAGCCATCATCCACAAACCGCCGGTAGTGTTGCTGGACGAACCGGCATCCGGCTTGGACCCGGAAGCCCGCCACGAACTGGCCGAGCTATTTTTAGACCTGCAAGCCCAAGGCATGACACTGCTGGTGTCCTCGCATATCCTCGCCGAACTGGAGGCTTATTGCACCGATATGCTGGTGCTGCGTCACGGCAAAATCGTCGAACAGGTTGCGGTGAAAGCGCCGTCCTTACTAAAACCGTTTAAATTACTGCTGGCACATCCAGTAGAAAACCTGCTGCAACGCCTGCAATCGCTACCCGATGTTAAGGTGTTGAATAGCGACGATAAACAACAAGCCTTACTGCAACTTAATGGCGAGGCGGCTCTACAACACCAAGTATTGAAAGCCCTCATCGCACTGGATTTACCGGTCTGCGAATTCGCCCCAGTTTCTAGCAATCTGCAAGACGCTTACCTACAAACCATCCGCCACAGCTCATGAATCTGAATCCCGAATTTGAACGCCAGCTGATTTTGGAATGCTCGCCAGCTCGGCTGGTAGGTGCGCCAATCGTGCTGGGTGCAGTGTTTACTTTAAGCTATTTTCTGGACGACTACCGGCTGGGCAGCATCACCGCGCAAGCCGCTTTGACGCTATTCATGCTGATTACCCTTTTATGGGGCACCCGGCAAAGCCTGGACAGCATTGTTGAAGAATACCGCGACCGCACCTGGGATACCCAACGCCTGTCGGCGCTCGGGCCTTGGCAAATGACCTGGGGCAAACTGCTGGGCAGTACCAGCATGGCCTGGTACTGCGCCGGCATTTGTTTACTGGTCCATGCGCTGGCGACCGACAATCCGGCCGCCCTACCCTTATTGTTTTTTTACGCCATTGGCACCGCATTATTGGTACAAAGCGCCGGGCTTTTGTTGGGTTTGCTGGCAGTGCAACGCGGCCAACTAAAAACCGGTTCGATACTCATTTTGGTATTGGTGGGTTTCCTCGTTTTCATGCCGTCTTTGACTGATTTAACCGAAACGGCCAATTATTTGCCCGGTCATTTTCAAAGCAACACCTGGTATAACCTGACCGTTAACCCACAGACTTTGCACCAAATAAGCCTGCTTTGCGCCTTATTCTGGTGCGTCATGGGCAATTATCGCTTGCTGGCGCAAGACTTGGGTTTGCGAAATTTGCCCTGGGCATGGTTGAGTTTTACGCTGTTTTTGATTGTCTATTTGGGCGGCTTTATTCCCAATACCCACTATTCCTTTTCCCTGGCTGCTTTAGCCGTTTGCAGCGCTTTAACTTACATTGGCGTCATCGTCGAACGGCACGAGCCAATGCGCATCAAACGCTTACTGGATTATCGGCGACAAGCGAATTGGCGCCGAGTGGGTGAGGAACTACCCTTGAGCGCATTGAGTTTTGCGCTAAGCCTGCCGTTTGCGATATTTCTGAGCTTCCAAGAGCAACGCTTTGCCTGGCTGGACATCTCCCTGAATGCCTACCCACTGGCTGTCGTACTATTAGTACTACGCGATTACGCCGTTTACCTGTTTTTTTGCTACGGCAAAAATCCGCAACGCGCGTTTAGCCTGAGTTTACTGTCCGCGGCGCTGCTTTACGGCATTCTCCCCGGCTTGTTCGGCGCGGTCGGCATGACCGGCGTTTCAGCCTTATTCTTTCCACTATGGGCGGATTCTGCATTCTCGGCGTTAGCTTTTGCCGCGCTGCAATGTGCGCTGATTTTAAGCCTACTTTATCAACGCTGGCGGCAAAGTGTTTAAGGCCGATAGAATTTGTTGGTGCGTTAGCTAACTTTTCTTGCTTAGGCCTACCGGAATAGAGAAAATAAAGCCCAGCTACAAAAACAACAATAACTTGGCTATCGGAAACACTGATGCGCTCTTTGCGCCGCATCGAGTACGATGGTTGCGACCAAGACCGGCGGCATGCGCATACCAAATCCATTCATCGAACATCTTGCCGGCAAGGCTTTTTTTCGCGCCCCCACCCACCGTCCGCTCGGACTTTTTCTCGATACCAAACTTTCGCTCAGCCTCACCAAACTGTTTGCCATCCCGCAGTTCGATGAAGATAGCGAACGGCAGTTTTGGGAAGAACGTTACCTAGTATTACTAAGCCCCCTCAAATGGGCGTTAGGCTTGGGAGCCGTCGCATTCCTGGTCTATATCCTGCTGGATCTGCATACTGGTAATACCTCAACCGCAGAAGCCATCTTAAGACTTCCCATAGTCCTGGTACTTTTGGGCTTATTCAGATACCTAAATGTCTGCGTAGAAGCGGCGGCAAAAATCAACACCATCGCCAAACTCAGCGCCGGACTGTCCGCAGCCAATTTAATCGCCATCTTGCTGTACGACGGTAATCCCCGCTATTACGCCGAAACCTGGCCGGCCCTATTGCCCATGTATTTTTTCAGTTACGGGCAAATGTTCATGTCGTTGCGGGCGACAATAAGTTTTGGCTGGAGTACTGCGCTGACCATGCCGCTGGCCGGCTATTGGCTTGGCCTGACCGTGATTGACTTGATCCAGTCTGTCCTTAATCTTTGCATCGTCAATATCTTCGGCGTCTGCACCCGCTGCCAACTAGAAGCTTACGCCCGCAAATCCTTCCGCGAGAAACGCAAAGCTCAACTCAGCGCCGACGACAAAACCCGCTTTTTGCAGCAAATGGGCCACAATCTGCGCCAACCCTTGCAAGCCTTAGCCTGCTATGCCGCAGTGTTAGACACCGCCCTAACAAACCCACCTAACAATGGCGCGGCGTTTATGCTCAATCGCATGGGCATGGTGATAGACGAATTGAACGCCGCCTTTAACCATGTCTTAGACATCGCCAACCTGGAAACCGGCCGGCAAATTCCGCAACCGGCCAATATCGATCTCAATACGCTGCTGACCGGCCTGGAAAATCAATATGCCCCGCAAGCCGCCAAACGCGGCATCCGGCTTAAAGTAGTGTTGCGCTGCCAAGAGCCATACAACATCTGCAGCGACAGCAACATCCTCCGGCAAATTCTCGGCAATTTGCTCGATAACGCCATCAAATATACCGAGAGCGGCTGGATATTGGTGTCGGCGGTCAAAACCGGCAAGCAACATCTGACTTTACATGTCTGCGACAGTGGCCCAGGGATCGCCGAAGAGATGCGCGCAGAGGTATTCAAGGAATTTGTCCGTAACCAGCGTCGCCAAAACGACAACAAAGTACCCGGCTTGGGCATAGGCTTGGCTTACGTGGCCGCCGCCGTCAAATGTTTACCCGACCATAGTCTGAACTTGGTATGCGGTTCGCGTTTTGGCTGCGACTTTAAAATCCAACTCCCGGTTGCCGAACCGATGCTGGCTATATACAGCGGATTAGATCAAAACGGCGACTTCTCCGGCTACTTTGTGATGGTAGTAGACGACGATGCCGAGGTATTGGAAGCCATCGCCAAGCAACTCAGAGCTTGGGGCTGCCTGGTACAGGAAGCAGCATCTCTCACGGAAACCGCGGCACTACTAGCCGAAAACGATAGAGATCCGGATTTATTAATCACCGACTTTTACCTGGGCAACCGCGAAACTGCCCACGACATTATCGCCGCAGTCCACACCACTTGCGGGCCGGTACCGACCATGATCCTCTCCGCCCGCGCCATCTCGGACCACGAAAAAGCCCTGTTGCCGGCACACACCGCCATTCTGCGCAAACCTGCCGGCGCCAAAGCCCTGAGGGAAACCATGGTTAAAACGTTGCAGATAACCAAATCCGTGTGAAGGATAGTCAACAAAGAAAATCCGTTTATTAACCATTGGCGTTAAGTTAAGCTTTGGCGCTATTAATTCCCCTCTTAGAAAAAGAGGGGCTAGGGGAGATTCTATATAAATCCCCTCAACTTCAAAGCCGTCAATTCCCCACCCCCGGCTTCCCAAACACAATCCTCTGCTCAAACACCTTCACCAGCAACTCGGTACGTTTAGCGACACCGAATTTTTGGTAAATCGGCCGCAGATGATTGCGCACCGTTTGTTCTTCTATACCCAACTGCCGGGCAATCTGCTTATTGCCTATCCCCTGTACTAACCAAGTCAGCACTTCGAACTCACGCGCTGTCAGGCCTAAACTGGCCGGATCGGATACTTTAGGTATTTCTGTAACATGGCCGACTTGCGAAGCGACAGTTCGTTGCGGGCCCACGGCAGATGCCGGCAAATAAACCTTTCCAGCCAATACATCCCGCAACGCATCAACAAACGCCTGCCGAGATACAGTTTTGACGATAAATCCCATAGCTCCCGCCCTTAGCGCCTTAAATACCAACTCCCTATCGTCCAGCCCGGAAAACATCACCACGCACAAATCCGGAAATGCCCGCTTCAGTTCGGCTAAACCGTCCAGACCATTGCGATCCGGTAACTGCAAATCCAGCAATACCAAATGCAAAGGCTGCTCCCGAGCAATCGCCAAGCCGGCCGTAAAGCTCTCCGCCTCGAATACCTGTACATCCGGGTAAATCTGTTTCAACAAACACGCCACGCCCTCGCGGGCGCAGAAGTGGTCGTCGATTAGCAAAATATTCACAGTCAACAAGCTCCGAGCTAGTGCCGATCAATAATTATACACTCGAAATATTTGAATTGAATCCAGTACTTTTGTACTGGTACATAAAAACACTAGCCTGAAAATTCAAGTTAAGCAACAATTCATTTAAACTTTATTCGCCAACAAAAAATATAAATCCTGATCATAAAAAACAAATACCAATAAAATCCAAAATATACTCAAGTAAAATTACAATTATTCAACAACAATTTATCATGAAAAAAAGTTTTTTAAATTTATCTAAGTTTTTTTTATTAATTTATATTCCTATATTTTTAAGCGGCTGCATGACTCAAATTGGCTATATTAAGGATCATCCCGACCCATCTGAGTCAACGAATTATGGCAAAGTTAAAGAATGGGCTTTTGATGTGTCTGATGGTTATAGTAGTCGTGGGACTATGAATCGATACTCATTATACTGGGGCAGTGCATTAGTAGCAGGAGGTACTGGTGCACTTGGAGGACTTGCTGCGACAGGTTACACAGGACATGCCAATATTATAATCCCATTGTCTGCGGCATTTTTAGGAACAATGTTCGGTTATTATCAGAATGAACAACAGGCCCAATTATATTTTGCAGCAAGTGACTGTATAAAGTCAGTTATTTCAAAAAGCGAAAAGAGATACGCTCTAAAAAATACTGCAGATGAAACTCCATTAAAATCACTAATAACAAATGAAGAAAAATTACAATGTTCCTTAGACGATAAAATAGATTCAGAAAATAAAAAAATAGAACAAATACACACCGGCTCTTCATTAGTTAATCAACCAGATGCAATTATAGCCATCACAAATAAAATTGAAGAATTAAACAAAGCAATTAAAATAGAAAAGCATCTAAAAAATGAATCAATAGCAAGATTTAATAACTTGAATATTCTTATTAAATCATCAAAAGATAATTCATATGAGTCAAATTGCCTGACAAACGATGTGAACTCTATAATGCGTAGAGTTCAAATACATTTAGCGAAACTTGATCCAAAAAATGTAAGTAAAGATCTGCAAAACATAAAATTATCTAGCAATTTAAATAATTCGCCTTCAGTAACTGATCCAAATGAATTAATTCAAGATTAATCCGACTCACAAAGCGGATTTGATTTAAGCGACTTAGATCCAGAGAAAATTGTCAGCTCATGCGAAATAGGAATCTGATAGACAAATACTTATCAGCATTCATGTCAGATTTAAAACAATGAGAAATAATATATTTTTTTTAATAATCCCCTTTTTATTATCTAGCTGTAGCATGCCCGTCAAGGTCAACAAATGGTCAAAATTGGCAAACCATATGCTAAGCCTCGATAGAGATGGGAAGAAGGATTGCGAGGTTTTTTTAGCGGAGCTGACGGAGTTAACTGCAAAAATATCTCAGATGCCGATAAAACAAATGCGCTTTACAGCCATGTTGAGCTAATCGGAAACAGTTTAGATAAAGCTCTGACATCGGCAAAATATCAACATAGAAAACTTAACTTATTAATTTTCGTTCACGGCGGTCTGGTTTCCAAAAATGATGCTACCACAGAATCCCAAACAATCTTGTCGGAGATCACTAAACAAAACAGGAATAATCAAGATCCTGATTCTCCAATCATCTATCCCATTTTTTTGAACTGGGAATCAGGCATGGATGATGCCTATGCTGATCACCTGTACAGGATCAGACAAGGTCGGGAAAGCGACGTACTCGGCCCGGTTTCCCTGCCTTTTTATTTACTGGCAGACTTGGGACGCGCTTTCACCCGACTGCCTATTACCTATGGTTTTCAAGGGTATAACGCAACACTAAAACCGATTGATGAAGAAAACACCTCGACTATTACCAAGGCAAACACAGAATTCTACGAGCAGTATCCAGTTCATAATTCGGCTATCGGCTTTGGTGAAGATACTCGATCCTCTCTGGATAAAGCATTAGACAAATCCACCTATCTGGTTCCCGGCGTCGCTCGGCTCATGACTACGCCCTTATTGGATTCAGTCGGGAAAGCGTCTTGGGATAATATGTTACGTAGAACCCGTCTTGTTTTTCGTACCGCTGACGATTACCAGGAAAAAACCGAAGCCGAAAGCCTTAACCGATGGGATGCAATGTACGCAGGTCTTCAACCCAACACCTTTGCGGCGTCAGACAATCATTCTTATAGATTTCGAGACAGCACGGGAGGCTTTTCCGTTCTGATGCGAGTAATTCAAAAGGTTGTTTCCAATCACAGTACAGACAAACCAACCATTACCCTGATTGGTCATAGCATGGGCACCATCGTGCTGTCTGAACTACTCAGACAAACGTCTCTTAAGTACCCTGATTTGGCATATAAACACATTGTATTTATGGGGGCTGCCTGCACCATCCATGATTTTGAAACTGCGGTGATTCCCTATCTTATCTCCCACCAAGATACTGATTTTTATAATTTGACCCTGCATCCTTATGCGGAGGAAAACGAATCTAATATGTTTGACCTGGTACCGAGGGGTAGTTTGCTTGTCTGGATTGATGACTTTGCCAGCACACCCACCACCAGAAGCGAATTGACATTAGGCCGTTGGATCAATGCCAAGATCGCTTGGCCATTCATTCCAGAAAAGCTCAGAGATCGAATCACGTTAAAAGCATTTGGTATGCAAGGCACCACCAAAAATCAAAATTGCAAAAAAATCCCCATGAAACACGGAGAGTTTAACGATGCAAACACGGAATTTTGGAACCCCGATTTTTGGAGCGCGAAGCAACCATGTGTCTACCAAGACTCAATTGGACAACACAACAATGATCATGCGGTAAGTTCAGAGGATAATCACAATTCACTGTAGGCATTCGCATATTTGCAGCTCAAATGTCGTTAGTTAGTCGCCACTAAAAAAGCCTTAAATCCATCACTAACACACTGAAATATAAGGGACATCTGCGGCGTGTACCGCCTAATAATAACTGTTGGAGACCATCATGAACATCACCCTAGGCCCCATCATAGGCCACACCACCGACACCTCCGCCAAAATCTGGATTCGCGGCGCGAAAGGTCCTAATCACGCCAGCCGGGAGTTTTGTTACGGCGCGTTCGATTTGTACGAAGGTGCCAAGCTGGTGGCGTCGCAGTATTGCTTCTTGAAGGATTACTACGACTTTACCGGCGTCGCGCAATTTACTCAGCTCAAGCCCGACACAACTTACCGGGTGGAATGCGGCTTGGTTTACAAGCGCGACGGCGACGCGCCGCAGACCGGTGTACCAGTGGCGGGGCCTGTCATCGCCGATATTAGGAAGGCGACGGCGACGTTCAAGACCGACCGCGGCAATAACGACACCCGATTGGATTTCGTGTTCGGCTCCTGCCGCTATTTGTATTGGGACAATCTGTTTCAAAACGATGCCGAGAAAGGCGACAAGACTTTTCGCTCCATCGTCAATCTGCATCGGCAGCGGCCGCTGGATTTCTTTCTGGCGGTCGGCGACCAGGTCTATGCCGATCCGTTGAACAAGCTTTTCGAGTACAAAAGCTTCGACGCCTTGTGCGAGATTTACCGCAAGTCGTTTCAGTTGCCGAATATCGCCGAGCTGATGGGCAACGTGCCGACTTACATGATCTTGGACGACCACGAGATTCGTGACGACTGGTCCAAGGATCAACTGCGCAACGCTGACAGCGGCTTTTACGCGATGCGGATGCGAGCCTATGCCTCGTACCAGCATTTGCACAATCCCGACACAACCAATGGCCAATTCTGGTACAGCTTCGATAAAGGGCCGTTTGCGTTCTTTGTGATGGATACCCGCACGTTGCGCATCAACGACGCCAACGCGGTGGGTGGCAAAACCATGCTCGGCCGCGAGCAACTGAATGCCTTTTTCGATTGGATGCATCAACATCGCGATGCGCCGGTCAAGTTCATCGTCTCCAGCGTACCGTTCTTCCCCGATCCGAAGCCGATGAAAGGCGCCGATGACAAATGGGCAGGCTTTAACGACGAGCGCAGCATGATTCTGGAATTCATCCGCGTGGAAGGCATAGCCGACGTGGTGTTCCTGTCCGGCGACGTGCATAACTCCAGCTTTGCCAGGATGCGCTGTTATCAGGACCCGCAGTTTTTAATGACCTCGCTGATTTCGTCGCCGTTTTACTGGCCCTACCCACACGAAAGCGCCAGCGATTTCTACGGTGGCCGCACGCTGGAGTTCATGCAATGGACCAACGGCAACCGCCGCACTCGCGACCGCGTCGAATACCGCTACGAAGGCGAAGGCTTTATCGGCGACGAAGCGTTTATGGCAGTATCGGTGGATATAGGCAAGGGTAAGCCGTGGTGCAGCGCGGAAATTTTTGATCGAAAAGGCAATAAGTTTTCAGATTATCCCAATCCGTTTTTGTTTTAGTGCTCCCCAAAATATTTCCTCTCCTTCAGAGCAGTTTGTTTTATATACCCTCAACCTAACCTTCTCCCGGCGGGAGAAGGGATTGTCGACTTTAAAACTACCAATATTGGTCCAACATGGGCTTTTGGGAACATTTCTGGATTCCCGCTTTTGCGGGAGTGACGGGATGTTTTAAGTGCGGCGATTTACTTACCGCCGCCAATCAACGCCACCATCTCCTCCCGCTGAATCACCTCTTTCTCCTGTAACAGCTCGGCCAACTTATCCAAATAACCGCGTTTCTCGCTTAATATCTTTTGCGCGCGGCGTTCTGCGTCTTCGATCAAGGCTTTGATTTCAGCATCGACGACTCGGGCGGTTTCTTCGCTGTAGTTGCGTTGCTCGTTGACGTCGCCAGGCAAGAATTGCAATTGCTGGCGTTGGCCGTAAATTTGCGGCCCCAGTTTTTTGCTCATACCCAGATAGCAAACCATGTTGCGGGCAATTTCGCTGGCTTTTTCCAGGTCGTTTTGGGCGCCGGTGGAGACGCTTTGCAAGGCCAATTGTTCGGCGACGCGACCTGCGAGCAAAATAGCCAGTTGATCTTTTAACTCGTTTTCGGTGGACAGATATTTTTCCTCAACCGGCAATTGCAACGTAAACCCCAGCGCAGAGACGCCGCGCGGGATGATGGAGATTTTATGCACCGGCTGCCCGGTAGGCACGTTTTCCGCCACGAGTGCGTGACCGGCTTCGTGATAAGCCACTCGGCGCTTTTCGTCCGGGCCGAGAATGCGGTTTTTCTTTTCCGGTCCGGCCATCACTCTATCGATGGCGGCTTCGAAATCCGCGATGTTGACGGTGTCGCGGCCGCCGCGCGCAGCCAATATCGCCGCTTCGTTGGCGATGTTGGACAGATCGGCGCCGACGAAACCGGGTGTGCGTTTAGCAACCGTGTTTAAGTCGATATCTTTGTCCAATTGCATGGCTTTGCTGTGCAATTTCAGGATAGCCACCCGGTCGATCAGGTCGGGTTTATCCACCACAATTTGCCTGTCGAAGCGGCCGGCACGCAGCAAAGCTTTATCCAGGATTTCCGGCCTGTTGGTGGCTGCCATCACCACTACGCCGGAAGTGGCGTCGAAGCCGTCCATTTCCGTCAAAAGTTGATTCAAAGTTTGCTCGCGCTCGTCGTTGCCTCCCATGATCGCCGGGCCGCCGCGCGAGCGGCCAATCGCGTCCAGTTCGTCGATGAAGATGATGCACGGGGCTTTTTGCCGAGCTTGTTCGAACAAATCCCGCACCCGGGCCGCGCCGATACCGACAAACATCTCGATAAATTCCGAGGCGCTGATGTTAAAAAACGGCACCCCGGCTTCGCCGGACACCGCACGCGCCAACAGGGTTTTGCCTGTACCGGGCGAGCCGACCAGCAACACGCCTTTCGGCATCCTTCCACCCAGTTTTTGCAGTTTTTCCGGGGATTTTAAAAACTCGATGGTTTCCTTCAATTCCTGCTTCGCGCTTTCCGCGCCGGCCACGTCGTCGAAAGTGGTTTTGGAGGTTTCCTGCTGAATGCGGATTTTATTACCCAAGTTCAGAAAGCCGCGCCCTGCGCCGCCGGTCATTTTCGGCAATAGCCACATCCAGATACCGGCAAATATCGCGATGGGAATCACCCAGTTGAACAGCAAATTGCTCAGCCAGTTATCGCCGCTTCTGACCACATATTCGACTTTATGCTCTTGCAGATTTTTAACCAGTGACTCGTCCCATAGCGGCACGGTGAAGAAATGCTTACCGATTTTTTTGTCTTCTTCTTTTAATGTGCCGTTGATGAATCGCTGGGTAACCACGGCGTTTTCGACTTTATTGTCGTTAACCAGGGTTAAGAACTGGCTATAGGGAATTTCCTGGCCCTGGATGCGTTCGCCGCCGGCGAATAGCGACATTACAAAAATCCCCAACAGCACGTATAACCATACCGGTGAACGCTTAGGCTCACTGCCGTCGGGCTGGTCGGTACCCGGTTTAGGTTTGGATAGGCTTTGCCACGTCGATTTGAGCCACGCCCAAAACACGCATAACCATTTAACAAAAGTCTGATAAAGCTCGGTTAGTTTTTGCTGGTCTATCATGACGCACTCCCCTCTTGTAGTTATCGAGGCCATTGCAGGGTCCCTAATCCGCCATTCAAGTCAAGGTGGGGATTTCGGTTTAGGCCTCTTTTGTTTGTTCACTGTACTCCAGTTTTACCGGTTTTTAGCGAGTAAGCAAATGCACTGAGCCGGAAATATTTTCTTGAATATACGGAAATCCAGTTTTTAACTACCGATAGCCCCCAGCTTCAAGCGAACGCCGGCATTTGAGACGCGGGTTAATGATTTCAGGTCCAATGCACTATTTTTTGCTGTTCGCAAAGTGAAAAATGCATCCAAAGCTTGGGTATTTACGTACATCCTCATACAAGCCAATGTCGGCATAATGGGTTCATCAATTGAGTTGCTGTTTCGCTGCGTTTGCTATCTAATGACCAAAGGTCAAAGCAACCGGGCGCAGCGCGTCCCGCAACTCATTTTTCCCAACTTAGAAGGAGGGACAAAATGTCAAACCCGCTCAATACGCTGATCGGCAAACTTTTCACAGACCCGGTCGAACAAGTCGGCATCGCTCTGCCGTCCGCTACGTTGGTAGCAGTATTCTTTAACTACCGCGAACAAATTCACCCTGCACTGCAGCATTTGCCTGACCCGTTTGCCGCCAGCACGGCCGGTGCGTTAATTTTTCTGCTGCTGACACTGGCGATCTCCCTTATCGTCAAACGCTTGTCGCACGACATACTGAATACCGCTTACGATTATTTGTATCGGAACCGTAAACGCTTGAAAACGGATAGTTGGTATCGGCGCGCGCAAAATCTGGCTTTAACCACCAACGACCCGTTGTTGAGTCAATATCACGAAGCCTTGGATAGGCTTAGGGACAACGACAACCCCGTGGTGGCCAAGGTGGAGGCGTTGCAATTGCAATCCAAATTAGCGCGCAGCCTGACTTTGATTTTGGCCATTTTTACTGTGGTCTTGTTTATTGAGAAGTTGTTATTACTGGGATGGGTATGCGGCGGCGTTTCAGGATTAATGCTTTCCAGTTTTTGCAAGGAACGTTGGGCCGCCTCCGAAATGGTTTATCAAGCACTTTACGAAACCTATTACCGCCAGGAGCGCCGTCACCCCATATGGACTTCCCCGGTCACTCGTATCAAAAAACCGGCGCAGCAATTACCCGAGACCGAGTCTATAGAATAAAATATCGTCATTGACACATCAAAAGACGGCAAGAGGCGCATAGAACGAATCCTAGACCGGCGGATAGAGCGGGTATTCATCCGCGCGGCAAGCCTAATTAGAGACCTTAATCGATCAACGAGATCGTTACCCAAAAGACGGACTTATGCATAAACCGACATTTCGACACAAAGCCCTGGCTTACGCCGCGCTAAGCCTGCTCCCGCTCGCCGTTGCCGCGCAAACTGCGGCCGTTAACGGCGAGGAAAAACCCATCGCACTATCGATTCATTTTTTGATTACGCTGGGCATCTTGGCGGTGGTTGTGCTCGCTTTTTTACTGTATTTGCGGCATCTGCAAAAAACCTTTCTGGAAACCTGCACCCGCGAAAAACAACTGGCGCTGTTTTTTCAAAGTCCGGCCGGCCTGCCGGAGGGCACGATACGCGGTGTGATCGCGATGCTGATCGTCACGGCCTCAATGTTGTTTTTGGCCTTGCCGAACAATCAGTTTCCGGACGTATTGGGTGGCATCCTCGGCACCATCATCGGCTTTTACTTCGGCGCACGCGGCCAGAATCGCGATTCGGAAAGCGCCGCATTGCAGCAAGCCCATGAAGCAACCACGCAACGCGACGCAGCGGTCAGCCAACAACAGCAATCCAAAACCGGCTCCATGCTGGAAACCGTCAGCAGCGGTATCGACATGGCGCGCACCGTGGCCGGTTTGCTGCCCAAGGAAATTGGCGGCAAATACGTCGATCTGGCGAACAAAGTCGAAAAAGGCGTAAATGTCGCCAAGGGCCTGATGGGCGAAGGTAAAATCGAAGATGCGCTGCACGCGGTCACCGACACGCAAACCGCGCTGGACCAGGATGGGCCGTTGACAGACATCCTCGGCAGCGCGGTAAAAACCTTCGGCGCCACGCTGGGGACCTTCATGCCGCCTGCTGCGTTGATCGCCGCCGTGGTGGCCGGCACCGTGAAACTGACTGGTATTTATTATCAAAAATGGAAAGCCCGGATTTTACACATGCCCTTCTCACCGGCGGCCGGTTTGACGCTGGAGCCGGTCGACGACAACACCGGCTTTATGTTGCTGCGACAAAGCCCGTTATTTCGTGCCGCGTTTCAGGCGCAGATGGAAAACCCCAAGTTTATGAAAGACGCGGTCAACGACTTTATCGGCAATGCCGATTCGGCGGCATTATTCGAAAAATATGCCGAACTGGGCGGCTTTACGACGCTACAGCAATTTGAAGAAGGCCTGGACGAATTCCATCGCACCGCTGCCGACCGGGAATTGAAGTCTTTGATCCTAGCCCGCGACCCGGCGATGTTCGGCAGCACCGGCGGTTACGAATCGGTGTTGCAAGCCGTGGACAAACTGCACCAAAACCCCGATGCATTAAAGGACCTGGATAGCTTGATTGTGGTGACCGAGAAGCTGCAAGCGGAGGACAAACCGGTCTCCGGCATGATTAACAAAATCCTCGAGGGCCAAGCGTCATGAGGCCGAATCTGAAAATAGTCATACCGCTATTAGCAACGGTTTTGTTAGCCTCCGGCTGCGCGACCCGGCAATTGAAAAACTTCAAAGAAGCCGCTGATGAAAATAATTGGCACGAAATAGCGGAGGCGGAAGTCGATTGCAAAGCCGACGACGAGACCTGTAACCAATTGCATCTGCTGAAAGGCGACGCCTGTTACCGGCTAGCTAAACAAAACACCGACAGCATCAAAAATTATCAATGCGCAGCAGAGCAACTCGAACAAGGCATACATTTGACAACGGATTGGGCTGCGGCCGAGGCTATCGTCGGGCAACGCGCCCAGTATTTCGAAAACTGGTGCGAGTCGTTGCGCTCACTGCGTAGCGAACAGACCAGCACAGCCGCTGCTAAGCCTTACAACCAAAAGTTACACGCTTGTGCCCGCGAATTTCTGCAAGCGCCCGGCGACTTAAAACCCGCCGCCACCTTTTTTCTGCATAACGCCGAGTTGGCAGCGATTCGTTTTCAAATCGACGATACCGGCAGTTGCCAAGCGCTGAAACAATTACAACAAAACGAGAACCAAGCTGCCGCGCAGGCTGGCCAAAGCCGCTACGCCGATTATCACCGGCGCTTGTTAAACGACATCGCCGGAATCAAAGCTTCGATTCCCGGCTGCCCATAAGCCTTTAGCGGATAGGAGCCGGTCATGGCATTCAGTCGCCCACTTAAATTTCAACTGCCTATGCTGCGCGGCCGCGATGTGTTGGAAGTACAGACGCGCTTAAAAAGCCTGCAAATAAACGGTGTCGGCCAGCCCGACGGATTATTCGGTGCCAAAACCTCCGCAGCCGTGGTGGCGTATCAAAGCAGCCACGGCTTGGACAGCGACGGCATCGTCGGCCCGCTAACCTGGAGCAGTTTATTCCAGGACGACAGTTCTCCGAATATGCAACGTCCCGCCGCTAACGATGCCGGCAGCACGGTTATCGGCCAAGATTTACTCGACGAGTTAAAAACCCGGCATGCTTATCAGGACAGCGTGACCTGGCAATTGACCGATCAAGGGTTATTGGTAGGCAGCGACGATACCCCAATAGGCACCGGCGGCGAGCCGAAAACGGTAGGCAAAGTGTGGAGCCAGTACGGTAGTGCGTTGACGCATTGGTCTACCGAGTTGAAAGTGCCGGTGGAGCTGATCATCGCCACCATTTGCACTGAATCGTCCGGCAATCAAAACGCCGTCCGAGAGGAACCCGGCTTAATTGACGAAGTGCGCACGCCACACAAAATTTCGCCGGGCTTGATGCAGACTTTGATTTCCACCGCCCGTGCCGCCTTGAATAAAGACGAC
Organism: Methylomonas sp. TEB; assembly: GCF_047777895.1. GTDB lineage: Bacteria > Pseudomonadota > Gammaproteobacteria > Methylococcales > Methylomonadaceae > Methylomonas. The sequence continues at coordinate 2,563,035 of NZ_CP180476.1, forward strand.
ATCGACAAAGCCTGGCTATTAGTCCCCAGCAATTCGATTCAGGCCGGCACCGCCTACATCGCCGGACAATGGAAGCAAACCCATTTCGATCCTCCCAAGGTCGCATGCGCTTACAACGCAGGCGGCATCTATCGTAACGACTCGGCGCGCAATCGCTGGAAAATGCGCCAATATCCGATCGGCAGCGCCGAACACGCCGACCGTTTTGTGAAATGGTTTAACGATTGTTTTGTGTTTTTCGAGAGTAACGGCGGCGCGCCCGAGTGTAGTTTTTTTTATGCCTTGCGCAAATAAGCTTCACGGCTTACTCCGCAAAATTAGGAGCCGTTAGGCCGCTGAGCGAATCTATTGCTCCCGCTGGCGCGGGAGCGGTGACTTTTAGGTATGGATCAATCACAAAATGGGCTCTACGGTTCCGAGACGCCCTTCCCACCGCAGTTTGACAATTCCCTACCCCGAGGAATCTTAGCGTTATGTGAGTGTCGACTGGCGTAAGATATTGCCGCATCGCCACCATCCATGGCATAAAGTCGGCTGACCTGCTTGCCGACATGGAGGCCCAACATGCTGCAAAAACGCCTGATTGCCCTGCTGTTGCTGCTGATCCTGTTGCCGACTTTATCGGTCGGTTACATGGCCTATCGGTTTGCCATCGACAATATCCGCACGGATCGCTTTAATATTGTCAGCCGCGTCGCGGATAACCGCCATGAACAACTCAAACTGGTACTGGCACGTGCCGACACCCGCGCCCACGCCTTCCTGGCCGAGGTGCTAATGAAATGCGTGGCGGCGGAGCAATTGAACCGCGCTTGTGCCACTGATTTCATAAACGACTATTTACTCACCGAAGGCGCTGCCGGCGCGGTGTTTTTCCGGCTCGACTCCGAATCGGGCACGGTCAGCGTCGGCGAGCAGCCGGTAGCGCTTTCTGACCTAAAAAATTTTCAAGCCGGACAACTGGCCGACTTCAGCAAACCGGTTCCGGACCAGCCACGTTTTTATTATGTGATTGCCAAAGATGCCAAACTGCCCTGGCAATTGTTGATCAGCTATCCGGTTAGCCTGATTCAAAGTATTTTTACGGCTCACCCCGATTTGGGCAAATCCGGCGAATCTTTCCTGGCCGACAGCAGAGGCTTTTTCGTGACCCAGCCGCGCTATGCCAGCCGACAAGACCATAGCCATGCTATCGCTGCGCAACCCATGCAAAGCTGCCTGGCCCTGAAAAACGCGGAAATGATGGTCAGCGATTACCGGGAGCGTGCCGTCATTCATGGTTTCCGTACGATTCCGGAAATCGGCGGCGGCTGCATCATGGCGCATATCGAACAGGCCGAGGCGCTGGCCCCCATTCAGCGCCTGGAAAAACAAATGCTGCTCACCGTGCTGGTTTTTGTCGGCTTGACGACGATAATCGCCAACGCCCTGGCCCGGCGTATCGTCCGGCCCATCTCGCGCCTGACCTGTACCGCCCGACGCATTCGCGACGGCGACTTGTCGGTGCGAGCAGAAGTCCGAGGTCTGGATGAAATCGCCGAATTGGCCAACTCCTTCAATCACATGACCGATGCACTGGCGGATGCCCAACATAATTTGGAAGCGAAAATCGCCGAACGCACCCACGCCCTGCGTACCAGCGAGGAACGCTATATGCTTGCCGAGCGGGCTGTTAACGACGGTATCTGGGACTGGGACATCGTGCATCACGAATACTACTTATCACCGCGCTGGAACAAGATTCTGGGTTATGCCGACGGCGAATTGCCGAACGTGGAATCGATTTTCTTCGAATTAATCCACCCCGATGACAAAGCCCGCGCCAGTGAAGCGTTTCGCAAACACTTGGAACATAACGAGCGTTACACTACCGAACTGCGTCTGCGGCACAAAGACGGCAGCTACCGCTGGGTGCTGGATCGCGGCGACGCCTTGCGTGATGCCGAAGGTCGGCCGGTACGTATGGTAGGCTCCATCACCGACATTACCGAACGCAAGGCAGCGGAAGCCGAGCTGCTGAAATACCGCGAGCACCTGGAAGAACTTGTAGCGATGGCCACCACCGAGGTCAAAGCGATTGTGCAAACCGCCGTGAATGGCGTGATTTCCATCGACAGCAGCGGGCTGATTCGGATGTTCAATCCGGCCGCCGAAAAACTGTTCGGCTGGAGCAGCGCCGAGATCGTCGGTAAGAATGTCTCGCTACTAATGCCGGAACCGGATGCCTCCGCGCACGACAGTTACATCCAGCATTTTTTAGCCACCCATCAGGCCAAAATTCTCGGCATAGAGCGGGAAGTCATCGCCCAACGCAAAGACGGCAGCCGCTTTCCGGCCAATTTGGCGGTGGGGCACGGCATTATCTCGGAGGGCCGGCACCTATTTGTCGGCTTTATTTCCGACATAAGCCTGCAGAAACAAGCCGAGCAGGAACTCAGACTGGCTAAGGAAGCAGCCGAGGCCGCCGCCAAAGCCAAGGCCAATTTTCTGGCCAATATGAGCCACGAAATCCGCACGCCCATGAACACCGTGATCGGCTTTGCCGAAGTGGCCTTGCAAGATCAAAACCTGGCCGCCGATACGCGCGGCCACATCAAAACCATCCTCAGTTCCGGCCGGCATCTGCTGGGTGTGATTAACGATATTCTGGATTTTTCCAAAATCGAAGCCGGCAAAGTAGAGTTGGAATCGGTGTGCTTCAACCTGCCGTTTGCGGTGCAAGAAGCGCTGCAAATTATGGGTTTACGCGCCGCCGAAAAAGGTTTGCGTATCGATCTGGCGATAGAAGCCGGACTGCCCACCCATTTCGTCGGCGACCCGAACCGTTTACGGCAAGTGATTTTGAATCTGGTCGGCAACTCGGTAAAGTTTACCGATACCGGCAGCATAGGCGTGACGATCAAGCGTGCGGAAGGCATAGAGATGTTGCATTTTGCCATCAGCGATACCGGCATAGGCATGACCCAGGAACAAACCGAGCATATCTTCGAATCGTTCTCGCAAGCGGATACCACCACTAGCCGCCGCTTTGGCGGCACCGGTCTAGGTACCACCATCAGCAAACAAATTGTCGAGATGATGGGCGGTCGTATTTGGGTGGAAAGCCAAGCCGGGGTCGGCTCGGTGTTTCATTTCACCGTGCATATGCCGGAATCAGCCAGCGCGGAAAACTGCCTGTACGATGTGAGCTCGGTGCATAGCGTGGCTTATTTTTCGCCGCGCCGCTTCAAGGTATTGCTGGCGGAAGACATAGAAGCCAACGCCACTTTGGCGCGCTTGCGTTTGGAACAACAAGGCCATCAAGTCAGCTGGGTTAAAAACGGCCAGGAAGCGGTGGACGCCTTTCGAAGCGGTGACTACGACTTGATTCTGATGGACTTGCAAATGCCGGTGCTGGATGGCATAGCCGCCACCCGGCAAATTCGCAAACTGGAACAAGCCAGCGGTAGCCATATCCCGATTCTGGCCCTGACCGCCAGCGTATTGAGCCATGAACGCCGTGAATCACTGGATGCCGGTATAGACACCATCGTCGGCAAACCCATCGATGTCGACGATTTATTAACGCAGATGGAACGGCTAGTGCCCAAGGGGCACGGCATTGCCAACACCGGCGTGAATATTGCCGAACCAGTAAAAATTGCCGTGGACTTTACGCCGTTGACGGGCTTCGCCGATTACGAAAAAGGTTTGGCAACCTGGCTGGACCCACTGATTTATGCCGATGCCTTACTAAATTTTGCCGAACAACATGGCGCGGACGGCAGAAAATTACTACGTAATTTACAGGAGCACCCGGAGAATCCGGAAGCGGTCCGGCGCATCGCCCATGCGTTAAAAGGCGTGGCGGGCAATCTGGCCTTAACCGTTATCGCTGGTCTGGCGACCGAGGTTGACGCGCAATTCAAAAGCGGCGACCTGCAAAATATCCAGGAATTGATCAAGACGCTGGACGCCGCGCTAAACGCCGCTGTTGCAGCCATACACCAACTAAAACTGCCGAGCAAACCGGTCGCCGTCGCCGCAATAGCCTTCGATGCCGATCAGGTCGGCAGCCTTTTACAGCAATTAAACACCGCGCTGGACAGCTTGAATCCTGACCACGTCGAACCGGTTTTACAAAGGCTTAGCGCGTTTCTCGACGAAACCGAGCTGAAAGCCATCCGTTTTGAAGTGGATAGTTTCGATTTCGACGCCGCGAAAATCCAAGTTAATCGCTTGGCGGATAAATTAGCGATCACGTTTAAGGAATAAGCCATGAAAGACAGCTACAAAGTATTGCTGGTCGACGACGAACCGAACAATTTAAAAGTGTTACAGCAAATACTCAAGGACCACTTTCAACTGCTATTTGCCATCAACGGCGAAAAAGCCTTGGCCGCCGCCCGGGAACATCAACCGGACATTATTCTGCTGGACATCATGATGCCGAACATGGACGGCTACCAAGTATGCACGCAGTTAAAAGCCGATCCGCTGACCGCGAAAATCCCGGTGATTTTCGTTACCGCGATGGGAGAAATGGAAAACGAGGCGCGCGGTTTCGATGTCGGCGCGGTCGATTACATCCAAAAACCGGTCTCCGGCCCCATCGTGTTGCGCCGGGTGCAAACCCATTTATCGCTGGTACGAGTAGACGAGCTGGACCAACTCGCCCGCGCCGCCATCGAAATGCTCGGCGATGCCGGCCACTATAACGATCCGTACACCGGCGACCACATCTGGCGCATGGCTGCCTATTCGGCGGCACTGGCCCGCGCCGCCGGTTGGACGCCATCGCAAGTTGCGATGATGGAATTGGCCGCGCCCACCCATGACACCGGCAAAATCGGCATTCCGCACGGCATTTTAAAAGCGGCACGGGCGCTTAATGAAGAGGAATGGCCGATCATGCAATCGCATTCGCAAATCGGCTACGACATTCTGAACAAAAGCGACAATCCGGTCTTCAAAATGGCCGCCGAAATCGCCCGCCATCACCACGAAAAATGGGACGGCAGCGGCTATCCGTTGGGTTTGGCCGGTGAGGCGATCCCGGAATCTGCCAGAATCGTGGCGATTGCCGACGTGTTCGATGCCTTGACGACGAAACGTCCCTACAAAGAACCGTGGCCGCTGGAAGAGACTTTAAAGTCGATGCAAAGCATGGCCGGCAGTCATTTCGATCCGCGCTTGCTGGCCTTGTTTTTGGAGATAATGCCGGAAATCTTACGTCTGAAAGCCGCATGGGGCCAATAAGCTACTAAATATCGTATCGGTGACGATTTTCCGTAACGATCGCAGTCGGAAACCGGCTTTTCTGTATCAGGCCCTATCAAACTCTCCGCACTCAGGCCGCAGCCTGCAAGGCTTGGCCGCCCGCTACCCCAAACCCCGTTTAATTCGATAGTTTTGGCATTTTTTATGCTGCGTACTGCTTGTCATTAAATAACCAGGGGCGCGTCATGAAAACCTACGAAAAAATACAAATCGGCGATGTCATCCACAGTAACTGGTATGGCGACGGCACCGTCGCCGATCTGAATGAAGCCGGGACAGGCAAAATCAAATTCGGCAGATTCTTCGTGCTGTTCCGGGAGTTTGAGATTTTTTATGCAAACGGCTGGATGTTGTCGGTGTAAATGCAGAGCATACTAGCCAAACACAACACTCGAACCGGTGAGGACAAGTCCACGCACAGTCAGCGGATTGGCTGTTCCTCTCTGGTTTGATGGGGTATTGGGTACTCCAAAGCGCAAAGCAGTTGCTTAAACACGTTTCAATAGTGGCATTAACCCTGCTGCGGGTCCCTCTCTAATCAATGCATCCGCAGTGAGTTTGTCTGGCGTTTTCAAAATACCGTTTTGGTCTTGTCAGCCGGAAATTGGCTTAGCAGTGTGATGTGGCAGCTAAGCGCTGTCACGTGAATGTCGGACTGCGCGGGAGCGACGATATTTACGGACCGGGCTTAGGATTTAGCCGCACTCTTACTGCCCAGTAAAATCGTATGCCTTTGATAGCCGTCGTCTGCCGCTGCAGTCTCAGCCTCGGCTTTCCGCAATTGCTCGGCTCGGTCGTGTTCTAGCGCTTCTCTGAGTACATCGCGGTAAGACCGATTGATGCTGCTGGCATATTGTCTGTCTTTTTTCTCTTGGGTTTCGGCGATGGTCTTGGTCGGTTCCGGGTCGTAACGCTCTTCAAGTTCCTCAGCCAGTTTTTTTAGCTGTTGGCTGATTGCCAGGGCTGATTGAGATGAATGGGTTTTGTTGTCGTCCAAACTAAAAATTCGGATCATTTCATCCCGCAAATTAAACCCATACACCACCGGGTCGCCGTGCTTTTGCTGAAAATCGTAGGCAATAAAAAAATCCAGCGGATTGGTAGGATTTTTATCGAAAAATATCGTAGCGCTTTCCATGGTGTAATTCAGCGCCTCGACAAACTGCTTCCTGGCCTGCTCCATTTCTTCAAAGATAAAGTCATCGGCAATTTGTTTTACGATGTATTTCATAATCCGCCCCAGCTTAAATTCGATTGACTCGTCTACCTAAAACTCGCTGCATCCTATTCTGTTTCATAGACGGCGAGCATCATTGCTACGAATTGTATCAATTTGCTTCGCTCGTGCACCTAAATGAAATATTGCCATTATCCGGCAGGTTTACACCTGGCAAAATGCCTATCCAGCCACCGGGAAGCTCATATCGGCCCGGCCAATCCTACATCGCAGACCCGCGACCTTAGCAATACCGCTAATTCTTCCGCATGTCTCGGCGAGCCTCCCCATTCCGGTGCGCACCACGCATGTGCAAAAAAAGCACTTCCGAATCAATAGAGTGCATGATTTTTCTGCATGCCAAGATGCACCCGCAAATTTCTCTAAAAACAGACTCACCAAAAATAGGTGTAACACACTGTTTATAATGGTTTTTTACATATAGTTATCACAAGAGTCATTAAACTGGCATCAGCATTGCTTAGTAAGCAGCAATACTCCAGTGTAGGAGTGGTAAACCCAAACCCCGCTCACTGTTGAGCACTAAAGACAAAGGCGTCTACTGTCAGGCTTGCAAACAAGTCGGGCATAGACGCCTTTTTTTTGGCCCGTTTTTCTCAATTGACAGGAACCGACATGAAACAGAACCGCATTTTCACCCCGAAGACACTTGCCGCCGCTTTCAGCTCGGTGGTTGCGCTGGGCATATTAGGCTTTTCCAACCACAGCTTCGCCGCCGGGAAACTGGAAAAAGAAGATTTGAAGTTCGGTTTTATCAAATTGACCGACATGGCCCCGCTGGCGGTGGCTGCGGAAAAAGGTTTTTTTGAAGAGGAAGGCCTGTTTGTGCAACTGGAAGCACAAGCCAATTGGAAAGTGGTGATGGACCGGGTTGTGAACGGCGAGCTGGACGGTTCGCACATGCTGGCGCCGGCACCGTTAGCGGCCAGCATCGGCTTCGGCACCAAGGCCGACATCGTGACTGCCTTCAGCATGGGCTTCAACGGCAATGCCATCACCGTATCCAACGACATCTGGAAACAAATGAAAGCCAATGTGCCAATGGAGGGCGGCAAACCGGTGCATCCGATTAAGGCGGATTATCTGAAACCGGTAGTGGACAAATATAAAGCCGAAGGCAAGCCATTCAATATGGCGATGACTTTTCCGGCCGGTTCCCACAACCTGAAACTGCGCTATTGGCTGGCGGCTGGCGGCATTAATCCCGGCTACTATGCGCCACCGCAAGACATTTCCGGCCAGATCAGCGCCGATGCTTTGTTGTCGGTCACGCCGCCGCCGCAAATGCCGGCCACGCTGGAGTCCGGCACCATCTTCGGCTATTGCGTCGGCGAGCCGTGGAACCAGCAAGCGGTATTTAAAGGCATCGGTGTACCGGTGATCACCGACGAGGAATTGTGGAAAGACACTCCGGAAAAAGTGTTCGGCGTGACCAGCTCTTGGGCCGAGAAATATCCCAACACCTATCTGGCAGTCACTAAAGCCTTGATCCGCGCTTCGATCTGGCTGGATGCCGAAAGCAACAAAAACCGTAAGGAAGCGATTGAAATGTTGTCGCAAAAACAATATGTGGGCGCCGACGTTGAAGTACTGGCGGCCAGCATGAACGGCACCTTTGAATACGAAAAAGGCGACAAACGCTCCCTGCCCGACTTCAACACCTTCTTTCGCCACGGCGCCAGCTATCCCTCTTACAGCAGTGCGGTTTGGTACCTGACGCAATTACGGCGCTGGGGCATGATCGCCGAGCAAAAACCGGATAACTGGTATCTCGACACCGCGAAAAAAGTTTATCGCCCCGATATATATTTGGCTGCGGCGAAAGAATTGGTGGCCGAGGGTAAAGCCAAAGCGGAAGATTTTCCGGCCGACACCGGCATCAAGCCTTCACAAAACTTTTTCATCGACAAAATTCCGTTCGATGCCAACAAACCTAACGATTATCTAGCCAAATTTCCGATTGGCTTGAAAGGCAAACAAACCGTCTCCGGCGGCAAGATTGTCGACTAAGAAACTCTGGTGGGTGCTCTACACAAGGATCGTATGTTGATGCAAGGACGCATCCTTTTTACCGACACCGTTAAGACTAGCGAGCAAAGACATGACTAATACATTGATCAAATTCTTTAACATCACCGGCCTGACCTGGTTCGTACCCTTGGTCAAAATCGCCGCCGGTGAAAATCCTGCCCAGCAAATGCGCCAGTTATGGTTGGTCATGGGCGTGCCCATCATCGCTTTCATCTTGTTTTTAGGATTTTGGAGCGTCACTGCCGCACGCATCAACACCAGTTTGGGCGCCATTCCCGGCCCGGTCGCAGTCTGGTCGGAAGTCAGCGGTTTGGTGACTGAACACTATGCGGAAAAAACCAAAATGGCCGAGTTTTACGAACGCCAGGAATTGCGGAATAAAGAAAAGTTGGCCGAAGACCCCAAAGCGGAAATCAAGCCCCGCCCCTACACCGGCAAACCGACTTATCTGGACCAAATATTTACCAGCCTGCGCACCGTATTCGCCGGCTTTATCATCGCCACGCTGATTGCCGTGCCTCTAGGTATCATCTGCGGCATGAGTCCGGTGTTGAATACTGCGTTTAACCCGTTGATTCAAATCTTCAAACCGGTATCGCCGCTGGCCTGGTTGCCCATCGTCACCTTGGTGGTGAGCGCCATCTATGTCACTGACGACGATTCCTGGTTCGCCAAATCGTTCGTCACCTCGGCCATCACCGTGACTTTATGCTCTTTATGGCCAACGCTGATCAACACCGCCGTGGGTGTGTCATCGATAGACCGCGACTTGGTCAACGTCGGTAAAGTGTTAAGACTGGATTGGGCCACACAAATCAAACGCATCATTCTGCCTTCGGCTTTACCTTATATCTTTACCGGGATGCGCCTATCCTTGGGCGTGGGTTGGATGGTGTTGATCGCTGCCGAGATGCTGGCGCAAAACCCAGGATTGGGCAAATTCGTCTGGGACGAATTCCAAAACGGCAGTTCCAATTCCTTGAGCAGGATCATGGTGGCGGTCTTTACCATCGGTATTATCGGCTTCATTCTCGACCGGGTAATGCACTCGTTACAAAACCTGTTCTCGTTCCAAAAAATCTGAGGATACCGTCATGAGCGCCGCCCAAGCCAAAATCATCGAACTTTCCATGCACAAACAATCCGCCATGTCTTCCGTTCCCGCCAACGATGCGTATAAGCCGTTAGTAGAGTTAAAAAATGTCTGTAAATCCTATGGAGAAGGCAAAGACAAAACCTCCATCCTCAGAGACATTAATCTGGATATTCGCGAAGGCGAGTTTATCGCCATTGTCGGTTTTTCCGGCAGCGGCAAAACCACCTTGGTATCGATGATTGCGGGTTTAATCCATGCCGACAGCGGCGAACTATTGAAACAAGGCCAGCCCATCACCGAACCCGGCCCGGATCGCGGCGTGGTGTTTCAAAACTATTCCTTGATGCCCTGGCTAACCGTTTACGAAAACGTGGCGCTGGCGGTAGATGCGATCTTCAAGGACTGGACGCCGGAACAACGCCGCGCGCATACCGAGAAGTACGTCAAAATGGTGAACCTCGGCCGGGCGATGGACAAAAAACCCGCCGAGTTATCAGGCGGCATGCGTCAGCGTGTTAACGTGGCCCGGGCGCTGGCCGCCAACCCGGATATTTTGCTGCTGGACGAACCGCTCAGCGCCCTGGATGCGCTGACCCGCGGCAACTTGCAAGACGAAATTCTGCAAATTTGGGAACAGGATAAAAAGACTGTCATCTTGATTACCAACGACGTCGATGAAGCCATTTACATGGCCGACCGGGTCATTCCACTCAATCCCGGCCCGGATGCCAGCTTTGGCCCGTCCTTTACGGTCAACCTGGAGCGGCCGCGCGACCGCACCGCTTTAAACCATAACGATGAATTCAAACGCCTGCGCGCGGAAATCACCCGCTATTTGATGAATATCGGCATGGAAAAAGCCCAAGCCGACGCTGGCGACAAGCTCAAACTGCCGGATGTCCGCCCCAATACCAGTAACGACTGGAAGCTGGATACCTCGGCGCTGAAACCCAGCGCCCGCGATCTGGGCAAGGCCCGCTATCTGGAATTCTCGAATCTGTCCAAAATCTACCCTACCCCGGACGGCAACAGTACCGTGAAAGTGGTGGACGGCTTCGATCTAAAAATGAAGAAAGGCGAATTCATTTCCATTATCGGCCACTCCGGTTGCGGTAAATCCACGGTTTTGTCGATGACCGCCGGCCTGAACGAAATTTCCGAAGGCGGCATTATTTTGGATAACCGGGAAATCAGCGGCGCAGGTCCGGATCGCGGCGTGGTGTTTCAGGCTCCTAGCCTGTTTCCCTGGCTGACCGCCTTCGAAAACGTGATGCTGGGCGTGGATAAAGTGTACCCACATGCCTCGCAAGACGAACGCGAGGACATCGTCGAATACTACCTGACCCGGGTCGGTCTGGCCGATGCGATGTTTAAAAAAGCCGGGGACATGTCCAACGGCATGCGCCAGCGCGTCGGTATTGCCCGCGCCTTTGCCTTGTCGCCAAAATTACTGCTACTGGACGAACCGTTCGGTATGCTGGATTCGTTGACCCGTTGGGAATTGCAGGAAGTATTGATGGAAGTCTGGGAACGCACCCACGTCACCGCGATCGTCGTGACCCACGACGTCGACGAAGCCATTCTATTGGCTGACAGAGTGGTGATGATGACCAACGGCCCGCACGCCAAAATCGGCAAAATTCAAGAAATCGACCTGCCTCGGCCGCGTACTCGCAAGGCCCTGCTGGAGCATCCGGATTACTACAAGTACCGGGAGAGCTTGCTGACCTTCCTGTCCGAATGCGATCACACCCATTAATTTATAACCGCTTGTTTTCCTAGGGGGCCTTATGCCGCAAACACTCAAACGTCCAACCGGCAAGTTACCGGCGACACTATTATCACTCACCTTCTTCAGCCTACCGGCCGCCGCCGACATTACCAAAGAGGTGGAAGACGCCTTGAATTTCTACCATTACGGCAGTAACGGCGCGGTAAAAATGGATTTGAATTACCGCTGGGAGAATGTCGATAAAGACAACTCTGTTCGTAAACCCGCCAATATGGGCGGCCAGCCGGTGGAAACCGCCAACGCCAATACGGTGCGCCTGCGGCTGGGTTTCCTGACGCCGGTTTTTCACGATTTCCAAGGTTACGCGGAATACGAAGGCCTCTACGCGGCGCAAGCCGACTACGACCGCGGCGGTACAACCTCGAACCGTGACCGCAACTATGCCGTCATTGCCGATCCTGCCCGTAACGAGCTGAATCAATTCTGGATCAGTTACAAAGGCATCGCCGACACCCTGATCAAAGTCGGCCGGCAACGCATCAAATTGGACGACGACCGCTTCATCGGTAACGTCGGCTGGCGGCAGATGGAAATGACCTATGACTCGATTCTGATCACACACAATAATCAGACCTTGTTCGGATTGACGGCAAACGTCGGCTATATCGACCACATCCAAAACATATTCGGCGAAACGCATTCGATAAACGCGCCGTTTTTAAACCTGAATTACAAGATTAATGACTGGGGCAACCTGATCGGTTACGGATACTGGCTGGATTACCGCGAACGCGCTAACTACGCTAACTCCTCGCAAACCTACGGCTTGCGCTTCGACGGCAAATCGCCGCAGTTTTTTGACACTGTCAATGCCATCTACACGGCCGAATGGAGCAAACAATCGGACTACGGCGACAACCCCAACCACTATCAGGCCGACCGCTTCAATCTGATGGCGGGGGCCAGTGCTTACAATCTGACCGTGTCAGGTGCCGTGGAGCAGCTAAATGGCTACGGAGCCGGCAGGACTTTTCAAACCCCGTTGGGCACCAATCACGCTTTCCAGGGTTGGGCCGATTTATTTCTAACCACGCCTGCTAATGGTATCCGCGACGTCTTCGCCACCGCCAGCTACAAAGCAATGAACGACAGCTTGATCATTACCGGCGTCTATCACGACTTTAAAGACGATACCGGCAAAATTGAATACGGTAAGGAATGGGATTTTCAGGCCCTGAAAAAGTTTGGCAAACATTACTCGCTGTTAGCCAAGTACGCGAACTTTAACAGTGATAACCCGGCGTTCCCGGACACCCAAATTATTTGGATGCAAGGCAACGTCAGCTTCTAGGCAACAGCGGCGCAAACTGTCTTGCACAGTTTGCGTCCGATTTCCCACCGATCTTCGCAAATAGTACCGACAACATCATGAAACTCAAATTGGTAGTGATAGGCAATGGCATGGCCGGCATGCGCACCGTTGACGAATTGATTCAAACCGTACCGGATCGCTACGACATTACCGTGTTCGGCGCCGAGCCGCACGGCAACTACAATCGCATCATGCTGACACCGGTGTTGTTCGGCGCCAAAAGCGTTGCCGACATCATGATTCACGATTTCGATTGGTATCTAAAAAACCGCGTGACCTTGTATTGCGGACCGGACAAAGCGGTTGTCGATGTTGATCGCGAACGCCGCTGTGTCATCGCCCACGACGGCACCTGCGCGTTTTACGACAAACTGTTGATCGCCACCGGTTCCTTGCCGCTGATGCTGGACATACCGGGCCGCGACGTCGAAGGCGTATTGGGCTTTAGAGACATCGCCGACGTGGAAACCATGATCAAAAAATCCGCCAGCAAACGACATGCTGTCATTCTGGGCGGTGGTTTACTGGGTCTGGAAGCCGCCAACGGCTTATTGCAACGCGGTATGCAAGTCAGCGTCATCAACCGTGCCGGCCATTTGTTGAACCGGCAATTGGATGGTAAAGCTGCGGCGTTTTTACAACGGCAATTGGCGGATAAAGGCATTCAGTTTCATCTGGGTACCACCATCCAACGCATAGACAGTCAGGACGGGCATATCAGCGCGGTGACTTTGAGTAACGGCAGCGTATTACCGGCCGACATGCTGATTATGTCCACCGGCATTAAGCCCAATATCAGTCTGGCTAAACGCATCGGTCTGGCGTGTCAGCACGGCATCGTAGTCGACGACGGCATGCAGACTAGCGACCCGGCGATATTCTCGGTCGGCGAATGCGTGCAGTATCGGGGCGAACTGTTCGGTTTGGTCGCGCCGGTCTACGAACAGGCCAAAGTCTGCGCGCAACAACTGGCGGGTAAAGTCGACAGCCAATTTAAAACCTTATCGTCCGCGACGATGTTGAAAGTCACCGGCATCGATTTATTCTCGGTGGGCGATTTCGAAGGCGACAGCGAATGCCAGATTTTGCAGTTGATTGACCACGGCCTGGGCATCTATAAAAAAATCGTGCTACGCGGCGATGTCGTCGTCGGCGTTATTTTGTACGGCGACACCAGCGACAGTGCCTGGTATCTGAATTTGGTTAAAGAAAGCACGCCGATTGCCGCGATCCGCGACCGCTTGATGTTCGGCAGAATCCCGCTCGCGCGCGCGGCTTAAATTCCTTTACCCATGAACACCATCAAAACCACTTGTCCTTATTGCGGCGTCGGCTGCGGCATCGAAGCCACGATAGAAGACCACGCGACACACCGGGTCTGCATCAAAGGCGACAGTAAGCACCCAGCCAATTTCGGCAGACTTTGCTCCAAAGGCGCGACGCTGGGCGATACCGTGTCGCTGGAAAACCGCCTGCTTTATCCCAGCATTCAAGGGAAACAAGTCGATTGGGCGTCAGCTTTAGATCATGTCGCAGAACGCTTTAACACCATTATTGCGCAGCACGGCCCCGAAGCGGTGGCGTTTTATGTCTCAGGCCAATTGCTGACCGAGGATTACTACGTCGCTAACAAATTGATGAAAGGCTTCATCGGCACCGCTAATATCGATACCAATTCCCGTTTGTGCATGTCCTCGGCGGTAGTGGGCTACAAACGCGCATTCGGCGCCGATACCGTGCCTTGCAATTACGAAGACCTGGAACTGGCCGAATTGATTTTACTGGTCGGCTCCAATGCCGCCTGGTGCCACCCGATTGCCTTTCAACGCATTCGCAAGGCTAAGGAAACCAATCCCCATTTAAAAATCGTGGTGATCGATCCGCGCAGCACGGCCAGTTGCGACATCGCCGATTTGCATCTGCCCGTTAAACCGGGCATGGATGCGCTATTGTTCAACGGCATTTTGGCTTATTCAGCGCAAAACGGCCGGATCGATCAGACTTATATAGACACGCATACCGAAGGTTTCGAGGCCGCATTGCAAGAAGCTGTGAAAACCGCCGGCAGTATCGAGCAGGTCGCCGCAGGCTGTGGCTTGCCTAGCGAAGCAGTCGCCACACTGTTCGACTGGTTTGCCGGCACCGAGAAAACCGTCACGGTCTATTCGCAAGGCATCAACCAATCCAGCTCAGGTTCGGATAAATGCAACGCCATCATCAACTGCCACCTCGCCAGCGGCCGCATCGGCAAGCCGGGTATGGGGCCGTTTTCCTTCACTGGTCAACCTAACGCGATGGGCGGCCGCGAAGTGGGCGGCTTGGCAAACACCTTGGCTGCGCATATGGACCTGGAAAACCCGGAACACGTCGATAGAGTCGGCCGCTTTTGGGGCAGTGACAAAGTCGCCGACAAACAAGGTTTGAAGGCCGTGGCCATGTTCGACGCCATTGCCGCCGGTCAAATCAAGGCCGTATGGATCATGGCGACCAATCCGGTCGTATCGATGCCCGACGCCGACAAAGTGAAACGTGCTCTGCAGCAATGCGAATTGGTGGTGGTTTCCGATTGCATCGCCAACACCGATACCGCCAAGTTAGCCCATGTGCTGCTGCCGGCCACCGGCTGGAGCGAGAAAGACGGCACCGTCACCAATCTGGAGCGGCGCATCTCCCGGCAACGGCCCTTGTTTCCGGCATCCGGCGAAGCCAAACACGACTGGTGGATCATCAGCCAAGTCGCGCAACGCATGGGGTTTAGCGATGCGTTTAATTACCAATCCAGCGCCGATATTTTTCGCGAACACGCAGCGCTGTCGGCCTTCGAAAACGATGACGAGCATCAGTTACGCGATTTTAATTTATCGGCCTTTGTCCACTTGGACGGGCAAGGTTATGACGCGCTGCAACCGGTGCAATGGCCGGTCACCCACCAGCAAAGCGCAGGCGCAGCCAGAATGTTTACTGACGGCCAGTACTACACAAGCAATCGTAAAGCCCGCTTCATCCCGATTACCCCGCGTCCGCCTGTTAACGCGCCGGATAACGATTATCCGTTTACGCTGAATACCGGCCGCCTGCGCGACCAATGGCACACGATGACCCGCACCAGTCTGGCCGCCAAATTAAACGCGCACCGCCCGGAACCTTTCGTCGAGATAAACCCCGCCGACGCTGAACGCCTCGGCTTAAGCGCGCGCAGTCTGGCGCAGATCCAAAGCCGGTGGGGCAGTATGCTGGCCCGCGTCGATCTCAATCCGGGGCAACAAATCGGCAGTCTGTTCGTACCTATGCACTGGACCGAACAACTCAGCAGCCACGGCCGCATGGGCGCCGTGGTCAATCCGGTGGTCGATCCCTATTCCGGGCAACCGGAAAGCAAGCAAACACCGGCCACAATCCATGCCTGGCCGTCACGTTGGTATGCCACTATTTTGTCGCGCCGTCCCTTACAAATTGGCGGGGCCGAGTATCAAGTCAGTGTGCGCGGCGACCGCTATTTTCGTTACGAGTTAGCGTCTACCGAACCCGGCAAGGACTGGCGGGCCTGGAGCCGCGCGCTGCTCGCTGACACAAGACATATTGATGATGATAACTGCTGGCTGGAATACAGCGACCAACAAGCCGGCTATTACCGTACCGCTTATTTACCGGATCGCGAATTACAAGCCTGTTTGTTCGTCGGACCGGATTGCGAGCTGCCCGAGCCTGGCTGGCTGGGCAGTTTATTCGCTAAAAATGAGTTGAGCCGAGCCGAGCGCCTGAGCTTGCTGAGCGGACTGCCGCCAAAAGGTGAAGCCGATATTGGCCGAATCGTCTGTTCGTGTTTCAATGTGGGCGAAAAAACCATCCGACACGCGGTGCAAACCCAGCAACTGCAAAGCGTCGCCGACATCAGCGCCTGTTTGAGCGCCGGTAGCGGTTGCGGTTCCTGCGTCGCGGAGTTGAAGGAGTTTTTACCCAAACCCAGTTAAATTGATAGCCCAAGGGACGATGCAAGCTAAAACACAGTTATTCCCGTATTTCCAACCCATTATTTCGGTGGCCAGCGGCAAAATCGTCGGCTACGAAGCCCTGGCCCGCCAATACGACGACAAAGGCAAAGTGGTTTCCGCCGGCGCCCTCTTCTCTTCCGCCGAGGTTGATGCCAAAACCCGTATCGAACTGGACAGGCAGGTACGCTGGCAAGCCCTGGAAAAATTCTCGGAATTGGCCGATACGCAAAGCTATCTGGCGCTGAATATTTCCGCGGCCTGGATAGAAAATCTGCGCCAATTAAACACGCTACCCACGCTACGGATGTTGGACGAGTTGAATATCGACCGGCGACGCATCATCGTGGAAATTTCCAATGCGCATGTCGATCCGCAAAAGTTAAAACAAATCGTACAGCGCTACCGCAAACACGGCTTGAGTGTGGCTATCGGCGATTTCGGCGCCGGCGCCTCGCAACTGGAACGGGTGATCGCCATTCAACCCGACATCATCAAAATCGATATGCGGCTGTTCAAGCTGGCCACCAAGGGCGGCATCGCCGGCGACATTATTCATATGATCTCGCGGCTGGGTAAACGCACCGGCTGCCGGATTATTTGTGAAGGCGTGGAATCGGACGAAGCGTTTTTATTTAGTTTGAACTGCGGCGCGCAATTCATGCAGGGGTTTTTGTTTGCCAAAGCCGAAGCCGATTTTCAGCATGCCGAGCTTTACGAACAACATATCGCTTCATTGCGCACTAAATTTTTGAAAAACACACTGGTTAAGGTGCAAAAGAAAGTCAGCGCCATTAACACCACCAAAACCTTGATTTACAAGCTGGCCGAAACCTTGCAGGACGACTTTAACTTGAATGAACTGGTCAGCTGGAACTTTACCGATAGCGGCGTGATACGGTTTTATCTGTGCAACAACCACGGCGACCAAATTTCCCCGGATTTTAATTTCAAGGAAAACCAATGGTTCACCGATCCGCGCAAAATAGGTTTTAACTGGTCCTGGCGCCCTTATTTCTTTCAATTGCTGGCATTGGAAAACTGCGGCGACCGCAATCGGGTCGTCACTTCCGAGCGCTACATGGATTTTGAAACCAGCTTGCTGTGTAAAACCCTGTCTTTACGCCTAGATAGCGAGCGGATTTTGTTGGTGGATACCGTGGCGGGCGATTGATTTACCTTACATCGGGTACATTCAAACAAACCGCGAAAGTCCCACAGGAGTTTTTTCAACGCCATTACTGGCGTGGCTTTGAACTGATTTAGAACTTCCCAATTTTTTGAATCCAATGGGACAGGTCTTAAAATATACCAAGGTCTTTCATAGTTGCATGATTGCAAGATCTGACCCTATTCTCCTCTCCGAACAAGCAGCGCTCGGCTAAATCGAAATAGTGTTCAAGTTTTCTCCTAAATCGTCACACTGACCAATCAAATAGCCAAATCATCCAGCGGACTGATGACGCCCTGCCCACCCTGATTCAAAACATGGGTATAAATCATCGTCGTTTCCAGCTCACTATGCCCCAGTAACGCCTGAATGGTTCGAATATCCGTACCACGTTGCAACAGATGTGTGGCAAAAGAATGCCGAAAGGTATGCGCGGAAACCCGTTTGGCAATACCGGCTTGCCGAACCGCAGCCTTGATAGCCTTATTCACCAACGATTGATCTATATGATGGCGTCGAGTCTCACCGGACAGGGGATCGACCGATAAGGAACGTGCTGGAAACACATATTGCCAGCCCCACTCTCGCTCGGCATTGGGATACTTTTTAGCCAAGGCGTACGGCAAATACACCGCGCCGAAACCATCAGCCAAATCCTGTTCGTGAATCGCCTTGACCTTTTCCAAATTAAAGGCATCAGGCTTGCAGAAAACGTGGTGACCCTATCCTTGTCGCCTTTGCCGGAACGTACGGTAATCTGCTTATAGCCGTAATCGACATCCTGTACCCGCAACCGGACAGCCTCGGTAATCCGCAAACCACTGCCGTATAAAAGCTTGACCACCAACTGCGCCACGCCTTCCACACGCGGCAAAACCAGCTTGACCTCGTCTATCGTCAACACCACCGGTACATGGCGACTGGTTTTGGAACGGATAGCCTCGATGCGCTGGGGCAGCGGCATATTCAGCACCTGTTTGTATAAAAACACCAATGCATTCATCGCCTGATTTTGGGTGGCCGATGCCACCTTGCGCTCTGTCGCCAGATAGCTTAAAAACGCTTCTATCTTGGCCTCGCTGTTTTCAAACAGCCCAGCTCGCTCATTCAGTTGATGAAACTTCACGAACTGCTTGATCCACTCGGAATACGTACGTTCGGTATGCAGCGAATAGCATGACGCGGCGAACATCTTCCAACAAAGTCGGCGATTTTGAACTTGACATAAGACTGTTAACCTCTATAGTCAGGCGAAAATATACTATATAGACAAATCTGCCTGAATTTATGGCTAATATCAGATTATCAAGGCACATTTGCCCGGTTCGGGAGTTATCAGGGCAAAAACGCCTGAAAAGACCGGCAATATCAACTTATCAGGCAGATTTGCCTGATAATCAATAGTTAGCCTGTAGCAGGCAGAGATAGTACGACTATGAAAGAATTATTCACGTTTCTTCTCTCTTACCCCATTTGGGTAAAGGTCACAATCGTTATACTGGTGGCTGTCTGCGCTCTGCTGCTCGTTGTTTTCAAACCGCAGTCAAACAACCAGGAGACCAATTCCAGGTCATCACTAGTTCAACCCACCATATCTGTCGGCACGAACGCCGGAGGTATCGTTGCTGGACGTGATGTTCACATTCAAGCTGGTTCGGTCTCGGCTCGTACCGATGAACTAATTCGCATGGTTTCCCTCCGCGCACAGAAAATCGCGGCCAGTCTTGCCCCGCACTACGAGTATGCGACCGTAAGTTCCTATTTGAGCAGATTTCAATCCCTACATGAGAGCCATGTAGATGCTCTTCGTAGGGGAAGCCTGATTGAAGCGCACGAGATTGTTTGTCAAATTCACGACCTGTCGAGGGAACTTCAATCAGACGAGTTCTGGACTCGCCATAACAAAGAAACTCCTGATGTCTGCTACTCCCTCAATTTCGATGCGTTCCAGCGTGGCCCCTTAATCGAGTGGTATGTCGAAAAACAGTTGATGGAGGAATTAGTCGCGGAGAAAATGCACTCTAACTTTTCTTGGGAGTCGGGGACTAATGATACAAAATCAAAGCAAAGCCCAGATCGTTTTTATGAAATGCTCGTGGCATCATCCAGTGCTTGAAACTGTGAGTCGCAGGTTGGCTAACATGGCGCTCAACCGGAGCGCGGTTATAATGCGGTTTTGTTTTTTCAACTTTCCGTGCCGCGCCCGGTTAGCTCTACGTTGGGCGTCCTGAAGCTATGCCGGTGCCACACGATATAGAAGCAGAAATCTACTTCCTCCCGCCTGAGCACGGTGGGCGCTCCTCCCCCGCCTTCAGCGGTTACAGACCGCAGTTCTATTATGAAGGGCACGATTGGGACGCACCGCACGAATACTCCGATGTGGAGAAAGTAAATCCCGGAGAGAAGGTGCGCGCCTATCTCGGGTTTTTGTCCCCGCAAGAGCACGTTGGCAGGGTTTATCCCGGGATGGCATTTCTAGTCCGAGAAGGTAATCGAACGGTAGGATATGGCGTTGTGAAGAAAATCTTGGATCTCGAAAAATCGGCAGCGCGGGCAGTCCAAAACAAATGAAAAGTATGCCCAACAACGCCATCAACTCGGACGCGCAAAAGCTACGCTGCGCTTCGCATTTGCGCGCCGGTTATGGCGAGCGTTAGAGGTTTTATGCGCAAGTACGCAATTGCCAGTTCAGCCATTGGTGTCATGCAGCTTATAGATGCAGGCATCCTCTATTCAAACAACGGTGTGTGCGAGGACATCTCGTTAGTGCTCTCAGGCATAGAGTTCATATGGGCTATTACATCGTTAGTCGTGTTAGTTCGAGTAAAACATCCGCCCACTCGTCTGCTGGCACTAGCTTTTTTTGCCTACAACGCTTTCGGGTGGCTTCTCTCACTTTTCATCATTTCGCCGGCAGAACCTGTTGTCCCCATCTGGTTCGTTCTCTTCGGTGGCGTTTTTGGGATGACCTATGCCGCAAGTGCTCTGTTTGTCGCCAAGCACCCCTAACATGGCGCTCAACCTCGCTCCCTTCGGTCGCTGGACGCTGCGCGATAAAGCCGCGCAGCGCCGGCTAGCTCTACGTTATAAAGCAGGGCCTGAAGATATATGGATGGGATACAACTTCTAATCAATGTAATAAATAAACTTCCACCGTATAAACTAGCGGCGCTTGTAGTAGCCTTCTCCGTTTGGATGTTTGGACTCAGATTTTTAATCAAAAAACACAGTCAACGGCTTGAATCTGAAAACAAGGAATTCACAGAAAACATACAACTACACCAAGTGAACCCCAAAGAGTGGCTTGTTTTCACTGTGTTTTTAATATCAGCATTTGGACTATTAGTAATTGCTGCAAATTTGTAAATTGCCTTATAACAACCACATCAACATGGAAAAAATAAAGCTACGTTCGCTATCGCTCGCTCCACTTTATTTTTCCAGTTATGTGGAGCGTTGGGCGTAAGAAGCATGAGGTACATCAGCCCC
Organism: Methylomonas sp. TEB; assembly: GCF_047777895.1. Taxonomy (GTDB): domain Bacteria; phylum Pseudomonadota; class Gammaproteobacteria; order Methylococcales; family Methylomonadaceae; genus Methylomonas. Next base: position 2,584,411 of record NZ_CP180476.1, read on the forward strand.
GAACAAGCTCTCCACAAGGCATTCTGGATGATTAAGGTTCCATCAATGTCGTTGCTATTAGGCCCATTGCTCACCTATGTGTTGCTCGCCAAGCTGAAAATCATCCCGAGCATTGGGTATGAGGGTATGAAATGGGCTTTACCTTGTTTCCTAATTGCCTTCTTTGGAGGTTGGCTGGTGTGGTCTATTCAAGTGCCGCGATGGAGACTCTGGGCTTACCGCCAAGTTGAAGATATTGCGCTCTTGGATAGATTGGCCGTAGAACGAAAATTGATCTGGCAGGCAGGCAGCGTGTTTGAGAAAACAGAGATCATGTCTTCTGAGGTCAGCGCCGAATTAGAGAAGCTCAGGGTCTTATCTGAAGCAGCCTGCGCCCAACAAGGCGCTCCAGCCGACGCCAAAAAGCGGCGCGGCTGAGCTTAACGCTAGTGTAACGTCCCTAACGTTGCTTTAGCTTTGTCGACTTTCGCCAAGATGGCATCAGGAGTAGCTGTCCATTGGTACGGCTTTGGGTGGGCATTGCGGTGTTCGAGGTACTGCATGATGGCCAGCTTTAGTTCGTCGACACTGCGAAATACCCCGCGACGGATACGTTCTTCGGTGATGTCACGAAAGAATCGTTCAACCAAGTTCACCCAGGACGCTGACGTCGGCGTAAAGTGCATCTGAAAGCGCGGATGCTTGTCCAGCCAGGCTTTCACGTTGGGATGTTTGTGGGTGGCATAGTTGTCGACGATCAAATGGACGGCCAACTCCTTGTCGGTTCGGCGGTCGAGTAGTTTCAAGAATTTCAGAAACTCATCGTTGCGGTGCTTAGGTACGCACTCGCCGATCACCGTGCCCTCATGAACATTGAGGGCGGCGAACAAGGTTGTGGTGCCGTGGCGTTTGTAGTCATGCGTCATCGTTCCGTTCTTGCCGGGTTTCATCGGCAAACCTGGCTGCGTGCGATCCAGTGCCTGGATCTGGCTTTTCTCATCCACGGAAAACACGATGGCTTTCTCCGGCGGCTCCAGATACAGCCCCACCACATCCCGTAACTTCGCTTCAAACTGCGGGTCGTTCGAGACCTTGAAGCCCTTGACCCGATGCGGCTTCAGCTGGTGCTCGCGCCAAATGCGATGCACCGCCATGCGTGAAATGCCGACCTGCTCGGCCAGCGTCCGGCAACTCCAATGTGTTGCGTGGGCCGGCTTGCCGGTCATCGTCAACGTCAACACTTCTTGCACCTTCTCCACCGACAACGGCGGCACTCGCGAGGGCCGCGTCTTGCCTTTTTTCAATCCGTCAATACCGCTGTCCACGAAGCGCCGACGCCACAAATTGAGCGTCGGCCCACTGATCTTCAAGGTGTCCATGATCGTTTGCGAAGGCAGACGGTCGGCAGTCATCAATACGATTCGCGCCCGCAACGTCTGCTTCTCTCCTATGGCTCGACTTTTCACCCACCGATTCAGCAGGGTACGGTCTTGCTCGCTCAACTCAAGTTTCTTTGGTGTTCTCATACCCACCAATTCTACCATTCATAAGTATTTGTCGGGGACGTTACACTAGGTGTCATAGAGATGCGCCGCCTCATTTCTCGGGTTCTGCTTGGTTTGCTAGCGATCGGCGTCGCCGGCTTCTTCATTCCTGAACACATAGTCATTCCGGTTCAGGGTGCATCTCGAACTGATTGGAACCCTCAATCCTTCTGGTTTGAGCCCTGGGGTCAGTCTGGTGTTCACAAGGGAATCGACATCTTTGCCAAGCAGGGCAAGCCTGTCATTTCGGCAGTGCCAGGCATAGTGATCTATCAAGGTCAGCTAGGCATTGGCGGCAATGTCGTAGCAGTCCTAGGGCCCAAGTGGAGGGTTCACTACTATGCCCACCTCGCAGAGGCTGCCCCTGCTCCAAGGTTTGTTGCCGCCGGTCAGCCAATCGGGGCTGTTGGAACAAGTGGCAATGCGGCAGGCAAGCCTCCTCATCTCCACTATGCTGTCTTGTCTGTCGTTCCTCTCCTATGGCGGCTCAGTGCTGCGAACAGGGTTGGAAGCAAATCTTCTTCCTCAATCCGGGGGAGGTACTAGCCAATGCCACCTAACCCCTCCGTCAAGGGGACCTGCCTTCGGCAGGCCCCTTACGTCGAACGTTATGCAGGAAAGAGATGATGGATGAGCGAGTTCTCAAACTAAAGACGCCACGAGACTGCGAGGTATTCGCCAAGAACGCGACGGATCGAGGCCGTCCTGATCTTGCACAAGAGGCACGTCAACGGTCCGTACAGTTGAAGGCCGAGAGTTACGGAGCCAAAACCGAAGCAGAGCGTGAATGCCTTAAGGCCGTTAATGCGTATGAAGAGGTGTTGAGCGCAAAGAACGGCAAAAACACAAAGGCATCGAGTACTTGGCAAATGATTAAGAAGCACGGAATCCTCCCGGCTGTCGAACGCGCCGTTAATAGACCCCAAGAGACGGCAGGGTATACCGCTCTGCTCGAAATGGGGCTAGAAGATTATGCGTTTGAGGCCGTTGTGGTGAAGTATCCGGATCTGTTTTCCGAAGAAGCGGTCGCGCGGTGTACTGAGCGTATTCAAGGCTGGGAACATGCATAACACATGGCTCCAGCCGACGTCAGGCCGCGTTGCGGCCTTCCTCGGCTGAGCTTGGCGTTGGGCCCAAAGAAAGGAGTGTGGGTGTAAATGAAACTTGTAGTTCTTGTTTTAAGCCTTTTGTTACTCGGGTCGTGGCTTTTATTGTCATACGTCTTGTTTGGTCAAGTCCACATTTCTTGGCTGAAGCTTGCCCTCCCGAAAACAACCGCAGAGTTTGGTGATTCTATCGGCATTCTCAACGGGCTATTCTCCGCGCTTGCAGTAGTTCTTGCGTTGGTTGCAGTCCTCTTGCAAGGAAAAGAGCTTCGGGCATCCACTGAGGCCCAGAATGAACAAGCAAATGCTTTGCGAGCTCAGCTGATACATCAGGAGAAAATTAATAGTGAGCAACTTAAGCGCTCACAAACTATGCTTGATCAGCTTCAGCAACAACAGATAGCAAACCGAGCAATCATTCTCCAGGCACAACAGCAATATCATGCCTCGGAGGTAGCTAGAATGGATGCTCTCCTTGAAAAATTGGAGGGCAACCACGAGAAGGCCGATCTTTTTAATAACAGTGTTTCAAAGAAAAAAGAGCATCTTAATAATCTGAAAAATATTCAGAAACAGTTTCAAGAAATTTAATGACAAACCGCACAACCCGGCGCTCCACCCGACCAAAAACCGCTACGTGGTTTTCGTCGGGTGAGCTTGTCGTTAGAGCGCATCAATGAAATTCGAAGCCCTCCCAGTCCATGACGCGGTCCTTGCCGCGATCTATATCAGCTGGGAAGCAGACCGTTGCGATCTGCGAATTCATCCCGTGGGGACAACTTCGCACTTGTTGGTGTTCGAAGGATTCACCGCCCTGGAATTTCCGAAGCAAGAGCCGTGGGGGCCGTCATCCTCGATCAATGCTGTTCGCGAGCCGAAGCAGGGTCAATTCGAGGTCGAACTTCAGTCCGGCGACGTTCTGCGAGTTCTGGCTAAATGCTGGTCTTATCGCCCGGAGGTCTCGCAGTGACATGCTCTAACGTTGGCTTTCCCGCCCCCACTTACTGGTGGTGGGCCATGCGCTCTAACCCTGCGGTTCACACGGACTCCGCGCCTGCGGCGCTCCGCCGGTGACCTCCACGTTATGCATCACCTAATTATTAAAATCACTCAAACTGGGAACGTCCAAATGAAATTTGAAACGCTATGGAAAAATTTTCCTGATCAGGAAAAATTAAAAAAGGATTGTTATAATAAGCAACCCACTAGCAGCAGTCCTTTTTCAGATTATTGTGCCATCTTATTGAGTGAATGTTTAATAAGTTCAGGTGTAGATATTAGCCTTCTAAAGGCAAAACGTTGCTGGTCACATTCTGGTAAAAAGCATATTCTTCTAGCTGAGGAATTTGCTATCGCTCTTGCGGAACGTCCATTACTCGGCCTTTCTGTGCGTCAGAAAATTGTTCCAGGAAATTTCCAAACAACACTTAAAGAAAAGACTGGAATTATATTTTTTAAGGATTATTGGCAAAGGGGTAATGAATCATTTCAAAATCGTAGCGGTGACCACATTGATCTTTGGAATAAGAATGAATTGACTGGAGGTGGCATGTTCACGCGGTCAGTATATGAGTTTTTTGCGGTATTATGTAGCACTTGCACAAATCCACCGTCAAATCACCCATTTAAAATATCCGCTATTCCAAACCAAAGGCGGACACACAAATGGCAGAAACCCATGTTATAAGCGCATTAACTGCGAAGCGGTCAGAGCTGGCTGGTCTAGCTGAATTCCACCAAAAAGAAATAAACAGAATAACCGAAGAGGTTAGGGTTCTGGATTCGGCAATCAAGCTATTTGAGCCGGATTACCGTATTCAGTCCATTAGGCCCAAACGATACCAGCGCAAAAATGAATTCTTCAAACACGGCGAAGCGCAAAAGCTCTTGCTAGATATAATCCGTCAATCGGATAAGCCCATCAGCACCATCACCATTGCCGAGGAAGCAATACGCCGCAAAGGACTGGAATTAGACAAAAAGCAGTTCTCGGCATTTAAGTCTACAATTGGCGGGGCGCTTATCCGATACAGGTCTGCCGGGATTATTGTTGAAACTAGCAAGGATAAAGGAATTTCTATATGGGATATAGCGAAATAATTACACGGGGCCATTATGACTAAATACGCGATTCTACAAATTTTCAAACCTGAAAAAGACTCTTATGGAAGTATTCCGCACGGAGCTAGTCAATCTTTAAACGAAATTTCACGTATCTATAAAGACCGATGCAGAAATCACGAGAATACTGGCGAAAATCTTGATATGCTCGGTGAAAACTGCTGGCTATTAGGGCTGGACACTGAAGTGCATACTCTAAGTCTCTTTGTGACTGCCGCTGAGCGTGGATGTCTATCATATCGAATTGCCTTTTTAGATGAAAAGTTGCCTTGGATGTCATATAACAACGCCGAAGTTAGCTCATGATATTGCGACACGGAATGATCGAAATCTTACTTTTCCGGTTAAGCATACAACCTATCAACCGCTTTATTACCTTGCCAATAGCCGCACCAGTTACGTGAGGTCTGTTTTTTAGCGCAGCGGCTGATTAGATCGGCGAATATTTCGCCGGTTGACCAACGGCGAGTATCTTCACGATAAGCGCATTCATTGGCATAGGCTGCAAGATGTTTGCCGCCCATCTGATGAACTTGACCTTTATGCATACGGCGAAACCGAGAAAAGAAAGACTCCGCTTGGTTGGTGCATTCGCCGTTTTTGCCTTTATAGCGCTCTTGGTGGTTGATGCGCTTCATATCGAATTTAGCGTGTAACTGATCATAGGCCTTGGCTTCATCGGCATGGATAGTAGCGCCGCCGTCAACATTCTCTTCAACTAGGCGTTTCATATCAGCCTGATTTTCTGATTTGACCACAAATATCTTGGTTTTTGCCGCGCCTGTTTCGCCTCGCTCGCGAATGGTAATGATGCAGCGTTTATTCGGGTTTTGGTTCTCGGTGAGGCGCAAATCAATCCGATCCGCCTTTTCATTTCTTGGGCGCACGTAGGCGTTAACGTAAGCACCGTCGATCTCGACTTCGCCAGCAAGTTTCGCGGTGCTGGTATCTATCAGAGATTCCCGGATTTTATGCATCAGAACAAATGCCGTTTTGTATTGAACATCCAGATCGCGGGAAAGTTGTAAAGCAGAAAATCCTTTAGCGGTATTGGTATAGAGTGCAATAGCAGCAAGGTAAATACGCAATGGCAGCTTGTGATTGGCAAACAGAGTGCCTGAAGTGATGCTGAATGTATGTTTGCAGTCTTTGCAGCGCCATTGCTTGCGAGTGCGAATAAAGTAATGGGCATCAATGCTGCCGCAGCAAGGACAAACTGGATCGCCGTCACCCCAGCGGGATTCTTTGAACAGGTTGAAAGCTGCTTCATCTGTCATGGTGAAGATTTGCATCAACGACATTGATCTTGCTTTAGCCGATAGTAAAAAATGCTGCGCCATTTCCGCCACTCCGATGTGTCATATATGACACTAATATAGCGGATATAAAATATTTTACAACATTTTTATTTCACATATGAAACAAATAAGCCTCTTGTGCTATGCTGCGCTTGATCAATAAATTAGAGGATTTGCAATGGAATCACAAGATTGGAAGGCTTTCGCCAAGAACATCATTAAGGCAGAGTTGGCTCGAAAGGGCATTGACTACGAAACATTGGCAACCAAGCTAAACAGCATTGGTGTTGAGGAAAGCTACAACAGCATCAACACCAAAATAAATCGTGGGGCTTTTACCTTTCAGTTCTTCTTGCAGTGCATGGAAGTTATTGGAGTTAAAGAAGTCAGACTGCATTAACAGGCTGGTGAAAAACCCGCCGATATTTCCCCTTACCCACGATGTTCGTGATTTTTTCGAGTTGAAATCGGTCATGACATCGAGTTTCAAGCGTTTTGCCCCGGTTTCAAGGGCTTTTTATTCGCCTGAAGCCGTCTGTGGACGGTTTTCAGGCGAACTTCACCCTAGGCGGGTGCACTCCACGCCGGTTTCGGCGTGAACACCAATAGGTTGAGCATGCGCGTCAGGTTGTAGGCGGCAAAGCAAAACAAGGCCTGACCCGCGACTTTGGCTAAGCCGATGTGACGGGTTTTGCGCAGGCCGCCGACCGTTTTGACCCAGCCAAAGGCTTCTTCGACGATTTTGCGGCGCTTGAGACTTTGGGCGTAACCTTTGCCGCGCGCGGTGCGGCCGTCGACGGCACTGCCAATCTTTTTGCGGGCCACATGGGCTTTGATATCACGGGACTCGAGTCCGTTGACGAACGCCGGTTGGTCATAGCCTTTGTCGGCACCGACGCTGCCACCTTGGGGCACGCGGCGTTTGATCATTTTTTGCGCGGCTTCGATTTCGGCGGTGCCGGTGGCTTGTGTGGTTTCGACATCGACAATCAGGCCGTTGCGATTCTCGGACAAGGCATGGGTGATGTAACGCAGTTTGGCCTCGGTGTATTCGCCTTTCTTGTAAAGCCGGGCTTCGGGATCGGTTGTACTTTGATGGGTGGCGTTGCTGCGCTTTTCGCCACTGAAGTCGATCTCGGGATTGCGGCCGGCGGGTTTATCGGGACCACTACCATCTTTTTTGACGAAGCTTTTGTGCGAGGCCCAGGCTTCAATGAGGCTACCGTCGACGCTGAAGTGTTCGTCGGACACCAGATTTTGCCATTCGGCTATGGCCAGTACCCGCTCAAAAAATTCGCGACTCAGGGCTTCAGACAACAGACGTTCGCGGTTGGCACTGAACACTGTGCGTTCCCACACGGCGTCGTCGATGCCCAGACCGACAAACCAGCGAAACAACAGGTTGTAGTCCAGTTGTTCCATCAACTGACGCTCGCTACGGACCGTATACAGGACTTGTAACAGCAAGGCGCGCAGCAGTTTTTCAGGGGCAATCGAGGGACGGCCTGTGTGCGAGTAACGCTCGGCAAAGACGGCATCCATAGAGGCCAATACGCCATCAACCAGTAGCCGTAAACGACGCAACGGATGCTGTTTGGGAATACGGTCTTCCAGGCTAACATAGCTGAACCAGCTGTTTTGAATGGCATCGTGTCCGCGCATTGAAAGGCTCCAAATTTAGGTAGCCTATTTTAACAGTTGGCCCCTCATCTATGCCTTAGCTTACTTGGCTTTTCGAGTTTTTCACCAGCCTGTTAAGGAGATCGGGCATGTTTACCGAAATTAATGCCGCGATTCAGGCATCAAAAACAGCTCTTGATATTATCAAATCCAATAAAGAGCTTTTGAAATACAACGAATTGGCGTTAGCCGTTTCAGAGGTTAATGCAAAGCTTTTATCGGCTCAGGATTTCGCTTCTTATCTGTTGGAGAAAAATAAGCTTCTCTCCGAGAGAATAGCTGATATGGAAGAAAAAATGGCCAATGATGAGAAATTTGACAGAGAGTTCTCGCGTTATAAACTTCACAGTCTTGAATCTGGAATGCTCGTTTACATGATTAAGCCTGAGCATGAGGAAATAGGCGAGCCGCATTACGCCTGCACAGCTTGCGCGAGCGATGGGAAGATAAGTTTTTTTCAACCTGTACTGAATGGAACTCGACTGGTCTGCGATTTTTGCAAAAAGAACGTTGATACTGGATGGAAGCCTGGAGCGCATAAAACACCTAAATAAAAGCTAAGCGATTTAAGAATGTTAAAACTTAGCTTTCTATGTTTTTATGCAATTTTCCGGTCTTGTGCGACTGCTACATAATACCGGTTTTTTGGTGTTGTATCAGATTTAAATAAAAGCAAAGAAGTCTGGATTTGGGAGATCAAATGAAAAATATCGTTCTGTCCGCTGCCATTGTTTTATTTAGTGTTTGTACCAATTTTGGCATTTTTTTATACGCTTACAAAAAATTGGCCTTCCCTTACCTCCATGAAGCCCAGCGCATGGAAAATGCACCGCACATATTTAGCTATGTTCTTTTAGCTTTTATTTTTAGCTCAATTCTATTTTTTTTAGTTCAGCGCTTGCTAACCAAAAAAATGCATAACAAAGCAATCAAACGGATGGATTTTTAAGTTGCTCTTTTGCCATTCCGCTTCGCTCCATTTTATGGCAAAAGTGCAACTTAAAAACCACCGTTTATCGCAACATTAGCTGACATGAACTCACGATTGAGTGCTGAGACAAAACGTCGCATTGATGCTCTCTTTGCCCCAAGTCAAAGAGACGATGTGGCGCGTCTGCTTCAGGACGAATGCGGGAATAATCTTCCGATGCTTGAAAACTTCGATGAAGTTCAACTTGAAAGATTTCGCTTCGCCGCTCTAAAGCTGAGCACAGGGAGCCTCCCGAAACTACACGACGCGGTGCATTTAGCGAAGGTGGACTGGCGTGATCTACTTGTCGCCGCAGAGTTCGAGAATGACATCAATGCACATAAACAGTGGTTCCCCAATAATGCAGCCAGCTAACCCTGCGCTCAAGTTCGCTCCCTCCGGTCGCTGGGACGCGCCTTCTGCGCGCCCCTTAGCTGCATGTTAGGCACTACAAATCTTCTGGAGCCACTATGTCACGCCCATTTCTCGGCCGATCAGCCATCGTAGATATCATCAAAGACAAAGAGCGCACGAATGCCATTCAAAAGCGTGAAGGACTGACGAATCATCCGGTGCGCTTTACGGTATGTGGTTGCCCAGATCCGAACTGTGGTGGCTGGCATACCATTGAAATGAATCGAACCGTTCCATCGTCTGGTGAGTGCGAGGCACTTCTCAAAGCGGACAACGTCGCGCGTAAGTCCAAGAAGCCTCACAAAGGTAAGGGACCGACAAGTGACTAACCCGGCGCTCAACCTCGCTCCCTTCGGTCGCTGGACGCTGCGCGATAAAGCCGCGCAGCGCCGGTTAGCTCTACGTTATGCCTCAACACATGGATGACGCGCAAATAGGGTGTCTGGTGGCGGAATTGGAGACCACCAAAACGAGCGAAGAAGAGGCTGCATGGGAGCAACTCAGGCCCCTTGGGCCTAGAGTGTTGCCATTCTTACTAGAGTTCTACCCAAGAATGAAGAAATGGCAAGGCAGAGTTTCACTGGTATTCCATGCCATACCTTATGCGAGAGACTACGACGACGCATTTCAGTTAGGGATCAAAGCCACGAAAGACAAGGCCACAGTCGTGCGCTATCGCGCCTGTATGTTGCTTGCGTATTCGTTGAAGAACGATGCGCTGCCTCATCTACAGGCGCTGCTGAACCACAGTGACACGAAAACCGTGGACGATGCAAAGGCCGCTATAGATGCGATTGAACGCAAGAACCACAACTACTTCGTTGACCGGCAGCATTCTGGAAAGATGTTTTGGACCGTTGGTGATAATGCTGCATAACATGGCGCTCAACCTCGCTCCTTTCAGCCCGCGTAGATACTGTTATCCAAGTCAAGCCAAATGAATAGCCGAGTCGAAGGGTTTCGCGGATTTCAAGACACCGAATGCCACATGAATCAATTTACGCATCATGGCACCGATAATCAGCTTATTGGGTTTACCAGCACCGGCTAATCGTCCACGGAATTGTTTACCCCAGGCTGTTTTATAAAGCGTCACCATGGCCGGCATATAGAGCGCTTTGCGCAGGAAGGCATGGCCTATTTTGGAGAGCCTGGGCTTGCCCTTGAGGCTGCTGCCCGATTCGTATTGCCGGGGATCGAGTCCGGCAAAAGCGGCGGCCTGCCGACTATTGGCGAAGCGCGAGGTATCGGCGTAGAACGCGAGGATGATGGCGCTGGTGCGCTCGCCAATGCCGGGAATGCTATCGAGCAGTTCGCGCTGTTGCTTGAGATCGGGATGGCGATCAATGTGATCGTTGATGGCGTCGATCAATTGTTGGATCGCAGTATCCAGCCAATTCAGATGCTGTTGAATGTCCTCACGCACGGCCTCGCGCGCCACTAGCAAGCGGTTGTTTTCCTGGGTGCGCATGGTTTGTAAGGCGTCCAGCCGTAATACTAGTGCGCGCAGTGTGACTTCCGCCTCGCTACGGGGCTGCCAAGCAGGCGGTTGGCGCTCGGCGCAGAAATCGGCGATGAGTTTAGCATCGACCGTATCGGTTTTGCTGCGGGTGAGCCGTGAAGCGCCATAGGCCTTAATTTGTGCTGGATTGACGACGCTCACGGTGAAACCAGCGGTTGCCAGATGCTGAGCAACGTCTTCCCAATAAATGCCGGTCGCTTCCATGCAGACATGAGGCGATTGGGCCTTTTGAGCGGCCAACCACGTCAACAACGTCGCGAAGCCGTCGAGAGTATTGGGAATGACTTTGGCGCGAAACTTGCCGCTGTGCAGACGCAATGCGCAATCCAACTTGGCTTTAGCAACATCGATACCGAGATAAAAATGGGACATGAAAACCTCAAATGATCTACCTTGTGAATGCAGGCTGCCGGAAACCGGGCCGAAGAGACTGTCCGATCGTTGATCGAGAGTGGGTCGCTGCTGCAAAGATCTACGCCGGGGATTTCGAAATCCAAGCTCCGATACGGCATCCAGCGACCCAAACCTGAGGTGCCCCTCAGGTGTGTTTTCATGGTTTATTATCCTTTGAAAAGCACGCTTGGATAATACAAGCTCCGAATAGCGAAGCGTATTCGGAGGAATGAAGACTTTAAATTCGTCCGATTACGTTTCACTAAACGGACCTACGGCCTAACATACACCGCCGCGAACAACAATAAGGCTAGGCCGGCATAACGCCAACCGGTATCGACATTCTGTTTGCCAGGCTTGGCAAACTCGGCTTGTTGCAGCGCTTGATCCAGACTGTCGGTATCGCTCAGACGTCGATACCGTAAACCACTCTCAGCAGCCAGCTGACGGAGATAGCTTTCGTGCAGCCGGCTCATATGCTCGTCGCCGGTTGCCGCCTCGCTGCCGAAAGGTGCGTTGCGGGCGTTGTAGCCCTGGATATTCTCGGGATTTAGATCCGATTCACCAAAGGACGAACGATGCGGCACGTCTTCGGGTTTGTAAAAGCCCTGGCGTTGGCCCTTGGCATCGAACTTGGGGATGGGCGACAGTTGCTCGCCGCCGACGCCGACGATCACACCTTTTACCTTATCTTTAACTGGCGACAGATCGGGTTTGTAACGCGGATTGGGCGGGGGTGCCTCCTGGCCGTCGCTGAGAAACACCAGGGTCTGATCTTTGTCTTTTAACTGCTCCAGCGTACTCAGCAAGCCACTGGCGATGCGGCTGTCGGCAGCCCAGGCCATGCGCCAATCCAGCGCCGCAATCGCTGCGTCTATCTCGGCAAATCCCGAACACACGTCTATCGGTTCGAACAGCAGCGTCGAGCGCCGTTCGGTGAACACCCCCAAACCGACTTGCGAACCGCAAGGCAGTTTCAACAATTCCTGGCGCAACACCTGTTTGACAAACTGCAAGCGGCTGACCGGCTGTTTATCCAGCTGATAGTCTTCGGTGTTCATGCTGCGGGTAATGTCGACAACAAACACCAGCCGGTACAGTGGCACTTGAGCGCTGGTTTGCGGATGGAAAAACACTACCGACAAGGACAGCAAGGCCGCTGTTAGCAGCCAGAAACGGTAATCCCTAAGATTGGGGGCGATAGTCATATAGCGAAATTATCGGTCGGGAAGATAAGCGCCAAGTTAGGGCAAGCCACGCGGAAAGCCCGGCAAGGTGGTCCACAGTTGTGTCTGTTGATTAAGATCGTCCTGCTCGTCGCCGCTGCTGATTCTGTCCATCTCCGGCAGCAGCCGCATCGCCACTTCCAGATTGTATTTGGCATCCCAAAACTGACTGTCCAGCGTTAATGCTTCCCGATAGGCTTGCTTGGCCAACCCCAGTAGCGGCATCGCTTCGTTGACATTGCCCGCTTCGGCTTTCTGCATCGCTTGCCTTAGATACAGATTACCCAGGTTATAACGGGTTTGCGCTTGCGCTTCGGCACCGGCTTGCTGCAATAACAGGTTCAGCGTCGCCAAGGCTTCGTCGTAGCGTTGGTGCCGGCTGAGATAAACCGCTCTGGCCATGCGTACTTCCGGCGCCGAGGTGGCCAATTCGTCTGCGCCGACATCCTGATCGGCCAGTAATTGGCCGATCAGCCGATTTTGGCCGGCTAGGCCATACAGTTGCAGCAATTGCGTCAGAGTTACTAATAAAGCTGCTGCCAATATGGCCCACAGCGCCCAATGTTTTAACTTACGGATCACAGTCTGGCCTCGCAGAGTTTCACGCCCAGCAATAACAACATCAGCGCCGCCGCAAAGGCATAACAGCGCGTGGATAAATCCTGCTTCGGAATCCGCTCGAAATAATGCAAAGGCCGATTCTCCAAGCGGTTGATGTCGTCAATGGCCTGCTGCAATGCACCGGGCGTTTCGGCTTCATAGGCTTGATAGGGAATATGCAGACTGTTAAAGAACAGATGCAGATAACGTTCCGGCATGGCCTGAGCATTATCGTCGCGCGGGTCGTCGGGCACTTCAAACAAGCCAGGGCTGTTGGCGGTGCGCAGAAACACCCAATACAAACTGACTTGGCGTTGTTTGAACAACTCGCGCAAGGCCGCTTCGCTGTCCGGATCGATTACCGCCGCGCCGTCCGACACCAGCAACACGATGCGCGAACCGGTCACCGGCCGGCTATCGAAGAACTCCAAAGCCATGCTCAAGCCCTTGCTGACGTTGGTATACGCCAAGGCCGGCAAGGCGGTGGCGTCTATCGCGGCATGAATGGCGGCTTTGTTTTCAGTGAGCGGCAGCACGAATAGCGGCGAAGTACTGTATTCGGCGATGCCGATCAAATCGTGCGCGCGCTGATCGACAAACTGATTCAACAAGCGGCGGGCGGCGTCGGCTTTGGATTCCTCGCCTTGGGTTTCCGGCGTCTTGCCGGCGAAAGTGTTGTCCATGCTGTTACTGCGATCCAACAGCATGACGATATGCGCGCCGTGGCCGATGCGCTCCACTTGCTGTTCTTGCAGATAGGCACCGGCCAAGCCCAGAATCAACCCGCCTATCGCCAGCACGCCCAGCAAGCGGATCAAGGCGCTGATAGCCAGCGATAGTGGGTCGACAGGCAATATCGCCAGCCAGGGATAGGGGTTGGCGACCACTCCCATTCTCAACATTGGCAACAGGCATAAGCCCAAACCGAGCAAGACCCAAGGATACTCAAAGCCCAAATTCATCGACTGCCTCGCTCGATTTCCCGGCAATGCAGGCACAGGGTTTTGAGTTTTTGCAGATCGTATTCTTGCGGCATTATCGAAGCGTCACCGAAAAAGTAACGATTGGAATAATCGAAAAACCAAGTCAATTCGTCGGCGATGCTGCGATATTCCGGGTGGCCCTGATAAAACTCGGCCAGTTTGTGCAAAAACACCGGCTTGCCGTGAAGACCGTTAAATGCCGCATGTACAGCGCCCAGCCCTTGCGGCAACTGTGACAAGCCAAGGGTTTGCAGTTGCCGCTGCGCGCGCTTGAATACGCTGCGTTTCGGTAGTCCCGGTAAATAACCGTAAAGCCAAGCCAAACGTAATGCGATGCCCAGAGCCACCGCCAGCGCCACGCATAAGCGCCGGACAATTGCCGCGTCATCCAACAAGCTCGGCGCTTGGTCCGGGCGCATGTATTCGCCGTGCTGGTCCTGCCTGACCACCAACTCCCGCAATGGCGCGATCGTAAAGGTCCAGGCTGCGACCGGCTGTTCCAGAGTTTGCCCGTGCTGCTGAAAGCGCAAGGTGAAACCGGGTATGCTCAAGGCTTTCACTTCCAGCGGTGCGTAAAATTGCTGATATTGCAGGTCGATTTGATAGCGCTTGCCGTCATTGCCGGCCGTTTCCAGCACAGTCACCGCGTTCAGTTGTAACCAGCGATTCAAGCGACCCGGCGCCGGCAGACTGTTGCGCTCCAAGAGCATGCCGGCGCGCGTTTCCAGCACAATCCGCTGCGGGATGGTATCGCCGATCACATACCCAAACGGCCGCGGCGTTTGCAGTTGAAAGTCGCGGAGTGCTTGGTTAGACGTGCCGGAGCACGCCGCCAGCAGCGTGACGCATACCCATACCCAAGCACAACCAAGCCGCTTTGCCGCCAACGTCACCCTGCTCTCCTTAAAAAATAGTGCCCCAGCTGCTCGGCGCGGTAGCCGTTGTCGATAAACAGCGGCTCACAGCCCGAGGCCCGAAACTGCTGTTGCAATTGCGCACGGCGCTGGGCAAATGCCTGTTCTATGTTGCGCTTCAAACCGGGACGCAACCACAGCGTGCGGCGCTTACCGGTTTCCAGGTCCTGAACTTGAAACAGCCCCCAATCCGGTAAGCGGCTGTATTCGGCTGGGTCCCACAGCACCAGCGGTATCAGGTCGTGGCGACGCAAGTTTTGCAAAATGGCTTGCAACTGCGGTAACGGAAAATGAAAATCCGACGCCAGAAACACCAAGGCCCTATGTTTGGGTAGATAGCGTTGGGCTTGCTGCAAACCTGCCGAGCCGGGTTGCAGGTCGAGTGTTTCCAGGCGTTTTGCCATGGCTTGAATCCGGCCTAAATGTTTACCGGCCGGCAAATAACAGTCGGTGAGCACCTGCTGGTTAGCCGCAATAAACCCGATGTTGTCGCCGTATTCCAGGGCCGATGCGGCAATCGATAACAGCATATCGGCCATTACACGGCGCTTGTCGTTGCCACCGCCGAAACCCATGGAAGCGGATAAATCGGCCAGCAAATACACATCAATAGCACTGTGTTGCTGCTGTACCCTCACTTGGTAATGGCCGAACGGATCGAGCAGGCTGGCCCGTAAATCGATGCGCCTGGGGTCAGGTCGGGCAATCAGGGTGTCATGGCGCTTGAACAGTTGGCCGTTGCCGACCATTTGTCCGGGGTGCGCGCCGGGAAATACACCGACTGCCGGGCGTGGCAGGCGGTATTGGAAAGGCTTTATCGTGGCCGACATCGCTTTAGCGAGTAACTTATTGGCTGACAACCAAATTCGCCAGCACGGCCGTCACAACCAAGTAGCCGGGAATGGAAAATTTGAGCGGCACCTTCATCAATAAGGCCACCACGCCAGAGTACGTTTGCGGATTGCGACTGTGGATGGCTTCGCCGAACAGCCATAGCAAGGAGTTCAACAGGCATAAGGCCAGGATAGTGAAAAAACCGACATCGCTGAACAAGAACGATTTGTTCGCCAACAGCGAGATGCGCTCACTGGTATCGATAAAATTGGCGGTCAAAATCCCGATCATCAATCCGCCCTCGTCGAAGGCGACCAAAAAAAACGTGTAGGTAAACCGCCGCAAGCGCCGGCTGAAATCACTTAGCGCCGGAAAATGTAGCGATAGATATAACACCGGCAGGCTTAGGCAAAACAGTAAAGTGCCGACCACCGCCAATAAAATCCAGAACTTAAAGCCCACCGCGTCGTTCAAGGCGCTGGTGTAATACGCGGCGTAAGGGACGTCGGCATGTTTATCCAAGCTACTGGCAATAAACGAGCAAATAAAGCCGACGCCGGACCAAGTTAAATAGGTGTCCAATAAGTGGCCGAGGCCGGCATGCGGCAGCATGGCGTGCAGAATCGATTTAATGTTCATGACTGTTACGGTGCGGCGATTTGGTTGAGTATGCTGTCTATCAAGGTGGGAATAATGTCGTCTTGGCGATAGCTGTACATCGGATTCAGGAATATCCGGTGCGACATGGTGACGGCGAAAACCGCCTGCAAATCTTCCGGCAACAGGCTGTCGCGATTTTCCAGCCAAGCCCGGACTTTGGCGGCGCGTATCATGTAGCTGACGCCGCGCGGACTGGCGCCGGCCTGCAGCAGGTTGTGCATTTCCACATCGGCTAAAGCGATGCCGAATGCGCCGGGATCGGCGGTGGCTTTCCATAAATCCAAGGCGTATTGGCGCAAAGCGGCGCTGGGCTGGATGCTGTCTTGAATCGCCGCCGCCCAGTCGTTGAGCTGGTAATAAGGTATTTGGCTGGCGGCCATTTCCCCGATCAAGGCATCGACATCGTGGTAACGCGGATTGAACAGCAAATCGTCCAACACCTTGTCGTCACTGGGTGCGGTGATGTTGATTTCCATGAAAAACCGGTCGCGAGCGGCCGCCGGCAACTCAAAGGTTTCTTCTTTTTCTACCCGATTGCGGTCGGCAAATACCTGAATGTGCGGCATCCGGTATTCGCGATTGAACGCGCCGATACTGCGCTCGGCCATCACCCGCAACAGCAGCGAATGCACTTGCGGCCGGGCCCGATTGATCTCGTTAAAGAAGAACACCGACAACTGTTCGCCCTGCTTCAGCAAAGGGCCGGGATCGACGCAGGGTCGGCCTTCTTGATTTAAATAGGTGTAATAGATCAAGTCGGCCGGCATCAGGTCGATGGTGCCTTCGATACGCTGGTAGTGGCCACCGAGCCCTTGGGCGATGGCCCGCAATAAGGTGGTTTTACCCACGCCGACCTGGCCTTCCAGCAACACATGGCCGCGGGCGAATACAGCTATCAAAAGATTACGTACCGCCGCCTGCTGACCGACGACGACATGGTTGATTTGTTGTTCCAACTGCAACGCACTGGCGCGCCAGTCGCTGAGGGTTTGCTTGCTTGTCATAGCTAATTGAGCGCTGTTGATTAAAGCCAATACCGCAAAAAGAACTCCGGTGCTGGGTTGCCATGCCGCCGATTGCTGACATACGCGCCGCTGAAAACGGGCCGTCGTGATCTAAGCGGCATAGCAACGGCCCGGAGCCGTGAGGTTTCGTTTAGAAGCTGTTTAAAGGCTACTGCACTCGCGAAGTTCTTAAACAGCTTGCATGGGTTGAGCGCGCCGTTGCCTTGGGCATTCCCTGGTCTTCGCTTCGGCAGAATAATCTTCGATTCCCTCCGCATCATTAGTTACCGCCGTCCCTGGCGGCGTCCTAAGGGTTCTATTTTCCTAGTGACTGCCAGTAAGCGCGATGCGCACCCTGACCTACCCGGTGTTTATTGGCCTTCGACGTCGTAAACAAACTTGCCGGTTTTCGCCAGCAATTCAGTACGTTTGGCGTTGCGGGCTTCCATTTCTTTGATCGACTGGGCTTGTTTGTTCAGCTCGTTGGGATCGTGTTTCGGGTCGTATTTGCTGCCCGCCACTTGTGCCGGATACCCCGGTTTCGGTTCCCAGCAGTTGCCGGCTTCTTTGCATTTGGTGCCGTCGTAGGCTTTTGCCGCGCCGGACAGGCCAAAAGCCAGCAGGACCGCGCCTAACATTACTAATTTGTTCATGTTGATCTCCTGATATATTAAATTTAAATTTGCTTTAGCTCTTCCTCGTTCCCACGCGCTGCGTGGGAACGCATGGCTTGTCCGCGCTGCGGCAAAATCGCCATTACCATTTATGCCCTTGGGTACGCGACGCGCGAGAACGAGTCAAAACGTGGCTTCACTTCAACCACTCGGCTTTCTTCGGATCGCCCTTATAAATGCTGCGCAAGAAAGCCATGATGTGTAGCATGTCATCGGTGCTGAAGTTGACGTACTGCGGCCCCATCATGCCGTTGGCGCCACCGAACAGGATTTCGAACAAGCCCTGGTCGGTCAGGCCGCGCGGATAAGTCCAGTAGTCGTCGGCCAGACCGGGGCCGAGTTTGCCTTCGGCTTCATGGCCGTGGCAGCCCGAGCAACCGGTCATGTACAAGCTTTCGCCTTTCTTGGCTGCCTCGGCATCGCCGTTGTAAGGATTTTTGCCGGTTTGCATGAATTGCTTGAATTTGTCGGTGTTGCCGCCTTTTTTGGCGAAACTCAAATCCAGCGCTTCCCCGGTCAAGGCATGGCGCAGGGTAATATCGGCCTGGACAGCACTTGCCGCCAGCGCTGACATCGACAGCACGGCGCCAGTCAAAAATGTTTTCAATTTCATTCAAGGTTTCCTGTTTAGTTCATGGACACGGCTGTTTCGGGTTGATCCAGCAACGGAATGCCTTCCGCTTCCAGCAACGCTTCGATATTGTCCTGCCCGTCTTTGATGATTTTGTTCAATTGCCCCAGCAAAGCGCTGTCGTCCTTGCGCACACCGATGGCGGTGCTGTAATGCAAACCTACCTTTTCGCCGTCGGCGCGCTTGGCGTTGTCCGGAATGACCGTCATCGTCAGCGGCGTGGCCGATGCCTTCACGTAGCGGGCCGCGGCGGGCCCCCACAAGATGGCGATTTCCGCTTTGCCGGAAGCCACTTCGTTAACCAGCTTGTCGTTGTCGTACTTGACGTACTGGTTACGTTTGGACTTGAAGCCGGCCAACTCTTGTTGGTAATTGAACATATCGTTGTAACGGCCGATGGCCCGCAGCATGGTTTCGGCCGGAGAGCCCGGTGCGAAAGCAATCCGCTGGGCTTGCTTCAAGGCCGGGCTATCCCAGTTCTGCAAGTCCAACCCGTCTTTTTCGCGGCTGATAAAGACATAGCCGGACCGGTAGTAAGGTGCCGTGGTCAACAAACGCGGGTCGCCGGCATCGACGCCCATTACCACGTCGCACAAGCCTTTATCCAGGTAATCGCGGATAAAGTAGCGCGGGTCGGTCCAGCCGACGGTTTCCAATTTGCGACCCAGCTTTTCGGCAACGTATTGCGCCAGCTTGTTTTCGAAGCCTTCGCCGGCTTGGTTGGAGTAAGGCATTTCGTTTTCCGCCGTGCAGACCTTCAACACCGGTTGTTCGGCTTCGGCGCAGGCAGATCCGATACCCAGGGCCAACGCAGTAAAAATATGTATGGCTTTTTTCATGATTTGAAATTCAGCGTAGGGTGGGCGTGCACAATGCCCACCGATTCGGTCAACCAAGGTGGGCATTGTGCATGCCCACCCTACGATTTACAGCGAGTTGTAGGGTACGCACCGCGTACCTTTGACATGGCAAGCGATGTTTACCCTACGCCTGATTTACAACGCGAACACCATCACGCCGCCGCCCATTTGCGTGTAGTGCGCCAACTCTTTAAACGCACCCACCGCACCCAGACCGGCAGTCGGATCGGCCAAGTCAAATACCAAACCTACGCCAGGCCAGCCGCCGACACCGTAATAAATCGCAACGTACTGTTTGTTGTTGTGTTTATAGGTAATCGGGTGGCCGATGACGCCGGAAGGTAGCTTAAACTTCCACAGCTCTTCGCCGGTTTTGGAATGACGGGCTTTGATATAGCCGTCCAAAGTGCCGTAGAACACCAAATCGCCGGCTGTGGCTGTGGTGCCGCCCCAGACCGCGAATTTCTCCTGAACTTCCCATTCCATTTTGCCGGTGACGGCGTTCATCGCTTTGACTTGGCCCAAGGTGCCTTTCGGCCCCGGATACATGTTCAAGGTCGCGCCGACGAAGAACTGGCCGGCACGGTAAGGCAGCATGAACGGTTCCCAGTCCATGCAGATATGGTTGGTACCCATGAAGAACAGTTTCTTGTTCGGATCGTAAGACTCGATACCTTGGTTGTGGTAACCCATCGCCGACGGACAGATGCCGGTGGCTTGGTGATCCATGTGTGTCGAATATTCCGGATCGCGAACTGGCAGGCCGGTTTTCAAATCGACTTTTTTCACCCAGTTGACGGTGTCGTCGATTTTGAAGGCATTGACCAAGCTGCCGTTTTCCCTGTTCAAGGTATACACCAAGCCGTTACGGTCCGGGTGCGTCAGCAGTTTGGTCATTTTGCCGTCGACCATTTGCTCGGACAGACCCATATAGTTAACGCCGGCGTAGTCCCATTCGTCGTGCGGGGTTTTTTGGTAACCAAATTTGGCTTCGCCGGTGTTGACGTCGCGGCCCCAAATGGTCATGGTCCATTTGTTGTCGCCGGGACGCATGGTCTCGTTCCAAGGCGCCGGGTTGCCGGAGCCGTAGTACAACATTTCCAAGTCGCTGTCGTAGGCGTACCAGCCCCAATTGGTGCCGCCGCCGATTTTCCAGGCGTCGCCTTCCCAGGTTTTTAATCCCAAGCCGAACTGGCCGTAATGCGGGTTGGCGCTGTTGAAGTCTTTGGATAATTTGATGTCTTCATCCGGACCGGTGGCGTAAACGCGCCAAGCCTGTTTACCGTCCTTGATGTTATAGGCCGTGGCATAACCACGCACGCCCAGCTCGGCGCCGGAAGTGCCGACGATGACTTTATCTTTGACGACGAACGGCGCAACCGTCAGCGTCGAACCCATGGCGATGTCGGAGTTTTCCATTTTCCACAGCACTTCACCGGTCTTGGCGTTAATCGCCACCACATGACCATCCAGCTGGTTTAAGAAAATGGTAGCCGGATAATCTTTGCCGGCCGGTGCATAGGCCAAGCCCCGGTTGACCACGTCGCAACAAGCGACGGCGCGCGCCGCTGGATTTTGCTTGGGTTTGAACTGCCACAAAATTTTGTCCGGCTCGTCCAGGCTGATTGCAAATACGTTGTTAGGATATGGCGTATGGACGTACATAATGCCATCAACAACCAGAGGCCCACCTTCATGACCGTTGAGCACGCCCGTGGAAAACGACCACGCCACTTTCAGATTTTTGACGTTGTTGGCGTTGATGTCGATCATCTCGCTGAAATGAGTCGAGCCATAATCTTTGGTCTGCATCACCCAGTTGGTGTTTTGCTTGGCTAGTTGTTCCAGTTCTTTATTCGCTTGCGCCGATGACGACACGGCCAAGGCCGCAGCCGTGACTAAGGCCGTGGTCGATACCTGCTTGGCAAACCGTGAAATTTGCATGAATCCTCCTATGTTGTTTATTAGGTTGCATGGCCCGGCAAATCGGTTGGTTAGGGGAGCCTTCCGTTAAAAGCGGATAACGCCATCGGCATTTCCGGGCAAAATCAATCACACGCTGCGCTTAATTTTGGCGTCCATCCGTGACGCGAGATTTTGCTTTGCGGCAGAAATCTCCTTCACTTTTCACATCAGCAATCTCAATCAAGTCGCACACAATATTGACTTAGACCTACCGGGCCATGCTGGCGCAAATGGTAAAGAAGGCGGCCTATCGGGCGTTACGGAATAATCCATAAATAGCCTGGGAATTCCGCGAAAAAAGTCGTGGAAGTTTTCCCAGTCGCAGGCAGCCGCACGCCGCAGCAAAACGGGAAAAGCTCCCATGGTTTCCCGGCATAAAAATCGGCATCATGGCGGGGCAAGAAGCGCCGGCTAGGGATAGCACCGGTTCTGCCGGGGGCGTTTCTTGCTCATCCACACCAAAAACCAATCAGGGCACGTAGTTAGTGGCGAATAAAATCAGCGTTTTATTAGTAGACGACCATGCAGTGGTCAGAGCCGGTTACAAGACTTATTTATCCTTGTCTGAACGAATAGGCGCCGTCTATGAAGCCGATAGGGGCGAGACCGCTTGCCAGGTATATGACAAGCAGACGCCGGATGTGGTGGTGATGGATTTATCCATGCCCGGTCTGGGCGGTTTGGAATCGGTGCGGCGCTTATTGGTTCGCTACCCCAGTTGCAAGATATTGGTATTTTCGATTCATAACGAACTGGTCTACGTCACCCGCGCGATCAAGGCCGGCGCCAAAGGTTACATCACCAAAAATAATGAGCCGGACACGCTGGTGACCGCAGTTTGCACGCTGGCGGAAGGCGGCACGTACATCGAACCGGCTTTGGCGCAGCAATTGGCGGTGAATATGGCCATCGGCCAGGATGAGGCATATAAGGTTAAATCGCTGTCGCCGCGCGAATTCGACATTTTTTGCCTGCTGGCCAATGGTTTGAGCACCCGTCAAGCGGCGGAAAAATTATGTTTGAGCTACAAAACCGTCTGCAACCACAGTACGGCGATCAAAGAAAAATTAAACGTCAAAACCATGTCGGAATTGACACTGCTGGCTGGTCGCCAGGGTATTATCAATACCGGAAGCGAACTGTGTGAGCACAGCTAGCGCGGAACACACCCTTCCCTAATAACCAGGCCCCATTTATCCCTGGCATGCCGTTCGGACTGAGCGAATCGAAGCCTAGGCCGGTGTGCGCTTCGATAGACTCAGAGCTAACCGGTCTAACAACGCTGTGAATGGCCGCTTGCGACCGGAACTCCCGGTTGTAAGCCTGCAATCCCCCTCCCAAGCAACTGGCTCAAGACGCCCGATTCAAGCCTTCCGGGTCTAAAAGCTGCGCCAGTCTTAATCATTACTTCATTATATTTTCATCTTCAATTCATGTTGAATGGTTATTGTGCCGACTGAATAACCTTATTAAAAAAAGTAATAAAGCATCATCGAGAAGCGACGCGGTATCGGATGTTGGCCGTTTGCTTCCATTCATATGGGCAATTCATTAACGATTACCCATCCGATCAAAACGTATTCATGGGAGATATTATGAATGCACGTCTATTTATATTTCAGCTTTTGCTGATTTTTCTGGGTGTATGCGAATTTGGTAGCGTCCAGGCGCTTGAACTCAAACCTAATTCCGTCGAAATCTTCGTGGGCGAAATAGCCAAGATTGCGGTCACAAAATCATCCGGAAGCATCAGTGTAAAATCCAGTAATACCAGTGTGGCGACAGTCACTTACGCCAGCGGTATCGCTAGCATCAAGGGTGTAAAAGCTGGTTCTACGACGGTCACAGTAAAAGATCGTAAGAGCTCGAAGCGCGTGGAAGTCAAAGTCATCAGCGCCCCTTCTCCCGTCTTGACGATTTCGCCGGCCGTATTGGCGGTCAATGTGGGCGGCACTGCCACCGTCACGGTCACTAACGCCTCCGGCACAGTAAACGTTCAATCGTCGGACAACTCAATTGCTAGCGTCGGCTATGCCAATAATCTCGCTACCATAAAAGGTCTTAAAGCCGGCTCGGCCACGGTGACCATCCGCGACAGCAAGACCTCCAAAACGGTCGCAGTGACGGTGTTGAATACCACGGCTGTCGGCGAATACACCCTGCTCGCCTGGAATGATTTAGGCATGCATTGCATGGACGGCCTGGATTTTTCCGTGTTCGCCATCTTGCCGCCCTACAATACTTTGCATGCGCAATTGAAAGACAAAAACGGTAAGTTAGTCAGCAGCAACGTGTTGCTGACTTATGAAGCAGTCGCCGACAGTAGCGGCTCTATCAATACCAGCAGCGCCAACAAAACCAATTTCTGGTCTTGGGTCGGTGAGTTGGTAGGCTTGAATCCGGCACCGGATGTCGGGGTTAACCTGGACGGACTCGCCAGCGGAAACCCCATGCCCGGCAACAAAACGCCATCCCTGACACCCGCGCCGATGACCTACAACACAGCGTTCGGATGGTTCGAGGCCGAGGGTATTCCGGTGACGCCCTTCGACGACAAAGGTAATAAGAACTTCTATCCCACCGTTAAGGTCGTCGCCAAGGATGCGCTGAGCGGTAAGGTTCTGGCTAGTGCTACCACTGTGTTGCCGGTCAGCGACGAGATGACTTGCAAAGGCTGCCACGCATCCACTGACACCAATAACAATGCCGCACAAACTGCCGCCAAACCGGTGGCGGGCTGGGTGTTCGACGCTGATCCCGACAAAGACTGGAAGCGTAACATTCTGCGTCTGCATGATGAAAAACAGGCGGGGAGTAAATTATTCAACGATGCACTGACCACATTGAATAGCAAAGGCTACAAATCAACAGGTTTACTCGCAACGGCCGATGGCGGGCAACCGGTTCTTTGCGTGGCGTGCCATGCCAGCAATGCCTACTTTGATAAGGAAAACAAAACCACGGTGATGGGCGGCATGACCGGCATTGCGCCATTCACCCAGTCCTTGCATTTAAAACATGCCGATGTAAAAGACCCTGCCACCCAGTTAACCTTGGATAGTCTGGACAACCGCAGCGCTTGTTACCAATGTCATCCGGGATCGGTAACGCAGTGTCTGCGTGGTGCGATGTCCACCGCCACGGACGCCAGCGGCGACCCGTCTATCAGTTGCCAAAGCTGTCACGGCAATATGAAAGCGGTCGGTAGTGCCACTCGGCAAGGCTGGTTCAACGAGCCGACCTGCGAGTCTTGCCACAATAGCGCCGCGCCCGGCAAACGCGCGATCTCAGGTATCGACACCACCGGCAAAGCGATTGTGCCAACAGATCATACCTTTGCCACCAATGCCAATACGCCGGTTCCCGGATTGAACTTGTACCGCTTCAGTAAAGGACACGGCGGCTTGCAATGCGAGGCTTGTCACGGTGCGACACACGCGGAGTATCCCTCCACACATGCCGACGAAAACCTGCAAAGCATCGCCGTGCAAGGACACGCCGGTACGGTAGCCGAATGTAAGGCTTGCCATACTACAGTCCCGAACACGGTAAACGGCGGCCCTCACGGCATGCATACCACCGGTGACGCCTGGGTTAAGCAACACGAAGACGCCAATAAAAACGGCACAGCCACTACGCCAAGCTGTAGCTATTGCCATGGTACAACCAGCGCCGGCACTCCCTTGAGTGCGGTAAAGGTTGCGAAAACCATTGATGCCGATGAGTTTGGTATTAAGAATTGGCCGGCGGGTTATCAAGTGAGTTGTTTTAGCTGCCACAACGGACCCAATCCGTAAAACTTCAGACAACAGATCGCCCCGCAAGGGGCGATTTTTTTTGTGGGTTGACTCCGCTCACTACAGGAGACGATTGAAATTCACATACAAAGGTCTCTGGCTCTGTCACTCCCACGTAAGCAGGAATGACGACATAAAATTTACTTCTCCAGCTTGGCCTTCAAGCCATTCAAGCCGTTCTTGAAAAAATGCGTCATTGCTTTAACCGCCGCTTCGTCACTCAAATTCTCCGGTGGCGTGTTGCCGGTATCACCGCGGTAGAAGCGGCTTTTGATGGTGACCACGCTGCTGTCGGCGGTCTCACCTGCCGCGACTTTCACATCCACCGTATGCGAACTGGTCGGAAGCGCTTTGGTGTTTTCGGTTTTCAGCCGGTAGCTGTATTCGTGTTCGGCTTCGTTGTAATAATCCAATTCTTCAGTGAGGGTTTCGTCGTTTTGAAAGGTTAACGTGCGTAAACCACCGGACTGATTCTTGCCGTCACCCGCACTCTTTTTCAAGTCGCTATGCCAATTGGCAATGTCGTCGAAATTTTTCAGCTCTGCCCATACCTTGACGATAGGCGCTTGGATGGTCACAGACTCCTTGGCTTTTTGCGGCGTCGGGCCGTGAGCGTGAACTTGCCAGGAAAGGAGCAAAAAGCTGAATGAAAGCATGATGTGTCGCATAAGCAATCCCGAAGGGTGGTGAAAAACCCGGTATTATCCGGGCGCACCGCCAGCGTTCATCGGGAATAAACCCCGAATTGATCCGGGGAAACTTCATTTAGCCTGCTGCCGGCAACTGCCGAAAGGAGCGAAAAGGTAAGTGCATCGCGAAGCCGACGCAGTTAAACCGAGCAAAGGTTCGCCCGGTCGATCAGCTTTTATCGCCGCAGATTCAGATTGCTTGGTCTTGTTTTTCGATAGTCACCACAATCGATTTTTGTTGGCCGCTCGCGCTGGTCTGAGTGATTACGACTTGCAGCGGTAACTGCGCCGCACCGGCGCTGTCGGTACTGAAGCTTAACGACTGACTATTAAAACTCAGCCAAGCCGGTAACGGCTCGCCGTTACCCATTTTCGCCGAGACCGTGCTGTCTCCGGCCGTTGCAGGCAGTGCTCCGGCAGGCAGCGCAAAACTGAAGCCACTTGAATAATCATTAACCTCAACGTTGGCAACGATCTGCATCTGCCCTCCCGCCACCAAGGTTTGGGACGCCAATAAATGCACGGTATTGCCTGATTGCGTCGGCCCGGTACCACCCGTCGTCAAGCCGGTGGCGCTACTACCACCACCATTGATCCCCGAGTCGGCGATATTAAATTGTACGGTCCGGTTGCTATCGGCACCGCGTAACGCAGAAAGCGCCAAGCCGCCGGTTTTGGCGCCGCTGTTGGAACCGTTGTTGCCCACGCCGCCGTTTCCGCCGCTGTCCGGTACTACGGTACCGGCGTCGACGGTATCGGTTGGCGTATTGCCGGCGGAGCTTTGTAGGATGGTGACGACTGGATTGCCGCCGGCTAGCGTGTAATTGCCGGCCAAGCCGCCATTTCCGCCGTCGCTCAAGGCCAAGGTTCCAAGATCGACCGGTTTATCGATACCGGCGCTACTATCTAACATTTGGCCAGCCCCGCTCAGCAGCAGAGTTTCATTGCCAACCAAAGTGCCTAAATTGAATACATTAGCATTCACAAGGTTGCTGCCGTCGAACGCCCTCGAACCGGTTAAATGGATGACGTAAGGCAAAATTGTGCTGGTCGTGTTATCGCTGTAACTGATTGCGTAGTTGTTGCCACCATTGCCGTCGGAAACGCTAATACCGCTAACTCTCACAGTGCTACCGCCGCTGGCATTCTTATCAATGAACGTGTACACACCGCCGGATAAACTGTCCGAGCCGAAAAGTTGGCTAGCGCTGCCGGCTTTGACGATTGGCGTGCCCGAGGCGGACGTGGTGCTGTCGTACGTTTTGATGATGTCGCTGGTGGTCAAAATCAGATTAGCTTGGCTGATGTCCGCTCTAAGATCTCCTCCTATCAAGGTGTAATTGCTGGCCAAGCCGCCGTTGCTGCCGTCGGCCAAGGTCAAAGAGCCCAAGCTCACGCTTTTGCCGATGCCAACGTTTTTATCAGCGATGGAGCCCGCACCTGATAGGGTTAAAGTCTCGCTACCGACCAGACTTCCGATGTGCAAATCCGTAGCGGCGACGGCTGTGGTGCCGTCATAGCTCCTGCCGCCACTCAGGTTCACAACAAACGGGCTGATAGTGCTGGTTGTGTTGTTCAGATAGGACACCGAATAATTATTGCCGGCATTGCCATCGTTCACGGTGACGCCGGCAACCGTGACGGTCTTGGTGCCGATACCGACATTTTTATCGGTGAAGGCAAACGCGCCGCCAATCAGGCTGTCGCTACCATAGAGTGTGCCGCTTGAGACCATGGCGGTGCCTATCGCCGACGTATTGCCATCGTAGGTTTTACTGACGTTTCCAGTGCTGACGGTCAAGTTTGCCGTAGTGAGGGTCGCGTTATGTGTACCGCCCGTCAGCGTGTAATTGCTAGCCAAACCGCCGTTGCTGCCGTCGGCCAGCGCTAGGCTGCCGAGCGTCACGGATTTAACGACCCCTACGTGTTTATCCGCCACCGTACCGGTACCGCTCAGGTTCAAAGTTTCGGTTCCAAGCAGCGCACTCATGGCAAAAATATTGGCAGCCACATCGGCACTGCCGTCGTAGCTGCGATTGCCTGTCAAACTGACTGTGTAAGCCGTAATATCGGCACTAAGCGTACCGCCAACCAAGGTGTAATTGCTGGCCAGACCGCCGTTGCCGCCATCATTCAAGGCCAAAGAGCCTAGCGAAAGCGTTTTACCGGTGCCGACATTTTTATCCGCGACCGTTCCGGCACCGCTCAAGCCCAGGGTTTCGCTACCGACCAGGGTAGAGGTCGCCAAACTAGCGGCAGTGATGGCGGTGGTGCCATCGTAGGTACGACTGCCGGTCAGGTCGACGACGTAGGCCGTAATATCGGCAGCATGCGTGCCGCCCGTCAGCGTGTAGTTGCTAGCCAAACCGCCGTTGCTCCCATCGGCCAGGGCCAAAGTCCCCAAGGTCACCGCTTTGCCGGTGCCGACGTTTTTATCAGCGACCGTGCCGGTGCCGCTCACACTCAGGGTTTCGCTACCAACCAAGCTGCCGGTCGAGAAAATGCCCGCCGCCACGTTGGTGCTGCCGTTATAGGCCCGGTTGCCGGTCAGGCTGACCACGAACGGCGTGATGGTGCTGCTGGTGTTATTGGCGTAACTGATCGAATAGTTGGCACCGCTGTTGCCGTCGCTCACCGTCACGCCGCTGACGCTCACCGTTTTATTGCCGCTGCCGACGTTTTTGTCGGTGAAAGCGAATGTCCCACCGCTCAGACTATCGCTGCCGTACAGCGTACCGCCGGTCAGCGTGGCAGTACCGGCCGCACTGGTGCCGCCGTCGTATGCCTTGCTGACGTCGCTGGTGCTGACGGTCAAGCCGGCCGCTGAAATATCGGCGGTATGCGTGCCGCCCGTCAGCGTGTAGTTGCTAGCCAAACCGCCGTTGCTGCCGTCGGCCAGGGCCAAAGTCCCCAAGGTCACCGCTTTGCCGGTGCCGACGTTTTTATCGGCGACCGTGCCGGTGCCGCTCACACTCAGGGTTTCGCTACCAACCAAGCTGCCGGTCGAGAAAATGCCCGCCGCCACGTTGGTGCTGCCGTTATAGGCCCGGTTGCCGGTCAGGCTGACCACGAACGGCGTGATGGTGCTGCTGGTGTTATTGGCGTAACTGATCGAATAGTTGGCACCGCTGTTGCCGTCGCTCACCGTCACGCCGCTGACGCTCACCGTTTTATTGCCGCTGCCGACGTTTTTGTCGGTGAAAGCGAATGTCCCACCGCTCAGACTATCGCTGCCGTACAGCGTACCGCCGGTCAGCGTGGCAGTACCGGCCGCACTGGTGCCGCCGTCGTATGCCTTGCTGACGTCGCTGGTGCTGACGGTCAAGCCGGCCGCTGAAATATCGGCGGTATGCGTGCCGCCCGTCAGCGTGTAGTTGCTAGCCAAACCGCCGTTGCTGCCGTCGGCCAGGGCCAAAGTCCCCAAGGTCACCGCTTTGCCGGTGCCGACGTTTTTATCGGCGACCGTGCCGGTGCCGCTCACACTCAGGGTTTCGCTACCAACCAAGCTGCCGGTCGAGAAAATGCCCGCCGCCACGTTGGTGCTGCCGTTATAGGCCCGGTTGCCGGTCAGGCTGACCACGAACGGCGTGATGGTGCTGCTGGTGTTATTGGCGTAACTGATCGAATAGTTGGCACCGCTGTTGCCGTCGCTCACCGTCACGCCGCTGACGCTCACCGTTTTATTGCCGCTGCCGACGTTTTTGTCGGTGAAAGCGAATGTCCCACCGCTCAGACTATCGCTGCCGTACAGCGTACCGCCGGTCAGCGTGGCAGTACCGGCCGCACTGGTGCCGCCGTCGTATGCCTTGCTGACGTCGCTGGTGCTGACGGTCAAGCCGGCGGCTGAAATGTCGGCGGTATGCGTGCCGCCCGTCAGCGTGTAGTTGCTGGCCAAACCGCCGTTGCTGCCGTCGGCCAGGGCCAAAGTCCCCAAGGTCACCGCTTTGCCGGTGCCGACGTTTTTATCGGCGACCGTGCCGATGCCGCTTAGGCTCAGGGTTTCGCTGCCCACCAAGCTGCCGGTCGAGAAAATGCCCGCCGCCACGTTGGTCGAACCGTTAAAGGCCCGATTGCCGGTCAGACTAACCACGAACGGCGTGATGGTTAAGGTGCCGTTGACGTAGCTGAAATCGTAGTTACTCGCGGTATAGCCGCTCGCGGTGAAGGTGTAGCTACCCGCATTGGTGGCGCCTTGCGAGGTGCCGCCGTAACTGACGCTGCCGCCCAATACGCTTGATGTTTCGCTGTTAACGAAGCCGGTAATATTGACGCCATGACCACCGCTATAGCCCAAGCCGTTGTAGGCGCGGCTGTCGTCACTGGCGGTCACGGTCAGCGTTTTTTTGTTGACCGTTAAGGTTCCGCTGGCGCCGCCGGTGCCTATCGTCGTCGAATAACCGGCCCCGCCACTGATCGCGGCCGAACCCACCGCGCCGTTGACGGTATAGCTGCCGACCGCACGGCCGGTGCCGGCCGTGCCGCCGACAATGCTAAAACTGGGCGTGCCGCTTAAACCCGCGACGGTGGCCGAGTCCGTCACGCCGTCGTCGTTGACGTAGCCCGAAAATGCGCTGCTCGCGCTAGGGTCGGCGTCGCCGTAGGTTTTACTGATGTTGCCGACGTCGACGCTCAAGCTCGGCTGGTAGTCATAGATCAGGTGATTGCCCGCGACGATTGTTGCAGGCGCGTTACCGTCGTAAGTTTTGTTGTATAGCCTGGGGAGCGCCGAACCCGCCACCCCGGTCAGGCCGCCCTCGGTCGAGCCCGATGGGCTGTGCATGTACACCAACCAGCGTCCGTTTCCCGCAGAGAGTACATTGCTACCCACGTTGTTGATCAGCTCGCCGCCGCTGGCGGCCGCCAAAACCAGCGCATCCCCGCTGCCGTTGGCGGTCAAACCTGCACCGCTGTTCAAAACGATATTCTTGCTGCCGCTCGCGCCGCCGGTGCCGCGATGGATAATGCTGATCGTATCGGCCAATAATTGTCCCGCCAACGTGATATTGCCGCTGTCGTCTTCGGTGTTGCCGGTGCCGTCGCGCAATTCCATGGTGATGGAACCGGTGCCGGCGTTGATCGTAACACCGTTGGCAACTTCGATGACGGCATTACCGGCCGCACGATCAGCATCGACCACGCCGTTGGCGGCCAAATCGTTGGCATGCAAGACCAAATTGCCGCCGTCGGTGGTGATGTCGGCATTGAGGTAAATGCTGCGTCCCGCCTCCAATTTCAGGGTCGCTGACGAACTAAAAAGCCCGGCGACATTGAGCGCACTGTTAACGGTGATGTCGTTGCTGGCTTGTAGCGTGACGTTGGTGCCCCAGCCGAGTAGATTGGTCAAAACATCCGGGGCTATGGCCATGTCTTTGCCGACCGCCATCCCATAAGTAATGCGACTCGGATCGGTGGCGCCCGAGGTTACCCGGCCGGTATTTTCGTTGGCGAAGCTGACCACAAAGGTATCGCCGTGATCGTAGGCAAAGCCGGGCAGCAGGCTAAAATAGTTGGTGCCTGCATATTGATAGTAATCCACCCAAGGGCCACCGGTATCGAAGCTGATGCCGCTGTTCGCCGTGGTGCCGACAACGCTGTTCGCGTCCGAAACCTCACCGAAGATACCGTAGAAGGCATCGCCGTAGGTCACGGCGCCGGCGTTCGCCAATGCGCCGTTGCGCCAATCGGTATCCATGACCAGATAGTCGTAGTAATAGGTATTGTAGTTAACGGTTAATCTAACTTGGTTCAGGCCTACGTCCTGATTGCTGTAACTACCGATCAAGCTGTTGCTGGCCGACACCGCGCCGGCGACACCGATGCTGGCGCGCGCCCAGGATAACGCCCCGGCATCCGCAGCGGAACCGTTATGCCAGTGCCGGCTACCGACTAAATAAGATACGCCCAAGTCTATGATCCCGTCGCTGCCGACCTGATCGCCAGCCTGGCTGCCGACCAAGCTGTTACCGATCCCGACCACCGCGCCTTGGCTGCTCTCGCCGTAAGCGAAACCGGTTTTTTCCGCGACCCAGGTTACCGCGCCGGCATCGGCATTAGCGCCGCTGTGCCAATGCGGACTTAACACCAGATAGTTGTAACTCCAGACGCTGTTGATGGGGTCGTAACCGTTGGTCAGAACCGTGACGCCGCCGCTGCCGATCTGGTCGCCGGACGTGCCGCCTATCAAGCTGTTGCTGCCACTCACCGCCCCTAAAACGCCGGTCAGGCGGCTGCCCCAGGTCACCGCACCCAACTGGGTGTCGGTGCCGTTACCCCAGTTCGGGCTGATGACCACATAGCCGACCCGTGTCGCGTTGTTATATTCCGCCGGCAGTGCGACCACGCCACCGCTGCCGACCCGGTCGTTGGCGTGAGTGCCGACCAAACTGTTGGCCGCGCTGGCGTTACCGGTCAACGGCGAGGCAGCGCCGGCAGTGGTGGTGACGCTGCCCCAGGTCACCGCACCGGCGTCAGCGGTTGCGCCGTTGTCCCAATAGGGACTCGCAATCGAGTAATAATCCAGATGGTATTGTTTCTGACCTGCACCACTACCCGTGGTCCAGTCGTACGGCAACAGCGTGACGCCGCCGCTACCGATTTGATCGCCTGCGCTGCCGCCGATCAAGCTGTTGGCTGAGCTAATACTGCCGGTGATACCGGTAGCCGCGGCAGTTTTGGTGACGGCCCCAACGTTCGTGTTGCCGCCGTCGCTCCAATTCGGACTGGCGACCAAATAATACGCTGTGCGGGTGCCGGACCAGGAGCTACCGTTGTAGGTCAGCGTCGTGTATTGGCCGGCCTTGACACCTCCGCTGCCGACTTGGTCGCCGGCGGTATCGCCGACCAAGCTGTTGCCGGAACTGACAGTGCCTTGAATGCCGCTAGCTTCGGCGCCCATCGTGACCGCCCCGCGGCCGCTGTCCCAATGCGGACTAATCACACTGTAGTAGTAGGTATAGGACCAGCTATCCGCGGTGTCGACACCGTTATAAGTTGCCACGACCCCGCCGCTGCCGACCCTGTCATTGGCATGGCTGCCGATCAAGCTGTTGCTGCTGCTGATCGCGCCGCTGACGCCGCTACCGAAACTACCCCAACTGGCAGCGCCGGCATCGGCATTACCGACATTATCCCAGGTAGGGGTTAGAACCACGTAATCGGCCACGCCCACGTCGATAATATTATTCGCATCGCTGCCGACACCGTCGTTGGCGGTACTGCCGACCAGGCTGTTTCCCGCGCCGACCGCGCCGCTGACGCCGCTCGTTTTGCTGCCCCAGGTGACCGCCCCGGCATCGGTGGCTCCGCCGTTGTCCCAATCAGGGCTCAACACCAGATAATAACCGTCTTTCAACAAGATTCCGCCCCCTCCGACATGATCGTTGGCGGTCGTACCGACCAGACTGTTGGCCGAGCCCAAGGTGCCGGTCTTGGTGGCTGTGGCGTTCCAAAAGGTCACCGCACCGGCGCTGCCATTCCATAGCGGACTAAGTACCATGTAACCCGGATCTTGCCCTAGGTAACTGGCGCCGCCGCTACCAACCTGGTCTCCGGCATGGCTGCCGACCAAGCTGTTGCCGCTGCCGATGACACCGGATACGCCGCCGTTGTTGGTGCTGGTTTCGGTCGGAATATTCGTTAGCGTGTTTCCGAATAAGTCCGTCGTCGTGACGGTGCCGTAGGTGATGGTGCGGCCGTCGCCCCAGGTAATCGCGCCGGCGTCGGCGGTTGAGCCGCCATTGTTGAAATGGGGACTGAGTATCAAGTAATACGGATGAGTTGAAGTATAGCCGGTATCGGGGCTGCGGCTGGTGTAGTGGCTGAGTAACTGGATGCCGCCGCTGCCGACCAGATCGCCGGCGGTCGCGCCGACCAGACTGTTGGCGGACGATACGGCGAAACCGGTCGTCGCGCCGCCGGACGCATAACCGGTTGCGGCATTGAGCCAGGTGACCGCACCTTTATCGCCGTCCCAATGCGGGCTGGCGACCACATACGCGGCGTCGGTACGGTATGTGTTGACGTGGCCGTGCGGCGGGGTGTCGCTGGGTTGGCTGGTGTAGTTGGTGCTGTTGCTGTAATAAAGCACTTTGATGTCGCCGCTACCGATCTGGTCGTTGGCATTGCTGCCGACCAAACTATTCGCCGAAGAAACGGTGCCGGTCAATGCGGCCAAACCACTGGCCCACGTGACCGCACCGGCGTCCGCGCTGGCGCCGTTCTGCCAGTGCGGGCTGGCTATCGCGAAATAATTGCGGTAATACTCGGTGGCAGTAATCAACGCGCCGCTACTGTTGTAATCATGAAACTCGGTGACGAATTGCGTAATGCCGCTGCTGCCGATTTGGTCTCCAGCGGCACCGCCTACCAGACTGTTGGAAGATGAAATGACACCGGATATTCCGCTCAACGCACTACCCATCGTGACCGCACCGGTATTGCCATTCCATTGCGGGTTAAGGACTAAATATTTCAGGTAGCCGTTGTCGTTGCTCCAAGTGTGACCGGTCGCGCCGTAATAATTATCGACCAACACGATACTGCCGCTGCCCACGGCATCGCTTGCCGAGCTGCCGACCAAACTGTTGGCTGACGATACGGTGCCGCTTAATCCCGTGGTACCGCTTGACCAGGTCACCGCCCCCTTGCCGCCGTCCCAATGCGGACTGGAAATTAAAAAGTTTCCTAGCGAACTGAACGAGACATTGACGTTGGTATTGGTGTTTTGGCTAACCAACTGGGTGATCCCACCACTGCCCAGGCGATCATCGGCGTGGCTACCGGTGACCGTCGCGATCAGCGCCCCGGACCAGCCGTTGTACAGATATACCGCGCCGGCATCCTGGCCGCCGAAGTCGTCATAGGGATTCGTGACCGCCACGTTAGTGCTCCATAGTACCGACGTGCCAGTGCCGAAGCCGGATGTGACGCCCAGTGTGTTGGTCGGATTGGGGTCTTCGAAATCGATTTGCGGGTACTGGCCGCTGCTGTCGATGGTGATGTTGCGCGGGTCGAGTAATAGACTGCCGTTGCGGCCCTGGCTGGCCAAGGTGGTAACGGTTCCGCCAAACAGCAAGGCATCGTGAGACGAGACTTCCACGGTACCGCCGTCGCCGCCCGCCGAACCACCCTTGGCGGAGATCGTACCGTAAAAATCGGTTTGCTGATCCGACCAAACCACGACCTCGCCGCCGTTGCCTATATCAATGGCGTCGGCTTGCAGTTGGGTGAAGGGATTGATTCGGGTTATCGCGGCATTGCGAACCGCCGTGTCATTGCCGTGAAAACCGCCGCCGATACTGATTTTGCCGCCACCCTTGGCACCGTTGGCGGTGATCGTCGCAGCAGCCAACGTGACGTCTTTGCCGCCGGTGACGGTGATATTGCCGCCGCGTCCGGCAACGCCGCCGGCATCCAGGGTGGCGGAACTGAATACGCCACCTTGGCTCCCGGCGGTCACGGCGATGTCGCCGCCGTTTTGACTTCCCTTAGTAGACAGTTTGGCGGATACAGTCTGGATGACTCGACTATCGGCGGCAATCGTAATTCGGCCGCCGTCGGAGACGGTACCTTCGGCACTGAGCGTTCCGGTTTGCAGCACGCGGTCGCCGGTCAGGCGAATATCCCCGCCGCTATCACCGTCGGCGCGGACGGTGCCGGTGTCGACGACCAGCCGGCCGTGCTCGACGACATTGCCGCCTTGAGTATTCTCGGCGGCGGACACGTCCAGTGTGCCGCTGTTACGCACTTCGTCGCCGATTAACTCTATCGAACCGCCGCGATTAACCAGGGATTTGGCTTCAATCACGCCGCTGTTATTAATCGCGGCGCCGCGTAATTGGTCGGCGGCACTAGCGGTCATGATGACCCGGCCGCCATCGGCGCGGATCAACTGTTTGTTCTCGATCAGCGAATTGACGGTGGCTGGATCGACCTGAACGTTGACCAGTTTACCTTCGTCTAATTCCAGTTTTACGCCATCGCCGCCGGCTAGCGCCACCGTGCCCAAACGGGCCTGGACCACACCTTCGTTGCTGACGTTGGGGGCCAGCAAGGCCACGTATCCGCCGTCCTTGGCACGGATGTCGCCCTGATTGACGACGCCGGCGTCGCTGCCCTCGCGCTTGAAATGGTAGTTGCCGGCACGGAAATCCGCATCGCTGATGTTCATCGTCGACGCCGCCATCGCGCCAACATCGACTTGAGCGCCCTTGGCAAACAGCACGCCGTTGGGATTCACCAGAAACACCTGACCGTTGGCGGTCAATCGGCCGGCAATGATCGATGCTTCGCCGGCTGCTACGCGGTTCAGCGCGATCGCGCTGGCGTTGGGCTGTTGATAATCCACGTGGGCATTGGCACCGATGTTGTAGCTCTGCCAGTTGATGATGGCTTTATCACTGCCTTGGACGACATCCATCCGTGCGCCATCTTGGTGGATTTGGGCCTGTCCCGACGCCACCTGGCCGCCGCTAGGCAGCGCATTGCCGGCCAATTCGGCCAAGGCCGGCTGCCAAGCACCAGCCAAGGCGATCTGTATCGCCAGCACCAGCGGATGACGGTTGAAGTGCGGCGTGCGACTTTGGTTAGCATATCGGTTCATAAGACTGTCCTCTCGAATCAGTGCGGTTATTCGGTGCTTACGGCGGCTTTACGCTCCAATAGGCGGGCAAAATTGCTCAACGACGCCAAGTGCAGATAGATCAATCCTAACCAGCCGGCTTGGAACAGGCTGTCCAACGCATCGCCGCCGATTTTTTGGAAGCGCGCCTCGTCCACGATCCAAAGGCCGGATAAGGAGTAACGCTCGCCGCTCGGTGATACTGCATCGGCCCGGCGTTCGGTTAAGAGGTCCAATTCGTGCAAGGTAGCGGCAAATTGCGCAGTCCGCTGCGATTCGGCGTGGAACTCCCGCAAAAAGGCGATGATTTGTTGCAGGTAAGCTGACGGTGCGCCGTCCACCAGCAAAGGCTCGCCGGCCGTTTCGTTAAAACGCGGGCAAGTGTCGTCAAAACAGACGACCAATTGCTTGTCTTCGGCCTGTTCGGCAGGTACGAACGGGTATCGGCGGACGAAGGCTGGTATGTAATGTCCGGTCCAACGGCCAGCAGCGTTGACGAACAGGTTTTCGCCGTCGTTCAAGCCCAGCACTACCACCGGAACGAAGTGGCCGTCGCCGGCTTTGGCGAAGGCGATCGGGTATTCCTTGCCGGCTTCGCTGAATTCGGGACCAATCAGCGGCACCGAGTTACTAACGCGCGCGTAACCGACGTCTTCGGATGGCGCAATATGCAACCGGCCGTGAGCGGCTGGGTTCAAACTGACGATGCGTTTATAAAACAGCAATTGGTTATCCACAGTGGTATCGCCGGTTGAGTGGGTGGAAAAATGGCGTCAAAAGACTTTTAAAACGCTTTGCTCAGGCTGACCCAAAAATGAGGCGTTTTGTAAGTGCCGTCCGAATCGTTGCCGTCTGCCGAACGGGCTGGGTTGGCGCCTATGCGTTGGGCGACGCTGCCGCGGATGACGAAATTGCCGGGTACCACCCAGTTGATTCCGAAGCCGCCGCCGCTGAGCGTGTAATGGTTAGGCCCGCCTTCGGTGGCATTCGGCCAGAGGTCGTTGTGCAGCGTTATGCCGCCATGGTCGATAAAGCCGACCAATTCGACATGCTCATAAACCTCGTAGCGTAGTTCAAAATTCATCAGATAGCCTTCGTCGCCCAGGGCTTCGTTGACTGGATAAGCTCTGATGCCGAAAGGCCCGCCCAGACTGAATTTTTCGGAAGAATCCAAATTTTTGGTGGCCAGTTGTCCACTGACGCCGGCATAGAAGCGCAATTTGTCGGTCAGGCTTTGCAGACGGGAGGCGTTAAGCGAGAACTTTTGATAGGCGCCGCCGGCACGGGCCGTGGCCCGGTTTTGAGTCTGGTCGGCCAAGCTTCCCGACAAATCCAGGTTGCCCGCCACCATTGTTGCGCCGAATAGCGTGACCGCGCCGCCTAGCAAGTCGTCCTGATGATCGCCGCTCAGACCGATGTAGCCGCTTTGTACCTCTTTATCGCTGACCACGCTCCCGAGGCTGGTGTTGTAATAGTGGCGATCATCGAAACCGCTGGCCACGTAAAGATTCGTGCTCACCCCGCGAAGCAAGGGATAGGTGGCGAAGGTACCGCCGGTCCAGGCCGAACCTTGAGCGTCCAACGACTGAAAGGGTTCACCCAGGGTGTAGTCCAGCGCGGACGCGGCCAGACCAATCCGCAGCCCGGAGTAGCCTACCGGCAGCGAATAGGCAATTCTGCCGTAAACGTTACCGCTGCCGCCTTGAACCCGTAACGAGGCCAGATCGCCGAGGCGCAACGGATTATTTAGGTTTAGCGATCCGCCGAATTGGTTCATGCCGACTGAGCGCACGCCGGTATTGCTGTAATCCACGGAGCCGCTGATTAAGTTGCTGGGATCGATTTTCAGCAGCAGGTCGGATTCGCCGGCTCTAGCACCGGCCTTCAGAGTGGAAGAAACCGTGCCGCCGGTCAGATCGTTCAACAGCAGGATGCCGCGTTGCATATCGGCCAATCGCAAAGCCTCCCCTGCGGGCTGAGCCGCCAACATGGTTTGTCGGGGAATATCGTTTCGGTAGACGGCGGCCGGGTCGTCGACCTCCACTTTGCCTAATTTCGCTTCGCGGATCAGGATTTCGACGATGCCGTCGCGAATTTGCTGAGCGGGCAATACCGCGCGGGCAAAAAAGCCACGTTGCTGGTAATACTCTGCTATATCGCGAGTGATCTTGCGCAGTTCGGCCAAGCTTAAGTCCTTGCCGATGTGGTCTTTCAGAAACGCCTGTAGTTCGGCTTCGCCGATCAACTCGGCGCCGCTGATTTTCCATCCCTTAACTTGAATACGGATGTCGCCTTCACCGGCAGGCGCCGGTTGCTCCGTGATTTCGAACGGGACATTCGAATCACCCGGCAAAATCGGTTCGGGTTTGATATTTCGTAGAATCGACCCCGCCTCGGGAACCACTTCAGCCGCTTGACCGGAAGCCAGACAACTGATTAGGAAAGCTAAGGCAGCGGCGCTAGGCCGAATATGGATGAGTTTGCGATTTCGAAGGGTCGGTTGCATACGATTCCAATTGCTGACATGAATGGAAATGGTCGCCTGTCCGCTTTTTTCTTAAGGCCGCTAGGTAAGTTACGACTAACGCGGCCCGTCTGGTGGTTACTCGATGCGGATTAGCGTGCTCAGACAAAATAGCTGCTCGATCATAACCGTTCGGCTCAGTTGCCGCAAAGGATAGTTTCCGACAGACCACAAGAACGGTATGGAAATAATATAGTCGATTTAAAATGAGTCAAACGCAAAAATTTGCCTAGCTTTAGCTCAAGCGCGTTAATTAGGATTCTAGTTTGAGCAAACCGCGGCTTTTCGCGCTGTGACCGACTATATTGTCAACTTCTCGAATATGCGGCGCTTGTCATTAGCCATGGGCTTACCTGCCGCCCTGTGGCTAGGAAATGAAAATAGCAGCCCAACGACCTATCTCGGTGTCCGAAAAAAGTCGCCCACTACAACCGGACCTTGATGATCGTCACCGCCGCGAAATCCGGAACCTCGTTACCGGAATGGATTAACTGCGAGGTCTGACGGATGCCGCCACCGCGACACATGAAATGCCTTAACGGGTTACCAGACACCCTTGCAAAAACAAGCTGACAGACTGACGTACCCAAACGTCGATCTCCGCTTCGTCGGGCGTCGGCTCCAAACCCAACTGTAAGCGCTGTAAGCGTTCGCCACGCACCGCACTGATGAATTGGTCGGCCAGGAAATACGGGTCCATGTCGATCATTGAGCCGGCCTGTTGCTGGCGGATAAAAAACTGCGCTAACAATCCCAGCGTCCGGCGCGGTCCTTGTTCGTAAAATTGTGTCGCCAGATCAGGGAAACGTGGTGATTCGCCGATCAATATCGCCCGCATCCGCAATACATCCGGACGGGTAATCCGAAACAAAAACTGGCGGGCAAAATTGGTCAACGCCTCTTCCAATGCGCAATCGTCGGACAGGCTACCGATAAATTGATCACTGCAACGCCGGATCAACGCGCCGAATAAACCGGCTTTGCCGCCGAATTGGCTATAGATCGTCCGCAGCGATACCCGCGCATCGCGGGCTATGGTTTCCATACTCAGGTTTCCGTAACCGTTTTCGAGAAAAAGCTGTAAGGCTGCATCGAGTAATCGATCCCGACTTTGCTGTTCATCGCCCTTACAGGGACGTCCACATTTAACCATGCTGTGTGATTCGCGAAATGAATTGACTTGGATAAAGATGATAACCTAGACTAAACGGTAATAGATATTACCATTTTTAGTTAAACGACGACTAAGGCAGTACACGGCAATGGCGAAAAACCCGCGCATGACGCTTGCAGACCAACAGACCCCTTCATCGCCGGTAGCGGCTGATTTTGCAGGGCAAACCCATCGCCAAGCACAGCGACATGTGGTAAAGCTCGGCGTGGTCGGCATCGCCCTGCAACTTGCTATGGCTGGCTGTGGCGATGCCGAAGCCCCTGCCGGGGCAACAGCCGCGCCACCGCCGCCCAACGTAAAAATCGCGCAGCCCTTAAACCGCGAAACGACGGAATGGGACGAATACACCGGCCGGATCGAAGCGATCAACTCGGTGGACATCCGCGCACGGGTCGGCGGTTATTTGGACACCGTCAATTTCACCGCCGGCGCTAAGGTCAAGAAAGGCGACTTGCTGTTTCAAATCGACCCCAAACCGCTGAAAGCCCAGCTGAATTACGCACAAGCCGAACTGGAGCGCGCCAAAACCAAACGCGAGTTGGCGAAAAACGATTTGACCCGCGCCGAAAACCTATTCAAAGCCAAAGCCATTTCCGCCGAAGAATACGACATGCGCACCAAAGGCTTGCGCGAAGCGGCGGCGGCGGTCGAATCGGCGGAAGCCAACGTCTACACCGCAAAATTAAACCTGGAATACACCGAAATCCGCGCGCCCATCAGCGGACGGGTCGGCCGCGAGATGATCACCGCCGGCAATCTGGTCAAAGCCGACAACACCGTGCTAACCAATATTGTGTCCACCGATCCGGTATACGTTTACGTCGATGCCGACGAACAATCGGTGTTACGTTATCGCCGGCATGCCCAGCAACACGGCCAAACCGCCGCCGATCTAAAAGGTACGCCGGTGCAACTGGCGGTGGCCGATGAAACCGATTTTCCGCATCAAGGCAAGCTGGATTACATCGCCCCGCGCGAGGATGCCGCCACCGGCACCCTGAGCTTACGCGGCGTGTTCGCCAATCCGGACGAATTGTTAAGTCCGGGTTTTTTTGCGCGCTTACGGGTGCAGGCCTCGGCATCCTACCCTGCCCTGTTACTGCCCGACCGCGCCGTCGCCACCGATCAGGCGCAGCAGTTTGTCTGGGTCATCAATCAAGACAACCAAGCCGAATACCGGCAAATTACCCCCGGCTCGCGCATCGGCGAGTTGCGCGTAATCCGCAGCGGCTTGCAAGCCGGTGATTGGGTGGTAGTAGAAGGCGTGCAAAAGCTCAAACCCGGCGCCAAAGTCAATCCGGAACGCATCGATTTGGCCGCGCCGGGAGCACAATAAGCTATGGATAAATTCAGTCATTTTTTTATCGACCGGCCGATCTTTGCGGCGGTGTTGTCGATTGTCATCCTGTTGGTCGGCGGTTTGGCGCTGATCGGTCTGCCGATTGCCCAATACCCGGAAATTGCTCCGCCCACGGTCGTGGTTAGCACCAACTATCCCGGCGCCAATGCCAAAGTCGTCGCGGAAACGGTGGCAACGCCAATCGAGCAGGAAGTGAACGGCGTGGAAGACATGTTGTATATGTCTTCGCAGTCCACCAATAGCGGCGCGATGTCTTTGACCGTCACCTTCAAACCCGGCGCCAATCTGGATAAAGCCCAGGTTTTGGTGCAAAACCGGGTGGCGCTGGCCGAACCTAAGTTGCCGGAAGAAGTGCGCCGCCAAGGTTTGAGCGTGAAAAAGCGCAGCCCGGATTTAAGTCTGGTGGTTAACCTGGTTTCGCCGGATAAACGCTACGACAGCGTTTATATGAGTAACTACGCGCTGCTGCAAATCCGCGACACCTTGGCGCGCTTGCCCGGTGTGGGCGATATTCTGCTATTCGGCGCCCGCGATTACAGCATGCGCCTGTGGCTAAATCCGCAAACCATCGCCGCCCGCAACCTAACCGCCGCCGAAGTGGTGACCGCAGTGCGCGAGCAAAACGTGCAAGTGGCGGCCGGCGTGGTCGGTCAGCAACCCTCGCCGAACAGCGCCGAATACCAATACACCGTCAGCACCCTGGGCCGCCTCAGCACCCCCGAGCAATTTGGCGAGATTGTCATCAAGCAAGGCGACAACGGCCAAGTCACTCGTTTGAAAGACGTGGCGCGCATCGAACTGGGCGCCAAGGATTACAATTCCGGCTTGTATCTGGACGGCGACGAAACGGTCGGTCTGGCGATTTTCCAACTGCCCGGCTCCAACGCCATCGATACCAAAAAGGCGGTGATGGCAGCAATGGAGAAGCTGAAAACCCGTTTCCCGGAAGGCCTGGATTACAAGCTAGTTTACGACACCGTGGTGTTCGTCGAGCAATCGATAGACGCGGTAGTCGAGACCCTGTTCGAAGCCTTACTGTTGGTGGTCTTGGTGGTGATCGTGTTCCTGCAAAACTGGCGGGCGGCGGTGATTCCGTTGCTGGCAGTGCCGGTTTCGTTGATCGGCACCTTTGCGGTAATGTCGGCTTTGGGGATTTCCTTAAACACCCTGTCGCTATTTGGCTTGGTGCTGGCTATCGGCATCGTGGTGGACGACGCCATCGTGGTGGTGGAAAACGTCGAGCGGCATATCGCCGAAGGCCTACATGCCCGAGAAGCCACGCGCCTGGCCATGTCCGAGGTGGTCGGGCCGGTGGTTGCCACGGCATTGGTGCTGGTAGCGGTATTCGTGCCTACCGCATTTATCACCGGCGTATCGGGCGCGTTTTACAAGCAGTTTGCCTTGAC
The DNA here is from genome assembly GCF_047777895.1 of Methylomonas sp. TEB. Lineage (GTDB taxonomy): Bacteria > Pseudomonadota > Gammaproteobacteria > Methylococcales > Methylomonadaceae > Methylomonas. The sequence continues at coordinate 2,627,357 of NZ_CP180476.1, forward strand.
CATTGCGGTGTCCACCGTGATTTCGGCGTTTAACTCGTTGACACTGAGCCCCGCCTTGTGCGCGCTGCTGCTGGATCGCGCTCACGACAATAAAGACGCTTTCACCAAAGTATTCGACAAGCTGTTCGGCTGGTTTTTCGGCGCATTTAACCGCTTTTTCGAGCGTTTCAGCGTGGGCTATTCGCGCCTGGTTGGCCGGTTAATCCGCGTGACCGCCTTGGTGCTTGCATTGTATGTCGGCCTGAACGGCTTGAATTTCCTGGCATTTGAGAAAGTACCGACCGGTTTTATTCCGCAGCAAGACCAAGGCTACCTGGTGTTGTACGCGCAATTGCCCGACGCCGCTTCGCTCGCTCGTACCCAGGACGTGGTACAACAAGCCAGCAAGATCATTCTGGATACGCAAGGCGTACAACACGTCAACGCCTACGCCGGTTGGTCGGTGCTAAGCGGGGCTAACCAGTCCAATGTGGCCACCATGTTCGCCCGCTTAGGCGAATTTACCGACCGGGCCGGTCACCCCGAATTGCATGCCGACGAGATCGTCAAAAGCCTTACACAGCGCCTGAGCGTGATTCCCAACGCCCGCATCGCCGTGTTCGCGCCGCCGCCGATTCGCGGCATGAGTTCGGTCGGCGGTTTTAAGCTGCAAATTGAGGACAGAAACAACGCCGGCGTGGACGAATTGCAGCGCGTCACCAATGAAATGTTGGGCAAGGGTAATCAACAGCCTGGTTTGGTAGGTTTGTTCAGCACATTTAGGTCCGGCGTGCCGCAATTGTTTGTGGACGTGGATAGAACTCGGGTGAAGGCGATGGACGTACCGTTGAAAGACGTGTTCGACACCTTGCAAATTTATCTGGGCTCCTTGTACGTCAACGACTTCAACGCCTTTGGCCGCACCTATCAAGTCACCGCCCAATCCGATGCCCCATTCAGGATGTTGCCGGGCGATATTGACCAATTAAAGACCAAAAACCGCCAAGGCGGCATGGTGCCTTTGGGTGCGGTCAGCGAGGTGAAAGAAATCGCCGGCCCGGACAAAATCACCCGCTACAACATGTATCCGGCCGCGGAAATTAACGGCGGCACCCTACCCGGCATCAGTTCCGGCCAAGCCATCGACACCATGAGTAAATTGCTGTCCGCCGAGTTGCCGCCGGGCTTTGATTTCGAATGGACCGAACTGAGCTTGCAGCAGGTCTTGGCCGGCAATGTGGCGATGCTGGTGTTTCCGCTCAGCGTGATCTTCGTCTTCCTGGCCTTGGCCGCGCAATACGAAAGCTGGTCGCTGCCGTTTGCGGTGATTTTGATTGTACCCATGTGTATTTTGTCGTCGATGACCGGGGTTTGGTTGAGCCATATGGACAACAATATCTTCACGCAAATCGGCTTCATCGTCCTGGTGGGGCTGGCGAGTAAGAACGCCATTTTGATCGTCGAATTTGCCAAGCAGCGCCAGGAAAGCGGCCTTAACCGCTTCGAAGCTGCCGTGGAAGCCTCTCGCATCCGCTTACGCCCCATTCTGATGACCTCGTTTGCCTTCATCATGGGCGTGTTTCCTTTGGTGATTGCCCAAGGTGCCGGTGCCGAATCCCGGCGTCTGCTGGGTACGGCGGTGTTCAGCGGCATGATCGGCGTGACGGTGTTCGGCTTGTTATTAACGCCGGTGTTTTATGTGGTGGTACAAGCCATCGCCCAACGCCTGCGCCCCACAGCCACCGACTTAACCACTCATCAACCTGCAATCGAGGCCCACAAATGAGTCTGCGCCCCTCCAAACGCCGGCATCACGCCCTGAGTGCTGCCGGCCTGCTCGGCGTGCTGCTCGGCGGCTGCGCGGTTGGCCCGGATTATGAATTGCCGGCCACTGCGGATTTACCCGCCAGTTTTGCCAACGCCCAAGAATTTTCTGATCGCGGCATCGAAGAGCAGTGGTGGCAGCTGTTCAACGATCCGCAATTGAGCGCCTTGATCGATAACACCATCAGCCATAACTACGAGCTAAAAGTCGCCCGCGCCAATCTGGCGGAAGCGCGCGCTTTGTATCTGGAAACCGGCCTGAACCTGTTACCGACCGTCACTTCGCACGCCAATTACACCGAGCAAAAACGCAGTACCGGCTCATTCAATAATCGCACCGGGGTTTTTCCACGCGAATTGAAGCTGTACAACACCGGTTTCGATGCTTCCTGGGAAATCGATTTCTTCGGCCGGGTGCGGCGCAATGTCGAGGCCAGCAACGACGAAGTCGAAGCCCAAGAAGCTAGCCTGCGCGACATCGGCGTCAGTCTGATTGCCGAAGCGGCCCGAAATTATTTTGAATTGCGCGGCTTGCAAAACCAGTTGGCGGTCGCCCGCAAAAATGCCGACAACCAGGCCCAAACCCTGGCACTGACCCAAGTCAAACTGGAAAACGGCCGTGGCACCGAGCTGGACACGTCCAGAGCGCTGGCGCAATTGGAAAGCACCAAAGCCACCATTCCGCGCCTGGAAAGCGCAATAGCGCAAGCCATCCATAGACTCAGCGTTTTGACTGGGCAAATGCCGGACGCCTTGACCAAAACCTTGGTGCAGTCAGCACCCTTACCGAAAGCCCCAGATGCCATCCAGATCGGCAACCCGGAACAATTGTTGCGTCGCCGGCCGGATATTCGTATCGCCGAACGCAGCTTGGCCGCTGCCACCGCCCGCATCGGCGTAGCCACGGCCGACCTGTTCCCGCGCGTGACGTTCGTCGGCAGCCTGTCGCTGGAAGCCAGCACGCTGTCCGGCTTGGTCGCTCCGGGCTCGGAAACCTATTCAGTTGGCCCGAAAATCAGCTGGGCAGCATTTGATTTAGGCCGGGTCTACGCCCGCATCAAAGCCGCCGACGCCCGTGCCGAAGCGAGTCTGGCTCAGTATGAACAAACCGTACTAAATGCCTTGGAAGAAACCGAAAACGCCCTGGTCAGCTACAGGCAAGAACGCGCCCGCCGCGGCTCGTTACTGGCTGCGGCGCAGGCCAGCGAAAAAGCCGCGGCACTGGCGCATCTGCGCTATCAGGAAGGTATAGCGGATTTTCTGACCGTGTTGGATAGCGAACTTCGCTTGTTGCAAGATCAAAGCCAGCTGGCGCAAAGCGAAACCGCCACCGCCACCGCCTTGACTGCGGTTTACAAGGCTTTGGGCGGCGGTTGGGCGGAGTCGTCCGCCCCAGCGGGTAAGCTGGAGACTAGCCTTATCCAATAGGTTTCTAAGATTACAATAGCTAACCCTCTAGCGATTGTCGCGCCGCCTCTACCAAGTTTGTTGGCAGGGGCGTTTTTTTATCCCGCCCCCACCCGCCGAGCCAATCCAAATACGAGAGACTAAGCAATTAGCCGGCTACTTTGTGTAACGCTGTCCAAACCTACGCATGCCAATTAGCGCTGATCCGTATCAAAAACCGTTCGCCCTGAGTTTATCGTTGGGGTGAGGCACCAACCGCAACACGACAACCATAAAACCACCCGCAAACCATCAGCAACCCAACAATAAAGTGATTGATCACTTTTAGACCATCAATATTGGGATAGGCCATCATGTTGGGGTTCTTGCCTCACCCCTACGGCCCTGCGACAAGTTTAGTTAGGCTTTCGAATACGCACTTGTTTTGCAGCCCTTCGCTTTTGTAGCCAGCGAATCAAACCGGTGACGAACAGCGCCGCGCAAACCAGCCCGCTGGCCAATACCAGCACACGGCCCGGTAGGCGCAGAAACTGGCCGGAATGCAACGGCCACTGCCACTGTAAAAACACGTTGCCGGCCCCGCCGGACAAGGGCGTGGCAACATGCAGAATTTTCCCGTCGGATTGGTCTAAGACTATTTGCCAACGGCCGCGAAACACACCGCCGAAATCAACGTGTTTGGTAAAAATGAACGTCCCATCGGCAGCATCGGGCAGTTTCAGCCAATACCACTGGCCGGCCGGCGTGGCTTGGTCGGCCAGAGTCAAGGCTTGTTCTGCCGAGAGGGGCTTAGGGCCAGGGCGAGCGACGGAATGAAACTGTTCCAGCGGCTTGGTTGACGAGAAGCAATCGACCAGCCCGCGAAATGGCTCGCCGAAATTGAAATACACCCCGGACAGCATCACCCCGAACAGAATCAAGCCGCTGTAAAAACCCAGGGTTTTGTGCAGATCGTGGTTGAAGCGCTCGACACTGGCCCGCGGTTTGATTGTCCACGCGCTGCGCCAGCGTCCGGTCAGCGGCCACCACAAAATCAAACCGGTCAGTACTGAAATGGCACTCAAAATGGCGACGGTACCGACGATCCAGCTGCCGTCGTCCCAATCCAGCAGTAAGGCATAATGCAGCTTGAATACAAAACCGATCAGGCTGCCGGCTAATAAATCGTCCGCATGCTCCCACAAGCGGATGCCCGTGACTCGGGCCGTGTAAGGGTCGACGAAGGCGTTCCAGGTATGCTGACGTGCCTCGCCGCCGGCCGGCTGCTCGTAAAACAGCCAGAAGGCTTGTTCGGCGTGGCGCGGGTAATAAATGTAGCCGCGTTTGGCGTCGGCCGGCATCGCCGCATCGGCGGCCGCGACAATCTCGTCCAGCGGCCGGTAAGCCGCTGCGCCCTCTGCCGCCGCCGAAACCTGGTGCATGGTCGGGTTCAACACCGCATCCAGCTCCTGCCAGAAGGTAATGATGCTACCAGTCAGGCCGGCAATCAATAAAACCGAACCGGCCAGCAAGCCCAGCCACAAGTGAATTTGCAGCCAGAACTTGCGGCGGCGTTTTAGCTTAGTTAAGCGCCGGGCGGAGTGGGAAAGTACCGGTTCAGCGTTGCCCATCCCCTGCCCCGTCTCAATATTCCAGACGAATCGAACCAAAAGCCATCAACGGTTCCGCCGGGTTATTCGACCAAGTTGCGCGTTGGATGTAATACTGGGTCGAAGACACGTTGTTGATGTTAACCTGGGCAGTCAGGCGGGTCTTGCCGATATTCATACGATAAGCCGCCATTAAGTCCAGGCGGGCATATGCGTCGTCATAAAAGCTGTTGTCCCGGTCGCCATAGCGCAAACCGGCGGCATAAATGCCGGCGCCGACGCTGAAGCCCTTTAGGAAGTCCTGTTGAAAATCGTACTTCATCCACAAACTGCCGGAATGCAATGGCGCGTAGGGTAAACGGTTGCCTTGGACGCCGGAGTTGTCCTTGGTTATTTCGGTATCGGTATAGGCATAGGTACCGATCATGCTCAGTGCATTGGTCAACTGGCCGCTGACATCCCATTCCAAGCCCTGGCTGCGCGCTTCGCCGATGGCAACGCTGAGGTTTGGCGTCACCGGGTCGGGCGTCAGCACGTTTTGCTTGGTCAAATGGTAGTAAGCCAGAGTGCTGGTTAACTTGCCGTCGAAGAACGAGGTCTTGATACCGCCCTCGAATTCCTCGGAAGTCTGCGGCGCAAACGGCTTGCCGGACGCCTGCCGGCCGTTGTTAGCACCGAAGGACTCGACATAATGGCCGTACAACGACAACCAGTCGCTCGCCTCGTAGAGAATGCCGACGCGCGGGCTTAAATTGTTTTCCTCAATATCGTCGTAAGCGGCACCGGCCAGCGCCAAATTCTGATCGGAATAGCCGTAGCCATAAGTTGAAATGTCGTAACGCAAACCGCCCATGACATGGAGTTTATCCCACAACGTGATCTCGTCCTGACCATAAACCCCAAACCACTCATTGTCTTCGATAGCGCTATAACCAAATGGTGGCTGCATGGCGGCTTGTACATCAAACAAGGGCATGCTCTGGAAAATGTTGACCGTATCCAGAGCACGCGCCGTCGCTTGGTCGCGCGTGCGCTGATGGTAATAATCGCCACCGATCAGCATGTTGTGGTCTATGCCAAAGGTATTGAATTTGCCGGTCAAATCCAGATACACGGTTTGAGTATCGTACCCCAAACCGCCAAACCAGGCGCCGCGCGGCGTATCGCCGTTTACCGCCGCCTTACCGTCGGCATAGGTTTCTTGCAAATTGGCGTCACCTTCGACAATGACCATACCGTTTCTGATCTTCCAGTTATCGTTGAAGCTGTGCGACCAATTGAAATCGACCAACCAGTAGGAGTCCTTGTCCGCCAGCCCTTGCTGGGCGAAGGTTCGAGAAATCGGCGCCGGCGCGACCCGGTTGCCGGTCACCGGCAGTCCCGAGTCGTACGTTTTTTCGTCGTCCAGGTATTCCACCGAAAGATTCAGCTCGGTGCGATCCGTAGGCTTCCAGCTCAGACTGGGGGCGAAAAATATCCGGTCATTAAAGACGTTGTCCCGAAACGAATTGCTATCGAGATACGACATGTCCAAGCGGTAGGCCAGCGATTTGTCGTCAGTGACCGGGCCGGTCGCGGTAGCTTCGGTGCGGTAATAATCGTAGAAACCAAAGCGTTGTTCGATCGAATAGTAAGGGTCGGCCAAGGGCTTTTTGGTCACCACGTTGATCAAACCGCCGGCTTCGATACGGCCGTACAAGCCGGAAGCCGGACCTTTGACGACTTCAACCCGGTCAAGGTTGGCAAAGTCGGCGCTGCTTTTTTGCATGCGGATGCCGTTGCGATAGTAGTTGCTTCTAAAGCCCAATTCAAAGCCGCGCACCACGTACGCATCGGCACCACCGGTGGTGCCGCCATTCGAAGACTTTTGCTGCACGCCGCTAACGTTTTTCAAGGCATCCTGCAAACGAAAGGCTTGTTGATCGCGAATGACTGCTTGCGGAATCACCTGTACGGACATCGGAGTTTCCATCAGTGCCGTGTCGATTTTAGTTGCAGTTGAAGCGTTTCTCCGATTGTAATCCGGGTTATAAGGATCAGCCGAATCATAAACCGCCTTTCCCTCCACCCTCACCGCCGGCAACGTCGATACGTCAGCAGACGATTCCGCCAATTTAATCGCCACCGCATCACCCGCCGTAAACGTGTAGGTCAAGCCAGTTCCCACCAACAACTTCTGTAAACCTCGCTCTACGGTAAATTCGCCCTCCAGCCCCTGGCTGGTTTTGCCATCGGTTAAACGGGCATCTGCCGAAAGCATAATCCCGGCGTTGCCGGCGAACTGGCTTAGCGCATGGCTCAAGGTGCCACTGCTGATGTGATAGCTGCGCTCGACACCGGCTGTTTCTGCGGCAAGCGCGGGCATGGCCGCCAGCGAGGTTGCCAGCACCAAACCGGTCATGGCCTGTTGCACGCTGTTGCTGGTTTTGTCGATGGGGTGCTTGGGTTTTCGCTTGGACATGGGGTCACTCCCTTGGTTTGTTTAGGTTTCAATTCACTTGCCAATCGAAACGCGAAAAAGGGAACCGCAAAGGTGAATTTTTTTCGATTATTTGCAATTATTTTTTTATGTTGTTAATAATCAAATAGTTACTAACCTATGCTTTTTATAGGCTTCTCCGTGCATCATTGTGCATATGCGCGGTTTGCCTGGTAAATAGTATGGGCGGAGACAAATCGCTAGTTGTGATGTATGATTTTCAAAAATCATACACACGGAGATTCCGATGCGGACCAATATCATGATTGATGAAGCACTAATGGCCGATGTTTTAAGCGTGACAGGCATTAAAACCAAGCGCGAAGCGGTCGAACAGGGCTTAAAAACTTTATTGATGCTAAAGCAGCAGGAAGCCATCAAAAAAATGAAAGGTCAATTAAAGTGGGAAGGCGATTTAGACCAAATGCGGGCTGAGCGGTGATTTTGGTCGATTCCAGTGTTTGGATCGATTATTTCAACGGCACGGAAACCATCGCTACCCAAAAACTGGACGGTTTGCTAGGTGTAAAGCCTGTGTGCACGGGTGATTTGATTTTGATGGAAGTGTTGCAGGGTTTTCGCAACGATCAGGATTACCAAACCGCAAAAGCGATATTATGTGCTTTGCCCATGCACACCATGCTTGGTAGGGAGATTAGTTTAAAGAGTGCGGAAAACTTTAGAAGTCTACGCAGGCAAGGTATCACCATTCGCAAAACCATCGACACCCTGATTGCTACTTTCTGTATTGAAAAGCAGATGCCATTGTTGCATTCGGATAAGGATTTTCTGCCATTCCAACAGCTTTTGGGCTTGCAGGTTATCTGAGCCTGCCATGGGCCGCCAGCGCAAAACTCAACGCAGCTCAATCCTCACCCACAACGGCGACACTTGCGATACTTTAACCGGCAAGGTTTTTTCCAGCTCGGCCAAAATCCGATCGGTGTCATGAATGGGGTAGGCACCGACGATGCGCAGTTCGGCAATCTCCGGCGCACAGGTGATATAGCCATGGTGATAGCGATTGAGTTGCACCACAAATTCGCTCAGCGGCTGGTTGTCCGCCAACAAAAAGCCTTGGGTCCAGGCCGGTTGATTGAGTTCGGTGGCTTGAATGGGGGCGATGGCTTGGGCGTTAAACTGGGCTTGCTGTCCGGCGCTTAAGGTCTGGCGACTGGCACCGGGGCCGCTTGGGGTGATCTCCACGGCACCGGCGTAGACACTGGTTTGGCTTTCTTCATGTTGTTGGTGAACGCTGAAGCGGGTACCAATTGCCCTAACCCGACCTTCCGCACTATCTACGATGAACGGGCGATGCTGGCCGTTGCTGTCCGGTGCGGTTTCAATATAAATTTCGCCACTTAGTAGGCGGATTCTGCGCAAGTCAGTTGAAAAGTCTACGTCGATAGCGCTAGCCGCATCCATCTCGATGCGGCTGCCATCCGCCAAGCTAAGGCTGCGCGTGGCGCCTATGCCGGTTCGGTAATCAGCTCGCCACCCGCTCAGATAATCGGACCGCCACAACTCAAAGCCGGACAAGCCTACCGCAGCCAAAATCGCCAAGTTTTTAAGAGCCTGACGGCGCTGCATATCCGGCGAGCCTAAGGCCGCCGCTGCGGTTTGCGTGGGCAGACCATCGAATTTATGGGTAAAAAATTCCACCCGAGACCAAGCCGCCCGATGCGCGGGATGCGACGCCAGCCAGGCCTGCCATTGTTGCTGTTCAGTTTGACTGGTAGCGCCTGATCCCAATACCGCAAACCATTCCGCTGCCTCTGCCAGGATGCGGGGGTGAATGTCCGGATGATGTCGTTTAGCCATGATTGTTTATAGTGTGGCGGTGAGGCAATGCAACATCGCTCGGGCCATGTATTTTTTCACCATCCTATCGGAAACCCCCAAGCGTTGCCCTATCTGTACATAAGTTAAGCCATCCAGTTGCGACAGCAAGAATGCGGCACGGACTTTGGCGGGTAGTTCGTCCAGCAAGGCATCGATTTCCTGTAGGGTGGCGAGGATGATGGCATGCTCTTCGGGCGATGGCGCCAATGGCTCCGGATACGCCGCCACGGAATCCCAGTAGGCTTGTTCGATAGCAGAGCGGCGCCAATCATTGATCAACAAGCCTTTGGCAATGGTTGTCAGATAGGCGCGCGGCTCGCGAATGGCTTGCATATCCTGTGCGGTAAGGACGCGCATGAAGGTATCGTGCGCGTGGTCTTCGGCCTGCAAGCGGCATTGAACGCGGCGGTTTAGCCAACCGAGCAGCCAGGAATGATGCTCTTGGTAGAACTCAGCCAACCCTTTGTCGGGCATTATTGTGGCTGTCATGATTTATGTCCTTCAGCGTGCAAAATGAATGTAAATCCAATCAAGAATAAACAGGGGCGGACAGTGTGTTGTGTGCTCATGGAGGTTGCCACAATCAGGGTAAGGGCCAATTCAGACGCGCGCTTTCTTATAAAAACCTATAAATAAAGCAAATTTAGGGCCGAATATCGGGCTTTGACTGCCCCTGTGCGTCGCTTGCCAGCTTATTATTTTATTTCAAAGGCTTACAGGAAGTCTTTCCGAAGTATTAACTGGGAACTAACTGTAGTTCAGCGATTTTCCTGGATAAATACGACGAGAAAAGACCGCTTAGGCGGGGATTTGACCGAATTGGTTTATGGTATATGACGCAGTTTAATTGTTTAAGCGCTCAGCAGGCTGTTAAACCATGCAGTCTGCACACATCAGCCTTCTTTTTTAAAGCGAACTGTCACCGCGTAGGAACCATACTGGCACTTAGTAAAACGCTTGCTAGAGTTGTAGTACTTTCAATCCCGAAAACAACGGTATCCCCATGAATCAGCCCCGCTATTTCTTCGCCGGTGACCAAAGCTTTATCATCGAACAGTATAACGACTGTGCCCCCTTCGCCAGCTTTCTGCCGGGGATTGCCGGCATGCATGGACGTCCGGCGTGGGTGTTTTATGTCAATCGCGGCCAGGCTGTCGCCAGTTTTGGGGTGAGGAATAAGGACGGGGCTTTTTTAGAGTTTTTCCCGGCGGATAAGGCGTATCAACTGACGCCGTCGCGCAGTTTTCGCACTTTTCTTAAAGTTGGCGATGGTCAGCAAACTCGTACTTACGAGCCGTTTCAACGTGGCGCTGGGCTGGAGGTGAAGCAACGTCTTTACGTGACTCCGTATGAAGTAGGCGTGGAGGAAGTCAATCCCCCACTGGGTTTGCGCTTGCGCGCCGACGTGTTCACGCTAGCCGAAGCGCCGGTGGCCGGGTTGCTGCGGCGGGTGGAGATTGCCAACACCGGCGATAAAGCCCTAAACCTGGAGATTGTCGATGGCTTACCGCAAGTGCTGCCTTATGCGATGAATCAATGGATCCTCAAATTCATGAGCCGCACGTCCGAGGCCTTTATGCGGGTGGAGGGCGCGGCGGAAAATCGGCCGTTTTATCGTTTGAAAGTCTGGCCCACCGACAGCCCGCAGGTGGAGCCGGTGATTGCCGGCAATTTCTTCGTCGGCTTTTTGGATGGTCAGCACAATCAAGCTATTGTCGATCCGGAGCGGATTTTCGGTTTGGCCGGCGATTTTTCGCAAGCGGAGCGATTTTTTTCAGACCAGCCCTTGGACTTTGCCGAGCAAGTCTGCGGCAATCAAACGCCGGCGGCGTTTCAACATCTTAAGCTGTCTTTGCAGCCCGGTGAAAGCCGGGTGTTTTACGGGGTTTACGGGCATGCTGGTTCCATCGAGATTTTCGATCAATTTCTGATTGAAGCCGCTCAACCGAACTATTTTGAGAGCAAACGCGCAGCCAACCGGCGCTTGGTGAACGACATCAGCCAACGCGCGTTCACCGCCACCGCCCAGCCGCTATTCGATGCTCACGCCCGCCAATGTTATCTGGACAACGGTTTGCGCGGCGGCTTTTCCATGCCGGTGCCGGGCGGCGCGCATTTGTATTTGTTTGGTCGCAAGCACGGCGATTTGGAACGCGATTACAACGATTTTTTATTGCAGGACACGCCCTATTCCGAAGGTAACGGCGATTTTCGCGACGTGCTGCAAAATCGGCGCATGGACTTGTTCTTCGATTCGGGCTTGGATGCCAAGAACATTCGTTACTTTTTCAACCTAATTCAGCCGGATGGCTATAACCCTTGCGCTTTGCGCAACTCGCGGTTTGTCGTGGATACACCGGCAAATTTTGCGCCGTATTACACCCGTTTCCCTGCATTGGAACCCTTATTACACAAGGAATTTAAGTACGCGGAACTGGTGGAAACTCTGGGCACCGCGGACGATGCGGAAAACATCCTGACGACCATTTTGGCCCAAGCCCAAGAAGTGGAAGATGCTGAATTCGACCGCGGCTATTGGTCGGATCACTGGACCTATCTGGTGGATTTATTGATCAGTTACGCGGCGATTTTTCCGGATCGCTTGGCCAATTTATTTCAGGACAAAACCTACAGCTTTTTCGACCCGACCCATCAAGTAGCGCCGCGCGCGCAAAAGTATGTAGTGACCGCAGACGGCGTGCGCCAATACAATGCCGTGCGCTATTGCCCGGAGAAAAAGGCATTGATCGATGCGCGACAGCAGCGCCGTTACCAAGTACGTTCGCAAGCCGGCCATGGCGAGATTGTCTACACCAGTTTATTGGGGAAGATTCTGACCCTGGTCGCCAATAAGCTGGCGACGCTCGACCCTGCCGGCGTAGGTATCGAGATGGAAGCCGATAGGCCCGGTTGGTGCGATGCGCTAAACGGCTTGCCCGGCATTTTGGGTTCGTCGGTCAACGAAACCATCGAGTTGAAGCGCCTGGTGGATTTTATCTTCAGCGCGCTGATCCAATTGAAGGAAGCGTGCGCCGTACCCGTCGAATTGGCGGACTTTGTGACGGCGTTGCATAAGGTGTTAACTCGAACTGATTTGACGCCGGAACTGTTCTGGCAGGAATGCGGCATCCTAAAAGAAGCGTATCGGGAACAGGTATTCATGGGTTTTGCGGGTGCCGAACGCTCACTGGCGCTGAGCGACATTCAAGCCTTCCTGCGCTTGGTAGCCCACTACCTGGACACCGCCATCGACAAAGCCCGCACGCCCCAGGGCATCGTCACCTACTTTGCTTACAATGCGGACCAATATCATGAGTTGGAAACCGGGGGCATCGCCGTCACCCGTTTTCAACAAAAACCGCTGCCTTTATTCCTGGAAGGCTTTGTGCATGCCTTACGGATTGCCGACCCGATGCAGGCGCAGACCCTGTATCAAGCTGTGCGCAATTCGGATTTATACGATGCCAAACTGGGCATGTACCGGGTCAACGAACCCTTGGGTGACAAAGCACTGGACCTAGGGCGCATCGGGGTTTTTAACTACGGTTGGCTGGAGAATGGCTCGATCTTTTTACACATGCATTACAAGTTTGTGCTGGAGATGGTGCGTGCCGGCTTGATCGAAGAGTTTTACGCCCACATCGAAACGCTCTTGCTACCGTTTCACGATCCGGGTACATACAAACGCAATCCCATCGAAGCCTCCAGTTTTCTGGTCAGCAGCGGTTTTACGGTTGATGCCCGGCAGCACGGCCGCGGCTGCGTGGCCCGATTATCCGGCGCCACTGTGGAGTTTTTGCATTTGTGGACGCACCTGTTCCTGGGGCCGTCGCCGTTTACATGGGAAGCCGGCATCTTGGCATTTAAACCGACACCGCTGTTGGCAGCCACGATTTTTACCGCTGAAGCACAAATTGCCACGCCGTTTGTCGAGCCTGAAACCTTGCCGACCGCTAGTGCGACCTGCACGCTCTTCGGTTCGACGCTACTGGTTTACCGCAATCCGCAGCGCCGCGATACCTTTGGCCCGGAGGCGGTCAAACCGATTGAGTACCGGTTGTATGGTCGAGACGGCACGACACAGACCCTGACCGCAGCCAGTGTCTCAGGCCCGGTAGCAGAAGCGTTACGTTTAGGGCAATTTCGCCGGGTCGATGTACTACTGGGCTAAATGCCGCTAGGCTGCCCACACATAGGTAGCCACTGCTTTGCCCGGTATCTCAACAAGCGCGTTTTTGCCTTGATACTGGATAGCAAACGCTTGCGGATCGGCGGAGTCGTTTAACACGATCAATACGATCAAACCCGCGGGCGTGCGGAAGGCTACGTTAGGCAAATAGTCGTTTTGCGCGCCGGAATCAATCCGCACGGATCCGGGCCTGACAAATTTGGCCGCGTGGGCAATCACGTAGTAGGCAACATTGCGTGTGACCTGATCGCCGTCTATCGTCAACGCGCCCACGCAGCGGGCCTCGCCACCCGGCGTGTGCGGGCCGCAAAATGGGTCGGAGGCCAAATTCCATTCCAACACCGCCCTGCTCCAGTGCCGCAACGAACCGATCAACACGTGGCGGGCGTGCCACATTAAATCGCCACCAAACTCGCCGTCCGAACCCACCCATTGTTCTGTGAAATACAGTTTCATGTCCGGGTAAGCTTGATGCACTTCCGATAATACCGAAATATCACCGCCATACAGATGCCAAGCGGAGCCGCTGAGATACTGGCGAGCCTCGGCGTCGGCGAACACCGTCAACGGGTATTCTTTGACATCACAATTGTGATCCCAGCAAAATACTTCCACGTCGGTTAATCCCGCTTCGCGCAAGGCCGGTCCCAAATGATGCTTGATAAATTCGGCCTGTTCCGGCGCTTCCATCACCATGCTGGGCTCGTTTTTTTGATTGAGCGGCTCGTTCTGCGGCGTGATACCATGAATCACGATGCCGCGTTCGCGCATCGCTTGCAGATATTTCACCAAATACGCCGCGTAGACGGCATAGCATTCGGGCTTAAGTTTGCCGCCGATAAACGCTTGGTTAGTCTTCATCCAACGCGGTGCCGACCACGCGGTGGCGATAATTCGAATCGCTGGGTTGAGTGTCAGAATATCTTGGAGTAGCGGAATAACCTCGATATCGCCGGCATTCAAATCAAAATGCGCAAGTTCCAAATCGCTCTGGCCGTCGGGCATGTCGTCATAGCTAAAGCACCGCTCGCTTAAATCGGAAGCGCCGATACTAAGGCGCAAACAACTGACGCCGATCCCGTCACCATCGGGCAAAAACAGCTCCTGCAACAAAACTTGCCGTTCGACCTTGGGCAGTGCCGCTATCAGCATGGCGCTGCCGCCGGTCAAGGAGAAGCCAAAAGCTTCCACGGTTTGATAAACATCGCCGGTATCGACCGTTATTACCGGCACATCGCCGAGAGGGTTGTTAAAACCAAAACCACTGGTCTGTGGTTGTAACAAGGCTTGCTGGTCGGCAGTCGTCAGCCAAATCTGTATGGGCGCGCTTCCCTCGCTTTCGGAAGATAGTGATTGAAAAGCGTTGGTATGCTCAGACATGACAGCCCTCATGGTTAGTGCGGAAGCGGTTCCGCCGGATTTAATACAAACAGCATGGCGCTATATTATCGACTTTGCTCAGGCTAGCCAGTTAATTTTCCCGCCTGTTTAATGCCATCGTGAAAACTGCACAATCCACACATTGTGCTCAGGGTCTCAGGCTTTTTGTTGGGCAATGTCATAAAACCGTCAAAATCACTTATACTGCGATTTCCGTTTTAACGTATGGAGATCGGATATGAAAAAATTGGTTTCAATTCGCGCGCTAACCACTCGGCTAAATCGTAAGCTGGCCAAGGAGTCGAAGAAGTTATTGAAATACAAGCCGAGGTTGCAGAACAACGATACGATTGTCGAATACGCCGTTGTGGATCTAAAGACGAACTCCATCATTAATTTTCATATGGCGAGCGAATTGCAAGAATTTGCCAGAGGACTAGGCTGCTTAGCCAGCCTGGAAGAAGTTTCTTTCGAATAGCAGCCGTTTAGCGTTGCAGTTCCATAAAGCCGGGTACGCCCGGCTTTTTTGTGCACCTAAATCGCGGCTTATCTATATTCAGCGCGTCGGCTTTTTAGGTTTTTCCGTTTAACTGGTTACTCAAAGCGCGTTCCGAAATATCGTTGTACAAATTGGCTAATTCAGCGATCAACTTTTGATATTCAGGGTGGTGCTTCAATAGCGGCATCATAGTGCTGGCCTCTGAAAGCATTTGTTCAAAATGCATGATTTCAATCTCGTTTAGCGTATCGCCCTCTTCCACTCTTTTTTTAACGGCCAACGCGCGCGGAATGGACTGTTCTTCCAATTGCTCCACAAAGGCAGTGATAATGCCGATTTCATCATCTGACGAATACATTTGTATTTCCTGTTTGTTGCGACGAAAAGCCATCGCTGCTGAATTATCGCCTTGTCTCCCGGAAGTCTCTAACCTTCTGCCTGTCTCGGAGCATAGCGTTTCCTTTGGTTTTTAGAAGCTCCCTTCCCTGAGTTTTCGGTATTTTGCGGAAAAAATCAGATGTAAATTTTGACTTTGAACATGGTAAAGCCGAATATTGAAACTACTCTTTAGCATTTTTGGATAAAAAGATGACGTTTCTTAAAAAAATATCTGCCCTAGCTCTTTTAGCTCTAACAACGAATACCGCCTGGTCCGAACCTGTTCACTTTTGCAAAGTGCAAAGAGTTTATGAAGACGATGTCAGCGTACAGCCAAAGATTGTCCATGAGGACTGCTCCGGCGTCGCCTTTCTTTGGTATGCCAAATTTTACGTCGAAGCATCCTGCTGGCCCGGCGCTATCGAATTATTGAAGGGTAAATGCGAACAAACTGAAGTCGATTCCAAAGACTATGCTCCCGAGCCAACGGCAATCGAAACCCAAGAAGAAAATCAGGAAAAAGGCCTTTAGGCAACAAGCCCTATCAAGCAGAAACGCTTGACCTGCGGTTCAGGTTTTCCTTCCCTGCGTCGATTGCCTTCAGACTTGCCGGTAAGGTCCACGGTAACCATCCGCCGGACATGCTGTTGGCCGTCCGGCCGTGAAATGACCAAGCCTGCCGAAATTCATCCGTAGGCGAACTCGCGCCATTCGAATTCCGGAATCAGGCCTTGCCGGTGCTGTGAACCGCCCGCAGCACCAATATTTTCCCGAACGTTCGCAAGCTCACCACCTCTTGAAGTACCAATCCACTGGCATCGAACAGTCGCCGCCATTCGGCCAGCGTTCGCTCCCGGCCGCGGGTGTTGACGAACATTTGCATGTCGAATGAGGCTGCAGCGATGTCGGTCGGACTATCCGGCATCACCATCTCCATCACGGCGATGGCAGCGCGGCTATCTGCACTAGCTTGCGCGACATTGCGCAGCACGGTGACGCAGGTGTCGTCATCGAAGCCATGCAGCACCGCGCTCAGCAGGTAAATATCCTTGTCGCTATGCGCCTTGGGCACGGCTTGCAGTAGGTCGCAGACTTCGAAGCGCATGCGTTGCAGCAGCGCGCCCTCGCCTTTTTCCTTCCAGAACTGCGCCGTGCCTTGGATAACCTGTTCGCGGTCGGCCACCAACGCCGTGAGCTGCGGATGAAGTTTGAGGATGGCAAGCGATTTTGTGCCCTTGGAACCGCCGACGTCGATGATGCGCTCGAAGCGCGACCAATCGAAATCGGTAACAAAGCTGTCCCCGGCCAAGGCTTCTACGCTATCCATGGCCTGCGCAAACAGCTGGTCGAATTCCGGGTTAGCATCCAGATAATCGTAAAACGCCTGCCCGTGAGCCGATTCGAACGGCACGCCGCCGCTACGAATGCCCTGCTCCAATTGCTCGAACCATGGTCGGCTCATTTCCGGCGAGTTGTGCATCAGCACCATCGCCCGCACGCTTTGGGGATGATCCGGGCACAAACAAGACGAAAGCTTGTTATTTTGGAAGCGACGCGGCGAGACTTCCTCGAACACGCCTATCGCCGCCAGCATGCGCAGCAAGCGGTAGAGCGCATCAGCGTCGGCGGCGACGTGTTCGGCCAGGGTTTCGATACTCAATTCAGCGTCGGCCAGCGTGCCAGCGATGTCCAACCGCGCGGCGACATACAGCGCCCACGATTGCCAAAAGACCGAACCGATCTGCATCAGGCGGAAAGGCGGCGGCACAATTTTGTTGGGCAAATTTTGCAGCCAGACGCCGAATTTGGCGAGTCTGGCGAAACGGCGCACAACACCGGCATTCTTTTGGAATGTCATGTCACGCTCCCGCTTGCGCTTGCGCTTGCGCCGCAGCCATGCCAGCCGCCAACAGCTTACCGTTGAATGCAGCGAGTTCGTCGAGGAAGGCCTCGTCCATCTGCTCACCCATCTGTTCCTCGAAAATATCCTTCAGCAGCATCGGCATCATCGCAAGACTGACGAAAGCCATCCGCGCCACGTCGGGGTTGATCGTTATATCGATCTGCCCGCTTGCCTTCAGCTGTTCCAGCCGCCGCGCACCGCCGCTACGGCCGCGTTCCAGCAACTGCAGGATGAAACGCCGGCCCGGCCCATGGTTGAGGGCTAGCACCTTGAGGATAAGCTTGGGGAATTCGGGATGCTTGCGCATGGTGCCGTAATAGAGGCGCAGATAGTCGGCGAAACCACCGGCCTCGGACAGCGTATCGCTGTCAAGCATGTCCAAGAGAGGCTTTAGCGTCTCGCGGATCATTTCTTCGTAGAGGCCTTCCTTGTTTCCGAAGTAGTAGCGGATCATCGAGACATTAACGCCCGCCTGGTCGGCGATGGCGCGGGTGGTGACCTTGTGGTATTCGTCGGCGAGGAAACACTCCAGCGCCGCCTTGAGCAGGCGCGCGTAAACCGGGTCGTTAATATTGTTCATCGTAAAAAACTCCTGCAAGCCATGATGGTGGCAGGTTAGCACCGGCGGCATGACCGCCCTAGCAGTTTTGCCAATCAAGATGCGGGGTTTGATTGAACTGCGACGGCTTCCTTTCGCGATCAGCGTAGCAAGCGAACCCCAAGCAACATACAGCCCACGGCAAAAGTGAAAATCCCAACGATAGACACGTAAACCGAAATCATAGGCCCCAGCGCATACACCACGGCGCCGACGAAGATCAATGCAGCCGCCGGCTTGGGATAGAATGCCGAACGGTAGATAGCCAGGCAAAACAGCACGATGCCGATCAATATCGTCGCGGAAGCCGAGATTCTAAACAACAACACCGCCGGATCGTTTTTGATGACGGCGTCCCGTAACAGAAAGGCGGTTTCCGGATAGTGGGCGATGATGGGGTAAAGAAACAGTTCCCAAGTTACTTTGCAAGCCTGCAGTAAATAAGCCGCCTCGACAAATGAAAACCCCACGGCGCCCTGCACGCCAGCCGTGTCACGCATCCTGGCATAAACGGCATAAAACCCGACCAGCAAGGCTAACACGCCGGTAAAGGCAACCAACGCTAAAGGCACCCAGCCGGGACTACGCACCACCTCGGCATAGTCGAAGCTTCCCGTCCCTAACGGCAACAAGATCGGGAACAAGACGGCATAGGCAGCAGTAGCGATCCCACGATAATGGAGATGCCGCCGAGTTTTTAGAATATGTGCATGTTTCATCTGCCTGTTTTGATTGATTGTCGGCCAGAGATTCAGGTTAGACCTCGGCAATGAAGCTTCGGATATAGCCGTAGGCAGAGCGAAAGCCAAACCCAGCAAAAATGCCATCAATGCTGGGTTTCATTGCATTCAACCCGGACTACGGTCCTAATGTTTGCGCGGTTAAGACTCCAAAAAATCTCTTATCGTTTTTGAAATTTTTGCAATATCACTGACTTCGCATTCCCATAACACGATTACTCGCCAACCAAGCCCGATAAGTTCTGCATAATGCAACGTATCACGTGCCTTGTTACGTTCAAGTTTTGGTAATCCTGGTTTGATTTTGGTGTGTGAGCAAGTTTACAAGTTGGATCAGAATGCTGATGCCAAAAACAGCCATGAACGAATATCACGGCTTTCCGGATAGGAAAAACTAAATCTGGTTTTCCGGGCAAGTCCTTACGGTGAAGGCGGTAGCGGTATCCCATTCCATGAATCAAGCGGCGAACAATCATTTCCGGATTGGTATTTTTGCTGTGTATCCGCCGCATATTTTCGCTACGGCTGATTTTTTCTTTAGTCTTGCGTTTACCCATAAGGGTTAAATGCCGGAATACGGAATTGTTTACTTTTTATTGGGCAGGGCAGCCCGCGTTTACCCAACTTTGAAATGCTCCTGTATCGTAACGCGCCAAACTCAGTAAATCGGCCATTGCAGTTATCATCTCCCCGTGAAGTTGATCGTTCGTTGAGAGAATATTATCTGCGTCTTTCCGATTTGCAACTTTAGCCACAAAATTAGGTGACAATTCACATTCTGTAGGTCTGTTTCCCTGATGATTTGCTAATCCAAACGGGTCGGCGACGGCAGTAGAGCAGGGTTCGAATTTTATTGCTAAAGAGATAAGGTCTTCGTGGTTTGCATCCTGTGAGACGCGGTAGCCAAAAACACTTATTAGCTTTACCTTTGTAGGCGGGGTTTGATTTATTGAACAGCTCAATAACCATTTGCATATTCCTGTTAAGAATATGTTGGTTAAACCCGGTTCTGTTTGAATCGCATTAAGAAGGTCATCATTATTCTGAATTGAAAAATGTTCAAATGATTTTTCCCTAAAAGCGGTGCAGTTTATTAAATTTTCACGGTATTTATCCAATAATCTGTCAAGAACATCTCGGTGGATATCATTATTGCCAACACGTGTTGTTAAAAACAATAGCCATGGATTTTTGTTTCTAGCTTGAATTGAGAGCAGTTGTGACATAGCATCATAATGAGTCCCGTCTAAGTGGCCAGGAGGATGTTTTGCAAATCCGTCGCATAAATCTAAATTCACTACATCATAAGGCCCTAGTTTAGCCGTTTCTTTGAAGGCTTTAGAGTTAGGATTTCCAACAAGCCTGAAATCATCTCGTATTACGTCAGAAAGTGGATCAATCTGTTCTAATCTTTTTACTTCATCACGGCAAAGATTAAATTCGGTCTGCGCTTCGTCATTTGGGGCTGCTGCTGTATTAAATCCTAGAAAACGCAACTTCAAATTTTGTCGTTCGCAAATAGTATTATGGAAATAACGTAAATCCAGTAAATCGAGCCCTGGTAAACCTAGATATTTGATAACACCATCAATAGGAGGGGCAGCTTCTACTAACTTAACTATTTCGCTACGCCACTGACGGTCCCTAACAAATTGTTTTCTAGGCCTATGCCAAGGTAAAAACTCCTTTTTTTGGCGTTGCGGGGCTTCGTATTGATATTCGCCAACGATATCGTCAGCTAATCCTTCTTCTACCGGTATATTGTTTTCCATCAATCTTCGGTCGCGCTGA
Organism: Methylomonas sp. TEB; assembly: GCF_047777895.1. Taxonomy (GTDB): domain Bacteria; phylum Pseudomonadota; class Gammaproteobacteria; order Methylococcales; family Methylomonadaceae; genus Methylomonas. The sequence goes on from NZ_CP180476.1 coordinate 2,647,955, forward strand.
TAATTTGATAAATTGCATTAAGTAGCTGTTCTTGCTTTTCCTTTGTAATTGCATCGAGGATGCCAAATGAGGCAAGGACCTGAGCTATTGCCTTTATTTTCTCTTCAAGTATTTCTTGGTTTGGTTTAGACGGTTTATTTATTCCGTTAGGGAAAACAGCATTTCTAGAAAATAGATATGTATCGTAATGATCGGCTTGCTGTTCATCTGTTTTGGCAAGTACAACTGAAGGTGGGTATGAGGCTAAATCGCCGGTTTCCCTTACCCAAACTTCCTTTGCGACTTTTTGAATTTCGTTAAGCACCGAACCTCTTGCTTCTTCTCTTTCTTGAGAACGTACTCCACTCGCTAATTTTTTCTGAGCGGTCGCAAGTTGCGTCAGAGCCCTATGTAGCCATTTAGTAATAAAAACAGAATGGGGGTGGGCATAGTTAAAAGATTCACGGTCGATATTCAATGCACTATCAAGCCCTTCATGTACAAAAATTTCACAGGTAATTTGGCTTAACCGGGTTTGTTCAGAAACCTGGTATCTCATAAAGGTAGAATCGAAAAGGGTACCGCTAGCTCCATGAATACGGATTAATGATCCTCTATGTTCGGTTGGGGCTATCTTAGGGTTCCAAAATAAATAAGCTTCAAAGGATAGCGGGCCACCACTAAGTTCCTTAGGGGCTTTAGAAAACTCTTCCCGGCATTTGCCAATAAATACAAGTGGTTTTTTAAGGGCATGGTTTGTTGTTGGTAACGATCTAAATTTAATTGGCCTAAATAATTTTAAATCGTCAAAGAATACCTCAAACGGGTCGGATGAGTCGTTTGAATTGGTTAATTCTAAAGACTCCCGAATTGTTTCGCCGTTATTTAGTGAAACTTTTACAGCCGTGCCTTTAGGGAGGTTAGACAGTTCAAATACTTCTGAAGAATCAGTTAGATCAATATCGAACAAACTCCCGTCTATATAAGGCAATGGTGATGCTAAAGCAAGTTGCCATACCATTTGCAGATAATAATCAAATATTCTTTCAAGTCTAGGATTTGGGTTTCCTTGTTTTGATTCATTCCAGACAGCGTCTACCAGTTTAGAAAAAGCTTGGTCGGGTGAGTCATTCTTGTCCCATGGAACAGAATCTAGCTGATTGTTAAACGGCTTAAGAAGCTGACCTGAAGATGAATCGACTCTACCAATATGATAACGGGGCGGTTCAATTTTCGCCGTTTCCTCCAAATTTTTTTCACTTTCTTCAATTGCGGACCATATTTCACGGCTGCGAAGTGTATCCCGTGCTTGAGGACGTATTCCTGTTAAATAGATAGACGTGCCGTGCGACTCAATATCAGAAGCTTTCTCACGCCAAACATTAACTTTCCCTGATTCAAATTCACTATCTTTTTCGGATTGATCGCCATTTTCTGCATATTGCCTTAATACTACGGTTGCAACAGTGCGGTAATTCTCCCCTTTTACTTTAGTGATAATTTGGAAAGTGCGGGTGAGTTGAGAAACCGAAAATAGCCCAATTCCGATTTTACCGATGAGACGGCGGCCCCCCGGGCTGCGTAACGCGTCATGAGGATCGGTTATACCTAAGTCCCTGCCAACCACATGCCTTTTAGCACTGCCTCCAATATGATGTAACATGCGTACCAATGCAGCAAGGCTCATTCCGTGTCCGTTATCTTCTATAGATATCCTGTCAAATCTTGGTGCATCTGTTTTAATCACGACCCGTGTGGCATCCGCATCGTAAGCATTGGATATCAATTCGCGTAATGCAGATCCAGGCTGCCGGTAAATTCCATCAGTAACGCGCGCAAGCACGCGTTCGTCAGTTTTCAGGACTGTGGCAACAACTTTGTCATCACTATCGTCAGAGCTAAGGTGTTGAAGTAGCTCATCCTCATTTTTAGCTGTTATTGGCGTAATGGCACTAGAACTCATGTCTTTCCTTGAGTAAGGACTGTTTTACTGCTGCGGCGACACTGCGAGCTACTGGTGGCGGCACAGCGTTAGAAACCTGCTCCACTTGTTCAGATAAATTTCCTTCAAGTACAAAGTTTTTTGGGAATCCTTGCAGAATTAGCGCCTCATAGATGCTTATTCTACGTGTGGCGCTTGGGTGAACGTGGATTTCCCTATTGCCAAAAGCAATTGTTGGACTTGGGCGGTCCCATTTTAGTACTTTGAAACTTCTACGGCTAGTCGACCATTTCTCCATTGGAGTGGAAAAGCGGTATGACTTCGGTTTCATAGTCCAATGATTAGGATGCACCGGAATTTCGGTAGATTTAATATCTTTGGAATAAAAAACAGGTGGTTCAAGCCCGCCAATGGCTTCTTTAACTGTGAAAATACCTGTGTTTTTACGCGGTACAACATCTAAATAACCTTTCCCTTTGCTCATAGCGGCTAGAATGATACGTTTCCTTGTCTGAGGAACACCAAAATCGGTGGCACAAAGTTCATGTTCATTCAAATCGAAACCTAGTAAATCTATGTCATGGATAAGCGAAGAATAGGTTTGAGCATGCTTTTTATCTCTAATTCCTAAAACATTCTCGAATACAATAAATTCTATCTCAAAAACTTCTTGAAGTTTCTTGATGATCTCAATATAAAGTTTAGGCAGTGTATTTCTTGGGTCATCTGCCGTAGATTGATTATTTGCCCGGGAAAACCCCTGACATGGAGGTCCGCCAATGACGCCAAGCTTTGTTTTAGGCGGTATATTATTTAATAATGCATCTAAAACACCTTGTGGCCCTAAGTCAATGAGATTAGCGCATACCGAATTACTATTAGGAAAATTCCGTTTGTGTGATTTTATTGCGGCATGCGAAATATCAATCGCTAGAGAAATTCCGAAGCCTTCGAGCTTAAATCCCAAGTCAAGTCCGCCGGCACCGCTAAACAAACTTAATATTGCGGGTAAACTTGATTGAGCGTAACTTTTAGTTGAGTGTTTCTCAACAGAAAAAAAAGAAGTATTTGTTTTTATTGCTGTCTGCATGGTTTTTTTGTTTTCATATATACATTCCATTAGACTTTTATTTTTATATGGATTTATTTGTCTCAATATTAAAAATGCCTAGGGCAGTAGGATGATGAACAGCGTGCGGCGCATCGTTCGCGATTTGTGCGGTTCGTAAACTCAACACACCCTAAGTCTGATTTTGGCTGGAATTTGCCATAGGCACTTTCGTTTCGTCTGACGAATTTTGGCCGGTTTTGGGCCTGCAACTATGGCCTTATCCAGCCAAGTTCACACAGATTCCAATTCTATTTTTACCTTTTTACCGAGCGCAGCGGCGGCACTCACCAAGGTGGTCAAGGTTAAACTGGTGTCTTCTTCGTCCAGCAAGCGATTAAGCGAAGCCCTGCTGGTGTGCATTTTTTTGGCCATTGCCGTTTTACTGAGTTTTAGCGCCGACATGCCTTCCGATATTTGCCAAGCGATGACCCTCTTGGCCGCTACCGCTGTCACTTCGTCAAGGATGGCTTCGTCGCTCAGGAAGTCGTCGAAGCTGCTACCGATATGAGGGTTTTCTTCTTGGTTAGTGTTCATCGCTTACCTCGTAATGCTTTCAATCTTTGTTTTGCCAAATCGATTTCCGCCTTCGGTGTTTTCTGACTTTTCTTGATAAAGCCATGCAGCAAAATCATCGTCTGCTTGTCGATGACAAACAGAACGCGAGCTATCCGGTTGTCCAGCTTAATTCTGACTTCCCAAATGTCGCCTTCGAGATGATCGACTAACGGCATACAGAGAGGCCAACCGAATTGCACCGTTTTAATATCTTCGCCTATCGTTTTTCTGTCTTGAGCGGATAATCCTTTCAACCATTCTCTAACGGGCTCACTGCCGGCATCCGTTGCAAAAAATCTAACAGAAAGGATTGGATTCATCGAGGTAGCGTATCAAAATTGGTACTTAACAACAAGCTTGACTCTCCGAAACATTCGATAGCCGTTATCGCGGTTGACCGTATGCCGGCGACTGTTCGGCATTTAAAAACTCCATGACGATAGGACTTTATCACCCTACCGATCCGCCGGATGATTGATACCGTCACCGGTTCGCACTTCGCCCAAGGCCGTAAGGCGCAATCTTAGGGCGTTAATAGGTGTAGCCGTATTGCGCCGCATGTTGGTCATTAACGTTTCGGCGCACTACTCTAAAGCTAATGCGCCCTGCGCGGCTGAGTTTTACCATGGATCAACTATTCGACCGCTTTCGTTTACACCAAAGGCAGATATACATCCGTAATCTGTTCGTGTTCGGGCGTTTCAGGCACCCGTTTGATGTAATGAAAAAACAGCGGAAATTCCCGCAATTCCTCACCACTCTCCGGCAGCCACTCCCGGTAGAGGTAATAAACACTGTCGCTGATACGGTCGGTTGAACCGATACGGCGCACCACGGCGCAACGTCCTCCCGGAATCAATTTGTTAATCACCCCTTGCGAGTTTTCCGGCACGGGTTGCTTGACCTCGCCGCATACATCGAACCGGAATGATTCAGCGGGCGTGTCAGCCGGGTCGTCATACGCGATACCAAACGTCCGACTGCTGGCGATCGGCGACAAGCCGCTCTGTTTGCGCCAGTCTATAAAGCTTCTGACCGACTCCATTACCAGGCTGGGCGGGCCACGGTGCTCCAAGACGGCTATTGTGGTTTCTGAAAAATCGACGATGGTAACGTTCATCTGGAAACTCCTTATTCGTTTGGGTAATAGCATGCGCTCATTCCAAGGCTGCCATGCTGGATGCTTTCGAAATTGAGTAGGCGTTTGTCCGAAACATTTTTTGAACGCACGGGAAAACGATTCCGCATTGCCGAAACCGGCGTCCAAGCCAATATCGGTAATGCTGCGCTGCTCCTGAAACACTAGTTGGTAAGAAGCCTTACGCAAACGCAATAACTGGATGTAGCGCGTCGTGCTCAGCCCGGTGTAAGCGGAGAATTGCCGTTGAAAGTGAAAGCGGGAAAAATTGGCCTGTTTGCTCAGTTCATTGACCGACACCGGCTCGAACAGATGCTTGTCGATGTAATCGAAAATCCTATCGAAGCGCATCGCATAGGCCGCGCTGGCCGTTTTATCGTCCACTTTCATACCTCCTCAATCGAGCGCTACTGTAACAAGCGCAGAATCATCTCGCCTGACTCAACGTGCTCAATTGACCAGAGGCATATCTAAAACAAATTCACGCACTGCGGCGACGAATTCATCGGCCTGATCGTGCATGATGAAATGGCCGCTATGACTGACGGTAATATGCCGCGAATGGCCGGACAAATGGGCCAGATCGTCTTGCTCGGCCATTTTAATCTTGGCGAGCACCTTTTCCGTTTCAACATCTTTGCCCGCTCTCTTCGCTTCGCGCTCGACTATAGCCAAATCCACCAGATTGCCGGCGGTTAGCACTAATAACGGGAGATTGCCTAAGCTGCGTGGTGGCGGTGTCGTCGGATCAAGTCCTTGGCGCATGACGGCGATTTCATTGACTACCGCATCAGCGGTATCGGTGCGATTTTGTATCGCGGTTTTCGCGGCCAGGATTTCAGCCGGTAGCGGAGATGGCCTGCGGTCGGCATCGGCGATGCCCAGCAGCCTGACGATACCGAGCCGCGACAACGGTTCTGCAATTACGATTTGCAGGGCTTGTTTCCGATAATCCCAAGCGGCATAAGGATAATCGTGCATGGGGCCTTGTTCGTGCGTCGAATCGACTAGAACAATACCCTGTGTCTGTTCGGGAAACCGCTGATAGAAAGCACGCACGTAGATTCCGCCCCGCGAATGGCCAACCAGTACAAACGGCGGGGCAATGCCGGCGTTGTGCAATACGGCCTGCAGGTTTTCAGCCACTTCTTCCGGCTGGATAGCAGCGGCTATGGGATCGCTCCAGCCCAAGCCTGGGCGGTCGTAGGCGCAAACGCGCATGGTCTGGGCAAGCTTGGCGTGAACCGGATACCAGCTCAACACGTTTTCGCCTAGGCCCGCTTCGAGAACCAGCGTTGGCGAACCGGAGCCCAGGCAATAGAGATGGAGATTCACGCCTTTCGCTGAAATCATGCGTCCTGGCGGCGGGAATGCGGCCTGGTCGGCTGTGGTTCTTTTGGCTTGATAAAATGTGCCCGTTAGCGCGGCGAGACTGCCGATGGTCAAACTTAAGAGCAAGTAACGCATACGCCGCGATAAAACGAATGTCATGTCAGCCAACGAAAGAATGGATTGCGAACAATGAAACTACCTACATAAAACAGATACGCTGTGCGAATGCATTCACACTCTTCCAATCGTTAAACTCAATCACGAGATTGGGATTAGTGGGGCCGCTAGTTATCCACATGATGCAACGGATGATATGTCTATTTAAGAAACGACAACTTGGATAGTCAATTTTTCCGGCAAAGACCGCCAACTCAAAAGGCCACCAAGCGGATTTTTCAGAAACTTCCTGATGTAAGGCTTGGTTTCAGGTCGATTTTTATCAGGCATTCGCGCCGTCAGATTGACCGAAAAAAACGCACTGGGTTTGTTGATCAGGATCGCTAAATTTCGGCGCACCCATTCGTATTGTGTTTTTTGCCGATGCAACAAATTCGGCCGAATGACCTGTGCCGGTGATTCGTTGACACTGCCTGCATTGGCATAAAAAGACAGACGCGGCTTGGATTTCACTGCGTATTGAACCGCTCCGCACATGCAGCCGCCTTTAAATTCGCTCATGCAATCTATCGATGTTAGGCGTGGGGAAAAGCTAATGGCGCTGATTTGTATTCCATAAATTCGCTTACTATCTGCTTACCAGAAACTTACAGGCAACAAAAAAGGCCTAGGTCGTTAAACCTAAGCCTTTGATTTGTCTGGTAGCGGGGGCAGGATTTGAACCTACGACCTTCGGGTTATGAGCCCGACGAGCTACCAAGCTGCTCCACCCCGCGATTGATTTGACTTATTATACAGACCTTAAATTATTTAGCAAGCAATAAACATGCTATTTGTTAAATAATGTCACCAGATAAGTTCCTTATCTGCTTGCCGTTGCTTTTAAAGCGGATGATTAAGGTTGGCCGGCAGGCAAATCCGCTGTATTCAGATCGGTATTTAAACAGGTGGGATGGCCGAAACCTCCTGCGCTAATTCCGGTACCACCGTTCGGATTGGCGGCAATGTCGTAAATGATATTATCAGGACGCTGTGGATCGCCACTCACTCCCCCGACGCCGACAATGTGGTCAAGCCCTAGATTATGTCTGACTCTCCAAGCGATATTATGATCGGCACAAGAGGTGTCGCCGCTTAAACCGACGCCACCGACCAGCGTTTTTCCCACTGAATACAAGCCTAGGCCACCACCGAATACATTAATGCCACCAATTTTTGACCCAACCATAGGATCTTGAGGAGTACCGTTTAAACCTGGATTTCCGCCATAAGCAACGCCGGTTTCAACGGGATTGCTCTCTTGAAGTCCGAATAAACTACCACCAGGCTGTACCGCTGAATATAAATTCGCTGTCGATAACGCCAAACCATTGGGCTTGCCGGAACCAGCAGAATCTGAGGAAGAATCAAGACTGAGCGAATTGGCTGTGTTGGCTTTTTGCGCTGAGATAACGCGACTGGCCGGCCATTGTGCCCCCCGATGGGTGCCGGAAAACGCTACGGCACAAACCACGCCGTCACGGTTGACTAAAGTGGCCCACATATGCAAATTAAGCCCGCTTTCCTCCGCACTCACTGCATCGTCAAGTGCTGCTTTCAATGTGGCGTGATTAGGCAAGCCCCTACAGGCTTGCCCCACTCCTTTATTGTTATCTTTATCGGCGATTGCCGCACCAGCGCTGGTCAGCATCACAAGTGAAGCAGCGAATAACCATCTTGTATTCATAAAAAGTCCTCCTAAGTGTTTGTATAGTTATTAGGTCTGAAGCTTAATATTTGCGGCATTCGCTGCACGCAACTAATCCCCCAAACCGGCATGGATTTTAGTCGCATGAATTATCATGGGTCAAATGAGAACAATGCCCCAAAACCACTGGCTTGTTGAACGAAAACAACGCTCACTCAGTTCGCCGGAAAATCAAACCAGAAGTGCATAATCAAGCCGGCAAAAACCCCTGCCACCACGTCGTCCAGCATAATGCCGAAACCACCGTGGACATGCTTATCAAGCCATTTAATCGGCCAGGGCTTGACAATGTCGAACAAGCGGAACAGCAGAAAACCGGCCAATAGACTCTGCCAGGAATAGGTTACGCCGGTCATCGTAATCAAAAATCCGGCGACTTCATCCCAAACAATACCGCCGAAGTCATGGACTTCCAATTTTTTAGCGGCTTGACCACAAATCCAGATGCCGATGCAAACGCTGATCAGCGTCACCGACAGATAAATCCACTCATTGGTTTGCAGTAAAGCAAGGTATAGCGGAATGGCGGCGAGCGTGCCCATCGTACCGGGCATTTTCTTAGCCAAACCGGAGCCGAAACCAAACGCCAAAAACAAGGTGGGATCTTTGACGATTTGTAACGCAGTCAAACGTGCGTTGCCGTAATACTCTCTAAGAAAAATGCTCAAAACCCTTCACCTCGAATGCCTCCACGCGCCCAGCCTTACGCATCCGCAAACCCGGCTCGGCTTCGATAATCCCCACGCAAGTAGCCGCCGGTAATGCATGAGAACAATCTGCCGGCACCGTAAAACACAATTCGTAATCGTCTCCGGCAATCAAGGGCATACGCCAATCGCCGCTGTGATTGATGAACTCTGCCACTGAGGCGGATAGCGGCAAGTTGTCCCATTGCAAACACGCGCCGACGCCGCTTTGTTGCAAAATGTGTCCCAAATCGGCAGCTAATCCGTCAGAAATATCGATACAGGCATTAGCGATACCGCGCAGCGCCAAACCTTCCGAGACTCGCGGTTGTGGCTGATTAAAGCAACGCAAAGCCAACTCCGGATCTGCGCAGACATAACCCTGTTTAATTTTTAACCCCAAGCCGGCATTACCAAGCTGACCGGTAACGTATACCAAATCGCCAACCTGGGCACCGGAACGCAATAGCGCCCTACCCTGCGGCACCGCGCCCATCGCCTGCACCGTCAAAGTCAACGGTCCGGACGTGGTGTCGCCGCCAATCAGATCGACATTGTGCTGACGAGCCAGATTGATAAAACCTCGCGAGAACGCTTCCAGCCAGCTTTCATCGACTTTAGGCAAAGTCAAAGCCAAGGTGACCGCGAAAGGCTCGGCACCCATGGCCGCCAAATCACTAAGATTCACCGCCAGTAATTTATGCCCCAGCAATTCAGGATCGGCATCTGCAAAGAAATGCACATTCTCGACCATCGTATCGGCGGTGACCGCCAATTGATGGCCGGCCGGCAGGTTCAGTAACGCGCAGTCATCGCCTATGCCCAATTGATTGAACGGATGCCTAGGAGCATGCACCGCAAAATAGCGGCGGATCAGATCGAATTCGGCGACCGCCATTAGTTATGGTTTTTCGCCTGCTTGGCGGCAATCTCGACGGCACGCTGTTTCTGTGCGACTTTATCTAGAATGCCGTTGACATATTTATGACTGCCGTCGGCGCCGAAATCCTTAGCCAGATTGACGCCTTCGTTGATGATGACTTTATACGGCGTTTCCAAGCGGTTCATCAGTTCGTAAGCGCCGATGCGCAGAATCGCCCGCTCCACCGGATCGATTTTTTCCACCGGCCTATCGACAAATTCGGCCAGGGCCGCGTCGATCACAGCCAATTGTTTCGGTACACCATGAAACAATTCGCTGAAATAGGTTTTTTGCGCGCCTTTCAGATGCTCTTCTTCCAGAAAATAGGTTTCGATACGGATCAGGCTCTCGCCGGACATTTGCCATTGATACAGCGCCTGTACCGCGCACTTTCTGGCATTGGTTTTTGCTTGACTCATTAACGACCCAGGTTGTTGAACAGACTGACCATTTCGATCGCCGACAAGGCAGCTTCCGCTCCCTTGTTTCCCGCTTTAGTGCCGGCACGTTCGATAGCCTGTTCGATGCTGTCCACGGTTAATACCCCAAATGCCACCGGCACATCGTATTGCAAGGCCACTTGAGCGATACCTTTCACGCATTCGCCGGCTACATATTCAAAATGCGGTGTACCGCCGCGAATGACTGCACCCAAAGCGATAATCGCATCGTATTTTTTGGTAGCCGCAATACGTTGCACCACCATCGGCAATTCGAAAGCACCCGGCGCCTTGACCAGAGTGATGTCGTTTTTATCCGCGCCATGGCGCACCAAGGCATCGATCGCACCACCTTCCAATTGTTCGACGATAAAGCTGTTGAAACGTGAAGAAACGAGGCAAAACTTGCCGCCTTGCGCGGAAAAGTTGCCTTCCAGAGTAGTGACTGCTGCCATGTGTTTACCTGTTGTTGAATGATTAAAATGCTGTAAAACGTGTCGAATGAATCGACCCTGCCTTAATGCGTTGAATCGATATGTTCGACGACTTCCAAATCGAAGCCGGACAAACCGATGTATTTTTTCTGAGCCCCCATCACCTTCAGGCGCCGCACGCCCAAATCCGACAAGATGCGTGAGCCGGCTCCCGTGGTGCGCCAATCCGAATCTGCACTTAAATCCTGACTGTTTTTGACGCCATGATCCTGCATTTGATAGGCGTGTATCAGTTCCACCAAATCCTTGTTGTTTTCTTTTTGGCGAATGATCACCAAAACCCCGCGCCTGGCTTCGGCGATATTTTTCAAGGCTTCCCGCACCGGCAAACTGCAATCGCTGCGTTTGGAAAACAATAAATCGTCGATCAGGTTGCGAGCATGAACCCGCACCAGCACCGGTTCGTCGCCAGCCACATCGCCCATCACTAAGGCTAGGTGCACATTGTCGTCGTTACAATCCTGGTAGGCATACAATCTGAAATCGCCGAATTCGGTGGGATAAACGCATTCGCTGATCCGCTCCAGGGTGTTTTCGTGTTTGATACGGTAGTGAATCAAATCGGCAATCGTGCCGATTTTCAGATTGTGCTGTTCGGCGAAGACTTCCAAATCCGGCCGCCGTGCCATCGAACCGTCGTCGTTCAGAATTTCCACAATCACTGCCGCCGGTTCCACGCCCGCCAATCTGGCCAGATCGCACCCGGCTTCCGTGTGACCGGCCCGATTCAGTACGCCGCCGGCTTGTGCCATCAACGGGAAAATATGCCCCGGTTGCACCAGATCACTCGGCTGGGCGTTTTTTGCTACCGCCGCCTGCACGGTCAACGCGCGGTCGGCGGCGGAAATACCGGTGGTCACGCCTGTAGCGGCTTCAATCGACACGGTGAAATTGGTGGTATATGGCGTATTGTTGTCGCTGACCATCAAAGGTAAACGCAACTGTTGACAGCGTTCGCGGGTCAAGGTCAGACAAATCAGGCCGCGGCCGTATTTAGCCATAAAATTAATATCTTCGGGCCGGGCAAAGGCCGCCGCCATCAACAAATCCCCTTCGTTTTCCCGATCTTCGTCGTCCATGATGATGACCATCTTGCCTTGACGAAGGTCGGCTATGATTTCTTCTATGCTATTCATTTAATAAAGCCTGCGTTTTGTAATAAGGCCTCGGTGACGCCGCCTTGACTGTAAGCAGCGGCCTCCCCTTGCATCAGACGTTCCAAGTAGCGGGCCAGCAAATCGACTTCCAGATTTACCTCGCTGCCGGCTTCGGTTTGACCCAAGGTGGTTTCTTGTAAGGTATGCGGCACGATATTCACGGAAAAATAAGCGCCATCGACTGTGTTGACAGTCAGGCTGATGCCGTTAATGCAAATCGAGCCTTTTTCGGCGATGTATTTGGCCAGCGTGTCCGGCGCCTTAAATTTAAAACGGATCGAGCGGCCGTCCGCCTGTTTCTCGACCACTTTACCAATACCATCGACATGACCACTGACAATATGCCCGCCCAAGCGACTGGAAGGTGTCATCGCCAACTCCAGATTCACCGGCGTACCGGTACTTGCGGTCTTTAAAGTGGTACGCGACAAGGTCTCATTGGAGACGTCGGCGCAAAAATAATGTTCGCCCAACTCCACGGCGGTCAGGCAAACACCATTTACCGCGATACTGTCGCCCAAGGCGCATTCGCGCAGCGACAGCTTGCCGGTATCGATAATCAACCGGCAATCGCCGCCTTTAGGCTGGATGGCCTTGATTTTGCCGATGGCTAAAATAATCCCGGTAAACATGGTTATCACTCAAAAAAGTAAAAATGTCCGTTACGATCAGCGCGGAGCGGTCTCGGTGGATGGCTTTGGGGTTTGGGGGGCCGTGTCTTTGTTTGGCGACTTGGCCGGCTTACGATAAACATCAAAGGTTTGATAGGTGCCGCTATGATAATCGTAGACTTCGATTTCGTGCTTTTCGCCGATCACTTTGCCGCCTTGAATCTGCAAGGTGCTGGTTTCCGGTTTATCGTCCTCATCCGCCGTCGCCCAAGCAGGCAGCAGGCTAATTAACAATGTCATTACAACAATACTTTTCATCGTTTCAATCAGTTTTTGCTTGATAGCGCAATCTCAAATCCGGTCCAATTTGCCGGGCTTCTAGCAGGCGCAGGCATTTTTTATCCTGCATGGTCAATATGCCCGACAGAGTGAACAGGCCGCGCGCTTGATCGCCCAATACACAGGGCGCCATGTAAATCAACCATTCATCGATCAGCCCACTATCGAGCAGCGCACCGTTCAGTGTGGCCCCGGCCTCCACCCAAACCGTGTTGATTTGTAACTCGGCGAGCAACTTAAAAACCTGCGCTAAGTCTACGCGACCATTCCGCGCATCGACTTGAAAGACTTTGCAGCCCACATCGCGTAATTTCTGCTGTTTTAGCGCGTCGTCACTACAGGTCATGATCCAGACGTCTACCGCATTGTCCAACAGCCTGGCGGATAAAGGCATGCGTAATTGCGAATCCAGCACCACTTTGACCGGCTGCACAGCATCGAAATCCACACGCGCATTCAATTGCGGATCGTCGTACAGCACCGTATCAATGCCGGTGACAATCGCGCTGCTGGCCGCCCGCCAGATCTGCACGTCTTGCCTGGCGTGGACGGACGTAATCCATTGACTCTCTCCGGAGGCCAGCGCGGTGCGACCGTCTAAGCTCATGGCCAGCTTGCTGCGTATCCACGGCAAACCCTGCCGCATACGTTTAAAAAAGCCTTGGTTTAGCTTTTCGGCTTCTTGCTGCAAGACGCCGACTAGCACCTCAATGCCGGCTTCGCGGAGTTTTTGCAAACCGCGGCCAGCCACCAGAGGATTGGGGTCCTGCATCGCCACGACGACTCGACGGATGCCGGCAGCGATTAATGCCTCGCAGCACGGGCCGGTTTTACCATGATGGCTGCAAGGCTCCAGCGTCACATAAGCTGTCGAGCCTTTGGCGTTGTCTGTTTTGGCCAGCGCATCGACTTCGGCATGGGCAAAGCCGGCGCGTTGTGTCCAACCCTCGGCAATCACCTTTTCGTCCTTGACCAACACACAGCCGACATGCGGATTGGGGTCGGTCGTGTATTTACCGTTCTGCGCCAATTTGACGGCTCGCGCCATATAGGCCGCGTCTTGGCTAGGCGTCATGCTTTTGCAGATTTTCGATCATCGCGGTGAATTCGGAGACATCCTGGAAGCTGCGATACACCGAGGCGAAACGCACGAAAGCGACATGATCGAGTGTTTGCAATTCTTGCATCACCAATTCACCCAATTCGCGAGCCGGAATCTCGCGCTCGCCTTTTGCCGTCAGGGCTTTCTTGATCCGGCTAAGTGCTGCCTCGACAGCGTCTACTTGTACCGGGCGCTTTTCCAGAGCTCGCTGCATGCCGGCTCGCAGTTTGGCTTCGTCGAAGCTTTGCCGGGCGCCGTTGCGTTTGATGATACGCGGCAAGGTCAATTCAACCACTTCAAAGGTGGTAAACCGCTCTTTGCAGGCCACGCATTCGCGACGGCGTTTGACTTGATCGCCGTCGTCGGCCAAGCGGGTATCGATTACCCGAGTATCTTGTGCTGAGCAAAACGGACAACGCATAGTTAAAGAGCCAAAGCCAGGTTCAAAGGGCGGCCATTTTATTACAGAATGGCTTTATATTGAAATCGGCTAATAAACCGCGCCTCATTCGTTCAATATCCCTTTTGCTACTGAACGGATATGCACGTCGCGCTGGGGATACGGTATCTCAATATGATGGGCCAGCAAGGCTTCGTAAATTTTCGTGTGCAGACGATGGGTAACCACCGTCCTATCGCTGAGTTCGCGGACAAATACGTTAATTTTGAACTGTAGGGCGCTATCACCAAAACCAATAAAGATTACCATCGGTTCCGGATCGCTCAGCACTTGCTCTACGCTTTTTACCGCATCAGCCAGAATTTCCTCGACCATCTCCACGCTGGTGCCGTAGGCCACGCTGACCGGCACCACCACCCGGGTGACGGTATCCGATAACGTCCAGTTGATCAATCGGTCGGTAATAAAGGTTTTATTCGGCACTACCAACTCTTTTCTATCCCAATCGACAATATGCGTCGCCCTCATTTGTATTTTGCTAACCCGACCCGTGACATCGCCGACGGTCACGGTGTCTCCGACCCGAATCGGCCGTTCGAACAGCAAAATAATACCCGATACCATGTTCGCGAAAATCTCCTGCAAGCCAAAACCTAAACCTACTGACAGCGCAGCTACCAGCCACTGCACTTGCGACCAGCTACCGCCAAGCTCGTTGGCAATCGCCAGAAAGGCCACGGTAATCAGTGAATAGCGCACCAATTGAATCAGCGCGTAACGGCTACCGGCGGTCATCGCGAACTTGCCGGCGGTTATCAAATCGACCAGAGCCGGAAAATTACTGGCAAATATAAAAGCCAGTCCGCTATACACTAAACAAATCAATAGATTGATCAAGGTAATGGGCGCTAATATTTCCTTGCCGTCCACCATTTCACTATGCTGCCACAGCACCACCTGATCGAATACCGTCAAAGCCGGTAAAATATCGCTCCAGATCATCCAGAAACCGACCAACATGATCACCATGACCACCGTGGTCAACAACTTATGGCTTTGCTGATTAATTTTGGAAATATCCAGCAACTGCTCCTCGACAGGATACCCCCCTTCCAGATTGGCGCTGCTAACGGCGGCTTGCTCGACCTGCTTGCGTTTTTTTTCCGCATTCTTCAACGCCAGCTTGCGTTCGGTATTGCGCAACCAACGAAATAACAAGCCTTGGAACAATACGGTGAGAAAGATCAAACGCAAGCTCATTATCAACTTGCCTTGCAGTTCGAGCGCACTTTGGTAATAGCCCGTCACCCCAAAACCGATGATTACCAAGGGTACCAAAATCGCAATTGCGTACCACACATAGCGCAAGCGGCTAATCCAGCCTTCCGATTGCAAATACCAGTTCTTTGCCAATCCCGACTGCGGGTGCATCAGACGGTGAAACAAATAGGCCATCGTTGCCATCATCACGATCAAAGCAGTTCGGCCCAATGCATAACTGTGTTCGGAGAACAGATCACTACCGGTCATTGAGATAAGAAACACGCAGGGCACCAGTATGAATCGGGCCCACTTCATTTGCGTGTACAACAACAAAATAGCGTGATCCGACCAATGGAACAGGGTATCCGCGACACCTCGCGGCCTAAACAATCGATAGAAGAATTGCACCAGGCACAATGACAAGGCCGAAGCGATTAAACCGGCGGCGAACGAGTGACTGAAAAAATCGGCTCTTGCGTTCAATATCAGCACGCCACCGATCCAGGCCATCAACAAGGCCCCGTAAAGAGACATCAATAACAGATAAAGCAGACTGGAAACAATGTCGCCAAAATCGTGATTGATGGCTTTTTTTGCTAACAGCACGGCGAGTTGCTGCTTGATTCGAACCCGGAAACGCCAATGGAGAATTACGATACCCAAACCCACCAATACCAGGAGCGGAAAATGGTTGATGCCATCCCAAAAAGCCGTCGCCACACCTAGCCAATTGCTCGGACTCATGAACCATAGCAATGAGGAAAAAATTTCCTGAAAATAATGTTTGTCGATAACCGGCGCACTAGGCACCCACAATAAACGCTGATCCAGATAGCCGCTAAATTTATCGGCGATACTCAACATTTGCTGCAAACTGAAATCAACGTCACCCAAGAGCCGTCCGTAGTCGTTATATCCGCCGGCCAGTCTCGCCACCAGGTCTTTCTGGTCGTTCAACAACATGCGTAACTCGGTACGCACCCGTAGCCTTTCCGACTCGTCCGTCTCCGCCGGCAATTGGGCAATGCGCGTCAGCAACACCTGGTTAATATCGGCCAGACTTTTTTTGGCCTCGTCCAACTTGAACATTTCCAGACTGGTCAAGGCAATCTGGTTTTGAACCTCTTCACTCAAGGTGCCGTATTGTTTACGTTGCGGCAAGTTACGGCGCTGTTCGCGCAGTAAATTGCCCAAAGCAGGACTTAAGCCCGCCAGGCTGATTTTTTGCTCGGCGCTCTGAAAATCTTTCTCCAGCTGCTTATATCGAACGTCTATTTCATTTTTTTGGAGCGAGTACTGCTCCATGTTTTTATTGATTTCCTGCAAACTGCGGTTGAACTGCATGTTCTCTTTCGTGGCAGCCCGAATCAACGGATGTTTGCCCTCCGCGTCCTTTTCGGCCTGCAATAATGCTGCCTGTTCTTTGTCGGTTTCCTGCTGACGCCACTCAAGCAGGAAATTATCGAGGTCGGCAATCACCAAGCTCTGCTGCTCGCGCTGCAAGGTCAACAGATGGACACGATCTTTATTGGTTTGTAATTGCAGAGGATTGCTAAGATTTTCCAGCTCCAGCGTTTTCAGCGTGCTGTTTAACAAGCGAATCCGGCTATCCAACTGTACCTGTCTGGCTTCTTTTTGATAGAGATTATCGCCGGACTCAGACGCCAATACTTGTTGTTCATGCTGACTGGCAACCTGCTTGCTTTTGATTTCGGATACTTTTTCCCTGATCAATTGCGGGCGGCCGCTCAGTTCGCCCAACGTGGCTTCGATACGGCTGATCTCCGCATCCATATCGCTAAGCCGGGTTTTTTCGATAAGCAGACGTTGCTCCAACTCATCCGTCGGAAAAATCGTGAGCTTCTCCGGCTTACGAGTTTTCAAATTGCTTTCGGCCTCGGCTATTTGTCTTGCCAATTGCTTCACTTCTAGGGGCAAGCTGTTTAATGCCTGCTTGAACGACTCAGCCTGTTTATCCTGGGCCTCCAGTTCATTGAGGTTATCTTCGCTCTCCTGATAAGCGGCCAGAATCCGTTTTTTTTGTTCTTCAGGCAGATTTTGCTTGTCTTTGACGGTCTGAATACGTTGTTGTATGTCGGCAAGCGATAGCACTTTAATCGCTGTATTTTGATTTGCGGCGTGGGCAAGGTTTAAACTGATCAACAAAAACAGCAAACAAAAGGCAAAGCCGGGTCTTAAAAAATTTGGTTTCATGCGTTGGCTGGATAAAAATAAATCTTAAAACACATTATAAGAATGGAAAACGGATTGAGCGAACTGGAAGGTGTTATTAAATATCGCCTTGATCATCAGCATGGCGAGTTCGCGGCAGACATTGATATCAGCGAACTCAACGCCTGGCGCAGCCTGTTTTATCGCTTGCGGCTGATTGGGCAAATCGCCGAAAAATACGCTGGGCTGGGATTTGGCAATATCAGTCGACGCTTGGCTCCCGGTGGTCAGGCGCTTTTGATATCCGGCACACAAACCGGACACTTGCCGGTCCTTAACAAGCAACACTATGCGCTGATCGAAAGCGCATCGCCGGAACGTAATACCATCAAGTCGCGCGGCTTATCTCAACCGTCCTCGGAAGCACTCACCCACGCCAGCGTTTATCGTCAACACCCGGCGATTGGTGCCGTGATACATGTGCACTGCCCGGAGTTGTGGTTACAGACCGACCGGCTGAATCTGGCTTTTACTGCGGCAGACGTGCCCTACGGCACCCCGGAAATGGCCAACGCCGTTGCCGAGTTATTTGCCTCAGGTAGACTGCAACAAACTGGATTATTCAGCATGCTTGGTCACGCTGACGGGATTGTGGCGTTTGGCGCGACCTTATCCGCAGCGTCCTGCTTATTAATCGAGGAACTCGCCAAGGCCATGACTATTGAGCAAAAGCAGCCGTCGCTTTAGAATACCTTCATTCATTAGCATTTATTAATTTTTTCTCATGCCGGAAATTATCATTTACACCGCGAAGCTCTGCCCGTATTGCACCATGGCAAAAAAACTTTTTGATCGCAAAGGCGTCGGCTATACGGAAATCAATGTGGATGCCGAACCTGGACTACGCCAGCAAATGATGGAAAAAACCAAACGTCGCACGGTACCGCAAATCTATATCGGTGAGCGGCATATTGGGGGGTTTGATGATTTGCATGCGCTGGATATGAGCCACGAACTGGATCCGCTATTAAACGCTTAAGCAGGTCAGCACGGGTTTTGACATGAATTTTTGGACTCGTTTCTAACTAAATGAGTCCAACTGCGATATACATATTCGTATTGTGCACGTTAACGTCTGGCCCAAAACTCCCCAGAGCGAATGAACCGGCGCAAGCGGGTTAACCTGACTTTATTTAACGATGACCAGTTGCAGACCGAGGCGGGTGACCAGCTCGTTGCTCTCGACCCAAACCACTTTGCCCAAAGCGCTCAATCCCAGTTCAGCAGCCAACAACTTAACCGGAGCGTTGACCTTAATACAGGAATGATGACCGGTTAATTTCAGGCACATACCCTGTACCGAACGATTCACACCTTCCACGTTGAAGCGCTCCTTGTCGATAAACAATTCGGCTTTAAACGCTTCGAGTTTGCGGTAACCGCACCGCTTGCGCCAAAGTTTGTGGGCGTTATGTACGACATCCCGAAACTCCAGGCCCATCATGATGCGGTTGCGTTCCCTTTTAACCCAAACAATATCCACCTCGCCGGCCAACATTAATTCGGCGACAAATATTTCAGCTTGCCGGTCTTCGTTCAGCAACGCTTCGAAATCCTGAATAGTGGTGAGCAAATCGCCAGGACTGACTTCGACCATCGCACCTTTCAGCGACACATCGTAGCAATTCAGTTGCAAGGTTTCGCCACCCACAAACAGTTGGCCTTCCGCGTTAAAGTTTTTTCGGTACTCTTTTCTATCCTGAAACATGATCGCAATCTCTCTATAACGTCGGTCAAAGATAGCTTAATTTTGGATTTGCGTGGCGAGACAGCAGGCTTGACCGCCCCGCACCATCATTAACTTGTCAGTCCGTTAAGCAAATCGGCCTTGATGTCATCGATGTTTTCCAAGCCCACCGAAATTCTCACCAAGCTGTCTTTGATTCCAGCCTCGGCGCGCGCTTCCGGCGTCAACCGGCCATGCGTGGTCGTTGCGGGATGGGTGATAGTGGTTTTGACATCGCCTAGATTCGCCGTGATCGACAACATGCGTGTCGAGTCAATCAGCTGCCAGGCGTGATCTTTACCGCCTTGCAATTCGAAACTGACCACTGCGCCGAAATGCGTCTGCTGGCGCTTAGCCAACTCGTGCTGGGCATGCGATTCCAATCCGGGGTAATGCACCTTGGCTACAGCCGGTTGTTGCTCCAGCCATTTGGCCAGTTCAAACGCACTATCGCAATGCGCTTTCATGCGCAAAGCCAGCGTTTCCAGTCCACCCAGAAACACCCAGGCATTGAACGGGCTCATCGTCGCGCCGCCGGTACGCAGATAGGGATACACGTATTTTTCGATTAATTCTTCGTTGGCTACCACCGCGCCGCCGACGCAACGCCCTTGGCCATCGATGTATTTGGTCGTGGAATGCACCACCAAATCGGCGCCCAAGGTTAATGGCTGCTGCAAGATCGGCGTGCAGAACACGTTATCAACCACCAAGAGCGCGCCATGCCGATGTGCTATATCGGCTATGGCCCGAATGTCGGCGATTTCAATTAAAGGATTGGACGGCGTTTCCAGAAACAGAAACCGGGTATTAGGCTTAATCGCCGCTTCCCAGGCCGCCGGATCGGTCAAGCTGACGAAATCGGTCTCGACGCCAAATTTGCCGAAATAATTTTGGAAAGTCAGTACCGTGTTGCCGAACACACTGCGCGAACAGACTACATGGTCGCCAGCCTTCAGCAGAGCCATACCCACCGCCATGATCGCCGCCATGCCCGACGCAAACGCCAGGCAGCGCTCGCCTTTTTCCAGATACGCTAAACGCTCTTGAAACGCGCTGACGGTCGGGTTGGTGAAGCGTGAGTAGATATTGCCGGGTTGCTTTCCGGTAAAGCGCAGCGCCGCTTCCTCAGCCGATTTGAACACATAGCTGGAGGTAGCAAAAATCGGGATGCTATGTTCGTCTTCGTGAGTACGCTTGTGCCCAGTGCGGATGGCCTGAGTTTCTGGGGCATAATCTTGCCAATCAAATTCACTCATTTCGGGTCCTGTTACTTTGCAACCTGCATCTCTATGATAAAGCTGCTGCTGTTGCGCAATTCCTGCGCATTGTCATTGCGCAAGGCTTCGATGCGCGCCAGATAAGCATCGTCGATATCGCCGGTAATGTAATCGTGGCTGAAGCATGAGGTATCGAAATGCTTGATGTCCGGATTACCTCTACCGACCGCTTCGATCAGATCGTCCAAGCTTTGATAAATCAGCTTATCCGCGCCCAAGGCCTGGCAAATTTCCTCCTCGGTACGGTCGTGCGCTATTAACTCATGCGCGGCAGGCATATCAATGCCATAGACATTGGGATAACGAACCGGCGGCGCCGCAGACGCAAAATATACTTTCTTGGCACCGGCATCGCGGGCCATCTGGATGATCTGCTCGGAAGTCGTGCCGCGCACGATGGAATCGTCTACCAACAATACATTCTTACCGTCAAATTCCAGCGAAATAGCATTCAGTTTTTGCTTGACCGATTTTTTGCGCATTTTTTGTCCAGGCATTATGAAAGTCCGGCCGATATAGCGGTTTTTCATAAAGCCTTCGCGAAACTTCACACCTAGGTCGTGGGCAATCTGGGACGCAGCGGTGCGGCTGGTATCCGGAATCGGAATCACCACGTCGATGTCGTGGTCCGGCCATTCCCGTTGAATTTTTTCTGCCAGTTTTCTGCCCATCCGCATTCTGGCTTTGTACACCGAAATATTGTCGATGATCGAATCCGGCCGGGCGAAATACACATATTCGAAAATACACGGGCAATGATCGACTAATTCGGTACATTGCCGGGTATGTAACTGACCATCCGCTTCGATGAACACGGCTTCGCCCGGCTCGATGTCGCGTATCAATTGAAAATCCAACACGTCCAGCGCCACGCTTTCGGAAGCGATCATGTAATCAGTGCCATCCTCGGTTTTGCGTTTGCCAAACACAATGGGGCGAATGCCATGTGGGTCTCGGAAACCCAGTACGCCGAAACCGGCGATCATCACCACCACGGCATAGGCGCCGCGAATACGCTTATGCACGGCACTGACGGCCTGGAACACGTCATCCACGGTTAGTTTGAGTTTGCCGAATTGCGCCAATTCATGCGCGAATACGTTCAACAATACTTCGGAATCTGAATCGGTATTGATGTGACGTTGGTCATCCATGAACACCTGATATTTCAGTTCTTCGGTATTGGTCAGATTGCCGTTGTGCGCCAAGGTCAAACCGAACGGCGAGTTCACGTAAAAAGGTTGGGCTTCCGCGGAACTGGTGCAACCCGCGGTCGGATAGCGCACATGGGCAATGCCCATATTGCCTTTCAGCTTCATCATTTGCTTGCTGGAAAATACATCCCGCGCCAAACCGTTATCCTTACGCAAATGCAAACGGCTACCGTCGCACGTGACAATACCGGCGGCATCCTGACCCCGGTGCTGAAGTACCGTCAGGGCGTCGTATAAATCCTGATTAACACTTTGATTGGAAACAATAGCGGCAATACCACACATAGCAGACCCAAGTTATCGATAATGGATGTAATCCGCCAAACCGGTCGGCATGTGGGTTTTCAACCACATCGCCAAGGCTTGGAACGGAGGAATGAGAAGGGATTGTTTCCACCAGGGATCTTCCGGCAACGGCGTTAGCCCGGCCAGCATCACCAACAAGGAAACCAGTACCGCCCCGCGGGCAATACCGAATAACATACCCAGCAGACGATCACTACCGGTCAAGCCGGTCTTCTCGATAAGCTGACTCAGCAAAAAACTGATTAAACTACCCAAAATTAAGGTGGCGAAAAAAAGCAACGCGAACGCGGCGGCGATTCTGGCCGAAGGATAGCTGATGGTCGATTGCAACAATACCGAAACATCGCGGCAGTACTGCGTTGCCACCCATACCGCCACTATCCAAAGCACCAATGCAAACGCTTCTTTAACAAATCCGCGCATTAGGCCCATTATCGCCGAAATCAAGATAATGGAGATGACGACGTAATCCACCCACAGCAACTTGGCCCAGGGTACAAAATCCAACATGATCTAGCCGGCTAAATCAAACAAAACGACGTTGGCAAAGGGCTATTCGTCCGCCGAAACAAAACTGTTGACGTTAATTTGCGCCAATTTGGCC
This sequence comes from Methylomonas sp. TEB, assembly GCF_047777895.1. GTDB lineage: Bacteria > Pseudomonadota > Gammaproteobacteria > Methylococcales > Methylomonadaceae > Methylomonas. Next base: position 2,670,652 of record NZ_CP180476.1, read on the forward strand.
TTAACCGCCTGAGCCTTGGCTTTATCAACGATAGGCCCTATGCGTACTTTAAACACAGTACCTTTATCGCTGGCAACCTCTCTAACCGATGCGGCGAAACCTTGTTGCTTGAGATTATCCTGCAAACTGACTGCGTTGGGTTTTTGACTGAACGTACCCACCTGCAAATACCAGCGATTGCTGTCCTCGGCCGCCGCCGGCGCTTTGCTGGCCGGTGTAGCCACCTGTGCAGGGGCCGCAACTGCCGCTACCTCTGCTTTGGGTTCAGGTAATTTGTTAACCGGTTTAAGCACTTTCGGAGTCGGACTCACCGCTTGTAAAGGCTGGACGGCAGGCGCCGGCGATTTACTTGGCTTGCTAAGGACTGCCGGCGGCACGTCTTCCGCTTCAGCGGGTTCTTCATCGACTTGCGCCACGGCTGCCGCCTGTGTAGCAGGTTTGGCGGCCGGCAGACTGCGTAGCGCCGGCGCGGTCTCTTTAGCGGTCAATTTAACTTGTGGCTTGGGCGCTTCCAACTCTGCTTCCGATTCGCCTTCTTCCAGCACTTTCATCGTTTGTTTGGGCGCAGTCTCGGCCGGCAGAGTTTCCGCCACCTCTTCAACTTTTTCCGGCAAAGGCATGATTTCCACATCTTGAGCCTTGGCAGGCAGCTCGGGAATTTTCAATTCATTGATGCTTTTGCCGGTTTCGTCTATCGGGTCGTCAAATAACATCGGCACGAAAATCGCCGCCAACGCGGTAATGACCGCCGCACCAATCAATCGCTGCTTTAACTCTTGATCCATTCTGATCACCTCTAAGAAAATTTCGATAAATATTCGGATACTAGAAAAAAAGAACCAAAAATCAAAAGCAAGTCGTCCTGTCCGGTATTTTGCCGGGCGGTTTGAAATGCCTCGGTAAAATCGGTAAAACCGCTACGGACGTTATCCAGGCCTTGTTGCTGAAAGATGGTTTCTAACATATCCGGAGTTGCAGCGCGAGGATTAGCAAGTGGCGCTAAATACCACGTGGTCACTCTGTCGCGCATCATGTTCAATACGCCGGCAATATCTTTATCCCGCATCATTGCAAAAACTGCATGTATTCTGATCTCGGGGAAGTATTCAGACAAATAGTTGATTAATGTTTGCACAGCCTGCGGGTTGTGCCCGACATCAAGCAAAATGCGCGGCGCGTCGGCAATCAACTGAAAACGTCCTGCTAGCCGGGCACTTTCCAAGCCTTGCCGAATTGCATCGTCACTGACCGCTAATAAAGGCTGTAGGGTGTTTATAGCCATAATCGCCGCGGAAGCATTTCGATATTGGTGTTCGCCCTTAAACGCCGGCGCCGGCAAGCGATCTATTTGCTTATCCGCAGAGCGCCATTCCCAGCTATCGCGCTGTTTTTGATAACTGAATTCGCTGTCCATTTGCAGCGCAATGGCTCCGACTTGCTCGGCTACTTCGACTACTGAGCGTGGCGCTTGCGCATCGCCGATTATAGCCGCCACACCGGCTCTAAAAATGCCGGCTTTTTCCCGACCGATGGCTTCTTCGGTATGCCCCAGCCAATCCACATGATCAAGTGCTATCGTCGTCACAATCGCTGCATCGGGGTCAATAATATTCACCGCATCAAGTCTGCCGCCTAAACCGACTTCCAGTAACTGAATATCCAGATCTGCCTCGGCGAAAATACCCAAGGCTGCCAACGTGCCAAACTCGAAATAGCTCAAACTGGTCTCGCCGCGCGCCGCATCAATGCGGGTAAAAGCATCGCAAATCAAGGCATCCTCGACCGGCACACCATCAATACGAATGCGTTCGTTATAGCGCAAAATATGCGGCGATGTGTAAGCGCCAACCCGGTAGCCCGCGGCCCGATAGATCGCTTCCAGAAACGCCACGCAGGAACCCTTGCCGTTGGTACCAGCAACGGTGATGGTTAGCGGTTTTTTTTGTTCGGGATTAAGCTGCCGATATACGCCAGCAACTCTTCCCAACCCTAAATCGATAGGCCGAGGATGTAGTTTTTCCTGCCAATCCAACCAGGCTTGCAGCGAATCAAAACGTGTCATTTCGACCGTATTTATTCCTGAGACTGCAGATTATCGCTCTCACCCTGATTGCTTAATGGCTCGCTGGTGGCAATCACTCCGACCACGTCGGCACTGCTGCTACCGGCGCACATAATAGCCAGAATGCTGGCTATTTTATCGCGCATCTCGCGGCGATCAACGATCATGTCTATGGCCCCGTGTTCCTGCAGAAATTCGCTACGTTGGAAACCTTCCGGCAGCTTCTCGCGCACGGTTTGCTCGATGACTCGCGGGCCGGCAAAGCCGATCAAGGCATCCGGCTCTGCGACGTTAATATCGCCCAACATCGCCAAACTGGCGGAAACACCACCCATGGTGGGGTCGGTCATGAAGGAAATATACGGAATCCCGGCTTCGGCTAGTTTGGTCAAGGCCGCGCTGGTTTTGGTCATTTGAAACAGGGAGAACAAAGACTCCTGCATTCTGGCACCGCCGCTGGCAGTAAAGACGATGAACGGCACACCCGAACGCAAACTTTCGTTCACGCCGCGCACGAATCGCTCACCAACCACCGAACCCATCGAGCCGCCCATGAAACCAAAATCAAACGCCGCCGCAACGATACCGACACCTTTTAGCGTGCCCTTCATCACCACCAACGCATCGTTTTCGTTGCTTTGTTTTTGCGCCTGACTAATCCGGTCTTTATAGCGCTTGCTGTCCTTAAACTTCAAAGGATCGCTGGGCTTTAATCCAGCACCGATTTCTTGACGGCCGTCTTCATCCAAAAACATATTCAAGCGTTTACGCGCCGAAATGCGTAAATGGTGATCGCATTTTGGGCAAACGCTTAAGTTTTTCTCCAGCTCGGCGTTAAACAAAATCGCATCGCAACGCGGACATTTATTCCACAAGCCTTCCGGCACGGTGGTTTTCTTCTGCGAGGATTCGGTTCTGATGGCAGAGGGAACCAGTTTTTCAAACCAACTCATTCGGTGTAGTCTCCGCTTGAAAGCTTAAACATCCATGGCTGCGCGCATGGATTTCAATAAAGTGATGATCTCATGCTTGGCTTGCTGAGGATCATCGAGATTCGCTTCTATTTTACTGATCAACGCGCTACCCACCACGACGCCGTCAGCAATCGCGGCGATGGTTTTGGCCGTATCGGCATCTTTAACACCAAAACCAACCCCAACCGGCAGTGCAGTATTCTGGCGAATGAGTTGCAACTTTTCTTCGACATCGGCGGTATCCAGATGTCCCGCACCCGTGACACCTTTCAGAGACACGTAATACAAGTAACCGCTACCCACCGCATCCATTTTCTGGATCCGTTCAGCATTGGTGTTCGGCGCCAGTAAAAAGATCTGATCAATGCCTCGCTCACGCAGCATACGAACACAAGACTCGGATTCTTCCGGCGGCAAATCCACCGTCAATACACCATCAACCTCAGCGCGCTGCACTGCATTCGCAAAGTCTTCGTAACCCATAATTTCTATAGGATTCAGATAACCCATCAACACCAACGGAGTGTCCTGATCGGTTTTGCGAAACTCCATGGCCATGCTCAATACTTTCCGCAAGCCGACATGATGAGATAAAGCGCGCTCGCTGGCGCGTTGTATCACTGGTCCATCAGCCATTGGATCGGAGAAAGGCACGCCTAATTCGATCACGTCGGCGCCAGCTGCCACCATTTCATGCAGCAGTGGTACGGTAAATTCCGGATAAGGATCGCCGGCGGTAATAAAAGGGATCAAGGCTTTGCGCCCGGAGGCTTTTAAATCAGCAAATTTGTTGGCTAAACGGCTCATAGACTGATGCCCTCGCGTTGCATAATGGTGTGCATGTCTTTGTCGCCGCGTCCGGACAGGTTGACGATAATAATTTGATCCTTGCGCATGGTGGGCGCCAGTTTCATCGTGTAAGCCATCGCGTGGCTGGACTCCAACGCCGGGATAATGCCTTCCATTTTGGTCAGGGCATGAAAGCCTTGCAGGGCCTCATCGTCAGTAATATTCGGATATTGAGCGCGGCCGGTATCTTTCAACCAGGCGTGCTCCGGGCCGACACCGGGATAATCCAGACCGGCGGAAATCGAATGGGTTTCAATAATCTCACCGTCGTCGTCGGCCATCAGATAGGTGCGATTGCCGTGCAATACGCCGGGTCTGCCGGCCGATAACGGCGCGGAATGACGACCGGTTTCGATACCGTCGCCGGCAGCCTCGACACCATACATCTTCACACCGGCATCGTCGATAAACGGATAGAACAAACCGATGGCATTGGAACCACCGCCAACGCAAGCAACCAAAGCATCGGGCAATTTGCCGGCTTGATCCAGACATTGCTGGCGAGCTTCCCGGCCTATCACGGCCTGGAAGTCACGGACCATGGCAGGATAAGGATGCGGACCAGCTACGGTGCCGATAATGTAAAAAGTATTGTCGATATTGGTGACCCAATCGCGCAAGGCTTCGTTCAGCGCGTCTTTCAGGGTTTTGGAACCTGACTCGACCGGCACCACGGTAGCGCCAAGCAACTTCATCCTATAAACATTCAAGGCTTGGCGCGCGACATCGACAGCGCCCATGTAAACCACGCATTCCAAACCCAGGCGCGCGGCTACAGTGGCAGTAGCAACGCCGTGCTGGCCAGCGCCGGTTTCGGCGATGATACGAGTCTTGCCCATGCGCTTCGCCAGCAAAGCTTGCCCAACAGTGTTATTTACCTTGTGCGCGCCGGTGTGATTGAGATCTTCACGCTTCAGATAAATCTGCGCACCGCCCAGATGCTGGCTCCAGCGTTCGGCGTGATACAGCGGCGACGGCCGGCCAACATAATCGCGCAGATCCGCATCCAGCTCGGCAATAAACTCCGGATCCAGCATATAGCGCTGGTAGGCTTCGTTCAGTTCGGTTATGGCCGGCATCAGCGTTTCCGCAACAAAAATACCGCCGTAAGGCCCGAAATGGCCCCGGGTATCCGGCATATCGTATCTATCTGTCATAGTTCTCAAGTCGCTTGATTAGTTATTCTTATGAAAGCAGCCATTTTCGCCGCATCCTTGATGCCTTTCCCGGCCTCAACACCGCTGCTGACATCCAGTGCATACGGTTTTACAGTTTTAATCGCTTCCCCTGCATTTTCCGGCGTCAATCCGCCCGCGAGAATGATCGGCAAACTGCGGGTGCTTGGTATCAAATCCCAGTCAAAACTGCTACCGCTGCCGCCCTGAACGCCCGGATGATAAGCATCCAATAGTAACCCGGCCGAGTCGTGGTACTGCTGTTGCAAGCCGACGACATCGGTATCGGATTGCATGCGAATGGCTTTGATATACGATTTATCGTAAATCCGGCAATCCTCAGCAGGCTCGTCGCCATGAAATTGCAGGCAATCCACTCTCACTTTATTCAATACTTCGCGGATCAAAGCCGGCTCAGCATCGACGAACAAGGCTACCACGTTAACAAAAGCTGGCAACGCTCTACTGATGCTTGTGGCTTGTTCAATACTGACGTTTCTTGGACTGGGCGGATAAAACACCAAACCAATCGCGTCGACGCCCAAATTGGCCGCACAAAGCGCATCCTCCACCTGGGTAAAGCCGCAAATTTTAACGCGGGTACGCATCGAAAGCCTCATAAAAAATGGCGGCGTAGGATAACACAGGTATCCGATATGTCATGTCCGCGCCAATAAAAAAAGGCTGACCCTTGTCAGCCTTCGTCCGGTGGCTACTCAGGTGGGCGTCAATGCGCATGATCATGGTCGTGATGATGACCGGCAGGGCCATGCGGCGTTTCATCCTGATGGGTATCTTCCGGATTCAAATCTTCAATTTCGGTTTCGTCAGGCGTTGCAGGCAAATTCTGCGGCGCAACGCCCTCGTGTTCATGGGCCAGTGCTGCCGCGCGATTGACCTGATCTGCCGCTTGCACGGACACACCATGCTTATAAACCATCAGCCCACCCAGATCGGCTGTAAAAGCCAGCAAAGCCGATAAAATCGCCGCCAGTAATAAATATAGCGTGTTTGCCGGTCCGGCTATCAGCCCTTTACTCAACAAGCGCCACGCTGACAGCAGCGCGGCCAGACTCAATAACGAAATACCTAGGTGCTCATGATGCTCCATGATCTCGTGAACATCACCACCATGCGCGACACTCCCTGCCGCCACCAAACCCGCCGCCACGGTAAGCGCGGCAAACACAGTACCCAGATACAAAAATGCACCGGCAATCTGCCGCCATTCCGAGCGCTTCGCCAAGCTGCCGATCAAATCCAATGTAAAGAACAAGGTCAGCAACGCAATCGGAAAATGTACCAGCAGGGGATGAATATTCTGAAGCGCGGCAATGCCGGGCAACACGCTATTAAAGCTTTCCGCCGGAGATTGGCGCACTAGCACTTCCAGGAATGACAACAAGCTCTCAACCCCGCCAGCCACTCCCCCGCCGTTGTCGCCGCCACCGTGCACGGCGAACGTCAACTGATCGTTTAGACCCCACATAAAATCCCCCCGATTTAGTTTTGCGCGGATACTACCACGATAGAACTAAGCCTAGTTAATCGTCACTTGGGTAGACATGGTCAAGGCTCTCGTTTTGCTTTCCAAAAACTCGGTGCCTTGCTGCTGAATAAACATCACTTGCAATTTCTCGGCATCGGCAAGCTTCATCCCCTCTTCCTGCCCCAGGCATAGCAAAGCGGTAGACCAGGCATCGGCGATAGTCGGACTTTCATTAAACACACTGACCGCCACTAAATCGTGGGTAACCGGCGCACCGTTGCGGGCATCGAGGATGTGGCTGTAACGTTTACCTTTGACATCAAAATAATGCCGATACGTGCCGGAAGTCATCACCGACATAGGGCTGTCTTTGGGCAAGGTCACGACCTTATGCATTTTTTGTTCGCCCGGCAGTGGTTTTTCTACCGCAATCCGCCAAGCCTTGCCGTCCGGTTTGCTACCCAGCGCTTTCAACTCGCCGCCTATTTCCACCAAGTAGTTTTGGATACCCATAGCCTGCAGCGCATTGCTGATTTTCTCTACGCTGTAACCCTGGGCTATCGACGACACATCGACACGCAAATTCGGCAGTTTTTTTGATATATGGCTATCGTCCACCAACTGCAACTTGTCCATGCCGACATTCGCCAAAGCAGCCTGTAACGTTGCATCGTCGGGAATAGTCAAATCATCACCCATGAAGCCCCAAAGCTCGAACAAAGGTTTGATCGTCAAATCGTAACACCCCTGGCTCAGGGCGCTGACGTTCTGCGCGATTTTAACCAAAGCCACGATTTCCTCGCCGACTGGCTGAGCATTCGTCGAAGCGTTGGCATTGAACTGCTCGATTAGCGAATCAGGCCGGTAATTGGACAAGGTTTTATCCAAATCCAGAAATACCTTTTCAACTGCAGCGGTGATTTGCGCCTCGTCCAGGGCTTGCGGCGCCCAATAGCTAATATGGTAAGTGGTCCCTTGCGCAAAACCGCTAAACGTATGCAACGGCGGCAGCGGCTCCGCACAACCTTGTATCAGCAACAGCCCCAGTAAGACCGCATTCCATCCCTTCCTTAGCATTAATCCCCCGTGGCACTAGCGCAAAAGCGCTGAAATAGTTTTGAAATGACTATGCCGAGCATCCCGCAACCATTCGAACAACACGGATTCGTGACAACTCAACGTAACACCTTGCTGCTGCATGCGCTGCAAGGCGTAATCTTTATGCTGGACCTGCCGTGAGCAAACCGCATCAGCCAACACATGCACTTGATAGTTTGCACTTACCAACTCAAGTGCGGTTTGCAACACGCACACATGCGCTTCCTGACCGATGATCACCACTTGCTGCCGACCGGTGTCAGCCAGGGCTTGCTTGAAACCGTCCGCGGCGCAACAAGAAAAACCGGTTTTACTGAAAATCCGGGCGCTGCCGGGCAAACACTCACCAATATCTGCTTGAGTAGGCCCTAGCCCTTGCGGATACTGTTCGGTCACTAACACCGACACATCCAACAGCTCGGCGGCTTTCAGTAAGCGCTGACCGTGCGAGAGCATTTGTTGCAAGTCGGTAGCCGGCATCGCCGCCGACAAACGCTGTTGAATGTCCACCACCAGCAATACGCTGTTGTCTGCCTCCAGTAAATTGGGATGCGTCGCCATCGAGATTAGCCGTGCTTCATGATGCGGGCGCGGTCGCGTTGCCAATCTTTGTCTTTGGACGCCGCGCGTTTGTCGTGCAATTTTTTACCTTTCGCCAGACCGATTTTCAACTTGGCACGGCCCTTAATCCAGTACATCGACAACGGAATCAAGGTATAACCCTTGCGCTCCACGGAGCCGATCAATTTGTTCAATTCACGTCTGTGTAACAACAATTTTTTCTTGCGCACAGCATCGGGGTTGACGTGGGTAGATGCCGACAGCAGCGCCGACACGTGCGCACCGCTCAACCAGGCTTCGCCGCGCCTGATCTCGACATAGCTTTCCTTGAGTTGAATCCGACCGTCGCGCAAGCTTTTGACTTCCCAGCCTTCCAATACCAAACCGGCTTCGAAAGTCTCGTCTATGGTGTACTCGTGGGAGGCCTGGCGATTAACCGCAATCGTGTTATCGGTGGCTTTGTTGTCCTTCTTGGATTTTTTGGCTGCCATTGCGTACCGAAGATTTTTTAAACTGACTGAAAACGTGAATTTTGATATTTTACTCACACACCCGTTAAATAACGACATAAAAACACAAGGGCTCTCCAACATGACCGATAAAACCCCATCCATTCACGGCGAATGGTCCTCCCGTTTCGCCTTTATTCTGGCCGCCACCGGTTCGGCGGTCGGGTTGGGTAATATCTGGAAATTTCCTTACATCACCGGCCAAAACGGTGGCGGCGCTTTTGTGATGGTGTATTTAATCTGCGTGGCAGCCATCGGCATACCGATCATGATTGCGGAAATTATGTTGGGCCGCCGCGGCCGGCAAAGCCCGATCAACACCATGCAAACCCTAGCTGCCGAAGCCAGAGTCGATCCGCGCTGGGGCTATTTAGGCTGGATGGGTATGATCGCCGGTTTCTTAATTCTGGCCTATTACAGCGTGATTGCCGGCTGGGCTATGGCTTACATTTTTAAAGCCTTTTTCGGCGGCTTTTTTGGTACCGACGGCGGCGAAGTGAAGGAAATGTTCGACAATTTGATGGCCAGTCCGATTCAACAAATTTTCTGGCACACCGTGTTCATGTTCATCACAATGCAAGTGGTGATGCGCGGGGTGAAAGGCGGTCTGGAAAAAGCCGTGCGCTTTTTAATGCCGGCCTTATTTGTGATCCTGATTATTTTGGTGGCTTACGCTATGGCATCGGGCTCTTACCCGCAAGGTATCCACTTTTTGTTCAGCCCTGATTTCAGCAAAATTAACGCCGACGCGGTGCTTACCGCGATGGGCCATGCATTCTTTACATTAAGCTTGGGCATGGGCGCGATCATGGTTTACGGCTCTTACCTGCCCGGCCATGTCTCGATTGCCAAAACCACGTTTTTCATCGCCGGCGCGGATACCGCCGTGGCCTTGCTGGCCGGCATCGCCATTTTTCCCTTGGTGTTTGCCAATCAATTGGAAGTCGCCACCGGACCGGGCCTGATCTTTCAAACGCTGCCGTTAGCCTTTGGTCACATGAGTGGCGGTTGGTTATTCGGCGTCCTGTTTTTTGTACTGCTGTTTTTCGCCGCCCTCACCTCGTCAATTTCTTTGATTGAACCGGCCGTGGCCTGGCTGGTGGAAAACAAAAATATTGCTAGGCAAAAAGCCTGCGTCTGGGCAGGCACCGCTTGCTGGGGCCTAGGCGTAGCCGTGGTGTTTTCCTTCAACATTTGGTCCGGCTTTAAAATCTTCGATAAAAATCTGTTCGAACTGCTGGATTACCTAACCGCCAACCTGATGCTGCCTTTGGGCGGTTTGTGCATCGCGGTGTTTGCCGGCTGGATGATGAAACAAGTCCATGCCGAACAGGAGCTGGAACTGCCGGCGCAAGGCTTTCAAGCTTGGCAATTTCTGATCAAATACGTGGCACCGGCAGCGGTATTTATCGTCTTCTTACATGTACTCGGGGTGCTGTAGATGATCACGGTTGTACAAAAAAGCGCCTTGGTCAAATTCTCCGCCAAACAAATGTTTGATCTGGTAGATGATATCGAGTCGTATCCCAAGTTCTTACCTTGGTGTTCCGGCAGCAAAATATTGAAACGCGAAGGCAACATCGTCGAAGGCCAAATCGACATCGCCAAGGCCGGCTTTCATAAATCCTTTACCACCCGCAATAAAGTCGATCAAGGCGGCAGAATCCAGATCAGCTTGCTGGACGGGCCGTTTTCCTCGCTGGAAGGCTTTTGGAGCTTCATGCCGTTGCGGGAGGATGCCAGCAAAATCTCTCTGGACCTGGAGTTCGAGATCTCCGGCATGCTGGCCAACCTGGCCTTTGGCCCGGTGTTCAATCAAATCTGCAACACCATGGTCACCTCCTTCACCCAACGCGCAAAAGCTCTGTATGGCGGATGAGTTGATTGCGGTTGAGGTGGCTTACTCCACGCCAGAACGGCAATTGCTGATTCCTGTCAGCCTGACGGCAAATTCCACCGTCGATCAAGCCATAGAAGTTTCCGGGGTATTGCGGGAGTTTCCGGAAATTGATTTGACTCAGCAGAAGGTTGGGATTTTTGGACAGGTTTGTAATCTGTATAAGTATCTCAGCGCCGGAGATCGTGTGGAGATTTACCGGCCTTTAAAGCAGAATCCAATGGATGCGCGGCGGGGGCGGTTGCAGAAGTAGTCTGGGTAAACTTTTGATGGTTAACCAATTTGATTTAGGCAGTGCTAAATGCAGACACACAGTTGAAATGAAAAGATATTTTTATTTTTTAAAACGTTTGGATATCGTTTTGACGCAGTGTTTTGCGTCATTTAGGATGTCTAATTGTAGTTATGTACATTATGTTAGCCTATGAGTTTTTAATATTTTCAAAATGTTCGCCAGCTTTCTTTATATTTTGACCAACCAATTTTTTATAGGGTTCTAGAATTTCCTTTCGATCAGAAAAAATATGTGTAATTGCGTGCTTTGACAGTTTAGTATTTAGTTCAATTACAGTATTTTCATCTATCGTTATAATACCTTTTTCAAATCTGTGCGACGCACTTATGAAATATGCATACTTTGGTGAAATAGGGTAGTAAAAATCAAACTCAGATTCAGAGGGTGCTTTAAAAACATCATCACGTATATTAGGATGTACATTTATCAATGGTTGATCTGAAGTAATAAAAGGAACAGATGTATTATTTAAAAGCAATGAATGATTTTCCTGTTTTCGGCTAAAGTACAAGCTTGCTCCAAAATTCATACCATACATATAGCTTATAAACCACCATGCATCTTCCATTGCTTTTTTAAGTTTTATACCAAGCTCTGTAGAATTATTTGATGTAGCAAGAATAGCTATGTCCTTAAAATTTTTAGTTCTTGTAACTTGGTGCCCTAAAAACACCATAAATTTAATCATATTTTTATCGTCATCTAAAATATTTAAATTCCCATTTGTCAGTTCATTCAATATTGGCCAGGCATCGCTTTCATAGCACGCGTGCAAATTTTCAAGCAAGTTACATTTAGTTGCATAAATAGCTTTGTCAACACCCATATTTTTAGTGGCACTTAAGTTATATGCCTCTTCCGCTTGTTGTAATTTGCAGAAGTCTGAAAAATATGCTTTATGTTGTTCTTGCAGCTTCTCTGGTGATTGTGCTGAAATGCGTTTAATAACTTCAAGCTGAAAAGAGTCTATTGGCTTTAATTGGTAAAAGTCCTTATCCATTGCTAAGCCTAAAACGCTATCATATTTAATCTTTCCTGTAATGGTTGTGTAGTAAATATCCCTACCATTAGTTGACCATCGCTTTAAATAGTTAGCCCAAACATAATGATGCTTTCTTTTTGCTTGAAAAGTTTTATCTTGCATATATGCTCGTAAAAAGTTTTGGTTAAATCAATTATCTAATTAACAAGGCGTGACCTACTTATACATAACAATTCCTTCAACAAGGACATTTTACAGCACCGCTGCGCTCTGCTGTAAAATGCCTGTTAAGTCAAACGTTAAGTTCCAACCCCTCGTATATGACACGCATATCAACTGAATATGAAGTTCTTGTACGCGATCTTCACGCGGCACTCGTCCGAAATGATCAATTTGACAACGTAAACGTTCTTCACAACGTGAAGATAAAAGGCCGTTCCGGGGCCACGCATCAAATTGATGTCTATTGGGAATTCAAAGTTGCTGGCGTCACCTACAAGACCTGTATCGAATGCAAGCACTACAACAGTCGAGTAAAAAAATCTGATGTAGCTTCTTTTGTCGGAACCATCCAAGACATTGGAAACGTCACTGGAGTATTTGCTACTACCGTAGGGTATCAACAAGGCGCCGTACTCATAGCCAAAGCGAATGGCGTTCGCCTAGTCACTGTCAATCACCTGCTCAAATTTGTGAGCATCACCTCAAATTTCACTGCCCCGAACACGGATATCTTGCGCATCAAATACGACGAAGAACAAGCCAAAGAGCGCCTCAAAGAAAGAGGGCTGACTTCTTTTTCAATGGCTTCTCAGTGGAACCGAAACACCGTGCTGTTCGATGCGAATGGAGAAGAGAAAATTGGTCTCGTTCAGTTCGTTAACGAAACAATGACAGAAGAAGGTATAGGCACTGTGGAGCCAGTCGATCTATACGACAAAACGGAGCTAGGCTTGCTTCGTATCGCTGAAGTTCAATACCGCCTAACAATGCATCGCTTCCAAACTACTGATGAGGTCGTTCTGAACGATACAGCGCGGGCCATCATGGAAGACGTTTTAGCAAATCAAGCTTGCTACCTGAATGACGATGGCTCAGTATCAAAAATTGAAACCTAACCCCTCATTCAACGGGACGCCTGGCGGCGCCCGTTAATTCGAACATTATGTTCCGCAAAATGGACTCCGTTGAATTCGAGCTTATTGGGCAATGGCCGGACATTGATGACAAAGTCCTCGATGCCCTCCTTTGCCAAGAGTACTACTATGGTGGGGCGCTAGCCGCCCGACCCGACGGTGCTCAACCGGTTGTGATATTGCAATAATGTAGAGAGCAGAGCGAAGCCCAACAAAATGCGAATGTTGGGCTTAATGTATACAACTTAACTTTTATGCCGGCCACCAGAGTCCTAAGGATTGGTTTTCCTAAACTTCAGGCTATTGGTAAATATCATTAATGCCGATCAATTTCCTTCGCTTGTGCCCCGCTATCAATGGCTTTATCAATCAACATCACGCTACCACGCATCAATGCGGCAAAGAGCAATATGGAAAAGACCAATCCCATCGGTAATATGCCCAGCAAACCGGCAATGACAATGATCAGCATAGCTATACCGGTATTTCCTATCTTAGCGATCTTCATTTGGCCTCCAGGACCGTTTATCGGTCGAAACGAAATCTCGCATTCACTATATCGGCTTATTTAACTTCAACAATACACGCAAGCGGTAATTTATTGTTTTACTTAATAAAACAGTAACAATACTAAGTGTATTTGTGATTCACCCTTAATCGATGCAAACAGCCACCCGATTTTTCAATTAGGCGGCTTTGTCCAACAACTCCAGGCCTCTAAACACCGAGCAGCGCTTAAATACCTCTAGCTCCGGCGCCAGTTGTTTTTGCTGACAGAACTTAGCGACCAATTTGGTCAGGCCCTTGATGTCGCGACCGGTAGCACCGGGAAAGATGGCCGCGAGTTCGTCGATCAATTCTTCTTTGACCGGCAAGCTAAATTGCTCGGTCATGACCCGCCAGATTTTGCATCTGTCCGCATGGTCCGGGGCGTGGTAGCGCAGCATGGCGATACAGCGGGAAATAATGGCTTCGTCGATGTCGTCCACCCGATTGGTGGTCAGGAACAGCAGGCCGTTGAAATACTCCAGCACCCGCAAGAACACACCGACCACGGCATTGGAGGCCAGGTTGTCAGCACGGCTTTTGATGTACACGTCGGCTTCGTCGATCAACATCACCGCGCCCCAGCGCTGGGCGCGGATCAAAGTGTCCTTCAAAGTTTTTTCCATCTCCGCGACGTTTAAACCCAACTGTCCGGAATGCACTCGATACAAGGGCCGCTTGATGATTTCCGAATAGACCTCGGCGGTCAGCGTCTTGCCCACGCCGGCAGGACCGGCGCACAGCACCGTGGTACCGCCGGATTTGCCGGCGACGATGTCGTCCATCAGCATGTCCATTTCCGCCGTCAGGATGTCGATCAAATCGGTTTGTTCCGGCGGCAGTATCAATTTTTGTTTCAACTCCGGCTGATACACATAAGGCTGGGTATCGTCGACATGCACCCAGACGTGGTGATGTAATTCCAGATGAAACATCAGGATATAGCCATGCACCGGCATTTCTGTAAACATGCCCTTGGGTACCTCGGCTTTGGCGGCTTCCATGGCGCTTTCGGTTTTGCTGTCGTAGCGCATGCTTTTGCCAGCTTTGCGTAGATAAGTGCCGAGAATGTCGCCGGAGGCATCCAGACTCAAAGCCCGTTCGCTGAGGATATTTTCGTCGTTGACCAAACGGCAGATCCCGCCACCCGAGGACATGACTACCGTATTCTTCCGCGTCCAATCGCTACTGCGATGGCTGGCGGTCGGGTCCTCGGCATATTCGCCGGTCCCCCAACCGGAAAACTGCTCGCCATAGCGGGCCCGCCAGTCAAAATACCGCGCGGTAGCCTCATCGTAACTGGCGATTAATTCCGGGGTTTCTTTTAAGTACCCTTTGGTGGCAAAAATCTCAGGGATAGTTTTGTTAGCGAGATCTTTGCTACGAATGATCAAGCTCTCAACCATGATTTTACCCTTGGTGTTGGCCTTCAATTCGATCAGGATCCGCCCGGCTTCTTCTTCTCCCGGTGGGGTGTAATCCAGGCGAGTGATCAGATAAGCCAAGGTTCTGCCGGAAGGCTGCACATGAAATAGCCAACCACGCAGCCCGCCCTCCAATAAATAATTGGCAATGGCCGGCAGCAGCAATTCCAATTGATCGACGTTGTAGCGATGGCTGTTGTCGGCCAGCGCCGCTTGCAATGCTATCAATAGCGCCGCTTGCTGTTGTAAGGCTTCACCGTGTTGCAAGTAGATGTCAGCCAGACTGGCTAATTCTGCCTCACTGAGTAAATCGTAAGGCACTTGCGCCTTGGTGCCAAAACGCAATTGCTCATTGATGCTTCGTAAGCGGGGGTGATCGTTAAGCAGTTGTTCGAGATGACGTTTGTCGATGGTTAATTTCATAGCATCAATCCTGTGACGGTAAGGCTAAACAAAGTACTTCGGCTAAATGCAGCGGCTTGGCGAAACCGCCATTACCGATCTGCTGCTGACAAGAGAAACCGTTGCTGACCAGCAATGCGTCAGGTTCGGCGCGCAGCGCTGGAAATAAGGCCAGCTCGGCCATAGCCTGGGCTTGGTCGTAATGCTCGGTTTCGACACCAAAATTGCCGGCCATGCCGCAGCAAGTCGATTCGATCAGCTCGAATTTCAAATCCGGCAGTTGCTTGAGTAACTTGCGCACCGACTTGATCGCACCAACGGCTTTTTGATGACAGTGGCCGTGTAACAACAAACTATTGACGCCGGGGACGGCTTGAAACTCTATAGGCCAGCGTTTGCCGGCTTGTTCGCGTACGATAAACTCTTCCAATAACAAGACCTTTTCCGCCAGTTTTTGCGCAGGTTCGCCCAAGCCCAGCTTTAAATATTCGTCGCGCAAACTGAGGATGCAGGATGGCTCCAGACCAACAATCGTGCGCCCCGCAGCAACATGCTCGGCGAGAGCCTCCAGCATCCGCTGCGCTTCGATGCGGGCCTTATCGATCAGACCGTTGGAAAAATAAGTGCGGCCGCAGCATAAAGGCCGATCCGCTTCATCGCCAGCCAAAGGCGTAGCGATATGCACATGGTAGCCGGCGGTATTCAGCAACTTTTTAGCCGCTTCTGCAGCAGCCGGGTTGAAGTAATAGTTAAAGGTATCGACCAGCAGCACGACCTGTTTGTCGGCTAACTCCGGATGCAAACTTAATTCGGATTGGGCCGGCACCTGAAACGCTTGCGCGGCGGGTTCCGGCAAGCGGACTTTGGCGCTGATGCCCAGCCAAGCCTCAGCTAAACGCGCCAGCAGAGGAGTGCGATTACGCCACTGGATTAAGGGCCGGAGCACGCGCCAACGTAGTATTTTCGGCAATTCTGCCCACAAGCGCCGCCTCAGCGTCAAGCCATTGCGCTGCACTTGCTGCGCCAGAAACTCGGCCTTGATCAAGGCCATATCCACTTCGTTTTCACACTCGCGCTTGCAGCCTTTGCAACTTATACACAAGGCCATGGTTTCGGCGAGTTCCGGATTGAAAAAAGCCGCATCATCATCGGCGTTCAAAGCCGCCTTCAACGCCCTGACTCGTCCGCCCGGCGATAAACCGGCATTTTGCGTCACCCTAAAACTGGGGCACATCACCCCTTTAGCATCCCGTTCGCATTGCTTACTGCCGATGCACACCGCCACGGCCTTGGCGAAATCGGCGCCATGCTTGGGAATATCGGCATAGGCGTCGCCCATCCCGGCGTTTTCGTAAGACGACCAATCCAGAAACAGTTTCATAGGCACCAGGCTGAATAAAAACCTAGATCAAGCAAAAACGAAGCCAGTCGGATCGTCATTGGGCGGATAAGCGCAACGCTTCCCGCTTTCCCTTCAGTGCTTGGCGGATGCACTGCGCTTATTCGCCATGCCTTTGCTGCAATTGTGACATTTCCCCACCGGATTGCTGCTCGGCTCACTGTAGCAAAACCGACAATCCGCAAAAGCCGCGAACGATTTGTCACAGCGTAGCCGAGCGAAATCACCGGCGACCCCAGGTAATTCGGGCCACCTATTTCGGCACAAATATTGCGGTAATTAGTTTTTTTGCCTGGGAAAATTGAAGTGGAATTAGAAAACTGCGATACCCGCTATTTCATTAGCTATAGCGGCGTAAAACTACCGTTGAAACTGGTCAACGAATTGGCAGACGAAAGCCATCTGGAAAACCGCAACACCTACTTTCGCGGCTGCTACGCTGCCGACCAGCGTCTGATGCTGCTGGAAAAACTCGTCTACGGGGAAGTGGAATTACGCCACGTCTATACCTATCATGCTAACGGGGTTCTAGCCGAGGCGGAAATAACGGATGCGGACGGCGAGATCGACCTGTTACGCTTTGACGAAACAGGAGTTGCGTTGAAAATTGATTAGCTGGCCGGTGTGATAGATTCATAAACCTTTGCCATAGGCAATTCGCCACCGCCTACAATACAATATGTCTCTCGCGCCTTAACCTTGGCGACCGACATTTTGTTTTCATTCAACCGCAAACCAGCATGAGCAAAGACATCCGCATCCAGCGCCTCAGCGGCGAAGCCTTGATTCAATACATTCCGGAACTGGCGCGCCTGCGCATTGAGGTGTTCCGGGATTTTCCGTATTTGTATGACGGCGATTACGAGTACGAAAAGAAATACCTGCAAACTTACATAAATTGCCCGGAAAGCGTCATCGTGCTGGCATTCGATGGCGACGCTATCATCGGCGCGTCGACGGCGATACCATTGAAATACGAAACCGACGAGGTCAAAAAACCATTCGTTGAGAACGGCTACAACCCGGATGAAGTGTTTTATTGCGGCGAGTCAGTGCTTAACAAAGCCTATCGCGGCTTGGGTATTGGCGTGCGTTTTTTCGAACAACGCGAAGCCCATGCCGAAGACTTGGGCGGCTTCAAACATATTACTTTCTGCTGTGTCGAGCGCCCAGTCGATCATCCGCGCCGGCCCGCCGATTACGTGCCGCTGGATGCGTTCTGGAACAAACGGGGCTACGTCAAACATCCCGAGCTGAAAACCACTTACACCTGGAAAGATCTCGACGACACCAGCGAGACCGCTAAACCCATGACTTTTTGGTTGAGAGAAGACCGTGCCTAAAATCGCCAGCGCCCAATACGACATCAGCTTCCTGGAAACCTGGGAAAATTTCGCAGCCAAAGCCCGTCGCTGGGTGAAAGAAGCCGCCGAGAACAAAGCAGACATCCTGCTGTTCCCTGAATATGCGTGCATGGAATTGGCCTCCTTGTTTCCGAAGGAGGTTTATTCTTCGTTGAACGGCCAACTTGATGCCTTGCAAACCTTGCTGCCGGGCTATCTGGACCTATTCAAAACCCTGGCAGCCGAATACCGGGTCTACATTCAGGCCGGGACTTACCCGGTCAAACACGACAGTGGCGAATTTCGCAATCACGCTTATTTCTTCACCCCGCAAGGCGACGTGGATTATCAAGAAAAGCTGACCATGACGCGCTTTGAGAACGAGCAATGGCATATTTCCCGCGGCTTGGACATCAAGTTATTCGATACTGTATTTGGTAAAGTCGCGATCAATATCTGTTACGACAGCGAGTTCCCACACTATGCCCGCCAACAAGCCGAACGCGGCGCCAGCTTGATTCTGGTCCCAAGTTGCACCGACACCGAAGCCGGCTATTATCGGGTGCGCATCGGTTGCCAAGCCCGCGCCTTGGAAAACCAATGCTACGTGGTACAAGCCTCATTGGTCGGTAACGCAGATTGGTCGGAAGCGGTGGATTTGAACTGCGGTGCGGCGGCGATTTACACGCCGGTAGATCGTGGATTTCCGAATAACGGGATTTTGGCTATCGGCGAATATAACGAAGTTCAATGGGTTTACGCTGACCTGGATTTGGCCGCAGTCGACACCGTACGTCAGGAAGGCCAGGTGTTCAATTACCGGGACTGGCCTAAGCAATTCGATTGCCGCTAGGTACTCACAACCCTTTTCTAACCAGTACGCCAGGCAGCACGAGGCCTGGCGTGGCCGGAATAATCTCGTAATTTCGCTCCAACAAAACGCCGATCAATTAAGACATTTCAGGCGATCTAATCGTACATCATCAAGGCCGGTTGCTTTAGCAAAGTTTATCTCCTTGGCTTTTGCGCCAATTCTCCTAAACTTGCGCAATGCCGAA
The DNA here is from genome assembly GCF_047777895.1 of Methylomonas sp. TEB. Lineage (GTDB taxonomy): Bacteria > Pseudomonadota > Gammaproteobacteria > Methylococcales > Methylomonadaceae > Methylomonas. The sequence continues at coordinate 2,689,851 of NZ_CP180476.1, forward strand.
AAAACAGTGCCCGCAATAGCCAAGCCCGGTTATTATTGAGGTGTTGTCCATTTACTCGCCCCGGCGGAGATATGCATGCTTGACTCAATCGCTCTTGATATACAGGCTCTGGTCAATCTGCTAAGCAGGTTAAGACCGGAATTGCTGGATCAAATTTGCGCGAAACACCCCGGTTACACCGAAACCCTCAGGCCCGGAAAATTACTTGGGCAAGACAGCGCTTCGCAATCGCAGTTACTGGTCGATTTAGCCATGAACACCAAGGGCCTAGTCAAGCAGGAGTGTTTGAGTAACTATAATTTGCTGAGCGCGCGTTTGCGAGGCTCGGTGCGCTTACGTCTGATCGGCAGCACCATCGCCACCGTGTCGGCGGGCGCATTGATAGCGGCCTTGACTCAGGGAATACCCAAGTTGGTACTGGCGTTTGCCGTATTGACCGTATTTACCGCGGCATTCATGCTGGTGGGCGAATGCCTGGAAGGTTATTTCGGCCGGCAGCGCGGCTGGCGAGAAATGCAGGATAGGTTGCTGAAAAACCTGCTGGATGTAGCCGATGTTGAAGCCGAACTGCGCTTGATGGAGTTTCGCGGCAATTTCGACGGCATCGAACCGCAAATCCGCAAATTAAATACCGTCGCGATCACCAGTCAGCAAATCCAACATCTGGTCGGCTAAGCATATTTCCAGGCCTAAAAACTTAAACTTCAGGCTGAACCTGGCCCGGCCGACAGACACCTAATTCAATAGCGAAGCTTCAAATCGCATGCCCCAACCAATCGACTAGACAGCGAATTGTCTTCACTGGGGAATTGATTCACATCGACACCACAACCCAAGTTTACCGGTCGGCTTTTGCGTTTTTCAGTCGGATTAATGTTTGCCGTGCTGCGCCCGGCATTACTCAACAAAAGATTCGAGCTATCAGTGGCATCGGCTGTCAGTGCTTGATCCGAAGGAGTCAGAATTAACGCGGAAGGCGTTTCAAAACTTACCGGCGGCGCATCTGCGAGGACATTTAGCGCACAAATAACCAGCCAGCCGCCAATGACGGCGGAAATGGGTTTGGACTGCTTCAGAAACGAAAAATCATGGGCTTTCATGATTTCCTCCTGTTCCAAAGTTGGCATTATGAGCTCGGCGAACAAATCCTCCTGTTACAGACGCTTGTCCAACCCGCTCGGTCTAAGCTATCTGCCGGTAGCGGCCAAAATTACCCTGACGATTAACAATCCGCTATGGCAAATGCGTTCCTATCTAAGCATCGATCGCTTAACACATTTTTAATTCCGTACTGCGAACCAGGCCGCAAAAGCATTCCTGGAAACAGGACTAATAATAGTCCGATACTCGTTGCGTGGCGAATTTTAAAACGCTTAGTTGCAAAATTTTTCTTATGATAGTCAATTAGTTGACAAACAAATCTCATAAATTTTCGAGCATAATTGATGCCAAACAACAAAGACACGCGCCAAATCAGGCAAAGTCATGGCAAGCCGCGTTTGCTTCGCAGATCGAAACCGGGAAATATTTTCGACACTTTTTGTAAGGCCCTCTCAGGAACAAACCGATGAACAACAATCAGGCATCCAGCAATCCACCGCCGCCCGTGAGTTTGAAACAGGCTTTTGGGTATTGGCTGAAACTGGGCTTTATCAGCTTCGGCGGTCCCGCCGGACAGATCGCCATCATGCATCAGGATCTGGTAGAAAATAAGCGCTGGATCTCCGAGCGCCGTTACCTGCATGCCTTAAATTACTGCATGCTGCTGCCCGGCCCGGAAGCCCAACAATTAGCAACCTATATCGGCTGGCTGATGCATCGCAGCTGGGGCGGCATCATGGCCGGCGGCTTGTTTGTATTGCCATCCTTGTTGATTCTAATCGGTTTGGGTTGGGTTTATATGGCTTACGGGCATTTACCAGCCGTGGCCGGGATACTGTATGGCATAAAACCCGCCGTAACCGCGATTGTACTGTTTGCCGCGTATCGGATCGGCTCCCGAACCTTGAAAAACGCTTGGTTGTGGGCAATCGCCGCCCTAGCGTTTCTGGCTATTTTTGCGTTACGAATACCGTTTCCGCTAATCGTGTTCGTCGCCGGCTTGCTTGGCGCGCTTGGCGGTAAATGGGCCCCCCAATATTTTAATTTGGGCGGAGGTCACGGCAAATCTAACCCACACTTCGGCCCGGCATTGATAGACGACAACACGCCTCCCCCCGAGCACGCCCGTTTCAATACCGGTAAGCTGGTCAGGCTGGCCTTTATCGCTTTGGGATTATGGGGCGGTGCGCTCGGTTGGCTTCGCACTCAGTACGGCTGGAACGGCGCATTAACGCAGATGGGTTGGTTTTTTACCAAAGCGGCCCTGCTCACGTTCGGTGGGGCCTATGCGGTGCTGCCTTATGTGTACCAGGGCGCGGTGGAACATTACCACTGGCTGACACCAACGCAAATGATTGACGGTCTGGCCTTGGGCGAAACCACACCCGGTCCACTGATCATGGTCGTCACCTTCGTCGGCTTCGTCGCCGGCTGGAACCAAACACTATTCGGCGGCGAGCATTTATTTTTAGCGGGCGCACTAGCCGCTACCGTGGTGACTTACTTCACCTTCCTGCCCAGCTTTCTGTTCATTTTGGCCGGCGGACCGCTCGTGGAATCAACTCACAACAATTTGAAATTCACCGCACCATTGACCGGCGTTACCGCCGCCGTGGTAGGTGTCATTCTGAATCTGGCTGTATTCTTTGCCTATCACGTCTTCTGGCCCCAAGGAACTGAAGGCGTGGCGGACAAGGTCGCTCTAGTAATCGGGCTAGCCGCCATACTGGCTTTGTTTCGTTACAAAGCCGGGGTTATTCCGGTTATTGTCGGTAGCGGTACAGCCGGACTGTTATGGAGCTTTCTAAAGCCATGGCTAAGTCAACACGGCATAAACTTATAGCTACCGGCAAACTATTAACCCCAACCTTACATACCGTTAGCCTTTATGACTTTTGCGAAACGGCAACGATTGCAATCCCAAACCGCCTAACAACGCTTGCGGCAGGTATTGAAATTGCTGGCGGACAAAAGCTCCGACCAAACCCAAAGGTCTTCTGTAGCTGTCGGCATTGGCGACGCAAGCCGACAGCAGCGCGTCCTCGCCGGCTTACTTAGGCCCATCCCACACTCAACGCAAGTTGTCGTTTGCGGCTAAGACATCTCTTCCACTCAACAACTGTTGCCCTGTAAACACCCTTTAAACACAAGCTCCGGAAAATTGGTGCTCAGCAAGCAATGCGGGGTTGAACATCCACTGAAATTCCTAGCTATCCGCTCGCGCACCACCCGGCGTTTTCCCTGAAAAACAATCGATAAATAAACCACTTAGCGTTCTAACTCGCCATCCAAGCCAGATATAGCGACGCCATCCGACAATCTGGCACAGCTCGTGCTGTATTAGAAATCAATAGCAGCGATCAAAGCCTATTCACCATTTTAAACAATCGCTTACTTTACGCGGCACAACGGGGAATATGGCCTTTATATTTAAGAAATGGGGAACATTGGCATGAGTAGTCCTTTAGCAACTTTTAATAAACTGGTACCGGCGGGAGCCCCCGCGGATTGGGACGCGACAGAGGTGGTTTCATTAAAATCGCCTGTCACTCCGTTGCCGGAAGGTTTGACGCATTCACGGGTTGCGGTGGCCTTGGGAGACTTTAAATACGTCACCGAAACCCGCGATCACAAATGGGTCGATTTTCTATTAATCGGCGCACTAACCATCTTTATCCACAACACGGTAGTCGATCACTTCAGCGGCGCGGCGTTTGAACAAGAAATTGTGGAGCCGATCAAGCCCGAAACCAAAGTACAAATCACTTTGACCAGGCCGCAACCCAAACCGGTGCCGCCACCGCCGCCAAAAGTTAAACCGCAACCGCCCAAACCCAAGGTCGTACCGCTAAAGCCGCCAAAAATCCAACCCGTGCCCAAAGTCGTTGAGGAAGCGCCGGCGCCTGTTGAAGGGCCGGTGGTAGAAAACGCCCCACCGGCTCCGCCCGCACCACCTGCACCAGTGGTTGAAGAAAAAATCACCGAGCCGGTAGCCGACGCGGCTTACCTGCACAACCCGCTGCCCGAATATCCCGAAGTCGCGCAAGAACGCGGTTGGGAAGGCAAAGTGGTGATGAAAGTACACGTGCTGCCAGACGGCACCACCGATAGCGTGACCGTCAGCAAATCCAGCGGCCAGAAAGTCCTGGACGATGCTGCCGTCAAAGCCGTTCTGAAGTGGTCTTTCGTGCCGGCCAAACGCGGCGATACGGCGATTGCCCGCTACACCACGGTTCCATTCACTTTTAAATTGTAATTATTTTTTGAGGATCAAAAATGTCTGATATCGCAACCAATGTCATAGTCGATGGCACCCTGAACACCTTAATCGCCGCTTCGGCCGTGACTTGGGGCTTAATCCTGATCAAAGGCGTCCAACACATCCGCATTTCCTATCACAACCGCCGTTACAACAAGGAATTCTGGAGCGCGCCTAATATCCAGGCTGCCGCACATTTGGAAAACCAGGATGGCCCGGCTGCCCGAGTCGCCGGTATCGGTTTTTCCACATTGATCGAGACTGACGGCGGTGCGTCTACCCATGACCTGGAACACACCTGGGACAGACAGGAATTGTTGGACAGACGCTTGCGTCAGCAAATGCAAAAAGAACGCGGCTCCCTGGAAAGCGGTCTGGCAGTGCTGGCGACTATTGGCAGTATCTCGCCGTTCGTCGGTCTGTTCGGTACCGTATGGGGCATCATGGGCGCGTTGACCAATATTAGCAAAACCGGTTCGGCCAGCTTGGAAGTAGTCGCCGGCCCTATCGGGGAAGCATTGATCGCCACGGCAGTGGGTATCGCGGTCGCGGTACCGGCGGTAGTGGGTTACAACTTTTTCATCCGCCGCAATAAAGTGGTTTGGGCCTTCCTGGACGATTTTGCGATCGACTTTGTGCATTTGGCCCTGAAAAGCTCGTTCATCATCGAACGCGCCGGCAGCAAACCGGCAGCGGCGGCAGCTTCCGCACGTTTGACCGATGTCAGCGGCGGCAAAAAATCCAATATCAAAGATACCCATGAAGAATTAATCGCGAAAGAGGCGCACGCATAATGGCATTCAATACGAAAGAAGACGGCGGCGATGACGTCATGGGTGAAATCAACGTCACGCCCCTGGTGGATGTGATGTTGGTACTGTTGGTGGTGTTTATCGTCACCGCACCCTTATTAACCCAGGCGGTACACGTCAACTTACCGAAAACCGCGGAAACCGCGCCGCCGGATGACAAACAAGCGTCTTACTTGAGTGTCGATGCGCAAGGCAAAATCTACATCGATAAACAGGAGTTTCCATTGGAAATCATCGAAGGCGAACTGAGAAACCGCCTGGCGGCCAATCCGGAGTTTGCGTTAAATCTGAACGCGGACGACGCGGTGCAGTACGGCATCGTTGCCAAGGTGATGTCATCCATCGAACGCGCCGGCGTCACCAAGCTGTCGGTTCTGACGGTTCCGCAATAAAGCATGATCCGGCCGGGTAACAAGTTTGCCCGGCTGGCTAAATCGCGGTAGTAAACGCCGTGGCACAAATACAAGCCGAACCACGCCAAAACCAAGGATGCAGCCGCTGCGTCCAGGGTTTCCTTGCGTTTAGGCACAAACTTTTAGGAGAACTGCAGGATGGCGCGCAAGACCGCTCAAGACTTTCATCCGGAAGCCTTACAAGCTTTTGATAAATACGTGCATGGCGATATTTCCCGGCGGGACTTTTTATCGTCCGTACCTAAATACGCCCTACTCGGCCTCACCGCCGAAGCGCTGCTGGAAGCGCTTAACCCGCACTTCGCTGAAGCCAAGCAAGTCGCCGACGACGATCCGCGCATCAAAGCCACCTATGTGGAATACCCATCCCCGCAAGGTAACGGCAAGCTTCGGGGCTATTTGGTGCAACCGGCCAAAGCCGCCGGCAAACTGCCCGTGGTGCTGGTTGTCCATGAAAACCGGGGTTTGAATCCGCATATCCAAGACATCGCCCGGCGCCTGGCGCTGGATAATTTCATTGCCTTCGCACCGGACGCGCTGTTTACGTTAGGTGGTTATCCGGGCGACGAAGACAAAGCCCGCGAATTGTTCCAAAAACTGGATAAAGACAAAACCCAGGCCGACTTTTTGGCGGCAGCCCAAGCCATCAAAAAACTGCTGCAAGGTAACGGAAAACTGGGCGCGGTAGGCTTTTGCTACGGCGGCGGCATCGTCAACTTCCTGGCTACCCGGCTACCGGATCTAGCCGCCGGCGTACCGTTCTACGGCGCCCAACCTGCCGCCGATCAGGCCGCAAAAATCAAGGCGCCGTTACTGATCCATTACGCCGGCGTCGACGACCGCATCAATGCCGGCTGGCCGGCCTATGAAGCGGCCTTGCAAAAAGCCGGCGTCAACTACGAAGCCCACACCTATCCGGGCGTGCAGCACGGCTTTAACAACGACACCACCCCACGCTACGACACCGCCACCGCCAAGCTGGCCTGGGACAGAACCATCAGTTTCTTCAACGCTTATCTACGCGAAAGTTAAATCATCGGGAGGATTTCAATGAAAGTGGAAGTGCATATTTGGGATTGGCCATTACGCCTGTTTCATTGGTTGTTGGTCATAGCTGTGGTCGGCGCTTACGCCACGGGCAAACTGGGCGGCAATCTGACCGACTGGCATGCCCGCTTCGGCAGTTTGATTCTGGGCTTGTTGGTATTCAGATTGATCTGGGGATTTATTGGCACCACGCATGCCAGGTTCGCCAGTTTCTTTCCGACCTTTTCCAGACTGGTGGACTACGTCAAAGGCGAATGGCAAGGCGTCGGCCACAATCCGGCCGGTGCGATAGCGATTATTGCTTTGCTGGCGGTATTGAGCTTTCTGGCCTTCACCGGCTTGTTTGCTAACGACGATATTGCCTTTGAAGGCCCGCTGTTTCATAGCATCGATAAAGAGTTCAGCGACAAACTGAGCGGCTGGCATATTTACGCGGTGAATATCCTGCTGGGCTTAGTAGCCGTGCATGTCAGCGCGATTATCCTATATCAACGCCTGAAAAAAACCAATCTGGTCGGCGCGATGCTGACCGGCAAAAAGCAATTGCCCAGATCACTGGCGCCCTCCCCGATCAAGCCGGTTGGTCCGTTCCGTTTCGTCATCACTTTGTTGATCGCTGTGACGGTAGTCTGGGGCGTTTGGAGCGGCGGCTTTGTGAATTATCTGGCGCCGTTGGCCAGCTTCCAAACGGCTACGGCCCATCCAAAAACTTAAACGTTACATTTTCTACAACCACAAGGAGTTAACCCATGAAATTGAAACTGATAGTAGCACTGGCGCTGGGCGCTGCCACGACGGCGGCCGTGGCCGGCGAAGTGGAAGACCAGATCCGCTTCCGCCAATCCGCCTACTCGTTTTTGGGCTGGAATACCGCGAAAATCAAAGCGCAGGCAGCCGACCATCCGGAAACCTTTAACAAGGATCAGGTAATCGCGGCCGCTAACGCCGTTGCCGCGGTCGCTAATTCCGGCCTGCTCAGCCTTTACGGCCCGGGCACCGATAAAGGCACCGGCTGGAAAGCGACCCGTCTGAAACCTGAATTTTTCGAAAAACTGGACGAAGTGAAAGAAATCGAAGCGACCTTCATCAAGGAAGCCAACGAGTTGCAAAAAGTGGCGGCCAATGGCGATGCCGCAGAAGTTAAAGCCCAATTCGGCAAAGTCGGCGCTACCTGCAAAAGCTGCCACGATTTGATTCGGGTTCGCGAATAATTCCATCGAATCCGAACGCCAAAATCCAGCGTTAAGGCATTTCCAGCCGGCAATTCGGCTTGTCGGGACTTGTCCGAGCCCTACTCGGACGAGTTCCATTTCTAAACCACGAATAGAAACACCCGCTCGTTCAGATAGACCTACACGTCATATCGCGTTTGACCACTTTCCTAAAAATCGGCATGCCTGGCTTTGCGGCTGCACTTCTAATTTAGGCATATTAATTTCAAATATTATCGTTTTATTTAATGAGTTGGTTTCGCTACCCTCTGCGTTTATTAGCAAACCATCAGTTATTAGGGATTTACTGGACAGATACTCATGCCTTTACAACAATTAGTCGAATATTTTAACGATAGACTGGAGCGGGAACACAATAACGGCTTACGGCCGTTTGTACTGGATAACGGCGCGGTGCACGGGGTATTCGGCCCCATCTGCATCGGCAGCAGATTGTCACCGTTGCGCCAGACTTTGCGCACGACCAATGTTATCGGTCACATTGCGCAACTGAACGTGTCCACTATTCACAAACAAACGATACAAAGCAGCGAGCTGGAACAATACCTGGCCCAGCCCCAGGCCGAACAGGCTAATGTCGAGTCCATCATCAACTTCGACCGGATGTCACGAGCCGTGCATATGCTGAACTATTTGCCGCAAGCGCATCTCGACGAATTATTGTTTCTGGAAGTCGACCCGCGGCACATTCTCGGTGTCAAGGAAGATCATGGCGCTTATTTTGAAGAGGTGATAGTGGCCTGCGGCCTGCAAACCGCCAACGTCGCCATCACGCTGACCGCAAACAACGCCTATGCCGGTTTTTATCAATTGCTGCTGCGCGGCCTGCAAAATTATCAACGCCGCGGTTACCAACTGGCATTGAAGTTTGATTATCACTCGCTGGAAAAATCGGCCTTCGAGTTAATTACTCGCGCCGCGCCCGACTTCGTCGGCATCTCGGCGCTGGAATTGGACCGCATCCGCGACAATAAACTCCTGGAAAAACTCCAACAATTAAGCAGTTTGGCAAGCTCGATCAACAGCCGAAGCTTCATACTGCAAATCGATGACAAACGCACAGCCGCATTGGCTCGCAATACCGGCTTTGATCTGGTACAGGGAGACTATTTCGAACGAAGCGTCGAGCTCTCTGCGGCCAATGGCTAATTCAGAGCAATCCGCACAAAAAAGCCCGCATAAAGCGGGCTTAGCTTTTAGACACGGCTTGGTAAATGGGCTATTTGCGCTCATAAATCTTGTCGCAGACGCCAAAATTAAGCGCCACCAATCTACCGCGGCTTCAGGCAGTCTGCCAGCATCCATTGCATAATCCAACGCAGCGCCAGCTCGCATCGTAATATTCCAGCCTGCACGAGCGATACTGCAGCGTACTTTTGAATCAAATCAAAAGCCATTGCACGGCTAATTAAAGTGGATCGTAAATCCGCCATGTCGCTTAGCATCGTGTAAAACATCCTCGCAACTTCAGCTGAAGCCTTTGAGGCACTATGGCGGTAAACATGTCCAGTTGGCTTCTAATACTGGATCACTGCGAGAATCACGCTGGTTTTTCAAAGCCTCCCAGGCGACAATAGCCAATAGAAACGACACAGCCGGCCAATGACCAATCGATACCTGCCGAAGACATCCGTCAATACAGCTTCTATAGCGACAAAATCAGATTCTCACCTTCGCAGACAAACATATTCCAGGGTAACCATCAAAAGCCATTTCCCGCCCAGGTTGCAAAGCTGTTGCGGTGCAGGCGTAGAATTGCATTTGATATAGGTTTTTTTAACGAATGAAGGCACGTGTACAACCTGAAGAAACCCATACTAAAACCTACACTACCCGCTAAAGTGCAGATAAATTTTTATAAGTGTCGATAATATTTTAATAAAAAATATTAGTTATATATCAAATATTTAAAAATGAATAACCAGAAAACACAAGGCACCAAGCAAGACGAGAAAATGCAACACACGCCCATGATGCAGCAGTGTATTACCCATGAAATATAAGGATTTTTTTATATTAAACTTAATTTACTATACTAAAACCTATACTGTCACTAATGAAACGCCTCATCGTCTCAATTCCTTGGCTTTTAGCAGGCTGGTGAAAAACTGAGCTATCGAGCGTCACTAAGGATCGTGGCGGTTACAAGAGGTTAAAATAGGCTACCTAAATTTGGAGCCTTTCAATGCGCGGACACGATGCCATTCAAAACAGCTGGTTCAGCTATGTTAGCCTGGAAGACCGTATTCCCCAACAGCATCCGTTGCGTCGTTTACGGCTACTGGTTGATGGCGTATTGGCCTCGATGGATGCCGTCTTTGCCGAGCGTTACTCGCACACAGGCCGTCCCTCGATTGCCCCTGAAAAACTGCTGCGCGCCTTGCTGTTACAAGTCCTGTATACGGTCCGTAGCGAGCGTCAGTTGATGGAACAACTGGACTACAACCTGTTGTTTCGCTGGTTTGTCGGTCTGGGTATTGACGATGCCGTGTGGGAGCGTAGTGTATTCAGCGCCAACCGCGAACGCCTGCTGTCCGAAGCGCTGAGTCGCGAATTTTTTGAGCGGGTACTGGCGATTGCAGAATGGCAAAACCTGGTGTCCGACGAACACTTCAGCGTCGACGGCAGCCTGATCGAAGCCTGGGCCTCGCATAAAAGCTTCGTCATTTATGCCCTTTGGGTAAGAAAGACGGCAGCGGTCCGGACAAACCGGCCGGCCGCAATCCCGAGGTCGACTTCAGCGGCGAAAAGCGCAGTAACGCCACCCACCAAAGTACGACCGATCCCGAAGCCCGGCTTTACAAAAAAGGCGAATACACCGAGGCCAAACTGCGTTACATCACCCATGCCCTGTCCGAGAATCGCAACGGTTTGATTGTCGATGTCGAAACCACCCAGGCGACCGGCACGGCGGAAATCGAAGCCGCGCAAAACATGATCAAACGCCGCGTCCCCAAAGGCGGTAGTGTAGGGGCCGACAAAGGCTACGACCAACCGGCGTTCGTCAACACACTCAAGGCGCAAGACATCAAAGCCCATGTGGCCCGCAAAAAGACCGGCAGTGCCGTCGATGGCCGCACCGCTGGCGGCAAAGGCTATGCACAAAGCCTCAAGCGCCGCAAAATCGTCGAAGAAGCCTTCGGCTGGATCAAAACCGTCGGCGGCCTGCGCAAAACCCGTCACATCGGCTTGGCCAAAGTCGCTGGCCAAGCCTTGTTTTGCTTTGCCGCGTATAACCTGACGCGCTTGCTCAATCTCTTGGTGTTCACGCCCATACCGGCGTGGAGTTCACCCACCTAGGGCGAAGTACGCCCGAAAACCGTCCAATGACGGCTTCAGGCGAGTAAAAAGCCCTTAAAACAGGGGCAAAACGGTTGAAACTCGATGTCATGACCGATTTCAACTCGAAAAAATCACGGCAACCGTGGGTAAGGGGAAATATCAGTGGGTTTTTAACCAGCCTGTTAGGTGCCAGATCTTCACAACACACTCTTTGTTATCAGAAAATTTCACACTGAAATTATGATGTTTTTCTGCTGACTCCGCATCCCTGTGGCTCGCCACTAAAGTACAAGTCGCTCACATTGGCTTTGACTCATTATCGGATGGCATGGTTGGCAGCACCATTGATTCGATTCTGTTGACGGATCTGGCCGCCGTCGTTAGCAATCGCTACAACTATGGCGTCTCGGAATGGCCCGTGGCTGTCTTTGTCCACGAGGCGACGTAAGTCTCATCAATGATCTCTTCATTCAGGTTTTGAACAAAGGCCGAGGCGCCAAGATTCACCCGTTCATCGCCACGGAAAGCAGTTGTTTAACTTGATTCTCTGGTTATTGGATAGTGATGATTGGCTTTTTGGAATCTCAAATCCGCTACACCACACAACGCTGGTTTGATCGATCGCTTGTTCGTTACTACCGGCTTTCTAGTCGATGTCGCCGGCCGGGAACACGTGGCTTATTCCGGCTATTTATTGCGGAAGAAATCGGCGTAGGTCGACCAAGCGCAGGTGTTTACCAAGGCGATCACAGTTCTGATTTTTTTACACCGATGACACGCCTGCTTACACACTCTTCTCCCTGGAGGCCATCGGAAAAGCTAAATCTTAGTCTTCCGCTTTTTCACAAGGGATGGCAAAGATTATCGTCACCCGGCCCTGCCCTCCACGCACCCCGAGTTTTACCCTAGCTCGGCAGTTCGACCGCTTTCCGCTTACACCAAAGGCAGATAAACATCGGTAACCTGTTCGTGTTCGGCCGTTTCAGACACGCGTTTGATGTAATGAAAAAATACCGGAAATTCCCGCAATTCCTCACCACTTTCCGGCAGCCACTCCCGGTAGAGGTAATAAACACTGTCGCTGATACGGTCGGTTGAACCGATATGGCGCACCACGGCGTATCGCCCTTCCGGAATCTGCTTGTTGACCACGCCGTGCGAATTGGCCGGCACGGGTTGCTTGACCTCCCCGCAGACATCGAATCGGAATGAGTCCGTGGGCGTGTTAGTCGGGTCGTCATACGCGATACCGAACGTCCGACTGCTGATGATCGGCGACAAGCCGCTTTGCTTACGCCAGGTTATGAATTTTCTGACCGTGTCCATAAGCAGGCTGGGTGATGCACGGTGCTCCAGCGCTGCGACTAGGGTTTCTGAAAAATCGACGATGGTAACGTTCATCCGGGGACTCCTTAGGCGTTTGGGTAATAGCATGCGCTCATTCCATGGCTGCCATGCCGGGTGCTTTCGAAATTGAGTAGGCGTTTGTCCAATGCATTTTTTGAACGCGCGGGAAAACGATTCCGCATTCTCGAAACCGGCGTCCAGGCCAATATCGGTAATGCTGCGCCGCTCCTGAAATACCAGTTGGTAAGACGCCTTGCGTAAGCGCAATAACCGAATGTAGCGCGTCGTGCTCAACCCGGTGTAAGCGGAGAACTGGCGTTGAAAGTGAAATCGGGAAAAATTGGCCTGTTTGCTCAGTTCGTCGACCGACAACGGCTTGAACAGATGTTGGTCTATGTAATCGAAAACCCTATCGAAACGCATGGCATAGGCCGCGCTGGCCGTTTTATCGTCCACTTTCATACCTCCTCAATCGAGCGCTACTGTAACAAGCGCCTAATCTTCGCGCCTTACTCAACGTGCTCAATTGATACCGGAAATGCGTAGAACAAATGGAATGCACTGGCGCGAGTGCGGCAGATCGTCGGACGCCACCGTTTTGCCGACCACCCGGGAGGCGGGGCCTGCCAGGGATGCAAGCGTGACAGAAGTATCGCCACTCAAGTTTCGGCGACACAATGGCCTGCTGTCCGCTGCGAGTGGCTGTCCATGTAGTCGTAAAAAGCCTGTCCGTGCGCCGATTCGAACGGCACGCCGCCGCTGCGCACGCCCTGCTCCAATTGTTCGAACCACGGCCTGCTCATTTCCGGCGAGTTGTGCATCATCACCATCGCTCGAACGCTGTGTGGATGGTCCTGTCGCAGGTGAGCCGAAAGCTTGTTATTGCGAAAGCGACGCGGCGAGAGTTCCTCGAACACGCCCATCGCCGCCAGCATGCGCAGCAAACGGTAGAGCGCACCGGCGTCGGCTACGACCCGTTCGGCCAGGGCTTCGACGCTCGCTTCGCCGTCGGCCAGCGCGCCGGCGATGTCCAGCCGCACGGCGACATACAGCGCCCGCGATTGCCAATAGGCCGAACCGATCTGGATCAGGCGGAACGGCGGCGGCACGAGTTTGTTGGGCAGATTTTGCAGCCAGGCGCCGAATCTGGCGAGTTTGGCAAAACGGCGCACCGCGCCGACATTTTTTTGCAATGTCATGTCACACTCCCGCTTGCGCCGCAGCCATGCCGGCCGCCAATAGTTTGCCGTTGAAAGCGGCGAGCTCATCGAGAAAGGCTTCGTCCATCTGCCCACCCTTCTGTTCCTCGAAGATGTCTTTCAGCAGCATCGGCATCATCGCAAGGCTGACGAAGGCCATGCGCGCCACGTCGGGATTGATCGTTATATCGACCTGCCCGCTTGCCTTCAGCTGTTCCAGGCGCCGCGCACCGCCGCTGCGGCCGCGTTCCAACAATTGCAGGATGAAACGCCGGCCCGGCCCGTGGTTGAGGGCGAGCACCTTGAGAATAAGCTTGGGAAACTCGGGATGCCGGCGCATGGTGTCGTAATAGAGGCGCAGATATTCAGCGAAACCACCGGCCTCGGACAGCGTATCGCTGTCGAGCATGTCCAATATGGGCTTGAGCGTCTCGCGTATCATTTCTTCGTAAAGGCCTTCCTTGTTACCGAAGTAATAGCGGATCATCGAGATATTGACGCCCGCCTGGTCGGCGATGGTGCGGGTGGTAACCTTGTGGTATTCGTCGGCGAGAAAACATTCCAGCGCCGCCTTGAGCAGACGCGCATAAACCGGGTCGCGAATATCGTTCATCGTAAAAACTCCTGCAAACCATGACAGCGGCAGGTTAGCACCGGCGTAACGTTTTCGCCAATCAAGATGATGGGTTTGATTGAAGTGCAATAGAAGAAAGCCGATCCCCCTGTCACCGCCTCGCATCGCATTTTCTGCGGGACGGCCAACGACATCCCTTCGCGGTCAGCGCAATAAACGAACCCCAAGCAGCATACAGCCCACGGTAAAGGTGAAAATCCCAACAGTAGACACATACACCGAAATCATAGGCCCCAGCGCATAAACCACGGCGCCGGCGAAGATCAATAATGCCGCCGGCTTGGGATAGATCGCCGAACGGTAGATAGCCAGGCAAAACAGCACGATGCCGATCAATATCGTCGCGGAAGCCGAAATTCTAAACGCCAACACCGCCGGATCGTTTTTGATGACGGCGTCTCGTAACAGAAAGGCGGTTTCCGGATAACCTCGTTGCTGGCGGCGGCCTGCTTTAGCAAAGACAGACAATTACGCATGAATGGCGGATTGCCGATGGCATGTTGCGCGACCAACAGGCGGCCCAAGCCCCCTCCTCGCCCACAAGACTGTGTACAGGCCAACCGTATTGCTCGATGATGGCTGCAAGGCGAGCGGCATTGCTGATATGTACGGCTTCCATATACGGGTGATAGAGAGCGTGGCCTAGAGAGCCATCGGCGACCAACGCCTCCCGTACTGAAAGGTCGTTTTTTGCCATCGCTACCAGTTCCTGGCTTAACATTTCGTTTGAATGGTGCATCGGGGCTCTGTTTTGGCAATTAGTAAGAGGCGCTTCAGCTTGTGCCGACCGGTGAACGATCTGCCGCGCGCCACGTACCCGGCTGCCAATCAGCGTCGAACGCTAATCTGCTTTAAGCGGACGGACGTTTGATCAAGAGCCGAATCCAAAACCATGTCTCGAAGCCCGCACCAACGATGAAAGCGGCGTTACCGATACCGGAATAACCGACCAGATAACACGCCACGGCTACCGCTAAAATCATGACGGTGATGATGTGATGTTTCATAGAACTCTTCTCCTACGTAATAAAGTTAAGGAACAACATTAACCAACATCCCGGCTAATTCTGTAGCAATCCGCATCAATGGATCGATGGAGGGACCGCGCCAGCAACTGACCAGGATAAAAACTTCCCGATTCAAACCATACCCATCATATAAACCATCCACGGCTTAGTCGTTTAAAGGTTCAATGGCCGGGATAGGCAAATAGTAGACATAAAACTGTTCGTCACGTGTCCAACCGGTTGTTCGATAAAGTGCCTGCGCCTCGGTGTTGATTACTGCCGTCGACAAGGTCAGGCGGACTGCGCCTAAGGTTGCCGCATATTCGACTGCCGCCGCTATGAGCCGGCCGGCAATGCCTTGCCTACGAAATTCGGCATCGACAAATAGATCGTTGAGAATGTAGGTTCGAGCCAGCGAGACTGACGAAAAGCTGGGGTAAAGCTGAACAAAGCCGGTGGCTCTATTGACCTGCTCGGCCAGGAATAGTACCGATTCGCCGTGTTCGAATCGATCCCGCAAAAACGATTTCGCCGCATGCGGATCACTGGATTTACCGTAAAACCGGCGGTAATCGTCGAATAACGGAACGAGTGCATCCAGGTCGGACAGCGTGGCTTGACGAACGGAAAATGGCTTCATGACGGCTTCCATCAATGGTTGGCGTTAGGGTTTAGCTACGTCGGCAACCAAATCTGCCATGGCCACCTGGCCCGATGCGCGCAACGCTTCGATCACGCTGCTGCGGTTTTCCGGCGGCTGGTTTTGGCTGACCTTCCACTTGCCTTGCAGTCGGGTCACGCTGATTTCGATGCCGACAATTTGCGTGAGCAAGCGTTCGGTAAAATCGGCGGGCGCGTCCGCTATTGCCCAAGGCTCTGGGAAACCGGCTTCGAATTCATCCGTCATGGCCTGCAATTGCCCACGAATCCAGGCCGGGTCGTCGATTATCCTTAGTTTGCCGTATGCATGCACGGCGGTGTAGTTCCAGGTCGGCACCACCTTGCCTGTTTGCGGTTTGCTTGCATACCAGGACGGCGAAATATAGGCGTTTTCCGCTTGAAACACCGCCAACACTTCGGTTTGCGGATCGAAGTCCGTCCACAGCGGATTCGATCGGGCGATATGGCCGCGCAAGCTGCCGTAAGGCAAACCGTCGTCCTCTACCCAATGCAGCGGAATGTGATTAGCGTTGAGGCCGTCGGCTGATAAGGTAACCAGCGTCGCCAGCGGATAATCGCGTATCAATGTCTGCATGACATCAATTCGGGGTTCGTTGAAATGCTTAGGGATATACATGAGTGCTTGCTGGATGCTTACTGTTTAAGTGTCGATGCCGTTACACATTGATTTTGTAATTCAATGTCACTTCGTCGCCATGCATGCCTCGGAATCCCCAATTGCAGGCGGGACTTTCATAGATACAAATTTCAATATCCTGGTGAGCGATGCCGATTTTTTCTTGGATGCGATCGAACAGCAAACGAATCAGCTTTTTCTTGGTTGCCGTTTCCCGGCCGCTAATCATAGTGATTTCGATGATCGTATAGGCATCGGTTCTGCCGCTGGGCGCGAACAGATCGTCTTTTTCCAGCGGGAAGAATCTGTGCGCCCTCTTGTCTTGCGGAAACTGCAGCGCTTCCACCACGCATTCATGAATCACATCGGACAATTGCCGCTTGATGGGATTGAGATGATCTTTAATTCCGTAGATTTTGATTTGTGCCATTTTGATGATCTAACCGTTGATATGTTGGGCTTTACTGTTGCGTTACAAACATCCATCCACTAAAACGAGTTTACAGGTGGTGGTTTGATGGCGTAATAAAAACAGCGCTTGCGCTTCAGGGTCTTGAAGAAAGCCGTTAGCTTGTTCTCGTGATGGAAACTCGATGACAACGACCCTTTCAGGGCTCCAATCACCCTCAATCACAGTAGGCTGTTCGCCACGAACCACGTACCTTCCGGAATGTTTTTCTATCAATGCCGGTATTTTCAAGATGTATTCTCGGAATCGATCAAAATCATGGATCGTTAGATCCAAAATGAGATAGGCATTCATAGTTTTGCCACGGCCCTTAAAAACGCCGAAACCAAAGGGTGCGGCTGCTCCGGCGTGGATCGGGCTTGCGGCACGAACAGCGTACCAATGAAAAACGGATGATCCGGCCATTCGATCACCCGAATCTCGCCTTCGACATCGGCACCGGTGATTAGCAACGAGCCTTGTTTCAATACCTCGATATAGTTCGGGTTGATGCCGAAATTGCAGTAATACTGTTCGCCGGCGGTCGACGCGCCGTAAATGTCGGCGACGCGCGAGCCGGGCTTGAAGGTCAGCGGCAACTGCCGCCCAGCCAGCGAACAAGCCAGCTGCGAAATAAATAAACTCGAGGCATAGGGATCGTACTCGGCGTGTTGCGCGTCTTTGAATCCCAGCACATTGCGGGCGTATTCCAAAATCATGTGCTGAAAACCACCGCAGGTGCCGAAGCACGGAATGTTGTTTTCTCGGGCATGGCGAATCGCCGACAACGTTTTATCCATGTTTTTATATGGACTACCGGGCGCAATCCAGAGTCCGGAGTAGCGTTCGAACAGAGTTTGGTCGATGTCCTCGGTTGAAACCCAGTCGGCGTTAATCTCCAACCCCAAAGCCGCCTTCGCATGTTCGATAGCGGCATTGGTCGCCAAATGCGGCGGAAAGGTCGGCGTATATTCGCCGAGTAATGCAATTGATGGGGTCATGGCTGGGTCAGTTTCTTGGTTAATTTAGGGTTTCGATCGATCGACAGATCGTCGGCGCGGTTCGATACAGACAGGAATAATGGGAAAGTCCGTCCAGTACCGTGATTTTCGAACAGCCGGGCAACGCCGATGCCAGATAATCGGCCATCGCAAGCGGCGACCAGTTGTCTTCCGCGCCGTGCCAAATCTGAGTATCGACGCTGATTTCGGCCAGCGTTGTTTTCCAGGGTTGGACGTAGGCGATGACGTCGCGAACGTAGCCTAGCGCATCGCGCTTGAAACAGGTTTTGAGCATTTTCATCATCATGGTTCGAAAAGCTTGGTCGGCCAGCAAGGCTCGGTCTTCGCCGGCCGCGCTGGCAAATAGCATCCGCAGCAGCAGGCCGGGAAACCAATTCGCCAGCCATCCTTTCATGCGAGCCAGCCACAGAAATGCAGCTTGACGATTTTGAGCCAGCCGGAAAACGGCTTTTCCCGCCGCCGCGTGGATAAAGTCGCCAGCCTCCAACGGTGCGGCGGCGGAAACCAAATGCAGGCTGCGAACCTTGCCGTTCATCACCCGGCAAACTTGCAAGGCAATGAAAGCGCCGATGGAAAAGCCGATAAAATCGACGGGCTTATCGTCAACCTTGTTGGCAATCTCATCGGCGATGTATTGGTAATAGGCGTCGCCTTGCAAGCTAGGAGCTCTGGTCGAGCGGTCGTAACAAATGATGGTCAGCCGATGTTGTTTGCCATGAAGGTCAAAAATTTCGCATTCGTCGGGCGAGCCCGGCGTACCGTGGAAATAGATCACCGGTTGGCCGTCGGCGGCACCGAATTGGCTGAACGCTATTGCTGGCATAACGGCGGCATTTTGCGTTTCCAAGGTGCGGTCTGTTCGAGCTGGGCGGCCAGTTGGAACAGTAACCGGTCGTTGCCGGTTGCCGCCATGAACTGCGCGCCATGCGGCAAACCGTCGTCGCTCCAATACAGCGGCACCGACATGGCCGGTTGGCCGGTAATGTTGGCAAGCGGGGTGAACGGCGTTTGCTGCACGGCTTTACTGATGATCGCATCCAGCAATCGGTTGGAGAACAATTTGTCGGCCAAGCCGGTCGCCAGCAATCCGCGGATCAGCCATCGTTCCAAAACATTGGGATCGAGGGCGTCGGATGCCAACGGCGGCGTGGCAACCGTCGGCGTCAGGATCACGTCGTAGCGGCGATGAAACTCCGCCAACCGTCCGGCGATCCGCTGCCAGACAGCCAAGGCTTGCTGCAGCTGTTCGTCGCTCACGCCTTTGCCGATGCCGGCCAGCAGCCGGGTATTTAGCTCTATGGCCAACTGCGGCTCTGTCAGCTCCAGCCACTGCGCCATGTTGGCGACATCCCGCGCGGTATAGTAAAAAACCACGGTCAGAAAGGCCCGCATCAATTCGCGGCCGTCGAAATTCCAGACCGCCTCCTCCACCACGTGGCCAAGTGCTTCGCAGTGTTTGGCGGCTTTGGCCGCTGCGAAAAGACAGTCGCGGTGTATCAAGGTCTCGACCGGCGCTTGCTTGATCAGCGCTATTTTCAGCCTTTTCGGTGGCTGGCTGGCGGCGTGCAGGTAAGACGTGGAAGCCGGATCGGAGTTGCCGGCTACCCAATCCAGATAGGCGGCGCTGTCGCGGACGCTGATCGTGCAGACGTGGCTGACCAC
This sequence comes from Methylomonas sp. TEB, assembly GCF_047777895.1. Taxonomy (GTDB): domain Bacteria; phylum Pseudomonadota; class Gammaproteobacteria; order Methylococcales; family Methylomonadaceae; genus Methylomonas. The sequence goes on from NZ_CP180476.1 coordinate 2,709,613, forward strand.
CGCCCCGCCCCAAGCCTTAGAAAAATCCTCGAAGCGGTTCGAGCCTCGGGACGGTTTGAAACCGAAGATGCCGCAATAGGACGCCGGCAATCTAATCGAACCGCCACCATCGCTGGCATAAGCCATAGGCACGATGCGAGCGGCTACGGCGGCGGCACTGCCGCCGCTGGAGCCACCCGAATTGAGGTTTAAGTCCCAGGGGTTGCGGGTGCTGCCGAATACGGCATTGTTGGCTAGCGACGATGCGCCCAGCTCCGAGGTATTGGTCTTGCCGAAGGTAATCAAACCGGCGGCATTGAGCCGGGCGGCCATCTCGCTATCGGCGGCGGGACGGTAATCCTTCATCGCCACGCTGCCGTTCGACATAGGGACACCCGCGAAACGCAGCATCAAGTCCTTGACCAGAAACGGCACGCCGGTAAACGGTCCACGGTTGCCTAGGTTTTTCACCAGCGATTCCGCTAGATCATCCATCGGCGTGACGACGGCATTCAGCAACGGATTACACGCGGCCAAGCGCGCCAGAGCCGCCTTCAGCAATTCCCCTGCTGTAACTTCGCCGGATTGCACCAGTTGCGCCAGACCCAAGGCATCGTATTGCGGATATTCGCTGAACGGATTCATTGCTCGGACGGCCGTTGGTTAGTTCGGGGCATGCCGGTAAACAACATCAATACGCCGGCGACCACGACCACGTCGGCGACGTTGAACACGCCGGTGCGGATCGGCCCAATGCCTATGTTGATAAAATCCACCACATAACCACCGTATATCAATCTATCGATCAGATTGCCCAAGCCACCCGCCAATAACAACGCATAGGCCAGGATCGAGGACGGCGAGGCCGATTTTGCAGACAGTATGTAACCCAGCAAAACCAATAACGCCAAGGCGACCCCACCCGAAAACAAGCTGTCGCGCAGGGTGTCCGGAAGCGACGAACCCAAACCCAAAAATGCGCCGTGATTGTGGGCCAACTGCAAGCGCACGGTATCGCCCCAGAACGACCAAACTTCGGTCTCGGATAAAAACGATTGGGCCATGGACTTGGTGGCCTGATCGCAACCGACGCAGGAGACCAACACAATAAAGATCAGGAGTGCGCGTTTCATCATGCTCATTTCGGTGTTTCCTCAGGTTATACGTGCTCTTTTAATTCAAGACTTGGGTCGACAAAGTCCCAGGGCTGATGGCTTGCATGCCAAAAAACGGTTTGCGGCTTAAACAAACCGGGATTTTCCAAAGTCGCGGCATGGAAAAACAGCATGCCCGGATAACCCGATGATTTCTTTAAAACCGGATTGCCGCAAGTCGGACAAAAGCCGCTCGTGACGGTATTGCTGCTATCGGCAGTCAGTTCGAAAAATTTCAGCGATCCCGAAATCATAGTGCCCGTTTCCAATGCCACAAACTCGGCCGAATGGCCTGTGCCGGTGATTCTTTGACACTGCCGGCATTGGCATAAAAAAGACAAACGAGGCGCGGTTTGTAATTCATAGCTAATTGCTCCGCACATGCAACGGCCTTTAAATTGGCTCATGTCCGTTATCCTCGTAATGGTTTGATCGCCGTTATGGTTATCATTTTGCAAACTTAGAGTTTTTTCCCAAAATAATGAATGGCATGGGTTTTTGCACCGGAAACTGTCGTGGCCTCAGTAACAAAATGGCTAATTTCATCAAATAGAGATAATTCATCAGTAATTTCAGTCGACATAAAATGTTTCATTTCCACATTGAACGAGGCGATGAACGTGCCCGTTGCAGAATATTGGATATTTTCTGATTGATGAAATTCGACGCAATAAATGATGCCGCTCTTATTCAGCAACTCATACGCCAATTCGATGATTTTCCTGCGCTGTGCCTTATTGGGAATGCAGGTCAGTACGGCGCAAAATAAAATGACGTCGAATTTTCCAATGTCGGCCGGTATTTCATAGCTATCGATGTAACGTAGATCGAGCGTTGGATAGTGTTTTAAGCCGCGCCTGATCATTTCGATTGACGTATCTACGCCTGTCAAACAACCGTATCCTCTGGCGTGCAGCTCGCTCGTTATCCTGCCATAGCCGCAACCGTAATCCAGTATTTTTGCATTCTTGCTAATTAGCGTTGTTAATTTATCCAAGTCCGGCTCAAGCGAAAATGAGATTTCACCGGCTACTTTATTCCATGCATCTCGCTGGGTATCGACAGGCGCTAAAGGATTAAAGGCACTCACTCTGCCTCCATCAACCTAGCGTATGTGTTTAGTGATGCCGCTTCCGCTTCGATTGCTCCGCGTAATGTCCACCGGTTAACGGTTCGAAAAAGGCTATGAAAATAAAACGTCATTTTTACAGAACTTCAGCTACCGATTCCTCAAGTGGAATATTGACATTGAGTTTGTACCAATCATCGAAGCGCTGTCGATAAGATTCGAAGGGCTGATGCAGTTCCTGGCGCGGATCGTTGCTCAGAGCGTAGGCCATGCCTTCGATTAGCCACTGCTCACCGTTTAGCAACGCCAGGCTGCCAAATTGATCGGCCTGCCAATGATGGATGAGTTCATGCGCCACGTAATGTGGCTGCCAGCCTAGCGGGGCAATGGCGATAGCGAAACTGCCCAAGGTGAATCCGGCCTTGTTCGATAGGCCGAATGCGGACCGGCATTGCTCCGTGCTACAAAAGACGATCTTCGGCTCGCCGATAGCCAAGCCCCATTGCGTGGCAAGATAACTTTTCGAGTCGTTGAGTAGTGATTGCGCCTTCGCAAGCTCCGAAAAATCATCCACGCATAGGTTTTGTTGGTTGCAATGGACACCGAATACTTCAGGGATCAGAACCCGGACCGGTTTGAAAAAAGCCAACGCGGAAATCGGCACCAACAGGAAAATCACGGCTAGCCATCTACTGTATTTCATCAACCTTTCTCCATGGCAACTAACGCAAAGCACATGCGTGTTTAGTGATTGGTAGCTAAATTTTGTCTCATTTTCCGACCGCCGACCGGCGTAAGACCGTTGTACTGATAAAAACTTAATGTCCGTTCAAACTCCGGGAGCGGCGGCGTGCATAGCTCCAGGCACGACCAACCGCGCCTTTGCCCATAAATTCTCACCTGCTCCATCAACAGCGCGCCGACACCCGAACAGCGAAACTCGGGAATGACATAAAACTCTTGAATCAGGCCGATTTTGCCGCCGGCATATAAGGCATAGGTTTCGGTGATGGTCGAAACAGCAACCGGAACATTATCCGACCAACCAACAATAGCCGCGTAGTGGCCCGCCGATAACAGCTCGGCACAGCGCCGTACCGTACCTGCCAAGTCAATGTCAAAATGCTGCGCATGTGTGCGCTCGCAGATTTCCTGCGTCAATTGGACGACCAGTGAACCTATAATGTCTGCGTGGTCCGGCGTTGCTTGTATAAACTCCAATGTCATTTGCTCACTCACCTGTGGTCGTTGCTTTATTCCACGCTCGTTATTTAGGCTTGATGACCAACATTTGATTACCGCCGCGTTGAAATTCGTAATTAACCTTGACGATCTGTACGTCAAATCCTCGGCCGGTAAATTCTTCGCAGACCTGGGAAAGATAAGGCGAAATTGCCCCATCTAGCGCCAGCAGCGGAAATATCCGCACCTCCCGGGCTACCCGCAACATTTCCTGTACTGCCTGAAGATGAAACTCCGCCGACAAGTGTGCACTGTACAAAAACAAAAAATGCGACGACAAGGCCATATCGAATTGTCTGTCTTCAAAAGGCAGTGCAGGTAACTCTCCCGCTAGGTATCGGCCTTGTTGTTTACCCAACTCGAAATCGGCAAGGAAAGTGTCCATGGCTGTCATACGGATTTCTCCTAGCGCCTCTATCGAAGGAATGACATCCCAGATAAAGTCGCGTTGGTTTTCAAGCGTCTGAGCCATGACAGTTTCATAGGTTTCGGCGATGCGGCTTTTGATCTGCTCGACATCAAACATGTAGACAGGGTCTACTGAAACGATATGCCCACCACATTGGGTCAGTTCAGCGTTGAATCCGGCGGGCCCGTCACCGCAACCCAAAATATGCCGACCCAGATCGGCCTCGCTCAGGCTAAACATGCTGACATATTCCGCGTATGAACGCCCCCAGGGTACGACCTTGTCGAGTGTAAAAGCCATCCTATGTTCCTTACCTGCTTCGGGTCTTAAACCCGGTTATTGTGCTTCCGAATGTTTGACACCAAATCGCCCGATGCGGCCAAGATGGGTAAAATCGAATCCCGCCGGATATTTGAGTCCGTAACCCAGCGCCCGGTCAAAACCGATATGGGCGCACCAGATCAAACCGGCACATTGCAGGGCCGACGACGGAACCGTGAGGCCGATCACCAGACTGGCAACGGCACCGAGGTATGAGTGCGCAGTGTTATAGCTAATAGCGCCAACCTTAGCGCCGGCGAAATAACCGAGTAACGAAATATCGGGCACCAGGAAGTAGAGTGCGAAAGTGCTCCAGTTCAGATCGAGTTTTGCGTAAGCGATGCAGGCGGCAAGTAGCACGCACAATGCCTCCAGTCGCAATAACACCCGAACGGCACCTGTGGTTTCACCTAGCATTTGGACTCCAACAGTTTCTAAATAGAAACGGATTATTTTGGGTTAATTACAACTCAGGATCAGGCCTTGCAACAACTGTCAGTATTGACAGGGTTATGGTGTGAAACTCGTAACCTATAGCGTACAGCTCGCTTATGATCCACCATCACTGCAACCACAATCTAGTACTTATTCTATATCGACAAGCGCTCTTGGCCCATTGCATCTCACTCGGCCCCCATGAACGCCAACATCAGATGCATTTGCGCGGCCAACATCGGAACGCCGGTGTGGATGACCTTCCCTTGGCCGGCGTTCCGGCTTGGCTGACCGGGTGGGCGATGACGCCGAGTATTTTGGTGTTGCCGGTAATCGATGCAAGCATGTCTTTTAAATTGTAATGCGAAGTGGCTTTGGACAACCTGTCAGAAACCAAAGCCGCTATTCTGCACCAGCACATAAGCCTGATGGACAGACGCCAAACCAAAAGCAGCCATCGCTAAGGCCAATACTTTCATAACCCACACATACCCGTGGCTTTCCAGGGCTGGCCTGAAAAAAGCCGCAAGCAAAGCAACGGCGAATTTTGATGCGATGAGCGTCAGTATAGCGGTGGCCACAAAGACCGTACTCTGCACCGCATTTGCCCGCAGAATGTAAGCACCACCAACCGTAAACCAAAATAGATAAGGGCTTGGGTTCAGCAGATTGATTTTCACGGCTTGAGAGAGCGAACTTTCTTTTTCAAGCTTCCCACCCAAATTGATTTCCTTAACGGACAATATTTTCCGGGCCAGATAAACCAAGTACAGGCCTCCAATCAGGCTCAAGGTTGCGGCGAACAAATTGATGCTTTTGAAGCTGGAAAGCAACCATAGAGCGACAATGATTATTGGGCCGTCTGTTATCAAGGGAGCCAAGCTTGCACGAAAGCCACTCAGCAGACCTTTAGTCAAGGTTTGTTGGATAACGACGATTCCAAGTGGACCGGGTTTGAGCCCGGCGGCAAGCCCGAATGATAGGGCAGAAAAGAAAAATTCATCCATGTGCGAAATTTATGTAGCTTCTAAAATAGAGATAATAGGCGAAGGACCTGGGCTCGATCCACATCTTATGTTGCACGGTGGCGATATACCCCATATTCCCAATAGCCGCCGCCCGGCTTCGTGGGGCCAACCCAATTTCTGGCTAACAATTCCTGGGCTATGAAGTAATTAACGAAACCGTGCCCCACCAGCAAAACACTTTGATGCTCATGCGCCATGTCTATTAATACCGATGCCGCGACTTGCGCCCTCCTTTTTGCCATTGAGAGCGACTCACCGTTTCGTGAGAATCCAATCACCGACATACACCGTAATAGTATGCCCCAGGCATTGACCGACATCGTCAATGACCCCTGTTTGAAATGAGGGGTAGCGATTTCCCGAAACACGGGGTCGCTCAGCAAAACATCGGCAAATCCCAGTGCCCTGGCCGATTCCAAAGAACGGATAAAGTCGCTACAAACGGCGACATGGCATGCCGATGCGCGCTGCTTGGCGTTTTCCGGCGCTTCGTCCGCTATTCCTGATAAATCATAATTTCTGATAATCTCGCCAATCTCTCGCGCCTTGGCTTTGCCTTTCAGCTCGAATGTCGGTTTACCGTGCCTGATTAATGTAATGTCCATGGGTCGTCTTGTAACATAGCGGTGGCATTAACCCTCATTTCATGGGTTGCCGAATGATGGTTTTCCAGTTCTTCGGATCTGCGCGCCGTATATCACTCAAATAAATTTCGTGATGCTTGCCAATCCGGCTAGTCCTGGTATCGATGAATGCATGCAACCGCTCAATAGTGGGTCCTTCTTCGCAGAATGGGCCAATATGCAAAATCTGAGCGCAAAGACCCTCCGAGAAATTTTCCAGCCGCAGCCTATCTATGCCGGGCAGATTCTTTTTTCTTCGGACTTCGGCAAGAGCGGCGTCGACGATGTCATTCGCTACGAAGTCAGGTTGCAAGATCATCATCGTCCACTTCCATTTTGCCTTGTCGTTGGCTGCAAAGACAGCCATATCATCCGCCCACCATAATCCTTCCAGCGGCATGACCGAATAATCAAGCGCTTGCGACCCCTTCTTGACCATAAATTTGGCCGTGTAGGATACGGAAAACAAGGCCTCGACGGCCTGCGCATAGGCTTGCGAGGTATTGGGATCGCCTTCGCCGTCCACCATCAGGTATCTCAACGGCGGTACCTCAACCTGCACGACCGCTTTGGCGCTGGCTTGATACAAGTGCTTCAATTCTTTTCTGAGGTCGATCTTGTCCATGGATGCTCCCGATGGCGGCTATCGTAAAACATAAGGGAGGCGCGTTAACGCGTTCGGATTAACGGCGATGTTAAACCTCAGTACGGTCGCCTACTGTGGTGGGATGAGAGATCACCAAAAACCGGACATCAGCGCTGGATTCATTGATGAATTGGTGTGGCGTCCTTGGAGCGACTTCAATGCCTTGTCCTTCGGATAATTGGATGCGTTTGCCGTTTACTTCCATCATGGCGCAACCTTCCAAAATATAGAAAAACTGGCGAGCGCTGGCATGAAAATGTCGTACTTCGCTTGCGCCGGGCGGCACGCGCTCGGAGATCACCGACATGTCGGTTCGTTTTACAAGATGCCAACCGTCGCAGCCGTCGCCCCATGTGTAGTGCTCAGCGGATGAGCGGTCGATTGCTTGCATAAATTTTTTCGATTAATTGGTTGCGTTTTGAGCGATAAACCACTCGACGACGGCCGACATGACCACCACTCCCGCCCCATCGACAACCTCAACGGGAATTGCGGCCACTACGCGGCCTCGGGCCGTCAACTCAGAAGACCAGCGCTCAGTCTCTGCAATGGAGACATTGCATCTGGCCGAAACCTGCCCTAATGCCGGCTTGCGAAATTTTGCCTCAAGCTTTCTGACCACCGGAACGATGCCTGAGGTATCGGAAAACTGCCGTGAAAGAAACGCTCCGGAACCTGCTTCGGCAACCGCCAATAATGCGCTGCCGTGGACGGTGCCGAGATGATTGGCATACTGAGGTTTTTCCGGTAAGCAAACTAGAAAGCCGCTATCCGGCTTGGCTAGCTCTAAACCGATCAACTGATTGAAAGGTAATTGCGAAACGTCCATGGCTGATTCTCTCCGATCGATGTTCAAATTAAGTGGACTGCCAATGTTGGCAAGCTCTGTTCAACTACCATGCTAGATAAACGAGCTGTGTACAAAAACAGGTTTTGGCCTCAAAAAACAGCATGTCATGAGTCGCTGTGTAACAGTAATTTGATTTTCGTGCCTATTTGAATAGGATCCGCATCTGGTTCTATGCACACCGATATATGACCCAAGCTAATGGGGCACACAAACTGGAAAAAATTTCCATAACGCACAAACAGGTATTCCAAACCGCCACAGTCAATGTTGCCTCGTTGCGAGGCCAATTTAAGCAAGGTAGGATTGACCAACAGCTCTTCATATCTATCGCTCTCCGAACTGCTGGCGCCCAACATATTCGATTTTGCTTTCGATTCTAGCTGACCATCCCGATAGATAGCGACGTAGCGAATGCTCTCTGACAGCTTGAATATTTTTTCAATCATAATTTCTCAACATAGAACAAATAGCGTCGTTAGTTTCCGACAGTTAGCATGATAGCGGCGTACTTCGCATGTCTAACACGTGGTTGGGGAAATACCAGTTCATAGCTACGGTTGCGGTAGAGCATAGCCTAGGTCTGCGGTTGCCAATTGCATCGGGACAAATGCCACACCTTTATCCTCGATCTTTGACCCCTGCAGCCGAAAGCCCAGCCGTGCATAAAACGGCACAGAGGGCAGCGAGGCATTCACCGTGAAGATTTCCGACGGACTTGCGGCCAACGATAAGTTGATGGCGCGCAACGCCAATGCCGTGCCGATGCCTTGGTATTGGCAGTCAGGCGCAACAAACAGATGAAACAGATGCAGGGCATCGCGAACTGCAACCACACCGGCCAGCTTACCGTTTAGCAAACCTACGAGATAAAGGAAATTAGCGTCGGCGATGTAACAATCAATCGCTTGCGGGCTGATGCTCGAATAAAACAACTCGGCACCGTCGCCTGTTGGGGTAATCGTACAACGGTTGGCAACGCTGCCAATCAGTTGGCTGACGCACTCGGCATCGGTCGCTAAGGCGGTACGGATGATCAACGGCGAGTTTGTCATCATGGCTCAGTAACGGCAAGGTCCGGCAAGTTGTGATAAACCTGCTCGACAGTTTGATTTTCGGTTAAGGCTTTGACGACGGCCGGCAACGGCTCCGGCCAGATGCTGGGCAAATCTTGCTCCAACGAATTCACAATCGGAAACGCCAATTTCTCCAGCGGCGGGCAAAAATCCGCGTTTACGCCGGACTTATTGCCGCGCGCATCGACCCGATACCAGCCGTGTTGCGGCAGGTAAACCGCATTCAAACCGTGCAGGCAATAAGGGGGCTGGTCGCCGTCCAAGGTTAACCGTTGGTAACACAGCCCAGCTGGAATGCCATTGGCACGCAGCAGCGCCGCCAGCAAATGGCTTTTGGCGTAGCAATAGCCGGTGCCGTGGATTAACACCTCGGAGGCTTTACAGGTCACGGGATTCAGTCGGTAGTCCCAACTATGCTTGATCGCGTCCCGGACGAATTCGAAACAGTGTTTGGTGATTGCTTCCTCATCGCTGTAACCTTCCGCCAGTTTTGCGGCTTGGGCGACGATTGCCGGATGTTGGCAATCGATATAAAGACTGCTGCCGAGGAAGGGCTTCATTTCCGGCAAGCATTTTACCGTGCGTTGGATTTTGGATAATACGCCGGTCAGTAATGAAACGATTTCCGGCATCGCCAACAGCTCCGCTTCGCCGATGTTGGCACTCGGCAAAGGCAAGGTGATCGAGGCGGCTTCGATCAGTGTGGCCGACATGGTGACTAAGGTTTCCCGGAGCGCGGCATCGGCATGATGGGCGCGAGGCGTCGCGTTCAATACCGCCACCGGTTTATCCACAAAGCCCTCGAATGCCACCAACCAATCCAGCGCGTTTTTGATAGTGCCGGTAACGCCGTGGGCATATTCGGGGCTGGCGATCAGCAAGGCATCCGCCGCGGCTACGTCGTTGCGCAATTGCTTCGCGACGGCCGGAAGCGCGCTTTCCAAATCCGGATTGTATAAAGGCAACTCGCCAAGCCCGGAAAACAGACGGACTTCAATCGAGGCCGGTGCCAACTGTTTTACAACCCGCAGCACGGCGGAATTGATAGACGCCGTCCGCAAACTGCCGGATAAGGCCAGAATTTTCATCGCAAGCTAGGTGTTGAATGTCAGGGAAAAATGATGGCTGCTCAGTCGAAAGCCCTTGTTAAGATACAAGCGATGGGCGGTAAAGCGCTGATGGCCGGAGTCCAGATGCACGCCCTGGCAGCCGTGCGTTTGCGCATGTTCGATCAGCCAGTCGAGCAAAGCGCCGGCGAAACCTTGCGAAGTCTCGCCGCTTAGCGTGGCTAAATCGTCGACGTACAGTATTTTGCCCCATGCCAAAAACTCGGCGAAACGAAAACCCGCCACGCTTTTAACGGCGCCTTGCTGTCTAACAGCCAGAATTCGGTAAGACTGAAGTTGCTGGCGGCGAACCTGGGCTAGAAACTGTTCTTGCTTGAGATGCGGTCGCAACTCGCTGAACACCGGAAAACAGGCTTGAATTTCCGCGTCGGTATCGGCGATAAAAATATCGAAAGTCATGGTTACGGCTTAACAATCAAAGGGTGGCTATTGGCTTAAAAACAAAATACAGGGCAAAGCTAAAACACCTGCCCTCTTTGCCGGATTAGACGCTATTTACATTGGCCTAACAACTGTCAATATTGACAGTTTATATCGCCATTTTGCTTTGCTGGTAAATAGTCCGGACTATTGTGTTTCGGTGTTTTCCCTCTTTAGGATAAGCTTTGGAAAAGTTCTAACGACGGTAGTCCCATGAAACCTTGGCAAGAAATTCAACTTCAAGCATTGCAGACCAGCAATAGCGAGCATCTGCTTTTCCAAACCATCGCTGCGTTAGGTGCGGAATTGGGTTTTGATTACTGCGCCTACGGACTCCGGTTGGCGCTGCCGCTGAGCAATCCGAAGATCGTGAAAGTGAGTAATTATCCATCGGCTTGGCAAGCGCAATATCAAGCTAAAAACTATTGTGCGATCGATCCCACCGTCAAACACGCCCTCCGCTCCTCGCAGCCCATCCTGTGGACGGACGATTTGTTCGCCTCAACGGCGGCGTTTTGGGAGGAAGCGCGTTCGTTCGGCTTGCGTTACGGTTGGGCGCAATCCATGCGGGATGTCCCCGGCGCCACTGGCATGCTCACGTTGGCACGGTCCGATGAGCCGCTGAGCGAAACCGAGCTTGCGGCCAAAGTTTTCAAAATGGCTTGGTTGACTCAAAATGCGCATATTGCCTTGTCGCGCCGCTTGTTGCCCAAATTGCTGCCGGAAGCGGATGCCAAACTATCGAACCGCGAGATTGCGGTACTACGCTGGACTGCCGATGGCAAAACCGCCGGGGAAATCGCCAGCATCATGAAAATCACCGAGCGGACCGTCAATTTCCATATCAGCAATGCCGCGACGAAATTAAATGCCAGCAACAAAACCTCGGCGGCCGTTAAAGCGGCGATGCTCGGTTTTTTGTAACAACCATCGCCTGGATTCCTTCCAAGCTTATCCCAACCCAACCACCGTCACAAAGCGAAACCAAAGTGCGCCCAGAACGATGCAGCTTGAAGCCCAAGTCGCAAAGCGATACGGCACCCAGTTTACCGCCATATAAATGACGGCATGGACACACCTGAGTACAACAAAAGCCCAGGCAAGCGCGATTTGAACGTTGTCCGCTTCTTTCTCGACAAGCATCAATAGGCAAATCACATAAAAAAGCGCTGGTACTTGCATTAGATTATTGAACGTTCGAGCCGGACGCTCGAATCGATCATCATCCGGGATATCCGCCTTGTAATCCGCGAAATACCTGATCGACGCATGCCCTCGAATAACGGCAACATTGCGTGCGACGACCATCATCAGCCATACCAAAGCCGTCAGCATAAAGAGCGCGGCCATTGGAGAAATAAGCCGCTCCGGTGGGAAAGCCCGATGTTCACCGGCTAATAGCCAGAATAACCAAGCTGCGACCGAGCCGACAATGATGCAAGGCGCTGTGTATATCCGAAGCAACGAAATATTGGTGGCAGTAGAATTTATTGGCGACATATACGATTTCCTGATGAACGTGGTTTGCGGAATAAGCTTCGATTGATATACTTGCAATATGCAACTAATTATCCTGTTTCGATTGCAAAATGCAAGTTAACAAAGCAAATGTCCGAATCCCAGATCAAAAATAGATGCCCAATTGATTATGCCCTTGAAGTGTTCGGAGACCGGTGGACGCTGATCGTACTCCGCGATCTGATGCTAAGTGGCAAACGGCACTACCGGGAGTTGATGACTTCGAAAGAAGGAATCGCAACCAATATTTTGGCTTCGCGACTGAAAAAAATGGAAGCGGACGGACTCGTCATCCGTAAACACAAGCCCGAAGACAAACGCCAAGTGTTTTATGAGCTAACGGAAAAAGCGCTCGATCTGGTGCCTGTGCTACTCGAAATTAGCCGCTGGAGCGTCATTTACGACAAGCATACGGCAGCCCCTCCGGAACTCATGCGCCGCTATCAAGAAGAGCCGCGGCAACTGATAGCCGATTTGCAGCAAGCGGCACGAATTCGGCAATCCTGATCGTTTTGCAACAAAAACGAAAATCCGGAGGGCCATGGATAATCTGAACAGCGTGAAGCACATCGTTCGTGATCGGTGTGGTTCGTGAATTCAACGCTCCCAATGCCTTCCATCTAAGACTGGTAATTCTGTTCCGTCTGGCTGTTTTTGACCGAACTGATACCTTCTGGCATTTGACCCAAAGACAGCTCACATCTCACGTGCATTTGACCTCCCCGTGAAGATTTCGTGACTTTTCCGATTGCACAATGGCCGCGCCATTTGGCATTCATATTAAGGAGAATCACGATGCAAAAAAACCATGCTTTTACGCTGTCGGCGCTGTTGTTAGCGGCCAGTGCGGCACCTTTAAGTTCGGCAGAGGCCGCGCAGGTCACGCTGAGTTTCAGCAATTTGTCTGCTGCCAACGGGCCGGCCTTGAGTCCGTTTTTCATCGCCTTGCATGACGGTACCTTCGATGCCTTCGACTTAGGCACCACGGCTTCGTCGGCAATCGAAGCAATTGCCGAGATGGGTAGCGGCGCCGGCTTGTCCTCTGCATTCGCGGCCAGCAGCGCGGCAGCGGCCGGCGGCACCAGCGCGACGGTGACGGCGGCGGTTAATGCCTTCGGCCCCGGCATTTTCCTGCCCGGCGCTAAAGGCAGCGTCACCCTGGACCTGGACCCGGTGAAAAACCGTTACCTGAGTTATTTCGCGATGGTAGTGCCGTCCAACGACCGCTTCGTCGGCAACGACTCGCCGACCGAAATCGAATTGTTCGACGCCCAAGGTCATTTCACCGGCGGCACCTTCGTCGAGAACGGCAGCAGCATCTGGGACGCCGGCACCGAACTGGACGGCACCACCGGCGCGGCCTTCTTGGTAGGTTCCAATGCCTTGGACAGCCCGGCGCAAAACGGTACCATCCAGGCTAACCATGACTTCGCGGTTTATGCCGGATTAGGAACGCCGGCCGGTTACAACTTTACCGATCTGCCCGGCGCCAATACGCCACTGCTGCAAATCAGCGCGGTGTCGCAAGTCCCGGTTCCGGCGGCGGCCTGGTTGTTCGGCAGCGTGTTGCCGTTGTTCGGCTGGTTGCGGAAGCGCGCGGCGGTGTCGGTTTTGCCGGCTTGAAGTGGGCGTTAGGCGTTTCGGTAACAAGGAGGGGTTGGCATTACGCTTAGTTGATCTTGATTACAGGCCGTTCGCGCTGAGCGGAGTCGAAGCGTGAGTGGCCTGCCATGATCGGAGTAACCAGACAACGGAAAAATCCCCTTCATCCGTCGACAAGCTCTGGACGAACGGGATTTTTTATCATGCAGCCACTCGATGTTAGATCAAAGTTCAAATCAGCGGGTTTGACGGCGAAATGGCGGATTCCCCGTTAGCTGTTTCGCCGTCGCCCATATCCGTTTTGGACCGCAAATCTAAATTTGCATTCCGGTATCGCACCGCATCAAAACCCGTCGCCGTAGCCCTGATTTTGCAAACTGGCCGGCGGCTTGCCGGTCTGAAAGCGGGCTTTCAGTTCCAACGTGACCGGCAATTCGCTGGTCGGCACGGTCACGACCTGGTCGGCCGGTTGTTCGGCCGCGTCCGGATGCCAGAAACTCAAGCGGTAGCGGCCGTCCGGCAAATCCAGCGTCCAGCGGCCCTCGGCGTCCGAAACCGCCAGGTAATCGGCATCGCTGACGTAGACGTAACCCAACATCCAGTCGTGAATATTGCAACCCAGCGCGACGATACCGGGGCGGTCGAACAGTACCGGTTCGCGCGGCACGCCGCTATAGAGCTTGATCTCGAAACGCTTGGCCGCGGAAAACGAATAGACGTGGTGCTTGATCGCGTCGCTGTTAGGAAAATACACCGGCGTGCCGCTGCGCACCGCCAACACGTGCGGGACGAATTCGCGGCTTTTCTGATCCAGCGCCATCGCCGCCGGTGCCGGCGGATCGTTGACCCGGCCGGCGGCGTCCAAGGCTTGGGCCGCGACCACCAGATCGGCCAACGGCCTGCCGCCGGCCAAGGCTTTCCCCGCCAATTCCGCGGCCGGCGCGACCGCGGCCCAGGCCGTTAAAAAAACAGCCGGTAAGCGACTTGCCACAGTGTGTCCTCCTGATAAGCGGCTTCGCCGCGTTCCTGCCGCGCCGGGCGGGCGCTGAAAATGCGGCTGAATTCGACATTCAATTGATGGTGCTGGGCAAAGGTCAGATTGTAATTGACGGTCCAGGCCTGACCGTGTTCGCCATTGCGGTCTTGCGGCAGGTAATCGCGTTCGTCGCTACCGAAGCGTTCGTAGCGCAGGCTAAATCGGCCGTCGCCCAGCGGCCGGCTCAACAGCCAGCTTGCCGACCAAAAGCCGACATCGACCGCGCGCAAGTCGCCGAGCAACTCGCCCATGCTGGTGCGGCCGGTCAGCGCTTGCGAAATCAACGTGGTTTCCCACGGCAATTCGGCCTTGGCGCCCAGGCTCCAGAAGCGGGTGTGCCAGCCGTATTGGCCGGCGGACAGAGCGGCCGGATCGGCGTTGTTGTCGTAATACAGTGCGCGCAGCGTGTAACGCTGGGGCCGTTCGGCGGCGACGCCGACGTAAAAGCCGGGCCGGCCGTCCACTTCGACGAAGCTCTGGCTGGCGTTGGCCTGCTTCGGAAACAGTGCCGGTATGGCTATGCCGTCCGGCAGACGCAGGCGGCCAGTCAAGGTCGATTCGAAGTCGTGCAAACTCCAACCGCGCCAGGCCAGCATCAGGCCGGCGGTATCGTTATTGGCCAATCCGGCGCCGAACACGCCGAGTTTATCGCCGGTTTCGGTTTGGTAATCCAGCCGCAACTCGCCGCCGAAAGCGCGCAATTCTTCGCCGACCCAGGCGTTGATCGTCGACGAGCTTAAGGTGTACGGGCTGCTCCAGGCGGTGCCGGTGTTTTCCAACGAAATCGGCGGAAAGAACATGCCCAGCCGGCCGGCCAAACGCCAACCGGCGGCGCCGACCGGCCGGTAGGCCAGATAGGCTTCGGTCAAATCCAACGGCGTTGATTGGCGGTCGGCGTATTTGATGGTGGCGTTGAGCATCCAATCCCAGTCCAGTCTGACTTGCAAGGTAGCGGCGGCTTCGTTGAGCCGCCAGCGGTCGCGCTCGTCGCCGGCGCGCAACTTGCCCAGGCCGTGCTCCAACTCGCCCGGCGCGGCGTCGCTGTGTTGGTAGCGCAGGTCCAGCAGGCCGTGCCAGGTCACTTCCGGAAATTGGCCGTCGTCGGCTTGGCAGACCTGCACCATCAAACCGAAAAACGTCGGCAACCCAACCGACAGCATTAGGCGAAGTGACTTCCAGGTTTTCCGCTGCTGCGGGAATGAGCTTGGCAGGACCGGGAATCGAGCGGCCAATAACAGCATGTTTACGGTTTGCCTGTCGCGGTGCGGGTGGGATCAGCCAGCGGTAAGTCGAAACGAAATTCGCTGCCGACGCCGAGTGTGCTATCCACTTGCAAGCGGCCGCCGTGCAACTGGGCGATCTTACCAACCACGATCAAGCCGAAACCGCCGCCGTCGGCGCGGGCGCGGCGGGCCAGCGGCGAGTCCCAATCGCACAAGGTTGGTAGATATTCCGGGGCGATGCCGATGCCGGTATCGCGCACCGCCACCGCTATCCGGCCGCGCGCCGGCCAGGCGTCCAGCCGAACTCGGCCGCCTGGCGGGGTGTGGCGCAAGGCGTTGTCGATCAGATTGGTGAGCAGGCGCTCGATCAGACCGATGTCGGCGCTGACGAGAGGTAATTCCGGGCGCAGTTCGGCTTGCAAGCTGACGCCGCGCTGTTCGGCCTGCAGCCGGTATTTTTGGGCGACGTCTTGCAGCAATTCGGCCAGATTGAAGGGTTCGGGATTCAAGCTGGCGTCGTCGCATTCCAACTTGGCCAGTTCGAACAGTTCCTGCGCCAGCCGACTGACTTTTTCGGTCTGGCGCAACGCGGTATCCAGAAAATGCTGTTGTTCGGTGGCCGGCAAGGTCTCGGCCTTGCGCTGCATGGTTTCGAGAAAAGCGCGTAACGCAGCCAACGGCGTGCGTAAATCGTGCGACATCGAAGCCACCAGTTCGCGGCGTTCCTGGTCTTTCTGGCGTAGTTCGCCCAATTGGCCGGCCAGTTGCGCGGCGCGAACGAAGGTATCGGCCAGTCTGCCCAATTCGTCGTTGCGGCCGGTCAGCGGCGAGGCAGCGAAATCGCCGTTGACTGCTCGTTCGCCGGCACCGGCCAAGGCCCGTAGCGGCCGCGACAGATTGCGGGCGATGACCACGCTGCCAGCCAGCGTCGTCAACAGGCCGAGCAGCAACACCCCGGCCGCCAGTAACAGCATATGGCGGTAGCCGGCGAAGGCATCGGTGAACTTGATTTGCAGCAATGCGGCGACGCCTTGATCGCCGCCGGCCGCCGGCAACGTCAGTATGCGGCCGAGGTAGCGGCCTTGCGCGGTATCGACCGTGGCCGCCAGCGCCCGGTTGGTCGAGCTGTGCAGCAAGGCCAGGGCCGCGTCCGGTGCCGACGCGGCCAGCAGGCGGCCGCCGTCGGCACTCAGTTCGGCCAAACCGATGTGCAGCGGCAATAGCGAGTTTTGCCGAAATCGGGCGATACGCTGCTCGTCGACAGCCTGCGCCACCGCCACCCAGCCCACCGGCAGCGGCGCCGACACCGGCACCAGCGCCCATTCCTGCAAGCGGCCGTCCAACACGCCGAACCAGACCAGTGAGCGGCTGGCGTCGGTGTTTGCCAAGGCTTGCGCATACGGAAACGGCTGGCCTTGCCACTGGCCGGCGCTATCGGCGAGCACCTGAAATTGTGGATCGATAAACAAGCCGCGTTGGGCGTGGATGCGCAGCAGCAGGTTTTCCAAGGCCGAGGCGATGGTGGCCGGGTCGCCGCCGGTGACGGTGCTGCGAAAGCCAAAATCGGCGACCAGCAAGCCGGCCTCGCCGGCGACTCGTTCGGCGCGTTCGACCAGCAGTTGCCGGAAGGCTTGCTCGGCGTAGCGCAAGTCCTGGTCGAGTTGGTGCAACAGGTTGTCTCGCACCGCCACGTAAATGCACGCCACCGTCAGCGCCTGCACCGCGACGAACAGCGCCGCGAACAATAGAGCGATGCGGCTTTGGAAGCTCAGCGTCATGCGTCGGCGGTGTCCGCTTCGGCAAACTTGTAACCAACGCCCCACACCGTCAGTATTCGCGCCGGTTTGGCCGGATCGGCTTCGATTTTGGCGCGTAAGCGATTGATGTGGGAGTTGACGGTATGTTCGTAGCCGTCGTGGTTGTAGCCCCAGACCTGGTTCAACAGTTCCAGCCGGGTGAACATACGGCCCGGATGGCGAGCGAAGAAATGCAGCAAGTCGAATTCGCGGGCGGTCAGCGCCAGCGTTTGGCCGTCCAAAACCACCGTGCGGCTTTGCACATCGATCCGCAAACCGTGAGCGACCAGAACGGCATCTGCTTGAATGGCGATGGGTTCACTCAACGCCGCCACCCGCCGCAACAGCGCCCGTACTCTAGCGACCACCTCGGCCAATGCAAACGGTTTGACGATGTAGTCGTCGGCGCCCATTTCCAAACCCACCACCCGTTGCACGTCGCTGGATTTGGAACTGACGATGATGATGGGGGTATAAACCGGCCCGGCCCGCACCCGCCGGCAAATTTCCAAGCCGTCCACACCGGGCAGCATGACGTCCAGCAGCAACAAGTCGTAACGATTGCCGGCAATCGCCGTCAGCGCGGCCTCGCCGTCGGCCGCCCAATCCACGCTGTAGCCTTCCTCGCGCAAATTGGCGGCCAGCAGGCCGGCAATGTCGGGATCGTCTTCGACCAGGAGCAGGTGTTTCGTAGGCGGCATGGTTGGCGGTTTTAGACAAAATAAAGCTGATTATCGGCCAAGCGGAGCCGTAAATCTAATCACGAAATTATCACGGCGGCATCAGTTCTCGACAAATTCGCCGAATTTGCCAACCAAACGTTAAGAAATGGGAACGAGCCCGAGCGGCCGCATGCACTGGGCAAGCACATGACGAATGCGCGGGTAAACCAAATGCCGTCTCGCACTTGGCTTATCGATCCGCGGCGTTTGAGAGTGTCATGCTTCTCGCCAGTTCGACGAGCTTGCAAACCGTTCGCCAATTGCGGCCGATCATCGCCACACCAAGGCGCTTTTCGGCCTGGGCCGCCAGTTTCGAGCGGCCGATTCCTTCCGGTGCATGCAGGTAGAAAACTTGATCGATCAGACTAAACCGTTCGCTGTCTTTCTAGATGGCAGCCAGCGCGGCCAGGTCGGGATTGACCGGTGCGGACAGCAAAAAATTCAGACGCACGGTATTGGGCTGGATTTCCGCGTCGGGAAAGGGATAGGCCCGCACGGCTTGTTCCAGTTCCGCTAGTTCCAGCAATACCAACTGCGGCTCGATCCGTTAGCGTTGTTTTATTGTACGCAGATCCGAATTACTAAAAATGCTCGGCTAGTTTATCGTTTGATCGGCACTATAGCTTCTGTTAGCATCCCATCATGATTAACGTCCTCCCAACCCTGCTGGCTATTATTACCACCATTTCAACAATGGTGGGTTAGCACGTTTACTTTCTACTGCAACCCGCCCTGAGGCGGGTTCAATATTGCCTGTCTCTTGGTGACTTAACCTACCAAGGAGATCGATATGGCATACCATCCACTTAAACAAGTTATCGAAGCTGCTGACAAAGCAATCACTGAAGAGGACTTCGATTCATTGATGGCTTTCTACGCAGACGATGCAACGCTTGTCATCAAGCCGGGCATGATTGCAACAGGCAAGGAACAAATCCATAAGGCGTTCCTCGCAATTGCCGAATATTTCAATCATAGTCTTGTGGTCAAACAAGGCGCAATGCATGTCATTCAGGGCGGGAATACGGCTCTAGTGATTATGGAAACCGTTCTGGAAACGACCGATAACACCGGTGTGACGAGTTGCATCTCACGACGCGCCACCTATGTATTCCGGGAGGACCCTGTCGGCAAGTGGCTTTGCGTTATTGATAATTCGTATGGCACTGACTTACTGGGAGCCATGTAAAATGTCAAAACTACTGCCAACACTGCATCTGCTCTGCGGAAAAATCGCCTCCGGTAAATCGACATTGGCACAAGAACTGGCCAAGACACCAGTCACGGTTATTATTAGCGAGGATGTATGGCTTGCGCATCTTTATCCAGACAACATCAAGTCTGTTGCAGACTATGTCAAGCATTCTTCGAGTTTACGTGGAGCAATTGGGCCGCATGTGACCGATTTACTTCGGATAGGTGTCTCTGTGGTATTGGATTTTCCAGCCAACACCGTGGGAAATAGAAAATGGATGAGGTCTATTATCGACAGAGCCGAATCAAAGCATGTGTTGCATTTTCTTGATGTGTCGGACGACAAATGCTTGACACGTTTACGTGCGAGAAACGCGTCTGGCACTCACGCTTTTGTAGTGGCTGATACCGAATTTGACCTAATCACGAGTTACTTCGTAGCCCCTCAGCAGGAAGAAGGTTTCAACATTATTCGATATTAGGTATTCTGGATCAGTCTAAATGATGTATCACCGCCGTATCCGTTTTGATTTTGCGTTTTTTACGTTGGGCTCTACGCGCGGCATCGTACGAGCGGCGCGCCCAGATAGCGGCTAACTCTCGCTCTTCCATGAATTCCGCCGGCGCCTGGTAATAGGACATTTTCGCCAGCTTGCCTTCCCGCTGATAGACGAATGGCGCAAGCCCCTGTTCCTCGAAAAATTTAACATTCTCGGCATCCGCCTTGAGATACAGAGTATCGTCCGCCACCAGCGCGAACATCAAGCCATCGTGGTAGACACCATAGCCCCCAAACATCTTACGGATCTGAATGGTACCGAACAGTTCGAACATTTCCGGCAAATAAGCAATAAATTCACACATCGGCATACCTTATTGCTGGATGATGGCAAGCTTGGGAAAACTCATAAAACCCGTTTTGACTGGCAACCGCTAATCCTAAAAGTTTTGCTCATTTCTTCCGCAATAAATACCCGGAATAAGCCACAAACTCTTGGCCATTAATCGTCTCCAGCCGCACGGTTTCCTGCATGCCGCGTCCCAATCCAAGAATGACGGCGGCGTTTTCCGATACCGGTGCAATCGGGAGGGTCAGGTTATTCAGGTCGAATGCGGGAATGGAATACTCCAGCATCAAAAAGCCGTCCCGCTCGCGCAACGCGCATTTTTCCGGAACCATCGCCTCGCCTTCGGCAAGATTCACAATCTCGTAATCGCCCAAGCGACTACGCATGGCGGCGGGAATCGGTACGGGTTGGATTTTCTCACCTAATACCAAGGTTTGGCCGTGCCAATGGGCCAACGCCAGATCATGGCCGTCGACATGGCGTACTGACACGCCGACTTCGGCCAGCTGCTTGGGTTGTATTGGTATCAAGCCCAGCAGTTTGTAGCGAATGCCGAATTTGCCATCTTCCCTGCCAACCAAATCCAGGCTTTTGCCGTTCAGTTCGGTGACCAGGGTGTCGCCATCGGCTGTTAACTTGATGTAGCCTAGCGCGGTTGCATACTGCCCTGCCCCCAATTGTTGCTCTTGCGCGGTTAAACCGCGGGTTTCGATGTCAGGCGTTTCGATGTCATCCGGCAGCGGCTGGCCGGTTTTTATCGCAATCGCCAGTTTTAGGGCCTTATCGGTGACTTTGTCGATCAAGTCGCCGCTGGGCGGGGAATTTGCCAACACGACCACACCCAGCTTGTGTTCCGGCAGCACCGTCAGCAGGCTACGATGAAACAGCGTCGCTCCGCCGTGTGCGGCCACATCGCCGATACCGGGCTTGCTGGACAAGAACCAACCCAAACCGGTTTTGGTACCCACATCCAGCGCCACATCCTGGTTTTGCTGGCGTAGCATTTCACGCAGGGTTTCCGGCTTCAATATGGGCCGGCCACTGGCTTTGCCGTCCGCCAAAACCATGGCGATAAAGCGGCTTAGATCCAAAACATTGGCATTCAAGCCACCGGCCGGCATGTCGCGGAGCGGCACTTCGATCTTTTCGTCATGCTTTTTATACGCTTTGGAAGCCAGTTCTCCTTCTATGCCCGGCGCAAATGCCGCATGCGTCATCCCGAGCGGTTTTAACAGCTGGCGGTCGGCATAACGGCTGAAATCCTCGCCGGTCAGCCGTTCCAACATCGTCCCTAATAAGGTGATGCCGAGATTCGAATAGGCCCAGATGCGATTGGGCGGATAGGCAACGTATTCGTCTTTCAGCGGCTCAATAAGCTGACGGAACGGCACTGGATGGTTGGTCCACATGCCATTGCCCCTATCGCCCGGCAAGCCGGAATGATGGGTCATGATATTGCGCGGCGTTATCGGCCCTGCATCAGGAAAACGGCTTTTGATCGCAAAATTCGGCAGATAGATTTGCAACGGCCGGTCAATATCCAGTTTGCCTTGCTCCGCCAGTTGCATGACCAGCGTATCGGTGAAGAGCTTGGAGATGGAGCCGGTTCGATAAACCGTTTCCGGTGTCGCGGCAATCCGGTTGTCTTGATCGGCATAGCCGAAACCTTGCGCCCAAACGACCTGCTGATCGTCGACCACGGCGATACTCAAACCTGCCACGTCTTGTTCGGACATTTCCTGCTCGATCAACCATGTTAAATGAGTCTTGAGGTAACTGTAATCGCCGCGTGCTACGGTATCCGGTTTTAGCGGCGGCGAACCGGCGCAAGCGCTGAGCAAAAGCAAAATTGCGCTTAAACAAGTCAAATAGGTTTTCATCTGATCCTTGAAGGGGTGGTCATCGATTAGTTCGGCCAGCAAGATTAAAAGCCGTGGGGTTGGTGCTTTGAGGCTGTTACCGGAGCTGATTTTGGTGGATGGATGGTAGTAGGCGAGCCGATTGCAGTCAAACGTTTTAACAGTGCGCCCTTGAGCCTAAGCGAAGGCAGACTAAGCCATCGGAAGTAATTGTGCGTTGAATGATAATTGCGGCGTTCATTTTTTGTGTAACGGTTTGAGTCAGTGATTTGCCATGTTTGCAAACTCTGCCCAGCAGTGAATTCGGAATGATCATGGTCCTACCCCCACCGGAAACGCCGTCTTATCCACGACCCGCCGTAACAAGAAGCTACGGTCGCGCCGGGAATGCCGGCAACCGCCGCCTCGAATGTGTTGAAACGTTCCGACGTGTGTTGGTCTATCGGAATGTGGCTCAAGGCCATCAGTGTCAGACCCAAGGCTTTGGCATCCAACAAGGCCCGATAGCCGACGATCAGGCGCCCTCCTCCACCGCTCGCACCCGCCGCAGGCAGGGTGATGCCGACAGGCCTATGCGGTCGGCCAGTTCCTGTTTGCTGATGAGGCCGTCGGCTTGCAGTCTGACCGCGTCGCCCGGCGCACTGTTTAGCGGCGTCAATCGCTTATCGGTCGACTAAAAACAGCCCCCCGTCACTACGGTTTTCGGTTAGCGACAGACAATATCAACGACTTTGCTCATCTCTGCAATTTCATTAGCTATAGCACCAATGGTTTTGCAGAATTTGGCGCCAGAAATTAGGTAAACAAATGATCGGACGTCTTATTCTTCCACACTAATCGGCATAGTTCCGAAGTACATGGATATCAGCCGCCACGATAATAGGCAAATGCAAGGAAATCTTCTCAATTGGCCAGTCCCACCAGGCAATCGCTTCGAGCTCTGCCACAATCTCCGGCGAGAAACGCTCCTTGATTAGCTTTGCCGGATCGCCACCGACTATGGAATAGGGAGGCACATCGGTAACGACTACGGAACGCGACGAGATAATCGCGCCGTTTCAAATTTTCACATCAGGCATAATGAGGCTGTCATACCCTGTTTCCTTGGATGGTGTCGCCTTTGTCCGGAAGATCACCGGGCTGGGGCGTAACTTTTTCCTATACTTTGCCAAAAATCTGGTCTTTGCGGTTACTCAGAAAGCGACCTCTGTTCCTGATCGCGTGTCGGGAATTTTCGGAGTGGCAGAAGATCCACGACATCACAGAATAGCGAGCGGTTCTTCCAGTCGTTTCTGTCGCCGATCACATAGAAACGTCGCTTGGCCCGCGTCGCAGCTACGTTCAGGAGATTGGGTTCCGAAACAGCCCAGTTGCGGGCTCCTGAACCAGACGTGTTGCCACCTAGCACCATGATGACAACCGGTGCTTCCTTGCCCTGCATGGTGTGAATCGTACCGAACACCATTTTGTTGCCCACTATTCGCTTGAGATTGTTCCGAACGTCTGTGAAGGGTGTGATGACGGATATATCTTTGGCCTCCACGCCATCCTCACGCAATAGCGTCAGCAGTTCCTGCAAAGCTTTACCTTCGGCTGGCACCCAATTCCCTTGAGACGTGCCACTAGCATGTATCCAGCCAGTCGACAAACTGGCGCGCGTCTCCTTTTCAGAGCTTGGTGCAATCGTTCCGTACACCACGGTGCCGTCATAGGCAATGCGATTGGCAAGCCCATGCATCGGCCTGTCGCAGCGGCGATGTACGGCTAGCGGGAGTCCTACCCAAGTCTTGCTACCAGCCGGGCCAGCCGTGCGTCCCCACGGGGTAGCCGCGTCAGCCAGCGTCTGCACAGATTGTCGGTTGGGAAGCCAATGCGCATCGATGCGGTAGCGCGTGCGCATGTGTTCCAACACGGCATCGGACACGGTAACGATAGGCTTGAGTTGCAGAGGATCACCCACCAGCAATGCACGCCGGGACCGCCATAACGCCCCCACCGCAGCTTGCGGGGGAGCTTGGCCGGCCTCATCCACCAGCAGCCAGCCAATTTCACTAGCCCCCAACGAGCCGAACGAACGGGCAAACGACGCGAAGGTGCTGCTTAGTACCGGAACGACCATGAACAGCGAAGCCCAGGCCGACCGGATGGCGTCGCGCGAAAGACCTTGGAAGTGAGAGCCAGTCAACAAACCGTTGATAAGGAAGAGGTTGGAGCGCATCCGGGATGCCTCCAACTCGAAGAACGTCCGATGGAGCTTGAGCGCTTGGATGAAGACGCGCGCGCGTGCCTGTCTCCAGCCTTCAATACGCCAGGGCTCGGCCAGTTCAATTGCATCGCCGCGACCAATGGTGCCGCTTTGCAGCCAAGCGACCAGATGTTCGGCTTGGCAGGCGCTGGCCAGCCCATTAGCGTCTCGCGTCAGAACTTTGTCTTGGTTCTGCAATTGCTGCAGTGTCCGGCGCGCCTCGGCGGTCTGTTTTTCCAAGGCCTCCCTTGATGTATCGAGTCGCTTGGTAAGGCGTAATATTCGAGCGAATTCCGCGGACGCTAAATCACGTTCGCCCTCCAGCAATTCCTGTGTTGCATTCCAGTCGCGCTGAGCCTTCCACAGACTGAATAATTTTGCCCAAAAACCCGGCCTGAGGGCTTGGTGTTGTTTGAGTGCGTCCAGGCACTGCTTGAGAGCCAAGTTGGCTGGGCGGCTTTCATTGGCATCCAGGTGTGCGAGCTGCGCTACCGCGTCGGCTAGTTTCTGTTCGAGGGTGCCAAGCATTTCGGACCCGTCGGCGATCTTCTTTCTGGTCTGGCAGATAGACTGGATCAACTCGCGAATGCGAATAGCATCGGCGCACGCTTTACGCGCCTCTGTCTTGACCGCTTCGTAATCGGCGACCGCTTGCCGCCACAATGCTTGGCGTTGTTCCGAGGAGTGGTCCGAGTTGATCTCGGCATGGGCGCTGAGCCAACCCATGAAACCCTGGGGGCCTTTATCTTTTTTGGATGGAGCATCGTCGTGATCACCGTTGTCACCATCACTCCCCTCCATCGTGGAGGGGGCGGAGGGCTGGGTATTTACGGCGTTCTCTATTTCCTCGTCTGACCCGACATCTGCATCTTCTTCAGCCTCCGAGTCCGCCTTGTCTTTGCCGCCAAAAGGACGTTGACCATAGAAATAGCAATCCACGAAGCTTTTTCGCCGAGCTTTGCTGCCCAGTGCGCCGGAAATCAGTCCCCACGCAGGCTTGCCGCTGGTCAGTTCCCCCAATTCGGCGAAATACTCGGCTTCAGGCAGCCAGCTCTCGTCGATCTTGTCCCGCTGGGGCAATTCGAGCGTGACGTTCTCCACGGCGCCGTTATTGGACGAAGCGACCACGATTTCGAAGCCATATAGCGCCGGGTTGAGCTTGAAGCAGGCCTGCGGCTTACCGCCGTCATTGGCCTCTTCACGCCCGCTGCTCGCGAACCCATCGGAGGCTCGGCGCAACTTGGCAAGCTCATCGGCTCTGCTGGTGACAATGGCGGCAATCAAGTCGCGCAGTAGCGTCGTTTTACCCGTGCCTGGCGGGCCGTTGATGCCCAGCAGTCCCTGGCCGTCAGCGAGGGTGGACAGAATCGTATTGACGGCTAGCTGTTGAGAATGCACCAGGCCAAAATGCCGCTCGGAGGGCCAGCAGCTATTCGCGTAGGCATCCGGCATCAGTCGCTCAATCAGCGGAAGAGATGCGCGGTCGTCGTCAACGTGCAGACGCAGCTGAGGGTCGTACTGGCGGAGGTATTGATCCAGGGGAGCACTTTTCACGTCTTTACTGATGCTGTCAGCGACATCGGCAAGATCGTCGAGCAAGAAACTGTTGAGCGGATCATCTTCCGATTCGGGTTTATTGACCTTGATTGGCTGAGAGCGGAAACGGAACAGATGGCGATCCACATGGCCGAAAAAATCCGCCACCCCAAGGAATTGGAGAATCCAATGGGTCAACTCCCGCAGAGCGTCGCCGGATACATAGCTTGCAAGCAATGCATTCGCCTGATCGCCGGCAGCATTTTGATCGTCCTCGAATCCCCTTGTCCAGTCTTTTTCAGTCAGCACACGCCCCAAGAACCAGGCCTCACTAGAGAGTACGAAACTGTTATCGACCATTTGGCCGGCCATGGTGAACTTAGCGGCAAACAGCGCCGATTCTCGATACTGAGGCTCTCGATAACCTTGATCGGCTCCGAAGGCTTCCTTGAGCTTTTCGGCAACGAGCCGACTGTCATACAGGTGGGCATAGAGCGTGTGGCTCCAGACGCGCTTCTTAGGCAAAGCCTGTCTGCCAACGACACTTTCAGGTGCCCAGGGAGGAACAGGATGCTGGATTGAAGTGTCGTGAATGAACGCACCATATGAGTTGCTGCGTTTCTTTAGCTTGGGCGCCGATTGAGGTTGAAGCAACTCGACTGCATGCCAATACCGGACGATATTCTCTTGTCCCATCAAGATTTCTTTCCCTTCATATTCGTTCCCTTTGGGCAGATGCAAATTCTGTTCAGGACCTTAGGCTGGATAGAGCAACGCGAAGCCCAACAGATGATTTGAAATATCCGAGTTTTTTGCATTTAAATGCGTTATGGATTACAAAATTTACCACTTTCGAAGCTGCGTTTTATTATCATTCAACCTAACCATCTCCGGCATCCTACCCGCCAAAAACCGCCGTTCCTATTCCTGTCTGGTCAATATCGAGGCTTGCTGGGGTTGTCTAGTGCTTAATTGCGTTAATCAATGAAAACTAAAAGCATTTTATAATCATGCGGTTATGATTGGCTTTTATATCGCTTATTTGTGAAATTAAGCACTAGCTTGTTCCGTAGTCACCTAGCCGCCGATATAAATCGGCCCGAACGGTGTCAGACAGATGATACTCGACAAGAAACCTAATCAAGACGGCAAGGATAGACGCGATTCGTAGCGGTAAACCCCGCATTCACCTTGTCGAGCACAATTTGCCGGTCGGCATGCAGGCGATTTTCCCATGTTCTATCATCTGAATTCGTCAGCCAGAGCGGTTTTTCGCGCAGGCCCTGTAGAACGATGGGTTGTCTTTCACCTATTGGACAGTCAGTATGATAGTGGCGCTCCGGGTAACAAGGATTCCTTCCGATCATAAGATCAAGTAAAAAAGCAGGGCAAAACTCAGTGCATCGGCGAAAAACAGCTAAAAGAGAGGTTTTTCGAACATATAGAATTTTTGACAAAATCGTAAACTCGCTTCGAGACCAACACAGTGAACTTGCGATGTCGATTATTCATTCAAAGATTCAAGAATTTAAGTTCCCTGGCATTTCAATCCAAAACCGTGTTAAGCACCTTTGGATTGGCATGATCGGCGGCCTTTACCTCATCAGTCAACCCATGGAATCGATGGCTGCTGATTCCATTCAAGCGAATGGCAACAGCCAACAGTCCCTGGCATTAAACACCAAATTACAAAACACGCAGTGGGGACAAGTTGCCCGTAGACATCGCATTGATCCCTATATTCTGTATGCCGTTGCGCTCATGGAGTCGCGGAAAAACGGTGAACAGAATCGTGTCATGCCCTGGCCCTGGGCCATCAATAACGCTGGCAACTCCTTTATTCCTAACAGTCAGCAGGAGGCAGAAGCTTTACTCAATCAAATGCTGGACCAAGGCAAGCGCAATATCGACGTCGGCATCATGCAAGTGAATCTGCGGTGGCATGGCCACCGCGTTGCGAAACCCGAACAACTCTTGATCCCGAGCATCAATATCGAAATCGGCGCCAGCCTTCTCAACGAGGCCATCCAATCGGCGCCAGACAATCTCGCTCACGGAATCGGCCGATATTACAGTTGGCAAAACGAGCCAGTAGCCATCCAGTACGGACGAAAAGTTATTGCCTTAGCCGATCAAATCCGCGCGATTCTTTAGTCCATCAAGGATTGCAGAATGGATGAGAATCTCTACAAACTCAATCTCGACTACCTCATCGTCGCTCAATCCTTAATTTTTTCCGAAAGTGAACAGAAAGCCATGTACTGCCTAGGTTTAACAACCGAAGCGGTGTCGTTGATCAGAAAGATGCCGCTCGAACAGTTGAAGAGCCTGGCTCGAAGTGATTGCCTAACCTTTGTTCCCCGTTTCAACACCCACAAATGGAGCAAATTCCTAGACGTCCAAAAAACCGAAGTGCCGGATGTAATCAACGCACGAGCCATCGAACTCCTGATGCTTTTGTCCGCACCCCCTCCAGGGTCATGAGCAGTCATTGCGCCTTTTCTGCTCGGATCAAAGATCAGTATTGGGCCTATCAATTAATAAAACGAAAGTTGCGTACAAAATTGGCCAGCCGGGTCATCAAAACCTTGCGCCCTAAAGAATTGTGTAATCTTTACTTTTCGCTGCACCGCGAAAGCCCAGTGGCGGGACTGGTCCCTAGCATTACATCAATGCCGCAGTCACGCGAGTCGTTTCTTTACATGGCCCTATTTGCTTCAATCTATCGAAGCGCTTGCTCAGGCGCTATCAGAGCAGAAATCGATCTTAATGCCATGGTGTTTGCCTGGGATACATTTTGCACACTCTATCCAAACCATATTCAAGAACGCCGACCGTTTGGCCGCATACGGCCAGCAAATTTCGATGAAGCCTGGATTATCGTCGAAGCCCTGAGAGACGGACTCGCTGAATTACCTTACTGTACGACCTGCCATACGCCCTATCTGATCATTCATGGTTGCAAATACCAGCAGGTCTGTCAAATGTGCGTGCTAAACCAAACCCCTAAGACCAGAATGATTACCTAAGAATTGATCCTAAAAACAGCGTTGTCGTGGCCGCATTGGGGGCGATTCATTATCCGGGCAGCTCATCATCCAGGGAGATAACTTTATGCACCCATTTCAATTCAGAGGACTATAATCCACCCATCCAATCTTCCTATGTAATCAAGCTATGAAAACTGTCAATGTCAGTGGTCTAAAGAACAATCCCAGCGAAGCCTTGCGCATGGCCCACAAGGATCTGGTTCTGGTCATGAATCGAAACGAACCGGACGCGGTGATGGTCGGCCTCAAAGCCGCCAAAATCATTGGAATGCCGGGCGTGCGTAAAGCCTTGGCAACGGCACTTTTCAAGGACGGTAACCTGTCCCTTGCCCGCTCCGCTAAACTGGCCGATATGCCGTTGGCAAACTTTATTGCGCACGTCTCGCGCCTGGGTATTTCCGTCATCGATCAAACGGCCGACGAAGTTGGGGATGATTTGGACACTCTGGACCAGTGGCTTAACCAAGCCTGATCGCGGATGACCAAAAAAGTAATTGTCGATGCCAGTCCATTGATCGGACTGGCGTTGGTGGAGGGTTTAATCTGGCTGCCCCAGTTATTTGGCCAGGTTTTCGTGCCCGAATCGGTTAAACAAGAAGTGTTACCAGGCAAATCGGCACCGGGTGAACAAGCCCTAGCTCACGCATTCGATTCGGGTTGGCTAACGGTATGGCATGAATCCATCACACCTTGTTTAGACATTGATCTGGACGCTGGTGAAACGGATTGCATCAACATCGCGCTATCGTCACCCGAAAACTATTTGCTGATCATGGACGAACGTGCCGGCCGGGCTGTGGCCAAAGAATATCAACTCCAGGTCGTCGGTACTGCCGCCGTCATCGGACAGGCCAAAAAGCAAGGTTTGATTTCGTCTGCTCGAGCCACTTTTGAAATTTTGCATCGATCGGATTTTCGGATTTCGGCTACCGTGATCAACAAAATTCTGGCAAGTGTCGGCGAATAAACCGTTCGATATGCAGGTCATCTTTCTTTGCCTTGTTGAAATAGTTCTGATTTAAAAAACCGACTTGGAACGTTAGCTCAATCGCGGTAGGATTGCCCAACCGCTTAAGTATGGAGAATGCTATGCCGACACAGTCATCACTCTCAAATCGGTTCAAACGGCCCAGCCGGTCGATTCAAACCCGATCAAATCACTCAATGTTTAATGGCCACCATGCAACTGTCGATTGTCCCGAATGCCATCGAATCATGGTGCCGCGCGTCATTACCTATTACGGGCAACCAACAAAATCGATTTGTCCTTTTTGTGGTGCGACGTTTGCCAAGTTTTCCTCCGGTTTACAACGATTTTTCGAACGTATACACCCAAGAACCCTTTCATTTGATGCATTTAAGAAATTAATAATTTTCGCATCATGCTTTGGCTTGATTTGGTTGATCAGTCAATGGATTGAGTTACCTAAAACGCTCAACCTTATTGGAACAATCGGCTCACTTACCTTGCTAATCATCGCGGCAGCAGAGTTAACTGTTCAGCTGATAGAACATTTAGCTGCAAAACTCTCGCATGAAAGCAATTATTACTGGGCAGGATTGGTTCTGATTCTCTCGGTTTTGTTGAGTCAGAATCCAGATTTAATCGACTATACGCTTTTGTTTTCAGGAGTAATGCTGTTACGCTGGATTGCCGTAAGCGCATTACGAGCTTTCGGTGTAAAATGATCGTAACTAATAATTGATTCGACCCCGTGCTCGATTAAAGTTAGCAATTTGATCGATCAAATCTGATCGGTTTTGCCCCGCCACTTGTCTCAATAATACAGCAATATTCTCTGCGTCAGCCGGCGCTTCTTCATCTAGAATTCCTTGTTTCGCCAAGCCTAGGCTTCCATCATCTCTTCCACCTACGGCAATTCCGGCAAAAGCCTCAAACATCGAGGCTTTATAGTAAGCCTGTTGGCTTGGTGTCAACTTATCAGCCACTTCACTTACCCTCTGATCAGCCCAAACTTGCGCCACAGCCATAAACCCAGGATATGACTGAGCCGCAGCGGATTTAACGGCCTCCCAAGCATTATCATCCTTGGCATAGGCACTACTCATATAATCAATAAATTGACTCACATGTTCATTAGCTACCTTGCCAACGGCTTCAAGGGTTTTAGCAGTGCTGTAAATACTCCCGCCTAAGTAATCGTAAGTCGCCTCAGCAACTGAAGGCGTTTCATTGGCCGCTGCCGCAATCGACTGCCTAAAATGCTCCTCTTTGACATTCGCCAATTGACCGAAGCCATCTCTTGAGTTTTGTTCACGTTCAGCCAGATTTCGATCATGTTGCGCTTCGACACGGGCCTCGCCACCGGCAATGTTTCCCGTCGCTGAACGAATCTGCGACTGTGCACGTTGATTCAGCAATTCGGTTTCGTCGCTTGGATCGTTGAGATGGGCCCGTTCGACGGAGGCTTGAACCTTGCCTGTTTCCGGTGCATTGGACTTCAGGGATTCGTTCTGGCTGGCATTCCAGCTTTGATCAGCTTGTGGCGCATTAAAGGCATCACCGAGCAGTTGGTAACCCAAGATTTGCGCCTGGTGCGATTGCTGATCGTCCAGCGTTCGGTAACTGGGTGACGAGAAGCCGGTCAATAACGACATGCCGGCGGCCGCATAGGCTTGATCGGCATCGCTGATCCAACCCGACGCTTTCCACTGCGAGGCTAACCGTTGCGTATCGCCGCGCAAGCCATACTGGTCTAATGTACGATCCAGATATTCCATCAAACCGGGGTTATGAGCGATTTTG
Organism: Methylomonas sp. TEB; assembly: GCF_047777895.1. Lineage (GTDB taxonomy): Bacteria > Pseudomonadota > Gammaproteobacteria > Methylococcales > Methylomonadaceae > Methylomonas. Next base: position 2,741,385 of record NZ_CP180476.1, read on the forward strand.
TAACCCGTTTCCGCCGCGCCGAAACTGGCTTGCATCCCGAAGCGTTGTTGAGCGGATAGAGTCTGTTGATAGGATTCGCTAGCAGATACCGCATCGGTTGCGCTGTGTTGCAATGAGGACAACGATTGATTTTGCAGTCCCATCGACGCGACGTTTCGAGTTCCGGTTTGCGCATCCAGCGCCAGGCTTTTGGCCAGTCCGGCCTGATAGCCCTGACTGTCGTTGACGGTTTGGCTGATGTCGGCGGCGATGGCATCGGACTTATCCTGACTAACTTTAAAGTCATTCTGCAGGCGGCCGGAGATAACGCCACTGAGTTGGTCATTACCCAGCTTGGCCCCAGCATTGGCACTGCCGGCCACCAGTGCCGAAAACTGATCGGCGGATATGCCGGTATCGGCGTGTTTCTTGGCAAACGCTTCGCCAAACTGGCGATTGTAGGCGTCGGTATAACTCGAACTGCTGGCGATTTGATTGCCCAGCGATCGGCTGTCAAAGGCATCGCTGGTGATGCTGGCCGACTTCGACGCCGATGAAGACACACTGTGCATGAAGCTACTGGTGGCTTGCTCGGACGCGGAATAAGCTGACGAAACCGCCGCACTCATGTCTTTGCCGGCTGTGAATGTCGGCAGCACCTTGTCGACACCGGTTTGAGTCACTGCCGATAATGGACTGTATTGATGTTGCGGTTGGGCATTCAATACCGGCGCCGGGCTGATCACATCGGGCGTGGCGATTTTCTCGTTCACATAATCGCCGCCATCCATCCGTCCCAGGAAATGCGTGGCCGTTACTGCACCACGATAAATCAGCATCAAAGTGATGGCCGGTGTTGACGCCGCCAGCATACCCCCGATCGATAGCCATTGTTGCAACTCCATATCCAGCTGGTAAATGCCCATCATCGAGGGCAGGTTGTAGGTGGCAGTGGTCAGCGCCGCCATTTTGCCGGCGGCCGACATTACCCAGCATCACCACGAAGGCCATAATCGGCGCGATGGCGTAACTCAAGCCTTCGATGAAGGCCATCATGGGCCGGACGATTTTGGCAAACAGGGTTTGTTCCGCTGCCCATTGGGTATTGCGTTGCTGAATGGCTTGTTCGACCATCGCCGCTTTGTTCCAATGCAAGCCGTCTTCATGCCGACCGATGACACCTTTCTCGAACATCGGCATGATGGCCGACATCAGCATGTAATCGGCGGCATCGACCACACCGGGACCGGCCAGCGCATCGAAGGCGTCTTGGATTTTCGGCACCGTATCGCCTGCCGCCGGTACGCCCAAGCTCGGTTGCAACAAGCCTTCCAGCGCCGTCGCAAAATTGCCATTGGCCACTACGCTCAAATCCGCCCAGGCATCGGTACAGGTTTTGGTTTGAGGTTGGCCCCCGACATAGATTTGGGTCATGTAGATGTCGGAATCGAAGCGAATGGCATTCAGGGGATCGGCATCGCGCAAGATGGCATCTACCGATTTCTGGTTTAGATCGACACCGGTCAACGTGCATTCCCGCACGTAATTGGCAAATGAGGTCTCCATATCGCTGCCAGCATTCGGCACATTGGCCGCGCCTAAATTCACCCGCGACAATAGATTCTTCCTTACCGCCGTCAAGGTCTGCAAGCTGTCGGCAAAGCCATTGCCGGTCATCGACGGGGTACCAAAGCCTTGTTCGAACAGCCGTGTCGTGCGATAACCCATGTTCGACATCACGCTACCCACCACGGCCGGGCCCAACGGCACATTGTCGACCACCACCACGCTGCCGGTATAGGCATCCTCGATCGACACCCGCACCGCCGGCGCATAAAGCATCAACCACAACACGTAGGCCAACAATAAATCCTGATAACGAATACCGCGACCATCCCATTGCAACAAGGCACGCAGCATGACAATGATGACGCCGATCATACCACCCACGGCTGCGGCAGTGCGGTAATCGCCGGTACCGGAAATCATCGCGATCGCATTGAGGACGGCTTGCAAATAGGCGGAATCGCCCACGGAGAAGATTTCAAACATGGGCGACCTGCCTTTTAAACAACGTGGGTGAAATGCATAGCGTGGAGACGGAAGTAATGAGCGTTTAAGGACTTGGCCAAGCCATCCCGGAAGCCGGCAATTGCGCCACGGTGCCATAGTGTTTCGGCTTCACGGTGGTCATCAATTGCTGGTAAAACGCCATCAGGGTTTGCGGGTTGCCATAACGACCGGCGATGGTGACGTATTCATCCTGGATTTGCTCCCGGGCGTCCTTCAAGGCATCCATCAGCAACTTGGCGTAGGCATGGTCATTCATATGCGCAGCAGTTTGCACGGCATTGAGTAAGTCGTTGACGATTAGCTGTGCCAATTCCAAGGCAATCACCGGCGCTGCTTCTTCGGCCCATAACTTGGCAATGCCGGCATCTTCCCGTGCCAGGTTATGGATCATGCCGCCGATGGCATCCGGTACGGTTTGCATGAAGGCTTTTTCGCTGTCGGTGATTTGACCGGTGTTAGTGGAGAATTTGTAAATCAAGCCGTTGCCGGTATTGGCCGAACCTAACAGGATGTCCATTACCCGTTGCTTCAAGCCGACCAGATTGACGTTCTGGACGATGGGTTTCAGACACTGATCGGCCTCGTGGCCATCACTGCAGGTATACATCCTGACGGTTTGATAACTATTGCCGGCGTCGTTGCCGTACATCAAATCCTTGATCCGCAGCACCGGCGGCGGTGCGCTGATGGCATTGTTCTCGCCTTTGCCGTCAGGTGCGGCTTGCGGGGCATCGACGATCACCGTACCGGAAATACTCATCGCCGCTTCCAGCAAACTGTTGCCGCCGAAGCGAAACCAACCGCCAGCATTTTGATTGACTAAGGACCGCCACACCAAATTGCCTTGGATGATCTTGGTCATATCGGTCGGGTCGTTCTGTTTGATCTGCTGTACCGGATCGCCAAGCGTGCTGGTATTGGTCCAGCTGGAAAACACATCCGAAATGCCTTGGGTAAACGAGGCATTAGACAGATTGGTTTTACTCTGCAAGTCGAAGGCTTTCACCGTGTCGTTGACCAAGCCTTGCGCCAAACGGCAGGAGTTGCTGAACATTTGGTTCATCTCCTGGATTTTCTTTTGCAGATCGGTCATTACCGAGGCACACCAGGGACACATGGCGCCAACGGCGAGTTGAAATGCATAGCCTGAGGCATTGGCGGCCACGTTGCGCAGCAACTGCACGAACTGATTGAAATTGATGAAACTGAAGCTGCCGGCGAATAAATCGATGCCACCACAACCTGCACTGAACGACGGCGGCACAAACGAGACCAGATTGGTGTTGGTGATGCCGCTGCGCGCCACCAGGCTGCCACCGGTAATCACCCCACGGCGTTGCCCCAGATGCGCGGTCGGCGCCGTGAAGTTGGTCATGGTGCCGAACATGCTGTCCATTTCCTGTTGCAGGTCGGCATAGGCTGGAACGGCACTCTCTACCAACAGGATCAAGACCACCACCTGGCGATAGCGTCGTGATAGCGAAAATGACGTCATGGCGTTCTCCCAAAATGCGCACTGCGTTGCAATGCCTGGATCAGTGACAGTGGGTCTTGAGTGACCGCAAGGCTGATGCTACCGGTGGCCGGTAACAACATCGGTGTGTTACGGATGCCCTGAGTGGTTTGGTATTGCGAGGCATCGATCCAACCGGCTTCCTTGGCCGCCAACAGAATCCGACCAGTGACTTCTTCCAGCGACAAGGCACCTTGCGCCAACGGTACAATTTGCTTGGGCGGTTTCATCAAGAACAGCGCCGGGGTTTGTTCAACCCCCAACATCGCGGCCTGCCCTTGATCGCGTTTGAACTGACTGAAAAAGCCATTCGGCATCGGCAAGCCATCCAGCGACACCGGATAGATTTTGAAGCCGTAGGTGTTTTCCAGCATGGCCAGAATCGGCGCCTGGACATGGCAATAAGGGCAATCGGAACGGAAGAAAAACAAAATGCCGGCTTGTGCGGCAATTGCTTTCAATGCGCGTTCGGCCACCACGCTGGCTTGATGATTGGCTTCATTGGCCGCATAGGTTGCCACCGGACGACGCACGGTTTCGTCGAGTTGCGGATCGGACATCACCACGTAACGGGCGGCGTTGGTAAAGCGCTCGGCTTTGTCCATCATCACCCGTTGCAGGTAATAAAACGCAGCGACGTTCTCGGGACTCGGATCGTCGATGGCCTGGTTCAGGTAATGCTCCAGGTTTTGCTTTAACCAGGCAGAGGACAGTGGTTGGGGGTCTACAGCAGTCTGTGGTCGAGTTTGGGGTTCAATTTCAGCTTCAACGGCGATGGGCGGTTTTATGTCCGGCTTGGGTTTTTCCTGATCGGTTTGAATATCGGGTTTGGCTTTTTTAGCCGGTTCCGGCAACACCTCATACCAAAACCAGCCGCGCTGTTTGTCGGCGAAATAGGAAACCTCGGGCGCGACGTCCTTACCCATCGCCAGAGAGGCGCTGAGACACAAACTCATGATGATCGGTAAAGAAATGGCATTTCGGTTCATCGCGCCATTGTCCGTCAGATCTTCCCAGCGACTTTTGCAGCTGACGACGAAAACGCCATCAGCTGCAAGATGGTTCGAAATGCGATCGCAGATCGCGACCGTAACAGCAGACGATCGCGAATGCGGCGTCAACTGCAATCGGCATCCCATATCGGTTGCATAAAATGCTGGCGTTATTGCGAACAGACCATAGCCCGCAAATCCCAATAGTAAATCGACTTTCGATTTCCCTACGCTAGTAGGGAAACGTGGCAACGGTAATCGGCCTGAAATCCGAAGTTATTTCCTAGGTAGGCATGAATCACGCCGTTTTGCGAAGGCAATGCCTAAATGAACCATCGAGAAAATGACAGTGATATGCCTACTGCGGTAGGGATTTAAGGTGCAAATACCTATGCAGTAAGGCGTTTTCCAAGGCTCGCAATTAACAGAAAATCCCGTTAGGCATTGTCCATGTCTATCCCTACAGTTAAGTAATAGGAAAATTCATGTCCAGCGAACAACCTGTCAACAGTCAGCCCAATCTTACTGAACAAGACCTTCTGCATTGGATCGAAACCCGGTGCGATCATCTCCAGGCGCAAGCCAAAGTATTGGTCGATGATTATTGGCGCCAGATGAAAAGCCAGCGCCAGAAACACAGCAAAAGCGAATCTGGCCGAATCGGCGTCCGCATCCGCTGCCGGGAAAACCAACGCGGTTTCAGCATTGAGTGGTATCGCATGGCCACATTACGGCAAAACGGTCAAACCAAGCCCATTGCGCAGTATGTTAAGAAAGGCCGTGGCTATCGTTATCCGCTTGGCAACCTGCTGAAGGGCGAACCCACCTGGGAAGCGGAATTAGTCGAAGAACTGGAAACCGAGTTTGCCCATATCCGGCAACAGCTCGATCGACTGGGAAAAATTCGCGATGCGGTGCAGCGTTATTGCAGGGCAATTGAAGCTGACACAGACAACAAATTCATCGGTTGAGATGGCTAAATGACAAGCATTGCTTCAATAAACCTGAGAGAATCATGGCTTCGAACGGCCATCTTCTGTAACTCGCCGCAGCGGTAATAGAGGGTTGCTTCTCTGCATTAGAAGTTTTAATCGACATTAAGCTTACAACATATTGGTGATAATAAATATCATCTCAAATTATATTAGCTTAGTACAAATAAGGAATAAAGGGATTCAAACATGCCAAAACTGCCATTTAATGATGCTCTACAACATGCCATTCAAGGAAATGCGATTCTTTTTCTTGGAGCAGGTTTTTCTACTCTTTTTGAAGATGTAAAGTCTCGGGCTTTACCTGTTGGGACTAAGCTCGCGGATGAAATGGTAAGCGCATGCAATGGTAAAGCAACAAAGGATTTAAGGGTTGCAGCCACTCAACTGCTTAAGTCTGTTGGAGATAAAAATTACGTTGAATTTCTTCAAGAAAGATTTACTGTTCGAGTTGACGCTAAATCTATGGAGCCTGCTATAAAAATAGCTAGTGAAAACTGGGCTCGGATTTACACAACGAATTTTGATGACGGGTATGAAAGAGCTGCAGTTCAAGCTAATAAAAAAGTGCTTTCTGCTACAGTAGCAGATAATGTAGATGAGTTTTCCCATAATCCTCGCACATGTATCCATATTCACGGATTTATCGACAAAATATCTTCTAGAAACATTGAAACAAATTTGGTTCTTACTTTGCCAGGCTATGCTGCCGGAGAGTTTTATAACTCAAGATGGTGTACTCAATTAAAACATGATTTTAGAGCCGCAAAAGCCATATTTTTTATCGGTTATTCATTAAACGATTTGGATATTGCAAAAACCTTGAATCAATGTGGATTAGATATTTCCGATAAGACATTTTTTATTATTAGAGAAGATGGCGACAGCGATCTTGAAATCATGCTCGATGACTTTGGTTCATTTTGTCCGATTGGTGTTTCTGGTTTTGCCGAAGCATTATCAAAGATTGACCGCGCAACCTTGCCAAAGTTACAGGAAAGTTTCATGGCATTTAATGAGCTTCGTATTCCAAGGAATCCAATACGCCCGTCAAATTCTGATATATTTAAATTACTATCGTCAGGCTTTTCTAGTGAAGACTTATTACTTTCTCCTGAAGTGGAAACGAATAACACATACACAGTCCAAAGAAAAGTTGTTGTTGAAGTTGTTAATCTTATTGAACAACAAAAGCCGAACTTTTTTGCTATTTTTAGCGAAATATCAAATGGAAAAAGCATTGCTCTTTATCAACTTTCTCGTGCATTAATTGAAAAGGATTTTCGTGTTTTCATGCTTGTTGATACAAGCAGGAATTGGTCAAAAGAAATTCAAGCGATTTTTAACATTGAAAAACGGAATGTTGCATTTATAGTTGATGACTGTGGAAATGGGGAACGATTCGATTGCATTAGTGATATTCAAAGATTGCTTAGAGAAGGTGATGTACTTGTCATTGCTGACAGAACAATTCGCTACGAATCTATAGAAAGGAAGCTCGTAAACGATTTAACATATAGACGTCCTATAGAATTCGACATTGATATATTAAGTGAAACTGAGCGTTCTGGTTTTGTTTCTTTATTGCATGCCCATGGATTGTGGGAAGATCTTCAAGGGGCTCCAACTCATTATAAGGACAAGGTGATAAAAAATGATGCTTCAAACCAAATTAGGGGTATCTTACTCGGAATTATAAAATCACCTAGCGCTATTATTAGACTTAAAGAATCTTTGGATGATATAGATTTTAAAAATAGGGATTTTGATGGTCTTTTGATGAGTCTAATTTTGACTGTTACTCAAGCAGTAGAGCTCCGTCAAGATGTAGTGGATGATCTAGTTAATGGAATGCCATTGCGGCAACTTTTGGCGAACTCAAATGGAGCTAGAGCGCTAATTCAATTGAAATCGCCAAATATCATAAAAACTGTTTCTGCAATTGTTTCAGAAACCATTATACGCGAATTTGTACCGCTTGATGTTCTTATTCGCTGCATAGTCGGCTCAATTAAAAACGCTAAAAATTTCGGTGTTTCAAGTATTCAACGAAAATTTCCTGAGAGAATTATTCAATTTCGCTTGATTCAACAGCTTCTTCCCAACACTCAAACAAGGTCTTTGGCGGCAATTGAGGAAATCTATGATTTAATTAAGCAAGAATATGGTTATAGTGATGATCCTCAGTTTTGGTTGCAGTATGCAATATGCCAGTTATTTTTAGGGAATTTTACACAAGCGGAAATATATTTTAAAACAGCATATGGTGCATGTAGTCGTCGACCGGGATATAACACAAAATTCATTGATAATCATTATGCAAGGTACATTTTAGAGAATGCAGTTGAAGGTAATGGTGTCCCATTTTCAATTGTTGACGCAGAAAATCAATTGAATAAAGCTAAGTCATTATTGCTTCCTCAGTTTAATAATAATGATCATTATCCATATAAAGTGGCAACAAATTTGTTGCCCTTCGTAAGGATGTATGTGAGGCAAATGAGTATGGATGCGAAAGAAGGAGTCATGCGATTTATAGATATTGTTTTGCAAAATGCAGAGCGAGCTGAATATCATCGATATATCAATCAATGTAAAATAGCACTTAAAGAAACACGAGTAATAATAGAGCAAAGTAATCTATAAATCTGCTTTGATTGTAGTAACTATGGAGTACAGCTAGAGGTCATAAGATCCACTTTGGAGGGTGTCACAAGACGACCAAGGGCGTTCCAAATAAGCCCAGTGACAAACGCCTCACTAGCATTCGTTTCAAAAACGAAATCCTGGCTATCACCATTCCCTATATATTGATTAAATAAAGATTATATATAGATTATCACCCTCAAATTTCAGCACAAGAGAATCGCTGCAGACCACGAATAGCATGGCCTGCAGCGATTTCACAATTTGCTCGTAGCGTCGGTCTAATGCCGTGTCAAACGTCGGCCTAATGCCGTGCTTTTTGTCGGTCTAATGCCGTGCCCGTCGGTCTAATGCCGTTACCTTGTCGGCCGAATGCCGTGCCTCCGTCGGTCTAATGCCGTATCCGCGTCGGCCTAATGCCGTATCGAGAGGCTTCGATCGACCCAAAATAGCGTCGGTCTAATGCCGTGCTTTTTTAGAGCTGCTGGTCGCCCAGAAAACGTTGTTGACTGGGCGTCGGTTGGCGTTTGATCTTTACGATATCATCAGCGAATTCAAAGCTAGCCAAAGTGCCAATACTCACCAAGGCCTCCAACGCTTTACCCAACCGATATTTGAAATCTCGCAAGGTTTTCGAGCCACTGCCACTCAGTCGGTGAATGGTGGCAATTTTCATCGGAAACGGAGCGGCATGGGACGACAGGAATCCGTGTAACCATAAGGCCAAGGGTTGCTTGCGCAATTTCTGCCGCTGTTCGAATTCGATGTAGGTGTAGCCCTCTTCGAACAGGCGCAGCATGGATTCGGTCAACTCCACCACGTAGCGCTGCGTCCGTTCATCACGGTAATAACGCAAGAAGCCTTTTTCACCGAAGGCATCCCGGCCGTGAAAGGTGATTTCGACAAAAGCGCCGCCCAAGCGGGCCATCGATTCCTTCAACCATTCGTGTTGGCTTTTGCCGCTACCGCGCCCCAATGCCGTCAACAGGGCATGAGCGCTGAAGGTCACGCTAAATCCCGGTAATTGTTGCCGGGACAAGTGCACGATCTGCATCCAGACATCGAGATCCGATTGATTAAGCTGTATGCCGAGGTAACGAACCTCGATCCCGTCGACCGCCGCCAACAATGTGCGTTTTTTGTAGGCCATGCGTTCCTTGCCTTGGATGCCGGCGAACAACGCACTCCGCAAACAGGCATTCGGTGTACCGCGAATTGCCGACGGCCAGTTGGGCAAAGACGTCAAGGGTTCGACAACCCGCAATTTGGCCTTTTTCCGCTCCGTCAGAGATTGAAAACGTTCGGTGAGATTATCGAGCGAATGGTTTGTGTTATTTCTGTCCATGACGGCCGCCTCACTTCTTCAAGCTGCCAGGATTGCAGCCATGGCTCAGCACCTTGTGTGGGATAGTCATGGTTTTGACTAGCGCCTGCTCCTCCGGCGTCATATCGAGCTGGTGATGGCAATATTTTCGCCAGGCGCGTTCGATGACCTGTGCATCGTCATCCGAGCTATCTGGGATGTGGGACGTGCTGACATTAAGGACATGGCCCGCTGCGTCGTCACTTGCCAAGTAAACGCCAAGCGGCTGATCGACTTGCCTGACGACGTGTTCAAGCGATGCAGACCGTAATACCGAACCGCCCAATCCTCCAGTCTGCCAAGCATTATCCAGGCGCCAGGGTTGTTCAGGTTGAACCGACACAATCGATTCGATGACGGTCTCGCTCACGGAGGCATCTGGCTGGTTCAGCGAAGTACAGGCTGTGCCGCACACTGCGGACACAAGACAGCGGATTACGAGCGATTTGAATTTCATGAGAGCTCCAGGGCTAATTTTTAGGAGCTCGTTACACTAAACACTCTTTTGCCGGGCCTGCTTGCAGCTGACGTCGAATTCGTCGTCAGCTGCAAGCGACGATTGAAAAATTCCCGGCAAGATGCGCCGTTATGGAAAATACGCCTTCGACTTTGCTTGCCCGCATCCGCCAACGCCTGTTCGGCGTCGAGTCCGCGCCTGTCGGTCAGGTGGCGACAACGCTTGATGAGGACGTGCCGCGTTATCCGCCATTCATGAAGGGTCTGCCGGCTGCGCCTGTGGAACGCATACTGTCAGGTCAAACGGAGTTGATTGCGGCCATCGAACAGGCGCTGGCCATGCCGGATAGTCTTTATCAAACCATAGCCGCGCCGGTCATACGCCGTTATGCCGCCTACAGCCACTTATTGCCGGCTTCGGAATCTCATCACCATCGCGGCGCCGGTGGCTTATTTCGGCACGGATTGGAAGTCGCCCATTGGGCGACCTTGGCTTCTCAAGGCAGTTTGTTTGCCACGTCAGCATCACCCAAAGAACGAAAAGCACAAGAATTACGCTGGCGACTGGCGGTCTGTTTTGCCGGGCTGTTGCATGACATCGGCAAACCGGTCGCCGATATCGCCGTGGTCGACGCACAGGGGCAACATACCTGGAACCCTTGCGATGAAAACATCACCGACTGGGCTGTGCGAAATGAGATCGACCGATACTTTCTGCGCTGGCGAGACAACCGCCATAAACGCCATGAACAGTTTTCGGCCTTGGTGATCGAGCGCGTCCTAACTCGCGAAGCCCGCACTTTCATTCTGGAGTCCGGCCCCGACATCATGCAGGCCATGCTGGAAACCATTAACGGTTTGGACCGCGGTTCCAAAGTATACGCACTGGTGATCACCGCCGACTGCAAAAGCGTGGAACGGGATTTAAAAGCGCATTATCAAAACATCGACTCGGCCTTGGGCATGCCGGTGGAAAAGTACCTGTTCGACGCCATGCGCCGCTTGGTCAAGTCCGGACAGTGGACCGTCAACGAAAAAGGCGCTCGACTATGGCGTTTTGAGGATGGCCTGCATATCGTCTGGCGGGCCGGTGCGCAAGACATCGTTACCCTGCTGGCCAAGGACAAAGTCCCCGGCATTCCGCGCGACGAAGACACCTTGGCAGACATCCTGATCGAACGCGGCTTGGCAATTCCCAAGTCCTGGCCGGATGGTCGGCAATACCGTTATTGGCAAATGCAGCCAGAAGGCTTGGACAATCCGCTGTATCTGTTACGCCTGAAATCCGCGGAACTCATTTTCAGCGGCGAGCCGCCGCTCGTGGTTGCAGCACGCGAAATCAACGAATCGGATGCGACCATCGTAAAAGCCGAACCCGTTACCGATCAGGCACCGCAAATCCGCAAACCGGCAAAAGCCAAAAATGTCGCGGTTCTGAAGCAATCCCAACGCGTAGATAACCCTGCTTCAGTTTTGCCAGACGCTATCCAATCAGAACCCGCACATGACCTAAGCGCCCTGCCCGACCCGCAGCTAACCGAATCTTCACAAAGTATTTCAAATTCACAAGCCGCGAAGGATATGAATAACTTGCCATCAGATCCCGATCAAGGTCTGTCGCAATCCAAATCAACCGATGACGCCCCTGCGTTGTGTCAGGCCGAACAACCTAATAACGCAACGCCAGCCAAAGCGATCAACACAGAAAAAACTGCTTCAACCGCAAAACTCAATCTCTCCACGACGGACACGAAAAGCATCTCTAATCCGGTCGACAGCACCAATTGCTGGTTGGAAATGCACGGCGATGCCGGTCAATGGCTAATGGACATCGCCAGCATGCTCAATCAAGGCCAATGGCAGTTAGGCAGCGATCTATTGGAAGTCCAAGACAAATACCTGCTGCCGTTTCCGGCGACGGCTGAAAAACTCGCCGTCGATCCGCCCCAGTTCATCAAAATCCTGGAGGACAATGGTTGGCTGGTGACCGACGTCCTGTCGCCGATGCGTAAGGTACAAACCATTCGATCCGTTCGCGGCGTCCTGCTGGCATTGGAACCGAGTTTGGCTTTGAAGGCATTATTGAAATCCCAAGGCAAAGCCACGCTGACAGCGTCATCCCTGCAATCCCTAAGCAGCAGTACTGAAAAGGCTGTAGATCCAACTAAGTCTTCTCAGCCTCAAGACCAGGCCTTTCGAGAACCCAAGCCTGTCCGATCAAAATCAAACACAACAGGTAAACACAAATCAATTGTCGGCAACGCGTCAGACAGTTCAGTCAATTCCGAACCTGATAAAGCAAATTCTCTCCTAACAACCCCACCGGCAAAACCCGGAACGATCGATTTGCTGATCACGCATGTGCGGCAACAAAACATTCCGCCCGATGAATCATGTCCAGACGGTCACTGGCACACAGTGTCCAATACCGCGCTGGAACAATTTCTAACGCAACATTCCACAATCAGGCGCACTCGCCTGATGCTCGATATCGCCAACCATCCGGATTGTCGCTCGGTCAGTGCCACGGAAGGCATCCAGGTTCGGTTACGCCCATGAAATCCGATTACGACTACCAGTTTCCCTGGCGGCCAATATTCGAGGTGTATGCCATCTCGGGTTGGTTGGGCGGTGCCGGATTGGCGCATTTCATCAGCCGCTGGTCGGGCTTGCCGCGAGAACCCTTCGACTGGTTGATGACGGCGTGCGGAGTGATGGCGTGTTGGCGATTGTCACCGGCCTTGAGTCTCTGGTATCGCAAACGCCGGTTACGCCAGTTTCGGTTCCAATACCTGGATGCCGAGAAGCTTGTGACCCTGGTGAATCGTAACCCTGAAGCCTTGTGGTTCGGCTGGGGATTCGATTGGGTACAAAAGCATGCGCAATTGGCCTATGAGATTTTGAAACGCGATGTCTCGACGCTGATTCCGAGCGATCATCAACGCATGGGTTCGGCCTGGATTCACGGCCTGGAAGTATCCGAAAGCGAGATTCGCCAACCCTTACAGCACACCGCCGGTCATACGCTGCTGGTCGGGACCACCGGTGCTGGTAAAACGCGGGCCTTTGACGTGTTGGTGACGCAAGCCGTGTTGCGCGGCGAAGCGGTGATCATCATCGATCCCAAAGGCGACAAGGATCTGATGGCCTGCGCCAAATGTGCCTGCGCCTTGGCCCAGCGTCCGGATCGTTTCGTGTATTTCCATCCAGCGTTTCCGGAAGACAGCGTCCGACTCGACCCCTTGCACAATTTCAACCGGCCTTCGGAAATAGCCAGCCGTATCAGCGCCATTTCACCCAGCGAAAGCAGCAATGATCCGTTCAAAGCCTTTGGTCAAAAATCGCTGGATAACGTGATTCAGGGCTTGATGGTCATCGAGGAACGGCCAACTTTGGTCAAGCTGCGTCGTTATTTGGAAGGCGGCCCTTCGACGTTGGTGATTCAAGCATTGGAACGCTATTTCGACAACAACCTCGGTCATTGGCGGCAAGAGGCGCGGCCTTACCTGAAAAATGCCAAGGACATCGATTCCAAAGCGGTAGGCTTAGTGCGGTTTTACCGGGAGGTCGTGCAGTATCAATTGCCGAATCTGGATCTGGAAGGCCTGTTGTCCTTGTTCGAACACGACCGAGCCCACTTCAGCAAGATGGTCGCCTCCTTGATTCCAATCATGAACATGCTGACATCGGGTTCCTTGGGTCCTTTGCTGTCGCCGAATCCGCACGACGTGGATGATCTGCGGCCGATCACCAATACCGGCCACATCATCGAAAAGGCCCAGGTCGCTTATATCGGCCTGGACTCGTTATCGGATGGCATGGTCGGCAGTGCGATTGGCTCGATTCTGTTAGCCGATTTGGCGGCCGTCGCCGGCGACCGTTACAACTATGGCGTCTCGGAGCGACCGGTGAATGTGTTTGTCGATGAGGCGGCCGAAGTCATCAACGACCCCTTCATTCAGGTCTTGAACAAAGGCCGTGGCGCCAAGATTCGACTGTTCATCGCCACCCAGACCTTTGCTGATTTTGCGGCTCGCACGGGTTCCCAAGACAAAGCCCGCCAGGTACTGGGTAACGTCAATAACCTGATCGCGCTACGAATCATGGACAGCGAAACCCAGCAGTACATCACCGACAATCTGCCAAAGACGCGATTGAAATACATCATGCGCACCCAAGGCGTAGCGACTAGCGCGACCAATCCCACGGTGTTTTCCGGCAATGTCGGTGAACGCTTGATGGAAGAAGAAGGCGATTTGTTTGCACCCCAGTTACTAGGACAGTTGCCTGACCTACATTACATCGCCAAGTTATCCGGCGGCCGCATCGTCAAAGGTCGCTTGCCAATTCTACGGTCGGAACTGGATCGACAAAGGGATCGCCAAGGTGCCAGCTCATGACGCGCAATCTGTTGTTCAGTCTGATGCTTTGGCTACTGGAAGTGATCCTGGTGGCCAGTTTCGTGTCGGACCGTTGGACGCGCGAACTGCAGCGCGTCGAAGACCGGATTATGATCGGCTATTTTGGCGCCGAAAAGGAATCTCAGATCAGCCACACCGCGCAGCGCTGGTTTGATCGCTTGTTCGTCAGCACTGGTATCCGCGAAAGCGTGTTCCGGTACTTCATACCGACCGAGCGCGAACGCCAGATGTCCAAAGGCTTCGAGGATGTGGGACGCCATGATTTGTTTCCCTTTATCGAAAGCCGACTCAACGTGCTGTGGGACACGATATTCCAAATGATCAAACGTCTGACTACGGCTTGCATCTGGTTGCCGTACCTAGCGACTTCATTGCTGCCGTTTGTCGTCGACGGATTGGTGCGGCGCAAGATCAGCCAGACCAACTTCGATTACCCAAGCCCCATGGCCCATCGCTACAGCCTCTACCTGATTCTGGGTGCGTTGTATCTGCTATTGGTTAGTTTGACCTTGCCGTTTCCGATTCCACCGCAAGCCGTGCCGGTAGGCGTTTTTGTCGTGGCCTACGCCGTCAACGTGCTGTTGGCCAATACGCAAAAGCGGGTTTAGTGAGCGTCGCCATGGAATTAATCGCGTTTTTACCGGGCGACGGCCAAGGGATAATCGCGCCGGAGACCCTTAAAATCTACTGAGTCAGCAAACGATGCCGCCAAGCATACGCTGTGGCTTGATTAGGATCCGTTAAATAAAGTTTGGAAAGAATATTGCTGACATGGGACTTCACCGTTTTTTCACCAATGCCCAGCTTCTCGGCAATCAACACATTGGAAAGCCCTTTGGCAAGCAATAACAGTATCTGCATCTCTCGGTCACTGAGTTCTTCATGAAAGGCACGCTCACTGTGACGACGCGACATAGCGGTCATTAACAGCGTCGCGATGCGCGGGCTTAGGGTGCTTTCGCCCCGTGCGCCAGCGCGAATGACTGCCATCAGTTCATCCGGGTCGGTATCTTTCAGCAGATAGGACAGTGCGCCGGCCTGCGTGGCCTCGACCACGGTTTGCTCGGTTTCAACCGACGTCAGAATAATGATATGGGTATGGGGATTCGATTTTTTAATGCGTTTGGTGGCTTCAATGCCATCCATGTCCGGCATGACGTTATCCATCAAGACGACGTCGGGCAAAAGCTCCGTGGAAAGCGCAACGGCTTGCCAGCCGCTGGCTGCGGTAGCCAGCATTTTTATGTCTTGCTCGGATGATAATAAGGCATTCAGGCCTCGGCAAACAACGCAGTGGTCGTCGGCGGCGATCAGGGTGATAAAAGATGCTGATTCAGACTTCACTAAGGTGTTCCTCCCAAGTAATTGCAATGGTCGTTCCCTGGCCTGGTGCGGTTTCGATTGAGAACGTGCCAACGGGGAGTGAAGCGGCACGCTCGCGCATGGAAAGGATGCCCATCCCCTCGGTGGGGAGCGCTGGATCGAAACCCATGCCATCGTCCGTTATCTGCAACTCCAGACGCATGGCCGATTTGACCAGGGTGACCACGATTAGTTTGGCATTGCCGTGCCGAATGGCGTTGGCGACGCTTTCCTGAATGATGCGGCTTACACAAAAAACTGACTGTCCGGCAGCATTAAATCCGGCGGAACGAGCAGTGGATATGCACATTGAATTTGCGTTCCAGATTGTCGCATAAGGTCAGAAGATTCGCCGTCGTACCTATCTGTTTCGGACCGATCGTTCGCAGTTCCGCAATCGTGCCCACCAGTTGCTCTTGCACCTGTTTCAAGATTTTTCTGGATTCGAGAAGAATTTGTTTGGCCTCGCTTAAATCCGGCGCTTTGGCATTGATGGCCGCCAGTTGCAGCGCAAGCGCGAACAGATTTTGTTTGACCGTGCCGTGCAGTTCCCGCGCCATGCACGTTCGCTCGTATTGAATCGCGGCCTGTTGTTTCAAGCCCAGCAATTCCTTCAACTGCCCGGGCATGACATTTAAGTTGTGGCTATGTTCGGGTAATTCATCAGTGTCGTTATCGATAATGCGCCGATCCAAATCCCACTCGCGCCATGCACTGCAAATCGATGTCATGTGCCGTAACCGCCGAACAAAATTTTTCGAGGCTAAATACCTGCTCATTACGATACAGAGGGTAATGACCAGCGGCATGAGTTCCGAAATCCAGTCTTCGTCGCGGTAGAACTGCTTGGCAATACTGAATTTAGCTGTGACCAGCAGGGCGATAGGCCCTATTTTTGTCGGCTCACGGAAGCTAAACGGGATGTTGATAAACACAGTATGGGGCAAGTGCCCAGGGACAAATGCTTCGCCGCCGGCAACAGCGGCACGATTGGTCATTAACAGTGCGTTGACGCGTTCATCGGCGCGCATCAGATGTTGTGCAATAGGGCGGTCATCTTCGTCAAATACCACATAGCTTGCAGTTGGATCACTGAAAGAACGGATGTGATCCGCCACGGAATTATCGTCCAAATTTTCCCGCATCATCAGATCGTCAATCATCTCAGGCGCGTCGGCGATGTCTTACGTATCCAGTGCCGCGCTTTCGATCAGGCGCCGTACTGGTTTCAGGCGTTCGGCCACCGTCTGTAAAACAGCAGCGGGCTGCATCGCTTCATTAAAATGTCGGTAGTGGATAATGAAGTCAAACACCGATATCAACGACTTAATGCCGACTAAAGAGACCAGCGTGTAAACAAGGGTCAGCTTGAACCAGAAACGCTTGGTAAATGCCGGGCGGCAGGATGCGACGAAGCTTTTCATGCGAACAATATAAAGCAAACCCTCTGCTTTTTCTTCGGCCTTAAGGTGTGGCCTTACTCCGCCTTAAGGCGGACTGGCGACGGTCTTGGGTGTGGCGGCCATTCACCAAGGCAAGCGGGTGCGCTTCTACAACGCCGTCGGTCTCGCCAATCAACTGGATAAGGAAAAGCAACAAGTAATGCCGGTAACCCGGCCAAGCAGTTGACCAGCATGGACGCGGTGATCCTGGATTAGCTGGGCTATTTGCCGTCCCCGGCATCCTGTGGCGCCTTACTATTCCATATTATCAGTCATTAGTACGAGAAAACCACGTCGATCATCACCACCAATCTCAATTTCGGGGAATGGGCGCAGGTTTTTAACTACGCCAAAATGACCACGACGCTGTTGGATCGCATCACGCATCACTGCGATATTTTGGAAACTGGCAACGATTCCTATCGATTTAAACAGCGGAAAAAAGCGGTAGATAACCAAAAGCCCTTCGCAAGAACTGGAAACTTTTCGACGATCTTTCCCGGTTATTTTTGGAAAGTTTTCTAAGCCGTTTGACACCATTTGACTCTATTCGAGAGTTTCATCGCTAATATTAGGGGCTGTTGCCATTTTGGATCGATAACCTTGAAATTGAGCTGCTCTGCCTCATTGATTGAGCATTTCAATCAAAAGACAAGCAAACTATGCCGCGACAAATGTTTACGGATGAATACTGGAATAAATTCAAAACCATCCTGCTGAGCGTGAGGATTTACGACAAGCCGACGCTTCGGCAAACGGTAGAAGGTATTTTTTATCGCATGCGAATCGGCTGTCCTTGGCGAGATCTGCCGGCAACGTTTGGCAAGTGGAATGCCGTGTATAAGCGATTCAATGCCTGGTCACTTCAAGAAAAACTGATGAGTATCTTTCAGGAACTGGTTGTGGATCCGGATTTGGAGTGGATATTCATTGATGGCAGTATTGTGAAAGCACATCAGCATAGTAGCGGCGCAGCCCATGAACGGGAAACGGCGATCAGAAAATCGGTAGCGGGTAACACCACCAAAATCCATATGGCCGTGGATGCCTGCGGACTGCCCATTCAGTTCTCGGTCACGGGCGGCGAAGTCCACGATTGTAAAGAAGCGCCGGAATTAGTGGCGAAGCTTCCGTTAGCTAGCTATATGATTGCTGACAAAGGCTATGACAGCGAACCCTTACGGATTCAAATTCGTGAGAAAGGTGCTGAGCCAATCATACCAAGAAAGCAGAATTCAACCATTGGCAATGATGCAGTGGATTGGTGCCTCTACAAGTATCGCCACTTGGTTGAAAATGTGTTTGCGCGGCTGAAACATTTCAGAGCTATCGCGACGCGGTATGACAAACTGAAACGCAATTTTGAAAGCGTCATCGCTTTGGCTTGCGCTTTTATATGGTTGCCCATGTAAAACGGCAACAGCCCCTAGTCAGAGGTTTTACAACTTCGTCTTTTCCAAAAAAACTCCTAATAAAAAAAGCGACCATAAAATGCCAAGATTTTTTCCTTGACTTGCTTATGATAATCATTATCATTTGCGTCCATCAATCATCTCTCGTGCTGTCTTTGCCGCACCTTTACAGATTCCTCTAAATTATTCAGTGTATGGCAATGTTATTTTCTAACCTTAGCAACCCAAAGTCGCCATGCTTGAAGACAACTCTATCAGCCTGTCGAGCAACCGCGATGTGCTGCAGATCCATGCCGCGACATGTTTGTTAATGCCGAAGGAGACAGCATTGGCCGAAGATGAAATCCTTAGCAACTGCGTAACGCCGCAAAGCGATTTCCGCTTGGCTAGACCATGAGCATCTTATCCTTTGCAGGTGCGGATTTAACACTATCAGTCAAATATTAAGAAAATAGAAGTACCCCTCATTTAGCCAGCCATCGCCTTGTATGTGAATAGCCAGCCAGAAGCAAGCTAACCACAACGAGTAAGGCGTTTATGAATCATTATAAAAATCGCTCACTGCCAGCCACCCTCCCGGAGGGATCGGCATGAGCGCCTCTGTCGCTTGGCACACCTTTGCCGTAGCGCTGACTTCACCGCACTACCAGACCACGCAACGCCGTGTGCTGCGACAATTGGTTGAGGCGCTGCTGTTCGAACAGGTGCTTATCGCTGAAATTACGCCGAACAGCCATGATAGCGTGTGCTTCGATATTACCGGGCGAACGCAGGACGGCTCGTCAGTCCGTTATCGTTGCTACGGCCGTATCAGCGACAGCTTCGGACGTATCCGCCTGAACGATTCGCCGGTTCTGCGCATTAGTTTGGAAGATACAAGACCTGTAGCATCCCTGCAGGAATTCTTACTGGAGACCAGCGCCATCGTGGGTACAACCGAAGTGCTATTGGCCCGCTTCCTCCGCGAGATCCAGCAAACGCTACTCAAAGATACGCTCGCGCAACACGCCCGGCAGCCGGATGCCTCCGAACGTGATTTGACGGCACTGGAAGGGCAATTGCAGGACGGGCACCCGTACCATCCCTGCTACAAGTCGCGGATCGGCTTCGACCCTATTGATAATTTCGACTATGGCCCTGAGTTCCAGCCATCAGTACGGCTGGTCTGGCTGGCGCTACGGCGGGAACGCGCTACCCTGGCGACCTGCTGCGACATCGACCTCGATGACTTTCTTCGCCAGAACTGGGCACCGCTCAGCATGACCGGTTTATCGGCAAGCTTCAAAGCGGTGGGCTGGCAGCGCGGGATTACCTGCTGTTGCCAGTTCACCCGTGGCAATGGCGGGAACAGATCGCGCCCAATCTATTCCCGCTGCTGCAGTGTAAGGATATAGTCTGGCTCGGCGAGGGCGAGGACGAATACCGACCGCTGCAATCGATCCGCTCGCTAGGGAACTACAGCAAACCCAACGCGGCGCAGATCAAGCTGCCGATCAGCATCGTCAATACCTCCGCTGACCGGATCTTGTCGTGCCACAATGTCGAGAACGCGCCGCCGGTGTCGGATTGGCTATGCGCTCTCCGCGCTCGGGATAGTTTTCTGCACAACAGCGGGCTGATTTTTTTGCGCGAAGTGGCCGGTATCACTTACCACGATCCTGACTTGCCGCCGTTTCTGCAAGCGCAGCAGTACGGCATGCTGGGAGCTGTATGGCGCGAGAGCGTCAACGGCTTGCTAAATCCGGGAGAGTCGGCGGCACCGTTTTCCGGCCTCTGCCAATGTGAAGCTGACGGCCAGCCATTCATTGCGTCATGGGTCGAGCGCCACGGTCTCGCGCCTTGGCTCGATGCATTGCTGGAAGCAACTGTGCCGCCTCTGATCCATCTGCTCTATGCGCATGGAATCGGCATAGAGAGCCACGCCCAGAATATCGTACTGATTCACCGCCAAGGGATGCCCTGCCGCATCGCCCTAAAGGATTTGCCTGGTGGCCTGCGCTTCGTACGGCAGTATCTCGCCGATCCGGAACTGTGTCCGCGACTGGCGCCGATGCCTTCGTTTCGCAAGCAGGTCAACGCGACAGCAGGCATGGAGGCTGCCACTCCGACAGAGGTACGGGATTATTTCCACGACGCAGTCTTCTTCATCAACTTCGGGGAGCTATCCCTTTTTCTGCGTCAGCACTATGGACTGACGGAGACCGGTTTCTGGGAACGTATCGCGGCCTGCATCTACGGCTATCAGGCACGATATCCCGAGCTTGCTTCCCGCTTTGCCTGCTTCGACTTGTTCGCACCCACTATTCTTGTGGAACAACTCGCCAAGCGTCGATTGTTCGAGGAAACGGAAGCCCGTTTGCAACCAGTGTCCAATCCGCTGCATCGCTACCGGCAACAAGCCGGAAAAGAGGCGGCATGAAGTCCGGCCGCATCGTCGCTGCGACGCTGGCGGGCCATTTCGCGGCCGCATTTGCAGCCCTCGGCATGCCGCCGTTTTATGACCGTATTCTGCGGCAAGCACTGAACAGCGATACCACCTATCTAGCCGGCTGGTTCTTTGTGATTCCGACGCTGTTTGCAGCGCTGGCCAATCCTTGGTGGGGCATGCAGGCTGACCGTTACGGCAAGAAACGATTGCTGCTTCGCGCCCATATCGGCTTAGCGCTGAGCTTCTGGCTCACCAGCTTATCCGGCAATCCTTGGGAGTTCGGCGTGGGGCTTGCGTTGCAAGGCATGCTCGGGGGGACTTTCGCCGCCTCCAATGCCTACCTTGCCACGGTGGTTACCGGACACCGATTGACCCGGCTGCTGACCCTGATGCAAGGCTCAGCACGCGCCGCGCTGTTTCTCGGTCCGGCGTTGATGGGTCTGCTAGCCCATGGCGCGGACCCGTTGATTCTGTATCGATATCTGGCCGCGCTGCCGCTGTTGTCGGCTGCGCTAGTCTGGTATCTGCCGGCGAGTGAAGTCCCGGCAACACCAGACACGCTGAGTTCTGCGGATGCAGGCAGCGCCTCCATAGTTCGGGAGAGCATCCCTCCACGCCATTTGTATGCGCTCCAGCTTGCCTTCATCTTCGCCACAGTGATCACTTTCCCCTATTTTGTCACTTTCGCGGAACACACCTTGGCAGACCTACCTGCGGCGGCGCCCGGACTGTTGTTCGGGCTGCCGCATCTGGTCTACTTGCTGTGTGCGCATCCTCTGTCGCGCTACCTGGGACGGCGCCGATTGCTCGCCACTCTGGCCGTCTGCCAGATACTGGTCGCGCTCACCCTGTTGGGTCAGGCCTGCAGCCATGATCTGGCGATGATGGCTGGCTGGCGCATCGTGATGGGCATAGCCCTGACCGCCTGCTACATCGCACTGCATGGTCTGATTGCCGCTATCACCGATGCCGGCAATGCCGGTCGGCGCTTCGGCTATCTGGAGGGCAGTACCAAGTGGGGCGCTGTAGCCGCCGGACTGGTGGCAGGTACCGCCGCCGCACATTGGGGCGTGCAGGCGCCTTTTTTCATCGGTGCCGCCACTCTCGCGCTCGCCAGCGTTCTAACCTTTTTTCTCATGTCCCGACTTGTCCGGGGCACCTTTAAACAGCCAACGCAAACAGCAAATTGACCGTGCGCATAGCCAATAACCATTGTTGGAGAATTTCATGTTAACCTTAGCTCCCCACCCTAGTCCAAATATCTCGGCGGCTTATTGCGCCGCCAGCCAACGCAGCCTTGAAACCCTGCTCAATTGTTACTGCCGCGAGGTGGCCATTCCCGAGGGCCACGCCAGTGTCGGTTTGCTGTTCGGCCATAACGACTGGCCACTGGCGCTACGCTGTGCATTGGCCACCGGCCAAGCTCTCCATATCCTGCTGCCGCGCCTGGACAGCCGTGTGGTGACGGCGGTACAGCACGCCTCGCCCACCGGCAACTACCGCTATCTGTCTGCAGCCTATTGCAAGACTGCGGGACAGCCTTGGACGCTGCTAGACTGGCACGCTCTGGCCTGTCTGGTGATACGCGACCTGGCGGCGAAGCACGATCAGCCATTCAACGAAGAGTTATTGGCCCAGATTGAAGACAGCGTGCATGTCACGACCGCCATCCTCGAAGCGCCTTGGTCCACCGGCATCCCCGCCGACCCTCTGCAAGCTTATCTGGATTCCGAGCAATCGCTAACCTATGGCCACCCGTTCCATCCCGCGCCGAAAAGTCGCCAGGGCTTTACCGCCGAGGACTTGCGCCGCTATTCGCCGGAGTTGCGCGGCGGCTTTGCGTTGCACTATTTTGCCGTGCAGCGGGATGCGGTGCACCAGCAATCGACTCTGGATCAGGAATGCACTGCCATCGTTGCAGCCCAGGCGCCGCAAGGACTGGTAACGAATGACGATTTTTTCCTTATCCCCGCCCACCCGTGGCAGGCCCGTTGGCTGCTGGAGCGGCCTCTGATTGCCGATGCGATGCGTGACGGGCGGGTTCGTCACTTGGGCGCGCAAGGAGAACTGTATTACCCTACTTCGTCGGTGCGTACGCTATACCAGGCGGGCAATCCCTATTTCTACAAGTTCTCGCTGCATGTGCGCCTGACCAACTGCGTCCGCAAGAACGCGGTGTACGAACTGGAAGGGGCATTGCAGGTGAACCGTATCATGGGGCGCTTGATTCCCGAATTGCGCGCGCTGTTCCCCGGCACTGCGATCATGGAAGAGCCGGCCTTTCTGTCGGTGGACTTGAAGGCTAACGATGCCGAGCGCAATCGGGAAGTTAGCGAGGGGTTCGGCTTGATTCTGCGGCGCAGCTTCGATGCCGATAACCTGCAGCCCGGAGCTGTGCCGCTGTTGGCCGGTGCGTTATTCGGCAATCATGTGCTGGGCGAAGCCCGCATGGCAGCGCTACTGCGCCAGGTCAGCGAACGGGAAGGCCTTGCGCCCGAAGCAGCGGCGGAACGTTGGTTCTCGCGCTATGTGCAGCAGGTGATGTATCCGGTGCTGCACTGTTATTTCGCGCACGGCGTGGTATTCGAGCCGCATCTGCAGAACGTGGTCATCGGCCTGGTGGATGATTGGCCCGCACAGGTTTTCCTGCGCGATTTCGAAGGGGTCAAGCTGGACCGCGAACGCTTTCCGGCTGCCGCCTTGTCCGGCATCAGCCAACGAGCCCGGGATGCCTTGTTATACGATCGCGAACTCGGCTGGAAGCGAATCGCTTATTGCCTGTTCGTCAACAATTTCTGTGAGGCGATCCATCAACTCGGCGCCGGCAATCCGGTCTTGCAGCAGCGGCTGTGGGCGCAAGTACATCGCCATTTGCAGCACTACCATGCTGAGCACGGCAGTCTGGAGTCGGCAGCGCGTATCGCCGATCTGCTGGCCGGAGCGCCGTTTCCGACCAAGGGCAACCTGTGCAACCGCTTTCTCAAGCAGGCAGACCGGTCTGTAGCCTACGTATCTCTCGCCAACCCGCTGGCCACTGCGATCAGGAATCAGATATGACGCTCGACTGGGATCGCATCATCGCCGCTACGCGCCAGGCTCACGCCGCAGCCGATGCACCTCTGTGCGCTTACCTGTATGACCTGGAGGCGTTGGTAAAGCACGCCGTATGTTTACGCGCTGGGCTGCCGAAACACTGCGAATTCTTTTACGCGATCAAGGCCAATTCGGATTTGCCGCTGCTCACTGCACTGGCGTCGCACGTGGACGGCTTCGAAGTTTCATCCGGTGGCGAAATTGCCTGGGTGCGCCGGCATTTTCCTCAGGTACCGCTAATATTCAGCGGTCCGGGGAAATTGGACTCGGAACTTGCATTGGCCCTCAAGTATGACGTCACGGTGCACATCGAAAGCCTGCATGAACTGGAGCGTCTGGCTGTCCTGGCGCGCGCCGGCAACTGCCCGGTATCGGTGTTGCTGCGGGTCAATCCGCCGTTGGCGGAACTCGCGACCAGCACGCTAGTGATGGGGGGTAAGCCAACCCAGTTCGGCATTGCCGTTGAGCATCTGCCCGCTTGCCTGGAACGCCTGAGTAAGGAGCCGGCCCTGGTTCTGCGCGGTTTTCACTTCCACTTGTTGTCGCACCAACTCGATGCCGGCAGGCACTTGCAACTGCTGCTGGCTTACTGGCGCCAGAGCAAAGAATGGTGCATGCAGTATGGACTGGGCATCGAGCATATTAATGTCGGCGGCGGCATCGGCGTCAATTACCGGCAGCCGGAGCAGCAGTTCGACTGGAACCAATTCAGCCAAGGTTTAGCCGCGATGCTGATGCAGGAAGAGGTGGTGGCTGACGGATCCAAAGCGCCGAGACTGCGTTTTGAATTGGGGCGCTATGTCAGCGCTTTCTGCGGCTATTACGCAACCGAAGTGTTAGACATTAAAGAGGCAGGGACGCGTACCTTCGCCATTGTGCATGGCGGTACGCATCATTTTCGCACTCCGTATGCCCAGGGCCACAGCCATCCGTTCCTGATAGTGCCGGTCGATTGCTGGCAGCATCCTTATTCCCGTCCGACAGTCAGCCAGTGCCGGGTCACTATAGCAGGCCAGCTATGCACACCGAAAGATATTCTGTCCAGCGACGTCCCGGTGAATGCGCTGCGGGCCGGCGATCTATTGCTTTTTCCCTATGCCGGCGCCTATGCCTGGCACATTTCGCACCATGATTTTTTGCGCCACCCGCACCCGCAGCACATCTACCTGCCGGCCGCAAACCATGCTTCCCCATCCTAATTTTTAACATCCAAGAAGGAAAAACACTCATGAAATCCCCTATTTTTCAATCCTGTCTCCTGCCCTTGGTGTCGCTGTCTTCCCATATTGTCCAGGCGTCGGACACCATTGAGCTGGCTCCTGTGGTAGTCAAGTCGACACGCACCGCTGCCGATCCGGTATACGGCAGCAGCCGCACCACCACCAAGCTTGACGCGCCGTTGCGGGACGTACCTCAGGCTGTACAGATCGTTACCAAGAAGCTAATCCATGAGCAGGGTGCGCTGGAAATGAAAGACGTGTTGCGCAACGTCAGCGGCGTCGCCCCTGCGCAGGGAGAAGGGCGGCGCGACCAGTTCTTCATTCGCGGCTTCGACGCCTCCCGCGACATGCTGGTGGACGGCATGCGCGACGATAGCCCGTACTTTCGTGATCTGGGCAACGTGGAGCGCGTCGAGGTGCTCAAGGGGCCGGCTGCGGTGCTCTACGGCCGGGGGTCTGCCGGCGGCGTCATCAACCGCGTCACTAAAAAACCGGTAGCCAAGCCCCTGCGTGAAATCGCCGTAAACGGGGGATCCTATGATCAGCGCCGAGTCGACCTGGATCTGGGCGATGCCCTCGGCTCCCAAGCCGCTTTCCGCATCACAGGCGCTTACGAGGCGAGCGACAGCTTCCGCGACGTCGTCGATTCGGAGCGTTTCGCGCTGGCACCGTCCTTCGGCTGGTCCATGGGAGTTAACACCACCTTCCTGCTGCAAGCTGAATACCTACATCAGAACCGTACACCGGATCGCGGCATTCCCTCGGTTAACGGTCGCCCGGCGGACGTTCCGGTGCATAATTTCTACGGCGAACACTACGACTTTGCCACCACCGATGCCGGCAACATTCGGTTCAATGTGGAGCATGCGGTCAACGACAAACTAACACTGCGCAACAACTTCCAGTTCTCCGCTGTGGATCTGGATGCGGCTAACACCCGCACGCTGGGCCTCATCAACAATAATACCCAAGTGCGCCGTCAAATCACCTACTACCCCCAAGATCAGATTAACTACCTCAATCAGACCGAGGCAGTCTACAAGCTGGACACCGGTCTATTGCAACATACCCTCCTGGGCGGGGTGGAGTTCGGTTATCAGACGCGCAACCTGTTGGCGGCAGGCCAGATTACCAGCCCGGTGAGTTTGCAAAATCCGCAACAAGTGCTCGCCAAACCGGATATGGCAACCCTACCCGCCTTTATCGACAATGACTTCACTGCCCGCACCGTAGGCGTGTATACCCAGGATTTGGTCTCGCTGGGCCAGCACTGGAAGGCTCTGGCCGGGGTGCGCTTCGATAATTTCGAGCAGGAGCAGGATAACCATCTCACCAAACTGAACCAGCGCCGCACCGATCCGGTGTGGAGTCCCCGTGTCGGCGTCGTCTATCAGCCCAACGAGGCGCATGCCTTATACGGCAACGTGAGCCGCTCTTTCCAGCCGGTCGGTAATGACTTTTTTTTTAATGGATCGGATTTGGACAAAATCGAGCCGCTCGAATCCTTGCAATATGAAGTCGGCACCAAAAGCGAATGGCTGGACGACCGGCTCACATCCACTGTCGCCCTTTACCAGATTACCCAGCGCAACGTAGTCACCAGGGATCCGAGCGATCCTGCCGGACTGCGTAATGTGCAGACCGGCGAACAGCAAAGTCGGGGGCTGGAAGTCGATCTATCCGGCACCCTGCTGCCGGGCTGGGAGGTTTTCGGCAGTTATACGCTGAATATAGCCCGTATCACGGAGTCCAACAATTTTGCAGTCGGTAACCGCCCAGCCAATATTCCCAGGCATGCCGCCAACTTGTGGACCACCTACGCGCTGGGCTACGGCTTCAGCATCGGCGGCGGCGCCTTCTACGTGGGTGACCGCTACGCTTTAGAAGACAATACCGTGCAATTACCATCCTATGTGCGTTTCGACGCCATGCTCGGCTATAAGTACAAACGATGGGAGCTCCGTCTGAATGTCAACAACCTGGGTGACCGCACCTATTATGAGTCAGCTAACAACAACAATCAGATCCAGCCAGGCACACCGCGGACTGTGCTGCTCTCGGCGAAGGTTGCTTTCTGAGGTGGCGAAGGGATCAGACTGTGCGCGGTCGGCGAGCACGTCCATTCCGAGTGCTTGTTGATCGCATCCAAGGTTTCCAAGAACACAGCACCACTTAAACTTTGCAGAAGTTTGTGGTTACGGTTAGCGGTGTCAGGCTATTTCACCGGTCTTAAATAAAATCACGCTCCAAGTGACCAGTGATAAGCAGCCCAGCATACACAGGGTGCCGTCGATGATGGCGGTTTCGGAAAAGCTAAAAATGTGGTCCATAAAGTTCTCGTTATTGTTTTATTTTTTAAAATCTTGGCTTGGCCAAACATCCGTGCGGCACCTGGATCATCCCTAATCCAGGTCTATCAACGTCCGTGTTGTCCGCCCCAGGTTGACAGGTCGGGCTGCAAACCCTCTTGGGAGAGGTTCTCAATCCAGTTCAAAGACTATAGGCACAGTTACTCAGCAGGCTTCCGGCGTATCGCCGAGCTTGGCCGGTACAAAGCGCCATTGATTGACCACGTCCACGGGCGATTCATCCAGCCCATCGTGATTGCTGGAACACTGCAGCGTCACTTACAGGGCCTAGTCGTCGGCGCCGACATAGACCCGTAGTAACACCGTACCTTGCCAATGCCGTTGCCGTGCTGGGAGCGGATACTCCGGCTTGGGGTTGTTCAAGTACGCAGAATTGCTGTCAGCTAGGACATAGATGCCATTCCGCGCGGCCTAGGCATTGTGGTTTAAAGCCTGTGGCGCAGCCGCAGCGGGCATAGCCTGATTAACCGGTTCAGGTTCTACGGTTTTGCGCTCGCTGCAAAACCTTGGAAACGAAGAATTAGCGAGTGAAGGTTGAGTAGTCCCTGGAAGCGGTAGCGCCGGGCGGTTTTTCGACAAGAAAAACTGCAAGGCCTCGCGAAACGGCGTCGAGTCATGCGAGAGCCAAGGCTTTAATCCCCTTGTTGGGTCAAAGCCGAGGTGACGCAGACGGCCAAGGCCGCCGCAGGCAATCACGTAGCGGAGTAGGCGCGATTGCTAGCCCGGGATGGCTAGCAATCTTTCCCGCTGGAAGCCGACACTCGCCGAGATCCACCTGCTAGACCAGAAGTTCCGACGGTTTTGGTTTAGGTTTGACCCTGGGCCTGTCTGGCCTGCGCGGCACAACGGGTTTCAGTGATTGCGACGGCGCAATCGGTTGATTGACGAACGGCGACGACGGCGGTGCTGACGGCTCCATCGCGATCATCGGCAACGGTGCTGCCGCCGAAAACGGCAGCGGTGCCGGACGGCTGACATTCCAGAACAGCAAACCGCCGTGCAGCAACGCTGCAACCAGCACGGCTGATATCACCGCAGCGGAACGTCGATAGCGATTGTTGGGTATCGGTGCCGACACCAGAAACTGATGCGGGTCCGGTAAGCCTTGCGCCGTTTGGATAAACGAACGCTGGGTCGTAGACAGCCCCGCCGTTTGCGTGATCGAATGCCACAGTGCCAACGTCACCGTCCCCCCGTTAAATTAAGGTTGGGCGTATCCGTGTCCTGTGTGGCGTTACGATTCGCGGTCAGGCGCTCAATTGGACTCAACGCTTTGCTATTCAGACGCATACCCTGAGCTGATTGCGACAGCTGACTTTCCAGTTGCTGCATTTGCTGTTGCAAGGACTCCTGGTTTTGCATAACCAACTGTATCTGCTCTTGCAGAAACTCAAAATGAATCTGGAAATAACGCGCGGACGGAAACACATCGGCGGCTTTGTCAGCCGGTACCACCGTCGGCGGATCGAGTCTGGATTTCTTGCAGGATTTACTTAACATGCAACGTCTCCTTCCTTAGTACTTTTTAGGGTATTGGGCATGGCACTCCGCTGGCTGAGCAACCGACGGACTGGAATCAGTGATATTCCTATCAAGTTGATTGGGATTACGACGGGCTATAATCGCGTAACAGACCGGCGTCAAAATCAGACTGGCCGTCATGCCGATCAGCAAACCGGCTGACAGCGACAAGGTCATCGGAATCAGGAACTGTGCTTGCGGGCTGGTTTCCAGCAAGGTGGGTAGGAAGCCGGCAAAGTTTGTCAGAAATGTCAGCAAAATGGCCCGAAATCGCGAACGACACGCATCGATGATCAGGTGTTCAAGCGGTTGGTCGTCCTCGCCATGCTGGCGGATGTAATCCAGCAGCACCAGGCTGTCGTTGACTACCACACCACTGGCAGCGATCATGCCGACCAAGGATTCCATCGACAGCGGCAAGCCAAACGCCCAATGTGCTAACACCGCCCCGCACCATGCCACCGGCGCAGCCAACAAAAAGATCAAGGGTTTTGAATACGATTTAAACGGCACGGCGATGAGCGCATAAATCACCAGCAAGGCAATCAAGGTGTTTTTGGCAAAGGCTGCCAGCATGGCTTCCTGTTCCTGACGTTGTTGACCAATTTGGACGGTCAGGCCGGGCAAGGCTTGCTGCAAAGCCGGTATCTGGTTTGTTTCCAGTTGCGCATACAAGGCATTGGCATCGGCCAACGCCGGATTGACCCGGGCTTGAACTTTAAGCACCCGTTGCCTATCCTCCCGCACCAAACGTGAATAACCCGGCGCTAGTTGAATATCCGCTAGTTCACCCAGTGGCGCAGTCGATCCATTCGGCAAGCGGATGGGTTGCTGTTTCAGGGTATCCAACGATTGCCGTTGATCCAATGGATAACGCACCATGACTTTGACTTCGCTGCGGCCACGCAAAAACCGATGCACTTCATCGCCGTAATAGCCGTGATGAACTTGCTCGGCCAGTTGTTCCAGGCGCAGCCCCAAGCGTTCGGCATTGGGTTTGAGGCTGAGTTTAAGTTCCGGTTTGCCCGGTTCGCTGGAATCGACCACATCGTAAACGCCGGGTAACGCTTGCAATTGTTGTTTGAGGTGTGCGGCGGCAGTGGGCAGCAGCTCAGAATCGGTGGCGCCCAGCAGCAATTCGATGTCATATGGCACATCGCCTTCCTTGTAGATAAAATCCACCTTGCCGCGGCCAATGTCGCCGATGCGCTCGCGCCATTGGCGGATAAAGTCTTCCACTTTCAGGCGTTGTCGACCTGCCGGCGAGAACTCCAGCCAAATGCCGGCACCGTGTTCCCAGATGATGGTTTCGACGCCGACGATGACACTGCTTTCATCGGTGTGAGCGGCATTCACTGTGGGACTTGTTGGTAGGTCGTTCTGCTGCAGACCATCCAAGTCATCCCGTAAATTGAACAAGGCTTGTTCCACCTTGGTCGCTAAGGCTTTGGCTTCGCTATACGGCGCACTTTGCGGCAACTGCATCGATACCCAAAAGCTGTCTTTTGTCACGTCGGGATTGATCGATTGCCTTACGGTGTCGCTAGCCACCAGCGCCGCACAAAACACGATCAGTCCCAAAAACAAAGACGCCGTTAAATAGCGCCAAGCAATCGCGGTTTCCAGAAATGGCCGATAGACCTGTTCGACAAATCGATCCAGCCGGTCGTTCATCTGTTGGCGCATGCGTTGCAAGCGATTGGGATTGACCGTTGATTCCACATCGCTGACCAGATGCGACGGCAGAATCAGTAAGGCCTCGACCAGCGAAAATACCAAAGTTAAAATCATCACCAGACAAATCGGCTTCATCATTTGTCCACCCCAGCCGGGCAGGAACAAGCCGGGCAGAAAGGCGACGAGTACGATCAATACCGACAGAATCACCGGTAAGGCAACGTCTTGTACGCCTTTGATGGTGGCTTGCAGAGGGGTAAGTGGTTTTTTTCCTGGCTCCGGATTTTGGCATTGACGTTGATGGACGCTTTCACCAATGATGATGGCGTCATCCACCAGAATGCCCATCGCCAGCAGAAAGCCGAACAGGGACAGCATATTTAGCGACACATCCAATGCCGGCATTAACCATAACGCTCCCAGCACCGAGGTAAAAATCCCCACGCCCGCCCACAGCGCCACCCGTACCCGCAAGAACAGCGACAAGACCAGACACACCAGCAAGAAGCCACTTAAACCGTCTTCCAATAGGGTGTCGATGCGTTCATCGTAGGCTTGTGAATCATCCCACCAGGTAATCAGTCGCAGACCGGCGGGGAGTTGTTGGCGAAGCCGTTCAACGGTTACTTTCACTTGCCGAGCCACGGCTACGCTATCCTGGGTAGTGTGCACTTCCCAACCTTGGGCGATTTCGCCGTTGTGATGCCACTCGGACAAGCGTTCTTCCAAACCGTCCTTAATGGTGGCGATTTGGTTGAGCCGGACTCGATTACCGTCCGGTAGAGTTTTGATGATTAACGCACCGACCGCATCGGCATCTTTAGCCCGTTGATTGACCCGTAACAGCAACTCGCCATCGGGGTTCTTGATCAAACCGCCGGGTAAATCCACTGAGGCCATGCGCACGGCTTGCGCGACTTCATCCAGCGTCATCTGGTATTGGCGTAGTTTGTCAGGTGAGATTTCAATCGCCAGCTCATAAGCCATTTCCCCATAATTGCGGGCTTTGCTGACGCCGGGTATGGCGGCGAGTTGTTGTTGGATGTGTTCACCGAAGCTTTGCAGGGTGAAGGCGTCGGTGTTGCCGTGCAAAGCCACCCAGATCACACCGTCGTCCTCAGTGCGATTGGCGGGCAGCACTTGAATTTTTTCCAGTTGCTTGGGTAATTTAGGGATGGCTTGCACCTTACTTTGCACACTGGCCATGACTTGTTCGCGGGATACCTCGGGAAATATCTCGACGTCGATCTTGCAGTAATCGCCGCGTATCTCGCTGTGCAAATGCTTGACGCCGGGGATATCGTAAATCGCTTCTTCAATCGGCACACATACCGATTCTTCAACTTCTGCGGTACCGGCGCCAGGGTATTGGGTGTTGACCACAATCTGATGCGGACTAAAGCGCGGAAACACTTCCTTATCCACATCGGCAATGCCCATTAAGCCGCCACTCATGATCAATAGCATCAGCAAGTTCGCTGCCACAGGGTTGGCGGCAAACCAAGCCAGTAAATTTCCGGAGCGCAGGCGTTTAGTCATTCAGCACCTTGAGTGTTGTGCCGGCAATGACGATCGGCAATTCAGAAACAATCACCCGATCACCCGGATTTAAACCGGCTTGAATCACCACCGCATTTGTTTCGCTGCGGACTATCTCAACAGGGCGAATCTCCAGCTTTTGCTCGATATTGACCAGTTTGACGGTCTGCGTCGGACTAATGGCGTTGCGCGGCAAGCGATAAACACCGGCCCGTTCCGCGCCTTGAATCTCGGCATGTACAAACAGGCCTTTTACCAACGGCGGTCGATCGGCGATGGCTTGAAACGGTTGGTTGACCTGCGCAACTAGGTACCATTGGCCACTGTCTTCGGACACGGCCGCTTCGCTGCGGACAATCTGGCCCAGCCACTGGCACTGGCTGCCACCCAGTTCGGCAGTCAAGGTCACCTTAGGCCATAGACTGGCATCACTATGCGGCAAGGCGAATGGCAAATTCAAAAACGCCAGTTGATCGCTGCTGATCGGTAAACGTACTTCGGCCGCGTCGCTGGCGTAAATCCGCGCCACTACCGCCCCCGATGCTAAAAACTGGCCAACGCCAGCCTGTTTAGTCAGAATGCGACCGGCAAACGGTGCGCGTAGCTCGCAGCGGCTGCGATTGAGTTGGGCTTTCGCTAGATCGGCTTGCGCAGCTAGCAGTTTGGCGTGGGCTTCGGCCAATTGCGGTTTACGCAAGGCCAGTTCGCTGGCGTCGCCTTCGCCCAGGGCCTGCCATTCACTGTGGGCTTGTTCCACTTGTGCCTGTTCGGCGATCAACACCCGCTTAGCTTCGGCAACGCGGGCTTGGGCTGCGGTAATGGCGTAGTCGTAATCGCGAGGATCGATGGTCAGCAGTAACTCACCGGCTTTGAAGAAGCCACCCGCGACCAAGGCCGGATGCATCTGCACCACTTTGCCCGCCACTTCGCTGACCAGATCGATTTCCTCGCGCGGCGTGACGACGCCTTGCGACACCACATTCAGGCGCAGGGTTTGCGGCTCAACGCGCATTACGCTGACTTCTGGAATGGTCGTACCAGTCGCTTGAGAATCAGTCTTGGGACGCAAGGCAAATACCGCCCAACTGGCAACGGCAGTGGTCAGCAACACGGCGAGCGGTAATATCACTTTCAAGACACGATGGGCTTGATTCATAACCTACCACCCAGAGTAGGTTGGGGTAGACTGCTTGGATGCCGGAGGTAGGGCAATGCCGGGAGCAATTGCCGAGACGATAGAAACCCCAACACGACAACTTTTGCAATACGAACGTGTTGTCGGTCACGAGAATGAGTGTGTGTTGGTCGTATGAAAGCCGATATGTTGGGGTTTGTTACCTCGCCCCAACCTACATTTTTGTTCATACGCTACCCCCCAACGCCAGATATAAACTAATCCGGTTGCTTAGCAATTGCCGCTGCACCGCCAGATGTGCACTTTGCGCATTGAGTGTGCTTCGATAGCTATCCAACAAAGTCAAGATTTCGATCAAACCCTGCCGGTAGGAATACACCGCCAGTTTGCGGCTGGCTTCGGTTTGCAAAACGGCTTCGCGCAAGGCTTGTTCCTGTTCACGTAACCTGCTTTCGGCGGCCAAAGCTTGCTCGACTTCGCGGAAGGCGTTCAGGGCTACGCTTTGATATTGGTTATAGGCGTCTTCGACATTGGCTTGCTTCAAACGAATATCGGCTTGTAAACGGTCGCCGGTGAATAAGGGTTGTGCCAAGCCGGCTGCGAGATTCCATGCGGCAGCACGGGGGTCGATGATTTCGGTCAGGGCCGGGCTGCTGGTGCCACCGATGGCAGTTAAAGTGACTCGCGGCAGCAAAGCTTTTTCGCTGCTGGCCAAGCGTTGATCAGCAGCTTGTAAGCGTTTAAAAGCAGAAATAACATCCGGGCGGCGGTTGAGCAGGTCGGACGGCAAACCTGCCGTTAACGAGACGGGTGGTTGAGGTAAGTCCCGAGCCAAGGATGAAGCCATTGCCTCCGCGCCGGACACCGAGGTAGATGCTTCAACCGGATAACGCCCCACCAAGGTCTGCAACTGCTTATGCAGCAACTGTACATCATTGTACATCTGCGCGGATTGTGCTTCTGCATTCGCCAAGTCAGTCAACGCCAGCCGCAAATCCAGGCCACGGGTCAGGCCTTTATTGAACCGACCGCGGACCAGTTCGACAATCACGCTGCGATCTTTGACCGATTGCCCCGCCACTTGAGCCTGCAACCGAGCCTCTAGCCATTGAAAGTACACCTGAGCGATACGCGCCGCTAAAGATAAACGGGCTGCCTGATAATCTTCACCAATTGCCACTGCATCTTCAACCGCCGCCTGCCGCGAGGCTTTGATGCGGTCCCAAACATCCAGCTCCCAGCTTAAGTTGAACAAGGCCAGAAACTGACCGGACTCGCTGTTCAAAGCATCTTTGCCACGTTGGTAGCCGGGTGCGACATTCAGTTGCGGCAAACGTCCTGCGCCGGCAATCACGGCTTGTTCCTTGGCGGCATCGACCCGCACGGCGGCGGCTTGCAAATCAAAGTTATGGCTTAAACCATCCTCTATCAAAGAGCTTAACGTAGGGTCGTTGAAGGTGGTCAGCCAATGGGTGACTGATTGATCACGGGGGGCATCTACCGGACTTTGCCATTGTGCTGGCAAAGCGATGTCCAAACTAGTCGGGTCGCGCTTTGGCATGGAATTGCAAGCAGGCAGCACAAAAAACGCCAACAGGGAAAACATCGCTAAGCATGATGCCTGATTTTTTTTTGCGGTGCACTGTGCCCAGTCGCTGATTGACAGCGAAGACTGAGGGCGCGATTTTGGTGTGGGTAATTGTGGTATCGACATTAACGGCGTTTCTTCGACCAGATGACGACGCCTGTCACCGATAACATCACAATCACCAAGCCCAAGAAACAAACAAACAGTCTATACGGTAGGCCAAAAACGTTAGCCATATGCAAAGCCATTAGCCAGGACGTGATGGTGTTGCCGTTATATTGGCCGGAGGGGAGCAGCAACATTTTTTGTTGTCCACTATTCGCATCGATCAACACTCGCGTTTGACCTTCATGATCTTGAATATCAAGGCTGCTGCGTACGCAATAGACGTAGAACCCTTTGGCAGGGTTGAGCCAAAGGGCCACAGGCACTTCGATTTGGAAATCGTGTTCCGCAGCGGCGCGGCTTAGGGCTTGATGACCCAAGCGATAGGCCTCGCGTAAATCGATTGCAGGATGAACTAAGGGTTTAGGTAAATCTTC
The DNA here is from genome assembly GCF_047777895.1 of Methylomonas sp. TEB. Classification (GTDB taxonomy): domain Bacteria; phylum Pseudomonadota; class Gammaproteobacteria; order Methylococcales; family Methylomonadaceae; genus Methylomonas. Next base: position 2,777,148 of record NZ_CP180476.1, read on the forward strand.
AATTTCAGTCCAGGGTTGGTGATAATCACTAACTGATTGCATGACCTTTTGATAAACGGTATCTCCCAGATTCATGTAAACACTAGACCAGGCAAACACCAACAAAGCGAGCCATACCCACAATCCACCAGCCCGATGTAAATCGTAATTGACTCGAAAAGACGAACCGCGCCATTTGATTAGCCAAGCGCGACGCCAGCGCTGCCAGAATGAAGAGACGGTTGATTGATTGCCTTGAGCGACAAACACTTTAGCCGGTAAGGTTAAATAGAAACCAACGAAACAGTCGATAGTCCAGATTAAGGCGGTTATGCCTAAAATCCACATGCCGACATCATCCATTGCCAAGTTGAAATGCAGCTTATAAATAAATGACATGAGATTGGTCATCCTTCGGAAATCGCCCCCCAACGACGACCCAATTCTCCTCCGGTATAAGGGTCAAGAATCAGTTGATCGTAATTCAATTCAAACGTTTGGCTCGTTTGCTCATTTTGGCGTGGAGATACCGAAAAGTGTACGGCCGCAGAACTCGCCCATAACGATTGCACACTAGCTTGCGGAGCGATGAGGTCATCGGCATTTTTAATGAGCGCATCAAAATTGAGAAGCGTACGACCATGAGCTTCAACATACAAATGGGGATTAATGACGCCATCTAGCTCTTTGTAAAACGCCAGTAAACTGCCTGTCAATCCTACAACGACTAAGAAAACGGTCATCCCTAAAACGGTATAGCGACGAACGAACACCCAAAATGGGCGGATTTTCATAAAAACTCCAAAATCTTTATCTTTAATTAACGTGTAATCCGTGTATAAAAGAAGACGATTTAGTCACGAAAATACCGCCTACGCTGAAAATCTTGGAAACGGAGCGCGAGCGAAGTGAAGATTTGATCTTGCCCACGATTCACAGACACCCCACTAAGAGAGTAATCTCTGAACATGAGAAGTCTTATGAAAACCAACGAACAGCCATCGGTCGTTGCCGGAAAACCGAAACGTACCCACTATTCACCGCAGTTTAAGGAGCAAGCCTTGGAACGAGCCAAGCAAGACGGTGTTCCAAAGGCCTCCAAGGATTTGGGCATTGCTCAGGCCATGCTGTACAACTGGCAAGCCAAAAGCCGTCAAACCGGCCAACCGTTTGAAGAGCAAAAACTCCAGCAAGCCGAAATCGCGCGGCTGAAACGGGAAAATGCTCGTCTGGAAGAAGAAGTAGCCTTTCTAAAAAAGGCGGCGGCGTATTTATGCCCTGTGGGTACTTTGTCAAGCAGTCACGATGAGGTACGCCATGATTCAACCCCTCGAAGCCGAGTTCAGCATCAACCTGATGTGCCACTGTCTGATGGTGTCGCGCAGCGGCTATTTTCACTGGAAAAAACGTCCGCCCTCGCCAAGAGCGCAATCGCAAGAGGCGATGTCCCATGAAATTAAGCGGGTGTTCGATGACGAAAAGGCGCGCGCCGGTTCGCCTCGTATCGCCAAACGTCTCAATGAGGAAGGGTATCGTGTCAGTCGCCATACCGTCGCCAAGATCATGAAATCAAAGGGCTGGCGAGCCAAGGCGGCTCGGAAATACAAGGCCACGACCCACAGCAACCCTGGCTTGCCCGTAGCACCTAACCTCTTGGAGCAGAACTTTGAAGCAACGATGCCGGATCAGAAATGGGTTTCCGACATCACCTACATTTGGACCGATGAAGGTTGGCTGTATCTCGCTGTGATCTTGGAACTCTATTCTCGCAAAGTCATCGGCTGGGCCATGAGCGAACGCATGACGGCTAAGCTGGTTTGCGATGCCTTGACCATGGCACTGTTGCGGCGGAAATTACCAAAAGGCGTGATTGTCCATTCAGATCGCGGCAGCCAGTATTGTTCTGTGGCCTATCAAGTGCTGCTCAGACGGCACCAGTAGATTTGCAGCATGAGCAAGAAAGGCGATTGCTACGATAACGCCGCCATGGAAAGCTGGAACCACAGCTTCAAGGTCGAGGCGATTCATGGTGAGCGGCTACTAACGCGGGATGAAGCCAAGAAACACGTCTTCGATTACATCGAGGTGTATTACAATCGAAAACGGCTTCACTCCAAATTGGGCTACCTATCCCCTGAAGCCTTTGAACTTAAACTTGTCTCTTAGCTACTGGTCTGCGAAATGTGGGCAAGATCAAAAAATAGCAGTCTATCCAACAACAACGACCCAGTCGGTTAGATAGGTCATCTTGACATTCATGGTTCTTTGCAGAACCTTCAGCATATCATGGGACTCCCGGATGCTGAGGCGACCGTTGATTTTTAGTTGCCGCAATGAATCATCTCTAAACAAAACCATTCCTGGCCGATACCGGTTAATAGTCTCGATTACCGCCTCTAGCGTTTCGTTTTCATACACCAAAAATCCGTTAATCCATGAAGTAGACAGTTTCGAATCTAATTTTTTCGGCTGTCCGAGCGATGCTTCGTAAGCGGTGACCGTTTCATTCTCGCCTAAAACGACAGGATCTTTCCAAATTTGATTTTCAGATACTTCGACACGACCGGAGAGCACCTTAATCTCGTCGTTTTCTTTTCGCTGATTAACAAAAAATCGCGTACCCAATACGCGCGTCGTGGAATGGTCCGCGTGGACCAAAAACGGGCGACGAGGATCGGGCTTCACATCAAAAAAAACCTCCCCCTTAAATAACTCAACAGATCGTTCGCCGTCTTTCATATTGACGGCGATCGCGCTGTCTGTGTTAAGCATGGCAGTGGAGCCATCCTCTAATAGAACAGTTTTACGTTCCCCTATGGCCGACGAATAATCCGCTTTCGATAAAATCCGAATTTGACCACTAAGCGACACTGCCAGTACCAAACACGCGGCAAGAGCCAATGGCATTCTGGTATTGATATAACGCTTTTTAGAGCGCTTGGGGGCAATGCCATGTACTTTAGCGCTGATGCTTAAGCTTTTTAACAGATCCGTATCGCCCCACATGGCGCACACTTCATTAAAGGCGTCACGGTGCTCAGCCGCTAGATTAAGCCAATGTTCGAAAGACGTCCTATCATCGTTATTTACGTTATCGGCGCGCAAACGGATAAACCATGCCACGGCCTGTTCGTCTATATTGTCGTTCAGATCGGAGTCCAAAATATTCTACAGATATTGAGTTAAAAAACGGTTTATCATTTTAACGAATTCTAATTTCATTGATTCACTTATATCGTCGTCTGCCGGACTATTCCGGTTTTAACACCAATTTATGTTGGGATTTGCCAGTCATCAAAGGCATTGGCAATCCCTCCACCCAAAAAACTTGTTGATCCTTATAGTAACTCGAGAGCGGATGCCCGGATTGTCCGCCTGGCATATGTAAAATCCCCTCTGATAAATGATTCGGGGACGCCACCAATCGTTCACTGGCTCCAAAATCAGCACCGGTTACCCGTACACAAAACCCGCCGCATCCAGCCAACGATTGATGAGGCATATCTAATGCAGTGGAAAGCAAAGGCAACGCTTTGGAAAAAGGGTGAGCGTGACCGACGATGTTTTGCTTACCCCAAGTCAAATCAGTCAAGCCGACATCGGGATGACGAGACATTACCGTGTCCGCACTTATTTCCAATTGCGCCAGAATAAATTGATCCCACGTCTTATCCAGCGCCGCTTCCGGTAATAATTGCGTCGGCCTCTCGTTTAACATAGCTTGCAAGGGGGTATCGACGTAATTCCAGCTATAGACAAAATTTTTATCGGCCTGCTTGCAACTATTTAAAAACGGCGTGAAAACCGAATCAATCAGTTGCTTGCGGAACTCCACCAATACCGGTAACCCCAAACTTGAAATATCGGCTCTCCCATTCCAACTTGTCAAATAATCCCGTAGTGCGATTAATTCGGGTTTTTGCGCCAAGACGTCCGGGGATAATGCTTTTAAAGCAAGCTGTTGGTAATAGTCATAAAATTCAGTTTGGGTATCTTGTTGAAGATTGAACAATGACCATTCGCTATGGGCTGCCGCTTGCTTGAGTCGTTGATTGATACGGTAGGCTCGGTAACCATTGACAAATTGATGACCAATGACGAATGGAAAGTCTGCAGCGAATCGCCGATCATTGGCCGACACTAAAAAACCTTCGGTGGGATCAACGGATTGCGGTATTTCATCGGGTCGAACATACTCCTGCCAACCCGTTTTACCATCGGCCCATGAATGACTGATTGCCCCATCACCACCAAAACGACGAGGAATCTTACCTGTCAATGTCCAGGCAATGTTCCCACGCTCGTCTGCCAACAGCACGTTCAACTGTGGTCCGCCGGCGCGTTTCGCAATAGCCAACGACTCCTCAAGGGATGTGCTTCCTTCCAAATCCGCAATACCGATATTTACCGCATCCGTATCTAAAGCCACCCAATGAATGACAACCGGCTGCCCCAATAACGGTTGCGCCGCGACCGGCCCCCATTGCGTTTCTCTAATCGTCAGTGCTTTGGGCTCTGCGTTTTTGATCTGTATCGTTTCATGCCGTTCTTGGAAGTCTTGCCAATGATCGCCAGCCCGGTATTGCCCGGCGTTGTCAGGATTAATTTCTAGTTTGACCAAATCCAAAAAGTCTCCGCTGAGATTAGTTACTCCCCAAGCTACATGCTGGTTACTACCTGAAACAAGAAAGGGTGTACCAGGCAAATTGAGGCCAACTGCCCGTACCTCGGGATATTGAAGCTCAACGCGGTACCAAATGTTCGGAACACTAATCCCCAGATGCATGTCGTTTGCCAGTATCGCGCGGCCATCGCTAGTTTTGCTGCCACTAACTGCCCAGGCATTGGAGCCTGCCAGCGTTTCATCGGGCGCCTTAGCTAAGCTTCGCAAACGAGGTGACTGTCCCGCCAGCAGCGTTTGCATGGCAGGCACGGGAATGCTTTGCGGCGGCCTGAGGGATTTGGTGTATCTCATCAAGTCGTCTGTAAACCGGTCACTATCCGGTGTCAAGAATGCCAAGACCTCAGGTGGTAAGGACTGATCCATAACACTAAGCATCCGTTCGCTTTGCTCAGCCCACGCGGTTAAGTTTTCAAACATCCCTAACACAACCAGTAAGCAATCTTCAGCCTGCCATGGCTCAGGCTGGTAACCCAGCACTTTAAACTCGAAGGGTAGAGTAGGGTTTTGCTGTAGATAACTGTTGATGCCGTCCGTATATGCCTCTATATATTGACGATGTATTGCAGCTTGCTTGGATAAAATTTGCTGAGCCCTGGCGTTGAAACCATAGGTTCTCGATTGTATGTCGCTCTTTAGTGCCATTTCGCCGAATAGCTCCGCCAACCGTCCAGCGCTCTTACGCCGCATCAAATCCATTTGAAATAAGCGATCTCGAGCCGTCACGTAACCTAGAAGGCGCGCCGCATCAATTCGATTACTAGCATTAATGAGCGGGATACCGTGAGAGTCCGTATCCACGCTCGCCGGCGCAGACAGTTTGGCCAATTTGTATTCACCGTCCAAAGTAGGCAGTGATTGCAACCACCACCGATAGCCGAATCCGCCTGCAACTACTAATAATCCAATTGAGCCAAGCCCTATACTCAGCCATTTTTTAGGTTTAGCCATGTTCGCTCACCCGCATCACGAATTTGAGGTTTCAGTTTGAGCCGAACGCAGCCAGTCAGCGCTTGCTGCTGCGTGTTCGGGGAGGCCCTGAGGGTATTCAATTGCCGCAATATTGCCTTCATCGAGCTTGATACATCGATCAGCCAAATAGAAATACTTTTCATCGTGGGTAATCGCCAAAACCGTTTTGCCGCGCGCTTTCAGTGCAGGCAACAGCTCGGTGTAGAACAAGTGTTTGAATTCTGGATCTTGGTCGGCAGCCCATTCGTCAAACACGTAAAAAGGCCGATCCTCCAAATAAGCTACCAACAATGCCAGACGTTTACGTTGCCCTTGGGACAGACTCACTGAAGAAAACCGGCCATCGACGATCTCTACCTTATGATTAAGGTGCAAACGCTTTAAATAATCATCCATGGCGCCTCGATGCTGTACTGCATCAACACCATACAACTCGTCAAATAGATAAAAGTCCGAAAAAATCACTGAAAAGTTCTGCATATAGGCATCACGATTATCCGCATCAACAGGGCATCCGTTCCATGAAATCATGCCGCATGCCGGATGATAAAGACCGATCAACAACATTGCTAATGTCGTTTTGCCGCTGCCATTGCCACCTACGAGAAATACCAACTCCCCCGGATGAAATTCAATATCTATTGGACCTAATTTGAAATTCCGGTTTTCCTTTTCACGATGAAAACTATGGGTAATTCCAGAGAGGGTCAATGACGTAAAGCTTTTCTGTACTGCTAATTTGGCCAGTCGTTCAGCAAGGCTTTGTTCCACCAGTTTTTCATCTAATTTCAGGACTCTATCCAATGAAACCTTCGCCCGACTGAATACAGGTAAGCTAGTCGTCACGATAGTAAGAGGCGACATCATGAATAAAAACACTACAACATAACCACTGATGATTTCTTGTGTCAGGGTTTGCCAAATAGGAAAAGCATATAAAATCGCACCAATCGTCAAATAGTAGAGTAATTGAACCCATTGGTTCAGCCACAAATAGGCGACAGTCGCTTGAAATGAATGCTGCCGATACGCATCTGCACTGTTTGAAAGCGTTTGCGAAACAAATGCCTCGCTTCTACGGCGATGAAGTTTTAGCTCGCGAACGCCTTCGGTCAACGCCGTAAAGCCTCTGCTTAGTACATCGTATTCATCGCGTGCGTTGTGGACGGATCTGACCGGTATATTTTTAAAAAAATTAAAAGTCGTCACACCAAACAGAATGATGCCGGATAGCACCAGAGCCAATTGCCAAGACAACCAGCTCAAATACGCCATACAACCAATGAGAATGGCGAAATTGATACAGAGCACAGGAAAAAGTTCGCTGGCGCTTGCGATAGCATTAACGTCTTCAGTGAGATGACTGAGGAGTGCGGATTTCCCCATCTTTTGCAAATTTGGATACGGCGCATTCAAAATTAACCGGCTAATACGAAGCCGCAGATCTCGGACCAGTTGCGTGCTGAACTGATTTAACAAATAATGGGACGCGGTCCGACTGGCTAATACCGTGAATGCTAATCCAGCGAACCACCAAATGGCGTGCGGGATAATCATTTGACCAACTAGACTGGTATTGATAAATGCGATTAATGCGGCATTACTTAGTCCACTGGTAACACCCGTCAATAATACAACTGTGATAGTGATCCATGATGAACGCCATAAAAATAGCAACATAGTGACTCCGTTATTAATTGCTAAACCGTTGACAGACAGTAATCGTTATAGACAAAAACACCTCGCTCTTAGCAATTGCAAGGAACTACCTAACATTTTTTGCGTTGCCTAAATCAAAAACGCTCAGCGAAATGATCAAGGGCGCTCCGACCATTCCGTAATGATCGCAGCCAAATAGATAAAGCCTGAACTTGTATCCATGAATAAGCCTGACATCCATTTCCTTTAGAAGACGCTTTGAACACGAAATAACCCCAGCTAATTTAGTTAATCACCCCCGCTTGCTGCCAAGGATAAAGCAGTTTGACTGGATTCAAATTTGGAGAAACAAGTCAATCGGAATAATTACACTGCGTCATATAACGCGGCTGATGCGGCATTTCACACACTTTCCACCAAATCTTCTCGCCCAAGAAAGCACAACTTCCTGAAAATTATAGATATTATTGGATGGCCTAATTATTGCCATGTTTAATGGATTACCGTATTACTCTTGATTCAAATATTCTGCTTAAACGGTAACCATTTTTAACTCTGAAAATTACCCATCCTTGACAAAACAAACTAACCATGCAACCCCTTGCAACCCACGTCAATACAGTTGACTAAGGCGGCAAAGTAAGCAATAGGATATTGAGCATGAATTTTGAATCGGTGTACATCAACCATCAATCGGAACTACAACTTCATTTATCGCGTATTGTCGATTGCCCGGATATCGCCGCAGAACTCGTGCAGGAATGTTTCATTATATTTTCCAGGGAGGCTCGTAAGCAGATTATCGAACACCCACGTGGCTTCCTATTTCAAACGGCTAAGAACTTAGCTTATGACCATATCAAACACCGAAAAGTCATTGAGAAACACCTAAACAATACAGACCCTACGCTGACTATTTATGACGAACTACCTTCGACTGAGCATTTAGCAATCATCAATGAAAAGCTTTCGATTTTTTCCAATATCGTTGACGAACTACCAGATCGTGCCAGAGAAGCATTTATTTTGAATCGTGTTTACGGCATGACATACGCCGAAATAGCCATTGAAATGAATATTTCCGATAGTGCTGTAGAAAAACTTTTAGCTAGAGCCCTTTTGCATTGCCGCAAGCAATTTAAAATTCACCAGGCCGATTTCAGCAACGACTGAGGATAAAGAAGGTTTAGGTCGTCTTCTTAATTGAAGATTTTAATATGTAAAGCACGCAGCTTTACTTTTTTTGCACCTGAACCACGGAGAAAAAGATGAGTTGGGACGAGGAAGACGCTACGATTTATCAGGTCGTTGTCAATGACGAAGAGCAATACTCCATCTGGCCAGATTATAAAGAGATTCCAGGTGGTTGGCGAGCCGTTGGCCCCAATGGGCCCAAGCAAGAATGCTTGGACTATGTCAAAGAAGTCTGGACGGATATGCGCCCCTTAAGTTTGCGGCAACATATGCAGCAAGCGGGGCTTGGAATAGCGGATTAAAAAATGCGGCTACAAGGATGTAACCGCGCCTCACCTTCGAGACGCCTGTAATGAATTTTAGGCGAATACGCCGCAGAAACCGTCACTGCGCCGCTCAATCCCTCGGCCAATCCCAAATCGATCAAGCACCAGCTTTCCGGCAAGCCATAACCGGCCGGCAACGACAAAAACCGGCTCGACCCGGCCAACTCAGGATTCACTCGAGAAATATCTAACGCAAGCCCTTCGCCGACCGATTTAACGAAGCTTTCTTTCCTGGCCCACAGCTTATAAAAAAACGCCTGCTTTTGTTCGGCGGGCAAAGTCCGCCAAAAGCGGCGCTCCGCGTCGCTGAAACTCAGTCCAACAACCGCTTCGTAATCGATGCAATCCGTCCATGCCTCTATATCGACGCCGATGTCGTATCCCCGGACAACGCCCACCGCCAAATAATCGCCGGAATGGGCCAGATTGAATTTGATGCCGTGACTTTCGTCACTGACGATAAACGGCTTGCCATGCGCCTGCGTTGCAAAAACGATTTCTTCAGGTGCCTGTTGCAGATAGGTCGCGAGAATAAGCCTGAGCTTTCCGTGGCTAACGACGTAACGCATGCGGTCGAGGTCGCGGACGAAGCGCAGTGCTTTATTGCGTTCATTGCCGTCCAATAGAAACCAATAATCGCGGCAATCGTCTTCGCAAACCGCCAGAGGTTCGAACCATATATCCAAGTCCTCTGTCACGGCAGTGTCATATCGCCTTATTCATTCCGCGGATCTCGGATGCAAAATAATCAAACGATCCGACCACAATCCCGTTAATTCTTCATAGGCTTGCGCTTGCCGCTCGCCCGGCAAGCCGAGAGAGAGCATCAACTGTCCGACGGATTGCTTACCGTCCGCTTCCAGCAGAATTTTGTACCAGGCCTCAGACAACGGATGACGGCGCGAAGTATCGTAATTCCACACCAAAAAATAACCGTAGCCGCGCTCGTTAGGACTGATATATCTATCCTCCCGAGTTAAAACCGCCGCTTTCGGCAAGGTCACGAACAGCTTCGCCAATTGCTCATTGCCCCAGTCTTTCTTAGTGACTAAGTAATCGCCAACGACAAGATAATTCAGACCCGAAGTCAAATAACAAACTACAGAATCATCAATACTATCGACAATCGGCTCGGCGTTGTTATTGAACGACGTATTCAGCAGAATCGGAACACCGGTCTTGCGGCCGAAGGTTTCTATCAACTCCCAATACAGCGGATTATCGGCCTTGTTGACCGTCTGCAAGCGGGCGCTGCCGTCGACATGAGTGATAGCCGGCAATTGCTCTCTCCATTCCGGCCTGACATTCAACACGAAGGACATAAACGGAAACTCGTCCTGCTTGCCGGGCACCTCGAAAAAGTCCCGCACCCGCTCCGCCAACACCGACGGCGCGAACGGCCGGTAACTTTCCCGCATTTTGATCATCGCATTGATGGTTTCCTTATGCGAAGCCACGCGCGGATCGGCGATAATGCTGCGATTGCCCAAGGCCCGCGGACCGAATTCCGAGCGCCCCTGCACCCAACCGATCACCGCGCCTTCGATAATCAAATTCGACACGTGTTCGGAGCGATCAAGCAGTTTTTCGATTACCACGAAATCCTGCCACGGCGCCAAGGCATCCGCTACTTCGTCGTCGTGTATCGGCGTTCCCCAATAAGCATGGCTTACTTTTTTAAACGGCAAATCGGGCTGCAATTGGTGAGCAACGTAGGCCGCCGCGCCGTAAGCGCAACCTGAGTCGCCGGCAAACGACGGCACGAACACTTCTTCGAACAAACCCGAATTCAAAATTTTGCCGTTCATGCTGCTGTTCTGGCCGACGCCGCCGCTGATGACCAGACGAGTCTGTACAGTCAGTTTCTGGTAATGGCGCAGCACATGAAACACGATAGCCTCTAACGCCTCCTGTAACGCGGCAGCTATATCCATATGCACTTGGGTGAAGGCTTCGCCACGCCGACGCGGCGGCAAAATCTCATACATCTCCAAAATACGTTCTGCATGAATGCAATAATCGCCATCCTCTAATAAATCGTAAAACCGGCTAAGTTTTTCCCGATAAACGGCAGGATTACCGTAAGGGGCCAGACCCATGACTTTATATTCGTCGAAATCTTTGTAACCCAAGAATCCGATAACTTTTAAATAAAATAGCCCTAGCGAATCTGAAACCGATTTCGTTTTTAGTATCTCGAAATTCTTGTCGTTAGCATCAACCACCATCGATGAAATATAGTCGCCTTGTCCATCTATAGTTAATACCAACGATTTTTCGAAACCAGACAAATAATAAGAAGCCGCCGTATGCGATAAATGGTGATGAACAAAAATAAGCTTATCCCGGCATATTTTTACGCCGAACTCCCGACTAAAAAGATATTGATAAAGTGATCGTATATCTTGAAAAACCACTAATTCCGGAATATCCAACTTATAAAATTTGAGCATTTCATTCAGCATCTCTTCGCTGGCATAAAGAGTAATTGCATCGACATCTTCGAAAGAATATCCAGCGGAGTCAAGACAAAACCGCACTGCCGACGAGAAAATCTTTTCCGTATGTTTTATTCTCGACAACCGCTCTTCTTCGATTGCATAAAGCACGACGCCATCCCTAATCAAAACGGCTGCAGAATCGTGACCAATTCCTGTATCCGAAATACCCGTAGCCTCTAACAAAGAGTCTATCCCACCAGTCAAGCCTAATACCAACATTTATCTAACTCCTTGTATAAAAAGTTAAGAGCATATATCCGCCAAAATACTTTCAATAACCTTGATGCTTGGCTTGTCCTTCTCCGCCTCACTAAATAAGCTTTGCATTTTTCTAACGTTTTCATTAAAACAAGATTCCTTAGTAACTCTTTCAACCATATCCTGTAATTTACTCGCTGTAATGCTTTTTATACACCCTCGAACCCCCAGACCATGATATTCAACTCTCGCGGCATTCCCAAACTCGTCAAACACCAAAGGAAAAACAATAATCGGCACTCCAAGTAAAAGACATTCTTTTATCGAATTAGCACCACCGTGGGTAATCATAAGAATTGACTTTCTTAATATATCTAATTGCGGCGCACGATTTACTATAAACACATTTCTCGGCACGGAATCAAATTCATCTACAGACAAATTATTACCAATGGAAATAATCCAATTCCAATCTGGCCACTTTTCCGAAGCATCAATGACTATTTTGAAAAATCGTTTAGCATCATCACTATTTAATACTGGTAGAGTCCCAAAAGCGGTATAAACCGTAGGCCGATCTTCATCGACTTTTTCCCAGGGAAACAAAGCTTGCTTTCTATTGAGATCGATAGCAGATTCGACATAATATCGCCCTGGGCGATTCTCGCTTGAAAACTCAAACTCTTTAGGCCACAGCACAATCTCCTGAATGTTCAATTGCGGACAAGGCATATCCGTTAGAAGCTGGATATTTTCGTAAGGGTAAGCGCAGTACGACGCCATTCTTTTCAGCATACTAACCGGCATGAGATCAATTCCACTCCAAGCAAAATAATATTCCAACAATACTTTCTCTACTCTAAACCATTGCCAGGAACAGGCATTAGCCCATGCAGAAAATCTAGATTGTGATGGAATTAAACCGCTATGAATTGGAGGCACTGTGTGAGTAGCAGAACCTCCCAACACATCGAATAAATAAATAAATTTAATTTTAAATTTATGCATCAACAAAGCCCATATAATGGAATCGAGCCCGGATGTCGAGATAAACACTAAATCAGCTTGAATTTTTTCTACTGCCGCCCTAACTTCGCCGTCACCGCCAGCAATTAGGTATTCGATGAATTTTTGAAAATTCTTAGCTATCTTTTTAGCCTCGGAATGTTCATGATCGTCTCCATACCTGGCCTTCAAATAACAATTTTCCAGCCAACCCTTGGCAAACCAGTCGGTATAAACCGTAACAAAGTCAAAACCATTCTCCGCCACAAGGCATTTACAATCCTCTATCCCCAGATAAAAAATATTATGCCCTGCCAACTGCAACGTTTTAGCCAAACCAAAACTAGAATTAAGGGTGCTAGTCAAAGGAGGAAAACAAAAAACTATATTGGCCACAAACATCTTCCCCCGAAGCTTTTTTACGGATTTAAGCCAGAATACATTAGTTTTTTAGCCGTGCGCTTCTGCATCCATCGCAAAATACCGGTAACATATAAAATCAATGGTGCAAACCCAGATACACACCACAAGATGCGACCGGCAATACCTAGCACTTGGCCGTCATGTAGCGGCCAAAGGAGGTTGAAAAATGTCTCGCCGGTAGTGAAACGATTGGGATCTTGTACCGCCAATACCATGCCGCTGTATTGGTCTATCCAAACCTTGCTGCGCGGGCGTCTACGATTTGCCTCTCCAGCCTGTCTTTTAGCGACCATATAAACGCCCTCTTTACCGTCCGGTGTACTTATGCCTCGCAATTCAGCATTGGGAAACACCTTATCTGCAACAGCCACCGCCTGAACAATAGAAATAGGCTGCCCGCCGGTTATATTCGAATTGAGTTTGGGTTCTTTCAGATGATCCGGCTTGACAGGCGAAAAGAACGATACTAATGGCTTGACGTAATTGTCGTAACCAAATACAAAACCGGTAAACGCAATAAACAACAACAATGCCGAACCGTAGATACCGGCTGTTTTATGAAGATCAAAATAAAATCTCTGCGGACTGGAGCCGAGCTTAACCGTCAACGCTTGTTTAAGCTTGCCGCCGCGCGGCCACCAAAGGTAAATACCTGACAAGCAGGAAATAAACAGGAAAGCACCGAAAAAACTTACTATTTTGAAACCTATTTCACCAACGTCTGCACCGAACTTACCGGTCAGAAAATCGGCATGTAGTTCATAAATCAAACTAAGGAATGTCTGTCCCCAAAAATGTTCCGAAACGATGTTGCCGCTGTAAGGATCGACAAGGATTTCCAGTGGCGCAAATAATTCATCTTTAGTCTCGTCAGGCTTTGGATACCCCACCCAGAGATAATCACTCTGATAACCCGGTAACACCATGACCCAGCTGCCGCTTCTTTGCGGATTTGCGGATTTCACGGTTTCCATGATGTCATCCAAAGTTGGCTGCGACGACTGTGTGGCAATGGGAACGGGCAATCCAAATTCCCCAAGTTCGAAATAAAAGACGTTACAGGAGCCGGTCAATCCCAAAATCACAAGTATCAGGCCTGCTGTCAGTGCAATTGCTAGATGCAGCTTTAGCCAGAATTTTCGGACATTTTTTCTCGATACCGTGGCGGTGCCAATTTGATAAATCATGGAATTTGCGTGTTTAACATGAGTAGAATGTGTTCCGAGCATTGGCTTGGAGTATTCCCTTCCCACAAGGAAACGGACAAAATTTCGGAATGTGGGTTCTCTACCCGAAAGTTGAAAACCCAAAACCATTCAGTTGAATTAGAACTCCACGCGCACCGAGCCTAAAAAGGTCCTTGGAGCACCAGGCAATATGCCCGTTCTTGATCCATTATTGCCCGACGCACTGTAATAGAGTTTGTCCAACAGATTGTCGACATTGAACTGGAACGTTACTTTAGAAGGGCCTGCATTCCACGAATACCCCAAGGCAGCATCAAGCCGGGCATAACCGGGCAATTCGAAGCTGTTTCTATTATCGCCTTCACGTTGTCCCGCCACGAATACACCCGCACCAGTCCATAAGCCATGCACACCTAGAGCGCCGAAATCATAGCGCGACCACAGACTGCCCGCATGTTTTGGGACGCCTGCGAATTCATTGCCTTGAATATTCGCATTGGCGAGTAAAAACTTGGTATTGGTAAAGCTATAGGTTCCTATCAAACTCAAATTTTCGGTGACCTTGCCGGAAATATCGAACTCTACGCCTTTGCTGCGCGCTTTTCCGGCCAGTGTTTTATACCCCTGATTGGCCAATGTCAGATCTGGATGATTAATTGCCATATTAGTTTTGGTTAGGTCGTAATAAGCTAAACTCGCGGATAAACGCCCATCTAACCATTCGCCTTTCAGGCCCCCTTCGTACGATTCAGAATGTTGCGATTGGCTTTTATCTCCGGGTGCCAATTTAGAGGTATTCTGACCATTGAAGGCTCTAACGTAATTGGCGTACATCGACAACCAAGAGACTGGTTGATAGAGTAAACCTACGCGAGGACTAAATTCGCCGTCGTTTGTCTCTGTGAGATTAGCCCGGTTAAGTGAACCTGAGCTAGTGAAATTAGCTTGGTCATAACGAGTTCCAAACAGCAAATGCCAGTCGTCCAGGAATTTCATGTCGTCCTGAACATAAAAACCGTACCATTCCTGACTTTCATACCATGGCGAATTGGGGCCATCCACTGCCAGATTCACTCCAGGGCCGACACCATATACCGGATTATAAATATTTAAATCGGCAGGAAATGTCGTCGTTCCCATGCTCTTACTCAGATATGTGCCGTTCTCTTCGCCAGAAATTGTAAAAGCATCCATACCTGTCACCAAGGTATGTTCGGTATTAGCTACCGAGAATTTACCCGTCAAGTTTACTACCCCTTGATAACTGTTTTCTCGCCAACTATCGTTGAAATAGCCCATTTCCGCTATGCCTGTAGCCTCGTCAAAGCTGTCAATACTGGTATCGCTAAAAGTTAGATGGGCGTTGTTATATGCAAACTTAGTTTCTAATTTCCAGGCATCGGAAAACTCGTGCGTCAAGCCAATCCCTGCAAAATGCTGGGTGGTGCTATCACTATCTGATGGATCACCAATAAAACGACTTATCGGTACATTTGCTGGACGCTTACCGACTGCCGGAATACCAAAGTTAGGTTGACCTTTGTTTTCAGAATAGCGATAGTCGAAATCAATTTTTGTTTGGTCAGAAATTTTCCATGTAAAGGAGGGAGCTACAAGTAATCTATTGTTTTTGACAAAATCAACGTACGAATTCCGATCAACATATTCAAAATTTACCCGATATGCTAAATCACGATTCTCGCCAAGTGGGCCCGTGGCATCTACTTGGGTGCGGTATAGATCGAATGAGCCGAATTGCTGTTGCACTGAATAATAGGGTGAAAATAACGGCCGTTTAGTAACGTGATTAATCAAACCGCCAGGCTCAAGTCTGCCGTAAAGCGCTGCAGCAGGGCCTTTTACAACTTCAACCCTTTCCAGATTGGCTAATGAGCGGGATTGCCCCATATCCCTGAATCCGTCGATATACATACGACTACCAACCTGAAATCCACGCAAAAATGCACCGTCGTATAACGGCTGATCCCCACGACTATTAAAATAGCCACTGACATTTCTTAGTGCATCACTAACACGTATGCCTTGTTGATCGTTGATAACGGCCTTAGGGACCACTTGGATCGACAACGGCGTCTCGTGGATAGGTGTGTCGGTTTTAGTGGCACTAGAGGCGTTGCTCACATTGTATTCTTTATTAAATGGATCGTTAGGAGAAGCCATAGCAGTACTGGCCACTATCACAGGCTTCAATGTGTTTACGATGTTGCTCTTTTCCTTTGGAGCCTCTGCCAAGGCAATAGCATCTTTATCTACATAGTGATAAGCGATATCGGCGCCCACCAATAGTTTTTGCAAAGCCTGCTCGGGCGTATAATCGCCTGTGACCGATGACGAATTGAGACCGGATACCAAACTCTGCTGATAACTTAATTGAATACCGGTCACCTCGGAATAAGCTAACAGTGCGTTCGCCAAATTACCACTTGGAATATCAAAATGAACTTTATTTGATTGCTCGGTCGCCAACACTTGGTTGGTTTGACCAAACGAAGCTAGCAGAATACCGTTCACTAAACAATTTCTGATGATCCGTTTCGACACAAATCGGATCGTCGCTCTTTGTACCTTGTTGTTCTTCATGGCTCTCACAGGTTTTAATATTCAAAAAACAAACTCATTTTCAAACTTCTCATCAGGTTGACGACTACCCCACGTGAGTTTCCTCAGCTCAACCGATGAATTTTTCTTATGTGATCAACTGTTGCCAATAACTGCCTACAAAAACCCGCTTCTGATAAGATATTTTTGGTAACCTGTAATGACATCGTGCCCAATCGGTTTACATTCCACACCTAATGCTGACAATACATTGTGAGTCTCTCGGCAGTCGTACAAAAGATCTTCAGATACTAATAATTGTGTGTTCTCGTTACTCAATTGCTCAAAAAATGTAGGCAGCAAAGAAGCCAATGCAAATTCGGGGTTGTCTCGACCAAACTCCAGCGTTTTCTGCAGCCAGTCTCTATAGGGAATACGTTCGATCCGATATCCGAGACTTTCGAAACTATCCAGCCATTGATCGGAATATGGTGGCTGGGGATGGTTTAAATGAAAAATACGCCCTGCGGCACCGGCTTGCCGAGACAGCGTCACGATTGCCCGGCTCATATAATCGACTGGTGCCATGTCGATGCGGACACGCTCGTACGGTGCGTAACCCATTTGAATGCAACCTTTAATCAACCGGCACCAAAAATCGCTACTATTCCAGGCACCACTACCGCTGTCGCCGGCCACAATCGCCGGCCGGTAGATGCTAACCTGAAATCCTCGCTCCCTGGCCGCGACAACCAATTTCTCGGCAACCCATTTGCTCTGGGCATAACCGTTAGGTAAATTCCCGTGCTGTACCGGTTCGTCCGTTTCCTGGTGTCCAGTTATTTCCGCTGGCGGTTCGCTGAAGACCGATACGGTAGAGACATAATGAATCGCCTTGGCTTTGCTGGAAGCCGCCAACCGAAGCACCTCCTCGGTTCCCAACACATTGGCGGCTTTCAAGGCTTGATAGGGCTGGATAAAATTGACTAAAGCGCCGTTGTGATAAATCACCTCGACTTGCTCGGCAATGTCTCGATAATCGTGCCCGGATAATCCCAGCCGCGGCTCGGCCAAATCGCCACATACCGCTACGACTCGCGAAAAATCGACCCAATCCGACAATTCGTATTGCTCGACCTGTCGCCGCAAGCGCGACATGGCCTGTTGCTGGTTTTCCGCCCTGACCAGACAGAAAACCTTAGCCTGAGTCAACGCCAGCAAATCGGCTAATAAAAATGCACCGAGAAAGCCGGTCGCACCGGTCAGCAGCAGGGTGCGGGCGGCGGCAACATCGACCGTATCGGATGCGACCGGTACGATAGACGCATCCAGCACGGCTTCCGCTTCCAAATCGATCGACGATTCGGAAGTCAGCCCTTCGTCAATCAAGCGCGCTTGCGCGGCAATCGTCGGCTCGGTTAAAAAAGCCTTGAACGTTACCGTGGTTGCCAAACGTTTTTGGGCGAGGAAAAACAACTGCGTCGCCAACAGCGAATGGCCGCCCAATGCGAAGAAATCATCTCTGCTACCGACTTGTTCGACACCCAAAACCTCCTGCCAAATTTCGGCCAAGACATGCTCGGTTATGGTGCAGGGTGCCACATAAGCTATTTTCAGTTGTCCGCTAAAATTCGGCGCCGGCAATTTCTTCCTGTCCAGTTTGCCGTTGGCAGACAAAGGCATGGCGTCCAGCACGACGAAGGCGCTGGGCACCATGTAATCAGGCAAAGCCCGACTCAGTTGCGCTTTCAAATCGTCAAGGGGCAACGTACCGAGTTGGTCTTCGACTAGATAAGCGACCAGACGCTTGTCGCCGGGCTGATCTTCCCTTGCCAACACCACGGCTTCCTTGATGTCGGAATGCTCCAACAGTTGCGCTTCGATCTCGCCCAGCTCTATCCTGAAACCTCTGATTTTGACCTGATGGTCGATACGGCCCAGGTAATCGATGACGCCGTCCGCCCGATAGCGCGCCAGGTCGCCGGTTTTGTACATCCGGCTGCCGGCAGGGCCGTAGGGATCGGGAATAAACTTTTCCGCCGTCAAACCGGGACGCTGCAAATAGCCGCGCCCCAAGCCTATGCCGGCGATGTGCAGTTCCCCAGGCGTACCAGCCGGCACAGGGTTCAGGCTGAGGTCCAGGATATATAGCCGGATATTGGCGATCGGTTGGCCGATTGGAATCGCGCTTTCCCGGCAATCGACCGGGCAAGCCCAATAACTGACGTCCACCGAGGCTTCGGTTGGGCCGTAGAGGTTATGCAGTTCCGCCGGCAATTTTTGCTGGAAACGCTGCACCAGATCGGCCGGCAGGGCTTCGCCACTGCAAATCACCCATTTCAAGCTTCCACACTGTTCGACCTCCGGCGTTTCGACGAAGGCTTGCAGCATCGACGGCACGAAATGAAGAATGGTAATGCGTTCGCGGCGGATCAGTTCGACCAGACCGAAGCTGTCTTTGTGCAATTCAGGGGAGGCGACCACCAGCCGGGCGCCGGTCATCAGCGGCCAGAAGAATTCCCAGACCGAAACGTCGAAGCTGTACGGGGTTTTCTGCAACACATGATCGTTGCCGTCCAGCCGATATTCGGCCTGCATCCATTGCAGCCTGTTTAATATGCCTCGATGCGGCACGCCGGCGCCCTTGGGCTGGCCGGTCGAACCCGAGGTGTAAATACAATAGGCCAAATTTTCCGGCCTGATGTCGGACCGAGGATTGACTGCCGAATAAGTTTCTATCGACACCCAATCGCCGTCCAGGCTCAAAACCTGTGCGCAACCGAAGCTACGGCCGGCAAATTTGGCCTGCGTCAAGACCGCAATCGGCGCGATGTCGTCCAACATAAACGCCAAACGCTCTTCGGGATAGTTGGGATCGAGCGGCACGTAGGCCCCGCCAGCCTTCAAAATGCCCAGCAGGCCGATAACCATCTCCAACGAGCGCTCGATGCAGATGCCGACCAATATGTCGGGACCGAGGCCTTGGGCTATCAAATAGTGCGCCAGTTGGTTGGCCTTGGCGTTCAGTTCGGTGTAAGTCAGACTTCTATCTTCGAAGCTCAGCGCGACGGCATTGGGTGTTTTCTCGACTTGAGCCTCGAACAACTGGTGGATGCAACGACCTTGCGGATACTCTACTTCAGTCGCGTTCCAGTCTTCCAAAAGTCGCCGTTTCTCGCCATCGGTCAACATCGGCAATTCGAAAATCCGCATTTGCGGCCGTTCGAGCGCAGCTTGCAACAGTATCAAATAATGCCTAGCCCATCTTGCCACCGTCTCGGCGTCGAACAAATCGGTGTTGTATTCGAAGCTACCTCTCAAACGCCCATTCGGCCAGTCCTGGATGTGCAGGGTCAAGTCGAACTTGGCGGTTCGGCTGTCGTCTTCGAGCACGGCGACCTCCAAGTCCGGCAAGCTCAAGGCTAGGCCGTCGTGGTTTTGCAGTACGAACATGACTTGGAACAACGGACTGCTGCTGGCATCGCGCGCGGGTTGCAAGGCTTCGACCAGCTTTTCGAACGGCAAATCCTGGTGGTTTTGCGCATCCAATACCGTCGTCCTGATTTGTTCCAACAGTTCGGCAAAGGTCGGATTGGCCGACAAGTCGCTGCGCAACACCAGGGTGTTGACGAAGAAACCGATCAGGTCTTCGATTTCCCGACGGTTGCGGTTGGCGACCGGGGTGCCGACGCTGACGTCGGTCTGGCCGCTATGGCGGCTCAACAAGAGTTTAAAGACCGAGAGCAAGAGCATGAACAAGCTAACGTTGTATCGATTGCTCAAGGCTCTGGCTTGCAAAGCCAACGCCGGCGGGATTTCGAAACCGTAATGAGCGCCCCGGTAAGTCATCAGCGCCGGCCTTGGCCGGTCGGTCGGCAATTCCAAGACACAGGACGCGCCTTCCAAACGCTCGCGCCAGTAGCCTATTTGTCTATCCAATTCCTCGCCGCTCAGCCAATGGCGTTGCCAGCAGGCGAAATCGGCGTATTGGATCGGCAATTCGGCCAGCGGCGAGGCTTGATGCCGCGCAAAAGCCCGGTACAGCGCGGCAAACTCTTTGACCAAGACCGCCGAAGACCAGCCGTCCGAGACGATGTGATGCACGGTCAGCATCAGGATGGCCTCCTGGCTGTCGCCGCTGTCGGCCAGTATCAGCAAGCCGGCCCGTATCAACGGCCCCCTACCTAAATCGAAAGGTTTGGCGGCTTCGTCGTGGCACAATGCCTGCCAATCGGAAGGCCGGCCGGTAGCGCTCAAATCCATACGCTCGATCTCGAGCGCCAAACTCGGCAATATCTTTTGTACCGGCTCGCCGCCTTCACCCGTCTCGAATATCGTCCGCAATATTTCGTGACGGCGGACGATTTCGCTGAAACTTTGCTTCAAGGCGGCAATATCCAAACGGCCGGTCAAACGCAACGCCACCGCAATGTTGTAGAGCGGGCTGTTAGGCTCCAGTTGATCCAGAAACCACAAGCGTTGCTGAGAAAAGGACAGCGGAATGGGCGCCGAACGCATGGCCGCCGCGATGGTAAATTTGCCATACTCCATCGCACCGGCGGGATGAGCGCGTTTTTCGTCGTCGATTATCTCCGCCAACGTAGCGACGTTGCCGGCCTCGAACACGCTGCGCAACGGCAGATTGATCGCAAAACGCTTAGCCACCCGCGACGCCAGTTGCGTCGCAAGCAGCGAATGCCCGCCTAACTCGAAAAAATCGTCTTCGACGCCGACTTTTTCCACGCCCAACACTTCCCGCCAAATTTCGGCCAACAGGGTTTCGGTTTCGGTGCGCGGCGCGACGTATTGCTTTCTCAATTGTTCGCCGATGTCCGGGGCCGGCAGTTTTTTCCTGTCCAATTTGCCGTTGGCGGACAACGGCATCTCGTCCAACACCACGAAGGCAGTGGGCATCATGTAGTCCGGCAAGGCATGTTTGAGTCGGACTTTCAATTCATCGGTGACCAAGGTTCCAAGCTGTTCTTCCACCAGATAAGCCACCAGTCGTTTGTCGCCCGGTTGATCTTCCCTTGCCAACACCGCCGCTTCCTTGACGTCCGGATGCGCCAGCAACTGCGCCTCGATTTCGCCCAGCTCTATCCTGAAACCTCTGATCTTGACTTGCTGATCAATGCGGCCCAAAAATTCGATCGCGCCGTCGGCCCGGTAACGGACCAAGTCGCCGGTTTTATACAAGCGGCCGACGCCGGCTTGGAACGGATCGGGAATGAAGCGTTCGGCGTTCAAAGCGGGGCGGTTCAGGTAGCCGCGCACGATGCCGGCGCCGCCGATGTAGAGCTCACCGGCCACGCCGACCGGCGTGGGATTCAGGTGGCTGTCGAGGATATAGAGACGGGCGTTGCTGATAGGCCGGCCTATGGCCAGCGGCCGGTCGAGGTTGTCCAAACTCGCTTGATAGACGCTGCTCCAAACCGTGGCTTCGGTCGGGCCGTATTCGTTGTAGAGTTTGGTTTGCGGCAAGGCGTCGAAATGGCGCTTGACGACGTCGGTCGCGCAGGCTTCGCCGGCGACGATGGCGGCCTTCAGGCTCTTCAATTTTTCGGACGCTTGCTCTAATAACAAAGTATACAGCGACGGCAAGGCCAACAGATGCGAAACCCGCTGGCGTTCGATCAAAGCGGCCAAAGCCGCAGGGTCTTTACCCGCCTCCTCGCTAGGCAAACACAAACAACCGCCCTGCCCCAGCGTCCAGAAGATGCCGGCCACCGAGCTGTCGAAGGCGAACGACGACAGCAACAGATAGGCCCGAACCGGATCGGCATAATAAGCAAACCGCGCTTGGGTCGAATGCAGCGCATTGCCGTGCGCCACCGCCACACCTTTGGGCTGGCCGGTCGAGCCCGAGGTGTAGATGATGTAGGCCAAGTCCTGCGACCGGTTGCGAACGGCGGGATTGTGTGCCGGGTAAAACGCCGCCTGCAGCCAATCGGCGTCCAAATAAAAACTGCGTTGCCGATCGAAATCCGTTAACTCCGCCAAACCGGAACGGGTCAACAGCAGGCTGACGCCGGCGTCGTCCAGCATGTAACGCAGCCGTTCTTCGGGATAGTGAGGATCGATCGGCACGTAAGCCCCGCCTGCCTTCAAGACGCCCAGCAGGCCGATCACCATCTCCAACGAGCGCTCGATGCAGATACCCACCAGCACGTCCGGGCCGACGCCGTGCTCGATCAAATAATGCGCTAGTCGATTGGCTTTAGCGTTCAGTTCGGCGTAAGTCAGACTGTTGTCTTCGAAGCTCAAGGCAACGGCGTTCGGCGTCCTTTCGACTTGAGCTTCGAATAAGGCCTGTAAGCAAGACGACTCAGGGTAGTCGACTTCGGTCGCGTTCCAATCGAACAATAATCGCCGCTTCTCGGCTGCGGATAACATGGCGATTTCGGCAACCGCTTTATCGGGATCGTGGCGTAAAGCATCGTCCAAACCCTCGGCAACGGTTCTCATATAGTCGGCGATACGCAAAGGATCGATTCCCGGCGCCGCTTGCACGGTCAATGCGAAATCATCGCCGAAATCGTCGACCGCCAGCGTCAACGGATAATTGCTGCGCTCCTCGCTGAACAAGACCCGCGCCCCCTCCCAGGCCATCAAGGCCTTATCGTCCGCCTCGACGATGGCCGCATGCCGATAATTGATCAAGGTCGTAAACAGCGGCGTGCCGGACGGCACGGCGCTACAGCGTTGCGCCGTCGCCAACGAGGCTTGTTCGTGAGCCAATAAGCTATTCAAGCGCCGATGCGTCAACGCAACCACCTCGCGGCAAGCGTGCCGCCCTAACGGCACGCGGATCGGCAAGGTATTGATGAACATTCCCACCGCACGCTCGGCGCCGGCACCGCCGTGCAAACGCCCCGACAAAACCGTACCGAACACTACGTCGTCGCGGCCGCTGCAACGCCCCATCACCACCGCCCAAGCGGCATGCAGCAAACCGGCCGGACTAACGCTGCAACTGCGCGCCGTATCGCGTATCCGCCGCGATAATTCCGTGTCCAAGCGCAAGGTCGCTTCTTCGACTTTACCGCCGTCGCCTTGCACGTTCAATAAACCGAACGGCGCAGTAGTCTCATAAACGTCGCTCAGTTGCTCTCGAAAATAAGCCTCGTGTTCGGCCTGCGAAGTGCGGCGCATCCTGGCGATAAAATTGCGATACGGCAAAGGCGCCCGCAACTCGTCGCCGCGCCCGGCCAGCAACAAGCGAATTTCCGACAACACCAACTGTAAGGTATAGTTGTCGTCGATCAAGTGATGATTCAGTAACACCAAACGCCAACCCAAACCGTCCTGCTCGGCGGCGATGTAAACCTGCAATAAAGGCGCTTGTTGCAAATTCATCCGGCACTGTCTGGGGTCCGTTGTCGCCGACAAACGGGCTTCTGCGTCGCCGCCGTATAAGTCGTGTACCGGCAATTTCGCCCGGCGCTGCACGACCTGCACCGGCTGCCGCAAGCCTTGCCAATGCATAGCGCTGCGTAAAATATCGTGCCGCTCTATCACGGTTTGCAAGGCCGCGAGAAAATGATCCAAATAGCGCCGATTTTCGAAGACGATTTGGGTCCGCGTAACGTAAGGATCGCCTTGGCTTTCCAGCAAATGATGAAACAAGATACCTTCCTGTAACGGCGCCAAGGGATAAATATCTTGAATATTGGCGGCACCGCCGTCGACGTTTGCGACGATGGCATCGATTTCTTCCTGGCTTAATTCGACCAGGGTCAGCATTTGCGGCGTAATCGATACATCTCGGCCGTTACGCAAGGCAGTCAGCAAACCCTGCTTATGTAGTTTCAACCGCGCCAGCAAGTCTTCGTCCATCGCCCCCTGCGGGGCCCGTATCACCAGTTCGCCTTCTTCTTCCAATAAGGCGATATTCCGGGATTTCAGCAGCGAAAAAACAGCGTTCAAACTCATAGCCGGAATTCCTCCGTCGGCGTATTAGCGGATAATGAAAAAGCATCGGAAATAAGATTCGGCGGTATCCAGTCGGTCGCCTCATCCTCGGCGATCGCTGCCGCCAGATCCGCCAATAGCGGCCGGGCGAATACCTCGCGGGCCGGCAAATTCCAACCTCGTTGCCGCAGGCGCTCGACTAGCGTTAAGGCCAACAAGGAATGGCCGCCTAATTCGAAAAAATGATCGTTACGGCCAACACGCTCGAGTTCCAACAAGTCTTGCCAAATTTCGGCCAACGCCGCTTCCGCCTCGCCTTGCGGCGCTTGGTATTCCCGGCCTAATACAGTCTCCGTGTCCGGTGCCGGTAAAGCGCTTCTATCGAGCTTGCCATTGGCGTTCAACGGCAAGGAAGGCAACAGCACGAAGGCCGCCGGCAACATGTAATCGGGCAAATCGGCCGCCAACTGCTGGCGCAATTCGCCAAGCGATAATTCGCCGCCGGAACGGCTGGTCAAATAAGCCACCAAACGCTTGTCGCCTAAATGATCGCTACGGGCTACCACGACCGCCTCGCCGACGCCGTCACAGGCTGCCAAACGGCTTTCGATCTCCCCTAATTCGATGCGAAAACCGCGCAACTTGACTTGAAAATCGTTGCGGCCTAGATAATCGATGCCGCCGTCGGCGCGCCAGCGCCCCAAATCGCCGGTCTTATAAAGCCGCGCCCCTTCTGCAAACGGATCGGGTAGAAAACGCTCGGCGCTCAAGGCCGGCTTGCGGCAATAACCGCGACCGACCGCAATGCCGCCGATATAAATTTCGCCGATAACCCCCAACGGCACAGGCTGCAACGCGGAATCGAGAATGTATAACCGAGTATTGGCAATCGGCCGGCCGATAGGCGGCGTAGCGCCATCGTCTTGTTGGCACGGCCAGGCCGTCACGTCGACCGCCGCCTCGGTCGGCCCGTACAGATTATGTAAGGCCACGTTCGGCAAGGCTTCGTGAAACCTTGCTGTCAAAGCCGCCGGTAAGGCTTCGCCGCTGCATAGCACTTGCCGCAAGGAACGGCATTTTGCCGCATCCAAACCGGGCAAAAAGGCCTGCAGCATAGACGGCACGAAATGCAAGGTCGTCACGCCGGCCACTTCGATCAAGTCCTGCAAATAGTCGGGCTCTTGATGGCCTTTGGGGCGAGCCAGCACCAGTTCGGCGCCCGCCAATAACGGCAGAAAAAACTCCCAAACCGACACGTCGAAGCTGAAGGGCGTTTTCTGCATCACCTTATCGCCAGCCGTCAGCCGATATTGGTCTTGCGCCCACAACAAACGGTTAACTACCGCGTCGTGCTGGTTCATCGCTCCTTTGGGCTGGCCAGTCGAACCGGAGGTATAAATAACGTAAGCAAGATTGACCGGCGCCAAGCCCATGGCCGCCGCATCGGGATTGACATCGGAACGTAAAGCGATCGCGGCCTCGGTATCGGCGTCGTCGAGCAACAGCTTCCTAACGCCGGCAAGCGCCGGCTCCGGCCAAGCTCCGCATAAACTTTGCCGGCCAATCAGCAATCTTGGCTCGCAATCGGCCAGCATAAATCGCAGCCGTTCGGCCGGATAATCGGGATCTAGCGGCACGTAAGCCCCGCCGGCTTTCAGGATAGCCAACAACGCGACCACCATTTCCAGCGAACGCTCCAGACAAACGCCGACCAGGACTTCCGGCCCCACGCCTCGCCCGATCAGCTCGTGAGCCAAGCGATTGGCTTTGGCATTCAACTCGGCATAACTCAGGCAATCGGCCTCGAAACGTAAGGCTGCGGCGTTGGGGGTCTTGGCCGATTGAGACTCGATCAAGGCATGAACCAATCGCGGCCGGCTTCGATAATCGCGCTCCGTGGTGTTAAATTCCTCGACGATCCTGCGGTACTGTTCGGCCGGCAAAGCCGTCAATTGCCATAAGGATTGCTTCGGCTCGGCCGCCGCTTGTTCCAGCAAAACCCGTAAATGCCCGGCCATCCGCTCTATCGTTTCGGCGGCGAATAAGTCTTTGGCATACTCGAAACTGCATGCTAAACGCCCCTCCCCTTCGTCGACGAACAAGGTCAAATCGAACTGGGCGGCGCCGTTGTTCACCGTTAAAGGCGAAACATTCAAACTCTCCATCCGAAAATCCGCCGCCGGCACGTTCTGCACCGCCAACATCACTTGAAACAAGGGCGCATGGCTGGGGTTGCGGGGCGGATTCAGGGCATCCAATAATTGGCCGAAAGCTAATTCTTGGTGATTTTGGTCCTGTAAGGCTTGCTCGCGAAGCTGAGCCAAGCAGTCGGCGAAAGAGATTTCGTCGTCGACCCGGCAACGCAAGACCAAGGTATTGACGAAAAAACCGATCAAACTGGCAACCTGGCTACGATTGCGGCCGGCCACCGGATAGCCGATGCAAAAATCCCGGCTGCCGGAATAGCGGTGCAACAGCGCCGAAAACGCCGCCGCCATGACCATGAACAATGTGGCCTTGTGTTGCCCGGCCAATTGCTTGACTTGCCGGCTCAAATCCTCGCTTAATTCGAAGCGATAAACTTCGCCGCTGTAACTAGGCTGCGGCGGCCGCGGACGGTCCAAGGGCAATTCCAGCAGCGGCGGCGCGCCGGCCAACTTGGCCGTCCAATATTCCAATTGGCTTTGCCGTTGCGCGTCGCGGCCGCGTTGCCAAACGCAATAATCGGCGTATTGAATCGCCAGTTCCGGTAAAGGCGACGGCCGGCCTTCGGCGAAGGCTTGGTAAAGGGTCGAGACTTCTTGCATCAACACCGCGACCGACCAACGATCGGACACCATATGGTGTAAGACCAGCAACAAAATATGCCGCTCGCCGCCCAAGTCAACCCATGCTCCCCGAAGCGGCGGCTGCAGGTCTAGCCGGAACGGACGGCGAATGAAGTCTTGCGCCCGCGTCTCGAAAGCCGGCATTTTTTCGTTTTCCGCCAACGCCGACAAATCCCAATCTTCCAGCGGCAATTGCGCGTCGGTTTCGACTTGCTGGCCGGGCCCCCCTTCCAACGCCAAAAAACGACTGCGCAAAATTTCGTGGCGCCGGACCACTTCGCTCAAGGCTTGCGCCAACAGCTCGCCGCGTAAAGCGCCATCAAGCAGCACAGCTCCGGCAACGTTATAAATCGGATTGTCCGGCTCCAATTGCGACATAATCCATAGCCGCTCTTGCGAATAGGATAAAGGCGCCGTTTCACCAGCTGCGCGCTTCGTTATCGAGTCAGCCGTGGTATTCTGCCCGAGGCGGGCAATCAAACGCGAGCGATCAGTTGTTACGGAAACAGGGTTAGCGGTTGAGATAGTCATGTCTTGTCGAATCCTTAAGTTGATAAAAGAGAGCCGACTTAATCCTGGCCTAGAAAAATCTCGTCGCATCCATATAGACGCCGGGCATCGTTAAAGCCACGCTCATGACAAACCGCTAACATTTTGTTGATTTCGCGAATGTAGGCATCGTCGTCTTCCGGCTCCAGCGCCATGAAATATTGCAGCCACGGCTCGCGACCAATGGCGTACACATAGACGCGATTGGCGCCGACGGCTTCCAGTAATTGCAATGCGCCTTCGGCATTGCTGCCGTTGGAGCGTCTGGCCTGACAGTGCTTGTGATCCGGCAGCTTAGGTAATAAAGCGCCGTAAACCCAGGAGAGCGGTGCGCCAATGCATTCCATGCCTAAAAACACCGTGTCGATAGATCCATATTCAGCACATAGATTCTGGTACATGTGCTTATCCAGGCAGTTCGAATCGGCAGCAAACAACAATTTCCGGTTCCCGGCGCGAACTAAATAGGCGCTTTTCGCAAAAGGCAAATCATTGTGTTCGCCCAGGAAAGGTACCGCGACGATCTCACCACCGGTAAACGAGATACTATCTAACGGATCAACTTCAACGACCTGCTGAAAACCCAATTCTCTGGCCAACAGTTTCATCGAGATATCGGCATAAAAAATGCCCGAACTTTTAGGTACAACTAGGCAACCAATTTTGTGCCGTAACCGTAATAGGGTTTCGAAGACATAATGGTCGTGATGAACATGAGTAATTAGCACGTAATCGATATGTGCCGGCAAATCTTGAAAACTATAACGATCTATTCCACCCTGACTGGGTTTTACAGCAATGAAGGGATCAATCAGCACGGCAATACCAGCGGTTTCGATTAAAACGCCGGCATGACCAAGATATCGGACGCGCGCACCTGGACCCTGCCAGGGTTCGGCAGTGCGCGCCGATTGCTCGGTTAATAAACGGATCAGTTTATCTTCGTCGCAAGCGTCCAAACCCAGAACCTCCCGGATATAGCCCAGGGATTGAGGCTGACTATCCAGTTTGAATAATTCGTCGACGGCCGACTCGGCAAACGGAATCTGCCAAGATACGCTATCGTCATCGGGCAGGCGTGGCGTACTCATATAATACGCACGGACTCTGTCGTGGGTTTGGGTAAAAAGCCGTAACGATTGCAGGTGCTTTTTATAATGCCGGCTTTTGTAAAATAGGCTCTCGATACAGCGGACAATCGGGCGGTTGTTATAGTCATAGAGTAATTCGACGTAACCGCGTAATGACTGAGGTAATAGAGGGTAATAAACTTCCAGACTTTGCCCGATAGCTTCACGATCCAGCAAATTCTGAAATGTGATGAGATCTTCGGCCATTTGCAGACTTTCCGCATGCTCACCGCCCATACGTTCCAACATTTGCGCAATGTCAGCCACCCTGTCGATCGGCACATTGACAAAAGGCCCACCCAGCAGCTTTGGATTAGCGCTGGATTTAAGATGAATTTCGGGATTTTGCAGATATGAGGTCAGATTTTTCTTCTGATAATTCAGCATATGCAAGCTGTAGGGTACCGGCGAAAACGTGTGCGGCCAGGCAACCCAGTAATCAACCAGCGCTTCTACGGCAGTGGAATCGGCAAGTCGGTATAGCATTTTGTCGTTCATAGTGTCCGTTTCCTGTTCATTAATTCGTTATCAAGCCATTGGAAACTATCTAATTCGCCCCAAAAGCCTATGCAATTAGTCATCATTCCTCGCTCTGACACTCAGCCATGCGATCAACGAATTTGGCTAGCGTCGTTGCCTCGAACAACACGTTGACTGGTAGATCGATTGCAAACATGTCCTGTATTTTTGCCATCACTTGCACGCCTGCGAGTGAATGTCCTCCCAACTCGAAAAAGTCGTCGTGAATGCTCAAGCGATCAATACCTAACACTTCACACCAAATAGACGCTACCGCTTCCTCGGCCTCGTCGCGCGGCGCCACAAAGGTGTCTTGATCGTCGGTCCGAATTTCCGGCATTGGCAGGGCTTTGCGATCCATCTTGCCATTGGCATTCAACGGCATGGACTCAAGCCATACCCAAGCCGATGGCTGCATGTAGTCGGGCAGTCCATCCTTAAGCAGAGACCTCAGTGCATCCTGAACCAAAGCATCACCGCTCCAATAGGCGACCAGACGCTTCATACCCGGTGCGTCTTCTCGAACGATGACGGCGGCGGCATTCACGCCTGGATGACGCAATAAGCAGGCTTCGATTTCACCGAGTTCAATGCGATAGCCTCTGATTTTGACTTGCTGATCGAAACGCCCTAAAAATTCAATATTTCCGTCTGCCCGGTGCCTCACTCGGTCCCCTGTTCGGTATAAGCGCCCGCCATCGTGCACGAACGGATCCGGTACAAAGCGTTCTGCGGTCAAACCGGGTTGGCCGAGATAACCACGGCTAATACCCTCGCCGCCAACCAGCAACTCGCCTGCCACACCGACTGGAACAGGCTGCATCGCCGCATCGACAATGTGAATGCGCATATTGGCAATGGGAGTGCCTATCGGCAGTGTCGCATCGCAATCGGTCGGTTGTACGCGATATACGCTGCACCAAACGGTGACTTCGGTCGGACCGTATTCGTTGAATAACTCGACGTTCGGTAAACGCGTGTGATGGAGTTCAGCCAAGACGTCTGGGCAGGCTTCACCAGCGACAATGGCGGTACGCAAGCTTTGCAAAGCAACGCTGGGGACATGCTCCAGCAACAATTGATATAACGATGGTAGGGTTAACAGGTGAGTGACCTGATTGCGCTCAATCAAGGCCCCCAAACCCAGCGGTTCTTTCAGCAGCTTGTCGTCAGGCAAACACAGCGCGGCTCCCTGGCTTAAACTCCAGAAAATGCCAGCAACCGAGCTATCGAATGCAAACGACGGTAATAGCAGGTAACAATCAAGCGGTTTGCGATAGTAAGCGCTTCTCGCCAATGTTGAGTGCAACAGATTGGCATGGCTGACCACCACTCCTTTGGGTTGACCGGTCGAACCGGAGGTGTAAATCAGGTAGGCAGCGGAAGTCGGAAATCGCTTAACAGATGGGTTAGTCGCACTGTATGCGCCGAACTCATGCGGTTCGTCGACGCAGATTTTCACTAAGTGGCCGGAATCCAAAGCCGGTGCCAAGGACATCACAGTTAATAACCAATCAGCCCCAGCATCCTGAAACAAATACGTTTGCCGTTCTTGAGGATAATTTGGATCAACCGGTACATAGACCGCACCTGCTTTCAAAATGGCCAACATGCCGATCAATAGGGCGGAACCACGGGGCATACTTAACGCGATGCGACGCTCCGGACCGGCACCTTGTGCGATCAGATAATGCGCCAACCGGTTAGCTCGCTGATTTAACTCGACATAGGAAATTCGCTGCTCACCAAATATCAAAGCCGTGGTCTGGGGCTGGCTATCTACAACCGCTTCAAATAGATCAACGATGCTCGGGTGCTCTGGGTAACAAGTTGTTGTGCTATTCCATGCAGCCAGCTGCTGTTTTTCCGGCACAGTCAAAAGCGGTAATTGACTCAACCGGGCGGTGGGTTCCGCCAATATGCCGTTCAGCAGACATTGAAAATGTCCCAGCATACGCAGTGCTGTCAATCGGCTCATGACGTCACAACGATAGCTAAACACGACCTTCAAACCCTGATCAATTTCCGCGCATAACAAGGCCAAATCGAACTCTTCCGATCTTTCCGGCAAGGCAACCGTTGCAACCGCAACATCGCCCCACTGGCCGGCAATACCCGATTGTCCCAAGGCAAGTGCCGCCGCCAAAGGATCATCCGCGGATTGCAACACGAACCAGGTCCGAAATGGTGCTATATCGTTGGCGGTGCGATGCAAAACTTTTTCCACCAACAACGCATAGGGATAATGTTGATGATCGAGTGCTTCCAGCACGGTGGTACTGACATGAGCCAAGTAATCACAAAACGGTTGTTCGCCATGCGGTCGGCTACGTAATGCGACTGGATTGACAAAATAACCCACTAAATCTGCAAATTCGCGCTTGGGTCGTCCTAAGGTTGGGCTGCCGACGATTAGATCGGTTTGACCGCTATAGCGGTACAGCAGGGTCTTAAAGACACTCAATAACAGCGTATACAGCGTGGTGTGATGAATTACGGCCAAGCACTTAAGTTTATTCAACGTTTCAGTCGAAATATGTAGCGTTTCCGCGGCGCTTTGGGTTGAATCAGCACCGGCAGATGATCGTTCACCTGGCAGATCCACCCTGGGTAACTCACCAGCCAGCTGCCGCCGCCAATAGTTCAAGTCTTGTTCGGCGGCAGCGCTGTCCAGATAATTCCGTTGCCATGCGACATAATCCGAGTAAACCGACGTAGAGGATGGCAATAGAGATGTCTGACCGGCGCTTTGAGCTAAATAGAGTGTTTGTAACTCCGTCAGCAATACTTGCAGAGAACGAAAATCGACGATCAAATGATGCGCACAAAATGCCAGAACAGGATGATCATCATTGCAGCTGAATATCCCGCATCTCAGTAGCGGTCCATGCTCTAGGTCAAACGGCTTGTTGAAGAAAATTTGCAGATTCTTCATTTGCTGTGAGTGATCACGGCAGTCAACCTGTTCCAGCCATGGCTCTAGTCGATCACGAGGTAGACAAACCGGATGTTGATCGGTGCCCAGCTTAAACCCAACACGCAATTGCGAATGTCGCTCATGCAATTCAATCAGTGCGCCCCCCAGCGCTTCGCGGTTTAATTCGTCCCTGATTTGCAATGCAATGAACATGTGATGCGATGCATTGTTGGGCGCTATTTGCGCGCGTGTCCACAATGCCTGTTGGTTGTATGACATCTCGGAGTTCAAAGCCCCATCTATGTCAGCGTTGGCAAGCGAAACAGGCGCGTTGGCGGCACGTTTGGCCAGACTCAGCGCAGTTGCAGCACAAACAGATAAGGTTGAGCTGCCGAGTAAATCAGTGATGGGTAGATCGATGCCTAGCAACTCGTCAATGAAATATTTCATTTCCACGGCTTTCAACGAGTCTAAGCCCAGTTGCGATAGCGTATGGTTTGTTTCGACGGTACCTGCGGCCAATCCGGATAATGCCGAGGCTTTCAGCGCAAGATGTCCCGCCAATAAATCGGCGGCGTTGCCGCTATCCATCGCCAGTAAAGCTTGGCGCAATAAGCGGCGTTCGCTTGCCCCCGAATCAACACTCACTAAAGACTGTGATATTTCACTCGTCACTTGTAAGTTGTCGATGGCGATAAATTCAAACCCATGCTGGATAAAAAGCTCACGGCAAGCGTTTCGCCGAAGTTTTCCGCTACTGGTTTTTAAAATAGCGCCGGGTTTTAGAAACAAAATCTGGTCGGCTTGGATACCGCATTCTTCGCTTAATCGCGCACGAATAGCCGAGAACTCGCTTCGATAATCTTTTTGTCTGACCCGATTGCGCTTTAATTCCGCCAACACAATCAATTTTTCTCCATCGCCTTCATCAACCGAAAATGCCGCTGTCGATGCAGGATTCAAAGCATCGGTTGCAGCTTCGACAGCGTACTCAAGATCGTGCGGATAATAATTACGGCCACGAATAATGATCAGATCTTTCAGGCGCCCGGAAACGAACAATTCTCCACCGTCGATAAATCCCAAGTCACCCGTTCGTAACCAGGGTTGGCCATGGGCATCGTAAACAAATGTTTTTCCGCTAACGTCAGGATTCTGCCAATAGCCCCGAGCGATATAGGGACCGCTCAGCCAAATTTCTCCGATTCGACCATTCAGGCAAGAAATCGCGTTATCAGGATCGACAATACGCAAGTCTTGTCTATCATGAATATCGATGGTTCCGCATCCTACAAGGCTTCTGGCATTCAATTGATTATCATCAATCGAATGGACTATGTGTTGCTCCAAGGCAGCTTTATCGAATGCGCGAATCCTTGGAAGGGATTGTTTATCGCCGCCAGTCGCCAGTAATGTTGCTTCGGCCAGGCCATAACAGGGATAAAATGAACGCCGTTGGAATCCACATGCCTTAAATGCGTCGCTGAATCGTTGCAAGGTCAGCGGATTGATAGGTTCGGCGCCATTGAATGCCAATTGCCAACTGCTCAGATCAATCCCAATCACTTCATCGCGATTGATTTTTTGGACGCACAAATCGTAAGCAAAGTTAGGACCGCCACTGGTATGCGCACGGTAATCGCTAATGGCTTGCAACCAGCGTAGCGGTTTTTCCAAAAACGCCATCGGCGCCATCAAAATTGCACTGGCGCCACAATACAGGGGTTGCATGACATTACCGATCAGGCCCATGTCGTGATAAAGCGGTAGCCAACCGACTACAGTCGACCGTTCGTCGTGGCCAAATCGGCGTTTGATTAACTGTTGATTAGCCATCAAATTTCCGTGGCTAATCATCACCCCCTTTG
Organism: Methylomonas sp. TEB; assembly: GCF_047777895.1. Taxonomy (GTDB): domain Bacteria; phylum Pseudomonadota; class Gammaproteobacteria; order Methylococcales; family Methylomonadaceae; genus Methylomonas. The sequence goes on from NZ_CP180476.1 coordinate 2,811,554, forward strand.
CGTCGCCGGTAGAGCCGGAAGTGTATTGCAAAAAAGCCAAGTCCTTGGTTTGCAATCTAGGGGGCGTCCATGAGTTGGCATCATTAGGGTATTCAACGACATCGGTTTTCAGCCAATTTCTGTCTAACAAATCACCCGTGGTGCCGGGAAAATTACGAATGTTGTTGGCAACTTGGCCAGTACTCAGAATGATTTCCACATTGCTGTCGTCAAGAATGGCCTGCAACCTGGGCATATGCCGATTATTGCTGGGCGGATAGGCGGGAACAGCAATCACTCGTGCATACAGACAAGCAAAAAAAGCTACGATGTAATCCAGACCCGGTGGATAGAGTAATAGGGCGCGTTCACCTTGCATGCCCATCTGCTGCAACGATGCTGCTAATTGCCTGGTTTTTGTGTTAAGTTCGTCATAGGTCAACGAATACTGACCTGATGCCCCATAATCCAAAAATGTATACGCAATTCGGTGGGGGTGACATGCTGCGCGTCGCTGCAATACATCCGTCAGAGATGTTGCGCCTTCAAGCACTAGCGCATCATCGCTGGAACTATCTAAATCATGTCGTTCGCTTAACACATAATCCTCCATTCTATCCAACCCTTTGCGATGTGCGTTTCGTTTTTAAATTGGCATCTCTAATTTTCAAGTGCCGGTAACTCATATATCTGCTTACTGCTTTTGCTGATGCCATATAGAGTCTGAATGTTTTGCCGATAGCGTTTTGAGCCTAATAACAAAGCAAACCCAAACGACCAAGACCCCTTATGTATAAAGAAGACGACTAATGGAAATAATTTCCCCACCAAAATATTGGCCCAGCAACAGCCCCAACCCCCTTTGAAGTCAATTGGCTTTCGGCCAAGTGCTGCAGCTGAGCGCAAATTCGTCATCAGCTGCAAACGACCTAGCTAAAATCCGCTTCACAATAATGGCCATCCCAACCGGAGGTCATTATGGAACCCGTTGCCATTCCCCAATCGATCGACGATCCGATCCACATTCTGTTGTGGAGTGCAGACGAGATCGTACCCTTCATGGTGAGCATGCTGACCGGCATGTTGATCGATCAATTTATTCCAGGCTTGGCGCTTGGCTTTATCGCAGTCAAGTTTTACCGGCGTTTCCGCGATAACCGGCCTGACGGCTACACCTTGCATGCGCTGTATTGGCTGGGTTTGTTGCCGAGTCGCGCGCAGACCATCCCCAATCCCTACATTCGTCGGTTCCTGCCATGAGATGGTCGGATTTTCTGCAAACCTGGGACGGGCACGAGACCGAGAACCGGTTTAGCCGCGTCGTCATCATTGGATTGCTCGTCGTGTGCGTGATTACTTCGCTGGCCGCCTGGCGCACCGAGCGCAGCATCATTCTGGTGCCGCCGAGCTTGACGCAGGAAGTCGAAGTGACGCGCAGCCAAGCGTCCAGCGAGTTCAAAGAGTCCTGGGGATTGTTCCTGGCCGAATTGCTCGGCAACACCACGCCGGCCAATGCCGACTTTCTGAAAACTGCGGTTGAGCCACTATTGGCGCCGGATATTTACCGCAGTGTCCTGGATGCCATGAGCGATCAAATCAAGGCCATCAAAATGGACCGGGTCGCGATCAGTTTCACCCCGCGTCACGTCGATTACGAAGCTGAGACCAACAAAGTGTTCGTCAGCGGCGAACTCAAAAGCCAGGGCCCCAGTTCCAAACCGGACGTGAAGCCTCGTACTTACGAATTCATCATCGCCATCAAAAACTATCGTCCCCGGCTGGAATACATCGACGTGTATCCGGATTCCCCCAGAACCTTGGACCGTCTGAAAGCAATGCAAGGCCAAACCCGCGAGGCTCGACCATGAATCGCTCATTCCTGCTAATTTTGTTATTCCTGGCCGTTAGCACTGCCTTGTCTGCGGATGAATTACCCGTGACTGTGTTACCACCGGCAACCACTGTGGCCGAAGATTCTTCCTCATCACAGCCAGTTGTCCCGTCGCACCCAGATTTTGGCATTGAATTACCCCCAGTCGATGCCAGCATCTTGAAAGCAGCCAAACAGCAAGCGGCAGCATCAAACGCAACATCAGCCACTTCCATCGGCCCGCAACATATTGCCGTCAAACCGGGCATCAACGAACTGATGCCGATTGCCGTCGGCCACTTGAATCGCCTGGTCACGCCATTCGAACATCCGGTGGTCACGACCACCAGCCAGGCCACCACTAGTACCAAAGGCAAAATCGTTTATGTCGCCACCGCCGACGAAACGCCGGTCACGCTATACATCACCCCCGGCGACAACCAGGACATCGCGCTGTCGCTCACCCTGATCCCCAAACGCATTCCGGCGCGGGAAATCCACCTCGATCTGGATAAGGACAGCTACCAGTTGTTGAACCTATGGCAGCGCGCCGATACGGCAAATCGAACCTCGAGTCAACAGGAACAAGCTTACATCAGCCAACTGAAAGCACTGTTTCGGGATTTGGGTTTACAAAAGACTCCGCCCGGCTATTCGCTACGCGAACCCAAGCCGCAGGAACTGATTCGCTGCCTGCAAGATCGCGTGCAGATTAAAACCGGCCAAGTTCTGGAAGGCCAGGATCGATTGATTTTGGTGGGTCTTGCCCAAAATACCGGCAGCGAGATGCTCGAGTTCGACGAACGCAGCTGTGCAACGACGCAACAGGATGTACTTGCCGTTTCGGTCTGGCCCAGCGTGGTATTGAAGCCCCAGGAAGCCACCGAATTGTATGTCGTGGTCCGACAATCACCTGAGGCTTCAGCCAGTTTGCGTCCCTCATTATTGACTGGGGGGCAACGGTAATGGCGGTCGTCGATACCTGGTGGACACGCTTGAGTCCGACCGCCAAACGTAATTTAGCTGTCGGCAGCATTGGTACCGTGACGCTGGCAGTGATCATCGCGCTGGCCACTGTTACCCCGGAAGTCAGCAAGCCGCTGAGTAAACAGGCCACCATCCAACACATCCTGACCGATAGCGATCCTCGCTCGCTCGGTATCGACGGCATTTCCGCGCAATTGCGCGATCTGCTGCAGAAGAATGAGGAACAAGCCCGTCGTCTGGCGGCTATCGAGGAACAGCAACGGCGCGAACAGCAATCCGACGAAACGCGTTTCAAACAATGGACCACCGCTGAGCGGGAAGCCTATGAATCCAAGCTTCAAGCGGTCACCGGTGAAGTTGAGACGTTGAAGAACAAAGCGTCTACAACGGCAGTGGTTGGCAATCCTGGCGACGCCAATCAACCTGCTGTGGAGCCAACGGCACCGGGAAGACCGTTATACCGCCGCCCGAGCAATCCGCCGTTCGACAACGGGCAAGACGATCTCAACCGCGTGTTCGAGCAAGCCGCTATTCCCGCACCGACTGCTAGCAATACCGGCGTCTCAGGAGCACGAGCCAATAATCAAGCGCCGGCGGCGATGCAAATTCGCGTCATCCAGGAAGGCGCTGACCAGTCCAATGGTAAAGACAAAGACGCAGCGCCGACCAACGCTCACGGGCAGTCGCAGCAAGGCCACACCAACAGCGACGTTTTCATCCCGGCCGGCAGCATTTTGACCGGCGTCTTGTTGAACGGTCTCGATGCCCCGACCGGCAAAAAAGCCAAGAAAGAACCGATGCCGGTGCTGTTTCGCATCAAGAAGGAAGCCATCTTGCCCAATCGTTTCCACGCCGATGTCCGTGAGTGCTTTTTGTTGGCTGCCGGCTTTGGCGACTTGAGCGCCGAGCGGGCCTACTTTCGCGGCGAGACCTTTTCCTGCGTACGCCAGGATGGTGGCGTGATCGAAGTGCCGATGAATGCCTACGCCACCGGCGAAGATGGCAAAAACGGTGTGCGTGGCCGAGTGGTGTCCAAACAAGGCGCGCTACTCGCCCAATCCATGATGGCGGGCTTTTTACGCGGCTTTTCCGATGCCTTCGGTCGCAACCAGATTCCGATGCTGATGACCGGCGGGCTGGGGGCACTTTCCGGTACTACACCGTTTCAAAGCGCGTTTTCCTCGCAGTCTATGGAAGGCGGTGCCCTGAAAGGCGCCGGTTACGCCATGGAACGCCTGTCGCATTTTTACATGGACATGGCCGAAGAGATTTACCCGGTCATCGAAGTCGATGCGACTCGCCAGGTCAACTTCATCGTGCAAAAAGGCACGGCGCTGAAGCTGAAGTCGCCGAGCTGATTCTTTAACCCAACTCCAAAGGTCGTTATGACGGTACGCCAAATTTCTGTATTGATAGCCACGTTAATCGGTACATCCATCGCCCTGGCCGCCAATCCGCAAAAGCAGCCGGTCTCGGACATTGCAGCCGGCTTGCTCTCGATCAAAATCGACGGCATGCAAGACTTGCCGATCTCGGGCCTGAAGATGGTCAAGTCCGGTGAACAGACGATGTTTATCTCCAGTAATGGCCGCTTTGCCTTTTACGGCGGCAAATTGATGGACATCTGGACTCAACAAGAGATCAAGGAACTGGCGGATATCGACAAGATCGCCAACCGCATCGATCTGTCCCGAATGAAGCTCAAGGCCGACGATCTCGGCGCCGTGACGGTTGGCCACGGCAAAGGCCAGGTGTTGGTATTCATCGATCCGCGTTGCCCTTACTGCGGCAAGGTCATGAAAGACCTGCAAGCCTTGCAAGACCAGTACACCTTCAAACTGGTGATGGTCCCCATCCTCGGTCCCGAATCGCAAAACATTGTTGTGCAACTGACCTGTCAGTTGGGAACCAGCGAGACAAAAGCCAAAGACACCGTGCGCGAGCGCTTGTTGAAACAGGATTACGCGGGCTTGCCGACCGAACCACCGGTTCAGTGCAACAAAGAGCCGCTGCAAAAGGCCGTGGTCACCGCCAAGTTATTCGATTTGAAAGGCGTGCCATTTCTGATTGCTCCTGACGGCCGCACTCACAGTGGCGCACCCGAGGTGTTAGCCGATTGGTTGGCGGACAAACCTAAACCGTCGCCCAGTCTGGCAACAACGCCCGATACAAACGCACAAAACACAAACGCCACGGAGAAAAAGCCATGAAACGCTTTCATCAGTTTTCTATTTATAGCCTCAGTGTACTGCTGATCGCCATCACCACCGGCTGCGCCACCGACTACGGCTGTAAAGGCATGCCGGACGAACCCAGCTGCCTATCGACCACGCAGGCCTACCAGGTGACCAATACGGCGGTAAAGGAAGCCCGTCCGGAAAATAGCCAGGAATCAGAGCCAATCTCAAAACCGACACTCGTACATCCGTTACAACAACCCGTGCCCAAGATCGAGGATCCCACGCCGATTCGGACGCCATCCCAGGTGATGCGCATCTGGATCGCGCCTTGGGAAGATGCTGAGGGCGATTTGATGGTGTCCAACTACGTCTACACCGAACTGGAACCCCGGCGTTGGATGATTGGCAAGGCGGCTTCGACAGCCAGTTCGTCGTTGATTCCTTTACAAGTCGAGCAACGCCCACCGGAGAAACGATCCAGCGTCGATACCACTGATGACGAGAGTCCAGTGAATCGATTAGGCAAACCATGGCCATGATGGGGTAACCCATTTAACCGCAGGTACCACACCTCCCTGCGAGAGTGAGCGGGCAACCGCTTAAAACCTGCCGGACTGAACGTCCGAGATTCGACGGGCAACCGTCTTTTAACTACATAGAGGATATTTTTGATGAAAACATCGCATCGAACCGGGGTACTGGTAACCCTGGCATCGCTATTTTTTATGTTGATGGCATCCGACGCCATGGCCGGTGCCGGCGGTACCGAGTTCAACAACGTATGGACCTTGCTGACCGGCTGGGTAGAAGGCTTGCTCGGCCGCATCATCGCCATCGTGTTCGTCATCGTCGGCCTGGTCGCCGGTGTCGTGCGTGGCAGCATCATGGGCTTTGTACTGGGGATTGCCAGCGGGGTCGGCCTGTTTGCGGCACCGACCATTATCACCAACATCGTGACGGCCTCGATTTAGGCCTGGAACAACGATGACCGGTTCAACTATTGATACCGAGAACGCGGCGGGCAACCGCCGTCCTTGTCCATCGGCGAAGGCCCAGCGCAGCGTCAAGGTCCAAGCCGCCAATGGTCAGCCGATCAACCCCTGTCATCCGGCTAGAGCCCGGCAGCTGAAACGCAACCAGCGCGTCTCGCTGGTGTGCCGGCAACCTTACACGATTCGTCTCGATCCGGAATGTCCCGTTGAAGACCTGTTGTTGTTTGAAGAGGATTTCCTGTTATGACCACCGCGCAACGTCCCCGTGCCGATCAGCTGTTCCCGGTACTGGCGTATGAGTACGACCATCATCTGTTCCTGATGGCCGATAGCAGCATCGGCTTTGGTTTTCTGTGCCGACCGCTGACCGGTGCCGATGCCAGCGTTTCCGCGCGCGTCAACGTGTTGCTAAACCAGGATTGGCCGACTGACACCTTGTTGCAGGTGAGCCTTTGGACTTCGCCTGACATCGAAGAATCGCTGGCAGTCATGCAGACCCGGCGCTTGAAACAGCAAAAGCCAACCTATAAAACTATGACTCAAGCCAGTATCGAGTTTCTGCGACAAGGCACCACCAAACCGCCGGAATCGATCTCGGGGGCTCGCTTGCGGCGCAGCCATATTCTGGTCACGGTCAAACTGCCGATGGCCTATCCCAGACCCAGTGAACAAGACATCCGTCGAGCCAGCGAATTGCAAATGGCCACCCAGCAATCGTTGTCGACCATCGGCATGTATCCGGAACTATTGGGCGCCGATCAGTATGTTCGCATTCTGAACACGATTTTAAACTGGCAACCCGATGCCGGCTGGAAAGATCGGGTGGTACCCGAGTGCGATCCGACCCAACTGATCCGCGACCAATTGCTGGATTACGACAACGCCCTCGAACTCGATGAAAAAGGTCTGTGGCTCGGTAGTAAGCGCGTCAAGACCTTGTCCGCCAAACGCACCCCCGATCATTTTTACTTCGGCAGCGCCAAAAGTTACTTGGGTGACATTCTGTCTGGTACCCGTGGCATCCGCCAGAATACCTTGCTCAGTCTGACCCTGCATTACCCGGATGCCGAATCGACCCGCACCCGCCAGGAAGGTGTTCGGCAATTCATCACCAACCAGGTTAATACACCGATAGCCCGGTTTTTACCAGTGTTGGTTCAACGCAAACACCATTTCGACGTATTGTTCGATGCTTACCGCGACGGCGACCGGCCAATTCGGGCGTATTTTGGGGTGCTGCTGTTTTGCGACGAAGCCGAAGAAGCGGCGGCGGTGTCCAATGCCAGAGTGTATTTCCGGGAGCTGGGTTTTCAACTGTTGGAAGACAAGTATTTTGCCTGCCGTTTTTCTTGAACTGTTTGCCGTTCGGACCTGAGCGGTCGGCGATTGCCGATTTAAAACGTTACCGCACCCTGGCCACTCGTCATGCGATTCCCTTGTTGCCGCTGTTCGGCGATTGGGCCGGCACCGGCACGCCGACCTTGAACTTTGTTTCACGTAATGGCGAACACATGGCCGTGTCGTTGTTCGATACTACCGGCAACTACAACCTGTGTATTGCCGCCGAATCCGGTAAAGGCAAATCGTTTCTGACCAACGAGATCATCGTCAGCTACCTGACCGAAGGCGCACAAATCTGGGCGATCGATGTCGGTCGCTCCTATGAAAACCTCTGCGAGGTGCTGGAAGGCGATTTCGTCAAATTCACTCATGGTTCGAACATCTGCATGAACCCATTCGAGATCGTGCAGAACTTCGAGGAAGAAGCCGATATGTTAGCTGGATTGGTCAGTCAGATGGCGGCGCCGACCGAGAAACTCACCGATTTCCAGACGGCCGGTCTGAAACGCATCCTGAAACAGCTGTGGACCGAAAAGACGAAGGCCATGTCCGTGGACGACATTGCCAGGCAACTCTGCGCCGAAGCCGATCAACGCTTGAAGGATGTCGGCGAGCAGCTGTTTCCCTTTACAACCCAAGGCGAATACGGTCGCTATTTCAATGGCCGCAACAACGCCAAGTTCACCAATGACTTTACCGTGCTGGAACTGGAAGAACTCAAGGGCCGCAAACATCTGCAGCAGGTCGTGTTATTGCAACTGATCTACCAAATCCAGCAGGAAATGTATCTCGGTGAACGCAACCGGCCGAAGATCGTGATTATCGACGAAGCCTGGGATTTGCTCACCGAAGGCGATGTCGCCAAGTTTATGGAACACGGCTATCGACGGTTTAGGAAATACGGCGGCGCAGCGGTGACGATTACCCAGTCGGTCAACGACTTGTACCGTAATGCCGCTGGTCGGGCCATCGTCGAGAACTCGGCCAATATGTATCTGCTCGGTCAAAAAGCCGAAGTCATCGAAGGCATGAAACAGGATCGGCGTCTGCCACTATCGGATGGCGGCTATGAACTGCTCAAAACCGTGCATACCTTGCCCGGTGCCTATTCCGAAATTTTCTTCATCACCGAAATGGGCTCAGGCATCGGCCGGCTGATCGTCGATCCGTACAAACGCATCCTGTTTTCCACCAAACCCGAAGACGTCAACGCCTTGAAGCAATTGCGCCGGCAAGGTTTGAGCCTTGGGGATGCCATTCAACAACTCATCGACAGCCGTAGCAGTAAGCCTAAGGAGATTAGTTATGGATCCTAAATCGCAATGGCTCAGCACCGTTTTCATCGCAGCCTGTCTGGGCGGCATCGGCGGTTGGTTGGCGGCACAACAGCAATTACAACAACCCTTAGAACGCCTCAATCTGGTTACGCCGGTTTTCGTGCTCGATCGGGTCAAGCTGATTCAATCGATACCTCCCAATGCCAGCCAGGAGCAAATGGCCAAGATCGTCGATGACTGGCAGGGTCAAGCCAAGAAACTCAGTGATGCGGGTTATCTGGTCATCGATTCAACGGCGGTGGTGGCCGCGCCGGAGGATGTCTATGTTCGACAAGCCGGACGCTAAACCGATGAAGAAACCATGGCCCCATTCGCCATCGTCGTACCGTGTTACTCGTGCGCGTTTAGGTCTGTTTCTACTAAAAGCGATACCGATTTTATTGCTGGTATTAGCCGTGGAGCATTATATCGGTCAACGCTTTCTCATCGGTGGCGACGACCAGGTCGATCGCTGTCTACCGGACAAATGGATTTACCTGATCGATACCCACAACAAGGACATTTGGCGTGGTGATTTCATCGCGTTCCGCGCCGAACGCATGGCGCCTTATTTCAAAGACGGCCAGATCATTGTCAAAATCGCCGCCGGTGTTACAGGTGACACCGTCCATGTCGATCCGCAGCACACCACAATCAACGGTGAACGGATCATCGACGGGCTGCCGTTGACCGAGAAACTCAAAAAGCCGGCGACACAATTCAAACGTCATGAAACCATTCCACCTGCAGCCTATTGGGTCACGGGGCAAACCGACAAAAGCTTCGATTCACGATACTGGGGCTATGTCTACGACCATCAAGTGATTGGACGGGCCTATGCGTTGTTTTGATCTTCCCCAAAAGCCTTGGCGTCAATCGGTGGTCTGTTTGCTCTGTTGGTTCGGTGTGCAAGCGGTTCAGGCGGAAGAAGCGTGGCTGCAACGCTCTCAGGCTATTTTGAAAGCCTTAGAAGGCCAGTCCCGACCCGACTGGTTAAATGGTCAAACTGAACAGCTGGACATAAAACGCCAGGCGCAACAGGTCCTGGAAGCTTCACAAGTGATTCGGGCAGAGGCGCTCTCGACAAGCCCGACAAAATTGGCGAACGGTCTGCCGACAACCATTTCGAACAAACCACTTACGCAGTTGTTTGTGTCTTTCTCTCTGGGTGAGCATGCGCTGAAAGGCCTATTCGAAGAAACAGCAGGCCGAGACGATGTGTTGCTGGTGTTTCGCGGCCCAAAGCCCGGCCAAACATTACCGGCATTCATGGCCGACCTCAAACGCTTGCTGAAAGGCATCGAGCCGCTGCCCAACATCATCATCGACCCCACCCGTTTTCAACGATGGTCGGTTTCATCGGTGCCTGACATCGTAGTCGAACAAGACGGTAAAGCCCAATTGCACGTTCGAGGTGTCAGCAGTCTGTCTTGGCTGAACGAGCAACTCAAAACCGGCAAACAGGGTGATTTGGGAACCTTGGGCGATGTCAGCGAGATTGCTGAAATCGACTTGCTCGAAGAGATCAAACGCCGGATGGCGGCCATCGACTGGAAACAAAAGCAACGACAAGCGGTTGAGAGATTTTGGGGACAACAAAAATTCGAAGACTTACCCACGGCTCAGGCGGATAGCGACCGGATCGTAGATCTGACCATCACCGCCCCGCGCGATCTGACGGCACCCAATGGACAGCTGATCATTCGAGCCGGACAAACCGTTAATCCGCTGGACAAGATGCCGTTTGGCTTATGTCTGATGGTGTTTGATGCCACGGTGCCGGCTCAAGTCGAGCTGATTCAGCATCAGTCCTGCCAAGACAAACAGGCCCGTGCGATGTATCTGGCCACGGCTCTGCCGCGCCAGTCCGGGTGGAACAACTTAAAGCATATGGAAACCACGTTGAAAGCGCCAGTGTATTTACTGACACCGGATGTGCGCAGCCGCTTTCAATTACAGCAGGTACCGGCGATTGTCGAACAAGTCGGCAACCAGTTAGTGGTTCGTGAACGAAAACTGCCTGCCTCAACAGGAGAGCGGTCATGAAGCGGTGGATTTTGCCTTGGACTTTGGGAGTGTTGGTGACGTTGGCTACCCCGGTCTATTCCGAAACCACCACCAATAGCGTCGACCCATTGTGCTCGGACGCCGAGCTGTGGTCCGGCAAACTGATCACCGATATTTGCTGGAGTTGTCTGTTTCCGATTCGCGCGGCCGGTGCATCGTTGGGTGGTGGCAATGTACCGAGTATCGCCACCGATGAGAAGTTCTGCTTTTGTACCGACAGCATGAATATTCCGGAACTGGGCATGACCCTGGGTCTATGGAACCCGGCCCGATTGATCGAGATTGTTCGTAATCCCTGGTGTTCGCCGGCGTTGGGTGGGCATAAATTCAGTGCCTCGAATGTGCGTCTGATTGCCACTACCGGCAAAGCAGATTTCGATGCCAGCGAGATGTCGTTTTTCAATTATCACTATTTCGCCTTTCCGCTGACTATCTTATTGGACCTGTTCTGGGATGGCCGCTGTAATAGCGATGGCTACCGGGATTTTGATTTGCTGTATGTGTCAGAGCTGGATCCCACCTGGAACAGTGATTTGCTGGCGTTCTTTACCAGCCCGGAAACAGCGTTGTTTGCCAATCCGGTGGCCATTTCCGCCTGTGTCGCCGATGCTGCGGCGGCCGCCACCGGCAATCCCTTGGATGCCTTGTTCTGGTGTGCCGGCGCTTGGGGGCACATGTATCCCTTATCTGGCATTTCACCGACCAGTTATGGCACCGATCCCAGGATTACCAGCTTGTTGGCCACGCGGGCCACGGCATCCTTGCATCGACGCGGGCTGGCCTGGAAAACCTCCGGTAACGATGCCTTGTGCGGGGGCTATATCTACCCCTTTATCCCCAAGTCCCAATACCGGCTATCGATGTTTTATCCGGTCGCCGAAACCGAGTCCAATCACGCCATTGGCGAAACCACCTTCAAGTGGGGTGCGGGACGTACCTATCCGGGGCCGGGTGAAGACCATCTTTACCTGCTGTGGCGTTGGCAGGACTGCTGCGTGGGGCTGTGATGACTGTCAGTGAGTTATTCGAACCGCAACATTGCTTGACGCAGACATTGTCTGCGATTTTGTGCGTGACGCTGGCCTGGACGCCGTTTGGCGTATCTTGGGCAGATGCGATTCAGGCAGCTGGGCGCAATGGCCAACAACTAGGTGAGCAAATCCTCGGCGATTTTGCGTTTCCGCTCGATACCGGCAACGGCACCCTGACCTTGAATCCGGGGACGGCTCAGGAAAGTACGATTTCGATTGGCACGTTGTTTCCAGATGCCCAAAGTTCCACGAGCACAACCCAAGATTTTGCCGATCTCTACGGTAACAACCCCGGCACGCTTGCCGCCGGTTTGAACGCACAGACATCATTGAACGGGGAAACCAGCTTCACCGGCGAAGCCTATCGCACACTGATCGACAATGCCCACCAGTCGCACCCGGACTTACAAGCCGATCCGATCTGGCAGAGCGGTGATCAGGTATTCAACAACTTCACGCCTTGGGCACAGTCTTTCGCGGACTGCACGACCACCACGACCCAAGCCGAAACTCAGCAATCGGTGCGGGTAACCGACTATCAGCTTTGCCTCCGGCAACCGACGGTACCGCAAAGCTGCATGGCTACCCATCAGGTCAATGTCGAGCCCCTGATCCGCTTCGTCAGTGGTGATGGTGGTTTTTCCAGTTGCGGGCCGGGTTGCATGGATTTGTATGTCGGCCGGGTGGGTAACGACTATTGGGAATCAAGTTGCGGACTATTTACCTGGCAAGTCCAGTACGACGTGTTGCATCCGGAAGCCATCACCAGCGCCACGCTGGAAAACGTTAAATACGATGACCACACTCGGGTCTATTATGACAATCAGTTGATCTATACCGGTTCCAGTGGTTGGAATGGACCCTGCGAATTGGCCGTCAGTTGGGATGAACATCCTAATACCAACGTGCTTTACGCATTTAACAGCAGTGGTATCAAGGTGTTTAAGGAAGAGACGCTGGTTTCGGGGCGTGGAGAGGGCTATTCGCGAATACGACTGCGTTATGACTTATCGAAACTGATCACCCAGGACGAATGGAGTTGGAGTGGACCGAATTGCCAAAACTTGGCCAATGCGATTACTGACGGCATTTGCCAAGCCGGCAGCCAATTGAGTTGCACGAACGATCCAGCCAATGCCTCGGGTTGTTACGTTGATCCGACTTCGCAGGTGATGGTTTGCGGCACGGATTTGGCCCAAGCGCCGGTGGCCAGTTCGTCAGGGATTCGCAATACCTGTATGAATATCCAGGCCGCCGGAAACTGCGATCTCAATCAATATGGCCAATGCTGGACCGACACCGCTGGTACCCACTGTTTAGAACCGCCGGCGAACGGAATACCCAACAAGAGCTGCGCGTCGTTGGAAACCCAAGGCTGTTCATTTATCAAAAGCCAATGTACCAGCGTACTCGCATCAGGCACCTGCTGGGACAGTGTCGATACCTACGATTGCGGACAAACGATCGGTATTCCAGGCATTCAAAGTAATACCCAGCAGCAATGCGCCGGGCCGATACGCTGCATGGGTGAAGACTGCATCAGCGTGAATCGCACGCAAAGTCAGGATTTCAGTAAGGCGGTCGCCTTGCTCAATAGCGCGCAGCAAATGGCGATGGATTTACATTGTGACTACGCCAATGCCGATCTTCAGCAAAAGGATCCGACCACCTGTCAGGTATTTCAGGGCAAACCGGCCAGTTGCAAAATGGTCGGTGGCGCACTCAGTCTGGTCGATTGCTGCGAAACACCCTCGGGCGCGATGGGCTTAGGACGTTACATTGATTTGCTGATCGCTACCAGTCAGATGGATAGCGCGGTCATGGCCATGGATAGCACTTCGGCGATTCGAGGCGCTTGGGAAACCATGCGTACTCCGTTCACGTTGGCCGGCGATGCATGGAACAGTTTTCAAGCGGATTTTGCTTCGGGCGTCAATAACTTGGTCGGTACCGACATGCTGAGTACCAGCGATATTGCCTCAAAAGGGTTGCTCGACTCGCTCAAAGGCGAATTGATGAAGTCGGTAGCGGAATGGATCGGCCAGACCTTTGGTCAAGCCGCCGGTAATGCCTTGTTCAGTGCCGGCGGCCAGGCGGCCTTTGATGCGGCAGGTAATCTGACGCCAGCGGCGCAATCAGGCGGTGTGCAACTGGGTGGTGGCGCAGCGGTAGCAGGACAACTGCTCAGCACCTTGATGACGGCGTATACCGTTGTGATGATCATCATCATGATTATCCAGATGGTCTATTCCTGTGAAGAACCGGAGTACGAACTGGCCGCCAAGAAACAACTGAAAGTCTGTAAGGACCTGGGTACCTATTGCGAAAGCAAGGTGGCGGGTGTGTGTTGGGTACGCAAGGAAAGTTACTGCTGCTACAACTCGCCGCTAGCACGCATCCTCAATGAACAAATCAAACCGCAGTTGGGCATGGATTTTGGCACACCGGAAAGTCCGAGCTGTACCGGCATCAAAGTCGCGGACCTGGATCGCGTGGACTGGACACAGGTCAACCTCGACGAATGGTTGGCTATTCTGGCACAGACAGGGCATTTGCCGTCCGCCGCCAATGCCGCATCCATGCTCAATCTGGATCAGCTCACCGGTACCGGCAGTCGGCTGAATCCACAGAAATACGGCGCCGCCTCCAGTGGTCGCCAAGACACCTTGACCCGCACCCAAGGCCGGATGACCGATTTGGACGTGCCTACGGTCAAACGGCAGTCTGAGCTGGAAGGCTGGGGCATGGGGCCGCAATAAAGGCGGCCTAAAACTTACTGAACTGCGTCTTTCAGGCCTTTGCCAGCTTTGAACGAAGGTAATTTGGCGGCAGCAATCGTAATGGCTTCGCCGGTTTGCGGATTGCGGCCAGAACGCTCTGCGCGCTCTTTCACTTCAAACGTACCGAAAACCACCAAGGCTACGGAATCACCCGCTTTCAATGCCGACTGAATGGATTGAGTAATGCCATCCAATGCGCGGCCGGCATCGGCTTTGGTCAGGTTAGCGTGTTTGGCGATGGCGTCGATGAGGTCGGATTTATTCATGTTTATGTCCTTTTTGAAAAACCTAAAGATTATCCGGATTTTCCATTTAAACAACTAAAAATTCAGCAACAACTCCGCCATCCCATCCAGCTTAGCCTTGACCTGTTTCCAGTCCGGCATTTGCAGGCTCAATAATCGATAAAACTCCGGACTGTGATTATGTTCCTTCAAGTGACAAAGCTCATGGATGATCACATAGTCGATACATTCTCTGGGTGCCTTGACCAAATGCGGATTTAGCAAAATATGCCCCTGCGGTGAGCAACTACCCCATTGCTTTTGCATGGTCAAAAGCTTAATCGTTGGCAGCGACTCATTCAGCCATAACACACCAGGAGCCAATGCTCGCAATCGGCGATGAAAAACTTGATGGGCATGGGATGAGTACCAGTCTTTCAATAACTGACAGATTTTTTCTGTGGAACGATCAGCCGTGACAACCTGTAATTGCCCGTGCAACAGTTTGACGGTCGGGCGATGGCTGTTGGTTAAATCCAGAACTTTTAGCGGGTAGCGCTTCCCCAAATAGAAATGACTTTCGCCACTGATGTACTGCCTGGGCAGCACCTCGGCTTGCGTTTCCCGGATACGGCTCAGATTCTGCAATAACCAGCGCGCACGTTTCTGCACGGCTTGCTTGATCTTCGACAGTTCAATACCGTCTGGCGCATCCACCTGGACGACTCCATCGGGATGGATATGAATAGCAATTTTGGTCGATTTGCTGTTTAGAAAACTAACTTTGTAGCTAATTTCCTCGTCGCCGTAGCGAATAGATTGTTGGGTCATGGTTTTTTGGACAAACCGACTCGGGTGATTTGCACGATATGCTCGATGACTTCCTTGGCCTTATCCATGCCAATCAATTTGAACAAACGCGGCAACAAACCTTTACGGATTTCAGCTTCGATGTTTTGCGGATTGACGGAATTTTCCGCAACGGCCTTATCGACCAGTTCATCAATGGCAAAAGCCTGTTCAACGTAACCTTGCCTGTCCGCCTCCGACAATGCGTTGAATGCCTCTTCGCCAAACACTAATTTGAATACCCCAAAGTAAGCTTTGGCATGGGGATTGGACGCCAAGGGATCCGGTGTATCCGGCACCTCACGTTCGGTCAGCTTTTCCTCCAAGTCCTTAAACAGCACGTATTGTTTGAACGGATGCTCGAACATCGCTTCCGCATCACGAATAGCCTGATCCAGCAATTCCGAAAACACTTTTTGCGCGTAAGGATCGTCTTGCAAATCCTGTTCGATGGTTTTCTTCAGTCGGGTGCGAATAATGTCGGTTTCGTTGCGGGTCTTTTCGTCAGTCCAATCTTCGGGTTTTTGCTTTCCGAGCTCATTGACGATGAATACGCCTTCCGGCTCGCGAATGCATTCACCGACCACATGCTTATCGATCAGCTTTTTGATACGCGACGCGTAGTCGGAATAGTCGATGGTTTCGCCGGCATCCTGGCGGGCTATTTGCCGGAGCTGGCTGAAAAACCGGACATCGCGCTTATAGGTGCGAATATCGTCTTCGGAAAAACTGCGGTCTTCGTAGAAACTGCTCGAACCCAGCGCTATTTCCAGACACAGACTAAACGCCGTCAAGGCCTCGTAAAAGTCTTCCCGCACCTTTTGCTTGGCATCGTAACTGTCACCGGCGTCGTCGGTCTGATAATGAGGAATCAGCACCTGGCGAAACTGCTCCAGGTCGGCGCGATTTTTAACGTCTTTGAATATCGCCCATAACGTATCGTGCAAAACGGGCAGTTTTTTATATTCGGTGTTCACCTGATGATACAAACCAATCAGATCATCAATGTCGTAACCGTCTTGGGTGCGTTCGGCCAAATTTTGATAGGCCTCCAGGGTCGTATCCAGCTCTTTCAATATTCCCCGGTAATCGATCAACAAACCAAACTTCTTTAATTCGTGCAGGCGATTGACGCGGGCAATGGCCTGGATCAGGTTGTGCTGTTTAAGCGGTTTGTCGATATACAACACCGCGTTGCGCGGCTCGTCGAAACCCGTCAGCAACTTATCCACCACAATCAGAATTTGCGGATCGTCTTCGTCGGCGAATCGACGAATCACTTCCTTGGTATAAACCTCTTCGCTTTGGTTGCCGACATGCTCTAACCACCACTGTTGCACTTCCGGCAAATTGCTTTCATCCACCTCATTGTGACCTTCGCGGGTGTCGGGCGGAGACATGATGATGGCACTGGTCACCAGACTGGTTTCATCGAGATATTTCTTATAGCGAATTGCCGACAGCTTGCTGTCGGTTGCTAATTGCGCCTTCAAGCCATCGGCCACGTTTTTGACGAAGTGGTCGGCAATATCGTGAGCGATCAGTTCGATGCGGCTTTCGGATTGGTAAATTTGGCCTTTCTGCGCAAATTTCTTTTTCAAATCGGCGCGCTGCTTGTCGGTCAAGCCTTCGGTAATGCGCTCGAACCAATTATCGATGGCCTTGGCATTGGTACCCAGTTCCGGCACCCGTTCTTCGTACAGCAAGGGCGTGACCGTGCCATCTTCCACCGCGCGCTGCATGGTGTAGGCATGGATGATAGGGCCAAATTTGTTGGTGGTTTTATCGTTTTTCAGCAGCGGAGTACCGGTAAAGGCAATGTAAGCCGCGTTCGGCAAGGCCTGACGCATACGTTCGTGGGTTTCGCCGCCGTGGCTGCGATGGCCTTCATCGACCAATACGATAATGTCGGAGCTTGGGTTATGACACTCGGGCTGTTTGGAGGCGGTGGCAAACTTATTGATGATCGAGAAAAGAATTCGCTCGTTACCCTGGCTGATGCGCTGCGCCAAATCCTTACCCGACGTGGCCTTGGCTTTTTCGACGTCCCTCGGTGACGCCAAGGCGCCGGCATTGGCAAATACCTTGCTCAACTGCGTTTCCAGATCAAGTCGGTCCGTCACCACGAAAAAACGGCAGGGTTTTAGCTGCTCATGCAGGATCAAAGCCTTGGCCATGAACACCATCGTAAATGACTTGCCGGAACCGGTGGTATGCCAAATCACCCCACCCTGACGGGCATCGCGGCTGTCCTTGCGCGTGACCTGATCGACCAGCTTCTTGATGCCAAAATACTGCTGATAGCGCGCGGCAATCTTGCCGCTTTTTTTATCGAACAGGATAAAAAAGCGTATGAATTCCAGTAACCGGTCAGGCTGCAGCAAGCTGACTATCAATTTGTCCTGGCCAGTCACTAACAGCTTGCCTTGCGCGGTTTGGCTATCGAAATACTGCCGCATCCAAGCCGGCCGGTGTCCGAACAACTGCGCAGCCTGACTCTCCGATAACGCTGTGTTCTTGATCGCGTCGAAGCTGTCGTCATTTAGCAATTCTTCCCGCCATAACGCCCAAAACTTGGCCGGTGTCCGGGTAGTCCCATACCGGCCATCCAGACCATTCACCGACAGCAATAATTGGTTGTAGGCAAACAAATGCGGAATCTCGGCGACGCCTTGATTTCTGAGGTGCTGCGAGATGCCCTCCTTGAGCATGTCCTTATGCGGATTGTGTGGATCGGGCCGCTTGGCTTCGATACATACCAACGGAATACCATTCACGAAACAAACGATGTCGGGCCGTCGAGTGCCGGTTCCGCCGGCATTCAACACCTCAATTTCGTCGGTGACCTGAAAGCAATTATTGGCCGGGTTTTCCCAATCAATGAGGGCGATGGTAGGTTGGGCTTTTTTGCCGTCGATGAATTCGGTAACGGTCAGCCCTAAGGTCAAGTGGTCATACAGCCGCTCGTTGGCGGACAGCAAGCCTTCGCCCAGACCGGGCGAGGCCAACTGCCGCACGATGTCGTCGATGGCATTATTGGAGAGTGGATAGTCCTGACCTTTCCAGTTAAACCGGCGTTTACGCAGTTCAGCGATCAGCACTGACCGCAACAACACTTCGGAGGTTTGTCCGCCACGATAGGCAAAGGCTTGGGCCGGCGACAGGTACTCATAGCCCATCGCTATCAACACCTGCAAAGCCGGTATTTGCGAACTGAAGACTTCCTTGGTTTCAGGGATGACAGTCATTGCATTACTCCCTCTCCCCTAGGGGGAGGGCCGGGGTGAGGGAATCGAATGACAACCAATCGAATCGCTTCCAACACCGACTCAATATCCCTGATTACATCATGATTCCAAAACCGCAACACCCGATACCCCAAAGATTCCAAAAATTGGCTGCGCTGTTCATCCTGCTTTTGTTGATCGGCATGCTGACCGCCATCCAATTCGATGATTAACTTTGGCTCCAAACACAGAAAATCGGCAATATAAGGGCCGATAACTTGTTGTCTGCGAAATTTGCAATCAGCCAATTGCCGATTTCTAAGCCGATACCACAACAGTTTTTCCGCATCGGTTTGATTTATTCTTAATGCTCGGGCGAGTTGTTTCATGCTGACTCCCTCACCCTAGCCCTCTCCCGGAGGGAGAGGGAACTGAACCTTGCACGATCCGCAGATAACGTTCCAAGGTGGCTTGCTCCAGGCTGGCTACCAACTCGATAAACAGGCTGTAATCGCCGCGGGTATGCGCGGTATCCAGGGCATCGTAATAAGCCAAGCGATTTTCGACCGGAATGATCACCGGCAAAAAGCCGCGCCGCATCAATTCAAAGTTCATCAACAAGCGTGAGGTACGGCCGTTGCCGTCAACAAACGGATGGATGCCAATGAAATCGACGTGCAGCCGGGCGGCGCATTCCACCGGATGCATCGACACAGTTCCCTCTCCCTCCGGGAGAGGGCTAGGGTGAGGGGAATCAAAACCAGTCGCTTCCCGATACCAATCCATCAGCCCCGCCATCGCCTCCGACACCTTGATGTAATCCGGCGGCAGATGCTCGGCGCCGGCGATCACCACGTTTTCCTGCCGGTATTGGCCGGCGTTGCGGTCGTCGATGTTTTTCAGCACCAGATGGTGAATCGATTTGATTTGCCACTCGCTCAAGGCTTCCTGGTTTTGCACGATGGCTTCGACGTAATCGATAGCTTCCTTGTGGTTGATGACCTCGAAATGCTCGCGCAACGGTTTGCCGCCGATGGTGATGCCTTCCAGCACTACCTTGGTTTCCTTCAGGGTTAAGGTGTTACCCTCGATGGCATTGGAATGGTAAGTCCATTCCAGCACTTGCTGTTCGTGTAGAGTACGAACGGTGTGTTCCGGCAACGGCCGTAGGCTATCCAGGCGGGATTTAAGGCGGTCGATTTCGGCAAAGCGGGCGATAGCGTTCATGACTCATCGGCCTTCACGCGGCGTTTGCCGGTGAGTAGTTGTTGCATCAAGGCTTTTTTTTGAGCAGTGAGTAATTTCAACTGCGCTTCAAAATTTAGCTGCTCTTGCTCAGCCTTGTTAATCACATTAGCTATTTTGATCTGTTCCTTCAAACCAGGGATTCTCAGATGGCCATTAAAGAAATCAGTTACGCTCACATTTAAGAGCCCATGATTCCTGGCGCCTTCTTGTGCAATGGCATAAATTTCATGGTCATAATAACCACCTTCAAAGAAATGCCGAAAGAAATCATGATTATGTTTACTTGGTTTCTTGACTGCAAAGCACATATAAAGCGTGGATACAATGCCTTGAGAATATCTTTCCAATGGCTTTATTGCTCCAAATGGATATCCGATTGAATAACTTTTATTAAAAGCAAAATCGCCTTTTTTTAATAAAATGTAGTTACTTAAATCATCGCTCGCAATAACCCTATTAAAAGCTTCCTTCTGACTAATCAGACCGTATCTGCCGGAAATGGTCAGAACATTTGTATCTCCATTAACATTTCGCGTAGTTATTCGGTCGAAAATATCTTTGAATTTGTATTCAATCCAACTTGTACTTCGAAAACTTGGTAACCGCTGTTTTCCTGTCAGCAATTGCTGCATCAAGGCCTTTTTCTGCTGCTGACTATTAGCCAGTAATTTTTCTGTAGTCGTGATAGCTTGGTCCCAAGCGACCAGTATTTTGGCAATTTTCTTTTGTTCACCAAGGCTAGGGAGATTAACAGGAAAGCTTTTGATACTTTCTGTGTCAAGTCGGCCTGTGCCATGACCGGCAATGGAGACCAGTTGCCGCATCTTTTCTTTTTGGCTCGCCAGAAAAAACGAAAGAAATAATCCATCGACCTCTTTTTCAGGGATCAACGCCTTAATATCTTGATTGAACGACATTGGTCGAGTGACATATCCAACAGGAAAATCCTTGAGTAAGGTCATACCACGAACCAAAATCAGGCTCGCCCCCGCTGGCGCAAGCTTCGCATTTACGACGCCCGCATCAGTCAAGGTATCAATACTATTTATTAGGTAATGTTGCTTTAAATCCTTAGCCGTTATCCAAGGATGAACTCCACCCCAAAAATCTGCATTTTCCTTACTCGGCGTCCCCCCTGAAGAGAACTTAGCAATTTCACCGAGTTCGGTTGCTTTCCAGTTAGCAGACAACATAACCGCTTCCCTCCCATTTAATCTTCATTCTCGCTCCCTTTTGCCACCAACTGTTGCTGTACCCATTGCCGCTCCCTTTCCAGTTCGTGTCTCAGTTCGTCTTCGCTAGGCAAATAAGGCAAATATTTGGCGGCAAACAATTGCTGGTTGTCGGCCAGTACCGAGTATTTGGCGATGGTTTCGCTTTTTTGGCTGCACAAAATCAGGCCTATGGTTGGGTTGTCGTCCTCGCCTTTTTTATGCCTATCGTAAATCCTGACGTAGCTGTCCATTTGCCCAACGTCCTGATGGGTGAGCTTGCCGAGTTTAAGGTCGATCAGCAAAAAGCATTTGAGCTTGAAGTTGTAAAACACCAGATCGATGTAAAAATCCTGGTCGTCGGTGCTGATGCGTTGTTGCCGGGCAACGAAGGCAAAGCCCTTGCCCAGCTCCAGCAAGAATTGCTGCAAGTTATCGATCAGGCCTTGTTCCAGCTCGCTTTCCAGAAAAGTTTGCGAGGGTAGATTCAGAAAATCCAGCACATAGGGATCACGCAGATAGTCTTCCGGCCTGGCACGTAATTCCGTGGTGTTTGACTTGGCTTCCTGCTCGACGGCGGCTCGATCTTGGCTGGCTAATAGGCGTTCGTAATACAACACGCCGATTTGCCGCTCCAGCGCCCGCGCGCTCCAGTTTTGGTCCATGGCTTCCTGCAGGTACCATTCCCGCGCCTTGGGATTTTCTACTCGTATCAGTAGCCGGTAATGTGTCCAGCTTAATTTGTGACGCAGTGCGTCACGATTTGGAAAGCATAGGTAAAAGCTGCGCATGTTGCGCAGGTTGCTGGCATCGAAGCCTTTACCAAACTCCCGCGTAAGCTGGTCCGACAATTGTTGCAACTGTTGCTTGCCGTAAGCGGCGCGCTGCTGGCCTTGCTGTTCATCTTCGATAATCAAACGGCCGATATGCCAATAAGCCTGCACTATCTCGCTGTTGATGGTTTGATAAACCCGCTGACGCGCCTGCTCGATGATTTGCCGGATATCCGACAGCAGTTTATGGTTTGCGGCATCAAGCGTCATAACCCAGCTCTTTCAAGTATTGATTCATTTCGATTTCCAGCTCGGCCAATTGCGCCTTCAACTGTTCGCGTTCCTTGCGGACAGCCATTAAGTCGATTTCCGCCTCTTCCTCGAAAGTGTCGACATAACGCGGAATGTTCAGGTTGAAGTCGTTTTCCTGAATGTCTTCCTGGCTGGCCAGGTAGGCGTATTTATCCACTGATACGCGCTGGCGATAGGTGGTGACAATGGTTTGTATGTCTTCCGGACGCAGAAAGTTTTGGTTTTTGCCGTCGCGATAATCGCGGCTGGCGTCGATGAACAGCACCTTGTCGTCGGTTTTGCGCTTTTTGAAAATCAAGATGGCGGCGGGAATGCCGGTGCCATAAAACAATTTTTCCGGCAGTCCGATGACCGCATCCAGCAGGTTTTCTTCGATCAGTTTTTTACGAATCTGGCCCTCGGCGGCGCCGCGGAACAACACGCCATGCGGCACGACCACGCCCATGCGGCCGGTGCCGGGCTTGAGGGTTTCGATCATGTGCAGAATAAAGGCGTAGTCGCCTTTGGTTTTGGGTGGAAAGCCGCGGCGGTACCGACTGAAACGGTCATGTTGGGCTTCTTCGTAACCCCATTTTTCCAGCGAGAACGGCGGATTGGCGGTCACGATGTCGAAATGCTTGAGCGTCTCATCCGGGTTGAGCAACTTGGGGTTGCGCAAGGTGTCGCCCCATTCGATGCGGTGATTGTCTTCGCCGTGCAGGAACATGTTCATTTTGGCCAGCGCCCAGGTGGAACCAATGGCTTCCTGACCGAACAGCGCATACTTTTTGGAGCCGTTGAAGTTCTCCCGAATTTTACGTCCGCATTTCATTAACAAAGAACCAGAACCACAGGCTGGATCGCCAATTTCGTCGCCTTCGCGCGGTTCCAAAATTTCGGCGATCAGGTCGGAGACTTCCGGTGGGGTATAAAACTCGCCGGCTTTTTTTCCGGCACTGGCGGCAAAGTTTTTGATCAAAAACTCGTAAGCGCCGCCAATGATGTCCAACTGGCCGATCCGCGATGGGCGCAGATCCAGGGTGGATTTATTAAAGTCTTCCAGTAGATGACGCAGGATATTGTTTTTTTGTTTGTCGTCGCCCAGCTTGTTGGAGTTGAAGCTGATGTCCTGAAATACGTCGCGCAGCTTGGTGATGTTGGCTTCTTCGATGGCGTGCAAGGCTTGGTCGATGCGCTCTCCGTTGCCGGGTTCATGTCGGCGTTCGAAGAGATTGTAAAAGCTGGCAAATTTGGGCAATACAAAGCGCTCGCTTTTCATCAGCTCTTCGATCAATTCCGGCTCATCGCCGTGCTCTTTTTGGTATTGGTCGTAGTGATCCTGCCAGACATCCGAGATGTATTTCAGAAATAGCATGGTCAGGACGTAATCCTTGTAAATACTGGGATCGACGGTGCCGCGAAAGCTGTCGCAAGCGGCCCAGACGGCTTTATTGATGTCGTCCTGTTTGATTGGATCCATGGTTTCGTTCATAGCGGGTTCTCTGGTTTTTCTAGTTATCACGCAGCAACTGGCGAGTAATACCGGTCATCGTACGCTGCATATTGTCGGTTAAGGCGGCCATCACCCGCAGCTGTTGCTGCCAAGTTTTGTTCAACGCCACGATGGCATGTTGCTTTTCAAGCGGCGGTATCGCCAGTGCCATGTTTTCCAGTTCTTGCCGGCCAATGGCTTGTACTTGGCTGCCGTGCGACGATTTTTGCAAATATTGCTGGATCGGTTCCTGATTGATCTGCCAAGCCAAGAAGCCAGGCAGAACCTTGGCCTCGCGTTTCACAGTAAGGTGAAAAAAATGCGGGGACAACACCGTGTCGAACGGCACTTCCTCCAATAACAGCGCAAAGTTGCGGTTGCCTCTGGCTGCGAACAGCAAATCGCCAGGCTTCAACCAATCCGGTTGTTTCTTCCCCGGCAAATCGGTTACCACCAAGCTGTCCCAGTTAACACCACGCTCGGCATCAACATCTTTCATCTGAATGACGCGCGCATTTCCATTGTGATCTTCTTCGATCTTACCCCGAAATGGATGGCCAACTCGGATGGTGGCGATTTGTTTTAGGAGCTTCATGTCTTGCTTACAACTTTGAGTGTATTGACGCATATCTTAGTCTTATTTTTTGCATCACACAAGTTGATGCAAAAATATGCTTGACGATAAGAAAAATAGTGATAGGATAAAAAGCGTCAATTGCATTGATGCAATAAATTATTTTTAAGAAGGGACTTGAAATGAAATTAGGCAACCCTATATTGACACTAGCCACTACATATTGTGATTTCTTTGTTAAATTATTAGAACATGCAGTGTTTGTTCATCCTTTTTAGGAGACTCAGTTTGAGTACAAAAATTACATTTTTTCCGGTTGGCAACGGCGACATGACTCTGATCGAGCTTGACGACGCCAAGCAAACCAAAATTTTGATAGACATGAACATCCGCGAAAGTGCAGATGACGAAGCCAATGAGGATTATTTCGACATCGCCAGCGAGCTGAGAAGTCGCCTTAAAAACGATTCGAAAGGACACCCTTACATAGATGTCTTCCTGCAAACACATCCTGACCAAGATCATGTGAGAGGTTTGGCCAAGCATTTCAATCTTGGCGCTGTTGATGACTACAAGGAGCCGAAGGAAGGCGAACAAGCAAAAATCATCATTCAAGAAATTTGGTCGTCCCCGATCGTGTGGCGGCGCGCAGACAAACGCACTGGTCACACCTTATGCCAGGATGCAAAAGACTTTAATACCGAAGCGAAACGCCGCGTCAACTTGTATAAAAAAGCCAAAAAAATTGGCGAAGCTGGCGATCGCATCCGCATTATCGGCAAGGATGAAAACGGCAAAACTGATGGTCTGGAAGCAATCTTGACTGAGGTTGATCAAACCTTCACCAAGATTAACGAGCAGGAAACGCAAATGGTCGAAGTGTATGTGCTTGGCCCGTTGCAGGCTAAGGATGTAGAAGACGAAGACCGGCTGTCCAAAAATCACTCGAGCGTCATCTTGCAATTTAAAATTGCCGCACAGCCCTACGGCTCTAAAACCAACATTTTTTTGTGTGGGGGCGACGCGGAAGTCGCAATCTGGCGCGAACTATGGCGCAAACACCAAAACGCACCGCACTGTTTAAGCTACGACATCTTACTAACTCCGCATCATTGTTCCTGGCACACTTTGTCGGAAGACAGTTGGAGCCGTTCAAAGAACCCTAAAGTGGACGAAGACGCAAAGTCGGCGCTGTCTCAAGCAAAACGCTACGCCCAACTTATTGCCAGTAGCAATGTCATCAAAGACGATGATAACGATCCGCCGTGCTGGGGCGCTAAAAAACAGTACGAAGCCATCGCCAGCAATGTCGGCGGTGAGCTGGTATGCACAGGCACCAATGACCATGAAGTTGTAGAAATCATTCTAACAACTGGAGGCCCCCAAAAAAGCCCCAAACGGGCAAGCAACATTACCTTGGGCGCTGGTCTTGCCTCTAGCGCAAAACCCAAACCACACGGCTGATCGCATGGGATTTCTGTCACCGGAACTACCAATCGCTGTGAAAGCAGCGATTGACCAAATTTCAGTTCATCCGTCTGTCAATGGAGTAGCCGCCACTCCCAGCAAGGACAAGCAGGATAACTGGACAATCGAAATCAACATAAATGTTCCATTACCTCGTGATGCACGAGATAAAGGCATAACGGCAACCGGCGTCAAGGCAACGGAATGGGTAAAAATTGTGTTTCCAACATCTTTTCCCGCCCACGCTCCCTGGCTTTTTTTACGCGCCGATTTCAATCGTGCTCACCCGCATATCAATCCGGGCAGACCAGGCGAATTGGTTTCGCCTTGCATTTATGAAGGCAGACTTGACGACTTATTGCATGAGCCGGACTGGATAAACGGCATTATCAATCAACTCGCCGACTGGTTAGGCAAGGCCGCCACCGGCGAGTTGCTGGATTGCTCTGGCCAGGGGTGGGAGCCCATTCGAAGGGATAGCGTCGAAGGAACGATTGTTACCAATATCGCTATCATTCGCGAGTGTATGGCCAACGCCAAGACCCCGATAAGTCAATATCTTAGATATGAATATTGGCAGTCCATAGTCGGTCATTCGGGGCGGATCATTGATGAAAACACCTTATACGCCAACATCGGAGAAGCCATTCGAAAGTTTAGGATAGGAAACAATGGGCACTCGCCGTTTAGAAGCTATTTTTCGCTAGCAATCGTTATCTCAGGCGGTACCAAGAAAACGATTGATGTTTACCAGCCGGATGATGTTGACAACCTCGAGCAGCTGCTACTCAGAGCCGAAAGCTATGGCTGTCGATTAGGATTGGAAAACCGCCTGAAGGAGATTACCGAAAACATTACCCTACCTCAGATAGAGCAAACTCTGGAAGTAACAGTCCTATTCGCCGTGAAACGCCCCTGTAATCTGATAGGCGAAGACAGTGACATTGAAATCATTCCCTATGGAATTGCTTTTACCTCGGACGAAAACCACCGATTGCAATTGACTCGAACATTGGTATTCCCATTAGTGCTGATTCAGAAAGTGAGCCAACAGTTACTAGCCGAAACGTCAGATCGTAATTTTGATGAAGCCGACCGCCGCAAGGAAATTGCCATGATCGGCTGTGGCAGTCTAGGCTCAAAAATTGCCATACATCTCGCTCGCTCTGGGCATGGCCCATTTAGGCTTTATGATAAGGATTGTTTTTCGCCACATAACGTTGCGAGACATGCTGTGGCGAATCTGGCCGCCGCCGAATTCATGCTCCCCAAGGTTTGGTTAACTGAAACCCTTCTAACGCAAGTTGGAGCCCAAATTACTCAAGTCAAAAATCCTCTTGAAGATGTTATTTCCCTTTTGCAAAACAAGCCCGATCTATTTGCAAAATGTAACGGGCTAATTATCGACGCGACGGCTTCTAGTTCTGTCCAAGATGCTCTTTGCATGGTTCGCCCAAAGCAATTCGGCGCACCACTGCTGCAAGTTGCGCTGTATGGCCGTGGAACAATTGGATTCTTTGGTCTGGAGGGAAAGGATCGAAATCCCAGAGTCGACGATTTGGTTGCCCAACTTTATCAAATAGGCTTGGATTCCAGCCTCGTTGGAAACGCGTTATATCAAGCCACTAATTTTGATCGCATCAACACCGGCCAAGGGTGCGCATCGTTTTCGATGAAAATGTCTGACGCAAAAATCTCATTGTTCTCAGCAGGTATTTCAGAACGCACATCACAAATACTCGATGCTGACATTCCCGTGAACGGGGAGCTTCTGGTTGGCTTGCTTACTGAAGACGGTTTAGGAGTGAATTGGCTGCGCCAACCTACAACCAAAATCGAAATTCTCTCTATTGGTGACCAATCAAAATGGGAGCTAAGGATTCCTGTTGCCTTAAAAGATCAGATGCGCATGGAGACTGAGCAGCGCAGACCGCTGGAAACAGGAGGCGTCTTAATCGGACACATCAATTGGGGTAGACGGACTATTTATGTAACCGGCCTTCTTCCGCCTCCTACGGATAGCGAATTTCGAACGGACGAATTCATGCTTGGTATTCAGGGCCTAAAAAAGCAAATCAGCACCATTGAAAAAAATACAAGCCATACGCTCACCTATTTGGGGACATGGCATAGCCATCCGAATGGTGGCGGCGCGTCGGGAAAAGACCGAGGCACATTGGCGGAACTGACGAGAGAACGAGGCAACGTTCCAAGCGTCTGTTTAATTTATCGGCCAAACGGGTTTATAGCAGTACAGGGTCCAGTCACAAATCCATAGGAGAATATCGAATGCCATCGTTAAAAACGCTCAACATGCCAAGCATCGTTCCTGTTGCATTGATTAACTCAGGGCTGTTGTATTTCTTCTCACAGGGAGTCGAAATAGATACTCAAATCGTTGCTTCATTTCTGACCAATTGGAAACTTTCCGGACTTGCCGCAGCTGGATCGACAGCAGTCATCGGAGCATTGAGCCTAATGCTTCCAAGACAGGTTAAAGATGCACTGGTTTATTTACGCTGGCCCTACGCAGCGCCAGGTTACCGGGCATTTTCAATCTATGCCCAACGCGACATGCGAGTAGATTATGATCGATTAAAAGCAGAAATCCCTGAGTTGCAAGATCAATTGTCTTTAACGCCAGAAATTGAAAACAAGGTTTGGTATCGAATATTTAAGAAACACGAAAAAGTCCCAGCGGTTTCCCATGCGCATCGCATGTGGTTAATGTTCAGAGATCTGACATCATTAGCTTATCTATTCCTCGGGGCATTTATTATTGCTGGTCTGTACTTCAAACCTGATGTCAACTGGGCATTTTATTGGAGTATTGTTCTGACGGAACTAATGGTTTTTTGGAGCGCGGCCAGGAATTCAGGCGGCCAACTTATTTGCAACGTTTTGGCATCGGCGTCAACACAATAAAGTCCAATGATATAAATACCCGTTCTTAATCCAATTGAGTATTTGAAGCTGACTCTACCTCTAGTCCAGATTCTTGCTTAGCCAACCTAACCTCTTCCCCATGTCCCTGCTCATACGCCGCCTGATGCGCATGCCGTTCCATCGTCACAATTTTATTGGCTAGTCGCTGCAACCGCTGCTGCCACTGAAGACGTGCTTCAATGCAATGTTTGTTGGAGATAACTTGGCATAGCCACAAGGTGTCCATAACAATCATCAATTGGTCTAATAGCCGAATCAACTCGACGAATTGCGCTATCTGGGGCGAGGCAATTTTCGCCACAAATTCCCTGGGGTGCGTGTAGGTGGGCGTTTCGCTGATGCCGTTGTCGGCCTTGAGGTTTTCCAGCCGTAATTTTTCCTGCTGAAGTTGCTCCGCGCATTCGGCAATCATCTGGCTGACGAGGCTTTCGATTTCATCGACCGTTTCCTCTCGGCCTATGATGCGCAGGATCACGTCGATCGCATACAAGGACACCATCAGCCGGTGATAGCTGTTACGGATAACACGTATGGCTTGTTCGCTGTTAATGCTAAACGTACGCTCAAATATTGGGCGACTTATGGCGCGACGTGGAGCTGGTTTTGGCTGTGGAATTGATTCGGACATGACCGTTTCTCAAATTGGACGAATGATCCGTGATCGTAAGCCATATTTTTTTCAGCCTTTCCGCAGACGATGGCGAATTCGGCACCAGCTGCAAGAACCCTTCAAAAAATCTCTGCTTCAATACCCGCCAACGGATTCGGTTGGCTATCAGCCTTCCTTTTCTCCCTCAACTTTCTCGGCTGGTCTTTCACGATCACCTTGATCCGGCTTCGGTCGGCGTTCCGTTTTTAAGCGGCGGCGGTGGTTTTCCATCGACGTGTCAGGTGCGTCAAGCCTGATGTGACTATTGATTGTTTTTACCCTGCCGGACATATCGATTCCCGCAGGGATTCGGTGCTCCGGCATGCCCATCGCCGCGCCGCTGGGTATTGTTATCGTTGAGTCGGGCGCGGCCGACAGGAGGAATGTCATCATGGCCAATCGCGGCGTGAACAAAGTCATCTTGCTGGGCCGGCTCGGTGCCGATCCGGACGTACGATATATGCCCAATAACGGCGGCAAAGTCGTCGCAGTCCGTTTGGCAACCAGCGAAGTCTGGAACGATCCTAAAAACGGCAAACAGGAGCGGACCGAATGGCATCGGGTGG
This sequence comes from Methylomonas sp. TEB, assembly GCF_047777895.1. Lineage (GTDB taxonomy): Bacteria > Pseudomonadota > Gammaproteobacteria > Methylococcales > Methylomonadaceae > Methylomonas. Next base: position 2,841,614 of record NZ_CP180476.1, read on the forward strand.
TGTTTTTTAAAAAACTCGCCGAAACCGCCGAACAGTATTTGCACAAAGGCAGCCAGATCTACATCGAAGGCCGTTTGCGTACCCAGCAATGGGGCCAAGCGAATGACAAACGGTACCGTACCGAAATCGCCGCCTTTGAATTGCAGATGCTGGATCGCCCTAACGCAGCAGCCACCAACAGTTCGTCATCATCTCCAGCGGCGCCCGAAGATGCCGCTTGGGATGACGACTATAGCGATATGCCCATGCATTAAGCCACGGTTCGCCAATTATTGGCGTTCGTGGATTAAACATTTACACCGCCGATCCGTTTCAGGCTTCGGTATTTCAACCCCCTGGGGAATTCCATTCCCCGGCGGGCTATGGCGTTCCCTTTTTTATTTAAGGAGACCCACCATGAGCCAAAACAACCGCAACACCTTACCCAAAACCCGTGACTTGCCAATGCCGGCTGTTGTGCAACAAAGCTATGGCCTGTCGGAACAGTCCTGGAAAGTATTGACGGAAGTTACCTTTCCCACCGCAAAGACCCCGGAAGCCATTCTGATGGCGCTGGATTACTGTAAGGCCCGTAAGCTCGACATCTTCAAAAAGCCGGTGCATATCGTGCCAATGTGGAGTGCTGCTTTAGGCCGCAATGTCGAAACCGTTTGGCCGTCCATCATGGAAATCCAGACGACCGCGTCGCGGACTGGCGTTTGGGCCGGCATGGATAGACCCGTTTGGGGTCCTGATGTCACTAAAACCTTTACCGGACGCTACAAGGATGACAACGAGCAATGGCAGGAATCCAGTGTCACCGTGACGTTTCCGGAATGGGTCGCCGTCACCGTGTACCGGATCGTTGGCGGCAAACGCTGTGCCTTTACCGAGGAAGTCTATTGGCTGGAAGCCTACAGCACGGCCAGCGGTAAAAACTCGCAAGTGCCGACCGCGATGTGGATCAAACGCCCCAAGGGGCAATTGGCCAAATGCGGTAAAGCGGCCTCCTTGCGGGCAGCGTTTCCGGAGGAATGCGGTTATGCCGCCGAGGAAATGGATGGCAAAGCGCTCGACGATATTGTCGACGGTTCGGTGATAGATGGCGAGGAGACGCATTGGAAAACCGATGTTGGCCATGCTGATGATCGGTTTACCGGAGCATCCGAGCCTACACCGCACGCGATCGACCTGTCGCAAATCCATCCCAAGGTACAAAAAGCGGTCGCAGAGTTGGTTAGACGGACTACGGCGGCAGGTGCCTGGAAAGCGGCCTACGACTATGCCCACCAGAAGTTCAAAGGCATCGACCTGACCTTTGCGTTGGCCGAGTTGGACAAGGTATCGCAAGTTGAACCCAAGGCAACACAAGCCCTGGAACAAACCGAAAACACTGGCATGCCACCCTTGTCCGCGAAAGACATGGCGATGAATCAGGCCCGTCAAACCCTGGGGCACGCGGCGTAGAAACGCTGCAATCCTAAATTCTTTAACCACCCACGAGGGCGTCATGATTCGCCCACGGGGTAGGACATTGCGCTCTTCATTTATCAGGAGAGGTCATGAACACAAACGATCAATCATTAAACCGCGTGCCCTGTCATACCGACTGGCAACGTTACGATTCCCCCACGGTATTACGCCGTCACGGCCGGGGCTTTCTGGAACGCCTGTGGCGACCCCAGGGCAACGAACCGAATCCGCAACCTTTGAGCCAACCGGAACTGACGACACTTGCCGAGAGTTTTGGCGGCGTGTGTCTGCCGGCGCAAGACGAACTGCTGTTGCTGTTCGGCGATGGCTATTGGGCCCGGCGCTGCCAGACCCAGTTGCACAAGCTTGGCATTGAGACGGTGCGATTTGGTTGTCAGGTGCAGTTGACCGGATTTTTCCGATGAAGGTCGTCGACGTTTCGCAGCGTTCCGCCGCCTGGCGGCAGTGGCGCTTACAAGGCGTCAGTGCCAGCGAAGCGGCCATTGTCATGAACCGTTCGCCGTACAAAACCCCGTGGCGTCTCTGGGCCGAGAAAATCGGCCTGGTTTTGGAAGCCAGCCTGGACAACAACCCGTTGATCCGCGCCGGCATCCAGCAAGAGCCCGAGGCTTTGCAACGCTTCGAGGACAAACACGATCTGATGTTGTTGCCGCTGTGCGGCGAGTCGGAACAGTATCCCTTGATGCGGGCTTCATTCGACGGTTTGTCCGACGCGAATGAACCCGTGGAAATCAAATGTCCGCACGAGACCACGTTTCTGGATGTACTGTTGAATCGGGAAGCCTCGGCCGCCTATCAGTTGTATTGGTGCCAGGTGCAACAGCAACTGCTGGTATCCGAAGCACAACGCGGCTTTTTGTTTTTCTACCACCAAGGCCAGGACATCGAGTTCGAGATTCAGCGCGATGAGGTTTTTCTCACCGAGTTGGTCGATACCGCGATGGATTTTTGGTCGGCGGTCAAATCGAAAAAGGAACCACCCAAGGATCCCGAACGCGATTTGTACTTGCCCAAAGGTCATGCTGAGCAGCAATGGCAGCAACTGGCGGCGAGTTATCGCAATAGTGCCGTGAAAATCGCGGATTTGAAAGCGGAGCTGGCAACCTTGGAGGATAGTCAGGCGGCCATTGAAAACACTTTGGTGTTGCTAATGGGTGATTACGTGGCCGCGGAGCATTCGGGTTTACGCATCAGCCGGTTTCAAAGCCAGGGTGCTATCGATTACAAGGCGGCACTGCACGCCTTGCAACCGGATGTTCCGGCATCGACTCTCGAAGTCTATCGAAAACCGTCGGCCACGCGCGTCCGCGTGACCTGTCGGGACGACGACGGCAAACATGCCGAAGTGCCGTTCGATGCCCAAGCCCTGAAAGACCTGGCGGGTGTGGACTTTTGGTTTTGAAGGTTCGTTTCAAGACATCCTGTAACCCTGGTGGTTACGGGATGTTCCTTGATTGACGACCGGCCAAGATAGTTGACGCCGGACACCTCATGGAATCCTTCAGTTTAGGCATGTCGGTTTTAGGCTGGGCTTCAAGAAAAGTCCAACCCAAAACTCGCATCGTTCAGGCATTCCCTTCGTGGAATCCCGAATCCGGTTTCGACCGGCGTTCCGTTGTTAAGCGGCATGAGCGTTTGCCTCGTGTACCAGGTGCGTCAAGCTTGGTGTGTTGAGTTTGTCCCGTTGGGGTTCATCACCCTTACGGGAACCGGTGACCCCTTTTATTGATTGAAGGAGGTCATTATGAATCACGATTTTTGGAAAACCTTGCATGGCTGGCTGAACGCTGCCCATAGCAACGACATTCAGGCCAAAAAACGCTTGTTGCTGGAAATGCACCGTCAAATCTCGGACCCCGGTTTGAGAAGCGACATTCAGCGCATCCTGCGTTTGATGGATCGGGAGCTGTTGGCCCGCGCCGAATGGGCGATGTACTGTGTGATGCAGTTGCGTTAACTATTTTTTATCCACCCTGGTGTACCAGGGTTTTAATCACCCGATGGGGCTCATCTCCCCTCGGGGCGGTAAGCCCCTTGTCATTTGAGGCTAGTCCTCGAGGAGCTCACCATGTATCAATCGTATTCTATTGCCGACACCTTCGACATCCAGGCCCCCGCTTCCATGAAAGTGGAAGGTTTTGCCTCGGCCAATAACCTGTATGTACCGGCCATCAAGCCGTATGTGTTTCGTAAGGATCACTTGCGTGACGTGCTGGCATTTCTGGGCGCACACAATGGCGACGGCTTATACCTGACCGGTCCTACCGGTTCCGGTAAAACCTCGTTGTTGGAGCAAGTCGCGGCGCGTCTCCATTGGGGCGTGCATTCGGTCACAGGTCACGGTCGACTGGAACTCAATGACCTGCTGGGACAGTATATGCTGGTCGACGGCGGCGCGATGAAGTGGATCGATGGTCCCTTGACCCTGGCGGTTCGCTTAGGGCACGTGTTGTTGATCAACGAAATCGATTCCATCGACCCCGCAGAATTGATTGGCCTGAATGAAATCGTCGAAGGCAAGCCTTTGACGATCCCGCAGACTGGCGATGTGATTACACCACATCCAAAGTTTCGTTTGGTCGCCACCGGCAATAGTACAGGTAGCGGCGATCAGTCGGGATTGTATCAAGGGGTGTTACGGCAGAACTTGGCGTTTCTCGATCGATTTCGTTTGATGGAAGTCGGCTACCCCGATCCTGAAGACGAAATGAAACTGTTGGCCGATGTGGTGCCGAGCATGCCGGAAACGGTGCGCGAAAGCATGATCAAAGTGGCCAACCAGATTCGTAAAGTCTTCATCGGCGGTGCGGATGGCAGCGGCATGTTGTCGGTGACCTTATCGACGCGCGGCTTGGTGCGCTGGGCAACTTTGGTGGCGACCTTCAAAAGTGCGCCCAATGCCTTGGCCTATTCGCTGGATCGAACATTGACCTTTCGGGCTGAACCCGCCGAACGCGAAGCGATTCATCGCATCGCGAAAGACGTGTTTGGCGATGATTGGCAGGTGTGACCATGGCAGCCTGGAATCTCTATCGTCATCGAAACCCTGACGGCAGTTCCAAAGACTGGGCAGTCAGGAGTAATTCGGATGGTTCGATCACCACTCGTTGGGGGAAAACAGCATCCTGTTTACCGAGTGTCAGTAACCGCAGCGGTGTCAGGCAATTCGACATCGAAAAGCAAAAGCAGGCCAAAGGCTATGTGTTGGTCGGCGCAGTTGATATTGATGTTAACGGCAATGTGACGTTTCCGGGTAAGTCTTTGCCGGCAACCCAACCACAAACCCCAGATCCTGAGCCAATGCCAACACCCCCGGTCGAAACGCTGTATTGGACCATCGAATGTCGGGCAAAACAGGTCGTTCGTGTGGAATTGGGTATCGAGGTCAGGCGACTGATCGGCGTTATTCAAGCCTTGCCGGAAGGCCATGCTACGCCTGAACTGGAGTGGAATGGCTGGCAACAGTGGATTGATACCACCCTCAATGCCGAAACCTTTGAACTAAGTGGTCAGATCAAATCAGTACAGGGTGTTTTGCCTTGGCTGTTTTTACTGGCGCTCAAAGCAAAAGGCTTTAAAGGCGTGGACATTGATATTGCCACCGAAACAGCCCGAGACCTCTCGGTTGATCTGAAAGCTGAACAGGATGTGCTGGTGTTTTTTGCCACCGATCTGGACAGCATTCGCGACACCGCAGAAGTTTTAGGTCTGCTCAAACCCCGATTAAATCTGGCGGCGACCATGTCCGACAAGGACGACTGCTGGTTTTAACAGTATTGTTTTTTCATTTAACCCGAAAGGGGCACATCGGCCCCAGCGGGATGGGTGTGCCTCTCATTTTAGGAGGTTCCCATGTCGCATGAAACTCAAGTGATATTAGACCGCGTGGTCTTGGTGAAAGTCGAAGCCAATATCTACGGGGCCCGCAAGAAACTGAAAAAAGAAGACCTAGTGCTGGCCGACGGAAGCAAATTGCCGCCGGAGGATTTAGCCAGCCTGGGTTCCAAGCGATTGCTCGATCCCGATAAGCTGACCGTGTTTAACCGCCTGAAGAAGGAAGCCGAACGCATTTGTTTGCGCGTTGGCACCCGCTTTCTGGGTGGTTTTGCCGTGCCGGTTGAATCGGCCGCCAGTATTACCGCGGAACTTGAGCGTATCGGGCTGGATTTTGCTGCGGCTAAAACCGAGTTTATTGCCGGCTATGATGCTGCGGTGACGGACTGGGTGGTTCGCCATCCGGAATTTGCCGGCATCATCGAGCAAGCGGTGGATTCAGTGGAGTTTGTCTCGACGCGCTTGTCGTTTGATTTTCTGGTGGTCAGTGTCGGTTTGCCCGATAGCTTGCCGCCGGCGGACATCGCACGACTGGAAAGCAAAATCGGTTCTCTCAGTGAGCAGATGTTCTACGAAATCTCGGTGGAAGCCAATCAACTCATCGAGCAATCGTTGCTGGGCAAGGAGCAAGTGACGCGAAATGCGTTACGGCCGATTCGCCGCATGCGCGACAAACTCGATGGTTTGGGTTTTCTGGATCATCGGGTCGCACCGGTAGTCGCCACCATTGACGATCTACTGGCGAGAATTCCCAACAAAGGCGCCATTGAAGGCAGCATTTTGCAGGAGATTCTGGCCATGGCGATGCTGTTGTCCGATCCGGATAAAACCCGAAGGCATGGTGAAGGCTTGTTGGAAGCTCGACCGCCTGTCGCTGATGATGTTGATGTTGATGTTGATGTTGATGTTGATGTTGATGAAATTATCGAACACGCGGAGCCAGAGCCACCAGCGACACCAACACCTGTATTTGCTGAAACCGTTTCAGACAGTCACGATTTTTCCGATCTGTTTGACGGCATCTTTGACGATGAAATCGAACCTGAATCGGTATCGGAGGACTGGGCGCTTGAGGTCTTGCCGGATAAAAGCCAAGCCGATGCTACTGCTACTGATGATTCTGATGAAGACATCCAACCGGATGATCAATCCGATTTGGTAGCAGTCACTGCTGATGGCGATGATGATGAGGATGCTGCGGAGCATTCTGACCAGGACTACTGGTTCTGAATGATCTGACGCCATTTAACAATTCACCCACTGGGGCAAATTCATGTCCCGCTGGGGCCATGGTTTGCCCTTTATTTTGGAGCACACCATGAAAAATAGAACCTTACAAAACGCGTTCCCCATAGTCGCGGCGGCCATAGGCAATCGCTTTGGCATTAAGGTCAGCGTCGGTGGCGATCAAGCCTATACCGATGGTAAGTCGATTCAGCTCCCGACCTATGAGGGTGATGATCCCGATTATCAGAATGTCGCCTGGGGGCTTTTAGCCCATGAAGCGGCGCATATTCGTTATTCGGATTTTTCGCTGCGCTATGGCAGTTCGGTATTACGCCGGCGCTTATGCGGTGCCATCGAAGATGTCCGCATTGAGCATGAACTGGCGAAAGACTTTCCAGGTACGCGGCTGACGATAGGCACGGTGATCGCAAAAATGATTGCCAAAGGCGACTTTGTGGCCATTCGTATCAACGATCATCCGGCCAATATTTTGTACAGCTTTGTTTTGAAGAGTTTAAGGGCCAGGGTACTGGGTCAAACGGCCTTACTACCGTTGGTCGCGCAAACGGAAGTGGCACTGAAAGCGAAATTTCCGAAAGGTGCCGTAACGCGGGTGAAAGGCTTGTTGTCCGAAGTGCCGCAGGGTTTGCAGTCAGAAAGCGATTGTCTGCACTTGACCGACCGTATCCTGACCATGATCGAGCAGGAATTCGAGCAACAACGGCAGCGCAATCAGGCACAGCCAGCGGCAGATGACGACACACCGCCTGAACCGGATGATACGGATCAGGCCGCTGTATCAGCAGATTTGAACGGTTCGAACGGCTCGGATTCCGAGGATGATATGGAACACGATCAACGTTTACCTGCCGATAATGACGACGAACAGTCTTCAGAATCCGGTGGTAACGATGATTCCAATCCGGAAAATCCTGACGATGAACCCAGTGCTGAGTCAGAAAATTCTTCATCCGACCCGCAAGGTGATGACGAAGGGAGCACGGTGAATGCCGATCCTGTAGGCGTCTTGCAAACCTTATTGTCCGCTGCTGACAGTGACATCGACCAGGATCTGTTCGAATCCCTGAAATCATCGTTATCGTTGGCCGCAGAAAACGTATCGGAACTGTTGATGCCGAGCGGCAACGAGCCGCCTATGGATGATCGGGCCGGTGCATTTTTGCTGCGTAAGGTGCAAGGCGAATCGGGAAAAATCCGCGCCGCTTTGCAAGGTCTGGTGCAATCGCAAACCATGAACCGCTCGCAACACGCCTGTCGTGGACGGCGGATGGATGGCAAGCGTTTACACCGTTTGTCCTTGGGTGAAACCAAGGTGTTTCATCGCAAACAGGCCAAATCGGCACCCAATACGGCGATACATCTGTTACTCGATAAATCCGAAAGTATGGGTTACCAAGTGACTGATAGCCAAGGCCAACCCATCGGATCGCGTATGCCGATTGCGTTGGAAGCCACCTTGGCACTGGCATTGGCATTTGAAGGTATTCCAGGCGTCAATCCTGGCGTCACCGCGTTTCCAGGGCACCAGGATGATTCGGTGTTTCGATTACTGGAGCATGGCCAACGCGTGAATGCCCGAACAGGCGCCTTCTCGCTGGCGGCTACCGGCAGTACGCCGATGACTGAAGCGATTTGGTTTGGTGCCGCGTCGCTATTGCGTTGCCGGGAGCCTCGCAAGGTATTGATGGTAATGACCGATGGCCAACCCAACGATTCCTTGAGCACGCTGGATATTTTGCAGCGCTGCCGCGATAGCGGTATTGAAACGGTGGGCATTGGTTTGGGGCTGGATGTCAGTCATCTGTTCCCAATCGCCATCACCATTAACGATCTTCAGGAGCTGAGAGCGCAATTGTTCGAACTCTCGAAATCGTTGTTGTTGGCGGCATAAATCCCAGTCGGTTATCCGTAGCCCAATCCTTAGGTCTTAACCTAAGCGATTGTGGCTATGGGTAGTTGATTGTCACCCATGTTTGTCGAATGCACTCATCACACCGAGCCCATTCGACAAACAGACATTTCATGCGTTCTTTTAAGAATGCTGAATCCGACTTCGGTCGGCGTTCCGTCTTTAGGCGGCGAGCACGTTAAACCGTGATCGTGTCGGGTGCGTTAAGCCCGATGTAAAACTCAGTTTGTCCAGGCAAATTGTCTGCAATTCATCCCGCTTCGGGCGACCATCGCCCGACTGGGCGCTGTTCATTCGAAGTGTTTTCTTAAATTTTCAAAGGGGAACTTCAATGAACTTTATTTTCGGCATCATCCTACTGGCTATGTTTATCCTCGCCTTGCGGGTGATTTGGGCAACAGCATTGCAACTGCTGAGCGCATTGAAACATGCGTCTCAAACGTTTCACAGCTATCGTGCAAAGCGCCTAGCCCGAAACCGATTACCGGTGATCTTGCCCCAAATCCGTCATGAAGTGGATTGGTTGGCGATGTCAGATTCGGTGCGTCAGGAAATTCATAGTCGCAATCGTGAAACGAATCGCGAACTGGAGCGATTGGAACTTCAATATCAAGCCAAGCAGAAAACAATCAAACTCTACGAGGCGGATATTGAAATCGCCAAATTGGAGCGAGAGCTATTGAAAATCAAACCGACTATCGTCTCGGCGGAAACCGAGGCTAAACCCCGTCGGCGGTCTAAAAAAGTGGGCGATTCAGCCCTGGTGGACGACAAAACCGCTAAGACTGCCCAACAGGTATTTCAATTGAGGGAAGCGCTGAAAGGTAATGCCAACGCACCGGCTAATCAGCAAGCCCGCCATTGAATACACGTAGCGTGATTCCGGTTCCAGTATTGATGCTGCGAACCGGAATCTCGCGTTGGTTGGATTCATCAGCAAACACCCAGCTACCTTCGGGCAATAACGACAACAGGTCGTTCTGGGTTTCCCGACGTATTTGGCGAATTTTGTTTAGAAACGGCCAGGCTTGTTCAGGATCGTCAACCCGATTGAGCACGTCGGCTTCCAAAGCATCCAATTTTTGGAAAATTTGTTGGCAATGTCGAACGACTTTTAGTGGTTCGTCGACAGGAATAGCCATCGGTTTTTTCGTTGGAATCAGCTCCTCTGTCCGCTTCGGACTGAGAAAATCAAAAATGCGCAAAATATCGTCAATCATGGCTGTTTCTCTGCTTTTTAATGATTTTTACGCGAATTCAACCCCGCTGTATGAGCCAATTTTCAGCTTTGATCAGCGTTTTTAACCCTGCGGGAACCTCATCCTGCCGGGTGGTCGTTCCTGCGATTTTTTGGAGGCAATGACCATGTCATCAACATTAGAAAATGGCGTTATCCATTCGCATTCTGAAATTGAAGGTGTTCGGTATTTGAATCAGTACCGCTGCCCTTACTGCCAGACCGAATGGGAGGATGGTTGGGATTGCGGCTGTAACGATCGCTGCCCGGACTGCAACAAGGAGATCCAACCTTATGAAAGTGCAATGATCGAGGGTGAATCGGCGGAAACCGAATTGCCAGTCGAAGAACCAGACTCAGTCAATGCCACGGCGGTGGGGATGACTCGGCTCTTCGTAGTCTCCTACGAAATCGACTATGTGCACCGGGTGTCGGTCGGTATCACCGCAGACAATCCCGACGCGGCACAACAGATTGCCGAGCAGGCCTTCAATGATGGCACGATTTGGGACGACACCGCGGCCATGCCGTTATTGTCCGATGAATATCATGAAGCGGAGGGTGAAAGCCTAGTCTGGGAATGCGTTGCGGTTGAACAATGGCCGGAGCTGGATCATTCGGTACGGCAATTGAAGAAAGAACAAGCGGCCATGCGGGTTTGCCGGGGATTGGTTGAAGCCTATCAACAAGGTGAAGCCAGCGGCGGCAGTATCGATTGGGACGATTTGGATCAGTTAATCCCTCTGGCATTGCAAGCCTTGGGAAAAACAGCGCTCGAAATCAAATCCTAAACAAATAGCGCGTGTTGTTCAGACGCGTAATTCGTAAAAGCCTGAGTTAGCCAAGTCATTCGATGCGGCGCTCATTTTTATCCACCAAAACGGGAATGTCCTATTCCCGCTGGGAATTCGTAATGTTTCCGTTTTTACAATGAGGAAAACATCATGAAACAAGTCTTTCAACAAACCTTCGGTACGGATCGCATTCAATATCAGCGTTTGGCCTCCGGCACCTGTTATCACGCCGACACACTGGAATCGGTGGTCGAGCTGTTGGAACAGCTTCGGCATAGCCGGCGCAAAATTCGGCTGTATTACGGCGATCCAACAACCGGTCAGTCCTGGCTCGATGAACATGATGTCATCGGCTGGATTGGCCGCTCGACCGGCACGATCAAAGTGCCGTTGTTGATCGAACCGGGTGACATCGGTGGTCCGGCATTACTGGATCATTGCATCGTCCGTGTCGACAGTCCCCGCCAGGTACTTTACCAACACAATGACTTTCGGGTTGGCGAGGTGGAACTGGTCAGAGGCGAGCTTAAACGCTTGCCTTGGGAAATCTGGATCGACGGCAGCGTGCATGCCCGATTCAAAGCAAAAACCGAAGCCCGGCAGTATCAGGACTTCATTCAAGGTAAGCGGTTCGCGTTGATCTGACGCGCCGTTTTCATTTTTGACACTCGGTTAAGCCGAGATTTTCACAATACCCCGGCGGGATGATGCTATCCCGCCAGGGATAAATCGGTCGTCAGGGGATTCTTTGGAGAATACCATGACAGACCCTTATCAATATTACCCCACGCCAGAAGCACTGAGCCGTAAAGCTTGGGCTATGTTCAAGAACCAACAATTCACTCGGGTATTGGAGCCTTCAGCAGGCGAAGGACATTTGCTTCGTTCAGTACCCTACCAGTACGGGAAACGTTTGCCGATCGATTGCATTGAAATCGATATCCGCAAGCACGCGGTTCTGCGCGATGAAGGCTATACGGTGGTAGGGATGGATTTTCTGCAGTTTCAAAGCGGCAGTGTCTATTCCCACATCATCATGAATCCACCGTTTGCCGAAGGTGCCAAACATGTGTTGAAGGCTTGGGACATATTGTTTGATGGTGAAATCGTCGCCATTCTCAATGCCGAAACCGTACGTAATCCGTTTTCGAAAGAACGCCAGCTGTTATTGCGTTTGATCGAGCAGCACGGCGAGGTCGAGTTTCTGCCAGAAATGTTCGCCGGCGAGGATGCCGAGCGCAAAACGCCTGTGGAGATTGCCCTAGTCTGGTTGAAGAAAACTTCAACCTTTGAGCAGGACATCCTCGGCAGCATTTTGGACGATTTGCGCCGGGATCGTCGGGAGGCCGACGATTTAGCAGGCGAGTTTCATTTGCATCATGAGTTGGCCTTGCCTAATGCCTTCATTGATAACGCGGTGTTGATGTTCAATGCCGCGGTCGAAGCAGCGCGACAGGCCGTGGTCAGTGAAGCCCGTGCCAGCCGTTATCGGACCATGCTGGGCAAAACCCTCGGCGAACTGAGCGGTGGCGGTATCAGCAGTGAAGACGAGTCGTCATCGGATGCGGTGAAGCGGACGCTGTTTAAACGCTATCACGATCTGAAAAATCGGGCCTGGGCCAGCATATTACGCTCGACACAGGTCACATCACGCTTGTCATCGGCAGCCCAGAAACGCTTGGAGTCGGATTTCGAAACGGTGAAGTCCTTGGAATTTACCGTGCCGAATATCTACGGCTTTCTGCAAGGCATCGTCGATCAGCAAGGTGAAATTCAACTGAGCATGGTCTGCGATGTATTCGATCTGATCACCCGCTATTACAGCGACAATGCGGTGTTTTACATGGGCTGGAAAAGCAACGACAAACATCGCACGCTGGGGATGCGGATCAAAACCACGCGCTTCATTTTGCCGGGCCATGGCGTCAGTTCGTACCAAAACGGTTTGAGCTGGGAATCGGAACGGCTGCTAGCCGACTTCGATAAGGTGTTTGCCTTGCTCGACGGCAAGACCGAAGCGGAAGTAAGTTTGGTATCGGTGTTTCGGCAGCATTTTCACGCGCTTCGGGTCGGACAACGGATCGGCGGCAGTTATTTCGATGTGCGTTATTACCCCGGCATCGGCACCATCCACTTTTTTCCGAAAAGCAAAACCTTGATTGATCGTATGAACCGTTGGGTCGGCCGCCAGCGCCGCTGGTTGCCGCCAGTGGACACGCAAGCTGGAAAAGGTTTCTGGCAGCAGTTCGAACAAGCGGAACGCTTCGATAAGGCGTTTCATGCCGAAGTGAAAAAGCAATCCAAACTGGAGGGTCGGAATTACCGTTTCAATCCCTATTGGGCCATCAACCACGGCGGCGCGTCGGAACGGGAACAAGGCCAGCGTCTGTTAACTCAGGCGATGAGCAGCGTGTTAGCCAGCCGAGGCATCGATCCCGACAGATTGTTGGATAACGATCAAGGCTGTGTCCGACAATTGGACTGGGATGGTCTGCCTGACAGTAATTTGGCCTTAGCTTCATAGCCAGGGCACAAAGCCTCAAGCAATACGCTTACATAATCACTGGTCAACCCAGTATCACCCGCCTCGGGGAGATGAACAGCTCTCCCCAAGGGGGTAGTCTGTTTCATGTTCTCGGGGCTTTTTTATACCCGGAGATAACACATGAAAACACAAACTAACGAAGTCGCGATGAAAGTGAACCAAACCAACTTGGTCAAAAGTCTACGCTTCAGCTTCACCAACAAAACCACGGTGCTCGGCGAGCTTATTCAAAATGCTCGCCGGGCCCATTCGGCCATGGTGGTGATTAACTTTTGCCCTGAAACCAAAACGCTACAGGTTTTGGATGATGGCTGCGGCATCGACTCAATTGAAACACTATTGACAGTCGCTGAATCGGGCTGGGATGCAGACGTGGTTGCTCACGAGCATCCGTTTGGAATCGGCTTTCTATCGGCACTGTTTGCTTGTCGGCGCATCAGCGTCATCAGCAAAAGCGGATCAATTGACGTCGAAACCGACCATATTTTGGCATTTAAGCCGGTGACGATCACGTCCGTCCCCGACTGGAATGGCATCACTAGCATTACCCTTCAGAATGTGGATATGGAAATGGGTCAAATTGCCACGACGCTGAAACGGTTGGCGCGCGGTTTCCCCATTCCAGTGCTGTTCAACGATCAATTACTTGAACGTTCATGCGCGCTGGATTGCGGATTGACCTTTGTTGAAACCGAGATTGGCGCAATCTATCTGCATGGTATGGACCAACCCAATGGAGCGCAATATGAGTTTGATATTTATCTGCAAGGTTTGCCCATTTATTCCTCGCATAGCTACACATCACATCGCCATATCATTCATCTGGACTCTTCTCGTTTTCACGCCCGCTTGCCGGATCGTGACAAACTGGTAGACGAAGCGGATGTCATCAAAAGGATTAAAGCGGTTCTAGCGCAAACCATCGAACAGCGGTTTATCCAGATGAAAGCCACTCAGTCTGCCAAAGATTTCGTAGGTTTTTATGAAATGCTGCGGCATTGGGAGCTTTTGAAGTTACTCAACGATGTGCCGGTAGTGCCGCCTGAGGCTTTACGCGAAATCATTGCTTATCCGGTTTGCGATACCGAGGTTTTTGATAACTTCGAGCAGCAACCGGATAAAGCTATGACCCGCGCAGAAGTAGAGGCTCGCGGCATCGTATCAATTGATGATGACATCAAAGAGGACGGCGCTGGGCGTTATTTGTTTGCCTGGAGTCGGGATTATTTGCTTTACCACGGTACGTTGGATAACGGGCATTGGATTCATACATTAATTCGGCATCTCAATGATGAAGAGCTGGTGATTGAAACGGTCAATGAAACCCATCAGGCTCAATTCCAAGGTGATTGGTGTTGGGTCTACGTGCGTTTTTGCGAGGCTTACCGAATCCGGCTTGGACAGGATGTTGTTGAAATCACGGATGAGGCTTGCTACCAAGGTCAGGAAAACGCTGATGACATCATTGTGCCCAGAGGCGAAAGCTCGGCTCAGGTGTTGCAACAAATGGCCAGCTTCAGAAGCGAATACGATGAATTTCAGGAATCGACCTTTGAAAGCGATTCGGATGCTTTCGTTGCTTTTGTGGTGGCCAATACCGCCAGCGATCCAGCTAATGCTATGCAACGCTTGTTACCGGATTTTTGCGGCTGTCCTGCGCTGTACGGCAAAACCTTCGTGGTGGAGTTGGATCAGCAAGGCAAACCGGCTTCGGTGATGGCATATCCAGCGGCTCAATCCGTTCAAGCGCAAACACTTGTAGCTGATATAGGTAGCTAAGTCTCTTTTATATACGAGCGCATTATCCAGCCGGATAATGCGCTAGTTTTCATCACCGCAAATGAAATCACGCTAAAGTTCCATTCATGAATAGTGATAAGAAACCACTAGTGTCCGGTTAAAAGAGCCTCTAAAATGCGGTAGGCCTTATGTAGCAAGGGTTTCAAAGGACTAAAAGCTGTCTCCGACTTGAAGGAAAAACCAATCTTCATGCAGTCTGCTGGTTTTTTAACCGGTGGAGAGCGCGATGTACATTGGCAAAACTTTGTTCGCCCAAATCATGGACGTTTTGCCATGGAAAACCTTTCATCGCATCGTGCCCCCTTACGATGGCGATTACCGAATCCGAACACTCAGTGGCGCCGAGCAGTTTCGGATTCTGGCTTTCGCGCAACTGACCTATCGGGAAAGTCTGCGTGACATCGAAGCCTGGTTGTCGGCTCAATCCAATAAGCTTTATCACATGGGCATCCGCACTACGGTTTCTCGCTCGACACTGGCCGACGCCAATGCCAACCGTGATTGGCGCATCTATGCCGAATTTGCTCAGCGTTTGATCGCGCAAGCGCGGAAACTCTACGCCAGCGAGGACTTAGGGCTAGACTTGAGCAATACCGTTTATGCACTGGATTCGACCACGATTGATCTGTGTCTGTCCGTGTTTCCCAGGGCCCAGTTTCGCACCACCAAGGTGGCGGTCAAATTGCATACCTTGCTGGATTTGCGCGGTAGTATTCCAAGCTTTATCCCTATCTCGGACGGCAAAATGCAAGACGTCAAGGCGCTCGAGTTGCTGATACCCGACCCGGGGCTATTTATGTGATGGATCGCGGCTATGTCGACTTCGCCAGATTGTATATCTTGCATTTGACCGGTGCGTTCTTTGTAACGCGAGCCAGATCCAATCTGGATGCTCATCGCATTTATTCAACCCCAACCGACCGTCATCTCGGTATCATCTGCGACCAATCTATCGCACTCGATAGATTCTATACTCAAAAAGGCTATCCTCAACACTTGCGCCGTATTCGATTTAAAGCCCCGGAAACCGGCAAGACGCGAGTCTTTCTAACCAACAGCATTCTAATTGTATAAAGGACTCGATTTCTTCACCCCCACGACCAAAGATAAAAGGATCGCCACCCTTTAATCGGGCGACACGTTTGCCGGCCAGGGCTAAATCAATTAACAGTTGATTAATCGACTCCTGCGGTAGACTATGGTTATCCCTCTGTTTACCGACATAGATTTTCTCGGCGTCTCGTCGGGCCATATCGAGCACTTCTATAGAAACCAGCCGGTCATAAACAATAACGTCTGCCTGCTGCAGCAGACGCAAGGCTTTAAACGTTAATAAATCGGGGTCGCCAGGACCGGCACCTATTAAATACACTTCACCCTGATTTGCTGTAGGGTCAGCCTGCTGCAGCTGCGACCGCAGCAGTTCTTCCGCTTCGCTCTGCTTGCCTACAAAAACTAATTCAGCCACTGGCCCTTGTAAAATCTTTTCCCAGAAAACTCTACGCAGACTCGGTTGTGGAATGCGTTGTTTGACCAATAATTTGAATTTTTCAGCCAATTGCACCAACAGGCCAAACGATGCCGGAATGGCACTTTCCACCCTAGCCCGTAAAAGTCGCGTTAATACGGGAGATACACCACTTGAGGATATGGCGACAAGTAGGGGCGAACGATCAATAATGGCCGGGAATATAAAGGAACATAACGCCGGATCATCAACCACATTAACGGGGATTTTCCGCTGATTCGCCAACTTGGAGATATCTACATTCGTGGAGCGGCAATTGGTAGCGGAAACCACGAGTCCCATGCCGTCTATATCCTCATGCGTAAATGCTTTTTGACGGATAACGATTTGATTTGACTGTTGCATAGCGGCTACCGCGCCACCAATTTCCATAGCAACAACGACGATGTTAGCTCCAGCCCGGAGCAGTAATTCAATTTTTCGCGCCGCAATTTCGCCAGCGCCTACCACTAAACACGTTTGGTCTTTAACTTTTAAGAAAAGAGGAAAATAATCCATAACGCTTTGTATTACTGCTATGGAACCGAGCAAGTACTTTGATGATAAATCAGCGCTTCGACAGGTCGACCGCCCACCAAATGCTCATCAATGATGCGCTGTAAATTGGTTTCATTGACGTTGTAATACCAGACGCCATCGGGCTGTACACACATGATGGGACCGGATTTGCAGGTGGCAAAACAGTGGGTGCGGGTGCGCTTAACCCTGAGTTCGCCTTTGTCGATGCCGGCCGCTTTGAACTTCTCGCCCAGGGTTTCGAATAAGGCCTGCGCTTCGCCATTTTCGGTGCAGCGGGGGCCGGTACACACCAGCAAGTGGCGTTTGTAGTCACCCATTTTGGGTTTTTCCGGCATAGGGATGGTGTTATCAGTCATGGTGGGTTGGTTCCAGAACAGTTGGGGCGCTAAATTGCGCTCGGTCATTGCGGTAGTGTTGTAGGGCTGTGCTGTCGAATCCTGCTTCGTCAGCGACTAACCATAAATTGAATAAGGCGTCGCCGTGTTGATCGAGTACCTGAATGCCATAGGTTTGATCATCACGGCTGACAAACCAAATCTGCTGCATTTTGCGCCAGTCGATGTGCAAATGAAAGGCGTTGTTGACGATACTCACCCAGCCGTTTTTGCTTTGCAAATCAGCGGCGTTGATCAACAATTCCGCCACGGCGCCCGCTTCGCTGCGCACCACGGCGCGTAATTTGCCCCAAGCCTGCAATGATTCCAGCAAACGATCATGGCTGTCCGGGATTGCCCGTTGCGCGCAGAACAGGCCGGCTTGATCGCCCGGCGTGGACTGGCTGACGGCATCGAGAATCTCCGCCAGCGGTTGCGCGAAGTATGCTGCCGCCTGTTGCAATGTCACCTTGGGCGTGTCGCGCAAATATTGCCGCACACAAGCTTTCCAGCCCTCCAGACCCATGCTCAGCGAACGCCCCGCCTGCTCGCCTGCGCGGGTTTCGCCGGTCATGGCGTCATATTTATTGGCATAGCCGCGCGGTGTTACCATCAACCCTGCACGGACGAAGGTGCTGCTATTGCCGACCAAGACCGTGGTCAACATGCCGATGTCGCAATCGGCCATCTCCGCTAAGCGTACGAGCTGGATGTGTTGCCGAGCACGATAACCGGATTTAACGATGGCAACCGGCGTGTCCGGGCTCCGATGACGCAGCAATATAGTTTGCGCTTCGACGATATGCTGCGTGCGGCGACCGCTTTTGGGGTTATACAAAGCTACCACGAAATCCCCGCGCGCCGCGCTTTCCAGGCGGCGGGCGATCACCGGCCAAGGCGTCAACAAGTCGGACAGCGAGATCGAACAAAAATCATGGGTCAGCGGCGCTCCGACCAGGGATGCGCAACTCGACAACGCGGTACTACCGGGGACCACTTCCACCTGAATTGGATCATCCGGCGTCCAACCACTGTCCAGCAGCAGTTCGTAAGTAGGCCCGGCCATGCCGTAAACACCGATATCGCCGGACGACACCATAGCGACGATTTTGCCCTGCTTGGCATGTTCATACGCTTCGATACTGCGATCGAGTTCTTCGGTCATACCTTTTTTGATGACTTCCTTGCCATCGAGCAAGTCTTGCACCAGTTTGATGTAGGTGCTGTAACCAATCACCAAGTCCGCTTCCGCAATCGCTTGGCGAGCGCGGGCAGTCATGTGCTCATGCGCGCCGGGGCCGATACCCACCAGTAAAATTTTGCCTGCTTTTTTCATTTGATTCTCGCTATCGAAACGGTGGCGTTCTTGCCGTCCGTGCCGCAATATTTATGTTTCTCGACCAGTAAATCCGACAATTCGGCATTGGCCGCTCTCAAAGCGGCCGCTTCCGCCACCGCCGGAGTACCCATGTATTTCATGACCACCTCGGATGGATTCGGTACCGGGATGGTGGCCAGAGCCTCAGCCGGATAAAAATACAGCGGCCAATCGTATATCTGGGCTAGTTGTAACAAGGCTGCTTCATCATTTTTTTTGTCGATGCTGGCCAAACCGGCTACCGTAGATACATCGAGCCCGCAACGCCACAAGGCCTGGGCCAAGGCTTGCCGCAAGGTATCCAGGCTGGCATTGCGGTCGCAACCCATGCCAATCATGACTTTCATACACTTACGCTTGATCCCTGGGCGGCCTATACACCACCAGTCGCTCAGCCAGTTGTTGCCAAACAGTCGGATCGATTGCCCGGTGTGTGACCCATAGAATTGACCGGTATTGTTCGGTATCAACGTCCTCGAAACGCTGGAACAGATGAATATTGGCCGGTAACGGCGATGGCCGCGTCCACCAATTTGAGCTGCCGGCTTCCTGCACGAAGGCAATCGGCAGTTGATTGACCACGTCCGCCGACACACGCGTGATGTTGACCTTAGGGGCTTCCACTTGCCAGCCCAGTTCACGGCCCAAGATATCCACCGGAATGGTTTTGCCCACGTCCGATGCGGTGGTCAGTACCGGCGTGGCATTTAGCAACGCGGCGACTTTTTCGGCATAAGCATTGGCACCGCCGACATGGCCGGATAGCACCGGGATCACGAATTCGGCGGCATCGTCGATCACCAGCACACCGGGGTCTTCATCCTTGGATTTAAGATGCGGCGCAATCAGCCGAACCACCGCGCCCAGCGATACCAGAAAAATAATTTGATCGTAGGATGCGAACAACTCGCCGATTTGCGCGCTCAATGCCCCCTGATAGACCCGGCGCGGATTGGCAAAATCACCCAAATGTTCGGCTTGCTTCTCCGACACCACCACCTCCGCTTCGGGGAGTTGTGGTGCCAGGCGAGTAGCAATCCCGGCGCCGTGTTTGGTAATCGCCACCAGGGCGACACGTACTTCATTCATCGATTGAGTCCTTCTTCTTGCGGCAACCGCGCTGCATTTCGTTGCGCTGACGGCCTGGGTTTTTGATGATCAGTAAAGACAGGTAATTGACCTTTTGCCCTTGCAGGCTAGAGAGATCATGTACCATGCGTTCTTCCGGCGCCCCGGCTTTTTCGATAAACCAGCCTTGATCGAGCAAATCACGGCGGCGCAACAGATCAATGATGTCGTCCAGCAGCGGTTTGACCTTGAGCAATACCAAGGTATCGAAGTCGCTCAGCATGCGCTCGATCTGCGCGATACCATATCCCGCCGGTACTATGGCAATGGTGTCATCGACATCCGCCAACGGTTCGCCACTGCGCGCCGCAGCGGCATGAAACGACGACACCCCCGGCACCACTTCGACTGTAACTTCCGGCTGTAAGGCACGAACACTGCGTTGCAAATGGCCGAAAGTGGAATAGGTCGAGGCATCGCCCTCCACCAGAAACAACACATCCTCGCCGCGTTGTAATATTGCCAACACGGTTTGTGCTGCTGCCAGCCAGTAACGGGCCAGAATCTCGGCATCGTGAGTCATCGGAAAATGCAGCTCGCTATGTTCGGCAGGCAGTTCCAGGCCGGCGCGCAAGGCTATGTCCAAGGCATAACTGTCGCTATTTTTCTTGCGAACAGGATAGGTCCAATGACCAGGGCCTGAGAGTAATTGCCAGGCACGGCGGGTAATCAGGCCTGGGTCACCGGGGCCGAGTGAGACGCCGTAGAGAGTGCCGAGTTTAGTGTTCATCGTGACCGCTTGTTATGGACTATAAAGGATGGGTGGCCGACACAATCCACACTGGATTTTCGGCCTGCATGCGATGCATGGCCAGAATCGGGCTACTGCGCGAGGCTTGAATCTGACAAACGTCCCAGTCTGCGCCGAGCTGTTTCAGGGTCTCGACCGCGGTGGACAGGTTTTCCAGCGTGACGAAATTCATCACTAGCCAGCCGTCGGGTTTTAAACGCTGTAAACACAGCGCAATCAGCTCCGCCAATTCACCGCCGGAGCCGCCGACGAATACCGCATCCGGATCAAGCCAGGTGTCGAGAAATTGCGGAGCCTTGCCCTGCACGAAGCTGTAATTGCTGATACCCCAGGCGGCATGATTCTGCTCGACATTGGCCATGTCGTCGGCGTTTTTTTCGATGGCAAATACATGCCCGTCCGGACACAAGCGCGCGGCCTCCAGCCCTACCGAGCCGGAGCCGGCACCGATGTCCCAGACAATACTGCTTCTTGTCAACTGCATGCGGGCTAGCGATACCGCCCTCACTTCGCGTTTGGTGATCAGGCCTTTTTCAGGTTTGCGCTGCTGAAACTGGTCGTCGCTGATCCCAAACAATACCTGTGCGGGCGCAGCCGTTTTGCGTTTTAGAATGACGACGTTGGGATCGAGATAACGGCTTTGAGCCACCTCAGCGATGGTCAGCCAGGCGCTGACGCGCTGTTGCGGCTGCTTTAGAGCTTCAGCAATCGCCATTTCAAACGCATCAGCCAAGCCTTCGATTTGCAATAAGCGGGCGATACGTGCTGGGGTGTTGTCCGGGCTGGTCAATATCGCCAGCAAATCGTGTTGGCGGCAGCGCTGAGCTAATTCGTACAAGCCATGCTCTGGCGTGGCCCCGCCCAGCCATTCACCGGCATCCTTGCTGTGGATCGAAACGATAGCGGCGGTTTGCCAAGACAATTTCAACTCGGCAAAGGCTAGTTGTATCGTACTTAGATTGGGCAAGATGCGTACCCTTCTGGACTCCAGCTTGCCGGCCAGGAAACCGGCGATGCCGTGGCACAAGGGATCACCAGTCGCTAGTACAGCTACTGCTTCATTTTGTGCCAACGCGACATTGATCCAGTCCGGCACTTGTTTGAGTTGCCCGGTTAAGTCGTAGTGTCTGGCCTGAGTAATGTCTTTAGCCAGCGTTGCCAGCAGACGGCTGCCGGCGATGACATGCTTTGCTTCGCGCAATGCCTGCAAGGCCTCCTGGCTCAGGCTGGCGACGCCGTTGTCTAGTACGCCGATAAAACTGCACATCGCTTGCATGATCAATTCCTGCCGGCTTCGGCCAGTTTGTTGCCATCGAAATCGCACACCAGAACACTGATGTGAAAACCGCCGGGATAACGGTTTTCCAAGGTGGCGATGACTCGGTTAGCCAGTTCGACATGAAATTCGTATTCCAATCCCAGCTCGGCCATGCATTCGGAGGCGTAACGAGCGGTTTCCTGGGCGGCGATGGCGTCGCATACATCGTCCGGCGCTCCGATGCTGCGGGCAATGTCGGCCACCAGTTCCACATCGACTGGGGCGCGACCGGCATGCGTAATGGTTTCACCCTGAGCCATTTTGGTCAGCTTGCCGACCATACCGCCAATGATGATGTTTTGAATGCCGCAACGAGCGGCGGTGTCCAGTGCCGGTGTCAGAAAGTCACCCATTTGCACGAAACAGCTTTCATCCAGGTCGGGCAATTCGCGCATCACGAATTTCTCGGTGCGGCCGCCGGTGGTCAGCACCACGCTAGCCTGCCCCTGATTGGCCGCAACTTCCACGCCTTGCACCACGCTAGCCCGAAACGCCGCCGTGGAATACGGATGCACGATTCCGGTCGTACCTAGAATCGAAATACCGCCGATAATGCCCAAACGATAATTCAGGGTTTTTTTCGCCATCTCTTCGCCGCCCGGCACCGAGATCGTTACCTGTAGACCTCGGGTTTTTAGCGCTTCGGCGGCGATCAGACGGATGTTATCCTCGATATTTTTGCGCGGAACCGGATTGATGGCCGGACCGCCGACCGCCAGCCCCAAACCGGGCCGAGTGATCAGGCCTATGCCCGCGCCGCCTTGCAATACGATAGTATCCGGTTGTTCTATCCACATCACATCCGCCGTCAGCCGAGCGCGATGGGTGCAGTCCGGATCGTCGCCGGCGTCTTTTTCGATGACAGCATGTGCTCGGTCGTTCTGTACGAAGCTTTCTTCGACTTTGAATGCCACGTCTTGCCCATTGGGCAGCACGCAGTCGATAGTGTCCGGCACGTGCCCATTCAGCAAACCCTGCACTGCCGCCCGTGCCGCTGCCGCCGAACAGGCGCCGGTGGTGTAACCCTTGCGGGTACCTTTGGGTTTGCGTTCCGGCATTGCCATGCTATCAGCCGTTTTTCTGCCGGGTTTCCGTCAAGCTCAACAAGGCATGAATCGCCGCGACGACCAAGGTCGAGCCGCCCTTACGTCCACGGGTGATGATCCATGGCACATCGGCTAATTCGGCGAGTAAATCCTTGGATTCCGCTGCAGAGACAAATCCGACTGGCATCCCGACGATCAGTGCCGGCTTGACGCCTTCTTCTTTGATCATCCGCAACACTTCCAACAGCGCGGTCGGTGCGTTGCCAACTGAGACGATACCGCCGGCGATTAAACCCAGGCGCTGCGCTTTACGCATGGCTTGTACCGCGCGGGTGCTGTTGACCTGTTTGGCGGCGGCTATGACATCCGCATCGGCGATGAACTGGCAGGCGCTGATGCCAAAATGCGCCAGGCGCGGCTGCGATAAGCCGACGCAAATCATTTCCACGTCGGCAACGATCGGCGCACCATTTAAAATGGCTTGAATACCATCTTCGATTGCATGCGCGGAAAACTCGGTCAGGCCATTGAATTCAAAATCCGCAGTGGCGTGGATCATGCGACGCACCACTTGCCATTGCCCATCTGAATAATGGTGCTCGCCGACTTCGCGGTCGACGATGGTAAAGGAATCGTGTTCGATTTGTTGCCCAGCCTGGGTCAGTTGTTCGGTTTGAATGTTGTGGCTCATGGCTAATCAATGATGGTGGTGATGTTCGGCTTGCTCGCGATACTGACAGCCGTCGCATTCCAGCATTTTCGGCGCGATCGGGTCCCAGGCTTCGGTAACCCGTTGATCAAGCAATTTAAAAATGGCCGGATCAAAACCAAAATAAGTGCCGGCACCGAAGACAATCTGCGGATATTGGCTTTGCAAGCGTTCGATTTGTTTGCCGATGCGCTCGATCAGCAAGCCGGTAAACAGGTAATAGGGCAAAATCGCAATCTGCGTCATGCCCAGTCGTACTTGACGTTGCACGGCGGTTTCCAAACGCGGATGGGTAATACCGGTGAAGGCAATGTCGACGAGTTCATGCTCGGTAGCTTCAAACAGCCAACGCGCTAATTTTGCCAATTCCCCGTTGGCGACTTTGTCGGAGGAGCCGCGGCCTAATATGATCACACCGGTGGTTTTTGGATCCGGCATCGCCAGAGATTTGAGTGCCGTTTTGAGCTGTTTTTGCAGAATGGCCAGTAATGTTTCGTTGCTGCCCAAATGCGGCGCGTAGATGAATTCGACCGCCGGAAAATTTTCGCGGGCTTCCTCGATGTGCTCGGGAATCTCCATCTTCACATGCCCGGCGGCGCTGATGATCAGCGGTACGATTATCACGCGGCTAGATCCTTGCGCGGCGCGGCTCAATCCTTCTTCCAACAGCACCTCGGCGAGTTCGATATAGCACAACTCAATGCGCCAGTCGGGGTGTTGCGCCTGCCATTGTTGTTGAAATTCGCGAATTTCATCGTTGCCGGCCTGATTGCGCGATCCGTGGCCGACCAAGAGAACGGTGGTTGTCATACTTATTCCTTAGACTGAGGCCGCTCGGCGCGGCGAAAACGATGGGTAAAACCGGCATCATAAAGTTTGGATTTTTTTAAGGATGGCCAGTGCCGCGCGCCCAAGGTGGGGCTGATGACGATCATGGCCTGACTGTTGATTTTGGCGGCCCGGCAGCGTTCGCGAATATCAGCCAGGGTGCCGCGAATAATCTGTTGTTCACCCGGCCAGCTGGCTTTGTGGACCACCAATGCCGGTGCATCATCCGACCAACCTGCGTCTTTTAACTCGCGTTCGATCGTGGGCAGCAAGGTGATCGATAAAAACAGGCACAGCGTGGTGTGATGGCTGGCCAATTCTTGCAATGATTCACCGTCAGGCATTGGCGTGCGGCCTTCAACACGGGTTAAAATCACGGTCTGCGTGACTTCGGGCAAGGTCAGGCTTTCGACTGCACAAGCCATCGCGGCAAATGCCGACGAGACGCCCGGCACTACTTCGACGGCAATGTTGGCCGCATCCAGTGGTTGCACCATTTCAATCAATGCACCGTACAAGCCAGGGTCGCCGGTTTGCAGGCGAATGACGGTTTTGCCCGGACCGGCTTGTTCGGTCAGCCAGTTGGTAATCTGCTCCAAAGTCATGTCTTTGGAATCTTTGATCACGCAAGTGCTTGGTGCCCATTGCGTCGCTGCGGCCTGTACCAGAGAGCCTGCGAACAAAATGGCATCCGCATTGGCAATTAAGTCGCGACCTTTGACAGTGATTAAATCAGGATCACCGGGACCTGCGCCGACAAACCATACTTTAGGTTGAGTGCTCATAGAAAAAATCCAGCCGCGACCTGGGGGTTGAACGGAAAGTAGGTGTGCAGATAAGACGCTTGCAACGAACCCACCCGATAAAAGTTTTCGTTACAGCGACGATTGCGTTGGGGCTTCGATTCGGTGAACGGTTGCAGTGTGGTTTCCAGTTGCGAGTGATGAAAGCTATGCCCGCGAATTTCACCTTGTTCCAACTGCAAGCTGTGCATACCCATATTCACCAACCTTTGTTGCATTTGCGCGCTACCGGGTAGTAATCCTGCCATCGCTGCCGCATGGCCGTGTTTATCGGCCAAACGTTCCAGCAAATATAAAAAACCGCCGCATTCGGCGTAAATCGGTTTACCGGCTTGATGATGTTGCTGCAAGGCTTGTTTCATGGCGACATAGTCGGCCAATGTTTGGAGATGTAGTTCCGGGTAACCGCCGGGCAAATAAACACTGTCTGCCTCGGGTAATACGTGGTCTGCGAGCGGCGAGAAAAACGTCAGTTCAGCGCCCATAGCTTGCAAACAATCCAGATTGGCTTGATAGATAAACGAAAACGCGGCATTACGAGCTACTGCGATACGCTTACCAGTCAGCAATTTCGGCGGCGGATCGGTAGTAATCGGCGCGAAGGTGACCGGCTGCGGCAATCGGCACGGCGCAAGGCTGCTGAGCAATTCTGCGGCGCGGGCCAGGCGAAGATCGAGGTCGCCGATTTCGTCGGCCTGCAACAAACCCAGGTGCCGCGACGGCATGCCGACTCCGGTATCTTTCGCCATCGCCGCCAGCAAAGGTATGTTATTCGGCAACGCTTCTTCTAGCAGTTTGGCATGACTAGGACTGCCGACTTTGTTGGCGATGACCCCGGCAAACTTTAAGTTGGCACGGTAATGGGCTAAGCCATAAGCTACTGCGGCAAAAGTTTGTGCCATGCCGCCCGCATCGATGACAACGGCCACAGGCACGTCTAGTGTTTGTGCCAAATCGGCGCTGCTGCTATCGCCGTCGAACAAGCCCATGGCACCTTCAATCAAGATAACGTCAGCGTCGGCGGCGGCGTTATAAAGCATCTCACAGCAATGCGCTTCGCCCATCATCCATAAATCCAGCTGATAAACCGGTTGTTCGCAAGCAAAGCTCAAGATTTGCGGATCGATAAAATCCGGGCCGGTTTTGAACACGCGTACCTTGCGGTTTTGCTGACGATGGTAATAGGCCAAAGCTGCAGTTATGGTGGTTTTGCCTTGCCCGGAGGCAGGGGTGCTGATCAATATCGCCGGGCAATGGCGTGTTGCGGCAGCATTCATCACTAAAACGTTACTTTACGCAACAATCGGCCCGATATTGTGCCTAAGGCCAGCCAGAAAATAGCGTTGTTGATGGATGTCAACACCACAAAATGCTGTTGTAAGGCTTCGGGCGCTAAAGCCTGAGCAACCTCGGGATGCGGTGCGCCGATCAGGTGCGGTAAGGCCAGTAAGCCAGCGCCGCCGATTTGCAGCCAGCGCTGTTTGGTCAAAAACAGACCAAACAAGCCAATCGCGGTAGCGGCGGCCGTAAAAAGCCACCACGCTTGGCGACTATGTAATTCGGCGCTGTCGGTGCCCGGCAACTCCGGCGGCAAGCCCAATGATGGCGCGACAAAAAATACCAAATAACCGGCCAAACCCCAGCCGAGTCCGTACAGGTAACCATGTTGATCCCGCCAGTACAGGGCGACACTGATAAACAAGGCAAAGCCGAAGCCGGTTAGGCCATTGAACAGCAAGGTAAAGCCATTACGTTGCCAGCCGTCCATCGGTTGCCAGTCACGCACATGCTCAGCCGATGGCGTTTCGAATTGTTCGGCGGCCAAAATCAAGGGCAAGGTTTGATAGTGTTGTAGCACGCTGAGTAACAAGCCGCCCAATAGTCCCGCCAGTAGCGAGATGGTGACCAGCTTACGAAAATCCGCCATGTTAATGGCAAGGAAAAGCTGCGCTGTGACGTCCGTCGTGGGCGGCGTTATGCAGGTAGTTGTTAGCGTCCTGCAAGAAACCCAAACCTAACACGACGGTCAGGCCCAAAACAATAGCACTCAGGCCGGGCAGGATTTTTGAGGAAGAAAGGATGGTAGATGCCGCGAGTGTTTTCATGGTTGTCTGTTCCGAAAAAGGTGGACGGAATAACAGAGGGAAAGACAAACCAAAAAAACCGATTTGACAGATCGCCCTCCGCAATACTGTTGACTACAGTTTTAGGCCTGTCTCCGGGCTCGTGACGAATCACCTACCGTTGCGGGGGCAGCGTCGGCATTTAACCGACTTCCAGTTTCACCCGCCAAGAGCGGGAACCTTAAAACCAGCGGCGATTGTATGCCGCAGCTAGTCGTAGGGCAAATGAAATGTATTGAAATAAGAATAAACGGTGCGGCAGCAGCTCCTCTCGACAAGTTATCGATCAACCAGTAATCGCCCGCAACGAGTGATTCTATCAAAACTAAACACATGCTCTCTCGGGCTTTCATAACAACGCCCCACCAATCTTCGTCTGTAATCCGGCTCGCCTTTTTCGAGATAAATAGTGGCGCCACAAATGGGACATGCCGCCGAATACCGAACTAACCGAATTACTCTTAAATCTCCGTCTCGAAGCAGTTCGAACTGCGCAGACTGTTCATAAAAATTTGTGAATAGTTCATGGGCTACGACAATTCGATCATCCAACAATAATATCCAAGGCTTGATGATAGTTACCCAGGAACCATAGGGAATCGCAAAAATACTGACCAGTAATGTCAAATCTTGCGTTGTCACCGGCCTAGGCACGGATAACGATAGCCATCCTGCATAGGCAATTAACAATGCAAGTCCGCCTATTGTTGCCAACCAGCCCAGTACTCCCCATACATGCCATCGGCGTAATTCGATTTGTCCGTGCCGAAATAACCAACTCGCGATCCAACTGGGTTTGACTTCACCCAATTCTGTCAGTTGATAGCTGGCTTGCAAATCGGCTATGTTGCTCCCAGCCCGAACATTCTCGATTGCTTGGTCTTCTTCCAATATCACCGGAACCGTTTCAGCTTTGATATAGAACGTCGTGTGTCGTCCCGGCCCTCCCTTTGTGCTTTTACGCTCCGGCTTTGGATAATGCGAAAGCCTACGCTTACGGGCAAACTCCATGATTTGCGGTTCACGGATTTCGCAATATTTTTTTAACGAACCCGGCCAGTCGATCCATTTTTTAGGTTCGGCACTGTCTAAGGACTCACCAACAGCAGCGACGATTGCATCGGCCGTGAAACGTCGCTCCGACTCTTCGAAATCCACTTTCTTTAACGATTCCTGAGCTAACGCGCGCAATATGCGGTGGCCTTTTTCATCGCTTGGCTCACTATCCAACCAATCGATCAAGCATTGAATTACCTCGCGCATAAACCACCCCAAACCAGGTAACCGGTAGTTGCGGTCTGGTTAGCGAATAGCCGATTCATAACAATGTCCTCCATAACGAATGCGAGATGAGCGAAGTAAAAATGATTTTGGAAAGCACTTATTCAGGTCAAACGCCAATTAAGACTCCACTTGTTGTGGGCAAAGCCTCTAATAAGCAGAACGAGGTTAGAAGAATTTCAGAATCATTCAATCCATCAAACCATGCAAATTGCCTGGCGTTATCAAATTGGCCGCACATCACATGCCGAAAGAAGCATCACCAGCCCAATAAGCCAATTATTTTCAACAACGCCAAATCAGATCAATCGAGGCTTCCGGAGCTTTGTGACCCAAATCAGGTCACTTTGCGACCGAGACATTTGCGCGTTGCTCTCCTAGCATATCGACAACAGTCGTTAATCAACTCAGAGGCGTTTATGTCAACACTGGACGAAGATCTTGCCCGGTTAAATTTCGAATATCTCATGCTTGCTAGAGAGTGCGCGCGCAGTAATCCTGAAGAAGCGGCCTGGCGATTTGGATTAGATCGAGTTGGCATAGACCGTCTCGCCGGCATGACACAGGAGCAACTTCGTGAACACGCCGAAAGCAGTCGCGCTGTGATTCAGTTATTGCCTGTCTATACCCCAAGCAACTTGCCCCTGGTTGCCTATGTGGATCTCCTCCAACCTTGTATCACTAGAACTGCGGATGAAACCAATGCCGTTTAAAAGCAGGTCAAATATAGGCGCAGACTTGGTCTTGGCGGAAAGGCTAATTCAACTCGGCACCCGTCCGCCAATTGTCAGCCAACTCTGCCATCTAACCCGAAAGCAAAGCATCACATTTTTTAAAGCTATACAAGGAAAATCGCCCAAACAAGGCATGCTGCCACATGATCATCAATGGGCCATTCGCTCAGCATTCAACAATATTCATGCTTCTTTATTTTTAAGCATTATTGAAGACATTAGGAGCCGGCTTTCTACCCCAAGCCTAAGCGCGACCTTACTGGTTGCGACCTATGAGATATACACCAAGGTTGCTTCCAGAATTTTAGCCGATAGGCAATTTATCCAACCACGCTCCAGTCAACTTTATCCGTTAGACATCAACAGGGCTTGGTATTTGACCAGCCTGCTCTCTGCGGGTGATTTGGTATTCATGGTTTGCGGTCGTTGCCGCGCCCGCTACCTGGGCATGATTCACCCTGATGCCGCATTTAGCCAATGCCCTATCTGCGAGGTGTGGACTGATCGGTCGGGGCGGCGGCGTTGGGTTTCCGCAAAATCAAAAAGTCAATCTTTGAACAAACCAAGCACTCGTTAGAGGCAATCAATGAGCTACTAAGGAGAAGTCGCATGCATATCGTTGTCGTTACAGCCACCCATTCCCAAATACCCCAGACAATCCATGGCAAAAATTTCGCGCGACTGGCACGGGAGTGCTTTGCCAATCAGCAATCGCTGACGATTGATTTTAAGGACGTCAAAACCATCACGCAGAGTTTCTTTCAGGAATTGTTTTTGCCACTGGTTGCCGAATTCGGATCCGATTATCTGAAATCGAAACTGAAAATAGTCAATATGGCGGAGCACGTCGACAACATGATGCAGTCAGCATTCAAAAATCTTGAGGCCTACTTTGACAAACTGACGGCGATAGATCAACTGGGTTGCGATGAAGAGATCTATTCCATGAATCAGGCATGGCTCATCAAAGCCAGAGAAATCGCACGGGAGAACCCGGTGCTGACCGAATTAATCTTGGGGATTACCGATGAGGCCATGCGCTTGGCAGTTGGTCGTTTATCTTTAGAAGACATTGACTTAATTTCCCGCTCAAACTGGCTATGTTTTACCCCTCGATTTTCGAGTCAGTTTATTCAAAACATCAATAGAGAATCGCCTCCGATGCTGGAAGCCATGCTTGGATTAAGCGGCACTATTGATTAAGGGAGGCAGCTAATGCTCAAGAAATATCAACAACAAACCTTGGCGATAGAACTGCTCAATCTCCATGCGAAAGTCAAAATCGTGCATCAAGCAACGGGAGTACCAATAAAGTTACTGAGGCAGACATACCGTCAATTACATGGCCAATCGCCCAGTCGTGGATCGATCAAGTTTTCAACCCGAGGTTTGACCGGTAGTCGCCGTAAGTATAAAGATGTAACCATCTTCGCCGTGTGTTTTCAGGTTGCCACGGCCAAATCGAAAGAAGGCCAAATCCAGACGCTAATTACTGCCTTTAATGCGTATAAAAAATCATATCCCTTGGGACAACTCGAGTTTTCCGATGCTTGGGTGGTGGCACATGACATCAAAGATAAACGAGTTCAACTTTCGAAGTGTCCACAATGTCAATCTTGGGTTTTGTTAAAAGCCCGTGAAGATCTCACTGATCGCTGCAGCATCTGCAAAATACATTTATGAGAAGGTTAACCAAAAATATTTGAATCCTGAGTAAGATAAAATGGCAACCAATCCGGTCATTGCTTTATTTAAAACAAGGCCGGATCGAACGAGCGACCTATTTATTGGTAGACAACAAATACATGAGTAACGCCCATAAACGTCAGTCGGTATTGAGACCCATCATGATTGATCTTGAGGCGGTTTCAGAAGTCACAGGGCTTTCTGAATCTACCATCCAATCATTGATTCGTGCCGATGAGTTCCCTAAGCCTCGTAAAGCATCTGCACGCCGTTCCTGCTGGTTACTACGCGAAATTGAAGAATGGGCTGAGTCGCGTCCTGTTTCCGATTTATTACCCCCTCCTAATACGGCAATAGGCGGACGCAACGGCAAACCTAAATCTAGAAATTTGCCAATGACTCAAGATGCTCTGACAGATTAAAGAGCCATAGGCGTTTTTCATCGTCATATTGATGCCGATTATAAGTTCCTACCACACCGGGTAACATATGACCGAGAATCGTTTCACCTACGGAATCTGGACATCCTAATTTTGCAAGCAAGGTGCGTGAAGTCCGTCGCAAATCATGCGGTGCCCAATGAGTCACCGTTAATCGAGGCCTCACCTGCTCAGGGCGTATCTGACTATAGGGCTGTCTATAAAACACCTGTTCAGTGACGTATTTTTGTTCGATGTGCCCCACTTTATGACGGGATGGAAATAGAAAACCGTCTCCATACAATTTTTTCCGCCGTAACACCACTGCCAAACCCCTACCGAATAAGGGCACCCTTTGATCTGTAGCAGTTTCATGTCGAGCATTTTTCGTTCTAATTTTCGGTATCGTCCACCAAACTTGACCGCCCTCTTCACTAATTTCAGTTCCTGACATGCCGACAATTTCTGAGCCGCGAGTTCCGGTCCAGAGATATAACATTAGAACGTCAGTAATTATCGGTGCGAAATTTGGAAGCCAAGCTATCAATTCACCGATTTCGTCTTCAGTGAGTACGCGTTTGACCACGCCGATGTTCTTACCTTCTATGGTCTTTCCTTTTGATCTAATTTTTCCACGTAAAATTAAGCGCCACCAATTTACTGCAGCTTCAGGTAGTCTGCCGGCATCCATTGCATAATCCCATGCTGCTCCTAACTCACATCGTAATTTTCCGGCCTGCACGGGCGATATTGCGGCGTACTTTTGAATCAAATCAAAAGCCATTGAGCGGGTAATTGCAGTGGATGGTAAATCCGCCATATCACCCAGCATTGTGTTAAACATCCTAGTAATTTCAGTAGAACCTTTTTTGGCTCTGTGGCGACAAACATGTCCAGCTAAATATTCATCACACAGCACTCTAACTGTATAAGCGTTTTCAGAATTTGCCGCCTCTTGTTTTAATATCAAAGCTTTTGCCTCTAATTTAGCTTGCTTTGCCTCTAATACAGGATCATTACCAGAATCACGCTGGTTTTTCAAAGCTTCCCAAGCGACAATAGCCACTGGAAATGACATAGATGGCCAATGACCAATTGACACCTGCCTAAGGCGTCCATCAACAGTGCTTCTATACCGATAAAACCAAGTTCTCACTTTTGCCATGGCAGACAAACGCAGTCCTGGGTAATCGTCAAAAGCCATATGCTGTCCTGGCTGCAAAGCTTTAGCGGTGCGGGCATCGAATTGCATTTTAGTATAGGTTTTTTATGTTGATCGATGACGCGAGTATAACTCGAAAAAACCTATACTAAAACCTATACTAAACAGCAAAGTGCAGGGAAGTTTTGAAAAGTGTAGCTGGAGTGAACCCGGCTCACAACATAGAGTTATTATCTGTTATTTCATTAACTTACGAATGAATATCCAAACAAAACAAGACAGCAGGCAAGGCAACGAAACACAGCACACCCCGATGATGCAACAATATATGCGCATCAAATCCGGCCAGCCTGACACGCTGTTGTTTTACCGAATGGGAGATTTCTACGAGCTGTTTTTCGATGATGCGAAAAAGGCCGCGCAGTTATTGGATATTACGCTGACCGCTCGCGGCCAGTCCGGGGGACAACCCATCCCTATGGCCGGCATTCCTTATCATGCAGCGGAAAACTACATCGCCCGCCTGCTGAAACAAGGCGAATCGATTGCAATCTGTGAGCAGATCGGCGACCCGGCCAAATCCAAAGGTCCAGTAGAACGCAAGGTGGTGCGCATCGTCACGCCAGGCACTGTCACCGACGAAGCGTTGTTGGAGGATCGCAAGGATAATCTGCTGGTGGCTTTAGCCGTATTCGACAAGTTCTTCGGGCTGGCTTGCCTGGACTTAGGCAGCGGGAAATTTACACTACAGCAATTGGACGGCGAAACCCAGCTACTTAGCGAGATCGAGCGCTTGAACCCGGCTGAATTGTTGTATAGCGAGGATATTAAACTGCCGTCGGCCATCAAGGAACGCCGGGGCTTATGCAAACGGCCGCCCTGGCATTTTGACTTAGATAGTTGTCGGCTATTGATTTTAAAGCAGTTCAACAGCCACGATTTAAAAGGCTACGGCTGCGAACATTTACCGTCGGCCATTTGCGCGGCAGGTTGTTTGTTGCAATACATCCGCGATACCCAGCAAAGCGCCCTGCCCCATATTCAAGGCATCCGAGTCGAGAACAGCGACGACAGCATTAGCTTGGACGCCGCCAGCCGCCGTAATCTGGAGCTGGACAGCCATCCCAGCGGCCAAATGCAATACACCTTGTTGGGGGTGTTGGACAAAACCGCCACCGCGATGGGCAGCCGTTGCCTACGGCGTTGGATACACCGACCACTACGCGATCATGCCGTTGTCAATGGCCGTTACGCCTGCATCGCCAGCCTGTTGCTGAATCATTTACATGAAGATCTACAAGCCAGCCTGCGTCAGGTGGGCGATATAGAACGGATTAGCTCTCGGATTGCTTTGAAGTCAGCGCGACCACGTGATTTACTGGTATTGCGACAGACCTTGGCGGTTTTGCCGCAACTGCAAAACCAACTGGCCGATAGCGATAATCCGCATCTGGAAAGCCTGCGCACGCAATTGCGCGAGCAACCGGAATTACTGGCCCTGTTGCAACGCGCCATCATCGACAATCCGCCGGTGCTGATTCGCGACGGCGGCGTGATTGCCCCCGGTTATCATCCCGAGCTGGACGAGTTACGTAATCTCAGTCAGAACGCCGACCAGTTCCTGATCGACATGGAGCAGCGCGAGCGCGCCGCTACAGGCATTGCCACACTCAAGGTCAATTACAACCGGGTGCACGGTTATTACATCGAGATTTCCAATGCCCAGGCCGACAAGGTGCCAGTGCATTACACCCGCAAACAAACCCTGAAAGGTGCGGAGCGCTACATCACGCCGGAGCTTAAATCTTTTGAAGATAAGGTGCTAAGCGCCCGCGAAAAATCCCTGTCATTCGAGAAAGCCTTATATGATCAATTGCTGGATACGCTAGGCGATGCATTACTCGATCTACAGCAGTGCGCTAGTGCCTTGGCCGAACTGGATGTGTTGGTAAATTTTGCCGAACGCGCCGAAACCTTAAACTTGTCGCAACCGGTGTTGGATCAACAGCCTGGTATCGATATCGTCGCCGGCCGCCATCTAGTCGTGGAAGCGTTGTCCAGTATTCCCTTCGTCGCCAACGATCTTAATTTCTCCGCAGAGCGGCGGATGCTGGTCATCACCGGCCCGAACATGGGCGGTAAATCGACTTATATGCGCCAAGCGGCGTTGATTGTGCTGATGGCTCACATCGGCTGTTATGTGCCGGCGCAAGCACTGCGCTGCGGACCGATAGACAAGATATTCACCCGCATTGGTGCGTCCGACGATTTGGCCAGCGGCCGCTCGACTTTTATGGTGGAAATGTCGGAAACCGCCAATATTCTGCATAACGCCACCAGCAACAGCCTGATCTTAATGGATGAAATCGGCCGCGGTACCAGCACCTTCGACGGCTTATCGTTGGCTTGGGCTTGCGCCGATTATTTAGCTCGCCACACCCAGGCATTCACGCTATTCGCCACCCATTATTTCGAGCTGACTACGTTGGCGGAAGAACAAGCCAATATCCATAACATCCATTTGGACGCGATGGAACACGGCGACAAGATCGTATTTTTACATGCCGTGAAAGACGGTCCAGCCAGCCAAAGCTACGGTTTACAAGTGGCGGCGCTGGCCGGGGTGCCGCAAAGCGTGATTGCCAACGCCAAAAACAAGCTGGCGCAACTGGAAAACACCGCCTATATCGAGCTGCAAAATCATAGCGAAATCAACCAATTTGATTTATTCACCAGTCAGGAATGCCATCCGGCGGTCGTGCTGCTGGAAGAACTCGATCCTGATCATTTAAGTCCTCGGCAAGCATTGGACGCTTTATATCGATTGAAAGCGCTGCTAAAAGCTAACAAGCGTTGATAGTGGCGGGTTGCGGGTTCAAGACAATTTGCGCCCTGCTGTCAGGCCGTTAACAGCGGAAAGCCTTGTTTTACATTAACTGTTTGCGGTTGCAACTAGTATACTTTTCCTAGTATTTCCACTTTCACAGTAAATTCCATGGCGACTTGCCGCTTCGAAAAATCATTGATCATCTTGCTGCTGATACTGTTTACGGTCGGCTTAAGCTATACGGATGCACTGTGGCGCTTTGATCGATGGATTTATGATGCCCAACTAAAGCTGCTGGCTACACCGGCTTCAAAAGATATTGTCATTATCGAAGTCGATCAAAAAAGCCTGCAAAAACTGGGGCGCTGGCCTTGGCCCAGAGATATTCACGCTCGCCTTCTGGAGACGCTAACACCGGCAAAACCCAAGGCGATTGGGCTGGATTTTATTTTTTCCGAAGCGGATAGGCAACATCCTGAGTTGGACGCGCACTTAAGCCGTGCTCTAGCCAATAATGGACAGGTCGTACTGCCGGTAATTATCGAACAAAACGATAACAAGATGGTGGAAACTCTGCCCTTGCCGGACTATGCCAAACATGTAGTCCTGGGGCACGCCAATGTCGAT
Source organism: Methylomonas sp. TEB (assembly GCF_047777895.1). Classification (GTDB taxonomy): domain Bacteria; phylum Pseudomonadota; class Gammaproteobacteria; order Methylococcales; family Methylomonadaceae; genus Methylomonas. The sequence continues at coordinate 2,877,695 of NZ_CP180476.1, forward strand.
TTGGACAAAGACGGTATCAGTAGAAGCATTTTATTGCGATTATCCTTGGGCGACTCGCAGTGGTCGGCGATGCCGCTGGCTATTTATGCGTTGAGCCATCCGGAAATACTTGCCGATTTACCGGGCTTACGGATCGAAACATCGCCAGAAAGCATACATGGCGATTATCGGGTCTGGTTGCCGTTCTTTGCGCCGGACAGTGATTTCATTAGAGTTTCTTATTTGGACGTATTATCGGGTAATGTGTCCGGACAATTATTCACCGATAAATACGTATTGGTTGGGCTCACCGCAAGCGGTATAGAACGTGACCTGCCGGCACCTCTGGCCATCGGTAGTCGGCCCATGAGCGGTGTGGATTTCGTCGCAGCCGGCTTGGATGGCCTGATTAAGCAAACGCTTTGGCAACCGCTGCCGGGCCATTGGCAATTTCTGTTAAGCCTGGTCATAGCCGGGATCGCCATCAAGATCAGCACCTGTTTTTCACTGCGCTGGCTGGCGCTGGCGGTTTCTATGCTGTCCATGGCAATTTTACTGTTTTGCTTAGTCTTACTGCATACCAGCCACTATTGGTTTGCACCGTCCGTGGCATTACTGGTGTTAATAATCAGCTATCCACTGCGCAGCTGGCGGCATTTTGAGAAACTGATCCAATCCTTATTCGCAGAACGAAAGCGCGCCTATATCACCTTAAACGCTATCGTCGATGGGGTAATCACCACCGATAACAAAGGCTCGATTGAATACATGAATGCCGCCGCTCTGGATATCATCGGCAGCAAACGTCCCAAGACTAGCAGTCAAAATATCGACGACATTTTTAGTTTGGAAATAGACGGCAAACCGCATCGAATCGCAGAATTGATACAACAAAGCGTCATCAATCAAGGACCGTTGAAAATCAGCAATACCCGCTTATCCATTTCCGACCATTATGCGATGAACGCGAATCTGACCATCGCTCCTTTGATAGGCAGTCGGGGCGCACTGATGGGCACGGTGTTGACCATCAACGATATTGGCGAGCGGATGCTCATGGCGAAAATGCTGCTGAAAAAAGCCGAAGAACAAACGGTAATGCGAGAATTGATTAACCGGACCGAACAAGTCAGCTTGGCCAAAAGCCAATTTCTGTCGCAAATGAGCCACGAATTACGCACCCCGCTAAATGCCATTATCGGTTTTGCGCAGCTGATGCAAATGGACGACCAGGAACATCCTTTGGCTGAAACTCACCTGGACTCGGTGAATGAAATACTCAAGGCCGGTCTGCACTTGCTCGGGCTGATTAACGAGCTTTTGGATCTGGCTAAAATCGAGTCCGGCAAAATCAGCGTGAATATCGGCAGCATCAATTTGGCGGAGCTGATCAAGGATTGCCAAACCCTGATCGCACCCTTGGCACAAAATAAAGGTTTGGCGCTGATTGTCGATAATTGCTTACCCGAGAACATTGAGTTGCAAGCAGACCCGAAACGCGCCAAACAAATTTTATTGAATTTTTTGTCCAACGCCGTGAAATACAATCGCCCCAACGGTTCCATCAACTTGAGCAGCAGACTGGTGGACGATAACCGGGTGAGAATTTCTATCACCGATACCGGCAACGGTCTGGCGGAGCAACAACAACAATTGTTATTCCAATCGTTTCAGCGCCTGGGTGCGGATAATACCGAAATAGAAGGCACCGGTATTGGATTGGCTATTACCAAACAACTGGCGGAATTGATGAACGGTACCGTCGGGGTTAGCAGCACACCGGGTGTGGGCAGCACGTTCTGGGTGGAATTGCTGACCCGTTAAGCCGCTGAGGTTTTTATCTAATACCGGTAACCGTTCCGTAAGCGCTAGTTTCCGATGTTGGGCGAGCGCGCAGCCTGAAGCCAGACATTGAACCGAATCCCACATAGCCACCAGGCTCCCGCCTTCGCCGGTGAGACGATATATAAAAGCGGCGTACGAATAGCCCTAAAACAAATAAGCTCTTGAATCTGACAACAATTAAATGCTGTCTATACTTACACGCTGAATTTCGATACCGCCCGCGCGGCTATTGATGTCCCAAAACACCGTTTGTAGAGGCCATTATGAAACGTCTTTTCGCCTGTTGTAGCCTGGGGTTAGCCCTTTGCATGCCGAATGAGGCATCGGCCGATGAAACAGTCATCGGCTACATCAAAACCATCAACGATCAAACGACTATTGACGAGAGTAGCGGCCCAATCAAAGCCAGCCTTGGTTCGCCAATTCATGTCGGCAACGTTATCAAAACCGACCAAAACGGCGCAGCCGGGGTAACGCTGAAAGACAATACCATTTTGTCGATTGGCCCGAATACCGAATTCAAAATAGAAGCATATCAATTCGAACCACAACAGGACAAATTGCAATTAAACGCCAGCTTATTAAAAGGCACCCTGCACTATATTTCCGGCGTCATCGCCAAACTCAAACCGGAAGCGGTAACGGTAAAAACCCCCACCGGCGTGATTGCGGTAAGAGGCACACGTTTTTTAGTCAAAGTTGAAGATTAAACTGAGTATTTGCCATGACGACAATTTCCATACCCAAAACCTTAACATTCGCAGTCGCGCTGGCTTTAAGCGGTTGCGCCAAATCTTATTTGGTCTTACTGGAAGATCACGACGGCTCAACCGGAAAAGTGATTTTCAGCGGTGCCGGCAGCGAAACCGTGGTTGAACAAGCCGGTTTTGGTGCGGCTCTGGATAACTCTAAAACCGTATTCAAAGTAGAACAAGAGAAGATCAATAAGGACTTTGGCCGAGCCTTGGCTTCCGAGCCGGTATTACCGGAAACATTTTTATTGTATTTTGAAACCGGCGGCACCAAGCTGACCGCGGATTCTGCGGCCTTGATTCCGAAGATCATCGAAGCCGCCAGCAAACATCCGGCCGCCGATATTTCAGTGATAGGCCACACCGACACCGTGGGCGATGCCGGCAAAAACGAAAAGCTGGCTAATGAGCGCGCCGTTCAGGTCAGCAAGTTATTCGATGCCGGCAAAATGGATGTCAAAGAGGTCGCCGTGACATCGCACGGCGAAAAGAATTTGTTGATCAAGACCGGCGATGAAACGTCCGAACCGCGAAACCGTCGAGTAGAAGTGACGATCCGATAATTTTCTAACCCATCAAACCGCCAACTCGAAAGCTGGCGGTTTTTTGTATTTGCTTATTCGCTGGCCAGCACTTTTGCTAATTGCGCGGCAGGCACATAGCCCGGCAGAATATTACCTTTTTGGGTGACTATCATCGGTGTGCCATTCATACCGAACGCTTCACCCAAGGCCATATGTTCATCCACTGGATTTTCACAGGTTTTCGCGTCCAGATGTTCACCCTTCTTCGCGGTGGTTAATGCTTTGTTTTTGTCGGCGGCACACCAGACTGACACTGCTTTTTTATAGGAATCCGACCCTTTGCCGGCTCTAGGGAAGAACATGTAGCGTATCGTAATGCCCTGCGCCATGTATTGATCGATTTCAGAGTGCAACTTACGGCAATAACCGCAATCGATGTCGGTAAAGATAGACACGACATGTTTGCTGGTTTCCGGTTTGAAAATAATCATTTTTTGTTCGCCGACTTTATCCAGCGAGGCTTTACGCACCTCAGCCAGCTTAGATTCGGTGATATTTTTCTTTGCTTCGGCGTCAAATAATTGCCCTTGCAGTAAATATTTACCGTCTTCGGATGAATAAAAGATATTGCCGCCCATAGACACTTCGTACAGACCTTTGACTTCCGATGGTTTCACCGAGTCAACCTGCCCGCCCGGCATAAAGTTACTCAAGGCTTTTTTTATCGCAGCTTCGTCGGCAAATAATGCTGGACTAGTCAAAGCCAGTAGCGTCAGAGCCAGCGTGTATGTGATTTTTTTCATGTAATTACCAGGGAAGATTAGAAATGAATGTGGTTGACCACAACGCGGCTGCTTTGTTCAGCGTTATTGAAATAATCTGCCTATATCTAGAAACATCGCCAAGCCCATCAGCAGCATCAACAGCAACATGCCGGCCTGTTGAAAATACAGTTGTATTCTTTCCGGAATCGGGCTGCCTTTAACGGCCTCAACGGCGAAAAACAGCAAATGACCACCATCCAACACCGGGACAGGCAGCAAATTCAACACACCGAGACTGACGCTAACCAAGCCTAGAAACTTCAGAAACGCCGTAAATCCCATTTCAGCCGATTGACCGGCATATTGAGCAATGCTGATGGGGCCGCTCAAATTCTCGACGGAAGCCGAACCTACCACCATTTTTCCCATCATTTTTAATGTGGTCACCGCGTAAAACCAAACTCGCTTTCCGGCGACCGGAACCGCATCCCAGGGAGACAAGGCATGGGTCACCATCATGGAGTCCAGCAAGTCTTTCGGCGTATCCACACCGGCGCCGATTTTGCCGACAGCCTTGCCCTCACCCTGCTGTTCGCTACGCGGCGTTATGCTTAAGGATAATGGCGCGCCGCTACGCTCCAGCAATAACTTAATTTCAACATCCGGCCGGGCCTGCACATAATCTACCCATTGTTGCCAGTCGGTAATGGCGGTGTCGTCTGCGCTGATAATTAAATCACCGCTTTGTAAACCGGCTTGTTTGGCAACCCCATCCTCAAGCAGCTTACCGATAACCGGTTTAATAGTGGGCACCCAAGGTTTCAGACCCAATCGCTTATGTAGCGTTTCCGGGGTTTGTACGTCTTGTTCGGTCAAGTGAATCAAGCGTACTTGTTGACTATCGTCTATCGCTTTAGTGACTACGCTGATTTCGGTTTTACCGTCAATCGCCGAGGTCAACAAGGTGTCCAGAGCTTCTATCCAGGTCGGCGTAGCAATATCGTCGACGCTGATTATTTCGTCGCCTGCTACAAAACCGGCCTGCTCGGCCAGAGATCCGGCCTCCACTCCACCGACGACCGGTCTAACGCCTGCTTCGCCGATGACCAACACCAACCAAAATAAAAACACGGCCAGCAGCAAATTGGCGACCGGCCCGGCGGCGACTACAGCGGTTCGGGCTAATAGCGGCTGGCGATTGAATGCGAAAGGCAAATCTTCCGGTTTAACGGCTTCTTCGCGTTCGTCGACCATTTTCACATAGCCGCCCAACGGGATGGCAGCGACGACGAATTGAGTATCGGCAGGGCTTTTTTGCCAGCTGATCAGCGGTTTGCCGAAACCGATGGAAAAACGGATAACTTTGATGCCAACCTTGCGTGCCGCCCAAAAATGGCCGTACTCATGAAACGCCACCAGTACCGCGATGGCGACGATGAAATAAAACAAGGTGTGCAAAGTATCCATCTAACTAGTGTTTGAGTTCGGCGATCACTTTATTCGCAACGTCTCTGGCCTGCTGGTCGGCTGCCAAGACGTGTTCGAGCGTATCTGCGCAATCGGCAGTAAATTGGGCCATGCTTCGCTCTATGATGCGGGCAATATCGGTAAAGCGTACCTGCTCGTTCAAAAAGGCTTCCACGGCAATCTCATTGGCGGCGTTCAAAACGGTCGGCATGATGCCGCCGGCTTTGATAGCTTCGTAGGCCAGCCGCAAACACGGGAAACGTTGCAAATCAGGTTGTTCGAAATCCATATGCTTGACTTCGAAAATATTCAGCGGCACCACACCGGAGTCAAAGCGTTCCGGCCAAGCCATGGCGTGAGCAATGGGTGTGCGCATGTCTGGGTTGCCCATTTGCGCTAACACAGAGCCGTCGACATAATCGACCATGGAATGAATGATACTTTGCGGATGAATCACTACTTGGATCGTATCCGGATCCATGTTGAACAACAGGCAGGCTTCGATTAACTCCAAACCTTTGTTCATCATCGTCGCCGAATCCACCGAAATTTTCCGGCCCATATCCCATTTCGGATGCGCGACCGCTTGTTCGGGGGTCACAGTATCCAAATCGGCAATCGGCGTTTGCCGAAACGGACCGCCGGATGCGGTCAACAAAATACGTCTGGCCTGTTTGGCAGTATGCCCGGTCGTATAGCCAGCCGGCATGCACTGAAATATTGCGTTGTGCTCGCTATCGATGGGCAGTAGCGTCGCGCCGTTTTCGGCGACGGCTTGCATAAAGATTTGCCCGGACATGACCAAGGCTTCCTTGTTAGCCAGCAACACCGTTTTACCGGCTCTCGCGGCTGCCAAGGTTGGCAACAAACCGGCCGCGCCGACGATAGCGGCCATCACTGCGTCAACATTGTCCAAGGTTGCTACTTGCGTCAAGGCGTCCGCGCCGGCTAACACCTTAATATCGGCAAGAGGCGAACCGGCGATTTTGTCCTTGAATGCTTGAGCGTTATCCGGATTGGCGACTACCGCATACTCAGGACGATGGGCCAAACATTGTTCGTACAAGGCTTCGATATTACCGTTGGCGGTTAACGCTACCACTTTATATTGGTCGGGGTGGCGCGCAACCACATCTAAGGTGCTGACGCCAATCGAGCCGGTCGCTCCGAGTATGCAAAGACCTTTCATGCGTAAAACACCCTACCAATCAATAAAATCCCTGCATAGAAAAAAGGCGCGGCAGCAATGATGCTATCCACTCTATCTAATATGCCACCGTGACCGGGTAACAAGTTACCGCTGTCTTTAACACCTTTTTTGCGTTTTATCAGACTGAAAAACAAATCGCCGTAAATTGAGATCAACACGGTCATCACCGACAATATCAACATATCGGTCCACACCAATCCATTGAGGAAGCGCAACGTTCCGGAGTCAACATCTTCTGGCTGAGTCGCGGCAATCCAACCATAAATAGTAAAACCTATGCCGCAGACAGCCGCGGAAATTAAAGCACCATACATGCCTTGAATGGTTTTACCCGGACTTATTTCTGGCGCGAGTTTATCTTTACCCCAAGTTTTACCAGCAAAAAAGGCGGAAATATCCGCGGCCCAAATCAACAGCAAAAAGTAGATCACCATGCCAGGACCGTAATACGCTCTTAATTTGCTGAGAAACATCCAGGCAGAGAGCAATACCAACCAACCGCTGAAAGTCTTGAGCCGTGCCTTGAATTCGATATTCAACAACTGCGGACCGGCTTTTCTGATCAAAACCATTGTTAGCACCCAGAACAGCACAGGAGCGATAACAAACCACTCTAAAGCATCCGAATAGTCTTTGATTTCCGGCCATTCCATCGCCTCGCTAAGCAACTCCAGCAATACCGTCCAATAAGTAACGCCCAACATCGGCACAATTAAAAACAAGAGGAAAAGTATTTTGCGGATAAGCGTGTTTACGTCAGTCAAGGCCATCCATTCGAAGGCGGCGATCAGCGTAACCACAGCGATAAATAGGGAGAAATAAAGGGCTGGCAGCAGCATAACTGCCGTGATGACCACGGTAGCCAATACTAGCGCGGTTAAGATGCGTTTTAATAACATGTGTGTGGTTTTTTAATTATTATGGTTATAGAAAAAATCCCTAGAGAACTCTGTTATCGATGACTTGTTCGCCAGTGTGCCCAAAACGTCTTTGCCGGCCTTTGAAGCTGCCGATAGCTTTTTCCAATGCTTGCTGATCGAAATCCGGCCAAAGCGCATCGGTAAAATAAAATTCGGTATAGGCCAGTTGCCACAGCAGAAAGTTACTGATCCGTTCCTCTCCGCCGGAACGAATAAACAAATCAGGCTCGGGTAACTCAGCGGTCACCAGATATTGATTGACGAGCTGTTCTGAAATGGCTTTTTCGTCGATCTCGCCCGATTTCACCCCTGCTACGATTTGCCGCAAAGCTTGGGTGATGTCCCAACGTCCGCCGTAGTTGGCAGCAATCAGCAATGTCAATCCATCGTTTTGTGCGGTCTGCCCTTCGGCTGCGGCGATTTTTTCCCGCAGTTTTTCTGGAAACGCGCTTTTATCGCCGATGATTTTCAATCTGATGTTGTTTTTGTCGAGTTTATCGACCTCGGATTGCAGCGTGTTCATGAACAGTTCCATCAACAAACTCACTTCATCTTGCGGCCTGCGCCAGTTTTCGCTGCTGAAAGCGAACAATGACAGCACTTCAATGTTCTCTTTGGCACAATACTCGACGATCTTCCTGACCGCCTTCACACCAGCGTAATGCCCCATGATTCTGGGCATCAAGCGTTTTTGCGCCCAGCGGCCATTGCCATCCATGATGATGGCAATATGCCGTGGATTGCCGTTATTTATCGCCGGTTTATCGTTGTCAGCAGCAGTCATCACGCCTCTCGATTACATGGAAAGCAAATCGGCTTCTTTTTCTTCAAGATGCTTCTCTACTTCCTTGATGTATTGATCGGTGAGCTTCTGGATCTTTTCTTCGGCTTGACGCGCGTCGTCCTCAGAAATTAATTTTTCTTTCAAAGCATCTTTGATCGCGGCATTGGCATCGCGGCGAATATTACGAATCGCTACGCGGCCTTGTTCGGCTTCATTTTTGACGATTTTAACCAAATCGCGACGCCGCTCTTCGGTCAGCGCCGGCAAAGGCAGTCTGATGACGGTACCTTGAGTGGCGGGATTTAAGCCCAAGCCGGACGACATGATGGCTTTCTCGATAGCCTGGATCATGCTCTTTTCCCAAGGCACGACTTTCAAGGTGCGCGCGTCCTCGACAGAGACGTTGGCTACCTGCGACAAGGGCGATTCGTTACCGTAATACGTGACGCTGATTTGGTCCAGCAAGCTGGGATGCGCGCGCCCGGTTCTAATTTTGGTAAATGCTTTTTGTAGGGACTCGATGCTTTTTACCATACGGCTGGCGGCATCTTGTTGAATATCGCTGATCATTCTGTTAGTTCCTCTCGATTAGGGAGCCTATATCTTCACCGCGCATCAAGCGCATAATCGCTCCCGGCTCAAATACATTCATTACCCGCATGGGCAGATTGTTATCCCTACACAAAACCAAGGCCGTGGTGTCCATGACATTCAAACGTTGGTCGATGGCTTCGTCATAGGTCAAGCGGGGATAAAATACGGCGTCAGCCACCTTGTTCGGGTCGGCAGAATAAACGCCTTTGACTTTGGTCGCCTTAATCATCAACTCGGCGTCAATTTCAATAGCACGCAAACTGGCAGCGGTATCGGTAGTAAAAAACGGATTACCGGTACCGGCAGCGAAAATAGCCACTCTACCTTTTTCCAAATGTCTGACAGCCCGGCGACGGATGTAATCTTCGCACACCTGATTGATTTTCAGAGCAGTCATGACCCGAACGGGCTGCCCGAGATACTCCAGCGCGTCCTGCATCGCCAAAGCATTAATCACCGTAGCCAACATACCCATTTGGTCGCCGGTAACCCGATTCAAGCCTTCCGATGCTTTCTCGCCGCCGCGCAAAATATTGCCGCCGCCAATCACCAAGCCGACCTGGATACCTGCATCGCACAAGTCTTTCACTTCTTGAGCCAAGCGTTGCACTATATCCGGATCGATACTGCCGCCGCGTTCGCTCGCCAGTGCTTCGCCGCTCAATTTAAGTAAAATTCTCTGACAAATCAATTGACTCATAATCAAATATCCACCGTAAACATGGGTTAAAAGCAACGAACTGATATAAATAAACCCGGCGAACCGGGTTTATTCCGAGGCGTTTAGCCTCTAACTTGTGCCATTACTTCGGCGGCAAAATCTTCTTCTTTTTTCTCAATGCCTTCGCCCACTTCGAAACGAGCAAAACGCACAACAGCATTGTCTTTGGATGCCAGCAATTTACCAACGGTAACGCTGTCGTCCTTGATGAAAGGTTGACCCAACAAAGTCACTTCCGCCAGGAATTTATTGATACGACCACCAATCATTTTTTCAACGATCTCGGCAGGCTTGCCACTTTCCAGTGCTTGCGCGGCAAAAATTTCTTTTTCCTTGGCGATGACATCGGCTGATACTTGATCATCCGATACATATTCAGGTTTAGCAGCGGCAACATGCATCGCCACGTCCTTACCCAAAGCGGGATCGTTTTTGCTTAACTCAACGATAACGCCAATTTTACTGCCGTGCAGGTAAGCCGCCTGACCACCTTCAGTGGTGGTGAATTTAACGAAACGGCGCACAGTAATGTTTTCGCCGATTTTAGCAATCAACGCACGACGGGTATCGTCAACGCTGACGCCGGTGCTCAGTACCATTGCTTGCAATTCTTCGTCGCTGTTGACATTGCTGGTCAACAAACTATTGACGACATCATTAGCAAAACCAATAAAATCATCGCCTTTGGCGACGAAATCGGTTTCGCAGTTAACGTCTACCATAACAACGGTTTTAGCGTCGTCGGAAACTTTAACACCAATAATGCCTTCCGCCGCGATACGGCCGGATTTTTTATCGGCTTTTGCCAAACCGGCTTTACGCATGTTTTCAATGGCCAGTTCCATATCGCCATTGGCTTCAACCAGGGCTTTCTTACACTCCATCATGCCTGAGCCGGTACGCTCACGCAATTCCTTGACCATCGCCGCACTAATACTCATCGTTTTTTCCTCAAATTTTATTAACTAAAAAAACGCCTCACAAAGGAGGCGTTTAAAAGACAGTCTGTTCTGAATACCAGATTCAGCGGCGCTCAACCACCTTGGCCGAGCGCGTTTAAAACTTACGCTTCCGTTACGACTTCTTCGACAAAATCGTCGGCTTTGGCTGAAGCATCCATACGCAAGGCTTTCGCTTCCAGCACGGAAGCCGAAGCACTTTGGCAATACAAAGTCACTGCGCGGATAGAATCGTCATTACCTGGGATAACGTAATCAATTTTTTCGGGCGAGTTATTGGAGTCAACCACGCCGACCACTGGAATGCCCAATTTTTTGGCTTCCATAATGGCATTTTTCTCATAACCTACGTCCAACACGAAGATAGCGTCAGGAGTGCCGCGCATATCTTTGATACCGCCCAAGCTACGCTCAAGCTTTTCCAATTCGCGCTCCATGCCCAAAGCTTCTTTTTTGCTGAAACGTTGGTACAAGGTGCCATCGGCTTTCATCGCTTCCAGTTCTTTCAAACGGTTGATGGATTTTTTGATGGTTTTGAAGTTGGTCAACATGCCGCCCAACCAACGATGGTTGACGTAGGGCATGCCACAACGTTTTGCTTCTTCGGCTACCACTTTACGCGCCGCTTTTTTGGTGCCGACAAACAGGATAGTACCCTTGTTGGCGGTCATTTGACCGAGGTAGTTCATGGCATCGTTGAACAATGGAAGCGTTTGTTCCAAGTCGATGATATGAATTTTGTTGCGGGCTCCAAACAAGTATGAAGCCATTTTCGGGTTCCAGTAACGGGTTTGATGTCCAAAGTGAACACCCGCTTCCAGCATTTGACGCATTGACACTGCTGCCATTTACTTCTCCTAAAATTGCCGAATAATTCGGCGTTGGGTTACGCCTCCACCCGCCCCGATCAGTGACCGAAAATCTGAAAAAAGACTTTCAGCACCCCACCGACCGTGTCGACAAGTGTGAGTATTGGTTACATAGTGAACTTGCCTTTATACCATGATTAGAATTTCACAACAACTTCAAGTCTGATAGACTCCTATCGGCGTTTGCCTGAGAGAGCATCTTCGTTACATAGCAAAAAAGGGCCGCACTCGCTTTTATCCTAATATTTAGCCACCTGCCGATGACTATTACCATAAAAACCGCCGAAGAAATCGACAAGATGCGCGTTGCCGGAAAACTGGCCGCCGAAGTACTTGAAATGATCGCCCCCCATGTTGTTGCCGGCATATCCACCGAAGAACTTGACCAAATCTGTCACGATTACATCGTCGATGTGCAACAAGCTATTCCAGCCCCCTTGAATTATCGCGGTTTTCCAAAATCGATTTGCACATCCATCAATCAGCAGATTTGCCATGGTATTCCCAGCGAGAAAAAGCTGAAAAATGGCGACATTGTAAATATCGATATTACGGTGATTAAAGACGGTTACCACGGCGACACCAGCAAAATGTTTTGCATTGGCGACGTCAGCCCGCACGCCAAACGCTTGGTCGACATCACCCGAGAATGCCTATTTTTGGGTATAGCGGAAGTCAAACCCAGCGCCCGCCTGGGCGATATTGGCCACGCCATACAAAAGCACGCAGAAAACAATCGTTATTCCATCGTCAGAGAGTTCTGCGGCCACGGCATAGGCAAAAAATTTCACGAAGATCCGCATGTGATGCATTTCGGCAAGCGCGGTGAAGGAGAAATACTCGAACCAGGTATGATTTTTACGATAGAGCCCATGCTCAATCAAGGCAAACGCCATATGAAAATCCTCGCCGACGGCTGGACCGCGGTAACCAAGGACCGCAGCCTGTCCGCGCAATGGGAACACACGATTTTGGTAACCGATACCGGCTACGAGATTTTGACGCTGAGACAGGAAGAGCTGTGAGCCAGGCGCTGTTCACCGAAAGCGATTTTCTCAACTGTTTCGCAGGCGACAATCCAGTCGCCAAATTCAAAAATGCGATTAACGAAGAAAATGCGCAGTTAAAAATGCGCTTTAACCCTGACCAGGCGACCGTCGGCCTGCTGACTGAGAAAGCTCGCTTTATCGACAACCTATTGACCGCCTGCTGGCTGCATTTCCTCGACGCCGCCGCCAGTCGTAACAGCCTGATCGCGACCGGGGGGTACGGCAGAGGCGAATTGTTTCCTTATTCGGATATCGATATTTTGGTGCTGCTCGGTGCCGCCAACCCGATAGACTATCAACAGCAAGTATCCGGTTTTTGCAATTTCCTATGGGATATCGGACTAAAACCGGGACTGAGCACGCGCAGCGTGCCAGAGTGCCTAGCTGTTGCTCAGGACGACCAGACCGTATTTACCAACCTGCTGGAAATGCGCCTGATTACCGGCAACGCCGAACTATTTAGCGACCTAAAGCACCAGGTAAATTCCGAAACACTCTGGCCATCGGAACAATTTTTCCCAGCCAAAATGGCTGAACAGCAAAAGCGCTACAGCAAGTTCCACGACACTGCTTACAATCTGGAGCCCAATATCAAGGAGGGTCCGGGCGGGCTCCGCGATTTGCAGGTAATTAGCTGGGTGTTCAAACGCCATTACAACGCCTCGTCTCTCAGAGAGTTGATCAAATACGGCTTTTTACCCAAATCGGAATACGACAATCTGATTACCGCTCGCGACATCCTCTGGCGCCTGCGCTTTGCGCTACACAATCTGACTAGCCGCTGCGAAGATAGATTACTATTCGATTACCAACGCGAGCTAGCCAGCCAGTTCGGTTACATAGACAAGAACGAACAACCTGACGTCGAGCAATTCATGCAGTTTTACTTCAAAACTGTCGTGGATATCGAGCGTCTGAACGAAATGCTGTTACAACTGCTGAACGAGAGACTGATCAGCAATAAGGAAAGCCTGACCCCGATTCCCATCACCGCCAATTTTTCATCGATTGATGGCTATCTGGAAGTCAGCAACAAAGATGTATTTCAAAAACAACCGCTGGCTTTGCTGGAAATTTTTTTAATCTTGCAACAATCGCCCTCTTTGAAGGGAATTCGTGCCAGCACCATCCGTTTGATTCGCAAAAATCTGCACCTGATCAATGCCGATTTCCGCACCAATAAACAGGCCAACCGCCTGTTCATGGACATTCTCAGACAGCCGCGCGGCATTACCAGCCAACTCAAGCGAATGAACCGCTATGGCGTACTCGCCGCCTATTTGCCGGATTTCGCCAATATCGTGGCGCGTATGCAGTACGACCTGTTCCACATCTATACCGTGGACGAGCACACTTTGTTTGTTATCCGTAATTTGCGACGCTTCTCGCTAGCCAAACACAATAAGGAATTGCCGTTTTGCAATAATATTTTTTTACTGATTTCAAAGCCTGACATTTTGTACATTGCCGCCATGTTTCACGATATAGCCAAGGGCAGAGGCGGAGATCATTCCACTCTCGGCGAAACCATCGCCAACAACTTTTGCCTACAACACGAACTATCAAGCCATGACACCAAACTGATCACGTGGCTGGTTCGCCAGCATTTGTTTATGTCGATGACTGCGCAACGTAAGGACATCAGCGATCCAGACGTCATCCACACTTTCGCCCTGGAAGTCGGCAGTATAGAGCGGCTAAATTATTTGTATTTGCTGACAGTGGCGGACATTCGCGCAACCAATCCCAGCTTGTGGAACGCTTGGAAAGATGTATTGCTGAAAGATTTGTATATTTCCACCCACCAAGCCTTGCACCGCGGACTACAAAATCCGATGGTCCGTTCTGAGCGGGTACTAGAAAACAAAAAAGAAGCGCGCGACGAGCTCTTGAAACTGGGCATATCCAAAACCAATATTACCCAGTCCTGGCAGCATCTCAGTGACGACTATTTTCTGCGCTATTCGGCGGACGAAATAGCCTGGCACACAATTGCGATCGCGGCTTGCCAGGAAAGCGAACTGCCGCTGGTGCTATTGCGACCGCAAACCCAGCGCGGTAGCGCGGAGATTTTCGTTTACACCCGCAACGAAGCGCAGATTTTTTCGATTTCGACCGCCACTCTGGACCATTTGGGCCTGACAATTCTGGATGCCAGAATCATCACGACTGCCGATCAATACGTACTGAACAGTTTTCAGGTTTTGGAACAATCCGGCGAAGCCATTAACGACTTGTATCGCGAAGTCCATATCTGCACCTCGCTACGCCAAGGCTTAATCGCCAAAAAAGTGAAAGCGTCAAAGAATATCCACAAGCAGTCCCGTCAGGCCCGACACTTTCCGATAGAAACCAGCATCACCTTTCTGGAAGATCCGTCGCATAAGCACACCGTTATCGAATTAGTTACCACGGATCGCGCCGGCTTGCTGTCTACCATAGGCAAGGCGTTTACGGAGCTGGACATCCAACTGCATGATGCAAAAATCACCACGATAGGCAGTCGCGCGGAAGACATGTTCTACATCAGCGACCAGCAATCAATGCCGATCACCGACGAGGACAAAAAAGCCCAAATACGCACCACCATGTTGCGATATTTGAGTCTGAAAAGCTAAAATCTTATCTGACTAACAAACGTTCACCGCGGGCTAATTTCGGCAGACGACCTTCCAGCCCCATCGCAGCCTTCATCGCTTTGTTACGGGCGGGAGTGATGCGTTGGGCCAAACCCAGACCAAGATTTCTTAACAGTTTAATCGGCAAAATGTCGTTACTAAATGACCGATAAAACACATCCATTAAGGTCATCATTTTCAGATTCTCGTTGCGGCGCATGGATTCGTAGCGTTGTAACACCGCCAAGTCGGCTATGCTCTTACCACGTTTATGGGCGTCCACCAGAGTTTCAGCCAGAGCCGCGGCATCCAGCAAACCGATATTGACGCCCTGCCCGGCCAATGGATTAATCATGTGCGCTGCATCGCCCACCAAGGCCACGCCTTGCTTCACGTAGCTTTGCGCATGCTGCCGCTTCAGTGGAAAACTCGCCACACCCAACACCTGCTTCACCTCGCCCAGACAATTGGGAAATGCCGCTACCAGCTCATCTCGCAATTGCTCGTAAGACAAGGCTTGTAAACGTCGAACTTCATCAGGCGATTGATACCACACGATGGAACCGTAATTGTCTGTCAACGGCAAAAAGGCTTGCGGACCGCTGGATACAAAACGCTGCCAGGTTATGTCCTGCTGTGGATAGGCGGTTTCAATATAAATCACCAAGGCATGCTGATTGTAATCCCAACTGGTCACACCCAAGCCTACCGCCTGCCTCACTCGCGACTGCCCGCCATCCGCCGCAACCAGCAACTTTGCCTGAAGCACGCGACCGTCCGCTAATACCAACTCCGATTCGTGACCGTCGTAATTTATCTTGGCGATGGTTTGCGGCATCAGTAATTCAATATTGTCAAAACTTGGCAGTCTATCCAGTAATGCCAGCTGAGTGATGCGATTTTCGACGATATAGCCCAGCTCTGGATAGCGAATGTCATCGCTGTTAAAGGTGGTATCGCCGGCCGTTTCCCAAACCCGCATGCGTTTGAACGGGCAATAGCGCCGTGACGTTACACCTTCCCAAGCGCCGACGGCTTCCAGAATGTTTTTCGAGGCGATACTTAAGGCTGAAACCCTTAAATCATGCGGCTGTGCACTGGAAAAAGCTTCTGGAACCTGCGCTTCTATCACAGCTACTTTTAACTCGCTACCACCCAGGCAACAAGCCACGGCGGCACCCACCATCCCCCCGCCGACTATCACCACATCAAATTGTTCTTTCATATTTCTTCACAAAGTTTTAAAACTAAAGGCCAGACGAGAGAACAAAGACGCCATCGGCTTTACGGAATGACAGGGGCGGTGCCACATGGTATGATTACAAAGTTTCGCCAACTGAAATTCCGAAGTTATTTAGGGGTTCTCGCCGCATGGGACGACTCTAACACGCAGCAGGCAGAAAAACCATAAACGGCACTATCGGTAAGGAAAATACCGGCTAGCGCATTTAATCAGTAAGAGAGGATCTGGATAGCAATGATTAAAAACGCCCAGAAAATTAACGCAATACACATGCTTTACGACGCTGATCTTTCACAGGACAGCTGCGGTGTCGGATTTATCACCCGCAAGGACAGCAAACAGACCCACGAGCTCCTAGTCAAGTCGCATGAAGCCTTGTGTACGATTCCGCATCGCGGCGGCATGAGCGCGGAAGGAATAGGCGACGGGGCCGGCGTTAATATCGATTTGTCTCTGACGTTTTTCCGCAAGGTTACTGGGAACAATGGCCTGGAGCTGGGACAATTCGGCGTAGCCAATTTTTTCTTCCCGGAAGACCACGCGCATTACGATTCAGAAGCACAGAAGCTGGTTGAAGAACAGCTTCTGGAATTCGATCTGCCCATCATCAAATGGCGGGAAGTCCCGGTTGATAACTCGGCACTCAATGCGGCAGCCTTGAAAGCGCAATTGCCGATTAAACAAGTCATTTTCGGTCGCCCGAAATCCCTGAAGGATGCCAGTCACGAGGCTTTTGAAAGACATATTCAGTCTGCGCTGTTGACGATAGAAGCCAACGGCTTCACTCGCCCGGAACTGAAAGGTTTTTATCCGTTGTCGATGAGTTCCCGCACCCAGGTTTATAAAGGCCGCCTGAACTCATTCGAAGTCATCCCCTACTTTGTCGACTTGTACGACGCCGACCACGAAATCAGCACACTGTTCTTCCATACCCGTTTTTCCACTAACACCGCGCCGGCGACGATGATGGCCCAGCCGTTTCGTTACATGGCGCATAACGGCGAGTTGAACACCGACAAGAAAAACCGTCTCAGCGAAAACGCCATTGCTCGGCAGAACAACAAACATGTCGTGTTTCCTTGCGGCCAATCGGATTCCGGTCGCCTGGATCAAACCCTGACCCGCCGGATCAACGAAGATCAGCTGGATATCGTCACCGCCATTTTGGCAATGATGCCGCCAGCTTGGGAAAACGATACAACCTTATCGGCAGACGTGCGCGCCATGCTGGAATATTTCAGCCTATACGAAGAAAAAAACGACGGCCCGGCGGCGTTAATCTTCAATGACGGCATTCGCGTCGGCGCGCGCTTGGACCGCCTGGGCTTAAGACCATTGCGCTCAGTAGAAACCGCAGAGTACCTGGCGGTGATGTCCGAAGCAGGCCAGATCGATTTCCCACCCGAAAAAGTGCTAAGACGTGGCCGCATCGAGGCTGGCGGCATGTTGTATTTCGACCATAACACCGGTGAGTCTTACAACAGCCATCAAGTCATGGAGCGCTTAGCCAAGGAAAGAGACTATAAAGCGCTGCTGAAACAAAGTTGCATTCATATCAACGAATTGCCCAAAGTAGAGCTTACGGAACTCAACAACGAGCATGAGCTGAATATCGACCAACGTCACACTGCTTATTCGCTGAACCAGGAAAGTTTTAAGTTTTTGCTGGACCCTATCCTGCAAACCGGCTTGGAAAAAGTCTCGGCGATGGGATATGGCCTGACGCCGAACGCTTTGAGCGCCTCCGAAGGCGGTATGTCGCGTTATTTCAGCCAACGCTTCGCTCAAGTTACCAATCCGCCGTTGGACTCCCTGCGCGAAAGCGACGGCATGACCTTGCGCGTGGCCTTGGGAGCCAAACCGACTTTTGCACCGCAGAACAGCAAACAGCTGATCATCGAATCACCGATCCTGCAACGCACTCATTTGGAACAGATTCGCAGACAAAGCCAAGTAAAAACCGCAACTATCGCGGCGATATACACGCCGAACTTTGAAAACGCCGCGCAAAATGAACTGGCATTGGAGCAAGCCTTGCAATCGGTCTGCGCACAAGTCGAACAAGCCGCGAGAGGCAATACCGGCATCATCATTTTAAGCGACGCCAACATCAGCAAAGCCCAAGCCGCTATCCCGGCGCTGTTGACTATTGCCGCAGCTAACCAACATCTGGTCAAGCATGGCTTGCGCTTCAACAGCTCCCTGATCATGGAAACCGGCCAGGCAGCCAGCCCGCACGACGTGGCCACCATTCTGGGTTTCGGCGCATCCGCCATCTGCCCGCTCAGTGTCCATAACCGGGTAACAACCGAATACGCCGATCCGGCAGCCCAGCAAAAAGCGCTTTACAGCTTTCAAAAAGGTGTCGAAAAATCGCTGATGAAAACCATGGGCAAATTCGGCCTGTGTACCGCTGAAAGCTATATCGGCGGCGAGTTTTTCGAATCCAATTACCTGGATACCGACGAACCGAAATTAAAACCGTATTTCCCCAACATCAATGCTTCCGTGGGCGGGGTGCGTTACAGTGACATCGCCGCCAGCGCAACGGAATGGCACCATAAGGCGCTATCCGTAAAAAGCGAAAACGATATTCCGTTTCTGGGCCTGTTCAAAGAGCGTAACGAAGGTGCCGGCCACACGTTTGGCAACACGGCGGTGCGCGAATATATCAACATGACCGATGAAGCGATCATGTATATAGCGCTACAACAAGCGCCGGAAGCCAGCGATACGGCGTATTTGGATTTCGGCTATGAGAAACGCACACCGGCGCAAATCGACGCTTTCGGTATTACTCCGGCTTATCGCAGCTTTACCCACAATCTGGCTCAGGAGCGCGCCAACCGTCCCGCTGCGCTTCGCGATGTAATGGAGTTTCCGGCCGACGTCAGCGACGCTAACAGCAAAGCCGATTTTGATCGCCTTTTGGGCAGCCAGGATTTGCACGGTAACAATAATTACCTGATCCGCGGCCTACAGGTCGAGAAAAGCAACGGCGTCGTATTTAGCATTCGGTTTACCGAGAATTCAAGCAAAGCGCGTCTGGAACAGCTAGCCGAACACCTAAAAGGTCGCTTTGCCGGTAACGATTTCGGTTTAACCCTGGAAAACGACAGTATCAGTCTGCGGGCGAACGACAGCGACAGTCTGATTTACAACTATCTTAGCAACGTGCGCCCTGCCCGCTCGCGGATAGCGCTGGACCTAGTTCAACCCGCCCATGAAATCACTCCGACTTTCGCATCCGGTGCGATGAGCCATGGAGCTCTGCTGGCCGAAGCTCACGAGGCAGTGGCGCAAGGCACCAACATTGCCGGCGGCATGAGTAACTCCGGCGAAGGTGGCGAACATTCCAGCCGTTTCGGCACGATTCGCTCCAGCAAAATCAAACAGTTCGCTTCCGGTCGCTTCGGCGTTTGGGCCGGCTATTTGGCTGATCCGAATCTGGAGGAAATCGAAATTAAAATCGGCCAAGGCGCCAAGCCCGGCGAAGGCGGCCAATTACCGGCACCTAAAGTCTCGGTCGAAATCGCCGCGCTACGTGGCGGCACGCCCAAAGTAGAATTGGTCAGCCCACCTCCGCATCACGATACCTATTCCATCGAAGACTTGGGCCAATTGATCCATGACGCCAAGGCAGCCCGCGTCCGCGTGGTGGTAAAACTGGTTTCCTCGGAAGGCATAGGCACCATCGCAGTTGGTGTTGCCAAAGCCGGCGCCGATGTAATCAACGTCGCCGGCAACACCGGCGGTACTGGCGCGGCAGCCGTCACCAGCCTGAAAAACACCGGCCGTTCGCCGGAAATCGGTATCGCCGAGGTGCATCAAGCGCTGGCGGCTAACGGTTTGCGCGATAAAGTCATTTTACGTTGCAGTGCGGCCCACCAGAACGGAGCCGACGTGGTGAAATCTGCCATTCTGGGCGGCGACTCCTTCGAATTCGGTACCACCGCGCTGATGATGCTGCGCTGCGTGATGGCGAAAAACTGCAACATCCGCTGCCCCGCCGGGTTGACCACCGCCCACGAAGAATTCAAAGGTGATCCGCGCGTATTGGCACAATTTTTTATGAACCTGGCCCACGAAGTGCGCGAAATCCTGGCTGACTTGGGTTACACCAGTTTGCAGGAAATTCGCGGTAAAACCGAGTTGCTGCATCTGATCGACCATCCGAGCATGGTCGGCCAAATTCACTTGCAAAAACTGCTGGCGGAAGTACCGGTCATTAAAATTGAGAAACCGATTTACTTGGAAAAAGACTTTGCGATCGACGATTTGATCTTTGCCCACGTCAAATCGGCGCTGTTCGAAAAAGGTCAAAAGCAAGTGATCGTCGAAGGCGACGAGTTCAAACTGAACAACCGCAACAAAACCGTCGGCGGTCAAACCGCAGTCGATCTCGAGCGCTTGTTGGCTTATGAACTCAGCCCAGAGCAAGTCGCTAAGTCGAACATCATCTATACCAACCAACACGGCCGCCGCTACTTAGCCGACAATACCATTATCGTCCGCACCCATGGTTCGGCAGGTCAAAGTTACGCCGCGTTCAACAACGACGGCATGCGCATGGAACACACCGGCACCTGCAACGACGGCGTCGGCAAAACCGCTTGCGGCGGTACCATCGTTATCAAATCGCCTGGCGGCGGCTCAAAACTGCCTGGCGAGAATGTGTTGATAGGTAACTTTGCACTATTCGGTGCGTCCGGCGGCAAAACCTTTATCAATGGCGAGGCCGGCGACCGCTTTGCGGTACGTAACTCCGGTGCTATGGCGGTAGTCGAAGGCGTAGGTGACTTTGCCTGCGAATACATGATTAACGGCGCCGTATTGAATCTGGGCGGTTTTGGTAAAGGCTTCTGCACCGGCATGTCGGGCGGCAACGCTTATCAGTACGACCCGGACAATCGCTTACACGATTTGTATGACGACACCTCGGTATCCATACATAGTTTGACCGATGACAACGATGTAGCAAGTAGTCATGAGCAATTCATTTTGTACATGCTGGAGCAACATGTTGAACATACCGACTCGGAAAAAGCCAAGGCCATTCTGGCGAATTGGGCCAACGAGCGTCAGAACTTCAAATTTGCCTTGCCGCTCTGGCTGAACCGCACGCAAACCGCTGAATACCTGAGTAAAGCTTTGGATCGCAAAGCTATGATCGAAGAATTGTCTGTGGCATTTGCACAAAAACAAATCGAGCAAATCAAACAGGCTTACAAACACAACACACCGTTGTTCGATGGCGCCATTCCGGGTTACGGCGAAACCGACACCGATCTTACCTTAAAGCTGATCAACAGCTATGCGGTGATCGATAAAGCGCAGCAAATAGCCCGCGATCAACTGAATAAAGCCGGCCAACCGGCTACCGAAACGTCAGTTGATAAACATGCTTACAAATTAGTCATGGAGCGTCCACGCAAGCTGCAAGACGCGCTGATTAAAAATATCCGCGAAGCTTACAGCCAATACGATGACGGGCAACTAGCGGCGTTGATGGCGGAAAAACGCCTGAACGATTATAAAACCACGCTGATGCTGCGCGACGTCCAAAGCATTTATTCGATAGGCTCAACAGCCTGGATCATCGAACAGGATAGATTCAATCGTGTCGCTTTGGCCGGCCTGCCGTCCATCGATAAAAATCTAGCGAGTTTGGAAAGCCTGTCTATCGTTAAAGACATGCTGGAAAGCGCGTCCGCCTAAACCAATGTAGGGTGCATGCCACGCACCCTCCACGCCGCGATTGGCAAGAACCAAATACAGTGACTGGACAGCCTGACACCTGTCCACAGATGGTAATGAAATGAAAGCACCTTTTATCCCTCAAAACGCTCCTTACAGTGACACCCAACGCGCCTGGCTAGGCGGTTTTTTCGCCGGCATGCACAGCCACATGCTGCATAGCGCCGGTAGCGCCAATCAAGCCGACGCCCGCACTTTGCACATCCTTTACGGCACCCAGACCGGTAACTCCGAGTCGCTAGCCAACGACGCCGCCAACGCGGCTAAAAAGCATGGTTTGCAACCTGTCGTTAAAAGCATGGATGAAGTTGAGATCGGCCAATTGCCGCAAATGCAGTACTTGCTGATCATTACCAGCACATACGGCGAAGGTGCGATGCCGGACAACGCCGAAATGCTGTGGGAAGCCGCGAATAGCGATGCGGCCCCGCGCCTGGACAACGTCAATTATTCGGTACTGGCCCTGGGTGACACCAGCTACGACCTGTTCTGCCAGGCCGGCATAGACTGGGATAACAAATTGGCTGCTCTGGGCGCCAAACGTCTGTTCGACCGTGTCGATTGCGATGTGGATTTCGAAGGCCCGGCGGAAAAATGGCTGAGCGAAGTGATTCCGTTGATGGCGGAAGGTGCCAGCACGATTGCGGTTGTCGATACCGAAACCCAACCTGCCAAATCGGTCTACAACCGCAAAAATCCGTTTCCGGCAAAAATGCGCGTCAACCGCATCGTCACGGCATTGGATTCGTCGAAAGAAACCCGCCATTACGAAATTTCGATCAATGGCTCCGGCCTTAGCTACGAAGCTGGCGATGCCTTGTGCGTGATTCCGAGTAACTGCCCGGAACTGGTCGCTCAAATCGTTAAAGCCATCGGTTGCACCGGTGCGGAAGATGAACCGGTCAATGGTGAGTTGATGAAGCTGTCGGATGCGTTGCGCACACATTTCGAGATCAAATTACCCAGCAAAGAACTGATTGAAGAAATCGCCAGCCGTTCCGGCGATCAAGAGTTAAACGCATTATTGCTGTCCGGCGACAAGGAAAAACTGTCCGATTACCTGTGGGGCCGCGACATACTCGATCTGCTGTTGCAATTCCCCGGCGTGGAATTTTCGGCCGCCGAATTTTTGCGTTTATTAAAACCGTTGCAACATCGCGCTTACTCCATCTCCTCCAGCGGCAAGAAACATCCGGACAGCGTGCATCTGACAGTCGCCAGCGTGCGCTACGACGCGCATGGCCGCCAGCACAAAGGCGTTTGCTCCACTTATCTGGCGGATTTGGTGAATGAAGAAACCGATGTACGGATATTCTTCACCCCCAACAACAACTTCCGCGTGCCGGCCGATGATAGCCTGCCCATGATTATGGTTGGACCCGGCACCGGTATCGCCCCGTTCCGCGCTTTTCTGCAAGAACGGGAATTCCGCAAAGCCTCCGGCAAAAACTGGCTGTTTTTCGGTGACCGCAACGCCTCGACCGATTTTATCTACCGCGAGGAAATCGAAGCGATGCAATCCAGCGGCTTGCTGACCAAGCTGGATTTAGCGTTCTCACGCGACCAAGCGGAAAAAATTTATGTGCAGGATCGCATGAAAGAGCATGGTGCCGAACTCTATGCCTGGCTGGAACAAGGCGGCTACTTCTTCGTTTGCGGCGACGCTTACCGGATGGCCAAAGACGTCGATCAAGCCCTGCACGATGTGATCCGCGAGCACGGCAAAAAATCCCTAATTGAGGCGGTTGATTACGTCAACCAATTGAAAAAAGATAAACGCTACGTCAGAGACGTTTATTGATCGGAGATCGGTTCACGGGCTCACCTCAGTCAACCCGTGAACCACCCACTATAGAGGTTCCTCCGGGCAGTTAATCGATAGTCATCCGCTGTCCGCTTTTTTTCAGCTTCTTCGCTAGATTCAGCGTCAATATGCCGTTCTCGTAACGGGCTTTGCTGGCTTCCTCGTCAATCTCGGCGGATAGTTGAAAGCTACGCGACACTTCACCGAAATAGCGCTCGCTGCGCAGCAATTTATCGTCTTTGTTTTCGGTATCCAGCTGGCTGATTTGCGCGCGGATGGCAACCACGTTGCCGTCGATGTCCACATGGATATTCTCTTTACCGGCGCCCGGAATTTCGGCTTGGACGATAAACTCCGACGGATTTTCCTTCACATCCACTTTGATTTGCGCCGGCAAACCGTCGCCGTGCAGCGGTTTAATGTAATAACCGGGATTAACATCGCGAAACAGTTCGTCAAACAGACCGCGACTAACAAATGGGCTTAAGTTACTCATGTCGATTCTCCTCTTTGTTGCATGTAAAAACCTGAATGTTTCTATGCCAATATGGTGTTAGACCACAAGAAATTCAAGAGAAAGACACTTAAAAAACAGCAGACAATCGCTGCAAAAAAATGGCTTAAAGAACTAGCGGCGTGTTAGCTATTTCGTTGGGATTTTCATTATTTAACGCCGGAAAATGCTGTTGCAATTGCGTCGTTATAAGGGCAATCCCCTCGATCACGCCTAATTCGAATCGGCCTGCCCTCAACTGCGCTTCCATCTGTTCGCAAATCCGGGCCCAAACCGCTTCGCCAACTCTGGCATGTATACCGCGATCAGCGACAATCTCCACATCACGATCAGCAAACAGCAAATAAATCAGCACGCCGGTATTGTGTTCCGTATCCCAGATTCGGCATTGTGAAAATACCTCAAGCGCGCGTTGTCTCGGCGTAACACCCTGCAATAACTCGCCTATCTCCAGCGCACTTTCCACCACAAAACGAATTTCACCCAAGTGCGATGCTTCGCTATCAGCAATCGCCGCTTCGATGGCTTGCAAGCTGCGCTTGGAAAACGCCAGACGCACACGCCAAGGACCACTAAAAATATGCTTTAGAAATCTGATCACTTGCATGGTCTACCATCTCCCCGACGCACCGCCGCCGCCAAAACCGCCGCCTCCGCCGGAGAATCCGCCTCCCGACCCGCCGCCAAAATCGTCATCGTCGTAAAAATTGTCGTTTTGCCGGCCGCGAAACGCACGTCTGCCATTGCTAAGCGAAACCATGAACGCAAACAATGCCGCAAGGCATACAACCAGCCAACCCGCGTTCAATAGCCAAGCGATAATACCAACCACGCTGCCGTTGATTATCCCGCCGAGAACGCTTCCAAACAGAGTCCGTAAAATCCAAGCGCCGGCCACCGCTAGAAACACCAAGAGGGGCAGTAAACGTTGCACCCGCCCATCGACAAACGATGCTTGAGGGGCAGGCAGAGGCACACCATCAAATATTCCGATCAGGCTATCGACACCGGCATTTATGCCCCCCGCGTAATCTCCTCGCCGAAAATACGGAATCATAATGTCGTCAATAATCCGCTTGGCCAATACATCCGGCACCACGCCTTCCAAGCCGTAACCCACTTCGATGCGCGTGACGCGGTCGTCCTTGGCCAGCAACATCAATATGCCGTCATCGACACCCTTGCGGCCCAGACGCCATTGTTCGACCACGCGAATAGCATATTGCGCAATATCTTCCGGCTGGGTAGTGGCAACGATCAATACCGCAATCTGGCTGCCTTTTTGTTGTTCAAACGCCTGTAAGCGTTGTTCCAGCTCGGTTCTTTGCTGTGCGGAGAAGGTGCCGGTCATATCGGTGACACGCTGTTCAAGATTGGGCACTACTTGCTCGGCATTTACGGCCGCCGCAAACAGACAAACCGCCAGGAATCGGGCGACCCAAAACCCTGAAAAGCCAGCTGTCTTCCGCATCTTATTTACCAAAATCAACCACTGGTGCAGTCGAAATGGCTTTCTCATTTTCAACGGTAAACGATGGCTTGGTTTTGTAGCCAAACAGCATCGCAGTCAGATTGCTGGGAAACGAGCGCACGGTGATGTTGTACTCCTTGATCGCGGCGATATAACGATTGCGTGCCACGGTGATACGGTTTTCGGTACCTTCCAATTGCGCTTGCAGATCGCGGAAATTGGCGTCAGCCTTCAGTTGCGGGTAATTTTCCGACACCACCATCAACCGCGACAAAGCCGAACTCAGTTCGCCCTGCGCCGCTTGAAACTTGGCAAAAGCCTGTTCGTCGTTCACCAATTCCGGCGTCACTTGCATGCTGCCGACTTTGGCGCGCGATGCTGTCACCGCTTCCAATACGTCCTTTTCATGTCCGGCGTAGCCTTTCACCGTATTCACCAGATTCGGTACCAAATCCGCGCGGCGCTGATATTGATTCAACACTTCCGCCCAACCGGCATTGATTTGTTCGTCTTGCGTTTGAAAGGTGTTGTAACCGCAACCGGGCAGCATCAATGTCGCGATTAGAAGAAAAACCTTTACTATGTTTTGCATCGTCCACTCCGTGAATAGAAAAATTTTTAATTGTTCACAGCAGCATAACACGTAGCCACTTAGCTCAGGCCAAGGGTCAGACTGTGGTCCTTATGCCCGCTTCCGCAACACCAATAGCCGGTTATTGGCCGGCATGGCGTGGTCGGCCTGTAAGGTCAAACCGATGTGTTCGGCCAAGGCCATGATCGCCTCGAAATCCTTGATACCGCTGCGCACGTCCCGTTCTTTCAGCCATAGGTCGAAACGGGCGTTGCTTTCGCTGGTATATGCACCGGCATAATTAAACGGGCCGTAGATACACATCGTCGCTTCGGCACCCAAATAGATTGCCAACCGCGCGAATAAGAGCCTCACTTCATCGCTGCTCATGATGTGCAAAGTATTCGCGGTAAATACCGCATCGATTTGTGCGCACGGCCATTGCAAATCCGCCACGTCCAAACTAAGCGGCGGCAGTAGATTTACCAGCTGTGCCTCGTCCCGCCATAACTGGATCCCCGGCAGATTCTCCGGCCTATCGGTAGGCTGCCATGTCAGATGCGGCAGGTTCTCGGCAAAATGACAGGCATGCTGGCCTGTGCCGCTGCCGATTTCCCAGACTGTCATGGGTTGGTCAAAGACCGTTTTGAGAATCTGTAAAATAGGTTCCTTGTTGTTCTCGCAGGCTTGAGAAAACGGCTTCTCTGTCGTCATGGGCAATGATTTGATGGTATGTTGGGGCTTTAACTCTACTAACATTAAAAATGGAAGTAAAACAAATCGCCAGCATGGCGCAAATCGAAGCCACGGCATGGAATCGACTGTGCGGACCCGACTATCCTTTTTTACGCCACGAATTTTTAGCCGCACTGGAACAAAGCGCCGCCGTTTGCCCGCAGACCGGCTGGGAAACCGCGCATTTATTGGTTTTCGACAATAAAAAATTGTTGGCAGCATTGCCGCTGTATTTAAAAACCCATTCCTGGGGCGAGTATGTGTTCGATCAGCAATGGGCTCAAGCTTACCAGCAGCATGGTCTGGCCTATTACCCGAAATTAATCAGCGCGATCCCGTTTACCCCTTGCCAGGGACAGCGACTGCTATTCGCACCGGATGCGGACCAAACGGCAATCTGCGCTTTGTTATTCAGTTTTATCCAACAACTTGCCGAACGACAGGGTATTTCCTCGTGGCATTGTTTATTTCCCGAACCTTCCCAGCTTGAGCTGCTGAGATCTTTAGGTTTAAGCGTCCGCGAGGGCGTGCAGTTTCAGTGGTTTAATCGTGGCTACGCGACTTTTACGGACTTTTTACAAACCCTAAGCGCCGACAAACGCAAGATGATTAAGCGTGAACGACGCCGGGTAGCGGAACAAGGTATTGAGCTATTGCGTGTTCCGGGGACGGAGGTTGCCGAGACCCAATGGCAGGTGTTTTTCCGCTTTTACGCACTGACCTACTTAAAACGCAGTTCCGAACCTTATCTCAATCTGGCGTTTTTCAAACAAATTGCGCGAACAATGCCTGAGCAATTATTGCTGGTTCTGGCAATGAAAGACGATGTGTACGTCGGCGCGGCCTTGAGTTTTATCGGCGCGGATACCTTGTACGGCCGATATTGGGGATGCGATGCGGAGTACAACGCGCTGCATTTCGAAGCCTGCTATTACCAGGGCTTGGACTACTGTATAGAACACGGCTTGGCGCGTTTTGATTCCGGCGCGCAAGGCGAGCACAAAATCTCCCGCGGCTTCGAGCCGGTCACTACCTACTCCACGCATTGGTTAAAGGATGCCGGTTTTGCCAAGGCCGTGGCGCAATTTGTAGCCCGGGAAAAACAGGCGATTGCGCATTACAAGCAAGACGCGGCGAATTACCTGCCGTTTAAACGAGCCCAATAAAACAGTACTGCGTCAGCTTTTTTCCAGCTCGGTTTGACAAGGCAAACAATACTGGCAGGCAATCGCCTGACGCCGTGCTTCCGGAATCGGCTCCCCACATTCCTGGCAATGGCTGGCCGATTCGCCCGTATAGATAGCTTTACGTGTCTCGGCAACGAACAGCTCGGTCATCTTGTCCATTCTTTCCAGAATAGCGTCGGTACCACCCGCCCAGGCTGTGGACATTATTGGGGCTCCTGAATCTGCATAGTTTTGTGTTTAACGATGGGCTTCCACCCACGCACCAAAAGCCTCAAACGGCATCGGCTTGCTGAACAAGTAACCCTGCGCCAAGTCGCACCGGTAAGTGCTGAGTTTTTCGATAATTTCCTGAGTTTCCACACCTTCGGCAGTCACCTGCAATCCTAAATTGTGCGCCAAGTTGATGGTGGCTTTAACGATGACTGCATCGTTTTCGCTGTGCAACAAATCGACGACAAAGGATTTATCGATTTTTAATTCCGTTAACGGCATGCGTTTTAAGTAAGCCAGTGACGAATAACCGGTGCCAAAGTCGTCGATAGACAATTTGTAGCCCATTTCATTCAGGCGCTGAATCACTTCCATGGCCCGCTCCGGATCGGTCATGATGGAGCTCTCGGTAATCTCCAACATCATCCAGCCGGGTTTGATATTGGCCGCCGCCGCCACACCGGCCATCACATCCGGCAGCTCAGGATCGTGTAAATCCTTGGCGGACAGATTGACGGAGATAATCAGTTCCCAGCCGCGCTTGCGCCATTCCGCGCAATGTTTGAACGATTGTTTCAGCATCCAGGCAGTCAAATGCTTGATCACCCGAGTTCTTTCCGCCATGGGTATAAATTCATCCGGCGCGATAAAACCGTGCTTGGGGTGTTGCCAGCGCACCAAAGCCTCCGCACCGTAAACCTGCCCGGTTTGCACCGACACTTTGGGCTGGTAATAAATATGTAATTGCTCTTTTTCGATAGCCTGGCGCAGCTCGCTCATCAGCGTTAAACGGCGCGGGCTGTGATCGTCGTAAGACGGCGCGTAAGTGGTGTAGCCTTCGTGCGATTGGCCGGCTACGAATAATGCCACGCCGGCTTTTTGCACCAAGGTATCGACATCGTCGCCATGCTCGGGGAAATTGACGATGCCGATATTACTGTGGATTACCAGACTCAGACGCTCGACTTTAAAGGCCGGATCCAGGGCCGCCTGGATATTTTTGGCCAATGTCAGGCCGGCAGTTTCGTTATCCACCGCCGACAACAACACGCTGAAAATATTGCCGTCGATACGGGCAACGCTATCGGTCCCCAACACCACGCTTTGCAGGCGCGTGGCTATCTGTTTCAAAATCAAGTCGCTGCTGTTACGACCCAGTGTGTCGTAAACTTCCTTAAAATTGGCGACTTCCACCAACAAGATAGACAGCATTTTGTTTTGATTGCCGGCGGCTAACATCGCTTGCTCCACCCGGTCGTAGAACAATACCCGGTTAGGTAGGTCCGTTACCGAATCGTGGGTGGTGGAATAACTGACTTGTTTTTCTAATGATTCGGCGCGAGAGCGCAGTTCCTGGGTCTGGTCCAAAATCATCGCCCCGGCTTGATAAGCGATGACCGAGCTGGAATATTGACCCCAAAATCCGAAAATAAACGGTAGCGCTTCAAGCATCCACAGACCGTAATTTTCGGTTTGCGCTTTAATGATGCCGTTTAAGGAAATTTCGCCGACGTAGTAATAACTCAAGGCCAACAGCGCACTGAGAATGCTGGCAATGGCGATAGCCACACCTTGATAAGTGGTTTTAGATACCTCGCTTTTCAGCACGCGAACATTTTCGTTCAGTATGTTTTTGGCGGGTATCATCTGTTTCTCGGCGTCTGTTTCATGAACTTGCTATCGTCGTTTAGCTTTTGCCGACCAAGCTTTGCAAGCTGGGAACCTCGACAAAATTCACTAAATATAGTTAGCCAAAACGTTAATTACAAACCTAAGCCTCTTAAACCACCATCTCGGCTTGCAGCAATTTAATCTGATCCCTGATCCGCGCCGCATCTTCAAATTCCAGGTTTTTGGCATGCTGATACATTTTCTCTTCCAGCTGTTTCAAGGCCTTGGCAGCCTGTTTGGGCGTCATGGCCTTGTAATTGCCGGCCGGTTCGGCGACTTTCGCTCTGGCATTGGAAATGGAACCGCCGGAACCGGGAATCGATAACTCCAAAATATCGGTAACCGATTTGAATATGGTTTTCGGCTGGATATTGTGCTCTTTATTGAACGCTTCCTGCTTATCGCGGCGGCGTTCGGTTTCGTCGATAGCCAGTTGCATCGAACGGGTAACCTTGTCGCCGTATAAAATTACCTTGCCGTTGGCGTTACGCGCGGCGCGGCCTATGGTTTGGATCAACGAAGTCAACGAGCGTAGGAAGCCTTCCTTATCTGCATCCAGAATTGCCACTAGCGAGACTTCCGGTATATCCAAACCTTCCCGTAACAAATTGATACCAACCAGCACATCGAACACGCCCAGCCGCAAGTCGCGGATAATCTCGACTCGTTCAACGGTTTCGATGTCCGAATGCAGATAACGCACCTTGACGCCGTGCTCCATCAAGTAATCAGTCAAATCTTCCGACATGCGTTTGGTTAAGGTGGTAACCAGCACCCGCTCCTGGATGGCGGTGCGTTTAGTGATCTCCGACAACAAATCGTCTACCTGACTGGTCGCCGGGCGCACTTCGACGATGGGATCGACTAAGCCGGTCGGGCGCACCACCTGCTCTACCACCGCGCCGGAATGCTCTTTCTCGTAAGTGCTTGGCGTGGCGGACACATAAATACGCTGACCGCAGATTTGCTCGAACTCCTCAAAGCGCAATGGCCGGTTGTCCAAAGCTGAGGGCAATCGAAAGCCGTATTCCACCAGGGTTTCCTTGCGCGACCGGTCGCCCTTATACATCGCACCGATCTGCGGCACGGTGACATGGCTTTCGTCTATGATCACCAGCGCATCCTTGGGCAAATAATCGAACATGGTCGGCGGCGATTCGCCGTCCGCGCGATTGGACAGGTGGCGGGAGTAATTCTCGATACCGGAGCAATAGCCCACTTCCATAATCATTTCGATGTCGAACAGCGTGCGCTGTTCCAGACGTTGTGCTTCCACCAATTTATGGTTGTCGCGCAATTGCTCCAGACGTTCGGCCAATTCGATTTTGATTTTTTCCACCGCACTAAGTAATTGGTCGCGCGGCGTGACGTAGTGACTTTTCGGATAAAGCGTAAAGCGCGCCAGACGCTGTGTGACTTCACCGGTTAGTGGGTCGAACATCGACAACCTTTCGATCTCGTCGTCAAACAACTCGATACGCAGGGCTTGTTCTTCCGACTCGGCTGGAAACACGTCGATCACCTCGCCGCGCACCCGATATGTCGCCCGGCGCAATTCAGTGTCGTTGCGGGTATATTGCATTTCCGCCAAACGCCGCAATATGTCGCGTTGCTTGATCATATCGCCGCGCACCAAATGCAAGACCATCTGGAAATAAGATTCGGGTTCCCCCAAGCCGTAAATTGCCGAAACCGTAGCCACCACGATGGTATCGCGCCGTTCCAGCAAAGCTTTGGTGGCCGACAAGCGCATTTGCTCAATATGCTCGTTAAGTGAGGCGTCCTTATCGATGAAGGTATCAGAGGCCGGAATATAGGCCTCGGGCTGGTAGTAGTCGTAATAAGACACGAAATACTCGACGCTGTTGTCCGGAAAAAACTCCTTCATTTCGCCGTACAACTGCGCCGCCAGCGTCTTGTTGGGTGCCATGATCATTGCCGGGCGTTGGGTTTGTTGGATCACATTGGCAACAGTAAAGGTCTTGCCCGAGCCGGTCACACCCAATAAGGTTTGATGCAATTCACCGTCGTTGATGCCTTCCACCAGCGCCGCGATGGCGGTGGGCTGGTCGCCGGCCGGTTGATAGCGGCTTTGAATTTTGAACGGTTTATGCGCCGGCCCCTTTTTTTGCGGCCGCGCTTCTTCCACGCCCAGAACACCCGTGATCGCCGACTGGCTAATCTCCATGCGCCGTTTATCGCTCATGCCCTACCCTCTGAAATTTGGTTCAACACCGGCTTATTTACAAGCCGTTTCCGGCTGGTCGTATCCCAGGGTATCCAGCTCGGTCTTCGGATGCAAAAATCCTTCGACCGGCGCCACGCTGACTAAAGAACGCGGTGCAGCCAATAATACCGGTTGCCGCAATTGACCGTCCCAAGGGCGGAACGACAGGGGCACGCCTTTGTAACCCTGCAACGCAAACGCTTCGGAGAACACATAATCCTTAATCGCCTGAGTTTGATTGGATTTGCTGCGGACGCTGGCCTCGCCTATCGCCCGCACCGCCAGATAGGCCGCATAATCTTGTTCTTCCATCCAGCGGCCGGCGGTGTCCTTGAAGCGATTTTGCAATTGCACCGCGCCCCATTGTTCGTGGGTTCTGTGCCAGGCGGTGGCAACCAAACCCTGCGTGCCGATCACGGGACGCGGTTTCCAGGTCCGGTAATCCAGATATTCGCCGAACAAGCCTTGTTCGTCGGCCACCACCAACACGTCGTAATCGTCTACTTGCGTGAACACCGGCACGTCGGATTGCGCGCTACGGCGGGCGTCGTAATCGTTGGTCCAGGCTTTTTCCGCGACCAGTTTGATACCAAACTTCTTGGCCGCGCGTTTAATGGCCGCTGCGTATAACTTGTCTTCCGGCGTGGGACCTATCACCAAAAACCAGTTTTGCCAGCGCTTCTTTAACATGTATTGCGCCAGCGCATCGGCGCGCATGGCCCGGCTGGGCAATATGTGCAAAACCTGATGGCGGCAATCCGTGTTGCGCAACTCGTCGTCGCTGGTAGAAGCATCGAACAGCAATTTGTTTTTCGCCGCCGGCAAATCGGCGAGCTTGTTTAATTGGTCTGGCTGCACGTTCAACACCACCAAACCGACATCGTCGCCTAATTGATTGAAGGCCTGCTGCAAATCGCCGCCCACCGGCACTACAACCTGCTTTAACTCGTAGTGCTGGCCGGTAAATTGCCCGGTGGTATTGTTATCGGCAATCGCCAATTCGGCGCCGATCTGGCCTTTGTTCTGGATAAACGGATCAAGATTGGATAAGGCAGCCGGGGCGGCTCTTTCCTGACTAAAATAGCCGATTTTGACCATCTGCTTGGCAGGCTCGGCAGGTTTGCTGATCTGCGGTTTGGCAGGTGCGGCTTTCTTGGCAGGCGCGGCAACTGCGCTGCTGATAGGCAACGCGGCGAGCCAACAATAACAAAATGAAACAATCGCTATTTTTTTCATAATCCGGTTCGGAACGATATAAAAGCCATATTTTAACGGATTCGCTTTGGCTGGGCTTGGTCAATAATCGTCACGCTCTATTGAATTTTAACGGTTTAACATCAATACTTAGCCACCTTTACATTTGCCGCGCTTGCCATGTCTGAGCCAGATTTCTCTTTAGATTTTCTCGATCAAGAGGTCACGATTGATAGCTCATGGTCTAACAAACGCAGTGCGGTTCGTTATCGACGCAACGACATCCGTGCCGCCGTCAAAGTCAAAAGTATCTGGTTTCCACGCCTGTTTCCGGTCGTGTTGCGGGATGTGAGTAGCCGCGGCGCGGCGATATTCAGCGAAAAAAAACTCGGCAAGAATCAGCGGATATTCCTGTATTTATTGTTCGCCGACGGCAAGCGTTTCGATATACCCGCGCTTGTTGTACATTGCGACCGGGAAAACGGCCGTTACGGCATCAAGTTCGACAACATTGAAAAACATTTGGCAGAGCATTTACTGCACACCCAAACCGATCTGCTATTCAGCTAAGCGCAAAACAATATGCCAATACTCAGTGAAATTTATATATACCCGGTCAAATCGCTGGCCGGCATTCGCGTAGAACACTGGCCGGTGGACCACAAAGGCTTGCTGTACGACCGAAAATGGATGCTGATAGACGGCGATAGACAGTTCCTCAGCCAACGCCGTTTACCAAAAATGGCCTTGATTAAAACCCGCATTGCAGATCAACAGTTAATTTTGTCGGCTCCCAATCAAGCGGATCTAACACTGCCTTTGCAATCGGAAGACGGCGACGACATTGAAGTGGTAGTCTGGCACGACGTTTGTGTCGCCAAAACATGTGGCGCTGTTGCCGATGCCTGGCTAAGCGATTTTTTACAAACCGAGTGCCGGCTGGTCTACCAAAGTGATGACGATATTCGCCAGGTCGATCCTAACTATGCTTTAGAAAGTGATCAAACGTCGTTTTCCGACGGCTTTCCGTTTTTGATCGTGTCGGAAAATTCCTTAAACGCCCTAAACCAAGCCATGCCGTTGGCAATTGACATGATTCGCTTTCGGCCCAATCTAGTCGTCACCGATTGCGACAGCTACGCCGAAGACACTTGGCGACGGCTTAGCATCAACGATATTAGTTTTAGATTGCCCAAACCCTGCTCGCGCTGCTCGGTGCCCACCATAGACCCGCTCACCGCCGCAACCGGCAAAGAGCCGTTGACGACGCTGAATCGTCTGCGCAAATGGCAAAACAAAGTCTATTTTGGGCAAAACGCCTTGCACGATAAACCCGGCAGCTTGGCAGTCGGCCAGACCGTGCTGATCCATGAAATCGGCGAACCGCAGCCTCCGCTATCCCTAACTTAGAAAATCCCGCACTTTCATTACTCCTCGTCCGGCGATTGCCGGTTCGCCAGTCACGCCGTCAATGGTGGTATCCGCGCATTTGGGTGCTTCCCATGTAGATGCTTTGTTTACTTGTTTGTCGAAGCTGTTCGCTTGGCTAATCGGGGCTTTTGCAGTTTCACATCAGTTTGACAAAGCCTTCCTCTGCTTATTTAGTAATGGGTATTTCTAAGCTAAAAAGCCTACTTTCAATTACCCGCTCTATCGAGCTAAGCAATAAATCAAACCCCACCTCGAAATAAAAACGATATTTCGTACTTCATGCGACATATCGTGCCAAAACGCTTCCACACCAATTATGCATGCTGACTCCTCCTACCAAGCACAGCCATAAAATATATTTAAAAACATAAAGATAAATTATTTTCCCGCACAAAACTAATAACTGGCATAAGAATTGGCTATTAATTCCCGTAATACAATTTTTTGAATAAAACAGAAGTAATTTAATTCAATTTATATGGCAATTTAGCAGCATGAGAAATTATTTTAATCCACTGCATTTAAATACTTACTAGATGCCTGCATTTTGCACGGAACCAGTCATTAATATAAATATATTACCGCCAAATCTAATCAAATATAGAGGTATCAAGATGGAATCAATTAAATTTAAAAAGAGCATCGGTAGCGATTTTAAGAAGCTACCTACAAACCACGGTTGCCGGACTCGCAATGTCGCATTGGCTATCACATTGCTGCTCGGCGCCCATTCCGGATGGGTGTCGGCCGCAGCTTTTGACAGCAATATTGTAATTCGCGGTTCGGCCGAGTTTGATAGCCTCGGTTCCCCAGCCGATCCCATAAACGCCATCCAGACAGGCTCGCTGACCAGCATTATCGCCGGCTCTACTTCCACCACCACGCTGGTGGGTTCCTCGGTCACAGGTCCTGACCCCTTATCAGGCACCTTAAGCCAGATCGGCGATGGTTTTGGTATCAATTTAAACGCTAGCGGCACTGGCGGCGCCGAGCCCTCAAACATCAGCCCGCTGTTCGGCGACTATACCTTTTCGATTGAGAACAAGTCTGCCGTGGATAGTTTTGTGGTGAACTTGCAATTCCAATACAGCCATCAAGTCGAAGCCACCGACACACCGCCACTAAACAATGACGGCGAATTCGCACAGTCCATAATTGGCTTTTACAAAGCCGATGGCAAGGAACTGGCGTTTTCTAAAATTGTTTCGGATCCCGTTCGCGGTAACGAAAAATTCATACCCAGTAATCCGAATACCAATATCGCTACCGGTAAAGGCGGCCTGGTATCCGACGTCGGCACTCTATTGTTGTCGTTTCTATTAAACCCAGGCGATTTGATCAGCTTTGGCGATAGCAACCCCGATCTATTCATATTCGGCGGCGCGGACTCCGGCAGATTTTCGATAAATGCGTCCAGCCTGATTACAGTCGATTCGGTCACCAAGCAAACCAACAACACGGTACCGGAGCCGGAAACCCTGTGGTTGCTGGCTATCGGCTTGATCTCAGTCCTTACCAGCAAACGCCGTCTCTACGCTTTCAATTAATTTCAACTCAATCTAAAGGTACTCAACATGTCAAAAGCATTCAACAAACCACTCTTGAAACTGGCCATGATCGCTATCACCGGCTTACCTGTATCTGCCTCGGCTTGCGGTTCCGACCCATTTCTGGGCGAGATTTGCACATTTAGCTTTAACTTTTGCCCGCGCGGTTATCTGGAGGCCGCCGGACAGACCCTGAGCATTGCGCAAAACACAGCCTTGTTTTCGCTGTTGGGTACGCAGTATGGCGGTGATGGACAAACAACATTTATGCTACCGGATCTGCGCGGCCGTTCGCCAATCGGGGTCGGGCAAGGTCCGGGGCTATCGCCCATATCGATTGGCCAAGAAGTCGGCTTAGATTTTGTAACCCTAGGACTAAACCAAATGCCTTTCCACTCCCATGGTGCGCAAACTTTTTTAGATAACGTTTCCGCTACGATTGACGCAGTAAGTACAGCCGGCAATAAGAGTACGCCCTCCGGCAATGTATTAGCGGCATCGACATCGAGAGATAATATCTATTCAAGCGACGCCCCCAACGCTTCCCTAAAGGCAAACATCATAAAATTTACGGGTAGACCAACCACTTCCGTTCAGCCCGCCGGACAAAGCGTGCCTTTTGATAACCGTTCACCTGCTTTGGGTATCACTTACTGTGTAGCCACACAAGGTATTTTTCCTGGCCGAAATTAGCGGCTGGAATTCTATAAACCTGCCCTGTTGATGGCAAATAGTCTGAAGTGATATCCACAACTCACCTAGTGCCCACGCAAAAAGTGGGCACTAGGTGGCTAGGTAAAACACGCTGCTGGCCGGGTAAACAAAAACCGATTTACCCAAGTTTAAATCCCACAAAAAAACCGCCTGCACCGCTAACACCCCGGCTGGTAAACACCGCCAGCCTATCCAGCAAGAAACTGCCGGATTCCTTGGCAACCTCAGCGGCTGAGCTAGCCGCATTTTCCAACGCCATATTGTTGATGTTGATAAGATCGTAATATTCGGCAACGAACAAAATCGACACAATTGCCCCGCCGACAAACAAGGCCGTGCGCAGCATTTTTTTAGCGAAATAGCCGACCGCCATTCCCAAAATAAACGGTGCGCCTAAATTGCCCAGTAAGAAGGCTTCGGAAAAAATATCGTTGGATGCGTGTGTTTCAATGGCGTTATTCATAAAATCCAGTCGTAAAATGTTTAAAAATTTTCGACGATTTTATAACGAATCCGGCAACATAGAGCATTTACTGGTCAGCAACATCTAAGCAGCCTGCGACGCATAACACGGGCCGGCAAGCGCCTCTGCCGCTATGGCTTGTAAGTCAATCACCCTATCCACCGAGGCGATAGTCTCCGGACGATGGGCGATGATGATGCGGGTCAATTTCAGTTGCTGCACCGCACCGTTCACCAGCTTTTCGCGGGCCACGTCCAAGTGGCTGGTGGCTTCGTCCAACACCAGAATCTTTGGGCGTTTGTACAAAGCCCGGGCCAGCAATACCCGTTGTTTTTGGCCGCCGGACAACACCGTGCCCATATCGCCTATCAGTGTGTTGTAGCCCATGGGCATGGTCATCACATCCTGATGCACCGCCGCCAGTTGCGCGCAGGTTTCGATCCAGGCTTGATCCGGTTCCGGATCGAAAAAACAGATGTTGTCGGCAATCGAGCCGGCGAACAATTGATCTTCCTGCATCACCGCCGCCACCATATTGCGGTAATCGTGACTGTCGATGCGGTTTAAGCGTACACCGCCGATCAGAATTTCGCCGGCACTGGGCTGCAATAAACCCAAGATTAATTTTGCCAGCGTGGTTTTGCCGTAACCGGACGGACCAATGATCGCCACCGACTCGCCTTCGGCAAAATCCAGATTCAGATTTTTCAGTACCGGCGGCTCGGATGGCGCGTAACTGAAATCCAGATTGCGGATTTGGATCGATGCCGGCAGTTGCTCGTGACGGGCACCACTAACATGCTCATCTTCGGCTTCCGCCAACGCAATATCGGCGACCCGTTCGGTGTGCAGGCCCAGCATTTTGAATTCGATGCCTTTTTCGATGAAGCTGCCCACCCGATGAGTGAACTGGTCTTTAAACGACATAAACGCAAACAGCATCCCCACCGAAAAGCCGCCGTCCAGAATAAACAAGGCGCCTAGCCAGATCACCGCGATGTTTTCCACCCCAAACAACAAGCTGTTCAGGGCGCGGTAAATAATATTCAGCTTTTGCACGCGGATGCCGGCGTTGAAATGATCGACCATCAAATTTTGATAGCCGTGCCGGCGTTGCAACTGGCGGTTGAATAACTTCACGCTCTGCATGCCGCGCACGGTTTCCAGCAGATTGGTTTGCTGCTTGGCGGCGCGCAGAATCTGCTCTTCGCTGGCCGCGCGTAATGGGGCGAACGACAACAAGCGCAATACTCCGTAAAGCAGCGCGGCCAAGCTGACGATAGCCGCAAGCTTCCAGCTGTACACCAGCATCATACCCAGTGTCACCAACGCCATCACGCCGTCAATAATCGCTTCCAGAAAGCTGGTGGTCAGGGTGCGTTGAATCACGTTTAAGGATTCGAAGCGCGAGACGATGTCGCCCAGATGCCGCTTCTCGAAGAAATTCATCGGCAGCTGCAATAAGTGTCCGAACAGATTGCTCATCATCTGCAAATTCACCGACGTACTGAGTACCAGCACCACCCAGGAGCGTAGCGCGGTAATGCCGATCTGAATCAAGGCCAATAGCAAGAACCCCAAGCCCAGTACGGTCAACAGATTGGTGTCCTTCGCAACCACCGCGTTATCCACCACCAGTTGCATAAAAAAAGGCGCTACGATTGCAAACACTTCGATGGCTGCCGCCAATAAAATGATTTGCAAGGTAGCGCTGGAGGCACCGTTCAATCGGCCGATGAGGCGGGAAAGTTTGATTTGTTGACGTTCGGTTTTGGCGGTAAAAGCTTGGGTGGGCTGCAACTCCAAAGCAATACCGGTGAAATGTTTGGAGACCTCGGTATAGGGCAAATGCACGG
Organism: Methylomonas sp. TEB; assembly: GCF_047777895.1. Taxonomy (GTDB): domain Bacteria; phylum Pseudomonadota; class Gammaproteobacteria; order Methylococcales; family Methylomonadaceae; genus Methylomonas. The sequence continues at coordinate 2,917,345 of NZ_CP180476.1, forward strand.
TACCTTTGGCCGGATCGTGTATCGTCGCCACGCCGCGTTTGACCTGGGTCAAAACTACGAAATGATTGAAATCCCAATGCAAAATAGCCGGCAGGCTAAGTCTGCTCAGTTCGTTCAAATCCACCCGCACCGGCCGCGAACCCAGATGCAATTGGTTGGCAATCTGGATCAGATGATTCAAGGTCGAGCCTTTCAGCGACAGCGAAAACTTCTGCCGCAGACTAGCTAAATCCACCCGGTGACCATGAAAATTGGCCACCATCGCCAGGCAGGCGAGACCGCACTCGGCCGCTTCGGTTTGCAGGATCAGCGGGGTCTTCTTGCGGCCGGAAAAGTCGAGGATGTTTTGCATAGTCATGATTAAACCCGTCCTAGAATGCTGTAAAGAGGATCGAACACCCATTCGATCAGGCGGCGATGATCCAGCCAAATATCCGCATCCAGCAGCATGCCGGATTGCAGCGGAATATCCTGGCGATAGGCTTGCACCGCTTGTTTGTCGATCTCTACCGTTACCCGGTAAACCGGCTCTTGCAGCGTCACCGGCAAGTCGGCTTCCTTGGGGGTAATCAAGGTTTTGGCAATTTCGACGATACGCCCTTGATGACTACCGAAGCGTTGATAGGGAAAAGCCTGGTACCGTACCGACACCGTCTGCCCCTGCTCGACAAAGCCCACCGCGCTGGACGGCACCAGTAATTGGGCTTGCAATTTGGCACCTTGCGGCAGGATGGACAGCAAGGGATTGGCGGTCGTGGCATTTTGTCCCTGCTCCGCCAGGATCGTGGTGACGGTGCCGTCGTGCGGTGCGGTAATCACGATGTTGCGGCGCGACTCGGATTCGGTGATGTTTTGCGCCAAGGTTGAAATATTGCGTTCGATGGCCGCACGCTGGTTTTTAAATTTCATTTGGCTACTGTCTGCTTCCAATTGCGCGGAATGGATGTCGCGTTGTAAGGTCATCTGTACCCGTTGCAGTGCTTGCAGCTTGGCTTGATGATCCAACCATTCGTCTTGTTTTTGCTGCGCTTGCACCGCCGATACGAATTTGGTGCTCAGTAGCTGCTGATAGCGTTGCGAAGTCGCGGCGGCGCCGGCCAAACGCTGCTGCTGGGTGTCTATTTCATTATTGACTTGTTGCAACTCGCGTTGCATGCCATGCAGTCTATCCAACACGGAGCGGTATTGAATCTGGTCGATTTGCTCTTGTTTGATGAGTTCTGTTTCCAGACTTTCCCGTCGCTGCTTCAATTGCTCTATCGCCGCGGCCTGAGCTTGCGGGGTTTCCCTTGAACTACTTTCGGTGGATAACACGAATAAAGTATCGCCGGCTTTAACCGCTTGCCCTTCGCGTACGTGTTTCTCGATCAAGGTGCCGGCCTGCGGCGCATACACTTTGATTAATCCCATGCTCGGCGACAAATAGCCATTCACATGCGATTTACGGGTGTATTCGCCCCAAAAGGCAAAGGCGACCAGCAGCAAAGCGCTGCTGACGGCTAAAGCGGTGAGAAAGGCAAACGACAAGGATTCCACGTGAATAACCTCCCCTAAGGGCTTGTCTTTTTTAAAGTCCAAGGCTTGTTGTCGAAATAACTCATGTTTCATAGCGCCGTTTCCTTCTCACCCTTTTTGACATTGCGACCAAAACCCTCAAAGAACGCCGTAGTCGGCTGCCCGCCGCATGTCTTCGGTCGGCTTGAGGTTATTGGTCACCACTTGCGGACATCTAAAACATGCCGAGCGGCCTTCCTGTAGCCACCAACGACAGTCGGCACGAATCGCGCACACCGGCAATTGCTCGGTGACCTTCGGCGTAAAACGCACGACTTTTTCAGCCAGCCGGCATTTGGACTCCGCTTCCGCGTAGTGCCCGCAACCGGTGCAGGCGCACGGCGCGGAGAAACGAAACACTTCCGCCGGACTGACAGGGCCTGCCAGTTCGAGCAATTGCTCGGTCACCGGTTGCGGGGCGTGCAGATAAGCCATTTCCGGCTGATCCGCAGTACCGGTCATTACGCCGATGACTTGGGCACCTTCCCATTCCGGCTGTGCGCTGGGACATAACACTGGGTTCTCCGAGGTCATGGCCTTATCAACCCAGCTGGGTTGCTCCTTGCAGGCCGCCCGCTAAGCCACCGGCCAAACCGCCGGCACCCTGATTGGTAATCACATTATTTAATCCTCTAAACTGATCGAACCAGGGGCCGCCGGCGATAATGCCTTTATTCAGCACCAAGCTTAACGAGGCGCCGCCGCTAACTTGATCCAGTTGCGCCTGATTCAACTCAACGCCGGCAGCCTCGCGGGCTTGCAAAGCGCGTTCTATGCCTTGCGCGGCAAAGGCGGATAATTCATCGGCAGAAATTCGAGTGGTTTTGTTTGACATGACAGCTCTCCAAAAAATAAAAGATGACTTCAGGGAAGTGATTTAGCGCACAACCAAGCCAGCATTGGCTTTAATCACGAACGACCCTGGATTGATGACCGGCCAGAATTTGCGGGGAAACTGACTTAAGTCAGTGCCGACATCGACTAAACCGCCGGAAACTTGGCTGATTTCCTCAGGTTGCAACACCTTAAGAGCTTGATCTAATTTGGATTTTTGAGACATTGTCTTTCTCCTTAATAAAGTGATGAGGCCGGCACATAGCTGGCCCAACGACTGCGATACCGGCAACATTGCTTGCCGAACCACATCCCCATCTACCGGTTTGTGAACTTGAGCGGGTATTGATACTTTAGGTGTTCGTCCCCTCGGAAAGCTGTGAAAAATTCCACTGCGAATGGCGGTAGTTTTTCATTCGATAAGGATTCGTGCCGCTATGGCGGCTACGCTAAAAGCGGAGCTTGGCTGGATGCGTAATTTGCGAAACTTTTTTACCGGCTAAATTTAAAGATCGTCTTCAGCATCTACAATTATTATCGCGGCCTTAAAATACCGTTGGCCTAAATACCTTTAGGGTACAGGGTCTATCGAAGGCTTAAACCGCTTCAGGCTTCGACGAATGCAGCCCAAACGGGGCAGTAGCGATAAATTGGGCCGATTTGCATGACAATGTCTTTGATACAAATGACGGCATTTATAGAATTTGGCGATTTTCGAGAACCAAACTGATCGGGAGCTGCCGCTTACGCAATTGCCCGAACTCGACACGATTCCAGCTTTGCAGCGTACTGCCCAAGATGCGCTAACAAGATCACTTCACAGCGATAGCCATTGACCAAACAACCATGAATAACGCGCCTTCACCCGCGAAACAGACAACGTTATCCGAAGCAGTTGCTCCTTCATTTACCCGAGTTTTAATTTCCAATATCGTGGGTTTGGTGATGTTGCTTGGTCTGGCGCTGTTAATAGGCATGACTTGGCAAAGCGTCGCCAGCACCGAAGAAACCACCCGGCGGGAGGTGAAAGAAACCCTGGACCGAGCAACCGAGCGCCTGCAGATTTTGATTCGCGCGGCGGAGATGACAGCCGAATCCGCTGAACGTGCTGCGATAGCCCCGGAGGTAACGGGTGCCACATTACAATCGACACTGGAATATTCGCTGGCGGCATTCGAACAACGCCCGGAATTAAGTTATCTGGGCATTTCCTTGGCAGCTTCAGGCGAATACGGCGCGTTGGAACGGACTGCAAATGGCGAGATTTTACTTTGGCTATTCCCGGGTGACCGCACGGAAGGCCCGCCTGCGCGAAAGTTCATATTGACCGAGCAGGGATTCGTGCTCCATCAACAGCTGTTTAACCAACACTACGATCCCCGCAGCGATGCGTTCTACGCAGCCGCTTTGCGCAGCCCGAGCGGCGACACCTGGGTTCCGGCTTACCGCTGGGCGGCGCCATTTACAGGCAACGAGCCTTTGTGGGGCTTCAGCTACGGCAAAGTCCTGAAAGATACGGGCGGTCGTTTGATCGGCGTTCTGGATGCTGACTTCGACATCCCGGCATTGAATAGCTTTCTAAGCGCCATAGGTACGGAATATCACTCCCGGTTTCAGGTCCTGGAGTTGGGAGCCGCTCCCCGCCTAATCGGCGATCCGTTGCAAGTAGGCCGAGCGCCGTTGCCCTTGCCTGCCGATTTGAGCCCTTTGCTGAATTTCACCGGCGAATTATTCCTAGACCGCATGCTATTGGAAGGCGAGCAACGCTGGGTTGCCGCCCGCCGCATGCCGCTGAAAGGCGGCATGTCTTGGTTGGTCATTACTTCGCGAAAAGTATCGTTTATCGAAGACATGCTGCGTCGCCAGTTGTATCAGGTGGGCGGTATGGGCTTGGCAATTACCGCAGGACTGGTGCTGGTTTCGATGCGCATGGCCCGGCGCTTCGGCAAACCGCTGGCGGCGCTGGAGCGCCGGGTCGCCGGCATCGGTCATACCGAATTGGAACCCCCGGCGGCCGCCACTTTCGCCACGAACGAGTTCCGGGAAACCCAAATTCTGGGTGAAGCCCTCGACCACATGGCCGTGGCCGTTAAACAACTGCTGGAAGCCAAGGAACAGCAAGCCGCTTCTCTGGCATTAAAAGGCGCAATTTTCGACTCCACCCACACCGCAATCTTTAGCCTGGATCACCAATTGACCGTTATAGAATGGAACGCCGCCGCAGAACGTTTGTTTGGCCTGGCGCGTGAATACATTCTGGGTAAGGCCATCACCGATGCTGTGCTTGCGCCTGACGGCCACGCTGATTGGGCCGAGATTCTCAGCACCCCCGATTCCGGCGCGTTTCAATTTGTCGGCACCCAAGGCGTGTTCGACGCGGAATTGCGAGTGGCGGCTTTTACACGCAACGGCTTGGAAGTCCGCACGCTGTTTCTAAACGACATCTCGGAACGACAACGCGCGGATGCCGCGTTGCGTGAAAGCTTAGCCCGCTTCCACGCCGCCACCCGTGCGACCGGAGATGTCGTGTGGGACTGGGACTTCGCCAGCAACAACATCTGGTGGAGCGAGAACTTTCAAATTGTGTTCGGCTACACCACTGACGAAATTTTGCCTTCATTCGACTTCTGGGCCCGCCGCATCCACCCCGACGACCGCGACCGCGTGGTTGCACACCTTCAAGCCACCGTAGCCGGCAGCGAGAACACCTGGTCCGAGGAATACCGTTTTCGGCGCAAGGACGGCAGCTATGCCGACTTGTTTGATCGCGGCCAATTGCTCTGTGACGACACGGGACGCGGCGTGCGGATGATAGGTGCCATTCAGGACATCACCGCGCGCAAACAGGCCGAGCTGCAGATTCGCTATCTGGCCACCTACGACGGCCTCACCGGCCTGCCCAACCGCGACCTGATCCAGGACCGCATTGCCCAAGCCGTCGCCCACGCGCGCCGCGCCGGCAATCAGCTGGCACTGCTCTATCTGGATCTGGATCGCTTCAAGATAGTTAACGACGGCTACGGCCATCCATTCGGCGACGCGGTGCTGAAGGTCGCCGCCGAACGGCTAGGCAGCCTGGTCAGGGACGGTGATACCGTGTCTCGCCTGGGAGGTGACGAATTTCTAATTTTGCTGACTGATTTAAATAAAGATAGCGATGCCTATTTCCTCGCCCAAAAAGTGGTCAGGCATCTTGATTGTCCGCTTCTGGTTCAGGGGCGTAATATCCATTTGTCCGTGAGCATTGGCGTCAGCGTATTCCCGCAGGACGGCGAAACCGCCGAGGCGCTCATCGACAACGCTGACGTGGCGATGTACCGCGCCAAGGACCTAGGCCGCAACACCTGTCAATTCTTCACCCGCGAGATGAGCGAGGAAACCCTGCGCCGTGTCAATATAGAAACGCGCTTGCGGGAAGCGTTGGCATTGGGACAGTTTCAGCCGGCCTACCAACCCAAGGTCAACTTGAAAAACGGCCAAATTTCCGGCTGCGAAGCCTTATTGCGCTGGCAACATCCCGAAATGGGTGCGGTATCTCCCGCTCAGTTCATTCCAATTGCCGAGGACTCCGGGCTTATCGTGCCCATTGGCGATTGGGTGCTGCGCGCAGCTTGCGCTCAGGCAAAAGCCTGGACAGACGCCGGTTTGCCACCGGTCTGTGTGGCGGTGAACATATCCGCGCGCCAGTTTCTACAGCAGGATGTGATCAGTTGGGTGATGAATACGCTCGAAGACACCGGTCTACCGGCCTCTCAACTCGAACTGGAGCTGACCGAGAGTTTGATCGCTCAGGATGTCGAGAAGGTCATCGCCACTTTTAGCCAGCTCCGGACCGCCGGGGTGAAGCTGTCCATAGACGATTTCGGTACCGGCTATTCCAGCCTCAGCTACTTGAAACGATTTCGCGTAGATACCCTGAAAATTGATCAATCCTTCGTGCGTGACATGCTCACCGATCCGGAAGATGCCACTATTGTATTGGCGGTGATTGCACTGGCGCACAACCTGGCGTTCAAGGTGATCGCCGAAGGCGTGGAAACCGAACAACACTGCCAGTTTCTGCGCGAACACCACTGTGACGAGATACAGGGCTATTACTTCAGCAAGCCATTACCGGCATCAGCATTCGAGGTCTTGCTGCGTACCGGCAAAAGCTGGGTATAAACGGCAGGCGCTCGGCGGGATAGCTTTTGCAAAGTTGAAGTTCGCCAATGCGCCGAGCTCTATTCCCGCTGCCGCCGTAAAAGGGGTATGTCTGTGATTTAATTGGCCGACAATCTGTGAAATACTTCACTATCATGACGCAAACTTAGTAAGCTAGGCGTCAACTACAAACCAGACCGTTATCAAAAGCGGCACTCTACTAAACCAAGCGGTTATAGCCTCATCATGCAAGCAGAAGTCATCGCCAGTCTGAACCACATCCCCTTCCTCGCCGATCTGCCCGAGGAGGCTTTGGAAGCTTTGGCATCCAGGGCCAAGGTCATTAAATTTCCGAAAAAGGCCATGATCATCGCCGAGGGCGACCAGACCAGTTCGCTGTACATTATTTTGTCCGGCAAGGTGCGGGTGTTTGGCAGTAACGACAAAGACAAGGAGGTCACCTTATTGATTCAGGAGGCCGGCTCGTATTTCGGCGAACTGGCCTTGCTCAGCGACGAACCCCGTTCCGCGGCTGTCGAAGCGCAGGAAAAAACCGTGTGTGCGGTCATCGCCAAAACCGATTTCATCCACTGGTTGAAACTACACCCCGATGCGGCGATTGCCTTACTTAAAGTATTGTCGGAAAAAGTCAGATTCCTCACCGAGAAAGTCAAACAAATGGCCTTGTCGAATGTTTACGAACGTACCATTAAGGTGCTGCAAGACATGGCGGAAAAAGAAGGCGACGTCTACGTGATTCATAACCGCCCCACTCAGCAAGAGCTGGCGACCATGGTGGGTTCATCTCGGGAAATGATTAACAAAGTGATGAAAGAACTGACCAAAGGCGGTTACATCAGCGTCGACGAAAAAACCCTCCGCATCGAAACCACCCCACCGGCCGCATGGTGAGCTGCCTGTAGCGATTATCGGCAACGCATGATCGCAACTGCACCTTGGGCCAATTGACAAAAATAAGAAAATACCGAGCAAAGTTAATTATTACCTTGATCAGTTAGGGTTTCAGACTTTATCATCCGAAAAAAAACATCTTTCGGAGATAAAATGCGCTGCCTTGTGATTTGCTTCATGGTTTTATTTGCGCCAATGTGTTTGGCAGAAACCGATGCGACCGCGACAAGCTGTAGCGTGGAAAAAGCCGCCAAACTGGTTTCGCTGCAAGGCAGTTTATATTACGACGCCGGCGCGCAAGGACAATGGCAGCCGGCACAATTGGAGCAAACTCTTTGCGAAGGCAGCCGGGTTAAAGTCGAAGCGTACAGCCGCGCATCTTTGTTACTTCCGAACGGCATCACGCTGCGTTTGGCCGAAGGCACCGTCTTGACCTTAAACGGCATCGCCCCCAGCCAGCCCACTTTAGTCGATTTGCTGAAGGGCTTTGTGCATTTCATCAGCCGCACACCCAAGCAGTTACAAATCACCACGCCCATCGCCAACGCCGGCCCGGAAGGCACCGAATTTGCGCTACGCGCCGATGATGCCAGCGCCGAATTGTGGGTCTACGAAGGTGCGGTGCGCTTTTTCAATACCTACGGCGACATTCACCTGAAAGCCGGCGAAGCGGGTCAGACCTTGTTGGGCCAGGCCCCGCGCGCGCAAATCGATCTTAAGCCCGCCGATGCGGTGAATTGGGCTTTGTATTACCCGCCGCTATCAGCCTATGCCGAGCCGAACGCCCCGATAACTCCGGCTCTGCGTGCCGCGATTCAGAATTATCGGCAAGGCCGGATCGATTTGGCGCTAAGCGCTTTGGAGCGGACACCCCCCGCTGAACAGTCGCCAGAATTTTTGAAAACCCGTGCAGCAATCAGGCTGACAGCCGGGCAAAGCCAGCTGGCGATGCAAGACATTCAAGCCTTGCGAACCAGCAACGCGAATGACGCGGACGCTTCGGCTCTGGAAAGTATTCTGGCGCTGACTCAAAATCGCAAAGCCGACGCACTGAATCTGGCCGAGCGCGCAGTGACGGCAAATCCGCAATCGGCAACCGCTTACTCAGCGCTGTCCTACAGCCAACAAGCCGGCTTCGAACTGGAAAAAGCCTTAGCAGCGGCGCAGCGTGCCAGCCAGTTGGCACCTGACGATGCGATGACTTTGGCGCGGCTGTCCGAGCTGCAATTGGCGCTGGGCTTGCGCGAAGAAAGCGCACAATCGGCGACTAAAGCCTTTATGCTCGACCCGAATCTGGAAAGAACCCAAACCGTACAGGGCTTTTCGCATTTATTCCGAGTAGATACTGCCCAAGCCATGCGGCATTTCGAATCCGCCGTCCAATTGGAGTCTACCGCGCCTTTACCGCGCTTGGGCTTAGGTCTAACAAAAATCCGCAGCGGCGACCTGGAAGCCGGCCGCCGCGACCTGGAAATTGCCGCTATTCTGGACCCGAACAATTCCCTGTTACGCAGCTATCTGGGCAAAGCCTATTACGAAGAAAAACGCCCCGCGTTGGCCGGCGATCAATTCGACTTGGCAAAGCAACACGACCCTAAAGACCCAACGCCTTATTTTTACGATGCACTGCGCAAGCAAGCCTTGAATCGTCCAGTCGAAGCACTGCACGACATGCAACAGGCTATAGAGCTGAACGAAAACCGCGGCGTATACCGCTCGAAACTACTGTTGGACGAAGACGCCGCCGCCCGCACCGCCAACTTGGCACGTATTTATAACGATCTGGGCTTTGGCCGGGTAGCGTTGAAGGAAGCCTGGAAGTCCTTGGGCCAAGATGCCACCAACCCGTCGGCTCATCGTTTTCTATCGGACTCTTACGTCGGTCAACCCCGCTACCGCGTCGCCCGCGCCAGCGAGTTGTTGCAGGCGCAACTGTTGCAACCGATCAATATCACCCCGGTACAACCGCAACTGACCGGCGAGAATATCGGCGTGCTTAACAATACGGGTCCAGGCAACTTGTCGGCTAACGAATACGATACCTTATACACCGGCAACGGCGCACATATGGTCCTGAACGGCGCTTACGGTAGTCGAGAGACCAAAACCGACACTGCCGTAATCTCAGGCGTATACAACAAGCTGTCGATGAGTCTGGGGCAGTTTCATTACCAAACTGACGGATTTCGTCAAAATGACGATTACCAGCAAAACATTTACGATGCCTTTGCGCAATATACCTTCACACCTGACTTTAGCCTGCAAGCCGAGTTGAAATCGGAAGAACTAGGCGCTGGCGATGTGGCGATGCGTTTAAACGCATCGCACGATGCAACGCTGAGGGAAACCATCAAACAGGATACGGCGAGGATTGGCGGACGTTATCGAATCAATCCCGAACAAGATATTATCGCTTCGGGATTTTATACCTCCCGAAACGACACAACCAGCAATCATTTGGTTGATCTTAGTTCATCGAGACCACTCAATTGGAATATTTCCGACCCAACATCTGGAACAAAAAGTAACGGTTACCAAACTGAGTGGCAATATTTGTTTCACCCGGACAATTTCGAACTGATCGCAGGTGTTGGCTATCTTAATTTAGATAACCACTTCAATTATAATAATAACATCAATTTTTTTGTGCCCCCCCCATTATTAAGAAACTCCAGCACCCAGCAACAATATAACACTGACCGATTTAACGGCTACATTTATTCTAAACAATATTTATTGCCCGGAGTAATAACAACCATAGGTATTAGTTATGACTCGGTGAATAACCAGATCAATGATTTCCAATCGATAACACGAGACTCCAACGGCAGGAGCAGAACCTTTCAAAGTAAACCAAATATGTTGAGCCGAGACCAATTCAATCCAAAATTCGGCATCACCTGGAACCCATTCGACAACCTCACGCTACGCGGTGCAGTGTTTAGGACTATGAATCGTCAACTAGTGGCCAATCAAACCATAGAACCCACCCAAGTTGCCGGCTTTAATCAGTTTTTTGACGAAAACACCGATGCAAGAGCTTGGCGCTACGGATTGGGAACGGATTACCAGCCTATACAAAACATATTCTTGGGCGGTGAAATTAGTTGGCGGGATAGTCAACAACCGTTTTCGGACAATGGCCTTATTGCCAACCAAAACCGAGCAGAGTCATCTCATCTCGCATACTCATACTGGACACCAACGGAATGGATGACACTTAAATCTGAATACCGATTCGATGCAACTGATAGAAGCTACACCGCTCGCAGAACGCAGTCGAACTCTCCGCAAAATGTGGAAACGCATCAAGTCCCCATCTCATTAAATTTATTCCATCCCGTTGGTCTATTCGCGAGGATTAGTGGCACCTATGTTAATCAACACGTTGCCAGTGTCAGCAGTTCAGCTATCAATCCCTTAGATTATCGCAGTGAAGATTTTTGGACATTCGATACCGCCATAGGTTATCGGATGCCGAGAAGGTTGGGTACAATTAACTTTGAGGTAAGAAACTTATTTGATAACAAATTTAACTATCAAAGCAATTTCGACGCCAGCGGCCCACAAATTAGTCCGTTCATACCTGAACGGCAGCTATTCGTAAAACTCAGTTTATTTTATTAATTTAACTGCGAGAAACTTTAATCTATAGGAGAAATAAAATGAATATAAGAACTGCGTATAAAACCAGTTTGGTACTAATTTTGAGCAGCTTGTTAGTGGTAGGATGCTCTGCGATTAAGACATTCCTCGAAAAGCGCGTAGCTTTGGCTACTGGCGTCAATTTCGAAACAGGAAAAATCGTAGCACTGAATCCCGAGTCGGGCAAAGAAGTGGCGGCCTGCATCCAAAGTGCTGGTGACCGCGTCACCGATAAATCAAGCTCTGGCAACGCTACAAAATGTACTGTTGAATTACTTGTCAGCGACAACAATCCTGAATTGACAAACGCATTGGAACTTAGCAAAAAATTGATACAGGGCGAAATCAAGAAAAATGGTAAAACCAAATCGGCTCGTTTTGTCATCTCGGTGACCACTTTATACGAAGGCTCTGATTGCAATGTTGTGTACTCCGGTGGAAATCAATACGAGAATTGCAACGACAATGAGCGCTGAGTATCCCACTCAAGTATCTGTCCAATATTCGTCAACATAGACCACTATTGGCCGAACCAACAGTAATAGATTCTGATTCCGCCTGCGGTCTTTGGCCGTGGCGGATAGGTTTCTATAAATCCTGATGAAGCACCTTTGCTACCGTGCGTTAGTTGTTGCCATGCTTGCACTGACAGCGGGAAGTCTTAGCAACACATTGACTGATCTTGAACTTTCAATGGGTCTCGACTGGTTGTTCGATATTCGCGGCCCCCAAAAACCACCCTCTGACGTTGTAATTGTCGCAATGGACGAAACATCGGAAAACCGGTTGGGCGTCGGTCAAGACCTGACCCGCTGGCGTCGGTTTCACGCAGATTTGATCCGGCAATTGCATAAGCAGGAAGCGAGTTTGATTGTCTTCGACCTGCAATTTATTCGTCCCCACCCTGCCGACGACCAAGCCCTTGCCGCCGCCATGCGAGCCGCCGGGAATATTTTACTGGTCGAATGCGTACAGAAATTTCGCCACGGCGACCAGGATTTTTACGGGCGCGAGGAATGTTCCGACACGAATAGCTTGCCGGCAATTTCCCGGGAAGGCGATTCAAATACCGAATTACCCGAGCAACTAGTGGCAATGCGCAAAGTGCCACCGACGCCAACCATAGCCGATGCGGTTATGGATCATGCACCGTTTTTCTTAATCAATGACGCGACCTCTACCAGCGTTCGCGAGGTCTGGACTTTTTTCGACGCTTTAGCCGAAACGCCGAGTATGCCTGTGTTGACTTGGTATTACCATCAAGTCCAAGCGCGCAAGCTTCCAGTCACCCCTAGACCTATTTCCAGTTGGTTGACCGAACAACGACGCAATTGCCAAAACAACACCAATGAGCCACCGGTTGATTCGTCACAGAAACGCCTATTGGGCAAAGCCATCTGCCAAGGCGACAGCCGCTATCTCAATTACTACGGCCCGCCGCGCACATTCAGAATGGAATCTTACGCCGATGTTTACGAAGGCAAGGTTGAAGACTTAAAAGGCAAAGTGATATTCGTCGGCCGCGCCAACCGCCAATTCTCGCCGGGCAAATCGGACTTTTTTCCAACCCCCTATTCCGATTCGCATACCGGCAAAATGGCCGGCGTGGAGATCATGGCCACGCAATTCGCCAATTTACTGGAAGACAGTTTTATCGAAATCCCGGCGCCGGGCTGGATAATTTCCAGCGTATTTGGTTTGCTTGTCGCCTTGTTGCTATTCAGTTTTGCCGGCTGGCCCGGTATCGTCCTCAGCCTGGTGTTTGCCTCGGCTTACGCCAGCTCGGCTGTCTGGTTGTTTGGGCAGCGCCACTGGTGGTTGCCAATCGCCGGGCCCTTATTGATTCAATTGCCATTGTCATGGTTGCTCAGTTTGGCCTGGTCGCGTTACGACTTAATGTGCGAACGGGGGCGGATACTTGAATTCGTCAGTAGAGTGTTTCCGCAATGGGTCGGCATGTTGCCCGCGGCGCCGGGACAATGGACCGAAAGCGCTAACGCCGGCATCGCTAAAAGCGAAAAAGATGTTTCCGGCTTGTGCCTAGCCACCGACATCGAAGACTACACCGCCATCGCCGCCCAACATTCGCCCCGGGAAATGTGGACGCTGTTGAATACCTATTACCAGGTGCTGGGGCATCCGGTAGTGTCCCACGACGGTGTCATAGCCGATGTGACCGGCGATGCGATGATGGCGGTGTGGTTCGATGCGCCGGCAACGCAGCAACGCCGCGCCGCCTGCTTGGCCGCGCTGGAAATGGCCGCGGCGGTGGCGTCGTTCAACCTCTCCTCCAGCCAGGAGCCACTCGCCACCCGCATCGGCTTGCATGAAGGGGATCTAACGCTGGGCAGCCTGGACGCCGGCAGCTCCAGTCATTACCGGGCTATTGGCGATACGGTCAACATTGCGTCGCGAATTCAGGGGGTGAACAAGTATTTAGGTACGCGGATTCTGGCAGCGCAGAGCATCGCAGCCGACTTGGAGAGCATTGTTACCCGACCGGTAGGTACGTTTCGCGTCGTCGGCCGTGCGGAGCCATTGAATCTAGTGGAAGTCGTCGGAAAAATCAGCGGCGATCCCCCATCGAACAAAATGCACGCTCTGTTTGCCGACGGTTTGGCCGCATTCCAGGAAGGCCGGTGGCCGGAGGCTACTCGCTTATTCCAAGCGGCACTCGCCCTCGACGCCAACGACGGACCCAGCCGTTTTTATCTGCAAAAAGCTTTGCACTATAGTGAAATGCCGCCTTTGGCATGGGACGGAATCGTGGTGTTGGATAGCAAATAAGCCGTAGCAGCGACACCTAAAAATGGCGTTCCAGCAGAACGATCAGATGGTCTTAGCCGCTTTCAACGGTGGAGTATTGAGCCCAGTCCGGCAATTTCATGAGCCAATTCGATACTAAAGCGTGTCAAGCAACGGCTTTGCGCAGCGACACTGGCTTCAGCGCCCTTACCTGCCGCTTCGCTGCATTCGAAGCGTTTGCCAAGCACGACTTGTTCGGCTTTTTTTAACTGCCATTGCACGGAGAAGCGGTTTTGGCCGCTGGCGGTTTGATGTAACTCGAGAATATCAAAGCTGATTTGGTAATCGATAGCCTGACGCGGTGTCCAGGGATAGCGAACCACTTGGTCTATGCCCAATTGTTTGGCTAAAGAAAGCCGCAAAACCCGGGCAATATTGTCATCCAGACGTTCAGCCCAGCGATGTTGGTCGTCCAATTCATATTGATGCTCGCTCAGCGCAGTGACTAGCTGCGGCCTGTCCAAATACGCCGGCAAATGAATCGGGCCTAAGCCCAACACCGTATCGGCCGGTAACACGGCGGCAACAGACGGCGTGTCGGTTTCGGCGCTCAACATGTAAAACTGCACCGGCTGACTACTGCAAGCGGTCAACAACAGCGCTGAAAGCAGCATTGGCAAATAAATTATGTGTTTCATATTCATCCGGTTAAATCTATTAACAACCCAATCTATTTGCCGTATATCAACGACTCCGGCCGCCGCTCCAGCGACTCGGTCAAATCCTTCAAGGACCGTGCGGCATTGCGCATTTCCACCAAGGCTTGCCCGAGTTGCGCATCCGGCGCGGCCAAGGTTTCGACAGCGGTCAAAGCGTTTTGCGAGCCTTCCATCATCTTGGTAGCGGCGTTCAGACTTTGTTCGGCGGCTTGCAACACTGGCAACAATTCCTGATTGAAATCGTGCAAGGTGGTGCGGGTATCGCTCAAAGCGCCATTAGCGTTGCTCATTAACGGTCCGATCTGATTGTTTAGCGTCGCCATCAAACGCTGAGTTTCCTGCAAGGATTTAGCTAAAGCAGCCAACGATTGCTTGGTGTCGTCGGATTGCAGCAAACTACGCATTTCGCTGAGGGTATCCGCCAAATTCTTCATCATCTCCTCGACCGGCAATTGACGCGCGCGATTGAGAATTTCATCGGCGGTATTGCGGATTTCGTCGACTGTGGTCGGCACGCTGGGCAGCTCGGGTAGGTTTTTATAATCCAGCTTAATCAGATTGACCGGTTTATCGCTATAAAAATTAAGATCGACATATAACAAGCCGGTCAGCAAACTCTGCGTCTCCAGACGCCCCTTCAAGCCCGCGTCTATCAGCCGTTGCGCGTCCTGCATCCGCTGTTTTTTGCTGTGGCCGCCGGATTGCTGTACTGACAAATCTTGCAGCAAGGCCGGATCGATTTCGATCACCACCGGCTTGAAAATCCGGCCGGTTGCAGAATCCATTACTAAGGAGATTTCGTTGACGTTGCCGATCTGCACACCCTGCAATTTAACCGGCGCGCCGACATTCAAGCCATTCAACGCCGAGTCGAAAAAAATCACGAAGCGTTTTTTATCTTTAAAAAAGTCGCTGCCGCCAAAGATCATCACGCCCGCCGTCAGCAGGATCAACGCGCCGACCAAAAACGCGCCGATGGCGAGTGGATTGGCTTGTTTGCTCACGCCGGACTCCTCATGTGTCGATGATTGCTATTTTGCTCGGTTTGGTCGCCGCGATTTAAAAATCGAATCACGTTGGGGTGTTTGGATTCGTGCAGCAGTTTTTGCGGGGAACCACCGTCAATATTGGTACGGGTTTCGGCATCCAGAAATACCGAGTTGTTGCCGATCGCAAAAATACTGTCCAGATCGTGGGTGACCACGACGATGGTGGCCGACAAAGCACTACTCAAACTTAGAATCAAATCGTCCAGCAATTTGGCGGTGATCGGGTCCAAGCCGGCCGACGGTTCGTCGAAAAACAATATTTCCGGATCCAAGGCCATGGCCCGTGCCAGACCAGCGCGCTTTTGCATGCCGCCGCTGAGTTCGGAGGGATAATAATCTTCAAATCCGGCCAAGCCGACCAAAGCTAATTTATAGGAGACAATCTCCCGCACCTTTTTAGCTGGCAACTGGGTGGCTTCGGTAATCGGCAGCGCCACGTTTTCGGCTAAGGTCATCGAGCTGAGCAAAGCACCGCTTTGAAACAACACGCCGGTGCGTGCCAGAATTTGCTGGCGGGCTTTGGGATTGGCTTGCCAGAGGCCTTGATCGCCATAACAGACATCGCCTTTTGCCGGGGACTTTAAGCCTATCATATGCCGTAACAAGGTGGTTTTACCGCAGCCGTTACCACCCATGATGATGAACACGTCGCCACGATTGATCGTAAAATTCAGATCGCGCTGAATCACGAAATCGCCGTAAGTCATGGTTAGATTTTTTACTGTAATGCAGGCCTCGGCCATCGTTAAATCCCCAGCCGGTTGCAAATGATGGTCATTACCGAGTCGGCAACGACGATAAACACGATGGCCGTGACCACCGCCGAGGTGCCGGCATCGCCCACCGCCGAGGCACTGCGGCCGCATTGCATGCCGCGCATGCAACCCGATAGCGCAATCAAAATCCCGAACACCGAGCACTTCACAAAACCGATTATAAAATCCTTCATCTTCACGGCATGGGCGGTGCGGTCCAGATACTCGGTCAGCGACACGTCAAAAAAATTCACCGTCACAAAGCCGCCGCCGATGATGCCCATCAAATCGGCATAAAGACATAAAAGCGGCATGATGATGATCAAGGCCAACATGCGCGGCAACACCAGAAACGCCATCGGGTCCAGGTTCATGGTTTTTAACGCATCGATTTCGCTGTTGACGTGCATCGTGCCAATCTGCGCGGCATACGCGGCGCCGGTGCGGCCGGACATAATAATGGCCGTCATCAAACCGCCCATTTCCCGGGTCATACCCAGACTAACCAGGTTAGCAATGTAAATTTGCGCGCCGAACAAAGACAACTGCACCGCGCCGACGAAGGCCAGAATCAGCCCCACCAACAAGCTGATCAAGGTGACGATAGGCAACGCCGACGGCCCGCACTCTTGAATATACAGCCATAAATCCTGGCGGCGAAAGTGGGCTTGTCCGCGCAGCGTAGCGAAGATGCTGATCATCATTTCCCCGACAAAAATCAACATCTCCTTGCCATGCTGAATGGCTTTGCCGGTGCTGACCGCCAAAGCCTGCGACCACGACCTCTGGGTTTGCTCGCGGTGCGCATCGACGCGCTCCGGCACGGCGGCAACCAGAGCCAACAAGCCTTGAATCGATGCCGGCAAGCTGGTCTTATCCACAGCCACCTGTTTTTGCTCGGCGTAATCAATTAGCTTAATTAATTCCGTCACCAACATGCTGTCCCAACGGCCAAGCGCCGCCGTAGACACGACAATTTTTTCGATAGCCTGGGTTTCAATCTGCGCGAGTATGGGTTCCAAAGCGGGTAATTGCGCATCCAGCACCCAGTCTCCGGACAGCGAGATTTCCAAAGTCTTTGCCTGGCGAATCGCGCTGATGGCGCAGCTTGGAGCACTATTGATGGCTGGCGGTAGGATTTTTGACGTTTTCATCCCTGTTGATACTGATAAAACTTAGCCGCAAGTATGCGCAGAACACCGACGCATGGCAATAGCCGACTGAGAAGTATTTTTCCTAAAAATTGCCGGGAGCAACTGCTCTGACTGAATAGCCCTGCATCTTCAAAATCGGCATGTCGGCAGCAAAAAGCTTATCAGTATCTATCAAATTTTCGCCAATTCGCGCGTTTCCCAGTCGGCCTTGATTTGCAAAATTTGCGGTTGGATGTCCAGAAAACAGGTCACCATCGCCGGATCGAAATGCTGCGCGGCGCCTTCGCGGATAGTCGCGACCGCCTTATCGACCGGCCATGCTTCTTTATAAGGCCGGCGCATGGTCAGCGCGTCGAACACGTCGGCCACCCCGACGATACGCACCGATTCGGGAATATTGAGGTTAGCCAGCCCATTCGGGTAGCCGGTGCCGTCCCATTTTTCGTGATGCGACAAGGCCACTTCGGCCGCCAGTTTAAAAATCGGTGCATCGCTTTTCGATAGAATATCGTAACCAATCTGGCAATGCCGGCGCATGATGCGCCATTCGTCTTCATCCAGCGCACCCGGTTTACTCAGTACCGCATCGGGCACGCCGATTTTGCCGGTATCATGCATCGTCGCGGCAAACTCCAGCAATTCGGCATCGGCACACGTCCAGCCGACATTTAAGGCCAAGGCTTTAGCATAAGCGGCCATCCGCCAAATATGTACCCCGGTATCGTTGTCGTTATAGTGGCCGGCTTCGCCCAACATATAGATGGCGTCGCGGTGGCTTTTTTCCAACTGCGTCGCTCTTACCAATGATAAATGGGTTTTTACTCGCGCCCGCACCAGACTGGGTACAACAGGCTTACTCAAGTAATCCACACAACCCACCGCAAACCCTTGCTCTTCATCGCCCAAGTCGGATAAAGCCGTGACGAATATGACCGGGATGGTTTCGGTGACCGGATCGGCTTTCAAAGCCCGACAAACTTGGTAGCCGTTCATATCCGGCATCTGAATATCTAGCAAAATTAAACTCGGCCGGTGTTTGGCAACTGCCAGCAGGGTTTCCTCACCGTTACGCGCAAACACCAAACGATAGGTAGGCTCCAGAATTTCACGAAGTATCGCCAAATTCGCGGGTTCGTCATCCACGATCAAAATCGGATTATTAGGCATGGGTATCTTACTGTTTTGGTATATCGAGCTGGCTTATTAACGCCAGAACTAAGCTTTCAGCTTGCCGAAAATTATAGTCGCGAATTTGTGTCGTGAGCGGCGCCAATAACTCGGCATCCACCAAGCCCGCCAATTTCAGCAATAGGCGCTCGGCATGACCGGGGTTATCTTCATCCAGCGCCGTTAACAATTCGCTTAACAAGGGTTTGATTCCATCGGGCGCCTCGCTGTGAGCACTATGGTCAAGCGGTGACAGGGAGTTTGCGCTTAAGTTACCGATGCTGATGATCACCACGTCAAGCGCCTGTTGCAGCGCTGCGGCGGCCGCAGCCAACGGCTGACTGTGATGCAAGGCCGTTTCCAGTTCGACGCTGCGTTTGGCTACCTCGGTCAGAGCCAAACCGTAAGCCGCGCCTTTTAACTTGTGCGTCAGGGTGGCAAGCTCGGCAAGTTGACCTTGCTCGGCAGCGACACTAATGTCCCGTCCGGCTGTGCGATACTGCTCGACAAAGCGTGCCAGATAGGCCTGGTAAAGATCGCGCTTATGCCACATTTTTAGGCCGGCGTTAACATCGATTCCCGGCCAATCGTCTGGGTCTGGAGTTGTCGGCACAATGAGTGGGGCGGATTGGCCGCGGGGAATTAACCCGTCATCCAGATCGCCGGATGCCAGCCCCGTCACTCCGAGCGGCGAATTGTTTCCTGTCCAACGCCTGATCAAAGCCAGCATTTGCGGTACGTTAAAGGGCTTGGCGATAAAATCGTTCATACCGGCTTCCAGCGCTGCTTCCTGCAAGTTTTTAAAGGCGCCGGCCGTGAGTGCCAGGATAGGTAAATCAGACCACGCCGGATTTTTGCGTATCCGCCGAGTGGCGGCATAACCGTCCATGCGCGGCATTTGCACATCCATCAATACCAAATCCACAGCACCAGGGTTTTTAAACAACCAATCCACCGCGTCTTGGCCGTCGCACGCCAAGCTGACTTGCGCGCCCTCCGACTCCAAAATGCGCCTCGCCACTTCGCGGTTGATGTCGCTATCGTCCACCACCAGTATTCGCAGACCTTGCATACGTGTGCCTGCCGAATTGCACGATTTATCCGGCAAAACTGGCAGCGGCGGGGATTTCGACAATACCGCCGCGACGGCGTTATACAATGCGGAAGGGGTTACCGGTTTGCTCAATATCCCCTCGACATACTTCATGTCGGCATCAACCGCCAGCAGTTCCCGGGAATAGGATGAGCTGATCATCAAGATAATGGCTATACGCGGCTGATCTGCGTTAACCGCCGCCAATGAAGCGCGGATAGCTTTTGCTATACTCGTACCGTCGACATCCGGCATAGGCCAATCCAGCAGCAGCACGTCATAAGGCTCGGCGCGTTCCAGACTGGCGAGCAATTCGACGATTGCCGCCTCACCCGAGTCGACGGCGTTGGCATACCAATCAAGACTTCGCGCCGAGGTATTGACGGCTTCGCGCGTAGTCTCACAATCATCGACCACCAGCAATTTCAAATGGTGCAAATGCGGGAGAGACTGCGCCGGATTGCAGTCAAGATGCCGCTGCAACCGCAGGACAAACCAAAATTCGCTACCTTGGCCGGCTACGCTGTTTACCCGCAACTCGCCCCCCATCAAATTCACCAGCTGGCGACAAATTGCCAAGCCAAGGCCGGAGCCGCCAAAGCGGCGGCTGATTGTATTATCTGCCTGGGTAAAGGCGGCAAACACATCGTCCAATTGCGGTTCGGAAATACCGATACCGGTATCGCTGACGGCAAAGCGCACCGCCACCGTATCGCCGCTTTGCCAATCATCGACAGTCACGCGCAACACGACTTCGCCGCGTTCGGTAAATTTAATCGCGTTGCCGAGTAAATTAATCAAGACTTGTTGAATGCGCAGGCCATCGCCGATCAGAGCATCGACACCAGCCGGCGGGATAATGATCAATTCCAGATTTTTGTGGTCGGCTGCCGCCGCCATCAAGGCCGCAAGGTGATCGAACATATCGCTGAGCCGGAACGGCAGGTTTTCGATCTCCAGGCGCCCGGCCTCGATTTTGGAAAAATCCAGAATATCGTTAATAATCGCCAATAAAGAACGCCCGGCATCACGAATTTTCCGCACCAAACTGCGTTCTTCTTCGTTCAGCGTGTGTTGTTCCAGCAAATAACAAAACCCCAGCACCGCATTCATCGGCGTGCGGATTTCGTGGCTCATATTCGCCACAAAACTGCTTTTTACCTGCGTCAAATGCTCTGCGCGTTGCAAGGCTTGGTTGAGCTGTTCCGTGCGCTGTTCGACCAGGTTCTGCAAATGATCCCGATATTGCAGCAATTCCATTTCCTGTTTTTTCCGCACGCTGATGTCCTGTACCGTGGCCACCCGATACATCACCTTTTGCTCGGCATTTTTGACGCTGACCAAATCCACCGACACGTCAAACTTAGAACCATCCTGGCGCCGATAAACCGATTCGTAACGTATTTTGCCGAATTGGTCGGCTTCATGCAGACGCTGTGCGGCTGATTCGACGTATTCCGGCGCGTACAGGGACAGAATGAGTTGGCCTTCAAACTGATCGGCGTTGTCGTAACCCAGCATCTCGGCAAACGCCGGATTGCAGGTTACCAGGCGGCCGGTCTCGGGGTTGCCTATGGCTATACCGTGCCCGCAATAGCGGAAAGCATCGATCCAACGCTGCTTTTCCGCGGCCGCGAGCTTGGCTTCGGTGATGTCTTGTACGGTCCCAATCAAGCGCCAGGGTTGACCATCGGCCGTGGTCTCCAGTTTGGCTTTGGACAACACCCAACGCTGCTGTCCTTGCGGAGTACAAATACGGTATTCCAAACCATTACCGCTGTTACCCGCCAAACAGTCCTGATGCCAGGCGCGTCTGGCGGCACGGTCATCGGGATGCACCGTTTCCAACAACTGCTCCATGGATAAGGCTTGATCGGTTTCGGGTGATAGGCCAAATACCCGAAAGGTTTCTTCGCTCCACATCGCTTGGCCGCCAGGTAGGTAGCGAACCCAAGAACCAATATGAGCCACGGCCTGAGAATCTGCCAGCAGCCGTTCTTTTTCTATCAGGCTTTGCTCGATTTGCCGGCGTTCGGTGATGTCTAAGACAATACCTCGATAGAGTAAAGGCCGACCTTTCTCATCCAACTCTGGTTGACCACGCGACATCAGCCAACGCTCCCGGCCGTCGACTAGTGCGGCAAGCCGCCATTCCACGTTCAACTCGATATTTTGCTGTACCGCTTGGTGAATTGCCGCTTGTGCGATGGCGCGATCATCCGGACGCACAGTGGACAGCCAGACGTCGTAGCTTGCTTGGCAAGCAAACGGCTCCAAGCCATACAGGCGCCACAAACCTTCATCCCATTGATTTTCGTTGGTCTGTAAATTCCACTCCCAGATACCGGCGTTGGCAGCGCGAAGTGCTTGGTTCAAACGCCGGTGGTTAACCTCCGATTCTAAACTGGCAATGCGCTGCAATTCGGCTTTGGAGCGGCGCAATTGTTCGAAAGCCAGATTAAACGACAGCCCCATCAAGGCAAAAATCGCCGTGGAATAGTAATAGCGCACGTCCGCAATGTTAAAACTTCCCTCAGGCGGGATAAAAAAATAGATACCCATTGAAACGGCCATCGCGGTAGCAAGCAGGCCGCTAAGCACTCCTCCCAAGTAGGCACTTAAAAATACCGCCGGATAAAACAAACTCCAGGTCAGGGGCGACAGCGCGGACCATAGCGACCATTGCAGCAAGCCGGCGGCAATAGGTATTGCCACTGATAGAACTGAAGTCAAGTGGATGGGAATTCGTTGGAAGCGGATCTGCAGAAAACGCTCAGCATGCCGATTTCGCTGCTGGTTAAACCTGAGCGGGTCGAAGAATTTAATCAGCGTGTCCTTAATCACCGCGATAAACCCTGCGACATTCAGCCGTTGCGCAACGCATAAAAATGCAAAAGTTATCCATGCAAAACAATGCCGGCGCCACTTTATTAGCAATCCTGCAGCAATTCAGGTGTGTAGCTTCCAGTCTAAAAGAAACTAACGAATGCACCGAGTTGTCGACAGTCACAGGATCAGACCCGGTGTATTGCCAACGCTGCTCCGCACTTACCACCCGGCACGTTTCATCATCCTCTAGGGAAATGTTGTGCGAACCGAAAAGCATATGCCCCCCGTACTTTTGGTGTAGCCCTTTAAAATACTAGCTTACCAGATGAGTGTATTGCGGCAAATATCGAGGGGCTCTGGTATCTATAGACAGCGGATAATACGTAAAGTGGCGTTTTAGACGGCGCAGAACAAACAGATTTCGCGCGCTATAAAAAAGCCCCTGAGTAGGGGCTTTTTGCGTCTTCTAAGGTAAGTCTCAGAACGGAATATCGTCGTCGAAATCGTCATAGGAAGCCGGCGCAGCTTGTGGGCCTGAAGGTCCGGAAGAGCGATTGTCATAGCTACTGGCTGGCGGGGTATTATTGTCCGAGTAGCTGGCAGTGCCGCCGCTTTTACTGTCCAGCATGTGCATATTGTCGGCAACGATTTCGGTTGTGTACCGATCTTGACCGTCCTGACCTTGCCATTTTTGCGTACGAATACGGCCTTCGACATAACATTGGCTACCTTTTTTCAGATATTCGCCGGCGATTTTCGCCAAACCACTGAAAAACACCACCCGGTGCCATTCGGTTTCTTGCTTGCGCTCGCCGGTTTGCCTATCTTTCCAGCGTCTATCGGTGGCCAACCGTATCGTGGTAATAGCATCGCCACTCGGCATATAACGCACTTCCGGATCGGCGCCGAGGCGGCCGATCAGCATAACTTTATTTAGCATGGTGTTCTCCGTGTAAAAATTGCGATGAACAGCGGCTTACTGCCACTGTTTTAAAAAAATGCCTAATTGGTTTTTATCGAGTTGCTGGTTATCGACTTTCAAATACGCGGCATTCTCTTCGAAATGCAGCCGCACTTCCTCGATGCCGTTGATAGCCAGTAAAGCCTTGGAAAATTCCTCGCCGCGTTCCGGCTTAACCGCTTGCAATGGCAACAGCAAGTTGGCCCAATAACGCGGCGGTGACATGAACAACGCGATGACTATCCAGCTGGCGGCAACGCCTGCCGAAAACATAAACACCGCCGCGGCGCCGAATTCGCCGTACAACCAGCCACCAGCGCTACCGCCTAAAAACGCGCCGAGGAATTGGGCGCTGGAATAGATGCCCATCGCCGTGCCTTTTAAATCACCGGGCGCGGTTTTGGAAATCAACGACGGCAAGGTGGCTTCCAACAGATTGAAACCGCAGAAGAATATCCACAAGCAGGCGATCAAACCGATCAACTCGCCGTGTAACAGCACAAAACCGACATTGGCAATCACCAAGGTGGCAATCGCGCCGATAAACACCTTCTTCATCTGCCGTTTTTTCTCGGCAATGATCACGAAGGGGATAATCATCGCCATCGATGTCACCAACACCGGCAGATATACCAGCCAGTGACTGCCGCCCTGCAAGCCGGCGTCGCGCATCAGTAGCGGCACCACCACGAAACTGGCCATCAAAATCAAATGCAGCGCAAAAATACCGTAGTTCAAGCGCAACAGATCGGCATTCTTGATGACCGAACCCAGCTCCGAAGGAATGTATTCGGCATCGCGGTGGGTGGTGATTTTTTCCGGGTTAGGCACGACAAACAGAATCACCAAAATGGCCAGCGCCGCCAATACCGCAATCATCCAGAAAATACCGGCAATGCCGAAATGATCGGCGATGATAGGTCCCAGGGTGATAGCCACCCCGAACGACACGCCGATGCTGGCACCTATGGTCGCCATGGCTTTGGTGCGGTGTACTTCCTGGGTCAAGTCGGCCAGCAAGGCCATAACCGCTGCGGAAATCGCCCCGCAACCTTGCAGCGCGCGGCCGATCAGCACGCCGTAAATGTCGGTCGCCAGCGCCGCCCAGACGCTGCCGGCGACAAATAAAATCAGGCCAATCACGATGACCGTCTTGCGGCTGAAACGGTCCGACAACAAACCGAACGGTATTTGCAGGATGGCTTGCGTCAGGCCATAGATACCCATCGTCAAACCTACCAGCTTGGGCGTCGAACCGGGCATTTGTTCGGTAAACAGCGACAACACCGGCAGCAGCATAAACAAACCCAGCATTCTGAGCGCATAGATACTGGCCAGCGATACGGTAGCCCGCTTCTCCATGGCCGTCATCGGACTGGTAATATCCTGAACCTGTGTCAAACCAAACTCCCCTTTGCCTTGCGTCGTTAAAGGTGGCTATAGTACCAGTTTATAGGCGTCGCGCTCCAGCACGGCAATACCGATTTAGCCAATCCTCTTTGCCCAATGGCTGCCTTAGCCGTATAGTAATCGGTTGTTAAAAATCCCCAGGAATGCACAGCAGTGGACACCATCAGCATACGCGGCGCCCGCACTCATAATTTAAAAAACATCGATCTGAACTTGCCGCGCGACAAGTTGATCGTCATCACCGGCCTGTCCGGTTCCGGCAAATCATCGCTGGCCTTCGACACCATTTACGCGGAAGGTCAGCGCCGTTACGTCGAATCCTTGTCGGCTTACGCCCGGCAGTTTTTGTCGATGATGGAAAAGCCGGACGTCGACCATATCGAAGGCCTGTCGCCGGCGATTTCCATCGAACAAAAATCCACCTCGCACAATCCGCGTTCCACGGTCGGCACCATTACCGAGATTTACGATTACTTGCGGCTGTTGTACGCGCGGGTCGGCATTCCGCGCTGCCCGGAACACGGTGTGTCGTTGGAAGCGCAGACCGTCAGTCAAATGGTTGACCAGGTGTTGGCACAACCGGAGGGCGAGCGCTGGATGCTGTTGGCGCCGGTGATCAATGATCGCAAAGGCGAGCATGTGTTGCTACTGGAAGATTTGAAAGCCCAAGGCTTTTTACGCGCCCGCATCGACGGCGCAGTCTATGAGCTGGACGAGCCCCCTGCCCTGGATTTAAAGAAAAAACACACCATCGAAGTGATCGTCGATCGCTTCAAAATCCGCGACGACATTCAGCTGCGCTTGGCCGAATCCTTCGAAACCGCATTACGATTATCTGAAGGCCTGGCGATTGCCGCCTCAATGGAGAACGATCAACAACTGCTGTTTTCCGAACGCTACGCCTGCCCGCATTGCGGCTACAGCCTCAGCGAACTGGAACCGCGTATTTTCTCGTTCAACAACCCGAAAGGCGCCTGCCCCAGTTGCGACGGTCTGGGCGTGCGCCAGCACTTCGATCCGCAATTGGTGGTGCACAATCCGGAGATCAGTCTGGCCGGCGGTGCGGTGCGCGGCTGGGATAGGCGAAACGCATACTATTATCAAATTATTTGCGCCTTGGCCGAGCATTACCATTTCGATCCGGAAGCGCCGTTCTCGCATATACCTAAAGATGTACAGGGCGCAATTCTGTACGGCAGCGGCGAGGAAAAAATTAGCTTTACTTTTCAAATGGGCAACGGCAAACCCAAAACCAGCCGCCACGCCTTCGAAGGCATCATTCCCAATATGCAGCGCCGCTATCACGAAAGCGATTCGCAAATGGTCCGCGACGAATTGTCCAAATATTTGGCTCAACAAACCTGTTCTGTGTGCGACGGCGCGCGTTTGAATCTGGGTGCCCGCAATGTGTTTGTCGAGGAGCAACCCTTACATCACGTCACCCGCTTGCCGATTAAACAAACGCTGAGTTTTTTTCAGCAACTGAATATTCCCGGCCACCGCGGCGAAATCGCCGCCAAAATCAACAAGGAAATTCAGGAAAGGCTGGAGTTTTTGGTTAACGTGGGACTGGATTATTTGACGCTGGACCGTAGCGCCGACACGCTGTCGGGCGGCGAAGCCCAGCGCATTCGTTTGGCCAGCCAGATCGGCGCCGGCCTGGTCGGCGTGATGTACGTGCTTGACGAGCCGTCGATCGGTTTGCACCAACGCGACAACGAACGCCTACTGAACACGCTGTTTAGATTGCGCGACCTGGGCAACACCGTAATTGTGGTCGAGCACGACGAAGACGCGATCCGCGCTGCTGACCATGTGGTCGACATTGGCCCCGGCGCCGGCGTGCACGGCGGGCAGATTGTGTCGCAAGGTACACCGGCGGAAATTCTGGCCGATACCCATTCGTTGACCGGCCGCTATTTATCCGGTGCGGAAATCATCGCCGTGCCGAAGAAAACCACGCCCAACGATCCGGCCCGGCAGTTGACGATCAAAGGCGCATCGGGCAACAATCTGAAAAACGTCACGGCCAGTTTCCCGGTCGGTTTGCTGACCTGCGTCACCGGCGTGTCCGGTTCCGGCAAATCGACCTTGATTAACGACACGCTATACAGCCATGCCGCCCGCGTCATCAACGGCGCCAGTTGCATTCCGGCACCGTGCGCGGCCATCGAAGGCCTGGAGCAGTTCGACAAGGTGGTCGACATCGACCAAAGCCCGATCGGCCGCACGCCAAGATCGAACCCAGCCACCTACACCGGGATTTTCACACCGATCAGAGAGCTGTTTTCGGCGGTACCGGAAGCGCGTTCGCGGGGCTACAACCCCGGCCGCTTCAGTTTTAACGTCAAGGGCGGCCGCTGCGAAGCCTGCGCCGGCGACGGCGTGATCAAGGTGGAAATGCACTTTCTGCCGGACATCTTCGTGCCCTGCGACATCTGCCACGGCAAGCGCTACAACCGCGAAACCCTGGAAATCCGCTACAAGGGCAAGACCATCCACGAAGTGCTGGAAATGACGGTGGAAGACGCCACCCAATTCTTCTCCGCCATCCCCAGCCTGGCCCGCAAGCTGCAAACCCTGATCGACGTAGGCTTGAGCTACATCACCCTCGGCCAGAACGCCGTGACCCTATCCGGCGGCGAGGCACAACGGGTGAAATTGGCGAAGGAACTATCCAAACGCGACACCGGCACCACGCTGTACATCCTGGACGAGCCGACCACCGGATTGCATTTTCATGACATCAAACAATTGCTGACCGTGTTGCACACCCTGCGCGACCACGGCAACACCGTGATCATCATCGAGCATAATCTGGACGTGATCAAAACCGCCGACTGGATCGTGGATATGGGCCCGGAAGGCGGCAGCGGCGGCGGCATGTTGGTGGCGGAAGGTACACCCAAACAGATTGCCAAGCATAAGAGCTCGCATACTGGGACTTACCTGAAGCGATTTTTCGAGTAGCGCCACTTGCCGACAAACGGCGGACTCATTAGGATGCTTGACTGACGGACAAATAGCGGGAGAAGGATGATGGGCTTAGCTTTAAAAGACCGGCAACGACACACTTACGGGGATTATTTGCAGTGGCCGGACGACTTACGCTACGAATTGATCGACGGCGATGCCTATCTAATGCCGCCGACACCCGATTTGGCCCATCAAGACGTTGCCGGCGAAATTTATTGTCAAGCCGCCAACGCCTTACAAGGCAAACCCTGCCGAATCTTCATCGGGCCGGTGGACGTGCGCCTGCCAAAGCGTGACGAAGCCGATGAACTGATAGCCAGCGTCGTTCAACCCGATGTATTAGTCGTTTGCGACCCCACCAAACTGGACAAACGCGGTGTACGCGGCGCGCCGGATTGGGTAGTGGAAGTATTGACGCCGTCTACCGCCAGCCATGACCAGATCAAAAAGCGCGACCTTTACCAGCGCGCAGGCGTGCGCGAATATTGGTTGGTCCACCCCATCGACCGCATGCTGACCATCTATCGCCTGCAAAACGGCGAATACGGTAAGCCGGAGCTTTACCCATTGGAAGGTAAAACCCAAGTCGGCATTCAGCCGGAGATTGTGATTCATTGGGACGAGTTGGTGGCGCGGCTGCCTAAGGATTATTGATAACTAACCCGCCCGCCGTGCTTCTCTGGTGACTAAGCTCCTGCTTGGTCACTAAGCCTTGAAAACTCCAGCTTTCTCAAATAATTCGGAAAGCACTAGCTTCCTGGACTCGGTATCCAAGCAGGAGCTTGGATAACTGCCAAGAGTAGGCAAATCTTCTCGTTTCTGGATTCCTCCAGACAAATAAGTATATACTGACAGTAACTACATTTTACGGAGTAAGACCATGACCTACGCCCGTATTTTTCAATCCGGCAACAGCCAAGCTGTGCGCTTACCCAAGGAATTTCGCTTTAACGCCGACCGTGTGGAAATATTCCGCCGCGGCGACGAAATCGTGTTACGAGAAACCCCAGCCAACGCCACAGCCATATTCGACGCGCTCAGTACGTTGCCGGAAGACTTCATGGCCGAAGGCCGGGAAGACAGCCCGCCGCAGGAACGCGAGGCATTTTGATGCCAGTGCGCTATTTACTGGACACCAACATCTGCATCTACATCGCCAAACATCGGCCGCCAGCCGTGCGCGAGCGTTTCGCCCGCCACTCCGCCAGCGAACTGGCTATGTCGGTGATCACCTTGGGCGAATTGCGCTTCGGCGCTGAGAAAAGCCAGGCACGCGAGCGCGCGATTGCCAGCATAGCCGAATTGACCGGCCTAATTCCAGTCTGCGAGTTACCCGAACCAGCCGGCGACCATTACGGACAAATCCGCGCCGAGCTCCAGAAAATCGGCCAACCAATCGGCAATAACGACTTATGGCTGGCAGCCCATGCCCGATCATTAGACTGGATATTAGTGACCAACAACGAACGCGAGTTTCTTAGAGTGCCAGACCTACGGGTTGAAAATTGGGTTAATTAATTCCTTTTAGTCGCCGAATAACACCATGATCATCATCGAACATAATCCGGATACGATTAGGACTGCCGACGAGATAGCCGATTGGGCCCGGAAAGCGGCAGCGGCGTCATGTTGGTGGCAAAACCACGTCGAAGCGTAAGGCTTCGCATACCGGGCGCTATTGGCAGCATTTTTTTCGTGAATCACCGCTGACAACATGAATGAACTACAAGCGGAAATAACTCAAGCAATTTTAGCGCATGCCGCAGTCGATGCGATTTATCTGTACGGCTCCAGAGCCAAAAATACCGCCCGATCCGATAGCGATTGGGATATTGCGGTGATTTTCAGCGATTACGAAACCGATCCCCTGGAACGGGCGGTGCGTCCGCAAATGCTGGAAGCCGAAGTTGAACGCGACTTAAAACGCTACAACCAAATCAGTATCGTCGATCTGGAAACCGCGCCGGTCTCGCTGCAAGTCGGCATCTTGCAATCGGCTGTCAAATGGTACGACCGCAATGTACCGCACGTCAGACGCGTCGAGCAAAGCATCTGGTCGAAATGGGAAAAGGATTATGAGAGATATGCCTATGAACAGGCGCTGATGCGCCATCGCCGCAAAATGCTGCGCATTTTGGACAAGTACAGCCAGGAAAATATCAACACCTGGACCGAACGCGACCTACTGGCGATACAGCGTGCACTACAAGTCTATATCGAAGCCTTCATGGGCATGGCGCGTTATTTTGTCCAGCAAAAATACCAACTGACAGTCAGCCAATCACGGGAAGCGTTGGACGAATTGAAAAGCCACGGTGATTTACCGGCCGATCAGCATGCCGAATTGATGAAAATCCTCGGTTTCCGAAACGTGCTGGTGCACGACTACCTGGATCTCAATGACGACATCGTGCAAGCCATCGTCACCCAAAAGCAGTATGCGGTTTTGGAGGAATGGATAGTGGTTTGGCAGCGGGAGTTGGATGGATGTGAACCAGAATTCCCGAAGGGGGATAAGTAAGCCGATAAGTCATCGAAATTTCTAAATCCACCACTAACAATTAGTTTTATTCTTCGGCAGAGTCCAACCCATAAAGGACTATGAGTTTTAATTTCTTGATGGCGGCAAATGAACGTGAGATTGCCATTCGCTGGTTCCCACGCGCTGCGCTCATCGTTATACACAAGTCTCCCAACGACTAAACTACCAGGAGACATGAGGCATATAGATGATGGAGAACAGCGATGAGC
Source organism: Methylomonas sp. TEB (assembly GCF_047777895.1). Classification (GTDB taxonomy): domain Bacteria; phylum Pseudomonadota; class Gammaproteobacteria; order Methylococcales; family Methylomonadaceae; genus Methylomonas. The sequence goes on from NZ_CP180476.1 coordinate 2,948,042, forward strand.
ACCTGGGCCGAAGACGAAGTCCAAACCGCCGATCTGGAAGATCGGCGCCTGAATAAACGATTGGCATTGTTACTGGAGCGATTAGGCGAACATCCCCAGCTCAGCATCCCGGCGGCCTGTGGCGGCTGGAAGGAGACGATGGGCGCTTACCGGTTTTTCGACAATGATAAGGCGACTTTCAAAAAGATACTGGCGCCGCATCGAGATGCCACGGTCGAACGGATGAAGAGCAGCCCGGTCGTATTGCTGGCGCAGGACACGACGGAGTACGACGAAAACATTTGTTTGGGGCCAAAAGGTCTCGGTACTTTGAAAGAGATGGCGAAACATGCGCGCCGACTACATCCGACCATCGCCTTTACGCCGTCGCGGATTTGCTTGGGTGTCGTCAAGGCAGCGTATTGGGCGCGTGACGGCGCCAGCCCGCGACAAGCGCGGCGGCACAAAGGCGTGGACGAAAAAGAAAGTCGGCACTGGCTCGAAAGCTATCAGGATAGCTGTGCCTTACAGGCGCAAATGCCGGACAGTTTATTGGTCAATCTCGCCGACCGCGAGGGCGACATTTACGAATGGTTTGTCGAATACCAAGACTATGCGCCGACTGCTCGCGCTGAATGGATTGTTCGGGCGACGCAGAACCGAGACCTTCTGGTCGAGCCGGAAAATGCGGCGAAATGGCTATGGTCGGCCCTGGATCAAGCGCCGGTCATGGGTTATACCGAGGTTAATGTCAAGTCGCGGCCGAACCGTGCAGCGCGACTGGCGCATATCACGGTACGCGCCGCCACGGTGCCCCTCAAGCCGCCAACGCGTATTGGGTATCGACTGCCGGCATTGAGCATCAACGCGGTGCTGGCGCGCGAAGAGACGCCGCCAGCCGGCAAGGAACCCTTGGAATGGCTCCTGCTGACCAGTTTGCCTGTGGCGAGTTTCGAGCAAGCGACTACGGTGGTGGCGTGGTATGGCGTGCGCTGGTGTATCGAAGTGTACTTCCATGTATTGAAGAGCGGTTGCCAGATCAAGCGGCTACATCTGGAATCGGAAGAACGGCTACTACCTTGTTTGGCGCTCTATATGGTTATTGCCTGGCGGGTGTTATTCAGCCTGATGCTCGCGCGCGCAGCGCCGGACATGGATTGCGAGATTATTTTCGATCCGCAGGAGTGGCGAGCGGCTTATATCGTCGTCAAGCGCTGTCCACCACCGCTCACGCCACCGCGCCTCGGTGAGGTAATCCGACTGATTGCAAGCTTAGGCGGTTATTTTGCCCGCAAACACGATGGTCCACCGGGTGCCAAGGCCATGTGGATCGGCTTACAGCGCTTGCGCGATTTTGTCATCGCCCTCAATGCTCAACAGGATCTCGCAATGAGATGTGTATAACGATGAGCGCTCCGCGTGGGAACCAGAAAGCAACGCGCTGCGGTTATTCTGGCACAGCAGCGCGTTGGAACAAGTAACTTGAGCTTGCATATCCCTCCTAGGACTTTTTAGGAACATTAACGACACCAAAACAACCTGACCCTTTTGTTAAAATTTAGCACCTCAAGCAACCAACAAACAAAATCAAAACAATATATGACGGACAATCAAGTCATCGACTACATAAAACAGGGCGTTGCAAATGGCTTGATCAAGCTGTCCGACGACAACAAACGCATCGAATATCTCAAACAAAAGAAAAACCGGCTATTCACCAACCCGGAAGAACAAGTCCAGGCCGAAACCTACTGCCGCTTGATTCTCCAATACGGCTATCCCAAGCACCGGGTACAAAACTTCGTGCCGGTCAAAATGGGCTCCGACAAAAAGGAAGCCGACATCGTCGTTTACAACGATGACGAATGCCTAGAGCCGCATATCCTGGTCGAATGCAAGAAGCAGGACGTTTCCGACGCCGAATTCGCCCAAGCCATCGATCAAGCCTACTCCTATGCCTTTGCCTTACCCAATAACGTCAAATGGGTCTGGGTTACCTCCAAAATCAAAAACGAATTTTTCCAGGTCGATAAGCGCAAGAACACCCGTAAATCCGAGTCCGACATTCCGCCCTACGGCGTCGATAAACTGGCACCCTATAAATTCGTCAAGGGTGCCGACAAACTCAAACACAAGGTCGGCCAACAAAAGTTTTTCGAGTTGCAAGTGGTGGTCCAGGACGAACTGACTCGCCGTTTCAAACAAGCCCATAACGCCCTATGGGCCGGCGGCCAGCTCAACCCCTCGGAAGCCTTCGACGAGTTGGACAAACTAATCTTCTGCAAAATCTGGGACGAACGTAAAGCCCGCGAGGCCGGCGAACCTTACGACTTTCAAGTCATTCAGGAAGACGGCAAGGGCGCCAACGAAGACGAAAAGCAGCTCGACGCCAAACAAAAAACCAACGCCGGGCTGTTTGCCCGCATCAACGCCCTGTACGAGGAAGGCCGCAAGAAAGACCCGGAAGTATTCCGGGACAACATCCGCCTGACTCCCGAACGGGCGCGTACCATCGTCGAATATCTGCAAGACATCAACCTCAATAAAACCGACCTCGACAGCAAGGGCCACGCCTTCGAGACCTTTATGGACTCGTTCTTTCGCGGCAGCTTCGGCCAATACTTCACGCCGAGGCCTATCGTGAAATTCATCGTCGACGTGTTGCCAATCAGCCACGAATCACTGGTATTGGATACCTCCTGCGGCAGCGGCGGCTTTTTGTTGCATGCATTGGAAAAAGTCCGCAAAGAAGCCAATCGCATTTATCCTAATCACGAATCAGATATAGACGATCATGGCGATTGGAAACGCTATTGGCATGATTTCGCGCAACATAACCTGTACGGCATCGAAATCAACGAACAAATCAGCCGCGTCGCCAAGATGAACATGATCATCCACGACGACGGCCACACCAACGTCATCACCGCCGACGGCTTGCTGAAAGACGCCAAGTTGCAAGAAATCAGCAAAAACCACGGCTTCGAATACGGCCGCTTCGACTACATCATCACCAATCCGCCGTTTGGTAGCGCGGTCAAACTCACCGAAAAAGCCTATCTCGATACCTACGCCTTCGGCCAGAAAGACACCTCCTGGCTGGACCTGAAAAACAGCGGCGTCAAAAACCGCGACAGCCAAAGCACCGAAGTGTTGTTCATCGAGCAATGCCGCCAGTTTTTGAACGCCGGCGGTTACTTGGCCATCGTCATCCCCGATGGCGTGCTGACCAACAGCAGCCTGCAATACGTCCGCGACCAAATCGAAGAGTGGTATCGCATCGTCGCCGTGGTCAGTTTGCCGCAAACCGCCTTTACCGCCAACGGCGCCGGCGTCAAAAGCAGCGTCTTGTTCCTGCGCAAATACAGTGCCGAAGTCAGCGAGGAAATCCGCCAGCTCAAACTCAACATCCAAGCCGCCTTGCTAAGCGAAAACCGCTATAAGGAAGAAGTCGAACGCATCGAAAAAGCAAAGAAAGACGTGCTGAACAACGCCAGCGGCGCGGAATACGACGGCGAATTGAACGAATTCAAAAGCACCGAGGCTTATAAAGCCTGGAAAGCCGAAAAAAGCGCCGAGTACAGCGAGCAAATCGCCGAAATTAAGGAAAAGCTGGAAGAAGCGTATTTACTGCAAAAACAAAGCGCCCTGCCCGATTACCCAATATTCATGGCAATCGCCGAGGATATTGGCTACGACGCCACCGGCAAACAGACCGGCAAAAATGAACTGGATATTATCGGTTCTGAATTGGCGAGGTTTATTGTGGAAGAGGTAAGCCGTGAGCCCGTATAAATTGCAACGAGCGGATAATCTAAAGATATTTTTCGTCAACTTCTCGGATATAGACGGCCGATTCGACCCACTTTATTACTATTCGGTCAATAACTTGGATATTGTCAACAATACCCATTATCCCGTTAAAAAATTATCCGAAGTCATCGAAATGCAGCGCGGCCGTTTTGGACATCGCCCGAGAAACGATCCACGTTTCTACGACGGCGAATATCCGTTTATTCAGACCGGAGATATTGTTCGAGCCAGCCAAACCAATGGCAATATTACTTACTCGCAAACACTAAACGAGCTTGGCCTAAAAACCAGTCGCTTATTCGATAAACCGGTTGTCGTCATTACCATTGCCGCCAACATCGGCGATACCGCTATCCTGGATTATCCGGCTTGTTTCCCCTATAGCCTGATTGGCATGACGCCAAAATCCGGTGAGTTATCGCTTGAGTACATCAATTTATACTTTAAATTCATTAAAGGATATTTGGAAAACCTAGCAGGCTGGTGAAAAACTCGAAAAGCCAAGTAAGCTAAGGCATAGATGAGGGGCCAACTGTTAAAATAGGCTACCTAAATTTGGAGCCTTTCAATGCGCGGACACGATGCCATTCAAAACAGCTGGTTCAGCTATGTTAGCCTGGAAGACCGTATTCCCAAACAGCATCCGTTGCGTCGTTTACGGCTACTGGTTGATGGCGTATTGGCCTCTATGGATGCCGTCTTTGCCGAGCGTTACTCGCACACAGGCCGTCCCTCGATTGCCCCTGAAAAACTGCTGCGCGCCTTGCTGTTACAAGTCCTGTATACGGTCCGTAGCGAGCGTCAGTTGATGGAACAACTGGACTACAACCTGTTGTTTCGCTGGTTTGTCGGTCTGGGCATCGACGACGCCGTGTGGGAACGCACAGTGTTCAGTGCCAACCGCGAACGTCTGTTGTCTGAAGCCCTGAGTCGCGAATTTTTTGAGCGGGTACTGGCCATAGCCGAATGGCAAAATCTGGTGTCCGACGAACACTTCAGCGTCGACGGTAGCCTGATTGAAGCCTGGGCCTCGCACAAAAGCTTCGTCAAAAAAGATGGTAGTGGTCCCGATAAACCCGCCGGCCGCAATCCCGAGATCGACTTCAGTGGCGAAAAGCGCAGCAACGCCACCCATCAAAGTACAACCGATCCCGAAGCCCGGCTTTACAAGAAAGGCGAATACACCGAGGCCAAACTGCGTTACATCACCCATGCCTTGTCCGAGAATCGCAACGGCCTGATTGTCGATGTCGAAACCACACAAGCCACCGGCACCGCCGAAATCGAAGCCGCGCAAAAAATGATCAAACGCCGCGTGCCCCAAGGTGGCAGCGTCGGTGCCGACAAAGGCTATGACCAACCGGCGTTCGTCAACGGACTCGAGTCCCGTGATATCAAAGCCCATGTGGCCCGCAAAAAGATTGGCAGTGCCGTCGACGGCCGCACCGCGCGCGGCAAAGGTTACGCCCAAAGTCTCAAGCGCCGCAAAATCGTCGAAGAAGCCTTTGGCTGGGTCAAAACGGTCGGCGGCCTGCGCAAAACCCGTCACATCGGCTTAGCCAAAGTCGCGGGTCAGGCCTTGTTTTGCTTTGCCGCCTACAACCTGACGCGCATGCTCAACCTATTGGTGTTCACGCCGAAACCGGCGTGGAGTGCACCCGCCTAGGGTGAAGTTCGCCTGAAAACCGTCCACAGACGGCTTCAGGCGAATAAAAAGCCCTTGAAACCGGGGCAAAACGCTTGAAACTCGATGTCATGACCGATTTCAACTCGAAAAAATCACGAACATCGTGGGTAAGGGGAAATATCGGCGGGTTTTTCACCAGCCTGCTAGCGCCGCAGTCCGCGCAGAAAAACATCAATTACCAACAGTTATCGCCTGTTCCCATTGTTATTCCTCCCCTAGAGATTCAGCAACGTGCAGTTCAAATTTATCAGAAGGCTTTGACTCGAAGAGAACAAAAAGAACAACAAGCTCAAGCGCTTTTGGCGGGAATTGATGCATATTTATTGTCGGAACTTGGCATTACGTTGCCTCAGCAAAAAGAGTCTATTGAGCATCGAATCTTCAAAACTAAATTCAGTCAAGCATTAGCCAATCGATTGGATGCCGGTTATCACCAAAAATTTCATGCCATTTTTTCAAAACCGGCAAAATACAGCTATGAACGATTAAAAAATCTATTGATTCACCCTCCTCAATACGGTGCCAATGAAGAAGCAAGTGATCCACAATCAATTAATGATGTTCGTTATATTAGAATTACTGATATTGATGAATATGGTAATTTAAAAACTGAAAACTGGAAAACAGCAAAAAATGTAGACAAAAAATATCGATTGCATGCTAATGATATATTGTTTGCGCGTAGCGGTTCGGTAGGGCGCTGTTACATTCATAAAGCCAATCATCAAGATTCTATTTTTGCAGGATACTTAATAAAGTTCATATTGGATTTTACAAAAATAAATCCAGAATATTTTTTTTATTATTGTCATTCTGCGATTTACAAAGCCTGGGTTTCGGCCATTCAACGCCCATCTGTCCAAGCAAATATCAATGCTGAAGAATACAAAGGATTGTTGATACCTTTACCACCAATAGACAAGCAAAATGAAATAGCTGAATACATTTCAGATATTCGAGATCAAGCAAAAAGGATTCAAGCACAAGGCGAACAAATCCTGGCCGACGCCAAGACCGAAGTGGAACGGATGATTTTGGGCGACAGCGGAGGCGAATCATGCCCACCTGCTGGATAATCGCCGGCCCCAACGGCGCCGGCAAAACCACCTTCGCGCTGGAATACCTGCCTTCGGTGGCGGACTGCCGGCGCTTCGTCAACGCCGATTTGATTGCCGCCGGCCTATCGCCGTTGGCCCCGGAACAACACTTAGCGACCGCCGCCCGTTTGTTCCTGAACGAAATCAAAGACTGCATCACCGCACGCCAGGATTTCGCCTTCGAAACCACGGTGGCCGGTCGCGGTTATTTGAAATTGATAGAGCGCTTGCACGCTGATAGCTGGCGGGTGGAGTTGATTTATCTGGCCTTGCCCAGCGCCGAGATGTCTCGCCTACGTGTCGCGGAACGGGTCGCCCACGGCGGCCACAATATCCCCGAAGCGGATATTGCCCGACGCTTCCCCGTAGCCTGTACAATTTGTTGAATCTCTTTGCGCCAAAAACCGATCAATCCCGCTGTTTTATGAATAGCGGCGGAGTCCCGAAACTGGTTTTCCAGCAATCCGGCATGAGCCGTGAAGTCGTCAATCCCGAATTTTTTGCTTTGTTACAACAGCAGGCCCAATCATGAGCGAACCATCCAACCCCACCCTCAGCCCCGACACTCAGGCGATGTTGGATTGCCTGCAACTTGCCGTCAATAAAACCCTGGAACGCAAGCGGCGTCTTGGTCAATATGTGGTGCAATGGGAAGGCAAGGAGCCGTTTGCCATTGGCGACGATGCGCCAGAGCACTTGAAGCAAGCACCGAGCAATGCAACACCGTCTAGTCGAACCGATGGGTAAAAAGCCAATATTGAAATGATTCCATTTTGATGCCCCTCATCCAAACCTCTTCTTTGTGTCCCACCGCCTCGCCATCATCTCCGACACCCACGGCTTACTCCGCCCCGAGGCGCTAGCGGCGTTGCAGGGCTGCCAGCGGATTATCCACGCCGGCGACATCGGCAAACAGGAGGTGTTGCAGCGGCTGAACGAGTTGGCACCGGTTACGGCGGTACGTGGTAACAACGATAAAGGCGCTTGGGCTGAGGAACTGCCGCTTAGCGCCAGTGTGACGGTTGAGCAAGCGTGCCTTTATGTGATCCATGACTTGGCCGAGTTGCGCATCGATCCGGTCGCGGCCGGGATTCGTGTCGTGATTTCCGGCCATTCGCATAAACCATCGATTCAAGAACGCGATGGCGTGCTGTATCTCAATCCCGGCAGCGCCGGTCCGCGCCGGTTTAAATTGCCGATAGCCGTTGCGGAACTTGTCATCAGAGACACAACAATCGAGGCGCGAATCGTTAATCTGCAGGTTTGAAACCGGTGACAAGAATTTGTTATCGTTGCCACATGCACGCTTGCTGGCGCACGATTCATTTCCGTTTAACCACTTTTTACTCTACAAGATCACCCCATGAGTTTTGATTTTAACGCTTACCTAAACCGCATCGGCATAGCCAAACCGGAGGCCACCCTCGCCGGCCTCAGCCAATTGCAACAGGCGCAACTCGGCGCTATTGCGTTCGAAAACATCAATCCGCTATTGGGCTTGCTGCCCGAGTTGGAAACGGCGGCGTTGATGGAAAAGATTGTCGCCAATCGACGCGGCGGCTATTGTTTCGAATTGAACGGGTTGTTTGGACAGGCGCTGGACGAGTTGGGATTTGCCTATCAGCCGATTATGGCCAGAGTGCGAATGGGCCGTAACGAGGGCGGACCGCGCCTGCATTTGGCGTTTATCGTGGAGGCAGAAGGCGACTCCTGGCTGGTCGATGCCGGCTTCGGCGGCCCTAGCCACTATCGACCGCTGCGCCTGAATACCGAGCAGACGCAAAGCCAGGATCATAACCAGTTTCGGTTGCGCGAGGAGGCGGAATCGGGAGAAACCGTATTGGAGCGCTGGCAAAACGGCGAGTGGTTTGCGTTGTATAGTTTCGACCGCTCAAAGGTGCAGCGCTGCGACCTGGAGGCGGCCAACTTGGTATGCACAACCTGGGACCAATCGCTGCTGTCGCAAAATTTATTGATTTGCCGGAATACTGCCGAAGGCTGGGTACAATTGTTCAATACCCATTTTTCAAGATGCCGCGCGGATGAAAAAATTAGCCATTCAATTGACAGCCAGGCGCAATTAAATGACTTGCTGGACGAGCAGTTTGATATAGAGCTCAACAGTGAGCAATTGCGCTGCCTCGCCGAGCGTTTGGCATTAAACCAGGATAACTAAGCATTTGTCCGGCGGGTTTTATCGGCATTGCAGCGCCCTGTCTGAGCTGGTACTCAGCAAATTTGCCTATTTGTTCAAGCAAACTTGACGATTTATCCATCGCTCAAGATGTCTGGAACGGCTTTTGCCTGGAAATGGCGACGCAACTGGCTAATACAAAGGTCGCGTTATATCAGCAAGGCAAACCGGGTGTTAAAAAAATGATTTTGGCATTCTCATACGTATGATGTAGCAGGGGAAATTTATTTCCAAACTCGGCGAGCACTTTAAGGCAAGTCTTGTCGCGCGTTTATCGCACCCGTCGATGTGCGCTTACCCAAGGCCTCGGAGCCAAATTCAGTCCGGCACCAGGACTACATGCAAGTGAATTACTCTACAGTTAACACAGCTTTTTGAAGAGCGTGACCAACCGTCAATACAGTTGCAAATTGTGAGGTAGGATTAACCGGCAGAGCAGTTAAGTGTGCTGCTGAGTACTGTCGTTTTTATGCCAACCGGTACTCGATATCTCGCAGGCATAAAAAAAGGACTAGCGAATTAACGCAAGTCCTTGATTTAAATGGTGGCGATACCGGGGATCGAACCTGGAACCTCGGGGTTATGAATCCCGCGCTCTAACCGGATTGAGCTATATCGCCACTGGGAACAGCTTTGAAAAGACGCGCATTATAGGGCGCGTCTTTTCTATTGTCAAACATTGAAACGAAAGTGCATCACGTCACCATCCTGAACTTTATACTCCTTGCCTTCCAACCGCCATTTACCGGCATCTTTGGCACCTTGTTCGCCGCTATAAGCTATAAAATCCGCATACGAGACCACTTCGGCGCGGATGAAACCTTTTTCGAAATCGGAATGGATCACGCCCGCCGCCTGCGGCGCGGTGGCGTTGACCGGAATAGTCCAAGCTCTGACTTCCTTGACGCCAGCAGTGAAATACGTCGAGAGATTCAAGAGCTCGTAGCCGGCACGCACCACCCTATTCAAGCCCGGCTCTTCCAAGCCCAAATCTTCGAGAAATTCTTTCTTTTCGTCTTCATCCAACTGCACGATCTCCGCTTCTATCGCGGCGCAGACGGCAACCACTTTGGAACCTTCCTTCTCGGCAAAAGCCTTGACCTTGTCCAACATCGGATTGTTCTCAAAACCGTCGTCTTGAACGTTGGCAACATATAGAGTCGGCTTGATGGTGATCAGACATAATTCCTTGATAAGCTTGGCCTCGTCCTCGGTCAAGCCTAAAGTACGCACGGCTTCGCCGGCATTGAGGTGATCCAGCACCCGTTCCAGAACGTCTTTTCTCGCCAGTTCGTCCTTATTGCCAGACTTTGACGCTTTTGCGGCTTTTTGCAGCGCTCTCTCGACGGAAGACATATCGGCCAGAGCCAATTCGGTATTGATGACTTCGATATCGTTAATTGGATCGACCTTGCCGGCAACATGAATCACATTGTCGTCTTCAAAACAGCGCACAACATGGACAATGGCATCGGTTTCACGAATATTCCCCAGAAATTGGTTGCCCAATCCTTCGCCTTTCGAGGCACCCGCCACCAGGCCGGCTATATCGACAAACTCAATCGTGGTGGGCAACACCCGTTCCGGTTTAACGATTTCGGCGAGTTTATCCATGCGCGGATCAGGAACCGGCACGACGCCGACGTTAGGATCGATAGTGCAGAAAGGATAATTTTCGGCGGCGATAGTCGCTTTAGTAAGCGCGTTGAATAGAGTTGATTTACCGACGTTGGGCAGACCAACGATTCCGCAGTGTAGTGCCATGGATTTTATACAGAAGGATTAATTTAACAGGAGCCGGATAAACCGGAAGAGTGCGGGCGCGATTATACAGGGAATTTACGGATATGACCGCGCCGACACGAGGAGTAGCGCATCGTTTGCAGACGATGCGCTCAGGTTGTTACTTGACTTGCAAAACGCCACCTTGACCGCTGCCGCCACCGCCTTGAACTTCCTGCGCTTTATAGTTTCTAAGCGACTGGACCATATTGTTATAAGCATCAAAAAAGGCTGCCGCTGTCGCTATGCCTTCCGGGGTTCTGCTGTACATACCTATGCTGCCGCCCGCCGCGCCGGCAAAAAGTCCGCCCCAACCGCCGAACGCGCCGCCGCCGGAAGTACTCATATTGTTAGCGGTGGCACTGCCTTGGGAAATGGCAATTTGCACCGTTGAACGAATATCGGTCAGGGTAAGCGCCACATCGGTGGTTCGAGTTTCCACAGCATGTGAAACTGCGCCGGCAATGGCGCCTAGACCACCCAAACCGGCAGCGCCTAATCCGGCACCGATTAATCCGGCTCCAATGGAGCCCCCTTGTCCGCCTGTGGATTCGTTAGCGACGATAATCTGCGGGTCGAGTAAATAATCGGCCGCAACACGTTGGCCTTTGTGTTGTTTTGAACCTGACCGATATTCTCCTGAGTTTCTTTGTTGATCGGTGATTCTATCCAGCATGGCACTGGTGCTCATATTGCCAATGCCGGTAATAATAAAACAATTGGATTGCTGTACCGCCAAACGGATTAACGGATCAACCGTGGTAACCCCTGACGCTCCTGAAAAACGCCCGTCGCTGACCGCCAAGGTACCCAATGGGCTGGCACAACGTTCCAACGACTTATTGGCGTTGACGCTAGTCGCGCCGCCGGCAGAACCAGAAACTAAATTTGAACTACCACCTGTCTGCAAGCCAGGCTGTTGCGCGCAGCCGGCAAAAGCAAAAACAGAGACCAGTAATGATAAATCTCGAATTGATTTAACGCTCATCCAAAAAACTCCAAAAAATTGCCATTCAGTTAATGGTGCCTAGCAAACTAAAAAATTCGAGCGATAATAGACCAAAACTTATAAAAAGAAAAAGGAAATACTCATGCATTCAAAAAAGCCTTTTTTGTCAACGCTATTTGTTTTATTCGTAGCGTTTGGCCTTGTCGCCTGTACACATCAAGAAAAACAAGTTAAGTCGGACACCATTAGAATTTGCGACGAAAATGGATGCGCGGACCGCCCGAAAGACTATACCTCTTTTCAACCGGAGCCGGCGATGTCCGCCGAAGACAGCGCCAAAATCAAAGCACTTGAAGAACTGGCCGCAAACGATCCGCGCGCCGCTTACGATTTGGCGCTACGTTTCTTTAGAGCGGACGGCGTTCGTCAAGATACCTACAAGTCGATCAAATGGATGCGCGAAGCCGCCGAGAAAGGCAATTTCGATGCTCAAAAAGCACTGGGTAGAGTCTATCTGACTGGTCTTGGCGAAATGGGATCCGATCCGGGCGAGGCTGAAAAATGGTTGTCCATTACCGCCAGTAAAGGCGACAAAGAAGCAAGCAGCTTACTTAAAGAAGCAGTAAAAGCGCGCCAATCGGAGCAAGCCGATTACCAATGGCGGAGACGATGGCAACAGGTTTTTTACAACAACTGGTATTCCGGCTATCGCTACAATTGGTACTGGGGAACCGGACGCTGGTATTTGTATTATTGACCGGCCCTTAAATACCGTTCGCCTAAATGTCCTTGAGGGTACTGAGCTCGTTGACAGTCACACCAACTGGGGCTTCGACCAGCTCAGCCCGGACGGAATAACCGTTAATAAACAGGGCCGGTTTAATACCAAGAATACGTAATTACCTAAAAATCAACTATCGGACTGACAGACACTCCTGATGTCGTGCTGAGTGAGAAATTCAAATATTTTTAGTCACAACTTAAGGTTATGAATATCCCGATGAACCATCCCAAATCGTCTTACAACTGATCCGAGCAGGCTTCGCCGAATACTATCGTCTTATCTCGGCCGCTGGCTTTAGCTTGATACAACGCAGCATCGGCGTAATTAATCATTTGATCAATGTCAGGGGCTTGTTCGGATTGAATTAAATCGCTATTCAAGCAATATATGCCAATACTCAGGGTCAAATTTACCACCTCTTGATTGATAGACCATTCCAGGGTTTTGATTTCCTGACGAATGCGCTCCGCAAATGTTTTACCGCTATCGCAGCGGGTATTAGTAAAAATCGCTACAAACTCTTCGCCACCAAAACGTACCAGAATATCGGTATTACGCACTTGCCGCTTTAACGCTTTAGCGACACCGGTCAGCACTTGATCGCCGAACAAATGTCCGAAGCGATCATTAATGACTTTGAAATGATCAATGTCCATCACCAGTAAACAAAAACCGGTTTTGTAGCGCTTATGGTGAGCGATAACGACTTCGACTTGGTCATAAAAAAACCGCCGATTATGCAGGCCTGTTAACTGGTCATGCATGGACATACTGGCAAAATGATCTTTAAGTTGATTGGTTTCGGCAACCAAACTCTCCAACTCAGCCGTCCTGGAAGCAATTTGCTGTTCCATATGCTGAACCAGGCGCCTAGTGGTAATCAACTGACCAAGAATGTTTTTATAAACTTCCAACAAACGGATATGCCAATCGTTGAAATAATAGGCTTGCGGATGGGATACGTTTAAAACGCCAATCAAGGTGCGATTGAAAGTAAATACCGGCACACTGATAATTGAACCGGGCGATTGCTTCGAGTTTCCGGTTTTTTCGAATCGCTTATCTTCGTGGCAATTTTGACAATGCTGCAAAACACCGGTCGCCGCGGCAGCGCCAATCAAGCCTTCCCCTACTCTAAAGCGCAAAGGGCTATCCATATTTACTTCAGGAGCGCCAAGCTCGCCCACACTAATGCCGGCAACATTGCTTAATAAGCCTTCGCTATCCACGATAAAAAAAGAGCACCGCTCCATATCTTGATATTGGATAAGGCTTGCCAAAGCTTGTCTGATAAGGGTTTTTTCATCATCGACTTGACAATCGATTTCGGATAACTGTTTGACTGCGGACAGCGCATTGACGAGATCTATCAGCAAATCCTGCACGCCGAAACCTGCCAGTTTCACATCTTGACTGTTTGCGCTAGGCTGGTTCATCAATTCCCCATGATGGCAGCAAGTTTTTGCATAGCCGGCTGATTTTCTGCCAGTTGTTCAGCAAGCTCTTGTATATTGTCCAACGGCAACTTAATCTTCCGGCATTCCGATTCAAACTCTTGCAGATTAATAGACTCCCCTGAAATCACGGTTACGCTTAACAGGCTGGTGAAAAACCCGCCGATATTTCCCCTTACCCACGATGTTCGTGATTTTTTCGAGTTGAAATCGGCCCTGACATCGAGTTTCAACCGTTTTGCCCCTGTTTGAAGGGCTTTTGATTCGCCTGAAGCCGTCTTTGGACGGTTTTCAGGCGCACTTCGCCCTAGGTGGGCGAACTCCACGCCGGTTTCGGCGTGAACACCAAGAGATTGAGCAAGCGCGTCAGGTTATACGCGGCAAAGCAAAACAAGGCCTGACCCGCGACTTTGGCTAAGCCGATGTGACGGGTTTTGCGCAGGCCGCCGACCGTTTTGACCCAGCCAAAGGCTTCTTCGACGATTTTGCGGCGCTTGAGACTTTGGGCGTAACCTTTGCCGCGCGCGGTGCGGCCGTCGACGGCACTGCCAATCTTTTTGCGGGCCACATGGGCTTTGATATCACGGGACTCGAGTCCGTTGACGAACGCCGGTTGGTCATAGCCTTTGTCGGCACCGACGCTGCCACCTTGGGGCACGCGGCGTTTGATCATTTTTTGCGCGGCTTCGATTTCGGCGGTGCCGGTGGCTTGTGTGGTTTCGACATCGACAATCAGGCCGTTGCGATTCTCGGACAAGGCATGGGTGATGTAACGCAGTTTGGCCTCGGTGTATTCGCCTTTCTTGTAAAGCCGGGCTTCGGGATCGGTTGTACTTTGATGGGTGGCGTTGCTGCGCTTTTCGCCACTGAAGTCGATCTCGGGATTGCGGCCGGCGGGTTTATCGGGACCACTACCATCTTTTTTGACGAAGCTTTTGTGCGAGGCCCAGGCTTCAATCAGGCTACCGTCGACGCTGAAGTGTTCGTCGGACACCAGATTTTGCCATTCGGCTATGGCCAGTACCCGCTCAAAAAATTCGCGACTCAGGGCTTCAGACAACAGACGTTCGCGGTTGGCACTGAACACTGTGCGTTCCCACACGGCGTCGTCGATGCCCAGACCGACAAACCAGCGAAACAACAGGTTGTAGTCCAGTTGTTCCATCAACTGACGCTCGCTACGGACCGTATACAGGACTTGTAACAGCAAGGCGCGCAGCAGTTTTTCAGGGGCAATCGAGGGACGGCCTGTGTGCGAGTAACGCTCGGCAAAGACGGCATCCATAGAGGCCAATACGCCATCAACCAGTAGCCGTAAACGACGCAACGGATGCTGTTTGGGAATACGGTCTTCCAGGCTAACATAGCTGAACCAGCTGTTTTGAATGGCATCGTGTCCGCGCATTGAAAGGCTCCAAATTTAGGTAGCCTATTTTAACAGTTGGCCCCTCATCTATGCCTTAGCTTACTTGGCTTTTCGAGTTTTTCACCAGCCTGTTAAGCGCTCGCAAAGCCTCATTAAAATCAGCAAGGGCAGCTCTATACCTTCAAAATCCTTATTTTCATAATTGTCTAATAGCACTTGGTACAAAACCGGCAAATGCCATTTACGTAATAAAAAATGACCGATTTGATAATGGCTCTGCCCCATTTGTCGAGAAATTCCCTGACTCACAGGCAAACCCGTTTTTTTGCATTCGACAAACACTTCATGCAGCTCTTCCGGCTGCAAATAGCCGAGCACCAATATGCCGATATTAAGAAGTAATCCACCGGAATAAATTGTCGATGGCGTAAATGCTCGCAATTGCGGAATTTCGATCGCCAGTTTTTGCGCGGATACCGCGGTGGTTAATGAGCGTATCCAAAAATACTCGGCGTCGAAACCTTGGCATTTGCGCGTATCAAATTGGACATTAAAAATAATTGCCTGTGCCAGCGCCTTCACCAAATCCAGACCCAAGACCTGAAAAATAGCGGTACGAATATCTGAGACATTTCTGCCACGGGCAAAATAGGCCGAATTTGCTAATCCAAGCAATCTAGCAACTAAACCAGGCGATAACGATAAGGCATCCGCCAACTTTTCTATGGGTATGTCCGGCGTGTTGATGACATCCAGAATTCGCAGACTTGCCTCTGGCAAAACCGGCAAGTTTTTCAGCGAACCGATTTGCAGTTCAATTGTTTGCTTCACACCGGCATTCATCAACCATGACCATAACCTGAAATAATTAAACAAACCGAGAGTTTGCGGTAATCGTCGTTACTCATTGCATCTTTTGGAATTATCATCGATTGACACCTCCCTTCATCGTGCACCCAATGCAGCGCGATCAGTAATCCACTTACCACAGTTGACGCTTGAATCTCGATAGACCTGTACTGGTCGCCCGTTCCAAGCAGCGACCATCCATACTGAGGAGTATAGCGTAGATAAGTAACATCAATTTTGCCGAATGCCATATTGTTTCGCCAGCTTAGTAATACCAGCATCGTCAGCAAATATTTGTATGGCAACGGTAGCGCGTTTAGCCAACATGCCGCCAGCGCCGCGCTGTGAATAGCGCTAACAACGAATCTCAGCGCCCTCGAGCGCTCCACTTTAAAATTCATGCTCTGTTCAAGATTTTTCGACACAATCGCCGCACCTTTTTCGAGCTAAGGTAAACTACCCTGCTAAATTATGTTCATGTATTCCTACAAACGTTGCCGCCATGCTTGAAGACCGCACAGATCACACAAACGCTTTTAGCGAACCCAATGCACTTGCTTTATCCAAAAAAATTTTCGCGTCCACCGGTCTGAGCCTTATAGAAGTTATCGGTCAGGATGCCGCAAAACTGTTACAAGGCCAGCTGACTTGCAATATTAACGATTTATCGGCATCGCAAGCCAGTATAGCCGGATTCTGTAACGCCAAAGGCCGTGTTATCAGTACACTGTTGGTGGTTAAATCACCAGCGTCTTTTTTCCTGATACTGCCTACGGATTTGCTCGACACCGTGTTAAAAAAATTGCGGATGTACGTATTGCGTGCCGATGCAACATTGCAGGATCAAACTGGAAACATGCGTATTTTGGGCATATCGGGTTTTGCGCCTGAGATAGACGCTCCAACAGGCAATTTCGCTGTAGGGCAAATACCGTTAACGACCATTAAACTACCTGGCACCCCGCGTTATTTGACACTGGGTACACCTGATCAGATCGATGAATTTGCCGGATTACTCAGTAGCCGCTACGATTTCGAATCCGGCTGCCTGGACGAGTGGCGTTATCAAGACATCTCCACTGCCCTACCCTGGTTCGATATTAACCAATCGGAACAGCACATACCGCAGATGTTGGGTATTGACCAACTGGGCGGCATTAGTTTCAGTAAAGGCTGCTACACAGGCCAAGAAATCGTGGCCCGTAGCCACTATCTGGGCAAAGTTAAACGCGCGCTGTTTATCGCCGAGTGTCAGCCCTCAGCCAGCGGCGTGGTTAATGGCTGCAAGGTGTTGGACGGTATTTCTCAGCAAAGCATGGGCTGCGTATTGGCTAACGCGGTCTGGTCCGGAATAAACCGGGCGCTGGTGGTCTTGCAAATAGTTGATGGACTGCCAAAAAACCTTATACTTGAAGACGACTATCGGACGCCAATCGCGATAATTTCGGATCAATAGCGGAAATTCAATCCATGCAATTCAAATCTGTTCAAGACTTTTTAGTCCATGTGCAAGCGGAACTGGACGCCAACCGATTAATCCTGCCTACCTTACCGGATGTAGCCATCAAAGTCCGCGATGCTGTGAGTAAAGGCGATGCCACCGCGCAAAGCCTGGCCGAGATCATCGCAACCGACGCCGCTATTTCCGCCCGTTTGATACAAGTGGCCAACAGCCCCTTGTATCGCGGCACCATGGAAATCAAAAATATTCAAATGGCTGTTACCCGGCTCGGTAACAACACTATTCGCACCCTGATTACCAGCTTGATCATGCAGCAAATGTTCACGCCCACCACGGCGCTACTGGAAGGGTATTTTCGCAGCACCTGGGAGCAGGGTGTGAATGTCTCGGCGATCAGCCGGGCGTTGGCGGCATTCGTGCCGCATTTAAACGCCGATGAAGCGATGCTGGCCGGACTGATCCATCAAATCGGTAAATTACCGATACTGACGCTGGTCGAGAAAATCCCTGAATTCAGAGACAGCCCGTCGCGGCTGGATAAGTTATTGGAAAAAGCCCACCCACACGTTGGCAAACTGATCATGAACACCTGGAATTTCCCGGAAGAACTGAAGCTGGTGCCGTCCGAATATGTGGATTTTCAGCGCGACTCCGGAGCCAAGGCCGATTACGTCGATTTAGTGCAAGTCGCATTTTTGCAAAGCATCGCCGGCACCGATCATCCGGCCTGCCGCGTCGATTGGAACACCGTACCGGCCTTTGTTAAATTGGGCATCCAGCCCGATACCGAAATTTTGGAAATTGAAGGAGTCTCGGAAGAGATCGAACTCGCGCATTCAATGTTCCTTTGAGAATTAATAACACATGATAGACGCTCAAGACGCCGCCCGTTTTCGCCGCTTAGGCACCCTTACCATCTTTGCTGTGTATTTCGTAATTCTGGTCGGCGGCATCGTCCGCGCCTCAGGAGCCGGCATGGGCTGCCCGGATTGGCCCACCTGCTTCGGGCAATGGGTGCCACCGACTCACGAGTCGCAACTGCCTGCCAATTATCACGAAATTTATGCGGCGCGCGGCTATGAAAGCACCACCTTCAATCCGGTAAAAACCTGGACCGAATATACCAATCGTCTGGTCGGAGTGACGATTGGTTTTCTGATTTTTCTCACCGCCTGGACGTCGCGGGTTTATCTGAAAGCCGACAAAGCGATTTTTTATTTAGCGTTATCGGTATTTTTGCTGGTCGGATTTCAGGGCTGGCTGGGTTCGGCCGTGGTAGCGAGTAACTTAAAGCCCTTGATGATAACGCTGCACATGTTGTTGGCCTTATTTATCGTCGCGCTGCTAATCTACGCGATTGCCAGATCGCAAAAACCCCTACTGCAAGCCATCGATAGCCATTGGCTAACGCCACGTTTTGCTTTGGTTTTGAAAATTGCCATGGCAATGACCTTGCTGCAAGTGGCAATGGGCACCCAAGTCAGGGAAGCGGTCGATTACATTGCTCATGAGCACAGCTATATCGACAGGCAATATTGGCGCGATAGTTTTCCGATCATTTTTTATATTCACCGCTCTTTTTCATCAATCATTTTGTTCACCAACCTCTGGTTGGCTTGGAAAATTTATCAACAAGCCGACAAACAGAGCCTGCTGTTGCGCACTGCTTATCTTCTAGTGGGATTGATCGTTACCGCCATTTTGGCTGGCGTCAGCCTGGACAGACTGGGATTTCCCGCCGTCGCTCAACCGGTACATCTGTTGATGGCTAATCTGATTTTCGGCGCGCAATTTTTCATCTTTATTTGCTTAAATTACTCGTCTGGAAAAGCAAACTGAACAAGCCAGGATTTTACGGTAATTATCAATAAGTTAAGCAACATCAGACTAAGTTGCGATACAATGCCAGGCATAGCTAGCCCATGGCCGGCAACTCTCTTTTTTTCTACAGGTATTATTAATGTCCGACGCCCCTTCCTCCGCCACGCCTTCCTTTAAAGATTTATCGCTTTCAGACACCATTTTAAAAGCGCTGGAAAGTGTCGGTTACGAAACCCCTTCTCCGATTCAAGCACAGATTATTCCGTTCGTCATGGCAGGTCGCGACGTGTTGGGCCAAGCCCAAACCGGTACGGGTAAAACCGCTGCATTCGCCTTGCCGATTTTGTCGCGTATTAATCTCAATCAAAAAGACCCGCAAGCTTTGGTACTAGCCCCTACGCGCGAATTGGCGATACAGGTTGCCGAGGCTTTCCAAAGTTATGCCGCGCACATCAAAGGCTTTCACGTCTTGCCAATCTACGGCGGCCAGGATTACACCAGCCAGCTACGCCAATTGAATCGCGGTGCGCATGTCGTGGTGGGTACACCGGGACGGGTCATGGACCACATGCGTCGCGGCACGCTAAAACTGGATCAGCTTTCTACCCTGGTCCTGGACGAAGCCGACGAAATGTTACGGATGGGCTTTATCGATGACGTGGAATGGATTCTGGAACAAACCCCATCGACGCGCCAAACCGCGCTGTTCTCGGCCACCATGCCTACCGAAATTCGCAAAATTGCGCAGAAATACCTGAACAACCCCGAACAAGTCACCATCAAGGTTAAAACCGCCACCGCCGCCAATATTCGCCAACGCTACTGGTTTGTCAGCGGTGTGCACAAAATGGATGCGCTGACCCGTATTCTGGAAGCGGAAAACTTCGACGGCATGATTATCTTCGTCAGAACCAAAACCGCTACCATCGAAGTCGCGGAAAAATTGGAAGCACGTGGTTTTTCCGCCTCAGCCATCAATGGCGACATGTCGCAAGCCTTGCGCGAGCGGGCTATCGATAATCTGAAAAGCGGCAAACTGGATATTCTGATCGCCACGGACGTCGCCGCCCGCGGCCTGGACGTTGATCGTATTACCCATGTCGTCAACTATGACATCCCTTACGACACCGAATCTTATATCCATCGTATCGGCCGTACCGGTCGCGCCGGCCGCACCGGCGACGCGATTTTGTTTGTCTCGCCGCGCGAAAAACGCCTGCTAGCCAATATCGAGCAAGCCACGAAACAAAAAGTCGAAGAAATGCAATTGCCTTCCACCGACTTTATCAACAACGCGCGCATCAACCGTTTCAAACAGCGGATTACCGATACGCTGGCCGGCGAGGAACTCAGCTTTTACAACCAATTAATCAACCAATATCAGGTTGAGCATAATGTCCCGGCACTTGATATTGCGGCGGCGTTAGCCAAGTTATTGCAAGGCGATACGCCTTTGTTGATGAAAGAGCCCAGCAAAAAACCACGCAAAGACGCCGAGGAAAAAGGCCGTTCCGACCGCAATGATCGTAACGACCGCGGCCCAAGAAGGGAAAAAGGTCGCGTCGGCGCGGTAGAAATGGAAACCTTCCGCATCGAAGTAGGCCATGCCGACGGCGTGAAACCGGGCAATATCGTCGGGGCTATCGCCAACGAAACCGGTATAGACGGCGATCATATCGCCCGCATCAAAATCGAGGAGCACTACAGCACCGTAGAACTGCCCGCCGGCATGCCCAAAGACTTGTTCCAGGCCCTGAAAAAAGTCCGGGTAGTCGGTAAACCTTTGGATATTTCCAAATTCGACCCGGCTTTGGTGAAAAAAGACAAAAATAAAAAACGGGTCGGCTCACCATCAAGACGCGGCAAAAATAAAGACCAAGCCGAATAATAGTCCCCTTGGAATAGACTACAAAGGCTTAAGTTGGAAAACCTAAGCCTTTTTTATTGCCTTGCGGCTTGCAATGCCAAACTTGCGCCGTACACAAGTTCATCGAATTGCACCGGCTCTCTAAGACTGGACTATTTGAATGGAATAGTGAACTGCGGTTGGAATACTTTTTAGCACCAGCAACTCAAGCAACAATTAAATTCAGCAACACCGCTTGATACCATTCCATTTGCGCTGCGTTTCAGCCGCAAAAAATCCTTTTCGACTCAACGGCGGAAACTGCCCGGCGTGATGTTCTTGCCAATGCAGCAGATAACGCTCATAAGCGGCATCGCCGTTGAGGTGGCCCCAGAATGACCGCACACACCGTATCAATCTGCTCATAGGGGTCTCGATTAATCTTTACGCTGCGGTGCCAGCTTAACGCATTCGAACATCAGATCGTCGAATTCGTCCTCGCTGTGCTTGCTCGGGCTATATTGCAAACCGCATTCACGATCTTCGCGGATATGCTTGATGTTACCGTGTATCGACATCGCCACCCGCGACTCCGGCAGTATGATGGAAATCCGCAATTCCGCTTCGTCCACTGCTTGACCCAGAGGTTCTTTCAAGCGAATTTTTATGCCGCTGTAACTCATATCGACAACTTGGCCGTCAATGATGATCTCGCCGCCGGGCGGAGGCGGTTCGATAATGATGTGCGCCACGAGTCCTTCCGGGTTAAAACGTATTCTGCTACGGTTTTCATTCTCCACTGCAATGCTCCATATTTTGATCCTGAGAGTATAGGCAGAAACGCCGACACGGCAAAATTTATCTGACATCAATACTCTGCCGATTCGGCGCAGGTGTTCGCCAATAGCGTTGCCGCTTGGCTCGCTCGGCTTTCGGCTTAATTGTTTCGGGCCCACTACGCACCGAAATAGCGCCCTGTTCGGCCGTATTCAACCAAGCCATGCCAAGCTGGCTATAGCGTTCGATAACCTGGCGATGCGGAAAACCAAAACGGTTTTGATAACCGGCGGGAATCAAAATAAGCGTGGGATTAACTTTTTCAAGCAAAGCCAGGCTTGATGAAGTTTTGCTGCCATGGTGCGGTGCCAACAATACGTCGCTGGCAAGTTTGTCAGCGTACTCGCGCACCAACCAGTTTTCGGCTGTTTGTTCGATGTCGCCGGTCAGCAAAAAAACCTGCTGTGCGGAGCTTACTTGTAATACGCAGGAGTTATCGTTATCACCGTTGAATCCACTTTCCGGCGGGGACAGCATCATAAAAGTAACTTCATCCCAACGCCAGGTTTGTCCGGCCCGGCAATACTCGCCGTTTTCGCGTGCGGCCCATTCAGGCACGCTGCTAACAGCCTTGTCTACCGGCAATTCGGCAAATATTGACTCCGCGCCGCCACTGTGATCGTTATCGCCATGACTAATCACCAAACTATCGACCCGAGAGATACCCTGCTCGCGTAAAAACGGCAGAACCACTGAATCGCCCATGTCGGAATATTCCGAATAACGTGCGCCGGTATCAAACACCAGAGTATGTTCCGCAGTTTGCACCACGGCTGCTAATCCTTGGCCCACGTCCAAAACAGTCAACCAAGCTTCACCGGGTTTCGGTTTTTCAACATCAACCAATATTAACGGCAAAAACAGTAACGGACTTAAATACCGGCATGGAAAGCCCCTTGGCGCTAACAGCAGGAGCACGCCGATGGCCGCCAAGCCAATCGCATACCACGGCGGAGGGAGGCAATAGATGCTGGCTAATGGTAGTTCGGCCATATGCGAAAGCACCCACCACAAGCCTTGCAACACATAATCCAGAACTTGCAGCAACAGCGCCCCGAACGCCGGCCAGATAAACAGTAACACTACCGCCAACAAAGCCGGCGGCACGATCAATATACCGATAACCGGCACCGCCAACCAATTGGCGACAGGCGATATCAACGATACCTGCTGAAAAAACACGACCAATAAGGGCGACAAGCCCACGGCCGTGGCCAATTGCGCGGCGCCGGCTTCGCGCCAATACGAAGGTCTGCCCAATCGGCCCGCCGACACGTAAATCAATAATGCCACCGCCACGAATGACAGCCAAAAGCCGACCGATAGCACCGCCAACGGATCGAACAGCAAGACAGCCAGCAACGCCAGCAATAAAACTCGCATCGGCGCGGTGTTACGCTGCCAAGCGATTGCTGCCAACGCCACGCTGAGCATCACCACCGCACGTAGAGTGGGCACCGAATAGCCCGCCAAACCGGCGTAAAACAGCGCAGCCAGCCAAGCGCACAATGCGGCGGCCCGTTGCGGCGAAATGCTTAATATCCCGGTCCAAGCCCACAGCCGTCTGCTCCAAAGGTAAATCAGGCCGGCAATCAGACTAATATGCGAACCGGAAATCACGATCTGTTATCTATTAAAACGTATAATCGTATAATCCCTGAAAACAACAAATTTCAAAGGTATTCCAATGCCTAAAGCGTTTTCATACATCCGATTTTCAAGTACCAAACAACAGACGGGAGACTCCGTTGCCCGTCAAGTCAGGCTATCGGAGGAATATGCAGCAAAAAATGGATTAGAGCTGGACGCTGATTTAAATATGCGTGACCTGGGGATATCAGCCTATGATCGCTCGAACCTCGAGAAAGGCGCTCTAGGGCATTTTCTTCGTCTTGTCGAGGAAAAACGAATCCCGGTAGGATCTTACCTTTTGGTTGAAAGTCTTGATCGCTTGTCCCGCGATAAAGTCATGGATGCGCTTTCAATTTTTACAGCAATATTGCGCGCCGGAATTGTGATCGTCACTCTTTCAGATAACCAAGTCTATAGCTACGAAAAAGCCAATGACAATTGGGCAAGTCTGATTGTTTCAATTGCGATCATGAGCCGAGCGAATGAAGAATCAGCGGTTAAAAGCCAACGTGTACGTTCGTCCTGGGATGCAAAAAGACTAAATGCATCTCAAAAACGACTTACAAGACGCTGCCCCTACTGGTTGAAACCAACCGATGAAAAATCGGGCTTTGAGTTTATTCCTGAAAGGTTGGAAGTTGTGAAGCGCATTTTCCAAATGTCACTTGATGGCATAGGAGTAGCGACCATCGTAAAAACTTTTAATCAAGAGGGAGTGCCAACCTTCTCAAAAAAAGCTAGCGGCTGGCAAAACTCGTACATCATGAAGGTTCTTCACAGTCCTGCTATTTACGGGGACATCCATCTGCAATTACAACGGGATGGAGAGACTACTCCGTACAAAGTAATCCACGATTACTATCCTAAGGTCATGACAAAGGAAGAGTGGCTTCTTGTTGCTTCAGCCCGTGCATCCAGAAGAACCCAAGGCGGAGTAAAGAAAGGTAAAGTTTTAAGTAACCTTTTTTCAGGCCTGTTGCGATGCGGTTACTGTGGAGGCCCAATGAATATGGGTGGTTATCGCGAGGACCGGAAAGGCAAACACAAGCGATTAAAATACATTTTCTGCAGTAAGGCTCGACGAGGCCTTGGTTGTCGTTTCATTCAATGGACTTACCCGGACTTTGAAGCCATGGTTCTGCGTTTTTGCAAAGAAATCGATTTTGCCCAGGTAATAGGCATACAACAAACCTCTGACGACGAAATCAATAGAGCAAAACTTCGCCTTGAAGAAATCAAGCTTGAAACGATAGACATCCAACAACGCAATGAAACGCTGCTCAATATTCTTGAAAGAGCTGGTGATGGCTCGACTCTTGAAACCCTTCTTGCTCGAATGAGGACTAACGAAAACATGCTTTCAGCTTTAGAAAGCGAGAAAAAACAAATCGAAATAGAGGTCATCCGACTTACTAATTCGCGAGTTGATGCTGCCGTGCAGCAGAATCTAATCCTTGAGCTAATGGAGCGACTGGAAAAACTAGAAGGCAACGATCTGCACTTGCTTAGAATCCGTCTATCAGAAGCCATCAAACGGGTCATTGCTCGGATCAATACATTTCCTGGAGGGAAATGGTTTTCTGAGGAAGCCATTAGCGAAATTAAGAACGATCTGATTCAGCATTACGATCATGCGCAGATAGAGGAAATTCTGGCCACACTGAATAGAGCCCCGAACAAGAAAGATCGAAGTATGTTGATTGTTTTCAAGAATGGTGTGCATAGACAGGTTTCATCTTCTGGCAAAGTATACGAGCAAGAAACCTCACCTCCGTTTAAAAGCGGACAAGCGACATCCCTTGAGAGATGGATTCTCAGAGGGTTCAGATGTACCCCTATGCCTAACAAGCCAATCGAGTAATTTGCCAGATTGGATCTCAACCGAAGAAGCAAAACCTATCCGTTGCTGTCTATCGCCTAATCTGATTCAATATCAGCAAGACAGTGTTTATTTTCAGGTAGATATGCTGTTAACAGCTTATTAACAGTTGGGTGCCATCTTAAGGAGCGTATGTGAGCCTTCTTCATGAAATACAAGCCGCAGTGCTACAGGACGGATCAGACCTTGGGCCAATTCTTCTTCGGCTTCGACTCTTGGCGGCCCGCATAGGAAGTCAGCCACTCGCAGACTGGGTGCGACATGAATCTGAAGGCTACCCACAGGATGCAGAACTCCCAGACTATCGATTCATCCCGGTTAGCTATACAGCCTGCTTCTCAGGACCATTTGGGTCTGGAATCAATAACGCTCCTATTTCTCCTTACTTGATCAAGAAATTCGCTGGAGAGCATTGGGTAAAGCATGAGATGCGGGAAAGCATTGCTGCCGTAGACGATTTGCTCGCAACCGCCGAGGGTGGCGGCCATCTAGGAATCAATGCCGCCGACCTTATCCTTCTTCTACAGGGCAAGGTGTATGCGGACTACGCATGTAACTCGGTCACAGGCAGTATCGCCCGGTCATCGCTTGCAGCTATTCGCCATGCGGTGCGTAGCCGTGTTCTGGAACTCACACTAGAACTCGAGAAATCAATACCTGATGCCTCAGCGATCACGATCGGCCCTGCCACTTTGCCATCAGCGCCTAGTTCTGCAGTTGCCACACAGATTGCGCAGCAGATCATCTATGGGAACTTCACTTCAATTGCAGCCACTGGTGATGGAGCTACCATTCAAGTAGCTGTAGTACCGCATGATGCAAATAGCCTTGCGCAATTCCTTGCCGGTGCGGGCATGGGGCAAGAGGATGCCCAAGAACTAGCGCGTCTCGCAGAAACTGAGAAGCCAGACAGCAGTGCCGAACCAATGGGACCTCGCGTTCGTGCTTGGTTTGTTGAGAATCTTAAAAAGGCTGCTACAGGGACTTGGAAGATGGGTGTTGCAGTTGCCACCGATGTTATTAAAGAGGCGCTGCTCAAGTATTACGGCCTCAAATAGCAATGATTAGTAAATCCCTATGAGCGCCTCATCTATCAAATGCTCAACCCATCATTCCACCAAACCTGTGGGAAAAGCCACGCAGACAGGTGATTTTAATCGCTAGACATCACAGGAGACTTTGATGACTTCGGAAGAAAAATACAAAGAATCGTTCGGTCTCGGCAGGACTCCAGATCCAAAGAAAACCGATAGTGCACTACAGCACGCCCTCGATATCAGAAAATTTGAAATTTCCCTGTATTGGCAACGCGCCACATATTTCTGGACGCTCATTGCAGCCACGTTCGCAGGGTATTTCGCTGTGTTATCTGCCGAGCACATGAAAGACAAGGAATTCAATGCTTATGTACTCTCTTGTGTGGGCTTGATCTTCTCTCTTGCTTGGTTTCTTACAAACAGAGGGAGCAAGTACTGGCAAGAGAACTGGGAAAACCACGTTGACATGCTTGAGGATGGAACTACCGGCCCGCTATATAAGACCGTTCTTCACAGGCCAAAAGCGAAGGGCATTCTTTCTGTAATTGAAGGACCTGCACCATTCTCTGTTTCGCAGATCAATCAATGGGTAAGCCTGTTTACTGTTGCCGTATGGCTACCGCTGATAGCAACCGTATTGCCCGAGTTTGACTTGAAATCCGATGTTTCCTGGAAACATGCAGTCATCGGCACCATCACATTGGTAGCAGTTGCTATGATGCTATTCCGAACAAGATCAAACATCGTCGGAGGGTATAAACATACAAGGTCAGTGAAACGCACTTCAGTCATAGACGATTGACTTCTAACATGGCGACAAACTAGCTGGTCTCTGGACGTTGAGAGGAAAATCACCGCAGCGCCCGTTAACTCTACGTTAAACGAGCATTTCATACGTTAACTAGCCATTCAAAATTAACCACGATGGACAGCAATTCGTTGGCAATTGCCAACCAGCATCTATAGAGCTAGCAGATTCGAAATGATATTCAAAAATCACTCTGGAATCCTACGTTATCAGCTTATTGAGCTGATAGCCGAAAACCAAAACTCGCTACGATATCTATATAATCTTTTGATTTACATAAATATTTTTAGCCTTCTCCCTCAGTCTATAATCGTTGTTACTGTAGTGTGGTGACAATTCTGGATACGGACAACTTCAGACTTAGCTAAAAATCAGAGAATGATTATGTAACCCGCCAAGCACTCCAATAAAAAAATTCGGTCAGATTTTGTATGCACTGAATTAACCAAAATTCACCACAAAACCCCGCACAACCGGCCCGCGCAAATCTGCGCCCAGCCTGTCTTGACCGGCCCTGTTACGAATACAACTAATGATCCGCTCCCCGCAACATCTCCGCCATGTCCCGGTTTGCAGTGACGGCCTGCTGGTAAAGATCAATCACTTCTTGGTTGTGCGCTTTAAGATCATTTGCGTGTCTACCATAAACGTAACGCTGCGACTCAAATTGGCTGAGATATTCTTTATGTTCCTCAATCTTGGTCTGTAATTCATTTGCCTCGTCTTGGAAGTGTTTAGCTAATGCCTCATGCTGTATAGTCAGGTCAGTATCCAGGGCATGAGGCTCCATGAAGCTACAAGCAGATAATAAGGATTCAGCTAAAACTAAAAGAATCAGTGATTTTAATTTCATGGTTATCTCTAAAGGTATCTCGAAAAGGTAATGTCTAGGCGCTTTGGCGATGTTAAAGCGACCTTTATTAAATTCAGGCCACTAAAAGGCCGTATTTTTGTGATGAAGTAATCTCAATCCGTTGGCTACTACCAATAGGGAAGCGCCCATATCAGCTGCTATGGCTTCCCATAAGGTCGCCACACCGGCAAAAGCTAAGATTGCAAAAGCGGCCTTGATCGTCAGCGCAAAAGCGATATTCTGTCGAATAATCGCCAAGGTTCTTTTGGAATGCCCAATCAGCCAAGGCAGTTTGGAAAGATCATCACCCATCAGCGCAATATCGGCTATTTCGATGGCCGCATCCGACCCTAATACCCCCATGGCAATCCCCAGGTTGGCCCGGCCCAGCGCCGGCGCATCGTTGACACCATCGCCGACCATCGCTACCTGTCCGTATGTCTCGACCATTTGACTGACGATCTCCACTTTATCGGCGGGCAATAATTCGGCGAGTACCTCATCGATGCCAATTTGGGTCGCGATGTTATTGGCCGTCACCCGATTGTCACCGGTCAACATGGCTAAATGTTGGATTCCATTTTGTCTCAGCGCTTGCAAAATCGATTTGATTTCAGCGCGAGGCTGGTCGGCAACGGCAATGAGGCCGCAGATATGCCGATCATTGCCAATGGCAATTACGGTTTGCCCTGTTTGTTCAAGAGCAATCGCTTTTTCACTGATTTCCGGGATTTCCTGACTACGTTCCAATAAATAGCGGCGTGATCCCAGCCAGAAATCAGTGCCATTAAATAGTCCGGTGACACCTTTACCCGGTAGAACCATCACATTCTCTGCGCTGGCTACGTTGATGCAGCGTTGTTCCGTATAGCGTAAAATGGCTTTGGCCAACGGATGATTGCTTCGTGCTTCCAGTGCGGCAGCACGGCTTAACAACTCTTCTTCGTTATGCCCATTAAAAGGATAAACCCCCGTGACGATGGGTTCACCAGAGGTCAGGGTGCCGGTTTTATCAAAGGCAATCGCATTAAGATGGGCGGGTGTTTCAATATAAATGCCACCTTTGATCAGAATGCCTTGGCGAGCTGCACATGCCAGTGCCGCGACAATACTGACCGGTGTCGAAATGACTAAAGCACAGGGACAGGCAATGACTAGCAACACCAAGGCGTGATAAAACCATTCGCTCCAAACGCCTTGGAAAAACAAGGGCGGAATGACGCACATCGTCAACGCCACCAGCATCACTGCCGGGGTATAAATTCGCGCAAATTTCTCCACCCATTGCTCGACCTCGGCTCGCTTACCATGGGCTTCGCCGACCAAACGGGTAATCTGCGCCAAGGTGGTATCCGAAACCAGCTTGGTGGATCGGATTTCCAAGGTTCCTTCAACATTAATGCTTCCGGCAAACACTTCGTCACCCACTTGCTTAGCCACCGGCATGCTTTCACCGGTAATCGGTGCCTGGTTGACTGAACTGAAACCGGCAATTACATTACCATCCAGTGGGATTTTAGCGCCAGGCGCTAATATGAAACGGGTACCTATACTGACTTCTGCGGCAGGTACCGCACATTCCTGACCGGTTTCATCCTTGATCGTCACCGTCGAGGGGGCTAAATCCAGCAAGGCTTCTACAGCATGCCGGGCGCGGCCAATACTCCAGCTCTCAATCGCCAGAGACAGCGCGAACAGAAAACTGACCGTTGCCGCCTCAAACCATTCATCAATGAACATCGCACCGATAACCGCAATCGTCATCAGCAAGTTCATATCCGCCCGTAAGCGTTTCAAGGCATAAAACGCCTTAACTATCACATGCCGAGCACCGCAAGCCACCGCTAAACCAAAGGCTATTTTTTCAGGCAATGGCATCGCCTGCTGAGCATGTGCATTCAGTAAGCTATGCAAATAGTGAGTGACCACGTCCCATTGCAGTGTGCCGTTTTTTGCCGAGCTGAATACGGTTTGAATATCCACAAAGCCGCCGGCTATGGCGATATGAATCAGCATGCCAGCCATGATAAATAAACCGCTAAGCACGGTATAAACGGTCTTCGAACGGTGAAGTTGTTTTGCATCGGCATCGGTTTGACCGGACTGCCAACGAGCCGCCTGCATGCCCGTTGCCGCTACCGCTTTGATGATGTTTTTTTCTGCAACAGGCTTGGCATCAGGCAAAAGCGTCATGCGTCCGTTTAATACATCAAAAGTCAACTTGTCACTGCCCCCCACTAACGGGCCTATCGCGCTCTTTAATGTGGCAACTTCTTCAGCGCAATCCAGTCCCTCGATCTTGAACGTGGTACCTGAGGAAGGTTGTGGCGTCGGCAGTTCGCTATCCGGTTTTTCGCCAGGACAGCAACAGGATTTTTCTGATTGATTGCATGAACTCATTTTTCAATCCTCATTAAAAGCTATCTGTGTGCGTGTTGGCATTGCCGTTCCGGCCTGCTCATCCTTGCGATGCGCGAGACAATAAAGAATCGGTAATACCAGCAACGTCAGCATCGTTGATGACAGGATACCCCCAATGACTACGGTGGCGAGGGGACGCTGAACCTCGGCGCCGGTGCCGGTGGCAATAGCCATCGGTATAAAGCCAAACGACGCCACCAATGCCGTCATCAATACAGGACGCAATCGTGTCAGAGCGCCCTGTACAATTGCCTTATCCAACGACATGCCTTCCTCGCGCAGACTGCGGATAAAGGCAATCATCACCAGACCATTCAGCACAGCGACCCCAGACAAGGCAATAAATCCCACTGCCGCTGAAATCGACATCGGAATATCGCGCAACCAGAGGGCCACCAAACCACCGGTTAAGGCAAACGGAATGCCACTGAAAACCAACAGCCCGTCCTTGGCATTTCCAAACATCATGAACAACAGGGTAAAAACCAATATCAAGGATATTGGCACCACAAGTTCCAGGCGCTGTGTGGCCGATTGCAGTTGCTCGAACTGACCACCCCAAGTAGTCCAGTAACCGGGCGGTATCTTGATTTGTTGATTGAGGTGTCCCTGTGCATCGGCTACGAACGAGCCGATGTCACGGCCACGCACGTTGGCGCTGACCAAGATCCGACGCTTGCCGTTTTCACGGCTGATCTGATTGGGTCCTGGCGCTAACTCTAGTTTGGCAACTTCGGCCAGTGGAATATAAGTCGTTCGTCCGTCAATGCCTTGACCGAGTGGCAACGCAATCGGCAAACGCTTAATAGCTTCAATATCACTACGTAAATGCTCTGGTAGGCGAACAATGATGTCGAAACGGCGGTCGCCTTGAAACACCATACCGGACTCTTTTCCGCCAATCGCAATAGCCACGACATCCTGCACATCCCCCACATTCAAGCCATAGCGTGAAGTTTTGTCCCGGTCAATGTTAACCGTCAACACGGGCAGGCCCGTCGTTTGCTCGACTTTCACCTCGGATGCGCCAGGAATGTTGGTCATGACCGATGCAATTTTTGTGGCTGTGTCATTCAACACCTTCATATCATCCCCAAACACCTTGACCGCAACATCGCTACGCACGCCTGAAATCAGCTCGTTTACGCGCAGTTGAATGGGCTGAGAAAATTCGTACAGATTACCAGGGTGTTTTTTGACTTCCGACTGTATTGCCGCTAGCAGTTCGACCCTTGATTTTCTGGGTTCGGGCCACTGCTCTTCAGGCTTGAGCATGATATAACCATCCGAGATATTCGGTGGCATCGGGTCGGAAGCGATCTCGGCTGTGCCGGTTCGCGAAAACACACGCTCGATTTCCGGGAACTGCTGCATCAGGGTTTCTTCAATATGCTGCTGCATGGCGACGGATTGCGACAGACTGGTGCCGGGCGTGCGTGCCACGCCAATCGAGAAATCACCTTCATTCAAGCTAGGTACAAATTCACTACCCATCCGTGTACCTAAAAGGCCAGACAAAATCACCGCAACAATCGCAAAAGTTAAAACCACGGGTTTGTTGGCCATCACCTTATCCAGAGCGGGTTCATAACAGCGTTTGGCTGTTTGCATGAGTACATTTTCTTTTTCGGTGACTTTATCGCCGATGAAAAGCGCCACTGCGGCCGGAATAAACGTTATCGACAGTATCATGGCGCCGACCAACGCAATCACCACCGTGAAAGCCATCGGATGGAACATCTTGCCTTCCACGCCTGTCAGCGCAAAAATCGGCAAATACACCACAATGATGATCAATTGGCCGAACAATAACGCTCGACGGGATTCTTTGGAGGCTACAAATACCTCATGAAAGCGTTCTTGCCGGGTCAATACGCGACCACGTTCTGCCTGGGCATGGGCAAGCCGCCGCGCACAGTTCTCGACAATGACGACAGCACCATCAATGATGATCCCAAAGTCGAGCGCCCCCAGACTCATCAAGTTGGCGCTCACCTGATAGGTCACCATGCCAGTAAATGTGAATAGCATGGACAACGGAATGACCATGGCCGTGATGATGGCCGCACGGATGTTGCCAAGGAACATGAACAGAATCGTGATGACCAGAATAGCGCCTTCAATTAAGTTCTTTTTGACCGTGTCGATGGCTTTATCGACCAATACCGTCCGGTCATAGACAGTCACGGCCTGCACCCCTTCGGGCAGCGTACGGTTGATTTCTGCCATTTTTTTATCCACCGCTTGCGAGACGGCTCGACTGTTCTGACCAATCAACATAAAGACTGTACCCAGCACTACCTCTCGGCCATTTTCGGTGGCGGCGCCGGTGCGCAATTCTCGGCCAATCTTGACTTCGCCAACATCGCGAATACGGATAGGCACGCCCTGTACATTACCGAGAATGATGTTACCTATATCTTCCGTCGAACCAACTTGACCCGGCGCACGGATCAAATACTGTTCGCCGTGCTTCTCAATGTAACCAGCGCCGACATTGTTGTTGTTGCGATCTAAGGCAGTCACGATGTCCTGTAAAGCCAGACCGTAGGATGCGAGTTTTTCCGGAATCGGTGCCACTTGATATTGTTTGGCGTAGCCGCCAATGGAATTGATTTCGGTGACACCCGGTACATTGCGCAATTGCGGCTTGATGATCCAATCCTGGATTTCACGCAAATCAGTTGCGTTATACGTTGTGCCGTCTGGCTTTCTGGCATTGTCTTTGGCCTCGACAGTCCACAGGTAAATCTCCCCTAAACCCGTGGCAATAGGTCCCATCGCCGGTATAACGCCGGGAGGCAGTCTATCCTTGGCTTGCTGGATGCGCTGATTGACCAGTTGCCTTGCGAAATAGATGTCGGTACCGTCTTTGAAAATTACCGTGATCTGAGACAGGCCATAGCGCGATAAAGATCGCGTCTGCTCCAAATTAGGCAGGCCTGCCATGACCGTCTCCATGGGATAGGTAATGCGCTGTTCGGTTTCCAATGGTGAATAACCGGGCGCCGTCGTATTAATCTGTACCTGAACATTGGTAATGTCCGGCACAGCATCAATGGGGAGTTTTTGAAAGTTGTAGACACCCAGCGCGGCCATACCAAATATGCACAGCATGATCAGCCAGCGATGGTCTATGGCGATACGAATGATACGTTCAAACATGTCAATTTCTCCGTATCAATCCGAATCTTCAGCGTTCTTTTTACTGAGCTCTGCCTTGACGATGAAACTGCCATTGACAGCGTACTCCATACCCGGTTTGAGTCCAGAAACAATCTGGGTAACTTTGCCATCGGTTAATCCGGTGGTAACCGGTTCGGCAATAAAACCACCGGGGACACGAACAAGAATCGTTGACTTGTCGTTAACCGTTTGGATCGCCTCGGCCGATACAGCGACCGGCACTTCGGTTTCTTTGGCTACCAAGTCAACCGTGATGAACAAGCCCGGTCTCCAGGCCATATCAGGATTAGCCAGTGTTACGCGTGCCGTGGCGGTTCGGGTTTGTTCGCCCATCAGTGAGCCGACGTAGGACACGGTACCGGAGGCGGTAGAGTCGAGCGCAGTTGCTTTGATCGAGACCTTGGCGCCGACCCGAACCAGATTGAGATCGTTTGCGGATACGATGATGTCGGCCCAAACGGTCGATAAGTCAGAAATGGTAAAGATGCTGGTATCTTCCTTGACGGCTTCGCCCAAAGCGACATGCTTCTCAACGACCATACCATCGAACGGCGCACGAATTTCGTAGCGGTTGAGCGCACCGGTGTTAGCTGATACCGTCGGATTTGCGCCAAGTGCTATCAATTTCTGCTGGGCATTTTGAACGGCGATTTCCACTTCCCGCATCGCCTGCTGGGCTTGCAGGTAATCCTGCTCCGCAGAGATTTTAGCTTCCCACAAGTGCTTTTCACGAGCAAAGGTGTTACGGACTAATTCCAACCGTTTTTGTGCCGACAATAACTCACTGCGCTGTTCGGACAGCGCGGTACTGGCAATCACCGCGATAACCTGCCCCTTTTTGACTTGTTGCCCCAAGTTGGCGGAAACCTGCTCGACCACCCCGGCAAGGCGCGGGACGACATGCGATGTCTTGTCTTCATTGAAGCGAATTTCACCAGGAAGGGTTGTCAGGCTTTTGATATGGGCTGCGTCTGCGGTCTGAATTGAAATACCTGTTTCGGTGATTTGCTGATCAGTCAGTGCTACAAATTCGCCTTCGTGCAACACCTCCCCACCATCCGAATCTTGAGTTTGCTTTGTTTCATCGGAAAGCTCACGATTATCATCGCCTTGGGGCATCTGTGCGTTAACTTCCGCGTGGCTTTCTTCGACCTGTTCGTCAGCTTCCGTTTTCGTCTTATCAATGCCCAGAATGAGTATGCTGAGCACTACCCCCAGGAGAATGATGGAAGCAATAGCGATAAGTTGTTTCTTGGTGATGTTATTCATGGGGATACCTCTGGCTGGCTATTCGCCAACGTCTCGTTCATGCCGCTGCCGACTAGGCGTTCCACGTTGGCTACGGACTTGTGATATTCGGCCAAGGCCAGTAAATACTGATTTTTAGCGCCAAACAGCGTGCGTTGCGCATCAAGCACGTCCAGAAATCCGAACTTACCCAAACGATAACCTTCATAAGCGGCGTCATAAGCACTTTGGGCACCGGGCAAAATGTCTTGCCGCAAGGTCATGACTTCGGAGTGGGCGGCACTCAAGGCCTGATAGGCAGTGCTCAATGCCGTGGCTATGCGGATCTCGGCACTCCGAAGCTCCTCTTCCGCTTTGGTCAAACGATGCTCAGCTTCTTGAATACGGCCTTGATTGCGGTCAAATATCGGCAATGGCACCGAAAAACCAACGACTAAGGCGTAGTCATTCGGCATCAGATATTTACTGGCACCGACGGTTGCGGTGACATCTGGAATGGCTTTGGATTTTTCCATCGTGATGAGCGCCTGACGTTGGGTGATTTCGGTGGCCCAACGGGCTAAATCGGGATTTTTGGAGAGGCGTTGCACCAATGCGTCCTGAGAAGCTGGCACTTGTATGCGTTCCAAATTACCGCTCACCGCCTCAAAACGCGGTGTCGTACTGCCCCAGCCAGCGGCTAAACGTTTGCGGGCAGCTTCCAGTTCTTTCTGGGCACGCATTAGCTCAATTTGCACCGAAGCGCGAGCAAGTTTGGCCTTGGTTTCTTCAACGGGCGATACCTTGCCTGCCTGCACTCGCGCAGAGGTCGTTACAGTCGTCTGATTGGCCAATTCATGAATTTGCTGTGTTAGCGCCAAGCGCTGTTGAGCTGCCAGCACATCAACAAAGGTCTGAGTAACTTGCGTGAGCACATCGGCCCGCTTGGTTTCGTAATCCCAATCGGCTAATTGTTTGGTTAGCGATGCGGCTTCCATGCGGGCGGTCCGTTTACCGCCCAATTCGATCAATTGGCTAAGTTCTAAGGTGACGACATCGCCATCGAAGCCCTTGATGACTTGATTACCAAAGTTCGCCGCATTGGCATTGAAGGTGGGATTTGGGAACAACCCGGCTTGGAGGGTGGCTGCTTCCTGTGCGCGACTCTCCCAGGAAAAAGCGGAGAGTTCGGGGTTTTGGGTTAGCGCTAAAGCCAAGACTTGAGACAAAACCAGGGAGCCGACCGGTTCCTCAATGGTTTGCCCACTGGAACCGTTTACACCATGATCGCCTGATTGTGCCGGCAATAGCGTGTTGTCTGCCGGACTCGCATCGACTGAGCCGGCAGTGATAATTAAACACAGTGCAACGCCAAGTGGCCGCACATAATTTGAGAACATGGAAAATTTCTCCGTAGCATAGAAGTAACGTCAGCACAGACACAGGTGATCCTGAGCCTTTGGCTGGTGAGTTGCGGCTAGGAGAGGTGGCTAAATCAATAAAACGGTGCTGCGCAGGGCGAGCAGTCGGGAATCGGTAAACGGTGGGTCGAAAAATGCAGGCTGCCGAATAACGACTTTGGCATAAAGGACTAGAAGTGAGATCAGGAAAAATACCGGCAAAAGCCCAATATCAATCGCTATTTTTGACAAATTTGTCAATTGTAGAGGGATGTGATCATCGCCATCGATAGGGATGTCAGTGCAGGGCGACGGGCAGGGATCACCGTCATCGCTAGTAAAAGCATTGGTCTCATCGTTGAAACGAGTGGCAGCATTGACACGAGCGAATTGGTCGTTGCCAGTCTTCTCTACAGCGACATGGCCATCAGCCCCAAAACACAGCACAAAGGACGATACATCTCGATGGCCCAAGCCAAAATGACCGAGCACTGCGAGTATCAGCACAATAGAGAGCCAAGTTTTAGATTGTCGCAAAGCATTCATATTTCAAAGCTACACCAAATGAACCTAAATGACAATAACTTCACTAATTTTTAGTACTTCTTGATTTTGAAACCTAACAGGATGTTGAGGAACAGTCTGTAGATTCACTCTAAGCCAGAAATTTTCTGAGGCGTTGCAAAAACTGAGGAACTCACCACTGGGCTAATCATCCCGCAATAGGTGCTATCAGGAGATATGTTGTTCAAAATCCGCATAGCTTCTTCACTGGCTTCAATTGGAGCTAAATGCGCATAAATTTTGGTGGTCGTAATCGACACATGTCCCTACAATTTCGAAACCTTTGCCAAACTCATGCCCTTTTGAACCAAACGGCTGGCGAAGACAGGATGGAAGTCAACCGGAATTATGAGCGAACCTATTGCGCTCCCATTCAAATAAAGGCCGTTCATCCCACAGAACTCCATCAAGCATTCGTCCCAAAGGTTCCGGGTTAAAGCCTGCAAATTGCTTGAACACGAATTTAACACCCGCTGATAGACACTGATCTCGAATCTCCCGAACCCAGTCAATTTCCATTTTCCGCCAGCCATCACCCGATTCACCTCCAACAATTGTCCAGTCAATCCCGGTCAGATCAAGCGTTCCGACTGGGCCAACTAGAGGTTCGAACATGACGAACTTAATCCTTGCCGGTGTTTGTTGGAGATGTTCAATCCGATAAACGCAATCTTCCCGTTCCACCGATACGCCAAGCCAGATATTTTCCGAATAATTTAACGATGTAACGGTCTCCAGCATTCGGTCAGATCGTTTTGTTAACACCTGAAAGGTGTGCTGCGGGCAGTCATTCATGACCTTGTATAGCTTTTGGATGAATTCCAGCGGCACATCCTTATGGAAGGTATCAGCCATGCTGTTAACAAAATAAGTCTGTGGCGTTTTTCGTTTTAATGGAACCCTCAACTCCCTTTCATGGCAAACCACCTTATGAAATCCAGCTTGGTATTTCGAGGTACCTTTTTTTAGATGCCATTCTGTCATTCTTTCAGCATAGCAATGCTTGCAGCCAGCTGAAATCTTTGTGCATCCACTGATGGAGTCCCATTCTTGACCAAGTATGTCTACAGCCATTAAAAAAATCGTCAAATTTGAAAAGAAACACTCCCAATTTAGCAGATCACAGGTAATTCAAAATCCTTACCGCCTCTTCACTGGCTTCATTTGGAGCTAAATGCGCATAAATTTCGGTGGTCGTAATCGACGCATGACCTAACAATTTCGAAACCTTGGCTAAGCTCACACCGTTTTGTACCAAACGACTTGCGAAGGTATGTCGTAACGTATGGATCGTAACCTTACCGCCCTTCTCGGTCACGACCCCAGCTTCATTTAGACCAGCTCGTTCCATTGCTTTTTTGATCCCTTGATAGACATAACCGCGAGGATCGCCGTTTTTACCTTCGAACACGTACCTGGATTTATCCGTTCGGTTTTCATTCCGCCGCAGCATGACATCAATCAAGCGGCTGGTCATATAAAAGGTGTCGGCTGAATCCACCTTGCTTCGGTAGATGCGAATGATGCCAGATTCCATGTCAACGGAACTCCAAGGCAATTTAGCCATTTCGTCGTAACGCATGCCAGTATCCAGCAAAGCCACGACTAAATCGTAGTTATCCTGCATCTGACGCCGATTTTTCGGGGTTCGTTCTAAAGGTGCGACCATGCCTTTATCGTGACGGTTTGGATCAAGTTCAGTCAACAAGCGTCGCTCTTCTTCGCTGGTCAGGAAACGCAACCGACCTTTTTTGGTTTTCAGGTCTTTGGTTGCCCAGTTGATTTCGGTATTGACCTTGTAGCCTAACTCGCCAGCCAGTTGGATCGTGCTGCGCAAGGCTTGCAGTTCGTGTTTAATTGTCCAGTGTCCTACCTGTTCGGCTTTCCTGACTGACACCAAGGCTTTAACATGTTTGTTGGTGATTTCATGGAGCTTCATGTCAGGCTTGCCAATGGCGGCAACGCTGATTTTTTCGCCGGTTTTTGCATCCAATTTGAATCCCAGCAACTTGTTGGAATAGGTCAGTACGTTTTTAAAATTGGATGTGCCTACTCGGGATTGTTTGAACTGCTCCAATGCAGCTGACAATTTAATGGATGGCGCTTCACCCAATAGCTGTTCAGCAATGGCTTCTTCCCGTTTTTTGGCTTCAACCTTTGCCGCCAATGTCTTTTTTGGGGTGCCAGTCGAACCGAAGTATTTTTTGCCTTTGAACTGGAAGAGATAGTACCAATTCTGCGTGTTTGGGCGTTTTATGAGGCTCATATTCAAGGGTCCCGGTGGAAATGGTTTTTAACTCCGATCTGTGGAGTACCATCCCGGCAATCACCTTGAAAGACAACTATTTAATCCAAGATCGACTCGTCCGAATAATAATGTCACGCTCAGGCAACGGCACTTCAGCAAGCGCCATGGTTATACAGGTCACCAAATGACTTCTGATGTTGGCAACCGTGGGCTCAATACCACTCCTCCGAAGCTTTAAAGACATCTGTATAAATTCTTCGGTGGTAATCGTTGAAAAATCTACCCGGTTTAAAAATTTATAAGCAGGTGTGATGGCGTTAGCTAGGTCGCTTAATAACATGTCTTCCGTCCTATGGATTTGATGGCGTAGGTATTTATGCCTGAATCCATCAAGCCCAGCTTTTCGAAACCTATTCGTAACGATCCGGCCTCGCCAATCTCAGGACGATCTTCCGTTCCGGTTGCGGCAATTCATCCAACGGCGTCATATAGCAACGCAATAGATAACGCTTTATGTTGTTCGGCGTGGGTTTAATGCGTTTTTTCTCAAGCCTGCGTTCAATAACGCTGTTTTCCTCGCTATTGCTGACAAATTGAACATCTTTCAGCAACCGACGAATCGCTTGGTTCGGGTTGGCAATTTCCTTTAATAACATCTTCTTGATCCATTTTTAGCGCTAGTGCCTGTATTTATGGCATTTCTAGCTAACGCCGTTGCCCATTCGGGTTTGATTGGGGATGGTTCCCCTCAACAAATACAGACGGGGAACAACCATGAACTACAACGAAGTTAGCGACACCGACAAAACCAATCTGGTCGACATCATTCTGGAAACCAGCACCACGCCACTCGATTTTGATCTCTTCGCAGAATTGATCGGCACGCTCAGCGAAGACATTCCCGGATTGGAGCTGCTTTCCGAAACCGGCCTTGCCAATTTAATCGCCGACTGCTGGCAAATTTATTTAAGTCAATCCGTTGCCCCTTGAAGCGGACTGACGGGAAGCTACCCCTGAACTGAATATAACAACCCTTTTTGGAGAACCTAATGAGCACTAACGACAAAACCACAGCCAAAACCGAAGTCGCGCCAAAAGCCAACGCTATTGCGCCAACGGACAAAAAAGATTTGTCACCGGTAAATCCCAATACCAAGGCAGTAACGGCTGTTCAACAACCAGCCGAGACAAACGACGAAAAAACCGATGCCAAACAAGCAACACCCGAGGCAGACACCAACACCGATGCCCCCAAAAAACCAACCAAAGCCGATAACGCCAAGGTGATTTACGACCAAATGGTTGCTGATCCCAAAAACACCAAATCAGCCATCATCGCGAAAATGAAGAAAGAAGCCGGTTTAACCACAGCTGGCGCAAATACCTACTTCTATAAATTCCAACGGGAAAGCGGCAAAACCGCTGAAAAACAACCCAGCAAAATGGATAAGGCCAAAGTGATCTACGAACAGCTGACCACTGAAGGCAAAGGTCGCAAGGAAATCATTGATGCCTTCATAAAAGAAGTAGGCCTAACGAAAGCCGGTGCACCAACCTACTACCAAACGATCAAAAAAGCACACGAAGAAAGCGACAAACCGGCAGAGTAGCCAACTTCGTTGGCGGGAATTCAATCAAGGTTCGCCAAGTAAACCAGGCGAACCTTGATCGCATCCCGATTGTTCAGTGAATCCCCGGCGTTTAAACTTGAATTTAAGGGTTAGAACGCTGTTGGTAGCGATTGCAGAGGGTATACCCCGAGCGCATACTTTAACCACGCTACGCTTATTACCGACAATCCCACCTAATGAATCCATCAACAACGCCCACTGCTTTGGAATAAAGCTTGGCTTTGACGACAGATACAACAGAAGAATTCAATATTCGCAAGGCCTCCGGGGCTTCAGCAGGGATGAATCTTGGAGATCTTAAGCCTTCATGCGATGAACAAGTTTCAGGCAACCAACGTTGAATATAAGTGCTCACCTTTGCCAGTCCAGCTTCATTAACCTGCTCGGCAGCTGGTGATCGAGCTCGACGAACTAAGTAATCAATATGCTTAAGCGAATGCAAAGCACCAACTAAAACCAAAATAGGCTTGTCTTTTGGCAAGTCGTTCAATCGCTTTGCCATCCAATCATCACGATCAAATGGCGTATCAATGCCCGTATCGATAGCCACCACGGAAACACAACCACTGCTTTTGTCCAACTCAACCAAATCGTTAATCATTTGCCGAAAAGCAGGATGGTCTATCGCTGCCGGTATTTTGATGTCGTTTACAGAAGAAACGCCAGAACGCACCCCGTCAATTAGAGGCTGTTGACGATCATCAATTTCCAATGCCACCGTCAAACACTGTCGAGCAGAAAGGGACGCATCGACCAACGAGCGAATCAATTCCATCGATTCCGGGTTTTGATGCGTCTCGCCAATAAACACAACGGAACCGGGGATTAAACGGGATAGAACAGGTTTAAACGCATCTGGTACGGCCCACACAGGGTATACCCCGAAAACCAACATCAACGGCAAACACACCCGATAAACAAATACATTTTTAAAGTTGCGTTTCAGGATAAGCATTAGCGGAACCAATAGTTCTGATCGTTTTTAAGCGTTATTAAACCGATTTGGCCTGCTGGAGATGATAAATCCCCTCGCCGATAAAAAACCATCGTTTAAACGATAGAACTAACCAAACACAGGCTTTTACAGTTGGCCCGTTGATTGGTTCGGGCGATTGATTGGATGGTGGCGCTTTCAATCAACGGAGTTTAGACCATGAAAGCACTGTTCACCTTAGGTCAAGTTTGCGCCACACCGGGCGCCATTGAGTTGCTAGATCAACTAGGTTTGCCATTCAACAATCTGCTGATTCGACACGCTACCGGCGATTGGGGCGACTTGTGCCTATCCGACAAAAAAGCCAATCAAGACGCTTTAACCAGTGGCGCTCGGATATTTAGCAGCTATAAACTCAACGACCACGGCAAAATCTGGATCATTACCGAAGCCGACCGAAGCGTGACGACATTGCTACTACCGGAGGAGTATTGAACAAATAACCCTAGCGGATTCTAGGTCACTCGCGGTTAATTTATAATTAACTGCGAGACAGCCAGAGCAGCTTACCTAGACCTATGGTTCCAAGCTATTCTGTCGAATCACGCTCCTTTCGAGCGACGAGCTTACAGATGAATTTCATGAACCCTTTCGGTATGCCATTTGGATAGCATTGCCCGCTATCGACATCCTTCATCGTTACATTCATATAGCGACGAATGGTTCTAGCCGAAATTGGCGTCCCTTTACTTGTGGTGTAACCGGCAGTGATGTCATCAATGCTGATGTCGTATTCCGCCATGACAAACTTGAGGTCTTCGCCTAAAGCTATAGATTTTGATCGTTGACTGTTGTCGTCCGCGATTGCTTTTTCATTTTTAATGTCCATTCAGATGATCTCCATAATTGAAAGAATTGAAAGCCAGTCCAATGACCGACAGGAATCAATATAAGGGTTTGAATCGAAACTTCAATTCAGTCCAGGTTAACAGTAAGCTGATACCATGAGCCGAGAATAGAGCATCAGCCGCAATCAGCAATCACAAATCATCTGGGGCGCACTGGACAACAACTATCTTTTGTATATCCATGACAGCATTATTTAAACGCCAGAATTGATTTCCCAAGATGC
Source organism: Methylomonas sp. TEB (assembly GCF_047777895.1). Classification (GTDB taxonomy): domain Bacteria; phylum Pseudomonadota; class Gammaproteobacteria; order Methylococcales; family Methylomonadaceae; genus Methylomonas. The sequence continues at coordinate 2,990,914 of NZ_CP180476.1, forward strand.
ATCTGAGACCCCAAATTGAAGGCGACTTATAAAATGTGATTTATTTCAAATTATTTTGAATCAAATACGCCATTAACGGGCTGGAATACCAATCCAGATGCCATCGAACGATGAAATCCGTAGAAGCAGCATCAAACTTTTACACTAAATCAAAAAAAATCTTTAGTGTAAAAGTTAAAAATCCCCCTGGAACTCTCCGAACAATCAACCCATGAAAACCGTTTTTCCAATTCAACAATAAATTACTGCTTATTTTTCCGATTCTTCCTATATATTTAAAAATCCCCCCGTCACCGCCGAAAACCTCCACACCCACGACCCCATGTGGAACTTTCGGAAAAATACCTCTATATTGAGGTTTTGTTCCAAAACTTCCCCACCGAGGTATTCAGACCGGAGTTCAGTTGAATTTACCCCATGAACAGAGGGGGTAAACGCCAGCCAAGGGTCTCACCGATAACGGTTTTAGTCCCACCCAAATCAAAATTAACCGGGTACTCCCGGTTCGTCCGTCTCCACGGGTGTATCGATGTATTGTTCGGGTTTTACCGTTTTAACCACGGTCTCGAACCACGACTGTTCACTTTTCGTCCAGGGATTTTTCGAATCGTATACTTTCATGTCCCTCCGAATAACCGCCTCCGACTTACCCTTGGATTTCAGGTTCCCGATGGTTTTGAGCCGTCTTTCACGTTGCCTAAATACTTTGTCATTCATGACACCGCCTTCGGAACGCACATTCGCCAGTAAATCGTCGATAACCTGTTCGACCTCCGCGACTTCATGTTGCGAGAGATACTTTCTGACCGTTGACCACCGGAGCTTCAACTTGATCTCTTTTTTAGTGGCTCCACTTTCGACCAATCGCTTGGCACGGCCAATTAAATCTTGATAGTCCCTCGGGATGTCTTCGGGAATTGACTGACCGGATTCGATTTTGGTTAACCATTCGCCAATTTCTTCCTTGGTCAAATGGCAGGGGGTCCACCAGGATTCAACCGCTTCGATGGACATGGCCGCTAACTCCTTGGCAATGGTCGACAATTCATCCTCATCGACTAATTCCTCCAAGACCACCATCTTAACCACCCGTCCGTCGCCTTTCGGCCTTCTTAAAATTCGGCCAATGTTTTGGGTCAGAGTGTTGGCGCGATCTTCTAATATGGTAGCTTTAATGACGTCAGGATCGTCGCAGACATGAACGGAAACGGGTTTATAGACCCCTGCGTTTATGTCAACCAGCGGATAATTGGCAAAATCGATGCCTCTTCCCAGCGACCCGAACGAATAGGTTTGCAACACTTTATGCTGCCCGTATTCATCTTGATCGGACGTCAACATGGTTTTGCTTTTGCTGAATCCGAGCCTGACCGGAATCTCGGTTTTGCTTAAGGCCTCGAAATCCCTCAACGCATCGTTATAGGTTTCTCTGAAGCGGAACATTTTGTTGAATCGCCAATGGCCGTCGATCATCACTTTCAGCGGCAAGTGTGTGCGGGTGCCGACCACAATGATCTTGTCCATTTTCCTATCGTCTTTCGGTGGGATGTCGAATCGCTTCAGTCCCGGAAGCATGTCGGCCAAAAATTGCTGATTTAATGGCGTTAATGTCGCGGTCAGTCCGGTGACCGATTTTGCTTTTGCCATCCAGCGTATCGGCCTGCGATCTATGGTTGTTACGGTCATTACGTTGCAAACGCGGCTTGGAAATCGAAGCTTGCGACGCTCATCTTCCGGGACAGAAGATAAAGTCAAACGCGCATTGATGCCAAACCGATTGACAACCTCTTCGCGAGTAATTTCTTCGCCGTTGTAAACGATCACTGAACGATATACGGTAGGCAGGTAGCCAGCGTTCATGTGGTCTTCAAAAATAGCCTTAAAATCCGCCATCGGGTCTTCGCCGGGTTGTTCAAACAATACCGGGCCGGGCTCGTAGTATTGTCTCAACATGGTGATTTCGTTATTGCCAACGCGAATTTTGCCGACGGTTCGGCTATCAATATCGATATGCTCCAACCGTTCCAATCCAATGCCTTCCATGAATTCGCCAACAGGTATGTAGCCTAAATTTCGATACTGATCGACATCGATTTTATAGCCGTCATATTGTCGCATCGTGCAGTTTGCGCAATTATTGAACCCATGAAACATGCCGCATTTCATCAGCTGGTCGTTTTTGATTTTTCCGGCTTTGTCATATCGCCGCCAACGACTGCCCAACGGAAGATTGCTGACTTGGCTTTCAACAAAAGCATCCACTTCATCGATCAAGACATGGGTATCTTGATCGATGAACTTCAAAAACGCATAGTAATAATTGGAAAATCGACGCCTGGAGACATAGGTAAAATGCGTGATGGCGACACGGGTAGCCGACCTCACCGTGTCAATCGATTTAGCTCTGCCAAGCCTAATATCCCCTGTAGCCTCAATCAGATCGATACCTAGTTCATTGATATTGTCGGTCTCGAGTAGGCGGCCAAAACGCTCGGCTATTTGGAGCATCTGGTCTTTGCTGGAGCAGATCACGGCGAATTTGTCTTGATTGCCGCTCTCTTTATCCAAAAATGGCAGGATGTGGGTTACGACAGTATGGGTTTTACCACTACCGGTAGACGCCATGATTAGTTTGTATCGCGACTCATCCTGAAGCGCTTCGGCAATTTCTTTGGCTTCCTCGGCGACGACTAAGTTTTTAGGGTTAACGACGACGTCCCGTTGAAGGGTTAGTTGATCATTTATGCGATATTGCCATGCCTTCCGCGTCGATGTGCAGCTTTGATGGTAGCAAGAAGTAATCAATCTTCCGTCCCACATTAAGATCGACATGTTTTGGTCGTTTTTTTGGTTGCTATGCTGCTGGTGGGCGACACACAATCCTTTTAGCATCGGTCCTTGTGGGGTTGATTTCAATTCCAATTCGCCGCCAACCGATACATATTCAGGGTCGGCATTGGCAATTTGCTGAAATTCCATCAGGAGTCTTCGTTTAAAAACATCGTTTTGGGTCTCGCCATCCGCTGGTTCCTCGCGCTCGGTATCCTGTTCCGGTATGCGCCACGCAAGATATTCAGTCAAAGCTTGAGGAATGGCGGTTAATTTCCCTTTAAAAGTGTATTTCTCACCCGTATGGTGCAAACCAGCCAGTTGCACAACTTTCTTCCCGTACAGGATTTCAAAGCCGTTGTCCTTTAGAAACTGGCCGCCAGTTGTTTTAAGTTGATCGCCGCTGTATTTGAACAGCAGCGTGCCGCGAACTTCACCCATTCTGACATCGTCAGGTTCCCAATCGCCATGCCAACAAACCATGCCAGTTTTGCCGATCAGCTCGAACAATCGGGTATCTTTAGCTTTTTCCGGGTTGTCGATGTCAATCCCGACCAAATTGAATTCCGGGCCGGTATAGGCGCCGAATCCCACAAAACCGAACCAATCAGCTTGATCGAGCGGAGTTTCTCGCCAATAAGCGACAGTTTCAGGCGCAAAAGTATCTTTTACGCTAGCTTTTTCATACCCTTTGCCATGTTTACCTTTTGGCACAACCACCAATCCTTTGGCTTGAGCTTTTTCCGCCGCCAACACCAGTTTGGATTTGCCGGTCTCCTTCGCCTTTTTCCCCTCCGTGATTTCATCGAGAAGGGCTTGCGCTTCCTGGATGTAAAAGTCAAAGTCCAGGTCTTCAGGAACGGAATAATCAGTAAGGCGATTGGCTACGATGCTGCTTTCTGAATTGGAGACGCGGCTCCATTTTAAAGTCCCGTTGGTATTTTTGACGCATTTTTCAATCGGATGGCCATTAATCGATTTATACCATCGGTTGGATTTCTGGACGGTTTTATCACCATGTCGAATCGCTATTGTTTTTTTATCCCGAACGCTTCCGCTGTAAAGGTATTCCAACACGCTTTGGCCGTTTCGAATGAAACCTTCCACGCCTTCGCCGCTACTGATAGCGTGAAGCACGGCGTCGGTGACAATCGACGGGCGAGTACGTTTCCCCGGCGCAAAACGGCCTTTTTTGTGATACCAACCTTGATCGGGGTGGTAAAGCGCGTAATCATTGATCGCGGTAGCCACATATTTGGTCGAGGTTTTGGATTCCAGAAGAAACCCGGTGTCTTGCATCCATTGATTAGCAACCGTTTGAGCTTCCTCAGGACGGTCTCCGGCGTTGATGTAGACGCCATCGGTGTTGCCGGAAATCACTTCAAATCCGGCCTCATGGAATCGCTCCATCAGCATGATCAAAAACAATTGCCCGTTGATTGTGACCTGCAATTGCAAGGCGTCGTCACGGTTAAACGAAAATTGATCCGCCAGTTTTCCAAATAACGAATTAATGATGATCTTGTAGACGTCCGCCTTTCCCTTGTCTCCGCTATGCTTCGCGGCTAAGCGGTCATCGGTCAGTCCATTCAAAATGGCAATCCAGGCTTCGGTCAAGCCAGCTGGGGATCGATTGAATTTTCGCAGAAGATTGGGATAGTAGGACGCGACATCGAATTCCATGATGGCCGCCGACTCAATCGCGCAATGTCCGATAATGGTATGGGCTCCGCCGCTGCCTAATTTAATGGAATGGTCGCCCACCTTGAAAATAAACGGATCGCTCATGTTCTTGCCAACCCAATCCTGGGCCTCAAACATCGGCAATTTCCGGAGCCGTTGCAAATATTGCTGGTTGTGAACGCTGGAGAATTTGATTGCCGAATCGATACGGGTAACAGGGTCGAAGGCAAACCTTTCAGGCTTTTTTATTTGAAATGATGTGAGTCCGGTTCGTTTGAAGAATTGGTGTTTCATAACCGCTTCAGCAATCGAAGCGTTCGATCGCCGAAGCGCAGATTGCTTTAGGAACGGATATTCCGCATTCACGTCCCGGCGTACCTGTATTTCTTTATCCAGATCGAAATACAGCGCTTCTGTGGCGTCAACGTCGTTTTGGCAGTACTCATCGACGACTGCGATCTGCTCGTCAGTCAAAATGCTGCCAGGTGGATAGGGCAAATCCTGAACATTCAATAAGCCCAATCTGATTTCGTGGGATTTCAAGCTGCCAGCTAGTAGCCTACCACCAAGAATCTGCATCAGGTCTATGCAAACCCAATTGGAATCGGCATACCGCAGCTTTTGGACTTCCTGCTTCTCGGTTTCGTGGGTGTTGATCAGTTTGGTAGTCCAATTCCACAAGTCTTCCGTTGATGAGGGTGTTGTAGTCAAAATGACCTTTAACAACGCATCGTCGAACTCGAAATTGTTGTAGCCAACCAAGGTCAAGTCAGGCTGATCTAAAAACGCTCTAAGCGCATCCAGCTCGGAAACGGTAAACGTTTTGTAGACACCGTCCAGTCCAGCAGCAATCGGTTTAAAAACGGCCAGGAAGTAATTTGGGAACACTTCCAAATCATAGACGTAGGTCGACGAATTAAGCCCCGCCGTAGGCTTTTCATAAATACTCATGCTAAGTTCCATTTTGCAAAACTCGCTGGTTGCAGCCAGCGAGGGTCCATTTTTTAATCGGTTGTCAATTCACCCTCGAACAATCGATCTACTTCCGTTAGTTTTCTCAACAGTGCTTGTAGCCGCACCGCTTTTTTATCGCTAAGGCCATAGCGTTGATCGACGACGGAGTAAATCTCCCCGATTTTTTCCCGAATTGCTTCGAGCTCCTGTTTGATGAGCAATTTTTCGTCATGCTCCAGACGGCGTAGTCGTGGCATCCTTGCCATATTCACCTCCATGCTGATTGGTTTGCCTACTATTTATGGTTCAAAAATCCAAATGTTTGATTTTTTGGCCAAAACGTTAACTTAAGGTCAGTCTCGAAGAATTCAAGAGGACTTTGTTGATTTTGTAAGTGCGAATTGTTGCTCTCGACGTCAATCCAATCTGTGCTGGTTTCAAGTCGTTGCGAAGGAATGAATTTACGTTTTAATAGATAAATAATCACGATTAAATGCACCACACCGGTGAGTCTAAACACGCGCCATTGCTCTTGGGTGATTGCGTTTTGGCTGCCGATGGTCAATGCTTTTATGACACCCAACTGACCGCTGCCGGGCAAAGCAGCATCCAGTCGGTCAGCAATTGCTTGCCGACACCGAGCAAAATATTGACCGATACTCGGCGATAAGCTCACGATTTGCGGCGGCGGTTTGTCGCGCACATAACCTGTCGCACCGATATGGTTGGCAAATAACCACGCTTCGAAATCAAAGCCGCCGGGGTTGAGGCGGCCGTGCGGCCTGCGCAACTTTACCCGAAACTCCCAGCCCTGCCCCGCAGCCAAGTTGAGCTTTGGGTAATACCAGCTCAGACGAATTTTATCCGGAAAGTTGCCGGATGGCGCCGTGACAATAAAATCAAAATTGGTGCGCTGCTCTTGTTGTTGCGGCAGACTGGCGATATAGCCTTGAATTTTCACTTCCTGGTTTTGATAGGTATCGGGGAGTTGTTGGGACAGCCGCCAGCCACCCAATAGACTCGCCCACAGCACCCCAGCCAGCAGCGCGAAAAATCGCCAATGGTGCCGATAAATCAACAACAAGCCGCTAACCACCAAACCGATAAACTCGAACAGACTAGGCAAGCGGCTGAACTGTTGGACAGCAACAATTCCGGCCAGAAATAGCAAACTGCTCAGATTCATCGCCTCTCCGACCTACATTTATCCTGTATAAAACGCCTCATATATCTACCAATCAAACTCCGCCGCCCTGCGTATTTCACGCAGTCTAGCCGATTTTTTAAACTTGTCTGGGCGCAACGGCTGTCATGGGCTGGTTGTTGTTGCATTAATCCTGCAAAATAGTCGGTAGCCGTGCCTGGCAAATGCTGTTTTTTAAATTTATAGCGTCTAAGGCTGCTGAAGGCGGGCTGTCGCTAAATCTCCCACTGTTTACCCCATGCAAGAAACCCATTACCCGCTGATTGTCCGCCCACGCTTTATCCTGAATGCCCGCAAATGGTGGCGCTTGTGCCATGTTTATCTGGCACTGAGTTTGGGACTCATCTTCGCGCTGATCGGCTTGACCGGCAGTTTGAGTATTTACCGAGAAGAATTGGATAGCTTGCTCAATCCGCAATTGCGCGTCGATACCCCTCAATCAACGGCTTTATCGCTGGACAAAATCGTCGCTGCGGTACGTGCGGCCCATCCTGATCGGCACGGTGCCTGGACCTTGGAAATGCCGCGAGCGCCGGACGGCATGATCACCGCCTGGTTTGAAAAGCCCAAGGAAAGCGTAGACGCCTTTTATGCGCCTCTGATGGTCTCGGTCAATCCTTACACCGGCCGGGTTGTCGACAGCCGCTTATGGGGCAAAACCCTGACGACCTGGCTGTTGGATTTACATACCCAACTGCAATTGGACGGCTTTGGCCGAAATGCGTTGGCGGTCTTGGGCGGCTTATTAATGTTGTCGGTAATCAGCGGTTTGTACCTGTGGTGGCCGGGCTGGCACAAGTTATTGCACGCCTTTTCGCTGCGCCACGATGCCGGCTTGATGCGGCTAGTGTTTGATTTGCACCGACTGCTGGGCTTAGCCAGTTCCGGCTTTTTAATCATGCTGGCCTTCACTGGTTTTCATCTGGCCTACCCTAGCCTGCTGGAAAACTTGACCGCCGCGTCCGGCATGGGACATGGTGACGCCGGCCCCAATGTGCGCAGCAGCGCCATACCCAATGACAGGCCGACCAGTCTGTCGGAAGCAACCCTCGTGGCCCGCGGACCGTTTCCCAGCTCGGAAGTCCGGCGCATTACCACCCCGGTTGGCGAGTTGGGCACATATCGGATCAATTTGCGCCAACTTAACGAGATCAATCAACACCATCCGTTCACTACCGTCTGGGTGGACCGCTGGAGCGGACAAATTCGCGATGTGCAGAACCCCAGCCAATTCTCAACCGGACAAACGTTTACCACCTGGCTTTGGCCGCTCCATACCGGCGAAGCCTTGGGCCCAAACGGCCGCTTGCTGTGGTTTTTTGTGGGATTGACGCCGACATTCCTGTTTTTGAGCGGCTTATTACACTGGTTACACCGACATGGCTGGGTCGCGGATCGAGAAGTCAACCTGAAACAGGCGACAGACGCTGCGACAACTGCTTGCATGACGACATTAAAACGCGCCGCCAAGGCAATTTTTACGGTCATGATCCCCGCTGCTAACCGTTTATTGCAAAAAATCTACAGCCGAATCAGGCGGATAAAAAGATTAAAGTAGTTGTGTAGGACTTGTTTCTCAGACACTTTTTAAGGAAACAGCACTTTCGCTAATTCCTGAGTTTTTAAATATTGGCTTTGCAGGTCGGCAAATATCTCAGCCTGACAGGCCGGGCTGATGCTCAGTTTCTCAAAGGCCGCGACTGGCCAGGTTTCTTTATCGTCGAACACACTACCCACCATATGCGTCGCAGCGCCGACCAAAGCTGCCTGCCGCCAATAGCTGCCTTGATAACCCGGATTACGATGGTAACGAATAATCGCCACCAACGCTTCGGGTATTCCCCAGGAAATGGTCAGATGCGCCCCGACTTCGCAATAATCGGTATGCAGCAATTTGCGTAAGGCTTGATTCAAGTCCAATTCGGGATTGGCTTGTTTAAAACGCAGGGCTTGGTGGGTTTCTTCGGGCATGATGTCAGCCATGCACAGCAAGCCGATATTGTGCAGAATGCCGCCGGTGTGCACGGTTTGCGGCAAGTGTTCATTGCCCCGCTCGGCCGCAAGCTCGTCGGCCAGCGCGCGGGCAGCGTGCGCCACCAGCATGGTACTGATCCAATAGCGTTTGATATCGAAACTTCGGCAATCCCTGATATTAAAAGGCTTCATCACCGCCAAACCGATACCGACGCCTCGGACAATATTTAATCCCAATTTCAAACAGGTTCTTTCCAATGATGTCACCGGTTCGCTGGAGTTGTTAAACCATGCCGAATTGGCCAAGGCAATCAGTCGCGACGAAATCGTCGCATGCCCAGCCAGAATCTTGGCTAACCGGGCATAATCCAGATTATCGTCGGACAAGGCTTTGACCACTTGATGAACGTCGTGCGGCAGAGAAGGCAGCCGTTTAATATCTGCGAAGCGTTCCGGCAATTCAAGATCAGTCATAATTGTTTCGATGAATATCGTTATGGGCTGGTTTGGAGTGAATAAATTCCAGCCGGAAATCTTTGTCAAACATGGCCGGCACTTCGGCGGCAGTCAAAGGTTGACTAAACAAATAGCCTTGCACCACTTGGCAGCCCAAACCGCTCATCACCATCGCTTGCTCTATGGTCTCCACGCCTTCCGCGACCAGCGAGAAATTCATCGCATTGGCCATGCCGATAATCGTCCCGAGCAGAATCGGGGTTTGCGGATTGAACAACACGTCCTGAACAAAGGTTCTGTCGATTTTCAGACAATCCACCGGCAACTGCTTCAGCGACGCCAGCGACGAAAAGCCGGTGCCGAAATCGTCTATCGCGATTTTCACTCCTATGCCCTTTAGTTTTTTAAATATCTCTAAGTCTGCCGCCGTTTGCATGGCACTTTCCGTGACTTCGATTTGTAAATAGTGAGCCGGCAATTGGGTATGTTTGAGGATTTCCCGCAACGTGAACGGAAATTGCGGATCGCGGAAATGGCTTGCCGAGACGTTGACAGCCGTGGTGAATAACGGCAGCCCTTGATTTTGCCAGGCAATTAATTGTTCGCAAGCCTGTTGAATAGCCCAATCGCTAATTTTACCGATCAAACCCAAAGCCTCAGCCAAAGGAATAAACTCGCCGGGCCCCAACAAACCGCGCAACGGATGTCGCCAGCGCACCAAGGCTTCGAGACCTATCATTCGCCCATCCAACATACTTACCTGGGGCTGATAATACAATTGCAATTGCTGGTGCTCCAGCGCGTCGCGCAACGTTTGCTCGTCTTGCATGCGCTTAATCGCCAGGCCCGTCATCTCCGGCCGATAGTAAGCGTAGCGCTGTTTGCCGGCGCTTTTCGCTGCGTACATGGCGGTGTCGGCGGCTTTCATCAAGTCGTGCTCGTTCTCGCCATCTTTTGGATAAATAGCAATACCGATACTGACGCGGGGCTTTAAATGGTGGGTATCCAAAATTAAAGGTCGGTTGATTTCCTGCAAACAGCGTTCGGCGATTTCCATGGCTTGAAATTCGTCGGTAATGCTGCTGGCGATGATACAAAATTCGTCTCCTCCCAATCGCGCAGCAAAGTCTTCTTCACGTACCACGCTTTGGATACGTTGGGCGATCGCTTTCAGAAATTGATCGCCGACGTTATGTCCAAAGCTGTCGTTGACATACTTAAATTCGTCCAGATCCAGGAATAAAAACGCAAACTCCAGCTTGCCGCGCGCCGAGGCTTTGATGGTCTGTTGAATACGCTTGTGATAATGCACACGGCTGGCCAGGCCGGTCAACTCATCGAAATACGCCAACTGGTGGATGATTTTTTCCGATTGCTTTTGCTTGGAAATATCCTGCACCGTCCCGGTGACAAAACTCTGCTGTCCGCTGCTGATCATGGCGGTATCCTGGCGGACGCTGATGGGCGTTTCCAGATCCGGCCGCAAGCGGTACTCGACATACTCGACCTGTTCGCCCTGGGCAGCGGCCTCTATCAAGGTCTGCACTATTTTGCGGTCCGCAGCCTCGATTAAATTCAAATAGTTACTGAGCTCTCCCCGAAAATAGTCGGCCGGCATTTGGCACATTTCCGCTAAAAACGGCGATATTTCGAATTTGTCCTGCCGCGGATCCCACGTCCAGTAGCCCAAACCGGCGATGCGTTGCGCAGCAGACAGTTGCTGCTTACTGTTGCGTAATTCCGCCGTGTCATGGCTGGAGCGCAGCAGAAAACGGATGTGATGAATCAACACCACATGATTAAGCGGTTTAATGATGAAGTCGGTAGCGCCGACCTTAAATGCCCGATTTATCGATTCTATGTCTTCCAAGCCGGTAGACATAATGATGGGAATGTCGGTCATGGCAGGGTTGGCGGACATGCGCCGGCAGGTTTCAAAACCGTCGATACCCGGCATAATCGCATCGACTATGACTAGATCCGGAATGGCCGTTTCCAGCAAGAGCAGCGCCGCTTCGCCACTCTCGGCCTCCACGACGTCGAAACCCGAGGCTTTTAACTGTTCGCCGGTAATCAATCTGAAGTTTGGATCGTCGTCTATCAGTAAAATTCGCTTGGCTTCCAGCGCCAGGTCGGCTACTCGCTTATCCATGCCGGCTTGCGGCACATCGGGCTGCGCTACGCTGGCATTGGCAATAACACGCAGCTCGGCCAAAGCCGCCGGCAATTGCGCCTCAAATTCCGCCAGCAGTGCCGGAATTGCCGCAAGATCTGCTTGGCGGCCGGCAGCTTCCAGTAATCGGCAGGTTTTAGACAAGTCCCTGGCACCCAGATTGGCGCTGGACGATTTGAGGGCATGAGCCATATCGGCCAGCAAATCCGCCTGCCCATCGGCAGCGGCTTGTCTAAGTTTTTCGGCTGTTTCCGGCGCGGTTTGCAGATAAAGTGCGATGGCCTTGTTTAATAAACTTACCCCATTCGCATCGTAAATATCCCGAAGCTGAGCCAGATCAGCCTGGCAAATCGGTCCGGGGGTAAATTCGCCTACCATCGCTGCGTCTTGATATGCCAGCGGAGCCGGCTCCAGTGCATTATCCGCAGCATTGGGTAGCCAATTTATCAATAAATGGCGCAGTTGCTCTTTGCTGAACGGTTTACTTAAATAGCCATCCATGCCAACCATTTCACACTGATCGTGTATGCCTTTTTGTACATCGGCGGTTAAAGCGATAATCGGAATTCGGGTCGAGGCCGTGGCTTGTTCATGCTCGCGAATTTTGATGGTTGCGGAAAAGCCATCCATAACCGGCATATGACAATCCATCAAAATTAAATCGTAACGACGCCGGCAGGCGGCTTGCAACGCTTCCTGACCGTCTGCAACCACCTCCGCGATGCAGCCCATGCTTTCTAAGAAGCTTTTGACCACTTCCTGATTAACCAAGTTATCCTCAGCCACCAAAATGCGCCCGGATAACTTAATTTGCTCCGGTGTTACAGCGGAAGGTGCCGTTTGCTCGACGGGTGCGAACGTGGCGATTTCCAGCAAGCAATTCAGCAGACGTTGTTGGAAAACCGGTTTGTTCAAATAAAAGCTGATGCCGTATTCGTGGGTCAGGCCGGTTTTAATGCTGACATTTTCGGAGCTGAGCATGATTAAAGGCAGTTTGGGAATACGCTGGTCGCGTTGAATGGCCTTGGCCAGCGTCAAGCCATCCATCACCGGCAAATGCCAATCCAGCAGAGCAACTTGAAACGGATTATTTAAAGTAGCCGCCTCGACCAATAGCTTTAGCGCCCTGGGGCCGCTATCGACGGTCGTAACATGGGCGCCCCATAGCGAAACTTGATCGTGGAGTATGTCGCGGTTTATCGCATTGTCATCCACTACCAAGATGTGCAGACCTTCCAACGCGCTGGTATCGGCACGTTCGATGTCGGTCTGGATGCCCAATCCCAATTCTAAGTCAAAGTAAAACCGGGAACCCCGACCGATATTGCTTTCCAGCCCCAGACTACCGCCCATTAATTCGACTAATTGCTTGGAAATCGTCAAACCTAAACCGGTCCCGCCATAACGCCGGGTAATGCTGCCGTCGGACTGCGTGAAACTATCGAAAATTTCCGCCTGACGCTCAGCGGCAACCCCTATGCCGGTATCGATTACTTCGAATAATAATCTGACTTTATCGCGGGCCGCGTTTTCCGGAACACTCACCTTAAGCTGCACATCGCCTTCTTCGGTAAACTTGATGGCATTGCTCAGCAGGTTAACCAACACCTGCCGTAATCGTTCCGCATCGCCCTGCACAATAAAGTGCATTTGGTGCGGCAGATTCAATATCAGTTCCAGGCCCTTACGGTGGGCTTGCTCAGCCATCATTTCGACGGTGTCTTCCAATAAGCGGCGCAGATCAAATTCCTGAACGATCAACTGCAATTTGCCGGCTTCGATTTTGGAAAAATCGAGAATATTATTGATGATGCTGAGTAGCGAATTGGCGGAACGGTAGGCAGTGTCGGCAAATCTGGTTTGCCGATCATCCAAACCGGATGACATCAACAACTCGGTCATGCCCAACACGCCGTTCATCGGCGTTCTGATCTCATGGCTCATGGTTGCCAAAAATTGCGATTTGGCTTTACTGGCTTGTTCGGCTTGCTCTTTGGCGGAGAGCGCTTCGGCGATGCTGATACTCAGCTCTTGATTTTTTTCTTCCAATTGCTGGGTACGTTCGATAACTTGCCTTTCCAAAGAATCTCGGTGCATGGCTAGTTGATCATCTCTGAACTGGATTTCGGCTAGCATGGCATTGTACACATCGGCTAAATCACCAAATTCGTCGTTGCTGGTCTTGTTAATCCGATGCGAAAAACTCTTCTCATGTCCAACCGATTGCATGGCATCCATCAGTTTGAGTAGGGGCGCCAAAAATATTTGCTGCAATTTGGTGGTCAACATACCGATTAAGACCATGGTAAATATTACGATCAAACCCATAGTCGAATAAAACGCTTTTAATATGGCGTAGAAGCCGCTTTGGTCATCCACCAAATGCAATACCCCTACGACGTCACCATCCAGTTCTATCGAACGGACAAAATGCAGATTATTGTCCTCATCGTATTTGAATACGTTTTTTTCCCCAGACTTACCGTCAATATTATTGGTATAAGGAAATAAGCGCTCATACCAATAAGCGAAAACTTCGCCGATAAAACCATATAGGCCTTCAGAACTAGGGAGGGATTGCGCATCGTTTAATAGCGCGGAAGCTTTTTCCGCATCCCAATGACTAATACCCAGTTTTTGCGAGTGATAGTCGGCAAATAACTTGCCTTGCTTATCATATAATTCGGCATTTAATATGCTGTCCCGGGTTTTCATACTATTCAGCATAGTATTAGCCGAGACCGTATCTTCAAAAACCAGTGCCGCTGAAATATTCGACGCAATAATATTGGCAATTAATACCAGCTGCTGCTCGGTATCTTTCTTTTTGGCATAATATTCATTCACAACAATCGCCGTGCTTGCCGAAAACAGCGTCAACACAGCGATCAAAGTCATAATAAGTACTAACTTGATCTTGATAGGCGCATTGTTAAACCATTTAAACATGCGATTATCTCTCCTAATTATCGCCGACAATTTTCGCTAAGCGCAGAAGGCTGGAACTAATCGTTAGCCCCGAGCTTTTAACCGTCGCAAGATTGATATGTAACTGTATTTTTCCATCGGTATTCACCATAGCCACCATGCCCCCCGATTCGATAAAATTGGCTTCTTCACCTATCGTCAACACCGGAAACTGCCTGGTATCTAAAAAAACTTGCGACAAAACACTATTGGATAATTCGCTTAAAAACAGAATATGACATTGACTTAAATTACGTAATTTGTCCGAATTAATTATTTTAATCACTCTATCCCCAACCGCTTTACCGCTAATTGAATCAAAAGATTGCAGTAATGCATTGTCTCCTACCAAACAAACCTGCAGGTTATTTCCGGAATTGGCAAACGCCTGCTCCGGCCATTGCGTAAAACGGGCAAAATTAAGCGTCAATGCGGCCAACACCGTATATTGCTCAAGCGCCAACGGCGCCGCGCAAGACGCGCTTGAACTAAATAACATTAATGCCAACAGATAAATTTTTATTGCGTTTTGCATATCCGTCGCAACAATAATCCAACTAAATAGAAAAAATGCAAAACAGTCTACCTGCCAGCGGCATCAGAAATTCCAACTGATTTTGCCGTACATACCCCTATCAATAAATGTTGGCAGTACCAGGTTTTCCTGTTGATATTCCAAGTGGCTATTAGTTAATAAGTTTTGGCCTACCAATGATATTTCCAGATCAGGTTCGGGGCGCCAGGCCAAGCGCGCGTCCATCGTCACATAATCGGGTATGTAACTGTTGCCGGAAGCTGTTGCTGCGGCATTGTTGCCGACGTAGCGAAACCAAACATCGAAGTCCAAATCCGGCCGAATATTGATCGCACTGCGTAAATTCATGCGCTGCTGCGGACTAATGCCCACCACCGCCATTGCGGTTTGCGGCACTTCGGTTTTAAGCACGCTGTAATTGGCGTCCCACCGCCACCAGTCCAGCATTTGCCAGACTGTCGAGACTTCGACACCATAGGTCTTGGCTTTTAAATTATTACTAAAGGGTAAAGGCTGGACCAACACACCGCGAATAGGATCGAAATAAACGGCGCCTTGGGAAGCGTCGCGCATGTGCGCGTAATCGTTATAAAACGCCGTCACATCCACCGATACGGATTTGATCATGGTGGTGCGGTAACCCACTTCGTAAGCAATCACATCTTCGCTACGCAAGCTTGTGTTACCCTCCAGCGCCAGTTCCACCGGTATAAAAAATGGCGATGACGGCGGCACAACCGCTGTCGTCAAGCGCATATTGGCTTCGCCGCGCGAGGGCGTGCGCACTGCTCTGGATACCCCGGCCCAAAGCCGATGATTCAGCGCCGGCGCCCACATTAATCGGGCGGTGGGCTGGCCTTCAAAGCCGGTGAAATCGTTATGTTCAAATTTGTTGCCCAAGGTCAACCACAGCGTTTGGTCTATCAATTCCATTTCATCCTGGACGAATGCGCTGAATAACTGATTTTTCCGGTGAGCAGGAGACATGCTGAATATAGTGCTACTTTCAAGGCGATCCGAGGTTAGTTGGTAACCCAGCCCCCAAATCAATTCATGGCTATCAAACAAGCCGAAGCGATGCTGAAAATCCAAGTCAAATGTATCCCGCCCTTCAGACATCCATTCCTCATTGCGCCGATAATAGTCGTAAAACAATTGTAGAGACATGTCGGACTGGGTGGAAAACGTGTGCTGCCAACGCCCCATGATATTGCCGCCGTAAGCTTCGGCTTTGTCGCGGGCGGTTAAACTATAGGGAGACACCACGCTGGGCTGGGACAGAACCTGGTTGAGATGGCTATGATAAAGATCGCCCTGAAATTTAAGTTCGTCTGCTGACGACAACTGAGAATCTATGCGAAACCCGCCCTGTACTTTGTCCCAATCGTCACCGGCACCATGGCCTTGCGCATTGGTATTTTGATCGCGTTTGAACCCCTTGGCATAAACCCGGCCAGTGGTATCCTCGCCCAGTTTACCGCCGTAACGAAATGCGCCAAACCCCTGTTCCTCTGTACCACCGCCGGCAGCCACCAGACCACCCTGCGTTTTCGAACTGTGTTTGGTGATGATATTAATCACACCGTTTACCGCGTTTGCACCCCACAGCGTCGCGCCCGGCCCCCTGATCACCTCAATTCGTTCGACATCCTCCATCATCACATCCTGGTTTTCCCAGTAGGTACCGGAAAACATGCGGCTATAAGTATTGCGACCATCGATCAATACCAGTAACTTGTTGGAGAAACGCGCATTAAAGCCCCGGGAACTGACCGCCCACTTGTTCGAATCGATACGCGCCACGTCAAGGCCTGGGGCCATGCGCAGTGCCTCGGGAATACTGGTCGCGCCCGTTCGTTTGATGTCATCGTTGGTAATGACAAATATCGCGGCCGCAGAATCGTTCAGAGCTTGGGCTTTTTTGGACACTGAAGTCACTTCAACATTCAGCAAGTCTTCCACATTCAGCTCAAGTGCGTCTTGAGATGCAGCCTGCAAGACGCAGGCGTGACCAGTTAATACAAAAAATCCGGCAATATATTTTTTCATAGGGTCTTATGAGCAGTACTTTGAGTCATTCAATCTTTATTAATCAGCAATCCCGGATACCTGGATTGCGACTCCGGCATGCGGTTTGACTATCAACCGGCCTTCATATCGACAGCGAGGGACATTCCCACAGCTTGGGGGCCTTATAGGCCGCGAAGGGAATCAATCCGGATTCGCAGGAACAGCAATAATTGAGGATCGGGCTAACCATAAAGCATGGCGTGTCATGATCGTTTCGATATTGTTTTGCAATGTGGGCAAGTCTAGCTCAATTATCGAATTCAGACAGATGATGGGGCTGGCATGAGAGGCTTCCGTATCCATGCTCGGCCAAGCCGGAAAAAAATGCCCCGACTCGGCCGCAGGAAAATCATGGGAAATCTTTGTTTCAAGCCAGGAAATTAAGTTGCTGCACGCTGCCGGCTTGGCCTTGTTCGGTTAAATAGATACCGCTACTGGCAATTTCACCCAACGCTTGATTGGCGGTGTCTTTTAGTTGAAACGGCGTCGTCAAGTGACCTAAGTAAATCGCGCCGACATTTTTATCACCCAGCGCCAATAATTGCTGCGACCCGTCATCATGCCGCTGCCAGATGCGGAGTTGTTTATAAACGGCATCACCGGAATCGATAAACTGATTGTTATCGTCGTCATAAGCCGCTAAGTCTGCAAAGCCGTTGCCGCTGCGCGGACCGAACAATTCCGAACCGTCGTTGATCAGGCCATCCTGGTTTTTGTCCAATGCCAGCAGACCGCTGCCGGCTTTCAAACCGGCTATTTGATCCAAACGACCATCAGCATCGATATCGAATTGAAATCGGCTGCCGCTTAACTCTGCGGCATTGCCGTCGAAATTGATAACCAAAGGATCGGTTTTCACCGCGTCGCCGGCGCGGATACTGAGATTGGATTCGGTATAAAAGCTGCGGCTCATCGACATTGACACTGAAAAACTCAGCGTTTGCCCATCCCGGGTAGTGATACTACCTTCTGCGCTGAAATTAGTCGTTTCGCTTTCGAAATAAGACTCGGATTTGTGGTAGACCAGTCCATACCCTTCGCGCTCGGGGACTGATGTTGCCGGTGCTTGCTGCGGGGCCTGAATGGTCACAGAGTCGGCTTGCCCCTTGAGATCATCCGGTGCGAATAATTCAAAGTCGCGGCCGGTAATCTCCTTGACCATGCGTCTAATGATTTGCAACAGCAGATTATCTTTGGAACTGAGCGCCCTATCGGTATCCAGGGTTTGCGCAGCGGTTGCCGAAGTTTGCGCCGACCGGCTGAGATCAAGGGAATCTTGAATGACTTTGCGCGCGGTTTCGGGACGAGTCTTTCGCGCTGCATTGGGGGTATCTTCCGGCTTATCGATCCAGACCCGCAGCGATTCGTTGCGTTTGCTGATCTGTTGCGCTTGATGCTGACTTTGCAGGTGGACGGCGGAATTCTGGATAATCATGGCAACCCCCATAGCTCGACTGGTGTGAGCTAAATATCGGCTGCGACCCTGAAATATTAAATATTTAGTTTGTCTTCTATTTTTTGCTTGTAGTTTAGGAAATGGGCGGCTTGTAACTGCTCGTTTCGGTCTGTTCCCAACAGACGACAAGGTACATCTATTTCGGTGATGTGAAACGGATAGTCGTCGCGGTTTTTCCGATAGCCCAGTATGTGGGCGCGAATCGGTTTGAAGCTATCGGCGTTGGCGACAGAAAACTTTTGTTGGTTACAGTAAATCGCAATTGCACCGTCCTCATCGGTCGCTATCCGCACTCTCAGATCCATCACACTGGCGCCGAGTTTGACCGGCACGGCCTGGCAAGATAGCACTCCGGCTGAATTGCGCTGGATTTCGTAAAATTTGACACTCAAACCATCCGGCAATTGCGCGCGCGCCAGCAAGGTGCCTAAAAACACGGAATAGTGCGTGATGACGTGCTCAGGATTGGCATTGCTATGCTGATGGACAAACAGCGCGCCTTTTTCATCAAGCACATAAACACCCACGTGTTTGCTGGTTGCATGATAAAAAACCTGAATCACATCAGCCAAATTCTGCGTATATAAAGACGGAATATAGGTTTGATCCAGTACGTAGGCATCAAAAAATACTGCGGAAAATTGCGGATTAGGCTTGGCTAATTCATGCAGCAGTTGATTTTGCGTGTCCAGCCGGTAATAGCCGAGGCTGCCGTTTCTGAGTTGGAACAAGCCATAACCGGTCTCGGCAGCCACGATATAGCGCTGCAAGCCGTCCCGAGCGGATGCAAAAAATTTTAGCAAATTGCCGAACAAAGATTCGATGCGCAAGAGGATGCTTTTGCCACGTACCGGGTTGTAACATAGCGCTTGGAGTTTATCGGCAGACAAGGGCGCGGCGCTGTTGTTAAACACGTCAACGAGGCAGTTAAATACTCCCTCTATGCCTATATAGCGCTGCAAGCTGGCCTCCCCCCAACTGGATACCGACAAGCGCTGAATGCTCTGGATGAAACACTGACGGCTATCACCGTAACTTAACGGGTCTGAGCGTTCGCTCATCACCAACTGTTGATTGTTCGCGTCAATCGCCAAACTTTCGCCGAGGTTTATCAGTAACAAGGACGACGAGACGCGATTCGGCTCGCCGTAAACCTCCAGATCGTTCTCCCTGCCCGGCAAATAGCGGCTTAGAAACGCATTCAACTCATTAAACAGTTGATATAAATCATTATTGGCAATTTTAAGATTGGGAGTCACCAGTTGCAGATTGAGCGACTTTTTGTACAAGCCGTTTACCACGGCCCAGCATAAAACTTCGAGCAAGCTCTCGCCGGATTTAATCGCGCTTTCCAGAGAGGCTTTCTGTGACGCCGCCCGGTCATCGTATAAACACCAGCGAGGCGGAGCGTCGTCAGTCAGGACTTCCACAGCTATCAGCAAATCGGGTTTGGCGTGGACCGTGGTTCTGGTGGTGAGCACTTCAATTTTATCGGGACGTAAATCCAGGGTGGCCCGCAATTTCCGGCCGATCAATTTCAAGTCTCTGTTTTCCCGCTGCGCCTGATCCAATGGCAAACCAGAAAACTTTAAAATCATCCGCAGACATTGTTGCAATTGATCGCGAATCACCACGTGCTCGACACTGGCTTTCTTAATGTCCCAAAATTTTTGGCTGGCCAAATTGTCCAGCAAATCCTCCGGCCATTCCCATTGATCTGCCACACTATGCAGATAATCTTCACGCTGCAAGCGCACTCTATTCTCCGTGAGATTATCGGACGCGGCCATGATCTTCATGTAAAAACATTCCCGAATCAGATTCAAGCGGCGTTTGGACTGAGCCTGGCGCAGATAGGCATCCACTTTGCGGTACATCAGCAGGTAAGGATCCAGGCTTTCGACACTGAAATCGCCTTGATACACCGCCTGCTTCAATGACAGACACAGCCACTGCGGTTCGGGAAATTCGCTGGCATAACTTTCCATCAGCAGCAGCTTCAACAAGGACTTATGCGGGGATGTCAAAGACTTGTAGATATGCCAAAGCGTCGCACTGACGAATTCCGCCATCGGCATATCTTCTAGGCCGCCGAAATCGACGACGTCGGTTTCGGAGATAAACCGGTTTTCCAGCAAATGCGCGACATATTGCTTATAGTATTTTTCCTGTTGCGGCGGCACCAACCACCAGACCGGTATCCGCCCGGCGATGTAAATCGAGGTGCGGTAAAACTCTTCCAATAACAGATAATGTTGGGTTTCGCCGCTACTCTCTTTAGAGATCGGCGTATTTTCGCCGCGCAAAAACTGCGCCGCATCAACCAGAAAAAAATGCGTCTCAATTTTTAAGGTCGCCGCCCATTTTTCCACTTCCTGGGCTTTTTGCCGCAATTCGTTTAATTCATCCGGCGCCAAAGTGGATGAATGGCAAAGCCAAATATCAATATCGCTGTTTTTCGAAAACGCCATACTCCCGACGCTACCCATCAAAAAAATCGCCTGGATAGGATAGTGTCTTAAGGCCTTGCGCTTGTAGACAAAGCCTTTGGAAAACTGCTTGGCAACATCTATAGTCTGCTTGTTGGGCGTGTAATCGGGAATACCCGCCGGGCCTTCCAGCGACACGAAACCGGGCAACAAGGGATGATTTTGATGAAACAGTAACGGCAGCAGCTTTAAGAAATCCTGTTGGCGCGGCTGCAAAAAACTTTGTACATGTTGCAAACGCAACTGATTGAAGTGCTTGAATCGTTGGGCAACTGCATATAGATCTTTTTTGCTGATCTCTTCGCCCGGCGCGCCTAAATGGATGGGTAGGAATCGATTGGTCAAAACGGCCGCGCCTAAATCAAGTGTAAGGCCAGTATAGAAGAATCAAACCGGCTTGTGAAAATTAAGCTGGACGAAGCGCCCGTTACCGTCATCAAAACAGGTAAAACGGGTTAAACAGGCGTGCGGCAAATCGATATGAAAACTTTGGGTAACCGGCAGTTTGAAGGCTTCCGCAAATATTGCTCTTATCACACCGGCATGGGTTACTACCAGCACGCGGCGTCCAGCCTGCTCAGCCAATAAACTTTCCCAGCCCTTCCTGACGCGGGCGGCGAATGCTTGGTAGCTTTCCGCGTTCGGCGGGGTGAAATGGACGGGGTCTGTATAAAATGCCGCCAGAGCGTCGGGCCAGCGACTGGAAATTTGCTCGGCGGTTTGGCCTTCCCAAGCGCCGAAATCAATTTCACCCCATGCCGGTTCAATCACCAAATCCTGTTGCTGTTGTTCGCACCAGGCCGCGGCAAAGGAACGGCAACGGCGTAGCGGCGAGCTGATCACCACATCCCACTGCCCTGCCCCGCATTGGCCATACATCTGCCGCCAACCGCGTTCAGTCAGCGGATCGTCGGTGATTCCGCGATAATACGAACCGCCACGGGCTTCGCCGTGTCGCAGAAAATCGATTACGGTCGACTGATGCATCGCGATGGAATCAGGTGTTCAACGTGTCCATCAAATCGATCATGAATTCCATTTCCTCGTCCTCGATTCGTTGCCACGCCCTAAAGCCCAGGGCATTCAACACCCCACCGCCTTTTTCATCCTTATCCATCTCCAGTAATATTTTTTGAATGTCGGCGCGGCGATTCTGTAATCTCGGCCCTATCATCAAAGAATGGTAGATGACGCTTATTTGGCTACGCACCAAGATCCGCAGCTGTTTTTTAATCACACCGGACAGGTTGTCATAGGCCTCCGCCAGAATGATGCCGACATCCGCTTCGCCTTTCAGCAGGTGTTTGGCCACCAAAACATGATTGTCCGATAACAACGGGACGATATTCCCGGCGTGCAAATCCGCGGGCTCCAACATAATCATGCCCATCAGGCGCACATCCGGATCGTCGGTGAAAGCCACCCGAGTATTCGGTTTTAATTCGGCCACATCGTTGATATTACTGCCGGCGTTAACGGCAATGATCGCTTCGTCGGATTCTCCTTGGGCGCGTACCAGCGGCAAAAAACCTTTCTCTCGGACCAGCATGGCGGCATCGAAGGGGTTGGCGTAAATCAAATCGATCTTATCGGCTGCGATGGCCTGATGCAGGTCTTGATAGTGATTGTACATTTCCAAATGGATGGCCTCGGCGCTCTGCTTTTGCAACCAAGTGTTGAATATATACCAACCCGACAGGTGGTCTGGGGCAAAATCCGGGCTGACTGTAAACATGTAAGACATGATGTTCCCCAATTAACTAAGTGTCGGATACAGTGCGATGCATTCATCGACTTTACTGCGCGAGGGTTTTCGGCGCACCGAGGTATAGCCAACCACCTTGCCACCGCGCACATTCGGAATTACCGTGGCTTTTACCCAGTAATAACCGCCGTCCTTACGCAAGTTTTTCACGAAGCCTTGCCATTTTTCACCGCGTTGCACCGTATCCCATAAGTCTTTAAACGCAGCGGACGGCATGTCCGGGTGCCTGAGAATACAATGCGGTGCGCCGATTAACTCCGCTTCGGTATAGCCCGACATTTCCACAAATGCGCGATTGACGTGGCTGATAATGCCATCCGGCGTTGTGGTGGAAACAATCAATTTGCCGTCGGGATACGGCGTTTCAAGCTCGGTGTACAGCACTTTTCTGGATTTGCCGTCGCAATAGGTAAGCGTTGCTTCCTGGTACTCGCCAATGATGTCTTCGGGCTTCATATCAACGATCATGATTTACTCCGGGTTGCCGGTTAGGGTTTACAGCATTTCGGAAATACTCTCTGCCGCACGCTTCACATCAAGAAAGATGAGTCCAAGCTTGGCGTTAGGTTTGGCAAGTACGGTAAGCACGGCTTCATTACCGGCATAGGTCATTAGCACATAGCCCCTGGCACCTTTGATCAACACCTGTTCCAAATTGCCGCGATTTAATTCTTGGGCCGTTCTATCGCCCAAAGACAACATCGCCGCACTCATAGCGCCTACCCGATCCTCGTCCATACCGGCTGGCAACACCGACGCCATCATCAGACCGTCGGTGGAAATCACACCTGAGGCTTCTATATCCGCCGAAGTACCGTTCAGCTCGTTTAAAACCGACGTCAGCATGTCTGCTTTCATAATCTAATTCCTATTCATTAATGGGTGATATGCGATCCGCTTAATTGGCAGCATCAGCGGCTTTGCTTAAATAACGGGTGATTAAAGCCCAGGCCAAGGTTACAAACTCCGCTTGGTTAAAATGCGGTACGCCGCTGATCGCCAGCACAAAACGGTGCTTACCGACGAACATCGGCCAAAAACCGATTTGACTGTTACCGAACGGATCAACGATGGCCCAGGCATGGCTGGAAATACCCATATTGTTTATCAGTAATCCGGAACGGCGTTTATGCACGGTTGCCAGTTCCGCGCTGAGCGCGGACAATTCTTCGGCGACCTCATGCGGAAAACCGCTGCACGCCAGATAAAACCCTTGATCATCTGCCAATAGCACTTTGCCGCTCTCGGAAATCGTTCCCAATAAATCCGGCAACATCGTCTCAAGCGCGGCCTGTGGCGCCTGTAAAGGCGTGTCTACGCCTTGCACCCAACCTAGCTTTTGGCAGTACAGCAACAATTGCAAGGCTTTATCCTCGTCATCGATTTCCATCAATGTTTGCAACTGCGCGATAGTCAGTGCCGGAGTCTGTTCCTGTTGCAGCAAGCGGATTAAAAACCGCCGGGGTTTATCGTTTTCGGGTGACGAGACAGCGTAATAAGCACCAGCGGGAGTAGGATAGAGATACAGCCCGTTAATCAGATCAAATCTTTCCATGGTGATTACCCCGCCAAACCTGGATCCAGGGAATATAAAAGAGCTTGTACCAACAAAGAGACATCATTCTTTTCCCGTGCATCCACCGAAAAAACCGGCGGTTTCAAGCCAAAGCCTTGCAGTTGCGCATGGTAGTCTTCTATTGAGGGTGTGCTACTTAAATCCATTTGCGTCACCCCAATCGCTACGCTGGTGTCGTTGATAAACTTACCGAACGCATCCAGAAAAAAACGCATATCCTGAAAAGGGTCTGCGCGGGTGTTGTCTAGCAATAAAATTAAGCCGATGCCGCCGTTGGTCAAAATATCCCACATAAAATCAAACCGTTCCTGGCCGGGAGTACCGTACAAGTGAATTTTTTCGCCGCCCGCCAAATTCATGACACCGTAGTCCATCGCCACCGTAGTGGATGCTTTACGATTTTTTGTCATATCGCTGGCAGCCGCATCAGTTTTGATCGGAGGCACATCGCTAATAGCGTTGATTGCAGTCGTTTTGCCGGCGCCTACCGGGCCCGTGAAAATAATTTTGTATTGACTCATCGAGATTCCTTATCGTTTGCTAAGCGCCGCGCAATTTATTGAGAATTTTGCTTAATAAACCCTCATTTTTGGGCTTCTTGGTGGGTTCTACGGCAATCACCGCATCGGCTTGACGTTCGCTTTGTTTCAATATGCCTATCGTCTGGCAGGCACTAATAAACACAAACACATACTGCGGTTTGACATGTAACAGACCAGCAACTTCCAATGGCGTTCTCGGTGCCTGAACCAACAATGCGGCAATGCGCAAAGCATCGGGCGTGATGACCAGTCGGGTAAAATTCGGCCATCTTTCTAAGTAGACCGGCCCTTGAATATCCAGACCTATCGGGAAGCGCCCTTTGGATGTCCAGATTGCCAATTTCCAGACAAAAGCACCCATATCTTGAAACTTATCTTCGGCGCGCTGAATGGCGGTTGTGGAATCGACTGCCGTCAAAATCATTTTGCCGACGGAGCCTTTACCCAATGGCATCCCGGCAAATGCGCGGGCTTGTTTATCGTCGGCGTCGATCCAGACTTCCTGGCTTTCCGGAAAAATCGTCAAAGGTTTCCAAATCGAACAAAGTTGCAAAACACGCGACTGTAAATTGGCCGTTTTATATGCCGACATCACGTAGCCCAAAAAATACTGGCGCGGATCGTAACAGGCTGTTAACAGCTGCACCTCGTCGTCAAAATCGATGTCGCTCAGTGTCCCTAAAAACGCTGTGAAGCCGCCTTCGTTCAACTGCATCGCAGAATGATGTTTGCTGGCCTTGTGGTGCTCAGCGGCATCACCTGTTTTTGGCGCCTTAGCCTTATTGACATAGACATCCATAGCCATTTTTTTTGGCTTGTCGTCCTTGGGCGGGGACGGCATATCAGCTGTCTTTGCAGGTGCTTGCGCAATCTTCGTACGTTCGGCAGCGGCTTTGCGAGCCTCGGCAACCGCCTTAATCTTGTCCAGCACCGCCATTATTTGCTGGACATTCACCGGCTTTTTGATGAAGTAAGTATTATCCAGTTGTAGGTTTTGTAATGACAATAAGATGATCGGTCGGCCCGGCGCGGCGGCTTTTCTGGCATCCAGAATATCACGGGCTTTGGGGTGATCCGCGTCGATCATGTCAATGCTGGCTTCGGCATCCTCGACCACGACGGCAGCCCCCCGACAAGGCCCCTTCAGATACATTTCCATGGTTTTATAAGTGCGGGTATCCATGCCATGCAGAGCGATTCGAAATGGCGTTTTGTTCGACTTGCTCATGATGCCTGTCCTTCAAAATAATGTGCCAACTCCAGCCATTCACCCTCCAGCACCACGCCGGAGTCGCTAAATCGCTGCCGATTGAGCTGAAAGCGCTCCCGGTTTTTTGTAGACTTATACAGCTCTAACAAAGCCAGTTGCAAATCCGGACGATCATGTTGCAGGTTGATACCCGTTTCCAGCACATCCATGGCCTGTTCGAGCTGACTGTATTCGATAAAGTCGTTGGCTAAGGCCAAATAATCGTGTTGCGCTTCGGTTTGCCGTCTGGACCTGACCAGTTCGCGGCTAGCCAACAGACCTTTACTGAACAAAGAATATCGGTTAGCTGGCGGCGTTTGCCCGTCAGTTTTAAGCAAATCCTGACATTGCTGGGCCAGCAGCCGCGACTGGCTAGCTTGTATCATACGGCGACTGATCGCAGTTCCCTTCCCATCCAAAATAATCATTAAATCCAACAAGGCCGCGTAGAGTTGCTCGGACAGGCGCTGGTCGTAACAAAAATAAATCCGGCGTAGATGCGCCAGCAGATCTTTCGGGTTTCTACTAATTTTAAAAACTAATGCGGTCAATGCGTAATCAGCATCGGCGCTGGGGCAGCTAAACAAACTAAGCTCCCGGTCGTGCCAAAAATCGGTTTCTTGCGGGATTGCATCCAGCGATGGTCCAGCAAGCAGTCGGGAAAAATATTGGGGCATGCCACCCTCCAAATCAAACGATGCTCGAAGGGTAGCAGTTAAAAAGCCAATTTCCAGGATTTAGTGGGGTATTTGTTGTCTTGCTTCACATATTGCCTGACGAACGGCTGCCGGTGCCGTACCGCCGATATGATTGCGGGCAGCGACCGACCCTTCCAATTTTAGAATATCGAAAACGTCCGCCGTAATGGTGCCGGAAAAGCCCTGCAACTCTGAGAGAGTTAATTCCGATAGATCCCGCTCTGTTTGCAGTCCTAAGCGCACAGCTTGACCCACGACTTCGTGGGCATCGCGAAAAGGCATACCTTTGCGAACCAAATAATCAGCCAAGTCGGTAGCCGTCGCGAATCCTCTTTTTGCGGCGTTGTACATGTTTTCGCGTTTGGCTTGAATGCGCGGCATCATGTCGGCAAAGGCTCGCAGACAGTTGATTAAGGTGTCAGCGGTATCGAACAAGGGCTCTTTGTCTTCCTGATTATCTTTGTTATAAGCCAAGGGCTGGCTTTTCATCAGCATCAACAAGGACACCAAGTGTCCCGTAACCCGGCCGGATTTGCCGCGCACCAGTTCCGGTACGTCGGGATTTTTCTTTTGCGGCATGATTGATGAGCCGGTGCAAAATGCATCCGGAATATCGATAAAATTGAATTGCGCACTGGCCCACAGCACCAGTTCTTCCGAGAATCTTGACAAATGCATCATGATTAAACTAGCGGCCGCAGCAAACTCTATCGCAAAATCGCGGTCGCTGACCGAATCCAAAGAGTTATTCGACGGCCGGGAAAATCCCAACAATTCGGCGGTCATGAAGCGATCAATGGGATAGCTGGTGCCCGCCAATGCTGCGGCGCCCAAGGGCATCACATTAAGGCGTTTACAGCAATCTTGCAGACGTTCTTTATCACGGCACAGCATTTCGAACCACGCCATTAAATGATGGCCGAATGTCACGGGTTGCGCGACTTGCAAATGGGTAAAACCCGGCATGATGGTATCGGCCTCGCGCTCCGCCACACCCAATAAAGCGATTTGCAGGCGTTGCAACTGCGTCAATATGGTTTCGATTTCGCTACGTAAATATAGTCTTATATCGGTCGCTACCTGGTCATTACGCGAACGGCCGGTATGCAGTTTTTTGCCGGCAATCCCGATCAAATCAGTCAAGCGCGCTTCGATGTTCATATGCACATCTTCCTGCTTGATTGACCAGAGGAACTCGCCGCGTTCGATCTCACCGCCGATTTGCATTAATCCGCTGCGAATATCGGCGAGTTCCTGCTCGGTCAGAATACCTATTTTGCAAAGCATGGCCGCATGCGCCAACGAGCCTTGAATATCTTGCCGGGCCATGCGCCGGTCAAAATTGACGGAAGCGGTAAATTCTTCGACAAAAGCATCGGTGGCTTCGGCAAAACGGGCGCTGGAAAGTTTTTCGGTGTTAACGGAGGTCATAAGCAATCAAACGGTAAATGCAAAAGAAGCGGGAATTATACCGATGCTGCGGCTATCCACCTTGGGAATTGCACACTCACTCGCAAACCGCCCAGTTGCGCGGAACGCATAATCTCCAGCGTACCGCCATAAAATAAGGCGATGTCACGTACAATCGCCAAGCCTAGCCCATGTCCCTGCACTGCTTCGTCCAGCCTTAAGCCGCGCTTACTGAGTTGCCGCATGTCCTGCGCCGAACAACCCGGACCGTCGTCTTCGACACTGATAGTAATGCCGGCACCATGTTCAACTGAGACTAGAACCTGCTTGTCAGCCCATTTGCAGGCGTTATCCAACAAATTACCGGTCAGCTCCAGCATGTCTTCCCGATCAAAATTGATTAACTGATCGGGAGCATTGACTTGGATCGCTAAGTTTTTCTCGGCATAGACATTTTGCAACAGCATGACTAAAGCAGTGAGTTCTTGCTGTGGATTAAACACGCTGGCGGTTTGCATATTACCGGAGATACGGGCGCGTTTTAATTCTCGCTCGATGCGCTCATGGATCGCTTGAGTTTGCTGTTGCAGCAGATCGCGCAGCTCGGCATGACCATCGAGTTGCGAATTTTCAGTCAGTCGAAACAGCATCGCCAACGGCGTTTTCAGCGCATGCGCCAAATTGCCAATCGCGGTGCGAGACTGGTGCAAGCGCCTCTCAACCAACACCAACAAGCGATTGACTTCCGCAACCAAGGGTTTGATTTCCGCCGGCACTCTGGCTTGGATCTGTGACTGACGGCCGTAGGCAATCTCGGCCAGTTCGTCGCGCGCCGCCTGCAACGGTTTCAGCGATCTGCGTACATCGTTACTTTGCAGGGCGATTGCGATCAAAAGCACCATGGCCGTCAGTACCAGATAGGCGAGCCGGATGTGGTCTATGTCATGGCCAATATCGCTTAAATCCTCGGCGATGCTAATGGTGATTGCATGACCAAATCGCTCGAAACCTCGACTCAAAACCAGTAAAGGTTGGTGATGCGGTCCATCAGGAAAATGGAATTGCCTGGCGGTATTGGCCGGCTCGGTAGTAAAAGGCAAAACGTCGTCTTGCAGCGAACTTGAATAATAGGTTTTTCCGTCAAGCTGGATCACAAAGTAGTGACCCGAATAGGCTTGGCCGTAAACCGTGCCGGCATGCGAGCTATCGAAAATCAATTGTCCTTCCGCGTTAAGCGTCAAGGTATCCAACAACGAATCGCCATCGTGCTGTAAGCGGGTCAGCATTTGTTTTTCCGCCACAGAGCGAATCACCCAATCTGCTGCCAACCAGTGTCCGGCAAACACCATACTCAGGATAATGATCAGGCCGCGGTTAAGACGCTGGCGTAATGAAATCACGGCTTGTCGCCGAAGATGTAGCCTTGCCCACGCCGGGTAGCGATCAAATCCTTACCCAATTTACGCCGTAACCGATTGATATACACTTCGATAACGTTGCTGGCGGGGTCGCCATCACATTCGTAGACGTGCTCAAGTAAATGGGTTTTGGTAAGCAACTTGCCGGGATGCAGCATGAAATAGCGCAGCAAACGAAATTCGATTGCCGTCAACTCAACACACTCAGCACCATCAACGCTGACCGTTTGCCTGTCTTCATCCAAGGCCACGCCGCAACCGCACAGTTGCGGTTGCATCACACCGTGCATGCGCTTTAACAGGGCCTGGATGCGTGCCTGTAACTCCTCGATATGAAACGGTTTGCCTAGATAGTCGTCGGCGCCCACTTTAAAGCCGTCGACTTTTTCATGCCAGGCGTCCCTGGCCGTCAGCACAATGACCGGCACATGATTACCCGCTTGCCGCCATCGTCGCAGCACTTCCAGTCCGGGCATTTTCGGCAAGCCTAAATCCAGGATGACAATATCGTAGGATTCCGTCATGCCCAAAAACTCGCCATTCTCGCCATCCATGGCCAAATCGACAGCAAACCCGGCTCTTTCCAGATCGGCTTTTAAAGATCGGGACAGGCCTGGATCGTCTTCTACCAGCAATAGTCGCATAGTTGAGTCATAACAATGGTTGGTTTCAAAGAGTTACTCGGAGTAAGGGTATTTTAACCCCGAACTTTTAAGATTGGATTTATCTCGGTTTCCTACACTAGCTACATCTGCAACTAAGCATGCCGAGGTAAACCACATGAATAACCAACACACCGTAGCGGTCTGGGACATTTTTATCCGTATTTTTCACTGGTCGCTGGTCGTTGCCTTTACTGTGGCCTATTTCACCAGCGAGGAAGAAAACGCTTGGCATATTTACGCCGGTTACACGGTTTTGGGTCTGATTATCTTCCGCATTCTGTGGGGAATCATCGGCAGCCGCCATGCCAGATTTAGCGACTTTGTCCGTTCTCCCGGAACTGTTTACAGCTATATTCGCGAACTGCGCGCTGGCTCCGCGAAACATTATGTCGGCCACAATCCTTTGGGCGGCTGGATGGTCATAGCATTGCTCTCAACGCTGCTGGTTGTGACGGTCAGCGGCTTAAAATTATATGCGATAGAAGAAGGCCGAGGTCCGCTGGCTGCCAATCCAACAAGACTAACTTTGATTAGCGCTGCCCATGCGGAAGAAGACGACGAAGAGGATGGAAAAGCAGAAACGCAAAGCCAAGATGAAGAATTTTGGGAGGAAATTCATGAAGGGGCGACCAATTTTATGCTGGTACTGATTGCTTTACACATAGTGGGCGTCTTTGTTTCTGGTAGAGCACACAACGAACACTTAATCAAAGCCATGCTAACCGGAAAGAAATCAATAAAATAACAATAAAAATGTGAGATTTCCCACAATTTTAATTTTGAATTCATTTTCCATTGGTATAAGTCCCGCGACTTTTAGTTGTCTAAATATGTCGAAATTGACTTTTGAGTTTAGGCAACTGACTACGTGCCTTGCGGCAAGACTTCTTAGCTTTTTGACTTAGTCAGGCTTTATCTCGGTCTATCAAAATCGGGAGGTCGTCGGTTCACCCCGCCAAGTTTCATTGTTAGTTAAAGTCAATTGACACACCACAAACCTACAGGGAACACTCGATGAAACAAATGACATTCTTACTGCCATTGCTGGCGCTCGGCTCTATTGCCGAGGCAAGCGACATCAGGGGCGGGCTGGGCAACTTTGACGCACTGAATCACACCGGCGGTCCGGTCTACGGCATAGAAATAGAACTCGACGATACGAACAGCAAAGATGTAGTCAGCACCTACCCAGGTAATCATTACGGTTACGGAAAAATACGGGAAGACCTCAGCGACCCGGCGCACCCCAAAACCTTCGTACGTTACGAAAAAAACGGTGCCTTCACCAATCCCTATCCAATCGGCAGTACCTTGTATTGCTACGATTTAAGCAAAAATGTCGGCTGCGAACATTTTGGGGTGCACTTTGCCTACTCCGCCACCACGCCTTATAGCGCGGTCAAATACAACTGGCTGGTCAAGGATGGCAGCGGCAAACTGGTTGTTGGCCCCGCGCTGCAGTTGAATACACCGGTATTCGACTACACCCCACCGACCACTGACTTCCCTGCCCAAGTCGTGGCAACCATGCCGGCTCCGGTTGTTCCGCAAAGCGTCGTAAAAGAATTTGGCGAACCTAGTTGGGTCAAGGTTATTAAAACTAAAACTCACAACACTCGGGTTTTGGCCTTAGGCGCACTGATCAGTGATGATCATGACCACGACGGTCTAGCAGACTGGACCAATGGTGAGCCGGACGAAGTCGAATCCGAATGGTATTTGCTGCAATCCCACAATGGTGTCAGCAACGCCAAATCCGAATTGCGCGGTGGCAGCGACAGCATGGGCAACAACGCCGAAGAGGTTGTGACCCGCCGTTATGAGTTTTATGCCTATGGCGGCCCCGCCGCGTCCATTGATGGCGAAAAGGGTGAAGCCATGTGCGATGCGGTCGGAACGGATAATCTGCACGGCGACGGCGTAGTGGAAGTAACCGACGCCAACGGCGGCTCTCATGAATTCGATTGTTCGACTGCGGAAGTCGTCGGTGCCTATCAAGGTTCGCAAATGACGGAATTCGTAGCCATCTCGCCCTTCGCAATGGTCGACGCGCTGCAAAACGGCAATGTCAACGAAGTGTTTCCAGAGCGGCCCACCGTTAGCGGCGGCAACACGCCTTACGTGGTCAACGTCAGCGCCGGCGCATTACCAAACGGCTTGACTCTTGCGCAAGACACAGGCCTGTTATCAGGCGTGCCTTCCAAGGTAGGCATTTTCAACTTTACCGTCTCAGCAAACGATGCCGATTACACCAGCGCATCTAAAGCTTTTACCGTGAAAGTAACAGGCCCCGGCGATACGGATCGCGATAACGACATCGACATGAACGATTTGAACGCCATCAAAGCCAAATACGGCAAAGTGGTAGCAGCCAACGACCCCGCTGATCTGAATGGCGATTTGCGAGTCAATATTATCGATTACAGAAAGGCAGCTTCGCTTTGTACTTTGCCGCAATGTGCCGTGGTCAACCCTGCGCCCTAGCCCATTTTTTGAATCAGTTTGCCGGAGCGATTGGCTCCGGTTTCCAGCCCTACGGAATATTTTATGAACAAACATTTACTTACCAAACTGCTTGCGCTGGCATTCGTCGGGTTTTTGCAGACCACCGAAGCGGCCACGCTTAATCTCAAATTTTCTGACGACACGAATATCCGCTCATTCGCTAAAGGCTCTATTTTCGACGTCAATGTTTATATTAATAACGTTGCTGATTTGGCGGGCTTCGATTTCGATCTGACCTACAACAGCACCAATCTATCGGCGCAATTGCTAAGCAGTGGCAGTATTTTTGGCACTGACACCGAAAGTCTGGCGAACAGCATTACCCCAGGCTCGGGCGCAACCTTGGGGAAAATTCATTTTGCCGAAATGCTGTCGGGCAGCGTCGCAACCGGTTTGAATATCTCTGAGCCCACCTTGCTGGGCACCGTCAAATTTCAAGCAATCAATGTCAGCGCGGGGAACTCCTTAAGCATAATCCCCGACCCGATATATACGCCGGCACAACTACTATTTCTCTCCGATGGTAGCGGGCCCGCCACAACCATCACAGGCGCTACTGTCCACGTCACTGCCGCACCAGCCGCTGTTCCGTTGCCTGCATCTGTCTTCTTGTTTGTTCCGGCGCTGTTAGGCATATTCGGCTTTGGGAAAAAACCAAATTAAAAAGCCATAAAGCAGTTCGCCGGGTTAACGCACCAATTTTGTCCATCGACGGACAAGGTGGTAGCAATGCCAAAAGCCATCCCTTGGAGATGGCTTTTTCGTTTTTAGGAGGCAAAGGGAAAATTAAATTGAACAACGTTTAGTTTGTCGTTATAGTGCCTTCCGGCAAATCGCAATCTGTCTGCTAATATGCGCTTACGGGAGGAATATCATGTTAAAAATTGTTTTACGCTGGCTGTTGACGCTAGTCTATCGAGTGAAGGTCCACGGGCTGGAAAATTACGCTAAAGCCGGTAACCGCGTGTTGATCGTCGCCAACCACACTTCATTTCTCGATCCTTTGCTGCTGGGCGTGTTTTTGCCGGACGACATCACCTTTGCGATCAATACCCAAATCTCTGAACGCTGGTGGCTAAAGCCATTTTTGCGTTTATCCAAAGTGTTTCCGATGGATCCAACGCATCCCTTGTCTTTAAAGGCTTTAATCCATCATTTGCAAAGCGATACCAAAACCGTGATTTTTCCGGAAGGCCGGATCACCGTGACCGGCTCCTTGATGAAAATCTATGACGGTACCGGCATGGTTGCCGATAAATCCGGTGCAACCTTGTTGCCGATTCGCATCGAGGGCGCTGAATACAGCCGCTTTTCCAAGCTGGGCAGCGTGCGTCAACACTGGTTTCCGCGCATCACCATTCATATCCAGCCGCCAACCTTGATCGAGACTCACGGCGATGTGACCGGCAAAGCCCGCCGCAAGCATAGCGGCCACATCCTGGCTGACATCATGACGGAAATGATG
This sequence comes from Methylomonas sp. TEB, assembly GCF_047777895.1. GTDB lineage: Bacteria > Pseudomonadota > Gammaproteobacteria > Methylococcales > Methylomonadaceae > Methylomonas. Next base: position 3,024,997 of record NZ_CP180476.1, read on the forward strand.
TTTGCTACCAGTCATTACCAACAAACCATCTTTGCGGCCTTATTGGAAGCTCGGGCTTTACATGGCGGGCGTTACACCGTTGCTGAGGATCTGGAACGCAAGCCACTAAGCTACGACGCACTGATCACCCGCAGCATCATCGTAGGCAAACTAATCAAAACCCTCACGCAAACCGGCGAGAATGTCGGCGTGTTGCTGCCCAATAGCTGTAAGACGCTGAACGTGGTGCTGGGTTTACAGATTTATCAGCGGGTACCGGCGATGCTGAATTATTCAATAGGCGCCGCCGGTATGGCTGCCGCTTGCCGCACCGGAAAAATCAATATTGTGCTGACTTCGCGCAAATTCATTGAATTAGCGAAACTCGGAGACGAAGCCGCAACGCTGGCACAACACGTCAAATTAATTTATTTGGAAGACTTGGCGACATCACTGACAAGCTTCGACAAAATCATCGGCTTGCTACAGGCTAAAACCGCAAGATTTTGGTACAAAAGCCAGGACTACGATGCTGACGATGCGGCCGTCGTACTGTTTACTTCAGGTTCGGAAGGCTTACCGAAAGGCGTGGTGTTGTCGCATGCCAATATCCTGGCCAATCATAAACAAATCAGAGCGCGCATTGATTTCGGACCGGGGGATGTGGTGTTGAATTTTCTGCCGATGTTCCATTCCTTCGGCTTTACGGTCGGTACGATGATGCCGATATTAAACGGCATGACCAGCTTTTTTTATCCGTCGCCGCTGCATTATGCTGTGATTCCGGAGATGGCATACGAGGTAGGCGCGACCATCATGTTCGGCACCAATACCTTTTTGACAGCATATGCCAAAAAAGCCCATCCTTACGATTTTTACTCTTTGCGTTACGTGGTGGCCGGCGCCGAAAAATTGCAGGAAACCACCCGCACCACTTGGCTGGATAAATTCGGTATTCGTATCTTGGAAGGCTACGGCGCCACGGAAACCTCGCCGGTAACCTCGGTAAACACGCCGATGGACTACAAGGCTGGAAGCGTGGGCCGCTTCATGCCCGATATGCTGCATAAATTGGAGCCGGTGCCCGGTATTGAGAACGCCGGCAAACTGCATGTCGCCGGCCCCAACATCATGAAAGGCTACTTACTACCTGACAATCCCGGGGTTTTGGTACCGCCCTGCTCCACCGCTTTCGGCGAAGGTTGGTACGATACCGGCGACATCGTCCATGTCGACGAGGAAGGCTTTATTCACATTCAAGGCCGCAGTAAACGTTTCGCGAAAATCGGTGGGGAAATGGTATCTCTCACCGCGGTGGAACAATTGGCCATCCACGCTTGGCCGGAAGCGCAGCATGTGGTGGTCAGTCTGCCCGATCCTAAAAAAGGCGAACAACTCATTCTGTTGACGACCCGCCGCGACGCCAACGCCAAACAATTAGCCGACGCCTCCCCTGGCGTCGCCACCATCAATCTCCCTAAAAAAGTGTTTGTGCTGGATAAACTGCCGGTATTGGCGACCGGAAAAACCGATTATCCGGGCGCTACAGCCTTAGCAGCAAGACTGCTGGAGGGCGGCGACGGCGAGTCGGATTGAGCACGACCCACACCTGGCTTGCCTAACTTAACTACCCTTTAATGCCATGAGCAAACACATCTATCCCCTTTTAATCGCGCAATTCCTCTCGGCATTTGCCGACAACGCCATATTGTTTACAGTCATCGCCATGGTGATGCAGGATGCGCACCCGGTTAGTTGGTACGTGCCGGCACTACAAAGCGTGTTTCTGGTGGCATTCGTAGTTTTGGCGCCCTGGGTGGGCGGATTTGCGGACAGTCACGCCAAATCGCGAGTGTTGATTGTCGCCAATCTGATCAAGGCTTGCGGCGCGGGTTTGTTGCTATTTAACGTCGAGCCTCTATTGGCGTATTGCGTGGTCGGTGTAGGCGCTGCCTTGTACAGTCCGGCCAAATACGGCATTTTGCCGGAACTGGCGGGCCACGACGGCCTGGTAAAAGCCAATAGCTGGATAGAAGGCTCCACCATTCTGGCTATATTGACCGGTATGGTGGTCGGCGCAAAGCTGGCCGATCATTCCACCACCTGGGCCTTGATTGTCACGATACTGTTGTTTTTGATTTCTGCTGCCACCACCTTATTCTTGCCGATAGGCTTACGCAAAGCCCCGCCGTCCGGCTCGAAAATCAGGCTGTTCTACGTGGAAGTTAAAACATTTCTGGCGATGCCACGCTCACGTTTCGCGGTGTTGGGTGCATCTCTATTTTGGGCGGCTGCGGCCAGCGTCCGGGTCATCATCATTGCTTGGGCGCCCTTGGTGTTAATGACACATAACGCCAGCGACATTGCCAATCTGACACTGTTTTTAGCCATCGGCATCATCGCCGGTTCGGTCCTAGTCCCACGCTTGATTCCGCTGGAACATCTGCGCCGCGCCCGCATCCCGGCCTATTTGATGAGCATCTTTATCATCACCCTGAGTTTCACGGAAGCAGTCTGGCCGGCACGTTTTGTGTTGTTTTTAATGGGTATGGCCGGCGGCATGTTTATCGTACCAATAAACGCAGCCCTCCAGGACCTTGGTCAACAAAGCATAGGCAGTGGCGGTGCGGTAGCGATGCAGAATTTTTTCCAGAATGTGGCGATGTTATTGGCAGTGGGCGGCTATACACTGGCTGCTGCCGAACAAGTTACACCCATTACCGCGCTGATTGGTCTGGGTTTCCTGCTGCTGGCTGCTACTTTTCTGGTGGTTTGGCATTTACCTGAAGTGGAGCACGTGCCTTCCAGCCTTGAATAAAAGTTTGTACCAACAAATCCACGCTTAGCCGGGATGCTTCAATGTCGCTGACCTGCGGTTTGGCGGTCAGCGACAAAATACAGATCCCATGCACGCCGCTCCATAAGGTTCTGGCTGCCAGCCGGCTTTGTTCCGCGGAGCTGCCGGGAGTAAGCTGGATAAATAACACCTCGACAATCGCAAACATCTGCTCCACCTTTTGTAGATACCAGTCAGGCTGAGGCTCCTCGCTCTGAATATCGAAGATCATGCGCCAGCGATTGAAATGCTGGGCGGCAAAATTTAGGTAGGTTTCCGCCAAGATCAGAATATTTTCCTCGACACTGGTGGACGGTTCACAGTGAAGCAATTGTTTAGCCAACTCATCCAGTGTCCGGCCTTTGACGTGGGTTAGCAAATCGTTCATGTTGGCAAACACCATATAAATGCTGCCCACGGTATAGCCAATTTCCATCGCGATTTTGCGCACCGTCAGAGCACTGTAGCCGTCCTCTATGACGATAGTTTCCGCTGCGACCAGCACCATTTCCTTGATTTGTTCCTGACTATGTTCGCTTCTTCTTGCCATATGTTCTCTGCGACATGCACTAAAAACAGCTACCATACACGACCTTGCCTCAGGAATCGATAGTTTACATGCACAACGAACTTCTCGATGTCGTCGATAGAGACGATGTAGTGATTGCCCAACAGCCCAGATCGGCGATTCACGCCAACGGCCTACGTCACAGGGCCGTGCATATTCTGGTTTTCAACGATGCAGGCCAGTTGTTTCTGCAAAAACGTTCAATGAAAAAGGATTTGAACAAAGGCTTATGGGATACTTCGGCGGCTGGTCACGTCGACGCCGGCGAAAGCTATGACCGTTGCGCGCCGCGCGAATTACAGGAGGAATTGGGTATCGTTGCCGAAAGCCTGGAGGGTTTATTTAAACTGGAGCCTAGCACCGACTTGGGTATGGAATTTATCCAGGTCTACCGTTGCCGGCATAACGGACCGTTTAGCCTAGCGACCGATGAAATCGACGAAGGCTGTTGGGCGGAACCGGACATTCTGGATGCACGTGTCGCCAACAATGATCCGACCTTGACGCTGACGTTTAAAATTATCTGGCAACGATTTCGGAATATTGCAAACTAAATGAGTTGCAAGAAACTCATCATCAATGCCACTTAAACGATGAGTTCAAAACGCAGGTAAAAACGAAAGTGGCGGAGCGGACGGGGCTCGAACCCGCGACCCCCGGCGTGACAGGCCGGTATTCTAACCAACTGAACTACCGCTCCGCAGTAGAGAGCGGCGCATTCTACAGCATATCGCCCATGCGTCAAGCAAAAGCCCAAATTAATTATGCCGGCACCATCCTGCCCACTCTGTAACAGCCCCGACATCCATCGTTATCACAGCGACGCAAAACGCGATTACACTCAGTGCCGGCAGTGTTTACTGGTGTATGTTGATTGCTCTCAGCACTTATCGCCGAGCCAAGAAAAAGCTATTTATGATCACCATCAGAATACCATTGACGATCCGGGCTACATCGAATTTCTATCCCGCTTGGCAAAGCCTTTGCTCCAGAAATTACCGAACAATTCTGTTGGACTTGATTATGGTTGCGGTCCAGGTCCGGCGCTTGCAGAACTGTTCAAGGCGCGTGGGCATCGAGTAAATATCTACGACCCATTCTATGCGGACTTTCCTGAACACCTGCAACTAAACTACGATTTTATCGTTTGCACCGAGGTAGTAGAGCATTTTTGCACGCCAAAACGTGAGTTCGACACGCTGTTTAGACTATTAAAACCCGGCGGTTGGCTGGGCATCATGACCAAATTGGTCATAGATGCCGAGGCCTTTGCCAAATGGCATTACAAAAACGATCAAACCCACATCGCTTTTTTCTCGCGACCGACTTTTCATTGGTTGGTGGCGCATTATCATTGCCAAATCGAATTCATCGGCAACGACGCCATTATTCTGCAATGCAATCCTGACCATTACAACAATTGACTTCCACGGTGATGTGGTCAAGCTGCGCGAATTTGGCCAATAGATTCTTGTAATAACTGGGCGATTTTGGCTGCTGCGTGACCAAAACCACGATTGCCGCGTAATGATTAGCGCTAACGGGCCAAACATGCAAATCGCTGACGAGGGATTCGCCGTCTTCCTCCAACGCGGCTTGTATCGCTTGGGTGTATTTGGGGTTCATGGTCTGGTCCAGCAATACAGGGCTGGTCTCTTTGATTAAGCCGTAAGCCCAGACCAGAATCACTGTCGCGCCAACAAACCCCATCACCGTATCCAGCCAAACCCAACCGTAATATTTGCCGGCAACCAGGGCGACGATGGCTAATACCGATGTCAGCGCATCGGCCATTACGTGTAGATAGGCTGCCCTTAGGTTGTGATCGTGATGGTGGGAGCGCTGGCCATGATCCTTATGATCATGATCGTGTTCGTCATGGTCATGGTCATGGTCATGGTCATGGTCATGGTCATGGTCATGGTCATGGTCATGGTCATGGTCATGGTCATGGTCATGGTGAGCATTATGCCCGTGTCCATGGTGGTGGTCGTGATGATCTCGCAATAACAGCGCGCTTAACAGGTTGATCAGCAAGCCCACTTGCGCGACTAAAATCGCCTCGTCAAAGCGAATTATTTCCGGCATCAGCAACCGCTGCACCGAGTCGGCAATCATCACTAAGGCTACCATCGCCAACGCTATCGAACTGGCAAATCCGCCCAACACACCCACCTTGGCGGGACTAAATGCGAAGGTTTGATCATGCTGATGGATACGGCTGTAACGATAGGCGAAGATTGCAATCATAAAAGCCACCACATGCGTGGCCATGTGCCATCCGTCCGCTAACAACGCCATCGAATGAAACTGCATACCGGCGACAATTTCCACAATCATCGTCGCAAACGTCAGAAGCAGCACCCATTTCGTACGCCGCTCGCCTTTGCGATTGATCCGCGCGAAATCGTGCGAATGTTGCCAGTTACTCAATTGATGTTCATGCATCCGTAGTTCCTTGTTCGCTAAAGCCGAAATCATTGCCGAGGCAGCATTTTAGCGCAGCTTACCTGGAAACACTTCCGCAAAGTAAAAGCACCTGTTATTTGCGGCAAACCCCCGTAAAATAGGGTCTTCAACCTATTCGCCCTGCGCTCTCAAGCATTCGATGAGTAATTCCGAGCAAATCTTCAGCGTATCTCAGCTAAACCGTGAAGCCAAACGCTTGCTGGCCAGCCACTTTTTAACCGTGCAGGTACAAGGCGAGATTTCCAATCTCAGCCTGCCCTCTTCCGGCCATTACTACTTTACCTTGAAAGACGCGCAAGCCCAGATACGCTGCGCCATGTTCAAAGGACAGCAGCAACGGCTGCGTTTCAAACCTGCCAATGGCAATCTGGTGGTCGCCACCGCGCAAGTCAGTTTGTACGAACCGCGCGGCGATTATCAACTGGTAGTGGAAAAGTTGGAAGAAGCCGGCGACGGCGCATTGCGTCTGGCGTACGAACGCTTAAAACAAAAGCTATTACAGGAGGGTTTGTTCGAGCAAAACCGCAAGAAACCGCTGCCACCACTGCCAACACAAATCGGCGTCATCACCTCGGCCAGTGGCGCAGCGATTCACGATATTCTCAGCGTACTGAAAAGGCGCTTTCCGGCGATCCCGGTGCTGATCTATCCGGTGGCAGTACAGGGCGAAAACGCTAAATTCGAAATCTGCGCGGCATTGGTAGCAGCCAATAAACAAGCTCTGGTAGATGTGATCATCCTAGCGCGCGGCGGCGGCTCGCTGGAAGATTTATGGGCGTTTAACGAAGAAATCGTCGCCAGGGCGGTAGCGGCCAGTGGAATTCCGGTGATTTCAGCAGTAGGCCACGAGGTGGATTTCAGCATCGCCGATTTCGTCGCTGATTTGCGCGCACCTACACCATCGGTAGCGGCCGAATGTGCGGTGCCGGACCAATCCGCCTGGCTTAATCGCTTTACAGCTATCGAGCGCCAACTAACCCGGCAAATGCAGGATAAATTACAGCAGCAACAGATGCATTTGAGTTGGCTAAATAAAGCCCTACAAACCCAACATCCGGGCGAAAAACTACAACGCAATGCCCAGCGTCTCGACGAATTGGAACAACGCTTGAATCGGGCGACGCGAGCCGGCTTGGGGCTGTGCCGCCAGCGTCTGGCGCTAAACACCCAGCGTCTGAACGGACAGCAACCGTTGGTATCGATTCACGGCTATCGGCAGCAACTTGATTACTTCCAACAACGATTAAGCCGTTCGATGCAAATTAAACTGACGGCATTGAAAAATCGGCAACACGCGATGTCACAAACCTTACATGCGATTAGTCCACTGGCAACGCTGGAACGCGGTTATGCTATCGTGCAACGACACGAAAGCTCCCAACTGGTGAAGTCGGTTAAGCAGTTAGCCAAGCTTGAACTGTTCGACATTAGAATGGCCGATGGGCGCATCGTTAGTAGAGTTGATGAGGTGATACCCGATTAAATCTGGCCTGCGCTTTAATTGCCATCGACAATCATCCATCCGTTTTATCGTCGGCGATTACTGGGCATAAAACATGCTTTAGTGCATTAGTTTACAAATCACACGAGTGTTCAAATGACAATATTCGACCGAACCATACCCCTGAGTGTTGGTTATGCTCACATCGATCATGATCACGGCATCTTTATTGATCTGGTAAATCAATTGGATAAGGCCAATAACACAGACTTTCCGGGCTTGTTTGCGCAATTGTATCAACACACCGAAGAACATTTTGAATCTGAAAATCGGTTAATGGCGCAATTCGGATTTCCGGCGGAAACCGAACACAAAGGCGAACATCAACGGGTTTTGGAAGAATTCAAACAGTTTAAAACCCGGATCGACAAAGGCTTAATTTCCTTTGGTCGTGCTTTTGTCAAGGAGCGTCTGCCGCAATGGTTTTTATTGCACATCACGACAATGGACAGTGCATTAGCGTCACACATTAAAGCACAGCAGGAATTGCAAGACGAATGACGCCCGATAAGGAGCTGAGAATAATAAGAGATTTTTACGACGCCGCCGAAAGCGATGCTATCTATAGGCGTTTGCTCCAGGAACAAAATTGGCCCGACAATTGTTACAGCGTTGCCGGCCGGGAATTTACGTTACCCCGCCTGCAAACCTGGCATGCTGATCCGGGGATAGTTTATAGCTACAGCAATAATCTATTAAAAACTCGGCCCTGGACGCCATTACTATCGGATATAAGGCAAAAAATCGAACAGTTCTTAAACTTTTCGTTTAATTCGGTATTAGTGAATTTATATCGCAACGGCGATGATTATGTAGGCTGGCATGCGGATAACGAAGCGGAGTTGGGACCACAGCCTTTTATCACATCATTGACGCTGGGAGCGACCCGACAATTTGCATTTCGGCATAAAAAAACCGCGGAAAGCGGCAGTATTTTACTGACTAGTGGAATGCTATTGATTATGCAGCCCGATTTTCAACACCACTGGCTGCATAGTATTCCTGTCGATCAGAAGTTGACTCAAGGACGCATAAACTTAACGTTTCGGAGAGTTATCGCTCCGAAGTAGCTTAGTTTATCGCTTTGGGCAAGCAGCCTTAATGTTGTTCCAATGTTTTAGCTTGCTCAGCTTCAAACTTCTTTCTTTTGTCGCATTTCTCACTGCATACGCAATTGCCGGTGCCGCCGCAAGACCCCTTGATAGCATTCCGACCGAAAAGCACACCGACTGCCATGACGGCAATAACGATCAACATAAATAAAAATGTTACTAAAAAATAACCCATTTTTTTCTCCTGTTTTTTCTAATCACTGAAACGAAAAAAGGAGCGATCCGAAAATCGCTCCCTGTGCTTCGCGTCAGATTAATACAACTTAACCGCCGAAATCATCCAACATAATATTTTCAGGATCCACGCCATTAGCCAGCAGCATGTTAATCACTGAAGAGTTCATGATTGGCGGCCCGCACATGTAATATTCACAATCTTCTGGATTCGGATGTTTCTTGATAAATTCTTCGAACAACACGTTGTGAATGAAGCCGGTATAACCTTTCCAGTTATCTTCAGGTAAAGCATCTGACAAGGCTACATGCCATTCAAAATTGTCGTTTTCTTTGGCCAGCATATCGAAATCTTCAACGTAGAACATTTCGCGTTTGCTACGTGCGCCATACCAGAAAGTCATTTTACGCTTGGATTTCAGTCTGCGTAGTTGATCGAAGATATGCGAACGCATCGGCGCCATACCGGCCCCACCACCGATAAAGACCATTTCGGCATCGGTTTCTTTGGCAAAAAACTCGCCGTAAGGACCGGATACGAACACCTTATCACCTGGCTTCAGGTTGAAGATAAAGGACGACATGATGCCTGGCGGAATGCCATCCGGCGCCCCTGGAGGCGGCGTAGCGATCCTGACGTTCAACATTATTTCTTTTTCTTCAGGATAAGATGCCATTGAGTAAGCACGCAGGGTTGGCTCTTTTACATCCGACACATAGCGCCACAGATTGAATTTATCCCAATCAGGACGGTATTCCTCGGCAACATCCATATCCGCATATTTTGAAATATGGGGCGGACATTCAATTTGGATATAACCACCTGCACGGTAGTTGATGGCTTCACCTTCCGGCAATTCCAAGACCAACTCTTTAATGAAAGTCGCGACGTTGTCGTTGGACTTAACAGTGCATTCCCATTTTTTAACACCGAATACGCTGTCTTCGACTTCGATATCCATGTTTTGTTTGATGGATACTTGGCAAGCCAGACGTTCGCCATGTGCGGCTTCCCGTTTGGTGATATGCGATTGCTCGGTTGGCAGAATGTCGCCACCACCGCTATGCACTTTCACTTTACATTGACCACAAGTGCCGCCGCCGCCACAAGCGGAAGAAACGAACAATTGGTTGTCCGCCAATGCGGTCAACAATTTGGAACCCACCGGTACATGGATTTTCTTTTCGTTATTGATCAGAATTTCCACATCGCCAGAGGCCACCAGTTTACTTTTCGCGCCGATGATCAAAAACACCAGCGCTATCACGATGACCGTGAAGAAAATAACACCTAATGCAATTTCCAGCATTACGATACCCTTATAATTGAATTCCAGAGAAAGCCATGAAGCCCAGAGACATCAAGCCAGCGGTGATAAAAGTGATGCCCAAACCTTGTAATGCAGCAGGAATATCGCTGTATTTCAATTTCTCACGCACACCGGCCATGACGGTAATCGCCAAAGCCCAGCCAAAACCACTTCCTATGCCGTATACCACGCTTTCACCAAAATTGTAGTCACGTTCGATCATGAATAAACTACCGGCCAAGATCGCGCAGTTAACGGTAATCAACGGCAGGAAGATACCCAAGGCTTGATACAGAGCAGGAAAGAATTTATCCAGAATCATTTCCAGAATCTGTACGATCGCAGCGATCATACCAATACAGCTCAACAAGCTTAAAAAGCTTAAATCCACGCCAGTAATGCCTATCCAAGATAATGCATCTTCTTTCAACAAAGTTTGGTAAATGAAGTTATTCGCAGGCACTGTTAAGGTTTGCACCACCATAACGGCAATACCCAAACCCATGGCCGTGGAGATCTTCTTGGACACCGCCAAGAAGGTACACATACCCAGGAAGAATGACAGCGCCAGGTTTTCAATGAAAACCGCTTTAACAAACAGACTGATATAGGCTTCCATTAGTGGTGCCCTCCTTCACCGTGAGCAATCGACATGATTTTGAACTCGTTGTGTTCCACTTGTTTTGGTTTCCAGGTACGGAAACCCCAAATGATCAAGCCGATAATGAAAAACGCGCTGGGCGGCAGTAGCATCATACCGTTAGGCACATACCAACCACCATCTTTGACCAAAGGCAGCACATCGAAACCAAGCAGTTTGCCTGAACCCAAAGTTTCTCTGAACAGCGCCACGATGACCAGAATCAAACTGTAACCTAAGCCGTTACCGATACCGTCAACAAAGCTTTGCAGCGGCGGATTTTTCATCGCATAGGCTTCAGCACGCCCCATGACGATACAGTTGGTAATAATCAAACCAACGAATACCGACAGCTTTTTGCTGACATCAAAGGCAAAGGCTTTAAGCAACTGATCGACCACAATAACCAGCGAAGCAATGATGATCATCTGCACGATAATCCGAATGCTGCTCGGTATATGCTCGCGCACCGCACTAATCGCTGCGCTTGAACAGGCAGTAACCGAAGTCAAGGCCAATGCCATGATCAATGAGGTAGACATTTGCGACGTTACCGCCAGCGCCGAACACACACCAAGCACCTGCAGGGTGATTGGGTTGTTATCGACCAACGGTTCGAATAATACTTTTTTAGTTTCTTTATCCATGATAAGTCCTAACCGTTTTTTCTAATTTTGTTTAGATAGGTGGCAAAACCTTCGGTACCCATCCAGTATTGGATCAAATTACTGACGCCACGACTGGTTAGGGTTGCGCCGGCCAAACCATCCACTTTGTAAACAGAATCCGGGCGACTGGAATCGACACCACCTTTCACTAAAGTCAAAGCCACTTCGCCTTTATCGGAATAGACTTTTTTGCCTTTCCACAACGCGCGCCAGTTAGGATTGACTACCTCACCACCCAGGCCAGGGGTTTCACCTTGGTCGTACAGGTTGATACTCTGTACCGTTTGCGCATCAGCTTCCAAGGCTAAAAAGCCGTACATCGTAGACCACAAACCGTAACCGTTGATAGGCAGAATAATGGATTGCAACTGGTCGCCGTTTTTAACCAAAAACACTTTGGTGTATTTGGCTTTTTGACGGATGCTGGCAATATCTTTCTCGACCGGAATCAACTCGTTCTGCGCAGGGTCTTTAGCAGCCTTGCGTTGGTCGTATTCGTCGACATTGATATTGTCTACGTAATCACCTGTTTTCAGGTCGACAATCTTGCTTTCGATTCTTTCCGCAAAGGCTTTATCTATATCAGTACCCTCTTCCAACAAACCAGCCACATCAAGAATGTTTTTCTTCATGTCCAGGGCTTTGTTGTAGCCTTGCAAAGGCCGTAAAGCGACTGTAGCAATAGATACCAATACAGCGCACACCAAACATAAGGCCAAAGCCACGTTGACGGTTTTTTCCAGGCTGTCGTTACTTAAAGCCAGGATTCTGTCGGCGTAAACTCTGAACTGTTCGTAGTACTTGCAGAGCTGCTCGTTGTACTTACAGGTTTTTTTCTCGGCATTAAGCATGGCGTTTGATCCTTCTTCTAATATTTGCTTGAACAACAAAGTAATCAATCAATGGTGCAAACATGTTTGAGAAAAGAATTGCAAGCATCACACCTTCCGGGAAAGCCGGGTTAATAACCCGAATGATGATAATCATCACGCCGATCATGCAGCCGTAAATCCAGCGACCGGTGTCGGTCACAGCAGCAGAAACAGGATCAGTTGCCATAAACACCGTACCGAAAGCAAAACCACCGACCACCATATGCCAGTACCAAGGCATCGCAAACATTGGGTTGGTTGTGCTGCCAACGATATTCAATAAAGTGGACATACCGATCATGCCAATCAACACGCCAGCCATAATCCGATATGAAGCAACACGTGTGTACAACAAGAATGCAGCACCCAACATACAAGCTAATGTGGATGTTTCACCCATCGAGCCGGGAATGAATCCCAAAAACGCTTGGATCCAACTGAAACTCTCTTTAATCGCCTCCACGCCGCCAGCCGATGCCAACGATAAAGCCGTCGCGCCACTGTAACCATCCACTGCAACCCATACCGCATCGCCGGAAATTGAAGCCGGATACGCAAAAAACAGGAAAGCACGACCTGTCAAAGCGGGATTAAGGAAATTTTTACCGGTACCACCGAAAACTTCTTTACCCAACACGATACCGAACGAAATACCTAAAGCCACTTGCCACAAGGGGATGTCAGGTGGCAGGATCAGGGTATACAGCATTGACGATACCAAGAAACCTTCGTTGACTTCATGCTTGCGTACGGTTGCGAACAACACTTCCCAAACGCCACCCACCGCTAAGGTAGTGATGTAAACCGGGAAGAAATACAACATGCCGTGCACCAGGCAGGAAATCGGGTTGTGCGGGTTGTAGCCGAATAGCGCCATTGGAATGCTGCGCCAGTTGTTGATCGACTCGACACCCATACCCTTCATGGCTAAGTTGGCTTGATAACCCGTGTTGTACCAAGCCATCAAAACACAAAACGCCGTGGCGATTACCACAAACGTCATAGTGCGTTTCAGATCGTTACCGTCACGTACATGGGTTTTTCCGCGCGTTACATCGGATGGCGTGTAAATAAAAGTATCCACCATCTCGTAGAGACCGTAATACTTTTCAAACTTGCCGCCCTTTGTAAAATGCGGCTCTATGCTATCTAAAATATCTCTAGCCGACATTATCCTTCCTTCTCGATTTTAGTTAAATTAGCTCTGAGCACAGGCGCGAAGTCATGCTTGCCTGGATCGACAAAGGTGAACAAAGACACGTCTTCTTCACTCAGTTCCAGGCAGCCAAGAGACTGTGCAGTGTCGGTATCGCCGACTACAATGGCTTTCAATAAAGGTGTAGACAAAATATCCAAAGGCATCACTGTCTCGTAGACTCCCACCGGAACAATGGCGCGATTGCTACCATTTTTATCGGTGGTCAACGGAAACAGGCGATTATCTTTACGATCTTTGCTCGACACGTACACATTCATAGCCGAGTATTTGTCTTTGCCGGGAACGATCCAACCGAAAAGCTCCCGATCACGACCTTCTTTAATAGCAGAAACTTGCAAACTGTAAGCACTCAAAAATGCCAGAGATCCGGCAGCCTCGTGGCCATACAAAACAGAGCCCGAAATTACGCGGTTTTCAACATCTTGCAATTCGCCGGCAACCAAATCGTCCAGATTGGCGCCCACACGTGTGCGTACCAATCTGGGTTTTTTAACCGTTGGACCAGCCAAAGAAACGATGCGTTCTACATCCAGCTTACCTGTGGTAAACAATGCGCCAATAGCAATTACCGCCTGGTAATCAATATGCCATACGAATTTATGGATATTGACCGGATCGATAAAATGAATATGGGTGCTTGGCAAGCCGGCAGGATGCGGCCCGGAAAACTCCGCTACCTGAACGGCTTGATTCGCAACCAAATCAGTACCTGCGGCTTTGCACAGATAAGTTTTACCTGATGTCAACTTGGAGATTACAGTCAAGCCATTAGCAAAGTCGGCAGCGCGTTCTTTGATAATCACAGCCGGATCTGCCGCAAGCGGACGAGTGTCTATAGCCGTGACAAAAATTGAACTAGGTGTAGTATCGACCGCAGGGATTTTGCCGTAAGGACGTGTCAGGAAAGCAGTCCACAATCCTGATGCCAGCAAGTTTTCCTTAACCTGTTCTTGAGTCAAATTGCCTAACTCAGCTTCGCCGTATTTGGTGAAAGACTCTTGCTGATTCCCTTGCAATTCAATGACCACAGACAACAGCGCACGCTTGTCACCGCGGTTAATAGCTTTAACCACACCCGCGCCGGGTGAGGTAAAGTTGACGCCAGGATTTTTTTTGTCAGAAAAAAGGGCCTGTCCTAATTTGACCTTATCTCCTTCGGCAACCATCATTTTCGGCTTCAGATCGATGTAATCAGCACCCAATAGGGCGACCGATTTGACGCTGTTACCATCGCTTATCTTTTGTTCGGGTCCGCCTGTTATAGGCAAATCCAAACCTTTCTTTATATTAAATTGCATAGTTAATACGCCTGCTCCCCAGACTAGTTGCAGCAAAAAGCCCATTGCGAAACACCGATCCCAAAGGGCACTTCAAGACAAAACATGTTCATTACATCACAAGTTATCGGCTTTCTCAACGGAAAATCCCAAGGCTTGTAGCCCTTTAAGCCGAGCAATAGCGCCCGGCATAAGTGGAAATACCGCTCAAATATCAACCACTTTATCGATATCAAAACCACTCACATACTTACGCCCGACATACCCCCGGGTATTGCTTAAGATACGGGCATCCGCTATCCGGTAATCACCCAAATTGTGCACATGACCGTGAAACCAGGCTGCTATTTCATATTCATGAAATAAAGGCTTCAAGTCATTACAGTAAGCCAGCTTTTTAAGTACGTTGGGTGAATCGATCCAACTCCATTCGGTGGGCGCATGATGAGTGACCACTATGGTCCTGCCGGCAAAGGGCGTGGCAAGTTGTTGTTCTAACCAGAATTTAGATTCCCGATGTAGCTCGGTAAAGTGTTTGGGCTCGAAAGTTTGGCCTGCAAATGACACCTTGCGAAAGTCATTCAAGGTATTTCCCAGCACTTCGGCCTTTTCGGCGCCCTCGATAAACAAATTCGTCCACAAGGTGCAACCCAAAAAGCGCACACCCTGGAAGATAAACTGATCTTTTTCCAGGAACTGAATTTGACTGCCCGCACATTCCCTACGCAACATATCGATAGTCTGTTGATATTCGTAACCATAAAACTCATGGTTACCCGCCACATAAACCACAGGCTTGCCGATAGACTTCAACCATTCGACACCTTGTTTGAATATGCCGATATCGCCTGCCGCCACGACCAAATCGGCATCGGTTTCCGGCAGACTCTGCTCGCCAAATTCCAGATGCACATCAGAAAAGTAATTTATCCGCACAATTTGCTCTTTCGTCCTGTTACTAAGGAGGTATAATTTATATCCTAAGTGAATTACTTGGTATTTTTTAGATAACTTTCAGTTTTTGCAGACCACACTTCTATGTCGATTAGCTCCAGAAAACACACCCAACAGGTTTTGGTAGGAAACGTAAAAGTCGGCGGCGACGCTCCGATTGTAGTTCAATCCATGACTAATACCGACACAGCTGATGTTGCAGGAAGCGTTCAACAGATCATGGAATTAGCAACAGCCGGCTCGGAAATGGTCCGCGTCACTGTCGACCGTGAAGAAGCTGCGCAAGCCGTACCGGAAATCGTCAACCGACTGGCACAAAAAGGCTTTTCGGTGCCCATTATCGGCGACTTCCATTTTAACGGCCACAAGTTACTGGAAAAATATCCGGATTGCGCTCAAGCACTATCCAAATACCGTATCAACCCCGGCAATGTCGGCAAAGGCAAAGCGCGGGACCCGCAATTTCAGCAGATGATTGAGTTTGCGATTCAATACAACAAACCCGTGCGGATTGGCGTCAACGGTGGCAGTCTTGATCAAGCCGTACTAACCCGATTGCTTGACGAGAACAGACAATTAGCGCAACCCAAAGAATTACCCCTGATCACACGGGAAGCCATCATACTCTCCGCCCTGGAAAGCGCGGCTAGAGCCCAGGAAATCGGGCTAGGCAAAGACAAAATTATCCTATCCTGCAAAATTAGCGATGTTCAGGAGTTGATCAGCATTTATCAAGACCTGTCCAGCCGTTGCGATTACGCCTTGCATCTAGGCCTTACCGAAGCTGGCATGGGCTCCAAAGGCATCGTCGCATCAGCAGCAGCGCTCGGCGTACTGATGCAACAAGGCATAGGCGACACCATTCGGGTATCCCTAACACCCGAGCCCGGTGCGGCGCGCACCAAAGAAGTGATCGTGGCCCAGGAAATTCTGCAAACCATGAACTTTCGCTCCTTCACACCCATGGTAGTGGCCTGCCCCGGTTGCGGACGCACCACCAGCGATTATTTCCAACGTCTGGCGCAAGACATTCAAGGCTATTTACGCGACCAAATGCCTATTTGGAAAGATAAATACAAAGGCGTGGAAGATATGAAAGTCGCGGTGATGGGCTGCGTCGTCAACGGCCCCGGCGAAAGCAAAAATGCCAACATCGGCATCAGTCTGCCCGGAACCGGCGAGTCACCTGTTGCGCCGGTTTTTGAAGACGGTTTCAAAACCGTCACCCTAAAAGGCGAACATATCGCTGAAGAGTTCCAAGCTATAGTCGAGCGTTATATCGAATCGCATTACAGCGCGCAGTAAAAACGTTTCGACACAAAAAAAGGCGGCTGAAAGCCGCCTTTTTTACAACCCTATCAAAGCCCGCTATCACTGACCAAGATCATTACTCCTACCAGGAACAGACCCGCTTACGCCCTTGACGCCGTTGACCAAAGTCAATCCGTCCGACTCATGTTCACATCAAACCTGTCGCGCAATTTGCTTCCATTCACTCTCATTTCATTGACCAGATCGCGCAGTAAACCGATATAGCAACCCTAATACTGTCACTCCAACAAATTCAATGTATAAAAAATACGGCACGCTTGGACGAGACCATCCGCTATCGCCACTGTTTTTATGAACTACGCTACCCCGGCTGCCCATCCAACCTGGGCGACATCAAAATTGGCGAATAATAAAATGCGAACAAGGAAAACGCCGCCAACCAGCAATAGGTGGACACCATCACCAAACCGCCATACCAGTTTGGCAACAAAGCCGGAAATAACACCCGAAACAACGCGGCCAGATTTATCAGCACAAAGGCCAGCGCCATCACATTCGAGGCTTTTAGCGCCCTGCCGGTATGGCCCAACGCAACGCGGGCCATCATGCCCAAAGTCAAAATACCGATGCCGCCCACAGTAAAGGCGTGTAAAGCCAAAGACTGCGGAACCACAGCAAAAGCAGAGAGGGATACCAAGCCAAATCCAAGGATCAACCAACCATAGCCGATGTACAAAACCCAAAGCAGGGGCACAAACCAAATCCGCGGGTTGTACCAAGCCGCCACTCGCACAATATTAATCACAATCGCCGCTACCGCAGCACCAGCCAACAATGCGCCGGATATATTCAGCATTAATAATGCAAACACCGCCAAACTCACCGCAACAGCGGCTATATCCAATGCCGGATTGCGAATACAAATAACCCCAGATAGCCCCCGTTCGGTAAAAAACGGAAATACCCGGCCAGCGATGACCAAAATCATCGCAACGATAACGGTAACCACCAGGATCAGTCCTAGCGAGGCACTACCGGCCATACCCAAAACTTGGGCGTGAATCAAACCATTGCCCAAGGCTAATAACAGCAATAAGGCGACAAAAATCAGATTTTGATAGTTGCCTGTTTTTAAAATTGGCTTACCCACAAAATACGCCAACACCGGTAAAAATACGAAATCGACGGTGCCTATCAACAAATCGGGCAATAGTTCGGAATAAAAAGGCAATACCCGGCCATAAATCCATAAAAAACACAGCGACGCCAGTTGATCGGGAGTCACCGTTTGCAAGCCAGTCCAGTTTCTCACTGCTGTTAGTAAAAAACCGGCAATCACCGCTGTGGTGTAGCCAAGCAGCATTTCATGAGCATGCCACGTGCTGCCGGTGAAGTAATTATCGATATGCAGCGAACCGTTGGACATTGAGTTCCATACTGCAATCAAAGCCAGAGCTGATAATCCCGCCAGCGCGAAAAAGGCCCTAAAGCCCATCGCAAACAGTGGATAATCAAAAACCGGTTTGTTATTCATGCAAACGCTCCTCCAGCCAATCGATTTCGTTATTCGAGAAGCCGGCAATTATACGCACTTCTCGGTTAAAGGGTCCCTTGGGCTTGCCTTTGAAATAATTCAGTATCAGGTCTTTAAAGCAGTGTTCAGGTTCCAGACCGCGCTGTCTGGCCAGATTATTGAACCAGTAAGAACCGCGCTCGACATGCCCAACTTCGTCGTTATAAATCCTCCGAAGGATAGCTAGACCGGGCTGATCGTCGATAGCAACCAGTTTATCCATCATGCCTGGGGTCACATCTAATCCGCGCGCCTCCATACACCGCGGCACTATCGCTAAACGCGCCAAAATATCATCCGAAGTATCTTCGGCATGCGACCAAAGCCCGCGATGCGCGGGCAAATCGCCGTAATCGAATCCCAAGCCAAGCAAATGAGTGCGAATCAACTCGAAATGCTGAGCCTCTTCGTCGGCGATGATCAGCCAATCCCGATAAAAATCGTCGGGCAAGCCGGGAAACCGATAAATAATGTCCCATGCCAAATAAATTGCCACGAACTCGATATGTGCAAGCGCGTGAAAAAAAGCCGCTTTACCTTCGATGGAATCCAGACGACGTTTAGGCATCTCTCGCGGCATCAACAACGCCGGCCGGCTAGGAAATACGGTATTGCTTATCGGCAATACCGCCCCTGTTGTTTGCAGGGACAATAAGCCGTTATCCAACAACTGCCTGGCTTGATGAGTTAAAACAAGCTTTTGCTCAATGTCGCCATTGAATAAACAATGCTCCGCAAAATCGGATAGGCTTTGGGGCTGCTCTGCCAAAATCGAAGTTCCTGTTTTCTCGCTACCGATGAGTCCATCCCATCCGACAACCACATAAATAGGTCAAACTAAGCACGACACTATCAGAAGTGCCCGGCGTTTTTATTTTTTAGACATAAAGAAATAAACGGTTTGGCACCTCAAAACCATATTGTTGCCGGATTTTTCGATTGCCTCGCAGGTTTCCATCTTCGAGCGACCCGGCGCCGCCTGTTTGACAATCTTGCCGCCTTCGACGGCGTAATTCAGCACAGCCCGCATTTGGTCAAGTCTGGCATGCGAATCGTTTTCATGGGTCATGCCTTCGATAGTGCCATCGTCTTTAAACGTCCACGTGGTATTGGAGCTACGGGCCTTGCTGCCATCACTGGTGTTGGATTCTTTGTCGATTTGCCATGTACCCAAAACATCGGCTTTGGTCAGCTGAACTTCCGCTGTGGCGTGAAAAGATAAAAACAATAAAGCAACAGCGGAGAGTTTAATAAATTGCATGGTAAAGCCTTTTGAGATTATGTTTTTAGAGCCGTCGATTGTAACACGGAGCCGGAGGCAGCCTCCTTTACTTGAATACCGCAGCTATACTCAAGCCAAACTAGTCAGACGACGCCCCTACAATCGGCCAATATTGCGGCTTAGCCACATTAAAATCCATTCAAGAAAACGCACATCACAAGTTTGCTGAATTTATATGTCCGAAGACATCCTACATTTTACCTACCGCTTAAACGCAGAAGATTACGATAGCGCCGATTTCCTAATCGAAGTTGATAAACAAAGCATGACCCTTATTTCTGCCGCTCCCCCTCCCTATCCTCTATGGACGGAGCTCACGTATCAACAATGCCGCAATTGCCCGTTAAAACCTGAGCAGGTTCCGCACTGTCCTGTCGCGATTAATTTGGTGTCACTGTTAAATTTATGTGGGCACCTAGTGTCCCACAAGCAAATGGCTGTAGAAGTCATTACCGATAGAAGAACCATACGCGCCGAAACCACTGCTCAACATATCGCCAGTTCGATTCTAGGCTTAATTATGGCCACCAGCCCGTGTCCGCATACTGAATTTTTAAAGCCAATGGCACGTTTTCACTTACCCTTGGCCGATCAAACTGAAACGATTTACCGAGTAACCACGATGTTCCTATTGGCACAGTATTTTCGGCAAAAAGACCACCTACCCTATTCCCTGGAACTGGATGAACTGCTCGCGCTATATCAAAACTTACAAGTCATCAACCTCCATTTAAGCCAACGGTTAAAAACTGCGATTAGCGAAGATGCAGCAGTAAACGGCGTGATTTTACTGGATTTATTGTCAAAGTCGGTTTCTTGGTCAATCGAAGACGGTCTTGAGGAAATTCATCATTTATTCGATGGATACCGCAAATTAGCTCAATAGTCTGCCGACAAAAACTTTCTTGCACAAACTATCGCTCGCCAGTGGAAGCAGCCAAATAGACCACGCCACCCTAATACCCTAGCCACTGCCTCAGAACGACTGCATCACCTGGCGACAACAACCAATCCTTCAGGAGTGCCGACGTTAAGCTGCTCAGCGATGTGTATAATCATGATGTGTATAATCATAAGGTTGACACATCCCATCCATACACTTATAATAACCAAATTACTTACCTAGCTAAGTAATGCCGAGGTGGTGAAATTGGTAGACGCGCTAGCTTCAGGTGCTAGTAGGGGTAACCCTGTGGAGGTTCAAGTCCTCTCCTCGGCACCATTTTTATTTTCTTCTTGCGGAAACCAGCAAGACAGAGATTAAAAAATCCTTATAGATTTTCTCGTAGCTACAAACGATGTAGCAGTCAATTATAAAGTCAATACTTATTTAAAATTTTTTTGTGGGTTCATATACCCGCCAAATTATCTCTCTATCGAGAGATTCTCCGCAAAATAGCATCAGACCCAATTCTGAGATCAAATTCAGTATATAACTGCCTTCCAGAAACGCAGGGAAAAACTCTTATAGAGATAACGCAGAATAGCTATCGTTATCG
Organism: Methylomonas sp. TEB; assembly: GCF_047777895.1. Classification (GTDB taxonomy): domain Bacteria; phylum Pseudomonadota; class Gammaproteobacteria; order Methylococcales; family Methylomonadaceae; genus Methylomonas. Next base: position 3,046,202 of record NZ_CP180476.1, read on the forward strand.
TCAACCGCCGCTGAAACGCGCGCAATTAACTCCAAGTTGCTATTACGCTCCATCATACCCCCTATAGCCAAGGTAACAATCATCGCTTCGAACGGATACACCAAATGAGCGCGGTAGCGTTGGTAATACGTTTCTTCATCCAAGTCGCCAATCCCGTGACTAGCTAACGCCGTCATGTATAGCTTCAGCAATTGTTTTTCATGAGCACGCCGAGACTCTGGCTTCAGCGATGTCGCTAAAAAATAAGCGAGGTCACTAACACCCTCACCCATCCGCACCAATTGCCAATCCAGAAAGCCCGGCTCAGAGTGATTCCAAAATAGATTGCCTGGATGACAATCATGATGCACCAAGGTCTGCACACCGGTTGCCAATATCCTGGTGATTCGCCGCCGATCCGCTGCATAGCGCAACGCGGATCTATGCAATTTGTTGGGCACCAAGCGCCCTGCGCGATCAAGGCCACGCCTCATCAAGGGTACAGCCAGTAAGGTACCCATATGATTCTCGACATTGTGACTAAAACCGTTTAACCAGCGATGCGTTTTCAACAGCCCAGCATTGCCCCAATAGTGAGCATGAAAACCGGCGAGCTTTTCAACCACCTGCTGAGCTTGTTCCAAAGACAGAGCGTCTGCGGTAAGCCCGGGCCTAAATCCCAGCTCATCCAAATCCGCCATTACCAATGTAGTACCGCGCCCTAACAGACTTTCAGCCGCTAAAATTTGCGGCACACTCACCGGAACCCCCTGAGAAAGCGAATTATAAAAATGAACTTCCTTATGCAATAAACGCGGTATGGCGGTAATCGCTCTGGACTTAATTGCCAGCGACGGCGTTTTTACAAACCACCGACTTGGAACGACGCCGATGGCGTCATGATTCACGGTTAGCCGCAAGCGCGTCGATGTGCCAATATTGACGGATCGAATATCTACTGTACGTACTTTGGCACTGGTTGCGTATCTATCAACAATACGTTGCGCCCATTGCCGAGATAATTGATCCGGGTGATTCACGACAATATGATCTCTAAAACGGCTCAACATCGGATTAGGCCCGTCTCAAATATTTGACAAATCGAAATATTAGCCGCCGTATTCATTCAATTTAACTTTATCGATCAATCAGTGATTAATTATCAAAAACGCTATGTATTCCTATAGTTTTTCAAGCAATAAAAAACCCGCTAAGTCAAGTAACTTGCGGGTTATTCAATATTCAATCTCAAAAAACTTGGTCGGGACGGCGGGATTCGAACCCACGACCCCTTGTCCCCCAGACAAGTGCGCTACCAGGCTGCGCTACGCCCCGAAGTTTATCATTAAACCAATGCCCACCTAGGAGAGCAAGCCGGACATAATATCATATTATTTGGGAAACGCTATTTCAGCAGCTCCAAAATATCTTCCAGCTCGCCAATCATCTGATGAATAAGTTGTTTGGTGCGTAAACTGTCTTCCTTGGCGCTACCGCTCGCCAGATGAGCACGCGCACCACCTATTGTGTAACCTTGCTCGTATAACAAAGCGCGAATTTGTCGAATCAACAACACGTCATGGCGCTGATAATAACGGCGATTTCCTCGGCGTTTTACCGGACTAAGCTCGGTGAACTCTTGTTCCCAATAGCGCAATACATGGGGCTTTACCGCACAGAGGTCGCTAACTTCGCCAATCGTAAAATACCGCTTGGCCGGAATAACCGGTAATTCGTTATTATTACTGGGTTCCAGCATACGCTTCTACTCGAGCTTTCAATTTTTGCCCTGTTCTAAAAGTCACCACACGCCGCGGAGTGATGGGAATTTCTTCACCTGTTTTGGGATTTCTACCCGGCCGACCACTTTTGTCGCGCAATTCAAACTTACCAAACCCGGAAATCTTCACTTGCTCGCCGCTTTCCAGGCTTTTTTTAATTTCGTCGAAAAACAACTCTACGATTTCTTTAGCTTCACGCTTGTTTAAACCGAGGTCTTCAAACAATTTCTCTGCAATATCTGCTTTGGTTAATGCCACAATCACTCCCTCAATTTTGCATTCAGTTTAGCCGCTAAAGTGTCCAGCACTTTGCGAAATATAGCATCAATTTCTGTATCGGTAAGCGTTTGCGTAAAATCCTGCAAGAGTAAAGCTAACGCGACACTCTTATAACCTTCGGCAACGCCCGGTCCGCGATAAACGTCGAAGATCGATATTTCACGTATCGCCGTCTCCATGCATTCTTCAATTACACTGGTGATTGCGGCAGCCGATACAGCCTCGTCCACCAATAAAGCCAGATCGCGGCGCACCGAAGGGTATTTGGATAACGTACTAAATTTAGGCACGTTACGCTCCAAGACCGCATCCTGTTCGAGTTCAAACAAGAATACCGGACTATCGAAACCCAATTGTTTTTCGAGCGTTGGGTGCAGCATGCCCAATAAACCTATCACTTCGCCACGTTGGTTTTTGATTTGCGCGGTTTGGCCAGGGTGTAACGCCGGATGTTGATAGGCTACGAAATCAGCACAAACTCCTGCTAAATCAAACAAAGCTTCAATATCAGCTTTCACATCGAAGAAATCCAGCTTTCTGGCTTTTTCGCCCCACTGTTCGGGATTAACGGTACCCAAGGCCAAACCGGATAACATTTTTCGCTGTTGAATTTGCCCATCTTGATAGAAAAACCGCAAGCCGGCTTCAAATAAGCGCACTCGACTCTGTTGGCGGTTGATATTATACAAAGCCGCATTCAACAAACCGCACCACAGCGTAGTGCGCATCACGGCAAGTTCTGAGGATATAGGGTTTTGAATCCGGATAAATTCTTCGCCCGGAGCGACGGCATTTTGCATTGCCTCATCGACAAAGCTGTAGGTAATCGCTTCCTGATAACCGCGATCTACCAAGCAATCCTGCAATCTCGCCAATGGCAACTGCGCCTCGGGCGCTTTACCAAGCTCAGAGCGCATCAACAAACTGCTGCTAGGCAGATTGTTATATCCATAGATTCTGCCGATTTCTTCCAGCAAATCTTCTTCGATGGCAATATCGAAACGAAAGCCGGGCGGGGTAATTTCCCAGCCGTTCTCGACTACTTGAACCTGCATACCCAAGCCTTCGAACAGCGCATGCACTTCATCGTCGCCAAATTGAATGCCCAACACCTTTGTAATACGTTGGCTACGCAGCTTTACCGGCATTCTGGCGGGCAGTTCGGCAGTGGAAATAACCTCTTGAACCGGCCCAGGACTACCGCCGGCTATTTGTAGAATCAATTGCGTGGCGCGTTCGATCGCCCGGCGTTGCAAGTTAAAATCCACGCCTCTTTCGAAACGGTGCGAGGAATCGGTATGCAAACCAAATTGGCGCGCCTTACCGGCCACATCAATGGGCATAAAAAACGCACATTCCAGGAATATATCGCGGGTTTCGCCAAATACCGCACTGTCTTTGCCGCCCATCACCCCAGCCAAAGCCAAGGCTTGTTTTTGATCGGCAATAACTAAGGCGTCGCCGTCCAACTCTATGGTTTGGTCATTCAATAAAGCCAGGGACTCGCCGGCTCGGCTGCGTCTAACCACGATAGGCGCACTCAGTTTATCGGCATCGAAAGCATGCAGCGGTTGGCCCAATTCGATCAACACATAGTTGGTAACATCAACAACCGGGCTTAAACTTCTAATACCGCAACGGCGCAGACGCTCCTGCATCCACAGTGGCGTGACCGCGGCAGGATTGATATTTTTAATTAAACGCCCCAGATAAACCGGGCAAGCTTCCGCGGCTTCGACTTTAACTTCCAGGGTTTCCGTGTGCTGCGGTTCGACAGTAGCAAACGCCGTAGCCTGGAACGGCAGATTGTTCAAAACCGCCATTTCCCTGGCCACACCTTCGACGCTCAGGCAATCTGCGCGATTTGGCGTTAAGCCCAATTCGATCACATTATCGTTCAGCGCCAAATAGTCGCGAATATCGGCACCCACCGGCGCGTCAGCGGGCAACTCCATCAAGCCTTCGGAACTAACCGCCAAACCCAATTCCTTTTCCGAACACAGCATGCCGAACGACAATTCGCCGCGCAGTTTGGATTCCTTAATTTTGAAATCGCCGGGCAATATCGCACCGATCAATGCTGCCGGAATTTTCAAACCGGGCCTGACATTACTGGCACCGCAAACGATTTGCAGGGGCTCAGCTTGGCCGACGTTGACCTGACAAACTCTAAGTTTATCGGCGTTTGGATGTTGAATAGTGGAAAGTACTTCTCCAACTACCACTCCGGAAAATTCGGCTGCAACAGGCGTCACGGCATCGACTTCCAGACCGGCCATGGTCAGTTGCGCGACTAATTCGGCGGTGGCGACAGGCGGATTGACCAGTTCTCTTAACCAAGCTTCACTGACTTGCATGATGACTATCCACCGTTAATTAAACTGTTGTAAAAATTTCAGATCGTTTTCGAAAAACATCCGCAAGTCGTTGATGCCGTATTTCATCATCGCTAGACGTTCGACTCCGGTTCCGAAGGCAAAGCCGGAATAAACTTGGTTATCAATACCGACCGATTTGAATACTTCCGGGTGAATCATGCCGCAACCGCCCACTTCCAGCCAGCCCGTTCGTTTGCAGACGCGGCAACCTTTGCCGTCACACATTACGCAGGACACATCAAATTCGGCGGAAGGTTCTGTGAATGGAAAATAAGAAGGGCGAAAGCGCACGTTGACTTCTTTTTCGAAGAAGGCGCGCAGAAATTCAAAAATCACACCCTTCAGGTCACCGAAACTAACGTCAGTATCGACCAAGAAGCCTTCGACCTGATGAAACATGGGCGAGTGGGTCATATCCGAATCACAACGGTACACCCGGCCCGGCGCAATAATTTTCAAGGGCGGCTTTTCGGATTCCATCACCCGAATCTGTACCGGCGAAGTGTGAGTTCTCAATACGGTATGCGCATCGAAATAGAAGGTATCGTGCATCGCCCGCGCGGGATGATGCTCGGGAATATTCAAGGCGCCGAAGTTATGGTAATCGTCTTCGATTTCCGGGCCTTCGACGATATTAAAGCCGGCCTCGGCAAAAATTTTGGCAATCCGCCGCAAGGTGATCGTGACAGGATGCAATCCGGATACGGTTTGACCCCGCCCCGGCAGGGTAACGTCGATACATTCGCTAGCCAGACGCGCCGCCAATTCGGCATTTTCCAAAGTCGATTTCCGAGCCTCTAACGCCTCTTGAAAAGTATTTTTGGCATCGTTGATAACTTGACCGGCACTGCGCCGCTGTTCGGGATCCAGACTACCCAGCTCTTTCATATGCTGAGTAAATAAGCCTTTTTTGCCTAGATAATTGACTCTAACCTGATCCAGTTGGCTAAGGTCCTGTGCATGTGCAAGCTCTTGTAATGCCTGCGTAACAATATCTTCGATACTAGCCGACACGACTCAGCTCACTTTTGTCTGCAATTGAGGGAAATTCCAAAACGATAGGTTCCCGCCAACGAGATTTGGCGGAAAACTCCCCGTCAAAAACGGGGAGTCGAGCAATTAAACCGCTCTTTCAAAGCGGCTTAATGTTTTCCTTACGGTTTGCTTTGGTTTGCTATAGCCAATTTCGCAATCGCGCCGAAAGCGTCGATGTCGCGTACAGCCAAGTCGGCCAATACTTTGCGGTCGATCGCAACATTGGCTTTATTCAGACCGTTGATCAAACGGCTATAGGAGATACCGTACAAACGTGCGGCAGCGTTGATACGCACGATCCACAAGGCGCGGAATTGGCGTTTTTTCTGTTTACGGTCGCGATAAGCGTATTGACCGGCCTTGATGACCGCCTGCTTGGCGACGCGGTAAACCCGGCTACGGGCACCGTAGTAACCTTTTGCCAGTTTTAAAATCTTTTTGTGTCTTGCTCTAGCGGTGACGCCGCGTTTAACTCTAGCCATGTTCTACTCTCTTCAATATCAATGATAAATCAACTGTACGGCAGCATACGCGCAACCAATGGCGTATCCGACGGATGAAGAATGGCTGTTTTACGCAGTTGTCTTTTACGTTTGGTGGTTTTTTTAGTCAAAATATGACGTTTATGCGATTGTTTGCATTTAAAACCGCCGCTTCCAACTTTCTTGAAGCGCTTGCCGGCACCGCTATGGCTTTTCATTTTTGGCATTTGTTTTCTCCAATGATTAAAAGTAAAGTCCCTGAGATAAAACCCAGTGAGGCAAAATGCTTGGCCCCATTGAATTTCCGGACACAAAAGCATCCTTTAACCGATTCGTTCCTGAATCGCCTTGCCGTTTTAAAAAACGGCTAAAACCGTGTGATTGAGTTATTTCTTTTTCTTCGGGCCCATCACCATGACCATTTGCCGGCCTTCCAATTTCGGAAATTGCTCGACTATGGCCATTTCTTCCAGATCGGTTTCGATACGTTTCAACAAGTCCATGCCCAACTCGCGATGAGTTAACTCACGGCCTTTAAAACGCACGGTGATCTTGGTTTTGTCGCCTTCGTTTAGAAATTTGATCAGGCTGCGCAGCTTGACCTGGTAATCGCCTTCTTCGGTACCGGGCCTAAACTTGATTTCCTTGATCTGGATTTGTTTTTGCTTTTTCTTGGCGGCTTGCAGTTTTTTGTTTAACTCAAACTGGTATTTGCCGAAGTCCATGACTTTGCAAACCGGCGGATCGGCATTGGGCGATATTTCGACCAGATCCATATTTGCATCGTAGGCGAGCTGTAACGCTTCGTTTATTGAAACAACCCCGACTTGTTCACCTTCAGCGCCTACTACCCGAACCCGCCTGGCGGTAATTTCGGTATTTAAGCGCGTTGCATCTTTTTTTGAGCTGATACCCTAGTCCTCCAAGTTGTTATTATTTTCGATCCGCAATCTGGTTCCTCAAGCGTTCGCCAAGTTCGCCAATTGACAGACTTCCTAGATCCTCGCCCTGTTGTGTGCGTACACTAACAGTCCGAGTTTCTAATTCCTTGTCGCCGATAATCAAAAGATACGGCACTCGCTGCATGGAATGCTCGCGGATTTTAAAGCCTATCTTCTCGTTTCTCAAGTCAATTTTGACTCTAAGACCTTGTTTTTCAAGTTCTCGCCGCACCTGCTCCGCATAATCGGCATGGCGGTCGGTGATATTCATCACCATCACCTGCACTGGCGCCAACCATAGCGGAAAAGTTCCGGCATATTGCTCGATCAAAATTCCGATGAAACGCTCCAAGGAGCCCAGTATTGCCCTATGCAACATTACCGGCACATGCCTGGCGCTATCTTCGCCTATATACGAGGCATCCAGCCTTTCCGGCATCGAGAAATCGACTTGTATAGTACCGCATTGCCAGACCCGACCTATACAATCTTTCAAGGAAAACTCTATTTTAGGACCGTAGAAAGCACCTTCGCCCGGCTGCAATTGCCAATCCAGGCCTTTATTGTTCAAGGCCAATTCCAGCGCGCTTTCCGCCTTATCCCAGACGGCATCGTCGCCGACTCGATTTTCCGGACGAGTTGACAGTTTGATAATCACTTCCTCGAAACCGAAATCTTTGTAAACCTCAAACAACAGATCGATAAAGGTGGAGACTTCCGATTGAATCTGGTCCTCGGTACAAAAGATATGCGCATCGTCCTGCACGAAGTTCCGGACACGCATCAAACCATGCAGGGTGCCTGATGGTTCGTTGCGGTGGCAAGAGCCAAATTCGGCCAGACGCACCGGCAAATCCCGGTAACTCTTAATGCCTTGGTTATAAATCTGGATATGGCACGGACAATTCATCGGCTTGACTGCGTAATCGCGGTTTTCCGAATTAGTGGTAAACATCATCGCGCTGAACTTATCCCAGTGGCCGGATTTTTCCCACAGCGTGCGATCAACGATTTGCGGGGTTTTGACTTCGCCATAGCCATTGACGCGCAATTTCTCGCGCACGTATTGCTCAATCTGCTGATATATGGTCCAACCCTTGTCGTGCCAGAACACCATGCCCGGCGCTTCTTCCTGGGTATGAAACAAATCCAGGGCCTTGCCAATTTTACGATGATCGCGCTTTTCAGCTTCTTCCAGACGATGCAGATAAGCGGCTAATTCCTTAGCATCGCCCCAGGCAGTACCATAAATGCGTTGCAGCATTTCGTTCTTGGAATCGCCGCGCCAATAGGCGCCGGCAATTTTCATCAATTTAAACGCTTTTAATTTGCCGGTGCTGGGCACATGCGGACCGCGGCACAAGTCGGTAAAGTCGCCTTGTTGGTATAAAGACAAATCTTCATTGGCGGGAATCGAAGCGATAATTTCAGCTTTGTATTTCTCGCCTAAACCTTCAAAAAACTTTACGGCTGCATCGCGCGACAACAGCGAGCGGCTAATGGCAATATCTTGCGCAACCAGTTCCGCCATTTTCTTCTCAATAGCTGCCAGATCATCGGGCGTAAAGGAGCGCTCAAAGGCAAAGTCGTAATAGAAACCGTTTTCTATCACTGGACCGATGGTTACCTGCGCTGAGGGGAATAATTGTTTGACAGCCTGAGCCAGCAAATGCGCTGTGGAGTGGCGGATCACATCAACACCCTCCTCGTCCTTGGCAGTGACGATTTGCAAACTCGCATCGGAATCTATCAACGTGCTGGCATCTACCAATTTGCCATTTACTTTACCTGCCAACGTCGCTTTAGCCAGACCCGTACCAATAGACAGGGCCACATCCATTACAGATACCGCTTGGTCGAATTGACGCTGAGAGCCGTCGGGCAAAGTGATTACAGGCATTTTCGATTCCACAATAAAAAAAGCACCGTCATGCGGTGCTTTATGTTTTGGTAGGCGCGAGTGGACTCGAACCACCGACCCCCACCATGTCAAGGTGGTGCTCTAACCAACTGAGCTACGCGCCTAAAGTCTATCGTTCGAGCCGCGCATTATAACGATCTAAACTACTTATGCAAGCTTTTTCTATAGCAACAACGGTTCAAGCTGTAGCAGTTAATATAGAGCCCTTAGCAACAGAGGCCGGAGTGTTACTCTCACGATTACCTGACAACTTGTTTAGAAACTCCAACAAAGTCGGTTTTTTACCATTCGCCGGAGTTCCCAACACATTCACTAGATCGTTAAAACTATCTTGCAATTCTTTATATTTGCCACTAGTTTCACCGGCAGCATCACCCAAAGCCGCGATCAAATTTTGCAAATTATTGGTGAATTTACCATAGCCATTTCGACCTACCGCTTTGTCGCTATGTCGACCGTCATCGTCGGAGCCGTGACGACGATCAGCACTGTATTTCAAAGCCTGACGCAAATCGTGCAAGAAGCTGTGCAACGCTTGGCGTACATCGGCAACAGTTGCGCGTGGCGCGGCAGTAGGTGTGGTCGTTGCAGATCCGTTGGTCGTCGTTGCTTGCGTACCCGCATTATTCGTTACGCTAGTTGACGGTGTCGCAGCCGTTGTTTGTCCGGTTTGCGCCCTACTCGTTGTTGCAGGCGTCGGTGTAGTCGCGGCCGATGCGACCTGCTTTTGCGGCGTTTGAGCGGCACTTGCATCGCCTTGCGCCGCTGTAGCTGGTTGCTGCACACCGCTTTGTTTCAATACCTGCCTTAAATCCTGCAAAAAGGTCTGCAACAATTGCCCAAGATTGGATGAGTTATTTTGACTGCCGCCAGCGTTGCTCTCAGTGGCGTCATCGGCGGCCGAATCGTTATTGCTGCCAGGAATATTCAACCCAAAACTTTGCAGGGTTTTCACGACGTTTTGCATAAACGCGCCGCCACCGTGATGGCGTCCATGCTTCTCCCCTCTCCCGCTTACCGCCGGACGCTCTTGATCGTCATCGTTGTGCGTACTTTTGGTGCTGGATATGCTGATGGTGGTTTGCGATACATACAATGATGTTGTCAATGAATTGATCGTAGTCATTAGATTCACCTTGACGCTGCATAAAAACAAATGGCGGACAGCCAAAGACAGGACAGATTCAAATCACTTCCTATATTTTGGCGATTACAACCATGCCGTTTTTTTTAGCGGCAGAAATTTTGTGAACTTTAGCTAACTATCCAAAAAAAGACCCAACACGCTTCACTGAAAAGAAAACCTTGCGAACAAATCTTGCCAAGACATTCCAAAGCACTGTTACTAACCAATTTCCGCCTAAATTCCCAGCCAGTTTTGTGGACGTAAAAATGTGTCGTATAACCGGGCTTCCGGACTACCTGATTCAGGCTGCCAATTGTATTGCCAGTGCGCGACTGGAGGCATGGACATCAAAATCGATTCGGTCCGCCCGCCAGATTGCAGCCCGAATAAAGTCCCCCTGTCGTACACCAAATTAAACTCGACATAACGCCCACGCCGATACAATTGAAAATTACGCTCCCGCTCGCCATAGACCGTGTCTTTACGCTTTTGCACGATGGGCAAATAGGCATCCAGGTAGTGATCGCCAACACTCTGCATAAATGCAAAAGCTTGAGCAAAATCGGGCTCGTTCAAATCGTCGAAAAACAACCCGCCGACGCCACGAGTTTCGTTGCGGTGCTTTAAAAAGAAATATTCATCGCACCACTTTTTATAACGTGGATACACATCCTCACCAAACGGCAGACAAGCCTGACGCGCCACTTGATGCCAATGCAACACGTCTTCTTGGAAAGGATAAAACGGCGTCAAATCGAAACCACCACCAAACCACCAAATAGCCGGCTCAACGTCTTTTTTGGCGATAAAAAACCGCACATTGGCGTGCGAGGTCGGCACATAGGGATTGCGAGGATGCATCACCAGGGACACGCCCATCGCTTCAAATTGCCGATTGGCTAGCTCCGGCCGTTTGGCGGTTGCCGACGGCGGCAAATGACTGCCAAACACGTGCGAAAAATTAACCCCGCCTTGTTCAAATACCTCGCCATTCGCCAACACCCGCGAACGCCCGCCACCACCTTCGGCGCGTTCCCAGGCATCTTCCATGAAGCGCGCGGAGGGTTCTTCCGCCTCTAAAGCCGTGCAAATTCGATCTTGCAACTTCAGCAAATACGTTTTAACTGCGGATATGTCGTTCTCAATCATGATAAAGCACTGTCCCGTCGATAGTAATTTTACTCAGCAACCGCTATGCGGCAGCCCACTGAGCGCAAATTACCACAATAAGCATTCCGCAAACACTTAAGTCGGTTCTCAGGAAAAATCCCGGCAGCACCCGATAAAGTGCCGAACGCTATGTTATTTATCTAAGAAATTGTTAGCCGAGCGCACCAAAATTCGATTGCACTATTGGCTTGATGTTTCCCGATGTACAATCTGCTTTTTATTCCTTGATAAAAGTGTGGATACATTATGGGATTTGAAGAACTAGCAGCGCTTAGAGATGAACTTGCCAAGCAAGCAGCTGCCAATAAACCGGTAAAACGAGAAAAAAAGATAGCGGAGAAATCGCCTATCAAGAAGACCGGCAAAGCTGACGCGCTAGTCGCCATTATCGGCTTGCTGCAAAAGAATTTTCCCTTGGCGTTTCCCAAAAAACCCGCTGCCAAACTGCCCTTAAAAATAGGCATCCACAAAGACATCCTGGCCCATGCCGATCAACTCGGTGCAGATAAAAACCAACTCCGCACCGCACTGAAGGCCTGGTGTTGGGGACATCGATACTGGGATTGCCTGACAGAAGATGCCGTCAGAGTGGATTTGCAAGGAATGCCGGCCGGCCAAGTAACAAAAGCAGATGCCGAACAGGCAAGCAAATTAAAAGCGCAACGGCGGAAACAGCCAGAAGCCGTCGAAGCATTACCTACAGGGTCAGCATAAGTTTTTCTCATAACGAGATTGCACACACCAGGATAGCGCGACTTCAAACTGTTGATTTTCCAAGACTTTAAAGCACGTATAACCACCAAAACAAGTTATTTCCAAAGCCTGCTTACCTGCTTGCCTGCTTGCCTGCTTGCCTGCTTGCCGATGCGACAGCCCGTCCCAATCCAAAACTCAGAACCAATCGATACGCGCTTAGCACCCAAAGTTGTCTCGGGTGCTTACCGACCTTGTCAGTTCCCGGAAAATTTTTGTCATAAACCCTCACAAAGCCATTAGAATGCGCAAATATTCTGCAAAAATATTGTGGAATCACAACGTATCGACTGCAACATTTGCGTCATTTTCTTCGCGCGATCACGCCTTAGGTTAAACCCCCAAGGCAACCTCTTCACGACCAAGCCCAAAAAGCAAAAGTCGGCAACACAGAGCCTTAAAGCCCCTCGGCATCTGCCAGGCGTTACTCTTATACCCTTTTCAAACTCCGACACTGGATCGCAGTTTACCCGATCCTAGATTATTCCCAGGGGGAATTATGTGTTGGAGTGGCGAAGCATCGGCCGCGCTTGCCTTAACCGGCTTTGCGAGCACTGCTTTTTTTTATCGGCGCGGCGAATCCCAGGTCTTATGCCTGGCACTGGCCTACTTCTCCCTGATGGAATTACTACAGGCCTATACCTATTCGGTGATAGACCAATGCCTAAATCCGAACAACCAGATTGCTACGTTTTTGGGATATATGCACATTGCGTTTCAACCGTTTTTTGTCAACGCAGTAAGCATGCATTTCATCCCGGAACCGTCACGAAAACGCATCGCGCCGTTTGTCTATATCTTGTGCTTTGCAGCGGCCACTGTTTTTATGATGCGAATTTATCCGTTCCAATGGAGCAGTTTTTGTTTTGACCACTACTATCAATTTCTACCGGGTACTCAACTCAAATTCTTAATGCCCTTTTGCGGCACGGAAATTTGCTCAACATCCGGACAATGGCATATTGCCTGGGCCATACCGGCCAGCGGCAGTATTCAGATGGCTAACAGTTACGTATACGCTGCCTTTTTGATGCCATTGCTTTACGGCTCATGGAAACTGGTGTTGTATCATTTCACGACCGGCCCGCTGTTGGCCTATTTGACTACCAACGATATGAACGAATGGGCTGCCGTATGGTGTCTATATTCGATAGGGCTGCTGCTATTGTTAATTAAAACACCCATCCGCCACTATCTGTATGTAACCAACTGGTACGGTTGCCGGTATCCGCAGTTTTTTAAATAAGTTGATCAATTCACCACACATCCCTCAAGTTTGTTGAAGGTTCAAGCCGACTAGGAAATAATGCACAAAAGGGTAGTTCTATACTGACAGCCAATCACTGACAATGCCCGCATAAATCTCAAACTACCCAGCCATGGACACAGATAAAATCTTCCGCAAAGGCGTGTTTGCAATCCCCATAGGAATTTTCGGCGTATCCTCGGTTTTAACTTGCGCTCAAGCGGAATGGCATGGCGAACTAGCGTTTCTCAGCGATTACTTATACAGGGGCTATTCCAAGAATCGCGGCACCCCGCTGGCTCAGGCGCATATCGATTACCAGGACGCTATGGGCTGGTTCGGCGGCGTAGGCGTTTCACAAGTCAGCTTCGACGACCGTCGCTATAAAAACCATGCCGATCTCGAAATAAAACCCTATCTGGGTTGGAGCTTGCCGTTAAATCATGACTGGCGGACTGAACTCTCGGTAACCGGCTATCTGTTCGACGGCAAGATTTTTGGGAAATATGCCGATTACGCCGAATTTTACGCATCCCTACACTATCAGGACTGGCTCAGCGGCACAGTATCGGTTGCACCTAACGCCTATCGGCGCGACGTAACTGTCATGAATTACGAACTCAAATATCGCCGCGACATTCTCGACAACCTGCAATTTTCAACGGGATTGGGCTACTACCAAGCCAACAAACTATTGGATGAGGATTATTTTTATTGGAATGCCGGGGTCTCCTGGTTCATCACCCACAATCTGGCACTAGACTTACGCTACGCTGACGTTCATCTGGACAATCATCACGAAGATACCCATCACCACGAGTTTTATCCACGCTTACAGGACAACAAGTTTTTAATCTCCGTGACCGCCGGATTTTAAATAAATTTCCCGCCTTTGAACCTTCGGGCGTCGCCGCGGAATACACTCGCACACCACGCTAAAATCACCGGAACCTAGGTTTGAGCCATGCTGCGTTTAGTCCCTAACTTACATCAACCACCCATGCCCGAACAGCCCCAAATCGGCTCGGACGAGTACGCCCTGCTGCAACGTATCGGCGAAGGCGATACCGCCGCGTTCGAAGCCTTCTACAAAAATTACTATCCAAGGTTGTTTCGTTTCATCTTGCGCATGATGCGCCAGCCCGAAGCGGTAGAGGAATTAATACAGGAGACCTTGCTGGTGGTTTGGGAAAAACCGCACGGCTTCAACCATGAGAGCAAAATTTCCACCTGGGTATTCGGCATCGCCTATCACAAAACCTTGAAAGCCATGGCCAAAAGCGCCCGGCGCGACAACGATGTCGATATCGACTTCTTGATAGAAACTATCGGCGATCCAAGCGCAAATCCAGCGAATAATTGGGAAAACCAAGATTGCTTAAACTATGCAATTGCCACTTTACCGCCGGACCAACGCGCCGTCATCGAATTAACCTTTTACCACGGCTTGTCTTACCAGGATGTCGCCAGAATCCTGGATTGCCCGGAAAATACCGTCAAAACCCGCATGTTTCATGCCCGCAGGAAACTGCAGGTTTTTGCCGACGCACAGGAGAAATAAGGCCATGAACTCACAGATTTCCTCATCTACTACTTCCCATTCGGACATCGTGTTGTTACTGCCCTGGTATGTCAATCAAAGCCTGACAGTTAACGAACGCCAACAGGTAGACCAACATTTAAAAAGCTGCCTAGTCTGCAGACGCGAACTACTAACTTTGCAAAAACTTGCGGCAGCCGTGCAACAAGCAGCCGATCTGGACATAGCCGCTGAAGCCTCTTTTGCCGGCCTGCGTGCCAAAATGCAAACAGCCAGTCAAGTCCCGCGTAGCAAACAGACCGACATCCCAAGCGAACAACTGGGTGGCGGCAATATAAAACCATTCAGCGCGGGCCAGGGATTTTGGCGAATCGCCAGCAATACCGGTAAAGGTCTGGCTATTGCCGCATCCTTGTTATTGGTTACACTACCGGCTGCCGTGCAGTACCTGCACCCCGCCAATACCACCGATTATCACACGCTGTCAGCAGCCAAACCGGACGCCGGTGCGACCGGTCAGATACGTGTGGTATTTGCAAAGAATCTGATGGAAAAAGACATAGACGCCGCGCTTAGCCAAATTGACGGGATACGGGTAGATGGACCGAACAGCGTCGGCGCCTATACTGTCAAAATCGCCACCGGCAAGCCCGATGCCGACATGGCCGGCGCCTTGGCATTGCTCCGCAGCCGACAGGATGTGATACTGGCCGAACCGATTTTACAACCGTAACCGATCATGAAATTAGTGCGCTTAAATCTGTTTATTTGCTTGATCGGGCTGCTTAGCGCCTGCGCGAGTACCAGCGATTTATCGCGGCTGGGCGACAGCAACACTGCGGAAGAGCGGCGTCTGCTGGTCACCTTTACCGACCGCAGCATCGATCGCGCGTTGCCGGCCAATACCTTGGACGGTTATCGTTTGCGGGGGCAATATGGCAATTCCGGCTGGAGCGAACATATTGCGCAGGAACTGGCCGAGCGCCATCATTTGCAGTTCGTCGCGCAGTGGCCGGTGACGACCTTGGGCGTCAGCTGCGTGGTGTATGAAGTACCGGACACCCTGCCCGTGCAACAGGCAATAGCGGAGTTGCAACAGGACAGCGACGTGTCGTCCGTCCAGCAAATGCATAGTTTCCAGGTTTTAGGTAAACAAGTTGCGCCGACTCAAACC
The DNA here is from genome assembly GCF_047777895.1 of Methylomonas sp. TEB. Classification (GTDB taxonomy): domain Bacteria; phylum Pseudomonadota; class Gammaproteobacteria; order Methylococcales; family Methylomonadaceae; genus Methylomonas. The sequence continues at coordinate 3,062,007 of NZ_CP180476.1, forward strand.
TACAGCGACCCTTATCTGCATTTACAGACCGGCTTCAACGTCCTCGGCATAGCCGATTTGCACCGCACCACCACCGGCCGGGGCGTGCGCATTGCCTTGATTGATACCGGCGTAGATACCGAGCACCCGGACTTACGAGGCCGGATCAAGTATTCGGAAAACACCGCGCCGGAACCCGGCGATCACAATTTGGCCGATATTCACGGTACGGCGGTAGCTGGGGTATTATCCGCTCATCCCAACAATGGCATAGGCATAGCCGGCATAGCCCCCGAGGCGGAAATCTTGGCATTTCGGGCTTGCTGGCCGGAGAAACCCAACTCGTTGGCGGCACATTGCAACAGCTTTACCTTGGCTTTGGCCTTAAATCAAGCTATCAGAATGAATAGCCATATCATCAATCTAAGCCTGAGCGGCCCCGAAGATCCTTTAGTGCAGCAGTTAATCGAGAAAGCGTTGACCAAAGGCATTATCGTGGTTGCGGCAGTCCCTAGCCAGGACCAAAGCGGTGGTTTCCCGGCCAACATCGCCGGTGTGATAGCCGTTGGTCAGGAAAACAACGGCAACCACCAGCACATCGCCGCGCCTGGTAAAGACATTCTGACCACCGTGCCGCACCAAGCCTACGACTTTATGAACGGCAGTTCCTTCGCCACGCCGCACGTGGCAGGCATGGCCGCTTTGCTGTTGCAATTGCATCCGAACTGGAAAACGGCGGACATCAAACGCCGGCTGGGGAACGACGCATCGACCGCCAATTTGCTGGATTCGAGCACCGCCCTCGCCTCTCCGGAACGCACGCACTAGTCTTTACAAAATCCACAGTCAAGAATCGCCCTTATTCGCCGACCAATCTCTGCCGCGCCGTTAATCGCTATGGCCTGTTGCGGATAAGTTTGGTTTATCGTTTCCATTATCTTGGTACTTAGCCTCTCGGGCACCAGATCCATTTCCGTCAACGGCAACACAAAGCCCTTAGCGGCCAGTTTCTCGATCCGCAAACCTTGCTCGCTATTGCCGGCGTAAGGATACGCCAACGCCGGCGTGCGGGTGCTGATCACGTCCATCAAGGTATTATCTCCGCCCAGGCTGATCGACAACGCGGCGGCTTGTAAATTTTCCTGGAAGTTGTGCAAGAACGAGACGACTTGTACATTCGGGCTGGCGACCAAAGCTTGCAATTCAGCGATTTCCGTTGCCGAAGCTCGGGAGCTGGTAATCACTAAAAACTGATATTCCGGCAGCAGCGGCGCGGTCCGGATCGCGGCGCGCAACAGCGATTTACCGATTTCGCCGCCGCCCTGGCTGACCACTATCCGGTTTCGTCGTACTGGCCAGCTTGTTGGCGGTGGCGGGCTGACGTAGCCCACGTAAACCAAACGGTCGGCAATTTCGGTGGTCAGGCTAAAGGTTTCCTCGAAGCGGACAATATTCGGATCGCCGCGCACAAACACGGTATGGATATGCTCCCGCACCAGTTTGACCATGCGCCTTTCTGCGTCCAGCGCTGCCGGCACCAGAATTTCCCGCACAAAACAAAAAATCGGAATCGCCCCGCAGCGCTGTCTGACCTTGGCAAATAAACCCAGAATCTCTTGTTTCAAGCGGCGCCGGCCGAACGGGAAAAATTCGACCATTACCGCATCGTAAGGCCAGTTTACAAACTGCTCGATAGCCGCCGCGCGTTTGGCCCAGGTACGTTCGATGGGCTCATCGCTGTCCGGCGCATAAAGTTCGTCGTTGGTGCTATCGATCAAAATGGTCGGCAAACGCAGATGCCGAAATCCCGGCAATTCCGGCATCTGCTGTAGGCCTTGGCCGCCGTGGATCAAGTCCACATCGGCGTAAGCCGATAACTCACGGATCACCAGAAGGCTGCTGGTCAAATGCCCCAGGCCAACCAGGCTTTGGCAATAAAACAGAATTTTGCGGCGCTTTGCGCGCATGGCAAACAAGCCGCTAAAAGCTGTATTTAAAGGTCAGGTCGAGCTGAAAGGAATTATTGCCTTCCAACGCGCCGAACGCCGGGCCGGCCATGAAGACCGAACCGGCGAATTGCACCTGCAAATGCTTCCATTCGTCCAATGACAGTACCAAATCGAACTCGTCGCCCAGCGTGCCGTTGCGGCCGTTGGGCGTGGCGCGAATGCGTGAATCGCGAATCACCGCCGACGGCGTGGCCTGTTCGTAGTGGTGGTAGAGCAAATCGATAGAGCTTTGCTCGGAAATAGGAAAGCCCAATGCGGCAGTCATGATGTTTAAATTCGATAATTCCGGCCGAAATAACTCACCGTAATAACGAAAGCGCTGGCTACCGGATAATTTGATCTTGTTGTTATGGATTCCGGATTGCCGATAAGCACTATTGGTGCCGTCGTTGGGATTGCTGTCGCCGGAGCCGTATGCGTAGCCCAGCGAGACATAGGGTTCAAGGAACAGGTTGCTGTACCAGGTGATGCCGGCGTCCATTCCCCAGGCTGCGACGTGCTCGGGTTTTTGCGCTCTGACTCGGGAGAAAGTGCTGTTAATGTCGGTAAAGGTTTGGGTAGTCTCTTCACCAAACACGAATGCCGAATCGAGCCAATAGCCGATCTTGCCGACGTGCTCGATTTTGAATTTGCCCATCGCCCGGCCGCCGAACCAATTTAAATCGCCGTCGCTGGCGTCTTTACGATTGGCGCGGATCAAATCGCCGGGGCGTTGGTTGTCGGAATTGTCGAACTGGCTGAGAAAAAACAAGGATAAATTTTGCTTGGGGTCCCATTGCCAGACCATGTCGCCCATCAACCGTACCACCCGGTCGCTGACCGGATCGATGAAATCCTGGTCCGACTGTTTCGAGCCCAATTCTTTGGCAATCGCCAATTCGGCAAACAGCGTATTCTCGCCGTAGTAAATTCGCGCCGCATCCAGTTCGTCGTTCCACCACCACTGGCGTTTGTCGGCGATACGTTGCCTGCCGACTTGCAAACTATATTCGGAATCGAACAGTTGATGGACGAACAACCAGGCCTGGGTCAGTTTGATGCCGGCCTCGTATTGATCCAAACCGCTCTCGGTATAGACCTCCGGGTCATAATACACATCGGACTGCACAAAAAAAGAAACCGATTTCGACCACTGGTAAAACAACTCCAGCTTCAAGTCTTGATAGACATTGGCCACGTCGTCGTCGCGGCGCGGGTCCAGCCGTCGGTCTTCCACGTAGCGCGGTTCGAGTTCGTAAGCGCCACCGATGGTCAAAGGGTGACCGAAGACATCGACCTTAAACTGATCGGCTGGCCGTTTATCCCCAGGATTGATACGTAGCGGTTCTTTTCTAACCGCATCGCCGTTGTCCTGACGAAAGGCATTGTCATTGGGCTTGGTCGCAGCCATTTGCCCGTTAGTGGTCTCTGCAAGTACGGATAAACTCAGCAAGGCGCCGCCGGCCAGCAATGCGGATTTTCCGGTTTTTAGTTTGAAGGAATTAAAGCTCATGAAAGCGGGGCAAATCAGTCATTTGGTTAATTGAGATAGGAACGCATAGCTGCCAACACAGCCTGGGACTCAAGCGAACACACACGCAACCGCGCATCAAGCGCTTTTGTACCGTCTAGAAATTCGCGCATCAAACCGCAGCGTGTATTGGGATGTTCGCGCAATAACTGCAATACGGCTTGCAGGTGCTCAAGGTCGTCACCGTCCATCACGGCGTGGTGCAACATGATGCCGAGTGGTAACGAATGCGCCGGATGCAACGCATCTGCTATGGCTTGGCCCAGCGCCATCCAGGGCTGCGCGGATTTGATTCTGATCCCGCACCAATCGATAGCCACCGGAATTTCCCGTAATCTTCCTGTATGGAGTGGCGTGGCGCCTTGATTGCGCGACAGGGCTTGAAAACCCAGTTTGATCAGGCTGTCAGCCGTGGCTTGGCTGCAACGGTTCCAGGGCGGCGTGAAGATGCTGTCCAGGGCCGACCCGAACAAACACTCAAGCTGTTGTTTGCCAGCCAACAAATCCTTAAATTGCTGCTGTTCGCTGCGGCTGACGCCAAACTCGCATTTGCGGCCCTGGTTTTCATGGTTGTGATGGCTGTAGCCGTGTTGATGCAAGCCCAACAGAATTGGATTTCGCCGCCAACGTTCCAGTAACGAGTCTGCCAACGACAGGCTAAGCGCCTCGGGAATCACCGCAAGATCGATGGGCGTATGGCAATCCCGAAAGCAGTCCAGCAATGCATAAAGCCGATCATCATCCCAACCGGCGTCGTCGTCGCGAAAGAACACCTCGGTGGCCTGTTCTCGAGCGTCCAACGCCGTGCGCACAGGTCTAAGCCAATCAGGAAGCATGGGCATACTCCTGCGGCAGCGATTCTCTGTGCGAGCGATGTTTGCCTGTCAGCAATTCCTGAATCAGGCCTACGGTGGTGTCGGCCCCAGCCAAATCGAGGCCGGCGGGATTGGGGGAGAAATCCCTTAACTGCAAAATCCGCTCGGCCAAGCGTTGGCCGGTCAGTTCGGCTGGATTCAGCATTTCGACCAAGCCCAATTCGGCTAACTTTTGCGCCCTTTGGATCTGCTCGTCTTCCTGACCGCGCACGAACGGCACCACCAGCGCTGGGGTACGCGATTCCAGAATGTCCATCACCGTGTTGTAACCACATTGGCTCACCGACAGCCTGTGTGCCTCCAACAAGGGCTGCATGGCCGGTACCGAACGCACTAATGTCAAACCCTCAATACCTTGGGCCTGTGTCACCAAAACCTGCCAATCCGCTTCCGGTAAAAACGGCCCGGCGACGATGGTCATCGGTAATGTTTCAGCCGGCCAATTGATGACATGGGCCTGAATCGCCGCTTGAAACAACGGCGCGCCGACCATGCCGCCACCGGCTGAGACCAACACGCCGCGCCGTGGCGGTTTGATCGCGGTCGGCACGCGACCGGGAGCGACAAAACCGGTGTACAGCAGTGGGGTTTGCAAGGGATGACGCGGCTTAAAACTGTCTTCCAAACGGGCAAACCTGGGATCGGCGTGCACCAACAGGCCATCGAAATAGCGGTCGGTTAGCCAGCGGGCGCGTTCGTCGTGACGGCTTTGATCCTTGCGGGCGTTGACCATGATGTCGCGCAGACTGCACAACACCAACGGCCGAGCCTGCTTATCCCGGCGCGCGGCCTTTAACAGCGGCAGCAACTCGCCGGCCAATTTCTTGCGGCCGAACGGGAATAATTCAATCAATACCACGTCCGGCCTGAGTAAGGCATAGGTATCGAGTATCAATTGCCGGCGCAACGCCAGCGCTTCCTTAACGCTGTAACGGTCATCCTGGCTATACAACTGATGATCCTCGCCCATGCCCAGAGGCGGCAGATTCAACATATCCAAATCGGCAACGGTGGCCCGGTGATCAGGAGCCCGCCCGCCATTCAGAAATGTCACCCGAAATTCGCGGCTCAAAGCGTTCGCCAAAGTCATGGCTCTGACCCAATGGCCCATACCCAGTGAATGCTGGCAATACAGCAGTAAGCGCGGTTTGTAGTGGTTCATGCGGCACGCAACCCGTGTTGGAGTTTATACAGTTCGTGATAATGGCCACCCATCTGCATCAAAGCTTCGTGGCTGCCTTGCTCGACAATTACGCCTTGCTTCAACACTAAAATCCGGTCGAAATGGCGAATGGTGTGAAATTGATGAGCGATCACCAGCACGGTTTTACCACCGTGTAGCTGATCGATGGCATCGCGGATCAGTGCTTGAGACTGGGCATCCACTGCGGAAGTCGGCTCGTCCAGAATCAGAATCGAGGATTGGCGCAACAAAGCCCGCGCCAGACACAAGCGTTGTTTTTGGCCGCCGGACAGATTGCCGCCGCTCTCGCCCAACACCGTGTCATAACCGTCCGGCAGATTGCGGATGAATGCGTCGGCATGCACCAGACGCGCGGCGGCTTCGATGTCTTCAATCGTGGCATCCGGGCTGCCGTAACCAATGTTCTCGCGAATGCTGGTGCCGAACAGTATCGAATCCTGCAACACCACGCCGATTTCCCGGCGCAGGCCGGCGCGTTGATAGCGGTCAACTTCGATGCCGTCGATGCGCACAACGCCCTGTTGCGGATCGTAAAGTCGAATCAGCAAGCGGGCGATGGTGGATTTGCCGGCCCCGGACGCGCCAACCAACGCCACCCGCTCGCCCGGTTGAATATGAAATGAAACATCCCGCAGGATGGGTTTGCCGGTCGGATAGCCGAACGAAACATTGTTAAACTCGATTTCACCGCGCAAGCCGCTGGGCACTATGGCATCCGGTGAGTCCTGAATGTCGGGCTCGGTATCCAGAATTTCGCTGATGCGTTCGATGCTGACGCTGGCCTTGGAAAAACGCGTCGACAAACGGGTGATTTGCCGAATCGGTTGGTACATCTGGGCGATGTACGAACTAAATACCAACACGTCGCCGGGCGTCAGCACGCCGTCGAACACTTGCAAACAACCGAATAACACCACGATGCCGGTGCCGATGGCGCTGATGATTTCGATCATCCGCGTCGCCCCGGCCTCGATGCGCGCGGTACGCACGCTTTCGGTCATCGACTGGCTACTCTCGACATCGAAACGCTCGCGCTCGACATCTTCCATGCCGTAGGTTTGCACCAACGGCACCGCGTTCAACAGTTCGCTGACCCGCGATGCCAAACGGCCTTCGTTATGGCGTTGCTTGCGCGCCGAGCGCTTGACCCGGCGATAAATCAGCACGATAGCCATACAGAGCAGCGGAAAGCTGGCCAGCACGATCAAACTCAGTTTCACGCTCAGGCTGAACATAATGGCGAACATACCCAGCACGGTCAGGACGTGGGTGGTGAAGGTTAACGCTGAGTCGGCGTAGACGTCTTTCAAAGTGTTGGTATCGCTGGTCAGTTTATTCAGCAATTCGCCGGACGGCGTACTGCTGTGAAAGGCCAGCGACAGGCGTTGCAAATGGTCGAACAATTCGCTGCGCAAGGTGTAGACCAGCAAATAGCCGATGCGCGAGGTCAGAAACAATTGGTAATAGGAAAACACGCCTTTGCACAAAGCAATCAGCACCATGCTGCCGCACAGGATCCATAACGCTTGTTCGCTACCGCCGTGCAACAGCGGTTGCGCGGCGGCCAGATGGGCCGGCAACGGATGATTCAGCAACACATGATCGAAAATCAGCTTCAGCGGCCACGGCACGATCAGGCTGGTCAGGGTGGAACCAAGAATGCAGACAATGGCCGCGACGATACTGCCGCGGACCCGGCGCAGATGCGCCCACACGATTTGTCTGAAGCGGCTGTTCGATTGCGTTTGTTCAGTCATAAGCAATTTTCCCGGTGAATTCAGTCGGCCAGCGGCCAGGGACGCAAAGCCAGCGCCATAAAATCGGCGACCCGTTGCGGTGCCTCGGGCTTTTGCTGGATGAAGCAACGGTAAGCGCGGGTCAGCAACTGCCCGCGCAGATGCCAGACAAAGCGTTGCGGATCGGTTTGGCCGGAATTGGCGGCCGCATAGTGGGTAAACAGTTGCTGAACCAGTTGGTCTATCGCGGCAAGCGGATAGGGATAGTTGTATAAATCCGCCGCGAAATTGGCCAAATCCTGCAACGGGTCGCCCAGCGCCAATTCGTCGTAATCGAATAGCGCCAAACGGCCGTCTGCCAACACCAGTAATTGATCGATGTGAAAATCGCCATGGAGCAAGCCCAGAGTTGCAAACTCCGGGCGAGTTTGGCGCAGTTCGCTTAACAAGGCTGTCAACTTGGCTTGCAGCGCGGGATAAGCCGCGCTCAATTTGTCGGCTTTCTTGCGCCACTCTTGCAGATGTTGCGTCAAGCTTATGCTGGGCAGCGAGGGTGGCGGTGTAAGCCGGTGAAATGCGGCAAGCGCGGCGGCCAGAGCCGGGATTTTTTCTACAACGTCGGTCGTAAACTCCATCGTCGCCAACGCTAGGCCTGGTAAGCCGTCCAACCACAGGGTCCGGCAGTTGGCAGCGTAAGCCAGCGCCTGGGGCATGACAAAGTCAGCGCCTGAAGACGGCTGCTGTTGCAGCAAACCCAGATTTTGATAAACCGTCTGGCCGCGCTGATCGGCATAAGTTTTGCCGTATACCACCCGCGCCGGTTCAGTTTCGCTAGCGGCGAAGCAATATCGTGCCATGCAGCGAATTTCCGGCCGGTAATTGACGATCTCGATAGCCGATATTGGCCGTTGTCCTAAATCGGCAATCTGCCGACTGTCCATCAACTCCGCCAGCCAGGGCATCGCCGGATCGTCCGGAAAGCGCCAGCCGACCATGTCCAGCTCTGCAAGATGTATCGCCCGTTCGCCGTTGGCTTGCGCTTCGCTGTAGGCTTGCCGGCTGCGGCTGCCTAAATAGGCACGGGCGTAAAGTATGCGCTGCTCGGCGGTCGTTTCGGCTGGATGGCGGCCGCGCAGATGGTAAACCAGCGATAAAAACGAGCGCTCGCGGTTTTCAGCCAGCCGGTAGGTTTTGTAACGCGGATGCTGAATCTCGCAGCCGGTCACTTGCCAGTCGCCAGACCGGCACTCGGGCAAATGCTGTTGCAGCGCGGCGGCCATCAGATCGGCATCCAGCAAGGGGGCAAACTGCGCCAAGGGGTTAGTCATGTGCGCAACCCCGCATAGCGCCGGCCATGCTGTTCGCCGCCCAGGCGTATCGTCATCACTTCCGCGTTGCTGCGCAAATCGATGGCGTACAGATATTTGTTTTTGACGTTGATTTCGGCTACGCCGGCAAAATCGGCGCCCAACAACTGGTTCAAGATGATTTCGTTGGTGTTGCGATGCGCGACGATCAATATCGCCTTACCGCCGCCGGCCAATATGGCTTGCAGACTGCTCAGCACCCGCGCGCTAAAATCCGCATATGCTTCACAATCGGGCACGCTTAAGCCGTATTTATCCTGTTCCCGCGCGGCCCATAACCGGCTGGCTTCCGGGTCGCGTTCATCAACATGCCGGCCTTCCAGGATGCCCAGGCCAATTTCCCGCAGACCCGCCAAAGTCTTGATGCGCAAGCCGTGCATGGCAGCGGTGGGTGTGGCGGTTTGTATGGCGCGGATCAGGCTGCTGCTGTATATCGTGCTCAAAGTTTCCTGTTTCAGCACGTCCGCCAAGGCTTCAGCTTGCTGCATGCCTTTGACGGATAATTTCGCATCAGCTTGGCCGGAAATTCGTTGTTGCAGATTCAATTCGCTTTGGCCGTGACGAGCCAAATAAATACGCCGTGGTTGATCAGATGAGTACATCATCCGCTCCAGTAGCCTGCCCACAGCGCGCCGCGTACATATCGCTCAGCGCCAGATAGCATTTGATTTGTTTGAGGCGGGTTTCGTCCAGTTGGCGCAAACTGCGGCGCACCACTTCGTGTATTAACGTAGCGGAAACCTGCCAACGTAACTCCGCCAAATTCAGCGTCTGCCGACGATAGCGTTGGTAACTCAACACCAAGCGATTGACCAGGGGATGGATGGATTCAATCGAGGCCGCATCGCGGATGCCGTTTAAATAAATATTGGCGATCAGGCTGGCCAGATCCAGCATGGGGTCGCCGAGGCATACGCAGTCCATATCGATCAAACCCAAGCGCTGACCGTCGTACAAAAAATTATTCAGTTTCAAGTCGTGGTGCAGCGTTGCCAGATCAGATGGCGTTTGACGCGGCTCTTGGTCCAACAAATTGTTTACCGAGCGGGCAATAGGCCCAGCCCATTCGGGGCGAACTTGTTCAGCCAGGGTTGGCGTGGCTAACAAGCCTTGCACCACATCGGCTTGCGTGTAACGTCTTGCTGTATCGATACGACAGGCTTGCAAGTCCGCCACGCAATGTCCTATCCGCTCTACCAAGCCATCTCCGCCATCCCCCTGCAAATCAGCCCAAGTCAAAGCCTGACCGGGCAGATGGGATTGCCAAAGCGTCAGCGTGTCCACGTCAAAAGCCAGCGCCTCGGCGCCCCAGCTAAATGGCCCATTAAGCTGGCGCATTACGGCAAAGGTTTCGCGGCCCGCGTCATCCGCATAATTTTTGGCGTACAGCAGTCGCGGCTGCGCCGATTCGCCGGTATGCAGGCGGTAACGAATCATGCAGGAACGCTCGGCAAGATAATGCAACACCTCGGATTGCAAACCTTCTACAGGCGTGCCAAGCAAGTCGGCAGCTTGCAGGCGGACCGCCACCGCCGCGTGGTCCAGCAACGTGGGCAGATGGCGCAGTTTGCGATCATACGGAAACGCCCATACCAGCATGGCCGGATGTTGTATCAGCATCAGCGCTCCTTTTGCCAAGTCCGGCCGTTTAGCGAGTTCCCGTTCAAACTCGTGGTTAACCTCGGCAGGCGAGCATAAGCGCCCGGTGGCAAAGCGGGTGCGCGGATGGCCGGATTGACCTACCCACCGATACCCCACCAGTAGGCTCTTCCCCGGTTTGTAACGTTTTTCGCCGATCTGCCAGCCGCATCCGGACGCTGGATTACCTGCACCGTCCAGCAGCCAATCCAGTAAAGGCCCCATCAAGGTCGGATTCAATGCTGTCGGCATCTGCGGATATTGCGGATCTTGATTCATGCCGCTCGCTCCCAAGCCTCTGGCAGTGTGGGATTGGTCGGGCTTGACCGATAATTCAACGTTAGCGGTTTGGCGATGCTGTTTAGTAGCGTGCGGCCGGCAATGCTCAGACTTTCGGCGGCATCGGCTTGCAAGCTGACGATCTCTCCCAGCGGATTGCGACGTACGAACAACAGCCGCGCCCGGCAGACAATATCCGCAAAGCGGTATTCCGCAGGCTGGTTGAGATGGCTAACAAAAAAACAGTCGCGATAAACCGTGTCGGCGGTCTTTAAGCTAATACTCAAGGCCATGGCCTGCATTGGCGTTGCCGGATGCGTTGACTGGCTGACCGGCAAGCTGTCGATCCGGATGTCCGGCGCGTCATCCCGGTAGGGGTACAGCACGGTTTGAAACCAGCGGGTACCGTCGCCCTCTTGGCTGAAACTCAGCACCGGCGCGGCGTGTTTGACGCCATACTCCGGCGAAAACCAGCCCGATTCAATGCGCATCGCCACCTCGGCACGCGGCGCCTGCGCGATTATTAGGTTAGGCAGGCAAACGCCCTGGCCTTGCCGATTATTCAGGGACTGAATTGGCGCTGACCATGGTGGCGGCAGATGAAAAAATTGTTGGTAGCGATGACTGGTACAGCCGCTTAGCAGGTCGCTGATAATCCAGTACTCGTTTTCGGCAAAGAAGATGCTGCGCTGATGATCGACTTCGTAACGGGGGCTCAGGGCGCGGCCATGCACAAAATCAAAGCCTTGATTGGATTCAAAACGAATTATCGCGGCATGGGGTTGCGGGCCGACCGGCTCATGGCATTGGTAGGCCATTTGATCTTTGCCATCGACCATGACGGTGTTGTGCGCGGCGGTGCCTTTAAACGCATACCGCCAATTGACATCGTCGCTTGGGTGTTCGTGATAGGTAAACCGGCCCGGATCGACTATCAAGGAACGGCCGAAAGCGGCCATTTCAAAACTTAATAAGTCGTAATGGCCGTGGCTGCCAAAACCCAAATCGCCGCAATCGAAAAACAGGTAACGGCCGTCCGCATAAGGCCGTTCGGCCCAGTCGCTGCGCAGAATGCAATAACCGCTGTCGGCAAACAGCCGCGAGCGTTGCGCCGGCGGCCGGCCTTGTTCGCCTTGGCTAAGCACATAGCGCAGCGCGGCGCTGGGGTAATAGCGTTCGGCTTTACCCAGTAGCGACAAGTAGCTGTTGACGTCGCCGTCGTTGATGGCCGGTAACCAACCGTCGGGTTTGTGGGCGTAAATCGAAAAGTCCAGGGCTTTACGGAAAACGGCATCGACTGGCTCGGGCAAGCTCACGCCATTTAAATCGGCCAGTTCGCGAACCCGTAAAAAGTTCTTCAACACTGTATGGTGATAGTCGGTGGACAGCTCTTTTTGTACGCCGTCGGCCAGGAAATCCTGGCGTAGATTGGCCAGCAGTTCGCGTTGGGCAAAGGCCAGTAACTCTGCCGAGGCGCTGAGCTCCGGAAATATAATTGCAACCGTGAAAATCGCTGACAGCTCGATGGTGCGGTGATTGCCTTCCGGGGTTAGATTTCGGCTGAGAAAGACCGCCTGTGACTGTATCGAATGCAAAAAAGCCAGCAAAAATTCGGCGCTTATTGCTCGGCAGTTTCGATTAGGCACGAAGTAATGGTAAGCCAGCAGCCATTGCTGCAAGCGGCGGCCGGTCACCTGGCTGTTCACGAACCCTTCCGGCACTTGATTGATCCAGGAACCGACCAACGCCACCCATTTATCGGCATAACCTTCGTCGCCGCTGTAGTCGTAGGCCAAGGCTAGATCGCGAGCGTAGTAAAACTTGTGCAGCAGAATCAACCATTCCAGATCGACGCTGGGGTTATGCAGCCAGTCAAATCCGCTGTCTAAACGGTGGGTTTCGTTGTTCAGAGTAAATTGGTTGTCGAGAATAGGTGCCGCGCTGGCGACATGTTTGGCTTTTCCGAGTTTGAGCGGAAAATAGTTATCCACGGCGCGTTGGCGAAAATGAACCAGCACCTCAGTAGGTGACCACGCAGCGAACGCCGGCAGCAATAACGCAGCTATACCGGCGCCTGGGTTGCCTGACAAGATTGATCTATCCATCCCGCGAAATTCGGGTTTCATCATTTATTCCCTTACCGCCGCAGCCGATTCGGTATGCCATGCCATCACCCGGCCCTGACTATCCTGACGGCGGAATACGAACGCGCTATCGGTGTATAGATCGGCAAGCGCGTAGCTGCCGCCCTCGCGATGCGCCAGGAATAGCGTGTCGAGATAGGCCCCGTGCGTCTGTTGGCTGTGAATCCGCAGGGCACTGGCGATGCTATTGTCGACCGCTTGGCCGAGTTGGCTGACTGGCAGCTGTTCCAGTGTCAGCCGCGGCGGCGTCGATTGATAAGGAAACAGCACGGTCAAAAAGCAATAGTCGGTGGCATGCGCAGTAAACTTGACGACCGGTGCCGGGTGTTTGCTGCCGTAGCTCGGTGAGACAAAGCCGGGCTCCAGCGTTAATTGGGTATCCGGTTGCGCGGCTTGCAGCATGAGCAGGTTCGGCGAATCGACGCGCAAGCCGGCGGCATCGACTTGGTTTGTCGTGCGTTGCTGAGCGAGTGGATCCAGATGAAACCGCAGTTCGTAGTCGTGGTTTTGCTCGGCGCGTAGTACATCGCAAATCAGCCAATATTCGCCAGCGATAAACAAGATTTTGCGCTCGTGAATCACCGGGTATTCATGGCTGGCGGCTATGCCGTGCAGATAGTCAAATCCCGGCCGGTGCAGCGCGCATTTAAATTCGCGCGCCGGTTCCGGGCCTTGAATCTTGTATTTGCGGATATGCGGCGCGTAAAGCGTCTGGTTTTTGCCGTCCACCTGCACGGTGTTGTGGTAGCCGGTCCCGCGAAACAGCACTCGCCAATTGGTGTCGCCGGATTCGTCGTAGGTGTAACGGCCCGGATCGACAATCAACGAGCGGCCGTAAGCCGCCATTTCGATATTCAGTAAATCCAGATGACCGTGGTTGCCGGCCCCGAGCGGCGCGCAATCGAAAAACAAATAGCGTTCGTCCTGATACGCGTCGCCCTGATCGCCCCAGCCGCTGCGCAAGATGCTATAGCCGCTGGCGGTAAAGGTTTTCGAAGGTTCCGCCGGTGCTTGGCCTTGTTGGCCGGCAGTGGCGACATACAGCATCGCCTCATCTTGATACAGCGCATGGCCTTGGCACAGCAAGTCCAGAAAATTGGCGCTGTCACCGTCGCTGATGGCCGGGATAAAACCGTCGGGTTTATGCGCATGCAGGCAAAAGTTCAGGGCTTTTTTGATGGCAGCGTCCATGTCGGCCGGCAGCGCGATGTCGTTCAGCATCGCCAACCTACGAATCCCCAGAAAATTGCGCAGGACGATGTGATGATAATCGGTCGATAACTCGCAATGCACGCCGTCGGCCAGCAAGTCGGTTTGCAGGTTGCGTTGCAATTCGGCAATCGAAAATTTCAACCATTCATCGGCACTGCGCAATTCCGGAAACACCACCGCCGCCAGGAAAATTGCGTAAAGCTCCAGGGTGCGATGATTGCGGGCTGGAGTCAGATTGTTGCATAGATAGGCAACTTGCTGTTGTAGCGAGGCCAGAAAGTCCAGATGAAACTGCGCATCAATAGCCGGTTGGGTGACCGACGAAACGAAATAACGGTAGGCAAAAATCCAGTTTTGCACACGGCGGCCAGTGACATCGCTGGAGAGAAAATCGATGGGTACGCTAGCTATCCAACGGCTGGTCAGCACTCGCCATTTATCGCGGTAGTGCAGGTCGCCGGTCTCTGCAAAGCGCCGGCCCAAGCCGACTGCATAATAAAACTTGTGCAAAAGAATCTGCCATTCGACATCGGCGCTGGGGTTGCTCAGCCAATCGAAATCATCAGCAAGCTGATAAGGCTCGTGGTTGAAATCAAAGCGATTGCGCAATACGCCGTCCAGTTTTTCCGGGGTATTTTGCTCTTCGTCGATTACCGAAAAATAGCTGACATGCTGGCGGCTATGGAAATACGCCAGCAAGTCTGTCGGCGTCATATCGCAATACGGCGCCGCCAGCGCCTGCAGACGCGGGTCGGTATTAAGAATGTTCAGCACAGCAGACATGCGCTTCCACCATTTCACCGGCCAGACAGGCGTCGAACAGTTTTTTTAATGCCACTGTGGTGTGGCGGGAATTAAAATCCTGGCAGACGGTTTGCCGCGCGGCTTGGCCCAGGCGCTGGCGCAATGCCTGATCTTTTAATAAGCGTTCGATGGCATCGGCCATGGCTGCGGCGTTTTTCTCGGGCACCAGCAGGCCGTTGACTTGGTCTTGAATCAGTTCAGGGATGCCGGAAATGTCGGTGGAGATGACCGGCATTTCCATCGCCATCGCTTCGACCAAGACATTCGGAATGCCGTCGCGGTCGCCGTTGTCCACCACTAGACACGGCAGCGCAAACACGCTGCCTTGCTGGTAAATACCGCGCAGTTCTTCCTGGGTTACTGCGCCGGGCAGACTAATCACATCTTGTAAATCCAGTTCGGCGATCAGTTGTTTGATCACCTGCGCGTATTTATCGGCGCCGCCGACGATGCGACAGTTAAATTTGATACCACGGTCGCGCAGCATTGCGCAGGCCCTGACTAAATAATCAAAGCCTTTTTTCTCGACCAGCCGCCCAACTGACAGAATGGTTGGAACAGAGTCAGCGGCGGATTGCTCGCGTGGCTCCGGCACAAACAAATCGGTGTCCAGGCCGTGATAAATCCGGTGCACGGCAATATCGCTGCCTTTGCAGGCGTCCAGATGTTGCTGATTGGCGCCGGTGCAGGTCACGGCAAATTTGGCGCGGCGCATTTTAATTTGCAGCAAATCGCCGGGATTCAATTCCCTTAGGTAAATGTCCTTGGCGTGGGCGGTAAAGCTGAACGGCAGGCCGCTGATCCGGCTGGCGAACATCGCGACCGTCGTGGCGCCATGGCAGAAATGCGCGTGGAGGTGGCGAATGGCCGGATTCTGCAGCACCGCTTCGGCGATATACCCGGCTTGCAGAAATTCCTTAATGAATACCGTGCGCGGAAAGTCCCGCCAGCTTTCGCGGTATTTGATCGACATGCTTAAACACTCCAGCAAAGCGCTGAGATAGGCGATTGGCCGCTTCTGGAACAGCCGGCCGTGGCTGGCCGTAAATTTCGGCAGGTTTTCCTTCAGCCAGACCCAAAAGCTGCGCCCGGTCAAATCGTCGGCTTGCGGCAGATAAGTCACTGGCGCTTTGATCTGGTCAACCACGGCATGGTGCTTTTGGCCCTCGAGTTGCTTGATCGAAAAGATCGACAGTTTGAGGCCTAAGGTTTCCAATAAATGGATTTCATTGGTGATAAAGGTTTCCGAGGTGCGCGGAAAGCCTTTGAGGATGTAGGCGACTTGCGCCTGGTGGTCGTGGTTTGGCATGGTGTTATCCATAAGGGTCCGTTCGGCGTTGCACGCGCCGAGTGATGTATTCGGCAAATAGGGTTAGTCTGCGCTAGCGCTGCGAGTCGAAGCCCTGATCGTTGCCGGCAGGTTTGCCGGGCAGTCGTAAAGCAGGTCGCTGATCGACTGGCTGATGCGCGGCAAGCCGCCCATGTCGATTTGATACATCCGGCTGTGGTGGACGTTGGTGCGGCGCAATTCCTCGCGGACGGTATCCATCAGCAATTTGGGCGTCAGATTGTTGGGGTGAATGGCGCGCACCAAACCTTGCAGGGCCAGGCGTTCCGCGCGTATCCATTGCTCCTGCGAAGGTTTGACGCGCGGCACCAAAATCGCCCGTTTACGCAGGGTCAATAGCTCGCAGGTGGAGTTATAACCGCCCATGCTGACCACCAAATCAGCGGCTTCCATACAGGCCATCATGTCGGTGTTAAATTCCTGAATCACCACGTTACGACAGCCGCGAGCCAAAACTTCGAGCTGGTGGCGGCGGCTTTCCGACATTTCCGGGCCGCAAATCATCAGAGTCATGGTGTTGTCGCCCAGATCTTGCCGATTTAAGCCTTCCAGATAACTGTGCAGCAATTGGTAACCGTCTTCACCGCCACCCGCGGTCACCAGCACCAGACGTTCCTGGGTACAGCCGATTTGCTGCCGAATTTCGCCGGCGCGTTTGTCGCTTCGTTCGCGGGCGATATAGCCACAGAAGTCGACTTTTTCGTGGCTGGCTTCGGGAAATTCGTACTCCTTGCGCATGTCGTAAATCTCCGGCGAACCGACCACCAGCACCTTGTCGTAATGGGACTGAATGGCATCGTGGTAACCGTTTTTCTTCCACACGGGTATCGTGCTTTCCGGACTGTCGAGGATGTCGCGCAACAACAAGACCAGTTTGGCGCGGTGGCCGCGGCGTTGCATTAGATTGAGAGCCGCGCCCAATTCGTCGCTGACGCCGTAGGGCTTTTTATCGACAAGAATCAAATCGGGGTCGAAATCCAGCACTGCGCTGCGGATGATATTGCTGCGCAGTTTGAGCAATTGGGCGTATTCCATATCCAGAAACTTCACCGAATAATCGCCTTTGACGCTACGCGAAAGACAAGGCAACTTGATGTAATCGATGCGGTCCGGAATCCGGAAGGCATGCAGCATCGGCGAGCCGGACAAAATCAAAACCGAGACATTCGGATCGGCATCCACCAAGGATTTAGAAATAGCCAACATCCGCCGGATATTGCCCAGACCGAAGGTATCGTGAGAATACACAATGATTCTTTTGGATTGCTTGCTAAGCGTCATGGCCCGGATTCCTTTTGCTGCATCGTCACTATGCGGGCGCCATTAGTTTCCAGTGAGGATAATCTGACGCCCGGTTCAATTTCGGTAACCAGACAAAACCGTGGTTACGTGCAGCGTTTATTCCCGGGCAAACCAGCAAGGTTCATTCAAATCGGCATTTTCATCAAACTTTAATGTGGCGATGTTACTCAGCCTGCCCACAGGCGCATGAACCGGTTTTTTGGGACAGCCTGCCTTAAACACGGTGCAAATAAATTGAGAAGTACGAAATCCGGGATTTGAAGCGCTTCGGGAATGTGGCGCCAATGGTTTGAGCGATGTGCAAGTCGGCATTCGATCTGCTCTGCTTTCAAACAGCGCAGCGGAATTAAGAGGTTTTTAAGCAAAAAGGCGAACAATCCGCTGCGACTGAAACAATCCCACAAAGGAGGATATATGTTCAGGCTTATAACGATATTGTTAATCGGCGTGTTATGGTCCGGAACCGCTTTGGCGCATGGAGATAATTGGGGACATGGCCACCATAGGCGGCATCATCACCATCACGGGCATGCTTACCGGCCATATTTTAGGATGCATGGCCCGGCAAGATTGGGCTATTACCCTCCCCCGCCGCCGCGCTATTTCGCGCGGCCGCCGCTGGACTATTACGGCTATCCGCCGCGGCCGATGCCCCGATATGATTACCGGGAGCGCTGGTGATTGGGCGCGCCGTGAGTCAAACGGGTGCTTGCTTTGACTTAGCAAAGAGATAACAGTCATGTGCATTTGGGGTTGGTTGGCACTTCCAAGCATCTGGCTTCAATCGGCCACTATGCGACACTCAATTACTTAAACGTTTGACTGCTACAAGCCAGAAAGCTGTCTTTCAACGTTGAGCAATGCTTGAAGGTTGTGATGAGTTTACGAGTTGCACCAATCGCTAATGAGTATTCAGAACAGAATCCAAGGCTTGAAAATTTTCAGTTTCACCGATACCGAATTGCATAAACGCTAAAATAATTTCGGCATCGCGAATAATTCTATACTTTTCAGCACCTGCCCGAGTGACGATCCAAACTGCTAATAAATTATTTCTCACCTTTATTGCTGCTACGCATAAACTTGCAGGCCTTCCCTGTTTGTCAAGCTGGCAATAACTTGATGGCGTTTTGTCGATAAATTTCATTTTTTTCAACAATTCGCTAACACTGCAGCAGTTCCCGAGCTGAATGCGTTCAAGTAAGTTAACGCTGTCTTCTCTAACCAAAGTAAACTCACCTATTCCATGGAAATCAATATGTTTTTCTGCTGGGGTTGTCAAGCAAACTCGGCGAGCCCATTCTTGGCTCAGCATTTTACAAATCTCAGGAAACCAAATTGAACCTTCTGTTCGGTAGTCAGGGAAGCGGCTGTAACCTTCGAGTGGAATGTCTAAAGAATTTACGACAATTGGCTGATTGGCCTCAATTTTTTCTATGGGCAACCCGCAAAACTTGTCCTTCGCGCTGCACACGGTGCGCCTAGTCGATATAGCAACCAATGGCAATCGAATTATTTGATCAGCAATAGATATCCGAACATCATGAGCTAAAGAAGGCAAAGGAAAAACCGGTTCGGGTTTGGGCTCTGAGCCACATGAGCTCAACAAAACTAAAAGCAAATACGCTTCAAATTTAACTTTCAAATTCATACAATACCTTAAATGGCAGATCATGAAGCACAGCCGACATTAAGCATAGATCTATGGATGTCGCCTTAGGGTCGATAGCGGTAAGTCAACAATCTCAATCCTCCCGCTTTGCCCTGAACACCGGACTTCCCTGTTTATTATTCAGCCGCATTTTGCACAATACAGAAATATTTCAGCTACCGGCCAAAATGATGTTTCGACCTAATAATGCATATAGCGGAAATACAAAGGGGGCAGCAGCCAGTTTGCTAAGCTTTTACAAAAACCTTAGCCACTGCCCCTTAACTTCAGCGCCGACTCAAACCGCCACGCCCTGCGCATCGAACAAGCCTTCGAATAAAGCAGAGCTCAAATACCGCTCGCCGGAGTCCGGCAGTACCACCACTATGGTCTTGCCGACATTTTCAGGCCGTTTTGCCACCCGCACTGCCGCCGCGACCACCGCACCGCAGGAAATTCCGGATAACAAGCCTTCTTCCCGCGCCAAACGCCGCGCATATTCAATCGCTTCATCATTACTGACTTGTTCGATGGCATCGATCATGGATAAATCCAATACATCGGGCACAAATCCGGCCCCTATGCCCTGAATTTTATGCGGCCCAGGCTGTATATCTTGGCCGCTGCGATACTGAGTCAACACCGGGCTAGCTTGCGGCTCCACGGCAATAGAAACGATGGGTTTGCTTTGCGTGAGTTTGATGTAGCGCGATACACCGGTAATGGTGCCGCCGGTGCCGACGCCGGCAACCAAAATATCGACCGCGCCATCGCTGTCATGCCAAATTTCCGGGCCGGTGGTCTGCTCGTGGATTTGCGGGTTAGCGGGGTTTTTGAACTGCTGCAACAGTACATAGCGCTCAGGATCGGAAGCGACAATCTCTTCCGCCTTGGCGATGGCGCCTTTCATGCCTTTGGCGCCCTCGGTCAGCACCAGTTTGGCGCCGTAGGCCACTAGTAATTTGCGGCGCTCGATACTCATGGTATCCGGCATGGTCAAAGTCAACGGAATGCCGCGGGCGGCGGCGACAAACGCCAGTGCAATGCCGGTATTGCCGCTGGTTGGCTCGATTAACTCTTTGCCGGGTCCCAGCAGGCCGCGATGTTGCGCATCGTTGATCATTGCCGCGCCGATGCGGCATTTCACCGAATATCCTGGGTTACGCCCTTCCACTTTAGCCAATAGTGTGACTTGAGCGCCGTCGGTAATGCGGTTAAGCCTGACCAGCGGTGTTTTGCCGATAGACTGCGAATTGTCGGGATACCAATATGCCATAACATTTTCCTTCAAAATGGATAGTCCAAAAAAAGCCAGTGCGCATTGACCTGCACTGGCTGTTTGTGGGGTTGAATTAAGCTCATACCGCTAAATCAGAAAAACGTGTTGCACACGCCCTGAATAGCCGTAGTACCACAGCTCCAAGATTGCGCCTGTTTGAAGATTTTTGCAACCTGCAGCCAGGCGCATCGTACATCCCTGGGATAGCCGGCCATCAATCAAAGACAGTAAATTCAAGCAGCAAGAAATCACCGCCAGCCAAAGCCTAGCGTTACCGGAAAGTAATTGAAGGTTGGAAGAATGATCCTGAAAGCGCATACCGGTGAAGGCATGCGCGGAATCGGCAGAATTTACTTTTTGGATGTTCTGATAATTGAAGTCAGATGACGACCGCATTGTGCGCAAACAAAGTTTCCGGTGGGTACGCCGGAGACATATTCTTTGGCTAAGGACGGGTGGTCGCAGTGCTCGTCATTTCTGCTTTTAGTTGATGTATCTAATTTCTTTGCGTCCATAATCTTCCCCTTGCTTTACGCATACTTACAGGATTATTTAACAAATTTTTTACGTTAAAAGTTAAGCAAAAAACATACGCACAGAACACAAGCTTATGTACTTAAAAGACTTTTATTAGCCGCAGACCAAACCCCGCAAAAGTCGAACCGTCAGGTGTAAATTTTCTCGACTTAGCCATTGACGCTAACCATCCGCTTTACCGATACAACAGCCGCTTAATACGCCAATTTGCAGAATTTGAGCAGCTAATAGAGTGAAATCGAAAAAATCAACTGAACCAATTTGTTTGCTTGCAAAAAAGCTGCTGTAAAAAATTCCGACAGCTGATAAACGCCGGGGATCTGGCCGGCTACCAGGGAATTTACCGGGCCAAATACCATTATTCAAGCCGCCGGACCGCGCAACCATTTCGGAAAATAATCAATGTTCGGCAAACCGACAGGCACAAAAAAGGGGCTTGCAAGCCCCTTTTTTACAATTGCGTGGAACAGTCTATTTAACCGCTTCAGCAATTTTGTTGAACGCTTCAACCCGTTGCTTGCCAGTATTGGCTAAATCGATGCCATTCTCGACGATCATTTGAATCAACCCTGGTGTGTTGTAAACGATTTTGCCCATGTAAGCCACTACCGGCACGGCAACAATCGCACCGAACAAGGTACCGATACCTACCATATGCAGCATTTTGGTAATTAACACCACTATATCCAGCGGCAACAAAATCAAAGTACCGAAGTACAACAATACGATGAATGTGAACAGCGCGAACACCACAAACTGCAGCAGTCTTACCAATGCGACATTAAGGTTTTTCATGTTTATTTGTCTCGAATGAATGAAGAATCTTTTGCAAACACAGGCAACGGACTTGTTTTTGGTTGCCTTTTCAGCCGGTTAGCCAACTGCCGACATTATAAAATAAAAGCCCTACCGTTTCTTGCTTTTTTGCCGGTTAAACGCGGTTTAAAGGCCTATTCATCAGACAGGAATTGATATGCCGCGGGTTTCTTTTCGATAAAAAACGGATGCAGCAAAGCCCCGGCAACGAAACCGCCCAGATGCGCCCACCAAGCCGAATCCACCGCGACATTATCTAAAACCGCTGCGGTGAATACATCGCCGATTTGGATAATCACCCAGAATCCAAGAAAGGCTATCGCCGGCACATGGAAAAACAGCGGATAAAACAGGATGGGCACCAGTATCACTACGGTAGCTTGTGGGAAGCGAAAAAAATACGCCCCCAACACGCCGGCGATGGCGCCGGATGCACCCACCACCGGCACCGCCATCTTGGGATAAAAATACCACTGCGCATAGGTTGCCAATAGTCCGCACAACACATAAAACGCCGCAAAGCGTTTATGTCCCATCAAGTCTTCGATGTTGTCGGCGAATATCCATAAAAACACCATGTTCATCAACAGGTGTAGGAAACCGCCGTGCAGGAACATATTGGTAAAAAACGACAGATAATGATCCGGCGGCAAACCAAAACTATAAGCCCAATCCGGATTGGAATATCGAATCGGCACCATCCCGTACATGTAAACAAAGTGCTGCCCCATTTCATCCGGCATAAACAGCATCGCTACGTACACTGCTATGCAAATAGCCATGATGCCCCAGGTCACATAAGGCTTGATGTTACAAGGTATCGAATCTCGAATGGGTATCATCTTGGGCTTCCTTCTGTAGTGGGCACAAAAATCAGAGGCTGATTAAAACTTTTCGTTCCAAGTCTTTTCCAGACGCTGCACCGAAACCGGGTAAGCGGTTTTAAGTTGCTGCGCAAACAAGGACACGCGCAATTCTTCCAAACTCCAGCGGAAGGCTTCGCGTTCCGGCATCGGCACCAAAGTCTTCATTTGCTTTTCGACATGCTGCCAAAAGCGTTGCGATAGCCTGTGCAGACCTTGGATGTCCGCCGAATCGGGCTTTTGCTTATCCAGACGACACTCAATGGCTTTTAAATAACGCGGCATCGCTTGTATCTGCGCCAACGGCGTATATCGTAAGAAACCGCTAAACAGCAGCAAACTCAGTTGTTTTTCCAAGTCTTCCCGCAAATTTGGGCTGACGCCAGGCTGCTTCAATCGCTGTCTTACCGTTTGGTAGTTTGCCATGATTTCCGTGACATGCTTGCCCACCTGATTCCCAACCGTGACCAGCGTAGCCTTTTTGGCCGCCAGCGCCGCTTCGA
This sequence comes from Methylomonas sp. TEB, assembly GCF_047777895.1. Lineage (GTDB taxonomy): Bacteria > Pseudomonadota > Gammaproteobacteria > Methylococcales > Methylomonadaceae > Methylomonas. The sequence continues at coordinate 3,085,063 of NZ_CP180476.1, forward strand.
ACTGCTGCTGGCTGCGGATCGTACTATCAGCAACAAACACACTATTAAAGATCAAGAATAGTAGATCCTCCTTAAAATCGCCGCCCGGCCGTTCTGTCAACAACGGATGCTTGGGCAGTTGGTTATAGGCTAATTGCAAAGTAGCCTGGACCCCACTGTTTTTTAACAAATACTGCGCGTCCTTGCGGCATTGCAATTGAAACAACTTGGTCAAACCATCGAAATGCGCCAGATCGGCCTTGTACTGGGTGTCGAGTATCTTCACCCCCACCGTGTCGCCTTCATCCACAATCGCCGGAAAGCCGATAAAAGTTTGGCCTTTTTGCATGAACTGCCAGGTCTCGGGCAAGTCGTCGAATGCCCAGGCAATGCAGCCGGTATGGTTCATCTCTTCCTGTGCCAGCTTGTCGAAACTGTCACCAGCCTTTGTGGCATAGTCGGCTTGCAGCTTAGCCAGGTTACGGCCATAGCCCAAGGCCCGGCCATGATCATCAACGATGCGGAAATTCATTTTCAAATGGTCCGGCAAGGCATCCGGCTGCCACTCATTCAAGGGTATCGATTCGCCGGTCAGTTTGCGCAAACGACCGCTCAACCACTCGAACAACGAGCCCTTAAAATCCGGTTCAATTTCCAGGCAAGCTTTGGCGGTGTTCGGCACCGGCACGAAATGCTTACGCAGATGCTTGGGTAGCGATTTGATCAAGGCCGTGACTTTTTCTTCCAGCATGCCCGGGACCAACCAATCGAACGGCGCCTGGCGAATTTGATTGAGCTGATGCACAGGTACGATGGCCGTCACCCCGTCTTCGTCGTGACCCGGCTCAAAGCGGTAATGCAATTCGATAGTCAAATCGCCAACCTTCTTGCTATCCGGAAAATCCCAATCGTTGATCTTGCCGTCGTCGTGGCGGGTCAAATCTTCCTTAGTCAGAAACAGAATCTTCGGATTATCGCGCTCAACTTTCTTGCGCCATTGATCGAGGGTAATCCCGCTGACCACCTCGGCTGGCAGTTTTTTATCGTAAAACTGATACAGCCATTCCTCGTCTTCCACCAAATCGACGCGGCGGCCCTTGTGCTGGATGTAACCCACCTCTTCCAGCAAGGCCTCGTTGGCCTTAAAGAACGGCGCGTTGCTGTGATAATCGTGATTCACCAGCGCGTGGCGAATAAACATCTCCCGCGCGGCTTTTGGATCGACATTTTCATAAGGCACTTTGCGCTTGGCTTGCAAAGTTAAACCATACAATAGCGTGCGCTCGTAAACCCCGCTGCGACCAGCGTTTTTCTCCCAATGCGGGTCGTAGTAATTGCGTTTGACCAGATGTTGGGCGCAGGCTTCTATCCATTCCGGCTCGATTTTGGCAACGGTGCGGGCGTAGACTTTGCTGGTTTCCACTTGTTCGGCGGCCATGATCCACTTCGGCCGCGCTTTGTGCTGGCCGGAACCCGGAAAGATGAAAAACTTCAAACCCCGCGCGCCCAGATATTCGTATTGCTCGTGTCTAAAACCGATATTCGATAACAAACCCGGCAACAACGCCATGTGGATTTGCTCGTAATTAGCCGGATTGCCGCTGGTCTTCAAACCCAAATCACCACGCGCCACCTGCATGATCTGCGTGTGAATGTCGTACCACTCGCGCATGCGAATGTAAGACAAGAAATTGTCCTGGCAATACTTGCGCAACTTGCTGTTGGTCAGATGTTTCTTCTGCTCTTCAAAAGCATTCCACAGATTCAGCAAACTCAAAAAGTCCGAATCTTCGGCCTTGAACTGGGCATGTTTGGCTTCGGCCTGCGGCAATTTATCGGCCGGTTTGTCGCGCGGGTCCTGGATGCTCAGCGCCGAGACGATGATCGCCACCTCGTGCAGCGAACCCAGTTGCGCCGCTGCCAGCAGCATGCGCGCCAGTTTGGGGTCGGTCGGAATCTTCGCCAACTGCCGGCCAGTTTCAGTGAGATTGCCCTGCTTATCCAACGCATCGACTTCGAACAGCGAAGTCTTGCCGTCGCGGACCATTTTTTCGTCGGGCGGTTCGACGAACGGGAATTCTTCGATGTCGCCGAGCTTCAGCGCCGCCATCTGCAAAATCACCGACGATAGATTGGTGCGCAGTATCTCCGGATCGGTAAACTCCGGCCGAGCCAGATAATCCTCTTTCGAATACAGCCTGATGCAAATACCTTCGGCCACCCGGCCGCAACGTCCTGCCCTTTGGTTAGCGCTGGCTTGCGAAATGCGTTCGATCGGCAGGCGTTGAATCTTGCTCTTGGCGCTGTAGCGGCTAATGCGGGCGTGGCCGGAATCGATCACACAGCGTATACCCGGCACCGTTAGCGAAGTCTCTGCGACGTTGGTCGCCAAGACAATGCGCGGCTTGTTGCCGCTGGGCTTGAACACCCGCTCCTGCTCGCTAACGCTGAGTTTGGAATACAGCGGCAACACTTCGTAACGGGTGTTGTTATGCGACTTGCGCAAGGATTCGGTGGTCTCGCGAATTTCATGCTCGCCGCTCAAGAAAATCAGAATGTCGCCGCGCATATCCCGATACAACTCGTCCACCGCATCCAGAATAGCTTGCTGCAAATCGGCGGAGGTTTCGTCGTCTTCCTCGATCAGTTCGATGGGCCGATACCGCACATCCACCGGATAGGTACGACCAGACACGTTGACGATGGGGGCATCATTAAAATGCTTGGCAAAGCGCTCCGGATCGATGGTCGCGGAGGTAATCACCACCTTCAAATCCGGCCGCTTCGGCAATAGCCAGCGTAGATAGCCCATCAGAAAATCGATGTTCAGGCTGCGCTCGTGGGCCTCATCAATAATGATGGTGTCATATTGGTTTAAGTAAGGATCGTTCTGCGACTCGGCCAGCAGGATACCGTCGGTCATCAGCTTGACCAGCGAATTGGGGTGGGTCTGGTCGTGAAAACGCACCTTGTAACCCACCGCCTGGCCGATGGGCTGGCCCAATTCCTCGGCGATGCGGTCGGCGACAGTGCGGGCCGCGATTCTTCGTGGTTGAGTGTGACCGATCAAACCGGTTACGCCACGGCCGATTTCCAGACAAATCTTCGGCAACTGCGTGGTCTTGCCGGAACCGGTCTCGCCGCAGACGATGGTGACTTGATGATTTTTAATCAACTCGGCAATCTCGTCCTTCTTGCCGCTGACCGGCAAATCAGGGTAATTAATCACCGGCACCGAAGCCCGGCGCTGATTGCACCGCCCGACCGAACGCTCGATCTTATCCGCCACTTGCTGCACTTGTCCGGCCACATCCTTGCCCTTACTCGCCTCGCTGCGCAAGCGGTCGAGCTGGCGTTTCAAGCCGTGGCGATCGGTGCCCATGCAGTTTTGGAGATTTTTGGCGAGTTGCTTCAGGGTGTCAGGAACAGGCATGAGGATGGCGAATATCGTAAAAGCCCAGCATTATAAGGGCAGACGGGGCGGGTTTACATTTGACTTGGGAGAATTAACTTGGCTCCGGGCCGGCAAGTGTTGTCGCCTATTCCCGTGGTTACCAAGCTCCAGCTTGGTAACCGAGCCTCGAAAGCTCCAGCTTTCTTATTAGCCAGGAAGCAATAGCTTCCAAGATTTAGGTTCCAAGCGAGAGCTTGGAAACCAGAAAAATCGCGCATTGACTCGGTATTCGAACTAATTGCTATGGTTTATTCGTGATGTTCAGGAGCCACTCCTTCCATCTTGTCAAGCGCGTCAAATACCTTTGGCAAATCTTCGGTATACGTTGCTTTGTAGTTCAATGTCACAACTTGTCTATCCAAACTTGGCAGATTTTTCTCCTTTATCCGATGACCGAATTCAGCCCAATATTCTTTCAGCTTAACCTGATCGAGCCCACTGGCTAAACTCGCCACAGAAGCCACATATTCTTCTTCAGAATAACCAGCCCAATATCCACGGCTCAGATTTCTTAAGCAGTGGTCCACAAAATGGTAGATATTGTCTTCGCAGACATTTGGATTGAAGCAGATATCGAACAGATACCGATTCATGATGGTGCTGATACCGCTGGAGTCACCCACTCCGGATTCATCGTACAAACCGCAACCTACACCAGAGCCTGTGGGCTGATTCTGATTGGCAAGTTGGTAGATGACAAAAGTCTTCACAGCTGAACGGGCAGCCAGCAATTGATCTGCCAGTTTTTGACGTCCTCCTTCAACTTGCTCACTTCGCATTTTCACCCTCCTTTCAGAATCTCCTAAGAAGGCACTGTCCGATGTCTTATCAACTTCGGCAAAAAAATTCAATTTAGGCTCTATGTAGGTGCCTCGAAAATGCTCGAATACCCTTTGAGAGAGCATTCGCATGCCATTTAATGCAAGCGAGTAGACCGCTCCCGTTGTTCGGGCACTCATATCCTCATGAACGATCAATGCAGAAGTGACATTGTATATTTGCCCTTGCCGATCAGCAGAGCAGTGCAGCCGAAACGACATCAGGTCGTCCCACCCGAGTACACCTCGTTCATCACTCGCCAACCGATGAATGAGCCCTCTATTCACGTAAGCCTTTTCTCCAAAAATGCGCTGAGCAATTTCGACTACGTTTTCTGGTCCATTAGAAAGTCTACGCCCATCGGTACGACCCCAGCCAGCACGGTCAAGCAGGAGTATAAGGGAGTAGATGGACCGTTCCCTTAATCCGCGATGTTCGATGTCAAGAACTGAATATCGTGGTAGAAACTCCACGAGCGTATTGATGGAATCTTCGGCGACCGCCCGTGTGAAATCATAGGACTGGCTTACCAGAACGCGCCAAAATTCATCATGGGCCAACTCGTCTTCCCAAAGGTTAAAGGCCGGTTCCTCAAAAATGGAAGCAATCAAAGTGCCTTGTTTAATGCGATCGACGGCGTCTTGGTAAAGTTTGTACGTCTCTCGAGGCTCCGGTGTGGCAAACCTGACGATTAACTTCAAATATTTTTCGAGATTCCGGTATTGCCCCGAATTGAAGCACGCACGCGATTTTAGAACGCTTTCATCTGAAGGGTCGACTGCCTCAATCTCAAGTACTTTTACATCAAAAAGCTGCCTTAGCAAAAATTGGCCAGTCTGCTCCTGGCATTCATTCACCACTCTCTCGAATTCGGGGGTATTGGAAAATTTCACCTCTCCCGCATCATAGCTCCGCTTTGCTGAGAATATTCCTGACCGCCCTTCGGTTTCCTCGGCATAAATTTTCCGAAACAGGTCGGGGTAGTTCAGATGTAAAAGTATCAAGTTGATGAGGTCACGCCGATTGAAATCTGTCTTATCTAAGTCCGTCTTATCGAGTTGCAGCAGAATTACAGTATTGACGAAGCGCTTGAGTTTGCGCATGTCGCCAATTAGGGGGAGGTATTTAGCCGCCCTATCATCACCCAAAATCTCCGCCATCTCGCCAAGAATTGAGGAAAGATTAAACATGGTGTCGGAAGGAATAGATGGGCGTCGCCGTTCGTTGCGTTGCCAATCCGTCTGCAGGAAGTTTTTAAGCATCGAACTGTCAACAAATAGGCTTAATTTCACCGTCACAAACTTTTCAAGGAATTCTCGCGCATTACTCCCTTCGTCTTTCCCCTTCACTAGGTTTTCAGTGTCGTAACATAAGATGTAAGTTGCCTGGGACAATTTGAATGTCCGCCGGATTGTAAATAGGACATTGTTGACCGTCTTGGCTTCAAGTCGATCTAAATCATCAATAACAACAATGACGCGCCTATGTATGCTTTTCAAAATGTCGTCAATGTCTTCCAACAGTTTGTCAAAGGTCTCGATGGAAGGCTCAAATGACAGCCTGATGCCGAGAATTGAGATGCCCTTAACCATCCGTGAATATCGAGATGCGACTGGACGAAACTCTGGAGCGTATACCTGCTGTTGAATGGTTGCCGAAAGCTCTCGTATTAAACGCTCGGACAGGTCTGGGTCAGCAGCGTATCTAAGCGGCTCAAAACGAAAGACGATTACCGAATTAGCTCCTGCCACCCTCCAGTGCTGCTCCGCAAGATTGATGAAACTGGTCTTGCCTATGCCCCACGGCCCATCAATGCCAAATACGAGCCCCGAGTGCGCTTCACTCCGCAATACAGCTGCCGCAAAATCTTTAGCTTGCCCTTTGTTCTGCAAAATATCGTCTTCCTCAGTTTCGATTTCATCGTCCGCAAGGAAGTACAATTGAGGGCCAGCAATCTTTTTCCGAAGCCAGTAGGTCCTATACAAAGGGGACAGAAGCAACAAAAGCAAGATACCTAAAACTGTGGGCGCCCACAGTGGGTTAGCTTCTTTGACGGCCTCGTGAATCTTGACTAGCGATGGCGAGATCAATTCATTCGCCCACACTCCGAGTAGAACGATTAAAAACAAGTCAAAACGAAGGCTTCGCCCAAGACGAACAATTGTCGAGCGCGCATCACGCATGAGAACGTAGGCTAGGCAGATTAATAGTCCAGCGGCCATCCCGGTTGCTCGAACTCGCCAGTCAACGTCGGCTAGAAGGGGCGCAAATTTCTCGCCTGCATAGTAGGAAAGGCGGAAGACCTCTGCTGTTAAGAGCCCAATAGCAAACACCCGCGCGAACATAAGTAATTCCGGCATCTTCATTGTCTGGCGCGCTTCTGGCATTTATCTACTCCTGTACTAAAACCCAGTGGAGATCCTATCTTAATATGCATTGCCAGTCGATTCAGGAAGCCCCCCGAGGTTGACAACTATTGCATTCATTGAAGCCGGCTTGCATTGCGCAAGCTTACCGCCGAGTATTCTCACTGGTTACCAAGCTCCAGCTTGGTAACCAGGGCTCGAAAGCTCTAGCTTTCTTTATTTGCCGGGAAGCAATAGCTTCCAAGATTGAGTTTCCAAGCCAGAGCTTGGAAACCAGAATCCAACAGAGAATCAACCAAAACCAGCCCCGATTCTAGCAAACAAAATCACGCGCGCTTCCAAAAATAGCCTACGCTTTTCTTCTGCGGACCACACCCCATCATCCGCTTTATCAGCCACGCCAAAAGGAGATAAACATGAGTCAACATCTGATTTCTTTAAGCCTATCCGATAATGATCTGACCGACATAGACGCTGCGTTAGATATTGGAAGACCGCTTTGCCGGCTTCCTGGTCTTAACCCCGGAAGAGCGCCGTACCATCCTGAAGATGGGCGATAAAACCGAAGCGTTCTGCCGCCAGACGCTGACGGTGGCCACCCAAAACACGCAAGCCATTCCGCCCGGTCTCGATGTCGTCGAAGCGCAAGCGGATCTGCTAACGCTCGATAAACTCCGCCCTCGCCTGCACCGCCTGCGCGATTTAATGAGTAGAGGCGAAGACACCGACATGGCACTGGGCAGTGATATTTATAGTTTTAGCCTGGATGCATACGCCTCATTGAAAATCGCCGGCAAGGGCGCGGGCTTGGAAACGCTGCGGCAGGCCATGTCTGTTCGGTTTAATCGCGGCGCCAAGGCCAAAACCCAGGCCACCCAACCTGCCGGCTAAGCAAGATAAGCATAATGACTGCCCGGCAAGGCATTCCGGCTTACCGCCTAAGCTTTATCCCTTGGCGGAATAGCTGAAAGTATAGCGCGCAAGCCTTTCCGCTAAAGCCGCAAGCTTATTAGAGCCACTCGCCACTTTCAAAGCCTTGCCCGCAAGGTAAATCGCTTCGCGGGCAAGGCAATTTGCAATAAACGCAAACCGAAATGGCTTAAGCGCAAGGCCTTGAGGCCAAACCGCCACCTTATTTGGTTCGCACGCTAGCTTCAATGGTTTGCGCACAAGGAAAAAAGCCTTGCCCGCCAGGCAAATAAGCTTGCGCGAATCCGGAAAAGCCTTGCGCACAGCTCTAATTGGCTTGCGCGCAAAGCTCTGAAACTTGCGCTTATGACAAAAACCGGTGGTGTCCCGAATTTTTGCCAAGTGGACCGACCGACCTGCTTACGAAGATTTGCGTCAATCTAGCCTTACTCGGCCCGCAATACCATCGACTGTCACTTTGTCGCCGTTCGTCAATGCATCCAGCACACCTCTGACGCTCATTACCGCAGGTAAACCCACTTCCCTTGCAGTCACTGCACCATGCGACAAAGGTCCGCCGCTTTCGGTGATCACGGCCGCCGCCTTATAAAATAAAGGCGTCCAGGCCGGGTTGGTGGTACGCGCTACCAGTACCGCGTTGGCGGGAAAATCGGCGAAATCGTCCTGCGACAACACCTTAAAAACCACGCCGCTGGCAACGCCGGGGCTACCGGGTAAACCAACAAAATCCCCGTCTTTAGCGGAATAGGCTTGTGACTTACCCAACTCCCATTCCGGTGAATGCTGCCTATGGTTTTGATAAGCCTGTTTTTCCCTTTCTATGCTATCCGCCAAACAACGCCACGACTCGGCGTCGTTAAGGCGGATTGTTTCCGAGAGCTGTTCGGCTCTGGCAAAGAATACATCCATCGCTTCCGTAACTATGTCTCTGGCCTGCAAGGCTACACCCAAGGCCAGTAAACCCTTGCGGAACGGCAATGTCAGCCGTGTAGTCTGGTAATGTTCGATGTCGTCCAATGCGGTATAAACCCGCGCCAAGCGCAATAGCTCCTGAACAGGAAACCGCAAATCCTCCGGCAACCCGCCGATCAATTGCCGTTCGGTTTCCAACATCCGGATTTTCAGAGTACGTTCTTTTTCGGCAGGGTCTTCCAGGGTCGAGTCCAACATCATTTTCAGATTTTCAATCACCAGCCATGGCGCTTCCAACCAGGTCGGATGATAGGGATCAAACTCCACTTCCCGATGCCCATGATCCTGTAAAAAACGCTGGAAAGCGGCTGCAATATCTGCTTCCTGTATGAATCCGCCGGAAGCCAGAAATTGCTGACCAGTTTGGGTGCGCAACGCCTGCACGAGTTTGGGGCATTCGGCTATCCGCCTTGCCAGCCGGTAAAGTTCCTTGTTGACGAAACCCGTTTTGGTTTCGCAGTACGCCAGCAAGCTATCAAAGGTCGTCGGCGCATCCGCTTCGCCAACCGCCGCCCCAACGATGCTGTACACCAGCTTGTAAAGGGTGCGCTGCGTAATGGAAATGGCAATATTCGGCAGAAAATATTCCGCACCTAGCTGCTTCACCCGCAGTACAAAATTCCACAACTCGGGAATAGAGCGTCCTGTCAGCGGCTCGGCCATTAATTCGCCGAGGCCGAGTAAATAGCGATCCAAATCGCGCGACCACGCCATCGGTAATTCCTGCACCCAGGCATAGCGTTTGCGCAGTGTCGGTAAAGCAGACAGCAGTTCGGCAACTGAACGCACGTTTAAGGAATTTGCGGTGCCTTCGGCATAAACCTCGACGGCATTCTGATTGCCGTATACATAATTATCGAACAAGGCGAACCACTTGCCGTGAAACGGCGGCAAGCCCATCAATTCGAAAGAATGCGACAGCGATTGGTGAAAACCCTCCTCCACCAAGTCCCAAGCCAGCGGCGTAATCACCGAGGGAAATCGCTCGGCGGATTCGTCACGGGTCCAGCGCGGCGGGATGCGGGTAATCGGTCGCGCTTGCAACAGCCACAACTGTTCACCCTCAAAACCCCATTCTATGTCCTGCGGATAACCGTAAAACTTTTCGACACGCCGCATCAAATCGGATAACTCAACCAACTCAGGTTCGCTGAGACAAGGTAAATTAGCTTGATCATCTGACAAGTTCTCGCTGCGCGTACCGGTGCGGTCGGCGACGATGCATGAGGATTTATGGGCTAAAACCGCATCCAACACTCGCCCGGACGACTTATCCAGCAACCAATGATCAACCTGATGTTCACCGCCCACCACCGATTCACCCAAACCATAATTGGCATCGACCGACTGTTGTGCAGGATCGCCGGTAACCGGATTGATGCAAAACCCCACGCCGGCGACCCGATTGAAGGCCATTTTTTGCACCACCACCGCCATCGCAGTGTTCGACAAGCCGATGCCGGCCTGCAAGCGGTAAGCAATGGCGCGGGCACTCCACAGCGATACCCAACAATCCCGGATGCGCGAAACAATGTCGTCGATGCCGATGCAATTCAGATACGTTTCGTGCTGCCCGGCGAATGCGGCGCCGCCCAAGTCCTCGGCAGTGGCGGAGCTACGCACGGAGAATGCCGTGTCGCCCGGAAACTCAGCCAACATCTCCGCAATTGCCTGCTTCAAGCTTTCTGGCACCGGTAGCTGGGTCAACTGCTCGCATATACGTGTGCACGCCTGTTCCAAGGCCAGGGGTTCGTCTATAGGCAAATTCCGAAGCAAATCCGGCAATGCATCGTATTGCTCAATGAACGAGTAATAACCCTCCGGCGGCAACACAAAGCCTGGTGGTACCGCAAACCCTCCCTGAGTCAAGCGGGCAAGGTTGGCACCTTTACCGCCGGATATGGCAGAGTCGAGAGCAGACGGATGATGAAACTCAAACAGGGTTGGCATAGGTATCCTTCTTGCTGGGGTTAATGGCAGGGTGAGCGGCATGACGGCGAGCTTCGTACAAACCAAAACCGGCCAACGCCAAGCCGCTGAGGACATCGACAAAATAGTGATAACGCAAATAAAAAGTAGCGATCCATAAACCCAATATCGGCAACAACAAAATCCAGAACTCAAGGCGATGATGCCGTGCCGCAAATCCCAGTATATAAAGCGTCACAGCCACGTGTAGACTCGGCCAGACATCGACTTTATTACTGCCTTGTTCAACCATGGCTTGATTAAATGCCGTGACCGCGCCGCCGCTCAATTTGACGTTGAACAACTCCGGATAGGCCAGCCAAGGCCCGGCAGCCGGCACCAGCAGATAACCGAGAAAACCCAAGCCGTAAACCGCGAATAGGCCGGTGTAAAATTCCCCGAGCAATTCCCGGCGCCGGAAAAAATAACGCAGCAGGCTGACCAGCAATAATGGCATCAATAACAAGTAGCAAGCGCTCATTAGTTCGGTGAGCGGTGGGCTAATCCATCGTTCCAACCATACCGACGGCGTTTCCCCTATCAATAGCCGATCCAATGCCAATAGCTGGGCATCGAAGCGTACGCTCCGGACAGCGGGGATAGCTCCGGCCATGGCTTGATATGACACATTCATACCCACGGCCAAGCTGACGCAAATGGCCGCCAATAGCCCCCAACTGCGTTGTCTGGAATATCTGCGTGCCAATCCGGCCATGCCGGCCAACATCGGACAAAACAATAGACTCCAAACCGTCAGATGCGCGATTTCCATGGCTGAAACAGCGCCCAGATAGATACTGAAATAGCGTAAGGGCGGGTCGAGAAGTTTATTCATGCGCTTTGCGCTCCGCCAAATTCCGATAGGCTGTTACCAATACCGCCCTCACCTCAGGATGAAAAACCGCGTTACCGAGTGCTACCGTCAATTTACGGAATCGGTACCAAGCCAATACGCCAACAATGCTGATCGCGCCGTAAAGAACACACCAACTTGGTCCGGCACATAAAAACAAACCCACGCAGACGGTCACGAACCAAAATAATCCTACCGGCACACCGACGACCATGCGCCAAAAGGCAATAACATTCGGCTCGTCCGGCAGAAGCTGACTAGCGATATGCCCGGCAGCCAGCACCGGGAAATTCAATACGCTGAAACAAGCGATGACAGGCGCCAGCAGTAACCACTTGACTAAATCCCGCTGCCACAAGCGGAGCGGCATTAAAGGTAGGCCTTGATGAAGAAAAAGACCTTTATCCTTGGCCACTGCCTCTAACTGCCTTAGCGACTCTGATAAAGCAGGCGCAATCTGCCCCTCGAGTTTTTTTAAGTGTTCAGCGTAAGAAAGATCGGTACCTAAAATGCGGGCATAAGCCAATTTTTCTGCCGTTTGCTGAGCTTCGGTATCGACAAAATTAACCCCAACAGCCTCCAGGCCATCAACAATCGACTGGTGTATCGCTATCTCGTCGGCATTTTGCGGAATTATGGGTTCACCTATCAAAACCTCAACACGGCTTTGCCAGCGAGTAGGGTCTTCATAATGAACAGCCAATGGCTGGATAACGGGCCTGACTCCAGCAGCCATGGCTTGGGCTATGATACGCGCGGCACCACGGTTAAACGGTAAATGTCGGCAACCCAGGGAACTAGTGCCTTCCGGCATGATGAACAGTTGTCCACCCACTTTCAGTAAGTCTATGCATTCCGCCAGGGCCTTGCCGTTATCGGCCTTAATGCCGCGAGCCTTATCCTTGGCACGGGCTACCGCGATACCACGGAACAAAAATCTGCCCAACGGTAAACGCTGCAGCTGCGCCGATACCATCGGCATGGCCAAAGGAACAGCAAACGAATAGGGTGCGGCATCGAGTGCGCCATTGCGGTGAGTGGCTACAAACACGACAGGACCGACTAACGTTAGCCGCTCTTTGCCGATGACTCTTATTCGACTGAATGCCAGATAGCCAATGCAGCGCCATACGCCGTGGTGAAGCAAACCCGCAATATTTAGACTCGTCATACTAACGCCCTTCCTTGTCAGGCAATATTCGTAGCACGAAATATAGCTGGAGAATCCGGTTAAGGTATGTCGCTTATCTGACGCATTGCGGTAAGCCGTATTTGTCAGAACTTTTAAAATTGAAGCTAGCCATCAACCAGCAAACGAAATCCAAAGAACTCGCTGCGTTGGGATTTATCGAAGTGGTATCGGTAGGCGGAACGGGCGAAGGTCGCATCGGCATCCCAGGAGCCGCCGCGGGCAATCCGTTCGGTGGGCGATTCCCAGGTGAACGGTGAATCAACGTCGCTATCAACGTCGCTATCAACGTCCATCTCTTCCCTCCAATAATCTTGGCACCATTCCCAAACATTGCCGTGCATCTCGTAAAGCCCCCAGGCATTCGCGGGCAAACTCTTTACCGGCACGGGTTTACCGCGAAATTCACACTTTGGCGCGTTTGCGTAGGGGTAGTTGCCGTTGAAATTCACCAGATTGGCATCAATACTGTCGCCGAAACTAAACGCCGTGTCGGTGCCTGCCCGGCATGCGTATTCCCACTCCAGTTCTTTGGGTAATCGAGCATTAAAGCCGGGAACCCTCTGGTTCAACTCGGCAATAAAGGCCTGGGCGTCATCCCAACTGACACCGTGTACCGGGTACACCAAATTATCATGGTGGCGGCTAGGACTCTCGCCGGTACGAATTTCCACCCATAGTGCCTGAGTGACCGCAGTGTCGGCCAACCAATAACCCGATTCAACCTCTTCCGTTCGGCGAACTTCGTAGTCGTAGCGGCCCAATTCACTATCCGGCGAACCCATCATGAAAGTGCTCGGTTCGATCCAGCGAAACACCTGCCGCACGCCGCGGTAGTTTAACGTTTGCCACAAACCCTGAGTATCCTCACCCCATTCAGAGGCCCAGGGACAGGGAAAAACTAGCGGAGACAATAGGTTACTGTAATTCATAAGCTTTCATCTGGTTACTCCGCGATGCCGCTGCCCGGCTTCGATGAATCACCGCCATTGGCAGATTTTACCTCGCCGTTTACCGGCCCTGGCTTTAACTCAGCATGACCTATAGCAAGCCGGAAACCGACGTCTAAGTCACGATCACCGGGTCGACCTCCAGCACGGGCGGCAGAGCGTCCATGGCTATCGGGGTCACACCAAGAGCCGCCGCGCTGCACACGGCGACCGTCTGAATCCTGATTCGACTCTACCAGGGGATCAACCGCATTAACCGAGCCAAGGTCATACTGCCAAACGTCCTCACACCATTCCCATAGATTGCCGTGCATTTCGTAGAGGCCCCAAGGATTTGCAGGTAGGGATTTCACCGGGACGGTTTTGCCTCGATATAGCCCCTCTTCACCCCCAACATACTGGGAGCGTCCATCGTAGTTGACCTGGCTTGGCGTGATGTAGTCGCCAAAAGCAAACTGCGCCGTAGTGCCGGCCCGACAGGCCAGTTCCCATTCCGCTTCGCTGGGCAAACGCGCCCCCAGACTGGGTTGTAAAGCGTTTAGGCTGGCAATAAAACTTTGCGCATCGTCCCAACTCACCTGTTCAACTGGGTTGTTTTGGTTGTCTTGAAAGTAACTGGGATTGGCGCCCCCCATCACCGCAAGCCAAAAGGCTTGCGTAACAGCGGAATCAGCCAACCAAAAACCCTTTGTCAAGGTCACGGCGTGCGCGGCTTCGCTGGCGTAATTTATAGAACCGCGCCCAGAACCCATCATAAAACTGCCCGGCTCTATCCAGCGGAAGCGTTGCGTGACGTCGTTGACGGTGAGGTCGGCGTAGAGACCGTATTGGTCTACCCCAACAGGCCAGGATCTAGTATTTTCCGGTTCCCATCTCACTTGCGTAAGCAGCGTCCTTCTATCTTCCTGATTTAACAGGATACTATTGATAAACCGCTCGCCCCATTTTTCCGGCAATGGTCCGGCCTCGGTAAACCGTCTTAACTCGATGTAATGGTTGAAGCCATCTCCTGCTTGTAAGCAAAAGCGATAATCGTTGCCCGCAAAGCGTAAATTAGCCGACAGCCCTTCTGTATTACGGACGATACTGTCAGCCCAGCTGGGCTTTGTAAATGCTGAAAACGTCATTCTGGCCAATCCATTATCAAAATCCAGGATCTGCCCATCCAACTGAGCGACGATGCACGACTCGCCATGGACAGGCAAGCGAAGCAATTGCTTATCCAATCGGATCCGGCCATTTTCTACCCAACTTCTGCACAGCATGATACTGTCGTGGATTGCTTCGAATTCGGCCAATTTCGCGCCACCTATCGCTACGGGCCTGGTGTCGGCATAAGCGATACTCAAGGCTTCACCAACTTGCCAAATGCCATAGCGATTTAATTCGGTGCGTTCACGAATCTGCTCGTGGACGATGGCGGCATCATATTCCGCAGGCAATGGAGCGCCGGCCCGCAGTTGCTCGCGGTATGCCAGTCCATACAGCGCGCTGGTATAGCGGTCGTTATAGTGACAAATCGCTTCACCGCTTAACCGGTTTAAATGCCGCCGGGCAAATTGCGTCATGCCGCTGTCGGACTGGGCACTCTGCAGGGTTTTGGCAAAGCGTTGCATAAAAGCCTCCGCCTGTTGGACATCGGCCAGTTGTTCGAGTGGGAAAGCCACCAAGGGCAAGGCGTTGATGACTTCCTCCGCCCAAATCGCCGGAAACTGGCCGATATGCTGGCGTTTGAGCAAACTCAAGACTTGATATTGCAAGCCGGCGTCCAGCTGTTTAAATTCGGCTTGATACTCGGCCCGTTTTTCCGGGCGCATGCTGATGGCGGTATAACCCCATTGCATATCGGCATGCTGATACACCGCCGCTTCGATGCCGCTATCGGCTTGTTCAGCGGGTAAACAGCGTAGCAAGGCGCGCAGCAACTCAGGTTCGACGTGTACGGCAATGGATAACAATGCCAAGACCTTGCGAACATGCTCAGCGTGGGCCTTGATATCCGGATCGATCTTTTCCGGTTTGAGCTTGCCGTGTTTGTTCCACAACACTTGGCGGATGGTTTTTAGGCGCTCTGGCTGTTGCTGGGCAGCCGATACGGGTGCCAGCACGACCGGCGTGGTGTTTTTACGGCTTAGTTGCCGGAAAAAACTGTCCCACCGCGTGCGTATCGGGCTGTGTTGTTCAGCCAATTGCCCCAGGTCGCTGACAATGAACACCACACTTTGCGCGGTGAGCGCTTGCCATTGCTTAGGAAGTTGCTGTTGATCAAACCAATCCCAATATTCGCCTAGCGGGTCATCGTCAATCACGCGAATTTCCAGGCCGTTCAAGCCGTACTGACGGACGATACTTTCACACAAACGATGGGCGTCCAACCAGAACGGCAGCAAGCGTTTGTTCAGATCGAGGACGACATAAACCCGCCCGGCCGGCAGCACTCGTGGCTTACGCGGCAGATGATACAAGGTTTGCAGGCGGGCGATACGTTTGACCAACTGCGGCATATCCAGTCGCCGCCCCAAGCTATGGCTTATGGATTGCCGCAAAAAATCGCGCATGCGGGCTTCGGGGACGATGGCTTGATGCGCCAGCGGTTCACCGCTGGCAAAGGGCTGCAAATCGGCGTCGGAGAGCGGCTCAACGCCTTGAAGCGCGGGTGGCAGGCTGTCACCTAGCTGTTGCGGATCGGCATAATGCTCCTGAGATGCGAGGGCGTAGAATAATGCTTGCGGGCGTTTCAGCGCTAATTTAGCCGGCGTAGGAACAGAGTCTGGGTTGATTTGGGGTGGCTCCGGAGGGGAAACTTTAAAATCAATTTCATGGCTTATCGTGACTGGCGCACACCATTCGTAACCCAATATCGTAGCGCTCAGGCATTTTTCGTCATGGGTTTGACAGCGCTGCAGCCAGCGCAGTAAGTCGCCGCGACTGGTCTGAGTATGAATCGACATTACAACGCTTTGCGCAACACAAAGTGCTGGATCTCAGCCAGCAAACATTGCTGATAGGCATCCCGTTCTTGGCCTTGCAGCGAGGAATCGGTCATTTCATCCAGCGCCGCCAATAAATCCAGATACTCCGCCAAACCGGCCTTGATGGTGCCGTGGCGCTCAGCCTCCTGCCGGTCGGCGATTAGTTGTTGTAGCGCCGGGCGTTTGATGGCTTCGCTGCACTGGTTATCATTGAAATGCACCTTGGCGCGCTCCAAAAACCAGGTTTCAAGGTTTTTATCATCCACCGCCAAATGCAGCACCAGACAGCGGCGAATAAACGCCGCCGGCAATTCACGTTCGTCGTTGCTGGTAATGATGATTAGCGGCGGCGCAGCTTGTTTGTCTGCCGTCTGCAGTGTCTTGCCGATGGTTTCTCCCAACAGCGGTACGTCAAAACCGCCGTTACCCAGCACTTCCAGCAGCGCGTTGGGCAATGAAGGCTCGGCTTTGTCGATTTCGTCGATGAGCAAAACAATGCCGTTGTCCAGTTCCCCGTCGTCGGAAATCTGCGGACGGTAGACTTTATGACGGCAGACATCGTTGTAATGCCGAGCCGCACTATCCCAGCCAAAGGTCCACCACAGCACACCGGGATTGAGATAATGCTTGGGGTTGAGTTTGTCATCGTCTTTGATACCAGCATGGGCGTCGTTGAGGCGTGCGACCGGATCGTAACGCCAGAGCAAATCCTGGCCTTCGGTGTTGATGTTGACGACTTCGGCAATGAATTTGCGCTTGAGCTTGGCAGCAGCTGCCCGCGCCAGATAGCTCTTGCCCAACCCTGGATCACCTTTTACCAACAGGGGGCGGCGGGTCGCCAAGGCCATTTCCAGGGCATAAGCGCTGGCTTTATCCAGAAAATAACGGCCTTGCCGCCAGGAACCACAGTCCGCGTAATCGATAACGCTATCGGCTTGAAAATGTTTGAGGGTGGTTGCTGTCATGTGCTTGGTTGGCTGGTTTCGAGTATGTTGAAGAGCTCTGTGATTTTGGCACTTAACTTGGCTTCTTTTTCCGCTGCGGCTTCACCATAGTGGACAATGGGTAAATCCGGGAGGCAGTCTGCGGCAATTAAAGCCTGGCAATTGGCGGCATCAAGCAAAGGGTTGTTAGTCAAATTGGCATCCCGCCGATTTAATTCCAGGCGATGCAGTTGGTTTAAGGAGCGATTTTGCCGCTGTTTAATCGTGGAATTCAAAGCCTCAAGCTCAAAGGCGTCCAGCGGCTCGGGCGGCGGCGCTTTGTGAATTGCCCTGTAAATGGTTTCGGTGGCGTCTTTTATGAACTCTGTCTGGCTCCAACCGGTTTCGCGGGTAAACACGTCTGCATTGATCGTATGCCTGCCATGCACTTTGCCGTCATGCCTGACAAACTCGGGATTGGTATCGTAAAGCGCCGCCAGCGACAATTCAGCCGCCATCGCGGTGCGCACCGGCAAGTTAATCAATGCCTGCCTGATTGCTTGGCATTCCGGGGCCATCAGGCCTGCAAACAAACAAAATAGCTGTCTGAGATTCTGGCGTATCGACTCGCCGGAATCTTGTTTGAACGCATCAGCACCGGCGCGCAGCAACATATCTAAAACCGCCAAGTCATCCTGTTCGAAGGCTTCCAGCAATTTGTCCGTTAATTTTTTATCGGACATATGCTCGATATTCAACTTCAAATGACCGACGATTTGTTTGAACAGTAGGTTCTCTGCGGTCATTTTTGACAATACCTCGCTAATTTGTCGTTTCTGCTCGGCAACGAATTTTTGATGTTTTTGAATCTGGCCTTGTATACCCGTTATTTCTTGGAATTCTTGGTCATTTTGAATTAACCACGGTATGGAAATAGCAGTGAAACATTCATCACGCCTTTGGGGCGTCGCGGTGATAATCGCAAATAGTTGCGGCCCGTGAAATACCGGCGCCCCCGATAATCCGCACCAACCAGCTTTCTCCAAAGCATCACTTTTGCAGGAAATGGTGAGTTTAGGCGTGGCGACATTCGGTGGAAAGAACTCCCCCATCACCGGTATTTTTTCGCGCAATCCCGATTCAGCTTCCTTGCCGATAGCCGGATAGCCATAACCACTCCACTGTTCATGGCTTTTTGGATCGCGTGACGCCAATAGGCCTGAGGAAAGCGACATGTTTGGCGGGGTTTGACACCTGAGAATGGCCATGTCGTGTTCATCGCTGACCCAAACAAATTCGGTGACATTCGTATCCGAATGCTTTGAATCCGGCCATTCAATCGCAATAGGCACCGCCTTATCACGCTCATCAAAAACAACAACGTGGCGTGCTGTCAATACCAAACCCTCAGCAATGGGATAACCAGTGCCAATAGCGCGCTTACCATCCTTTTTCGTCGGCAGAATCTTTGCAATCAGCTTGGTATCCATAGTTAATCCCCGCTAAATGCCTCGGTTATTCATCACCTGACAACAATAGTTTACTCGGCTCACCCGTCTGCGGATCCGGGTTCTTCACATCCACCGGTTGTAAATTAAATTTGATCTTATGCGTAGCTGCATGTTTATAAGTGGCAGAGGCCTCTGCATCAATGCCGCCCAACACCCAGAAATTAAATTTACCGCCAGCTTTTCCACCTACCGATTTTTCGACCACCATTTGCAATTCCACTTCTACGCTATTGACGTTAAAGCGGATGGTTTCCGCTTCGCCATGAGCGGAAGCCGTCACCAAACTTTGTCTCAGCTCTTGAATCACTTCCGCCAAATTCAGCTTGTCGTTCTCGTTCATAGCCGCTCCCTTCGTCATTTATTTAAAGTGTTGGGCGTAACCGACTGTGTTTTACCAATTCGTTATCGGGCGCCTTTCTGAGCGCTCTGAATTGTCTTTGAACTCAATCTCCCCAACAGTTATCTTTCCCGTGCTCCAGCGATGCGCAGTGCCGGAGCACGGAAACGATGACCGATAAAAAAACTAAGCCAATTTCGGCTTTATCGCGGTCATCAACATGTCCACGCCTTCACGATAAGGCGAATGCACATCGCTGAATCCGAGAGATTGCAGCGTGAATATCACGGCTGGCACATGCATGATGTGCTCCGGTGATTCGTCGCTCAGCAAATGTACCACCCAGTCTTCCAAAAGATCGTAACGCTGCAGTTCCCCAAAGGTCTTGAACCAGTGGCGAATGTCGGCTTGCGTGGAAGCCAAATGCCGCGCGGGATCATCGATAGCGAAGCGGTCGCCGTTTGCGAACAATCCACCCGGTTTAAGCACGCGCCAGATTTCGGCAAAGACTTGATCCCGATAGTCATTCAGAAAATTGTGAATGGCATAATTCGAGGCCACAACCTCAACGCTGGCGTCCGGTTGCTGCTGTAAAAAAGCTAGCGCATCGCTCTCGATGAATTCGACACGACCGTTGTCGACATACTCCGCCAAATTCGCGCGCGCCTGCGTAAGCATTGCCGCTGAGGCATCGAAAGCGCGCAGATGCAGGTCCTCGCGCTGAGTAAGCAAGGACAGCGTGCTCAATCCTGTGCCGCAGCCGATCTCAAGCCCCTGTAGACTATTGCCGGGATGCCATGCGGCGACTGTCTCGCCGAGCTTTTGCGTCAGCACCACGACATTGGGACACATCATACCGAGAAAATCGTACTCTTCACCGATGCGGCCGGTAAACGGATTCTGTGCGGTTAAAGAAGGCATCACGGCATTTTCATTCGAATTCATAAATAGCGTCCCGGTTTGTTTAATAAATACGCGCTGGTGCTTGATTACAGCGGGCAGGAAGGAGTGTGTGGATTTCGTATTTTTGCTCTGAAATTATAATCAGATAAACGCGCTACGGATACCGAGCCACCCACTTCCCCACACGCTGGCATCCTTCGCGTTATCTTCTAGCCGCTAACCTCGATAAATCGCAGTCAACACGCCAAGTTTTAGGATACACGCCTTGTTTCGCATAACGATGAAAACGCGAATGGGGCCAATCTTTAAGCGTTCTAATCCAGCCATGCGTGACCGGATTTCGATGAATGTGGCGGACATGCTGCCGCTAATTCGATACAGCGTTATTGTCATATAAACCCGGCAATATTTTGTTATGATCTGACCCATGTAGTCTGCTCTCTGCCTAGAATACTGGCTTGCCCTTAAATTCCCGGCATTCTTCGTTGCCGCCTGCCGCGGCGCTAATCTACTTGAACCGCTGGACTGCCTGCTGCATGAGAGCGACGATATTGACGGGTTGAATTGGTCATCAAACTAAAGGTTTAGACCTCTTGGGAAAATGATTTTCAAGCGCTTTTAAATTGGAGAAATACGTTATGTCTAAATTACGATTTGTTGTTTCCACGTTGGCGTTGGCTTGGCTACCCAATGCTCAGGCGGCCTACAGCGGTAGTCTGTCGTTTGTTCAACCTACCGGCACTGTCGTTGCGACCGATAACATTCCGATTTGGTTGAAACTAAGTTTGGACGCCACATCGGATCCCTTGGTTTTTTCCAGCACAGGTGGCGGTAACCCGCCGTTTGGCATCAATCCGGCCAACTACCCAAGCAGCTTTACTTATTACGATTCAAACACTAGCCAAAGCAGATACATAGACAATGGCGTACTTATCACCGTGGATAGTATTTCTTTGAGTACTTCTATTGGTTGTGCCGGTACATTTCTGGCCGATAGCTGCTCTTCCGGACCTTACGAATTCAATTTCGACTCCAGCCCGAACAGTATCCTAAGTAAGCAGAATATAGCCTTAAACCCTGGCGATAGCGTTGAGTATTTGCTTGGCGAATTTACCCCGAAAAATGGCGCAGCCGCAGCCGGCGAATACGAGTTTTATACGGCGGGATTGAGTCTATATTTTTACGGTACGGTTAGGGCTCCGAAATTAGATGAAAACGGTGCACCGGTTCTGGATGGGAACGGAGATCCTATTTTGGAGGACTTTGTTAACGCCGACGGTAGCCTGGAAATCGCCAGCACCGCATGTGCAGCGCAACCCGATTCAACTTGCTCAGAAAAATTTGCGCGGACAGTCGTCGCAGCTCCCGTGCCTGTGCCCGCCGCGTTTTGGTTATTTGGTTCAAGCCTGCTCGGTTTTATCGGCTACCGCCGGCGCGAAATCTTTACGCGGTCTATCTGAGTCGTAGTTAAAGCACGTCTGTCTTCTTAAATACTCCAAACCGCCAGCCCTTATATATGCTGGCGGTTTGGAGGTTTTCAGCCAAATAGTTCAGGTTGCGCGCCCGCATTACCTGACACTTCCGCCAGTCGAAATGATAAAACCCCACGACAGTGCATGCGTTTAAATCAGCCGAGGATTGGTATCTGGAGGCTATTCTCTGCTACCATTCAAATCGGTCGAGGCGGGATTGCTTGGCCGTAAATGGATTTCGGTTTTGCAGGGCAGCCTCTATGCATTATCGAGCAAACCACTATCGATGAGGCGCAATATCAGAGGGACAATAATGGACAAACTTACAGCACTTTCTTTAAGCATCGGCGTATTGGCAGGCGTAGCCACATTTTTGGCGGTGGGACCGGCCAGCGGCGTGTTCTTTATCTGGGCCGCCACCATTGCCTGGGCAGCGTATTTTTTCTTGGGTGCGACCAAAGAAGCCTTGAAAAATACTATCGTCTGCGGCATTTTCGGCGTATTCATGGCCTGGGTAACGGCGATTATCTTGACCGGGATTTCGCCGGACACTGCCTTAGGTTTTCCAACAATGGCCGCCATTACGGTGACTTTTGCGGTCGTGGTGATGTGCCTGGCCGCCAATTTTCCGCAATTGGCAACCATTCCTGCTAGCGTCTTAGGCTATTCATCCACGTTTGCCTACTTATTGCAAACCCCGGACAAGTTGACGCAAGAAGTCTTGTTCGGCGCATCGCTGAGCAATCCTTTGCTAGTGATTTCAATCTCAATTGTAGTGGGTACTTATTTTGGTCAGCTTTCCGCGCAATTAGCGGCTAAGTGGACTAAAGAGTAACCACATTTTTAGGCTGAACCGTCGGGCTTACCGGCAAACACCCACTCCGATTGTTCGGCAAAAATAGGCGGAATGTAAAAACTCCGCCTAACCACCAAAAATATCTGTCGTTTAATCATCGTTCCACTCAGAACTCTTCGGCTCCCAGCGAGGAACGCGAGTGCCGATTTCCCTCCCCTGAGTTTCGCTGCTCGCAGCCCCGGAATTAGCCGCAAATTGCCAATTCATTCTGTTTTAGGCGAAAATGGCGCGTTACGCATAGCTCAGTCTCTTTCGGAATAAGCAATCAGATTGCTCATAAACCGCGCGACCAGCTTATGCACAATGGCCATTTAATGAAGATGCACGGGGTGTCGCTATCGCTCTACCCTGTCTACGCATTAACTTGGTCAGATACCGCTACAGGACGCATCGAGAACAACAAAAATCATGTCTACCCATTCAAGACACATCCAGTTAATGGATACCACGCTGCGCGACGGCGAACAGACCCAGGGCGTTGCTTTTACTCCGATGGAAAAAGTCAGCATAGCCAAAGCTTTGTTGCAGTTTTTGCGCGTTGACCGCATAGAAGTGGCTTCGGCGCGGGTTTCGGAAGGCGAGAAGGAAGCCGTCAGCCTGATCAATCAATGGGCACGACACGAAGGTTTTGCCGAGCGCGTTGAAGTCTTGGGCTTTGTCGATCATACCCGCAGCGTCGATTGGATCAAATCGACTGGTGGTAGCGTGATCAATCTGCTGGCCAAGGGCAGCGAAAAACATTGCCGCGAGCAACTCGGCAAAACCCTGGATCAGCATAGTGCCGATGTGCTGCAAACCATAGAATACGCCCACGAGCAAGGCTTAAAGATCAATGTCTATCTGGAAGATTGGTCCAACGGCTACAAAGACAGCCGGGATTACGTTTACGGTTTGATGGAACGCTTGCAACAAGCCCCGATCAGCCATTTCATGCTGCCGGATACCTTGGGCGTGATGGCGCCTGACGAAGTATTCGCCAGCTTTAGCGATATGTGCCAGCGCTACCCGACGCTGCAATTCGATTTCCATCCGCACAATGATTACGGTTTGGCGACCGCCAACGTCATGGCGGCGGTGCGGGCCGGCGTCAGCGCGGTGCATTGCACTGTCAACTGCTTGGGCGAACGGGCCGGCAACGCTTCCATTGCCGAAGTGGCGGTGGTACTACGCGATAAAATGGCGATGGAACTGTCAGTGGACGAGAGCCATTTGGTGCGCATCAGCGAAATGGTGGAAAACTTCTCCGGCAAGCGCGTCGCCGCCAATGCGCCCATCGTCGGTGCCGACGTGTTCACCCAAACTGCGGGTATCCATGCCGATGGCGACCAGAAAGGCGGTTTGTATAAAACCAAGCTCGGCCCTGAACGTTTTTCCCGTATCCGCAGTTATGCCTTGGGCAAAATGAGCGGCAAAGCCTCTTTGAAAAAAAATCTGGAGCAGTTGGAACTGGATCTGTCGGAAGAAGACCAGAAGAAGGTTCTGGCGCGCATCGTCAGTATCGGCGACTCCAAACAAACCATTACCACCGACGACCTGCCGTTCATCATCGCCGACGTGCTGGAAAGCAAAAGCTATCAGCACATCAAATTACTGGCTTGCTCGATCAACAGCGGCCTGGATTTGCCGTCTACGGTCAGTATCCGCGTGGATGTCAAAGGCGAGAAACACCAGACCACCGGGGCCGGCAGCGGCGGTTTCGACGCCTTTATCGACGCCATCGGCAAGGTATTGCAACATTACGATTACACCTTACCGACGCTGGCCGATTTCGAAATCCGCATACCCAAAGGCGGCCACACCAGCGCCTTGACCGAATGCGTGATTACCTGGGATTGCGGCACCGAACTGCGCAAAACCCGCGGCGTACACGTCAACCAGGTATTTGCCGGGATTTTAGCGACCATCAAGTTGATCAACATCCAGTTGCATGAAAAGGCCAATAGCCCACAAGCTTAGATGAGCGGCCCGCAGGACAGCCTGCCACGCCGAAAGCAAACGCCTTCAATCCCTAACCCAGTCATTGTCCGAGGAAAATACGCTCGTCGAGTTGTACCGAATTTAAGGCATCCACATAGTAAATTTTGATAAAGCAAGCCATCATAATTTATATCGAGAAAATGCTATGCGGAACACCGTAACCATTGACGACACCTTATACCAAAAGCCCTGAAAATGGCCGACCCAGACATGGATAAAGCCGAAATCTTCCGGGAAGCGATGAAAACCTTTGTATGGGTTCAGGCCGCCAAATGCTTAGCTGCCTTGGGCGGGAGCCTACCGAAGATGACTGATATTCCCCGAGAACGCGGCCAAACCAACTCGTCCGCATGATATTGGTCGATACCTCGGTTTGGGTTGACCATTTCAAAAATCGTAACGAAGACTTGGTACGTTTGCTCGTTTCCGATTCGGCGTTGATTCACCCGCTGATCGTTGCCGAATTGGCCTGAGGTACTCCGCCCGCGCCGAGAGCCCAAACCCTGAACAACCTAAGCCAGTTAAGGCTTTGTAACCAAACGAACTGTAAGAGTTTATCGAGCGGGAAGCGCTGTTTGGCTTGGGCTGAGCGCTTCGGCGTGGCTTATCAAACATCGCAGTCCCGAATTGAAATCTCAGATTCGTAGGGTGGGAAAATTTGCCCATAATTAGGTCATTAAATCCTACGGAATTATTTTTAGGGTGAGTAGTTTCCGAAAAATTTAGAGTAATCAAACCAATACGGTGTTGCAGTTGCCCAAACGGTGTCGCCGTATTGGTTTTGTAAAAGCAGAAATGCTTGTTTTGAACTTGGGCCATGACCAACACATCCGTATCTAGTGGTGCGAATAGCATGATGCAGATTGGAAGCCTGCTGTTTACGAACCGCATCCGATGCCGGATTCTTGATTTTTCTGGCAATCACCGCTTCGGATAAATATTGCGGTGCATCAGGTATAGCTTCTAGCGCCGCTATTTCCTGTTTATCCAGCAACTGTTTGTAAGGGTGCTTGGCGAACGCGGCTTTTTGGCGTTCGATATACGGCGCAAACTCGGCGCTGATGTCGCCGCGAAATAGCAAATTACCGTAAGGTGTCACCTTTGCATAATCAAAAAGCCGGTCTTCCAACTTGCGCTGATCAAAACGGCACCACCAGTTATTGTCCTTGTGATTGAAGATATCTATGGCCTTGAAATTGTCTTCCACTTCATTTTCCCTGGCGTTAACCAGTGGAATCCCGGTAAAGGGTTGCGGTCTGAAGCGCGGCATACGCAACACCAAATCAATGTAATCGTTTTTGCTGTGGTTATCGACAGCGCTTAAAACTCGCTCACGAATCGATGGATTCAGTTTTGCAACCAATGCCGAATACTGGTTGATGGTGTGGTCATCCATGTTTAACAGAAATGCTCGTGTTAACGCTGCACGCGCCAGATAACCCCGGTCGCTACTTTCGATATTGCCAGCATCCGCCAATTGATACAAGGCTTTGGCTGGCAACATATTGAGCAAATACTGCCAAAGCCCTTCGTCGTTTTCAAGAAGCAAATCGTCGCGATAATCCCATAGATTGTGCTTGGGTGCCGAGGCGATGACTTCGTTCCACTCGGAGGCCAACAAGTTGCGCCAGTGGTTAAAACTAACCGGATATTGTTGACGAATAACTTGCAAAGCCAGTCGCGCGTCGTCGGTGTTGCCGGCATACACCAGCCAACGCAACAAGTTTTTTAAGCTTTTTCCGTGCGACCGATTGGTGTATGGGCGGCGGCCAAGCCTTCCATCGAATAAAGTTTTATAACTGGCGTAGTTTTTTATCAAGTCTAGGGCAGCGCCGTGTTCACCCCGGCCTAAATGGAGACGGATCAGGTTTTCCCAAAGATCAAACAGCCATTCCCGATATTCGGGGGTTTCGCCTTGCCATGAATTCGTCAAAAAAGGAGTTGCGCTTTTTATGATCTCGCCGGCTAGAGGCGTCTGGGGATGAGTCCGCGTAATGGCTATTTGCAGCCATTCGCCGCCGTCTCCGTGTTGCCATCTCTTCCAGGCATGGCTGACTATATTTTGGTTTTGAGCCCAGTAAGCATGATCTTTCTGATGTAAAGCCCACAGCCAATCGGCGGTAAAAACGTTGTATGCCCATTGGGCCTGCATCCAGTCGACAAATTCATGCGCTGGCGCAAGGTTTTTTACTGCCTGCATGCGGGGCGACAGTGCTGCCGTATCGGTTATCCACCAATCCACCGCAAGGGAATCCGGCGCAAAGAGCGGAAAATAACCGTCAAGTTGCTCCAGCGCGTCAAAATAATCCTTATAAGCTTGGTTAAAATCGGCTGCATTTGCAGGGGCTATTTTAATTAAACTAATGAGCCATGCTAAATGTTTGCTGGCCAGCTCCGCTGTAATTGCTTTGACAGGCCAAGCAGTGGGATTCATTAGGATGAATCGATAGTTGGCTGCAATATCATGCACGGTTTTGAACGAAGAGTCGGCCAGTATACGGTCGGCTTTATCGTAAGCCTCGTCGGCGCGTTTAAGTTGGGCCAGACATCGCAGAGTCATGTAAGCCGCCGTAGCGCGAAGCGGGGCTTTCGAATCATTTTCGACCTGTTGATAGAGCTCTAAAGCCTTGTCGAACTCTCGCTTATAAAAATGGTAACTGGCCGACTGGTAAAGAAAATCGCTCGGAGCTCGGGAAGGCAAGGGCTTTAAGAGCTTAATCGCTTGAGGTGGTTGACTGTTTGCGCGTCGGACATCGCAGGCGGAAAAAACTTTATCCTGATTCTCAGCCCATAGTTTTTGGTAGGCGTTAGCTTCCCCTAGTTCTAGACGAATTTGCTTTAACACTGCCAACGCATTGTCGTAATGACAAGCCGAATGACCATCCGATAACGAGCCTAATTGGTATACCCCCATCCCCAACAATAATTTATGCCAGAACACTTCAAAATTTTGAATATCGCCGGAACTGTGATGTGGCGGAGCATCGGATCGGTATGCGTAAAGTTCTTCGGTTATTAGTTTTGGTCTATCTACAGCAAATGATGGCGATCCCAATACAAACAGCACGGTTGCAAGAAATGACGGTTTAGCTATTGACATGATATGGGGTATTTGAAGGTTGAAGAGCTAAATTTCACGGCTAACAAAATTTGCTATGGTGACATTAGCCAGCTTAGTTGATTTTGTCGAATGTTGTTGTAAACGGACGGTTGTTATTACGGGTTTTTCATCATTCCCACGCGCCGGCGTGGAAATGATGAAGGCCAGCTCCTTTGCTGCGGCAAATAAGCCGATTGCTGATTATCCATTCGCCACTGCTTTATTTTTTACTCGGCCGTTGAGCGAAACTTTCACCACCATCTAAGCTTTTTTCTCAGTCATTGGACAAATAACTCCAACTATTTCGCTCGGAGCTAAAACGATGGCGTTCGGCGAAAGAATGATCGAGAAAATTACTCGGTTTTCCGGCATCGGTGGGTTATTCAAGTCCTATGAGACGTGTTTTCTTCCCTGTGAATTAACAAAAAATGAATACAAATTCCGTCCCGATCAAGCTTTTCCTGCGTTTGTCAGCAAAGCCGTTTTTCGGCGGAAGCGTGGCGGCCAATCTGCTAAAATCCGCTGTTTATTTTTCGATAGAAATTTCCTGATTTAACGCTTTAATCACTCAGCACTCACCATCTCATGAAAAATTACAAAATCGCAATCCTGGCCGGCGACGGCATCGGCCCTGAAATCACCGCGGAAGCCATCAAGGTTTTGAAAGTCATCGAAGAACGTAACGACGTTAGCTTCGAACTGATGCCGGCTTTGTTCGGCGCCTGCGCTTACTTCGCAACCGGCGATGCTTTCCCACAAGCCACCATCGACATTTGCGATCAAGCCGACGCTATCCTGAAAGGCACCATAGGCTTGAATCACGAAGAATCGAAGAAAATCCCGGTCGACAAACAACCGGAGCGTGGCGCTCTGTTGCCGCTACGCCGCCGCTACAACACCTACGCCAACTTTCGCCCGGTTTTCCTGCCCAGGTCGTTGGCGCATTTCTCGCCGCTGAAGCCGGAAGTGATCGGCGATGGCATCGATTTGATTATGGTGCGCGAGCTGGTCGGCGGCCTGTATTTCGGCCAAAAAGAAGCGGGAGTCAACGAGCAAGGCCTGCGTTACGTGCGCGAAACCCTGGAATACGACGAGGAACAAATTCGTCGCATCATGCACCAGGCCTTCAAACTGGCGCAAAAACGCCGCAAGTTGCTGCACAACATCCATAAAAGCAATGTGCTGAAATCCAGCGTATTGTGGAACGAGGTGATGGAAGAAGTCGCCAAAGAGTATCCGGATGTTCAGGTCGTCAATTATCTCGTCGATTCGGCCGCGACCGCACTGTGTCTGAAACCGACCCAGTTCGACGTGATGGTGATGGAAAACATGTTCGGCGACATTCTCAGCGACCAGGGCGGCGGCATTTTGGGCTCGCTGGGCCTGATGCCGTCAGCGTGTATCGGTCCGGACAAAGCTTACTACGAACCGTCGCACGGTTCGGCGCCGGACATCGCCGGCAAAAACATCGCTAATCCATACTCGATGATCGGTTCGGTGGCGATGATGCTGGAAAACAGTTTTGGCATGGAAGCGGAAGCGAAAAACGTCTGGGCGGCCATGCAGGGCGTATTTGCCGACGGCTACTCTACCGCCGACTTATCCAAACCCGGCAGTGGCGTCACCATGATCAGCACGGTTGAATTTGGCGACAAAGTGGTGGCAAAGCTACGGGAAATGCCTAAAGTCTAATAAGGGCTTGCCATACGATAACGCGGCGCAGGCTGCGTTATCTTTGCTTCTACAAGCCTCGTATCCCAGTTGCTGGTATTAACGTCAAGGACGGGTGATTAAAACAGTATCCGCCGCGACGCCTACTTTTTCGAAAATGCTTTAGTCCCTTACCCACTCTTCAACCAAACGGCTGGGTGTATGCGGCGATTCGCTGGATTGCGGGTGGTTTTTGCCGGCGATGACGCAATAGATCACGCGCAGGGTGTCTGCCAATAATAGCCAGGTGATCAGCATAAATAAGCTGGTTAACCCGGCGTTCAAGTAGTCGTTGAAAATCAAATGCGGTGCATTTTTGACTTGCTCGGCTGGCAGAGCGCCGTTGGCAAGCCTGGCGGATAAATCGGCGGCATGCGATAAAAATCCCACCCGCAAATCGGCGGCAAACAGTTTTTCCCAAGCGGCGGTGCTGGTGACGATAATCAACCAGGCCAGGGGGGTTGCCGTGACCCACACATATTTCAGTTTGTCCGACTTCACCAATATCGTGGTGCCCACGCATAAGGCTATTGCCGCCAGCATTTGGTTGGCGATGCCGAACAAGGGCCACAGACTGTTGATGCCGCCTAAGGGATCGATAGTGCCCATATACAGGAAATAGCCCCAAGCCCCGACCACCAGAGCGCTGGTCAACAGTATGCTGGGATAGCTGTTGGTTTTAGGCAAACCAACATTGCTCAGAATATCTTGCAACATGAAGCGGGCGACGCGGGTGCCGGCGTCGAGTGTAGTCAGAATAAACAAGGCCTCGAACATGATGGCAAAGTGATACCAGGCCGCCAGTAGATGCTCGCCGAATACTTGCGCAAACAAACTAGCCATTCCGACCGCCAGCGATGGCGCCCCGCCGGTGCGGGCAAACAAGGTAGATTCGCCCATGGTTTTGGCCAGGGTTTGCATTTGTTCGACGCTCACCGGAAAGCCCCAGCTGCTGATTTTGGCGACCGCGTCCACCGCTTCCTTGCCGACGATGCCGGCCGGACTGTTGATGGCAAAGTACACGCCCGGCTCTAAAACTGAGGCGGCGATCATCGCCATAATCGCGACAAAGGATTCCATCATCATCGCCCCATAGCCGATGAAGCGGGCGTCCTGCTCGTTAGCCAGTAGTTTGGGTGTGGTGCCGGAGGAAATCAGGGCATGAAAGCCGGAAATGGCCCCGCAGGCGATAGTAATAAACACGAACGGAAACAGTTTGCCGCCAAAGATAGGCCCGCTGCCGTCGATGAACTGGGTCAGGGCCGGCATTTTCAGTTCCGGGCGCAACACCACAATGGCTATCGCCAGAGCGCTGATGGTGCCCAGCTTCATGAATGTGGATAAATAGTCTCTCGGTGCCAGCAATAGCCAGACCGGTAACACGGCAGCGGCAAAGCCATACAAAATCACCATCAACGCCAGTTGCGGTGCGTCGTAATCGAACCAGCCACGGATGGTCGGATTCTCATCGATCCAGCCGCCGCCAAGTACCGCAAAAATCAACAGGGACACGCCAATCAGCGTGGCTTCGGCGACTCGTCCCGGCCGCAACTGATTTAAATACAGGCCCATCAACATCGCGATCGGAATGGTCGCCGCCACGGTGGATGTGGCCCACGGGCTGTGTTTCATTGCATTGACCACCACCAAACCCAATACCGCGATCAGAATCACCATGATCACCATCACGCCCAGCATCGCTGCCGTACCGCCGATATTGCCCAGCTCATCCTTGGCCATTTGCCCCAGCGAGCGGCCGTCGCGGCGTACCGAGAAGAACAGCGTGACAAAATCCTGGACACAACCGCCCAACACCGCGCCGATCAAAATCCACAAAGTACCCGGCAGATAACCGAACTGTGCGGCCAGAGTTGGGCCGATCAACGGGCCTGGTCCGGCAATCGCGGCGAAATGGTGGCCGAACACCACCCATTTGTGAGTCGGCATGAAATCGCGACCATCGTCGAAACGCTCTGCGGGAGTGGCGCGGCTGGAATCCAATACCAAAACTTTGGTCGCGACAAATGCGCTATAGAAACGATAACCCATCGCGTAGATGCAAAGCGCCGCGACGATCAACCACATGCTATTGATGCTTTCACCGCGTTGCAAAGCAATGCCGCCGATGGCGAAGGCGCCGGTCAGGGCGACGCAAGCCCAGAAAAAAATGGACGGTACTTGTTTGTTGGGGCCAGACATGGCGGGTTCCTTTGGATTGTAATCGGTGTACTGCGTGATAGAGTTCGCAAAATGGTAGCATGCCAGCGTCAATTGCTGTTGGCGGATTCGCTTTGAAACCGGCTGTTTTGCCAGGTTTTACCCGTAATTCGCCATTGCAAACGGCTGGTTTTATTCAGCTGAATTGATCAGGCGTTAGCTACTAACGTGCCGGCGTATAATAACGGCTTGGTATCCACTACAGATAAAGGAGGACGAGAATATGAACAGAACTATTTTCAGCGGCTTATGTTTGGCAGCGGTGGCGTTAATGCCGTTTAGTCTGGCTTTCGCGGAAGCCCAACCGACTGCTAAACCCGAACATGGCGAATACCGCGACTGGCGTTTGCTGGGCGTGTCTTTACGTCACGATAAAAACAGCATACGCGCCATCGTTGGTAACCACGTGGCTATCGCTGCCGCGCGTGCAGGTAAAGTCAAACCTTGGCCGGACGGCAGCATCATCGCCAAAATTAAGTGGGGCGAAAGAAAGCATCCGAACTGGGAACAAGCGACTGTGCCAGGCGAATTCACTGCGGCGGAAGCGATGGTGAAAGACAGCAAGAAATACGCTGAAACAGGCGGTTGGGGCTTTGGTATATGGGAAGGTAAAACTTTAAAAATGTTGGATCAGGAAAAATCCGCACCTTGTTTTGCTTGCCATATGCCCATGAAAGACAGCGATTACGTTTATACCCTGCCTAATCTCCAATAAACGCGGTATTTGAGACGAGAGGCAGTTCATTCGCCTCTGGTTGGGCTGCCCATCAAGCTGCGGACATGAGCGGCAACACTGTTAGCTAATGCGCTTAGATTGTATCCGCCTTCCAATGCCGAAATGATTCGACCCTGGCAGCAGGCATCGGCGATGCAAAGCAATTCGTCGGTAATCCAGCGATAGTCGTCTTCCACCAGGTCCAGCGATGCCAAAGGATCGTCTCTATGGGCGTCGAAACCCGCGGAAACCAAAATCAATTCGGGCTTGAAGGTTTTCACTGCCGGCAAAATGGACTGGCGATATTTATCCCGAAACACCTCGCCGCCGCTGCCGGTAGGCAGGGGAATGTTGATGATGTTCCCGATACCGCTTTCCGAGGGATGGCCGCTGCCGGGGTAATGCGGCCATTGATGACTGGAAGCATAGAGCACTTGCGGCTGTTCGCAAAAAGCCGCTTGGGTGCCGTTGCCGTGGTGCACGTCAAAATCCACGATGGCGATTCGGGTCAGGCCGTAGCGGCTGCGGGCGTATTCTGCGGCAATGGCGATATTGTTGAACAGGCAAAACCCCATCGCATAGTCCGGCATGGCATGGTGGCCGGGAGGGCGGGTGGCGCAAAAAGCCCTGGCGCTTTGGCCGGTGCAAATTCTATCGACGGCATCGCACACTGCGGCCACGGCCCGCAGAGCTGCAGGTTTGGAACCGGGCGATACCACGGTATCCGCGTCAAAATTGGCGTAACCTTGTTCAGGAATGGTTGATAGCACTTTCGCTATCATGGCCTTGCTGTGTACCAGGCCAATCTTATCGAGAATGTCGGCGGGAATGTCGACTGTGATTCTTTGCAATGGCGCAAATTCGGGTGCCGACAAGGCTTGTTCGATCACATGCAGCCGGTCAATGCTCTCTGGATGGGCTACGCCGGTGTCGTGGCCCAAAAAATCCGGGTGACTATAGTAAAGTGTGCGCATAAGCTTACTCCTGCGGATGTTGCTTAAAGTCGTATCTTTATCGGATTGGCTTCGGCAGTGTATATCCCTCGCGCAAATATATCTATAAATATTAAGTGTTTAGCCTATTTTTTATTGATCTGAGTTTTTGCGCTGGGAGATAGCGGCGCGGGGGGTTCGTGGGTAAATAAGGGCTACAAATGATGGTATCGGCCGTGAAAAAGCTGTGCAGGAATCGCTTGGCCGCAAGCGATTCCGCATGATTTGGATTTAAAAGATGGGCTTTGAATCAGCTTTCAAAGCTCTCTGGTCTGACTGAAATGAATGTCCGGCCAGCGCTCTTCGGTCAATTGCAAATTCACCCGGCTGCTGGCCAGATAAACCAAATAGCCGCCGCCATCTTCAGCAAGGTTTTCGAAGGCCTTGTTCTTAAACTCTTCCAGTTTGGCCGGATTTTTCGCGCTGACCCAACGCACGGTATTAATCGGCGAAACGTCGTAAGCACATTCCACGTTGTATTCGTTTTTGAGACGATGGGCGGTGACATCAAACTGCAAAATACCCACCGCACCTAAGATCAAATCGTTGTTTTTCAGAGGGCGAAACAGCTGGGTAGCGCCTTCTTCGGTCAATTGAATCAAACCTTTTTGCAGTGCTTTGGCACGCAGCGGATCTTTTAATACCACGCGGCGAAACAATTCCGGCGCGAAATAAGGAATGCCTCCGAATTTCAAGACTTCGCCTTGGGTAAAGGTGTCGCCGACCTGAATAGTGCCGTGGTTGTGCAAGCCTATGATGTCGCCGGCATAAGCTTCCTCGACGTTTTTACGGCTGTCCGCCTGAAAAGTAATGGCGTTGGCGACCTGAATGTTTTTACCAATGCGCACATGATTGACCTTCATGCCTTTATCGAATTTGCCGGAACAGATTCTTAAAAACGCCACGCGGTCGCGGTGCGCCGGGTCCATATTGGCTTGGATTTTAAACACAAAGCCGGTGAATTTTTCTTCCTCGGGCATCACTTCGCGTTGCTCGGCTTGGCGTGAGCGCGGCCCTGGTGCATATTCGGCAAAAGCGTCCAGCAATTCGATGATGCCGAAGTTATTGATCGCCGAACCAAAAAACACCGGAGTTTGTTGACCCGCCAAATATTTCGCGTGATCGAATTCGTGACTGGCACCTTTTACCAGTTCAATCTCATCGCGCAATTCTTCCGCTTGATAACCAAGTAGCTCGTCGAGCTTGGGATTGTTCAAGCCTTTGATGACTTCGGCTTTGGCGATACGACCGCCGTGGTGCGGACTGAACAGCAAAATTTCGTCTTTATACAGCTGATAAACCCCTTTAAAGCGCTTGCCCATGCCTATCGGCCAGGTCATCGGCGTGCATTGAATTTTTAGCACGCTTTCGACCTCGTCGAGCAGTTCGATCGGTTCACGGCCTTCGCGGTCCAACTTGTTGATGAAGGTCAGGATCGGTGTATCCCGTAGCCGGCAGACTTCCATCAATTTGATGGTCCTGTCTTCTACGCCTTTCGCTACGTCGATCACCATCAACGCCGAGTCTACGGCTGTTAATGTCCGGTAAGTATCTTCGGAAAAGTCTTCGTGGCCTGGGGTGTCCAGCAAATTGATGATGCAATCGTTATGCTCGAACTGCATCACCGAGGTGGTCACGGAAATCCCCCGCTCCTTTTCCATTTCCATCCAGTCGGAGGTGGCATGGCGCGCCGCTTTACGACCTTTGACCGAGCCGGCTAACTGAATGGCGCCGCCGAACAGCAGCAATTTTTCAGTGATGGTGGTTTTACCGGCGTCAGGGTGGGAGATGATGGCAAAAGTGCGGCGTCGCTTGTATTCAGGAAATTCCATTGATTGCTTTATTTGAATTTGCATAGTTGTGTACACAATGATGTACACAAAATTAAAAGTACACTTCCGGCAATGCGCTAGGTGTTGCCGGAAAATCTTGAAATTATATCGTAGATTCTTCCCAGGCGATGACGTCGTCCGAATCCTCGAATTGCCTCACGTTAAATGTAACCGAAGGGGGTAATTAAAAACGGGTCGTCAACTTAGATTATCGGTTGGTTTTTGCTATGCGCAGCTTGGTTTATCGCAGGACGAATGGTGAAACAGCCCATGGCTATCGGTGTTCTACACACAAGGCTTAGCTTCAGGAGATTGGCCGGCCATCTAGGGGGATATTCGGCCAATTCGCTATTAATCGCCACCACCACCTTTTTTAACCATCATGCCCTTACTCGGGTTATAGCCCATGATCGCCGCGCCCATAAACAGCAAAAACGCCGCGCCGGTAAAGAGTAAGGCCTGTTGATTAAACTGCTCGTACAACGCAAAACGGATCAACTCAACCGCTTGCGAGAACGGGTTGTATTGCGCCAGGGTTGACAACAATTCGCTGGACTCCTTGATCTTCCACAACGGATACAAAGCGGTGGACATGAAGAACAGCGGGAAAATTACGAAGTTCATCACCCCGGCAAAGTTCTCCAATTGCTTGATAAACGACGACAGCAGCAAACCCAATGCCCCCAGCATCATGCCGGCCAGCACCAGCGCCGGCAAAATCCAGACATAGCCGATCAACGGTGCTTGAATATCGTACAGCCAGGCGATGCCCAGGAAAGCGTAGGATTGCAACACGCCCACCGCCGTACCGGCGATCAGCTTGCTGCACAATAAAAACCAACGCGGTAACGGACACACCATCAACATACGCATGCTGCCCATTTCCCGGTCGTAAACCATCGAAAGCGAGCTTTGCATGCCGTTAAACAACAGGATCATGCCCAACAATCCGGGGGTGATATAAACCTCGTAAAGAATGTAAGTCTCGTAGGGCGGCGCAATGGCGATACCCAAGGCGGCACGGAAGCCGGCGGCGAAGACGAACAGCCAGACCAACGGCCGCACCAAGGCCGAGACGAAACGTTCGCGCTGATGTAAAAAACGCAACAATTCGCGGCCGACGATGCCGACCGTTGCTCGCCAGTAATGTAAAACCCTCATGCTTGCGGCCCCTGAGTCAGTTTTTGGAATACCTGGCCGGGATCGGCCCACCCAGTGGTCTGCAATATCTCCGAGAGCTTGCCACTGGCTTTGACCTGGCCCTTGTGTAAAACAATCAAGCTATCATCGGCGGCAATTTCGTCAATCAAATGCGTGGCCCACAGCACGGCTAGATTTTGCTGCTTCACCAAGTCATGTACATGACTAACAATAGCCTGACGGCTGGGCATATCCAAACCAACCGTCGGCTCGTCTAGCAGCAGCAAACTGGGTTTGTGCAGCAAGGCGCGGGCGATTTCCACTCGGCGCTTGTGGCCGCCATTCAATTGCCTGACCTTTTCGCCGCGGCGTTCGAACATAGCCAGACGCTCCAGCTCTTCTTGGATACGCTTATCGGCGGCTTTGCGGCCGATGCCGTGTAAAGCCGCGTGATAGCGCAGATTTTGTGTGACCGATAAATCAGGGTCCAAAGTAGTCTGCTGAAACACCACACCCAAGCGCGCCAAAGCTTGCAAACTTTGCTTTTTTAGATCAAAACCGCACAGCTCAATGCGCCCTTCCCTGGCATCGTAAAGCCGGGTGATCAAGGAAAACAGAGTGCTTTTGCCGGCGCCGTTCGGCCCGAGCAAGATGGTGCATTCGCCGGATTGGACGTTAAAACTTACGGCATCCAAGGCCTTTTTTGCACCGTAGGCAAAGCTCAGGTTTTCAACCGCTAAGGCAATCTCGGTCATGGTTTAACCGCCACACCCCAGGGATAACGACCCACCGCCACTGATTTGGTCACTTTATGGTTTTCCAGATCGATGATCGACACATCGTTGCTGACGCCATTGGTGGTGTACAAACGCTTTTGATCCGGCGAAAACGCCAAATTCCACACCCGCTGCCCAACCAATAAAAATTTCTCAACTTTATAGGTTTGGGCGTTGATCACCGCTACGCGATTGGCTGGCCCCATCGCCACGTAACCGTAGCGGCGCTCCTTATCGATCGCGATGCCCACCGGCTGAATCTGATCGCTACTGACACCTTGTACGTCCAGTTTGATGTTCTGCATGATCTGTTTGGACGCCGCATCGATAATGGTCAGCGTGCCGGCCATTTCTGACGTCGCCCATAATTGCTGGCTATCGTCGGTAAACGTTACCGCGCGCGGCCGCGGATCGACCAGTGTGTTATCCGCAATTTGCCGAGTGTTGGTGTCGATCCAGTGCAGCATATTGGTGGTTTCCGAGGCGCTGATCGTCCATTTGTTGTCGGGGCTGACGGTAATACCTTCCGGCTCCACGCCTACCTTGATCTTACCGACGGCTTTTTTTGCCGCGATGTCGATGACCGTTACCTCGGCATCATCTTCGTTGGACACGTACATGAATTTGCCGTCCGGGCTTAAAGCAAAGGTTTCCGGATCTTCGCCGGACGGCAATTTGCCAATTTCCTTCAGTGTTTCCGAATCGATCATGCGGATGGTGTTATCGTCGCTGGTAGCAACGAACAGTGTCTTGCCATCCTTACTGATCGCGATCCCGCGTGGCCGCTGGCCAACAGGTACGGTTTTGACTAGTTTGCCTTCGACGGGATCGAGTACCGCAATTGCGTTATCTTTTTCCAGCGTGACGAATACGGTTTCGGCTTGCGCGGCCGTCGCAAATAAGATGGCGGCCATTCCGGCCATTTTTATCGGGTGCATAAACTTTTCCTTGGTATGCCTGATGTCATTTTACTGGTCTATTTAGTGTAACGAGAGATAACGCTTCACCAACAAATCGATGTAGTCAGCGGAGAGGGATAGATATAAAACCGCTAACACGGCCTATCACAAGCAATGCCCTCCCCTGCGGTTGGGAAGTTTAACCCGAAGCTCGACGGGATTACATCCCTTCGCGCGTAGGGAAATTATCCTAATTTATCCGACCATTAAATATCGCCACCGCGGGTAAAAAACGCTGCACCCTGTACCCTAGAACAATACCGGATCAGCTACTGTCAAGGCGAAGATATGCACAACACTCGCCATTTGTTATTTGCATCGCAAAAACCGGCAGAGGAGGTTGCCAAAAAACTTAATTTGGAAACACAAGATCAATTGCTGTTAAATTCAAGCTGCCAAGGACATAGAAATGAAAATTTACCTAATAACGGAAGACCAACTGGAAAACATTGGAAAAAAGCATGATTCTCTGCTTAAAACCGGAAGCATGTGCGATCTGATGCTGGACATCGCGGCGCAAGCCGATGATGTTCAAACCTTCGATGCCGCACTGGAGTTAGCCAACTGTGAGCTGGATAGATTGGAACTGTTTTTTGATACCTGTGACTTGGTTTGAGTTGATTACTGTCGGATTACCGACCAA
Organism: Methylomonas sp. TEB; assembly: GCF_047777895.1. Taxonomy (GTDB): domain Bacteria; phylum Pseudomonadota; class Gammaproteobacteria; order Methylococcales; family Methylomonadaceae; genus Methylomonas. Next base: position 3,123,578 of record NZ_CP180476.1, read on the forward strand.
TCACTGTTGCGCAGAGATGCCCTTATCTGCAAAAGCAACGCCGGCCCGCTACAACACCCGAACTAAACTCGCAGCATTCGAACTTGCTGCGGCCTGACTCCAAAGACGAACAGCATAGAGATGACTGACTTACCCCCGGCGAGCTTGGCGACGATCATCTCATAGGGCCTCTTCTTCCTGGCTGGAATAGAAACCACGAGATACCCCCAGACACCTTGATTTTTAATGCCGATTCTGCGTCCGCCAGTTCGCGACGATACCTTCCACATCCAGGTCATCCGGGCCTTCGCGCCAGCTGGTGTAGTAATCGACATCGTTACTTTTCGGCTCCGGATTGGGCCTATAGATTTGCACCCGGGTCGGCAACGGCGCAGCCTCGCCGAGCACTAACGCTTCCCCCCGGCCAAGCGAACTAAGAATGTCGGCCAAATCGCCCTCGGCCTCCGGCACGAGGCCGCGAATATACTGCTGGTCGTCCGGATTGGTGGTGCGCAGACAAATAAACGAGCTGCATTGCGCCAGCATGGTTTCCGACAGTTCGGTGGGCCGTTGGCTAACCACGCCGATAGAGACCCCGTATTTCCGGCCTTCCTTGGCGATCCGCTCCATCATCCGCTTGGTGCCGTCGAATTGGCCGCCTTTTTCGCGCGGGATATAGGCATGCGCTTCTTCGCAGATTAGCGTGATCGGAAATTCGCGGCGGCGCGGGTTCCAGTAGTTGAACTCATACGCCAGCCGCCCGACTTGCGCGGACACCGCCGGCCGCACGTCGGTCGGTACGGAGCTGAGATCGACCACGGTAATGTTGGCTTTTTTTTGCCCCAAACCCACGAATTGTCTGAGTAAATCCGCCATGCTGGCCGAGTTGTTGCGTTTTTTGGGTTTTAACAAAAAGTCGTAACGCACGTCGTTGAAACGACTCTGCATCGTCACCAGAAACTCATCGAACTGGCCGAATAAGGCACCTTTGGTTTTACCAAAGTCTTTGCGCTCCTCGTTGGCGGCCTTGAATTGCATATACATTTCCGCCAGCGAAAAATAAATCGGCGTATCTATCGAAACGGTGGTCAAGCCAATGGCTTTGGCCTGTTTGCGTTTCAACTGCTGCAACACTTCGCGCATGAAAGACATCTGCATCGAAGCGCCTCTGTCGTCTCTATCGATGAACAAATCCACCAACTCAGCGTACGACATCATCCAGTACGGCATCTCCAAATCCATCGCATCCACATAATTGACCTGCTCCGCGGGAAACGCCGATTCGATACTGCCATCCGGGCGCTTCCAGCAATATTCGCCGTGCAGATCGAGCATGATCATGTGGGTCTTGGGCATGGCTTTCATGGTGTGCTGGATCAAGCTAGTGACGGTCCAGGATTTACCGGAACCGGACTGGCCGATAATCGCAAAATGCCTACCAAACAGCGCGCGCGGGTCCAGGCTCAGGTGATAATCCTTATGACTGGCCAGTTGCCCGATAAAAAATTCGTAATCGCGAAATTTAGAAAAAATCGCGTTGATTTCGCTGAGACCAACCGCATAAACCTCCGCCCCCGGCGTCGGATAATGGCGCACGCCACGAATGAACACCTTGTTTTCGTTCAACTCGCCGACCGGAATTAAGGCAATAAAACGGTCGGTAGCGCGATTGCCGGCGCTGTCGAAACGATCCCGTTCCCACATTTTGAACACCAAGGCCAGCACGCCGATATGCGACTGCCTAATAACCACATACGAGCCGATATGGCCGGCCAGTATTTCCTCGTCGCCCAGTTTAATGATCGGTGCCGCGGTCGAATGTTCTTCGGTGATACGGGCATCCATACCATCGCCTCTGACTTCGGTTAAATGGCCGATGAGGATGTTTTGCGTTTGTTGGGTCATGATGTTCTCTCTGGTAAAGCCGCTGGGCTAAGCTTAGACGATTTTTACGGCCCGTCCCGTCCAGAGCAGTCTATGCAACCGCCTGGGACAGCGCAGCGGTTTTGCGCCAAAATGGCGAACAAATCGCTACAAACGCGACAACATGGCGCTACGCTCGAAAGAGTAAGTCGTTGAACATTTGGCACTTTTGACTGACAAAGCCATACGGTCTGATTATTGCAGTCATCAAACCGGCATCATTTAATATTGCACAAGAGGTGAATATGAAAATCGGCATACCCAAGGAAATCAAACCAAACGAAAACCGGGTGTCGGTGGTACCGTCCGGCGTTGCTGCGTTGGTGAGCGCCGGCCATAACGTCACGATGGAAAGCGGCGCCGGCGTTGGCGCCGGCTTCGAAGACGCGCTATACCAGGCAGCCGGCGCACAGCTGGTGGACGGTGCGGAGCCGGTTTGGGACTCTGCTGAGATGATTATCAAGGTCAAGGAGCCGATTGAACCGGAGTGGTCGCGGATTCGTCCCGGACAAACTTTATTCACCTATTTTCACTTTGCCGCCAACCGCCCGCTAACTGAAGCACATCTGGCATCCGGCGCTACCTGTATCGCTTATGAGACCGTGCAGTTGCCGTCCGGCGAATTACCCTTGCTGACCCCAATGTCGGAAGTGGCCGGCCGGCTGGCGGTGCAGGAAGGCGCGCATTACCTGGAAAAACTCTATGGCGGCCGCGGCATGCTACTGGGTGGCGTACCGGGTGTATTGCCGGCCAAAGTCTTGATCTTGGGCGGCGGGGTGGTCGGCACGCAGGCGGCAAAAATGGCGGCAGGTTTAGGCGCGCAAGTCACGGTGATGGATTTGTCGCTGGAACGCCTGCGTCAGCTCAGCGATATTTTGCCGGCGAATGTGCAACTGCTGTTTTCCAGCCGGCACGCCATCCTGGAGCAAATCCGCACGGCGGACCTGGTCATCGGCGGCGTGCTGGTCACGGGGGCGGCCGCGCCCAAGCTGATCCGGGCCGACGATTTAAAATCGATGCAACCAGGCGCGGTCATCGTCGATGTCGCGGTGGACCAGGGCGGCTGCGTCGAAACCACCCACCCCACTACCCACGCCGATCCCATTTATATCATCGATAATGTCGTGCATTATGCCGTTGCCAACATGCCCGGCGCCGTGCCTCGCACCTCGACACTGGCATTGACCAACGCCACCCTGCCCTATGCCCTGCAACTCGCCAATAAAGGCTGGCAACAAGCATTGCGGGACAATTCGGCGTTACTGAAAGGCTTGAATATCGTGGGCGGTAACGTTACTTGCCAAGGGATTGCCGACGCATTTGGTTTTAATTATTTGCCGCCGGAGCAGTTCTTGAGCTGAACCAATCCCCTAAACCGAACGGTGGTAGGGGTGCGAAGGACACCCCGGATTATGTGGTTTGTAACCAACTTTGGCATCTTACCCAATCTGCGGCACAACCATTCATCTCGACAAGGGTGAACCGGATTATCCCCGCCGATTTGGTCGAATGTAATGACAGCCGCATCGCGCACGTGTCTAGTTTTAACCGGGTGACCCAGCGCGGAGTAACGTTGCGCGGTGTGGATTTAAAACAGTCATTTCGATTACCATCGAAATGAGCGGAAAACCTTATTCCTCATCCTGCACCGCCACCGTCCAAATCCGCTTCAATGGCAGCTCGGCTTTCAGGTCGTCGTCGAGGCGGTCGTAATGGGCGAACAGTTGTTCCAACAATTCCTTTTGGGTCCATAGCCGCACCCGGAAAAAACTGGCGGCTAATTCCTTCTGAACGTTGTTTTTAAAACCGCTCCAGGACACGAACAAACCTTCGTCGGCGCCGAATTTAGCGACGGCGCCCAGCAGTTTGTCCACGCTCGGGCGGTCGATAGGATTGGTTTCGGATTTGACTTCCACGCATAAGCGCGGCGAACCGAAACCCAAAGGCCCGGCGCCGGCCAGAATATCCGCGCCGCCGTCGGCGCCTTCCGGGCTGCGGTAGGTGGTGTAGCCTTGGGCTTTGAGTATCGCTTCTACTAAGCGAGTCAGACTGTGACCCTTGCAACGGGAAGCGATCAGTTGGGCGATTTGGTCGTGAGCCAGTTCTTCGAGGTTGCTGTCCTCAGCGGCTTCGTCGGTAATCGGCATATTGATTTTGATTGCCCCTGCGATGGTCTCCGGCTTCCAACCGTTAGCACACATCGCCGCAATCCTTGTTCGGCGTTGTTGCGTTGAATGCGGCAGATGGTCAAAAACGCGCCAAAGGAATACAGCAAATCCTGGCTGAAATTCGCGCGGGGTATCGCTTCCCATATCCACTTAACCGACATCCAGTGATAAAACGGCGTTGGTCCATTGGCTTGGAATTGGTAACCGCCAGTAACCTCGCCAATATAAATAGCCGGCTGACTCTTGAGCGGCAGAATCACCCAATCGCCCAACTTGATTTCATGCGCAAATGGCCAAACCTGACTCACCCAATTTTGGATAGCTTTAGGTTTGGTATCCGGATAACGCTCGTTCATCGCCGCAGTCAAATCCACCCGCTGTTTAAGCTTGGCAAGATTCACGTCCAAACCGTCCCAGGTCACGTAAACCCGGTTTTCCTGGATGAATTTTTGTTCGTATTCGCCGTGCGAGCCGGCGCGGATCAGCCAGATAGCCATGATTAGCTTCCTTCGGTTGCGGTGATGTTGTTTAAATTGGTCAAATCCTGGGTTTGCGTCCTACGCTTCGCCTTGCCAAACTCTATTTGCCCGTTCGTCGTCGCGGATGCGTTCAAGGATTTGGTAAATCCGGCCGCAGTCGCGGGTTTGCATCGCGATGCCGTAGCGTTGGTTGATGGCATCGACCAACCTTTGATAGTCCTCCTCGGTGATGTCCGGCAGAAAGCCGCTTAGGTCGGAGCGATTGGTAAAAAACGCCGCCGTATCGGGGCCGAAATTCAGAAACGGCCAGAGTATGTGTTGCAAGAAATCTTCCAACAATTCAGGGTCGTCATACACCCGGTTTGGGCCATCCAGTTCGTCGTCGTTCATCCGGTTTTCTCCTGTCAAGGTGCTGTGATGTGGAGCAAAAAGGCCGAGTACTGTTAAGTCACGCATTTAGCTGCTACTCCCCCTCTTTGAAAAAGGGGTTAGGGGAGATTTTTTCGAATAAATCCCCCTCAATCCCCCTTTTTCAAAGGGGGAAGCAGCGTAATTTAACGGCTTCGCAAATAGGCTAAGGCCTCGGCTTCCGATTGCTCGATGGCGATTTCGACGGCGTGTTTGGCGGCATCGAGGAGTTGGGAAGCGCGTTGTTTGGCTTGACGTGCGGATTGTAAAGACTGCTCAACCGCCTTTTCGGTGACCGTTGAAAATTTTGGAATCGGCAGATTCAGCAAATCAGATTCGGAAATCGCCGGATACATACTGGCACTGGTGTACAAATCCATCAATTTGCAAATTAGCGGCAATCGAAGGTAGGTTAGTAATACGTCTCCGTTGATATGCTTGGGCTGCAATACGGCAAAACCGGAAGAACAAACAAAGCCGTGTTGCTGTTCGCTAATCGATGCCGACAAACGCCGGTTAGGCCGTACCGTGGAGGTAATGACATCATTTGAACGGACATGCCTACACAACTAAATTCAATCCGCCAATTCGATAAACCGGTTTCGATTTAATCGCACAGCGATAAACGAAAACGAAAACGAAAACGAATCCAAACCCAAACAAATGGGTGGGCAATACTTTTTCCCACCGATATAAATAACGGGCTTTAACAGGTTGTTGAAAAAAGAAAATCGGTGGAAAAATTTCCCAAAATCCTCCAATTTGCCGTTTAAAGTCATTTGGTCTTAACGAACAATCAATGGCTTACAAAATTTTATTTTGCCAGAAACACGTTTTTAGGGACAAAAGTGGAGCAGATTTTTAAATTTCAACAGCCTGTTAATCCCGTGTGGGTACAAAAAGCGTGCCCACCCTACCCAGCTTTCTTTATAAGCAGTAAGCAGTATCAATTATTTCCTGGAGACATTGAATAATACTATTCCATGCCTTATCACTTTTTTCCTGAGGAACTTGAATATAATAATTATATATAGAAAGTAGGGACATCATCCCCATCAATAGTAGCAATATGGTGTCTGAATCTTTAAGAGAATGCTTTTTATAGGATGTTTCCACGTTTTTGGCAAATTGTTTAGACCAGTACTTCACTGAAGCCGCGCTCCCACTAATTCCATAACATCCTATTAGTGAACCGGCTTCCTCATCATTAAGACCAATATCATCCGCCTTAATACGCTGATTAGATATAGCCCAAAGATCTGTATATATTGCAAAAATTTGCGCAGCAACACCACGCTTGAAAAAAATTTGGCTGTTTAAAAAAAATAATGAATATATATAAAATACTAAGATAAATACAAAAAACGCTAGGAGTGTCTCAAGCGTACCCGATTGTATGATTTTATTAGCGGACGAGAATACAAATGCAGAAAAACCAGTTATAGCCCCAACGACAGCGTGTATAGTTTTCTCTTTTTGGGCATGATAGCTAGCCCTAATGGGCTCTAATCCTTTTAGTCTATCCCTATAAAGTTCTATTCTCTCCTGATCTTTAAGTCCACCCCTATAAAGTTTAATTTTCGTATTTTGTTCCATTTTCCACCATATGTTATTTATTAAGGGTCATAGAATGTACTAAACAGCGTGAAGCGCATCGCTCGCGATGGGTGCGGTTCGTATAATCATCACGCTACGACTGCTTTTGGCTCGACATTTGCCATTGGCACTTTGGTTTCGTCTGGCGAGTTTTAGCCGCTTTCAAAACTCCTTCTATCTAGCTGAATAGGGTAAGCATTGCGTACATTTTTGGAGTTTGGTTTGTCAAAAATCTCCAAAAGGGTATGCGATGCATACCCTACACGACTATCGAATCGATTATTCTTAAGGCTGTTTGGCTAGCGGTAAAAACGCTTCGCCAACGTTCTAACTCGAGGTGAAATAAATAACAGCGATCACGAGAACCGCGCCTAGGATGTTGGCCATTAGTCTGATTGGATCACTAAAAACCAATGGCGTCACACAATATGGGCATGACAGGACGCTCTCACCGACGATGCGTTTACTGTCTTCCCTGGGAATGGGTTTTTGGCATGATCCACATTGACATTCAAACATATTCATCGCCCTCTTCGTCGTAAAAACAGCAAGTAGCCTGCATGAAGCGTAGCAGAATCCGGGTAATCGAAGCCATCAAAACCTCGATTTCGTTTCACTCCATCGAGGCTACATTATTTGCTCATCAACCGACTTTTAACAGGCTGGTGAAAAACTCGAAAAGCCAAGTAAGCTAAGGCATAGATGAGGGGCCAACTGTTAAAATAGGCTACCTAAATTTGGAGCCTTTCAATGCGCGGACACGATGCCATTCAAAACAGCTGGTTCAGCTATGTTAGCCTGGAAGACCGTATTCCCAAACAGCATCCGTTGCGTCGTTTACGGCTACTGGTTGATGGCGTATTGGCCTCTATGGATGCCGTCTTTGCCGAGCGTTACTCGCACACAGGCCGTCCCTCGATTGCCCCTGAAAAACTGCTGCGCGCCTTGCTGTTACAAGTCCTGTATACGGTCCGTAGCGAGCGTCAGTTGATGGAACAACTGGACTACAACCTGTTGTTTCGCTGGTTTGTCGGTCTGGGCATCGACGACGCCGTGTGGGAACGCACAGTGTTCAGTGCCAACCGCGAACGTCTGTTGTCTGAAGCCCTGAGTCGCGAATTTTTTGAGCGGGTACTGGCCATAGCCGAATGGCAAAATCTGGTGTCCGACGAACACTTCAGCGTCGACGGTAGCCTCATTGAAGCCTGGGCCTCGCACAAAAGCTTCGTCAAAAAAGATGGTAGTGGTCCCGATAAACCCGCCGGCCGCAATCCCGAGATCGACTTCAGTGGCGAAAAGCGCAGCAACGCCACCCATCAAAGTACAACCGATCCCGAAGCCCGGCTTTACAAGAAAGGCGAATACACCGAGGCCAAACTGCGTTACATCACCCATGCCTTGTCCGAGAATCGCAACGGCCTGATTGTCGATGTCGAAACCACACAAGCCACCGGCACCGCCGAAATCGAAGCCGCGCAAAAAATGATCAAACGCCGCGTGCCCCAAGGTGGCAGCGTCGGTGCCGACAAAGGCTATGACCAACCGGCGTTCGTCAACGGACTCGAGTCCCGTGATATCAAAGCCCATGTGGCCCGCAAAAAGATTGGCAGTGCCGTCGACGGCCGCACCGCGCGCGGCAAAGGTTACGCCCAAAGTCTCAAGCGCCGCAAAATCGTCGAAGAAGCCTTTGGCTGGGTCAAAACGGTCGGCGGCCTGCGCAAAACCCGTCACATCGGCTTAGCCAAAGTCGCGGGTCAGGCCTTGTTTTGCTTTGCCGCCTACAACCTGACGCGCATGCTCAACCTATTGGTGTTCACGCCGAAACCGGCGTGGAGTGCACCCGCCTAGGGTGAAGTTCGCCTGAAAACCGTCCACAGACGGCTTCAGGCGAATAAAAAGCCCTTGAAACCGGGGCAAAACGCTTGAAACTCGATGTCATGACCGATTTCAACTCGAAAAAATCACGAACATCGTGGGTAAGGGGAAATATCGGCGGGTTTTTCACCAGCCTGTTAATGCCAAAGCATAGGTTGTGTTGAACAGCGTGAAGCGCATCGTTCGCGACCGTATTGAGTTGAAAGAATCGATTCACTGGAAAAGGCCGCTTTAAGCATTCCCCTCTAAATCCGGCGCTGGCTGCGGGGACGGCTGGCCTCGATACCTGGCGCTTCAAGCGAAAAGCTATCTCCGATAAGCTATTTGCCCCTCCCGAACACCTCTTATCTTTAACCGTCTGGCATTTCGGCTTGCCAGTGCCGCAAAAAGCCATTCGCGCCTAGCAATTTGCTGCTATCGCCAACCTGCATAGGCTAGCGCGCAAGCTAAAAAGCTATTCGAGAAAACCAAATCGGTGCAAGTCCAAACCGGCATAAGCTTGCGCGCCACCCGAAATGCTCTGCAAAACAGGTAATTTGCTTTAATGGCCGACCTCGCCGGCTTGCCCACAAGCAAAAATGCTTGACGAACAAAGCGATTTGCTTTTTGTGCAAATCTGGATAGCCTTATCCGACAGGGAGCCGGCGGTTCAGCCTTAACGCGATGCTCAAGCAGTGAACTACTCTTGCGCTCAGGCTCAGATCACTTTAGAAAATTGCTGCTGTTTCTGCGCCAGGTATTTGTCAAACACCATGCAGATATTGCGGATCAATAGGCGACCGGCGGTGGAAACTTGGATGCCGTCGGCGTTTAAATCCAGTAAACCGTCGGCTTTCATCAGCCTCAGGTTTTCCAGCTCGGGCGCAAAATACTCGGCAAAATTTATAGCAAACTCGGTTTCGATTTTGCTGAAAGTCAGTTCGAAATGGCAAATTAGTTGGGTAATCACCGCCCGGCGCAATTTGTCGTCTTGATCCAGATCCACGCCGCGAAAAACCGGTAATTTGCCTTGCGAAATGGCCGCATCGTATTCGTCCAGTTCCTTGTAATTTTGCATATAGGCGTCGCCGACCCGGCCGATGGAAGTCACGCCCAGCCCTACCAAGTCGCAATCGGAATGAGTCGAGTAACCCTGGAAGTTGCGGTACAGCTTGCCTTCGCGTTGCGCCACCGCCAGTTCGTCGTCGGGTTTGGCGAAGTGGTCCATGCCGATGTAGACATAGCCGGCATCGGTGAGTTTTTGCCCGACCATTTGCAGGATTTCCAGCTTCACAGCCGACGTTGGCAAATCGGCATCGTTGATTTGCCGCTGGGTTTTAAAGCGGCTGGGCATGTGCGCGTAATTAAAGATCGAAAAGCGGTCGGGCGCGTAGGCCAGCACCTGGTCCAAGGTATCCGCAAAGCTGTTCACGGTTTGCAAAGGCAAGCCATAGATCAGATCGATGTTAGTCGAACGAAAGCCTTCCTTCCGCGCAGCTTCCAAAACCGCGAAGGTTTGTTCCTTGCTTTGCAGGCGGTTGACGGCTTTTTGTACATCCGGATCGAAATCCTGCAAGCCCAAACTGATGCGGTTAAAACCCAGTTCGCGCAGTTGGGCGATGGTCAGGTCGTTGGTTTCGCGCGGATCGACTTCGATCGAATATTCGCCGCTGTCGTCGTCATGCAAATTGAAATGCTCGCGGGTGGTCTCCATCAAGCGTTTCATTTGCTGGTAATTCAAAAACGTCGGTGTGCCGCCACCCCAATGTAGCTGATTGACCGGCCGGCTGTTGTCGAATAGCTTGCCCTGCATCTCAATTTCCTTGCAAAGATTGTCCAGATACGGCACGGCATGAGCGCGGTTCTTGGTGACGATCTTGTTACAGGCGCAATAAAAACACACGGTGTCGCAGAACGGGATATGAAAGTACAGCGACAGCGGCCCGCCTGCGGCGTTGGATTTTTGAATATGCCGCAGATACTCGGCTTCGCCGAAGCCCTCGTGCAATTCCAACGCGGTGGGGTACGAGGTGTAACGCGGCCCGGACTTGTCGTAGCGTTTGATCAAGTCCAGGTCGAATACGATTGATTGATCCATTACTGCACTTCTTGATTGATGGTGATGCCGACGCTGGGATTAGCCGAGACCGCATCCAACTGCGCGGTGCCGATCAAATCGCCGGCTTGCGGCATAGCGTTACCGGTTTTGGAAATGCGGGCGACAATACGGAGTTGTTTGAAATCGGCCAGATGGGTTTGCGGCTGCATCGCCATGCTGTCGTTCAATACCACGCTGGCTGGCAAATCAGAAACCTGTTTACGGACGATGGCCAGCGGCATTTTCGGACCGTTGACGGCCTGCGCATAGATAAACACGGTGTATTGCGGTTCTGCTTTGGCTTTGACTGCCGCATCCAGCTCGACTTTCACAGTAATATCGATAGCCGCCGCCGATGATGCCGGCGCTTGCGGTTTTTGCTGTTCTGCTTCGGCCATTTGTATCATTTTTTGCAATTGCGCCTGGGATTCGTCGTCGGCAGGCAGCAGAGCGGATAATTTCTTCCAATGCGTGATTGCCTGGGCAAAATCGCCGGCTTCAGCTTTGGCCATGCCCGCCAACCATAAGGCGGTGTGGTCTTCCGGTACCAGCTTTAAGGCTCTTTCCACCAGCTCGCTTGGTTCGCCGTCCATTTGGCCGTTACGCGCCATCGACAAGGCGTCGGCGTAATGCAGCATGACGGCCGGGTCGTTGGGTTTGCGGCGATTCAGTTCGGCAAATACGTTGGCGGCGTCCTGATATTGTTGTGCGTAAACATAAGCACGGCCCAACATCATCCAGCCTTCCAAATCTTCCGGATGCTGTTTTAGACGCTCTATCAGTTTGTTGACCATGCTTTTGACATTGTCGGCCGCTTTTTGATTGTTGGCTGCCAATTCGGCTTTGACCAAGGCTTGCGGTTCGCCGAGCAAGCCATATAAAAACAGACTTAACAGCGGTACCGTAATCGCCACGACCGGCACTATCCAACGGCCGGTTTTGGCGCTAGACGCGGCCGGCACATCGTCTTCCAGGTCACCCAGCAGAGTCAGTTGCAATTCGCGATACTGGGCATCGTACTGCTCCTGCGACAACGCGCCGTTTTGCAATTGCAGTTTAAGTTCGGCCAGTTGTTGACGAGCGATTGCGGTATTGCGTTGTTCGCCATCGGCGTAACGTAGCGGCGTTTTTTTAAATAATGGCGGCAGCAACACCAACAACGCCAGCACGATTAAACCGGCTATCACTAGCCAAAACTCAAGATTCACGAGTCGTCACCTTTTTCCAAAATGCTGTTTAGCTTGGCTTGTTGCTCTTTCGTTAGCGATTGGTCCTCACTAGCACTGGTTTTGCTGCGCAACACCCAGACCGTGGCCAAGCCGATGACCAGGAACAGCACCGGCCCCAACCAGAGCAGCATGGTTTTCAGTTTCAAGGCCGGCTTGTACATCACAAAATCGCCGTAACGGTCGGTCATAAAATCGACTATGTCTTGCCGGGATTTACCTTGTTGCAGCATTTCGTAAACTTGCCGGCGTAAGTCCTTGGCCAAGTCGGCGTTGGAATCGGCGATGGTTTGATTCTGGCAAACCAGGCAACGCAGCTCAGAAATCAAGGTTTGATAAGCCTGTTCCTGCTCGGGTTGTTTGAAGTCACGGTATTCGATCTCGGCTTGGGCTTGAAACACAAACAACGACAAGATCAAGGCGAAGAGAGTTTTCATGCGCTTTCCGCCTCCAGTTTTTCAATCAACGGCAGGAAAATGCTTTCCAGTTCGCCGGGCTGGACCGGACCGGTATGTTTGTAGCGCACCACGCCGCGCTTATCGATCACGAAGGTTTCCGGCACGCCGTACACGCCGTAATCAATGCCGGTTCGGCCATCAGCATCCATCACGCTGACATTGTAAGGATTACCGTGTTTGCTCAGCCAGGCGTTGGCAGCCTGTGCTTCGTCTTTGTAGTTCAAACCTACCAGCAGCACCTTGTTTTGCTTGGCCAGCTCGATCAATAAGGGATGTTCTTCGCGGCAGGATACGCACCAGGATGCCCAGACATTCAACAACCAGACTTTGCCTTTAAAATCGGCTTGGCTCAGGCGTTGCTCGGGTGTCGACAAAATCGGTAGATTAAAGGCCGGCGCCGGTTTGTCGATCAGCGGCGAGGGGATTTCGCGGGGATTGAGTTTTAAACCAATCGCCAAAAAAACCGACAGGGCGATGAACAACAGCAGCGGTAACAGATATTTCATTAATTTTACGCGAGAGGCTTGTTAAGCAAACGATAGCGGCGGTCGCTGGCGGCAATCAGGCCGCCCAAGGCCATGAACACCCCGCCCATCCAGATCCAGCGAATGAAGGCTTTGTAGTAAACCCGCAAGCTCCAGGCGCCTTGTTTATCCAAAGGCTCACCCAAGGCCACGAACAAATCGCGGAACACGCCGGCATCGATAGCGGCTTCGGTCATCGGCATGGTTTGCACCCGGTACACCCGCTTTTGCGGCGATAACTCAGCAACGGTGGCACCGTTATGGCTGACAGTCAGATAGCCTTGCTCGGCGCGGTAATTCGGCCCTTCGGTGCTTTTCACGCCATGAAATTGGAATACGTAACCGAACAAATCCAGGGTTTCTTCCGGCGCCAAGCGCACGTCGCGCTCGATGCTGTATACCGAGGTAAAGGTAATCCCGATCACGAACACCGCGATGCCGAAATGCGCCAAGGTCATGCCGTAAAAGCCAGCCGGAATTTGTTTCAGGCGCTCGATTGACCAGCTTTGCAGGCGTTGTTTGAACGCCAAGCCGGTGATCGCCAAAGTCCATAAAGCTAGGCCGGTACCCAAGGCCGCGCCCCAGGAATAAAACGGCATTAACAGCGGCGTCAGTAACGCCAAGCCGATAGAAGCGGCAATCAGCCAGCGTACCCGTGAGCCTAAGACTTTCAAGTCGTCGCTTTTCCAGCGCATCAACACGCCCAAACCAACCACCAAGGCCAAGGGCGCCATCAGCGGAATGAATACGGCATTGAAATACGGAGGACCAACCGACAATTTTCCCAAGCCCAAAGCATCGACCACCAAGGGATACAAAGTACCCAGCAAGATGCTGGCGGCGGTGACGACCAGCAACACGTTATTCACTAGAAGTACCGATTCCTTGGAAACCAATTCGAAACGGGCATGGCTTTTAACTTGCGGCGCACGAATCGCATACAACAGCAACGAACCGCCGACTACCACGGCCAGGAATATCAGGATAAATAAACCACGGGCCGGATCGCTGGCAAAGGCGTGTACCGAGGTCAACACCCCGGAGCGGACCAGGAAGGTACCGAGCAAGCTCAAGGAAAACGCGAAAATCGCCAGCAATACGGTCCAAGTCTTGAACACGCCCCGTTTTTCGGTGGCGGCTAGAGAGTGAATTAAAGCGGTACCAACCAACCAGGGCATGAACGAAGCGTTTTCCACTGGATCCCAGAACCACCAGCCGCCCCAGCCCAGTTCGTAATACGCCCACCAACTGCCCAAGGTGATGCCCATGGTCAAAAACATCCAGGCGATATTGGTCCAGGGCCGCGACCAGCGCGCCCAGGCCGCGTCCAAGCGGCCTTCCAGCAACGCGGCTATCGAAAACGCGAATGCCACCGAGAAGCCGACATAGCCCATGTATAGCATCGGCGGATGGATCGCCAAACCGGGATCTTGCAATAAGGGGTTTAAATCGCGGCCTTCGGCCGGAAACGGAAACAATCTCTCGAAAGGGTTGGAAGTCAGCAACAAAAACAGGATAAAACCGATGCTGACCAAGCCCATTACACCCAAAACTCTAGCGCGGGTGGCATCGGGGATATGCGCACTGAATGCCGCGACCAGCGCGGTCCAGATCGACAAGGTCAGGGCCCAAAGTAACAAGGAACCTTCATGCGCACCCCATACCCCGGAAATCAAGTAGATCAACGGCAACGCGGTATTGGAGTTTTGCGCCACGTAGGCCACCGAAAAATCGTGGCTGATGAAGCTGGCAGTCAAACAGCCGTAAGCCACGCTCATGAACAGCAATTGCCCGAACGCGGCGGGTTTGGCAACATGCACCCAACCGGTAATAGACTTTCCGGCGCCGAAAATAGGCAAGATGCCTTGCACAATTGCCATGCACAAGGCCAGGATTAACGCGAAATGGCCGATTTCCGGGATCATGGTTGCGCCGCCGGTTTTTTCAGGCTGCCGGCCACTTCCGGCGGCATATAGTTTTCATCATGTTTGGCCAGCACTTCTTCCGCCACGAACACGCCACGGCCATCCAGCGCCCCCTTGGCGACGATGCCCTGCCCTTCCCTGAACAAATCCGGCAAGATGCCCGAATATTCCACCGTCACTTCCTTTTCGAAATCGCTGAGTTTAAAGCGCACCAATAAATCGGCGTTGGGCCGCTCCACGCTGCCTTTGACGACCATGCCACCCAAGCGAAACTGCGAATTGGCTGGCGCCTTGCCGGACGACACATCGCTGGTCGAGAAAAAATACATCAGATTTTCGTTAAAGGCTTTTAGCGCAAAAGTTGCGGCCAATCCCAGCACCGCCAACATTAAAACGATCAATATCAAACGCTGTTTTCGTATCGGTTTCATCGTGCTTGCGTGCGTTTTTGTTTAATGGTGAGTTGCCGCAGTAACTGCTTGCGTTGCAGCACCGGCCAAACGATGTTGACGATCAATACCAGCGCGGTCACGCCGTAAGCCGGCCAGACGTAGACGGCGTAACCGCCCATGTATAAAAAGCTTTCCCAGCTCATGCTTGTTTCTCCAGCAGCGCTTTCACCCATTGCGAGCTGGTTTCGCGCTTTAATAACTCCAGTTTTGCGGCCTGCAATACCGCGATCAAATAATAAAATTTGAAGGCCACTGCCATCAGCAACAGCGGCACCAGCATGCTGAGGTGAATGGAGGGCTTATCCATCTTGCTGACGGTCGGGCCTTGATGCAGTGTGTTCCACCATTCCACCGAATAATGAATGATGGGTACGTTGACGACACCCACCAGCGCCAATATTGACACCGCCCGCGCCGCCGAGCGTTTATCCTCAATGGCGCCGTACAAACTGATCACCCCCAGATACTGAAACAACAGGATCAACTCAAAGGTCAAGCGCGCATCCCAAACCCACCAAGTGCCCCACATCGGTTTGCCCCACAAGGAACCGGTCACCAAGGCCACAAAGGTAAAACCGGCACCGATCGGCGCGCTGGCGATCAACATCACCTCGGCCAGTTTCATGCGCCAGACCAGCGCAATCCCGCCCATAACCGCCATCAACACATAAATGAACAAAGACATCCAGGCCGCCGGCACATGAATATAAATGATCCGGTAACTGTCGCCCTGCTGATAATCGGTCGGAGCCCGATACAAGCCCAGATACAGGCCGGAAACCAACAAAATCAAAAAGATAATCGTCAACCAGGGAATAAACCGATCCGCCAATGCGTAAAAATGCGGCGGCGACGAAGTACGGTGAAAAAACCGGCTAACCGGCGCAGGTATCCAAGACATCAATTAACACTCATTTTTAACGCGGCCGCTGTCGGCAGCGGCACCAATACCAGTGCCGACAACAACATGGCCAATAAGATATATAGTTGGGCGCCTACCGGCAAGCCGCTGGCGGCCCTATCGACAGCGCCACTAGCAAAGATCAACACCGGTACATACAATGGCAATACCAATAAGGACAACAACATGCCGCCCCGGCGCAAACCGACCGTCAATGCCACGCCGATGGCGCCGATCAGGCTCAGCAGCGGCGTAGCTAAGATCAATGTCAGCCACAAAGTTCCCATCGCCTGCTCGGGCAAGCCTAAAAACACCGCCAGCAGAGGCGCCACCAGCAACAATGGCAGGCCGGTGACCAGCCAGTGGGCGATGATCTTGCCCAACACCAATACCGATAAGGCATGCGGACTGAGCAGCATTTGCTCTAGCGAACCGTCCTCGAAATCGCTACGAAACAAACCATCCAGCGACAACAAGGCCGCCAACAAAGCGGACACCCATATCACGCCCGGCGCCATCGCCCGCAGCAGATTGGGTTGCGCGCCGACCGCCAGCGGGAACAAGGTTACTACCAGCACGAAAAAAAACAGCGGATTGGCCATTTCGGCGCGGCGCCGAAACGCCAACAACAAATCGCGGCGAATGATCGCCCAAAAAGCCCGGATTATTGGCATGCTTGCAGATGGATGCGTTGCAGATTGAGATCGGCCATGCTCAGATCGTGATGGGAGGTCAAAACCGCCATGCCACCGTGCTCGATGTGCTCGGCCATCAGCGATTCTATCAATTTGATGCCTTGCCTATCCAGCGAGGTAAAAGGTTCGTCGAGTATCCACAGCAAGTTATGCGTGATCAATAACCGAGCCAGCGATAGCCGGCGCTTTTGGCCGGCCGACAAGGTATGCACCGGATTATCATCAAAACCGGCCAATTGCACCTTGTCCAAGGCTTGGTCAATGTCATATTTGCCCGCAATACCTAGTGCCAGCGCAAATTTCAGATTTTCCAACACCGTCAATTCCTTTTTTGTGCCGTCGGCATGACCGACATAAGCCATGTCTTCGTAATAGCTGCTGTCGGCAATTTTACTGCCGCACCAATAAATCTCGCCGGCATCGGCTTCCCTAAATCCGCACAGAATGCGCAACAACGAGGTCTTGCCGCTGCCGTTGGCGCCTTCCAACAGCAAGGTCTCGCCAGCGTGCAACGTGAAATTCAAATCAGAAAACAACAAGCGCTCATCGCGGAAACACGATAATTCACTGGCTTGCAGCGAAGCGTGTTGCGAGCTTTCCATTCATCCATCCTGGGGTTGATCTGTTATGAGGGGCGCTATCTTATCATCAAGGCAGCCGGAGTTAGTAATTTGCCGACAGAGAAAATCTCCCCATTTATGCGATAATCGGGCTTGTTTCGACTGATCGCAAATACCGGAGATTTTGCATGACCGCATTAATAGGCATCATCATGGGTTCCACATCCGATTGGGAAACCATGCAACATGCAGCGCAAACCCTAGAACATCTTGATATTCCGCATGAAGTGGAAGTGGTTTCGGCCCATCGCACCCCCGACAAGTTGTTTAAGTATGCGGAAACCGCGGAAAGCAAAGGTTTGGAAGTGATTATCGCCGGCGCCGGCGGTGCCGCGCATTTGCCGGGCATGACTGCCGCTAAAACCGCATTGCCGGTGCTGGGCGTACCTGTGCAATCCAAGGCATTGAACGGTATGGATTCTTTGTTATCCATCGTGCAAATGCCCGCCGGCATTCCGGTAGGCACCTTGGCTATCGGCAAGGCTGGCGCCATCAATGCCGCATTATTGGCCACCGCGATCATCAGCAATAAACATCCGCAATACCGCCCTGCTCTCGATGCTTATCGGCAACAACAAACCGACAGCGTGATCGCCACCCCTGATCCAAGACAGGTGACAGGATGAAAATTGGCATTTTGGGTGGCGGCCAGCTCGCCAGAATGATCGCATTGGCTGGTTATCCGCTGGGCTTACAGTTTATCGTCCTAGATCCCGATCCCAATGCCGGTGCTGCCGGTTTAAGCGAGCATCTGTTAGGCGCTTACGACGATCCGGATTTGTTGGCTCAACTAGCCGAAAAAGCCGACATCGTCACTTACGAATTCGAAAACGTGCCGGCGCATGTCGCCGAATTCCTGTCCAGTCACACCACAGTCTACCCGCCCGCCGGTGCATTGGCTGTCGCTCAGGACCGTCTGCTGGAAAAGAATTTCTTCAAGGATTTAGGCATCCGCACCGCACCGTTCGCGGCCATCAATAGCTTGGCAGACTTGCAACAAGCCATGCCTGAAATCGGCTACCCGGCTATTCTGAAAAGCCGGCGCATGGGCTATGACGGCAAGGGCCAAGTGGTTATAAAATCGGCCGACGAACTAGAATCCGCCTGGCAAAGCATGCAAGGCGCCGCCTCCATCGTCGAAGGTTTCGTGCCGTTTCAACGCGAAGTATCTATTATCGCCGCTCGCAGCCCATCCGGCGAAATCGCTTACTATCCATTGTCTGAAAATCAGCATCGCGGTGGCATTTTGCGCGTTGCCGAATGCTGTGCTAACGACCCCGAACAAGCGATTGCCGAAAATTACGTCAGTCTGTTGCTGGAAAAACTGGATTACGTCGGCGTCATTGCTCTGGAGTTGTTCGATCTGAACGGCGAACTCCTAGCCAATGAATTCGCACCGCGCGTGCATAACTCCGGACATTGGACCATAGAAGGCGCGGAAACCAGCCAATTCGAAAACCACTTGCGGGCTATTCTGGATTTACCACTCGGCTCAACCAAACCGCGCGGTTACGCTGGCATGGTAAATTTCATCGGCGGCTTGGCCGACGACGCGACACTGCTAAACATTCCCAACGCGCATTTGCATCTGTACGATAAAACGCCGCGCAAGGGCCGAAAAGTCGCGCATGCAACGGTCAGAGCCGACGCGGAATCCGCCTATCGCGAGGCCTTACAGCATTTGGCTAATTTAGCGCTGACTGTAGACGAATCATGATCTCTTAGCTTGAATCCGGGCGGTTTTGGCACCCAAGCCAGAATCGCTCCGCAGAACATAGAGAACACAACCATGAAAAAAATTTTATTCTTATTGTTGCTAATGGTCGGCATCGCCATCGCGGCATTTGTCATTTTTAATCCTGCCCCGGCCACCTACAAATCGCAAGGCGATATTCCTTATTCCAACTTCATCCAGGATGTGCGCGGCAAAATGGTAGCCGAAGTGGTGATCGACGGCAGAGCCATCAACGGTCTGAGGCATGACGGCACACGTTTTACCGCATATAGCCCTGGTGACATCACTGTGATAGACGATCTATTGCAGAACGGTGTGAAGATCATCGTGCAAAGACCGTTAACCCAATCGACATTCATGCAGGTGTTTTACTCCTGGGCGCCGACCTTTTTGCTGATTGGCGTATTGATTTATTTCATGCGCAAACAACTGCTAGGCGCCGGCGCGCAAAACAATTTCGGTAAAAGCCGCGCCAAGTTGATGACAGAGAATCAGGTAAAAATCCGTTTCAGCGACGTTGCCGGCGTTGAGGAGGCCAAGCAGGACGTCGCTGAATTGGTCGATTTCCTGAAAGCACCCGGTAAATACGAGGCCCTGGGCGGTAAAATCCCCAGAGGCGTGCTAATGGTCGGCCCTCCCGGCACGGGTAAAACCTTGCTGGCCCGCGCGATTGCCGGCGAAGCCGGTGTACCTTTCTTCTCGATTTCCGGCTCCGACTTCGTGGAAATGTTTGTCGGCGTTGGCGCATCCAGAGTACGCGATCTATTCGTGCAAGCCAAAAAGCAGGCCCCGTGCATCATTTTTATCGACGAAATCGACGCGGTCGGCCGGCAGCGCAGCCCTGGCAATATGGGCGGCACGGAAGAACGCGAACAAACGCTGAATCAATTATTAGTGGAAATGGACGGATTTAGCGGCAACGAAGGCATAATCGTCATCGCCGCCACCAACCGCATCGACGTATTGGATAAAGCCTTGCTACGCCCCGGACGATTCGACCGGCAAGTGCAAGTCAGCCTGCCGGACATCAAAGGCCGCGAACAAATTCTCAGGGTACATTCCAGCCGAGTACCCTTGGCCGATGACGTCAATTTGAATGATTTGGCGCGCGGCACACCGGGCTTTTCCGGCGCCGAATTGGCTAATCTGATCAACGAAGGCGCATTGTTCGCCGCCCGCAACAATCAGCGGGAAATTACGATGAACGACCTGGATAAGGCTCGCGACAAAACCATCATGGGCGCGGAAAAGCGGACGATGATCATGAGCCGCGAAGACCTGCTGATGACCGCCTACCACGAAGCCGGACACGCCATAGTCGGCCGTTTGGTACCCGAGCACGATCCGGTTTACAAAGTCAGTATCATGCCGCGCGGCGGCGCGCTCGGCATTACCATGTTTTTGCCGGAGCGCGATGCATACAGCGCCAGCAAGGACAAATTGGAAGGCCAAATCTCCAGCCTGTTCGGCGGCCGAGCCGCGGAAGCACTGGTTTACGGTAAGAATAAAGTCACCACCGGCGCGAGCAACGACATCCAACGCGCCACCCAATTGGCCCGTAATATGGTCACCAAATGGGGGCTATCCGACAACCTGGGGCCGCTGGACTACGGCGATAACGAAGGCAGCTACTTGGGACCGCAAGCCAAACCCATGTCGGAACACATGGCGCGCTTGATTGATCGGGAGATCAGGTTAATTGTCGACAATAATTATCTTAGAGCCGAAACCCTGCTGAAGGAAAATATCGATATTCTGCATAATATGGCGCAAGCCCTATTAGACTGGGAAACATTGGATAAATATCAGATAGATGAATTGATGCAAGGTCGAACCATCGCACCGCCGGCGCTTGATGCAAAACAATCCTTCGACGCTGGGAACACACTAGAGCAGTAGCGCGCTTTATTTCACCAAGCAGAAATAGAGTCTGTCAGATATACAGCGGGGCCATTCTGCGCCAGTAGTGGCCTTGATGCGCGCGCCCTTCCCATTCGTATAAGGCATGAGGAATACCCTTGGCCGCTAATATGTGACTTAACTCGTGATTGTTCTGCAAGAACGGATCTTCCTTACCGATCACCAAAGTAATTTCCATTTCCTGCAAATGCTTTAATTGCGCTTGGCAATTCAGGTTGGGTAAAAAATGCGTTGGCGTGTGGAAATAGACATGATCGTCATAGTAGCCGTCGAACAGGTTTTTGAAACACTCTACTTCCAGCGTCAAATCGAAACGACCGGAGAAGGCTACTAATTTTCTGAACAAATGCGGGTGACGGAAAGCAATATTGGCCGCATGATAACCGCCTAAACTACAGCCGTGCGCGATGACGCAGGGGTGTGGATTTTTCAAGGCCATGAACGGCATGATTTCGTTCAGTATGTAGTCTTCGAAAAACATGTGCCGCTGAATACGGTCTTTCGGCTTGCGCCAAAAGCAGTAAAAAGTTTCATGATCAATGCTGTCAACACAGTACAGTTGTATGTGTCCCGCTTCAATTTTATTGCGTAACCGCTCGACAATGCCGAGGTTCTCGTACTCATAAAAACGACCGTCGCGAGTAGGAAAAATCAGTACTTTGGCCCCGGCGTGACCGAAAACCAGGAACTCCATGTCGCGACCCAAGCGCGGGCTGTACCAGTGGTGATATTCGCGATTCATAATCTAAAGCGACGATTCCCCAAAAAAATTTTGCAGCTCCGCAATCAACTGCCGCTCCTGATCATGTTGGCGCGGATAATCAAAATGCCCCGCATCCAATATAAACAAATGTTTGTCCGCGGCCCAAGCGTTGTAGATTGCAAATTGTCCGGGAGGGGCTACAACCGGATCGAATAACGCGGCGGCGACATGCAAGGGCTGTAATGCATAACGCGCGGAAACCGCGGCATCATAGTAGGCTAATGTGTCAAAAACATTATGGTGAGATTGACTATACGCTTTCAAAGCCGCGGCACTGCCGCTGGTAGGCAAGCTTAAACGCAAAGGTTGGTTGCCGAAGGTGGGCACATTCAAGTGAACTCGCTTGATCCTGGCGTCCCAGGGCGCGGCCAGCGCTCCGATTCCGCCACCAAAGCTAATGCCCATGTAGCCGATCTTATCCACGCTTGCTGGATAACGTTCGGCCAAAACGGTTACAGCCAGCCAGAGATCTTCTACACATCCGCCGATCACGTAATGATCAGGATCATCAATGCCTTGCACGACATGTTGATTGGGTTGTTCCGGCAAACGCTCGCAGCGGCTGCGAGATATGCCGCGAAAACAAGGAAAAAGCAAGGCGGCACCCGGTATGTTCAGATGAAAATCGGGTTGCTCTCTGCCGCCATAACCATGGCCGACCACTATGCTCCGGGTAATGGGTTGGGCATCCGGCTCAAGTAGCCAGCCGGCTATCTGAAAATCATCGGTAGACTGGTAGCTTATGTCATAAACCCGGTAGCCCGCGCGCTGGCATTGGTAATTCAGAGAAAATTGCGGAGAGACCGCTAAGGCTTTTTGATATTTATCCCGCCAAAACCGACAGAAATCGGCAGGCTCTTGCGGTGCGGGAACACTTAACAGATCGTCGAGACTGTAGCCATAGCCAGGATCATAGCTGTAATAATGATCAAATAAGCTCACGGGCTACCGGCCTGATTAAATTCTAGCTAGATCCTGTATTAAGGGTCTATTTAGCAATGGGGCAAAAATTTTAAGCGGCGGACACTGCCGCCACTAGAAAATCATCTAAAGTACAACACCATCCCTAACATGGGAGGGCGTCGCTATTGTTGGTTTACAAGCTATCGTCAATCGACGATTTTGTATTTTTCCTTGGAAGCATCAACCATATCCCGTAACTCCTTTCCCGGTTTAAAATGCGGCACATGCTTTTCTGTTAAGGACACTGAATCGCCGGTCTTGGGGTTACGTCCCAGTCGTGCAGAACGATGGTGTAACGAAAAACTGCCAAAACCTCTAATTTCTATCCTATCGCCACTTGCCAACGTATCGCTCAAGTGATCAACAACGCATCTAACTGCCAATTCAACATCTTTAAGCGCGAGATGAGGCTGTTTTCGTGCCAGCATCTCTATCAATTCTGATTTCGTCACATCCAGCCCTGAATAATCAAAAAAGGGTGGCATGAGCTAGTCATGCCACCCTTGGAGATGGTTTTACTACTTGTCCATTTGTTTAAAGATATCGCCTAATGTGGCTGTGCCAGCATTTTGTGACGAGTAATCTTTAATAGCATTAGACTCTTCTTCGACATCTTTCGCTTTGATAGACAAAGAAATAGATTTAGTCTTTTTGTCAACACCGACAAATTTAGCTTCGATTTCTTCGCCTTCTTTCAACAAAGTACGCGCATCTTCGACGCGGTCACGTTGGATTTCGGAAGCGCGCAGATAGCCTTCAACGTTATCGGCCAAGGTCACCACTGCACCTTTAGCATCGATTTCCTTGATGACGCCTTTAACTAAGCTGCCTTTTTCATGCACAGCAATGTAGTTTTGGAAAGGATCTTGCTCGAGTTGTTTGATACCCAAGGAGATACGTTCGCGCTCGGAATCAACAGCCAAGATAACGGTTTCAACTTCGTCACCTTTTTTGTAATTGCGAATCGCTTCTTCGTCGTTCTCGTTCCAGGAAATATCGGACATGTGAACCAGGCCGTCGATGCCACCATCCAGACCGATGAAGATACCGAAATCAGTGATGGATTTAATTTTGCCGGAGATTTTGTCGCCTTTGTTGTGCGTGGCGGCAAATTCATCCCAAGGGTTGGAACGGCATTGTTTCATGCCCAGTGAAATACGACGACGTTCTTCGTCGATTTCCAGAACCATAACTTCAACTTCGTCGCCCAATTGAACAACTTTAGACGGATTAACGTTTTTGTTGGTCCAGTCCATTTCGGAAACGTGTACCAAGCCTTCGACGCCTTCT
Organism: Methylomonas sp. TEB; assembly: GCF_047777895.1. Taxonomy (GTDB): domain Bacteria; phylum Pseudomonadota; class Gammaproteobacteria; order Methylococcales; family Methylomonadaceae; genus Methylomonas. The sequence continues at coordinate 3,147,555 of NZ_CP180476.1, forward strand.
TCGATTTCCACAAAGCAGCCGTAGTCGGTCAGGTTGTTGACCTTACCGAACACGCGAGTGCCGGCTGGGTAACGACGAGCGATGTTTTGCCATGGATCTTCATCCATTTGTTTCATGCCCAACGAGACGCGGGTTTTGTCTTTGTCGAATTTCAGGACTTTAACTTTAACTTCCTGACCGATCTCTACGCACTCGGATGGGTGACGTACACGGCGCCATGCCATATCGGTAATGTGCAGCAGACCGTCGACGCCGCCCAGATCGATAAACGCACCGTAATCGGTGAGGTTTTTAACGATACCGGTAACAATCGCGCCGTCTTGCAGCGTTTTAACCAACTCTTCGCGTTCTGCGCTGTATTCACTTTCGACGACCGCACGACGTGACAACACAACGTTGTTACGTTTTTGGTCGATTTTGATGACTTTAAATTCCAGATCGCGGTTTTCCAGGAAAGCGGTATCGCGGATAGGACGAACGTCTACCAGAGAGCCTGGCAAGAAGGCGCGCAACGCACCGACCGCAACAGTGAAACCGCCACGTACTTTGCCGTTGATACGGCCGACAATGGTTTCTTGCGTTTCAAAGGCTTTTTCCAGTTCTGCCCAAGCTTTACTTTTCTTGGCTTTATCACGGGAAAGAAGAGTGGCGCCCAGGCCATCTTCGAATAAATCGAGAGCTACCTCAATTTCGTCGCCTACATTGACCTCAAGGTCGCCGTCGGCATTCAGAAATTGCCATTTAGGAATGACCCCTTCTGATTTGGCTTGCGTGCTGACGATAACAAATTCGTTTTCGATATCAACAACGGTACCAATTAGCATTGCGCCAGGACGCATTTCCGTCTTGGCATAACTCTCTTCAAACAACTCTGCAAAGCTTTCGCCCATCTCTACTTTCCCAAACTTGCTAAGACTCAAGCAAGCTTTCTCTTCTCTGAAATTAAAATAAAGCCACCGATAACAATTCGGTAACCACCACTAGTCTGAATTGACTAAATTTACCACCTGATCAATCACTTGCTGAATAGTCAAACTGGATGAATCGATGTAATGCGCACCTTCCGGCACGGTGAGCGGAGCCGTAGCTCGCTGCTGATCGCGAAAATCGCGTTCTTCTATTTCCCGAGTGATTTGAGCAAGGTTAGCATCAATTCCCTTTTCAATCAACTGTTTATATCGCCTAAGCGCCCTTTCCTCCGCGCTGGCGGTTAAATAAACCTTGATTTTGGCGTCCTGAAATACGACGCTACCCATGTCTCGACCATCGGCGACCAAGCCTGGAAGTCTTTGAAAATCCTTTTGTTTTTGCAATAACACTGCCCTTACTTCCGGATACGCGGCAATCACGGACGCAGTATTGCCGGTGGTTTCGGTGCCCAATTGACTGGTAATGTCGATGCCATCAAGCTTAACGATCAACTCGTCGCCGCAATCGAATTCTAACGACATGGCTTCAGCGACTCGGCAAATAGCGGTTACGTCCGATAACTCAAGACCCGATTTTAAAACCGCAACAGCTAACGAGCGATAAATCGAGCCGCTATCCAGATAATTCCAACCCAAAAGTTTCGCGACGGCGCGGCTGACCGTGCCTTTACCTGCGCCACTGGGACCATCTATCGTCAATACGGGTACTTGCATCTTAAAAACTCGTTAATGCCAAACCCAGTTTGGTGGCCAAATCGCGGAATTCCGGAAACGATGTATTCACATTCGCACAGTCATTGATCGTGATCTGACCACTCGCCCGCAAGCCGGCAATCGAAAACGACATAGCAATGCGGTGATCGCCATGCGATTCCACTTCGCCAGTACCAATATGCCCGCCGCCGTTAATCACCATGCCGTCCTTGGTGGGCTGCGCATCGACACCGAGAATTTGCAAACCGTCAGCCATCACTTGAATACGGTCGGATTCCTTGACCCTTAATTCTTCGGCGCCAGTCAATACGGTTTGACCTTCCGCACAAGCAGCGGCCACGAACAAGACTGGAAACTCGTCGATGGCCAGCGGCACCAAATGCTCGGGGATGTTGATGCCTTTCAACTGTGCCGAACGCACACGCAAATCGGCTACGGGTTCACCGCCGACTTCTCTCTCGTTCAATACTTCGATATTCGCCCCCATTAAACGCAAAATATCGATGATACCGGTGCGGGTTGGGTTGATCCCTACGTGACGCAAAGTCACATCGGAATCCGGGGCGATACTGGCACCGACCAGAAAGAACGCCGCCGAGGAAATATCGCTGGGTACATCAATGCGCGCGGCAGTCAATTTGCCTTGATTGGTAATACGGGCTGTGCTGCCTTCGCGGATGACTGGATAACCAAATCCGTTCAACATCCGCTCGGTATGGTCGCGGGTCGGCGCTGGTTCGGTGACGCTGGTTTCACCTTCGGCATACATGCCCGCCAACAGCAAACAGGATTTGACCTGAGCGCTGGCGATAGGCATATCGTAATGAATGCCTTGCAATTTTCCGGCCTTGCCTTTGATATGCAGCGGCGCGGTGCCGTTTTCCTGGGTAACAATCTCGGCGCCCATCAGCGCCAACGGCACGGTGACGCGCTTCATCGGCCGCGATTCCAGCGACTTATCGCCAGTCAACACCACATCGAACGGCTGACCTGCCAACAGACCACTCAGCAGTCGCATTGAAGTACCGGAGTTGCCCAAATACAAAGGTTTCTCCGGCGCTTGCAAACCGTGCTTGCCAACGCCGTGTATCGTCACTTCGCCATTGACCGGCCCTTCGATTTTTACACCCATGGCCCGGAAAGCTTCCAAGGTAGAAATGGCATCTTCCGCGTTTAAAAAACCGGTGACGTGGGTGACACCTTCCGCCAGTGAACCCAGCATAATCGAACGGTGCGACATGGACTTATCACCCGGCACACGGATTTCGCCGCGCAAACTGCCGCCCGGCTGTACTTGAAAAGTAATGGTTTGTGACATGTTAATCTTCTTAGTCTTCTTGTTGATCGAGAAAACGCTGCCGGGCATTTCTGGCATACGTAAAGGTTTCGAACAATTGCGCAGACTTATCCTCAACCAGCAATTGTTCTATTTTGCTTAATTCCGCTTGAAACTGGCGAATCAAGGGCACGATTTCCTGCTTATTGGCCAGACAGATGTCCTGCCACATGGTCGGGTCGCTGGAGGCGATGCGACTGAAATCCCTGAAACCGCCGGCGGCATATTTGAATATCTCGCGCTGTTCGTCCTTGCGCCCCAACAAACCAACCAAGGCAAAGGCTAGGATATGCGGCAAGTGGCTAGTGGCAGCCAGCACGGTATCATGGTGTTCTACCGACATCACCGAAACGCTGGAGCCGATCTTTTCCCAAAATGTATGGATTTTCGCCAGCGCCAGCTTATCGGTGCCTTCTAGCGGCGTCAGGATCAGGCGGCGATTGACAAACAAATCGACGGTCGAAGCATCCACACCGCTGCGCTCGGCGCCGGCAATCGGGTGCGCAGGCACAAAATTGCTGGGTACGGTACCGAAAACTTCCGCCAATGCGGAAACCACGCTGCCCTTGGTGCTGCCTGCATCGCTGTAAATAGCATTCGAGTTCCAGTGCGGTTTAATTTGTTCGAAAATAGCCTTCATGCTACCGACCGGCGTGGCGACGATTACGCAATCGGTATTTTGCAATGCCGCAGCTATGTCGGTGTAAAACTGGTCGATGACACCGAGTTGCTTCGCCAATTGCATATTCGGCAGATTTTTCTCGCGGCCGTAGGCAACGACTTCACGACATAAGCCTTGGGCGCGCGCGGCCCTGGCAATAGAACCGCCGATCAAACCGATGCCGATGATGCACAGGCGGTTAAACACCGCTCAGCACCTCGCGCAACGCTTTTATGAATATGGCGTTTTCACGTTCCGTGCCGATACTGACACGCAGGTGGTTAGGCATTTCGTAATTGGCAACCGGCCTTACGATTACGCCCTTGCGCAGCAAGGCCTCGTAAATCGGCAAAGCCGGTTGTTTCACATCCACGGAAACGAAATTGCCGGACGAGGGAATCCAGGGTAAATCCAATTCCTTAAAAACATCAGTCAGTTGCGTCATACCGGCGTTGTTAAGAGCCACGGTCTGATTCAGGTAATCTGTGTCCCCCAGCGCGGCTTCCGCTGCGGCTAATGCCAGCATGCTGCAATTGAAAGGTTGGCGCACTCTGTTCAACAGATCGGCGATGTCAGGGGAGGAAATCCCGTAACCGATACGCAACCCCGCCAAGCCGTAGGCCTTGGAGAACGTGCGGGCAATAATCAGATTCGGATAACGATTCGGCCAAGCCAACGATTCGGTTCGCACGGCAGGATCGACAAACTCGTAATAAGCCTCGTCTAAGACGCACAGCACATGCGCTGGCAAATCAGCGATAAAGCTTTCCAGTTCGTTTTTATTCAGCAAAGTACCGGTTGGATTGTTGGGATTGGCAATAAACACGACTCGGGTTTTTGGACCGACTTGCGCCCGCATTGCCGCCAAATCATGCCCGTAATTTTTAGCCGGCACCACTTTGGCTTTGGCGCCGACGGCTTGCGTCAGAATTGGATATAACGCGAATGCGTGCTGGGAAAACACTACTTCCAGTTCCGGCGTAACGAAAGTCCGCATCACCAATTCCAGAATCTCGCTGGAACCGTTACCCAGGGTAATTTGCTCGGGCGCCACATTTAATTTGGCCGACAATTCGGCTTTCAATGTAAAACCGCTGCCGTCGGGATAACGGGTTAATTCGGGCAAGGTTGCTTGAATAGCCGCCGCGACTTTGGCGCCGGTGCCCAATGGATTTTCGTTGGAAGCCAGCTTGATGACTTCTGCGATACCCAGCTCGCGCTGCAATTCATCCACCGGTTTACCGGGCACATAAGGCACCAGCTGTTGAACGCCGGCAGTAGCAAGTTCTAAAAATTTGTTCATCGAATTAAAGATTAAATGACGGCTTTTGGATAAGAGCCGAGGATTTTCAACATTTTGACGTTGTTTTGCAGGGTTTCCAGAGCTTTGGCGACATCGGGATCGTCGCGATGACCATCGATATCGATAAAAAACACGTATTCCCACAAGCCCTGCCGCGATGGCCTGGACTCGATATGCGCCATGCTGATGCCGTATTCGGCAAACGGCCCCAAAATCTTATGCAAGGCGCCGGCTTGATTGCCGGTGGACACCAAAATGGAGGTTTTATCGAGCCCGGTGGATGCCGGTTGCTGTTTGCCGATGACGATAAAGCGCGTGGTATTGTTGGATTCATCCTCAATGTGTTGCTCGATGATGTTCAACTCATACAATTCGGCGGCCATCAGACCGGCTATCGCCGCTTTATTGTGGTCCAAAGACGCCAGCCTGGCGGCTTCGGCATTACTGCTGACCGCCGTGCATGGCACGCCAGGCAAATAGCTATTCAGCCATTGCCGACACTGCGCCAAGGATTGTTGATGGGAATAGACTTCGTTAATCGCCGCCAACGTGTCCATTTTACCGAGTAGGTTTTGATGCACCCGGATTTCGACTTCGCCGCAAATTTGCAAGGACGTGGTCATAAAACGGTCCAGCGTATGCGCTATTACGCCTTCTGTGGAATTTTCCACAGGCACCACGCCGAATTGACAATGACCGGTTTCCACCGCCAAAAAAATCTCCGGTATTGTCGCCACCGGAATACCCTTCACGGCGTGACCGAAATGTTTGAAGGTTGCTTGCTGGGTAAAGGTGCCAACCGGCCCCAAAAACGCCACTTCCAAGGGTTTTTCCAAAGCCAAACAAGCCGACATCAATTCCCGGAACAAATGCACCGAAGCATCGTCACTCAATGGACCAGGATTCAGCTCCTTGATTTTGCGCAACACCTGAGCTTCGCGATCGGCGCGGTAAAAACTGCCGGTTTCGCCTTCGGCCATTTTGGTTCTGGCTACTTCAATAGCACACTCCGCCCGCCGATTGATCAACTGCAATATTTGCTGATCAATCGCGTCGATTCGTTCGCGCAGCTCCGATAAAGGAATAATCGCCGTCATTTTGGATTGTTTAGTGAGTACGTTCGAACTCGACCATGAAATCGATCAAAGCGTCGACCCCGGCTTCCGGCATGGCGTTGTAAATACTGGCGCGCATACCGCCGACCGAACGGTGGCCTGCGAGCGTGCTAAGGCCGTTTTTCTCAGCCAACACCAAAAACTCTTTATCCAGCGCCGCGTCAGCCAACACGAAAGGCACGTTCATTCGGGAGCGGTAGTCTTTCACCACTGGATTGCTATAAAGACTTGATTCATCGATAGCTTGGTAAAGCTTGCCGGCTTTACGGATATTATGCTGCTCAATGGCTGCGATACCGCCTTGCTGTTTCAACCATTGCAGTACCAAACCCAACAGATACCAGTTATAAGTGGCAGGCGTGTTCAACATGGAGTCTGCTTTTGCCTGTTGCTGATAGTCGAACACCGCCGGCACGGTTTTCGGCGCCAAGCCGACCAAATCGTCGCGCACGATGACTACGGTCACGCCGGATGGCCCCATGTTTTTTTGTGTCCCGGCATAAATAATGCCATAGCGACTGACATCGACCGGACGCGACAAAATGTTCGAAGACATATCGCACACTAAGGGCAAATCCCCTGCGTCGGGAACTTCGGAAAATTCCACGCCGTGAATGGTTTCGTTAGAGGTGTAGTGCAGATAAGCGGCGTCTTTATCGATATTCCAGGTATCGAACGCTGGAATAGTAGTAAATTTTTCGGCTTCCGAGGTGGCAGCAAGCTGTACTTCGCAATATTTACCGGCTTCTTTGATGGCACTGGTAGACCAGGCGCCGGTGTTCACGTAACTGGCCTTGGTTTTGCCGTTGAGAATATTCTGCGGAATCATCGCGAACTGCGCGCTGGCACCGCCTTGCAGGAACAGCACTTTGTAATTAGCAGGAATACCGAGCAGTTCGATCAAATCGTTTTTCATCGCTTCGGCGATGGCCATGAAATGCTTACCGCGGTGGCTCATTTCCATCACCGACATGCCGCTATCTTGCCAATTCAACATCTCTTGTTGAGCTTGCAGCAGTACCGATTCCGGCAACATGGACGGACCGGCGCTAAAGTTGTAAATCCTTGCCATCGTTACTCCTCTTCTCCGCCTTGTTCGGCGCTGTCTGTTTCCACCACATCAACATCGTTTTCGTCAATATCGCCGTCCACATCGTCTTCATCGCCCAGACCATCGATACGATCAACACCAACGACTCTTTCGCCCTTATCCAGACGAATGACGGTAACACCTTGAGTATTTCTGCCGACGACGGAAATTTCCTTAACCCGCGTCCGCACCAGCGTACCGCCGTCGGTGATCAACATGATCTCGTCAGTATCGTTAACCAATACCGCGCCGACTACCGCACCATTCCTCTCGGAGGTTTGAATCGCGATTAAGCCCTGTCCGCCGCGCCTATGCTGGGTAAACTCTTCCAGCTTAGTGCGTTTGCCGTAACCGTTTTCGGTGATATTCAACACCGTGCCTTCGCTGGCGATGATTAAGGATATGACTTTTTGGCCTTCCTGCAGACGGATACCGCGTACGCCGGTAGCGGTCCTGCCCATGGAGCGCACATCGGTTTCGTTGAAGCACACGGCCTTGCCATCACTGCTGAACAACAACACGTTTTGCTGCCCGTCGGTAATCGCCACGCCCACTAAAGTGTCGTTTTCGTTTAGATCGATAGCGATTTTGCCGTTACTGCGCTGGCGTTCGAACTCGGGCAACGGGGTTTTCTTCACGGTACCCGATGATGTGGCCATGAAAATGTATTTATCCGCGCTATATTCACGGACCGGCAACATCGCATTGATCTTCTCGCCCTCTTCCAGCGGCAACAGATTCACAAACGGTTTGCCGCGGGATGCCCGGCTGGCGACCGGCAGATTAAACACCCGCAGCCAATAGACTTTACCCGCGGACGAGAAACACAAAATCGTATCGTGAGTATTAGCGATGATTAGTTTTTCGACGAAATCGTTTTCCTTAGTCGCTGTTGCCGACTTACCGCGGCCACCGCGACGCTGGGCTTTGTAATCGCTGAGCGGTTGGGTTTTTACGTAACCCTCGTGCGACATCGTTACCACCATATCTTCTTCGGTGATCAGATCCTCGGCAGACAGATTGGAATAATCCTGGACGATTTCGGTGCGGCGGGCATCGCCGTATTGAGTTTTGATCTCTTCCAGCTCTTCGCGGATCACTTCCATCAAACGCACATCGCTACCGAGAATATGCAGATATTCGTCGATCAGTTCCAGTAGTTGCTTGTATTCGTTGACGATTTTTTCTTGTTCCAAGCCGGTTAAGCGATGCAGACGCAAATCCAAAATAGCCTGCGCCTGATTTTCGGATAAGCGGTAAGAGCCGTCTACCAAGCCAAATTCGATAGATAAATCGTCCGGCCGCGAACGATCCGCATCGGCTCTATCCAGCAAGGCCGCGACCAAACCGGCATTCCAGGTTTGTGCCAGCAAACCCACTTTGGCTTCTTGCGGGCTGGGCGAGGATTTGATCAGCTCAATCATCTCGTCGATATTAGCCAATGCAACCGCCAAACCTTCCAGAATATGCGCCCTCTCCCGTGCCTTGCGCAGGTTATAAATGGTTCTGCGGGTGACGATCTCCCGCCGGTGGTCTACAAACGCTAAGAGAATGTCTTTCAGACCCATCAAATGCGGCCGACCGTCGTACAGCGCGACCATATTGATCCCAAACACGGTCTGCATTTGGGTTTGCTTGTACAGATTATTCAGTACCACATCCGGTACTTCGCCGCGCCGTAGTTCGATGACCATGCGCATGCCATCCTTGTCAGACTCGTCGCGCAAACCGGATATGCCATCCAGCTTGCCTTCCTTGACCAGTTCGGCGATTTTTTCCAACAAGCGGGCTTTGTTGACCTGATACGGCAATTCGGTGGTGATGATCGCCTGGCGACCACTATCGCCGATGTCTTCAAAATGGCTGCGGCCACGCAGGTAAATCCGGCCACGACCGGTGGCATAAGCCTCGAAGATACCTGAAGCGCCGTTAATAATGCCAGCGGTCGGAAAATCCGGTCCGGGCACGATTTGCATCAATTCCGGAATAGTCAGATCGGGATTTTCGATCAAGGCCAGACAAGCGCTGATAATCTCGCTGAGATTATGCGGCGGAATATTGGTCGCCATGCCAACCGCGATACCCGACGAGCCATTGACCAACAAGGTTGGCACCCGGGTTGGCATGACGGTGGGTTCGGATTCGGATTCGTCGTAGTTGGCAACGAAATCCACGGTTTCCTTGTCCAGGTCAGCGAGTAATTCATGGGCAATTTTCGCCATCCGCACTTCGGTATACCGCATCGCCGCCGGCGAATCGCCGTCCACCGAACCGAAGTTGCCTTGACCGTCAATTAACATGTACCGCAAAGAAAACGGCTGCGCCATCCGCACCATGGTGTCGTAAACCGCCGTATCGCCGTGCGGGTGGTATTTACCGATCACGTCACCGACGATACGCGCCGATTTTTTATAGGGTTTGTTCCAATCGTTTCCGAGCTCGTTCATCGCGTAAAGGACGCGACGGTGCACCGGCTTGAGGCCGTCTCTGACATCGGGGAGTGCCCTGCCGACGATGACGCTCATGGCGTAATCGAGGTAGGATTGTTTCATCTCGTCTTCGAGATTGACGGGGATAATTTCTTTAGCGAAGTCTGACATGGGTCCGTGGTTCCAGTGCAGTCGAAAGCTTATCGATCGACGGGTTAGCCTGAAGCATCAATTCCATTTAAGCATGGCTAACAGGTTTATAAAGCAGTCAATTATAGCAAACGCCACCCTCTGCCGTCAGGCAAAAATCTCGCTCAAAAAGTTTTGCATCGCCTGCCAAGACCGGCGATCAGCAACCGGCTGATAAACGGTACCAAAATCAGGATTATTAGCCACCGGGTTGGTAAAGGCGTGCATCGTATGCCCGTAGCTATGCAACTGCCAGTCCGCACCAGCCTTGGTTAATTCGTCTTGCAAGGCAAGTACTTGCTCAACGGAGGCCATAGGGTCGTCATAGCCATGCAACACCAGTACCTTAGCCTTAATTTGGGGGTTCGGGATATTTTCAGGCGCACCGAGCAAGCCATGAAATGACACTACTCCACGCATATCCACGCCGGTCCGCGCCAAATCCAGCGCGCATAAACCACCAAAACAAAAGCCTATCGCCGCAATCCTGGCGTTGTCGGCCCAAGGCATCAGCTTGACTGTGGATAGTGCCGCTTGTAAGCGCTGTTGCAATTTCGCCCTATCTTGTATGAAGGGTTGCATCAATTTGGCGTTTTGTTCGGGCGTCTTACCTAGGACGCCTTTGCCGTACATATCGGTAGCGAACGCCAAGTAACCCAATTCCGCCAACTTGAAGGCCTTGTCAGCCACAAACTGGTCTCGCCCACCCCAAGCATGATGGATCAACACCACCGGTCTCTGCCCGATAATCGCATCGTCGTAAGCAAAAAAACCTTCCAGCACCGTGTCGCGATCCAGGTAACTGACCGTATTCGAGATTATCGCCATGAGCTTTTTCCTACCCCGTTAATTACAGCTCGCCCGTTTGTTGTAATGCCTGCAAAAATCCCGCCGATGCCTCTTCGACCATATCCAGCACCCGCTCAAAACCATAACTGCCACCGTAGTAAGGGTCTGGCACTTCGCGTTGATTCAAGTGCGGTGCATAATCGAGAAAATGGCGAATTTTATGACTCAAATCAATCGGACAGGCTTCTTTTAGTACTGCGTGATTTTCGTCGTCCATGACCAGAATGTGATCGAACGCTTCGAAATCTGCGGACACAACTTTGCGCGCCCGCAGATGTTTCAATTCAACCCCTCTGTCGCGAGCAGCTTTTTGCGCGCGCAAATCGGGCGCATCGCCAACATGGTAGGCATGAGTACCCGCAGAGTCTATTTGAAAGCGCTCCGCCAGATTTCTTGTAGACACTAAATGAGAGAAAACGCCTTCCGCGGTGGGCGATCTACAAATGTTACCCATACACACAAACAAAACCTTGATTTTCCGCATAGTTGTTAAGTTTTTAGAATAGTTGACGCTAAATTGTAAGCTATACTCGGTTGGCATGTCTTCAGGGCGGTACTGGAAAGACAGTTAATACAAGAAATTTAAAGCGTATTTTAGGGGAGTTTCGGATGTTGATGATGAACTGGCATTCTGTAGGGGTAAAGGTGGTTTCTATCACCATGTCGGTGCTAACACTTTTAGGCATAGCCATCTTGGTTGTTTACTCAAGCTTTGAGAAACAAAAGCTGATTGACCGGGAAATCAAAGCCTCGCGGCAACTACTCACTTTGTCCGAATCAATCCGCGACAATGTCGTAAAAAAATGGGAAGCCGGCATCTACACGCCTGAGCAACTCATGCAATTGGTCGAACAAAAAGGTAGCTCTAAAGCCAGAGAACTGGTGATCGCCACCGTACCGACGGCCAATGCCTGGGATGTCATCGAAGCAGAAGCCAAAGAGCACGGCTTTCGTTTTAAAGCACCGTCTCTTAACCCCCGAAACCCCCGGAACGCAGCGGATGACATCGAGCGTCAAGCGCTGGAGTTTTTCAGAAGCAACCCGTCCGCCCAAGACTTCAGCTACGTAGACGAAGAAAAACAGGAAGTCCGCTATTTACGCCCGGTCAAATTAGTCAAACAATGCGAATTGTGCCATGGCGACCCCAAGACATCGCAAAGTCTCTGGAATAACGAAAAGGGCCAAGATTTACTGGGGTATCCGATGGAAAATCGCCACGCCGGCGACTTGCATGGTGCATTTGAGATCGTCACCCCATTTAGCGTGGCGCTAGCCGAGCTGAAGAATAATACCTTCTACGCTATCGGCTTCTTATGCATAACACTGATCATCATTGGTTTTACCGGCTACTTCACGATGAGCAAAATCATCATCGGTCCGCTGACAGCATTGGCTTTGAAACTGCAGGACATCGGTAGTGGCGAAGGCGACCTGCGGGCTCGCCTGGATGCGAGCGGCAAGTCGGAATTTGCCTGGATTGCATCGAGTTTTAATACCTTCGTGCGCAAAATAGCCAAAACCATCGACCAGATCAGCTCCACCAGCGAAAAACTGGCCAGCTCTTCCCATAAGCTTGCGAATATCACCCAATCGACTCAAGCCGGTGTTGAGCGGCAATTGCACGAAACCACGTTGGTGGCTAATGCCATGAAGCAAATGACATCGACGGTGCAAGAAGTCGCAAAAAATGCCGTTAGAGCATCGGAAGCCGCCGAAATCGCCGACCGTGAAGCGTCGTCAGGCAAAAACATCGTGAAAGATGCGGTACATGGCATCAACAGCTTGGCGTCTGAAGTGGAAAACGCCGCCAATGTGATACACGAACTGGAAAACGACAGTAACAGTATTGGCGAGGTATTAGGCGTGATTCAAGGTATTGCCGAGCAAACCAATTTGCTGGCACTGAACGCCGCCATAGAAGCCGCGAGGGCTGGCGAGCAAGGTCGTGGCTTCGCGGTAGTAGCGGATGAAGTGAGAACCTTGGCCAGCCGCACCCAAAACTCCACTTTGGAAATTCAAAAAACCATCGAACGCTTGCAGGACCGCGCGAAACAGGCCGTGGCCGTGATGGAAAACGGTAGAAGCCGCGCCAACTCCAGCGTAGAGCAAGCCGCATCCGCCGGAGGTTCGATAACCACTATCAGTGAACGTATCGATACCATTAACGATATGAATAATCAGATAGCCAGCGCGGCCGAGGAGCAAACCGCTGTAGCCGAGGAAATCAATCGCAACATCAGCAATATCAGCCGGGTATCCGAAGAGACTTCGATTGGCGCGAAAAATACGGCGGATGCCTGCCACGAATTACTTGACCTGGCGAATCAGTTACGCTCCATGGTTGGAAACTTTAAGACCTAGCTAAACCGCTATCCGCTTGGCCCGGCGTAACCTGGATTCAGGCGGCGCCGGGCCCTGAACCGGTTTAAATTTATAAGGTTTGTTCGCCGAGGCTGGCTATAATTCTCTAAAAATAATTACAGTTTCGTAGCTTAAGGATGAAGACATGCCCACAAAAATGAACCAACTGTTCGATGAAATCCACAAAATTCCGCAAGTACCCGAAGTCGTCAGATCCCTCATCAATCAGCTAAACAATCCCAACGCGGATATGCTCGACATAGCCAAAAACGTGGAAAAAGAGCAGGTGATTGTTTTAAAAATCCTGCGTTTGGTCAACTCCGCGCATTTTGGTTTATCCCGTAAAATTGGCTCAATAGATGAAGCCATCACCTTGCTGGGCATGAACCAGCTGAAAACCTTGGTGATCGCATCCGGGATTGTCGGTGTGGTACCGCAATTGGATAATTTCGATGTCAAACAAAGCTGGCGGAATAGTTTTCGCACAGCAGGTTATGCAAGATGGTTCGCGGCCCAAGCGGGCCTGGCAGCCGACATCGCCTATACTGCCGGGCTAATCAGCAATCTGGGCAACCTGCTCATTCACATTGGCAGTCCCCGTGAAGCCAACGAAATTGATCAGCATGTGAAAAACGGCAACGTCAGATTGGAAATTGAAAAAAGGCGCTTGGGCTATACCAGCCCGGCAGTCTGCGCGGAGCTTTGCCGTCGCTGGAAATTTGCTGACGAATTAGTCGAAACCATCGAGCAATCGGCGGAACCTTTGGCTGCGGAGACGCCTAACAAGTTAGCTTGCACAGTTTTCCTCGCCCATGCAATCAGCGATTACCAAGATCAGGGTTTGGATGAAAATCAGATTTTAGCCTCGTTACCCAATCAATTAACCGCACTTTTAGGCCTATCGGAGCAACTTCTTAAGGAAAAACTGCCGGATGTTCTAGCGGCTAAATCTGAACTCGACGGCCTTCTGGATTAAGAAACATAATTTTCAATAATCGTTCAGACGAATTTATTTGCCTGAACGATTGCCACACCAGTCTCGCTATTTAAGCCCCCGCCTCATAGAGTCCACCGCACCCTAAAACCCAGTATCAGCGCGCCGTCATCCCCAAATTGACCGCAATATGAGCAAGCTCGGTGGTAGTGTCCACCTGGAGCTTTTTCTTGATTTGCGTGGCGTAGTTCGCCACGGTTTTATGACCCAAACACAGTTGATCGGCGATCTTATGCACCGTCAACCCTTGGGCAAGCAAGCTAAATACATCGAACTCGCGTGCAGAAAAACCGGCGATTATCGCGTGATAACCGGTGTGCTGGCGTTCTTCACCGCCCCCCTTGACCAAACCGCGCTCGACATACTGTTGACCAGCCATAATTGCCGCTATCGCTTCGGCAAGAATACCGGGAGCGCTATTTTTGGTGATATAGCCCTGCGCGCCGGCTGCCAATGCCCGGCTGACATAAACTTGTTCATGATGCACACTAAAAACTAAAATTCTTGCCTCACTATCGCGCTGAATGATCCGCCGAATAGTTTCCAAACCGCCAATCCCCGGCATGGACAAATCCATCACCAACATATCGGGCTGTAATTCTTGATAAAGCTGAATAGCCTGTTCACCACGCTCGGCTTCGCCGATAACTTCGACACTATCCCCGGCAGCCAACAGCATTTTAAAACCAGCCCGCACCACCAGGTGGTCATCCACCAACACGATTTTTATCTTGTTATTCATACGAGTGGGATTCGCGCATTAACCAACATACCTGAACCAGGGCGAGACAACACCTGCAATTCGCCGTCCAGCGACTTGATACGTTCTTTTATACCCAGCAAACCAAAGCCTTGACTGGTAGTCTGCAAATCGCAGCCGCGTCCGTCATCCTGCACTTTAAGTTGCAAACATGCCTGGGGGAGATCCAGCTTATCCAAGTCAATTGTCACGCTATGGGCTTGTGCATGGCGCACCACGTTAGTCAAACACTCCTGAATCACCCGAAACACTTGAATAGTCAGATTTTTATCCAAACCATCCACTGCGTCGCTACAACGAATCGTCAGACGCAGGTCGGCATTGCGTTCCGACCAATGATTAACCATCTCTTCCAAAGTGGCCTTCAATCCTAATTCGGTCAAGACCAGAGGATGCAATTGCTGCATCATCGAACGCACCACAGTCATTAAGTGATCGCAAATTTCCGCGATTGTTGCGGTTATTTTAGCCGCGTCGGCTTTACGATGCGCTGCCGTAACCGCCATCACTTTGATAGCCGTCAGGGATTGGCCAAATTCGTCATGCAATTCCTGAGACAGGCGTTGGCGCTCTTCTTCCTGAATGGCTAGCGAATGCTGTGTCAATGCGCGATTTTCCTGGCGGGTTTTTTCCAATTCAACCGTCATATGATTGATTGCCTTGGCAATATCATCGAATTCCTGCGTGGAAAATGGCGGCAATTGTTGCCGATATTGGCCGGTTTCGATCAGGCGCAAGGCGTCCACGATGACCGCAATCGATTGCAAAGACTTATTAAATACCAGATTGACCGCCAGAAAAGTCAACATAGTCAACAAGGAAATCGACGCAAAAAACGCCACGCTTTCCTGCCAGACTTCAGTGATTTCATCGAGCGGCTGAGCCTGAATAATCAGCGTCAATAACTTGCCGTCCTGCATGTTCAGCTGATGCTCGACTTTGGGATAGTCGCCCTTCACCAAGCGGATAAACCAACTAGGCGGCATTTCTTCGGGATTGGTCGGTTGATTTTCGCCGGCGAAATGGATTAACTGTCCGTCCGGCTTTTGCAATTGAATGCTCAAATGCCGCGTTTGCCGCAAGGCGCTGAAGCGGGATAAATCGTCGCTTTGTTGAAATACCGGGGTATCGGTGATGCCCAAGGTGATCAGCTGCAAGGCCAGATGAATCGAGGCATCCACCTCCTTCTCGACCGCTTGGCGGGCTTGCCAGACCGCAATCGCCCCGCCCAATACCAAAATACAAACCGAAGACAGCAGGATGCGACAGATAATCTGGTAGCGAAGGCTCATAACGTGGAGTGCGTTGAAAACCCTCTATTATCCCGTCTAGCTTCCCACACAGCTATAGGAAAAATTCTTATTTATTTCCTGGCGATGAGAACTGCAAATTGGAGCCCCTGAATCATGGAGAGGCTCGGGATATGGGTTACTCAAGCTCGATCCTATTTAACCAAACGAAAGCCTCGGCGCTGACTCAGCCTACCCAAACCCGAGCATTTCTGAACATTCGCAACCACGCCCCATCTTCCAACCAATCGGCAGGATGCCAGGAGTTCTGTATCGCCCTGAAACAACGTTCCGGATGCGGCATCATGATGGTAAAACGGCCGTCGACGGTGGTTAAACCGGTAATGCCCAGCGGTGATCCGTTCGGGTTGGCCGGAAAGGCTTCGGTTTCATTGCCGTAGTTATCGACATAACTGATCGCAACCTCGGCTTCGGCAGGGTTTTCGGAATCGAACTCGGCGCGCCCTTCCCCATGAGCGACCACGACCGGCAATATAGAACCCGCCATGCCTTGGAAGAAAATCGACGGCGAAGCCTGCACCTTGACCATCGCTACCCGCGCCTCGAATTGTTCCGACAGATTGCGTTTGAACTGCGGCCAGTGTTCCGCACCTGGAATAATATCCTTCAGGCCGGACATCATCTGACACCCGTTACAAACCCCCAAACCAAACGTATCGGGGCGGGCAAAAAACGCGGCAAATTCGTCGCGTGCTTTCGGGTTGAACAAGATGGATTTGGCCCAACCGCCGCCCGCACCAAGCACGTCACCGTAAGAAAAACCGCCGCAAGCCACCAGACCGGTAAAATCGGCCAGCGACACCCGGCCGCTGATGATGTCGGTCATGTGTACATCGATGGCCGCGAAACCGGCTCTATCGAAGGCTGCCGCCATTTCCACGTGGCCGTTGACGCCTTGTTCGCGCAAAATCGCGACTTTAGGTCGATGCGCATCCGCGAATCTTGCAACGATGTTGTCGTTGATGTCGTAAGTCAACTGAGCGGACAAACCTGGATCGTTGTCATCGGCGATTCGCTCGAATTGTTGCCGTGCGCAATCGGGATTGTCGCGCAAGGCTTGCATCCTGAAGCTGACTTCCGACCAGGTTTGTTGCAGTTCAGCGCGTTCCGCGCTGTAAATTTCCTTGCCGTTACGGACGATTCGTAACTTTTGATCTGAACTTAATTTACCGACGATATGGGTAAATTCGTCCAGCCCGGCCTGATCCAACAGTCGCGCGACATGATCCAATTCAGCCGTTTTTACTTGCAGTACCGCGCCCAATTCCTCGTTGAACAAGGTCGCCAGCACGTCGTCGCCCAGTTCGGAAATATCTAGTTCAACGCCTTTACGGCTGGCAAACAGCATTTCGGTTACCGTAGCCAGCAAACCACCGTCGGCCCGATCATGGTAAGCCAGAATCAGCCCTTGGTCGTTCAAGGCTTGAATGGTATCGAAGAAACGCTTGAACAAACTCGCGTCGTCCAGATCCGGTGCCTGGTTGCCGAGCTGATTGTAAACTTGGGCTAGCACCGAACCGCCGAGACGGTTCTTGCCCCGGCCAAGATCGATCAACAGCAACACGCTATCGGCATTTTTCAACTCAGGAGTGAGTGTAGAACGAACGTCCCGTACCGGCGCGAAGGCAGTGATAATCAGCGACAGCGGCGAGGTCATGGTCTTCTCATGCCAGACGCTTTTCATAGACAGCGAATCCTTGCCTACCGGAATCGCAATGCCCAATTCCGGGCACAATTCCATGCCCACCGCCTTGACGGTATCGAACAGCGCGGCGTCTTCACCGGGGCTGCCGCAAGCAGCCATCCAGTTGGCGGACAGTTTGACATCATTAAGCTTGCCGATACGAGCCGCTGCCAAGTTAGTCAACGCCTCACCTATCGCCATGCGTCCGGAAGCAGGACCGTCGATCAAAGCCAAGGGCGTGCGCTCACCCATTGCCATTGCTTCGCCGGTGTGGGCATAAAAGCCGGAAGCCGTAACCGCAACATCAGCCACCGGCACTTGCCAGGGGCCGACCATCTGGTCGCGAGCGACCAAACCCGTCACCGATCGGTCGCCGATGTGAATCAAGAAGCTCTTGTCCGCCACGGCCGGAAACGCTAAGACCCGTTTCACGGCTTCGGCCAACTCGACTTGGTCCAGTTGCAATTCGGGCAAATTCTTGGTCAAACGCTGGACGTTTCTATGCATTTTCGGTGGCTTGCCGAACAATACCGACATCGGCAGGTCAACGGGTTTACCTCCCAGCCATTCGTCGCTCAGCGTCAGATGTTCCTCGTCGGTGGCATGACCGATCACCGCGTACAAACAATGCTCGCGTTTGCAGAAAGATTCGAACAATGCCAGCGATTCCGGTTTGATCGCCACCACATAGCGTTCCTGCGCCTCATTGCACCAGATTTGCATCGGCGACATGCCTTTGTCGGCGTTCTGCACCTTGCGCAATTCAAAACGACCGCCACGATCACAGTCGTGAATAATTTCCGGTACTGCGTTGGACAAGCCGCCGGCGCCTATGTCATGAATCGAAACAATCGGCGTATTCTCACCCAAGGAATTACAGTGGTTGATCACCTCCTGGCACCGGCGCTCCATTTCTGGGTTTTCGCGTTGCACCGAGGCAAAATCCAGTTCCGCCGCGCTCTCGCCGGAGGTTTGCGACGATGCCGCTCCGCCACCCAAACCGATCAGCATCGCCGGACCGCCAAGGATCACGATCAACGAGCCGGCCGGAATCGGCTGCTTTTCGACGAGCATGGGCCGGATGTTGCCCATGCCGCCGGCGATCATGATGGGTTTGTGGTAACCGCGATATTGGTTAGGCTCTCCGGTCTCAGCCGGTTGCTCGAAGCTGCGGAAATAGCCTGCGATATTGGGCCGACCGAATTCGTTATTGAACGCTGCGCCGCCTATTGGCCCTTCCAGCATGATGTCCAACGCGGAAACGATACGCTCGGGTTTGCCGTAATCCGCTTCCCAAGGCTGCGGGAAACCAGGAATTTTCAGGTGCGAAACGCTGAAACCGGTCAGGCCAGCCTTGGTTGCCGAGCCGCGGCCGGTGGCGCCTTCGTCGCGAATTTCCCCGCCGGAACCGGTTGCCGCGCCGGGATGCGGTGAGATCGCAGTCGGATGATTGTGGGTCTCCACCTTCATCAGCATGTGCGCCTGTTCTTCGACATAGCCGTAGGCATAGTTATTCGCCGCATCGCGGATAAATACCTGCGCGGTCGGGCCTTCCAGCACCGACGAGTTGTCGCTGTAGGCTGACAGCACGCCTTGCGGATTCAAGGTGTGGGTGTTGCGGATCATCGCGAACAAGGACTTGGCTTGCTCTTCGCCATCAATGGTCCAACTGGCGTTGAAGATTTTATGCCGGCAATGCTCCGAGTTGGCCTGGGCGAACATCATCAGTTCCACGTCGGTCGGATTACGACCCAAACTGATGAAGCTCTCGGTCAAATAATCGATCTCGTCAGCCGACAAAGCCATGCCTAATTCAGCGTTGGCCTTAACCAAAGCGTCCCTGCCCTGCTCTACGATAGCTACGGTTTGTAAAGGCTGGGGATCATGCTCGGCAAACAAATCAAGGCCAGCCTGATCGTAAACCACTTGCTGAATCATTCTATCGTGCAGTAAAGACGCCAGTTGGTGTTTAACAGCATCGCTCAAAGGCTCGGAAGAGGTAAAGCGGTATTCGATACCGCGCTCAATGCGTTTTACCGCGGCCAGGCCGCAACGCTCGGCTATTTCCGAGGCTTTGCTAGACCAAGGGGAAATAGTGCCCAAACGCGGCACCACCCACAAGGAGACAAATTGGGATTCAGACGATTCGCCGCTCCCTTCCGCGGCCGCATTTTCGCTGCTTTCATCGCTTTGGCCATAATCGAGCAAGCGTCCCAGCATCGCCGATTGCTCGGCGGATAGCTGACCATCGATTTGCACGAAATGCTGAAACCGGGCACTAACAGCGGTAATGCTGCCGGCCACTGCCTGCAGTTCGGTCAGCAGTTTTTCAATACGAAAACGGGAAAGAGCGGAGGTTCCGGATAGGGTCAACATGGGCTGTGTTTGAATGGTTTTTTATAGCTAAAAGAGTAAATACAGGACATTCCGCAGATAAAACACGGCAAGCCCCAAATCGCAAACAAGGCGGCGATTTTATGGCGACGGCGTATTGTCGGCTGCTTTGTCCGACTTGTCAGCGGTACCGCTGGGTATATCCTGATTAATGCCTTCGGTGATCAATCTGAGCAAAGAGGTCGCAGCGACATTTGACAGGGTCTTACCGTCACTATCTTGCACCGTCACTTCGGTAAGCAGTTCATCAAGTTGATGCAGGCTTACCCGATATTCCTGTTCCTGGCTGGGATCGTCGCCGAATAAAAAAGTGATTTCGTCCAGAATGGAACCGTCTTCCGGCTTAATCGCGTCAGGATCGTATTTGACGAAGAAATAGCCTTTGTCCATATTCCGCTCGACCACTTCCAATTTTTGGCGGCTCAAGGCTTTGCCGACTATCCACCACGCTTGAGTGGCAGATTGATCGATTTGTAAACTGCTGACGCCACTGCTGCCGGCCGCTTGCACACTTTTCCCGGAACCGGCTGCCGCGACAGTCTCTTTAGCTTCGGTTTTTTCCGGCTTACTAGGCGCCGGCTCTGCGGCTGCCGCGGATCGGACAGGCTCCTGCCGCACCGGCTCTGGTGCAGGTTCCGGCGCATTGCTTACCGGACGGGTCGCCAAGGTCTTGGTTTTTAGATCGTCCGGGACAACTAATTCGGGGATTTCGGTAGTAAATTGATAATCTCTTTCCTTATCCGGAAACCAGCTCTTGATGGTGCTGCACGAGGCATTCAACAGCAACGCCGAAACCAGCGTCAGACGACCGTATAGGCGAGTTTTCATGGTTATAAAACGCCGGCTTGATGCATCGCCGCGCGCACGGTAGCAAAACAGTCTTCAGTCAGCCAAGTCAAAGGCAAACGGATGCCTTGGCCCATCAAACCCATTTCCGCCACCGCCCATTTGACCGGAATGGGATTGGATTGTATGAAGAGACTGCTGTGCAAACCGGTCAACTTGGCGTCTATCGCCTCGGCAGTCGCGCGATCACCCACGATTGCCGCCGCCAACATTTCGTGGACCAGTTTCGGTGCCACGTTGCCGGTCACGGTGATGCTGCCGTTGCCGCCCAATAAACAAAATTCGCAGCTGGTGGCGTCGTCGCCGGTGTACAGCGCAAAATCGTCACCGGTTAAATCCCGGATTTCTTTAACTCTTTCCAGCTTACCGGTGGCTTCTTTCACACCCACGATGTTATCGATTTTCGCCAGTCTACCCACGGTTTCCGGCAACAAGTCGCAAGCGGTACGCCCCGGCACGTTGTACAGAATTTGCGGAATATCGACCGCTTCGGCGATGGCTTTGTAATGCAGGTACAAGCCTTCCTGGGTCGGTTTGTTGTAATAAGGCGTGACCAGCAAACAAGCGTCCGCACCGGCTTGCTTGGCTTTTTGAGTCAGGTGTATCGCTTCGCGGGTGCAATTGGCACCGGTGCCGGCGATAACCGGTATCCGTCCGGCCACGCAATCGACGATAAATTTAATGACTGCGCAATGCTCGTCTTCGTCGAGAGTTGCCGATTCGCCAGTGGTACCAACCGCTACCAATGCGTCAGTCCCTTGCTCTATATGAAATTCGACCAGCCGTTTGAGACTGGTTTCATCCACCGCACCGTCTTCCGTCATCGGGGTTACCAGCGCAACGATACTACCTTGAATCATGCAAATCTCTCGTGTTTAGGTATATAAAACCGGGGCATTATATCAAGCTAACCCTGAAAACTCAGCCTGTTATATTTGCCGGGCGGCCAGAAATCTATCCAGCGCGTTGGCGAAATTTTGGACATCTTTGGCCGTCATGGCCGCCGCACCACCGGATGCCAAACCGTTATCGCGCAAGCCTTCCATGAAATCGCGCATGGCCAGTTTTTCACCGATATTCTCCACCGTATACGCTTCGCCGCGCGGATGAATCACAAACCCCTGCTTGGCTAGGATTTTTGCAGCCAACGGAATATCGCCGGTAATCGCCAGATCGCCGGCCCGCAGATGCTCGACGATATAATCATCAGCTACATCGAAACCGCCGCTGACGCGAATGGATTGGATATAACGAGATGGCGGCACGGCGATGCTTTGATTGGCAATCAGCAGCAATTCCAACTGCCTTTTTTGGGCGACGCGGAACAAAACCGTTTTAATCAAATTAGGACAGGCATCCGCATCCACCCAAATCTTGATTGCCCCCGTCATTGCGCGGTCTTCACGTCCGGCTTTATCCGAACATACCAACCGTAGTACAAGGCATAAGCCACCAAAAATACCAGGTAGCCGGACCATAAAATATCCGACGCAAAATGTCCGCCGGAAGTCATCCGGGTAAAGCCCAGAGTCCACGCCAACACTATGGTCAACAGAAAATAGATGGCTTTATGGTTTTGCGACAGAAAATACAATACAAAAAATGTATAGCCTACCGAGCAATGGCCGCAGACGAAGGATTTATCCGGGGTATGGCCAAATTTAGCCGGTGGTACATACTGATGCTCGCCACCGAACTGGCTGACATGCACCGGCCGGGGTCTTCCCCAATGATCTTTGACGATCAGATTAACCACCAAGCCCGGACCTAAAGCAATGACCAGCAGTATGTACAAGGCCTTACGGCGAAAGCGTTGCGTATGAGTATTGAAATGACTGAGGACATAAACCGCTAAAGCTATTAGACCGGCCCACAAGGTGAACGGAAAAGCATAGTCATACAGCAATTTCCAGGGCCACCAATGCTGGGTCGGCCAGACATCGCCGGGATTTTCCGGATGATAAAACAAGGCCGCCAGGCGCAAATCCAGGTCTGTCAGCCCAAACAATAGTGTGGTCAGTGCCGCCAATAGCAACACGAGCATGAGTTCGTTGCGCGCGCGTCTAATTTTCCGATGGGGCATAGCTTTCCTTATCCAATGTTAGCCGGACGGTTTCCGGCCAAAACTTCAGGTTTTCACCTAAATACAGGTAATACGGGGAACTCGGCTTGGCAGGATTGGGGATTTGCGCCAAGAAGCGAAAATTTTGAAACGCCGCTTTCAATTCTGCGGGTAGGTTTTCCTCCGAAGTTTCACCCAGCACAAAGCCGTTTTTGCCGACAAACGCCTGCGGACCAGGCCAAACTTCGTACTGCGACGTCACCACACCACTGGGTTCGTAACGATAAACCTGGGGATGATCGGGTAAATAAAACGCCAACTCGCTCGCCAGATAACGATGGCCCAAGGCTACCACAAAGGTATTATCCAGATTGGGCAGACTGATCATGCGCTCGAAATGCACGTTAATCGCCAACTCCTGCCAGCTGTTGAAACGCTTGGTGGGATCGAACGCCGTGTTTTGTAATTTAAACACTTGCAAGACAATGGGCAGCGAATAGGTCAACAGCACCATTGCCAAACCCAGCACGACGCCGTATTTCAAGGCTTTTTTCCAGGCACCGGCCAGCCAGTTGCCGACCAACAAAATCAAGCCGGTAAAATAAAACGGCATAGGCCAATTGCCTTGGGCTTTTTGCAGCACACTGAGCAGCAAAACCCCCAGTAACAAGGCTGGCCCCATCAATAACAAAAATCGTTGCTCCGCAGCCAGACGTCTAAAATTGAACGCCGCTTGCGCGCTGCTAATCAGCACCAGCACAAACAGCACCGGCGAAACTAATAACAGCTGGTAAAGCAGAAAATCTCGGGCCCATTGTAAGTGCTTAAGCAGGCTGACCGGTTCATGGTTACCGAAATGGCCTTTGCTATGCCCAAACATCACCCAGTCGTGTTGCTGGTTCCACCATAAAATCGGCACTGCCGCGATCACGATAGGGCTTAAATAAATCAGAAACTCTTTTTTCAACAGCCCCCGGCGTTGCTCATCCAAGGCTAAAAAGATCAGCAACATTAACGGCAAAATCAATGCCGATTGCTTGCTGAGCAAGGCAGCGGCACTTGCCAAACCAGCCCATAACCAGGCGCGCGCTTGATTGTCGAACAATGCCCGTCTCAAGTAATACACGGTCATTATCCAGAAACAATACAGCGGCGCATCGATGGTCATCAGGAAGTTGGCAAGCACATTGATCGGCGTCGCCAACACCAGCAACAGTGCCAAGGCACCACCGCGCGCACCGTAAAATGCCTTGGCCGTGGCGTGAAAATACCCCAGAAATACCGTGCCCAACAACAGCGCCGGCAAACGCACGGTAAATGTGTAATCACCCAACAGCCAGGTAAACGCACCGATCAGCCAAGCTATCATCGGCGGTTTGCTGTAATAGCACCAGTCCGGTCGCCGCGACCAATCCCAGTAGTAGCTTTCATCACCGATCAAATCAAAGCCATTGATCAGTAAAAATCCGCCACGCAACAACATGAGCGCCAGCAGCAAAGCCAGCGTATGTGAATCTATCCAGCGTAACAGTCTCTCAGACATAGGCGCTTATTCCCATTTCTCCAAATAATGCAACAACAGTTGCAGGCTGCGTTGGCCGCGAAATTCGTTAATATCCAACTTATAGGCTGCGTTGATTTTTCGGCAACCCAGCCATTTTTCCGGGTGATCGGCAAAAAACGCTATCGCATCCAGCAACTGGCCGCTAAACGGCAAGCGCAACACAAACTTTAAATGCTGCTGCCCGACGATGCGGCATTGGATCACATCGAATACGCCATTGAATACCGGCTCCGGGAAGGTTTGCCCCCACACCGCCGCCTGCTGGAGCGTTTCCGCGAAAGCCAAAGTGATGTGCTGCTCATCCAGTTCGCCGTCGGAATAGACCTTCTGTTCCAGATCCACCAACTCCAGTTTCGTCGCCACTGTCTCGGCAAAAGCCAGGGCAAAATGCGGATAGTCATGCAATTTAATCGTCAAACCCGCGGCCATGGCGTGGCCGCCGAATTTGCTTAATATCTGCGGATGCCTGGCAGCAATTTCGCTGAGTACATCGCGGATATGCACACCATTGATGGAACGGGCAGACCCCTTAATGTCGCCATTGTCGGCTGGAGCAAATGCGATCACCGGCCTGTGCAAGCGGTCTTTGATCCGCGACGCCAAGATGCCGATCACCCCTTGATGCCAATTGCCGTCATATAAACACACACCAGCCGGCACATGTTTTTCATCAAGAGCCTTCATTTCCGCCAGCAATACCATCGCCTCGGTCTTCATCTGCCCTTCGACTTCTTTTCGGTCCTGGTTCAAGGCATGCAATTGTTCGGCAATGTCATGTGCCAAGCCCGCATCGTCGGTCAGCAAGCACTGAATGCCCAAGGACATATCATCCATCCGCCCGGCCGCATTCAAGCGTGGCGCGATGGAAAAACCCAGATCACTGGCATGAATCCCGGCCAACTGCTTGCCGGCCACTTCGGCCAACGCTTTGATGCCCGACTGACATTGCCCGGAACGGATGCGCAATAAGCCTTGATGCACCAAGATGCGGTTAACTTGATCTAAAGCCACCACGTCTGCCACCGTACCCAAGGCCACGTAATCGAGCAAACGCGCCAGATTCGGCTCAGGAATCCCGGCTTTTTCAAACCAATGCAACTCGCGCAAGCGAATCCGCAAGGCCATCAAAATATAAAACATCACCCCTACGCCGGCGACGTTTCGGCTTGGAAACTTATCGTCAGGCAAATTGGGATTGACGACGGCATCGGCGTCCGGCAGTTCCAGTCCTGGTAAATGGTGATCGGTAATCAACACCTTGATACCAGCAGCCTTGGCGGCTTTGACACCGTCAATACTGGATATGCCATTGTCCACAGTGACGATAATATCGGGGCTCTGCCGCTTCACCAACTCCACAATTTCCGGCGTCAAGCCATAACCGTATTCAAAACGGTTGGGCACCACAAAATCCACGGCTTTCGCCCCGAGCAGCGCGAAGCCTTTTAAAGCTAGGGCGCAGCTGGTGGCGCCGTCGGCATCAAAATCGGCGACCACGGTGATTTTTTGCTGTTGTTTGATTGCCGACACCAAATGCTCGACCATCTCCTTCATGCCGGTTAGTAACCAAGGCGAGGGCAAACTCGCCAAGCTCCGATCCAATTCATCGGCACTCTGCACGCCCCGGCTGCTAAAAATCCTTTGCAGCACCGGGTCCATCTCGCCAAAGTGCGGATTTTTAATCTGCACCGTCCTGGGCAGGATGACTTTTTTAACGCTTTGCAAATACATATCAGGCAATAAAAAAGCCGGCAATTGCCGGCTTGTCGATGCTCATCGCTAGACTCACATCGAATCCAGAATGGCTTTTTTTACCGCATCCAGCGTCGCGTCTATCGTGATGGGTTGATCGTCCTTGCATTGCGCAATGGCGGTATCGGGATCTTTAATGCCGTTACCGGTTAAGGTACAGACTATCTTGCTACCTTCCGGAATATTGCCATTCGCAATGTCGTGCAAGGCGCCCGCCAGTGAGGTGGCGGAAGCAGGCTCACAGAAGATACCTTCATAGGCGGAGAGCATTTTTTGCGCGGCCAGAATTTGCGGGTCGGTAAACGATGCGAACCAACCGCCGGATTGTTTCTGCGCGGTCCAAGCCCCGTCCCAAGATTGCGGATTACCGATGCGGATTGCCGTCGCCACTGTTTCCGGATTTTCCACTGGGTGACCGGCCAAGAAAGGCGCAGCACCGGCCGCTTGATAGCCGCACATCACCGGACGTTTTTTGGTAACGGCTTTATGGGTGGCGCTATCGGTTGAATATTCCTTATAACCCTTCCAGTACGCGGTGATATTGCCGGCGTTACCGACAGGCAAGCAGTGGAAATCGGGCGCATCGCCCAGGGCATCAACGATCTCGAAAGCAGCGGTCTTTTGACCTTCCAGACGGAAAGGGTTGATAGAGTTCACGATCGTGACCGGGGCATGGTCCGTGATTTCCTTGACAATCGACATGCCGGCGTCAAAGTTGCCTTTGATCTGGATAATTTTGGCGCCGTACATCATGGTCTGCGCCAACTTGCCCAACGCAATTTTGCCTTCGGGGATCAAGACGAAAGCACGGATGCCGGCCCGCACCGCATACGCAGCCGCAGCCGCCGAGGTATTGCCGGTCGACGCGCAGATGATGGCTTGGCTGCCCTCTTCCACGGCCTTGGTCACGGCCATGGTCATACCGCGATCTTTAAACGAACCGGTCGGATTTAGGCCTTCGAATTTCACATAAATATCCACATCCTTACCGATCAAGCGAGGGATATTTTGCAACTGAATCAGCGGGGTATTGCCCTCGCAAAGACTGATCAGCCGGGTGTCGGCAGAGACCGGCAAGCGGTCGCGGTAGCGTTCGATGATGCCTGTGTAGCGTGTTTGCGTTGTCATTATTATCCTAGAGTTTCCAAGCGAATCCGCGCCACTTTGCCGCTGACAGTCGCCAGCGCTTCGATGGCCGCAATCGCGGCGTTCATTTCTTTTTCCAGCGTCAGTTGCGTCAGCATAATGATGGGCACGGAAGTCTCGCCTTGCGGCGGTTCTTTTTGAATCAAAGCTTCAATGCTGATGTTGTGCGCCGCCAAAATCCGGGTCACATCGGCTAACACGCCGGGCTTGTCCTCGGCAGTCAGGCGCAAGTAATAGGCGGTCTTGATTTGTTCAGCAGGCAACACCGGAATGTCGGCAATGGCATCGGCCTGGAACGCCAGATGCGGCACCCGGTTTTCAGGATCGCTGGTCATCGCTCTGACCACATCAACCAGATCGGCTACCACAGCGGAAGCAGTCGGCTCCGCGCCCGCGCCGGCACCGTAATATAAGGTTGGACCAACGGCGTCGCCGCACACCAATACCGCATTCATCACGCCGTCAACGTTGGCGATCAAGCGGCGCTTGGGAATCAAGGTCGGATGCACGCGCAACTCGATGCCGTCCTCGGTCTTGCGGGCGATACCCAGATTCTTGATTCGGTAACCCAGTGCCTCCGCGTATTCAACGTCCAGACGGGTAATCTTGGTGATACCTTCGGTAAAGACCTTGTCGAATTGCAACGGAATGCCGAAGGCAATTGAAGCCAGTATGGTCAGCTTGTGACCTGCATCGATACCTTCCACGTCAAAGGTGGGATCGGCTTCGGCATAACCCAAAGCTTGCGCCTCGGCCAATACGTCGGCAAAGTCGCGGCCTTTGTCGCGCATTTCAGTGAGGATGAAATTGCCGGTGCCATTGATGATGCCGGCCAGCCATTTGATCCGGTTGCCGGCCAACCCTTCGCGTATGGCTTTGATAATCGGTATGCCACCGGCCACCGCCGCTTCAAACAATACCATCACGCCATTTTTGCTAGCTTCGGCGAAGATTTCGTTGCCGTGCAAGGCAATCAGGGCCTTATTGGCGGTAACCACGTGTTTGCCGTTGGCAATCGCGGTTAACACCAGTTGCTTCGCCAGATCGTAACCACCGATCAATTCGACAACCACATCAATGTCCGGGTCGTTAACGATCTCGAACGGATCGGCCGTTAAGATAATGCCATCGGTAGCGCAAATCCGCGTCCGGTTCAGATCTCTCGCCGACGCACGGGTGACCACGATTTCCCGGCCGGCCCGGCGAGCAATTTCCCCGGCATTCCTTTTCAGTACGTTGACGGTGCCGCCACCGACGGTACCCAATCCCAAAACCCCAACTGTTACCGGCTTCAAACCTGACTCCTGACGTGATACCCAAAAATGGCGGCGATTATACTACGTTGTCTTTTTTCAGCATATTTCGGATGCTGCGCAAGGCTTGGCGCGTCCGATGCTCGTTTTCGATCAGGCTGAAGCGGATATGATCATCGCCATGCTGACCAAAACCAATACCCGGCGACACCGCCACTTTGGCATCAATGATCAATTTTTTGGCAAATTCGATAGAACCCATTTCCCGATAGGCTTCCGGAATTTTGGCCCAAACAAACATGGTCGCCCGCGGTTTTTCGACATGCCAACCCATCGCATTCAAGCCGTCGCACAACACATCGCGGCGCGCCTTATACATGTCGCAGATTTCTTTCACACAATCTTGCGGACCTTCCAATGCAGTAATCGCCGCCACCTGGATCGGTGTGAAGGTGCCGTAGTCCATGTAGGATTTGATCCGGGTCAACGCCGCTACCAAGGTTGGGTTACCGCACATGAAACCGACCCGCCAGCCGGGCATGTTGTAGCTCTTGGATAGCGAGAAAAACTCGACGGCAATGTCTTTCGCGCCTTCTACTTGCAATATCGACGGCGCGACATAGCCATCGAATACGATGTCGGCGTAAGCGATGTCATGCACGATCCAGATATTGTGTTCCTTACAAATCGCCACCACTTTTTCGAAGAAATCCAGCTCCACGCATTGGCAGGTGGGATTGCCCGGAAAATTCAGAATCAACATCTTCGGCTTGGGCCAGCATTCGGCAATGCCTTTTTGCAATTCCTCAAAAAAATCGACACCTGGGGTCAACGGCACATGGCGAATATCCGCACCGGCAATCACTACGCCATAGGGATGAATCGGGTAAGCCGGATTCGGCACCAATACCACGTCGCCAGGGCCCAGCGTGGCTAAGGCCAAATGCGACAAACCTTCTTTAGAGCCTATCGTAACGATGGCCTCGGTGTTGAAATCCAAGTCAACGTCGAAACGTTTTTTGTACCAGCCGCAAATTGCTTTGCGCAAGCGCGGAATGCCTTTGGAAACCGAATAACGATGGGTATCATCGCGCTGCGCCACTTCCAACATTTTATCGAGGATGTGTTTGGGGGTAGGCTGGTCTGGATTGCCCATCCCAAAATCGATGACGTCTTCGCCCTCCGCTCGGGCTTTGGCTTTCAGCTCGTTGACGATGTTAAAAACGTAAGGCGGCAGACGGCTAATGCGATGAAATTCTTCCATTAATGACTCTTGAAATTCTGGTTTTGAAGACGGCTTCTAAAGAAAGCCGGCTAAGGTACTGTTGTTGCGGGGCGATGTCAATTTCGGTGCAGCGGGACGCGCCCGAAAATCGCTATCGGGCGAAGCTTATGGTTTTACGGCAGTAGTTGACGCAACTTGAGCGGCATCTGCTCTTTGCTGATGCAGGTAAGAGCCACCGACTAGAAAAGTCAGCACCAATAGGTACAAAACCGCAGCGATATTTTTAACTTTCTTGCTGCCGTCGTCGTGATTACGGTCGTTCATGAATTAAGGTCTCGTGAATATTAGATGTTGCCACCACAATTGTAACGTCTGCCGCATCATCTGAGAACGAAAAGCTCGCATTATGCGCCCGGCCAAACAATAACCGCCGTCCGCAACCGCGATTTCCCAAAACAGGACATGCGGTCGAAATCCTCTCGGGCAATCGGAACAAACTGGCAATCCAACTCATTCTGCCGGCCTTCGTCCGGATCGGAATCGTGCATGTACAAACAATCCTTATCAAAACCACTCATCACGACCCAATGCGGAGCTTTTTTGCGGTCCATCGAAAAGGTACTGATCAAAATTAAAGGTATTGCCCCGGCTTCGAACGCGGCTATCAAGTCGTTTTGCGTGACGTTGGCATAATGTATCGCCACGCCCTGCTCTGCTGCGTCACGCTTGAAACAGGTATCGACCAACTCGACGATCTGTTTTTTATCCTCGCTACGCACGCTATCGATAAACAAGGAGCCGGTTTGGTTGATCCACACTTCCACCGCGAATTGCCGGCGTTTGGCAGCCAAGGCCAAACCGATGGGATGGCAACCGCCATGACCGGAAGTCATAAAAATAGTAGTGGCTTCCCGCCATAACTCGATTTCCTGCTCGCGCGACGGCAAATAGCTTTTATTCAAAGCGTGCATCGCCATCATCAACGCCGCCGGACCGCAAGTAAACGGCGTAGTCTGCCGCAGCCAATGCACCGAACGATGCTGAGGGGTATCACGGTAACGGCGGATGCGCTTTTGGTAGCGCAAGGCATCTTTATGGTCTTGGTAATAATCGCGGTACAAGCCAAATTTTTGAAAGCCCAGCGCCTCGTATAAACCAATGGCCGGCGTGTTATCCACACTCACTTCCAGACGCAAATACAAGCGGCCATCATCGCGCGCGGCTTGCTCGCCGGCCAGCATTAAAGTCTTGGCAATGCCCTTGCCGCGCAGCTGCGGCGCCACGGCCAGCGAATAAATCCGCGCCAAGCGGGTGCCGGGGTGATAAATGATCAAAATATAGCCGGCGACCAGTCCCGCCCATTCCGCTAATAACAGGGCGCGATGATCGGAACTTAACCAATGCCGGAAACTGCGCCGGCTTAATTTGTCGGTGGCAAAGCTGGCATTTTCCAAGGCTACCAAGCCCTCCAGATCGGCGCTTTGCGCCGGCCGCACCGCCAACTCAGTGGCTAAAACTGTCACAAGGACACTCCGCGCAGCGCCTGACCCAGTAATTGCCGCGCGCGGAACAACACCATTTCCTGCCAGGCATTGTCGTTGGGACAAAAATGCTGGCGCATTTCCATACTGTGCGCAAAACGTTGATCGTTAATATCCTCGGCAGCCCACAGTTGATGATCGCGCAGCAACACTTCAAACAAATGGTCGGTGCTGTACGTGCCAAACTCCAGCGTGACGTAACAACTTTGCGGGCTCATGTTGGCGTGCCAGAGATAATCCAACAAGCCCAGTTTCGGCACCGAGCTGGACGTGCCCGCGAGCGGCAAGGTCACCGAATCGCCGTACCAGTGCTGCGCGACCGCCGCCCCGGCACTGTCGGGCTGATGATCGCAGATAATTTCCCCGTAACCGTAAGGACCGAGACCGGTATGCAAATCCACCACGGCGACACGACGTTGCGCCAAATTGTGACGTTGAATCAAATCCTCGCAGACCAGCCGGCCATGCGCCGGCGCACTGCCGCCGTAAAACGGTCCGGACGGGTCGCGGTATTGGCCACCACTGATGGCTTTCTCCAGCGCGACTCGGCCGAATTGCCGGCCAAAATCGGCAAAAGCCTGCTGTCTTTGCCCAGCGTCCGCCACGAATAACCATTCCCGCAACAAGTCGTAATCCGGGTTCTCCGGCAAGGACTGCGAAAAATCCACCGCATTGCGATTCAAATCCACACCATCGCCGTCACACCGCCGCGACCAGGCATAGCCCCAGGGCGTTAATGCGTGGACCAGCAATAGCGCCGTACCATTGGGAATATCCAGCTGGCATTTGTTTAAGCCTTGCAGCACATCAAGCTGAATTGCGCTGCCCGCAAAGCCTTCCACGCCGTGCGTCGCGGCAAGGCACACCACCACGTTGTCCGCTTGCTCATCGCCTATCCAGGCGGTATCGGTCAGCAAAGATTCGCCGTCCGGCCCCAGTCCGACGCATTGATAAATCTCGTGTCTTAGCGGGTGTGTCACCGCAGAGATTAGCGACAACCAAGCCAGGCGCGCCTTGGCATAACTGGCTGGGAAGACGCGGGTATCGATTTCGGTGCCGTAGGGGGACAAACTCATCTGCATACTCAACTGTTCGGAGACGGTAATTGTACAGTGTGGCAAACCCCCAGGCCGCAAGCAATAGGCAGCAGCGGAGGGAATTGCAGAATTCGGCTTGTCTTATAACCCGACTGGTTTCAAAATCCCCGCCCAACATAAACCTTTCGAGTATTTTTTACCATGGCAAGCACGCTGTTGGTCGTTGACGACCTTTCGGATTGGAATCCTTATTACCCTAGCGATCAGGTCGTCAGCTTTGAAGACTATCTGGCCAGTGAGCAAACCGATCCCGATCAGCGGGTGCGGGTGATAAACCTTTGCAGCAGCTACACCTATCTATCCGATGGCTATTATTGCTCGCTACTGGCCGAGGCCCGCAATCACCACGTCATTCCGTCGGTTAAAGTCATCAACGACTTGGGCAAAAATGCCCTGTACCGCCTGCAACTGGAGGACCTAAACCAGCCGCTGGCGCGCGCCTTCAAACATCAAAACCAGAACGGCGAAGTTACTCTGTATAGCTATTTCGGCACCACGCCGGAACCGGCTTTTCAAGAACTGGCGCGGTTATTGTTCGAGCGTTTCGCCTGCCCGATTTTGGAAATCAGCTTGCGCTTTGAGCAGCAATGGCAAATCACCGATCTAAAAGCCGTCTCCCCCAGGCAGTTGGACGACGCGATGCAGACCTTATTCGCCGATGCGCTGGATCGCTTCAGCAAAAAGGTCTGGCGGAAAAGCCGGACCCGAAAAACCGCGCGTTATGATTTGGCGATTCTGATCAACCCCTCCGAACAATTGCCACCCAGTAATCGCGGTGCGCTGAAAAAATTTATCGATGCCGGCCGGCAGCTGGGTATCGATGTGGAACTGATTACCTTGAATCATTACGGACGTCTGCCGGAATTTGATGGTTTATTCATCCGCGAAACCACCGCCATCGACCATCACACCTACCGTTTCGCCAAAAAAGCCGAAGCGGAAGGATTGGTAGTGATCGACGATCCCACGTCCATCTTGCGCTGCGCCAATAAAGTCTATCTGGCCGACCTGTTTCGCACCCATAAAGTGCCCTCTCCCAAAACCTGGATCTTGCACAAGGGCAATACCCAACACTTGGACAATCTGGAAGCCAGTGCCGGTTACCCGGTGGTGATCAAAATTCCTGACGGCTCGTTTTCGCGCGGCATCGTCAAAGTGCATAACCGCCAGGAACTGGAGAGCAAAGTCGCCGAGCTGTTCGAGCAATCCGCGCTATTGCTGGCCCAGGAATTTCTGTACACCGATTTTGACTGGCGCATCGGCATCTTCAATCAAAAAGCCCTGTATGCCTGCCGCTATTTCATGGTGAAAAACCATTGGCAGATATACCGGCACGGCGCCAAACGCACCGACAGTGGTAACTTCGACACCCTGCCCACCTTCGAAGTCCCCAAAGGCGTGCTGGACGCGGCATTACGGGCCACGCAACCTATCGGCAATGGTTTATACGGCGTCGATGTCAAGGAAATCAAGGGCAAAGGCTATGTCATCGAAGTCAACGACAACCCCAGCATCGACAGCGGTGTGGAAGACAAATATTTGGGCGACGAATTGTATAAAGCCATCATGAGCGAATTTCTGCGGCGCATGGATAATCGCAGCAAAGGTGTTGCGCAATGACCGCCGCACCGCTCGACGTACTTTGTATCGGCCATGCCAGTTACGATTTGGTGTTTTCCGTGCCGCATCATCCCGGCGCCGATGAAAAAATCGTCGCCGACGACTTGCTGGGCTGTGGCGGCGGACCTGCCGCCAACGCCGCCGTCACGGTTGCCAAACTAGGCGGCAAAGCCGGCTTTTGCGGTTATTTGGGTAACGACGTGTATGGCGACAGTCATTTACGGGAGTTGCAAGAGCATGGCGTCGATACGCGCTTAGTGGTACGCGGCGCGTCGCCAACGCCCTTATCGACGGTACTGGTCAAACCGAACGGCCAGCGCGCCTTAATCAATTACAAAGGACAAACCGGCGCCCTGCCCGCCACCGCTATCGGCTTTGACGACTTAACAGCCAAAGTGCTGTTGTTCGATGGTCATGAACCGCATATTTCCCTGCGCTGTCTTGAGCAACTCAGCAAGCCAATACCGACGGTATTGGATGCCGGCTCAATACATGACGGTACGCGGGCTCTCATGACTAAAGTCGAATATCTGGTCTGTTCGGAAAAGTTTGCGCTGCAATATGCCGGAGATGAAAACCTGGCCTTATCCAAATTGGCGCAAATTGCCGCCGTGGTAGTCATTACCCTGGGCGAACGCGGCTTGATCTGGCAACGCGGCCAGGAACACGGCAGGTTAAACGCCCCGCCCATCGTCGCCATCGACACCACCGGCGCCGGCGACGCCTTTCATGGCGCCTTCGCCGCCGGCCTTGCCAAGGGTTTGAGCTGGATGGAATTATTGCGCTACGCCAGCGTGGCCGGCGCGTTTTGCTGCTCGCGGATCGGGGCGAGACCGGGTTTACCTAGCTTGAGTGAGCATCAAAACTTGCTGGCTAGCTGGAAAGACAGCGATTAATTTGAACAGACAAGAAAAGGCCAATAAGCTGCCATTCAAACGTAGGTGCTATTAGCTTGCTTAATCGCACATTTCTAAATCACCCCCCTCCGATTACGCTATCGCTAATCGAAGCGGGCTGAATTAAGTTACTTCGAAGAGGTTAATTGGCGCAAGCGACCCTTTGCTGCCTATCGCCTAATGTGATTCAATGATAGCGATTGAATCGTTACCGATCACAGCCGTCTACCATCGATGATATACAGAAGGGAAAATCATATGTTGATCAATAAATTACCTTGTCGAAGGTCATTTGTCGGTGGATATACAGAACTTTCGAATTACTAGTTAAACATCAAAAGGAATTCAGCACTTCATGTCAACGCTTAGAAATACAGTCATTAATCAAATAATCGATTATCTAGAGTACGGAGATTTCTGTGCTGAGGACTTTGATTCTCTGTTTCCAGATGATTCAACTGTGCTTGCACAGATTACTTTCAAAGCATTGCCAAAATATACTTTCGTTCTAGATGAAACATATTCAGGTGGTTCTATTGGCTCCGCCCTAGCTGTTATGGGACAGGGTAACGCTAAAAAAGTCATTAGAACTGTCGAAAAGCCAGGAACATACAAAAATCTTGAGACAAGAACGCATGAGGATATTGATTCTGCTATAACAAGAATATCTGCCTGGGTTCGTAGTATCAGAGATGATTTGATTAACTCAAGAGCGACATTGCGCTCAACTATTGATGAGTTAACTGAGAGCTTTCAAAAAAGCATTGATGAAAATATTGATGATCCAGAATCTTACTTTGAAAGTCATGAAGAAGATGCTATCAAGGCTAAATTAGATGAACTTCATAAAAGGGTTTCTGAGCTAGAAAAGAAGCTCGACTTTACGCCTGAAGAAACGAAGAAAATCGAAAAAGCAATTGAGAAAAGTAAATCTGATCTAAAGGTGTATCCAAAAGGGGTTTGGTACAAAACAGCCGGCACAAAACTGCTGACAGTAATGAAAGGAATATTGAAGTCTAAGGAAGGTAGGGAAATTTTGGCTGATCTTGCCAAGAAGTTGTTGCAGTAAATGTTTACTGCTCTTTTAAGAATGTATGATCTTGCCTAAATTTCACAGACACTCCGCTAAGAGAGTAATCTCAGAGCATGAGGAGTCTTATGAAAAACAACGATCAAACAGCCACTACCACCGCAAAACCTAAACGCAATAAATATACGCCCCAGTTTAAAGAGCAAGCCTTGGAGCGAGCCAAGCAAGACGGCGTCCCCAAGGTCGCCAAAGATTTAAGGCCATAAGGCGCGCTGACAATAGGGTGCTGCCGTTAGGCGCACCGTTCGCGAGCGTTGCGCCTCACATGGCTCGGCACAACCTATAAGTTGGTCGTACAAATTTAAGAATACCACTAACAGCTAAGCAAGTAGCCTCGATGGAATCGAGGTTTCTATGGCCAGTTGCTTTCAATTGCCGATGTGGGTTTGATGGTCGGTAAGCCTACGTCCTCGATTCCGCTAACGCTGCATTGAGGCTACAATACTCCTCTGTCAATTCAGTCACTTACAGTCGGCATGTGGTTATCGACATAACGCAACCGGAATGTTTCGTTCTTCTTTTGAACAGTCAGCATGATTTGCTGCACAAAAAATTTAAAGTAGTTGTTCTAAATCAATCTCCCGTTCTCACCAATCGAATCATCCGACACCCAAAGCCCCCTACCGCTCGAAATACGCCAACAAAAAATCAATAAAAGTAGTCAACTTGGCTGGATAAAACCGCCGTTGCAGATAGGTAGCGTAAATGGCGATGGCCGGCCGGCGATATTGCCTGAGGATTTCCACCAGTTCGCCGCTTTGTAAATACGGAGCTACCGATAGTCTGGGCGCTTGCACGATACCCATGCCCAAGGCTGCCGCCTGACATAGCGCGCGCCCGTTATTAGACGCCAGTACCCAATCGGATTTGATTTTCTTCAATTCGCCGTCGACGTTGAACAACCAAAACTCGCCGTGGGGCGTGTCCACGTAGTGCAGGCATTGATGATGACTCAGTTCGTCTATGGTTTGCGGATAACCTTTTTCGGCTAGATAGGTCGGCGCGGCGTAGGTACACAGTTCAGTCTCGGCAATTTTGCGCGCCACCACGCCGGGGTCCAGGGTATCGGTCACTAACAGGGAAATATCGAAACTGCCGACCCGCAAATTCGGCGGTTTGTTGTCCAACGACATTAAAATCTTCACTTCCGGATAGCGCTTTATGTAAGCGTCGATGGCCGGCACCATGTACATGCCACCGAAATCGATAGGCGCGCTGATTTTAATGGTGCCTTTTACCCGCTCGCCTGATTGTGCCGTAGACGCTTCCAAATCGGCCAAATCTTCCAGCAATTGCTTGCTGCGGTTATAGTAGGCTTCGCCAGCACTCGTCAAACTTAGACTACGGGTAGTGCGATGCAATAGCACCACCCCCAGAGACGCTTCCAATTGGGCAATGTATTTGCTGATCATCATCGTGGACAGCTTCGATTCTTTTGCAACAGCAGAGAAAGTGCCTAGCTCGACTATCCGGCAAAAAACGCGCATGTTGTTAAACTTATCCATTGAAGCATCCAATATAAACTTAAAGTTTATATTTTATAAACCAAATAGAGTCTTTAAACCAGAATGCCGCTTGGCTACAATGCCGCCCGGAGATAGTCGTTACCTCGTCTGGTTTGACATTCAGGCCAGACGTTTTTTCATGCACCGAGGTTTTTATGAGCAAAATTCACAACGAAGTACTGTTAGCCAACCGCGATTATGTATCCAGTTTCACCAAAGGCGATTTGGCTATGCCCCCTGCTCGTCAGTTTGCCATACTGACCTGCATGGACGCCCGTCTGGACCCGGCCAAGTACGCCGGTTTATCCGAAGGCGACGCCCACGTGATCCGCAACGCCGGCGGCCGCGCCAGCGACGACGCGATCCGCTCCCTGGTCATTTCCTACAAATTACTCGGCACCAAGGAATGGTTTGTGATTCATCACACCGACTGCGGTATGGAAACCTTTACCAACGACATCATGAGCGACTTGTTGGCTAGTAGTCTAAAAACCGCCAGCGTCGATGCCAGCGGTTGGCACGATAGTGGTGTGGGCCCTGGCTCGACCGACGGTAAATACATCAACTGGTTGACCATCAAAAATCAAGCCGAAAGCGTGTTGGAAGATGTGAAACGCATTAAAGCTCATTCACTTGTGCCTAGCGATATTCCGGTTTACGGTTATGTTTACGACGTCAAAACCGGCCGCTTGATCGAAGTCCCTGAAGCGACTGCCGCCGGCCAAGCCAGCTAAAATTTGCTGCCAGCTTTCGGGACCAGTCAGTTCTATTGCGAAATCGGCTGGGGCATTCCCGTAGAAAGTGAAGTGATAGGACTCAAAGTTACGCTACTTTAAGCAATGCGCTCCCGCAAATGCGGGAGCGATTTAATCGCCAATCCTAAAATTGTCAGCTTTTGCTTAGCTGAAAATCAAAAGTCTATTGGACTTACCGCCCGAAGACTCAATCGCAAAACGCCGCAGAAATCTCAGCGGTTTTGTCGTAGAAGCTTTGCAATATCCAACTACCTGAAGTGGCAACGGAACACAAATCCTTACCGGCGTTCAGAGTCTTTGTTGGTCCCGCGGAGACAGCGGAAAGATTGCATCCATTTGTTATACCCAGCATCAATAACCTCGACGGCGCAGCATATTTCGAAACATATAAAACAGAAAAAAGCTGAAAATCCACCCAACCGCCGGGATAGGAACAACTGCATTCATGGCGCTAACATTAACTTGGTAGCCACTTGTGCTCTCCAGGGAAATGGCGATACCCAGAATATTTATCGTGTGAGAGCCGGCAGTCAATATACCGTCAAAGGACCAAGCTTCATCGGCAGGTCCGGCACTTTTAGCCAATGGACTTCCATCCAAGTTGACGGCGTATAACAGACTCCCAGTGTTAGCTTCTAGGGAACTCACTGAAACCCTAACTTGACTGCTGTTGTGTAAATTAAAAGTCCAATCGTCAAGCACATTGGTTTCAATACGTAGGCCGGTTACTATGCCGAATAGATCCTGCGGCGAATTTTGACCTGATTGCAAACTTCCGAGAATAGGGCCATAACCGGTAATTGTGCTCCAACTTAAAGTTGACGCATTAACTTGAAATGAAAATGACGCGATGACCAGGCATATTATCGTTAAGTATTTTTTCATAAAAAGCCCCCAAGCAGATGGTAAAGATACGCTTATACCTATCTTTCCACATCAGCGAAACGGTAATATCTTTCCCGCAATGTTTATTTTCGGCTTGCCGGTGCTTGTTCGGTAATATCCTTTGGCGATCCTTCAAATAAAATCAGGGTCAACGTATTCTCACCATGCAAAAGTTGGCAAACCATCCAATGACTTTGCCCTGGAAACGACTTAAAGTACCCGACACTCTTAATCTACATTGCGTATTGTGCCCCGTGAGGGAAGTATTTTGACAAAAAAAGGGGCCTTGCGGCCCCCTTAATCTTTAACTACCTGATAAAACTCAGTTAAAGCTGGAACCCGGTGTTCCTGGCAATTGCGGCATGCTTTGCGCAGGGAATTCGCCGGTCAGCGCATTCAAAAACGCGACGATGTCAGCCACGTCAGCATCGGACAACTCTTGATTTAATTGCAATTTACCCATCAACCAAACGGCTTTATCCAAAGTTTTTACCGAACCGTTGTGCATATAAGGTGCGGTCAAAGCCACGTTACGCAGAGTCGGCACTTTAAACAGGTGCTCGTCGCTTTCTTTTTTGGTGACTTCAGCTAAGCCTTTGTCTTTTTGGAAGTGGTATTGCGCTTCGAAGTAGCCGCTAGGGTTAACTGGGAATTTTTGGAACACCCCTGGGCCATTAAAGGCCGGACCACTGTGACAGCTGGTGCAACCCAGTTCCACGGCTTTTTTCAGACCGCGTTCCTGCTGTTCGGTCAAGGCGTCTTTATCGCCTTTGACATATTTGTCGTAAGCGCTATTCGGTGTAATCAAAGTTCTTTCGTAGGCGGCAATCGCTTTGGTGGCGTTGTCTTTGGTAATAGCTTCGGCATCGCTACCAAAGGCCACTTCGAAAGCATGGCGATAGCCTTTGATGGTTTTCAAGCGAGCAACCACGTCATCCCAGCTTTTCATACCCATTTCAATTGGGTTGGTGACTGGACCTGCTGCTTGCGCTTCCAGACTGTCGGCGCGGCCGTCCCAGAATTGCACTTTGTTGAATGCGGCATTCCAGACCGTTGGTGCACTGCGGCCGCCGGTTTGGCCGTTGACG
The DNA here is from genome assembly GCF_047777895.1 of Methylomonas sp. TEB. Lineage (GTDB taxonomy): Bacteria > Pseudomonadota > Gammaproteobacteria > Methylococcales > Methylomonadaceae > Methylomonas. The sequence continues at coordinate 3,187,998 of NZ_CP180476.1, forward strand.
CCCATGGAGTTGGGCCGGTTATCTTCGCCGCCCAGCATGGTGTTGTGGCAAGACGCGCAAGAAACGGTGCCCGTGGAAGACAGACGCGGATCGTGATACAGCATTTTACCCAGTTCAACTTTTTCGGGGGTTGTGGGGTTGTTGGCAGGCGCTGGCGCCGTGGTGGGCAGCGCATCCGCCGCCATAACAGACATCGAACCAGTCAGCGCTATCGCAGAAACCAGCATACGAAATTTAAACATGAGATCCTCCTAAGTAATTATTTTAGCCGTGGGCTACCGAATTGTAAGATATTGACGCTGGGCAGGTAAATTAAATTGCATCGTTATCGACCGCACGCTGCAAAGCCGGGGTTAGGCTGGCGTTAAAGTTTTTGCAGCAACTCGCTCAGTTGCGCCAGTGCCTCGTCAATGGCAAATCGGTCGATTTTTTTGGCGATGTCCTCCAGCAAGGGCAAATACTGATGACCGGCCATACCGCGCTGTAATTGCTCCAACATGGCTTCGGCCGCGCCTAGATCGCTTTCCAGCAATCGCGACAATGTCTGTAAATCCGCCGCTATCTCAGCGTCGGTAACCCCTGTCACAAGTGGATCCGAGCCGGGCGCTTGGCTGCTCGCCAGTGCTTGCAAGGCCTCAATTTGCCCGATGACTTGGCGCAAAAATCCTTCCATGTACTGCAAGTGTTCAGCGGGCGGTATTTGATTTTGCTTAAGGACAATATCCACACCGGCGGCGGCTTCGAATAAATCCGTCGCCCCCAGATTGCCGCTAACCCCTTTCAAGGCGTGGCAACGCTCTTCAGCCTGTTTGAGTTCCCCGGCATTGATCAAGCGGCGAATCTCGGCGACCGCATCCGGGTAGTGTTCTTTAAAACGGTATAACTGTTTGCGATAGGCCTCCGGATTACCGCCGATCCGGCGTATACCTTGCACAATATCCAGGCTGGTCAAGGTTTGTAAATCTTCGGGATAATCGGCAGCTTGATAAATCCGCGCCGCCTCCTGGCTCTGTTCGCCGTCGGCCGTGAGCGGAATCCAGGTTGCCAATGCTTTGAATAACCGGTCGGGATCAATCGGTTTCGTAACGTGATCGTTCATACCTGCCTCCAGGCTTTTCTCGACATCGCGGGCCATGGCATGGGCGGTCATCGCGATGATGGGCATAGTTGCAAAACGTTGATCGTTCTCGGATTCTGCCAAGGCCCGAATTTTGACGGTGGCTTGCAAGCCGTCCAGCACCGGCATCTGGATGTCCATCAAGACCGCATCGTAATGATGCTGCCTAACCATGCTGACCGCTTCTTCGCCGTTCACCGCTTCGTCAACCTCAATCTCGTGGCTGCGCAGCAATTCGCAGGCAAATTCGCGGTTGATTTCGTTATCTTCCACCAGTAACAAACGAATCCCTTGCAGTTGTTTGATACCGGCAATATCGGCCCCACCCAATTGCTTAAATTTATCCACCGCCCCAAGCACCCGGCCACGTCCAAGTGCCGACAAAATCGCATCCAGTAAGGAGGACGGCGATACCGGTTTGATCAAAAAGCCATCGATACCGGCCCGGCCCGCCAAAACCATCACATCTTCGCTGCCGTAAGCGGTGACCATGATAATCTTGGGCTGAGGCATCAGGCTGGTGTCGGCGCGAATCTGCCTGATCGCCTCATCGCCGTTCATACCCGGCATTTTCCAGTCCATCAACACCACATCGAAAGGCTGATCAGCCGGCGCGTCCCGCAAAGCTCTCAGCGCCCCGGCCGCACTGGCCGAACAGCTCACCCGTAGCTGAAACGGCCGCAACATATCGCTGATGATTTCCCGGGAAGCCTCGTTGTCATCCACCACCAATACCCGCACCTCGGCCAACAACACGCCTATGCTTTGCTCCAGCGCGTCTTGATGCAGCAAGGTGTCCGTAGCCACGCCCAAGCGCACGGTAAAACAAAAGGTTGTGCCCTGGCCCAGTTGCGACTGCTCGATCCAGATCCGGCCCTGCATCATTTCCACCAGGGTTTTACAGATGGCCAAGCCTAAACCTGTGCCGCCAAAGCGCCGGCTGGTGCCCTGATCGGCTTGGGTAAACTCTTGAAACAGTTTTTTCTGATCGTCTTCCGCCATACCGATGCCGGTATCTCTGACCGATACCCGCAAATCGATAGTGCTGTCGGTTTTGGCCAGGCAATAGAATGCCAGTTCCAATTCACCGGCTTCGGTGAATTTCAGCGCGTTGCCGCATAAATTGGTCAACACCTGGCCGAAACGCAAGGGATCGCCCAACAACACCGGCGGAATTTGCGGATCGTGACGGATCAGAAACTCGATACCTTTCAAGCCGGCTTGGTAACCGATCATGTCAGCCAATTGCTCCACCACGCTATCGAAGCGAAATTCGGTTTCTTCCAGCGCCAATTTACCGGCCTCGATTTTGGAAAAATCCAGAATATCGTTAAGAATCCCCAATAAAGTACGTGCGGAACTGTGGGCTTTTGCCAAATAGTTGCGTTGCGACGCGGTCAATTCGGTCTGCAAAGCCAGATGCAACATACCCAGCACGCCGTTCATCGGCGTGCGAATCTCGTGCGACATATTTGCCAGAAACTGGCTTTTAGTCTGGGTGGCTGACTGGGCGGCGTCCCGAGCCTCTTTCAACGCCAGCTCGGCCTGTTTGCGTAAGGTCACGTCCTCGTAAGTACTGACGAAACCGCCATCGGCTATCGGCCCGCCGCTGATCTCGATGACCCGGTTGTCCAATCTTTGCCGGGTAAAATTGTGCGGCCGAAAATGTCTTATTTCTTCCAGCAATTGCCGCAGTTCGGTATCGGGATCACGGAAACGCAACTGCGGATCGGTTAAATCAAATTGCACGAAATCGGCATGGTCCCTGCCCACTGCCAGCATGCTTTCCGGATAACCGCGTACCTCGCTGAGTTTTTTATTCCAAACCAATAACTTTAAATTGCTGTCAAAGGCTATCAAGCCCTGCGACATGCTATCCAGCACGGTGGCCAGCATTACGCTGTTATGCGCCAATTTGGCGTTAATTTCCGCCAACTCCGTGGTGCGGGCAGCCACGCGCTCTTCCAAACCTTCGTTGATGCTGGCCAATAGTTTTTCGTTTTCGGCAAGCTGCCGGTTCAAAGCCAACAGTTCGCTATCGCGAGCTTCGATGGTGGCTATCATCGTGTTGAAGGCTTGAATCAGCGCGCCCAATTCATCGTTACTCTCTTGTGCGGCGCGCAAGGTGTAGTTCTTTTCGCTGTTGATCGTTTCGACGGTTTTCTTCAACCTGACCAGCGGACCGGACACCACTTGCTGCAAACTGGAAGCCAATAGCAAAGCGAACAGACCGGATAACATCACAATACCCATCGCCGCAGCCAAAAAATCCCGCCATAAGGAATCCAGCTCCGCCAGGCTGGAGGCTATCCAAACCCTTCCCAAGGTGCGGCCGTCCAAGGCTATCGTTTCGCTTATGGTGCAATAGGCATCGTCGAATCGCGGCCGCTCGCTAGCCGAAGGCTCCGGATGTTGCAGCGGACAGGCCAAGCCGGGTTCGTAAAGTGCAAACAGCTGATTGGCACTATCGTAAATACAGGCCGATACCACGCTCTGCTTGACGCTTAAAGCGGCCAAAGTGGCGTTGGCGACGCTACTGTCATTAAACGACAAGGCCACGGTACTGCGACTGGCAATGATGCGGGCCAGAGAACTCAAATCCCGGCCCATATCCTCTTTTACCCGCATGTGTTCCTGGGCAATAAAACCGGCCCCCGCCAGCAGCAGGGACAAGATGCTGGTTGCCAACATGATCAGCACCAGCTTGGTTTTTATGGTCAGATCGCGTTTAAATTCAGCCTGGTTTGTCATGGGATTCCGGAGTGAATTAACGGACGATACGGGCGATTTCCATCAACAAGGCGTTGACTTTTAATTGCGCTCGGCGCACGGCGTCCGGATTGATTTCCAGTTTGATCTGGCCGTTTTCGCTATAAAAACCGATACAGCCGCCGCGGCCGGCAAACCCCTCGGCATCGCTGACAGTTAATATCTGATTGCCGCGCACCTGCTGTATCAAGGCTGGCAATTCCGGCGCGTCATGGTCGATATACAAAATCTGGCAAATCTGCGGGTCGTCTATGCCCGACCAGATTTGCAATAAATGCCCCTTGGTATCGCGGCTGGCCAACTCGCTCAGCAAGTTAACGATAGGTTCGGCGCCGACAATGCAGACATGCAGCGTATCGTTCATCAGCGCCGGCCACTCCACGAACTTGGTGAAATTGAACACATAAGTGGCCTTCGTTTTGGCGTTGACCATGTCGTCGGCAGCGGCGCCGAAACTGCTGAGCAACACCCACAACAATAAACCCGCGCTCACTAGCTTGCCCGGCATCAAAACTCCAGGCGGGCGGTCAATTTCACCGTCAAACTCGGTCCGGCCAGCACAGTCAGCGGCGCCCCCAAATTCGGCGAGGCAAAGTCGCTGTTAAATGCCGCATAATTTTTAAAATCGAATAAATTCAATACATCCAGGCGCAGTTTCATCCGGGTGTCGTGCGGCGTATCGAAACTTTTTATCAGCGCAATGTCGACTTGTTTGTATCCCCACCACTGCCCCGGAAAAATAAAATCGCTACCCTGCGGCGTGAAGGTATCAAAACGGCAAGCACCGCTTGCACAGTTGACGCCGGAGCGGGTGTCCGGGGTCGCCAGCGTCAGCTTAGTGGAAAAAATCAAATCCCACGGCAAATCGACACTGGCGGTTGTCACCAGCTTATGTTTTCTGACCCCGGCGGTATCCAGCCAGCCATTGGTGTGGGTATTGGGATGTTCAAACAAATAGCTGCTGTTATCGAAGAAAGACTGCGGTTTGTTTTCCTCGGAATCGGTAAAGGTGTAGGCAAACGTCATACCCCAGCCGCTGTCTTTGCTGTACGGTTTTTCGGCTTTGACAAATACCGAATTGGTTTTGGTCTGCACACCGTTATCGAACAAAATCAATTGCCCAAAGCCAGGCACGGCCTGAAAGGTACCCCCGAACCCGGACCCGGCTGCGTAAAAGCTGCCGTCGGCATTGCGGCCGCCCAGTAAACCAACCAAACCGTTGTAACTGTGTACGTGCGACACGCTGACCTCGGTATGCCAGTCGCCGAAACGATTGCGCATACCGATATTGAATTGGTCCGCATAGGGCGTGCGCAGATTGTTGCGCATTAAATTGATTTCCCGGCTGCTGCCCGCAGCGGCACCGGTCAGTGCGGACAATTGCGCCGGCGTATAGTTTAAATACTCGGGATTCCAGGCGATGCAATCGACGCCGGCCACGCAATCGTAATTGGGGTCGCCCTGAAAATTGACGCTAAAACTGGGATAACTGCCCTTGGTACGTTCCAGTTGCAACACGTCGTAAATATGGCGGTCGTAGGCTTTAGCGTAACCGCCGAACAACACATGCCGCTGGTCTTCGAATAAGTCGTATGCCAAACCTAATCTGGGCGCAATATTATTGCTGTCCGCCGCGCGGTTAGCGCCGTTACTGAGGTAGTTCTCGATGTCGTAACCCGTATTCGCGTTGTGAATATTACGCCAGTTGCGGAGCGCGCTGCTGACATCGCCGGGCGTGACATGGTTTAGATAGCCGGGGTTGTATTCGTAATCCCAGCGGACGCCCAGGTTCACGCTCAAATGTCGATTAGGGTTCCAATCGTCTTGCAGATACGCGCCGAATTGCGTCACATCGGATTGGGCGGAACCGTCACCGCCGCCGGCCAAAGGCGTTGCCCAACGCACTTGATACGGGTTGCCGGCAGGATTGTTTAAATTTAAGCCGAACTGCGGGTGGTAAGGGTCGCGCTCCACCGCGCCAAGTTCTATCTGTTTGACTTTAGCGCCCAGCTTGACGACATGAGTGCCATGCCAATCCAAACCGCTGAAGGTTAGATCATCTTGAAAACCCGGCCCGCTTTGGCCCTTGTCCTGATAATTGGTCGCGCCGCCGCTATTCAACACACTCCGGCTATTCAGATTACCCCCACTCAAACTGCCATCCAGGCGCCGCAGCTGCAAACCCGCACTTTGCGTAGCCGGCAGTTGCCGCCAATTGGCGTCTTCATAAGTAAACCGGGCTTCGTTGACCCAATGTTCCGCGCTGTATTGATATTTAAAATCCAGGCGTTTTTCGCTGTTACCCTTGGTCAGCGCGTAAGACTCTGAGTTTTCACCGCCAATCCCTAAGGTTTCGGTTTCGTCGCGCAACTTAAAAGACACTTCGATCAAATTACTATCGTTAAGCGCCCAATCCAATTTCCCGAAGAACAAATCCGCCCTGAACGGCCTATTCACCCGACCGAGTTGCGCTTGATACGGCTCGGGTAAGCGGGAGCCGTCACCCGCGCTAATATTGCCGTAATCGTCGTTGAGTTTACGTTCGTATGCCATGAAAAAATGTGCGACATCCTTGGCGATGGGCCCGCTTAAGGTCACCCCGAATTGCACTTGCTCGGTGTCGCGCTTGCCGCCCGCCAGTTGTTCGCTGGGGGTAACGCTGCGCAGATCCTGATTGGTATGATCGTAAAATGTTTCGCCGTGAAAAGTATTGCCGCCGGATTTAGTCTGCACCGAAATTGCCGCGCCGCCGACTTGATCGTACTCGGCCTTATAGTTCTGGCTAATGACCTTATATTCGGCAACCGCCGATTCCGGAAACACATTGCCGCGACTGGAATCCTGGCCGGCTACGCCGCCCCTGACCACATAGTTTTTCTGACTGACGCCGTCGATAAACAAATTGACGCTATCCGGCCGCTGCCCGCCGCTTTGCAAGCGGGTACTGCCATTTTCATCGTTTACCACGTTCACACCGGGCGCCAGATCGGCATAATTCAGAAAATTGCGGTTTACCTGCGGCAAGCGCTGCATTTGCTCGGGCGTTAAATAGGTAGCCAACTCCGCGGAGTTGCCCTCACTCGTCTGTTCGGCGACGCTATTATCATCGCCTAACGCAACGTCTACCAAGGCCACCTGCCCCACTTGCAGCGTCAGCTCTTGACTGTTTTGCTGGCCTTCCAAGCCTAACACCTTGAGCTGGTAACGGCCGGGCTTCAATGCCATCAGCACATAAGAGCCGTCAGCTCGGGAAAAGGTCCGCGTGGAAAACCCCCGCTCCAGGCTGGTGACGATGATTTGCGCGCCTGCCTGAGTGTCAGCGCCTCGCAGCGTGACTTGACCACGAATTGTCGCCGCACTGATGTCGGCCTGCACCGGATGACTCCAACAGCCTATCGTCAGCAGAACGCTGGCGGCGCTTGATAACCGGCTGACCGTAAAACCGACGAGCCTCTGCCAAGTTATCGTCTTGCGCAGAGGATGTTGATTAAAAACCGGCCGCATCTTAAAACTCCATTCCGGCTTTAGTAGCAGAGTTGCCTGGATCAGACTGATTCATGTCCTCCCCCGGATGCACGTTGGATTCAATCATGGCGGGGTGTCCCCAGCGGTGCCGGTTTGCCCAGATAAAAACCTTGCGAAAAATCGATACCCAGCTCAACGACCTTGGCTTGGATCTCCGCACTACCCACAAATTCGGCAACCGTGCGCATACCCAAGCGCCGCGCGGCATCGACTATGACGCGGGCAATCACTTCAGAATCCGGATTGTCGATAATATTCATGATGATGGAGCCGTCGATCTTTAAATAATCGATCTTTAACCGCAACAAATGCACGAAATTGGAATAGCCGCTGCCGAAATCGTCAATCGCAAAATGACAACCGTAGCCTTTCATGCGATTAACAAACTGGCGCACTTCCTCGTAACTTTCGATACCTTCAGATTCGGTAATCTCCAACACAATGCGCGAACCGACGCCGGGCTGAGAGAGCTTTTCGGCAATAAAGCTCACCGTATTGGCATCGATAATATCCTCGACGGTTAGGTTGATACTCATCTCCCCCTCCGACTCGGGCAAGGCTTTTACGACTTGCTCGATGATGGTGCGGGTCAAGGCGGTATATTGCCGAGTGCGTTTTGCCACCCCGAGAAAGCTGGGCGGAATGACATTACCTTCTTCGTCTATCATCCGCATCAGCGCTTCGTATTTCACGACTTTCCCGCTGCGATTGTCGATGATGGGTTGATAAAAAGGCACGATGCGGCCGTCGGCCAGGGCACTGCGAATTTTCTGGCTCCAGTGGATGTTGTCCTTGTAGTGCGACTTGATCTGCATCTGATCGGTATAAATCAAATAATCCCGACGTTCGATCCTGGCGCGCTCCAACGCCAGCGCCGCATGCGTATAAGGACTGTCAGCCCCCGTACAGATGCCAGCTGTCACGCGGATGTTAATCTTATCTTCGCCGCAATCGATCGCTTCCGATTCCAAATGCTTGATAATGCTGTCTATCATTTGCTCGAAACGGCCCGGATCGCCACCGGTTTTGGAGAGCAAAGCAAATAAATCGCCGCCGATGCGGTAAGCCTGCGCATCGGCGCCGCTCATTTTTTGCAAACGCTCGCCAATTTCCAACAAAACTTTATCGCCGTTGCGCAAACCGTAAAAATCATTGATGGCTTTGAATTGATCGATGTTTATCATGCCCAATATCGACGGACCGGCGTCAGCCAAATCCTGCATCAATTTCACCCGGTTGGGCAAACCGGTTAACGCATCCGTGGTCTGTTCCCTAATCAACTCTTCCTGTTTAATCAAATGGGTGACATTAACGCTGGTGGATATAAATTCGCGAATCGAGTCGTCAGCGTCAAGGATGGGGACGATGGTGTTGTTGATGTAAATCACCTCGCCACTTTTAGTAAGATTGCTGTAGGTCCCGCGCCAGATTGCACCGCCTAGAATCGTGTTCCATAACTCCCGATGCAAACCCGGAGCCGCGTCGGGATCTTTGAGAATCCGGCTGGTTTTGCCGATCACCTCCTCGCGGGTATAGCCGTAGGTTTGCACAAACGCATCGTTTACAAAAGTGATGACGCCGTGCGGATCGGTGCGGAATACGATATTAGACACATCGGTGGCATGCCGGTATTCGCTCAGACGTTTCACCCGGCCTTCCAGAGCGCGGCGTAAGCGGCTCAGTTCCAGATGCGTTTTGACCCTGGCCCGTACTTCGTCAATATCAAACGGCTTGGTAATGAAATCGGCGGCGCCCATGGAAAAACCGCGAATTTTTTCGATGGACGCTTCGACTATCGTCACGAAGAGAATGGGTATCCCCGAGGTTCTAGGATCGCTCTTGAGCCGCCGACAAACCTCATAGCCATCCATACCCGGCATTCTGACGTCCAGCAATACCAAATCAGGCGGCGTCGGGCCCTGCGCCAACTCCACCGCACGCATGCCTTCCGTCGCCACCATAATGCCGTAATCGTCCTTGAGTGCTTCGAGTAAGCCGTGAATATTTTCGGGAAGATCGTCTACCACCAAAATAGTCGGCCTGGGATTGAGCGATAGGGATTTGTCTTTGTTCATTATCCAAGGAAATAGTTAGATCAGCGTTGCTTGACCCCAACGATTATAGTCTGCCATAGCGTTTCCGATAGGTGGCTAGCTCCAAATGCAGTCTAACCCGAGCTAGAAGCAACTCAGGCACTACGGGCTTGAGTAAATAGTCGTCGGCGCCCAGCGCCATACCCTTGGCGTCGTCACCGACTTCAGCGGCCGCAGTCACAAAAATGACCGGGATTTCGGCCGTTGCCGGATCATCGCGCAGATATTCCAACACCTGGTATCCATCCATTTCCGGCATTTTTATATCCAGCAAAATCAAATCAGGAGCCGACGCGCGCCGGGCGATTTCCAGGGCTTTTTCACCGGAAGTAGCAGCCATCACCGCATAATCTTGCCGCAAAATATTCAGCAAGGTATGCAAGTTTTCGTGAACATCATCGACGATCAGAATTTTTGGTTTTTCGTTTGAAATACAAATATCGTTCATAGAGCTCCCCCGTTCACTCCGATAGGCCATCGACAAAAGGTGAGTTCACTCTCCAGCAAACTCCTGCGCAAACTTAGACCACGATCCACTGAAGAGCAAAATTCAACAATTTATTTATCCGACAGAACATGGTTAACCTAGGAGCCCGTCGGACTTAAGTTTTTTTAAGCCGAAAATTTGGCGTCAGCCAAATGATCGAAGCCCTCAAGCTGTCGTAAAGTTACTCAGCCGGTCTTGAGAATTGATGTAGACACGCTCCCCTTGGGTTATTCGACGGCATGCAACCCTATCATTGAGTTCGGCGGGGCTTATGCCCCGGCCAGCGCATACATCCGTTTCAGGTTAAACGCCATCGCCACCAGCTTCCATTCCCCGGTTACCGCGTCCAGTCCGCGTAGCGAGAACTGGCGAAAGCCCAGTACCTGCTTGATGATCCCGAATACGGGTTCCACCGTGCATTTGCGCTTGGCATAGCGGGCCTTGCCTTCGCGGGTTTTCAGGTACCAAGCCATGTTTTCCACCGGGTCGCCGGTGTTGGGTTTCGGCGCGTCGGCCGCCAGATATTCAGCCAGGGGCACAGGGTGGCTGTCGCGGCCCATGGCGATCAAAGGTTTGATGCCGCTTCGTTCGCAAGCCTGAACGTTGGCGGCGCTGAAGTAGCCCGTGTCGGCCAGCAGGGCATCGACTTGGCCCAACGTCTCGGGGAGTTTTTTCAGCTCGGCCAACATCGGTTCGACTTGTTGCTTATCGTTGGTCTGTTGCGTGACGCGGGTGGCGACGATCAGCATCGTGTCGGCGTCGACGGCGGCTTGGCTGTTATAGCCTTGCACGAAGCCTTCATGACTGGGCATGATGCGAGATTCTTCGTCGGTCAGGTTGATTTGGTCGTCAGGCTTGGGGCCTATTTCCGGGGCCTTGGGCTCCGGCCCTCTGGGCTTTTTGCCGGCCTGCCGTTGCGTTTCCCGGCGGGCAATCTTCGCCTCATACTCCTTTTGTGCCTGCTCATCGCGCGGCTTGACCCGCTCGGCGATCTGGGTTTTGGCTTCGCGCAGGGCTTTCAATCGGTCTTCACGCCGCGCCAGTTCGGCCGGCAAGTCCAGATCGTCGCGGTCGTCCGCCGCATCGGTTTCGGCAGCCTTTTGTAATAAGACCTGGACCTCGTCCCGCAGCTGCGCTTCCAGCTTTTCGATGTGACCGTGGGACAAGGCTTTATGCCTGGAGGCGTTCGCCTTCACTTTCGTACCGTCCAGCGCAATTTGCCCCAGTTTCACCAACTTCATCGCTTGGGACAGGCTGAGGACCTGGACGAACAGATCTTCCAGCTCGATCAGGAAGGTTTTGCGGAAATGGGCCAGCGTATCGTGGTCGGGATGCGTATCGTGGTCGGGATGCGTATCGTGGTCGGGATGCGTATCCGCGGACAGGAAACGGAACGCCACCGAATCGTAGGTCGCTCGTTCGATCTTACGGCTGGAAAACACGCCGGTGGCGTAACCGTACACCAGGAGCGCCAGCAACACCGAGGGATGATAGGCCACACTGCCGCGTCCCTGGTAACGGCTGGTGAATTGGCTCAGATCCAGTTGCTCGATGACTTCGACAACAAAACGGGCCAGATGAGCCTCCGGCAGCCATTCGTCCACCGAAGGCGGTAGCACGTAAAGTTGATGGCGGTTGACGGGAATGAATCGACTCATCACAGGCTCCGTATATCTGATCTTTTGACCCTCCTTATTTTACCAAACCGATGTCGCGGTTAGATCTACTGCGCTAAAGTCCGACAGGCTCCTAGTACAAGTAAGGGCTGATCGGACGCTAAACCAATGACTAAACTGGATTGTCTTTTAGGGAAGTAACGACCATGGGAAACTCAAGGCCTAGGCCAATAACCGAGAAAACGTATTGCCTCATAGAAAAAGGTAACCGAAGTATCAGAGTCGTTGCCTCACATTAGAGGTAACCTGGACTCGTGAAAAAATGAGTTTCAATTGTTGCTCAATGGCGGCCTTAAGAGCAAATGGATTGAGTTTGGCATGATGTTCCTGGAGAGTCTGTTTGGTGGTTTCCGGAATGTCAGGATGATTGATCACCCGTTGGTAAGGGGTTTGCGGGGCATGGTATTTTTTCACGACTTTGGCGCCGTCTCGGTGTTTTTTCTGAAGTTTCAGACTGGGGCAGAAATGATTCTGCAAAGGACACCCAAGCGTGCTGTAGGCCTCGTTCATCAACGGCACCAGCGCGGCATTATCCAGCCGGTCGTAGCCGAATAATTGCCTGGCGTGAGTCCAGTTTTTCTGCTCGACATGGGCATTGTCGTTTTTCTTGTAAGGCCTGGAGCGGGTAAACGCAGGCTTTTGCGGGTGGTCGGTGAAATAGCGAACCAGGTGATGATTGAGAAATTCAGAACCATTGTCGCAATCGAAGCCTTTCAAAGGGAATGGCAACAGGTTCTCGATGGCCTGAATCTGTTCCAGGATACCTTGCGAGCCTTTATTCCAGGTGGCCCGGCATTCGGTCCAGCCGGTGACGATGTCGGTCATCGTCAGGCTCCAGACGAAATCGCCGGCCAGCGAATTGCCACAGTGAGCGACAGTATCGGCTTCGACAAAACCGGGCTGGGTCTCGTCCCAGTGATGAGTTCGGATGGGAATCTGGGTTTTCAACAGAGACCCGGGTTTGGTGCCGGACAAGCCTTTGGGGTGCTGGACGCGCAAGGGTTTGAGCAAGCGATCCAGGGTCGCCGCCGAAACCTTTAGCAAGTCGGCACGAACCTGATCGGAGAGTGAGCCGTACTGCGCTTCGTAGTGCGGCAGCCAGATCGGTATCGCTGCTTTCAGGCGCTTGCCGCACAGTTGATCGCTAGCGAACCAGATGCGCTTCAATGGCTCCAGCAACACCTCGGCTTGATATTTCCGCTTGGGGCCGGGCCGTTTGCTAGGCGAAGCGATTGGCTTGGCTTTTCGATTCAGCAAACGAATCGCGTACTTACGGGCGTAGCCGCAGACTTCGCAAAACTCGTTTAGGATCGTTTGTTTCGTTGCCCTATCGCTTTGTCGATAGCGCTTTTGGATAGCCTGTAAATAGGCTCGTCGTTCGTGTTTTCCCATGGTGGTAACCCGCTTGATTTCGGTTACACACAATGTGAGGCAACGACCCGTTTTTAATGACCCCTTGGGTTACTTTTAATTTGAGGCAATTCGAAAATACTCGTCCGAATTGCAAAATAACCGTGTATCCATTATCCTAGTCGGGATTGGGTGGTCGCTATCACGGCGACAAAAGCTGATTAAGCTCTGAAGCGATCAATTTCTGAAGCACTAAATCTGCTGATCAGCCCAAAAATGTATTAGGAGAGATGGCCGAGCGGTCGAAGGCGCACGCCTGGAAAGTGTGTATACGGCAACGTATCGAGGGCTCAGGCAGGCATCTCTCTTAACGATTTTAAGCTGTTGATTTTAAATCACTTTCATATGTATCTTGCCAAACGCTTTATAATCTGGTAGGAATTTCTGTAACACAATAAGGCTAATTTTTGTGGGGAAAATACCCTACTTGTTTAGGCGAAACAACGTCTATTACTTTAGAATTCGCATACCCATTGAGCTTCAAGAGTCCCTTCAAGCAAAGGCGATCGTACGGAGCCTAAAAACGGAAAATCGTCACGAAGCCACACCTCTTGCACTTCAGCTCGCAGCAAACTTTGCAGCTGCTCTCTACGATCTAAAGTTAGGCAGAAGTAATCAGATCAGCATGTCGTCGCTGATTGCTCAAGTCCCTGAACAACGCGCCATCACCACTATTGCCTTTACTCAGCCCACTCCAATACTGCCTAAAGCGCCATTGCTATCGCTTGTAGTAGCTGACTTTTTACAACGATACGATCCTAAGAATAAAGCCACGCTGACCAAGCTAAAATCCACCTTACCGATATTTATTGAACTGGTCGGAGATAAGCCTATCACTAACATCCTGCAAGCAGATGTAAATAACTATTTTGATCAGGTTCAAAAGCTACCCATCAGGCATGATGCAAAAATGTTTCGTGGCATGTCCTTAACAAAGATTATTGCCACTCATTCTGGACGTTGTATTGCAGAAGGTACATTCAGAAGTACCTATCGTGCTAGCGTCAGCTTGTTGCTTAATTGGGCGTATGTACATTACAAAGATCAAGGATTTCCGAGTCTAAGCGTGAACGGAGCGGTCTATCGTGGTGATCGTTCGCACGGCATCAACAAGCAACGTGCCTTAACGCAAGACGAAATTAAATTGCTGTTTACTCATTCTCTGATGCGCAAGTACGCTGCTGATGCGAGTAAGGCACATTATTGTTGGTTGCCGTTGATTGGTCTTTTTACCGGAGCACGAATTAACGAAGTCTGTCAGCTCAACCCTTTTACCGACATTCAACAGGATCAAGCAACCAGCATTTGGTACTTCCATTTTACCGATGAAAACGAAGCAGCAGACGGCGTCTCAAAAAGCATCAAAACCCATTCATCGCATCGTATTGTCCCCATTCACTCCAAGCTAATTGCCTTGGGCTTTTTAGATTACGTTGAACGGATCAAAGGCCAAAATGACAAGCATCTTTTTCCAGCCTGGAAACCTAATCACGGCAAAGCCTCTGCGCGAGTATCAAAGTGGTTTATTCGGTATCTTGGCAAGATTGGCCTCAGAGATAAAACCGAAGGCGCACGCTTAAGCGGGTTTCATTGTTTCCGTCATACCTTCATCACCTATGGCATACAACACAAAATTGCCGGTACGTTTGCCATTACGGGTCACGAAACCGATGTAGTGGATGGACTAGGCAAAATATCATCCGTCGCCAAAGGTTACTGGACACAAGCTATCACTGACAACATTTTTGAGAAACAGGCCACGATTGAACGGTTTGATTTTGGAGATTTTTTTGTTCGTCCTGTATAAAAATATAAATACTGTGAGGCGAATATAAAATAATTTTAATAATGCATGAAATAATAAGAGTTTATGTAACGAAAAAGCACCAGGAATAACCATGTCAACTAAAGTATATTTTACAAAGTATACTAGCTTTCAAAATCCAATATCAAAGTTCTATTCTGTAAATAATGGGCGAATAGAAAAGGAATTCGGACTGCCTCTTTATAAAGGCAAAGCAGAGCGAGTAAGTATAAACTTTGAGGATTTCCCTGCCGAATTAAATAGTGCAAAACGAAGTCAAGCATTTGGTTATGGACTTTACGATACAAAATTTCCAGATGAAGTTGATATTGTTGTTACTGGTAAAGAAGAGCCAGAACAAAACGTCATTTCAAGAAGCAGCAAATTTTTTAAATATCGTCAGCTACCCGGTATTCTGATGATAGATCACGATACTGACGAATATGGAAAGGTTTTCACACCAGATGAGTTATTAGAATTATTAGTTAGCATAGATCCTGAAATAGCTCATTCCGCAAAGATTATCAGAGGGTCCGTATCTGCTGGCGTTCATCTTAAAAACAAAAAACCCATAAAGGGATCAGGATTTCATATTTATATTCCTGTGAAGAATGCAAGCAACTTGAAGGAGTACGGCGAATTACTATATAACTATTTATGGCTTAAAGGGCATGGTTATGTAAAACCATCTAGTAATGGCTTACCACTTTACCGAGCACCTATAGATGGTGTGGTTTTTAGAGGTGAACGTATAGATATTGTCGGAAAACCAACACTGATTAATAAAGATGACCTCGTATACAAACAACCAAAAATTAATCATTATGTTGGAAAGTTTCTTGATACTAGCAAATTAAGGCCACTTTCAAAAGAAGAAAAAGAAACGCTAGAAGAAATAAGAGCATCAGCAAAAGAAAAAGTAAAACACATTCTGAGAAAAACTAGAGCTAAATGGAAGAAACAAAAAATTGAGGAGATAATGTATGAATTTGGCATCACAAAGGAACAAGCAAAAAAGTTAGTAGAAGATGTTTTAAAACATGAAGGTAGAATTCATGGTGAATGGCCGCTCTATTTTGATAATGGTAGTATTGTTTCAGTCGTACAGTTATTAGAGAACCCTGAGAAATATGATGGTTTAACTTTAGCAGACCCGATTGACGGGTTAGCAGATAGAAAAAAAGGTAAAGCAAAGTTTTGGTGGAATAATGGAAATCCAATAATCATAAGTCTATCTCATGGTATTGAGAAAATATACAATTTATCAAAAGACAGAAAAAAGCAATACAAGGAAGGTGTGGAACCTTATTATGAGTGTCCTAAGTATATTTCAAGGGAAGAAGCTCAGAAACAAATGAGAGAAGTTGTTTCTGAATGGATGAATAATTCAAATGACCATTTTGCAATTACCGCTCCAGCTGGCATTGGCAAAACTACAGCGATAGTTGAAGAGGTAGCAAAATATGCTGAACATCATTTGGTTGAAATATATGTACCTAGACATGACTTAGCTAACGAAATTAGAGAAAACATCCTAAAAATAAATACAAATCTGAATGTGACGGTAATTCGCGGCAGAGCATATCGAGATGAAAAAAACAAAAACGACTTACCACTTTGTAAAAAACACGAGCTAATTGACTCTATTGCTGGATATGGATATAACATTTACGAAGATGTCTGTATGACATGTCCTTTTGTAAGTGGCGATATGCAATGTGATTATCTTAAGCAATATTCAAATAATTCCCAAGTCCGCATATATACCCATACGCATTTAGCGCTCACTCGTAAGCTTGATACCGACCTTCCAAAAAAAGCAATAGTAGACGAACGATTCTTTACCGATTTGATTGAAGTAAATAAGACAAGAATTCGTCACATTGAGCATTATGTTGACAATAAGTATGGACTTAAAGACGTCATTTGTAATGCTCTACAATACGATAAACCACTACTCAGCGAAATAAGAGAGCATTTCCCTGATAATCTAAATCTTGTTTTCAGCAGAGCCCAAAAAAAACTATCAGAGAACAAACTTCCAGATGTAGATAGTAATACAGATCCTGAAACCATATTAACGCAGATTAAAAATAACAAGATCAGAACAACTCAGTTGTTATCGGTGATGCTTAATCAACTTCAGTCAGAAACTGATATGTTTCCAGAGCGGCAAAAATCTCTTACTGTCAGAAGTATTGAAGATGAAGTGGTCGTCGTTAATCGCAAAAACATAAACCGCTTCCATACAAAATATTCAAAAACTCCTGTGCTATGTATTGACGCAGACTATAGGCAGCAAATCGCAAAAATATTTTTTCATGGTATAAAGAATTTTAGAATAGATGTTGAGAGAAATGCGCACGTAACACAAATTTTAACCACAACGAATGCGAAATCACGTGGCATCCCTAGAAAGAATGCAAAAGATATTGAATCAGATAAACAAGCTAAAAAAAATTACATTAAAAATCTAAATAAGATAATAGAAAATATATATACAGATTATGGTCCGTATTTGTTGATTAGCTACCAATACTTCGTTGGTAACAAAAAGAATGATATTCTGCCTCTTCTAAACACACATAAGGATTGTGAAAAAATTCATTTTGGTGGTCTGCGGGGCATAGATAAGTACAAACATTTACATAATGTCATCGTCATCGGTAGAAATCAGCTGCCTGTACATGAGATTGAATCACAGGCGGCCGCACTATGGTGGGATAGTCAGAAGGAATTAGTATTAACTGGAAAGCCGTTTTTTGAATGTCGTGGTCATCGCATTCGTGATGGAAAAAAATGGGGAGCAGACGTAATGATATGCAAAGACGCACGTGCTCAATTAGTACAGGAATTACATCGAGAATGTGAAACTTTACAAGCCATAGATCGTGTTAGACTAATTCATGCTAAAAACAAAAAAAATGTCTTCATATTATGCAATCTGCCCTTGGACATAACGGTTGATCATATAACAACTCAAAAGGAGTTAATAAAATGGAAATCAGTTATTGAAAAGGCATTATTACGTACCGATAATGGTGTACTACCCCTAAGTGCGGAATATCTAGCGAAACACTTTAGTCATTTATTCACTTCAAAAAGCAAAGTAAAACATGAGATTGAACGTGAAAGTCTTTCCGAGACAATTGAATACCTAAAGGCTTCTAAAAAACAATTAGTATTCAACAATAAAGATTACTACCTATATACTTACAAACTGATAGATGCTGAAGGAAAAGGTAAACAAGGGAGACATCTTAAAGCTTTAGCTCCGCAAGAAATGACGAGCAATCAAGTAAGGAAAAGTTTAGGCCGTATCTTTTCAATGGATATTGAGATTTTAGATTCCACAATGCGTGGTTTAATGGATATTAAGCCTAATATTTCAGAAACTGATGATTATCAGGAACAATACGACAGAAGTGATAAACACTACGACAGCCAACTTGATGTGTATTACATCACTTTAGAAGAATAGCTAAAATACTGCGCAACCCTATATTTATGCATCTTGATTATTAAGTTCAGAAAGCTATATAGATTCCTAATAGAAAAGTGAACTTAATAATTAATTGCATAGGTGTAGGGTTACGCAAAAAGTAGTGATTTCGAGTCTCGAGCTCGAGACTGCTAACAGTTAAAAGTTCCAGTCCAGATCAAAGTCTATGAGTAGTTGCCCATTTATATTATTTAGACGAGTAGCAAATTCACTAGATTGGTGCTTCACTAGATAAGTAACACAATAGCATTTTGTTACTTACTATCTCCTTGAATTTATTGACTAAATAACCTTAAAGCTATACCGTATGTAACAGATTAAACCTATCACCTAATTAAGTTACATATATGAACACAGTCAACGCTGCTAGCAAGTCAGAAATTGACTTGATCCACACGCTACTAGAGAACAAGTTTGGACAGCTCTACGCTGACGTTTGGAAGGTCGGAGTCAATCTGTCGCTCAGAATCAGCGATTTGCTATCGCTGCAATACTCACAGCTCAACATTCAAGACAGATCGTTACAGCTCACTGAGTCTAAGACTGGCAAGCTTAAGCTCATCAGATTAAACTCTGCTGCAATCGCTGTGATTGAACGCAGAAGACAAGAGCACCCTTCAGATTGTTGGTTGTTTCAAGTTCACAGTCGCAGAGCCAAGGACAAGCCGATTAGTCGAGTGTCTGTCAGTCGCGTGTTCAAAGATGCTGGTGATATGGTCAAGTTGAACATCAACACGCACAGCATGAGAAAATCTCGCGGGATGGCAATGTATCGGGACGGAGTGCCGATTGAAAAGATTGCCAAAGTGCTGAATCACAGCAACACGACTTCAACACTTCGTTATCTTGGTATTACAAAAGAAGAAGTGTTACGGACCTACGACGATTACGAGTTATGAGTCTTTTCAATATAAATTTAATAGATAAATCCACTATCATCTTCGTATGGATAAGGGGAAGTTTCATCATCTGCATCATCCCAATCGGCATAAACTGATTTTGCCTTCGGCTTTACTTTGCCGCTGTTTTTATAAAAAAGACTAATTTCTTCTGTAACTGTCTTAAGTGCTGGGGCGGGATATGTCACCATTGTGGCTATATGGATCCTTCTGAACTTTCTCGTGTGTTTTTTTTCTTTGTTCTTTAGCTCTTGAACTTTGGCGTCCTTTTTCATTTTTGCATGAGAGTAGATAGGCCCCCAATCTTCTTTGTGTGCTTTATTTTTTATGGCTAATAACACTTCAACACTCGGTTGGTCTGAGCTTATATTTAAATACGATTCAACTAAAGCGGCGTTGACAAGATCGTTAATTAGGCTCTTATTTAACTTTGTTTTAGCTCTTAGGTGCTTAAAAAATTCTTTCCTAGTGGTCCCCATCGCTCTATGAACATTATGATGAACTAATTGAAAAATATCCGCTCTCAATTCGTAGAATCGGTTATCAAATATTTCTAACACATCTATCACATCATCCAAAATTTCAGATGCCTGTTCAAAGCCCCTAGGCCCACCACGATAAATTGTAATCATTACTTTGTATTAAATAAGGCGTTTACTAAGTTCATACAATAGATTTCAAATATCTTCTTCATTAAAATCATCTGTAAATACCTCTGCGTCATTTAATAGATCGTTAATAACATTGGGTAACAACTTATCCGGATTACTGTCCTTCAAGAATAAATCACGCTTCAAAAAGTCTGATACAGGCTTATTGCCTTGCCACAATGTTGGAAATGATTTTTGTAACCAATCTAATGGGTCATCATAATCATCTTGGTCAGGTAAAGTAACGATTTTAAGCTTGGGTGGGTTTTGCAAGCGGATGAGCCGAGTATAGACATCTTGAATAAATACCATTCCTTTTTCATCATTAGATGCAATTAAATAAACGACTTTTAAACCGTCTAATGGTGTCCAATCGGTATACTCTACAAAATCAAAACCATAAACAGGTGAAACGCAACATATTCCAAGTTTAGAAAATGCATTTGCTGATCGTTCGTTTTCAACAATGACCACGCGAATTGAGTCTTGTCGCGTTAGTAGTTTATTCAAACGATACAACGGAAATTTTTTAAGTCGTATATCTTTTTTTGTAAGCCACATTCCAGAATGTTTTTTATCGTTGATATACCATTCATATTCAAAAAATAAAACCCTGCGATTTTTTTCCAAGCTACCATAACACCCCACATAACCAACAACACCTCCATCCTTATTGTAATAAGAATATGTTTTTAGCAGAGGCTTATTATTATATTCATTAGGAATATCTTCGTGATTATCTGGGATGTTAATGTAATCTTCCGGTATTGTCATCGTTGTTCTAAAATATACAATTTAGACATGAATCTAAAACAAAGCTTACTATGCTTCAATTGAATAAAATAGGTTTTGCCAATCCAATCAAACTAATTGCACGATATTTTTGCTGAACAGCTCATTTTTGGTTCTGATTTCAAATTTCCGTATACCAAATCACAGCGATACGACTTCAACGCTACGTTATATTGGTATTACCAGAGAAGAGATGTTGCAGACTTACGATGACTACATGTTGTAGCGGTAAAAATAGTTGATCTTTTTACTCAGTAATAGGAACTTCATCTGACGATCAAAGTCTTATTACCGGAGATAGTAAAATGTCGGTGTGTCTGTAGCGTTAACATACAGTTGCACCGACATTTTTTTTGCTTCATGTTTTCATTTCGTCAATCAGTGAAAAATCTCCGCACTGATCGCTAACGGTAAAAACACAGAATCCATTGCAAAGCTAAAAGGCAGATCAACGAGCGGATAGCTCGGAGGTTCAGTCTTGAATTTTCTGATACTCACATTGTCGTTTTCTAACGCTGCCCAATCTAGTCTGGTTCCGCTGTAGACGAAGACGCGCTCATACAAGGGAACTTCGGCGTTTAAGCTTTTGAACGTTGCGCAGCATGGCAGCACTACGATGCAAATGGCGCTGCATATGCGTTTTTTAAATGCTATCACCGCAAGCCCCTATTCGTTTGACATATCACTCACGCCTAAGAATTAATTTTACTATTTCCCTGTGCAATGATGAATTTTAGCGATTAGAAAATCGCCAAACTCTTTTGTGATCCTCACCTTATCATTTCCCCTGTTGATTGAGCCTAAACTATATCCGCCTGCATATGTAACAGCCTTGCCAGGATATTTCTCTAAAAACTCCGCAAGAGCATCTTGACGGCGAATATTGAATTCCCACCATTTTGCTCCAAATGTTTTAGATTGGTTTTTGCCTTCCATATACCAAGGCCATCTCTCTTTCCAGCTATCCTGCTTAATCTCAGCTTCAGTTACCCTTTGCAGTCCGCCAGTGACCTTGAAATAGGAGAGTAACGATCCAGCACCAATAGCTGTTGTTATTAAAATATCCCCTTTTTTAACACCTCGTGGTGGCTTTTGTGAAAAATGAAGATTTTGATGTAGATCAGAAAAATCCATTCGGCTCTCAAGAGTAACTGGGACTTCACTTGAGCCAATTGGTTTTAAAAAGTATTGTGCCACAGTATCAGATGAACTTTGATCGGAATATACATTTTCCAGAATATCACAATATATATCTGATTTTTCAATCCATTCTGGATGGTCCCGCATATAAATATCAGCAAAAGCACTTGCCTTTTTTATTTGGCTATATGTAACATCTGGATATTCTACACCTTCAAATAAGTCAACTAATAGATCTTCAATCAGTAAAGAATCTGAAAGAGTTATTCCCCATTCATGATTATTTTGTAGCCCATTTCGTGTAAAGTTTGCTGAGCTTAATAACAGAGTACTACTAGGATTGTTAATTGAAACGTATATTTTGCCATGCAACTGGTTGTCAACATGGACTTTAACTTTTACCCTAGGATACTTTTCGTAAAAATATTCAAAAAAATCTTTTAAAACTCCTGGCTTTGTAAGTTGCTCGGGGTCTTTCGCTTTAAAAGTTGTTATCAGTTCAATTAGTTCAGTACGCGAAAAGTCAAATTCATCTAATAGATTACCGATATTAGGAGCCAAAAAAGGTGAAGCAATTATCAAGCGACTTGACTTAACGGATATGAGATTACATAATTCTTGCAGATGATTTTTATTTGTATTAGAAATAATTTTTATATCTGAAATGTTTTGCATTTTAAATGAGATTTATAACAATAATTTTAGTTAATAAAAATCATGCAGTACCCTGTGCATTTGCAAATACTGCCTATGTTGTGTTGTCAATTTATCAGTTGAAATGGCTTGATTGGAGCATTCTAATCCTAGGCACCGTATAGTCTCAGCACTTAGTCTATCTAAAATAGCTTTCCCATCGTCATCAAAAGATATGAGTCCTTTATCAAAAAGCGAGTCCCATACTACTGACAACAGTAAACCGTTATAAGGGTTGCCCTTTTGACTGGCAGTTGACTTACTCCAAGGTAATATATGTGAAGCAACAAGCAATCTACTATTTTTTAAACCGCTAACAGCACAGGTGTTATCCCAATATCGCAATTGTACATTTCGGTACTTTCCTTGATTTAATCTGTATTTAGCAATAACATCTTTCTCTTCACCATTAAATCCGTCAATAAATTCTTCAATTTCGTTTGCGGACTGAGCGACGATAGACTTTTCATTTTCAGAAAATATTGGCGCATCTGATAGTTCAGTTGCATGACTGGATTCACTTGAAGGTAAAGTAGGATATTTATATTTCGCTAACAGTGATGATAGATCTTCGTCAAATTGCATATCGCTAATATTTCTTCCATCTTGACTTGAACTGTCAGAATATTTACAGCGAACGGTATCATTACTATTAAATGACCTATTTATAATTATTGAAAGAAGCTCTTGAAGAGATAATTTAACTTTTCCAGCTTTATTTTTACTTTTCCATCCGCCTGGATTATATTCAAAACCAACCTTACCAGAATCCTGATCTTTTATTAAAACTGGATGCCATTTTAATGGTCTTAAGCTATCTTTGGCTTGATACATTACCCATGCACATCTGAATATTCTATTATCAGGATAACTCAAAGCACCCTTTATTTTCTGAAAATCAGAATCACTTACTAGTTTATCTACCAACTTCTGGTCAATTAAAAATTCCATATTTCTATAATCGCTCAATAATGCTCTTCAATATACCCATAAGCCTTAATAAAAAGCTCCTTGTCTTTACCCAATCCAAATTGAGCCAACGTCAGCAATAATGCTTTTTGGATTTCGCGTGGACCGCTATTGGATTTTTGCCAACCGTCAAAACGAGTTGCTTTAACGATCTTGTCTATCTGTTCTACGATGTCCTGAATTACTTTTGGCGTGCTATCGGGTCTAGTTTCCAGAAAGAGTTTCGTTAATGCCTGAATGTTATCTTCTTCAGTGACTACTTTTTCATCTAGCTCACGTTCCAGATGTACCGCTTGCTTTGCAGCATCCAACAAGCCTTTCAGCCAATCTATGGCTTTGATCACACCTGCTTCATAATCTTGGCGCAGTTTTTCCAAGCGTTCGCCAAGTGCAACAAACTTGGGATTTTCATGACCTCGCAAACGCCCCATCAGGTTAATTTCCAACTGTCTTGCGCGTTTCTCTTGTTCCTTTTCAGTTAAGGTGAAAACCGCATGCTCATCCATGATCAGTTCGTCAATATCATCACGAATGCGGGTTATATCGGTATTCTCGTGAATCATCTTGATCACTTCAGATCCTAGTGCCGCCCATACCAAAGCACCTGTTTGACCAATTGGTCGCACTGATTCATATATCTGCGCCAACCACTTAAAGTCTTTACGATAGGGCGCTAAAAATACGTCAGGACTAATCGCGGTCCACAGCTTATTCAACACACCAAAAGCAGCCGCAAACGCATCACGTCTTTCATTGGTTGGCAAACATTCCTGCGCGGCCATAATGCCGTCAAAACCGTCCACCGTGCGATCCACGTTGGGAAAGAATGCCAAGCACTTTTCTAGTTGCGGCGGAAACAGTTCTTTAAACGCCTCTATGCCTTCAATCACACCTTCAATTTCTTCCGGGTTATAGGCCAAAGCAGAACGTAAATTCTCAAACACACCGAGATAGTCAATGATCAAGCCCATTTCCTTACGGATGCCGTCAATTTCAAACAACCGGTTAGTGCGGCACATTGCTTGTAGCAAGGTATGATCACGGATGGGCTTATCCAGATACATGCAATAACAGATAGGTGGATCAAAACCGGTTAATAATTTCGCGGTGACGATAATCAGTTGTAACGGATGGCTTGGGTCTTTGTAATCTTCAATCAGGTCTTTTTGTTTTTGCTCATCGCCATCAAATAATTGCCAGCGTTCAAAATCAGCTTCCTGAACCGGCATGCTTAATTCTTCTTTCCAGCGCAACCAATCTTTGTTCTGTTTGCCTTTTTTATCGCCCTCAGTGGCTTTAATAGGCGCTTGGTCAATATTCATGACCACTTCTACCGCATCAAAACCTAGCCGATTGCCCAATAAGTAATACATCTGCACACAGGCTTCGCGGTCATAGACCACCACCATGCCTTTCATTTTTTTGGGCTTAACATGGCTGGCAAAGTGCTCGGCAATATCCGCGCTTATGGCCTCCATGCGTTTGGGTGCTTTCAGTAAAATCGCAAGCTTGCCTGCCCGTTTTGAAAGCGCCGCTTTTTCATCCTCATCCAGATTATTTTCTGCAACCAGTCGCTGAAACTCTTCGTCAATCGCTGCTTGATCAACACGTAACTCAGCTAAGCGCGGTTCAAACTTAACCGGATTGGTCGCACCGTCACGAATAGACTGCTTATAACTGTAGCGATTCATGTAACGGCCTTCATCTTCATCCGCACCGAACAGCTTGAAGGTATTGCGTTCCAGGCTGGAGATAGGCGTACCGGTTAAACCGTAAAAGTGCGCATTCGGTAAAGCCCAGCGCATTTTGTCGCCTAACGAGCCTTCTTGAGTGCGATGCGCCTCATCCACTAACACGATGATATTGTCTCGTGCGTTCAAACCGTTGTGATCCTTGGTGTCAATTTCAACGTCTTTAAACTTAAAGATAGTGGTGATCAAAATGCCGCGACTATCTTGTTCAATCAGTTGCCCCAGCTTTTTACAGCTGCGCACTTTGATCAGATTTTTTACATCAGCACCGCCAAAGGTTTCGTTGATTTGCGAATCCAAATCACGACGATCCACTACGACCAATACCGTCGGATTTTTAAGTTCGTTATCCGCACGTAACATACGTGCGGCATATAGCATCAACAGCGATTTTCCTGAACCTTGAAAATGCCAAATCAGTCCTTTACGCGGATAACCGGCTATAACCCTATCAACAATCTGTTTGGCCGCTTCAAATTGCGGATAGCGCGGTAATATCTTGCTGCGTTTTGGCGGAGAGTTCTTACCAGTTTTGATTGTGGAAAACAGTGCGAATGAATGAAGCAGCTGCAATAAGGTATGTGGATTCAACAAGCCTTCGGCACTGTCTAGCACTGCCGCCAAGGTTAAGGGAATCTCATCGCGTTGACTGGTTTTATGCCACGGCCCCCAGTCTTTAACGCTTGCGTTGATCGCACCATAAGCAAAGGTTTTGCCTTCACTGGCAAAGCACAATAAATTCGGTACAAAGAACGACTCAACATTTTTCCAGTAGTGCTTTTGGCCGCCCATAAAATCGGCTGCGCCATCCTGCCAGCTAATAGAAGGTCGTGTAGCCGATTTGACTTCACCGACCACTAACGGAATGCCATTCACATACAGCACAATGTCAAAATACACTTCAGTGGCGGCAAGGAAATGAACCTGCTGTGACACCACAAAGTGGTTGTTTTCAATCTGGTTAAAGTCAATCAGGTTGATGGTGACATGATCGCCATCTTGACCAAACGGCAACGTTTTTTCTGCCATCAGCCATTCGTTAAAACTTTCATTGGCTTTAACCAGGCCGGTATGTCTGGCTTCTAAAATGACACCGCGTAGCTTATAAATAACTTCATCGGCATAATCGGGATTGGCGGCAATATCAGGATTTAACGAACACAAAGCTACTTTTAGCCATTCATCAACGAATATATCGTTGACCTGTTTCGGCAAAGCATCACCGTGACAGTAATTCCACTTTACATCGCTTAATTGTTTTAAGCGGTCAATAATTCCATTTTCGGTGACGGTTTGTTCGTTAAACACATTACATCCTAAAATTTGAATTTATATAAGATTTCATTAAATCACCTGCGCATGATATAAAGCTACTATCTATTACTCTTTTAGAATTGAGAATATATTGAACTATTTTTTCTTGCTCAACTAGGCTAGGCCATGGAACAGGTATGTTCTTAAGGTCAGTACCAGTAATACCTGATGCCGCTACTGTTTGAATTATTTTTTTCATATTCCATCTTCCGATGGCAGATCTAAAATATATATTATAGAATTCAGGTATTGCTTTATCTCTGTTAAGGGTAACTCGGATAACGGATGATTCAAATGAGACTGCGCTATCTCTGCCCTGATAAATGCAACACAACCCCGCACCATCTGTAGTTAAAGAACGACGAGCAAACAAAAGATCGTCCTTTTTTAGAGTAAATTTTTCTATTTCTTTTTCGTCTAGTTCAACCAATTGCATTTCATTTTTAGAATCACTTAATGATTCCGAATGAAACATATCCATCATGTGTACCATGGGCAGCCCTGATCCATAATAATCTTTTCCTTTGTATAGCCCATTCTGAGTTCCTGCTGACGACATTAAATTACCAAAAGGGACTAATTCCCAGTTTTCCGGAATATTGCCATATTTAGTTAATACAGATTTTGTATTCGCAATACCTGTTTCAAAAAACTTCCTCTCAATTATTCTTGTAAACTGTTCTGAATAACCGCTTAAGGAATGTCTGGTTTTTTCTATGAAATCAATTTTACAAAATATTTTTGTAAAAATAACTTGAGTTTTGATAGGAGGTAGAGCAAATTCTTGCCGCTCTAATGCTTTCCATTTAATCGTAGGCGATAATGATCCTTCTGATATAGCAATAGCCCGATTCATAAACACATCTGACAGCATAAAAAATGGCAAGAATTCAGGTATTACAGTTTTTGGATTGGCTTCCAACACCATAGCATGTGCCGAACAAATACAATCCCAATCCGCCACACCTAATTTACGTTGATACGCTCGACGTTTACCAAAAATGATTTGGCCCTTTTTAACTAGCAGCTTTTGACCTTCAACATCGCTGGGTACACCGTGCCGCTTGATTCGCAGGCTATCCGGGTCTAAGTGCTCAAGCCCAACATAGATATTTAAATCGGTTTCACTGGGTTCTACGCGCTTGGAAATATGCCTTGCCATATCTCCAAACTTCACCATACGCCAACCTTCAGGTAATTGCTTTTCAGACATTAGTTTCAACCTCACTAATGTCATAGCCAAGTTCAGCGAGGCTGTTAAATAATTCAGTGGTTTGTTTCTTTAATTTCACACGGCTGATTTTCCAGTTCTCAATGGCATGCTCAATGTTTTGCGCTTCATCACCGCTATCGTTTTGCACATACAGCGGAATAGACAGGTTATGCTGATTAGCGCGAATATCCTCTATTGCCACCAATGCCGCGATAGTAGGCTGTTTATCAGGCTCAAAGTACGCTTCAGTTAGAACGCTTAGATTTTCATCCGATAAGCGACTATGCGCACGTTCACGGGTGACGTGTTCCACACCGTTGATAAATAGAATTTTGTTTTTGCGTTGTGCAGGTTTATTGCGTCGCAGAACCACGACGCACGATTCCATCGGAGAGTTGTAAAACAAGTTGGGTCCTAAACCGATGACCGCTTCAATCAAATCCGCTTCAATGATTTGCTTACGAATCCCTTGCTCGGAATCTCTAAACAATACGCCATGTGGCCACAGCATGGCAGCACGACCGGTTTTAGGATTTAAACTTTTGATGATGTGGGTATAAAACGCATAATCCGCACAACCTTGCGGCGGCACACCATACAGATTGCGACCATAAGGATCAGCGGAAAACTTATCGCGGTTCCATTTTTTGATGGAGTAAGGCGGATTGGCAAAAATGACATCAAACTGTTTGAGTTGATCGTTTTCAATAAATTTGGGTTCACTGAGCGTATCGCCGCGCAGCACTTCAAATTCTTCAATGTCGTGCAAGAACATGTTCATGCGGGCAATCGCGGAGGTCAGCAGATTGACCTCTTGCCCATAAAGCTTAACGCTACGCCATTCTTGGTTTTGATTGCGCAGTTCCATCACGCCATTCAACAACATGCCGCCTGTGCCGCAAGTGGGATCGTAGGCGGTTTCACCGGGTTGCAATTCCATAATGCGCGTCATCAAATGGACAACTGTGCGGTTGGTGTAAAACTCGGCGGCGGTATGGCCGGAATCGTCGGCAAATTTTTTAATCAAGAACTCGTAAGCTTCGCCAAGATCATCTTGATTGACGGTGTTGATGCCTAACGGAATTTTGCTGAAATGTTGAATCAGATCAGCTAACAGATGATCCGGCAGACGCTCTTTGTTAGTCCACTGCGCATCACCAAATACACCATGCAAGCGTTCGTTGCTGGATTCAATTAAACGCAACGCGGTTTGAATGGCTTCACCGATATTTTTAGTGGTATTACGTACCACCTCCCAACGTGCTTCCTCTGGAATGTAAAAGCGGTGAAACATCGGCATCGCAGCATATTCAACATCACCTTCATGAATTTGCAGTGCCTCGTTGTATTCTTCTAAATAGACATCCGACAGGCGCTTATAAAACAGCAATGGAAAAATGTACTGTTTGTAATCGGAGGCATCTATTTGACCGCGTAAATATTCCGCCGCGCCCCAAAGGAGGTCTTCTAGTTTCTTTTTGTTTAGGGTGCTCATTTATTAAGAGCCTTTAGTCGTTCATCCAATCGCCAAACAAATTCTATTACAGAAATTCCGCCACCATCCTCTTCATTATTATTCTCTGATTTAGGGGGTATATCTTTGGGTGGAAAATTGTCATCATCTGATAAGTAAACTTCATTACTAACCAAAATATCTGATTGAATGCTTAAGCTATGCCCATAGTGTAGGCAACCAAAACCACGTGGTGCTATTGCTGGTTTCGAGTTTGTAGACGCTTTTCTCATGTAAGATGTTAGTTTTTTAGCCGTCTCATTTAGTAAATCATTTACGACACGATTCCAGCCGATCTCATTACATGCTGCATTTACAAACTCCTTACCAGCATCTCCAAGCAGAAAATGGAATATTTCTTTAATGAAGCATTCATGATTACTTAAAGGATAAGTTGGTTGCGCAGTGATTGCCAAAGTTTCATCTGATAACCAATGAGCCAAATAATATGGAAGTTTTAACCTGGAATTTGATTTCCTGATTAATAAATACTTGGTTGCAGAGTGAAGATCTGAACCTCTAATTTTACGTTTTTCACCATTTAATGCTATACCAGATCTAACATATTCAAATTTAGGCCATTTTTCATATAACTTATGTTGATTATTATTGTCTGGTTCAACAGGAAAGCTTTCAAACATTTTTGCTTGATATAGCAAAGCCATTTTTGATTCATCTATTCCATCAGTGATAGTGCTAACGAATAATACATCCCCAAGTTCTATGCTCTTTTGTTTTATTATTCCACTAAATGAAACTTTTGGCGTTTGATGTATAAATACTCCGCCAGCAGTTAAGTTATATCCGCCAACATTTAGACGCAATCTATTAACAGCTTTTGGAATCTCATAAGTTAGTTGTGCAACAATACTCGGTTCATCTTTACCATTATGAATTGAATTTTCAATCGCATTACGTAACGCCCTTAATAAATCATCAGAAACTTCATTTGTTACATAGTGCAACATACTCATATTTCAAAACCTTCCTTGATGAGTAGGCCTTCAAGCTCTTGCTCTGCTTGTTCTAAAGCAGCCAGTTTATTCTTAAAATCCAACAAGGCTTGTTCCACGGTGATGGTTTCTTCTTCTAACGGTTTTTGCACGTAACGTGCAATGTTTAAGTTAAAGTCGTTTTCTTCAATTTCAGATAGATTGACCCAACGTGCGACACCTTCAATTTCCTTGGCATTCTGCGGTCCAGCTTGTTCTTGGCTTTGGTAGATTTGATAAATCTCGTCCGCTTGCGCAACCGATAAGGTGTTTTGCGCACGACCTTTGGTAAAGATTTCTTCGGCGTTAATGATCAGCACATGGCTTTGATGATCATCAGGACGCTGTTTTCTGAGTACCAAAATGCAAGCGGGAATACCGGTGCCGTAGAATAAATTGGTAGCAACGCCAATAATTGCCTCAATACGATTTTGTTCCAGTAATTGTTTGCGAATACGGCCTTCAGCACCACCACGGAATAACACACCATGCGGTAATACCACTGCCATGCGACCGTTATCGTTTAACGAGGCAAACATGTGCTGCACCCAAGCAAAGTCGCCATTGGTTTGCGGCGCTAAACCAAATTGTTTACGTCCATAAGGATCGTTTTGCCAAAGTTCATAACCCCATTCGCTTAAACTGAAAGGCGGATTTGCAATTACATTGTCAAAGGTTTCTAAATGATCGCCTTTGATGAACTTTGGATGACGTAAGGTATCGCCACGCACAATGTCAAAATCCTCCATGCCGTGTAGAAACAAGTTCATACGCGCAATGGCTTCGGTGGTGAGATTTTTTTCTTGGCCTTTGATTTTTAACAAGCGAGGATCGCCACCATGTTCTTTAACGTGATGGATGGTTTCCAGCAACATGCCACCTGTACCGCAAGCAGGATCGTAAACGCTTTCACCGGCTTTGGGATCAAGGATATTGACCATTAAACGTACGATGGTGCGAGGTGTATAAAACTCACCGGCTTTTTTATTGGCTTTATCGGCAAAGCGTTTGATCAGGTATTCATAAGCGCGACCCATGTCATCATCGCGCACACTGGATACACCTAGATTTACTTTATTGAAATGATTTAACAGAGTGCCGAGCAATTCATCAGACAAACGTTCTTTGTTGGTCCAACCCGCGTCGCCAAAAATACCGTGCAAGCGTTCATTAGCCAGTTCTATACCGCGAAATGCTTCTTTAAGTGCCTGACCAACATCTTTAGTTTTATTGAAAACCTGTTGCCAATGGCATTGTTCCGGAATTTGAATGCGGTGAAACATGTCGCCTTTAGCCAGCTCTGCGTCACCGATTTGTTCTAACGCTTCTGCAAATTCTTCGTCGTAGACGTCGCAAATTCGTTTGAAGAATAAGATTGGGAAGATATAGGTTTTATAGTCTGAGGCGTCAATTGGGCCGGTAAGAATATGCGCGGCATGCCAAAGATGGGCTTCTAAGTCCTTTAAAGTGATGAGTGTCATTTAGCATCCAATACTGCTTTACCTGGATAAAGCATTGTTTACAGTCGTCCAGTTGGTGAAAAAGATAGCAGTATCAGCGATCTTGTACCGGAAAAATGCTGAGCATCTTACCAGTTATAAATGCTTTGCAACAAAGCAGAACAAATTGAGAACATGCTGAGTTTTACGGTACACTGCTGGCCCTCGTCAGAACCACGAATTTGGGATGCAAAACATGGGTGTCATTTCCTTATCAAGCTATCAACCTCGTAATGCCAAACCGTTGAATGTTACTGCGTTATGGTCTGACGATCTGGAATTGCCGATTCTGGAACCGCAACAGCAACTGAGTACGCTTGAACTGCCACTGTTTACCTCCAAGGTGCCTGCGGGTTTTCCATCTCCTGCTGACGATCATTTGGAAGCGACGATAGACCTCAATCAGCATTGCATCAGTAATCCACCTGCCACCTTCTTCGTCAGAGTAAAAGGCCACTCCATGACCGGTGCCGGTATCAACGATGGTGATATGTTGGTGGTAGATCGTTCATTACGTCCGAATAACAATAGCATTGTAGTTGCAGTGATAGACGGTGAAGTGACCGTTAAAGCGTTGGATACATCTACTGATGAAATTTGGTTGCGATCAAAAAATCCAGACTATCCCGATTTCCAAATCAAAGAAGGCATGGAGTTGCATATTTGGGGTGTGGTCAAAAACGTGATTCGTTCACTACCGGTTTAGATGAGTCCAGCGCCCATATTCGCGATTGCAGATTGCAACAATTTTTACGCAAGCTGTGAAAGAGTCTTTCAGCCAAAATTGAATGGCAAACCGGTCGTAGTGCTATCCAATAACGATGGTTGCGTGATTGCCAGAAGTAACGAGGCCAAAGCCCTTGGTATCAAAATGGGTGCGCCTTACTTCAAGATTGAGCAGTATGCCAAGCAGGAAGGCATCGCGGTATTTTCTAGCAACTATGCGTTATACGGCGACATGAGTCAGCGTGTGATGCAAATATTGGCTAGCTTTGCACCGCGCTCAGAAGTGTATTCTATTGACGAGTGCTTTTTGGATTTTACCGGTCTACCGCAGAACCTGACGGAGTACAGCTTAGAGGTTTGTACTGTCGTTAAGCAATGGACTGGCATTCCGATTTCTATTGGGATTGCACCGACAAAAACACTGGCAAAACTCGCTAATCGTTTAGCGAAGAACGGTCATTCTCATATGGGACCGGTTTTAGATTGGCGCACCATTGCAGATACTGATGCGGTTTTAAAAACCATTGCACTGGATGATCTTTGGGGTATTTCCAGACGTTGGAAAGATAAGCTTAATCAAATCGGTATTCATCATGCGTTAGCGCTTAAGCAGTCTGATCCAAAATATCTACGTCAGCATTTTGGTGTGGTGATGGAACGCATTGTGACGGAGTTGAAAGGTATTTCCTGTATTGCTTTGGAAGAAATGCCCACACCGAAAAAACAGATTCTTACTTCGCGCAGCTTTGGTGAACGATTGAGTGACTACGATGATTTACGCGCAGCAGTCACACACTTTGCCACACGCTCTGCGGAAAAATGCCGACAACAGCAATTGACCACGCAGGTATTATCGGTTTTTATTCATACGAGTCCGTTTGATACCGCTAATCCGCAATATGCCAACAGTGCGACCATTGAGTTTGATCGTCCTACCAGTAATACCTCACAGTTGATTGCAGCGGCTCAACAAGGTTTAAAGCGGATTTTTAGACGTGGTTTTTCCTATCAACGTGCCGGTATTTTATTGCCGGACTTATGGTCAGCCAATGTTGCGCAAATATCTTTGTTTGATAGCGGCGAAAGTAATCTGCGATCTGATCAACTGATGACCGCACTGGACGACATTAACCGCAAGCATGGCAAACGCAGTATCCGCTATGCGAGTGAGATTCTAAGTAAGCGATGGCAAATGCGACAGCAATTCAAATCACCTTCTTACACCACCAATATCAAGGAATTACTGACGATTCAGATTTGAATAGTAAACGTTTGGTGTTAGGTGTTATCGGCCACAAGCCCCCAGACGAAACAAAAGTTTCAATGGCAAATGTCCGGCCAAAAGCAGGCGTAGGGTATGGTGGGTTTACGAACCGCACCAATCGAGATAGATGCGGTGCACGCTGTTTAACTCATTCTACCGGGCTGGTTGTTAAGCCGGCGCTTTACTCCAAGATAAATTAAATAGAGATGCAAGGGTTTCGGCTTTTTTGAAGAGTTCGTCATAAGTGACAATCTCAACGTCTTTCAAATTTGTTCTAAACAATTCAAATGAGTTCTTTTTTTCACTTGTATCTAGCTCTTTCTCAGCGTTACCCATTATCACAATGCATTTTGGGCTAAACATTTCAAGATTGTGCTCGGATACTGCAACTAAATTCTTTATCAAAGTTCTTCTGTAATTTAGCACCTGAAGAACAGAGCCGGACATTTCCTTAGATGGGTTATGGACGCCGTTTCTATATGGTTTCTTAGACAGTAATTGTGTCTCTGGTGTTTTAATTTCTACCAATAATGCATCATTCGACAAATCACTCGCATATAAAAAATCAACGAATTTAGCATCTTTTCCTTCAATATTCATACCGCCAACATATGCCTTATCTTGAATAAAGACAACAGGGACTGAAAATACTTGGGATAATATATACGGATTTTCATTGAATATTACCTGCCAGTATTCTTCGTTGTCATTAGTCTTATTCGCATGCCACTTTCTAATTACCTCAATAATCCTACCAGCAGAATGCCCCATCCAGACCACTTCTTCCAAAGACTCCTTAAACACGACCATTGATCTACATCTTTCAGATGCTCTCATTGCCCAAGCTGCTTTCCGAGCATCATTCTCTTCTATAGCCTCTGCCACTATGCTAGTAAACATTGCTGATAAATATGCCCACCATTCGAGTGATTCTTTATGATCATTCAATCGAGAAAACACTTCTTCAGCATCGCTTTCTGAATTTATGCCCAAGCTTTTTAGTAATTCAGATTTCTCTAGTACGTTATTGGAAAGGGTGTGGTTATTTTGGATAAGCTCTTCAACGTTATCTGGGTTATTTTGTAATTCTTCTACAAAAATAAGTCTCGAAAACCAACCAAGACCGTGCTTTGTTAAGTGTCCGGTACTTTTGAGCGGATTAGCGGATACTTTCAAAAAGTTTTCAGGAAAAATAAACTGGTCGCCTTTTTCTACCTTTATTCCGTGACCATTGTCACCAGGCTCTCTTAATTTGATTTTCCTATCACAACCGGGGCAAGTCCTTATCACATAGGGGCTTGATAGATCTTCAATATCAACTAGAGTTTCGCAGGCCTTGCAGATCATTATTCTAAATCTTGAAGTGGTCTAACACTAACTTAAAGGAAAAAACGTAGTCGGCATACAAACGAATAAGTATGCTTCGGGTATTAAATTTGCAGAGAAACCAAACTGAAACATGGCGACAGAATGCAAATGATGCCCGCTATATGGAACCGTCGCCCTTCCAGTTTCGTGCCTGCGGGCAGCGGCATCTTTGTAATGAAACGAAGGAGGTGTAACATAAATAATGATCTCAAGAGTGCTAACACTTAAATCAGCCGGCGCGTCAATAATCGGCTGCACTTACTTGTTTTAAGTTCTTTTTGGAGTTGCTTGTCTAATTTCATTGATAACATCCCCAAATTTTTCGATACCAATTAATTGCTCAATAATTTGCAAACAAATTTTTACATGATTATTGTCGGGTTTATATCCCCTATGTGCTGACGCATTGCCTGCATCAACGACTACCTCAAGCAAGGCATGCTGATCGGCATTTATGATCTTCGCATTTAATAGGGTATTAAGTTTTTTCGCAAATCCTCCAATATCACCAATCTTATCTAAAGCGAATTTGTCGATAATTGCTCTAATGCCCATCATCGCTAAAGAATTTAGCCCAAGTGCCGCCGCTTGATACACTTCCCAAAATAAGACCATATAGGTTTCTTCAAGATCATGTGTCCATTGTGGAAAGGGTTCCTTCAAGAAACCTGGGTAAATATGACTGTGGACGAGATTGCCTGATTTAGACACTCCGTTTATTTTCACCTCTTCTGCAATACATTTGGCTTCTTCAGGTGAAGTTGTCTGCGTCCAATATTCGTCAACAAAAAGTGACGGAGCTGAACATTTTTTGCACTTTGTAAAGGAATATGAATCGTAGAATACAGCCCATACCCGCTGATTAACTTTTCCGTCTTCCTTCTTTGAAAACATCTCCACGATACGGGGGAAGAATTCTAATGCTACTCTCTCTTGCGGTGTGTCATGACCACAGTTCCAACAATTTTTCCAAAATTCCATGTAACTCACTAAACAAAAGATTCATAGCGCACTGAATAACCCGACTGAGCCGCATCGCGGCGAATAACGGAGTCAATGCAGTTGTTAGGTTTACCCATATATTTTATCGGTGACAGTTAGTTATGTCAGGTAATGATCTAGATGCCGCCATTGAATCACATCGGGTGATAGGCCGCAACGGCTCGGAATTTGTCTGTCAGCTGCTTTTGCAGATAGACAGTACATAAACCATAGTAGTCTTTTTTAGCTGAGCCATCCAAAAAGACGAAGTTTAGATTCTCCCACCAGTATTTTGAGCCACAGACACAAAAAAAGCCCCTACAGTCATCAACTGTAGAGGCTATAGAATGTTGCGGCTAGGAGGAGCCGCGAAATACAACGAGGAAGTTACATAAAAACTAAATACGAGCAGGCATCGCCACATTCAAGTTACTGGCTAGCGATGCGGCACCAAACAACAGCGTGGAGAGGATGAATTGACCGGACATAAAGCTCAGTACACCGGTTACAAAAAACAATCCGGTTGTTACGTCTTTGTATAAGTTTTTTGGAGTATTCATCTATTTCACCTTGTCTATGTTTGGTCGTTTTTTAAGTACGGTTTAATTATAAACCTATTCATATAATAAACAATAAGGCGGTTATTACATGATTTGTTTCCATTATTGAAACAATTGACTACTTCTTTTGCGATAACCTGCGCAGCATTAAAATGATTCCATGCCTATACTGAATGACTTGTGCCGTTATTGTTTTTATATAAAAATCAAAGGATGCGTAATATCAAGTAGGAAAAATCCAGCGCGAGACTGCAATCAGGTATTGAATGTATGCAAACAACGAGTCTCGAGCTCGAGACTCGTAAATCACTATGTTTCGCGCAACCCTATACCATGCAAGTAATTATTAAGTTCACTTTTCTATTAGGATTCTATATAGCTTTCTGAACTTAATAACCAAGATGCTTTATTTTCCTTGTGGTTTAGAGAATGTAAGGAATTGAGATTTTAGAGTCTCGAGCTCGAGACTCGTAAAACACGATTTTTTGCGTAACCCTACACCCATGCAATTATTAAGTTCACTTTTCTATTAGGAATCTATATAGGTTTCTGAACTTAATAATCAAGATGCATAAATATAGGGTTGCGCAGGTTTATTATCTGGTTTTCCTGGCTTTAATATAGAGTGTCTTTTTTGCTTTGGTAATTTTTGTACAACGATTATCAACATCACGAGCAATGTCTTTTCCGTATTTTAATCTAATGTAATTTAGTACCTCTTTGCGCGGAACAAATGACAGTGAATCAGCATGTTGACGACATTCAATTTTACCATCACCAAAATCTAATTCTTGATCTACAACAAGATGTTTAACTAGAATCTTCTTTATGGCGGTATTTTCCTCTTGTAACTGGTTAATCATTTTTTGATTCTCTAGCAGAGTTTCACCTAATTCCAATATTGCTAAAGATTTCATTGCAACACTCCATTCATGATGCTTTTTTTGGAGAGGATGCGTGTTTACCTGGGTCAATAAAGTTTTTTAGCAACTGCTTGTAGATCATTTTTGAAATTATTTCCCACTCGGTTTTACTGTTAATATTTTCATCCCGAATGGCATCTGCAATACGAAAAATATGCCGACGGAATTTGGGTAGTAATTCACGGTCTATTCTGACGGTAACAGCGGCTTGATGTTCAACAGCGCAAAGTTCATGGCTGAGTATGTTTAGTGTGTCAATAGCGAGGTTCATATCTCGGCTAGTAATGCGAGCGTCACCGTCACGATGCTTCAGAACCCAGTCCCAAATTGCCTGAAGATCCTTTGTCTGCAAGTGGACAAGCGGCCTTAGCGCACCTTCAGAAACCCATTTCAAATGTAGTAATTTTGGGTCCATTTGTAGGTAGGTATCTGAGGCCTGGATGAGTCGGCAAATGTAAGCGTTTGAAATGTAGGTGTATTTTCTTAAACAATCATGCGGCTTTACAAACCCTAGCGCCAAATATCCACGCCTTGCAATCAACGTGACCACACTGGCAAATAGAAAGTTTGAGGCTTTGTTGGCTTTGTTCAACAGCAACTGCGCCTCGGTCTTGGTCATGGGCGTTCGTGCGGCGGGATTGGTTAAAAAGCGATACGGTGGGTATTTTTTGCCGATATAAATCTGCAACCGAGACATAAAAAACTCCTGGTTTGAAAGTGGTGACAAAGGGTTCTATTCACGATCAAATTAGAATTTTCCTGTGTGTGTATCTTGGATGGCAGTTACTCATACCATGAGATTTTTCACAGATTCTTGCCTGGCAATTCATTAGCCTATTACTCAAATCAAACGAGTTGGAGATGAGGTCATGAACGCTATTGCCCTTGATAGTAATGCCCTAAACGGCCTTTTTGATAATCAAAAAAAGCTGGATGATTTGTTTGAATCCATTTTTGACGATAACACTATGTTGTTCAGCAGTGCGCCTGTGTCAGTGCAATCGGTGGTTCGCCGCCCTGAATCAAACGTAGATCGTCCAGTGAGCTATAAAGGCAGCGCAATGCTTGAATCAGTGAATGAGATGAAACATCATCCGTACTTTTACATACTGCCAATGACGTTGGAGTTAACAATCATTTATTGGTTGATTACGCATCTATCGTAGCATCTATCGTAAAGGATGCGCTTTGAACCCTGATGCCTCAATCATCCCCTTCGCGTAAAACGATAAAAATAGCCGACATTGACATAAGCGCCTGTTTTTGTTAATATTATTTCGCTGCATCATTTTTTTCAGATCATCACGCGCAGCACACGTCCCTCGCAGCATCCATAAAACCTTCACACTAAAGCCCATTTGACTGAGTTTCAATAACGCAGTCGGCTTTTTTGCGTTCGTCGTTTGGCTACTTGGGGATTTTGAAATTTTAGAATAGGAGAAAAACCAATGGCGGTAAAAGCTGAAAGCGAAGACAAAGCAACAGTCCACCCAGTTGAGGCGATAGTGCTTTGCTTGTTGGAGTGCAATGAAATTTACTTGAATCTGTTTGATACCGCAGGTACTGAAGTCGCCTGTCGTGAAATGGGTAGAACCATCCGAGCATTTGCGGAATGTTTGAGCAACATGTCTGCGAATACCGAATTGGCGACTATTAGCGGAGATGCTTCGTTTTATGAAGATGATGACCCTGATGAGTAGCGTCTAGTCCTGTTTCCAGACACTAGACGCTTCAAACAACACGACCACTGTTTACGTTTGGCGACTTGGCAGTGGTCTTTTTCTGTGTGCTGTCGCGAAGTGCGACAAGGAAAAATTACCATGATTGAACAACCGCTAGCAAGCGAACAGCCTAAACCGCTGCTATTTCCGCTAGGAAGGTTATACGTCACGCGAGGTGTGCAAACGCTGATTGACGATCACAGTTTGGATGTATCGCCTTTTATTGCTCGTCATCAAACCGGTGATTGGGGTGAAGTGTGTGCTGAAGATGCTGCTGAAAACCAGTTATCACTGGAAAGAGGTTTTAGAATTTTATCGGCCTATAGTTTTACGTCAGACATTGACGGTCAAAACTATAAGCTATGGGTTCTGACCGAGGCCGACAGATCGGTGACGACGGTCCTTCGACCGTCGGAATATTGAATGTTTGATAGAGCACTGATTACGTCGCCGTAAACCGCATTTTCCATTTAATCAAACACATCAACTTACCGCGACAGTCGCTACTGACTGCCGCTGACTAAACACATTCAAAATTTAGGAAAAACTATGACAACCAAAAACACAAACGATAAAACCGATGCGTTGGAAACCAAGAGCATTGCAGAGTTGCAGGAACTCTTTGCCAATACTCAGCGATTACTTGAAGCCAAGCAGGGAGAAATTCGGGAAAGCGCTGTGCAAAAAATTCAACAAATTGCATTGGAGGCAGGTATAAAAGTTTTCATCCGTGAACCCCGAAAACGTAGCGATACACCTGTAAAAATTTATCAACACCCCGACGACGCAAGCTTGACCTGGACATCCAAAAAAGCCGGTGCCAAGCCAAAATGGCTGTCTGATTTTTTGAAAAATGGCCGAAAACTAGAAGAGTTTGAAGTAAAAGCGGCACCTGAAGCAGCGACTACCGCTTAAGCCCAAATCCTAAAAATTCTTATCTCCTCTGACAGTCTGTTTTTGCCTTAGATTGCAGACTGTCAGTTCTCGCATGATTCATGCAAGCGTTGCAAATATGAACGACTACCACAACCGTTGTTTGTGGATTTCTGAGCAAAACGAATTACACATTGACCTTAGCGACCTGCTTAACGATAACCGTATATTGGTGCTCACAGCGTGGAATCACTGCAGTGGAATCACGCTTTCACTTGTTACAGATGACAGCATTGAGAAATACGATCCTTTTACCGCGCCATATTTTCCCATTTGGGAATGTTTAGATTACGACAGTTGCCGCGATTACCTTGAACAGATTCCGTCGCAATTATTAGCAATGCTGAAATCCTACCGCGCAGACAGCTTCGGCATGTTGATGCTGAT
Source organism: Methylomonas sp. TEB (assembly GCF_047777895.1). GTDB lineage: Bacteria > Pseudomonadota > Gammaproteobacteria > Methylococcales > Methylomonadaceae > Methylomonas. The sequence goes on from NZ_CP180476.1 coordinate 3,228,669, forward strand.
TAGCCAAAACAAATTCCTGACTAATTTCTATGGAAAATATTCAACGCTCTTTTGGCTATTTTTTAGACAGGCCAAAATTGACCATTGGTCAAAAAGTGAATTTTTGGATGTGTGCAATCAAGGTGAATTCGCAATGTTGATAGCCTGCCAACTTCCCGCCAATACAGTTGCTTTAGATGTAATAGCAAAATTCACCGCCAATAACTATAGTCAATACCAGTACGACTTGATTTGCCGGTTGTTTGAGGCATTGGATTACCAACACCTCAATTCAGTACGAGATTTTTTTCCAGATCACCTGATTCAGTTTCTGCTGCGCTACCCAGAGCTACAACACGCTAAGCTGATACAAAATCTGAAGAAATCTGAGTACAACGAGCTGCCGCGCATCGTTCGTAATCTTCGTGCTGTCGTAGCTAAGCTTAAGATTGACACTGTCAACGTAGAGAAGCTGATTGCTGAGAGTGGCAACTTAGCTGCGCTAAAATCGCATTACAATCACCTGGAAGCGCTGGCCTTAGAAAAAGCGCTACAAGACTACGAGAAACAGCTAAAAAGCGCGGAGGCATCGTCTAGGTCGTTTCCTCAGCTGTCTTTGTTCGCTGACAGAGACGATCATGAGCAAATTCTTAGCGAAGCTGAGTTACTCGCTGAGTCTTGGCTGTGTCAGCAAAACTTGATGCAGTATGTTCCAGGCATTTTGTGTGGACACTATGCGATATATCAACAACGAAAACCGCAACGTGCAACAGCTGTGTATTATCTATTTCCTGAGCAAGATGGTGGGCTACGTCCGGTATTAAAATGCCTGTACAGCGCTGACGAGGCCAAGTAGGGTAATGTGACAAGAATCGAAAAAAATTAGTGTTTTTAAGGTATGCAACGATATATCGTTGCATTCTATGAAGATAGGTGGTAGAGTATCATCAAGTTGAATTCAATCAGCTTGCGTTGGAGCGATATTGCTAGGGGCCAGTCCTGCTTTAAAGTTCGGCGCCGTTACTGTTATTTTTATCATCATCGTTATCGTCGCTTTACAAGTGGCTTTAGCATTGACCGAGAAACTGGCCTTTGATGTCACTATAGTCCGTTAACGTGGCAGCTTAAATGCTGTTTTTTACACACATAACGGAGGTAAAAATGGTAATTACACCAATAATACCAAATAGGGATAAGATAAAAATCAAGGCGGATTTCGCTGAGATTAAATCGGCTGCCAGGGAATTTGGCACTGCAAGCATGTATTTAAAGATGCTGTTGTTTTGCTTCTTGGATATTGAATATGCGTATATTGCTTTGGGGCTTGATAGCAATAAGGAAATGATTGACGATATTGCTAGCTGTTACAAAAGAAGCCCCAAGACCATTTACAACATTATTAATGAAGTACGGGTCTTAATTGCTCTGGGTTTACCAGTTGATAGAATAAGTCAATCAACTGCCTTAACTCTAAAAGGCCGTGTTGACCAAGATAATTGGAGAGAAGTGTTTAATATTGCTCTTGAATTAGTTGACGGCAACGTCAGCGACGTCAAGCAGAGTGTTATGAAGCAAGCGATCCAAATATTTTACGGTCAACTTGATGCTGAAAATTCTTCGGATGACGCAGCAGTTGAATCAGAGGAATCTGAAGCTTCATTATTTGATGATGAAGAGTTCTCTGTAAAAACGAAAGAGTCATCAGATGAACCAGACGATTGGGATGATGAAGAGCCTGAGCTTCCTGCTAGTCGCGGAAGACAAAAGCCTTCAAATCAGTCTCAGAGCACTGAGCAGGTGGAAAGTAAAAGTGCGAAAACTGAGATTCAATCAAAACTCTACAGTAATGTTGAGGAATTAAAAAAATATATTGCAGAAATGCAAGATATTGTTGAAGAGATTGAAGCTGGGTTTTTAAACTAAAAATCAGTATCAAATGAAGTAAAGGAAGAGGGTGTGGCGATTATTTCTCCACACCCTTTTTTATTTATCCGCGTAAATGGTATCTACTAATCGCTTAAACCAATTTGGTCTGAATATTACAATCAGCAATCCAATGGTACTGGTAACAGGAATCGGTAAAACACTGACTGCCATCAAAACAATCAAGACTAAAGCCGTTTTTATTCTAGCAACGGTGCTTTTCATTGCTGCTCCTTTGTAGTAACGATAGCTTGAAAAGGATAGCCATCATAAAACGCGGAAACTTACTGAGAAAGAGCTAGTTCGTTGTGTAACTTGACTTCGTTCCAAACAAAAGCCAGCGCGTTTCAACACAAACTGAAACGCGCTGGCTTTTACTCCCCAACAGTTAGTCTTGATGCGGAGTTCGCGCGACGGATTTGCTCTTCTTCTTGCAGTCTTCCCTGCAAGCTGCGAATCAGGCGTTCCCGCTCTAATTCATTATTTTCGTTTCCAATATGTTTCCGAAGCTCTTTAGTTCTTTGTAATCGGCAATTCGGTATCTTTAATCCATCATTAGTAACAATAACTCCAGTTACTGTTCTTGGTTTGTTTGCTGGAAATGTTTTTGATTTATTGCGCTTAGCATATAGACCGTGATTTTTGATAATATCCCTTACTTTATAAAGTAAAGTCTTAGATGCTTTAACACCTGAAATAACAATATCATCAACATAGCAAGTCATTACACATCCATGTTGTTGTGACAATTCACATATTTCGTCAAACATATCCTGGTGTGCAAGAAACGCAATAATACTGCTTAAAGAACTACCCGTTGGTAGGTGACTTCGATTATAACTACAAATATATGCTAAATGCCAAGCAATATCATTAGGGCATTCAAAGCGTTCATTGAATAGTTTAAAAATTGAACTAAAAGTTACGCTGGGATAAAAACTAGTAATATCTGTTTTTATCAGAGGAACATTTGCTTTGTGACTTTTTGCATTCGTAATATATGAATGATTTTTACATGAGTGAACATAATTCGGTGTTTTAATTCTAAACAACAAATTTGCGATTCGTTTATGTAGGATTTCAAGCTTACCAATAGGATGTTGAATCAACCTTCCTTGCTTATTGGTAAGTATACGATAGTTTGATTTATTAACGATATTATCAAAATCTGAAAGCTCAAAATCTAACAGACTAGCTAGTTTTTTCTTTGATGGTAAGCGATAGAACGGAGAGCTTTTATAGTCGTACCCTACGTTGCTAACCATCAGTTACGGTCTCTTTTTCTGCAACCCATTCTAGCAACTTCAATACCTTATCGGCTGCTTTTACCCTCAAAACATTACCTCCATTTGAATTTTCAAGTTGTTCTGAGAATAGCAGTATTGAAGACACTGGAATTTTAAAAATATTGGCATAACTTCCTAATAATTCCACACTAGGCGATTTACGTCCTGCTTCAATTTCACTTAAGTAAGAGTTTGATATTCCTAAACGTTTTGATAATTCAACTTGTGATAGTTGATGAAATGTCCTCAACAGCTTGAGTGCGCGATTTAACATTGGCCCCACCTTATAGTTATTAAGAAAGGGGCGTTAGCACAACCGATCTACGATTCGCGCAATCACATCAACGATGCGAAGAAATAAAACTGCAACACGAAATGTGCTCGGTTTTATTAACAGCGAAAAGAAACGATTGACTAACCTACGACATCTGGTGGTTCTTTGACTCATTAGAGCCTCCTTAGTTACGCCATTACACAGTGCAATGGCTCTCGTCTGTAACTAAAGTGGAGCAGATGACGCTTTACCCCTTGTTCTCAAAAATGCGTACCCTGTCTCGTCAGGGTACGCTCACACCGCTAAGTAATATACCGGACAGCACATAGTCTATCTGGACACGTCGGGGGGTGATAATTTAGAGCTTTCGCTCCACGATTCTTCAAGCGAATCAGAACAACTGCGAGATTATCTCCTTGACCACGCTTTAATAATATATGGAACTTATTTCGTTGTCAAAGAAATTGTTTCGCTATTAGAGAAATTGTTTCAACGAATTCCTTGTGACACAACCTCGCCAAAATCTCAACCTTTTTTCCATATTTTCAGGAGCTTAGGAAACGTATTTTTGTAACACAAAGCTGTAACACAAACGGAAAATTTTCTAAAAAATGCGTACATTGCTGCTTAAGACAAAACCAAGCAACTGATTGCGCCAAGCCCAAGAAACTTATACAATACCTAGCTGAACTTTAGGAGAGATGGCCGAGCGGTCGAAGGCGCACGCCTGGAAAGTGTGTATACGGCAACGTATCGAGGGTTCGAATCCCTCTTTCTCCGCCAACTTATAAATTATTGAATAACAATAATTTTTTTGAAAAAAGCCTCTTGTGTAACAGAGTTTGCTAAACAACCCTGTTACACAAGAGGCTTTTTTGTGAGGGCAATTTCCCCTATCTTTTTAAACGACGCAGCAACTACCTCAAAATTAGCAGTCCTGCTCAGCATCAAGAAGCGCTCGCTCAACGCAACTGAAATTGTACGAAGCTTAAAGACTGAAAGTCAGTCATGAAGCTATTCCGCTTACTTTGCAACTTGCGCTAAATGTTGCATTGGCTTTCAAATTAAAATTCTCAGCACTCAATTCTACCGACTCTTTCAAATGTCTTTCAGCAGCTGATTACGCTCGGATGCTTCTATCAAACTCTTGAATCTTTCGACCGCGTCGATCAGCAGCCGCTGCTGGTTGCTTTCCGGCAATTGGTTTTGCCCGCATTGCTCCAGTGCGTTGATCACAAAGCTGATGGTCAGGATATGAATGTCTACAGCCGGCAGATAGACCTCGTCGCTACCATCAGGTTCTTTCAATTCGGCCAGCAGGTGGCTAAGCAGTAATTTCGCCAGCACTTCCTGAATGATCGCTATAGGTATGGCCAGCTTGCCGGCGATGTCGGCTGCGCTTAAGGGAGTCTGCAACTGGCTAAAGTTTTTGACTATCAAATGCATGACTTGTAAAGCCACCAGTTTTTTCAGCGCAAAACTTAAATGGGCAAAGCGATTATTGTTTCGATAGGTTTGGTAGTTTTGGGTAAAAAAAGCCATCTCGCAACCGAATAAAACGATCATCCAACAGCTTTGCAGCCAAACCACAAATAAAGGCAGCGCCGCAAAACTGCCGTAAATGGCGTTATAACTCGACACGCCGATCTGCAAACTTAAATACGCCCATTGCAACAAATGATAACTAACGCCCGTCACCACACCGGCGATAATGCCTGCGCGAACGTGTATTTTATGATTAGGCATAAAAATAAACGTAAAGGAAAACAAGGCAATCATCAGCAGCACCGGCGACAAACTCAGCGCTTTGACCACCAGCCAGCTGGCAAACGCCGGCAATTGCATGACGGTAATAAACCAAGTGATTTGCGTACTAACAAAGACGGTGATGCTGCTGGCGGCGATCAGCAACACCGGCGCCAACAACATCAGCGACAAATAGTCACTGAATTTGCGGCCCAACGACCGGCTCTTGCCGATTTTCCAGATGTAGTTGAAAGACTCTTCGATATTGCCTATCAAGCTGATCACGGTCCAAAACAGCACGACAATCCCTATCCCGGCCACCACTTCACCCTTGGCGCTTTCCAACAGGTTTTTGGCAAAACCGATTAGCTGCACCACTAGCGCATCTCGCTCCGGCATGCGCTGCAACAGTTCTTGCTCCAGCATGGTTTCAAAGCCAAAGCCCTTGGCAATGCCAAACAACATGGCAATGACCGGCACTATCGACAAAATGCTGTACAAGGTTAAAGCGGAGGCACGTAGCTGACAAAGATCCAAACCAAAACTTTGCCAGGACAAAATAACGATTTTTAAATACTTGATCAGTTTTTCTTGAACATAAGGCAGATCTTGCTCGTGCAACAACCAAATATCGTCTCGGACAAACGTCATTAATTTGTGGTGCATGGCTGGACTTGGCGGGTGGCGGTAACTGGGAAGATAGAATCCGTTCTCCGCTGACAGTATAAATTGAAAAAGCCAAGTTGATGGCTATACATCTTCTACCGCAACAGGTTCGCCCCAGGCATTAGGCTTATGCAGCTTTATTGCACATCGAACTGTAGATTCGCCAGCCTAGCATAGAGTCCGCTTTGTTTGCGCAAATCCTCGGGCGATCCGGTTTCGACGATGCGTCCTTGATCCAACACCACGATGCGGCTGACCTTATTCACGGTGGCCAAACGGTGCGCGATAATCAGGGTGGTACGACCCTGCATGGCGGCATTTAAACCCCGTTGCACCAACACTTCCGATTCTGCATCCAGCGCGCTGGTCGCCTCGTCCAGCAACAACAGCGGTGCGTTTTTCAGAATGGCCCGAGCGATGGCGATGCGCTGTCTTTGCCCACCGGATAATCGTGTACCGCGCTCGCCGAGAAAAGTTTGGTAACCATCCGGCAAGCGGTCGATGAACTCCGCTACTTGCGCCAATTGCCCGGCCGCAATAACTTCCTCATCGCTGGCGTCGGGCCGGCCGTAACGAATATTCTCCAGCGCGGTGGTCGAGAAAATCACAGCATCCTGCGGCACAATGGCAATTTTGCCGCGCAGTTCCTGTAAGGATAGGTGACGAATATCCTGACCGTTAAGGCGAATGGTACCGTGCGTTACATCGTAAAAACGCAACAGCAATTGAAACAACGTGGTCTTGCCAGCACCGGATGGGCCAATAAAAGCGACGCTCTCCCCTGCCGATATACTTAAGTCGATTCTATCCAGTGCGGCGGTTTGCAAGCGCGACGGGTAACTGAAGCTGACTTGCTGAAATTCAATCGCCGCTTTATCGCCATTTACCAAAGGCTGAAGTGTGGCAGCATCAATGATTGCCGGTTGGGCATATAGCAGTTCCAGCAAGCGCCCGGTTGCGCCGGTCGCCCGCATCACGTCCCCCCATACTTCCGCTATGGTGCTGACCCCGCCGGACACCAGCGTGGCATATAGCACGAAAGAAGCCAGTTGCCCGCCTGTCATAACACCCGCGTTGACCTGGTTGGCACCTATCCACAACACGAAAATAATGGAACCCATCACGGCCGTGATGACAATAACCGTCAATGCGGAACGAAACCGGCTACGGCGGACAGCCGTCATAAAACTGATTTCGGCGCGCTCGCTAAAGCGCTTTGCTTCGCGGCATTCCTGGGTATAGGCTTGCACGGTAGGCACCGCATTGAGGATCTCGCCGGCCAACGCAGAGGCATCGGCGATCTTATCCTGCGACTCCCGCGACAGCTTTTTTACTTTCCGGCCCATTGCCAAAATCGGCAAGGTCAGCAAGATCATTAAGCCCAATATCAATGAGAACAGATGCAGACTGGTCACCGCCAACATAATCATGCCGCCGATAAACTGGAATACGCTGCGTAAGCCCATGGAAATCGAACTTCCCACCACGGTCTGAATCAGCGTGGTATCGCCGGTCAGTCGTGACAAAACTTCCCCGGTTTGCAAGGTTTCGAAAAACTGCGGAGACTGCGCCAAGACCCGTTCGTAAACCGCGCTGCGCAAATCCGCGGTCACCCGTTCGCCAACCCAACTGACTGTGTAATAACGCGCGGCTATCGTCACCGCCCACAGGCAGGCCAAGGCAAATAGCGCCAGAAAGTGTCCATCCATGCTCAGCGCACCTAACAAACCAACTTGCTCAGTCTGCCGCTGCCCAAATCCAAAATCAATCAGATCGCGGAACGCCAAAGGTACTAACAGAATCGTCGCCGAGCCGAGACACAATAGGCAAAAGGCTACCAGCATTCTAGCGCGATAGGGACGGATAAACGGCCATAACGCCTTTAAAGTCGATATTTTTCGGGTGGGATCGGTTTGCTTAGAACGGGAGAAAGGCATATCAATACCTCGTGGAGAACCTTGGCGCGAAAATGCATCGCTTAAAAATAAAAAACCCGCTAAGCCTTTCGGCTAGCGGGTTTTTAAATTTCTTTGGACTACCTAAGATAGGTAGGTGGTACCGAGGGTCGGAATCGAACCGACACTCCTTTCGGAACCGGATTTTGAATCCGGCGCGTCTACCAGTTTCACCACCCCGGCAAAGAAAGCGTCATTATACTGATTTTTGCAGAAATGCCAAACTATTTTTTACGCTGCCAATATTACCGCTGCTTTCAGCTTTTTCATGGCGTTTTGTTCAAGCTGTCTGATACGCTCGGCCGACACTTGATAACGATCCGCCAATTCGTGCAAAGTGGCTTTTTCTTCCACCAACCAGCGGCTAGCCAGAATATCGCGGCTTCTGTCGTCCAAGCCAGCCATGGCATCCATCAGCAACTCTTCCTTGCGGTCTTCCCAGTCGCTATTTTCCAGCAATAAAGCCGGATCGGCGCCGTGCTGTTCCAGATAAGCGATAGGCGCTTGCGCATGGTCTTCGCTGTCGTCGCCGGTTGGCTCAAGTCCTATATCGCGACCGTCCAAACGCCGTTCCATTTCGTAAACCGTTTTGACGTCCACATCCAGGTTCTCTGCTATCGCTTCCGCATCGTCTTGCGATAGGTAGTTCAAGTCGTTTTTAAACTTGCGCAGATTAAAAAACAGTTTGCGCTGCGCTTTAGTGGTAGCAACTTTAACAATGCGCCAGTTTTTAATCACATATTCGTGAATTTCCGCTTTGATCCAATGTACGGCAAACGACACCAAGCGCACACCCATGTCGGGGTCGAAACGCTTGACCGCTTTCATCAAGCCGATATTGCCTTCCTGAACAATGTCCGCCAACGGCAAACCGTAACCGGCATAGCCTCTGGCTACATGCGCCACGAAGCGCAAATTGGACATCACCAGCTCACGCGCAGCATTCAGGTCGCCTTCATCCCGGTAACGTAACGCCAAGTCCTGCTCCTGCTCGACGCTGAGTTTGGGCATTTGGGCGACTAAGTTCAAGTAAGAATCAAACGTCCCAACCGATAAATTGATCGGCAAAGCCAAGCTGTTGTTCATATCACCCTCGTTTCCGCGGAATAAATTAACGTTAACCGAATTCTAGCACTCGAAACACGAGAGTGCTAATAATTTAGTAAAAATCTTTTGATACAGATAGTTACACTGATTTTTGCTTCAATTTTGCTGTGTAAGCAGCTAGCGATGCCGCCTTTACGAATTCCGGCCAAACTCGTTAAAATGCAGATTAAGTCAGAAATCTCCGCCTAACTCATCAAAACCACAGCCATTTACTCAAACATGTCAGCTTCCGATAGCCCCGTATCATCCAACTTTATTAGACACATCATTGCCGCCGATCTGGCCGCCAACAAAAACAACGGCAAAGTTGCCACCCGTTTTCCTCCTGAACCCAATGGCTATCTGCACATCGGCCACGCCAAATCGATTTGCCTGAATTTCACCCTTGCCGCCGAAAACAACGGTACCTGCAATTTACGCTTCGACGATACCAATCCGGAGAAAGAAAGCGTCGAATATATGGAAGCCATCGAACGCGACGTGCAATGGTTAGGATTTAAATGGGCCGGCAAATACCACGCCTCCGATTATTTCGAACAGCTTTACGATTACGCGGTGCAACTGATCAAACAAGGGGATGCCTATGTCGACAGCTCCACGCCTGAACAAATGCGCGCGGATCGCGGCACCTTGACCGAACCCGGCAAGGAAAGCCGGGACCGCAGCCGCTCCATCGAAGAAAACCTGGATTTGTTTACCCGGATGCGGGCCGGCGAATTCGCTGACGGCCAGTATGTGCTGCGCGCCAAAATCGATATGGCCTCGCCTAACATTAATATGCGCGACCCGACCATCTACCGCATTCGCCGTGTTCATCACCAACGTACCGGCGATGCCTGGTGTCTGTACCCAATGTACGACTACACCCATTGCATTTCCGATGCTTTGGAAGGCATCACCCACTCGATCTGCACCTTGGAGTTTGAAGATCACCGCCCTTTATACGACTGGGTGCTGGACAAATTGCAAACCCCTTGCCATCCACAGCAAATCGAATTCGCCCGTCTGCAATTGGAATACACCATCGTCAGCAAGCGTAAATTGCTGCAATTGGTCACCGAAAAACACGTCAAAGGTTGGGACGACCCACGCATGCCAACCATTTCCGGCCTGCGCCGGGCCGGTTTTACGCCGGAAGCGATTCGGGACTTCTGCGAACGCATTGGCGTCACCAAAAACGATTCCTGGATCGAAATGGGTGTCTTGGAAAACTGCATTCGTGAAGACTTGAACGAACGCGCTCCGCGAGCGATGGCCGTGTTAAGGCCGTTAAAAGTAGTCATCAGCAACTGGGAAGACGGTAAAACCGAAACTTATCAAATCGCCAACCATCCGCAAAAGCCGGAAATGGGCAGCCGAGAAGTCAATTTCTCCAAAACCATCCTGATCGAGCAAGACGATTTCATGGAAAACCCGCCTAAAGACTTTAAGCGTTTGGTGCCAGGCGGCGAAGTGCGCTTGCGCGGCTCCTATGTGATCAAATGCGAGGAAGTGATTAAAGACGCAGCCGGTAATGTCATCGAACTGCGTTGCAGCTACGACCCGGCCACCTTGGGCAAAAACCCCGAAGGCCGCAAAGTAAAAGGCGTAATCCATTGGGTTTCTGAACAACACGCCCTGCCCGCCGAACTGCGTTTATACGACCGCTTGTTCAGCCATCCCAACCCGGACACTTTGGATAACTTCCTGGACGGCATCAATCCCAATTCGCTGGAAGTGTTGACTGATTGCCGGGTGGAAGCCAGCCTGGTCAATGCCACGCCGGATACCCGTTATCAATTTGAGCGCACCGGCTATTTTTGCCTGGACTATGCCGACAGCACCGCGGAAAAATTGGTGTTTAACCGTACCGTGACCTTGCGCGACAGTTGGGCAAAGTAGCAAGGTAATTAACCATGGCCGCGCTGCAACCCTTAGTTAGCCATCTCGAAACCCAAACCGGCCAGTCTCTTAACAACCACCGCCTCAGCACTATCGGCGGTGGCGACATCAATAGCGCTTACCGGCTGCAAACACCCAATATCGACTGGTTTATCAAATTAAACCGGGCGAGCCTGGCGGAGATGTTTGTAGCGGAAGCGGCCGGTTTACGCGAATTGGCCGACATTGGCGCGGTGCGCGTGCCCAAGGTGATTTGCTTTGGCGAATGTCAACAAGACGCTTATCTGGTGCTGGAATTCATCGAACTAGGCTCGTTGCATAGCCGCAGCGCCATCCTGTTCGGCGAACAACTGGCCTTGCTGCACCAGCGACCGCAAGCCTATTTCGGCTGGCCCATCGATAACACCATTGGCTCCACCCCGCAACATAACGCCAGACACGACGATTGGGTCGAATTTTGGCGACAACAACGTTTGGGCAAACAATTACGGTTTGCCGCCGCCAACGGTTATCGCGGCTCACTGCAAACTCAAGGGGAAAAACTGCTGGAGAACATTGGCGATTTTTTCAGCGACTACCGCCCTCACCCCTCCTTACTGCACGGCGACTTATGGGGCGGCAACGCTGCCGCGGATAAGCAAGGACAACCGATAATCTTCGACCCGGCTTGCTATTACGGCGACCGTGAAACCGATCTGGCCATGACCGAATTATTCGGCGGTTTCAGCCGCGATTTTTATGCGGCTTATCAAGCCAAATATCCGCTGGACCCCGGCTACAAAACCCGTAAAACCCTTTACAACCTTTACCATATCCTTAACCATCTTAATCTGTTCGGCAGCGGTTACTTGAACCAGGCCAACAGCATGATCGCTCAGTTATTGGCCGAATTAAACTAATCGCGCCCAGCGCCGAATGACCAACCAAAGCGATAGATTGACATAGCCAGTTGCAATTCCCACTCCTCCATTTTCCCGGCTCATAAAAAGAATTTTTCCCGCATCAATCCAGGAATTTCCTCCCGGATAATAGCCGTCAATTTTAAGGCCGAAACAGCAGCTTATATCCAGAGCCGCGTTTCGAAATTTATGACACCACCCATTCCACCGCTGCCATGAGCAACACCCTAAAAATATTGTTAGTCGACGACCATGCCGTGGTACGTGCCGGATTTCGCATGCTGTTGTCGGTAAGTGGCGCCGTAGAGGTCATCGCCGAAGCGGAACGCGGCGAACAAGCCATTCAGCTTTATTGCGAGTCCAAGCCGGATCTGGTGGTCATGGATTTATCCATGCCGGGAATCGGCGGCCTGGAAGCCATTCGCCGGATCGTCGCACGGGATGCTAATGCGCGGATTTTGGTATACAGCATCTATCACGAACAAGTTTACGTGCGGCGCGCCTTGGATGCCGGCGCGCAAGGGTACATCACTAAAAACATGGCGCCGAATCTGTTGTTGCCGGCGATAGAAAGCATTATGCAAGGTAAAGGTTATACGGAACCCGGCCTGCTTAAACCCGCGGACGAGCCGTCCGCCAATGCGCAGTATCAAGCGCTGATAGATGCATTCTCGCCGCGCGAGTTCGATATTTTCCGGCTACTGGCCCAAGGCCTGACGGTCTCGAAAATTTCCATTCACCTGTGTTTGGGCAATAAAACCATCGCCAACTACGCGACGCAAATCAAGAAAAAACTGCAGGTGCAGACCACCACCGAATTGGCCCACATCGCCGTCAACCTAAACATACTCAATCAGTAAACCTTATCTAAAACCGCTCAGCGCAATACTCTGATCGAACCCAAGGTACCGGTTTCAACGGTCACGCTCAGCCGGGTAATTTTACTGACGCGGATGGCGTTCTTGGGTTGCGAGGGGTCGAAATTGAATTCATCGCCCTCGCGCACCATGAAAGTACCGACACCGCTGACTTCCAACAGAGCAATAAAGGCCTTGCCGGACGGATTCAACAAACCACGTAATTTCAGGTTCGGCACCTTCAAGGTTTCCTGATTTGGCATAAACCCATAAGCGCCAGCCGTTGAGCCCCCTTGCGCACTAGCGGTTTCGTACATCAGTTCGCTGGGCGTGAACGGATCGCGCAACTGCTTCGGCGCCGCAGGCGTCAACGGCAGCGGCGTGGCCGGCGCTTCCAGAGCCTGCGCGGCTAGTGCCACCATTGAAAAAACAAGGCCGGCAATCGGCTTGATTGAATTCGACAAACTCATTTAATGCCCCGATACCAAAGAGAATAAGGCTTGAAAGAATGCATAATAGACAAAGCCCACCATCAAGCCTATGACCAAAATCATCACCGGCTCGATCAGGGCCGACAGGCGCTTGATCGCAATTTCCAACAACTTTTCGTAATAAATGCCCAGTTCCTGCAACACTTCGTCCAGCGACCCGGTCCCCTCGCCTACGGCAACCATCTGCACTACCAGCGGCGGAATGCGCGGATGATCGATACTGCGCGCAATATCCCGGCCCTCTAAAATCTGGTTGGATGCGGCCAGCAACTGATCGACATAAACCCGGTTGCCCAGCAAATTAGCGGTAATTTTCAACGCTTCAAACACCGTCACACCGCTACGCAGCAAAATCGACAGCGCCCAGTTCATCTGCGCCATCGCACCGGTCACCAGCAGCGAGCCGATCACCGGCAGCCGCAGCAACAGCCGGTCTATCCACAAGCGGCCGTTACGGGTTTGATAAATCAATATCACCAGCAGCAGAAAAGCCGCCACACCACCTACCAGCCACAGGCCATGCTGGCGCACGAAGTCGGATATATCCACCAGCAACTGGGTAGACGGCGGCAAGGCTTTACCTTTGCCCATCAAAAACTTGCTGAATTTGGGGATGATTTTCACCACCATGAAAATGCCGACGCCGATTGCCGCCAGCACCACAATCGCCGGATAAATCATCGCGTTGATGGTCTGCGCCCGCAATGCGGCTCTTTTATCCAGATGTATCGCCAACCTTTCCATGATTTGGTCCAAATCGCCCGTGGTTTCGCCGGCAACCACCAAATTGATCGCCATTTCCGGAAACACCGCCTTGTGCTTACTCATCGCCGACGACAGCGATTGGCCCACCCGAATGTCTTTCAGCATCAGGCGTAAAGTCAAATTCAAGCGCGGATTGGTCAATTGTGCCTGGGCCAGCTCTAAAGCCTGCGCCACCGGCAAGCCCGCCCGCAGCATAAAACTCATTTGCCTGAAAAAGAAAATCAGCGCCGTGTTCGTTACCGAACGTTGCGAGGCCAACCAGTCCGAGAAATTAGCCTGGCCGAGAAAGCCGCTGCTGCCGCGTCCCTGGCGCAACGCCAATACTCGCAAACCGCGCTGGCGCAATTGTGATGCTGCATTACCCATATCGTCGGCTTGCAAGCGGCCACCAATCTCGTTGCCGCGCTCATCCAAGGCGGTGTAAACAAATTCAGCCATCTCAGTTTACGCCGCGCATACCGCGGGTTTTGTGGACCGCTACATCGCGTAACTCGTCGAGCGTGGTCATGCCCAGCAGCACTTTACGGCAGCCGTCCTCCCACATAAAACTCAGACGCTCACCGGCACTGGCTTCCAAGGTTTCCTCATCGGTGCCGCGGGCCACCAAGCGGGCGAGGGTTTCATCCAGCCACAGGGTTTCGAACAATCCTAGCCGGCCGCGAAAACCGCTGCCCTGGCAGATCACGCAACCGCCCGGTTCGTATATTTGCACTGCATCGTCGTCCCGCCCCAATTCCGCCAGCTCGGCAGGCGTCGCCGAGCGTGGTTTGCGGCAATACCCGCATAAGCGGCGTACCAAACGCTGCGCGATCACCGCCGCCACCGTGGAACCGATCAGGAATGGTTCGCAACCGATGTCGATCAAGCGCGTGACGGCGCTCACCGCGTTGTTGGTGTGCAGCGTCGAAAACACCAAATGCCCGGTCATTGCCGCTTTTACGGCCACATCGGCAGTTTCCGGATCGCGGATCTCGCCCACCATCAGCACGTCCGGATCGTGCCGCAGAAACGAGCGCAGGGCGTCAGCAAAGCTGACTTTCGGCCCGGTCTGCAATTGAGAAACCCCGTGCATCACATATTCAATCGGGTTCTCCACGGTCATGATGTTGATGTCGGCGCGGTTGATTTCTTGGAGCGCGGCGAACAAGGTGGTCGATTTACCGCTCCCGGTCGGACCGGTCAGCAGCACCATGCCGTAGGGGCGGTGTATCACCTTGCGAAAATGCTGCAAATCTTCTTCCATCATGCCCAGATCGGCCAGCGTCAAGCCAAACGCCTCTTGGCCGAGCAGCCGCAGCGTCATCCGTTCGCCCAGCCGGGTCGGCGCGGTCGCCACCCGAATGTTAAAGCCCTTGTCGATGGGCCGGGGCAAATGATAAGAAAAACCGCCGTCCTGCGGCATGCGCTGTTCGGCTATATCCAAGCCGGCCAGCACCTTGACCCGCGACACCAAAGCAGCCGCCGCGCCGGCGTTGGCGACCAACGGAAAGTCGCGCAATTTGCCGTCCACCCGCAAACGAACCCGCAGACCTTGCGCATCCGGCAATAAGTGAATGTCCGAGGCCCGGTAAAAATAGGCTTCGCGGATGATGCCGTCCAGCATGGCCACCAAATCGGTATCGGTCTCCGCTGTCACCGCGCCGCTTTGCTCGGGCGCCGATTTTCCGGCCAATGCCTGCTTTACCTTTAATTGCAATAGAGCCAGATCGGCCATTGCCAGCGGCAATACCTGCCCCAACAAGCGTTGCACCGAATCGATGCCGCCCCGGTCGCCCGGATCGCCGCAGATCAGTAACACCTGTTCGCCATCACTAACCGGCAACAGCAATTTGCGCTGTACCAGACTGGGCGGAATTTTTTTTAACAAGGTGTTTTCCACCTGTAGCGTATCCAGATCGACATACGGCACACCGTATTGCTCGGCCACCGCCCGGTGCAAGGCCGATAACGGAAAACGATAATGGGCCTGAACCATGCTTAGCAAACTCAAGCGTTGCCGGCGGGCTTCCAGACGTAGGCGTTCCAATTGCGCAGCTTCAATCAAGCCACAGCGCACACCGGCTTCCAGGAGATGTTCGTCATTGATAGCCATACGCTTACAACGCCAAAATCACTTCGGCCAACAAAGATTGCGGATAGCCGGGCATCGCCAACACCGGCATGCGCTCGACACTGATACGCAGCACCGCCACTTGAAACGGCAGCCGATCCAAATCGTGAATGAAGCGGTTCAAAGCCAGATAGGTACCCTCCACCTCCAGGCGCCGCAACGGCCTTTCCAACAAGGAACCCGGCGACATCCGCGCCACCCAACCAGCACTCAGCGGCGGAATCACGGCAGCGATGGGCGCAGCGGCAGCGGCCGGCGTTACCGTCGCCGGTTTGTTTTTCCGGCTTTTCTTGGTGGTTGCCGGTGCCGCCGCTACCGGCGCGGCATTGTTGCTTACCGCCGCTTTGAAAACCTCGTTGGCGCGCACATGAATCTGCGCATCCCGCGCCACTTTGGAAATATTCACAATCAGAAACTGCGAGTCGTCCGGCGCCAGATGTTTTTCCACGCTGTCCGACTGCTCCTTGATAGCCGCCAGCAAACGCTCTTGTTCCGCTAATTGGCTCTTCAAACGCTCGATGTCCTCATCCGGTTCTTCCGGGATCTCGGCGGTACGCAGGCGCTTATCGGTGGCTTCCGCCGTTTGTTGCAATTGGCCGATTTCCCGGTTGGCCGGCACCCAGCGCAACCAGGCGTAAGCGCCGATAACGATCACGCCGATAGCCAAGGCCGACAACCATTGTTCGCGCTTACTCAAAGGGGGTAGTTTCATGGGTATTTGGATTGGATAAACGAATGATTTTGCCGTCCGGCTCGGCCAATTTGACCAGCCGCAAGGAAATACTGAAGCCGTTGCTCTGCAGCGGCCCTTTGCCGAAAGTCACTTTGGGCTCGCGAACCTGCAAATCCCAGCGGGCTGCGGCATCACCCACCCGTTTGATAAAGGTCTGCGCGGCGCTGTCGCTGAGCGCCCAGGCTTCCAGCACCAGGTTTTCCGCTTCGATGCGTTTGGCGTCGATAGGGTTGGGCGCCGCCGCGTTCGCTGCCGCGGCCGGTTTTAATGCCGACTTGTCCGG
The DNA here is from genome assembly GCF_047777895.1 of Methylomonas sp. TEB. Classification (GTDB taxonomy): domain Bacteria; phylum Pseudomonadota; class Gammaproteobacteria; order Methylococcales; family Methylomonadaceae; genus Methylomonas. The sequence goes on from NZ_CP180476.1 coordinate 3,245,624, forward strand.
CTCATCCAAACGCTCGATCACCACCTCATTGTCAACCAGCGTTTGCAGCATACCCAACACGCCTTTCACCAAATCCATGCGCTCCGGAATATCTTCGTCGTAGAAGCGGGCCAGATTTTCCAGACGCGACTGTTCGGTGCGCAAACTCTTGATTTTGTCCTTGATCTGGGCAATTTCAGCCGCTTGGGCGTTGATGCGCTTAATAGCCTCATCGATACTTTGCCAGCTGGCGTCCACCTGCTGTTTGTAGCTCTCGACGCTACTTTTGCGCGCCCACAACGACAGCTCAGCCACGCCGACCACCACCAATAACAACAGCACCAGCGCCGCGGCCCGCACCTCCAAGCGATCACGCAGTGCCGGCAACGGGCCGCCCAAGCGCACCCCCACGCAACGCTCAGATTCGGCCAAACCCAGTGCATGGTAAGCCGCTCCGGCCATGCCCGGCGAGACCTTATCGCCAACGGCAGCATGGCTTAGAGGATGCAAGTCCAGTTCCAGCATGTGTTCCAAATTGGCGGCCAGCTCCGGTGCCGGCGGCCAACTAGCCAGCCAGACCGGCTCGCGCGGCGGCGCATGCAGCGCGTGATAGCTTTCCAGACAAATATCCAGCGGCGCTTTGTGCAGATTCAAATAGTGGCGCAAGGCCGTAATCCCGCCAGCGGCTAGCCGCGTGCTAAACCCCAGACCGGGTTGAGTCTCCAGCAGCACGGCGTGGGTTTCTGTCGGGGGCAATAAGGCCGCGCTGCAACCGGTCAAGGGATACATGGTTTGCAATTTCACACCCTGCCGCGCGAAAGCGTCCGACCAGCGCTGCAATAAACTTTGATGCACGCAACTAATCAGCCAGTTAAAAGTACCGGGTATATCGTCCACCGCACTCTGCGCCGCCCAGCCGACTTCGATGGCCTCGTCGGCGGCTTTCAGCCACTCCTGCCCGGTCAAGCAGGCATTGAGCTGGCTGCGTTTGATATACCCCAACTCCACCGCCAGATCGCCGAAACGCCGTAAGGAAAACTGCTCGGCCAACGCCAAACCGCCACCGGCCCTGGATTTACCTTGCTGCAAATCCATCACCGCCCGCGCCTGCTCCTCGGTCATATAGCCTTGGCCCACCAATAAATGCCCCACCGACCAGCGGGTGACGTGTTGCAACAACAGCGGCTCCGCTTCCCAGCGCGCCAGCTCCAACATCTGCAACAACGGCCGGGGTTTGCGGGGATTGACCGGTAACTCCACCAGCGTGGAAAACACCGCCGGCGACAACAGAATCGCCGAACCGCCGCCCTGCCAACCCTGGCTTTTTAGCGTAGTCAGCACATCGCTCAGGCCTTCGGCCATATCCACCTGCTCGGTTTTGGCCTGATACAGCAATTCCATATCCTGATCGGCACGGCGCAGCACGGCGGCGCGCAAGGAAAAACCGTCGGTCTCGCAGACCAATAACTGCGACGGGATAGCAAAAGGGATAAAACGGTTAAATTTCATGGATGCTTGGCATTTGAGATTGTTTAGCGGTTTCCGGACTGTGGCTTTTTCGGCGCTGCCGCTTAGCGCCCCGACGATCCTCGGTCATTGCCATTAAATTAGCAGTAGGTGATTCCCTCTCCCCCAGGGAGAGGGTTAGGGTGAGGGGAATAAATAAGGGAAAAAACGATATTTTGATCCCCTCATCCCAACCTTCTCCCGGAGGGAGAAGGAGCTTTTTCCTTAGCGTATTGGCAGTGACGGCCCGCACTGAAAGCACATGGCGAGACGGATTCGGACAAAGTGGACTCATGGAATGATCCAATTAAGGGCCAAATTCAGTGTCTGGCGGGGTGAGACGCTGAAACTGCGGATGTTGGCGATGTTTGGCTTCGGGTTGGGATTGGCTCCAGTGGTATCGCAATCGCCGTCGAAAATCACAAAATCGTCTGGGTCAACCGTCCCACCTTGGTAACAAACAATCGCATACCCGCGTTGTCCAATAGGCAAGAGTGGCGGCGTGCTCAACTTAAAGCTCTCGGTTTTTTGACCGCTCGCCGATACTGATAGGCTTGCCAAAACCAAGTAATCAGGGGTTCCTTCGTCCGAATCGACATAGTCGGTCAAATCGGATAAGTAAAGGCGCAACACCAAGTTGACGTCTGATCCTGGCAATTTTGTCCCGCTTTGATCCTCAAACGTCACACTCACTGCCGCCGGTAATTGCACCTGCCAATCGGCGCTGACAATCAACTGCGGCGCGGCCACGTCATCGGTGGCAACAGCTAAATCCATGCCTTCGCTAGCTAAACTGGCGGTCGCTGCGGTTACGCTGTAATCCCAGCCTGAATCCAGCGCATCGCCGGCCGCATTCGCGCCCTCGTTGCCATAGCCGTCTCTAAAACGCAGGCCGCCGCCGGACTCCGGGATAACCTGTAAATAGGGGCCGCGCCAGCCTATGCCGACACCCGTGTTCTGATCCAAATACCATTCGCTAACGATTTCAGTGCCATCGCACGGCGATTTAAAGGTTTTCGGAACGGTGGCCGGAAGCACTTCATCACCGAGCCTCAATAACTCCGCCAAACATAAGGGCAAGCGCCCCATATCCGCCACAAAGCCGCTAAGCTCCGGCGCGCCGTTTACGGTGCGAGTCGGGTCGCCGACGATGGCTTTACGGATCAATTCCATCCGGCGTTTGGTTTCGTCGTATTTGGCCTGGTCTTCCACGCCCTCGGTCAATAGCAAACCGGTGGACGCCACCAGTGCCATCAAAAAAATCACCAACAGCATTTCCAGCAGGGTAAAGCCGCGCTGTGGTCTCAAACTTTTCAAACCCGCAGCAGGTAGGGTGGATAAGCGCAGCGCATCCACCGGGATAGGTTTGCATGCGGTGGATGCGCTGCGCTTATCCACCCTACGCGCTGCGCCCGAAAGCTGGCATCGATTCCCACGGCGGAGCGTGATAGCCTGCGCTTTGGCGTTTTTGGCGATTTCGATCAATAAGTTCATCTCAACAAACACAGCACGGTATCGTCACCACCGCCGGCCAGTTGGCAGGTGCCGGGCGTTGGGTTATTGTCGGTTTTATCCGGACCCAGGCTGACCAGCCGAGCTTTGTCGGCGTCATCCAAATCCAACATGAGGTAATTGGCTTGATAGGCATCGGTGATCACCCACAAATTATCGACACCGGCATAACTCATCAGAGCGCTTTTACGTTGCAAATACGGGCCGTTCCAACCGCGGCGGGTATCGGGATTCCAGCCGTTGCCGGAAGGATCGGCAAACAGCATCCAAAAATTGGCCGGCGATTCGCACCAGGCCAGTTTTGCGGCGTCGGTAGTGCCCGCTTCGGAAGGTAAATTGACTAAATCCGGGTTGATTTTGCCGGCGTTTGCCGGGTCCTCGCAGACATAAACCCCCTGCCCCGGCAAATCGTTGCTCCCGCTATCGCGGCGAAACTGCAACAACGCATTGCGGATTTCCGCGATTTCAAACCGGGTAGCATCTTGGCGGCCTTGATCCTGCACGCCTTCATAAGCCAGCACCGCCGTCCCGGCTACTACTGCCATCAGCGCAATCACCGCCAATAATTCCAGTAGGGTAAAACCGGCTTGCGACCGAATTTTCACGGTTTTGGAACGCACGGCGGCAACATCGCGCCAGGCGACGGACCGCAACATCCCGCTAAGAACAAACAATAAACACCTCATTTACTTGCTTGTGAAAATTAAAAACTTAGCCAGCCCTCATTTTCGATTCGCTGGCATTAAGTTGGCGTCACGCCGGCATCGGCACCCAATCAAACTTCTCAGTTAAAGTTGCTTGGCAGGCGCGCCGCTGCTGGTGACCACTTTTGCACCCAACGTGGAGGCCAGCATCGGCAACATGAAGTTGACCTTGACACTGTCCGCGCCTTTAAGATGGAAAAGATCGACAATAAACTTCGACGCATCATTTGGATAAGCGGCCAAGGCCCGGCTCAGCGTGCTTTTGGATGCTTGCTGATCGCCGTTCAGGGCTTGCATCAGCGCCAGCCGGTACACTAAATTGTTGGCGGGCACAAAACGCACGGCAACATCCGCCAATACGGTCAGTTGCGGCCGCATCGCCAAATCATCGGGTTGGCCGGTAAACGTAAAAATCATCGGCACATAAGGTTCGAGCAGCGGCGCTTGCGTCACCGCTTTTTGACAGACATCCACCAAATGATCGGAACGTTGCTGAGAGGGTTGCGCCACTGTCGCTAACAAAGCCAACTCCATGCGCAGATAGTGGGTTTCATGTACAACCGCCACGGACATGGCAGCAGCAATACAGGTGCCGGCTATAACCGTGCCGGTTTTTTTCCAGGCTATCGGTCGGCTCAACTCATCACCCAAGCTCAATACCATCGCGGCAACCCCTAAAAACGGCGCATACCACAGCGGGTATTCCAACATGCTGTGAATGCCCAAAATGGCCGCCAACAACATCAGCCAAGTTTTAAACGCTTGATGCGTTGTCCCCTCGCCCACGGCCAGCACCGGACGAATCCAGCGGCTGATAGCCAACAGCAGCAGCAATACCGGCAACAAACCCAGTTCGGCCAACAAGTGCAAAATCAAGTTGTGCGCGTGTTCGATATAAGTGGGGAGTGCCGGAATATAGCGGCCAGCTTGAAAATACGCGGTGTCGAATTGCCCAAACCCTTGGCCCAGAAAGGGCTGCTGCAAAAACAAGTGCCAGGCCACTTGCCAGATATGCCAGCGCGGCGACACGCCGCTGGTTGGTTGCAGCATGCGTTCCGCCGAGCTGAGTTGCGCATCGGGTAGCACCCCCAGCGACCACAAACCCTGCAAGGCCAGATAGCCGAAAAGTCCTAAACCAATGGGTTTCAACCAGGCGGAACGGTAGCGCCACGCGATGACAAAAATGGCTAGCCAATACAATAAAACGCTGCGAGACGGCGTCAGGCTCAAGCCCAGCATCAGGCTAAAACCGAAGAACGCAAATACCCATCGAGGTAGCCGACCAAGCGCATGCCAGTACAATAAAGACACACTGCCCAAGGCCAAGAAATCGCCGTAGTTGTTGGCTTGGCCGACGCCGCCCCAGTCGCCGATTTCCCCGGATAGCCGCCCGACTAGCTCACGCCAGGCCACCAGCGCGGCAGCCGTTACCAAACCGCCAGCCAGCCAGCCCCCGACCCGTTCGCCACCAAACTGTTGCCGTAAATAGGCCATCAAAACCATCATCAGCGCAGCCCAAAACAAATAAGCCATCCCCATATAGGCATGCGGTACGACGACTTGCGGCAACAGTTTGCTTTGTAAGGCCAGATAGGCAGCCAGCGTTAAAGGCAACCACAGCGTGCGCGGCAGCTGCAAACGCTCGCTACGCCACAAGCCGGGCAATACCGCCGCACAAGCCAGCAAGCCGCCAGCGACCGCCAGCCATTCCAGATGAAAGGTGGTTACCGGCTGCAAATGCCAGGGCGCCAGCCAAGGTAAAATCGGCAACAAGCCCAATAGCAACAGGCTGAGCGGTGGAAATTTGGAGAAGCGGAGCGATTTCATCGTTTGTTGTCAGTTTTTGGTTGTGTTGCGCTTTTCAAAACATGAGCGGCTGTTGTGCTCTTAGGTATAAGCATTCGCCCTTCGACCTTGCTCAGCACCCTAAGGGGCATTAAGGCAAACGGGACGGGCCGGAAAATAAGCCGCCATTCCGCCAGGGATGCACTTCGAGCGCTTACGACTTGCGAAATCCAGGTTGCCGTGCGGTAAAACGCCGCCTTCCGAGTCCTCCGGACTCGGGCAATCTCTGCCGAGGTGGTGTTTAATAGTTGGCTGTGACGCTTACACCCGGCAATGCCTAAAGGCTGCCATTTGCACTGCCAACCTGATCCAAATGCGACCGTCCGAAATGGCGATAGGCCCGGTACCTGCTAGCTCTAAACTCTGCAAAAAAGCCCAGAGCTAGCAGGGATTCCCACGGCGGGCCGCTCATCGTTATACACATCTCATTGCGAGATCCTGTTGAGCATTGAGGGCGATGACAAAATCGCGCAAGCGCTGTAAGCCGATCCACATGGCCTTGGCACCCGGTGGACCATCGTGTTTGCGGGCAAAATAACCGCCTAAGCTTGCAATCAGTCGGATTACCTCACCGAGGCGCGGTGGCGTGAGCGGTGGTGGACAGCGCTTGACGACGATATAAGCCGCTCGCCACTCCTGCGGATCGAAAATAATCTCGCAATCCATGTCCGGCGCTGCGCGCGCGAGCATCAGGCTGAATAACACCCGCCAGGCAATAACCATATAGAGCGCCAAACAAGGTAGTAGCCGTTCTTCCGATTCCAGATGTAGCCGCTTGATCTGGCAACCGCTCTTCAATACATGGAAGTACACTTCGATACACCAGCGCACGCCATACCACGCCACCACCGTAGTCGCTTGCTCGAAACTCGCCACAGGCAAACTGGTCAGCAGGAGCCATTCCAAGGGTTCCTTGCCGGCTGGCGGCGTCTCTTCGCGCGCCAGCACCGCGTTGATGCTCAATGCCGGCAGTCGATACCCAATACGCGTTGGCGGCTTGAGGGGCACCGTGGCGGCGCGTACCGTGATATGCGCCAGTCGCGCTGCACGGTTCGGCCGCGACTTGACATTAACCTCGGTATAACCCATGACCGGCGCTTGATCCAGGGCCGACCATAGCCATTTCGCCGCATTTTCCGGCTCGACCAGAAGGTCTCGGTTCTGCGTCGCCCGAACAATCCATTCAGCGCGAGCAGTCGGCGCATAGTCTTGGTATTCGACAAACCATTCGTAAATGTCGCCCTCGCGGTCGGCGAGATTGACCAATAAACTGTCCGGCATTTGCGCCTGTAAGGCACAGCTATCCTGATAGCTTTCGAGCCAGTGCCGACTTTCTTTTTCGTCCACGCCTTTGTGCCGCCGCGCTTGTCGCGGGCTGGCGCCGTCACGCGCCCAATACGCTGCCTTGACGACACCCAAGCAAATCCGCGACGGCGTAAAGGCGATGGTCGGATGTAGTCGGCGCGCATGTTTCGCCATCTCTTTCAAAGTACCGAGACCTTTTGGCCCCAAACAAATGTTTTCGTCGTACTCCGTCGTGTCCTGCGCCAGCAATACGACCGGGCTGCTCTTCATCCGTTCGACCGTGGCATCTCGATGCGGCGCCAGTATCTTTTTGAAAGTCGCCTTATCATTGTCGAAAAACCGGTAAGCGCCCATCGTCTCCTTCCAGCCGCCACAGGCCGCCGGGATGCTGAGCTGGGGATGTTCGCCTAATCGCTCCAGTAACAGTGCCAATCGTTTATTCAGGCGCCGATCTTCCAAATCAGCGGTTTGTACTTCTTCTTCGGCCCAATTGCTCATCGCTGTTCTCCATCATCTATATGCCTCATGCCTCCTGGTAGTTTAGTCGTTGGGAGACTTGTGTATAACGATGAGCGGCGGGCCGTGGGAACCGGCGTACCTAGCTAAACTTAGTTAGGATTTTGAGCGGCGATGTTTTCGTCGATCATACGGCCTTCGGTGTCAACCACCGCCAGCAGACGGGGTTTGGTGAACAACTCACCAGCAACGATGTTGTTATCCTCGGCCCCCCCATTCGCGCCATCTTGACCGACGTGGAACAAGGCGATGTAACGAGCATAAGTGGTTGCAGGATTGATGTTTTGGCTCACGAAAGTCGGCGCGGTCGAAATAGCCACAGAAGAATTGCTGGTGCTATGTGCGGCATCGTGACCAAAGCCCAGAGCAATTACCAAGTTGCATTGGTCGCTTTCCAGTGAGTCGTTGATGACGTTTTGACGATCACCGTCCGTAGCCGCCATAGCGGTACCGTCTAGCTTAGCGCCCAGTGCAACTGTGTTGACTTGGCAAGCCGCAGTACCAAAGGTTGGCAGGATGGCGACGTTAGCTACGGCGGCCCAGTCGTTCTCTGCGGCGTCACCGTTATTGTTGGTGGCGCCTTCATTGTGTTGCAAGTTAGGTTCTACACCAGTCGTCGGTGTTGCAGTGGTGCGTTCCTGTATTTCCGTAATACCGACTGCCGCCATCGCGGTGTTTAAAGCTTGACCAAACGGTGTGGCCGAAGTTGGTACCGCCCAGTTGGCAAAGCGCTGAGCAGTCCTTTCAGACAAGAAGCCAGGGCTGACACCACCAGTGGTTACCAAGTTATCCCATTGATCAGGGAAACGTTGAGTCACCGCGCGGTAGTTACGAATCGCGCCGTCAGCGGTAGAAGTGCTATTAGAAGCGGCAGTCGCTTGCGCGCTGTCGCCGATACCGTCATACGCCACCAACGCCGCAGTCGCCAACGTAGCGATCAGCGTGATAACGACCAGCAGTTCCAGTAAGGTGAAACCCGCTTGTCTGTGTTGCAGTCTTTTCAGTTGTTTGCCTTTCATACTGTTTTCTCAAATCTAAATGCCGCAACTGCCTCACGCAGCCTGTTGGTCATCTTATTTTTTGGTTTTTTGATGTGACCCCATCACACTCGTTTTGTTATGCGCGTCCGTGCGCTGATTAGTCCTGAATTCTCTATATTCCTCGCGCCCACTGGGCAGAAGATGGGGGATTATTTAGACAATCTCCCCTGGCCCCTCTTTGCCAAAGAGGGGAATTAATAAGGCTAAAGCGGCCTTATTCCAATCTCCCGCCTTCCACACGGACCGTACCTACAGGAAGCATTAGGCTTGGCCCGGTAAGCTGCTATCCACCACAAAGCGGTATTGTTTGCCGCAGTGCAGAATCACTTCTTTTTGCTGACGCTTGAGGATTTTGACCTCGACGCGGATTTCGCCGAAGCCGTCATGCTGCAATACTTCATCAAGCAATTCCATCAGCTTGCTTTTGACGGGTTGGGCTTGCATGTGCTTATGGTTTCTCATCATTTCTATTTCTCCCTCATTCAATTCAAGCGTGTTCATTGCGCCGGCAAGGCCAGTTTGTAACCGCTATGGCGGGCCTGATTCAGCCAGTAATCGGCTTTTTCCTGTTGTTCCAGATTGGGGCTGGTGGCGTGCACCCGGTACAGCATGTATTGCGCGTGCGCATGGCCCTGGCGGGCGGCGGATTCAAACCAACGGGCCGCCAACGTCATGTCCTGCGGGCCGCCCAATCCCAGGTAATACAGTTCGCCCAGCAGGGCCTGGCTGTTGGCGTCGCCAGTACCGGCGGCGCGATGGCACCAATCGAAGGCCTGGGCAAAATTGATCTTGCGCAATTTGTCACCGTAGCGGTAGGCGTAGCAGTTTTCGGTGGCGATGTCGGCCGGGGTATCCAGGCCCATGTGGTTGGGCTGGCAAGCGGCGCAGGCCAACAGGAACAGGCTCAGCAAACTCCGGACATAGAATTGCTTCGGTAACGGGAATCCGCGCCGAGCTTTTAAATGGTTGCGGCTCATTGATCCGACTCCCGCAGCCGCGGCGGCGCACAAAACTCGCCGCACACCGGTTCGTCGGGATTTTCCGGTTTGGGCACCGGCTTGGCTTGCATGGCGGTATCCGGCGCGTAGCGGTGGTATTTGTCTGTGGGATCGTATTCTTGGTGGGCGTCGTTGCCTTGGTTCAGCACATAGGGCGTAATCAGCAGCACCATTTCCGATTTGCTGTCGGCGTCGGTAGTTTGTCTAAAAATGTTACCGAGCAGCGGTATGTCAGCAAGGTAGGGTACCTTACGTCTTTCGCGAGAAAATCTGTCGCGAATCAAACCACCCACCGCGACGGTATAGCCGTGCCGGGCGAAGATTTCGCCTTCCATGCGGGCCGTAGTAACGGTATCCACCGGTAATTCAACCACGACTCCACCCGTGCTATTTGTTACCGGAATGGATGCGGCTCTCTCGTTTAGTGTTGAGTTTTCCTGCCTGAGCTGGATGTGGATAGTACCGTCGGCATTGATGTGCGGGGTGACTTCCAGAGTGGTGCCAATTTCCTTTAACTCGGTTTCCGGGGTGGAAATGGTGCGGGTGGTATTCAGGTTATCGATATTATCGATGGAATAGCCGCGCACCATAATGCGTTCCTCGCCTATGAACAGGTTAGCCGGGCGATGATTGGATGCAACCAGCATGGGGTTGGAAACCACGTTGACGCGGTTGTTCTTCTCCAAAAATTCGATATTGGCTTTAACCTTATCACTAAGAAATTCGTAAACAAAGCTGCCGCCGCCGGTCATGGCTGCCGCGCCGCCCATAATCAAGGGATTGAGGCTATCGCCTTGAATCTTGGTATTTTTGATTTCGAAGTTGAACAAGGAGCTAAAGTCTTCGCCAACCTTGACGTCGATAATCTTCATTTCCAGCATTACTTGATTTTGCGGTTTGTCGAGTTGCTCAACCAGGCTGGAAATGGATTTAAGAATGGCATTGTCGCTGGTCTTGACGATCAGCTGGTTGTGTTCTGCGTTGATGGTGACGTATATCACCTTGTTGATGCCGGACACCTCGGACAGTTCGCCGGGATCGACACGTTTGCCGTCGGCACCGAGTTCCGCGAGTTGTTCGACGCTTAAATCCTTGGGTACTTCTTCGCGGAAACCTTGCTGTAAATTACCGTACCGACCACCGGCCGCGCCTTGATTGCCCATGCCGCCGGAAAAACGGTTGTTACGGCCGCCATACATATTGCCGGCGCTGCCACTGCCAAAGCCGCCTTGAAAACCTCCGAATCCGCCGCCCATGCCGCCACCAAAACCACCCATACCGCCACCGAAGCCGGTATTGCCCATACCGCGGTTATTGCCGAAACCGCCGCCACGGTTGTTGCCGCCGCGTCCGTTCATACCGCCCATGCCGCTCAACATCATCGCGTTGCCGTAGGATACCCGCACCCGATTGCCGTAAAGACTTTCGATAGCCATAGCCACCGCCATGACATTGGGATTGCGCAATTGAAACACGCGCACATTGTCGTCTTGGCCCATTACCAGATCTTTGCTGTATTCTTCCTTGGTCATCAGTCTGAAGGTGCCGGCATCGCCGTTATCCTGGCGGTACCAAAGATCGCTGATGCGGCAAATCGTGCGAATGGCATCTTCCAAGCTGACTTTTTTTAAAAAAATCGTCACATTCTTTTTGCCGGCTTCCGGGGTCGCAACGATGTTGACGTTGGCATCTTCGGACAGGACGCGGATGATGTCGGAGACCTGGGAGTTTTTGAACTCCAGCTCCTGAATTTCGAAAGACTTAGCGGCAGCAAGCACGGTAAAGCCTGCCGACAGCAGCATGAGCATGCATAACACCCTGATGTGCTTTGGTTTGACGATTTTCAATTACACCCTCAGTAACTTGATAATTCATGTTTTGCACTTATCGAAAACTTTGGCGCACCCGGACGCTTTAGTCCCAAGCCGCTTGTCGTTTGCGTATCAGCAGGCTGTTTAAAATTTGAATATAAAGATGCTTCCGCCACGTTGGAAAAACCGTTGATCAAGCTGTCCTTAGCCGAGCCCAAACCGCATGGATAAGTCGAAGCGTGCCCTCCATGGCTCCGGCTACCCGCACTTGTGCCCTGTGGGTATCCTGGCGGGAACGACGGTTTTTTGGGTCTGACAGAAGCATCTTTATATTCAAATCGCCATAGCACAAAATGGCGCGCATTGTATGTTGGCGAATTCCCAGTTGTCGTTAGGAGGAAATCCCGAAATGTTTGCCAATAATTCCGGGCGTTAAGGATTTTGGCGGAATAATGTCCCGAAGCGCTTAAGGACATTAAGCACCTGGCTTTTTTGGTTTAAGGATTTAGTGGGAAATAAGGGCCGGCAATTCTGAGTGCACTGAATTGCGAAGTTACTCTCCCCTCTTTGAAAAAGAGGGGCTGGGGGAGATTTTTTAAATAGATCCTAAGATTGGGAGGCTAAACGGGAACGAAAAATGTTAGCTGCCGGCGTCGGCAGATTCGCTACCACCCACGAACAGTCGATAGGCTGGATTACCGGTCTCGTCCCTATACGCCAGGCCCAAAGCCGACAAACATTGTTCAAAACGCCCACGCTGCTCGCCGTCGATTTGCAAGCCTATCAACACTTTACCGAACGCCGCACCGTGATTGCGGTAATGAAACAGGCTGATATTCCACTGACTGCCCAGCGACAGCAGAAATTTCAGCAGCGCGCCGGGACGCTCCGGAAACTGGATGCTGTAGACACTCTCCTTTAACTCGAACGGCGCGTGACCGCCGACCATGTAACGGATGTGGTCTTTGGCCAGTTCGTTGCCGGTCATATCGGTAACCGGAAATCCGTCTGCGACCAACTGCTCGATCAGATGCTGGCGGTCGTTTTCCGCGCCGCTGCTGCTGATCCCTACAAACACTTGGGCCATGCGCGCGTCGAAATAGCGGTAATTGAACTCGGTGATGCTGCGCTTGCCGATGACTTTGCAAAATCTTAAAAAGCTGCCCGGCACTTCCGGTATTTCGACGGCCAGCAGAATTTCTCTATGCTCGCCTACCAGCGTGCGCTCGGCGACATAGCGCAAGCGGTCGAAATTGATATTGGCGCCGCTGTCGATGGCGACGAGCGTGTGTTGCTGTAGCTGCTGTAGTTCGACGTATTTTTTCAAACCCGCCACCGCCAAAGCGCCGGCCGGCTCGGCGACCGAGCGGGTATCGTCGAAAATGTCTTTGATGGCCGCGCAGATCTCGTCCGTGCCGACAGTGACGACCTGATCGACATACTGCCTGGCAATGCGAAACGGTTCTTCACCAATTTGCTTCACCGCCACACCGTCGGCGAACAAACCGACTTGTTCCAATATTACGCGCTGGCCGGCTTTTAAAGCTTGATTTAAACAATCGGCGTCGTCGGGTTCCACTGCGATGACTTTGATGTCCGGGCGCACGAATTTGACGTAGGCGGCGATGCCGGCCACCAGACCACCTCCGCCAACCGGGACGAATATCGCGTGAATATCGCCGTTGTGCTGCCGCAGAATTTCCATGCCAACAGTGCCCTGCCCGGCTATCACTTCCGGATCGTCGTAAGGATGGATGAAAGTCATGCCTTTCTCGGCGACCAATTCCATCGCATGGGCATAAGCATCGTCGTAGGAGTCGCCGTGCAGCACGATTTTCGCGCCGCGCGCCTTGACCGATTTGATCTTGATTTCCGGGGTGGTTTTCGGCATCACGATCAGGGCTTTAATTCCCAGTTTTTTTGCCGCCAATGCCACGCCTTGGGCATGATTGCCGGCGGAAGCGGCGATGACGCCGTGAGCGGTTTGTTCCGGTGTCAGGGAGGCGATTTTGTTATAGGCGCCGCGCAATTTAAACGAAAATACCGGCTGTAAATCTTCGCGTTTCAGATAAACCTTGTTGTTGATTTTCTCCGACAGCGTAGCGGCAAAATCTAATGGGGTTTCTTCGGCAACGTCGTAGACTTTTGCCCGCAATATCTTTTCTATGTATTTTTGCATTATTGTCCTCGGCAACTGCTGACGCAATTGTCGTCCAAGCTTGGGTTCTCGGGCTGTGGAGGCGAAGATGCCTGGAGCCGGTTAGGCGTAAAAACTGCTGAGAGATCAGCCTTAATCGGTTATTATCCCACACAATGACGGGTTAAACGCCGTGTCAGATTTATAAGAGCAATCCATCAGGACCATCACCATGACCCAAGACGAATTAAAAAAACAAGTCGCCCAGGCTGCCCTGCAATATTTGAAAAACGTGCCGATTATCGGCATGGGAACCGGCTCGACCGTCACGCATTTGATCAACCTGCTGGCTGACTGCGATTTCAAAAGAGACATCGAAGGCGCTGTATCCAGCTCGGCGAAAACCACCGAACATTTGCAATCCATCGGCATTCGCGTCATCGAACTGAATCAATCCGGCGATCTGGACATTTACGTAGACGGCGCGGATGAAGTCACGCCGCATAAAAAAATGTTGAAAGGCGGCGGCGGCGCGTTGACCCGCGAGAAAATCATCGCCGGCGCCAGCAAAAAATTTGTCTGCATCGTCGACGAAAGCAAATGCGTGGACGTGATGGGCAAGTTTCCGTTACCCGTAGAAGTATTACCCTTGTCGCGCAGCTTCGTGGCTCGCCAATTGGCTAAATTGGGCGGCCAACCTGAATTGCGCATGAACAAAGATACCGGCGCCAGCTACATCACCGACAACGGTTGCGAGATTCTGGACGTGCATAATTTGAGCATCCTGGACCCTATCGAGTTGGAAAAAACCATCAACAATATCCCCGGCGTGATCACCAACGGTCTGTTTGCGATCCGCGACGCGGATGTGGTGTTGGTCGGTAAAGGCAGCGAAGTCATTACTTACTAAACCACGTTACCCGCTATTGCGATAGGTTGTCCGACGCGACGACCTCAGTCGCCGAAAAGCCGGCAGCGCCTTACCCATAAAAGCCTTGCCGGCTTTTCCCCATTAAATTTCTGGCTGCCCCAGCCTCAGAACTCTACAATATCCGCCCATCGCAGCCGCCGGCTGCTCTGCTTTTGCAACATTTCTCAGAGTATTTTAGGAACTACCATGTCTGACATTGAAATTGCCCAACAGGCAAGCATGCGCCCAATTATTGATTTGGCCGGCGAAAAATTCGGCATCCCAGCCGAACATCTGGACCCTTACGGTCATTACAAAGCCAAGATTTCCCTGGAATATGTCAACAGCCTGACCGATAAAACCGACGGCAAGCTGATTTTAGTCACCGCCATCAGCCCCACCCCGGCCGGCGAAGGTAAAACCACCACCACGGTAGGCTTGGGCGATGCCTTGAATCGCTTGGGTAAGAAAACCATTATTTGCCTACGCGAACCATCGCTTGGCCCCTGTTTCGGTGTAAAAGGCGGCGCGGCGGGCGGCGGTTACGCGCAGGTGGTGCCGATGGAAGACATCAATCTGCATTTTACCGGCGACTTTCACGCGATTGGCGTGGCGCACAATTTGTTGTCGGCGTTGATCGATAACCATATTAACCACGGTAACAAACTGGACATCGACCCGCGCCGCATCCAATGGAAGCGAGTGATCGATATGAACGACCGGGCGTTGCGCAAAATCACCATCGGCCAGGGCGGCCCGGCCAACGGCTATTTGCGCGAAGACGGTTTCGACATCGTCGTGGCCTCGGAAGTGATGGCGATACTGTGCCTGGCGACCAGCCGCGCCGATTTGAAAGAGCGCTTGGGCCGCATCGTCATCGGCTACAAATCCGACAAAGTCACGCCGGTTTACGCCAGCGACCTGAAAGCCCACGGCGCGATGGCCGCCATCTTAAAAGACGCCATCAAACCGAATCTGGTGCAAACCCTGGAAAACAATCTGGCGATTATCCATGGCGGTCCGTTTGCGAATATCGCCCACGGCTGCAACACCGTCACCGCCACCAAAACCGCATTGAAACTGGCCGATTATGCCGTGACGGAAGCCGGTTTTGGTGCCGACTTGGGCGCGGAAAAGTTTCTGGACATCAAATGCCGCATGTCCGGCTTAAAGCCCTCGGCGGTAGTATTGGTCGCCACGGTACGCGCTTTGAAATTCCATGGCGGCGTGGCTAAAGACGATTTGAACCAGGAAAATCTGGCAGCGCTGGAACAAGGTTTTGCCAATCTGGAGCGCCATCTACATAACATCGCGCAACATTACGGCCTGCCTTGCGTGGTCAGCATCAATCACTTTACTTTCGACACCGATGCCGAAATTGCCTTGCTACAGCAGAAATGCGAAGCGTTGGGCGTGAAATGCGTAGTCGCCAAACACTGGGCGCACGGTGGAGCCGGTGCGGAACAATTGGCTCAAGAAATACTGAACATCGTCGATCATCGCGAACCCGGTTTTAGTTATGTTTACGACAGCGAACTGCCGCTGTGGAATAAGATCGAAGCCATCGCCACCAAGCTGTACGGCGCGGCAAACATCAGCGCCAGCCCGAAAATTCGCGCCGAGTTGAAGGCGCTGCAAGCCAACTACGGTCATTTCCCGGTCTGCATGGCGAAAACCCAAATGTCGTTTTCCACCAACCCCAATGCCAAGGGCGCGCCGTCCGACCATACAGTGGAAATCAATGAAGTACGCTTGGCTAACGGCGCCGGCTTCATCGTGGCGATTGCCGGTGACATGATGACGATGCCCGGCTTACCGAAAGTACCTGCCGCCGAGCGTATCGATATTAGCGACGACGGCGTGATCAGCGGTTTGTTCTAAATATCGCCAGGCAAATTGGGTCGATTGTTCGAATTTTTTGCAATGCAATCGGCCCGTTTCCTTCAACCTTACACGTAGCAGGTATAAGCACCCTGGACTATGCTTGAGCATATGAATAGTCGCCGGGAGTGGACATGCTTGACCTGAAAACCGTTAAATTCAACCACAAAATAGCGGCCCTATCGCTGATACCCTTAGCAGGCTTACTGCTAATGGCCTCCTTCGTGGTCTACACCCATATTGTGGAGATGCAGTCAGCGGCAAAGATTATCTCCTTAGCTAACTTTTCCGTGTACGCCAGCGATCTGGTGCATGAATTACAAAAAGAACGCGGCTTGTCGGTCGGGCATTTGGGTAGTGGCGGCCAGAAATTTAAACAAGAACTGGAGCAACAACGCTTAGCCACGGACGAAAAACTGAAACAACTGAATGCTTTTCTCAAAGCATTCGACACCAAAGCCGCCGCCACCAATCTGGCGGCTGGTTTGGCGGCGGCAGACCGGCAAATCGACCAACTCGACGAGACTCGCCAGTCGGTCACCGCTTTAAGCGCCAGCGGCGAAGTTACCATCAATTACTATTCCAATCTAAATGCCGCCTATCTGGCGATCATCGCCCAATTGCCGCAATTGAGCACCAATGTAGAAATCAATCACAAGCTGGATGCCTATGCCAATTTTCTGAAAGGCAAGGAGCAAGCGGGCGTGGAGCGGGCCGTGTTGGCGAACACTTTTGCCAAGGACGCTTTTGGCCCCGGCATGTATGAGAAACTGGTGACCCTGATCGCTTTTCAGAATACTTATCTGGATATTTTCGCCTCTGTCGCCCCCCAGCAGTACCTGGATTTTTTACAACACACGTTGCGCGGCCAGTTTATTGACGAAACGGCGGCGATGCGCACCAAAGCTCTTAGCAATGCCGATAAAGGCGGTTTTGGGGTGGACCCAGCGCACTGGTTTACGATGCAAACCGGCAAGATCAATCTTTTGAAAGAAGTGGAAAACTATATCGCCAAGGACACCATAGACTCGTCCAAGGCGATTGAAAACAGCGCCAGTCGCCGTTTGTTGTTCAACGGCGTGTTTATTATTATGGTCGCGGGGTTGTCTTTTTCGCTATTTTGGATACTGCGTAAGGACATAGCCGCTCAGTTGGGCGGAGAACCGTGGCAGGTCAATAATCTGGCGGTCAATATCGCTGCCGGGAAACTGGAACGGCGCGGCATGCCGCAAGCTGAGCAACATGTCGGCATTTTTGCCGCAATGCTGACCATGCAAAAACGTCTGGCCGATGTGATTGGCACTATCGGCAGTTGTTCGGCGCAAATCGCTCAAGCCTCTACCGAAGTCAATAATGCGGCGCAAACCCTCAGTCAAAGCAGTTGCGAACAAGCGGCCAGTATTGAACAAACCAGCGCCGCACTGGAACAATTGACCGGGTCGGTCGAACACAACCATGAGAATGCGCAGACTACGGAACAAATTGCCCTTACCGCCGCCCAATCGGCGCAAAGCGGTGAACAAGCGATCAGAGACACCGTGGAAGCGATGAACAAAATCGCCGAGAAAATCGGCTTAATCGAAGCGATTGCCTACCAAACCAATTTGCTGTCATTAAACGCTTCGATAGTCGCCGCCAAAGCGGGCGAACACGGCGCCGGCTTCTCGGTCGTAGCAACCGAGGTGCGGAAGTTGGCAACCCGCAGCCAGGATACCGCCAACGAAATCGGCGAACTCGCCAATACCGGCCTGGACATCGCTGAAAACGCCGGCCGTATCTTTAGCCAAATGCTGCCCAGCATTCAAAAAACCGCTACGCTCGTACAGGAAATAGCCATCGCATCCGACGAACAGGCTGCCGGCGTCCGGCAAATCAGTCAAGCGGTAGGACAATTGGATACGGCCATTCAGCATAACGCGGCAGCTTCGGAGCAATTGGCCGCCACTGCTGAAGAATTAAACGATCAAAGCCAAACGCTCATGCGAGAAGTTGGCTTTTTTAAGATGCAATAACAAAAAGATGACGGAAATAACATGAACGAATTCGTTTGGGAAAATCAATATTTGCTCGGAAACGAAGCCGTTGACCAACAGCACAGAGAGATTTTCGATCTGGCAAACCAATTGGTGAGCTCGAAAGATACGCAAGCGCTAGCCGAAAATATTATGTTGCTTTATCAACACGTTAGAGAGCACTTTCAAGCTGAAGAAGCCTTTATGAAACAGCACGACTATCCAGAATATCAACATCATGTGCAGACGCATAATGTGATGCTGGAGAAACTGATCACTTTTAGTCAGGGAATCCATCAGCAAAAACGACAGGAAATAGACGTGTCCGGCTTCATGCGCGACTGGATTACTCATATGGCAGAGGAAGATGCTGCCATTAATACTTATTTAAAAACCCAGAAATAGCGGAAGAACACCTAACAGGATAGCAACGAGTGCTGCTACCTAGCCGTGAAGAAGGCAAGCTGCTGGGAGAATGCCGGAAAATTCTTCCAGCATAGCTCCCAGATCAAAACCTAGTCCGCATTTGCGAGCAGATGGTCTTGAGATTGCGCCAAGTCGTTTAGTAACGATAGCTCGTCCAACGACAGTACCCGGCTAATCGCCAAAAGTATAATAAATACGTCGTCGACACGGGCCATGGCTTGAATAAAATCGGTACGAATATCGGTGCCGAAATCCGGTGCCGGCTGGATATTGGCGGGCGGAATTTCCAAAATCTCCCGGACTTCGTCCACCAGCATGCCGATCAGTTGCGAACCCTCGCCCGTTTCAACCGCCACCAACACAATGCAACTGCGCTTGCTGACTTCCGAGCAATGCCGGCTTAATCGTGCCGATAAATCGATTACCGGCACCACGCTGCCGCGCAAATTGATCACGCCGTGAATATAGTCCGGCGTCAACGGCACCCGGGTCACGTTGGCAATTTCGATAATTTCCTTCACATCCAGAATGCTGACGGCAAAACTTTCTGTCCCCACTAAAAAAGTCAGGTATTGGCCTACCTGCTCCTGAACCGCCACAGCGTGGCCGGTTTCTCTCCGAATCAGATTACTCATGGTCTGCTCTCCAGAGACTAAAAGCGCTCAAAATCTTGGTCGTTAAAATCCAAGGAGTTGTCGGCAAGGCTATTCACCGCCACGGGTTTTTTAACATAGTTTTGCGCTACCGCGCCACGAGACTGGTGCTTAGCGGCCGGCGGTGTTTTACCAAAAGATTGCGACCTATTGCTGTTGCCATCCAGTTTGAAAAACGCTACGGCATGCTGCAACTGAGTAGCCTGTCCGTTTAATTCTTCGGACGTAGCGGCCAATTCCTCGGCGCTGGCGGCATTTTGCTGAGTCGCTTTATCCAACTGGCGCATTGCTTCGTTAATTTGATTAATACCACTGGATTGCTCCATGGATGCGGCATTGATTTCCTGTACCAAATCGGCTGTTTTCACAATATTAGGTACCACGGCAGCAATCAAGGTACCGGCTTTTTCAGCTATTGCGACGCTATTGGTGGCAAGCTCGTTGATTTCTTCCGCTGTGACGCGGCTGCTCTCCGCCAGTTTTCTAACTTCTGCGGCCACTACGGCAAAGCCCTTGCCGTGTTCGCCCGCGGAGGCTGCTTCAATCGCCGCGTTTAACGACAGCAAATTGGTTTTGTAGGCTATATCCTCGATCAAGCCAATTTTTTTGGCGATATTCTTCATGGCCAGAACCGTCTCGTTCACGGCCTCGCCGCCGTCACGAGCTTCGCCTGCCGACTTAGTCGCCATTTGCTCGGTGACATGGGCATTTTCGGTGTTTTGTTGTACTGATGAATTGAGTTGTTCAATCGACGAAGTGGTTTCCTCGACGCTAGCCGCCTGCTCGGTGGCCATCTGACTCATGGACTGGGCGGTAGCACTGACTTGTTGCGAAGCACTGGCCAGCGTATCGGAGTTTGAGCGCACTTGCGAAACCACTTGGCTCAGCTTATCGCGCATTTCGCGTAAAGCCTGGGCAAGTTGGCCGATTTCATCTTTACCGTTGACTTCCAGCTTCGCAGTCAAATCACCTTCGGACAAGGATTGGGCAAATTTGACACCGACGATAATCGGCACGGTAATCAAGTTGGCCAGGAACATGGCGATGATAACGCCCAAAACCAATGCGGCAATAATGGTACCGATAATGATTTTATTGGCCTCGTCGACTAATTCGTTTGCTTGCGCCCTTGCCACCCCTAATTGGGCATACCCCGCTTCCTCTGCGCTTTGTGCTTGTTTAATGACGTTATCGCCCAATTCCAGCATTTCTTTTCGGACGACATTCAGCTTGTCGTCGTTATCAATCCAGTTTTGCGCGGCTTGCTGATAATCTCGGGTACTCGCACGCGCCGTCTCAATCAGACGCAAGGCCTCTTCGGAATTGACGATTTTTTGTAAATCATCATAAGCCTTCATCAGTTCCGGCATTAAAACTTGCATCTTTTTCCAGGCGACACGGTCTTTGTAATTCACTTCCTCTTTTTCCGCGCGCATGATTTCCATCGCTTTAATGTAAATATTGGCCGCGCCAATATAACGCTGAACGTATGGATCCAACTCTTGTGCATTAGTACCTTTTTTCATAGCCTCCTGATACAAACGCACTTGTCTATCCAAAAAATCATCCGCCGCTTTAGCGACGTCATCACCCTCTTTTACCATTTCTTCTACAGCCGCTTTATTTTCCTTAACCGATGCCACGACGGCTCTGAATTTTTCACCGAATTTCAGGGTGCCTTCCCTAGCAGTCTTTGACTGGGTCAATAACTCGGTATTGTTATATTTCTTGGCTACCTGATCGACCTTATCGAGATACTCAAATAACGTTTTCATGTTGTCTTCGACTTTTTGAGCATCTTCGTCTTTATTGGAAATACGGTATGCCCTTTGCGCCATGATCGTTTGCAAAGCCATTCTTTCTACGCCAGTAGCATATTCAACCGATTTGCCGTTGTTGTCGGTAATACCGAACAAAGCGCCGGCGACATCGCCAATATAAATTTTGGACAATACACCAAAAGCTATCGTGATAGCCACGAGCAGCATCGCCCCCGTCAGGATTTTTGTTTTTATTTTTAGGTCGTTGATATTCATCTGCTGTTCCCTCTAATAGGAATTTATAACCGTGAGAAATCGTTAACTTATTGAATTCGCCGCGACGTTAAGATAGGTGCCGGTCGGCTTTTATTTTTGATGGCCGCTTGAATCAAACCTTGTACATCCAGAATCAGTGCGACATTGCCGTCGCCGAGTACCGTCGCACCAGTGATACCATTCAATCTTTCGAACACTTTGCCCAGCGGCTTGATGACGGTTTGATGCTCGCCATGCAATTCGTCAACCACAAAACCCGCTTTGGTTTGCCCGGATTTAACCACCACGACGCTCTCACGTTTCCTGTTGGAATCGGCACTCTGATTATGGAAATAATCGCCTAAACGCAAGTACGGCAAGACCTGGCCGCGCAGATTGATGTAATGTTGAATGTCGTCTATCTCGCATTCGCTAGTGTTCATCTCGATGCATTCGTCGACCATACTCAGCGGGATGATGTAGCGGTCCCGACCGGTGCCAACCATAAAACCGTCGATAATCGCCAAGGTCAGCGGCAAGCGTATGGAAATGGTGGTGCCCTCGCCTTCTATGCTGTCTATCTCGACAGAGCCGCGTAAGGCTTCGATATTTTTTTTCACCACATCCATACCGACACCGCGCCCGGATAAATTGGTAGCTTGATCCTTGGTGCTAAGTCCGGCGGCAAATATCAGATTATGAATTTCTTGTTGGGACAAATCGTGATCGGGTTTAATCAGGCCGTTGGCCAATGCTTTGTTAAGTATTTTTTCGCTATTCAAACCGGCGCCGTCATCAGCAATTTGAATGACGATATGCCCGGATTCGTGATAGGCGTTGAGTTGCACGGTACCTTGTGCCGGTTTGCCGGCAGCAAGCCTCTGCGCGGGACTTTCGATGGCGTGATCCAGGGCGTTGCGGATCAAGTGGGTCAATGGATCGTTGATTTTTTCGACAACCGTTTTATCCAGTTCTGTTTCACCACCACTGATATAAAGTTCGATGTCTTTATTCAACTCCTTACTCACATCGCGTACGACACGCTTAAACCGGGAAAAGGTTTCGCCGATTTGTACCATGCGCAATTCCAAAGCCGTATCGCGGATACTACTGACCAAGGCATTCATGCTGGCGGCCACATCGCCGGCATCGCTGAGGCCATGCTTCTCGACGATCAAATTCATCGCCGCACTGGAAATCACCAACTCGCCGACCAAATTGATCAAATGGCCTAGTTTGGTAGCATCGACCCGGATGTAATTGGCTTCGCTTGCCAGTTTTTGTTTGGTCTGTTCCTGTTTTTTCAGCGCTTGATCGACTAATGGCTGCTGTACGACATGTTGCTCGACCAGTATTTCTCCCAAGGGTTTGCCGGGGACGATAACCTGTTCGGAATCAAATTTGGCCTGCTGACGTTGCAAAGCATGGTTGACATCATTTTGAGTCAGCGCCCCAACCTGCACCAACATATCGCCCAAGCGGTTGACATGATTGTCATCCTGGGCATTCAACAGATTTAGATATTCCTCCAGCTTGGAATTAGGCGGCAAAATTTTGATATCGCAATCGTCAGAGGCAAAATCAAACACCGCCTCTATCGTCTGTTTATTCGCATCACTCTGAAAAGCAATTTTGAAATGCAAATAGCAGCTTTCCGGGTCCATGTCGTCACCGACCGGCATTTCCGGGGCTACAGTAAGAATTTGTTTAATCTCACCCAAGGTGCGCAGATAGCGAATAAACGACAAGGGATCCATGCCGTTTCTGAAGGCGTCTTTCTGAAACTCTAGAGAAATGAGCCAGTTATCGTCCACCGATATTTCACCGCCGCCTTCAATTTCCAGCTGGACGCTATCGCCGCTCTGCTGCATGTCTGTCGTTTGCCGTCCGGTCAATTGCCGAATCAAACGCTCTCCGTCCGCCGCCAAGCTTGCCGGTAACTCGGCGTCTTTCTGCGTCAAACAATGTTCGATCAATTTAGCCGTGTGATCCTTGCTGTCCAACAAAACAGAAATCAATTCCGCGTCGATGCCGCGTTCGCCGTTACGCACTTTATCCAGGACCGACTCCGCTTCATGGGTAAAGCCGACAATGGCGTTAAAACCAAACAATCCGGAAGAGCCTTTGATGGTATGCATGGCCCTGAATAAACTGTTGATGGTTTCGCTATCGTCCGGTTTACTCTCCAGAGACAACAAAGCGTCTTCCATATCCGTTAACAACTCTTCAGCCTCTTGGGCGAAAACCGTTAAGGCCGCATCTAATTCGCTCATGATGTTTTCCAATCTGCGGAGATTACGATAGGGTCGCCGAAATGCTTACTCAGGTTGAGCAGTTCCAGCACTTCAACGACCGCCTCGCTATGCTGAATAAGACTAAAGCGGATATCGCGGCTGACGGCTTCCTGCTTCAGAAACATCAGCAGTTGCACACCGGCGCTATCGATTTCAGTGACATCGGCAAGATCGATTTGCACGTCTTTAGCCGAGCTTAGATACGGGGATAGTGCTTGTTTGTGTTCCAGCACCGAGTAGATGGTCAATTCACCCTGAATGGCTAGATGGGTGACACCCTTCTTTTGTTGTTTTAGGTGGATAGCCAAGGTTTTCTCCCCTTGTGCAATGGAGTTGTTTTTAAGGCAACACCAATTTGGACACCGCGTCGAGTAAAGTGGGGGCTTGAAACGGTTTGGTCAGCCAGGCTTTCGCGCCGGCGGCCTTGCCAGCCTGTTTTTTATCGTCGGCGGCTTCGGTAGTCAGCATCATCATCGGAGTGAATTTGTAAGCCGGGAGTTTTTTGGCTTCCGTCACAAAGGTTATGCCGTCCATATTTGGCATATTCACATCGGTAATGATCAAATTGATTTTTTGTCCGGTTAATTTACTCAGTGCATCCCTGCCGTCGCAGGCCTCAATCACATCGTAGCCGGCACCCTTTAGGGCAATGCCGACAACCTGTCGAATGGATGCCGAGTCATCAACAATCATGATGGTTTTAGCCATTAGTCAATCCTTCATCAAATTTAAAAAAATGTAATCTCATCGTTGGCGGAAGTGCTTTGGTGACTGACCGCCGCACTTGAAGAGTGATTCAACAACTCTTCCGGCATCGTGTAACTAAGCTCCATTCTCGACAGGGTGGCGCCGACATCCAAGCTATTTGCTTGGCGCTCGCCGCTGCTGCGCGTGGCATCTACCGCAGTTTGCAGGCTGTTTAGATTATGTTCGACATGCGACAGCATTTGGCTGACCCGATCCTGAAACTGGAACGCCGTCAACACCGAGAAAATCTCGTCGCGAATTTGCGCGCTATTGCCCCGTAATTGATCCGCATCGTTTCTGAACATATCCAAAGCCACCCGCAAATCGTCAAGAGCGGTGCGGATGGCGTGTTCGGCATCGCGGATCGCTTTGTCATCGGAAGAGCCGGATGCCTCGGACATTTTCAAGGTGGAGGCCATGGCTTTGTTGATATCGGCAATGGCGTGGCTGATTTTTTCCCCGGTGGAAGACGAAAATCCGGCCAGTTTACGGACTTCGTCGGCTACAACCGCAAAACCCCGGCCATTTTCGCCTGCGCGGGCGGCTTCGATAGCCGCATTCAGCGCCAGTAAATTGATTTGTTCGGCGACCTTGCGCACTTCCTGCGCCATCGTGTCGAGTTGACCGGTATGCGCAGACAGTTTGCGAACCTCGTCGACTACCGCATGCTCAACGTCTTGGATTTCACTTAAAACTTTTAACACCGCCGTCAAAGCATCCCGGGTTTCGCCGAATAACACATCCACGCTACGACCTTGACGATTCTGCGCACCGCCGGAAATCAGTCTCTCCAATTGATTAACCATAGCGGCGAAACGGCTGGTCAGGACGGTGATTTCCTGTTCGGTATGCGTTCTGGATGTTTGTACTTGTCTGAGCAAAATGGGCACTACTTGCAGAAACAACCGCTCCAGCTCGATGGCGTATGCTTCAAGCTCTTGCAGTTTTAAATCTTCGTCGCCACGCCAGGCGTTGTTAGCTTCATTCAGAGCGGATTGCTGTTTATTGTACAAAGTAGACCCAATCAGGACGCCGGCAAAACCAAGCGCGGCGGTGGCTCCCATGCTGATCAAACTGAAACCGGTTTGCACGCAGGCCAATAATCCACCTGTCACTCCCAACCCTACCGTCAACAGATAAAAACCAAGTGGACCGGGGCTCTTGGCTACAGGATAAGGTTTTCGAAGCATGGGAATTCCGTCTGGGTTTTGGGTATGTTAAAGATAGTAGAGAGTTTTAAATTTGCATTCAACCCACTACCATCTTAGGTTTTTCGTTAATGTTAAGTTCTCAGCACTTCCTGTAATTATTTACTGACATAATTACGTCGCATATCCTTACTAACGGAGACGGTTTTATTACTATTGCCCCGATCACAACCGAAGAATTCGAACGCTTCAGACGTTTGATTTACGACCATGCCGGCATCGCTCTGACACCGGAAAAGAAAGTCATGGTAGCCAGCCGGCTAGCCAAAAGGCTGGATTATTACCAGCTAGAACATTACGGGGAATACTACCAACTGGCTATCAGTCCCGATTACCCCCATGAATTTCAAACGCTGGTCAACATTCTGACCACCAATGAAACGTATTTTTTTCGGGAGCCAAAGCACTTCGAATTTTTTCAACAGCACATTCTTAAGACCTGGCGCGGCGAGCATTTTAGGGTTTGGAGCGCGGCTAGTTCGACAGGAGAAGAAGCCTATACTCTAGCAATGGTATTAGCGGAGAACCTAGGCACGCGCAACTGGGAGATTTTCGGCTCCGATTTGAGCACGCGAGTGCTGGAAGTTGCCCGCCATGGCGTCTATCCACTGGATAGGCTGGACCATATGGACAAACGCCTATTGGAAAAATATTGTTTACGCGGCGTGCGCAGCCAGGAAGGTTTTTTTCGTGTGGACAACAAACTACGCAGCCGCGTCAAATTTGATCAGGTTAATTTGATGAGTTCACTGCCGCATACATTGGGGAGGTTCGACGTAATTTTTCTGCGTAATGTTCTAATCTATTTTGACCAAGACACCAAAAAGCAGGTCGTCGAACGACTGATTACCGCGCTAAAGCCTGGCGGACATTTCATCATCAGTCATTCGGAAAGCCTGCATCGAGTCACCGAACAGTTACAAATGCTGAAGCCTTCTATCTACCGGAAACCATGAAAATCCTGCCCTTCCGAGATACCCAGCGTATCGTCATCGATCCGGGCGAATTCTATGCCTCCCGCCAGCCGGAAGTCATTTCAACACTATTGGGCTCGTGCGTGGCTGCCTGCCTATATGACCCTATCAATCGGGTATTTGGCATGAATCATTTTTTGCTGGCTTATCGTTCCTACTCCAAAAACATGCCTATCATCGAATCCGAAGAGGGCCGTTACGGCATTTATGCGATGGAATTGCTGATCAACGAAATGATGAAACTGGGCGCCAACCGGCTCAATCTACAAGCCAAATGCTTCGGCGGCGGCAACGTATTAAAACTGCGAGAGGACAAAAACCGCAAGGAAACCGTGGGCGACGTGAATGTTTTATTCATCAAAGAGTTTTTAAAAAAAGAAAACATTCCTATGCTTAGTGCCTGTCTAGGCGGCAATATCGGCAGAAACGTCCATTTCGTCGGTACTGATTATTCGGTGTTTATCAAAAAAATCGACCACAATCAGCAACTGTCTCTTGAAAACGAAGAGCGCCGCTACTGGAAGAAAAATATCGACGAACATGAAAAATCCAGAAGCAGTGCCGAATTCTGGTAAATCATCCAAGACCATTAACAGGCAACACTATGACAGACACAAAAGTATTTATTGTCGACGACTCCGCCGTGGTCCGGCAGGTATTAACCGGATTGCTCGATAGCCTGCCTGGCGTCAAAGTAATCGGCGCCGCGCCGGATCCCATCTTTGCCCTGACCCGCATGGAAAAAGACTGGCCGGATGTCATCATCCTGGACATTGAAATGCCGCGCATGGACGGCATCACGTTCCTGAAGAAGCTAATGCACGAACATCCAACGCCGGTCGTGATCTGTTCGACGCTCACGGCAAAAGGCGCGGAAGTGACGATGCAGGCCATGAGTGCCGGTGCCGTCGACATCATCACCAAACCGACCGTCAACCTGAAGGGCTTTCTGCAAGATTCGAAAACCCTGCTGGCGGATGCGATTAAAGGTGCCTCACATGCCAGACTGCGAAAATCAGCGGCCCCAAGCGGCAAACCTCTGGATGGCAGCCCGAAATTAACCGCCGACGCCGTCATTTCCCCGACCAGCCTGATCTCGATGACGGAAACCACCGACCGCGTCGTCGCCATTGGCACGTCAACCGGCGGCACCCAAGCCTTGGAATACGTATTGACGCGGTTACCCCGTACCACGCCGGGTATCGTCATCGTCCAGCACATGCCGGAGGCATTTACCGCCGCGTTTGCCAAACGGCTGGACAGCCTGTGCCAAATTACAGTTAAAGAGGCCGAGCAAAACGACAGGGTCATCCCCGGTCTGGCTTTGATCGCTCCGGGCGGCAAACACATGCTGTTGCGCCGCAGCGGCGCCCAATACCGGGTGGAAATCAAGGATGGTCCCTTGGTAAGCCGCCATCGGCCATCGGTGGATGTGTTGTTCCGCTCGGCCGCGCAAGCTGCCGGCAAAAACGTATTGGGGATAATCATGACGGGCATGGGCGACGACGGCGCCCACGGCATGAAGGAATTGCACGATACCGGCGCGCTGTGCGTCGCTCAAGACGAAGCCAGCTGCGTGGTTTACGGCATGCCCAAAGAAGCAGTGAAACTGGGCGGCACCGACGGCGAACTGCCGTTATCGGCCATCCCGAACTTGATCATGCAATCGCCGAATCGGGCAAAATTCTTGAAAGGTTAAAAGCGCGTTTTTATCTACAACCGGCGACAGCGATAACCGTAATAAGCGATATACAAGTAGCAAAGAGCAGGGATAAAAAAGGCCTGCTGTATACCGATACGATCCGCAAACGCCCCTTGCAGCAACGGTAAAATAGCCCCACCGACGATGGCGGCGCAGAGTATGCCGGAGCCTTGGCCGGTATGTCTGCCCAAGCCGGTCAACGCCAGCGAAAAAATGGTCGGAAACATGATGGAATTGCACAAACCTACCGCCAGGATGGTAAGCATAGCCAGTGTGCCGCTGCCCAACATCGTCGCCAACACCAAACCAGCCGCCGCCAAAGCGTTAAAGGCCAACACTTTGCCGGGATGGATTTTCTGCATCACCGCCGACCCAATAAACCGGCCGACCATCGCCCCGCCCCAATAAAACGACACGTATTTGCCGGCCTCTTGCTCAGCCAAACCGGCTATATGCGGCTCGCCGAGAAAGTTAACCAGAAAGCTGCCAATCGACACTTCACCGCCGACGTACACAAAAATCGCCACCGCACCCAACACCAGATGCGAATAGTGCCAGGCGCTGCCATCCACTGCATTTGGGCCGGTTGCCTCGGTTGGCTGGTTAATCCTAGGCAACTTCAACATCGCAAACACTGCCGCCATGAAAAACAACACTGCCGCAAGAAATAGATACGGATTCTGCACCGCAGCCGCTTCCGCGGCCTGATACGCAGACAGTTCCTCGGCGTCCAGCAGTTTTATGTCATCAGCGCTTTTCACCGCATTCGACAAAATAAACAATGCGCCAAAATACGGCGCCAGCGTGGTACCCAAGGAGTTAAACGCCTGCGTCAAGGTTAAACGACTGGACGCAGTGTGCGGATCGCCCAGCACCGTCACGTAAGGGTTGGCAGAAACCTGTAGCAAGGTAATCCCGGACGCCAATACAAAAAACGCCGCCAAAAATAAGGGATAGGAATGCAAACCCGCCGCCGGATAAAACAGCAAACAACCGCCACCGGCAATCGCCAAACCGACGATGATGCCGCCCTTGTAATCGATTTTTTCCACCAGATAGCCGCTGGGCACCGACATCAGAAAATACGCGGTGAAAAAACAAAACTGGATCAGCATCGCTTGGGTATAACTCAGCGTAAAAACCGCTTTCAAATGCGGAATCAGGATGTCGTTAAGACAGGTGATAAATCCCCAAATAAAAAATAGCGAAGTCAGAACCGTCAGCGAGCCTGCATACGAGGGCCTATCAAGGTTTTGTCGATCCGGCATGAGTTATTCCCGCAAATTGATTTAGGGTTTGACGACCTGAAAACGAGCCACTTCGTTACCGACCATCACCTCAAACTCGCCCGGTTCGACGATGCGCCGCATATCCACACCAATAAAAGACATATCCTGCGGCGTTAAGCTAAATTGCAAGGTCTGCTCCGCGCCGGGTTTTAATTCTATTTTTTTAAACGCCTTTAGCTGTTTCACCGGCCGGGAAACCGACGCGGCGACGTCGTGCAGGTAAACCATCACGGTTTCCTTACCGGTCAGCGCGCCGGTATTTTTCACCTTAACCGTCACGTCGATATTCTCGCCCATGGCAATATTGTCTTTACTCAAGCGCAGCCCGCTGGTTTGGAACGTGGTGTAGCTCAAACCGTGCCCAAATGGATACAGCGGCCGATACTGATTGCTCTCGAAAGCCTCTATCGGCTTGTGATCGTACATCACAATATCGTTAACATCGCGCGGGTAAGAAATCGGTAATTTGCCGCTGGGGTTGGTGTCGCCGAACAAAATATCGGCCATCGCCGCCCCGCCTTCCATGCCCGGCAAAAAGCCCAACACCACCGCCTGCGCCTTGTTGGCCACTTCGGTAATGATGCGCGGCCGGCCGCCGAACGTAACTAAAACCACCGGCTTGCCGATTTCGAATATTGCTCTGGCCAATTGCAACTGCACCGGGTCCAGATGCAGGGATTCGATATTGCCCTCCGTTTCGGTATAGGTTTTTTCGCCCAGCGCCAAAATCACCACATCGTGTTGCCTGGCTTGAGTCACCGCCTGCTCGATATTGATTTCATCGCTGAAATTTTTACCGCCCACGTACGTCACTTTGCCCGTGG
The DNA here is from genome assembly GCF_047777895.1 of Methylomonas sp. TEB. Taxonomy (GTDB): domain Bacteria; phylum Pseudomonadota; class Gammaproteobacteria; order Methylococcales; family Methylomonadaceae; genus Methylomonas. The sequence continues at coordinate 3,275,912 of NZ_CP180476.1, forward strand.
TTTTCTGCTGAATGGCTTGTAACAAAGTGGGCTTGTCTTTGGGATACAAATGTTCGGTAGCGCCCTGCCAGGTGATGGTCCAGCCACCGTTCATCACGCTCAACAAGTTCGCGGTCGGCCCGGTGACCAGGATGCTGGCCTGCTTGCTCAAGGGCAGAATATGTTGATCGTTTTTTGCCAGAATGATCGCTTCCCGCGCGGCTTGCCGATTCGCTGCCACAGCCTCGTCTGTAACAAAATTGCCTTCTACGTCTAACGCCGGCTCGTGTCTATCGAACAAACCGCTTTGATATTTCACCCGCAAGATGCGCGACACTGCTTCGTCGATGCGGCTCAGCGGCACCTCGCCGGTTTTGGCTAAATCCAGCAACAAGTCGTAAAACGAATAATCGAACGGCACCATGCTCATATCCACGCCGGCCATCACCGCCATCTTCACCGCTTCGCGCGGCGAGGCCGCCAGCTTGTCGCGGGTGTATAAACGGCTGATGTCCGCCCAATCGGAGACGGTGAAGCCCTTAAAGCCCATTTCGCCGCGCAAAATCGTATTCAGATAATGATGGTTGACGTGACCGGGAATGCCGTCCACTTCGGCGGAATTGACCATCACCGTCGGCGCTCCGGCTTTCACGCCCGCTTCGAAGCCCGGCAGAAAATATTCGCGCAAGGCTCGTTCCCCTATCCAGGCCGGGGTGCGGTCCTTGCCGTTCAAGGGATAGCTGTAGCCGACATAATGTTTCAAGCAAGTTGGCGCCTTGTCGGCGTCCGCAAAGTCGTCGCCGTGATGACCATGGATGTAGGCGCTGCCCATCGTCACCGCCAAATGCACGTCCTCGCCGTAAGTTTCCCACAAGCGCGGCCACAACGGTTGCCGGCCAATGTCCATCACCGGCATGAAATTCCAATCTAAACCCGACGCTTTAACCTCGCGCGCGGTCACTTCGCCCTCTTTAAAAGCCAAATCGGGATTAAACGTCGCAGCCATGCTGATGGCTTGCGGAAACAGCACCGCGTTTTCAGTGTAAGTTGCACCATGAATCGCGTCGATACCGTACAGCACCGGAATTTTCAGCCGGCTTTTTGCCGCCACATCGCGTATCGCTTGGGTCATCCGCCGCCATTTTTCGATGGGCTGAGTTTGGTTGTTCGGTGTGGTGGGCGTGTTGAGTATTGAACCGATATGCCGGTTCAATATGGCGTCTTCCAGTTTGGCCTGATCGATAGGATTATCGGCTACCTCGCCATTCAAGACCGAAACCACGCTAAAGTCGATCTGCGTCATCTGTCCGACTTTTTCTTCCAGGCTCATTTGCGCCAGCAAGGCCTGAACCTGCGCTTCAACATTGTCGTTTGTTTCTTCTGCACTCACGCCGGACTCCAACACCACAAATAAGGAAAGAATTAAAAAAGCTAATTTTGTTTTCAAGAGATTGATTTAAGGTTTGATCGAGCCTACGCAATCGTTCTATCAACCTGCCGACCACACGGCAAAAGTCCGGTCTACGATAGCAAGGAGCTCGCAGTTATCGGTAAAAATAGGCACATCATAGCCGGCGATAATTCGCTCATGTCAGCGGCAAGTGCCCATCAGGGACCCGGAATAGTTTATCCAGACCTGAAGATGCTGTCTTATATTTTAAGAGCGGCGGTGGCGTAGAGCCTGGCTTGGTGTTTTTCGTGGCAACTGCCACACCGGATGAAGTTTTCTCAGGATTGTTATTCCGGAAACAACTTATCCCGCGCATTCTCCAAAATCGCGGTCACGGCCGGATGCTTGAGTTTGCGGCGCATGGTGATGGCGTAAAAACGTTCATGCACCGAGTCGATACGGCCGATGGCTTCCACGCCGTATTGGCTTTGGATTTCGGCTTCGACATTACTCGGTGCGACAAACAAACCCACGCCACCACTGCCAAAGGTTTTGATCAACGCGCTGTCTTCAATTTCGGCCTGGATAGCCGGGCTGATACTTTCGGCGTCGAACCATTGATCCAGCGAGCGCCGCAGCGAAGTGTTGGCGGTGGGCAGCAGGAACGGTGCGCCGCTCAAGCAGCGCGGGAAATTTTGCCTATAGGTCGCGGCCAAAGCCGGCGCGCCGAACACGGTAACCCCGCATTCGCCCAGCAGATGGTTAAACGCTTTGGCGCCACTGGTTGGTGTCAGCGGCGCATCGGACAAGACTATATCCATCCCTTGCATGACCATCTCACTCAAAAGCCGCTCGGTTTTGTCCTCGTAACACAGAATCTGCACCGACTCCGGTAAGCGAAAAGCCGGCGCCAGCAAGCGGTAAACCACCATTTTCGGTAACGCATCCGCCACGCCCACCACCAGACGCAGAGCCCTGCCGGTTGGCCGGCCTTTTAAGGTGTTACTTAACTCTCGGCCCAGCGAAAAGATTTCTTCCGCGTAATTAAATACCACCCGCCCGGTGTCGGTGAGCACCAGTTTACGGCCCTGTTTATAAAAAAGTTTTTCGCCGATTTGCTGTTCCAGCACCGCTAATTGGCCGCTGATGGTCGGTTGCGCCAAATGCAGTTTCTCGCAAGCGCGAGTGATGCTTTCTTCACGCGCGACATTCCAGAAATAAAACAAATGTTGGTAGTTGATACGTTCCATAGCGCTCAATGTATAGGAATTTACGATGAATTAATTCTAAACATTCTATTTAACAATATCAAAATGCTGCGCTAGGCTATCACGCAACCCTAACCTACCCTGAGAACTGCACATGCAAAAGCTAAAAGCACTGCACAGCGAAGACATCGCGCCAAGTACCGGAGCCGCATTAGCGGAGTATGACAAGTCGGCGTTTGAATTGGATAACCTCGGCGCCAGCCAAATCCTCAGTGATCGCTTATCGGATGCTCACGGCGACGACAAAGAATTACGCAGTTCGATACGCCTGCTCGGTTCGATCTTGACTAAAGTGCTCACCGCCCAAGCCAAACCGGAAGTAGCCACCGCCGTCGCGCAGTTGCAACGCAAGTTTGCCAGCTTGCTCCGAGAGGGCAGCGCCAACCGCCGCCGCCAGTTTATGGAGATTCTGGAAGGCCTGGATGCGGAAGAAATAGGCGAAGTGGTACGGGTGTTTAACGGCTATTTCAGCCTGCTCAATATCGCCGAAGAATCGCATAACCTAACGTTGCGCCGACAAAATCAGACCGGCCGCTATTGGCCCGGCTCGTTTCATGACACGCTGATTAAACTACGCGACAGCGGTGTCAGTGCCGATAAATTACAGGTGTTATTGGACGAGATGCTGTATTTGCCGGTGATGACCGCTCACCCCACCGAAGCCAAACGCCGCACGGTCAAAAGCGCGTTGCGCAATGTCTTCCTTAGCCAGGAGGCCTTGGACGATCCACGCCTACGCAGCCAGCAACGCAGCGAGGCCTTGGACAAACTGCAAGCACAGATTCAATTGCTGTTAAAAACCGACGAAGTGCGCGCCCGTAAACTGGGCGTAGCCGACGAAATCGACGCCGGTTTGTTTTATTTTTCGCTATCGCTATTTCAAGCTACCACCTTGGTTTACCGGAACTTGCAACGGGCGCTTAGCGATGTATTTGGTGCCGACGTTGCCGGCCAAATCCGCATCCCCAGCTTCCTGCGTTTTGGCTCATGGATAGGCGGCGACCGCGACGGCAATCCGAATGTGAAACCTGAAACCACCGAACTCGCTTTGCGCATGCAGGCGCAAACCATCATGCAGGAATATTTGGCGCGCCTGGATCAATTGCGCGGCCAGTTGTCGCATTCTTATGGACTTTGTGACTTGACGCCGGAATTTATTGACAGCCTGCACGCCGACCGCGCCCTGCTGGGCGCGGCAGTCACGGACTTGGAAAAGCCTTATTTGCAGGAACCTTACCGGCACAAACTGATATTGATGAAATATCGCATGCAATCCACCTTGCAGCGCGTGCAACAACAGTTACAGGGCCAAGCGGAACAAGCCAATCGCCTTGCCTATGCCAGCGTGGCCGAGTTTTTAGACGATCTGCGCTTGATCGATGCATCCTTGCGTAGCCACGGCGACGCCAACATCGCCGAGCTGGAATTAGCCGATCTGATCCGCTTGGCCGACGTGTTCGACTTTCACTTGATGCAACTCGACGTCCGGCAAGAATCGACTCGCCACAGCGAAGCAGTCGCGGAAATTCTGGCAACCGCATTGAACATTGACTACCTGGCGCTGGACGAAGCGCAACGCATAGCATTGTTAGCCGAGGCGATTGCCGCACCGGGTGGTTTGATGTTCGACGCCGCCGCGCTGACGCCGGCCAACCGCGAAACCCTGGAGTTGTTTACGGTGATGGCGAAAATGCGCCGGGAAATAGGCCCGAACTGCTTTGGTAAATACGTAATTTCCATGACCCATTCCGCCAGTCATGTCTTGGAAGTCTTGCTGCTGGCTGCTCAGGCCGGCTTGGTCGGCAAAATCGGCGGACATTGGCATTGCCATATCGGTGTCAGCCCCTTGTTTGAAACCATCGACGATTTAAATCGCATCTCCGAGGTACTGACCCAGCTATTCGATACCGAGTGCTATCGGGAATTGCTGCGGGTCAGCGATGACCGCCAGGAAATCATGCTGGGCTATTCGGACTCCTGCAAAGACGGCGGCATCCTGGCGTCGGCCTGGGGCTTATCGCGCGCGCAACGGCAAATTATTGCAATCAGCGAGCGTTACGGTTTGAAATGCCGATTATTCCATGGCCGCGGCGGCACTGTCGGTCGCGGCGGCGGCCCGACTCACGAAGCGATTCTGGCCCAGCCGCCCGACACCGTGCGCGGCCAGATCAAATTCACCGAGCAAGGCGAAGTGCTGTTTTATCGGTATAACAATATGGAAACCGCGGTCTACGAATTAACCATGGGCGTTACCGGCTTGCTGAAAGCCAGCGTCAGCCTGGTGCAAACCGTGCCGGCGGACCACCCAGAGGATTTGGCAGTCATGGACGAATTGGCGCGGATCGGCGAGCAAAGCTACCGCGACCTGACCGAACGCACGCCCGGCTTTTTGGATTATTTCTACGAAGCCAGCCCGGTCGGTGAAATCGGCGGCTTGAACATCGGTTCGCGGCCTTCGCACCGCAAAAAACTGGATCGCTCGAAAAACTCGGTGCGGGCGATCGCCTGGGTATTCGCTTGGGCGCAATCGCGGCAGACGTTTCCGGCTTGGTACGGCATCGGTTTCAGTCTAGCCAGCTGGTGCGCCGGCAAACCCGAGCGCCTGGAAACGCTGCGCAGGATGTATAGCGACTGGCCGTTTTTCCGCAACCTGCTCAGCAACGCGCAAATGGCGCTGAGCAAATCCGACATGAACATCGCCCGCGAATACGCGCAATTGTGCAACGACCCGGAAACCGGCAAACGGGTTTACAACCTGATAGCCGGCGAGCACCAGCGCTGCGTGGAGTGGATACTGGAGATAGCCAACACTGACCGCTTGCTGGCGGAGAATCCGGCCTTGGCCGCATCCTTGCAGCGCCGCGATGCTTATCTGGGGCCGCTAAACTATATCCAGGTATTTTTGATCCGGCGGCTGAGGGAAATGAATACCGAGAATACCGCCGACAGTCCGTGGATGAAGCCTTTGTTGCGCAGTATCAATGCAATTGCGGCGGGCATGCGCAATACCGGCTGATGTTATTAGCCCGGCCCTGAAATTCCGGCCGTCCTGAACGGGTCGAAGGACGCACCCCCTGAAAAGGGGAAAGGGCTTTTCGGCAGACTCTAAAAGGGAGGAGAACCATGCAATACGCCTACGCATTGGCACACTGGTTTAGAGTAATCATTATCAACACCGGGCGCTGGCTGTTTGAAAACAAGCCTGCCATGGCAATCTTGACCCTGATATTTTTGTATAAATTTGGCGACACCTTGCTACCCTTTCTATGGCACATTCTGCACTTGGCCATTGAGGTGGTCGAGATGTTGTTCGAGCATTTTTTGGAACACGTGTTCGGGGTAACGCCGCGCCAAGCCGAATTCATCGTGTTCTGGTCCGGCCTAACGTTGCTCGGCACCGTCGTTTGGCGCTTGTCGTGCAAAGCTTACCTCGTGATCGCCCAGGCATGCGAAACTGCCTGGCTTAACTGGTGCGCCAAAGCCGGCCCGGCCAAATTGCTTGCCACACTAAAGGTTACACTTTTGCTGGGCATACTCGGCAAGACCATGCTGTTATTCGTTTAAACCGATAGGATTTCGTTACGTATGAGCATCACCGCCGGAAACAAGGAACACCCGCACAGAAAGCAGTCGACGCAAACCTTGCTGGGATTCTTATTCGACCTGCTGGAAATCCCCAGCCAAGCCCAAGGCATCCGCGAGCATTGGCTGGACTCAGTCAGCGACGACAGCCCGGCAGCGCTGAGCCGCATCGGTGACCATTTGGGTTTGAATATGGAGAGCACGCTGCTTACGCCGATTGCGGCCGCCAACGCCTCATCCCCGCATACGCCGCTGCTCACCAGCCTCTCGGATGGCTGCGGCTGGCTAGTGTTGTGCGGATTTCGCGGCGGCAAAGTCAGAGTGGCCCTTGCCCAAGGCGAGGTGATCGAAGAGCGCTACGTCAAACCGGCTGACATCGCCGCACTACTGGGCCGAAGCGACGCCGGCATCAGCGAGTGGCTGTTAGTGCAAGCCCAGGCGCCGCTGGAGAATGCCGTCAGCCAAGACCATCACGCGCACATGCCGCCATTTAGCCGCTTGCTGGAGCTGTTACGCGCTGATCGCCACGATCTCTGGTTATTGTTGGGTTTGGCTTTGGGCTCCGGATTGTTGGCGCTGGCTTCGCCGGTGGCGGTGCAAGCGCTGGTCAATACCGTAGCGATGGGCGGCATGGGCCAACCTTTGATCGTATTGGCGACCATACTGTTTTTCTTTCTAAGCTTCGGCGGTGCGGTTTTTGTGCTGGAATCTTATCTAGTGGAGATCGTGCAGCGGCGGATTTTTGTACGGCTGGCCGCCGACTTGGCCTATCGCTTGCCCAGAGTGCGCAGCGATGCCTACGACAGCCAACACGGCGCGGAACTGGTCAATCGCTTTTTCGATGTATTGACCTTGCAGAAAGCCGGCTCTGCACTGCTCTTGGACGGTTTGAGCACAGTGGTGCAAACTTGCGTCGGCTTAATCATGCTGGCTTTCTATCACCCCTTCCTGCTGGCCTTCGATGTGGTGTTGCTGCTAGCTATCACTGCCATCGTATTTTTGTTGGGGCGCGGCGCGGTCACCACGGCGATTCAGGAATCGATCAGCAAATATGCCTTGGTCGCCTGGCTGGAAAGCGTTGCCGGGAATATTCAAACCTTTAAATTCGGTAACGGTGCAGTGATGGCCGCCAACCGCACCGACCAACTCTCGCTGGACTATTTAACGGCCAAACGCCAGCATTACCGCGTGCTGCTGGGCCAAGTCATCGCCTCCGTGGCGCTGTACGCCATCGCAAGTACGGCCTTGTTGGCTATCGGCGGCTACTTGGTCATAGACGGCCATTTAACTTTGGGGCAATTGGTGGCGGCGGAACTGATCGTCTCGTCAGCTTTATTGGCCTTGATCAAATTCGGCAAACACCTGGAAGGCTTTTACGACTTGATGGCCGGCACGGACAAGATCGGCCATTTGCTGGACTTGCCCTTAGAAGATTCGGCCGAGTTGGACGCAGAATTTAACGGTCCGGCGTCACTCACAATCAGCGGCTTAAAATTCGGCTTCGGCGCGCAGCGGCCATTATTTTCGGATTTTGCGCTGCAGATTCAGCCTGGCGAAAAAGTCGCGATTTCAGGCGATCCCGGCAGCGGTAAAACCGCGCTGGTGTCGCTAATCAGCGGGATGAGGCAAGCACAAGCCGGCCGGATACAAATCAACGGCCAAACACTGGATGAATTGCGCCTGAGTACTTTGCGGCAAAACATCGCCGTCGTCAGCCGACTGGAGATATTTCACGATAGCCTGCTGGAAAATATCAGGCTTGGCGATGCGAACCTGAGCGTTGCCGATGTCCAAGAGGTCTTGGCCAAAGTCGGCTTAACTAGCTTGGATTTGGATACCGTCATGAGTCCCGGCGGCTCGCCACTTGCCCACAGCCAAGCCATACAAGTCATGCTGGCTAGAGCCATCATCGCCCGGCCGACTTTGTTGATCGTGGATGGCATACTCGATGGCTTGGATAGCGGTTTACAGCAACAGTTGGCATCCGCACTATTTGCCGCAGACGCGCCCTGGACCCTACTGCTGCTGACCGGATCCAAAGAATTGGCCGCACTTTGCGGGCGCGAGATAATTTTGCCGGGAGCCGCCCATGACTGAGTTACAGATCAGGCTGTCCGCGCTATCGGCAGCCCATACTCCTCGCCTGGTCAGTAGTCTAGCGCGGGCTTGCGTCTGGTTATTTCTGTTGACCCCTCCAGCCTTGCTGCTCACCCCGTGGCAACAAAACATCAACGGTATCGGCCGGGTCTCCGCCTTTGCGCCGCTGGAACGCCAACAGAACTTGGATGCGCCGGTTTCCGGCCGTATCGTCAGTTGGCATGCCAAAGAAGGCGCCAAAGTGAAGGCCGGCGATTTACTGATGGAAATCACCGATGTCGATCCGGAATTGCTGGAACGCTTACAACAACAACGCGCGGCAGCCGCAGCGAAATTGGCAGCCAAAGAAGACGAGCTGCGGGCGTATCGCCTGCAAATCGATAATTTGATTGCTACCCGCGATTTACAAGTGGCTACCGCGCAATACCGGCTGGATGTGGCACGGCAACGTGCGCGCTCCGCCAGTGAAGCCATTGCCTCCGCCCGTGCCACGCTGGAAACGGCCAGCGTGCAAACCCAGCGTCTGCAAAGATTGATCGGCGACGGCCTGGTATCCCAACGCGATTACGAAGTGGCGCAACGCGACGGCATCGTCGCGCAACGCAGCTTAAACAGCGCCCAAGCCAGTCTGGAAGGCGCGTTGGCCGAACAACGCGCCGCCGAAGCCGAAATCGGTCGAATTCGCGCCGATGCCCAGGCACGTATCGACTCGGCGACGGCATCGGCTAACAAAACCCAAAGCGAACTGGAAGACAGCCGCAGCAGCCTGTTAAAGAGCGAAGTGGATGTGTCTCGCCAACAATCCCAACAAATCAGAGCGCCGCGCGACAGCAGCATCCTCAGGCTGCTGGCCAATCCGCAGAGCGACATTGTCAGACAAGGCGATCCCTTGCTGGTGTTGGTGCCGGATATGGATGTAAAAGCCGTGGAACTGTGGGTAGACGGCAACGATGCCGTATTGATCACCCCAGGCCGACATGCACGTCTGCAATTCGAAGGCTGGCCGGCCTTGCAATTCGCCGGCTGGCCCGAAGTAGCCGTCGGTACCTTTGGTGGCTTAGTAGCCTTCGTGGACTCCACTGACGACGGCAAGGGTAAATTCCGGGTGCTGATCGTGCCCGATCCCAACGACCGCCCCTGGCCGACAGAACGCTTCGCCCGCCAAGGCGTCAGAGTAAAAGGCTGGGTGTTGTTGAACCGGGTAACGATGGCTTACGAATTGTGGCGGCAACTGAATGCCTTTCCGCCACAAATGACTATGGAAGCGCCGGCGACCGATTTGGTCAGGCAAAAACTGAAATAAGCGCTTATGAATCGTTTCGCATCCCGTCAACACCCATCAGGGGCTACGGCCAAATACTTGCAAGCCTGCAGGCGGCATATCGGCGCACTCTTGCTGATACCTTTGCTAACCAGTTGCGGACAATATCTCGACACCAGCCCCGACCGTAAACTGGTCAAGCGCGTCGAGGAGCGCCTGAAACCTGATGAGGGTTTACCGCTACCGGCCATCTCGCAACTGCCGCCGCAAACTGTGGAGCAGGCCTTGCCCAAGTTTAAGGAAGGCCGGCCCAAGTCGGCGACTATTCTGCCCCCTCCCAGTGCTACGAAGCCGGAATTACCCAAGGCACCGCCGGAAGCGAGCAAGCAATTGTCCATCGCTGCGGTGCGCAGTATGGCTTTGGAAAATAACCTGGATTTAAAAATCGCCCAGGCCGATCCAAAAATCGCTGCCACTGCAGTCAGCGAAGAGCAAGCCAAGTTCGATGATTTAATCTTCGCCAAGGCCAAATACGGCAAGAAAAACACCCCGGCGCAAAATCTGGATGTCGTCAGCTTTACGCCGGTGGATCCCACTTCGCCGCTGAAAAATGAAATCGACAAACTCACCGCCGTGCCGCAGGAAACTGAAGTGCTGGATATGGAAGCCGGTATCGTGATCCCGTTGCGTACCGGCGCGAAAATTACCGTCAGTTCACCGTTCGACGGCAAACGGCAGTTTCGCGGTGTCGCTTCGGACCAGTATCAAAACGCGCTGCGGTTTTCCATCAGCCAGCCCTTACTGCGCGATGCCGGGATTGCCAATAACGTCGCCGGCATCCGCATCGCCCGTTACGAACAACAAGCCGTCGACGTCAAAACCCGTCTGCAGGCAATTCGCGTGTTGGCGATGGTTGAGCGCGCGTATTGGAGCCTGTATGTGGCTTGGGGCGAATTAGATGTGCGCCGCCAGCAATACGAAAACGCCTCCAATAATCTGAGTATGGTCCGGAAGCGTGTGGCTGAAGGCTTGACAGCCAGTGTGGAAATCAACCGGGCCGAAATCGGCGTGGCCGAACGTCTGGAGTCTTTGATCATCGCCGAAACCAGCCTGAAAACCCGCCAGCGCCAACTGAAATTGTTATTAAACGCGCCGGGCCTGGATCTGGATTCGCAAACGCTGCTGATTCCCGAGACCTCGCCGACCCTGCTGGAATTTAATCTGGACCGCGAACAACTGGCGCAACGCGCGCTGGACGGCCGCCTGGAATTGCTGGAACTGGAATTAAAGCTGGCCGCAGACTTGACCAAAATCGACTACCTCAGCAATCAAACCCTGCCGATGTTCATGCTGGATTACAACTACGCCGCACTGGGCCGCGACACGTCGTCCTACGGTGGCGCTTTTGATCAGACCTTGAGCGGCAATTATTCGGATTGGTCGGTGGGCGTACGCATGGAAATCCCACTCAGCAACGAATTGCGCCGCGCGCGTCTGGATCGAGCCGTGCAAGAACGCATGCAACGTCTAACTACGCAACAACTCAGGGAATTGAGCGTGCGTCGAGAAATCTACGACTCGCTGGATCAAATGAGCCAGAACTGGCAGCGCATTTTAGCCACCCGGCAGAACGTAGTACTGGCCGGTTTGAATTACGACGCCGAACTGAAACAATTTAAAGAAGGCCTGCGGACCATGACCGAGGTACTGGAAACCCTGACCCGGCTCGGTGAAGCGCAACTGCGCGAAGTGCGCGCCATCGGCGATTATCAAGTGTCGATGATAGACCTGGCGTTTGCTACCGGCACTTTGCTGGGACATAGCCGGGTGGATTTGGGCCTGAGCGCGAGTGCTCAGTAACAACAGCAGAGAATGAATGTAAGCGATAAAAGCAGCGCGTTTATCGCTTACAAATTTGCGGTTGGGAAATGACTATCAGTGATGGCAACCTGAACCGTGGATATGACCGTGAGCCACTTCGTCGGCTGTAGCAGGTCTGACATCCATCACTTCCACGTCAAACGTCAAATCTTCACCGGCCAAAGGGTGGTTACCGTCGATGGTGACATCGTCGCCGTCGATCTCGACGATGGTAATGATGCCTGGGCCGTGGCTGACATCGGCATGAAACTGCATACCGATTTCAATATCCATCCCGTCGAACATTTTCTTGGAAACGACTTGAATCATTTCTTCGGAGACTTCACCGTAGGCTTGATCGGCGGCGATGGTGACGTTGAATTTATCACCGGCTTGTTTGCCGTTTAACGCTGCTTCCAGACCCGCAATGATGTTGCCCGCGCCATGCAAATACAACAAGGGCTCTTCGCCTCTGGAACTGTCCAGCTGCTCCCCGTCTTGGTTGGTTAAGGTATAATGGATGGAAACAGCCGTTTTGTCTGTGATTTGCATATGCATCTTCGCTGGATGAAAAAAGCCGACATCATATAACCTTTTCCCCGAAAAAACATGTCACGCTGGCGACCACCCCGCCCTAAATCTTCACCGTACATCACTGCCGAAGGCTATCGCAGCCTGGAAACAGAACTGAAACAACTCTGGGAACGGCGCAAGCACGTGACCATCGCCTTGTCCGCCGCCGCTGCGGAAGGTGATCGTTCCGAGAACGCGGAATACATCTACCGCAAAAAAGAACTACGAGAAATCGACCGGCGCATTCATTATCTGCAAAAGCGCTTGCCGTCGTTGACCGTGGTGTCCGAGAAGCCGAGCAATCGCGATCAGGTATTTTTCGGTGCCTGGGTGACGTTAGAAACGATGGACGGGGAGGAAATCACTTACCGCATCGTCGGCGCCGACGAAATCGATACCACGGGCGGCTTGATCAGTCTGGACTCGCCTTTGGCGAAAGCCTTATTGAAGAAGATGCTGGACGACGAAGTGACAATCCGCCATGCCGAGCAGGAAACGCGGTATTACATTACCGCTATACGTTATTGAGATGAGTACGCAAGCCGCCTTTACCCGGTTCAAGTGGTTCGTAATCATTATGCTGCTGACCGTTGTCGAAATTGGCCCCTTTCCGCTGATGGGTTTGACGCTGCTGTATGTCATCGCGTTCCGCCCACGCTGGTTCAAGGCATTGGTCGATCAGATCTATTCATGAGCTGCGCGCAATACCTGTTTGTCTACGGTACGCTGTGCAAAAACCCGGACGATCAAACTCAACACCCATTTCTAGACGATTGCGATTACATAGGCCCTGCGTTTATGCTTGGCGATTTGTATGAAATCGACGGTTATCCAGGCGCCGTAACCCGCGGCACAACGCAGATCAAAGGCGAACTGTACTTACTTGGCGCCCCCGAACACACACTGTCGGCATTAGATGTTTACGAAGAATGCGCCACGCATTTTCCGCAGCCGCATGAATACATCCGCCACCAACTTTTAGTAAATCTGCCCGACGGACAAAGCGTTTGCGCTTGGACCTACCTTTACAACCGTCCGACGACCGGTTTGCAGCGGATCTTAAGCGGCGACTATCTTCATCATCTCAAGGACAAAACATGATCAGCATTATCCAGCGCGTGACCCAAGCCAAAGTCACGGTCAACGGCAACGACATCGGCGTGATCGGCACCGGGATTATGGCGCTGGTGGCGGTCGAGAAAGCCGACTCACCCAAGCAAGCGGACCGCTTGCTGGAGCGGATTTTGAATTACCGCATCTTTGCGGACGCAGACGACAAAATGAATTTGAGTCTGCGCGATATTCAAGGCGGCCTGCTGCTGATACCGCAATTTACCTTGGCGGCCAACACCGATACCGGCAATCGGCCCAGTTTTGCCTCGGCCGCGCCGCCGGCAATGGGCCGGGAATTATTCGCGTATTTACAAAAACGTGCGTTGGAGCTTTACCCAAGCAGCCAGTTCGGCGAATTCGGCGCCGATATGAAAGTAGCGTTGATCAACGACGGCCCGGTGACTTTTACCTTACGTTGTCTGGAAAAGTAATTTTGCATACCTTGTGGATTTAGGAATCACTGCCTGACCGCTCACCCAGTCGAATTACCAACCCGCCCTCAAATATTATCGCTCCCGCAAAGGCGCAAGCCCAGCCGCTAGAATGGATTCGCCGTAAAATTTAACGGCTCCCGCCTTCGCGGGCGTGACAAACCCAAGGAAATTAAGGAACGGTTTAGCAATAACTGTTAAACCTGTGCGCTCGCCTATAAATTATTCTGTGTTAAATAACACAATTTTATTTGCCTAACGTGCACCTTACCCCTACAATTGCGCCTCCTTTATCACCCACAGAGAAATACTTATGAAAATTCAACATTTGCTAATCGCCTTAACCTTGCCGGCTTTGCTGACCCTGACAGGCTGCGAATCCGCAAAACCGGTCGAAGCAACTGCTGAGCCTGCGGTAGTGACGCCTGTAACCGCTGCACCGGCTGAAACTGCTGCCCCCGCACCAGCGGCGGCACCCGCCATGTCTCCGGAACATTGCGCTAAACATAAAGCCGATGCCGCAGCGCACAATTGCGTTGAACATTGCGCCAAACACAAAGGTAAAAAAGGCAAAGCTTGCCTGAAACATTGTGCCGACAAAGCCGCAGCCGAACACGATTGCGCGAAACATTGCGCCGATCACCCAGGTGCTAAGGATAAAGTCTGCGCCCAACATTGCGCGCAAGATGCCCATGCCAGCGCCCACCAATGCGGTGCCGAGCATTGCGCCCATCACGAAGCCGCCGCTGCCGCCAATTGCAGCAGCCACCATTGTTCCCATCATCAAGGCGGCGCAGCCCATGATTGCAGTGCGGATCATTGCAAAAAGCACGGCGGTGACATGGCCGATTGCTGCGGCTCCGCGCATAAATGCGATAAATAATCTGTAATCTCAGATCCGATTGGGCCTCACTGCGGTCACCGCATCACCCGCAGTGAGGGCCCGATCAAACCAGTCCAGCCCGCTCGAAAAGCCCCCTACCGCCCTTCTTCACTCGGCTAGATCCAGCCTCTTAACTCTCTCCCATTTATTCTGTAGCCGACAAGCGCATCTTTTAGATTGCCGAATCGTTTACATCTGCGCTAAATTCTCAACCGGTGCCACGTCAGGCGGCCGGACATTTTTATTCAGCAACAGAGGAACTTATGGCCGAATCCAATCAAAATCCCGCTATCGCTGCAGCGATCATTGGTGTCATCGGCTCGATCAGCGTCGCTATCATCTCTAACTGGGATAAATTGACTGGACAACAAAAGACCGCCGAATCGCCGCCGACTCAGCAAACCGTGACGGCAATTTCTCCGCCGATGGCCCCGGCAAAACCGGCAGTAGTGGAGCCTGTGCCAGTCATCAACATCAGCGGCGACTGGTATAACCCGGCCGCGCCGACCGCAGGCGGCACCCACATCAACCAACAGAGCGACAGTTTTGAATTCCAGGGCTGGGGGATGTTGGCGCAAGGCGTGGGCTATACATCAAAAGGCAGTGGCAATCTGATCGGGCAAACCCTGACTTACGATTACACTGCACAGTACCAAAACGGCTGGGTTTCGAAGGGCAATTGCACCGGCACGGTAACGCCGAACGGCGCGAAGATTACCGCAACCTGCACTGATACCATCATGGGTACCTACGTGTCGGCAGGCGTGCGGCAATAAGGCAGGACAAGGGGCAGACCACCATCCCAGGGGAATGGCGGTCTACCCTTGAACTAAAACATCTAGCGAATGGCTAACAACGCTCTTAATACATCAACGCGGCTAATCATGCCGACAAATTGATCATTTTGAAAAACCGGGAAACTCCTGGTCGGCGATTCCTGAAATTTGCTGGCGACATCCACCAGACTGGCATCGGCACTGACAAATTGCGGGTCTTTGCTCATGAACTCACCTACTTTTCCAGCCATGCTTTGGTTGTAAGCGGATTCGACAAACACCTTCATGCCGTCTTTTTCGGAAAATATCCCCACCAACTTACCGTGTTGGTCCACAACCGGCACGCTGGTTACTTTGTGGTCCAGCAAAATCTTAACAGCCTGAGAAATTTCGGTATCGGGGGTAACGGTAACGATTTTGGTCGACATGTAATCGACTACAGCTATTTTGGCTAGCATGGTGTACCTCCTGTTATTATTTTTTATTCTACGCTTGGACAGCCTCGGGACCGACCGGTTCGGCGGCCAGCTGACTTCTGTCCTATGCGATTATTATAAAAATTCCCCACACTAGCTAGCTTTATTATTCCAAAGCAGCAGCCACCGAAATACCGGGTGATTTCGGCGTCGGCCACCCATTCCGGGCTAACGGGTTAACGCTGCCCTCCACCCACCAACTCCTTGTAACGGCCATTTTCAGTAATGTAGGAATTTTCTGCCAGACCGTTGGGATTTGCGTTCCCGGCCGTGCGGATACGACGACATTCAACGGCGAGCTTTGTAAGTTGCAAAATGACTATGCAACTCGCGTATCAGTCTAAACTTGTGAAACCGCACATTGACGTTTCTGCTGAAAATGGATACCGCTTATGCCTGATCTCCTTAGTAATCAGTCCGCACCTCAGGATTTTTCCTTACGCAAACTGTTGACCGTACTGACCGCCACGGTGGCTTTATTGCTGATAGTCGGCAATATGTTTGTGTGGCTTAGCCACGGCAAACTGGAAACAGCGGAAGCCGAAAAACAGCGTCTGATAAATGCGACGCTGGCATTTAAAAATGTTCGCTATCACGTCGTACAAATCCAGCAATTTCTCACCGATGCATCAGCGGTAGGCGAAGACGATTACAGCGACGCCTTGGCGGAAAAAAATGCCGCTCACGCGGAACTGACGAGTTTACTGGCGATGATGCCGGACATGAACCCGGCGATTAAGGACGCCGATAACGCCGTGACTGAGCTTTATGCCACCGGCGAACGCATGGCGAACGCCTATTTTCAGCAAGGCCGTGAAGCCGGCAACCTGATCATGAAAGCGCCGGAAAATGGCTTCGACGCGGCTTCGGAAATCTTGGCCAACAAACTCAATCAGCTTGCCGGCAGCGTGGAACAGCAAGCCAACGCCGCCTCACAGCAGCAAAATCAGATGCAAAGCCAGATGTTTACGGTCAGCGCCACCGTCGCCGGCCTGGCTTTGCTTTTGATAGTCACCGCCAATATCTGGCTGACGCGAAAATTATTTAGCGTGTTGGGCGGCGAGCCCAGCTATGCGTCGAAAATTGCCGGCAGTATCGCCAAAGGCCAATTAGACATCAAAGTCACCACTGAGAAAAACGATACCAACAGCTTATTGGCGACCATGAAGCTCATGGGCCAGGAACTGACCAGCCATATGCGCGAGATCAACGCGGTTAGCAAGCAAATCGGCCAGTCTTCCTACCAAATATCCAATATTTCCGGCGGCATTTCCAATGCCAACCGCTCGGAACAAGCGAGATCGTCCGAGGTAAAAACCGCTACCGAACAATTACGTAGCACCACCGAAGAAGTCGAACGCTTTTCCGTTGAGATTCGCCACCGCACCCAGGTAACGCAAAACACGGCGCAAAAAGGCATCATCGCCGTCAACGAAAATCTTGACGAAATGCGCCGGGTTGTGAAGGAAGTGGAAAACGCGGAAGCTAAAACCGTGGCACTGCGCCAAGCTAATCGGCAAATTCAGGATATTACCACCACCATCCGCAACATCACCGAGCAAACCAATCTACTGGCCTTAAACGCGGCCATCGAAGCCGCCAGAGCCGGCGAATACGGCAGAGGTTTTGCGGTGGTAGCCGATGAAGTGCGTAAGCTGGCGCAAAACGCTTCCGGCGCTACCGCCGAAATTGCCAGCATTATTGGCGAATTAACCAAAATCATCGAAGAAAATACTCTGGCGATGGGCTCCATCATCCAGACCACCAAACAGGGCATGGAAAAAGCCGAAACCACCAGTGTAGTCATCAACGAGATTGTGGGTCAGATAGCAGAAAATGCGGGTACGGCGCAGCAAATCTCCCAGGTATCCAAATATCAACTGGATAACGTCAACCAATTGCAGACTCGGGTATCAGCTTTATTCGACGCGCTGGGGCAGAACGAATCCAAAGTGCACATCACCAGGACCATCAGCGACGACCTTTACGTGGTGACCGAAAAAATGCGCACTATGCTAGAACACTTTAGCTTCGATGCGCAGTGGACGGCGACTCCCGCCGCCAACGAGAATCGTAAATTTCCGCGCAGCAGCCAATACTTGCTGGCCCATGTCGAAATCGCCGACTTGGTTCTCGACGGCGTCACTGCTGATTTCAGCATGTCCGGTGCCTGTTTGCGTCTGCCTGTGGAACTGCCCTGCCCGCTAAACAGCTCGATTGCCATTCAGCTGCGCATTCCGTACGACAATATTCAACAATATGAATCGCAACTACCGCTGGAACTGATGTGTAGCATAGTGTGGTACAAGCCTATCGATGGCGAGCACCACTACGGGGTTAAATTCAACGAATTCATGCCGCCGGAAACCGCGCAGAGCTTAAAAGCCTGTTTTGCCTTTTTCAATCACTCAGCAACCTATTAACTACGGCTTGGAAATACTTAGCGCAAAAATTCAATCGAATTCGTTGCAGCATGGACATTTCCAATCCACATCCGCTGGCCGCGTCGGATGCACGTGATTCAGCAGTTTTTTCGAGCCGCCGAAATCATGATAGTTTTGGCAGACTTTTTCGAACGCGGCCTTGGGCGATGCGGCATAGCTAAACTTAAATTTGGGATACCTGCCGACATGCTGCTTCAAGCGGGCGTTTAGGTCGGTTTCCGAACGGCCGACGTATTTGACGACAAACTTATTGGTTTTTTGATTAATAATGCCCAAGGCATAATTACCTTCAGCGCTTTCGGTGATTAACTCGTTGATTTTGGCATTGCTCAAATCGTAAGCCCCTTGCATATCAAGTGAAGCCATAGTTCCTCCAGTAGCGTCTCGCTATTCTTATAATCAAGTCGTAGGTCTGGCAAATATGCCTGATGACAGGATAATACTCTTATCTGGTCCAAGTATTACTTTAAATATTGCAAGTTCAGTCCGACGCCTTTGTAAGGCGCTGCCGATCAGACAGAATATAGCGCTTGGGATTAGTGAATTTTACAGCTGCTCACACCAGGAGTCGGGATGCATCGCTTGATATTGTCGGGGGGATTGATCAGTGTGGTTAGTTGGCTGCTGGCCCTCCCGGCGCACGGCACCGAATGGCAAGTCGGCCCGCTGCGCGCGCTTAAACTGCCTAGCGCGGCTGCAAGACTGGCCAAAGACGGCGATGTCGTCAGCATCGATGCCGGGCTATATCAGGGCGACGTCGCCAGTTGGCCGCAGCAGCGCTTGACCATACGCGGACTGGCAGGCGGCGCCCACCTGGATGCGCTTGGCAATTCAGCGGAAGGCAAAGCGATCTGGGTTCTAAAAGGCAATGACACGGTCGTTGAAAATATCGAACTTTCCGGGGCCAGCGCGCCGGCGCTGAACGGTGCCGGCATCCGCTTCGAAGGCACTCATCTGACGCTGAGAAACTGCCATTTCCATCACAACCAGATGGGCATCTTGACCGGCGTTAACCCTGACAGTGACATCCTGATCGAGAATTCGGAGTTTAACGACAACACCGTCGATTATCCGCGCCACGGTAAACTCGGCCATAACATCTACATTGGCAATATCCGCCGTTTTACCCTGCAAAATTCTTATATCCACGATGCCAGCACCGGCCATAACGTCAAATCGCGGGCCAGGGAAAACTATATTCTTTACAATCGCATCACCGACGAGCGTAACGGCTCCAGTTATCTGGTGGACTTACCGGATGGCGGTGCCGGCTACTTGATTGGCAATCTGTTTCATCAAAGCGCCAACACCGAAAATGCCGCAATGCTGGCTTTTGCCGCCGAACACAACCAAACTCAGCCGAATCAACAGCTATATCTGGTGAACAACACTTTCGTCAACGATTACCCCGGCGGCTCGTTTCTGCATAATCACAGTATTGCCACCGCGATGTTAATCAACAATCTGCTGATAGGCGACGCCACCGCAATAATTGGCCCCAACCAGGAAAACCACGACCTCAAAGCTAAGGCCAACGTGTTACTTGATCCGGCAAATTACGATTACCGCCTGAAACCTAATGCGCCGGCAATCGATCAAGGCATCTCCCCCGGATTCGCCGCCAACGGGATGCTGCTTAATCCGCAATTTGTCTATCGCCATCCGCGCGGCAGCGAAAAACGCCGGCAACAAGGACCGCTTGATGTGGGGGCCTACGAATTTATCGCCCAACAGCCCGATTAAACCTTAGCCGAACAAGGCCAAAGCCTTTTTCAACGTAGACCACACGCCCCAACTGAGCGGGATCAGTACATAAAGCCAGAATACCGCCAACAGCCAGGGGCTGGAAGATTTGCCCGATTCGGAGTTATTCATAAAAGTGCCCTGCCTTGTTTAATGTTCGGCTTCGTCAGCCGGATAAATACCGTCCAGCTCATCGAAATCGCCGTGTTTCATATGATGTTTCTCATGCACCGGGCGGATAGATAGATTGGCAATAAAGCCCACCACCAATAATCCGGCCATGATGTACATGGTCACGTTGTAGGCATCGGCCTTAGCCACGCCCTGGCCGATTTGATATTCGCGGATGTAATTCACCAATACCGGCCCCAACACACCGGCGGTTGACCAGGCGGTCAACAATCGGCCATGGATTCCGCCGACAAAACGGGTGCCGAAAATGTCCGCCAGATAAGCCGGAATTGTGGAAAAACCGCCGCCGTACATGCTCATGATCAAGGCGTACAGCAACACGAACAGCGCCATATTGCCGCTCATACCCATGGTAGGTATGGTGGAATACAAGCCAGCGCCCACCGCGAAAAAAATAAAATAGGTGTTTTTACGCCCGAGATAATCCGACGCCGACGACCAAAAAAACCGCCCGCCCATATTGAACAAACTCAGCAAACCGACGAAACCGGCCGCCGAGGCCGGCGTTACCGAGCCTTTAAACATCTCCTGTATCATCACCGAAGCTTGCCCCAGCACACCGATACCGGCCGTCACATTCAGGCACAGCACCAGCCACAGCAAATAAAATTGCGGGGTTTTTAAAGCTTGGTCGATATGCACGTGCTTATCGGTGATCATTTTGTTTTGCACCAGCGGCGGCGTCCATCCCGCAGGCTGCCAATCAGGCGGCGGGATGCGGATGGTCAATGCACCTATCAGCATCGAACAAAAATACAGGCCGCCCATCACCAAAAATGTTTGCACTACGCCAACCGATTCGGCCGATTTAAACTGGTCCATCAGCAACACCGATAAGGGTGCGCCTATCATCGCCCCGCCGCCGAAACCCATGATAGCCATACCTGTCGCCATACCGCGCCGGTCGGGAAACCATTTGATCAACGTCGATACCGGCGACACATAGCCCAAACCCAAACCAATACCGCCGATCACCCCATAACCCAGGTAAATCAGCCAAATTTCATGCAGGTGTACGCCCAGCGCCGAGATCAAAAAGCCACCGCCAAAACAGCAAGCCGCGACGAACATCGTTAAGCGTGGCCCGACTTTTTCCAGCCATTTGCCGCCGAACGCCGCCGACAAACCTAAAAACACAATCGCCAAGCTGAAGATCCAGCCCAGTGTCGTCAGCTTCCAATCCTCCGGCGCGGAGGTACCGATGCCTATTACCCGAGTCAGTGGATCATTGAACACACTGAACGCATAGGCTTGGCCGATGCACAGATGCACCGATAAAGCCGCCGGCGGCACTAACCAACGGCTATAGCCGGGCTGCGCGACGCTATGTTGTTTGGAAAAAAATCCCGACATACTTGATCCATTGTTTAGCTAAATTTTCGATAGTGGCGTTTTACCGCAGCGCCGGCCCATGCGGCATTTTAGCATTGCCGGCCGGCGGGCTTTAAGTCCAATATCCGCAGACCTAAATCAGTACCAAGCCGGCGAAACAAGCCATATACCGCGAAACTGTCCATTTATCTAACATAGATTAATTAAAAACTCAGCCCTTATGCCCTGCAACACCCGCCGTGTTGGGACTTCCGTTCCCGGCACACTAATTGCTGCCACCCAAAAGCCTTCTAACTTCTAAATACCTGATAAAAACAATGAAAAAAACCAAGTTACAGGATTTTCCAGTTGCCCAAACCGGCCAAATAGCAGGCGTCGCCGCCTTGCTGTTTTCGCTGCACGGCATCGCACACGCCGCCGAGCCATCGCCGACCGAGGATCTAAAAACCAGCGAGACAACCAGCAAAACCAAAATCGCCAAAACCTCCAACCAAAGCCAAACCAGCGACACCGCCACTACGCTGGATACAGTCACCGTAGCGGGAACGGCTCCCTTTAATCCACCCAACCAAAAACCGCAACTGGATACCGAAGCCGCTACCGGCAGCCGCCTGGGCCTGACACCTCGCGAAACGCCGGCATCGATCACGATTATTGATAGGGCGACCTTCGAAAAGCGCGGCGCGCAGACTACGCAGGAAGCCTTGGAAAAAGCCCCAGGCATACTCGTATCGTCGCAACCCGGCTCAGCCGGCTCGGTGTCGATGCGGGGTTTCACCGGTTCGCAAATCACGCAGCTGTTCAACGGCATTACCGTGCAATATGATGTCGTGGCCGCCCGCCCCATCGACAGTTGGCTCACTGATCGCGTCGAAGTCTTGGGTGGACCGTCCACATTTTTATACGGCCAAGGCGCTGTAGGCGGCTCGGTCAACTATGTTAGCAAAATCGCCCACCGAGGCCCGGATGAACATCACGGCTTAGTTTCGCTGGGTGAATACTTAAATCGCCGAGCTTCCTACGGTTTCAACGGCCAACTGGGTAATACCGATAATTGGCTGCAAGCCGACATCAGCTATTTGGGTTCCGAAGGCTATATCGACCACACGGAAGCCGATTCCGGCGTGATGTCGTTTTCCTTGTTAAGCGACATTACGTCCAAACTGTCGCACACCATCGCCTTCGAGCATCAGATGGAAGACCGAGATTCTTACTGGGGTACGCCGGTGCTGAATCCGGTCGTCAACGGTAGAATAGTTCCCTGGGGTACCGCCGGTTTAGGGCCCACCGAAGGCCAAATAGACCCCGGCACCCGCTTTAAAAACTATAACGCCAGTGGTTCGGTATTTGATCAGCAGGTGTTTTGGTTACGCGACATTGTCGACTATCAACTGTCCGATAACACCCAATTCAAAAACACCTTTTACTATTACAAAGCGGATCGCCAGTATTTAAACGTAGAAGGTTACGACTGGAACAGCACTAATACGCTGATTACCCGCAATAAATCGTTTGCGGTAAATCACGATCAAGCCTTGGTCGGCAACCGATTCGAAATCGTGCATAGCAGTAATTGGTTCAGCCTGCCTTCGAAAATTTCGGCCGGGGTTGACATTGCCTACAACAAGCAAACCCGCGCACCCAGCATGGAAAGCTCGACAGGCACCGTCAGTATCGTTAACCCATACAATTTCAGCACCGGCACCTACTACGACAACCCTCTGGCCACCGGGCCAATCTCCAACGCCCGCAACGAACTCTACACCGTCGCCGGCTATGCCGAAAACCGCCTGACCCTGGTGCCCGATTTAAACTTGATCACGGGCGTGCGGGTGGACGACATTCGCCTGGATGCGAAAAACTTGCGTACTTCCTTCGTACCACCGACCGCCACCAACCCCGCCGCCTTCGGCCGGCGCTGGACCGCAGTGACCTGGCGGGCGGCATTGATGTACGACATTACCTCCACGTTTAATGTCTATGCGCAATACAGCACCGCAGCCGATCCGCCGTCCGGCATTTTGACCACCGGCACCTTCGCCGCGCTGCAAGACTTCGATCTCACCACCGGCCGGCAAGCAGAAGTAGGCACCAAATTCGACTTTTGGGACGGCAAAGGCTCGGCGACACTGGCAGGCTATTACATCGAACGGAAAAATCTATCGATAACCGATCCGACGGACCGAAATCGGCAGTTACCGATTGGCGCACAGTCCTCCGGCGGTGTAGAGGCCAATATTGGGGTACAACTCACCGACGAATGGAGCGTGCAAGGCAACATGGCCTACGTCGATGCCCAGTACGACAAATTCCTGGAAACCGTCGGCACCAGCACGGTGTCAAGAAAAGGCAATCGGCCGGCCAATGTCGCCAAATGGGTGGCTAATGCCTGGCTGACCTGGGATTTCGATGCCGACTGGCAATGGAATTTTGGCTCGCGCTACGTCGGCGACCGTTTCGTCGATACCGCCAACTTGATCAAAACCCCGGCTTATGCGGTATTCGATACCCAACTGTCCTGGAAATTTAATCCAAAAGCCACGGTCACCGCGCGGGTTAAAAACCTGTCCGACGAGCAATACGTCGAATGGGGTAGCGGCGGTAACGCCCCGTTATTTTTCGTCGCCGCACCGCGTACCTTCATGATGGAATTGAAAGTAGACTTTTAATGCTCAACGGGCTAAAGCGCAATCTATATCTGGTTCACCGTTGGCTGGGTATAGCCTTGTGCTGTTTCGTGGCCATGTGGTTCGTATCCGGCGTCGTGATGATGTATGTCGGCTACCCCAAACTGACGCCGCAGGAAAAGCTGGCCGGCTTATCTGAGTTGGCTACTGAGCATTGCCGGGTCAGCCTGGCGCAAGCCATGGCAGCCGGCGGCCAAGTCAAAAGCCCCGATAGCGTGCGCTTGACCAGCGTGGCCGGCGCGCCGCGTTATGTATTTACTTACGGCAAAACCCAAATCGCCGTGGATGCCGAAACCGGGAACCGTATCGACCAGGTGACGCCGGCCCAGGCCTTAGCGTCAGCCGGCAGCTTTCTGGCGACGGCTGACGGCTATTATCTGGATCGCATCGACGAAGACGCCTGGACGCATTCCAAAGCGCTGGACGAACATCGGCCGCTGCACCGCGTGCAAATGGCCGACGAGCAAGCCACGCTGCTTTATATTTCCAACACTACCGGCGAAGTGGTGCGCGATGCCAACCGCCACGAACGCACCTGGAACTGGCTGGGTGCCTGGATTCATTGGTTGTACCCGTTTCGCGGCGGCGCTTTGGATCGTTACGCGGCGGACATTGTCATTTACACCGCGCTGGCCGGTTCGGTATTAAGTTTGCTTGGCCTAATCGTCGGCATACTGCGCTGGCGTTTTCAGGGCCGTTACAAACATGGCACAAAAACCCCATACCGCGAGGCCTGGATGCGGTGGCATCACCTGCTGGGATTGGGTTTTGGCGTAATCGCCTTCACTTGGATACTCAGCGGCTTATTTTCGATGAATCCGTGGAAAATATTCGACTCCACGGCCGCCAAACCCAAGCTCCAGACCTACATGGGCGGAGACATTTCGCCGCAGTATTTCCCCTTGTCCGCAGCGGAAGCCTTGGCGCGTTTTCAAAATACCGGGTTTCAGCCGCGGGAAATCGAATGGCGCGTACTGAACGGCCAAGGTTTTTACATTGCTTTTGATGGTCAGGGCCACAGCCGTATCCAGACGGCGCAGACTGATAGCCGGGTTTTCGAGAAATTCGCGTGGCCGGCCCTGCAAACCGCCGCCGAACGGCTCATGGCTCCGAATAAAATTGCCCGGCAAATCGTGTTAAACGAATACGACTTTTACTACTACAGCCGCGCCGCGCATACCATGACCGGGCACATCGACAAACGTTTGCCTATCCTGCGTTTGGAATTTGCCGACGCCGACAGCACCTGGCTGCATCTCGATCCCTACACCGGTCACTTTAGCAAACTCGATGCCGGTAGGCGCGTCAGCCGCTGGCTATTTGCCTTTTTACACAGTTGGGACTGGCTGCCGTTACTGAACAATCGGCCTGTCTGGGATATTGTGTTGATAGTATTCAGCACCGGCGGCTTGTTGATTAGCGCAAGCGGCATCGTCATCGGCTGGCGGCGTGCGAAGCGCAAGCTGGCTATTCATTAAGCCAACCCACGAACACCGACGTTTCCAAGCAGGCGGGAGCCACCCATCCCTTATCAGCGCTCCCAAAGCCTGATCGGCTTAATCGATAACCGTTAGAAAACGTCAGCCAAAACGCTTATTCTGTCGGCACGTTTAACCTCGCCGGGTAATCCCCTTCTACCGAAACGCCAAAATGCTACGGATACTAAAACCATGAACGACTCAAGAACCCGTCTGGACAGAATCAATACCCGGATTAGAAACAACCCGCTGCTGTCATTGTTGATTGCGGTCAGCACGCTGGTCATTGGCCTTTCGACGTTTACCAACGCTACCCGGAATCTAATAGATCTGTTAAGCGGCGCAGAACAGCGGCCGGCAATCAACGGATTATGGCAAGCCCAAGTCAGCTATGACTGGCCGAACGCTAATTATCAAGAGCGATTCGATTTCGCCGGTAGCGATACGCAGCTATATGGCAGCGCTACATTTACCGGCAGCCCAAACGGCATTTTGGAAGGCGAGATCGCCGGAGGTACCTTGCGTTTTATCACCAAAACCCCGGAATCGCTGGGATCAGGTCCCACACAACAGGCTATCCATCGGTATCAAGGCAAAATAGCCGGCGATGAAATTAAATTTGTGATGCAAACCGAAGGCGGTTATTCGGCACATGTGCCTGTTGAGTTTACCGCGAAGAGAACCGGCAATCCGGCGCTTCAGCCGGCAGCTAACTGATATTTGCGCAGAACAGCAAAGTGACAGGCTTCGCGCCGCTGCCCCTGGCGGCATTTCCAAGTAGACAGCACGATCCGGTGTTTGCGATCTAAAAATATGATCTGAGTTGATTGGCTCGCTCGCAAATTGAATGATTTGGCGAAATGCCAGCATAACAGTTATGCGCTTTTTCAAGCCATACAGATTTCATTTCACTAAATCTGTACTTAAAAATTAGGCCATAAACTGAATCTGTTTGGCTTTTTCCGAGGTTAGTAAAGTATTCACCGTCGACCAGACAACGCTGGCGGCCAAAAATACTTGCCTGCATCCATCCCGCCGATGCAGGGCATTTTTTACTAACATCCAGGAGAACTTCATGCCCGCAGTCACCGCACCAGCACATCAAAAAGGCGATTGTTTTGTCGATTTCGAAGAAAAAGTATTTGAAGACGTCAAAGCCGAGCCAGGCCAGAAAGCCTTGGTCAAATTCCATACCGTCGCCTTTGAAGGATCGATCGGCTTCGTCAATCTGCTGCAAGCCACCCGTTTGCAACGCAAAGGCTTCGAAACCTCCATCCTGCTATATGGTCCGGGCGTGACATTGGGTTTGCAACGCGGTTTTCCGCGCCTGGGTGACGAATCTTTTCCCGGCCATCAAAACTACGCTAATCAGATTGCCAAATTCATTGAGGAAGGCGGCAAAGTCTATGCGTGCCGCTTTGCACTGCAAGCCTTGTACGGCCATGGCGAGCCCAGTTTGCTGCCGGGTATTCGCCCGATCAGCCCATTGGATGTGTTAGACATCGTGTTACTGCACCAGCGCGACAACGCCTTCATCCTGGATACCTGGACTTTATAAACCGTAACGCCGAACCCTTCATCGAGAGGGCGTCGTAAAAATCAAAATGTAGGTTGGGTTAGCGTAGCGTAACCCAACAAAATCAAATTGTTGGGCTTCATTGCATTCAGCCCAACCTACGTTTTGAGCTTGTTGATCATCCACAGGAGAAAAAAGTGACCAATCCCAACATCGTCAGAGCGGCGGCGGTACAGATTGCGCCGGTGTTCGAATCCGCCACCGCCACCGGCGACAAAGTTTGCCAGGCCATCAACGACGCCGCCGCGAAAGGTGCACAAATCGTGGTGTTCCCGGAAACCTTCGTGCCTTATTACCCCTACTTTTCCTTCGTGCTGCCGCCAGTCAGCCAGGGCCGCGAGCATTTGAAGCTTTACGATTACGCGCCGACGGTGCCGGGACCGATCACCGATGCGGTCGCGGCGCAAGCCAAGGCGCACGGCATCGTCGTGGTGCTGGGGGTTAATGAACGCGACCACGGCAGTCTGTATAACACCCAACTGATTTTCGACGAAACCGGCCGGCTGGCGCTGAAACGCCGTAAGATCACCCCGACTTATCACGAACGCATGGTTTGGGGTCAAGGTGATGCCTCGGGCTTAAAGGTCGTGCAAACCGGCATCGGCCGTATCGGCGCGCTGGCCTGCTGGGAACATTACAACCCGCTGGCCCGCTATGCGTTGATGGCCCAGCACGAGCAGATTCATTGCAGCCAGTTTCCCGGCTCCTTGGTCGGGCCGATCTTTGCCGAGCAAATTGAAGTGACGATCCGCCACCATGCGCTGGAATCCGGTTGCTTTGTCATCAACGCCACCGGCTGGCTCAACGATGAGCAAATCGACGCGGTCACTACCGAGCCAGCCCTGCAAAAAGCCCTGCGCGGCGGTTGCTGCACGGCCATCATTTCGCCGGAAGGCCAACATGTCGTCGAACCGTTACGGGAAGGCGAAGGCATGCTGATCGCCGATCTTGATATGAATTTAATCAGCAAACGTAAACGAATGATGGATTCGGTCGGCCATTACGCCCGGCCTGAGCTACTTAGTTTGCGCATAGCCGACAGGCCGGCAGTACCGATGTTCAGCGACCTGCCCGCCGTTTCATCTCACCCCATCCAGGAGAGCGACCGCGATGACGCTATCAGCACACACTAAAGTCGGCGTGGCAGAGCTGATCGCCGATTTGCAATCCTTAGGCTTACGCCTGGAAGGCAGCGAAGTCGGCATCACAGGACGGCGTGGCGGTGCCGGCCCTTCTGACCACAAAGCCGTTAACTTGTCGGGCCGAACCGTGATGATACCGATAGCCACGGTCTCGGCTTGCGAGTCGCCGTTCGTCGCCAGTCGGCCCGATGTCAACGGTATCAGCGAGATTCGCCGAGACGGCGCTGTGGTCAGCCACGTTCAATTCCCGCGCCAGCCACGTTTTTATGATTTGCAAACGGTAGACGGCATTCCTTATTCGCAGATCGCCACGCTGCATTCGTCGGATGTGTTAGCGACCACGCTACTGCAATCCTGTATCCGTTTCGGCAACCGCAAAACATCCTGCCAGTTCTGCGCCATCGGTCAGTCACTGGCAGCCGGTAAGACCATATTACGCAAAACACCCGAACAACTGGCCGAGGTCGCGAAAGCCGCGGTCGAACTGGATCAGGTTAAACACATGGTCATGACTACCGGCACGCCGAATCTCACCGACAGGGGCGCGGCAATGCTCTGCGAAAGTGCCGAAGCTGTTAAAACAGCAGTCGATCTGCCGATTCAAGGCCAATGCGAGCCGCCGGACGACAACATCTGGTTCGAACGCATGAAGGCTTACGGCATTGATAGTTTGGGCATGCATCTGGAAGCGGTGACGCCGGCAGTGCGCGAACGCATCATGCCCGGCAAGGCCAGCGTGCCGCTGGACCGTTACATGGATGCGTTCGACGCCGCGGTGGCGGTATTCGGTCGCGGTCAGGTGAGTACCTATATCCTGGCTGGCTTGGGCGACACGCCGGAAGCGATTCTGTCGATGTCCGAACAGTTGATCGCCAAAGGCGTTTACCCCTTCGTGGTGCCGTTTGTGCCGATCAGCGGCACACCCTTGCAAAACCATCCGGCACCGACGCCGGCCTTCATGGCAAAAATCCTGCCGCCGTTGGGCGCGATGCTGAAGCAGGCGAACCTGCTGTCCCAAAACATGAAAGCCGGTTGCGCCAAATGCGCTGCTTGCTCGGCACTGGCCAGTTATGAGGTGTGAGATGTGGACAACCAACTTTAAACCGTTTTTTGCCAACGCTTACCTGATCAAATTCGTCACCGAAGATTGGGAACGCAAACAAATGCGGGCGCTACGCCAAGCCGTGTTCTGTGAAGAACAAGGTATTTTTGCCGGCGACGATCTGGACGACATCGACCACATAGCCACCCCTATCGTCGCCATCGCCTGCGTCGCTGGGTTGCCGGATCGCGTTGTCGGCACTGTGCGGATTCATCAGGAACAACCCGGCGTTTGGTGGGGCTCGAGGTTGGCGGTGGATCAAGATTATCGTAAACAAGGCAGTCTCGGTGCGGCTTTAATCAAACTGGCGGTTACCAGCGCCCATGCCCAGGGTTGCACCCGCTTTCTGGCGCAGGTGCAAAGCCGCAACCAATTGCTGTTCCGCCGACTGCACTGGAAAACCTTGCAGGAAATCGCGGTGCACGGGCGGCCGCATTATCTGATGCAAGCAGACTTGGCTTGGTATCCGCCTTATGCAGACGGCGCCATCGGTTTTGTAACGACCAGTCGGATCGCGGCATGAGTTCATTGACTGAATTGACCAAGAGCATCCAACAGGGCTTGGGGCTGGCGCATAAGCGCGACATCGCCGAGGTGGTGGGAAGACTCTATGGTTCCCACGCTCAGCGCTCATCGTTATACACATCTCATTGCGAGATCCTGTTGAGCATTGAGGGCGATGACAAAATCGCGCAAGCGCTGTAAGCCGATCCACATGGCCTTGGCACCCGGTGGACCATCGTGTTTGCGGGCAAAATAACCGCCTAAGCTTGCAATCAGTCGGATTACCTCACCGAGGCGCGGTGGCGTGAGCGGTGGTGGACAGCGCTTGACGACGATATAAGCCGCTCGCCACTCCTGCGGATCGAAAATAATCTCGCAATCCATGTCCGGCGCTGCGCGCGCGAGCATCAGGCTGAATAACACCCGCCAGGCAATAACCATATAGAGCGCCAAACAAGGTAGTAGCCGTTCTTCCGATTCCAGATGTAGCCGCTTGATCTGGCAACCGCTCTTCAATACATGGAAGTACACTTCGATACACCAGCGCACGCCATACCACGCCACCACCGTAGTCGCTTGCTCGAAACTCGCCACAGGCAAACTGGTCAGCAGGAGCCATTCCAAGGGTTCCTTGCCGGCTGGCGGCGTCTCTTCGCGCGCCAGCACCGCGTTGATGCTCAATGCCGGCAGTCGATACCCAATACGCGTTGGCGGCTTGAGGGGCACCGTGGCGGCGCGTACCGTGATATGCGCCAGTCGCGCTGCACGGTTCGGCCGCGACTTGACATTAACCTCGGTATAACCCATGACCGGCGCTTGATCCAGGGCCGACCATAGCCATTTCGCCGCATTTTCCGGCTCGACCAGAAGGTCTCGGTTCTGCGTCGCCCGAACAATCCATTCAGCGCGAGCAGTCGGCGCATAGTCTTGGTATTCGACAAACCATTCGTAAATGTCGCCCTCGCGGTCGGCGAGATTGACCAATAAACTGTCCGGCATTTGCGCCTGTAAGGCACAGCTATCCTGATAGCTTTCGAGCCAGTGCCGACTTTCTTTTTCGTCCACGCCTTTGTGCCGCCGCGCTTGTCGCGGGCTGGCGCCGTCACGCGCCCAATACGCTGCCTTGACGACACCCAAGCAAATCCGCGACGGCGTAAAGGCGATGGTCGGATGTAGTCGGCGCGCATGTTTCGCTATCTCTTTCAAAGTACCGAGACCTTTTGGCCCCAAACAAATGTTTTCGTCGTACTCCGTCGTGTCCTGCGCCAGCAATACGACCGGGCTGCTCTTCATCCGTTCGACCGTGGCATCTCGATGCGGCGCCAGTATCTTTTTGAAAGTCGCCTTATCATTGTCGAAAAACCGGTAAGCGCCCATCGTCTCCTTCCAGCCGCCACAGGCCGCCGGGATGCTGAGCTGGGGATGTTCGCCTAATCGCTCCAGTAACAGTGCCAATCGTTTATTCAGGCGCCGATCTTCCAAATCAGCGGTTTGTACTTCTTCTTCGGCCCAATTGCTCATCGCTGTTCTCCATCATCTATATGCCTCATGCCTCCTGGTAGTTTAGTCGTTGGGAGACTTGTGTATAACGATGAGCGCGCAGCGTGGGAACGATAGTGCCGTAGCGGTCGGCGACGACTGCGCCGCCATTCCGGATGGTGCCGGCTATTTATTGCTTGCTTGCGAAGGCTATCTGAATGACTTCGTCGCCAGCCAGCCCTGGTTTGCCGGCTACTGCGGCGTGATGGTCAACGTCAGCGACATTTATGCGATGGGCGGTCGGCCTATCGCCGCGGTCGATGCACTTTGGAGCGACGGTGAAAATCAAGCCAAGCCGATTCTGGAAGGCATGGCAACTGCCGCGCAAGTCTACGGCGTGCCAGTGGTTGGCGGCCACAGCAATCTGCGCAACGACCGCCCGCAATTATCGGTGGCCGTTCTGGGCCGCGCCAAGAAACTGCTCAGCAGTTTCGCCGCCAAACCGGGACAACAACTACTGGCAGCCATCGACTTACGCGGCCACTTCCGCGAGCCTCATTTGTGGTGGGACGCCAGCACCGGCTCGCCACCCGAACGCTTGCGCCAGGATTTGGAAATCCTGCCGACACTGGCCGAAACCGACCTATGCGCAGCCGCTAAGGACATCAGCAATGCCGGCGTAATCGGCACCTTGTTGATGCTGTTGGAGTGCTCCGGTTTGGGCGGCGTGATCGATATTAACGCCATACCGCGTCCAGCCGATATCGATTTGGCAAGATGGTTGCGCTGCTTTCCGAGCTACGGCTTCGTGCTAAGCGTGGATGCGATGAATAGCGAAGCCGTGGTCGATCTGTTTAAGCAGCGCGGCATCTCGTGCGCAGCCATCGGCAGAACGGACGACAGAGGCCAACTCAGACTCAAAGTGGGCGACGAAGAACAACTGCTCTGGGATTTAAACAGCGAAGCCCTGATCGGCTGCGGCCCAAACCGGCAGGATTAGCCATGCCAAGACTACGAATTGCCATGCTGACCCATTCCGTTAACCCGCGCGGCGGCGTGGTACATGCCATGCAACTGGCGGAGGCCTTGCAGGATATAGGGCACGATGTGACCTTGATCGCCGCGGCGGAACCCGGCAAAAAATTCTTTCGCGCCGTACGCTGCCAGACAACCCTTATACCGCTAGCCGGATTGATCGGCGATCTGGTCGCCACTGTGGGCCAGCGTATTCAGGCGTATATCGATTACTTCAGCCAACCCGCTACCGACAGATTTGATATTTACCACGCCCAGGATGCCATCAGCGGTTGCGCGATGGCCGAACTTGGCCAACGCGGCATCATCGATGGCTTTATCCGCACCGTGCATCATCTGGATAGTTTCGACGACGCTTCATTGGCGAATTGGCAAAATCGCTCGTTTGTGGCGGCACAACAAGTCTTATGTGTCAGCCGAGATTGGCAGGACAAGTTGCAAAAGCAGCATCGGATTGCCGCCACCCCAGTCAATAACGGCGTCGATACCCGGCGCTATTCGCCCGGGCCGCAAGCCCATGATGAAACCCTGCGCCAATCGCTGGGTTTGTCGCGGGGCGGGCCGATCTTTCTGGCGGTCGGCGGCATCGAGGCGCGTAAAAACACCTTGCGTATCTTTGCGGCATTCCGTGAGGTTTTGCAGCAGCGCCCCAATGCCCAGTTGATCATCGTCGGCGGCGCCAGCTTGTTGAATCATGATGAGTATCGCCAGCGATTCAATGACGCTGTTTCCGAGAGCGGTATTCAGGAGGGGCACGGCCAACCATTGATCATCACCGGCCCATTGCCCGATGCCGACATGCCGAGTTTGTTTCGTCTGGCTGACGCACTGTTGTTTCCATCATTGACTGAAGGCTTTGGCCTGGTGGTGCTGGAAGCCATTATCTCCGGCACGCCGGCGATCATTTCGCTACGGCCGCCATTTACCGATTATTTGCAACATCAGGACTGCATCTGGACCGACCCTGAAGACAGCGCAGCGATCGCAAACGCGATGCTGACAGCCGTCGATGATTTCCCCACGGATAGCCTGCCAACAATTGCTAAGCGTTTAAGCGAGGAATTTTCCTGGGCGCAGTCGGCCAATACCCATCTTGACATTTACCGTTCACTCATTGCCAAAGGAACTCAACATGCCTGAAATGCGCTTCCGCGTCCGCTGGCCGGACCAAACCGAAAGCCTGTGTTATTCGCCGTCACTGGTGATTAAGGATTATTTCCAAGTCGGACAGACTTATCCCTTGCCGGAATTCGTCAAGCACAGCCGCGAAGCCTTGGAAATAGCCAGCGAGCGGGTGCGGCAGAAATACGGTTACAGCTGCTCCAGCGCGATGAGCCAACTGGCGGAAATCGAAGCCAAGGCCAGCCAATTTTTGGATAGCGACAACCCCATGGTCAGCGTGACCGAATTCATCGAATAAGCCAACACACCCCACTCAAATAGACGAGGACGCCATGAAAGAAAAATCAGAAAACACCCGCCTGCACTATGACACGATTATCGTGGGCGGCGGCCAGGCCGGTTTGTCCGTGAGTTACAACCTGCAAAAACACGGCATCGACCACATCATCTTCGAAAAACACCGCATCGGCCACTCCTGGCGCAACGACCGCTGGGACAGTTTTTGTTTGGTCACCCCAAACTGGCAATGCCAACTGCCGGACTTTCCCTATCAAGGCGACGATCCGCAGGGCTTTATGCTGAAAGATGAAATCGTCGACTATATCGAAGCATTCGCCGAAAAAGTCAATCCACCCATCATGGAAGGTGTCGCGGTGAATCGGGTCTGGCGTGGCGAGCAAGGCAAGCTGCATGTCAGCACTTCGGCCGGCGAGTTTTCCGCCGACCATGTCGTGGTAGCAACCGGCGGCTACGATATTCCTATCGTGCCCGACTATGCCCATAGCCTGCCCAAACACATCACCCAGATTCATTCGGTCAATTACCGCAATCCAGAGCAATTGCCGGAAGGTGACGTGCTGGTGGTCGGCACCGGCCAATCCGGCGTGCAGTTAATGGAAGACTTGCATCTGGCCGGCCGCAAGGTACATCTTGCCGTCGGTAGCGCCCCGCGTTCGCCGCGCATGTATCGCGGCCGCGAAACCACCGAATGGTTGTTTGACCTGGGCTTTTATCAATTGACCATCGACCGCCATCCCCTGGGAGACGAAGCCAAGCATAAAACCAATCATTATTTGACCGGACGCGGCGGTGGTCACGAAATCGACTTGCGCCAGTTTGCCTTGGAAGGCGTGAAACTTTATGGCAGCATGGCCAATATCGACGGCAGCCAATTGGAGTTTTTACCCGATTTGACCAAAAACCTGGACGATGCCGACGACATCTACGTCAACATCCGCAATGACATCGACCGTTACATCGCCGAGAATAATATCGATGCTCCGGTAGAACCGCCGTTCCGCAAAGTCTGGGAACCCGAGTTCGATCCTACCCGCATCGACGCCGATGCCGAAAATATCACCAGCATCATCTGGGCCATTGGTTTTAGACCGAACTACCGTTGGATAGAACTGCCGGCATTCGATGGCCGCGGCTTCCCGCAATACGATCGCGGCGTTAGCAACGTGGACGGTCTGTATTTTATCGGTTTGCCCTGGTTGCATACTTGGGGTTCCGGACGGTTCCTGGGGATTGCCGACGATGCCGAGTATTTGGCGGATGTGATTCAGCGTAAATCGGCGGTTAAGACAGTGGCTGAGCTTTAATCATTGGCCGTCAGTGCGGCAAGGCAAGCGCAGGGTTGGCTTTATAATGCGGCTTATTGATCGAACTAAAACGAGTGGATGCTCAGTGCAAATGCATGGCTTAACCTGGATAAAAACATGAAACACTTGTACGAAACCGTCGCGGACACGGTGATTGCGCATATCGAACAGGGTGTTTACAAGCCGGGCGAAAAACTGCCCGGCGTCAGGAAGTTGAGTCAGCAATTGCATGTCAGCATCTCAACCGCACTGGAAGCCTATCGGATGTTGGAAGACAGCGGCAGGATTCAGGCGCGCCTGCGTTCCGGTTACTATGTCAGCGGCTTTCGCCGACAGGCGATTGTGGAGCCGGACATTTCCGATGCGCCGGTCACGCCCGCCAAGGTCACCGGTCAGTCGCTGACCCGGCAAATCCTCCGCGCCGCCAAGGACCCATATCAGATCAACCTGGGTTCGTCGGTGCCGCATGCCGATTTCTTGCCCACGCATGCGCTGCAACAAGCGACCGGCAAGGTGGCGCGCAGCTTTGGCAAACGCTGTTTCGACGCCGACGAATTGCTGGGTAGTCAGGAACTGCGCCGGCAAATCGCTAAGCGCATGGTGGAATTGCAATGCGCCGACAGCCCGGACGACATTGTGGTGACCCACGGCGCGCGCGAAGCGGTCAGGCTGGCGTTAATGGCTATTTGCGAACCCGGTGATTTGATCGCCATCGAATCGCCGACCTTTTACGGCTTATTGCAAGTCATCGAATCCTGCGGCATGGAAGCGCTGGAGATTCCTACGCATCCGCGCGACGGTTTGTCGCTGGATGCGCTGCAAATGGCCATCGAGCAATGGCCGATCAAAGCCTGTTTGCTTGTCTCCAATTACAACAATCCGCTCGGTTCCTGTATGAGCGACCAGCGCAAGCAAGCCTTGGTGGCTCTGCTGGAAAAACATCAGATTCCATTGGTCGAGGACGACGTCTACGGCGACCTGGGCTTTGGCTTGCGCCGACCTTCGGTTTGCAAAGCCTGGAGCCGAAACGGCCAGGTGTTGTATTGCAACTCCTTTGCCAAGACCCTGTCGCCAGGCTTGCGCGTGGGCTGGCTGGTGCCGGGCCGCTATATGGCGAGGGTGGAAAACCTGAAATACATGCAGCATCAGGCCGTGCCGACCTTGAATCAGTTGATCGTCGCGCAGATGCTGGAACAAGGCGGTTACGACCGCTACCTGCGGCATGTGCGCCAGGACTATGCCCGCAACGTGGCGTTGGCGGTGAACGCGGTCAGCCTGTTATTCCCGGAAGGCACGCGAGTAACCCAGCCCGAAGGCGGCTTTGCCTTGTGGGTGGAACTGCCGGCCGGCGTCGATGCCATGGCACTGCACCGCCGGGCCAGCCAGGAAAATATCATCATCGCTCCCGGCCCCTTATTCTCGGCCACGCAAAAGAAATACGGCAATTTCATTCGCTTGAGTTGCGCCGTGCCTTGGAACGACAGGGTAGAAAAGGCGTTGAAGAAGTTGGGCGATATTGCCGGGGATTTGCTGGCACAAAATCCCCAGTGACTGCAGTTAATTTGATAACGTGGGTATAGTTGTCTTAGCTAATGAAATTGGATGTTGACCGCGACCGGCGGGTTTTTGCCGCTCGTAACCAATCCATTAGCGCTGCCGCACAAACAGACTAGCGCCCAGCCATATTGGCTTTGCGTGCAATCATTTTGTCAGCCAATGCCAGGGTACCGCCACTGTCAAGAATGACTTGGCGGATTTTCTCGTCCGGAATCCGTAACACCACGTTTATGGCCTGTTTGATGTCGTCAGCACTCATCTCGGAAAAGAGTTTGACGGCGTGCGGGTTATCGGTATCGCGGCGCAACAGCTCCAGTTCGTCGACGCGGGTACCGAATGCTTTGCCTTTCGGATCGCCCTGAGCCCGAAAGGCCAGTGCGCCGCCCACATCCAATGTCAGCACTTTGCCACCGGCAACACCTTGGTTATCGCCATTGTAGCCGGCAGCGTCCCAGTTGGCGGTCCAGGCGTGCACACCGAACCAGTACCGAGCCTGTTTGCGTTCGCTGTCGTTCAGATGGGCGACGCATTTTTTGGTGAGTTCGACCCATTCTGTCGCCACCTGGTCCGCCGCAATTGTTCTCACATAGGTCAAAGTGGGCGCTCCAGCCAGTTGATAGAGCTCGGCTGCGATCAGCTCATTGCGCGCATGCGCCGCAGATTCCAGTGTTTTCACGTAGTAGCGTCGGCCGTTACCGTCCTGAAAAATGCCTGCTGGATTGCTACCCAATTGCCCGCCTATCCGTTGCAGGGTGGTGGTATCAATAGTCGCAGTATCGGCACACATCGTTATGCGCCGGCTTAAGAGATGGGTTTAGTGCGACGCACCAGCGCCAGTTGTGCCGGTGTTTCGATGGCCCCCTTACGCACGTGCCGAACGGCATTGATCGCTTCTTCGGCGTCCATGCCCAGTTCCACCAACAGCCGCGCCGCGATCATGCCCGCCCGACCCAAGCCGCCTTTGCAATGTACCAGCACATCTTGGCCGCTACGCAAAATCTCTCGGATCTCATGCCCTTGCGTGACCCACTGCTGTTCGAAAGCCAGAGTAGGCACGGAAAAATCGGCAATCGGCAAATGGCGCCATTCGATGCCGCGTCGGCGAATTTCATGCCCGAGCTGCGGCACCTTGAGGGCTTTAAGCTCTGCGGGTTCAACGAGTGTCAACACCAGTTTTGCCCCCCAGGCAGCGATGGCATCCAAATCGATACCGAGGTCGCGCTCCCAGGCCCCCGTGTAAGCAAAGTGATCGTGCTTGCCGGGGCAGAAAGTAATGCCGATCCGTCCATGCGCAGGACTCGCACGTAGTTCTGCGATCTGCAGCGGATGTGTGTGGCTGGTCCGTACAGCTGTCATATTGTCATCCTGCCGGAATATTGAAGGGAGGAGTTTTTAATTTTTAGAATTGAGTTGTCCGCATGCCGCTAATACATCATCACCTTTAGTGCCTCTTATTAAGGTCGGGATTCTAAAGGTATCTAAAATTGCCTTAAAATTTTCGACTTCAATCAGATCAGGACTCTCGTAACGTGAGCCAGGGAAAGCATTAAATGGAATTAAATTTATATAAGCCCTTTTGCCTTGCAGTAACGCGCCCAATTTTTTAGCATCATCCGCAGTATCGTTTAAACCTTTTATCAGGATATACTCATAAGTAATAAATTGTTTCTTTTGCAAAGGTATGGCGTCAATATAATTTAATACTTCAGCGAGCGGATATTTTTTATTAATCGGAATAAGTTCATTCCTTTTTTCAGTGAACGGTGAATGCAGCGATAAGGCCAAGTTCACGCCGGGCACTTCCTGGAGCCATCTTTTCAGTCCGGGAATATAACCGGCCGTTGAAATCGTAATCTTTTGCACGCCAATTGACGTACCACGTTGCGATAAAAAAATTTCACAGGCTTTTTTAACGGCGTCAAAGTTATGTAAAGGTTCGCCTTGCCCCATAAAAACAATATTTAAAATCCGCTCTTCTCCTGGCCTGTTGCTTGCCAACCAACGCCAAGCCTGCAGAAATTGTCCAACCATTTCACTGGTAGTCAAATTCCGCTTAAGCCCTTGTTCTCCGGTAAAACAAAAAGAGCAATTCATGGCGCAGCCAACCTGCGAGGACAGACAAATAGAATATTTGTTGTTAAACGGAATAAGGACAGTTTCGACTTTGTGCTGGTCCTTGAGCTTAAACAGAAATTTTACTGTTCGATCTTTTGACGACTCTTGCACGGTATCGATTTCCGGCAAGGAAAAATCGAAATGTTTTTCAAAAAAAGCCAATGAGGATTTTGAAATATTATCTCGGCATTGCATGCTTTCTTTTTTCTTATAATGCCAATTAAATAGAATACCTGCTACCGATTGATTTAAATCATTCTGCTTTATAACGGCTTCTAAATCAGCATAATTTAAATCGTAAAAAGATTGTTTCAAAACTTCTCCTGGCAATGCCGACATTTTACCTATCCCTGCAGGCTTGAAAATTGGGTATTATTTTCCGAATCTACGCAGATCCGCAATGCCTCAATACCACACCCGCACCCCGACGACACCTCGTAGACTGTGTTGGTGCTCGCGGAGTGATTCTTCCTCGACATAGTCCATACCCACATAAGGCGCAAATTCGCGTGCGATCTCGTAACGCAAGCGAAAGCCGGCTTCAAACTCGGTAATGCCAGCTTTAACGCCGCGATTTTTTATATCTTCGGCCGCTACATTCACTTCCACCCGCGGTTGCAGAATCAGGCGTTGGGTCAAGAGCATTTCGTAACCCAGCGTCAATCGCCCCAGCACGTTGCCTTTCTCGTTAATGAACATCGCACTGTCCACTTCGATAAAATACGGCGCCAGCCCTTGAAAGCCGATCACCGCATCAAACGTGCGCTCCGGTTCTATCGCCCGCCGCGCACCGATTTGAAAGTCCCAAAACGTATCAATATTTCGGCTATACAGCACTTGCAAGTCGGCGCGGCCAAAGATGTTTTGATCGGCGGAATAATCGCCTTCTGATTTCAACCACAGTTTATTTTCGTCGGTGCCGGTCCAGTTTTGCACGTCCCATTTGAACAGATGCAAGTCTTGATTACCTTCGTATTCCAATCTGTCGGCCTTGAAATGATTAAAAATCATCGAGCTATCGTGCGCAGTAGCAACGGAACAGAATAAGGCCAAGCAAAGCCAGGCATTGCGAGCACTGAACAGGGCTTTAACGATGTTCATGCTCAGCCCTTTCCACGATCAATTTACGAAACATGCCGGTATCCATGTGATACAGCAGATGACAGTGAAAGGCCCACTCGCCTTCCGCATCTGCCGGCACATCGACGCTCACCGTCTGACCGGGCTTGACGTTGATCACATGTTTTTTCGGGTTGTACATGCCATTCCCATTGTCCAGGTACTGCCACAGGCCGTGGATATGGATGGGATGGTTCATCATGGTTTCGTTGACATAGGTAAAGCGAATCCGCTCGCCGAATTTGACCCGAATCGGCTCCGCATCCGCAAACTTGGTGTCGTCGAACGACCAGATATAGCGCTGCATATTGCCGGTTAGCCTGAGTTTGATTTCCCGATCCGGCGGCCCCATTAGCGCATGGTTGGGTTGCGCGGCGATTAACTGGCTATAGCTCAACGGTTTGGCGGTATCGCTGGCATCAGCCACTGGCATGACGTGGCCGGCATGTAGATTTGACTGCGCCTCGGCAGTGGCATGCTGATGGCCGCTGTGCTCCATCATGGTGGAATCTTGTGTAAGCGAGTGCTCTGCGTGCGAGTGCGCAACTTCCGCAGCGACCGCTGGTTCATCCGGCACTTCATGAGCAGAGTGGCCGGCATGCTCGCCACCCATGTCCGCCAAGGTCAACAAAGTCATGGGTCGCATTTTGGGCAGTTCAGCATGTAGATCCGCGCGTGGCGTCAGCGTCGCGCTGGCATAACCGCTACGATCCATCGCCTCGGCAAAAATACTGTAAGCCTGTTCGGTTTGCGGCTCCACCAACACATCGTAGGTTTCCGCGACCGCTATCCGAAACTCCTCCACATCAACCGGCTCGACGGGTTGCCCGTCGGCGGCAATCACCGTCATTTTCAGACCCGGCAAACGCACATCAAAATGGGTCATTGCCGAAGCATTGATAAAGCGCAAACGCACTGTTTCGCCAGGCTTGAACAGATAGTGCGGTTTCGCTTCCGCGGTTTGGCCATTGATCAAAAACCGGTAATTGGCGCCGGTCACGTCGGCCAGATCGGTAGGCTCCATACGCATTTCACCCCAGGCCAGCCGATCACTAACGGTCTCCCAAAAACCCAAGCGCTGAATATCGACGAAGAAATCGCCCACTGTGCGCTGCTGAAAATTGTAATAGTCGCTTTGCTTTTTTAAGCGGGCCATGGTCCGTTGCGGATCGGCACGCGGCCAGTCGGACAGCATGACCACATAATCGCGATCTACCGTTTGCTGCTCCTGTTGTGGGGCGATGATCAGCGCGCCGAACAAGCCCAGTTGCTCCTGCATACCCGAATGGCCGTGATACCAGTAGGTACCGTTTTGCTTGACCTTAAATTGATATGTAAAAGTCTGGCCCGGCTCAATACCGTCGAAACTGATGCCCGGCACGCCGTCCATTTGGTAAGGCAGAATGATGCCGTGCCAGTGTATTGAAGTGGATTCTTTGAGTAGATTAGTAACCTCTAAGGTCACGTCCTCGCCTTCCCGCCAATGCAAGGTGGGCGCCGGCAAGGCAGCGTCCGCCAGCACGGCCTGCTGGGTTTCGCCGATTAGATTGATCGATTTTTCCGAGATCGACAAACGATAAACATCGGCCTGGGTCCCGCTGGACACCAAGCTAGCCAGCAATAGCCAAGCCGCCGAATACCTAGCGCCGGAGAAATCCCAATAGTGCATAACACCTCTAAAGACCGATTAGCAGGTGTTTACTCTAACATTTTTAAAGGGATCGATACTTTACTGAACGCCAACGCGGGTTTTGCTGGTGACTAATTAGCGCGGCCGCAATATCGTTGCTCCCACGTGCCGCAAGCTCGGTCAGGCTCTGGATTACGGCGTTAATCGTCCAGCACAAAGTCGCGCGAATCGCGCATACCTTCCAGAAAATTAAACAAGCGTTGCGGACTGATCAGACAGCCGGCCGCCGCTTTTCGGGGCATGATTTCTACTAATACGCCCTGTGCGGTCAGCTTGTTCAAGATTTGGTACATGAAAAAATCCAGCGTTTCCGCCACGCCTATCATGTTTTCCCATTCGCCGACCGCCGCCTCGTCGGCGTAACGCCGGTACGGCCAGACCGGCAAGGTTTCGTGGCCGTCCACCACCCGCAAGATCCATTGCCGGCTTTCCTTCAAGCCCCAGACTTCGTCCATTTCGACGATGCGATACATAAAATATTCCAACAGATCTTCGTCGCTCATGGATTGAGCCGCATCATATTCTTCTTGGTAGGGTTCGTAGCGCATAGTAAAGATCCGGAAATGGAAAACCACTTTGCAGCAATAATCGCACCACGCTAATCGGCCACCATTTAGCCCGCCAAACTCGGCGAATTGTCGGGTTTGCGCACAAATAAGCCCTATCGCCGCGCGTTGACTAAGCGATTGATTGTCGCGTAAACGACAAAACCTCAAGCAATTGCCGCACAGGGCGTATTTAGCAAAAAGCCAAATCCGATAAGTTGTATAGTTGCGGGCCTTTAGCATAAACAAGTAAACCCATGAAATTACTGATACGCAATCTTCCCCGCACCACCACCGAAGCCGAATTGCGGGCCATGTTCGCGGCACACGGCAGCGTGCAGTCCTGTTCGCTGGTGATGGACAAAGACACCCACAGCTCGAAAGGCTTTGGATTTGTAGAGATGCCCAAAGCCGGCGAAGCCAAGGCCGCCATCAAAACCCTGAATGGTCTGGAAATGGACGGCAACCGGATTCGCGTGAAGAAGGCCGAAACCAACGCTGGCGAAGCTGCCGATGACTAAACCCGGCAAGCAAGATCCGTTGCATGGCATCACGCTGGAAACGCTGCTGACCCGTTTGGTAGAAAAATATGGCTGGGCGGAATTGGCCAGCCGCATCGACATCAACTGCTTTGCCAAAGACCCCAGTATTAGCTCCAGTCTGAAGTTTTTGCGTAAAACGCCGTGGGCGAGGCAAAAGGTTGAGTCGCTTTATTTGCAGAGTTCGTGGACAAAAACTCAAGATTAGCGCGCTATTGCGGATGCGGCCTTATTGGCCCAGGGCAACTAGACGTGCAAGTCTTTGTGGTTAAAAACGATTGCCGGCGACGCGACCATACTGATGGACCGGGAAACCTGGAAAGTATCCGGCTGTCTGCTGGTCAATGCCAGAACAATCAGAGCAACAATGGCAATGAGGATCAGACTAGGTTCATCATGACGAAACGCTCCGGCTGCTAAAAATGCTAACGCGGACTCTCGGCAACGCCATCATCGCGAATAGCAGTCTGTAAATCGATCATGCTCTGCTGACTCACCCGGATTACGCCCCGATACGGCCGGTCCAAATCCAGAATAATGAACACCATGACCACAATCAACCAGACCATGATGTAAGTGACGAACGATGTGCGATGTCCGGCCAGACCGTTGGTATAACCCACCAATGCTCCGCTCATGACAAAGGTGATGTACAACAGGGCCAGCACCAACTCGGGTACATGCCGCTTCACCTCGGCATCGCGTTTGCCAAAATTATCGATCAAATCGTTTAAGGCGGGGATAAACAAACCGGTGGTCACCGGATTGGGTGCCTGCTCATTCGCTTGCCGGGCGTAATCCCAAAGCTTCGCTTGCATGCGTCCGGCCTCCGCGATCAGCGCTTCCCTCTGCCCACGCTGAGTGAGATCGACAGTGCCGGTTCTTACCCGCAAATCCAGGTAGTTGCGTATTAAGCTGCTGACTTCTGCACTGACCGACTTCGGCAATAATTGCGCGCGCAAATAAGCCGTACCGATAGCATTGGCTTCGTCAACCACCGCCTCGCTGCGACTATCGTAGCGCTGTAAGGACAAGGAGAAGGTAAACCCCAGCAGCAATGCCAGAATGCCAAGTAAAGACCCGGAGATCGAATTGACATGGGCTTTGAAATTATCATCCACCTTAGGGTTAATTTTTAAACCCAAGCGATAACCCAGTTCGATAGTGAGCGCCATGGATAACAGCAACACACAGGCGATCAGTAAACTATCGATGTCGTAAGTAATCTCGTTCATGATTTTAATTGGCGAAAGCAACTGACAGGAAATTTGGGCAAACTTGCCGTGGCTTGATTATGGAGGACAGGTGAAAATTTGTCATTCCGGTATATGCCGGAAGCGCAAAGTCCTTCAGCTATTAATTCGGCCTTGTTTAACACGGGTACACCATTGGGGCTGAGTCTGTCGACGCCTGATCTGGCATGTCTTTCGACAAGGCTCTCCTTAGCGCAGCCGAAGGACTCAGAGATTAAGGCCCAAGCCAAGCTCGGTAAGCAGCCTCGCGAGTCCGCTGCCTGAGTTTAACCCATCATTCAGTTGGACAACTGCTGTTGCTGGGCCTTGGCGTTGAAATGATCAATATCGGTAATCAACTCGCAGTGGCTTAAATCATTTTGCAATTGCGTGTAATAAAAATAAGCGCCGCTGCCGCCCAACCATACTTGGGTGGGCTCACTGCTGACCGAATCTATGATCAGCTGTAATTCGTCAAGGGTCACTTGCTCCGGCGGAGTCTTGACCAAGCCCATGACTATGACGTCCGGCTTCAAATGCTGACAAGCCTCGATAATATCTTTGGCTGGCAGATCGGCACCCAAGTAGTAACAGTTGTATCCCTGGTTGGCGGCAATCAGGCAGCTCACCAATATGCCAAACTCGTGCGGATCGCCGCTCGGCGTGGCGAACAGCATGCCCGGATTGTTTTTCGAGTGGTGGTGCAAATTGTTCACCATGCTCAACACAATCCGCTTGATACAGCTGGAAAACATGTGTTCCTGGGCGATGTTCAACTTTCCGTCATGCCAAAGTTCGCCCACTGTTTGCAAGGCAGGCAACAAAATGTCTCTGGCGTAGTCCAAGGGCTCGGCGGCAATCAGAGCCTTCTTCAACAACTGTTCGCAG
Organism: Methylomonas sp. TEB; assembly: GCF_047777895.1. Lineage (GTDB taxonomy): Bacteria > Pseudomonadota > Gammaproteobacteria > Methylococcales > Methylomonadaceae > Methylomonas. The sequence continues at coordinate 3,320,726 of NZ_CP180476.1, forward strand.
CGTTCGATTCTGTATTGTTTCAACGAGTCGATGATCTGCGCTAACAAAGGCGACTGTTCTTTCGCCGGTTGTACGCTGACTTGCTTCTGGAAGTCTTGTAGTTGCTGGTTGTCCAGGGTCGCCAGCTTACCGATGGGATGGCCCTTTCGGGTCAGATTGACCAATAGCGTCAATTTTTCCAAATCCTGTTGCGAATAGAAACGCCGCCCCGTGCTGTTCCGCGCCGGCATGATGCAGGCGTAGCGACGTTCCCAGGCTCTTAGTGTTTCCGCTGTTAATCCGGTTAAGGAGGTAATCGCTTTAATTGAGTACATTGTTCAACTTTTGTATAGAAAATACTTTGACAAACATTCTACATTCTAGTAAGTTATTTGCCAACAACTTAAATAACCAAGTGAATTGATTATGTCCAACTTAGCCGCATTGCCAATTGATAGCGAGATGGATTCGATAACAGAATCCCAACCCAACTCACTTGCCGTTCAAGTTGAACAGGCCAGGCAGAATCTGTTAGCGTTATTGCTTGAGAACAAGCAAACCAACGCTTTGATAATTAACAGGTTCTTGCATGATCTTGATTCGGGAGTGGACTCCTCGGATCTGATCTTAGCCAAGAACTCGGAAGACTATAAAAGGCTACTGCAATTACTGGTCAATACCGAGACAGCCAACAGATCCCATCAGCTTGCCTGGGGTGAGAATAACGGACAGGGCAAAGTTGTACAAGCCGAGAATGTTGTACAACTTATGGGTTCGGAGTTTGCCCAGCAATCCCTGATCGCCCGTTCGGTCAATCGCTTGTTGTACAGCCTGCACTTGTTACCGGTATTTTTGTTGGACAGTGCGGCGCAAGCAGAGAGCATATTGACCACGGACACCGAAGACGGCGCAGATTTCAAAAAACGCTTGGGCAAAGCCAAACGGGAATTAAGAAGCTTGCGCCAGGAAATGATCTCCGCCAACACCGGCTTGGTGGCGTTCGTGGCGCACAAGTACAAAACCAGTAACCTGAGCTTTGAAGATTTGATGCAGGAAGGCCTGGTCGGGCTCATTAAAGCAGTAGACAGATTCGATCCGGATCGCGGCATCTGCTTTTCCACTTACGCCATTTATTGGATCAGACAGGCCATATCCCGTCTGATTGTCAAACAAGAAAAAATTGTGCGACTTCCGGTGGCTTTGGCCGAAAAAGCCGCCACCGTATTCGAAGCTATGCGTAGTTGCTACCTTAGATATGAGCGCTGGCCGAGCATCGCAGAATTAAAACTGGCTTGCGATTTATCCGAGCAAGAGATTAAAACCATCAGCAGCTACTATCAAGCCACGCATTCTTTGGATGCGTCTATAGGAGATGATGACGATAACCTGGAATTGATGGCAAAAATGCAGCAGCATCAATTCAGTCTGCCACTCGATGAACTAATTGATCAGGATCTGGCTCAATATGTCGACAAAGCAGTTGCTTCGTTACCTGAAAAACAGGCGGCGATTTTAACCATGCGTTTCGGTCTGCGCGATCACACGGAAATGACCTTGCAGGCAGTAGCGGATCAGCTGCATGTTACTCGGGAGAGAGTTAGGCAAATTCAAAATGAAGCTTTAAAAAAACTGAAACAACAATTTGGCTTTGACCTTATGCTATTTCTCGAACCCAAGGACGGCTAACAATAACAATCATTGACCCAGGTCAGGCTAACACTACAAGAGGAGTGATTATGTCATCAGAAAAACAAAACACCAGTAAGCAAACGCCGCAGTCCGACTGGAAGTTGGAATTGGATAAGCAGTGGAAGCACGTCTCTACCAAAGCGGGCGACTTCTTCAACGATCATAAGAGTATGTTTTCGTTAACCAACATCGCCGCCGCCGTGGGTGGCACGTTGACCGTCGTCTGGCTGGCCAGCGGCGTTTACATCGTGGACCAAGGCAATCGAGGCGTGGTAAGCCGCTTTGGCGCTTACACGGAAACCACCCTACCCGGCCCACACTGGCATATTCCCGCGCCCATCGAAAGCGTCGCCAATGTCAACGTAGAGCAGCAACGGTTTATCGAAGTGGGCTACACCGACGCCAGCCGGGTGAACAAATCATCTGTGATTCCACAGGAATCGCTAATGCTGACCGCGGACGAAAACATCATTACCGTGCGTCTGGCTGTGCAGTATCAAATCAATAACGCCCGAGACTACTTGTTCAATGTCAAAAACAACGAAAACACGTTGAAACAACTGACTGAAAGCGTGGAGCGGGCGGTGATTGGCCGCAACAATATGGACTTCGTGTTAACCGAAGGCCGTAGCCAGATCGTCGCCGAGATCAAAGAACAAATCCAGGAAGCGATGGATGCTTACAAAGCCGGCATCAGCATCGCCAGTGTCAACTTGCAGGATGCACAACCACCCGAAGAAGTGCAAGGCGCCTTTGAAGACGCGATTCGGGCCAGGGAAGATAAACAACGCTTGATAAACGAAGCCGAAGCCTACAGCAACGAAGTAATTCCTAAAGCACGCGGCGCGGCATCACGGATTATTCAGGAAGCGGAAGCTTACGAAGCCGAGAAAGTCGCCAAAGCCAAAGGTGAAACCGAACGGTTCGATCAATTGCTGGTGGAATACGAAAAAAGCCCCGCCATCACCCGCAAGCGTTTGTACCTGGAAGCCAAAGAAAAGCTGTACAGCAGCACCAATAAAATCATGCTGAACGAAGACCAATCCAGCCCGATGATGTATATGCCCTTGCCGCAAACCATTACTCAACATGCGCAGCCCGCGGCCAGCCATACGGAACCGGAAGTTAGCGCAGAACCGCACAACGGCGACAAAAACGGCGTTCGCAAATCAACCGGCAACGAATTACGTCCTAGCAGGAGCAAACCATGAGCAGCAAAACCACCCAAGTTTTAATTCCGGCCGGTTTGACCCTGTGTGTACTGGCCTATATGTCGGTTTTTTACGTCAAAGAAAACGAAAAAGCCATTCTGTTTCGCCTCGGGGAAATGGTCACGTCCGACTACACTCCCGGGCTACATTTCAAGACCCCCATCATCAATAACGTCAGTACATTTGATGCGCGTGTGCTGACCTTGGATGCCAAATCCGAGCGTTTTCTTACCTCCGAGAAGAAGAACGTTATTGTTGACTCATTCGTCAAATGGCGAATCGGTGATGTGGGTCTCTTTTACACCACGGTCGGCGGCGACGAGTTTCAAGCCAATCTGCGCCTGGACCAAATCATGAAAGACGCCATGCGTAGCGAGTTCGGCGTGCGGACCATCAAGCAATTGATCTCCGAAGACCGAAACGAACTAAGGCAAACCTTACTGGCTAAATTAGCGCCGGCCGCCGAAAAGTTCGGCATTGAATTGATCGACATCCGCGTTAAACGCATCGATCTGCCGCCGGAAGTCAGCAGCTCGGTGTACCAACGGATGCGTGCCGAACGCGAGCGGGTCGCCAGAGAATTCCGTTCGCAAGGTGCCGAAAGCGCCGAACAAATCAGCGCGGAAGCCGATAAGCAAAAACACGTGATAGTTGCCAATGCCCAGCGCGATGCGGAAAGCATTCGCGGCCGCGGTGATGCGCAATCAGCGGAAATTTACGCGAAAAGCTACGGTAAAAACCCCGAGTTTTATGCGTTCTACCGTAGCTTGCAGGCATACCAAACCTCATTTGAAAAAACTCAGGATACTTTGGTGTTAAAACCAAACTCCGACTTTTTCAAATACTTCTCCAGCGAAAAGTAAGTTAGGAGACAGCTATCATGAAAAAAATGTTTATTTTTCTCTCCATCCTGATCGTAGCAGGGTTGGTGGTGTCGGCGGTGATGAACCGCAACATGCCGCAATACGATCCGCATTATGAAATTTCGTACTCCGACTTTATCGAAGACGTGCGTAACAAAGTGGTTACGGAAGTGGTGATAGACGGCAACTACGTTGACGGCCAACGCCAGAACGGTACGCGCTTTGCGACCTACAACCCCAACGACTCCAGAATGATTGACGAATTGCTGGAGTATGGCGTGAAAATCAAAGTCGAGAAGCCACAACAACCCTCCACTTTGATGAACATCCTCATTTCTTGGGCGCCTACCCTGCTGCTGATCATGGTGCTGGTGTATTTCATGCGTAAGCAGGCAGCGATGGGCGGCCGCGACGGCCAGATGGGTTTCGGTAAAAGCCGAGCCAAGTTGATGGCTGAAGACCAGATCAAGGTACGCTTCACCGACGTGGCCGGCGTGGAAGAAGCCAAGGAAGACGTCGTGGAAATGGTCGACTTCCTCAAAGATCCGGGCAAATACGAAGCATTAGGCGGCAAAATTCCGCGCGGCGTGCTGATGGTGGGCCCTCCGGGTACCGGTAAAACCTTGTTAGCCAGAGCGATTGCCGGCGAAGCAGGCGTGCCGTTCTTCTCCATCTCGGGTTCCGATTTCGTGGAAATGTTCGTCGGGGTCGGTGCTTCCAGGGTCAGAGACATGTTCGAACAAGCCAAAAAACGTGCACCTTGCATTATCTTCATTGACGAGATTGATGCAGTAGGCCGGCAACGTGGCGGCAGCGGTATCGGCGGCGGTAATGATGAACGCGAGCAAACGCTCAACCAGCTGCTGGTGGAAATGGACGGTTTCAGCGGCAACGAAGGCATTATCGTCATCGCCGCTACCAACCGCGCTGACGTACTTGACAAGGCTTTGTTGAGACCGGGCCGTTTCGACAGGCAAGTTCAAGTCGGTTTACCGGACATCAAAGGCCGAGAGCAAATTTTAAGAGTGCACGGTGCCAAAGTGCCTTTGGCGGAAGACGTCAACATCAACGATTTGGCCCGCGGCACGCCCGGCTTTTCCGGCGCGGAATTGGCTAACTTGATCAACGAAGGCGCTTTGTTCGCTGCGCGTAACAAAAAGCGTGTCGTGACCATGAACGATTTGGACAAAGCCCGCGACAAAATGATCATGGGTGTGGAAAAACGCACCATGGTCATGACCAAGGAAGACTTGTTGATGACCGCTTATCACGAAGCCGGCCATGCCATCGTCGGTCGCAATGTGCCTGAACATGATCCTGTCTACAAAGTCAGCATCATGCCGCGCGGCGGAGCTTTGGGTATCACGATGTTCCTGCCAGAGCGCGACCAATACAGTGCCTCCAAGGATAAGTTGGAAAGCCAGATCGCCAGTTTGTTCGGGGGCCGGGTAGCGGAAGCCTTGATTTACGGTAAAAACAAGGTCACCACCGGCGCTTCCAACGACATCATGCGGGCTACGCAATTAGCTAGAAACATGGTCACCAAGTGGGGATTATCAGACCGTTTAGGCCCGATGGATTACGGCGACAGCGAAGGCGGCTATATGGGCCCGCAGTCCAAACCAATGTCTGAAAAGATGGCCCAAACTATTGATGAAGAAGTTCGGGCGGTGATCGATGCTAACTACAACCGCGCCGAAGCTATTCTGAAAGAAAACATCGAAGTGTTGCACAACATGGCTCAAGCCTTAATGGATTGGGAAACCATCGATAAGTATCAGATTGACGAACTGTTACAAGGTAAAAAACTTGCACCACCGGAACCCGAAGTAGAAGAACCCAAATCGTTTGAAGAGATTGAAGACTCAATAAACGAAGAAACTGGTGGTCACCTGGATCAAGGACAAATATTGGCGTCCTAAAAGTCCTCCTCTATGTACCCTCCAAACGCTGTACTCCTGGAGGGTATCTTTTTTTCAGAGGTAGCAATATGCATACTCAATCGATAACCACAAAAACCATGAATTTCCTGCAATTGTTGTTGCAGATTAATTTTAATGTAGCTGTGATTTTATTATTGATCAGCGGTGCAGCCACCATATTCGGCAATACCCTGTTTTTTGAAGATAGCAGTGACTTGTACGGTCCATTGGCAAACAATATGCGGTTAATGATGTTTTATTTGTGCTTAATCCAAATCGCAGCGTACAGTTTTTATAAATTAAGCAACAGCCCGGAAGCATTGGCGGCGTTAGGGGTTTTTCTGCTGCTATTAATTGGCTCCCTGGAGTTTTACTGCTCGATTAATCAAATTGAAATAGACGAAAACTACCGGCAATTATTTATTTATTCGGGCTTATCGCACCTGCTTTATGGCGGCTGCGCGGCCATGCGCCACCAGCAAAACTAGAGATTGGTAATTTTCCGGTAGAAAGCGGGCTAGAATTAGACCTAAAAAGCCGAAGCGACTGACGGTGATTTAATTGCACAGATTTAAATACCGTTTTCTTATTGGCTTAACGTGTCCAGAAAAATAATAACAACGCTGAGCAGAAAGCTCCGCGAGGGGGGAACATCAAATGCACATCAAATTTCCGTTTGACTCACACAAGCCCATTGCCGGCGAGGCCTGCATCGATATAGACAAACCTGTTGACGATGTTTTTCATTATGTTGGTGAAAATTTTTTTGAAAACTATCCGAAATGGGCTGTGGAAGTAGTTGATTTTGAACCGCTCGACGGCAAGAAAGTATTCATCGGCGCCAAGGCCAAGCAAATTCGTAACGACAACAACGGCGAAATAGAATCTGTTTTTGAAATTACTGAATATCAACCCAAATCCAAGCTGATCTTTCAAGGATTGACCCAACCTTACAAGCACAGCTATCTGCTCGAAGCCATTCAAGAAGATCGCCGACCTACCCGCTTGACGTTTCGTTTTGAGTTCTTGGAGTTGGAGGTATTTATGCGGCCTTTTGAAAAATTAATTCGTTGCGCGATCGAAGACGGTGCGGAAAACACCGTCGAAAACATCAGGAATTTAATATTAGTAGAATGCAACTAGCATTTACAAACTCATAATTATTATAAAACCCGGAGTTTAACCATGGCTTTTATTGTTGAAAAAGATAGCGGACTGATTCCGCAAGTACTTTCCGCTATTTTGGACGAATGCGTCAACGGCGTCACGCTAGCCGACCCTGACATTGAAGACGCGCCGATTATCTATGCCAATAAGGCATTTGAACGTTTAACCGGATACAGTCATGACGAGATCATCGGCCACAACTGCCGGTTTTTACAAGGTGAAGACAGAGAGCAAGATGCGCGTTTTAAAATTGTGGAAGCCATGAAAAACCACGAAACAGTGGAAGTCACCTTAAGAAACTATAAAAAAGACGGCACTTTATTCCACAATCATTTGAAAATAACCCCGCTATTGGATAAGAAAAATAGAGTCATTTATTATTTAGGCGTGCAATACGACATTACCCAACAAATAAATGCCAATAACGAAATAAAGGAATTGACAAACTTATTAAACGCTATTCAAGGAAATTAAAAAACCGTTCGATAAATAGCTCATTATTGGGGACTTCCATGAACACCACTGCAAATAGCCAAGGCGACAGTAGCCTGTTTTTTAACGAAGCCTTATTCGGATTAGCGATACTGGCTTTCGTGCTATTGCTGGTCATAGAAAAAACCAAACCTTATCGGCCATTCCCGGCCAAAACCTATAAAGAGTCGTTTGTCACCAATACTACGGCTTTCTTGGTCAACAACTTAATCTTAACCGCGCTCCGAGCCTCATCCTTATTTCTGGTAGCGCAACAATTCGCCAGTTACGGCTTATTAAGCGGCCTGAGTAACGGTCCGCTTAAATGGATTCTGGCGTTTGCTTTTTTTGATTTGGCCATTTATCTGTGGCATTACGCCAGCCATCGGTCCGAGTACTTATGGCGCTTTCATAAAATTCACCATAGCGACAAATGCTTTAATGTTTCCACCGGTTTTAGGTTTCATGTTTTCGATTTATTTCTGGAAATAATTTACAAATGTATATTCGTGGTAGTAATCGGCGTGGATGCTTATCTAGTGCTTTCCATCGAAATTATCGAGTTATTTTTCATCTTTTTTCATCACGGCAACATTCGCGTCCCCAATGAAACCACCATATCCCAAATTATTATCACCCCTTCCCTGCACCGCACTCACCATTCCACTTTGCGTTCGGAACATGACAGCAATTACGGCATAGTGCTGGCGATTTGGGACCGGATGTTTGGAACCCGCAAGGAATTGGTACCCGCCAATATAGGATTGGATTTGATTGAAGCCGAGAATTTTATTCAATTGTTTTCTCTGGCATTTATTACCGAACGTAAAATCCGCCAATTGATGGGCTGGATTCCGAAAGGCAAAAAATAGTGGGACTTCTTCTATAAGTTACCGGTAATCTAGCCATGATTATAAAAACAATAAAAAATATCCCCGGCAGTGAAATTACCGATCCCCTGGTTTTTCAGCAACGCCGCACCCTCATCAAAGCGATGGCGGCGATGATGCTGACCGGCACCAGCATCCGCACCGGCTGGGCCGAAGACTCAAAACCGCTTTGGAGCGCCGTACCCAAAAGCCCGTTCTCAGCGCCTGAGTTAGTGGTGACGCCGGCTGCGGCCGCAAAAAATTACAATAACTACTACGAATTGGCCTTTAACAAAGAAGACCCCGCCAGTCTGGCCCAAAGCCTGCGCATAGATCCCTGGTCCGTGGAGATCGGCGGTGAAGTGGAAAAACCCGGTACCTACCAGTTGGAAGATATTCTGAGCAGGCACACCTTACAGGAATACATCTATCGTTTCCGGTGCGTCGAAGCATGGTCCATGGTAGTGCCCTGGGTGGGCTTTGCGCTGGGCGATTTGCTGAAAGCCGCCAAGCCTTTATCAAACGCCAAGTTCGTAAAGCTCACCTCGGTTCAACAACCGGACACCATGCCCAAGCAACGCGGCAAGGCCATGCTGGACTGGCCCTATGTCGAAGGTTTGCGTATTGACGAGGCCATGCATCCCTTGACCATACTGGCGGTTGGTATGTACGGCGACATTTTACCCAAGCAAAACGGCGCGCCGCTGCGTTTGGTAGTGCCCTGGAAATATGGCTTTAAAAGCATCAAGGCCGTCGTGAAAATAGAACTGCTGAGAAGACCGCCCATTAGCAGTTGGAACAAGTTTGCCCCCAACGAATACGGCTTTTACGCCAACGTCAATCCGGACGTACCGCATCCGCGTTGGAGCCAAAATAGCGAGCGACTATTGGGCAGCGGCTTTTTTACCCCGCGTCGGCAAACCGAATTATTTAACGGTTACGGCGAACAGGTCGCTCACCTGTATCGTGATATGGATTTGAGGCATTTTTTCTAATGATTATGCCAATTAATAATTTGCGGCCTTTAACCATCGCGGTTTCCATTATTCCGCTGCTTTGGATAGTGTTCGATATTGCCTTCGATAATCTTGGCCCAAATCAAATGCAAGCATTGCATATTCGTTTAGGCGATTGGGCCTTGCGATTTCTATGGATAACCTTAGCCATTACTCCCGTGCAAACCGTCACAAAATGGCGAGGCATGACTGAGTATCGGCAACTATTCGGTTTATTCGCTTTTTTTTACGCCAGCCTGCACGTCCTGGTTTATTTAACGGTAGACCAGGTTTTTGCCTGGCGAATGATCGGTATCGATATTCTCGAAAGCTCGTATATCTGGTTTGGATTAATTGCCTATATCATTGTTTTTTCACTGGGGATTACCTCTTCCAAAGCGTCCAAAAAACTCTTGGGCAAAAGCTGGAAAAAACTGCATCGATTTATTTACATAGCAGCCGGTGCGGCAATGATTCATTATTTCTGGCAGCTTAAAGGTAACCTGGCCGAGCCTTTATTCTATTTGCTCCTGATATTTATGCTGCTGGGTTTTCGCGCAGTAATCTGGATTAAAAACAAACAATTAAACCAAATGATGATTCCCAAAGGCCGTACTTCCATCGATACCGAAGCCGATTAAGCCAGCAATCCCATAGTCAGCGAAGCAGTTGGTTGTCAGTAGTTTCCGGAGCAGAACTTATGAATACAAACTCGATTTTAATCAGCGGCGGCACCGGCTTTCTGGGCAGTGCACTGGCCAAACAGCTTATACAAAAAGGCTATGCAGTGACGGTCCTGAGTCGTAGCCTCGAAAAAGTCGCCGCTACTTTCGGCAACAGCGTGCAAGCGGTCAGTTCCGTAGCCGATTTACCGGATGCCGCCACGTTTAAAGCGGTAGTCAATTTGGCGGGCGCCGGTATTTTCGACCAACGCTGGACGGAGGCGCGCAAGCAGTTGCTGCGCGATAGCCGGATTAAACTGACCGAGCAGTTGGTGGCCTGGATAGCCTCCTCGGCGCAGCCCGCGCCTGTGCTGGTAAGCGGTTCGGCTATCGGCATCTACGGCGATCAAGGCGATAAGTTTCTGACTGAAAATAGCGCGAGCATTGCCGATTTTTCCCAGCAGTTGTGCGCGGATTGGGAATCGGCAGCCTTAGCGGCGGAAAAATTCGGCAGCCGGGTCTGCCTAATACGCACCGGCTTGGTGCTGGGTGATAATGGTGGCATACTGAAACGCATGCTGTTGCCGTTTCGCTTGGGATTAGGCGGCCGCATGGGAAATGGCAAACAATGGATGTCCTGGATACATCTGCACGACTGGTTGGCTATCGTCGAATCGATGCTAGATCAACCGGCAATGCGCGGCCCATACAATGCCACAGCCCCAGAACCGGTCAGCAACCAACAATTCAGCGTCAGCTTGGCCAGCGTACTTCAGCGGCCACTGCTCCTGCCGCTGCCGGAAGCGCCCCTTAAATTATTGCTGGGCGAAATGGCGGCGCTAGTCTTGGGCAGCCAGCGCGTTCTGCCGGAGCGGTTACTGGCCCAGGGCTTTGCATTTAAATATTCACAGCTGGATACCGCATTGCGCGATATTTTGCATAAACCCTAGATATAAAAACGGGCATTCTTATGTTGATCGACAGTCTTTCCCTGCTATTTGCCTTTACCTCGTTCGTCACCTGGTACGAAGCGCTGTTGGTCGCGCTGGCATTGGGCACGCTGGTATTTTATCTGACGCCCTCACCCGCCCAGGAATGGGAAGAACGCACGCCGGCCACGCTGTATTTTTACCTGCAATGGAGCTGGCTGGGTTATCTGCGCTTAAAAGATGCGTTTTACCCGTTTTTTATCCTGTACAACGCCGTATTGTTTTTCATCGACTACCGAATTAACGAAGGCAACTTCACCGTCGCCAGCTGGGTGACCATCCATATTATTATGGCGATGCCGCTGATTTACTGGACCGGCGCCGTGTGGCGTTGCTCCGACAAAGGCGCCAGCAGAGTTTGGGCCGCCTTGGCGCGACTGATGACGGTAGCGGCATATTTCGATTTGCTGCTGCGCTGGGTGATTTATCAGTATTACCCCAATATTCTGTTTAATTGCCAACAAATGATTATTCATTGGGGCGACTGTTGAGCCGATGGCAAAAAAAACCTACAAAACCTCGCTGTTCATTTTCCGCCGCGATTTACGCCTGGAAGATAACACCGCTCTGAACGCCGCACTAAACCAGTCCGGGCAAGTCATTGCCTGCTTTATCTTCGATCCCCGGCAAATCCAAACCCATCCTTACCAAAGCACGCCGGGCTTGCAATTCATGCTGGAGTCGCTGAGCGATTTGCAGCAACAACTGCAACAGCAAGGCGCCCTGCTGTACATTTTCAACGCTCAGCCGGCGCATCTGCTCCAGCCTTTGCAGCAGGACTTAGGCATCGAAGCGGTATTTGTCAATCGCGACTACAGCCCGTTCAGCCGGCAACGGGACAACGAGCTGCGCGAACAATGCGAAACACTGCATCTGGCTTTTCACAGCCAAGCCGATCTGCTACTGACCGAACCCGAGCAAGGTTTAAGAAGCAACGGCAAGCCTTATCAGGTATTCACCGCATTTCACCGGCAAGCCCGGCTCCAGCCGGTATCGGCTCCGCAAGGCTTGGCAGCGGGTAAACTATCGGCAAAAGCCTATGCCGGACACAAACCGGAAGTAATACAGCAGCTGCAGCAGCCGCACCACAATGCATTGCCCGGTGGCAGGCAAGCGGCGTTGGCGCGATTAGCCATCATCGGCAACTGCAAAAACTACCTTGCCGTTCGCGATTTTCCGGCCATGGCCGCCACCAGCCAGCTCTCAGCCTATTTAAAATTCGGCTGTTGCTCGGTACGCGAGGCTTTTTACAGCATCCAAGCCGAACTTGATCCCGAACATCCCTTGCTCCGGCAGTTGTATTGGCGGGATTTTTTCACCCATATCGGCTTTTATTTTCCGCATGTATTCGGTCACGCCTTTGACAGGCGTTACGACGGTTTGCTGTGGCGCAACGGCCAAGAAGATTTTTGGGCCTGGGCCAACGGCCAAACCGGCTTTCCGATTGTGGACGCGGCCATGCGCGAATTGAACCAAACCGGCTGGATGCATAACCGCTTGCGGATGATCGTTGCATCGTTTTTGGTCAAGGATTTACACGTATCCTGGCGCTGGGGCGAACGCTATTTCGCGCAACGCTTGCTGGATTACGACCCTTGCGTCAACAACGGCAACTGGCAATGGGCAGCGTCCACAGGCTGCGATGCGCAACCGTATTTCCGGATCTTCAATCCCTGGCTACAGCAGAAAAAGTTCGATCCACAATGTGTGTATATCAAGACCTGGATTCCGGAGTTGCAACGCTTCCCGGCAGAAGTCATCCACAAATGGGAAAAGCATCCGCAAGCCGGCGACTACCCTCGACCAAAAGTTGACCACGGCTTACAAAGCCAGCTAATCAAAGCCCAATTCAAAGCCCTGGGCAATACCACGGCGCCAGCGGAGTAAACCATGCGTTATCTACCCATACTGTTATTCAGCTTGCTATGCGCCTGCACCGGCATCCCGGAAGGCGTGAAAGTGATAGACGGCTTCGAATTGAACCGCTATCTGGGCACCTGGTACGAAATCGCCCGCCTCGATCACAGCTTCGAGCGCGGCCTGACCGACATCAGCGCCGAATACAGCCTGCGCGATGACGACGGCGTCAAAGTGTTAAACAGCGGCTACGACGCCGAGCGAGGCCAACGAAAAATCGCCGAAGGCAAAGCTTACTTTATTGACAAACCAGAGATCGGCCGCCTGAAAGTCTCTTTCTTCGGACCGTTTTACGGGGCGTATAACATCATTGCATTGGATAAAACCGCTTACCGCTATGTGATGATCGCCGGCCCGGATCGCGATTATTTATGGATACTGGCCCGCAGCCCGGAGCTGGAACCGAGCATCCAAAAAGATTTAATAGAACAAGCCAAAACCCTGGGTTTTGCCACTGACAAACTGATTTTTGACCAACACCCCAAGCAATAACAGGATTAAGTATGCAGAAAATTTCGGTGGGCATCAGCGCCTGTTTGTTAGGCCAAGAAGTGCGCTACGACGGCGCGCACAAATATCACAGCTACATCGAACGCACGCTGGGCCAATACTTCGAATTTAGAGCATTCTGTCCGGAAGTCGAAGCCGGTTTGGGCATCCCCCGCCCCTGCGTACAGTTGCGGGAAACCGCGGACGGCATTCGTTGCGTCGGCGTGAAGGACCATAGTTTCGACGTGACGGACCGCTTGGAACAGGCCTCCGCCCGGCAACATGATTGGCTGGGCGGCTTGTGCGGCTACATTCTGAAAAAAGATTCGCCCAGCTGTGGCATGACCCGCGTCAAAATTTATAAAAACGACATCCCCGCGCGGCAAGGCACCGGCATTTTTGCCGACTATTTACAGCGCACTTTCCCTAGCCTGCCGGTGGAAGAAGAAGGCCGGCTGGGTGATCCGGGCCTGCGGGAAAACTTTATCCAGCGCGTATTTGTGATGCGCCGCTGGCGGGACTTATGCGAGCAGGGTTTAACAGCGCATGGTTTGATTACCTTTCACAGCCGGCATAAATTGATCGCGATGAGCCACGAGCAAAACCAGGCCCGCGAGCTGGGAAGAATTATTGCCGGCGTCACTAACGCAGATATTGAAAACACCGCCGCTGCCTATATCGGAGCCTTGATGACTTGTCTGAAAATCGTCGCCACCCGCGGCAACCATGTTAATGTCTTGCAACACATCCAGGGCTATTTAAAGCACAAGCTGGACAGCGACGACAAACAGGAACTGGTGGAAACCATCGAAAACTATCGGATTGGTTTATTGCCGTTGATTGTGCCGCTCACCCTGCTCCGCCATCATTTCCGCAGAGAGCCGGATGACTTTATCGACAACTCCTATTACATGCTGCCGCATCCGGCGGAATTGTCGTTGCTGAACAGTATTTAGCGGCTACTTGAGTTGCTGCCGTTCGCGCTGATAGGCGTCGTAACTTTGCCGCCGTTCGCAATCGTTGGCCATGGCTTTTTGGCACTGCAATTGCCCGGCGTTCTGCAGCACATGATAACCAAGCCGCTGCGGCCAATCCGCACTGCAAGCGCTGCACAAGCCCAACACCCAGGGCACACAGCTTATGGCTTTGATTCTTCGCATAATCCCGCCTCCACGTCCTCTGTATAAAAGACCCCTAGTTTAATCCTTGCCGCAAAAACGGTGGTGCCTGTCAGCAAGATATTGGAACTGCTGCCTCACCCAAGAGAGCTGTATCCCTAAATCATCTTTACAAGTTGCTGGTTTTTGTTAAATTTTAATTTCAAGGTTGATCGTTTGAGGTATTCGGAAGGTAGGTCTTAAAACCGGAATTAATAAAATTCTGTTGAAATTGTTCCGCACTCACGGGTCTGCTAAACATGTAGCCCTGCAGCGAATCGCATTTTTGCTCAGTTAGAAAGGATAATTGACCCTTGGTTTCCACCCCTTCGACCACGACAGACAAGTTAAGCTCATGGGCCAGAGCAGTGATGGCCCGGACAAGGGTTTTACTGCCGTCGTCGCCAGGAAGATCAATCACAAAGGATCGATCTATTTTGACGCTTTGTATCGGAAATCGGCGCAGGTAGGTCAAGCTGGAATAACCTGTACCAAAATCGTCGATGCTGAGCCGCACCCCAAGCCCTTGAAACTGATGCAATACCTGCAGCGTGTTCTCGGGATCCTGCATAATTGCCGATTCGGTGATTTCAAGTTCCAGGGCGCTGGGATTAAGGCCGGTTTCGGCCAAGGTTCGTTTTACTGTTTGAAACAGGTTGGTATCGAGGAATTGGCGCGCCGATACGTTCACGGCTACACCGCCGAATGGCCCATCATTTTCAATCCAGGTTTTGGCTTGTAAACAGGCCTCACGCAACACCCAGGCACCAATAGGCACGATCAGTCCGGTTTCTTCCGCCACGGTAATGAATCGGTCCGGATACACCAAGCCCCATTCCGGATGCTGCCAACGCACCAGCGCTTCCGCGCTGACCACCACGCCGCTGCCGGTACAGACCTGAGGCTGATAATGCAGCCGTAATTCATCATGGGCTAAGGCATGCCTCAGGCCCCGTTCCACCTTCATGCGTTCGATCGATTTTTCAGTCATTTCCAGGGTATAAAACTGAAAGTTGTTTTTACCACGGTCTTTGGCCAAATACATGGCCGTGTCGGCGTTCATTAACAGCGAATGACTGTCCTTGCCGTCGTCGGGATGAATACTGATACCAATGCTGGCGGTGACCACAAGATCATTGCCTTCCAAGGTAAACGGCTGGGTGAGGATGTCCAGGGTCTTTTGAGCAATTCTGGCTACATCGTCGATTTGGTTGATGTCACTCAACAACACGATAAACTCGTCACCGCCCAACCGAGCCAGAATATCGTTCGAGCGCACCGAGGCTCTCAGGCGGTCGCTGACGGCTTGCAGCAATAAATCGCCCAAGCGATGGCCCAGCGTATCGTTGATCAACTTGAAGCGATCCAAATCCAGATACATCACGGCCAATTTACGGTTATGTCTTTGACCGGTCGATAATGCTTGAGTAAGGCGGTTATGAAACTGGTCGCGATTCAGTAGCCCGGTCAAGGGGTCGTGATTGGCCAGATAGATCAATTGCTGTTCGGCGTATTTACGGTTGGAAATATTCTGAATTTGCACAATGAAATACTGCGGCTCGCCGCCGGCAGTGCGAACCAGCGAGGCGCTGATCATAGTCCAAATGGTCTTGCCGACCATTTTATGAAGGCACTCCACCTCGATCTGAAACGTCGGCAGTACGTCGGTTACCAATTGCCGCAAGTAAAGGTTTATTACTTTATCATGATGGTCTGCATGCGTGAGTATTTGCAGATTGGAGCCCAGCAACTCATCCCGCGTGTAACCAAAAATTTCACAGAGGGCATTATTGACTTGCAGGAAACTGCCGTCCAGGGCTATCAGCGCCATGCCGATAGCGGCCAATTCGAATGAGCTATGGAAACGTTCTTCGCTTTCCCGCAGTAAATGTTCCATTTGCCGACGGGCGGTGATGTCCCGAAATACCATCACAGCACCCAACAAGGTTCCATCGTCATCGAGTATCGGGGCGGCGCCGTCGTCCACCGGAATTTCCACTCCTGACTGACTAACGAACAAAGTGGGGCAGTCAATGCCGGTCACGGTCCGATTCTGTAATGTACTGAGGACCGGGTTTTCAATGACACTGCGGCTCGACTCAGCTATCAGCGTCATGAGTTCGCTGACCCGTTTACCTTTGGCCTGTTCCAGACTGTGTTCCGTTATCGTTTCGGCCACCGGATTCATAAACCGGATGACCCCTTCAGCGTCGGTGGCAATGACGGCGTCACTGATACAGTGCAGGGTTTTGCCAAACCACTGTTCGCTCTCCTTCAGCTTGCGTTCCAGCTGATACTTATACAAAGCGACTTCGATGGAAGCGTGCAGTTCATCCGGCCGGAACGGCTTGATCAAATAGCCGTATGCGCCTGTGGCTTTCGCGCGCAACAAGGTAGCCGGGTCGCTATAAGCCGTCAGAAAAATCACGGGAATATGCAGAGACTCAGCTATGGCATGCGCCGCGCTGATACCGTCCATCTCGCCTTTCAACACAATATCCATCATGACTAAATCGGGCTTATGCTCATTGGCCAGCGTAATGGCTTGGCCTCCCGAAAAAGCAGTCGCGACCACCTCATAACCGAAGCCTTCCAACTGCCTACGAATATCCATGGCAATAATGCCTTCATCCTCGACGATCATAATTCTACTGGCTAACATGCGGAGCCCCTCCCGCTTAACAAGTTTTAGTAAAACGCAGAGTAAAGGTGGATCCGTTTGTCCGATCCAGGCTCATCTGTCCCATGAGTTGATTGGTCAAGGTATCAACCAATTGCAGACCCAGCGAGCTGCTTTTTTTGAAATCCATTTCGCTGGGAAGGCCGATGCCGTTATCGGAGATTATCAGGATGTATTCGCCTTGCTCCTGTGTGAAAGCGATGCCGATTTCGCCGCGCCGATCTCCGGGAAATGCGTACTTAATGGCGTTGGACAGTAATTCGTTGATGATCAGGCCGCAAGGTATCGCGGTATCGACATCGAGAAACACATTGTCTATCTTCATGTTGAGCTTGAGTTTGTCGGAACACGCGCCATAGCCGAACAGCAAATTGTCGGATAGGCTACGAATGTATTCGTTGAAATCTATCCTGGCCAAGTCTTTGGATTGATAAAGTTTTTCGTGTAACAAAGCCATGGCTTTGATGCGATCAGCACTTTGTTTGAGTAAATCGGCGGTCTCCGGACTCGTTACATTGCCGGCTTGGAGGTTGATCAGACTGGACACCACCTGTAGGTTATTCTTGACCCGGTGATAGACCTCCTTAAGCAGCATTTCTTTCTCGTTGAGGGTTTGTTTCAGCTTATCGTGGGCACTCTGGCGCTCGGTAATATCAACGATGGAGCTGAGGACGATGATGCCATTATCGTCGTCGATCAGACCCAGGCCGATTTCGACCGGAAATTCGGTGCCGTCCTTGCGTAGCCCGTACAGATCGCGTCCGGCTCCCATCGGCCTCGAAACCGGATCGGCTAGGTAGGCCCGGCGGAAACCGACATGTCCGTCGCGAAATCGCTCGGGAATCAACATCTCCACCATTTGCCCGATCAGTTCGGTTCGCGCGTAACCGAAGGAGGCTTCCGTTTGCGCATTCACCATCACGATGGTGCCGGACTCATTCACCATCACGATGGCATTCGGCGCCGACTCCACCGCTTGCCGGAATCGTTGTTCCAGGCGCTTGCGCTCGGTAATGTCGACGATCGAGCTGAGCACCAGGGTTTCTTCATGGCTTTCGATCAGACCCAGGCCGATTTCGACCGGAAATTCGGTACCGTCCTTGCGTAGCCCGTACAGATCGCGTCCGGCCCCCATAGGCCTCGAAACCGGATCGGCAAGGTAAGCCCGGCGGAAACCGATATGTGCGCCGCGAAAACGTTCCGGAATCAACATCTCCACCCTCTGCCCGATCAGTTCGGTTCGCGCGTAACCGAACGATGCTTCCGTTTGCGCATTCACCATAACAATGGTGCCGGACTCATTCACCATCACGATGGCATTCGGCGCCGACTCCACTGCTTGCCGCAACCGCTCCTCACGTTGTTTATGTTCGGAAATATTGTCATGGATTACGATAAGCCGGGCTAAGTTCTGGTCGGGAAACAGGATGACTTTCCCTGCAAACCAAAGCTGACCGGAACCGGTACAATAAGGATATTCAAGCGAAAAGCGGGATAAAGTGCCGTTCAAAACCGACCTAATCCCCTCTGCGAACACCTTTCCGCCTCTATCGTTGGTCAGCCCGGTGTCCAGCAGGGCCAGATAATTCTGTCCGGTTTGAAGGCTGGCTTTATCCCCGGTGTATGCCTGATCGAAATCAAGCCAAGGCCTGCTGACTTTCAAGATATTGGCCGCGTCATCCAACACACAGTATTGTTTTGATAAGGAATCCAATATGGCGCCGTTAAAATGTTCGGGGTTGTGCGCTGTATCTTGCCGGCCCAAGTCGGCCGGCAAGGCTTGGGCAGTGGGTTTTTCCAGGATGTCGGACCGGCTTTTTTCCTTGTGTCTGCGCGCCAAGGCTGCACCGACTTGGCGAGCAAGAAGCTTGAGGCCCGCAAGTTGATTGACGCTTAACTCGCGCTGTACGACGTCGAACACACAAAGCGCACCTAATGCTTCACCAGTGGGAATTAGAATCGGGCTGCCCGCATAGAAACGGATATGCGGCTCGGACACCACTAGGGGATTGGCCGCGAAGCGACTGTCATGCTCGAGATGCGGTACAACCAACACATCCGGGCGTAATAGGGTTGGTGTGCCGAATCCGCAGTCTCTGGATTGTTCGTTGGCCGCTATGCCCTTTTTGGCTTTGAACCACTCGCGGTCATTATCGACCAGTGTGATCACCGCAAAAGGCGTATCACACATTAGTGCCGCCAGCCGGACAATGTCGTCAAAGTTTGATTCGGGGGGCGTGTCGAGGATGCAGCATTCGTGCAGCTTTTGTATCCGCAGAGTTTCAGCTTTCGATTCAAGCATAGCGAGTACCCCACCTCGGTTTAGACACTAGGGCTAATCATAATCTATAATTCAAAGTCAGGTGCTAATGTCAGTAAGGTAAAAATAGTCTCCTGGGGAGCGCGCCGGCAGTCCGCCGAATGGCATTCATTATCGGTTTTTGTGCTACAAAAAACTTTTGTTTGCCAAAGTTACGCGGCTTATTTCATGATCATTAGATGAAAAATCCCGTTATCCGCGAATAAGCGAAATTGGCTGTCCCGGTCAGTTGGTTTTTTTCAGCAGTTGCTCCACTTCCGAAGCCGGCAACGGTCGACTAAAGAAATAACCCTGAATTTCATCGCAGCCATTCCGCGCCAAAAAATCCATCTGTGCCTGTGTTTCAACCCCTTCGGCTACCACTTTAAGTTTAAAGTTGTGCGCCATCGCAATAATGGTCAACACTAATGTAACATCGCCCTCTCCCAACGGAATATCGTTGATAAATGCCTTGTCTATTTTAAGATTATCGAAGGGAAATCGTTTTAAGTAACTCAAACTTGAATAACCCGTACCAAAATCGTCCATGGAAATGCGAATGCCGATATTCTTTAGCCGGGTCAAAGTAATGGCTACATTATCCGGGTCTTGCATCACCGCGCCTTCGGTTATCTCTAAATCCAGAAAACTCGCGTCCAATCCACTTTGTTGTAAAACACGGGTAATAGTTTGATCAAACGTGGGGCTATGCAACTGTTTGGGTGAAACATTGATCGCCATATTGATGGCGGGTAGTCCCGCCAACTGCCAAGCTTTAGCTTGCAAACAGGCCGTATGCAACACCCATTCGCCTATCGGCAGAATCAAGCCGGTATCTTCCGTCAATGGAATGAAGTGATCGGGGGGAATCAAGCCCTTTTCCGGATGGTTCCAGCGCAGCAAAGCCTCCATACCGCTAATTTGTTCACTATGCAAATCGAACTTGGGTTGATAACAGACGACAAATTGCTCCAATCGTAAAGCCTGGCGCAAGTCTTCCTCCAGCATCAAACGCTGCATAAGGCGTTGGTTAAACGCTTGAGTATAAAAACTAAAGCTATTCCTACCCTTATCCTTAGCGTCATACATGGCGGTATCCGCATGCTGAAGCAGGGTCTCTTTGTCCGCCCCGTCTGCAGGATAAAAACTGATGCCGATACTTACCGCCCCATGCAGGGTGTGCCCATTCAGCTGTAGAGGCTGCGAGATTTCGGTAATGATTCGCGCCGCGATCAAAGCAGCATCATCGGTTTTAGCGATGCTTGGACATACACAGACAAATTCATCGCCGCCATATCGCGCTACGCTATCGCAAGCTCGGACGCAATTCAGCAGTCGCCCGGCAATGATTTTTAGGAACTCATCCCCCACCGAATGTCCCATCGTGTCATTGATGACTTTAAAGTCATCGAGATCCATAAAAAACAGGCAGAATACTTTGTGCTCGCGTTGCGCGGTACTGATGGCGTTATTTAGACGATCATTAAGAAGATTGCGATTGACCAGCCCGGTTAGATCATCATAGTTGGCTCGATATTCCAACTGTGCCTGGTTGGATTTGAATTCGGTAATATCGTCGACGATGGCGACAAAGTGCGTCACTTCATCGTTGGCGTTTTTGATTGGCGCGATAGCCAGTTCATTCCAGAACAACGAGCCATCCTTGCGATAATTACGGATAACGGCATAGCCGGTTGTCTTCCGGCGAATTGCAATTCGGAGACTCTCCAAGCCAGGCTGATCATGATCCTCGCCCAGCAGAAACGAAAGGTTACGGCCAAGTACTTCCGCTTTGTCGTAACCGGTAATGCGTTGAAACGCCGGGTTGGCATAAACCAGGGGATTGCCGGCTTGTCTGGCATCGGTAATGGTGATGCCATTGCGTGCGGCTTCAATGGCTTGATTGTGGAGCAACAGGGTTTTATTGGCTTGCGCCAGCTCTGCTGTACGTTGTTCGACTTTTTCTTCCAGATGTTCGTTGATGGCTTTCAGTGCATCGTTCTGTTGCCGGATGATAGCCGATAAGCGTTCCTGTTCTTCACGCAAACGTTTTTCTTGCAGTGCGTTATGAATCAATAGTTTTAATTCTTCGCCATTCCAGGGTTTCGTGCAATAACTGTAAATCCGGCCTTTGTTGACTGCTTGGATAGTCGATTCTAAATCGGCATAGCCTGTTAACAAGATACGCACGGTATCGGGCCATCGCTCAAATGCTTGAGCGAAAAATTCGGCGCCGCTCATTGTCGGCATCTGCATATCGCAAACAACTATATCAACGGTATGCTCGCGCAAAACCGTCAAGCCCTCCGCACCGCCCTCCGCAAGATAAAGCGTGTAATTTTCATGCCGAAACAGTCGATGCAAGGCTTTGAGCACATTGGTGTCATCATCGACAAACAGTAAAGCCGCCCGCCGATCATTAGTCATTGGTGATGGCGGCAAATTCATAAGTCGACCGGCTGTTCTTTTTTTGGCAATACCACGCGAAAGGTGGTGCCTTCGCCGATCCGGCTGTCTACCTTAATTTCGCCCTGGTGCTTTTTAACGATGCTGTAGGAAACGGACAGTCCTAATCCCGTTCCTTTGCCCACCGGTTTAGTGGTAAAGAAAGGGTCGAAAATTTTATTGGCGTGCTCGGGCAAAATACCTTGCCCCGTATCGCTGACCTCAACCCAAAGGGTGCCGTTTTCGCTGCCGGTACGGATGGTGATCGTACCTTCCTTTTCAATGGCGTGGGCGGCGTTGACCAGCAAATTCATAAATACTTGATTCAACTGATGCGGCAAACACCAGGCATGCGGGATGTCCCCGTATGCTTTGACCACACGGGCTTTGTATTTGATTTCGTTATTGACGATATTCAGTGTGCTATCCAAGCAGTCGTGCAAATTCGTCCATTGCCAGTCGTCGGCACCGCCAGCATGCGAAAAATCCTTGAGATCCTGAACGATTTTTTTGACGCGCGACGCCCCCTCGTGAGACTCAACCAATAAATCGAGCACATCGGTTTTTAAAAAAACCAGATCGATTTGCTGCTTGAAATCCTGAATTTGCCGAAGTTGTTCGCCGTCGGCGCATTCCCCCTCAGTTTTTTCATATTTTTCCACCAAGGCCAGCAAATCTTCCACGTAGGTTTTCAATGAAGTGAGATTGGAGTTGATATAGCCGATAGGATTGTTGATTTCATGCGCGACGCCCGCCGCCAATTGGCCGATAGAAGACATTTTTTCGGACTGTACCAATTGCTGCTGGACTTCTTGTATGGTGTCGAGGGCTGTCTGTAATTCCTGATTGCGCTGTTTCAGCAAGTCTTCGGCATTTTTATGCTGGGTAATATCCACAGTGATGCCGTCGATGCGTACCGGTGAGCCGGCATCATCGCAAACGGCGCACATGCGATGAAACAACCAACGAAGCCCGCCATCGGGGCGGTGAATACGATAGATGACTTTCTGGATACTGTTAGTCTTTAAATCGGCCAGACTGGCTTCCACCTGCTTTCTATCAGTCGGATCAATAATATTCAGCCATAACTGCGGATCGTTTAAAAAATCCTCGACCGGCCGACCGGATACCTCAGTGGCGGCCTTGTTGAGATACAGCAATTTCATCGTGACCGGCTCCATCGACCAGACCACGCTATCCAGTGAATTTAAAATGTCGTTAAGGCGTTTTTCCGACTCATTCAAGCGTTTGTGAGCCTCTATTAATTGCTGGTTGGCATTGGCATAGCGTTGATTTGCGTTGGCAAGCTGCTGGATGCGCTTGCGTTGATCACCATGTAACCTAATGTTGTCGATCACGAGCGTGATCGGATTAACTAATTTTTGTCCGTGGTCTAAATCCGCTCCCGTGTAACTACACTCATCGTTAAAACTGTTGACCGATAATGCGCCAATCAAGCGCTGGCCTATCTGCAATGGCCAGCACATGGAGGCAACCGGTATGCGGGTTTTGGTTTTGGGTGGGTAGCGGAGAAAGCGCGAGTCTTTATTGATGTCGCCCTTGATCAATAGCGCCTGCTGGTTGGCCAATACCCAAGCTATCACGCCGTTGCCATTGGGTATCGCGCTGCCGACACATTCCTCAGGCAAACCGAGCGCAGCGACTATGGTTAAACAGCTGCTGTCTTCGCCTTCATACAAGACTAATGAGCCGGTATCGGCTCTAAATCCCTCTACAATATGACGCAGTAATTTTTCGAATATCTTGTTTGTATCTTCTTCAAACGCATCGGATTGCCCTAATTGGTAGAGGTTATAAATCCAGTCCCATTGTTGCGATTCAGTTAATAACATAATGCTCCCGAATTTATAGACTGGCGACGACCTGATTGGCGAATTGTTGACTAGAATTAGCCCAGTCTATGGCTTGGTCAAGAGGAATGTTCAGCATCTCAAGTATCTGCACAATAGACTCCGGATACTCAAAAGCCTGGTCGTCGCGTTGTGTGGCAAGTACCAGAAAATTGGCCATATGGATCATCAATTCTAACGATTTCCCTTCATCTTGCCCGCGTGGGATTTCGTGCTGTTCGATAGCATGCTGAATCGCCATCGGTAAATTCCAATGCTTTGCGACATTGCAGCCGATCTCCGCATGATCAAACCCCAAAACGCGCCGTTCCGCTTCAATTCGATTGAGATGTTGCCCCGTAGTAATACGGCTGAAATCGTCTGGAAATAACAAAACAATGGCCAGCAGCCCGATGTCATGCAGCAATCCCGCCGTAAAAGCAATATCCTGATCCATACCGGTATGAATCGCCAATTGTCGAGCACACTCCGCGACTGCCATGCTGTGATGCCAAAACTGTGAGTAGTCGAAATCTTGGCGGTCCAACCGAAACAGGTTCATAAAACCAAGGCCTAACAACAGGTTTTTTACCCGGTTAAGTCCCAACACCACCACCGCTTCCTGCAAAGAACCAATTTCTCGAGACCTACCGTAAAAAGGCGAATTGGCGACGCGCAAAATGCGTACCGCCATGTGTGGGTCTTGACTAATTTTGTTGGCGAGATTGGACAAGTTTTGCTTGTCGGCCGTGAACTGCAAGGCATCCATGATTACGGTGGGTAAGGACGGCAAATCAGCCAGCAGGGTCGCTTGGGATTTCGTATTCATGTCGGCAAACTCCACCTCTGTACTTTTCTGAGACAGTCAAGGTTATGTCTTGACTGACGAAAGCGCCACTATAGTGCCTTTTGATTGACTAAGTTCACCCATTGGGCTTATCCACACGTACAGGGTCTTACTATTGCCTAAATCTAAGCAGCTGCCGTTAAATTCTGCCGCAGTTTCAGAATCCTTGGTTTGCTGTAATACATGCAATAAGGGGGCGGGCAAAACACTCTCTGCTTGCAGGCCAAGCAAGCATTCGTTGGGATAACGCTGGAATAGCGAGTCCGCAAGTCGATTGGAAGAGGCGATCATGTGTTGTTCATCAAGGCCAAGAATAGCCAACGGCAAATGTTCAAGTATTTCCTGAGATATTTCCAGCATTTTGATGTTGTGTACGATTTCACGGGTTTTTTGCATCACTTGTTGTTCCAAACTTTGATTAAGTCTGGCAAGTAAATCGTTTGAATGTTGGAGCTCTCGAGTCAGCCGTTGATTTTCCTGTTCCATTTCATGATATTCAAACGCTTCGCGAACGTTCTTACGCAGCAACTCGTCATCCCACGGCTTAGTCATAAATCGGTAAATCGCCCCTTCATTGATGGCGCCAGTCACCGATTCAAGATCGGTAAAGCCGGATAACACCACCCGTACGGTTTTTGGATAGAGCTCTTTAACTTTGCGCAAAAATTCCACACCGCTCATCTTAGGCATACGCTGATCGGATATGATCAGGGCTATTTTATGATCGACAAGTAAATCAAGCGCTTCTTCCGCACCATTGGCAGTGAGTATGCTGTAGCCATCTCTGCGCAACGTACGTTTCAGCGCATTAATAATGTTCGGTTCGTCGTCGACCAATAGCAACGTTCTAGGGGGGTGAGTACTTTCTGCCATAGCCGTATATTTACGTTTTGTTGAGCTTGTCATGGATTGTATCGGCAATACCCGTTTGGTCAAACGCTTCAAATGATCTGACATCTGAATTTATATAAGGATGGCTACAGACATTTGCTTTTGACAAAGGTGCTGGCAGATATAGGGGCGATGGCAAGCTATTGGGGCTTGCCATCATGATCAACCTACCAAGCAATTGATCAGTATTTAACCGTAAACTCACCATGGTGCGATCTGACAAAAGCGGGAACCCAAGGGCGTCAAAATCCCCAACACTCGCCACCCCAAAAACAAGAAACTGTTCGAGCAGCGCCTCATTCCCTCTCTAACGCGGCGCAAGAGTCACCATCCCATAAACAATTACTGCCGGACTGAGTGGAAAATCGCTACAATGCGCCCGAGTTCTGCAAGTTTAGGCTGATACAGTGAACATGGAAACCGTGGAAAACCCCGAAAAATACGCCGCCTTTCTCAGCTTGTTAAAAAGGAAAGGTAAGCTCTCCGACAGCGATTTGAGTAAAGTCCGCCGCATGCAAAAATCGGCATTGGACGACTCCGTGCCGCAACTGCTGATCAAACTGGGTTTGTGTTCGGACAGCGACATCGCCGGCAGCTTCGCCGAAGCCAGCGGGATTGCTCGCGTAGGTCCGGCACAGTACCCGCCGCAAACGCCGCTGCCAGATAGCGTTTCGCAGCGTTTTTTAAAGCAATACCATGCCGTAGGTCTGGCGGCGGACGACGAGCAGATCCAAGTCGCGGTGATGGACCCGGAAGATGACTATGTGACGCAAGCTTTGCAGCTCGCCACCGGCAAACTTATTAAATTGCAAATCGGCCAGCTTTCGGAAATAGACGCCGCGTTGGAATTGCAATACGGCGAAGGCAAGTCGCAAATGGACAAGCTGATGGACAACCTCAATGTCGAGGAAGAAGGCAGCGAAGACCTTGAACATCTGAAAGACCTGGCCAGCGAAGCGCCCATCATCAAGATGGTGAACTTCATCCTGCAAAAAGCCGTGGAAAGCCGCGCTTCCGACGTGCATATCGAGCCCTTCGAACAAAGTCTGAAAGTGCGCCTTCGCATCGACGGCGTATTGCAAGACATCGACTCGCCGCCGGTCGCCTCCACCGCCGCCGTGCTGTCGCGGATCAAGATCATGGCCAAGCTCAATATCGCCGAACGCCGCCTGCCGCAGGACGGCCGCATCAAACTGCAAATGATAGGCAAGGAGCTGGATTTGCGGGTTTCCACCATCCCTACCCTGCACGGCGAAAGCGTGGTGATCCGCTTGCTGGACAAGGAAAACGCGGTATTGGATTTCGAAACCCTGGGTTTCGTCGGCAAACAGGCTGAACGTTTCATGGAAGTGCTGGCCCAACCGCATGGCATTTTGCTGATCACCGGCCCGACCGGTAGCGGTAAATCCACCTCGTTGTATGCCGCATTAAAAACCCTGAACACCTCCGAGCGCAAGATTATCACGGTCGAAGATCCGGTGGAATATCAGCTGGAAGGCATCAACCAGATTCAAGCCAAACCGCAGATCGGTTTAACCTTCGCTTCGGCCTTGCGCTCCATCGTCCGCCAAGACCCGGACGTGATCATGATCGGCGAGATGCGCGACCTGGAAACCGCAAAAATTGCCGTGCAATCGGCGCTGACCGGTCACTTGGTGCTGTCCACCCTGCACACCAACGACGCCGCCGCCGGCGTCACCCGCTTGCAGGACATGGGCCTGGAAGAATACCTGCTCAGCTCTACCATCAACGGCATTCTGGCC
This sequence comes from Methylomonas sp. TEB, assembly GCF_047777895.1. Taxonomy (GTDB): domain Bacteria; phylum Pseudomonadota; class Gammaproteobacteria; order Methylococcales; family Methylomonadaceae; genus Methylomonas. Next base: position 3,347,881 of record NZ_CP180476.1, read on the forward strand.
CAGCGCTTGGTGCGCCGCCTCTGTCCGCACTGCAAACAAGCCCACCCGGCCTCGGACACGCTGATCGAAGAAATGAAACTTAGACAGTGGCAACCTACCGGCGAAATCCTGCTTCACAAACCGGTCGGCTGTCCCACCTGTAACGGCATCGGCTATAAAGGCCGACTGGCGATCATCGAATTTTTGACGATGACCGACACGATCCGCAAGCAAATCATGAAACACGAAGAAGCTTTCGTGATCCAGCAAACCGCGATCCAGGAAGGCATGCAAACCATGTACGAAGACGGCGTCGGCAAAGCCTTGCAGGGTATCACCACCTTAGAAGAGGTATTAAGGGTAACGACCGAAGCTTGAGCTGTTTAATCGGCGCCCGACAACAAACTTTCGTTGATCTAAACCTAGAAAGGCTTTGAATAACAAAGCCAACATACCGCATAACAAATAGCGTCAAGTGGAATATGACTAAAACCCACTTTTTAATCAACATCATGGATTCAAGATGTGCCAATCGCCAGCCGAGTCTGCAAATAATCCAACGATAGCCAAACGACGTTCGCGCAACGTCGGCGCCGATGCCTCTTGCGCTTTCTCGGCGTTGCTGATCGGATTTTTTTCAACTGCCGAAGCTGCCGTTTGTACCTGGCAAGGTGGTGATGATATTTGGTCTACGCCCGCTAACTGGTCATGTGCCGCAAGCCCCGGAGCGGCCGATGATGCGGCTATCAATGTCGGCCAAAATGTGGCTCTTGATATTTCGCCCACTGTGGCAAATTTCAGTATGGCGCATGCCGGGGCGACTTTGAGCGGTGCCGGCACATTATCCTCAACCAACGACTTTGATATGCAAGCCGGCACGGTCAGTGCGATATTGGGCGGTAGTGTCGGATTGACCAAAACTACTGCCGGCACCGTGACACTCAGCGGGGCGAATACCTACACCGGCAACACCCAAGTAAATGCCGGCACGTTAGCCTTGGGCGCCGGCGATGTGCTTGCCAATGCCTCGAGTCTGGTCGTCAACGGCGGCACTTTTGATTTGGGTGCAAACAGCGACACCGTCGCCGGCGTGCAATTACTGTCCGGTTCGATTACCGGCACCGGCACTTTGACGTCTACCAGCACGTTTGATGTGCAATCAGGCACGGTCAGCGCGGCGTTGGGCGGCAGCGTGGGCTTGAATAAAACCACCGCCGGCAGCGTGACGCTCAGCGGGACGAATACCTACACCGGCAACACCCAAGTCAATGCCGGCACGTTGGCCTTGGGCGCCAGTGACGTGCTCGCCAATACCTCCAGCCTAATCGTCAACGGCGGCACTTTCGATCTGGGCGCAAACAGCGACACCGTCGCCGGCGTGCAATTACTGTCCGGTTCGATTACCGGCTCCGGCACTCTGACGTCTACCAGCACGTTTGATGTGCAATCCGGCACGATCAGTGCGGCGTTGGGCGGCAGCGTGGGCTTGAGTAAAACCACCGCTGGTACCGTGACGCTAAGCGGCAACAATACTTACACCGGCACCACCCAAGTCAACGCCGGCACGTTGACCTTGGGCGCCGGCGATGTGCTCGCCAATGCCTCGAGTCTGATCGTCAACGGCGGCACTTTCGATCTGGGTGCGAACAACGACACCGTCGCCGGCGTGCAATTACTGTCCGGTTCGATTACCGGCACAGGCACGTTAACGTCTACCAGCACATTTGATGTGCAAGCCGGCACGATCAGCGCCAAGCTAGGCGGCAGCGTCGGCCTAAACAAAACCACCGCCGGCACCGTGACGCTGAGCGGCGCCAATACCTACACCGGCAACACCCAAGTCAGTGCCGGCACGTTGGCTTTGGGTGCCAGTGACGTGCTTGCCAACACCTCCAGCTTGATCGTCAACGGCGGCACCTTTGATCTAGGCGCAAACAGCGACACCGTCGCCGGGGTGCAATTACTGTCCGGTTCGATTACCGGCACAGGCACGTTAACGTCTACCAGCACATTTGATGTGCAAGCCGGCACGATCAGCGCCAAGCTAGGCGGCAGCGTCGGCCTAAACAAAACCACCGCCGGCACCGTGACGCTGAGCGGCGCCAATACCTACACCGGCAACACCCAAGTCAGTGCCGGCACGTTGGCTTTGGGTGCCAGTGACGTGCTTGCCAACACCTCCAGCTTGATCGTCAACGGCGGCACTTTCGATTTGGGTGGGAACAACGACACCGTCGCCGGTGTGCAATTACTGTCCGGTTCGATTACCGGCACCGGTGCGTTAACGTCAACCAGCGACTTTGATATGCAAGCCGGCACGATCAGCGCGGCGTTGGGCGGCAGTGTGGGCTTGAGTAAAACCAACGCCGGCACCGTGACCCTGAGCGGGACCAATACTTACACCGGCAACACCCAAGTCAATGCCGGCACGTTGGCCTTGGGCGCCAGTGACGTGCTCGCCAATACCTCCAGCCTAATCGTCAACGGCGGCACTTTCGATCTGGGCGCAAACAGCGACACCGTCGCCGGCGTGCAATTACTGTCCGGTTCGATTACCGGCTCCGGCACTCTGACGTCTACCAGCACGTTTGATGTGCAATCCGGCACGGTCAGCGCGGTATTGGGCGGCAGCGTCGGATTGACCAAAACTACTGCCGGCACCGTGACACTCAGCGGGGCGAATACCTACACCGGCAACACCCAAGTCAGCGCCGGCACGTTGGCCTTGGGTGCCGGCGATGTGCTTGCCAACACCTCCAGCTTGATCGTCAACGGCGGCACCTTTGATCTAGGCGCAAACAACGACACCGTCGCCGGCGTGCAATTACTGTCCGGTTCGATTACCGGCACCGGCACTCTGACGTCTACCAGCACGTTTGATGTGCAATCCGGCACGGTCAGCGCGGTATTGGGCGGCAGCGTCGGATTGACCAAAACTACTGCCGGCACCGTGACACTCAGCGGGGCGAATACCTACACCGGCAACACCCAAGTCAGCGCCGGCACGTTGGCCTTGGGTGCCGGCGATGTGCTTGCCAACACCTCCAGCTTGATCGTCAACGGCGGCACCTTTGATCTAGGCGCAAACAGCGACACCGTCGCCGGGGTGCAATTAACGTCCGGTTCGATTACCGGCACCGGCACCTTGACTTCGAACAGCGCGTTTGATGTGCAATCAGGCACGGTCAGCGCGGCGTTGGGCGGCAGCGTGGGCTTGAACAAAACCACCGCAGGTACCGTGACGCTAAGCGGCAGCAATACTTACACCGGCACCACCCAAGTTAGCGCCGGCACATTGGCCTTGAGTGCCAGTGACGCGCTTGCCAATACATCCAGTCTGGTCGTCAACGGCGGTACCTTTGCTCTGGGCAGCCATAACGACACGGTGGCTGGCGTACGACTGCTGTCGGGATCTATCACCGGCACCGGCACCTTGACCTCGAACAGTGCGTTCGATCTTCAATCCGGCACAGTCAGCGCCAATTTGGGTGGTGGCGCGGGTTTGAACAAAACCACTTCGGGTACGGTGACCTTGAGCGGCACTAACAGCTACACCGGTAACACACTGGTAGATGCCGGCGTATTGAATTTTACCGGCAGCAATACCCACTCCGGCAATTTCACCGGCAACGGTACCTTGCAATTCGGCGCAGGCACGCAACAATTCAATGCCGGCACCAACCTTGGCACAGCCAATATCACTTTTAGCGGTGGGACCAATCTAGTCAACGCCGGCGTTGCGCTAACGGCCACCGATGCGGTGTTTAGCGGAGGGACAACTACTATCGCCGGCGATTATTCGGTAAGCAATTCCACGACGGTATCCGGCGGCACCGTCAATTTTTCGTCCGCGGCGACCAAGCAGCTCAATCTGGGTAGCACTTTTACCATAAACAACGGCACCGTCAATTTACAGCACACCAGCACCGAGGTGAGTCGTTACGTGCAGACTGGCGGCATATTATCGGGCCCTGGCGAATTAAGAGTGCAATCCGCAGTGCTTTCCGGGGGCGAGATGCGCGGCCCAGGTAGCTTGATTATCAGCGGCTCGGGAGGCTCCGCCAGCGACTTATTGCTGAACGGCAATTTCATCCTCAACAATCAATCGACGGTCATTAATTCCGGCAATGTGCGCGTGACCAGCAATGCCTCGTTTATCGGCAACGGCACTTACCGGCAAACAGCGGGCACTACCCGGGTAGATGGGGTTTGGAGTCAGGCTTTGACCGACATACAAGCCGGCAGCTTTGGCGGCAACGGCAGTGTCAGCGGTCCGCTCATCAACAATGGCACGGTCGGCATCGCCGGTTCGCACCTGACTTTTAACGGCCCGGTATCCGGCAGCGGTTCTTACGCCGGCATCGTGGACATAAACAACAGTTTCTCGCCGGGGCCGGGTGCCAATGGGCAAGGGATAGCGGCCATTGACGCCGCATCGGCTGATTTGATTTTCCGCCAATCCAGCAGCTTGAATTTGGAATTGGGTGGGGTAAACGGACAGTTGGTAACCGATTCGATTACTGCGCGCAGCATCGATCTTCAAGGCGCAAAGCTTAACTTACAACGCTTGGCCAGCCAGCCTAACTTCTCGCCGCAACAGGCTTTTTCGCAGTCTGTGCTGTTGCAAACCACCAGCGGCAGCATCTCCGGAAATTTTAACCAAAGCATTACCTGTCCGGAAGGCTCCAGCGATATGTTTATATTTTCCAAGCAGGAAAAGCAGTTTTTGCTGACCATGGTGCCCAGATTGCCCAATCTGGTTCCCGCCGACGTGCAATCCTTGGCCAACGCCTTACAGCAAATAGACTGCAGTGCCTCAACCCCAACTAATCTGCAGAATCTATTGAACGGCTTGAAACCCTTTTTAGCAAACGGTAACGCCGATGCCAGCAAAGTAGACCAATTCATCAGCGCGTTGCGGCAAATCAGCCCTGGCCAAATCGCGGCGGAACAAACCGTATCGAACCAAATAGCCAAATTGCAGACCGGCAACATCACTCAGCGACTCGTCACCCTGAGGTCCGCAAGCGTCGGCGCCGGTTCCGCTTCAAGTTTCAAGTCGTCCCCCACGTTCAACACACCGGTAAGCAGTTCAATGGCTATCGGCAGCGCTCCGGGCATCCTCAGTGCGCCCAGCTCAGCCAACAATATCAGCTCGCCGAATGCGTCAAGCAGCATAAACACGCCTAGTAGTACACCCAGTGCGCCCACCAGTTCAGCCAGTTCGCCCAGTTTAGGCAGCTCACCCAACACACCCAGTTCTAACGCTATCAGCATTCAGGCTTCAACGCCGGAAAAAGACGGTCAATCCTCATCCAATGCTCCCTCCTCGGTCAGTATTTCCTTAAGCACGGATAACGACGGCAACGGCACCGATCTTATCTCCGGCTTCAGCAATTTGGGCTTATTCATTAACGGCCAATTCGAATGGGCTGATAGAACCGCGACGGTCGTTCAACGCGGTTATGCGTCCACGATGTCCGCCGTCACTGCCGGTGCCGACTATCGCTTGAGCAAACGGCTACTCTTGGGTTTGTCTGCCGGCTACGGCAGCAGCACGGCCCTGATTTCCCAACAGGGCGGCAGCCAAAGCATAGACGGGTACACCTTATCAGCCTTCGGCTCGTTAAACCTGACCGATAACTGGTACGTTGATCTGGTCAACAACCTGACTTATAACCAATACGATTCCAAACGTGTCACACTTTATAACGACGCCAACGGCACAGCGATTAATGAAACGGCATCCAGCCAAACCGATGGCTGGCAAAATCGCACCAGCCTCAGCAGCGGTTACGACATAGCGGTAAAAGAATGGACATTCGGCCTTAGAGGCCGCACGGAATACGGTTACAACTTTGTCAACGGCCGCAAGGAACAAGGTGCAGGTTTAGGCATGAACATGATAGTCGGCGAGCTGGACAACGAGTCGTTGAGCAGCAGTATCGGCGCGATGGTCTCGCATGCGCTGAGCACGCCGGTGGGCGTGCTGGTTTCGCAAGTGAATGTCGAGTGGGAGCATCAGTGGTTCAACAAAAACTCCTTGATTACCACCCGCTTCGTCGATTCGCCTAACAATGCCTTTACCACCAACAGTTTTAGCGTCGATAAGGACTACATCAATCTGCGCGCCGGTTTATCCGCCCAACTGCCGTTTGGCGGCTCGGCGTTCGTGCAATACGACACCACCTTCGGCCAGGAATACGTTTCCCGCCACGCCTTTAATGTCGGGATACGCATGGAGTTTTGAGATACGCCCGCAACTACTTTATAGTGGCGAGCATGTTTTGCCGGCGGAATTAAGCCTCGCCAGACCGAATCTGCGTGATGATTAACCCGGCCCTTAAATACCCGGTCACCTATATGCCCTTGGCTATCGAAGGGCATATCCGTCTGGGCTTAGATGAACTCAATTTGATCGGAATATCCGTGATCAATAGGGCCGGGCTAGTAACATGAAATGTGAGAGACATATACACGCTACGCAACGGTTATAGAGTATCCATGTTTTGGCATTGCAAAAAACATTGCCGACTACCAAAGCGCAAACCCAGCTAAAAAGCAAACTAAACAAATACATGCCTTTATTCTCCTACAAAGCCGTCAACAGTCAGGGTGTCGCCGAAGAAGGTGTGCGTAATGCTGCAGACGAGCAGGCCTTGCTGCTGGAATTGCAAAACCAGGGCTTGATTCCTATCCGTATTGAATTGGCGAAAGATAAGACCTTTCTGGGGTTCAAACTAAAGTCTGCTACCGTCAAACTGTCGCAAAAAGAAATCGGTATGCTGACCGGCGAATTGGCGACCTTGCTGGAATCGGGTTTGCCGCTGGATCGGTCGTTAACGATTCTGATGCAGTTGACCGAGGAAAATCCGAAACTGAATAAACTAGTCGGCGAAGTGCTGGAAAAGGTCAAAGCCGGCAAGGCACTCGCCGATGCGTTGGAAAGCCAAAGCGGGGTGTTTTCCAAATTTTATCTGAACATGATCCGCGCCGGGGAAATGGGCGGCAATCTGGGCGGGGTGTTGCTGCGCTTGTCGGAATACATGGAACGTTCGCAGGAACTGAAAGACACGGTCAGCACCGCGTTGATTTACCCGGCCATTTTGTTGCTGATGTCGCTGGCCTCATTGTTCGTGATGCTGACCTTCGTAGTCCCGCAGTTTAAGGAAATGTTCGATAGCGCCGGCCAAGCCTTGCCGGTACCGACTCAGATCGTAATCGGCCTGGCCGAGTTTCTGCAAAGTTATTGGTGGGTGCTGCTGATTGTTATTGTCGGCAGCGTGCAAACTATAAAATTGCAGTTGGCCGATCCGGCCGGCAAGAAAGCCTGGGACGGCCGGCTACTGAAGTTTCCGTTATTCGGCGACATCATCCTGACCATGGAAATAGCCAATTTCAGCCGTACCTTCGGCACTTTATTGGGCAACGGCGTGTCGATTTTAAAATCGCTGGGCATCGTCCGGGAAACCGTCGGCAATATAGTCTTGGCGGATCTGTTGGAGCATGCCGAAGCCCAGCTCAAGCAAGGCCGGACCATGTCGGACGCCTTGGCCCAGCAAAACCTGTTTCCCAAACTGGCGGTGCAAATGATTAAAATGGGCGAGGAAACCGGCAAACTGGAGGAAATGCTGATGCGGGTAGCTACCATTTACGACAAGCAGCTAAAGACCACCATCCAGCGGATGCTGGCGCTGTTGGAACCGGCCTTGATCATTTCGCTGGGCTTGATGATAGGCGGCATCATCGTTTCCATCTTACTGGCTATTTTGAGCGTAAACGATCTGGCGGTTTAGGCGCATGGGCGAATGAATTCGCCGGTACCATCCATTTTTATAGAAGGAGTTTTGCAAATGAAACACATGTTACGCCGCCACGGCGGTTTTACCTTGCTGGAATTATTGGTGGTATTGGGCATTATCGCCATGCTGGCCGGGATTGTCGGCCCGCAGGTGATGAAACATATGGGCGCCTCCAAAACCAAGGCCGCCAGAGTACAAATCGAGGATCTGGCGGCGTCGCTGGACATGTACAAACTGGATGAAGGCCGCTACCCCACCAGCCAACAAGGCTTGGCCGCGTTAGTGGAAAGACCGGCCGATGCCAAGCGCTGGAACGGCCCTTACCTGCGTAAGGACAAAATCCCGCAAGATCCTTGGAATCAGGATTATCACTATGTCTTCCCCGGCCAGCACGGTAAGTTCGATTTATTCAGCTATGGTGCCGATGAAAAAGAAGGCGGCGAAGGCGAAGATCAGGATATCAACAGCTGGGAATAAATGACCTCCCTGCCCGCCCGCCAACGCATGCAAGGCTTTACGCTGATCGAGCTGATCATCGTACTGCTGATCAGCGTGCTGGCTTTTGCGGTGGTCGGCAGCAATATCGGCTCCGGCAACCGCAGTACCAAGCTACAAGCCGTCGCCAGGGATATGGCCTCGGCTCTGCGTTACGCGCACGGCCAGGCACTGATGACGCAAAAGCCGGTCAGTGTCGCCATCGACCTGCAAGACAACAGTTACCGCATCAGTAACCACGACAAAACTTATCCGTTTGCCGAAGAGATTGACGTGTCCTTAGTGGTCGCGGAGGAAGAGTTTAGCGAGGGCGAGCAAGGCCATATTCGGTTCTTTGGCGACGGCTCGTCCACCGGAGGCCGGATCACGCTGGAATGGGGCAATCAATTGCGCCGCATCGACGTTAACTGGATTACCGGTCAGGTCAGTATTTCCGATGCAGCGGCATAAAGGCTTTTCCCTGCTGGAAATTCTGGTCGCCTTTTCCATCATGGCGATAGCATTGACGATACTGCTGCGCATCTTCGGCACCGGTGTTAACAATGCGGTTATTTCCGAGGAATACACTATCGCGGTGCAAATTGCCGAATCGCTGATGGCCCGTACCGGCGTGGAAACAGAGCTGACAACCGGCGAAAGCCAGGGCACGGAAGGCGATAAATACGACTGGCAAATCACGGTCAATCCGGCGACGCCAGTGCAATCCCGAGCCAGTCTGAAAGATACGGATCCCGATCAGCAAAAGCCGGCGCCGGTGTTGATGTCGGTGCGGGTAGTGGTGGCGTGGGGTGAGGATGAACAACCGCGTGCCGTGGAATTGCATACCCTAAAACTACAACAACCAGGTCCGGGCTAGTGTCGCAGCGTTCATCGGTAAAAGGATTTACGCTGATCGAAATGCTGATAGCCATCAGCTTGCTGGGGATCATGGTGGTCTTGCTCTTCGCCAGTTTGCGGATAGCCGCGGAAAGCTGGAACAGCGGTGAAGCCAAAATCAGCGAAGTGAATAAAAAAGCCGTGGTTTACCAATTCTTCAAACGGCATTTGAGCAATACCAAACCCTTCCCTATCATCCAGGAAAACCAAGCACAAAACGCTCAACAACTGGGATCGCAAGAATTGCCGAAACTGGCTTTCGAAGGCTTGCCGCAAAGCATCAGCTTTGTCTCTGCGCTGCCGGCCGCGTCGGCACGCAAGGGCTTACAAGTGTTTCATGTCGGCCTGGACCCGCAGCAGCCGTCGACCCTGAAAGTCGCATTAACCCCTTACCGGCAAACCGAATCGATACCGGCCGACGCCGAACCGGTCGTGCTATTGGAAAACTTACGGCATTTCAAAATCAGTTACTTTGGCGCATCGGCTGACAACGTTGACGGTAATGGTGCTTGGCTGGACGAATGGCAAGGACAAGCCACCGGCCAGTTACCCAAACTAGTAAAAGTCAGCATCGCACTAAACGACGACAGTTTTTGGCCGGACATGATATTTGCATTAAAAATCAACGGACAGCCGAACGCAGAAGCGTTGCTCGGCGAGCAAAATCAGCAGCCCGGCATCGCGAATGAATAGCATGCTTCGTGCACAGGCAGCCCATCGGCAAGGCGGCCTGGCGCTGGTAATTGTCATTTGGATTTTGACGCTGCTGAGCCTGATGGCCGGCAGTTTTGCGTTAAGTATGCGCCGGGAAAGCAGCGTCGCCGGCGCGTTGAAAAACAATGCCCAAGCCCAAGCACTGGCGGAAACCGGTTTAAACATTGCCCAATTCATGCTGCAACAGGCCGATCCCGAGCGGCGTTGGCACGCGGATGGCAGTATCTATCGAATACCGGGCAACGATAGCGAAATTCGGATCCGAATTATCGCCGAATCCGGCAAAGTGGATATCAACGCCGCGGAGGAACCTTTATTAAAGGCCTTGATTAGTTCGGTAAGCGACGACAAAAAGCTACAGCAGAATTTGTTGGATGCCCTGCTGGATTGGCGGGACGCCGACGATGATCCGCGTCCGCAAGGCGCCGAGAAAAAACAATATCGGCAGGCCGGGCTGGCTTATCAGCCCAGCAATCAACCTTTTCAATCCCTGGAGGAGTTGCAATTAGTGCTGGGGTTCAACGCCGATATTTTCGAGCAGCTGCAACCGTGGATTACCATCTATTCCGGACAAGCGGAATTAAACTTACGGCGGGCACCGTCGGAGTTACTGGAAATGGTTGGTGACAACCTGCAGGCACAGAATATTCATGATGTATACTTGGACAAACGCTTGTCTGAATCGGCTGCGGCAGACGATAGCACGGCCGATCAGACCGATCCGGCATTGGCGGATGAAGAGCAAACGTATACTATTATGGTGCAAACCCTGCTGGAAGATCAGGCGACGGCCGCTATCGAAGCAGTGGTAAGAATCCAGAACCAAGACCCCAGCCAAGCGCCCTACCAAATCCTGGATTGGAAACAAGGTCAGCAAGTATTGGCCTTATTCGACTCGGCCAAGGAATCCCAGCTCATTACCGTTCAAGATGAATTTACAAACCAGCATTGATTTCGATCTGAAACGTTTCTTCCAGTGGTGGGGGCGAGAATTGGCGTTTTTGGTACCGAGTCGTCTCAGATCCTTGCTGACAGACCGTAGTGGCGCACTCGTAATCAGCGCCGCCGACGCGGATTTTCAAATCCGTTTTTATCGCGAGGCCGAACAGCAAACCCCGATGACATGGCGCTTGGACAGCAACCTCGCGGATAGTTATCAAACCTTGAAGGCCCAACATCCGGATTTTGAAAAAGCCGAATGTATCTTGCGCCTGGACCCGACACAGGCGCTAAAAAAAATCGTCTATTTACCCGCTGCGGCACAAGAGAATCTGCAGCAAGTTGTCGGGTTTGAATTAGACCGTTATACGCCGTTCAAGGCCGAGCAAGTCTATTTTGCCGCCATACCGCTCGGTAAAACCGAGCATGGTCAAATTGAAGTATTACTGGTATTTACGCCTAAAACCGTACTGGACGAGCAACTGGTCAAACTACAGGCTTTGGGGATACAGCCGGTGCGGGTGGATTTCTGCCATGCCAGCACCGTGTGCCCTGCCGATGCGCCCGCTTACAATTTACTCCCGGAACGCTACCGGCCACGCGGCAACGCCTTAGCTCAAGCCATGCACTGGCTGCTGAACAGCTTACTGTTACTGTTGTTTCTGGCAGTTTTGATTTGGCCGGTGTGGCAGGAAGGTCAAGCCGTCGATGTCTTGAAAAATCACATCAAAACACTGGAAAAAGAAACCCGCGTAATAGAAGAACAACAGCACGAAATCGATGCCTTACGCCAGCAAACCCAACGTTTGATAGACATTAAAACCCAGTCTCCCGCTCTGGTCGCGGTATTGAACGAACTGAGCACCTTGTTAAAAGATGACAGCTGGTTGACGCATTTTCAATTTGCCGACAAACGTCTGCAAATCCAGGGTCAATCGCCGGGCGCGTCGTCTTTGATCGGTTTGTTGGAAAGTTCCGGATATTTCAGCAATGTCAGTTTCGTCTCGCCGTTGACCCAGGATAAAGCCACCGGGCGCGAGCGCTTTCAAATTAGTATGGATGTTAGCCCGCCACCCGCCGAGCCTGCTGAGGATGCCGAAGCGACGACCACCAGCCAGCCTGCTCCAGCTGAATCTGAGGCAAATGGAGGGTCCGAGCAATGAATGAAGCGCGCTATCAGCGCTGGCTGGCACTGGCTCTACTTGGATTGGTGTTATTTACCGTGATATTTTTGGTACTGCTGCCTTTATTCAGCAGCTGGCTGGATTACCGCGAGCAAAAAAACGACCTGTTGTTTCGTTTGCAACGCCAACAAGCCATTGTCGCCCGCCGCGACAGCGTTGCCCAAAACCTGGAATCATTGAATCAGCAATACCAGCAGCAAGGCTATCTAAGCGACAGCGACACCGAAGCCTTGGCCTCAGCTGAGCTACAAAACATCGTCAAAACCGCAGTAACAGAAGCCGGCGGCCAACTGACCAGCACGCAAGGTTTGCCGGGCAAGGCCGAAGAGGATTTTGTGCGTATCGCGGTAAAAGTGCGCATGAGCGGCAGCATTGAAGCATTGCGCGCGGTGCTGCACAGTCTGGATACCAATATGCCCTTGCTGCTGGTCGATCAATTGGACATTTCCCCGGTACGCGGCGCGCGTAACCGCAGCACCAACAAAATGGACCCCAGTTCTCAGTTGAATGTCAGTTTTGAAGTGATCAGCTTTATGCGAGCCAAAGCCTCATGAATCAGAAGCTGATCAGATTGCAATTACTGGGTTGCGGCACGCTGAGCCTGCTGTTGGCAGCGGAATGGACGTATAGTCAATATACCTTAAAGCAATTGCAAACACTGCTTGAGCCGCGCCCGCAAACCGAATCCCCGGCCGAGCAACTGCCCAATATCGCCGATAATAGCGGCTCTGCGGAAACCTACAGCGATATTGTCGATAGACCTTTGTTTGTGGAAGGCCGAAAGCCAGTCGCCGAAACCAATCCGACCGACAATTTGCAAACTCAAGATTCCGGACAAATCGACGATTGGGAGTTAATCGGCGTTTACGATAAAAATAACAAGCCGACCGCCTTGTTTAGAAAGCGCAACGAAGCCAAAAAGTTTTTAAAAATAACCGAAGAACAAAGCATATCCGGCTGGCTGCTGAAGCAAATACACGCCGACCATGTGCTGCTTCAGCAAGGCAGCCAGGAAAAATCGGTCGTATTGAGAAAGCCGCGTGCGCAAGTCAAGCCTCCGGTACCGGGCAAGCCAGCCGTACCGCCCAGACCGCCGCAGCCCAACGCCGTTGCCAAACCTATAGAACCAGTACCTAATGAAAATCCCGAGAACATCAATGACAACTAAAAAAATCAACATTCCTCCAATGTTGGCGTTGGCGCTGTCCATGACCGGCTGTGAATTTATCGGCCCGCAATTGCATGAAAAACTGGCTATTGCCGATCACAAACCGGCTCAAGAAGACACCTTGTTGATTCCGGAACTGGCTAACGAGGCCAATAAAAACGCCGAAAATAGAATCACTAAAGTCGAAATGTACCCTAGCGGCGACGCGAGCATCGCCCCGCAAGCCGGCCATCAAGGCAGCGGCAAAACCAGTGGTAAGGGCGAATACAGTTTGAATTTCGATGACGCCGATCTGGGCGAAGTGGCGAAAGTAATACTCAGCGATATTCTGGGCCGGAACTACACTATCAGTCCGCAAGTGGTCGGCAAAGTGACTTTGCAAACCTCCAAACCCTTAAGCAAGGACGAGCTGATTCCAACGCTGGATATGCTGCTGAGTTTGAATAATGCCGCCCTGACCGAACAAGGCGGCATGTATCTGATTAAACCGTCAAACGAAGCCTTGTACAGCAGCTCAATCAGCTCGCTGTCCGGCGCCAAAATGCCCAATGGTTATCAGGTGCGGGTAATTCCGGTCAAAAATGTCGCGGCTTCGGAGCTGGCGGAGATATTGAAACCGTTATTGCCGGAAAAATCGTTGCTGCATGTCGATCCGAACCGTAATCTGATATTGGTCGCCGGTTCCGGCGCGGAAATCTCCAGGGCTTTGGATGTGGTCAATACCTTTGATGTCGATATTTTAAAAGGCCGCTCCTTTGCTTTGTTTACACCGGCTAACGTCAGCGCCGACAAAATCATTGAAGAGCTGGAGCAAATCTTCAACACCAAAAAATCCAAAGACGACGAAGCCAGCTTTTTCCGGTTTATCGAAATAGAAAGGCTTAACGCGGTATTAGCCGTCACCCATCAAGCCGGTTATCTGAAGGACATTGAAAACTGGGTATATAGGCTGGATCGCATTAACACAGCGGCAGCCGGCGGCGTGAATGTCTACCGGGCGCAACATGTCAGCGCCACCGATTTGGCCGAGACCTTAAGCAATATTTTCGGTAGCGGCGGTTCCGGCAAATCCAGCAAGGCTTCTATCGCCTCCGGCCGCAAATCATTATCGGCCACCAATAAAAAGTCGGATAGTTCATCAAGTAGCAGCGCAGGCGGCGCCAACCGGCAGCAGGATTCGATGAGCGATAGAACGCTCAGCGACCGAACCAAAGATAAGAGCAGCAGCGGCGCACTCGGCGGTAGCTTAAGCGGCAGTTCGGGTGGCAGTAATAACAATGACATGCCCAACGTCAAAATCATCGCCGACGAAGGCAATAACGCGCTGATTATCGTCGCGACCGCCCAGGAATATGCAGTGATTGAGCGCGTGTTAAAACAGCTGGATGTGCTGCCTTTACAAGTGATGATCGATGCCACGATTGTGGAAGTTACGCTGAAAGACGATTTAAAGTATGGATTGCAATGGTATTTTAGTCACAATAACGGAGGAAATAACGATACAGCTGGAGGCTCTGCACAAGGCTTGAGTCTCACAAATGTTGCTAAAGATGCTATGAAGGCATTTGGCACAAGTGGTTTCTCCTACGCTTTTTCTAGCGGTTCGAAGGACATTCAAGCCGTACTAAATGCCAGTGCTGTCAATAATAACGTCAATGTCATCTCCTCGCCGTCCTTGATGGTATTGAACAACCAGGAAGCCACGATCAAAGTCGGCGATTCGGTGCCGATACGTTCGTCGGTTTCCAGCAATTTGAGCAGCAACAATTCCAATAACGGTATCGTGCAAACCAGTTCAATCCAGATGATCGATACCGGTGTCAATTTGTCGGTTAGGCCCAGGGTGAATGCCGGTGGATTGGTGCTGATGGACATATTACAAAGTGTTAATCAGGCTATCAAAACCACGACCAGCGACACCATCGACTCGCCCACCATTCAAAAAAGGGAAATCGAGAGCAGCGTTGCAGTACAAAGCGGCGAAACCATTGTTTTGGGCGGTTTGATCAAAGAAAACAACGATTATTTGCGTGACGGCGTGCCGCTGCTGCACGAGATACCCTTAATCGGGCCGCTTTTCGGCGGTACGACGCGGAATAAGGACAAAACCGAGCTGGTGGTGCTACTCACCCCCCGCGTGATGAAAAGCCGCCAGGATGCTAGGGATATAACAGACGAGTTCAAACGTAAACTGTCCGGCATCTATTATCAAAAGCCTGTTGAAATTAATGTTGAAGTGGAGACGGTGCCATAGGCCCAAGTCTGTAGCCCGTATCTACCAAAAAACCGGACGATAAACATGAATCCAATCTCGCCGGACCGGCTGATTTCGTTTTGGTCGCTTGCCCAATTGGAAGCCAGCGTGGTGATTCTGATGAATATCGTCGGCGCTTTGTTTTTGGGCATGGTGGTGGGCTACGAACGCTCCTACCACGGCCGAGCAGCCGGCATGCGCACCTATGGTCTGGTGTGCATGGCTTCCGCGGCAGTAACGGTTATCGTCGGTTACCCGCAGTTCTGGTTTGGCGGCTTATTGCCGCTCACCACTACCGCCGACCCCACTCGGGTTATTCAAGGCATCGTGACAGGTATCGGTTTCTTGGGTGCCGGCGTAATCATGAAGGAAGGTCTGAACATCAGCGGCTTGACGACCGCCGCATCGATTTGGGCCTCTTCGGCGATTGGTATTTTATGCGGCGCCGGGTTTTATTTTGCGGCCATTTTGTTGGCTTTAATTGCGTCGGCGACGATGATCTGGGGCGGGCGAATCGAAGCAGCCTTACCTTCCCGTCATGCAGTGTCGGTGATTTTGCGTTTTCAAACCGGCTATCGACCTAATCAGACCGAGATTAACGATTTGGCAAATGCCTTGGGTTATCGATTGGCCGAAGGCTCGATTGCCGTTATCAGCAACAATAAACACGAAGAATGGCATCTGGTTTTTATTGCAACCGGTAATCATAAAATATCGATTCCTGCGATTGCGGAAAGCTTGGAACGCTGCGAATTTCTCAACGGTTATCAAGTCGCCTTTGCCCGAAACTGAGCGTCAGGAAGCAGTGAATCGATAAGATGCCCTGCTTCCTCATCGCTTTTCTCGGTTGAATTGCCGGGTTATTCCAATACGTTTTTCACACATTGTCTGGCGAACGTATTAATCGACAGCGTATCGCTTAAGTATTGGTTGAATAAACCGCTGATATCGACCGGGTTGAGATAGACATAAACGCCGCAGCCGGTTAGCGCGATAAATTGCTGACTCAGCGTTTCAACGAATAAAGTGCGTGTGTTGCTGAGTTGGGTGATTTCGTTGCTTGAGGTTTTCATGACATCCACCTAATTTGCTGGTTAAACCCAACAACCAAGCAGCATGATCCACGCCAAATCACTCACCAATTACGCTTCAATGGCCTCAACGCAAACCGGAATCCGTCCAAGTACCTCAAAATCCTGCCTTTTCTAAAACATAAGGAACCCAGACTGATTCTTTCCCGGGTTGATGCTTTGAAGGAAACCGCTCTCCTCATGAGCTAAGCATGGAAAACTGTGCACTGACCTGGCAATTTTGTCGCAAAAACTGCCAGAGTTGTCACAAAACCGGCATTTTCAATCCACTCTGTCACAGTCGTTTGGCAGGCATTATTTAAGCTGACAGACAAGTTTCTACCAATCTCACCCAATAGGTCGCGCCTAGAGGCAAAATATCATCGTTAAAATCGTAACTGGTGTTATGCAGGGCACAAGGACCGGCGCCATGACCAATACTGCGATGATCACCGGAGCCGTTGCCGATGAAACAGTAGCTACCGGGTAACTTTTGCAGCATAAACGCAAAATCTTCGGCGCCCATCGTGGCTTTTTGCTCCAAAACATGCCGGTCGCCAACAATAGAGGCCATGACGCTACGCGACGTTTCGACTGCCTCACGGTGATTAACCGTCGGCGGATAGCTACGTTTAAATTCAAAATCACATGCCATTCCATGTGCCAGACAAATATGCCGGGCTACTTCCTGCATACGGGTTTCGATCAAATCCAGTAATTGGTTGGAGAATGTGCGTACCGTACCGGCTAGCTCGCAGGTATCGGCAATAATATTGGTCGCCTCACCGGCATGTAACATCGTGACTGAAATCAAACCGTTATCCAAGGGATGGGCGCTGCGGGTTAAGATGGTTTGAAACGCCATAATCATTTGCGCGGCCACCGGCACCGGATCCAATCCCAAGTGCGGCAATGCTGCATGGCAGCCTTTGCCCCGAATCACGATCCGAAAAGTATTCAATGATGCCATCACCGGTCCGGGACTCACCGCAAATTGCCCAGCCGGCAACTCCGGCCAATTGTGCATGCCGTAAACCGCTTGCATCGGAAACAGTTCAAACAGGCCGTCCTTGATCATCTCATCGGCGCCGCCACCGCCCTCTTCCGCCGGTTGGAATATTAGATAGACAGTCCCGTCAAAATAACGCTGGGTTGCCAGATATTGCGCCGCAGCCAACAACATCGCGGTATGGCCATCATGCCCGCAGCCGTGCATTTTGCCTGGGTACCGCGAGGCATGTGCAAAGCTGTTTTGTTCATGCATCGGCAAGGCGTCCATATCGGCACGCAAGCCGATTGCCTTGTCGGAACTCCCTGCTTTGATGATCCCGACTACACCGGTTTTACCCAAGCCGCGATGAATAGGAATCCCCCATTCGGTCAGTTTAGCCGCGACCAAATCCGCGGTACGCATCTCTTCGAAGCACAACTCCGGATGGGCGTGTATATCGCGGCGCAATTGGCGAATAACGGCAATATTGGCGACAATTTCCGGTATCAGTAAGGCTGACGACAATTCAGCATCGAGTTTATTCATGGCAAGGCGGTGTGCGGTCTAAGCCGTATCGGTTTTGCGCAGCTTTTCCACGAGCGTGGTTCTGCGCATATTCAGCAGTTTGGCGGCATGCGCTACAACGCCATTGCATTCTTCCAAAGCCTGACGAATCAATTCGTTCTCGAGATCGGTCAAATATTCCTTAAGATCGATACCTTGTTCGGGTAAATGCACGGCCGCGACTGCACCGGGTGTCGGCATCGCCAGCGCTTCTCGCTCAGCCGGCCGCACAATGTGAATATCCTGCTCCGGCAATACAATCTGCACGCCTTCCGGTACTTCATAGCCCTGAAATTTTTCCGGTAAATCACTGACATCGACACTAGCATCCGGACTAATGATGGCTAAACGCTCGATCAAATTTGACAACTCGCGGACATTACCGGGCCAACTGTGTTGCATCAAGGTGGCGATTGCGCGAGGCGATAAACTGACGGTACCCCGGTTGGCGGCTTCCATGCGGGCAATCAGGTCGTTGATTAAATAAGGAATATCTTCGGCTCTTTCCCGCAAGGCTGGCACTTCGATCGGGAACACGTTCAGACGATAAAACAAATCCTCTCGAAAGCGCTTCTCGGCGATTTCCTGTTCGAGGTGACGATGCGTCGCAGCAATAATCCGCACATCGCAATGGATGGTTTTATTGCTGCCGACACGTTCGAAAGTGCGTTCCTGCAATACTCTTAACAACTTAACCTGCATCGGCATCGGCATGTCGCCGATTTCATCCAAAAACAGCGTACCGCCTTCCGCCATTTCGAAACGACCTTGCCGCGAGGTCAACGCGCCGGTAAATGCGCCCTTCTCGTGGCCGAACAATTCGCTTTCCAGCAGTTCACCGGGAATAGCCCCGCAATTGACCGGCACGAATGGCCTGTCTCGCCGCGCAGAGGCACGATGCAGCGCTTGCGCCACTACTTCCTTACCTGTGCCGGATTCGCCGAGAATAAGCACCGTGGCGTCGGATTTGGCGACTTGATCGATCTGCGCACGGGTTTTTTGAATGGCTTTGCTTTTACCCGCCAGACCCTTATCAGGCAGCGATTTTTTACTGGCTTGCGCAGGCTGCGGCAAACTGTCCAATAGTCGGATCAATAGCGGGTAGACAGTCGGCCACTCCAAGGTTTTATTGACCATTTGCTGAATGGCGCTAACCACCTGCGGCCCACCGGCGTCCACCAGCAAAACCACAGGAATCTCGCCGACGCTTTCGGTGACCGTTTTGATCAAGCTGGCTTGCTTGTCTCCGCCGCAGCCGACAAATACCGCACCGAAACTGTCATGATCTCTAAACGCCGCTTCAAAATCACTACTGGCAACCGCCTCCACGCGATATTCCAAAAACCGGAGTATGCCTTCCACTTGCTGACTGCGGTGGGTGTTGTCATCAATGAGCAAAATTTCTGGCAAAGCCATGCGTATATTCTCTGCAAACTACGTTGTTTTAAGGCGGAAGGGGGTTGCTGATTTTAAGTTAAGCATCGAATCCGGTTATTGTCAAAATGGCCCCATTTCAAGCTATTGCATAGTTTAGTTCATGTTATTTACATCGATTGACTAATCAGCCATCCCATTTTGCAGCTTGACAAATTTTCCACAACATAGAAACTAGCTCGATGTTTAACAACCAAGAGCCCCGTTGCCTTGAACGACATATCTTTGAGTATACTGTTCGGTATACTGGCAGCCTTACTGATTATTTCAGCTTTTTTTTCCGGCTCTGAAACCGCCTTGATGACGCTGAACCGTTATCGGTTGCAGCATTTGGTGAAAAAAAATCATAAGGGCGCGATTAAAGCCCATCAACTCTTAAAAAGGCCGGACCGTTTGCTGGGCCTGATCCTGCTGGGCAACAATTTTGTCAATATCCTGGCGTCGTCCTTAACAACCTTGATTGCCATCCGCGTGAGCGGAGATAACGCTATAGCCCCCGCTATCGGCCTGCTAACTTTCGGCATGCTGGTATTTTCCGAAGTAACCCCAAAAACCCTGGGCGCCCTCAAACCTGAGTTGCTGGCCTTACTATCCTCCTGGATTTACATTCCCTTATTAAAGATATTTTATCCCTTGGTATGGGTGATTAACGCTATATCCAGCCTGTTGTTATGGCCGTTCGGTATTAAAAGCTCAAGTAATACGGCTATCGAATCGCTAAATAAAGACGAGTTAAAAAGTATCGTTTCGGATGCCAATCATTTGCCGACGCGCTATCAAAACATGCTGTTGAGTATTTTAGATCTGGAATCCGCCAGCGTTACCGACATCATGACTCATCGCAATGAAATTATCGGTATCGATCTGGAAGAATCGGTCGAAGACATTATCGAACAACTACAAAATAGCCCGCATACTCGCTTGCCGGTATACAAAAAAAATATAGACCGGGTGATAGGTTTTCTACATTTACGTACGATTTTGGCACAAATTAGCGACCCTGATTTCGATAAACACAATATCACCAATAGTCTGTCCAAGCCTTTTTTCATTCCGGCCAGCACCTCGATTCACAAGCAAATGCAAATCTTTAAGGCCGAAAAACTCCGTATCGGCTTGGTAGTAGACGAATATGGCGATGTACAGGGCTTAGTGACGCTGGATGATTTATTACAGGAAATCGTCGGTGAACTGGTCTCGGAAGAACCCGATATAAAAATGCAAAAAGACGGTAGCTATCTGGTGGATGCCGGCGTAACCATCCGCGAACTCAATCGCATCACGCATTGGGATTTGCCCACCGAAGGTCCGAAAACCTTGAATGGCTTGGTAATCGAATACATGGAAACCATTCCGGAACCGGGTACCAGCGTGAAACTGCATGGGCATATTATTGAAATAATTAAGCGCGATGAAAACGCGATCAAGCTGATTAAATTCAATCCCAAACGCTGACCAAAATTTATTTTAGGCAAAAAAAAGGCGGTTATTTTTAATAACCGCCTTAGAAGCAATAGGAAGAAATATAACGCAACTTTAAACTATCAAACCGAACTAAAAAGTTAGGTTAATCATAGTGGCGAAAATTTCAAATTCAAATGTGACATATTGTCGCAGGTTGAGTTTGAGCGTTAAACAGTTCAGCGGTATGTAAATTGCTCGCTTACCTCAACCAACCCTTCCTTTTAAAGAAAATAAACGGCAATAATACCGAGATAGTCATCAATCCGAGTGCAAAAGGATAACCCAGCATCCACTGCAATTCCGGCATATTCTCAAAGTTCATACCGTAAATACTGGCAATCAGGGTGGGCGGCAACATTGCCACCGAAGCAACCGAGAAAATCTTGATCACCTTGTTCTGATTGATATTGATAAAACCGACGGTGGCATCCATCAGGAAGTTAATCTTGTCGAACAAAAACGCGGTATGGCTATTAAGCGATTCTATATCGCGCAGAATTTGCTGCGCATCTTCCAACTGCGTGGTATTCAGCAGTTTGCGGCGAATCAAAAACGACACGGCGCGCTGAGTGTCGAGCATATTCCGGCGGATTCGGCCGTTTAAATCCTCCTCTGCGGCAATATCGGTCAAAATATCCGCAGCTTCTTCGTCGCTAATATCCTGGCTCAAAACTTTTTTGCTGACAATTTCCAACTGCTCGTAAATATTCTCCAGCGCATCCGCGGAATACTCGGCTTCAGCGCCGTATAAATCCAGCAACATATCCTTACAATCGGAGACAAAGCCAGGCTGCGTGCGAGCCCGTAAACGCTGTAAACGAAACACGGGCAATTCTTCACTACGTACCGAAAACAACATGTCACCGCGCAGTATGAACGCGACCGGTACACTGCGCGATTTGCCTTCGCGATCCAGTAAAAAATCCGAATGTATATGAATTTCGTGCTGATCCTCGACGTAGAACCGGGCGCTGGCTTCCAAATCGGTCAAATCCAGGGGGTCCGGCAACTCCAGGCCATAATGTTGCCCGATAAGCAGCCGCTGCGCCTTGCTTGGCGCCAACAAATCGATCCAGATCGGCTTGATGGCGTACAAATCGTGGCGGCAGGTAATCGCCACTTTGGCTAGGCGACCTTCGACCAACTCGAATGCGCTCATTTGTCCCACGCCACAATGCGGTTCTCGGTCGCCGACCAATTCCTCGCGCAAGGTATCGGACAATTCCCAAAGCACATCGTCCTGCCTGGATTCCTCGACCTGCTGCCAGACCAAGTTCGCATCCTCCAGGTCCAGAGCATGCAGAATTTGCCCTATTTCGATAGCAGACAGCCGCGCCAACAGACTACGCAGTTCCACCATGTGCTGCTTTTGTACCAAAGCAGTGATCAGCTTACGGCGCGGCATGGGCTGATTGTTCAGCATGCCTTCGACAAGCTTATGTTTTTTCAACAAATCGTTGATTGTTTGTAGCGACAAGAGCAACTCCGGAATAAAGCAAGCACCAAATTTTTTATTCGGCGGGTATAAAACGGCTAACTTTAAACCAAAACGCTGACAAAAAATCCTTCGCCGCTCTTCGTTGAACGGCGAACTTCAGTAAATTTAGACAAAAGCACTTAATTTTGATGACACATCAAACGATGGATTGATGCAAACCATCTGCTTAAAGTAGTCACTGACAGATAATTCAAACAATATGCAAGTCCAGGCGCCACGTAAACAGACGCGGCGATAAGCAAGCAATTCCGAGTTAAATACGGCCGTATTGGTCTTCGTAACGGACGATATCATCTTCGCCTAGGTAGCTGCCGGACTGGACTTCCACCATTTCCAATGGAATCACCCCCGGATTCTCCAGGCTGTGAATAACCCCCAAAGGGATATAAATCGATTCGTTCTCGGTGACTAAAATTTTCTCACCGTTTTTATCTACCCAGGCAGTACCTTTGACAACTACCCAATGCTCTGCGCGGTGATGATGCTTTTGTACTGATAATTTGGCGCCGGGCTTCACGACAATACGCTTGGTTTGATGGCGCTCACCGGCATCGACCAAATCGTAATGTCCCCAAGGTCTGTAAACTTTACGATGCACGCTGGCTTCACTGCGTTTCAATTTTTTCAGTTGATCGACTACTTCCTTGACATCTTGCACCCTATCTTTCGCGGCGATCATGACCGCATCGTCGGTTTCGACCACTACCAAATTATCCACGCCGATCACCGCTACCAGTTTATTAGCCGAGTGAATATAGGAGTTGCAAGTATCCACCGTTAACACATCGCCTTTGATGGCGTTGCCGGCTGCATCTTTATCCGTTACGTCCCAAAGCGCGGACCAAGAACCGACGTCATTCCATTCTGCATCCAACGGGATCACTACCGCCTTATCGGTTTTCTCCATCACCGCGTAATCGATGGAATCTGATGGACACGTCGAAAAAATCTGCTTATCCAAACGCACAAAATCCAAATCGGGTTTTGCCGCCCGCAAGGCTTCCCTGCAAACCTCCAGCATTTCCGGATTGTATTTTTCTAACTCACGCAAAAAACAACCGGCTTTAAAAGCAAACATACCGCTGTTCCAGAAATATTCGCCAGTTTCCAGATAGCGCTGCGCGGTTTGCAAATCGGGCTTTTCAACAAATGCGGCAACTTTATAAGCTTCACCATAGCGGGTATCGCCGCGCTTGATGTAGCCATAGCCGGTTTCCGGCTCGGTCGCGACGATGCCAAACGTCACCAAAAGATCCTGTTTCGCCAACAGTTCGGCTTGAACCACCGCGCGATGAAAAGCGGCGCGATTACCGACCACATGGTCAGCCGGCAAAATCAACAATACATCGTCTTCGGAGCGTGCACTCAATGCAGCCATCGCTACGGCCGGTGCGGTATTTTTCCCGACAGGCTCCAAAATAATAGCAGCAGGTTTGATTCCGATTTCCCGCATTTGCTCTGCGAGCATAAACCGATGATCTTCATTACAAACCGCAATGGGTGCCTGTAAGCCGGCAACGCCATCAAGCCTTAAAATGGTTTCCTGAAGCATGGTGTTGCCGGACACCAAGGGTAAAAATTGCTTAGGATACTGACCACGAGACAAAGGCCATAGCCGAGTTCCTGAACCACCTGATAATACTACCGGGATCATAATGTCGTTTTCCTTACGGGCTGAATGAAAATGGGTTGGTCTAGTCTAACATTTAGGTAACTGCTGGGGTCAAGCCTTGGATTAGGTAATTTGACTCGCAAATTTGCCCCTTCGTTTTCATTGAATTGTCACAATAAGCTCGGCGCAGCCTTTTAATCACAACAAGCTATCGCGAGCTGTTTCAATTTTTGCCGGGCCAAATCGTAATCTCCATCCGGGGTTTCGGTATACATCACGACAAGCAATTCAGCCGATGCATCACCTGACAAACGTTTCAGCAATTGCCACCATTTCGCCAGATAGGCATTAGCGGTATTTTTGTCGCCAACCCTGTACCAACGCTCGACTAACAAGCTCCGATGTGTACTGTTTAGTACCGCTTCTTCAATATCGCCGCTTTTATCGGCTGCCCAGTGCATGGCAATGACGTCGTCATGCAGCATCCGCCATATCGGATGTTTTTGCGGCACCAGATAATTTTGCGAATTGACCAGTTCACCACCTTGGGTTTCATCGCCAAAATTGGCAAAATACATACCGACTATCGTTTGACCATCGCTTAAATAAACTTTGGCATCCGCCACCACGCCCTTAAAATTGGGCTCCCAACCCCAATCGGGCACCGCAACCGGCTGCCAATCAGGCAAAGACGGACTGCTAAAGCGCTCGGGTACCTCGACGTGGGCGGCCTGTAGTGCGGATAGGCCTTGTGACGCAAACGGCCAAATGAAAACGCATAAAGCGGTTACTGTTAAGGCTGGCCAATAATGTTTGTAAATCGTTGCAGCATCAGCAAGGTTAGAGTCACCCGCCGAATCCGGGGTCGATGCGGCCGCTACCCCAGCATCCGAATCGTGCCAAAAAGAGCCAAAATAAAACAACGCAAACATGACGATCCCAAAAAACACCCAGCCGTAAACGATGTGATCGACACCCGCAGCCAGCTTCATGTTACTGAAGTGGCCTATCATCACAATCAAATAGGCGCGCAGACCGTTAGCTAAAATCGGCACCAAAAACGAGAGCGTAATGAAGATAGTCCGTTTCTTGTAGCTGCTGTAATTGAGATACGCATAGACCGAACCCAGTGTTAGCGAAGAAATCAAATAACGCAAACCACTGCAACCCTCTACCACCGACCAGTTACCCGAGGTTAGCGTAAAAAACAAGCCTTCCCGGTAAACACTCATTCCGGTCAGCCGTATCAGCGTAACGACAAAGGTGGCGGTGTATTCCATTAAAGGCGGAATAAATGCTTCCCCGAATGGCACCATCAAAAATAAAAACACTATCGGAAATAACATTTGCGCGACGGTATGGCTGCCAAGCACGGCCCAAAAACCACCGACCAAAACACCAACCACGGCCCATTGCTGAATCACCGCAACATGCACCAAATCCGCAATTAACCAGCCAAATCCGCTAACGATAATAAACAGCAAACCTAACGGGCTAAAAGCCGGCCGTAAATCTCGATAGAGCTCCCGGCGCGACCAAATCAACCAAAGACTAACCGGGGCCACTAAAAAACCGTGCGTGAATGTGTCTGACCGCGACCAAATTGCGACAATTTCTAACCAGGTCTCAAAAAAAGCCGCTACTGAAACCAGGGTAACCAACACGACGCCCAGCAGCGGTTTACGCCAGTGTTCAGGCAGTCCTAAAGCTTTTAACATTCTATTTCCTCTGCTATTTAGTGGTTACTCAACTACGAACGCCCGCGTCGTCTATATGCTACAGAGCCTAGACTCATCCCAATGTTTAGCGAATGCCTATTTACCGCTGTTATCATAAGCCAGCTGCTATGTCGACCACATCTAAAGTTTGCGCTGTGGTTTTCAGCTAGTTCACTAATCTCTGCTACGATAAAAGTTCAGTGCGTTGGTCGACCCAATATTCAGGCTTTTTAATTATTAAACAAAATCCATGGTAGTTCTGTTTTTTTTAGGTTTCTGGCTGGCCTGCCTTACCGGCTTATGGCTGTGGAAAAAACCCTTATTTATCGCTACCTGGCGTGAGCCCTATTTTGCCGATACGCCGGTTTTAATCGAAAGCGACGACTGGGGTCCGGGTGGCGACTTCCACGCAGCCCGTTTAACAGAGCTGCTCTCCATGCTGGCCCAACATAAAGACGCTGTAAACCGCTCTGCGATACTTACCGCCGATATGGTGTTAGCCGTCCCAGATTTAGCAAAGATCGAATCCACGGGCCAATACCACAGGCGCATGCTGGACAAAGACTTCCCGGCCATTTTTGCAGCACTGCAACAAGGCATACAACAAGACACTTTAGTGCCGCAACTGCATGGGATGGAACACCTGAACGGCAAGGCCTTCGCGGAATTATGCCGGCAACAAGACCCGCGCCTGGCAACCGCTCGCGCAACCAAGGATTGGTGGGACTGGGAAAAACTGGATTCGCCGCTACAAGGCCACTATGTAGACGGACGCAATTTACCTACCCAGGCAATTGACGCTGCGGAAGCCAATTCACTGGTCGCAAATGCCATGCAATGTTTTACCGGCATGTTCGGCTATCCCAGCCTCAGCACAGTCGCCCCGTGCTATTTATGGAACGATGAGATCGAACAAAGTTGGCAACAGCAAAATATCATCGCCATTCAAACTGCCGGCTACCGCTGTACCGGGCGCAATGAAACCGGACATTATTTTCAGGATCCTCCGCTGATACGGGTCGGCAATACCAATCGTTTCGCACAACTTTACCTCGTTCGCAACGTGATGTACGAACCTGTTGACGGCAAAAACACACCGGCCAGCGCGTTTGCCGAAGCTGAAATGGCTTATCGCCAAGCCCTGCCTTTGAGTATTTCCACACATCGCTACAATTACACGCGCTCAGAGGACGAATGCCAACAAGCTATAAGTGGGTTAGACCATCTTTTAGGGCAAATCAGGGCAAATTTGCCCAACGTTCGCTTCTTGGCGTCCCCGGAACTTGGCGAATTCTTGCAAAACAAAACCGACAATATCGTGAATCGTTTCAATCAGCGTCAATGGCCAGCAATTAGCTTAGCTGCGACGCACCGCAAAACCGGTGCATTTCTATACCGTCTATACTACAGACACAGAAAATTAGCGCTGATCGGTTATTGCACCGGATTAATTGTACCGGCGTGGTTGATCTGCAAAACCAGTTTATAACCATTCTAACGTATCGAAAATTTTGATTAGCCCAAAATGAAAATCAGCGCCGTCATTCCAGCGTATAACAGCGCGACATTCATTCGTGCCGCCATCGAAAGCATCCAGGCGCAAACCAGCAAAGTTGACGAAATCATCGTGGTGGATGATGGCTCCACGGACAACACCGAACAAGTCCTTAAGACGTTTGCCCATACCGTCATTTATCACAAACAAGCCAATCAAGGCCCGTCCGCCGCGCGCAATAAAGGCATAGAATTGGCTAGCGGTGATTGGATTGCATTTCTGGATGCCGATGATCAATGGACTGTGGACAAAACCACCAAGCAAATCCAAGCATTGCAAACCAATCCGGAACTCCACCTGATTGCCGGCGACATGACGGAAATCGACAACGACGACCAACTGCTAACCCAATCGGTGTTAGCCAAACATAAAATGTTGGACTATTTCCAACAGCTGGCCGGAAAACCAATTCCCAACGCCCTTGCTGCGTTAGTGAAAAAAAATTTTATACCGACGGGTACCGTTTTGGTGAAGCGCCAAACCTTGCTTGAAGCAGGCATGTTCAATACCGAGATTCGCTATGGAGAGGACTTGGAGTTGTGGGCAAAAATCGCCACGTTTCACGCAGTAACGTGCCTTCCCGACATTTTGATGCTGCGCCGCCAGCACGGCAACAATGCCACGCAAGCCAGCGAAGGTATGTTAATAGACTTGACCAAGGCGGCTGAGTCTATTCGGAACTTCGCCTCGCCCCAGCTAATTGCCCAAGGCGTTTCGCCAAATAGTTTAGTGGCAGAGGCGCAATGGACGCTTGGCTACTGGTATTTCAGCGGCGGCAATAATGCCAAAGCCAGAGAAGCCTTTAAAAAAAGCCTCTCCCAGGATTTCACACTTAACAATCTACTCTATCTGATTTTCAGTATCTTGCCAGCCAGCTTAATTAATGCGCTACGTGTCATTAAACAAAAATTCGCAAAATCCTGAGTATATGAGAATATTCCTTAACGCTTTCTACGCTGATATTGCCAAACTCTGATTTCATGTCGACCAACAACCTCCCAAAAAGAATTATCTATGTCGAAAACGGAATTGGTTATGGTGGCGCCATTATCTGTTTGAGGCATTTAGTCAGAAATCTTGATCGTGGTCGCTTTCTACCTCTAGTTGTTACAGGACGCAGCGGTCCGCAATATCGGGAGATTGCCGATGAAGCTTTATGGAAACACATCCCGGACCGCCATATAGACATCGTGGCGTGGCGTGCAAAAGCGGAATCGATTCAATGGTTAACGAAGGTGTCTCCCCTGCGGTTTTTCGTCAATCAACTGATAGCCAGAAGCGACGATTTATTTAATTTTTTACCGTTTTTTCTCGACTTGCTTTGGACTGCATGGCGGTTCAAAGCGGACCTGATCCATGCCAATAACGAGCCGCTTTGTAACAGAGCCGCACTCTTGGTAGCAAAGATTTTGCGTATCCCCAGTATTTGCCATGTCCGTGGCAACCCTGACGGACCGCATTCAGCGCGCTGGGCTTATTCCCTACCCGATCATTTTGTGTCCGTCTCCCATTGGGTTGCCAATAGCATGCGTGAAAAATTAGCCGTGCACGACGAGAAAATTAGCGTGGTCTATGATGGAATCGCTTTGGATAAGCTGAACAACCAAGCAGGCGGCTCCTTATTTAGGCAACGATTCGATTTACCTGAAAATATCTTTATCGTAGGTTTAGTAGGCTTACTTATTCCTTGGAAAGGGCAACAACTATTTATCGACGCGGCTAAAATACTGCAAGACCAAATACCCCATTTAAAAATGCTGATTGTCGGTGGAACGCCAGACGATTGCATCCCTTACGAACGAGAGCTTAGAGAACGTGTAAGACAGGAATCGTTGTCGGATACCGTCCACTTTATCGGCCACGTCAGCGACATGATAGAAGCCTACAAAGCGCTGGATATTGTGGTCTCAGCATCCACTAGCCCCGAACCATTAGGTACGGTCGTCATCGAAGCGATGGCGTTAGGCCGGCCATTGATCGTACCAAACCATGGCGGCGGCGCGGAGATGGTTGAAGATAATCAAACCGGACTATTATTTAACAGCGGTGACGCGGAAAGTTTGGCAGCGTCTATCCTTAAGTTTTACCGCTCCAGCGAGTTGATGAATCGGTTAGCCAGTAACGCCCGGGCCAAAGCATTAGCCACCTTCGACGTCCGGCAGCACACAGAAGCGATACAGTCCATATATCAAAAGTTTTTATAAAACAGTATTCAAGCAAATTCATGCGCCAGAAAAAAGTCAGATTACTTCCATTGCTATTTATTGCCTGTATCCGGAATGCGGCAGCCGACTATCCGAAAACCGACGCCGATTACGCCTTCCTGCCACCCTACTGCAAGGCGCGCGCATCCGATCAAAAATCGCCTGACTACCAAAGCTGGAACCGAAAGCTCGGCGACGACTTCATTCATATCCACCACTATTGCGCAGGCTTACACACCATGAATTTAGCCTTCAGAACCCATGACGAGGCAGAAAAACAGTCTAAATACCGCGCGGCAGTGGGAGATCTTCTATATGTACCGGATCACGCCTCGCCTACTTTTAAGTTAATGCCAAAAATATTTTACGATGTCGGTCAAGCCTACCAATTCATGGGTGAAATTGATGAAGCAATTGCCGCCAACTTAAAGAGTATTTCGCTTGATAAAAATAACTCTTTTCCTTATGCCGCCTTGAGCAGTTTGTATCAAAGAAAAAACATGAAAGCAGAAGCTAAAACCATTTTAGAAAAAGGCTTGGAACACAACCCCAACTCGAAAATATTGCTTAAACGCATGAAGAATTTCAAATAATCCCCATCTCTAATTAAAAGCTTAACCGCTACCGATTGGATTATTCAGTTAAAATAAATACCCATGTTACGAATCGCCAAAAACTTATATACCTACAGAGAGCTAATAGCCGCACTCACCTGGAAAAACATCGTTATCCGCTATAAGCAAGCATACCTCGGAATTTTATGGGCTGTATTAAAGCCTATTATGTTAATGCTGGTATTTACCTTGGTTAAGGGTTTTGTGGGCATAGAAACCGGGGGCTTACCTTATCCGCTTATTACGTTTGCAGCACTAATACCTTGGGTATTTTTTCAGGAATCAGTTTCTGAAGGCGTCAATAGCGTAACTTCGAATGCCAATTTGATCAAAAAAATATATTTCCCGCGTGAAGTGTTTCCATTAACCGCGATGGTTACCAAACTAGTGGAATTAGTTATCAGTTTTGCGATATTGGCTGCCATGATGATTTATTATCATGTCATGCCCACTCTCCATGCGGTCTGGATACCGGCTTTCGTGCTATACACGATGATAGTCGCCTTAACAATCAGCTTCTTTGGCGCAGCGATGAATGTATACTACCGCGATATAGCTCAAGCAATACCAATAGCATTATCTTTATTGATGTACGGTTCCCCAGTCATCTATCCGTTGAGCTTGGTACAAAAGAAATTAGTTATCGAACAGGCAGCGGGCGAATGGTCCAATGATTTGTATTTTTTATACACACTTAATCCATTAGTGGGCATTATAGATGGATTTCAAAGTGTTTTAATTAGAGCAACAGAGCCCGATTTAAATGTAATTTATCCGGGGTTAATTTTGATTTTGGTAATACTACCGTTCAGCTATTGGTTTTTTAAGCGCGCGGAAAGTTGGTTCGCCGACGTCATATAAGATTCGGCAAAAAACTTCAAAATTACATCATTAATTAGCATATATGGCCATCATAGAAGTCAACCACCTCACCAAGGAATACCAGCTCGGTCACCTTACCAGTTTGAAGGAAACCGCTTTAAACACCATGAGACGCCTCGCCTTCCAACCGGTTCAAGAGCGCGAGCGTTTCAAAGCGCTTGACGATGTCAATTTTCACATCAATGAAGGTGAAGTGGTCGGCATCATCGGGCATAACGGCGCAGGTAAAAGTACTCTGCTCAAGCACTTGGCCAATATCAGCAAACCCACCAAGGGCGAAGTCATTGTTAAAGGCAGCGTAGCACCGTTGATTGAAGTGGGTGCCGGTGTCAATCCGGAACTAACCGGCCGAGAAAATATTTATCTTAACGGCGCCATCTTGGGTATTCCCAAAAAAATCATTCAACAGAAATTGGATGAAATCATTGATTTCTCCGAGCTGGAACAATTTATTGACACACCGGTTAAACGTTACAGCTCCGGAATGACTGTTAAATTAGGTTTTTCTATTGCGACCAGTATGGAAGCTGATATTCTTATTGTTGATGAAGTATTGTCAGTCGGCGATCTAGCATTTCAAAGAAAGTGTTTTGATCGAATGGAAAACCTTATAAAACACAACAAAAAAACTGTTTTAATTGTCTCACACAATATAAGACAAATAGAAAGACTATGTACAAGAGCTATTTTATTCGATCATGGCAAAATTCAAAGCGATGACACGCCTGAAACAGTATGCGACCTATATTACTCACAAAGTGACACAAAAATAAACAAGCAAATTAAAGAATCTCGCCAACTATCAAAGAACAATCAAATAGGCAGTGGAGAATTTGAACTTATTCGAATGCATTTAACCACGCAAGACGAACAAGAAGTATCATCAATTATTCACAAAGGAAACATTGATGTAGTTATAGAGTTCTTTTTAACTTCACCACTGGAACATATAACTTTTGGATTAGGAGTGCATACTACAGACTTTTTATATCTCACAACACACAATAGTGAAAATGAGATTCCAGAAATGGCGTTAGCGGCAGGAAAACATCAAATTAAATGCACTCTAAAACACATTCCTTTACTACCCGGCATTTATTCCTTAAGGCTTGGAGTTACAGCATCTAAAGTTACACGCACGATTTTTTATTCAGAGAATATTTTGACATTCCAGGTTATGCCAGAATTAGGAAAATCGCAAACCACAACAATGCGGGATGGATTCTTCGCTTTAGATGCCCAATGGATCCCCGTAAATTAATTATTAAAGCACATGAAATCAGCCATTAAATGCCGTATTTGTGACTCAAAAGACAATCATCAACGCTTTATATTAAAGGAAATGATGTTTGGTTCCAACGAAGAATTCGAATACTTCAAATGCTCTCACTGTGGATGCCTTCAAATCACTGATATTCCTAGCAACTTATCTAGATTTTATCCTGATAATTATTATTCCTACCAAAAACCTATTTCAGATAAAACCTCTAAAATTTATACTTGGCTACAAAAACAACGCTGCAAAACGGCGATGTTCGGAAAAGGTGTTAAATTTAATAGAATACTATCGAGATTCATAGACTTACCATATGAATGGTACAAAACAGGACCATTACTCAAAAAGGCGCTATTTAAAAATTTCGACGACGCAATATTGGACATAGGTTGCGGAGAACATTCAAACTGGCTCATTGAAATAAAAAAATTTGGCTTTAAAAATCTAATTGGCATTGATCCATTCATTAAAATGGATAAAGAAGAACAAGGAATAACTTACTACAAAAAAAGCCTATTAGAAATGGAAGGGAAATTTAAATACATCACATTTCATCACTCGCTGGAGCATATACCAGACCAAATATCTCAGCTTGAAGCCGCCAGCAACTTGCTATCACCTGGCGGTATTTGTCTAGTTCGGATACCACTAGTGTCTTCATACGTTTGGGAAAAATATGGTGCTAGCTGGGTGGAATTAGATGCACCAAGACACTTATACCTTCATACAAACAAAAGCATAAAATTACTTGGAGAAAAGGCTGGTTTACGTTTGATTGATACAATCTATGACTCAGATGAATTTGAATTTGCAGCGAGTGAACAATATCAAGTAGGTATTCCGCTTTTTGACGAGCGATCATACCTAGTCAACCCTAAAAACAGCATTTTTTCCAACTCCCAAATGGATGAATTTAGAAAAGAAGCTGAACGTGTAAATAGAGAAGGTTCCGGTGGTAGAGCCGGATTTTATTTCGCTGCTAACAAATAAAAATATGGCATACAACCAACCAAAAGTTGCTATTTTAATATTAAACTGGAATGGAAAAAAAGACACGCTGGAATGTCTTGAATCATTGACATTATTAAAATATAAAAATTATCAAACTGCTGTGATAGATAATGGCTCCAACGATGACTCAGTGGAAGCTATAATGAAACAATATCCGCAAACCACAGTTCTACAGACAAACGCAAATCTAGGCTACGCAGGTGGAAACAATGTTGGAATTAGCTGGGCAATAGATAATAATTTTGATTATATATTTTTATTAAACAATGACACTATTGTCGACCCCTACTTAATTAATTCCCTCATAACCTCAGAACAAAAACAACATAATAAATCAATTCTTGGTGCAAAAATATACTTCTACGACAAGCCAAACACACTATGGTTCGCAGGCGGTCGTTGGCTAAAACAATTCAATCGATTTGAACATATAGGTTATGGCTCAACCGACAACATTAACTTCAACAACTTAAACGAAGTGGACTATATTACTGGTTGCGCACTGTTTGCATCTGCTGCCACATTTAAGGATGTAGGATTATTGGATGAGCAGTTTTTTCTTACTTACGAAGAAACTGATTGGTGCTACCGTGCGCGAAAAAAAGGTTATAAGTGTTTCGTGGTTCCTGATGCAAAGCTGTGGCATAAAGTCTCCTCTTCTTTCGGTGGAGCCGAATCGCCGCTAGTAATTTATTTCATGACTAGAAATAAATTACTCTGGGGAAAAAAACATCTAACTTATCAAGCCATACTCAAACTTCACAAAGATAACTACCACATATTGCGTAATATTTTCTTACCACCCATTACCTTATACAACCCTGAATTACCTTTGAT
The DNA here is from genome assembly GCF_047777895.1 of Methylomonas sp. TEB. GTDB lineage: Bacteria > Pseudomonadota > Gammaproteobacteria > Methylococcales > Methylomonadaceae > Methylomonas. Next base: position 3,382,022 of record NZ_CP180476.1, read on the forward strand.
AAAAGGTCTGCTTTGGTCATTATCCACTTGGCTCAAAACAATCAAACTCAATATTTCGAAACCAGCAAATATAGCAACTTTAATTGCAATTCGAGACTATTATTTTAGCAGATTTGGCGACTGTCCTGAGAAAATTAGACAACTAAACATAAAAAAATAAAACCACAATTTTCAATCGCCGTATTTTTTTAAATTTACTCCAGAAGCAACTAACACATTAAAAATGAATATTCTAATAGTAAGCATGTGGTTGCCAATGCCTGACCGAGCATCCGCCGATCTTCGTTTTTATACTTTTTTAAAAATTTTATCGAAGTCGCATCAGATTACCATCTGCCCATTCAATTTAAATGAACAAGTTGAAGAAATTGGAGAAGAAGCAGTTCAAGACTATCTAAATATACTCAAAAACCTTAGCATTCATCTCGGCACTACAGATGTATTAACCACCCTTAGAATCGAAAAATTCGATATTGTTATTTTCGAATATTTTCATTACGTTAATCGCTATATTGATTTTGTTAGATTTTTTCAACCGAAGGCCCGTATTTTAGTTGACTCAGTTGACATTACGTATAACCGATTCTTTTCGAAGGCCAACTTAACTAAAGACTCCGCTGATTTTAAATACGCTGAAACTATAAAAAATCAAGAACTTTCAGCCTACGCCAGAGCGGATATGACTATTACTGTAACAATTGATGATGATTTACTGCTTAAAAAAGATATTTCCAATATAAAAACCTGTATTTTGCCTAATATCCATAAGATTCCTGAACGGCTCTCGCGCACTCCACCTTATACCAAATTATTATTTGTTGGCGCTTTCAAACACGAACCGAATATTGATGCCATTCATTATTTCTGCAAAGAAATTTTTCCAAAAATATTAGAAGTCAATCCTAATTTCCAATTGGAGGTAGTCGGGCCAAACCCACCAGAGTCGGTTCTCGAACTACAATCTGAAAATATTTTTATTCGTGGATTTATTGAAGATCTGGAAGAACATTACCGTAACGCTCACATATCTATCGCCCCACTACGTTTTGGCGGAGGAATGAAGGGTAAAATAGGTGAAGCGTTGAGTTACGGTATACCAGTAGTGACCACCCAAATAGGTGCTGAGGGATTTGGGCTAACTAACAATGAAAATATTTTAGTCGCAGAAACCTCAAATCAATTTGCGGAACTTGTCTTAAAAGTTAGCAGAAATGAACAGCTTTACGAAAAGCTGTCAATCAATGGGTATAACTTCATTAAAGACAAATATTCCGAAGATGCAACCAACAAAAGAATTACAGAGATAATAGACTCTATCCCGCTAATTACACCAAAAAAACTAAGCGTTATTACGAGGATAAAAATGTTTGTAAAATTCAGTTACAACCGACATTTTGGTTGGCGGCTAAACAGTACTAAATGAATTTAATTTGATCATACTCCGACACTTTTCGTGATTCGACCAACCCCCAAAATGATTACGCCGTACAAACCCAAAAGAATTCTATTTGTACAACACGGTGCGACCGTGATGGGCGGCGTCGAGCGACTGTTGTTACAAATCTCGGGGTCCTACCGGGACAGGGGTATTGAATCCATCGTAGTATTGCCCGAAGACGGGGAGCTAGTAACCCGTTTAAATGCTATCGGCATAAAAACCTATATTATCCCGAGCATTTTATTCCCTGGCTCAAACAACGCCGGCATCAATCTATACCTTGCAGGTACTATCGAACGAGCACAAGCGGTATTACAGATCATTAAAGACGAAGCAATCGATATAGTTCATACCAATACTGTCTACCCATTCGATGGCGCTTTAGCGGCAAAAATGGCCAATATTCCGCATATCTGGCATGTACATAGTAATTTCGATATCGATACCACTCCTACGCTGCTAAAGGCCTACAACTTATCCGATCAAGCGATTAGAGCGCTTTACGCCGCTCTTTGCGATACTTTGGTAGGGGTGAGTAGCCGTACTTTGAAATTTTTTGAAGGAGACCCCAGGATTTCCTCGCGTGTCATTTTGAACGCGCTCAAGATAGACGAGTTTGATCATAAAACCTTATCCCAAAGCGGCGAACCAAACTTACGCGATTTATTAAAAATTAATACTAATGACCCGATAGTCGGCTTCGTTGGCAGGATATGCGATCAGAAAGAGCCTTTAACATTTGTGCGAGCGGCCAAACTTATTTCCGAAAAAAATCCGGAGGCGCATTTTGTAATCATTGGCCCCCCAGATGATAAAACTCTAAAAAAGCTAGTCGAAGACGAAATTTGCCGTTCTCGTAATCCAAGCCATTTCCATTTCCTAGGCGAAAGAGAGGACGTTCCTGCCCTGTTGCCGCAACTCAGCGTCATACTCATCACATCGATATTCGAGGGACTTGCCGGCGTCTGCCTTGAGGCCCTTGCAGCACGCTGTCCTACCGTGTCAACACGTTGTGGAGGTTCTGAGGACGTAATTGTGGATGGTGAAAACGGTTTTTTGGTCGATATAGGGGATTATGAAGCTATAGCGCAACAGGCTTTGAGAATTATTGAAGATCCTGAGCTCTCTAATAATTTAAAGATTTCCGGAAGAAAAATAGTTGAAAAAAACTTTTCCTGGGAATGCTTTATCGATAATTTTATAGCTTTATATTCTGAATTACTGAAAAAAAACAATGATCGGCAAAAATCCGACCCGGCCTTGGAGCTCTGCTTTCATCTTATCGCGCAAAATGCTGCGCTAAACTTAAAGCTCGAAGCCCACAATTCCAGACTTATTGAATTGGAAGGTTTTTTTGAGCGACTGCAAAACAGTAATGTATACCGCCTCACCAAGTATATTTATAAAATACTTGGCGGGCATGTAAGGTCATAAAAACCAATCATGCATATTAGGCCAAACGAAATGGTGCCGCCATCCATCAGCGTCATCATGGCCGTTTACAATACTCAACGGTATTTAACGGAAGCCATTCAGAGTATTCTGTCGCAATCTTTTACGGACTTTGAATTGGTGATCGTCGATGACGGGAGCACCGATGGCAGCCCGGAGATTTTGAAAAATCTCGCCCAACAAGATTCGCGCGTTAAACTCATCACTCAAGTCAATGCCGGCATAGGTGCAGCAACCCAAAGAGGCATTACCGAAAGCCAAGGTGAATATATCGCCATTATGGACTCCGACGATATTTCCCTCCCCGATCGACTAAAGCTACAGAAACAGTTCCTCGATCAGCATCCAGACATTGACGCGGTCGGTAGCCAATGGCGAATGCTGCACGCCGACGGTCGAGATATTGGTATCGATACGCACCCTATTGATTCAGATAGAATTTCGGTGTTGATGTACGCTTTTTTTTCGCTGCATCATCCCACCACGATGATTAGACGACACGCATTGGAAAAAGTGGGTGGCTACTCCGTAGACCGCAGTTGTCTGGTACCCGACTACGACGTATTTATGCGCATGCAATTGGCGGGATGCCGGTTCGCGAATCTGCCGGAAATTCTGTTCATCTGGCGCTTAAATCCAGCCAGTACTACACACCACAAAGCGCGAGCACAGTGTGCTTCGGTAGCGAAGGTTCGCGATGCGGGATTTAAACGACTGCTATTGAACGATCCTCTGCAAGCTGCAGACACCGCAAAAACGGTTATTTGTACTTTTCCAACCGGCACATGGCAAGACGAAAGAATCAAACAACTATTACCCGAGCAGGGACCGTCATTGTTGTATCGCACCTGGCGGAATCTGCCAGACGCTACCTCGGGAGACCGTCTTAACAAGGCGCTGGTCTTGTGGCTGGAAAAGCCGGAGCTCTATTGCGAAAACTTGCGCGAACAACTGCTCGCCAACGACAAGCCTTGGTTGGCGGCATTACTCAATGCCTACCGCGGCATCGAAAACCTAGACCTAGCCCTGAATCCCGATACGCTGGCGATTATCCCCTGCAATCAGATAGCGGTAAGTTTATTCGTTACCTATAACCAAGCTGGCGAAGATTTCAATCAACGTCTGCAACAAGCCTTCGCCTTGAAGGCTCAGGCCAAGTTTTCGATAGAAATTATTGTAGTTTCGGTCAAACCAGAACTTAGCCTGAAACCTTTTATCCCGTTACTTGCCACTCATGATTGTATTTTCGATGAAAACGGCCTTGCGTGGCACACGGCATTGCATAGGGCTAAAGGTGCTTATTTTGCATATTTGGAAGACAATTTTAGATTCAATATCGATGTAATATTGAAAATCCTGGCTAGTCACATCCAGCACAAAACATCTATTTCATTTATGCCGGATACTCGCTACTTTAGCGAAGCATGCGATGAAAAAGGTCAACCGGCTCTAGATAATCAATTCCATCCAGTTTGGACACGTAGCACTCTACTTGGAAAAAATCGCGTTCAGTCTAGTCACTTTATTCATCATCGCTCTTTATTAGACAACTTAAAAGGCAATTTAGCAGAGCTGGGGGTGGCAACAGGGCGATACTTGGGTAGATACTTGGCAATTAGAAACGAATTTAACATTATTGATGGAGCTGTTAGCTATTTTATGCCAGGAATAATTTTAAACGCCAACCCATTGCCTTTATTTCAACAAACTGTTGGCGATTGGTATCTGGATTATGGCATGACAAACTTTCCTGATCTTGTATTCCATGACAACTTGTCAAAATCTGAAATTGCACATTATGCTCAAACCCTTTCAACAGCTTGGCTCAACAAAAATTTATATATATACCAAGGTAATATATCGGTACTGGAAAGCTTCTACCTCAATCGTGTCAATTTAGCGATCAGGATACCATTATTTAGATATTTACTCGCACACAATAAGAAAACTTATTTACTCGCCTTCTGGCGGAAGAAGGATTATCTAAATGCAACTTTGGCTTTATTTTATTGTGTTTATCAGACCATAGCTGTTCGTTTGTTTTCTCCGTATAAAAAATGAAAACTCTACATATTTTCCATAATAGTGATTTAAAAAACGGGGTTGACAAAACCACCTGCACCTTGATGGTCGCATTAAAAAAACTAGGCATCGAACCTATCGCGGTGGTGCCCAAAGCTGGCAATGTCACGGAATATTTACAGTCTCAAGCGATTCGTTACTGGCTGGTCCCATATTCCTGCTGCGTAAGCCGAACAGAACGGGCGCAATTTAAGTTTTACGGAGATTCTTTTGCACAATTAGACAATTTAATTACGTTGATACAGCAGGAAAACCCTGACATTATTCATATTAACACCGGTCATTTACTGCATGCCGGTATTGCCGCCGCTCGTCAAAGAATACCGGCCATTTGGCACATTCATGCACCGTTTGCGGAAGATTTGTCCCGTTATGAATCCAGCATTGGCACCGGCGGCTATATTCACCTTTTAAAACAATTGAGCAGCCGCATCATCGGCGTATCAGACGACGTTGCTAAATCGCTATCGGAATATTTACCCGCTGACCGAATAAAAACCCTCTACAACGGCATCGATATAGAAGATTTGCGTAGTTCTGCCAAGTCATCTTCAACCGATATACGCGCAGAATTGGGCCTTTCCGCAGACGCAAAATTGGTAATCGGCGTGGGCCGCATCTCTGCGCAAAAGGACTTTGCTGCCTTTGCCAGGGTAGCCGCCAAGGTCGTTACGTTTAAATCGGATTGTTATTTCCTTATCGCCGGCCCAAAACAGGAACCGGAAGCTGTCCGCCTGTTGGAAGACGAATTAGAGCGTGGCCAATTAAACAACAAGTTACATATACTCGGACCGCGAGATGACATTGCCGCCCTGCTGGCACAAAGCACTATATTTCTCTCCACGGCAATTTTTGAAGGCCAGGGTATTGCCGCGCTGGAGGCAATGGCTGTGGGTACGCCAGCGGTCGCAATGGCGTGTTCGGGTCTACGGGAGTGCATCGTTAACGAACACGACGGCATTTTAGTAGATCCGGGCGATGAAAATTCCGCCGCCACGGCCATTTTGCGCCTGCTGGACGACCCGGAATTGGCTCAAAAACTCACCGCCAACGCCCGTATCTCCGTCGCTGAAAAATTTTCCAGCCAAAAATACGCTAAGCAATTTTTGAACATCGCCAACGCTGCGCTGGCCTACGGCCCGGCGGCGATTTCTGATCAAGAACTTGATCTGCTATCGGGATTATTGGGACAAATCAATAATGCCCATCTGCGTTTGCTAGGCTTTGAACAGCAAACCTTAAATCAACGTATAAAAGGCATTCTCTGGGAGTGGCGCCAACAGCTAAAGGCAATATTCCAATAAAAGCTCGAATTGCCACAATTTGATTTAAAATAAATTTCGCACAATCAACGGCCTGATTCAGGCGAATCCAGTATGCGACAAACTACTGATATATCTCAAGCTAAACCACTCATTTCCGTGATTATGCCTTGCTATAACTCGGCACATATCATTGAAAAAACCATCGGCAATCTGTATCAACAAACTTTCAAGAATTTCGAATTGATAGTCGTTGACGACGGTTCATCGGATAACTCGCTAGAGGTTTTGCAGACAATAACAACGCTGTATCAAAATATATTAGTTATTTCCCAACAGAATAAAGGCCCCGGCCCTGCGCGCAATCGCGGATTGGAAGCCGCATCAGGAGAATTTATCGCCTTTCTGGACTCCGACGACAGTTGGCACCCTGAGTTTCTGGCAAAGCTTCATCATAAGCTTGAAGAAAAACCGGATAGCGTACTCGCATACTGCGGCTGGCAAAATATTGGTCTGAGCGCAGAAAAATCCCAACCTTATATTCCGCCTGATTACGAAGAAAATGATAAGTTTGCCGTTTTGTTGCGCAGTTGCCCTTGGCCAATTCACGCCGCATTGACGCGCAAATTTGCCATCGATCAAGTTGGAGGTTTTAACGAACACTGGCTAACCGCTGAAGATTTCGATATGTGGATCAGAATTGCAATGTTTGCCCATATTGTCCGCGTTCCTGAAGTATTGGCTTATTATCACCATCAACAAGGCGAACAAATTTCCAGCAACCGACTTAGGGCCATACTAAATCATTGGGGCGTGCAAAAAGGCTTGCTGCGAGACTTTCCCGTAATATCGCAAACGCTGGGTGAAGCTAAAACCGATCTTTTGACAAAAGGCCAGTTATTGCAAAGAGCTTATGAGTTTTATTGGAAAAACGATTTACCTAGCGCGCATCATTTATTTAGAAAAACCTTGGGTTTGGGGTATTTTGGTATGAAGGACTTAAAATATATTCTACCCAGTTTACTGCCTCTAGCGCTTTACCTGGTTCTAATAAAAAAAATACGGAGTTAATATTCCATCAGCCACGCTTATCACTTTAAAACCGACAAAGATTAATCGTGAGCCCAACATCCTTATTTCGCTTCCCATTCCAGGCTATGGGTACTCAATGCGAAATCCAATTGATTGCCACGGAGCATAAACAGGCCAAGCGTATTGCCGATATAGTAACAGCCGACGTGCAACGCTTGGAGGGCTTGTATTCGCGGTATAAACCCGACAGCCTGCTTTCAAGAATCAATCAAGTCGCAGCCATGGGAGGCCGCATTACCGTGGATGAGGAAACGGCTGGCTTACTGAATTATGCTGCAACCTGTCATCAACAAAGCGACGGCCTGTTCGACATCACGTCCGGAATTTTACGGCAGGCTTGGCGTTTCGAATCCGGCCAGTTGCCGGATGAACAACTAATTAAAACACTATTGAAAAAAGTTGGATGGGACAAACTACGCTGGCAGGCGCCGCTATTAGAGTTCCCATTGGCCGGCATGGAGCTGGATTTTGGCGGTATCGTCAAAGAATATGCCGTAGACCGGGCTGCGCGAATTGCGTGGAATGCCGGCGCCCGCCACGGCTTTATCAATCTGGGCGGCGACATCAAACTGATAGGCCCACGTCCGGACGGCACTGCCTGGCGAGTGGGTATCCATCACCCCCGCCAAAGGCAGGCATTAGCAAGTACTTTGACGCTACATAGCGGCGCTGTCGCCAGCAGCGGGGACTATGAGCGCTGCATTATCGTCAACGGCCAGCGCTACGGACACATCCTCAATCCGAAAACAGGCTGGCCGGTTCGGCATTTGGCATCTGTCAGTGTCGTCGGCGAATTCTGCGTAGTGGCCGGCAGCGCGTCAACCATCGCCATGCTCAAGGAAGAACAAGGCCCAAGCTGGCTGGAACAGTTGGCATTGCCGTACTTATGGATAGACGTACACGGCAATTCCGGAGGTTCGTTAGCCGTTGCAGACCCAGCAACCCGCTGAGTTTTATCCGTTACCGATACGGTGCCAATTCAATATACCCAAAAATACGGCATATCCCTTGCCATTGCGGCATAAGCCTTAAAACCGGTAGTTTGGCAGCACTCATACCCTCGTGCACGCCCCGCCGAACGGGAATTCATAATTGGCACACCTATTGCTTTATCTAAAAAATAATAAAGCACTGTTTTGTTGCCTGCCCCACCCAAACAATTTCCGGGGTATCAATTAAAGCCCCCGACCCATTCAAGATTTTAAGGACGCGCTAAAAAACTCTCTCGCTGGATGAGGGATGGAGCGCTTTTTACCAGTCGTTAACAAGCTGCCACGGATGGCGGCGCCTTACGAATCGGCTAGCCGAGAGACCCGCCGACGTAAACACAAGATAACATCAGCAACAAATAATGGAGCGGTAGTTATTACGCCATACCGCGATAGTGATGCTCGATAAGCCCAGCCGCGCGGAATAGCCGCAGAGCTCCCGCATTCGGACAATTTAGAGTAAATGTTTGATGGCTTGTCGCTCTTCTTTTAACTCTACTTCGTTTTGACGCAATCTTGCCAAGCTGAACTCGTTAAGATCCAAGCCCTTAACGATGCCGATCTGCCCATCCACCACCGTCACCGGGAAGGAATAAACCAATCCTTCCGCAACACCATAGCTACCATCGGATGCGACCGCCATACTCACCCAGTCCCCCGGATCGGTACCGAAGGCCCAAACCCGCATATGCTCAATCGCCGCATGCGCCGCAGACGCCGCGCTGGACTGGCCGCGTACTTTGATAATTTCCGTACCTCGGTACTGCACAGTGGGGATAAATTCATCAACAAACCAGGATTGCTCGACCAAAGAGAATACATCCATGCCCTTGACCTTGGCATGATGTAAATCAGGATATTGAGTGCAGGAATGGTTACCCCAAACCGCCACGTTTTTCACGTCTCTGCTCAGCACCCCGCATTTCTCGGCCACCTGACTTATCGCACGTTTATGATCGAGCATGGTCATCGCCGTAAAACACTCCGGCGCTAAATCCGGAGCGTTATGAATAGCGATTAGAGCATTAGTATTGGCCGGGTTGCCGGTCACTAAAACCTTGACATTCCGGTTGGCTACTTCATTCAGCGCCCGGCCTTGGGTGATAAAAATCTGCGCGTTATCCAATAACAAATCGCTACGCAGCATCCCCGGTCCGCGCGGTTTTGCCCCTACCAAAAAGGCGTAATCGACGTTATCGAATGCCACTTTCGGATCGTCGGTAATGATGATTTTGTTGATCAACGGAAACGCGCAATCGTTCAACTCCATCACCACGCCTTGTAACTGCTTCATAGCCGGTGGAATTTCCAACAGACGCAGCACGATAGGCTGATCCGGCCCCAGCAATTCGCCAGACGCCAAATGAAATAGCAAGGAGTAACTAATCTGACCAGCTGCACCTGTTACAGCAATATCCACGGGCGTTTTCATCTGCGTTCCTCTTTATTGATTGGATTCTTCCACACCCGACCCAACGGCAGGCTTTTCCAATATGACATAAAGTTTTTGAGCAAACAATCACTAATTCCTGCCTGCCAAAACCCGCTTGGATTCTGCGGCGAGGTAAATATTATTCTGTATAATGCCGGCGGCTAACCTTCTCCCACCGGGCCACCACTATTCATATCAGGTAGCTTAATGAAAAAATTGTTATTCCAGTTCGACACCGACACCCATCCCTCGGCTTTCGATACCGTAGTCGCTTACGACGGCGGCGCGGACCATGTCATTGGTTACGGCAACATTACCCCCGATAACGTCGGAGGCCTGGTCGACGGTACGATCTTCACTCGCGCCCCCAAAGACAAAAAAAACACGGCGATTTTTATCGGCGGCAGCAATATCGAGGCCGGCCAGCGTTTACTGATAGCGGTGCAAAAACATTTTTTCCCCGGGTTTCAAGTCTCGGTGATGCTGGACAGTAACGGCAGCAACACTACAGCCGCCGCCGCCGTCGCCAAACTGAGCAGCAGCGCAAGCCTGGCCGGCAAAAAAGCGGTGGTATTAGCTGGTACAGGTCCGGTCGGTCAACGTGCGGCGGCAATGATGGCGCTGGAAGGCGCGCATGTCAGTATCACGTCCCGACACATATTTAACGCGGAAAAAGCCTGCTTCGCGATGAAGGAGCGTTTCGGCGTAGATCTGACACCCTTAGAAGCCGCCGATTACGACTGTCGCGCAGCCGCCATCCAAGACGCCAACGTCGTATTAGCGACCGGTGCTGCCGGTGTCCAATTATTAAAGCCGGAACATTGGCAAAACAATCCAAATTTGCAATTGTTGGCGGACGCCAACGCCACGCCGCCTGTCGGCATTGGCGGCACGGACGTACTGGATAGAGGCGAACAGCGACACGGCAAAATCGTCTGGGGCGCCATCGGCTTCGGCGCGCTAAAACTAGCCTTACACCGCGCCTGTATCACCAAGCTATTTGAAAGCAATAAGCAGGTGTTCGACGCGGAAATCATCTTTGCACTCGCTAAAGCCATGGCTTAAGGTTCTGCCGGATCGATATGTCCGCAGTCCAGCCAAGTTATCGTGAACACGCAGCCGCCATTTTTCGCGCCGGCGTTGCGGCGGCTGATCCGTATCTTGCCGTAAAACGTTTTCTCAGAGCCGATAGCGAACTGCTGCATATGGGTTCGGAACAAACCGGCTACCGCAGCGGCGACTGGCGACGCATTCATTTAATTTCATTCGGTAAAGCTGCTTGCGCAATGGCCGATGCGGCACAAACGATAATTCCCGAGTCTTGGCTTGTCGCTAAAGGCATTGTCGTAACCAATTACGACAACATTGATGTCGTCGAAAATTGTCAGGTATTCGGCGCCGGCCATCCGCTACCGGACGCTGCTGGGTTGCATGCGGCAAAAACCATCGCCACCCGCCTGAGCGACACGAATCCCGGCGAGTTGGTATTAGTGTTGATTTCCGGCGGCGGCTCGGCATTGCTGCCCTACCCGGTCGCCGACATCAATTTGGCGGATAAAATCGCCACCACCCGTCTATTACTGGCCTCCGGCGCAACCATCAATCAGATCAATTGCGTCCGTAAACATCTGTCTCAACTCAAAGGCGGCGGCTTAGCCAGGCTTGCCGCGCCCGCCGATTTGCATGCACTGATTCTATCCGACGTACTGGATAACGATTTAAGCGCCATCGCCAGTGGCCCCACCGTGCCCGACGACACCACTTTCACAGACGCCGTCGCAGTATTGGAATCGTTCGGCATATGGCAGAAAATACCATCCAGCGTGCAAAACTATTTGCAACAAGGCGCTCAAGGCTTGCAAATCGAAACGCCTAAAGACAGTGACCCGCTCTTCCGGCAGACGAGCCACCATTTGCTTGGCAGCAATGCCATTAGCGTTGACGCTGCAATCGACAAAGCACGCAAATTGGGCTATGACACCCAGCTTTACAGCAAACAGTTGAGCGGCGAAGCGCGCTTGGTTGCCGAGCAAATAGCACTGCATGCACTATCCGCAGCAGCCGGCATGACGCAACCAACAGCCTTGATCGCCGGCGGCGAAACCACTGTGACCTTAAAGGGAAATGGCAAGGGCGGCCGCAATCAGGAAATGGCTCTTGCCTTCGCGTTGGCCGCCGAAAAATACGGGCTGAACGGCGCTTGGACCTTTCTCAGCGGCGGTACTGATGGCCGCGACGGCCCTACCGATGCCGCCGGCGGCATCGTCGATGACGGCACTTTGCCACGCATCCGCGCCGCCGGACTCGACCCAGCGGCCCTGCTCGACGATAATGACTCATACCCTGCCTTGCAAGCGGCGAACGATTTACTGCTCAGCGGCGCAACCGGCACCAATGTCGCCGACCTGCAAGTCCTGCTGCTGCATCCCCACGAATAACCCGAACTTACTTTAGGAGACCCCATGTTTAGCGAATCGATGACCATCAAAGGCTTTGACGACGAACTATTTCAAGCGATGGAACAAGAACGCCAACGCCAGGAAGACCATATCGAACTGATCGCCTCGGAAAACTATGCCAGCCCCCGAGTTTTGGAAGCCCAGGGCACGGTGCTGACCAACAAATACGCCGAAGGCTATCCAGAAAAACGCTACTACGGCGGCTGCGAATACGTCGATGTCGTTGAGCAATTGGCGATCGACCGCGCCAAAGAATTGTTCGGCGCCGATTACGCCAACGTGCAAGCTCACTCCGGTTCACAAGCCAATATGGCAGTGTTCATGTCCTTAATTCAACCCGGCGACACCATCCTGGGCTTGAGCCTCGCCGACGGCGGCCATTTGACTCACGGCGCCAAACCCAATTTCTCCGGCAAAATCTACAACGCCATCCAGTATGGCCTGAACAAAGACACCGGTGAAATCGATTATGAACAGGTCGAAGCGCTGGCCTTGGAACACAAACCGAAACTGATCATTGCCGGCTTCTCGGCGTATTCGCGCATTTGGGACTGGCAACGTTTTCGCGACATCGCCGATAAAGTCGGCGCTTACTTCGTTGTAGACATGGCCCATGTCGCCGGCCTAGTCGCAGCGGGTTTATATCCCAATCCGGTGCCGATTGCGGACGTGGTCACCAGCACCACCCACAAATCCCTGCGTGGCCCACGCGGCGGCTTGATTTTGTGCAAAAGCAATCCGGACCTGGAAAAAAAGATCAACTCCAACATCTTCCCCGGCATCCAGGGTGGTCCGCTGATGCACGTGATCGCCGCCAAAGCCGTAGCGTTTAAAGAAGCCCTGACCCCGGAATTTAAAACGTATCAGCAGCAAGTCGTGAAAAACGCCCAAGCCATGGCGGAGGTTTTTATCAAACGCGGTTTTGATGTGGTTTCCGGCGGTACCGACAACCATTTGATGTTGGTCTCGCTCATCCCTAAAGGCATCACCGGCAAAGCCGCCGACGCCGCATTAGGCCGGGCCCACATCACCGTCAACAAAAACGCGGTACCCAACGACCCACAGTCACCCTTCGTCACCAGCGGCATCCGCGTCGGCACCCCTGCCCCCACCTCGCGCGGCTTCAAGGAAGACGAAGTTCGCCAAGTGGCGGAATGGATGTGCGATGTGATGGATAACCTGGAAGACGAGAGTGTGATTGATGCGGTTAGGGAGAAGGTGCATTTGTTGTGTGCTAGGTTTCCGGTTTATTCAGCCGGATAAGATTTAGCTGGAACGGATAGCCTCCGCAAGCTTGGTATTGTGTCGCTATCGCGACGGTTTAATTTAATGTCGGGTCTCGGCCCGACAGCCGAGATACTTTCTTTTGCGTGGCCAAAAGAAAGTATCCAAAGAAAAGGCCACCCGGACGCCGCTTATTCCCTGCGCTCCTCGCTTTTGAACGGGGTTGCCGAAAGGGGCTTCCTGCCCCTTCGGCAACGCGATGCATCCCTGCATCGCCCCTAACGGGCCAATCCGTTCAAAAACTCCGGTGCTCGGCGCGGCATACGGGAAGAAAACCATCCACGTGAAGGATGGGCACTAAATTCCGTGCCCACCCGGGCTACTTGCGCCTTGTACCCGCGAAAAAAGCCGGAAAACAGCCGTTTAGCGCTTGAATCGACAAATTAATTACTTGGTTTTCTTGGAGATGTAGCGAGCAGCGACTAAAGCAACAATTACGACTATCGCTGAAGCAAACCCAGCAAACAGAAATGACTTTTGTGGACTTGTGTCAAATTCAGAAATAGATAGCACAATAAGAGTCGTTGCCACTCCGAGCGCCATGATGGATACAGCAATGCCAGACCACAATTCATGACGATCCGCACATTGCTCACAGTAAATATACCTTCCACCTCGGTGATGACAGATGCTTCGATATTCAGTCATTGAGAGGGGGTGTCCGCATGAATAACATTCCTGTCGAATATTTCTGGCCTTTCCACGTAAGTCGCGGAATATATGTATAAGCAATGCCAATATAACTGGCGAGATCAGAATGAAAAAAAAGATAAAAAATCCCATAAAACAAGTAGCCTGGATGAAGCAAAGCGGAATCCGGGAAATCGAAGCCATCAAAACCTCGATTTCGTTTCACTCCATCGAAGCTACGTTGTTGACATCCTAAGCAAGGCCGTAAGTTGAAATTGGTAGGGCGTCAATAGGCGTAGCCGTATTGCGCCGTATGTTGGCCTTTAATCATTCGGCGCATTACGCTATCGCTAATGCGCCCTACATAATTTCGTAAACAATAAGCTGCGGAATTGGGGCGGGGGGCCTCCCGTATACCGCGCCGAGCACCGGAGATTTTATCGAGAACGGCCCGAAGGGGCAGCGCATGGATGCGCTGCGTCGGCGGAGGGGCTGGGAAGCCCCTTCTGTCGACCCTCGATAAAAGCTTCGGCGCGCAGGATTAAAGCGGCATCCGGGTGGCGTTTCTTTTGGTGACTTTTCTTTGGCCAAACAAAGAAAAGTTACTCGGCTGTCGGGCCGAGACCCGACATTAAAACCAGCCGTCGCGCTAGCGACACATAATCCCGACGACTTGAATTATCAGGAATGATGCACCCGTTCCGGCACAATCACCCCATCCTCCATATACAATACCTTATCCATCCTTCCCGCCAATTCCGGATCATGCGTCACCACCAAAAAACTCACCTGTAATTCCTGGTTTAACTCCAACATCAGCTGATAAATCTGCTCGGCGGTTTTACTGTCGAGATTACCCGTCGGCTCGTCGGCCAGCACGCATTTAGGCTGATTAATCAAAGCCCGGGCTACAGCAGCGCGTTGCCGCTCGCCACCGGACAATTCGCCGGGTTTGTGCAGCATGCGATGCCCCAAGCCGACACGCTTGAGTAACTCGGCAGCTTGTTGTTGGGCGTGCTTGATCGATTGGTTGCCGATCAACAGCGGCATTGCCACATTTTCCAGGATGTTAAATTCACCCAGCAAATGATGAAACTGGTAGATAAACCCCAGTGAACGATTACGAAGCTGACTCAGTTTGCCGGCGCTAATCTTGTTCAAATCGGCGCCATCCAGCATCACCGAGCCGGAGCTGGGTTTTTCCAGGCCGCCCAGTAAATGCAGCAAGGTGCTTTTGCCGGAGCCGGATGCACCCATGATGGCGACGCGCTGACCGGCATGAATCGCCAAATCGACGCCGCGCAACACTTCGACATTCAAATCGCCCTGCTCGTAACGCTTGGTTAACTGCTGGCACTGCAATACGATGGCATTATTCATAACGCAACACCTCGGCAGGATTGATACGCGCCGCCTGCCAAGCTGGATACAGCGTCGCCAGCAAGGACAATAAAAACGCCACGCAGGCTATCCAATACACATCGGTCCAGATCAGTTTTGACGGCACTTCGCTGATGTAATAGACGTCGGCAGCCATGAACTGCACGCCAAAGGCTTTTTCGATGGCTGGCACAATGGTTTCGACGTTCAGCGCCAGCAACACGCCACCGACGGTTCCCAGTAGGGTACCTATGCTGCCGATGATGCAGCCCAAGACAATGAAAATGCCCATCACCGAACCGTTGGATAAACCCTGGGTTTTCAGGATCGCGATGTCGCCGCGCTTGTCGGTGACCACCATCACCAGCGTGGATACAATGTTAAACGCCGCCACTGCGACGATCAGCAGCAAAATGATAAACATTGCCCGCTTCTCGGTTTGCACGGCACGGAAGAAGTTGCTGTGGGCCTTGGTCCAGTCGCTGACCCGAAACTCGTCGCCCAGCGTATCGGCCAAGCCTTGGGTGATGCGCGGGGCATTGAATAAGTCATCCAGCTTTAGACGCAAACCGGATACTGCCGACTCCAATCTGAACAATTTGCCGGCATCTTCGAGATGCATCAAAGCCATATTCCGGTCGTACTCATACATGCCGACCTTGAACACGCCCACCACGGTAAAGCGTTTCATGCGCGGCAGAATCCCGGCCGGCGTGGAGTTGATTTGCGGAGTGATGATGGTGACTTTGTCACCCATCATCACGCCTAAATAACTTGCCAATTCTGCCCCCAAGACAATACCAAACTCGCCGGGGACCAAATCGTTCAAGCTACCGAACATCATTTTATTGGCCACTTCAGACACTTTGGCTTCATATTCGGGTAACACGCCCTGCAACAAAGTGCCGCTGACTTGGCGGTCAGCATTCACCATCACCTGGCCATGGATAAACGGTGCGGCACCTTCGACATGCGGCATGCTGCGAGTACGTTGCTCTAAAGCTTGCCAATCATCCAGTTGACCGAAGCGGCCGGTAATTGTGCTGTGCGCGGTCATGCCCAGGATGCGCTCGCGCAATTCGGCTTCGAATCCGTTCATTACCGACAGCACGGTAATCAAGGCCGTGACACCCAGGGCGATACCAAGCACGGATGTTAAGGTGATGAACGAGATAAATTGAGTGCGTTTTTTAGCACGGGTATAGCGCAACCCGATATACAGGATGAGAGGTTTAAACATGCTTAGGCTTTTGGGGGTTTACAAGCGGCGCAATAACCGTAAAGGTAAAGGCTGTGATCGGTCAGTGTATAGCCCAGTCTCAGGGCAATTTCCGATTGACGTTTTTCGATGACTTCATCGGTAAATTCGTCGACTTTTCCACACTTCATGCAGACGACGTGATCATGGTGGCCGCCGCTATTTAATTCGAATATCGAGTTGCCACCCTCGAAATGATGGCGGTTGACCAAGCCGGCAGCTTCGAACTGGGTCAACACCCGGTAAACCGTCGCCAGGCCAATTTCCTCGCCTTCCGCTAACAAGATTTTGTAGACCTTCTCAGCCGACAAATGCCTATCGTCCTGTTGTTTTTCCAGAATCTCCAGAATTTTGATTCTGGGCAAGGTCACCTTTAAGCCCGCATTACGCAAATCCTGAGTTTCCACAAGCCCCCTCCTTTAAACCGATAATCCGCGACATTGTATCGTTTTTTGCGCCAAGCCGCTGACAGAATTATGGGATAATGGCCCATCGTTTGTCGTCAGACTCCATTCTCTTCTCATGAAAAAATCGACTTTTTTGCTAGCCGCCGTCACCAGTTTATCGATCAGCGCTTGCAGTACCATCCTCACTAATTTGCCTGGCGTTTACACCCTGGATATTGAGCAAGGCAATATCATCGATCAAAGCATGATTAACCAATTGCGGCCTAATATGACCAAGCGCCAGGTCTTGTATATCATGGGTTCGCCTATGCTGTCGGATGCCTTTCATGAAAAACGCTGGGACTATTTGTACTCCGAACAACCGGGCGGCGAAGACCGGGTGCAAAAACGGGTGTCTTTATTTTTCAACGGTGACAATTTGATGGGCGTGCAAGGCGACTTTAGACCCAGCTCGCTGCCGGTTGTCAAGGAATCCACGGAAACCAGTGTCGAAGTACCAAAACGCGATCTGGAACGCTCGATGTGGGAAAAAATTAGCGGTTTATTCGGTAGCGACGAACCCGACACCTTTGCCCGCAGAAAAAATCAAAATGCTGCCGAACCCAAAGAAGCCGCCAGTTCCGCAGAGAAAGGCAAAGAATTGGTAGAAGAAAACGCCGACAAACAATAAGTAAAACGCCCAAACGTCTTACAGCAATAATGCACCGGCAATGGCGATGAAATTGTCGGCGGCCTGAATCAAGGCCGGCGCGGTTAAACTATGAATCCCATAAACATCGCTGGCAGTACCGAAATCGCTGCGCACCTTTTGCAATAACAATTCGAAATCGCCGTCGCCGGACAATAGAATAATACGATCAGCCCGCGCGGCGTAGTCCATCACATCCAAGGTGATTCCCACATCCCAATCGCCCTTACTGGTACCATCGCGGCGCTGAATATAGGGTTTTAATTTGACGGTAAAACCGATATCTTTCAAGATTTTCTGAAAACCCTGCTGTTTGCTGTCACCACGATCAGTGGCGTAAGCAATGGCAGCGACGACCTGCTTACCTGCGGTTGCCTGCTGCCAAAACGCACTGTAATTGAAATGTTTCTGGTAGCGTTGCCGGGTGGTGTAGTAAATATTCTGCACATCGACAAAAATCGCTACCTTTTCCATCCAGCGCTTACTTCAAAAAAGAACAGCAGTAATCGCTGGCAACACTTACCTTCATCGTGAAAGCGGCATTGCCAGGCACATTGAAAGACTCGCCGCCTTTCACCGCTTGCCACGCATCGTTGCCAGGCAACAACACTTGCAGTTCGCCTGCCAGTATTTCCATCAATTCGGGATCGGCCGTGTTAAAGGTATATTCGCCCGGCTGCATAAAACCCAAGGTTTTCGAAGAGCCATCGGCAAATTTAATGGTGCGGCTATTCACTTTGCCATCGAAATAGACGTTGGCCCGCTTGACGATGGTGACGTTATTGAATTCTGACATGATGCACATCTATTGCTAGTAAAAAAAGGAGCGCAATCATAGCAGATCGGTTTGTTTGCGAATAACAAAAAGCCGCGGTGCACTGGGCTTGTCGTGACTGCTAAGAACAACTTCCGCAGTAAAACGACTTCCATCCAACTGCCGACACCATGCCGCCAACTGCTCTGCCTCCAGATCGCCGCCGGCGTGACCCGGATACGCCAACACCGTCATCACGGCACGCGGCGCCAATAAACTACGCGCGGCATCCAAGGCGGCCAGCGTCGAATCAATTTGGGTGATTATGGATTTATCGGCGCCGGGTAAATAACCCAGATTGAACATCACTGCTCTCACCCGGCCAAGCCATTGCTCGGGCACATGCGACAGCATATCGGCATGACTGGCCAGGCGTAAGGTCACCCGGCGCTGTAAATCAGCCTTAATTAAACGCTGAAAACTATTGCCCAGGGCTTGCCGTTGAACATCGAATCCAAACACATGACCGCTCGCCCCAACGCTCTGCGCCAGAAACACGGTATCGTGGCCGTTACCCAGTGTCGCGTCGAGCACCACGTCGCCCGGTTCTAGGTAAGAACCAACAATATGGTGAGCAGTTTCAAGCAGGGATATAGGTTTTGTCATAGCGGCGTATATCGCAACCGGGCGGCAAGCCGGCGTGCTGTTGCAAGTAATCGGCAAACCGGACAACGTACCAGGGAATCGCCAAGCTGCCCTTGGCGCCAAAGCCATTGAAAATATGCAGTTGCGGATATTTGGGATGCGTGCCAATAAACGGCTGTTTATCGCGTGTAGCCGGCCGGATTCCGGCGCGATGCTGATAAACATTAAGGTTTTGTTGTTGTGGGCAGACCGCACGTAAGCTCGCCAATAAAGCGGTTTTCGCTGCTTCGGTCGGCACATGATCTACTTGATCTGTTTCGAAAGTCGCACCGGTCTTAAAGCGCCCGGACTCCAATGGAATCAGCCAATGCCCGTAATTCAAAATCTGTTTTGGAATATCTTGCCTACTTTCGCAACCCAGTATTTCACCTTTTGCCAATTGAAACGGCAAATACTTAAACCATGGATTGCTAAGCGCCTGATAACCTTCGCAGAAAACAATATGCCGCGGATATATTTCCTGCCAGCGCAGCGCCGGCTCGAGATTAATTTCTTCGTATTGCAGAGTGTATCGCCGATAACAGTGCTTGTTCCGTAAAAAATCACGCAACCGACTCAGCAAAGCCTCGGTCCGCAAATAGCCGGTCTGGCCTTGTTGCAACACACCGTAAGGCGCGTTAATTCTCTTGGGGGCTGCCGCCAACTCCGACAAATAGTCGCGATAATCCGCCTGGCACAAACGGCGTTCGGCAATTTCAAGCTCTTTGGCGGTGCGCAAAATTTTCAGCATTGGCATTTGCTGATAGAAGGCTTGTCCAAACTGTCTCTCAAGTTGCCGATAAGCATGCATCGCGGCCGGCAGCAGATTTTCCACATCCACCTGCTTTACCAAGCGCTGCCCGGTCACTGGATTGATCAAACCAGCCGCGACTTGCGAGGCGTTCTCCGCGCCGTCGTCCACCACCAAGATTCGCAGTTGCCGCTGCCATAACTCCCAAGCCAATAAACTGCCAGCCAAACCCTGACCGATCAGCAGTACATCAATTTGCACGGCAATTATTGGGCTTGCAAGGCCTCGCCTTTAAAAACAATGCCTTCCCAACCATCACGCATAAAGTGTCTGATATTTTGATGATCGTCGCCGGACGGGTTACCCAATACATCTTGGCAATAATAATCACCGAAGAGCGCCAGAGTTTGCTCGGCAGTCAATTTATGCAATTTGGCGAATGCAAAAATCTTGCAAGAGCCCTCATTACGACCCGCTTCGTTTACCAGAGGCTGTTGCAAGCCGTTACTAAATTCGGTGGGTTGGTATTGATAATGCTCGGCAATAAGCGCAATGACCTCCTGAAATTCGACCGTTTGCCCGGACTTCACACGTTGTAAAAAATCGTTCACTGTCACTACCTTACTCCCAAAGTTTTATTAATTTTTGGTTAATTTACTGTTTGATTCGAACAAAACACAGTCATTCCCGGTTATAATCGCATGAAATGTCTAGGTGTTTCTCACCTAAGACCGCGTTTGGGATCGTCTTATTCTTGTTATATTCCGTTACTAAAATCCCGCCTTACTTTGGCGTTTGGCTCGAAAAGTGCGGTTTGCAACCTCAATAACATCATAAAGGAATACATTTTGAAACAGATAATTACTCTTTTCTCGTTTTGTCTGCTTTGCTCCTCCACTGCCCTGGCAGAACCGGAAACCCCGATCCCACCTGCACCGCCAATAGAGCCCATTAACAACACTACAATCAGCCCTGCACCTACGGTGACTATCGAGCAGACCAATTATGCGGCTTACCAACTATCGCCGGGTGATGCATTGGAAATCACGGTCTGGAAAGAAGAGGGTCTACAACAATTGCAAATCCTGATTTCCCCGGACGGCACCATTATTTTCCCCTTGATCGGTACCGTCGGCGCCGCCGGCAAAACCATTACCGAGCTAAAAGATAATTTGACCAGCAGGCTGGCCGATTACATATCCGACCCCTCGATTTCGGTTAAATTACTCAACAACCAGGGCAACTCCATCTTTGTGATCGGCAAAGTCAACAAACCCGGACAAGTGTTTTCCGGCAGACGCCTGGATGTGCTGCAAGCGCTGAGTCTGGCCGGCGGCCTGACCGTGTTTGCCAAGGAAGGTTCGATTAGCATTATTCGCCGCACCGGCGATCAAGTTAAAGTGTTTCCTTTCGACTACAGCGATGTGATTGATGGCGAAGACCTGGAACAAAACATCCTGCTGGAACCGGGAGACACGGTTACCGTACCCTAAGCGGAATTAGATAGAAGCACTATCTATGAAGATAAAAACGGATTTTTTGCTACCTGCGTTGGTTTTATTCAGCACCGATGGCTACGCGCTGGATTTGTTGTTCAAACCGGAGTTCAGCTTTAAGGAGCGCTTTGACGATAATGTACGCATGCAGATTCATCCAAAGCATAGCAATTTTATCAGCACCCTTTCTCCAGGTGTGATGTTCGGCTATCTTGCCGACGACAACGAATTAAATACCCGTTTTAAGTGGAATGAGTTGATTTACAGTAGCGACTCGGCGCTGGATTTTTCCGAAAAACTGGTCAATCTTAGCCACAAATACCAAAGCGAACGTTTCAAAACCGATCTTGCGGCAAGCTATGCGGAAGAATCCTCGATTAATAACCAACTCGACCCTACAGTAATCGACCCAACGCAGATCAACGAAGCAGGTGGCGTGCAACTTCTCGTACCACGGAACACCAAATCAGTCTCCCCGACTGTCACTTATAACTTGAACGAAAAAAGCTCTCTACAATTGGGTTATAGCTACCAGGATGTGGCGTTTGACAGAGCGCAAAATCTGACAAACATTTTCAATTACTCGGATTATAGTTTCCAGCAATATTCGGCAACGGCCAGCCATGCCTACACCGAACGTCTGTCATTTAACCTGACAGGTGCGTATTCGGTGTATGAATCGGCAAACGAGAGTCCAGGAATCGGTCTTTTCAATCCTTTTCCTTTTCCTGTACCATTGCGATTTTATCAAACCGCGCCAATAACAACAGGTTTCAGCCAAAAATCGACTACGTTCACTTACCAGGCGGGTGTGCAATATCTATTTGACGAGCAGACCCAATTAGCATTTTCAGCTGGGATTCGCGACACAACAACTGACAGCACTCAATTCACCAGCTCGTCAAACCCTGCGCCAGAACTTAATAGTCGGTCTTCCTTATCCAAAAACACCATAGGCAACGTATTTTCGGCAAGCTTGGCTCGTAAAAGCGACTGGGGGGACTTTAGCTTAAGTGCCGGACAACAGCTCAACCCGGCCAGCACCGGCCAGCAGCAGACCTCAACCACCTTTTCAGCTCGAGGTCGTTACAATCTCACCGAACGATTGTCTACCGGTATCAACGCCAATTACTTGCTATCCGAATCGATATCCACTTTTAGTAACGATACCACCAGAACTAATAACCGCACTTTCATTACCCTATCACCGAATGTTCAATGGCGTTGGACGCCGGAAATCAATTTGGATCTGTCTTATAGCTATCGCCAGCAAGTGTATGAATCAAACAACCAGACCATCACCGGCGATAGCGTACAACTACAATTCTCTTATCAACCGCAAATCAATCGTCAGGTGAAATAGCGTGGAAAATCAAGCCATCGACATCAAGGACTATCTAAAAATCATCAAACGACGTAGACGGTTTTTAGTTATTCCGTTTCTAATCATTGCGCTGATCAGCATCGTTTTAGCAGTGCTGTTACCGGCAGTTTACCGCTCTACTTCCACCATTCTGATCGAAGCGCAAGAAATTCCTGCCGAGCTGGTGCATTCCACAGTGACCACCTTCGCCGACCAGCGGATTCAGATGATCAGCCAACGGATCATGACCCGACCGAATTTGACGGAAATCATCAAAAAATACGATCTCTACGCCGAGGAACGGCAAAAAGAGCCCGAAGAAGTCATTCTGGAAAAAATGCGTAAAAGCATTAAAGTAGAAACTATTAGTGCCGACGTCGCCAATAACAAAAGCGGCCCTGCCCAACAAGCTACGATTGCCTTTACGCTAACATTTGATGATAAATCGCCTGAGCTTGCGCAAAAAGTCGCTAACGAACTGACGTCCTTGTTCCTGAAAGAAAACATCAAATCGCGCACCGAATCTGCGGAAAATGCAGCATTGTTTTTGAGCGAGGAGTCCAAACGCCTGAAAGCCAAAATTCAGGAAATTCAACAAAACCTGGCTACGTTCAAGGAAAAGAACCTGAACCAACTGCCGCAAATCAGTGCCATGAACCAACAAGAACTGACCTCCTTGAGCAATCAGTTATTACAATTGGATAGCCAAGAACGAACGTTGCAAGATAGGCGTTATTATCTTGAAGGCGAACTGGCGCAAATCGATCCCAACACCATGGCTACCAACGCCGTGGGCAATCGGGTGTTCGATATGAAAGACCGTTTGAAGGAACTGCAATCGCAATATCCATCGGTGTTATCCAACCATTCTGCGAACCATCCCGATGTGATTAAAATCAAGCGAGAAATCGACTCATTGCAAAAAGAAATCGGCTCCAACACCGATCTGAATGCGATGAACGGCGAACTAACCGACAGAAAAGCAGAATTGGCCTTGTTGTTGAAACAGTATTCGGACAAACACCCGGACGTGGTGAAACTGCAAAAACAAATCAGCGCCTTGCAACAAAGCTTGGCTAGCGCGAAACAAAGCGACTACAGCAACGCCAGCATTCAACCGGATAACCCGGCCTATATCACCTTGAAATCGCAGCTGGCTTCAGTGAATACCGAAATCGAATCGTTGAATTTCACACGTAGTCGCGTACAGAGCAAAATGGAAGAGTTACGCTCAAGCCTACGCCAATCGCCATTGGTTGAAAAAGAATACATGGATTTGATCCAGGATCTGGACAATACCAATCTGCGCTACCGCGAAGTCAGTGCGCGAGAAATGGAAGCGCAAATCTCGCAGCAATTGGAAATGGAAAGAAAAGGCGAACGTTTCACCTTAATCGACCCACCACAAGAACCGTTAGAGCCAGTTAGCCCGAATCGGATTGCAATTATGGTACTGGGCATGGTGTTGGCTGTAGCGAGCGGCTTAGGGGCGGTGGCATTGACCGAAATGCTGGATTCGACCGTTAATAGCCCAAAAGCGGTCGCGGCGATTCTGGGTGTGGAACCTTTGGCATCGATACCTTATTTTGAAAGCCAGAAGGAACATCAAGCTCATACGAACGAACGACGAATGTTGTTGATAGGCATGGCAATAGCCGGCATTCTAGCTATCGTTGCATTTCATTTTATCGTCATGCCGCTAGATGTATTTTGGTACAAATTACTACGTGTCGTGGGCAATTAATCATTTAAGGGAAAATTCATGAACCCCATTGAAAACCTCGTGGAAAAAAGTAATCCAGCCGCAGCCGGATTAGCCAATCAACCCGGCGACAAAGTCAGCATCGCTTACACCAAAACGCGGGTGCACACTCCGGATCAAAACTTACTGAAGCAAAACCGGATTATTTCCGCGGCGTTACCTGGAAAATGGCTGGAATCCTACCGCATGCTACGCACCCGCTGCTTGCAGCAAATGGATGCAATGGAATGGAAAACCATGGCTATCACCAGCCCCAGCGAAGGTACCGGCAATAGCTTAACAGCCGCAAATTTAGCCATCAGCATGGCGATGGAACTTGACCGCACAGCCCTGCTGGTGGATGCCAATTTCCAAAATCCCAGCATTAATCAATTATTCGGCATTCAGCCGGGCGCAGGTCTGAGCGATTATTTGTTGAACGACACCGAATTAAGCTCCATGCTGATTAATCCGGGCATCGAGCGTCTGGTAGTGCTGCCGGCCGGCAAACCTTTATTCAACTCAACTGAGATGTTGCGCTCACCGAAAATGGTACGACTGGTTAACGAACTGAAAAGCCGTTACCCCTCGCGTATCATTATTTTCGATATGCCGCCGATCCTGTCGCACGATGATACACTGGGTTTTTCGCCTTATGTGGATTGCGTGTTGTTGGTGATCGACGAAGGCCATACCAAGACGGATCAATTGAAGCACGCGGCCTCTTTGTTAAAAGACACCAACGTACTGGGGACAGTATTCAATAAAGCCACCGACATTAAAATCGGCTATACCGGGGTTTAAGCCGGTTTGACGTGGCTACCTGCGGTAGCCACGTCCCTACATTTCCTATCAGAGTTTACTCAAAACATCCTTCGCTTCATTCAAGCCATCGAATTCCACTTTTTTATCGACCGCTTTTTGCAAATATTCGCGGGCTTTAACCGGATCGTTTTGCTTGAAATACACCATACCCAAATGATAATTGCTGATCGGCGATTGCGGATCGCGTTCAATCACCTTCAACAATATCTCTTTAGCCTTATCGTAATTGCTTTGTTTATAGGCCACCCAAGCAACCGTATCCATCATATTGGGATTATTGGTTTGCAATAAAGGTTCGGCCAATTTGGCTGCCCGTTCCAAACTATCCGGACCGGCGGAAAAATCCGACAAGTAACTGGCCAGATTGTTAACCGCCACCACCGAATCCGGATGCAGTTTGTAAGATTCTTCGTAAAGCGCCAGCACCTTCTCATGCTGACCGTCACGATGATACAAACGCGCCAAGTCGTCGACCAGCTCCAATGCCCCTTTAGTTTTTTCAATCCCTTTTTTGTAGATATTGATGGCCTCGGCCTGATTTTTTTGTGCCAACTCGATCAAGGCCAAGTTCCGATAAGGGCTATACCACTCTGGTTTGATATTCAAAGCCTTTGTGTAAGCTGTTTTTGCTTCGGCAAATTTCTGTTCGTTCAGATAAGCACCACCCAGCAAATTGTAAGCAACGAAATGATCGGGTTGCTGTTTAATGACTTGCTGCAATTTACCGATAGCCTTATCCGACTGCTTCAATACCAAATAGCTTTTGACCATCTCGGTCAAAGGCTCAATCGCATCCGGCTTACGCGCCAAGGCCTGTTGAAACGCTTCCGTACTGGCTTCCAGCTTGCCTTCCGCCTGATAGCCCAAGCCGGACATGTAAAAGCCGGTGGCATCCTTATCGGATAGCTGCTGCACCTGCTTGGCAATCTCTTGCGCTTTATCCCAATGCTTTTGCGATAACTCCATTTTAAACAGCGCCTCCAAGCCTTTCAGACTTTTCGGATTGGCTTTCATCAGTGCTTCAAGCTGCTGCTTGGCTTGATCTTGGTGCCCGGCTTTCATATGCAAGCCAACCAAATCCAGCCGGGCGGTCTCATCGCCCGGTGCGACGGCCACCACTTTTTCCATATTTTCTCTGGCCAGTTCTTCTTCGTTATTGCGCAGATGAGCTGCGGCCAGCATTTTCAATACGCCGATATTGTTGGGTTGATCAACCAATACCGAGCGGAAATCGGCAATCGCGTCGGGAATTTTGCTTTCACCCAAGGCAAACTGGCCGCGCAGTGTCAAAGCCTCGGCATCGCGCGGATTGTTATCCAACACTTCCTTGATCAAGGCCTTAGCCTCGTCACCGCGCTTGGTCATTGCATACAAAGCGGCTAATTTATTTCGTGCGGTGATGCCGCTGGGTCCCAATTTATCCTGATCGACGACTTCTTTCATGGTCGCTTCGGCTTTATCGACTTGCTTTTGGGCCAGCTGGATATTAGCCAGTTTGAATTTCAACTCATACGCTTGCGGCTTTTGCTCTATCATCGGTAGCAGTTCGGCAATCGCCACTTCCGGACTGCGCTTTTCCAACAGAAAATCGACCAAATAAGTCTTGGCGGTATCGTTGTCCGGCAATTTGCTGACCGCGTCGCGCAGAGTCGCTTCGGCTTTATCGACTTGTTTGGTACCGACCTGGAACAAGGCTAACGTACGGTAATGCTGTAATTGCTGTGGCTCCAGTTTGACAATTTCCAACAACATGGCCTCTGAATCGGCAATCTGATTGTTTTTAGCGTACAAACCGGCCAGCATGCTACGCAAAGCAACATTATCCGGCTTCTTTTCTATAGTTTGCTTCAATAAAGTAATCGCTTCGCCTACTTTATCCAAACGCGCTTTAATCGAGGCCATCATCAAGGTCGCCGGCACATCGTCCGGACTGTTTTTCAAGGCGCGCTCCACCGTCATAATCGCGCCATCGCTGTTATTTTTGGCTGCTTGGACGCCGGCGAACAACACTAAAGCCTCGACATTGTCCGGTTCCTTCGCCAAAGCTTCGCCGACCATTTTTTCCGCATCGTCTACCGCGCGATTTAATAACAGCAGCTGACCAACCCGAACCCGCGCCATCACGTGATTTTCATTGCCGGCAACCACGGTGCTGTATTCCTTAAAGGCATTTTCGATTTTGCCTTGTTTACTCAGGGCTTCCGCAATCTGGAAGTGAGTTTCCCAGTCCTTAGGATCGATTTGCAGCACGTTTTTATAGGCAAGCAACGCTTTCTCATAATCACCCGCTTGATATAGCTGTTTGCCTTCTTCCATGTATTTCGCTTTCCGTTCATCGGCGCCGTTACAGGCCACCAAGCCGGTCGATAACACAACAATGCCTAGATTTTTTAAAAAATTTTGTTTCGTTGTCATTAGTCTCTCGATAATTCGTGCATTTGATTATGTAGCCGCCATGATGGAGCGCCGCTTTTTGGGATTTTAACTTATTTACGCGACCAAGCCTTAAGGCTTTCGGTAAATCAGCGAGGGTCGAGGTGCGGCATGTTGCCGCACCTGAGTAGAGAAACTATTGGACGCCAGCCGGCGCTGTGCCACTATCCGCAGCAGATTGTTTTTGATATTTCCCGGCGTTCAACTTGTCCTCATATTCCTGGACGATAGTTTCCATCTCGACGCTGTTGAATTGCAGCAAGGCTTCATTCTGCAGCATACTAGCCAGTGCGCCTTTGTTTTCGTAGCGTGCCAGCAATTCCTTGGCAGCCTCGTAAAGTTTGACATTGTGAGTATCGCAAACCCCCAATTGCTGCTCGGTTGCTTGCTGCTTGACAGTTAATGCCGTTAATTGCGCTTGCAAATCGGCTTTAGCCTGACTCACTTCCTTGTGCTTTTCCATCACGTCGGAGAGTCTGGCATTGCTTTTCTCCAAACGCTCGCGCACCTCACCATTGGCATTTCGCTGTGCGGACAACTCGCTGCTGACTTGTTCCTTAGCCGCCACCGCCGCGGAATGGGCTTTTTTCAACTGCTCAAGCTCCTGTAAATCCTCAGCTAACTTGGCCGATTCGGCTTTTGCCGCATCGCGTTCGGCCGTCAAGCTTTTAACCATCGCTTGCAGCTTTAAAACAGCGCCATCGTTCTTGGCAGCCTCACGTGGCGCGGCCTGACTGGTGGACCAGCCGCTGCTAATAAGCACAAGCAATACGGCCACTTTCGGAAATGTATTCATCGACAACCTACCTAGAATTGCGTATTCACGTCGATCTGCAACACATCGATACCGAGAGGAGGTCCGGTGATGATGTCCGCACTCAACCAGCGGCCGGTCAACCAAACGTTCTTCATCAAGCCATAGTTACCGCCGATGAACCAGCCCTTACTGTTGGTACCGCCGAGGTGGAAGTCAGAATCGGTGAATGCATCCAATACCGCATCGCGCTCCACGTACTTATAGGCAGCAAACACATTCCAATGACCGGCCACTTCGGCTCTTGGCCAACCGAAATCCGCCCTAAACTGCCAGGCGTTGGTTTTACCCTCAACCACTGTGCCGTTCAGCATCCGGCTGACCGCGGTTTTATTAAAGCCGACGTTTTTAGCGTAGTCGCCGCTCAAGCGCAGATGGTAAGGGGCAAACAGAGTCATTTCATACGAAACATTGGCGTTGACAATATTGTAATCGGACGCCAAACCGACCATGCCCGGATTGGAAGCCAAAGCGCCGGTGCCTTCTCGGCAAATCGACGCCAAGGTATTGCCGCCCTGCATGAATTCAGGACGCGAAGCAGTGTTGCCGCGCGTATTGAGATCGCAAGTGCCTAAAACGCTGGTATTTTGCTTAGCCTCGACGTTGACGTAATCGAAATAAGCCAACGCGGCCTTTAAATTATCTTGATTGACAAAGCCCCAATCCACGCCGACTTGACCGCCGAACAACCATTTATCACTGCTCAGCGCCGATTCTTGTAATGGAAACGCCCCGGCTGTGGCAAAAACGGAATGGGTGTGGTCGTCGTTAGCCATCAAGCTGTCCGATCCACCCAAACGGTGGCGCACGGTGCCGGCAAAACCTTCGAAAGATAAATCCGTATCCCACACCAATTCGCTACCGCCGGTAAACTCGCCACCGCCGGTATACCAAGGATTTTTGATCCGCCCACCCGACAAAGTCAGCCATTTAAACTTGTTATCATCGAGTGCATCGTATTGCAGATAAGCCCGGTCCACGGTGAAATCGTATTTTTGTCCGGTAAAGCCTAAAGACTGGTTGGTAGACACCGGGTCACGTTGATTACCCGTCGCCAAACGCACACCGGCTTTCATACCATCGGTAATCGCCGCATCAATGCCCAAGCGCAAGCGCTCGCGAAAATGCTGTCTGTCGGTAGTCGTATTCAAAAATTGATCCACACCCGCCGCGTTCAGACCGCCTCTTTCGTTAACCGCCTGCCAGTCAATATAAGAATTGGCGATGTTTTCCTTAGCCATCATCTCATGCTGAGAACGTAGGCGAATATCGCCAGACAACTTGAACCGCCTGGTCCACTCCGGCAACGCATTAGGCAAGCCCCACTGCTCGTTCTTGGCCTTTTGCATCACATCGCCCACCACCTCTTCGCGCAACTCGCTGCGCACTTGTTGGCGAATTTCGTCCTTCACAAAATCAGGCACATAAGCCACCCGCACTTCATCGGCCGGTACGGCTTCCTTGGCACCGGCGGCCTTGGCTTCGGCCACTTGCTGGCCGGCTTCGACTTCGGCTTGCTTGATCATCTCGTTGGCAGCCTTGTCGGTAATCACGCCTTGCTTGACCAATTGCTTGATCAAATTAGTGGTGGTATTGCGCAGTTTCAGCAACTCTTCCTTTTCTCCGGCCTGCACGGTGCCAATCAGCCCGGATAGCGCCAGGGCCATCAGCTGTTTCTTATTCGCCATTGTTTTACCTGTGGATACTTAAATACGTGATGAAATTTTTAACTTGATCGGTTGCTGCATGCCCGGCGGCGGTGCTTCCGCCACGCGGTCGAACTTATTCAACAAGCGGCTGAGCAATTCGTCGATGTCCGCATCGTTGCTGCCCTTGGCCAATTCCACCCGTTCTACCGAGCCGTCGGCTTTCAGCCAGACCTTGACGATGGCGGTATAGCCTTTACGGCGCAATTCTTCGTGGCTGCTGAGAATGTTCAAAATACCGTTCTTGACCAAACCGCCGTACCAGGCAAACGGGTTACCGGTCCCACCGCCGAACAAACCGGTGCCGCCCTTGCGGGCCGCCAGACCAAAACCGTCCGATCCGGCCGTACCCTCGGCATCCAGACCCAGATCGCGCGGCGGCGCTTGTTCCGGTTCGGGTTCCGGCTCAGGCTCGGGCTCCGGGTCGGGTTCCTTGATTTTTTCCTTGATTTCAGGCTCGGGCGGCTTCTCAACTTTCGGCGGTGGCGGCGGAGGGGGCGGCGGTTTAAACAAGGTCACCGGCTGAATTTTTTTCTCGTTTTTCGCCGGCTTTTTATCGACGAACTCCATAATGATTTTAACGACGTAAAAAATCGCGATAGCGGCGATTACGGCAGCGATGAGCATCGGAATATAAACCCGCCAATGTTTCTTCTTTGACATGTCGCAAGGCTTTATTTGGTCAGATTTTGGGTAACCAGACCGACCTGGGTGATTTCCAGTTTGCCAAGCAAAGCCAAAATATCGACGACGCTTTGATACTGGACAGTGGAGTCCCCCTTAACCACCACCGGCAATTCCGGATTGGCGGCCTTGTATTGCATCAGTGTCGATTCCAGCTGCTCCATCGTCACCGGAAACGTGTCGAGAAACAGTGTGCCGTCAGCCGTCACGGTAATGGCTTTGGTTTGCGGCTTAGCCAAACTGGGTGTGTTACTAGCCTTGGGCAGATTGACTTGCACGCCTTGCACAGCCGCCGTAGTCATCAAGATAAACACCACCAGCAACACATAAGCCAAATCCAGCATAGGCGTAACGTTGATTTCGTCGTACGCCGCGTTTTCTTCTTGAACTTTCATTGAATCTTCTCGGGTTTTCGTAGGGTACGCAACGCATACCGGCAGACTTTGGCAAGGTACGCATTGCGTACCCTACGAACGTTTAATTAGCTATGCTGCTCGGCCAGTTTGGCGACAAATTCGTCAACAAACACATGCATGTCGGCGGTCACGGCCTTGATCATGCTGCCCAAATAGTTGTAAGCAAACAGCGCCGGTATCGCCACGCCCAAACCGGCGACGGTGGCCGCCAAAGCCGCGGCGATACCGGGCGCAATAGCGTTGACGTTCACTTCGCCGCTGGCGGCAATCGCCGCAAAGGTGATCATGACCCCGACCACGGTGCCGAGCAAACCCAGGAACGGTCCACCGGAAATCGCGATGGTCAACAACACCATTTGCGAATTGAGTTTTTGCAGTTCCCGGACCAACACGCCGTCCATCGACGCCTTCACAGCGTTCAAGGCTTGCGCAGACAGGCCCTGGTCGGCGGCATCGGCGCCCACGCTTTTCGCCAGACGTTTATTCATTTCCTGCACGCCGACGTGGTAAATCCGGTAGATCGATGAACCCGCAAACGCCGCGTGATTGCCGGTCAAGGACAGCAGTAAAGGCGATTCGTCATAATCTTCCTGGCCGTCTTCGTCCTGGTGATCCAGATTGCTGATATTTTTCGCGCCTAATTGACTAAAAGCCTCTTCGAATTTCTTGTTCTCACTGCGGGTACGGTTCAACACAATCGCCTTGCTGACAATCACCAAGGTACTGACAATAAACATCACGCCCAGAATCCCGATGATGACCCAGCCGTCCACGGTAACGTTATCCAGCGTCGACATCAGATAAGACTCACCGCCCTCTTCGCTGTCGGGCGTGCTGTCTTCGCCGTAATTCAACAATGCCGATGACTGGCCTTGCATCAGCGCCGCAAATTGCAGGTAATTCTGGTCACGAGCAACCTTGGCAATACCAAATTCGTCAATGGCACCGACCAAGCCGCGTGAACCGTCCACCGCCGCGCCTATGCTCATATCACCCAACAGCGAAGGCACGCTGGCCGGTAAGATACCGACCGGTTTACCGTCCACATACAAGGTAAAACCGTCCTTATTCCCTGCGACTGACAAATACTGCCAAGTGGCCAAATTCAGATCGGCGGAACTGACCAACTGCTTACGATTAACCTCCAAAACCGGGGTTTGACCTCTAACAGATAAAATCAGCCCATCCCGCGCGAATATCACCCCGTCGGTTTGCGCCTGATCAATTTTTACCCATGCCGAAACGGTCCAGCCAAATTCGACCGCCATTTGAATCGCAGGCGTTGCCGTGATGCGTATCGCTTGACTACCGTTAAAACCGCCCGCTTCGCCAATGGCTCCACCTTCCACAACGGTTTGGGTAGCGGTGGCCGGTTGATTGGCGTAGGCCGTAGCGTCTTTCACCGGACCGGCTTCGAAGTGATAGGCAACCGCTTGCGCCACATCGAAAATTCCCGGCGCATCTTGGCCGTCTACAGCCTTGGGATTGCCGTAATACATCCAGAACATCGGCTCATCGGCCGTAGCAATGTCCTTGGGCAATTTCACCCAAATCAGCGCCATCTCGTTGACCGTATCGATCTTTTCGATATAAAACTTCAACGGAGTCTTATCGTCGCCGGCCATGAAGCGCAAATCTTTGCCGTTTTCGCCCAAATCGGCGAAGAAGCTGAAATTGCCGGTATGCAGTCGCACCAGCACCAAGCCCTCCGCTACCGGCGTCACGCCGCCCTGCTGCAATTGCTGGGCATCGATGGTTATTTTCTTTCTATAACCCCAGTCGTCATTCCACCAAGCTTGGGCCAGGCCGGGCATGGCTAACAGGGCCGCTACTAAAAACACAATCCGTTTCATGATCACTCTCAAATCAAAACATAAACTGGATTATCCCAACGTTTTTTTACATGATTATGACGGGCGGGAAAGAATCGAAAAAACGGGAAAAAAATAGTATTAATACGACCGAGTTAGCGCAGGCCGACACGCCCACTGCCCGCTGCGAACACGGGCAATTCAGCCATTGTCGGCCTGAATGGCAAGACAGCAGGCTATTCACCAAAACCCAGAATATCCACGCTCAAGATACCCAAGGTGTTGGTCGCTGCCTTAGCGAGTTTTTCGGCTGCATCCTTGCCAACATTGCCGGTGCTATCCAGCGATTTGCCGACCGCCGCCGCCACATTGCTGACACCGGTCAAACCGGCGGCGATGCTGCCGGTCGCGGCGACCGGCACGCCCACGGCAGAACCACCAACATCAATATTATCCGCGCCCACAATGGCCGTTGCCGCCAGCGTGATGTTATTGCCTCTGATACCCGCCTCACCGGCATCAATGATGCCGCGCGGTGCAAACAACAACACGTCGCCTGCTCCTACCGTTCTGATACCGCCGCCCTGCAACACCGGCGATACTTCCAGTACCGGCATCCCCGCCGCGTCGTAACTGACTTTAAGCGGTGGAGCCGCCAACGCGGTTTGCGCACTCCGACCGGCATCGACATCGCCTTCAGTGGAACCGCCGGTTATATTGCCGTTACCCAAAGTCACCACGCGCTGGATGTTCACGTCGATGTCGTTGCGGGCCAGCAGATTGGCCTCACCCTGCTTTTTCACGATCACGCCCAACTCATCATCTTCCTTTGCTAAACCAATATCGGCGGTTGCCAAGCCCACGGTAATGCCGCCATTGGGGGTAAACAGATTGGCGTCGCCGCCGTCCTTGGTTTGTATCGAGCTTAAAAACAGCGATATATTGCCCAGCTTGGGCCTGACCAACTCACGGGCGTCGTCTTTCTCGCGGTCGCTAGCGCTGGCAAAGGTTTTGCCCTGCCTCGTCAACTCTGCTTCGATTTTTTGCTGCAGCGCGGCGTTCAAACTATTCAAGATATTACTGGCGCTGGTATCGGCGTTAACTACAATGCCGTTCGCAGCATCAATGCGGTAATCGCTATTGCCTGCCAATAAGGTGGTACCGGGGAACAGCGACTCGATGGTAGCCAGCAATTTTAGCTCGGCCAGATCCTGCGCCTGTTTGGTGGTGGCTTTGGCCAGCGTGCTGGCATTGGCTTTTACCTCCTGCAAAAACACCGATTGCACGACGCTTAACAGCTTGCTGTCTAACCGGGCCTTATCCACCGTGGAAAGCCCGCTAAATGCCAGTTTGGCCGCATCGACACTTAACGACAGGTCGCCGGTGATACTGCGCATTTCCTGTACGAACAAATTCAGGTAACGCTGATTTTCCAGGACGTATTTACCCGAGTTGAGCATAAACCCTTCGGCAAAGCCGTTGCTGTTCAGCGCACCGCCAGCCAAACCGGCAATCACGGTAATGTTGGCACCGTCATCCGCCAGCGCCGCATTGGATTGATCGCCCGAAGATGTAATGCCGATGGACGATCCCAAATTCACATCCCGGCCCGCCAGCGCGGTTAATTGTCCGGGACCGGCCACGTCTATGCCTTGATCGGCTTCGATGATATTGCCGGTATCGGGGTGAATATTGATCGTGTAACGAATGTCTCGGCCGGCATTAAAGATACTGACCGCGTCGGCATTGTTATGTTGAATATTAAACGTAGCGCGGACAATATCCTTACCGGCGCTGACCTCGGCCGGCTTGGCTAATACGAATACGATGTCATCGTCGATACGGCCGATGTTGCCGCTGCCGGTACTGATCAACACCGGATTCGGGTCATTGGCGTGCAACGGCGTGCTGGCATGTATCGCGGTGGGCGATTGCGGTTGCTGAATATCCAGAACCTTCAGCACATTGTCCAAGTCGGTTAAGGAAGACCCGACGAAGGGCAATGCGGCGCTAGGTAATGCCGCTGGTTCCGCATCGCTCAAAATAATCCGCGGATTACCCCTACCGGTTAAATTCTCAGCCGCAAATAACTCCAAGTCACCCTGCGCCGATGGGTACAAGGTGAAGCTCTTGTCCACGGTAATATTGCCGTTCAGTGCATAGGCATGCAGGCCGGCGGGATAAACCAAAAAGCCTTCGGAGATATTGGTATTGGTGGCCTTCTTCAAACTGGCGATGTCGTTTTCCAGGCCAAGGTCGCCGGAGAGCGTGGTCAATGTCACATTACTGTCGGTGCTGTAGCGGAAAAACCGATTCGACGAGCCATTAATCAAATCGACCGAATCCGGCAAGGTCACGAACATCGGATCGACAATCGCTTCCAGGGCCATGGACTTGCCGGCGACGACATTAAACTGCGCATCGCCCAAAGCCAATATCGGATTCAAACCCTTGTTGGTACCGGCTTTCAAAGAGCCGTGCGCATAAATATCCGCCGCCCCGCCATCCACATAAAACACGCCGCCGGCGATATCGCCACCCGCCTGCAATTGCAGATTGCCGCCGCCGTTCACTTCCACCACATTGGTTTTGAACGTGATAACAGTGGCGTCCGCCACCGGTGTGTCCAGCTCGCCTACCTGTTTACCGGTGGTAGGGATCATCACCGACAAGTCTTCGACATTTCCGCCCGCGTTGATGCGGACATTACCGCCGCCGAAGGCGGTTACGCTTTGCTGATGCTGACGAGAAAAGCCACTTGAGTCGCTGATACCCAAGGCCACGCCCCAGGCTGTCGGACGTTCCGAATCAAATTCCGTACTGTGCTGATTGCTGTTGGACCAATCGCCGGTACGTACCAACGCATCGCTGAGCAACTGCGAACTAGGTTTGGCGTCTATATCCCGCCCGACCTGAATGCTGATGTCGCCGCCGTCCAAAGGATATTCTGCGTAGAACAATGCGGCCAAATCCGGTCCGCCGCTACCCCAGCGTTTGGCATCATCCACATCGGCCCGGCCCGCCGTGTAGATCGCCGAGTTTTGATTACCGTAAACCAAGTCACGCGCCGCGCGAATATCAATATCGCCGGTGCCGGTCCGCACGCTGACATCATTGGCTAAACTGACGTCGCCGCTGCCGGCGCTGGTCAACAGACTGGCAGAGGCCATTACCGCATTTGCGTTCGCCGAGTTCAGATCAGCGCCGCCGATCAGTTGGTAACTCCACGAAGCTCCGGTTTGCAAATAATCGCTGACGTTGATCGGTCCAAAACTTGATGAATTCAAAACCCCGGTGGAAAAACCGTCGCTCAAATTGGCATTGATTAACAAATTGCCTTTCGCTCTAAGCGTTAACACCCCAACCAGATCGTTGTTCGCGCCATAACGCCAGGCTTCTCCGCTATCGAGTTTTCCCAAATCCCAAGTCTCGGCGATAGTCAAATTGCCGCTGCTGCGAACTTCCACCCCGGGGATGATGGTAAAACCGGCGCCAAAGCGGCTGTTAGCCACATTGGCCGCCGCCAAATCGGCCATATAAGCCAGATTATCGTTATGCATCGCCTGCTGTTCGGCGGAGGCGATACGGCTGTTGTGATAAATGCGCGCGCCTTCAACGGTGACGTCGCTATCGCCAACGATAGTACCGGCAGCGACGGCTTTGACGTTAATGTCCGCCAAACCGTCGCCGTCGGTATCGTCGCGGTCGGCACGTAAATACACCTCGCCCGCCGCACCGGTTCCAGCCGCTGCAACGTTGATACGCGCGCCGGACTGGATCTCAATGCCGGCGCCATCTGCCGTGGCCCCATCGATAGACGACAAACTGACCTTGCCGCCGTTGCCGTTCGCCGCTTGCGCGTTCGCCAGAATCAGCGCCGAGCTATTCAGCGTCAGCAGATCTTCCGCCGCCAAGGTCACCGAACCGCCATTCACACCCGCACCATCCAAGGTGCCGGCAATGCTGATACTGCCGGTGTCGGCGCTCAGGTTGATCGCATTAGCACTCACAGTTTGCCCAGCCTCAACCACAATTTCGCCGCTACGGGTTCTCAGTTCGACAGCACCGCTAAACCCAGCGGCGGCAAATACATTATTCAAAGCACTAAAACCGCCGGCGCTCAAACTGCCGGTATCAACGGCGACCTGGCCACCGTTGGCCTTACCGACGCCATGAGCATCGATAAAACCGTTGAATTGCACCTGGCCGGCGCCGGCTTGCGCGGACAGTAAACCGGCAAGCATCTCGGCATTACTGGCGTTCAACAGCAGCTTGCTGCCCGCTTCAGCGCTAATATTGCCATGCTGAGAACTCAGACCGATTTTGCCGCCGGACAGATTCACCGGCTTGCTTAAACCCGCATACGCCACAGCACCGGATACATCGATCAATGCATTACCGCCCAAACTCACATTACCCTGCAAGGCATTCAAGGACACATTACCGGTTTGATACAACAAGGCCGTGTTCAAACCAATGCTATCGGCTTCCAACAGTAATTGCGCAGCTATGCCTTGGGTAGAAGCGGTTAGCAACTGGCTGCCACCCGTGAGCGACAAGTTATGGCCGCCAGCACTGATGATGGTTTTAGCGCCGTTCTCGGCACTGACAAACGGCGTGTTCACGCTCAAGTCGGCCAATGCGGTTAAGGTGCTGTCACCATTGCCCAACATACGCTCACCGGCATTCACATTAACTGCGCTAAAACCGGACAGCTGGAATTTACCTTGGTCCAACAACAGCTGTTGCACATTGACGTTCAACACCCCGCTGCCGTCACCCGCCAAAACACTACCCGTAGACTTGCTATTGGCAATACTCAGGGTTTTCGCATTCAAAGACAGAGTTTTCCCGGCATTGGCTTTGCCGGCCAGACCCAAGGCGTCGATACGTAAATCACCGAATTGAAAAGGCTGACCCAGCGCGTCAGTTTGCAATAACTCGCCGTACAGATTGACCATACCCCGGCTGCTCAACACCAGCTCGTCTACGGCCAAGTGCGCGAGCTGAGTATTATCCAGCGACAGACCAGTCGATACGCCGGCGGTCTCGCCGAGGTTGATAGTTTCCGCGCCGAGATACAAGGAACCGCCGGCCAGATTCAATTCGCCGGCCATTTTGGTCCGCCGTGTCGAGTCCAGCGCCACCGAACCCGCGCCGGCCGAAATGACCGCGCCGGCACTTATGTTTAGATCGCCTTTCAAGCCCTTGGCGCCGGTTCGGTTGATCGTTGCCTGTTTGCCCGCCGATGCGCGCAGTAAGGCGCCGTCGCCGTTCAGCTCCAGCACTGTTTCGCTGTCGTTATCCGCGACCGCGCCGCTGGCTTCGATTTTGGCACCCTGTTCAAGCGTGACGGTTTCGCTGGCGGCCAGCAAGGCCTCCGGCGCTTTCAAGGTCGTGTTTTGGGCTAGCGTCACCGACTTGGCGATGACATCCAGCTTGGTGTGGCCGGTCGAGGCATCAAAGCTTCTCACCGCCCCCAGCAACAAGCTATCCACTCTAAACTTATCCAGGTCGCTAACCAACAATTCAACATCATCTGTCGCGGTGGTTGTGCCCAAGGCCAATTTATCCGCCACGATGTCGACCAAGCCGCCACGTCCGCCCTCGACCACATCGGCCACCACGGTGGGTAGCTCCAGACGGGTTTTGGCGTTTAGCACCAATTGCCCGGCATCTTGCGGCAGACGCGGAATCGCCAGTTCTTTATTTACCGCTCTATCCGCGAAAAATTGGTTGGCCGAGCTGATGTTGTATTCGCTACGGGTTTTCGCGATGCTGCCGGCTTCGACGACATACTCCGACCAATACTGATCGCGGATGTCTGTTCCGGCAACGCTGCGGTAGCCGGTAACGACAGCAGCGCCATCGACCCGGGTTCTACTGGTGCCGGGAATGGCATTGGCGCTGCCGGCGACCGGCGACACCAAAAATGCATCCGGCAATAAGGCGTAACGAGCCGGCAGTAAGGCGTAGTAGCCGGCGGCAAGGCCGCTACCGGCACCGATGTAAATGCTGTCGCCAGTCTTCAAACCTGATTCGGGAAACGATTTGGGGTCGAACGGCGAATAACCGGATATACCCGGCACGACCGCAAAGCGTTGATCAGTATCAAGAACATCTACCGAACCGCCATCACCGGGAATAAATTCGAAGCCCAATAAATCGCCGCCGCCGGATAAATCCACCAAAGCACCGTCTTCCCGAAGGATTTGCGCGGCTTTAACGGTTATTTTCTTCTCGGGGCTTTCAAACACCCGCTTTTTATCCGTTTCAGCCGGTTTCAGATCCGGGTTAACCACGTTCAGATTGTTGCCGGTGCCGACCAAGGGCAGCAGCCATTCCAAGCCGCCCTGGGTGACGCCCAGCGGGATGATTTGCCCCTTGGCCGAAACCGACGTCATGCTGTCGGCGCCGAAGGTCACCGATTTTGTCGCATCCAAAACGATCTCACCCAATGGCGCGGTGAGCACGCCGTTTTGGACGATATTCGGACCCTGCACGGTCAAACTGCCCAAGGCCGACAGCACCGGCGTTGCATGACCGCTTTTGTTGAAAGTCACCGTGCCGTTCGGATCGCCGGCAACCGCCAAGGTAAACTCGGTCAAGGAGGTGGGATAAACCTGCCCCGCAGTTAAATTAAGCTTGGAAAAGGTTTTAAATTCGCCGACAAAATCCAGTTCCTTACTGTCGATCCTTATACCTTTCAGGCGAATATCGCCAGCGGCGGCAAGATCAACCGTATTAAAACCGGTCGTTACCGAGCCACCGACCAAATCGATTAAATCGGCATTAACCGCCAATCTGCCGTCGCCGTTGCTGGTATTTACTAGCGGTGCGCGATAGCTATCCGAACCCAAGGTCGCGGTGGTGGCACTGATTTGCACATTACCGGTATCGGCGGCGGTTTTCCGCTCCCAACCGAAATTGACCGCATCCATAGCGATAGCGTTATTCAGTTGCAGATCGACATCGCCAGTAAAACGAATCTCGCCTTTCTCTCCGGATACGGCCAGATCCACAGAGCTAAAACCGCCCTCGCTAATCTGCTCGGCGGCCAGATAGCCGATGCCGGTCAGCCGGTCGCCGGGCGAGTCCTTCTTGGGTAACGAATCGCCGGGTTTAGAAAAAACGGCAGAAAACGGTACATTCCGTTCCTGGGAGATTTTTAAAATGCGCGGCGCGCGTGGAAATATGGAGTTCTCTATGTCCGAATCGCGGCGATTGTCTACGTTCAGAAACACCGACAGCTTACCGCCGGAGGTGCCGGGAGCAGCGCCGCCGGCGGCTTGCATATCGCCGTCCAAAAACGCGCCTTCGGCGCCGGTAATATTAATGCTGCCGGCATGCGAACCTACTAGCGTGGCGGCAAAACTCGCGCCTATCGCGGCGGGACTATTAACCGATAAATCCAGGATGTCTTGACTACCGGAAACATTGATCAAAGAGCCGGCCTGGGAGGCAAAAAAGCCGCGTTGCGCATTGACGACCACCTTGCCGCCGTCAAAAACCTTACCGATACGCCGGCCCAAGCCGTCGACGGTAATTTGACTGCCACCGGACACATCAATGCGGGCAGTGCTGCCGAGCCAGATGCCTTGATTCTGCTGGTACTGCGGATCGACCTCACTTTGATCGGGAATAATATCCAGAGCCACCGTACCGCCATGTGCGACGATCCGGCCATCCAGCACCAGGGACGAATCGGACTCCAGCGTAACGCTGCTTAAATCGTCGGCGTTAATCGTTGCGGTAGCAGCCACCAGCAAATTGCTGTTGGCATTAATCCCGGCGGCATGATCGGCTCGCAAGGTCAATTTGCTGGGTGCGCGCAGTTCCGGCAACAAGGTCGTCAAATCCGAGAATGCTTCGATACCGTCGGCGTTAGCCTGTTCCAGATAGGTGTTGTTTAGTACTCTGTTCTGTTGGCGCAGCTCAATATTGGCGCCGTCGTCCACCGTCAATCCGTTCAGATTTGCGCCGATATCGAACTCGGCAAAGCCGCCTTCGCCGAAAAACGTCGTAGCGATTTGCAAAGGCTGTACGCCGCCATCGCCTATGCTTGGCGTTTCTTCCCGGCGAATGGCTACCGCATTGGCTTTTACGGTAAAGCCGCCGCCTTGTTGCATGGCATAAGCGTGCATGACACCGTCCAACAACACGTTGGCGCCAGCTTTGTCTATGGCAGGTTCGGCAACCAACACTATACCGGCCTCTTTAAAAGTATCACCCTCGCCGGTGTTTCTTTGCGCCTTACCGGCTTCCAGCCTGCGATCTTCGTGCAACCAGGCCCCGGCGCTGATGTCGACCAAGCTGCCGGCCCGCAAATTCACGCCGCCGCCATTACCCATGGCCTTGGCAATAAAGGTACCGCCGTCTATCGCCACCGTCTTGCCGTCCAAATTTCCCGGTTGGGCGAAATCGTTAATCCATTCCCCGCGCAAATCGATTGTCGCCCCAGCAGCCAGGTTAATCTCGCCTTGCAATCCCGGCGCGTTGGTTTCGGCGGTTTCCAGTTTTACCGTGGCGCCGGCACCAACGATATTGCCGCGTATATCAACCTCTCCGCCTTGTAACGTCAGATTGCCGCCGGCGGCCAAGCGCAAAGTCGCATTCTCGGCAAGGCTGATGTTACCGTTGGTTTTAAACACCGCAGTATGCACGCCGCCGTCGATGAGTTTGTTAGCATCCACGGCCAGAGCCATGGCCAAGCCGTCATTGCCGACCGGGAACACCTCGTCGATATCCAAATCAATGCTGTTTTGCACACCAGCGGAGAAAATCAATGCCTGGGCATTATTCAGGGTAAACGCGGTATCGACCGTCAGACGGCTGCCTTTGGCCTGCTCGGCCAGCGTCCGTTGCCGCCTACCGTTGGTGGTTTTACCCAGCAGGTCGCCGTCTAAAATGGCGTTGTTGGCTCGAATCATCAGGCTGCCGGCGTCCTGGCCTTCCACATAACCCGGTTCGAAACGCGCCAGCATGAATGGACCGTCGATTTTCCAGACTTTGGTGATACCCCATTTCTGGTATTTTTTCACCACCTCACCGTAAATCGCCTCGTAAGGCACCAACGGATCGGCTTCGCTAATATCCACCAAGCGGCCATTGGCTAGCAGCTTACTGGTGGTAATAAAGCCATCCAGATAGGTAATCTCGCCACCGGAAAAGTCCAGAACCGCGCCTTTTTCCAGGATGACATCGCCTTCGGAGTTCAGCGCTATCTCGCCCCCTTTCGCCATCCGTTCGGCGACCGTGCGGCCAATCCCTGCCACGGTGGGCGCAATATCGGTTAGCGGTGTGCCTTCGCGAATATCCACCAGGACGGTCTTGCCTTTTAATATGCCGGCCTTTTGCAACGGCGCGTCTTTCAATTCAAAGTTGCGCAGCTCCACTTCCAAGACATTGCTTTCCATGGTGCGGATGACTTTATCGGTACCGGACACATCGATTTTCGCGCCGGCATCGATCAGGATCCGGCTATCGTTTTTTAGGCTGTTGTCGGCAACCGGATTTAACGGCGATTTGGTCGCGGTAATTGATACCTTGCCCGAAGGCGCGTTGATTTCCGACCCAGCCTGTAAATGCACCTTATCAGCCATAATCTCGACCCGAGATTGCGGCTGCACCTGACCGGGTACAGCGGTTTTCTCCACCAACACCTTGACGGTTTCGCCGGATTCCAGAGTTCGCGTTTCCTCAATGTATTCCACCTCGGGCAAAATCTCGGTAGTACTGCCCGCACCCAAAGTCACTTGCGCGGAACGCCCCAAACCATCGCCTTTATCTGTCGTGCGGGTGGTGGACTTGGCGGCTATTACTGTCTCGCCGCCTTCGGTCTTGGTGGTGAAACCCTCCCTAGCCAACAGGCGGATAGTGCCGTTGACGTTGGTGGAGGTTGTTGCGGATACCTTGCCGCTTTGCTTGACGGCAAAGCCCATCAAGGTGACGTTACCGCGATTGGCGGCGATGTTGCCCAAGTTTTCCACCTTGCCGCCGGTTTCGACTTCCACCAGCAAGCCGCGCACGTCGTTATTACTTCTGTCATCGGCGGTAGGTGCTTCCTGCAAGTACACCTTGTCGGTTGCCGCCGCCATGATCACCTGGCCGCCGGGCGATTCCACATCGCCTTTGTTCATGATACTCGGGGCAATCACCAGGATGCGGCCGCCCTCGCTGGACTTGAGCCGCGCCCCGCTTTCCACTTTGATTTCGATGGGAACTTTTTGGCCGTCGGCATCCAGCTTAAAACTGCCGTCGGTATTTTTTTGATAATAATCGCCGGAACCTACAAAAGCGGCGCGACCATCCTTGGAGACAGTGCCGATGGTTTCTTTATCAAAGGTTTTTTCGAAACTGACATCCATCGTCGAAGCCACCAAACCGCGGGCATTGACCACGGAATCCCTGCCGAACACGAAACCGTTTTTATTGACCAAATATATCTGGCCGTTGGCAGTCACCGAGCCCAAAATCTGGCTGGGATTTTTACTGGGATCGACGATTTTGTTTAGGGCGATGGCGCTGGCGCTGGGCTGTTTGAACTCGACGGAACTGTCGGCGCTGACGTTGAATTTATCCCAA
Organism: Methylomonas sp. TEB; assembly: GCF_047777895.1. Lineage (GTDB taxonomy): Bacteria > Pseudomonadota > Gammaproteobacteria > Methylococcales > Methylomonadaceae > Methylomonas. The sequence goes on from NZ_CP180476.1 coordinate 3,425,937, forward strand.
TTCAGAATAACCCGGTCGGTTTCTTGGTTAATGGTCATATTATTGCCGATGACGGAACGACTGGCGCCGCCCATGCTGGCCCAAACCGCGCTGGGCACCGGTAACTCGGCGCAGACCGGCGACACGAAAGCGATCAGCATACTGCCCGCGACTGCCGACTTTACGCAAGCCGCAATAGGATTTAATCTGAAAAATACCGCGTCGCCATGCTGATGCTGTTGTCTATTAGTCATAATTTCGCCTGTGCCAATCCAAGAAACAACCGAATAAAATCAGTTGGCAACCCGGCCGTCTTGACTGACAAGACCCGCGGCTTTCCGCCCCCGCCTCGCAACGGGTTTAGCAATATTTAAATAAAATGGTAAAAATTATAAAAATAACTTTTAACTACCTTAATAAGCATAAAATGCTGAATAAATACTAATTTAAAACCATTGCATAATAACTGTACAAAAGTAGTATCAAGGCAATATAAAATATTACATATTTATTACATTAAATAGATTTGTAATAAATATGCAATATTATTAAGCGAAACCTATAATCTAAAATAATCGTATTGCCCGCAAAAGCGGCTGCCCAGGGAAATCCACAACCTGGATTCGCTGCGCGGTCTGCGGCTCCCGCATACGCGAGAATGACGAGTTTTTTAGAGACCCTCTAGGGAGCCACTGATAGTGCCTTTTCCCTCAGCAGGCTGTCGTAAACACGCCTTGCCCGGAAGGCAATACCGTTAATACTTAAGGGTCCGCGTAGGGTGGATAAGCCTTGCGCATGCACCACGATTGCCGGATGCGCTTCGCTTATCCAGCCTACGATTCATTAACGCTGTTTTGACTGAATAATTAAGACAGGAGCGAATAACCCAAAGACACCAGTTAATTCGCTCCCGTCTTCCGCAACCATTCAGCCGCCGCACCCTAAAATTGTGTAGCAATCCTAAAGTCCACTCTATTCTCGCCGCGCCTGACACTGCCTTGATCCAGTAACGGAATGCCGAAATCAAACTCGCCTTGCACATGCTTGAACATATCGAAACGTAAACCCACCCCGGTACTGGCCAGTGCCATTTCGTTGGCGTTACCCGGTAAGGCGTCGACAATCCAGCCTTTGCCGGCATCGACAAACACCAGAGCCCGCATTTTGTCGAACTCGTCCCATGCGTCCGGCACCAGCCGTGGGCTATACCATTCCAGCGAGGCGGTCACCCCGTCATCCGACAGCGCATTAGTTTCCAAATAACCGCGCACGGTTTGATAGCCACCCATTGAAAACTGCTCGTTACTGATCAGCGGCGAATCGGTGATCTGTCCGGACATGCGCGCCGCCACTTCCATACCCCATGGCAAGTCATGCCGGTAATCCATACCGCCGCTCAGATAGATAAAATTGGATCGGGCTAAAAAGCGCTTGTCGGCAAACTGTTGTTCATCGCTGCCTAAGCCGCGTATCGCAAAATTGACGCCCACATTGAAAGACAGCAAAGACTCGGCATCGCGGTAATTGCCGCTGTACTGGGCCATGAACGGCAGATAACTGATAGGGGTTTTTAAGGTATCCGAACCTAATAAATTCAAATCTTCCTTAAAGTCTTTGTAATCGACGCCCAGCGTCGCCGTGTGCGTGTAATTGTTTAGGGTCTTCAGCGGCGACACAAAACGCGCGCCGTAAATATCACCGGTACCAATCACCGATAATGCGCCGGCGCTGGCAATTTGTGACGTTGACGATGAACTGACCGCGTATAAGGCCAGGCGCTTATCGTCATCAATGACCGGCAGCACATAACTGCCCACCAAAACCTCCACTTCGTCCGGATTTTCCGGCGAGGTTTGATACATAAACGAAGCGCTGTGAAATTTTTGCCAGAGATTGTCGTAACGCAGCGATACCAAGGTCCGTAAGCGGCTGGTGTTTTGCGTATTGTGGGAATTCACTTCCACCTTGCCGTGCAAAGGCAGTTCGTCTTTCACCTTTAGATCCACTTCCAGCGTGCCCGGCGTTTCACCGGCGCGCAGCACCGGCACCACGGTTCTATCCTGGCTCTCGCCGGCCAAAGTGGTCAATTGCTCCTGCATTTTTTGTAGATTGGGCACGTTACCTTCCGCCAGCTCGGGTACTTTGGCTTTGATAGCGCCCAACGAGAAGTAACGGGAATCGGTGACCCGCAAGCGCGACACCTTACCTTCCGTCACCTGTAGATACACGACGCCGCCGACCACGTTCTGTTCCGGAATATCCACGGAGACGGTTTGATAACCTTTACTACGATAAAGCTCTTCCAGTGCGGTACGGGCTTCCTCCACGGTATCGATGGTTTTTTTCGGCCCCAAAAACCGGTAAACCGTGCGTTCAACCAATTTCCGGTCCAATAAAGTGCTGCCCTTCATCCGCAGCTCCAGTAAATCGAATTGATTGCCGGCTTCTTCCGCGCAAACCAGCGCACTAGCCGTCAATAACACAGCCGCCAAACCCAAATGGGCCGAGCCTAAAAACAAATGTTGTTTCATTTCACCCATCGCAAAAAAAGACAGCCTCCGCAAGCGAAGGCTGTTTGTATTCAATGCGCATCCTTGCGCGAACCTCCAGCTATTACACTAAAGGTTTGTTACATGCTGATTACATCGGTTTGCTGGTGTTGGTAGAGTTTTTGATAACCGGCACTTGGCAGTTGCTCAAAGAACCCGCTACCGCGTGCGAGTAAGGCATAACAGGTGCATTGACGTTCAAGGTGTCGGTAAAGTTGTTGCCGTTACCGATAGCCAGATAACCTGATTGACCGAATGGGTGAACAAAACCAATGTTTAACTCGGTAGCCAGAATGGTTGGTGAAGCCGCGTCGGCAGCGATTTTAGCGATGATGGTGGATTTATCCGCGCTAATAGCTTTACGCCATTGGAAAGTTTGCTCAACCCAATCCATGTACTTGCCTCTGAAGGCTTGTTCCAGAGTAGGGGCTACGCCGTCAACTTTAATGAAGCGGTAATGCTTGGCATGTGTGGCATTGTTTTCCAAGCTTTGTTGACCGATAGCCCATGCTCTATTACCGGCAGTGTTAACTGCGGTGTTGAACACGTCAGGGTTAGTAGTGGTGATTTGTTTAGCCACCGCTTCGCCGTCGGCAAAGTCTTCCAGACACAATTCCATATCGCCGGAACCGCTAATTTCATGCTTCACCGGGCCCGCCAATGGAGAACCCGGCCAATCAGGTGACAAACCGGCAGAACTGCAAGGGTTGTTCAGGAATTTGACGTATTGTTGCGCGCCGGTACCGGAACCGTCGATACGTTTGCAGTAATGCACTTTGGTATCGTTAGGGGTAACGTTTCTGACAGTACCGTCGGAATCAGTGTAAGTCAAACCGGCAGTCAAGCTGGTTAAGGCCGTACCGTTGACTTTAAACTCGGACCATCTTTTGATTTGACCGGAGATCAACTCAGCCACTTGTTGTTTGCTCAAGCTAGGCATACAGGCTTCGGTGTAATCGCCTGGTGCGCAGCTACCGCCAAAACCGGCCAACAGGTTTTGCGCTCTTTGTAAAGCCACGTACAAGTTATCGGAAACCGGCACACCAAATACCAAGGCAGCGGCAGGCACCACGTTAAGCGCAGCATCTGCTTTAACCGGATCAACTTCGCTAGCATTTGAAGGCTTGTTAGGACCGACGAACAATTTTGGTTCGACATCGGAAATACCGGCATCGGACACTACGTTAGTCAGGTTAGCACCGCTAGCGTTGCAAAACCAGGTATTGGTTGCGCCTTGTTGGGTGCAGTTACCGTTGTCGATACGCATCGCAGCAATCGCTACGCCGTCGATCAATGGGTTAACGCCTTGCGCAGAACCGCCGGCAGAACGTTTGTGGAACAATACTTTCGCTGTCGTTGCGGCAGCGCCGTTAACAGTCAGGCCGGGTACGTTGGTAGAGTTCAGTGTGCAGAAATAGGCACTATGCGCTTTACCTTCGGAACCGGCTGTGGCGTTGTCTTTGTAAACATCCAACGTACCGGCGTCGCACAAATTAACAAACAATGCCGCCAGGGCTTTGTCTTGCGCGGTAGCGCCGGACATGAAGATTTCGATATCCGGCGTAACGCTTGGCGCATGTGCAAATGCACCTTGCGAGAAACCTGCCAGAGAAGCCACTGCGATAGCAGCAGACAATAATTGCTTTTTCATTGTATATCTCTCAATGGATTAAATTTAAAGTTTGAGCCGACCCGTTCATGAAGGGGGAACCAGCGAAACAGAATCCGGCCGACTCAAGACGTTTGCGGGATTAAACCGCCAGCGATTTACGACGAGTGGCGCGCAGCACGCCCATCAGACCGGCGCCGAACATCCAAACCGCGGCAGGCAACGGCACAGCAGCGGGTGCAGCGGTATAGGTCAAAGAACCCACGTTACCGCTAAATGAAAAATTCCATGTACCTGGGAAAGTTTCCAATTCGCCGGTATCGAAATCGTCGGCATTGACTTTTTCATGAACGAACGCCAAAGCAGTACCCAACTGACCTTGTGAGGCAAACGGCAAAGCAGTTTGAAAATCGTTACCGTAAACAGCTGTATAACCTTGTTGGCCAACAGTTCTGAAGGTGCTCAGATTGTTAGAATTGGCATCTTGAGTTTGAACAGAACCAACCATAACGTTCCATTTACTCATAGTATTGCCAATGTCGCCTGCATTGCTATCGATGACTACAGGAGAAGGAACTACTGACGTTGTGTAGAAACCAAATTTAGGCAGGTCGGTCAGGTCAGCCAGGATCCCGTGACCACCGGAAACTCCCCAAGTAACGTCGTTACCAGCAGTGTAAGCAGCCGCGAACGATTGGAAGTTGTTGTCGCTCAGTGAGAAAGACAATGATTGGCTAGGATTAGCCAGAAATTGCTCAACAGTGATGCCCAAATCCAGTGTAAATGAAGTTTTCGCTGTGTAGTCAACCAGGTTGAACAAAAACTCGCTACCGTCTGCTGTTGCATCGCCGATAGCTTGGATACGCGCTTCCGCAGCGCCTGAAGCGGTCGCCGCCAATACTGCAACTGCCAACAATTTTTTAGACAATTTCATTTTTAAAACCTCATGTTTAAATTTCGATTAATGACATAAGGTGACAGCCCAGCCGTCTTGACCTGCAAGACCCGTGACTTTCCGTCCCCGCTTCACAACGAGTTTGGCTTTTACACGCTTTAGATTGCACTCGACACCATCTAACATCCTGACAGCGCCGCTTTGTTGCCCCCGCGACCATGTTCCGCCTAGCCTCCTCCCTATCCTCTTCCTTCGCCGCTCCTTGTTCGTGCCGTCCGTGTTCCCTAGTTGCTCCCGAATCTTTGCTGAACGGCCGTTCCTCAACCCCTCAACTTGGCGCGAATTATTCCAGAGCAATAGCGGCGTTTCGGTTACAGCATTGTTAAATTAACGTGACATGTAATACACCTGTATTACAAAACCGGCCGCTAACACGGAAATTCAGCGGATGCCAGGGCGCGGGAGGGAGCGATAAAATCTAAGATTCTGTTTGCGGGGGCCGCATCAGTGCGATTCAGTTAAGGAAGAACCCCCTTCTCCCTCCGGGAGAAGCTTGGGATGAGGGAATCAAATAAAGCTATTTTCGGTGTAGCCTAGGTATTAGTGGCCGCTAGCTCTCGACGGCAAGGGCCTTGCTGGCTATTGAGCAAGTTAGTTAAACCCAAAAAGTCCGTCATGCCCGCCGGGATAAGGGCGTCCGGTGCCATGGATGGCAAGCTTCGAACTCTGCGTGCGCTGAACACGGCATTCCCCGACAAGCAAACGCCTTGCGACCGCTTCACCAATCCATTGCGACACTGGGCTCCCGCCTGCGCGGGAGCGACGGACGTTAAAGGCCAGGCTAATATGAAGGCGGGCTAAACAACGCCCAATAAGACTTTGGCGTTAACGATACCGTCCGCATCGGCCGGTTTCTCCACATCGATTTGCAACACCTGCAAGCGGTGTTTGGTTTCCAGAATCGCCAACCAGGACATAAGTTGGTCGAAAGCCAGATGCTCCAGCCAGACACTGACTTTGTCCTCGCCTTCCGGCGACAGATGCTTAATCGCCGGTTTTATATCCAGCTGCTGGCTGCTGAAATCGACTAACGCCAGCGGCGATTGATTGCCGCCATCAACTACCGGCTCACCCACCGTAGCCTGTTGCCGCAAGACCGCCGCTTCGTTGCCGACTTGCTGTAAGTAGCTATAGATTTGCTTTTGCGCCTGGATTTTTAGCGTTAGCAAGCGACTCTGCTCCGCCATCGGTTGGTAAAACAGCAGGTATGCGCCATACACCAGTACGACCAATAAACCGCCCAGCCCCAGCACTCGCTCTCTGGGTGATAGTTCAGCAAAACGCTGGGTTAAGTCATTTTTCGCGAATCTCAAGTTGCGCCTCCACGCCGTTTGCGCCGCTATCGGCGGATTGAAGTTTCACCAGCATGCTGCTTTGCAGTTGTTGTTTGAATTGCTCCAGCTGGCCGATGTCATCGGCAACCACATGCAACTGCAAACCGCCGTTCAGGAAATTGAGCTTTTTCAGGTGCACGGCGGGCGTGTCTTTCAATACCAAGCCGGACCGGTAAAGCAAGCGCATGAAACCGCTACCGACGGAATCGTGTTGTTTTCTGAGCAGCGCCAGTTGTTGCTCGGCTTGGGCTTTGACATTAACGATACGTTTCACTTCGGGAAAGCTTTGTTTGAACAGCGCTTGGGTTTTTGCTTCCAACTCGCTCAGCTCGGCTTGCTGTTGCCAGTAGGTGTGCAATAAGGCGTAGCTCTGCACCGCCAAGGCCACCGCCAGAATAATGGCCGCCGGCAGCCACTGTTGCCAGCGGCCTACCTTTCGGCTGCTGACAGCATAGGCACCGCTCAACAAATTCAGCTCTACAGGCAATAATTCGACGGCACTCGCCATGAATGACAAAGGTGCTTTGATGACCGTGTCCATACCGGTAATAGCCAAACCGTCCGGCAGCTTGCTGTCTTCGCTGCCTTTGCATAGCAGCAAAGTCTGAAAATCAGCACCTTCGGCACGGACTTTTTCCAACAGCTGCGGCAGAAACAGCGCATCCACACCACCGCCCAAATAGGCAGCGCTGCGCAGAATGGCGTTGCTGTCGTCGAGCAACAAAGTCGCTGGTCCGGGCTGATACGGCAGACATAAGGTTTCCGGATACGCACCATCCAGCTGCAAACCGGCTTCCTGAAACGGTGTAAGCAGCGCCGCTAATGTTTCGTGCGTAATCGCCGCCACGGCGAGTTTATCCCGGTCCTGCTTTAACCAAACCAGATGATAATTTTCCACGTCCTCGGCCAGTAAATCTTCCAAGGCAAACGGCAAGGCTTTTTTCAGTTGCGCGGTGGTTTTAACCGCCAGCTCGATTTGCAATAACAACACCGAGGCAGCCGGCAATAACAGCAGCACAGACTTACCCTGCGCAGCCGCTGTTAACTCGGCCATCGTGCCGGATGCCGGCTGGCTATCCGGCCCGGCAAGATTCAACCATTCCAGTTTATCGGCCGATTCGGCGCCGAATCTGACCAGCAGTTTCTCAGCCATGCGCCAAGCCCTGGCGCTGGCGCTTCACCACTTGCGCGCCACCACTATCGCGTTGCAATTGCGACTGAAACTGCAAATGGGTTTTGCCCATATCAATTTGCCCTTGTAATAAAAAATTTTGCGAACTGACACCCAAGCCGTATTTACCGATGCCGGCATCGGCAACCGCTTCGTCCTTTAAAAATTCGGCGACTTTTGCGAAAGGCTTGCCTCTGGCCCTGAACATGGACGCGGCCCGATCGGCGCTGATGTCGTCCGCCAAACAGCGCAGCACCATGGCGCTGGCGGTATTGATATTCAGCGGCGCGTAGCCTTCCACCACATACACATACGGCAATAATTTCGAATAAATCTCGCGCGTCATGCCTTTTACCAACAGCAACTCGCTAACATCTGCAAATTGCCGGTTCGCGGCGCGGTAGGCCGGCTTGGATCGAGTATAGGTTTCGTCTTCCGCACCGTGCGGATAGCTAGCGTCCATATCCGCGTCTATCCAATCCACGATTGCCTGCGCCAATTCGGTTTTCAGTTTCAGTACCGCCAGTAAGCGCTCCAGACGTTTCACATCGGGCGCGGATACTTTGCCCTCGACCAATAAGTTGTTCAGATTGATCCGGCCTTGCAAGTCATCAAGCTTCGCTTGCATCGTACCGCCGGCCACAGTTGTCCTTGCCAGCGGTTCGGACCAGGTGTCATCCAAACCATCGACATCACCCACTTTGGCATCGGCCGCCAGCCGGCCAACAGCCCAGCTTTCCAGGCCATACGCATATTCCCAGGCTTGCATGCTACGCAACTGATTTTCGGTGCGGCGTATATCCAGCTGCCGCGCGCTGGACATGGACACCACCGCGACCGTGGCGATAGCCAGTATCAGCATCACCGTGATCAACGCTATGCCGCGCTGCGCCTGATGCAGCGATCTCATTCCCGCACCAGAAACAGCCGACGCATATCACCCAGACCAGCCAAGTTAAAATTCGCTTCCACCGCTTTGGGTAATCCGCTGCCGTCTGCCGGCCAATGCGTAGTCCAGTCGCTGCCGAAAAAGCGCAATTCAAGCGCATTAACATCCAGCAATTTTTTCCGGCGAAACTGCGTCTGTTGGGTACGATCCAACACGGTCCAAACTTGCCTGTACAAACTGCCGTTTTCCAGGCGATAACTGACTCGTTGCAACTGACTTTGCATGGCCAAAGCCGACCATTCCGGCACGCTGCGGGTCAAGGTCAGCAAATCCTCGCCATTACCACCGGAAAACGCCGGCTGTTCGCTACCGAGTTCGTCACGGATAGAACGCGGTAAGGCTTGGGCCAGATCTTCGTTCAGCAGATACAAGGTTTGCTGCAACGCAGCAATGCTCTCCGAGCGCTGTTCGGTTCCGGCTCTGGCATCCAACACCGCACGCAAACCGGCATAAGCCATGGCCGCCATGATGGCAAACACGGCCATCGCGATCAGGATTTCCAGCAAGGTAAAACCGCGACCGGCGCTATTTTTCATGGCCTGCCGGAATATGACTAAGCAGACCGGCGTAAGGTGACTTGTCGCCTTCCAGAAACACCTCAATCCGGTAATCCCAGACAGTGCCGCCGAGACTCGGCGTCACACCGCGCCTGGCCTGCCAATACCAACGCCTGCCAGCCATCGTTTCCCATCCATCCCGGTTTTCCGGTTTTTCGGTATCCAAACGCAATTGCACCGCATGATTGGCGGCTATCGTTGCTGCTATGGTTTTGTTTTCCAGGTACCAGAGGTTCTTGGTGTTATCGGCGGTAATCTTGATCAGACCGGCCATCAGGATGGCTAACAGGGCCAGCGCAATTAGTACTTCCAACAGCGTGAAGCCGCCGTTGCCGGAGTATTTCATGGCTTCACGGCGACACTGGAAATTGCCAAGCCCTCATCCGCCGTATTACTCAACCAAAACCGGAACTCGCTTTTGGCTAAATCCAAAGCAATTTGAAACATCGCAGAGGCCCCGTCCGGGGTAAACACAATCTGCGGTTCAGGATGTACTTGGCCGCCGAACCGTTGATTCAGATACACTGGCTTTTCGTCTAGGCTTAAAGCCAATCGCATACCGGCTGGCAAATCCCGCTGTCTAAATAGCGCATCGCCCGTCTCAGCCTGCCACTTGCCTTGTGCCGGCGACAGAAAACGATAACCCTGGCCAACCAACTCCAAGCCGATACTTTCGCCGCGTATCATCGCTTCCTGTTCGGCCAGCGCCAGCAGCTTTTCCAGGCGCTGAATTTCCAATTGTTGCTGCTTGCTGTGATCGGCGTTGCCCATCGCCAGCATCGCCATGCTGCTCATCACGCCGATCAGGACCATCGCAATCAATAGCTCGATCAGCGTAAAGCCGCGAACCTTCACGCCCTCAACTTGACTTATTTTTGCGCCCAATTGGTGATGTCCGCACCGGCTTCACTGCCGCCTTCCACACCGTCGGCGCCGAAGGAATACAAATCAAATTCGCCGTGCGCGCCGGGCTGCATATAAAAATACGCTTTACCCCAGGCATCGACCGGCAGTTGATCCAGATAGCCGCCCTGCTTCCAATGCGCGCCGGCCGGTAGATTGGCGGGTTTATGCACCAAAGCTTCCAAGCCTTGGTCGGTACTGGGGTAACTGAAGTTATCCAGTCTGTACAAGTCCAGCGCGGCGCTGATGGCCCTGATGTCTTGCAAGGTGCGGGTGGCTCGGGCTTCGTCGGGTCTGCCCATGATTTTCGGCACGACGATGGACGCCAAAATACCCAAAATCACCACCACGATCATCACTTCGATCAGGGTAAAGCCTTGCTGTTTTTTATTGCTCATAACGGTTTAAAGTCGGATTGGTTTAAACAGGTCCCGGCCTGCGGGACAACGGGGAGAAGATTAGAAAGCCAACGTGACAGGCGTATGACAAAACCGCTATCTAATCAGCTGGTTCATTTCAAATATCGGTAACAGAATCGCCAGTACGATGGTCAGCACCACCAGGCCCATGAACAAAATCAGAGCCGGCTCGAACAAACCCATGGTCAATTCGGTCAGCGCCTGAATATCGCGCTCCTGATCGTCGGCGGCGCTTTCCAGCATGCGCGGCAATTGGCCGCTGGCCTCGCCGCTGGCGACCAAATGTATCGTCACCGGCGGGAAGAAACCGCTGGCTTCCAGCGCCTTATTCAGGCTCTGGCCTTCCCGCACGCGAATCGCGGTATGCGCCACCGCTTGCTGCATGGCGTTGTTGGACAAAACCTGGCTGGATATTTTTAGCGCTTCCAGCAACTCCACGCCGCTATTGGTCAAAATTGCCAAGGTGCGGGTAAATCGCGCGGTGTTTAAGCCTTTGGAAAAGCGGGCGGTAATCGGCATGGTCAGCAGCCAGCGATGGAACAGCATGCGCGGCCGCTCCCGGCGCAAAATCAGCTTCGCCGCCACAGACAAGCCCACCGCGATGACCAGCAACAGCAAGCCATTGCGCTGCAAAAAATCGCTACAACTAATCAAGGCTTGGGTAATCGCCGGCAACTCGTGGCCCATTTTGTCGAACACGCCGGTAATTTCCGGCACCACATACGCCAACAGGCCGACGACCACCAATATCGACACGGACGACAGCAAGACCGGATAAATCATCGCCATCTGCAACTTACGATGCAGCTGGCCTTTGTCGCTGAGATAATCGGCGAGTTTTTCCAAGACCTGATCCAGCTTGCCCGAGGATTCGCCGGCTTCGATGGTGGCGCGGTACAAGGGCGGAAAGGTACTGGGAAAGGCCTGACAAGCCACGGCTAGGCTTTGGCCTTCCAGAATCCGGCTTCTGATCGCAAGCAAAATCCGTCTGGCTCTGGCCGATTCCAATTGCCGGGCAATGATGCCTAGCGCTTCGTCTATCGCCAAACCGGACTTCAACAAAGCCGCCAATTGCCGGGTGATATGCGCCAGCGCGCGCATGCCGATGTTTTGCGCCAATAAGGGCGACTGGCCGCTGCGTTCTTTTTTATGAACTTCCTGAATGTCCAGCAGGGTTAAATCATTGGCTTTTAATTGTTGGCGCGCGGTTTTGATGGTGTCGCTTTCAATCGTGCCTTTGACTGCCTTGCCCTTGCCGTTCAGCGCTTGATATTCGAATACCGCCATACCCAGTTAATCCTTTAAAGTGATGCGGATGGCTTCGTCGATGCTGGTGTCGCCGTTCAGGACTTTTTCCAGCGCGCTTTGTTGAATGCTGCGCGAAGTCAGTCGGGCATGCCGTTCCAGTTCGAGGTCACCGGCACCATCATGGATTAACTGTTGCATCGCGCCATCCAGCATGATCATTTCAAAGATACCGGCCCGGCCCTTGTAACCGTGGTTATGGCACTGCGGGCAGCCTTGGGCTTGATACACCGTCAACCATTGCTCGGCATCGCCGCGATAACCCAACTTGGTTAAATCCCGCGCCGGCACCTGCTCCGGCTTTTTACAATGCGGACACAATTTGCGCAGCAGCCGTTGCGCGATCACGCCGACCAAGCTGGAGGCCAACAAAAACGGCTCTATGCCCATGTCGCGCAGCCGGGTGATGGCGCCGACGGCGGTATTGGTATGCAAAGTCGATAGCACCAAATGTCCGGTCAAGCTGGCCTGAACGGCAATTTCGGCGGTTTCCCGATCACGAATCTCGCCGACCATCACAATGTCTGGGTCCTGCCGTAAAATTGCCCGCAAGCCCTTGGCAAAGGTCATATCCACCTTAGCATTGACTTGGGTTTGGCCGACGCCGTCCAGGTAATATTCGATAGGGTCTTCGACGGTGAGAATATTGCGGCTGCGTTGGTTCAATTGATTAACCACCGCGTACAAGCTGGTGGTTTTGCCGGAGCCGGTCGGCCCGGTCACCAGAATGATGCCGTGCGGCCGGGCGATCATCTGCTGAATGCTGTCCAGTTCGTAATCCGACATGCCGACTTGCTTCAAGCTCAATTGGTTGGCCTGCTTGTCCAGCAAGCGCAACACCACCCGCTCGCCGTGGCCGGAAGGTAAGGTCGATACCCGCACATCCACAGTACGGCCGCCGATGTTCAAGGAAATGCGACCATCCTGCGGCAAGCGCTTCTCGGCGATGTCCAGCTTGGCCATGACTTTCAGGCGGGAAATCACCATCGGCGCAAATTCGCGTTGCGGCTCGATAATCTCCCGTAAAGTGCCGTCCACCCGAAACCGCACCACCATGCGTTTTTCGTAGGATTCGATGTGTATGTCCGAGGCGTTTTCCTTGATGGCCTCGGTGAGCAAGGCATTAATCAAGCGGATGATGGGCGCTTCGTCTTCGCTTTCCAGCAAGTCTTCCGGCTTGGGCAGATGCTGCGCCATCTCCGACAGATCCAGATTGTCCTGCATATCGGCCACCATTTGCTGGGCATGGCCGGTTTTATGTTCGTAAACCGCCTGCAACAGCCGTTCGAATTCCTCCGCACCCACCGCTTCGTAACTGGCCGGTCTAGCAACGAAGCGGCGGATTTCAAGCAAAGCCGTTACCGTGGCTTTTGGTTGGTAAACGATACGCGCCTGCTGCGCCGAACATTCCGCGACCAGCACGCCGTGGCGCTTGGCAAAACCGTATGACGGCAGCCTGATGTCGGTCGGCGCTGGCGCTGTCGGTTCAGCGCTGGCCATTGCCGCCAGCCTCGCCGCGATTGTCTTGCCCGGCCAAATTGTCGTCCGGTAAATTGTCCAGCAACGGCTGTTTCTGCTCCGGCATCAACAATACGCCGTCTTCGTTAAACTCTTGCTGCTTGTCGCGAATGTAGTTGTATTTGTCGTGGGTCAAACCGCTGGATTTACCCGCGTCCCGGATGATTTGCGGGCGCAAAAACACCATCAGATTCTTTTTGGTGATGGTCGTGGAATTGGTTTGGAACAAATAGCCCAGATAAGGAATGTCCCCCAACAGTGGCACTTTATCCACGGTTTCGGTGATGTCGTCTTCGATCAAGCCGCCCAATACCAGGACCTTGCCGTCATCGACCAATACGCTGGTTTCGATTTTGCGCTTATTGGTCTGCAAATCGGCGCCGGTTGTGCCTTGCACCACACTGGAGACCTCTTGCGCGACTTTCAATTTAACTGCGTTGCCTTCGTTGATCTGCGGCAAGACTTTGAGTTTGATACCGATGTCTTCGCGCTGGATAGTCTGAAACGGCGTGCTCAAGCTGCCGCCGACCGACGGCGTGTATTGGCCGGTGGTTAACGGGATGTTACGGCCAACTATCATGCTGGCTTCTTCGTTATCCATCGTCACCAGCGACGGCGTGGATAACACGTTGACGTCGGTATCGCTGGCAAAGGCGGTCAGCAAGGCTTTTAGTTCGCTACCGGCTAGATAACCGATGCTCAGGCCCTTGCCGGCGGAGGTAATGAATTGCGACAAATTCAAAGAGTTGCCTTCGCCCTTTCTGCTGGCCGCAAACACACTGCCATCGTCCTTGGTTTGCCATTCGACGCCGATGTTCTGCGATTTGTCGTAGCTGACTTCAGCAATAATCGCTTCGATATGCACTTGCGCGCGGCGCACGTCCAGCTGCCGGACCACCGATTTCAAAGTCAGCATCAAATCGTGCGGCGCCGTGATAATCAGCGCATTGGCGGCCTCGTCGGCCCGAATGTCAAAGTCCTTGGCAGTAGTGGCTTTGGTTTTGGCTTGATCGGCTTTTTCGTCCTTCAACGACCCAACCCCGGTCAGCGTTTCCACCAATTCCTTGGCTACCGCGTAACGCATATAAATCACTTCGGTGTTGCCGGCTTTTTCCATCGGCGTATCCAGATTGGCGATCAAGGCGCGCATCTGCAAACGCATCTCCGGGTCGCCGCCCAGAATAATGGAATTGGAGCGTTCGTCGGCCACCATGGGCGGCGGGACAGCCGTGGTTTTTCCGGCATTATTGCTGGTAATCAGCGTATTCAGCGGCAGTATCAAATCGGCGGCGTTGGCATGCCGCAGATTGATGATTTCAATGTTTTGTAAATCGCTTTTATCGATTTGCTTGATCATCGCTGCCAAGCGCTTAACATTCGCGGCGGTATCGGACAGGATGACGGTGTTACTTTCCGGCACGGCGCCGATAAAGGCGTATTGCGGCATCAAGGGTAACAAGGTTTGCACCAGTTGCGCCGCATCGACGTGATGCACCTGCAACACCCGGGTCAATTGCTCGTCGCCGTTCTGTGGGTTGCCGCGCAACTCGCTTTCCTCGCCGTCCTGCTTGGCGGTGACGTTGGGAATAATCTTCACCACATTGCCGTTCGGAATCGCGGAGTATCCGTGCACCTTTAGTATGGACAGGAATACATCGTAGACTTGCGCGGACTTCATGGGCGTGGAAGTCACCACCGAGATATTGCCGGTAATGCGCGGATCGATAATAAAGTTTTTACCGGTGACATCGGCAACCGTTTCGATCAGGGCGCGAATATCGACATCTTTCAGATTCAGCGAGAATTCGTCTTTTTCCGCCAGTACCATCGGGCAGAATATGGCCAGCAGCAAGCCGATCAACAAGCGTGTTTTCATTTGCAGTTTATAAGGGAGGGAATTATTCGGCGGCGGATGGCGCGTGGACGCTATCTTTTTTTAATAACAGGGATTCCCGGCGTTCGCCACGCTTCAGCAACACCCGGTCGGCTTGGACAGACTGCAACACCGCGCCGCCGGGCAGTTCATCGCCCAGCCTATATTTCTTTTGCTGGCCGTCGTCGGTTTGGATGATGCCGCTGGCATTTTCCGGATTCTTGGATAAAAACAGGATGCCCAGCAGTTTGAGTTGCGATTGCGTCTCCGCAACGGCGCCATCACCAGATACGCTATCCGGGCTTTGCCCGAACAAATGCCAAGTGCCGATTTCCGACAAATCCATGGGCGGATTTTGCGTGACCATTTCGGGTGAGATGGGCGCTGCGGACTCTGCCGGCATCTGGTCGACATCGGCCAACGCATCGGGCAGGTTGGCATACAACACCGCAAGCAAATAAACCGTCGCCAGCGCTGTGGCAAGCCATGGCAAAGAAACGCCGCCGCCTAATCCACACGCCGCTGATTTCCAATCGAAAGCAAATCTTGAATATCCCGCAAATTTCATCATGCTTGGATTATGCTGGGAAAACATGACTGTTTTATGACAAAGCCGGCCCGGCCGATAGCCACCCATCTGCGTCGGCAGCTGGCTTGCCGGTAGCCCTAAAGCGCTGATAAAGTCGGTCGAAAAACTGAACCCACCCACATTAACTAAGCACATGAATGGATTATCAACCCTGGCACAGGCCTTTGGCGGCGAGGCGAGCCGCATTGAGGGAATCGACAAATTAGCCAGCGATTTAAATCGCTGGTATTTGCAACAGCCGCCGGACCGCAACTTTCTGCATCCCTGTTTAATCGGCGGCAATCCGGCCCTGGTGTGTCAAGCCGGCCTGAGCCGCGACGCCGCCTCAGCTTATGCCGAATTGGCAGCAATAGCCCGGCGCTACGACATCTATCTTAAAGAAGACAACCGGCAGCGCGACGATAGCACTATCCAGCATAACCGCCGCCGCGAAGTCAGTCTGGTATTGAGTTTTTGCATCGGCATGCTGGGCTCTTCGCGCATCGTAAGCGCCAACGATTTGCAGCCGGTCAATGCCGTGCCGGCCGTCGCCAGCCAATTGGCCGAACCGGTCAACAGCATGCAGGCCAAGCTATCGGTCGATCAGGACGGCACAGCGACGATACGCTTACGCCTGCGTAAACCGCCCAGCGCCGCAGAAGTGATGGCTGCATACAGCCAAAAACAGGCCACGCTGAACAGCGATCCGCTGGCGAAAACGGAAATAGCCAATTTTCTCAGCGCTATCTATCAGGCCGAGTCCAGCGATCCGGCCAATATCAGCGCCGACTTAGCGCTAATGGCCGACTATTTTTCGCATTACCCGCAAGCCGTGAATTTGCTTAACGAACTGCGCGGCCAAAAACTCGTACTCAAATACCGGCAAAACACCTGGCAATCCCAGGCTTTTGGCAACGAATTTGGTGTAGAGAGCGTGACGATTTATTTCGATACCCGCTTGGGTGCGCAATTGCTGAACGATCCGGGCTGCGACAGCACACCCGCATGCAGCATCTCGCCCGCCGACGCCTTACTGCATGAATTGCTGCATGCCAAATTGATGTTGCTGGATAGCCAGCATTTTATTGACGGCGGCGGCATGGCCCAAACCTTGTACCCATTCGAGCACGAACGCGAAGTGATCAATCACGAAAACCGGCTTTACCAAGATATGAACCAATTGGATGGCCGTGCCCGTCCTTTAAGGCATAGACATAGCGGCGAGTTATTGCAAGTCTCCTGCCCGGCCTGCAACCCAACAAAGCAAGTTGCGTCAAGCGACCCAAGTCTGTAAAACTAGCGAAATTTCGTGATAGACATAACAAAAACTACTCAACTCAGGAGACACACAATGACGCCCATATCCAGCCGTAATGTTGCCGAAAAATGGCGGTTTGCCAGACTCGGCGGTTTCGATCAGGTTGAATTGAAACGCGGTAGCGATTTAATCGGACTGCCGGAACTGGATCAGAAATTATGGGCGGCACTGAGTTGCCCGACGCACGGATTGTTCTTCGACAACCAAACATTGGCGCTGCTGGATACCGATAACGATGGCCGCATCCGAGCCAATGAGGTAATCGAGGCGGTGCGTTGGGTGAGTAAGGTACTGAAAAACCCGGCCGATTTGATCCAACAGAAGACCACCCTGCCGCTGGCGGCGATAAACGATCAAGATGAAGAAGGTCAACAGCTACTGGCCTCCGCCGTCGAGATCTTAAAAAATCTGGGCAAGGCGGATGCGACCGAAATCACCACCGACGATCTGGCCGACATGACCAAGGTCTTCGCCAACACTCAATTTAACGGTGACGGTATTATCCCGGTTAAAGCCGCCGGCGACGAAGCCGGCCAGCAAGCCATCACCGACATCATCGCCTGCTTGGGCGAGGTTGAGGACCGCAGCGGCGAGCCGGGTATTAATCTGGAAAAAATCGAGCAATTTTTTAAAGATGCCGGCGCATACTTCGATTGGTGGCAACAGAGCGACGCAGAAGCCGTGCGGATTCGCAATCAAATCGCCGACACTGAAGCGGCAGCGGCCTTGCTGGCCCAAATAAAACCGAAAATCGACGACTTTTTTACCCGCTGCCAATTGGCGGAATTCGACACCGGCGCGACCGAGTTGTTGAACCCCGCCGACAGCCGCTACGAGCAACTGGCCGGCATCGACTTGTCGGCAAGCAACGAAGAACTGGCTAAATTGCCGCTGGCCGCTATCGCCGCCGGCGCTAACTTGCCATTGAATACCGGCTTGAATCCGGCTTGGCGGTCTGCGATAGAACAGTTAAAAACCCTGGTGCTGACACCGCTGCTGGGCGCTTTGGACAGCTTGTCCGACGCACAATGGCAAAGCGTGATTGGTCAGTTTGCTGATTATCAAGCCTGGTTGCAGAAAAAGCCCGCGAATGCCGTCGAAAGCTTGGGGCTGGAGCGTATCAAAGCGCTGTTGCAAAGCGATGCACAAGCCAAATTGACCAGCCTGATCGAACAGGATCTGGCCTTGGAACCGCAAGCCACAGCCATCGACTCGGTCGTGCGCTTGCTGCATTACTACCGCGATCTTTACACCTTATTAAATAACTTCGTGTCGTTTCGCGATTTTTACAGTGCCGAACCGCACGCTATTTTCCAGGCCGGTACCTTGTATCTGGACGGCAGAAGCTGTCAATTGTGCGTGAAAGTGGATGACGTGGACAGCCACAGCAAACTGGCCGAACTGAGCAAAATATTTCTGGCCTACTGCGTATGCCGTCGGCAAGGCAGTAACGAAACGCTGACTATCGCCGCGGCGGTTACCGGCGGCGACAGCGACAATTTGCGCGTCGGCCGCAACGGCGTGTTTTACGACCGCAACGGCCTGGATTGGGACGCGACCATCGTCAAAATCATCGAAAATCCGATCAGTATCAAAGAAGCCTTCTGGTCGCCGTACAAACGCGTCGCCCGGATGATTAACGAACAACTGGAAAAAAGCGCAGCGGCCCGCGACAAGGCGGCTAACGCCAATGCTTTTAAAGGCATTTCCGAAGCCGGCGCCAATGCCGGACAAGGCAAGGAACCGCCGACACCGTTCGATGTCGGCAAATTCGCCGGGATTTTCGCTGCCATTGGTTTGGCGATCGGCGCCATCGGTACCGCGTTAGCCGCCGTGATGAGTAGCTTCATGGGCTTAGTTTGGTGGCAAATGCCGCTGGCCATCATAGGTGTGATGCTGGCGATTTCCGGCCCTTCCATGTTCATCGCTTACTTGAAACTGCGCCAACGCAATCTGGCACCGGTCCTGGATGCCTGCGGCTGGGCGGTAAACGCCAAGGCCTTTATCAACATCCCGTTCGGTCGCTTGTTGACCGGCGTCGCCAAATTACCGAAAGACGCGGAAATGCAAATGGTCGATCCGTTCGGCGAAAAGCAAAGCCATTGGAAAAGCTACGTGTTTTTGCTGATCCTGCTGGCCGGCGCGGCCTACGCCTGGCATAAAGGCTATATCGGACCTAAGCAAGAACCGGAACAAGCGGCCCAGGTTGAGGAAAAAGCGGCGCCAGCTAAAGTTGATGCGCCTGCTCCGGCAGCAGCTCCAGCCAAACCAGCGGAACCGGCCAAGTAAACCTTTCTTTGCAAACCACCGGAGCGGCGGCGCTTATCAGCTGTTGCTCCGGTCCCGTCTAATCTTAGAAATGTAGGGCGTCAATAGGCGTAGCCGTATTGCGCCGCATGTCGGCCTTAATCATTCGGCGCATTGCGCTAACGATAATCCCCCGTACGCGGGCTTAAAATCATTTGTTGGGCCGTCATGAAAACTCAGCTAATCCTATTTTGTTTGAACTTTGCTCTTATAGGCTGCGCTTCGCGATCAGAAATTCATGACGACAACCCGATAAAAGACATATCGAATTTGTACAATAGAAACGGCATCGTTGCAGCTCCCACTTTCGTTGGAAACGCTATTTGTGGCACACCGTTTATTTTGCTGGCTACTACGTTTGACGCCGTGTACATAGGTAAACTTGGGAAACGAACTGAAACGTACCGTTCCGCTATCAATAACAGCTACTTATTACCTGCTATGGCGTGTGGCGCAGCTACAGGCTTACCATTTATCCCGCTTTCCTATATTTTCGAGGAATCTCCTGTATATCTCTCAACCCCGTAGTACTCTGCTCCAAGTCAACAACCCCCTGTGATTTTTTACTCAATGCGGTACGTCAATAGGCGTAGCGCATGTTGGTATTAAATCATTCGGTGCATTGTGCTTACGCTAATGCACCGCACGCGGTGCGAAGATAGCCCATAGGATGCTGCCGACGTTAGGAGGCGCATCGCTCGCGTTACTCGACACCTTGAATTTCATATTGCTCATTACTTCCCCAATTATTTGAATAAACTCCACGTTTCACAAATTGATGAAAACTGGAATACGGCCTTTATGCCCTATGGGTAAATCCATCACCCGTTTCACATATCCATGCTTCACCGGATTCCAATGGATATAATCGATATGCCGATTTAAAGCATCTTGGTCTTCGATTAAATGCGCCCAAAACCGTCGCTGCCGAATACCGCGTTCACGCCGTTTTTGACGACTTTTTGAAACCCGCTCACCGGTTGATATTTTTCTGGAAAAACACCCCGAATTGCCTCAAATTAAAAGTAACCCAAGGGGTCATTAAAAACGGGTCGTTGCCTCACATTGTGTGTAACCGAAATCAAGCGGGTTACCACCATGGGAAAACACGAACGACGAGCCTATTTACAGGCTATCCAAAAGCGCTATCGACAAAGCGATAGGGCAACGAAACAAACGATCCTAAACGAGTTTTGCGAAGTCTGCGGCTACGCCCGTAAGTACGCGATTCGTTTGCTGAATCGAAAAGCCAAGCCAATCGCTTCGCCTAGCAAACGGCCCGGCCCCAAGCGGAAATATCAAGCCGAGGTGTTGCTGGAGCCATTGAAGCGCATCTGGTTCGCTAGCGATCAACTGTGCGGCAAGCGCCTGAAAGCAGCGATACCGATCTGGCTGCCGCACTACGAAGCGCAGTACGGCTCACTCTCCGATCAGGTTCGTGCCGACTTGCTAAAGGTTTCGGCGGCGACCCTGGATCGCTTGCTCAAACCCTTGCGCGTCCAGCACCCCAAAGGCTTGTCCGGCACCAAACCCGGGTCTCTGTTGAAAACCCAGATTCCCATCCGAACTCATCACTGGGACGAGACCCAGCCCGGTTTTGTCGAAGCCGATACTGTCGCTCACTGTGGCAATTCGCTGGCCGGCGATTTCGTCTGGAGCCTGACGATGACCGACATCGTCACCGGCTGGACCGAATGCCGGGCCACCTGGAATAAAGGCTCGCAAGGTATCCTGGAACAGATTCAGGCCATCGAGAACCTGTTGCCATTCCCTTTGAAAGGCTTCGATTGCGACAATGGTTCTGAATTTCTCAATCATCACCTGGTTCGCTATTTCACCGACCACCCGCAAAAGCCTGCGTTTACCCGCTCCAGGCCTTACAAGAAAAACGACAATGCCCATGTCGAGCAGAAAAACTGGACTCACGCCAGGCAATTATTCGGCTACGACCGGCTGGATAATGCCGCGCTGGTGCCGTTGATGAACGAGGCCTACAGCACGCTTGGGTGTCCTTTGCAGAATCATTTCTGCCCCAGTCTGAAACTTCAGAAAAAACACCGAGACGGCGCCAAAGTCGTGAAAAAATACCATGCCCCGCAAACCCCTTACCAACGGGTGATCAATCATCCTGACATTCCGGAAACCACCAAACAGACTCTCCAGGAACATCATGCCAAACTCAATCCATTTGCTCTTAAGGCCGCCATTGAGCAACAATTGAAACTCATTTTTTCACAAGTCCAGGTTACCTCTAATGTGAGGCAACGACTCTGATCCTTCGGTTACCTTTTTCTATGAGGCAATACGTCTGGTTCAACGAATCAATGCGGCTTGCGGGAGCGATAAAATCAACAGCCTGCTAAGTAAGTCTTTCGTTGCATACGACCGGAGCGGTGGCGCTTATCCGCTGTTGCTTCGGCCCTATCTAGTTCAATAGGCGTAGCCTTATTGCGCCGCATGTCGGCCTTAAATCTACGCAGACTGGTAATCTATTCGTTTAATATCAGTGGCAGGTTGATCAAATCGGCGTAATGCTCGTTGGTTATTGCGCCTTACGGTCTTTTGTGTGTCAGACATAATCAAAATTATTGAAATTTTATGATGAAATTTTTAACCAAACTAACAAAAATCAGCTGCGCACTTATCATGAGTACAATCGTCCTATGTGAATGCGCATATGCGAATGCTAATACCCCTAAAATAAACGAAGACAGCGTAGATTTGCAGGCAAAAATATTTCTTGATGAGTTTGTAAGCTCAGATAGTAATACTCGAAAATCGGCTAGGCTTTATTTGCTTGGCGTTTTGGACGCCACGGAAGGAAGGGTGTGGTGTGGCTTCAAGACGCTAAAAACTGCCACATTAAATGAATTTATACTTGAATATATGAAAAAACTTGAACCCACTCAATTGGAACGTCGAGCATCCGTGGTAATTGAAGAATCACTAAAAAAATCATTTCCTTGTAGAGAAAAGCCATGAAGCCAACTTTTCAGACACTTAAAAGTAATCATTACTCATCTGAACCTAGCAAGGCCGTAAGGCGCAATAACCAACGGGCATTGCGCCGTATTATTTTTCGATCACTCAAACTCATATAAATCTCCGTCAATTCCTGCCCAATTCAAAGGATAAGCGCCCTGCTCAACCCATCGGTGAAAGGTCGAGTATGGCCAATCTTTTACGTGCTTTACCCATCCATGTTTCACCGGGTTGTAATGAATATAATTCATGTGCGCTTGAAAATCCGCTTCATCCCGTATCAGATGCCCCCAATAACGCCTTTGCCAAATACCACGTTCTCCCCGCTTGATTCTCACGCTCGATCTGCGCTCGGTTTTCGGTATGGCTTTGGAAAATCCAATTTTTATCAAACGTATTCGAGTAGCATAGTCAATATCGTTTTCCGGCAGTTCTATCAAGCAATGCATGTGCTCAGGTAATACCACCCAACCGTGAATTTTGAACGAGTGATGAGCTTTCACCGTTTTGACCGATTCCCGTAAAGATTGAATATATCGTATCAACAAATCGTTATCTTTTCTTTGTAACAAATTGATAGTTAAAAAATAGGCTCCGACTGGGTGCCAGGTTCGCAGGTAATCCATTTGTTTATTATCGATTATGTGCCTTCAATGCGGCGCAATGCCCGTTGGTTATTGCGCCCTACGCGGGCTTGTGTTTATCGTTTAAGACCAATCCCAACGAACATACCGACAACCAGGGCAATATAAAACACATAACGCATCGCCTTATATCTTTGAAACAATATTGTTTTTAATTTACATGAAATTAACATAGAAACAGGTATTAAAATCACTAACTCAATGAGTATATTACGCCAAAGATAAATGTTTTTTATATCGATATGCCCTGCGCTTGGCAAAATACCAAAAGGTAACTTTATTAAATTTGAATTTATTGGCCAAAACAGCGGCATAGGATGAACGCCCACCAGTAAATCCAATATCAAGTGAGAAAAGCTCGCCGTATAAAACAATCCATGAGAAACCGAGATAAAAGTATTTTTTAATACAAATTTCTTGGCACATGAGGCAATCAAACCAATGACGAAACAAAATAATATTGAATGCGTTACTCTTGGCTCTATTTGATAGTCAAATACCCAATAAACCAAGTAATCCATATCTGGACTTATACCCAGTCCGATAAAAAACATACACATAAATGCAGCCCCGCCAGATTTAATTTCGTGCTTTCTGGCAAAAATGGCTGAACTGATCAAAGCATGCCCTACAATTGATGACATGTAATGTTTCCCATTTTTAAAATCAGTAACGTGGGCAACGCTTTTCTGCCCACCATGATCGCGCGATTGTTTTAATTCCACGTGGGCACAAAAACCGTACCCACCCTTTTCATTACCCCATCCAAATCCTGACCATCAAGCGCCTCACGGCGCAATCATGCCATTGTGCAAATAGCTTTCTTCGTAATTAAACACGATGTTCGCGTCCGGCAAGACTAGCGCTTCGTCCTTGCCTTTGTAGTCCAAACGAAACAATAAATCCTTGATGATATTGATCCGTGCGGCTTGTTTATCGTCGGATCTAACGACAGTCCAGGGCGCGGATAAATGGTGGGTTCTGGCAAACATGATATTGCGGGCTTCGCTGTATTGCTGCCAGTGTTTTTGGGCTTCCTTGTCGATGGGGCTGATTTTCCATTGTTTCAGCGGATCTTTTTGGCGTTGTTTTAAGCGTTCTTTTTGTTCGGCTTTGCTGATGTCCAGATAGTATTTCAAGAGCTTGATGCCGGAGCGCACCAGCAACTGTTCGTAATGCGAGACGGTTTCGATGAACTCGTAGTATTCGTCATCGTTGCAAAATCCCATCACCCGCTCCACGCCGGCCCGGTTGTACCAACTGCGATTGAACAACACCATTTCCTGGGCGGCCGGCAAATGGTGGGTGTAGCGTTGAAAATACCAGGTGCTGAGATCGCGGTCGGACGGTTTACCCAGTGCCACCACCCGGATTTCCCGGGGGCTAAGATGTTGAATGATGCGCTTGATGGTGCCGTCTTTACCGCCGGCATCGCGGCCTTCCAGGATGATCAGAATTTTGTCGCCATGCTTGATGATGTGATTCTGCAACTTGACCAGTTCCACCTGCAATTGCTGCAAGGTATCTTTGTAGACCTGTTTGTCGGACTTTGGTGGGTGCTTTTTACTCATAGTTACCTGCCTGTCTAAAAGGGTTTCCGCCTTTCCGGCTTATTCAACCGCGTTGTCGCTCACTGCCCATTCTCACCCGCAAAATCAGATTTTTCTTTTGCTTCCTGAGTTCAAGAATGTCTTCGACGTTTTTTTCGTTGAGAATCTGATTCTTTAAATACAACACGTCGTTACAAATAATTTCGGCGGCTTCCATGCCTGCTTGCAACTGGGTCCAGGAAATTTCAATAATCGGCCGTTCGTCGACAGTTTCCGATTCGGCGAGCAGCGCCAGAAAGGTATCAACCACCCGTGGGTCGTAGTCCTTGGCTTTTTTGCTCAGCAGCCGCTCTTTCACTTGCTCGGTCGTCATCGCAGTGCCGGTGATCGAGCCATCCAGATAATTGATATAGTCGCGCACCAGAGTCAATATCCTGGTACCCAAGGGTATCTCCGCGCCCGCCCAACCCAAAGGTTGGCCGGAACCGTCGAAATGTTCATATTGTGCGGCGATGAGCTCGGCGGCGTTATGCAAGGGTTCCAGGCCTTTTAACAGCGTTTGCCCTTCCAAAGCGTGGTTTAAGTAGCGTTTGCGTTGCTGGCTGTTCATGCTTAACAAAGCCTGGGTCAGCAAACTGTCCGGCAAACTCATTTTGCCGATTTGCAGCAACAGGCCGGCATAAACCAAATCCTTCAGCTCGGCGGCATCCATACCCAGCCGCCGTCCGACTTCCCTGGCATTTTCCGCCACATATTTGGCATGACCGCTTTTGATACCCGGCCGCATTTCGATGGTTTTGGCGAACACCTTAACCGAATCGGCATACTGTTTTTTCAAAGCATCGTGGGCTTGATCGATCATCTGCAAAGACTTTCTCAACTGCTCGGTGCGTTTTTCGACCTTGTCTTCCAAACCGGCGTTCAGCTCTTTCAGCTCCTGATTTTGCCGGTTGATAATATCGAACAGCTGCCGACGTTCGTCGCGCAGGCGCTTTTGTTCCAGTGCGTTGTTCACCAGAATTTTCAGTTCGTTGTCTTCCCAAGGCTTGCTGCAATAACTGTAGATCTTGCCTTTGTTGACGGCGGCGATGGTCGATTCAATGTCGGCATAGCCGGTCAGTAAAATTCGCACGATATTCGGCCAACGTTCAGCCGCCCGGGTGAGAAACTCGGCCCCATCCATCTGCGGCATACGCATGTCGGAGATAATCAGATCGATAGGCTGTTGCGCCAAAATCTCCAGGCCGTCGGCGCCGCTCTCCGCCATATAGACTTGATATTCCGCACCGCGAAACAAGCGTCGCAGGGCCTTTAAGACATTGGGTTCGTCATCGACGAATAATAAATTGGCAACGGTTTGGGGGTCTGGGGATAGCTCGGTCATGGCGCGGCTGCGATAATCGTTAACTGGCAGGGGTACGGGTCGGCAAATAAATCCGGAACCGAGTTCCTCGGCCTATTTCCGAATCTATCTCGATACGACCATGATGGTCCTGGATGATTTTGTACGATAGCGACAAGCCCAGGCCGGTACCTTTACCGACCGGCTTGGTGGTAAAAAACGGATCGAATATCCGCATTCGGGTTGCCTCGCTCATACCTTGGCCGTTATCCTCTACGTCCACCCAAACCCAATCGGCATCCTGATAACCGGTACGCACCGTGATTTTGCCGAAATCTTCAATGGCTTGCGCGGCGTTGACCAATAGATTCATGAATACCTGATTCAACTGCGCGCCGACACACTCGAAAGGTTTGATACCGCCGTATTCCTTCACCACTTCGGCCTTGTATTTCAGTTCGTTGTTGACGATATTCAAGGTGGCATCAATCCCGGCTTCCAAATCGAACATCTCCCGGCCCTGCTTATCGATCCGGGAAAAATCGCGTAAATCCTGGACGATTTTCTTCGCGCGAGTCGCGCCTTCCAGCGACTCTTCCACCAGGTCGGCGGCGTCATCTTTCAGAAAATCCAGATCGACCGTATTTTTAAACTGTTTAAAGGCTTGCACGTCCGGGTGATTATCCGCCAGTTGCCCGGCCAGACGCTCAGCCAATTCGGCGGCCTTGGTGAGTTCTTGTATGTATTGTTTCAGGCTGTTAAGGTTGGAATAAATATAACCGAGCGGATTATTGATCTCGTGCGCCACCCCGGCCGCCAATTGGCCGATCGAGGCCATTTTTTCCGATTGCACCAGATGGGCCTGAGTTTCCTGAAGTTTCTGATTGAGCAGGGTTTGCTGGTTTTTTTCCATCTGCAGCGTCTGATTCGCTTCTGTCAGCGCTTGGGTGCGCTCGCGAACCCGTTCTTCCAATTGTTGGTTCAGTTTCAGCAAAGCGGTTTCCGCCTGCTTTTGCGTGCTGATGTCCATCCCGCAGCCCATCAAGCCGGCAAACTTACCGTTCTTGCGCATCCTGGGCACAGCGGTTTCCAGAATCCAGGTTTCCTTGGCATCCTCGGTACACAGCCGGTACTGAATCTTGAACTTGGTTAATTCCTGCGCGGCTTGCTGATAGGTCTGTACCACCTTGTCCCTATCGTCGGGGTGTATCGTGTTTAGCCATTGCCGGCGGTCGACGAAACCGCGTTCGATGTGAAAGGTTTTAAACCAGAAACGATTGCAGAAAATCGGCAGGTTTTTGGCGTTGGTGATCCAGATCAGGGCCGGGAGATGGTCGGCAAGTTCCTTGAAACGCTCTTCGCTTTCCCGCAAGGCCGAATACAAATTGCTGTGCAAAATATCGACATGTTCATCCTTATCGATACTGACTTGCTCGGCGTCGATGCCCTGATTAAGGCTGATCGCCATCAACTTGTCGGTTTTTAAAATATGGTGGCAAAGCCAATCCACCAAAAAATCCAACAGATCCTTGGAAATGACCGAAACATCGGATTGCGCCTCGACATGCACTTGCTGCATTTTATCGATAAATTCTTGATGTTGCTGGCAATGCTGGTCCTGCATCCGCGGATTGAAGCCTGCCTCCATCATCAGTTGCTCTTCGTGTTGGAAGTGCTCGACGGTATACTCGACCAACTGCTTGACGGTTTCCAGCACGGTTTGCAGGTCTGCGCCCAAGGCGTTTAGTTCATCCAGGCGATTAATCAACGCGACCAGTTGCCGATGCTGATTATCCACACTTTCTATACCAACCAATAGTTGGTCGTTCCACGTTAAAATACTCATCCGCGATCCATTCTCAGGAGGGTCAAGTCTGATTGCCGACTTTTGGCATTATGGCACAATGCATTTACGCTGTCGGTTATTTCAAGACTCAGGTTATTGCTATGGATATTCAAGATTTCGACGGTTTACAAGCCTTGCTGGATTCAACGTTTCCGAAAACCTGTCGCAGTTGCGGTTACGTATATCTCTCGGCCGAGCAGTTTTTCATCGAAACCCAAGACATGCCCCATGGCCGTTCATCGTTACGGTCGGCTATTGAGGACGATGGCTTAATTCTAGTGGAAGTATTCAGAAACTGCCGCTGCGGCTCTACGCTGATGGATGAATTCGGCTGTCGGCGCGACCAAAACGAGGATGGCCTGCAGCAGCGTCTGGTTTTTGAGACGATACTGCGGGCCATGCAAGCCCGAAACGTTCCCGCAGACGTTGCCCGCATGGAGATTATCAAATTTTTACAAGGCCAACCCAATACGCTGGTGGCGCTGCTGAATATTGAACTGTTGCCCTAAGCAGCAACCTGCTCAACCCTGCAGGGCTTCCAATTCATCCCAACGCTGATAGGCCTGACTTAGATCGGCCTCGGCGGTTTGCAATTGCGCCAGTTTGGCGGCCACCGCATCGGGACTTTGCTTATAAAAACCGGCTTCGTTCATTTCCGCTGTCAGCTGGGTTTGCAATGTTTCCAGTTGTTCGATCAGCGCCGGCAGTTGCTCGAGTTCCCGTTGTTCTTTAAAGCTAAGTTTCTTGGCCGGCGCGGTTTTGGGCTTTTCTTTTTTCACCGCTTGTTCGGCAATCTTTACTGCTTCGGCTTTTTTGTTCTGCTCCATCAGGGCAAACCAATCGGCATACCCGCCGATGTATTCTTCCACCCTGCCCTCGCCTTCGAACACCAACACACTGGTGACGACGTTATCTAAAAACTCTCGGTCATGGCTCACCAGCAGCAAAGTGCCCTGATACTCGACCAGTTTTTCTTCCAGAATTTCCAGAGTTTCCAAATCCAAATCATTGGTGGGTTCGTCCATCACGATCAGATTGGCGGTCTTGGTAAACAGGCGCGCCAGCAGCAGGCGATTTTTCTCGCCGCCGGACAGGCTTTTCACCGGCGAACGAGCGCGGGCTGGAGCAAATAAAAAGTCGGCTAGATAAGACATGACGTGGCGTTTGCCATCCGGCGTATCGACAAACTCGCCGCCGTCCAGCACGCTGTCGGCCACCGAGATTTCCGGATCAAGTTGTTCGCGCAATTGGTCGAAATACGCGATTTGCAGATTGGTGCCCAGCTCGATGCTGCCGGTGGTCGGTTGCAATTGGCCGAGCAGCAACTTCAACAAAGTGGATTTGCCGGCGCCGTTGTTGCCGATTAAACCGATCTTGTCGCCGCGTTCGATGCGCAGCGAAAAATCCTTGATGATGGGTTTGTCCTGATATTGAAAATTGACATCAATGGCTTCGACGACTTTCTTGCCGGAGGCTTCGCCTTTATTCAAACTGAGCTTAGCGGTGCCCTGGGTATTGCGCCGTTCCGAGCGCTCGGCGCGCAATTTCTTCAGCGCTCTAACCCGTCCCTCGTTGCGGGTCCGCCGGGCTTTGACGCCCTGGCGAATCCAGACTTCTTCCTTGGCCAGCTTCTTGTCGAACTCGGCGTTTTGATTGGCTTCGTCTTCCAAAGCCGCCGCCTTGCGGGTCAAATAGTCTTGATAATTACCGGCCCAGGAAGTCAATTGCCCGCGATCCAGATCGATAATCCGCGTCGCCAGTTTTTGTAAAAATGCCCGGTCGTGGGTAACGAACATCACCGCACCCTGGAAGGCCAGGATTTGCTCTTCCAGCCAGGCGATGCTCTCGAAATCCAGATGGTTGGTCGGCTCGTCCAGCAACAACACTTCCGGCTCGATCACCAAAGCGCGCGCTAGTGCGACTCGACGCTTCCAGCCGCCGGACAGGCTGCCGACCAGCACGTCCGCCGGCAATTGCAGTTTGCTCAATACCGCTTCGACCCGGGTTTGAAACTCCCAACCATTGTCGGCTTCCAGCTTATGCTGCACATCGCCCAGGGCTTGCAGCGACTGCTCGCTGCCATCCATATGGCTCAACAGCTCATGGTAACGGGCGATGACCCGGCCCAATTCCCCAAGTCCACCAGCGACGGCTTCGTAGATCGTGTCGTTTTCGTCCAGATTGGGCGATTGCTCCAACCAAGCCAGGCGCAGTTCCGGTTGTTTCCAGATTTCGCCGTGATCGGCATGAATATCGCCGGCGATGATTTTCATTAAGGTGGATTTGCCTTCGCCGTTGCGGCCCAGCAGGCCGACCCGCTCGCCGGCGTCGAGTTGAAAAGCGGCGTTATCGAGCAGCGCGTGAGTGCCGAAGGCGATGGAAACATTGGTTAAGCGGATTAAAGGCATTTGTTTTGTAGGTAACGTCTAAGTAAGTCCAGCGCGAATAAAACCGCCTGGTTTTGTTTGGTTTTAAGGGCGCCATAGGCGCTAAGCTGGGTCGAGACCACGCCGCTGGGTGTGGCTAAGGCATTGTAAAGGACTATGGCTCTATCTTTATCCCGGTAATCTTCGGCGCTGTCGGCAAAAAGCTGAACTAGGGCAAAATCGGTTTGCTCGCGCGCTTTCAGTTGTTCCGCCCAAATTTTGGCGATGGGCAGTAAATCGCCGCCCCCCGCTTCGCCTGCGCCGGTGTTGCGTCCCCAATCCAGATTGATTTCAACGCGCCGCAGCCAGTCCGATCCCAAACATTTGGCGGCTAACTGGCCCTGGCTGGCGGTTTCCAGCAAGGCTAGCAAATAAGATTTCCGGCTCATGGCTTTGCTCACCACGTCCAGCAGATCGCCCTGCGCTTCTTCCAGGCCATCGATGGCAAACACGTAATCGCCAATGCTGTCGGCCACGGCGGCCACGCAGCCACGCTTTTCTTGCTCGGGGAAATTACTGGGAAACAATAGTTTGGTCTGCACTTCATCGGGCGCGGCACGAAACCCCAGTTGCACACCCGCGGGCACATCAAATTCGGCTAAGGATTGCTGAATCGCCGATTCGCCTATGCCTATGCTGCGCAAGGTCACCAGACAATCCGGCTGCAAAGGGAAGCGTTGCAGCAATTGCTGGCGAACCAAGGCCGTAAACATCTGCTTCATTTCCGACGGTACACCCGGCAGACACACGAACCAGCAGCGTTTAAATTGCAAGGCAAAGCCCGGCGCGGTGCCGTAAGCGTTGTCGATGCGTATTGCCGACTGCGGCAGCATGGCTTGCTTGCGATTTGCAGGCGGCATCACGCGATTGCGGCGGGCGTAATATTGTTGAATGTCGGCAAAGGCCTGATCGTCGAATCGTAAAGGCTGACCGCTGGCGATACTGACTGCTTCGGCGGTTAAGTCGTCGATAGTCGGCCCTAAACCGCCGGTGCAAATACAACAATCGGCGCGCTCGGCAATTTCCGTGAACAAGGCCACCAAATCGTCCACGTCATCGCCCACCGCAGTGTGGCGTTTCAAGGTAAAACCCAGCTCAACCAATTGCTGGGAGAGCCAGGCGGCGTTGCTGTCCACGGTCTGCCCGCAGACAATTTCCTCGCCTTGCGAGAATATTTCGGCAATCTGTTTCATAACACCCGATACCAGAGCGGTAAGCTCACTAAACTCAAGGCCGTCGTCACCGTCACGGCCATCGCATATAAGCCGCTGTCCAGCTTATAGCGGTCGCATAACACGATGCCCATCACCATACTCGGCATGGCTATATCCATCACGGCCGCCGCCCTGGGCTGACCAGTCAAATTGAGCAGGTTTGCCAGCCACAAGGCAATCAGCGGCATCAACCCTAGTTTAACTAATGCAGTGGGGACGATGAACGGTACGTTGCGCAGGCGTATATCCCGCCAGCTAAGCGCCAAACCTAACGAAAAAATCATCAACGGAGCGACCGCTCCGGAACATTTTTGCAGTAAGCCGGCCACCCAGAACGGTATCGGCACCTGATTGAGGTTTAACACGACCGCGACAAACGCAGCCCAGAACGGCGGCGCATTGAAAAATGCCAACACCGATTTTGGCTTAGGTTCGCCGCTAGCGCCGTAATGGCGGGCCAGCATGATACCTAAGGTATACACCAACGGCGCTTCGGCAAATAAATCGATCTGAATGACCAAAGACCGGGTCCAGTCGCCGAAAATCTGCTCCAATACCGGCAAGCCCAGATAGGTGACGTTTGGAAAAGCCGCCGCCAAAATCACCGCCCCGGTTTGCGGGTTTTTAAATTTAAACAACTTAGCAAGCAGCCAAGTCGCCAAAATCGACAACAAGATGCTGATAAAACCCAATGCGGAGTATTGCAGCGATTGCCAACCAATATCGGCCCGCCACAGCACCTCCAGCACCATAACCGGCATAAAAAAATAGTACACCACGCTGGTTAATACCAACCGGGTCTGATCCGCGGTTAAGCGATTGGGCTTTAGTACCCGCCAACCGGCGCCGCAGAGCATCAGCGCGGTCATTTGCATCAAGGTTGTATTCATGCCGCGCATTTTATCAGGCTGGCGATGCTGCCACCCGGCTAAAGCATTTCGATCAACCAAGGCCCTTAAGTTTTCCGGATGCGTGTCCCGCAAGAACGGGGGGCGGCGATAGATAAAGGCCGGGTAATCATTCCAGTGTTCTGGCTAATGCCGCCCATCGCCGGATGGCGCTTGGGTAAAAGCCTTATCGAGCAACTGTTCGAATTGGTCGGCCGGGACCGGTTTGGAAATTAAATAGCCTTGTCCGTAATCGCAGCCCATTCGGTTTAATAGATCGTATTGTT
Organism: Methylomonas sp. TEB; assembly: GCF_047777895.1. Classification (GTDB taxonomy): domain Bacteria; phylum Pseudomonadota; class Gammaproteobacteria; order Methylococcales; family Methylomonadaceae; genus Methylomonas. Next base: position 3,458,429 of record NZ_CP180476.1, read on the forward strand.
CCTGGGTCTCTATACCTTCGGCGACGACCTTAATGCCCAGCTTGTGCGCCATCACCACGATGGCTTCGCATAAAGCCATGTCGCTGGAACCGGCCACCAGACTTCTGACGAAGGCTTGGTCTATCTTGATGTAATCGATGTCGAATTTTTTCAAATAGGCCAGAGACGAATACCCGGTGCCGAAATCGTCCAAAGCCACCTGCATCCCGCCATCGCGAAACGCCGACAGTTGCTCGCGCGTGCTGTTGCTGGCATCCAATATCAAGCCTTCGGTTATTTCGACGATCACGCTCTGGCCCGGCAAATCCAGTTCCTGCAATAAAGCAAGCCATTGGTTGGCTTCCATGGCTTGTCGGCGGAATTGCACGGGCGATTTGTTGACGCTGATCTGGAAATCCGGGTGATAGGTCTGCCGCCACTGCTTAGCCTGGTGCGCGGCAGTGTCAAAAACCCAATCGCCAATATCGACGATAACCCCGGTATCTTCGGCAACCGGAATAAATTCGGCCGGGCTGACCATGCCCAGCGTCGGATGCAGCCAACGCAGCAGGGCTTCGGCTTTGGCTATGCTGCCGCTGGCAAACTCGATAATCGGTTGGTAATGCAGTAAAAACTGCTGACGGGCCAGCGCGCCGTGCAAATCGTTGGCCAGCCGCATGCGCAGTTGGGCGTTCTGCTGCATCAAGGCAGTGAAATATTGATAGCGGTCGCGGCCCTGATTTTTGGCAGCGTACATTGCCTGATCGGCATTTTTTAATAAGGAATCGGTGTCCAGCGCATCGTCCGGATACAGGGCAATGCCTATACTCCCTGAAATATAGGCCGTCTCATTGCCCAAACGAAACGGTTCCGCTAAAGCCTGCAAGATGTTCCGGGCGATCCGGTTGACGCCATCCACTTGATCCAACTCGCCGAGAATCACGGTAAATTCATCGCCGCCCAGTCTGGCGATACTGTCGCAATCGCGCACGCAACCGCTGATGCGCCGCGCGGCTTCCTTCAACAAGATGTCTCCCATGAAGTGGCCCATACTGTCATTGACATCCTTGAAGCGGTCCAAGTCCAGAAACATCAATGCCACATGCCGGCCATGCCGAAAAGCCTTTTTGATTTCCTGATTGAGCCGATCTAAAAACATATTGCGATTCGGCAAACCGGTCAGCGGATCGAAATTAGCTTGCCGCCAAATCAATTCCTCGGATTTTTTGCGTTCGGTAATATCCGCGATCAAGGCCACTCGCCTGTGCACACCGCCACTCTCGTTCAGAATGGAGTTGATGGTGACCCACTGAATGCAATCCTCGCCGTTCTTGCGGCGGCCGCTGATTTCGCCGGCCCACTGGCCGTGGGTATTGATCACTCGCAAGACGGTTTTATAGAAAGCCTGATCATGCGGCTCTGTGGTGGTACCGACAAAGGCCCGGCCTATCACTTCGTCCGCCGAGTAACCGGTTACCGTGGTAAATGCCGGATTAACCGTGATGATGGTGCCCGTGGCATCGGTGACCATCATCGCTTCGCTGCTGTTCAAATACACCAGGGCCGCCAGTTGCATTTCCTCTTCGGCGCTTTTCCGCGCGGTGATGTCCTCATACACGCCCAGCACGCCAATGGTCTGTTGCTGCAAATTACGTAAGGGCACTCTTGAGGTTCTCAAATGCATGGTTTTACCTGCCGGCCCCATTAGCGTTTCTTCGTAATTCAATTTTGCCGTATTGCTCTCGATGACCTGCTTATCGTCTGCTCGATATAAGTGCGCTAAATCCCGCCAAACCAATTGCTCATCGGATTTACCGATCAATTCGGCCGGATTCTCTAGCCCGGCATCTTGACTGAAGGCTAAGTTGGCGCCCAGATAACGGTAATTCAGGTCTTTCCAGAATACACGGCTGGGGATGGTGTTGATGACGGTTTGCAGCATGTTTACCGAATCGGCCAGTTTGTGCATCGCTTCCAACCGTTCGGAAATATCGCGCAAAATCAGTAATTGATTGCCGGCCAAGCTATCGCCCAATAAGACGATGTCGACCAACACCATCCGGCACCTGCCATCCTTGCAACAGACTTTCAATTCCGCGGTTTGGCCGGACTCGGTAGCAGACTGGGGAACACGCTGATAAGTATGCCAATTAGCGATGACCTGTTGCCGGTATTCAGCGTTGGGATGGGCATGCCACCACCATTCCGCCAAGGTCGGAATATCGCTTAGCGTATAACCGAAGGTTTTTACGAAAGCCGAGTTCAAATAACTGATATTGCCCTGGCTATCATGCAAAGCATAGGCAATCGGCGACTCTTCGATAATGGCGTGAAATTTGGCTTCGCTAACAGACAGTGCCTGATGCGCTTGATAGAGCCGCTGGTAAGGCAGTTGGATGCTGTTGAGGAAAACCGAACGGTAAATCAGGCCATAGGCGACCAACTTATAGGCATGCCCGAGCAAAATATACAAATCGCTGACGCTGGCATAAAAGGTCGCGAACAACTCGCTCATGGCCATGATCGCAGCAGCCGCCGCCAAACCGGCCGGATCGTAGGTATGTTGGCGGCGGGTTTGGCGTAAATAGCCGATGGCGCTGACAGCATAGACGCCAGCCAATACATATTCGCAGGTTTTTTTAAAAGAGGTTAAACCATCAACTGCATCAAAGGTGCGCGGCAACCAATCTTGATGGAAAAACACCAGCCAGCAACTGAGGCCAATATAGAGCAGCACAACGCTCAGCATCAACGCCCGCGACACCGGGGTTATCGGCCGGTTTGGCAGCAACCATCCCATCACCAGACCTATCGCTGCAAACCCGCGGGCCATTAGCCAAAAAGCGATGGCTTTTTCGGGGTCGCTCTCGGTGATAAAGGCCGGCATGCCGCTGAAAGACAGGGTATGCATTAAATCGAGGACCGCCACCCCCAAGAAGCAGCAGGCCAGCATCAGGAATCCGGCGGAATTCTCCTTTTGATAAACGCTCCAACCCACCGCGAAAACCAATGCGGAAATCACGATGGAAAAACCTTCCATCAAGGTATGCACGCCCAAGGATTGGCTGACAAAAGGCCGTAAGTAGTCTGCCAGCGGAAAATACAAGCTAAGCAACTGCGCAAGTAAAAGTAGTAGCACCGTCCAAAGCAGAGGCCTGGCCTGGTTTTGTTCGCGATATTGCTCCACAGTGATCCCTTGCTGTTTACCGGTCTGCCGACATTATGTAGATTTAAGTCTGTTGGCGGCTAGTGTTATTGTTATGTTTTGTCGATGTTGCTACGGGTACTGTCAATGCATCAGCGGGCTCATTCAGTACGCTAAAGCTCGCCAATGTTGCCTAATTATGTCGATTTGCCCGACGTCCAGTTGCGCAGTGCGGGAATGTTCCCGGCATAAGGCGCCGCGAAAGCCCAAATAATCCGGACCTATCTGCACTAAACCCGCTACATCGTCGACGCGCAAGGAACCGGCCAAGCCACTCAGCAAACCCAGGCCGGCGACTCTATCGACAAAAAATTGCAATTCGTCAAGCGTCATCAGCCGCGTCAATGAACCGAGTTGTTTATTCGCGGTATCCAGCATCACCCCGCGAAAACCGGCCTGGGCTAAAGCATCAATCATCGCAAAATCCGGGCGGGTATCGGCAAACAATACCGCGACCAAGGCCACACCCCGCGCGGCAATCGCCTGTAAACCCTCGACGCACGCCAGCCAGTCGCCGCCCGGAAAAAACCCGATTTTCACATAATTGACGCCGGTAGCCGCCATGGCTTGCACGGCCGGCAGGACCAATTCGGGCTGCATCGGTAAATCGCCGATAGTGGCACTAACACAGCTGCCCGGTTGCAAGCGGCGGACAATCTCGGCAACCTCGGCCACATTCAAAGCACCCAAGGCGCCGCGAGCGGGTTGTTTTAAATCGATAATATCGACGGCGGCGGCTTCGACCAACAGCGCTTCCGCCAAACTATTCACACTAGCCAACATCGCAGTCATACTTGCACTCCCCGGCGATGTTGTTCAATCGCCGCCATCAGCCAATCCCAGGCCTGACGCTCCCGCTCACCGGCGGTTTTATCCAGGCCGATGCGCAAATAATCCAGTTCGGCTTGAATTTTCTCCCCAGGCAATCTATCCAGCCGGCTGATCAAAATCGCCGCTTCCAGCACTGAATATTGCGCCCGATTAAAGCCTTGAAATGGCTTATGGTTGACCGTGTGCACGGCCCGGCAAAACAATTTCGGCCGGGTGTCGTCGTTTTCGATTCGCACCAATTGCAGTTCGGTATGCGCCAAAGTATCGGCCAAATAATACCCCGCGACTTGTTGGGCGGGCAATAAGGGCCAGTCCCTACGCCCGGTCAGACAACCGGCAAAAATCCGCACGTCGTCGCAATAATTGATGACGGCGGTTTCGGTTGCCAACAGATTATCCAGTGTGGTCGAGGGCCGAAACGGCAAGATAATGTATTGATCTTGTTCAACATGCACTCCCATCGGCGCGATGTGCGTATCGCCCTGCAGATTGATGGTAGTGACGAGGGTTTCTTGAATCATGGTGGTTTAGGTCTATCCTGAAGCGTGAAATGTTGCCGGTTTACCGGCAAACCAACGCGCAATTTTAATCTCGCCGGCTACCCTTGGGGATTTTTTTTCCAGCCGGCGCCTGCAGGATGCAATTCCGTTCAACATTAACCAGGCCACACGCTTATGCACGCCATAGATATTGCCGACTTATCGATTTTGCTGATTGAACCTTCGACCACACAATTAAAAGTCATCATGCAGCATTTACGTGACGAAGGCATAGCCAAAATCGAAGGCGTTTCCAACGCGGCGGCGGCGCTGGAAAGCTTGCATAATCACCGCCCGGATTTGATTATCAGCAGCCTGTATCTGCCGGATATGATGGCCACCGAACTGGTCGAGCATCTGCGCAATGAAGAAGCCCTGAGCCATATCCCCTTCATGCTGATTTCCAGCGAATCCAGCTTTGCGGTACTCGACACCATCCGCCAAGCCGGCGTCGTAGCGATTTTGCCCAAGCCGTTTGCGCACGACGATTTAAAAAACGCCTTGCGGGCGACCATCGAATTCATCGATCCGCAAGAAATCAGCCTGGAACATTACGACATCGAAAACGTGCGGGTCTTGGTGGTTGACGACAGTCCGCTGGCCCGCAAACACATCAGCCGCGTGTTGAACAATATGGGCATCGTCAAGATTACCCAGGCCCAGGACGGCAAGGAAGGCGTCGATGTATTCGCTCGCGACCAAAACGCTTTCGACCTGATCGTCACCGATTACAATATGCCTATCATGGACGGCCAACAATTGATCAAAACCATCCGCCAGGATTTGGGCAATTCCATCGTACCGATCTTGATGGTGACCAGCGAAGAAAACGAAACCCGCCTCAGTAATGTCCACAAAGCCGGCGTCTCGGCGATTTGCGACAAACCCTTCGACCCGCAAACCGTGAAGGAAATGTTGTTTCGGGTGCTGGAACCGGATTGAAGCTTGCTTAAGCTTTATCCCGATTAACCGCCCCATCCGCCAACGGCTAGAGACCGGCGGCCTATCCCTTTTCACCTGCCATAACTCGCCCTTGGTCTGCACTCTCCGGCTCTGCCGGTCTGTACCAAGTAAGCGCTTGTTAGGCCAATGGTTGAGCATATCTTCAGCTAATTAACATCCCTTCATAATCCAACCTATCTCTGCCGCCGCTGCCAAGCAAGCGGGAGTCTATTTCCGTTCTAACCGCTTGCGTCAATCCAACCAACAGCACTATACTGCCTATAAAAGCAGTAACTATAAAAACAGCATGAAACCACTCACCGACCGCCAACAAGACATCCTGACCTTCATCGAGCGCAGTTTGCTACAGGATGGCTTTCCGCCGACTATCGCCGAAATCGCCGCTGCCTTTGGTGTGCGCTCCACCAACAGCATCCGCGGCCACTTGCAGGCTTTGGCACGTAAGGGTGCCATCGAACTCGTGCCGGCCGCATCGCGCGGCATCCGCTTGCTGAAACCGACACCCGATCCCGAGCAAGGCCTGCCCCTGGTTGGCCGGGTGGCGGCCGGACAACCGATTCTGGCCGAAGAACATATCGAGCGTTATTGCCGCTTGGGGCCGGAATTATTCGATAACCGCGCCGATTATCTGCTGCGAGTGCAAGGCATGAGTATGCGCGACGCCGGCATTCTGGACGGCGACCTATTGGCCGTGCAGCGCACGCCGGAAGCGCGCAACGGCCAGATCGTCGTTGCGCGGATTCACGATGAAGCCACGGTAAAACGGCTACGCCTGGAGGGCGTTAAAGCGTTTCTGGAGCCGGCCAATCCGGATTTTTCCATCATTGAAGTCGATTTGCAGCGCGAACCTTTGGTAATAGAAGGCCTGGTAGTCGGCGTGATTCGCAGCGGGCTATGAATGCAACTCCCCTGGATCAGCTGTTACGCACCCAGACCGGGATTTGGCGCGGATTGCATTCGGAAAATCAAAACTGGCGAACAATTGCCAGCAGTTTTGCCGAGTTGGATGCCTTGCTGCCCGGCGGCGGCTGGCCGCTGGGCGGCGTACTGGAAATTCTATCGCCCTACCTGGGCATCGGCGAATTAAGCCTGTTGCTGCCGGCCATGGCCTCCCTGTCTCAAAGCAAGCGCTGGATAGCCTGGATCGCGCCGCCACAGCAAGTCTATGCACCCGCCTTACTACAGGCAGGCATTGATGCAAGCTATGTCCTGGTAGTCGATTGCCGGCAAGAGGCGGACATTCCCTGGAGTCTGGAAAAACTGCTGCGTAGCGGCCGCTGCGGCATGGCCTTGGCCTGGCCGCGCCGGCTCAGCGATCATCAAATCCGCCGCTTGCAGCTGGCCGCGGAAGCCGGCTCGGCGTTGGCAGTGCTATTTCCCAAACAGCGTAGCGGCAGCGGCTACACGGCATTGCGCTTGGAAGTCAGACCCGTGAAAACCGGCCTGGCATTACAGATTTTAAAGGCGCGCGGCAGTTTGCAACGTGCGTCTTTGATCTTACCGCTTTAAGACCACCATGGCCGCCACCGCCAGGGCGCTATCGCCAACGCCGACAGACCGAATCGGCACTCTCGTAGAGGCCAATGCGGCCAATAGCCAACTTTGGCTATGCGCGTATTTTCCTGACTTGGCTTTGAATGCACTACATGTGGATTTAGGTCAGGCTGTGGCCAGTGCTATGCCCCACAAAGGCCAGACTCGTCTACATACGGTTTCGGCGCCGGCCCGGCAAGCCGGCGTCGAACCGGGCATGACTCCCGCCGCCGCTCTGGCATTGTGTCCCGGCCTGAGCATTCGTAACCGCGACCCGTTCACCGAACGCCTAGCATTACAACAACTCGCCGAAATTGCGCTGGATTTCAGCCCATGGGTCAGCCTGGATCAGCCGGACTGCCTGCTGCTGGAAATTCGTTCCTGTCTGACGTTATTCGGCGGCGTGGAAAGTTTAAGAGACAAGCTAAAAACGGTATGGCAAAGCAGCGGACATCGGCCGTCGATTGCCATCAGCCCCGCGCCTACAGCCAGCGTATTGCTAACCAAACTTGGTCAGGAAACAATCGTCATCGACCGGCAAGCCCTGCGCTCGGCACTGGGCCCGCAGCCCATCGCCGCGCTAGCGCTGGAGGATAAAATATTGCATCGGCTACTGCGCACCGGTATTCGCCAACTCACCGACCTGTGGCGACTGCCGCGCGACGGCCTGGCCAAGCGCTATGGTGCAGCCTTGTTGCAACAACTGGACAGACTTGCCGGCCAACAAACTCAAATTTTGCAGGCTTTCCATCGTCCGCCGCGCTTCCAGGCCAGCCACGAGATGCCCATCGAACTGGAACGTATCGAACATTTCTTCCCGGCCATCGAACAACTGGCCGACGAATTTACGGCGTTTTTGAAGACCCGCGATGCCACGGCATTAAGCATCATGCTGGAATTACACCATCACGGCCGCCCTGCCACTTGCTTGGCATTGGATTTTCGCGCCGGCAACCGCGACCCTAAACACTGGTGCGGCTTGTTGCACGAAAAGCTGGAACGCTCGCCGTTACCCGCGCCGGTGCTGGCCATTACCTTGCAGAGCGAAGCCATAGCGCCGTTTCAGCCGGAACGCTTCAGCCTGTTCGACGACCACGAAAAACCGGACAGTGACACCGAATGGCTTGCAGTTCTAGATCAATTGCAAGCCAGGCTGGGGCATCAAGCCTTAAAGTTTCCCGGCGCGCAAGCCGACCATCGCCCGGAACGCGCCATGACCGTTGCACCAAACCAACTAACCGCCAATCCCGATTTAGCGCCCAGGCCTTTTTGGCTGCTGGCTAATCCCGAACCGGTGCGGCTAAGCGGCCTTAGCCTGCTATCGTCGGCGGAACGCATCGAGTCCGGCTGGTGGGACGACGAGCCCATCCGCCGCGACTATTACATCGCCCAAGACAAACGCGGTCGAAAGCTGTGGGTTTATCGTGATCTAAACGCCAAACAACAGTGGTTTTTACATGGCTTGTTCGGATGAGATCAAGGCGCCAGATATAGGCTTTGCGGAATTGCACTGCCTGTCCAACTTCAGCTTTCTGCGCGGCGCCTCGCATCCAGAAGAACTGGTCGAGGAAGCCGCCCGCCTGGGTTATCAGGCGCTGGCACTAACCGACGAATGCTCGATGGCCGGCGTGGTAAGAGCGCATCTGGCCGCTAAGAAACACCATATCAAACTGATCATCGGCAGCGAATTTGCCTTGGACGATGGCCTGAAACTGGTCTTGCTGGCAACCGACAGAACCAGCTACGGCAACCTGTCCGCGTTGATCACCCTGGCCCGCCGCCAAGCCGAAAAAGGCCACTATCGGCTAACCCGATCCGATTTAACCAAACACTTTCCGCAAGACTGTCTGGCTATCTGGTTAGCCAACGATCAATTCCAGACAGATGACGGCCGTTGGTTGCAACAGCTGTTTGCAAACGATTTATGGCTGGGCATCGGCCTATTTCTATCCGGCCGCGACGAAATACATTGCCAACGAGCGACAGCCGTAGCCCGGCAACTCAATATTCCGATAGTCGCCTGCAACGACGTGCACATGCATCGCCGCTCGCGCCGGGCTTTGCAGGACACACTCACCGCGATCCGCCTCGGCCAACCTTTGTCGCAACTGGGCTACGCCTTGTTTTCCAACGGTGAACGGCATTTACGCCTCCTGCCCCGACTGACCGAGCTGTATCCGTCTGAATGGCTGCAACAAACCCTGGTTATCGCCGAGCGCTGCCACTTTTCGCTGGACGAGTTGCGCTACGAATATCCGCAAGAACTGGTGCCGGATGGCCATACCCCAAGCTCCTGGCTGCGGCATTTGACCGAAATCGGCATCCGCAAACGTTGGCCGCAGGGCCTGTCGGCAAAAGTTCGCCAACAAATCGAACACGAATTAACCCTGATCGCCGACCTGGCTTACGAGCCGTATTTCCTGACCGTACACGACATCGTCAGTTATGCCCGCGCACAAGGCATACTCTGCCAAGGCCGTGGTTCGGCGGCCAATTCAGCGGTGTGCTTTTGTTTGGGCATTACCGAAGTCGACCCGAGCCGGATGAACCTATTATTCGAACGTTTTTTGTCTCGTGAGCGCAACGAACCGCCGGACATTGATGTCGATTTCGAGCACGAACGCCGCGAGCAAGTGATTCAATATATCTATCGAAAATACGGCCGGCATCGCGCCGCGCTGGCCGCCACGGTGATTACCTACCGCAGTCGCAGCGCGGTGCGCGATGTCGGCAAGGCCCTGGGTTTGAACTTGGCGCAAGTCGAACGCCTGGCCGATAGTGTGGATCGTTGGGACGGCTATCAATTGATGCCGGAATCTTTAACAGCATGCGGTTTCGATCCGGACAGTCCAGTCGTGCAACGTCTGGCCTTACTGGTTCAGCAGATCAAGGGCTTTCCGCGCCATCTGTCGCAACACGTCGGCGGCTTCGTGATCGCCCGCGACGAATTGTCCAGATTGGTACCGGTGGAAAATGCCGCAATGGCCGACCGCACCGTGATTCAATGGGAAAAAGACGATCTGGAAGCGATGGGCTTATTAAAGGTCGATATACTGGCACTGGGTATGCTCAGTGCGATTCGCAAAGCCCTGGAATATCTTGGTCAATATTGCCGGCCGCCCCAGCACCAATATCCCTTTGTTGAAGAGAATTGCAGAAACTCCCTCTCCCGCCGGGATAGGGCTGGGGTGAGGGAATATTCAAACCATAACCACCGCCCTCATCCTAACCTTCTCCCAGAGGGAGAAGGGACTGTTTCGACTTTTATCACCCCTACCGAAGAAACAGGCGCACCCAACATCGCCTGGACTTTAGCCAATATTCCCGCTGAGGACCCGGCGGTTTACCAAATGCTGCAACAAGCCGACAGCATCGGCGTGTTCCAAGTCGAGTCGCGGGCGCAGATGACCATGTTGCCGCGCCTGAAGCCGGCCAATTATTACGATCTGGTCATCGAAATCGCCATCGTCCGCCCCGGCCCAATTCAGGGCGAAATGGTGCATCCTTACCTAGCCCGACGTAAAGGATTGGAGCCCGTGGAGTACCCCAGCCCGGAAGTTAAAGCCGTTTTAGAACGCACGCTGGGCATCCCGATTTTTCAGGAGCAAGTCATGCAACTGGCGATGGTCGCGGCCGGCTTTAGCGCCGACGAGGCCGATCAACTGCGCCGAGCGATGGCAGCCTGGAAGCGTAAAGGCGGTCTGGAACCCTTCGAGCGCAAATTGCAGGACGGCATGCGTGCGCGCGGCTACAGCGCCGAGTTTGCCCAACGGATTTTTCAACAAATCAAAGGCTTTGGTGATTACGGCTTTCCGGAATCGCATTCCGCCAGCTTTGCCTTACTGGCGTATGTCTCGGCCTGGTTGAAGCGCCATCATCCGGCGGCATTTTGTTGCGCTTTGTTGAACAGTCAACCGATGGGTTTTTACGGCCCGTCACAGCTGGTGCAGGATGCGCGCCGCCATGGTGTGGATGTACGGCCGGTGGACGTACAGGCCAGTCTCAGCGAATGCTCGTTGGAGTTTCCCGCAAACGCCGCCCCGGCCTTGCGTTTGGGTTTTAATCAAGTCAAAGGTTTATCGCCAATAGCGGCGGCAAAGATTGTCCAGGCCCGCGACCGGCAAGCATTTGCCAATGTCACTGACCTTGCCGCGCGCGCCGGACTGGATAGCCGAGATTTGGAACAGCTAGCGGCAGCGGATGCGTTAAAAACCCTGGCCGGCAACCGGCATCGGGCCTTCTGGACGGCTGGTGGTGTAGAAGCTGCGACGCCGGTATTTGGCGTGCCTGTCATCGCCGAAGCCACACCGCTATTAAAAACACCCAAACCGGGCCAGGAAGTATTGGCCGATTACGCCAGCACCCGGCTCAGCCTGCGCGAACACCCGCTGGGCCTGCTGCGCGAGCGCTTGCGCCGCAGGGGCGTCACCACCGCCGCCTCTTTATGGCAACGCCGCAACGGCAGCATCGCCCAGGTCGCCGGGTTAGTAATCTGTCGGCAACGGCCGATGACCGCTGCCGGCGTGACCTTTGTCACCCTGGAAGACGAAACCGGCCAAGTCAACCTGGTGGTCTGGCCCGCCACTGCCCTAGCCCAACGTAAACCCTTACTGAAAGCCCGCCTGCTATCGGTTACCGGCACGATCCAGCAGGAAGACGGCGTACTGCATCTGGTAGCCGGCAAGCTGGAAGATTGGAGTAGCTGGATCGGCGATTTGGCGACTAAATCCAGGGATTTTCATTAAATGTTAACGCCACCAAGCCCCCTCACCCCATTGCGCGGCTCAGGGCTACTCTTCAAGTTCAAGCTGTTTGGCTATTTGTGCTTCGAAGGCGGTAAAGCGTTTATCCAATTCCCGCCGCGCCTCAGCCTTTTCCTGGTCATGCAAAAAAGCGTAATCGATACTGTTGTAAACCACAGCCTTCAATTCGTCGTAAGCAGGTTTGTAGCGACTGGTAAACAACAGATATTCATTGCTTAAATTGTTGCGCGACACCCCGGCATCATCGGTGGAAATCACATAAGGCACGTGATAGCGCCGGTATAACTGCAAGGGATGGGCCTCGTATTCCACTCCCAAAATAAACGCATTGCTGGTTAGATTGATCTCGACCGCCACGTCGCCGGTTTTCATCTGCTCCAGCAATTGATAGGCATCGGTTTCATGCACGATGTCTATCCCGTGCCCAATACGCCGCGCTCCGGCGATATTTAGCGCTTCTTGGATATGGCTTTTTAAGCCTTCCGGCGACACCATGCCCAACACCAACTCACCGGCATGCAGCGACAGTTTGGTCTCGGGAAAGTGCTGCCGCAAAAACCGTAGCATTTTCATATGCAAGCTATAGTCGCGCATCGCGATATAACCGTTTTCCGGCCCGACCAAATTAACGCCAACAATCAAAGCCGATTGCTGAACGGCGGCGAAAGCGGCATACAAACCGGAAAACACCTTGGCCGGCTCGCTGTTGCGCGACACATAGGTCTGAAAGCGCAGCATAAAATGGCCGTCGTTAATACCCATCGCCGCCTGATCTTGAGAGCGGGCGTACTCTTCAACGGCGGCCTTGGCTGCCGGATCGCTTGCCAGAAAATCGAAATAAGCCTGAAAGGCCGCTTCCATTTCCAGATCGGAGCTGTCGGCATTTAAGGCGTTGAGTGTTTTTGCCAGCGCCGGGTTATCGATGGCCGGCGCGCTTTTCAGCATAGTCTCCAAATACAACACGTTTTCGGCTATAGCCCGCTGTTTAAGCGCCTGCAAACCTTGTTGATAGGAATAATCCGACACCGAACCGAAAAAACCGAAGGTGTCGAAAAACTGCTGATCCGGTGGGGATTGCTGATGGAAGTGATTAGCGAAGTCCTTGTCCGACCAGCGTTTCAGTAGATCGCGGTAGAAAGCCGAATATTTTTTCTTGGTCCTCAACTCGCCAGCACTAACACAAGTGCCTGATTTCCAATTCTTGACAACCTCGTATTTAGCCGCCGAATCCGGCTCCGCTCTGGTGCCGCCTTGGCAGGCATTGTCCAAGCAAATACAAAAATGACTTTTATCCACCCAATCCAGATAAGTCTCCGCATACAGCGCACCCGAATAGTGGTGGTGTAGATCGCCGCCCTTGGGCAGTTGATTGGTAAACAGGGTCAATTCGGCGATGCTGGGCATCGCGCCGGAAATGAGTTCGTGATAGTAATTTTGCGTTGCCAGATAATTCAAATCCGGCACGGATTGGACTACCAGGTTTTCGCCGGGAGCCTCCGCCAAATCGGCATGATTGACACACCCGGAAACCAGGAAAACAGCGGTCAGCAGGGGAAATTTTAGGGTTGAGCTAATCCGCCAAATTGCCATTTTTCTATCCGCCCCGGTATAAAAACCTGCTGAAATTGGAACAAACATCGAAAGTCGTTCCATGGTAAGCCATCTATATTTCCGAAGGCTAGCTAATTGCTTTGATGGGAGTTTTATCGGCGGGGAGGCGAGCAGGTTGAGCCTCTGCCAATACCGCGTGGGCACAAAAAGCCGTACCCACCCTACGCCCGATATAAATTTGGTGACGGTTTTGCCCCGTTTGCCGCACCGAGCACCGAAGCTTTCGCCGGGACTAGCCCGTTAGGGGCGATGCAGGGATGCATCGCGTTGCCGAAGGGGCAGGAAGCCCCTTTCGGCAACCCCCGGCGAAAGCTTCGGAGCGCAGGATAAAAGCGGCATCCGGGTGTCTTTTCTTTTGGTTACTTTTCTTTGGACAAGCAAAGAAAAGTAACCCGCCCGCCGGTGCGGGAACCGGCATTCAAATAAACCTCGCGAGAGCGAATCATTATTATACCAGTCGAAATTCCGCGCGGGCACAAAAAGCGTGCCCACGGCTACTTCGGTTTATTCTCTGGTAAATCGAACATTCCTACCAAATAAACAGCGTGAGAAACGCCACCAATGCTATTTGGGTAATGCTGCTGCCCAGTGATGATGCCACAAAAACTAGCTCGGTCATTTGCAACAATTTCACCTGTAGATCCTACGGCAGCAAATCGGTAAACTTTGGCTTCGTTATCAATGATTCCGCCGGTAAAAATAGGCTGGTCAATGGAACGTTCACGCTGAATTTCTGCAACATGACCGGTAACGCATAATCGTTTGCCAAGTTCAGGTACGGAATCTTTCATTACTAGACCGTATTTACTTTTTGGAAGGGCCTGTAACTCCTGCCACTTCAAACCAAAGCTAGCCCAATAAGCCAGAATACCACTCCCTTTACTGACACCAATTCCTTGAATATCCTCCATCTCAGGTTTTGATATCTCAATGGCTTCTTGCAATGTATAGGATTGAAAACGTGCTAGTTGCTCGGCTTTATCAATTACGGGGCTTACTTCCGACTTGCTAGTCAATGGTATCGATACGTTGGCTGTCTCTGTGGTAGCCGTTGTTTCGATAAGTTCTTCATGCACTGACTGCTGAGCGTTATTGCCTAAAACCGCAGCAATTATAGTGGTCGCAAGAAAACCTCCACCCCATTGGATAATTTTAGATTGCCCATTTTTACGCGCAATAAATATCCAACCAGCGTAAAACATCAAGGCTGCGGAAAAATAAATCCAGAACATAGACATTTCATTCATTCCTTGTCTCCTCGTGGGTTGAATAGTATTTAATCAGTTTTCGCAATCAATCCAGTATGGCGCAACCCTTCGGACGTCTCAATTCAAAGTCTACAACCCCACAAACTCCATCAAAGCCGCCAATTCCTTGGCCTCCAATTCATAAAACGAATGTGCCCTGACCCGCTCCGGCAAACCGACATCGCCGTAACGGACCCGGATCAAGCGGCTGACTTTAACCCCCTGCGATTCCCACAAACGCCGCACTAAACGGTTACGGCCCTGCTTCACTGTGGCGTAAAACCATTTATTGGCGCCTTCGCCAGCGTAAAAGCTGACGTCTTCGAAATGCGCCGGCCCGTCGTCCAGTTCCACGCCTTGTTTCAGGCGCGCCAGCATCGCGTCGTCGACTTCGCCCAATATCCGCACCGCGTATTCGCGCTCCACTTCCCGCGACGGGTGCATCAAACGGTTGGCGAGTTCACCGTTATTGGTGACTAAAATCAAACCGGAGGTGTTGATGTCCAGCCGGCCGACCGCGATCCAGCGGCCGACTTGCAGGCGTGGCAGCTGGGTAAAGATCACCGGGCGGCCTTCCGGATCGCGGCGGGTGACCAATTCGCCGACCGGCTTGTGGTAGACCAATACGCGGGTCGGTTGCTCGGCGTATTTTTCCCATTTCACCACCCGACCGTTGATTTGCAGATGGTCGTCCGGCTTTAAGTGGTACCCCGGCTGTACCGGATTACCATTGACGGTGAGCTTGCCCTCTTCTATCCAGCGCTCGATTTCCCGACGCGAGCCCACGCCGGCCCGCGCCAGCAGTTTCTGGATGCGCTCGCCGCCAGCAGGCGCGGCTTTAGTGGAGGGTGAGCTTTTCGGCGCCGAGGCCGGCTTCGGCTTGTGGGTCGAACTCGGTTTCCGCGGCTGCGGCTTCTGGGTCCGTTTGTCCTGCGGGGCTGACGGGTTGTTGGATCTCGGCGGTTTGCGGTCTTTCACTGTGGTCCTGCTCGGGTTGCGGTTGCGGCGAATTGCCGAAATCGAAATTGACGATTTCTTCCAGCGTCGGTAATTCGCTCAATGAGGTTAAATTGAAATAATCCAGAAATTGCTTGGTGGTGCCGAACAAGGCCGGCCGGCCCGGTACTTCCTTATGGGCAATGACGCGAATCCACTCGCGCTCCAACAGGGTTTGAATGATGGAACTGCTGACGCTGACGCCGCGAATATCCTCGATTTCGCCGCGCGTTACCGGCTGGCGGTAGGCAATGATCGCCAAAGTTTCTAAAAGTGCGCGCGAATAACGGGCCGGCTTTTCCTCGAATAAGCGGGTGACATAAGGCGACAAACCTTCGCGCACCTGAAACCGATAACCGCTGGCTAATTGCCTAAGGCCAATCGGCCGATCAGCGTAGTCGCGGGCGATTTCATCCAGGGCCATTTGCACCGACAAAGTATCGGGTTGCTCCAGTTCCGGAAAGGTTTCCTGGATCTGTCTGATCGTCATCGGCCGATTGGCGGCGAACAAAATAGCTTCCACGATGCGCTTGGTGTTCATGTCGCACTCTTTAATGAAATCGGGCGGTAAACGGTGGCGTTCGACCAGGATAGGTTGATAAGTGCTGGCGCGAATAATCTCGGCCCAACGCCGAGGCAAACGGCTTGAGCGCCTAGCCTTGCTAACGGCCGCAGCCACCGGCATGGGTGCTTGCCAACTACTCCGCCAACCCGGCAACAAGCGCACCGCGTGCCTACGGGAAATTGGCAAAACCACGGGTTTACTTGGTTCTTGGCTTTGAACAACCGCAACGCGCGGCTCGCTAGTCCAGATAGCCGGAAACCGAACGGACCTCCGTTTGACCGGCACGAATATCGTAACCGGCTCGGGTTTGATGCGCGGCTTGCGGGGCGTTCTGGGTTTGGCTGTGGGAATAACATCATCAACGACGGTTTCGGCTAGCAGTGAGTCAGTCGCCGGTGCCGCTATCGAGGCGGATTCTGACCTGAATGCCGGCGTAGGGTTCGGATTGGAAGATGTCGATGATGCGTTCCTTGGAGAGTTCAAGGATGGCAAGAAACGCGACAACCACTCCGTTTTTTCCTTCACTTCGGGTAAAACACGCTGCGAAAGGGAGCTGATTTGCTCCGTTAAGTTTTTCCAAAATGGCTGCCATTCGTTCACGGACTGATAGGGGTTCTTTGGTTATTTGATGGTGGGTAAGCCTCTCGGCGCGCTTCAATATGTCCTGGAAGGCCAGCAGCAGTTCCTTGAGTTGCACATCCGGCAAAATTTGCTGTACATCCACGGTTGAAGTGTCCACGCCAAATTCGAAGGTATCGCGCTCGTTTCTGGGCAGCAGATCGATCTCTTCGGCCACTTTTTTGATCGCTTCGTATTCCTGCAATTTGCGGATCAAAAACGCTCTGGGGTCCTCTTCTTCCTCTTCGCTTTCCGGTTGTCTGGGCAGCAGCATCCGCGATTTGATCTCCGCCAGCAGCGCGGCCATCACCAGATATTCGGCAGCAAGCTCTAGACGCAGATTTTCCATCATGTCGATGTAGGCGATATATTGCCGGGTGATCTGAGCGATGGGGATGTCGAGAATATCCAGATTCTGCCGGCGAATCAAATATAACAGCAAATCCAGCGGCCCTTCGAACGCATCCAGAAACACTTCCAGCGCATCCGGCGGAATATAAAGATCTTCCGGCAAGTCTTGATAAGGCTGGCCTTGCACCAGCGCCAGCGGCGGCAGTACGGTTTCAACCGGTAATGCTACTTCGTTCAAAACTACATGCCCGCCAAACTAAAAAATAATTGTTGGGCGTAGTACATCGGATAAGCCAGCAAATATTGCAACACGTCGGTAGCAAGTAATATCAACAAAAAAATAAAACCAAACCGTTCCAAACGATTGTATTGCCAGGCCCAATAATCCGATAGCACTCCGGACAAAATCCGGCTGCCGTCCAAGGGCGGAATCGGCAGAAGATTAATCAAAGCCAAAACCAAATTGATGCTGATGCCTGCTACGCCGCTGTAAATCAGCGGAAAAGAGATGTATTCGATTTCCAACATCACGCCGATTCTAGACAGCAAAGCCCAGGCCGCCGCCATTAATAGATTGGACAAGGGGCCGGCTACCGCCACAATCGCCATGGCTTGACGCGGTTTTTTAAACGCGCGGGGATCGACCGGCACCGGCTTGGCCCACCCGAACACAAAACCGGTAAAGGTCAGCAACAATAAACCGGGAATAATCAGCGTGCCCAGCACATCAATATGTTTGAGAGGATTCAGCGTTAAACGGCCTTGGTCGGCAGCGGTGTTGTCGCCTAACTTCTTGGCCACCCAGCCGTGCGCCACCTCGTGACCGGTGATCGCGAAAATCACCGGCAAAATCCACACCACGATCCTTTGTATCAGGGTTAATTCGTCCATCATGGCTTTTACTCCAACATCGGCGCAATACCGATACCTTGCCGAACAATGTCAATCGACTTGTCGCCGCAAGCGATGACGGTAGTGGGTTGATATTCGATCACGCCCACATCTATGACCAGGGCCAACTCTTTTTCCAGCCGCTTGCGGATTTCGTAAGGATCGGCCAAAGGCTCGTCATCGCCGGGCATCATCAACGTGGAGGTCAACAAGGGTTCGCCAAGCTGCTCGACCAAGGCTTGAGCTACCGGATGGTCGGTGATTCTGACGCCTATGGTTTTCTTTTTGGGGTGCTGCAACCGGCGCGGCACTTCGCGTGTGGCATCCAGTAAAAACGTAAAAGGGCCTGGCGTCAGTTTTTTAATCAAGCGGTGGGCTTCATTGCCCATTTTGGTGAAGGTGGAAACCTGCGACAGGTCGGTACACAACAGTGTGAAGTTATGATTATCGTCCAGCCGGCGGAGGCTGCGAATTTGATCCATGGCCGCCTTATCGCCGATCTGGCAACCCAGCGCGTAGGATGCGTCAGTGGGATAGGCGATGACTCCGCCGTTGCGCAAGATATTGACTGCTTGTTGAATCAAGCGCGGCTGCGGGTTCTTCGGATGAATTTCGAAATATTGCGCCATGGGCTAAAACTATCGGCTTAGGTAAAGGGCTATTGTACCCTAGAAGGTATTTAAAAATGTGGCGCGGCCGTTTTAGCGGCCGCTGGAAACCGGAAACCGACTCATCTTTCCGATTGTTTTTTGGCGACTTTATCGCGCAAATAAACCGGCATGGCTTGCTCGACAGGCACCGCCAAACCGTTGGCAAAACCGTAAGCGCCCAATTGCGCGACACAGCCGGCACGCGGCCAGACTTCCACCTCGACGCCCAGCAGACGCTCAGCTAAACGCTGGCCCAACTGCTCCGCATAAACGCCCCAACCGGAGCCTACGCCAAAGCCGGCAAGATCGGGAAAGTTCACGTCGCCAGCAGGCGTCACAGCTTCCGCACCGATCAAGTCCGCCAGGCCCAATTCATTGCGTTGATACACGCCCCAAAAAATTTCGTCCATCCTGGCGTCCATTGCGGTAAAACTCAGCTGGGCATCGGCGCGACGGTTAAAAAAATCTTGGGCGATGGCCGCCAAAGTCGAAACGGGTACGACCGGCAAGTCGGCACCATAAGCAATACCCTGCACCACGCCGCCGGCAATTCTGACACCGGTAAACGAACCGGGCCCGCGACTCAAACCGATAGCGTCCAGTTGTTGCGGCCTGAGCTGGGCATCGGCCATCAATTCGTCGATCATCGGCAAAATCAGCTTGGTGTGCTCGCGCGGAGCGACGGCAAACTTTTCGGCAATCTCGCCATCGATAAACAAGGCCGCCGAACAGGCGTCGGTGGAGGTTTCTACTGCCAATAATTTCAAATCTGTACCTCTGTCAACAAGATGCCGGAAACGCTAACGCTTATTCCGGCCTACGCAATGTTCAATGTGATTCATCCAACGCAAAAAACTGCCGCACGTCGGCTATCTCGCGACTACGCTTCATCGCCGGTACGCTGTCTAAAAACATCTGGCCGTAGGAACGCTTTAATAATCTGGGATCGCAAACCATCAATACGCCGCGGTCATTGACGTCGCGAATCAAGCGACCCACACCCTGGCGCAGCATGATGATGGCGCTGGGCAGTTGATGCTCGAAAAACGGGTTGCGGCCCTGTTTTTCCATTGCATTCATCCGCGCTTTCAATACCGGATCGCCGGGCGATGCAAACGGCAGTTTGTCGATGATGACGCAGGACAAGGCGTCGCCGCGCACGTCCACGCCCTCCCAGAAGCTGGCAGTTGCCAGCAGCACCGCGTTACCCAGTTCTTTGAACTGATCCAGCAATACGCCCTTGGACTTGGTACCTTGTACCAGGATGGGATGGTCGAGCTTGCCTTCCAACAATTGCGCGGCACGTTGTAAGGCACGGTGGCTGGTAAACAGGAAAAACGCCCTGCCCCGGCTGGCTTCCAGCACCGGCAAGGCGAACTCGATAATTTTGTCGGTAAAGTCCGGATCGCTGGGCTGCGGCAAACCTTTGGGGTGATAAAACAAGGCCTGATTCGGGTAATCAAACGGACTTTCCCAGCTCTGGCTGAGCGCACCGCTCAAGCCCAGATTCTTGGAAAAATGCACGAAGTTATTGGCCACGCTCAGGGTCGCGGAGGTAAAAATCCACGTAGCTTTGTGCCGGGCCATGAAACCACGAAATTCCTTGGCGATATCCAGCGGCGTGCGGCTGAGCGTGAAAGACTTGCTATAAGTCTCGTACCATTTGATCCACTGCCCGTCCTTGTCGTTAATCAGCGTTTCCAGTTGCGCGTCCAGTGCTTCGGCGCGGTCGAAGCAAGATTCCAGACCTTTGCTGCGCACCGAGGCGCGTTCCAATTGGTCGGTTAGCCGCGCCAATTGCTTTTGCAAGGACTCCAGTGCACCTGCGATTTTGGGGTTGGTTTCGATGTCCTGCCAGTCGCCGCGGCGTAGCTCCAAGCCAAACGCCAGCCGTAAATCCTTGACTTCGTGTTGTAGGTCTTCGCAGGCGGTGCGCAGGTCCGGCATATCCTTGGCGTCGGTGAAATACTCGGCCAAGCTGTCATCGGCCAAATCGACCAATTGTTTGCCGCTAATCGTCACGCCCAAAAAATTGGAGGCGGTGTCGGCCAGTTGATGGGCTTCGTCGATAACGACGACTTCGGCATCCGGCAGCAATTCACCGAAGCCGGTTTCACGGATCGACCAATCTGCGCAGAGCAAATGGTGATTGACCACCACGATCTCGGCTTCCTGCGCTTGCTTGCGGGCCTTGGTTAGAAAGCAATCGCCATAGTCAGGACAGTTTTGACCCAAACAATTGTCGGTGGTGGAAGTGGCGTGAAACCAGACCGGATCGCCGTCATGCACGTCAGCCACTTCCGAGACGTCGCCGGCCTTGGTGCGCTTCGACCAAGCCTTGATCTGCGCCAGTGCCGCCGCGTCTTCCTGGCTGTAACCGAACGCGGAATTCAAGGCCTGTTCCAGCCGATAAGTGCATAAATAATTGGCGCGGCCTTTCAGCAAACTGGCTTTGAACGGCCGTCTGCTCAAGGCTTTGCGTATCACCGGCAGATCCTTGTTGAACAATTGGTCTTGCAGATTTTTGGTGCCGGTGGAAACGATGACTTTTTTACCGGACAGGATCGCAGGAATCAGATAGGCAAAGGTTTTGCCGGTGCCGGTGCCGGCCTCCGCAATCAGGTTTTGCTGGGACTCGATGGCGTAGGCGATTTTTTCGGCCATCTCGATCTGCGCGGCGCGCGGCGAATAACCGCTGATAACCTCGGCTAAGGCGCCGCCGTCGCCAAAAACATCGGCCAATTTGCTGGCGGCGCCGGCAAGCGCCGTCTTGGAACTGTCAACCACTAGCGACCGAAAAAGCTGTCCGCCTTGGCTTTAGCTTCTCTGGCCCCTTGGGCATTTTGCTGCATTTGCCGGGCTTCGGCGATCAACAACCAGCTTTTGCGCTTCAGATCCAGATCACCACCCGCCAACAGAGCGGCCTTGCCGGCCAATTCTTCGGCAAGTTGCGGTTTATTTTGCTTGATTCTGAGCTGCGCCAGCTTGTAAGTCAGCGTGGGGTTGCGTGAATCGATGCGTAGCGCCCGTTCCATCACGACCACTGCAGCATCCAGGTCGCCACTATTACGGCTACGGTCTGACTCGCTAATTAAAGCCACCACTGCCGGCGGCGTGCCGCTGGGGATACGTGCGTCTTCTATGACAAACCTCGGTGCCGGCGCAGTTGCTGTAGCCACCGCCGCAGGAGCGGGTGCCGCTAGAGCCGGACTGGCTGGCACAGGCGGCGGAATATCGGCCGGCGGCATCAACGGCTCGGCGCGAAAGGTCGGCAGATTCGGTTCATCTTTAAAGTTATTGCTGACACTTTCGATAGGATAGGTGGCGGTATCGGGACTAGACACCGGTTTTTTAGCCGTAGTTGCGGGAGCTTTGTTTGCCGCTGATTTTTTAGCCGGGGCTTTTTTGCCCGGTACGCTGCCGGCCACCGGTGGTTCTGAGCCAGGATTACTACACGCCGTTAATATCAGTAACAGAGGGCACAAAATTAACAGGGATTTTTTTTTCATTTACGATTTGAGTAGCCAAGTAAAATTAAAACAGTTCGATTTCATCGTCGTCGCTTTGCCGATTTGCTTGTTGAAACAAGGCTAGCGCTTCATCGACGCTTTTGCCCTGATGGATAGCATCAAACATCACTTTTTCAGACTCCATAGTGTACTGGTTGCGAATGCTTTCCTGAAACTTATACCATTCGGCAGGATTATATAACCTCTGCGGCGTATCGATGATGACCGACAAGCCTTTTAGATTGTTGGACACGTGTTGCAAGCATTGCTGCAGGCGATCATAAAACTGGAACGCCACAATCGCCGAATAGATTTTATCCTGGGTCGCCTCGCAATGCGCCAGAGCCTGATCGCGGCTCTCGCTCTGCTGAAAACTACTCAGTAACTGATGAATATTTTTCATATCTTCAACCATACCGGTAAACGAGTCGGCCAAGG
Source organism: Methylomonas sp. TEB (assembly GCF_047777895.1). Taxonomy (GTDB): domain Bacteria; phylum Pseudomonadota; class Gammaproteobacteria; order Methylococcales; family Methylomonadaceae; genus Methylomonas. The sequence continues at coordinate 3,481,118 of NZ_CP180476.1, forward strand.
CTGAGACCGACTCATCGCCGGCTTTCATGCTGCCCTCAACCTGAGCAACCGAAACCGTCAACAGCTTGATGGTTTCCCTAATCTGGCTCCAACCCAAGTCTGGCTGGCTTGATGGTGAAAGTGTCATAAATAACTATCCTAAAAATACCGATACAAATAAAGTTGTCGCGACATATGCGCCCTATTGTAACCGACTATACAAAAGCAATGACGACGGCTTAAGTATAGAGAAACTGGAGATTAGTCGATTATTGGCGCCGGTATTTTTAAAAAACCCGGAATTGACGGTGAAATCGCACTACTCTTTTGCATAGGGTAGCAACGCTTATCGGGCACAGGGCAAGCGATAGCTCGGTTGACGATAACTCTACACTTGGAGTAGAAATACCTTTAGCGCAGCACCGGGTTTGCGTTGAAACCGCTTTTCCACGCTTTTTACAAGGATAATATGAATATTCAATCCGCCGGCAAAAAATTGTTCGTGTTGGACACCAACGTACTGATGCACGACCCAACGTCCATTTTTCGCTTTCAAGAACATAATGTTTTCATTCCGATGGTGGTGCTGGAGGAATTGGATCACGCCAAAAAAGGCTTATCCGACGTATCGCGCAACGTCCGCCAAGTTAGCCGGTTTTTGGACGAATTAATCCGCGATGCCGATCAACAAACCATCAACGCCGGGCTACCGCTGTCGCGCATCGATTATGCTCGGAACGGCGAGCGAGAATTCGACGGCCGTCTGTATTTTCAAACCCGGCAATTGTCGCATCTACTCCCTGCCGACCTACCTGGACAGATTGCCGATAATTCCATACTGAGTATCGTATTGGCCTTGGGTAAGGAATACCCGGATGTGAATGTAATCCTGGTCTCCAAAGACATCAATATGCGCATCAAAGCAGCCGCGCTACAGATTACTGCCGAGGATTACCATAACGATCAAACCATCGAAGATATAGACCTGCTCTACACCGGCACGATGCCACTGGACAGCGACTTCTGGGAGGAACACGGCGGCAAGATGGAATCGTGGCAGGAAAACGACCACACATACTACCGCGTGAATGGTCCGCTGGTGGCAGAATGGTATCCCAACCAATATCTGTATATGGAAGGCGAAGATAACTTCGAAGCCATCGTGAAAAGCCGCGAAGGCGACACGGCGGTGTTGCAATTGGCCCGCGATTATCGGACCAAACACAATAGCATCTGGGGGATTTCCGCCAAAAACCGCGAGCAAAATTTTGCGTTGAATGCCCTGCTCGACCCAAACGTGGACTTCGTGACGTTAATAGGCTCTGCCGGCACCGGTAAAACCTTGCTGGCACTGGCAGCCGGCCTGTCTTTGACTCTGGAAAGCAAAGCCTATTTGGAAATTATCATGACACGGGAGACCATGCCGGTCGGCGAGGACATTGGCTTTTTACCGGGTACGGAAGAGGAAAAAATGGCGCCGTGGATGGGGGCGTTGATGGACAACCTGGAGTTGCTGGGCAGCCGCTCGGGCACGACCGAATGGGAACAAGGCGCGTCGCAAAACGTCATGATGAACCGGGTAAAAATTCGTTCGCTGAACTTTATGCGCGGACGGACTTTTCTAAACCGCTACCTGATTATCGACGAGGCACAAAACCTGACGCCCAAACAGATGAAAACCTTGATTACCCGAGCGGGGCCTGGCACTAAGATCATCTGTATCGGCAATCTGGCACAAATCGATACGCCGTATCTAACGGCAACCAGCTCCGGTTTGACCTATGTGGTTGACCGTTTCAAATCTTGGCCGAATAGCGCCCACATTACTTTGCGGCGTGGCGAGCGTTCGCGCCTGGCGGATTTTGCATCCGATAATTTGTAAAGCCATCAAGCCGATGATTGACTGATCTCAGCCTTTGGCCACGCCATTAATACCGCTTTAACCAGCGTGGCCAAGGGTATTGCAAAAAATACCCCCCAAAAACCCCACAAGCCGCCAAAAAACAGGATGGCAACAATAATTGCAATAGGATGCAAATTCACGGCTTCAGAAAACAGCAGCGGCACCAATATGACACCATCCAGCGCCTGAATCACTGAATAGGCAATAAACACATACATAAAATGATCACTGCCGCCCACGCCCCACTGCACATAAGCCACCGCCAATACCGGAAAAGTGACTAATGTCGCGCCGACATAAGGAATCACCACAGACAAGCCCATCAGTACCGCAAGCAACATCGCATAATTCAAACCCAACAACCAGAAGACTATGTAACTGACCGCCCACAGGATAAACACTTCGAGAAATTTGCCTCTAACGTAATTGGCTATTTGCCTATCGACTTCATGCCACACTCGCAGGCTAAGACTGGTATCCCTTGGCAGAAACTGTACAAACCAGCCCAATAAAACCTGTTTATCTTTCAGAAAGAAAAACACCATCAACGGCACCAAAAACAAGTAAATGATCACCGCCACCAATCCGACAAACGATTGGGCGGAGCCGGAGATCAAATCCTGACCATACTTGAGCAAGTCTTGCTGAATGGAGAACATGATTTCGCGAATCCGGACTTCCGAAATCAGTTCCGGATGGCGTTCAGGGAAGCGCATGATTTCGGCTTGGGTACTGGAAACAATCTCCGGTATGTGTTGCACCAGTTGCACGGTTTGCTCGGACACTATCGGCACGAGCACGAACAACACAAAACCCAGCACAGCCATAAACGCAAAGAATACGAGATGCACCGAAATCAAACGACCGAGTTGGCGCTGTTCGGCTTTAACCACCAGCCCTTCCAGTAGATACGCCAACACAATCGCCACAAAGACCGGCATCAGCAAATCCAGCAAGCCGTATATCAATAAAAAGCCGCCCAGCAAAACTATGGCTAGGGAAACAACTTGGGAATTGGGTAGAAATCGCTGGAAAAAATTTCTAATGAAATCGGAACTGGAAAATTCAGTCTGCTGGTTCATGAGGTGTTGGCGGCTACGCAAACCGTTGTCGGTTTGATCGCGCCATTAGGTTATATAAAAAAGCGGGATTGCTCAGGACAGTGTAAATAATTTATCAAAATTAGCGATTTCCAAAATTTTTTTAACTTCGGTACGCGAATTTTTAATCCGTATTGCCGACTTATCACCCGCCATCTTATCTCGCAGAACTAACAGCATGCCAAGGGCGGAGCTATCTAAGTATTCGGTACCGATCAAATCCACTTCTATCAACTTCACGCCACTTTCAACCAGCTTGGTGGCTTCGCGAAACTCGTTGTGCACGCCGAAATCGAACCGGCCGCTTATTTTAATCGACAGCACTCCCGCATCAACACGTGCATCAATACCCATATTCTTTAACCTCACAAATTTTCATGTCATCTCTTACCTTTAGCCTAAAACAGATCCACATCGCCTTCCTCCATGGAAGATTGCGACACAATGTGCGATTTTCTGACTTGCCACTGTTGCTTCATAATTTTCAAGCGATCCGAGCCTTGCCGTAATTGGTCACGCCAATCAGTGTCGCCGCCGGTTTTAAATACCCCCAAACCTATACTGACCTCGTCGGATAGCGAACCGAAATGTTGTAAATTGAATTGTAAGTATTCAATCAATTGCCGGGCCATATCCTCAAATTGCAGACCTCTCACCGCATTACCCACATTGAACTCGATTTGATTGGTCAGTTGGGAAATTTCGCCGACGTTGTTGGAGATATTGGCATTAATGATGGCGATATCATCCATCATCTTGTCGATGCTGGCTTTGGAACTAATCGCCACATTCATGTCTTTGGAGGCCATTATTTCGATCATGGTTTGCGCTTCGCGGATATTATCCTTGGAGGCCTTCACCACGCGCTTAATTTCCTCGCTGAACTTATCGGAGTTTTTTGAAAGGTTCCGCACTTCTCCCGCAACCACTGCAAAGCCTCGACCGGCTTCTCCCGCCCTGGCTGCTTCTATGGCGGCATTCAGCGCCAACAAATTGGTTTGATCGGCAATCTTCTGCACATCGCCCAATAGTTTCTCGACATGAGCCATATGGCCCCCAACATCATTGATGACCGCGACCATTTCCATGCTCTGCTTACTGATTTGCAGAATATGGTCGATAAAAAACTGCAGGACATCATCGGTTTCCTGAGCAAAACTCGTAAAATTGATACTACTACGCCCTTTGTCGGTACTTCCTTCCAGATCAGCTACCAACGAATATACTATCGATGACTGCCCGGAGGTCAAACTAGCCAAGCTATTGAAGCTGTTGGACATCGTAGTCACCGCATCGGCAAGCATGGATTTGAGCTGTTCCAATTCCGCGCGAAAATAGGAGGCTTCTTGGTCGATACAATCTTTCAAATGCAGTAAATAGTCATCAATCGCGCGCACCAATTCGGCTTCGCTTAGACCCTTGCTGTTTGTCGAGGCTGACACTTGCGCACGTTGCGCACGAAATGCTTTGACCATCCACAACATCGTTGCGATGGGGGCGGCTAGCCAATAAACCAGCGCGTTGGACGAAAGCAACGGCAATAACAAAACTACCAGCGTGAATAAAACCAGAAGCGCGTTATCTTTTAGGAACTGCAACATATTTTCAATCCACCAAGGCCAGGATTTTTTCCGCTATTTTCCCCAAGGATAACACATGATGCGCGGCTCCCAGTTTGTAGGCCTCGCCGGGCATGCCCCAAACGATACTGGATGCTTCATCCTGCACTATGTTGACGGCCCCGGCCTCGCGCATCTCAAGCATGGCTCTGGCGCCATCCGCCCCCATGCCCGTCAACATAACCCCAACCGCATTACTACCCACATTCTCGGCAACTGATCGAAACAGGACATCCACGGAAGGCTTATGTCTGTTGACAGGTGGACCATCATCAAGGCGGCACGCATAACGAGCACCATCTCTCACAACCATTAAATGCTGATCACCTGGCGCTATATAAATATTTCCGGGCAATATCAGTTGCCCATCGCTAGCCACGCAAGCAGTCATCTCAGTGGCCTCGTTAACATGTTTGGCAAACGAAGCGCTGAAGGCGAGCGGCAAATGTTGGGTAATGACAATCGCCGGCGCCGTCCTAGGCAGGCTTTTTACCAGTTCCTTGACCGCTTCGGTGCCGCCCGTTGAAGAACCCAACGCCACAATTTTATGAGTCGTTTTGAAATGCTTTTTCATCGTACTGGCTGCATTCTCATTCACTGAATTAAGAGCTGGGACATTAACCCGATTGGTTTCCAAAGCTTTGACTTTTGCTTGAGCGGCCATCCTGATTTTACCGATAATCTCATCGGCATAGGCTCGTAAGCCATGGGAGACATCGATTTTTGGTTTTGCCACGAAATCAACCGCACCGAGCGCTAACGCATCAAGGGTCACTTCGGCGCCTTTTTCGGTCAACGTTGAAATCATGACCACCGGCATCGGTCGTAAACGCATCAAATTACGTAAAAATGTCAGACCATCCATACGCGGCATTTCTACATCCAGTGTTAATACGTCGGGATTCAAGGCCTTTATTTTTTCCCGGGCAATAATCGGATCACTGGCCGTGCCGACAACTTCAATATCGCCTGCCTCATTAAAAATTTGCGTCAACATTTGGCGAATTAATGCCGAGTCGTCAACAATCAATAGCTTAATTTTTGTCATCCTGGTTTCCTAAAATAGCTCTACGCTACCTTCAACCGGTGCGTCCTTGATACTGGAACTATATTGCTTCTCGCGCAGGAAGATAGTTTGGTTGTGTAAATCTTTAATTTTTTTCATTCTGACCCGTCCGGTATGCGGAAAGAAATTCACCTTACGCGGATAAATATCGCCCAAATCATGAGAAACCAGATTCAACGCTTCAGTGTCCACATAGTCCAAAACGAATTGAATGTTTCTGGCCCCCACATCACCCAGGGTAGCGATGATTTTGCCGCCGCCGAACAGCTTAACTTCCAGGTTTTTACGCTTACCGCCATTTTGCAAAATAGCGTTGATCAAATGTTCCATCGCGTAATTGCCATAGCGAGAGGCATTGCCAACGACAGCTTCGTCTCTGGCATTCAAGCGACTTTTACTGGTCTCCGGCAACATGAAATGATTCATACCCCCCACACCGGTCACCACATCCCTGATACAGGCTGCCACGCAAGAACCCAGCACAGTCGTAATCATTTCATCCTGTTTGGTGACGTAGTAATCACCGGGCATTAATTTTGCCGCCACTATTTGATTTTCTTGATCCCAATATCGATTGACGTTTTCGAAGCCGGCGATAAGCGGTCTATCCACATGTCGCACATGACTCACTTAATCGACTTCCTGTAGATGGTGTTACCTATCAAACTGAATCCGGTATCGAGCTGATGCAAGGATTCTGAATGTCCAATGAATAAATATGAACCCTCTTCCAATAAGCCGCAGTAACGATTCGCTAACATCGCCTTGGTTTCCCGATCAAAATAGATCAAAACATTTCGGCAAAAAATAAAATCAAAATACCCTTTCAAGGGCCACTCCTGCATCAAATTCAATTGTTTAAACTCTATCAATTCTTTCAATTCCGGTTTAACTCGCACCTTGTTCGCTTGTCCACCCACACCTTTTTGAAACCAGCGCTTAAGGCGTTGCTCGGCTATTCCTGTCACGCGGTCAGCCATGTAAATACCGGCTGCGGCGGTGGCCAAAACATTCGTATCAAGATCGGTAGCCAGAATATTTATAGTCCAATCAGCCGGAACGCTTTCCTTCAAGGTCATCGCCAAAGAATAAGGCTCCTCACCTGTTGAGCAACCTGCGGACCAAACTTTAATCTGTTTAGTCCCGGCATGTTTTTTAAGCAAGCCCGGTACAACCGTCTTGCTTAAATATTCAAAGTGGTGATTTTCGCGAAAAAAAGAAGTGAGGTTAGTGGTGACAGCATTAATAAATTCAGTAAACTCAGCATCCGGGTTGTTTTTCAAATAATGACAATACTGTTTGAAGCTGGTGAAGCCCAGCATGCGGACCCGTTTCGACAACCTCGAATAAAACATATCGAATTTATCGTCCGGCACCAAGATTCCGGAATATTGGTTGGATATTTTCCTTAGAACGTCAAAATCTGCTTGGGTATATTCAAACTCGCGCGCTTTTTCTTTCATTTTGTATATTCGGGTAGTACCCCATCAAAAGAAGCCGGATGCAGCCTGATCAACTTCCAACATTTCGGCAATCCCCAACAACTCCGAGGCTTCAATAAACTTATCGGAAGGAAAATCGATAGAAACGGATTTCTGCAAGCCAATTGCAGTCTGCTTTAAAATCAATAACAGTTGCAGAGTTGCGGTATCTATCATCGTCACGCCGGAAGCGTCGATATCGATAGCCTCAAAATTGCTGAGCATCTGCGTTAAGCGCTGGTGGAGAGCCGAGACATTTTGAATATTCAGTACTGGATCCAATACCAAAACCGCTCGCTCACTTTGAGAGACGTATGGCTCAGAGGCGTCGGCCGGCGCTTGATCCAAGTCTGTCTCAAGGTTTGACGCTGTTTCTGTCGAGCTCGCAAGTTCTGTCGAACTGTCCGCTTCCGCTTCACTAGCTTGGGCTTTTTGTGAGTCGTGATTGAAATCTGATCGATGCATCCAGGCCAGAGGATCGTAACCGATCAAACTATCTTCATTTTGTTCCGCCATTACATCATCCTCCCTTCTAAAAAGTCTTCGGCAAGTGCCATAAAATCTCGTGCGGAACGGCAGCCCGGGCGATATTCAAAAATGGTTTTACCAAAACTAGGGCACTCTGCGAGTAAAGCCGTTTCCCGAATGGTGGTCGCCAAAATTTGCCCAGGGAAGTATTTTTGTATGACACTCAATACCTCCTTTGACATTCGTCTGGCCGGAATATACCTGGACATGACCAGGGAAAATTTGTAGGGCCTTTTCAAAGCACTTTCAAATTTCCTGATGGTTCCCACCAAATGCGACAAGCCTTGCAATGCCAAATAATCACTGGTCATCGGCACCAATATTTCATCGGCGGCAAACAAGGCATTGGCCACTAATACCCCGGAAGAAGGGGGACAATCGATAAAGATAAAATCTTCATCGCGATTGCCGTCAAGCAAAGCTCTGCGAAGCAGATCGCCACGTCTGGCTCCACCATCCGTCAATTGCTCAATTTCCTGCAATCTTGGACCGGCAACCACCAAATTCAGATTCTTTCTAACCGGAATTGATTGCTCCGCAAGACTCGCCCCTTCCAACAAAACCTTATCAATCCCACTTGTTTGCGTATCTACGGAACCTAGCGAAACGGCCAAATGACTCTGCGGATCAAAGTCTATCACTGTAATTTTCTTACCGAGTTTAGCTAGAGCGTGGGTCAAATTGACCGAAGTGGTGGTTTTTCCTACCCCGCCTTTCTGGTTAAGGACCGCTACAATCCTCGCGCTCATTTACCCTCGGCAATAGCAGCAAGCCCGGCAATACCGACAAACTCTTCCGGATTTAAAAGCTTATCGACATCCAATAACATCACCATATTTTTCTTGCCGACGAACATGCCGCGCATATATTGAGTATTGATTTTCGACCCCAAATTCGGCGCTTCTTTTATATCGGACAGCTTAATATCCAACACGTCGGATACGGCATCAGCGACGATGCCCATCACCGAAGTACCGGAAGCAGTATTGACACTCATCACAATAACGACTGTCACCGGGGTATATTCCACTTTTTGCATCTGAAAACGTTCGCGCAGATCGACAATCGGCACTATGGAACCGCGCAAATTTAACGCACCTTTTACAAAATCAGGGGTATTGGGAATTTTTCTAATGGGCTCCCAGCCTCTAATTTCTTGGACTTTCAAAATTTCGATGCCATATGCCTCGCCTTCCAACTCGAAAGTCAGAAATTGCTCAACGTGCTGATTGGATTCTAAATCGGCTGTCATGGCGGCTATTCCCTATCTAATGGTTTGGTCAATCAAGCAACTCCGCTAAAAATCCTGCCACTCGTCGTCGGCTTGTGAGGTTTGCTTAAAACTACTCGGCTGACGAACCGCTGGCGATGATGCCATTCTATTGGCCTCTGCACGAACAACACTGGCACTATCGGCTTGATGAACGACTTTTTGCTGCCCGGATTTTTTTTCTGTTTTGAAAAACGCCAACATCTCGACCATATTCGTCGACAAGTCGCTCATTGAAACACTGGCGGCAGATGCTTCTTCGGCTAAGGCCGCGTTTTGTTGGGTGATTTCGTCCATTTGCGCAACAGCCTGATTCACCTGCCCTATACCCGCAGACTGCTCAATACTTGCATCGGCAATCTGGGCGACGATATCTCCCACCTTCTGCACACCTGCCACAATTTCGTTCAGCGCTTTACCGGTTTCGTTCACAAACTCGGTGCCTGCTCTGACTTTTTGCACACTGGTTTGAATCAGCTCTTTACTCTCCCTGGCTGCCGTGGCACTGCGTTGCGCCAGATTTCTCACCTCTGTGGCAACAACGGAAAAGCCTCTACCTTGCTCGCCTGCTCTGGCTGCTTCCACTGAGGCATTCAAAGCCAACAAATTGGTTTGGAAGGCAATTTCATCAATCACGCTGATGATGTCAGCGATTTTATTACTGCTCTCATTGATTTCCTGCATGGCGGAAACCGCCGCCTTGACGACATTCCCACCTTTTTCAGCCAATTCTCTGGCGTTATTGGCCACTGCGTTAGCTTGCTGAGCGTTATCGGCGTTATTTTTTACAGTACTGGTCAACTCTTCCATGCTGGCGGCAGTTTGCTGCAAATTCGCAGCCTGTTGCTCGGCGCGTTGTGATAGATTGTTATTACCGCTGGCAATTTCTTGGGACGAGTTGTTAATAAAATGAGCAGACTCGCTAACCTGACCGAAAATTTCGTTCAGTTTATCGATGGTGGTATTAATATCGTTCTTGCAGTTTAAATAAACCCCTTGGTAATCACTGGTGATTCGATTGGTCAAATCTCCAGAAGCCATACTTTGCATGGTACTGCCAACATCTCTGAATACATTTTCGATCACATCGGTCAGTTCGTTGATGCCTTCGCTGAGCGTTTCAAAAAAGCCTTGTTTGTCGGCCATCTCAATCCGGCTGGACAACTCACCCACTTTGACAGCTTCCACAATGCTGGCAATTTCCTGCTCGATTTTTACTTCATGCGTTCTATCCAACCACTCGACCACGATGCCGATACGCTCGTTTTCGTCGTTCTTAACCGGGTTGGCAACGATATTCATGTGTCTGCCGCCAATCACCAACGCAGAACTAAATGTGCTGGATAGGTTTGCCAACAGGCCTCGTTGGTGAGCTGGTTTTTTATGGAATTGATCGATGTTGGCGCCCATCAGTTTGCTGGCATTGAAGTCAGGCAATTGCTTGCGAATGTCCGCTTCCGCATTTTGAAACATATCGGCTACTGTCTTATTCATGTAGATGATGTCTAAATCGTTGTTAGCCACCATGACACAGGACTGCACGTTGTCGAGCGCCTGCTTGATGCGCATCGCTTCCGACGCTACCTGTTTGGAATAAGCCAAATCGGAATTCAATTTAACTTGCATGCCGTATAAGGCTCGATAGAAATCGCCGATCTCATCACCACGGTCCAAATCTATAGTATTCCGGAATTGCTCATCCGCCATCCGATAAGAAATACGTATCGAATTCTCTAAAGCCTTTACAACACTACGAATCACCGAATATCCCAATATTGAGGCAAATCCGGCCAAGCCCAAAAACAGGAACATCTCCGGGTATTTTTGTTCGATATAGTGATCGTAAATGGAATTGATCGTCGGCAACAAAAAGATCAGGTAGATAATCCCCACTTTTTTCCACAAGCCCAGTTCCAGTAATTTCTTGATGAGCGCATTAATCCCCGTCGGCCGTATTGTGGCTTTATTGGCATTTAGTTTTTCATACAAAGATTCGGCTTGTTGGATTTGTTCCCGGGATGGCGCGTAACGAACCGACAGGTATTCCTGTACTTTGCCATTCTTGAACACCGGCGTTACGTTTGCTTCTACCCAATAATAATCTCCGGTCTTGGTCCTATTTTTGACGGGTGCGGTCCACGGGCGCCCAGCCTTCAAACAATTCCATAAATCTTCAAATGCCGCCGGCGGCATGTCAGGATGACGAACCATATTATGATTCGCCCCCACAAGTTCATCCTTGCTAAAGCCGCTAATCTCAATAAAAGCGTCGTTTGCATAGGTAATAATGCCTTTTAAATTGGTGCGCGTGACCAAAATGGTGCCTGGCTTCATTAAGACTTCGCGATCAGTCACAGGGTGATTGAGTTTCATTGCATATCCTCCATTACAAGCCAGCCATAAACAGCTCTTTTTTTAACTTTCATCTTCACCATCCAGGCCATCAAGTTTTAATAATTTATCTACATCCAACAGCATCACCATTCGGCCATTTACTGAAACCAGGCCGTTGATAAATTCAGTACTGACTTTTGCACCAAAATTCGGCGCGCTTTGGATACTTTTTTTATTGACATCGACAACGTCTGAAACTGAATCCACCACGACCCCGATGATCCTGGTTTTATCGGCCATGTGCGCTTGCAAGACCACAACGACCGTCAAAGGCGAATAATCACTGTGTCCCAGTTGAAATCGCTCGCGTAAATCTATGATAGGCACTATCGCACCGCGCAGATTGACCACACCTTTTTCATAAGCCGGCACATTGGGAATTCGCGATACCGGCTCCCAACTGCGAATCTCCTGAACTCGCAGAATATCTACCCCATATTCTTCCTGGCCCAAGGTAAAGCTTAAAAACTGCAAACTAGTATCCAACCGCTTTGCATCTTGCTGGTCAGTGCTGCTGAGTTCGATTATTTCCGACATGACACGCTTTAGGTTAGGTTTATTGATTGGCTAAACGCACGAGACCGGGGATATCAAGAATCAGTGCCACCGAACCATCGCCCAGAATAGTTGCGCCGGATACCCCGTCAATCCGTCGATAATTCGCCTCGAGCGACTTGATTACCACTTGCTGCTGTCCAAGCAGATCATCCACGAACAATCCGCAACGCAACCCTTGCCCTTCGACAACCACAATTAAACCTTCGGTTAGCTTGGTGGTTTTCGCGGTGGGTACGTTAAAAATTTGATGCATTCTGATAATCGGCAGATATTGGCCGCGTAACAGGAAAGTTTCACCTTTGCCCGCTACTCGATTGAGCCTGTCTTCCTTGACGTGGAGTGACTCGATAATAGAACCCAAGGGTAATATGTAGGTTTCGTCGCCAACCGCAATCGACTGACCATCCAGGATAGCCAGAGTCAGCGGGAGATGAATGGAAATGGTGGACCCTTTGCCTAACTCGGAAAGGATTTCTATGTTGCCGCCCAAAGCCTGGATATTACGTCGCACCACATCCATCCCCACGCCGCGACCGGAAATATCGGTAAGCTTTTCGGCCGTAGAAAACCCCGGCATAAAAATCAGCTCGTATGTTTGCTTATCGCTTAAGATCGCATCGGGATCGATCAAACCTTTTTCAATGGCTTTGGCCCTTAATTTATCTTTGTCGAGGCCTTTACCATCGTCAGTCACTTCAATCACGATGTTCCCGCCGCGATGATAAGCTTCCAGGGTAACCGTACCCGTCTCGGGTTTGCCGGCCGCGAGCCTGACATCGGGCATTTCAATGCCATGATCCAAGCTGTTTCTGACTAAGTGAACCAAGGGATCACTGAGCAGTTCGACGACTGTCTTATCCACTTCGGTGTGTTCACCCACCAATTTAAGTTCGATTTTTTTACCTAGTTTGCTGCTGATATCATGCGCCAGCCGTGGGAAACGGCTAAACACGAAACTGATAGGCAGCATGCGAATGTTCATCACGCTTTCCTGCAGTTCGCGGGTATGCCGCTCTAGCTGAGAAAGTCCGTTTTTCAATTGATCAAGTTTATTCAGTTCGAAATGTTCGCCTAATAAGCTGAGCATGGATTGCGTAATGACCAACTCCCCTACCATGTTAATCAAGGTATCGATTTTGCTGGTATCCACGCGAATGGAACTTGAACCTTTCGGTGCGGCTTTTGCTTCCTCTTTTTTGCCGTTTTTACGCTCCAGCGTATTCGACTCAGATTCTCCGGTACTTGCAAACTCAGGGCTGATGTCTCTATGAACGCTGTTTGTAACGGGCGTTATAGCGATGTCTACTGAGACCTGGGCTTGCGCAGAACCTGTGGACGTTTTGTAGATCGGTTGTTTAGCCAAATCGCAATCGTCCTCGACCCAATCGAAAATCTCGTCAATTTCCGCCTCCGGAATATCGCCCAAAACACGCAATTTCCAGGACAAATGACACTCTTCCGGATCCAAATCGTCAAGATCGGGTACACCTTGTAAATCAACGTTTGTCGTCAATTGGCCCAGGGCTGCCAACTCCCTGAACATCCGTACCGGTTCGTTACCGGTCTTCAACAAATGTAAATGCGGGCTGAAGGCTATCACCCAGCCGGCGATTTGTTCAGCTTCTTCAGCCGGCAAATCCGCAGCACTTTTTGAAGCCGAAGTGTCTGGAGCGTGTCTCCCTGCAGGGGAACTGGGCACTGTATTATTTAGCTCGTTATCCAATGCTAATTTATGCTCAGCGACATCAGACTGATCCACTTCACTACCGTTTTGTATCGATTGCAGCATATCTCTCAGACAATCGACTGACCCCAACAACACATCAACCGCCGGTTGCGTGATCTTTCTGCGGCCGTCGCGCATTTCATCAAGCAAGGTCTCCATGACATGGGTGAAGTCGGAAACAGCGGTAAAACCGAAAGTTCCGCTACCGCCTTTGATCGAATGCGCGGCGCGGAAAATGGTGTTGATGTCTTCGACGTTAACATCCCCCAAATCAAGGTTGAGCAATCCCGATTCCATCGCGTCAAGTCCTTCGAAACTCTCTTCGAAAAAAACCTGATGAAATTGCGCCATATCGATTGACATAGAATTACCCGGTGCTGATGTCTCTGAAGAGGCGGATACTTAGCCCATCACTTTTTTGATCGTTTTCAAGAGTTGGTCGGGATTGAATGGCTTCACTATCCAGCCCGTTGCACCGGCATCTTTGCCCTGCTGCTTTTTATCCGCTCCCGCTTCAGTGGTCAGCATCAACATCGGCGTAAACTTGTAGTTTGGTAAAGCGCGTAAGTCTCTAATCAACTCAATTCCGTCCTTGTTTGGCATATTGACATCGGTAACGACGCAGTCAAAAGCTTGCGCTTTCGCTTTATTCAAGGCATCCGCTCCATCAACCGCTTCTACCACGTTATAGCCAGCGCCTTTTAAGGTAAACGCCACCATCTGCCTCATTGATGCGGAATCGTCTACAGCAAGAATTGTTGCCACAATTTTCTCCTCAAAATTTATCGAACATAATTTAAAACTGTTAAATCAGCACAAACTGCGATTGCCAGTTCAGCTGATTAGCATTTTACATTGCTCAGATTGTAGCTAAGCTCAGCTAAGATTGTAGTTAGAGAAAGCTGATCTTGCCGAAAAACACTCATTTTAAAAATCTAAGACGCTTCGTTGCAGGGACCGCCATTTTGGCGAAAATCTGTAAACACTCACATTGCGATTGTGGTTTAACTCGCATAACTTTGTTGAATCCTGTGCTATCTTCAAACTCGATTTTGACGAGCCAACGCTTCCCTATTCCCAGAGTAGAAATGCACTTTTCATAGGCCGGAGCGGCAAATAACAGCAACAGAGTTCGAGTTCATTTGCGCCCAACTACCTGAGTCACAATCCAATAAATCATGCAAAAATTATTCACCGAAACATCTAAAGGATTCACACTGGTTGAGCTGATGGTGACCATCGCTATCGCCGGCGTTCTGGTGGGTATTGCAATTCCAAGCTTCACTTCGATTATCAGCAACAACCGCTTAACCACATCAGCCAACGAATTAGTCACAGCATTGAATTTAGCGCGAAGCGAAGCGGTAAAACGTGGCGTATCGGTGACTGTGCGCAAAGTTGACGACAAATCATCGACTAATAAGAACAAGACCGCCTGGGCTTCAGCGAATTGGGAGCAAGGCTGGGATGTTTTCACGGATGCAAATGACAATGGCGAGTTCGACACAGGCGACGATGTGCTTCTCAAAACTTATGGAGCACTAAGCGCCTCTTATACCTTGCGAGGCAATAGTTTTTCAGACTTCATTAATTTTAGTTCTTCTGGACAAAGTAATGGTGGAGGTAGCTTTGTAATCTGCAACAACAGCGACGGCAATAACGTCCCCGAAGCAAACACCTCTAGGCTGATAATCGTTAGCCCTATCGGTCGATTGCGCATGGGCCTCGATGCAAACAACGATGGCATACCAAACAAGGACACGGTCGCAAGCACCGCCTCGAATATCACCTCCTGCTTACCCCCATTTTAGTTACCGATGAAAACAACCAACGGTTTCACATTAATAGAAGTCTTGATCGCCGTGGTGATACTTGCCCTGGGCTTGCTGGGTTTGGCGGGCTTGCAATCCACAAGCCTGCGGAACAATCAAAGTGCATATTTTCGCTCACAGGCTACTTTGCTTGCTTACGATATAGCCGACCGAGTACGAGAAAACGCAGTGGGTAACTACGATAACCAAGCAGAAACGAATAACGATTGCTTAGCAAACACTTGCACACCGGCACAAATGGCTGGTTACGATTTAAAACAATGGAACGACCAACTAAGAAGTCAATTACCTAGCGGCGAAGGTGTTGTTTGTAAGGACAAAACCCCGGGGGACGGAAATTCAAAATCCGCACACAACTGCGACGGGATCGGCGATGCGTATGCGGTAAAAATTTGGTGGGATGACGACCACGATGGGGCGGCGACGCAACGGTTTGTAATGAGTTTCCAGCCATGAGAAAAAATCAGACCTATTTCCTGCAAACAGGCATGACTCTCATAGAAATTATGATTGCGCTGCTTCTGGGCGCATTCCTATTAGGTGGGGTAATCAAGATTTTCGTTAACGCGAAGCAGACTTACGGGATGCAGGAAGGCTTATCCCGTTTACAAGAAAACAGCCGTTATGCGTTGGAAATACTCAGCAAAGACTTACGCTTAAGCGGTTTTCAAGGCTGTATATCCATAACCGATTTAACACCCACCAATACTGCCACAACCGCAATTACCTCGCCCGTTGTTGCGCCAGCTATATCGTCGCCAACACCAGCCACTATCATAGTCGGCTACAACGGCAGTGAGGCATCGCCGGTAACGACCACTTGGTCCCCAGCCTTGCCAAGCGCCTTGTCAGGTTTAGCTACGCCGATTACCCCTGGCACCGATGTGATAACAGTAGTTTTCGGTGAAAGTTGCGGCGGTTATTTGTCAGCAGATATGGCAAGCGCAAGCTCGGATATACAAATTTCCAGTTCCAATACTTGCGGCATAGTTGATGGTGATCCGGTTTTAATATCCAGCTGTAGCAACGCCGACCTTTTCCGGGCCACCACGGGCACTACCTCGACACTGATAAAGCACAATACGGTGTCTTTGCCGGCAACTTGCGCTTCCCCACCCTGCTACAAAACCAGCTCGGAAGTGTTTGCTTACCGCGCATACAGCTATTTCATCCGTCCAGGCGCAAGCGGGGAACCAGCTCTTTGGCGATACGACAATACCAAGGCTGCAAGTAGCAGCAATCCAGTTGAAATACTCGATGGCATCGAAAACCTGCAAATTCTCTACGGAGAAGATACTGATGCCGACGGGGTAGCCAACCAATATAAAACCGCCGCCAACGTCACCGATATCACCCATGTCGCCAGCGTGCGTATCTCAATCCTGGCGCGCACCAGCGAGAATCTGGCCTCGCAAACCCTCACTTACGATTACAACGGCAGTACTGGCATTAACCCAGGTGACCGGCGAATTCGCCGCGTGTTCAACGCGACGCTTGCAGTACGTAATCGGCTGCAATAGGTGGCACCATGAATAAGTCGAAAATAAATCAAACTGGCGCAGTGCTAGTCGTCGCCTTAATCATGCTGATGCTTCTGACGATCATTGGCGTGACCGGCACCAATGTCACCAGTCTGGAAGAAAAAATGGCCGGCAATATGCGTGACCGTAATCTTGCCTTTCAAGCGGCGGAGTCCGCCTTGCAAGCGGGGGAAACTTGGCTAAATACCCATGCCTACACCTGCAGTAAAGCTGCCGGCAGATTCAAGCCGCGCGATAAAGATTGCAATAGCGCAACAGCGGAAACGTCGGAAGTTTGGGACAGCATAAGTTGGGACGACAATGATTCGGTGCTTTATACGGGCGTTTTGTCAAACCTCAGCGCTAATCCTCGTTACATAATCGAAGACTTGGGCTGCTTGCCCGCACCTGCGGCATGTCCCGGAAAACACAACTATCGAATTACCGCCAGAGCAACCGGCGGCACAGCGGACACTATCGTCATGCTCCAGTCTATTTACCAAATTTAGTGAGTCGTACTGACTATGTTGATTTCAGACAGAAACACGCAGAGGGCAAAATCATGAAAACTAAGCAACGCCAAGTAAAAGCCTTTTTTTTGCTGATTCTGTCTCAGACATTGCTAGCAAGCTTCAACGCTTCTGCAGGTATTTCTCAACAACCTTTATTTCTAACCTCCAGCGTTCCGCCTATCGTCATGCTGACCATGGGCCGCGACCACAAGCTTTATTACGAAGCTTATAACGATGCCTCTGACCTCAACGGCGATGGATTAATTGACGTTGGCTATAAACCAAGCATCGACTACTTTGGGTATTTCGACTCGCATCGTTGTTACGATTACGTGGACAGCGACGGAGGATACTTTACACCGAAAGCAAAAACACCATCAGCTACTGATAAAACCTGTTCATCGGTGGACGGCGACTGGAGCGGTGATTTTCTTAACTACATTACAACCGCGCGTATTGACGCTCTCCGCAAGGTACTATATGGCGGTTACCGAGGCGACGACACCACCTCGAAGACCGTACTCAAACGCTCATTTATCCCTCAAGATGCCCATTCATGGGGTAAGGAATACAATCCTAGCAATAACCCGGGATACCTTATCTCAGACTACACACCGTTGGCCGAACCCGCTACGGGGAAAAGCCACCTATTTGCCAATGTGTCCTTAAGTTACACCGGCCAACCATTGATGCGCGTCTTAAATAATACTTCCTACCGCGTTTGGGAATGGCTTTCCATCGAACGGCCCGTGGCCGGTAGCGATTGCGATAACGGCAGCCGTACAGCCTGTGCAACCACGGGTAGCTCTAACTGGTCGGTAGTTCCCGATATAGTATTCAGCAATTTGGTGAGAAAAACTTATAGAACCGGAGATACTGCTCCCGCCCATCCATCGAGCGCTGCGGAGTATGCAACATTTGTTACTAATTACGGCACCACCGGTAACTTACGCCACACTGACAATATGACTAGACTGGAAGCCAATGGTAATCCTGAACGTACCGAACGTTATTTAACCGTTGTAAAAGGAAAAATCACTGTTCCTGCCAGTCTCAATTACAAGTTTTCGGTAGATGGCGACGATGCAGTAGAAGTATTGATTAACGGTACGGTAGTGGCAGGATATTACGGAGGCCATGGCGTCTGCAATTGCAATACTAATAATGGCACTATTCATCTCACCGCTGGTGTCGCTTACGATATTGAATACCACCACGAGGAGGCTTACGGCGACGACAGCTTCGTATTGCGCTGGGACACCTCGAATACCGCCTCTAGCATCACCGACTACAGTGTCAATGTTAACGTCTGCGAAACCGGCAAATTGGAAGCCAACTGCAAAGCCTACAAAAGTGGATCAACCACAACCTATAAACCCACAGGGTTGCTACACACCTATGGCGAAAATGACTCGATGGCATTTGGCTTGCTGACCGGTTCTTATAAAAAGAACATCTCGGGCGGCGTACTCAGGAAAAACATAGAATCTTTCACCAACGAAGTAGACCCTACTACAGGCATATTTACGACAACCAACGGTATCGTCAAGACAATCAACAACCTACGTATCAACACCTTCAACTACTCGGATCACGCTTACGCTTCTGGGTGGATTACCACGCGCGCAATAACGGAAGGTGAAGCAGCCGAATGGGGTAACCCTATAGCGGAAATGATGTACGAGGGTTTACGCTATTTTGCTGGTAAAGCAGCCCCCACCTCAGCCTACTCCATAACAGCCACGGATACCCCGGATGCAACACTAGGATTGCCTTTGCCGACTTGGCTTGATCCATATTCAAATACAGGCGGTAAATATCTGAGCTGTGCGAAACCAATGCAACTGGTTATAAGCGATATAAACGCATCCTACGATACCAATCAGTTACCCGGCAGCTATTTTGACTCGTCGTTCTCAGGTGATTTGTCTGGTCTGAATGTATCGACTCTAGCCGATACAATTTGGGGTAACGAATCCGAATCGAGCAATATTTTTATCGGTCAATCGGGGATTCTCAGCGACGGTGCCCCCACGGCAAAATCGGCAAACAGCTTTAAAAATATCCGTGGCCTCGCTCCGGAAGAACCCACCAAATTAGGTGGCTTTTATGCCGGTAGCATTGCTTTGTACGGCAGACAAACCGATCTAAACGCCGCTACCGGCGATCAGAAAACTGATACGTTGGCAGTGGCATTAGCTTCGCCGCTCCCCAGAATCGAAATACCGGTCAACGGCAAGATAGTAACCTTGGTACCCTTCGCAAAATCCGTAGCGGGCTCCAGCATCTCCCAGTCCTCAACCAGCTTTCAGCCCACCAATCAGATCGTAGACTTTTACGTAGAAAAGATTGTCAACACGGTAGAACCAGTCTCGGGTGTTACTCCAGGCAATAAAGATGCCGCGATTAACGGAGGACGCCCGTACGGAAAATTCCGTATAAATTACGAGGACGTCGAGCAAGCTGCCGATCACGATATGGATGCGATTGTGGAATATACGTTTACGGTCAATGCATCAAACCAAGTAGTGGTCGATCTGAATTCAACCTATGCCGCGGGCGGCATAACCCAGCACATGGGTTACGTTATTTCCGGTACCACCAAGGACGGCGTTTATCTGGAAGTACGTGACAAACCCGATGCCGGAGAAAATGATAAAGATTATTTTCTTGATACACCTCCAGGTCAGTTTCCTGGTGGTACTTGGGCCGATGGCGTCTCTTTACCGCTCACGGCATCCAGAACATTTAACGTGGGCACCACCACCTCAGCCAGCTTTATTAAACATGACCCGCTTTGGTACGCGGCAAAATGGGGTGTAAACGACAAAAACAAAGACAACATTCTTGACCAAAATGAATGGGACGAAGATAAAAATGGTACTCCTGACGGTTATTTTCTGGTAACCAATGCCGGTAAACTTTCCGAACAATTGGGAAAAGCTTTCGCCAAAATACTCAGCAACGTCAGTTCTTCCTCTGCGGTAGCAGCCAATACCGCAAAATTAAATACCGGGACATTGGTTTATCAAGCCAAATTCGATCCCAGAGACTGGAGCGGACATTTGTTGGCAATCCCGGTCAATGACACTACTGGCGCATTGGAAACAAACAATCTCAACTGGGACGCTGCCACAAAGTTACCGACATCAAGTAGCCGCAAAATTTACACGCTCAACCCAACGTTAACTAGTGCTCCACGGGGTATAGAGTTTCGATGGGCAAACTTAACCACCGCGCCAACAGGCAGTTCGCAGCAGGACTATTTAAACCAAATATCGGGTACTGCTGACGGCAAAGGTGAGTTACGGCTCAATTGGTTGCGCGGGGATAACACAAACGAACAGCGCTTGGGTACCGGAAACTTTAGAAACAGAATCAAGAAATTTGACGGCACTTTCTTAGAAAACAACACGGATCTGGCGAATGCCACAATTGCTACCAACAAGCTCGGTGACATTGTAAACTCCGACCCCATCTATGTTGGAACCGATGACTTCGGATACAGTTCACTACCCGGAGCAGAAGGTAGCGACTACACTTCATTTCGGGCCAGTACGAGTTACCAAAATCGCAGACCCATGATTTACGTAGGTGCCAATGACGGCATGCTACATGGGTTCGACGCTAAAAAGAACTCCGGCTCGATCACCACTGGCGGCACAGAGATTTTTGCTTATGTTCCGAATGCGTTATTTCCGGAATTAAGCAAGTTGACATCGCTCACTTATGCCCATCAGTATTTTATTGACGGCATGTCAAGCTTTGGCGACGTGTATTACGATTCGAGCTGGCATACCCTTCTCGCAGGTGTCACAGGAGCCGGAGGCAGAGCCGCATTCGCTCTCGACATCACTAATCCGGATACGTTTGGCGCCAGCAGCGTTTTATGGGAGTTCACTAGCACGGATGACAATGACCTAGGCTATACAATAGGTCAACCCGCTATCGCTAGAATGAAAGACGGCACGTGGGCAGTTATCGTTGCGAATGGCTATAACAGCGACGCGGGTAAGGCAGTGTTGTTTGTATTGAATGCCAAGACAGGCGCGTTAATCAAAAAATTTGATACCGGAGTCGGTGACGCCGCACAAAAAAATGGTCTGTCATCACCAAAGGCGGTTGATACTGACGGGGACACAATTGTAGACACCATATACGCCGGGGATCTCTACGGAAACCTTTGGAAATTCAACGTAGGCACGACCTCCGCAACTAGTTGGACTATTGCTAACAGTGGCGCACCACTATTCGTCGCCTGCACCACAACAGGCACGTCATGCACATCGGCAAACCGTCAACCGATTACCGGAAAACCTAGTGTTGGTGCAGTTGGCTCAGAGCAAACCGGTGGCATTATGGTGTATTTTGGTACAGGCAAATATTTTGAGACTACTGACAACGTCATACCGACGAGTCCACAGGTTCAGTCTTTTTACGGCCTATGGGATGACAACTCTGGGGCAATCACCGACAGAGCAAAACTACAAGAACAAACTATCACATATGAGGGTAAACCCAAAAACTCTGCCGGCGTAGAAGGTACAGGCGTGGTACGGGTAAGCTCTAGAAATACTGTGTGTTACTCGGTGGCAACCATTCCATCAACGGACGATGATACGCCCACCACCACTTGCAATGCAGCCAATCTTAAAAAGGGCTGGGCTATGAACCTCCTTAAACCCACGAGCATCTCTCAAGGTGAAAGAGTCGTTAGTCCACCGGTGATGTATCTAGATTTAGTGATTTTCTCGACAATGATTCCGAGTGCTGATCCTTGCTCGGGCGGCGGTGTGAGCCGCGTCATGACTGTGGAGGCAATCACAGGTAAACGCCCCTCTACAGCCTCTTTCGATCTATTCGGTAATGATGGTAAAGCTGACGTAAATGACCTTATGCTAATTGATGGCAAATTAGTTGCTGCTACTGGCTTTGACATGGGCATTGGTATACATAAGAATCTTAGCCTTGTTGGGAATATTGGTATCGGATCAGGTAGCGAGAGCATCGACGAAATGAAATTTAAAGAAAGCCCAACTACCCCTGGCGGCGGCGGAGGTGGCGGCAAAAGAACTTCTTGGCGCCAATTGAGATAGATAGCTCAGTTGTTCAGAGCTTATTTTGGAATTAGTCTGATACTAAGAATTTAATGCCTGTTACTTTTGGGGAATCTGGGTTTAGCCGTGAACTTGCGTGTATTCACTGAATTAAACCTATATGCGATAACAGGCTTACATATTTCAATAAACGATAAAACCCAAACCGGTCAAAATTAAAATGAACAAAACACAACAAGGCGTAACTCTTATAGAGTTAATGGTTACAGTGGCGATCATCGGCATACTTGCAGGCGTCGCGATACCTGGCTATCAAGAGAGTGTACGCAAATCGCGAAGAGCGGATGTCAAAGGCGTATTGCTCGGACTAACCAATGCCATGGAGCGACGTTTTACGGAAGCCAATACCTTTTGTGACGCCGCTGCTGGAGGAACTGCGGTAACCGGTTGTGGGTCATCAACCGGCGATACCGGGACACCATCGATCTATACGATCCCAACAGAAACCGCCGGCTTTTACACGGTAACTATCAGTGGCGCCAGTGCTAGTAGCTATACCTTGAGCGCGGTTCCGACCGGAGCCCAAGCCAGTGACAAATGCGGTACCTTATTAATAGACAATACCGGCAGCAAAACCGTAGCGAGCGCAACATTAGATGCCTCAACATGCTGGAGCAGATAGAATCTTCGCTCAGAAAATTCTTAAATCACCAGCATCGCATCGCCATAGCTGAAAAATCGATAGCGTTGCTCAATAGCATGGCGATAAGCGTTCATGACTGAGTCATAGCCGGCGAATGCCGAAACCAACATTAACAACGTCGACTCCGGCAAATGAAAGTTGGTCAGCAACGCATCTACAGATTTGAACGAATAACCCGGCGTGATAAATAAGTCAGTATCACCGCATCCAGCCTGCAATACGCCACTATGTGAGGCTGACTCCAAAGCTCTTACCGCAGTGGTACCTATAGCCACAACTCTGCCTCCCCTGGCCCTCGCCTGATTAACTGCATCTACACAATCTTGCGAGATGCTATAAAACTCCTTGTGCATCACGTGTTCGGATAGATCCTCGACCCGCACAGGACGAAATGTGCCGCTGCCGACATGCAAAGTTACAAAACTGCGAGCTACGCCTTTTTGATCTAAGCGATCCATAGTTGGCTGATCGAAATGTAACCCGGCTGTAGGTGCAGCCACGGCACCCAGTTGCTCGGCAAATACCGTTTGATAACGATCCAAATCACTTGCTTCGTCAACACGGCTAATGTAGGGCGGCAGCGGAATATGCCCTACTTCGTCCAATAGCGCAAACAAGCCGGCTTCCGTTTCAAACCGCAGCCTGAATAAATCGTTATGTCTACCCATAACCCTGCATACCGCGCCATTCTCCAAGCTCAACAAGGCATCGGTCTTTGGCGACTTACTTGCTTTAACATGAGCAAGCGCTGTGTAAGTATCCTCGATTCGCTCGATCAACATTTCGACTTTACCGCCGCTTGACTTATGCGCGAACAAGCGAGCAGGCATGACTTTGGTATTGTTAAAAACCAATAAATCGTTGCTGCTTATCATGTCGACAAAATCGGCAAACTGACAGTCTGCAATTGCCGCACTTTGTCTATCCAGACGCAGCAATCGACTGGCGCTCCGTTCCGGCAGCGGATACTGGGCAATAAGTTGCTCCGGCAACTGATAATTGAAGTCGCTCTTTTTCATTCCGAATAGGTTTTAAATGACTTTTGAACAATCTTGGGACTTTATCTGCCGCAAGATACGTAAAGGAGAGTTTATTTGAAGTTTTTTAATACGTTAGATCATTTTGTATGGTGAGGAGCATCGCTTTTGCAGCCAGATTTTAGCAAAACTTAAACCGGCATAGTTCTGATTACCAAGACCAAGCTTTTCATATTCTCTTCGCTCGGCAATTGTTCACCCATCAAGTATCGCATCAGTTCAGTATCTTCAAGTTCCAACATTTGCAAAAACGTTTGCTGTTCCGTAGTGTCGGCGAAGAGGTAACGATGTTCTAAGTACCTGAGCAGCATCAAATCCAGCTCAAGGGTACCGCGCCGGCAACGCCAGCGCAGCTTATTGATGTTTTCGCTCACAGATGGTCGCGTTCCACCAAGAGCTTCTTGATTTCGGCAATCGCCTTGGCGGGGTTAAGTCCTTTTGGACAAGTATCCGTGCAATTCATAATGGTGTGGCAGCGATACAATTTAAACGACTCATCGAGTTCGTCCAAACGTTCTTTATCGTTTTCATCGCGGCTATCGGCTAACCAACGATAGGCTTGCAACAGGATTGCCGGGCCGAGATATTTATCGCTATTCCACCAATAACTTGGGCAACTGGTTGAACAACATGCGCAGAGTACGCATTCGTAGAGGCCGTCGAGTTTGGCACGATCTTCCCTGCTTTGCAGGCGTTCGGTTTCGGCAGGCGCTTCTGATTCAGCAGTTAACCAGGGTTTTATCGACGTATATTGTTCGAAGAAATGCGTCATATCCGCGACCAAATCCTTGACCACGGACATATGCGGCAACGGGAATATTTTCACGGTGCCTTTGTAGTCGCTAATCGCTTTGGTGCATGCCAGCGTATTTTTGCCGTTGATGTTCATCGCGCATGAACCGCAGACGCCTTCGCGACAGGAGCGGCGAAAAGTCAGACTACTGTCGATTTCATTTTTAATTTTCAGAATCGCATCCAGCACCATCGGTCCGCATTGGTCCATATCGATCTCATAGGTATCGATGCGCGGATTTTCCCCAGAATCCGGATCCCAGCGATAAACTTCAAAATGGCGGACGTTGGTAGCGCCCTCGGCTTTATAGGTTTTACCCTTTTTAATCACCGAGTTTTTGGGCAGTGTAAATTCAACCATTAGTAAACCCTCTCTTTAGGCGCAACGACTTCGACTTCGTCGGTAAGCGTATACAGGTGGACGGGGCGGTAGTCGATTTTGACTTTATTGCCTTCCCGCCAGGTCAGAGTGTGCTTCATCCAATTCTTGTCATCGCGTTTCGGGAAGTCCTCGCGTGCATGGCCACCGCGACTTTCTTGACGATTACCGGCAGCAGTAATAGTAACCTGAGCCTGGCCGAGCAAATTATCCAGCTCCAGGGTTTCCACCAGATCAGTATTCCAAATCAGCGATTTATCACCCACTTTGACATCATCAAACGATGCAGCAATCTCCCCTATGGCCTTGATACCCTGGTTTAGCGTGGCCTCAGTTCTGAATACCGCCGCCTTAGACTGCATGGTCGTTTGCATATCCATGCGGATTTCCGCGGTTTTACGGCTACCGTTGGCATGGCGGATTTTATCGAAACGCGATAATGCTTGATCCGTGGCGTCTTTTGCCAACTGCTTATGCGGCATGCCCGGCTTGATCAGCTCTGTGCAACGAATCGCCGCCGCCCGCCCAAATACCACTAAATCCAACAAGGAGTTAGAGCCTAAACGATTGGCGCCATGCACCGAAACGCAGGCGGTTTCGCCGATAGCCATCAAGCCCGGTACTACATAATCAGGATTACCGTCTTTCAGTGTGACCACTTCGGCCTTGTAGTTGGTGGGAATGCCGCCCATGTTGTAATGCACGGTCGGTAAAACCGGAATCGGTTGTTTCGTCGCATCGACACCGGCAAAAATTCGGGCGGTTTCGGTGATGCCGGGCAAGCGTTCATGGATGATAGCCGGATCTAGATGCTCTAGATGTAAATGCACATGGTCTTTCTTAGGACCGATGCCGCGTCCTTCGTTAATCTCGACCGTAATCGCCCGGCTCACTACGTCGCGAGACGCCAAGTCTTTAGCATGCGGGGCGTAACGCGCCATGAAGTGCTCGCCTTCTGAGTTGGTCAAATACCCCCCCTCACCGCGCGCGCCTTCGGTCATCAAACAACCGGAACCATAAATACCGGTTGGATGGAATTGCACGAACTCCATATCTTGTAAAGGCAAACCCGCTCTCAAGATCATGCCATTGCCGTCGCCGGTAACCGTGTGCGCCGAGGTGCACGATAGAAAGGTACGACCGTAGCCACCGGTTGCCATTACCGTTTGATGGCCGCGAAACAGGTGAATGGAACCGTCATCCAGGCACCAGGCCAGGACGCCGCGGCACTCGCCCTCTTCCATGATCAAATCCAACGCGATGTACTCGACGAAGAATTCAGCTTTGTGTTTTAAAGCCTGTTGGTACAGGGTATGCAAAATGGCATGACCGGTTACGTCGGCTGCTGCGCAGGTTCTTTGCGCCTGGCCTTTACCGAAATGCGTAGACATACCACCAAAAGCCCGCTGGTAAATTTTACCTTCTGCGGTCCTGGAAAACGGTACGCCGTAATGTTCCAACTCGATGATGGCAGGAATCGCTTCCCGGCACATGTACTCGATCGCATCCTGATCGCCCAGCCAATCCGAACCTTTTACGGTGTCATACATGTGAAAACGCCAGTCATCCTCACCCATATTGCCGAGCGCGGCGCTGATACCACCCTGTGCTGCGACGGTGTGACTGCGGGTAGGAAACACTTTACTGATACAGGCGGTTTTCAGACCTTTTTCCACCATACCAAAAGTAGCCCGCAAACCGGCCCCGCCGGCGCCAACCACCACAACGTCATGTTGGTGTTCGATGATGTTATATGCTGAGGCCATGAGTTACCTTGCGAAAAAGATGATGATAATCGCGAGTAATGCCGCGACACCCAAAACTAAAAAAATCAGATTGGTGGCACGTATTGCCAAGTTTCTTACCGGAATAGTCGACACATAATCTTCGATCACCACCTGCACACCCAACGCGGCGTGATAAACCACTGCCACGGTCCAGGCGATAATCGCCAGGGTGTTAAATGGTGAAGACAACCAATCCACGGTATCCGCATACGGTGCATTTAGAGCCTTGTTTAGTAGCACAATCAACCAAATAGACAATGGCACCAAGGCCACAGCGGTGACGCGCTGATACCAGAAATGACCCGAGCCGCTATGTACCGAGAAAAAATCAGCGGCTTTTTCCAATGTTGCTTTGTAATCCATAACCAGCCCTCCTTTAAGAAACCACAAAGGTAATCAATGTCAACGACGCCGAAGCAATCAGTTCGTAAACTGCATATTTGTCCAGTGTCATGCGTTCGAAGGTTTTACAAAAATCCCAAATCAGATGGCGAATACCGTGCACCAAATGAAAAAATAACGCATAAATAAAGCCCCAATACACCAGTTTAAACAACCAGTAGGACATAAAGGCCTGCATGGCGACATACGCACCTTCACCAGCGGCAATGGCGAACAGCACATAGACAAATAGCACCAGGCCCATGGAAAGGAACACCCCGGTCATGCGGTGGGTGATTGACACCAAGCCGGTTAAGGGCAATCGATAAACTTGCAGATGGGGCGAAAGTGGTCTGTTTGCTGACATGATTTACCCTGTATTTAAAGTTGAAAAATAATTTTTTGTTAGAAATCGACGCAACGGCCTTTGCGTTCCCAATCGCCAAAGCGAGTAGGCTCCGGCCCTTTCGGGCCATTAATTTCTGTCGGAATGGCAGGATCTTGCTCCGCAGACGGCGTCTTCTCGGCTTCTGTCTTGGCGTTCTCAGGCGGTTCTTGCGTATTGGTTTGTGCTGACTTCATGTCGATTTTCTGCATAATTTAGCGATTATTCACAGCGGTATAGTCACGGAGCGGGGGCCCGACGTATAACTGTCTCGGCCTGCTGATCGGCGTAGCCGGCTCTTCCATCATCTCCAGCCAATGTGAAATCCAGCCGGCGGTTCGGGCTATCGCAAACATCACAGTGAACATTTCGACGGGGATGTGCAGGGCTTTATAGATAATGCCGGAATAGAAATCGACATTGGGGTAGAGTTTTTTCTCGATGAAATACTCGTCTTTCAACGCATATTCTTCCAAGGCCAAGGCCAGTTCAAACAGAGGATCGTTGGTGTTGGTTCTGCTCAACACCTCGTAGCAGGTTTTGCGGATGATGGTAGCGCGCGGATCGAAGTTTTTATAAACCCGGTGCCCAAAGCCCATTAAACGGAACGGGTCGTCGTGATCCTTGGCTTTGGCGATATATTTGGGGACGTTTTCGACGCTACCGATTTGCGCCAACATATTCAAAACCGCTTCGTTGGCGCCGCCGTGAGCCGGTCCCCACAATGCCGCTATGCCGGCTGCCACGCAGGCATAAGGATTGGCGCCGGTACTGCCCGCCATGCGCACCGTCGAGGTACTGGCATTTTGCTCGTGGTCGGCATGCAGAATAAACAACAGATTCAGCGCTTGGACCAGATTGGGATCGATGTAATGTTCTTGATCGATATAGTTTTGCGAGGAACGAGAGAACATCATATTCAGGAAGTTCTCGCAATAACTCAGATCCATACGGGGGTAAACAAAAGGTCGACCGATGGAATGCCGGTATGACGCTGCGGCAATGGTGGGCATCTTGCCTATTAGCCGGGTCGCGCAGATCATGCGACTGGCAGGATCTTTAATGTTCAAATCACTGTGATAAAACGCCGACAAGGACCCCACCACCCCCACCAACATCGCCATAGGATGGGCATCGTAATGGAAACCATCAAAAAATTTGCGCAAAGCTTCATGGATGATGGCCCTATCGCTGACTTCCTCATTAAAATCACGCAACTGCTCCGCATTGGGCAGTTCGCCATTCATCAGCAAATAGGCAACTTCAGTAAATTCGCAGTTTTCCGCTAATTGCTCGATGGGATAACCGCGATACAACAAAATCCCGTTATCACCATCAATGTATGTAATTTTGCTTTTGCAAGCAGCCGTGGCAATAAAGCCCGGATCGTAAGTAAAACACCCAAGATCTTTGTTTAAAGAGCGAATATCGACAGTATCTGCACCCAAAGACCCCTTCAACAACGGATATTCAACTTCTTTTCCGGTGGCGTTGTGCCTGACCAGTAAAGTATCGTTTGACATGGTTTCCTCAGTTTTCTGTTAGCAGAAGCTTAGCAGTTGAATTCGATTATCACACAGCGAATGTGATTAGGCCAACCGCTTGTGCCATGAACCATTTCAAGATTAAGCCATTAATGATTACCGCCTATACCCAGAAAGGTTCAAGCCATTGTTCGGCTGGTTGATAAAAAACCGTCTAATTCAGAAAAAGCGTTATGCATCAGCCAAACACAGCAACATTTCTGTCAGATTTTGTAAGCAACGGACAGAGTGTCTGTTTCATTGTTACAAAGATAACCAAATACGTTAGTCACTGTTTCGCCCCTTTCCACTGGGCAGTCTACCGCAAAGCGTTGAAGTTACCGACTTAGCGAGAACTCAGAACCCAAGATTACTGATGGTTTAAATTTTGCTTTGCTGCTTGTAGACAATTCGATGGAGATTTAACTATGAACAAGATTGGAATTTTCTACGGCACCGAGAAAGGTATGACAGCGATGATGGCGCAGGTCATGTACCGAGTTTTGGGCGACGAAATTGCCAGCGAACCGGTGAATGTTAATCAAGCAACAGTAACGGAACTGCTTGGTTACAAAGCCTTGATTTTGGGAATGCCCAGTTACGGCGTCGGCGAAATACCCGGCAGAACCACCGGCAGCGAAGAAGGCAACTGGGAAGAGTTTTTATTCCGCCTGGATGAGGCGGATTTATCCGGAAAGCGGGTTGCCCTGTTTGGTTTGGGTAACCAACAAAAATACTACGCGCGCTTTGCCAGCTCATTAATTCATTTGTATCACCACGTTCGGTCTTATGGTGCCGAGGTGACCGGCGCCTGGAGCACGGATGGCTATCACTTTACCCACTCCAGTTCGGTAGTCGATGGCAAATTTGTCGGCTTGGTGCTGGATCACCACAACCAACCCGAGCTGACCAAAACCCGAATTCTGGATTGGCTTGACTTGGTAAAGCCGGCTTTGCTGGAAAAACTGAATTGATTGTACTGCTACCCTCAAACATACTGCCCCGCACACCACCCCGAAGCCCAAGCCCATTGAAAGTTATACCCCCCCAACCACCCCGTGACATCCAACACTTCCCCAACAAAATACAACCCCGACACTTGCAAGCTCTGCATGGTTTTCGAGGAAATCGCATCGCAATCCACGCCACCGACGGTTACCTCGGCGGTACGATAGCCTTCGGTAGCATTCGGCTTGATCGTCCAGTGGTGCAGATTTTCCGCGATCACGTTCAGATCTTTGTCCGCGCAATTGGCAACGGTTATATCCAACTGCCGCTCGTCCAATAAGGCTTGTAACAAGCGTTTGGGTAAGTAGTCGGCCAGTAAATTTTGGATTTTTAATTTGCTGCCTTGCCGCCGCTTTTCTTTCAATGTCTCCGCCAGATCCATATCCGGCAATAAGTCTACATGCAGCGCTTCGCCGGGATGCCAATACGAGGAGATTTGCAGGATGGCCGGCCCGCTTAAACCGCGATGGGTGAATAAAATATTTTCTTTAAACGACTGCTGTTGATTGCTGACCCGACACGGCACCGCGATGCCGGTCAGCGGAGTAAAGCGCTCTGAATCGCCTGGTTGCAGCGTTAACGGCACCAAACCGGCTCGGGTCGGCCAAACTTTGATGCCGAATTGTTCCGCGACTTTATAACCAAACGGCGTGGCGCCCATTTTCGGTATCGATAAGCCGCCGCTGGCAATGACCAAGGCTGATGCAGACATCGCACCGCTGCTAGTGTGCAGTAAAAAATCGCCGTCGCCGCGTTTCTCCAATCGCTCTACCCGACAATTTAACGCCAGCGTCACGCCGGCTTGGCCGCATTCTTTTAACAGCGCATCCAGAATATCCTTGGCGCTGTTATCGCAAAACAATTGCCCGTGCAGGCGTTCGTGAAACGGTATTTGGTGGCGCTGCACAAAACTCAAAAAATCCCACTGCGTGAAGCGGCTGAGCGCCGACTTGCAGAAATGCGGATTATTGGAAATGTAATTTTCCGGGGCTATGCTGTAGTTAGTGAAATTGCAACGGCCACCACCGGACATCAGAATCTTTTTGCCCGGCTTGTTGGCATGTTCCACTATCTTCACCCGCCGGCCGCGCTTGGCGGCTTCGATAGCGCACATTAAGCCGGACGCGCCGGCTCCGACGATGATGACATCAAATTTATCCATGGCGCGTAACTTGTAATGACTCAAAAAAATAGGTAAAAAGTGGGGTATTCTAACCGCAATACCCGGCATCACGAGACGCCGACAAGCTACTCAAGGCGTTTCCCGCAGCCATCATTTAACTTCAACACTTCGACAAGGCCATAATGACTCCAAAATACAGCTATTCATTCAATACGGGCGACGGCAAAAACAAGGCATTACTGGGCGGCAAAGGCGCAAACCTGTGCGAAATGACGCAAATGGGCTTTAACGTAC
Organism: Methylomonas sp. TEB; assembly: GCF_047777895.1. Taxonomy (GTDB): domain Bacteria; phylum Pseudomonadota; class Gammaproteobacteria; order Methylococcales; family Methylomonadaceae; genus Methylomonas. The sequence goes on from NZ_CP180476.1 coordinate 3,513,075, forward strand.
CGCCTGGCTTTGTCATCACCACCCAAACCTGTCTGACTTACCTGGAAAACAAACAGTTACCCGTCGATCTGATGGATGAAGTTCGTCAGCAAATTGCCGAAATCGAGCAACTGAGCGGTAAATCGTTTGGCGGCGCCAACGACCCGCTACTGGTTTCGGTACGTTCCGGCTCGGCCATCTCGATGCCGGGCATGATGGACACCATTCTGAACTTGGGCTTGAACAAGCAAACCCTGGCCGGCTTGATCGAAATGACCGACGACCCACGCTTTGCTTACGATGCCTATCGCCGCTTCATCCAATTATTCGGCAAGGTAGCGCTGGGTATCGACGACGAAAAATTCGACGTCCATTTCAACAACGTTAAGCGTGCGGCCGGCATCAAAGCCGACGTGGCGTTGACTGCCGACCAACTGCAAGAAATCAGTGAACTGTTTCTGACCGTGGTCCATGAAGAAACCGGCCGGCCATTTCCGGAAGACGTTTACCAGCAACTGGAAATTGCCATTCGTGCGGTATTCAACTCCTGGCTGGGAAAACGTGCCGTCGATTACCGCCGCGAGTTTCACATCACCCCGGACATTGCCAACGGCACCGCCGTCAATATCGTCACCATGGTATTCGGCAATATGGGCGACGACTGCGCCACCGGCGTCGGTTTCACCCGTAATCCCGGCACCGGTGTCAACGAGATGTACGGCGAATACTTGGTTAACGCCCAAGGCGAAGACGTGGTCGCCGGTATTCGCACCCCCAAACCGGTCCATGAAATGGCCAAGGAAATGCCGGAGCAATATCGACAACTCGTGGAACTGCGTAATAAACTGGAAGCGCATTATCACGAAGTGCAAGATTACGAGTACACCATAGAGCGCGGCATTCTGTATTGTTTGCAAACCCGAAACGGCAAAATGAACGCGACCGCGATGGTGAAAACCTCCATCGATATGGTGGCGGAGGGCTTGATCAGCAAAGAACAAGCGCTGCTACGGATCAATCCCGACATGCTGGAACAATTGCTGCATCCGCAATTAGCTCCCAATCACGAAGTTAAAGCCATTGCCCAAGGCCTGCCGGCTTCGCCCGGCGCCGCGTGCGGCCATTGCGTATTCGATGCCGACACGGCAGTTCGCTTGGGTAAAACCGGCCAAGATTTGATTTTGCTACGCGAAGAAACCAAACCGGAAGACATCCACGGCTTTTTCGCTGCACAAGGCATCTTGACCAGCCGCGGCGGCAAAACCTCGCACGCAGCGGTGGTGGCGCGCGGCATGGGTAAAGCCTGCGTGGCTGGGGCTGAAGACATCAAAGTCGATGTCCGCGCCCGCTTGGCTATCGTCGGCGACATCCATATCAAGGAAGGCGACCTGATTACCATAGACGGCAGCAACGGTAATATCTATTTGGGCCGGATCCCCACCATTCCGCCCTCATTCTCTGAGGAATTAAAAACCTTGCTGGGCTGGGCCGACAGCATAGCCCGCTTGCGTGTGCATGCTAATGTCGACACGCCGGAAACCGCGAGACTGGCGGTCAGCTACGGCGCCAAAGGTGTCGGTTTGTGCCGTACCGAACGCATGTTTAATGCCGCCGACCGTTTACCCTTAGTGGTAGACATGATTCTGGCGCACAACACCGAAGAACGCGAGGCGGCTTTAGCCAAACTGTTCCCGATTCAACGCGACGACTTCCAACAGTTGTTCGAAGCCATGTCACCGCACCCGGTTACCGTGCGCTTGCTGGATCCGCCTATGCACGAGTTTTTGCCTAACGAGCATCAACTGATCGACGAGTTGGATGCGCTGAAACACTACCTGACCATCGTCAAAGGCCAACGGGTCACGCTGGATACGCTGGCGCACCCGGCGGAAATGCCGGCACCGTTCAATATGCTGAACGAAGACGTGATTTTGGAAGCGATCAGCAAAAAACAAATGATGCTGGATAAAGTGCTGGAGCTGTACGAAGTTAACCCAATGCTGGGTCATCGCGGCGTCAGGCTGGGCATGAGCTATCCGGAAATCTACAAAATGCAGATCCGCTCAATTCTGGAAGCGGCGGCATTGTGCGTGAAACAGCGGATTCCGGTCGAACCGGAAATCATGGTGCCGCAGGTGATCACCGCACAGGAGCTGAAAACCGTTAAGACTTACGTGGACGAGATTCAAGCCGAAGTGGAAGCGCAATACAAACTCAAGCTCAACTTCAAGTTCGGCACAATGATTGAAACGGTGCGGGCATGTACCCGTGCCGACCGTCTGGCCGCGACTGCTGCTTTCTTTTCATTCGGCACCAACGATTTAACCCAAGCCACGTTCTCGTTCTCCCGTGAGGATGCCGAGAACAAATTCTTACCGCTGTACGAAGAATCAGGCCTGCTGGAAGACAACCCCTTCGAAACGCTGGATATTGAGGGCTTGGGCAAACTGATGAAAATGGCCGTGGAACTGGGTCGTCAGCAGCGCCCGGATTTGAAAATAGGCATTTGCGGCGAACACGGCGGCCATCCGCGTTCGATTAAATTCGTTCACGACCTAGGCTTGAACTATGTATCGTGTTCCGCGCCGCGCATTCCCGTGGCTCGCTTGGCAGCGGCTCATGCCAAACTATTGGAAAAACATTCGTAACTGACATGGCAAGGGCCGGTCAAACACCGGCCCTTCATCGTTTCAAACCCGGCGTTTGCCAACCCGGTTTCTACCAGTGGCCTTGGCATCGTATAGCGCCTGATCCGCAGCGTGCAGCAGGCTTTCGAAAGACAGGTCGTCACTCGGAACGATACTGGCAACGCCAAGACTGATAGTCACAAATTCGGAAATTTTGGAAGCCGGATGCGGCAGACGCATATTCTCCACGGCTTTACGCAGAATTTCGGCCAACACCATGATTTGTTCGGCATCACAAGCCGCGACCACGCAAAACTCTTCGCCACCGTAACGTGCAATCAAATCGCCCGGCCTTCTAAAGAAACGCTTCAAGGTTTTAGCCACTTGCCGCAAACAATGATCGCCCTCGATATGTCCGAGATTGTCGTTGTATAGCTTGAAGAAATCGATGTCTATCATGATCATCGAGATAGGATACTTATGCCGCAAGGCGCGCTTCCATTCCCTTTTTACAAAGGCATCGTAGTAACGGCGATTGGGTAGCAAGGTCAACGAATCCAGATACGCCAGTTGCATACGGCTTTTGGCTTTATCCAGGCGCAGGCTTAGTCTGGCTTGCGCCAAATAAGACAACAGCAATACGATCAAACCGATAACTGCCACAATTGCATGGGTGATTGTCAAATGCTCCAGACGCTCGCTCACAAAAGCATCGATACTGGCACTGGGAATACTGACACTAATACCGCCGCGAATATCGCCCTCTTTATAGCCTTGCCGCTGATGGCAAACGAGGCAACTTTGATCGACATGCAGTGGCGCCATGTAACGATAAAAAGATTGCCCGTTGATAGTGCCGATACTGCTCACACTTTTTTGACCTTGCTGGAACGCCAACAATGCCTCTGCTTCCCATTGGTCCGGCCGATTTTCCGGGCGAATCGGATTAAAACCGGTAATATGAAAGGCAATATCCGATTCGTCACCCATTTCCGAGAGCTGCCGAGTCATATAAGCTGGATTAATTAAAGTCAGGTGCTTGCCATCGGTGGTCTCTACATCGCGATGAGGAACTTCCAGGTAAGGATTGGGCTGAGTACTCTCGGTGATAGGCACGTAAACGCCGCCGTGCAACGCATTCCATTTTCTGATCAAGACGATATGATCGAAAAACATCTCGGCTTGGCGCGTGGCAATTTTTTGCGCGTACTGTTTGGTATCCGTGACTTGCTGGTAAAGGTTCAGGCTAATCAACAAAATCCATAGCACTGCATAAACCAGGAATGTAATCCTTCTCATTTATTGCCTCAAAATTACTTATAGCCGCTCGCAAAAGTCCGCCGAGAAACCGCCAAACAACCATACTATGGCGCTTAACCGCGCGCCTTAAAAACACACAAAATTTATTTGGTAATCCGATTTGAAATGGGTTGTTTATGCTGGCACTATAACTTACCGCATCCACAAAATGAATGAACCCAATCACCCTTTGTAAAATGACCGACCAAGCAACTTTTCCGGCACCAGAGCATGACCATAACGTATGCATCCACAGGGCGATAAGTGTAGCCGAACAACTTTGCTTGACGCGCGGCGTACAACTGACCCCCATCCGCCATAAGATTTTGGAGCTGATCTGGAACAGTCATAAGGCCGTTAAAGCCTACGACTTGCTGGATCAAATCAGGCCGGTAAACGACGCCGCAAAACCCTCGACAGTCTACCGGGCCTTGGATTTTCTGTTGGAACAAGGCCTGATTCATCGGGTAGAGAGTTTAAATGCATTCGTCGGCTGCCACTGCTCCGGCACTCAACACGATCAACTACTGTTAATCTGCACCGCCTGCCATACGGTTCAGGAGCGCGCCGCGCCTTCGGTACTCAGCGCCTTATCTAAAGAACTTGGCGATGCCGGCTTCGTACCGCAGCGTAAAACCATTGAAATTCATGGCTTGTGCAAAACCTGCCACCCCGCCACCAATACTGCTGAAGAACAGGCTATTCAATAACCCGCCAAATATTGACCTAGATCAACGCTTGTTCCGTATAAAACTTTATATTAAGCCCATGTCACGCGATTTCCTACCGTTGACATGATCCTCTTGAAAGATAGATGCTTCGGCGGGCGAGTTCTCTCTCCCGCCTTTTTTTTGCGATATTATCCTCTATAATCGCCGCCCTACCCGACACATCTATCCCCGGCATGCTTACCGACAGTCAAAAAGCTATTCTTTTGCAGACCACGCTAAGTTCGAACGATCTTGGTGAGAATCGTTTTTGCGAATTGTGCACACACGCGGATTTGCTGCATACCGTGACGGACAGTGAATTAGTGACGTTCCTGGAGATTGCCAACGCTTTGTATCGCGGCGGCGAACCGATCATCAGCGATACCGATTACGACTTCGTTTATCTGGCAGAACTGAAAAGACGTCATCCCGAGCATCCGCTGTTGCACACAGTCGAGCCGGAACCGGCTTTCGCGGGTAAAACCGTCGATCTGCCAACTGTGATGCTCTCCACCGACAAAGCCTATAGCCGAGAAGAAGTGGAACGCTGGGCCGGCCGCATCGAAAAAGCCGCTGTCGATCTGGACAAAAACTTTGCCGAACTGACTTTTAAAGTCACGCCCAAGTTGGATGGTTACGCCGCCTATGACGACGGCCGGATGCTGTATACCCGCGGCGACGGCCGCAAAGGCACCGACATCACCCGCGTATTCGAGCGCGGCTTGCAAGTCGCCAATCAGGGCCCGCGAGGCCTGGGCGCCGGTGAAATTGTGGTCAGCCGCAGTTATTTCGACGCTAATCTGGCCGAATATTTCGACAACGCCCGTAACTTCCAAGCCAGCGTGATCAAGGAAAAGGAACTGGACGAGCACGCCGAACGCGCCATCGCCGATCATGCCGCGGTGTTTTATCCGTTTGCTATATTGCCTTGCTGGGAGGGAGTCTGGCAGGACCTGATCGACAACTTCGAAACCATCGTCAAAGACATCTGGCATAAGCTCGATTACGACGTGGACGGCGTGATTCTGGAAATCGTCGACGAGCAACTCAAACAAGCGATGGGCGCCACCCGCCACCATCACCGCTGGCAGCTGGCTTACAAAGAAAACCTGGAAACCGCAGAAGTCACCGTCATCGGCGTCACGCCGCAAACCTCGCGCTCCGGCCGCATCACCCCGGTCGCCGAGTTGGAACCGGTGCGCCTTAGCGGCGCCCTGCTCTCCAGAGCCACCGCCCATCATTACAAAATGGTATTGGATAAAGGCATTGGCCCCGGTGCGCTGATCCGCCTGGCCCGCTCCGGCGAAGTGATACCCAAAATCGAGGAAGTTCTGCGTCCGGCCGAACCGCAAGTACCCAGCGCCTGCCCCAGCTGCGGCCACGAATTGATTTGGGACAACGATTATTTAGTCTGTCCCAACAACATGGAATGCCCGGCGCAAATCAGCAACAGCATGGAACATTTCTTCCGGGTGCTAAAAAACAACGACGGCTTCGGCGCTGCCACCATCAAAAAGCTTTACGAAAACGAAATCCGAAGCGTCGACAAAATCTACGCCTTAACCACCGCAGAATTCGAAAGCATGGGCTTCGGTCCCAAGCAATCGCAAAACCTGGTCGATCAATTAGTGCGTAGCCGCAACGAAGCCATCGAAGACTGGCGCTTTCTGTCCGCGTTCGGCGTATTTCGAATGGGCTTGGGCAACTGCGAACGGCTGTTGGCGCATTATGCGTTGCCGGATATTTTCAATCTCAGCGAAGCGGACATCGTCGCTATCGAGGGCTTTGCGGAAAAAACCGCCGCGGTAATCACTGAAGGCTTTGGCAAAATCAAACCCTTGTTCGATAGCCTAATGTCACTGGGTTTTACTCTGATACCAACGCAAAACCAAGCTACCGACAACGCCCATCCGCTAGCCGGCAAAACCTTGGTGTTCACCGGCACCCTACACAGCGGCAGCCGCGACGACTTGAGCAAGCAGGCCAAAGCCAAAGGCGCTAAAGTCGGTAGCTCGGTGTCGGCGAAAACCGACTATCTGGTCGCTGGCGACAATGTCGGCGCCAATAAAACCAACGCCGCTCGCGAGAAAGGCGTCAGCGTTATTACAGAGCAGGAATTTCTGAAATTACTGGCGGGAGATGAGCTATGAACCGCAATCACCCGGTGGTGCTGTGTTTTTCCGGCCACGATCCCAGCGGTGGCGCCGGTGTGCAAGCCGACATTGAGGCCATAAATAGCCACCAATGCCATGCGGCTAGTGTGATTACGGCGTTAACCGAACAGGACAGCCGCAACGTCAAGACGCTGATTCCGCAACAGCCCGCAGACATTCTCAGCCAGGCACAGACTTTGTTGGCTGACTTTAAAGTCTCCGCGTTCAAAATCGGCTTGATTGGCGACGCCGGCGTTGCTGTAGCGATTGCGCGAATTTTGCGGCAACATCCGTCTGTTCCGGTAGTACTGGACCCGGTACTGGCAGCCGGCGGCGGCACCGCATTGGCCGGCCAGCAATTAATTGATGTCATCGTCGAGCAACTACTGCCGTTGACCACCTTATTAACCCCTAACAGCGAGGAAGCCCGCCGCCTATCCGGGCAAAACGATTTGAGCGACTGCGGCCGTTTCTTGCAAGGCAAAGGCGCTAAATACGTGCTGATCACCGGCACCCACGAAAGCTCGGAGCTGGTGCATAACCGCTTGTACATGCCCGACGATCTCAATGAAACCTTTAACTGGGAGCGTTTGCCGCAGAGCTATCACGGCTCAGGCTGCACGCTGGCCAGCGCCAGCGCCGCGCTGCTGGCGCAAGGTCTGGACGTGTTTACCGCCGTTAGCGAAGCTCAGGAATTTACCTGGCAGTCGCTGGCCGCCGCCTATCGTCCGGGACAAGGCCAATACAACCCCGACCGACTATTTTGGGTGGAAACATGAAATTTCCGCGCCAGGGTTTGTACGCCATCACCCAACCCGAAAACAAAACGATTGCCCAAGTCGTAAAAGACGTGGAAGCGGCCTTGCGCGGTGGTGCAAGCGTGATTCAATACCGCGACAAAAATCCGTTGGATGCGCCGCAATTAGCGAGGCTTTTGTTGAAAGTTTGCCATGCTTACGATGCTCCGCTATTGATTAACGACAGCGTCGAGTTGGCGATGAGTGTCGGTGCTGACGGTGTGCATCTAGGTCGCGACGATGGCGAAATCGCTGCAGCGCGGCGCCTGTTGGGTCCAGACGCCATCATTGGGGTATCGTGTTATAACGATGTGGAAAAAGCACAGAACATGGCCGCAGCCGGTGCGGATTACGTCGCATTCGGCCGCTTCTTCCCGTCGGGATCGAAGCCGTTGGCTGCGCCCGCCGAGATTGCCAGCTTGGTCCGAGCCAAACAATCGGTAAACGTGCCCATAGTCGCTATCGGCGGCATTCTGCCCGAAAACGGTGGAACTTTATTGGCGGCGGGCGCAGACTTATTGGCGGTGATAGGCGGCGTATTTGACCATGAACCGGAAGCGGCCGCGCGCGCCTATCAAGCCTTATTCAACCCTCAAGCGGAGTAAATAACATGCCAGAACATGTCTATCAAAAAGTCGAACTGACCGGCTCATCCAGCCTAGGTATTCAACAAGCCATCGAGAACGCCGTCGCCAAAGCCGGCGAAACCATCCAGAATATGCGTTGGTTTGAAGTGGTGGAAACCCGCGGCCATATCGATAACGGCAAGGTCGCGCATTGGCAGGTCACCATTAAAGTGGGTTACACGCTGCCGCACTAGGCGATTAGACGCCGCTAAAGCGAATATAACGTCTTAGCGGCGAGCCGGCGGCCCAGACGAAAGCCTCAGTGTAATAATGCATCAAAGCCAAATAACCGAGAAAACCCAAGGTGACGGCTTTATAAATTTGCGTGGAAAACAGGGTTTGCAGCAATAAATTGACCAGATCGTCGCCATAAGCCTGTAACAGGTAGGTCAACACAAACGACAGCAGCGGCAATACCAGCCAAACGGGTAATCGAATCGCCGTTGCCGCCCGGAACAAGTTATTTTGCGGCTGTTCGCCGTGACGATTCACGTCGTGAGTCACGTAAAAACTATACGCGGTAATATCGTGCACCAAGCGCGGCATCAAAATCGCCAGAAAATAGTACTGCTGGCTGTAAACATACCAACTGCTGGCGACCAGCAAAGTATTGGCCCACAGAAAATAGATACCCAAGCGGCTGGGCACGTAGCGTTGGCAAAACACCGTGCTGATAACCAAAGCCGTCGTCAGCACGCTGGCAATTTGCAACACTTGGGCGGCTTGTTCCGGCTCCAGGCTGTTTTTCAGAAAAATCCCCATGTAAATGAAGATACCGGCACCGACGCTGAGCCACAGTTGCAGGTAAAACGCCCAGCCCGGCAAGCGGCACGCGGCTTTGGCGATACCATGCTGTTGTTTCAACACGTGGTAGACCGTCCAGCAGGCAGTAATAATGTATAACGCGCGATAAGGAATAAACAGGCTGCCGATACCGAAAAAAACCATGATGAACAAAGTCATCGCAATTAATTTATTTTTGAAAGCATGCAGATATTCGTCGTGACTAAGCAACAATAGATTGCTGGCAACGATATGCGGGGTACCGAACAAAATTTGAAACAACAAAAAATGGGTCGGGCTACTGGGCAGCATATCGCGTAATGCGAAATTGAAGCCGAATTCGTCTAGCCAAAGAACCAATAAACACAGCGGCACAATGGCATACAAACTAAGTAAAAAGCGGAAAGACACCGCCAGTTTATTGCTACTTTTTTGCTCGGGGAATGAAATGATCTGCGCAACCACGGTGCCACCTTGTTATTATTTTTTAGGCCGCGGTTATTATCACCATTTTGAGTAATGACTCAATATCTATTTGATTTTTAACCGGTAAAACCACCAGGAATGCTAGTTGCGCTTGCCTTGCAAACCGCCGGTATGGATTGCCACTATCCGCTGCCCAGCCGGGAAATACCCCTTCCGGATTAAATCGTAGAGCGCAAACAGCAATTTTCCGGTGTAGATCGGTTCCAGCTCGATACCGTGTTGCCGTTGAAAATCCTGCATAAACGCCAACAAAGCCGGCGTCGTTTTGGCGAAACCGCCGAAATGGTAATCCACTAAAATTCGCCAGTCCGCATGACTGTTCATTCCCTGTTTATTCAGCAATTGCTCGACATCGTCGATTAGAAAGTCGCCACCCTTCAGCGCTGCCACACCGATAGCCTGTTGAGTTAGCGGCGAGGTAAGCGAACCTGCCAAAGTGGTGCCCGTGCCGCAGGCAACGGCCAGCGTATCAAAGCCGACGTCAATTTCATCGACCAGCTCGGCAACGCCTTGCAAAGCCAAGTCTGTGGATCCGCCTTCCGGCAACCAATATTGGCCGGCCTGCAGTTCAGGTAAGTTGTCGTGACCTTTGTAGTCGCGCAATTGCCTGTAGTCGCTACGCGACACAAAACGCAGCTCCATGCCCCAATCAAGCAGATCATGCAGCGTGGCATTAAGTTGCGCAGGCCGCTCGCCGCGAATATAGCCTATGGTTTTCAGCCCCAAGGCTTTACCGGTAAAAGCCAAGGCGTGTAAATGATTGGAATAGGGGCCGCCCATGCTGACGATGGTATCTGCGCCGCCCAACAAGGCATGGTTGACGATGTATTTGAGCTTACGCCATTTATTGCCTGAGATAATCGGATGTAGCAAGTCATCGCGCTTGATCCACAATTCCACCTGCCGGTCCGCTAATTCCGGGTCGTTGATCTTAGTCAGCGGCGATACCGCCAATTTAGCCTGCAATTTCTGTAGCCGCGGATGGAGATCGGTCACTGTGCCTGCTTGATGGCCCACGCCACATCCGCTGCCTGCCGGTTGGCTTTAACATCATGAACCCGAAATATTTGTACTCCCGCCATCACCCCTAACGCCGTGGTCACGGCTGTCGCGGTAACCAACTCTGCGGGTTCGCTGACATTGCAGATGCTACCCATGAAGCGCTTGCGGCTGGTTCCCAATAACACGGGATAACCCAAGTCGACGAAGCGGGATAAATGCGCCAACAGATCGATATTGTCCTGTTTGCCTTTGCCAAAACCGATCCCTGGATCTATCGCGATGTTTTCCGGCAACACGCCTGCCGCTAATGCTTCTGAAATGCGTTGTTGCAAAGCAGTGAGTACCTCGGTCAACACGTCGTCGTAATGCGGCCTATCTTGCATGGTTTTGGGCGTGCCCTGCATATGCATCAGGATGATCGGAACTTGCGTTGTTGCCGCAAAAGCCAACATCTTAGGGTCGCCTTGGCCGGCCGAGACATCGTTGATGATACTCGCCCCCGCCGTCACCGCTGCTGCTGCAACCTGGCTTAAGGTGGTATCTATACTGATTTGAACTTGGGGATTGTTCGCACGGATCGCGCTAATCACCGGCACCACCCGGCGAATTTGCTCATCCGCCATAACGGGATCGGAGCCAGGCCGCGTCGACTCACCGCCGACATCGATAATATCGGCGCCTTCAGCGATCATTTTTTCAGCTTGAGCTATCGCTGCCGCCACGCCAGTAAATTTGCCGCCATCGGAAAAACTATCGGGAGTGACATTGAGTATCCCCATCAGTTGGGGAGCGTGGATAGCATTGAACATGTTTGAAAACTCCTCGATAGCCGCAAACGTTTAGTTTACCGTTGTCGAGTCGTTTTTAGAATTTACCCGCTGCCGTTTTACGCCTTACCGATAACGGTGCCACCCCGCCGAGAGGCAGGATGGCACTCAATCGTTAAACTCTGAGCAGAGCTTTGGCAAGTTTTTCTGAAAGCTGTTCTTCAACAAATTGCGGTTCGTTGGGTGGGTACAATTCCACTTCATCGATTTCGAACCCGTATTCCTTACCCAATAACAATAGCTCCTTGATTTTGAGACAGGCTTTCAGCTTTTCTTTCAAGCCCTCATCGCTTTTGGATTTTTCAGAAAACTCTTTGATAACCTTGATTGACATTGATAACTCCGTGATAACTCTGAAAGATGGATAAAATCCAATCTCTCCTAAGCAAAAAATCGGCCATATCTATATGACCGTTATTTTTCATGCTGTTCATGGCGTTACAAATCAACAAACCCGGCAACAATCGCGTCTATTCACACACAATTCATGAGAAATTTGTCGGGTATACGACAATTGTCTGCTCTATCAAGCAACAATTCGCAACGAGGATTTTGGCTTAATCTTGCGCCGCCACCTTACGGTAAGCAGAATGATAGTAAAGCAAAGGCTCACCTTCCCGGCAAACCACGCTATCGACTTCACCGATAATCACCCAGTGGCTACCGGCCTGAACTTGTTGCACTACCCGACACTCCAATGCCGCCAGAGCTTCGTTCAAAATAGGCGCGCCATTTTCACCGGCTTGCCAAGCAATGCTGGCAAAACGCTGTTCTTGGGTGGTACTGCCGGCAAATTGATTGGAAACGTCTTCTTGTGCACTATTCAGAATATTCACGGCGAAGCGGCGGCTTTCCAGCAATGCAGCACCGGTATCGGTCGCTTGGTTAAGGCAGACCAATATTTGCGGCGGCTCCACGGACACGCTACTAAACGCCGTGGCGGTCATGCCTCGGGGCTGATTATCGCGCCCTTGGGTTGTCACCACTGTCACACCGCTGGCCCATAATTTCAGGGCATTTTTAAATTCTTTGGCTTCAACGCTCATAATTTTCTCTTAGATCCAATAGCGATAACACGGCATAGTCGTCTGATTGTGACATCAGTTTTTGGGACGCATGTGCGGGAACAACAGCACGTCGCGAATGCTAGGCGAGTTGGTAAACAACATGACCAAACGGTCGATACCGATGCCCTCGCCCGCGGTCGGCGGCATACCATGCTCCAGCGCGGTAATGTAGTCGGCATCGAAATGCATGGCTTCGTTGTCGCCGGCTTCTTTTTCCTCGACCTGTTTCTGGAAGCGCTCGGCTTGGTCCTCAGCATCGTTCAACTCGGTAAAGCCGTTGGCAATCTCGCGGCCGCCGACGAAGAATTCGAAACGGTCGGTGACATGCGGATCGTTGTCGTTACGGCGCGCCAACGGCGACACTTCCACCGGGTAAGCAGTGATAAAGGTCGGATTCATCAAACGGTGTTCGACGGTTTTTTCGAAAATCTCGATCTGTACCTTGCCCAAGCCATAACTGTCTTTCACCGGAATCTTTAAATTCTCGGCAACTTTCACGGCCGCTTCGCGGGTCGTCAGATCGGCCAAAGTCAATTCGGGGTTGAAATGCAAAATCGACTCCAACACTGTCATCCGCGCGAACGGTTTGCCGAAATCGTATTGATCGCCCTGATATTCAATGATGCTGTTGCCGACTACATCTTCGGCTATGCCTTTTAGCAAAGCCTCGGTCAGATCCATCAAGTCGCCGTATTCGGCGTAGGCTTGGTAGAATTCCATCATCGTGAATTCGGGATTGTGGCGAGTCGACAGACCTTCGTTACGGAAGTTACGATTTATCTCGAACACCCGTTCGAAACCGCCCACCACCAGCCGTTTCAGATAAAGTTCCGGCGCAATCCGCAGATACAACTCCATATCCAGCGCATTATGGAAGGTAGTGAACGGTCTTGCCGTCGCGCCGCCGGGGATGACTTGCATCATTGGCGTTTCCACTTCCAGGAAGTCGCGCGCGATCAAAAATTCGCGGATGTAATTGACGATTTTCGAGCGCATCAGGAAGGTTTTGCGCGTCTCGTCGCTCATGATCAAATCCAGATAACGCTGACGGTATTTTATCTCTTGATCGGCGATACCGTGGAATTTTTCCGGCAGCGGCCGTAAGGCTTTGGTCAGCAGTCGCATGTCATCGACTTTGACGCTGAGTTCGCCGACCTTGGTTTTGAATAAGATGCCTTCCGCACCGATAATGTCGCCGATATCCCACTTCTTGAACTGGTCGTTGTAAACACCTTCCGGCAGGTTGTCGCGGGCCACGTAAACCTGAATCTGGCCCGACATATCCTGTAGATGGCAAAAACTGGCCTTGCCCATAATACGCCGCGTCATCATCCGCCCGGCGATCTTCACCCGAATCGGTTCGGCTAATAATTCCTCTTCGGATTTATCACCATATTCGGCCAGCAATTCGCCGGCCACCACATTACGCCGAAAATCGGTCGGAAATGCGATACCTTCCTCGCGTAGTGCGTTTAGTTTTTCGCGGCGTTGTTTGATCTGTTCTTGTTCGTCGTGTTCGAGTTCTGACATTATTTTATTTGCATGGTCAATGATTCGGCGTTAGAAACTAAGCCACCTGGTTTAAATTACTTAACTTGGACAACATGTCCCATTCGATTCTATACAGATACATATCTTCAATATAAAACCCGTCAATAAAGTTCCTTCCAAGCCGATTGTTTTTTAGATTTGCCTTGTATAGAACGCTATGCTTTAAAGCATCGACAACGCGATTATGAATATTAGAAACGCGAATATCGTGCAAAGAAACTATGCTTTCGTCATCAGACAAACCATCATAAACATCATTAATTCTCTTATAATATTTTCGAGGCCCTTCACTTCCGACAAGAGGCGAGACAATATTGAGTTCCCAATTCTTTTCAGGCTCTAAGAACCAGAAAGCTGCAACCACCTGAGCGTTGGATTCATCTAACTTTGTGATCAACCGCTCGCCAGCTTCGCACATTGCATCAGTGAACCACTGGTTTATAAATAGTTCTCTAGCCATGGCAACACCCCTGATTGACTTTCAGTGATGGCTTCGAATAAATCGAGCGCATCCTGCTTTTGTATGGAATGATCGTAACGTGTTTCTTCCGACCATTTATTGGCAACCGACCAATTCAATTTGAAATTTATATCCTGACTCTCTTTCTGTATCAGTTCTTGCTTCAGGCCGGCAGTGATAAGCAATCTATTCAAGTCATGAGTATAACTATCTAAACTTAGCTTCCTATCCGGAAAATCATATTGCTTAACCTGTTTAGTTATACAAGCCTTTAATGCACATTCCAAAGCATAACCAGCCAAATAATAAGCACCTTGATAACATTCGGCATTTAATAAAATTTTGGCTTCTTTAATCCGAAGTACAGATAACGTCTCCAAATCATTTTTATTCATTGGCAAATTTCTTAGAGCATCTAACCGTTATCTTAAATTTAAAGCCCGCTCTTCAAACTTGCTTCGATAAACTGATCCAGCGAGCCATCCAAAACCGCCTGGGTATTGCCGGTTTCAACGTTGGTACGCAGATCCTTGATACGGGATTGGTCCAGCACGTAAGACCTAATCTGGCTGCCCCAGCCGATGTCCGATTTGGAATCTTCAATCGCCTGCAAGCCTTCGCTACGTTTCAGCATTTCCATCTCGTACAGTTTGGCTTTTAGCTGCTTCATCGCGGTGTCTTTGTTTTTGTGCTGCGAGCGGTCGCTTTGACACTGGGTCACAATGCCGCTGGGGCCATGGGTAATCCGCACCGCTGATTCCGTTCTATTGACGTGCTGACCGCCAGCACCACTGGCGCGATACACGTCAATACGCAAGTCGGCCGGGTTAATGTCAATTTCGACATCGTCGTCGATTTCCGGCGACACAAACACCGATGCAAACGAAGTATGCCGGCGATTGCCGGAATCGAACGGCGACTTTCTCACTAACCGATGCACGCCGGTTTCGGTACGCAACCAGCCAAACGCATAAGGGCCTTCGAACTTGATGGTGGCACTCTTGATGCCGGCCACGTCGCCCGGCGACTCCTCGATTAACTCGGTTTTAAAGCCTTTGGCCTCACCCCAACGCAAATACATGCGTTCGATCATGGATGCCCAATCCTGCGCCTCCGTACCACCGGAACCGGCCTGAATATCCAAAAACGCATTGTTTGGGTCCATTTCCCCGGCAAACATGCGTTGAAATTCCAACGCCGCTACTTTCTTTTCATACTCTTCAAGATCAGCGGCTACGGTATCGACAGTGTCCTCGTCGTTTTCTTCCACCGCCATTAATAGTAATTCTTCGGCATCGGATAGGCCTTGTTCCAACTCCAGGATAGTGTTGACAATGCCTTCCAACATTGCCCTCTCCTTACCCATGGCTTGCGCTTGTTCCGGTTTATTCCAGATTGCCGGATCTTCCAGCTCGCGCAGCACTTCCACCAAACGCTCACTTTTCGTATCGAAATCCAGATAGCTTTTCAGTCCGGCGCTACGTTCACGCAGGTCGGCTATCTTGTATTTAATGGGATTAATTTCTTGCATGAACTCTCAAAACCGAAACGGATACCCCAGCGGGGCAGCATACGCCGGGCAGCCCCGGCGATTAAAAGCCGGGGATTATAAACGATTAAGCGACAGGCTTGGGCTGATGGTTTTTCATAGCCCAAACGATACAGCCAATGCCGGCCAGCACGAACGGCACACTGAGTAACTGGCCGGTGGTGAACATCACCCCGGTGTCGTACATGGCTTGTTCGGTTTTAAAGTATTCCAGGACAAACCGCACGCTGAACAGCATGCTGATGAAACAGCCAAACACAAAACCGGGTTTATCCGCGTGTTTTTTATAAATCGCCAACGAAATCCCATAAATCAGCAAATAACACGCTGCTTCGTATAGCTGTACCGGATGACGCGGCAGCGGATCGATCCGCGTAAACACCACGGCCCAAGGTTGTTCTGACGGAACCCCTAAAATCTCCGAGTTGAAAAAATTACCTATGCGAATCAGCGCACCGGCCAGGGCTGTGGGAATACTGACGCGATCCAACAACCAGAAATACCCGTCGCCGTATTTACGCCGATATAAGTACAGGGCCAGAATGATACCCAGCGTCGCGCCGTGGCTGGCCAACCCGCCTTCCCAGACTGCCAGGATTTTCAAAGGGTTAGACAAATAATAAGCAGGATCGTAGAGCATAGTATGACCCAGGCGCGCACCGACAATGGTGGCAATCACCATATACCAAAGCAAGGTATCCAGTTCTTCGATGTTCTTACCTTCGCGCTGGTAAATCCATTGCATGGTTAAAAAACTGCCGACAAAGCCGGATGCGAACATCAAGCCGTACCAACGGATTTTCAAGAAGCCGAAGTCGACGAGAATAGGGTCTATATTCCAGATGAAGTGTTCCATGATGATGCGGGAGTTGTTACGGTTGAATCGCGAAAGATCGGGAATTCTAACGCCGACTGGCTTTTTTCGCCGTTTATCTTTTGCCTGGCGCCGGTTTAGTTAGGATTCTCGACTTGTATCCGGCCGTTAACTATCCGTACCGCAAAAGTAGCCACATCTTCGTAGGCCGGCGCACATTTTACCGCGCCCGTTTTCACGCAAAACCGGGCGCCGTGGCGCGGGCAAACAATTTCGTCGCCATCCAGCTCGCCACTGGCGATTTCGGCGCCGTCATGGGTGCATACGTCTTCGATCGCATAACACTGTCCATCGATTTTAAAAACCGCCACATCGGTACCATCGACATCGACCAGCACATGCTCGCCGTTTGCCAGTGCCGATTCGGCCACCACATCTATCCAATCACTCATGCTTGCCTCGTTTGGGTTTGGTTTAGTCTGTCAATTTATTTCAGATAAACGTCGTATCGGAGCAATTTGCCTTGATAAGTTTCGCTAGGCTTGCCGCCCAGCGGTTCCGCGTAATCAGGGCTTTTCACTACCACCCGCTTGCCGGTAGCTTGCCAGGCGGCAGCGAATAAATCAGCCCTATCCAGGTCGTCTCCCAAAATATCGCGCAACACTGTCATCGACTTGCGTGTCGCCGCCGTTTGCTTGCGTTTGGGGGGAAACATCGGGTCCAGATAAATGCAATCAGGCTTTTCTGATAAACTCGCCAGTAATTCGATGGCGTTTCCGACCAGTAACTCGGGGGTTTGCAACTGCCGGTTTAGCACCCAATCCTTCCGTGCCAGACGCTGAAAACCGTCGGTAATCAGTTCGGCCATCACTGGCGAGCGCTCGATGCAGGTCAGTTGATAACCCATGCGAAATAGCGCCAAGCCATCTTGAGCCCAGCCTGTCGTGGCATCGACGACGGTTTTGGTTTTCTTGCCGATGGCCTGCGCCAACAAGTCTTTTTTGGGAGCTGGGTAGGAATGCTGCTCGCCGGGACGCGGATCGACATCCACCGCCAAACCGCCTTTTTTCAAGGTTTGTTTATCCAGTAACTTCAGACAAGCATCCCGATAACAAAGAAAGAACGTTTGCGCCAATTCAACGGGTAAACTTTGCAAGGCTAGCAAAGGCCAGCCCAAGCGTTCAGCGAGAGCCTGACTTGCGGACAACGCTAAGTCATCGGCATAAACTACCGCCCCCTGTTCGAACAAACTCGTCACGCGCGCTGAATTACTCGGTGGAAATAGACTGGGCTTCGTTTTTCAAAGCGGCATCCAAGGTATGCCAAGCCAAAGTCGCGCATTTCACCCTGGCAGGATATTCGCGCACGCCGGCCAACACCGCCAGTTTACCGATGGCCTCCAGATTGATTTCCTCGGTTTTGCCGGTAGTCATCTCATGAAATTGCTTGAACAAGGCATCGGCCTCGGCTTCGGTTTTACCTTTGACGATTTCGGTCATCAACGATACGGACGCCGTGGAAATCGCGCAACCGGAGCCTTGAAAACTGGCATCGCTGATCACGTGATCGTCGATTTTCAAAAACAACGTCAGCCTATCGCCGCATAAGGGGTTGAAACCTTCCACTTGGCGATTGGCATCCGCCATCACCCGAAAATTGCGCGGATTGCGGTTGTGGTCGAATATGACCTCTTGATATAGATCGCGTAAATCTTCAAACATTAGCCAAACACCTCTATTAGGGACTTGATGCCTTGCATCAACACATCGATTTCTTGGCGGGTATTGTACATGGCAAACGAGGCCCGCGCCGTGGCCGGTACGCCGTAAAAATCCATCACCGGCATCGCGCAATGGTGGCCGGCGCGGATGGCAATACCCAAACTATCCAGCATGGTGCCAATGTCGTGCGGGTGAATCCGATCCAGCGTGAACGACAAAATTCCGCCCTTGTGGGCCGCCTGGCCGATGATGTTCAGACCCTTGATCCGCTCGGCTTGCTGCGTGGCGTAATCCAGCAGCTCGGCCTCGTAAGCGGCGATGTTGTCCATACCAATACCGCTGACATAGTCGATAGCCGCGCCCAAGCCGATGATTTCGGCGATGGCCGGGGTGCCGGCTTCAAATTTATGCGGCAGACCGGCGTACTCGGTTTTTGCGAAGGTCACCTGCCGTATCATATCGCCACCACCCTGGTAGGGTGGCATCGCTTCCAGCAAAGCCTGCTTGCCATAAAGCACGCCGGTGCCGGACGGGCCGTATAACTTGTGACCGGAAAACACGTAAAAATCGCAATTCAGGGCTTGTACATCTACCGCCATATGCGGAATCGCCTGAGCACCATCCAATAACACCGGAATGTTTTTGGCATGTGCCGCAGCGATGACCTTCTCAACGGGATTGATGCTGCCCAAAGCATTGGACATCTGGGTGATAGCCACCAGTTTGGTATTGGCGTTCAACAGTTGCTCGAATTCGTCGAACAGTAATTCGCCCTGCTGATTCATCGGTGCAACCTTCAACACCGCACCAATTTGCTGGCAAAGCATTTGCCAAGGCACGATATTAGCGTGATGTTCCATCGCGCTGATGACGATTTCATCGCCGGCTTTGAGTTGCGATTTGCCGTAGCTTTGCGCGACCAGATTGATCGCCTCGGTCGCCCCGCGCACGAAAATAATTTCCTTAGTGCTGGCGGCATTGATAAACGCCCTGACCTTTTCCCGCGCCCCTTCAAACTTATCCGTGGCGCGGACGCTTAAGGTATGTACGCCGCGATGGATGTTGGCATATTCATGGCTATAGGTGTGCACGATGCTGTCGATGACCGCTTGCGGCTTCTGGCAACTGGCGGCGTTGTCCAGATATACCAGCGGTTTGTTGCGGACGGTTTCGCCGAGGATAGGAAAATCGGCGCGAATTTGTTCGATTGGAAATATGCTCATCGCTAACTGTTTGGTTTAATTGATTTCGTCTGTACTAAACACTAGAATCGAGAGAGTCGATTCGCTAATGGGATAAAACTATGGTCGCCGTCTTTCCGCAAAAACACCTCACCAACATCGCCGAATGGCATCGCATGGGCGAGGCCGGGATTTTTCCGCCCGAAAGCCGACTGGAACTCATCGAAGGAGAAATTCTCACTATGGCACCGATAGGATTCAATCATGCTGGTCACGTCAATCGTTTAAATCGTATGTTTGCCCGTTTATGGGATGAAGGTGTAGACGTCCGCATACAAAGCCCACTCCAATTGGGCGACCTGTCGGAACCAGAGCCAGACTTGGCTCTAGTCAAACCAGATGCCGATGATTACACGACCCGCCACCCTGAAGCCGCCGACGTATTGTTACTGGTCGAAGTCTCCGACAGCACCCTGCGCTTCGACCGTGCACAAAAACTGCGCCTTTACGCAACTCACGGTATTGCCGAATACTGGATCGTCAATCTGGTCGACAACTGCCTGGAAGTGTATCGGCGACCGCAAGACGGCGACTATCTGGATCGATCCGTGCTGACAACCGCCGATAGCATCGATCTGGTGGCGTTACCGGCGCTTCAGGTCTCGGTAGCGGCTATCTTATAAGCTGATCGCCGGAAACCGTACCAACAACTGCTCCAACAACAAGGCTTTCAATTCGGCGTTATCGACCTTATCCACCATCTCATTGGCAAACGCAAAGGTCAGAATGTTTCGGGCCGCCTCTTCATCCAGGCCGCGCGATTGCAGATAAAACACCGACTTTTCTTCCAATTGCCCAACCGTAACGCCGTGCGAACACTTTACGTCGTCGGCATAAATCTCCAACTGCGGCTTGGTGTCTACTTCCGCGTCCGCCGATAGCAGTAGGTTGCGATTATTCATTTCCGAATCGGTCTGCTGGGCATCCTCCGCCACGACCACCCGACCTTGAAACACCCCGCGCGCCTTGTTATCCAATACACCTTTGTAAAACTCGCGGCTAATGCCGTGCGGTTTTAGATGGTTTATACGAGTGTGATTGTCGATATGCTGGCGCTTGCCGGCCACGAACAAACCGTTCAAGGAACATTCGGCTGCTGTATCCAGATCGCTATGAATATCGCTGCGCGCTAGCGCGCTGCCCAAGGCAAAATTGTGATGATTGAAGCGGCTATCTCGCGCCTGCTTTACATAGGTACCGCCAAAATGTTGGGCTTTTTCCGCTTCAAGCTGCACTTTGTACAGTGTCAAACCCGCATTGTTGGCCAACAAACATTCGTTAACTGAGGCTGTGAAATAGCTATCGACGCTCCCCACATAGGTTTCGACGATTTCCGCTTCAGCTTGCTCGTTGATCACCAACAAATTGCGGGTCGCTGCCAACGCATTGGCTTGGGTAACCACGTGCAGAATCTGCAAGGGCTTGTCTAATTGCTGATTGGCCGTCACTTCGATCACCACACCATCGGCGAACCAGGCATTATTGAAAGCCACCAGATTATGTTCAGCGCTGGTCACAGCGTGTCCCAAACGACTTTCGAGCCAGGCGGGATTATCTTGCAAAGCCTGTTTCAGACTGGAAACAGACACTTTGTCTGACAAGTCTTGCAGGCGCGACAAGGACGGCGAAAACAGTCCGTTGACCAAAACCACACTGGCGGCATCCTCCAAGCGGTAATGATTCAACCAGTCTTCATCGACACTCTGGCTGGAGTTGGGTGTAAACACGGTTTTATTCAGCACCGACAGATTGGTATAACGCCACTCTTCTTCGCGATTGCCGGGAAAACCACTGACCTCAAAAGTTTGCAAGGCTTGATTTCTGAAGCCTTGCAACCAAGGCAAATCCAGCCCCGGCAAACTCGCCGCCAAGCCGGAATATTCTGCTAAATACGCCGCGCCGCTCATGCCGCTTGCCCTTCCAGCCAGCTGTAGCCGCGCTCTTCCAATTCCAGCGCCAGTTCCGGCCCACCGGATTTGACGATCTTGCCGTCGGCCAACACGTGCACCACATCGGGCTTAATGTAGTCCAGTAAGCGCTGGTAATGGGTAATCATCAAGAACGAACGCTCGGCGGAACGTAGCGAGTTAACCCCCTCGGCGACGATACGCAGCGCGTCGATGTCCAAACCCGAATCGGTCTCGTCGAGGATGCACATTTTCGGCTCCAGCACTGCCGCCTGCAAAATCTCGTTGCGTTTCTTCTCGCCGCCGGAAAAACCTTCGTTAACCGCGCGATACAAAAATTTCTCGTCCATCTGCAACAGTTTGACCTTGCTTTTGACGATGGTCAGAAAATCCATCGCATCCACTTCCGGCAAGCCGTGATGCTTGCGCATCGCATTCAGTGCCGCTTTTAATAGATAGATATTGCTGACGCCTGGTATCTCGACCGGGTATTGAAAGGCCAGAAACACCCCTTCGCGGGCGCGGATTTCCGGGGCCATCTCCAGCAAATCTTTGCCGTTGTAGGTCACGCTGCCTTCGGTCACTTCGTAACCGGGCTTGCCGGACAATACGTGCGACAAGGTACTCTTGCCGGCACCGTTAGGACCCATGATGGCGTGGACTTCGCCTGGGTTTATATCCAGGGTCAGGCCTTTTAATATGGGTTTGTCGTTGATGGTTACGTGGAGATTTTTGATGCTGAGCATACGTTTAGTCACCTAAGTTTTTTAAATATTTCCGAACCTTATCGTTCCCACGCTCCGGCGTGGGAACGCAGCCGTCGACGCTCCAGCGTCACCATTGGCTTGGCTAGGCTTTTAAACCCAGCACTTAAATCTTTGTTTTTGTGTCGCTATCGCGACGGTGTTTTAAAGTCGGGTCTCGGCCCGACAGCCGAGATACTTTCGCTACGAAAACCATCCTTGGTTTTCGCCCTGCGGGCCAGCCTATCGGCTGTTCAAATTCGTTCCAGACGAATTTGTGCATCGCCAAAAGAAAGTATCCAAAGAAAAGGCGACCCGGATGCCGCTTTTACCCTGCGCTCCTCGCTTTTGAACGGGGTTGCCGAAAGGGGCTTCCTGCCCCTTCGGCAACGCGATGCATCCATGCATCGCCCCTACGGGCTATTCCGTTCAAAAGCTCCGGTGCTCAGCGCGGCATACGGGAAAAAACCATCCCGAAAATTAAAGCTATAAATCAAAATAGTAGGTCCGATTAGCGAAGCGTAATCGAACGTATGTTTAAAATCGGATCTATTAGTTAAATACCTAAATATATTGCCAAAACAGAAAGACTAATCGTTTATTCAAATTCATTCGTCCGATTACGCTTCGCTAATAGGACCTACACTGGCTCGACTACAATTCAAATGCCTCGATTTGAATTTCAATGCCAATATTCTTCTTTTTTAACCTTTCTATTTCAGAATTAATATTATCCATGTCTTCCTGTAAATAAGTTTTTGGCTTCCCATAAACTCCCAATTTCATCTGCTGCATAACTATACTTAAATCAATCTCAAAAGGCTTATTAAACTTCGCTTCTTTTTCAAATAAAGCCTGCTTAGAAAACTCGAGTTGAGAAATTCTAGTTAGATTCAAACTATGCAGAGCGGTCAAAGCAGCTAACTTAACTTGCGCCTTCTGAGCTTTTGTTGAAACCTCAAGTAACTGCCTAGTATCTTGCAACTCTTTTTTTTGCAGTTCGTAAGTCTTACAAATTAGATAAAACGCAAATCCTGCGACAATTGGACTGAGGGTACCGCCAACATAACTACCAAAAGCACCCCAAACTTGAACGTCATCTGCAACACGGTCGTTAAAATTGAGAAAATAACTAACAAACACGAGTACAAATGCAACTAAAACACTTACGTAGATTACGATCATCTCTGTGGTCTTGAAAAGTTTTCCCACCAATTTGCTCATTTTTAACTCGTCTCAACTCACAAACTAAACCTCTTAGACATAAGGGCTTATTCCCCTGATGCAGCTCATAGGATGTGCTGAACACAGTGAAACGCATATGTCGCGAACGATGCGCCTCCTGTCGTCGGCACATCCTACAAATTCATTCAAAATCAAAAAATATCCAACTACTTTAAATCTGCGACGGGGTTGTTCCCGTTATTCCGCCCCGAGCATCGCAGCTTTTGGCGAGATCTGCCCGAAGGGGAGCGGCAGGGATGCCGCTCGTTTTCGGAGGGCCAAGGATGGCCCTTCCGAAAACCCTCGCCAAAAGCGAGAAGCGCAGGAAATTGGCGGAATTCCGGGTGGCTTTTTCTTTGGATACTTTCTTTTGGCCAAGCAAAAGAAAGTATCTCGGCTGTCGGGCCGAGACCCGACTTCAAAACAACCCGTCGCGATAGCGACACCTCAAACAGCAATGAAAGCTAGAGCTTTCAAGACCGCGTTCCCAAGCCGGAGCTTAGGAACCAGAACAACCTAACCTACCGCCCCTTCCAAGCTAATCCCCAACAACGCCTGCGCCTCCACCGCAAACTCCATCGGCAATTCCTTAAACACTTCCTTACAAAACCCATTCACAATCATTGATACGGCATCTTCCGCAGACAAACCTCGCTGCTGGCAAAAGAACAACTGGTCTTCGCTGATCTTGGAGGTGGTCGCTTCGTGTTCGACCTGTGCCGAGGGCTGTTTCACTTCCACATAAGGAAAGGTATGCGCACCACATTTATCACCGACTAAAAGCGAATCGCACTGGGTATGGTTACGAGCGTTTTCAGCGGACTTGGCCACTTTCACCAAGCCGCGATAGGTGTTTTGCGCCTTGCCGGCGGAAATACCTTTCGACACGATGGTGCTGCGGGTGTTTTTGCCGATGTGGATCATTTTGGTGCCGGTATCGGCCTGTTGCAGATTATTGGTCAATGCCACCGAATAAAATTCGCCGACCGAATCATCGCCCAACAACACGCAGCTAGGATATTTCCAGGTGATCGCAGAACCCGTTTCCACCTGCGTCCAGGATACCTTTGAGTTTCGTCCACGGCATTCGGCGCGCTTGGTGACGAAGTTGTAGATACCGCCCTTGCCGTC
Organism: Methylomonas sp. TEB; assembly: GCF_047777895.1. Taxonomy (GTDB): domain Bacteria; phylum Pseudomonadota; class Gammaproteobacteria; order Methylococcales; family Methylomonadaceae; genus Methylomonas. The sequence goes on from NZ_CP180476.1 coordinate 3,537,772, forward strand.
CTTGTCGCCCGGATACCAATTTTGCACGGTGGAATATTTGATCTGGGCATTATCCAAAGCCACCAATTCCACGACCGCCGCATGCAGCTGGTTTTCGTCGCGCATCGGCGCGGTGCAGCCTTCCAAATACGACACGTGCGAGCCTTCGTCGGCGATGATCAAGGTCCGTTCGAACTGGCCGGTGTTGGCGGCATTAATGCGAAAATACGTGGACAATTCCATCGGGCAGCGCACACCCTTGGGGATATAAACGAAGGAACCGTCGGTGAACACCGCCGAATTCAAGGCTGCGAAGAAGTTGTCGCCGGGCGGCACCACGGTACCAAGGTATTGCTTCACCAATTCCGGATGTTCGTGTAAGGCTTCGGAAATTGGGCAGAAAATCACGCCGGCTTCTTTGAGCTTGCCTTTGAAGGTGGTCGCAACCGACACGCTGTCGAACACCGCATCCACCGCAATTCCGGCCAGTCTCTCCTGCTCGTCCAAAGGTATGCCGAGCTTTTTGTAGGTATCCAATAATTCCGGATCGACTTCGTCCAGGCTTTTCGGGCCGGCTTTTTTCGACTTCGGCGCGGAGTAATAGCTGATCGCTTGATAATCGATCGGATCGATTTTCAATTGTGCCCAATCCGGCGATGGCATGGTCTGCCAATGCCGAAAGGCTTTCAACCGATATTCCAGCATGAATTCCGGCTCGTTTTTGACTTTGGACAGCCGTCGAATCACGTCTTCGTCCAAGCCAGGCGGAAAGGTATCGACTTCCAGTTCGGTCACAAAGCCTTGCTTGTATTCCTGACTGATTAGATGTTCAATTTCTTGTGCGCTGGTAGACATAATCTTTTGGGTAATTAGCGAAACAACTGGTTAACCGGAATAGAGACTTCCTCCGGCTGTTTAAACGGCATAATCAGATCAGCTAAAGTGACCGACTCGAGCGCGTTGGCAATTTTTTGGTTGATCAAATGCCAGTTGCCTTGTATCCGGCAACCGCTGGCTTGATCGCAACCCTTGTGCGATGCCGTGCACTCGGTCAGCGCAATCGGCCCTTCCAAAGCACTAATCACGGTTGCCACGGTAATTCGGCTCGGCTCTCTAGCCAACGCATAACCGCCCTTGGCACCCCGCATGGAACTCAACACGCCGGCCTTGAGCAATATTTTTAATATTTTGCTGACTGTAGGCTGCGCGATGCCTGTCGCTTCTGCGATCTCCAGGGCACCGTGCACGCGACTTCTGTCTCTGGCCATATAGCTCAAGATAACCGTGGCATAGTCCGTCAACTTACTCAGCCTTAACATTACACTCTCTTTTCATTTAGGACCATTTTAGTCTTATTTAAATCCTGAGTAAATAGCTTGGTTATTAAAAATCTTACTTCCGCATGGACACCTTATTTTGGGTTTTCGTGCACTGCGCTATCTGGCTTAGCATCCCGGAAAAACAGCCTGAGATAACTTTTCCCTGAAAATCTTGGTTTTTTGCAATACACTTCTTTTAAGGAACGAAACATAAGCCATTTGATAAAAGCCATGTCCCAAACTCGCAGCCCTATTGTTTTGATGTATCACGGTACGCCCGACGCTCAACCCGAGTCGCATTACTCCATAAGCGCGGACTTGTTTGCGAAGCATTTGCGGTATCTAAAGCAAGAAGGTTGGACAACGGTTTTGTTCAAAGACTTGCAAAGTGCCAAATCGCTACCTGAAAAAAGTGTGGTCATTACTTTTGATGATGGCTACGAAGACAACTATCCGGGGGCTTTTTTGCCTCTGATGGCGCTTGGGATGAAGGCCACATGGTTTATCGCTACCGATTGCATCGGCGGTCATGCCCATTGGCTAGGCAAACCATCAACTCAGACACGTATGCTAACGACGGAACGACTGCTTGAAATGCATGCAGCCGGAATGGAAGTTGCTTCGCACACCTGCTCGCATCCAGACCTATCGATACTCAGCACAGACCAACAACAATTCGAACTTTCAAAAGCCAAAGCTGTACTCGAAGATTTATTGTCAACCCAAGTAAGCAGCCTGGCTTATCCTTTTGGCAGATTCAACTCTGATTCAATCACCCTAGCCGAACAAACAGGCTATAGCATGGCTTGCACCACCCGTCCCGGCTGGTTCGATAGCGAACCAAACCCTTACCTAGTTAGGCGTATTGCCATATTCTCCGGCGACAGCGTCAGCACACTAGCCCGCAAACTAAACTTTGCGGACAACGACGTATCGTGGAAAAAAATGACTCGCTACTATGCGAACCGTGTTTGGGATAAACTGCGTCATACGAGTTGATGGCAAATACCAATGCAGCGTTTAGCGTCGCTATGAACCAACAGCGATAAACAGCGCATAAATTTGTCCCCACCAGAATTCAATACTTTTACGCCGAGCCTAAAACCCTAAGAACATGACTTTGCCCGGCAACCCTTTACCACTCTCTGCATTTAGATATCGAAAATGAGCCTGGAAAAAGCCCCTAAAAAGCTCACATTCGCTTTTTGCACCTACAACCGAGCGGAAAGACTGGAGAACCTGGTCTTTGCCATGCGCGCACAATCTTGTCCGATTCCATTTGAAATTCTTGCTGTCAACAATAACAGTAGCGACGCGACAAGCGAGGTATTGAAACAACTTCAGCAACTACCCGGCCCGACGCTCCGCTGGGTGCACGAGCCCAACCAAGGCATAGTCGCAGCGCGCAACAGAGCCATACAAGAGGCAATCAATTCCGACATTCTGGTGTTTATCGACGACGATGAACTACCTTTAACCGGACTTTTAGAAACCGTTACACACGCATACTTCAGCGAAGGCGCCGAATGTGTTGGCGGACGAATCGATATAGACTTTACGCACCATAAGCGTCCGGAATGGCTTGACGACGAATTGTTGGGATTTCTAGGTGCGCTAGATCACGGCAAACAAGCTTTCTGGATAGAAGACAGCACCACACCGGTTTGGGCCGGCAACATTGCATACGACATGGCGATATTCCGAAACGATCCGGCATTGCGCTTTGATCGCAGGTATGACCGCAAAGGTAAAACCATAGGAGGAGGCGAAGATGTGATGATGTTTAATGTGCTGCTCCAGCAAAAGCGCCGAATACGTTACCGCCCGGACATGGCAATACTTCACGCCGTCGAACCCTGGCGACTGCGGCGGCGCTACTTTTTAGATGTTCATTTTCTGGCCGGCTATCGCGGAGCGATTAATGACTTTCCGGTCTACCATCGCACCTACCTGGGCATACCGCCATTCTTAATCTCGCAAATTGTCCGCCAAACTTGGCAATGGCTTGCCTTGGCATTTACCGCAAAACATAGCCTGCGCCAGGCAATGAATGTCAGCTACTCTCTCGGACAAATATGTGGCTGTTTTTCACGTTGGAAAAACAAATTATTAATAAATAATTAAATTAAGCTGTCCATTAAAAGCTTAGTTAAATGCATTAAAACCTACTAAATTAAACTCCGTGCGCGACATAGTTGTTCTTATTTTTCTGATATGCTGCATAGTTGCCGCATTAAAAAAACCATGGTGGGGAGTGCTATCATTAGCAATATTCAGCTACTTGAATCCGCACGCCTATGCCTGGGGAGCGGTACGTTCGCTACCGGTATACTATGTGTTATTTTTGGTAGTTGTTGTCAGCACGTTCAACACCAAAGATAAACAGCCCATCCCTAAAGATTGGCGAATTTCAGTTTTTATAACACTTTGGTTCTATTTTATATTTACCACAACCCAATCGCCTTTACAGGATATTGCCTGGGAAAAATTTTTGTTCGTCTCTAAGGTATTTGTGCCATTCTATTTCACATGGGTACTCATCAATACCAGAGAAAAACTCTATTATTTGATTTCCACCATAGGCGCCTCTATCGGCCTTGTTGCAGTTAAAGGTGGTATATTTGCCATCCTAACCGGCTTTGGTCACCGCGTATACGGCCCCCCCAATACGCAATTCGAAGACAACAATTTATTTGCCGTTGCGATGTTGATTGCAGTGCCATTGCTACTAGTATGGGAAAAAGAAGTACGGAAGAGCTGGCTTAAAAAAGGAATATTGCTATCCATTCCTATCATTTATGCCGCTTCATTATCATCATGGTCGCGAGGCGCACTACTTACCATGATCGCTCTGACGTTTACGCTGATCTCAAACAGCAAACGTAAATACTTGATGATACCCCTGGTAATCGGCGGTACATTTTTTGTAATCCCCTATTTGCCTGAAGAATGGTTCGGACGCATGCACACTCTGGAAACCTATGAGGAGGACGCATCCGCCATGTCACGTATCGAAGCATGGACAGATGGCTGGAATCATGCACTAAGCCACCCGTTTACCGGGGCAGGATTCGATGGCTGGATACATGTCACGATGCGGGATTGGCACAGTTCTTACGTAGAAATGCTTGCTGAGCATGGCTTTATTGCATTCGGATTATGGATTTCGCTGATACTGGGTAGCGTTCTTGGCTTAACAGGCTGGTGAAAAACCCGCCGATATTTCCCCTTACCCACGATGTTCGTGATTTTTTCGAGTTGAAATCGGTCATGACATCGAGTTTCAAGCGTTTTGCCCCGGTTTCAAGGGCTTTTTATTCGCCTGAAGCCGTCTGTGGACGGTTTTCAGGCGAACTTCACCCTAGGCGGGTGCACTCCACGCCGGTTTCGGCGTGAACACCAATAGGTTGAGCATGCGCGTCAGGTTGTAGGCGGCAAAGCAAAACAAGGCCTGACCCGCGACTTTGGCTAAGCCGATGTGACGGGTTTTGCGCAGGCCGCCGACCGTTTTGACCCAGCCAAAGGCTTCTTCGACGATTTTGCGGCGCTTGAGACTTTGGGCGTAACCTTTGCCGCGCGCGGTGCGGCCGTCGACGGCACTGCCAATCTTTTTGCGGGCCACATGGGCTTTGATATCACGGGACTCGAGTCCGTTGACGAACGCCGGTTGGTCATAGCCTTTGTCGGCACCGACGCTGCCACCTTGGGGCACGCGGCGTTTGATCATTTTTTGCGCGGCTTCGATTTCGGCGGTGCCGGTGGCTTGTGTGGTTTCGACATCGACAATCAGGCCGTTGCGATTCTCGGACAAGGCATGGGTGATGTAACGCAGTTTGGCCTCGGTGTATTCGCCTTTCTTGTAAAGCCGGGCTTCGGGATCGGTTGTACTTTGATGGGTGGCGTTGCTGCGCTTTTCGCCACTGAAGTCGATCTCGGGATTGCGGCCGGCGGGTTTATCGGGACCACTACCATCTTTTTTGACGAAGCTTTTGTGCGAGGCCCAGGCTTCAATCAGGCTACCGTCGACGCTGAAGTGTTCGTCGGACACCAGATTTTGCCATTCGGCTATGGCCAGTACCCGCTCAAAAAATTCGCGACTCAGGGCTTCAGACAACAGACGTTCGCGGTTGGCACTGAACACTGTGCGTTCCCACACGGCGTCGTCGATGCCCAGACCGACAAACCAGCGAAACAACAGGTTGTAGTCCAGTTGTTCCATCAACTGACGCTCGCTACGGACCGTATACAGGACTTGTAACAGCAAGGCGCGCAGCAGTTTTTCAGGGGCAATCGAGGGACGGCCTGTGTGCGAGTAACGCTCGGCAAAGACGGCATCCATAGAGGCCAATACGCCATCAACCAGTAGCCGTAAACGACGCAACGGATGCTGTTTGGGAATACGGTCTTCCAGGCTAACATAGCTGAACCAGCTGTTTTGAATGGCATCGTGTCCGCGCATTGAAAGGCTCCAAATTTAGGTAGCCTATTTTAACAGTTGGCCCCTCATCTATGCCTTAGCTTACTTGGCTTTTCGAGTTTTTCACCAGCCTGTTAACCCGTTTATCGAGTCAAGCGAAACGAGTAGAAGGCATGGAATGGGTACGCCATTACAGCCTAATGGTCAGAACCTCGATCATTTGCTATATGGTTGGCACCGCTTTCCTCGGTTTATCCTACTGGGATTTGATTTATCATTTAGTATTTATATCGATGTTAATTAAAAAATTCGCATTACAAGAGTTTTCGGAAAAAGCACGCACAAATGAACAGCAGTACAAAAAAAATCGAAATATAATAATTTAGCCACCAATCATACTCATCCAATCGAATAAAATAGAGATGGAAAAAATACTGGTGTCCCTCTACTGCTCATCTGCTGCCGCACTGCTTTTTACTATTACATTAATAATACTTACCTTACACAACTATTCCCGTACCGGACCCGGCATCCAAAAAGAAATAGAAAAAAAATTTGGGTATTATGTGGTTTTCGCCTTAACCAGGTTAGCCGCTTGGTTATTTGTCATATTTTTTCTGACATCCTTACCCGGTTCTATTGCAGCTTATTCACTATCAAAGCTTACTACATTGATAGAATTTAATTTCATCACAGGCTTAAGCTGCTGCTTAATATCAACCACGCTAATTACTACCTACTTTTTTTTACACCAACTCCTGTATACACCTGGCACCATTCAATTATCTTTCCAGTATAGATTTTCCAGATTATTTGTTATATGGAAGATATTATCTCCGAAAATAATAAGTGGCATAAAGTTTTCATTAATTTCATTACTGTCTGTAACATCGGTAATCGCTCTATTTTTAGCTATCGAAGAAAATAATACGCCGCTAGTGCTCTATATAATAGCTTTGGCTGGTTTATATGCTTACATCTATTACGCAACGATAGTTAACGAACCAGCTGTCGTTAAAGCATCGTCTCAAACAAAACCCAATGTGATTATGATAGGTTCTGATACATTGCGCCATGACAGACTAGGCGGCAGCAACTATCACAGAAACCTCACCCCCAACATTGATAAATTAAGCGCGAACGGCTTACGACTCGATAAATGCATAACCCCTGTCGCCAGAACGGCACCAAGTATTGCGTCCCTATTTACCGGATTATGGCCGCATAACCATAAAATTCGCGATAATTATCCATCCTTGGCAGACTGTAAACTACCGCAACCGTCTTTGATCGACATATTAAACGAACACGGTTACTTGACTGCATGCATCTCCGATTGGTGCGGAGCCGATTTCGCAAAATTAAGTTTTAACTTCAAGGAAATCTCGGTCGCTGAAGATCAATGGAATATCAAACTACTACTAAGACAAGGGCCGTCTTTAATCCGAAACGTATTATCGCTTTTCACCAATAACGCATTAGGAAAACGCTTCTTACCCGAGTTCTATTATCTGGCCGGCGTACCCTTAATCCGAAGCTTAAGTCGCGAATGCCGCCAATTAATTGCCCATTCGGCGAAAAACTCGCAGCCTTTTTTTATTAATTTGTTCACTTCGGCCACGCACGTCCCTTTCAATTCGGAGTATCCCTATTACAACTTATTTACCCCAAAAGACTATAAAGGTGAGTCACGGTTTATTATGACCAGACTCGCCTCGGCGGAAGAAATTATCAAAAAACAGGAAAAAACCTCGGAGTTTTTCGACATCCCGCAAATTATTAATTTATATGACAGCTGCGTCAAACAATTCGACGATGAAGTGGGGAAAATAATAGACTATATTGAAAAGTCGGATTTATCCGATAATACCATCGTCATCATATATAGCGATCATGGTGCGGATTTTTTTGAAACGGGATGCTGGGGCCAGGGCAATACCTTGGTAGGAAACGACCCCAGCGGCAGAATTCCATTGGTGATGAAAGGCCCAGGAGTGCCTGGTGGCGTAAACTTTAAGCCGACCACCCGCTCCATTGACGTCATGCCAACTTTGTTAGATTTGTTGAATATACCTATTCCAACAACGCTCGACGGTGTTAATTTGATTCCTTATGTGAAAGCACAGACATCGCCGGAGCTTTTTGCTTTTCAAGAAACAGGGATTTGGCTAGGAAAGATACCTGGCTTACATCCTGAACAAATTTTATATCCCAATATTGTTGAATTACTGGATATTCCTGATAAAAAATCCGGCACACTGGTCGTCAACGAAAAACATTATCCCACGGTTATCCGCGCGAAAAGCCGTTCCGTACAGAATGAAAAGTGGAAACTAATATATATAGCGACTTATACAAAACCTGTGTATCAGCTATACGACTTAGAAAACGATCCATATCGGGATGTAATAGAGTCTCATCCCGATATATTCGCGGAGCTTAAAAAGCTATTGGATAGCCACATCGAGAGTGACCCTTTATTTGAATCTGCTAATTAAAATACAAAGCTGTTGCACAGTTTAAAACTGCGCAATCAGGGTATCAAAAATTATTCACTGATAATACTGAAGATACCAAGCAACAAACCGTTCAATCCCCTGCTCGATAGTCGTGTTTGGTTTATAACCAACATCCGCTACCAAGGCCTCTACATCGGCGAACGTATCCGGGACATCACCAGGCTGCAAGGGCAATAAATTTTTCTCGGCAGTTTTACCGAGAAAACGTTCCAAGGTTTCGATATAAGACAGCAGTTCTACCGGATTCTGGTTACCAATGTTATAAACCCGCCAAGGTGCTCTACTGGTGCCTGGATCGGGTTTTTCTCCACTCCAGTCCGGATTCGGCGAAGCGTTATGATCCATGGTCCGAATCACTCCCTCAACGATGTCGTCTATATAAGTGAAATCGCGGCGGTGCTTACCGTAGTTGAATACATTGATTTTCTCGCCATTCAAAATCGCTTTGGTAAATAAAAACAACGCCATGTCTGGGCGACCCCACGGCCCATACACAGTAAAAAAGCGCAAACCTGTGGTAGGCAATTGATACAAGTTGCTATAGGTGTGCGCCATCAGCTCATTGGCTTTTTTTGACGCCGCGTACAAGCTCAAGGGATGATCGACATTGTCATGCACGGAGAACGGCATGGATTCGTTGGCACCGTAAACCGAACTGCTTGAGGCATATACCAAGTGCTCCACCTGATTATGCCGGCAACCCTCCAAGATATTGATGAAACCGACAATATTACTATCGATATAGGCATGCGGATTCTCGATGGAATAGCGCACACCGGCCTGAGCCGCCAGATTAACCACTTTTTGCGGCTGGTGCTTTTTGAATAGTGCATCCATACTGGCTCTATCGGCAATATCCAGCCTGACATCGGTATAGCCGGCAAAATCCTTGATCCGATCCAAGCGACTCAATTTCAGGTTAACATCGTAATAGTCGTTGAGATTATCGACACCAATAACTTCGTCACCACGCTCCAACAATCTGAGCGCCAAATGATTGCCTATAAAACCGGCCGTGCCGGTCACCATAATCTTCATTCTTAAAGCCTTGCGTCTGTTTGATCCGTAGGAAACAAGTATTTCAGGTCATACACAATGGCTTGCGGCGTACCTAAAGCTCTGACGTCTGAAATCGCCATTTTTCTGAACTCGTCATGGGCCACAGCCAGAATAATCGCGTCATATTTTCCCGCCGCCGGTTTAGCGACCGGCGTTATACCGTATTCGTGTTTCGCTTCCTCAGCATTAACCCAGGGGTCGTAGACCTCGACATTGACGCCATAAGTCTTCAATTCGGCAATGATGTCTACCACCCGAGTGTTACGAATGTCCGGACAGTTTTCTTTAAAGGTCAAGCCCATGATCAACACATTAGCTTCCTGGACATGCACACGCTTCTTCAGCATCAGCTTTACCAATTGCGACACAACGTATACCCCCATGCCATCGTTGATTCGACGGCCAGAGAGTATCACTTCCGGGTTGTAGCCTATCGCTTGAGCTTTATGGGTTAAGTAGTAGGGATCCACACCGATACAGTGTCCACCCACCAAACCTGGGCGAAACGGCAGGAAATTCCATTTAGTTCCCGCTGCCAGCAATACTTCTTCAGTATCTATTCCGAGTTTGTTAAAGATCAAAGCCAATTCGTTGATTAAAGCGATGTTGACGTCGCGCTGAGTATTTTCAATGACTTTAGCAGCCTCGGCGACTTTGATGCTGCTGGCTTTGTGCGTGCCCGCAGTAATGATGCTTTTATATAAAGCATCTACTTTTTCTGCTATTTCGGGCGTAGAGCCCGAAGTAACCTTCAGAATATTGGTTACGCGGTGTTGTTTATCGCCGGGATTAATGCGCTCAGGGCTATAACCGACATAAAAATCCCGGTTAAACGTTAAACCCGACACTTTCTCCAGAATCGGTATGCACACCTCTTCGGTTGCGCCGGGGTAAACAGTGGATTCGTAAATGACGATATCGCCGGACTTTATTACCTTACCCAACAAATCGCTGGCTTTTTGCAGCGGCGTCAAATCAGGTTGTTTATGTTCGTTGATTGGCGTGGGGACTGTGACTATATAAACCGAACAATCGGCTATATCTTGTAAATCTGCGCTGTAAGTCAGTAACTTGGCTTCGGCGAGTTCTTCTTCACTAACCTCCAGAGTATGGTCGCGACCTGCGCGTAATTCCTGAATCCGATGCTGGTTAATATCGAAACCTACGGTTTGATATTTTCGTCCAAACTCGACAGCTAGCGGCAACCCCACGTAACCAAGCCCAATCATACCGATTTTAATGTTATCTAACATCTAGTAAATCCTCCTCCGCCCCGCTCTGAGTTTTAATGACTTGAATTACTTTTTAACTATACAGCCCCACGCCGTCAGCCAAGCTTGTGCCTGATAGCTTTCCGCCGTTTTCGGCAAGTTGCCGCTCAACACCATCGCCAAGGTATGATTGATAATGCCGAAGAAATAAGTGTAGGCCAATAAGGGATCCAGTGCCTTCATCTCGCCGTCTTTGACGCCATTCTGAAAAATCCGTTTTATTTTAATAAACGCGGGCGTTTCCAGCAGGGGCTTAGGTTCCGCCAAAAACTCTTCGCTTTTTACAAATAACAAGAACTCAACGATTTCCGGAGCGTCATCGGTTAATTTGAAGAGTAAATCGACTATTTCCCGCAATTGTTCGGCAGCTTTGCGATTACGGCGGCGAATATCATCAATCGATATGCTCAGGCTATCCAGAATATTTTCGTACAAGGTTTGCGCGATGGCTTGCTTGGTTTTGAAATACTGACTAATGCCGGTACTGGTTGTTATACCCGCCGCATCTTTAATATCGGTTAATGAGGTATTGAAATATCCCTTCTTGGCAAACAGCTTTAAAGCAGCCTGCAACACTTCGTCCTGACTGATGGTTTTATTCGGTTTATTTTCTAATTCTAATTCTTGTTCCATGCTCTTATATACAGCTTTACCTGCTGTTTACTCTCTGTTGTGGCAGTATCGATACTGCTTTTATTATTCGTTGATGGTGGAGAACGCCGCGACCAGGTAATTAACCATAGACCATAAGGTTAAAATCGCCGACAAGTATAACAACCAGTAACCCATGGTATTGATAGGCAGGCCTAATAAATCATCCCTATAAAGCAACAAACTCACTGCCGTCATTTGCGCAGTGGTTTTCCATTTTCCCAATTGCGAAACCTTGACCTTGGCACGCTGACCAATCTCAGCCATCCATTCTCTCAGCGACGCAATCGCAATTTCCCTACCGATAATGATAGCCGCCGGCACCGCGAGATAAGGATTGCCTTGAGCCTGCACCACCAATACCAGAACAAACGCCACCATCAATTTATCGGCCACCGGATCCAGGAATGCACCAAAAGCGGTTTGCATATTCATTTTTCTGGCCAGATAACCGTCAAGCCAATCGGTGAAACCGGCAACCAGAAAAATTGCGGTACAGGCCAGATTGGAATATTGCCACGGCAAATAAAACACGATGGCCAACAAGGGAATCAGGGCGATCCGCAACAGGGTTAAATAGGTCGGAATGGTAAATCTAATGGCCATCTTGATGGTGAAATGTATCGTAAATTCGCTGCGCTAATTGTCGGCTAATGCCATCTATACTGGCTAAAGCATCCACACCCGCGCTGGACACACCCTGTAACCCGCCAAACTGTTTCAGCAAAACCTGTCGTCTTTTCGGCCCCAGTCCGGCAATATCTTCCAGTACCGATTGTTTGTTAACCTTACCGCGTCGCTGCCTGTGTCCGGTTATCGCAAAACGATGCGCTTCATCGCGAATCTGTTGAATCAATAACAAGGCGGAAGCCCCCGGCGTCACATCCAAGGGCTGCCGATTACCGACCAGAATGATTTTCTCCATGCCGGCTTTGCGATCAGGACCTTTAGCAACACCGACTATCATAACATCGTTTATCTCCAATTCAGCCAAAGCCTTTTCCGCCTCAGCGACTTGGCCTTTACCGCCGTCTATTAAAAGGATGTCCGGCGCAGGATGCTCGCCATTCTTCAAGCGGCTGAAGCGCCTAAAAACCGCCTGATGAATCGCCGCATAGTCATCGCCTGCGGTAATGCCATCGATATTGAAGCGCCGATAATCGGATTTGACCGGTCCTTCTCTATCGAACACCACACAAGATGCCACGGTCTGCTCGCCTTGGGTATGACTAATATCGAAGCACTCCAGGCGACTTGGCGTGGTATCGCAGCCCAGTTCCTGCTGCAAACTGACAAAGCGCCCTTGTAAGCCCTGCCGATCAGCCAGCCTAGCGTTAAGCGCGCTATCGGCATTGGTCGCCGCCATTTGCAACCACTTCATCCGTTCGCCGCGCACATTATTGGCAATCGCTACCCCATGCTTGGCCTGCTCGCCCAACACATCGGCCACTAAAGCCGCTTCGGGCAAGGCATGGCTGACGATCAATTCGTGAGGTACGGTTTTATCCAAATAATATTGGGCGATGAAAGCCTGCAAGATTTCCTCGGGCTGATTTTCATCGTCGACTTTCGGAAAAAACTGCCGGTTGCCCAAATGCTGACCGTTGCGGATAAAAAATACCTGCACACAGGCCGCGCCGTTTTTAGCCGCGCACGCCAAAATATCCACATCGCCTTTTTCCCCTTCCACACAATGTTTTTCCAATACAGCGCGCAAGCGGGCGATTTGATCACGATAGGCTGCGGCTTGCTCGAACTCCAATTGGGCGGCCGCAGCTTCCATCTTCACTACCAACCGATCAATTAATAAGCCACCCTGTCCATCCAAAAACAAAATGGTATTTTCCACATCGGTGGCATATTGCTCTTTGCTGACCAGTCCCACGCAAGGTGCAGTGCAACGCTCTATTTGATGTTGCAGGCAAGGTCGAGAGCGAGCACTGTAATAGGAATCTTCGCATTGCCGCACCGGGAAAATTTTTTGCAATAACTTCAAGGTTTCCTTCACCGCACTGGCGCTGGGATAAGGCCCGAAATACCTGCCCCGCCGCTTCTTGGCGCCGCGATGAAAAGTTAGCTGCGGAAAATCGTGGAAACTAGAGATGAACACATAGGGATAGGACTTATCATCGCGCAAGCTGATGTTGTAGCGCGGCTTGTGGCGTTTAATCTGCTGGCTTTCCAGCAGTAAGGCTTCACCCTCCGTGTGGGTCACGGTTACCTCTATACCGGCGACCTTGGCTACCATGGCCTGCTGTTTGGGCGAAGCATTTTGAGTTCTGAAATAGCTGGAAACCCGATTTTTCAGATTCTTGGCTTTGCCGATATAGATGATCTCGCCCTTCTCGTCCAACATCTTGTAAATGCCGGGACGCTGAGTTAGCGTCTTCAAAAAGGCTTTGGCGTCAAATTCGCCCGGTTGCATTTCAGTCACGGGCAGATAGCAAGTTTTGAATGGTTACAAACACCGCCGCCAGCATCTTCATGCTCAGGCGTTTGGTCTGGACGTTATAGCGACTGCAATGGTAAGAACTGACCAGCGTGTTGCCGTCCGGCAATTCAAAACTTACATGATGAGCAAACTTAGCCGCACTACTCTTCACCCCATATGCTCGCAATACCGCCTGATGCGCAATATTCCCCAAAGCCAAAATCACCGAATGTTTCGGTAGGGTTTTAATTTCGGCCGCCAGATAAGGGTTGCATTGCTTAATTTCGTCACCGGTGGGCTTGTTTTGTGGCGGCAAACATTTCACGGCGTTGGTAATCCGACAATTGCTCAGCTGCAAACCATCGGCCAAATTCGTCGATGCCAATTGATTGCTATAACCGAAATCATACAAAGCCTGATATAACAACAGACCGGCATAGTCGCCGGTAAACGGTCTGCCGGTGGCGTTCGCGCCGTGCATACCCGGTGCCAAGCCAACAACCAGCAAGTGCGCTTGCGGATCACCGAACGGTGCCACCGGCAAGGCGTGATAAGCAGGATATTTCGCCTTCACTTCACAGAGAAATTCGCTTAACCGCGGGCATGCTCGGCAGTCTTGCTTGAAATAAGATGAATAAGTCATAAAACTATAAACACTCAAATTGGCGGAATTTTACCTGAGGCCCAGATTTCTTGCGTCGCTCGCTTTGCTTATTAACCTGCGTATCTAAAACATCCTTACTTCCGTCTTCGCCGGAATAACCTTCCGGAGAGAATAAGCGACGGCTTGACCGCAAGCGGTCCTAGCCCGGACTTTCCAAATTCCCATAAGCCAAGCCCGGAAACAGCCGACTGGAATACCGCAAATACTGGCACCGGATAAACCTAAACGTTTGCTAATAGCCAAAATTGTGGTATTTTTACAACATGCTTAGCAGAATCTGCAATTCCCTTTGATTTTTAAAGCCTATTTTTTCTAACCATGGCTTTATTACTCCCTCTCAAAAGCAACGAATTATCTATTTTTTACAAATAACAAAAGGAGTCTTTATGTTGAAGAAAAGTTTACTGGCAATCGCCATGATGGCGGCGCTCGGTTCCGTGTCGACGGCACAAGCCGACGAGTTCCTTGACGACAGATGGTACGCGGCGCCCTTCGGCACTTTCGTGCAACCGGGCGGTGATCGTAATGCGCATAGCGGTTGGGGCGGCGGTTTGGGCCTGGGTAAGATCATCAACGAACATCTGAACATTGAGATCAGAGGTTTGTACCAAAACCTGGAAGGCGCTAAAAGCAATGGCAACTGGGATTTGACCGGCGGTACTGTCGACGCGCAGTATTATTTGTTTAGAGATAAATTCTCGCCTTATGCCGTAATCGGCGTGGGTGGCATCAATAGCACCCACAATGGCGACAGCGGCGCGGGCTTCATCGGCGAAGCGGGTGCGGGTTTTACTTATGAATTGCATGACAACTTCCTGATTCGTAGCGACGTCCGTTATCGTTACAACAACAACTTCAACGCCAAACTACAACCCGGCACCGAAGAATTTCACGACATGACGGTTAATCTGGGTTTCGTGGTCCCGTTCGGCGAAAAACCTAAAGCAGTTGTCGCAAAAGCCGAACCAACCCCGCCACCCACCCCAGTACCGGCTCCAGCAAAACTGGATTGCTCAAAAATGGATGACGACAAAGACGGCGTAAATAACTGCGTTGATAAGTGTCCGACTACATTACCGGGCGTTGAAGTCAGCATTTACGGCTGCTGGATCGTTGATGTTAAGTTCGATAACGACAAAGACGTGATCAAACCGCAGTATTTCCCAAAACTGGATAAAGTCGTTGACCGCATCAAACAGTATCCTGACATGGCGTTTGAAGTTCAAGGCCATACCAGCAATACCGGTTCGTACAAACACAACCTGGACTTGTCGGAGCGCCGGGCCTTGGCGGTTAAGAAATACCTGACCAAAGGCAGCCACTCTCCCAATATCACTTCACACGGTTATAGCTGGGATAGACCTATCGATACCAACGAAACCGAAGAAGGCCGCGCCAATAACCGCCGAGTACAGCTGGAAGTGGATGGTAAAGCCCAACAGACATTGAAATAGTCAGCGAACCTGGTTAAGTCAATTGATTCAGCACAAAAACCCGCCGTTAGGCGGGTTTTTTATATGCGCACGAAGAAGATCAAAAATTACAAACTCAATGCCCTAAATTCCGCACAAGCACTTGAACGCTGCCAGACCCGCTCAAACTCTTCGCGCAATGGCCGATGACGTGCCGGCAAATTAGGACTCCAATGCCCATCGTAGCGATTACCCAGCAAGCGAAATAAATAGCCGTCGCTATCGTTGATGATAAAAGCAGAAGGATATTGCAAATCTTCAGCTTCATCGGGCACACGAATCAAAAAATATGACGGTAAGCGCTGAGCTAATTCCACGATAGGATGAACCTGATGACGCAGGCTGGCTGGTTCCTGAACGATAATCTGCACACTGGCGTTACGATTGCCGAGAGTAAATTGTTTCAGAGCCTCGACAAGGTCTTTTTGTCCATATAAAGCAAAGTCCAGATCCCTGCTGTAGATACAAATCTGCCGACGAGCCGCCATCACCAATTGCCGGGTAGCGGTTAAGGTCGATTCGACAGTCTCCAGACGGACAGCGTCAACAGAAACTTCTCGGGTCTGAGGTACTGATCGCACCGCTTGTTCAAGCGACTGCAATATAAGCCTGATAGCCTGATGCGGAATGCCGGCTTCAGCAAACACTTCGCCTTCCGCGACAAAACCGAATTTTTGGTAGAACCCCAATGCGCTAAGTTGCGCGTTGGCGGTAATAGTAGTCAGCCCCAAGTTACGCGCTTTGTCGATTGCTGCACGCAACAAAGATTCACCAACACCTTGTCCGCGCCATTCGAGTAGAACCGCCATTCGTCCAAGCTTGCCCTCCGGCGAAAGTCGACACGTAGCGATTGGCCGATAATCCGCATCCCGCACTAAAAAATGATGGCAGTCCGCATCAAGTTTGTCGAACTCCACTTCTAACGGTATTTGCTGTTCGACAACGAACACCAAATTTCGCACATAACATATGTCCTCAAAATCAACGGCGTAGCTGGCTGGCTCGAGATAACAGTTGGCAATTTGCATAGCGCGACGGATGAGTAGTAAGTGAGTGAATGAGTTTAGATACACTCTGCTGAAAATTCGACTCGGCAAGCCGATTGTATTACCTACCGGCGGATCGGATGGCAGAGAACACAAGCCTCGCTTCAAACCTCTCTTTTGATCTTCGACTGCAAATGCTCGGCAAGACGCTTCATCGCTTCCGACGAATCGTTGGCTGCCAGATGGACATTAATGATACTGGGCATGCTTTGGTTATTCAGGGCATTGAACAGAGCCTCTTCAAATTCAGCTTCCGTTCGCGCATCATAGCCGGCTAAAGGCCCAAATAGCCCTCCCAAACGATCAAAACGCCATGGATTAATATCGTTGAATGGACCTTCAAGAATACAACGCTCCGTACTGTAACCGTCGTTGTTAAATACCACTACGATAGGATTCAATCCCAAGCGGGCATGAGTCGACAGCTCGGTGCCGGTCATTTGAAACGCCCCATCGCCGACTAAAATCAATGCCCGCCGATCCGGACGCGCGATTTGCGCACCTAACGCAGCCGGCACAGCAAAACCCATCGTGGTGTAAAAAGCCGACGCCAAAAATTCGCTTTGCTCGTGGACGCGCAAATCGATAGCGGCAAACAAGCAATCGCCGACATCGCACACCACGATCATGTCGTTGCTTAACGCACTATTCAGCCGCTCGACTAGTCTCGCAGTGGTGATTGGCCGGTCCGATTCCGGAAAAGCATGGTTTTTTAACGGTTCCGGAATGGATACGCAACTGGTTCCGGAGGTATTAACCGAGCCGGCTAAAGCCCCGAGAAAGTCTTCCAAGGCAATGCCTGGATAACGATGCGCGCTGATTACCACTTCGTTCAATGCCGCGCGAATGGTTGAATGGGAATTGAGTTTTGCCGTGTAGATACCGGTATCGATCTCGTTCAAGGTTACACCCAACATCAACAGCAAATCGGACTTTTCGACTCTGTCTCGCACGGACTCCGAACTCATCGCACCTTCGTAAATCCCTAGATACGCCGAATGCCGTTCGGACATCACCGATTTACCAGTTAGCGTGGCGACTACGGGCAAACCGGTACGCTCCACGAAATCCGCCAAAGCGCTTTGCAGCCCGCGTCGATGCAATTCAACACCCGCCACGATCATCGGCGACTTCGCTTTGGATAATAACGCCATGGTTTCGGCAAGCGCTTCGGATAGAGCAGTTTGGTCACTGGTAAACTGTTCTACTGACTCAGTCGGCATGGGATAGCCTTCCGCCATTACCAAGTCGCGGGGAAGCTCGATGTATACCGGCTTGCAAAAACGGCGCGCGGCTTCGATAGCATGGTCGATTTGCCGAAAGGCGATCACCGGGTCGTTTAGCACCACCGACGCGCAGCTAATCCGTTCGAAAATTTCCCGCTGAAAAGTAAACGGCCCAAATCGATGGTGAATCAACGGATCGTCTTTCTGCTCGCCAACGCCGGGCGCGCCACTGATCAGTACCACCGGCGAGGATTCTGCATAAGCGCCGGCAATCGCATTCACTGTGTTTAAGGCACCAACGCCGTATGTCACCGCCAACGCGCCCATGCCCGCGCAACGCGCATAACCGTCGGCCGCGAAGGCTGCGGAATCTTCTCGGGTGGTGCCGATATGCCGAACCTGACTTTTTATCATCAGATCATAAAACCCCAACACATAGTCGCCAGGCACGCCAAAGATGTCTTTTACACCGGCTTGATATAGGCGCTTGAGGAGGTATTGTCCAATCGTATCGAATTTGGCAGTGCTCATAGCGCTTTGTGACCTCCGAATAGAATTAAACTGTGAGCACTGATTCGTAAAAGACCCATATTGCTCAACCGTTTTAACAGGACGATTAAGAGTCAATACTGCTGAGCCCCGCCTAAAAAGTCAACAGACATTCATAGTCTCCGGAAATTACGATTCAAAAGTATCTCAATCGCGGCGACATAAGATTCTGAGTTTCAGCCACAAAAAAAGGGCCTTGCGGCCCTTTTCGTTGCGGAGTCGAACCGAACTTATTCGCTATCGACTTCTTTCATGCTCAAGCGCACCCGGCCTTGACGGTCGATTTCCAGTACTTTGACTTTGACGACATCGCCTTCCGACAGTTTGTCGCTGACTTTTTCCACACGTTCGTCGGAGATTTGTGAAATATGCACCAAACCGTCCTTGCCAGGCAGAATGGTCACGAACGCACCGAAGTCCATCAAGCGCACCACTTTGCCTTCGTAGGTTTTACCCACTTCGACTTCGGCGGTGATTTCTTCGATCATGCGTCTGGCTTCTTCGCCCGCCGCTCTGTCGACAGAGGCTACGTTGACCACGCCGTCGTCGGTCAAATCGATACTGGCGCCTGTGGCTTCGGTAATGGCGCGAATAGTCACGCCACCTTTACCGATGACTTCGCGGATTTTAGCCGGATCGATTTTGAAGGTGATGATGCGCGGAGCAAAGTCTGACATTTCGGAACGTGTGCTGGACAAGGCTTTGTTCATCTCACCCAAAATGTGCAGACGGCCTTGTTTGGCTTGTTCCAGCGCAACTTTCATGATTTCGGCGGTGATACCGTCGATCTTGATGTCCATTTGCAACGCGGTGACGCCGTTCTCGGAACCGGCCACTTTAAAGTCCATATCGCCCAAGTGGTCTTCGTCGCCCAGGATGTCGGACAATACTGCAAATTGATCGCCTTCCTTGATCAGACCCATCGCGATACCGGCTACTGGGGCTTTGATCGGCACGCCGGCGTCCATCAAGGCCAAGCTGCTACCGCAGACAGACGCCATGGAGCTGGAACCGTTGGATTCGGTGATTTCCGATACGACGCGCAGGACGTAAGGGAACTCGCCCATGTTTGGCAACACCGATTGCACGCCGCGCTTGGCCAAACGGCCGTGGCCGATTTCACGGCGCTTCGGCGAGCCTGTGCGGCCGGTTTCGCCAACGCTGAACGGTGGGAAGTTGTAATGGAACAGGAAAGTATCTTTATATTCGCCGGCCAGCGCATCGATGATTTGCGCGTCGCGCTCGGTGCCCAAGGTCGCAACAACCAAGGCTTGGGTTTCGCCGCGAGTGAACAGCGCCGAACCGTGGGTTCTGGGTAGCACGCCGGTACGGATCGTGATTGGCCGAACAGTGGTCAGGTCGCGGCCGTCGATACGTTTGCGGTCGTTCAGAATCGCACCGCGCACAACATTGTATTCCAAGGTTTCGATAACGTTGCGGATGTCTTTTTCGCCGTAAAGATCTTCGGCGGTCAATTTTTCGACGACGGCGCTACGGATTGCACTCAGGGTGTCCTGTCTGGCCAGTTTTTCCGGAATTTGATAGGCCGATTTGATTTGCGCTTCGGCTTCAGCGGCAACAGCGGCTTTCAAGGCTTCGTTATCCGCAGGTGCTGTCCAGGTTATTGCCGGTGCAGCTGCTTCCGCAGCAAATTCATTGATCGCATTGATCGCAACCTGCATTTGCTCGTGGCCGAACAATACCGCGCCCAGCATCACGTCTTCCGGCAGCACATCGGCCTCGGACTCTACCATCAATACGGCTTTGGAGGTACCGGCAACCATCAGACGGAGACGCGACTCCTTCAGTTGCGGCAACGTGGGGTTCAGCACATATTGGCCATCGATATAGCCGATGGTTGCGGCGCCCAGCGGGCCATTAAACGGCAAACCGGAAACCGCCAGCGCAGCGGACGCCCCAATGATGGCCGGCGCTTCGGTATCGATTTCCGGATTCAAGGACAACACGGTGGCAATGATTTGGACTTCGTTAGTGAAGCCTTCGGGAAACAACGGACGGATCGGACGATCGATCAGGCGCGAGATCAGCGTTTCGTTTTCGCTTGGGCGGCCTTCGCGTTTGAAAAAGCCGCCAGGAATTTTACCCGCGGCAAAGGCTTTTTCCTGATAATCCACCGTCAGCGGGAAAAAGTCGCCACCGCTGCTTTCTTTTTTGCCGACCACGGTCACCAACAGAGTGGTACCTTCGACATCAATGATTACCGCGCCGTTGGCTTGGCGGGCAATTTCGCCGGTTTCTAAGGTGACGAGACGATCGCCGTACTGAAATTGTTTCCTGATAGGATTCACTATAAGGTTCCTTTGTTTAAAGGTTATGCTAAAAATTTGCCTTAAAGCAGAAACGGCGCCCGATGCGCCGTTTCCAGTTTGTGCTACTTACGAATGCCCAAACGTTCGATCAACGAACGATAACGAGCCACATCTGTGTCTTTCAGGTAATCCAGCAATTTACGGCGTTGGTTTACCATGCGCAGCAAGCCGCGGCGCGAGTGGTTGTCTTTTTTATGGGTCGCAAAATGCGGAGTCAGCTGGTTAATGTTGGCGGTCAACAAAGCAACTTGGACTTCGGTTGAACCTGTATCGGTATCCGACAAACGGTATTCTTCAACAATGGCTTTTTTTTGTTCTGCGGTTAATGACATTCTTAATCCCTATCGATTAATTTTGATTGAATAAAGGCCATCGTTTGATGACCGTGTAGCCGCTATCTCCACAATAGGGTGTAGAAACTTTGCGGTTTTTCCCGGAAAATCAAGTTGTTTGATCTTCCAAATGAAATAGTTTTTTCGGCGCTAGTTTACCATCCAATAGGATTTCTCCCAACCCCAAAAAGGCCTGCGGCGAGTATATTCTGACCTGGCCGGCCATACCGCCGTTAAAGGCTATGCGCTGACCCAGCTTGATTTTTTCGGCCTGCTCAGTAGACAAAGATACCTCCGGGATCGCCTTCAGGGGTACATCCAGTTCGATTAAGGTATTCTGCAATTCTGCAAAGCCCATAGCCTGCAACTGCTGCAAGGTATAAGCCTGATCAAGATCGAAAATACCCGCCTTAGTTCGGCGTAACGCAGTTACCGTGCCGCAGGTCCCTAACCTGTGACCAATATCTTCGGCCAGCGAACGAATATAAGTACCCTTAGAGCAAAATACATCCAGCGTCAATTGCCCCAATTCGGCATCGAAATTTAACAGCTGCAATTCATAAATAGTGATGGCCCTGGGCTGACGGTCCACGGTTTTGCCTTCCCTAGCCAACTCGTACAACTTCTTGCCTTGATGCTTGAGCGCCGAATACATCGGCGGCACCTGCTCAATCGGCCCGGTGAAATGCTGCAAACAAGCTTGCAACTGCACGCCATCCAGGGCTGGCACCGGCATTTCGGCGACGATTTTACCTTCGCTATCGCCGGTATCGGTCATCACGCCCAGTTGTATCGTTACCTGATAACGCTTATCGTCATCCAGCATCAATGCCGAGACCTTGGTCGCCTCACCGAAGCACAAGGGTAACAAACCGGTCGCAAGAGGATCCAGCGCCCCGGTATGCCCGGCCTTGTTGGCATTAAACAATCGCCTGACTTCCTGCAAGGCCTGATTGGACGATGCGCCCAAACGTTTGTCGAGCAGCACGATGCCATGCACATCGCGCCCCGACTTACGTTTTGCCATCAATCGTCCTGTTGCGGTTTATCGGCCCCAGCTTCCGGCGCAATACCAGCATCCTTAACTTCGTCGTGATGCAAATCGCCCAGTAACTCGGCGACACGCATCCCGGTGTCGAAGGAGTGGTCATAGTAAAAATGCAGCTCCGAGATATGCCGTAAACGCATACGCCTGGCAAGCTCATGCCGGATAAACGGCGAGATTTCGTTCAACACCTTCACATTCGCGCGCTTAGCGGCATCATCTTCGGCATCCAACACCGTCACGAATATCTTGGCGACCGCCAAATCCTTGGACAATTCGACGTCGTTAATCGTCACAAAACCCAAGCGGCTGTCATCGACATCACGCTGTAAAATCGACGCCAACTCTTTCTGCATTTCCGATGCAACCCGCTGACTGCGGCCAAACTCTCTTGCCATTAGATTTCCCGTCTGACTTCGATACGTTCAAACACTTCGATCTGATCGCCGTTTTGCACATCGTTGTAGTTTTTCACGCCGATACCGCATTCCATGCCCATTTTCACTTCATTGACATCGTCTTTGAAGCGGCGCAAGGATTCCAGCTGACCTTCGTAAATCACCACATTGTTGCGCAATACGCGAATCGGCAGGTTGCGTTTGACGAAGCCGTCGATAACCATACAACCGGCCACCGCACCGAATTTCGGCGAACGGAATACGTCCCGTACTTCGGCCAGACCGACGATTTTTTCCTGGATCTCCGGTGCCAACATACCGCTGATCGCGCGTTTCACTTCGTCGATCGCTTCGTAGATGATGCTGTAGTAATGCAGATCGATGTCTTTTTCTTCGATCAATTTCCGGGCAACCGCATCGGCACGCACATTGAAACCGATCAAGATCGCGCTGGAAGCCAATGCCAAGTTAGCATCGCCTTCGTTGATGCCACCAACACCACCATAGATGCATTTGACTTGCACCTCTTCGGTGGACAAGCCTACCAAAGACTCACGCAAGGCTTCCAAACTACCTTGCACGTCGGTTTTGATAACGACGTTAAGCGTGGACGTTTCGCCGGCTGACATCCGCGAGAACACATCGTCCAATTTCGACGCATGTTGCGCCGCGTGACGACTGGAGCGTTTACGGTCTTCCCGGTGAGCGGCAAGCTCTCTAGCAACCCGTTCATTCTGAACCACCAGGAATTCATCACCCGCATCCGGGGTACCGGACAAGCCAAGAATCTCCACAGGCATACTAGGCCCAGCCGACTTAATAGCGTGGGCGTTTTCGTCGAACATTGCTCTTATCCGGCCATATTCGTGACCGCAGAGGACGAACTCGCCTTTGCTCAACGTACCTTTTTGAATCAATATCGTCGCCACCGCGCCGCGGCCTCTATCCAGACGCGATTCGATACAAATACCGGAGGCGATGCCATCGACCGGCGCTTTCAATTCCAGCACTTCCGCCTGAACGATCAGCGCTTCGATCAATTCATCAATACCGGTACCCACTTTCGCCGATACCCTCAGGAATTGCACATCGCCGCCCCACTCTTCCGGCACCACATTCAAGTTGGCCAGTTCTTGCATGACGCGGTCCGGATTCGCTTCCGGTTTATCGATTTTGTTCAAGGCCACGATGATGGGCACATTCGCGGCGCGCGCATGATCGATGGCTTCTCTGGTTTGCGGCATCACACCGTCGTCAGCAGCCACCACTACGATCACGATGTCTGTTACTTCCGCACCACGCGCCCGCATCGCGGTAAACGCGGCATGGCCTGGCGTATCCAGAAATGTGACCGCACCGTGGTCGGTTTTAACCTGGTAAGCACCAATGTGTTGGGTAATCCCGCCCGCTTCGCCGGCAGCAACCCGGGTTTTGCGGATGTAATCCAGCAAAGAGGTTTTACCGTGGTCAACGTGGCCCATGATGGTGACAATAGGCGCGCGTAATTGAACCTTACGTTCGTCGCTATCACCTTGCACCTCGGCCAGCATTTCCTGTTCAAAGTCATCTTCGCTCTGCATGATGGCTTTGTGGCCCATTTCCTCAACCAAAATCACCGCCGTTTCTTGGTCGATGGTTTGATTGATCGTGGACATGATGCCAAGCTTCATCAAATGCTTGATAACTTCGGCAGCCTTGATGTTCATTTTTGCAGCCAAATCCGAAACCACGATGGTTTCCGGAATGGTGACGTCATACACAGTCGGCGCAACCGGCTTCTCAAACTTATGTCTAGCCTGATTGACATCGATCTCGAATTCAGGTTTTTCCCGACGCGATGGCGCCTTGCCTTTTTTGCCTTTGCCGCCGCGACGCGCGGCATCACCGCCGCCGCCAATATCGCCATCGGTAGACGGGCCGCGGGTGGGCTTGAATTCGGCTTTTTTCTTATGCAGCGTGGTTTGTTGCTGCTTGGCTTCGGCTTTTTGTTTGACTTTTTCCGCGGTTCTTTGCACCGCAGCTTCCAGCCTTTCTTTCTTTTCTTTTTCCAGACGCTGCTCTTCGGTCAGCTCCGGCGCCACAATCGTCGCGGGTGCTTCAGCCTTAGCGACCCGCTCAGGCTGCGCTTCGGCAACAACCGGCAACGCCTCGGTCACCTGCTGCTCTGCAGCAACCGGTTCCGCACTCACCATCACAGCCGGCGCGGACGCATCAACCGACTGAGCAATTTCCGCGCTGACCAACACTTGCTCTTCTGCGGCAGACTGAACAGCCTTCTGTTCGTGCAATTGCTTACGCTTTTCTTCTTCGATAGCTTGTTGCCGTCTCTGTTCGTCCAAAGCTTGTTTGGCTAATTCGGCCTGTCTTAGCTCGTCGTTAACAGAGGACGCATCGCTGCGCTTGATATAAGTCTTTTGCTTGCGCACCTCGACACTGACGGTTTTCACAGCTGTACCCGGCGGTGAGGATTGTCTTAATTCGGTTTTGGTACTGCGTTTCAAAGTAATGCGTTTGGGGGCGGCGGCTTCCTGATCGGCGTCCGACTTGCCGTGGCGCTTGCGCAAATGCGCGAGTAATTTGACTTTCTCTTCGTCGTTTATCACATCATCGGGCGCGCTGGCGGTCAAGCCGGCTTCCTTCAATTGTTCTATAAAACGCTCCAAAGGGATGCCAACAACCTCTGCCAATTCCTGTACTGTTTTATCGCTCATAGTATCCTCCTGCCTCAGCCCTTATCCTCTGCGAACCAAGATTCGCGGGCTTTCATGATTAGTTTACCAGCACGCTCCTCGGTCATGCCGGTAAATTCGATAATGTCGTCTATCGCCTGCTCCGCCAAATCGTCCAAAGTCACAATGCCCTTGGCCGCCATTTGGTGCGCCAACTCTTCGTCCATCCCATCCATGCTCAACAATTCCTCGCTAGGCACGGCGGTTTCAATTTTTTCTTCGGATGCGATAGCACTGATTAACAAAGCATCCTTGGCGCGAGTGCGCAAAGCTTCCACCAACTCTTCGTCGAAGCCTTCGATTTCCAGCATTTCGTCGACGGGGATGTACGCAATTTCCTCAATGTTATTCAATCCCACATCAACCAAAATACTGGCGATTTCTTCATCGACATCCAACAACTCCATGAACTGCTGTTTGGATTTGGCGGCAGCTTCGTCGTGGTTTTTATCTACTTGCGCAGCATCTTGAATGTTTAATTCCCAACCGGTCAATTCGGTAGCCAGACGCACGTTTTGGCCGCCACGACCGATGGCTTGCGACAAACTGTCGGTAGCCACCGCCACGTCCATGCTGTGCTTATCTTCGTCGACCACAATCGATTGAATTTCGGCCGGCGACATGGCATTAATCACGAATTGCGCGTCGTTGCTGTTCCATAAAATAATATCGACCCGCTCGCCCGCCAATTCATTAGAGATGGCTTGAACCCTGGAGCCACGCATACCGACACAAGCACCAACGGGGTCCAGGCGCGGATCGTTGGCTCTGACAGCGATTTTTGCGCGGGAACCGGGATCGCGAGCCGCCGCCAAAATATCAATCAAACCTTCACCGACTTCCGGTACTTCCAAACGAAACAGCGCAATCAATAATTCCGGCGCGGTACGGCTAACAAACAGCTGCGGACCGCGTGGCTCGGAACGTACGGCTTTCAAATAGCCACGCACCCTATCACCCATTCTAACCGGCTCTTTCGGGATCATATCTTCCCGGGCAATATAGGCTTCGACATGACCACCCAAATCCAGGTAAACACTGCCTTTCTCCAAGCGTTTGACAACACCGGTGACCAACTCGCCAACCCGGTCCTGATAGGCTTCGACAATTTTCTTGCGCTCGGCTTCGCGAACTTTTTGAATAATGACTTGCTTGGCAGTCTGCGCGGCAATCCGGCAAAAATCGACCGATTCGATTTCTTCTTCTACGTAGTCGCCGACTTGAATATTAGGATTATCGAATTGCGCAACTTCCAGCAACACCTGCCAGCCAGGATGTTCGACGTCGCCGTTAATCTCGGGATTCGCATCGACGACCAACCACCGCCGATAAGTCAAGTAATCACCAGTATGCCGATCAATGGCTACTCTAGCTTTAATTGGATTTTCGTAACGCTTGACAGTCGCCGCTTCCAAAGCGGATTCAATGGCCTGAAAGATAATTTCCTTGTCTATTTCTTTTTCGTTAGCAAAAACATCTGCCACCAATAAAATTTCTTTATTTGCCACTGCGACCTCCTTTATTGATTATGTAATCCGGCACCAAGCGTGCCTTGCTCATTGCCTGAAACGGGATTTTTAACAACTGCTCACCTTCCTGTACCAGAATGGCATCGTCTTCGACCACCTTGATCTGGCCGGTAATTTTGCGGCGTTTATCGATGGGCTTGAATAAGCTCACCAGCACAGTGCTCCCCAAAAAACGTTGAAATTGGCTGAGTTTGAAAAACGGCCGATCCGCACCCGGCGAGGATACTTCCAGATGGTATTCACCTTGAATCGGATCTTCGACATCCAGCACCCCGCTAATCTGGTGGCTAACCTTGGTGCAATCGTCCAGCAATATCCCATTGTCGCTGTCGATATAAATGCGCAACATGCCGTGTGTCGGATGCGGGTTGTACTCTATCCCCACACACTCATAGCCAAGACCTTCCACAATTGGCTCGATCAATTCCACCAAATGTTCAGGAGCCTGTTTCATTAACGCCTCACCTTTTCAAACCCAAAAAAAAAGAGCCTCAGGCTCTTCCATAAACAACCAAAACCCGTGGGCTTCGCGTTTTTCGAAAGCCCACAAAAGAAAAAACCCCTGAAAGGGGCTTTCTTAGCAAAACCACGCCTGAAACAGCATTGAGGAGAACTCACTCGTTTATCGAGACAATAATCTCAAAAAACCACGCTTATCAGGAAACAATTTACCGCCTCAAAAACTGCGGCGAAAAATTAAAAGCCGAATTATAACCATATCTTTCAAGGATGTAAATCGACATTCCACGCCACCCTACAAGTACTTGGCTAAATCCTGAAACCTGCACTCTCGACAGAATTGTATTCACACCGAAATTTACAAGGATGACACAGGAGACAGAGCCCGCAGACTCGCTCACCATCGAAATCGTCCAAAGGTATGGCATTGAACCGAGCCGCTATTCGTCAGCTACTTACCGACTGAAACAAGGAAAATCTTGGATTTGAGAGACTCTAGCCGATCAAACGCTATTGCGAGGGGAATATTTGTTCAGGTGGTGCCCAGGGACAGAATCGAACTGTCGACACGAGGATTTTCAGTCCTCTGCTCTACCGACTGAGCTACCTGGGCAGCGACTTAACCTAAAACCAGAATGGTGCCCAGGGACAGAATCGAACTGTCGACACGAGGATTTTCAGTCCTCTGCTCTACCGACTGAGCTACCTGGGCGTCAAGAGCCGCGCATTAAACTAGGTTACAAACAATTAGTCAAGGAAAATACCACCAATCCCGGCTAACTGGACAGCAGGCGGTGATGTATGCAATTCTTCCGCACCGCAAATTCCTGACATTTTTAGCGCCAAATATCAGACTTTGCAGACACAAACCCCATTTAAACAACCCAAGCAACCGAGACCGTTTATGCAAGCTTTCACCGACATCCACGCCCTGATCATCGATATGGATGGCGTACTTTGGCACGGCGACCGAGCTCAAGCCGGACTCGTAGATTTTTTTCAGACTCTGCGCGAACTAAAGCTACCCTTCATCCTGGCCACCAATAACGCCAGCCTGACAGCGGAACAGTATGTCGATAAGCTGGCAAAAATGGGCGTAACAATCGCACTGAACGAGATTCTGACTTCTGGCATGGCCACCGCGCTATATTTGTCCGAACGCTACGACCCACAGACTACTCGCGTATTTGTGATCGGCGGCATCGGTGCCCGGCAACCGCTGCTGGATTTGGGCTTTAAACTTACCGGACTTTACGAGACCGAGCCCGAACAGCGCGCGCATCTGGTTGTTTGCGGCATGGACAGAGAATTAAGCTGGGACAAACTGGCCACCGCCACCCTGAATCTGCGAGCCGGCGCGCACTTCATCGGCACCAACGGTGACCTTTCGCTACCGACCGAACGCGGCGAAACCCACGGCAACGGCGCCATTCTGGCAGGCTTGACCGCTTCCACCGGCATCAAACCAATGATTATCGGCAAGCCGGAGCCTATCATTTATCGACAAGCATTGAGCCTGCTGAATGTCGACCCCGCCTATACTGTCGCTATCGGCGATCGGCTGGATACCGACATTCTCGGCGCAGTGCGCACCGGTATCCGCAGCCTGATGGTGCTCAGCGGCGTATCCACCGAACAAGATGTCGCTGCAGCGGATTTCGGTCCAACCTGGATTATGCCGGACATACGCGACATCACCGAAAGCTTGCGCCACAGCAAACTCTAAGCTCATTCCACGCCCTAACAGCGGAGGCGAATCATGAAAAAATTTATCGACAGCCCGGACACCTTACTGCAAACCAGCCTGCAGGGCTTTGCCAAAGCCCATGCCGACATCGTGCAATTCAATCCTGAGCCGCGATTTGTATATCGCAACGTGCGTAAAACCGGCAAAGTCGCGCTGATTTCCGGCGGCGGCTCAGGTCATGAACCGCTGCACAGCGGCTTCGTCGGCGTCGGCATGCTGGATGCCGCCTGCCCCGGACAGGTATTTACTTCACCAACGCCGGACCAGATGCTGGCCGCGGCGCAAGCCATGGACGGCGGCGCTGGCGTGCTGTTTATAGTTAAAAATTATGCCGGTGATGTGATGAATTTTGAAATGGCCGCCGAGATGCTGGACCTGCCCAACGCCAGCGTTTTGATTGACGACGACATCTCCTTACCCAAAACCCACAGCATCGGCCGTAGAGGCGTGGCCGGCACCACCATCGTCGAGAAAATCGTCGGCGCCGCCGCTGAAAACGGCGCTGACTTAGCCACCTGCAAGGCACTGGGCGAACGGGTCAATCAAGCAACCGCCTCGATGGGTGTCGCCTTGACCAGTTGTACGGTGCCGGCCTTGGGCCATCCAACTTTTGCTATTGCCGACGACGAAATCGAGTTAGGTGTCGGCATCCACGGCGAACGCGGCCGCGAGACAAAGAAGCTGGTGAGCGCCAGCGAAATTGTCGACCAATTAGCCGGACATATTTTCGATGAATTGCAACCCGCCGCCGGCCAAGCCGTGTTGCTGCATGTGAACGGCTTCGGCGCCACACCATTGATAGAGCTACATTTGATTTACGAATTGGCCTGGCAATATTTCAGCGAACGCGGCCTGACCGTCCAGCGCTCTCTGGTAGGCAACTTTACTACGTCACTGGATATGGCAGGTTGTTCGCTAACGCTGACGCTGCTGGACAAAGAAATGCTGGGTTTTTGGGATGCGCCGGTGAATACCGCTGCGTTGCGCTGGGGTTGTTGAAGCAGGCAACAATCTAAGCGGGTTGAACCTGGGCGTTTTTCAACACCTCGGCAATCGCCGCGATCATCAACTGCGCAGTCTTGGCACCGGCATCGATATGGCCTTTGCTGCGCTCGCCCAGAAACGAGGCGCGGCCCTTGGTAGCCAACATTTCGCGAGTGGCTTCCACGCCTTCTGCCGCCACCAGGCTTAGGCTATCCAAAATCTCGGCCAGCGGCTTACCCGCAGCCGCATGCTCCCGCAACGCCTTGGCGACCGGCACTAGTACATCCAGCATGGTCTTCTCACCAACATCAGACTTGCCGCGTTGCTTCACAGCCTCGACTGCCTGCAAAAATGCATCAGAAAACCCAGCAAGATCGATAAGCTTGTCCTTAGCATTCTTTGCCAGCGCGATAAACAAAGTCGCATACAAAGAGCCGGAAGCACCGCCGACAGCAGCCATCACCGTCATACCGATTTTCTGCCAAGCCGCCACCCAGTCGAGTGTCGCTATCTCACCGGCATGCTCGCGTAAGGCCTGCAAACCACGCTGTAAATTAAACACATGGTCGCCGTCGCCTATCGCTTGATCCAGTTCGGTTACTTCTTCGGCATGCGCATCAATGGTCTCAATCAACGCTTGAATCAATTCCGGAAACAAAGATGGGGTCAATGACATGCCGCCTCCGCGCAACAAAACAATTAAGTTTGCTGAGCATAGCTAAAACGCCCTATTACTGTCCAGCCATACACATTCGCAGACACACTGTGCTAGAGAACATTTGGCAAATTCCCAGCTTCCGCCGAACCGATGACGGCCGAGATAGCTGAATGACTGACGATTTATCTATTTTCCAGCGCCAGCGCATCCAGAAACGGCAACTCCGTATCCGCGTCATACACGCTGAAGTGATATTTATCCTTCAAATATTCCAAAAGCCAGGCGTTGGTGTCGGCTCTGCGCTGCCCGGCAGCCTCGTTCATTTGTTGCAAGCGCTGACGCACCGCGTGTTGCGGCAATAACAACAGCTCAATATCGGCCATTGATACGAATTTTTCCGGATCGGGGTTCTTGCCGTTAAAAATCTTGAATAGCTGATGCTTTTTTAAGCCCAAATGCGTGTTGAGCTCGTCCTTAAACTCGATGAATAACGGTAACAAATCGCTACCGACACACGAGTCTTCATGCAGCTTGTGTAAACGATTCAGCAAATGGTAGACCGCAAACCGGTACAATTCCGACTCACGCACAAACAGCCGAGCGGCCATGGCACGCACGGCAATCCGGTCGGAATTGTTCAACCGGATCGAAACGATGTGTTTTTTATCGTCTAAAAGATGTTCGTTGTCGTTCAACGCAAGTCCTTTGTGATTAATCGCCGGCAAACTCAAACCGGTCGAAACAACTTAATTTGCGAGAATTTAAAGCATCAATGTTACAGATTTATAACAAACGCCCAGACACGCGAAAATTTCCGGCAAATCGCTCGACTATTGCTGCGGACATACGGCAAAACACCGGATTTTGAGGAAAAGTATTTATTGCGTACGCGGGATGAAAAAAATATAATCGCGCGCTTTTTTCGAGCGAATAGCGTTTTTCAAAACACTTTCAGAGTCTTAGCACAATGACCAGTCACATCATGCCTACCTATGCCCGCCAGTCGGTCACTTTTACACGCGGCGAAGGCGCGTGGTTGTGGGATACCGATGGACGCCGCTATCTCGACTCGGTCGCCGGCATTGCCGTGTGCAACCTCGGCCACGCCCATCCGGCCGTGCATGAAGCGCTCTGCCGGCAAAGCAAAACCTTGCTGCATACCTCCAATCTTTACGGCGTAGAGTTGCAGTCGCAACTGGCCGATAGACTGATCGAGCTAAGCGGCATGGATAATGTGTTTTTCAGCAATTCCGGCGCCGAAGCCAACGAAGCGGCGATAAAAATCGCCCGCAAATACGGCCACCAGCAAGGCGTTGAAAACCCAGTAGTGTTGACCATGGAAAAAAGCTTCCATGGCCGGACTATGGGCACGCTGAGCGCCACCGGCAACACCAAGATCAAGCAAGGCTTCGCGCCGCTGTTGGCCGGGTTTACTCATGTGCCGTATAACGACATGTCGGCTATCGAAGCAGCTCTCGCCGCCGATAAAAACATCGTCGCGATCCTGGTTGAACCGGTGCAAGGCGAAGGCGGGGTGAATATTCCGGCGGCGGATTACTTAAACCAAATTCGCGCACTATGTGATCGGCACAATCTGCTGATGATGCTGGACGAAATTCAAACCGGCGCCGGCCGTACCGGGCGCTTTCTGGCTTATCAACATAACGGCATCCTGCCGGATGTATGTACGATGGCTAAAGCCTTGGGTAACGGCGTGCCGATTGGCGCTTGCCTGGCGCGCGGCAAAGCAGCGGACGTGTTACAAGCCGGCAATCACGGCTCGACGTTTGGCGGCAATCCACTGGCGTGCAGCGCGGCCTTAGCGGTACTGGAAACTTTATCAACCAGCACCTTGATCGCCGATGCGCAATCAAAAGGCGAACAAATTTTCCAGCGCTTCAAAAACGCACTGGCAGACACCCCGCATATCGTCGATATTCGCCATAAAGGTTTGATGATAGGCATTGAACTGGATCGGCCTTGCGGCGAATTGGTCGGAAAAGCCTTGGCGGAAGGCTTATTAATCAACGTCACTGCCGACAACACTATCCGTTTGCTGCCGCCGCTAATCATCGACGACGCGCAAATATCAACGCTGACAGACACCCTGACAGCGCTCATTCAGGCATTTTGCAGACAATAACCATGCAACCCAGACACTTCATCAGTCTGCTGGATTTGTCCAGCGCCGAACTACACAACCTGATTCAACGGGCCATTCAGCTCAAATTGCATCGCACCCCGGACTATCAGCCCTTCAAAGGTAAAGTGCTGGCGATGATTTTCGAAAAATCCTCGACCCGCACCCGTATCTCCTTCGAAGCAGGCATGGCCCAATTCGGCGGCAGCGCCCTGTTTCTATCACCCAGAGACACGCAACTCGGCCGCGGCGAACCCCTGGAAGATAGCGCCAAGGTGATCTCCAGCATGGTGGACTGTATTATGCTGCGCACCAACAATCACGAAACGGTCACCACCTTTGCCAAGCACTCGCGAGTACCCGTCATCAACGGCCTGACCGATTTGCTGCACCCGTGTCAATTGCTAGCCGATATGCAAACCTATTTCGAACTGCGCGGCGACATCGCCGGCAAAACCGTAGCCTGGATCGGCGACGGCAATAATATGTGCCATTCCTATATCAATGCGGCTCGCCAATTCGACTTTAAATTGAACATCGCCTGCCCTGTCGATTACCGTCCGCAGCAAAGTATCGTCGATGCCGCCGGACATAGAGTGGCGTTTTTCAATACGCCGGAGCAAGCCGCACAGCAAGCCGATTTAGTAGTAACCGATGTCTGGGCTAGCATGGGACAGGAAGAGGAACAAAAAAAACGCGAATTCGTATTTAAGGATTTTCAGGTCAACAGCAAAACCATGACTGCCGCCAAAACCGATGCGCTGTTCATGCACTGCCTGCCGGCACATCGCGGCGAAGAAGTGACAGCCGAGGTCATCGACGGCCCACAAAGCGTGATATTTCCCGAAGCCGAGAATCGCCTGCACGCTCAGAAAGCGCTACTGGAATTTCTCATCTGCCGATAATTTCGCTAGAATCGCCGCTTTCTTTACGCCGAACGAAGAGTGATACTGTGAAAAAAACTTTTGCCTACCTGTTTGCCTGTCTGCTGATTAGCCCGCTTGCCGTGGCAAGAACCGCCTACGTCACCGACAAAGTTGAGGTGCCGTTGCGCAGCGGCGAAAGTGAGCGAACCAAGATCGTCAAAATGTTGGAAAACGGCATCCCAGTCAGCGTATTGCAAGAAAGTACCGAAAACGGCTATACCTATATACAAACCAGCAGCGGCGCGGAGGGCTTCATTCTCAGCCGCTACCTGACCGGCGAACCCAGCGCCCGCAATCAACTGGAAGCCGTCAGCAAAAAACTCGAAGCGCTGCAGGAAGAAAACAAACAACTTAAAGCCGGACAAGCCAACAGCCAGGAAATTGGCAAAGAACGCGATAAGCTCAGCGCCGACCTTAGCGAACTTCAGCAAACCGCCGCCAATGCAATACAACTCAAACAACAGCGCGACCAATTGCAGGAGCGCGTCATCTCCGTCGAGCGCGAACTACAACAATTAAAACGCGAAAATCAGGCATTGACCGACAGCAGTAACCAGGACTGGTTTTTGTACGGCGGCGGCTTGGCTTTATTCGGCGTATTGCTGGGCTTTATTCTGCCCAAACTCAGCTGGCGCCGCCGTTCCAGCGGCTGGGATAGTTTTTAGTTTTAAACGAATTAGCCGCAGGACCGCCCTGCTTCAAATGACGCCCTTTCCCGCGGCAGTTTAAGCGCCGCTTTTGCTTTCATCTGGAATCACCATGCCTGCATACCGTTCTCATACCACCACTCAAGGCCGCAATATGGCTGGCGCGCGCGCATTGTGGCGCGCCACCGGCATGAAAGACGGCGATTTCAATAAACCGATTATCGCAGTAGCCAATTCTTTCACTCAGTTCGTGCCGGGCCACGTACATTTAAAAGATCTTGGTCAATTGGTGGCGCGCGAGATTGAACTGGCCGGCGGCGTCGCCAAGGAATTCAACACCATCGCGGTAGACGACGGCATTGCCATGGGTCACGACGGCATGTTGTATAGCCTGCCCAGCCGCGATTTGATTGCCGACAGCGTCGAGTACATGGTGAATGCGCATTGCGCCGATGCAATTGTCTGTATATCCAACTGCGACAAAATCACCCCGGGCATGTTGATGGCGGCTATGCGCATCAATATTCCGGTGATCTTTGTCTCCGGCGGCCCGATGGAAGCCGGTAAAGTAAGGTTGGCGGAAAGCGCGGACATCAAGAGGCTGGACTTGGTGGACGCCATGGTCATGGCCGCAGACAGCAAAGTATCTGACACAGACCTGGCTGCTGTCGAACGCTCGGCCTGCCCGACCTGCGGCTCCTGCTCCGGCATGTTCACCGCCAATTCGATGAACTGCCTGACCGAAGCGCTGGGTTTGTCGTTGCCGGGCAACGGTACCATGTTAGCCACCCATGCCGATCGCGAACAATTGTTCAAACAAGCCGGTCGCCGTATCGTCGAACTGGCCAAACAATATTACGAGCAAAATGACGCATCGGTGCTGCCGCGCGCGGTGGGTTTTAAAGCCTTTGAAAATGCGATTGCCCTGGACATTGCCATGGGCGGCTCCACTAACACCATCTTGCATCTATTGGCGATTGCTCAAGAAGCCGGCATCGATTTCACCATGGCGGATATTGATCGCATGTCCAGAGTGGTGCCGCAATTGTGCAAGGTCGCGCCCAACACCGACAAATATCATATCGAAGACGTGCATCGCGCTGGCGGCATCATGGCGATTCTGGCCGAGTTGAACCGGGCCGGTAAGCTGCATACCGACGTGCCGACCGTGCACGCCAAGACTCTCGGCGATGCCCTGGCACAATGGGACATTACCGCCAACCCCGACGATGCCGTAAAAACTTTTTATATGGCTGGCCCCGCCGGTATCCCGACTCAGGTAGCGTTTAGTCAGAACACCCGTTGGCCCAGCCTGGACACTGA
Organism: Methylomonas sp. TEB; assembly: GCF_047777895.1. Lineage (GTDB taxonomy): Bacteria > Pseudomonadota > Gammaproteobacteria > Methylococcales > Methylomonadaceae > Methylomonas. Next base: position 3,573,622 of record NZ_CP180476.1, read on the forward strand.
TCGTGCCGCAGGCTGTATCCGCTCCATTGACCATGCCTTCAGCCAGGAAGGCGGGTTGGCGGTATTGCACGGCAATATCGCTGTGGATGGCTGCGTGATCAAAACCGCCGGCGTCGATGACAGCCTACTGGTATTTGAAGGCAATGCTCATGTCGTGGAATCACAAGATGAAGCGGTAGAAAACATCCTCAATAACAAAGTCAAAGCCGGCGATGTGGTGGTGGTGCGTTACGAAGGCCCCAAAGGCGGCCCTGGCATGCAGGAAATGCTCTACCCAACCAGTTACATCAAGTCCAAAGGCTTGGGCAAGGCTTGCGCGCTATTGACCGACGGCCGTTTTTCCGGCGGCACCTCCGGCTTGTCGATTGGCCACTGCTCACCGGAAGCGGCAGCTGGTGGCGCGATTGGTTTGGTAAAAAATGGCGACCGTATTCGTATCGATATTCCGAATCGCTCGATCAATGTCTTGTTATCTGACGAGGAACTGGCCCAGCGCCGTGCCGAACAAGACCAAATAGGCTGGAAACCAGCCAAGCCACGTCCACGCAAAGTGTCAGTGGCGCTGAAAGCCTATGCTTTTTTTGCCACATCCGCCGACAAGGGTGCGGTGCGGGATTTAGCTAAACTGGAAGAACAATAAGCGAATTGAATGAATTCTCCAGACTAGAAACTGAGCTTATCCCGGCATACTTAATCTATATTCAGGCATAATTGTTCTAATCGGGCTTTAGGAAGAAGATCATGATCACCTCATTTAAAACCGAAGGATTAGGCGTAGGATTCGATTTTGATATAGCCCTGGAAGCAAACAAACAGATTTACTGTTTTATCGGGAAAAACGGCATAGGTAAAACTCAGCTTCTGGAAAACATGGCGAAATCTCTTATTTATTCGCACGCCATGTTTTCCAAAAACAAAAGCTATAAGTATGCGAATTTTTTCGGTCAAAATCACATATACAACAAATTAAAAGAATACGATCTAAAACTTCCTCTCGAACTCGAAGTAAACAATTTTAAAATCAAAGACAAGACCCATCAAAACTGGGGATTTACTAGTTTCGGACGCATTCCCAATATCAACGGCCACACTCCGTTCGTTTGCGACAAACCGATTGTATTCATAGGCGCGAAGAATCGCGGCTTTTCGAAAAATATCGACAGTAGCAATATAAAAATTCTGCCGGACAAGCAGCACCGCTTTACCGATAGCTTTGAACGCACGCTAAGTTATCTGAATGGTGATGGTTTGGAACAACAGGAAATCGCCGATTGGTTTGCTTCCCGTCTGATCATTAACCCAAATTTCGTTGTAAAAAACCAAAACAAGGAACAGGAAGCCGTGACTGTTCTTCAACTTATGGATAGATTGGAGCCCGGGCTCGATTTAGTCAATCGGCGCGAAGATGGCGGCTCATCTTTAAAACTGATGTTTTACGAAGGGCAATTGTTGATTAACGATACTCCACTCGATAAGCTCTCTACCGGTTTTATTTCGATAATTAAAATCTTTCAGGAAATTGTTGCAGGCTTTAGCGGTTGGACAGACCAAGCCAATCTTAATGAAGTAGACGGCATCGTTTTTATTGACGAAATCGAACCCCATTTGCATATCAGTTGGCAAACTAAAATTATCGGCGTTCTACGCGAGTTTTTTCCGAACACCACTTTCTTCATTTCCACTCACTCGCCTTTAGTATTGTCAGGCTTAAAAAACGGCGAAGGCTACGAGATGATTCGAGATGGAAATTTCGTCAAAACCAAAGCAGTAGCCAATATTGAAAGCTATTTTTTAACCGACATTGTGAAAGAATTCTTCAATGTCGATCTTAACAAAGAAAAAATCAATCATGTCGATAAAGAGAAACAAAAAAAGGCCAAAACAGCGCTGTTGGATCTTGTAAATAATTTACAAGAGGAAGGCTAATGAAGTATTTCATCGACACCAACTTGATTATCGATGCCTACGAAAAAAAGAAACCCGATGCAATCGAAAAACTGAAACCGATACTTGAAGACGAAGAAAGCGAAATATTCGTTAACCGACTGGTTTATTTGGAAACATTGCGGACTGTTAAGCTGACTAACAGTAAAAATTTTCAACAACTTAAAACCATCTTCGAAAGCTTTGGGATTTTAGATATTACGCAAGAAATCTACGACAAAGCCATCCAACTTTCTAGATATAGCCAATCGAAAGGAATCAGCTTAAAAGGAAAATGTGCTGCCATCGATTTTCTGCACTTTATAACAGCCCAACATTACCAACTTGAATTGCTAGCCTGTGACAGGGATATGGAGAAATTAACCAGGGTCTACACAGAATGGCAAAGTTCAAATTAATTTTTCTTACTTCCGCCTCAATGCTATGTTTTTAGCATTATCCCAGGAATGAAACGCTTCCTCTTCCAACTGCTCTATATCTGGAAACAAAAGCTGAAAATCTATTTCATAGCCGGCTGGATAGGCGCCGGCATGGGAATATTTTTATTGGCGCCCAGTTACGATTACATCAGCTCGCGCGAGCGCAACTCTGACCCGCTGTCCTCTATCGAATTCGTATTGAGCCAGTTCAAAGAGGTAATGACCGGCCAAATTAATCAGAACAACCTGATTCTGTTCTATGCCGAAATCGGCGCAATACTGGGTCTGCTGTCGCTGGGTTTTTATCAGATACTGCACAAGCGGTTGGTCGCTTTGGATGCGTTGAAAGTCGAGCTGGAAAAAGATTTACCAACCATCATCCGCCAAGGCGAAGGACCGTTGCTGGAGTTTAAATCATCGCTGCGCTGGGATATTCAGGAGCAGCGGGTCAATAGGGCCCTGGAAGGCGTGATTATGAAAACGCTGGCCGGTTTCTTTAACAGTCCGGTTGGCGGGACCTTGCTGATCGGCGTGGCCGACAACGGTGAGATAATTGGCCTTGAGGCCGATTTTCAGACCCTAAAAAAACCCGACCAAGACGGTTTCGAGCAAACCTTGATGACTGCGATCTCCAGCAATCTGGGGGCCGACTTGTGCCCGCTGATCCACGTGCTTTTTCATAAATTGGCCGACCGTGATGTCTGCCGGGTTATTGTCTCCCCCTCACACCGACCCGTGTTTCTGACGCAGAGCAACACCCCCAAATTCTTCGTGCGAACCGGCGGCGGCACTCGGGACCTGAACATTCAAGAAGCGCTGGATTATGTGGCCAGCCGTTGGAAAAAAACCAAATAACCAGCCCTGATTGGGTTTTAACGCTGGCAAAGTTACACTAAGCAGCCAGCAACCCCGCAACCGATTCGTAAACACTCCATGGAACATCAATCAACTTTCGTTAATTGGTTCAGAAATTCATCGCCCTACATCCACGCCCATCGCAACCGCACCTTTGTGATTTTTTTCGGCGGCAATGCGGTAACGGAGCCGGATTTCGACAATCTGATTCACGACTTCGCGTTGCTGAGAAGCCTGGGTGTCAGGCTGGTGCTGGTGCACGGCATTCGCCCGCAGATCGACGAACAAGTCACCGGGCATGGCAACACACCGCAGTTTCACCACCATTTGCGGATTACCGATGCCACCACGCTGCAATACGTCAAGCAGGCCGCAGGTCTGGTACGGGTGGAAATTGAGGCCCTGTTATCGATGGGTGTGTCCGGCTCGCCGATGGCCGGCGCCAAAATACGTGTCGCGTCCGGCAATTTCGTTACGGCCAAACCCTTGGGCGTACTGGATGGCATCGACTATTGCCACACCGGCAAGGTGCGGCGCATAGACGCCCAAGCCATCCATCAACAATTAGATCAACACAATGTGGTGCTGATTTCACCTATCGGTTATTCGCCCAGCGGCGAAATCTTTAATCTGTCGGCCGAGGAAGTGGCAACCGAAGTCGCCATCGCCTTGCAAGCCGAAAAGTTGATTTTGTTGACCGAACAAAATTGCGTATCGCCTGGCGATAATCACCCCATCCAACAGCTCACCACGGCTCAGGTTTCAGCACTATTGCAAGAGACACCAACTGTTCCGGATGAAGTCGCTCGCTCCTTGCGCGCCGCGATGCAAAGCTGCGAAAAAGGCGTTCAGCGCGCGCACTTGATCAATCGGCATGTGGACGGCGCCTTACTCCTGGAACTGTTTACCCGCGACGGTATTGGTACGCTGATCAGCTCTAACGCCTTCGAAACTATACGGGCAGCGACATTGGACGACATCGGCGGCATTATGGAGTTGATCAAACCCTTGGAGCAGCAAGGCATCCTGGTCAAGCGTTCGCGGGAAAAGCTGGAGATGGAAATTGGCGACTATATAGTCATTGAGCGTGATGGCTTGATCATTGGTTGCACGGCGTTTCATGTGATGGCCGACGGCAACAGTGCGGAGATTGCTTGTCTGGCAGTGCATGCCGATTATCAAAAAGGCGCGCGCGGCAACAGCTTGTTGGACTATCTAAGCAACAAAGCCAAATCCGAAACTATTCGCCGCTTGTTCGTACGTTCCACGCAAACCGTGCATTGGTTCGTCGAGCGCGGTTTTGCGCCGTGCGAAATCGACGATTTGCCCGAACCGATGAAAAGCGCTTACAACTATCAGCGCAATGCCAAGGTATTGTATAAAGACGTTTAACATCACCTTCCACCCACTCAGCTCACGGAATATAGGATGCTCGATAAACAGGATTTTCTGACAGTCGTAAAAAACACCCCCCTAGTCGCTATTGACTTAATTGTGCGTTCCAGCAAGGATGAAATATTGATGGGCTTGCGCATGAATGAACCGGCGGCGGGTTATTGGTTCGTGCCGGGCGGTAGAATCTATAAATCAGAAACGTTGGCAGCCGCGTTCCAAAGAATCACTGAAACCGAATTAGGCACTGCTTACAGCATAGAAAGCGCTGATTTACTGGGCGCCTTCACCCATCTGTATGAGACTAATTTTGCCAAACAGCCGAATATAAGCACTCATTACGTAGTTTTAGGTTATCAATTGCAGCTGGATATCGATATTAATCAGCTACCGGCGCAACAACACGCTACTTACCGCTGGATTGGCAAAAACGAAGACTTGAGCGAGGTTCACCCTAACAGCCAAGCCTACTATCCCTATCTGCGCTGACCAATGCCTGCTTTAAAAGTCTTGCAGTTAACCGACCTGCATATATTGCCGCATGCCGGCGATAAAATGTTGGGTATCGATACCGAACAGTATTTCCAAAACACCTTGGCCCACGCGCATGTCACGCACGGCCCGTTCGATTTGATTTTATTGACCGGCGATTTGGGCCAAGACCTTAGCGCCGATAGCTACCGGCGAATTTGCCGACATCTGCAGACTTATCAAACACCTTGCCTGTGTTTGCCGGGTAATCATGACGACTGGGAACTGATGCAAACCGAGTTGAACGTTGACTTCGTCAGTTGCCGTAAACATGTGTTGCTGAAGAATTGGCAGATTATTGCCTTAAATAGCCAAAAACCCGGCAGTCCCAGTGGGTTTCTATCACCGGAAGAACTGATATTTTTACGGCAAACGCTAAGCGCACACGACATGCCTGCGCTGCTGGCGGTGCATCATCATTGTATTGCCAGCGGGAGCAGTTGGATGGATACCATGCAAATTGAGAATGGCGAGGCATTGCTAGCAATAGCGGAACACTTCCCACAAGTTAAAGCCATCACCTGCGGTCATTTACATCAGGAAATGCAGACTAGTCACAAACAGATAGCGATATACGCCACGCCGGCCAGCTGTTTTCAGTTCAAACCGTTTGCCGCCGAGTTTGAACTGGATACGCTAGCTCCCGGCTACAGTATCTTCGAATTGGGGGATGACGGTGAATTGCGATCCACGTGCTATCGCCTGCCCATCAGTATGAACGACTTACAAACTAACTCGCATAGCTACTAACCAAACGCCAATCTTCCGGATAAATAACTCTCGGCGTTGACACCCACGTCATTGGCAATCAACAAAGCTCCTAATTCGTCCATCGCTTTGCGGTACACCCGGCGCTTGAAGTAGACCACGTCTTTCAGCGGATACCAGTACTCCACCCACTTCCAGTTATCGAACTCCTGCTTGTGCCCGCAATCGAACCTGACATTCGATTCATCTGTCATCAAGCGTAAAATAAACCAAATCTGTTTCTGCCCGATGCACAAGGGCGTGGAATTTTTGCGGATATACCGATCCGGCAGTTTATAGCGCAACCAATAACGGGTGCGCCCCAGCAACTGCACATGCTCTGCACACAAGCCGGTTTCCTCCCACAACTCCCGATACATCGCGGTTTCCGGGTCCTCGTCGCCATCGATCCCGCCCTGCGGAAACTGCCACGAATTAGCGCCCTTGCGCTTGGCCCAGAACACACGACCCTCGTCATTGCAAAGGATAATGCCGACATTAGGCCGGTATCCTTTCGAGTCTATCATGTAAAAACCTGTATTATTTGCCGCCCTGTTGCTAATGCCTGGATGTTAAAATTAACAACGGCACGGCCATTAAAATGAATGGCGCAATTGTTCCACAAATAACCGGCGGACGCCACAGGCCGCTACTTTTTTCTTTATGACGACGGATTTGCCGTGAGCTTAGCGATTTTTGATCTGGATAACACGCTGATCGCCGATGACAGCGATTTTTTATGGGGCCAATTTTTAGTCGACCGTGGCATTGTCGACAAAGACCAATATGAACAGGCCAATAAAAAATTCTACGAAGATTACAAACACGGCACGCTGGATATTGTCGAGTTTTTGCATTTCTCACTGGCACCACTAGCCCAACACGACCCCGAGCAACTGTATCGCTGGCGCGCTGAATTCGTCGAAACGCTGATCGAGCCGATCATGCTGGAGGCTGCCCAGGCTTTGGTGGAAAAGCATCGCGCGGCCGGCGACACCTTGCTGGTGATTACCGCCACCAATCGCTTCGTCACCGAGCCTATCGTCAAGCTATACGGTATCGACAACCTGCTGGCTACCACGCCAGAATTTGTCGATGGTCGCTACACCGGTAAATTCAACGGTACACCCTGCTTTCAGCAAGGAAAAATCGCGCACCTAAACGACTGGCTCGCCAATTCCACGGAAACGCTGGCAGGCAGTTGGTTCTACAGCGATTCGCATAACGATTTGCCGCTATTGAGCTTGGTCGATCAACCGGTTGCTGTCGATCCTGACGAAAAACTACGGGAAGTTGCTCGGCAAGCAAACTGGCCGATTATTAGCTTGAGGAAATAAAAGCTGAGGACAATGGTCAAAAGAAGCGCCCTTTTGACCCTTTATAATATTGAATCGCTTCTATTTTTTCTGTATAAAGAATACTTGTTTATCGGCTTCCTTGAATATCTTCAGCGGAATATGTCCCGCCTGATCGATATAGACGCCAAAGTCCAAATGGGCCGCCGGATCGGTAGCAATCACTTTGACTACCCTGCCGCTTTCCACTTCCATAATCGCCTTTTTCAAACGCAGCAACGGTAACGGACATTGCAATCCGCTGGCATCGACTTCCAAATCAAATTCGATCATAGTGGTGTTCACTCAACTGTTCTTTAGACAACGCTTATAATAACACCAACCCCAGACCACGAAAATCAAGCACCATGGATTACTTCCCGCTTTTCTTAAAACTAAAAGACCAGCCATGCCTGGTTGTCGGCGCCGGCGAAATCGCCTCGCGTAAAATCGAACTCCTGGCAAAAACCGGCGCGCGTATTACCGTGGTAGCGCTGGAAATTAGCGCCAGCGTCGCGGAAATGGGGCGCAATAATCAAGTAGTAATCCAACATAAGGCCTTTACCGCGGACGATGTGAAAGGCATGCGCGTGGTCATATCGGCCACCAACCAGCGCACGGTCAACGAAACGGTTGCGCAAGCTGCGACGGCTCAGAATATTCCGGTGAACGTGGTGGATAATCCCGATTTATGCAGTTTTATCTTTCCGGCGATTGTTGACCGCTCGCCATTAATCGTAGCGGTGTCTTCCGGCGGCGTGTCACCGGTTCTCGCGCGCTTACTGCGTTCCAAGGTGGAAAGCGCCATTCCCGGTGCGTTCGGGCTGCTGGCGCAGTTTGCCGAGGATTTTCGAGCATTGGTTAAGGAACGACTCAAAGAACCCAACCGCCGCCGGGTATTCTGGGAAGACGCCTTGCAAGGCCACATCGCCGAATTGGTGTTCTCCGGCCGCCGCGAGCAAGCTGCAACAGAATTGCAAGCCAAACTCGATGCGGCTGAGCAGACGCAAAATCGCGGCGAGGTGTATTTGATCGGTGCCGGCCCCGGCGATCCGGATTTATTGACTTTTCGAGCCCTGCGCTTGATGCAGCAAGCGGATGTGATCGTCTACGACAGGCTCGTCTCCCAGGAAATATTAGAAATGGCTCGCCGCGACGCGGAGAAAATATACGTGGGCAAGCAACGCAGCAATCACAGCCTGCCGCAAGAATCGATCAACGAGTTACTGGCGAATCTGGCTTTATCGGGCAAACGGGTCGCGCGCCTGAAAGGCGGCGATCCGTTTATTTTTGGCCGGGGTGGCGAGGAAATCGAAACCCTGATGCAGCAAGGCATTCAGTTTCAAGTCGTACCAGGCATTACCGCTGCCGCCGGCTGCGCTAGCTATGCGGGAATTCCGCTGACCCATCGCGACCATGCACAGTCGTGCACCTTCGTTACCGGGCATTTGAAGGACGGCAATATCAACCTGAACTGGAGCCAGCTAGCCTCTCCCAACCAGACCGTCGTGATTTATATGGGTCTGGTCGGTCTGGAGACTATCTGCCAATCGTTGATCGATCACGGCTGCCCGGTCGATCAACCAATTGCATTGATTCAACAAGGCACTACCCGCCATCAGCGAGTCATTACCGGCACCCTGGGCGATATGCCTAAACGTGTCGAAAACGCGGACATTAAACCACCGACCTTGATCATAGTGGGCACCGTAGTGCGCCTGCGCAAACAGTTGGAATGGTTTCAACCCGGCCAAAACTAAGCACGTGTGAATTTTTCCTTATTTCAGACGATGTTAAGTTTTACTTGGAAAAATCAGCCCGCAAACCCGGTAAAGGCGCGAACGACAGAGAAAATCGATTGAATTTTTCGCTAAAGTTCCCTATCCTTTACCCGCTTAATTTCCCAATGAACTGCCTATGCAAATAACAATATGCAGTTCTTTTTTTAAACACAACGAGAGAATCATATGAAAAAATCATTCGGTTTATTAGTAGGCGCAGCTTTGATCGCTATCAGCGGACAAGTTGCAGCTAACGAAGCGGAAGAAATCGGCGCGAAAATTTATGAGCGTGCTTTCGGTCGTGGTTGCGGCGCTTGCCATGACATCGCTTCCAACCCACAATTATCGGCCTTGATCAGCGCCGGCAAACTGCCTAAAGACCAGTTCGCTAAAGTTCTGAAAGAAGGCAAAAACGGTATGCCTAAAGCTGTTGCCGCTATCATGGAAGTCGGTCCTGTGAAAAAAGCAGGTTACACCGAAGACCAAGCTATCGATGCAGTTTACGAATATCTGAAAAAATAATCGTAGCCTTACAGGCAAACAAAAAGCCGCTGCCCCTCACGGGACAGCGGCTTTTTTATGGTCGTTATACTACAAGTTAGTCTTGACGGCCGAGATACGCCTGTTGACTGCGTTGATGGGTTAAGCGGTAACGGCTGCGTAGCCAAACTCCGGCAATCGCCGCAATCATCAATCCGCAAGACACAAAGGTCAGATAAACCAAATCCTTAATGTCGTTCAATTCCTTGATCAGGGCCTGATTGGCAGCCGCACCTTCCACTTTGGCCGGCGAATCAACGGAATAGGTAGTGAGTATTTTGACATCGCCTTTCAGATCCTGAATGGTCTCCAGGGAATCGGCCACGCTACCCTTTTTGATATTCTCTTCCAGAGCTCTTAGCTTGCTGTCGATAGACCCGCTTAACAAGCCGAACAACTGGCCTTTCAAGGCGCTGATTTCGGCGGATAGCGCCGGATTCTGCGTGGCATACACTGCCGAGATAGCCTGATGCTTTTGTATTTCGGTCAACAGATTTTGTTTAGGCAGTAAGACAAAACCCAACAAAAAAACTGCCGCCATCAACGCCAGAACCAGCATTAACAAAAAGCGATTAGCCTTCATCAGCGCCTGATGCTGATGGGCGCGCAGATAGACTATCTCATGCTTATCGGTATTGACATCATCCAGATTAATCTCAGGCATATCGCTCATTATTCTTTTAGTGTTGCTAATCGGGAAGCTCTATTGAATTTCCTAGAGCACGCGGCGCATAAACAGCACCCCATGCCCAACGGAAATACATCGGCGCATTATACAAGCTAAATCAAAAATGTCCTGTTTTATACAAACCGCGATCAACGACCTTTTTTTGCGGCAATCCGCATTCTTAGGGCGTTCAGCTTGATAAAACCTTCGGCATCTTTTTGGTTGTAAGCGCCGCCATCTTCTTCAAAAGTGGCGATATTTTCATCGAACAGACTATTAGTTCCCGAGGCCCGACCGACCACGATCACATTGCCTTTGTACAGCTTGACCCGTACCTTGCCGTTGACGTTGACCTGCGAGGCATTGATCATGGTTTGCAGCATCGCCCGCTCCGGACTCCACCAGTAACCGTTGTAAATCAAGGACGCATAACGAGGCATCAACTCGTCTTTTAAATGTGCGACTTCGCGGTCCAGGGTCAGTGATTCGATGGCTCGATGCGCTTTCAACATCACGGTGCCGGCAGGGGTTTCGTAGCAACCTCTGGATTTCATCCCAACATAACGGTTCTCGACGATGTCCAGACGGCCAACGCCGTTGGCACCGGCGATTTTATTTAATTTTTCCATTACTTGATGGGGTGTATGCGGCACATCGTCGATGGCGACGATATCGCCATTCTGATAGCTAAGCTCAACGTAGGTGGCTTGATCCGGGGCATTTTCCGGCGATACGCTCCAGCGCCACATATCTTCTTCAGGCTCCGTCCAGGGATTTTCCAAGATACGGCCTTCATAAGAAATGTGTAGCGAGTTGGCATCCATAGAATAAGGCGAGGTTTTGCCTTTTTTCATTTCCACGGCAATACCGTGCTGCTCGGCGTAATCGAGCAGTTTCTGCCGGGAGTTCAAATCCCACTCGCGCCATGGGGCAATGATTTTAATATCCGGACGCAAGGCATAAGCGCCCAATTCAAAACGCACTTGGTCGTTGCCCTTGCCGGTCGCGCCATGAGAGACCGCGTCAGCACCGGTTTCATTGGCGATTTCGATCAAGCGTTTGGCAATCAAGGGACGGGCAATCGAAGTGCCGAGCAGATACTCGCCTTCGTAAATGGTATTGGCACGGAACATCGGAAACACGAAGTCACGAGCAAATTCTTCGCGCAAATCGTCGATATAAATTTCCTTGATGCCGGCAGCAGTTGCTTTAGCGCGAGCCGGTTCCAGTTCTTCACCCTGGCCGATGTCGGCGGTAAATGTCACGACTTCGCAGTCGTAGACATCTTGCAGCCATTTCAAAATAACCGAGGTATCCAAACCACCGGAATAGGCCAACACCACTTTTTTAATATCCGACATAATGCGCTTCACACCTTTTACAAATTAAAAAACGGGCGAATTATAACGGAAAACCTCAACGAGTTGCCCGCTAACCGCCCTAACCCACACGTAAAACTACAGGCACTGCGCCAACAAACCCACCACCCGTTTTGTCGCGCCTTGGTTATTTTCTACAAACGACCTACCGTTATCGATCAATCTATTTCTAAACGCCACATCGCGATAGAGACGCAACACCGCGTCGGTTAGGCTTTGGCTATCACGACACTGTATCGCCCCTTCCAAAGCTAAAATGCGCTGGGCAATTTCCTGAAAATTAAACATTTCCGGGCCAAATAACACGGGTACGCCAATGGCAGCCGGTTCCAATACGTTGTGACCACCGACCGGCACCAGACTACCGCCGACAAAAGCCAGATCGGCAGCGGCGTATAACATTTTTAACTCGCCCATGCTGTCCGCGATATAAACATCGGTTTGCTCGTGATGCTGCTTTTGCTCGCTACGCATCGCCACCGCCAAACCCTGCTGTTCGCAGAGCCTTTTAACTGCTTGAAAGCGCTCAGGATGACGCGGCACTATCAACAATAGCAATTCGGGTATCGATGCTTTAAGGAGCGGGTAAAGCACCAGAAATATCTCTTCTTCGCCCTGATGAGTGCTGGCGACAATCCAAACCCAGCGTTTTGCGAATAACTGCTGCTTGAGCGCTCGCCCCCCCTCGATCACGGCGGCGTCTATCGTCACATCGAACTTAATATTACCCAACACTTGAACTTGCTGAGGAGCGGCGCCGATTTCGATAAATCGTAAGCGGTCCTCCTCTGTTTGCACAGCAACAGTGGTGACACAAGCCAACGCCGGCTTTACCAGTCCGGGAATTTTCCGATAAGACTGTGCGGAACGCGCCGACAATCTGGCATTGATCACAAAAAGCGGGATGTTCTGCGCCGCGCTGGCAGCAAACAAATTGGGCCAGATTTCCTTTTCCATCATGACCGCTAGTCGGGGCCGAAAACATTTCAAAAAACGCTCGACCACAAACGGCAGATCATACGGCAGGTAGACATGCTCAACTTGACCGGCCAATGCCGCCCGCACCCTGTCAGAACCGGTTGGCGTGGTGGTGGTAACGAGTACCGGCACCTGCGGATGGAAGTGAAGCAAATGTGCGATTAACGGGAAAGCAGCTTCCGCCTCCCCCACTGAAACAGCATGTATCCAGATTACCCCCTGCCTGGACGGCGTTTGGTAAAAGCCCAAGCGCTCTAACCAGCGTTGCCGGTATTGCGGCGCCTTGAAGCCCCGCCAATACAATCGCAATAAAACAGCAGGCAACAACAATCCATAAAGCAGCGTGTATAGGTTACGCATTACATCCGTTCTCGCAAATTATTGGGTTAAACCAATGCAATCTTAAACTATTAACCGGCCAATTTCGCCCGTAAGCTACCTTTAACAGCCACATCGAAATCGTTTAAGGGTGCAGATAAAACGACGACCCGGCATCCAATCCTTCATTTGCGGAAGCATCCGCCAAGCATGACAGCCTCTAGTGCTCCGCGGATATTTAAAAGCATAGTCAGGATCGAAACTACGTCGCGCAGCCACATTGCTAACACAGTTGTTTAGTCGCTGCATATAAGCTATTCCCGTCTATACTGATCGCCGGACCAGCCCCATCAAGGTAAATTTATTTCGCTACTCAGAAACTCACGCATCAGTCAACCTAACTGGAGCGATAGGGTTATATACCCGAAAGACGGCTTTTGGATTCAACTGACAGCAAAGTAATTTTTACGCGCATGTTCAATTCTGGTTTTGGCATTGAATCGAGATCGCAGCGTAGCGGTTTCCAAATAGCCTTCGCTCTTCCCCTTATACCCGGAGACCAAACAACAAGTCAGATCCAATTTGCTTTTGAAAGTGCGTTACATCTAGCAAGAGGAGTAATTCGGCATCTTGCAACCATGTTTTAATTTCGAACAAAACCAACCGAGGAGATCGATTTATGAAGTTAACTCATTTGTTTTCAAGCCATAAACAAGCAGCGGAAAAACAGACCACCCTCGAAATAGAAAGGGTCGCCCAGGCCATCGTCGCCGGGCAATGGGATGCACGCGTGAATACTGCGGGATTTGCCGAGAACAGCATGCAATTCGGTCATGCGATTAATCAGATATTGGATGCCGTTACCCAACCGTTCAATGCAGTTGCCGATTGCATCGAACAAATCGCCACCGGCGCCGTTCCGGCTAAAATCAGCGATCATTACCGAGGCGATTTCAACACACTCAAAAACCACCTCAATCAGCTTATAGAGGCTATCGCCCAGCAATCAACCGCCGCCCAGGCCATTGCCGATGGTAATTTCTCTATTCATATCAATGTTCGCTCCGAACACGATGCTCTGGCGAAAAGCTTGGTCAAAGTCGTTGATGTGCAGCAGAACTTGAAAACCGAACTCCAGCGTCTGACCGGGGCGTCAAAAGACGGCCAACTAACCGAAAGGGGTAACCCGGCACAATTCAAAGGCGCTTACGCCGAAGTCATTCACGGGGTCAACCAAATGCTGGACGCCATTCTGCTACCGATTGGCGAGGGTAATCGCATTCTGGCGCAGATTTCTAGCGGAAAAATCGATGAATTGATCAGCGACACTTACCGGGGCGATCACGAGAAAATGAAGCAGGCCGTTAACAATGTCGCCACCACCTTGCAAGGCCTGCAACATGAATTGCAACGTCTCACCATCGCTTCCAGACAGGGACAGCTTACCGAGCGGGGTAAAGTCCAACAGTTTAAAGGCGCCTATGCGGAAGTCATCGGCGGCGTCAATGAAATGCTGGATGCCATTCTGCTACCGATTGGCGAGGGCAATCGCATTCTGGCGCAAATTTCCGGCGGCAAAATCGATGAATTGATCGAACAAACCTACCAAGGCGATCACGAGAAAATGAAACTGGCTGTCAACAACGTCGCCATCTCGATACAGGGCCTGCAAAAAGAGCTGCGAAGACTCCAAGACGCCTCCAGCGAAGGACAATTATCCAAACGCGGCAACACTGAGCAATTTAAAGGCGCCTACGCCGAAGTCATCGGCGGCGTCAATGAGATGCTGGACGCCATTCTGCTACCCATCGGGGAAGGCAATCGCATCCTGGCGCAGATTTCCGGCGGCAAAATCGACGAATTGATCGAGCAAACTTACCGGGGCGATCACGAAAAAATGAAGTTAGCGGTAAACAATATGGCAATCACCTTGCAAGGTCTGCAGAGAGAGTTGCACCGTTTAACCACAGCATCCGGGAATGGTGAACTCTCGGAAAGAGGCAAAGCCGAGCAGTTTAAAGGCGCTTACGCCGAGATTATTAGCGGTGTCAACGATATGCTGGATGCAATCCTGATTCCCATCGGCGAAGGCAACCGCATTTTACGTATGATCAGGGGCGGCGATTTACGCCAACGCGTGGAAATCGCCTGTAAAGGCGACCATGACCAGATGAAACAAGCCGTTAACGGCGTACACAGCTGGCTATCGGATTTAATTGCTTACGTTACCAAGCTCGCCAACGGCGACATGACCGCGGAAATGGGCAAGGCATCAAACGACGACCAAATCCATGAATGGCTGATGCTGCTAAAAAGAAATGTTCAGGCTTTGGTATCCGATGCCGACAAACTCTCGATTGCCGCCATGGAAGGCCGCTTACAAACCCGCGCGGACGCCGGCAAACATCAGGGCGACTTCCGTAAGATCGTGGAAGGCTTCAACAATACCATGGACGGCGTCATTCTGCCGCTCAACGAAGCGGTAGAAGTCCTAACTTTGGTTGAACAAGGCGATCTGACCCGGAAAGTCAAAGGCGACTACAAAGGCCAGCTTAATGACTTTAAAGATACGGTCAACAATACCATTACCAAACTTTCACAAACCATCGCCGAAGTCGTCAGCGCCGCCGATCAGTTGGGAAATGCCTCCGGACAAATCAGTGCCACCTCGCAATCCTTATCGCAAGCATCCAGCGAACAGGCGGCCGGCGTCGAGGAAACCACGGCCAGTATCGAACAAATGGCGGCAAGCATTAACCAGAACGCGGAAAACGCCAAAGTCACCGACGGTATAGCCGGCAAGGCCAACCAGGAAGCCATCGAAGGCGGTATCGCCGTTAAACAGACGGTGACCGCCATGAAAGACATCGCGAGCCGAATTGGCATCATCGATGACATTGCCTATCAAACCAATATGCTGGCCCTCAACGCCGCCATTGAAGCGGCTCGGGCCGGCGATCATGGCAAAGGCTTCGCGGTTGTGGCGGCGGAAGTCCGGAAACTGGCGGAGCGGAGCCAGATAGCGGCACAAGAAATCGGTCAACTGGCGGGGAACAGCGTGAAGACCGCCGAAAGCGCCGGCCAATTGCTGGACGCCATCGTGCCCAGCATCGCTAAGACCTCGGATCTGGTGCAAGAAATTGCGGCGGCCTCTCAGGAACAATCCGCAGGCGTAAAGCAGGTTAATATCGCCATGAGCCAGATGAATCAAATTACGCAGCAAAATGCCTCTGCGAGCGAGGAATTGGCGGCAACCGCAGAAGAAATGACCAGCCAAGCCGTGCAATTACAGAATCTGATGAGCTTTTTCAAAATCAAAGATATACAACCAACGCTTTCCCGCAATACCACAAGAACGCCGCCTAAATCGCTAAAGGCAATAGTGCCGGCAACGCATATTAATCACGCAGACAATGCTGATGGGTACGACATTAACCATTTCGAACGATTCTAATGCGAATTAAGAGCTAATAGAGCCAGTCCAAAGGTCCGTTAAACTATAGAGAAAAACACAACTCTCCCTCAATAGCGCAGGAACCGAGGGACTGGCAAGATCAATTAGTAACGCTTTATCTTTATGTCTGCAAGCATTATCAACAGAGCCTTTGGACGTATTGCCAAAGGATGAGTACGTTTGCCGATTTGAGCTTTAGTGACGAAGAGGTTATTACGCTCTACCTCTTTGGTGTCATCGACAAAATGCGAACGCTGAAAAATATCTACACTTACGCGGTGCGGCACTTGCGCGATTGGTTTCCAAGGCTTCCCAGCTATGTCGGATTCGTTCAACGCCTGAATAAAGTCGCGGATGTGTTTGCACCGTTATTGACGATCATTCAGCAAGAATCGGGACACCTATCGGCGCAAACCGCTTGGTTAATCGATTCGTTCCCTGTGGCGTTAGCCAAACAGGGTCACCGGTTTAAGGCCAAAGTCGCGCCCGAACTGGCCGATCATGGCTATTGCTCGACCAAGAAACTCTACTATTACGGCGTTCGGGTCCATGTCGTTGGCCGCGCACAAGCCGGCACATTGCCAAGCCCCGACTACATTGGCGTGACCGGCGCTAGCGATCACGATGGCAAGGTGTTCGACCAGATTCCACCCAAATTGACGAATAATGTGCTTTATGGCGACAAAGCCTACCAACGGCCTGATGCCGACGAGGTCCGGAAAGTCCAGAATCTTACGGTCCTCACGCCCGTTAAAAAACAAAAAGGGCAGCGTGACTTGGAACCCCAAGACCAGTGGCTGTCCACCGCTGTTTCTCGTGTGCGGCAGCCTATCGAAGCTTTGTTTGGTTGGATTGAACAACAAACCGGCATCGAATGCGCCGCTAAGGTCCGCTCGTATAACGACCTGATGGTTCATGTGTTTGGCAAATTGGCGGGCGCTATGTTTTTCTGGAACTTCTTACGCGCTAGCGCTTAATTCGCATTCTAGTGATTAGTTATTGACTGAGACCGGGTAGATCATCCTTTGACATTTTTGTCCCATAAATAAGTCTTAAGCATAAAAGACTGTTTCCTGACAGCTTTGTCGAAGGACGAGCGGGATTTTTCAATCACGGCGGGGAGTATGTTGCAGGCCCTCCATGCTTCGACCTTGCTCAGCACGAACAGTCTACCCCACAACGGCTATTTTTAGGTTGATCGGCACAGCCACAAAACGGTATCGGTGATGCAATTGGCTAAGATACCGTGGACCGGACCGAACATGCGTGTACGCTTTGACGTGAGGTAGCAACAACCTGGCGTGGGTATCAGCCCAAGAATTAGCTACGGGTAGACAACACCAACCAGCTTTCGCTCATGGATTGAGCCGGTGACGTTAGAAAGCCACCGGGATAGGTGCGCCATCCCTGGCGATCATCCCTAAAACAAATCCTAACGCTACAAGTTTTTAGACTTGCAGGGGCATTTCAGGCCTTAAGCTGCTACCGCCGCTTTACGGCGACCGCCAAAACCGATCATACCGGCCATCGCGCTACCGAATAACCAAACGGCGCCAGGGACCGGTACTGCGGCGATGGACAATTCATAGCCGGAGACGTTTGCATTCCATCTGCCGACGCCGTTACCACCCAGCGCAATCGTATAAACTTGGCCTGCCTCTGCGAAAAACTCAAGATAATTCACGGCATCGACGGTAGCGTCATGAGTCAGGTACTCCATACCGGAACCAACCCCCGTGTTGTAGAAAGGGTTGCTGGTATTTTCCGGCTTGCCGGTGTTATTCCAACTACCGTGGTGGCTATAAGCTACCGAGTTGGTAGTATCCATACCTTTAAACACGGTAACGCCAAAATTACCGTTAATGGTGCCCAACGAGGTCAGGTTCAGCCTCAGTACAGTAGAGATGTCGGATTTAATCAAACCCATGTCAATTTGGTGTTTCCAACCGGTTGGACCTGTTGCGGTAGGTACGCCATTAGCATCCAGACCATTATCTTTCCAAGCACCAGCGCCCGTATCAATTTCCGCTGCCACGCCATAATCAGCCAGTGCGTCGGCGGCAGACACCTCCAAGGTTCCTGGTCCGTGAATCGCAGCAGCCCAGTTCAAATGCGCGCGACCGGTATATCCAAACGGCAACGCACCGCCTGCTGTACCAAGCCAAGGCACTTGGGTACCTTGATAGCCGCCGCTTTCAGGGCCGGTAGCAATGGTATCGACATCAGGACCGTCATAAGTGTAATTCCAACCATCGGTTGCACTGGCCGCCGTTGTCGTGAAGGTGTTGTACATGACGTGCGCTGATGCGGTAGATGCACCCGCTGAAAGCGCAACACCCGCGACCGCCATCGAAACAGCTTTAGCCAATTTTGTTTTGATCATACGTTTTTTACCTTAAATCTTAAGTTTTGGGGAGAAAGCACCTTAAGCCCAGGACTTAACAATCTTGTAAGCCATCACTGACAGGCGCCTGTCTCCCTAACGCAATCCTTATGCCACCTATAAAACGTATTAATTACAAACAATTAGAATTTACTTATTCTCAACCCCTAATCAAATTCCGTGATTTAGCTCACAAAAAACAGGTGAAATAACATAATTTAGATTTTCCCCTTACTCGAGCAACCGTTTCCGACCAAAGTTCGAGAGCAACACAAATTTAGGTGTAACACTATATTGAAAACATCAGCGGCAAGTCATAGAGCCATCAAACGCGCAGAGTAGCTATCGTCTCAACCTACGTTCCAAATCCAGCAGACGCTGGGTAGTCTGCAACACCGTATCCGGATTCAAGCTCATCGAATCGATACCGATTTCGACTAAATATTCGGCCATTTCCGGGTAATCCGACGGCGCTTGACCGCAAAGACCTGAATGCCTGCCGTTGCGGCGAGCACCTTCCACCGCCAGGCGAATCATGGTCTTCACGCCGGCATCTCGCTCGTCGAAGTCGTTGGCAACGATTTCCGAATCCCGGTCCACACCCAAAGTCAATTGGGTTAAATCGTTGGAGCCGATCGAAAAGCCGTCGAACAACTTGGCAAATTCGTCGATCAGGATGACGTTATTCGGTATCTCGCACATCACGTAAATTTCCAGGCCGTCATCCCCGCGCTTTAAACCCAGCTCTGCCATGTAAGCCAATACTCTCTCGGCCTCGTCTATGCGCCGACAAAAGGGGATCATCAACACCACGTTCTTCAAGCCCATTTGCTCGCGCACCCGCTTCATTGCCACGCATTCCAAAGCAAAACCCTCGGCATAGGCCGGATGTACATAGCGGGAGGCGCCGCGAAAACCGATCATCGGATTAGCCTCATCGCGCTCAAACCATCGTCCGCCCAACAAGGTGGCGTATTCGTTGGTTTTAAAATCCGACATCCGCACCACCACCGGCTTTGGATAAAACGCCGCGCCGATGGTGCCGACGCCTTCCGCCAAGCGCTGAATGAAAAACTCTTCCGGTTTGACGTAACCTTCGGTCAACTGCTTAAGTTGTTCCAGCTCGCCGGCATCGGCGACTTTTTCCGGGTGAATCAACGCCATTGGATGCGCCTTGATGTATTCGGTGATGATGAACTCCATCCGCGCCAGGCCGACGCCGTCGTTGGGCAGAAAGCTGAGTTTAAACGCCAATTCAGGATTGCCCAGATTGAGCATGATCTTGGTTTTTGGCCGCTGCAGTTGCGACAAATCCGTCTGCGTCACGTCAAACTCCAGCCGGCCGGCATAGACTTTGCCGACATCTCCTTCCGCGCACGACACCGTAACCAGGCTGCCGCTCGCTATCGCGGCCGTCGCGTTCTCGCAACCGATTACGGCCGGCACACCCAGCTCGCGAGCAATGATCGCTGCGTGGCAAGTGCGCCCGCCGCGGTTGGTGACGATAGCGGCGGCAGTTTTCATCACCGGCTCCCAATCCGGCGTGGTCATATCGGCCACCAAGACTTCGCCCGGTTTGAAACTGCCGAGTTTAGCGACGTTGTCTATCACCCGCGCCTGCCCGACCGCAATCTTGCTGCCTACGGCATGGCCTTTGACGATGGCGTCGCCAGATTGTTTGAGCTGGTATTGTTCCAAGACATTGCCAACCTTTTGTGAGGCCACGGTTTCCGGGCGGGCCTGCACGATATAAAGCTTGCCGTCCAAACCGTCCTTGGCCCATTCCATGTCCATCGGCCGGCCATAATGGCGTTCGATTTTCAGTGCGTAATCCGCCAATCGCAGCACTTCCGCATCAGCTATACAAAATTGCCGGCGCTCGTGATTTGAGGTAGCTACGTTGCGAATCGGTTCGCGGGTACGGCCGTCGCTATAGATC
Organism: Methylomonas sp. TEB; assembly: GCF_047777895.1. GTDB lineage: Bacteria > Pseudomonadota > Gammaproteobacteria > Methylococcales > Methylomonadaceae > Methylomonas. The sequence goes on from NZ_CP180476.1 coordinate 3,594,283, forward strand.
ATCTTGATTTTTTTCGCACCCAACGTGCGCCGCAATACCGCCCGATAGCCTTGTGCAAACGTGGGTTTATGCACGTAAAATTCGTCTGGATCGACCGCGCCCTGCACCACATTTTCACCCAGACCATAGGCACCCGTGATGAAAACTGCGTCATTGAATCCGGATTCGGTATCCAGCGAGAACATCACGCCGCTGGCCGCCAAATCGGAGCGCACCATTTTCATCACGCCAATCGACAAACCGATTTTGAAATGATCGAAGCCCTGATCCAGCCGGTAATGAATCGCCCGGTCGGTAAACAAACTGGCAAAACAACGCTTGCAAGCATCCAGCAAAGCTTGGCCGCCGCGAATATTCAGATACGTATCTTGCTGACCGGCAAAGCTGGCAGTAGGCAAATCCTCGGCGGTCGCGGAACTGCGCACCGCGACGGTTAAATCGTCTTGATATTGCTGCTGTAATTGCCCGAAAGCATCCAAAATTTGCTGCTGCAAATCGGCCGGCAACGGAGCCGCATACACCAAATCGCGCGCCTGTTGCGCACGGTGCGCCAAGTCAGCGACATCGTCGGCATCGACGTCGTCGAGTAAGGCGTGCAAACGCGGCCAAGCGTCGGCCTGATCCAGCATATAACGGTAAGCTTCGGCGGTAATCGCAAAACCATTGGGGACCATCACCCCATCAGCGGCCAACTCGCGATACATCTCGCCGAGCGAGGCATTTTTACCGCCGACCAGCGGAATATCGTGGATGGTAAGTTCTGCAAACCAGCGGATGTATTGATTGTGCGTGGACATGTTGCGCTCCTTGGCTGTTGTTATGCTTGTCCTGATAAGCATACGCCGTTGGCGGTAATCGGCAAGGGTTTGGAGCTATCGCCTGGGGCGGGTGTGATTCCGGTAAGCGAGGTTTTAGCGAAATTTTAAAGCGGATTAATTGTTTAGGTCGGGGTTAGCTCCCCGACCCGCCAAGAATCGGTGAATTATTTACGCAACAGATAACCGATTATCCCGCCTGTCGCCGCGGACAAGATCGACATCGCCCACTTTTTTTCCTCCGCGCTGGTGGTACTTGCCACCAAAGTGGTGTAGCACAACCATACGATTAAAACCACAAAACCAAGCGCAACAACGAATAGCGCTAAATCCTTGAATAAGCGGACATTCCGTTCGGCGTCGGTTTCCTGACGGTCAACCGAAACGCTGAACGTATGATTGGGCGGTGGATTATTGAGATCGATATGGCTCATAAGCCGATAATTTCGGTTTCCAGCTTTTGGGTTTCGGGTTCGACCAAACCGATTTTCAGGCCGCGCCGACGCCCATCCTTGGCCGCCAAATACAGGGTGATCGCTTTGCGCAAAATTTCGCTTTTATTGGTTTCGCCTTCCTCCGCGGCCTTATCCAGTTCCCGATTCAAGTCATCGGACAACACAACATTGAAACGTACAGACATGAGCAGTTCCTCTTGGTTAAATGATGTGTTTTTTATACAGATATTTTGCACATCAGGCAAGCAAAATGCGTGGCTTCCAGCCTGTCGAGGGTAATCAATTCGAAACCTGCTTGGCCGTTGCACACATAGCCACGCCAACCCGGTTTCGGACAGTATGAGCCAAGCGTCAAACTCACTGACCTAAACCCCGCCCGTAAGGTTTCGGACGGGGTTTGGAACGGGTTTTAAACCATCAGGCCGGAAGCCGATCCTTTGCGCTTAGGGACTAAAATTCAATCGTGCGGGTACGGTAATTTCGTGCCGTAGCGCAACCGGAGTTTGAAATTCCCACGAAGCGTATTGGAACGAGCACAAAGCTCTTTATTTCCCTAGTCCCCCTGGTTCCCAAGCTCCCGCTTGGGAACCAAACACTTGGAAGCTCTTGCTTCCTGTACAGCTAGAAAGCTGGAGCTTCCAAGACCGAGGCTCCCAACCTAGAGGTTGGGAACCAGAAAAGGTTTTGGCAGATTTTAAGGCGGGTTAATTGTTAAGGTCTGGATTCACTCCCAATGCCGTTAACTTAAGGACTAGGGTTCCGGGCGGGATTTGCAACGGGTTTTAAACCATCAGGCCGGAAGCCGATCCGTTGCGCTTAGGGACTAAAACCCAATCGTGCGGACATGGTAATTTAGTGCCGCAGCGCGGCGGAGTCTGGAATTCCCACGCAGCGCGTGGGAAGGAGAACAGTCCTCCCTGGTTCCCAAGCTCCCGCTCTCATCGTTATACACAAGTCTCCCAACGACTAAACTACCAGGAGACATGAGGCATATAGATGATGGAGAACAGCGATGAGCACCTGGGCCGAAGACGAAGTCCAAACCGCCGATCTGGAAGATCGGCGCCTGAATAAACGATTGGCATTGTTACTGGAGCGATTAGGCGAACATCCCCAGCTCAGCATCCCGGCGGCCTGTGGCGGCTGGAAGGAGACGATGGGCGCTTACCGGTTTTTCGACAATGATAAGGCGACTTTCAAAAAGATACTGGCGCCGCATCGAGATGCCACGGTCGAACGGATGAAGAGCAGCCCGGTCGTATTGCTGGCGCAGGACACGACGGAGTACGACGAAAACATTTGTTTGGGGCCAAAAGGTCTCGGTACTTTGAAAGAGATGGCGAAACATGCGCGCCGACTACATCCGACCATCGCCTTTACGCCGTCGCGGATTTGCTTGGGTGTCGTCAAGGCAGCGTATTGGGCGCGTGACGGCGCCAGCCCGCGACAAGCGCGGCGGCACAAAGGCGTGGACGAAAAAGAAAGTCGGCACTGGCTCGAAAGCTATCAGGATAGCTGTGCCTTACAGGCGCAAATGCCGGACAGTTTATTGGTCAATCTCGCCGACCGCGAGGGCGACATTTACGAATGGTTTGTCGAATACCAAGACTATGCGCCGACTGCTCGCGCTGAATGGATTGTTCGGGCGACGCAGAACCGAGACCTTCTGGTCGAGCCGGAAAATGCGGCGAAATGGCTATGGTCGGCCCTGGATCAAGCGCCGGTCATGGGTTATACCGAGGTTAATGTCAAGTCGCGGCCGAACCGTGCAGCGCGACTGGCGCATATCACGGTACGCGCCGCCACGGTGCCCCTCAAGCCGCCAACGCGTATTGGGTATCGACTGCCGGCATTGAGCATCAACGCGGTGCTGGCGCGCGAAGAGACGCCGCCAGCCGGCAAGGAACCCTTGGAATGGCTCCTGCTGACCAGTTTGCCTGTGGCGAGTTTCGAGCAAGCGACTACGGTGGTGGCGTGGTATGGCGTGCGCTGGTGTATCGAAGTGTACTTCCATGTATTGAAGAGCGGTTGCCAGATCAAGCGGCTACATCTGGAATCGGAAGAACGGCTACTACCTTGTTTGGCGCTCTATATGGTTATTGCCTGGCGGGTGTTATTCAGCCTGATGCTCGCGCGCGCAGCGCCGGACATGGATTGCGAGATTATTTTCGATCCGCAGGAGTGGCGAGCGGCTTATATCGTCGTCAAGCGCTGTCCACCACCGCTCACGCCACCGCGCCTCGGTGAGGTAATCCGACTGATTGCAAGCTTAGGCGGTTATTTTGCCCGCAAACACGATGGTCCACCGGGTGCCAAGGCCATGTGGATCGGCTTACAGCGCTTGCGCGATTTTGTCATCGCCCTCAATGCTCAACAGGATCTCGCAATGAGATGTGTATAACGATGAGAGCTCCCGCTTGGGAACCAAACCTCTTGCTTCCTGTAGAATTAGAAAGCTGGAGCTTCCAAGTCCGAGGTTCCCAACCTAGAGGTTGGGAACCAGAAAAAGACTAATACTCCACTTTCACTGATCCCATAAATGTCCTCGGAGTGCCGACTTCGATAGCATTACGGCTAAAAGCCGCGCTGGGAAAATACTCTTTGTCGAGCAGGTTGTTGACGTTGAATTGCGTCGTTAATTTGCTACCCCCAACTTTCCAGGAATAACTGGTCAACAGATTAACCGTCGCATATCCGGGCAGCACGACGTCGGTGTTGCTTGTTTCGGTAGTTTGAGAGCCGCGAACAAGTACTCCACCACCGAACTTCAAGCCTCGCAACTTACCAGCTTGTAGCTCGTAAGTGGTAAACAAACTGCCGCCATGTTTGGGAACTCCTGGCAAGCGTTGACCATTTTCGCCCGGATAACCTTTAATAACTTTCGCATCGGGTGTATAAGCATAAGCACCGATTATGTTCCATCCGGGTAGGATTTCTCCTTTTACATCGAATTCCAGGCCAGCTGTTTTAGCCTCTCCTATCGCTCTTGCGTCGATAAAAATCGGTGGCTGATAAATTGCCATATTTTGCTTGGTCAGATCGAACCAAGCCAACGTAGCCATCAATTTTTTGTCGAAGAGTTCTGTCTTGGCTCCAAACTCCCACTGCTGTGCAGTTTCAGGACTTAATAACGAACCACCAATTGATCTACCCGATTGGACACCAACAAAGTTTTCAGTGTAACTGCCGTACACACTAAATTCCGGAATAGGTTGCCAGATCAAACCGCCGCGAGGTGTCAAGCTATCCTGCATGGGATTTTCAGTAACCGTCCCACTGACAAGATCGACATATTCATTTTCCGCACCGTCATAACGAAAACCCGCCAGCATAGAAAAGTTAAATGGCAATTTGATTTGATCTTGTAGATAAAGCCCGAACCATTGCTCCAATGCTGAGCTATTAACAACGGGTGCATTAGCTATTTGATTTTGGATGGCATTAGCTCCGAGATAAGTAGGATTATAAATATCGACGGCATTGAAATAATATTGCTCAGTACCTTGCCTAAAGGTACGAAAATAGTCACCCCCTAATAGTAACGTATGCTGTAATCCCCATGTATCGAAATGCCCCGTCAAATTGATCGCATTAAAATAGCTGGCATCATCTTCCGGCGGGCGATGTCCGACCACGCCAAATATATTTAACATTCTGTTGTCAGTATTTAACCCTGTCGGATTAGCTGCGTAAGTCTCTATACCATTGTAGACCGCGGTGAAACGATGGCTGAGCGTCCAATTGTCATTAAAGGCATGAGACCAATTCATGCCGACCAGAACCCGTTCGAACGTACTTCTCGGGTCTGATTCACCTAAAAATCGACTGCGTGGTACATCGGCTGGTCGATTGCCAATTGCAGGTATGCCTCGGTCAAATACCACATGACCGTAATCGTATTCCAATTCAAAATTCACCTGGGTTTTAGGGCTAATGTTCCAAGTAACCGTCGGTGCGATAAAAATACGGTCGCTGCTTACCATGTCACGAAACGAGTTGGCATCCTTATAAGCCAGATTAATACGGTACAGTAACGATTTGTCGTCGGTAATCGGCCCGGTGGCGTCCACAGTGGTGCGATAGAAGTCGTAAGAACCGAATTGTTGTTGTAAGGAATAATACGGCGTTGCCAACGGTTGTTTGGTGACGTAATTGACCACACCGCCGGGCGCAGTCAGTCCATAGAGTAGAGAAGCTGGGCCTTTCAAAGCTTCTACACGTTCAACATTCGCCAAATCCCGGCCGCCCCAAGCCCCTCCCAACGGGAATGGCGCACCATTGCGATAATCGCCTGCGGGGTAATTATCAAAACCTCGTCGTCTTGACCAGTCCAGCCAATCACCCGAATTTGCAGTACCTTGATAGATACCGCTGACATAATTCAGCGCATCGCCCGGACGGACAGCTTGCGTGTCTTCCAAAACCTGTTTCGGCACCACCTGTATCGAAAACGGTGTTTCCATAATAGGTGTATCTGTTTTGGTGGCGGTGGATGCATTAGGCAGGTTGTAATCAGGGTTATAAGGATCAGTCGAATCATAAACCGCCTTTCCCATCACAGTCACCGCCGGCATCGTCGTCGCCGTGCGCGGCTCGACAGTCGCCGCTTGCTCAACCGTAAACGTATCGTCCGCCGTCTTCCGCACCGTCAAGCCCGAATCCTGCAACATTCGCTGCATGGCCTGCTCCGGGGTGTATTGGCCGGACACCGGGCTGGAGCGGAGTTTGCCGACCAGGTCCGCCGGATAGAGCAGGCGCAGGTTGGTCTGGTAGGCGAGTTCGGTCAGCGCGCTGTCCAGGGCTTGCGCCGGGATGTTGATGGCTTGCGCAACGTCGCCGGCCATCGCGGCCAGGCTGACAGTGCCGAGCAGTAATAATGCGGCAATAGGCTTGGGTTTAAACATACGGGCCTGGCCGGGATGGATGCTACCGGTATCGAGCGATTTTTTCATCTGTAGTCCTTAACGTGGCGGCGGCACCATTGCCGCGTACCGGTTAAGACGGACGGCTGGAAAAATCTTGTAATGGCGGCGGGATTTTTTTTGCGCTAGCCGTGCAACACGGTCAACCACGGCGTGATTTGACTGATTTTTACCGCGAGGATTTGTTGCAGCATTGCCAGCGTGGCGGCGCGGTCCGCCAGGGGGAAGACGCCGCTGACCCTTAGCGCCGCCAGTTTGGCGTCGCTGATGACGGTCTTTCCGGGGAAATAGCGGTCCAATTCCGCAACCACATCGGCCAGGGCTTGATTTTTAAAGACCAGTTTACCGCGTTGCCAGGCGGCGCTTTGCTGCGGATCGGCCGCCACTGCAGCTTGCAAGCCGTTGGCGGCACTGTAAACCGCTTGTTGCCCTTCTTGAATGCGGGCGTCGGGCGGGTAATCCGGGGCGTGCAAACCTTTGACACCCACCGCGTGTTCCTGCACAGTGATGCGGGCGGCGTGGTCTTGCTGCAGCACTTCAAAGACCGTGCCTAAGGCTTTGACCACTACAGTATCGGTGGCTACCTCAAACGGCCGTTTACGGTCGGCGGCGACCTTGAACAAGGCCTGGCCGTGTTTCAATATCAGTTTGCGGCCGGTATCCGAATAAGTAACCGTCAATGCGGTATCGGTATTCAACAGTACCTGGCTGCCGTCGGCCAACGTCACGGTTTTCTGTTCGCCGACAGCGGTGTAATAGTCGCTGAACCAGCGGTCGCCAAGGCCGGAAAACGGCAACACCAGCGCCAAGGCAACCGCGGCCGCGGCCAAGCCGCGCCAGACGGGCCGGCTATACCGGCGGCCCATGGCTTGCGCCGGTATCGGCAGATCGGTTACCGACCAGCCCTCGCCCATGTCCAACCACAGTTGTTCGGCCTCGGCAAAGGCGCGACGGTGCGAGGGGCTGCGATTTTGCCATTCGGCGACCGCACGCCGCTCCTGCTCGCCGGCGTTTCCGGCGCGCAGCCGTATCACCCAATCAATGGCCTGATCGGACAAGGTGGTGATTTCGGAAACGGGTGCGTTACTCATCGGCGTAAGGTTTGGACGATTGAAACTATTATGACGGATGACGCGGCCGTTCTTGCTGATATTTTCCGGGCGGCCGGCAATTTGCTTCAATGTTGCTTGAGTCTGTCCCGGCAATGCCGCATGGCCCGCGCCAGATGCTTGGCGACCATGCTGTCCGAAATGCGCAGGCGGGCCGCGACTTCGGTATGGCTAAGGCCTTCGACCCGGTTCCAGTAAAAAGCCAGACGGCAGTCTTCGGGTAATTCGGCCAAGGCCTGATGAATGGCTTGCAAGCGCTGGTTCTGCTGATAACGCTGCTCGGGGCCGGGCGACTGTTCGGGAACGGCGTTGTAGGTGTCGTCGTCGACATCCTGCTTGAGACGATTGACGCTAAGCCGTTGGTAATCGATCACCAGATTGCCGACAACCCGAAACACGAAAGCCCGCGGATTCTCGATAGTTTCCTGGGTTTGCTGGCGGCTTAGCCGCAAATAAGCATCTTGCAGTATGTCTGCGGACAGGTCCTCCGAACCCAGTTTACGCACGATAAAACGACTGAGTTCATCGCGATGTTTATCGATGAATGCCGCAATTTGCTCTGCGCTTGGTTCGGATTGTTCGCCGCTGTCGGAAGGTTTTGCGGAAAATAGTTGGTCGGACATGTGCCATCGCTGCGTTATTGTCCTGATGTTATCAGCACAATACGCGCCCAATCGTACAAGCAAATAGAAATCAGGCTATTAAGTTTTTTCGCCGGCATATACCGGGAATGACAGACAGAGAAAATACGTGATATGCCACAGCGCTTTGCGGCGAATCCCTGATTGGCAGCGACATTCTAGGTTTGGTTACGCCCCGTGCGAAAGTATCGAGAATGTGTTTTGGTAAATCAGCGGGCAATGGTGCCGGGCGCACCAAATCGCACGCATGCTGAGCGCGTTGAGCCGAATCCGCCAGAACATCGGCATCTACCGTATCGAATAAAGCGCTGCCAGGCTGCAGCTAGAAGCGGTCAACCTCAGCAGCGGCGAGCAATCGGCAAGCACTTCGCAGCAGAAACAAACCGAATCGGGCTATCCGGAAAGTGGACTAAAAACGCCTATTGCAATGGCTGGGCAGCTGCGACGACCTGATTGCGGCCAGCGTCCTTGGCTAGATAGAGCGCTTTGTCCGCTGCCCCGATCAAGGCCACCGGGGATAGGCCGTTTGCCGGGTAGGTGGCTACACCAAATGATGCGGTGACATGGATACCGATGTCGGCAACGGCAATGGGCTGCGCAATCAGGGCCAAACGTATCGATTCGGCGCGTTCACTAGCGGTTTGCAGCGAAGTATCCGGCAACACCAGAAAAAACTCTTCGCCGCCATAACGGCAATCCAAATCGCTGGCGCGGGCATGCCGCTTCAGGATGTCGGCAAATGCTTTCAAAACTGCATCACCGGCCTGGTGTCCATAACAATCATTGATCATTTTAAAATGATCCAGATCGCTCATCACCACGCTCACCTCGTAGCCTTGTCGCTCTGCCAACAGCAATTCACGTTCCAAATTCTCGTTAAGGAACAGGCGGTTATACAGTCCGGTCAACGGATCATGAATCGCCTGATATTGGAGTTGCTCGTGTAGCGCTTGGACTTGCCGCTCAGAGCGCAATCGCTCGCTAATATCCGCCAAGACCGCTATCAATGCAGGCTTGCCACCAATATCTATGGCCGGACTCACCGATACCTCCACCGTGATCATTTGGCCATTCCTACGCACGGCGTTGGCGACAAAATTAATTTTGGCAAGCTCTTGGTTCAGCGCTTTCTGCATCGCTGCGCGCACGGTAAGTTCATCGGCATCGCTGACGAGTTCCATGATGTCCATCGTCATGAGTTCATCGACCGGGTAATCGAAGATTGCCGCGAACTTGGGATTCACATAATGGAAACGGTCATCGATAATCATGGCGATACCAACCAAGGATTGATCCAGCACCCGGTGAAATTTCTCCTCGGCTTCCTGCAGGGCCCGATTGATTTTCTCGTTTTCCCGCAACGCCGCATCCAGTTCCTTTGTCCGCGCCCGCACCAAATTTTCCAGCATGATGGTGGTTTGAAACTGATCAAAATCCGAGTAGTGTTGAGTGGCGCTATGCTCTACTCGATTCATTAAGGCTTCCACCACCTTATTCAGGCGAACGATTTCCGCCCTTAATTCGCTCTCTATATCGAGTGCATCTGTATCAATCATCCTCGTCACACCTATCTACTGCCCCGATGCCAACCGCGGCGAAGGTCTGATTCACATGCACGCCGCGAAACTGTTCGCCATAAGTATTGAAACCTATCACCTTGTTATCACTCAGGATTTGTTCCGCCTGCGCCGTCAACCCGCGCTGCACCAGCTCAAACTTTCTCAGGATGCAATCGCAAGCGACAACAACCTGAGGTTGACCTATCTCGGCCCGAACTTCGGCAAACACCTGTTGCAGACTTTCGATAGGATCGACGCCCAGCGCCACTCTCAATACCAAGCCTTCTTCAATCGCGCAGTAAAAAGTCAGGCTTTGATCTCGGTTGGCGCTACGAATCGCCCGCACATAATAGTTTCCGTCAATGGACACCACGACCGGCGCCGCGGCAAAGTGCGCTGGGCTTAAAGCATCTGCCGAAACCCCGATGAGTCTGGCGTATTCAGGCGCGGCTGGTAGGCCGTTGATTTCATATACGACGCGGCGTCTGGCATCGGCGAGAGTGACCACCAATCTTTCCGCGGTCGGTTCAAAATGTTGGGCTTTGAATATTTTGAACGGTAACGAGGTATGCACCAGCAACAACACGGCACTGTCGGTATGAAAGTCACCCTCGCAATAAACGTATGTTTTATGGAACTGCAAGTCGTCGGCCGCCGAGCCGCCAATCATAGCGATATTGCCTAATGCGTCTTGTATCGCATGGGTGACCTGCTCTTCGCGCACCGACAAGCCGTCGATCAATAAAAAACCGAAGCAATTTTCCGCGTTAAGATGCGTCACTCTATCTTGCAAGCCATACAAAAGCTCGTTGGCAAGCGCGTGCCCTTCGGCGATGCGAAACTGTTGCAAATTAGGAATTAGGCCACTGGTTGCCATAAAATCCGGTGCGGAAAAGCCGGCACCTACCAGGCTTTGTTGACGTAATCCTGCACCGCCAATTTCGCCGGAAGTCGTACAGCCAAGCACTTGGATGCCTTGAAATCGACGTCTTATTTCGGAAGCCAGCACAGTTCGGTCATAACTATTCGAACAAAAGAAAATGACCAAGGTGGTGTCGGCGTGCTGCAAACCTAAAGCAAGCTCTTCGACCGCCTGCTGGGGGTCAGCTAAACAGGAATGGGCAATACGAATTGCCGTGCGGGGACTCATCTGCGTTCTCGGCAGTTACTGTTGACGAAGTAGGGAAATATTCTACAACCGGGCTCCAGACCATGCTGTAGAAAAATCGAGATTTGTCGTTATTTGCTTACAAAAATCATCTGGATCGATTATAGAAATTGACCTGACTAGCCGTTCAACCATTCCATATAAAGTTGTACGCCTTGCTCGACGGTTTGGAACGAATGTTTGCAACCAGCTGCTCGTAATTTGTCCAAATTGGCTTCAGTAAAGCTTTGGTAGCAGCCTTTCAGGTGCTCGGGGAAGGGAATATATTTGATATGGCCGCGCTGGTGAAATTTGATCACCGCATTCGCCACATCATTAAAGGTTTGGCTACGCCCGGTACCACAGTTATAAATGCCGGATGCTTGGGGGTTATCCAGAAACCAAAGGTTAATAGCCACCACATCGCCGACATAAACAAAGTCACGGCGCTGTTCGCCGTTGCCGTAGCCATCGCAACCTTCGAACAAACGTAATTCGTCGGAATCTTTAATTTGATTGTTCAAATGAAAAGCAACGCTGGCCATGCTGCCCTTATGAGCTTCACGCGGGCCATAGACATTGAAATAGCGTAAACCCACTACTTGCGCGGTCAGTTTGCAGTGTCTGCGCAAATATTGGTCGAACTGAAACTTGGAATACCCATAGACATTCAGCGGACCTTCATAAGCCAATTCTTCCTTGAAGGTTAAATCGGCACCGTAAGTAGCGGCGCTGGAGGCGTAAATGAACGGGATTTTATGGCTTTGGCAATAATGAAACAGCGTTTTGCTGTATTCATAATTATTGTCCATCATGTAACGGCCGTCCCACTCTGTCGTGCTGGAACAGGCGCCCTGATGAAATATGGCTTCTATCGCTTCTGCTTGGAAAGCACCTTGTTGCAGTCGTTCCAAAAAGGTGCTTCTGTCCAGATAATCCGCTATCTTGCACTCGACCAAATTCCGGTATTTGATACCGTTGGTCAAATGGTCGACGACCAAAATATCATCATAACCGCGGGCATTTAGGCCCAATACCAGATTGCTGCCGATGAAGCCAGCGCCACCGGTTACGATGATCACGGTTTTACTCGGCTACCACTTTTACCGGCAGCGTAATAACGACGTCGGTATGCAGATTGATAGCAATGTCGTATTCGCCGATGTTACGGATGACGCCGTTTGGCATACGGATTTCGTGCTTCTCAACTTTTACGCCGGCAGCGGTAATGGCATCAGCAACGTTTTGTGTACCAACAGAACCGAACAAACGGCCTTCGTCGCCGGTTTTGTGGGCAATGGATACGTTCAATTTGCTGATTGCTTCGCCTCGAGCAGTTGCAGCAGCCAATTTTTCAGCCGCTTGTTTTTCCAGCTCGGCGCGACGCTCTTCAAACTCTCTGATTTTCTTGGGCGTAGCAGGCACTGCTTTGCCTTGCGGGATCAAATAGTTTCTGCCGTAACCCGCTTTGATGGTTACTTTATCGCCCAGGTTACCCAGATTGGCGGTTTTTTCCAGAAGAATGACTTCCATCGTTTTCTACCTCTTAGATCGACTTGATTGTCGAAAAATCGGGAGCTTACGCTCCATTTGGTTTTAGTTTATTTCGTAAGTCCAGCCAGGTGTCAGTCAGTCCGCACAACACGATCACCACCATCACATGCGGGATCAACATCAATGTGACATATAAAAAAGGCACCATGAAACGACTACCCTTCATCACCGAGAACGCCGCGTGCAACACTGCGGTGCCTATCATTGTGTAGGTCACCAACAGCACCAGTAGCACGTTCCAACAAAGTTCCGCGGTTTTGCCGGAAGTCAGCATGGCTACTCCGGCCACCAACAACGTGCCTAATGTCAGATGCACATGCCCTTTCAACGCCAAAAACTCGGCTCTGAAACCGCCCGGGTTGTATAGCGCTGCTTGCCACCATCTGGCCAAAAACAAACCGAACAGCAAGCCGTAAACGCTGCCTGCCGCGGCAACTCCAGACATGAAATGCGCCAACAATTCTGCAGACTGCCTAATTTGCTCAAGCGGCACATCGGTTTTGCCTTCAAGCATGGGCTGCAGCATAAAGCTCAGCACTTCGCGCCAAAGCTGTACCGGCTGGTCCTGAATCGTATAAATCCCCAGCACCACCGCCACACCCAGCAACACGGCAATTTCAATCGCCAGTGTCAGATAACGGCCTTCGCGCAGTACTATCGAAATCAGCCAAACCGGTAGCCAAAAGGCCAGACCGTAAAGCAATGCGTACTGGTAATTACCGATCAATAAGGTGCTTAAGACGGCGGCAGCCAGACATGAGCACATCAGCACATACAAGCCTTCGCTAGCCCCACGCCTCAATGTTACCAATGAGACAGCGGCTGAACTTACGATACTGACAGGAGGAAACAGCAGCGATAGCAAGGCCAGGCTGGATGCGACCGTCATGGCCTGCATCCGTCCTTTCATAATGAAAGTGGCCATAAATTGCACGCGCTACGCCCCCCGTGCTAAATCACTTGTGTGCGTCGCAGAACGGCAACAAAGCCAGAAACCGCGCTTGTTTAATAGCGGAAGTCAACTGTCTTTGATATTTCGCACTGGTACCGGTAATGCGGCTAGGAATGATTTTGCCGGTTTCGGTAACGTACTCGCTCAATAAATCCAGATCTTTATAATCGATTTTGATCGCGTCTTCGCCGCTAAAACGGCAACCTTTTTTGCGTCTAATGTTGTTACGTGCCATCACAATTCTCTTGGTTCAATGTTGATTATTCGGAATCCGCTGCGACTTCAGTCTCGACGACTTCTACTTCAGCTTCTTCGGTTTCTTCTTCGACTTCTTCCTTAACGCGGCTACCGGCTTTTTGACCGTCGTTACCGCTGACAGCAATCGCGGAAGGCTCGGTTACGGCCGATTTTTGCGCCAGGGTTTGGCTACGCAAAATGGCGTCGTTGAAACGAAAACCGCTTTCCAGTTCTTCAAGAGTGGCTTGATCGCATTCGATGTTCATCAACACGTAGTGTGCTTTATGAATTTTTTTGATAGGGTAAGCCAAATGTCTACGGCCCCAATCTTCCAAACGGTGAATTTTGCCTGCGGCTTCTTCAACGGTGGATTTATAACGCTCTATCATAGCCGGCACCTGAGCACTTTGATCAGGGTGGACTAAGAAGACAATTTCATAATGTCGCATGATTTCTCCTTACGGGTTTAAAAGCCTCCCATCCGCTTGAACAGTGAGGCAAGGGGTGGGGATAAATTCCCCAAAAAGCTGGGCATTATAGAAATAGGCGCTGTTTTTGCAAAGCAATTTTTCAACAGCGCCTAAAGTTGACTAGGCAAACAGACTCAATAAGCCATTACTGGCGATGGCACGGCCTGCTTCAATTTCTTCGAGCATAGTGTTGGAGGGCTCGGTTGCCGCAGTATCGGCATGGCCTTGGCTTTGACTATTGCCACTGCGATTTTGCTCGCCGGCCATTTGGAAGGACTCGCGCCCCGGTCTTTGTTCTGATTGTTGCTGGGAAACATTAACATCCGCCAAATTCAAGTTTTGCCCACCCAACATTTCCCGCAACTTGGGGATTGCCGCTTCGATTGCGTCCCTGACCGCCGCGTGCTGGGCGGTGAAGACCACATTGGCTTGATCTTGATTGACATCGATCTTGATGGAAATAGGGCCGAGATGCTCAGGATTCAGCCGAATTTCAGCGGAAGGCACCGCTTGTTTATGCATCCACAACAATTTTTCGCCCAGCTCGGTGTTCCATTCCGGATGAGTCAAATGTTTTTCTATCGTCGGCGCTGACGTTTGCCCGACGCTATTTACCGATTTATTCAGCTGGTTGATGTCGGCCGTCATTCTCGATAACCCCACATCAGCCTCGCTACCGCCAATTTGCTGCTTCGGCACATCGCGCTGCTCGGTTTGAAAAGTATCAGCCGCGCTGTCTTGCGCAAATTGCGGGGACGCGCCGTCTTCGGCGGCCAGGGTTTTGGCAAAACCGCTCTCCGCTACCATCGTCTTCCGCCCTTCATCAGCGCCACTCAATGCCGTCAACGCCTCTTTTTTGGCATCCATACCCAACAGCTCCGGACTGTTTTTGATGGCAGACATCGCCTCGCTGGTTGCTACCGCTGATTTCAGTGCGTCGTTAACAACACTCACGCTATCCGCCACCGGCAAGGGCTGAGCTTGCGTGCTTACATACATCGCAGCATTCACCGCCTGCTCATCATGTGCAGCCTCGGTATTTTCCGTCACTATATCGGCAAGATTCTCTTGGTTGGCCGATGTAACCGGTAAAACCGGAGCTTGCGGCGCGGCGCCGGTGGCCTCCAAGCCTTGCAAGTATTGCAAAACATCCGCCAAGGCGTGCATGGTATCGTCGAGATTAATATCCTGATCAAGTTTGGTTGCCGTCGGCAAACTCTTGCCGAATAGAGCGGTAAAATCCTGCAAGCTTTGACTGTTCAGAGCATCCGTCCCCAATCCGCCCAGCTGCTGTAAATTCGCCAAGCCGGCGTCACCGGCCGCCCCTTTACTCAATAAACTGTTTTGCAATTGTGCCAGCTGCTCCAGCAGCGTCGCCGAAAACACGCCAGCACCACCACCTTCGCCCAATAGAGCTGTCGTCGCAGCACCGGCGCTATCGGCGGAGGCTAATAGAGACAGCGGATTTAAACCTTGGATATTCATGGCATTTCTCCTGACATTTTTATTTAATCAAGCACTTCCCGTGCCATCCTTGCGTCCTGATCGCGCCGCCCGGTCATCTTGCTCGGCCTGCTCGCGCTTTTGTTCGACTTTCATTTCTTCAATCAAAGCCAGCTCACTGACTTTTTGCAAACTTTTGGTACGTTGATGCGCCTCTTCCCAGCGCTTACGGGCCCGCTGCACCTCGCGCTCATGGTTGCTTACCGTCTGCTGCTGGCTTTCAATAGCCTGATCGAGCTTATCGGCAAAAGCCCTGAATTCCATCAACTGACTGATGTTGATCCCCGCCTGCTGTCTGACGGCGAACTTACCTAAATAATCCAAACGGTAACTTTGTAAATTTTCCAGCTGGGCCTGCTGCTCTTGGAGTTTTTGCTGACAGATACCCAAAGCCTGCAAAGCGTCATGTTCCTGACGCGCATGTAAGTCGATAATGATTTTCAGTCGTTGCGACTTTTTCATCAGCTCGCCAACAATTGCGCCAACTCACTCAGACTCCGGCTCAAGTCCACCGATTCGTCCATGCTTTGTTGTAGAAAATCCATGATCGCCGGATTTTTTTCTATCGCTTTGTCGATGCGCGGATCGGCTCCCGGCCGATAAGCACCGACGCTAATCAAATCCTTGTTCTGTTGATAGATGGAATACAAACGCCGCAAATCGCGCGCCATTTGCAGATGTTCCGGTTCTATGATGTCCGGCATCACCCGGCTGATCGAGGCTTCAATATCGATTGCCGGATAGTGCCCCGACTCCGCCAACGAGCGCGACAGCACCACATGGCCGTCCAGCACCCCCCGCGCCGCATCGGCAATCGGATCGTTGGTATCGTCGCCTTCCGCCAATACCGTATAAAACGCGGTAATCGAACCGCCGCCTTCGTCGCCGTTTCCGGCACGCTCCACCAACTGCGGTAATTTCGCAAACACCGAGGGTGGATAGCCCTTGGTCGCCGGCGGCTCGTCTATCGCCAAAGCGATTTCCCGATAAGCCTGGGCGTAACGAGTCAAAGAGTCCATCAGCAACAACACGTCCAGGCCCTGGTCACGAAAATACTCGGCAATACTGGTCGCCAGCAAGGCGCCGTGCACCCGCATCAGCGGCGAGTCGTCAGCCGGCGAGGCGACCACCACGGCTCTGCGCAAACCTTCTTCGCCAAGAATTTTCAACACAAATTCGTTGACCTCCCTGCCCCGCTCGCCGACCAATCCCACCACGACCACATCGGCATTGGTAAACTTGGTCATCATCCCCAACAACACGCTTTTACCCACGCCGGTGCCGGCAAACAAGCCCATGCGCTGTCCACGGCCGACGCTGAGAATGGCGTTGATCGCCCGCACACCAACATCCAACGCCTCGCGGATCGGTTTGCGGCTGAGTGGATTGATGGTAACGCCGGATAAAGAGACCTTGGCATCGGTATCCAGCGGCCCCTTACTATCCAAGGGCTTGCCGGCACCGTCTAGCACCCGGCCCAATAAACCAAAACCGACGCTGGCCAGACTGTTCTTGCCCATGGGAATGACACGGCAGCCCGGTTCCAGGCCGTGCGTATCGCCGGTCGGCATCAAAAATAAGCGGGATCCGCCAAAACCGACGACCTCAGCCGTGATGATCTTGCCGGATTTGGTAATTACTTGACACAATGAACCGATTGCCGCCCGGCAACCTTCCGCTTCCAGGGTTAAGCCCACCATCCGCGACAATTTGCCTTCGACCACCAATTCCAGCGGGTCCGCAGCCAATCTTTCCCGATACGGCTGCAAGCGCGCCAGCCACAAGTCGGAACGGTCGGCACTGGGAATCATCGCCCAAAATCCTCACGCCGCTCGCCGCCCAATACGGTGGCGATCACGGCGGCTACCCGGCTTTCGACGCTGGCATCGATTCTGGACATTTCGGTTTCAACGGTGCAGCCGCCACGGCTCAACAAGGGATTTTCCTGTAAGCGCCAAGGCGGCATATTTTCATCGAGTTTTAACGCAGTACGCACCAAGGCCGCATCTTCGGGGTGCAAGTTGACGGTGACCTTCTGAGATGCCAGCGGCAAAGCATTGATCGCCTCCCTGACTACGCCGACGATCTCGCCGGGTTCTAACTTCAACTCCCGGCGAATCAATTGACTGGCAATCGCGATGGTTAATTTCACCAACTCCTGCTCGACCGACTCGTCGAGTTGTTTGAAGGGCTCGCTGAGCGCCTCCAGTAAATTGGCGAACTCGGCCGCCTGCTTTTGCAGCAAATGCACGCTTTCTTCATAGCCTTGTTTGCGCCCTGCTTCAAAACCTTCCTTTTGCCCGTCCGCATAACCTTGCTGCTTACCTTGTTCGAAGGCTTCTGCGTAGGCCTGCTTTTGAATTTCTTCAATCTGTTCCGCGGTCAAAACCTGGGTTACTTCCTCCAATTCGACGGCTTCGGAACGCGGGTTGCTGAAATCCTGCAGATTGGTCCAGCGATCCAGAGCCTGTAATTCAGACTCGGAAAACTTATTGCCCTTAGACGAACTCATCGCCACCGCCACCGCCACCCAAAGCTATTTCACCCGCATCGGACAAGCGTTTGGCTATCGCCAGAATATCTTTTTGCGCGGCCTCCACTTCGCTTAAGCGTGCAGGCGGTGCAGCTTCCAAGTCGTCACGCAACATTTCCGCCGCGCGTCTGGACATATTGGCAAACACTTTGTCGCGTAAACCGGTTTCCACGCCGCGCAGAGCCAACAGCAGCTGATCGGTGGACACTTCGCGCAACAGGGTTTGAATACCGCGATCATCGACATTGATCAAATCGCCGAACACAAACATTTTATCCTGGATGCGTTGGCCCAAATCGGCGTTGGCTTCGTTGATGTCTTGCATCATCGGATCGCTGATACCGCTTTCGATAAAGTTAAGGATATTGGCCGCCGCGTCGATACCGCCGATTTGCGAGGATTTGACGCCGTCGCTGCCGGTCAACTGTTTCTCCATGATGTCGTCCAACTCGCGCAAAGCGGCGGGCTGCACACCTTCTAAAGTAGCGATGCGCATCAAAATATCCGAACGCATGTTTTGCGGCAATAAGGTCAGTACGTCGGCGGCCTGATCGGCATCCAGCAACGACAAAATTATGGAAATGATTTGCGGATGTTCCAGACGAATCAAATCGGCGATGGACCGAGTATCCATCCATTTCAGCTGTTCGATACCCTTGCTGTTGGCGCCCAACAAAATCCGGTCGATGATGCTGCCGGCTTTATCCGCACCCAGCGCGTTGGTCAGCATGTTGCGGATGTATTCGTCGGAGTCCAGCCCCAGACCCGTTTCGTTTTTGATTTCGATGATGAATTCTTCCAGCACTTCATCAACCATGCCCGAGCTAATCGGTCCAAGCTGCGCCATGTTCGAACCGATCAATTGCACTTCTTTCGGTCCCATATGCCGCAATACCGAGGCTGCTCTATCCTGCCCCACCGCCAATAACAGCAGCGAAGCCCGTTGCGCATGCGTTAATTTCTCTTGCTCAGCCATCGTCTTTCAACCAGGTTTTGATCACTTGCGCGACCAATTTAGGATCTTCGTCTATGAGTTTTTGCACATATTCCAAACGTTTTTCATAGCTTTGCGGCGCTTCGAGTAACAATAAATCCTCCACGCCAGTGGTGATGGTGCGCACTTCGCCTGTTTCTTCATCCACCGACACCGCCACAGCCACCGGCTTGCCGGTCTCGTCGAAACGCACCACACCACCCGTCGCTTCCGCGATTGCTTTGGCTTGCTCAAGGGCTTCTAACTGTTCTTCCTTCGCCACCAAAGTGCGCAGGCCGGGACGCAATACCCCCATGATCAGCAACACCACCACAGCAACGGCGGCCAATTGTTTCAGCGCGCTGGCAAACCAGGGTTGTTGCCAGATGGGTTCGGAAGGGACTTCTTCCAGCGCATCGGGCAATCTAAACGCGACATTGGTGACAGTTACCTGATCGCCGCGGCTGTTATCATAACCCACTGCCTGTTTGACCAAGTCGCGAAGTTGATTCAGATCTTCTTGCGAGTAAGCCACTAAGGTCGCTTTACCGTCGGCTTGCACTACTTTTTTATCGTCAACGACAACCGCCACCGACAAGCGTCTTAAAGCACCTGTGGCCAGTCTAGTATGGGTAATGGTTTTATCCAGTTCGTAATTACGGGTCGCGGTTTTGTTGGACGAGCCGGAACCGGATTCTGCGGCGGCTTGTTTTTCCTGGCCGCTAGCAACTTCCGGCGCGGTGCCCGTGGGTGGGGGTTGATTGGATAAAGCGCCGGGCACACCTTGCACTTTGGATAAGGAGTTATTTTCTTCCTGAGTTTGCTCGCTACGCAAAGCTGGCAAATCCGGGTTAAACATTTCTTGGGTTTTTTCGGTGACGGTGAAATCGACGTCCGCAGAAATTTGCGCCCGCATGCCGTCGCCGCCTACCAGTGGCGTCAGGATGTTTTCGATCCGGCCACGCAGATGCTCTTCTATATTTTTCTTGTATTCGAACTGCTTGCTGGACAAGGACATGTCTTCGCCGCCTTCCTTGCTGTTCAACAAGCGGCCTTTCTGATCCACGACCGTCACCTGACTGGCTTCCATCAATGGCACGCTGGAAGCGACCAAATGCACAATAGATTCGATTTGCTCTTTTTCCAGGGTGCGGCCTTGATAGAGCTCTACGACCACCGAGGCGCTGGGCTTTTTGCGTTCCCGGACAAATACCGATTGCACCGGAATAGCCAGCAGCACTTTTGCGGATTTGACGTTTTGAATGGTTTGAATCGTCAGGGCAATTTCGCCTTCCAGTGCGCGTTGAAAACGCATTTGCTCGACATTTTTGCTGGCGCCGAAGCCATTGTCCTTATCCAGCAATTCATAGCCCAAGCTGGCACTGCGCGGCAAGCCTTGCGCGGCCAATTTTAATTTCAGCTCCCGGATATTGTCGGCTGGCACCATGATCGCGCCGGAGCCGGTTTCGACCTTGTAATCGACATTTAACTTGGTCAATGCATCGAGAATTTCCGCAGAATCTTTTTCCGCCACGCCGGAAAACAGTAAATCGTAAGACGGGGCCTGCGACCACAACACCACCGCCACGCCTATTGCCACGCTGAGCGCCAAACCCAGCATCAGACCCAGCTGGCGCACCATCGGCATTTTGCTCAGGCTTTTCAAAGCAGGGTGCATTTTGTCGGCGTTTGCCATACTTGATTGGGTATGGGCCTCCATCGGTAGATTTCTGTCTAGTTCGCTCATGGCTTATCTTCCGCTGCCTACATTGACATGCCCATCACGTCCTTATAAGCATCCACCAGTTTGTTACGCACCTGGAGCATAGCCTGAAAAGAAACGCTGGCTTTTTGCGAGGCAATCATCACTTCCGCCAAGCTGACGTCGCTCTGACCCATCTCAAAGGATTTAGCCAAACCGCTGGCGGTTTGCTGAGTGTTATTCACTGCGTCGATGGATTGTTTCAACATGGCGGCAAAATCGCCGGAGGTGTCGCTAGGCTGTGGCTTGGCACCGGCCTCTATGGACATTGCCCGCATCTGGGCGAGCACTTGGTTAACATTCATATCTGACATGATAATGACTCTTTTAGGTTGCCTTGCTTAGCATAAGCATTTTTCAAGCCAAGATTTAACCTGGTACCATCACTCCCGCTTCTTTCATTCGGGCAATTTTATAACGCAAGGTGCGCGGACTGATCCCCAGCTTGGCGGCTGTGGTTTTCCGGCTGCCGCTGACGTCGCGTAACATTTGCAAAATGATTTTTTCCTCAGCCGAACGCACGCCGTCGCCCAAGCTGCCGAGCTCGAAAGGGCTATTCTCGCCGTCGGTTTGCCGCGATTCTACGGCAAGACTTTGCACAGCAGCGGGCAAACTCGGCAAAACCAACATATCTTCCTCAAAAATCAGGTCGTCGGCGCCAATTTGATGCCGGCTTTGCAGGATCAAGGCCCGCTGCACCACGTTTTCCAACTCTCTGACATTACCCGGCCAACTGTATTCAGACAACTTGATCATGGCCGCCTCGTCAAAGCCGCCGACCGCTTTCCCAGCCGGACTATGCTTGTGCAACAACTCCAGCGCCAGCGGCAAAATATCGCCCGTCCGTTCCCGGAGTGGCGGAATTTTGAGTGGAAATACGCTCAAGCGGAAATATAGATCTTCGCGAAACCGGCCGTCCTGCACATACTCTTTTAATTTGCGATTGGTAGTCGCCAAAATTCTGACGTTCAGCGCGATTTTGCGATGGCTACCCAGGCGTTCAACCTCTTTTTCCTGCAACACCCGCAGCAATTTGGCTTGCAGCGAAATATCCATCTCGGAAATCTCGTCCAGTAATAAGGTGCCGCCCTGCGCCAGCTCGAACTTGCCGGGCGCCGATTGAATCGCACCGGTAAATGCGCCTTTTTCATAACCGAACAACATCGCTTCCAGCATGTTTTCCGGAATCGCCGCGCAATTAATAGCCTCGAACGGGCCGGCATGATAATGCGAGTTGCGATGAACGTAACGGGCCAGCACTTCCTTACCGGTACCGCTCTCGCCTTCCAGCAACATGGTCACGTCGGTTTTGGCTACCTTACTGGCCAGTGCATAAAGCTTTTTCATACTCTCGTCAGCCACCACCCGCTCGTTAACCACTGGAGCTTGCCGCGTAATCAACGACGCCACCTTATCGACCAACATCCCGGCTTCGAACGGTTTGATCAGATAGTCGGCCGCACCGGACTGCATAGCTTCCACCGCTTTGGGAATGGTGCCGTAAGCCGTCATCAGCAACACCGGTAACTGTTCGAACTTTTGCTGAATATTCTGTAAGAGCTGAAAACCGTCCATCACCGGCATTTGTACGTCGCTGACTACTAGCCGGACCGGATGCTTGGCTAATTGGCTCAAAGCCTCGATACCGTGTTTAGCTGAGATGACCCGATAGCCTTCGATTTCCAAGGTATCACATAGGGCCTCGCATAAAGCCACGTCGTCTTCAACGATAAGTACATCATACTGTTTCATCATTTTGCTCCATTTTGGCATGACCGACGGATAAGCCGAGGGTGTATTGACTGACACAGGGCAGACTCAAACTAAAACTCGTCCCCAGCCCCGGCGTCGAACGGCATATGACACTGCCGCCATGGGCGCGTGCCACACTGTCCACCACCGCCAACCCCAAGCCGGTGCCATTGGATTTGGTGGTGTAGAACGGTTCGAATAATTTAGTTTGCTGGGCTTGGGCTATACCGGGCCCATCATCCGTCACCTTGATGTCGATACAACCTAAATCGCTGCGCCGGACCGTTAATGCAATGTTGCGCGCACCCGCCTCGGCCGCGTTATTGATTAAATTCAGTAGCGCCCCTCGCAGCGCATCCTCATTGCCAAGTAACTGATCGGTGCTGATGCGGTTTTCGATGCTAAATTCGCCGGCAAAACTATCGGCCGCTTCGGCAAGATGCGCCAGTAGCCGCCGCAATGAAAAGCTTTGCATGGCCATTCGACCCTGTTTAGCAAAAATCAACATGTCGTTCACTTGGCGCTCCAGGTGATGCAGACGCTCTAAAATTTTCTCGGAGAACTGTTGGCGCTTTTCGTCGCTTATCGCGGGTTTGCTCATTTGCGACGCATACAAAATCGCTGTCGCCAACGGTGTGCGCACCTGATGCGCCAGACCGGCCACCATTTCGCCCATTGCGCTCAATTGCTTGTGCTGCGCCAGCGTGTCTTGCAAGGAACGCAATTCGCTGACATCCGATAACAAAATAATTTGCTCGTTATCGTTACCCAAGGAACTGTGGGTTATATTGACTTTACGTCCGTCTCGGAGCTGTCGTTCATGCGGCGATTCGAACACCGGTTGCAGACTGCGCGCAGCCACACTCGACCATAATTGGCCCAGCAAAGGTTCACCCAAAAAATCCACGGAATGAACATTGCAATCGATGATTAAACCGTGCGAATTAAGCACAACCACTGCCGCCGGCAAGGCTGCCAGAATTTGTTGCAAGCGGCTGGCGAGCTTTTCCTTCTCAATCAGCGTATTTAAACGCTCGCTACGGGCAGCCTGTAACTCCCGATTGAGCTTGGCCACTTGCTCTTCCAAACCTTGGTAAGAATGCGCCAGATTTTCTGAAAGTTCGTTAAATATCCGGAATGCATCGGTCAAGCGCTCGGTTTTTTGTTGTTGATGCAGCTCTAAAGTACCCATATTTAGTCGCCTAATTGATTGTCTAGACGCTAAAAGCAAAATTTAGACCATTTAAATTTACATTTAAAATCATATTCTTAAATGCGACCAGTCAAGTTTTTGACGACAAGAAGCCGGCTGTTAGTTCCGGACTGGTGGCGAGTTGGCTTTGCGACTATGCTATGTGCACACTTGAGCAACTCCATCTTCGTTATGCGCAAAAATCCGATGAAATCCCATTTCCCACTCAATAAACTACTGCTGATTCTGGCGCTCAACCCCGTACAGATAAGCTTTGCCGACGACATCCAGGCCGGCAAGTTTTACGAAGAGGCGTTACAGTCCTACAGAAATCAGAACAATGCCGAAGCGATCATCCAGTTAAAGAATGCGCTACAGCAAAATGAAAGATATGTTTCGGCTCACATGCTGCTTGGCGAAATTTACTTGCAACAGAAATCGTTGACGGAAGCAGAAGTCCAACTTGGCTTAGCCAAACAATTAGGCGCGGACCCATCTTTAATTGCGGAAAACCTGGCCAAGCTCTATACCTACCAAATCCGTTACAACGACCTACTGAAGGAAATCGATCCGGCGCAGTTCAATAGCGGTTTGCGTCCGGTTTTGCATGTTTACCGCGGTAACGCATACCTGCAACTCAATCTAATCAGCGAAGCCCTGAATGAATTCGACATTGCCTTGCAAATTGCTCCCAATCAGGTGAACGCCACAATCGGGCGCGCGAATGCCCTGTTAAAGCGTGGCGACATTAAAGGCGCCGATCAAGCTGCCGAGAAAGCCATACAAATCCAAGCCAGCGATGCCGGCGTTTGGTATACAAAAGGCTCGATCAAGCATGCCAACATGGAACTGGATGAAGCTTTAAAATTTTACGACAAAGCAATTGAGCTCAACCCCGATCACGTAGACACACGGCTTGCCAGAGCAGGCCTGTTAATGGACTTGAAGCAAGATGATCGTGCACGGCAAGATTTGGAATATGTGCGCCGGGCTTATCCATTTGAACCGAAAGCCGCCTATCTACATGCGGTTTTACTCGAACGCAATAACCAGAAAGAAGCGGCGACCAAAGAATTGGAAGTGGCGGCCGACATCATCACCGGCATAAAACCGGAATATTTATCGGCACATGGTCCGACTTTAATGCTCTCCGGCTTGGTTAACTACAGCCTGCAACGATACGACTTGGCAGCGGAGTATTTGCGTCTGTACGTTAAGCAATACCCGGAACAATCAGGCACGTATAAATTGTTGGCCACCATACTTTTAGAAAAAAACGAACCCGAGCAAGCTATTGATCTGCTCCGCCCGGTGCAAATCCGCAATCCCCAGGATCAGCGCCTGGCATTTTTATTGGGAAGTGCTTTCATGAAGGCCGGCAAACACGATATGGCCAATAATATGTTTGGAAAAGCCGCTGCTTTAGGGAATGACAGTGGCAGCCTACAAGCCGAAATAGGCCTTAACCGATTAGCAATGGGCCAGGAGCAGGCAGCAGTTCAAGACCTTGAAGTGGCATTCAAAAAAAATCCGGATGCGGTCAAGGCCGGTATTCCTCTCGTGGCACTTTACATGAGCCGTGGCGAACCGGAAAAAGCGTTGAAAACCGCACAAGCCCTGCATGAAAAAGCGTCGAAAAACTTTACACTACTAAATTTACTGGGGACCGCTCAAGTCAATACCGGGCAATACAAGCTGGCCCGGCAAAGTTTCGAGAAGGCGATTGAACTGAACCCCAATTTTCTCGACGCGCAAATTAACCTAAGTAAACTGGACGTCGGCGAGAACAAACTTGATCAAGCCAGACAGCGCCTGCAAACCTTGCAGCAGAATCATCCGGGCGACATCGATATTCTTATCGAGTTGGCCAAAGTCGAACAAAGTGCCGGACGCTATGAGCTAGCCAATGACTGGCTGGCAAAAGCGAAGATGGTTGATCAAAAATCATTACCGACTCTTTTGGCTTTGGTTGAGTTGAATCTGAAGATGGGCAAAGCTGCTGAGGCTAATGCCGCCGCACAAGCAGCTGAAGTGATCGACAAGAACAACCCCCAGGTTATGGACGCCCTGGCTCGAAGTTACTTGGCTAATAACAATAAGGACAAAGCCTTAGGTGTATTTATCCGCATGGCTGACCAAGCCCGGTTTAATGTCAAACAACTTTACAAAGCGGCTCGTTATCAAATAGATGCAGGCGATTATTTTGAAGCCATAAAGACCTTGAAAAAAGCCGTTTTGGTCGACGAAAATCATATACCTTCGCAAATTGCCTTGGTGGAAATGGAACTGCTCCATGGGAAACCGGTATTTGCATTGAGCCGCGCAGAAAGCCTGTTAAAACAATATCCCAAACGCGCCTTTCCCCACCGACTATTGGGAAACATCGCCGATCATGACAAAAACCTTAGTTTGGCCAACAGCCATTACCAAGCGGCTTTCGAGCTGGAGCCGGATACAGCTTCATTGATGCTGCTTTATGAAAATTTGAAAAAAATCGATCAGGCGGACAAAGCCTACAATTTACTGGATCAGTGGGTCAAAAAGCATCCTCAAGACCAGCTACCGATGGCAGCCTTTGCAAACGAATTACTGAAAAACGGAAAGTTTAAAGAGGCGGAAAAGTACTACGTCGAGCTATTGAAACAATTCCCCAACGAACCGCAGTTCCTGAACAACCTTGCTTATGTATATCTCAATAACGGCAACAGCAAAGCCTTGTCGATTGCCGAACAGGCCCATAAATTGGCCCCTGACCAACCGGCAACGAACGACACCTTGGGCTGGATTCTGGTTAACACGGGACAAATAGAACAGGGGCTTCATTACTTACGAAATGCACACTCACTACTCTCGCAAGATTCTGAGATACGCTACCATATCGCAGTTGCCCTCAATCAGTTGCAACGCCAGGAAGAGGCTAAGCAAGAATTACAAGAAGCGCTAAAAGGCGAAGCTATTTTCAATGGCCGCGAACAAGCCAAAGCACTGCTTGAAAAGCTGAGCAGATAGTCGATTTTTCAAAACATGTCGTAATTTTTTACACCATGCGTAATCGCCGACTTATTTTATTCACAAAAAAACAATTAACGCATTGTATTAGAATAATAATTTTTACTATGGCCCAATAAGTGCTCAGATATAAACAGACCGTAAAACTTTGTTCATGACCAATAGTACAATGGTTATTTCCAGGCCGACGAAGACAATACCGGAAGGTAAAATTTCAAAAATTGCGAGGACATTATGACCCCAAAACTCTTGGCTATAGCAACTCTGCTGCTGGCCCCGTGGTCGGTTAACGCCACCATATGGACTATAAACGGTACTAGTTCAGTGACACCGACGGGCATTCAAAGTATGGCTGCATACTCAGTTGGGACTACAAGCACTTCAACTTTTTCAGCAGCCACACTGGCTTGGTACGGTAGTGCTAACGGCCTGGGTGTATTAAGCGGCTCGGAGACGACAAATAGCTACCCAGACCATGCGGTTGATAACAACGGCAGAATCGAAGCGGTGCTATTTCGGTTTGATGGCAGCACGATTTTAGACAAACTAACTGTCGGTTGGCCGGATACCACAGCCTACGACTCAGATATATCGGTTCTCAGGTACACCGGCGCAGTACCGGCTACCGGTGCGCTCACTGGCGCAGCAGATATTTCCGGAAAAAGTATTTCCGGTCTTCTTAGCAACAGCTGGGAATTCGTAGGTAGTTACAATACCGTTGGCGACGTGGCTGAAGACATCAACCCAAACAGCCTGTCTTCAAGTCTTTGGCTGATTAGCGCGTACAGCAGCAGATGGGGTTCCGGCTTGGGAGACTCTAACGTCGACAACAGCAACGACTACTTCAAGCTCACCAAGCTTGAAGGCACAGCAGGAACGCCAGGCGGTGGCGGCGGTGCAGGCAGCGTGCCGGAACCAACCAGCCTGTTGTTACTGGCTGGCGGCATGCTGGGCTGGAGAATGAATCGCAAAAGCCAAGCCTTGGCCGCATAAGCGCACAGAAGCTCTAAATAAAAAACCGTCTTCCAGACCAAACTGGAAGACGGTTTTTTTATGCACCACACATATTAAGGATATAAAGCAACCGTCTCTAAAGACAGATACTCGGGCAGCCCGAACATCAGATTCATATTTTGCACCGCCTGCCCCGACGCGCCTTTCACCAAGTTATCAATCACAGACAAAATCACTACCGTATCACCGCCTTGCGGTTGATGCACGGCAATTTGACAGCGATTACTGCCGCGCACGTTGCGAGTGTCGGCATGACTGCCGCTTGGCAACACATCGACAAATCTTTCATCGCGATACTTCTCTTCAAACAAACTTTGCAAATCCAACTTCCTATTTAAACGCCCATACAGCGTGGCGTGAATACCGCGTATCATCGGCGTCAGATGCGGCACGAAAGTTAAACCAACTGCCTGTTTGGCGACATTTTGCAAACCCTGCCTGATTTCCGGCAAATGTCTGTGCCCGGAGACTGCGTAAGCCTTAAAACTCTCACCTGCCTCACTCATCAACGAAGAAATTTCCGCCTTGCGCCCCGCACCACTGACACCGGATTTCACATCGGCGATCAAATACTGCTCATCAATCGCTCCGACCTCCAATAACGGCAAAAATCCCAATTGCACGGCAGTCGGATAGCACCCAGGGCATGCGATCAAGCGCGCCTGCTTAATCTGCTCCCGATTGACTTCCGGCAAACCATAGACCGCTTCGGCAATGAGATCCGGGCTCGCATGTTGCATGCCATACCATTTCTCCCATTCCTGCCGGTCTTTGATTCTGAAATCGGCGGATAAGTCGATGACTTTGATACCAAGTTCCATCAATGCCTCAGCCATCAGCATCGCAGTACCGTTTGGCGTTGCGAAAAACACCACATCGCAGTCTTTTAACTTATCCAGCTCCGGCAGGCTAAATGTCACATCACAGCAACCCCGTAGACTCGGATACAACTGATCCACTCGCATTCCGGCATCCGCGCGCGAAGTCACCACACTCACTTCGACCTGGGGATGCAATACCAAAATTCTTAATAATTCGACGCCGGTATACCCGGTGCCGCCGACGATGCCTGCACGTATCATGAATGCTCTCGTTGAAAAAATACTGTTAGTCAAATGCGGCGCATATAATACGCTACTCTCTCCGCAAAGCTTAACACCATGCGTGCCATCGAGATTTATCGCTCCGCTGAGTTGACCGATTTAATCGTCGCCGATCAGGCTCTACCCTCACCCGCCCCACATCAAGTATTGATAAAAGTCGTTGCCGCCGGGGTAAACCGCCCAGACCTGATGCAGCGCAAAGGTCTGTATCCCCCGCCACCTGACGCATCCCCGGTTCTAGGCCTGGAAGTAGCCGGCACTATCGCTGAACTCGGCAGCCAAGTAAAACATCTCAACATTGGGGACCCTGTGTGCGCATTGCTGACCGGCGGCGGTTATGCGGAATATTGCCTGGCAAGCGCCTGTTGCTGCATGCCAATACCTCAAGGCTTCAGTTTTATTCAGGCCGCCGCGCTGCCGGAAACTTTTTTTACCGTGTGGAGCAACCTATTTGATCGCGCGAAACTGCAAGCCGGCGAAAGTTTATTAGTTCATGGGGGGACCAGTGGTATCGGTACCAGCGCGATTCAACTCGGTAAAGTCTTCGGTAGCCAAGTGATTGTGACGGCCGGCAGCGATGACAAATGCCAGTTTTGTCGAGAGCTCGGCGCGGACCTGAGCATCAATTATCGGCAGCAGGACTTTGTCGAAGCCGTTATGCATCACACTGGCGGCAAAGGCGTTAATGTCGTTTTAGATATGATCGGCGGCGACTACTTGCCCCGTAACTTGAAATGCCTGACTATCGACGGCCGACTCCAACAGATTGCCATCCAAAACGGCGGCAAGAGCGAAATCAATCTGGCATCCGTATTGATGAAGCGCCTGACCATCGCCGGCACCACCTTGCGTCCCCGCGACGACAACTTCAAGGCTAAAATAGCCCAACAACTTTTTGCAAAGGTTTGGCCGCTACTGGAATCCGGCCAAATCAAACCTATCATCGATTCGGTTTTTCCACTAGCTAGGGCATCGCAAGCCCACGAGCGCATGGAAAGCAACCAACATATCGGTAAAATTATTTTGGAGGTTTAAACATGTCCTACACCACACTGGTTTCCACAGACACTCTGGCTGCTAATTTGGACAACCCGGATTGGCGAATATTCGACTGCCGTTTCTCGCTCGCCGATGTGACAGCCGGCTATAAATCCTATCGACAAGGCCATATCCCCGGTGCGCGCTATGCTGATTTAAACCAGGATTTGTCTTCGCCAGTGCGATCCTATACCGGCCGCCACCCATTACCGGACTTTACATTATTAGGCAAAAAGCTAGGCGATTGGGGCATCAACAACCGCAGCCAAATCGTGGTGTACGACGATGCCGGTGGCGCGTTTGCCGGGCGGATGTGGTGGCTGCTGCGCACCATGGGCCATACTCAAGTCGCGGTGCTGAATGGCGGATTTACACGCTGGCAAAAGCGAGATTTTCCGGTCACTACCGTGCTTCCAAACATTACCGCCAGCCAATTCCGCGTCTATCTGGACAACAAACAATGGCTGGATGCCGATCAAGTGGCAAACGGTTTGGCGACACGAAAATTCACCTTGATAGATGCCAGAACACCTGAACGCTTCCATGGTCGACAAGAGCCTATAGACCCAGTAGCCGGCCATGTACCCAAAGCGCGAAATAGGCCCTTGCAAACCAATCTGGACAAATCGGGATTATTTTTACCCGCCGATCAGTTACACCAGCAATTTAGCGCGCTAGTAGCCCCTTATCCAGCCGAGCAAGTAGTACACATGTGCGGATCGGGTGTGACCGCCTGTCACAACCTGTTAGCGATGGAAATTGCAGGACTAAAGGGTTCTAAACTTTACGCCGGCTCATGGAGCGACTGGATTACTAACCGGAATAGAGCTGTCGCTAGAGATTGACCCCAGCATAAACCGAAACAGCGGTGCTGTATTTTCTGAACGATTAAAACTGTAAAGACGCTGAATATATTCAGCGTCTTAAAGGCAGGTTTATTGCTTAAGCGTTAAGCCTGGAACGGATTTTCCAAGACTATGGTTTCGTTCCTGTCCGGGCCCGTAGACAAGATCGTGACTTTTACACCGACCAGTTGTTCCAACCTAGCAATATAGGCTTTGGCATTTTCCGGCAATTGCGCAAAATCAGTAACGCCAGCAGTCGTACCTGTCCAACCCGGCATTTCCTCAATAACGGCTTCACACGCCGCATATTGATCAGCACCTAGCGGGGCGGTCTCAGTCATTTCACCGTTAATCTTGTAAGCGGTGCAGATACCGATTTTATCCAGGCCATCCAGCACATCGAGCTTGGTCAAGCAGATACCGCTCAAGCTATTTAATTGCGCCGATTTACGCATGGACACCGCGTCGAACCAGCCGCAACGGCGTTTACGACCCGTGGTAGCGCCAAACTCGTGGCCTTTCACGCCCAGATGCTCGCCGTAATGATCCAGCAATTCGGTGGGGAACGGGCCGTTACCGACGCGAGTGGAATAGGCTTTAGTAATACCCAACACATAATCAAGCGCCAAAGGCCCTACTCCAGTACCGGTAGCCGCACCGCCCGCCGTGGTATTGGATGAAGTGACGTAGGGATAAGTACCGTGGTCTATATCAAGAAGTGCGCCTTGCGCGCCTTCGAACAGCACGTTTTCGCCTTGGTTTTGATAGCTGTAGATAGCCTCGCCAACGTCGGTCAGCATCGGCTTGATGATCTCGCCCAAACGCAAGGTATTGGCTAATACCTCGTCGTAATTGACCGGTTCGGCATGATAATAATTAATCAGCATGAAGTTGTGGTAGTCGATCAGCTCTTTTAAGCGCGATGCAAATTCCTCGCTATTACGCAAATCGCCCGCTCGCAAGCCGCGTCTGGCCACCTTGTCTTCGTAAGCCGGACCGATACCGCGGCCAGTCGTGCCGATGGCCTTGCTGCCTCTAGCCTTCTCACGAGCCTGATCGATAGCGACGTGTATCGGTAAAATCAAGGCGCAGGCTTCGCTGATCTGCAACCTATGCCGGACCGGTACGCCGGATTTTTCCAAAATCTCGATTTCCTTCAATAACGCTTCCGGGCACAGCACGACGCCATTGCCTATCATGCATTGCACGCCTTCCCGCAATACACCGGACGGAATCAGATGCAACACGGTTTTTTCGCCGTTAATCACCAAGGTGTGACCGGCATTGTGGCCGCCTTGAAAGCGCACCACCGCAGCAGCTTGTTCGGTTAAAAGATCGACCAGCTTACCTTTACCTTCATCGCCCCATTGCGTGCCGATAACAACAACATTCTTTCCCATATTTCTAACCTTAAACTAGTGGTTTAACGACAGCTTATTGATCTAACGACAGCTTATTGATTTAACAATCCAGCGTTGATTGTGTTTTTCTAAAATAGCATTGCAGCCCTGCTGTTCAGCGCCGCCCTGTTGTTCCGGCAGATGTTGAATCACTGCCACGCCTTGCGCACGTAAATCTCTAATAGCTTCCCGCAAATCAGCATCTTCCGCAAAAGGGGCAAACACCACCTGCGCTGCTTCGTCATCGACTTTATACATGCCCGCCAATACTTTTAAATCTGCACTAAAACCAGTAGCGGCTCGCGCTCGGCCGAATACTTCACCGATATTATCGTAGCGGCCGCCGCGGGCAATTTCCTTGCCCAAAGCAGGCACGAAAGCGGCGAATACCATGCCGGTATGATAGTGATACCCCCGTAACTCGGCCAAATCGAAGCTCACCGTCAATGCCGGAAAATCTCGGCGTAATTTATCGGCTATACCCTGTAAATCTGCCAAAGCGCAGGCAATCTGATCGGCACCGGCAAAACCGGTCAATAAGGCTTTAGCTTTATCAAGTACATCCCGACCGCCATTCAGTTTAGGTAAAGCACTGAAGACGTCTTTATAGCGCGCGTCTATATTAAACTCGGCAAGCAATTCAGCCAGTTCGGTTCTGGCCTTACGCTGCAGAACATCGAACAATTCAGCTTCCTGTTGCGGATCAAGACCGGCATGTTCAGCCAAAGCTCGGTAAATAGCCACATGCCCTAAATCCAGATGCACGTTTTGCAAACCGCTAATCGCCAGCATTTCCAACATCAACTGGATGACTTCGTAATCGCTTTCCAGACCGGCATGCCCGTAAAGTTCAGCACCAATTTGCATCGGGCTACGGCTTTTTTCCAGGGGATCGCCCAAAGTGTGCAGCACGGTACCGGCATAGCATAAGCGAGTTGGACCGTCGTGCTGGAAGTGATGAGCATCGATTCTAGCCACTTGCGGCGTCATATCCGCGCGCACCCCCAACATTTCGCCGCTCAATTGATCGGTCAGCTTAAACGTCTGTAAATCCAGGTCATGTCCTGAACCGATCAGTAAGGAGTGGAGAAAGTCCACAAACGGCGGAATAACCAACTGGTAACCCCAGCAGGCGAAAGTATCCAAAAGCTTTCTGCGCAACTTCTCCAGATGCGCGGCTTGTTCCGGCAATACTTCGCTAATTCCTTCCGGCAATAGCCAGGTGTCTTTTTTTTGCATTTTGTCTGTCTCAAACACAGCAAACGCCCCGCGTGGCGGGGCGTTTGACTATACGTAACTCAAATGGAGATTATTTCTGATTCTTGAAATATTTGAAGAAGTCGGAATTCGGTTCCAGCACCATGATGTTGCCGGATTTGCCCAGGCTTTCTTTGTACGCTATCAGGCTGCGATAAAACGCAAAGAAATCGCTGTCTTCACTGTATGCTTTAGCGAAAATATCCGCAGCTTTAGCGTCGCCTTCACCTCGCATCACTTCAGAATCGCGATATGCGTTAGCCAAAATGATCTCCCGCTGCTTATCCGCATCGGCGCGAATCCGCTCGGCGGCTTCCGAACCTTGCGAACGGAACTCCCGAGCAACCCGCGCCCGTTCGGCTTCCATCCTTTGATAAACCGAGGTACTCACTTCAGCCGGCAAATCAATGCGCTTGACTTGTACATCGACAATGGTAATGCCCAGTTTCGCGGCATGTGGCGACACATTGGTAATCAGCGCATCGCGGATCGCACTGCGATCAGTAGAAACCAATTGTTTGATCTCGCGTTTACTGAACTCGCTGCGTGCCGAATCTTTGATGATTTGATCGAGACGAATATTAGCCTGGTTCACATCACCGGCAACGGTGGTGTAAAAGGTCTTGACATCACCTATCCGCCATTTGACAAACGAATCAACGATAACATTTTTCTTTTCCGCCGTTAAAAAGCGCTCCGGCGTGGAATCCATGGTCAGAATGCGCGCTTCGAACTTTTTAACATTATTGATAAACGGCAGTTTAAAGTGCATGCCCGGTTGGAAATCGGCACCGACAATCTCGCCTAATTGAAACTTAATTACCCGCTCGGTTTCTGCCACGGTAAATACCGACATCGAGAGCAAGATGACTACTGCGCCAACGGCGACTAAAATCTTATTTCCCATCTTAGCGTCCTCTCACATCGCGTTCACGGCTTGACGTGCGCACATCGGTTTTAATTTCTTTCACAGGTTGGGGGCTTAAAGAAACCGGCTCGTGGCTGACTACGGGGGCCGGGGCGGCATCTTCAGCAGCCTTATTCGCCAACTTTTCCAACGGCAGATACATAATGTTATTACCGCCTTTCACATCCACCAGCACGTTGTTGGAACGGCCCAGGACCAATTCCATTGCTTCGATATACATCCGCTGCTTGGTTACCGCCGGTGCTTTTTTGTATTCGGCCAGCAATTGCGAGAAGCGGCTGACATCACCGTTTGCGCGGGCAATCACTTTTTCTTTGTAGGCTTCAGATTCCTGCACGATACGTGAAGCGGCACCACGGGCTTTGGGCACTACGTCGTTAGAATAGGCTTCAGCTTCGTTGATCAAGCGCTGCTTGTCTTCCCGCGCCTTGATGGCATCTTCAAAGGAACCTTGTACTTGTTCAGGTGGCTGCGCGTCCTGCAAGTTGACGCTGGTGATCAAAATACCGGTTTTGTAGGCATCCATGACCGCTTGAATTTCTGACTTAACCGCCAAAACAATGTCGCTACGGCCTTCGGTCAGCACAAAATCCATATCGCTACGGCCAATCACACCGCGCTGCACGCTTTCGGTGACTTGTTTCAGCGTTGAGGCTGGGTCGAGTACGTTAAACGCATAGTCCTTGGCATCTTTGACTTGGTATTGGACGGCTAAACGGACGTCGACGATATTTTCGTCTTTAGTCAGCATCATCGCTTCCTTAGGCACTGAACCCATACCTTGCCCGCC
Source organism: Methylomonas sp. TEB (assembly GCF_047777895.1). Classification (GTDB taxonomy): domain Bacteria; phylum Pseudomonadota; class Gammaproteobacteria; order Methylococcales; family Methylomonadaceae; genus Methylomonas. Next base: position 3,629,243 of record NZ_CP180476.1, read on the forward strand.
ACCAGAACGGTAACCCACTTCGATAAAGCGTTGTTGCTCGACATTGATGACCGCCACTTGCTCAATAGGCGACGGGATATGCCAGTTCAGACCCGGCTGTGTCGTGTTGACGTAGGCACCGAAGCGAGTCACCACGCCGCGCGTACCTTCGTCGACGGTATAGAACCCGCTCAAACCCCATAGAACGATTGCACCGGCAGCCAGCAAACCGACACCTTTCATCGACGGGCCGTTGCCGATACCACCTTTAGAACCGCCACCGAAAATACCGCCCAGCTTGTCCTGTAGCGAACGAATTACCTCGTCCAAATCGGGTGGATCATTCTTATCATTACGACCACTCCAGGGGTCTTTTTTACCACCGCCGGGTTCATTCCAAGACATACCAAACACTCCAAAGATTGGATTTGAAAACTCTAAAGCTATTTCGTAATGACCGCCTGTTCGATGATTCGAAGCACTGGCTGGTCTATCCGAAAAGTCGCCATTCTATCGTAACTTAACCATTTCCGAGCAAATAACTGGGGGATTCTTACGTCAATCCCCCGGCTAAGCCTGCTCATGAACGTCAATACCCTTCAACAAGCCCAAATGCTTTTTGTCGATTTCTATCGTCAATTCGCAATCGCCGCTATCGTTATTGACCTCGTCGATTATTTTCACAAAAGTGAATAACTTTGCTTTTAATCCGGCTTGGCTGGCTGGCAAAAAGCACTTTCGAATCACCTTACTGCTCGCGAATAATTCGGACAGAGCCTGCTGCAACAAATCACAGCCTACCCCGTTTTGCGCGGAAATCCAGACGCTGACAGGCTTACCGTCAGCATCGTAATCGATATGCGGCGCCACATCCTCCAGCAAATCGATTTTGTTGAATACCTTCAATTGGGGAATTTTAGCGGCGTCGATGTCGCTCAAGACTTGGTTTACCTGATAGATCGTATCTTCGCGATCTTCCGCCGCCGCATCGATCACGTGTAATAGCAAATCCGCCTCGCTGGCTTCTTGCAACGTGGATCTGAATGCCGCCACCAATTCATGAGGTAAATGCCGAATAAAGCCCACGGTATCGGCCAAAATGATTTCGCCGCCATTACTCAGCGACAATTGCCGCAAGGTAGGATCCAATGTGGCAAACAATTGATCGGCCGCATAAATGTCGGCACCGGTTAAGGTGTTAAACAAGGTGGACTTACCGGCGTTGGTATAGCCAACTAAAGATACGGTAGGAGTTTCGGCCTTTTTACGCTTACTTCGGCCTTGATGGCGCTGCTTTTCAACCTTTCCCAGGCGCTGTTGAATCTGTTTGATACGCACCGCCAACAACCGCCTGTCAGTTTCCAGCTGGGTTTCGCCGGGACCACGCAAACCGATACCGCCTTTTTGCCGCTCCAAGTGCGTCCAGCCGCGAATCAATCGAGTCGACAAATGTTTAAGCTGCGCCAGTTCGACCTGTAATTTACCTTCGAAGGTTTGTGCTCGCTGCGCAAAAATATCCAGGATCAGCCCGTTGCGATCGACCACCCGAACTTCCAGCGCTTTTTCCAGATTGCGCTCTTGGCTAGGCGTTAGTGGATGATTGACGATAACGATATTGGCTTCGTGTTCGATAATTGCCGATCTGATTTCGTCAACCTTGCCCGAGCCAACGAAATATTTCGGATCTGGCCGATAACGGCTACCGGTAACTACATGGGTTGGTTGGGCGCCTGCGGATTTGGTTAGTTCTTTCAGCTCGTCGAGATCTTCTTGACCAGCTTGCAAATTGAGGTGAACGAGAATAGCTCGCTCACCCGCATCGGGACGTTCAAACAAAAAATGACCTCTTAGCCTTCATCGCTAACGTCGGGATCACGGTGCATCGTGACATTTTTGCCGGGAACGATAGTAGATATGGCGTGCTTGTAAACCATTTGATTCACGGTGTTTTTCAGCATCACCACGTATTGGTCGAAAGAATCGACGCGGCCTTGCAGTTTGATACCGTTAACCAAAAAAATCGACACGGGGGTGTGTTCTTTTCTGAGGGCATTCAAAAAATTGTCCTGCAAGTTTTGTGCTTTCGACATCCTATTTCTCCTTATTATTGTTCGGTGCGCTATTAATACATTACCCGCTAGACCCACCAATTTCAACACGCGGGCTGCGGATCAATAAAAAACTGTTAGTGACTTTGGGACTGCTCGCCGCTATTTCAAGTTCAATCGAATCTTTATTAGCAAAGCCGTTGCGAAAATAACAACGGCTGCTTAAGTTCAGCTTAGCCGATTTTTTTATATTTGATACGACGCGGATTGTCGGCGTCTGTGCCCAGGCGTCTATGACGGTCAGCTTCGTAGTCCGCATAATTACCCTCAAACCACACAACTTCGCTATCGCCTTCGAACGCCAACATATGTGTGGCGATCCGATCCAAGAACCAACGATCATGCGAGATCACCACCGCGCAACCAGGGAAAGCCAGCAGAGCCTCTTCCAGTGCCCGCAAGGTTTCCACGTCCAAATCGTTGGTCGGTTCGTCGAGCAGCAGTACGTTGCCGCCGCTTTTCAGCAACTTGGCCAAATGCACGCGATTACGCTCGCCGCCGGACAGTTCGCCTATGCGTTTTTGCTGATCGCCGCCCTTAAAGTTAAAGCGCCCGATATACGCCCGGGACGGCGTCTCGTATTTGCCGACAGTAATCATATCCAAACCGTCGGAAATTTCTTCCCAAACTGTTTTGTTGTTGTTCATGTCGTCGCGCAACTGATCGACGTAAGCCATATGCACGGTTTGACCAAATTTGATTTCGCCGGCATCCGGTTTTTCAAATCCCGCCATCATCCGGAACAGCGTGGTTTTACCCGCGCCGTTCGGACCGATGATGCCGACGATACCGCCCGGCGGCAATTTGAAACTGAGATTGTTGATCAACAACCTGTCGCCAAATCCCTTGCTGATGTTCTCGACGTCGATGACCACATCGCCCAGCCGTGGACCGGGTGGAATATAAATTTCCTGGGTCTCGTTGCGTTTTTGGGTTTCGACCGACGACAATTCTTCAAAGCGAGCCAGACGTGCCTTGCTCTTCGCGTGCCGGCCTTTTGGATTGGAGCGCACCCACTCCAGCTCGGCTTTCATGGCTTTTTGCCGAGAAGACTCTTGTTTTTCCTCCAGCTCCAGACGTTTTTCTTTTTGTTCCAGCCAAGAAGAGTAATTTCCTTCCCACGGAATCCCCATTCCGCGGTCCAGCTCCAAGATCCAGCCGGCAACATTGTCGAGGAAATACCTGTCATGGGTTACCGCTACCACGGTACCTGGATAATCATGCAGAAAGCGCTCCAGCCAGGCCACCGATTCGGCATCCAAATGGTTGGTAGGCTCGTCCAGCAACAACATATCAGGTTTGGACAGCAATAAACGGCACAACGCTACCCGGCGCTTCTCACCGCCGGACAACTTGGTGACATCGGCATCCCAGTCCGGCAGGCGCAACGCATCGGCCGCCACTTCCAGCGTGCGATCCAGATTATGCCCGTCACACGCATTGATAATGTCTTCCAGCTTGGCTTGTTCGGCGGCCAGCGCGTCGAAATCGGCATCCGGCTCCGCGTAAGCGGCATAAACGGCGTCCAATCGGGCCAGCACATCTTTGATTTCCGCAACCGCTTCTTCGATATTGCCCCGCACAGTTTTATTCGGATCCAATTGCGGTTCTTGCGGCAGATAGCCGATCTTGGTGCCTTTCAGCGGAATCGCTTCGCCTTCGATTTCCTTGTCGATGCCAGCCATGATGCGCAGCAGCGTGGATTTACCGGAGCCGTTCAAACCGAGCACACCTATTTTGGCGCCAGGAAAAAACGATAAGGAAATGTCTTTAAGGATGTACTTCTTGGGCGGTACGATCTTGCCGACCCGGTTCATCGAGAAAATATATTGCGCCATTGTTTTTCTGCTGAAGAAATAAAATAGCATTATACCGTGCGATAACGGTTTTTTAAGGGTGTTAATTTTTATCGAGTATCAGGTGGTAATTCAGTGAAAATTGAAACAACTACGGGGGCGCTGAGCTTGGCCGATGCCTACATTGACATTCATTGCCACCAAATCGGCAATCAGCAGACCGTTGAAATGAGCAGCATTGCCACCCAGGATTTCGACGTCACGGCAACACAACACGGTTTTTACAGCTTGGGTTTACATCCCTGGCATCTCGATAAAGAAGACGCCGAAACCGCTTTAGGGAAAATCAGCGCAGCAAGCCAGGATCCACAGCTATTGGCAATTGGCGAATGCGGACTGGACAAAGCTATTGCCACGCCATTGGCCATGCAAATCCCCGCATTCATGAGCCAGATCAAACTCGCCAACCAACTTGGCAAACCGTTGATCATTCATTGCGTACGCGCCTTTAACGAGCTGATCCAGATTAAAAAATCCACCCCAAACACCGAGACACCCTGGGTCATTCACGGCTTTAACGGCAAACCCGCCTTGGCTGAACAATTACTAAGACACGGGGTTTATCTATCCTTTGGCGCCGCGTTATTGAATCCCCGCAGCCATGCCGGCGAAGCGCTAAGATACACGCCAACTGATCGCTTATTCCTGGAAACCGACACCGCAAACGTATCCATTGACGCGATATATGCCGCAGCGGCTAAAATGCTGGGTTTGGACATCGCGACCTTGCACCAACAAATCCTGAGCAATTTCAAACGAGTATTTCTGCATGACTGATTTAAGCTGGCTGTCCCGTACCGAACTATTAATCGGCAAACCCAAACTAGACAAGCTGCAACAATCCCATGTGTTGGTGGTGGGCATGGGCGGTGTGGGCTCGTTTGCGGCCGAATTTATCTGCCGGGCCGGGGTTGGCGAAATGACCATCGTCGATGGCGACGTGGTCGACCCGAGCAATCGCAACCGGCAGTTGCCGGCACTATCGACCACCCACGGCCAATCCAAAGCTGACATCATGGGCGAACGTTTGTTGGCGATCAATCCGGATTTGAAATTGCATATCCGCCACGAATTCATCACCCCGGACACCGCCGCCGACTTGCTGACCACCCATTACGATTACATCGTCGATGCCATTGATAGCTTGACACCGAAGATTCATCTAATCCGCGCCGCGAAAACTAACAAAATGAAAATCGTCAGTTCGATGGGCGCGGGTGGCAAGATGGACCCGACCCATTTGAAAGTGGTGGACATCTCCAAAACTTATAACTGTCCGTTTGCACAATTCATTCGCACACGCCTGCGCAAACACGGCATCAGCCGTGGCGTGAAGGTGGTATTTTCGCCGGAAGTGGTGAATAAAGATTCGTTGATGTTTACCGACGGCAGCAATTATAAAAAGTCGGCTTACGGCACGATTTCCTATTTGCCGGCGGCATTCGGCGGCGTCTGCGCTTCGGTAGTCATCCGCAACTTGATTCACGATCCCGTACATTCGCACCACAACAAACATCATGGATAAATTACCCAGCCGTCCAGCGGATTCCTTGCTGGTCAATCCAGGCAAAAGTTCACGTTTGCAGGAGATGCGGCAGCGCGCGGCCACGGCAAATCAGCCGGCTCCCGCGCCTATCCAACCCCAGCCCCAAGCGATAGATAAAAACTTAAGCCCGGAAATGGCCTTGGCTAGACAATTGATCGATCAGCGTTTAAGCGAAATTTTGGCGTCACTACCGGTCGGTAAACAGCGTCGTTTGTTCAAGATCCGCTTTGGCATCGAACCTGAGCAAATCAAAGACTTAGCAATAAAACAAATATTTGCATTGCTGGAAATCAATCACCCGCAACTCAACAATCTGTCGGCTAACATGAAGCGAATCGCCGATCTGAATTATAATGGCCGGCAACCCAACTAATTCGGCCGTTTACCTTGCCTTACGCTCAGTCGTCCCGTTCCTCGATTCCCGCTACGATGTACACCCTAGAACCCAACCAAGATTACCGCGACCAAAGCCTGCGCGATAACGCCGAATTATCCAGCACCGAACTACAGGCCGACGCCGCCAAACACTACGATGACTGCTACAACGATTATCTGGTGGCTTGGTGTAACCGCGACAATCTGGCCCTGCATTACGGCTATTGGGACGAAGCCAAGCCTTACGATCAACATCAAGCCTTGCTGAACAAAAACCAGGTGCTTTATGAAAAAGCCGGCATTCAAGCCAGCGATAAGGTTCTTGACGCCGGTTGCGGTATCGGCGGCAGCACGATCTGGATGGCTAAACAGCATGGTAACCGGGTAACAGGCATCACTATCAGCGCCAAACAAGCCGACTATGCTCGGCAGCACGCCAAGCGCCACGGCGTTGCTGAGCTGGTCGATTTTGAAGTCGCGGATTTTTGCGCCACGCCCTTCCCCGACGCCTCGTTTGATGTCGTCTGGGCTTTGGAAAGCTCCTGCCATGCGTTAAAAAAAGGCGACTTTTTGCGCGAAGCCTGGCGGGTGTTAAAGCCTGGTGGCCGAATTGTGGTTTGCGACGGCTTTGTATTGCAGCGGCAATTTAACGAACAGCAATGGCAGGCGGTGGTGACCTGTTTGAACGGCTGGGCCGTACCGAATCTCTGCGCGCGCGACGAATTTACCGGCTTGTTGGAGCAACAAAGTTTTCAAACGATTGTTTGCCACGACATCACTACACAAACCCAGGCATCCGTCGAACATATGTTCAAAGTCGCCAAACGCCTGAAACCGGTACAAACCATCAGCCAATGGCTGGGGCTACGTTCCAAGGCACAAACCGCCAATTATTTGGTCGGTCTGGCCCAACATCAGTTGTTTACCGAAAAACTCACCGAATATTGCATTTTTACTGCGCAAAAGGCTTAAACACGATGCCGATGGTTTTACCGCGTTTGAAGTTTCTGACTCTATTTACATTAGTGGTATGCGGTGCAGTGGGTTGCGCCAGCGTGCCGGCCAATAGCCAGCATGACAGCTTTGCCGACTACGCCGAATCGGTATTCCGCCACCAGAGTGCGCTATTAAGCCGACTGATGATGCTCAGTGAAGCCGAGCAATTGCCGGATAACGAGGCCTTCGAAAATGCCGAACAAACCATGCACGATGCCTGTCATCTGTTGAACGAATATGCGGAACGGGAAAGTGATGGCGAACACATGGGCTTGCGCTTTAAAGCCAAGGTACAAGCCAGCATCGAAGGCTGCGATGCCAGTATTCAGAAGATGGAAGCGCTAATGAGCGGCCTGGACCAAGAGCAAGCGCCGCCGCACGCCCACCCTTAAACGTAAAACCGGCAGCGAAACGCTAATCGCCGCTATTCGCCCATTGCCGGCGATAATCGGCATAACTATCACGCTTTTGCAGCACCCAGCGAGCCGGATTGACGCTGTAAACATCCGGCAGCTGGTAACCGTTAAACCGGTTGGCCTTGATCAGCGAATACGCCCCCACGTCGGCAAACACTAAACGCTCTCCAACCTCAGGAATCCGCCTAAACCGATATTCGCCGAACACATCACCGGCCAGGCAGGTCGAGCCCGCCAAAATTGCCGACTGTTCGCCGGCACCCTCTTCTTCCAGCAACCGCGGTTTCATCTGATATTCGAACACTTCCGGATGATGATTCACGGAGGTATCCAAAATCAACACCTGCTTGCCGTCACTGACAAACCGGTCCAGCACAGTGGCCAACAAATAACCGGCATTACCGACCACCCCCTTTCCCGGCTCCAGATACACATCGACGCCAAATTCGGCTCGCACCTCCCTAATCAATTCAGCAACATCCTGGTGTTCGGCGATGGCGTGATACAAATAGCCGCCACCCAGATTCAGCCATTTAAGCCGATTGCGTTTTAGAAGAGGCCGCAGTTTTTCCAGCGTCTGTTGCAAGGGCCTAAAATCCCGGCAGGCAAACACCGTGTGAAAATGCAGTCCTTCCACATCAGCCGGCAAACCATCCCGCAGCAGTTCGATATCGACCCCCAATTTGGAATGCGGCCGGCACGGGTCATACCGTTGATCGTCGGCAAAAGACAGCTTGGGATTCACTCGCAATCCTGGCGAATAACCGTCAGCAAACGCCTGTAGCCGCTGACGCTGCGGCAAGGAATTGAAACTGATATGACTGCAAAGCCGGCCCAACTCTGCGAACTCGTCGGGGCGCAAGCCCGGCGTGGTCAAATGAATACTGCCGCCGTCACCCAAAACCTCTTTCGCCAGTCGCGCCTCGAACAAGGAACTGACCGAAAAGCCGTCGATTTGATCTTTTATCAGCTCCAGCAATGCCGCCAACGGCAACGCCTTCATCGAATACAGAATCTTGCAGCCGCTTGCCTGCTTCAGCGCTTGCAGCGGTTTTAGATTGGCAAAAATTTGCGTCTCGTCCAGCACCAAGGCGGGGCTAGTGGGAATTTGTTGCTTTAGCTCGCTCCAATTCATCGTTGAGCATGCCTGTTGCCTGAATAAATCGCGCGCTCGGTAAGCACATAGTCCATGAACACATCGTGTGTATCCATCGCCACCTGCGGCAATAGTTGGGCTTCATAACAAATCGCCGCCAACACCGCGTCGGGCCGCACTTTTTGCAGTAGCCGGTCGTAATAACCGGCACCGTTGCCCAAGCGCCCGCCTTGCTTGTCAAACGCCACGCCGGGCACGACGACGACATCCAGCTCATCAGCAACCACTTGCTTAGCCGGCTCCAGCCAACGTGCACGCGGCGGTTCGAGAATATTCCACATGCCCGCTTGCAATTCGTCGAGTGATTCCAGCTGCCACAAACCCAGTTGCTTATGGCCTGCGGTATCGACCGTACAATACGGTACGACAATGCGCTTACCCGCATTTAGTTCAGCTACTACGGTAGGCAGCGTCTGCACCTCTGAACGGCAATGCAAATACCACATCACCGTCTTAGCTGCTTGATACCAGGCTTGCTCAACGACACGCCGGCAAATGTCGGCGCTGATCGCATCCTTATGAGCCTGAGCATGACGCGCCGCGTAGGCAATTTGGCGTTGTTCGGCTTTATTCATAGGCGCGGCAATAGGCCAGGGCTTGGCCGACTAGGTCTTTAGAACCGGTAATTAAATGATGGGCATCCTGTTCCTTACGTAGCCAGGTAAATTGGCGTTTGGCCAACTGACGAGTGGCGACAATCGCTTTGTCCCGCATCGTTACCAGGTCGTATTCGCCGCTTAGATAGGACCAAGTCTGCCGGTACCCAACGCAGCGTATCGACGGCATGCTTCCGTCCAAATCACCGCGTTGCCATAAAGCCTGCACTTCGTCGAGAAAACCTTGTTTCAGCATCAGATCGAAGCGCTCGGCGATCTTGTCGTGCAAGGTGTTGCGCTGCTCAGGCGCAATAATCAATTTGATAAACCGATACGGATGCTCGGCCTGCTGATCGGCGTCGAAGAAACTGGATAGCGGCCGGCCGCTGATTTCAAAGACCTCCAGCGCCCGTTGAATCCGTTGCGGGTCGTTGACGTGGATCCGCGCCGCGGCTTGCGGGTCGACTTGCGCCAGTCGGGCATGCAAGGCGTCTTTCCCCAAGGTTTGCAATTCGTGATCCAATCGTTGGCGAATCTCTGGGTCCGCGGCCGGCAATTGCGCCAAACCTTGGGTCAAGGCGCTGAAGTACAGCATCGTGCCACCCACCAAAATCGGCAACTTGCCACGTTCAGTCATATCCGCCATCAACGCCAAAGCGCGGTCACGGAATTGACCGGTGGAAAAACTTTCGCAGGGATCGAGAATGTCGATTAAATGATGCGGCACGCCGTCGCGCTCGGCTAATGTGGGTTTGGCGGTGCCGATGTCCATGCCACGGTAAACCAAGGCGGAATCGACGCTAATGATTTCCGTGTCCAAGGCTTGCGCCAGCGCCACGCCCAGCGCGGTCTTGCCGGATGCGGTCGGCCCCATCAACAGAATGGCCGACGGTTTTTGCAACTCGCTCATTTATTGCCCACGCATGAAAAACCGGTCCAAGTCCTGATGGCTCAGCGCCACCCAGGTCGGTCTGCCGTGGTTGCATTGGCCGATGCGCTCGGTTTGCTCCATGTCGCGCAGCAAGGCATTCATTTCTTCGATGCTGAGTTTGCGCTTGGCCCGCACCGAGCTGTGACAAGCCATGGTCGCCAAAATCGCGTTAATACTTTCCTGGGCTTTGTGACTGACGCCGTGGGTGACCAGATCGGCCAGAATGTCGCGCACCAACTGATCGACATCAGCTTTAGCCAGCAGGGCCGGCGTGGCTCTGAGGACCACTGTTTCCGGGCCGGAACGGTTGATTTCGAAACCCAGATTCATAAAAAATTCGTGCTCTTGCTCCGCCAGATCGGCCTCGGCGGCGGTGACTTGCAATTTGATCGGCAACAGCAAGGGCTGGGAGACTATCGCCCGTTGGTGGTAATGCTGCTTCAGGCGCTCGTAAGTCACTCGTTCATGGGCAGCGTGGGCATCCACCAAAATTATGCCGTTGGCCGTTTCCGCCAGAATGTAAATATTGTGGATGTGCGCCAAGGCAAAACCCAGCGGCGGTATCGGTGAGTCGCCGCCTGGCTGGGTTGAGTTGGCTCGCTCGATCTGCGGATACAGTTTGGCATAGGCTGTGATTTGCTCGGCCACATCCGACAAATTGGCTCGCTCCGACGGGTAGCGATAAGCGCCGAATGCTTCAGGTGTAGGCCGTTGCGACATGCTATCCACACTCGACTCCGGCATCGTCAGCGGTAAAGAGGTTTGCTGATTCAAAGGCGTCCGCAACTGCGTCATCGGCGCTTGCGCAGGCGAAACTTCGCCTACAGTTTCAATGTGCTGCGCCACCGCGGTAGCGCCGGGTCGTTGATCCGCCAAGCTGCGATGCAAGGCCTGAAACAGAAAATCGTGCACCATCCGCCCTTCCCGGAACCGCACTTCCAATTTGGTCGGATGCGCGTTGACGTCAACCAGCGCTGGGTCAAGTTCCAGATACAACACAAACACCGGATGCCGGCCGTGATACAGCACATCCTGATAGGCCTGCTTCACGGCGTGGGCCACCAAGCGGTCTTTGATTAAGCGACCGTTGACGTAGAAAAACTGCATGTCCTGCTGACTACGGGAAAAGGTCGGCAAGCCAACCCAACCATGTAAATGCAAGCCCGACGCCGCAAAATCTATCGTCACGCAATTCTCGACAAAAGCCGAGCCGCAAATTGCCGCGATGCGTTTTTCCTGGGCGGCTTGGGTGTCAGCCGGTTTGAGATTCAGCACTTCGCGCTGATTGTGATTCAACAGAAAACCGACATCAAAACGCGCCAAAGCCAATTTTTGAATCAGGCTTTCTATGTGAGAAAACTCGGTCTTCTCGGCTTTTAAAAACTTACGCCGGGCCGGGGTGTTATAAAACAAATCCCGCACATCCACCGTAGTGCCGGGCGGATGCGGGTCGGGTTGCGGATCGAAGTTTTGCTCGGTGCCATCGGCGCTGACCTGCCAGGCGCAGTCGGCATCGGCAGTACGGGAGATCAAAGTCAAACGCGCCACCGAACTGATGCTGGGCAAGGCCTCGCCGCGAAAGCCCATGCTAATCACATGTTCCAAGTCATCCAACGAGGCAATCTTACTGGTGGCATGCCGGGATAAAGCCAAAGCCAGGTCATCCTTAACGATGCCGCAACCGTTATCGCGGATTCGGATTTGCCGGGTGCCGCCCTGCTCCACATCGATTTGAATCTGGGTGGCGCCAGCATCGAAACAATTTTCCACCAGCTCTTTGACCACAGACGCCGGCCGCTCGACCACCTCGCCGGCGGCGATTTGATTGACTAATTGGGTAGGTAAAGCATGAATCCGCATTGGCCGCGCTCAAACAAAAGCGCGTATTTTAGCGGATGGAAATGAAACGGGGCGAAATGATTCGCCCCGCTTTAAGATAGTTTAATCAGCTGTCATGCGGAATTTGCAACACCTGACCAACCCGAACATTGCCGTCATTCATCGCATTGGCCATCCGCAAGGCTCGCATGCTTATGCCATATTGCTGGGCGATGCCTGACAGGGTTTCGCCGCGATTAATCACATGATGCGTGCCGGCACTGTTGCTCGCGATTGTGGCTGGAGCCGCATCCAACTCTCTAGCCGCCAACACCGGTTTTTGTTCCGGTTTTGCTTTAGCCACCGGTTCATTGTCATCCACATCCACTGCCGCCAATTGCACGGCTTTGGATTTGCCGGAACGATTCAGCTGCGCCATCATCGTATCGGCCGGCGCATATTGTTTAAAGTGGCCGACGATCCCGCTAAATACCGCCGAGGCCATTTTGTTTTGATAAGCCTTGGTGTTTAAACGGCGCTCTTCTTCCGGATTGGAAATGAAAGCGGTTTCCACCAGAATCGACGGAATTTCCGCCGACTTTAACACGACGAATCCGGCTTTTTGCACGGTATTGCGATGCAAATGACCAACACCCTTCACGCTTCTCAACACCTTGTTACCGATGTTTTGGCTGGCTTCCTTCGCCGCCTTATTGGATAAATCCATCAACACCGAGGTCAAGGTGTCATCTCTGTCCTCGGCGGCACCGCCATCCACCGCGTTTTCGCTATTAGCCAGCCACGTGGCGCCGGCACTGGACGCGCCTTTATTGGCCAACGTATAAACCGAAGCACCGTGCGCCTGACTGTCGCTAAACGCATCGGCATGTATCGACACAAACAAATCGGCCTTGGCCGCGCGGGCAATACGGCGGCGTTCGTTTAATTTCACAAAATAGTCGCCATCGCGAATCATCACCGCTCTCATACCCGGCTGGCTGTTGACCATACCTTGCAGACTCTTGGCAATCGCAAACACCACGTCTTTTTCTTGAGTGCCGTTCGCGCCCTGCGCACCGACATCCTTACCGCCGTGGCCAGCGTCGATGGCCACAATGATGTGACGACCCTTGGCTTTGGCGACCGATTTAACCGCGACAGGTTTGGCAGTGGTCTCGGATTTTTTAGTGGATTTATCGGCTTTTTCGGCAGCAGCAACCTCGGGGGTAGCTGTCGGCTTTTCCGTTTTAACCGCCGCAACCGGAGTAAATGCTCTTTCCGCCGGCTTGGCTGTCAATTGCGGCTGCGCTGGCTGATCTTTTGCCGCCAAATCGATTTGTAAATTCTTACCGACCATCGCGACTTTGGCGTCCGCATCAGCTTTCAATTCGACGACGATACGCAAATCCTTGTTGTTACGCATTGCGCTGCGGGCAAAACCAAACAAGGGATGATCCGCAACCGGTTGATTCAAATCCTGCGCCATTTTGGCATCGCTAAAATCCATAACCAGACGATTAGGACTTTTCAACACAAACGCATGATGCTTGACCGTGCTCGGCAAATTGACCAGCAGTTGATTGGTGGATGAATAACTGATCGGACCCAGTTCAGTCTGAGCCGCGAGCACCGAAAACGTGGGTAATAACAAACCCCATATCCAGAAAGTTTTAGACATCTGCTGCATACCCCACATTTCCACTAGTGACAACTTCGTTGAAATTATAGCAGTAGGTTATTGTTTTTCCAGTTTAGTTTTATTTCGCCAAGCCGATTTTTTGCTAACACATTGATTTCAGCGGTACGTTGCTGCTGAAAATAATTCAAGCTAACCTCCACATCGGCATTGGGCAGAAAGCCGGCACCCATTTGCGGCCATTCGATGCAGCACAATGCGTTTTGGTTGAGATAATCGTCCATGCCCATCCATTCCAGTTCCTCGGGGTCCTTCAGCCGATACAAATCAAAATGAAACAAGCGCCGACCATCGACTTCGTATTCCTCGACCAAGGTGTAAGTAGGGCTTTTCACCGCGCCTGTATGGCCGGCAGCGCGCAATAAGCCGCGCACCAGCGTCGTCTTGCCAGCACCCAAATCGCCGTACAAAAACAGCAGACATTTTGCCGGCAAGGCTTGCCAAAGCGCGGCGCCAAGCGCTTCGGTATCTTCGGGGGTTTCTAGCGTGATGTTCATTAATTCAATAATTTCCTGATTCGTTCCGGCAAATCACCGGCCAACAAGCCGCGCTCGCCCAATTCTGCAGCCAGACTATCAGCCGCTTCGCCATGCACATAAACACCCAGCCTAGTCGCCTGCTCCAAACTCAAGCCTTGCGCCAGCAAACCGCCGATCAAGCCGGACAACACATCGCCCATGCCACCGCTGGCCATGCCAGGATTACCGGTGGTGCCGACATATACCGCTTCACCGTTGCTAATCAAGGTACCGGCGCCTTTTAACAAACAGATACCACCGTACTGACTCTGAATATCCGATAAGGCTGCAAAGCGGTCTGCCGAGATTTGCCGGGTATTACATGCCAACAAGCGCGCGGCTTCGCCGGGGTGCGGTGTTAAAACCCAGTTGTCGTGGCGCTGCGGTTGCTCCGCCAGCAAATTCAGCGCGTCGGCATCAAGCACGCAAGGCTTATCGCGACCCATGACGGTGCCAAACATTTCCCTGGCCCAATCGTCCTGACCAAGGCCGGGCCCGATCACGATGACGCTGGCTTTATCCAGTAAGGCGTGCAGCGTTTCGCCGCATTCCACGCCGTGGCACATCAACTCCGGCCGGCCGATATTGATCAGCCCGCTATGCGCAACGCGGGTGGCGATACTAACCAGACCGGCCCCGGAACGCAAGGCCGCCTCGCCCGCCAAGCGTATGGCCCCGGTATACCCCAGATTGCCGCCGATCAGCAGTACGTGACCGAAATGGCCTTTGTGCGCCGTCCGCGGACGACGCGGTAACGCTAACTTATCCAGCAATTCGGCGAACGGGGGCATTGCCGCCAACACTGCCGCGTCGATATCCAAATTATTGCAAATAATCTCGCCGCAATATTCCGGCGCTGCGCCGGTAAACAAGCCGCACTTCAAACCGATAAAAGTCACCGTCACATCGGCCTTAACCGCGCAACCCAACACGGAACCGGTGTAGGCGTGTAAGCCGGACGGTACATCCACGGCAACTACCGGACAGTCTGAATCGTTAATCGCGGCGATGGCTAACGCATAACCTTGCCCGACTTCCCGACTCAAACCAATTCCGAATAAGGCATCGACGATCACGCCTTGCAGCCTGGATTGCCCGACTTCAAAATCGCTTACAACGCCGCCGGCCTGCAAGAAATCTTGATAGGCGCTGAGCGCATCGCCGGGTAAACCGGCCGGATCAGACAGTGCGTAAACGCTTACCCGATAGTGCGCCTGCAGAGCCAGCCTAGCCACCTCATAGCCGTCACCACCGTTATTACCTCCGCCACAAAACACCGTAACGGATTGTTGTTCCGGCCAGCGCAGCTTGATCTGTTCAAATAATGCAAAACCTGCCCGACGCATCAATTCCCGGCCCGGAATCCCCAGCTCATCAATCGCGTAACGCTCGGCCTCTCGGATTTGGGCGGTGCAGTAGAGTTTGTTTGAGGGAGTTTGCATGGGGTGGCCTTGGTAAATCGAGAGTTTTTTGTCGTTGATCTTACCGGGGTTGCTTTAGTTGATTACTCCAGTACCTGTCGGCAAATCTAGCTCAAATTCAACTCACGACCGTTTGGAAAAAAATCAATCGGCGTTCATGGTTGATTTTCGCGGTACACGGTTAAATCTCAATGGCATCACCGTTTAAACGGTAAACAAAGCTGTATTGTTGATAGACCACCCGGCGAATGTCGTCGCCAAGCTCCGGCATCGGCGTGCCCGACTCCGGAAACTTCACCAGATGTAGGGTACGCACCGCGTACCATTGGAGCCATCATGGTGGCAAAAGCCTGAAGGTACGCGGTGCGTACCCTACCGGGCTTAAAAACAATGACAAGATTCGTTGGAAAACAGGCTGGAATGTCAAATGAATTCGAGTCCAGCCTGTTCTTTTTTACAACTATTTAAGCAACCGATCCGTTTGTTTGTAGTAATCGCTGCGTGGATAACCATCTAAAACCAGAAACAGAAACAACCAACAGCATTAAGCTCAAAGTCGTTGGTTCGGGAACGGTGGACGTTACAGGATCGACACTGTAATCAAGAGCCGACGCGCCGGTAATTGGCAATGCACTGCCGGTAACATCATCCAAAGCTTCGATGTTGCTCATAACAAATTGGCCTGAACCCTGGGTCAAAGCCGTTAAAAATAGCGTGCCCAGCACACCATTGGTAGCTAACCCTCTGCCAGACTCGCCGTTGTATCCGCCGTAAGCACCGAAATATAGCACAGTGGCCGGTGAGACTCCGGCAAGCCATGCTGCTCCGTTCACCCCAGAAGGTATTACGGAGCCGGCCGCTCGGCCGTTGTAGCTGAAAATAGCTGGATTGAAGCTGATATCGCCGATTATATAAGCGTATCGCTCGCTAGAAATGTTTGAAACAACAATATCCAAACCAAAGGATTGCCCGACAGATAAATTAGAAATGTCCACCCCTCCTTGTGCCTGAAACGACAAAACCGGCGCTGCCCGAGTTGGCGTGGAAACACTTAACAGGCTGGTGAAAAACCCGCCGATATTTCCCCTTACCCACGATGTTCGTGATTTTTTCGAGTTGAAATCGGTCATGACATCGAGTTTCAAGCGTTTTGCCCCGGTTTCAAGGGCTTTTTATTCGCCTGAAGCCGTCTGTGGACGGTTTTCAGGCGAACTTCACCCTAGGCGGGTGCACTCCACGCCGGTTTCGGCGTGAACACCAATAGGTTGAGCATGCGCGTCAGGTTGTAGGCGGCAAAGCAAAACAAGGCCTGACCCGCGACTTTGGCTAAGCCGATGTGACGGGTTTTGCGCAGGCCGCCGACCGTTTTGACCCAGCCAAAGGCTTCTTCGACGATTTTGCGGCGCTTGAGACTTTGGGCGTAACCTTTGCCGCGCGCGGTGCGGCCGTCGACGGCACTGCCAATCTTTTTGCGGGCCACATGGGCTTTGATATCACGGGACTCGAGTCCGTTGACGAACGCCGGTTGGTCATAGCCTTTGTCGGCACCGACGCTGCCACCTTGGGGCACGCGGCGTTTGATCATTTTTTGCGCGGCTTCGATTTCGGCGGTGCCGGTGGCTTGTGTGGTTTCGACATCGACAATCAGGCCGTTGCGATTCTCGGACAAGGCATGGGTGATGTAACGCAGTTTGGCCTCGGTGTATTCGCCTTTCTTGTAAAGCCGGGCTTCGGGATCGGTTGTACTTTGATGGGTGGCGTTGCTGCGCTTTTCGCCACTGAAGTCGATCTCGGGATTGCGGCCGGCGGGTTTATCGGGACCACTACCATCTTTTTTGACGAAGCTTTTGTGCGAGGCCCAGGCTTCAATCAGGCTACCGTCGACGCTGAAGTGTTCGTCGGACACCAGATTTTGCCATTCGGCTATGGCCAGTACCCGCTCAAAAAATTCGCGACTCAGGGCTTCAGACAACAGACGTTCGCGGTTGGCACTGAACACTGTGCGTTCCCACACGGCGTCGTCGATGCCCAGACCGACAAACCAGCGAAACAACAGGTTGTAGTCCAGTTGTTCCATCAACTGACGCTCGCTACGGACCGTATACAGGACTTGTAACAGCAAGGCGCGCAGCAGTTTTTCAGGGGCAATCGAGGGACGGCCTGTGTGCGAGTAACGCTCGGCAAAGACGGCATCCATAGAGGCCAATACGCCATCAACCAGTAGCCGTAAACGACGCAACGGATGCTGTTTGGGAATACGGTCTTCCAGGCTAACATAGCTGAACCAGCTGTTTTGAATGGCATCGTGTCCGCGCATTGAAAGGCTCCAAATTTAGGTAGCCTATTTTAACAGTTGGCCCCTCATCTATGCCTTAGCTTACTTGGCTTTTCGAGTTTTTCACCAGCCTGCTAACCCAATTGCCGTCGAAAAAATAAATAGTTTAAATAGTTTGTTTAGCGTTGCCATATCACCTCCAATAAAAGAAATTAGCCAAAAAATAAATGTCAATCGTTCGTTAGTCTAACATCTGATTGTCAGTAGTAAAAATGTGATCTTGATTTTAGACAGGAGTGAAGAAGGCCGTTTGATATATGCGACCTGAATGTATGCGACAGGTAAATCCCCCCGGCGGAGGCGCAATGCCGTTAAGTTAAGCCGTTCATGATGTGTCGAACCAAGGACGGCTTAGCCATCCGCCCTTCGACAAGCTCAGGACGAACGGTTAATTCTTAACTTAACGGCATTGGGCGGAGCCGGTGGCTTATTATTGTTCGCCCCTCAAAGGGACGGATACGGGAATCGCCTGAAGGCGATCAATTTTTCCAACGGCTTAACTGCTCGTAACACTCATCTTCACGTTCCAGCTCGAGGATGTAATTTCGAACCATCTCTTCATCAAGACCGACCGTTGATACAAAGAAGCCTCTTGCCCAAAAGTTTTCCCCGGTGAAGTTTTTCGTCTTTCCTCTGAACGTCCGCGCAATCGAAATCGCACTCTTACCTTTGATAAAACCCACCACATTGGATACTGCATACTTCGGCGGAATGCTCAGGCACATGTGAAAGTAACTCGCCATCAAATGACCCTCCACAATCTCGCTGCCTTTTGCTTTGCCAATTCGTGGAATATCGTTCCCAAATCTCGCCGCGCATAATTTTACGGTCAATCCATCAACCCGCTTATGTCACAATTGCCCCACTAAATCGATACGGAGCAAAACCATGCGTCAGTTTCTGTTGATCACGGTGGCACTGCTTGCGCTGAGCGGCTGCGCATCGGAATCCTGCGAGAAAGATGTGGTGGGCATCCTCAACCCCAATCAAACCAGCGCGAAATTGCTGATGGATTACGCCAAAACCGCCGTCTGTAAGACGGATTCAACGGGCACGGCAAAGCCTACAACTGTAGACGAAGAACGCAAGCTGGTGTTGATTTACGATTTGTATGTTAAAGCCAGGAGTTATGCGATTTTAAATAAAGTGTTTTTCTGGCTGTCGCTGATTTCGGCGGTGGCGGTATTTTTGTGGCCTTCGCTGGGGGTGTTGTTGAAAGACCGGCTGGGCGAGCGCGAATGGTATAAATCGGCGATTGTGCAAACCACCGTTACCGGCATCGCGGCGTTGATGTTTGCGTTTTACAGCCAATACAAAGACAAGCAAACCTACACGGAAAATCTAATGCGCTACGCGGTGTTTTCCGATAAGCCGGTAGATGAATTGAGCCAGAAAGTGATCGAGGAAATCGGCAAAATCGATATTGGCTTTAGCTTCAGCGGGGTGTTTGACAAGAAGGAAGACAAATAACTGGAAGGCGCTAACAGTTGCTTTATCTAAGTCAAAAAGATTCCAGCAGCCTTTTACTGCATTAATAGAGTCCACCATAGCCTTGTGGTTTAAGTTGGCGACGAACGATTCGCTACCATCGTAAGACGGGCTGTTGGCCTCGTAACTTATCCTTGCCATACGCGCAGCTTTTAACCGATAGTGCGCTCAACACCCGCGCTACATTCTAAGAGCCACGCGCTAAACCATGAACTCGGAAAACGTCAGCAAACCGCCATCGTCACAAGCAGCCAGCCCCTCCGCCCGGCTTTATCTATGGGTTCTATTGGCTATCGTTGCCGGCGGCCTGTTCGGTTACCTGGACGCCGAACACGCTATCTCGCTCAAACCCATAGGAGACGGCTTTATCAGCCTGATCAAGATGCTGATAGGCCCGGTGGTGTTTTGCACTATTGTGCTGGGCATCGCCGGTGCCGACGATATGAAAAAGGCTGGCCGGGTGGGCGTCAAAGCCTTGCTGTATTTTGAGATTGTCTCGACTTTCGCGCTGGCGCTGGGTGTGATGGTGGCCAATCTGCTCAAGCCCGGCCAAGGCTTTAATGTCGATCCGGCCACGCTGGATGCGCAGGCGGTGTCCGGCTATGTGAAACAAGCCAGCCAGCAAAGCACCGCCGACTTTTTGCTGCACATCATCCCTAAAACCTTTACCGACGCCTTCACCGGTTCCGGCGATTTGCTGCAAGTGTTACTGGTGGCGGTGTTGTTTGGGTTTGCCTTGCAGCAAATGGGCAGCGCCGGCAGATCGGTGTATGTGTTTATCGAAGAATGCTCGCACATCTTTTTTGCGATGATGAGCGTGATCATGAAGCTGGCGCCGTTCGGGGCCGGCGCGGCGATGGCGTTTACCATCGGCAAATACGGCGTCGCGGCATTGAAACCGCTGGCCGCGCTGATGGGTAGCTTTTATCTGACCTGCGCGTTGTTTATCGTCTTGATACTGGGCAGCATAGCCGCGCTGACCGGCTTCAATATTTTTCGACTGCTGCGTTATATCAAGGAAGAAATGTTGCTGGTTCTGGGCACTTCTTCGTCGGAATCGGCGCTGGTGCCGCTGATGAATAAGCTGGAAAAACTGGGCTGCTCGCGTTCGGTGGTGGGCTTGGTGATACCGTCCGGCTACTCGTTCAATCTGGACGGTACCAATATTTATCTGACCATGGCCGCTCTATTCGTTGCCCAGGCCTTGAACGTCGATTTAAGCCTATCGCAGCAATTGACCTTGCTAATGGTAGCGATGCTGACCAGCAAAGGCGCGTCCGGTGTCACCGGCGCCGGCTTTATCACCTTGGCGGCTACACTGGCGGTAGTGCCGGCGGTACCGGTCGCGGCACTTTCGCTGATCCTGGGCATAGACCGCTTTATGTCGGAAGCGCGGGCCTTGACCAATATCGTCGGCAATGCGGTAGCGACGATAGTGGTGTCGCATTCGGAAGGCGAGCTGGATAGGGAAAAGATGCGGGCACAGCTTGGTCAAAACCGATCAAGCCAGGGTGTCTAACCCCAGTAAGCGCAGCCCTTGCCGTTGCCGATAGCTGACTACCGGCATGATGTTTTGCGCCAATAGATTATTCGCCTGCACTTCGTTCAACACCACTTCCGTCGCCGGCTGCAATACCTGCTCGCCGTCCAGTTCGTAGCTAAACGCCGGCACATCGGCAAAAAAGAATTGCTCCGCGGTGGCGTCATCCTGGGCAGCTCTCAACAACACCCTGGCCGCTAAAAAGGCCGAATTTCCCCACAACAACTCGTCGGTCTGCGGGATATTACTACACTCTTCAAACGCCAAGCTCTCCAGTGGATCGCGTTTGCTGCCATAAGGTAAACGCATCAGCACGCGGGGATAGGTCAAGATCACACTATCGGCCTGGATCTGTTGGCGATATGCTAGCCAATCCGACGGATTCTGCAATGCCTCGACCACCAAACCGTTCCCTGCGCCCGCCAGAAAACCCGCCCCGCATTTAGCGGCTAAATCCGCACAATAACCGAGCAAGGCTTTGTCGTCCGCATTATCGGCAAACAGATAATCGGCCACGATCAACACATCCTGCTCGCCGTCACCGGTTTGAATATGTTGCTGCAAACGCTGAACCACGCTCTCGCCGCCTTTTTCCAACTCCGCCAACAATTGGGCTTGGCTAATATCCAGCAAATAGAGTTGTTGCGCGTCGGCGGCTTCTTCATGCACCAACTCATACGTCGCCCGCCACAAAGCTTCCAACGCTTGAAAATCCTGCCGGTGTAACAGGGCTTTCACAAACTGTGCGGTGGCGGCGTCGATCACATCGATTAAAACCCGATGCTGCGGATTAGCGTCCTTGGCGACATGCGGCTCCACAATCTGTTTCAACAAACTATCCAAGGAATCGGATGCCGCGACCGCGCCTTCCGGTTTTTTCCCCAGCAGGCGTTCCAGCATATCCTCCTGGCTTTCCGTTGCCAATGCGGGGGCGGCTGGTTCGCTGGCGCTTATCGAGGGAAAAAAGGCCTGAATTTTCGCCGCCGCCTGCGCGGCGGTATTGGGGTTGCCCAGTTCCGATTTTAAAGTCCGCAAATCGGCCAGCAGCTTGATTTTCCCCAACCAGGCATCGGGATGAAAATCCTCCAGCGCCGGAAATTGCAGCGTGATGCCCGAACTGACTTCCAGTGTCGGTGTAACTTGCGCCTGCACTTGCTCAAAGTTATCGACATCGATTTTGCGGATTTTGCTTTGCTCCCAAGGCACGGCGGCACCGGAAAAATTGCCGAAAATATAAACCCGGTAGCTACTGTCGCCGCCGGCCTTGGCCGTTTTTCCGGCGTTAACACCCATCGTAAAATCAATTCTGCCTGACATATAACCTCCTCGCGTTCAGCGCGTTAGCATCAACAGTAGCAGAGCAAACCCGGTCCAACAAGCCAGCCGGTTTTTCCGGATAGCGGTATGCTTATGGGTGTCAGTCCAACAGGTGATAGCCATGAGCAACGCCAACCGTTTAGCCAAACTGCGCCGGCGCATCAATCAAGCATTTACCCAAGCAGAGCCGCAAGCCATCGCCAGCCTGATCGCCAGGTTGGGAGATTACGATAGCCAGGCAATATGCGCGTGTTCGCAAGCCTTGATAGAAGCGGTACGCGCCAAACACAAACAGCCCGGCATTTTCGAAGCCTTCTTGCACGAATACAGCCTGAACAGCGATGAAGGCATCGTGTTGATGAGCATCGCCGAAGCCCTGCTGCGGATTCCGGACAGCGACACGCAAAACCTGTTCTTGCGCGACAAACTCGCCGATGCCGATTGGTATAGCCACTGGCTGCATAGCGATTCGTTGTCGGTTAACCTGGCAAGCGGTGCGTTATGGATGAGCGGCAAAATGGAAGAACTGGTTCGGCAGCGGGTTGTCGATGGATTATTAAGCCGTCTGGGCGAGCCGCTGATCCGCACGGCGATCAAGCAAGCCATGCAGCATATGGCCGAACATTTCGTCATCGCCGAAAACATAAACGCGGCTATCGAACGAGCCGGCCGCAATCCGGCCTACCGCTATTCTTTCGATATGCTCGGCGAAGCAGCCCTGACCGAAGAGGACGCGGAACGCTATTTCGCGGCCTATCGCCGCGCCATTGAATCTCTAGCCGAATCAGCGAACGCCGAGTTATTCGCCAATCCCGACATTTCCATCAAGCTGTCGGCGTTATATCCGCGTTATGAGCCATTTCAGCAGCGTTATGCGGTGCCGGTAATCAGCGACAAGCTGTTGGCTTTGACCAAGCTGGCCCGCGAGGCGAATATTTCCGTGACTGTCGATGCGGAAGAAGCCGAACGGCTGGATATGTCTTTGGATATTTTCGCGGCGGTGTTTAACGATCCGGCGCTGGCCTCTTGGCCTGGTTTTGGTCTGGCGGTGCAGGCTTATCAAAAACGCGCGTTGGCGGTGATCGATTGGCTGGCGGCATTGGCCGAATCGCGGCAGCGCATCATTCCCATTCGCTTGGTAAAAGGCGCGTACTGGGATAGCGAGATCAAACGCGCCCAGGAAAACGGCTGGGACGACTACCCGGTGTTCACCCGCAAGCCTGCCACCGACTTGTCCTATCTGGCTTGCGCTCGGCTGATCCTGTCAAAGCCTCAGGCTTTTTATCCGCAATTTGCCACCCACAACGCCCATAGCGTGGCGGCGATTGGCGAGCTCGGCAAAGGCCACCCCGGGTTTGAATTCCAGCGTCTGCATGGCATGGGGAGCGCTTTGTATGATGAATTGCTCAATCAACGCCCGATCAATTGCCGCGTCTATGCGCCGGTCGGCAGTTACCGGGATTTGCTGCCGTATCTAGTCAGACGCTTGCTGGAGAACGGTGCGAATACCTCGTTTATCAATCAAATCGAAAATCCGGCGATTAGCGCCGCCATGCTATCCGCCGATCCATTGGTCCAGCTAGACAAGGTGGAATCTAAACCGCTTGCGGTTCCCGCTGAGTTATTCGGCGCGCAACGCCGGAATTCGGAGGGGCTGAATTTGAGCGATCCCGAAGTGTTACAGCAGTTGCAACAGGAATTGGCTGCCATGTCGGGCCAGACTTGGCAAGCCGCACCATTGATTGCTGGTCAACAAATGCGTGGCGAACCGCATCCGGTTTATAGCCCGCACGACCAACACAGCCTAGTTGGCGAGGTGGTGTTCAGTTCCGCAAATGATATAGAACAAGCCTTGCAACAAGCCACGCGCGCGTTCGATGACTGGCGTTTATGCCCGGTTGCAACCCGCGCCGGGTATCTGCAAAAAGCGGCGGATTTATTGGAACAGCAGCGCCTGGAATTGGTGGCGCTGTGCATACGCGAAGGCGGCCGAACCGTGCGCGATGCGCTGGCGGAAGTCAGAGAAGCGGTCGATCTATGCCGGTATTACTCGGCCTGCGCAGTCGAACAATTTGCGCAACCACTCCGCTTACCGGGTCCAACCGGTGAAGACAATCAATTATTTAGTGTCGGGCGCGGCGTGTTTGTCTGCATCAGTCCGTGGAATTTTCCGATTGCGATTTTCATCGGCCAAATCGCCGCCGCGTTGGTGGCCGGCAATACGGTGATCACGAAACCGGCGCTACAAACATCATTAACGGCCATGGCCTGTTTGCGCCTGTTGCATAGCGCCGGCGTCCCGGAACAGGTACTGCAGTTTTTGCCGGGCGACGGCGCCGAGATTGGTCGGCACTTGTTGATCGACGAGCGCGTCGCCGGCGTGGCGTTTACCGGTTCCAGTGCCACCGCCCATCTGATCAAACGGCAACTGGCGAGTCGTAACGGCGCCATCGCCACGCTTATTGCCGAAACCGGCGGGCAAAACGCGATGATCGCCGACAGCTCGGCGCATCAGGAACAGCTGGTCGCAGACGCAATGCAATCGGCGTTTAACAGCGCCGGCCAACGCTGCTCGGCGTTACGGGTGTTGTTTCTACCCGAGGCTATCGCCGACAGCGTCATTGCCCGCTTGATCGGCGCGATGCGCTTGCTGCGGGTCGGTTCACCGCTGGATATTGCCACCGACGTCGGCCCTATTATCGATCAACGCGCGTTAGCCGCCCTGCAACAGCACATCGAGAAGCTTGAACACGACGCCAAGCTGTTATATCAACTGCCCTTGACCGACGATCTAACAAACGGCTGTTTTTTTCCACCGACGTTAGCGGAAATACCGGCCCTATCCTTCCTTGACCACGAAGTGTTCGGCCCCATCCTGCATATTGCCCGTTACCCAGCCAACGAGCTGGCAAAAGTGGTCGAGGCCATCAATGCCAGCGGCTACGGCTTGACACTGGGCATTCACAGCCGCATCAACGCCAATATGCACTATATCCAACAGCACACGCGGGTCGGCAATATCTACATCAACCGCAACATGATAGGCGCGGTGGTGGGTGTGCAGCCGTTCGGCGGCATGGGCCTGTCCGGCACCGGGCCGAAAGCCGGCGGCCCCCACTACTTGCAACGCTTCGCCAACGAACAAACCCTGACCACCAACCTCACCGCTATCGGCGGCAATCCTTGGTTGTTGCGAAAATAAACATGGATTTTACGGTCTCGGTTCGCGAAATTTGGAATCCACGCCCTGATCGATAGTGTAATTTTACAAAAAACGTTGTTAGTTTCTGCCTTTGAAGCCGAAAACCTCTAGTGTTAGTCTAGTTGCACAACCGGGTATGCCCCACTACTCTCCATCGCAATCAGAGATTGGCGCTTATGTCTAGAGAAAACAAATCCACAGCGATCTCGCCTAACTTATTAAGCGTGCTATTGATCATTTTGGGCGGCAGCCTGTTCGTAGGCCAAAGCCCTTTCAACGATTCCAGACCCAATAAAGCGTCCTTATCGCAATTGCAACAAGCCGGCTTTAAGTCCGACGTAGACGCGCGCTTGTGGCAAGATCCATTCGAAGCTATCGCCAACCAAAATGTGAATAGTCAGGGGTATCAGCAATATAAAGACCAGAAGGAATTGATAAAAACCCTTCAGTCCCACTTGGAAGACATTCCCGACGGGCGGCAAATCGTCATCGCCACACTAATGCCCAATGGTCATTATCAAGAAGACGTGGAAACCCGGCGCCGTATCCGCTACGCGGTATTATCAGGGTTAATCGGCAATTCCAAACAAGAGTACGGCCCAAGCGACGAGGAGCATATCGGTTACGTCAATTACCTGCTGAACAAATCGAGTACCTTGATCGCATTCGAACATTTGGTTTGGAAAGCCCAACCGATGGCCCGGAGTCCGGAAACGGAGAAACATCCGCCTATTTTGCTGCTATACCTTGACAGCAAAGCCTTCGGCTATGAGCCGCTAAAAGATCTTTTCAAAAATTTGCGCAAACTTTACGAGAAAAACAACAAGCTAGAGCTCAACGTACTGGGACCGGCAACTTCGGACGATCTGCAAGCCATGGCGAGCGAGGCACTGAAAGTTGGCAAGCCCAAGGACGCGCCGTTGTTTCGAATGTATTCGCCCCGAGCAACGGTCGATGAAGGTAAATTAATGTACGGCAACCAAGCGGCAACGGCCCATCAACCGAGCAACTTGGCCGAGCACTTCAAGAATCACCTGTCGTTCCTCCGCACCACGGCGACCGACAGCCAGCTGGCGGGCGCGCTGAGCCAGGAACTGGAACTCCGCGGCGTACGGATCGGCGACCAAGCCGAGCTGGCTAAGCCCACTAAACACGTGGTATTGATCTCCGAAACCGAATCACTGTACGCCTACCATATTGGCACCACATTTGCCGATGCGTTAGTCGAAACCGCCATGAACGCAAAACACTCGTTTGGCGCATGCCGCGACCCCATGATTTCAACAGCGGGTTGCGCGAATTACTTGCAAAAATACGTACACCAATACACCTATTTCCGAGGCTTGGACGGCAAAACCCTGCGCGGCCAAAGTAGTTCCAGCACCGGCAACAAATCCGGCAACAATGATACCAACAGTGCCGCCGAGGCTTCCAAAGCCATGGAGCATGCCGACGGCGACAGTCAGTTTGATTACATGCGCCGGTTAACCGACAGGGTTGAAGAACTGGAACAGGAACTGGAAGACCACGACCAAGCCATAGGTGCCATCGGCATCCTCGGCAGCGATGTCTACGACAAACTACTGGTGCTGCAAGCGCTGCATGCCAAATTTCCGGATGTTTGGTATTTCACAAACGTGATGGATGCCCGACTTCTACACCCGGAGCAAAACGAGTGGGCTCGTAACCTGATTGTTGTCTCGAGTTTCGGTTTGCAATTACCGCCGGCATTACAAACTCGTATCCCGCCGTTCCGCGACAGCTATCAAACTGCATATTTTTTAGCCGCGCAAATGGCCTTGTGGGATTCCAACCATGAGCCCTCCGAAGCGACTGGCGCAGCAACTGCGTGCGATACGACCAAGCGCCAACAATTGCTGGACAGCAAGGTATTCAATCAACCCGCCTTGCATGAAATCGGCCGCAGCAAAGCTTTCCCTCTCAACACGGACACCGGCAAAACCGAACAGCAAGAATGTGATGCCTTAGGGCCTATGGAGACCCTGATACAATCCGGAGGCGATCTCAGCGACACCGCGCCGACACCGGATTCGGCAGCCGCGCAACCGTTTTCAAGATTTCCGCGCCTGACATTGAAAATTTTAATCGGCGCATTCGTATTGATCGGGCTAGGGCTGTATTTTCGGCGCAAAATCAAAATCGCGACTGCCGCCAAACTCCCGGTGAAAGCCGCCGTGCTGCGCCGGCAAAGAGTCTGGTTGCTAACCGCTTTCGCCATTGGCTGCGGACTAGCGGCTTTCGTGCTCAATACCCCACAAACCGAACCATTGGCCTTAATCGAAGGCGTAAGCATGTGGTCGACGGAGGCAATCCGCTTCGCCGCACTGGTTGTCACAGTGTATTGGGTTATCGAAACCGCCAAGTTTCCGCTATTGCTTTGGGAACAGCTGAACTTCAGCGGTAAGTTCGGCGTATCCGCCGACAATCGCTGTTACGCGCATGATAGATATTTGGACAGGCGACTGAAACGAAATATGCATGTTAGGCGAATCAGCATTTTGACATTTTTAGCGTGGATCTTATCGTTTGTGGTGATTTTGTCCTTGGGCGTGCCTTTTACGCCGTATCGCGGCCCTTTCGTCTATTACCTCGATTTAATCCTGCTGAAGGCGATCTTGGTGCCGGCATTCCTGTTTTTGATGATCAGCGTCACCGAGGCAGCGCAAGCGATCATCCAGTTTATCCGCACCATTCCGCGCGCGGCGCCCTGGCCGGCGTCCATGACGAAGGAATACAGCGACACATTGAATATCGATGCAACGTACCTTCAGGACTGGGTGACGATACGTTTGGTCGGCGATATGACGCAACAGACAAGCCGCCTGATCTCGTATCCGCTATTCGCCGCCGCTCTGATGGTTTTGGCGCGCATGAGTTATTTCGATAACTGGCATACGCCGCCCGGTCTGCTGATCGTGATCGGCGTTTGCATCGCATACTTGTTCTATTGCGACTTCCGCCTGAAAGCGTTAGCGGATGAAACCGAGCAAAACGCCATGAAAAACCTGCGCCGATTATCGATAGCCAATCATGGCAAAGTGAAAGATTCATCCCTCGCCGGTAAACTGACCAGCCTCTCCGAGTTGGCGGAACGCTACGCCGAAGGTACCTATAAACCGTTTGTGCAGCGCCCGATTTTTCAGGGCATGCTGCTAATTATCATGGCCGCCGCCATCGGTTATACAGACTACTTATCCATCATGATGAAAGTACTCGGTTAGCCTCGCAAAGCCGTCCACCGTCCGCAGGAGCCGCGTATCGCCAATACCAAACGATTGAATTTCGTTAGAAAAAATGCGATGGTGGCTGCTTATCTGCCCGGACAAGGGAATAGGCACCAGGCCGACACACCCCGAGGCGGACCCCGCTTTCTCGGAGAATCGAATATGCTAGCCACCAAACGCTATGAATATCTTCCCATCGACCAAATCGAATTTCACCACACCCTCACCAACCACAGAGAACTGGATCGGGCGAAAGTCGCGCATTTGGAAAAAGACATCGTGGTCAATGGCTTGTTCGAACCGTTAGTGGTGTGGGAGCGCAACAACCGCGAATATTATCTGGTCGGCGGCTTTCACCGCATGGAAGCCATTCAAGGTATCCGCCGCGCCAATCCCGGCTATTTCGACAGAGTGGACGTCAGAATCGTCACCGGCGATCCGGACGAGATCAAGGCACTGAATCTGAAGCTGAATTCCGACCGGGTCGATACCCGCATCACCGATTATTTTCAAACGGTGATTTACTTGAACAATGCCAACTGGTCCAGGGAGCGCATCGCCGAATTCTTCGACAAAAGCGTCAGCTGGATTGACGACATCATTCGCTACGCGCCACTGACGACGGAAGCCATGCGCGAAAAACTGGCGGGTGGAGAGCTATCCTGGGCCAGGGCCCGCGACATCTTGCGTAAAGCCTTAAACGCACCGCCCGGCAACGAAAAAGCGATTATCGAAAGCGAACTGTCTCGGCCAGCGCAACCGGCCGCCAAGCCTTTGCCGTTCCGCACGGCCATCAAACACCTATCGAGCGCCGTTAAAGCTGATCCCAAACGCACGTTTAAAGTCAGCACTCAGGATGTTTACGCGCTGGTACTGGCTTTGCGTGGCAAAAATGTCGATCAAGAAGCCATCGAGCGGGTGCGTAAAGCATTTCCCGTATTGTGGGATGATGAATAGTTCGATAACAGGAAACTAGCCATTCCTGAATTGTCATAAAATTGGCCATCCGCTTCAGCTAAGATAAGTTTGACCGGAACAATGCCCCGTTTTGCGCATCACACTCGGGGATATTTTGGGAAATTCAATACTGAAATAATGTGTTAGCGATGAACAATCTTGTTTTGGAAATAGTGAACGCTCGCAAACCCTATCGACAACGCATGCAGCACGCCAGAGCCCTGGCCGGCTTGTTAGTGCTGCTCTCACTGAGCGGCTGCATGCCGATGAGCTATCCGCCCGGCGCCAAAATCAACACCGCACAGCTGGGAGAAAATACATTTCTCACGGAAGACGGCGCAAGTCTGCCGCTACGGCGGTGGCTGCCCGAGGCAGAGCCCAATGCAGTGATCATCGCGCTGCACGGCTTCAACGATTACAGTCACTTTTTCGATGCGCCGGGCAATTATTTCAGCAAACTCGGCATCGCCTGTTTCGCTTACGACCAACGCGGTTTCGGCGCGGCGCCGCAACGCGGTTTGTGGGCCGGCAGTGATGCATACGCGCAGGATTTAAAACAATTAACCCGACTGCTGAAACAGCGCTACCCAAACAAACCGCTTTACCTGCTGGGCGAAAGCATGGGCGGCGCGATTGTGATCACCGCCATGCAGCAGGAAAACATGCCGGACGTCGCCGGCATCATCCTGGCCGCGCCGGCGCTATGGGCTAGATCGACCATGCCCTGGTATCAAACCAGCTTACTATGGACACTGGCGCATAGCATGCCCTGGCTGACCTTGACCGGCAGCGGCCTGGAAATTCTACCGTCGGATAATATCGATATGTTGCGGGCGATGGGCCGCGATCCGATGGTGATCAAGGCCACCCGCGTGGAAACGGTCTACGGCTTGACCAACCTGATGGATGCGGCGTTCGATAGTGCAAACTCGCTAAGGGCTCATACCTTGATGCTGTACGGCGAGAAAGACGAAGTCATCCCCAAAGAACCGACCTACGCTTTTTTGCAACAAATGCTAACCACCGATACCACGGAAAAAACCGTGGCCATTTACCAGAACGGTTACCACATGCTGCTCCGCGACCTACAAGCCCCCACCGCCTGGCAGGACATCGTGGCCTGGATAAAAATCGGCCCGAACCAGCTGCCTTCCGGTGCGGACGCACGCGCCCGGCAATTGTTGAGTAAGGGCTAAAGCCTCATTCCCGACAGACGTGCGCGGAGTGTCGGCCAAGCGGCCGTAAGCGCTTTGGGACGATGGCATCGAAACTGTTAAACTGCGACGCAGTTTATTAACCTATTCCCCAACCAAAGTCCATGCTCCGCATCATCTCCGCCAATCTAAACGGCATTCGGTCGGCAACCAGAAAAGGTTTTTACGACTGGTTAGACACCCAAAATCCAGACTTCGTCTGCCTACAAGAACTTAAAGCCCAGGCCGGCGATATGACAGCCGAGATGCTGACACCGAAAGGCCTGCACGGCTATTTTCATTATGCCGAAAAGAAAGGCTACAGCGGCGTCGGTATCTACAGCAAACAGCCGGCCGATAACGTCATTGAGGGCTTGGGCTATGCCGACATTGATAGCGAGGGCCGTTACCTGGAAGTGCAAGTTGGCAATCTATCGGTCATTTCCCTGTATCTGCCTTCCGGCTCCAGTAGCGAAGAGCGACAAACCGTCAAATACAGCGTGATGGAACGCTTCTATCCGCATCTTGCCGACTTGAAAGCCAGCGGCCGGGAAGTAGTGATTTGCGGCGACTGGAATATCGCCCATAAGGAAGCCGATTTGAAAAACTGGCGCGGCAACCAGAAAAACTCCGGCTTTTTGCCGGCGGAACGGGCCTGGATGACCCAAATATATGATGAGCTGGGCTGGGTAGATGTTTATCGCAGACTACATCCCGACGCTACCGACGCCTGCTACACGTGGTGGAGCAATCGTGGTCAGGCTTGGGCCAAAAATGTCGGTTGGCGTATCGATTATCAAGTCGCCACGCCGGGTATCGCCAATCGTGCACAGTCAACCAGCATTTTTAAAGAGCAACGCTTCAGCGACCATGCGCCATTGATCGTTGATTACGCAGACTAGCCGCCAATCGACAAACGCACCGAATTAGCGAAGCAGCTGTTCGACTGACGCACCAGCCTGGTTACCGATGCCGAAAGGCGCACCAATTCAGTTCAAAGTGTGCCATTGCCAGAGATCACCTACCGGTTTATTCACTAGCCCTTAAACCCATAACGCCATCATCTCCGCGGGAACAGCGACCAGAATACAAGATGCAAACGGCTTGAATGGGTCACTCTTACCCCGGAACTTCGCTTGATTCAATCCAACCTTTTATGCACCAATATTGTGCAATCATATGGCACATAACCGCGTATTCGAGCTGCTGATAAGGTTCCCAAACATTTTAGCCGCCTTAATCGATATTGATCGTATTCCTAAGCATAAGGCTTAAAGCCGGAATAGCGATAAAAATCCCACTCCGCACCCACCCTTGCACTAACATGAACCATCAAATTGGGCGAACGCACTAATATTGTGCATTAGAGCCGTTTTTTATCAGACAAATGAAGCAATAAGGCAACTTTACGCTTGGCGTACAAATTGCTTGTTCACTACAACTCTTAACACTTAAATTAACCCGTGCACAAAAAGATACTGGATCATTTAAACGAAGCAATCCTGCTGTTCGACAAGGACTTGCGCCTGACCTATATCAATCCAGCCGGCGAAATGCTGCTTGCCGACAGCGCCAAGCATTTGCTCGGCCAAACGGCGCACAAACTGTTCAAAACCGCGCATAACACCCTATTTAACGATTTATTACCGCGCTTGTATTTGCTCGAGCCGCTGGTCGATAGAGAATTAATCCTAGAACGGCTCAGCCAATCGATTACGGTTAACCTCAGCGCCACGCCCTTGCTCGAGGATGGGAAATTAAGCGAAATCCTGATCGAACTGCAACAGGTAGACCGGCATTTGCGGATCACCAAAGAAGAACAATTGCTGGCCCAGCAAAACACCAGCCGCATGCTGGTGCGCGGCCTGGCGCATGAAATCAAGAACCCGCTAGGTGGTTTGCGCGGCGCAGCACAATTGTTGGACCTGGAATTGCAAGATCCTGAATTAAAGGAATATACGCAAATCATTATCGCCGAATCGGACCGCTTGCAGGATCTGATGGACAAAATGCTCGGCCCCAACAAACCCGCGCATAAAAGCCAGCTGAATATTCACGAAGTACTGGAGCGCGTCCGGCACCTGGTTACGGTGGAGGCCGCCCACGGCATTATGCTGCAGACCAATTACGATCCGAGCATCCCGGAGATCTTCGCCGATAAAAATCAGCTGATCCAGGCCATTCTGAATATTGTCCGCAATGCCGTGCAAGCCGTGCAAAACCATGGCGTGATTACGATAAAAACCCGGGTGCAACGGCATATGACCATAGGTCGAAAACGCTACAAGCTGACTGTTAAAATCGATATTATCGATAACGGCCCCGGCATCAAACCCGAGCTGATGGGGCAGATTTTTTATCCGATGATCACCGGCCGCGCCGAGGGTACCGGACTTGGCCTGTCGATTGCTCAATCTTTGATCAACCAGCATAACGGCTTGATTGAATGCGAAAGCGAGCCGGGCAATACCGTATTTTCCATCTACCTACCTTTGGAGACGAATCATGCAAATACCTGACAAGGTCTGGATTGTCGATGATGACAAATCCATCCGCTGGGTACTTGAAAAAGCCTTGCAGAAAGCCGGCGTGCATACCCAAAGCTTCGCCAGCGCCAACGAATTGCTAAAATCGCTCCCCAGCGGACTCCCGCAAGTGCTGATCACGGATATTCGCATGCCGGGCATGGACGGCTTCGAGTTGCTGCGGAACATTCAAAACAGTTATCCGGATTTACCGGTGATCGTGATGACCGCGCATTCCGATCTGGAAAGCGCGGTGTCGGCATTTCACGGCGGCGCCTTCGAATACCTGCCCAAACCCTTCGACGTTACCGAAGTGGTCGAAACCGTGCAACGTGCCTGCGCGCACAGCAAACAGCGGCAAAGCGACCTTGTGCAAGCACCGCCTACCGTCGAGGAAACCCCGGAGATCATCGGTGAAGCGCCGGCCATGCAGGAAGTGTTTCGAGCAATAGGCCGTCTGGCCCGCTCGCACATTACCGTATTGATTAATGGCGAATCGGGGACCGGCAAGGAATTGGTCGCCAAAGCCCTGCATCGCCACAGTCCGCGCGCCGACCAGCCGTTTATTGCCTTGAATATGGCCGCGATCCCCAAAGATTTGATGGAATCGGAACTGTTCGGCCACGAAAAAGGCGCGTTTACCGGCGCCCAAGCCCGGCGCATCGGTCGGTTTGAGCAAGCCAATAACGGCACGCTGTTTCTGGACGAAATCGGCGACATGCCCGCCGAATTGCAAACCCGCTTGCTGCGGGTGCTGGCAGATAACGAGTTTTATCCGGTGGGCGCGCATACCTCAGTGCGAGTCAACGTGCGCATCATTGCCGCCACCCACCAGGATCTAGAAGCGTTGGTGGCGCAAGGCCGGTTTCGCGAAGATTTGTTTCACCGCCTGAACGTGATTCGAATTCATATCCCACCGTTGCGCGAACGCCGGCAGGATATAGGCTTGTTGATGCGGCATTATCTCTATCAAAGCGCGAAGGAACTGAATACCGAAATCAAACTGTTAAAACCGGAAACCGAGGCATTTTTAAGCGGCTTGAGGTGGCCAGGCAACGTGCGGCAATTGGAGAATATCTGCCGCTGGCTGACGGTGATGGCCTCGGGCCGGGAAATTCATCTGGAAGATTTACCGCCGGAACTGACCCACAATAGCGGCGATTCCGCATCCAGCGACACAACACCGGGAGATTGGGAAAGCCAGTTTAAAAGTTGGGTCAAGCAGCAATTATCGACCGGTAAAGTGGACATCGCCAAGCAGGCTATCCCCACCTTGGAAACCCTGTTGATCGAGGCCGCGTTGAATCATACGCATGGCCGCAAACACGAAGCAGCACTATTGTTGGGCTATGGCCGTAATACCTTGACCCGCAAAATCAAGGAGCTGGATATTAGAGAATAAGCGCGGCCGGAAAGCCGCCATTTTCGGCGCAGCTTGGTATTTGCGGCAGCCGTTTGCCGGGGCATTTTGACCGGCAAAAACCGGCAGGTTTTTTATCCGTTTAAATGCCATCGGTGTATACTCCCGCCGTCTGATTAACCTCAATAACAAGCAGAGAAGGTTCATATCTAATGGCGGATAAAACGGTAAGTAAACACCTGAGCAATCTTGAACGGCAGTTCGCGGCGAACGATCCGGTTTTGCAAAAAACCGCCAAGATATTCCAGGACCTGGATGAAATCGAGTTTGAACTGGGGTTGATCGATAACGACGAGACCACCGCACGCAAAACCAGTTGGTGGCCCATCGTCAGCACGCTGGGCGGTTATTCGCCCGCCAAATCAGACTTTGTTAATCGTTACCTGGGCGTGCAACTACACACCGCCCGCCATAAATTCACCGTACTGCAATATACGCCACAAACCAATACCGCGACGCTACCCGGCACCGCACTGGACGCCGACCACCGCTTACCTTTCTATCAAATCAGCCGTCAAATCGATTTGGTCGCCAACGGCGAAGGCAGCAAACTGAACGGCTATCTGGAACTGGTCACGGTCAATAGCAGCAAATTAAAAAACAAACTGTTGATCGACACGCCGGTATTCAATCCCGCCACGGAAAATCCAGTCTCCGGCCTGTTGCGAAAATACGTGATAGGCATCTCCGATTTGGTATTGGTATTTAACGACTTGTTCGAGGCCGATGCCGATTTGATCAAGGACACCCTAGCAGAGATCGTTGCTCACCAGGATGCCAATAAATTCATTTTCGTGATCGATCATTCCGAAATAATGATCGATGCGCTGAAAAGCCAGGAAATCGCCGCATCCTGGCAACGCCGCCTGGCCGAACTGGGCATCCACACCGGCCAATTTATTGTGTTATCGCAATCGGGCGATACTTCGCTGTTCGATCAGCGCTTCAACAACATTTATAACGACCGCTCGTACCGCATACTCGGCACGCTGGAAAACAGCATCCGCGCCATCGACGACACCATTTTTTCGGAAGTGGAAGAAGCGTTAACCACCTGGAAGGACAGATGCAACGCCTCCACCCTCATTGTGCTGGGCTTTATCGTAATGCTGATGTTATTTGCGGAAATTGCGGTGGGGATACTCGAACTACTGATCGACCCGATTATCGGCCCGGCCATCCTCGCGACACTGATTGCCTTATTGACGCCGCTACATATAATCGTCAGCCGCGTGCATGCCAAATTCCTGATCAAGCACTTGCACAAGCGGCAGAAACAATTGAATCTCAGTGAAGACTTGGCGGGTTTGTTTGAAAAAAGCCTGAGTTTCTGGCGAATTTTAATGCCCATCACCGACCCCGTCGGTAAAAACAAGAAAAACCGCAAAAAACTGAACGGTCTCATAGAACAAACCAAAGATCTGGTACAAGCATTGAACGACCAGTTCAGCCACGGTCAGCAACCGGAATATCGCAGCCAATACGACGCATATTCTTATGCCGACTCAGAGGAAAACTGATTAAGTAGCGTGAGCGTGCGTCGTGATGGAAATTTTCAGACATTATTTCCCGCTGTGCTGGTTCAATGTCTCGGTATTGGATCTGCCCAGATCGACGCGCTTTTTTAAAAACAATGCGATTTTTTATTTTATCGCGGTGTTTTTTATTCAATTCAACATGTCGGACGACATTGATTCGGCCTTCGAAGTGCTGCTGGAGACCTTGCTAACGCTGGGCTTTATCGCGCTGGTATTACTGCTGAATAGAACTTTTAACACCTTCATACAAGTCGCGTCGGCTATTTTGTTTTGTGAAAATGTCGTCGCTATCTTTCTGATTCCTATCGTATTTTGGGTGACCGTAGCAGAAGATACGCCCAGCTATGCAACCTTGGCGTTGTTTTTGATTTGGGACATGGCGATTATTGCGCGGATATTTAAAGACGTATTGCAGGTTAATACTCCGGCCAGTTTGGTGGTGTCTTTATTCTATTTTCTAACCACTTACGGCGGGGCCTACGGCATCTACAGCTTAGTGGGCGGCTGAGGACTCCGGTTTAACGCCGTAATAATTCGACAGCACATCATAAGCGCCTTGCGCGCCCGCAACCGCTGCCGCTTTCAAAGGTAAACAAGCCCCGCTCCATTGCTTGATCTTGCCATCGAAATAAAACGCCCATTCGCCCTGCCAGCAATCGCCTTTTTTGGCGATGCGACCCGCCATCACGGAGGTCACTTCGTAGCGAGCGGATACTGCCAACAAATTGCGGGAATCAGCTCCTAGCACTTCGCTTAGTGAAATTTTTTGCTGTTCCTCCAAATCCAGCATCGGAAATATCATCGGTACGCCCTTAATTTTGGACGCAAACGCCAATGCACTTTCCAACTCCGGCATGCTGTCAGCGTTGTAAAACCGTCTACCCTCTTCGTCATCGACAACCAGCCACACCAAAGTTTCGGGCCGGATTTCACTCCAGATACCTACCTGGCTTTTGCGCATGACTTCCATCAATTGATCTTCATCAAACTGCACTCTAAGCAAGCGCGCGTCGGTGTCAGGCAGTTCATCGGCGGAAATCAAGGAAAATTGCGATTGCTTGACATAGTTCTGCGCACTGGACAACGCCTGCTGCACTACCGGAATTTTGGAAATATCCTCAGACACCAAGACCCGACTCAAAACGGCATACATGGCCTGTTTGATTGCTTGCGTCCTATCCTCAGCGGATTGACTGTTGGCGATCAGTTCAATCTCATACAAACCTTTTACTTCGACAGCCTCCGTTAACGGGCAATTGCACAACAATCCCCACAGACATAGGCTGAAAAACCCCGATTTACCCTTCATAAAAACTTTGACCACAAGCCTACCCTGACAGTGCATTAATGGGAACTATAGTACAATATCGCCCGTTTCAACCTTAACTTTAACGAGAGACTGACATTGAGCGAACAACAACAAGACCGCCTGAATTATAAAAGCGCGGGCGTCGATATTGAAGCCGGCAACGCTTTGGTCGAGCGCATCAAACCCATCGCGGCCAAAACCCGTAATGCGGGCGTCATGGCCGGTTTAGGCGGCTTCGGTTCGCTGTTCGAATTACCGCTGGATCGTTATAAACAGCCGGTGTTGGTCTCCGGCACCGACGGCGTCGGCACCAAATTAAAGCTGGCGCTGGATTTAAACATCCACAACAGCGTCGGTATCGACCTGGTGGCGATGTGCGTGAATGACATCATCGTGCAAGGCGCAGAACCGCTGTTTTTCCTGGATTATTTCGCCACCGGCAAACTGGAAGTCGATACCGCCGCCAGCGTCATCGAAGGCATAGGCAAAGGCTGCGAACAGTCCGGCGCGGCACTGGTTGGCGGCGAAACCGCGGAAATGCCCGGCATGTATGCCGACGGCGATTACGACTTGGCCGGCTTTTGCGTCGGCATCGTCGAAAAAGATCGCATCATCGACGGCAGCCAAGTCAAAGCCGGCGACAAACTGATCGCCCTCGCCTCGTCCGGCCCGCATTCCAACGGCTATTCCTTAATTCGCAAAATCGTTGCCCGTAGTGGTCTAGCTTGGTCTGATGATGTCAACGGCAAACCACTCGGCGAAACCTTGCTGACTCCAACCCGTATTTACGTCAAGCCCCTACTGGAACTACTGAAAACTGTGCCGGTGCACGCAATGGCCCATATCACCGGCGGCGGCATTACCGAAAACCTGCCGCGCGTGCTGCCCAACGGCCTGAATGCCAGTGTCCAGCTTTCCGCCTGGCGATTGCCGGAGATTTTCGTCTGGCTGCAACAACAAGGCAATGTCGAATTAGCCGACATGCTGGTTACCTTTAATTGCGGCATCGGCATGATAGTCTGCGTCGCGGCAGAAGACGAAGCCGCTACCTTGGAAATATTGGCACAGCAAGGCGAAACCGCGTTCAGCATCGGCGACATAGTCCTCGGCGACGGCAAACCACACGTAATCTACTCCTGACTCTGAAAATATCTCCGCCATGCCTGAAATCCACAGGCATGGCGTTAAAAGATCTTCAGTTTCATCTGCGATCAATTCAACACCAAGAAGGTCATTTCCTGATCAGTGAGTTGCCAACGGCTTTGAAGCAAGCCACCTCATGTCGCCATTCCTAAAGAAATTGCCAATATCTTGAACTACGGCGATTAAGCTTTGCGGCGAACGCCCAAAAAACCTAACAATGCGGAACCGAACAACCAAACTGCGCCAGGGACTGGTACGGCTGCTAACGCAGTGCCTGATACCGTTACCATATCAAAACGCCAGGTGCCGGTAGAACCATAAGTACCGGTTGGAGAAGATGCCGCGTATGTGCTTGTTGAAGGCGCGAATGCCGCTAAGACACGAAAGCCGAAATTAGCATTGTTGGCTACCCCGGCGATACTGCTGAAATCGACTGAACGGCCGTTGAACCAAGTATCGCCTGCCGCGCCGCTAAACAAGGCAAAATCAGTCCAGGTACTACCGTCCGTAGTGTATTGCACTTGCTCATATTTAGAAGACGTATTGCTGTGGCGTAAGTCGTAACTAACCTGAATGTTATTGAAACCCACCGTGCTAACCAGATACCGCGTACCGCGGGTTTTATTGCCGGCACCTTGAGCCGCATAACTGGTGGTATTCCAACCACTGTCATCGCCTATCGCCGGGTCGGATGAACCGCCACTCGCATCGCCGCTAGCAAAAGTTGCTGTGGTGCCTCCTACCAGCGAAGCCGAGCCGCTACCGATGCTAGGGGCGCCTGTGCCGGTACCGGTGGCAGAATCAGCAGGATTCGAGTTGAAATTCCATTGTGTAATTACAGCCGCTTCCGCGCCGGCACTAACAGATAGAACCACTAGCGCGCTAGCCATCATCATTTTTTTGTTCATGTTTGGATTCTCTTAATTATTGGTGGTCAAGAAGACATTTCCGGACTGCTTATCTGGCCCGAAAGACTGCCCATCACAAAAAAGCCCGACATAAAGTCGGGCTTTCGATCAATCAATTTGGGAACACGCCCTGCCCCCTAAGCAATCAGGCTTTACGGCGGCGCAGGCCGATCATGCCGGCAATTGCTGAACCGAACAACCAAACCGCTCCAGGTACCGGTACTGGCGCAGCAGTCAACTCAATGGTGCGATCAATGCCATCAGCTGGATGCTGTACGTTGATATACGCTTTGTTTGGATTGAATTTGTCGAAATACAAACCGGTGCTTTCAGCACCTTGAGTAGTCAAACTGATCCATTTGGAGAGAGACTCGGCAACCCCGTCACGATCTGCATCCTTGGCAAACCATACATCTTCCACACCACCATCTTGATCTTCAACGATGTAGATATTGCCTTCGGCATCAATAGCCAAGTTATCGGCATTTTTGAATTCACCGCCTGCCGCCAAACCAGTCGCCAAATCGATGGTGTTGCTGTCGGCAAACAGTTTGACTTCGCTAGTACCAAGATCAATAGAATAAACGCGGCTGCGGCCGGTGCCTTGGTTGCCGTCGGTGTCTGAATCGGTAGTCGTGAAGTACAAAAACTGGTTACCGTTAGCCAAGTTTTGAATTTCCATGTCTTCAGGGCGATTAAAACCTGTGCCTTTTACAGCGGCATTATCAGCGCTGACGCGGCCGTCGATCGTGCCGTCGCTAAGCTGTGCGGAAATACCGGCTAAAACGCCACCGTTGACATCGGTAATAGCTTCCCATGTTGATGCACCGGTGATAGCAGCACCGGTAGTGCCTTCAAACTGGGCTCCTGCACCGACTTTTAAAGCAAATGTTTGCCCCGCGGCAAAAAAGCTGTCGCCGCTAGTGGCAAATGGATTGGCCGATACGTATTTGTATACAGACCCACCGTTCAATTCATCGACAAAATACAAGTTGTTGTTTTTGTCGAACGCCAAACCTTCGTGAGAAACGCGCGGCAGAATGGAACGTTGGATAAATGTGCCGCCATTCGCCGCCGCAGTGGTGGCATTGGTCACTTCAAACAAACGGCCTTTGCTGCTGCCAGTTCCCCAAGATTCTTCAGCCGTCAAATAGCCGCCCCATGGTGTCCACAAAGAAGCATCGCCGGAAACAAAACCTTGCGTACCTGGCGCAACGATAGTGGTGGTGCGCGAGTTGTAGTCGTTATTCCAAAGATCGATACGTTGCACGCCCGCGGAACCGGTTTCGAACGGCATGAACAAATAACGGCCGGCGTCAGGACCGGTTTCGTTGGCGGCTATCATGTCCCAGCTACCTGAGTTGGAACCTGGCACCAAGGTGTTTTGGGTCTTACGGTCGGCGATGGTTTGTTGAGTAAAATTGGGCGAAGACAATTTATAAGGTGTCGCTGAACCTGGGTTAACAGGAACCGTGTTGCCTGTCATTGGCGTAAAATTGTCGAATTCGGTTGAGGCCGCTTGCGCAGTCAAAGGTGAAACGCCAGCTGTAACAGCTGCGGCAATCAGAGTTAATTTAAAAGCTTTCATAAAAAAGTCATTCCTAAAGCAAAGTCGGTTAATTGTTTTTGGTCTTCCGCAAAAATCTGCCTCACAGAATTTGCAGAAAGAATGTTAACCAGCGCTCAAGAAATTAAAGTTGCAGTTCTGTTAAGTTTTCATGACATGTAATACGCCGCTAGCACCCATTCTGGTGCGACTAAAATCACCTTATCGACTCTTACTGGCAGCCGCTCCTGCCCTTCAACCTAGAAGAAATTGAATCCCCGACAATGCGTGGCAACAAACGTCGTGCGCACCAGGGACTCAGCATGGCGATTAGGCTACAAGACGCTCAAGAGCGGATATTGCAGTCCTGTCCCTAAAAAAAGTTTGGCGAAATAAGTCCGAATGGACGAAAACTGCATATTTTCTCCGTTTTGCTCAAGAAACCTCAGCGAATTGGCACGTGAAGAACGGCACATCATCAAATATTTCTGGAATACAGAATTGCTTCGGTAACACTGAAAGACACCCAAAATGAGAAAAGCATCAACTGGAGAACTGCGCACAGAAAACCGCACGCACGTTTCGGAGGAAAGGGAGATTTAACGGCAGTCCCTATCGGTGACAGGGAACTTAAGAACCGGGTGAAAATTTGTCACCAGGGGTTTTACCGATTACACAAAC
Organism: Methylomonas sp. TEB; assembly: GCF_047777895.1. GTDB lineage: Bacteria > Pseudomonadota > Gammaproteobacteria > Methylococcales > Methylomonadaceae > Methylomonas. The sequence continues at coordinate 3,671,002 of NZ_CP180476.1, forward strand.
GATTTTGGACGGTATTTTGTACAAGCAATAAAAAAGGCCTAGGTGAAAAACACCTAAGCCTTTGATATATATGGAGCTGGCGATGGGACTCGAACCCGCGACCGGCTGATTACAAATTTGAAGGCCCGCTATTTTCTGCTGATTACTCAATCTTAACAAACCTTTACAAAACAAGGATTTCAGCCTATCATAACCTTAACGGTGCTACACGAAATATGCTTATTTTTAACAAAATGCGTAGCACCAGCGTAGCACCAGAAAACGAGGTTATGACATGGCTACACGCTTCAGCTTCACTAAACCACAGCTTGACGCACTACCCGACCCGGCGCCCGGTGAGCGTGTTATTTACCACGACACCCACAAAAACGCGGCGGGCTTACAGCTTCGAGCCACCAGTACCGGGAAAACCTTTTTTATTCAGCGACGAGTAGACGGCAAGCCCGAGCGCGTCACTATTGGCAAGTTTCCAGACTATTCGATTGAGAATGCGAGAAAAGAGGCGGCGCGACTAACAGCCCTAATAGCCCAAGGCATTAACCCCAACACCGACGCCAGAGCCTTAAAAACCGAAACCACCTTGCAAGAACTGTTCGACGACTTTTTGCAACACCGACGCAACAAGCGCGGCGCTTTTCTGTCGGAAAAAACCAAACGAAGCTACCGTTACGACTTCGGCCTGTATCTTGGCAAATGGAGCAATCGCAAGCTGTCACAATTCAAAGATACCGACTTCGGCAAACTACATGCCGAAATCGGCAAGGAACACCCCACCACGGCAAACCGCGTAATCGCGATGGCTTCCAGCCTATTCGGCTATGCTGCCGAGCGTAAGCTATTTAAGGGCGCAAATCCTGCCCACGGTATCAAGAAATACCCGGAAACCAAACGCGAGCGGTTCCTACAATCCGACGAGTTACCGGCATTTTTTACCGCACTGGCCGAAGAAGCCAACGACACCTTACGCGATTACTTTTTAATTTCCCTGCTGACCGGGGCGCGGCGCTCGAACGTGCAAGAAATGCAATGGGGCCAGATCAACTTTGATCGGGCCGAGTGGCGCATACCCACCACCAAAAACGGCGAACCACAAACCGTCACCCTATCCGCCGAGGCGCTGGAAATCCTACGCAACCGGCAAGCCGATAAAGCTGGTGTGTGGGTGTTTCCTGGCGCTGGCGCGACCGGTCATTTAGTCGAACCTAAGAAAGCATGGCGGCGCGTATTGGATCGGGCCGGAATCGACGACTTACGAATTCACGACCTACGCCGCACCCTGGGAAGCTGGCAAGCCAAAACCGGCGCGTCATTGGCGATTGTCGGCAAATCCCTTAACCACAAATCACCATCAACAACGGCGATTTATGCGCGGCTTGACCTTGACCCCGTGCGAGAGTCAGTAGACCGCGCCACCGGCGCAATTTTAGCCGCTGCAGGCCTGAAGCCGGCGGGCGAAGTGGTGGAAATCACGACCCAAGCAAAGAAGAAAACCGGGCGATAGCTGCCCAAGATCGGGCCGGCAAGTGTTGCGACCACCTGCCGACCCTAACCACAACCGCACCTAACAGAGAGGCGCAACCATGGCTAAAAAACATTCTACAGAAACCACAGCGTTAAAGCTGCCGTACTTTGTCACCGATACCGCCGGCAAATACCGAGCGCGGCAAGCCTTGACCGAAGAGCAAATCATTAAAGCGGCTTCGGTACTGCTAAACAAGGCTGTTTTCAGGGACTCAGCGCTAACCAGTCCCGACATTACCCGCGCCTATCTCAAGGCCCGATTGCGCGGCCTGGAGCATGAAGTATTCGTTTGCTTATACCTGGACAACCAACACCGGGCAATTGAGTATGAAGAGCTTTTTCGCGGCACGATAGACGGCGCTTCGGTATATCCGCGCGAAGTGGCGAAGCGATGCCTACAGCTCAACGCGGCGGCGGTCATATTTGCCCACAACCACCCCAGCGGCATTAAGGAACCGAGCCAATCTGATCGAGCAATAACCAAAAAGCTCAAGGAGTGTTTAGCCTTGTTCGATATTCGCACGCTTGACCATTTCATTATTGGCGACGGCGAGCCGTTATCGTTTGCCGAGCGTGGCTTAATCTGAATAAAGCGGAGATGCTGAGATGGCAAAGCCCAAAAAAGACGTTGTTTACTTAGGGTATCGGGGAAGCAAACCGTATAACAACGAGCAAATCATCAAGGCCCTGTATGCTGGCGACCCACCGCCCTATGACCGGGAGCTTTTGTTTGGGTATTTAGCGCGAATTCTTGAAAATCAATCCGAACACGACCCTGAAACTTTCGCCGCTGCCTGTGCTTTGCGTGATGCCTTGGTTGGAGTGGATTTAATGAAACAAGTCGGGATTAAGTGGAAAAAAATCACCGAAAAGGACGAGCGCGAATTGTTACACCACCCTGCGACATCGATTGTTAGGGCGGCATACAATAACGAATTTCCCCACGATGGCAAAAAGCCACGCCAACATGCAGTTGCTGAGCTGGTCAAAATGTTTGGCTATTCAACGCGAAGCGCGGAAACGTTTTTTGACAAGGTAAAAACATCAGCCAAAACCACCGCAAACACTTTTAAAACAATGTTTGAGGCTGGCGGGCTTGAATACAAAGAAAGGAAAACCCTTGAACAGTCAATTGAAAATCAAATCGGGGAAATGCCTACTGGAAGCATTAACACCAGAAAAAACATAGAGCGAGTTATGGAGTTGACCGGCCAAACCTACCGAGACGCACAAGCCATTTACCATAAGACGCGCAACAACAAGCAATAAATAAGCCACCACTACCGAAGCAATATATAGCCATTTTTGCTTCGGTGAAAACTTAGCCCTTAACTCTGATTATGTGACCATCTAAACCAGCCTTTAGGAGGCTTTACGATGGCTAAGACCACCCAACCCAACCAGCCCCAACCAAATGACCCGCTACGCAGCAACGCGGAAGCGGCTGCAATTCTAGGCGTAACCACTGCAACCATGGACGTTTGGCGCTCAACAAAGCGCTATGCAATCCCGTATATCAAAGTTGGCCGCCTGGTGAAGTATCGGCAATCAGCGCTTGATGCTTTCCTAGAGTCACGCACCCATGGCGCGGAGGCTTAACAATGGCAACATCACTTATACCAGCCACCCCCGGATTCAATGCCCTGACCCTATGCACTAACAAAGCCGGCAGATTGAGCTATCAACGTGAAAGCGTCATTGCCTGGCATATCAGCGAAACCGATAGCATTGAACAAGACCGCCCTAGCCTTTCACCTTTTCCGGTGCTGCCATTAGAAGGCGTTTTAATTGACTTCGACGCAATCGAACACCCTGCCGGCGCAGTACAAACCGAATACAAAACCTTTAAGGACATAGCCGAATGGTTAAGCTACGAAGAAGCCAAGAGGGCGAAACCATGAAACCTAACGCCAACGACATCAAAAGAGCAATCAATCCGCCCGACTATTACCGCGTGGCCCTGCCTGATGTACCGCTAAAGCGGATCGGCTGGAATGATGGCGGCCTTTGCCCGTTTCACGGCGACAACGAGCGCGGATCGTTTCGCGTGAACACCCAAACCGGCGGTTTTAAATGCTTTTCTTGCGGCGCTGCGGGCGGCGACGTGATCGCGTTCGAGCAAAAACGTCACGGCCTAACCTTTCCGGAAGCCCTGGAAAAGTTGGCGCGGGAATGGTGGCTCACATGATCCAGTTACCCAAAACCTACAACAACAAACCTTTGCTGTTTGCCTGGACATACAACGACGCAAAGGGCGAAGCTTTGGGCGTGGTGGGCCGGTATCAAGTCGAAGGCAGCAAAAAAGATGTTGTGCCATTTTTCCGGCGGCGCGGCGCTGACTGGACACCCGGCATAGATGCCAACCCCCGGCCTTTGTTTGGCCTAGATCGATTGGCGGCACATGACAAAGCCAAGGCGGTTTTTATTGTTGAGGGCGAACCGTGCGCCACGGCGCTGCAATCTATCGGCCTTTGCGCCGTCACCAGCTTAGGCGGATCGCAAGCGGCAAAAAAGGCCGACTGGACACCGTTAAACGGCTTCGGCGCTGTCTATATCCTGCCCGACAACGACGAACCCGGCGAACGCTACGCCGCAGACGTGGCCGAATGCTTGGCAGCCTTGCCGCAACCGCCCAAGATTAAAACTGTTCGTTTGCCTAACCTGGACAAAGGCAGCGATGTGGTGGATTGGTTGGAAGGCTGGGTAAGCGGCTGGGATCGCTTCGCACCGATTGACAGCGGATTACATGAGGCCTTGCAAGCTAAGCTGCGGGAAATTATCAGCCAGCCAAGCACCAGCGCGGTGACTACTGGCAACCCAGCCGAAGGCGGCACAAGCTGGAACAGCCCCGGCGAAATCCGGCCCAAAATCCCACCCGTTAAGCCCATGGCCCCGGAACTTATACCCTCGCCTTTCCGCGATTGGTTGGCCGATGTTTCGCATAGGATGCAAACCCCGGCGGATTTTCCGGTAATCAGTACCATAGTGATTTTTTCCAGCGTGATCGGCGCCGGCTGCGGCATACGCCCGAAACAGCGCGACGGCTGGGAGGTAATTCCCAACCTTTGGGGCGCGTGTATCGGACGGCCTTCGGTATGCCTGAAAAGCCCAAGCATGAAAGAGGCGCTAGGCATACTAGACCGCCTACAGTTTGTCTTTGGCGAAATATTTGAACGAGAGAAACGGGAATCCGACTTTGACGGCATGGTGAACAGCTCAATTCAGAAAGACTTAAAAGCCAGACTTGATAAGGAAGCCAAAAAACAAACCATGGACAGCCGCGAACTTGATTTAATGCGGGCCGAATTCCTGGAAGCCGAAGAAAAGAGCAAGCAACAACCGGCGCGGCGGTTATTCAAGACCAACGAGACCACCATACAAAGCATGACAGCCCTGCAAGCACAAAACCCGCGCGGCTTGATGGTGTTTCGCGACGAACTGACCGGCTTGCTGGTTAAGTGGGATCGAGAAGACGGAGCCGACGAACGCGCCTATTTTCTGGAAGGCTGGAACGGCAACGGCGCTTATACAGACGTGAAGATTGCCAGAGGCGTGACCGAGGCAAAACAAATCTGTATCAGCCTGTTAGGCGGCATCCAGCCCGACAAGCTAAAAGCCTACCTGCACCAAGCCCAACAAGGCGGCAACGATGGCATGATCCAGCGCCTACAGCTTGCTGTGTGGCCGGATGAGCCGAAAAACTGGCAACTGATCGACACCGCGCCGAACCGTGAACACAAACACGCGGCGTTTGTGATCTTGCAAAAGCTGGCAGAAACCGACTTTATCGAATTCGGCGCAAGTTTTGACCCGGAACACGACGACCGGCCTTATTTCCGTTTCGATGAATACGGGCAAGCGGTGTTTTTTGCCTGGCTGACCGAGTTGCAAACCGTCAAGATACCAAGCGAGGAAAATCCCTTGATGGTGGAACACTTCGGCAAGTTTCGTTCTCTAATGCCAAGCTTGGCGCTGATTTTCCACCTGATCGACATTGCCAGCGGCAAACCCGCCGGGCCGGTAACGGAAACGGCGGCCCGTTTGGCGGTCACCTGGTGCGATTATCTGGAAAGCCACGCCCGGCGAATCTATGCCATGGCGGAAAGCCCGGAACAGGAAGCGGCGGTAAGGTTGGCCGGCAAAATCAAAGCCGGCGGCCTGCCTAACCCTTTTACAACCCGCGACATTGACCGCAAAGGCTGGCACGGCTTAGACAAAGGCGCACCGATAAAAACGGCGCTGGACATCTTGATAGATGAAGGCTGGCTGATCGAGCAACCGCCCGAAATGCCAAGCGTAGGCCGGAGGCCTTTGCCAAGTTATCACATTAACCCGTTGGTTATCCGCTGATCGACCACGAACACCCGCCCAAAACCAACCGGCCTAGGCCGGTTTTTTTTCGCCTTCGGTTTTAGCGACTTTGCCGGCGGCACTGGTGCCCAGTTGAGCGGCTGGCCTTTTGTCGGTTTAGTCAGTTTTGTCGGTGGGGGGTGGCCCGCGTTTTCGCGTGAATAGGCCAACCCCAACCGGCGGCCATGGTGGACCGCAATCGGGCGCGGGGGCCTGGTGGCTACCATCCATGCAACACAAACGAGGCAGCGAAGCCTTGGGCGGTCTGGTGGCCTTGCCTACTATGCCTTACCCTGTCGGCTGATCGATGACCGGCGGCGCTGGTGCCCAGTTGAGCGGCTGGCCTTTTGTCGGTTTAGTCAGTTTTGTCAGTGGGGGTGGCCCGCGTTTTCGCGTGAATAGGCCAACCCCAACCGGCGGCCATGGTGGGCCGCAATCGGGCGCGAGGGCCTGGTGGCTACCATCCATGCAACACAAACGAGGCAGCGAAGCCTTGGGCGGTCTGGTGGCCTTGCCTACTATGCCTTACCCTGTCGGCTGATCGATGACCGGCGGCGCTGGTGCCCAGTTGAGCGGCTGGCCTTTTGTCGGTTTAGTCAGTTTTGTCGGTGGGGGGTGGTCCGCGTTTTCGCGTGAATAGGCCAACCCCAACCGGCGGCCATGGTGGACCGCAATCGGGCGCGGGGGCCTGGTGGCTACTATCCATGCAATACAAACACGGCGACACCGGCGCACACTATTAGCATGTGGCTTTTTGTATTTCCAAAAAATCACCCAGCGAAAATATAGCTAGGGCGACGCAAAGGGCCGGGTAAGCCCTAGACTTTTGACCCGCCCCTACCCGGCGGGCCTTTGGCGTCGGTTTTGTCGGTGCTTATATAAAAAGACTATATTAGTATTCTATTATTATTTTTATATAACAAAAACTTATTATGGTTCTAGTGGGCTTTTTCTATTCAATAACCCGTTAGCGAAAATGTAGCTAGGGCGACGCAAAGGACCGGGCAAGCCCTAGACTTTTGACCCGCCCCCACCCTTTAGGATCGCTGCCTGGTCTGATTGCTTATACCTGACCTGATCCACATACAACCCAACCAAGCCAACGCGGCGGCGCTGATCCTGGTTGCTTGTGCCTGGTGGCAAGGTATCAGCTATCGATGGCCGGCGGGCCGGGGGATCAATACCAAATAAAACGCGGCGCCCCCCCTACCGACAAAACTGACTAAACCGACAAAAGGCCAAAGGTGAGTATTGATGGCGGGCGGTAGTTGCCTGGACTGATCGACATACAACACAGCCAAGCCAACAAGGCGGCGCTGATCCTGGTTTCTTGTGCCTGGTGGCAAGGTATCAGCTATCGATGGCCGGCGGGTCGGGGATCAATAACGAATAAAAACGTGGGCCGCAAAACAAAACTTTTTCGCGAAGCCGTAGCACCAGCGTAGCACCAATAAAAAAGGCCTAGGTGAAAAAACACCTAAGCCTTTGATATATATGGAGCTGGCGATGGGACTCGAACCCGCGACCGGCTGATTACAAATCAGCTGCTCTACCAACTGAGCTACACCAGCAATTCATTCGCGCATTATACCTGTAATTTCGAACTTTTCCAGCACTAAGTTCGATCAACTCGCCGAATTGCAATCACACACCTTGAATACTGCTCAGCATGCTGCCGATGTAATTGAGGGTTTCGTGCAGAAAAACGATTAGTTCATCAAGTTTATCCTGCACAAACACCAGAAAATGACTGTGGTTGAAGTTTTGATCTTTGTAAAAACTCAAACCGTTGTTAATGGTATTGGCCCCCATTAACAGCATGATGAACGCCGCCGCTTTCAACATTAAACCTCGTAATTTCACACTCATTTTGCCGAAGGCGACGCTGATAAACAGCATCATCGGTAAAGTCCCTACTCCAAATGCCAACATCAACGCGCCACCCTCGAGCAACGTAGCAGCCGTGGTAGCTTTCACGGCCATAGCAAACGTCAACATACAGGGCATCAAACCATTCAATAGGCCAGCGATAACCGAACCTAGTAGGGGCCCTTTTTGATTCGCCGCAGCATAGCCTTTGCGTAATACTTGCATGGGAATCAAGCGTATCGAGCCTTGCCAAGGTATCCAGCCCAATACGCCCAGCGCCAACACAATGACCACCGTGCCCATCAACATTTGCAAGATACTTTGGATTTTGCCGAACAAGCCGCTGGATACCAGCACTACGCCCAAAGAAGCAGCCAATACGCCGATCAGGGTATACACGGAAATGCGAGCGGCTTGATAGGCAATATAAGGTAGATAACTGCGGCTTTTCCCAGCTCGCATGAAGTAACCGGATACTAGCGCCCCGCACATCCCCAGGCAGTGCCCGCTACCCAAGAATCCGGCAACGAACGCCAGGGAGTAATCAAATCCCGTGGCCGCAGCCATTTCGATCATGCCGTGCATGGCATGATCCATACCTTCCATATTGTGTTCCATTTATTTGTTCAATCGAAGTGAATTGACGATGACAGACACCGAGCTCAAGGCCATCGCCGCGGAGGCGATCATCGGATTGAGCTTGCCCAGTGCCGCCACCGGTATCGCTATAGTGTTGTAACCGAACGCCCAGAATAGATTTTGTTTAATGACGCGAATGGTAAATGCGCTAAGTTCGATAGTATCCGTGACCTTGCCTATATCACCTTGCACCAGCGTCAGATCGGCTGATTCGATGGCAATGTCCGTACCGCTGCCAACTGCAAAGCCAACATTGGCCGCGGCCAGCGCCGGCGCATCATTGATACCATCACCTATCATGCCGACATTGTGCCCTTCATCCTGCAACTGGCGAATGATTTGCAGCTTTTGCTCGGGCTTGGCATTAGCGACTACATCCGCGATGCCGACCGTATCCGCGATGCAATAAGCGGTTCTTTCGGTATCGCCAGTGACCATCATGGTTTTAATACCCAATTCGTGCAGCCGCGCAATAGCGGCTGCAGCTTCCGGGCGTGGATTGTCGGCAATCGCGAATATAGCCGCTTCCTTCCCGTTGATCGCCATATAAACCGGGGTTTGCCCTTGATCAGCAAAATTGTCGGCTTGCTCTACTAAGCGGCTTACATTAACTTGCTGATTTTCCAGCCAGGCCCGATTGCCCAGCAATAATTTATAACCGTCTACCTCGGCGCGAATACCGTGACCGGTTTCGCTATAAAAATAAGCACAATCCTGTAACTCGACACCCGCGTCGCGGGCATAGGCCACCACGGCTTTGCCGAGAAAATGCTCGGAGTTGTTTTCGGCGGATGCCGCCAACATGATTACCTTGTTTTCAGCCAGACGAGATAATTTATAGACCTTGCTTACCCGGGGTTTGCCTTCTGTGATGGTGCCGGTCTTATCGAAAACAATGGCATTCAATTTACTGGCGATTTCCAGACTTTCGCCGTTGCGGATATATACACCCTGCTTAGCGGCTTGACCCGTGCCGACCATGATAGCCGCCGGCGTCGCCAGTCCCAACGCGCAGGGACAAGCAATCAACAAAACGGTGATGGCATTACCGAAAGCAAACGCAAACGGCGCGACGGCCAACAGCCACCCCACCAGCGTTGCACCGGAAATCGCCATCACCGCCGGCACGAACACTGCCGAGATTTTATCGACCTGTTTTTGAATCGGCAGCTTGGCGGCCTGGGCTTGATCGACCATATGCACAATACCCGCCAGCACCGTATCCATGCCTACCGCCGTGGCCTTGACATGCAATACGCCATTGCCGTTGACACAACCGCCGATCACGGCATGGCCGACACTTTTCACCACCGGCATGCTTTCGCCGGTGATCATTGCCTCATCGACCGTGGAAAGACCAGCAATCACCACGCCGTCGGTGGGAATTTTTTCACCCGGCCTGACCAGCATCACATCGTCGATCTTAATTTCGTCTACATCGATGCTGCGCTCGCTGCCGTCATCTGCCAGTAAAGTCGCGGTTTGTGGTTGCAAATCCACCAACTTGCGGATCGCTTCCCCGGCTTTGCCTCTGGCCCGTTCTTCAAGATAACGCCCCAGCAACACAAAGGTGATGATAGCGGCGGCGGCTTCGAAATACACATGCCCGCGCCGCCGGAACAGGGACGGAATACTGTAGCCGTAAGCGGAACCCACGCCCAGCGCGATCAAGCTATCCATGTTGGCCGCGCGTTGTTTAGCCAGCCGATACGCCTTGCTGAAAAATTGCCAGCCTGTGCCAAATACGACTTGCGTGGTCAGCGCAAACTGCAACCAATGCATCCAGGTTCGGCCGCCCATCATCATGGCTATCGTCACCACGGGTGTGGTTAACAGCCCTGCCCATACAAATCGACGCCGGGCTACGTCAATTCGTTGCAACTCCTTTTCGATGAGCTTCTTCCGCTGCGACAGCGTGTCGATGGGCATGGCGCTATAACCCAGTTTTTCGATTTTATCGATCACCTCCGCCTTGCTGATCTGGCCCTGCACCGTCACGGTTTCGGTGGCAAAATTGACACCGGCTTTTTTAACCCGTTCGTCGCGGTTCAAGACCATTTCGATCAACAGCGCGCAGGATGCGCAACTCATGCCTTGCACGGCCAAATCAACTTCTTGCAACGGCCCGTCGAATGCTTTTTTCTTGTCTTTTTTTAACTCAGTCTGCTTTAACGCGATATTGCCCAACACCGCGTCCAACATAATCAGCAAGTTTTTTGCCGGCAAACGATTAGAATCGAATTCGATGACTACCGAACCGATTTCAAACACCGAGCGCACACTTTTAATTTCCGGGCGCTTTTTCAGCAAGATTTCCAAAATATAGCCACGCTCCGGGTCGTTAAGCAACACCGGCGTAATGATCCGAATCCGATTTTTTAGCTGATGTCGAACGGAAAAATGCGCGTAGTTTAGAGTATCGGTTTCCATGGGCGACTGAGGATTTGATGGACTAGCGAGCCCATCCTATGGAAATCATAGGATGGGCGTTGACAATCTCTACTTGGGCCGGCGCGAACGTACTAATAAGAAAAACATATAAAACACCGCCATCCACTCGTAACGATGCACGATGGGTTTGACTAACCACTCCTGCGTGATGCGGGTCCAGTGGGTTTTGATCAAATACAAGACCAGCACATCGTTCAAGAAATCTATCGTGGCTTTTTCGGGATCTTTAAACAGGGCTTTCGGGCCTTTGGTACTGACTTTGCCGATAATTTTGGCCGCCTGTACCGTTTCCTTGCCGGCTTGATATTTATCATTGAACCAGCCACCAATCCGGGTGCCTTTCAAGCGCTTTTTGATGCCGAGAACAGACTTTTTAGCCTTCTCCGCTAACGGCTTACTGTCGAAATAACCTTGCTGTTCCAGCTCGGCAAGAATTTGAAACAGCTGTGCCGCCAAACTGGTAAAGCCACAGACAGCCCCATCGTATCGGATTGATAATTTACCCTGCCCGCGATAAAGTTTCACTGATTGGACGCCATTAATTGCGGCAAGCTTGGTGCTGATTAAGCTCGCCGCAGTCGGTTGACAAGCTTGCGCGGGCACCTGAAAACGCACATGACCGTCATGGCGGTAACGTAGTACAAATTCTTTTTGGATAGCCATAGTCAACAGGGAAAAGTAAAACGGGCGGTCCTGCCATGGCAACGACCACCCGTTTCAAGTTACAGCCAAATGTCCAAGAATCGAACGGGATTAATTGCCTTCTTTCGCTTCGGCAACGATGTCTTCGAGGTTTTCTTTTTGATGCAATACAAAATCCTTGCCGGCATCAATCGTTTTTGTGGCGCCGGAAATAATTTCCTTTCTGTATTTGTACACAAAATAGCCCGCCACCATGCCTGCACCGAACACCAACAGAGGGTGTTTCGCTAATTTAGTCATCAATTTTCCTCCAGTGTTTACAGTTGCAGTGGCTAGTGTACCAGCCACCACCTGCTTAGTCATGGATGAATCGTTCGAGCTCTTCTTTGGGTTGTGAACATGTGCCATATGCGTCCTCGTTGCTGGTTAAGACTGGGGCTGGGTTGAATCGTCGGCGTCTTCAGGTAAAACCTGTGCCTCGTGCAACATTTGATAGATTCCCTTGCATCCCTCGCAGCAAAAGCGCTTGTCGCCTTGCAGGGTTTTTAATCTAAACCCTTCCACTTCAACAGCTAGCCCGCAAAGATCGCAGCTTTTCTTATTATCATCCATTGTTACACGAACTCACTTATTACCTGTGCACATGTGCGGATTATAGCGCCTAAATAACCTTGGTAAACACGGCACGAGCGAAAACAAAATCATACGCTGACAAGGCCAGAGCAAGCAGGAAATGATCGATCACTCTGAAGCTGACCAATCAATACATCCGCTGAGGTAGCGACTGCGATCATCGTTTGCCGTGCGCCGCTCGGCTGGATGCCTTCATCAATGCAATTCTCAGTGCGCCAGTCAAACTCGCGCTCAAACCAAGACGCATCGCCAAGGCTGGCACCAAAATCATCGACGCCACCGCCAAACCTGCCCCCAACATCAAGCCGGCTGTATTGATTTGCTGTGCCACGACTTCTTGATTTACAACGATTAATTCTTGAGCCATTTAGATACCTCACGCAGAAAAAATTAAAAATCCACCGGAGGTAAAAAGCATAAAGAATGCCAAAATATAATCGTTTGATTATATTGACTAAAAGTAAATGCCTTGTAAAAAACCAGAAAAAATCAGGGAAATGCCTCGTTATTTTTAAGTTATTTAACATAGTTTTTGTAAAGAGCATTCAAAAAAAATCCCCAGCCTTGTATCTGAATACGATACAAAAATCTGGGGATTTATTGACTCTCTAGCGCTCGCAACGAGCAAACATTAGAGTGCCGGAACTACTCCTGATCGAGACCAAACGCTTTGTGTAACGCACGCACCGCCAGTTCCAGGTACTTCTCGTCGACCACCACGGAAATCTTGATTTCGGATGTCGAGATCATTTGGATATTGATACCCTCGTCGGCCAGCACTTTAAACATGGTGCTGGCGATACCGGCATGCGAACGCATACCGACGCCGACAATCGACACTTTGACAATGCTGTTATCGCCGATCACCGTGGTATTGCCGCCCAGGTCGGCTCGCAAACCTTCCAACACCTTTTGTGCGCGCGCGAAGTCGTTGCGGTTGACGGTAAAGGTAAAATCCGTGGTGCCATGCGCGGAGATGTTCTGCACAATCATATCCACTTCAATATTCTCGGCGGCGATCGGCCCCAGGATTTTCGACGCCACGCCCGGCAGATCAGGCACGCCGGTCAAGGTCAGCTTGGCCTCGTCCCGGTTAAACGCGATGCCTGAAATTAACGCTCTTTCCATTTCTGATTCCTCGTAGGTAATTAGGGTGCCGTTGCCTTCCATAAACGAAGACAACACGCGCAATTTGACATTGTATTTGCCGGCGAACTCGACCGAGCGGATTTGCAAGACTTTGGAACCCAGGCTGGCCATTTCCAGCATTTCTTCAAAAGTAATGCGATCCAATCTGCGAGCTTTTGGCACCACGCGCGGGTCGGTCGTATAGACGCCGTCCACGTCGGTATAGATATGGCATTCGTCGGCTTTCAAAGCCGCCGCCAAAGCTACGCCGGTGGTATCCGAGCCGCCACGGCCAAGCGTCGTGATGTTGCCATGCTCGTCCACGCCCTGAAATCCGGCCACCACCACCACTCGACCAGCGTCCAAGTCGGCACGCATATTGGCTTCGTCGATCTCCCGAATCCGCGCCTTGGTGTGCGCGCTATCGGTCAGAATGCGCACCTGGGCGCCGGTATAGGATCGCGCTTCGCAACCGAGCTGATGCAAGGCCATCGACAGCAAAGCGATGGTGACTTGCTCGCCGGTGGACAGCAACACGTCCAGTTCCCGGTCGGTCGGCTGCGGCTGCAACTCTTTTGCCAAGGCCACGAGGCGATTGGTTTCGCCGCTCATCGCCGACACCACCACCACAATCTGATCGCCCGCATCGCGGGCTTTTTTGACTTTCTCGGCGACCGCCTTGATACGTTCCACCGTACCAACGGAAGTGCCGCCAAATTTATAGACGTACAATGCCATGTTTTTATTGACCTTTTGGCTTTTATTACTCCCTCGCCTTGCCGGAGAGGGTTGGAGTGAGGAAAATCGAATGCGATCTCTTCATTAGGATTTTTGCTTACTTGGCGATTTATTGTTTGATGTCGCCAAGAGAACGGACAATTTTAACGCGAGATACCTATTTAGCCGATGCAAAATTATCCGACGTCGTCGGCTGGTAAAAAGAACGCATCAAAGCCGAGTGAGTCAAGCCCCATTCGCAACTGCTTGTCGCCGGTCCATAACAAGCCGCCCATTTCAATGGTCAGCGCAACAAACAACAAATCCTTAGCGTCCACATCTTTCACCAATGTCCACGCTTTTTGTAAAGCTTCGGCCGAGATACTATTTTCATCGAAGAAATCAATATGTCGGATCAATTCATAAAGCAGCTCTAGGACTTCATCCTGGGTGTGTTTACTGACCGCGCAGATTTTTTCCTTGTATTTGAACAGTTCGACAAAGCCATATTTAGCAGGCTGGTGAAAAACCCGCCGATATTTCCCCTTACCCACGATGTTCGTGATTTTTTCGAGTTGAAATCGGTCATGACATCGAGTTTCAAGCGTTTTGCCCCGGTTTCAAGGGCTTTTTATTCGCCTGAAGCCGTCTGTGGACGGTTTTCAGGCGAACTTCACCCTAGGCGGGTGCACTCCACGCCGGTTTCGGCGTGAACACCAATAGGTTGAGCATGCGCGTCAGGTTGTAGGCGGCAAAGCAAAACAAGGCCTGACCCGCGACTTTGGCTAAGCCGATGTGACGGGTTTTGCGCAGGCCGCCGACCGTTTTGACCCAGCCAAAGGCTTCTTCGACGATTTTGCGGCGCTTGAGACTTTGGGCGTAACCTTTGCCGCGCGCGGTGCGGCCGTCGACGGCACTGCCAATCTTTTTGCGGGCCACATGGGCTTTGATATCACGGGACTCGAGTCCGTTGACGAACGCCGGTTGGTCATAGCCTTTGTCGGCACCGACGCTGCCACCTTGGGGCACGCGGCGTTTGATCATTTTTTGCGCGGCTTCGATTTCGGCGGTGCCGGTGGCTTGTGTGGTTTCGACATCGACAATCAGGCCGTTGCGATTCTCGGACAAGGCATGGGTGATGTAACGCAGTTTGGCCTCGGTGTATTCGCCTTTCTTGTAAAGCCGGGCTTCGGGATCGGTTGTACTTTGATGGGTGGCGTTGCTGCGCTTTTCGCCACTGAAGTCGATCTCGGGATTGCGGCCGGCGGGTTTGTCCGGGCCGCTGCCGTCTTTCTTACCCAAAGGGCATAAATGACGAAGCTTTTGTGCGAAGCCCAGGCTTCAATGAGGCTACCGTCGACGCTGAAGTGTTCGTCGGACACCAGATTTTGCCATTCGGCTATGGCCAGTACCCGCTCAAAAAATTCGCGACTCAGGGCTTCAGACAACAGACGTTCGCGGTTGGCACTGAACACTGTGCGTTCCCACACGGCGTCGTCGATGCCCAGACCGACAAACCAGCGAAACAACAGGTTGTAGTCCAGTTGTTCCATCAACTGACGCTCGCTACGGACCGTATACAGGACTTGTAACAGCAAGGCGCGCAGCAGTTTTTCAGGGGCAATCGAGGGACGGCCTGTGTGCGAGTAACGCTCGGCAAAGACGGCATCCATAGAGGCCAATACGCCATCAACCAGTAGCCGTAAACGACGCAACGGATGCTGTTTGGGAATACGGTCTTCCAGGCTAACATAGCTGAACCAGCTGTTTTGAATGGCATCGTGTCCGCGCATTGAAAGGCTCCAAATTTAGGTAGCCTATTTTAACAGTTGGCCCCTCATCTATGCCTTAGCTTACTTGGCTTTTCGAGTTTTTCACCAGCCTGTTAGGCATTAATAGGGGCTGCTCCGAGCGCAACAGTAATGTGGCTATTTTGGAGTTTTTATTCACCAATGCCGAAAAAACGATATTGGTATCGACAATCACCGGTTTCATTTAATTTTTGCCAGAAACCTTTCTTGATTATCCCGCCACCAATTTTCTTTCAGTTCATTATCAAACGAGCTTGCGTCGTCATCGGTCATTTGGCTTTTTGAAATCAGCTCTTTAACGCGCAGCATTCCAATCAATTTTGTCAATTCATTCGCCGATAGAAACTCTTTGGAGAAACTTAAATTGACTGTTTTGTCTGTGGCTTGGTAAGTCAACATAATTAGGGCCTATGCTTTAAATAATGTGTCGATATTATTTTAATATCGGTTCTCGGACCGACAGCCGAGATACTTTCTTTTGCGTCGCCAAAAGAAAGTATCCAAAGAAAAGGCGACCCGGACGCCGCTTATTTCCTCCGCTCCTCGCTTTTGTAGAGGGTCGACAGAAGGGACTCCTGTCCCTCTGTCGGCGTGCGGCATCCATGCCGCACCCCTACGGGCTATTCTCTACAAAAGCTCCGGTGCTCGGCGCGGCATACGGGACAAAAACCGTCCCAATATGTACAACTAACCAGATAACACTTCAATTCCAAATGTAGAGTACGCATCAGGAACTAATTCCCAAACCTTCCATTTAACAAATGGTACACGATGCCCCCTAATTGACTTGGCTTCAAGTTTTTCAAATCATCCCAATAGTTAATCAAATCGTTTCATTTCTTGATCTCGCCCAATTACAATCTCTATGAGTCAGCCTAGCATTTTCTGGAATTGTTTTACCTCCCATCCAATACTGCTTAATGTGATCAATTGCGGCATCATCAATTGATTGAATTCTCTGCTGACATATTGAGCATGTTTGATCAATACTCATCATTTCTTCTTTGAGTTTAGATGAAAAGCAACGAGGCTCTTTTTGACCAATACCAAGAATACCTTGCAAGGTTATACGCCACTTGTCAAACCTTGTTGTAACAGCCTGAACAGAACTAGTGGAAAGCTCTATCGAATCGATAAAACCTTGATCTTCCGTCATTAAATGAATTAACGCCTCTTTAATTGAATCCAGATTTTGAAAAACCTTATTTTTATCTTCTTTTGCAAAAGAATACATCAATATATCATATAGGGATGTATTGAACTTTTTTGGTTCCCAATAACCGTTTGGTTGACCAATGCTACCTTTATAAAAGCGCTTGAAAGCATTTTTATCAAGGAGCGAACGAATTATCAAACACGAGTTTTTGAAGGCGACCTTTAATTCCAATAATTCCTTATCTGTTATATCACGCTTTTCCTGCGCTTCACTATTGAGGAAATTTCGTATTGGTGCTTTATAGTTGAGATATGTTTTGTGGTAAAACGCGCAGAACCGCAAGACAAGCTCTTTGTCTTTCATTCGCTTGTCTGGAGCTTTCAACCCGCAGATATACATAAAATCTGAATCTGATGCCATTTCCTTAAGCGCAATATTGAAGTTGCCACGATATAGACAATTTCTCAATTCCTGATCATTAAGTTGAACAGAACCTGTATTTAATCGCTCGAAAATTTCAAACTTTAAATTCTCACTAGAATCTTTTAGAAAGGTTATCGCGCGAATTTTGTAGTAACGAATTTTATCCTGAAGTTCCTCGGTTAGTTCGCTAAATTTCTTGCCGTTTAAATCTGAACATACGGTTAATCCACTCAGTTTAAATAGCTTCCCATCTGGAAACGCACCATCGATGAAGGAAAAAAAGATGTTAAACGCTGCTGTCCATCAATAACATATTCCTTTCCATCCTTCTCCTCTGATAGATAAATAATGGGAAGAGGAATAAGCAAGATTGCTGATTCTATTAATTTGCTTGCTTTAGTTGAATCCCAAACATATTGACGTTGAAAATCCGGTTGTAAAACAAGGCGCCCTCTCTTTTGTTTATGGTAAAGGGAATCAATTTCTGGATCACCACTAGCTGTAAAAACTCTACTGTTTTTTTGAGGCAAAAATAAATCTTCTTCTATTTCATCATCGAAAATTAAATTCAAATCATCTTCATTCGGCATAGAACTCTCTTTATTTTTCTTGTGAAATTTGCAACTTAGAATGTAGGCTGAGTAGAGCAACGCGAAACCCAGCCTACAAAAACCAACCTTAACTTAACGATTGCCGTTCCGAATTGTTGGGTTACGCTATCGCTAACCCAACCTACATTGGAGGCGGGTTTTGTCCCGTATGCCGCGCCGAGCACCGGAGCTTTCGGCGGGATTAGCCCACAGGGGCGATGCAGGGATGCATCGCGTTGACGAAGGGGCAGGAAGCCCCTTTCGGCAACCCCCGTCAAAAGCGAGGAACGCAGGGAATAAGCGGCATCCGGGTCGCCTTTTCTTTGGATACTTTCTTTTGGCGATGCAAAAGAAAGCATCTCGCCCGTCGGTGCGAGAACCGACTTCAAAACAATCCGTCGCGATAGCGACACATCACCGCCAGAAATGCCTATCGGCCTAATTCAAGCCTACAAACCCTATCGTTGCGATCCCGAACATCTTCGGTATTGGCAGCTTTCAATAGGCCGCGTAATTGTTGCAAAGTAAGCAACTCAGCTTGATTTGACTTAAGCAAGTCCATCCTCTGTTTTAGAATCGCCCTATGCCAATTCGGAGACCTAGTTTCTGCATTTGTCATAGCCTTCTCCGAAATTAACCAGGCAAACGTTCCCTCACCCACTCCGGCACCGCAGCCAACGCCGCCGGCAATCCAGCCGGATCATTACCCCCAGCCTGCGCCATGTCCGGCCGACCACCGCCTTTACCACCGACTTGAGTAGCGACGAAATTGACTAGTTCGCCCGCTTTGACCTTGTCCATCGCATCCTTGGATACGCTGGCAATCAGACTGACTTTGTCACCGCTGACCGCCGCCAAGACCAAAGCTGCGCTGCCCAATTTGTTTTTCAACTGATCGGCCAAGTCGCGCAAGGCTTTTGGGTCGACATCGTCCAATTTTACGGCCAGCACTTTCACGCCGTTGACATCGACGGCTTGACTGGTCATTTCGTCGCCGGCCGAACTAGCCAGCTTCGCTTTGAGTTTTTCCAATTCCTTTTCCAGGCCGCGAGTTTTTTCCATCAGCTGATGGACTTTGTCGGCGGCTTTGTCCGGTGCGGCTTTCAGCAAACCGGCGATGCTGAGCAGGGCTTTTTCGCGCTGGTCGATCCAATCCAACGCGCCTTGACCAGTCACGGCTTCCAGACGTCTGACGCCAGCCGCGACACCGGTTTCGCCGACGATTTTGAACAAGCCGATGTCGCCGGTGCGTTGCACGTGGGTGCCTCCACACAATTCGGTGGAAAATTCGCCCATCGTCAATACCCGCACTTCATCGCCGTATTTCTCGCCGAACAAGGCCATCGCGCCGGCTTTCACCGCATCGTCCTTGGCCATGATTTCGGCGGCAACCGCGTTGTTTAAACGAATCTGTTCGTTGACCAAGCGTTCGACGGTAGCAAGTTCCGCTGGCGTCATCGGTTCGAAATGCGAAAAGTCGAAACGTAAGCGCTCGGAATTGACCTGCGAACCTTTTTGCTGAACATGCTCGCCCAAGGTCGCCCGCAGCGCGGCGTGCAATAAATGCGTCGCCGAGTGATTGCGCTCGGTGGCTTTGCGGATTTCGGCATCGACGCTGACTTCGCAAGCTTGGCCTTCGCTGAGCGTGCCGCGCAACACTTTACCTTTATGCAGGAACAGCTTGCCGCCCTGTTTCTGGGTGTCGTGAACTTCGAAAACCGCATCGCCACATTCGATCCGGCCGGTATCGCCCACTTGGCCGCCGGACTCCGCATAGAATGGGGTTTGATCCAGAATCACCACACCTTCGTCGCCGGCTTCCAAAGCTTCGACCGGTTGGCCTTGCTTGAACAAACCCAGAATCCGCACCGAACCGTCCAGATGGAAATAGCCGGTAAATTCGGTGCTGCTGTCGTGTTTGATGTCTTGGTCGTAATCGGCCGCGAAGCTACCGCCGGCCCGCGCCCGGTCGCGCTGCGCAGCCATTTCCACTTCGAAGCCGGCGTGATCGACGCTGAGCTTGTGTTCACGGGCGAAGTCGGCAGTCAAATCCACCGGGAAGCCGTAGGTGTCGTACAACAAGAACACTACGTCGCCGGGGATGACATGGCCGTCCAATTTGGCGACGCAGGCTTCCAGAATTTTCATGCCCTGTTCGAGGGTTTCCGCAAAGCGCTCTTCTTCTTTTTTCAGTATCCGCTCGACTTGTTCCTGGGCATTCGCCAGTTCTGGATAAGCCTCGCCCATTTCCGCCACTAGCGGCGCAACCAGTTTGTAGAAGAAGGTATCCTGAATACCCAAGCGGTAACCATGACGAATCGCCCGGCGGATAATTCGGCGCAGTACGTAACCGCGACCTTCGTTCGATGGCAACACGCCGTCAGCGACCATGAAGGCGCAGGAACGAATGTGATCGGCGATCACGCGCAAGGAACTATTGGCCAAATCCGTGGTGCCGGCTAAATGCGCGGCGACTTTTAACAGGTTTTGGAACAGGTCGATTTCGTAGTTGCTGTGCACGCCCTGCATCACCGCCGAAATCCGTTCCAGGCCCATGCCGGTATCGACCGATGGCGCCGGCAGCGGCGTCAGGTTGCCGTCCTTGTCCCGGTCGTATTGCATGAACACCAAGTTCCAGATTTCGATATAACGGTCGCCGTCTTCGTCCGGGCTGCCGGGAGGGCCGCCGGCCACGTGTTCGCCATGATCGTAGAAAATCTCGGTGCAGGGACCGCAAGGGCCGACATCGCCCATCGACCAGAAATTGTCCTTGGCGCCGATGCGTGAGAAGCGCTTGGGATCGTGTTTGACGTCTTCCAACCAGATCGCTTCGGCTTCGGAATCTTCATCAAATACCGTCACCCAAAGTCTTTCCTTAGGAATGCCCAATTCCTTGGTCAAAAAATCCCAAGCAAAATGAATCGCGTCGCGTTTGAAATAATCGCCGAAGCTGAAATTACCGAGCATCTCGAAAAAGGTATGGTGGCGCGCGGTATAACCGACATTTTCCAAATCGTTATGCTTGCCGCCGGCCCGCACGCAGCGTTGACTGGTGGCGGCACGGGTGAAATCGAGCTTTTCCCGCCCCAGGAATACGTCTTTGAATTGCACCATCCCGGCGTTGGTAAACAACAAGGTCGGATCATTACCCGGCACCAGCGAACTGGAGGGACGCACGGCGTGGCCGTGTTGGCGAAAGAATTCCAAAAAGGCGGCCCGCAATTCGGCGCTAGTCATTTTTTTCATTGTGGTTACTTCAATGTTTTTCGTTTTAACAAATTGTTTGTAAGCATGTGCCGATGCCAGAGCTGCATCAATCGCGATCGATGCGCTTCACTTCGTTCAGCACATCCTACGGGCTCCGCGAATCCCAAAGCTATTAAAGTCAATCACCCCATCGCCTAATCCGCTCATTTTCCAAACGCGCTTTAATATTTATAGGGTCTTGCCGACAATCCAACACGGCATAAACAGAAACAAATTCATCATCGACAGTGTAATAAATCGCATACGGAAAGCTTCTTGCTAACAGCCGATGAAAGTCAGCAAACTTTTGGGGATGAATGCCGGCATAAAGAGCCAGCGAATCAATATCCGCATAAAGAGAGTCCAAAAAATAACGGCCGACGCCCTCTTGTTGCCGCTCGTAAAACTCAAAGCCATCCAGCAAATCAAATTTCGCGCTGTCAAAAATTCGAATTTTCATCGAATCCTATCTTGAATTTCCCGCTTTGCTGCTTCCCAATCCGTAAAACCAATCTCACCCGACTCCGCCAGGCGCTTTCTTTCCGCCAACAAATGACCATGCCAATCAGGTGATGAATAGTCAGCTGCTCGAGTGGATAAATCGTTCCATAGCTCTTCCATCATGCCAATTTTCTCGGCAACCGACATTTCTTTTAGCGGCAGTGTAACTTTCATAAATTCGCTCCCGAAAGGCCTAGCAGGAAACCGAGGCGGATCGCGGAATGCACGATTGGGTCCGCCAAATGCCAACTTAGTTTACTTTGCATGCGTATTGGCATCCGCTCTAGCCAATTTTATTTTCAATTCCGCAAACAAGCGCTTGATCATCTCGCCGCTGAAGCCGCGTTGCTGTAAAAAGCGACTGCGCTTCAACCATTCGTTTTGAGTCAGCGATTTTTCGTCGTCGTATTTACGCGAATACACATCCAGCAGCACATTTTGCCAGCCGCCTTGCTCCTCGGCGTGTGCATCCAGATCGGCGTCGTTGATACCGCGCTGTTGCAGTTCGTAGCGAATTCGCATCGGGCCATAGCCATTCTGGATGCGTTGTCGGACATAGCACTCGGCATAGCGTGCATCGTTTTGCCAGTTCTGCTCGGCTATCTGATCGATAACCGGTTCAACTTCGTCGCGGTCAAAACCGCGCAAGGCCAATTTATCCAGCAGTTCCCGGCGGCTATGTTCGCGCCGGGCCAACAACCTTAGGCAAACCGCTTCGATCTGTTGCCGGCGTTCAATCGCCGTCGACAAACTCGGCGTCGTCGTCTTCACTGACTGCGGCCGGTGCATTGGCTAACTTGGCAAAGGCTTTCTCACGAATCGCTTTTTCCAATTCGGCGGCCTTATCCGGGTTATCGCGCAAAAACTGCTTGGCGTTATCCTTGCCCTGGCCGATTTTCTCGTTGTTGTAGGCATACCAGGAACCGGATTTTTGGACGAAGCCAAATTCCACACCTAAATCCACCAGTTCGCCGAAGAAGGACACGCCTTCGCCATAGAGGATTTCGAAATCGGCTTGCTTGAACGGCGGCGCCACTTTGTTTTTGACCACTTTAACGCGGGTCTCGTTACCGATCACCTCGTCGCCTTTCTTGATCGCGCCGATGCGGCGAATATCCAGTCGCACCGAGGCATAAAACTTCAGCGCATTACCGCCGGTAGTGGTTTCCGGGTTACCAAACATCACCCCAATTTTCATCCGCAACTGGTTGATGAAAATCACCAAAGTGTTGGAACGTTTGATATTGGCGGTCAGTTTGCGCAAGGCTTGCGACATCAAGCGCGCTTGCAAGCCCATGTGCGAGTCGCCCATATCGCCTTCGATTTCGGCCTTGGGTGTTAGAGCGGCCACCGAGTCGACCACCACAATGTCGACCGCGCCGGAGCGCACCAACATATCGGTGATTTCCAGGGCTTGCTCGCCGGTATCAGGCTGCGAGACCAGCAAGTCGTCGATGTTGACGCCGATCTTTTGCGCGTAGATAGGGTCCAGCGCATGCTCGGCGTCTACGAAGGCCGCCGTGCCGCCCAGCTTTTGCATCTGGGCAATGGTTTGCAGCGTCAAGGTGGTTTTACCGGATGACTCCGGGCCATAAATTTCGATAATCCGGCCGCGCGGCAAACCGCCGACACCCAGCGCAATATCCAAGGACAGCGAACCGGTTGATACGACTTCGATGTCGCGGCTGGCAGCGACATCGCCCATCCGCATCACGGAGCCCTTGCCGAATTGCTTTTCGATCTGCATCAACGCGGCGCCCAGCGCCTTTTTCTTGTTTTCATCCATTTTAGTACCTGCTGTTGTCTGGCCGGTGAAAGCCGCACATTATCCCATAGACCCTGGCCGTGAAACAGTTTTAATCGTTCTGCAAAGCCTAGAAAAAACCGGCAGCAAGTTTCGGATTGAAAGAAAAATACAAGTGCAGATAGGAGGCTTGTAAGGAGCCGTTGCGGAAAAAGCCCTCGCCATGACCAAAGCTGCGTTGCGGCGAGGAAACCACAATCGGCTCCAGCGTGGTTTCCAGCTTGGAAAAATGAAAACTGTGACCGCGAATCTCGCCCTGCGCCAATTGCAGACTGTGCATACCCAAATTGGCCAAGCGGGTTTGCATGACTGCGCTGCCGGGTAACAAGCCTACCATCGCCGCTCGCTGGCCTTCTTTATCAGCCAGACTATCCAGCAAATACAAAAAGCCGCCGCATTCGGCATAGATGGCTTTGCCGACCTGATGATGCTCGGTTAAAGCCTGCTTCATCGCCAAGTTGTCGGCTAAAGCTTGCAGATGCAGTTCCGGGTAGCCGCCCGGCAAGTAAACGCTATCGGCCTCCGGCAAAGCACTATCAGCCAACGGCGAGAAGAACAACAGCTCCGCCCCCATCGCTCGCAAACAATCCAAATTGGCTTGATAAATAAACGAAAATGCCGCGTCGCGCGCCACCGCGATGCGTTTACCCTGCAACAAGCGTGGCGGCGGATCGGTGGAAACGGCGGCAAAGGCGACTGGCTCGGGTAACACACAGGGCGTAAAACTATTTAATAATTCCGCGGCCCGCGCCAGCCGGGTATCCAGATCACCGATTTCGTCGGCCTGCAACAAGCCCAAGTGCCGGGATGGTAAGCCGACTGCCTCGTCTCGACTCATCGCCGCCAACAAGGGCATGCCGGCTGGCAAGGCTTCTCGCAGCATCCTGGCGTGACCCGCGCTACCGACTTTATTGGCGATCACGCCCGCGAACGCCAAATCCGGCCGATAGTTCGCCAAACCAAATGCGACTGCCGCAAAGGTTTGCGCCATGCCCTGTGCGTCAATCACAGCGGCCACCGGCACCGCCAAAGCTTGGGCCAGATCAGCACTACTGCTGTCGCCATCGAATAAACCCATCACGCCTTCAATCAAGATCAGATCGGCTTCGCCGGCGGCGCGGTACAGCAATTCGCGGCAATGCGCCTCGCCCATCATCCACAAATCGAGTTGATAGACCGGCTGGCCGCTGGCGTAAGCCAAAATCTGCGGATCGATGAAATCCGGGCCGGTCTTGAATACCCGAACCCGACGGCTTTGCTGTCTATGATAGTAAGCCAGCGCGGCGGTGACGGTCGTTTTGCCTTGCCCGGAAGCCGGGGCGCTGATTAACATGGCAGGGCAATGCCGGACATTGGGTTTTGAATGCATAAACAGCGGGCTATGGAAATTTCAATCGGCCATTCTACCGTTTATGCAGACGGTTTAACCAATCCAGCCGGCTCGCAATCCGGCGTCTACTTGGCCGGTTCCTTGCGATAGAACCACATTTGATAAACGCTCAGCAAGATCTGCACCCCCATCGACAGGCCCATCAACGCACCGCTAAGCACTACCACATAGGCAAATTCGGAAATATGCTTGGTGACAAACCAGGACACCACGTCCAATAGCATTGCAAAAAACGGAATCACCAGCGCCACCCGCTTGACGTAAATATTCATGTCGCAGAGCAGAAAAATTTTGCCAATGAAAAACAGGATGAAGGCAATGCCGAATAAATGAATATGCGACACCCTGACCAGCGCCGGCGTCGACGCCCCGCCTTTATGCGCCACTTCCGCGACACCTTCGTAATGCGTCAGATTGGGCAGGCCCGGGTTGGCGGCCGGGTTATGACAGTGGATGCAGTCGCGGTTCAAAATCGGCGCAATTCTTTGCTCGTAAGCAGGCTGCCCCGCGCCATCCTGGATCCATTTCAAGATCACTTCCTTATCGCTTTTGTACTTCAGATTGGGCTCCATGATGCCGTTGATCGCCGCGCCCAGCCGCGATTGCGTGGTGGAACCGTGGTACATAATGATAATGTCGTCTATCGACAAACCGCGCTTGCCGTCGCGGCCTTGATGGGTGTAATACAAATTCACCAGGGCCATCAGATAGCCCAGCCCGATGGTCAACAGGAACACGGTGTTTAATATTTTCTCACTGGTGGAAATATCTCGAAAACGGCGATATTGCTTCGGCATAGGCAATTTAGAAAAAGGCAAAGTGGGCACGATCCATGGCGCTAGACTGGTGCTGCGGAAGCTTCCGGCAAGCCAAATCGGCTCCCCAGCGGCTCAATGGCATCAAACTGCTTTTAGAATAATCGATATGCAAATATTGATCTATGCCAAGTTCGCGGAAAAATCCTACCGGCGATTTTTATTTTTATCGCATAATCGACCATGGTTAAGCGCCAAGAGTGATTCAAGCTCTCAGAAGAGCACGTTCTGGTTTTGAATGAATTTTCCAACGTCCACTTTTGCTAATACCGCAAAATCAACGATGAAACCATCCCCAGCGCTTTAAGTCATTGGGGCATCCAACACAGCAGGAGAACATATGCGTACTTTATTACTTTCCTTACTTGCCGCTACCGCCTTTTACAGCAGCTTATCAACCGCTCAAGCCCAAGATTCCGCTAGCGTGGCAATTCCGGATAAAGTCAGGGCCAATATTTTGAAACGACACCCGCAAGCGCAGGACCTGAAAGCGACTCAGGAAACCCACTTTGGTCAACAGCTACTAGAAGTCAGCTTCAAGGATACGGAAGACGAATTGAAGCATGAGTTATTTAGAACCGACGGCGCGTTGTTTGCGAACGAAATCCTGCTGGACAACGGTCTAGAAATATCACCTGACGTGACCAAAGTGCTGGCCGATAACTTCCCCGGCTATAAGCTGCATAAGGCGGAATTGGTGATTAATCCGAACGGCGTGGGCGAAGAATACGAATTGTTTATTGAGGTGGGTGGCAGCAAATGGAAGGTGGCGGTCAACGACAAGGGCAAAATCACGGATAAAGATGCTTATTAATGGCTGTCTTCCCAGGCACTTAATGCTAAGAATCTTAGAATTTCCTGCCTGTTAACCGGGCACTTAAATTTTCCTGCTCCGTCATTCCCGCGTAAGCGGGAATCCATCTTGAAAACTCGGCCTAAGCATAAGCGTGAGCGACTATATTGAGGGCCGGCTTAATAAATCCGGCCATACTTGAGTGGTTTTCTTACTGCCTGAGTAGGCCGCTTGAGAATGTCCTGAATTTTGCCCAATAGCTTTGCCCGTATAGACACTCGGGGAACGCGGACGGGTAAAGCGCGTCGCTAGCCGTTTAATCTGACGCCTGGATTCGAACCCCAAGTTTCAGGAAATTCCCTATTTTCCGCTCCACCTCGCTAGTCTTACAATATTGGTATGACTCAAAATAATTCTTCCGTCAGCAAACTGTTTCCCGGGTTTTCAGACGCCGATAGCTTACAGATAAGCCAAGCTCTGAAGCTGGTCGAGCAACTTTCGGCGAACTGCAAGGACACTCTCCGCCCCAAAGGCGTCGATGTCGCCTCAATTTTAATGAGTGTGCATATCGATCTGGAAACTATTCTGGCGGCTCTGCTCAGCGATTCACGTGTTGCAGGGAAACTCAGCGACTCGACAATACGCGAGCAATTCGGACCGGTAGTCGCCGACTTGGTTAAAGACGTGAGCTGGCTGAATAATGTCAGCATTTACAGTACCGACATGGCAAACCAGCCCAATCAAGCCGAGATATTGCGACGCATGCTGCTGGCAATGACCCATGACGTGCGGGCGGTGCTGATTAAATTGGCTTTTCGTATTCAGCGGCTGCGCGGACTCCAACACGAGCAAGAAAATATCCGCCGCTTCATTGCCAGGGAAACCCTGGATATTTATGCGCCGCTCGCCAATCGCCTGGGTATTAATCAATTCAAATGGGAATTGGAAGACCTGGCGTTTCGTTATGCCGATCCTGAGCATTACCGCTTTGTCACCGACTCATTGGCTGTCAATCGGGAACAACGCCAAGCCTTTATTGAGCGGTTTTTAGCGGCACTTCAAGACCGTTTAAACCAGGAAGGCATACAGGCCAAGGTCTACGGTAGGCCCAAGCATATCTATAGCATCTGGAACAAGATGCGCCGCAAGCAACTGGCGATAAACGAACTGTACGACTTATTGGCAGTGCGCGTGGTGGTGGACAGTTTGTCGGCCTGCTACATGGTGCTAGGCTTGGCGCACAGCCATTGGCAGCATATTCCGCGGGAATTCGACGATTACATCGCCAACCCTAAGGAAAACGGCTATCAGTCCCTGCATACCGTGGTTTTGGATGAAGATGGCAATCGCATCGAAATTCAAATCCGTACCAAAGCCATGCACGACTTTGCCGAACTGGGTGTGGCGGCGCACTGGCGTTATAAAGAGGGCAGCAAGTTCAACGCCGCCACCGAGAAGAACATCGCCTCGCTTCGGCAACTGCTGGAAGACAAGGATAACGCCGACAGTTTGTTGGAAAACTTTCATACCGAGTTATTTTCCGACCGAGTATTCGTGCTCACACCGGCCGGTAAGTTGATCGACTTGGTCAAGGGCGCTACGCCGCTGGATTTTGCTTATGCCATCCATACCGAAGTTGGCCATAGCTGTCGTGGCGCCAAGGTTAACGGCCAGATCAAGCCCCTGACTTACACCCTATGTTCTGGGGAGCAGGTGGAAATTATCACCGTCAAAAATGGTCAGCCCAATCACAACTGGCTAAATCCCAACCTCGGTTACCTAAAAACCCCGCGAGCCATCAGCAAGGTAAAAAGCTGGTTCAAACAACAACAGCAAGCCGAAAATATTGCGGCCGGCAAATTGCTGCTGGATAAGGAAAGCAAGCGGCTAGGCTTGAAAACCGTCGATATCAACGAATTGTTAAGGCATTTTAAATTCGCGGATACAGAACATTTTTATGAAGCGCTAGGCCACGGCGACATCAACAACCGGCAATTGGCCGGCGCGTTGAAAATTCCGGAATTGGAACCAACACCGATCAAATTGGTGCCCAGCAAATCCTCTACGCAATCAGCGATTACTATCGATGACATTGATAATGTAGTGACCACGCTGGCCCATTGCTGCTCGCCGGTAAAGGGTGACGAAATTATCGGCTTTATCTCGCATAAACGCGGTATCACTATTCATCGCCGCGACTGCGAGAATATTCGGCATCTGTCGCCCGAGCAGCAATTGCAATTGTTGAAAGCCGATTGGAGCGGTCAACAAACCGTACATCACAGCGTACCAATTTTGATTCATGCCTTTAACGCGCAAAATTTGTTGAACGACGTTTCTCAGGTATTAGCCGCCGGGAAAGTACATATCAGCAACGCCTCATTGAAGACCCACGACGATTTGTCCGCGATTCTGAATATGACAATTCAAATCGAAAATACCGAGCAACTTAGTTTGGTGCTGGCACGTATCAGCCATTTGCCAAATATTATTGAAGTGAGAAGGAAAGTCTGACGCGCCCTGTATCAGCACTAATTCAACTATCCGGGAGACTTTTTTAGCGGCTCAGCAGAGGATTCATGCTAACATAGGCGTTTTAAATTTAGAGCTTTGACTATGGCAAAAGAAGATCAGATTGAAATGGATGGCAAGGTTATCGATACCCTGCCCAACACTATGTTTCGCGTCGAATTGGAAAATGGTCACATCGTTACCGCCCACATCTCCGGCAAAATGCGCAAACACTACATCCGCATCCTGACTGGCGATAAAGTCCGCGTAGAAATGACACCTTACGACTTGACCAAAGGCCGCATTACTTTCCGCAATCGCTAACCCGTCTTTCGGGAAAGCGATTGCTTCCCTCGCTTTATACGACTTGATTCAATTCCGAAACGATTAGTTGTTTGCTCTCGATGGCAAAAGCCAACGCATCGTTCTCGACATGCACTCGCACGTGACCGCCATTCGCTAAACGACCGAACAATAAATCTTCTGCCAGCGGTTTTTTGATCTTTTCCTGAATCAATCGCGCCATTGGCCGCGCACCCATTTTTGGATCGCAACCATGTTCGGCCAGCCACGCTCTCGCCGCAGGCTCTAAAGTCAATGTGACATTTTTGTCCGCCAATATGGCTTCCAGCTCGAAAATAAACTTATCGACCACACTGCCCACCACCGCCAAATCCAGCGGTTTGAATTGCACAATCGCGTCCAGACGATTTCTAAATTCCGGCGAAAACCCTCGCTCGATCACTTTCATACTATCGGAAGCATGATTTTGCTGGGTAAAGCCGATAGATGCCCGACTGCTTTCTTCCGCGCCGGCATTGGTCGTCATGATCAAAATGATATTTCTAAAATCCGCTTTGCGACCGTTGTTATCGGTCAATGTGCCGTGATCCATCACCTGTAGTAAAAGGTTGAACACATCCGGGTGCGCTTTTTCCAACTCGTCCAGCAACAACACGGCATGGGGATGTTTGGTCACCGCTTCGGTCAATAAGCCGCCTTGGTCGAACCCAACATAACCCGGAGGCGCACCAATCAAGCGTGATACAGTATGCCGCTCCATGTACTCAGACATATCGAAGCGAATCAACTCTATGCCCAATACTTTGGCTAGCTGCCGAGTCACTTCGGTTTTACCGACACCGGTAGGACCGGCAAACAGGAACGAACCGATCGTTTTAGTGGTATCGCGCAAACCCGCTCGCGATAGCTTAATTGCCGACGCCAGCTCTGAAATGGCTTCGTCTTGGCCAAACACCAGCATCTTCAGGTTTTTTTCCAAGCTCGACAATTTATCAATGTCGTTTGACGATACCGATTGTGCCGGAACCCTGGCAATTTTGGCGACGATTTCTTCTATCTCGGCAGTATCGATCAGATCCTTGCGATCAATACCGGCAAACAACCGCTGCCTGGCCCCGGCTTCGTCGATCACATCAATGGCTTTGTCAGGCAAATGCCTGTCTGTGATATAGCGCGCTGATAATTCCACCGCAAGTCGCAATGCTTCTTGGGTGTATTTCAGGCCATGATGCTCTTCAAAGCGCGACTTCAAGCCCTTCAAGATTAATACAGTATCTTCTATCGATGGCTCTATCACATCGATTTTCTGGAAGCGCCGAGCCAGAGCGTGGTCTTTTTCGAAAATACCCCGATATTCTTGATACGTAGTGGACCCAATACAACGCAATTGTCCGGATGCCAACACCGGTTTGATCAAGTTAGAGGCATCCATAACCCCACCGGAAGCGGAACCCGCACCAATAATGGTATGAATTTCGTCAATAAATAAAATCGAGTCCGGTTCTTTTTTGAGCTGGCTAATTAAAGCCTTGAGTCGTTTTTCAAAGTCGCCGCGATACTTGGTACCCGCCACCAGTGCACCCATATCTAGTGAATAAATCACACTATTCAACAAAATATCCGGCACTTGTTCTTCAACAATTCGTTTCGCCAAACCTTCAGCTATAGCGGTTTTACCGACACCAGCCTCCCCTACCAATAGCGGATTATTTTTGCGGCGGCGGCAAAGCACCTGAATGGTTCTTTCCACTTCCAGCTCGCGGCCGATTAAAGGATCGATGTTGCCTTTCAGGGCTTCTTCGTTCAAGTTGGTTGCGTATTTTTCCAATGGGCTGGACAAAGCTTCATTGCTGCCGCGCTCGGATTCCGGCTCTTCGTTATTTTCTTTTCTGAACTGCTCGATTTTGGAAACCCCGTGCGCCAGATAATTGACCACATCCAAACGAGTGATGTCTTGTTTGTTCAAAAGATAAACCGCGTGCGAATCCTGCTCACTGAACAAGGCGACAAATAAGTTCGCGCCGGTGACTTCTTTTTTGTCGGAAGCCTGGACATGAAATACGGCGCGCTGTAAAACACGCTGAAAACCCAAAGTGGGTTGCGTTTCGCGCTGTATGCCTTCCGGAATCAAGGAAATGGTTTCATCTATAAATCGGGTTAGTTCGGCCCGCAGTGCATTAACATTGCAGCCGCAAGCGATCAAAATCGGTATCGTCGTCACGTTGTCCAACAAGGCTAGCAATAAATGCTCGACCGTGATGAATTCGTGTCTTTTGGCATGAGCTCCGGTAAAAGCAGCATTCAATGTCACTTCAAGTTCTTTACTTAGCATGGTTACCCCTCACGCCTCTTCCATCGTGCACATCAGCGGGTGATGGTGCTCACGGGAATATTCGTTAACAATATGTACTTTGGTTTCAGCCACGTCTTTGGTGTAGGTACCACAAACGCCGACACCCTGCGTATGCACTTGCAACATCACCTGCGTTGCTTTCTCTTGGCTCATGTTAAAAAAATCAGTCAATATCTCGACGACAAAATCCATCGGCGTAAAGTCGTCATTAAGCAACATAACCTTATACAGTGGCGGTCTTTTCAGCTGCGGTTTGGCTTCTTGCAGCGCGGTGTTACCGTCACCATCTTTCAAGGGTTCAAAATCTGACATAATCTTTGGTGCTGTGAATCATTGTGGTCTTAAAAATAGCGTCTTAAACATTAAATTTCAATCTTTAGGCACATAAAAAACATTTCTAGTAAAATGCGCGCCTTTTACCGTTTTCTATCAATATCATGGTTTGGAAACCTCACGTCACCGTCGCCGCCGTGATCGAAAAAGACGGACGCTTCCTGCTGGTTGAGGAGACAACGGCAAGAGGCCTTGCGTTCAATCAGCCTGCTGGTCATTTGGAAGAAGGTGAAGATTTAATCAGTGCCGTCAAACGCGAAGTTTGCGAGGAAACAGCTTGGCAATTTGAACCGGAGGCTTTAATCGCCACACAGCTATGGCGCAGAAATCCGCATATGCCCAGCTTTGTTCGCTTCTGTTTTTCCGGTACAGTCAACAACCACAATCCAGAACAAGCTCTCGACGACGGCATTATCGACACTCACTGGTTAAGCCGCAATGAAATTTACGCAAAACGCCAGCAATTGCGCAGCCCTTTGGTATTGACCACTGTGGACGAATACCTGAAAGGTCAGCGCTTTCCGCTTAGCATCTTACAGTCTTTTATCGATTTAGAATGAGCAAACACATCATCGTCGGCATGTCCGGCGGCGTCGATTCTTCCGTTACCGCTCTAGCCTTGCAAGAACAAGGCCACAAAGTCACCGGCTTGTTCATGAAAAACTGGGAGGAAGACGACGGCACCGAATATTGCACCGCGATGCAAGACTTGGCCGACGCACAGCAAGTTTGCGACAAACTCGGCATAGAGCTTAAGACCGTCAACTTCGCCGCCGAATATTGGGACGAGGTATTTGAAGTGTTTTTGTCAGAGTTTAAAGCCGGCCGCACTCCCAATCCCGACATACTTTGTAACAAACACGTCAAATTCAAAGCGTTTCTGGATTACGCCATCGAAGACTTGGGCGCCGAATATATTGCCACCGGCCACTATGCCCGGGTTCGCGAACAGGACGGCGAATTCCAATTATTAAAAGGCTTGGATCCCAACAAAGAGCAAAGCTATTTTCTCTACGCAATGGGACCGAAAGCCCTGTCTCGTACCCTGTTTCCAATAGGCCACCTGCACAAGCCGGAAATCCGCGCGATGGCCGACAGAGCCGGTTTTGCCAACAGCCGCAAGAAAGACAGCACCGGCATTTGCTTCATCGGCGAACGCAAATTCAAGGAATTTCTGCAACGCTATTTGCCGCACCAACCTGGTGAAATGCGCACCCCGGAAGGGCAATATATCGGCAAGCATCATGGCTTGATGTATTACACCCTGGGCCAACGCCAGGGCCTCGGCATAGGTGGGGTCAAGGATGCGCCGGACGAACCGTGGTTCGTACTGGAGAAAGACCTGGACAACAATGTGCTGATCGTCGGCCAGGGCCACAACCACCCGTTAATGCTGCACAACACCCTGGAAGCCGGCCAACTGGACTGGTGCGGCAGCCAACCCTTGACCGAAACCATCCGTTGCGCCGCCAAGACCCGCTACCGCCAGCCTGACCAGGATTGCGTCGTCGAACCCATCGACGACGGTAGCCGCGTCAAAGTCCGCTTCGACGAACAACAACGAGCGATTACGCCGGGGCAGTCGGTGGTGTTTTATCAGGGCGAGGTTTGTTTGGGCGGGGGGATTATTGAGTGTAAATATAATGAACCGGATTGAATGGCAGCCCAAAGCGGTCAAACAACTGCGTAAAATTGCCGACAAAAGATTGCGCGAACATGTTTACGATTCGGCTCAGGTTTTGAAAGACTTTCCTGAGTGCGCCAATATCAAAAAATTGACCAAACATGAATACAGCTACCGTTTGCGTGTGGGTGCTTATCGGGTATTCTTTGAGTTTGACGGCATCGTCAAGGTTGTTTCCATTGAAGAGGTGAAAAAACGCGATGAGCGCACATACTAATATTCAAATTATCAATGGTCTCGACGGCAACCCGGCTTTTGTGGTGATTCCTTATGCCGACTATCTGAAAGAACACTCGGTTGACAATGCCACTATTCCTAACGAAGTCGTTGGCGCCGTTATTAAACAAGACATTACGCCCATTAAAGCTTGGCGGGAATATTTGCATTTATCGACAGCCGAGCTAGCCACACGCTTAGGAGTTTCTGAAGCGGAATATATTGATATAGAAAATCAAGAAAAACCTCATAAACAATTGCTAAAAAAAATGGCAGCCGCGCTAAACATTAAGATTGATCAATTAAATTTTTGATAAAAACATTTTTCTCGTCTTTTCAGTGCAGCGCCTAAAATCAAATATACAACAAGAGTAAAAAATGCTAACCAATTTACGCATTAAAAATTTCCGCATGCTAGAGGATTTGGAAATTCCAAAGCTTGGCCGCGTAAATTTAATTGTTGGAAAAAACAATAGCGGAAAAAGCACGATTTTGGAGGCATTAAGAATATATGCAGGAAAAGCCCACCCTGAACTACTGGGAAATATTATAATAGATCATGATGAGTCATTCAAACTAGACCAGGAAGACAGACCCACCGACACCCTTTATGGCCTAAAGAATCTATTTCCTGGGAGAGTATTTCCAACAGATGACAATAACTTCATACAGATAGAATCAAATTCAAACTTAGTTAAAATTGAATACGTATTTTATTATATGGAAGAATTTGTTACAAAATCTGAAGATGGATTAACCACGGAAACCACACAAAGAAAAGTAGTCGTAAAAAAATCCAACCTATCCAACAATGACAAAAAATTCCCTGCTATCCCCGCCATCCGAATTGGACGAAACACATTAATTGAATTAAATGTAGATCCTAAATTATCAAGCCTACATCCTCACTTATTCTGGAATATTGATAACCGTGAAACACTAAAATTCAGCTTAGTTTCAACAAACTTTATAACACCAGAGAAACTTGCCCAACTTTGGGATAAAATTGCTGCAAGTTCTAGCGAAGAAATTGTTTATCGTGCACTACAAATAGTTGACCCAACCATAGAAAAGCTCGCTTTTATCAATGGAAATACCGATTCCTCTTTACAAAACGAGAAAAATTTTAGACGAATAGCCATTGTCAAACTCAAAAATTCGGAGATTCGTGCCCCTCTTAACAGCATGGGAGACGGCATGACCCGTATTTTGCAACTGATACTTTCTGTATTTCCCGCAAAGGATGGAATTTTATTAATTGACGAATTCGAAAACGGCCTGCACTACAGTGTTCAAGAAGAAGTCTGGCGCATCATTTTCCAATTAGCGAAAGAGCTAAATATTCAAGTCTTTGCAACAACACATAGCTGGGATTGCATCGAGAGTTTTACTAAAGCAGCAGTTGAAAGCCCGGAAGAAGGCGTTTTGCTGAAAGTATCCAGAAGCAAACTCACCAGCGATCATGGAAAAGTAATCGCTACCGTTTACGATGAGACCGAGTTAGAAACGATAACCGCATCAGAGCTTGAGATTAGATAGTGTCAAAAAAGATATTATTGGTCGAAGGCAATAATGACCGAGCCTTCTTCAGAGCATTCTGTAAAAAACTCGATCTCAAAGATGTCGATGTGCCAGAAATAACCATCGTCACGCCGAAGGATATAGGCGCACAAAGAAACGGCTGGACCAACCTTATTGACCATTTACCAACAGAAATTAAGCGATTACGCAATGGTGATATTGATAAATTAGCGATTGTGATAGACGCAGATTTTGAGCCCGACAACTATGGCGGAGTTACTTCAAGGCGAAGTTTGATTACCAAGAAAATAAACGATTTTTTACAAAAACAAAATTACGGCCTCTACGAAATATCGGATCAGCCTAATTACAAAACAGGCGATATTTTCAAGCACACAAACGGCTTACCTGATATTGGCTTATGGATCATGCCCGATCATCAAAATGACGGAATGATTGAAAATTTTGTCGAGCAAATGATTTCAGCCAGCGCCGAACAACAATCGCTATTAGCTCACGCAAACTTCTCAATAAATAACTTACCGACCAAGCTATTTAAAGACATTCATTTGTCGAAAGCCAGAATCTATACATGGCGAGCTTGGCAAAAAGAGCCTGGCATAAGATTGCCGGATGCGTTGTCCGAAAACCTATTAACTATCGAAGCCGCTGCTAATTTCAGCAACTGGTTAGTCTCGGTTTTTAAATAATTATCCAAATATTTTCTAAGGAAATAGCTTTATGACACTCACCGCCATCTCCCCCATCGACGGCCGCTACGCCAGCAAAGTCGACGCCCTCCGTCCCATTTTCAGCGAATACGGCTTGATCCGTTACCGGGTCGAAGTCGAAGTGCGCTGGCTGCAAGCCCTGGCTGCCGAAGCCAAGATCGCCGAAGTGCCAGCCTTGTCCGCCGAAGCGACCGCAGTGTTGAACAAAATTGTCAGCGATTTCTGCGAAGCCGACGCCCAAGCGGTCAAGGACATCGAGAAAACCACCAACCACGACGTCAAGGCGGTCGAGTATTTCCTGAAAGAAAAGATCAAAGGCAACGCCGAACTGCACGCCGTCAACGAGTTCTTCCACTTCGCCTGCACCTCCGAAGACATCAACAACCTGTCTTACGCACTGATGTTGAAAGAAGGCCGCGGCCTGATTTTGGCGGAAATCGATGCGACGATAGACGCGATTAAACAACTGGCGCTTGCCAGCGCCGAACAACCGATGCTGTCGCGTACCCACGGCCAGTCGGCGACACCGACCACGGTTGGCAAGGAATTCGCCAATGTCGTCGCCCGCATGCAACGCCAGCGCCAACAACTGGCGAACGTCGAACTGCTGGGCAAAATCAACGGCGCGGTCGGCAATTACAACGCACACAGCGTCGCCTATCCGGATGTGGATTGGGCCGTTTTCGCGCAAAACTTTGTCGAATCGCTGGGCCTGACTTTCAACCCTTATACCATCCAGATCGAGCCGCACGATTACATGGCCGAATTTTTCCATGCCCTGTCGCGCTTCAACACCATCCTGCTGGACTTCGACCGCGACGTCTGGGGCTATATTTCGCTGGGTTATTTCAAGCAAAAAACCGTCGCCGGCGAAGTCGGTTCCTCGACCATGCCGCACAAGGTCAACCCCATCGATTTCGAAAACTCCGAAGGCAATCTGGGATTGGCGAATGCGATTTTCGGCTTCCTGGCCGACAAATTACCGGTCTCCCGTTGGCAGCGCGACCTGACCGATTCCACCGTATTGCGCAACATCGGCGTCGGCATCGCTCATACCAGCATCGCGATTCAATCAAGCTTGAAAGGCATCTCCAAACTGGAACTCAATCCGGCGTTAATCGATCAAGACCTGGACCAAAACTGGGAAGTGTTGGCCGAGCCCATCCAAACCGTGATGCGCCGCTACGGTATCGAAAAGCCTTACGAAAAATTGAAAGAGCTGACCCGCGGCAATCGCGTCACCGGCGAGGGGATGCGCGCCTTCGTCGAAAAGCTGGAAATTCCGGCCCAAGCCAAGGCTGAATTGCTGGCGCTGACGCCGCACAGTTACACCGGTTATGCGGCGGCTTTAGCCAAGAAAATTGGCTAAACGTTAGGATAGGTTGTTGCTGAACTTCATCTGGATATTCTTCTTCCTGAGCGCCTTCGCCACCGCCGCCTTCAAGCTGTTGGTGCTGGGTGATACCCAGGTGTTTTCCGAGTTGATGAATGCGATGTTCAGCCTATCCAAGACCGCGTTCGAGATTTCGCTGGGCTTGAGCGGCGTGCTGGCCTTGTGGCTGGGCATCATGAAAGTCGGTGAACACAGCGGCTTCATCGATCTCTTGACCAAGGCATTGAATCCGCTGTTCAGCCGGTTGATGCCGGAGATTCCCAAAGGTCATCCGGCGCAGGGGGCAATGGTGATGAACATCGCCGCCAATATGTTGGGGCTGGACAATGCCGCGACGCCGATGGGCATCAAGGCCATGCAGGAAATGCAAACCTTGAATCCGCATCCCGAGCGGGCCAGCGATGCGCAGATTTTATTTCTAGTGATCAACACCTCCTCGGTGACGCTGTTTCCGGTAACGATCTTCGCTTACCGGGCTCAACTGGGTGCCGCCAATCCGACCGACGTGTTCATTCCGATATTGATCGCCACCTATATGTCGACGCTGACCGGCCTGCTGGCCGTCGCCGCCGTGCAGAAGATCAATTTGCTGGACAAGGTGGTGATGGCTTATCTGGGCGGCATCACCATCTTGGTCGGCGGCATACTGGCTTATTTCGCGGGCTTGGATCAGGCAGAAATGCTCAAGCAATCGGCTCTGGTCAGCCATGTGATTTTGTTCGGCTTGGTGGTGTCGTTCATCGCCGCCGCTGCCTACAAAGGTCTGAACGCCTACGAATTGTTCGTCGAAGGCGCCAAGCACGGTTTCCAGACCGCGATCACCATCATTCCTTATCTGGTGGCGATGCTGGTGGCTTTCGGAGTGTGCCGGGCCAGCGGCGCGTTGGAATTGATTACCGACGGTGTAAGGCTATTGGTCAATGCTGCCGGCATCGACAACCGTTTCATCGACGGCCTGCCGACTGCACTGATGAAGCCGTTCAGCGGCAGCGGCGCGCGGGCGATGATGATAGACACCATGCAGACCCATGGCGCCGATTCCTTTGCCGGCCGGCTGGCATCGGTGGTGCAAGGCAGCACCGAGACCACGTTTTATGTGTTGGCGGTGTATTTCGGCGCGGTCAACATCAAGCAGATACGCCACGCCGCCGCCTGCGGCATCGTCGCCGACCTTGGCGGCATCGTGACCGCGATTTTGGTAACGTATTGGTTTTTTGGTTAATTTTTCAAGTGGACGGCGCATTACGCAACGCTCATGCGCCCTATACATTATCGATCTAACGTTTTTACAGCAAAATGCAAATTCATTTAAAAACCCTCGGCTGCCGCCTCAACGAAGCAGAACTGGAAACTTGGGCGCAGTCCTTTCAAGCTAAAGGCCACGGCATTACACGCAACCTGAATGAAGCACAATTGGTGATCATCAATTCCTGCGCGGTCACCCAAGACGCGGTGAAAAAATCCAAGCAAATGATACGCCGCATTCACCGTGACAATCCGCAAGCCAAGCTGGTGGTCAGCGGTTGTTACGCGACACTGAACGAGGAAGAAGCCGCGCAATTGATGGGCGTGGATTTGATCGTCGGCAACCAGGACAAAAACCAACTGGTCGAAAAAACTCTGGCCGAACTGAATCTGGACAGTATGCCAGCGATGTCGACCGAACCCGGCGAAGTGTCGCTGTTCAGCCGTGGCCGCCAGCGCGCCTTCGTCAAAGTCCAGGACGGCTGCCGTTACCGCTGCACCTTTTGCATCGTCACCGTCGCCCGCGGGGAGGAAAGCAGCCGTCCCATTCAAGCGGTCATTGACGAGATCAACGCACTGCACGCTCAAGGCATCAACGAAGCCATCATCACCGGTGTGCATTTGGGCGGTTACGGCAGTGACATCAACAGTAATTTGGTCGAATTGGTTAGCGAAATCCTGGCTAAGACGGAGATTCCACGCCTGCGCATGGGTTCTCTGGAACCTTGGGAATTGCCGGATGGTTTCTTCGAGTTGTTCAAAAATTCAAGACTGATGCCACATCTGCATTTGCCCTTGCAGAGCGGCAGTGACAGCGTACTACGGCGCATGGCCAGGCGCTGTAAAACGGAGGAATTCGGCCAAATTGTTAAACTGGCCCGAGCGACGATTCCGCATTTCAATATCACTACCGACATCATCGTCGGCTTTCCGGGCGAAACCGAACTGGAATGGCAGGAAAGTTTTGATTACATCAAAAGCCTGGGTTTTGGTCATATTCACATTTTCAGCTATTCGCCTCGGGAAGGCACCAAAGCCGCGGGTTTGCCGGATCAAGTCGATCAGAACACAAAGAAACTGCGCAGCAAGCAATTGCATGAATTAGCCGACACAATGAAGCATGACTTCATTGCCGAAAACCTCGGCGAACAGGCCAACATTTTATGGGAAGGGCAAAAAGAAGCTCAGCAAGATGGCGTGGTCCGCCATTTCGGCTACACACCGAACTATCTAAGGGTAGCCTGCGATGTGGCACCCGACCTCATTCTGGAAAATAGGATAATGTCGGGAGTACTGGTAGAAGCGAAACCGGATTTCGTGCTCGTCCGCTTGGATTGAAGCAATAAAAAAGCCGCAAAGCTATTTGCTTTACGGCCTTTTACATAAGAGTAGAACAGTTTAAATCAATACGGATTCGGATCGAGCGGTCCACGCCCACCGCCCTGCATTTCGTCGAATTTCAACACATCTTCGTCTGGAACCTTGCCATCGTGAACCAGGTAATTACGTCTGGAAAGATAGGCATTTTTAAAAAACTCGTAACGATCCAGTGCCGCCTCGGTAGCGACTTTTTCCATACCCAGCAGATCTGAGCGCGCGTCGATGACTTTCAATGCACCAGGACCAATCGAAACCGCCGCGCCAATCCAATTTGGATTTATGTAGATACCGGCATAAGTAAACGGATTCATCGCGGCATCGCCAACCAACCCGAACACGCCACGTGGCGAACTAGGTCCGAAAAACGGCAGGACCAAGTAAGGGCCGGTAGGTATTCCCCAATAGCCTAAGGTTTGATCAAAGTCTTCATTATGCTTCGGCAAATCGATCATCGTCCCAACATCTATAAGCCCGGCGACACCGATGGTGGTGTTCACCAAGAAACGCGCGCCGTCCTGACCCGATTGCAGGAGTTTTCCTTGCAAAACATCGTTGGTACAAACACCTATGTCATCGACATTGCTGAAAAAATTAGTAACCGCTTGGTCCGCAAAATCGGGCATAACCCAATCGTAGCCTTTGGCAACCGGTTTCATGACATAATCGTCCACGCCGTCGTTAAATGATTGCACGCCTCTGTTCCAGCCCTCCCAAGGATCTTTAGGATCGACACCGCGGGTCGTGGCACAACCGTTTAATACGGTCAGTAACCCTAAGATAACCCAACCTTTTTTCCGATCTTGCATAACTTCACCTCACCAATTGATTATTGTTTATACCTATCCAAAACTCACGTAACATAACGCACAACCGACTTTTTTAGCCCATCAAACTCAATGGAAATAAACCTAAATCCGTTAGGCAACCGTTTCAGAGGTTACCTTCCTGTTATTGTCGATATAGAGACCGCCGGCTTTAATTCAAAAAAAAATCCACTATTGGAAATTGCCGCCGTAATAGTCGAACCAGACACTGATGGATGGCTGCATGTCACCGAAAAACATCACTGCAATATCATTCCTTTCAAAAACTCAGAGCTGGACGACGCAGCGCTCAAATTTACCGGTATCGATCCATACCATCCTTTCCGCATGGCGATAGAAGAGAAGGATGCGCTTACCAAGCTGTTTACCCCTGTCAAAGCCGCTGTAAAACGTAACGAATGCAAGAGAGCCATTTTGGTTGGTCACAACCCAGCTTTCGATATCAATTTTTTGAACGCCGCTATTGAACGAACCAACTACAAACGAAGCCCGTTTCATCCATTCAGTAGTTTCGATACCGCCACACTCGGAGGGCTAATGTACGGCCAAACAGTTTTAGCAAAAATTGCTCAAGCTGCCGGAATTGTCTGGGATAACGAAAAAGCACATTCAGCGCTTTACGACGCCGAACAAACTGCCGAGTTGTTTTGTATGATTATCAACCGCTGGAAAAAATTAAGCGAGTACGAAGCGACGTAAATGTAGCCAATTAGCGACTTAGAACACATGCACCCAAACATATTGGCGAGAATGGCAGAAAGTCCATCGCAATACACGGTCGAATAGGCACGCTGCTGCTTAATTAATATACCTTTTTCGACTAAAGCTTGGAGCCAACGCTTGCCAGCAAATTATTAAGCTCACCTTTATTAAACAGATCGATGACGATGTCGCAGCCGCCGATTAATTCGCCGTTGATATACAGTTGGGGATAGGTAGGCCAGTGTGAGTATTCTTTTAAGGCTTCACGCACTTCAGGGTCTTCGACGATATTGATGTGGGCATAATCCGCATTGCAAGCCTGCAAGACTTGCACCACCCGGCTGGAAAACCCACACTGGGGAAAATCTGGCGTGCCTTTCATGTATAAGACCACAGGATGGCTGGCTAATTGGGCTTGGATTCTGTCTATTGCACTCATGCGTTTTCTCGCTAAACATTGATGAGAGGGGATTCTAACAACCCCGGTCGCAAAAGAGAAGAGAGCAGCAGTAGGGGTGATTTTGGGTCAAAAAAAAGCCCTGCTATGGGTAAGCAGGGCTTTTGGTTTAAGAGCTTGGCGATGACCTACTTTCACATGGCAACCTGCCACACTATCATCGGCGCTAAGCGGTTTCACTTCCGAGTTCGGGATGGGATCGGGTGGTTCACGCTTGCTATGTTCACCAAGCAAACTGGTTTGGCTGTTTTGCAGCCGTCATGCACAGGTTTGAAGCGTATTTGCTTCCGGGCATTTGCCGTTTACCTGTCTTCATGGAAATCTGTATCGAGTGTGTCGTTTTCTTACGTTTATCAGCGTGTCAGTGACACCCAAACGCATTGGGTGTTATATGGTCAAGCCTCACGGGCAATTAGTACACGTTAGCTACGCCCATTACTGGACTTCCACACCGTGCCTATCAACGTCGTAGTCTCCGACGGCCCTTCAGGGGACTTAAAGTCCCAGTGAGATCTCATCTTGGGAGGGGCTTCCCGCTTAGATGCTTTCAGCGGTTATCCTGTCCGAACGTGGCTACCCGGCAATGCCATTGGCATGACAACCGGAACACCAGAGGTTCGTCCACTTCGGTCCTCTCGTACTAGAAGCAGCTTCCCTCAAATCTCAAACGCCCACGGCAGATAGGGACCGAACTGTCTCACGACGTTCTGAACCCAGCTCGCGTACCACTTTAAATGGCGAACAGCCATACCCTTGGGACCTGCTTCAGCCCCAGGATGTGATGAGCCGACATCGAGGTGCCAAACACCGCCGTCGATATGAACTCTTGGGCGGTATCAGCCTGTTATCCCCGGCGTACCTTTTATCCGTTGAGCGATGGCCCTTCCATACAGAACCACCGGATCACTAAGACCTACTTTCGTACCTGCTCGACTTGTCCGTCTCGCAGTCAAGCACCCTTATGCCTTTGCACTCATTGCCTGATTTCCGACCAGGCTGAGGGTACCTTCGTGCTCCTCCGTTACTCTTTAGGAGGAGACCGCCCCAGTCAAACTACCCACCAGACACTGTCCCTAATCCAGATAATGGATCGAGGTTAGAACTCCAAACATACCAGGGTGGTATTTCAAGGTTGGCTCCACGAGAACTGGCGTTCCCGCTTCAAAGCCTCCCACCTATCCTACACAAGTAGGTTCAAAGTCCAGTGTCAAGCTATAGTAAAGGTGCACGGGGTCTTTCCGTCTAGCCGCGGGTACACTGCATCTTCACAGCGATTTCAATTTCACTGAGTCCCAGGTGGAGACAGTGTGGCCATCGTTACGCCATTCGTGCAGGTCGGAACTTACCCGACAAGGAATTTCGCTACCTTAGGACCGTTATAGTTACGGCCGCCGTTTACTGGGGCTTCGATCAAGAGCTTCTCCGAAGATAACCCCATCAATTAACCTTCCAGCACCGGGCAGGCGTCACACCCTATACGTCCACTTTCGTGTTTGCAGAGTGCTATGTTTTTGCTAAACAGTCGCAGCCACCGATTTTTTGCAACCCCCTTCCGCTCCAGTCGCGAGGACCTTCACGTAATGAGGGCATACCTTCTCCCGAAGTTACGGTATCATTTTGCCTAGTTCCTTCACCTGG
Source organism: Methylomonas sp. TEB (assembly GCF_047777895.1). GTDB lineage: Bacteria > Pseudomonadota > Gammaproteobacteria > Methylococcales > Methylomonadaceae > Methylomonas. The sequence continues at coordinate 3,714,772 of NZ_CP180476.1, forward strand.
GTTCTCTCAAGCGCCTTAGAATTTTCATCCCACCCACCTGTGTCGGTTTAGGGTACGGCCACTAGTAACCTGAAGCTTAGAGGTTTTTCCTGGAAGCAGGGCATCTATCACTTCGCTGTTCTTTCGAACCGCTCGTCATCACGTCTCGGCATAGAGCACCCCGGATTTGCCTAAGATGCATGCCTACCTGCTTAAACGGCCACTTCCAACCGACCGCTGATATAGCCTTCTCCGTCACCCCATCGCAGTTACTACTGGTACAGGAATATTAACCTGTTTTCCATCGACTACGCTTTTCAGCCTCGCCTTAGGTGCCGACTAACCCTGCGTCGATTAACGTTGCGCAGGAAACCTTGGGTTTTCGGCGAGGGGGTTTTTCACCCCCTTTATCGTTACTTATGTCAGCATTCGCACTTCCGATACCTCCAGCCGACTTCTCAATCGACCTTCGCAGGCGTACGGAACGCTCCTCTACCACTCACACTTACGTGCAAATCCGTAGCTTCGGTACTATGCTTAGCCCCGGTAAATCTTCCGCGCAGACCGACTCGACCAGTGAGCTATTACGCTTTCTTTAAAGGATGGCTGCTTCTAAGCCAACCTCCTGGCTGTCTGTGCCTTTCCACATCGTTTCCCACTGAGCATAGATTTGGGGACCTTAGCTGACGGTCTGGGCTGTTTCCCTTTTCACGACGGACCTTATCACCCGCCGTGTGTCTCCCGTGCTGGCACTTGCTGGTATTCGGAGTTTGCATCGGGTTGGTAAGTCGGGATGACCCCCTAGCCGAAACAGTGCTCTACCCCCAGCAGTGATACACGAGGCGCTACCTAAATAGCTTTCGAGGAGAACCAGCTATCTCCGAGCTTGATTAGCCTTTCACTCCGATCCACAGCTCATCCCCGTCTTTTTCAACAGACGTGGGTTCGGCCCTCCAGTTAGTATTACCCAACCTTCAGCCTGGCCATGGATAGATCGCCCGGTTTCGGGTCTACACCTTGCGACTAAACGCCCTATTAAGACTCGCTTTCGCTACGCCTCCCCTATTCGGTTAAGCTTGCCACAAAATGTAAGTCGCTGACCCATTATACAAAAGGTACGCAGTCACCCCACGAAGGGGCTCCCACTGCTTGTACGCATACGGTTTCAGGTTCTATTTCACTCCGCTCTCCGCGGTTCTTTTCGCCTTTCCCTCACGGTACTAGTTCACTATCGGTCAGTAAGGAGTATTTAGCCTTGGAGGATGGTCCCCCCATATTCAGTCAAAGTTTCACGTGCTCCGACCTACTCGATTTCACTAGAAAAAGGTTTTCGTGTACGGGGCTATCACCCTGTATCGCCGGACTTTCCAGACCGTTCCACTAACCTTATCCTAGCTTAAGGGCTAGTCCCCGTTCGCTCGCCACTACTTAGGGAATCTCGGTTGATTTCTTTTCCTCCGGGTACTTAGATGTTTCAGTTCTCCGGGTTCGCTTCAGTGAGCTATGTATTCACTCAAAGATGACGTGCTTATGCACGCCGGGTTTCCCCATTCGGACATCTCTGGATCACAGCCGGTTTGCAGGCTCCCCAAAGCTTTTCGCATGCTACAACGTCCTTCATCGCCTCTTACTGCCTAGGCATTCACCGTATGCGCTTATTCACTTGACCATATAACCCGAATACGTCTGTATTTTGGTTATACTGTCAGCTGACATTTTCGCTGATTTTTCTGCTTGAGAACGACATACTGTTTGTTTTCTGCCATTCCCCTTCGAGAACGACGTCATTCAAACCGCAACTCGTTTTAGTGTTGATCATTGCTGATCATTACTATAGTTACAGATTTCCATATTGTTAAAGAGCTATCGGTACGAATACCAATGCTATAAAGTCTTTATCCGCTGCCGCTGATAAAACTGTATAGCGTTGATGTCCACCCACTATTTTTCTTACGTTTGACGAACTGGTTGACCCTCAGCGTTCAGCATGATGGTGGAGCCAGGGAGGATCGAACTCCCGACCTCCTGCGTGCAAGGCAGGCGCTCTCCCAGCTGAGCTATGGCCCCTAAAACAGACTAAAGACCAAGACTCAAGCAGAAACCTAACTATTCGCAACTCTACCTATCTAACTAGGAGTGTTGCCTGATCGTTTTCCGCCTTATTGCTTTCGCCTTTTATGCGTTGGTGGGTCTGGGAGGAGTTGAACCTCCGACCTCACCCTTATCAGGGGTGCGCTCTAACCAACTGAGCTACAGACCCAGGTGCGTCTTTCAATCGAAATAATTTGTTGTGAGTACGTGTAACGGTGTGCCGTCTTTGTAAGGAGGTGATCCAGCCCCAGGTTCCCCTAGGGCTACCTTGTTACGACTTCACCCCAGTCATGAATCACAAAGTGGTAAGCGCCCTCCCGAAGGTTAAACTACCTACTTCTTTTGCAACCCACTCCCATGGTGTGACGGGCGGTGTGTACAAGGCCCGGGAACGTATTCACCGCGGCATTCTGATCCGCGATTACTAGCGATTCCGACTTCACGCAGTCGAGTTGCAGACTGCGATCCGGACTGGGACCGGCTTTTTGGGATTCGCTTACTCTCGCGAGTTCGCAGCCCTCTGTACCGGCCATTGTAGCACGTGTGTAGCCCTACCCATAAGGGCCATGATGACTTGACGTCGTCCCCACCTTCCTCCGGTTTATCACCGGCAGTCTCCCTAGAGTTCCCGGCATGACCCGCTGGCAACTAAGGATAAGGGTTGCGCTCGTTACGGGACTTAACCCAACATTTCACAACACGAGCTGACGACAGCCATGCAGCACCTGTCTCAGAGTTCCCGAAGGCACTCCGCTATCTCTAACAGATTCTCTGGATGTCAAGGGTAGGTAAGGTTCTTCGCGTTGCATCGAATTAAACCACATGCTCCACCGCTTGTGCGGGCCCCCGTCAATTCATTTGAGTTTTAGCCTTGCGGCCGTACTCCCCAGGCGGTCAACTTAATACGTTAGCTCCACTACTAAGTTCTTTAAGAACCCAACAGTTAGTTGACATCGTTTACGGCGTGGACTACCAGGGTATCTAATCCTGTTTGCTACCCACGCTTTCGTACCTCAGCGTCAGTTTTAGTCCAGGGAGCCGCCTTCGCCACTGGTGTTCCTTCAGATCTCTACGCATTTCACCGCTACACCTGAAATTCCACTCCCCTCTACTAAACTCTAGTTGCCCAGTATCAAATGCAGTTCCCAGGTTAAGCCCAGGGCTTTCACATCTGACTTAAACAACCGCCTACGCACGCTTTACGCCCAGTAATTCCGATTAACGCTTGCACCCTCCGTATTACCGCGGCTGCTGGCACGGAGTTAGCCGGTGCTTCTTGTATAGGTAATGTCAGTCTACCGGGTATTAACCGGTAGGTATTCCTTCCTATTGAAAGTGCTTTACAACCCTCAGGCCTTCTTCACACACGCGGTATTGCTGGATCAGGCTTTCGCCCATTGTCCAATATTCCCCACTGCTGCCTCCCGTAGGAGTCTGGGCCGTGTCTCAGTCCCAGTGTGGCTGATCATCCTCTCAGACCAGCTACGGATCGTCGCCTTGGTAGGCCTTTACCCCACCAACTAGCTAATCCGACATAGGCTCATCTATTAGCGCCAGGCCCGAAGGTCCCCAGCTTTCCCCCGTAGGGCGTATGCGGTATTAGCGTGAGTTTCCCCACGTTGTCCCCCACTAATAGGCAGATTCCTATGCATTACTCACCCGTCCGCCACTCGTCAGCACCCGAAGGCCTGCTACCGTTCGACTTGCATGTGTTAAGCATACCGCCAGCGTTCAATCTGAGCCATGATCAAACTCTTCAGTTTAATTTTAACTTGTCACTAAATAAGATTAGTGACCAATCTTGGCTCGACTACAGAACATCTTTTCTTGCGAATTGACGTGGTGTCTGTGTCGACTATTTTTAAACAGCACATAGTCGCTACACATACCCACACAAATTATTTCGATTTCGTTTGTTAAAGAGCCAGAGCGCTTCGCCCTGTTGAGCCGACATATTCTACAGCGTTTTCAGTGTTTGTCAAATTTATTTTTAAGCCATTTCAAAAACCGAAGCCCAAAAAAAACAAACCCGCCAATCAACAACCTCAAACCCGCCGAACCAAGTCGACCGCTTCACCGCTAAAACTTAAAAGCCAGAGCAGTGAAGAGCCGCTCATTCTAATCACCCAACATCCTCGCGTCAAGAAATTATTTCTATTCGCGCAAACTTCCTTTTCCCTACTTGATAAACATGCCTCGCAGGCGCGCCGGGATTTGGGCAAAACTATTCTGCTTTAAACTGGCCTTGATGCTCTAAAAACCAACGATAGGTAAGCTCCAGACCTGTTTTCAGCGGTATCTTTGGTTGCCACCCCAAAGACTTAAGCTTTGAGACATCCATCAGTTTTCGCGGAGTACCATCCGGCTTGGTACTGTCCCAGCTAATTTGCCCTTGAAAACCAACGACATCTTGGATAGTTTCAGCCAATTCACGCACCGTTACATCTTCACCAGTCCCAACATTTAAATGCGACAGCATGGGTTCAGTGCAAGATTGATATTGCTCTTTGTCCAAGGCCATCACGTGCAAACAAGCAGCAGCCATATCCTCGACGTGTAAAAACTCGCGCATAGCCTTACCGGTTCCCCACACGCTGACAGTTGGAGAATTACCAAGCTTGGCATCATGAAACTTTCTGATTAATGCCGGGATAACATGGCTATTTTGCAAGTGAAAATTATCGTTTTCACCATACAAATTGGTCGGCATCACAGAACGGTAATCTACGCCGTACTGCCGATTATATGATTCGCACAACTTAATCCCGGCAATCTTGGAAATTGCGTAGGGTTCATTGGTCGACTCCAATACCCCGGTCAACAGCGCACTTTCTTGCATAGGCTGCTCAGCGAATTTCGGATAGATACAAGAGCTACCCAAAAACAGCAGTTGTTTGCATCCAATCCGCCAAGCCTGATGAACCACATTGGCTTCCATCATCAGATTTTGATAGATAAATTCTGCCGGATATACATTGTTTGCATGAATACCGCCAACCTTGGCAGCCGCGAGAATCACCTGATTCGGACGCTCTTGTTGCATAAAGTCCTGCACAGCCGTTTGATCGGTCAAATCCAATTCAGCATGCGTACGCACTACAATGTTTTGATAACCCGCCTCAGTCAATTGCCGATAAATCGCCGAGCCTACCATACCTCTGTGGCCCGCCAGATAAATCTTATCTTTCTTATCTACCATGCTGTTACTCCCGGCTAACCGCCACGTTATAACCTTGTTCTTTCAGCAGAGCATGTTTTTGCGCTTGCTCAAGATCATAAGCCACCATTTCGGATACCATTTCTTGCAAAGTAATTTGCGGCACCCAACCCAATTTGTTCTTGGCATTAGTCGGATCGCCCAACAGCGTTTCCACTTCGGCAGGTCTAAAATAGCGCGGATCGATAGCGACGATGTTTTGTCCAACCGCCATACCAGGCGCTTTGTCACCGGTAATAGCCTCGACATAACCTTTTTCTTCAACGCCCGCACCTTCCCAACGAATAGTCACACCCAATTCTTTAGCCGACATTTCGATAAATTGTCTCACCGAATACTGCACACCTGTAGCAATCACAAAATCTTCAGGCTGATCTTGCTGCAACATCATCCATTGCATCCGCACGTAGTCCTTCGCGTGCCCCCAGTCTCGTAGAGAATCCATATTGCCCATATATAGACATTTATCCAGACCAATTGCGATATTACTGAGGCCGCGAGTTATTTTGCGCGTCACAAAAGTTTCGCCTCGGCGCGGCGATTCGTGGTTGAACAAAATACCGTTACACGCATACATGCCATAAGCTTCACGATAATTAACGGTGATCCAATAGGCGTAGAGCTTGGCTACTGCATAAGGCGAACGGGGATAAAACGGCGTGGTTTCTCTCTGCGGAATTTCTTGGACCAGACCATACAACTCAGAAGTGGATGCCTGGTAAAAACGCGTAGTTTTCTCCATACCGAGGAAACGAATGGCTTCCAAAAGCCTTAATGTCCCCATACCGTCTACATCGGCCGTATATTCAGGAGACTCAAACGATACAGCAACATGGCTCATCGCGCCCAAGTTGTAGACTTCATCCGGACGAATTTCGCTAAGGATACGGGTGAGGTTCGAACTATCCGTCAAATCGCCGTAATGAAGAAAGAATTGGGGATCCTTAATATGTGGGTCTTGATAAATATGATCAACGCGTTCGGTATTAAATAATGACGACCGCCGTTTGATGCCATGCACTTCATAGCCTTTTTCCAACAGAAACTCGGCAAGATAGGATCCGTCTTGCCCGGTTATGCCTGTGATCAATGCTTTTTTTCTACTCATTTACAGCTCCTTTTCTTTTGAGTCAAATCGACGTAAAACCGCATAAATTCGTCAGGCAATAAAGCCGATGTCTTAATTGATTAACCCGGTAAAGCCGAATAAACCGGCTCAATGATCTTACCCGGCAAATAGGCGGGTAACTCAGGCAATAAATCTTTTAAAAATAAATGCAGGCGTTTGTCGGCAACGGCAATATCTTCCACCTTATCCACAGGAGTCACCAAGCGAATCAAAGCCCCATCGGTGCGATTCATAGTGATGGCATCATAAAATAGATACCATTTGACCATATATTCGTTAGTTATCATCCGGCCGCGCTGTTGAAACCAAAAATACACTAATTGTCTGCTTTCGCCTTTTTGGATAATGGCCCGATTTACCTGCAATGCCTGCCCGTCCAGTTGCAAATCTGTGAACTCGCGCTGCTCGAAACTGCTGATCTGCCAACCATCCCCAGGAATACAACTGCGGGGCGAATGTACTACGGCGCCCTTGCGTTGCGATTGGTAATACGCGCTGTAAAAATTAACGCTGTTCCGAGTTTCAGGCTGAACAAAATTGACAATAACATAATCCGTCAATTTCAACTCGTTTAGATAAAATTGCGTTAAATAATCATTGCGTCCCTGCCAACTTCCCAGAGTCGTCGGAAATGTTAAAAACGCTTTTCGCGCTGGAATAATGTCTTCCCGCCCCTTAAAGACCTCTGAAGCGCCTGCACCTATACAAAGCAATAGCAACACCGCGAAAACCGATTTATTCAATATCGCGACAATATCTCGACGCGCCTTGTGGCTCCATTCTTCCGGAATCTGCACCAGTTCGCCCATTGCCAGTTTCCTACCGCTGATTCGGCTAAAAACCCACATCTCGATAAATAACAGAAACATGCAAAGCAAAAATACCGCCCAGCCTTCAAAATCATGCAAAAAGCCTTCAGCCATCTCAGTGCCCCAGTTATCGACCAGGACCCCGATGACACCAATCCGAAAGCTGTTCATGAAAATGGTCAGGGGCATCGACGATAGAAAAATCAGCAACTTCTGCCAGAATGGACCTTTAAACAGATAAGCGCATAGGAAAGCCAGACTGGCCAAAGGGAACAAATAACGCAATCCGCTACAGGCATCAACCACTTGCAACTTATAGCTGCCTAGATCGATAACATTCCCTTCCAGGTAAACCATGATGTCGCAAGCGCGTATAAATTCCACGCCCAACCAGGAAGAAATCAATTGCAGTTTTGACGACAGGTTATTCAGTATGAAAGATGGAAACGGCACCATGAAGACTAAAAACAACAGTGGGATAGCCCCAACCCGCAGCCCGCGCAGCCCGAAAGCACTGCCAAACATGCCCGTCAAAACCACCAGAAAAGCATACTGCTCCATGGTTTTTATGGTTGCCAACCCGCCCAGAATAAAAAGAATCAACCCTAAGCAGATAATGATGATACCGGGCAGCGACGCTTTAAATCCTTGAACCAAGACTAGCTCGCCGCGCCGCACCCAAAGCAGGTAAATAGTGATGATAGGTATAAAAAACCCGTGACTGTATTCCTCGACATTCGTCCATGTCGTCGCCATTTCGATAAGGCTATCTCTGAACACCACGCACAGCAACAATAAAGCCGCACCCCATAATGACCAGACAATGGCCGGTTTCGTATTCTCTGTATTCATTCCGTGTCGAAAATAAGAATTGATGTTTAAATTTCTCCCATACCGGCACTGTTTGTTATGCGGTATGGAAATTTTGTCCTACTTACTAACCCGATCAATCGCAATAACCCTAACCGGTAAATCCATCCATTATCCCCGGGCTTTATTAAAGCCGAGTGACGCATCATGACAGACAAATAACACTTTTAGGCTTTGGGATCGGCAGTAAAAATCGGGTTTGTTTTGTCGTCTTCATGCAATTTAGCTTTTTCTTCAGGATAAATATGCCAAAAAGATTGATCGATAGCACCGTCGTTATAGCTGTTTTTACGATCATGGGTAAATGGACACCACCAGTTTTCCACCACTTTCACCATGTAAGCATGCCATTCGAATAAGCCCACACTCACCGGACAATACCAGGTGCAATTCAAAATCCAGAATAATTTCGATTGCGCCATGCTGAATTTGAATGACCCGTCCATCGTAATCTGATTTTTTAAATCATACCGATGACTCGCCCTGGCCGGCAGAAAATCACTCCATTTTTTAACATTTTCCGCACCGACCAATTTCAGGCTGAAATAAGTCAAATAAGCGCTGGTAATCACAAACGGCAAGGTCAAAATCGGCAAATAGATAAACAGCAAACCAATAGCTCTGGATATAACCGGCATTTGTTTATGATGGCAACCGATATTGACGCGGTCTGCACAAGATTCGCAGGCTTTCATGTTTATTTCTCCTCTGGAGTCGTTATTATTATTTGCTCGCTATGGAGCAGTTGAAAAATGCTGCGACAACCTTCGCAACAGAATTTTTTTTCGCCCAGCAAAGTGTTGAGCTCAAATCCGGGAATCAACACCCGCTGACCGCACAGACCGCATTGGGGCTTGGAATCCACCATAATTGACTATAGCCGGCTCGATACTGCACAAAAAAAGGTTTTCAAATAATCGGTCTCAGGCAAGGCCGGATGAATCGGATGATCCGGGCCTTGAGTGCCGGCACCGAAAAACACCAAGTGCCGGTCAATGTGCCGCGCCGAAGAACGCAATATTTCATGCAAATTATCTCTACTCAAATGATGCGAGCATGATGCCGAGACCAAAATACCATTATTCGACAAAACCTGTAGCGCCAAATGATTCAAGCGCCGATAGGCTTCGTACCCTGCTTTGAAATCTTTTTTACGTTTAATCAGCGCGGGCGGATCCAGGATAATCGCGTCGTAATGTTGTTGCTGTTCACGGGCTTGCTTCAAAAACTCGAACACGTCATTGCGCACGAATTGCATTTTGCCCTGCACCTGATTCAATTCGGCACTAGCGGAAGCTAAAGCCAACGCACTCTCGGAGCTATCCACACAACACACTTCCGCAGCGCCCGCCACTGCGGCAGGTATACCCCAAGCACCGGCATAGCTGAATAAATCCAACACCCTTAAACCATGGCAAGCTTTAGCAAACTGCGCCCTGCTGTTGCGATGATCGTAAAACCAACCGGTTTTTTGGCCTTCGGCCACATTGACGATAAAACGCACGTTGTTTTCTTCAATCAGCAATTGCTCAGGCAACTCGCCGTAAATCAGCTCAGGCTCCAGAGAGAGACTTTCCAACTGGCGCTGACTATTATCGTTTTTCAGCAAAATAGCCGTTGGCGCCAGCAGCTCAAGTAGGATCTTGACCAGCACATCCTTATACCGCTCCATTCCGGCAGTGGTAATTTGCACGGAAAGCACAACCCCAAAGCGATCAATTACCAAGCCGGGTAGACCATCGCTTTCGCCGAACACCAAGCGATAATAGGGCTTATCGAACAAACGCTCACGCAACCCTAAAGCTTGGGCCAAGCGCGCTTTAAAAAAACTTTCATTGATTTTGATATTGGTTTTACGAGTCAACAAGCGCGCGCAAATGAGTGCATGAGGATTCAGATACGCTATCCCCAAAGCTTTACCGTTAGAATCTTGAACAAGGACCAAGTCGCCTGCCGCAAACTGCTCCAAAGGGCTGCGCTGGGTATCGACCTCGTTGCTGAATACCCACAAATGCCCTTGCCGCAGACGTTTGTCTTCGTTTTTTTTAAGAAACAGTTCCGGGTAGCTCATATTGCCCTAAAGTAAGGTAAAGGTATAACCGCCAATTGGCGCAGCAGGCGCCACAACAGACAAACGGATTTCGACCGTTTGCTCTGGGGCGAGTGTTGTGGGTTTTAGAAGGTACTCCGCAGAACTAAACACCCGTTCCGCAATGGCCTGTCCATTAAAATTCAACACGCTTAGCTTCAAATCCGGCGCAGCTTGCACAAAAAGCGCCTGATTGCTAAGTACAGCGCTAAACAAATAACTGCTATCGCTTCGAACACGCAAATCGCTATGCGAAACGCTCAATTCCTCAAGATTTCTATATGGCGGTAACCGGCAAGATAATGTCGCACAAACTTTATCTAAATGTGCTCTGAGCTGAGGCTGCATAGTTAAACGATAACCTTCGAAATACAGTATTTGTGCCACCAATAACAATGCCACTAAGCTGGTGGCAACAAACCAAACCCGCCGAGTCTGCGGCCGCTGGTCTAAAGTTTGGTGGTCTGGATACGGCAAGTCGTCCTTAAGTACCGCATCTTGATCTTCACTAAGGAATCGCAACGCATCGAAAGATTTACCGCAAACCGAACAATCCAACAAGCCACGCGATTGCCGCAAATGCTCGACGGTAACTTCGTGTTGCTCAGCGCAATGCGGACACCGGCTAAACATCTATTCAGTCGGGTTTATGGGCATCCAATCGACACCAGTCTTCCTGACTGACCGGCGGCGCCACAACAAACCCCTGCTCTCGATAAGCTGCCGCTACAGACTCGGCTTGTTCGTTCAAGATGCCTGACAAAACCAACTGCCCGCCCGGCCTGACCAATGCGCCAATCGTTGGGGCCAGCTCAATCAGCGGTTTAGCGAGAATATTGGCAAGTACCAAATCAGCTGCAAACCCGGAAAACTGTTCGGGCAGATAATAATCGATCCGTTGCTGAACCTGGTTTTTTTCGGCGTTGTATTGACTGGCGGTCAACGCCTGCGGATCAATATCTACCGCATGCGCCCGCTTGGCACCCAGTAACAACGCTGCGACGGCAAGAATCCCCGATCCACAGCCGTAGTCGATTAACACTTTATCCTTAATATCGTTACCGGCCAACCACTCCAAACACAATGCAGTCGTCGGATGAGTTCCGGTACCGAATGCCAAGCCGGGATCCAAAGTCATGCAAACCGTACCCGGCTCGTGCTGTTCCTGGCCGCTGGGGCAAATCCATAAACGATTGGCAAACTTCATCGCCTGGAAATGCTCCATCCACGCCCGCTCCCAGGCTTGATCTTGCAAAACCTCGGCTACCCATTCCTGCAAAGGCTGACCGATAAACTGATTGAACAACAAGTTGCGAACAATATCCGGATCGGTATCGAGCTCGAACAAAGCCGTGACCCGAGTACGAGTCCAGATTTTGGTTTGATCAATGGCCGGTTCGTAGACCGGCTCATCATCGGCATCGCTGTAAGTCACCGAGACCGCGCCCAATTCGCTGAAAAACTCCGATATGTCCGGAGCGGTGGTTTCGTCGGTGATAACGGAAAGCTGATGCCAGGCCATAGTTATATAAAGCGTTTAGCAGGGAAAGGAGACACCATTTTCGTCATCTCCTCGCCCTTACCGAATTAATGGATACCCAATTTCTTTTCGAGGTAATGGATATTTTGCCCACCCAGAGCGAACGCCGCGTCAGCCATAATGCTCTGTTGCAAGGGGATATTGGTTTTGATGCCGTCTATCACCATTTCACTCAGTGCGGTCTTCATCCGGGCAATCGCACTGGCTCTATCGTCGCCGTGTGCAATCAGCTTGCCGATCATGGAATCGTAATACGGCGGCACTTTATAGCCATTATAGATATGCGTCTCGCAACGGATACCCGGGCCACCCGGCATATGGAATTGATCGATCACGCCGGGGCTGGGCATAAAGGTTTTCGGATCTTCGGCATTCAAACGGCATTCGATGGCATGGCCGGTAAACTTCACCTGGTCTTGCGTAATCGACAAAGGCTCGCCAGCGGCGATGCGCAACTGTTCCTTCACAATATCGAAGCCGGTAATCATCTCGGTGACCGGATGCTCGACCTGCACCCGCGTATTCATTTCTATGAAATAAAACTGGCCTTTTTCATAGAGAAACTCGAAAGTACCGGCACCTAGATAACCGATTTCCCGGCAAGCCGACGCGCAACGCTCGCCCATCTGTTTGCGTTGCTCTTCGGAAATACCCGGCGCAGGCGCTTCTTCCACCACTTTTTGATGACGGCGCTGCATGGAACAATCCCGCTCGCCCAGATGTATCGCATTACCGTGCGAGTCTGCCAGCACCTGAAACTCGATATGCCGCGGATCTTCCAGAAACTTTTCCATGTAGACGGTGCTATTGCCAAACGCCGTACCGGCTTCAGCCTTGGTCATCGCAATGGCATTCAGCAGCGCGCTCTCGGTATGCACCGTGCGCATGCCGCGACCGCCACCGCCACCCGCCGCTTTGATAATAACCGGGTAACCAATTTCCCGAGCCATTTTCAGATTGGTTTCCTCGTCGTCCCCCAAAGGATCACCGTTACCCGGCACACAAGGGATACCCGCAGCCTGCATGGCTTTTTTTGCGGCGATCTTGTCACCCATCATCCGAATGGTATCAGGCCTTGGACCGATAAATACAAAGCCGCTTTGACTCACTTTCTCAGAAAAATCAGCATTTTCGGATAAAAAACCGTAGCCGGGATGGATGGCTTCCGCATCCGTCACCTCGGCGGCGCTGATAATCGCCGGAATATTCAAGTAGCTGGCGGCGGATGCCGCTGGACCGATACAGACCGCTTCATCGGCCAGTCTGACGTGTTTTAAGTCGCGGTCCGCTTCGGAATATACAGCCACGGTTTTAATGCCCAATTCACGACAGGCCCGCAAAATGCGCAAAGCAATCTCGCCGCGATTGGCGATAACAATTTTCTCAAACATTAGTCCAGCCCCTTTGTCCGTTATTCAATGATGAACAAAGGTTGGCCATATTCGACCGGATGGCCGTTTTCAACCAGAATTTGCTTGATTTTGCCGCTTTTATCCGCCTCGATCTGATTCAAAATCTTCATCGCTTCGATGATGCACAAGGTTTGACCATTGCTAACCGACTGACCTACCTCGACAAATGCCGCTGAACCAGGCGATGCAGAGCGATAAAATGTCCCGACCATCGGCGACTTCACAACATGACCACTGACTTTCTCTTCCACTGGCGCGACCGCGGCGGAGGCCGCAGCAACCGCTACCGGTGCCGAAGCCACCGGGGCAGCATATTGCACCGGCGCAGCCGCCGAATAACGGCTGATTTTCACTGATTCTTCGCCTTCGCGAATCTCTATTTCAGCAATATCGGATTCCTCGATAAGATCAATCAGTTTTTTTATTTTTCTAATATCCATTGTTCTGAGTTCTCTCTAGTAATATCTGATGAGCGGCTTGCAAAGCCAATTCGTAACCGTTCGCCCCCAATCCGCAGATAACGCCGACGGCGATATCCGAAAAATACGAATGCTTCCTGAAAGGCTCACGGGCATGCACGTTCGATAAATGTACTTCTATGAATGCAATCTTGGTTGCCAGCAAGGCATCGCGAATAGCCACGCTGGTATGGGTAAATGCGGCGGGATTGATAATGATAAAATCGACGCCCTGCCGATAAGCCTGATGAATTTGTTCAACAATTTCATGCTCGGCGTTGCTTTGCAGGAAATTTAATTGATGCCCCAATGTTTGGGCCAACCGCTCCATCCCCTGCTGAATGCTTTGCAATGTTTTGCTACCGTAAAGCCCAGGTTCCCGGACGCCTAACAGATTTAAATTGGGTCCATTGAGAACCGTGAGGTTTGCCATTGCCGGTGTCGAACAAAAATTAGCCAAATAAGAATGAATTCTGCCTAATTTGTAGGTTTTTGTCCAGATAAACCGCTTTTCACTTCATTAGCCTGCGTTTTAGCGATTTTTCAGTCATTTTGCCGTCAACAACGGTGCAATCACTTCCAGCACTTTTTCTCGGGTCAATTCGCCTAATTGATGATGAACAATTTGCCCTTGTTGATTTATGATCACCGTGAATGGCACGGTGTTGATGACATTGCCCAGCTGTTGAGCCAACATCGTTGCACCTTCGCCGCCAATCAACACCGGATAATTGATCTTGATACGCTTAAGGTAGTCTTCTACCGGTTGCTTGTCTTCGATGGCAATACCGACAAACTGCACTCCTTTGTCTTTATACTCGTCCTGCAGCTTGATGAACTCGGGAATTTCCTTCAAACAGGGCGGACACCAGGTTGCCCAGAAGTTGATAATCAATATTTTGCCTTGCCATTGCGCGACCGATTGCGGCGTATCCGCCAGGTCAGGCAAGCTGAAATTGATTTGCGGAGTCGGTTTACCGGCTTCGGGGGCTGCGAAATATTGTCTGACAAACAGACCGGCCGCCAGTGCAACAAAGGCAATAGCGCTGACTATCAGTATGATTTTTTTATTCATAGTTGTTGCAAGGTTCTTAAAAAAGTAGCCGCATCCTGGTAGCCGATCACGCGCCGCGCCGCCTGTTCACGACCATCGGCACCGAAAAATATGATGCCCGGCGGCCCAACTAGCTCGAAGCGTTTTAACAAGGCTTTATCTGCTTCATTGTTATCGGTCACATCGGCCTGGAGCAGCACAAAATCAGCCAATTGTCGCTTAACCTGCGGATCGGTGAAGGTGTAAGCCTCCATCTCTTTACAGGAAATACACCAATCAGCGTAGAAATCCAGCATCACCGGCTTGCCGCTGGCCGTTGCTTGCTGGATGCGTTGCTCCAATTCCGCCACCGATGCCACCCGCTGAAAACTAAGCCCCTGAACCGGTTCCTGCGCTTGCGCATTGAAACCCATGCCTTGCAGGGGCTGTAGGGGGTTATCATTTCCGGCGCTCAAGCCGATCAACTGCAGAATGCCAAATACGAGCATGATAATGCCCAAACCTTTCCACAGTTTACGCCAACCGGAAGCCGTTTCCGGCAAAGAATCGATTGCCCCGAGAAATATGGCCGGAATAACCAATAACAAAGCCCACAAAAACATCGTCACCGCAGCCGGCAGAATCCGCGATAACATCCACACCGCCACGGCCAGCATCGCGACGCCGAATACGGCTTTGGTGGCATTCAGCCAATCACCGGCCTTGGGCAGCAGTTTTCCAGCTGATGCGCCCAACAGTAATAACGGTGCACCCATACCAAGGCCCATCATGAACAACGCCAAACCGCCCAACACCACATCACCGGTTTGACCGATGTAAATCAATGCCGCTGCCAGCGGGGCTGCCACGCAGGGCCCGACGATCAGCGACGACAGCGCCCCCATGATACCCGCGCCGAGATATGAACCATCGCGATGCTTATCGCTGGAGTGATGCAAGGCAGACTGCAGCGATTTCGGCAGCTCCAAATGGTAAAAACCAAACATCGACAGCGATAACAGCACGAATAATCCTGAAAACACGGCGATTACCCAAGGCTCTTGAAAGGTCGCTTGCAGATTGCTGCCGAACAAAGCCGCCAAGATACCGAACAGTGTATACATCAACGCCGAAGCCAGTACATAACTCAAGGACAGCAAGAAGGCCTTGCGCGTACCGATTTGGTCACCATGGCCGACGATGATGCCGGACAGAATCGGAATCATCGGAAACACACATGGGGTAAAGGCCAACAACAAGCCAAACCCGAAAAAACTGAGTAAAGTCAGTGCCAAGCTATCATGCCGCAAGGCATTGACAATTTTATCCTGCTCCGACAACTCGGCAACCGCGGCCGGTTTGGCTTGCGGCAATGCATCAGTAGGCGACAAGTCAAGGCTCACCTTGGATTGCATCGGCGGATAGCACACACCGCGGTCGGCGCAACCTTGAAACTTTGCCAGCAACTCAATGGTTTCGCCGGCCTTGCTATCTCGCAACAGCGGTATATCGACGCTGATCTGGTTCCGGTAGATTTGCACCTGACCGAACTCAGCGTCGTGGTAAGCAGCCCCTTCCGGAAGTTGCAACGGCGACAACCGCGTCTGGGTAGAGCCCTCCGCTTTGACCGACAACTTATCCTTATAGAGGTAATAACCCTCGGCAATTTGCCAGGTTGCTTGCACAGTATGCGGATCTTTCAAAGTCGCGAAAAACTGAAAGGCTTGTTCCGCCGGCAATAACTCCTCAGAAAACAAGCCGGGCGACAAACCCTTTAGACCTTTGACGAACTGGTTGAGCGCCCCATTGTTTGCGGCGGCCGAAGCTGCAGGGAGCGCCACATCCAACAGTACTTTTTGCGGCGGATAACAAACCCCGGCATCCGCACAACCTTGGTATTTAACCAGCAGCTTTAATTGGGTTTCACGACCTTGACTAATCAGCGACACCACTACATCCAGCGTGTTGCGATACACCACCACCTCGCCCAGACTTGGGTCATGCTCGGTAACGCCTTCCGGCATGCTCGCCTGGCCCAGCTGAATCGATTCGGTTTGTGACTGGAACTTGGTCTTATCGCGATACAGGTGGTAGCCTTCGACTATCTGCCAATGCAATTCAACTTTATCGGCAGTTTCGGCCGTGGCAGTTAACTTGAATGCCTGCTCCGGGGGCAAAAAATCCTGGCTGTCCAGCGCCGCCGCAGTGCGCCAAAAAACAGCGAATAAACATAATAAAATCAGTCGATGCCAAGGCATGAGTCTATCCATTTCAAATAATCCAGCGAGCCGCTTTCTATCGCGACCGCAATAATTTCCGGGAGTTGGTAAGGGTGTAGGCTTTTCAGCGTCGCTTCAATGGCCGCATAGCGGTCTTGATGACTTTTGATGAGCAGCAAATGTTCCTGAGCGGTTTCAATTTCACCTTGCCATTCATAAACCGAGCGCACACCTGGCAAGATGTTCACGCAGGCCGCTAATTTTTGGGTTATCAGAGTGCCGGCCAGTTTGTCAGCAACCTCTAGGTCCGGGCAGGTACAAAGAATCAATTGATACATCGCGATATTATCCTGGAATTTGCACCAAGATGCTCTTAGTATTAGCGGCTTTTTACCGCAACCGGACTCACCATGAAAACCATGCAAATTCTGTTTATCGCTTTTTTGATCGTGCCGTTTGTGGAAATATACGTGCTATTGCAAGTCGGCGGCTTGATCGGCGCCTTTCCCACTATTTTACTGGTGGTTTTTACTGCGGTTTTGGGCGCTTGGCTACTACGTCGGCAAGGTTTCACCACCTGGCAGCGCTTCCAGTCCGGGTTGGCACAAGGGGAAATTCCGGCTTATGAAATGATCGAGGGCCCGATATTGCTGGTAGGCGGAGCGTTGTTATTGACGCCGGGATTTTTCACCGACCTGTTGGGTTTCGCTTGTACGATTCCAACCTTACGCAGAAAGATTGCTCAGTACATTATCGAGCATCATTTGCTGCAAACTCAGATGGGCTCTGTGTTTAAACAGGCACGAGACTCGCAAACCATTATCGAAGGCGAGTACAACAAACAAGATTAATAAGGTTTTTTTGAATCCGAATCCGCGCCAAAGGCGCAGATTCGGAGCTGGCCACTAGCAGTTATTGACCGGTAGACCCTGCATCAGCACCCAAGGTATTTTTGTCCATACCGGAATATACCGGGCACCAGCCGGAATAACTGGTCGCAACCAAGACCAAGCCAACCAACAACATCAGGATGCTGGCGGTAAACAGCGATACGCTGAGCAACACCACGCCAGAAACCATGCGAACTTTCTTATCTTTCTCGCCGATGTTGTGCTCAAATTTGATCAAACGTTTATAATCGAAGCTCATTTCCAATCCTCTCTGTGTTGTAGTTATTAGTCCCGACGCACGGCTTTCCCTTAAAAGCAAGCAAATATACACAGCTCCTCAAAATCTGCAAGCTATAAAAAATGGACGTCTCTTCTATCATCACCTCCTTAAACGACGACCAGCGCCTGGCCGTTTCCGCTCCCATGCAAGCCATGCTGGTATTGGCCGGGGCCGGTAGCGGCAAAACCCGGGTATTGGTCCATCGCATCGCCTGGCATATTCAAGTCAACCACATTTCGCCCTACAACATCCTGGCAGTGACCTTTACCAATAAAGCCGCCAACGAAATGCGCAACCGTATCGAAGAGCTACTGGAAACTCCGGCCCGCGCCATGTGGATAGGCACTTTCCACGGCCTGGCGCACCGCTTATTGCGGCAGCACGCCAAGCAAGCCAATCTACCCGAAACCTTTCAGGTGATGGATAGCGACGATCAATTGCGTATCATCAAACGGCTGATGAAAAACCTGAATCTGGATGACAGCAAGTGGCCGCCCAAGCAGGCTCAGTGGTTTATCAATGCGCAAAAAGACGAAGGCATCCGCGCGAAACATATGCAGGACAGCGGCGACTTTTATAACCGGCAGATGAAGGAAATTTACCTGGCATATGAAGACGTGTGCCAACGCTCCGGCTTGGTAGATTTTGCCGAATTGTTATTGAGGGCTCATGAACTGCTGCGCGATAACGAGGACTTACTGGCCTTTTACCGGCAGCGTTTCCAACAAGTCCATGTCGACGAATTTCAAGATACCAACACCATCCAATACGCTTGGCTGCGCCTGCTTACCGAAGGCAATAACAATTTATTCGTGGTCGGCGACGATGATCAGTCGATCTACGGCTGGCGCGGCGCTAAAATCGAGAATATTTTTAATTTCCAAAAGCACTATCCCGAGCACGGTATCGTCCGCCTGGAGCAAAACTACCGCTCCACCGGCCACATTCTGAAAGCCGCCAACACCCTGATCACCAATAACGACAATCGGATGGGCAAGGAATTATGGACTGCTGCCGGCGAAGGTCAGGCCATTTCCTTGTATTCCGCATTTAACGAGCAAGACGAAGCCTATTTTGTGGTCGAGAAAATCCGGCAATGGGTGAAAGACGGCGGCCTACGCAGCGAAACGGCAATTCTGTATCGCTCCAACGCCCAATCGCGGCAGTTTGAAGAGCGCTTGATGACCACCGCCACCCCTTACAGGGTATACGGCGGCCTGCGATTTTTCGAGCGTATGGAAATCAAAAATGCCCTCGCCTATTTACGACTGTCTACCAACCCGCACGATGACCCTTCGTTTGAACGGGTAGTGAATACGCCAACACGCGGTATTGGGGCCAAAACCCTGGACGATATGCGCATTTTAGCCCGCGAACAACAGGTATCACTGTGGCAAGCCGCGTTGGCTATGTTGGAAAGCAATCAACTACCTGCCCGCGCCAGCAATGCCCTGCGTGGCTTTTTAAATCTGATTATCGCGCTCGGCGAAACGACGAAAGAGTTGAGTCTGCACGAGACGGTCAAACAAGTCGTCGAGACCAGTGGCTTGATCGAGCTATATAAAAAAGAAAAGCAAGACAAAGGCGAAGCCAGAGTGGAAAACTTGGAGGAGTTAGTCAACGCCGCCAGACTATTTGATTACGACAGCGAAAACGCCGAAAACCTGGGCGAGTTGGACATGTTCTTAGCGCACGCCGCATTGGAAGCCGGCGAAATGCAAGGCGAAGTCGATGAGGATTGTGTGCAACTGATGACGCTGCATTCGGCTAAAGGCTTGGAATTCAAACTGGTGTTTCTGGTGGGCCTGGAAGAAGGCCTATTCCCTTCGCAACAAGCGCTGGACGATCCCGGGCGATTACAGGAAGAGCGCCGGTTGTGCTATGTCGGCATAACTCGGGCAATGCAACAGCTATATCTGACGCACGCCGAGTCGCGGCGGCTTTACGGCAAGGATAGTTATCCGCGCGCCTCGCGGTTTTTGCGCGAACTGCCGCCGGAATCGATTCAGGAAATCAGGTTGCGCGCCAATGTCAGCAGACCTTCTACCAATAGCGCACCGCAGTCCAAAGGTTTGGGCAGCAAGGGTACTTACAAACTCGGACAGCCTGTCAGGCACGAAAAATTCGGCGAAGGCGTGGTACTACAAATGGAAGGCGAAGGCGAACAAGAGCGGGTGCAAATCAATTTCCGCAATGCGGGCATCAAATGGCTGATGTTGGCTTACGCCAAACTGGATGCTGCTTAGAATATATTAAAAACGCGGCGTGCGGATAAACCGAACGCCGCGAAACAAGCCAATCCGACTCAGAGGATTAGTCGGTGACAGTAATGACCTTCAGGGAGTTAGTCCCGCCGCTGGCGCCGGTCAAGTCGCCTTTGGTGCGGATCAATGCATCGCCCGCTTTTACGACGCCACGGACTTTCAAAGCCTTGATCAGGCTGTCGGTCACGCTGGCCGACTCCATTTTCTCCTTAGCAAACGGAATCGGAAACACACCTTTGTAAAGAGTCACACGCCCCAAAGTGCGCTCCTGACTGCTGAACGCAAAGATAGGAATATCCGAGCTGATCCGCGACATCCAAAGCGGAGTAGAACCCGACTCGGTCAAAGACGCTATACCGGCAATTTTGGTATGGTTGGCCATATACATCGCGGACATCGCAATCGCTTCGTCCATCCGTTCGAACTTGTCAGTCATCCTGTGCATGGACTTGGTCACGCTCGGTTGCTTTTCAGTTTCCAAACAAATGCGAACCATGGCTTGCACGGTTTTCACCGGATGCTTGCCTGAGGCGGTTTCCGCGGACAACATGATCGCATCGGTACCATCGACAATGGCGTTAGCCACATCGAATACTTCTGCACGGGTCGGGATTGGATTCTCGATCATCGACTCCATCATTTGCGTAGCCGTGATCACCGCCCGGTTCAACTCGCGCGAACGGCTGATCAGCAGTTTTTGCGCAGCCGGCAAATTGGCGTCGCCGATTTCCACACCCAAGTCGCCACGCGCGACCATAATCGCGTCGGAGGCCAAGATGATTTCGTCGATAACTTCCATCGCTTCCGCGCGCTCTACCTTGGCAACCAAACCGGCGTAAGAACCGGCTGCTTGCAACAGCTCACGGGCTTCGTTCATATCGGCTGCCGTACGCGGGAAGGAAATCGCCACGTAATCGGCTTGAATCACCGCAATGGTTTTGATGTCTTCCTTGTCTTTGTCAGTCAAAGCTGCCGCGGACAAACCGCCACCCAACAAATTGATGCCTTTGTTGTTGGACAAATCGCCGCCAACTACTACCGTGGTATTGACGCGGGTGTTGTTTTCAACATTGACCACATCCAATACCACCCGCCCGTCATCCAGCAACAACCGAGTCCCCGGCTTCACTTCCCGCGCCAGCGGTTCGTAACTAATACCGACTTGGGTATTATCGCCATCCAGTTTGCCCAGATTAATGTCCAAAGCAAAAGCCTGACCTTCTTCCAGCCAGACTTTGTTCTCTTTAAACCGCTCGATACGGATTTTCGGACCTTGCAAATCGGCCAGAATACCGACGCGGCGACCGGTTTGTTTACTGAGTGCGCGGACGCGGTTGGCACGATCAATATGATCCTGCGCCGAGCCGTGGGAGAAATTCAAGCGGACAACATCGATACCTGCTTCGAACAAATCCTCGAGTACGCCAGGTTTGTCAGTGGCAGGTCCCAGCGTAGCCAGGATTTTCGTTCTTCGTAACAGCATGTAAACCCTTATTTAGCGTTAAACAAAGCAACCGTGGTGTCAAGCATACGGTTTGAGAAACCCCATTCGTTGTCGTACCAAGACAAGACTTTCACGAAGTTGCCGCCGGTGACTTTGGTCAGGCCTGCTTCGTAGATTGAAGAATGTGGGTTGTGATTGAAGTCCATGGATACCAATGGCTCGTCGTTGATCGCCAAAATGCCTTTCAAAGGACCCGCCGCCGCTTCGCGCAAAATGCCGTCGATTTCTTCTTTAGTGGTGTTGCGTGAGGCTTGAAAGCACAAATCCACTACAGACACGTTGATGGTTGGTACACGCATTGCAAAACCGTCCAGTTTGCCTTTCATTTCCGGCAATACCAAGCCTACCGCGGCAGCCGCACCGGTTTTGGTTGGGATCATGGATTGAGTAGCTGAACGCGCGCGGTGCAAATCGCTGTGGTAGACGTCGGTCAGTACTTGGTCGTTGGTGTATGAGTGGATAGTCGTCATCAAACCGTGATCGACACCGATGCTGTCCATCAAAGGCTTAACCAAAGGCGCCAAGCAGTTAGTGGTGCAAGAAGCATTGGAGATAACGGTGTCGGACGCTTTCAAGGTTTGGTGGTTAACACCGTAAACAATCGTAGCATCAACATCGTTGCCGCCAGGCGCGGAGATAATGACTTTTTTCGCGCCGGCAGTGATATGCGCGGACGCTTTAGCTTTGCTGGTGAAAAAACCGGTGCACTCATGAACAACGTCAATGCCCAACTCAGCCCAAGGCAATTTAGCGGGATCTCTTTCAGCAAATACCCGGATTTTATCGCCGTTGATCACGATGTAATCGCCGTCGACAGACACATCAAACGGAAATTTACCGTGTACGGTATCGTATTTGGTCAAGTGTGCGTTGGTTTTGGAATCGCCCAAATCGTTGATAGCGACCACTTGGATCTCGTTGGTGCGACCTGATTCGTACAAAGCGCGCATGACATTGCGACCGATACGACCATAACCGTTAATTGCAACTTTAATTGCCATAGAGTTTTCTCCGGGATGAGTGTGAAAGACTTGCGTCGAGATGTGCCAAAAGCACCAAAAATAGGCTGGATTGTAGCAACAAGCAGTCCTGTACGTCTACCGCCGCGGCGCGTTGCGGCGTACAGAAATCCGGCTTTTTAAACATGTCGGGGCTCTACCCCTGTTGAAGGGCGCTTACCATCCTGCACCTATAGGCCCTAAAGACAAACCAGTAATCAATAGCGCCGACCGGATAAAAGGTACAATTCTATTTTTTCCACTTACCGCAGCACAACCCATGCAAATTCAATGGTATCCCGGCCACATGCACAAGGCCAGCAAGGAGATCAAGTACGCCTTGCCCGACATCGATTTGCTGATCGAAATACTCGACGCCCGCATTCCTTACAGCAGCCAAAATCCCATGCTGGCGAATCTACGTGGAGACAAACCCACTATCCGCGTTCTCAGCAAAACTGACTTGGCCGATCCTGAACTGACTAAAACATGGCAAGCCTATCTAGAACGCGAACAGGCCGTCAAAACCCTGGCCGTCACTACCCAACAACCGGAAAAAATCAAACAGATTATTGACTTGTGCGCGAAGATGCTGCCGGAGAAAACCGCCGCCAACAAAGTCATCCGCACCATGATCATGGGCATACCCAACGTCGGCAAATCCACCATTATCAATGTGCTGGCCGGCCGTACCATCACCAAGACCGGCAACGAACCTGCCGTTACCAAGCAACAGCAGAAAATCAATTTGGCCAATAACATCGTACTATCCGACACCCCTGGCGTACTCTGGCCCAATGTGGAAAACCGCCACAGCGGCTACCGGTTGGCAGTAAGCGGTGCCATCAAGGATACGGCTTTCCAACACGACGACATCGCGCTGTATGCCCTGGAATATCTGCGTACAGCCTACCCGGAGCAGCTAAGCCAGCGCTATCGTTTGGCACCTTTGCCAGAAGAACCGCTCGCGCTATTACAAGCCATCGGCGCGAAACGCGGCTGTTTGCGTAGCGGCGGCATCGTCGAATTGGACAAAGCCGCCAAGCTACTAATGAATGAATTGCGCGCCGGTACTTTGGGTCAAATCACCCTGGAAACCCCCGAGATGATAGAAGCGGAAATGCTGGAACTGGCCGCCATCCGCGAGCAAAAGGCCGCTAAACAAGCAGCCAGACGGCGCGGCGGCAACCCACAGAATTAAAAGTCGCCAGACTAGAGCTCATCTCATCCCAAGTCCCAAGCGCGTCAGCTATTACGCTTTCATGACCTTATAAATATGATGCGCGCCGGCATGATTAACGGTGCTTTCTTCCACGGTAACCGAAAAACCGAAATCCGGACCAATGTTTTTCGGATCGTGTTCCTCGCCGACAAAATCCGAGTAGGGAATATAAATCCGCGTGTGCTCGGTAATATAGTCTTTCACTTGATGGAAAAACCGTCTCAATATGTCCCGCCCACCGTCTTCGTTCAGCCCGAAGGTGCCGTCTGACGGGTAATAATTGAAATTAAAAACGATCAGGTCGAACAGCGTGTGCGGCACATCGGCAAATAAATCGCTGTGCAGAAAATCGATAGGTGCCAAGTCAGGATTCAAGCGCGAGTTTTCCATGGTGCAATCTACCGCGTCCCGATTAAAATCGACACCCATGACGCTTTCACAGCCTATTTTTTTTAACAAAAACGCGAAATAGCCGCTGCCGCAGCCCATATCCAAAGCCATTTCGGCGGGCGGTTGTTGCAGAATGAAATTCCCAAAAAATGAGCTGGTCAACCCAAAGTCGGACGGAAACACATTTTTCGCAATCTTCAAAGTGATGCCATCCAACTCCGTCATATAGGGTTGTTTTTCCAAATAGTGGGCCAATTCCTGCTTGCGAGCATCGATGCTCATATCCGGCTGTTTCATAATTTACGATAGAGTTGAATGGCGCCACGCTTTTGGACGCGATTGTTTCAGGAGCCCGCCATAAACGGCTGGCCGGTTCATACTTGAATCCTACAACAAACAGCGGCGGGCAACCAAACCCTGTGCAGTTATTGCCTACCGTGCCAGGCCTGCATCATTGGCCAACTGCCTGCCTTTGATGTCGGCCACGCGGTTCGACCACCACGTGAGAGCGGGCAATTTGCCCGCCCTTTTCGGGCAAATATCAGCTTACCCAGGCCACCGCCTCACCTACACTGCAACTGTCCGCGATATTCAGAGCCCAAACATCAGCCTGCATACCCAGCCACCATCAAGCAGAGAACACACCATGAACACATATCTTTTCGACGACCGCCGTATCGATTGGCAAACCCTGGAGGGCTTCGAGCATTTACGCTATTTCATTCTAAACATCGACACCGACGCCAACATTGTCGACGTCTTGTTCAAATTTGCCGCCGGCCAACAAATAGTGCTGCACCGACACAAAGCGCCAAACCACATTTTCGTCATTCAAGGCGAACATAGAATCTACCAAGCCGACGGCACCTTGAAGGAGATCAGACCAGTCGGCAGCTACACCGTCAGCCCAGCCAGCGAGGTTCCGCACCGGGAAGGCGGCGGCGACATTGACGTCATCCTGTTGTTCAGCATCCGCAGCACGGGGGTGCTTTACGACATACTGGACAACGATGCCAACGTTATTGGTAGCCTGGCAATGTCCGACTTCGTGGCATTACATCAAGCGCAGTGCGGGCAAACGGGATAAAAATCGCGCAATCCCGATTATTTTGAAAGGGTGCAATGAAAACCTCGCTCTCCGCTCCGTTACTATTTGCTCAGGAATGAGCTGTACTGGCACTATCCAGTAGCGTCAGACTTTACTACTATCATCTCAGCTCGGCCGTCTATTCATGGCTTGGGCTTTAACTATTTATTAACCCGAGCCTATTTATCGTGGGTATGCCGTTGGGGCTGAGATTCTATGATTATTTGTCAAGCAGTGCCTGGAAGAATCAGTCTTCCCGTTCACAGGGGCGTCATCATCAATAACATCAAACTTAAGCCCTTCCCCTTTTAAAAAGAGGATCGATGGGGCTTATACGGCATGAACAATGCCCAAGCTGAACTTAATGGCATTGCGTTTATCATCAGAACCAAGCAGCGATTTATCTATTGTGGAATATTGTTGTAAGGTTTAAGCCAACCCTTACAACTTAGAGCGTGTGACCGATCCGATTAAGGAAATTTCCGATGCTCTCCCGTATTCTATTCAGCAGCAGTACCGCCAATTTCCCGGACGAGTTGATACGTACATTACCGTTCAGCTTATGCCGGAATGCCAGTGATTCTGACGACCCATCACAGCTTTCCGGACACACAAACCAATTCGGTATCGACTTGGCAGCGGCTAGGCCAATACTGGAGTGATTGCATCGATTGCCTTATCCTGGCTGCGGGCCCTAACCCGCGCGGCTATCTGTGCCGCAGCCATTTAAAACGCCCTTAGCACTTATCTTCAATAATAAAAACACGAGGCTTTCCATGACAACCAGTATCGAAATCAGCGAATCGGTCCGCCATTATTATGGTCAGGTCTTGCAATCCAGCAACGATCTGAAAACCAGCGCCTGTTGCAGCATCGACGCCATGCCGAGCTATTTAAAAACCTTGCTGGCTGGTCTGCATCCCGAAGTGTTGGAACGGTTTTACGGCTGCGGATCACCATTACCCCCCGCGTTGACCGGTAAAACGGTGCTGGATTTGGGCTGCGGCACCGGCCGCGACTGCTATCTGCTATCGAAACTGGTCGGCGCGACAGGACGGGTAATCGGCGTGGATATGACGCCCGAGCAACTAGAAGTGGCCGTGCGTCATCGCAACTGGCATGCCGAGCGCTTTGGATTTGCCAATGTTGAGTTTTTGCACGGTCACATCGAAAACCTGCGCACCGTAGGTATCGCCGACAACAGTGTCGACGTGGTGGTCTCCAATTGCGTGATCAACCTGTCGCCGGAAAAACCCAGCGTGCTGGAGGAAATATTCCGGGTATTGAAACCCGGCGGCGAACTGTATTTTTCCGATGTTTTTGCCGATCGCCGCATCCCGTTCGAACTGCGCCAAGACCCGGTGCTATTGGGCGAATGCCTGGGAGGTGCTTTGTATTGGGAAGACTTCCGGCGCATATTGCAAGAACTAGGCTGCCCAGATGTCCGCAAGGTCAAGCAAAGCCCCATCAGCATCGACGACCCGGACGTGTTCGCCAAAATCGGCATGGTCAAGTTCGATTCGGTGACGGTGCGCGCCTTTAAAATGCCCTTGGAAGACCGTTGCGAGGACTTCGGCCAAATCGCAACCTATTTGGGCACTATTGAGCAGCACCCGCACAGCTTTGATTTGGACGATCATCATCATTTCGAAACCGGCCGGCCGTTAAGAGTCTGCGGAAACACCGCCGACATGCTGGCGGGTAGCCGCTATGGCGAACACTTCCAAATACTAGGAGACAAAACCCGGCATTTCGGCTTATTCGACTGCTCGCCCGGACCCGGCAGCGAATCAGCCAAGGCTGACAGCGCCTGCTGCTGAGATGAAATTATGCCGTCAGGCATGAGGTTGCCGGCCGGGTCTTATTGGTAGGCCAGGGTTTTGCCGCCGGCGGTGGTCAGGCGGCTTTATAACGACATACGTCCGAATACGCTTCGTTATTCGAACCTACTCGCGCTGCTGGACGGCACCGTCAGCCTGGCCAGCTATGCCTACGACGACCTGTCTCGGCGTAGGTTTTAACCAATCGCGGCCACTAATCTTCATACCGCGATGTTCTAAATCACAAAGATCACTTTCGGCTTTTGGGGATTAGGTTCAACCGCGAATACCCTTTTTAAGCGTCGTCCCATGGCTTTTCCTCGTGTCCAGCGACATCACGGCGGCCGTGCATGATGGCAAGAATCAACACGCGATTCGATTCCAAACGGCACATGACGCGCTAGCTCTGCACAATAATTTCTCGTATCGATTTATCGTCAGCTTCTGGAATCAACCTACCGCTTTCTGGAAAATCCTTCAGTCGTCGCGTGGCAAGCACGATTTTTTGACCGAAGCGACGGGCATAAAAGGACGAATCGCGACTAATATAACGGACTAAATCGTCAAGATCGTCTCGAGCCAGATCAGACCATTCAACTCGCATCATGTAGATAGCGTTTTTCTATATCTTCCTGTGATGTGACTTTACCTTCCGCTGCTGCGTGTAACGATTGCTCAAGCTTCTGCCGCACATAGATGGCATACATGGCATCGTCAAAGGTAGCCTGTTCGGTCAGGTGGTCGGCAATATCGTGGACAATTTGTTTAACAGTTTGCATAGTGAGTTGTCCTCATGAGTCTGATCGGATCTCGGTGTTCTGCTCGTAAGCTGGCATTTAGACATTCTACCAGATGCCTTCGGTGTTGAGAAACTGGTCTCCTTGGTTCGGCAGACCGATATTGACCTCAACAGGTTTGACCAACCAGCTCTGTTTGAGCGAACGACTAGCGATTGGCATTCATATGATGATGTGCTCGCGTTGCCGCAATAAAGCCGCGCATCGCCATACCGACAACTGCAAAACCGGTTGGATAAAGAATCCTGAGAAGAATCAAAAAATTGCCAGGTAGCGGCTAAACGCAGCCAGTCACCAAACCTGTCAATCGCAAGTGGTCGGTCTACACTGATACGTGATGGTTAATCCGACCCGACCGCCCTTTTTAATAGCGGTTTGAACGCCCATATAGCTAAGCCGGTAGCGCCGCCCATCGCCGCCAATAGTAGAAAGAAATCCTGTCTGGGCATTTGCTCGTAAAAACTGCCTATATAGCCAGATAAATAATTGCCAAAAAACGTCGACAGAAACCACATGCCCATTAGCATGCCTACCAAGCGCGGCGGAGAGACTTTGCTGACCAGCGACAAGCCAACCGGTGACAGATAAAAGGCCGTAAGTCGCAATCGGTAGGGCGTCAATAGGCAACGCCGTATTGCGCCGCATGTTAACCAATCGCGGCCAGCTACGCCTACGACGACCTGTCGCGGCGCACCACCGTCACCGGCTACGACGCGCAATCGGCGTTGGCCAGCCTGACCCAAAACCTGGCCGGCACCGCCCAGGACAACACCTGGAGCTACACCCGCAACCAGGTGCAAGACATCAAAGCGGCCAGCTGGACCAACAACAGCTACCAATGGACCGGCTACACCAACGGCACGCGCAGCTACACCGCCAACGGCCTGAACCAATACGCCACGGCCGCCGGCAGCACCCTGAGCTACGACGCCAACGGCAACCTGGGTGGCGATGGGGTGTGGACCTACGCTTACAACCTCGACAACCAACTGACCAGCGCCAACAAAACCGGCTCGGCCAACAGCCTGGCCTACGACGGCGCCGGCCGCTTGAGCCAAACCACCCTGGCGGGTGTCGTCACCAACCTGAGCTACGACGGCAGCGACCTGGTGGCTGAATACAACAGCACCGGCACCCTGCTGAGACGCTACGTACACGGCCCTGGCGTTGACCAACCCTTAGTCTGGTACGAAGGCGCCGTCACCACCAACAAAACCTGGTTGTACAGCGACCACCAAGGCAGCATCGTCGCCACCGCCAACAGTGCCGGCACCAGTACCGCCACCTTGAGCTACGGCCCTTACGGCGAACCGAATGCCACCACCGGCGTCCGCTTCCGCTACACCGGCCAGCAGCTGATTGGCCCGCTCAACCTGTACTACTACAAAGCGCGGATGTACTCGCCCGCCATCGGCCGGTTCTTGCAGACCGATCCGATTGGCTACCAGGATGGCTTGAATCTGTATGCCTATGTGGGGAATAATCCGTTTAATCGCAATGATCCGAGCGGGTTGATTGCTGCTGATGCAAGGATGCTGGCGGGGAAAATTGGTGGAGATCTCACCTCGTTTCCGCCGGTACCTGCAAATTATTCGTCGACTAGAACACCGGAGACTGTACAGAAAGAATTCGATTTTGCGATGAATTTTGTCGGCATTGGCTCTGTGGGTAAAGTCACCAACAGCGTGACCAACGTGGTTTACCAAGGACTTGATTCGGCCGGTGTCGTTAGATATGTCGGTATTACCATGCGAGATGCCGCGATTAGATTTAACGAACATCTCAATTCAATAGGAACAGGTAAGGAATTTTTGAGGTATGACGTTATCGATGGCGCTGTAAATTTATTGAGAAGCGAAGCCAAAGTGATTGAACAACAGTTGATCGATAAATACGGTTTAGGAAAAGATGGTGGACAGCTTTTGAATAAAATCAATTCGATTGCTCCCGGTAAAAATTAAAAGCAATGCAGTATGGATTATTATGGCAAGAGTCGTTACTAAAATCGGGGATATATTTTGCGTCAAAGTCGACGACAGAACTAAGCAATACTTTCAATATATTGCTAATGATCTGACACAGCTAAACAGTGATGTCATTAGGGCGTTTAAAAAAACGTACCCTATTGACGAAAAGCCTAACTTGGCCGAAATTGTTAAAGATGAAGTTATCTTTTATGCCCACTGTGTGACTAATTTGGGTGTCAAGTTGGGCGTTTGGGAGAAGGTAGGTAAAGTACCATTTGATGGCGAAGTCAATGCGCTTTTCAGAGGCACCAATGATCATGGTCATAAACTTGGCGAGGAGCCAGTGAAAATATCTAATAATTGGTATGTCTGGAAAATCAATGAGGAATTTAGACGGGTAGGCAAATTAGAGGGCGACAATCAAAACGCTGAAATCGGTTTGGTTGTAAATCCTTTTGATATAGCGCATCGGATGCGAACCGGGGAATATGATTTCGTTTATCCTGGATATTAGAGAGGGCGGATTCAAAACAAGGCCGACGGAGGCCGTAAGTCGGAAGTGGCGTTAGCCGTGTTCCGATTTATGACGCCAACGGCGACCTCGGCGGCAATCAAGGTCGTAAGTCGCAATCGATAGGACATCAATAAGCGAAGCCGTATGTTTTAGCCAGTTCCGGCCGGCACCCTCACCACCTGGCCGGAAGCCACCCCCCGTTCTAAGTCACTGCTCGCGCAGTATCTCGTCAGGCTGTAAGTCTCGGCGTTTATGAATGACCGCGAGCACTTCGATATGCGTCGTTTTGATCTCGTAAAGAATGCGGTAAGAATAGAGCGAGAGTTCACGCACAGCCTCGTCGCTCAGTTCCGGCACCGTCCGGCCAAGGTGGGGCAGTTTATCTAGTCCAATCGTTTTACTAACCAGCGCTTCAGTCACCCGCTTGGCATATAGAGGTGAATCCTGCGCAATATAGTCGTGAATGTGACGAAGTTGGGCCAATGCGTGATCGGTCCACTTTACCACGCCTGAATATCTCTCAGTACCTGTTCGGCGGGTGTGGTCTTGCGCTGTTCGGCGTCTTGTTGGCCGCGCCGGATGTTTTCCAGCACATAGAGCCGGTACATAATTTCCTCCATGTCGGCGGTATCTGGTAAACGCTGAATGGTAGCAAGGGCTTCTTGTTTAGCGGTGTGTAGTTGCATGGTGAACTTCTCCTTTAGTCGCTGATGGCATTCTAGGCTTGTCCGGCATTGGTCAGGGTAGTGTGCACATGGCGTACCTTCTGGGACACTATTCTACAGGCTGGACGCCTTCGCCACCAACTTGACCCAAGTCAACGGCCCGCGCACCGACGCCGACGGCCGTCTGATCCGCAGCGCCGCGCAGATCGGTACCCAATGGCTGGTGTCCTGCAGCAGCTACACCCCGAGCGGCAAACTGCTGAAAGCCTGGGGTCCTGGCACCACCACGGCCGACACCACCTGTCCGGCTGCGGCCGCCCCGGTCACCGTCGCCGACTACGTCTACGACAAGCTGGATCGCCTGAGCACCCTGACCGAAAACCTGCCGGCGGCCGACGGCGGCAACTGCGTCACCCAGACCGTCTACAACAGCGATGACAGTGTACAGATCCTCAAAAAAGCCGTGGGCAACGGTATAATGCGATCCGAACAACCTTATTACACCGCTCTGACTTCAAAGTGAACGCCACTTTGGGTTTGGAGCTGAGAGATAACAGCAAAGAGATTTCTAGCTTGTGGATTGCCTTTCTGGCTAAACATGCGCATCAGGCTTTTGGGTGGAGTATTGGTGACCTCGCCAAGTCGCTCAAAGCCAATCGTTGCGTTGATATAATCTCGTAAAATGGCCTTGCCGGTATCCACATCCCCGGACAAAAGGCATTCAATCCCTTCTCGCAATAATGCGTCGCGAAATTCCGTATCTTGCCCGATACGCGCTATCACAGTATCTTTGAAATTGCGGGTTAAAGTCATTTGTCACCTCTTTGGCGTTTGCGCTGTTTGTAATCAGTCCATCTGGCTTGTGCATTCTCGATGTCTTGTTGTTGCCGCTTCTTTGTACCGCCCGCCAGCAGGATCACAAGTCGCCCGCCATCTTTGCCAAAATAAATTCTGTACCCTGGTCCAGAATCGATGCGAAATTCTGATACGCCGGCACCGACACCTTTGGCATTCGAGAAATTCCCCTGTTCCAGCCGAATAATCGCGGTTGCTATCTTGGCGGCAACAGATGCATCAAGATCATTAAACCAATCCGCGAAAGGACTGCGACCATTCGTATCGGTATATTCGTGAATCTGAATCATGCCCGATAGTAACCTAAGGGTTACCGTCATTCAATGAAATTATTCCACCAACAAATACGCGCCGTAACCTGACCCAAGTCAACGGCCCGCGCACCGACGTCACCGACACCGTGGCCACCGCTTACGACAACCAACGGCGGCCGATACAGCTGACCAACGCTCTGGGCAAACTGACCAAGCAAGCCTACGACGCCGATGGCCGTCTGATCCGCAGCGCCGCGCAGATCGGTACCCAATGGCTGGTGTCCTGCAACAGCTACACCCCGAGCGGCAAACTGCTGAAAGCCTGGGGTCCTGGCACCACCACGGCCGACACCACCTGTCCGGCTGCGGCCGCCCCGGTCACCGTCGCCGACTACGTCTACGACAAGCTGGATCGCCTGAGCACCCTGACCGAGAACCTGCCGGCGGCCGACGGCGGCAACTGCGTCACCCAGACCGTCTACAACAGCGATGACAGTGTACAGATCCTCAAAAAAGCCGTGGGCAACGGTATCGCGCAGAACTACGCGAACTACACCTACAGCAACAACGGCCTGCCGCTCACCGTTAAGGATGCCAAAAACCAGCTGACCACCTACCAATACGACGGTCACGACCGGAAACTGAAAACCCTGTATCCGGACAAAGTCACCGCCGGCGCCTCCTCGGCGACCGACTTCGAACAAGTGGCCTACGACGCCAACAGCAACGTCACCAGCTTGCGCAAACGTAACGGTCAAAGCATCACCTTGGCCTACGACAACCTCAACCGTTTGCTGAGCCGGACCTATCCGACCGCCGCCGACAACATCAGCTTCAGTTACGACCTGTTGGGCCGTAAAACCGCCGCCAACAAAACCGGCTACGCCATCGGCTACGTCTACGACAACGCCGGCCGCCTGACCAGCACCACCGCCGGCGGCAAAACCCTGGCCTACCAGTACGACCCGGCCGGCAACCGCACCCGCACCACCTGGCCGGAAGCCACCGCGTTCTACATTACCGCCAGCTACGACGCCCTCAACCGGCCGACCGCCCTGCTGGAGAACGGCACCGTCAGTCTGGCCAGCTACGCCTACGACGACCTGTCGCGGCGCACCACCGTCACCGGCTACGACGCGCAATCGGCGTTGGCCAGCCTGACCCAAAACCTGGCCGGCACCGCCCAGGACAACACCTGGAGCTACACCCGCAACCAGGTGCAAGACATCAAAGCGGCCAGCTGGACCAACAACAGCTACCAATGGACCGGCTACACCAACGGCACGCGCAGCTACACCGCCAACGGCCTGAACCAATACGCCACGGCCGCCGGCAGCACCCTGAGCTACGACGCCAACGGCAACCTGGGTGGCGATGGGGTGTGGACCTACGCTTACAACCTCGACAACCAACTGACCAGCGCCAACAAAACCGGCTCGGCCAACAGCCTGGCCTACGACGGCGCCGGCCGCTTGAGCCAAACCACCCTGGCGGGTGTCGTCACCAACCTGAGCTACGACGGCAGCGACCTGGTGGCTGAATACAACAGCACCGGCACCCTGCTGAGACGCTACGTACACGGCCCTGGCGTTGACCAACCCTTAGTCTGGTACGAAGGCGCCGTCACCACCAACAAAACCTGGTTGTACAGCGACCACCAAGGCAGCATCGTCGCCACCGCCAACAGTGCCGGCACCAGTACCGCCACCTTGAGCTACGGCCCTTACGGCGAACCGAATGCCACCACCGGCGTCCGCTTCCGCTACACCGGCCAGCAGCTGATTGGCCCGCTCAACCTGTACTACTACAAAGCGCGGATGTACTCGCCCGCCATCGGCCGGTTCTTGCAGACCGATCCGATTGGCTACCAGGATGGCTTGAATCTGTATGCCTATGTGGGGAATAATCCGTTTAACCGGAGGGATCCGTCAGGACAGTTTTTCACGCCTGATACACTGTTGGATATTGGATTTATAGCGTATGACATCGGGGTATTAGGCTACGATATTTATGCGAATGGCGGCGCTAATTGGGCCGTGCATACCGGTGCGTTAGCGGCCGACATCGCAGGTGCGGCAATTCCATTCGCTACAGGAGCAGGACAAGCCTATCGTGCCGGCAACAAGCTGGTGGATGTCGCTCAACAAGCCGGTAATGCCGTTTCTGCGGGGGGAACTGCACAAAGCTATGGAATGAAGGTACATAAAGAGTTCGACACACTTTTGAACAATGGTGCCGCTGGTAAGTCCATTTCTGGTGAAACTTCATATGTCGGCGGTCATTTGGATGGTAGTTATAGGCCTAAAGGAAGCTCAAATCCTGACGCCGTATTAGGTAATGTAAACAGTCCTACTGCCGTTTATGACTTGAAGACCGATCAATCAGGGATTTCCAATGCCCAGATGAATCGGTATAACAGTAATCTACCAGCAGGAACTCCCGTGTATACAGTTACCGCAGGCGGACATAATGTCCCCAGACCGGGAAGCTGGTCTGGTGGTGGGGCTGCTTTCAACTCCGGATACCTTTTAGGCGGCGCTCTGAAATAGGGAATATGTATAAAGCCAAAGACCTTGCAAAGTTTGTAAAGACACAGTTATTGCCATTGCTGCCAGATGAATATACTGCAGTACATGGCAATAGAACTGTGCTTAGAATGCGGGGGCATATAGTGCAATGGATTGGCTTGGATGTTGGGCGAGGAGGGTATTTAAAGATTATCCCTACACTATATGTGGCGGGAGCCAACAATACAGAAATCGTGATGACATGTACGGCAAGCTTGTATGGGTTGCGTCAACCCAGAGACTGGCATTTCGATGAAAACACTCAATTAGATAATGATTTTGCTAAGCTTGTTATCGAACGCATCGAAACCGAAACGCCAATCTCGTTCATTCAACCACTTGATGATGAGGCGATAATCAAGGCGTTAATTTGGTTTAACAAACACGTAAAACATTGGGC
Organism: Methylomonas sp. TEB; assembly: GCF_047777895.1. Lineage (GTDB taxonomy): Bacteria > Pseudomonadota > Gammaproteobacteria > Methylococcales > Methylomonadaceae > Methylomonas. The sequence continues at coordinate 3,750,092 of NZ_CP180476.1, forward strand.
CGTCAATTGGTATATCGCGTTCTGGTACTTATGTCAGGGCGATCCATCTGCCTTGCCTTATTTGAACAAGCTCGAAAAATATTTTGCTGACGTTTGCGGTCCAAAAGCCAAATATCCTGTACGGGATTGGGAGAAAGCGCATTGGGCCAGAATTAAGTTATTGCAGGCTCGTATGTCCGATTCTCATTGCGTCGAGCTATGTCGAGAGGAAGCAGAGCAACATGCCGCGCAATTAGGCTTGCCCAAACTGGTTTGGCCGACCGAATGGGCAACCGAAATGCGACCTGCGGAACAACAAAGTTTGTTGGCCAATATTTTTGGTTTATGAAAACAATAAAGGCTATAGGTCGCAACCCGATGAGATGTGCCGACGCAAGGAGGCGCATCGTTGTGTGCCCGGCATGGGCTAAAACTAGTTATCTGAAAGGTGATAACCGGAGCCAGTAATGACAACCGTAGCGAAACGCAAGGTAGAAACCGCGAGGTCAAGCTGAAAGAAGCGCGTAGCAAAAGCACGACCGCAGGAACACGAACAAGCAGTGAGGCCGGGTGTGGGCGATCAGTGTGCAACGAGACACGAAATCCAACCATTACCGAAAGACACATCAGGTAGAGCTTGGCGGCACGGGCCGAAAGTTTTAGCACCTTACCCGGGGAGATCTCCCAAATGAAGGCCGTAAGTCGCAATCGGTAGGGCGTCAATAGGCGGAGCCTTATTGCGCCGTATGTTTTAGTCCATTTCGTCAGGCACCCGCAACGCAGCCTGACGGAAGCCACTACGCTATAACCCACTCGGCTGTTGCGAGCCTTACGCGGGCGTCATCGCATTACTCACCCAAAATCGTCTGAAGTACCTTGCCCAGCGCTTCACGATCAGTTATTGACAAGCGCCCCATCACCTTGACGATCTGAGTTTGCTCCAAGGTAACGAGCAACGGCTTGAGCACCGAGGGTTTGGCCAACCCTGCTGCCTGCCAGTCTTGCAGAATGGCTTCGCCGGTGGTCAGAGGTTGCCTGATCTGGCTGGTGATGGCCATCAAAATCACATCGGGCCGGTTCTGTTGATAGCTTTGGCGGCTGACGATCACGGCGGGACGCTTCTTGGTGGCTTGCAGATTGGTGAACGGAAAGGCTACCAAAACCACATCGCCGAAGTCATAGCTGGTCGTAGATAGCATCTTCGTCGTTGTTCCAGAGCTTTGCGAACGCGGTTTCGGAGAGGTGGGCGAAGTCCCGCCGCAAACGGTTGTCCTGATCGCGTTGTTGTAAAAAGTCAATAAAATCGTCCACTTCCGCCAAACGATCCGGCGAGAGGTGTTCCAGTTTCTCTACCATATGTTTAACTTGCGGTTGCATATTTAATCCTCGTTTAGTAGCTGACGACAGGCTTGTCTGGTATTGGTCAGAGCGCAGCTGGTAGTGGGCATTAGCGTGCTTTTTGAGACATTATTCTACAAGCTTGACGTCGCGACTACCATCGTTGGGAAACTGGTCTTGTACCCACCACGCCACCAACAAATACGTGCCGCAAACCGTGGTTGCCGATGCCGGTACCGGTACCGGTAAGCTCAATCTGACCCAAGTCAACGACCCGCGCACCGGCAGGCCGCCGCCTTCGCTGGACTCGATCCAAGGCAATACGAATCGGGTAGTAGTATCAAGGGCAAACCCAGACTCTCCAAAATAGGCCACTCGTTCTTGCGAAAAGCCATGTATATGCCTGCCATGGTGACACTTTATAAAACGGCCTGGGGAAAACAATTCAGAAACCGATTAGCCTGCGCCGGTAAGCCCAATAAACTCATTATCGGTGCCATGATGCGAAAATTGATTCATGTGGCGTTCGGCGTCTTAAAATCCGCCAAACCCTTCGATTCGGCTATTCATTTGGCTTGACTTGGATAACAGTATCTACGCGGGCTTGTGTATAACGAGATACCTATAGGCGCACCTTATCGCGTTTATTTAGGAAGCTTTAATCCCCTATTTTCTAGCACTTCTTTATCTTCTGGATGAAGATAATATTCGGTAGGAGAGGTATAAGCTCTACCAGCATGATCAACCACCCTGCCATTAAGTTCGTGAGCTAACTCAATCATCCGACTTAATGTCGCAGCATCGGGGTTTTTGATCCAACATGCACCGCTGTTCAAAATGAGCTTACCTTTGGCTTTACACGTAGGATCAACGACCAGAGCATCCTTTTCCCTTTTGGAACCAGTTTCGCTTGGCCCCAATTCCAGATCATTGCGAACCTTAGCTAACTCAATAAATTGTTCTCTCGTTGGCGGCAAGAGTCTGTAGCTTTTTTTGCGGCCGAGAAACCACGGCGCGTAGCGGGTCTCTCGGCCAACGATTATCCAATAAATCCCTTTTCTTAGTGTCTTGGCCTTATCCTTATCGTTTATAAAAAGCTACTTCATCAATTTGTGTGCGGCTATGCCAACTCCTAAGCCGGCGTCTAATTTCCAAGCATTGGTGAAACCCTGTCCGCATTCATAAATCAAAGGGATACCAGAACCTGCTCCATATTGTCTTTCATGCTTCGCCCATTGACCGGCTGTGGTAAGGTCTGCCCATAAACCATTTGTACCAGACCATGGATATATCCGCACCTCCCAAAACACGATTTGCCTCCCCCGTAGACGCATTGGTCGCTACATAACTCAAGATATTACCACCGTGCATGTTTCCAACCACACCGTGATAACGCGATCCTTGCACAGCTGCATTAGAGGTCATTGGTGCCAGTCTACTGACTTGATTCGCCACATCAGCAACTTGCGACACATCGTATCCAATTTGAGCGGAAGTTCGAATTGAATTCCCTGGTTCCAAAGACTTTAAGCCTGCGCTAACACCTGCCGGCAAGGATGGTATGGCTGTGGTCAAGCCGTCATAGATAAGACCAATCCTATCTGCCATCAGGATGAGCCCGCTTTACCGGCCCGACCGCAACAGGTTTGACCAACCAGCTCTGTTTGAGCAAACGACTAGCGATTGGCATTCATATGATGATGTACTCGCGTTGCCGCAATAAAGCCACGCATCGCCATACCGACAACTGCAAAACCGGTCGGATAAAGAATCCTGAGAAGAATCCAAAAATTGCCAGCTAGCGACTAAACGCAGCCCCCTACCCCAAAGCTGTCAGTGGTAAATGTGCAGCCAACACTGATACATGATGGTTAATCCGACCCGACCGCCCTTTTTAATAGCGGTTTGAACGCCCATATAGCTAAGCCGGTAGCGCCGCCCATCGCCGCCAATAGTAGAAAGAAATCCTGTCTGGGCATTTGCTCGTAAAAACTGCCGATGTAACCAGACAAATAATTGCCAAAAAACGTCGACAGAAACCACATGCCCATTAGCATGCCTACCAAGCGCGGCGGCGAGACTTTACTGACCAGCGACAAGCCAACCGGCGACAGATAAAGTTCGCCTAGCGTGTAAATCAAGGTACACAATGCCAGCCATAGAAAGCTGATTTTTTCGGTGGATTGCACACCGCTGATCGCGAAAATCAGTACCAAAAACGACGCGCCTAACAATATCGAGCCGAATGCCATTTTGCCAACGCTGGAACTTTGCCGCCCCTGGTCCGCGTGGTAGCGGGAAACATGGTCGATCAAGGGTACCAACAAGAATATAAAGGCCGGATTCAGGGATTGAAACCAGGTGGAGGGCATTTCCCAGCCGAAGATATGCCAATCGGTGTTGTGCTCGGCGAACAGTTGCAGCGTGTTGCCTTGTTGCTCGTAAACTGCCCAGAACAAAATATTCAGCACTGCTAAAGCCGTCAAGCCGCCTAGTGCCTGCCATTCTTTGATGGTCAGCGGTTCAGGCTTGATGACGTGGGCCGCCGGTTTAACAAATTGATCCGCTCCCAGATATTTTTGCCCAAACAGATAGACCAGCAAACCCATTAGCATCCCGAAGCCGGCGGCGCCGAAGCCGTAATGCCAGCCGTAGCGTTGCCCCAAGGTGCCGCAGATCAACGGCGAGAAAAACGCGCCCAGGTTGATGCCCATATAAAAAATCGTAAACGCGCCGTCGCGGCGCGGATCGCCGGGGGGATATAAATTGCCCACCTGTGTCGAAATGTTGGGCTTGAAACAGCCGTTACCTAAAATCAAAAACAACAGCGCCAACAAGAAAAACGCTTCGGCAGCCATCAAAAAATGGCCGATAGCCATCAACACGCTGCCCACTATCACGCATTTGCGCGGCCCCAACACCCGGTCCGCCAAAATGCCGCCGAACAGAGGGGTGAAGTACACCACACCTGTATATAAGCCGTAAATCTGCGAGGCCAGGGCTTGCGTGGACAAAGGCCCGAACAATCCCTGCAAACCAGTTTGAAGCGTCGCAAATCCGAATACCAAGGTATCGGTTTGCGCGGCTTGAATTAAATGCTGGGTCATATACAACACCAGCAAAGCGCGCATGCCGTAATAGGAAAAGCGCTCCCACATTTCTGTGAAAAACAGCACAAACAAGCCGATGGGATGACCAAACAGATTTTCTTGATTCACGTGGGAACAGTGTTGTTAAGTTTCTTAGCAAAGCCTGCTGAACATCATCTCACAAGCGCCAATCTGGGGCATTTTTGCGGTAAACACTCAGTAATTGCACCGCCTTGAAACACGGCAACTATAAGCGACAAAAAAAGTGCCTATTCAGTGTGTTTTCGGCTACCGCATCGCCGATTAGGCTGTTATAAAGGGGACACGCGCCATAGTTTGCGCTATTCGAGCTCCTGGTTAGCCCCTGGATCTCGATCAAATATTTTCAAGGAAACTTAATGACAACGCTAAGCGATTATTTCGACTACCGGCTAGATGCCGACGGTAACAAATATGTAGAGGTTTCGATCCGGGGCGTGACCTTACTCAGGCTGCCGGCCACCAACAAAGGCACCGCGTTTAGCGTGCAGGAACGTATCGAACTGGGCTTGGACGGCTTGCTGCCACCGCAAGTGACCGATATGGAACAGCAACTTGATCGGTTGTATGTCAATTATCAAAAACAAGCGAACGATATTTCCAAGTATCAATTTCTCCGGGCTCTGCAGGATCGTAACGAGGTGCTGTTTTATGCACTGTTGGAACGGCATATGGAGGAAATGGTGCCCGTTGTCTACACCCCGACCATAGGCTTGGCGGTGCAACAATTCAGTTCCAACTTTACTAGCACGCGCGGTTTGACTTTTTCGGCAGCCAACATCGACCGGGCCGAAACGATTTTGCAAAACTACCCGTTACACGATATTCGCATGATTGTGGTGACCGATTCTTCGTCGATTTTGGGTATCGGCGACCAAGGCATGGGCGGTTTGGCGATTTGCATCGGCAAACTGGGGCTGTATACCGTCGGCGGCGGTATGTGCCCGTTTCAAACCTTGCCGGTCAATCTGGATGTGGGCACCAACCGCAGCGAATTGTTGGACGATCCGTTCTATCTGGGCGCGCATAGCAAGCGTTTGCACGACCAGCCTTATTTCGAATTGGTCGATAAATTTGTTACTGCGGTACAAAAAGTCTGGCCCAAAGCCATTATCCAATGGGAAGATTTTGCGAAAAACATCGCTTTCGATTTGTTGGCTAAATACAAAGACCTGCTGCCCTGTTTTAACGACGACATCCAGGGTACGGGAGCGATGGCCTTGGCCGGTCTGCTCTCGGCTTGCCATAAAAAAGGCGAAACCCTCGCAGACCAAACCGTGGTGGTGGTGGGCGCCGGTGCCGGCGGATTCGGCGTGGCCAGTACCATTAAAAAAGGCATGCTGCGCGAAGGTTTAACCATGGAGCAAATTCTGCAGCGGATTTTCGTGGTCGACGCGCATGGTCTGGTGGTCAAGGAAGCCACTACCGAGGCCTACAAATTGCCACTGTCGCACACTCAGGAAAGTTACCACGACTGGGGTATTCCCGACGACAGGGTACCCAATCTGCTAGAGGTGGTCACTCATGCCAAGCCGACGGTATTGCTTGGACTGACCGGTGTGCCGGGTTTGTTCACCGAGACTGTGATCAAAACCATGGCGGCAAACCACGCCCAGCCCATTATTTTCCCTTTATCCAACCCCACCGCCAATTGCGAAGCCACGCCGGAAAACATTTTGGCGTGGACGCAAGGCACAGCGATGGTCGCGACCGGCAGCCCATTCGCCGACGTCGAATATCAAGGCCGGCGTTATCCGATTGGCCAGGGCAATAATGCCTTTATTTTTCCGGGCTTAGGCTTTGCTGCGGTGTTGGGCGAGTGCAGCCGGATTAGCGATGCGATGGTCTTGGAGTCAGCCTATGCCTTGGCTGACTACATCGTGGAGAAATGTTCGGCTGCCGATCTGATTTTCCCGCCGGTGGGCGAGCTGAAGCAAGTCAGTTTATTTGTGGCTAATCGGGTATTGGCTAAAGCGCTGGAAGACGGCTCCGCGACGCGACAGGATTTAGTGGGCATCGATCTTGAAGCTTACGTTAAAGCCAATCTATGGAAAGCCGAGTACCTGCCTTTCAAATATGCCGGGGCAACGGCAACGCATTAATGGAATTTCCCCGCTTACAAAGCTCAGCGGTAAGGCTTAACGCTTGCAACTGGATTTGAATCTGCTGCATCTCGCCTACCTGATTGGCGGGATTGGCATTCTGGTGGAATGGCGGGCTTATTGTCTGCCGGATGGTGTGGCGTTTCGGCGTTGGTCCGCGGCCGGGGCCGTGCTGTGGGCCGCGCAATACCTGTTGCTGGATGCCTGGACCGCCGGCTTGACCATGGCCAGCACCGCCCTGCGCACCCTGCTGTCCAGCCGTTTGGAAAAAGGTGTGCACAAGCACTGGGCGGCGGCGGGCTTCGTGGCTTTGTTTAGCGGGCTTACGGCATGCTCTTGGCAAGGCCCTGTCTCTTTATTGCCGGCCTTTGCCGTGATCAACACCACACTGGCTCTGTTTTACCTGAACAATCGCCACATGCGCGTTGCGCTGTTGGCTTCCAGTCTTGCATGGATAAGCAACGATTACATCTGGCAGGCCTGGCCGGCATTGGTGGCCGAGACCGTGGCGATGGGCATTAATCTGCGGACGATACGCAAGCTGTTTGCCCAATAACAACGCGCCCCTTAAATATGCCGTCCCCTACCCCATAACGGCGTTTCTGAAATGGCTTTATGCCGTTTCAGTCTGCCCAACGGGTTCTTCCAGGACTATCCAGTTATTTTCAAGCAAGGCGCAATACGGGCGTAGCGCGGCCATCAGCGTTTGATAAATAGTGAATGCATCGGTTGGGTCTTTTTGCTTAAGCTCGGATACCTCGGTCAGAAAGCGATAGAGCATTTTTATCAAATTCTCGATGGACATCGCCAGCCAGGCATCGTTGGTTATCCATTTATCGATAAACTCATCCAACCGTGCGAAGGTCAGTTTTAGCAGCGGATAAGCGGTTTGAGTTTCCTTAAATTCCCGGAGCAGCATGTAATCTAGGTAAGCCCGCTCCGATGCCACCCGTGGCCGGTTGGTAATACTGAGGTAAGTGGCTTTGTGGTGGGCATAGGCAGCATCGAATTTTTCGCAAAACTCGGTTTCGGTGGTCATCGCCAGCCAAGTCTGTAGACTCGCGGTGCTTATGCCGTAACACTCCTTGATCGAGTTTGCCATTTTGTCGAATTGCTCGATGAATGCCGGCTTGGCCAGTTCGCCTTTAATCAGATTTTCAATCGCCACCAGTTCGCTTGCAGTAACGCATACCGTGGCCAATTCTCGAACAATTTTTAGCTCGACACCCATATTGTCTTTACCTATTTTCGCTATGTAAAAATTAAAGCAGCGCTTTCAGCCCAAGTTTACAGTGTCAGATCGACGATTTCGGCAACGCAGGCATTGTCTTTAACCGTGTGCAGCGCATTGTCGAATACCATGTTGGAGTTGAATAAAACGCTTTTGACAATAATGGCGCCAGTCGCATCTTTAATCACAAAAAAAGTATCGCCTTCAGGAACCTTGCTGGCGGCAATCTGGTTGCTCATTAAGGAGCCGGTTCGCACTTCTTTAATGCCCTGGAGAGCTTCTTCTTTGTTGTCGTAATCGCCGCTGATCAGAATCAGCTCGCCCTTACTGTTCACAAACGAAAAGGAATATTGATTGTCGTCGTTGGTTTTAAGTTGAAAAGTGGCTGGCATATTCTGTCCCGGAAGTTAACAGTTGAATGGAAGTTCATCGCCGATCAAATTTCAGCTTCCCGATTACAGAGGAGCTAGAGCGTGCCGGCAGTGGCTATTAACCCCAAAGCAAGCGTTGTGCCAATAAAAAGTCCTTAAAAATCATAAAGTAATAGCGCAGCAGATATTCAATTGTCGGGTTTGCTACACAACATTGACGACGAGCCGATCGCCAGTGAACTGTTCTCTTCAATCATGGGCTCTCGCTTTCCAGCCTATGCCTGAATTCCGCCCCCCTCCCAGCAATAACGCGAATCAAGCTAGGTTCTGCCCATAATGTTTACATAGCCGAATAACGCAGCCAGTCGGAGTAAGTGTCCACATCCCATTGGCTGTCCAGTTCGTAAAGGTTCAAACCCATTTCATTTGCCCGACTGCGCGTGGTGGCCATGACCTGATCATGGCCCCAACTCATGTCGCTGAACAGTCCCGGCTGTGTTTCGTTTAAGCCGATCAGCACATAACCGCCGTCGTCGGCCGGTGCGATAACCGCATCGTGGCCTTCGTGTAACACCGCCGATGCGCGAAGCAGATCGTCACTCGACAGACTGGGGCAATCGCAACCCATCAGCAAGGCATGGCGGTAACGGCCTAAGGCATCATTAAAGGCCTGGTGCATGCGTTCGCCCAAGTCGGCTCCGTACTGCCCTTTGAGCGTCAACGGATAACGCCGCGCACAATCCTGAAAAAAGCCATGGCTGGCGTCTGGCGCGCAATGCAATTCAACCGCACACAAAGGCTGCTCGAAGGCGCGATCCAGTGTCATATAAGCCAGTTGCCGGTGTGCTGCGGCAGCCTGTTCCGCGCTTAAGGCTGGTTGCAGCCGGGTTTTGACTTGGCCGGGAATCGGCGCTTTGCAAAAAATCATAAGCACACTGTCGGGATAGATCGCTGGCATGGCTTAAACCTTGCGCCGCCAAGCGTGATAACGGCCCAGCCATTTCAGCAGACCTTGCGGGGCATGATTGCGCTTCCAGACGCCCGCCACATGCTTATTGGCTTCCGCCAAGGTGGGATAGATATGAATAGTGCCTAGGATTTTATTCAAACCGATACCGTGCTTCATCGCCAGCACAAATTCAGCCAGTAAGTCGCCGGCATGTTCGCCAACGATGGTGACGCCGAGGATTTTGTCCTTACCGGGCACGGTCAGTACTTTGACGAAGCCGTGTGCCTCGCCGTCGGCTATTGCTCTATCCAGGTCATCAATGCCATAGGTAGAGACTTCATACGCGATGTTCTGTGCTTGCGACTCCTGCTCGTTCAAACCCACGCGGGCCACCTCCGGATCGGTAAAGGTCGACCAGGGAATCACCGAATAATCGGTGCGAAACTTTTTGAAGGGACCAAACAGCGCATTCACCGTCGCATGCCAGGCTTGATGCGCCGCGGTGTGGGTAAACTGGTACGGCCCGGCCACGTCGCCGACCGCATAGATGTTGGGATAATTGGTTTGCTGAAATGGATTGGTGTCCAAGGTACGGCGCGGCGACAGGGCGATGCCCATTTCTTCCACGCCGTAACCCTGCACATTGGCCAAGCGGCCAAGCGCCACCAGCACCTTATCAAAGGCAATCCTGACCATCTTGCCGACATGTTCGGCCAGCAGAATGTGTTCGCCGTTTTCGACAATAAATTCCTTGGCTGTATGCTGAACTTTGACTTCCACGCCTTCCTCCTGGAAACGAGCCTGGACAATTTCGGATACCTCCGGATCTTCCCGCGCCATGATGCGAGGCGCCATTTCCACCTGCGTAACCTGACTACCCAAGCGAGCGAAGGTTTGTGCCAGTTCGCAGCCTATAGGCCCGCCGCCCAACACCAACAGGCGCTTGGGTAATTCACGCAAGTCCCAGATGTTATCCGAGGTCAGATAATCGATGCTTTTTAGTCCCGGAATCGGCGGTAAGAACGGTCGAGCGCCGGCGGCGATGACAATGGCGCGGCTGGTGAGGGTTTGCACACCGGTTTCTGTCGTGACTTCCACCGCCCAGGGTGAGACTATTTTGGCCGAGCCTTCGATCACATCCACGCCCAACTCGCTATAACGCTCGATGGAATCGTGTGGCGCTACGGTTTTGATCACCTGTTGTACCCGCTCCATTACTTGGGCGAAATCAAACTCGGCTTCGGCTTTGGCAATGCCGAATTCCTTGGCACGTTTGATATGCGACAGCAACTTGGCCGAACGGATCAACGCCTTGGAGGGCACGCAACCGGTGTTCAGACAGTCGCCGCCCATTTTATGCTTTTCGATCAGCGTGACTTTGGCTTTGACGGCTGCGGCGATATAAGCCGACACCAAGCCGCCGGCACCGGCGCCGATGACGATCAGGTTGTTGTCGAAACGCGCCGGTTTGCTCCAGCGCGCGTAGACTTTGCGCTGTTGAATGACTTCGAGCATTTTCTTCGCCGCTAATGGAAACACACCGAGCAAGGCAAAGGAACCCAACAAAGCAGGAGAGAGAATAGCGGATAGGGAGTCGATTTTCGCCAACCGGGTGCCGGCATTAACATAAACCAGTGTGCCGGCCAGCATGCCTAACTGGCTAACCCAGTAAAAAGTCCTGGTCTTGATGGGCGTCAAACCCATCGCCAGATTGATCATGAAGAACGGGAACAAAGGTACCAGGCGCAAGGTAAACAAATAAACAGCACCGTCGCGGCTCAGGCCGTCGTCGATGGCCTGCAAACGACTGCCGAAGCGGGATTTGACCCAGTCTCGGAATAAGAAACGTGCAGCCAAAAACGCCAGCGTTGCGCCGATGCTGGAGGCAAACGAGACGATCAACGTCCCCCAGAGCAAACCGAACACCGCGCCGCCGGCCAGCGTCAATATCGTCGCCCCCGGTAATGACAACGCAGTAACCGCGATGTACAGCGCGGCATAAAGAGCCGCCGCCAGCCATGGGTGAATCTGGCGGAAATCGTCAATGCCGGCTTGCCGGGCTTTTAGATTTTCCAGTGTCAGATGGTCCGGCAAATCCAGCGCAAAAAAAGTCGCCACCAATGCGGCAACCCCCAGCAATAACAAGATTCTGGAGGTTCTCATACCAAGCTACTAATACTGAATGGGCAAGGCTTCGATGGGTGTTTGTAAGGTAGATGGTTAAACATCGATGTTCCTTAAAAAAGAGTGGTTTTGCTTGTAGGCCTGCTTATACGAGGAACTCGGACTGATTGCTTCCGACCGAACCGAGTTCGGTAAACGTCATTATGCCCGTAAGGACTTGAAACGCATGGCTGTGGCGTTGCAGCTTGGCCGTATCGGCCGCAATCTAGCCACTCCTGCATGATGCGCGTAGCAGAATAAGAGGATTGCCGGAGGATCTGGAAGAACTGGAAGCGACCTGGAGCGCGCGGAATTGCTGATTCAGCAATGCGGGAATTGTCGTAATCACACCAATCGCCAGGACTGCCCGGTCAATAAAAACGTCGATAGAAGCAATATTGGCCGTTTGGTTTGGAAACCGAGTTATCCGAGAATGTGAATGATCCAAACGCGACTTTCCACAAATCTACAAAGCGACCAATAGTGTCCAGTAAGTAATCAGTGAGCTATAGCAACGCGCAAGAGTTATAGTGTTGTAGATCATACAACAATGACTTTTATTTCTTGAGTAGCCGCCAGTTTTTTATCCCCCGTCAAAAACTGGTCGGCGCCGGATGTTATCGCGCAGGCCAGTTGGATAGCATCGGGTGTGCGTAACACGCCAGGATGGTTGGCTCGCAATTCGGTGGCGATGTCGATGACCGTGGCATCAAGTTCGACGATTTCCAAACCCGGTAATCGGAAAAATCGGTCGTAGCAGTCCAATAATTCTGCGTTCCTGGTTTTCAGGGGTAACACGCGGCATTCCAGAAACGACAGCCGGGATATGGCCAATTGCGCGCTCGATTTCCGAGAGTCATCCACCAGGAAGCGGGTTTTTCGGCCTTGTTCCTGGTGTGACTCGATCAAATAAATGACGGCGCAAGCGTCCAGGAACAGTTTCACGGTTGATCCCATTCGTCGCGCATGGTTTGAAATTCGGCGTTGATTTCTGCATCGCTACGCCGGCCGGCCGGCAAACTGTGTAGAAAAGCAGCCAAGGCTTCGTTGGCTGCCGGGTCCGGTGCCGAATCGGGTTTGGATTCCAGAAATTCGACGAAATGTAAAACCTCCAAGGCTTTGCTATGCGGTAGGGCTTTAACGTGTTGGTAAATGGTGTCGGCGATGGTCATTTAGCGACGCTCCTAAGTCTCTGCTTAGACTGAAAATCATTATGTTATTTCTCTCAACTGCTTCTTAGATGAAAGCTAATTTCATGGAAACTGTTCGGATTTAAAGAGATATAAGAATATTGCTGTCAATAAAAAACGTCTTACGTTTGAAGATATACATTTAATTTTATTGCTAGTAGCTCTACGTTCTTTAATTCGCATGTCCAGACAACAAAGACGTCCCAGCCCAATTTCTTTAAATCATTACTATTTTTTGAATCTCTGATTACATTATCTGAGAGCTTCTTCTGCCAGAATTCGGAGTTATTTTTAGGCAGCGATTTTCCTTTGCTACAGTCGTGCCGATGCCAAAAACAGCCGTGTATGAAAATAACTTTTCTTTTGCCGGGAAATACCAAATCGGGTTTGCCGGGAAGGTTTGCATAATGCAGGCGGTAGCGATAGCCTAAACTAAATAGGAACTTTCTAACGATCAACTCAGGCTTGGTATTTTTGCCGGAGATTGAAGCCATACACCTTCGGCGCTGCTCAGGTGCCAATACGTCCATAGCCGCTTATTTCGACATTAATCGAAGCCATTCCGATTCGGTTAAGCCTACTCGCGACAGTTTGCTAGAAAAGTCTTCTGCAGCTCGTTGGGCGTGATCTGGTTTAAGCTGAGTGATCCATTTATAATTCTTACCATTACTATTACAGGTAAATTCGTCATTTTCAGCCAAGATTCTTTTTTCTTCTAAATGTGGCTCAAACTCAAGAGTAATACAGTCATATGGTTTCGACGAACAAAATAGTCCCTTAATCTCATTATTGTCTTCAACAATGAAGTTTTCATTATTAATTCCATTATCTGGATTTTTAATCTCTAGAGTACAGAAGATAAATCGGCGCATTTTTTCAAGTCTAACAGTGTCGCACACTGGAAGTATACAAAGTAAATATTGATTGGTATCGATGTCTTTTTCTCGAATAATCGTGCCGAATGTTAAATATTTTTTATTTCCATATGCGGTCCTATTGCTCATTAGCATCGCCAATTTATGATTTGAAAGCCTCTCGTCCTCTTGAAACATAATACTTGCAAGTTTGTCTATCTTCTTTTTATCGAAATTCCATACCCACTTATCGCCTTTCTGTTTTGCGATTGAAAATGGTACTTGACTCATATGCAACCCTAAATCAGGCCCAAACAAAAGAAATTTTTTGATAAATTCGTTGGCATTTGTCTCCGGGGGGAGTAGGTCAAGTCCTGTATTATTTGGCCTCCATTTATTAAAGGACCAGTCCGAAACTAAAGCGTCCGTAATTATTTGACCCGGTAAACAGTCTTGAAGAATTGATTGAAGCTCGCCGACAAGAAGAGGATGTATATGTTCAAATGCTTCCTCATGGGGCAAAGACATTGCTCTGTGCAATAAAAACGCCGCATCTATAGATTCGTCAAACTTCCGTAAAATTTTACGATTATTTTCTCTAACTTTTGCAAGCCCTAATAAAACAGCGCCTTGTAGAAGCCCGGATGCAAGTCGCCCAAACTCTTCTATTGATCTTTGCGCAAGGTCATTTTGATGTACTTCGTGAGTCTTATATTTTTCAATGCGATGGCATTCCGGCTTACCAAGAACCACCACTCTCGAATTTGAAGAATGCATGGACAGGCCCTCGTCCTCCGTTTGGGGTTCAATATTTTCCTGACTTGCGGATGTCAATTTATCAAAAACCTTGCTTGCAATATCCTCGAGGTTATTTTCACTGGTATAAACCAAAATTAACCTTAATTGCTCCGGTTTCGTTTCAATGCTTTGATGAACAAGAGAATAAATTAGCTTTAATGCTTTTTCTCCAGGAGTACCACCCAGATCCCAATCAACTATTACAATATCAGATGCTAAACTGAGTTCATACACAGGTGATTCATTAGAAAAAGATTCCCCTTTTCCGGGTTGATATAAAGAACAAACAATCTGTTTCTTGGCAAAACTGTTTACTAATAGTTGCGACGGGAAATCTTGAGTGTCATTAGATTCTTCAGGTGTTACTAATAGCTGCGCATTGCTTCCGTAGTTTGCACTTTTTGTAGCGCTTTTTCGGCTTGTTATTTGAGGCTTCTCCGGTTCAACAGCCTTTGTTTTTGGGTTATAAATCTTGTCGTCAATAAAAACCGCAGTTCTGAGAAATTGTGCAGCGGCATAGGTAGAAAATTCTTTGACTGTTTTTATTTGCTGCATCTTACTCATTACTCCATGTTATTTGAAAGGTAACACCAACAGGCGAATCAGAAGGAACGATATTAATATCCATGCCTTCCTTACGCAGCGCCTTACGAGAAATAAATAATCCCAAACCTCTGCCACCCGGTTTTCGAGAGAAGCCTTGCTCGAATACGGATTCATAGTCCCTGGCGTGAATTCCCGGGCCGGTATTGCTAATAAAAAACGATTTACCGTCACTATCTAGCTTAATTTGTTTTTCGCCCTGTAGGTCTTTTAGCCAAAAAATAGCGTTGTCGATGATATTAACGAATACCGGATATAGCGTTGAAGGGAATCCATGCGTAGCCATATCGGTAAAGTTTTCCGTCGCAGCTAATTGAACACCGTGCCGCTTCAAACGAACATCAAACAAAGTCTTTACATAATGAAGAATATCGCTGCCCTTTATTTCAATCGGTTTACGATATAAACGGCGTTGCAGCGGAGTGAATAAATTCAGGTGGCCATCCAAATGATCGAAATTATTCCGAATTTCCTGATAGAGCGGCGCTAGATTACTGTTTAAATCCGCCCAAGGGCGCAATTCTCGTAAGGAGCGGCGTACACCTTTGATAGTCGCTTCAAATTCGTGGTTGATTACGGCGACTGCCAATCCCAGTTGAACTAAGTCGGCATCGGTATCGACTTGCTCCCTTAATGTCTCCAACTCTTCATCCATCGCTTCCATCATGTCGATCTGAGTAATATCAGGATCGACCTTCATGTTCTCGGCAACGGACGTCAGCACATCCCTGATTCGGCTGAGGGACTCAGTATTTTTCTTGCTGACGCTTTCGATGCGCGTTTCAAAGTCCTTGCGCACTTGTTCGGTTTGCTCGGGCGATAATTCGTTAAAGTCCTTGCTGGCAAAATCCGCTTCGACCTTAGATATTGTGTTTTGCAATTCGTGAATCGCGTCCCTGGCAACTTTGGTGGCTGCCTTGCGGGTCTCTTCGGCGGTATTAGTCAAACTTCTCGCTTCGCTACGGACCGATTTCTTTTCATTCTCAGCTAATTCATTGATCAGAGATTGAAGGCGCTTGCGTTGGTCAATATAGATTCTGGCTTGAGTTGCTATATCGCCAAGCTGCCGGCTGATTTCTTCCGCAAACGGCTTAAATATTTCATTCTCTAGGCGTTGAGACTCGGTTGTGTAGGCCTCCCAATCGCGCTGTAATTGGCGAGATAGCCCGACTCCCCGAGGTTTGGCAATTCGATAGCCTTCCTGTAGTTCCGACAATCTTTTGTTTGCTTCTTTTTCCGCATCCAGTAAAGCAATCGCTGCCTCATCCGGATCGGATATTTTTGCGGCGCTATCCATGCGGTGTTTAATACGGTTTCTAATATTTTCGATTTCCAGTTTTGGTAATCCTTGCTGAGAGCGTTGAAAGAATCCATCCAGGGATCCGCTCAAATTCTTACGCTTTGTTAAGACCTGTTTTTCGCGCTTCCTTCGGGCAAGTTCGAGCTTTTCCAATTCCTTTTTTCGAACGACATAATATTCTGCATGTTCACCGTCATCTCGGAAAAAATCTGCTGCTAATTGGTTAAAAATATTGATTAGAATACTTTTTAACTGTCGATACGCTTTATCTTGTTGAAACCCTTCTCTGCCGGCTTTTTCCTTTAAATTTCCATTGTATTCACGAGAAAGCTTTACTGCACCAAAAATTAGGCGATGTGAAAAAACATAATAATAAGCACTCTTTGTTCTTCGTAACTCTATTTCGAGCCAATCCACATCAGGATTGCCATACGGCAAAATACGAATGCGATCCCGATATACATAAATCCCACCGATTAAATTTAGTTTGTCACTTAATCTTTTCCACTCGGATGGCTCAAGCCTGCTTTCTCTTTGAACTCCATGAACAAAGCCAAATTCCAGATCAAATGAGCCACAATCTGTTAGTTTCCCTCCGCTTTCTTGCCAAGGAATTATGTAGTCATCCACTTGATTCTCATAAATTCTCACAGAGCCTAAAAACTGACCATATTCGTCAATTGACCCAAAAATTCTATGATCGGAATAATCTAGCTCCTCTTGTGTAAAAAATTCGCCATGAGTTAGCAAGTCATCATTGTCAAAATCTGTTTGCCAATAACGAAACGCAGTTTTTATTGGGGGTTCTGATGTTTCGAGAAAAGTCGAATTACAAAAACCAAGAAGATATTTTGAAAAATCTCTTTTATTATTCCGTTTATCAAGCTCAATCTCGGCTAGGATTGTACTATTCGCTGGAGCAACAAAAAAATGTGTGCCTGATAACTCTGCTAGCGAAATGCCACCAAGAAAGCTTTGTAGGTTATCCGGGTCAACCTGAAAGTCGTCCAAATCCTTGAATATTTTACTAAAGTCGTAATCAGTATTTTTGCTTTCCAATAATTCGACATTATTTTTGAACTCACTAACAAGGTTGCCGACTTCAATATCGGTTGGTAATTTATTGCCAGAAATAACACGAATTGGTATTTCAATTTCATCCAGATTGATAGCCGGGACTTCAAAAAGCCCCCAATGGATAAAACACATGACCAAATCATGCAGTCCATCCTCTCGTCGAGCTCTGGTTAACACCAAAACTTGGTCGCCTAATAAACCGATCGCTAGACGGCCTATGCCTTTTTCCCCCATCACTGCACGTACCGGTTTCTCCGGCGGGCGGTAATTGCTAGCGGTGATATTTTGCACCGTATATTTACTTTCCGTGCCTAAAACCAGCCACCGATTTTCAAAGTCATCCTTCGTCATACCGATGCCGTCATCGCGAATGACTAATAAGTTGTCCGTGCGAAAGTAATCAACTTCGGCATGGTCGGCGTATGCATCGTGGGCATTTTTGAATAACTCGCTGATAGCCGTAGATACGTTAGCGATCTGCTGGCGACCTAGCATGTCGACAGCCCTAGCTCTGGTTTTGAATTTAGCCATTTTGCGCAATCTTGATAATATGAGCGCCTATGCGTCTGGCTATTTCCGGCGGCACGGCATTACCAATTTGCCTTGCCAAGCTAGCCATGTTGCTACCTTTGAAAACAAAATGCTTGGGAAAAGTTTGCAATGTCGCGCCTTCACGTATGGAAATCGCCCTGTCTTCGTCGGGATGGCCAAATCTGCCGTTTGAGAAACTATTAAATCGCGTGGTGATAGTCGGAGCTGGCCGATCCCAATACATTCGACCATATACATCTCTGAAAATGTTGTCTTTTCCTATATATGCCGGAATTTGCAGCGATTTATCATCTTTCCAACTTGAACGATCACCGCCGGATTTCGGCGTTAACTGTATTCGTTTTAAATTTTCTTTTGAGAGTATTGCTGCTGAATGCAAAAAACCGGAGTCGTCCCGATGTCCCGCTAAAATTTTATTGAAACCATTAGCAATACCTATATAGTTTTTTACGACTAGATTAGGATTATGTTCAGGACTAGGAAGGCTAATATTTTCGGTTAAACGCGAAGCGATAAGCAAGTATCGCTTTCTATTCTGCGGGACACCATATTCGATTGCATTAATAACGCCATCGTCATAGGCATATCCTTCTTGTTGTAAAAACTCAATAAAATCAGGAAGAATACTTTGCTTTTTATTGGTTACCAAGCCTGGAACGTTTTCAACTACGACAAAACCCGGCCTAAAGTGAGCAATGAAGCGCTCAAAATTTTTTAATAAAAATGCACTCTTTAGGCTTTTGGTTTTATCGGTTCTAACTTTGCTCCAATATTGACAAGGACTACAGCCGGCTAAAATCAGGTTGTCGTCATTTTTATTTATATTTAATAAGCTGCAGAGATCATCTTCTTTCAGCTCGGTTATATCGCTATTGATAAACTTCGCGTCAGTGATATTTCTTTCATATGTTTCTTTGCACGAACGGTCGTTATCGATCCCGGCTAGAATTTTAATTCCAGCCGTTTGCAAACCGTAGCTCATGCCTCCCGCGCCGCAAAAGAAATCAACTGCTTTTAAATCCGTCATCACCTAATCTTTTATTCAAATAGTGGATACGTTAGCGTAGGAATCTATTTTGGGCAACAAGAAAGGAACGAATGAGTGGCAAAAAGGACAGGACAGATTGGCGCACCAATGAAAGCTGTCTGACACCAAGCCGCTTAAACATTCAGGTTCACCTCAGACCAAGGCGCCACCGCAACTGCTACCTTGGCCGGCGGTGCAACCGTAACAATGGGCGGCGGTGGCGATGGGGGCGCCTTGCAGCGGGTGCCGGTGCAACTCGCTGATATGGGTTTGGGGTTTGGCTGCGGCGCCCAAGGGCAAATCCAGCATCTGGTTGAAATCGCAATCATAGACATAGCCTTGCCAGTCGATGCTGAGGGTATTCAGGCACATCAGGTTTTCAAGGTTGTCGGCGCGAAAACTGTCTTTCAGTAATGCCAGATAGGATTCGAAACAGCCGTGACTGACCAAGGTGCTGCCGAAACGCTGAATCGGCATATTGGCGATGGCAAACAGGCGGTTGAAGACGATGCCGTAGTGTTGCTGCAAATGCTGTTTATAAGCCCGTTCCAGATTGTGTTGGTCGGGCGGCAATACTGCCTCTTGCGGGTTGAACACCAGATTCAATTCCAACCGGCTGTCCGGCTGACCATAACCCAAACTATTCAAACGCTGCAGGGCCGCCAGGCTATCCTTGAACACGCCCTTGCCGCGTTGTTTGTCGACATTTTCTTCCAGATAACACGGCAGGGAGGCAACGATGCTCACCTGCTGCGCGGCCAGAAATTCCGCGAGATCAGCGTATTCAGGTGCTTCCAGAATGGTCAGATTGCAACGGTCGATCACCTCAATGCCACAATCCCGCGCGGCTCGCACCAGATAACGAAAATCAGGATGCATTTCCGGCGCGCCGCCGGTTAGATCCAGCGTGTGAATGTTGGCGGCGTCGGCCAGCGCCAATATGTCATCGATAGTCTCCCGACTCATCATCTCGATGCGATTGGGGCCGGCGTTGACATGGCAATGCACACAGCTCAAGTTGCACCGATAGCCCAGATTGATTTGCAAAATCTCCAACGGCTTGCGAAAAATGGCCGGAAAATCGCTGTTGACCAGCAAAGGTTTCGTATCGTGCATGCTTAATCCTTGGAAAACCAGATGTCGCCATAAGCGGCGGAGACTTGGCCGCCGCTGTTGTCGGTATCGGTCATGATGGCGACGGCATCGATAGCGGTGATGTCTTCACCGAATAGTTGCTTGAAGTCGGCCCGGACATTTCGTTTTTCGTGTTCCCAGACATTCAACGGTGCTTCCTGATCGCGTAAAGCCATCATCATCGCATGATCGCCGGCAAAAGCATTCGGCCAGACGCTATCCTTTTTCGTGTTACTTGCCCAGACATAATTGATGGCTCTGGTTTGCCAAAACGCCAGTCCGCCTTTGACCACCACGTAAACCCGCGCCGCATAATCATCGCCAGCCTTGCTTTGCTCGTTCAAGCCGGATAAACGATTACCGACGCGCCACGACCAGTTCAGGAACGGGGTTTGGGTTAGATCGATGCGTTGCTCTTTGAACAGGCCGGAACCGGCGGCGTGGCTATCAGCTTTCAGTGCCGTCACGCCGTCGATTGCGTGTAATCGATATTGGGTTTCGCCTTTGAAGCGTTTATGTTCCCAACCGTCCAGACAATTCTGCCTAAACTCGCCGATAGGCAGTTTGTTATCAGCAAGCACTGGGTGATGCGGCAACCACATAGCCAGGCACAGCAATAGTTTATGCTTCACCATTATCGACCTAGTGATGGTATGAGCCGGATACAGGGGAATTGTCATAATCGGTCGTCCAAGTTTTGCTTGATAAGGATGTCGCGCTTTTCCTGTCGATCATAAAACGCCCCGCTTAGCTTTTCTAGGCAATCCTTCGTGACTGGCAGGGATTTCTTACCAATGACTTGAACAGCGTAACGGTTGATCTTCATGGTTGATAGGGTTAGCTTATCAAGCTATCCGCGAGCCATTCCTTACCAGGCCACGACGATCTCCCCTACTATTTCCCAAGGTTCCGTAAATTGCACACGCCTTTAACCCAAGCCGAAGATCTTAGCGCACTTGTCCAACGCATCAAGCACTGGGGCGAGGAGTTGGGCTTTCAGCAGATAGGCATCAGCGGCACGGATTTAAGTGCTGCCGAACAGCATCTGCACGACTGGTTGGACAAGGGCTTTAACGGCGAGATGCAATACATGGCCGCACACGGTTTAAAACGCAGCCGGCCGGCGTTATTGCAGCAAGGCACACGCAGCATTATCTCGGCACGGATGGATTATTTGCCGGAACCTGCGGCAACCAGCAAGCAATTATTAGACGACCCGGCCGCTGCCTTCGTATCGCGGTATGCCTTGGGACGCGATTACCACAAACTGTTGCGCAATCGTTTGCAAAAACTGGCGGACAAAATCGCCGAGGCCATCGGTCCGTTCGGTTATCGGGCGTTTGTCGATAGCGCACCGGTTTTGGAAAAAGCCATCGCAGAGAAAGCCGGCTTGGGCTGGATAGGCAAACACAGCAACCTGATCAATCGCCGGGCCGGTTCCTGGTTTTTTCTCGGGGAAATTTATACCGATCTAGCCTTACCCCGCGATCAGCCCGTCAGCAATCACTGCGGACAATGCCGAGCTTGTCTGGACATTTGCCCGACCCAAGCCATCGTCGGCCCCTATCAGGTTGATGCGCGCCGTTGCGTGTCGTATTTAACTATCGAATTGCATGGCAGCATTCCAGTGGCATTGCGGCCCTTGCTGGGCAATCGAATTTACGGTTGCGATGATTGCCAATTGGTGTGCCCGTGGAACCGTTTCGCCAAACTTAGCGCGGAAAGCGATTTTAAACCCCGCCATCGCTTGGACCAGGCGACTTTGCTTGAATTGTTCAATTGGACCGAAACGGAGTTTCTGCAAAAAACCGAAGGCTCGGCGATTCGCCGCATCGGCCATCAGCGTTGGTTACGCAATATCGCCGTGGCGCTGGGCAATGGCAAAGCCACTGATGCCGCTAAAACGGTATTGGCCGGCAGATTGAGTGATGAATCGGAGATGGTGCGCGAGCATACAAAATGGGCTTTGCAGAAATTGGACTGTTTGCACATTTAGCCGGAACCTCTGACAATTTAGCATCGTCTTTCCCAGCGCAAGCCGGAGCGGAGTGCCATTAACAAAGGGGATTGGTAGTTGCGGGAATCGCGAGTAAAAGGGATTTAATCAGCCAGACTGCGATAATCGCCCTACCGCGAAAACTCAGGCTAAAAATGCTTTGGTTACTTGAACTCGCATGAAGTCAAGGTGTATTCTTAGAGCCAGTTAACACAATTCGTTCGAGGCCCAACATGCTGGTCACCGCCTCTTCCCATCAAACTTCGCTATATCGGCTGACCGGCCGCAATCTGGCCGCGACCGGCGAACAGGCGCCTGTCGAACCTATCGCCCAAGCTGCGAAAAGCGCAAACGCCCAATCCGACCAATACAGTCCGGAACAGCTAAGCCAAATTGCCGAGCTTAAAGCCCGCGACCAGGAAGTTCGGGCCCACGAGCAAGCTCATTTAAGTGCCGCCGGCGGTATCGCTGTCAGTGGTGCGCGTTTTACTTTTGTGACGGGGCCGGATGGCCAACGTTACGCCACCGGCGGTGAAGTGAATATTGATGTCTCAGAGGTTGCCGGCGACCCGGAAGCGACTCTGCGCAAAGCCGAGACTATCCGCCGCGCGGCATTAGCGCCGGCCAGTCCCTCAGGCCCGGATCAAAGCATCGCCGCCAAGGCAGCGGCGATGGCTAATAAAGCTCGCGGAGAATTGTTGAATTCGCAAAAGCAACCCAGCCGTAACGGCGAGCTCCTCGACCTGACCGCCTGATCAACGCGGCGCAAACTCCAGACCAAACCCCACGTCCGGCTCTACCCGCACCACAATCGCAGTTTGTATCGGCGCATCGTCGAATTCGGTGGTTTGCACTTCCACTAGCGCGCCAATCGGCGGGATTAATTCGTTGGCACACAGTAAAAACAATCCAGTCTCGGAAAAGTCCCGCATATCCACCACGACCGCTTCAGCCGATGCCGGCACCGTCATCCTGATTTTGGCACGGTGCTTTAGGCGCGGGTGCCTGCGCTTGTTATCAATCACGAATTCTCCTATCTCGTTTCGCTTCTATCGCACGTGTAGTGATAAAGAAAAGCGCTGTTAATCAGCGCCCCACGCCAACCGGCCGTCTACTCGCCTAAACCGCGCAATATTAAATACAACCCTAAACTTACCATCGCCAAGCCGCTAAGCAATTTCAGCCAACGACCTTCTTTTTCCTGCAAACGACGCTGACTCAGGGTCACGACTCCCACACCCAGCACAACGACGTCATCCAGCATATAAGCCAGATTGTACAACATTAAATAACCGTAATAGTCCCAGCCGCTTAATTCCCGCAAGGTGAGTATGCGTGTGTAAAGGGCCGGGAATCCGGAGGTACACAACAATTCGACGATCTGGACCAGCAAAGCCAGTACCACGGCCCCCAACATCGCCCCCGCCAAATTCTCGGCTTGCAGGATGCGCCGAATCCGATTGTAGATACCGGGTTTGGCGGCGGCGGGAATCGACAGGGAAATACCCCTGCCAAACGCCCAAAAATCTTTCAGATTGATCGCGCCGGCCAACACGGCAATGCCGGCAATAGCCAATTCCGACGCGCGCGATAAGCCTATCAGTAAAAACAGATTCAACCAGGCAGCCATAAACACGAAGTAAGCAATCCCTTCAACAACCACAAACGTGCCGGCCACCACCAACATTCGGGGCCGATTATTCATAGGCGCCAGCATCGAAATCATCAAAATCAACACCCACATCGAACAGGGATTGAAGCCATCCAGCAAGCCCATGGCCAGCGTAAAGGCCGGCAAACCGACCTCGTCAAGACCGATGCGCCTGCCGAACCAATTCACGGCAAACACTTCCGGTTCGGGTGCGACTGGTTGGCTTTTCAACGGCACATCGCACGACTCGCTGACTTGCACCTCACAGCTACCGGCTTCTGCGCCGGACACTTCACTCGGCGGCGCACCGACACGCAAGGCATTCCTGATCAAACCGCTACTATCGGCTTCTTCGGAATAACCGACGATGTACTCGCCGCGCACTAAAAATGTCGGCAATCTGATTGGCCCGGCTTGCCGGGATTCGGTAATCTGCTGCAATCGCTCCAAGGCGGTTGGCTCTGCTGAGATATTGCGAATAACTATCCGTAAACCGGGGTGCTCGCCTTGCAGCACCGCCAAAAATTGTTCGGCTTGTTGGCAATGCGGACAACCGTTACGTACAAAAGCTTCGATATCGATCCGGTTTTCAACCGCTCCGACACTCGGCATGATTGCCAGCGCAAGCACCAGCAGCAAACCAAAACGCATCAGTGTCGACGGTAGCTGGGCCAAGCATTTTGGAAACAGTTTCAGTATCAACACTCGCCTATTCTCCTCAATAACGCCAGCAATCTGTGCGGAAGTGGGCATTTTATTAGATAATAGTAAGCTAAATGAACTGCGCCGAACCAGCAGGTGCCATCTTCGCCCCATTCACACAGCCGCCGCTAACTGCCGCCGGCGAGATCAGATACCGACTTAATGCCTAGACGACCCAGAAGCAGCAAATCGACCGTTAGACGCAGAAAATCGCAACCCCAGGCATCGTGGCTGAAACGCGCGTTGGTTTCACTGCTGCTGATCGGGGCTTTCGTATTGGCGGTGTATGTTAGCTACCTAGATTACACGGTACGCCAGCAATTCGAGGGCAAGCGCTGGTCGATTCCGGCCCGCGTCTATGCCAGCCCCGTCGAGCTTTACGCCGGCTACGAAATCTCCAGCAAAAATCTGGAAGACTTATTGCTGGAACTGCATTACCGGCAGGATAATCAACTGGTCGGCGAAGGTTCTTATTCCATTAAGGGCGGCCAGATCAACATCCGCACCCGCGCCTTTAATTTCGGCAATACGCCTCAGGAAAGCCGCAATATCAGCGTGAGTTTCACGAGCGGCGGCATCGCCGGTATTACTGACGCCGGCACCGGCGAGAGTTTGGCCATCGTCCGCATGGACCCGGTGCAAATTGGCAGCTTTTATCCCACCCGCAAGGAAGACCGAATTCTGATCAAACTGGACGAAGCGCCGCCAACCCTGGTGCAAGGCCTGCTGTCCACCGAAGACAAGGACTTTTACAACCATTTCGGCATCTCGCCCAAAGGCATTGTCCGTGCCATGTGGTCCAACGTGAAAGCCGGCGGCATGGTGCAAGGCGGCAGCACCATCACCCAGCAGTTGGTGAAAAACTTTTTCCTGAATCCCAAACGCACGTTGCGCCGCAAGCTTAAAGAAGCCTTGATGTCGTTTATTCTGGAATATCGCTACAGCAAGGACGAAATTCTGGAAGCCTATCTCAACGAAATTTTCCTGGGCCAAGACGGTGCCAGCGCAGTGCATGGCTTTGGTTTGGCCAGCGAATTTTATTTTGGGCAATCGTTAAAAACCCTGAACCTGCATCAAGTCGCCACCTTGGTGGCTTTGGTCCGCGGACCATCGGAATATGACCCGCGCCGCAATCCGGAACACACTTTAGAGCGCCGCAACATCGTGCTGGATGCGATGCATACGGAAGGTTTTATCGACGCGCAACAACTGAACGAAGCCAAAAAACAACCAATAGGCGTGGCGACAGTGATTCATCGCTCCGCCAACCGCTATCCGGGTTTTATCGATCTGGTCAAACGCCAACTGAAACAGGAATATAAAGAAGACGATTTGACCTCGGAAGGCTTGCGCATCGTCACAACCTTAGATACCCGTATCCAGGACACACTGGAAAAATCCATCGCCAGCAAGCTGAAACATCTGGAGAAAAGTTCGAAAAGTAACGATTTGGAAACCGCCGCCATCGTTACCCGCCGTGACAGTGGTGAAATTGTCGCCCTCGCCGGCGGCCGCGACGCCGAGGACACCGGCTTCAATCGCGCTTTGGACGCGGTGCGGCCGATAGGTTCGCTGATTAAACCGGTAGTGTATTTGACCGCACTGGAATACCCGGACCGCTACACCATCGCCACGCCGATCAGCGATACCCGCCTGGAAATTCCAGCCGAAAGAGGCAAAACCTGGTCGCCGGACAACTACGACAATCAGGAACACGGCGTCGTGCCGCTGCATAGCGCCCTGGCCCACTCCTACAATATGGCGACGGTGCGGATTGGCATGGACATTGGTTTGGCCAAAGTCGCCAACACTTTAAAAAGCATGGGTGTCAGCCGGCCGGTGGATTTATTTCCGTCCTTCCTGCTGGGCGCGCAACCGCTGACGCCGCTGGAAGTCACGCAGCTTTACCAAACCTTGGCCGGCGACGGTTTTGCCACACCACTGCGCTCGATCCGTGCGGTCAATGCCGCTGACGGCAAGGCCCTGCAAAGTTATCCTTTTACCGTGCGTCAAGCCGTTGATCCTGCCGCTACCTTTATCACCAACACCATTTTGCAGGAAGTGATGTATGCCGGCACCGGCCATTCTGCGTATAACTATCTGCCGCAGAACATGGCTTTAGTCGGCAAGACCGGTACTACCAACCAATTACGCGACAGCTGGTTTGCCGGTTTTAGCGGCGATTTTCTATCGGTGGTGTGGGTAGGCCGCGACGATAACAAACCAACCGGTTTGACCGGCGGAACCGGCGCCTTGCAAATCTGGTCCGAGTTGATGCGGCAAGTGTCGAAGAAGCCGGTCAGCCTGGTACCTCCGGATAATGTACAGATGACCTGGATAGACGCTGCCAGCGGTTTGCTCAGCAATGAAGGCTGCCCCGGCGCCAAACTCATGCCGTTTGTGGATGGCTCCGGACCCAGCCAATTTGCCGACTGCGGAGCAAGCCCGGAATCCGGCGAAAGCTGGCTTAATAACCTGAACCCATTTTAACTATGTTGCTTAAACACATTTTTGCCCTGATTTTCCTGATCGCCACCACCTCGTCAGCCTGGGCAGACGAAACACCGATTGCCCGATTGAAAAGCTTTTTAGCCAGCAGCAGTTCCTTGACGGCGGATTTCAAGCAAACCAGTTTCGATAAAAGCGGCCGCCCCGCGCAAAACAGCACCGGTAAATTTTATCTGAGCCGACCCGGCAAATTTCGTTGGAATTACCAAAAACCCTTTGTGCAAGAGATTGTGTCCAATACCGGCAAAGTCTGGTTTTACGATGCGGATCTGGAGCAAGTAACCGTCAAACAGTTGGACGATTCGCTAGGTTCCACGCCGGCATTGTTATTGACCGGCGAAGTGGATATAGAGGAAAAATTCATCCTGCAGGAACAAGGCAAAGAAGACGACGGCATGAACTGGGTGAAGCTATCACCCAAGAATGAAGAAAGCGGGTTCAAGTACATTTTGATCGGCCTGAACGGCAACCAATTGGGCGGTATGGAACTGAGCGACAACTTCGGCCAATTAACCCGTATTTATTTTTCCAACATCCAGCTCAATCCCAAGCTGGACGACGCCTTGTTTAATTTCAAAGCACCGAAAGGCGTAGATGTGTTTGAAAACTAGCCCCCGTCAGGCCGGTTTACTAATCCCCAGCTTTTCCATCCGCGACCGCAAAGTCGTGGATGGCACCCCCAAAATCTTCGCCGCGCCCTGGTTGCCGGCAATCCGCCAGGACGTGGCTTCCAGCGCTTTCAGAATATGCGCGCGCTCGGCTTCGTCCAGCGTGACAATCGGTGCAGCGTTGGGCGCGCCACCACCTCCCATCACATTCACGCAATCCACGGCGGCCAGTTGACTGCCTTTAGTTAAAATCACCGCACGTTCGATGATATGTTGCAGCTCGCGAATATTACCGGGCCAGAAATAACTTTGCAGATCGGCCATCATCCGTTCCGGAATAGACTGGATTTTTTTGCCGAATTTTGCCGCGTACTTATCGATGAAATGCTTCACCAAAAACGGCACGTCTTCCTTGCGTTCGCGCAGCGGCGGCAAATTAATGGGGAAAACATTTAGCCGGTAATACAAGTCGGCCCGGAATTTACCTTGTTGCGAAAACTGCGCCAAATCCCGATGGGTGGCGGCGATGACCCGCACATCGCAGGTCAGGGTTTGCGTGCCGCCCACCCGTTCGAATTCGCCTTCCTGCAATACCCGCAATAACTTGGCCTGCATCTCCAGCGGTAATTCGCCGATTTCATCCAGAAACAAGGTACCGCCATTAGCGAGCTCGAAACGTCCCAATTTGCGGGCAATCGCCCCGGTAAACGAGCCCTTTTCGTGACCGAACAACTCGCTTTCGGCGAGATTTTCCGGGATCGTCGCGCAATTCAATTTCACCAAGGTTTTGTCTTTGCGAGCGCTGAGATTGTGAATCGCCCGGGCTATCAATTCCTTGCCGGTACCGGTTTCACCGGTGATTAACACCGTTGCGTCGGTGTTGGCTACCTGCCTGACCAGATCCATCGCTTGATGCAATGCCGGAGAATTGCCGATCAATTCCTCGCCATCGCGGCTGGCCAAGACTTCTTCTTGTAGATAAAGATTGATGCCGCGCAAGGTATTGCATTCCGCTTCGGCCTGTTGCCGGGCTTTGCGTTCGTTGATGTCACGCAAAATCAGGATATACAGTTTCTGCCCAATGGCTTCCACGCGAGAGATGGTGGCTTCAATGGGAAAAGTGCTCTCATCCGCGCGTACCGCACTCATGCCTTCCGACACCCAAATGGCCTGCTCGGCCGGCACGCCGTTGCGAAAATTGGTTAGCGTTTTGTAAAGCTCGGGCGACAAAAATCTATCCACCGCCCGGCCAATGCTGTCGGCGGCTTTACAGCGAAACATCTGTTCGGCCGCCGCGTTGAATAAGGTAATCCGCCCGATGTCATCCAGCGTGAGAATCGCATCCATCGCGTTCTCGAAAATCCGCGACAGACGCTGCTCTTTTTCTTGCAACTCCAGCTTCAGCTTTTGCAGCGTTAGATGGGTTTGCACGCGGGCAAGCACTTCTTCGTATTGAAACGGCTTGGTGATGTAATCCACCGCCCCGACTTGAAAACCCTTTAATTTATCGGCGGTATCCGCCAAGGCCGTCATGAATAACACCGGAATATCGCGCGTCGTCGGAATGGTTTTCAAGGTCTGGCAGACGGTAAAACCGTCCATGCCCGGCATCAGCACGTCCAGCAGAATCAGGTCTGGCAATTGGGCCACGGCTTGGACCAAGGCAATTTCGCCCGTTTCCGCACGCAATACGTCAAAGCCGGCTTCATCGACCAAGCCTGCCAACTCTTCCAAGTTAACCGGATTGTCGTCCAGCATCAAGATTAACGGTTTATCGCGCTGGCGCTTATGAGTCATGCCTATCTCCTTCTTAACCTATCCCAACCACCGGCGGCAGCATCATTCCTGAAACTCGTGCAAATATTCCTGAATAGCCGGCTCCAGCCGAATGCTGGCTTGTTGCAGTAACTCGTAACTGGCGGCCGCATCAGTAAAGGCCGCCTCGTGGCCCATCGTCTCCAGCTGTTGGGCTATCTTGCCGAACGGGAAGGCGCCGATGCTGTTAGCCGAGCTTTTCAGGGTATGTGCGGATAGCCGTAACAATTCGGCATCCTGACGCTGTATCGCATCGGCCATGTCATTCAGCAGCGGTGCTGACTGTTCCTGAAATAAAGTCATCATTTTGCACAACATCTGCTGTCTGCCCCGCACCCGGCTTAAGGCTTGTTGCCAATCCAGCGCCGGCTCGGCCAATAACGCCGAGGCCATGCTATGGTTATCCGCTTGTTCTGTCCCCGCCATATTCCAACACTCCACCATTGCCAACAAATCCTGCTCCTGCACGGGTTTAGCGATGTAATCGTCCATACCAACGGCTAAACAGCGTTCCCTATCACCTTTCAGGGCGTGTGCGGTCATCGCGATAATCCGCATATGTTTACCGGTCTCGCGCTCGCTGGCCCGAATCGCTTCGGTAGCCTGAAAACCATCCATTACCGGCATCTGCACGTCCATTAAGATCAGATCGAACAAAATATCGGTAGCCAATATATCCAGCACCTCCTGGCCGTTGTTGGCCACCTTCACGGTGTGGCCGCGCTCTTCCAGCAACACCACCGCCATGTATTGGTTAACCGGATTATCTTCCGCCAACAAAATTCTTAACTTACGCGGCGGCTCGGCCAATACTGTCAGCGCGGCTTCTGCGGCTTTGGCGGATTTACCCAACGCCGATTGAATGGCATTCCACAATTCCGAATGTTTGACCGGTTTACGCACGTACAAATTGATGCCCAAATCGTGGCAGCGTTCGCAATCGTCCGGCCGGTCGGCAGACGACAACATCATGATGGTTACCGGCTCGAAGCGTTGATCCTCTCTGATGGCTTGCGCCACCATAAAGCCGTCCATGATCGGCATCATCGCATCGAGTAAAATCAAAGCGTAGGCTTCGCCGGTTTCCGCCATACTCTTCAATGCGGTAATGGCCGCCTCGCCGCTATCCACCGTGGTGGGCCGCATGCCCCAATGGTTCAAGATTTCCGAGAACACCCGTAAATTGATGGCATTGTCGTCCACGATCAACACCGGTAGATTTTTCACGTCTATCAGTGGCTGAAATGGCGCGTCGGCCTCGCTTTTAGTGTGCCGGTCAAACACGGCGGTAAAGAAAAAAGTGCTGCCTTTATGTTCTTCGCTTTCCAATGACAAATGCCCGCCCATCAACTCGACCAAGCGCGAAGAAATCGACAAACCCAGGCCGGTGCCGCCGAATTTGCGCGTGGAGGATGCGTCTATCTGCGCGAAGGCTTCGAAAATAAGCTGTTGTTTATCAGGGGAAATACCGATACCGGTGTCGCTGACCGCAATCTGCAAACAAACCTTGTTTTCATCGACCGATTCCGGTTTGACTTGCACCACGATTTCGCCATGCTGGGTAAATTTGATGGCATTGCCGACCAGATTAATAATAACCTGATTCAAACGGCCGACGTCGCCCAGTAAATCGTCCGGGGTTTCCGGGTCGATGCGCAGCATCAACTCCAGATCTTTTTCATGGGCATGGCCGGCCAGCAGTTTTAAGGTGTCGCCGAGGCTTTCGCGGACTTTGAACGGTGCGTGGTCGAGCTCGAGTTTGCGAGCTTCGATTTTGGAGAAATCCAGAATGTCATTGACGATGCGCAGCAAAGCATCCGCCGAGCTATTCGCCATCCCCAGAAATTCGCGTTGCTGCGGCGTAAGATCTGTACGCAGGGCCAAGCCTATCATGCCGATGATGCCGTTCATCGGCGTGCGGATTTCATGGCTCATATTCGCCAGAAACTCACTCTTCGCGCCGGCGGCCTGCAACGCAGCGTCGCGGGCGGACAGCAAGGCTTGGCGCATTTTTTCCAGATGCTCGGCCAACGCCGCTACTTCGGTAATTTTGGTGCCGGAATTAAATTGCCCGGTGTGATTGCCGGCGGCGATTTGTTCGGCTTCGTCGCGTAAACGTTCCAGCGGCATAACCAGTTTGCGCCCGAACAATCCCACCACCAGCAGCGTCAAACCCATGTAAACCGCGACAAAATAGGCGCTACGCTGATAGATCGTGGCAATGTCGCGTTGAATCTGCCGCTCGTCGTAACCCAGCCTTAGCATCGCCAAAGAGCCGTCTTCGGGATTCAAAATCGGTACGGCCAAAAAATAAATATCGTCGTCGTGCTCGCCGAAGAAAAAATCTTCCTGAAATTGCTGCTGGGCGTTCAGTTCGATGTCGGCGCGAATATTGCCGCGCTCGGTGGCGATTTCCGCAAACGCCAAACGGCCATTCAACAGAAACTCCCCTAACAAGCCTTGCAATTCGCCGGCCTTACTGTGTTGCAGGCGCGGCGTCACCAGATTACTGAACAGCAAGGCATCGGAGCGGACGTAATTGACAAACTGCGCTTCCAAACTGGGTTTGATTACCCGATAAATGCCGAACAACAACACCGGCACCAGCAGTAAATGAATGCCGACAACCGCCAGAATCATTCGGCCGTTAAAACTATGAAAAAACCGACTCATTCCAGGGCTCCCTGCCATAACACGTTAACCGCTTTCAGGCCTTGATTGGCCCGGACTTGATCTTCCCACAAATAGGTCACCGTACCCGGATTTTGTTGCAGCGTATCGACCAAGCTCTTCAGATCGTTAAAACTCTCCGGACGCTTACCGCCGAGGCGGAAAACCACCGATATGGTTTGGCTTTCATAGGCATTAGCCGACATGAAGGCCACTTTTTGCAAAAATACTTCGAAAATTAACGGATCGCTGATATTCAATAAGGGCACGGGGTGTTCGCCGCCCTTCTCCAGCGGCACGCCCAAGAACAATTTTCTGGCTTCTTGCACGGTTAAAGCCGGCATCGACGAATTGGCGCTGGTGGCCAATACCAGAGAATGGCGAGTGATAGCCCATAGGCTCTGCGCTCCAAACAGCAACAGCAAAGCAACGATGCAGAGACCGCGCAGCAGCTTCATGGGAACACCGCGCTCCATTGAAACATCACTTGCCCGAAATGATCGTCGCGCAAATGATCGCGGGAGGCTTCTAGCTTTAGGGCATTCGTGTGGTTGAGTTTGTAGCGTATGCCACCGAGAAACCTGTCCTCGACATATTTAGGAAACATCGCCAGGTAGGGATCGTCCCTGCCGCCAAAAGTGCCTTCTACGCGCCCGACCACTGTCCAGGCCGGATTGAGGTCCCATTCCACTTGCCCGTAAGCGCTGAGAAAATCGTCGTAAGTTTTGCCGCCCAACGGGCTTTCCAAGGTATTGTTCACATAGACAATTTCGCTTAGTAGTCTTAGCGATTGGATTTGCTTAGCGGCATAGGCACTGGCGACGAACTGATTAACGTTTTTAACGGCCAGTTCGTCGGAATGAATTTGATTGTAGGCCCCGGAAATGCCGAATTCGTCGACCCCATAGCTGATAGGTTGGTAGCCCAACCGAAACGACACACCAGGCCGGCGGGAACCTCCCGGCTCCACCAGATTGAACGCTTCCAAACCTTTATTAATTTGCGGGCCCGCACCAGCGCCAACCGTGTAATACAAGCCGCCCTCACCCAGATCGTGGACGCCTTCCCATAAAAACCCGGTCAAATGATTGGGAATCACGCCTCCCGCCGTTTCGAAAGCCATAATACCGGGCCTGCTGATCGTGGTTTGCAGAAACGCGCCGTGGTGGAACTGCATGTTCCAATAGCCGATCGGGTTATGAAAGCGCCCCAACCACAGCGTGGCTTCGTCGCCAACATGCATGCCTAATTGAAAGCGTTCCAGATTATGGGTTTTGGTGCTGACCAGCCATTCGCCGAGAAAGCGGAAGCGCTGATAGTCGGTGGTGTAAAACACGTTAATCTCGGGGATAACGTCACCTGTACTGAGTTTTTTCTGCGGTTCTTGATCGAAACGTTCGATGCCGGTCACAGCCGGAAACAATAACAAATCACCCGGCAGCCCGGTGGTGCCATGGCTGGGCATATGTCCCATATGGCCCCCGGCAACTACAGAGGCAGGCACTAGGGCTGCGAGTGCGCAGACATAGGAAACGATAGCAGCGTTTAGCGTTTTGAATATGGCCGGATAGTATCGTTGCCGCATGCGGACTCTCAAGCATTTCATCGGTAGCACACTCATACTACCCAGTTAATTGGGAATATTCTCCCGATACGTTTAAAGCGAAATGTATCACATATTT
Source organism: Methylomonas sp. TEB (assembly GCF_047777895.1). Lineage (GTDB taxonomy): Bacteria > Pseudomonadota > Gammaproteobacteria > Methylococcales > Methylomonadaceae > Methylomonas. The sequence continues at coordinate 3,783,520 of NZ_CP180476.1, forward strand.
TTGAATGGTTGACGATATTTCGTCAAAACTTAATTGCAGATCAAACACCTGAGCAGCATCATTCAAGACAGAGGTAGATTTGATTAAACCCGCATTTGCCCGCCGATTACAAATCTTCGAGCCAGCGCTGGAGCTACCCCAGTAGCGGCCGCCATTAACCTAAAAACTCATACCAACTTTAAACCTGCAAAAGCGTCTAACGCCCCTGGATCATCGACTGGCCCTGACACCTTGTACGACATTTCGTAAGCGATACGATATTTAGTGCTGAAATCAACAATTTCTTGTGCATTTTTTCACTGTTTTCCAGCATTGCCAGCTCATAAAATAATGCATAAACAATTACTTAGAATAATTAAGGTGCATGCGGTTTTGCAGTGGCATTGGTTTTGCGCTGTATAAAGTAGCTCTGCAATGACGAAGAGCCGAATACCCAACAAACCCATAGCGCATTATTTTCAGACATTCGGATTACGAGGTGATCACCATGAAAACACTCCAGCAGATTACTCGTTGCAAAAGGTGCGGCGACTTATTGTCAGCCCATGAAAAGTCACATACCGCCCACGAAGGCCTCTGTGCATTTTGCGCCCAGATGCGTAGTGAAGCACTGGAAATTCACCAAGAAATACAGGCAAAAAACCGCGTGGCAAAAATTCACTTCAGATTTGTTTAAGCATGGCCTTGTTATAAGGCTGGCCGCGCCACAATGAAAGTTTGCCGATAACCATCGTAGGCTTGAGGGCACGTTCAACCGGATCGCGAAATGGCGTCGTTATTCAGCGCCTTAGCTGCCCACAGCGAACCGATTGGCGCGAATACCTGAAAAACATGCGCATCAGCTCGCTAAGTTTTTATAACCCCAACATAAGGAGACAAACTATGAATTCCGAAGACATCCTGAAAACGTGTATACGCGAACTAAAGCGCTGCGGCATAAGCTTCGTACTAATCATAATCGGCGTATTTCTGGCCACCCAAAACGCCCCCGCCGCAACCATGCCAAAACCCAAGCAATGCATAGGGAGCATGGAAACGATTAACGCACTTGCCTCTCGCCCTCTAAAACCCGGCACTCGTGCTTTGGTCCAGCCGGTTAGCAATTCGCTCCATCAGTTTCATACCAAACAAACTTACAGTAAATGCGTTGGTAGCCTGACCGAAAACAAAGCTAGCAAACAATACAAATGAGTGTTTTTCGGCAATCCGTATAATTTTGAATCGTCCGCGCGGACAACCCAGATAGCCATCCCGAATCCCAAGTCACTCGTCAAGGCGACGTCAACACGGCACCAAGGCTTTTTTTGATCTATCTGCAACATTTAGATGCAAGTTGTTAACTTTTAGCTTCATCTAATAGCAGCGGGCCAATACGCATCCGACAAGCTGAGCAGAATCAACTGTGCGATTGTCTTTATCGTGTTCATGCTATTTAGTGTCAGCCCCTTCCCGATTACCAGCAGCATCGGTTTATACCTAGTGATTTTCAGGCCGAGTTGGTTTAAAGAACTGACCAACAAAGTCTACGCCGATAAAGCAGACTGATATTCTCCTATCGCCTTCCTGCTTCAGCCTTCAGCACGGGCTGATTTCCTACTGCGGTTTTTATTCAGCCCGGCAAAGTATAATAAACTCACCAATTTGAATCCTGATTCCCAACCACCAGAACCACCCATGACCGCTGACCGCGACCATACCGCCCCCCAAGCTGACAAACACCTGGCCTACCGATTCTCAGTGGCCCCCATGCTGGATTGGACTGACCGACACTGTCGGTATTTCCACCGCACCTTATCCCGTCATGCCTTGCTATACACGGAAATGGTCACCACTGGCGCCATCTTGCATGGCAACCGTGACCGGCATTTACAGTTCAGCCCAGAGGAACACCCACTGGCTTTACAGCTAGGCGGCAGCAATCCAGCGGATTTAGCGGAATGCGCCAAAATTGCCGCCGACTATGGTTACGACGAGATCAATTTAAACGTCGGCTGTCCCAGCGACCGTGTGCAAAATGGCCGCTTTGGCGCCTGCTTAATGGCAGAACCCGAACTGGTCGCCGAATGCGTAGCGGCAATGCGGGAAGCAGTATCGATGCCGGTGACGGTGAAATCGCGGATTGGTATCGATGATCGCGATTCTTACGCAGAACTGACACACTTCATAAGCACTGTAGCGGCGGCCGGTTGCGAGACCTTTATCGTGCACGCCCGCAAAGCCTGGCTATCCGGGCTTTCACCCAAGCAAAATCGCGACGTACCGCCGTTACGTTATGACGTGGTGTTGCAATTGAAGCAAGATTTTCCGATGCTGAATATTGTTATCAACGGCGGCATCGAATCCTTGGATAGCTCGCTGGATTTATTAGAGCAACTTGACGGCGTCATGCTAGGCCGGGAGGTTTATCACAATCCCTATCTACTAGCAGAAGTAGACCGGCGCTTGTTTAACGACGAGCATTCCATCCCGTCGCGGCAAGAAACGGTATTAGCCCTGTTGCCTTATATAGAGCAGCAATTACAACAAGGCGTGAGACTGCATTGCATCACCCGACACATGCTGGGGCTGTTTCATGGGGTCGATGGCGCGCGGGCCTGGCGCCGGCATCTCAGCGAAAACGCCACCCGTTTTGGCGCCGGTAGCCAGGTGGTTTTGGACGCCTTAGAATTTACAGTTTGATGCTGTATACTCACGACATTTTTTTACTCGAGGGCGGCAATGGAAGAATATTTCTCCAAAATCATTCAAGCAATAGGCGAAGATGTGAATCGGGAAGGTTTGCGGGACACGCCCAAACGTGCCGCTAAAGCCTTCAAATTCCTGAATAACGGTTACGAAAAAACCCTGGAAGAGGTATTGAACGGCGCGATATTTGAAGCCGATACCGAAGACATGGTGATTGTAAAAGACATCGAGCTTTACTCTTTGTGCGAGCATCATTTATTGCCCTTTATTGGCAAATGCCACATCGGTTATTTGCCTAAAGGCAAAGTCTTGGGCTTGTCCAAACTGGCCCGTATCGTTGATATGTACGGTCGGCGGCTGCAAATTCAAGAACAATTGACTCGGCAAATCGCCAAAGCGGTGGAAACCGCCATCGACGCCCGCGGCGTAGCGGTGGTCATCGAAGCCAAGCACTTGTGCATGATGATGCGCGGCGTGGAAAAACAAAACTCGGTGATGACCACATCGGTCATGCTGGGTATCTTCAGAGAAGAAATCAGCACCCGTTCCGAATTCCTGAACCTGATCAATCGCAAGTAACCATGACTGAAACCGGCCAAAAAAAGATCGGGGTGTTACTGGTCAATCTGGGCTCGCCCGCCTCCCCAAAAACCGGCGACGTACGCCGCTTCCTGCGCGAATTTCTCGGCGACCCGCGGGTGGTCAATCTGCCCAGGCCCTTGTGGTGGCTAATCCTGAATTTGTTCGTGCTGCCGTTTCGCCCGAAAAAATCGGCGCATGCCTATCAATCGATCTGGACCGAGCAAGGCTCGCCCTTGATCGTATTCACCGAAAAGCTGACCGCCAAATTGCAAGGTTTTACCGGTATAGACGACGCCGATTTAATCATCGATTGCGCGATGCGCTACGGCAAACCGGCCTTGCGGGAAAAATTGCAAAACTTTCAGAAGCAAGGTGTCCACGAAATCGTTATCCTGCCGCTCTATCCACAATATTCCTCCACCACGACCGCCTCGATTTTCGACGTGGTGGCCGAGGAATTTGTCAGTTGGCGGCACATGCCCGGCCTGCACTTCATCAGCGACTTTCATGAACACCCCAGTTACATCGAAGCCCTGGCGCAATCGGTGCGCCAGCATTGGCAAGCCAACGGCCAAGCGGAATTGCTGTTGCTGTCATTTCACGGCTTACCGGCCAAACTGACCGAATGGGGCGATCCGTATTTCTATCAATGCCAAACCACCGGCCGTCTGCTCGCCGAGCAATTAGGCCTCAAAGACCAACAATGGAAATTGGTATTTCAATCGCGCTTCGGCAAAGCCGAATGGCTGAAACCTTATTGCGTGGAAGTGTTGCAAGAACTACCGCAGCAAGGCGTCAAAAATGTCGACGTGATTTGTCCGGGATTCTCGGTAGACTGTCTGGAAACGCTGGAAGAGATCGCCATCGCTAACCAGGAGATTTTTCTGGAAGCCGGCGGCGAGACTTATCGTTATATTCCGTGTTTAAACGACAGCGACGCTCATGTCGAGGTGATGCTTGATTTAATCAAAACCGCGCACTGAATAAAGCGCGGCACATAAAAACCGGGGGTAATATGCAACAAAACATCTTACAAAGCTGGAACGACGAATGGCCGACGGTGCGCTCGAGCCACCCCTTGCCCACCGGTGAAGGCGTCATCGACCAAGGCGCGTTTAACACCATAGAAGTGGACGAATTGTTCGATTACGTCAATTACGCCAGCACCACCGCCGGTAAATCGGTGTTGTATCGTTCGCTAAGCCAACCCTTGGATAATCTGGAAGCGGTAGCCGCCAAACAAGCCGCGGTGCGGGAAATTCAAGACAATCCCGATGTGCGCGCCAATGTGGAAAACATTATCGCCAATGCCGCCGCCTCGGAAAACCGGCTTTACTTGTTATTGTTCGGCGAGTTTCTCGGCGGTTTCGGCACGGCTCGAGAGGATAATCAAATCGAAGGTTACGGCTACAAACAATATGTTCGTGGTGTGCGCGTGGTCTTGAATCTGGTCGGTGCGATCTACAACTCCGGCAAGCCGCAAAGCCCTTATCTGCAAAGCGTGTTCGAGAAAATCGGCAATTTTTCGCACAGCAACGAATATTCGTTGATGGTCGGCCCGGTCTACAACAGCGAAAAAGGCCTGCAAAGCAAAGAAGAGCGCAAAAATTCCTTCTCACCGGCGACGATTTTCCGCCCCACCCTGTTCAAACCGATGTTGATCGCTCTACTGATCGCCGCCATCTGGGGCTTGATGCAGATTTTCCCAACCGATATGTTCCAGGTCACCCGTGACGGTTTGTCGGTGGCTTCGGTGTTTTTCCTGCCCTTAGCCTTGGCTTATATTCCGGTCATTGGCGGCTACGATAGAGACAACTGCATCATACCCCTGCGTAACATTTATAAAAATTCGCAGGCGCTCGGCGATATGCTGGACGGCCTGGGACAGTTGGATGAGTTATTGGCTTTTATTAAATACGCCGAAGACTTCGGCAGCGAGATGGTACTGCCGGAACTGAACGCCGGCGAACGTCACAATATTAAATTAGTCGCTGCGAAAAACCCGGTACTGGGCCAGAAAAATCCCGCCTACGTCGGCAACGATTTCAGCATGGACGACGAACGTCTGGTGTGCGTGACCGGCCCCAACAGCGGCGGCAAAACCGCATTTTGCAAAACCATCACGCAAATTCAATTGTTGGCGCAGATCGGTTGTTTCGTGCCGGCTCAGGCTGCCAATTTAAGCGTCGCGGACCGCATTTTCTATCAATGCCCGGAGATCAGCCATCTCGATGACGGCGAAGGCCGTTTCGGTACGGAATTGAAACGTACCCGCGATATTTTCTTGGCCAGCAGCGCAAAAAGCTTGGTGGTGCTTGACGAAATGGCGGAAGGCACTACTTTTGAAGAGAAGATGCAGTCGTCTATCGACGTGCTGGACGGTTTTTACCGCAAAGGTAACAGTACTATTTTGATTACCCACAACCATCAATTGGTGGATGAGTTCGTGAAACGAAAAATCGCCGTGCCTAAACAAGTGGAATTTGCCGACGACTTGCCGACTTTTAAATTGATCGCCGGCATTTCCAGAGTCAGCCACGCCGACCGGGTCGCGAAGAAAATTGGTTTCTCCAAACAAGACATCGATAACTATTTAGCAAAATCATGAAAATCGGCACCCCTGACAGCGGCAGCGCCACCAAAGCTTTATTGCTGGGCAGCGGCGAATTAGGCAAAGAAATCGCCATTTCGCTGCAACGCTATGGCGTGGAAGTCATTGCGGTTGACCGCTATGCCGGCGCCCCGGCCATGCAAGTGGCGCATCGCAGCCAGGTGATTGATATGACCGACGCAACCGCGGTAAAAACCCTGATTGCCCGCGAACAGCCGCATTACATCATCCCCGAAATCGAAGCGATTGCCACCGAGGCCTTAGCGGAGATTGAAGCTCAAGGTGAAACCACTATTGTCCCTAATGCTAGGGCGATTCAATTGACTATGAATCGTGAAGGCATCCGCGAGCTGGCAGCCGCTGAACTAGGTCTACCGACATCGAAATACGCTTTTGCCGACACCTTCGAGCAATTGAAAGCCGCAGTCGATAGCGGCATTGGCTACCCCTGCTTTATCAAGCCAACGATGTCGTCTTCCGGCAAAGGCCAGTCCATGGTAAAAAGCGCCGATCAGCTGCAAGCCGCCTGGGATTACGCCATGGCCGGCGGGCGCGCCGATACGGGTAAGGTGATCGTCGAAGCGAAGATCGATTTTGATTTTGAAATCACCTTACTCACCGTGCGCGCCCTGAACAGCGACGGCCAAGTAAAAACTTATTTCTGCGAACCGATCGGCCACCGCCAGGAGAACGGCGACTACCGGGAAAGCTGGCAACCACAGGCGATGAGCAGCAAGGCCGTTGAGTTATCTCAGCAAATCGCCGACAAAGTGACTACCGCATTAGGCGGCTTGGGTTTGTTTGGCGTGGAATTATTCATCGCCGGTGATCAAGTCTGGTTTAGCGAAGTCAGCCCCAGGCCGCACGACACCGGCATGGTCACGATGGCCAGCCAGCGGCAGAGCGAATTTGATTTGCATGTCCGCGCCATTCTTGGCCTGCCGGTCAACACGGCGCTAGATAAAACCGCCGCCAGCGCGGTGATTTTAGGTGGCATAGACGCCAAAGCCGTGAGCTATGCAGGCTTGGCACAAGCATTGGCGGTCGCAGACACCGACATTCGCCTGTTCGGCAAACCGGAGGCTTTCGTGTCAAGGCGCATGGGTGTGGCGCTCGCCACGGCCGACAACGTCAATGATGCTCGATCTAAAGCGTTACAGGCCGCCAGCCTAATTCGTGTGACTGAATGAGTCCAATCGGTAAAAGGTGACGCGATGAAACCCCTGTTGATTGCCACACTATCGATAGCGCTAATCACCGATGCGGGGGCCGACATTTTTAAATACACTGATCCTAGCGGTCGGGTGTATTACACCGACGAACCGAAAAAGGGCTTTGATTACCGCTTGATCATTCGTACCCGGCCACGCACTTACAGCCGCGATCTAAAATTCATGTCGGGCAACAAACTCAAATTTAACGATTTGGTCGCCAAGGCCGCGGCCAAACATCAAATGGACCCCAAACTGCTGCACGCAGTGATTCAAGCCGAATCAGCCTATAACCCCAATGCGGTGTCCTCGGCCGGCGCGGTGGGCTTGATGCAACTGATGCCCGATACCGCACGCCGTTACGGCGTCACCGACCGGCGCGATGCCGAACAGAATGTCGATGGCGGCACCCGCTACTTGAAAGATTTACTGGCGATGTTCAACTCCAATTTGACCCTGGCGGTAGCCGGTTATAATGCCGGCGAAGGCGCGGTGATGAAATACAATAATAGCGTGCCGCCCTATCCCGAAACCCGTAATTATGTGCAGCACGTCATGGCGCTGTATCGGAAGAGTTAATTGAAAGCCGCTGCCATCAAGCAATTGATTGCCGGCTCGACCGAACTGTTTTCTCTGCCCGATATTTATTTTCAACTCAGCGAAATGATTCGGGATTCGCGTTATTCTCTGGCTGACATCGGCAAGGTCATTGCCAAGGACCCTGCACTCAGTGCGCGTTTGTTACGGGTAGTAAATAGTCCTTTCTACGGTTTTCAAGCCAAAATCGACACCATTTCCCGCGCCGTTACCGTGATCGGCATCGACGACCTGAGCAACCTGGTATTGGCAACCACGGTCGTTGATCGCTTTGGAAAAATCCCCGGCGAACTGATCGACATGACCTCGTTTTGGATGCGCAGCATTCATTGCGCGGTGATAGCCCGACTGCTGGCAAAAGCCAGCGCCGTGCTGCATACCGAAAGACTTTTTCTGGCCGGCCTTTTACACGACATAGGCTCACTGATACTCAGTCAAAAAATGCCCGAGCAATATCTAAGCGTATTGCTGGCCGCAGACCACAACCGCGCTTTGTTGGCCGGCTTCGAACAAGAACTGATTGGTTTCACTCACGCGGAGGTTGGCGGGGAATTACTAAAAATCTGGGGCTTACCGGAATCCCTCTACGAAACCATAGGCTGTTATCTGAACCCGGCCGATGCCCAAATACACAAACTGGACGCGCATTTGCTGAATATGGCGGCGCGCTTGGTCGATAGCGGCCAACAAGCCGATGGCTTGGAAATAGCCGTAGCGGAATTTTCTAACCAATCGTTAACGCTGGTGCGTCTGACACGAGAACAAACCATTTCGATAATGGAGCGGGTGGAAGAGGAGTTTTTGCATATGTTTGAATTACTCGGGCCGAACAAAAAATTTCACTAAACGCTACTGGCAAGCATTTTCTGCTATGGTAAATCAGAGAATATTGACCCCAAACTTGTCGAGCAAGGCCACCAATTTTATCAAGGGCAAACCCACCAAGGCATTAGGATCTTCGCCGACAATTTTACTAAAAAGCGCGATACCCAAACCCTCGGATTTGAAGCTGCCGGCACAGTCGAAGGGCCGGTCCAAATCAATGTATTTTTCAATCTGCGGCGAGGTCAGCGTTTTGAAATGTACGCTACACACATCCATATCACTCAGGTGCCGGCCCGTTGCACTATTAAAAACGCAGACTCCCGTATAAAATTGCACCGTCCGGCCGGATTGCTTGGCAAGTTGTTGAATTGCCGCGTCGCGCCCGCCGGGTTTTCCCAATATCTCTTGGTCCAGCACGGCAACCTGATCGGAACCGATGATTAAATGATTAGGGTATATTTTGCCGACTTCTTCAGCCTTCGCCAGCGATAATCTGCGCACCAAAGCATCGGGCGATTCGCCGGCTTGCGGGCTCTCATCGACGTCACTGCTGCAACTTAAAAAAGCAAGACCCAGTTTTTCCAACAACTGGCAACGGTATTTCGAACTAGAAGCAAGGACTATGGCGGTCATCGGCTAGGTAGTGGTTTGAGTCGGTGTGCGTTTGACGCAACAGTTAGTTATCTGTATGATTGTACAGTTATGTCAGACAAGTTTCCCGACCTTATCGATCCCTTATTATTCGCCGAAAGACGCGGCGCGTTTTCCGGGGATATAAAAATCGCTGCGCTCGAGCGCTTGTCTGGTAGCGTGATCGATCATGGTGGCAGCGTTAGCGCCAAGATCGAATTTGGTAAGGAAGGCAAACGCATCGTCGTTGCCGGCCATATCGAGGCTGTTGTGGAATTGGCGTGTCAGTCTTGCTTGCAAGCACTGACCTGGCCACTGAATATCGATTTTAAATTGGCTGTTGTCTCTTCGCTACAAGAAGCAAAGCAACTGGACGATTGCGAACCGCTATTGCTGGACGGCGACACCGTATCGTTAAACGCGGTGATCGAAGACGAAATCCTGCTGGCATTGCCCGACTACCCTCGGCATGAACACGATTGTCTCGCCCACAACCGTTCGGAAGATGCCGATTACAGCGCAACAGATAGTCAGACTAAGGCTAACAACCCTTTTTCTGTTTTAGCAAAACTTAAAAAAACTGGAGATTGAAATGGCAGTACAAAAGAGCAAAGTATCGCGTTCCAGACGCGGTCAACGTCGTTCACACGATGCATTAGTCGGTAAAACCCTGTCTCAGGATCCGTTGACCGGCGAAACCCATCTGCGTCATCACATGACGCCGGACGGTTTCTTCAAAGGCCGTCAAATCATTGCCGGCAACGACGAAGATTAATCGTTTTAAACTGCCTTGGCCGACTCGTAACTCATTCAAAAGGCGAGTCGAGCAGCCCTTAGTCCAAGACCGGCCGCAAGCATCGCGTTTTCCCGCGCAATCATCAGGAATGGGCAGTAATATTTGATTTATTGATAGTCTCTGAGTAAGCCAACGCGTCGCTGGACAGCTGTTGGCTCCTTTCAACTTCTGGAGTTAGTCCTAAGCGTGAGCTCAACTCTCTCAATTGATGCCATGGGCGGGGATTTCGGTCCTCAAGTTACCGTACCTGCTTCACTGGCCTGTTTACGAAAAAATCCGGACTTAAATCTGATCATGGTGGGCGATGAAGCGGTTCTTGGTAACCTGCTATCCCAAGCGCTGGTCGAGTTCAAAGGCCGGATCAGTATTCAACACGCCTCGCAAGTGGTCGAAATGGACGAAGCGCCGCAAAAAGCCTTGAAGAACAAAAAAGATTCTTCTATGCGCGTGGCGATTAATCTGGTCCAGGAAGGCAAGGCCGACGCCTGCGTCAGCGCAGGTAACACCGGCGCGTTAATGGCAACAGCCCGTTTCGTACTGAAAATGATTCCCGGCATCGAACGCCCGGCGATTATTTCCACACTACCGTCTACTTTCGGCCACACCCACATGCTCGATTTAGGCGCCAATGTCGATTCCAGCGCCGAACAACTCTACCAATTTGCCGTCATGGGCGAAGAAGTGGTCAAGGCCGTGGAAAAAATCGAACGCCCTCGTATCGGTTTGTTGAACATCGGCGAAGAAGACATGAAAGGCAACGAACAAGTCAAAGCCGCCGCTAAATTGCTGGAAAACTCCGGACTGAATTACATCGGTTACGTGGAAGGCAACTCGATCAACGCCGGCAACGTGAAAGTCGATTTGATCGTCGCCGACGGTTTCGTCGGTAACGTGGCGCTGAAATCCATTGAAGGCGCGGCAAAAATGATAGGCGGCAAACTGAAAGACAGTTTTTCGCAAAACTGGCTCACCAAATTAGCCGGGCTGATCGCTTATCCGGTCCTGAAGCGCTTCAAAGACAGCATAGACCCGCGCCTCTACAACGGCGCCAGTTTCATCGGCCTACGCGGCTTGGTGATCAAAAGCCACGGCGGCGCCGACGCTCTGGCTTTCGAAACCGCCATTCATCTGGCGGAAGTCGAAGTCGCACAGGGCCTTATTCGTAAAATCAGCGAAAAACTAGAACTCGCGCTGGCCCAAAAGGTTGATGAATGACACGCTGGACTCATGTTATCGGTACGGGCGGCTATCTGCCCGAAACCATCCGCACCAATGACGATATATCCGCCACGGTGGACACATCCGACAGCTGGATCTACGAAAGAACCGGTATCAAAAGCCGCCGCATAGCCGGTCCCGACGAAACCGCTTCCAGCATGGCGGAAATCGCCGCCAGACAAGCCATTGATGCAGCCGGAATTGCAGCTGACGAGATCGACATGATCATCGTCGCCACCGGCACGCCGGATCGCGTCTATCCCAGCACGGCCTGCCTGTTGCAGGAACGCCTGGGCATCAAGCAATGCGTCGGCTTCGATATTCAGGCCGCCTGCTCGGGTTCCGTTTACGGACTCAGCATCGCCGACCAATACCTGAAAACCGGTTTTGCCAAAAACGTACTGGTAGTAGGCACGGAGATTTGCTCACGCATCGTCGATTGGACCGACCGCGGCACCTGCATCCTGTTCGGCGACGGTGCCGGCGCGATTTTGCTGACCTCCAGCGATCAGCCTGGCATCTTGTCCACGCATATCCACTCCGATGGCGGCTACGAAGATTTACTGTACTGCCCCAATCCGCAAGTCGCAGCTGCCGCCAAACAAAACGAAGCAGCTTACATCAGCATGCGCGGCAACGAAGTATTCAAGGTCGCGGTCAACACACTGGGCCGGATTGTCGATGAAACCCTGGAAGCCAACGGCTTGCAACAAAGCGACATCGATTGGCTGGTGCCGCATCAAGCCAATACGCGCATTATCGCCGCCACCGCCAAGAAGCTGGGCATGTCCATGGATCAAGTGATTCTGACCCTGGAAAACCAAGGCAACACCTCCTCCGCCTCCGTGTTATTGGCGTTTAACGAAGGTGTGCGCGACGGCCGCATTCAACGCGGACAAACCGTATTAATGGAAGCTTTTGGAGCCGGCTTTACCTGGGGTTCCGCATTAATTAGGTACTAAACATGACGACGATAGAACAAAGTTACAATCTGGCCTTCGTATTTCCCGGACAAGGCTCGCAAGCTGTCGGCATGCTGGGCACGCTGGCCGCCGCCAACCCATTGGTCAAGCAAACTTTCGAACAAGCTTCCGACGTGCTGGGTTTCGATCTGTGGAACATGGTCGCTAACGGCCCTGACACCGACTTAAACCAAACCCATAACACCCAGCCGGCGATGCTGGCGGCCGGCGTTGCGGTGTGGCGGGCCTGGTGCGAAAAAACCGACATCAAACCCGCCTGGATGGCCGGCCATAGCTTGGGTGAATACACCGCCCTGGTCTGTTCCGGTGCGCTGGGTTATGAAGACGCCATTCGCCTGGTCGCCGAGCGCGGCCGCCTAATGCAGGAAGCAGTACCAGCCGGAAAAGGCGCGATGGCGGCTATTCTGGGCCTGGAAGATCATCAAGTCGTTAACACCTGTGCCGAAGTCGCCAATGGCGAAATCGTTGCGGCCGCCAATTTCAATGCCCCAGGCCAAGTGGTGATTGCGGGCGAAACCGCCGCAGTGGAAAGAGCGATGGAAGCCTTAAAAGCGCTGGGCGCCAAACGTGCATTAAAACTACCGGTTAGCGTGCCGTCCCACTGCGCATTGATGGAAGCGGCCTCCGACAAATTGAACGAAATATTGCAAAGCCTTAACGTCGAGATGCCCAATAGCACGCTGATCCACAACGCCGACGTCAAATCGCACGGCTCGCCGGAAGTGATTCGCTATGCATTGAAAGAACAATTGTTCAAACCGGTGCGGTGGGTGGAAAGCGTCAAATTCATGCACGAACAAGGCGTCACCGCTTTTGTTGAATGCGGGCCCGGCAAAGTATTAGTCGGTTTAAACAAACGCATAGCGCCTGATGCAACGCATTACACCATTTACGACCCCGAAACCATTGACAACGTTGTGGAGCAACTCCGTGGATAAAAAACTCGCCATTGTTACCGGCGCCAGCCGCGGCATAGGCCGGGCCATTGCCGAAAAATTAGTCGCCGACGGCTTTTTTGTGGTCGGCACCGCTACCTCCGATAGCGGCGCTGAGGCTATTTCCGCTTATCTGGGCGACAACGGCAAAGGCTACAAATTAAACGTCGCCGACACTGCCGACATCGAAAACTTCATCAAAACCACCGGCGACGAATACGGCACACCGGCGGTTCTGGTCAATAACGCCGGCATCACCCGCGACAACCTGCTGATGCGGATGAAAGACGAGGAATGGGACGACATCATCAACACCAACCTGACCTCGATCTTCCGGATGAGCAAAGCCGTGTTGCGCGGCATGATGAAAGTCCGTTACGGCCGCATCATCAATATCTCATCGGTGGTCGGCTCGACCGGCAACGCCGGCCAAACCAACTACGCGGCAGCCAAAGCCGGCATGGTAGGCTTCGCCAAATCGATGGCTAAAGAAGTCGGTTCGCGCGGCATCACCGTCAACACAGTCGCGCCGGGCTTCATCGACACCGACATGACCAAAGAACTGTCGGATGACATCAAAAACGCCCTACTTGGCTCAATAGCGCTGGGTCGCCTCGGCCAGCCTGAAGAAATTGCCCACGCGGTATCCTTCCTGGCCTCCGAGCAAGCCTCGTACATCACCGGTGAAACCTTGCATGTGAACGGCGGCATGTACATGCCTTAAAGGCTAAAAGTTTCTCCAGACCAAATAAAAGGCCGGCAAACAGTTAGTTGCCGGCCTTTTTTATTGCCGATTCACCCTCGCTGCAACACCATCGCCACCGCCGCCGCCCGCGTCGAAACGCCGAGCTTTTCAAAGATATGCTCCAGATGTTTATTTACGGTTCTAGGGCTGGTGGTCAGGATGATACCGATCTCTTTGTTCGTTTTACCTCGGGCAATCCACATTAAAATCTCGGCCTCGCGAAAGGTCAGTTTGAGTTTGTCGCGCAAGGTTTCCGGCGTCCATTGCGCGTCTTCGCGCTGTAATAACAGCAGATATTCATCCGGATTCTGGCAGGCGCCGACCCGCAACGCAAAGCCTGGCGCCAGACGATGCGCTTCCGTTTCGGCTGCCACCTCGCTGCGCCCGCTTTGCCGCAACCAGCGTTGAAACCAGCCACGCATGCTTTCCGGCAACAGCTTATCCGCAGTATGCTGCGCCCCTCCTTCTTGTAATTCGGCAAAATCGTCCAACCATTCGCGAGCCGCCGGCGTCAGCCAGACAATGCCGCCCGCCGCATCCACCGCCACCGCAGCAAAATCGTGATGATCCAGTAAACTCTCGGCCCGGCGTAAATTGCGCGATTGGGTCAGATGCACTTCAATCCGCGCCAGCACCTCGGCCGGCCGAATCGGCTTGACGATGTAATCCAACGCCCCCTCGCCAAAGCCGCGCAGCAAATCATCCAATTCGCTAAGCCCAGTCATGAACAACACTGGAATCGGCGCGGTGGCCGGATCGGCTTTCAAACGGCTACAAGTCTCGAAACCATCTATGCCCGGCATCATCACGTCCAACAAAATGATGTCGGGTTTGACATATTGAATCTGCTCGATGGCCGAACAGCCGTCAGTCGCCACCAACACCCGATAATTGGCCTCGGAAAGCGTATCGGATAGCAGGGCCAGATTGCCGGGCGTATCGTCGACTATCAACACCGTGCCATTGCTGGCGGATACTTCCATCATCGGGACACCTCCTGTTTGTGCATCTGCAATAGTTTTCGGATTTCGCCTACCCTAAATTCATTTGCCAAGGCTGTCAGCTTGGCAAAAAAAGCGTTGTAACGCGGCTCGGCTTGCCGGAGCTGTTCCAACACTTTCTTCAATCCCAACAAATCGCCGATCCGCACGCATTCCACACAGGCTTGCAATAATTCCGGCGGCGGCATCAGCATAGGCTCGGCCGCTTTTTCGGGAACCGTTTGCCCTGGGTCGTCCCGATAAATCCAGTGCAGCGACAAATATAGCTTCAGCTTGCTCATCAGCTGCGGGACCTGAATCGGCTTGGACAGAAAATCGTTACAGCCGGCATTCAATACCGCCAGCCGATCACCTGGATAGGCATTGGCGCTCAGCACCACAATCGGCATCTGCAAACCAAGCTCGCGTAAACGCATCGCGGTTTCGATACCATCGATACCGCTCATCGAAATATCCAGCAGAATTAGGTCCGGCTGCTGTGCCGCCACTTTGTCCAAACAAGCCTCGCCGGAATCGGCCTCCTCCAGATAAAACCCCAGCGGCTCCAGCAATGACAATAGCAGTTCGCGATGTTCGCGCTGGTCGTCCACCACCATGATCCGCCGGCGCGCGCCTTGATAGCCGATGATAGGTGCCAGAGGTTCGGCTTCATTTTCTACGCCCAAGCTCGGCAACAACAACCGCACACTAAACGTCGAGCCCTCGCCAACCTTGCTTTGCACCGTCAACTCGCCGCCCATCACCTCCGTGAGAATTTTGCAGATCGTCAATCCCAGGCCACTACCCGACACCGCATTGCCTGTCGGGGTATCCAGCCGGGTGAAGGGTTGAAAGATGTTTTGCAATTGCTGTTCATCAATACCGCTGCCGGTATCGGACACCTGAAAGCTGGCTACACCGCTGCTATAACCGATCCGAAACACCACACCGCCCTGGCTGGTAAATTTGATGGCATTGCCAAGCAGGTTCATCAAAATCTGCCCTACCCGCTTTTCGTCGCCGCGTATGCGCTGCGGCAGCACTGTGGTCAATTGGCAATTAAAACTCAAGCCCTTGTCTTCTGCTTGCGCTTTGAAAACATGTACCAAATGCTCGATAAACCCGGGGAAATCGATGGGTTGGTACTTAAAATCGAATTTGCGCGCCTCGATACGGGCGATGTCTAAAATATCTTCGATCAACGCACTCAAATGCTCGCCGCTGCGCTTCAAGGTATCCACCGCCTGCCTACGGTTTTCGGGGATATTGGGGTCCTGGTGCAAAATGTGGGCATAGCCAACGATGCTGTTTAGCGGCGATCTAATCTCGTGGCTCATATTGCTCAAAAACCGACTCTTGGCCTGATTGGCGGCATCCGCCATACGCCGGGCCTGCTGCAACTTCAGATCGGTTTGTTTGTGTTGTTCGATTTCCTGCAACAGCAACTGGGTCTGCTTGGCGGTTTCCTCATGCGCCACCCGCCGGCTCTCGGCATTCAAAATCAGCCACCAGGTACACAACCCAATAAACACCAACAACGAGGCGTAAATCTTCAGGAAATTGTTGATCAACAAACCAAAAGCCGGCTGATTGTGCTGAACACTGATTAAATCCTGATAATAAATAATGCTGATAAAAATCCCGGTCAGGATGGTCAGAAACCCAAACAACAAACCAAAGCGCAACAGGCGCAAGCGCGCGGTAATCCCAATAAAATCCGGCATCAGGCGCTTGGCCAGGCTTTCCAGATAATCGTCGAAGCGAAATCCCGGCTTGCAGGCATCCAGGCAACGGGCGTCCAGTGTGCAGCACAGCGAACAAATACTGCCGGCGTAGGCGGGACAATACGCCATGTCGTCGTGCTCGAATTCGTTCTCGCAAATCGAGCATTTATCGTGGGCTTTACGATTGTGTTTTTTTCGGTCGCGGGCCAGGTAATGTTTACCGCCGCAACAATAGGCAAGTGCCGGCACCAAAACAAACGCCAGACTCAGCGCGATAAACGCCGAAAAAGCCTTGGGCCATTCGCCGAACAGGCCGACATAGGCCAGAATCGACACCACCGACGCCACAAAAGTAGCAGCCATTCCCACCGGATTAAGATCGGACAAATACGCACGCTTGAATTCGATTTCCTTCGGGCTGAGCCCCAAAGGTTTATTAATCATCAACTCCGCCGCCACCGCGCTGATCCAGGCTATCGACATATTCGAGAACAAACCCAACACCTTTTCCAGCGCGCCGAATACGCCGAACTCCATCAGCAACAAGGCAATGAGGACGTTAAACAGCAACCACACCACCCGGCCCGGATGGCTATGCGTCAAGCGTGAAAAAAAGTTCGACCAGGCCAGCGAGCCGGCATAAGCATTGGTAACGTTGATCTTGATCTGACTCAACACCACGAACAAGGTCGTGGTCGCCAAGGCCCATTGCGGATTCTCGAACAGCTCGTTATAAGCCACCAGATACATTTGCGTCGGTTCGTGGGCATGCTGCGGATTAATACCGTGGCGTATCGCCAAATGCGCCAACAAAGCACCCGCTATTTGCCTAATCACCCCAAACACGACCCAGCCCGGCCCAGCCGCCAGCATCGCTGCCCACCACTTAAACCGGTTAGCCTTGGTTTTATCCGGCATGAAACGTAGAAAATCCACCTGCTCGCCGATTTGCGCCACCATCGAAAATGCCACGGTAGTCGCGGTGCCGAACAACAACCAATCGAAGCCTTCCCCACTGCCGGCGATCCAGAAATACGCCTGCAAAGTCATCAGCGCTTCCGGCTCGGCATGGGCCACGGCAATATAAGGCACAATCAATAGCGCCAACCACACCGGCTGCGTCCATAATTGCATTCGGCTGATGGTGGTAATCCCAAACGTCACCAAGGGCACCACGATCACTGCGCTGACCACATGCGCAAGCGCGAGCGGAATCTGAAAATATAATTCAATCGCCAGCGACATGATCGAGGCCTCCAACGCAAACAGCGTGAAGGTAAACGAGGCATAAATCAGTGAGGTAACGGTGGAGCCGATATAACCGAAACCGGCGGCTCGGGTCAGTAAATCGATGTCGATATGGTAGCGGGCGGCGTAATAACTGATCGGCAGACTGGTGATAAAAATCACGATGCCGACGATCAAAATCGCCCAGCAGGCGTTGGTAAAGCCGTAGTTGATAGACAAAAACCCACCGATGGCTTCCAGCACCAGAAACGAGGTCGAGCCGAAGGCGGTGTTGGCCACCTGGAATTCGCTCCATTTCCGGAAGCTGCGCGGCGCGTACCTGAGCGCGTAGTCTTCCAGGGTTTCGTTGGCGACTAAAGCGTTGTAGTCGCGGCGGATTTTGGTGATGTTTTGGTGAATTGGCTTCATGTTTTGGTGTCGCTGCCGCGACGGGGTTGTTTTAATGCCGGTTCGCGGACCGGCGACCGCGATACTTTCTTTTGCGTCGCCAAAAGAAAGTATCCAAAGAAAAGGCGACCCGGACGCCGCTTATTCCCTGCGCTCCGGAGCTTTTGGCGGGGGTTGGCGAAAGGGGCTTCCTGCCCCTTCGCCAACGTGCGGCATCCATGCCGCATCCCTTCGGGCTATTCCCACCAAAAGCTCCGGTGCTCGGCGCGGCATACGGGACAAAAACCATCCCGATGCGTAGGGTGGGCACGGCTTTTTGTGCCCACGCGGACAACCCGCTCATTCCCCCGCAACCAAATCATCAACACCATCACCGCCCCAATCCATCGAATAAACGCCTTCCTTAACATATCGATGAAACGTTGAATAAGGCCATTCGCTGACCTGCTGGCAATAACCATGCTTCATCGGATTGTAATGAATGTAATCCATATGCCGGGTAAAATCGGTTTCATCGCGAATTTGATGTTCCCAATACCGGCGTTGCCATAAAGTCGATTCCCGATGTTTGTGCTTGGACTCATTGATCCATTCGGCCCGCCGATATGCGTCACCACAAACCACGCTCACCTGCCGTTTGATCACGCTCCAACGGGTTGCATAATCCGCATCGTCCGCCGGCAATGTCCAAATACAATGCAAATGATCCGGCAACAACACCCAGGCGTCGATGGTAAACGGCCGTTTGGCGCGAGTGCTTGCAATCGCTCGCCGCAAAGCCTCCCGAACCGGTTCATCACATAAAATCGCTTGCCGCCGATACGTTATCACCGTGAAAAAATACGTTGCACCGGGATTTTGCGAGCGGCGGTAACGGGACATTTTTGGTTGTTAATTTTTGGCAGTTAAATCAGGGGTTGTGGTGTTCCCGCGTGGGCACGAAAAGCATGTGCCCACCCTACGTTACTAATATTTTCTGTTAACTTTTAATATATCAAGCCCTGAATTAATTCTATTTACACACCAATGAGCATCTTTCGATTTCCAATGTTTATTGTTTATTAGCCAACATTCTAATAACTCCGTATCAATTGTATTTTTTGCAAATCTCGAAAGGTGGCATATAAAAACATCTAATCGCTCGACGTCGCAAGGATGATAACTCAATGGAAACAGGTTTAAGTAATTTTCAAAGAGTTGTCGAGATTTAGTTCCTGGAATTATTGATGAGAGATCAACGCTTTCTTGCGTTAACTTTACAGTTATTTTAGCTTTCGTTGCTTTAATATATTTATTCAAGTCATTAGCAAACGCTTTAGCAATTTCATTGTACTCAGAAGCATCAATACGATCAGATTCTTTTGGAACTATATTTGCAACGTAAAAAGTATTTTTCACTTTATGCGTTATAGCTATCGCAGGATGATTCTTATTGTTTTTAAGAAGCAAAGCACAAGAAGGAGCACCAGTAACAAAAGAATATTCTCTTGATTGGTGTTTTAGATAATCCCAATTATCGTAACTATTGGCAAACTCCTCAATAATGGAAATTAGTTCACCATGTTCAGCGTAGTTGGATCTTATAAAAACATCTATGTGTTTAATCATTTGCCCATATCCCTCACTAAGCCTAACAAAACATCAAACCATCTTCCGTATATTATCAAACTAGTCCTATAAGGATGTGCTGAACGGATTGAAGCGCATCGGTCGCGAACATGCGCCTCCTTTCGTCGGCAGCATCCTACAACACAATTACCAACCTAGCGCTCAAAGTAATCTTATAACCTTTCGTCTCGCGACGGGGTTGTTCCCGTTATTCCGCCCCGAGCATCGCAGCTTTTGGCGAGATCAGCCCGATAGGGGAGCGGCAAGGATGCCGCTCGTTTCGGAGGGCCAGGGATGGCCCTTCCGAAAACCCTCGGCAAAAGCGAGAAGCGCAGGATTGAGGCGGAATTCCGGGTGGCCTTTTCTTTGGATACTTTCTTTTGGCCAAGCAAAAGAAAGTATCTCGGCTGTCGGGCCGAAACCCGACTGCAACAAAACCCGTCGCGCCAGCGACACCTTATTCCCAAATCCAAAAAACCGGTTTCAAACCAAATAAAACAAAATCACTTCCTCTCATGCCCAAACTGAAATATCACCGGCGTACCCTGATTATGAATAATAATCTCCTTCTTCGGTTCATCACCAACTGCCCCCGGCTGCGCAACGCCGTTTGCATCAACGGCACCCTTAACCTCCCTAACCTCCACCCTTACATCCGGCATCCACTTAGGTTTGAATAACTCCGTTTTCACCCGACCGGCCTGCTTGGGCAAGGGGGCATGCTCCAACACATCCAGACAAGCCGTACCGATCTGATCCACCAATTTGTCGACGATGCGCGCCGGCAGAACATCCTTATCCAAAGCATGCGCGCTAAATGTCGATTCGCGTTCCACCAACACCGCTTGATTGCCGACATCGCGCAATGTGCAGGTAATCGGCAACACGTCGGCCTTTTGAAAATCGGTCGCGCGCGGGTCGGAATTGCCAGACGAAAACGAAAAACCCACCGGCGTTTCCCGGCGGGCGATCTTGCCGAGCTTGGCCTGCAAACTATGGCTGTAAGGGCCTTTGCCGGCGAGTGGAAATTCCCACTCGGTTAAATTGGCGCGGACACGTTCGCCGATTGCCGCAACGTCAATCGGCGTAGCGAACTGCTGCAAATTGTCTGGCGCCAATCCAAATTCAATAGCCTGCAGCGGTTTAACAGCGTCGGCCGTCGGCGCTGCCAGCGTCGGCTGGCATGGCGCGAAACCCAATAGACCCAGCAGCAAAAACAGACCTCTAGCGGATGTTATTTTCATAATCGTCAATCTCCCAAGTTAAGCTGCACTCTACGGAAACCCTTATTTGCCAGCCATACGTCAAATGACTGATGAGTCATTTACCCGATTGTGGCGCTGTCTGCAAAATTCAACAATCTCCCCGACGTTTTCAATCGCCATGGCCAGCGGCAATGGCTTGTTTAATCCAGATAGAGGGGAATGCAAATGACTGGTTTTAACCCACAAAAACTAAGCGGCCGGGCCATCGGCTTGCTAAGCGGGGCAGCCCTGGGCGCCATCGCCCTGGGACAGGCGCCCGAAGCGCAGGCAGGCGCGACGTTTAAAATCGACGACACCAAATGGGTCAGCGTCGGTGCCGGTTTAAGAACCAGCTTTCGCGCCCAGGAAGGCTCGGTCGGCGCGAACGCCGACAAATGGAGCAACGATTTCAATCTGGACAACATCCGTTTATACATCAATGGCCAGATTCACAAATATCTGAAAGTCGAATTCAACACCGATTGCCAAACCTGCGGCAACGGCGGCGAAGTGCGGGTTCTGGATGCCATCGGCAAATTCGAAGTCACGCCCTACGCCAATTTATGGGTGGGCCGGATGTTGGTTCCTGCCGAACGCCGCGAGATGAACGGTCCATTCTACAGCGCGGTGTATAACATCTTCTCCGCCGGCACGCCGTTCGAGCCGTCCGACTATAACTTGGTCATCAAATCCGACGGCACATCCGCCGGATCTTTTGGCCGCGACGACGGTGCCACCTTCTGGGGCGCGGTATTCGACGGTCGTTTCCAATACGCGGCCGGCTTTTTCCGTGGCCTGCGCGGCGGAGCTAACGTCGACGACAACATCCTGTACGCGCAACGCTTTGCCTACAACTTCTGGGACGTGGAGAAAAACCCCGGCTACTACACCTCCGGCACCTACTACGGCAAGGGCGGCGACATTCTGACTGTCGGCGTAGCCAACCAATACCAGGAAGACGGCGCCGGTGCGCTGGGTTCGCCCGGCAGCTTCCGCGGCACCACCGCCGACGTGTTGATGGAAAAAGTGTTGCCGGGCGGCGGCGTGGTTACCCTCAACGGCGAGTACAAAAACTACGGCATCACCGGCCCGTATAGCCAAACTATCCGCGACGCGGAAGGCAGTGTCGGCGCGCCGGCCCAGTTCTCGATGTTCGAAGGCAATGCCTATGATGTCAGCGGCATGTATCTGTTCCCGCAAAAGATCGGCATCGGCCAATTCCAACCGTATTTGCGTTACGTCAATGTGTCGCCGGATAACAGCCCGAATCGTGAAGTTTACGAAGGCGGCGTCAACTACATCATCGACGGCCACAACGCCAAGATTTTCGCCAGCTACCAATACGGCGATTTGTTGACCAAAGGCTTGAACTACAAATCCACCGCCAGCGGCGAGAACGCCAGCCAGGTCATGGTCGGCTTTCAATGGCAAATTTAACGACGGTTGGGTACGCAAATTTACGCCAACGTGACAAACCGTAGGGTGGGCACCGAATAGGTGCCCACGCGGAGCCTTCAAGCGTGGGCATTGCATGCCCTCCCTACGAAAAACGGGCTGTTGATTCACCCACGATTTATTCTCGACATAGGATTACAACGATGAAACTACTGAGCAATTCCTTCCGTAAACTGGCGACTGTCACGGCCTTGTCCGCCGCGCTATTCGGTGCCGCCACCTCGGCCCGCGCCGAAGACACCATTAAAGTCGGCGTGCTGCACTCGCTATCCGGCACGATGGCGATCAGCGAAACCACGCTGAAAGACACCATGCTGATGTTGATCGACGAGCAAAACAAAAAAGGCGGTTTGCTCGGCAAGAAGTTGGAAGCCGTGGTGGTCGACCCGGCTTCCAACTGGCCCTTGTTCGCGGAAAAAGCCCGCGAGCTGATCACCAAGGACAAAGTCGCGTCCATCTTCGGTTGCTGGACGTCCGTTTCCAGAAAATCGGTGTTACCGGTCATTGAAGAGTTGAACAGCATCCTGTTCTACCCAGTGCAATACGAAGGCGAAGAGTCTTCCAAAAACGTGTTTTACACCGGCGCCGCGCCTAACCAGCAAGCGATTCCAGCAGTCGATTACCTGATGAACGACCTGAAAGTGCAACGCTGGGTATTGGCCGGTACTGACTACGTCTATCCGCGCACCACCAACAAAATCCTGGAAGCGTACTTAAAATCCAAAGGGGTTAAACCGGCGGACATCATGATCAACTACACGCCATTCGGCCATTCCGACTGGCAAAGTATCGTCGCCGACATTAAAAAATTCGGCTCAGCAGGCAAGAAAACCGCTGTGGTTTCCACCATCAACGGCGACGCCAACATTCCGTTCTATAAAGAGCTGGGCAACCAAGGCATCTCCGCGGAAAAAATTCCGGTCATTGCTTTCTCGGTGGGCGAAGAAGAACTCTCCGGTATGGACACCAAACCCTTGGTTGGTCACTTGGCGGCCTGGAACTACTTCATGAGCGTGGATACCACCAAAAACGCGGCCTTCATCCAACAATGGAAGGACTACATCAAAAACCCGAAACGGGTGACCAACGACCCGATGGAAGCGCACTACATCGGTTTCAACATGTGGGTGAAAGCAGTCGAGAAAGCCGGCACCACGGATTCCGACGCGGTACAAAAAGCGCTGATTGGCGTCGAGTACCCCAACCTAACCGGCGGTATGTCGAAAATGCTGCCTAACCATCACATCAGCAAACCGGTGTTGATCGGCGAAATTCAAGACGATGGTCAATTCGTCACCGTCTGGCAAACCAACAAACTGGTCGATGGCGACGCCTGGTCGGACTTCCTGCCGGACAGCAAACCGATCATCGCCGACTGGACCGCGCCTATCAGTTGCGGCAACTACAACACTAAAACCAAAAAGTGTTCAGGACAGAACTATTAACAGCGGATGTTACCCGCGAGGTTCACGGCAGGATGCCGTGGGCCTCGCCCCCAAAAGAGGACAGACGATGCACACAACACGTTTCAGAACCCGTTTAAAAACGCCGCCCGGCTCGCGCCCGGCCAACCGTTCCCCCAAGGACAACTGCTTGAGCATGATGACTACCACTTCTACTCAGACCGGATTAACAGCCGGCGGCGTTTTTAAACGGCTTCCAAAACTTGCCGGCTGTTTGCTGGCGTTGATATTCCTGGCCGCGCACCCCGCACTGGCCCAAGACGCCGGCAACGCCTTGGAGCAACTGCGCACCGGCAGTATGGCCGAGCGCGAACAAGCCATCGCAACTCTGGGCAGCGACAGCAATAACCTGAAACTACTGCAAGCTCTGCAAGACGGCAAACTGTTCGACTTCAAAGCCGAAGGCAAATTGGTGTTTGCGCAGGAAAGCCCGGCCGGTTACCAACTCAGTGATCCGCTCAGCGGCGCGGCATTAGCCGAAGTCGAACGCGGCGCGGTAGGCAAAATCAATTTAAACAACAAACTGCGCGGCGTGCTGCGCAAAACCATCGCCCAATTGCAATTAAACGATACCGACCCGGTGCTACGCCTGATCGCGGTACAAACATTAGCCAACGACATAGACGACAAAGCGGTAATTTTGCTGCGCGATCATCTGGCAACCGAATCCGACGCCGAGATCAAAACCGCCATCAACAAAATGCTGTTACTGCAAGACATCAACAGTCCGGAAAAAGACCAACGCATCGCCGCTATCGGCGCGTTAAAAGATTTGGACAGCCAGGACGTAGTCAACAAGTTGCAAGCCATTATCGATAAGGATGCCGACGGCAATTTCCTGGAAGCCGACAGCGATGTGCGCAACCTGGCCGAAGCAGCCCTGATTAAAATCCGCGAACGCATGCAAGCCTACGCTGCCGCCGAAACCGTTTTCTTTGGCTTGAGCTTGGGTGCGGTGCTGGTGTTGTCCGCGATTGGTTTGGCGATTACCTTTGGCGTGATGGGCGTCATCAACATGGCCCACGGCGAACTGATGATGCTGGGCGCTTATACCACTTACGTGATGCAACAAATCATGCCCAACAACCTGGGCACCGCTTTGATTCTATCGATACCGATGGCTTTCTTGGTTGCCGCCTTGGTCGGTATCGCCATCGAGCGCGGCATCATCCGCTTCCTGTACGGCCGGCCGCTGGAAACCTTGTTGGCCACCTTCGGCGTCAGCCTGTTCCTACAACAAGCCGTGCGCTCGATCTTTTCGCCGCTGAACCGCAGCGTCGCCACGCCGGAGTGGATGAGCGGCTCGTGGCAAATCAACGATTTTCTGTCACTGACCTGGAACCGCTTCTACATCCTGATCTTCTGTCTGCTGGTATTTACCGCGCTGTTACAAATCTTGAAGCGCACCAAGCTGGGTTTGGAAGTCCGCGCCGTCGCGCAAAATCGTGGCATGGCTAGGGCGATGGGCATACCGACTTCGCGGGTGGATGCGATGACTTTTGGTTTGGGTTCCGGCATTGCTGGCGTAGCCGGCGTGGCCTTGAGCCAGATCACCAACGTCGGGCCGAATCTGGGCCAGGCCTACATCGTCGATTCGTTCATGGTGGTGGTGTTCGGCGGCGTCGGTAATTTGTTCGGAACGTTAGTGGCCGGGTTTTCGTTGGGGATTGCGAATAAGGTGTTGGAGCCTTATGCCGGGGCGGTGTTGGCGAAGATTCTGGTGTTGGTGTTCATTATTTTGTTTATTCAGAAGAAGCCGCGGGGGTTGTTTCCGCAGAAAGGAAGGGCAGCGGAATCTTGATTTTTGTGTCACTGCCGACCGGGTTTGCTGGTTCCCATGCGCTGCGCTCATCGTTATACACAAGTCTCCCAACGACTAAACTACCAGGAGACATGAGGCATATAGATGATGGAGAACAGCGATGAGCACCTGGGCCGAAGACGAAGTCCAAACCGCCGATCTGGAAGATCGGCGCCTGAATAAACGATTGGCATTGTTACTGGAGCGATTAGGCGAACATCCCCAGCTCAGCATCCCGGCGGCCTGTGGCGGCTGGAAGGAGACGATGGGCGCTTACCGGTTTTTCGACAATGATAAGGCGACTTTCAAAAAGATACTGGCGCCGCATCGAGATGCCACGGTCGAACGGATGAAGAGCAGCCCGGTCGTATTGCTGGCGCAGGACACGACGGAGTACGACGAAAACATTTGTTTGGGGCCAAAAGGTCTCGGTACTTTGAAAGAGATGGCGAAACATGCGCGCCGACTACATCCGACCATCGCCTTTACGCCGTCGCGGATTTGCTTGGGTGTCGTCAAGGCAGCGTATTGGGCGCGTGACGGCGCCAGCCCGCGACAAGCGCGGCGGCACAAAGGCGTGGACGAAAAAGAAAGTCGGCACTGGCTCGAAAGCTATCAGGATAGCTGTGCCTTACAGGCGCAAATGCCGGACAGTTTATTGGTCAATCTCGCCGACCGCGAGGGCGACATTTACGAATGGTTTGTCGAATACCAAGACTATGCGCCGACTGCTCGCGCTGAATGGATTGTTCGGGCGACGCAGAACCGAGACCTTCTGGTCGAGCCGGAAAATGCGGCGAAATGGCTATGGTCGGCCCTGGATCAAGCGCCGGTCATGGGTTATACCGAGGTTAATGTCAAGTCGCGGCCGAACCGTGCAGCGCGACTGGCGCATATCACGGTACGCGCCGCCACGGTGCCCCTCAAGCCGCCAACGCGTATTGGGTATCGACTGCCGGCATTGAGCATCAACGCGGTGCTGGCGCGCGAAGAGACGCCGCCAGCCGGCAAGGAACCCTTGGAATGGCTCCTGCTGACCAGTTTGCCTGTGGCGAGTTTCGAGCAAGCGACTACGGTGGTGGCGTGGTATGGCGTGCGCTGGTGTATCGAAGTGTACTTCCATGTATTGAAGAGCGGTTGCCAGATCAAGCGGCTACATCTGGAATCGGAAGAACGGCTACTACCTTGTTTGGCGCTCTATATGGTTATTGCCTGGCGGGTGTTATTCAGCCTGATGCTCGCGCGCGCAGCGCCGGACATGGATTGCGAGATTATTTTCGATCCGCAGGAGTGGCGAGCGGCTTATATCGTCGTCAAGCGCTGTCCACCACCGCTCACGCCACCGCGCCTCGGTGAGGTAATCCGACTGATTGCAAGCTTAGGCGGTTATTTTGCCCGCAAACACGATGGTCCACCGGGTGCCAAGGCCATGTGGATCGGCTTACAGCGCTTGCGCGATTTTGTCATCGCCCTCAATGCTCAACAGGATCTCGCAATGAGATGTGTATAACGATGAGTGCGCTGCGTGGGAACCCAAACCTGCCGCGCTGCGGCGATTGGGGCTTGGATTTGGTTGGTGTCGCTAACGCGACGGTGGTTTTTGAAGTCGGGTCTCGGCCCGACAGCCGAGATACTTTCTTTTGCTTGGCCAAAAGAAAGTATCCAAAGAAAAGGCCACCCCGCCGCCGCTTGCTTCCTGCGCTCCTCGGGTTTGAACGGGGTTGCCTGAAGGGGCTTCCCAGCCCCTGCATGCAACGCGCCGCATCCATGCGACGCCCCTATCGGGCTATTCCGTTCAAACCCTCCGGTGCTCGGCGCGGCAGAGGGGGACAAAAACGTCCCACCGTTACCGTCTGACGGAAATGGCAGGTTTGTACACTTACTGAAAATAAAGATTGTCATTTTGTTTAACCCATAAATGTATGGATAGCTTTCAACAATTCAGTAATTGCATGAATAACTGGTGGAGCCACTATTAACAATTTAAGTATGAAGTTTTTTGACATGATCAAATTCCTACAATTTTTCAAAGAATCCGTTGGCAGTTTGCGAGGCTAGGCGTTAACAAGCAATTTATCTCAGCGACCTCTCATGCGGGATTAAAGCCGTTTAATACCGATACAAAGAATGCTTTTAATTATCACGACAGCGTATGTGAAGAGCTTCGCATTGAATTTGTAAAAATTATGAAGGCAGTGACTAATACAAAACAGGCTGGAAATGTTTCCACCCTTGACTTTTTTACGTTTTATCTTTTCGGTAGTCGTAGGGTGGGCACGATTGAGTGCCCACGCGGAACCAACCGCCAACGGTGGGCAAAGTTGCCCACCCTACGCTATTTCTGGAGGCTGATGGTTTCAACCCCGTATGCCGCGCCGAGCACCGGAGTTTTTATCGAGAATTGCCCGAAGGGGTGCGGCATGGATGCCGCACGTCGGCGGAGGGGCTGGGAAGCCCCTTCTGCCGACCCTCGATAAAAACTTCGGCGCGCAGGATATAAGCGGCATCCGGGTGTCGTTTCTTTTGGATACTTTTCTTTGGACAAGCAAAGAAAAGTATCGCGGTCGCCGGTCCGCGAACCGGCATTAAAAAAACCGTCGCGATAGCGACACACTAAAACGGAAGACGGTATGAAACTAATCAACCTAAGCCAAGACAAAACCTACACCACCGTCCTAACCACGTTAGCCTCGGTAACCCTCTTAATCCCCCTGTGTAATCTAATCTTCCCCGAAGACTCTGCCCTGCACTTCTCCGCCTACTCAGTCTCCCTAATCGGCAAATACCTGACCTTTGCCCTGCTCGGCCTGTCGCTGGACATGGTCTGGGGCTACGCCGGGATTCTGGTCCTCGGCCAAGGCGCATTCTTCGCCTTGGGCGGCTATGCGATGGGTATGTATCTGATGCGGCAGATCGGCACGCGCGGCGTGTACGGCAACGCCGAGCTGCCGGACTTCATGGTGTTCCTGAACTGGACCGAGCTGCCCTGGTATTGGTACGGCTTCGAGAATTTCGGTTTCGCGATGTTGATGGTGCTGCTGGCGCCGGGCTTGCTGGCCTTCGTATTCGGCTGGCTAGCGTTTCGTTCGCGAGTCACTGGTGTGTATTTGTCCATCATTACCCAAGCCCTGACCTACGCTTTGTTGTTGGCCTTCTTCCGCAACGAAATGGGCTTCGGCGGCAACAACGGCCTCACCGATTTCAAGGATATTCTCGGCTTCAACATCCAATCCGAAGCGGTCCGCTCCGTCTTATTATTAATGACCGGCCTCAGCCTGATCGGCGCTCTGTTGCTGTGCCGCTGGATCGTGAATAGCAAGTTGGGCCGGGTGGTCACGGCGGTTCGCGACCAAGAATCGCGGGTGCGTTTTCTCGGTTACCGGGTGGAATTGTTCAAACTATGGGTATTCGTGTTCGCGGCCATGCTCGCTGGACTGGCGGGCGCCCTGTACGTGCCGCAGGTCGGCATCATCAACCCTAGCGAATTCTCGCCGCTCAATTCGTTGGAAATCGTCATCTGGGTCGCGGTCGGCGGTCGCGGCACCCTGTACGGCCCCATAATCGGCGCGGTGCTGGTCAACTATGCCAAAACCGTATTGACCGGGCTGATGCCGGACGCCTGGCTGTTTTGCCTGGGCGGCGCCTTTATTCTGGTGACTTTGTTAATGCCCGACGGCATCGTCGGCCTGCTGCGCCGCCGCGCCAAACCTAAACCCGAATCCACCCTTAACACTACCGGAGGACAACCGGCATGATGATCTCGGCTGCAACTACCACTGAAGGCGGCGCCAGCCTGCCGCTGGACGGCGAAGTCGACGCCCGCCACGGCCCGATTCTATACATGGAAGACGTCAGCGTCAGCTTCGACGGATTCCGGGCGCTGAACCACCTATCGCTGTACATCGACGACGGCGAATTGCGCTGCCTGATCGGGCCCAACGGCGCCGGCAAAACCACGCTGATGGACGTCATCACCGGCAAAACCAAGCCCGACAGCGGCTCGGTATTCTTCGGGCAGACCATCGATTTGCTGGAATTGGACGAACCGGCCATCGCCCAGGCCGGCATCTGCCGCAAGTTTCAAAAGCCCAGCGTGTTTGACGCCTTGACCGTGTTCGAAAACCTGGAACTGGCCTTAAAAACCGATAAACGCACCTGGTCGACTCTATTTCATAAACTCAACAGCGAGCAACGCGACCGCATTCATGATGTGCTGCAAACCATCGCCCTGCCCGCTCAGCAACGGCAACTGGCCGGCGCCTTATCGCACGGTCAGAAGCAGTGGTTGGAGATCGGCATGCTGCTGATGCAGGACCCAAAAGTGATGCTCGTCGACGAACCCATCGCCGGCATGACTCATCAGGAAGTCGAGCGCACCGCCGAGCTGCTGTTGTCGTTGCAAGGCAAACACTCCATCGTTGTTGTCGAACATGACATGGAATTTGTCCGCAGTATTGCCCGTAAAGTCACGGTGCTGCACGAGGGCTCGGTGCTCACTGAAGGCACGATGGACGAAGTGCAAAACGATCCGCGCGTCATACAAGTTTACCTGGGGGGATGATGTTAAATATCAGCGCATTGCAACAATACTACGGCGCCAGCCACACTCTGTGGGACCTGGATTTGCGCGTACCGGCCGGCGCCTGCGTCTGCCTGATGGGCCGCAACGGTGTCGGCAAAACCACGCTGCTGAAAGCCATCATGGGCCTGCTGCCGGTGGCCGACGGCAGCATTCAATTCGACGGCGTGGAACTGGCCAAAGCCAAGGCCGAATCCCGCGCCGAACTGGGCATCGGCTACGTGCCGCAGGGCCGGGAAATCTTTCCGCTGCTGACCGTGGAAGAAAACCTGAAAACCGGCCTGCGCGCGGCCCACAAACACGGCATCAAAAAAGTCCCGGACAGTATTTTCGAGATTTTTCCGGTATTGAAACAAATGCTGAAACGCCGCGGCGGCGACTTGTCCGGCGGCCAGCAACAACAATTGGCCATCGGCCGGGCCTTGGTATTGAATCCACGGCTATTGATTCTGGACGAACCCACCGAAGGCATCCAGCCCAACATCGTCAGCGAAATCGGCGACGTGATTATTCGCCTGAACAAGTCGCGCGGCGTGCCCACGCCAGCCCCCAAACCGGAAACCGGCGAAATCCACCAAGCCATCGACCGCATCCATAAAGAACTGGGGGTGACGGTGTTGCTGGTCGAACAAAAACTGCCCTTTGCCCGTAAGGTGGCCAATCAGTTTTGCATTATGGACCGGGGTCGGCATGTCGCCGTGGGGGCGATGGACGAGTTGGCCGATGATATGGTGAAGCGTTACCTCACAGTCTGAAGATTTCCCGCTTTGCAAAAGCGGGGCTAATGGAGATTTTCTAAACGGGCGTAGGATGGGCTGAACAACGTGAAGCCCATCGTAGTTATTCAAAGCTTGATCACGGAGAAATAAAGATGAAATCCGATAAATTTTTGCTGGCCGCAGGAGCGCTATTGTTGGCTTGGTCGATGCGTAGTGAGGCACATGACAGTTACGATGCCATGCTGGAAGGCGGCAACCTTCTGCAATTGACCCGCGCTTTAATCCATCCGATATTGGAAATCCCTTATCTGCCGGCCTTGCTGATTAGCGCATTGATTTTGGGATTGGTGTTCGGCCCGGTTATAGTGCACCTCATCCGCCAGCGGCACGCCAACAAAGCGCAGCATCCGCCTTTGTCTGAAAAATCGGCCATAGCCGCTAAGACCAAACACTTGTAACCCCACTGCACCATGCCAGCCAACTGCGCCGTTTCAACTCATCCCGCTGCATCAACCGATACCACGGCATGGGAAGCCGAATTAACGCTGAGCTTTAGTCAACGCGGCCACAAAACCGCCCTGGTCAACTGCAGCCACCGCGGCCCGCTGACCGTGCAGCGGCCGTTTTATCCGGAAGGCGAAGTTTGCCATGTCTACCTGTTGCACCCGCCCGGCGGCGTGGTGGCCGGAGACCGTTTGACCATCAACGCCAATGCCGAAACCGCCGCCCAAGCACTGATCACTACGCCCGCTGCCGGCAAGTTTTACCGCAGCAGCGGCGGCGAAGCCCGGCAAACCATAAATCTAAGCGTCGCCGACGATGCCAGCCTGGAATGGCTGCCGCAGGAAACCATCGTCTACGACGGCGCCCGCCTGAATGCCAACATGCATATTGATTTGGCCGAACAAGCTCGTTTCGTCGGCTGGGAAATCACCGCCCTCGGCCGCCCCGCCGCCGGCGAAGGCTTCAGCGACGGCTACGCCGAACTCAACTGGCGCATCCAACGCGGCGGCCGCTTGTTCTACCTGGAACGCCAACATCTGGACGGGCAAGCCTTTCAAGCCCGCTGGGGCTTATCCGGGCATTCGGCGTGTGGGACGATGTTTGTGTATCCGGCAACGGCTTTGCATTTGGCGGCGGTGCAGGCATTGATTGGCGAGGAACCGAATCGCGGGGTGACCTTGATTGAGGGCTTGTTGATTTGTCGGGGATTGGATAGGCGGGCGGATTTGTTGAAGGGTTTTTTTGAGCGGGTTTGGGGATTGGTGCGAGGGGATGTTGTTGGGCGGGAGGTTTGTGCGCCGAGGATTTGGGCGACCTAAGCCGGTTTGATTTTTCTCTAGTGGATGGGTATGGTGACCACTCACCTTTCCTGGGAGACGGTTATGGAATTTAAACGGCAATATATCGTTAACGAAGACAGTCAACGAGTCGCGGTACAACTGGATATCGATACATTCGAAAAGATTGAAAATGTTCTGGAAAATTACGCTTTGGTGCAATTTATAAGTGCTGATGATAGCGAAACCCTAAATATTGAGGAAGCTAAGAAATACTACGCCAGCCTGGACAAGGCCTAATGCAGGTTGAGTATCGCAAGAAGTTTTTAAAACAATTGGCCGATCTGCCGGCTTCGGTGCGACCAAAAATCGAGCAATTTGCATTTGAGGATTTAGCTCATTCCAACAGCATTTTTGAATTAGGGAAAATCGAGAAAATACAGGGTTATGATGGTTTTTATAAAGTACGGTTTGGTGATTATCGGGTTGGGTTGATTGTTAAGGATGATTTGGTGGTTGTGGCGACGGTGATGCATAGGAAGGAAATTTATAAATTCTTTCCTTGATGATTAATTGTGTCGCTATCGCGACGGTTTTTTATATGTCGGTTCGCGGACCGACAACCGCGATACTTTCTTTTGCTTGGCCAAAAGAAAGTATCCAAAGAAAAGGCCACCCCATGCCGCTTAAATCCTGCGCGCCTTAGGGTTTGAACGGGGTTTTCGGAAGGGCTATCCCTAGCCCTCCGAAAACGCGATGCATCCTTGCATCGCCCCTGCGGGCTGATCCGTCCAAACCCTCCGGTGCTCGGCGCGGCAAAAGGGGAAGAGAACCCCTTGCGCGAAGAAAAGTTGTTCGATAAATTTGTAACAGAAGGAAACTAATGGTTTTAGGCATTGAATGTATTGGAAGCGTTTTAATTTACGACAATTTAATCGCCGATTCTCTGTCCGCTTGGATCGATCCGGACGATAACTCACTACATATTAAAGTCACAGGCACAAAAAAGAGTCTTTATATTTACCCTTTCACACCACAAATGATTACCCAAGGCGCTGGATACAGAACTTTCGATTATGTGTTGAGTGGAACTAAAATAGGTTTTTGGAATGAAGGTCCCAATGGTCACCCCGGCGATTGTGAATATGACCAGTGGGAATTAAAAAAAGTAGAAATTCACATCGAGTATTTGTCGACACAAATTAATATAATCATTCAAGGAGTTAATGAAGTTGGTAGCTCAACGTACATCGGCAAACCAGATACTAATAAGCCATTGCCTATTCCAGCTTTTTCATTTTATTTGAGGTTTTCCGTGTCAAAAAACCAACTTAAAAAATTCCTGGCAATTGAGGAACGATTATATGATTCATTTGAATTAGCACTAAATCAAAGCTGATGAAATTCAATAATTATTCCAATAGACTTATTGCGAAAACCGTGTTGGTGGCAAGAAGTAATTAATATCCGTTCGATCACGCCTCACTAATCGGACCTACCGTTCTAAATTTTATAACGCATCGTTTCGGGACGGTTCCCCCCCTTTTGCCGCGCCGAGCACCGGAGGGTTTGGACGGATCAGCCCGAAGGGGCGATGCAGGGATGCATCGCGTTTTCGGAGGGCTATGGATAGCCCTTCCGAAAACCCCGTTCAAACCCTTCGGAGCGCAGGATACAAGCGGCATGGGGTGGCTTTTTCTTTGGATACTTTCTTTTGGCCAAACAAAAGAAAGTATCTCGGCTGTCGGGCCGAGACCCGACATTAAAAACAACCGTCGCGGCAGCGACACACCATAAACAACCAACGTCAATACTCATAGTGATACCGCAACTGCGCAATCAACAACATATCGCCGGCAACCTTATAAACGATTCGATGCTCGTCGTTAATCCGCCGCGACCAATAGCCGGACAAACCGTGTTTCAACGGTTCAGGCTTGCCGATGCCCTCGAACGGCTGGCGCTGGATTTCCTTGATGAGTTGGTTGATGCGTTTAAGAATGGCCTTGTCGGTGGTTTGCCAGTACAGATAGCTATCCCAGGCATCAGAGGAAAAAGTGATTTTCACTCTATCAACTCATGCTCCGTGCCTTGGCCGGATTCCAGCTCGGCGATGGACTCCAGCAAGTGGCGGGCGTTGGCTGGCGAACGTAGCAGATAGGCCGTTTCCTCCATGGCTTGGAAATCTTCCAGAGACAGCATCACTACCGGGGATTCGCTTTTGCGGGTGATGATGATGGGGGCATGGTCGGCGCAAACCTTGTCCATGGTTTTGGCTAAATTGGCGCGAGCGGCGCTGTAACTGATGGCGTCCATTAATGCTCCTGTTGTACGAAAAACTGTACGACACAATAACTCGGAACATAGCCCTATGCAAGTTGGGAAACATTTAACCGTGACAAAAACTACCAACATTCCAAAAATTACTATTTAGCTGACAATAACGCCATGCAACTAACCCCAAGAGAAAAAGACAAACTCCTCCTCTTCACTGCCGCCCTGCTCGCCGAGCGCCGCAAAGCCAGAGGCTTGAAACTCAACTACCCGGAAGCGGTGGCGTATATCTCCGCCGCGATCATGGAAGGCGCGCGCGACGGTCAGACTGTGGCTGAGTTAATGGCTTATGGTCGAACGTTGTTAAGCATTGATGATGTGATGGACGGCATCGCCGAGATGCTGACCGAGGTGCAGGTGGAAGCGACGTTTCCCGACGGCACTAAATTGGTGACGGTGCATGAGCCGATTGTTTAATCATCGCGTGGGCACAAAAAGCCTGTGCCCACCCTACGAAAATCCGGAAGAAAACCAAGAAAATCCAACAGGTAGGGTGGACACGATAGTTCGTGCCCACGCGGAAAAGCAAATTTAAAAGGAGCCCCACATGATCCCCGGAGAAATATTCCCCGCCGACGGCGACATCGAACTCAATGCCGGCCGCGCCACCGTCAAAGTCCTGGTCGCCAATAGCGGCGACCGGCCTATACAGGTCGGCTCCCATTATCATTTTTACGAAACCAACCCGGCCCTGCATTTCGACCGCGAAGCCGCGCGCGGCTTTAGATTGGACATCCCGGCCGGCACCGCAGTGCGCTTCGAACCCGGTCAGCAGCGCGAGGTGCAGTTGGTGGCCTTTGCCGGCAAACGCAAGGTCTACGGCTTTCGTGGCGAGGTAATGGGCGCATTGGAGAAAACCGCATGAGCAAAATCAGCAGAACCGCTTACGCCGACATGTTCGGCCCCACCACCGGAGACCGTTTGCGGTTGGCCGACACCGATTTGATCCTGCAAGTGGAAGCCGATTACACCGTCTACGGCGACGAGGTGAAATTCGGCGGCGGCAAGGTGATCCGCGACGGCATGGGCCAAAGCCAGCTCGGCAACGACCGGGCGGTGGATTTGGTGATTACCAACGCGCTGATCATCGATTACTGGGGCATCGTCAAAGCCGATGTCGGCGTTAAGGACGGCCGGATTTTCAAGATCGGCAAGGCCGGTAATCCGGACGTACAACCTGGCGTGGACATCATCGTCGGCCCCGGTACCGAAGTCATCGCCGGCGAAGGCCAGATTCTGACCGCCGGAGGCATCGACGCCCACATTCATTTCATCTGCCCGCAGCAGATCGAGGAAGCGCTGTGTTCCGGGGTGACGACGATGATCGGCGGCGGCACCGGCCCGGCTACCGGCACCAACGCTACCACCTGCACGCCGGGGCCGTGGCATATCCAGCAGATGCTGAAAGCGCTGGACGGCCTGCCGATGAACTTTGGTTTGCTCGGCAAGGGTAACGCCAGCCTGCCCGGCGCGTTGGCAGAACAGGTCAAAGCCGGAGCGATGGGCTTGAAACTGCACGAAGACTGGGGCACCACGCCAGCATCGATTGATTGCTGCCTGGGCGTGGCCGAGGATTACGACGTGCAGGTGGCGATCCACACCGACACCTTGAACGAATCGGGCTTTGTCGAAGACACCTTCGCCGCCTTCAAGGGCCACACCATCCACACTTACCACACCGAAGGCGCCGGTGGCGGCCATGCCCCGGACATCATCAAAGCCTGCGGCCTGAACAACGTGTTACCGTCGTCTACCAATCCCACCCGACCTTACACGGTCAATACCGTCGACGAACATTTGGATATGTTGATGGTTTGCCATCATCTTGATCCGAGCATTCCGGAAGACGTGGCCTTCGCCGAATCGCGCATCCGCCGCGAGACCATCGCCGCCGAGGACATCCTGCACGACCTGGGCGCGTTTTCGATGATTTCATCCGATTCGCAAGCCATGGGCCGGGTCGGCGAAGTGGTGATCCGCTCTTGGCAGACCGCGCATAAAATGAAGGTGCAGCGCGGCGCATTGGCCGGCGACCCGGCGACCAGCGACAACCAACGTATCAAACGCTACATCGCCAAATACACCATCAACCCGGCCATCAGCCACGGCATCAGCCATGAAGTGGGCTCCATCGAAGCCGGCAAACTGGCCGATCTGGTGCTATGGCAACCGGCCTTCTTCGGCGTCAAACCCAGCTTGGTGATCAAAGGCGGCCTGATCGCCGCCGCGCCGATGGGCGACGCCAATGCATCGATACCCACCCCGCAGCCGGTACATTACCGGCCGATGTTCGGCAGTTTCGGCCGCACCGCCGCCAACACTTCGATGATCTTTTTACCGCAGGCGGCGGTGTCGGCCGGCGTGGCCGGGCAATTGGGCTTGCAGAAACGGGTCGGGGTTGTTCGCAATACTCGGAACATTGGCAAGGCGGATATGAAATTGAACGACTACCAGCCGATGATGGAGGTTTGTCCGCAGACTTATCAGGTCAAGGCGGATGGGGTGTTGTTGACTTGCGAGCCGGCGGTGGTGTTGCCGATGGCGCAGAGGTATTTCCTGTTTTGAGAAGGGTCAGGGTTTTCGGTAGAGCCATCCGTGGCCCTGCCGAAAACAAACTGTATGCAACTGAAGCAATGGCGGCATTTGCCATCCGTTAAAACTAGGAACCTGGGATATGGTTTTTGTGCGGTAGAACCGGTTCGTCCGTGGTGGTTGCGCCGGCTTCGAGTGGCTGAGCCATGGCATTGATGATTTCCGGCGGAGCACCGGATTGCTTTAGGCTTTCGCGTAGCTCGGCGCTCAATTCCGCGTTGGTTCGTTCGGATACCGGCTCTTCAGGCTGAACGGGCGTGGCGGACTCTTGATCTTTCAGAGTCTGCTCCAATTGAGCGACCTGCTCTTCCGGTAAGTGGTTGGCTCGCATCGACGCAATCAAGTCGGCATTGGCTTCGCTACGCGCAACCTCATCTTCGGGAGACAAGCCATTAGCGAGCGCCTGCCGTTGCTGTTCGTGAGGGGGCAACCGAATTTCCTTAGAGACCGGGACGTTTGTCCGCGACATATCCAGCTTTCTGTTAGCGCCGACCGCGATAACAGGCGCGGAAGCTGAAGCGGTATTCTCGGGCAGCGCCGCTGAATGGCTGTCGCCGCGACCGGGGAATTGCTGACCGGCAAAATATCCACTCGCAAAAACGCTAGCCACACCCAGTATTGAGACAAGTTTGTTCATGATCTTGACCTAGGTTGATGTTACTCAGAGCGGAATCTCGGTCGGATGGGCCAGACCAAAGATTCCGCATGATCGGATGCTGCGATTAGTACTCGTACAGGTAGGATAAAGTACCCAAGTAGCGATAAGAGCCGGAGGTTGGGCAGGCAGCAGTGCCTGAGTCACCATACAAATA
Organism: Methylomonas sp. TEB; assembly: GCF_047777895.1. Classification (GTDB taxonomy): domain Bacteria; phylum Pseudomonadota; class Gammaproteobacteria; order Methylococcales; family Methylomonadaceae; genus Methylomonas. Next base: position 3,821,564 of record NZ_CP180476.1, read on the forward strand.
GTAAGTTTGATGGTTTTGCAGCGCCATTTTGGCCTGAATCAAAGCCTCTTTGTTATAGGTGACGAAATAGTTGGTATAGGCTGGCAGTACGTTGTGTTCCGGCACGGTGTAGATATAACCGTATGTCGTACCGTTAACGTTATATTCATAAACACCGGTGACATTCACCCAGCCTGCGGAACAAGTCGCCGCATTGGCCGCACTGGCACCAAACATGGAAGCAGCAATGACAGACAGCATTAGAAACAGATTTTTGATAGTTTTCATGACCTTCACCTTTTGTAAATTAAACACGAGAGTGGATGAGTTAACGCTGTACTTGCTTCTCGGGTAAAAAATTGGCCTACCTGAAAATTCAAGGGCAGCGTGTCCTTCGGCATTTACGCTGTGGTTTTACCGGCAGCGTAATTAGCGGGGACGGTGATAATTTAGGGAAACTGAAGGGCTTTCTCTGTTAACTTTCTGGCTGAAGAAGTGTGAGGTTTTTCACAGTTTTATGAGGATATAGCTTTGCTGGGTTTTTGGGGTTTTGTGTCGCTGTCGCGACGGGTGTTTTATATGTCGGTTCGCGGACCGACAACCGTGATACTTTCTTTTGCGTGGCCAAAAGAAAGTATCCAAAGAAAAGGCCACCCGACATTCCGCCTTAATCCTGCGCATCTTGCTTTCGGCGAGGGTTTTCGGAAGGGCCATCCTTGGCCCTCCGAAAACGAGCGGCATCCCTGCCGCTCCCCTGCGGGCTGATCTCACCAAATACCCACGGGGCACAAGAGCTGCGATGCTCGAGGCTGAATAACGGGAATGCTTCACTTCCGCAGTTATTGGGAGTAGTTAAGGTAATTTGTTAGGCTGACTTGGATCGAGAGTGAAAACCCCGCTTTGAGCTATATTGCTGGGTTTCGCGGTGCTCTACGCAGCCTACGGGCTAAAAATCTAAAGCGAGAATTGAATTGGCATAAGCTACCGCAAGCATTTTAAGTTTTAATGAAAAAGCATAAACATCTGATTTCTCTGTTGCAATTTGGAGCATTTAGTGCCCCGCTTTGGGCTCCTTTGCTTGCCGGTTACTGTTTTTCGCTATATGGTCAATTATTTGTTAGCCCATCAAGAAATCTTGTTGAAGGCTCGGTTGCATTAGTTGGTTTGTTGGCATTTTTAGCTGGGGTGTTATCTGTATTAACAGACCCCAGGGTATCTATTTCAGCAAAAATATTTAATTTTGTTGTTTATTCGTGTGTTGCACTATTTGTCCTGTTTTTTACTGGTTGGGGAGGCATGCAAATTGGTGGTTATGGGCACTAACGATTATCTCGGTAATTTAGCCCGCGTGGGTCCGATTAGCGTAGCGTAATCAGACGAATGTAATATTTCAGGAAACACGTATGACCAATTTTCTATAGATATTCATTTGCAGAGAAGATTGGTTAGCAGGCTGGTGAAAAACTCGAAAAGCCAAGTAAGCTAAGGCATAGATGAGGGGCCAACTGTTAAAATAGGCTACCTAAATTTGGAGCCTTTCAATGCGCGGACACGATGCCATTCAAAACAGCTGGTTCAGCTATGTTAGCCTGGAAGACCGTATTCCCAAACAGCATCCGTTGCGTCGTTTACGGCTACTGGTTGATGGCGTATTGGCCTCTATGGATGCCGTCTTTGCCGAGCGTTACTCGCACACAGGCCGTCCCTCGATTGCCCCTGAAAAACTGCTGCGCGCCTTGCTGTTACAAGTCCTGTATACGGTCCGTAGCGAGCGTCAGTTGATGGAACAACTGGACTACAACCTGTTGTTTCGCTGGTTTGTCGGTCTGGGCATCGACGACGCCGTGTGGGAACGCACAGTGTTCAGTGCCAACCGCGAACGTCTGTTGTCTGAAGCCCTGAGTCGCGAATTTTTTGAGCGGGTACTGGCCATAGCCGAATGGCAAAATCTGGTGTCCGACGAACACTTCAGCGTCGACGGTAGCCTCATTGAAGCCTGGGCCTCGCACAAAAGCTTCGTCAAAAAAGATGGTAGTGGTCCCGATAAACCCGCCGGCCGCAATCCCGAGATCGACTTCAGTGGCGAAAAGCGCAGCAACGCCACCCATCAAAGTACAACCGATCCCGAAGCCCGGCTTTACAAGAAAGGCGAATACACCGAGGCCAAACTGCGTTACATCACCCATGCCTTGTCCGAGAATCGCAACGGCCTGATTGTCGATGTCGAAACCACACAAGCCACCGGCACCGCCGAAATCGAAGCCGCGCAAAAAATGATCAAACGCCGCGTGCCCCAAGGTGGCAGCGTCGGTGCCGACAAAGGCTATGACCAACCGGCGTTCGTCAACGGACTCGAGTCCCGTGATATCAAAGCCCATGTGGCCCGCAAAAAGATTGGCAGTGCCGTCGACGGCCGCACCGCGCGCGGCAAAGGTTACGCCCAAAGTCTCAAGCGCCGCAAAATCGTCGAAGAAGCCTTTGGCTGGGTCAAAACGGTCGGCGGCCTGCGCAAAACCCGTCACATCGGCTTAGCCAAAGTCGCGGGTCAGGCCTTGTTTTGCTTTGCCGCCTACAACCTGACGCGCATGCTCAACCTATTGGTGTTCACGCCGAAACCGGCGTGGAGTGCACCCGCCTAGGGTGAAGTTCGCCTGAAAACCGTCCACAGACGGCTTCAGGCGAATAAAAAGCCCTTGAAACCGGGGCAAAACGCTTGAAACTCGATGTCATGACCGATTTCAACTCGAAAAAATCACGAACATCGTGGGTAAGGGGAAATATCGGCGGGTTTTTCACCAGCCTGTTAGGTAACTCTTTTAATTGAATGCAGTTGCAGAATATACGTCCGATTACGCTACGCTAATCGGACCTACTAAGTTTTCCTAAATGGACACAAGAGACATCCACGTTATATTTGGGAGGGTTTCCCCCCGTTATTCCGCCCCGAGCATCGCAGCTTTTGGCGAGATCAGCCCGCAGGGGAGCGGCAAGGATGCCGCTCGTTTTCGGAGGGCCAGGGATGGCCCTTCCGAAAACCCTCGGCAAAAGCGAGAAGCGCAGGATAAAGGCGGAATTCCGGGTGGCCTTTCTTTTGGTGACTTTTCTTTGGCCAAGCAAAGAAAAGTTACTCGGCTGTCGGGCCGAGACCCGACGCCCAAACACCCGTCGCGACAGCGACACAAACCCAATGAAAGCTAGAGCTTTCGAGACATCGTGCCCAAGCTGGAGCTTGGGAGCCAGCCTGAAACAAAACCAAAAGACATCAAATAATCTAGAAGCCCACGTGTTGGGTTACGCTTCGCTAACCCAACCTACACAAAATACAAAATGTTGAAACTCACCGAAACCACCCAAACCGAAGAAACCCCAGACGACACCCTCACCCTCCCCTTCGAGGCCCGGCAAAAATCCCGGCAACCGGCCACCACCCAAGGTGGTATTCAAGTCGGAGTGTTCCTGCCAAGGGGCCAAACCCTGAGACACGGCGCAATCCTCACCAACGGCCAGGGCTTCAAGGTGCGAATCAACGCCGCGCCGGAACCACTGTCGGTAGTGAAATGCACCGATCCGTTGCTGTTTGCCCGCGCTTGTTATCACTTGGGCAATCGTCACGTAGCCTTGCAAATCCTGCCCGGCGAATTGCGGTTTTTGACCGACTATGTACTGGATCAAATGCTGATCGGATTGGGTTTGACCGTCGAGCACGACACTCTGCCGTTCGAACCGGAAGCCGGCGCTTACCACAGCCATGGTCACTAATTTAAGCCTGCTGCGGCTGCTGCAACTGGTCAGCCCCAGTTTGCCGATTGGGATGTACAGCTATTCCCAGGGACTGGAGACTGCTGTGCACGACGGCTGGGTAACCAATGCCGAGCAAACCGGCGATTGGCTGCGTGGTTTATTGCACAACGGTTTAGGCAAGGTCGATGCACCGTTGTTGGCGCGACTGTACGACGCTTGGCAGATTAATAACATTGAGGCTGTCACGCATTGGAGTCAAACCCTGACCGCTTACCGCGAAACTGCCGAATTGCGCGCCGAAGACAGGCAAACCGGTCAGGCCCTGGCGCGCTTGTTGGTCAAGTTAGAGATGCCGGAAGCCCAGGTTTGGCAAAAACGGCCCGATGCTACGTTGGCGACCTTGTTTGCTTTGGCGGCGACACGCTGGCAAATCGATAAAGCCGATGCGATAGCCGGTTATTTATGGGGCTGGCTGGAAAATCAGGTGTTGGGCGCGATTAAATTGGTACCGCTGGGCCAGGTGGCGGGGCAGCAGTTGTTACAAGGTCTGGCCGGCGAGTTGCCGGGCTTGGTCGAGAGCGCATCACAATTGAAAGACGATGAAATCGGCGGCAGTTGTTTTGGTTTGGCCTTGGCCAGCAGCCGGCACGAAACGCAGTATTCGCGGCTGTTTCGGTCGTGATGCTATGAGGTTTCGCGTGGGCACTTATCGTGTCCACCCTACGCTCTTTATCGCAGGTATTCCGTTCGGGCCGAGCTTGTCAAAGCCCTAGGTGGCAGGCCCTTCGACAGGCTCAGGGCGAACGGTTTTTAAAGGCTGGAATAATTCGCACCAACCGATAAACGCTGCCTCAACACAGCGCAGTGGAATCGAGATTTGGCATTTTTAAATCCCGGATAGTGTCGGGGCAACTGGAGACAATATGAACGACAAACAAATTTTAAGAGTAGGCATCGGCGGCCCGGTCGGCTCCGGCAAGACAGCGCTGGTGGATGCCTTGTGCAAGAGGATGCGCGACGATTACGAAATCGGGGTGGTCACCAACGATATTTACACCCGCGAGGACCAGCAGTTTTTGATTCGCAGCCAGGCGCTGCCGGAAGAGCGGATTTTAGGCGTGGAAACCGGCGGTTGCCCGCATACTGCCATCCGCGAAGATGCGTCGATGAATTTGGCGGCGGTGGACGAGTTGTGCGAACGCTGGCCGGAGCTGGATTTTGTGATGGTGGAAAGCGGCGGAGATAATCTCAGCGCGACCTTCAGCCCGGAATTGGCTGACCTGACGATTTACGTGATCGATGTCTCTGCCGGCGACAAGATACCGCGTAAAGGCGGCCCCGGCATCACCCGTTCGGATTTATTGGTCATCAATAAAATCGATCTGGCGCCTTATGTCGGCGCGTCGCTGGAAGTGATGGACCGGGATGCCAAAAAGATGCGCGGCGAACGACCATTTGTGTTTACCAACATCAAAACCGGCAATGGCTTGGAAGCGGTCGCTGACTTTATTGTCAAGCAAGGCATGCTGCAAACGCATTAATGGCGATAGTCAGCCAAGGTTGACTTTTAACCAGTACTGGTATGCTCAAGGATAAAGAATCAGGAGGAACCATGATGAAAACCGCGTTTTTAGTCGCCAGCCTCTGGGCGTGCTCCATGTCGGTAGCCGGCGCCGAGCCTTGCCCGGAATTGCTGAATTACAAGATGACCAAGCTTCGTTCCAGCGAGCAAATAGATTTTTGCCAGGCGTTTCAAGGCAAGGTGATCCTGGCCGTCAATACCGCCAGCAACTGCGGCTACACTCCACAATTCAAGGGCCTAGAAGCCTTATATCAAAAATATAAGGATCAGGGTTTGGTGGTAGTTGGCTTTCCGTCCAATGATTTTAATCAGGAATTCAGCGAAGCGGAAAAAACTGCCAACGTCTGTTACATCAATTACGGCGTCACGTTCCCCATGCTGGAAAAAAGTCAGGTGAAAGGCGCGGCAGCGAACGGTTTCTTCCAAAAATTGATTAAAGCCACCGGTCAGGCGCCGGCCTGGAATTTTCACAAATATTTGATTGATCGCAGCGGCAACAGCGTGGCGGCCTTCCCCAGCGCTGTGACGCCGGAACAGCTGGATTCTAAGATCAGCGCCTTGTTATCAGCTAAATAGGGTTGTAAACCTCAGCTCTCGCCGGCGGCATGCCGGCATTTTTTATCAGGACGAGACGGCAATGCGCAGAATTGGACTTTACTGGTTTGGTAATGATTTGCGGGTGCATGACAACGCCAACCTGCAACAAGCCAGCGCGGTCGTCGACCAGTTGCTTTGCGTGTTTTGTCTGGACCCTGCCTGGTTGGCGCCCAACCCATACGGGATGGCTAATTTGTCGGCACAGCGTTGGCGATTTTTGAAAGAAGCCTTACAGGATCTGGATAGAAATCTTCAGCAAGTCGGACAACATCTGCTGGTTTGTTACGAAACACCGCTTGCGGCCATCGGTGGGCTAGTGGCTAAGCATGGCGTATCGGTGATTTATCGCAGCCGCCATGCTGGTTTTCAGGAGCGGCAACAATGGCTGGCGCTGCAAAAACATTTGCCGGGTTTGCGTTTTGTCGAATCCGACACGCAAACCCTGTTCAACCTGCACGAATTGCCTTTTACCCAATTGCCGAAGTCCTTCACGCCGTTCAAGGATAACGTCGAGCGATTGCGGGTCGATCATCCTTTGCTGCCGCCCGATGCGCTCCCCCCCAGCCCTGAACCCAAATCGGATTGGCTATTGAATTTTCCGGTGTATTTGCCGGCCGTTTCAGCACTCGATGCTGAGTTGGCGTTTCATGGCGGCGAGACCGCCGGTAAAAAACAGTTTAAAGCGTATTTTCGCAGCAGCTACCCCAGCCGTTACAAAGACCTGCGCAACGAACTGGACGGTTGGGAAAATTCAACTAAGTTTTCGCCTTGGCTGGCCCATGGCAATCTGTCGGTAAGAAAAATTTATTCCAGTTTACGCCGCTACGAAGCAGAGAATGGCGCCAATGAATCCACTTATTGGCTGTATTTTGAATTACTCTGGCGGGAGTATTTTCAATGGTACGCCCACCAATACGGCAAGCATCTGTTTGCGTTTCGAGGCATCAAACAACGCAAACCTTTAACCTGCTTTTATCCGGAACGCTTTCAAAAATGGTGTAACGGTTACACACCCTATCCATTAGTAAATGCCTGCATGAAACAACTGAACGCCACCGGCTATATGTCCAATCGCGGCCGGCAAATCGTCGCCAGTTGTTTGGTCAATGAATTGGCGGTGGATTGGCGTTTCGGTGCTGCTTATTTCGAACAGCAGTTGCTGGATTATGATGTGGCCAGCAATTGGGGGAATTGGCAATACCTGGCCGGGGTAGGTGCCGACCCGCGCGGCCAGCGGCATTTTGACCTGGAAAAACAAACCCGCCTTTATGATCCGAACGGCCAGTTTATCCGTAAGTGGCAGGCTGAAATCCGCAATTTGCAATTGGATTCGGTCGATGCGGCGGATTGGCCCGTGGACCCGGCGGCTGCGAAATTGGCATCAACATTGTCGGCTTAGGCTAACGATCCAACGCCTCCGTTTGCTGAAGACGCTAACGGCTTACGCCAAAACTTTTCGCGCAGGATTTGCACCCCAAATAAAATTCCGCCCCATCGTCTTGGGTGACGGAAATATTACCGCTAGCTCGGATCGTCCATTTACTGGGGCGTCCGTGAAAATTAGCGGTTCCTTGCACGTAACAAGGTAGATAGGGATAGCTTTCCAGATATTCCGCCGAAGTTATCGGTCTGGCTTTGCGCAAAACGCTTTTGGCTTGCGGTGTGGAAAGTTTAAAGTCCTCGCAGAACGCCCCTGGCTGATCGGAACCCGCCATCGCCACCCGCACCTGCGTAAACCCATCAATCGCAAAGGCATTTAACGGGAACATGACCGCGTAAAACCAAAAAGCGGTGTGCACTATGTTTGCCAAAACCGAGCGCATCACATTTACCACTTTACCCATCCGCCAGCGTTTTATATCCCCCATCAGACCGCCGCTTACCTAGCGTTGATGCAACAAGCGAAACAACCAAAATCCGGCAAACATCGCCACAACAAACGCATAATTCCCCAACACGCCGGCACTCAATCCCAATAAAGCCGGCCCCGGGCAGAAACCGGACAAGCCCCAGCCGACGCCGAATATCGCCGCACCGCTCAACAGTTTGGCATCGACGCCGGCCGGCACGATAGCCGAAGGCTCTTGCTCGCGGTCCGCCGCGTCGTTATTACGATGCATCAAATAACGCGCCAGCCCCAACGTCGATAAGGCGCTAGCCATCACCAAGGCCAGACTGGGGTCCCACGCCCCCGCTACATCCAGAAAAGCCAAGACTTTGGCCGGATTGCTCATGCCGGCGACAATCAAGCCGAGTCCAAACAACAGGCCATAAGCGAACAAATAAACAGTATTTTTCATAGCAAGTTTCCGGTTTAGAGCAAGTGACGAGTAATAAACACCGTAACACCTGCAGTCAGCATGAAAGTCAGCGTCGCGACGATGGATCGCGCGGACAAGCGGGCAATGCCGCAAACGCCGTGCCCACTGGTGCAGCCGCCGCCCAGCCGGGTGCCATAACCGACCAGCAGGCCGGCAATTGCCAGCAAACCAGGCGAGGCAGCCAAATCCAGCGCGATGTCTGCACCGCTTAAGCGATAAAGAGGCCCACTCGCCAGCAGGCCGGCCAGAAACCAGCCGCGCCAGACACTGCTCTCGTTCCAAGGCGGTAGCATGCCTGCGGCGATGCCGGAAATCCCGGCGGTATGCTTATGGGTAAACAACAGCAAAGCGGCAGCCAGCCCAATCATGGCTCCCCCGGCCAGCGCGGATAAAATCGTCAAATCGTTCATGCGTCATTCTTGCCAAAAATGGGCTATTGAAGCAGAAACCGCAATACCAAACCAGATTTACTAGCTTTAACGCCCGATTTAAGTAATCCAGCCCAGCCGCTTTTAGTAATTTGCTTGTTCGCATTAACAACCGGCTCTCGTTATTCACCAAACAATGACGAGCTCAAATAGCGCTCGCCGGAATCCGGCAACACGGCGACGATGACTTTACCTGCGTGTTCCGAACGCTTGGCCAGACGAACAGCAACCGCAAGCGCCGCACCGCTGGAAATACCGGCCATAATCCCTTCCTCCTTGGCGAGGCGTCGTGTATAGGCGATGGCTTCAGCGTCTTCTACCGGCTCGATCAAGTCAATCAACGACAAATCCAAATTCTGCGGCACAAAGCCGGCGCCTATCCCTTGAATGCCATGCGGCGCGGCTTGCAAAGGCAGCCCGGCGCGAGTCTGGCTTAATACGGGGCTGCCAGCCGGCTCGACTGCGACACTGAGTACCGGTCTGCCACAATGCTTTTTCAGGTAGCGCGACACACCGGTAATCGTGCCGCCGGTGCCGACGCCGGCTACGAATATATCGACCTGACCGCCGCTATCGCGCCAAATTTCCGGGCCGGTGGTTTGTTCGTGTATCGCCGGATTGGCCGGGTTTTTAAACTGTTCCAGCAATAGATAATGTTCAGGGTCGGCCGCGGCAATCGCCGCGGCCTGCTCTACCGCCGCGCGCATACCGAGCGCGCCATCGGTCAACCGCAGGTTCGCGCCATACGCCAACAACAACGTGCGGCGCTCCTGGCTCATGTTATCCGGCATCGTCAATGTGATAGGGATGCCACGCGCTGCGGCCACCGCAGCCAACGCAATACCGGAATTACCGCTGGTGGCTTCCAATAAAGTCTTACCCGGCGTTAATAGGCCTTGGCGCTCCGCCGCCCAGACTATCGCCGCACCGACCCGGCATTTCACCGAATAAGACGGATTACGGCCTTCAATTTTCACCAACAAGGTCGCGTTCAATCCTTGGCTAATATGATTGATGAGTACTAAAGGTGTCCGGCCTATCGATTGGGAATTATCTGCGTACCAAGCGGGCATCGAGGGTTTCCTGTAGGATAAGGGGTTTACTTTGCATGAAAAAAATGATCCGGGCTATTGTGACGGATTCTAAAATCATTCGCTGAGCCCCTCCCTGTAATAGAATCGTTATTTGAATTAACTACCAAAAACAGGTATATACTTTTCCAGGGGGAAGGCGTTTTTTATTTTTTGAGGTGGTACAAACATGAATATTTTCACAAATCGATTAAAACAGACCCTGCTTCTGGCCGCGGGATTAAGCGTGGTAACTCCTGTTTCAATGGCTAGCACATGGGCCGGAACGGCAAATTATACGGCCGCACCTGGTGCCACTGGCGACGAAGCGATAGTAGGTCCGTTTGACACTTACGATTTCGGCTCAGGCGTTACCTTGGTGCAATTTACCAGCGCATCCACCTTTACTGCTTATTTCCAAACTATGGTGGATGGACACTTCCTGAACAACGCCGGCATCAACGTTCCGGAGTTGAATATCTCAGGCGCGGGCTCGGGTTTTGAATTGACTGTGGCTGCAACCCTAAATGGCACCTACAGTAATTTCTCCGGTTTCCAGTCCTTCAGCTTCACTGGCGGAGCTGTCAACCTGTATTTTGACACCACACCCGATTACAGCTTTACGGGCGATAGCGGCTTCAATAACGGTGCTGCCATTTTATCCGGCACCGTAACCGGCGGTTCCGGGGTCATATCGCCAGCAGGCATAGGCGCCGAGCAGCTGGATTTAAATTTTTCCGGTATTTTTGGTAGTTACGACTCCAACGTCTACGCCCCAGGCATAACCGGCGGCCATTCAGTTTTTTCGATAAACTTGAACAATTCATCTTTACTGTCGGGAATTAATAGCGTTTTGGGCCAAAACACAAACACTGGGGTACTTGCTGCTGTAGATGGCTCTATCCAATTGACATCCGTACCGGTACCTGCTGCTGCGTGGCTATTTGGCACTGGTCTGATCGGCTTAATGACTGCCGGCAAACGTAAAAATTTCGCTGCTTAAGCTCTAAATCTAAAGCATTTCGACTTCGTCGCCCAAGCCATGATAGCGGCTGGGGCGACGAGGTCATTCTGGACCGGCTTCTAAAGCTGTAATCCCTTCGAAAACAACAAACAAATCCTAAACAAGCCCTCCCATTCGTCTCCGGCAATCTGGCCTTTGATTTGGCAATCCACATGGGCGCTGGCTTGCAAAATACCCTGTAGCTCCTTGCTCTTCAACCTCTGCATGGCCTCATGCACCAACTGCTTGCGCTTGTCCCATATCTGATATTTTTTGTAGAGAACATCCGGGTTACCACCGCGTTTCAATTCAGTCTTGATACTAACCAGGGTTCGGGCTTCGCGGCTGATAGCCCACAACACCACCGGCGCTGCGACGCCTTCCGCTTTGAGCCCGGCAAGAATTTTAACGGATCGATTCACCTTGCCCGACAACAAAGCATCCATCAACTTAAACACGTCGAACCTAGCGCTGTCAGCCACATCGCCCTCAACCATGGCTTTGTTGATACGGTTAGCCCCGTGCAAGATATATAGTTTTTCAAGCTCCTGAGCCGCGGCCAGCAAGTTGCCTTCGACTCGCACGGCCAGGCTTTTCAACGCCTCCGCGTCAAGATGCATGCCCTTCCGCTCCGCGCGGCGCTGCAACCAGTGCAACAACTCCGGCCCTTGTAAAGGCCAGACCTGCACGATGGTCGCAATTTTATCCAAGGCCTGAAACCATTGCGACTTCTGCGCCGCGCTATCCAGTTTGCCGGCGGTGATCAGCAAAACGGTATCTTCGGGCGGACGCTGACAATACGCGCTTAGGGCTTTGCCGCCTTCTAACCCAGGCTTGCCGGAAGGCAAGCGCAAATCGATGAGTTTTTTGTCGGAAAAGATAGAAAGGGATTCGGCTTCGAGCGTCAATTGCGGCCACTCGTTACCGGTATCGATGGCAATCACTTCGCGGGTGAGATAACCTGCAGTACGAGCCGCGCGCCGAATGTCGTCCGCCGCTTCGCCAAGCTGTAGAGGCTCGTCACCGCTCACCAGATAAACCGGTGCCAGCTCTTTCTGCAAGGCAGCGGTCAACTGGTCAAGCTTTAAACGCATACTTATTTTTTCTGCGTATCGACGGCTATCCTGGCTCTGGCCAATATCATCCGCGCCACTTGTTTATAGATTTCGTTGCGAATCAATTGTTCTTCGTTGCCTTTCGCCAGTACCGCCGTTTGGTCGTTGAAAAACTCCCGGGAAATTTCGATCACTTGCTCGTCCATCAGCGCATTTTCCTTGCTATCGAAAAATTGAAAGCGCAGATAATATTCCAGCTCGGACTCACTGGATTTACCGGTTGAACCGATGGTCAGTACCCGGTTACGCATGTCTTCCCTAAGCACCTTGACCACCACGCCGGCATCATTGGGAGAACCCACTATTTTACCTTTCGAGGCTTTCATGATGGATTGCAGTTCGCCTTGTAAAGGCACTGACGCACCAAACACATACATGTTTTTCAGCACTTCCGGCATCTCTATCGAACCGCGCAGATGGTATCCGCAGCCAAGCAGCAGCGCCAAAGTCCCAAACAAAACCATTCGGCTCAAGTGATTCATCATCTGCTTCTCGAAAACCCAGCGCTTAAACAACGATATTCACCAGTTTCTGCGGTACGACAATCAGCTTTTTCACCGGCTTACCTTCCAGATAACGCTGCACATTGTCGTCGGCCAAGGCCAAGGCTTCGACCTGCTCCTTGGAGGCCGTCGCCGCAACGGACAATTTACCGCGCAGTTTACCGTTCACTTGTACGACCATCTCGATGGCATCCTGTTGCAAGGCGGATTCGTCGATCAGTGGCCAAGCGGCAAGCACGATGTCATCGTTATGCCCCAACTGATTCCACAATGCTTGAGCCGCATGCGGAATAATCGGAGCCAGCATCAAGACGATAGCCTCCAACACTTCCTGACGGGTTGCCCTGCCATTATCGCTATTGTCTTCAAATTTATTCAGCGCGTTGACCAGCTCCATGTTGGCCGCAATCGCGGTATTAAAGGTATGGCGACGGGCCATATCGTCGGTGACTTTTTGCAACGCCTGATGCAACTGGCGGCGCAACACTTTTTGATCATCGCTCAAGGCCGCCTTGTCCAGCGCTTGCTGAGGCAATTCGGCTTCGACATGCAAATAGACTTGCCGCCACAAACGTTTCAGGAAGCGGAAAGCGCCTTCCACACCAGCGTCATTCCATTCCAGCGACTGGTCGGGCGGCGAAGTAAACATCGTGTACAAGCGCACCGTATCCGCACCGTATTTATCAATCAAGACCTGCGGATCAACACCATTGTTTTTCGACTTCGACATCTTCTCCACGGCGCCGACGGTGACCGGCGAACCATCTTCCAGCAATTTGGCGCCAATGATTTTGCCTTTGGCATCGCGTTCGACATCGATTTGGGTCAGATTGAAATAGCGTTTGTGGCCGTGATCGTCAATTTGATAGAAGGTTTCGGCGATCACCATGCCTTGCGTCAACAAGTTCTTGAACGGCTCGTCGCACACCACCAAACCTTCATCGCGCAACAATTTGGTGAAAAAACGCGCATACAGCAAATGCAAAATCGCATGTTCGATACCGCCAATGTAATGATCAACCGGCAGCCAATAATTGGCGCGCTGGTCCAGCATCGCGGTGTCGCAATCCTGGCTGGCGTAACGGGCGAAATACCAGGATGATTCCATGAAGGTGTCGAAGGTATCAGTCTCGCGCCGCGCCGGTTTGCCGCATTTTGGACAAGTGGTATGCGGGAAGCTTGGATGTGCAGCCAGCGGCGATTGCGAGCCGTCCAGCACCACATCGCGCGGCAAGGTCACCGGCAATTGATCGTCGGGCACCGGCACCGTGCCGCAGTCGTCGCAGTAAATCACCGGAATCGGCGCGCCCCAGTAACGCTGGCGTGATACGCCCCAGTCGCGCAATCTAAAGTTGGTTTTGCGTTCGCCCTTGCCAATGCTGGCTAGTTTGGTAGCGATGGCATCGAAGGCTTGTTTGAAAGTCAAACCGTCAAATTCGCCGGAGTTCTTTAACACACCTTTATCGGTAAAGGCTTTTTCGTTGATACTGTCGTCGGCACCATCCGCAGCGGCGATGACTTCCTTGATGGCAATGCCATAACGCTTAGCGAATTCATAATCGCGCTGATCGTGAGCCGGCACCGACATGACCGCGCCAGTACCATAGCTCATCAACACAAAGTTGGCGATCCATACCGGCACGGATTCGCCGGTTAACGGATGGATGGCGTGGTAATCGGAAGCGATACCGCGCTTTTCCATGGTTTCCATCGCCGCTTCAGAGGTTTCCATCAACTTGCAGGATTCGATGAACGTAGCAATGTCGGCGTTATTTTCAGCCGCTTTCAAAGCCAACGGATGTTCGGCGGCGACCGCAACGTAGGTCACGCCCATCACGGTATCGGGACGGGTGGTGTAGATACGAATCGGCGACTCGAAATCATCGACAACAAAATCCATCTCCACGCCTTCGGAACGGCCTATCCAATTGGCCTGCATGGTTCTGACCTGTTCCGGCCAACCGGGCAGTTTGTCCAGCGAGGTCAGCAGCTCGTCGGCATAAGCGGTGATTTTTAAAAACCACTGGGAAATTTCTTTTTTCTCGACCTGGGTATCGCAGCGCCAGCAACAACCATCAATGACTTGTTCGTTGGCCAGCACGGTTTGGTCGTGCGGACACCAATTGACCGGCGCGGTCTTTTTATAAACCAGACCTTTTTCCAGCAAGCGGATGAAAAACCATTGTTCCCAACGGTAATAGCTCGGATCACAGGTCGCCAGTTCGCGGCTCCAGTCGTAACCAAAACCCAGCCGTTTCAACTGGTCACGCATGTAATCGATATTCGAATAGGTCCAGTCGGCGGGATGTACCTTATTTTGCATCGCCGCGTTTTCGGCCGGCAGACCGAAGGCATCCCACCCCATCGGTTGCAACACATGTTTGCCCTGCATTCTTTGAAAACGGCTGATCACGTCGCCTATCGTGTAGTTGCGGACGTGGCCCATGTGCAGCTTGCCGCTGGGATAAGGAAACATCGACAGGCAATAGTATTTTTCTTTACCGGTGTCTTCAGAAGCGGTAAACACCCCGGATTTTTCCCAGTCGGCCTGTACTTTTTGCTCTATTTCCGACGGCTTGTAATGCTCTTCCATCCTATTCGTCTTTTGCTGTAAAAAGGCGCTAGAATACCTTAGAGACGCTTAAAGCTAAAGCGTGAAAATTAAAACAACACAAGGAGCAGCCATGGGCGAAAACAAACTGATCAAAGCATATGACGATCTGATGGGCCATCTTTACGAGGCCCTGGACGACACCTTGCACTCTGTTGCCGACGCATTGGAAATAGCCAAGGAAAAAACCAGCGCGCTGGGCGGCCACACGCAAGAAGAAATCAATAAAATCGCCGATTACGTGATGCGCGACGTCGAACACATCGCCACGGCGTCGTCGCAACAAGACGAAAACAATTCGCTGTCGGAATGGTTGAAGTTTGACATCGATTTGATCGAAAACTTTGCCCTGGATGCCTTCCTAGACATCGCCGACAAAACCAAGGTCAAGCTGGCCGCGCTGGAGATGGAAGCCAAACTGTATCACCCATACAAGAGCGGCGAAGTGGCCGGCCCCGGCACCTTCGTCTGCGACGCCTGCGGCAAACAAATCGCCTTCAAATCCACCAGTGTTATACCGGCATGTCCGGAATGCAAAGGCGGCAGTTTCTCGCGCGTTTGATATTGCAGGCTTTAACCTTATAATGCGGGCTTTTATTTTCTAGCAATCGAGGGCGATTATGCGCAGGGTGATTTTCAATCAGAAAGGCGGCGTGGGTAAATCTACCATTACCTGTAACCTGGCAGCCATCAGCGCCGTAGAGGGTAAAAAAACCCTGGTGATCGATCTCGATGTGCAAGGCAATTCCACCCAGTATTTGCTGGGCAATAAAGTCGCCGATTCCGACAAGACCATCGCCCATTTTTTCAAAGACAGCCTGGGATTGGGCTTATTCGGCGGCGGGAAGGAAGGCTTGGACGGTCTGATTCATGAAACCCCCTTCCCCAACCTTTTCGTGCTGCCATCCCATAGCGACCTGGAAGGTTTACAAAGCCGGTTGGAATCGCGGCATAAAATCTACAAATTAAAAGAGGCGCTGGAAAAACTGGAAGGCTTCGAGCAAATCTATATCGACACCCCGCCCATCCTGAATTTTTACAGCCTGTCGGCCCTAATCGCCGCCGAGAAATGCCTGATTCCGTTCGACTGCGACACCTTCGCTCGTGAAGCCCTGTACACACTGATGCGTGCCATCGCCGAAGTCAAAGCCGATCATAACGACAGACTGGAAGTGGAAGGCGTCATCGTCAACCAATATCAAAAGCAGGCCAACCTGCCGCGGCAGTTGGTGGAAGACCTGATCGCCGAGGGTTTGCCGGTCCTGGAGACCAAAATCTCCACCTCGGTGAAAGTCCGCGAATCGCACAGCGATGCCCAGCCCTTGATTCACTACGCGCCAACCCACAAATTGACCGAAGAATACCGGGCCTTGCATTTGGAAATCCACAAATAACGGTTTGGCATTTACCCACATTAAAAAGCCGGCAATGCCGGCTTCTTTGTTTTTAAATGACGGCAAACACCGAAGAGGCAGCCGCGCGCAAATGCTTAACCAGCAAGACTAGCCTGAGTTGCCAGCCCACCATGCCGCACATCGATACCGTCCAACATAAAAATGGCGTGCTCGGCAATGTTCCGGCAATGCTCGCCGCAACGCTCCATGGCTTTCATCATTTGCATCACATCCAAGGCTCTGCGAATCATTCGGGCGTCGTGCAATACCAAAGTCAATTGGTGCTTGATACCCTCCTGCAATTCCGACTCGCAATCCCTGTCGCATTCCAACAAGGCGTATGCCTGCTTGGTATCCCGACTTTCGAAAACCACCATCAACTTGTCCAAAATCAGCTTGATTAAACCGCCAATTTTCACGATGTCAGCCAACAGCTTTTGATTAGGGTCACTGGTGTTCGGGTCGAACAACACCGTAATCAGTTTGGCGAACTCGACAATCTCGACACCGATTTTTTCTAGCTCTACGGCGATTTTCGACGTCGATAACACATAGCGCAGATCGTTTGCCACCGGACTATGCCGGGCAATGATGTTCAATACCTCGCCGTCAATCTTGCTTTCAAAGTGCTTGACCTTTTTATGCCTCGATACGACTTTTTGCGCCAATTCGGCATCGCCGTAGTCCAGCGCCTGCATCGCCTGTTCCAGTTGGTAAACCAAAAGGTCTGTCATATCCAGCATCAAACTGTGCATATGCCCTAAATCGGTGTCATACGCATGCAAGGTATGCACATTATTGGGAGTGTCTGTTTGCTTCGTCATCGGCAGTTCTCTTGCTTGTTTGGCCAGGGTCTCGGTAATAAGCAAACCTTAGAACAAGCAGATTACAGGAATGTGACACAACCCGATAGACACGCAAAACCCGGAGCGTTAGCCATTGTTTTTAAACAATATATTTATAGAGCCGACGATCTAAAGTCTGCACAAAACGCCAAAAATAATCCGTTGCCCGCATTACTCGGCAAAGAAGCGACAAGCCTGCTCTGTCATGCTGCTGTCATAAATGCAGACAAAAATAGCCCTCGTCCGATACCAATATTTGGCGTTTGCTTATGAATACCTCTTTCTATCGCACCATCTGGATTTCCGACCTGCACATTGGCTCGACCCAATGCCAGGCCGATGCCCTGCTGGATTTTTTAAAACATAACGACAGCGAAAAACTCTATCTGGTCGGCGACATCATTGACTTTTGGGCCTTGTCCAAAAAAATGTACTGGCCGCGTGATCACAACACCATCATTCAAAAAATCCTGCGTAAAGCCAGACACGGCACGCAAATTATATACGTCCCCGGCAACCACGACGAAAACGTCCGCGATTACGACGATTACGTGTTCGGCGACATCGTCGTCAAAAACTCGGATATTCACACCACGGTAAACGGCAAACGCTTCCTGATCGTCCACGGCGACGAATACGACACCATCGCCAAACATCACCAATGGCTGGCAAAAATCGGCAGCCTGGGTTACGACTGGCTGATCGAAATCAACCGCTTCCTGCGCTTGTTCAGACGCCTATTCGGCAGGCAATCGCATTTCTCCTTGGCGGCGTTTGTGAAATTCAAAGTCAAGAATGTGGTGCAATTTATCTCCGATTACGAAGAAAGCATTGTCCGCACTCTAAAAAACGAAGGCCTGGACGGCGTGATTTGCGGACATATACATCACGCCGAAATCAAGGAAATAGAAGGCTTCTTATACGTCAATACCGGCGATTTCGTGGAAAGCTGCACGGCCATTGTCGAACATCAAGACGGCAGACTGGAATTAATCCGCTGGCTGGCCCAGGAAGCGCCACAATTGACGCAGCAGCACGATGGAGAATTGCCGCATCCTGGCTAACTCCAAACCTTGCCGGAATCGGCCTACTTAGCTTTGTATTACATGTCACAAAAACTTCGCCAAACCGTCACGGTTTCTTAACCCTCCTCCAAGCGTAATCCCGGAAAATGTGAGCGGGCTTGCAGAATTTTGGGAAGTTACCCAATGACGCGCTCGTCGCCTATCCCCTTAGGCCGATGAGCGCGTTTTTCTGCGAGTCAGCTCAGGCTCAAGGCCTGTTTACTGATTTTCAAGCACAGAGACCATCCGACCATGATCGCAAAGCATATCCGCAGCTACCCGCTGCTGGCGGCAGTGAGCGCCCTCAGCTGCTTCGGCAACGCCCAGGCAGCCACGCCGGTGTTTATCAACGAAATTCATTACGACAACGTCGGCACCGATAGCGGCGAGGCCATCGAAATCGCCGGCCCGGCCGGCACCAACCTCAGCGGCTGGTCGTTGGTGCTTTACAACGGCAACGGTGGCGCCAGCTATAACAGCAAAGCCTTAAGCGGCGTGATTGCCGATCAAACCGGCACCGGCTTCGGCACGCTGAGTTTTAGCTATCCGGCAGACGGCGTACAAAACGGTGGGCCAGACGGCATTGCCTTGGTCAACGGCAGCACGGTGGTGCAGTTTTTAAGTTACGAGCCCTCACCTTTTACAGCGGTAGGCGGCCCGGCCAACGGCATGACCAGCTTGGATATTGGCGTAGCGGAAACTAACTCAACTCCCGTCGGCCAATCCTTACAACTGAAAGGCACCGGCAACAGCTACGAAAACTTTACCTGGAACGCCCCAGCCACAAATTCATTTGGCGCGGTCAACAACAGCCAAAACTTCGGCGGCGTCACCCCGCCTCCCCCGGTATCCCAATGCGGCCAAGCGGCAACCCTAATCAGCGCCATCCAAGGCAGCAGCGGCGTCAGTCCGTTGAGCGGCAGCGTGCAACATGTTGAAGCCGTGGTCAGCGCCGACTTCCAAGGCAGCGGTAATTTGAACGGCTTTTTCGTGCAGCAAATCGATGGTGCCGACGCCAATCCGGCTACGTCCGAAGGCTTGTTCGTCGCCTCCAGCTTGCCGGTCAATGTCGGCGATAAAATCCACATCGTCGGCACCGTCACCGAAACCTTCAATATGACCCGCCTGGAAAGCGTCAGCTCAGTGGACATTTGCGCCACCGGTAACGCCTTACCGACAGCGGTTGAAGTAAATTTACCCTTCGACAACGCCGACAATAACGCTGAACGCTGGGAAGGCATGTTGATCCGTCTGCCGCAAACCCTGACGGTCAGCGAAAACTTCAATCTAGGCCGCTTCGGTGAATTTTTACTCTCGTCCGGCGGCCGCTTGATGACGCCTACCCAGGTCGCCATGCCCGGCCAAGCCGCTATCGATGTTGCCGCGCAAAATAGCTTGAATCAGCTCACCGTGGACGATGGCTCCAACGTCCAAAATCCCGATCCGGTGATTTACCCACAGCCGACCGGCTTGAGCGCGGCCACGCCTTTACGTAGCGGCGACTCCGTGGTGGGTGCAACCGGTATATTGGCTTACGACTTTGGCGTCTACCGCCTGCAACCGACTCAGCCATTGACTTTCATCGCCGACAACACGCGCGGCGCGGCGCCGATCTTATCGACATTGGGCTCGTTAAAAGTCGCCAGCTTCAATGTGTTGAATTACTTCAACGGTAACGGTGTCGGCGGCGGCTTCCCAACCGCTCGCGGCGCTAATACCCTGGTCGAATTCAACCGCCAGCGCGACAAAATCATTCCGGCCATCCACGCCTTAAACGCGGATGTAGTGGGCTTGATGGAAATCGAAAACGACGGCTACGGCAGCAGCAGTGCCATCGCCGATCTGGTGAGTGGTTTGAATCAACTGGCCGGCGCCGGCACTTATGCCTACATCAATCCGGGCTTGAGCAAAGTCGGCACCGACGAGATCGCCGTGGGCATCATCTACAAACCGGCTAAAACTACACCGGTCGGCGCGGTGGCAATATTGGATTCTTCGGTAAACCCCTTGTTTATCGACACCAAAAACCGCCCTGCCCTGGCCCAAACTTTCTTGGATAAGGCTTCCAACAAGTTGCTGACCGTGGCAGTCAACCACCTGAAATCCAAAGGTTCGGCTTGCGACGATGTCAATGATCCCGACACCGGCGACGGCCAAGGCAATTGCAACCAAACCCGCACCAATGCTGCGCAAGCCTTGACCACCTGGTTGGCTGGCGATCCTACCCACAACGGAGCCAGTAATGCCCTGATCATCGGCGACCTGAACAGCTACGCTCAGGAAGACCCGATCACTGCCTTGAAAAATGCCGGTTACCAGAACCTGCTTGAAACTTTCGTCGGCAATCAAGCTGCTTACAGTTATGTATTCGATGGCGCCGCCGGTTATCTGGATCATGGCCTAGCGAATGCCGCACTGGCGCCGCAAGTAAAAAGTGCCGCTGAATGGCACATCAACGCCGACGAACCACGCTCCCTGGATTACAACACCGAGTTCAAAACAGCCAATCAAATCAGCAGCTTCTACGCGCCCGATGCCTATCGTTCATCGGATCATGACCCGCTGTTGATCAAGTTGTTCGTACCGGGTGATTTGGATAACGACGGCGATGTCGATGGTAGCGATGCCAATTTGATCAAGGCTCAAATCGGTAAATGCAGCGGCAAAGTGGGTTTTAACCGGGAAGCGGATTATGACGCGACTGGTTGCGTCAGCATGGCTGACTACCGGACTTGGTATGGCTATTTCAATTACTACACGGCGATCAGCAAGCCGTAACGGCCGCGAACATTGCCGATTAATTTTTATTTGTTAAAGAAGGTTTTATGAAAAATATGACATGGCGTCATTGCCTGATACTTGCGTTGGCATTTTGGTCTGGTGTCAACCAAGCGAGCACGCTTAGCACAACTAACGATATTCAAATTTACTCTGGCGGCAATATAGACCTCCAAACGAGTCAAACCCCAGGAAATCTGCAAGCTAAACAACCACCACTTATTACAGGGGGTGACATTCAAATTTTGCCTCGAGGTAGTATTGCAAGCCAAGCGGGACCAACGCCAACAAATTCGGGATCAATTTCATCGTTAACCATTGTCTTGCCCACCGAACCCACATTTTTGGCGCTGCCGCAGACCTCAGGCTTTACCCATATTGGCGATCATTTTGATATTGAAGTGCTGGCGCTCGCGCCTTTTACTGACGCCAGCGCGGACGAACTGGTGTTGGGCTTTGGTTTCAACACGCTATTAGGCGGCACTGGCGCTGCGCAGTTTTTGGGTAGCAGCATTAACCCGTTGTTCACCGACATTTCAACACAGGATGGCGTGAATTTAGCCGCTGCCGGCTTGGCTTTTCCCGGCTTAACTGCAAATGACGTGGGCTCTTTCATTTCTCTGGCGGTTTTGCATTTTCAGGCCGTCGCGGCGGGTAACTTGAATATCGCGATTACCAGCGATTTGCATGATCTCAACCAAGGTTTGATCTTTTTAAATCAAGGGCCGCTGGCGATCAGTGCCAGCGTCGGCCTCAACATCACGGCTGTGCCGGTACCGCCCTCTTTGTTGCTGTTTATGAGTGGCTTGGTGGTGGGTTTTGGGGGAATTCGGAAGCGCGCGGCATAACGGGAGAAAACCACTACCAAAATCAAGAGAAAACAAAACGCAGGGTGAGCAACGGTTCTCTGCAAACCGATTATCGGTATAGGCTTCTGCCAGGTAATGACAAAAACCGTGCCCAGCCGGCATATTGGCTACTGGTGCGGACGGTTTTGTAGGTCGTTGCCGACAGGATCGGAACGTTCTTTTGTTTTTGAGGTTCCACGCAGCGAGTCGGAAAGAGCCACGTCCAAAGAAAACCGCGTAGGTGCGATTAGCGAAGCGTAATCGCACGTATTTGGGCACAAGTTTCAGGATTGCATGCGTCCGATTACGCTACGCTAATCGGACGAGCTACGAGCTTAATACTCCAACCGAACCGAACCCAAAAAGGTTCTCGGCGTACCAAAGAAATGTTGGTTAAACCCATTAGCCGAGGCGAAATAGGATTTATCCAATAAATTGTCGACATTGAATTGAACGGTTAATTTCGAATCTCCTATTTTTTGTTGATAACTCGTCATTAGATTCAATGTGACGTAACCCGGCATTTGCACCCGACTTTCGTTATCCGCTTGCCGCTTGCCAACGACTACCGCTCCGGCACCAAACTTTAAGCCCCGCATATCGCCGTCCTGGAATTCGTAAACATTCCAAAGGCTGCCTGAATTACGTGCCGAGTTATATAGCCTATTCCCTTGGTTACCGTTTCCGCCGCTGGAGTCAAAATCCTTGGTGATATTGGCCACCGGAATATGCGCATAAGAGCCGAGAATATTCCATCCGGGCATAACTTCGCCTTTTGCGTCCATTTCAATCCCTTGGCTCATCGCTTCGCCTATTGATTTCGACAAGGTGAAGTTGGTCGGGTCGGTCACCCGAATATTTTGTTTGGTCAATTCGAAATAAGCCAAGGAAGCGGAAAAACGGCCATCCCACAATTCGGTTTTTATGCCGGTTTCCCATTGTTGAGCCGTTTCAGGTTTAAGCAATTGCCCGTTTCGATTTACGCCGTTATTCGCACCGAAATTCTCTGTGTAACTGCCATAGACCGACAACTCCGGAATCGGCCGCCACAATAAACCGCCTCTCGGACTCACCCTATCCTCGTCTATAGTGACGGCTCCGCCGTTTAATTCGTCACTACCACGGGCATTGTCGTAACGCATGCCGCCAAGCGCAAAGAAATTGTGCGGTAACTCCATTTGATCCTGTAGGTATAGGCCAAACCAATCCGAACTGGTTTTTACAACCGGTGCTACGTCGAAATTCGGTAAACCGGTGGGAACCGGATTGAAAACGTTAATAGGTGTGCTGGGACTTGGGCAGCAACCTTCCTTAACATTAAGATCCTCTCGAAAGTAATCCCCGCCCATCAATAATTTGTGTTTTACCACGCCGGTATTGAATTTACCGGTCAAATTGACATTGGTGTAGTATTTTTCCCACGGAGATTCGGTTTTAAAAAAGCCTCTGTCGACATTTCCAGACGCAGACGCCTGACCGAAAAAAAAGCTGCCTATTTGGTCGTATTGGGTGAACTCAGCATTGAACCTCTGTGAGATTTCCCAATTGTCATTGAACTGGTGAGACCAGTTTAATCCGACCAGTACCTTATCCGTAGTGATCTTGGCATTGGGCTCGCTCAAAAACGAATTTCGGGGCGCAGGTGCTGGACGATTACCGAATCCCGGAACACCTGGATCATTGATGCTTTCGTCATGAAGATATTCCAATTCAAATGTTGCTTTGGTTCTGGCATCGATATTCCAAGTCAGAACAGGCGCTACAAACACACGTTCATTACCGACATAGTCTCGAAAACTATTGTTGTCTTGGTACGCCAAATTGAATCGATAAAGTAGTGAGTTATCCGATATTATCGGCCCGGTGGCGTCTACGGTGGTGCGGTATAAGTCGTAAGAACCGAATTGCTGCTGCAACGAATAATAGGCATGGGACAATGGCTGCTTCGTCGTAACGTTGACGATTCCGCCCGGTTCGGTACGTCCATACAATAGCGAGGCCGGCCCTTTTAACACGTCTATGCTCTCGATATTGGCGGTTTCACGGCGATTGGTTGGTATGCCTGCTGCGATCGGAAAGGGCGATCCGTCCCGATATACCATCGTCGTATCGAAACCACGGATATTAAAATGGTCGGAACCCGTCGCATCTCCACCTTGCACTACACCACTGATATTTTTCAGTGCGTCTTTCAAACGTATTACTTGCTGATCTTCGATGACCTGTTTGGAAACCACTTGCACCGAAAACGGCGTCTCCATAATAGGGGTATCCGTTTTGGTTGCAGTTTTAGTGTGGGTCAAGTTGTAATCTTGATTATAAGGATCAGTCGAATCATAAACCGCCTTACCCACCACCGTCACCGCCGGCATCGTAGCCGCCGACTGCGGCCCGCTTTTATTGACGATTGGTTTAGCTTCAATAATCGCCGTATCTTGGCCCACCAAGCGATAACCCAGCCCGCTGTCCTTCAGCAATTTGTTCAGCCCTTGTTCAACGGTGACTGTTTCATGCAAGGCCGGCGCGCTCAGACCGCGGGTCAACTCGGCGTTGAATACCAGTTTTAGATTGGCCTGGTCGGCGAAAGCCGTCAGCGCTTCGGTCAAACCACCGGCAGCGATGGCATAAGTCCGTGCTTCCTGTTGCATGGGCTCGGCGTAGGCCGTATAGCTGGCAATGCTCAGCGCCAGGGCTGTCAAGGCGAATGGCGCACTTAAGGGCGCGAATGCGGGTGTCCTCATAAAATCTCCTGATTGCGTGAATGACTGCGCCGATAACCGGCGTTACTCTTCACAACGTTTCAGGGAAAAAATCATGAACACTACCTTAAAAATTTTTCAACATATGGCCGGTATTGCCGAAGGGCACGCCAGCCTGAGTTTCGACGAGCTCAGCCTTTATGCCCCTGAGGGTACGAACGGAATACCGGTGATAAATAGGGCCGGGGAGATTTTCCGAATAAATGCTCGCCGATCCACTTTATGCCTCTGATGCTTTAAAAAACAACGAGGAGCGTCTTCAGTCCATTGGGTCGAGCAATATTGGCCTGCTTGCAGTGTGTCATATCACGGCTTATACGGCATTTCACACAGCTCTGTTGATGCAAACTCAGGCCAAAATAGGCATTTGACGTATCCCGGCGGCGGTCAAATGTTGAATTTTTGAAGACGCCAAAGCCGCATTAATAGCGCCTATCACGGCCGTTGCTGCCCGGCCGCGTGCCTAAATTGATACGGAATAAAGGCCATTGGCGCCGATTTTGCTTTGTCAAACGTCTTGATAGATAACCCACTTGTATCGCTTTCAAAAACGACTGATGACTGCTGTTTCGGACACACTGGATCATTTCTTTCGCGAAAATCGGGACGACTTAATCGGTTTTTTTCTGCGCCGCCTGCATTGTCCCGATACCGCCAAGGATTTGGCCCAAGAAACCTTTGTGCGGCTATTGTTCTCCGAACAGCGGACGCCGACTCAGGATAGGCGGGCGTTGGCCTTTTTTATCGCCGGCAATTTGGTGGTCGATCATATCCGCAAGGAATCGGTACGCGCCCGTTATGCGCCAAGCCAGGAGATACCGGCCGAACTACTGGAGGCGGTTGCCGGCAATGATCCGGACGCCGAAAAACAGTTAATGGCCTGGCAGGATCTGGATACGGTCAATACGGCCCTCAATGAATTGCCGGAAGAGTGCCGGGTGGCGTTTTACTTGAGCGCCATCGAAGGCCTGACTTACGCGCAAATTGGCGAATGTTTGGGCGTGTCCGAACGGGCCATCGCTAAACGCATTGCTAAAACCTTGAAGCATTGCCGTGACCGTCGCGAGCAACGCTGAATTGGCCTGCGGTTTATTTTCCGGCGGCATTGTTTTATCGTTTGCCCACTCCTTCCTCGTTTCAGCGGCCTTGATGAACACCGATCCCGATAATTCCAACGAAAGCGTGGCCGACCAGGCGATAGACTGGCTGGTGCTGATGCGTTCCGGTTCGGTTACAGACGCCGCGCGCCGCCAATTCGAAGCCTGGTATGGTCAAGACGACGCCAACCGGCAAGCCTACGCCGAGGCCGAAGCGCTGTGGGGTTCGGTCGCGCAAGCCGTTAAAACCACACCGCCCGCCAATTTCCAGCCAAAGCAAATTCATGCCGTTCCGCGTTTGCCGCGGCGAGCCGGTTTGGCGCTAGCCGCTTCGCTGGTGTTGGGGTTATTGCTAGGCCGGGATAGGCTGCACGATTGGTTGCTCAGCGATTACGCAACCGCCGTTGGCGAGCAAAAACAGATTCAATTGGCCGACGGCAGCAGCGTGTTGCTGAATACCGATACCGCGTTGGACATAGACTGGTCGGCGGACAAACGGCGCGTGGTATTGCTCAGAGGCCAAGCCGAGTTCAAGGTCGCCAGTGATGCCAACAGACCCTTTGAAGTGGAAGCCGGCGATACGGCGGTTAGGGCCTTGGGGACAGTGTTTGACGTGGCGCGCCCTGGCGCCGATAAGGTCGAAGTCAATGTTACCGAGCATGCGGTAGCCGTGCGCTTGATTGACCAAACCGATGCCGCTGCGATACGGGTGGAGGAAGGCCAGCGATTGACGTATTCCACTGGCGGTGGGTTGGATAAACCGGCACCAGCCAATCTCAACCAGTTAAATGCCTGGAAACGCGGCAAGTTGATTTTTCACGATCAGGCACTGGCCGACGTGGTAGCAGAGTTAAACCGCTATTCCAAAGCCAAAATCATTCTGAATGGTGAGGATGTCAAGCAATTGCGAGTTAGCGGGGTATTTCCAACCGACGGTCTGGCAATGCTGGATGCCTTGCAAAAATCTTTGGCGCTACGTCAGACCGCATTGGGGCCGTGGCTGGTAATTTTGCATTCTTGACGCGAAAACAGAATCGGCCGGGCCGTATAAGGAACCGCCGCTGCGGCAATTGGCCGCATTCCTGGCGGCAAGGCTTTTGTCATAATTAATTGAAAATCGTCTTAACTTGGCGAATTTAGTTGTTTGGAAGAATCACGCCAGCTCAGGGACGCCGCCGCATGTTTAACCGCCAATCCTAAAAACCCGTGCCATTTATTAGAGCGAATCGAATCGGACTTGTTATTGCTCAAAATCCGGCAGCATCTTTTCTTGATGCATCCGTCGGCGTCGAAGCCGGCCGCGCGGTGTTGCTAAAACCAACCCGCAACAAAGAACGTTCGCGCAACATCTCCGTGCTATTTTTGATGTTAGTTACCGTTATGTTGCTGCACTTGGCCGGGGTCAGCTGCTTCTTGTGCCCCGACCTGCCGGAGGCAAAAGCCAGTCCGCTTAAAATGGAAGTGTCGACAATCACAGTTCCGGCCAGTGAGCCAAGCCTTGAGCGAACCCAACCGCCGCCGCCCAGCGTTGCCCAACCAAAACCTAAAAAGCCGCAACTCAAACCCCGGTTGAAAAAAGTGACGCCGCAGGCGCCGCCGTCCGATTTTTCGATGCAGGAACAAGTTTTTGATCAACAGCCTCGGCCGGTCGACGATGCCACTCAGCCGGCGATTGCCGAGAAAGTAAGCGCCGATAATCCAAGTCCGACGTTTACCGAGGCATATCTGAATGCCGCTTACCAACACAATCCCAAGCCGGAGTACCCCGGTATCGCCCGCAGCCGAGGCTGGCAGGGCAAAGTGGTTTTGCGCGTGGAAGTCAGCGAGGATGGCCTGGTAGTGGGCGTTGCCGTCGAACAAAGCTGTGGTCACGAAGCGCTAGACGAATCCGCGGTCGAAGCCGTCAAACAATGGCGCTTCGTACCGGCCAAACGAGCGGAAATCAATGTCGCCAGCGCGGTATTGGTGCCGATCATTTTTACGTTGCAAGACCAAGCGCCGGCTTTTTAGATTTTCCGCCAGTATTGCAGTACGCTGGAAACAGCAGGCGGTCGCGGGTTTTCCCGTCAAATTGATTAATGTTAAAAACAGCGGATTCAAACCCGAAGGAGTGGACCGCTTAGCAGCGTTTTATCTCAAATCAGGAAATTTTGTTTTACCCACACGTTTACCATTCATTTCGAGAGCACACGTGTCATTCAAAAAAATATTTATCGCGTTCACCCTGCGTTTTAATTGGGGGGAAAAAACCACTCCCAAAATCTAACGAAAAATCAAAAAACGAGGGTGTAAAAATTTTTGTTTAAACGGTCATTAGGCAGGAAACTGCCGTTACTTTTAGGAGTACCGATGATCTTACCAAAATCCATCCCAACCGAACTGATCGACAGCTTGCTGTCAGGCTATCAAAAACCCGAAGACCTGCTGGGGTGAAACGGTCTTCTGAAACAACTGACCAAGGCCCTGGTGGAGTGGGCTTTAGAAGCTGAAATGACCGAACATCTCGGTCATGGCAAGCATGAAGCTGTCGGCAATCCTGCCGGCAACACCCGCAACGGCAAAAGCCGAAAAACGCTGAAAGGCGACTTTGGCGCATTGCCGATTGAGATTCCCCGCGACCGTCACGGCCAGTTCGAGCCACAAATCATTGGCAAACACCAATCCCGCTGGACGGGTTTCGACGACAAAACCATCTCACTCTATGCCCGAGGTCTGACGGTCAGGGAAATCCAGAGTCATCTGGAAGAACTGTATGGCACTGAAGTGTCGTCGAGGAGAAATAGTCAAATCTGGTGTATGGCTGATTTGAATCAGGCGGCCATCTGCTGAGTTTCTTCTGTTTTCTCCGGTTCCATAATGACAGCCATGCCGTCCTGAAAACGGATGCCCTCAATCACATCCGGCAATCGTTTAAATCGGCGTATTTTGCGCCAACTCTTCTCGGCGGTTAACGTCAATTGGAACACTAACCCCAACAAGGTATTGCGGGACACACAGTTCTTGGTGCGGGTCGTCCGATGGCGCATGGTCGCAAAGCTGGATTCGATCAGGTTGGTCGTACGAATATGTATCCAATGCTTGGCCGGAAAGTCGTAAAAGGCCAATAGGGATTCCCGGTCTTTTTCCAACACGCCCACCGCCTTAGGGTACTTGGCTTATGGATCGCCCAAACCGAAGGCGCCAAGTTCTGGTTGCAAGTCGTCACCGACCTAAAGAATCGCGGCGTCCAAGATATTTTCATCGCCTGTGTCGATGGCTTGAAAGGCTTTCCTGAAGCCATTGAAACCGTCTATCCACACGCCGCAGTCCAACTGTGCATTGTCCACTTGGTCCGCAATAGCCTGAACTATGTCGGCTGGAAAATGCGTAAACAGATCGCTGACGATCTCAAGCGGATATACCAGTCAGCTACCGTCGATGAAGCTGAGCAGGCACTGGGAGAATTCGAGGCGCAATGGAACGATGCCTATCCACCGATTGCCCAGATTTGGCGGCGCAATCGGGATCGGATCATTCTCTTCTTTGACTATCCGCCGGAGATACGCCGCATCATTTACACCATCAATGCTATTGAGTCGGTGAACATGAGTTTGCGGAAAATCACCAAGAATCGCGGCTCATTTCCCAGTGACGAGGCCTTGTCGAAATTGTTCTATTTGGCGCTGATGAATATCAGTAAAAAATGGACGATGCCATTACATGACTGGAAAGCGGCTTTAAATCGGTTTAGCATTCAGTTTGAAGACAGAATGCTAAACCACTAACAAAACCCGTTTACACAAAATTCAGGACACCCTCGCCCCGTAAAGTTTTTTTGACTGGAGCGCCTATTTACATCTGCGATTGCAGATAGTTTTGAATGCCGACTTTTTCGATCAGGTCCATCTGGGTTTCCAACCAATCGACATGCTCTTCTTCGCTTTCCAGAATGTGTTCGAACAATTCCCTGCTGACGTAGTCGTTGATGCTTTCACAATAAGCTATCGCCTCTTTCAACAAAGGCAAGGCCAGATGTTCCAATTTAAGGTCGCATTCCAGCATTTCCTTGGGGTTCTCGCCTATCATCAATCTACCCAGGCTTTGCAAATTGGGCAATCCTTCCAGAAACAAAATCCTTTCGATCAACTTATCGGCGTGTTTCATTTCGTCGATCGATTCGTGATATTCCTTTTCATTCAGCTTTTGAAAGCCCCAATTTTTGAACATCCGGGCATGCAAAAAATATTGATTGATGGCAGTTAATTCGTTTTCCAGTGCCTTATTTAAAAATTCGATTACTTTTTTATCGCCTTGCATGTCAAATCTCCTGGGTTTTTATGATTAGTTGGGCGTCATTCGCAGCCTGCAATAGCCGACATGCATTTTTTCTATCCAAAATTTGCGCAATGTCCTTGTTACATTTACCGCAATCGCCACCAACACCAAAACATTGCACCAACTGTTTCCGCGAACATAAGCCGCTGTCTATGGCAGCATCGAGCTGACTGTCGGTGACGGCTTTGCAAAGACACACGTACATGGGCTACGCCACCCGCCTGCGCTGAACTTGCGCGGGATCGGCGGTGATTTTACGATAAATCTCCACGCGGTCCCCTTCCTTAACCGATGCATCCAATTTGGCCAGTTTACCGAAAATCCCGACCTTTTGGCTCTCCAGATCGATCTCGGGATATTGCGTCAACACGCCGGACAATTCAATCACTTCGGCGATGGTACTGCCCTCCGGCACTTCCAGCCGCAACCAGAGTTGCCTGTCCGCCTGCGCATAACATACACCCACATTCATAGTTTACGCCCCTTCTTCCAAGACAACCGGATCAATAATGGTCGGTTCTGTAATTTTGGCCGCCGCTTTCCGGTCCAACAAGCGTTTCAATGCCACCATGAAACCCAGCATGATGAAGCCACCCGGCGGCAAAGCCATCAGCAAAAAACCTTTGTATTCCGGAATCAAAGTGGTTTCCAGAAACCGGAAACTTTCCCCCAACAGCACAGAGGCGTTGGCGAATAAAGTGCCGGCAGAACTAATCTCCCGCATCGCTCCCAGCACCACCATCGCCGCGGTAAAGCCCACCCCCATCATCAAACCATCCCACATCGAGGGCATCACCGGTTGCTTGGAAGCAAACGCTTCAGCTCGACCGAGAATAACGCAGTTGGTGACAATCAACGGGATAAACAGGCCCAGTACCTTATGTAACTCATGCATCCAGGCGTTTAGAAAAATATCCACCAAGGTCACCAACGCGGCAATCAGCAACACGAAAATCGGGATGCGAATTTCAGACGGAATCAGATGCCGACTCACCGATACCGCGGCATTGGATGCCACCATTACCACCATGGTCGCCAAGCCCATACCCAAGCCGTTGGTTGCCGTCCCGGTCACTGCCAGCAACGGACACAGCGCCAGATTTTGGGTCAGCACGACGTTGTTGTCCCATAGGCCGTCGCGAGCGATTTTTCTGTATTGTTCTGAAAACAGAATCGAAAGATTCATGATGGTTTCTCCAAAAATCGTGAGCAAGTGTTAATGCCTGAGAAGATCGCGACGATTTTCTTCCCGTATGCCGCGCCGAGCACCGAAGCGTTTGGCGAGACCAGCCCGATAGGGGAGCGGCATGGATGCCGCTCGTTTTCGGAGGGGCTGGGAAGCCCCTTTCGAAAACCCTCGCCAAACGCTTCGGAGCGCAGGAACAAAGCGGCGTTCGGGCCGCCTTTCTTTTGGATACTTTTCTTTGGCGGAGCAAAGAAAAGTATCGCGGCTGTCGGTCCGCGAACCAACATGCAAACTAAGCGTCGCGACAGCGACACCAAAAACACTATCGGCTAGGCTGCAACAATTCCGCCTGATGCACCTTATAAAACTCCAATCCCCGCTTGATTGCTTGAACCACTTTGCGCGGTGTAATCGTCGCCCCACTAAACTGATCGAACACCCCGCCGTCTTTTTTAACCGCCCATTGCTCGACAGTCAGGTTATTTAAGGATTTGCCGTTGAAAGACAGCACCCATTTGGACTTGGTCACTTCGATTTTATCGCCCAAGCCCGGCGTCTCGACATGTGCGATAACTCGTACACCAAGGATTTCGCCTTTGCTATCGATCCCCATCACCAAGCTGATCGGCCCGGCATAACCGTCAGGGGCAACGAATTTAAAACAGACTGCGTTAACCAAACCCGCCTTTTTAGCCAAGTAGACTTCAGTTTGTTCTGCACCCAAATTGGCATCGGCAGATGGCAGCAGCACACTGTCTTTCAGCAAGTTATTATCGTAAAGCTCTGCCGGAACCACTTGCTCCAGGTTGACCTGTAGATCTTCCTGCAAGCGCAGCTCTATCACGCCGCGTGTCGCCAGATCGGCCACACCCAATAAAATCGCAGCCAACAGCGCAAAACCACCCAGCACGCCAGCCTGATACTGTAATAGCGGCCGCAGTTGTTCCAAATTTCCTGGCTCCAGCCACACGGCCAGTTTTTGCTTTAAATCACCGACAGTACGCAAGGCGTACTCCATATATTGGCTAGCCTTGGGATTTGATTTTGCGGGTTCGGAATTCATGGCCTGTCTCAGGAATTGGAAATATCGAGCGGCTTGCCGTTACGATAGCGGCCATAAATTCTGGGCCGGATGTAATGATCGATCAGCGGCGTGACGGCGTTCATCAATAAAATCGCAAAACCGGTGCCTTCCGGATAGCCGCCCCAAGAGCGGATCACGAAAATCAATAAACCGCAGCCGGCGCCGAAAACCACCTGCCCCAACGGCGTGTTAGGCGACGTGACATAATCGGTGGCGATAAAGAACGCTACCAACATCACCGCGCCGGAATTCAAATGCACCCAGGGTCCAAGGTAATGTTGACTATCCCAAGTATGAAAAATCGTCGACAACAGAAGGATACTGAACAGCAACGAGACAGGGATGTGCCATTTGATGACCCCTTGGCGCATCAGCCAAATGCCGCCGGCCAGTAATAATAAAGACGAGGTTTCCCCCAAACTCCCGCGCTCCCAACCAAGAAACGCTAAAAATCCCGAATATTCGATCAAACTGCCGGGCAACAGCCGGTTTTGCGAAAACTCAGTCTTGACCCAACCCAACGTCGTGGCGCCGGTCACCGCATCCGGGTTTTCCAAACCGCTAAAGGTGATCGCTAAGCTATCGATCACGCCGGGCCCGGTGAACAGCGGCGATACGTTGGCCCAGGTAGTCATCTCGATGGGAAAGGAAATCAACAAAGCCACCCTGGCCAGCATGGCCGGATTGAACAGGTTTTGCCCCAAACCGCCGTAAACATGCTTGCCCAATACAATCGCCAGCGCCGAACCGACTACGCCTATCCACCATGGCGCCCAAGGCGGCAAAGTCATCGCCACTAATAAGCCGGTGACGATCGCCGAACCGTCGCGCAAATAAGGCATTGCCGCCACACCTTTCATCTTCAGGCACAAGCCTTCGAAAGCCATGGCAGACAGCACGGTCACCGCCAGCAAATACAAAGCCGGCCAGCCGAACAAAAACACGCCGCAAGCAGTGGCCGGTGCCAAGGCGAGAATCACCAAACGCATGATTTGATCGACGCGGCGGGTGGCCGCCACGTGAGGCCCGCTAATTGGTTTATTACTCATACGGTTTCCTCTGCTGGCGCTGCTTGCGCCTGTTGTGCGGCAGCCAAACGGGCGGCTCTGGCTTCCTGAGCACGCAAAGCTTCCGCTTCGGCTTCCAATCTGGCCCGTTCCATCCGATTATTTCTATCTTCGACTAAACGCTTGGTTTGTTCAGCCTTGTGCTCGGCTTGTTGGCGTTTAACTAACTCGCCGGAAGCGAATTTAAAGTAATGCACCAAGGGTATATTCGACGGGCAGACATAAGAACAACTGCCGCAGCTAATGCAATCTTTTAGGCCCAAATCAACCGCTGAGTCCAACTGATTAGCTTTGATCCGGCTGGCCATTTCCAAGGGTAACAAACCCACCGGACAAGCGGTCACGCAACTGGAACAACGAATGCAAGGCTGTATAGCCGGCTCATCGATGTCGGCATGCGACAAGGCCAGGATGCCGTTGCAGGCTTTCACCACCGGCACTTCGGCAATTGGCAAAGCGTCGCCCATCATCGGTCCACCCATCACTAAGCGGGCCATTTTCGACTTTTCCAATCCGCAAAACGCCAATACTTCCGACATCAAGGTGCCGATGGGCACTTCCACATTTCTGGGTTTGGCAACGGCCGCGCCGGAGACAGTAACCACCCGGCTAATCAAGGGTTGTCCCAAGCAAATGGCTTGATAGACGGCAAACGCCGTGGCGACGTTGTGCACCACCACCCCAATGTCCGTGGCTCGCCCGTCGGCGGGAATTTCCTGGCCGGTTAAATAACGCAACATTTGCCTATCCCAACCCATCGGATAGCGGGTCGGCACTTGCGCCACCACGATATTGGGAAAATCCCGGGCGGCCGTTTGCATGGCCGCGAAAGCTTCGGGTTTATTATCTTCGATACCCACCATAGCCTTCGGGGCATCCATGCCGCGCAACATTAACCGGATGCCGGCAACGATTTGCTCCGCGCGCTCTTGCATCAAACGGTCATCGCAAGTCAGATAAGGCTCGCATTCGCCGGCATTAATCAGCAAGGTATGAATCTTGTTTTTACGCCCCAAACTGAGTTTGACCGCCGACGGGAATACCGCACCGCCTAAACCCACCACGCCAGCGGCGCCGACTCGTTGACAAATTTCTTCCGGCTCTAGTTGAAATGGGTCTTCCGGAACGATTAACTGGGCCCATTGCTCTTTACCGTCGCTTTCAATTACCACGGTGCGAATCGGCAAGGCTGACGGATGCGGTGCCGGAAAATCTTTGACGTCGGCGATAATGCCCGATGTTGGTGCATGCACAGGCGCCGAAATGGTGCCTTGGCTATAGGCCAGCAATTGGCCCTTCAGTACTTTCTCGCCGACCTTCACCACCGGCTCGGCAGGCTTGCCGACATGCTGTTGCACCGGAATGTACAATTTCTTAGGCATTGGAAAATCGGTAACAATGCTAAGCGGAGAGGTTTCGGATTTGTGCTCTTCGGCATGGATACCGCCGCGCAAACGGGGATTTTCGAACAAGGCGAACATAGGCGTCTCCGTCTCAGGCGGCCAGCGGTTTGGGCCAGCGCCAGTTGCGCAAGGTCACTTCAACAGGATACATTTGCAGACATTCGGTGGGGCATACTTCCACGCATTTCTTGCAGCCGATGCAGGCATCCGCCACCACCGCGTGGATTTGTTTGGGTGCGCCGACGATGGCGTCTGTAGGACAAACCTTGAAGCAGCGGGTGCAACCGGTGCAGGTTTCTTCACTGACTCTGGCCACCATCGCTTCTTGGTCTTGGGTTTGGCTCAAATCGACATCAACACCCAGTAATTTGGCCAGTTGTTCCACCAGCGACGTACCGCCAGGCGGGCATAATGTCACCGGCGCGGCGCCGGATACCACGGCCTCGGCAGCCGGCCGGCAACCGGGGAAGCCGCATTGGCCGCATTGCGAACCGGGCATTAAGGCTTCAACTTTCTCGATTAACGGATCGGACTCCACCTTCAGATATTTGGCGGCAATCCCCAAAGCCACGCCCAGCAACAATCCCAGCGATGTCAAAATAACGATGGCAGATAAAACGTACATGATGTGCCTCTTATTTGCTGTAAAGCCCCGCGAATCCCATGAATGCCAGCGACAGGATGCCGGCGGTGATAAATGCGATGGGGGTGCCGGAAAAAAGCGCCGGCACTGCCATGAGCGCTAAGCGTTCACGCAGACCGGCGAAGAGCACCATCACCAGGGTAAAACCCATTGCCGAACCAAAGCCGAACAGCAGGCTTTGCACGAAATTGTATTTCTCTTGGATGTTAAGCAGCGCCACACCCAAAACCGCGCAATTAGTAGTAATCAGCGGTAAAAAAATCCCCAAAACTTGGTACATCACCGGACTGGTTTTGTGTATCACCATCTCGGTAAACTGCACTACCGCGGCGATCACCAAGATAAAACCCAGCACGCGCAGAAAACCGATATCGAACGGTATCAATAAACGATGCTCCAGCACCCAGCTGGCCGCGGACGCCAGTGTCAAGACAAACGTGGTCGCCAAACCCATGCCCAATGCGGTGTCCAGCTTGTTGGAAACGCCCATGAATGGGCATAACCCCAAGAACTTGACCAACACGACATTGTTGACCAAGGCTGTACCCAATATCAGAAGTAAGTATTCGCTCATCGTTTTCGACCCGGTGTTTTGCAACAAGACAGCATCATTTATGCCAACGCCTTAAAAACGCCGTAACTCCCCATTTCAGTGCAAAGCCGCAAGATTTGCCGCCAGCATCTCTGTCCTAAAAAACACAGAGCCGGAACAAGTACAGTTAAATTTGTCGTAAACCATACAAATCGCCGGGATTTTCCAATAGCTGCTAAGCGAAAACGCATTTGGCTCTCTAATTGCATGTATTTTTCCAACTTAAGCCCAGAAAAAACACGCGAGAACCATTTGCCATGACCAAATCCACCCCTGACTACCTGCAAGGCCAGATTGAGATTGAAACGGCCGATATACTATCGCCAGCCATCGGCCCTAGCGGGCAATCGCCAAGAAGCGGCAAAACCTCTAAAACACTGCCTTTCTCTTTGTTTGTTAAGGCCGTGGAGCAAGCGCCGGTGGCCATTTCGATCACCGATAAAAAAGCCAATATCCTTTACATCAACCAGGCCTTCACCGATGTAACCGGCTATAACGCCGCTGAAATTTTGGGCCAAAACGAATCAGCGCTGTCCGACAAGTCCACACCCAGACAGATTTATTATGATTTGTGGCACACCATTTCCCGTAAGCAGGTTTGGCACGGCCAATTGGTCAATCGGCAAAAAATGGGGCAACGCTACCTGGCTGATCTGACCATCGCGCCGATGCTGGACGACCGCGGCGCCATCAGTCATTACATTGGCATGCACCGCGATGTCACCCAGGCACACTACGCGGAACAACAAGTTAATAACCAAAAACAATTGATCGAATCGGTACTGAACGCTTCGCCGGTGGCGATGGTGGTGCTCGATTCGGACAAACGGGTCGTGCTCGACAATCAGATGTACAAGATGCTGATCAGCGAACTCGATAAGAAGGAACCCGCCCTGTTCTTTCTGGAAGCGCTGGAGCAAGACATGGGCGACTTGTGGGGCGACAACATTGATCGGCAACAAGGTTTTGCCAATCGCGAGGTACGGATTGAAAGCGCGGGGCTGAAAGGCACGCGCTGGTTTTCCTGCTCCGGCAATTGGTTTATCGAAAACGATGTCTGCGCCGACAGCTTCTTCGCCAGACAATCCAAAGACTATCTACTGTTGACCATTAACGACATCAGCCCCTTGCGCCGGCAGCAGGAAAAGCTACAGATACAGACTTTGCGCACCATGTTGGCGGAAGAAGAACACATCCGCAGCATCCGCGAAACCTTGCTCGGCGCAATGCACCAGATTCGCCAGCCCTTGAACCAAATTCACGCGGCGATTCAAATCATGACGCAACGCAACGACGCCAACAATAGTCCAATCCGCGATCTATTGGGCCAAGTGCAAAAAATGGGGGAAGAAACGCTTGCCACCTTGCAGCGCTGTGTGCCGGAAATACCGGAGTCCGCGGTGGTGCCGGTGAATTTGAATCAGTTGTTGCACGAAGTGATGCTGCTGTATAGCACCAAGTTTTTGGCAAACGGCATCGTAGTGGATTGGCTGCCCAACCCGGTGTTACCCAATATCCTCGGCTCCGAAAACAAGTTACGCATGTTGTTCAAGCAATTGATCGACAATGCGGTCAACGCCATGAATCGTGCGGGCAGCCAGGAACGCATCATCAAAATTAGCACGGCTATAGAGCATGATTGGGTTTGCGTGTCGATAGCCGATTCCGGCCCCGGCATACCTGCCAACCAACGGAGCAAAGTATTCGAACCGTTTTTTACCACCAATCAAAGCACCGCCGGCGTCCAGGCCGGCATGGGACTGGTCATGAGCAAGGAAATCGTCAATCAGCATAACGGCATGATAGAAATCGACCCGCAATACAAAAACGGCTGTAGTTTTAAAATTAGCTTTCCCTGTCAAAAAAACCTAGCGATGGTGAACATCCATGAGTGATCGTTTATTGCTGGTTGAATCCGAACTGGATACGCTATTTCTGGTCAGTCAATTGCTGAATAGCACGCATGACTTGCGCACCAAGCTG
Source organism: Methylomonas sp. TEB (assembly GCF_047777895.1). GTDB lineage: Bacteria > Pseudomonadota > Gammaproteobacteria > Methylococcales > Methylomonadaceae > Methylomonas. The sequence continues at coordinate 3,859,571 of NZ_CP180476.1, forward strand.
AAAGGCATCCTGGAGATTTTGCACAAGCGTAACGGCCTGCATTTCGGCATGATTACCCTACGCGATGTCGATGACGACAGCATGAGCATTTGCGAGATCTACGGCGAAGGCATAGACCGCTCGGTGCGTTACCAGCCGGGCGAAGGCTTAGTTGGCGCCATCCTCGACGAAGGCAGTACGATTGTCGTGGAACGCATCGCCGACGAGCCGCGTTTTTTAAGCCGCTTGGGCGTGTATAACCCGGATTTACCGTTTATCGGCTCCCCGCTGGCCATCGAACAAGGCGAAGTGGTCGGCATTTTAGCCGCGCAGCCTTGTACTTCGACGTTTTTGGGCGAGCGCGCCCGCTTCATGGAAATGGTCGCCAACCTGATCGCCCAAAGCGTGAACATGCTGCGTGTCATGGAACGCAAGCAAAACGAACTAGCTAGCGAACGCGACTATTTAAAACAAACACTGGTCAAAAACTACCGCTTCGAAAACATCATCGGCCATTCCGAGCCGATGCTGAAAGTGTTCGACATCATCCGCCAGGTGGCCAAATGGCATACCACGGTGTTGATTCGCGGTGAATCCGGCACCGGCAAGGAAGTGGTGGCCAGCTCGATACACTTTAACTCAGCCTGCGCCAACGGCCCGTTTCTAAAATTGAACTGTGCAGCCTTGCCCGACACCTTGCTCGAATCGGAATTATTCGGCCATGAGAAAGGTGCATTCAGCGGCGCAATCGGCCAACGCAAGGGCCGCTTCGAACTGGCAGACAACGGCACGCTGTTTCTCGACGAAATCGGCGAAATTTCCGCGTCTTTTCAGGCCAAATTATTGCGCGTGCTGCAGGAAGGCGAATTCGAGCGGGTCGGCGGCGTCCGCACTTTAAAAGTGAATGTGCGCATCATTGCCGCCACCAACCGCAATCTAGAGCAGGAAGTCGCCGAAGGCAATTTCCGCGAAGATTTGTATTACCGCTTGAATGTGATGCCCATCAATATGCCGCCGCTGCGCGAGCGTATCGAAGACATTCCGGAATTGGCCAGCTTTCTGTTAAACCGTATCTCCCGCCAACAAGGCGGCCGGCCTCTTGAAATCAAGGAAAGCGCGATCCGGATTTTGATGAAACACGACTGGCCGGGCAACGTTCGCGAATTGGAAAACCGTTTGGAACGCGCCGCCATCATGAGCCAGGAAGGCATTATCGACCGCGACGTGATTGCCAGCACCGGCCTGGAAAACGAAATAGGCATCAGCCGCACCCCGCAATCGATAAAACACATCGATCTGCACGACGAAAACATGGACGAACGGGAGCGGGTGATTGCCGCGTTGGAGCAAAGCGGTTGGGTACAAGCCAAAGCCGCGCGCTTGCTGGATATGACACCTAGGCAGATTGCTTATCGGATTCAGACCTTGAACATCAATGTTAAGCAGATTTAGAAAACCTGCCGCTCAAGTTAAGCAGAGAGGGGGCGATTGAAATTGCCCCGTCCTAAGGAATGATTTAAAGCTTTTCGCTGACGATTCGGTAAATCTGCTCTGCAGCCTGTTCGCCGGCTTGCAACAAAGCGTTCAACTCGGCGAGTTGAGCCTCGGCAAACATCCTGTCCTTCAAACTCGCGGCGTTGATCTGTACATTCAGCGCGGCGCTTTTCAAGCCGGCGTAGCCCGCCATCACCGCCACTCCGGCATCGCTGATCACCCCTAGATTGCCGTGTTCGGCAGCCACCCGGCTCAACTCGATAGCCTTGGCGCAAGCTTTCGCGCATTCCAGCGGCACCAGGGTGGCTTCTCTGAGCACCGTTTGAATCTGTTCGGCGCGCACGGCTTTCTCGTCGTCAGTGCTTTTAGGTAAGCCATAACAGGCCATCAGTTTGTCAAATACATCGACATCGGCTTTGATCATGCCGATCAAGGTGCTGCGCAAGGCTTCCGACTCGGTCAGCAAGGCCTGCATCTGTTCTTCCACCGCCGCGTATTTGGGTTTGCCGATGGTCAGATTACAAACCATGCTGGTCAAGGCGGCGGCTTGCGCACCCATCACAGCCGCCGCACTACCGCCGCCGGGCGTGGCTTGCTTGCCGGCTAGTTCGTCCAGGAATGTTTCTACCGATTTATCTTTGATTTCGTTCATTGACAGTCCTTAACTTTCGCGGCGCCAAATGGTGTTGCCGCCAGCCACATCCTCCAGCACAATGCCCTGCGCTTTCAATTGATCGCGAATTTGGTCGGCTTGCGCCCAGTCTTTGCTGGCTTTCGCGGTTTTTCTGGCGTCGATCAATTGCTCGATTTCCGTTTCACTCAGACCATCAGACGCTGCTCCACCCTGCAGGAAGCTGTCGGGATTCTCTTGCAGTAACCCCAAAATCGCCGCCAGTTGCTTCAGAGTAGCCGCCAGCACGGTTTTGTCGTCAGCTTTGTTCAACTCCCGCGCCAGATCGAACAACACCGAGAGGGCCACCGGCGTGTTGAAATCGTCGTCCATCGCCTGCTCGAACCGCAAACGGTAGTCGACATCAATGGTCGCATCGACAATCTGGACACTTCTCAAAGCGGTATAAAGCCGTGTCAACGCTACGCCGGCGTCGTCTAGCTGTTCGTCGGAATAATTCAGCGGACTACGATAGTGGCTGGAGAGGATGAAGAAGCGGATCACTTCCGGGCGGTATTGTTTCAACACCTCGCGCACGGTGAAAAAATTGCCCAGCGATTTGGACATTTTTTCTTCGTTGACCCGTACGAATCCGTTATGCATCCAGTAATTGACGAAAGTCTCACCCGTAGCCCCTTCCGACTGGGCAATTTCATTTTCATGATGCGGGAATTGCAGATCCATCCCACCACCGTGAATATCGAAATGATTACCCAGGCAGCAGGTGGACATTGCCGAGCATTCGATATGCCAGCCCGGTCTGCCCTGCCCCCATGGCGAATCCCAATAAGGTTCGCCGGGCTTGGCCATTTTCCACAGTACAAAATCCAGCGGATCGCGTTTGGCGGTATCGACATTCACCCGCTCACCGGCTTGTAAGTCTTCGATATTTTTACCGGACAGCTTGCCGTAGCCGTCAAAGCGGTTTACCGCATAAAACACGTCACCATTGCTACCGACGTAGGCAAACTCACGCTCGATTAATGTCGAAATCATCTTCACGATGTCGGCAATCGATTGCGTGGCTTTGGGTTCAATATCCGGCGGCAACACCGACAAAGCGCGCTCGTCTTCGTGCATCGCATCGATAAAGCGTTTGGTCAATGCGGTAAACGCCTCGCCATTCTCGTTGGCGCGCTGAATAATTTTGTCGTCTATGTCGGTAATATTTCTGACGTAGGTAAGCTGATACCCCGCATGCCGCAAATAACGGGCGACCGTATCGAACACCACCATGACCCGCGCGTGGCCGATATGACAGTAGTCGTAAACCGTCATGCCACAGACATACATACCGACTTTGCCAAGCTGTTTGGGAATGAACTCTTGCTTACTTCGAGTTAAGGTGTTGTAGATTTTCAACATGGTGATGATAGGTAGATGTAGCGAAACATCTGGCAATCTATCAAGATTCCAGCTTCTCTTTCAAGATAAAAACACATAGAATTCGCGGCTTGCAGCGCGATTATGGAGCTATCAATGCGTACCACCCTGGTTTACCTGATGCTGTTTTTATTCTCAACCCTTTCATTTGCAACAGAAAATAAAATGTCCAATACACATAGCAAAGTCAAATTAACCACCTCACTGGGCGACGTCGTCATTCAACTGGAAGACGAAAAAGCACCGGTTTCCGCCGCCAACTTTCTGGCATATGTGAAACAGGGCTTTTATGCGGGTACCATTTTCCACCGGGTAATCCCAGGTTTTATGGCCCAAGGCGGCGGTTTCGATACCTCATTCAAACAAAAAGAAACTAATGCACCGATCAAGAACGAAGCCGACAACGGTCTGAAAAACAAACGCGGCACCTTGGCAATGGCCCGTACTAACGATCCGCATTCGGCAACCGCGCAATTTTTTATCAATTATAAAGACAATTCCTTTCTGGATCACACCAGCCCAAGCCCTAGCGGTTGGGGCTACGCGGTATTCGGTGAAGTAATCGAGGGAATGGATGTCGTCGATGCCATGGCCAAACAAGCCACCGGCAATCGCGGTCCGCATCAGGATGTACCAAAAACGGACATCGTTATCGAAAAAGCCGAAGTTATTGAGTAATAATTAGCGGTTTCCGCCGGTAATTGGGCGGAAACCGCTGTTGCTTAACGTGAAACAAGACGTACTCTTCATCTCCGACCTGCATCTGGCTTTGGAAAAACCGGAGATCACCCGGCGATTCATAAGCTTTTTGCAGCAGCGCGCCATTGAGGCAAAATCGCTGTATATCCTTGGCGATTTGTTCGACGCCTGGATCGGCGACGACGACAATACCCGGCCTATCCCGTCCATCAAAAACGCTCTCAAACAACTTAGCGACGCCGGCACCGAGATTTTTCTGTTGCAGGGCAACCGCGATTTTTTGCTGGGTCAAGATTTCTGCCGGGAAACCGGTATCCGTTTGTTGGATGAATATGCGATTATCGAATTGAATGGTCAGCGAATTTTACTAACCCACGGCGATTTACTCTGTAGCGACGACTTGGCTTACCAGGCTTTTCGCAGCAAATCGCACAGCCCGGAATGGCAACAAAATGTGTTGTCCAAACCTTTGTGGCTGCGGCTGATAGCGGCACGTTGGTATCGGTTGCGCAGCTATTATCATAAACGCGGCAAAACCCTGGATATTATGGATGTCAACCAGGATACGGTGGTCGAAAGCCTGCACAAGTATGGTTGCTGCACATTGATTCATGGACACACGCATCGACCGAAATTACACGAATTTATGCTGGATGGCCGGCCGGCCAGACGCTACGTGTTGGCGGATTGGAAACCGGATGGCGCGGAGGTTTTGTGTTGGAAGAACAACGATTTTCAAACAGAATCGGTCTGATACAAGCACAAAAAAACCGGTAGCGATTTAACAGAAGGCCAGCGACCTGCGTTTTTTAATCTCAAACCCGCTGATACACCACTGCCACACACTACCGGGAAAATTGTCTTACTATCTCCGAAAAATAAGACTCAAAAGAAACCAACTAGTTCACTGGGTATATAATTTTAGTAGGTTAATGCCCACGCGCGTTTTTCCCGGTGGACATTAAGCGCTATCTAAGCCGGTGCCTGTCTATTACCAAAGTGTAAACAACGGTTAATTCACGACGACGCCCGCATTCATGCTAAGTTAGACTAAACTTTCCAAGCTCTACCAATTAAGGCCCCTTAACTCCTCCAGCCATGAAAAACCAAATACTTTATCTCTTGGCGCTATTTATCGGACTATCCACCATCGCCACCAGCCATGCCGATGAAGTTAACCTCCCCGACATTCTTGCCCGAGTCAAGCCCGGAATAGTAGCCATAGGCACTTATATGCCAACACGAAACCCGCGTGCGGTATTCCTGGGCACCGGCTTCGCCGTTGCCGACGGCAGAAAAGTGGTTACCAACGCTCACGTAACCGCAAAAAAACTAGACGAAGAGCACCTCGAACGTTATGCGGTTTTTTATCGCCACGAGCAAAAAGAACAAATGCAAATTGCAGAACTGACCGTGACCGATGAAGATCACGATCTGGCATTGCTAAAAGTAGACGGCGGAGTTTTACCCGCACTGGAAATCGGTGACTCACTAATAGTGCGGGAGGGCGAGCAATATGCATTCACCGGTTACCCAATAGGCATGGTGCTAGGTTTGTATCCGGTCACGCACCGAAGCATTATTTCGGCTATTTCACCCAACGCCATACCGGCAATCGCCACTCGGCAGTTAAACGTCAACATGCTGAAACGACTACAGACGCCTTTCAATGTGTTCCAATTAGACGCCACCGCCTACCCCGGCAACAGCGGCAGCCCCTTGTACGACATCAATTCCGGAAAAGTTGTTGGTATCATTAACAAAGTCTTTGTACAGGGCAGCAAAGAAAATGCCATATCCAATCCCAGCGGCATCACTTATGCTATTCCCGCTGAACATATCAAGACGCTTCTAAAACAGAATATCGTCAAATAGTGATTATCCAGGAGTTAGCGGTAGCCTTCACATGATAAGAATTTTTCGACATTACATTTCCACCGCCTACCTTTGGTTGCTTATAGTGGAATCTTTGGTGTTTTATCTGGCTATGTATTGCGGCGCTGGCCTCAGATTTTTATATATAGCATCCTGGTATTCCCAATCCGAACTCGCTGCTTCAGCAGCGGTTTACGCAGTGGTGTTTATCGCCAGCTGTTCCGGTTTGGGCTTGTACCGCAAAACACTGGATAAAGAAGAATACAATATTCTCCAGCGCATTAGCTTCAGCTTTGCCGTTGCGGTTTTTATACTGGCGTTCATCTACTACATCATTCCCGATTTGATGCTGGCACGCAGCGTCCTGATTTCCGCAATTATTTTTTCTTTTGTGGGCTTGCTGTTAACACGTTATTTATTTTATCGCTTCGTCAATCTGGATAATTTAAAACGCAGGGTGTTAGTGGTGGGTTGTGGGCAAAGAGCGGGAGAACTCAGCGTCGTTAATTCCAGCTATATTTATAGAGGATTTGAAATAGTCGGTTACATCACGCTGGAGGACGAACCAATAAGCGTACCCCATGCGATTGCGCTCAACGAAAAAATCAGGCTAACCGATATTGTCGAAGCCGCTAACGTCGATGAAATAGTCATCGCTGTCGATGATCGTAGAAAAAAACTACCCGTGGAGGAACTGCTGGACATCAAAATGTCCGGCGTGCAAATCATGGACTTGCAAACTTTCTATGAGAGAGAGCAACGGCTGGTTTTTCTGGAGGCCCTGAGCCCAAGCTGGCTGATGTTTTCCGATGGTTTTGTGAGTGGCGGTTTGCGCCCCATCGTCAAACGCAGCTTCGATATTTTAGCCAGTCTGCTGCTACTCTCTGTCAGTTGGTGGCTAATGATCCTCACCATGTTGGCGATCTATATCGAAAGCGGCTTTGGTGCACCGGTTTTCTATCGGCAAAAACGTGTCGGCTATCGGGACATTCCGTTCGATGTCATTAAATTTCGCAGTATGCGTATCGACGCTGAAAAAAATGGCGCGCAATGGGCTAGCCAAACCGATGACCGCGTGACTCGCGTCGGCAAAGTGATTCGTAAATATCGGATAGACGAGCTGCCGCAACTACTAAACGTGCTAAAAGGCGATATGAGCTTTGTCGGCCCGCGCCCAGAGAGACCGGAATTCGTAAAAGGCTTCGAAGAGAATATTCCTTATTATAAAGAACGGCATAGGGTTAAACCCGGCATTACCGGATGGGCGCAACTATGTTACCCCTATGGCGCCAGCGAATACGATACCCGACAAAAACTGCAATTTGATTTGTATTACGTCAAAAACTACAGCCTATTTCTGGACTTGACGATAATGCTGAGCACGGTGGAAGTTATTTTGTGGGGTAAGGGAGCGAGATAATTTCTTGGCTCTGTAGTAAGAGAAACTAGCAATCAACTTTACAACCCAAAACTGCATTTTTTATCTGGCTTAACCAGTTTAATTCCTGGCAAAACTAAATTCATTCGAGGCCTGCAAAAAACCTCTTAACCTTAAAAACTTACCCATTTCCGGCGAGGTGAATATGGCCAGCTGTAAGCAATGCTTGATTTCCGATGCAGTACCCGAGATAACCCTGGACGCGAATCGCGTTTGTAATCTTTGCCGAGATTTTAATCCTCATCACCAAAGACAAGAGGAAGAAAGCCGCAAGGAGCGAGAGCTCGATCTGGAAAAGGCGCTAAAAGACTGCAAGGGACAAGCGGAATATGACTGCCTAGTGCCGGTCAGCGGCGGCAAAGATAGCCTTAACTTGCTCTACAAGCTAAAGGTGGAATACGGCTTAAAAGTCCTGGCATTTACCACCGATATTAATATTCCCCCGATTGCCTGGGATAACATCCGTCGCACACTCGGCAAACTCGACATTGACCACCTGGTATACCGCCCATCCGATAACTTCTACCAAAAGGCTTTTCGTTATCTCTTAAAACATCAAGAACCGAGAGGCGCCGTCTACACAGTATCTTATGTCTATGCCCCGCTATTCGAAGGCGATGCAATCAAACTGGCCCTTCAAAAAAATATACCGCTAGTCCTCGCAGGATACTCGCCGGGGCAGCCTGAACCGGAAAGAATGCTCTACGAATTCTCCAGAAAATTAATCTGCGAAGTCGACTGGACGCCGCCGGCACTGAAAACGTGCGGAGAATTCGATGAACAAGAATTATCGCGCTTTTTCAATCCCAACAATTACCCTAAAGGCACTCAATTTCCACGCTATTTAGCCCCTTACCATGCCTGGGAATATAATCAGGAAGAAGTGATGCAAAAAGTCGTCGAATTGGGCCTGGTTAAGTCAAGTAAGCATGCCAGTCCGATCTTCAGTAACTACCCAATCAACTGGCTGCTGATGTATTCCGACTTAAAGCACTTTGGCTACAATCCCTATCTTCCCGAATTCGCGGCTTTAATTCGTGAGGGTAAAGCCAATCTAAAAGAGTGGAAAATTTTGATCCCACTGGTCGACTTCATGATCAAAAACAAAGTCTTCTTGGGCAAGGATGTCAGAACTAGTCTAAATTGGTTGGGAATGTCGGAACACGAGCTAGCTATTACCGAGCCTAAAGGTGCTTACGACCCGCCTGTATGACTTAAAAGGAGAACGTATGAGTCGATATAAGACACTTCCCGATTTATTAAAACTTAGAGCACACGAACATCCGGATGACGTAGCTCACTGGATTCTGGATACTGACGATACTTGGCATCCGATAAGCAATATAGAGTTTTATCGGAAAGTGATGGGTTTATCCGGGAAATTACAGGCTCTTGGCATAAATACAGGGCAGGTTGTCGCAATTATGGCTACGACCTCGCACGTATGGGAATCTCTACATCACGCCTTTTTATCATTAGGCGGAATTGTGGTTGGTATCGATCCCAACGAAAACTCCGAGCAATTAAACGCGATCATAAAAATTGCTAACGTTAAAATCCTGGCTATAGACCAAATCAAATACCTGGATAAATTTAACGATCTCAGCCAATTTGACAATATTGTTGCATTTAATAGCGATCCATCGAGATATCAACAAGATAAAATCAAATATCTAGATATACCCGAGACAGCAAATGGCGAACTCAACGATACTCCGCAGCCTGAAATTCTAAAACCTTCCGATATTGCCACTATTGTATTCACGTCGGGTACTACCGGCACGCCCAAAGGTATCGCCTATCGGCATGATCAAATTATTGCTGCTATAGACTCTATACTACTCACCTACCCGGAACTAAACGATAAACCGTGCCATTTAGTCTGCTGGTTACCGCTTTCCAACTTATTTCAACGCATTGTGAATTTATGTGCATTAGCCGGAGGAGCCGAAGTATACTTTGTAGAGCAGCCGCATAAAATCATCGAATATCTGCCAGCAATAAATCCCCACATATTCATTGCTGTACCTCGATTTTATGAAAAACTTTACCAAGGATTTAAAGCCAAACTAAATCTGCAGCCGCGGCTTATCTCTCTATGCCTGAAATATAGCCTTAAAATGGGTGAAAGCCAGTCAACTATCGGCTCATTATTCAGAGCTGCCAATCGCCAAGTTTTTAAATCATTTACCTCTCTTTTTGGCGAAAATATACGGTATATGGTGAGCGGATCGGCAGCCATGCCGGTATGGTTGTTACATCGTTACCAATCTCTGGGATTGTTGATTTTAGAGGCATATGGACTAAGCGAAAACGTGGTGCCTATTGCCGCAAATAGATCGTCAGAATACCGTTTTGGCACGGTAGGCAAGGCTTTACCAGGCAACACCATAAACTTGGCCGATGATGACGAACTACTAGTTAAAGGCATAGGCGTTTTTAACGGATACCTTGACGACCAACCCACTAAGCAGAGCACCAACGAATCAGAATTCCTTCCTACAGGAGATTACGCGAAAATCGACGCCCAGGGCTTTATAAGCTTGACCGGACGAAAATCTGAAGTTTTTAAAACGTCAACTGGTAGAAAAATTGCCCCCGTTGCAATCGAGTCGGTACTCCAAAGCAATGTAGCGATAGAGCATGCCGTTGTTTTCGGCGAGAATAGAAAATTCTTGGTTGCCTTGGTAACAGTTGGCAATTCAAATACCATTGAAGACCAATCTAGAACTACTTACGCGAAAAAAATCGCTATAGATCTGACAGCAACCACTTTGGGTTTACCCGAATATAAGCGCCCAGTTGGCATCATTTTTTCATATAAGCCCCTATCGGTTGCGGAGCAAGAATTAACGACAAATCTGAAGCTTCGCCGTAAAAATATCCGACACAAATACGAAAAATGGATAGAGGAACTTTATAACTTGTTGGAAGAGCCAGAATCGACTATCCATTCCCAACCAATTTCAGCTAGCCGCGATATCGTGCTATTGAAGCTTTAGTTTTAATTACAATACAAAGCAGCTAAAGATTCTCCGCTAATGCGAAAGCGTTGATTCTGGATTTTTAGACTTCGACAATATTCAATCCATCATGGAGCGCTCTCATATGGCAAAAAGAATTTTTGTTACCGGTGCCACGGGGGCAGTCGGCAGTACCTTGGTGCCCTTACTTTTGGAAGAAGCTGATAACTTTGTATGGCTGCTGATCCGCGCCGAATCCTCTGAGCACTTAAAAATTCGTCTCGAAGATCTATTCCTCTTTTGGAACCTGGATAAGGAACAAGAAGTAAGCGCCAGAAACCGTGTCATCGCTTTGCAAGGCGATGCCGATCTTGAAAAATTTGGAGTATCTGAAAGTGTTTACGCCGAAATATCTAGCCAATGTACCCACATTATTCATTGTGCCGGCGTTGTCAGAATGAATTTACCCCTGGAAGTAGCCAGACAACATGCGTTGGGATCCGCAAAAAACGTAATCGAGCTTGCGCTAGCGTGTCAAGCGTCAGGAAATTTACAAAAAGTCGAATATGTCAGCACAGTTGGCGTTGCCGGCAGAATGTCAGGTATCGTCCCTGAAACTTGGATCACCCAACCGAGGAGCTTTCACAACACCTATGAGCAATCCAAAGCGGAGGCCGAAGATTATCTTCACCAACAAATTGAACTTTACAATTTGCCGATAACCGTTCACAGGCCCAGCATGGTTGTGGGTGACTCAAAAACCGGCAAAATTATTCACTTTCAAATTTTTTATTACTTGTGCGAATTCATATCAGGTGCCAAAACTCATGGCTTGCTACCGCATTTAAAAGATGCCACGCTTGATACAGTGCCGGTAGATTATGTCGCACGCGCTATCCAATGGAGTGCCAATCAGCCAACTCTCACCACCAACAAGATTCTACATCTTTGTTCGGGTACGCACTTATCCATGCAATTGACCCATTTGCAAACTCTGGTGCGCGACAAAATGCGTGAGTTTGATACGCCTTTGCCAGCTGTGATTGCCGTACCGTCAGTATTTTTTACATTCCTTTTACGGGCGATGATGCCAATTGTTAGTCACACTACTTTACGCCAACTAAAAGCCGTTCCGATTTTTCTTGATTATTTGGCTGACAGGCAGATTTTTGGCAACGACAAAACAGCCGATCTATTCCTGGTAAATACTGGCCCGAGCTTACCGCCTGTTAAAAACTCCTTGGAAGTTGCTATAGCCTGTTATTTGCAATCTAAATCGAATAAAAACTAAACACTAGCAAAGCCAGACGACAAAATCACTCTGGATTAGGAAACAAGAGCAGACCTGTCGATAAATTTTACACATGAAATTATCAAAAAATTAAGTTATTGTTTTATATTGTGTTTTTATTTGGCATGCTTTCTGCTTTTCATCAAACGTAAACAAACACCCTTACAATCCATTAAACAGGAAATTTTATGAAACACTCTATTGCAAAGCTCACATTGGTGGGCGCACTAATCGCACCAAGCGTATCTTTTGCTGCCAGCGTCGGCGGAGTAACCTGGAACGAGGCTAGCGGCTTTGATTTAACAATGAACGGCACAATATGGGAAACAGAAGCTAATAACGTAGGAGATGTTGTAACTTTCTTCGGAACGGTTTCAAACGTCAACGGCACAACAACTTTCGTCGCTCCAGGCGCGGAATTGAGCTACTTTGGAACATTCACACTGTCCAATGCTGGAAATTTTGACGGCGACGTAAACGGCGAAGCAATATTTAACCTAGCATCCATGACGTTTTATTATGATGCAACCGCTGACTTCGATGCTTCAAATTCAGCCACTGCAAACGACGGCAATATCTGGCTGACATTGACCGGACACGATTACGATGCGTACGGCTTAGGCCCGACAGGATTGGGCGCTATCTACGCCGAATTGAACGGTGCCTCTATTTCAAGTCTGGGTGATACTGGTGGTGGCTACGGAGCATGGGACGTGTTGGGCGGACAAGCAGCGCTATTCTTTGACACTAACACTGTTTCTACAATTAACGGCGTTTCAGTTGGCGCAAACAATGCAGACTTCACATTCTCCGACAGCTTTCAGCCATCTGGCGTTCCTGGCCTGCTGACCGGTACCGGCGAACTAAAAGGCAAAACAGGCTCAGTTCCTGAGCCGGGCTCGCTGCTTTTGCTGTCTGTTGGTTTGTTGGGCATGGGCTTACGTAAAAGCTACCGCTAATACATTTGGCGAGATACATTTGCTATAACGCAATCAATCCCGCTTTTTGTTAAAACTTAAAGAGCCACTTAAGTCCTTAAAAACTTAGGTGGCTTTTTATTAGCTTGTTACATGTAAATGTACTAGCCACTCTCGTAAACAGAGCTGGCGCCGAAAATTGCCCAAAGAGGTTATCGTTCATTCGGACCGGGGCGGCCGTATTGCTCAGCGGTTTATCAAGCCTTGCTCCAAAAACACCAATTGGTTTGCAGCAGAGCAAGAAAGGCGATTGTTACGATAACGCCGCCATGAAAAACTGAAACCACAGCTTCAAGGCCGAGACCATACATGGTGAACGGCTAACAACACGTGCAATTGCCAAGCCGCATGTCTTCGAATACATAGAAGTGAATTACAATCTCAACCGGCTTCATTCCAAAATGGATTATCTCTCTCCTGAAGCCTTTGAACTTAAACATGTCTCTTAGCTACCTGTCTGCGAAACGAGGACAAGATCACTGAGGTTATACAGTTGCGGCGACAACAACTTACGAACCATGATTTCAGCCGGGAACGGCGGACGCCCGCCACGTTCTCGACTCGGCCGCGATGCCACTGCATTAATCGCAGCAGCTAGAGGGTGTAAAAATTTTTGTGTAAACGGTCATTAGGCAGGAAACTGCCGCTACTTTGAGGAGTACCGATGACCTTACCAAAACCCATCCCAACCGAACTGATCGACAGCTTGCTGTCAGGCTATCAAAAACCCGAAGACCTGCTGGGTGAAAACGGTCTTCTGAAACAACTGACCAAGGCCCTGGTGGAGCGGGGAGAGGTGGTGCCGAAAAATTGAACACTTGGTTAAGTGAAAAACCCTGCTACTTTTGAACGTCCGCAAGGACAAAGCAATGGAGCAGAAGATGTCCAAAAAACCGAGAAGAAAACATTCCCCGGCCTTCAAAGCCAAAGTTGCGCTGGCAGCACTGACTGGCGATAAAACCCTGGCCCAATTGACCCATGAGTTCGAGGTCCATCAAAATCAGATTGTCGATTGGAAGAAGCAGCTGAGCGAGCGGACTGCCGAAGTGTTTGGGAAGCCCACGGAGCCTGAATCGCCACCCGTCGATCTGCAAGTTCTACACGCGAAAACCGGCCAACGGACGTTGGAAAATGATTTTTTACTTGTGCCCTTTGGGTAGCGGGCGCGCTCACCGAGTTATAACTAAATCTGGTGTACGGCCCGACTTGATGAAAGGTGGCGCCCTCTGCTGAAATGAGATTGACGAGATCGAATAACAGCAAAATGAGAGACGCCATGAACAAAGATAATGCAAAAGACTGGAATAATGCCAGTGGGATTAACGATCCTTTGACGGATTTGTTGAAGACGGGTGCTAGAGCCTTGATCCAACAAGCCGTTGAGGCGGAGCTACAGGCTTTTCTGGGCGAATACGCCAAGGTTACCGATTTACGGGGCCGGCAAACCGTGGTGCGTAATGGCTATTTGCCTGAGCGGGAGATCGTGACGGGCGTGGGTAACGTGACGGTCAAAATCCCCAAGGTTCGAGACCGTTCCGGCGGCAGGATCAAGTTCAACTCGTCGCTGGTGCCGCCGTATGTTCGCAAGACAAAACGGGTGGAAGCGGCCTTACCCTGGCTGTATTTGCGCGGCATTTCCACCGGCGACATGCAGTCGGCCTTATCGGTGTTGCTGGGTGACGATGCCAAAGGCTTGTCACCTGCCGTGGTTAGCCGCCTGAAAGCCCAATGGGCCGAGGATTATCTGGCCTGGAATCGGCGAGATTTATCGAAGGAGCGCACTGTGTATGTCTGGGCCGACGGCATCTATTCGACCCTGCGTGGCGAGGATGATCGGCTGTGCCTATTGGTCATCATCGGAGTCAACGAACAGGGTGAAAAGCGCTTGCTGGCCTTATCGGACGGTTATCGGGAATCGAAAGCCTCGTGGCTGAGTGTTTTGCAGGATTTACAAACGCGAGGTCTACAGGACGTGCCGAAACTGGCTACCGGCGACGGCGCTTTGGGTTTCTGGGCAGCCATCAACGAAGCTTGGCCCACCACACAACACCAGCGCTGCTGGGTGCATAAGACGGCGAATGTGCTGGCGACGCTACCCGATTCAATCCAAGGCAAGGCCAAGGCGGGGCTGAAAGAAATCTGGATGGCGGAAACCAAAGCCCTGGCCAATCAAGCCTTCGACACGTTCTTGCGTGACTTTGAAGCCAAGTACCCCAAGGCGGTGGGCGTGTTGGAAAAAGACCGTGAATCGCTATTGGCCTTTTACGACTTTCCCGCCGAGCACTGGATACACATTCGGACGACAAATCCGATCGAATCCAGCTTTGCGACGATTCGCCATCGGACCACCCGCACCAAGAACTGCGTGTCCCGCAATACCTTGTTGGGGTTAGTGTTCCAATTGACGTTAACCGCCGAGAAGAGTTGGCGCAAAATACGCGGATTTAAACGATTGCCGGATGTGATTAAGGGCATCCGTTTTCAGGACGGCATGGCTGTCATCATGGAACCGGAGAAAACAGAAGAAACACAGCAGATGGCCGCCTGATTCAAATCAGCCATACACCAGATTTGACTATTTCTCGCGCTCACCAAGGCGGGATTGCTGATGCCCAAGGGGCACAAGGCGCAAAGCGATGATCGACCGTCAATCCAAGTTGCCGCTTGGTCGGCAGGCCAAGCTATTGGGCATCAGTCGCGGCAGTGTGTACTACCTGCCCAAGCCGGTTTCAGAGCGCGATTTAGACATCATGCGCCGACTCGACGAACTGCACCTGAAACACCCGTTCACTTGTGCCCTTCGGGTATGGGCGCTCGCCAGTTACGAGATCAGCTGAATCTGCAAGGTATCCCGATCGGCCGCAAGCGGGTGAAAACCTTGATGGCGAAAATGGGCATCGAAGCCGTGTACTGCAAGCCCAATACCAGCAAGAAGACGCCGGGGCATGAAATCTATCCTTACTTGCTGCGCGGCATGACCATCAACCGTGCCAATCAGGTCTGGGCGCTGGATACGACCTACATCCCGCTGGCCAAAGGCTTCGCTTATTTAACGGCGGTCGTCGACTGGGCCACTCGCAAAGTCCTGGCCGCCAAGGTCGCGATTACCCTGGAAGCCTGTCATGCCGTGGACGTGTTGGAACAGGCTTTCAAACGCTACGGCAGGCCGGATATCATCAACACTGACCAAGGCAGCCAGTTTACCGCCAAGGTGTTTGTCGACGCGGTGAAAAGCCAAGGTTGCCAGCTTAGTATGGACGGTCGCGGCGCCTGGAGGGATAATGTCTTCGTCGAGCGGCTATGGCGATCCGTCAAGTACGAGCGGGTTTACCTGCATGCTTGGTCAAGCCCGCGCCTCAATCCTGGATTATTTCGAGTGGTACAGCCACGAACGACCACATTCCAGTCTGAAACGCAAAACGCCGCATCAGGCGTATAACCAGGGGTTGCCAACCCTCAAGTTGGCCGCCTAAACCATGGCAGGGATTTCACTTTAAATTCCGGATTTGCTGTTCAAACAGATGGGGCCACTTCTGGCTTTAGAAGCTGAAATGACCGAACATCTCGGTCATGGCAAGCATGAAGCTGTCGGCAATCCTACCGGCAACACCCGCAACGGCAAAAGCCGAAAAACGCTGAAAGGCGACTTTGGCGCATTGCCGATTGAGATTCCCCGCGACCGTCACGGAGAAATAGTCAAATCTGGTGTACGCCTGATTTGAATCAGGCGGCCATCTGCTGAGTTTCTTCTGTATTCTCCGGTTCCATAATGACAGCCATGCCGTCCTGAAAACGGATGCCCTCAATGACAGATGGGGTGATAGAAGAAGTGAAAGCCTGGCAATCGCGGCCGCTTGATCCAGCTTACCCCATCGTTTATCTCGATTGCATCCACGTCAAAGTCCGTGATACCGGTGCCGTGCGGGTCAAGGCCGTTTATCTGGCGATTGGCATCAATATGAATGGCGAAAAGGAAGTGCTGGGCTTGTGGATCGCCCAAACCGAAGGGGCCAAGTTCTGGTTACAGGTGGTGACAAACCTCAAGAATCGCGGTGTGCAAGACATCTTCATCGCTTGTGTCGATGGCTTGAAAGGCTTTCCAGAAGCGATTGAAACCGTCTATCCACAGGCTGCCGTCCAACTGTGTATCGTCCATTTGGTCCGCAACAGCCTAAACTATGTCAGTTGGAAGATGCGTAAACAGATCGCCGACGATCTCAAGCAAATATACCAATCAGCCACAGTCGTTGAAGCTGAGCAACGGCTGGCTGAGTTCGAGACGCAGTGGAACGAGGCCTACCCACCGATTGCCCAGATTTGGAGACGAAATGGGGATCGGATCATTCCCCTCTTTGACTACCCCCCGGAGATACGCCGCATCATTTACACCATTTATGCCCTTTGGGTATCAATGCCATTGAGTCGGTGAACATGAGTTTGCGGAAAATCACCAAGAATCGTGGCTCGTTTCCCAGTGATGATGCCTTGTCAAAATTGTTCTATTTGGCGCTGATGAATATCAGTAAAAAATGGACCATGCCGTTGCATGACTGGAAAGCCGCTTTAAATCGGTTTAGCATTCAGTTTGAAGACAGGATGCTAAACCACTAACAAAACCCGTTTACACAAAATTCAGGATACCCTCAGCAGCTAAGGCAGCGAAATCAATATGCTCTTCTAGAATTTGAAGAACATCGCCCAACTTGTTCAGCTTGGTTTCTCGTTCTTCGGCTGCAAACAGGTTTTCTTTGATCATGGGTTTTAGTATCTGCTGGATAATCTGACTATTTTCTCATGAGTGGCGGTTTTTCGAGGCGCCCTTTAGTTTAGATCCTGTTTGATAAAGAATCTGAACATCCGCCAAACCATACCCACCCCCATTAAACTCAACAAACTGTAAATAATATTCTTTATAGTCAAATACCGTAAAACAATTTGGAAACGTCCAGCGTCAATTTCGTCTTTACTAAAAAAACCACGCTGAGAAAAATCAAGCACAACCTTAGAACTAGAGCTATTATTGGCAACTTGATTTTTTTCATTCCCAACGCCGACAGGCTGTCCTGCTACCCCAACACTACTCCCTAAAACGATCATCGCGTTGACATGCTCATTCACTCCGATAAATTGTTGTAACTTTCCCAACAAATTACTGCCACTTAAATCATACCCAACCATGCTCGCATATATCCTGCTGTCAAGGTCTTTAAGATCGTAATAAGTCCAAACTAATTTGCTATATATTCCTTCCCCAAGACTATCCCGTAGTTCGTCCAGGAGTTTTTTAGAGGAAAATACATCATCGGAGTAATTATAGCCACCCCTCTCCCTAACCAAATCGGCATCAGAAAAACCTGGAACAAAGAAGGAAAACTGCGCAGATTTATTAATGTTTTCCTGCTGTCGAAATATAGGTCGTGAGATCGAAGAATCGTCAACAGCCAATTCGTCTGGAGAAACCTTGGCCCTGATATTTTGGACAGCTATTTCATGACTATGAATTTTAGCAATATCTTTTTTAAGATCAACCGAACTTAGTATATCTTTAACTCCATCTGAAGCGGTTTGAGTCTTCTCTTTGTCGTCTTTCACGTTAACGCCATCTACGACAAGCTCAGCCTGAATACCCATCGCAACTACATTCGTAAAGAATATGCTCAATAATGCCATCAGAATAAGTGCGAATGGAAAACTTCTAAATATCATGCAAGACTACCCAAGCACATAAATACGTATCAATTTAAAAAAAATAATAAAAACTAAAATAGCCATCTGAAAAACTAAAACACCACTAAGCACTTCGCCACATGGGCTTCGCTGAATATTTCGACGTAACCACATTACGAAAAATCATACACAGCGGGGCTTGAGCCGTAAAAACCAATAAAACCAGTCCAAAGTGCGCCACAAAAAAACGCGCCATTAATATATCGCCTGAAACTAAATGACTTCTATCAGCACTTAACAAAAATTGCATAGCCGAAAAAACAGCATCATACTTTAGAATAAACTGCTCCGTTCCCCAACTTAACAACTGATAGCCTAATGGAAAAGAAATTATAAATAAAAATCCGATAACAATAATGTGCCTATTATTATTAAAAACTGTTAAAAATAAAATTGACGAACCTAGCCAGCCGACCAGAAAAAAATAAATACCAATACAGATGACCGCGAAAGAATAGCCACTATTGATCATTAACTCTGTTAGATTGTCCGTCGCAGCTTCAATAACCACGACCCAATACCCAAACGGCAGTAACGATAATATCCAAAAGAAGCCTAAA
The DNA here is from genome assembly GCF_047777895.1 of Methylomonas sp. TEB. Classification (GTDB taxonomy): domain Bacteria; phylum Pseudomonadota; class Gammaproteobacteria; order Methylococcales; family Methylomonadaceae; genus Methylomonas. The sequence goes on from NZ_CP180476.1 coordinate 3,878,627, forward strand.
ACGAAAAGCCGCACCAACTGCCGAGTTGAAACCACCCAAAAAAGCGCCGTATGAGTGGCTGTCAATGCGATTAATGAATATACACCAAACAAACCTAAAAACCGAAACGCTAGCTCTAGCTCTGCGGGGATACTCAAAATTGGAGAGCCCAACACATCATGTATACTTTCTAGGGGAACAATAACCCTTACCAACATCCACGCTATCAGAGTATGTACCGCTAAAAAACGAGCATAAAAAAAAACTTCTCCCCTACCGTTTTTCAAAATATTCATCAAAGAGAATAGCGGATATGCAAAGCACCAATAAATCAATACAGCTATGCCTAAAGCACTGATGATTCGGTATTCTTTCGAAAATAACTCCCTCACATTGTAAGGCATAACCTCAGAGCCACTGACAAATATCAGCACACCGAAAGTCACAAATACAGACCCCACTGCCAGAAAAAATAGGGGAATCCCACTTGTATAGCTCGTAATATTTCTTGGACGACTCACGGAAGCCGAGCCTTCAGCAAAATTAGCCTGCCCCCTTGAAATCGCAAACAAAACCTCATTTCCCAGCTTGTTTTTAGGTTCCGGCAAAGCAGGTCTATTAAGTTGCAGCAGCTTGACCACCGAATAACCGAGATACCCTCCAAAAGATTCTAAAATAACATCTGTTATATCAACGTTTTTATTTGGCAAAAACAATTGTGCAAATTCAATACTCAGAGCCGTCATCACTATTACAGCCAAAATAATGATACTTGCTTGATTACGGCCATTAAAATACTGAAAAGAATACCCTATCAAACCAAAAGGCATAAAAAATAAAATTTTATGAAAAACCTCTGTAATAGCCCTATATTCGGTACCATAATAATATGCATAAAAAGGCACTCTAAGAAACTTATCACTCCAAGTTGAAAGTCTTATATAACCCCACTCAAAATCGTAAGGGTACAAAAATACAAATCCTACAACTAATACCCATAAAAAATACGCTAAACACACATACAAAACAGTGAACCTATGATAACTTTTCAACTCACTAGCACTTCCGACCAAAGCAAGCCTATTTGAACCTAACGTCATTAATTGCACGCCAATAAAACCGCCCACCAACGCAAGCAAAATATCCGTAACATCGGTAACCCTGCTATATACAAATAGCTGAAAAAACTCAATTATAGTTGCCGAGAAAAAAACTCTTTTTAATAGATCAACTTTACTCAAAGGTTTCAGCTTATACCATAGCCAAGGAATTGGCATCCATAATATGACGTCAGACAAGCAGTCATATATATCTCGAAAAGCTTCTCCCTTTAACCCATAAAATGGCAGTAGAATAACGCGCCCTTCATGCCATTTATGATAAAACTCAACAGGACTTAGGGTTAAATCCAGCGGCATGACACTGTAAAAAAACATACACCCCAAATAGATTTGCAAATAGGGAACTGAATTGTTTTTATTTATTTGCCAATTTTCAAACCAATTGGCAAATCTTCCACCAAAAACCCACCACGCAAAAACACCAATGGCGGCTCCCAAAGTTTCGGCTATTATGTCGTTTAACGACACCGTTCTGGGAGGAAAAAATAACTGAGTAAATTCGATAGTCGAACAAAGCAAAAAACTGACTATCAATACAAAAACTGACGACACACACCTACCAACAAATTGTTGCTTTAGGGAAAGCGTGCCCAGCCAAAGAAAGGCAAGCGGTATAAATAGCAGAATATTGGCAACCCAATCTGCTCTTGACGCAATACCCAGGGTCAAATATTCAATATTCTGAAAACGAAACCAAGCATCGCTTAACGAAATACTATTAAATTGCCATGGCACCAAACTGCCGTAAACGACAAAAATCGTATAAACAACACAAGCAATTAATAAGCTATTTTTCACAAAAAACTTGGCTCATTGATATTGGCTTTGAAAAGCCGCTACAAAATTGGTCAACTGCTGGTATGGAATATGATTAATACCTGCCGCAGCCTTACGACCGCCACCCGAAAATAAGGCACATAACACATCGGCACCAACTTTATTATTTATCGGGGCTCTAACGCTAATTTGATAGCCTCCTCTTTGATTGTTGCTAACGATTGCATGAGCCCTATTCGGATATTGATTAGCCAGTTGATTTCCCCATACACCAGATACCCGCCTTGCCCACTTTTCATCAGGCAAAATAACTACCGAGATACTGTCGGTCTGATATTCAGCATCAACTTGCGCCGCTAGACTCATATCCTCGTTATAACCATTAAATAATTGCTGACAAATTTCCGCCTTATCCCGGATAAAGTCAAACGGCGATATAAAACCTTCCAGCTGCCTATAGAGCTCATCCGGAGCAAAATATAGATCATCGATACTCGCACCGTAAGCGTTGTAATTGATAGCGATTCCCAGTTGCTGTAGCTTAAGCAATTCTTGGGCCGTTAAATTAAGTAACTTAGCGGCTTCTCTTGCCGAAGCATCCAAATTATCGCCAAAAGCCCCTGTCACAGCCCATTCGGCAAAGCGTTGCTTCAAATAAATATTCATCAATAAACTTGTGCAAACGTTGGCATCAGTGCTTATTAAAGGGGTCAGACCTTGGTGAACTGGAATTTCACCTGAATAATGGTGATCCATGTAAAAAATACTGACACCTTTATTAAGAAGCTCGCATAGCGGTACGCGATTCTTATCCAGAGAGATGTCGAGCACAACTGCTTGATCGCCTGCCTCAGCGCAAACTCGACTTAATAAACCAATGTCGCGCTTGACCCCAGTAACAAGCACAGACTCCTTGGGAAAAGCCAATCGCAACTGTAGCAACGCACAAATACCATCTGCATCGCCATTAAATACGTCGATATTCACTTTACATTTCGCCTTTAGTAGAGGCGATAACACCGCGCTGCTCGAGCATGCTCATGACTTGGTCGACACAGGCTTCCAACTCATACGTTCCGGTACCTACTATCATCTCGGGGTTTTCCGGCACTTCATAAGGAGAAGATATGCCGGTGAATAGCTTAATATCGCCTTGCCGCGCTTTTTTATATAGACCTTTTACATCCCGCTGTTCACACACGGACAAATCGCAGTTGCAGTAAATTTCAATAAAATCGCCGTGCGGTACCAAATTTCGCGCATATTGCCGTTCAGCCCGGAAGGGCGAAATAAAGGCAGTTAACGCTATCGTACCGGCCTCCAGCATTAATTTGGCGACTTCGGCAATTCTACGGATATTCTCCTGCCGGTCTTGATGACTAAACCCCAGATCGCCACATAAGCCTTGGCGAACGTTATCGCCATCCAACACAAACGTTCGACACTTTAATTGGTACAACCGCTCCTCGACGGCATGAGCCAAAGTTGACTTGCCTGCCCCGGATAAACCGGTAAACCAAAGAATGGCCGATTTGTGCCCGTTTAAAATCTCTCGGCGGCTACGTGTTACGGTGGCATGATGCCAAACAGTATTTGAGCTTTGTTTATCCATTGAATCTAACTCCATAATTGTTCTGCCAAGACTACTTCATCGCAGGCAAGCGATGCAATCCTCTTCAACAAATCCGGAAATCTCGCCGATTGCTTACGCTTCTACTTCATCCGTGGATTTCGCGGCGATAATGGTCACAGGAGATTTAAACGTCAAACTAATACTCAGGACTTACTCCCAAATCAACGCTAACAACGATTTTCAAGAACTTTCTTTCAGCCATCGTTAATCCGCGCGTTTTCGGGTATCATTTGCCGCCTTTTTCGACTAGCTTGGCTTTTCATGCGAATTGGCCCTTACGAACTTCCCAACCCAGTATTACTAGCGCCGATGGCGGGCATTACAGACGCGCCGTTTCGGCAAATCTGCAGCGAATTTGGAGCGGGGCTCACGGTGTCGGAAATGGTGATTTCAAATCGCAGCTTGCAGCACCACCCGCGCACCCTGAAAAAGCTCGATTACAACGGCGACATTAGCCTGCGCTCGGTGCAAATTTTGGGTACCGACCCTCGGCAAATGGCTGAAGCGGCCAAATTGAATCAGGACCGAGGCGCCCAAATAATCGACATTAACATGGGCTGCCCTGCAAAAAAAGTGTGCTCGGTGGCGGCGGGTTCAGCGCTAATGAAAAATGAGTCATTAGTAGCTAAAATTTTAGACGCGGTAATCAATGCCGTGGAAATCCCGGTAACCATCAAGATTCGTACGGGCTGGGACTTAGCCAATAGAAACGCGCCGACCATCGCCAAAATTGCTGAGAGCTGCGGCATTCAAGCGCTCACCATCCACGGGCGCAGCCGAGCCTGTAAATTTACCGGACATGCCGAGTACGACACCATCAAACAGGTCAAACAAAGTATCAGTATTCCGATTATCGCAAACGGCGATATCGATAGCCCCGCTAAAGCCAGTGAGGTATTGGCATATACGGGAGCCGACGCGGTGATGATAGGGCGAGCGGCGCAAGGCAAACCCTGGATATTTAACGACCTAGTCGCCCATCTCAGCAACACGACATATTCACCACTTAGCTTGACCGACATCAAAGCCGTTATCAACCGGCACCTGGAAAATTTATACAGTTTTTATGGCAACGACAGTGGTGTTAGAATCGCCCGCAAGCACATCGGCTGGTATTTCGATCATCTCGGCAATCTGCCTGCCGACCAAAAGACTGCAATTAACCAAGCCCAACACGCTGCGCGGCAACTCGCGCTCGTCAACGCCTCTTTCAATTTGCTGACACCACGAGCCGCCTAGATGGGAAAACATCTTACTCATAAAGTCACCGGCAGCGAGCAAACGCTGTCTGACCATGTCCGTCATTGCGTCGAAGACTATTTCGCCCACCTAAACGGGCACGATTCCAGCGGCTTATACCATTTGGTGTTAGCAGAAGTGGAAAGACCCTTATTGGAAACCACGCTGAAACACTGCGATTACAATCAAAGCAAAGCCGCGATTATCCTCGGTCTCAGCCGCAGCACCTTGCGCAAAAAGCTTGAACATTACGGCATAGGTTAATCTCCAACCCTTCTCTTTACCCTTTCTTGAGGTTTGCATGAATCCCACTTTGGGCATAAATAAAAAAGTGACCCGCGCCTTGGTCAGCGTTTCCGACAAAACCGGTATTCTAGAATTTTGCCGAGAACTCAGCCACCTGGGCATCGAGCTACTATCTACCGGCGGCACTGCCAAACTGCTGGCCGACAATAATATTGCCGTTACCGAAGTCTCCGACTACACCGGCTTCCCGGAAATGATGGACGGCCGCGTTAAAACCCTGCATCCCAAAGTTCACGGCGGCATTCTAGGTCGGCGCGGCATTGATGACGCAGTGATGGCTGAGAACGGCATCAAAGCCATCGATATGGTGGTGGTCAACCTGTATCCGTTCGAACAAACCGTGGCGAAACCCGATTGCGACCTGGAAACCGCAATAGAAAATATCGACATTGGCGGCCCAAGCATGATCCGGGGCGCAGCCAAGAACCATAATGACGTGGCTATCGTTGTCGATCCGGTCGATTACCCGAAAATTTTGGCCGAGTTACAAGCGAATGCCGGCGCCCTAAGCCACGACACCCGTTTTAAATTGGCGCTAAAGAGCTTTGAGCAAACCGCGCGTTACGACACGATGATTGCCGCTTACCTGAGCAAAGTCGTCGATAGCGGCGATTTCCCGGAAACCCTAAATCTGCAATTCCACCGCCTGCAGAGCATGCGTTACGGCGAAAACCCCCATCAAAACGCGGCTTTTTATGGTGAAAAAAATCCACCCGCCGGCAGCATAGCCGCTGCCAAGCAGTTACAAGGCAAGGAATTGTCTTACAACAATATTGCCGACTCCGATGCGGCATTGGAATGTGTGAAAGCATTTAACGACCAACCAGCCTGCGTGATCGTCAAACACGCCAATCCTTGCGGCGTCGCAGTAAGCGGTGACATTTTCGACGCCTACAATCTGGCGTACGCGACTGACCCTACCTCCGCATTTGGCGGCATTATCGCTTTCAACCGCGAATTGGACGAAAAGACTGCGGCGGAAATCGCAGGACGCCAGTTCGTCGAAGTGATCATCGCGCCGGCCATATCAGCGGGTGCGCAAGCGGCGTTGGCTAAAAAACAGAACGTCCGGGTGCTGGAAACCGGCTATTGGACAAATACCCATGAATCAGCTTTAGATTTTAAACGCATCACAGGCGGCTTATTAGTTCAGGACAAGGATACCGGCAAGATCAGCGCTGCCGATTTGAAAGTAGTCAGCAAACGCGCACCAACTGAACAAGAATTGGCGGACCTGTTATTCGTCTGGAAAGTCGCTAAATTCGTTAAATCCAATGCCATAGTTTACGGCAAAAACGGCCAGACCGTCGGCATTGGTGCCGGACAAATGAGTCGAGTTTATTCGGCAAAAATCGCCGGCATCAAGGCCGCCGACGAAGGTTTAACGGTACCCGGCTCGGTCATGGCCTCCGACGCTTTTTTTCCGTTCCGCGACGGCATCGACGCAGCGGCGGCGGCCAGCATAACCGCAGTTATTCATCCAGGCGGCTCGATGCGCGATGCAGAAGTGATTGCCGCCGCCGACGAACACAATATCGCGATGGTATTGACGGGCATGCGGCATTTCAGACATTAATACGGGACAAGCTAATATGAACATTTTGATCGTAGGTAGTGGCGGCCGAGAACACGCCTTGGCCTGGAAAGTCAGGCAATCCGCAAAAGCCGGCAACGTCTACGTTGCGCCGGGTAACGCTGGCACTGCCCTGGAACACGGCATAAACAATGTAGATATTCAGGCCGACGATATCGAAGGTTTATTGAGTTTCGCTCAAGCCCGAGACATAGAGCTCACCATCATTGGACCGGAGGTACCCTTAGTCAAAGGCATAGTCGACCGATTTTCCGCCGCAGGTTTGAAGTGCTTCGGGCCGACAGCTCAAGCCGCGCAGTTGGAAGGCTCCAAATCCTTCTGTAAGGATTTTATGATCCGCCACGGCATCCCCACAGCCGCGTACAACAGTTTTACAGAAGTTGAACCGGCAATCGCTTATATCCGCGAAAATGGCGCACCCATCGTTGTCAAAGCCGATGGTTTGGCAGCCGGTAAAGGCGTAGTCGTCGCCCAATCCGAACAAGAGGCAATTGCCGCGGTTCAAGACATGTTAGCCGGCAATACGTTTGGCACAGCCGGACACCGGGTGGTGATTGAAGAATTTTTGGATGGCGAAGAAGCCAGTTTTATCGTTATCGCCGACGGCTTGCATGCCTTAGCCATGGCCACCTCTCAAGATCACAAGGCCCGCGACAACGGCGATCAAGGCCCCAACACCGGCGGCATGGGGGCCTATTCTCCCGCACCTGTGGTTACGCCGGAGATTCACCAACGTGTCATGAATGAGGTAATTTTGCCCACGCTGCAAGGTATGCGTGAAGACGGTAACGAATATACCGGCTTTCTCTATGCCGGATTAATGATAGGCAAAAACGGTAGTATCAAAGTGTTGGAATACAATTGCCGCTTTGGCGATCCGGAAACCCAACCGATCATGATGCGTTTAAAAAGCGATTTGGTTGAACTTTGTCTGGCGGCCATAGGTAAAAATCTTGATCATACGACTACGGAGTGGGACGAACGCCCTTCATTGGGTGTCGTACTCGCAGCCGGCGGCTATCCCGACGACTACGCCAAAGGCCATCCAATCAGCGGATTACCGGGCAATATTGGTGACGATTTTAAAGTGTTTCATGCCGGCACCAAACAAGTTGCAGGCCAAGTAGTCACAGCTGGAGGCCGAGTATTATGCGCGTGCGCATTGGGCGACAGCATCGCTCAAGCCCAGGAAAAAGCCTACGAGCTATGCCGACAAATCAACTGGCAGGATGTGTATTTCCGAACAGACATCGGTTTTAAAGCTATTAAAGAAACCGCTTAACAAGTAAGTTTGAGAGATTTCAGAATAAGCGAGGACGATGTAATCCGGCCCGTAGACCGAATTACATCACTACAGGCAACTTAGGCGTCGCCTACACGCAGAACTTCAAGTTTGACTTTCGCCAAGCCTGCTTGGATAAAACCAAGCTCGCTGGCAGCCCTTTTGGACACATCAAGCAGCCGCTTATTGGCTTTATGAGCGCGGCTATTTATCCGCAACTCGACACTACGATTATTACTAAGATTAACGACACGCACCAAAGAACCAAACGGCAAGCTCGCGTGAGCCGCAGTTAATGCGTTTTTATCATAAAATTCACCGTTTGCTGTCCGCTGACCATGCATTTTGTCGCTGTAATACGATGCGACGCCGCTTTGTTCAAGGGAAAGAAAACCGTTCCTTTCTGTTTTCGCTAAACCTACAGAGCTAAAAGACGCTAGACTCGCTGAAAGCAATAATATTGCCGTCAATTTCGTTTTTCGCATCCTACCCTCCTTACGTTGAGTATTGACAGGAGGTTTGAGGTTATCCGAATAAAAACGCTTTGACAAGCTTTTTTCGTTAGCCTACAAATTTCATAATCTGTCAACAACTATTTTTCGCAAACCAAATTTATCTACTCTCTAAGAAACACAAGGCCTCGCGGGCAAACTCCAACGCATAGAACAACACTTAAAAAAAGAAAAAAACCTGCTTAGTCACAGCAACCTTGGAGATGTAATACAAACAAATCAATGCGCCACCAAAAGCCAACCATCGCGAACGTCCCGGTTGGCGAATCGCCACAATCCCCAAGCCAATGTAAACTATCAACATCAATAGCTTGGCTACAATCCAAGCAAATTCTGCTGATAACCAACCTCCTTGGAAAACCAAGGCAAATCCGGTCAACAAGACCAAACTCGCAATAACATGCGGACCAATTTTTAGCCATTTCTGCTCCAACAGGGCTGGCTTTAGCTCGGCAAGCACCACTCGCCCAATAAAGCTGACGACCAAAACTACCACGAAAAGAAGATGTATGTGTTTAAGCATGAGTACCCCAAATTTAGCTAAAGATTATTTTCGAGCCGCCTCCATTCGAACAACACAACGCCGTAAGAACAAACAGACTGCCAGATTCAAATTCCAATCCTATCATGCAACCTGCACGATGGCCGAAGTTAACCATACCTCCTTTCTCTTCATCACCCCGCAGAACACTCGACAAACGATAGGAATTTCCCGCAATATTTCTCGACTTGCCGCCGTAATGCAGGCTTCGGGCTACGGCATAAATGCATAGCAAACCACGCCGAAACAGATACGCAGCAACAGCATCGCATCAAAACCGGATACTTTTCAGCCAAAAGAAAAGCCCATAATAAGTTGATTTTATTAGAAAAACAAAACACCTATCAGTCAAAACGAATAATCGCAAAAATATTGTTTTGACACAAAACAGTTTTGAGTGTAAAAAATGCACCGTCGACCAACAATAATACTAATTTCGACATACAACTCGAGTTGCCCCGTTTAGGGCTAATTATTACAACAACAAGATGAGGATTATAAAAATGGCTGAACAAGAAAAAGACAATACCTTTACTGTAGTTGCTGTTGTTACTGCAATTGCTATTGCTGGCGTCGTTTTGCTGAAAGCGGATGAAACCAAACATCTCAAATACAGCGGCGAAACTTCTGCCCAAGCTGAAGCCCAAGTTTTGGCAAAGCATAAAGATTTTAATAACGACGTTTTAAGCCAAGCAAAATAATTTTTGCTTAGCAATTTAGGCGCCAGCTGAGAATTCAGCTGGCGCCTTTTTTGTGCCCGCAAGTTTCTCACTCCATTTCTGATAGTTCGCTTTTTCAAGAACCCACGCTAATGTAGAATTGGGCCTTTATACCAATTTTATTTAAGCTACAGATGGACGTTATCCAACGCATTGCCGAAGAACTTTCAGTTAAGCCGCAACAAGTCGCCGCCGCAGCCACCCTATTGGACGATGGCGCCACGGTGCCCTTCATAGCCCGCTATCGCAAAGAAGTAACCGGTGGCCTGGACGATACGCAATTGCGAAATCTTGAGGAAAGATTGATTTATTTGCGGGAACTTAACAGCCGCCGCGACTCAATTCTCGACACCATTCGCTCGCAAGGAAAGCTCACCCCGGAACTGGAACTAGCAATACTCGACGCCGACACCAAAACGCTTCTGGAAGACCTATACCTACCCTACAAGCCTAAACGCCGCACCAAAGCGCAAATTGCTCGCGAAGCCGGTCTTGAACCATTAGCCGACGCCATCCTGGATAATCGCGACCTAATCCCCGAACAAATCGCAGCTAGCTATATCGATGCTGAAAAAGGTATCGCGGATGTCGCGGCGGCCCTGGAGGGCGCCCGTCAGATCATCATGGAGCGTATTTCCGAAGATGCCGAACTACTTGCTGAATTACGCGAACGTGTTTGGAATAAGGGCATCCTGCACGCTAGCGTCGTGACCGGCAAGGAAGCAGAGGCAGCAAAATTCAAGGATTATTTCGACTATAGCGAAGCGATCAATAAGATTCCGTCTCACCGTGCCTTGGCCTTGTTCCGCGGTCGTAACGAGGATTTACTGTCCTTAACCCTGAAACCGGCGGAACTGGATCAAGAAGAACATCAGTTATGTTCACAATTCGTTAGTCAACGCCTGCAAATTAAAGACACAGAAAAACCCGCCGATGCCTGGTTGGCGGAAACCGCCCGCTTTGCCTGGAAAATCAAACTATTTACCCGTATCGATATGGATCTAAAGCTGAGACTGCGCGAAGCCGCCGAGCAAGAAGCCATTAGAGTGTTTGCCAGCAATTTGCGCGACTTGATGCTGGCGGCGCCAGCCGGTCCCAAAGCGACCATGGGCCTGGACCCCGGCATTCGCACAGGTGTCAAAGTTGCTGTGGTTGACGCAACGGGCAAGCTGTTGACCACAGAAACCATTTACCCTCATCAACCTAATAACCAGTGGGATCAATCGATAGCAGTTCTGGCTAAATTGATCAAGCAGCACCAAGTACAACTGGTGAGTATCGGTAACGGCACCGCTTCTCGGGAAACTGATCAATTGGTTGCAGACTTGATGAAGCAACATAAAGACCTTAATTTTCAAAAAATCACAGTTTCCGAAGCCGGCGCGTCGGTATATTCGGCATCGGAACTGGCTGCTAAGGAGTTTCCAGACCTCGACGTCTCATTACGCGGCGCAGTATCGATAGCCCGCCGGCTACAAGACCCACTGGCGGAACTGGTGAAAATCGATCCAAAGTCGATAGGCGTTGGTCAATATCAACATGATGTTAACCAAGTGCAATTGGCTCGTATGCTCGATACCGTGGTAGAGGATTGCGTGAACGCGGTCGGCGTAGACGTAAACACAGCTTCGGTAGCTTTGCTGAAACAAGTATCTGGACTTAGCAGCAGCATCAGCGAAAACATCGTTGCGTTTCGCGATGCGAATGGCCCGTTTGCGAACCGCAATCAGCTGAAAAAAGTGCCGCGCCTAGGCGATAAAGCGTTCGAACAAGCAGCCGGCTTTCTCAGAGTCATGAACGGCGACAACCCGCTAGACGCATCTGCCGTGCATCCAGAAGCCTACCCCGTGGTCAATGCAATCCTGGATGATACGGGCAAATCAATCCGCGACTTGATCGGCCAAAGCCAGTTTTTACGCGGCCTGAATCCGGCAAACTATGCCAACGCCAATTTTGGCGTTCCCACCGTTTCGGATATTTTGCAGGAACTGGAAAAACCAGGCCGCGACCCGCGTCCGGAGTTTAAAAGCGTACAATTCAAGGATGGCGTGGAGAAAATTACCGATCTTGAACCGGGCATGACGTTAGACGGCGTCGTGACCAACGTCGCCAATTTCGGTGCTTTTGTTGATATTGGCGTACATCAAGACGGTTTGGTGCATATTTCACACTTGGCGGATGACTTTGTTAAAGATCCGCGTAGCATCGTAAAAACCGGTGATATGGTAAAAGTGCGCGTACTGGAAGTCGATGTGGCACGGCAGCGTATTTCTCTCAGCATGCGAAAAAACCTGGATGCCGGTGAGATTATTCCAAAAGAAAAACCGCAAAAAACTGCTCATAAACCCAAACAACAACCCGCGCTACAGAACAGCATGAGCAGTGCATTTGCCAAGGCGCTGAAAAAGTAAACAGTCCAGGGCTCTGCTATACTTTCGAGCGATTGTCGGTCGAAGCGGTAAAGCCGACTCGACCAACAGATACTCACATCCGCTCTAATATACAGGATCAGTTATGAATCGAAACACTCGCACCCTGGCCACTGTTTTATCCGCAGCCATTCTATTGACGAGCTTGCCAACCCAGGCGGAAGAAGCCGAAACCTATGGCCAAACCTTCGGGCGAAAACTGACCACCGGCCTTGCCAACATCGCCACATCTTCCCTGGAAATACCGAAAAACATTATTTTAATCAACAATCAAAGCAATGTTATTTACGGCTTTATCGGCGGTACGTTTAAAGGGTTATTGAACATGGGTGGAAGAATCGGCGTCGGCGTGCTGGATTTAGTTTCCTCGCCAATCCCTACGCAGCCTATCGTTCATCCTTTATATGTGTGGGACAATTTCAACGCGGAAACCACCTACGGCAAAGCCTTCCGCCCCAGCAATTAATTACTTAATTTTGTGGTGGAGCGTTCACCTACTCCACCGTCAGATCAAGCAACCATCTTCAATTCGCTCATACCGTTGGCTTTTTTTACCAATTCAATCTGCGTTTTGATGCGCTTTTTTACCCCTTCGACGTGGGAAATTACACCGACCGTTTTCCCTTGAGTCTTCAAGCCTTCTAAGGCACTCATTGCCAGATACAGGGCTTCCGCATCTAAATTACCAAAGCCCTCATCCAGAAAAAGTGAATCGATCGCCTTACCGTTGTTGGCAATCTCAGCTAGCGCCAAAGCCAAAGCCAAACTGACCACAAAGCTCTCGCCACCAGACAAGGTTTTCGGCAATCGCCGTAGATTTTTTTGCTTGGTATCTTCAACCTCTAGCGCCAAACCATTATCACTGGCCAAACTGCGAATATAGTAACGTCCGCTTAGTTTTTCCAAAATCCGGTTGGCTTGCGACAACAAATTATCCACCAACAACTGTTGAATACGCCGCCGGAAACCACCCTGCTCGTCGTTAATCAACTTCATTTCCGCTTCGGCTTGTGCATGTATCACCCTTTGCTCAGCCAAAAGCGCCTGAAGGCTCTGATATTTTTCTTGATAAGCTGACTGTTTATCCAGCTTAGTTTCCAACGTAGCCACTTCTTGTTCGGCAATATCGATTTTCTGGGATAGCTGGCGTTGGATTGCCAAAAGATCGGCTTCGTTTAAATTGGCCGGCATAACCGCCAATTCATTTTGTAAATCGGCTGACAGTTTAGCCAGTTCTTCGCAGATTGCTGCCAATTGCGTATTTTGCTGTTCCAGCTTTTGCTCAATTTCCGCCCGCCTATCGATCAGCTCTAAAGCCGACCGTAAACTATCGACATCAGCAAAAACGCCACCCGCAATTTTATTAGCTAGAACTCGCCGCATTGCATCTAGTTCGAGTTGCTGGGTGGCTATTTGCCGCTCCAATTCGACGATGAGTTTTTGCTTCTCCAGGATAACTAAATGCAAACCCAGCGATTCTTCCGTTTGCAAGCTAGTCAAAGCGTCTGCCATCTGCTCCTGATAACTGGCTATTTTTGTCTGACTAGCGTGCAGTCTATCTTGCAAGCTAGCAACTTCCTCCAGCAAGCCCTTCTGACGTAACTCGCGGATTTGGTAATCCTGGCGCCGAGTATTGAGCTTATCGAAGACTATATTTTCTTTGCCTTTTCCTGGTAACTTCTCACCCAATAAAGCCAACTGCTTTTCCAGTTTATCAACAAGCGCCTTTTGCTCCGCCGTACGACTAGCGAAAAGCTGTTCGGATTCGATGTATTCCTGAGGCCGATTACGCCAAGTGGCATCAAGTTGCTCCACCGACGCCGTTAATTTTTCTACCAAAGCCTGCTTGGCTTCTAGCTCTGCCGTCCACTTAGCCACATTACGCTGTAACTGCGCGTGATCATTGACCAGGTTTTTGATTTTCTCCAACTCCTGGGCTTCTGTGTCCCACAAGCGTTTTTGCAAAGACAAATTATTGATGTCCAGCTCCGCACTGACGGCATTTAAACGGTTGCTCAAAACCAACCATTGCGAGCGCATTTGCTGCAATCTTTGCTGCCGAGCAGACAATTGAGTACCTTGCTTTTTTGCCACTGCCAACTGCCCGGAGACACTATCGATAGCCGCTTTTAAGGCCTGCATCTTGCCGCGCTGATCGACTAAGGCTTTTTTAGAGTTGGTTTGGATTGGCGGTTTAGAAACATAGGGATGATCTAAGGAGCCACATAAAAAACACGGTTTACCATCAACCAACTTGCCGCGATCACCGCTAAATTTTTTCAGCAATGCCTCATTCAGCACAGCTTGCTCCAAGGCTTTGCCGATATTTTCTTCACGGTCCATCTCGTCTCGCAGCGCATCCAGTCTAGCTTGCAAGCGGGTCTCATCGGGCAGTTCCGGCGCTTTATTACGAGAGAACCAACTAAAAAAACTTTTTTTGGTAAATTTGGCATTAACCGCAGCCAGCGAGTGCAGCTCCTGAAAATCATTGACCCGTGTTTGCTGCTCTACCAGTAACTCCTTCAACTCCTCGAAACTTTTACCTTGCGCCAACTCCAGTAGGGTTTTACGTGCAGCTTCAATACGCTCATTCAAATCGGCAACCGCCGTTTTAGTATCGCGCAAAGCAGTCTGGTTTTTTTTCAGCGCCGCTGTCGTGTTTTTAGTCCAATTGGCTTGAGTCTTCTGCTTACCGGCCAGTTCCGCCAGTTCCGTCCGGAGATTACGTAACTGCACCACGTCGGGAAAGTCAGACTGCAAACTAGCATCCACCTGATGAACTCGTAACCAGCCGTCTATTTCCGCAAGACTGGCCTTTCTTTCGTCCAATTGTTGTTGCAGCGTCTGCACCAGTTCGGCTTCACGCGGCAACTCAAGCTTGAGATCACCCACTTTCAATTTCAGCGCATCAATAGCCTGTTTTTGCTCCTCTACGCTTTTACCATTCAGGCTTGGGACGATTGCGTTACTGACGTCTTCGCCAAGTTGGCGCTGTAGCGCATTCAGCTCCTGACGATAAGCATCCAAGGTCGCCTGACTCTGGACAATCTGTCCCTGCTTACCATCCAATAAAATTACTTCTTCGCGAAACTGCGTCGCTTGCTGACAATCGGCAATTTTCTGTAAATCGTCTTGTAACAGCTTAATTTGCGCATCAACTTTCTTTGACTGTTCGAGAAGTTGTCTTTGGCGTCCTTCTAATGAATGAATGTTTTCTATTGTCAGTAGTTGCTGTTGCAACTGTTTTTGTTGGTTTTTTAACTCAGCAACTTGATCCTTGAAATCCTGTAAGTCTTGCTCACCAGCTTGCAAAGCTTCCGGACTGAGTAAAGGAATCAGATCAATATCCTGTTGTAGTTGCGTTAAACGACTGAGCGATGTATGAAAGTTACCTTCAGTCCGCTGCCGATACTCAACATAGATCTGGGTACCGCTGATTTTTTCCAGAATGTCCATGCGCTCGCTATCCAGCGCATTTAGAAAAGCCGCAAAGTCGCCCTGCGGCAAGACCATGGATTTGCTGAATTTATGAAAGTCCATGCCCGTCAACTCGGCAATTTTGGTCCGTACTGTATTTGGTGTCCTGGCGAGTAACTCCGAATCATCGTTTAACTTAGTCAAGCTCATTTCCGGCTGTAAAACCTGATCTTGATTTGCGTCAGCAGGCCGTTTTACCTGCCATGAGGAACGAAACCTCTCGCCGTCCAAAGCAAACTCAACCTGTGCATAACTGTCGTTTGCCTGCTTGGTGATTACATGTTCTGCAGGCTTGTCGAAACGAAAAGTTTCTCCGTATAGGCCGAGCGTGATGACATCAAGGATACTGGTCTTACCGGAGCCGTTGGGGCCAGTGATAGCAAACACACCGCTGTCGGCGATAGGTCCTTGGTCGAAATCAACTCGGCCTTCGCCTTCCAGAGAGTTGATGTTTTTGAACGAAATATTGAGTATCCGCATAATCCCAAGCCTTGAGGCTGTTTGTGGCATTTGCTTGACTTCGAACCGTGTCAAGCAAATCAGATTGAAAATCTATGCGGGTATTTTAGTGAATTTGACCTAGGGATGCTGAATAATATCGGAGGGCGAAATTATGGCTTTTGGAGTCTGAGCGATAGCTTTTTTATAAACAATCGCATCTCTTAGCTTTTGAAACTCCTTCGCATCAAAACCATTTGCCACACCCAGCAATTCAGCTTCACGGATTACATCCTCCGCCCTATCGTATTCGTTTAACTCGATAAACAAGTAGGCTTTTTCGGCACGGAAATACATTCTATTTGGATCCAGCGCAATAGCTCTATCCATTTCCTCAAATGTGCTTTCTGTTTGTCCCTGAGTGAAATAGACCTTTGCTTTGATAAGATGCATCATCGGTTTATCGGTGAAGTTTGGCTGCATCAACGCAGCGTCTGACCATTCCAAAACATTTGCTGCAATCGTTTTGCATTCATAATCCCCATTGATCAAACAAGTAGCAGCAGTCCGTATCGAATCCATGGTACGCAACGGATGAGACTTATCCGATATTCTATGCAGGACTTCCTTGTGCACCAAATCTCTCAACGTTTCCATATACTTAACATCAAGAACCAAGGGTTCATCGTATCGCACAGGTAACGCAGCGTATTTTTGATCTTTAGCTACACCTTGAAAATTTATCAATCTGTTGAGTTCCATAAACATCTCGATCAAGGTTGACACTTCAAAAACGTTTAGTTTGGAGGCTGTCAGATAATACTGATAGGTTTCTGCGTTGGGACCGCGTTTGAGTTCGACATTGTTGGCATAAGCGCTATTAGCCCGCACAGAGCCGGGATGATTACGCACCTCAAAGTAACTAAAACTGTCGATATTTGACCAGATTGCGGCACGGGTATGCGTAGCCAAAGCCAGGCTGCCAATGATACAGGCATACAATCCATTGAGTAGCCCACTGCTGATTTGCTTCGTTAGTACCTCGTACAACAAAGCCACTAGCGCTAAAACAATGCCGATGCTAGGCAGATAATTACGATGTTCGTATATCAATTCCAAAGGAAATATAGTGGACTCCATGGCATGTCCGACAAAAAACCAAAGAATCGCAAAATTCAAAAAACGAGTTTTTTTTTGACACGTATTGTAAGTCGCCACCACTATCAACAATGTTATACCAACAATCGACAACGCAGTATCAATCGGCTGAAATAAGGCCTTGCTCAAAACAAAATCATCGTGCGCCAGACTGAGCTGAGTATTATCCGGATAGAACAGCAATCCCAGATAGTAAAACAGTATTCTGGCTTCGGACATTAAGCGCTCTGCCAGCGTAAATTCGCGCGTCAAATAACCGCCCAGCACATATTCCGGATGGGTCAGCAAGTACGCCAAGCCGAACAATACCGGCAATATGACGGTGACAAGGTAATAGCTGTACACTTTAAGGCGGGACGCTATTGGGATCGGCGGTAACAAGGTTACTTCACTGACAAAAATCAATAGCGGCAAAAGCAATGCATTTTCCTTGGATAAAACCCCTAAGCCCGTGCCAAGCACACAGCCCAACAC
Organism: Methylomonas sp. TEB; assembly: GCF_047777895.1. Taxonomy (GTDB): domain Bacteria; phylum Pseudomonadota; class Gammaproteobacteria; order Methylococcales; family Methylomonadaceae; genus Methylomonas. The sequence continues at coordinate 3,896,306 of NZ_CP180476.1, forward strand.
CATAAACGGAAGGCCAGCAGGCTTTTCTAGCTGCAACCTACCTTTTAAAAACACTAAAAATCCGCTCAGCATAAACATGCAGGCCATGCTGTTCATACGCTGGACGACATACAGCACAGAAGTCAGTTGTAACGGGTGTACCGCCCAAATTAGCGCGGAAAGGAAAGCTAGTTTTCTAACAGGAGAATTAGGTGAGGCAATCTTCAACAGTTGGCAACTTAGCACGAAAACCAGAAAGCTATTGATGACGTGGATGCCAATGTTGGTCAACTTGAATGGAACTGGATCAAATTGCTGTCCAGCGTAAAAATAATTTAACGCAAAACTTAGACTGGCTAAAGGGCGCTTGAAAGGTCCACTGGTATTCCCGCTCCATGCAGCAGCCAATTCTTTTGCGCTCAATCTCTGTAAAACAACGCCTTGGTTATCAATGATATTCGGATAGTCGTCAGCCAGAAAAGGACCTGATTTTCCGGCAAGGTATACACCTACTATCACTACCATTAACAATAGTAACAGCACACCAGAATTTACAGTTTTCGATCCGATGAATCTATTAACCTTAGCCATATTTTTTCCAATTTGAGCAATGCCATAAAAAAAGGGGCTTCGCAGCCCCTTTCATTAAGTTCAAAACGAATCAGTTAGGTTTTAGGGTGGTATTTAGGTTGCACGGAGTTTCCCACACCAGTATTTATAGTCCATCTCATGCCCGCACCACTTGTACATGCTCCATCGTACTCAAGAATATTGTCAGTCCCTGGGGTAACCGCTTGACCAATAGTTCTATAAGTAATTGTTACTGTTGCACTACTAGTAGAGCCTGATGTAAGGGCGACTGATTGAACATATTTCCCCCAAATGAGAGCAGCTGCCGGCAAATTAAAGTTACTACTCGTATTAGTACCTGAACCTAGGGTTTGCTCACTACAAGACACACCGGCAGCAGTAAATGCTGGCGAAGCTAAGCTTGGTCCTTCCGAGATTTTAGATTTAACGGTGTAATCCTGGTAAGCCGGGATCGCGATAGCTGCCAGGATACCGATGATGGCGACCACGATCATTAACTCGATCAAGGTAAAACCTTGTTGTACTTTTTGCATTTGCTTATTCATAACCACCTTCTTTTTTATGATGAACGGAACTTAAAACTCTCAGACTTATTAACAAATAGCATGCCAATTATCTTCCGAACAGAATAAAACAATAAAATTAAGCCTATTCCACATACATTTCAAAGCCTTACACAACGCCCTTACAAATAAACAAAGGCAATATTCCCGTAGCCACAACCTTATCAAAAAAGTAGTTTTTGTTCATAACTGACGTTTTTTGTCACCCCTATAAATCGCTAAATAATTCAGGGATGGTTGACTACAAACTCTTACCGACAAACCAAAGCTCCAGCATCATCAACATCCACACTAAATCGCCGTAGTAGGCCGCATGCACACTTTGATGCATCTCGATAGCATGATCCAAAAAATCCGGTTTAAAAAACTCGCGCCGCTTCAAATCATTTATTGCGCCATAAGCCAGCTGCTTAAGCGGCTGATGGTCCTTCAGCCAAACGCCGAAAGGCAACCCAAAGCCGTGCTTGGGCTTGTTGATAATTCGTTCCGGTAAAAAATCCGCCATCGCTTGCTTGTAAAACCAGCGCAGCTTTTGTCCTCGCAACTTGTCATTCGAAGGAATTCGGCAAGACAAGTCGAGAATGCGTCTATCCAACAAGGGGTAGCAGACTTCAACGCCTGCCATTTCGCACATTCTATTGACTTTGACCAAATCGTTATCGTGGAGCGTATTTTTCCAATCCAGATACAACATACGGTTCAAGGTACTAGCGGACTCCGGCCGCCAATAGTCTTCCCTAAACTGGCGTAAGGGCGCAGAAGTATCAATTTCCGCTAAAAAATCAGCTTGAAAAATGTCTGCCGCAGCATGCCTATGCAAAAAATTGTAATCCTGGAGGCGGTCTGGCATCGCTGCGTTCGCTTGATCGATATAACGTTTTGCCTTAAACGGTAGTTTCTGTTTGGCTATTACATCCGGCAAGTTATTTAATGTTGCTTCGAGGCCGGCGCTTAGGAATTTTGGCAGGCGATGATAACTCTCGAATAACATTTGCTTGGCATAACGCTCGTTACCCGCAAAAATCTCATCTCCACCGTCACCCGCAAGCAAACGGTCAACACCGTGATCCTTCGCCAACTTGGCGCAATAATACGCTGCTAACGCCGACGCATTGCCAAACGGCTCGTCATAGTAAGCCGCTATTGCCGGCACTGCATTAACGGTATCCTCGGGCGTGACGTAGTACTGGTGTTGCCGCGTGTTGAAACGTTGCACTGCAATATTGGCGTACTCGATTTCATCATAGCCGTCGGCGTCAAAACCCATCGAAAAGGTTTTCGCCTTGCCTGGAAATACCTTTGCCAAGGCCCCCGCCACACTGGAACTATCCAGCCCACCACTCAGAAACGCGCCGGTATTGTCTTCGGTATCGGCCATACTTCTAACCGCTTCGATCAACTGCTGCTGCAATTCCAGGCCGGCTTGCTGCAAATCGCAGGATTGCTCATGAAATACCGGTAGCCAGTAGCGTTTTAAGCTGATTCGCCCGTTGTGATAAACCAGGCATTGCCCGCCTTCCAGCTTTTTAACTTGCCGATAAATCGTTGTGGGGCTGGGGCAATGGTTGAGATAGATGTAATCAAATACCGCTTGCGGCGCAATGCCGTTACTGACCTGAGGATGGCGCACTACAAAATCGGCACTTGAACCGAATATTAGGCCACCGGCGATTTCTGCGTAATAGATGTTACTGAGACCAATCGGATCGGTAGCCAACATCAGCAGCTGCTGATTGGTATCGATAAGCAGCAAGGTATCAGCTTCCGGCAAACCGACTAAAAAATCGACACCGCGACTTAAATAGGCATCCCACAAACTCTGAGAGCGACCTGATCGCGAACCGGACTGCGGGACGAGCAAAAACACCCCATTACTGTCCGTCATATCGGTCGCAGCGGTTGAAAAAGCGAAGTTCTGACCATGCCGAACATTAAATATTGAATCTGCCGCCGTCATTTGCCCCAGCAAAGCGATAGATTCATCTTTCTGGAGACCGCTCCCCATCCATCCTGCAAATTTTGTCATAGTGATCGATATAGTTATGCCTTGACGTGACTAATCACATAACGGAACTTTCCTGAACGTTCCTTGGGAATGTAATCGGTGTATTCGATATTGATGGTAACGGCTTGTCCTAAACGTTTTTTAAATTCGTCGACGATTTTTTGTTCGTAAGCCGCTTGATATTTTAGAGTTTTCACAATTTGCACAGTGGTTTTATCCAAACTGTCTTGGGTAATTTTAAAGGAATCAACGCCTTCTAAATCTCGCAAGACATAAATCAATGCCAAGCCATGCAATACTGTTCCATCCTGAGCAACTACAAAATCGGTGGTTCGACCTTGAATCTCCTCCAGCACTGGTAATCCGCGCCCGCAGGCACAGACTTTATCCGACAATATTCCCATATCGCCGGTACGATACCGAATAAATGGAAAATCTCTGGTCGCCATATGCGTAACCACAATTTCACCGAGCTCTCCGTTAGGTAAAGGCTGGCCTTGTTTGTCTACAATCTCGACGACAATGTCCTCAGCGGTAATATGCATACTGCCTTCGGGACACTGATGCGCGATAAAACCGGCATCACGCCCGCCGTAACCATTCGCAACCGGACAAGCAAACACGTTTTCTATTTTTGTCCGCTGGTGATCATAAAGCCGTTCCGATGTCACGAACGCCACTTTAACCCCCAAATTATGCAATGCCACACCTCTCTTCTCAGCATGACTGGCAATGTGAGCCAACGCGGAAGGATAACCAAATAACATTTTCGGGCGAATCTGCTGAATTTGTCGAACAAAGCCGTCCAACTTTTCCGACGACATTTCGAACGCCGGAATCAAATGTGTACGCAACAATTTATCGCGCAACAGCCGAATTTTATCCTGCGCCCCTAGTTCGATTGGAGATCCCCAGATTACTGCTTCCGGATCGCCTATATCCACACCCCACCAACGGGTAGCCCGCCACTTTGCCGCGACATCATGGCTAACTCGGCGGCTACCGATGTAAAAAATCAATGGTTCTCCACTGGAACCGCCAGTGTTGAAACGTGCGAGTCTTTGGGCATCATCCGCTTTCATTTCATCAAGATGCTGCCTGATTTCCGGCTTACTTAACAACGGTAGCTCGGCTAATTTTTTCACACTATCAAGGTTCGCCGGATCAAACCCCAAGTTAGCGAACAACTGCCTGTAGTAAGGCACATGAATTTGTACGTCTTGCAGAAACGCGCGTAAATGTTGCAATTGCAACTGCCTAATCTCGTCGGGTTTTAGCCACTGACTGCGCTCCATGCCGCGCCTAACTTTGACGGTACTATGCTTTTTTAAGGCTTCGTGAAGCGGAAAGATTACCGTTGAACAAAAAGACGTATAAAAGCTCATGACCTCACCAGTTTTTTAAATTCCGCCAACAAAATATCCACCCGCTTATCCCAAGAGTTATCAACTGCATAATTTACAAGAGCTTGCCGGTCCCACTGCCGTTGCAAAGCATGATCAAGCGCCATTAACAATGCGTCAGCATCCCCAAACGGCACGATAGTACCCAATGTTTCATCAGCAACCACCTCGCGATTGCCGCCAACATCGGTGCTAATCACCGGCAAGCCGCAAGCCATAGCCTCCAAAAATACGTTGGCCCAGCCCTCGTTGGCAGTAGCCAGCACAAACAAATCGGCTGCCGATAATGGGCCGTGCAATTGTTCAGCGGGCAAAGCCCCAAGAAAACGCACATGTTGGCCAATATTCAGCGTTTCAACTTGTTGCTCCAAGCGACTGCGAATATCGCCTTCCGGACTAGCGCCTCCGACGATCAAGTATAGCAATCGCGGGTATTTTTCGATTAATGCCGGCAAAACTTCGATCACCCGGTGAAAGCCTTTTCTATCGACCAATCCGCCGACCGAAATCAGTACTTGGGCGTCTTCAGGAATTTGCCAATGCTGCCTTGCCTGTTTTTTATCAATAGGAAAAAATTTCGCGGTATCAATGCCGTTGCCCACCACCTGGATTTTCTGAGGGTCGGCGCCTAAATCCACTACGTGCCGCTTTAAAGAATCCGATACCGAAAATACTCGGGCGGCATCATTAAGAGCTTTTAATAATCGCTGGCGGCGACTGGGAATTTTAGACAACGGCACTTCTGTGCCACGTAAAGTGATGGTGACCGGCACCTCAAACCATTTGCCGAGTAACGTGGCCGCATAACCGTCAGGGTATGCGAAGTGCGCATCGATCACATTAAATACGAAGCTCTTTTTTAATTGACGACAAATCAAAAAACTACAGATTGCCATAAAAAAGCCGTCCCAAGAACGTCCGATTCCGGGTATCGATAAAAAGCGCGGGAAATAGACAGAAATACCGTCTTGATTTTCGTATTTATCCGGTTGCGGCCGGTAATTCGGTTTAAACCATTGAATCAGGCTTTGCAGTGGGAACCAAGGCACCGGGGAAATGACTACTAAAGAACAATGACCGGCCACTTTGGACATGCGCTCGCGAATAAAAACGCCAGCGTTAGGCCTGACACGACTGGGATACAAAGAACTGAAAACAATCAGCCTTGGCGAGTTATCGGCCATCGTTACCCGCCATTATCCTGCCGTAAACAGCCTGATAATGACTGACACTGCGCTGCCAATTACGCTCTTCTTCGACATAGCGCCTACCGGCTCGCCGCACATGCCCCCATTGATCTTGCTGATCGAGGACCGCCAACACCGTTTGCGCCAAAGCTGTCTTATCCCCAGCCTTGAAGAGATAGCCAGTTTCCCTATCTCGAATTAACTCATGATGCCCACCGACATCCGAAGCCACCAACAAGCGGCCTTGCGCCATGGCTTCCAGCGGTTTTAAAGGTGTCACCAAATCGGTTAAGCGCATCGCCAAGCGCGGATAAACAAAGATATCGACCAGATTATAATAGCGCTGCACTTGATTGTGAGCGACACGTCCGGGCAGTATCACCCAATCCTGCAAGCCCAGCGCCTCAATTTTCTGCAGGATTTGTTGCTGTTGCGGCCCACCGCCCACTAACAATAAACGCACATCAGGCTGCTGCTGGATAATGGCAGGCAATGCATCCAGCAATAGCAACAACCCCTCATAAGCATAAAAAGACCCGATAAAACCGAGCACAATTTTGCCGCTCAATCCCAGCTCTGCTTGCAAGTGTGGCTCGGCGGCCTCGCCGTAGGTAAATTTATCGATATCGACGGCGTTGGGAATCACGGTAATTTTTTCGGCTGCGACTCCTCGGCCGATAATATCGCGGCGCAGACCTTCGCAAATAGTCGTCACCGCATCGGCACGCTTAAAAACATGTGTTTCCAATGCCTTAGTCAATCGGTAACGTAAACTACCTTCATGGGTGGTGCCGTGATCGACGGCCGCATCTTCCCAAAATGCCCGGCATTCGTAGACCAACGGCAATCCGTATTTTTTTGCTACTTTTAAGGCCGCAAGCCCGTTCAACGCGGGCGAATGGGCGTGCAGAATGTCCGGTTTGATCTGCGGAATAATTTCGTCCAGCCGTTCCACCAACGATTGTACGATGGCCCATTGATTTAAAACTGGCAATTTCGCCGCTAAACCTTGTGGGATAACAGAACGATAAAAGGTCAGCCCGTCAACGGTTTCAATGGGAGCTTCCGCGACTTGATGTTTGGCGGATGTGACATGAAACGTCTCCCAACCCAGTTTGCGTTGTTGCTCGAGAATCGCACGAGTACGAAAGGTGTATCCGCTGTGCAACGGAATGGAGTGATCCAATATGTGTAATATCTTCATGTCAAGAACGGGTTAAGGAATGTTCCTCTTGGCAACTTGCCGGGTTCGACATGATTGCCATGATTTATGTGGTTTTAGTATTGTCAGCCAGTCGAAACCACGCCTTTCTGATTAAATGCGGCACTAGTATATGCAAGGGCATTTTTAACCAATGCGAGCGAAGAAACAACAGCGAACGAGCAAAGCCGGTCAGGCTATCCATGCAGCTAGAATGGTGTGGTTTTAGGGCTTGCGAGAAAAGATAGTCCATAACTCGGTTTTTTCCGCCTCCCGCGTAGATGGTAGAAGCCTCAATGACACTATCAGGAACCGGCGTTGCCAATATTTTGGTGGCATAACGGAGGGCGTAAAACAAGGGCTTACCCAATCCCAACATTTCCGCTCGATGATGCAGGTTTTCCCAAAAACGCGGATCGTTGCCACTAAATTCGCGTAGGAGCAAATCAATGTCGCTCAAATCGCGCAAACCATTTTCAAACTCTCCTCCCCAGAACAAATGGCTGGCACTATGGAGAACCATATCCTCGGGGGCCAAAACCCAATAATCGGTATCGGTTATCTTGACAGCGGCTTTTAGCAACAACTCGGCATCAGGGTATAAATTGCAGGTTTGTGGAAGTATATTGTGGTGAATATCCAGCGAAGTCCCACGCTTGATATGCCTAAGCGGCGGCAATTCATGCATCCACTGCTCGTAATAGCGCTGATCGTAATTATCCATCGGTTCAGGAAGCCATCCATGCCATTTCAACGCATCTTTGACCTGTTTCAACTGAGTCTTCGGCACCAGTATATCAATATCGCTGAATACGCGCCCCAAACCAGCATTCAATCCGGATGCCGAATAAGCGGTGCCTTTCAACAAAATTAACCGAATATTCAAAAGCTTAAAGACCTGCAACAGGTTATGCAGCTCCCAATTGACGATGCGCTTTTGAGACAACCAATAAGTCTCGGCTGAATCGAGGTGATATGCAAAATGCTGTGGCGGGCTGAATAGTAGAAATTTTTTCTGGAAAAATGCCAGTCTGGCCAATACTCCGGCGCTCCTTGCTTGCCTTAACAACAGCTCCCAATCGGAATTCGAGTCAATACTATCTTTCGCCTTGAGCATCAAGTATTCATTCAACAAATCAGGCATCATGCGACTCTCTAGCGTACATCATCCAATAATTGCACAAATAAATCAGACGCATGGTTAAAATCGCCATCGTAAATGAAATCATACGCCTGACAGCTGTTTACCAGACCCAACATGGTCTCAAAACCCTGCGCACCTAGTACACTGTAATTGAATGAAAGGTCCGCCAGCCGCATGAACGCCTCAGCCTTTGGCACCGCAGATAAACTCAAGGATGATTCTGCTCGATACTTCGGAAATACAACCAAGCATGGCAGGGCGGTTTGGTCAGCTTTTGACACCGATTCGGAGGGCGGCTTCATCAGACAAACCGATCCTTTCAAAGTATCGTGAACAACAGGACTGAATTGGCAAAATGGAAAAGTATCCCCTATCACCGATATAGATTCGTTTTTCAAACTAACTGGACGCGGTACCGGAACAACATACCCGGTTGCTCGATCCACCAAGGTTAATTCATCAGATAATAGTCGCCAACCGTTGTTGATTAATGCTGCGCACAATGTGCTCTTACCTGCCCCCGGCGCACCAGGTAAAATTAACGCTTTACCGTTTCGTTCCACCACGGCGGCGTGAATAATTAGAAACCGGTGTGAGTAGCCGGATATACACCAGTTCAACCCCCATTCAAAGAATGGAAATGCCTGCACATAAGGCAAAGGCTTGAAAGGAATAAATTGATCAAAGGCAAATAGCACCTGTTTGCGAAAGAAACGTCTTACGCCCGCAGGCTGAATTAAGCGGACATAAAAGTCGCAAAAAGTATCTGGGGGTAATATGGCATAGGCAGAGTAAAGCTCAATGATACCCTGCTGAACTGACGGTATAGCAGAATGAATTCTAATTGAGAAAGGGCCAATCCTGATAACAAACTGCCCAGACGCTATCAAAGATGAAGTGGAATTAGGTCCGCGCAAAATATTTATATATTTTCAACAACTTGAATGCTCTGCAACACGCCTAATATGCTCGCTAAAGATTGCTGATCAACTCTCTGCAGCCCCGCATCAATAGCCATACCTAGCAAGGTTGATTCACTAATCGGTGCTTGAGAATGCATAATTGTCAATAATATTAAGCTCGCCTCCTCATCTAAACGATGAGTTTCTCCACTACCGTGATGAAAAACTATGGCCTGCTTATCAAGCAATGCTATCTGAACAGGAAAACTTGAGGAAAGAGTCCAAGCCACAAATTAAAGAGGAACCAGACTTCTAAGTAACTCCTTAGCCGCTTCAGAATTAGAAACTAACAAACTCCCGTCATAAAAAGTGTTTGCTGAATTAATTCCCAGAAGGTAAAGTTTTTTGATGTCTTCGGCGCTAACATCGGGTATTAACCCTAAAATAGCGTTGAGATAATCAACACTAGCGGCTCCGCGGATGTCCACACTAGGACTATAAAGCAATGTTTCAAAAAACGTGGTTGTAGCCGACGCAGAACCAAATACGGATGAAAAAGTAGTTGCACCATACGTTTCTGTGGTCTTTCCTGAGCTATCTACATTGGTGCTTGTCTTAGGAAAGTTACTGACTATCAGTTGACACATCTTAATTTGGGCAGATGTTGAAGCGTTTACCCAACTATTAGATTTGTAATACTTGTAAGTATAGTTTGTGGTGTTTTTCGGCCACGATTTACTCACCAAAAAAGGATTGATTCTCGCGGTGATCCAGTCGTTGATATTCGGACGGGTGCCAGATTGGGTATTTACGTCAACGGTGTCGACATTACCACTCCAGGCCAATGCTGTATGTCCAGCCCTACAAACCGACATATCCTCGGAATGACTCGACACATTGCCTGATTGCACTCCTGAGATAGTACACTGATACACACTGCCTAAGGCGGTCTTGCTTGTGAGGGTCATTAAAACCGGCGTTATCACACCGGCTTTCGTGAAAGATCTTCTGGATTTATCAAGTGATCTACCAACGTGCTGGGATTCTTCTGCAGTACGTTTCTGTTCATCTATTCTGTTCATCTGGAACCCTCTTAAATTAAACTTTGAATTGGTTCGCACTCTAGCAAAATACCTTGTATCTGTCTATTGCACACAGGTACAGATCCAGAATTTGAAAGTCGATCATTTAACTATTTCGAAGAAACGCTTCAAACATCAGCAATGACCAAATCGACGCGCTGTAATCGCGCAGCCCGGACTGATGCTGAGTAACCAACTGATGCAAATAAGCGTCATCGAACCACCCAGTGCTTTTCAGAGTTTCCCCCAGCAAGGCCTGCTGAACACGCAGCTTTAACGGCCCTCTAAACCAACTACTCAATGGCACTGCAAACCCCATTTTGGGCCGGTAAAGAATATCACTGGGCAAATAAGGTTCCAACGCTTTCTTAAAAAGATATTTACCTTCTCGCCCATGCAGTTTTAAATTAGGTGGCAAGGTTGCCATCCATTCCACTAACTTGTGATCTAGCAACGGCACCCGGACCTCCAAGGCATGGGCCATACTAGCCCGATCAACCTTAGTCAGAATATCTCCAGCCAAATAAGTTTTTAAATCCAAATATTGCACCATCGACAAGGGATGATCAGGGGCTTGCTGACTATACCGACGGAATACTTCAATAGCTTGATAACCCTGCAACTCGCTCTTTAGACTATCGCTAAATAATTGGCTGCGCATGCCGTTGGAGAGTACCGAGACACTGTGAAAATAACCTGCCATCGAATCTCTACCAATAGACTCGAATGTTGTTTTTGCCCGTAAAACCTTGGGCGCCCAATCCAGCTTTGGATATACCTTGCCCAAAGCAGAGAACAAAGGCATCCGCAACGCATCAGGCAATAATGCCCTCGTCCTCTCTTCATAGGTATGCCAGCGATAGCGCCTGTAGCCAGCCAGATTCTCGTCGCCGCCGTCGCCAGATAACACCACGGTCACCTGCTTCTTGGCCAACTCGCAAACCCGGTAAGTAGGTAAGGCAGAGCTGTCGGCATAGGGCTCGTCATATAAACCGGACAACTGATCAATCAAACTAAAGTCTTCGGGATCGACTTGTTCGACTCTATGTGCAGTGTGATAGCGGTCCGCAACCTGAGCGGCGAATTGCGCTTCGTTAAATTTAGGATCGCCGAAGGAAATCGAACAAGTATTGACCGGTTCTTTGGATAGTCCTGCCATCAATGCCACGACACCACTGGAATCGACGCCGCCAGACAGAAATGCCCCCAATGGCACGTCAGCGACCATTCTAATTTTCACAGCCTCGCGCAAGCGCTCGATTAACTCTTCACCGGCTTCTACTGCGTTGCCCGCAGAGGCCGTCTGAAATTTAACATCCCAATATTGTTTAGGCCGAAAGCCGTTCTGTCCTCGTTTAATCGTTAAACAATATCCAGGCTCAAGCTTGTAAACACCTTTATATATGGTTTTTGGATCGGGAATATAGCCAAAGCCGAAATAGTCCTCTACCGCAGTAGGGTCAACATTTTTAGGCAGTAAAGGGTGTTGTTTTAATGCTTTCAGTTCGGAACCGAAAATGAACTGACCGTTACTTAATTCAGCATAAAACAGCGGTTTTACGCCGAGACGATCTCTAGCCAAAAATAAGGTCTGCCGCGGCCTATCCCAAATCCCAAATGCAAACATGCCGCGCAAGCGTTCCACGCACAACTCACCCCAAGCCTGCCAAGCATAGAGAATGACTTCTGTATCGCAATGCGTCCTGAAACTAAAGCCCAATGCCTCCAATTCTTCTCGCAATTCCGGAAAATTGTAGACCTCGCCGTTATAAGTCAACACCACATTGCCATCCTGACTATGCATGGGTTGTTGACCGCTGGACAAGTCAATAATGGACAGTCTGCGGTGTCCAAAACCCAAACCGGGCTCGGTATGCAAACCGCCTTCGTCTGGTCCCCGGTGGAACTGCGATTCGTTCATCCGCGACAACAAATTGCGGTCTATTTCACTAGCACCTGTAATATCGAAAATACCGACTATGCCGCACATATGAGTTCTCTCTGAATCATTTACTGCTTGTCATAAACTTGCCGATAGCGATCCACCATGCTATCGATTGAAAATTCCGCCTGAATCCGCCTAAGCGAAGCTGCGCCCAGTTGCTGCCGTTTGCTATCATCCAACGCCAAATCACGCATCGCGAATGACAATCCCGCTACATCCTCTTTTTCTACCAGGCATCCGGTCTTTCCATCCAGCACCAACTCGGGGTTACCGCCGACACGAGTTGCTATAACCGGCAAACCGCTAGCCATCGCTTCCAATATAGTATTAGAAATACCTTCGGCTTTTGACGGCAATACAAAAATATCCAGGCTACGCAGGATTTTGGCGATGTCGTTACGTTCACCGGGCAACCAGACTTTATCGGCAAGACCGGCGACACTCAATAACTCAAACGCTTCGGCTCGCAAAGGCCCGTCACCAATCAAAAACAATCGGGTTATTTGGGCAAATTCTGGGGATTTTTGACATGCATCGATAAACGCCCTAACCAGCGTCAATTGATCTTTCACGCCGTGCATGCGCCCGACCGTACCGATCACCAGCTTTTCATGCAAATTCAGTGAGCAACCGTCCGGTATTTGTCTACTTCCGGCACGAGGATAAAACGTTTTGGTATCGACACCGTTACAGATTCGCGTGATTTTATCTGAAGAAATGCCCACTCGATTCAGCAGATAATCCTGTAAATGCTGCGACAAAGGAATGAAGCGATGAATGATTAAACCTAAACCCCGCCTTAGCCATTGATATTTGACATTACTGCCGTCTGGGTCGAAGACATCCCAACCATGCTCGCCATGTACGCGATAAGGCACGCCGGCTAACAATGCGCAAATCTGATATTCGATAGCCGCTAAATTACGGGTATGCACGATAGCGGGCCGCCATTGCTTCAACAAGCGATAGACTGTATAAAACGACGCCCAATCCTGCCCTGGCCGTTTATGCAACTGATGAACAACCACATCTTGCCGCTTGATACGTTGACTGAATTCGGTACTATCCGCCAAACAGATAATGGCATGCCGGTAACTGTCTTCCGGTAGATTGTTGATGATATTGACCAGACCGTTCTCCAGACCGCCGATACCTAGCCGATAAATGATGTGCACGATTAAGGGCGGTAACGGCTTGGACATTTATGCAGACTCGCCCGCTATCAATCGGCACAAGCGTTGGCCGTTCTGCTCCCAACTGAAATCGCTTTCTACATAGCGGCGATTGATGTTAGCTGATTCGACCGGCTGACTCAAAAACCGTAAAACTTGGCAGGCAAAGTCTTCGGGAGCGTCAGTTATCGCCACCTGCAGATCCGCCCCACCAGGTATACCTTCCATAGCCGCCGTAGTAGCCACTATCGGCTTCGCCATCGCCATCGCTTCCAACACCTTGTTTTGAATCCCTCTGGCAATTCGCAAGGGTGCGACGACAACGTCAGCAAAAGCTACATAGGGCCTGACATCGTCAACCCGACCGGTCACAATGACGCCTGAGTCTTTATCCGCCAGTTGCAACACCTCTTTGGCAGGCTTGGAACCCACTATATAAAAATGTACTTTAGGCAGGCGGCTTTTAATAACTGGCAATACCTGCTCGGCAAACCATTTGACCGCATCAACATTGGCCCAATAATCCATCGCTCCCGTGAAAACTATAGCGTGCTGCTTGGCCGGAAAGGGCGTTTGCCAAGACAAATCCGGATCGAAACTATCCGTATCCACACCGTTGTTCACAAAACCAATTTTGCTTGCCCATTCAGGCGCCAAAGCTTTGAACAAACCTGCTTCTTGTTCGGATACGAATATTGTCGCATCAGCCCATGCTGCGATACGTCGCTCATAGGCCAAAAGCTTTTCGGCTTCACGCCGGTAAACCCAATTGGCTGGCCAGCGCTTGCTGAAGGCATATTGCTGCCATTTATCGGAATCGACATCGACAAAATCGGCCACACAATACAAGTTGGTATATTTCTCCACGTATTGCGCCATCGGCGATGAAAAAATCATCGCCCGCTCAATACCCTGTTCGTGAATAGTCTTATCCACCCACTCTTGCAACCCACGGTTTCGATAATACGGCAAACTCAAGGCTTCGCCACTCAACAAGCCCGCCAAGCTTTTAATTTTACCGATCTTGGGATTTAATTCGATACAGCAAGTATCCGCACAGAAAGACTTTAAGGCGTCGAGATGCCACCTGTCATCAGGATCATCGATAAAGGTACCGAGGAATATCCGGTATTCGGCGGCTAACGCCTGCAAAAAATGAAATGAACGAATCTTATCGCCCTTGTTGGGCGGATAAGGAATACGATGGACCAAGTAAAGTAATTTAGGCTTTTCCATTAGCCTAAGTCCTTGGCAAGCCAAGGGCCAATCAGCTGACTAAGCGGCAAAGGCAAGCGCTTCCAAGCCGCAATAAACAAGCGATATTTAGGATTTAGCGGATTGATTTCGGGTATTTGTTTGGCTTTAACCAAATCAACCTCGTAGTAGAGCGGTTCCGGTTCAAAACCCCAGTGCTTTTTAAAGCGATAAGAGCCCGTGCCAACTTTACTGCGACCATAATCGAAAATCTTGCAGCCCTTTTCCACCGCACGCCGCATCACTTCCCAATACATAAAATCGTTGCCTTTCAAATCACGGGCGGCGTCGGTGCCGCCGCCGTAATAGGGCAAAACCTCGTCCTTGAAATAAAAACTCATTACGCTGGCCACTAATTGACCTTCGCGCTCTATTGTGAGTACCTCGCAACTCTCACCAAATACATCCTGCAAAATTTGAAAATATCTTTTCGGAAAAACCGGGGTGCCTAAATTCCGGACACTTTCGGAATAGGCGCGATACAAACGTTCGACATTATCGTCTACGACACTGGTAAGATCGGCTTTAATGCCGGCCCGCACCATTGCCCGCTGTTTACGCGGAATCGCATTCAGATTTTTTTCGACATCTGGATCGAGTTCTTTTCTAAACGTGACATAGAGTTCTTTGTGCGGCCAATCCGGGTGATGCTGTTGTCGACTTCTCATCTCCAGACTATCCACGCCCAATTCCCTAGCAAGTTGTTGTGCTTTGCTTTGTAAGCCTGCGAAGGCTTCATCATTGCTTGCGACAATTCCACCATAAACACAAAATGCATTTGAAACCAAAGAATTACCAAACAACAAGCTATTGACATGAGTCAAGGGCAAAATACCGGTAATTTCACCATCTTGCTCTGTGTAGTAATAATAGGTGTTATGCCCGAAAGCCTGCTTTATCACTTGCTGCCAAGCCGATAAATGAAAAAAACTGCCATCGGCCGACGCCATGACATAGTGATCCCAACGCTCTCTTTGGGCTGGCTCAAGTAATTTGATCATGACTGACTATGAAGATATGTCTGTTTGTTTGCTTAGAAACACGCTCTGCATGGTATCCCAAGCAAAATCAGCAAGTAAGCTGTTAAGGCGATTTTCCATTCGACCCAGATTTAGATAATGTCTGAAGCGGGTTTTAAATGACAGGTCATGCTGCCGCGGTTGCTCTGGATCTATTTCCCAAGGGTGAAAATAAAAAATGCCTGACTGGTTTTCGTGTTTATTGAGGTGGCGATAAGCCCACTTCGAAAATTGATACGGATATAATCGAAAAAACCCGCCGCCGCCACAGGGGATATTACGATCCAGTATTTTCAAAGTAGTAATAGGTATTTCCAACAGTCTAGGTGCGTTATCCGGCCGGTAAGCGAAGCGGGGAGCGCCCGGCATACCGTATAAATCGTGTTTTACAGGATATATACTGGAACTGTATTGAAAGCCCTCGTCTGCTAATACCTCAAGCGCCCAGAGGTTCTTTGCACCTATCGAATAGCTGGCAGCACGATAACCTACAATTGGCTGACCACCAATATCTTCGAGAATCTGCCGACTAATTCTAATGTCTTCCCGGAACTGCGCCGGTGTTTGTCCGGTTACTCGGGTGTGTTGATAACCATGCGACGCGAGTTCATGCCCTTCATCGACAATCCGCTTGACCAACTGCGGATAACGCTCAGCCACCCAGCCTAAAGTAAAAAACGTGGCTTTTACATGATGTTGAGCAAACAAATCCAAAATTCTCTGGGTGTTCTGCTCTACCCGATGCGGCAATCTATCCCACTGATCACGCTGAATATTTGCCTCGAAAGCCGAGACCTGAAAATAATCCTCGACATCGACCGTCATGGCGTTAACCCGCACTGGCAAATTCATACTGCCTTACCCTGCCAACTCATAACGACGCACAATTTCATCGACGATGCGACCAGCCGCTTTACCATCCCAATATTCCGGGACTCGACCGCTCTTACCGCCAGTGCGCAGAATATCATCCACACATTGCATGATTTTGGCCGGATCGGTTCCCACAATAGTATTAGTTCCCTCAGTGATCGTAATCGGCCTTTCGGTATTTTCCCGCAAAGTCACACAAGGCACACCCAACGCGGTGGTTTCTTCCTGTAAGCCACCGGAATCAGTCAAAACCAACTGGGCAGATTGCATCAAACCGAGCATTTCCAGATATGCCACTGGCGGCAACATTATCACCCTCTGCTGCGGCAACATTTGCAATAAACCCGCTTCCGCAATTTTCTGCTGTGTGCGTGGGTGAACCGGAAATATCACAGGGAGTTTTTCACTAATATCACCCACGACCTGAACCAAACGCGCCAGTGTTTCGGGTTCGTCAACATTAGAAGGCCGGTGTAATGTTAATAAGGCGTAAGCTTTTTCCAAAACAACCTGCTTAGAACCGTATCGCTGCAATGTTTCCGCCAAAGAAGAAGCTTGCTTGCAGTTAGCCAAAAGCGTATCGATCATCACATTCCCAGTAAAGCATACTCGCTGTTCATCAATACCTTCCCTAATCAAATTATTCACCGCAGCACGTTCCGTGGTGAACAACAGATCAGAGAGTTGGTCGGTCAAAATTCGGTTAATTTCTTCCGGCATTTGCCGATCATAACTTCTCAAACCGGCTTCAACATGAATCAATGGAATATTCTTTTTCACTGCGACCAACCCGCAGGCGATGGTGGAATTGACGTCACCGACAACCAATACCGCAAAAGGATTAACCTCATCCAAAACCGGCTCAAAACGCAACATGACATTTGCAGTCTGCACTGCATGACTGCCAGATCCGACACCCAAATCTTTGTCCGGCTCCGGAATACCGAGCTGTTGAAAAAAAGTATCTTTCATGGCTTGGTCGTAATGCTGACCAGTATGCACCAAATAAGGTGTGATCAAATGCCTCACAGCTTGCAACTGTCTAATAATGGGCGCCATTTTCATGAAATTAGGGCGCGCGCCAACCACGCAAACCAAGACTTTAGGGAACATTTAGTTAATCCAGGGAGTTTGTTGTGTCGCTGTAAACGGCATCCATATCCAATTGCAGCAGAATAGCTTTTCTAAGCAGCGCCTTTTCTTTATTCAGACTGTTTCGAAGATTGGTCACAACATCTTCAAGTCTGGCAATCCGATGCTCGAGCGATTCTGAATCAACACCACTGAAACGATGTAAAGGCGGCATGGAATTCTCGTGCTCCTCGTCAGCCGCTTCGAGTAACATTTCTTCCTTAACCTCGACGATCACTTTGGTGACCGCCTGCTCATCCAGCAGTTTCAACTCCTCCAAATAACCGAACAACAACAGACGATCACACAAGGAATTAATACGCCTAGGAATGCCTCCACTAAACTCATGAATAACCTCGAAAACACTTGGTGTAAATTCGGGAGTTCCAGACCAACCGGCAGTTTGCAACCTAAAAAGTATATATTCTTTAGTCTCTTCCAAATCCAACGGATCAAGTTGGAATGTGGATACAATCCGTTGTTTCAGCTGCTCCATATCCGCGGAGTAAATGGTGCGTTTTAATTCGGTTTGCCCAACTAGAAACACCTGAAAAACGGGATTGCCATTAACATCCAAATTGGTAAGCATGCGCAACTCTTCCAAGGACTGTTTAGGCAAATTCTGCGCTTCATCGACGATCAACAATAATCGCCTTCCCTCTCTGGCTTTTTCAGCAATAAATTTTTCGAACCCCGATAATAAACTGGCTTTATCCGTCAGCGAAAATGAAAAACCAAATGTCGATGCGGCCATCCGCAAGGTGTCTTCCGGGCCCACTTGAGACGTCATCATCACACCAATTAACAACTTCTCCTTATTCAAATTTTTTATCAAACTCTTTACCAGCATAGTTTTACCCGTGCCAGGCGAGCCAATAACGAGAACAAAGCCTTCACCTTGCGTCAAGCCATAATGCATATAAGCTAAAGCACGTTTATGCACGGAGCTCTGGAAAAAGAAATCTGGGTCGGCGCTTAACTGAAAAGGCTTTTGGGTGAGATTATAAAATCCGTCGTACATGTAGTTTCTATTTAGAATCGTACGTTAAAATTGGCTGTCGCCCTGTTTTCAACATAACCGTTAAATTGAGACGAATCAGATATTTGATTGATATGTCGAAACTCGAGCCGAGTATCCATTAATAAGGGCCTCCCAAGATTAATCGGAATCCCCCTACTAACCCCCAAAGCAACATCATATCGAGAATTGCTGGTCAACTCTCCGTCGGTGTGCTGCCAAGACGGCCGCAAATAAAGATCCATTCTAGAAGCAAATTGCCATTGCCAACTACCCGTAACACCATATGACATGTCTTCTCCAGAACGAACCTCATATGTTCTACGTTCGTTAAATACCGAAGCGGTATAACTGCTCTTGCCCGATTGGTACGAGAAAGAAAGATTTCCACGTTTTCTAATAATCACGTCGTTGACCAAATCAAACGGATTGAAAACTAATTGAGTATTGTTAAAATTGGGGCCTCGAATTAAAGATGATCTTCCAGTCACAGGATCATTAGGGCCCGGCGTGAGAAATCCCTGAGCAATTAAATCTTGAGTATTAACCACCTGAGTCAAACTACCCGATGCATCCCGAAGAAAAAACCCCTGCTCAGCAAACAATTGCTGCTGTGTAGTTGTCTCCTGGGAATAATTGAATGCAATAGTGGCCTGCTTAGCTCGATAATTAAAGTTTGCATCCCAGGAATCGCCAGTGTTTAACCCAACATCTTTATTACGATACGTAATAGTCGAACTAAGATTTTCCGATGGATTAAATTGCAACGTAGCATGCTTGTTATTACCAATACCGACCTCAAGCGAATACCACTTGCTTGGCGTCCATTGACCACCTACAGTATAAAAAAAACCATTACTTATGCTGTTGGCCGAGGTCTGAAAATCGTTATTTTCAAACCCCGCTTGCCCGAAAAAGTTGAATTTGTTATTGATATAATACCGGGCATTACCTTGATATTGTTCAAATCGAACATCTTGCCCGACAACCCTACTCTGTTCTTGCGACGAATAATTTAATCCCCAATTAATTCTATTAAAATAACTGCCGCTGGACAATCTAGCCTGGCGCGTAATAGTATCTGAATCAGACACTAAACTCGACAACTGCGGCGTGACCGCAGATCCATTTAAATTCTCAAAGGAAGACTTACTATAACCGACTTTAGCTAAACCCGTTGCAAACTGGCCAAAACGAGGCGTCCAATAGGGTGAAATACTAAATGTCTTTACTTCAGTCCGCCCTCCGTTCCCAGAAATATTATCAGTCGTAACAAAGGAATTACTAATATTTTGCTGACTAATTGAGCTTGCAGTTTCCAGAAAAAGAGTATTACGAACAGCTTGATACAAAGAATTCATATTAAGCTGATGATTTACATCTATAGCATCTCTACCACCCGCATTATAGAGACCTTGCATACGATAATTTAAATTGAAATTACTCCACGGAGAATTCCCATACAACGAAATTCCAGGACTAATCTCGGTGACAAAACCGCTCTTTTTGTTATTTTCAGAAAGCGCCAAATTATCAGAAAATATTTCACTCGCCGATAAACTCGGACTAAATCTCCAATCTAGCGCCATTGCGACGCTAGAATGTAAAACCATGCCAACACTTAAACCAGAAAGCAAGGTAGCTAGAGATAAACCGGAAAGACGATTACTGTCACAAATGTCCATATTTCCCATAACTATAATTGTGACCGTATATATCTATCTCTTTTCTTGTTTTGTTCAGAAGAGTCATAACAACATCGCAATTACTAAGCTTCGCAACCGACTCATTAACCACGCTCTGAGGGGTTACTTCCGCCGCAATCACCAGCACTACCTGCCCTACAAGTTCCGCAAGTATTTGGGCTTGAGTAGCAACTAACAAGGGAGGTGAATCAAAAATCACAATTCGATCTTTGTATCGCCGACTCACTTCTTCCGCGAACAAATACATCCGTTGACTTGATAACAACTCTGTTGAGTATTTATGTCTTTTACCCGCTGTAATTAAACTAAGATTTGGAAGATCTGTTTTTAACAAAATATCTGAAAAAGTTACTTTATCATCTTCTAAATACTCTATTAAGCCTCGAGGGCTATTAATCCCTAATTGTTTTGATATACTTGGCTTTTCCACATCAGCATCTATAAGCAAAACTTTTTTATCTCTTTCGTTAGCAATGCTCAAAGCCAAATTAATTGAAACAAATGTCTTACCTTCCCCAGGCAAACTACTGCAAATAAGAATTAAATTAGAACGATTAATTCCATTATTTTCTGCGCCCTGTATATTGTTTACCAAAGGCCTCTTAATAACTCTAAATTCTTCAGCTAGCTGAGATTTTGCGTTATTATTATCTATAAAACCGTTTTCCGCCAAACTAGCCCAATCAACAACAACCTGTTGTTCGGGCGAAAATGCCCCGGAAGATTCTCGCAACCCAGTCGATTCTAAATTGGTTTCACTGAAACCCCTATCAGGTTTAGCTGTGGTAGCCGACTCTTGACTATTATTTTCCACAACTAACCCTTGGCTCCCTGCCTTTTTCAGCGCATTCTCTATAATGCTCATATGTTTACCTGTTTAATACGACTTTACTTGAGTATCTCAAATATCATGATACCGATATAACCACTTAGCAATATTGCAAAAGTCGAAATAAGTAACCAGTCAATATTATTAGTTTGACTTATGCCTTGTGAGGTAAGAGACACACTACCTAGGGATGGTAGGCCGGTCACAATCCTTACTTGTCTCGTTGACATGAACACTGGACGTATAAAATAAACCAAAAACGCGACACCAAATCCTAAAATAACCCCAACCAAAAGCGCGAAAGAATAAAATAATTTTCTATTAGGTGAGCTAGGCTTGTTGGGCTTACTAGGGGGATCAGCAATTTTAAATTTCAAACGAGATGTCTGGTCATCAACGCGTTCGGTAATATGAGCCTGTTCACGCCGATCCAGCAACTCGGCGTACTTGCCGCTTATCGTTTCATAGTCCCGGTTAAGATTTTTCATTTCCGTTTCTATGGTCAATCTTTCATTCAAACCTTCTTCAAGCTTTGCTATCCTGTTTCGAATTGACTCAACCAAAGTTTGACTAGAAGCAACTTCAGCCTGAGCATTGTCAAACCCCATTTTTAACGCCTGAACATAGGGATTCGCCATTTTCTCTGCACCAATACTTTCGGAAAGCCCTGCCTGTATATCTCCATTGACTTGCGACTGACTCGTCTTAGCTTGGTTCTCTTGAGTTTTCAGCGTGTCAATCAACTTATCGATTTCAATTATTTCCGGATGGCGTTCGGTATATTTAAGCAACAATTCAGTGCGCTTATCTTTCAGAGATTCTATCCTTGCATTATCCGCAGATACCTCCTGAGTGGATGTCGGTAGACCCCAGTCTTCCTCAGACTCTTGGATTTCAGCAACCTGCTCCGCTAAAACATTTCGTCGAGAAATAGCTTGCTCTAGAGCCGTGTTGGCATCTAGATACTGCTCCTTCATTTTCTGCAAACTCTGAAATTGATCTGAGCCGTTAAGTAAATCAATGTTTGCGCGTTTAAATTCTTCTTTCGCTTTTTCAGCATCTTGCAGCCTAATCTCGTATTCTCGTATCTGCTGTTCGATGAAACGTTGCGCATCACTCGCGTCAGCCAATGCTTTGCCCTCTGTTTGTTCAGAAAACACTGTAAGAACAGCCTGGACCACACTCTTCGCAACTTCAGGATCTTGTGAGGTATAAGCAATATCGAATATATCTCCTCTGCCTCCTGCAATTGTTATGTCTTTCTTAAGTTTCTCAATCAATTCCGTAGCAGATCCTGAGCTATCCTGCGATCTACTTAGCTGAGATAGCGAAATAATTTTTTCAAGATTAGGTCTCGTAAACATTAGCTGCTGGATTATTCTGATCAGCGCAGATATATCAGGCTCTATAACCATACCTCTCATGAGAGGCCTAATCACTGTAGCTGAATCAATATGAACTTTGGCTTTCGATTCAAATTTATCAGGCATCATAAAAATGTACGCCCAAGCAGCTGAACAAACAACCAAAGCGAAAACGATGGCGAGGCGCTTGTACTTTAAAGTACCTTTCAAATAAAAATAAACTTCGGAAAGATCTTGCTGCATATTAACTAGCCGTTGTTTTCAATCTAAAATTAATGGACATACTACCTACAGAAAAAGTCTACCGTCTTACAAACACTTAAAAATACGCATCAGGAATAATTAAAATATCCCCAGGCATCATCAAGACATTAGCTGACAAATCTGTATCATCAATAAGGTCGTCAATCCTTACGCCAAACGGCTTCAATTCTCCATTCACATCCCTGATAACACTGGCTCTATTACCATCAGCATATTGGTTCAGACCAATTTGAATAATAACATCCAATAGCGTCATTCCCCTCTCGTATGGAATGGATTTACCCTGGTAACGTCCTACGCCACCACCACCAGTTCCACCACTGGCTCCACCACCGCCACCGCCTATTCTCCCAATGACCCTGATTTGCTGAGTGCTAATCCCTTTGAATCCGCTAACCATAACAACTACCTGTGGACTTTTTATATAAGTCGAAAGCACCTTCTCAATGTCCCGAGCAAGTTCAAATGGCGTTTTACCACTGGCCAACAATTCTTCTACTAGAGGAACAGTTATCTTTCCATCCGGACGCACTGGCGCTGATGTAGATAACTCTGGGTTGCCCCAAACAAAAATATTGACACTATCGCCAGGCCCTATCTGATAAGTATAGTCAGCAGTCTGTTGCATATCCTCAAGTAAAGGCTGGGAACACCCAACAATACTAGAAACAAGGGCAGAAGCTATCAAACAATACAACAACTTTTTTTTAAATATCGGCATAATCATAATCTAAGTAGTTACCCAATTACCTGCTCAATTCTCTATTTCTTCAAGGATCTTTTTTGCGTTATCTTTACCGGAAAAATTTCGCTTCTGTTTTTCAGACAAACTAATAGATTGTTTAAGCTCACTTATCGCAGTCGCTTTATTACCAGCATTCATGTGCGCAACTCCTAAGTGATATCTAAACTCAGGTAGTTTAGGCTCTTTTAGAATCAAGGACTGTAATAACTTCAGCCCCTCCTCATTACTACCAGCTTTAATTAATGCCCAAGCGTATGTGTCTTGAAAATACGAATTCTCGGAATCTTTAAATACTTTTGCTAACTCCATTCCTTGACTAATCTCATCGTGACTGTTTGACTCTATCAATAACGAGGCCAAATTGTTAATAGCTAAGTTATTATCGGGATTCTTATCGAGTACTGCTTTATACACCCTGATTGCATTTTCCTTTTCGTTTAATTGTTCATACAAAGCAGCTAGAGCCATAGCTAACTGAGGATCATTTGGATTGACTTCCAATCCTCGCAAGTACACATCTTTGGCTGAAGAAATATTTTTATTCATCATTGCCTCAACCCTTGCTAGAGCGAGATAAATCGATGCTGCTTTTGGAGTATGTTTAAGCTGATCCGTCAGCAGCTTTTTGGTTTTTACAAAATCATTATTTGCAATGTATATATCACTCAGTACGCCGACAGTATTTAATTGATCAGGATACTTTACATGATGCTTTTCCAAATACGCAACAGCATTCTGTCTTTGCCCAAGAGCCTCGTAAGATCTGACTAAATTAATAAAAGAATTTAAATGATTAGGATACTGTTGTATCAACTTGTCATACAAGCTAATTGCCTCAGCATACTTACCTTTACCCTGTAAAACATTGGCTTGAAGATATATAGGCATCGCCTTGTCTTTAGAAAAAAGTGCTAGCCGTTGAATAGACTCTTGGGCGCCATCCCACTTTTTCTCTAAAATATCCAACTCAGCCTTACTAGTAAGCAATAAAATGTCGTTTTGTTTTAGCGATAACGCCTTTTCAAGATATTGCCTAGCATTTTCATTTTGCCCGGCCTGTACGTAGTTACTATATACACGAGAAAAGGCAGCCAAATTTGCTGGATTAACTTCTAACGCCTGTTTAAAACTTTTCTCAGCCTGTTTCCGATCTTGTTTTATTAAATAAGCATCACCTAGCAAAGAATAAACGTCGTCTACATTAGTTTTATTCCATACAAGTTTATTAAGGAACTCAATAGCTTCATCCGTTTTATTTTGAGCCAGCAAAAAACGACCTTTAAGCAAATTTGCCTGAATCAATTCCGAATTAATACTAAGAATATCTTTTAAAGAGCTTTCTACAGCACTAAACTGCTTTTCCGTTAGCGCAATTTCCGCAAGAATGACTTGGGCTGACAAGCCTGCTTCGTTATTCTTTTCTAGCTGAACAACTTGTTCTAACCCTTCCTTGCCAGTTTCAGCATATCCTGACGCAACCATCCATTTCGAGAGCTCTAACAACACCTTAGGTTGCCCTTGATGGCGGTTAAGCATAGCCTTGTACTCCGAAATCACTCGATCTTTAGCACGAGCATTTAAAAATTCGATCAAAACTATTTCAGGCTCGACTTTATCATTTGATTTTTCGACCATTTCCCTCAATAGTCTCTCCGCCTCCTCAAGCTTATCAGTCATCGAGTAAATGGAAGCCAAGCTCAGCTTAAAGTTACCGGCATCTGGGTATAACTGAATAAGCTCCTGATAACCTTTTATTACGCTATCTATGTTATTCAGCCCTGCATCCAGTTTTATCTTAAATAAGCGCAAAGGAAGGTTTGCGGGCTGTACTCCCAATGCCTTATTTACTGCCCCCAAAGCTTGATCTATTTCATTTTTTTCAGCAAATAGAGCAGCTTGCAATGACAAAGCCTCAACATTATCCGGGCTATCTTTTAAAACAAAATCAACTATTTCTGCTGCTTGATCTTTTTTCAACTGCTTAATATAAACCGATGCCTTGATCATTTTTGCATCAATATTGCTTGAGTCACTTGTCAAAACTGACTCCGCTTGCTCCAATGCTTTCTCCAGATCTCCAAAAACAATATCGAGCTTACCTAGTTTTATTTTTGCGGAAGTCAAACTTGGCTCTAATTCTAAGGCCCTAATCAGGTTTTGCCGCATCGACTTGAAATTATTATTTTTTTCGTCCAATAGGGCCATATACAAATAGGTCTCACCAAACTTATCGCTGCTTTGACTGGCTGTCTTCAACTCAAGCAAGGCCTTATCAAATTCCCCTTTTTCAAAAAGCTCCTTACCTTTTTGCAAATGACTCCGAGCAGATTCCTCCGGCGAGGAACATGCCGCTGTTTGCAATAAAAACGTACATGCAAGAACTACGGAACTGATTATTTTTCTTTTCATCCTATTACCAAAACCCCAATATTTTATTTGACTACTTACTAATCGCCTAGAAATATATAATTACATTCGTTCCCGCCATATTAATTAACAATATTTTCTTTTATCCAGGAATATAACTCTAGCAAATCGGGATGCATATTTTCTAAGACAGCCTGAGTAGTAATGAAATAAGGTGCTCGTATACCATGATAGTCAATATCCTTACCAACTCGTTGAAAATCTATACCTGACCGATGCATCAGCCGCGGCAAGAACGGCTCCATCATCGCAAACACATTTGTACGTCCATCAACCTCTGTTAGGACTGTGGCGGCAAAAAAACAAGCAACTGCTATTGACGAAAAAGTCCTCTGCTCTTGAGGCGAAAACTGTAAGCCGTTAATTTCACCGAAGCGGGTTAGAGTCTCGCCGGTACGTCTACGAAACGCCCCATCCACAGCTAATCTTGATATTTCGCATACTGTATTTCTTTGTAGCTTTAAATTATCTATAAGCTTGCTGTCTAAACTAGCTCCACAGTATTTTTCTAACGGCAATGGCTTATTCTGTCGTTCCCCGATAGCAGGAACCATTCTTACACAACCAGCAGGGATACCAGTTTGCAAATGCGTAATCAAACAGTGGCGGGAATATTGATCGTATTCGTCTACTTCAAGGCGATTAGCAAAACGTTCAACAGGTTCATATTTAAACTCTTCACAATAAACACGGTACCTTACTTGAAAAACAAATTCCTTCTGAGCATCGCTTTCAGCGAGCCCCACCTTGAAGTAACGGCTAAAACTTTCTGCCAGTGATAACTTAGGCCCCACATCCATCTTGCCCTCTCATTTTCACGAGCATCATCCAACTACAAATATTTATCGATATCATGCGCTTTAATTCCCCACGCCAGTAAATGCTCTATTCGATCATTTGCCAATCCCAAACGATTGGACATAGCTTGAAACAAGCCTTTCAAAAATAAATAACCCTGCACCGGATGATCGTCCAAATAAACACTCAACATATCACTACGAACTTCAAGTAAACACACATCCGTCAATGAAACAACAGAAGCCGTTCTCTCCCTAGGCTCGTACAAACAGACATCCCCAAATACCGCCCCAGCATCTAAATCGCAGAGACCTGGGCTTATTCGCCGATTACCATCCAGCTCTGCACCACCCAACACCCTAACAACACCTTCTTCTATGAGAAATAATGTATTTCCTTGCTGGCCTTTTTTTACGATGGTCTCACCCGCATTTAGGCGATATCGTTTCCAGCCGGAACCGTCAGAGAATTGCGCATTGGCTAGTACGTCACTAAATAATTCTTTCATGTCAGCCTGAATCTGCAAAGTAATGATCCTGCCTACTGCTTATAAGGTCGTATAATGATTATACGTATTGAAAAACCACTTAAACATCGACGCTAAATGCAAAGCTACATTTATTACAGCTACTTAAGCGCAGCCATCGCTTATGGTTTTTTACTTTTATACGCTTGCTTTAGGAAAAACTGGCATCTGCCTTTCATAATAGCAGTTTTGTGCTCGTTAGCATGGTGCACAAGCGTGATAATCGCCACAAAAAATAGCCATTTCTTCTTCGCTGACACGCTACCGTACGAAACTCTCCGGAATGCATCTTGGTTTCTTCAACTTGGAACGCTGCTGTCCAAACAAATATACAACGATCACAAGCAAATATTTAAGTCGAACGTTAGCGTAGTCGTTACCCTGATTTTAATGCTGGTTTTAGGTATCGAGATCTTCCCTGGCAGCCTAACCCTAATCCGAGAACATCTAAACGTCGATCCTCGTTTCGCATCGCACGTTGTATCCGCTGTATTTGGCCTCATCCTGGTTGAGCAGCTTTATCGCAGCACCCCCCTGAAGCAAAGGTGGAATCTCAAATTTCTGTGTATAAGCCTTGGCTCGCTATTCGCATTCGATTTGCTCGTTTACAGCAAATCACTGCTATTCAGCAGCCTGGACTTCGAGCTCTGGCAGTCACGAGGTGTAATTAACGCACTCATGACACCACTTTTAGCAGTCACATTGACCCGACTAAAGCTTAACAGCCAAAGTACGGAACTGACAACACCTCGCAAAACTATTTTTTACTCAACGATTCTCCTCGGTTGCGGCATCTATCTAATCCTTATGTCGTTTGCCGGTTTTTATATCAAACGCGCAAATACCGAATGGGGTGAGGCTGCACAAACTCTGTTTATTTTTCTCGCCATTCTCCTGCTGATTATCCCGTTTACATCTGGAAAAATACGAGCGATCTCCAAGGTGTATTTTAGTAAGCACTTTTTCCACTACAGCTACGATTACCGTGAAGAGTGGCTCAAGATCAGCAAATCATTGGCAAAACTTGAGTCGCTTGAGGAACTGAAAGGATTCATCATAACTACGTTAACGGACCTAGTAGAGAGCGCAGGAGGCGGTTTGTGGTTAAAAAACGATCAAGGCCATTTTTTTCTAGCTGCAGAACAAAACCTCAAACTCACTCCGCAAGAAATTGAATATCTCCACAACATAGGCGACCTGCCTCAATATTTAGCAAACAAGCAATGGGTGATCGATTTTTTCGAACTGGCTCATGCTCCGGAAGTATACGACGACATAGATCTATCGCCGTGGTGCTACGAAGATAGCCAAGTGTGGCTGATAGTGCCGCTATTTCACCTAAACAAACTTGAAGCTTTTGTCGTGTTAACGCAGGCGCGCGCGCCACGAAAGCTTGACTGGGAAGACCACGATCTTTTAAAAACTGTGGGAATGCAACTTGCCAACGCCCTCGCTCTCAACCGGACAAGTGAAGAACTCGCCAATAATCGTCAATTTGAAACTTATCACCGCCTTTCAGCATATTTGGTACATGACCTCAAAAATCTGGTAGCCCAGATCTCCTTGATCGTAAAAAACGCGGAAAAGCATAAACATAACCCGGACTTCTTCGACGATACCATAGACACACTAAATAATGTGGTCAAAAAAATGCACCATATTGTCGAACAGTTAAAACAAGGCGAGACCAACACAACCACAGCCAATACCTTCATCAATTTGGTGGAATTGGTTAAAAACATCGCGCAACAACATCTCGGCACTCCGCCGTTGCAGATGGACACAACACTCAGCGAGTGCTTCGTGACGGCCGACAAAATCAAACTGACCAATATCTTGACGAATTTAGTTCAAAACGCCCAAGACGCCATAGCGACAAGCGATGGATGGGTTAAGCTTGAATTAACAAAAAACCAAGACTATGCTGTCATCAAAATTATCGATAACGGCATAGGTATGGACCAACAGTTCATTGCAGAACGCCTATTCAAGCCGTTCGATACGACAAAAGGCAACGCCGGAATGGGCATCGGCGCATACGAAGCCCGCGATTACATTCTAAAGCAGTCCGGAAATATCCGGGTCGATAGCAATCCAGGCCGCGGCACTGCTTTCACCATCCAATTACCATTAGCTCAGCGAGTTTCCGCAAATCAAGGAAATAATGATCACTTCTAAAGTACTGTTAGTTATCGAGGACGACCTAGGCTTACAAAAACAACTGAAATGGGCCTTCGAGCAATACGAAGTAGTAATAGCAAGTAATAGAGACGAAGCAATAGCTGCACTTAGACGATATACGCCAAGCGTCGTTACCTTGGATCTTGGTTTACCGCCCGACCCCACCAACGCCACTGAAGGACTCGCCACTCTCAAGGAAATTCTCGCATTAGCACCGGCCACCAAGATAATCGTGGTAACCGGCAATGATGATCGCGCAAATGCGATTCATGCAGTAGCCTTAGGTGCTTATGACTTTTATCAAAAGCCGGTAGACCCGGACGTCTTGGGCCTGATTATAGAAAGAGCGTTTCAACTCGACGCATTGGAGCGCGACTACCAAATATTGCAGCAACAAAAGCCCCTGACCGGCGTGATCGCCACCAGTCCGCAAATGCAGGCGGTCATGCGGATGATTGAAAAAATTGCACCGACTCAAGCAACCGTTTTACTAATCGGCGAAAGCGGCACCGGTAAAGAGCTATTGGCAAAAGCCTTACATCGCCTGAGCACACGCGCCTCACAACCGTTTGTAGCGGTAAACTGCGCGGCCATACCAGAAACATTGTTAGAGAGTGAATTATTTGGCTACGAGAAAGGTGCATTCACCGGCGCAGTCGCGCAAACCAAAGGCAAAATCGAATATGCGCAGGGCGGCACATTCTTTTTAGACGAAATCGGCGACCTCCCTTTTGCCTTGCAAGCAAAATTGCTGCGATTTATCCAGGAACGGGTCATAGAACGGTTAGGGGGTAGAAAGGAAATTGCCGTGGATGTGCGCATTATATGTGCAACACATCGCCATTTACCCGACCTCATTGCGCAAGGTAATTTCCGGGGCGACTTATATTACAGGCTCAGTGAGATCGTCGTTGACATTCCCCCACTACGCGAACGCGAAGGCGACATTATTACGATAGCTAATGCTTTGCTACAGCGCTATTGCCGCGAAAACAACTCCAAAGAAAAACATTTTTCCCACGACGCCGCTCGTGCTCTTGAAGCTTATAACTGGCCTGGCAACATTCGGGAGATGGAGAACAAAATCAAACGTGCGGTCATTTTATCCGACAACAATTTCGTCACCGCCGAAGAGCTGGAAATTGGTACCGATAGCGACAAGTCTATGCCGCTGAATCTCAAATCGGTACGAGAAGCGGCAGAAACCATCGCCATCAAACGCGCACTGACCTACGCAGACAATAACATATCCGAAGCAGCTAAATTATTAGGTGTTACCAGGCCAACCTTGTACGGTTTATTTGAAAAATACGGACTGCAAGCTTTGCTGCGTAATCATACTGATGAACACCAGGATTGACATAGAAGGCCTACCAGCGAGAACGCTTGATAATTGCAGGCTAGGGTTTTACGCGGCGGATTTAAAGGGATAAATCAGATTCTCGACACATAAGAAATAACGCCGATTTGCTTTACCTGGCGCCCCCTCATATCGACAGGAACGTCAGTTGCAATATCCGAATATAAGCGAAAATCGTGTCGGTAACCCTCAAACCATAAAGAGTTTTCCAGCACTTGCTTTGTATTCAAATAATACAGCAGACGTGCACTTTGACGACTAGCATCACCCAGTTGCTGTATATCTAAGCCTTGTTTCTTAATACTGTACGCCAGTGCCGGATTGGCCAACATATACCAATATTTAATGCCCTGCTGGACGGAATAAACCGCCGCTGCCCGATACAGCCCCCACATTATGTCTCTATTGATATTGCGGTAATCGTGCAGAAAACTAATTTTGCGATTTTCTTCAGCTACCTCTACAGCCGAGTTTCTGAAGGCAAAGCGCCTTGCGTCCTTAGTAACGCATAGCCTGGAAATTTCAACGGAATTTTTGTATCTGCCGTTTGGTAGCCGTTGATGTGAACTACTACTTTCTTGAAACGGAAAAACGTGACCTTTGGGCTTGACCATCCTCAACCCGCCCAACCATTGCTGCGTGTATTTATGCCTAACTAAAAAATGAATTGCACTTTTATCCCATTCGTCGATTTCTTGCTGCGCCGGAAACTGCTCCGTATCGTCAAAGCCCATTTCATCGCAATAAACCCGGTATCTGAGTTGATAATGAATTTTTTTACTTTCAGGCGTATCAGCTAAAAATACCTCGAAACAATGATCGAAAGACTGCTTCTGTCGATTCAAGATACACCCCACCCTATAAATAAATATTCATAACAAGTTCAAATAGCTATAGCCGCTTTGTCTCGTTCCGCAGGTAAGGATGGTATAGCAAATTGAGTCAATTTCAAGCTAAATTGTAAAAAAAACTGACACTCGCTGATTAGGTTTTTTAATTTCCTCGTTCTATCTAGCTCGCATTCCAACGTAAATCCAGTGTAAACGAATAGTCTTTATTTAGCTCTTCACTAGGCAATTCCAATACGGTATCTGTTGGCGTATGACCGTGCTGCCAAAAACGACTAACCCTGCGTCCTTCAGCCTCGTAAGCATTAACTGGCAGCGTGTCGTAGTTGCGGCCACCGGGGTGAGAAACATGATACGTACAACCGCCGATAGACCGACCGTTCCAGGTATCAACCAAATCGAATACCAGCGGCGCTTGCACGCCGATAGAGGGATGCAAAGCCGACGGCGGGTTCCAAGCCCGATAACGGATACCCGCCACCAGCTCTCCTTGCTTGCCGGTGGCCTTTAACGGCACCCTGCGACCATTACAGGTTAAGGCATAGCGTTCACCCATCGCTCCACTCAGCGACACCTGCAAGCGCTCCACCGAGGAGTCGACATAACGGGCGGTGCCGCTGCTGGTGATTTCTTCGCCTAACACGTGCCACGGCTCAATAGCCTGATACAGATCCAATTGCAGATCGTTAACCCGCAGACTACCGATTCTAGGAAACCGGAATTCCAAAAACGGCGCGAACCATTCCGTCTTGAATTCATAATCCGCAGCTTGCAGATCGCGCGCCACATCGTAAATATCGCTGGCGATGAAATGCGGCAACATAAATCGATCATGCAATTGCGTCCCCCAGCGCACCAAAGGCTTCTTGTAGGGCTCGCGCCAAAACCAAGCTACCAGGGTTCGCAGCAGCAGCATTTGCATCAAACTCATTCGTGCGTGCGGCGGCATTTCGAACGCACGCAACTCCAGGAGCCCAAGCCGTCCAGCATCGGTACCCGGCGCATACAGTTTGTCGATACAAAACTCGCTACGATGCGTATTGCCGGTCATATCCACCAACAAATTGCGGAACAGCCTATCGACCAGCCACGGCGCGGCCACTTCGCCCTCCGGCATCTGTTGAAAGGCAATTTCCAGCTCGTACAGGCTGTCATTACGCGCTTCGTCGACGCGCGGCGCCTGGCTGGTTGGACCAATAAACAAGCCGGAAAACAAATAGGACAAGGCTGGGTGATGCTGCCAATACGTGACCAAGCTGCGCAACAAATCCGGTCGCCGCAAAATCGGACTATCGGCGGGTGTAATGCCGCCCAAGGTCACATGATTACCGCCACCGGTCCCGGTATGCCGGCCATCCAGCATGAATTTCTCGGTGCCGAGCCGGGTCAACCGGGCCAACTCGTACAAAGTAGTGGTGTTGTGCACCAGCTCTTTCCAACTGGCGGCAGGATGAATATTCACCTCTATCACGCCAGGATCGGGCGTCACCGGCAAACGGGTCAGACGCAAATCGTGGGGCGGCTGATACCCCTCTATTACCACCGGCATTTTCAAAGCCGCTGCCGTAGCTTCCACCGACGCGATAATGTCCAGGTAGTGTTCCAACTCGGTCGTGGGCGGCACAAATACAAATAAACGACCTTCACGGGCCTGAACCGACAAAGCGGTATGCGGCACCCATTCCGGATCGTGCGGCCTCTCATCATCGGCTGCGTCCATTTCGGTCGGATGTAGCCCCTGCTTGGCCATTTGACTGTAACGACGGCTAACTTCCGAATCAATATCGCCCAGAGGCTCCACCGGTTCGTACAGGCTACGTTCATGGGGGTGATCGCGCTTTTCAAACGGCACCCAAGGCAAACTGTTTAAAGGTAAACGCAAACCCATCGCCGAATCGCCCGGCACCAGGAACATAGCCCCACGCCGAAATTCCCAAGCACTGCTATTCCAAGAGCCGGCCTGATAGCTCCAGTGCAGCGGCAACACATAGCCGACCGGCGCGCCGAGATCCGCGCTGAGCAATTTGGCCAAGCGCTGACGCTCTAAGTCGTCTTTCAAATCGACTTGCAAAGGATCCAGGTTTTTCGGTACCAATCCCTCCTGCAACAGGTAGTAAAGAGGATCTTCGAAACCCGGCAGAATGAACTCGCCGGCCACGCCCAGCCGTTTCACCAAATCACGGATAAATGCATCCGCATGCTTGAGATCGAATCCATAATCACGGGTCTCATCCGCCAATAAGGCCGGATTTTTCCAGATCGGTTTGCCATCCTTGCGCCAAAAACACGCCAACTGCCAACGTGGCAACGGCTCGCCCGGATACCATTTGCCTTGGCCAAAATACAATAAGCCGCCCGGCGCAAAGCTGTCGCGCAAACGTCTGACCAATTTTCCGGCCAACTTGCGCTTTTCCTCGCCGTCAGCATCGGTATTCCATTCCGGCGCATCCATGTTGTCGATGGACACAAAAGTCGGCTCGCCGCCCATGGTTAAGCGCACATCACCCGCTTTCAGCTCGGCATCGACCTTTTCGCCCAGACGCTCAATGTCTGACCATTGCCTATCGGTATAAGGTTTGGTAACCCTTGGATCTTCATGGATGCGGCTAACACGATTGGAAAAATCGAAGGTAGTCTCGGCCTTGCCGATAAAGCCGCCGCTGACCGGCGCCGCACTGACATAATCTGCGGTACAGGCTAAGGGAATATGGCCCTCTCCGGCAAACAGTCCGGACGTCGGATCCATACCTATCCAGCCGGCGCCAGGAATATACACCTCGGCCCAGGCGTGCAGATCGGTGAAATCGTGATCGGTACCCGACGGCCCGTCCAGCGATTTCACATCCGCCACCAGCTGCACCAAATACCCCGATACAAAGCGCGCGGCCAAACCCATGTGCCGCAATACCTGCACCAGTAACCAACCGGAATCTCGACAGGAACCCAACTTTTTTTCCAGGGTTTCCTCGCAACTTTGCACGCCCGGCTCCATGCGGATTGCATAGTTGACGACCTGGTTCACGGCTTGATTGATGCCTACCAGAAAATCGACGATGCCTTGTTTATCCCGCTTCAAGCCGGCCAAAAAGCCTTTGAGCAAAGGCCCCTGCTCGCGAATCTCCAGGTAAGGCGCCAGCTCCTTGGCCAATTGCTCAGGATAAGCAAACGGGTAATGTTCCGCGTATTCTTCCAGAAAAAAATCAAAGGGATTGATTACCGTCATATCGGCGATCAAATCCACCTCTATCGAAAACTCCGTGGTTTTTTCCGGAAACACCAAGCGCGCCAGATAATTGCCAAACGGGTCCTGCTGCCAGTTAATGAAGTGCTTATCCGGCTTGATGGTCAGTGAATAGGCACTGACCGCCGTCCGCGAATGTGAAGCCGGCCGCAGCCGCAGCACATGCGGCGTCAACTGGACCGGATGATCGTAGTGGTAACTGGTTTTGTGGTTAATCGCGACTCTGATACTCATGCTGACACCGGACTGACTGCTTCACTCTCTGCCTGCAACAAGCGTAGATTTTCCTCTACCCCAGCGGCATGCGTTAATTCAGCAACATTCTGCTTTGTAAAGAAACCATCAAAATTACCGAAACGCTGCACGTACTCCACAATCAACGAAGAATGCTCGGACGCACTCGAAAAAATCTGCTTCAAACCTTCCTCACGCGATCCGATGACATCCAGCAGAAAGTCCTTACCTCTGGCCCGGATAGCCTGCACTACATAATCGATATTGGCCTGGCCGTTGATCTCACCGTCCGCTACTTCCAAAGCCACATGATGCAAGCGCGGTCCATAGTTGCGTACAAAACTTTCGGTCGGTGACGGCAAGCCCACCAAATGATTAACAAAATACGGATGATTGGCGGCGGTAAACACTTTGGCCGGACTAATGCGTTCCTCGGGATAATGAATGCTTTTGGTGACGTTGGTCGAAGAATTCTGATTGGCAATATCGTAGGACCCCCAATAGTAATAACTGGAGAGCGTCAAATATTCCAAAATCGCCACTTCCCGGTTCTGGCTGTAAACCCGGGTGGCTAAATGATCGATGGGCCGAATCAGTTTATCCAGCCCCAATTCCTCCTGAATTTCCTTGGCTTGCAGATAGCCGCGATTCACTTCATCGAGGATGATGCTGTTTCCCAAGGCATATACTCGGATGTCCTCCGGCGGCCTTTCCCAGTAAGCGACGATGTTATGGGTATACGGCGACGGTTTGACGATGGCCATATTGCCGGGCAATTCCAGTTTGCGAATTTGATCCTGATTAAAAAAGCGAATTTCCCTGGCTTTTTGCTGCTCGACCACTTCATGCAGGTTACTGACCCGGAAAATCTCACCCATATAGCGCGAGTTAGGCTTGTGGGCGCCAATCGGATACACCTCGTTCAGACTGCGGAAAATGTCAGCCCGACCGGGTGCACGCACTTCCCGCACCAACAAGTCCGGCGAATTCATATCAATCCGCAGCACGTGAGTCCAATGGCTCTCGGACTGTAAAGTGACCAAATAGTGGTAAGGCGTCATCAAGGCCAATTCGCTGACATAGGCCGCCGAACAGCCTGGCTCCACCGTCAACATTAACGCATCGATTTCGCGGATCATTTCGGTCAGGCCGGTTCGATCCCGGTTTTCCAGCAACTTGACCAGAAACTCGTCAAACCAGGGCGAATTGGCCTTGTCGCCCTGTTTGGGGTGGATCAGTGAATTTATCATCCGTTTTCCTCTAACTCTATTTGTCCGCCAGGCTGAATCGCCAAAATTTTGCTTAAACAGTTGGTGCAGCAATACACTGTTTACACAAGGACTTATTCCGGCCCATTAAGAAAGGCCCGCTGAATTTCAACGCCGAGCGCGTTGTTGCGCAAAATGAAATCCTGCAAAAACTGATGCAAGCCCGTCTTAAAAATGTCGGCCATCCGCCCATAATGCAGCCGCGCATGATTTTCGCCGGCCAAGCGCAGACACTCCCGGCCCCGCTGCCGACACAGTTGCTCCAGGATAGGCGCCAATTCGTCGTAACAGGCATGCAAGGAGCGCGGCATGTCGTCGCGTAAAACCAGTAACTCGGCCACTTTCCAAGGCTCGATGGTATCTCGAAATACTTTTTGATAGGCCTCGAATGCCGATACCGAACGCAGCAAGGAACTCCATTCGTAATAATCGACCTGGCCCTCGGGAGCTTCCACGGCCGGCAACAGCAATTGATACTTGGCATCCAAGAGTCGAGCGGTATTGTCGGCCCTTTCGACAAAGCTGCCCAAACGCACAAACTTGTAACTGTCATCGCGCAACATGGTGCCGAAGGTAACGCCGCGAAACAGGTGCGAACGCGATTTCACCCAATCGCAAAATTCGCTGATCTCAGCTTCTCGTAAACCTTGTCGAATCCGTTGCCTAAGTTCCAACCATAAGGCATTGACGGTCTCCCACATTTCCGAAGACATCGCCACTCGGACGGCACGCGCGTTTTCGCGCGCCGAGTTAAGAGCACTGACGATGCTGGACGGGTTACGCTCATCCAAAGCCATGAACTGAATCACATTGACCGCAGTGTAGCCGGAGTAGTTTTTCTCGAAAGCCTCGATATCATCGGCAATCTGCACCGGGGGTTTCCAGCGTGCGGCTTCGTCGTAGGCGCTATTGGCGACCAGTGAC
Organism: Methylomonas sp. TEB; assembly: GCF_047777895.1. Lineage (GTDB taxonomy): Bacteria > Pseudomonadota > Gammaproteobacteria > Methylococcales > Methylomonadaceae > Methylomonas. Next base: position 3,933,490 of record NZ_CP180476.1, read on the forward strand.
ATCCGATAAGTGACGTCCAGCACCCGCGCCATATTCTCGGCGCGCTCGATGTAACGGGCCATCCAGTAAAGATGGTCGGCGGTGCGGCTTAGCATGTTGAGTCTCCGTGCAATACCCAAGTGTCCTTAGTGCCGCCGCCCTGCGAGGAGTTCACCACCAGTGAACCTTCCCGCATCGCTACTCGGCATAAGCCTCCCGGCACCAGCGTGGTGGTTTTGCCGGACAGTACAAACGGCCTTAAATCGACGTGCCTTGGGGCCACGCCTTGTTCAACTAAGGTCGGACAAGTCGACAATGCCAAGGTAGGCTGGGCGATGTAATTGTCGGGTTCGGCCAAAATCCGCGCCCGAAAATCCTCTATATGCTGTTTGGACGAGGTCGGCCCCACCAACATGCCATAACCGCCGGAACCCTGCACTTCCTTGACCACCAGTTCCTCCAGATGCTCTAACACATATTTCAAATCGTCGGGATTTTCCAGCTTGTACGTGGGCACATTGGACAGAATAGGCTCCTCACCCAGATAAAAACGCACCATCTCGGGTACATAGGTATAGGTGGCTTTGTCGTCTGCCACTCCCGTGCCAATCGCGTTAGCCAGCGTGACGCCGCCGTTGCGATACACGGAGACCAAACCCGGCACACCGAGCATCGAATCTTCGCGAAACGCCAGCGGATCGAGAAAATCGTCGTCAATGCGCCGATAAATCACGTCAATGCGCTTTGGGCCTTCCGTGGTGCGCATGAACACTCCGTTGTCCTTGCAAAACAAGTCCTGGCCCTCTACCAGTTCTATACCCATTTGCTGCGCCAGAAACGCATGTTCGAAATACGCACTGTTATAGGCGCCAGGAGTCAACAACACCACAGTCGGATCGTAAACACCCGGCTGCGCCACGGCCCGCAAATTGTTCAGCAACACCTGCGGATAATGTTCGACCGGCGCTACCGCATAACGGCGGAACAGTTCCGGAAACAGACGCATCATCATCTTGCGGTCTTCCAGCATGTAGGAAACCCCGGACGGTGTGCGCAGATTGTCTTCCAGCACATAAAATTCGTTCTCGGCAGTACGTACGATGTCGACGCCGGCGATATGCGCATAAATCCCGCCCGGCACATCCACGCCCTGCATTTCCGGCCGATACATCTCGTTTTCCAGAATGCTGGCGGGGACGATACCGGCTTTGATGATTTCCTGATCGTGATACAGATCGTTCAAAAATGCATTCAGCGCGGTGACCCGCTGAATCACGCCAGCCGACAACACCCGCCATTCCGTCGCGGCCAGAATCCGCGGCACCACATCAAACGGAATTAAGCGCTCGGCACCGGCCTCGTCGCCGTAGACATTAAAAGTAATGCCCACCCGCCGAAACAGCATTTCCGCTTCGCGGGACTTTTGCATCAACTGGGCGTGATCGGTACTGCTCAACCACTCCGCGAAGGGTTGATACAGGCGCCGGACGCTACCGGTTGAGGTACGCATTTCATCGAAAAAAGTATTTATATTCATGACCATCTTTCAGCAATCCACATGCCAATCTTATTAATGTCTATTTATCAAAAAGTTAAATCGCCACCACATCACCCAAACCGCTTTACGCACCACATCAGTGCAGCACACATCGGTAAGCGCCCTGAAAACGACCATAGCCGTTCACACGCCATTGTCATTTCCGCAGGCGTTGATTATTGTGATCGCTCTAAACCAGCAATTGCGGCGAGGCCAGACAGATGCAAACAGCTTTTTTCACGATATTCGGTGAAGTACTATTCGACAATTTTCCGGACGGCAGCCGAATCCTCGGTGGCGCACCGTTTAATGTCGCCTGGCATTTGCAAGCTTTGGGCAGGCCAGCCCTGTTTGTCAGCCGTATAGGTGAAGATGACGCCGGCCGCGAGATCCTCGCGGCCATGCAAAGTACCGGTATGACGCGATCTGCCATGCAGATCGACGCTACGCATCCAACCGGCAGCGTAGCGGTCAGCATAACAGACGGGCAACCCAGCTACCGGATTCTGGACCAGCAAGCTTACGACTACATTGAAGCAAAGGCGTTCCATCATGCCCACAAACAGGGCTTGCTCTATCATGGCAGTCTGGCTTTACGAAACCCGGTTTCCAGACAAACATTGCTTGATATTCAACAGAACTGGAGTGGCCTGGTGTTTCTGGATGTCAATCTGCGCGCGCCCTGGTGGCAAGCGGATGAGGTCTTGGGATGGATAGCCGGCGCGGATTGGTTAAAACTGAACGATGAAGAATTGGAATTATTGCTGCCTGACCAGCAGAGCATAGACACCAAGATGCGCCTATTGCAGCAGACGTATCATTTACAAGGCGTGGTGCTTACGCGCGGCAGCCAAGGTGCGCTGGCGCTGAATTCATCGGGGGAATTGTTCAGTATCGCCCCCGAAAGCCATATTGAAATAGTCGATACGGTCGGTGCCGGCGATGCGTTTGCAGCAGTTTTGTTATTGGGGATTGCCGAAAACTGGCCTATGCCCGTGATGCTAAAACGGGCGCAGGAGTTTGCGTCGGCGTTGGTAGGTCAGCGCGGCGCTACCGTCGCCGACCCAGCGTTTTATCAGGGGTTTATTGAAGCCTGGCAATAGCAGAGGCGTAATGTCTTGTGCCTCTGCGGCACTAATCAAGACTGTTGTCTGGCGGGCACACCGTCTGACCAATCGTCAGACTGGGCGGAGAAAAACTTTTTAAATATCGGCATAAAGCTAGCGGTGATCGGGATCGAATAAAAACAATACATGGCTGCCGCCTCGCCGGTACTGACGCCAAACAGCCATTGCGGCATGAACAAGGTCATCAACGCGCCAAAACAATGGTAGATGCCGATTCGCCAATTGTTTTTCCAGACAAACGCGCTGAACGCCAACGCAAACAGTGACCCATGGGTCACCAGCAAACCAAAGGCGCTGGAGATCGCATAACCGATATGGTAAATGCCCATGAACAGGCAGGAGTTCATCCGGCCGATGAAGTTAGGATCTATGTCAAACAGCTGCCAGTCGTTCGGCAAGCGGGTCAAAATCAAAAACAAACCACTCAAAGAACTACCGACAATAAAGGCTTTTTTCAAAGCCTTAGGGTCCGACGAATACGTCGCCAAAGCCGGCATGATCGCAAAGGCTTGCAGACTGATATGTACCGACGATAGCTCACTCAGGAATAAGTTGGTGCCATAGCCGCACTGATCGGCCACCGGATAAGCAAAATACTGAATAAACTCCATCAACGAGAAGTGAAAAATGGCGTAAGCCCTCGCCAGTTTCACCCAAAAGGTTTCGTCCTTATCCAGGAAAGTTACCGTGGAGGCAACGAGCCCCGCCACTCCCAGGCCCAAAGACATATTGGCGCTAAAACACATGGTTAATCCGTCATTTAAATTTTTAGAAGCGGCGCGTACCTTATCGCAGTCGCCGGTTTGATTTATGAGTGCCGGCCATTTTTGCCGGAAGGCAAAGATACACGTAGCCGCGCATTATTGCAGCAATTTTGTGGAAATTAATCGCTAGCCGCCTGAATGCCGCCGAACTAGTGCGGCCGATTGGCCGACTCAATCTGTTCTATCAACTGTTCGGCACCTTCCAACTCTCGATCATAAACATCGGTGCGATAAGCCTCGCCATTCAGCGTAACCGCGGATGCCGATACCAAACCGTCGGCTTTTTCTATGTTAATACGGGTTAATGTAGACAAGCCAGGCTGCAAGGGATTGGCCTTGAGTTCCCCGGCATCCAGCGCGATGCGCACCTGCAAACGCTCGGCGATATGAATGAAATTACCGGTAGCATTATCGGTCGGCAACACAGCAAAGATACTGCCGGTACCTGGGTTGATGCCTTGCACCCGGCCGTGATAAACCCGGTCGTCACCATACGCCGCCACGCGAATTTCCGCCGCCTGCCCCGGCCTGACCCCGGCGATCTGACTTTCCAGAAAGTTGGCTTCTATCCATAGATCGTCGAGCGGCACGATAGCCAATAGCGGTGCACCGGCTTTCAGCATATCGCCGACTTGCACCTTGCGCTTGGCAACGCAACCGGACACCGGCGCCACCAGATTCCGGCGCTGGTAATCCAGAAACGCCTGGCGCAAGCGGCTCTTAGCTTTTTCCACGGCCGGATGATTATCTATCCCCGAATCCAGCAATTGCGCCTCAATGCCGCTTTGTTCGGCGCGAATTTCTTTAATCGCCGCCTCCAGTTCGTGGCTTTTATCTTGGGCATTTTGTAGCTGTTGATCGGAAACCGCGCCATCCCTGGCCGCCGCGTTGAAGCGCGCCAGATCGTGATTGACCTGTGCCAGTAAAGCTTGTTTCACCAAGGCCCGCTGCTTCAGCGTCTCGGCTTTGGCCTGCAAACTAACGATATTCCGCACCGCTTCCGCCAATTCGGCTTGCGTCTGCTGCAAGGCGATGCCGGCATGCACACCATCCAGCCGCACCAAGACCTGGCCTTTTTGCACGCACTGCGTGTTTTCCGCCAGTACTTCGACCACGGTACCGTCAGTCTGCGTTTTCAGCGTAATTAAATGCCCTGCCACGAAGGCGTCGTCAGTGGCCACCCAGTCGCGATGCTCCAGCCACCAATACGCCAAATAAGCCAAACCGGCCAGCAGCAAAGCCAAGGTGACGCCTTGCAAGCGACGCCGGCGTTGGCGCAGAATTTCCCGAGGACGAATTTTTTTGGGCACGTTTGCGGTCATGGCTTTGCGGGTTTAGTGTCGCTGTAGCCGCCGCCCAGCGCCTTAATGATGTTGATCTCGGCTTTATGTCGCTCGCCCACCAGAGCCGCCAAGCGAAACTGTTGCTGGTAGACCTCCAATTTGGCCAGACTCGGCGCGGCACGATCAGACAAGCCATGACGGCGCAAACTATCGGCCAGCTTGTCAGCGGCTAATGCGTCCGCCAAGCTTTGCCGCTTTGCCGCCAAGCGCTCATCCAGCTCACGCCAACGGCTCAGCGCGTCGGCCACTTCCTGCACCGCATGCACCAGACTGCGGTTATAGCGCTCGACAGCGGCGTCGTAAGCGGATTCTTGATACGCCAGATTGGCACGCAGGCGGCCGCCTTCGAAAATCGGAAACTCGATGGACGGCCCCACCGCGTAAGCCAGACTGGAACCTTGCAACAACACGTCGCTCAAACTGACGCTATGCAAGCCGGTGAAGGCCACCAGATTGACGTCCGGATAAAACGCGGTCTCGGCCACCTTGATTTCCTCGGCAGCCGCCTCGGCATGCAGCCGCGCCGCGCTAATATCCGGGCGATGCGCCAACAAATGTAAAGGCAAATCCACCGGCAGGGTTAAGGCTTGCTCAAGCCGATCGGATTCGATAACGATGCCCGCTCCCCAATCAGGCCCCTTCCCGGCCAGCGCCGCCAACAGATTTTTATTTATCGCCACGTCGGCCCGCGCCGCAGCCAAACCTTGTTCGGCGTTAGCAAGGGCTATTCTGGCCTGCAACAGCGGTGCGTCGGCAACCAGACCAGTCGCCAGCCGCGTTTGTTCGAATCTCAACAAGGCCTGCCGCTCGGCGACGATGTTCTCGGCGATGCCTTGTTTTGCGGCGGCAGCCAACAATTCGAAATACCCCCTAGCCACGGCAGACGACAATAGCAGCCGCGCATCGGCCAATTCCGCCTCGGCCGCCAGCGAGCGGCCAACCGCGCCTTGCAGAGCCGCTGCATCGCGCCCCCAAAAATCCAGGTGGTAACGCAAGATCAAGGGGTTAATCAACATCTGCCGAAAGTTTTCGCCGGCCAGTTTGGCTTGCACGCTGTTCGCCGAGAAACGTTGCGCCGAGAAGCTGACGTTGGCATCAACCGTCGGATAAAGCTCGGCGGCCTGCGCATCGACCATCGCCTGAGACTGCCGCAACCGGGCGGCGGTGGCCTTCAAATCCGGATTATCGGCCAGCGCCGCGCTTATCAAACGCTGCAACTCCGGGCTGGCAAAGCCGGTCCACCAATCCGGCGCCGGCCAGGCATCGCTGCTTGCGAAATTGCCGCGTACGGCAGCGACGGTATTGGTCATGTCGGGCATGGGTAACAGACTGGCGCGCGTAGTTTCTTCTCCACCAAACCGGGCGCAACTTGACGAAATACCCAACATCAACCCTAATGCAATTAGCTGACGAGCGGACATCAGGCCTCCTCCGCCAGCAGTTCCTGAGTTTCCCGGCGCAGTTCCTGCTCGTCACTGACTTTAACCGGGGTGCGAGTTGGGTGCGCCAACCAAACTAGCGCCGCCATACCGACAAACACGCAACCGGCCATCCAGAACGCATCGTTCATAGCGTGTAACACCGCATCACGTCCGGCCAGCTTGGCATATTTGGTCAACGCCGCCGGCTCGGTAAATCCTAGGAAATTTAGCGTTGACAAGGCGGAATGATCGGCCAATTCGAACGCGCCGTGATTTTCGGCAAAGCGGGTCAAATGCTGCGGCGCCCGCCGATACAGCACGATGCCTTGCACCGCAATGCCGATTGCCCCGGCCGCTATCCGCAACAGATTAGCCAATTCCAGCGCCCGCCATTGCCGCTCGGCTGGCAGGCCGTGCAGCAGCAACGCAGTCATCGGCACAAAAAAGCTGCCCAGGCAGGCGCCTTCCAGCAATTTCGGCCAGAACAATTGGGCAAACGAGTCCGGATCGTCGAAGCGACTTAACCAGAAATAGGTAGCGGCAAATCCCAGCAAATTAGCACTTGCCAACAGCCGGGCATCGCAGCGTTTGACGATCTCGTGCAAAACGCTGGCCATCGGTTTGGCGCAGATAGCCATCGGCAGAAATACCAAACCGGCTTCCCACGACGAATAGCCGAACGCCAGTTGTAACTGCACGATGAGCAAAGACAGCAAGCCTTGAAAATACAGAAAACCGGTGAATAAAATGAATACGCCGATGGCGAAATTGCGGTGGGCAAACAGGCGAATATCCAGAAATGGCCGGCGCACGCGCAATTCCCAGACCACCCAATAAATCAGCGTGGCGGCTATCAATGCGATCAAGCTTCTAATGTAGGCCGAATCGGTCCAGTCCCAATCGTTGCCTTGATTCAACAAAGTCTGTAAGCCAAACACCAGCATCACCGATAAGATAAAACCCACGCTATCAAAGCGCTGCCAGGATCGTGTGTGGCCCCGCCGATACAACAACGCGCCGACGATGCCGGCAATCGCCAATGCCGCCGGGATGTTGAGCCAAAACAGCCAGCGCCAACCCAAGTTATCGGCTATCCAACCACCCAAGGGCGGGCCAAAGGTGAACGGCGTCAACGTGAATAGGCTCCAGATACCGATGCCCAGCGATTTGCGTCTATCAGGATATTCCTTCAGCAACAAGGCCTGACCCAAGGGCAGCGTCAAGCCGCCGGCAAATCCCAGCAAAATACGCCCGGCCAGATAGCTATAAAAACCAGTGCAATAAGCGCAGAGGAAAGAGGCCAAGGCAAAAGCCAGGAAAGCCGGAACGAAGGGCCGGTATTCGCCGAAGCGCCGCGCCAACCAGCCGCCCACCGGAAACGCCAGCGCCAGCGCTATCATGTAATCAGTTTGGGTCCAGGTCGCAAAGCTGGGCGGGACGCCTAAGCCGCCGGCCACTCTGGGCAGCATGGCGATGTACGCGCCGGCATTAAAGATCACCAACGCATGCCCAAATCCCAGACATAGGTTAAACAGCTTAAAACGCCAGCCGCGCAGACGCTTTTGATAGACGAGGCTCATCCGCTTATCGGCCCGGTCAACACACTAAGATTCGTCGGCTTGAGGGGGTAGGCGCAGACCAATGTCACCCAAACTTTGCCGCAACAGCGGCACCGCCATATCGCTGATCAATTGTTTAAAAGCATCGCCGCCATTGTCCAGAGAGGCGAACGCCTGATCGTCAACCCTGAAACTTTCCGATAGTGTCCGAGCGATGACATGGCGCGATACGGGATCAATGAGTTTGATCATTAGCTGCAAAGACGTTTGCCCTTCAAAAATCCGATACCTGCCGATCCCAACCTCTATCACCGCGTCGTAGCGGCCCATCGTCGCATAATCAATTGACGTGGTGTTCTGGCCGTACCAGGCTTGAATGGCCTGATGCCAATGTTGCAAACTGGCATCACCCGCCGCCGGTAATTGATAATACTCGCGGCTCAATTCCCCTTTGCGATTTTCCGCCGCCAGTAGACCAGGCAGCTTCTGCGCCGCCGCCTTGGCGGGCGTCCAACCCAAATCGGTATTTGCAGGGCCGCCGGCAGCGCTTGGCGCCGCCTTGGTCATCGCGTCCACATCGGCCGTTTGGCTGTCGCTAACCATGCCCGCAATTTCGATACCGCCAGGGATTTGATAAAGTTCAATGGGCAGCGCATAACCCATGGCCATGTTTTCGAAATGTCGATAAGCCGGATCGCGCCGCTCGATCAAATCCGGTATCACTTCCAGCGGCGGCGCTTGCACCGGCACAATCAAAAAACTGTGCAATCGGTCGATCTGCGACGCGGCGGGCTTAATGCTGGGTGCCGTGCATGCCGCCAGCAAACACGGCAAAGCCAATCCCAGCAGCATGTTTTTGTGGTTACCCCAAAGCCTGGTGAATAAACATATTGAAGTTTTCATGATTTCCTCCGCACCCAACAATGCCATCGAATCGATACATTACTCAGGAGGTACTATAAAAACCACGTTGATATAAGACAAGCGATATTTATTGGACTTTAATATCGATAAATGCAATATTAAACTGATGGACATCGACCAAATCAGAACCTTTTTAAGCGTTGCGGCCAACGGCAGTTTCCTGGAAGCGGCCAATCGTTTGTATGTAACGCAATCGACCGTTAGCACCCGTATCCAGCGCCTGGAAGCTTATTTGGGCGTGACGCTGTTTGTCCGCAATCGCTCCGGCGCCAGCCTGACTTTGCCGGGCCGGCGTTTTTTACCGCACGCCAAATCCTTGCTATTAACCCTGGAACAAGCCCGGCACGATATTGGTTTGCCCAGCCGGTTTCGCGGCAGTGTCAGCATCGGCGCACGGATTGCCTTGTGCGAAACCTTGTTGCCGGAATGGATCAGCGAGATACGACAGGCCATGCCCGATATTTCCATCCGTAGCGACATCGGCTTTGAGGAAGACTTGATGCGCAGCCTGGTAGCGGGCGCGCTGGACATAGGCTTGATGTACACCCCCCAACACAGCCCCGGCCTGCAAATAGAACCTTTGTTCGATGAAACCCTGGTGCTGCTGACCACCGATCCCAGCCAGCCCTGGCCGAACGACGATTACATTTATGTCGATTGGGCGCCCGGATTTTATGCTCAGCACAGTAATAGCTACCCCAACCTGGAACGGCCGGCGCAGGTGGTCAATATCGGCTGGATGGCGGTACAGCTGATTCTGGCGCAAGGCCGCGGCTCCAGTTTCCTGCCGGTGCGCCTGGCCGAACCGTTGCTACAAGCCGGCAAACTGTTTCCGGTCGCCGGCAGCCCGCAATTCAAATTACCGGCCTACATGGTGTCGCAGCGCGATAACGATTCGGCGGTTTTACAGCAGGTGCTGGCGCAGATCCGCACCTTGGCGGCTCTGGAGCGGCAAAAGGTTTATGCGCTGCCCGCTCAATCCAAGGTGGCCGACGCCACATGAAATGCATCGGCATGGATGTCCTGCAAAGCCGCGCCATGTAAAAACGCCTGGCGCTTGGTTTGATGCACCATGTCCGGATGGCCGCATAAATACAGGCGCCAGCCTTTCAGACTGGGCAAACTCGCCATCGCCACGTCGTTGGCCCGGCCCCTGGCCACGCCATCAGGCGCATCGCCGCGTGAGATACAGGCGGTGTAATGGAAATTTGAGTATTGGTCGGCAAGCGCCTGCATTTCCTCGATCCAATACAAACCATCCATCTCGCGGCTGCCATGGAATAGATGAATATCGCCACTGTGGCCGTGGTGCAAAGCTTCGCTGACAATCCCGGCCAATGGCGCCAAACCACTGCCGGTGCCAATCAGCAACAGATTTTTTTCCGGGGTAGTCGGCAGGTAATAACACAGCCCCTGCGGATCGGATACCTCGAGTTTGTCGCCTACCTGAAGTTCCCGGTGCGCCCATTCGCTGAAGCGGCCGCCGGCCAAGCGGCGGATATGAAAACTTAATTTGTTGGCATGCAAGCGATTGTTGGCAATCGAATAACTACGGGTCAATCCGTCGGCGCGTTTCAGATTCACGAACTGGCCGGCGTAATAATCCATGGTTTCCCGGCACCGCAAAGTGAGTTGCAGCGTTTCCGCATTCAACAAACTTTTTTCGATCACCGTCGCTTCGGTAAAAAAATCGGCGGGCGAACTAATGCTGATAGACATATCCTGCTGCGGATAACACAGGCAGGCCAGGAAATGGTTCTGATGCCGCAATACGTCTTTTAAACCGTCTTGCGCCGCCAGCGGCGGCGGGCCCTGCAAGCTGCGCACCATACAGCTTTGACAAGCGCCCTGCCGACAACCGTAGGGGATGTCGATGTTTTCGCGCAGACAGGCGTCCAGCACGGTTTCGCCAGACCCGCAAACAATTTCGCGGTCGTTCACGCTGAGTTTATGCAAGCTCATCCCCTACTCCGGCGCCTAGCGGTCCAACACGTCGTTACGGGTGCTTTCGGCAATCGCCGCGACTTGATTGATCAGCTCTTGCGGCACGTTCAGCTCTTGCAAGGTAGCCGCCAGATTCTCGACCACCGCATCAAAATGTGAATCATCCAAACCCAGTTTTTTAACCAGATGCGCATGCGCTTGACGCATATCGGCGCCGGAATAGTTGTTCGGACCGCCGAAGGCCATGGTCAAAAAGGATTTTTGTTTGGCTGCCTGTTTGTCCATATCGGTGTTATCGAAAAAGCGGTTGATGCGGTGATCGCTCAAGACTTTGCGATAAAAAATATCGACAGCCGCGTTAACGGCCGCTTCGCCACCCAATTGTTCGTAAAGAGTTGCCTTGGTTTCGCTCATGTTGGTCTGCCTTTCGTTGCAAATAAAAAAATGCGGCTGTTTAAAGCCAGGCACAGAGTAAGCGAATAAAATTACTTTTGCAATATTTTTATTATAAAAGTAATTTATATGTCAAAAATAGACTTACAGCGCTTTGCGTGATAGCTGATCCGGCGTAGAATGCCGCATCACTTATTTCCGACCACCCCACACGCCATGGTCAAACTTACCGGCTCGCGCCAAGAGCAAATCTTAAAATTATTGCTGTCCAGCACCTCCGGCATGAGTATCGACGAGCTGGCCGCCCAGTTGGAGATTTCCAGAAACGCCGTCAAACAACATCTCACCGGCCTGGAAAAAGATCAGTTGATTCAGGAAGCGGCGCTGAACAACACCGGCGGCCGGCCTTCGCGCAATTACACGCTGACCGAACAAGGCCGCAACCGCCTGCCCAAGCAATATCCTTGGTTTTGCAACTTGTTGCTGGGCGAGCTAAAAACCGAACTGGGCGAAGCCGCTTTAAGGCAAATGCTGTGGCGCATGGGCGTCAATCTGGCACAGTCGCTGGCCCCGCAATTCAGCGGCAAGGACCCGGCACAGAAACAAAGCGCGCTGCTGGAATTGATGCAATCGCTGGGTTATCACGCCGAAATGGACGCCGAACAAACACAGCCGACCATTAAAGCCGTTAACTGTGTTTATCACGATTTAGCGCAGCAGCACCCGGAACTATGCGAATTTGATCGCGCGCTGATGTCCACCCTTTTAGACAAACCCGTCGAGCAAACCGCTTGCATGGCCTTGCAGGATTGCGCCTGCAAATTCAAAATCTGCCATACCAGCGCTTAGGCGAACTTCCCAACTATTCCAAACAGTTGCCAAAATTTCCGGCTTTGGACTAAAGCGCCTTAGCACAATACGCGGGTTTTTCTACGCGGCGGCTCTCGGTGTTACAATGTTGTTTTCCAGAATGACTATTTTGAATCGCGACCATGAGCCAACCTTTCCGCACGACAACCAGCCTGTTTAGCGGGCTGCTGTTATTGTTAACCGCCTTCTCGCTGCAAGCCGCCAGCCCGATTTTCACCCCCGCCGCTCCCAGCGTCGCGGCCTCCAGTTACTTTTTGATGGACTTCGACAGCGGCCGGGTATTGGCCGAAAAAGACGCCGATAAGCGCGTATCGCCCGCCAGCTTGACCAAAATCATGACCGCCTACGTGGTGTTCCGCGAGCTGAAAGCCGGGCATTTGACGCTGGACGAAAAAGTCACGATCAGCCAGAACGCCTGGGAAACCGGCGGCTCAAAAATGTTCGTTGAGGTAAACAAACAAGTGGCAGTCGAAGACTTGTTGCAAGGCATGATCATTCAATCGGGCAACGATGCCAGCGTAGCCTTGGCTGAACACGTCGCCGGTAGCGAACAAACCTTCGCGACGATGATGAACGAACAAGCCAGCCGCTTGGGCATGGCCAACAGCAATTTCGAAAACGCCACCGGCCTGCCCAGCCCCAACCATTACAGCTCGGCACATGACCTGGCGACCTTAGCCCGCGCGGTGATCAAAGAGTTTCCGGAATATTATCGCTGGGACAAGCAAAAAGAATTTACCTACAACGGCATCACCCAACAAAACCGCAACCTGCTGCTGTGGCGCGACCCTTCCGTTGACGGTTTGAAAACCGGTTTTACCGACGATGCCGGCTATTGCATGGTGGCTTCCGCCAAACGCGAAGATATGCGTTTGATTTCGGTGGTAATGGGTACAGCCAGCGCCGGCGCGCGTTCCAACGAGAGCCAATCGCTGCTGAATTACGGTTTCCGCTTCTTCGAAACCCACCGTCTGTACGAAGGCAATAAGCCTTTGGGCGAAGCGCGGGTCAGAAAAGGCGTGACCTCCAAAGTCGCGGTCGGTTTACCGGAAGACCTGTATGTCACCGCTCCGCGCAAACACTTTAACGAACTGAAAGCCGAAACGCAGATCGACAAAGGCGTATTCGCGCCGTTGAACAAGGGCGACACGGTCGGCAACCTGAACATTTCGTTGGCTGGCGAATCCATACTCAGCAAACCGCTGGTAGCCTTGGATGCTGTCGCCGAGGGCGGCATTTTCCGCCGTCTGTACGACGCAGCCATTGGTTTACTGGAAAAAGAATGACCGAGCAAGTCTATCTGAACGGCACTTATCTGCCATTAGCCGACGCTAAAGTGTCGGTGCTGGATCGCGGCTTTTTATTCGGCGATGGCGTCTACGAAGTGATTCCGGCTTATAACGGCCGGCTGTTCAGACTGGAAGATCATATTGCCCGGCTCAACAACAGCCTAAACGGCATCCGCTTGCCGTTGCCGCAAAGCGTCGCGGACTGGGAAGCGATTTTCCGGCCGCTGCTGGCGGATGACCGGGATCAATACATTTACCTGCAAGTCACCCGCGGCTATGCACCGAAACGCGATCACGGTTTCCCCGAACAAATCGTACCGACGATATTTGCGATGTGTTCCGACATCAAGCCGTTCGCCGGCCTGATCGACGGCATCAAGGCAATTACGCTGGACGACACCCGTTGGCAGCTCTGCAACATCAAAGCCATCACTTTGCTGGGCAACATTCTGCTTAGGCAGGAAGCCCTGGATCAAGGCAGCGCCGAAGCGATACTGGTGCGCAACGGTTATGTCGTGGAAGGCGCGGCCAGTAATCTGTTTGCGGTGCTGGACGGAGAATTGATCACGCCGCCGAAAAGCCATGAAATCCTGCCCGGCATTACCCGCGACGTCATTCTGGAACTGGCGGCCGCGCATAACATCCCCTATCAAGAAGACATCATCGCGCTGGAAGCGCTGCACAACGCCAGCGAAATATGGGTCACCAGTTCCACTCGCGAGATCGTGCCGGTCGTCGAACTGGACGGCCAGCAAGTCGGTGACGGCAAACCCGGCCCCGCCTGGCAACGCATGGACGACTTACTGCAAGCCTACAAAAAATCACTGTCATGAGCGAAACTGAAAGCTTACTGGAATTTCCCTGCCAATTCCCTATCAAGGTGATGGGCAAACATAGCGACAATTTCGACGCAATCGTCGTGGAAATCGTCCGCCGCCATGTCCCGGACATCCTGGAAGGCGCGGTCACCACCCGGCCCAGCAAAGGCGGCAATTATCTGGCGGTAACGGTCATGATCGAAGCCCATAGCCGCGAACAGCTGGACGCCATCTACCTGGGCTTGACGGCCTGCCCAGATGTATTGATGGCGCTGTAAGCCGGACTGATGCCCAGTAAGGCGACCACCGTCCTCCGCGATCTGGGGACGCAAGACTATCTCGGCGTCTGGCAGGCCATGCAGAAATTCACTACCGAACGCGATGACAACACTGCTGATCAAATCTGGATCGTCGAGCATCCGCCGGTTTATACGCTGGGTTTAAACGGCAAGCGCGAACATTTTCTTAAAGCCAACAACATCGAAATTGTCGAAAGCGACCGCGGCGGCCAAGTGACCTATCACGGTCCCGGCCAGTTGGTGATTTACCTATTGGCCGATTTGCGCCGTTTAAACAAAGGCCCCAGGCAAATGGTGACTGTCCTGGAAAACGCGGTGATAAACAGCTTGCGGCAATACGGCATCGCCGCCCAAGCCGAGCCCAAGGCGCCGGGCGTCTATGTCAATCAGCAAAAAATTGCTTCGCTAGGCCTGCGTATCAAGCGCGGTTGCTGTTACCATGGCCTAAGCATCAATAACGATATGGATTTAACGCCGTTTGCAGACATCAATCCCTGCGGCTATGCTGGCTTGCAAGTCACGCAACTGGCCGATTTAGGCGTTAAGATAAGTACTCAGGAACTCGCGGTGCCGGTTGTGCATCAGTTGCTGCAAGCAATAGAAATCTGAAACAAGCAAACTCGACAAGCAGCCCTAAAACGCCAAGCTTGCGGGGATTCAAAAACCAACCCCAGTGCCCGGTGGCAAAATGACACTCAACGCCCCTTCCCGCTCCACGCCAGAAACCCATCAACGCAACGCCGACAAGCTGTCGCGAATCCCGGTTAAGGTGGAAAAGCCCGAGCAAATCTTGCGCAAGCCGGACTGGATAAGAATCAAACTGCCAACCGGCGATCAAGTCAACCGCATCAAGCAATCCCTGCGCGAAAACCGCCTGCACACGGTCTGCGAAGAAGCCGCCTGCCCCAACTTGAGCGAATGCTTCAGCCACGGCACCGCCACATTCATGATCATGGGCGATTTGTGCACCCGCCGCTGCCCATTCTGCGACGTTGCCCACGGCAAGCCGCAACCTTTGGACGCGGAAGAACCGGCCAATCTGGCCGCGACCATCGCCGCAATGACCCTGAAATACGTGGTGATCACTTCCGTGAACCGGGACGACTTACGCGACGGTGGCGCCAGCCATTTTGCCGCTTGTATCGCGGCAGTGCGCAGCCAGTCGCCCAATACCACCATCGAAGTATTGGTACCGGATTTTCGCGGCAGGATGGATACAGCACTGGACATTCTGCAACAACAGCCCTGCGATGTGTTCAACCACAATCTGGAAACGGTGCCGCGCCTGTATCTGCAAGCCCGCCCCGGCGCCGATTACCACGTCTCGTTAAGTCTGTTGCAACAGCACGGTCAACGCTTGCCTGATGTACCGACCAAATCCGGCTTGATGCTAGGCATAGGCGAGACAGAAGCGGAAGTGATAGACGTGATGAAAGACTTGCTGGCCCACGGCGTCAGCATGCTGACTTTGGGCCAGTATTTGCAACCCAGCAAGGACCATTTGGCGGTACAGGAATACATTCATCCCGACCAATTTCAGCGCTATGCCGAGGTCGCCCGGGAATTGGGATTCAAACAGGTCGCCAGCGCGCCCTTGGTACGGTCTTCCTATCACGCCGATTTGCAGGCAGCGGGTGTTGGCAAATAGCAACACATCCCAAGCTATACAAACATCCCGATAGCGTTTGAGCTTTGTCGCATCATAGCCGTCAATCGCGCATGGATAAAGAATACGCAAGCAAGCAAATCCGGCCCGTAACTGATTCGCGGAGTGGTATCAATTGCCAACCCGCAAGGGGCGACGTCGAACATTATATTTACTTCGGTACTCAGTGAAATCGGCTGAGCCGGTTCTTGATTTCCTCTAGCGCGTAAGCCGGCTGATTTAAGGTCATCGGTTTGTGGCTGAATAGCCGGCATCGAGCACATGGATATTAAGAGCCTAAATGCTTTTGCGTGAATAGAATACTATTTATAGGACTCTTCCCAGCCGATTACTAAAGACCGGATTAATAACAGTTGCTGCCGGACGCTGGTTTGTGCTGAACTACCGACGCGATTCGTGTGGATAAATTGCTTGGGGGGTGGATGATCGACAAACCGGTGCGCGCGCAACTTCCCGCTAAATTGGTCGCGCCGACCTTACCCGCTGTGGTTTGCCGCCGACGCCTGTTCGAACAAATAGACCGCAGCTATTCCGACTACGGTTCGGCAGTCTGGCTGTTCGGGCCGGCCGGTTACGGTAAAACCACATTAGCGGCTGATTATGCCGCCGCAAACACTCAACCCGTACTTTGGTACCGTTTCGACAGCGATGACCTGGACCCGGCCGTTTTTTTGGGGCATTTCCGCACTGCGGCAACCCGTTTGGGCCTGGTCTCCGCGACACCGGCGTTCGGCCCGGAATATTTGCCCGGCCTTGAAGCCTATGTCGGCGAGTTATTGCGCACGCTGTTGCCGCCCGAAGCCGCGCCAATGCTGCTGGTATTCGACGATTGCCACCAGGTGGTCGCTTCGCCGTTACTGGTGCGGATATTGGCCGCATTGGGCCGCATCGTCGGCGTGCAGCACCGAATACTGTGTCTGAGCCGCCACGAACCACCGCCCGGACTGGCTATTGCATTGCAGCCGCTCGGCATGCTCACGCCGGCGCAATTGGCGTTTGACCGCGACGAAGCCGGCCGACTGGCCGATCTAGCCGGATTCGACGGCGGCAGCGACAGGCTCGACAAGTTGTTCGGCCAAAGCCGCGGCTGGCCAGCCGCTTTAGCCGTAGAATTACGGCAACGGCCACCCGAACATCCGACTCCGGCCAACGAGCAAGCAGATTTAGCGCAACGGGTGCAGGACGGTTTGGATGCCACCGTCTTGCAACAGTTGCTGGCCGTTGCCTGCGCAGAAACCGCAACCGAGCCGCTGGCGCACGATTTAGCAGACGACCCGGCCGTGTTGGCGACGTTGGCCCGACTGGCGGCCAACCATTATTTGGTCAACCGCATCGACACTGCCATCCCCAGTTACCAACTTCACCCTTTGCTGCGGGAATTTCTGCTGGCCCGCCACCGGGCCAACCTCGGACAGGACGGTTACGCGGCATTTTTAAAACGCAGTGCCGGAGTGCTGGAACGCCACGGCGAGATTGGCCAGGCCTTCGAACTGTACCGCCAAGCCGGCGCCGGACTGGACCTGCAACGCCTGATTCTGGTCCATGCCAAAACCGAGTTGGGCGCCGGCAGAAGCCTGCAACTGCAGTCTTGGTTGCAGAGTTTACCGGACGACTTACCGGCTAACCCGTGGCTGGAGTTCTGGCGGGCCGCGGCCCAGTTGGCGTTAAATCCGCCGTTGGCCCAAACCTTGTTCGAACGGGCTCACGCCAGTTTCGGCGACGACCCCTTGGGCAAAGCGCTGAGCGCCGCCGGGGTACTGAGTGCGATGTTTTTCGTGATGGACGACTTTCGCGACGCGGCACGCTGGCTGAACGAACTGGCTGTGCTGGATTCAGTAATCGAAGCAGCCGACGATCCGGAGTTGGACGCCTGGATCCTGGGCTGCGGCAATATTCTGGTCCACTTCCCCGATTACCTAGAATTGACCCGACGCTGGGCGCAGCGAGCATTAGCGCGCCTGCCGCACTGTCCACCGGGGCGCCAGGTATTTTTAACTTCCTTCCTGTTGCAATACCATGTCTGGCGCGGCGATACGGAGGGTTCGCGCGTCTTTTTTGCCTTACTGGATCAGCAGATAGCCAACGACGAACCGCTGTACCGGATCAATCTATTGAATTGGCAAGCAGTGAACGCTTACCTATGCGCCGAGCACGCCGCCGCTTACGCAGCCACCGAGGCGGCCGCGCAATTGGCTACCGCTTACGGCTTGGCTTTTTATTTGCCGAACATTTACGGACAAGAAGCCTACACCGCGCTGTCGGCCAGGGACTGGGAGCGCTTTCGCTCGGCGTTGGCGCGCATGGAAGCCTGTTTGCCGGCGAATCGGCGGGTAGACCAATCGTTCATCTTGCATTTGCGCTCCGGCCTGTCGCTGGCGGAACAGCGTTTCAGCCAGGCCCGTCAGGAAGCGGAACTGGCGTTGTCGATTTGCCGTGAAATCAACTTACCTTCGGTGGCGGCCCTGGTTCAGCATGGGCTGGCGCAAGTGTTAGCGGCGTCCGGTGACCGGGCCGAAGCCGCCCGGCATTTACTGCAATTGCAAAGCTATGCCGTTCGCGCGGACAAGCCCTTCATTCTATTCATGGCCTTGCTGACCGAAGCCCAAGTCCTATTGGCCGGCGGCGACGAAGCCGGCGGCCTGGCCTCGCTGGCCCGGGCGTTGGCATTGGGCAAGCGCCAGCGCTATCTGAACGTGCACCCGTTCTGGCAGCCGGCGGTGATCGGCAGGTTATGTACCGTGGCGCTGGAGCGCGGTATCGAAGCCGACTATGTGCGTTGGTGGATAGTGCAACGCCAACTGCAACCGGACGGTAACGCCTGCGAAGAATGGCCGTGGCCGGTAAAAATCCGGACGCTGGGCCAGTTCAGGATCGACGGCCTCGAACCGGCGGCCCGCCGCAGGCAAAAAGACAACAAGCCATTGCAGTTGCTGCAGTGGTTGCTGGCGACGAATCCGGACGGCGTGCCTCAACAAACCCTAGCCGATGCGCTGTGGCCGGACTCGGACGCCGATGCCGCCCAGCACGCGCTGGAAGTTGCCTTGCAGCGCCTGCGCAAACTGCTGGGACGGAATGAGGCGGTGTTGTTGCAGGGCGGCACCCTGTCTTTGAATCGGGAATTATGCTGGCTGGACATTTGGGTTGTCGACGAAGTCGCCAGACGATTTGCCGCCGACCCGAATCAGGCCGCAACCTTGGCGGAGCGTCTGTTAAAAGTCTGGCGCGGTCCGTTTCTGCCCGGCCTGGAAGCGCCATTAGCGGCATCGAAACGGGAAAATCTCGCTGCCAAATTCATCCAAACTTTGGAAAAGCTTGGTTCCGCGCTGGAAGCCGCGGGCCGGCGAGCCGTGGCCATCGCCTGCTATATGCAAGCCGTCTCAATTGAACCGTTGGCGGAAAATCTGCAATACCGGCTGATCGATTGCCTGCTCGCCGAAGATAGGCGCGCCGAGGCCTTGCTAGCTTACCGCCGCTGTCGGCGCCACTATGCCGGCCACTATGGCATCGAACCCTCTCCCCGCTTAAAGTCCCTGGCCGCACTGATCACGGCACCAAACGTCAGTAAAGGCTGAACACTGTTCATAGCCTTAATAGACGGTATCGAGCTAATACTAAATAACTTCCGGTCACGCATTCGCCGATCATCCGCAAACAAATTCGGTCGATGTTGTGAGTTTTTTGTGAGGCCTGTTGCTTTAGGGTATCGACACGACCGTCGATAGGAGACCTAAACATGAACTTTCCCGCTAAGCCGATCACCTTGTTTTTATGCGTCAATCCGTTTTCGACGTTTGCCGCAGTAGTTTCGCCGCCGCCTGTGCTGTCGTTGATCGCTTCCGACGTTTATGTCCAGTACGGCGGCCCCGGGGTCGCGAATACCTTGCAGCATCATCCCAGCGTATTGTCGATTGCAGTCGGCGGCTCTATGGCTTCCGCCGATTTCGGCAGCGGCGTCTTTAAGGCCAGTTCTGCAGCTGCGGATACAGGCTCACAAACCACTTATGCCTACACCGGCATGACTGCAACATTCAAAAATACCGGCGCCGTCAATATCAGTTTTGCTGCCGGGGCGATTGATGCCGACATCGGCGCGGTGTTCAGCCGCACAATCGGCAGCGAAGCGAGCGGCCAAGCCGCCACGGTACTGAGTTCCGCGTTGTCCGGCACTTACCCGGGCAATAATGTTCCCGGCGTTAGCGTGCTGTATCAATATGGTGCTTCCAATAGCCCTTCATCGCCGTTTTTCGACTTTCATTTCAACCCCAATGCCGGTTTCACCGGCAGCGGTACGGCAGATGCGGACAAGTTGTCGGCCAATCTGGCCTTCCCGGCTTTCACGCTGAAACCGAACGACATTCTGACCGTGAATTATTCGCTGAATACCTGGGTCGTGGCCGGCGTCGGCTTGGGCACTCCCGGCAGTGGCTGGAGCGCGACCAGCGATGCAACGCACACCGCGTCGATCAGCTTGCAATTGCCGGCGGGAACCTTACTGAACTCGCCGATTGCGCTCGATTGGGTGAAAACAGCGCCTGTCCCGCTCCCGCCAGCCATAGGCTTGATGCTTACCGGGTTGGCGGGCATATTCGGCTTCACCCGCCAGCGTTCGCACCAAACCATGATTTTCCCGCTGGTCGAATCCACTAACCCAGGAATCCAATCATGAATCTAAACAAAGGTTATGCGCTATTCGGCATCGCGTTATTCGGCCTTACCACCGCTGTTCGCGCGGACCAGGCCATTTTGCAATATGGCGGCAACGATTACGGCAATCAGCGTCTTTTCGATCCCAATCCAGCTACTTTCGACGACGCCAACATTTAGGATGGCGTCATGTCGCCACGCCGGAATTCAGGGTTTCCGGTTATTCCGATTCGGTAACCAACTCGAACAACCGTTTCAGCCAAGGCTCCTTGCAATATCACTATCTAAGTTACTTAAGACCATTCAGATTAAACACCAGTCAGAGATACTTTAAAGCACGTCATAACATTTGGAGGATTATTATGTTGAAATTAGTACGATATATTGGCATATGCGCGCTTGCGACCAGCCAACTTGCGACAGCGGCGACAGTGTTCGTTCAATACCCTGACCCCAGCGGTTCTGGGATCACGTCTGATCCTGCATTTGCCACGCAGACCGGCGCCGGCTTCTTTGCTGAGGCGGATCTGCTGAGTGCCGTATTCAAGGCAAGATCGGAATCCCCCGATGCTTCCTTTGCTTATGCCGGACTACAAGGTTTGACCTTTACCAATCCGCTGGGCAACGCGCCAATACTGCTGCCGGCCGGAGCGCTTGGTGTCAACATTACCGGCCAATATACACTTGGCCCGCTGATACCAAACTCGGGCGCCAGCGCGGGCATAACCGGTGTCCTTAGCATCAATGACGGCAGCTTGGCAAGAGTAGCCAGAGGCGATCATTTCGTCAATATTAGTCAGGCTAGTAATGGTTTCTCCTACCCTCCCACCAATACAACAACCCCAATTACGCAAAACGGGGGGACCGTCTTGTTTAATACGGCAACCTTGACCAACCTTGACATGACATTATTAATGCCAGCCATGACAATAGACCCTGGCGAAACCCTGGAAATCACGTTTTTGCTGCAAACGATACAAGGGGCCAATAGTGCCGGCGTCAAATCACTAGCCGATGCGTCGAACAGCGCAAAGTTGTTTTTCAATTTACCGGCTGGCGTCAGTTTGGTCGACAATGCTGGTGGTACTTTGACCTGGGTTAAGCCTGTGCCGTTACCGGGAGCTTTTTCGCTGTTCGGCATTGCACTGGCATCTGCGGCAGTGCGCCTGCGGCGTGCCGCCCCCCATTCGCACTAGCAGATTTTTCGCTCGTTCCCACGCTAGCGCGCTCATCGTTATACACAAGTCTCCCAACGACTAAACTACCAGGAGGCATGAGGCATATAGATGATGGAGAACAGCGATGAGCAATTGGGCCGAAGAAGAAGTACAAACCGCTGATTTGGAAGATCGGCGCCTGAATAAACGATTGGCACTGTTACTGGAGCGATTAGGCGAACATCCCCAGCTCAGCATCCCGGCGGCCTGTGGCGGCTGGAAGGAGACGATGGGCGCTTACCGGTTTTTCGACAATGATAAGGCGACTTTCAAAAAGATACTGGCGCCGCATCGAGATGCCACGGTCGAACGGATGAAGAGCAGCCCGGTCGTATTGCTGGCGCAGGACACGACGGAGTACGACGAAAACATTTGTTTGGGGCCAAAAGGTCTCGGTACTTTGAAAGAGATAGCGAAACATGCGCGCCGACTACATCCGACCATCGCCTTTACGCCGTCGCGGATTTGCTTGGGTGTCGTCAAGGCAGCGTATTGGGCGCGTGACGGCGCCAGCCCGCGACAAGCGCGGCGGCACAAAGGCGTGGACGAAAAAGAAAGTCGGCACTGGCTCGAAAGCTATCAGGATAGCTGTGCCTTACAGGCGCAAATGCCGGACAGTTTATTGGTCAATCTCGCCGACCGCGAGGGCGACATTTACGAATGGTTTGTCGAATACCAAGACTATGCGCCGACTGCTCGCGCTGAATGGATTGTTCGGGCGACGCAGAACCGAGACCTTCTGGTCGAGCCGGAAAATGCGGCGAAATGGCTATGGTCGGCCCTGGATCAAGCGCCGGTCATGGGTTATACCGAGGTTAATGTCAAGTCGCGGCCGAACCGTGCAGCGCGACTGGCGCATATCACGGTACGCGCCGCCACGGTGCCCCTCAAGCCGCCAACGCGTATTGGGTATCGACTGCCGGCATTGAGCATCAACGCGGTGCTGGCGCGCGAAGAGACGCCGCCAGCCGGCAAGGAACCCTTGGAATGGCTCCTGCTGACCAGTTTGCCTGTGGCGAGTTTCGAGCAAGCGACTACGGTGGTGGCGTGGTATGGCGTGCGCTGGTGTATCGAAGTGTACTTCCATGTATTGAAGAGCGGTTGCCAGATCAAGCGGCTACATCTGGAATCGGAAGAACGGCTACTACCTTGTTTGGCGCTCTATATGGTTATTGCCTGGCGGGTGTTATTCAGCCTGATGCTCGCGCGCGCAGCGCCGGACATGGATTGCGAGATTATTTTCGATCCGCAGGAGTGGCGAGCGGCTTATATCGTCGTCAAGCGCTGTCCACCACCGCTCACGCCACCGCGCCTCGGTGAGGTAATCCGACTGATTGCAAGCTTAGGCGGTTATTTTGCCCGCAAACACGATGGTCCACCGGGTGCCAAGGCCATGTGGATCGGCTTACAGCGCTTGCGCGATTTTGTCATCGCCCTCAATGCTCAACAGGATCTCGCAATGAGATGTGTATAACGATGAGCGCTAGCGCGTGGGACGGCACTTGTGTATAACGCTAAGCACCCGAGCTTCGAACTACCCATTAAAAACGCATAAACACGGGATGTAAGCCTCTTCATCCCTGACCTTCTTCTCCCTTTTTATCATGCGGCTTCGGAGGCCGCGAGCGTTGACAATTCGCCATCCTACCTCCCCCAAAACACTGTAGAGGCGTAAAACCTTGCGTCTTCACGCATAAGCAGTAACACTACTTGTTTTTTAAAGCCATCCAAGCATATGAACTCATTCAGAACATTTACTTTGGCAACCACTATCGCGTTGGGAACTGCACTGATAAGCGGCTGCTCGTTTTCCACCAGCTCCGAGAGCTCGTCCGACAGCATCGGCAGCTTATCTGACAGCTCCGGCGGCATCTTCAAAAGCGCCTCCAGCCCGTTTACCTCCAGCTCCGACTCGTCTCGTAACAAGCGCGATAAATACGAAACCGATGTGGCCGACTATACCGCTACCTTCGTGGTGTCCAGCAGCGGCACACTGGATAGTTTTCGCGGACATCTCAGCGAATTGGCCGAAAGTCATGAGATCACCAACTGGGAAACCGACCGGAATACTTACGTAGGCATCGGCCGTGGACTTGCTAAAGCCAAGCTCGGCAAACCGCAAATTTCGGCGTTTACCGAAAGTTTGAGCGATAACGAGCCCTGGAAGAAACAGGCCATTGAAGAAGGTTTGAAAAAATAATCCCGCAGGCAGTCGCCCACTTGGTCATGCCAGTTGCTGGCTTGAAATTCGCAAAGTGGGCGCTGACGCTGGGCTGTTTACTTTGGGTAGCCGTTGCCGAAGCAGACCAAAGTCATCATTTCGAATTCCTGTACATAGACGCCAACGAAGGCAGCGCCAGCGGCGGCCATGCCGCCATTAAATTCGACCGGCAAGTCTTTCATTTTCAGCACATCGAACCTGGCCTGCTGCGTTTGTATCGCAACGATGCGGCGGCTTTTGAGTTTGCCTACGGCTTTCAGGAGAACCGAAACATATACGGTCACCGCATCGAAGTGTCAGAGGATTTTTTTCAAGTACTACGGGATACCTTTAGTCGCCGCCTGTTCATTCAAAATCAGCAATTGTCGCTGTTACAAGCCCTGCACGACGATCAGGCACTGGTTGCAGGCTTGCAAAATCTTGACTCTGCGCCGCCTATACCCATAAAAGGATTGGGTTATTTTTTGAGGCAATACCGAGCGGCGGAAGCGTTCCCTGTCGAGGCAGACAAACCCAGCAATAACAGCCAAGCGCTACAACAATTGCACGAAGCCATCGTTAACGAGTATGGCGAAGATTTTTTGCCGGCCAAGCGCCAGCAAGCTTGGCAAACCCTGCAAACCCTGAAACCTGAGTTAGCAGTTAACCCCGCTGAACCCACGGATACACGGTTTACCGCCACGAACAGCTCATTTGCCGAACGCTACCGCAATCAGTTGCTGAATCTGGCCGCGCTGGATGTGCTGCACGCCAGGCTGTCGCCGCTTAGTGAAAGTTTGTTAGAAATTCCGGAGGCGACATACAAACTCAACACGGAGCAACGTACCAAGCTGCAAGATTTTCGGCAGCGTTTGTTTGCCGATTTAATGACCCTGATGCGTAGCCAGCGCAGCGACTGGGGGTATCCGCTGTTGGTGGGAATGGCCCGTTTGCATGCGCTGGACCATGCCGTCAGCTCGGGTTATCTGAGCGTACTGGACCGCAGCCGCCCCGACAGTGACGACCCACAAGCCACTATTATCGACAACGACAACTTGCCGGCAGCCCTGCAATACAGTCAAGAGCTATTTGCCGCGGCGTCCAAACAACTCGACAGCCCCATAGCGCTGGATGAGCTTGCTTACTCGGAACTGGAGCTAAGCGCGACGGCGCTAATGCAATTGCATAAGCCGCACCCTGACCAGCAGTCTTTGCAGCTGTTGCCATTGACCAGCACGCCATCGCGACCGGCAGCGGCGGAATTGCTTGGTTTACCGCTGCCTACCAGCGAACTGGCAGATTTCCAAAACAGCGTTACGCAGCAAATCGAAACATATCAAAGCCAATTGCAATCTCTGTATGGCTATAACTTGCTTAGCCGCAATTGCGCCACCGAAATCTTTCGGCTCATTAACCAGACGGTTGCGAAAATCTCGTCTACAGCCGAGGAAAGTACAAGCCAGGCGTCGCAGCGACTACTGGGCGGTTACGTTGATGAAGGCGGCTTGAACATGATTCCGTTTATCGCCTATGACCAGATAGAACGCGCCTATCGACTAAGCACCAGCTTTCAGCGCCTGCCCTACAGGGAACGGCAGCGTCAACGGCGTTACCGGCAAATGCCGCAATGGCAGGTGGATTTACAGGAATCCAATACCCTAAGTTCGAGGATTTATCAATGGAACGAGGATGACGAGGCGTTTTTATTCTTCACTCAAGATCAGCTATGGCCTCGGCCATTGCAGGGCGGCTTCAATCTAGCGATAGCCGGCGGCCAGGGCCTTTATGGTGTGTTCAGTTGGCCTTGGGATGACGGGGACAATCTACGCAAAGGCTTGAAAGGTCTTGTGGTCAGCCTACCGGAGCTGTTGTTTTTTAACATCCGTAAAGGCTCGTTTCCAGGATTGCTGCCGAAAGCAGGTCTATATTGGCCTGAGGCTTTTTAACTAGGCTAGCTTGCGGGTATGGCGACGGTGGGAATAATTCGTTGGCGCTTTACCGGACTGCCCTCAGACCCTAGGCAGTTTGCGGTGAAATACTCGGGCATCAGGCTCGAACATCAATAAATCTGCCTTTACCACCTTCGTTATTTTGATCGGAGGCGTCTTTAGCAACCGGTTGGACTTGCTGAAACGCTTGTATGGGGCTGTTTGGCTGCGCCTTTTTGACTGTCGGAACATTGGCCCCGGCAGCACTATAAATTTGCGACGCGCCTGAATTAATTGACATGTATGACATTGGCTACCTCTTGTTCACGGATTTAATGGCTACAACTCTACTTGAGAGCAGCCAATTTTATTCCAAGCCCTTTGTATGAGTTGCCTGTTGCCTCGCAGTTTTCGAGATAATTGCTATACCAGCTTCGAAGCATATACCTGAATTGCGCTAATTTGCCCGATATGCCGCATCAAACCGTTCTCGCGAGGCTTCAGACAGGAAAAACACCGGTAGGCGTTCGCTAGTCAATCCACCCTATTTGTTAGTGTCAATGCGGCGGGTAAGCGCTGCTGCTTGGCTCAACGCTTGATGACCGGACTCACCGGCGCCACGTTCTGCGGTACAAAAGGCGGGGGAGTCGGCGTCGTGGTTGGGGCTGGCGTGGCAAAATCAAAGGTGGCGATACAGTTGACGCCGCCGATCAGTTCGTCGCTGGGATTAGGCAAGGTCATGCGCACCGTAAAGCTGCCACTGGCCGGATCGATCAATTGGTCCACTTTGGTAACAGTAGCTCTCACGACTTTTTTGGCCGGCAGCTCAGGGCGTACTTCCACTTCCATGCCAGGCTGAATCAGAGCAAAATATTCAGTCGGCGCGATCAGCTCAACGCGCAACGGATTGACTTGCGCCAGCTTCATAATCGCGCGATCACTAACGGACTCGCCGGGCATCGCATAGCGATCTATCACAATACCGTCTATCGGACTTTTGATGGTTTTAACTTCCAGCTGCGCCTTGGCCATTTCCAATGCCAACACCGCCGACTTTTTACGTTCCTCTGCCTTTCTCAACTCGATTCCCGCCAACACCACTTCGGTCTCGACTTTGTCTTTCTCGATTTGCGAAATGACATTGGTGGTGGCTAAACTCCGATAACGGGTGCGGTTGCGCGTGGCGTATTCCAGTTTCACTTTCTGATTGCGTACCTCGCTGCTACTCTCGGCATCGGCCTTGGCCTGGTTAAACTTGGCCAATTCCACCGACGCTTCCAATTGGGCAAGCGGTTGGCCTTTGGCAACGTGATCACCCTTATCGACCAACAGCGCTGCGACAGTCCCCGCCACCGGGCTACTCAACTCGACGTACATTTCCGGCTTGACCATGCAATCCAGATTGGCGGCAAACACGGTGCCACTGAACAGGCCAGGACCGATTAATGCGCAAAAAAAATGGTGGCGTATGGGCATGTAAAAATCACTAATCGATTAGTTTGATTTGAAACGCTCTGATTTTTAACAAAATAGTAAATTTAAGGCCACAGCGTTTATTCAAACTTGCCGGAAAACGCCAAAATACGCGACAAATGCTTATCCTGTTTGCTGAGTTGCCTTCTGACGTTGCGCTGTTGCCGCTCGTTATAAATTTGCGGCAGACGTAATATCAGGTTTCCCAAAAAACCCGGCAAAGCTTGCTGATCTTTAGCCAGGCCGGCCATGGTCTTGAGAATAGCAGACGAATAAAACTCCCGTAGCGCCGTATCCTCCAGCGACAGTATCGCTTCGCAGCTACCCGGATCGCCTTGCCGGGCAGAGCGCCCGTATAGTTGCCGGTCAATACGGCGGGATTCGTTGCAGTTCAAAGCAATCACGTGCAAACCGCCCAACTCCGCCACGCCCAATCCCAGGGCTATATCGGTGCCACGTCCGGCCATATTGGTAGCTACCGTAATAGCGTGCAACTGCCCGGCTTGCGCGATGATCTCAGCCTCGTGTTGATCTTGTTCCGCATTCAACACCCGGTGAACCAAACCCGCCGCTTCCAGCCAAACACTGACCTCCAGCGACTCGGCAACCGAACCGGTGCCTATCAATACCGGCCTGCCTAGTGCGTGCAACTCGCGGACCCGTTGCAGAAACACGCCCTGCTTGGCTGCCTGCGTGGCATAAATCCGTTCGCTGAACAAAATCCGTTTCGATACTCTGTGCGTAGGCACTTTTACGCTATGCAAACCATAAACACGCTGCATTTCCGCGGCCACTTCCCGCACCGTGCCCGAAGTACCGGCCAGTTTGAGATAGCGGCCGAAAAAGCGCTGGTAACTGATCCGGGCCAGCGGCTCGCGTTGTTCAGAAATCAAGCAACCTTCCTTAGCTTCTATCATTTGTTGCAAGCCCTGCTCCCAAGACCGATCCTCCATCACCCGGCCGGTAAACTCATCGATGATTTGCACCTTGTTATCTTTGAGGATGTATTGCTTGTTGCGCTTGAAGCAATACTCGGCGATTAGCGCCTGTTTGACCATGGCTTCCCGCCAGCGCTTGTTTTTCCAACTCGGTCCCAAGCCGATAATCATATCCGCAATGGTATTTTCGCCTTGCGGGGTCAGTTCGACGTCGCGAGTTTTGGGATCCATGACAAAGTCGTCGTTGATGAACAATGACGAGGCCAGATACAAGGCGTCACCGTAGGTTTCCGGAGACGCCTCACTCGGCCGGGCCTGGGTGATGATCAGCGGCGTTTTGGCTTCGTCGATCAATACACTATCGGCTTCATCGATGATGGCAAAGCATAAGCCACGCATGATCAGAGGGTTGCTTTTCGGCTGTTTGATTTGCTGTTGAATCTGCTTGAATTGAAATTTTAACAAGCCCACATCCTCGCCCATCTCGATGCGGTCACGCAGATAATCAAAGGCAATTTGTTTATTCGTCGTATAGACGATGGGTTGTTGATACAGTTTTCGGCGCAGTTCAAGGTCCATACCGTCAACCACCGCGCCGGACTTCAATCCCAGGCGCAGATAAAGCGGTTTCAGTATCTCCGCATCGCGAGCCGCCAAGTAATCGTTGGCAGTAATCACATGCACCGGGATGCCTGCCAAGGCGGCGGTGCAGGCCGGCAAGGTCGCGGTCAGCGTTTTGCCTTCGCCGGTTTCCATTTCCGCCAGCATGCCGTTGATCATTAACCAGCCGCCAAACAATTGCACGTCAAAATGCCGTTTATTCAGCGTCCGACCGGCGGTTTCGCGAATCAGCGCGAAGGCTCTGATCATCAGCTCTTCTGTCAGACCATACCGATATAGATTTTCCCGCAGTTCCAGAATGGCAATGGTCAACTGTTGCTCGTTGTAGTTACTTAACGGGGCGGCAACTTTTTCAACTCGACTGACGATATAAGCCTGGCTGAAACGCTGGCGGTTCAGGCGTTTGTGGAGTATGTCGAAAAATGCCGAGGCGCCTTGCTCGAAATCGCTTAGTCGACTTTCCGGCTTTTGCGGGTAGCTGCCGAAATGTACCCCTGGACGCAACACCAACTCAGACATTGAACTGCCTCAAAAATACCTGACGTACCCGGCGGTACAGCTGAGTCATAATCGATTCGCCGCCATGGTTGATCCTCACATAAGCGCGCATACCTATCGGCAGATTTTTCGGCGGCGAGAAGTCCAGATCAACCAAAAAGATTTTTTGCAGGGTTTGCATGTCTTGTTCGTTTTCCGTATTCACCCGGATTTTGCCACCGCCGGTGGTCGCCAGGGCCGGGCTGGGCAGCGTATTGGTCGCTTCCGGCGCCAGGCGGATGATGTTGGCCGGGTATTCGCGATACGGGTCGCTAACCAGACGTACGCTGATTTCCGGACTGCCTTGCCGCAGCAGGCCAATATTGTCTTGCGTTACCACCATGCGGATGGTCGGTGGCTGTTCATCCAGAATGTAACCAATCAACTCACCCTGGCGCAAATAGCTACCGGTTAGATCGTCGGCATCCGGCAACAGGATATAACCGGATTTGGCGGCGCTTATGATCATCGCGCTGGATTTATGATTCAAATGATCCAGTTCGGATTCCGCAACGCGCAGCGATTCTTTCAAAATTTCCGCCTTTACCAAATCCGACTCTTTCTCCGCCCGATATTGGCTTTGCAACTCGGCCACTTTGGCGCGGGCGATTTTGGCTTTGGCTTCCAATGCGTCGTCATGCATGGTCAGCAACACATCACCCTGATTCACGAATTGGTTCGATTTCACCAGCAATTCGCCGATGAAACCCTCTTGCTCCACCTTGATCAACGCCTCATCGGGCAGCCACACCACACCTTCAGCCAGCGTGTAATTGGGAATCGGCAAAGCACCAAAAACCAGAACCACAAACAAGGCTACGCCTGCCGTGGTCAGTAGCGCCTTATCTCTTTTCCGACTCAGACTGGGGCTGGTAAACACAAAACGTATGGCTTTATACAGCGGAAACACGACCTGTAATGACACCATCAATAACGCAACAGCAATGCCCAGTGAGAAAAATTTTTCGGTCAGATAAATACAAACAAACCACAACATCATCAGGCGGTAAGTCAGCGATGCCAAACTATAGATGACAAACCAAGCCGTTTCGCCCGGCGCGGAGGCCGGCGACACCGCCTGTTTCAAGTCAAACAAATAGCGCTGGGCCAAATAGGCCCAGATTTGGCTTGAACGCTGATACAAATTGGGAATGCTCAAGGCATCGGCCAGAATGTAATAGCCGTCGTATTTCAATAATGGGTTGCCGTTAAAAAACAACGATGAGACGCCGCCGGTCAGCAAGATGTCGAAGCCCACATCCTGGACAAACCCGGTCTCGGTGCTCAAAAACAAGAATAGGCCCAGCGCGGCCAGAAATCCTTCCACCAAAATGCCCGCGGCGCTGATCAACATCCGGTCGTACTTGTTACGCAGATGGTTGGCGGCGGAGACATTGACGTAAGGCACCGGCATGAACAATAAAAAATTGACGCCCATCTCATGCACTTCGCCACCTTTCAACTTCATCGCAAAGCCATGCCCCAATTCATGCAGGATTTTGATCAAGGGGTACAACAAGAACATGATCAAAAAATTGTAGGGAGCCAAAGCGTTCAATTCGAAATGATGGCTGATTTCCGGCCAATTAGTCCCTGCTTGCAGCAAAGCAATTGCAATGACTAGCAGCCACACCACGCCGAATTTGACGCTGTACAGACCCGCCACTTTAGACCCATGTTTGCTGAGAAACTCGTCCGGATCCCACAACGGCAATTTCAGCGAGAGCGGATTCAACAATCGCTGATTGCTTTTCGCGCTGCTTAAACGCGCCTGACGCTCGAACAATTCTTCGGTGTTGACCAAGGCTTCGGTTTGAATCAAATCGGCCTGATGCAATTGCCCCAGTAGTTGAATAAGGTCTTGTTGGCTGGGGGCATAGTCGCCCAACTGCCGATTCAGGATGTCGGCAATCTCTTGTACGCTCAACTTGCCGTCCAACAGCCCGATGAACTGGTAGGCCAGGCTGTTAAAGCGCTGATGGCGGGCGGTATTAGGGTCTTCCAGGATGTACCAGATCAGGCCGCGGTACTCGTGGCGATGAATCTCGATATGGCTATGCAATTTGGGTTTGAGCTTGGCGACCCGGTACCAGTGCGGGCTGAACAGTTCGTTAGCCATGAGCAAACCTCAGCATCCGATTCACCAGGACCAAATCCACAAACGCAGCCAAGCCAGCATGTCGTGGCTCCAGATCCACAATAAACTAGCGCGTCCGGCTTCGATCTTGCCAACACCCTCCATGCCCGGCCGTAATAGTTCAGGCGCATTTTCCAGACTGGCTTCGACGCGGAAGATATTCTTGCCGCTATCGGTTTTGGCCACTGCGGTAATTTTTTGCACCTGTAGCGGAAAGGTCCGGCTGGGCATACTGGCCAACACCAAAGAGCCTTTTTGACCTGCCTGCACATAGGAAATCAGGCTTTCATCCACCTTCAGGATGATGCGGTAACCTTCCAACGGGGCAATTTTGAACAGGATTTCACCGCGTTCGACCGGTGAACCGAGCTTCTGACTCAAATCGCCTTCAATCACCACTCCATCGAATGGCGCGGCCAGATTGATTTTCTGTAACTGCTGGCGGGTCAGCTCCATCTCCGCATCGGCCTGGTCGATTTGCGCGCTAATGACCCTGACTTTCACGAGATCACCACCAGACAGGGCTTCGCGGTATTCGCGACGGAATTTTTGCAACTGCCCGTCCAGCTTGCTTAATTCCAGTTGTAATTCCGCATCGTCCAGGCTAGCCATGAATTCGCCTTGCCGCACCGTATCGCCGGCCCGTACCGCCGCCGATTGCAAAAATCCGGAAATGGGCGCAGCGACCACCCGCTGAATTTTGCCTTCCAACACCGCGTTGGCGGTCACCCGAAAATCACTGCGCCACACAGAGCTGATCAACAAGAACAACACCAAGCCCAGGGCGGTCAATTTCACTTTGAAGTGTTTGACGCCCATCAGTTCGGCCAGCCGCTGTTTAAGCTTGATGCCGATTTTTACCGACAACGCTTGTTCGTCGAGTTTTTTTAAGGCCAGAAAGGGCGAGATCAGCGCCAGGGCTTGTTGGCAAAGTAGCACGGTTTCCTTATCAAAGGATTGTTCTTCGCTGCGTAGCAGGGTAACCGCGCCGATAAACTGACCGTCATGCAGCATAGGCACGGTCAGCAATGATCCATAGCCATACTTGCGGACGACTTCCTGATGGGCGCGCTGGATGCTGACCGATTTGACGTCAGGAACCACCACCACGCTATCCTGCTCGATGGCTTCGTCCATCGCATCGGCGATTTTTTGCAACAGATTGGCCTGCTGGTCGATTTGCGCGTTGTTGGAAATCGCCACTACCGTACTGTAGTTGTCTTTGAATTCGCCAATGGCAACCCGATCGCAACCCAGCATGCGCGTCAATTCCGTACCCAGGCTAATCAAAACCTCGCGGTAACTATTTTGCTCGAAACAAGCCGCCAGCAAACCGACTACGGAGCTGTAAAAATCGTCGTTCTGCTGCAAACGGCCTTGCGCCAAACGCCACCACTCCACGCTCTGCTCCAGCGCGGTAAAAACAGCCGCGCGCCGATCAGCAACAGCATGCTCCAGTTTGAGCGCAATCACACCTAATAGTACCGAACCGTCAAATACCGGCAGACCGAAAAAGTCATATTGCCGTTGATCAGGCTTTGCCACATTAGGCATGTAGCTGGGTTGATTTTTATCCAGTGTGAGTTTGCAAATAGCCGATAGCTCAGCAGCATCGGCGAGGTTCTCCGGCCATTTCGCCAACAGCCGCAGCGTTTTGCCATCCGCATCGCTCACCATCAATGCCGCAGCCTCAGTTTCCGGCACAATGCGGCAGACTATCTCCAACCACTGTTGGGCAAATCTAACGCTCATGACGGAAAACCTTCCGCACAAGCATTACTCTGAACCACACTCTGCGGGCACAACATCAGAAATATGTCATCGAGATGGTTGGCTATTTCCTGACTGACCAGGTCTTTCAAATTACTGGGGATGGCGGCAAATTGTTGCTGGCTATCCTTTAAGCCACTGAGCGCTTGGTTAAATTGTTCCGGCTCCGCAAACACTTGCTGCGCCAGATAAACCAGATAGGTTTCGTTGCGATAATGCGGATCGGTAAGTTCGGGATGCAGTTGGTGACCGATGATATGCGAATACACCTCGGGTAAATGCCATAAACGCATCAACTCCGAGCCCAACTGACAATAATCAAAGCCAAACAACAGCCGTTCCTGCTCGTCAATCGGCAAGCCCTGCTTCCGGCTTGCCAGCAATGCGTCCAGCGCCTGTTCCGGGGCTTTGACAAACATCGCCGCGTGGCCGATTTCCAATAACAACCCCAGTGCAAAAAAACGATGTCCAGCGGGTAGTCCGGCCAGTTTAGCCAGCGTACGGCAGGCGATGCCGCATTCGATGCCATGCAACCAGAACTCCTTCAAGTCCATCACCGCGTCGGGAATATTGCAAAACGTGCGCATGCACAGGCTACTCAACAGCAAATCATGCAACTGAATGGTACCAATCAAGCTGATTGCATCGTAGAGATCGTAGGCTTTGCGGTTAAAGCCAAAGAAGCGGCTATTGGCCATGCGGATTATACGGACGGTCAACATAGAATCGGTTTGCAGCACAGCGACATAGTCGCGGATTCTGGCATCCGGCTTTTCTAATAACAGCCTGATTTTCAGATACACCTCAGGCATCGAAATTTTTTCGGCCAAATCGCAAAGGAATTGTTGTTCAGCTCTCATAGCGGCTTAATTGAACATGAGCTTTTCCATCTCAGTCGCGGCTTTTAAAGCTTGTTCGACAGTCTCTGCCAACTGTTCGGCATTGAGTTGCAAAATTTCCCAAATGTCCGCGGATACGCTTTCCTCGATTGCGCGCATATGCCCTGATATGTATTTTTCGGCGCAGGCCCGCACCAGATGCAGTAGTGCGGTTTCCCTGCGCTGATCCGGGGCAAGGTCAGGGGTGGGCTGATAATGCACAATGTCTTGAAAATGCGCCGGCAAACACCATTGCGCCATGAGTTTGGCACCGATCTCGCCATAATGCATACCCAACAGTTTTTGTTCAGCGATGTGCAGTAATTCCTGGTTATTCCGGGACAGTTCCATCGCGCGTTTCGCCAACTCAGGGTGCTTTGCGTAAAGCACCAGATGCCCTATTTCATACAACAAACCAATCACAAACAGGCGTTCGCTCTTGGGGAATTTTAGCTGGCTTGCCAACAACCGGGTCAACACCGCCGAGAACAAGCTGAACCGCCAAAAGGTTTTCAGCGGCATGATCTCATTGGACAATTTTAACGAGGCAATCGCCGAGGTAGCGAGCACCAAGTCATGTAACTGCCCGATGCCCAACATATTGACGGCGCGACTCAAGCTGTCGATCTTTCCCGGAAAACCAAAAAAAGCGCTGTTGGCGACCCGCAACACGGCTACGCTTAAGTTGGAATCGCTGGCCACAACTTCAACAAAATGCTCGATGTCCGAATTAGGATCGTCGATCAAATTTCTAACTTTCTGATATACCTCGGGCAAAGAAACCAAACCTTTGATTTCTTGCAAGGTGTGTTCGATCAAATCTGCTTGCGAATCGATCTCGGCAGGATCAAGCAAGGGCGTCCCTCCAAATTAGACAGTGTTTAAATCAAGCGGAAGTATAGAATGGAAACCGGAGCTGTAGTAGGGAAACTACCGGTATTCCGTTCGGGCTGAGGTCGTCGAAACTCAAGCTGGTTTGCTCTTTGAGGGGTGATCGGTATTTAAGAGTGGGGCTAATACAAATAAAAGCCACAAGCGCTCCATTTTTTCCATATACCCTCCGACACTTAACCACTGCACATTTTGAGCAGGCTTATCTGTGTTCTATTACGGATTATTTGCTGCAATCACAGAATAATTAAAGCGAAGTCGCTAAACTCTAGCAGCATCTAAGGCATCCGATGCCAACGGCGTTCCATGCTCATCGGTCAAACTGCAACTTTCAACGCCCATGAATTCAAAGTCACATCTCAAGCACTACCACTCCAAACCGATTCTGGAAGAGTTGGAATCTCGACAGCTGTTCTCCGGCGGCATCGAGGGGCTTTTGACCGAACAACTCATGGCCCCCAACGCGACCTACGCCAACGCGACACCGCCCGCCGACACCCAACAGCCCCCCGCGCAAACCAGCACCAGCGAGACCAGCCGCAATGAAATCGTGTTTGTCGATACCCGCGTCCAGGGCTACGAATCGCTATTAAACGACATCAAAAGCAGCGACGTTTCCAACCGTAATCTGGAAATCATTACGCTGGACAGTAGCACTGACGGCATTCAACAAATCACGCAGATTCTGGCCGAGCGCGACAATCTGGACGCGGTGCATATCATCTCGCACGGCAGCGACGGCAGCCTGGATTTAGGCAACAGTCAACTCAATTTCGATACCTTGATTCAAAACCAGACCGACATCAGCGCCTGGGGAGATGCCTTCAATACCGACGGCGATATTCTGATTTACGGCTGTAATGTCGCGGAAACGCAATTTGGGCAGAGTTTTGTCGATTATCTGTCCGGGATCACCAATATCGACGTCGCGGCGTCGGAAGATACCACCGGCAGTGCGGATTTGGGAGGGGACTGGCTACTTGAATACCAAACCGGCGACGTCGAAACCGAAGTTGTAGTCAGCGCGGCGGGTCAAAGCGAATGGACTGGCTTGATGGCGGTAACTGCCAATGGCACAGTGACATCCACCAGCAGCACCAGCACCAACCAACTGACGTGGTCGCATACGGTCAGTGCCGGCTTCGACCGGGTACTATTTGTCGAGATTGCCATTGATGACGGCAGCGCTGGGGTCAACAGCGTTAAATACGGTACCGCCGATCTCACCCGCGTAGGGCGCACAGCAGCCAATCACGCCGTCGAAATTTGGGCGTTGGTCAACCCCACAGCGGGAACCGATAACGTCGTTATATCATTTACCGGAAATACAGAAGCTGCTGCGGGTGCATCGACCTTTAACGGTGTTAACCAATCGATGCCCTACGGTACTTACGCTGGCAACACCGGCACCACCGGTTTGTTGGGGGGATCAGGCACGGTGAATGTCGCCAGTGCGACTGGCGATTTAGTTATCGACGTGCAGTATTGGAAAGCTATTTCAGCTGATACTACGGGTACCGGGCAAACTTCGCAA
Organism: Methylomonas sp. TEB; assembly: GCF_047777895.1. Taxonomy (GTDB): domain Bacteria; phylum Pseudomonadota; class Gammaproteobacteria; order Methylococcales; family Methylomonadaceae; genus Methylomonas. The sequence continues at coordinate 3,970,191 of NZ_CP180476.1, forward strand.
TGGAGCAGCTCTCCCCTACTGTCTACGGCAAAGGCAGGCTCTTCCGTGGCGGAAGGCGCGAGCTCAGTAACGATGAGCGGTTCAGCGTTACTTGCTGCCGATTGGTCGATAGGTGCGGTATCTATCAAAGCAAGTATAAACACCGCGCCTGTTAATACAGTACCCGCAGCACAAACGACGAATGAGGACACGGCCAAAGTGTTCTCATCGGCCAATGGCAATGCGATTACGATAACCGACGCTGATGCCGGCGGCGCAAACAACGAAATCACTCTGACGGTCACCAACGGCACCCTGACCTTGGGCGGCACCACCGGCTTGACCTTTGCAGCTGGTGACGGCACGGCCGACAACACGATGAGGTTTCGTGGCACGGCCAGCGCCATCAACACGGCGCTGAATGGCTTGAGCTTCACGCCCACTGCCGAATACAGCGGCAGCGCGACGCTGACATTAGCCACCAAAGACTCGGTACTCCTGAGTTTGGATATCGATACCGGCCTCTTGGGCCGTTACGCTTTCGATAACACTAGCGCACTGGAGACCGATAGCAGTCCGGCGGCCGGTTCCACGGCCTCGGTCGTCAATGGCACGTCCGTCAATGACACTACCCGCGGCAATGTGCTGAGCTTGGCTGGCGACGGTTATGTGCAAACTACTGGGGTTTATGGCCAGCCATCCAGTGTCACCCTGGCGGCCTGGGTAAACTTGACATCCGCCGACACGGGGGGTGCAGAAGTCATTTCGCTGGGCGACAACGTGATATTACGCCTGGATGCCGGCGGCAAAATCAAAGGTAGTTATGTCGATAGCGGCACGTTCAGATTTACCGAAACGGCTACGACATTGGCCGGTACCGGCTGGCACCACGTTGCATACACCATCGACAGCGTAGCCCATACCCAAGCGGTTTATATAGACGGCGTTGCCGTGGCCTCTACCGCTTACACCACATCCATCGCTTACAGTCAGGGAACCAATAGTTTTATCGGCAAGCACGGAAACGGTGGTACTACCTACGATTTCAATGGCAAGATAGACGAAGCACGGATTTATAACCGCGCTTTAACTGGGGCGGAAATTGCCGCACTCGCCGGAGACCTGACCTTAACAGACACCGATACGGTGGCTATCACAGTAACGGCAGTCAACGATGCGCCGCTCATTTCCGCCATCGAAGCCACGACCCTGGCTTACACCGAGAACGGCACTGCGACAGAGATTACCTCAGGCCTGGTACTTACTGAGGTCGATAACGCTAATCTGAGCAGCGCCACGGTGCAGATCAGCGGCAACTACGCCAGCGGGCAGGACGTACTGGCGTTTACCGATCAAAACGGCATCACCGGCAGTTGGAATGCGAGCACCGGCACACTGACCTTAACCGGCACGGCCACCGTCGCCCAGTATCAAACTGCGCTGCGTTCTGTTACCTATCAAAACACCAGCGATGCACCGTCCACCGCCAGCCGCGCCGTGAGCTTTAGTGTGACCGACGGCACGACGGCAAGTAACATTGGAACGCGCAGCATCTCGGTCGCGGCGGTCAATGATGCGCCGGTCAACAGTCTGCCCGCCAACAGTTACACCGCCGTCAATACCAGCAAAACTTTCTCCAGCGCGAATGGCAATGCCCTACAAATTGCCGATGCAGATGCAGCCTCCAGCAATGTGCAAGTGACGCTCAGCATCAGCCACGGTAGCTTGACGCTGGCCAGTAATGCGGGCTTGACCTTGGTCAGCGGCACCAACGGCAGCAGTAGCATGATTTATTCCGGCACAGTGTCGGCAATCAACACCGCACTGAATAATGGCCTGACCTTTACACCCGCTAGCAACTACCGTGGCTTGGCGCAACTGACCATGACCACCAGCGATCAAGGCAATACCGGTTCGGGTGGCACTTTAACCGATACCGACGTTCTGGATGTGCATGTCGGCGCCATCGTTGTCACCAACACCTCGGATACCATCAGCGCTTCGGCTGATACCAGTTCGATCAGCGCATTGATCGCCAGCGATGGCGGCGATGGCATCTCGCTGCGGGAGGCGATTGCCGCCGCCAACAATACCGCCGGCACGGATTATATTTATTTCGGCATCAGCGGTTCGTCGGTGCATACCATCAATCTGACGGCACCCTTGACGATTACTAGTCAAGTCGTGCTGGATGCGACCAGCGACGACAGCTTCAGCGCCAACAAACCCGCAATTGTTTTGAACGGCGCCGGTAGTATTCAAGATGGCATACAGCTCTACGGCGGCAGCGATGGCAGCACCATGCGCGGCCTGGTGATTCAAAACTTTACCGGCAGCGGCATCACTATCGCCGGCAGTAGCGGCAACACCATTGCCGGTAACTGGATAGGCCTTAACGCTACAGGCACCGGCGCCGCCGCCAACGCAGTGGGTGTCAGCATCTGGAATTCCGCCAATAACATCATCGGCGGCAGCTCGGCGGCGGATCGCAACGTAATCTCCGGCAATACCAGTCTTGGTATCGGCTTGAATACCGACAACGGCTCGACCACAGGCAACGTAATCAAGGGTAACTACATCGGCACCGACGCCTCCGGTGCGAATGCAGTCGGCAATGCCAATCAGGGTGTTTGGGTTAGTGCCGCCGGTAACAGCATCGGCGGAACGGTCGCCGGCGAAGGCAACGTCATCAGCGGTACCACCAACTGGGTGGGGATTCAGTTGGAAGCGCCTGCCAGCAACAACTTGATCGCAGGCAACCTGATCGGTCTCAACGCCACCGGAACCGCCGCGCTGGCCAATGCCGGCGGCGGTATTTATGTGCAATCGGCTAACAACACCATCGGCGGCACAACAGTCGCAGCGCGTAACGTCATTTCCGGTAATAGCAGTTCGGGTATTACCTTGACCGGCGGCTCGGCAAACGGCAACGTCATTACCGGCAACTATATCGGTACCGATATTTCCGGCATGGTCGACTTAGGCAATGCCAATTCCGGTATTACCATCGAATCATCTGGAAATACTGTCGGCGGCACGACAAGCGGAGCCGGCAATCTGATCTCGGGCAACAATTACTCCGGGATTTTTATCAATGGCGAAAGCGCCGACAACAATATTGTCCAAGGTAACTATATCGGTACCGACGTATCCGGCAATGCCGGTTTGGCAAACAGTTGGGACGGGATTTCCGTGATCGGCGGCGCGGACAACACCCTAATCGGCAGCACCACGGCGGCGGATCGCAACGTCATTGCCGGCAACACCGAAGCAGGCATCTATATCAGCGATAGCGGCACCACCGGTACGGTCGTCCAAGGCAACTACATTGGGGTTGGCGCGGATGGCGTCACGGCGTTGGGGAACGGTATGCAAGGGGTTGCCATTGAAAATTCCGCCACCAGCAGTTTGATCGGCGGCGCGACAGCCGGTGCCGGCAATATCATCGCCAACAACGATGTAGGCATAACGGTTGTGGGCACTAGCTCCAGCAACGTGTTTCTAGAGAACAGCATTTACGGCAACACCCGGCTTGGCATCGATCTGGCCGACGATGGCGCCACCGCCAACGACGCCGGCGATGTCGATAGCGGCCCGAACAGCCTGTTGAACACGATGGTGTTAACCCGGGCGGTCGTGAATGGTACGAATCTGACCTTTAGCGGCACCTACAACGGCGCGGCTAACAGCTATTACCGCATCGAAGTGTATTCGGATGCCACGGCCAGCGGCGAGGGACGGACCTTTCTGAATGCGTTGAACATGGCGGTCGGCGGTTCAGGCAGCGCCAGCATGTCATTTAATTTTTCCGATGCCCGCTTGGCAACTGGTCAGTACATCACCGTCACTGCGACCCGCACCGATTCCAGTTACTCGACCTTTTACGAAACCTCGGAATTTTCCAATACGATTGTCACGGCAACGCCGGATAGCGCGCCGGTGGGTCAAGACCACTCCATCACGGTTACCGAGGATACGGCTTACACCTTTAGCACCGCCGATTTTCCGTTCACCGACGCCGATGGCAACAATCTCAGCCAGGTCTGGATCGAATCCCTGCCCGGCGCAGGCACCTTGTTTTTAAACGGTGTTGCCGCGCAGGAGTTGGACGCCATCAGTGCCGCGGACATTCAATCCGGAAAATTGACCTACACACCGGCTGCCAATGGCACGGACGCAACCAGCTTTTTATTCAGTATCGTCGATAGCGGCAGTAACTATGGCGGCGGCCAAACCCTAGATAGTACGGCCAATACACTGACCATCAATATCAGCGCCGTTAATGATGCGCCGGTCCTGTCGGCCACTGAAGGCACGACGCTGGCTTACACCGAAAATGGCAGCGCCACGGCGATAACCGCGACGCTGGCATTGAGTGATGCCGACAACACCAACCTAAGCGGGGCAACAGTACAAATCACCGGCAACTACGCCAGCGGGCAGGACGTACTGGCATTCACCAACCAAAACGGTATCACCGGCAGTTGGAATACTAGCACCGGCACACTGACCTTATCCGGCACGGCCACCGTTTCTCAATACCAAACCGCGCTGCGTTCTGTTACCTATCAAAACACCAGCGATGCACCGTCCACCGCCAGCCGCGCCGTGAGTTTTAGTGTGACCGACGGCACGACGGCAAGTAACATTGGAACGCGCAGCATCTCGGTCGCGGCGGTCAATGACGCGCCGGTGTTGAGTTTTGCCACTGGCAGCGTCAGTTATCCGGAAAATGCCGGCGCCGTGATATTGGCACCCACTGCGACCGTGACCGATGCTGACTCGACAGATTTTAACGGCGGCCAGTTGGTAGTTTCGTTTAGCGCCAACGGCCAAGCAGAAGATCGTCTGGCGATCCGTAATCAAGGCACGGCCAGTGGACAAATCGGCGTGTCGGGTAGCAATGTCAGCTACGGTGGGGTCGTAATGGGTACTTTCACCGGGGGTACCGACGGCACGACACCTTTGGTCATCAGTTTTAACAGCAACGCCAGCGTGGCCGCTGCGCAGGCCTTAGGGCGTAACATTACTTATCAGAATGTCTCGGACGCCCCGTCAAATTTGGTGCGTACCTTACAAGGGTATCTGACTGATGGCGATGGCGGCACCAGCAATGTGGTGTCCGGCACACTCAGTATTATTGCCAGCAACGACGCCCCGGTTGTGACCAGTGCCAGTCTGACCTTGAGCGAGGGCCAAACCGTCACCCTTTCGGCGGCGAACTTCGGCGTAACCGATCCGGATAACAACAGTTTCACCTACACGGTCAGCAATGTGTCCGGCGGTATTTTCCAGCTTACGACCAACCTCGGCTTCAACATCAACAGTTTTACCAGCACGCAACTGTCTAACAATCAAGTGCAATTTGTTGACGATGACAATGAAGTCGCGCCTAGCTTTAGCGTTGCCGTAAGTGATGGCTCGGCGAATTCGAATACTCTGGCAGCAACAATCAACTATACCGCCGCCAACGAAGCGCCAACGGACATTGCCGCGACCCGCTATCTGTCTGAGCAGAGCTATTTGACAAAATCGATGTATGACTTAACCCTCGATACCGGACATAGTGGCTACGGCATTGTCCTGGACGGGGTCAGCTACGCCCGTGGCTTGGGAACTCATCCCGCCGCTAGCGGCAATGGCTACGGTTATGTCGACTATGCGGTCAATGGCGCCACATCGTTCAAGGCCACAATCGGCATCAACGATTACCAAACCGGCTCGTATGGCAAGGTGCAGTTCTATGTGTATGTCGATGGTGTACAGACTTATAGCAGCCCGATTCTAAACTCCACCAGCACACCTATCGACCTGAACATCGACGTGACCGGAGCCAGTACGTTAAGGCTTGCTATCGACAACGCCAATAACGGCAACGCTTTTGATCATGGTGTTTGGGCCAATGCGCGCCTGGAAGGCGGCACTGTTGCCTTGGCAAGTATCGCCGAGAATACCGCCATTGGCACGGTCGTAGGCTCGGTTGTGGGGGTTGATAACGATCTGCGGGAAAATTGGAGTTATGCGCTGATCAACGATGCAGGCGGACGTTTTGCGATAAACGCCAACACCGGCCAAATCACCGTCGCTAACGACAGTCTACTTAATTATGAAGCCGCGACCAGCCACGACATCATCATTCGTGCGACCGACACTGGCGGGCTCAGCGTCGATAAAACATTTACCATCTCGCTGGCTGATGTTAACGAGGTGCCGGTCATCAGCAGTGCGTCGCTGACCTTGAATGAAGGCGATACCGTTACTTTGTCATCGGCCAACTTTGGCGTCAGCGATCCCGACAATACCAGCTTCACCTACACGGTCAGTAGCGTCAGCGGCGGTTACTTCCAATTGAGCAGCGCGGCGGGTAACTCGATCACGCAATTCACCAGTGCCGATTTGAGTGGCGGTCTGGTGCAGTTCGTCGATGATGGCAACGAAGTGGCGCCGAGTTTCAGTATGACTGTCAGTGACGGTGCGTTGAATTCCAACACATTGGCCGCAACGATCCATTATACGGCCGTCAACGACAACGCCCCGGCGATCAGCTCCGGCGGCAGTGCCAGCGTCAATGAGAACAGTCCGATCAACACCGTGGTCTACACCGCCACCGGCAGCGATGCCGACGGCAACCCGCTGACGTGGAGTCTAAGCGGTACTGATGCCGGGTTATTGACCATCGACGCCAATAGCGGCGCAGTCACCCTCAACGCCTTCGCCGATTACGAAAGCAAGTCCAGCTACAGTTTCGATGTCGTCGCCAGCGACGGCACCTTGAGCAGTAGTCTGGCCGTGACCTTGGCGGTCGTCAATCTCAACGACAATCCGGTCTCGGCGATCAGTGACAGCAACGCCACCGCCAACAGTATCGCCGAGAACACCGCCAACGGCACGGTGGTGAGCATCACGGCGTTAGCGAGCGATGCCGACACGGGGGCGACGATCAGCTACAGCCTGACGGACAACGCCGGCGGCCGTTTTGCCATCGACAGCAGCACCGGCGTGGTCACCGTCGCCAACGGCAGTCTGCTCGATTACGAGGCCGCCACCAGCCACAGCATCACGGTGTTGGCGACCAGTTCCGACGGTTCGACTAACAGCCAAAGCTTTACAATCAATATAACCAACCTCAACGACAATGCCCCTGTGCTCAGTGCAACCAATTTGACCCAGAGCGAAGGCCAGACGGTGACCCTGAATACTGCCGATTTTGTGGTCAGCGATGCAGACAGTAGTGATTTCACTTTTACCATCAGCGCGCTGACCGGGGGTTACTTTCAACTAACAACGACCCCCGGCATTGCTATCACCAGCTTCACCAGCTCGCAACTCGCCGCCAATCAAGTGCAATTCGTCGACGACGCCAACGAGGCTCCGCCAAACTTCAACGCTACAGCCAGCGATGGCACACTTAATTCCAATACGCTGGCCGCGACCATCAACTACAGCTCGCTCAACGATGTGCCAGTCCTGACCAGTGCCGCCCTAACGTTGGATGAAGGCGAGACCGTCACCCTTTCGGCCGCCAACTTCGGCGTCACGGACCCCGACAACGCCAGCGTCACCTATGCGCTCAGCAGCGTGAGTGGCGGGTACTTCCAACTCACCACCAATCCCGGTGTCAGCGTCACCAGTTTCAATAGCGCCCAGCTGGCCGCCGGCCAGGTGCAGTTTGTCGATGACGGCAATGAAGTGGCGCCGCGTTTTGATGTCACGGTCAGCGACGGTAGCCTCAGTTCCAATACCTTATCCGCGACGATCTACTACACCGGTATCAATGATGCACCGATCATCAATAATCTGGGCTTGACGGTAAGCGAGGGGGAAACGGTCACGCTCAGCGCGGCCCATTTTGGGATAACCGATCCGGATAGTGACAGTTTTACTTACACGGTCGGCGATGTAACGGGGGGGTATTTCCAATTGGCATCCCGTGCAGGATTACCGATCACCGGCTTTACCAGCGCCCAGCTGACCGCCAACCAAGTGCAATTCATCGACGACGGCAACAATGAATCGGCACCGAGTTTTAGCCTCTCCGTCAACGACGGATTAGCGGGCTCCACCGCAATGGCCGCCAAGATTAACTATATTGCATCTAACGATACGACGAATACTTTGCACGACATCATTAGGTATAATCCAAAAAATGGCTTGAATGATAAAAATCAGGGAGACGACGCTCAAACACATATTTCAGCAAGTCAGCACGTATCCACCGATCAATTTGCGGTCATTGTTGATTTAACTCCCCATGCCGATCAATTAACGCATGAATCACCACCAGATAAGCAGGCAACAGACAATCGATTTATCTTAGAATCCAACGCATGGATTGATAATGGAAATAGCCCACGCTTATCCGGAGTGATGGACACTAATAAAAACGAAGAACCACGCAGGAACGAAACTAGCCGAAAATACCACTTTGAATCCAGAATTCCATCGGTCGATGAATACAGAATTGATAGCCAGACGACTTTAAGCGAGCAAGAAGAAGTGGAGTTTTGGAACAGATTGGAAAACATTCACAAGCAAATGAGCGACCCTACGGTCGTAGAGGACGCCAATCCGGTAAACATTAAAATCATCCTGGGGACCAGCGCCGGTCTGACTGCCGGATTTGTCAGCTGGATCTTGCGGGCTGGGTCGCTAATGGCCAGCTTTATGTCCACGGTGCCCTTACTGAAACGCTTTGATCCATTGCCTATAATGCGATCAGTCAAAAAATCAAGGCTGGCAAAAGACAATGAAGCCAAAGAGCTTGACTCAGTATCCTCCTGCTCTGAAGACACCCCGTGATGATCAGAAACTGTTTGCTTGAGTTTCGGTTTAATATTCCGGCATCGCATCATTTAAGATCATGGACGCCCTAAAAAAAGCGGTTGGAGTTTTATTGCCGGCAATGCGCATCAGCCTGGCTTTAGTAATGCTGAGTATCTGCTTACTGTTTGCAGCGGAAATGTTGGGTTTCATGCCGGATAAATCCAGTTTTATGCTGGAGTCGCGCAAACAAATCAGCGAAGCGCTAGCCATTCAATTTTCCACCATCGCCTCCGATCAAGACCCACATCGCATTGAGCGAATGCTCAATGCCTTAATCAAGAGAAACCCGGACATTCTCTCCGCCGGCATCCGCTTGCAAAACAATCAATTAATTTTTCAAGTCAACGATCACGTTAAAGAATGGTCCGATTACGATAGCCAAAAATCCACGTCTACGCATTTGGTGGTGCCTATTTTTCGCGACTCGGAAAAATGGGGGGATATTGAATTTAAATTCGCGCCAATAGCCGGAGAATCGGCCTCGGATTTTCTTGAACACCCCAGTTTTAAAATGGCGATATTCTTTTTGGTTGTCGGCTTTTTTATTTACTTGGCGTTCATGCTCAGAACCTTGAAAGTACTCGACCCCAGCGCCGTGATTCCCGAACGGGTCAACGCGGCTTTCGATACGCTGGCCGAGGGTGTCATCATCATTGATGAGCATGAGCAAATTGTCTTGGCCAATAATGCCTTTCTGAAAAAAATCGCCAGCCCTACGTCGGCTTTGCTGGGGAAAAAGGCCTCACAATTAGAATGGAAAAGCGCGGACGATTCGACCACCGACGTCTACCTGCCCTGGCAAACTGTTTTAAAAACCGGCAAAAGTTCGATTGGCGCGCATCTGAAACTGACTAGTCCTGACAATGACACATTTAAATTTGTGATCAACGCATCGCCCATTCTTTCTGGCAACGACGCCCCTCAAGGCGTGTTGATCACGCTGGATGACATCACCGAAATAGAAGAACGCAATACCAAGTTGCAAATCATGGTCAGCAAGTTGGAGGAAAGTCAGGCGCAAGTTAAAGAACAAAACAAGGAATTGCACTTTCTGGCCACCAGGGACTCTCTGACCGGCTGTTTGAATCGGCGAGCATTTAACGAACTGTTTGAAAAGGCGTTTGCCGATGCCCTGCAAAACAATTTGGAGCTGTGCTGCATTATGGTCGACATCGACCATTTCAAACGGGTTAACGATAATTACGGTCATGCCACCGGTGACGTCATCATCAAATTGCTCGCCGAAATCTTAACCAACAACACCCGCAAAATTGATTTGGTTGGCCGCTACGGCGGCGAAGAGTTTTGCCTCGTGCTACCGGGTTTAAGCGTAGACGAAGCCATTACGGTGGCAGAGCGTATTCGCTTGCGCATCAAATCCGAATCAGTCGCCCGTTACGAAACCGGACCCTGGGTGACCGCGAGTTTGGGTGTCGCCAGCATCCTAGACCAACCGGAAGACCCGAGCGAATTGAACAAATTTGCCGATGAAGCGTTATATGTTGCCAAGGAATCGGGCCGAAACCGCGTTGTGCGCTGGCAACTGCAAAACGAATTTGCGGAAAAAATTAAACCCGACCCACAGCCCGCCGAAAAAAATCTACCTGTACCTCAACCAGAGGCGGCTAAGGCTGCCGATGATTGTTATCATCAATAACTGAATGTTGGTTTGAATGAAAGCGTCTCTCAAATGATGAATCGATACAGCACAGCAACAAAGTTGGCTTGGAGCCGGTGAAAATCAAGTCACGCAAAAATCACGCAAGCCAAATTTCAGGCACAAAAAAACCAGCTCTGATTTCTCAGCAACTGGTTGATTTGCTTATCGAATTGATGGTGGGTCGTGTGCGATTCTAACGCACGACCATCGCATTAAAAGTTCGATTCAAACAACTTTCATGCAACTGCATACTACTTAAAACGTCCTTTAATCAAAAGCTTAGCAGCTGATTGGCATTGTGTAAAGTTGTTAAAAGTAGCGTGATGCAATATAAACCACTGTAGTTTTTACTGTAGTTCTAAACCTCCGTTCGACCTTGGCACCGATGATTAAATGAGCGAAATTTTCTTTGAAAAAACCGATCTCAGACCTGAAATCTTTCCGTCGCAATGGCATTGTAAAAATGTTGGGCGTGGCGACGTTGAATGGGTTACAGGCTCTATAAACCGAGGCAGTCAACTTATTTCAAAATCTAGACTGAACAGCTCATACTGGAAAAAAAGTAACTTAGACCGATTAATAGAATCATACGATGATGCCTGGAATTATGGCGATCGGACAATTATTAGCGTCTGGGAGACTTTTCAAAAGGAAAAAGAGCCGCCAATTGGCTTCATCTCATTTGATATTGGATGGGAAGAAACCAAAACTCAAAAAATTCGCACTTTATATCTAACTGTAAATTTGATTTGGGTGCGCCCTGATAAACGGGGATTAGGTGGGGTCGCCGCCAGACATATTGCCGCTCACTTAATTTTTTATCTCGAAAACTGCAAGCTAATCCCGCCTCACGTTCCAAAAACCGGAGTAAACGTATTTTACTATGCCGATTTCGATTCTTTCGGTGGTGAAAAAATATCCTACATCATCCAAGAGAACCTTGAAATATTGAGAAATAATAAAGTCTGGAAGATTAAGGAACTCGATTTTGACGTAGGCTTTTAAATCAATTACCTATTGAACTTTTAGGCGCCAATGCCTACTCAATCAGCTCTATTGAACATTATTTTCCTTATTTACTAAGGATTTCAGCTAATCATTGCGCCAATTTGTTACAACCGCGCATACTTCAATGCATCAACTTGCAATGTCGCCTGTAAATCAATGTAATTCGGAATTAACCGCTCAACTGTTTGCCAAAACTCCGGTGAGTGATGCTTTTCCAATAAATGCGCCGCTTCATGGGCGGCGATATAGCGAAGCAACTTTTGGGGTAATTGCATGACTTTCCAATGGAAATTCAACACGCCATTGTCAGAACACGATCCCCAGCGATTACCCAACTCCATCACCTTTAGTCCATTTGCTTTAACGCCGAGACGCGAAGTGAATTCGGATACCAAACCAGGAAGACGCTGCATTGCCTTCTGCTTATACCAATCAATGAACAAAGCTCTTGCGGAATCCTGCTGGCTTTTAGCTAGATAAAATCGTCCGGATTTAAAAATCAACGATTGAATGCGACTATCAATCAGTGCCAAGCGATAGGTGCGCCCCAGATAACAAAATCCTTCGCCATCGATGAACCGCCTTTCCGGATGGGCTTGTTCGTTTAAAAACTCCTTGGCGGCGAGTTTGGTATAAATCCACAACCGCTTTTCATTGATAAAGGATTCGATTTCGTCACTAACGATATTGTTCGGCGTGTGCAAAATCAGCGAGCCATCGCGATCCACGGTAATACCCAACGACTTCCGTTTGGCGCTGGTATGAACCTTAAACTGTAGATCGTCGGACTGGTATAACGCCATTTCAATCCGCCACCAATCGGTCGTGAAGATGTCGAGCCAATTCCAGCATTCGGTCTACCGTTGCTTCTATAGTTTCGAATTCGAAAATATTGCTGTAATCCAATAACTCAATCAACAAACGACGCAACACACCTTGCTTATGCGAATCGGCCCAAAAGTTGACACTGCCGATTTGCTGGCTGATTTGCTCCACCGCTTCAACGGCCAAATCGATCAGACTTTTCTTGATGTCGTCGCCCAGTTCTCCCCCTCCAGCCTGGTAATGCTCAATCAACAACACATAAAACGGTAACTGGGTTTGACCATTTAAACCGGTGTCGTTCTCTTCTTCGTGCCGCGCCATGTTTTTGATGAAATCTTCCAGGGCCTTGCGTAATTCCTTGGCATCCTGGCTAAACTTTTTCAGAATGGCTTCGAGGTGCTTGCTTAGCTTGGTGTAATCTTCCGGCTTTTGCTGTTTTTTCTGCCGGATATAGTGGCGCGCGGCATGGGCCATTATTTCGGCGGCGGAGCGGTCCGAACGAACACGCTTAACCTGTTTCTTGAATTCGCCGTCCAGCAAATCGACAGGCGCAATCCCTGTTTCGATGGTTTTGCTGATGACATATTCATCGATAATCGCTCGCACCTTATCGCCCACCCCGGCAATGTTTAGCTTGTTGTCGCCGAATTTGTTGCGTGCGCGTGCCGCGATAAATCCCAGCGTTTTCGCGTCCTTGGCGTAAGGTCTGGCTTCCGGACGATGCTCCAGATTACCGAAGGTTTTCAGAAACTGTTGATAGGCGACGGCAAACTTGCCGCGTCTATCTAATGGCCGCAATGCCTCGGCAGCGGCTTCGGTATCGTCCAAATCGGCAATACCCCATTCCTTGAATAAATTGATGATCCGCGCGTGGCGGTCGCGCAAATCTAGCAACTCCTGTTTGGCGGAACGAAACGCGCCGCTGATGTCGTCCTTGGCATACGCGGCCAAGGCTTCCGCCAAATAACCGCCGATGCCGACATAATCCACCACGTAACCGACGTTCTTGCCGCTCCGGGTACGGTTGACGCGGGCAATCGCTTGCAGCAATTCGTCTTCTTTCAATCGGCGTTCGATGTACAACACCTGTTCATTCGGCGCATCGAAGCCGACCAACAACATGTTTTTGACGATCAAAAACGCCAGTGGATCGGCTTTGTCCGGGTCTTTGTGGCTGAATGGCTTTTTAAAACGGCTGATGCGCTGCTCGATTTTGCTTTTATCGCTCCACTGTGCCAGCGCTGGGTCGTCGTTGTGAGCGGCGGAAAACACCGGCGCAAACTCCAATTTGGCGATCAGTTCCCGCAACGGCCAAGCTTCCACCAGAAACCGTTGTTCATCGTCCAAAGTGTCCAGCATTTCATCCGGCAAATTCCGCACAGCCGCCGGCAATTGCTCTATCTTTTCCAGCCAGTAATCGCGCGCCTCGCGCAAAGCCTCGTAATAACGCATCACGGCTAGGCGGCTGGTGGCGGTCAATTGCGCCTTGAAGTGGTTGGGCAGCACCACCTCGATATAGTGCCGCATCACATCGCGAGCCTTGCTTTTGATTAACTCGATACTTTCCAGCAACGCCCGACTACTAGCGTATTTCTTCTGTATCGCCTGCCGCTCCGCGAGCGTCTTTTTGGCAAACACGTCTTCAAAGATTTCATCGGCGGTTTTGCCGTCCTTGATTTCGCCCCTGGCATTCCGAAACTCGTACAAAATCGGCAGAATCGCGCCATCGGCTTGCGCATCCCTGAGCGTGTAATGATCGATAAAATCCCCAAAAATCTCCGCCGTGCGTTTTTTCTTGCCGATAACAATAGGCGTCCCGGTAAAACCCAGTTTCGCCGCATTCGGCAAGGCCATCATCAAATTGACATGCAGGTTTTTGGTATGCCCCCGATGAGCCTCATCAATAATCAGCAAAATCGATTCGGATGCATTCAATTCCCCAACACCGTCCATCGCATCGTCGTCGCTCTTTTCCTCGTCCGGCGAGCGATATTTTTGCAGCATCGCAAATACCAAGCCTGGCCCCGGTTTGCGTAAAACCGCCGGTAGATCACGCACCCGTTCAACAATATTGACGCCGTCCCCGGTCAGTTCGGCGGTGGCCGACAATTGATCCTGCAAATCGGTGCGGTCGGTGACGAATACCACCTTGAAATGGCGCAAATCCACATGGTTGCGCATGCGCCGCACCAAGAATACCATCGTCAAGCTTTTGCCCGAACCCTGGGTATGAAAAATCACCCCACCCCGGCGGTCGAATTCGCCATCCTGAAGACGTGTAGGCTCACTTTCAAGACGTTGCATGGCTTTCAGCACCGCACGATATTGCTGATAACGGGGCGCAATCTTCACGGTGCGGCCATCGACTTGCATGAAAATCACGAAATTTTGCAGGATGTCCAGCAAGCGCTCTGGGCGTAACACGCCTTCGATCAGTAATTGCTGTTGCGACAGCTTGGTTTTACCAATTTGTGCCACGAAATTTTCTATCTGAGTTGGCCAGCAATCCTTCCACGGCAAATAATGCTCGAACAATGCACCGGGGCAAGCCAGACGCGCATCGTCGAAATCGCTGACGATCAGCAACTGCGCATAATGAAACAGCTTTTCGTTGCCTTCGCGAGCATCGATCCAATCGCGCTGATTGGAATAACGCAGTAATTGATTGATGCCTTCTTCGATGGGGCTGGTGGTGGCCGGGCTTTTACACTCGATGACCACCAACGGAATGCCGTTCACGAACAGCACAATATCCGGCAGGATGAATTTCTTGTGCTGGCCGTCCGGTTCATCAAGGCGGAACTGGTTGATGATTAAAAACTCGTTGTTTTCCGGGGTGTGCCAGTCGATGAACCGAATGCGTTGCTTGCGGCCTTCGTTCCAGCCGGGTAGGCCGTCTACCGTTGAGCCTTCCAGTAACAGGCGCGTGGCGGCCTGATTTTTCTCCATCAAACCATGACCGGTCGCGGCGCTCAGCCGGTCCAAATCCTTGAACGCTTGATTGACTCGGTCATCATCCAACCAGGGTTTACCGCTGGTATCAAGGTTGATGCGCTTTAAGGCATCCAACAGGCGAGATTTCAGCAATACATCCCGCCACTGTTCGCGGCCTTGATCGGCTATGCTGTCCTTGCTGCCTTGAATATGCCGCCATAACTGGCCGGACTGGGCCAGTAGTTGGGCGATAAACGGTTGTTCGACTTCACTGTCTTCGTTGTGGTCCATCAGGCTATCGCTGTCTGTTGCTCGCTGTCGGAAATCCAGCCGCTGGCGCGTAACCGCGACAAGGCTTTCAGAATATGGTTATCGCGCATCAACGCCTGTTTGCGAGGGTTCCATTGATGCACCTGGCGCACGATGTCGGTGTCGTTGGCCGTGGGATTTTGCCGTTGCACCCAATGCACGGTTGCCAGCAATTCCATGCCGTAGGGCGTTTCAAAACCTTCGATCAACGCCTTGATGCGGGCCAAGCGCTGGTTGGCATCGGCATCGTTTTGTAAAAACGCATCCGCCATGGCCACCGCATCCGGCTGCAAATGAATCTCGGCATCCTTGCTGCGGTCGCCGTAGCCGCGGATAAAATGCCCCTCGATGCGTTGCAACAAGAAGTTGAGATTTTCCGCATACGGCCCGTAAAAATGCGGCTTGAAATTCAGTTTCAGCGGTTCGCCCGCTACTTGCAAAAAATAACTGAGCTTTTGAATTTCCAGCAAACTCAAACGATAGCCCGGCAAGCAATATTGCTCGATCAATTTAATGAACAAGGCGCGGGCGCGGGTCATGTCCGGCGGCAGGGTCGCCACCGGCATGCTGTCGGCGTCGGGTGCGGGTTGTGGCGGATAAATCAGCACCTCGACCTCGGGCAAATCGGCCAAAGCTGTTTCAATAAGGGGTTGCACCTGCTGCCAATCCAGGCCGCCATTACCGCAACCTAACGGCGGCAGCGCTATCGAGCGGATGCCATATTCGCGAATCACCCGCTGCAAATCTGCCAAGCCTTGCTCGATGTAACTAATTTGCGACGGCGCGCGCCAATGGGTTTTGGTGGGGAAATTGATGATCCAGCGCGGGTTGATCATGTTGCCGGTATCGACCACCAGCAGTTTGCCCGGTTGCACCGCTTCGGCTTTGCAGGCTTTTTGATAGGCGCTGAAATTGGCCGGAAACGCCTGTTTAAATTGCAAAGCAATACCTTTACCCATCACACCGACGCAATTGACGGTGTTGACCAGGGCTTCGGCGTCGGACTGCAATAAATTTCCGTGGCGATAAGTAATCATAGGCGTCAATAGTACCAAGCGGGCAGCACTTTGACACGCGGCAAATGCGCGGGCTTGAGATCATCCAGCAAACTTTCCACGCGCGATTTCATCGCCTCGTCGAATACCGCAATCCCGGAAATCAACGACCACGGGCAACGCCGATGCAGTAAAAACTCGGCTTGCCGGCGGCGTTTGCGATCCGGGTCCTCGTCGGTGTCCTTCCATAATTTGGCTTTCATCAGCGGCCAGTCGATTTTGTTCAAGTCGGCCTCGTCGTTGTAAAACTCGCTGACCTGCATGATGGCGTGGCCGTCGGTGAACACGAAGCTCAAGCCGGCCTGCTGCACACTCGCCAGTTCGCTGACCAGATAGACGATACTTTGCTGGCCGCCGTGGTAACCAGCGATGTTGTCTTTGTGAATGGCATACAGCATCGGCGAACGGCGGCAGAAATAAAACGGCACATAGTCATGCAAGGCGCCGCCGGGTGGACATGGCACCAGCCTCCGATTGCGCTGGGTTTGAATGGTTTGATGGGCGATGTCAGTATAATCGTCTTCGACGCCGTTATGCGCCAGCAAGCCATCGGCGCGGATAATCCCCGCCAGATTGTCGATATGGGTGATGTGATACAGCCCAATGCGCTCAGGGACGGACATAAGCTTAGGCGGAACCGGTCAGGGTTTCGACTTGCCGGATCAATTCCGGCGTGACGCGGCGCTGGCCGGTCAGCAGGTCTTGCATGAGGCCGGTTTTGATTTTTTCGAGTTTATATTTTTCGGCTCGAAAATCATTTAACGTTGTTCGAATTGAAGCCAGCTGTTTGCTAATTAATTCTTGCTCGTAAATATTTGGCAATACGATTAATAACTGCCTCACGTCAGAAACATTCAAATGTGGGTTTGTTGTGCCGCCCACTATCTGATCGAATCGGGTGCGCATTTTAGTTGAATACAAATATTCAACTAAATAATCAGGAAAGCAATGCTGTTTATCGCACCGAATCAACATGGTTCTTTGCCCAAGGCAAATACGCATACCCTCGGGAATGACAAATGCTTCTCCTACAGGTGCTTCGCGAGTAAAAATTAAATCACCTGCTTGCGGTTCCAATCGTGAAATCCGCTCAATATATTCAGGTTCTGTTACATAAGATGCGCTGTGGCTAATGAATTCACCATCTTTAATATTGAATGTGCGTGCTACTAGAACACCATTTTCCACAAAAGACGGCGTTGTGTGAGGACAATCAACAATGTGACTGGTTACTGTTTCTAGTTTCTGGATTTCCCATTCTTTTGGCAACCAACCCAATTCAGTTTTCTTATATAAATCAGGCCTGTCATCCCAATGCGGGCGGATTTGGCCGGTTTCGTCGATGGTATCGAGAATGGTGGAGATGGTTTTTTGTTCTTTAAAATCAGATGGGCATTCGAATATTATAGACTTCAACTCAGATTGATTTAGCTTGCCTCGGGTTCCACCTGTAATGTGCTTTAATATATTTTTATGCTGTAATGAATAAAAAATGTAATCTATATCGAAACCGCTTTTCGCTGTTAATACATGAGCATGATTGTTTACCCATGAGTAACCATCTATGCGGTAAGCAATGGGACGTATTGAGTAGTCTTCAAAATTCCCACCATCCTCTGCCAATAAAACTAGCTTTTCATTAAATATGTATTCATCAATATAACCCTGAATACCATTGGCTCCATAATATGGAACGTTTCCTTTTCGCTTATTTCTTTCGATTTCGCTTACAGGTATTCTAAGATTATCAAGAATATAACAAGCATTATCAATTGAAGACTTTGTCCAATCATTCATACCCCAACCCCTTCAAAAAACCTTCCAGCCTTTCAGTCGCCTGTTGTTTGCGTCGGACAATGTCGGCATAGGTTTCCTGATATTTGTCCCACCAGTTGTCCAGTTCGGCTATGGCCGCTTGCCGCTGGCTTTGCAAAGCGCGGTCGAGCTGGCTGGCGATACCGTCGTAAAACACCGACAGGTACAAGGCTTGCGCCTCCGCTTCGCTGAGCGCCGCTATCTTGCGTTCCAACCGAATCAGCAGGATTTTTTTCAAGCGGGCGATGATTTTCTTGGTTTTGGCGAGTCCGGCTTTGATGGCAACATAAGGCGCCAGCAAGGTTTCCAGTTCGGCCAGTCGCGGCGAGATGCTCAACAAATTACGATCCAGCTTGTCCAGTTCCTGTTGCAAGGGCATGGTATCCAGGCCGCGTTGCTGGTAATCGGCGATGGAATCCCGGCCCTTGCCGGTGAGCTGTTTTTTGCAGTACAAAATGGCTTTCTGCCGGGCTTTCAGGGTTTTGAACTCGTCTTCCAATTGTTTGGCGTAATTATCCTCATCCTCGCCGATTTCGAAATCCTCCGGGCCGACCTCGAAAGCTTCCTTGTCGCCGTCCAGCGCCGCCTGTTTGGCCTCCAGCTTTTGCCAGCGTTGCAGCAGCAGGGGCGTCAGTTTGACGGCCAAGATTTCGGTTTTTAAATCCAGCTTGACCTTGCTGTCCTTGTCCTGGCTTTCTTCCAGCGCCGATAGCAGGGCTTCCCACCAGGCGCCGATCAGATAACGCGCGGCCATTTCCGGCGCGGGTATGGGTTTATCAGGGTTGTCCGGGGCAGGTTTATTGGCGGCCAGCAGGATTTTCAGGTCGTTGAGATGCACGTCCCACCAACTCACCAGAATGCCGTCCAGCTTGTAGCAGTCGAATTGACCGGTCGGCAGCAGTTGTTGATTGAAGCTGTCCAGCAGGTTTTTATGCAAATCCATCAAACGGCCATTGCCGGGCAGTTCGGCGATTTGGCTTTGCGCCTGTTGCCACCAAGCCGCCATGGCGCCTTGCAACGCCTGTTGCTTGGCTTTTACACCAGCGTCGTTTTCCAGCCAGCTTGGTAGGTCGGACTTTTGTTGAATAGCGGCGGGATAAGCCCAATAGCCGGGTTCGCGGCTAATCAGGTAATCGCGCAACGCAAAGCCGTGGGCATCGAACAGGGCTTGCTTGGCGCGGATTTCCCGTTCCGGGATGCCGCCGCGCAAATGGGCGTGTACGTCCTGGCTTTCCGGCGGCGGGGCATTGTCGGCATAGCGGCGGATGTTGAGGTTGTAATCGTTGGCCTTGATCTCGTCCTGGCCGATGATGGAGGCATAGCCGGGAATCTCGCGCCATTGTTCGTAAGTGGCGGCGATTTTGTCGATGTGTTCCGGCAGCAAAAAGTTTTGCGCCCGGCCTTCGTAATATTCACGGTCGGCGTTGATGAACAAAACCTTCTGGCGGCGTGGTTCCGGTTTGCCGGCGGCGTTTTGCCGCATCACCAATAAACAGGCGGGGATCGAGGTGCCGTAAAACAGATTCTGCGGCAGGCCGATGACGGCTTCGATCAGGTCGGCATCAATAAAGCCTTTGCGAATCTCGTATTCCTTGCCGCCGCGAAACAGCACGCCGTGCGGCATGACGCTGACCAACAGGCCGTCTTGCTGCAACACCGCCCACATGTGCTGTACGAACATCAAATCGGCTTTTTTGCCGGTTTCCGGGGTGAAGCCAAAGCGAAAGCGCTCGTCGTGAATCATGCCTTCGGCTTCGTAGTTTTGCGCGAAGGGCGGATTGGCCATGACGCGATGAAAGCGGCGCAATTCGCCGCCTTGCTGGTGTTTGGGATTCATCAGTGTGTCGCCGTGGCGAATGTCCGCCGACGGTACGCCGTGCATCAACAGGTTCATTTTGCAGATGGCCCAGACACCGCCGTCGTTTTCCTGGCCGTACAAGGCAATGTTGTCGGGGTTATCGCCGTGCATCGCTACCCAGTCGCGGGCTTGAATCAACATACCGCCCGACCCGACCGTCGGATCATAGATCGACATACCGGCGCTGGGGTTGGCGATGCGGGTAATCAGCTTTACCACGTCGCGCGGGGTATAGAATTGCCCGCCGCGCTTACCGGCATTATCGGCGAAGAATTTGATCATGAATTCGTAGGCGGCGCCGAGCAGATCGGGAAATTGGAAATCCTTGTCCAGCAGCCGGTAGCCGTTGAAATGGTCGATCAGTTTGCGCAGTTCCTTGTCGGGAATGGTGACTTCGCCGATTTTGCGCTCGAAGTCGATGTGTCCCAGTACGCCGTCCAGAGCAGTATTACTGACGGCCAGTGCCCCGAGTGCCTGATTGAGTTTGTCGCCCAACGCTTTGGCCGGCCATTCTTCGATGGGGCCAAGGTGTTTACCTTGATCGATAGGTCCCCAGTCCGCCAGGTGCGCGGCCATGCCGTCGATTTTTTGCGCACGCTCCGGATAACTCCAACGAGCGGTTTTCGGCACGAAGCCGTTGGGGTAGAGGCTAATGCTTTCCGCGCGTTGCAGGGCTTGTTCCAGGCTGCGGCCCAGTTTGAATTGTTCGGCGATGATTTGATCGTAGCGTTCGTTAAACACGTCGGACATGCGTTTCAAGAACAGCATGCCGAAGATGTATTCCTTATATTCCGAAGCGTCCATTTTGCCGCGCAGTATATCGGCGGCTTTCATCAAATGTCGTTCCAGTTGTCCTAAAGTCAGTTGTGTCATGAAGTGCGAATTCCAGTTTGGTGCTGCTTTTATCAAAAAGCGGATATTTTGACCTTAAAGCGTCAGGCAGCCTAATTTTTGTGGGCCGGCATTTCAAACGCTTTGAATTTGCATTTGTTGCTCGGTCATCACCTTGAGCATGGCTTTGGCAATATCGTCCAGATATTGGCTGGCGGTTGCCGAACGCGGAGTTTTCAGTTGCTGAATGATTTCGCCTTGGCGGCTTTGTTGCACATAACCATAGCTGTACAAGGTCGTCATAACATCCTCATGGCCTAAATTCTGACTCCAGGCTTTGAATTCCTCCGGCGTCTGGCAAAGCTGTTGCCCGAGTGAGGTTAATGTCTTCCGCAAACTGTGCGGGTTGAAATAAGACAAGCCCGCCGCTTCAAACGCTTCACGGAAAATGGTGCGTATCGGTGTTGCATTGCTCCAATGCGCCCTTGCCAAACCAGTGGCTTGAAATCCTCTATTTTCACTGACGGTAACATGGGTTTTAGGAAACAGCGGATCATCGTTGCCCCAGAGCAGTTCGTCTTTTAGGTAGCGAACCCAATCAATGATGATTTCCAGAATCTCGTCACCGACCGGAAAAAAATAGGTGGTGAAGGTTTTGCTGAATTTGGTTTTTACGTCTCGAGCGTCTTGAAACACGCTCTTGCCGGTAAGATCGATATGTTTCAATTTCATCGAGGCGATGGCACTATCGCGTGCGCCAGTCAGCAAGGTGAAAGCAATCAAGGCACGGTTACGCCGCTGAATGTCGGTTTGGCTGGGCATGACACTTATAACGTGCTTGATTTGCTCCAACGTCGGTACGGCGGCTGGGCGTTTTGCGGTGGCAATGCGTACGTCTTTTTCCGACAGATTGAAATATTTCGCATCGCTGTAGTTGATGCGCGATTTGTAGCCGGTTTGCATGGCCAGCCATTGGAAAAACGTTTTCAGTTGGCCCAGCGTGGAATGCAGCGTTGCTTTGCTGATCGGCTTGCCGGTTTGCTGGTTGGTCTGCCGGGCAAGGTGTTGTTTGAAGCCGACGGCCTGTTCAAAATGAAAAGCCTTGAAATCGCGGTATTTGTTGTAGGCTTCAAAGCGACTAATAGCCTTGGCGACGGCATCCACCGAACTTTCATTCTGACGCTTGGCTTCCTTGAGAAAAGCAAAGTATTGGCGCTTAATCCGCTCGTTATTAGCGTTGTATTTGGTCATAGTTTCATCTCACTGGTTGAAGTCACTGTTTACGAGGGGTTTGAAACTCTCGTCTATGTGTTCCAGTGCTTTCGTTTGCGTGATGTCTAGTTGTCCGCGAATTTCGTCTAATCGGGTGCATTTGATGAACTTGTTGATGATGCCGCCGCAGTCTGGACAGAGGCCAATCAAACGCCCGGTACTGGCATTGAGCGGTTCGAAATCCGCCATGTTTCCGTCAGGTCGTTGCGGAATGCGGCAGCGAACACAATAAATTTCGTAAGGCTGGCATTTGCGCTTTCGACTGGTTCGTTTGGTCTGCCAATACTGGCGAAGTTCTAAACCACTGACCAGAATCGGCCGCCTTTGATCAATCGCGGGCAACCCGTCTTTTATCCATAGCCGCACGGTGTTTTTGTGTACCCCATACAGCAACGCAATTTCTTCTACCGTGTAATTTCGGTGGATTTTGGCGCGATTGGGATTTTGGAGTTTAGCCATTCAGCCTACCCCGTTTTGCAGTCATCCATTCCAACGCCGGTTGATGGGCTTGAATCAGATTGTCCATCACATGGAACATATCTATAAAGCTGTCCAAATAACGACAACAAAACAGCAAAAATATGGCGAGACTTGTCTTGATAGCGAAAACAACTCGCTGGTTTTTGGCTGTTAATTTGCAGACTTGTCCGAATAGCGACATCATTTAGTCCTCATGCCGACAACTACTTTTAACTCGGGCCGTTTGTTTCTCTTCGGCTTGAGTTGCGCTTCGTGCCAAGCGTCGACAAAACGTTGATCGATATTTGCCTTGTTCTCCGATTTCCAAAGATTTGAAGGTACTCGGGTTGGCGACACGTCGAGCTTGCCGTCGCATTCGTCAATCGCCAGCCAAGTAAGGGCATACAACGAGCATTTGTTTCTGCCACCTTGGCGAGTTTGCTCGATAAAGCCGTTTGCCAATAACTCGGTCAAAGCGCTGTGCACGGAACCTTGAGAAGTCCAGCCGTACAGTTTCATGATCTTGGGTGCAGCTGTAAGGTCGCCGTTGTTATTGCCGTTGAACTGCGCCACCAAGTTATCCAGTAAATGTGCAGCCATATGACCCAACACTAATGCCGGCGAAGGCTGGCTGGTTTTTATGTTCGCGCGAAAAATGTGATGCGGTTTCGCTCCAAAAGTCTGGCCGGAGCGACGGCCTTTAAATTTTTGTCTTTTGTCTGCCATTAACTGAACCCCAAACAATTCAATTCTGGATGCCAACAACAGCGTTTTTTGAGTCGTTAGAAATAAAATCACTGTAGTTTTGCGCTGAAAGGTACGATTTATCTGGGTTTGTCCCGCATTTATCATGCGATACCGGCAATCTGTGCCCGATTATCCGAATCGGTAGCCGGCATGCAGGGGGCAGGACAAGCCGAGTTACGCGCCTCTGCGGCTGGCTAAGCAGTTGGTAAAGGTTGGAATATGCACCAGAAACTTTCTGGCATTGACTTTGACGAATGCCTCTTTGAAGCCGTTGGCATCGCGGTTTTTTAACAACCAGTTGAACTCAGATTCTTTCAGCGGGTTGTCGGGGTGGGTGGCAAAGGTATTTTTCGGGCAGAAGTCGCCCAAAGTAGTATGAGTGGGGATGTCGGTCATAAAAAAGCCTCACGGGTTGTTTAAATTCGTGAGGCTATGGTAACGGGGCGTAAAAGACTTTTTTTCTAAACGGCTAATTGTCCAAAAATATCAACTAATGTCCTGCTTAATGTCCGTTTTTCTGAAATATCGGTCAAATCGTTTTTTAAATGCGGCTCTATCGATGGGCTTGTCAACGCCCTCAATAACGAGGGCGATAAGTTTACTCCTATCATACAAGCCTTCAACCATAATCCCTTTCGGGGGATGGCTTACCATATAGGTCATCAATTCCGCCCATTTAGGAATACGATCATTTTTTGATGAGTATTGATCAAAGCTCACGCGGATGGCCTCATATCCATCATTTGATCTTTTAACAGGCTGTTGAAATTTGCCGTCATACCTTCGGTTTCGGCGCCATTTTTCGAAGCGCCGGATGGTCTGGAAGCCCGATTAGGCCTCAAAAACCGGTTTTAGCCGGTTATATTCACTCCGAAGGGGGTTAAATTCCGCCTTTTGGCGGATTTCAGGCGCACTACCGGCTAGACGGTGCTGTAACGCCAGCCGAAAATGGCGCCCATCCGCGTCAGGTTATAGGCGGCAAAGGTAAAAATCGTTTGTGCGGCGACCTTCTTCATCCCGCGGAATTTGGTTTGCCGTAGCGGGCCGACGGTTTTGGCCCAGCCGAAGACCTCTTCGATCCGTTTGCGAACCTAGAGGCTTTTGCGGTATCCGTCGTGTCGGGTGGTGCGGCCGTCAATGGCGGAGCCTTTGTCCTTGCTGGCGACATGCGGGGTGACCTTGCGCTTGCGTAGCTTGGCGACGAAGTCTTTGGTATCGTAATTTTTGTCGGCGCCCAAGGTCGCGCCGGGTTTATGGATCGTACGCTTGACCATGGTTTCGGCTGCTTCACGCTCCGCGGTACTGGTCGCCTGCGTGACTTCGACGTCGACGACCAAGCCATTGCGGTTCTCCATCAAGGCATGGCCAAGAAATGCCAACTGCGACTTGTCGCCCTCGCTCTTTTTGTACAGCCGGGCAACGGGATCGGTGGTGGATGCGTGGGTGTCGTTGCTGCGTTTCTCGCCTTTGAAGTTGACGGTGGGATTGCGACCGCCGTCTTCCGGCGGTGGGGTCGAACCGTCTTTTTTGACGAAGCTTTTATGCGAGGCCCAGGCCTGAATCAGCGTACCGTCGACCGAAAAATGCTCATCGGAGATCAGGTTCTTCCACTCCGCCAAGGCCAGTACCCTTTCGAAAAACAAGCGGCTGATGCGTTCGTTCAACAAGCGGTCTCGGTTGGCACTGAAGGTCGAGTGGTCCCATACCTCATCATCCAAGGTCAAGCCGACGAACCAACGGTACAGCAGGTTGAAGTCGATATGTTCCACCAACTGCCGTTCCGAACGGATGGAAAACAGCACCTGCAGCAGACTGGCGCGGAGCAAGCGTTCAGGCGGAATCGAATCCCGCCCACGACGGGCGTAGAGCGCGTCGAACTCGTCGTCCAGCGTGGCGAGCAACAGATCAACCACTTTGCGCAATTTGCGAAGAGGATGCTTCTTGGGAATCCGCGTTTCCAGGGTTCGGTAACTGAATAGTTCTTCTTGAGTGATGTCGGCGCCGCGCATGGGATCAAGGTAATCTATTGAAGATGGAATCATTTTACCATGCATAACAATACCTTATGAATTGCTCTTGCGATTGACTCAACGAATCAATGCGGCTTGCGGGGGAGATAAAATCAACAGCCTGTTAAGCTGATTAATATTGATATATTTTCTTCTGGGCTGATTGCTATCAATATTTTCATAACGCTCAGATTCTCCATCATAGAAAGTAACCCCAAAAATCTTTATTTCAGTTAAAAACTCCCTGTACCAAATCAATGCTTGAATTTCCATTGCTGCCAAATACGCTTCATTTAAGAAATCTTCCTCCTTGGGAGCCATACAAAGAATCTTGAAGTCAATATCAATTGGATCATATTCATCATACCCATGCTTCTTGTAATATTTTGATTCTTCCTCATAAAAAGAATTTAGTTCATCTATTGATGTCGAAATGAAATCGTTCCATTCGCCGATGACCAATTGATTGTATATAAGCGGAATTGCATCTTCATAGAATTCGCGCGATGTCATCAATTGATTTCTGCCTTCTGTTAATAGTAAATTAACATTATCGATTTCTTTTTCTGCCCATCGCTTTGGATCGATAGACCTGCCCATTGGCAACAAACCACACCCCATTAAAGCTTCGTATACGTCCCATGCTTGGGCTTCCCAGTGATGCACGGCAAGCCTGGTTTCAATTTCTTTATCAGTCAAAGACTCATAGAATTCAATAGCTGAATTCAATGTCTTAATCTTTGGCTTAATAATATTGAAAAATAAAGAAGGCCATTCCTTTGGGTCGTTTCTGGCAAAGTACACTTCTTTATGCGCCAAAGCATTTTTGAAAGATTTTCTTTGATCATCAGTCATCTTGGATAATTGCATTGAGTTGCCTCAGTCACTGTATTTTCGAAATCGCTGGTGTTTAAAAACTGTGTAATTAATTCAGACCACTATTACTCAATTTTATTTTTAAAATGAGATTGTACGGTTCATTGTGTCATTGAGAATTTGGGTTTTATGTTCAGTACAGAGATGTGCATAACGATCTGTGCTAATCAGGCTTTTATGTCCAAGTATTTCGGCAATTTCTTTTAACGTTCGTCCATCCCGTGCTAAAGTGGACGCAGTATCATGTCGCATGTCATGCCAACGAAAGTTTTTGATATTTGCCGCTTTCAAACAACTGGCCCATTGTTTTTTGTAGTCGATAGACTTGTTCGGGTCGGTGGTTGATGGAAATAACAATCGACTTCCAACCTCCCGATGCTTTTTCAACTCGTCTAGTGTAACGTCCCCGACAAATACTTATGAATGGTAGAATTGGTGGGTATGAGAACACCAAAGAAACTTGAGTTGAGCGAGCAAGACCGTACCCTGCTGAATCGGTGGGTGAAAAGTCGAGCCATAGGAGAGAAGCAGACGTTGCGGGCGCGAATCGTATTGATGACTGCCGACCGTCTGCCTTCGCAAACGATCATGGACACCTTGAAGATCAGTGGGCCGACGCTCAATTTGTGGCGTCGGCGCTTCGTGGACAGCGGTATTGACGGATTGAAAAAAGGCAAGACGCGGCCCTCGCGAGTGCCGCCGTTGTCGGTGGAGAAGGTGCAAGAAGTGTTGACGTTGACGATGACCGGCAAGCCGGCCCACGCAACACATTGGAGTTGCCGGACGCTGGCCGAGCAGGTCGGCATTTCACGCATGGCGGTGCATCGCATTTGGCGCGAGCACCAGCTGAAGCCGCATCGGGTCAAGGGCTTCAAGGTCTCGAACGACCCGCAGTTTGAAGCGAAGTTACGGGATGTGGTGGGGCTGTATCTGGAGCCGCCGGAGAAAGCCATCGTGTTTTCCGTGGATGAGAAAAGCCAGATCCAGGCACTGGATCGCACGCAGCCAGGTTTGCCGATGAAACCCGGCAAGAACGGAACGATGACGCATGACTACAAACGCCACGGCACCACAACCTTGTTCGCCGCCCTCAATGTTCATGAGGGCACGGTGATCGGCGAGTGCGTACCTAAGCACCGCAACGATGAGTTTCTGAAATTCTTGAAACTACTCGACCGCCGAACCGACAAGGAGTTGGCCGTCCATTTGATCGTCGACAACTATGCCACCCACAAACATCCCAACGTGAAAGCCTGGCTGGACAAGCATCCGCGCTTTCAGATGCACTTTACGCCGACGTCAGCGTCCTGGGTGAACTTGGTTGAACGATTCTTTCGTGACATCACCGAAGAACGTATCCGTCGCGGGGTATTTCGCAGTGTCGACGAACTAAAGCTGGCCATCATGCAGTACCTCGAACACCGCAATGCCCACCCAAAGCCGTACCAATGGACAGCTACTCCTGATGCCATCTTGGCGAAAGTCGACAAAGCTAAAGCAACGTTAGGGACGTTACACTAGTGTGACACTGGGAATAGGTGTATGTCGTGGTTTACCGTTCTTTGTGTCGGCTAGAAGGGCTAGGCCTTTGTCGAAATCAATATCGCACCAGCGCAATTTATCCAATTCGCCTTTACGCATCCCGGTGGTTAATGCCATCAACACTTTCAAATAAAATTTGCCACCAATAGCTTGGGCAGCGCGAATTAAACGTGGCTTTTCTTCGTCGGATAGATAGCGAACGACTTTGTTGCTTACCGTCTGAGAACGAACTTTTTTGCAGGGATTTTCATCAATGTACTGTTCTGAAACAGTATCATCCTCTTGTTGCCGGGTGGCAAAATCCATAATTGAGGATAAGACCGCAAGATAGCGGTTATAGGTGGCTGGGGCTTGTTCGCGCTTGGGTTTAAGTTTGAGGCGAATTTCGTCGGGTGTGATTTCAGGCAAAAGCGTTTTGCCGAATTGATCAGTCCACCATTTGACAAGACGCGCACGGTCGTGGTCTTTGCCCGTCCACCAAGCCATGTATTCGTCGGCTAGACGATCAAAAGGAATAGTACAGGGACGAACGCCCTTAGCTTCGTATTCTTGATATTCAAGAACAGAACGAGTACCCCAGATACGGGCATCTTGTTTGCGTCGAAAAGTTTTGGTTTTGATTCCCTTACCAGATTTGGTAAGAATAGTACGATAACGGGTTTCGCCGTTTTTGAGATCAACTTTGATGATGTGGAAATTTAGCATCTGTGTTTCCTCATGCTAGAGGGTTAAAACACAACTACCAGTAAAATCACTGTAGTCGGCTGTTTTAGTACACAGTTACTGAAGCTTAAAGTCCTTGTAAGCTTTTGTTTTTTCTATCAATTCAGTGGTGGGTCGTGTGCGATTCGAACGCACGACCATCGCATTAAAAGTTACTTGAAACGGCACCCAACGAAACTAAAAAGTAACTTAATCAGTTGCTTACAATATTAAAGGGCGGCTTTAAGCGACTATAACCGGCAGTGCTGTTGACGATTTGTTGACACTAGCTGAGTTTCTTGATGATGGTTTTTGCAAGATGCTCGTCGATTTCCGTGTGCCTGGGTACGGCTTGAGAATGTTGTGTGGTGCGGTTGGTGTACCAGTCGTGTTTACCGCCGTGCCTGGTTAATTGGCATCCCAGCTCTTCAAGCTTCCTGATTAAATCCCGTCGTTTCATCACGCGACCAATAGCTTTTCGGTATGTCGTATAAACGGCACGGTATCGCTTTCAATATCCGCCAACAGGTCTTTCAGATGCTCGATTAGATCGTCCTTGGTTTCGCCCTGGGTCATGTAATCTGGGTAGTCGTTTAGGTAGCCAAGATAGAAATGTTCGGTTTTCCACCAGGTGTATTCGATTTCTTTCATATTATTTATCTCTAATGTCCGGCGTTGATTACTCTGAATGCTGTCTCTGCTATTAGGAATACAGCACAAAGTATTAAGCTAATCAAAGCTGGTATCGCAATCTTTTCCAATGATTTTTCGAAAACATTGTTTATTTGTTGTATCAGTGTTTTTGCTTTGAATGCTTTACTGTTTTGGCTGGCAGGTAACGGTATGTTCTTTAGATTCATATTGTCTAGAACATCGTAGTTCTTGCCCGGCGGTTTGCTGTCGCTGTGCTCGTTCTTGAGTTTTCTTTCCCGTTCAGCGACTGCTTCGTGATACCAGTCTCTATCTAAAAGTCCCATATATCTCACCTACCTTCATTTGCGTTTTAGGCGTTCTCGGACGTGTTCTGTTCGTGCTGCTTTTCGTGCGATCGCTTATTCGTCCTTAGGCTGAACAACAGCCTTCCATCTGTTTACCACTTTGCTTGCTGTTATCCAGCCTAGCCTAGTTTTTCTCGGGTGTCCTCCAATTCTGGGCTTATTTGTCCAGCGCTCGGGATTGTTAGTCCTGTCGTTAGCCAATACGCGAATTCTGGATATATTCTTGCTAACGCTTCTACTTCTTCCGCTCTTGCTTTCGCTGTGGGGTTTGTCTTTCTCACATTATTCCAGCGGTTCCTATCTATACCTGTTTCTTCTTCCAGGTCTTTTGTTTTTGCGTCTTTGTGGTTTAGCAAAGTGCGCATTCTCTCAGTTATGTCCATTCGCAATTATTACTAGAAATAGTTGACAAATAATAATTGCTAGTTATAATTACTAGCAAGTTAAAAACGTACCCCAACAACCCATAATAGTAACCCAAAAACGGAAAAGCATATGGAACAAACCCCGCCCTTCCTGCAATCGCCTCCCATCCCGTTTATGGCGCAGACTAAATTCGCGGACATGACCGGATTTTCTCTAGGTGTGATTGAAGGATGGGTAGTTCGTGGATACGTGCCAAGCATGGTGGTTGGCAAACATCGCGTTATTAACCTGGTGGCATTGTTTCAACAATGCATCGACTTAGACCAATTGCCTAAATAGAGGTTGGAAAGATGAAAACGTCGCTTACAGACATTACCCGGTTATTGCAAACCTACGTTGAAAGTTATCAACGTACTTATTTGAATGTGGGCCAGCATTATTATGCCTATGCAAGCGCATCGGCCTATGCTCATTCAATCGCTCTGCTTTTTTCAGAATCTAAGGCTGTTCGTGCTCTAGTTGATGAAGCCGTGAAGAAAATCGATAACATTTGGCTTAACGGCGTTTCTGATGACTATTCACGGCTTCAGCATGCGCCTGATTTGGAATTGCCTGAATCTGCTCCTATCTCGCTTGTTCAGGTCGATTGGACCGAAGAACAGCAAACAGAACTAACCCATGATCCCGCGCCCGTGTCCTTTGATACGTCATTGCATCAAGCCGATTGCCTTTGTGTCCAATGCTGTAACCAAACGTCCCTTTGGACTGATTCTGTTGCCACTGTGCACATCCAGGGTAACGACTTCGAAGAGGTTTTGACCGAATCCGACTTCGAGCCAGATACCAAACCAATCCAAAAGTCACCCGCTGTACTGTTCGTTCCTCACCTGTGGAGCATGTGGCGCCGCCCTAAAAAGTCTCGTGTTTCCCGGTTGCCTCAAGAATATGACTACACCGGCTGTTTTCGATATTCCGCCAATCGCGGTAGTGGCAAAAGGCGGGTGGCCTAATGGACCCAACAGCCATTATGGATTGCGTCGAAGCCATCAACGCCTTTAATGAAATGGTCGGCAGTCTCCTATTTATTGTTTTCGTTTTCGGCATCTTTCTCGGCTGGTTTATGCCCTGGAATCCTTGGGCGTGGTTCTTCAATGAAAATCGTTACCCGAAAGGGCCTTAAAAAATGTCTACTGAATCAGAAAATCCGTTAGATACATTGCCGCCAATTCAACCTGGAGCAACGGCCAAAACTCAGACTCGGCAATTTCAGCTTAGATTGCCTACAGAGCTTTATTTGAGGCTCGAACTTGAGGCCGCCAGACGTGCCACTACCAGCTATAAACTAGGCGCGGCGGTATTGGCTATGTTCTTAAACGGCAAACTCGTACCGAAAAAAGATCCTATTGAAGCGCCTGCTGATAGTGACCTTGTTGGGGTGAACCATGGAAGTTAGTGTTTGGGTGGGGGCCTCTCGCCGTCGCTTCGGTCGCGGCGCTTTTTCGCAAGCTGGGCGGGCCTGTCAAGGGGTAAAGCTTGCGTACCTTGACAGGCCCGCCCAGCTTGCGAACTTTGCCGCATCTGACCGAAGCATGGCGGGAGGCCTCCGCCAAAACACGGGTGGGGGCCTTGAGCCTGAGCAGAGGGAGCGACTTCAATCGAAGGCCGCGCAAGGGATTGCAGCGGAAATTGACATTAGGTAACAGCTACGGACCGTTAGCAAAAAATCTATGAAGCGTAGCGCAATAGCATTTTTGGCTTACGGACCGTTCTTGTTACCTAAAGTCAATTGGAGCGGAAAGCCCGGCCCAACGGGTGCGCCCATATTGACCAACATACAGCCCGGTAACATCCCGACCGGATAACTGAGCCAAGGGAACAAACAGCCACAAAAACTAACAGGAAATCAAACCATGAAAACAATCGTAGTCGCTAACGTAAGAATGGTACAAAAATACGACTCAGAATCGACCAAGGGTTGCAACGTATTTTGTGAAGACGAAAACGACGGCCTAAATCAAAACCTTATTGGACCCATACAGCTCGTAATTGGCGGGGCGCTGGATCACTTCGAAACCTTCAAAGCCTACGAAAAGGAAGGCTACCTGCCCGGTCAATTCGAGCTATCCGTTGATGTTACCCGCGGCTCAGGCGGCAAAGCCAAGCTTACCCTACTCAGCGTCAAAGACCCGAGCTTATCCCGTATGAAAAAGGTAACTGAAACACGGCCGGACAACACAGCCGGCAAGGCATAGCCATGCAAACCAACCAAACTAACCGAAACATAGCCCGCCGCGCGCGGCGCTATGCCACACGAAACAAAATGCCAAAAGCCCGGTTCACCAAGTTCGACGTGAACAACAAAGGCCATTGGCTACGGAATTTAGGCCAGGTGGCTTAAATGGCTAGCGTCGTACCTGTCTGCAACGGTGACTTAACTGTCGATCTCACTGGCGTTCTTCGCTGCTCTGTTGATTGGCAGACCATAGCCACCCCGGCCTTTTTTGACTTCAGTCAAATAGACCCGGCTGTAATGGGGCAGGCGGTCGGCGCTGGTTTTTTCATCGGTGGCATGGCTCTAGCTTCTGCTTGGGGCATGCGCCAAATCTATAACGTGATAATGGGGAAATAACCATGAAAAACTTGAAACATTGGGTAGTGGCATTTTTTGCCATGTTTTTGATGCTGGTGGGCGTTGACGCCTTCGCAACGAGTGATTACGACACCTTGACCGCTGCTGTTGACTTCACTGCCTTGAAAACGGCCTTCGGCGTGGTCTTCGCGGCGTTCATCGCGGTTGGTATCTTCATCAAAGGCGGCGGCAAAATTGCCGGCAAACTGGGTTTTAAATAATCCGTCGTGGCCGATCAGTCTAGGCTGGTCGGCCTCCTAACAAACGGTGCTGTTAATGGAACATTACTATTATCTCGCCATGTTTTGTCTAGGCCTCTATTTGGCCGTCTATGTATTTCGGTGATTTATGCCGCGTCCTCTTCTTGCCTTCTATACCGTCTGTTTGATACTAGCTTTCCTTGTTAGTGCTCTTACTGGTCAAGCGCAAGCCGCTGCTTTCGTCACTGTAACGCCGAATTCCGCTAGTTCTGTCGGGTTCCTTGATCTCAAAGCGTGGGACAAGGCGCTTAATCCTAGTGCGTGGCAAGTGGCGTCCTCGGGCGGGTCTGCGGTGGTTACTGCCCCTCGCCCCGCAAGTTTGCAGACTTTGCTAAATAAAGTCGTTCCATTGCCGGCGAATTGGTCTGCTGCTATTCCTCGCCAGACCTTAGCTGCCAGTGCTGCAAATATTGCGAAAAAGGCAGGCGGCTACGGACTCGCCGCGTATGCCATTTATTCGGTCGTTTCGCCGCTCATTGGTTTAAATCCCGATGGCACAGTTACTGAAACCGGCACGCCAACTACAACATATTCCGATACCAGCGGCGTCGGTGTGTGCTGGATCAACGGCGGCACTAATTTTGGCACGATAGGCGTCGCGGCCTGTCTTGCTGCCATCAAAGCGGCTAATCCTTGGGTTTCGTCGTGGTGCAGCTACGACGCCACTAGAATGGCCACAAAATCCGCTACCGGTGGTTGTTCTATTGCCAATGGTTACATGAATAAATCTGTAGTCCAGTGTACTGCTCCTGCTGTTCCTGATTACTCAACAGGCCAATGCGCAACTACCACCACCCCGACCACCATCACCACTCCTACTGAATCTCAGCTCGCCTCTAAAATACAGGCCAGTTCTGCTACAGAATCTCAATTAGCAGATGCCGTTATTCGCGATTCTATTGCAAAAAACATAGATTTCGGTTCATCCGGTTTTATGACACCTACAACGCCGGTTACCGTTAGTGCATCACCGGTGTCCGGTCCTGAGGAAACCATTAGTACTGCTCAGGTTCCTAACGCTGATGGCACTACTAGTACCGTTACAAAAAAATCTATTACAACTGCAACGCCGACCGTCACTGGAACAACCGTAGGTGATACCAATATCAGTTGGGCAACATCTACAACTGAAATAACCACTACGACCAATAACACCACTAACGTAACCACCACCACGACCGTCATTAATAACGATGGCACGTCAACGACCCAAAAACAAAACGATTACGGTACTTTTACCGGTTCTGATCCTGGCGACGGTTTTGCAGACGGCAAAGCTATAATTGCCTCTTATTTATGTGGCGGTAATTGCTCTTCGTCGATTAATTGCGCCATGGGTGTTTGTTCCCCAGGCGAAAGATTTACCACTCTTAAAAATAGGGCTGTACCTAGTATTACTAGCGCGGGCACGTGTCCTGCGTTTGTTATGGATTTGAGTTCTATGGGGCTTGGTGTTATCAATGAGTCTGGTCACTGTGATTTACTCGAAAGTAACCGTTCTAACGTCGCCACCATAGTCAATTTGCTGATTATGATTACAGTCTCGTTTATCGTCCTAAAGGCTTGACAATGGGCGCGATTCTCACCAGCTTTTTTAGCTACTTAGTAAAGTGGATTGTCTACCCGGCAAAATACATAGCTGGCATATTTGCCGGTTCTTTTGATGCCTTGGGTTATTACGCTAATTTGATTTTAGCTAAATTGCTTAATCCTCTTTTTGACTTGGTTTCTGCGGCTCTTGATGCTGCTGGTATCCCCGCCATGGCGACGGCTTTTAATTCTGCTTTTCAAGGTCCGTTGGGTTATTTCGCTGGTTATCTGTTATTGCCTCAAGGTATCGCAGCAATAATTACCGCGTATTTCATCCGCTTTGCTATACGGCGCTTGCCGTTCTTGGGTTAGGTTATGGCTGGTATAGTCGGCCTGGCTGGTCAACCGAGATCGGGCAAAAGTTACACCTCAATTGAGCTGTTTGTACTGCCCGCATTAAAAGAGGGGCGTTTGATCGTTACAAATCTGCCGCTCAAAATGCCGGAAATCTTGCAAGATTATCCTGCGGCAAGGGTGCAATTTATAGAAAGTCTCGAAAAGCAAGACTGGTCTGATATAGGCCATGGCTGCTTATTGATACTTGATGAAATTTGGCGATTGTGGCCACAAGGCAAGCAGATGAAGGCCATTCCCGAAAGCCAGCTTGCTTTGCTTAAAGAGCATGGTCATAGATCGGATGAAAACGGCCGTTCCATGGATGTGGTCTTGATTTCACAAGACATGGGCGATATTGCGGCGCCTATTCGCAAGTTGATCGAAACCAGCATTATCACCGTCAAGCATTTGGACCTTGGCAAGGAAAATGCGGCGATTCGTTATTATTGCCGCAAGGCCGCGACCTTGGCCGATGATAACAGGCCGCCCAAAAGCCAAATTATCAAAAGCGAAAATATCGTTTATCGGCCTGAAGTCTACCGGTATTACAAAACCCATATGCATGCTGTTAGTGATGCATCGCCCGATGAAACTAGGATGGTCAAAAGCTCCTGGTTTCATTCCTTCCAGTTTCGCGCCGGTCTTGCCTTGTTTGTCTTCTGTGTCGGTTATTTTATTTATGGTCTTAATCAAACGATTGACTACGTGAAACAAGAGCCAGCAAAGCCAGGTAAGCCTACCCGTGTTGTGCAATCCGTTACCGACAACGTTAATCCAACGGTAGCTGAAGCGGTTGAGCTGCCAAAAAAAGCCACGTATTCCGGCAAGTGGCGTATCGGTGGTTTTATCTATAACTACGGTAAAACGGGACAAAGGCCCGTTTACATCTTGGTCAGTCAAAGCAAGGCACAGCGCAAAATATTCGCTGAGGATTGTCGCCATGATGGTTTGGAAGTCTTTTGCGACGTTGATGGCGAGGTTGTTACGTGGTTTTCCGGTCGCGAATCGGTTGGTTATCTGGCGGGCGGTAATTCTGCTCAAGGTAACGCCGAGCAGCCAAAGCCTGTTGAGCAATCCGATGGGCGGTCGTAGTCGCGAAAGCCAAAAGGAACTCGTCCATAGTGATTACTGGGCGTGGGTTTCGGAACTCAGCAACGAACGCTTAGAGCGTTATGGCCAATATACCCAAATCGAAATGGATCAGGTCTATCGACAAGGCCGGCAATACAACAGGTCTCCAGACGCCTTGAACCACGAGCTAACGAAAGAATACCGGGCCAGGTTCGGCACCGATCCGGAATGGAAATCAAAAGGCAAAGACCTTCGGCACGGGGAGGACTTCTTAAAATCTCAAAAGCCTAAAGTGTAGCCTGTTAATAGCTGTACAAAATGAGTCCCGCGCATGTCCCGACACCAGCTCACCTTTCCAAACGTACCTTATTTCGGCAATTTGCCGATCCTCCAAAACTCGATAGATCAATATCACCCGACCGTATTTAGCCGGTTTGCGTCTTGGCCTCACGGTCCTTTTCATTGCTTCGTAGACGACTGGCGACTTGAGGCCATTTGGCGCAATCCGATTAAACACGTGGATCGAGCGGCCTTGGCAGGCGTTTGCACGGCTCCTGATTTTTCTGTGTTTTTTGATTACCCGTATCACCTGGCGATGTACCAAATCTGGCGTTCTCGGCTGGTAGCGGCGTTTTGGGCTGCTCATGGTGTGTACGTGGTGCCGGTGCTGCAATGGACCCACGCCGAAGACGAACGCTTGCACGACTACTTCCAGGGCCTCCAATGGTGCGACGTGGTGGCCGTTAGGTGCCCCACAAAGGGTTCGGAGATTGAGGATGATTGGCAACGATGTGCAGAGGCATTTCTTGCTGTTCATCGCCCTGAACTGGTGTTGCATTTTGGTTGTGCTCGCGGGTCTGAAGTTTGGCCGAATTGCGAGGTTGTAGCGTTGAATCCCGGTCAGCGCGTGCAAAAAAACGCGGTTGCAGGGCGTGCAGATGTCCCTGTAGCACATCTTAATAAAACCCTTAAATAAAGGTTTAAAAACGACAATAACGGCCTGTTGGGTCACATTGATAAAAGGAAAACCGATGGCAACTAGAGCTTTTGGAAAAGATAACGTGCGTAACTCTGCGAACATGTTTTTTGATGAAGAATTAGCATCGCAAAAGGGTGAATTGTTTGTGATTAATGACGGCGTGTGGAATTCTGACACTGTTACGGTTCTGCATAACGGCGTCGATACTGTCAAACAGCTCTATTCCGGCCTGGTTATTAAACCGATGTTTGATCAGGTTCAAACGGCTTATGACGCCATGCTCGAGGAAGTTGAAATAGACGGCATACTCTGGCGGCTGGGGTCCGGTCGTCGCGGTGGTTATCGATACTCGCTTAACAGTCGCGAAAAAGGCCTAGTGATCCTCTTAGGGTCGTTTTACTGCATGCCCGAATATAATGGCCATCATCTTAAGATTGAGACTTCGCCGTCGTTTACGCTTAATCGGACTGTGGATGAAATACAGAGCGAAATAGACCGAATTGCCAAGCTTTTCATTACTCAATTGCTTCACACCGGTTGTGCTGTGCATTTCTGTGCTGACGTTCAGGGCTGGGAATGTCCTGATGACTTAGATTATCGTATGACTGCTAGGGCAAAGCGCGTCATGCGTCATTCTGGCTTGTCCACCTTCGAATACGCCGGCTCTGAAGTCGCCATGTGCTACGGTCGCGGTCAATCGTTCTTGTTCGGTACGGCTTCGTCCTTGCAATTTGCCGTCTATAACAAGTCCAAGGCCGTCAAAGACAAAGGCGAGGAGCACTTGTGGCCGAAAATCTGGGAAACCAAGCAAACCGCCATGTTTGATAGTGCTTATGATCCTGAAAAAACGGTTTGGCGAATCGAAGCTAGGGCGCATCATTCGGTAGTCGAACAATTCGCTCGGGGCATTGGTCAAGAACTGCGTGCTTTCAAGGCTGTTGCCCAACACTTAACCGGCCTGTGGAAATACAGCTTGAATAATTTCCGGCTCGATGCCGACAAAAACTACATTGATCCGTTCTGGCAATACATGCGAGACGACTTGATTTTTTATCATGATGCAAAGGCCATTGAATATAAACGGGTTTATAAAACCGCTGATATTACGCCTACCGTCTCGGATAGGGCTGTAATGGTCTGTTTCGGCCAACTCTGTTCGCTTTACGCCAAAAATCAATTCAGCTTGTCAAAGGCTAGCAGCTGCCTAGTTAATTCCGGCCTGTGGGCTAACTTATGCTCAATATATGTTTCCCGTGGCCTTGAGGTCGATGACATCTATTGCGATCTTGAAAACAAGCTGAATAAATTTCCGTTTTATCGGTCAGCAGCCTAAATATCGTTACGTGTAACGGTAATGATTAAGAAAGACGAAAAGACCGGTAAATGGCTGGTCGATATACAGCCAGGCGGCCGTGGTCATAAGCGCATTCGTAAAACGTTCGATACTAAGGTAGCGGCCAAGCGCTATGAGGTCGTTATTCAGTCTCGCATGGCGATCGATCCGGGTTACACGTTGCCTAAAAAGGATTTTCGTAAACTCTCGGACTTCGTTAGCCTCTGGTATCAATCAACCGGGCAATTCCTCAATTCCGGCAAAGATTCTTACCAACGTATGATTCAAGCGTCGGCTAGGATGGGCGATCCGGTTATGTCGGTATTTAAACCGGTGGTATTCATTGAATATCGTTCCGGTCGAATTTCTGAGGGCGTAAAGCCGTCCACGCTCAATAGAGAATTGCAGACATTTAAAGCGGTCTTTAACGACTTGATACGGTCTGGCCAGTACGACGGAAAAAATCATTTTGCCGGTGTTAAGCAAATAAGGGCGTCTGAGCCAAAAACGGCGTTTCTCTCTACCGACGAGATTAAAAAGCTCTTTTCATACCTCGAAAAAAGCGAATCTGATGCCTATCTGGTCGCGTTAGTGTGCCTGGCTACTGGTGCTAGATGGGGAGAGGCACAGAGCCTGGTGCTGTCCGATCTTTCTAATAACATGGTTCACTATCACGTAACCAAGTCTAAAAAGTCTCGCTCTGTACCTTTGTCACACGATTTATATAACCGCCTATATGAGCGCTTAAAGCTCGGCCGGCTGACTGATAGCTATTCGACATTTACACGCCGGCTTTATGAATCTGGTATTAATCTGCCTGACGGCCAAAGGACTCACGTTTTACGGCATACCTTCGCTAGTCATTACATGATGAACGGTGGAAATATTCTTGCGCTACAAAAGATTCTAGGCCATTCCACTTTGAACATGACTATGAAGTATGCCCACCTCGCTCCTGATTATCTTAAGGAAATTTTGCAAATCAATCCGGCGTTGACACTTTGTTGACAGTGGAAAATAACAGGCATAAAAAAAAGGACTGACGTTTACACGTAAGCCCTTGAATTTGATGGTGGGTCGTGTGCGATTCGAACGCACGACCATCGCATTAAAAGTGCGGTGCTCTACCGGCTGAGCTAACGACCCCCTGAATGAGCCGCCCATTATACTCAGAAATATTAGTTTTGCAACGATTACTTGTAATAAATACAAAATAATATCTTCACTTCCTAAATAGTGCTGGTCGCCTACTCTTTTACCGGCCGTTTTTCCAGCTTTCTTTGCAAGGTTCTTCTGTGCATATTCAATGCTCTGGCGGCGGCTGAGATGTTACCGTCGTGCTGCATCAGCACCTTTTGCAAGTGCTCCCACTCCAAGCGCTTTACCGATAGCGGATTGTCACTGATGGCTACCGAGGCATCGCCTTCGTTCTTGTACAAAGCACTGACAATCTCATCAGCGTTGGCCGGCTTGGTCAGATAATGAATCGCGCCCAATTTGATAGCCTCCACAGCGGTGGCGATACTGGCGAAACCGGTCAGCATGACGATTTGGGTATTGTCATCTAAAGAAATCAATTTCTTGACCATTTCCAAACCGGAGTCAAAACCGATCCGCAAGTCGATTACCGCGTATTCAGGCTCGGTTTGTTCCGCCAGTTTCATTGCCGTATCGACATCATTGGCGACAGTCACTTGAAAATTACGCTTTTCCAGTGCCGGCTTCAACACCGAACAAAAGGTGACGTCATCATCGACAAGCAATAAATTGGGTTTATCCATAGGTAATTGATTCATGCATACTCTCCTTAGCTAAAAGCGGCAAACTGATTTCAACGCAAGCACCGCCCGACTCTAAATTACTGAACTGTATTTTACCGCCGAGTCGCTTGATAGTGGTATAAGTCAAAAACAAGCCAACTCCCATGCCTTGCTTATTGCTCTTGACCGGTTGGTGCCCGGCAAACTCGATAAATTCAGCCGGCAAGCCTGGACCGAAATCCCGGATTTTCAAGTTTAGCGTTGCTTCATCCCATTCCACATGAAACTCGATGCCCGCATCGACCGGCGATGCCTCGGCAGCGTTATTTAGGATATTAATGATGGAGTGAGTCACAGTACGTTCCGCAATCACGCGCGCTTCCATATCCACATTCGGCGAAATAAATAGCTTGAGCCTGGTGGCGGCTTTATGCGTGCGCCACTGGCCTAATACTTCATCGATATATTCGCTCACCAGCATCACCTTGCCGGATTCCGCCCGCATCTCGCCGGCGGAGGCCGACATCACCGACAAGGCTTGTTTGCAGCGATCAATCTGCTGTTGAACAATTACCAGTTTCTGATGCAGATCCGGATAGCGATGCGCCGACAGCTCTTCCGCCATCTCATGCGTCAAAATGGCGATCGTGCCCAGCGGCGTACCCATATCATGCGCGGCGCTGGCTGCCAAGGTGCCTAGGGACACCACGCGCTCGTCGCGTAGCGCACTCTCGCGGGCATCCGCTAAATTACGCTCCCGCTCTTTCAAGGTCTTGGACAGTTCGACCACAAAAAAAGCGACTAAGCCGGCGCTAAACACAAAACCAAACCACATACCGAATACATGCAGATTGAAATAACGCCTGTCGTTCATCAAATGCATTTGCAGGCTCATTTCCGGCGTCATCTCCGTCATCGCCGGATGGGCCATGTGCGGCTCGACAGCCGGCAAGGGTACGTTGTAGGCAATCAATACCGTATACACGCAGGAGGTAATGATCACCATATTCCAGGCATAAGCCTGCGGCAGCATGATGGCAGTTACAATCAAAGGCAGCAGAAACACCCAAATGATCGGGTTTGACGCGCCGCCGGTCAGATAAAGCAGATAGGCCAACGCCAACACGTCCATGCATATTTGCGAAAAAATCTCGTGCTCGGTAACTTCTTCCGGCGTCCTCAGCCGTAGCCAGGTGTAAAGATTAAGTATGGAAATCGCAAAAATCGCCAGCCACAGCTGGTTTTGCGGCAAATTAATACCCAGGCCGTTCACTGCAATAAACACCGCCACCGTAACGGCAAACAGCATCAAATTTCTAAGAATGTATAACCACCGCAGGTTTTCGCGAATGGATATTTCGGCTTTGGGCAGAATGTGTGAAAGCATAGAAACAACACTAAATTGAAGAACGCATCGCCGCTAGATACTACCGCCGCTTGCTTAAGAAGGTGGAAAGCCGACCAAACCTGGATGGCGGCCACCTAAGTATTCAATCGATTTTTGATAGCAACCTTCACTCCAACCGCTACATGCCATGGCAAATAAGGAATTAGGCTAGCCACTTAAAAGATCGAACAACAATCTACGAGCTAATCTTTTAGGAACAAGCGTCACGATCTGACGAATCATGTCCCGAAAAATAGTGCGGCATATCACGCACCAGCCAAACGCCAGCCGCCGTTTTTATCCACCCATCTCATGCTCAGCCAGTACCAAAACGTCATGGGCAGCATCATCGCAAACCATTCCCAATCGTCGATCAAAAATAATTTGGCAACCCAGCCGTTGCCATCGAAATAGAGCGGCCAAGGCACACAGTAAAGAGTAAAAACAATACTACTCCAGATCAACAGTAACGCGCCTTTGCGGGTTTCTATACTCGACAGGGCCAGGAACACCCACAACGGGGTTTTATCGGTTTTTTGCATACATCTCTCCACTGAAAAATCTCGTGCCAACCCAATTAGTGGCGCAACAACCTAACAATAAACGACTAGAAAAGAAAGAAATTCCTGAGCAAATCCACCAAAACAAACCTCACCACCAAACCCGGATCATTTACCAAAAATTGAACTGTGTTATATAAAGCACGCGCCTGTGCTATTTCGCTGAATTTCGCCCACCACTTACTCAAGCCAACCCAGGCAAAATACGCCGTAATATAATGAAATATATATATATTATTGAGTTGGCCCATTATTCGCTTCGACTAGTGTACTTGCTTCGTGGTTTGCTTTCCGAAAAGCGGTTAGTAGGTCTCTATCCCTGCCATGTCTGCCGCTGGCGGAATGAGCAAATCTCTGAAAGCAAGCTTTGCCACACCCGTCGTGAGGCGGGGCCGGAAAATCACGGTTCTTAAAAAACGATTTAAAGAAGGCCGGATTGCCCCCATGCGCGCCATGGGCGAGGGCAAAGTTTGGCTCGCTGCTGTTGGTCAAGTTTTGTCAGTTTCGCTGTTACCTTTAATTCCAATAACAAAGAGGACGATCATGATCTTTCATAAAACGGCTATAGCAGCTATTTTGACAACTGGCCTGGCGGCTGTTTCCAGTCAAGCATTCGCGCACTCTTACTACAACCTGACCGGCGCGGGCACAGTAGCCTCCGGTAACTCCGCCATCGGCTTCGGCATCGCCAACAGCATCAACGGTACAGACGGTGTATCTGCAAACTCCAACGGCACCAATAGAGTCGCCAACGGTACCAACGTTTATACAGTCGGCGACTTAAACGCGAACACCTTAATTCCGGGCACAGGTACCGCGGCTGAGACAGCCACAGAAGTAGCAGGCAACCTGCCCTATATGTGGTATTCAGGTCAGCATACAACAGCTACAGGTTTCACCAAACGCGAATTACATACCGGCTCCAGCGCTACAGACAACGATGGCGCACTGACAGCAAACCTTATTAGCTCAAACCCTAGCTTCGGCACCAACACTATCGGTAGCTTGTGGAAAGCTTACTCGGACAAAAACGGCGGCACCAACGCCGCCACCTGGGGCACCATCATGGCCGACCTACCGGCTGATGGCGACCATCCTTACTTAGCGGTAGCAGGCAATTCGGCATCAACCGGCCTGGGACTGGACTACGGCTTGATTCATATTAGCTGCGGCGCAAACACAGCAAGCGCTAACTGCGCCAGCGCGGGCAATATCAAAACCACCATTACCGTGAAAAACGACGCCGATTACAGCCAATTTAACGGCTTATTGGACGTGGCCCTGTATCGCAATGTGGACAGCAGTTCCACATCTGACCGTAACGCGGCTGCCACAATCGGCGAAACGGGCCTGCAAGGCTCAAGCTTGGGCGAAGCTATCTGGACAGCCAGCATGAGCAGCACTTCCGACACCTTGTTCTACTCGTTTGTGTTCGACCAAGCCGAGTGGAATGCCACAGGCACACCCGGGTTGCACACCAATGGCTTTTATACCTTGGTTGTAGGCGCGCACGGTGGCGGCGCGCTCGATGGCGTAACCTACGACGTACTGGTTACCACTTCGGCAGTGCCTGTTCCAGGCGCAGTCTGGCTGTTCGGCAGCGCGATGGCCGGCTTGATCGGTTTCGGCCGCCGCAAACAAGCACTAGCGGCTTAATTACCCAGCGGGATTGCCGCCAAACAACGGTAATCTCCTCACCAAGCACTGTTTAACAACAGGCTTACACTCATATATTTGATTCGATAGAGATCCAAAATGACTGCAAACTTAACCTTTAAGAAACTAGCATTAGCCGGCGCCATGGGCGCGTTAATGTCGATCAGCGGCATGGCTAGCGCTCACGTAACCTACAATTTAGCTTCCGGAGATCCCTTACCGGACGGTTCTGCCGCAGG
Organism: Methylomonas sp. TEB; assembly: GCF_047777895.1. Lineage (GTDB taxonomy): Bacteria > Pseudomonadota > Gammaproteobacteria > Methylococcales > Methylomonadaceae > Methylomonas. Next base: position 4,014,059 of record NZ_CP180476.1, read on the forward strand.
CCCATGGTCTGCCGGCGATCCAGGCTATATTGGCAATTTGCCCGCCACCTGGGTAGCGATGATCCACAATGACGGCGGCGTTGCCAACTCGCAAACCGCCAGCGGCCACGGCATAGGCATGGGCGCCAAAGCTTATAAAGACGGCGCGACAAACTGGGGGCATACCGCCGATTACGGTTTGTTTGAACTGCATGCCGACGCAGAAGTGACTATCACCGTATCGTCGGACGGCTCCAATCTGCGCCCGGCTTTTGGTTTGTGGAGCGGCTGGGATACCGCGGGTAGCAGCAGTCGTCATCAAGAATACCTGAACAACGGTGCTCTAAATCCCATGGCTGCCAGCCCACTTGGCACAACGCTGGGTTTGGTTGACGCAAACGCCTGGGCCTTCGCAGCCACTCAAGGCACCACCGCCACCGCGACGCTGACCCGTTTCCTGACTGCCGGTACTTACACACTGATTTTGGGTGGTTACGACGGCACGGTAGGCGGCGCCAATCTGGCCTATACCGCTACCATCTCCGCCGCCGCATCACCGGTACCCGTGCCGGGTGCAGTTTGGCTGTTCGGTAGCGCGATGGCCGGCTTAGTCGGTTTCGGCAAACGCAAAACCACAGAAAACGTCTGAGACGTATCTATGTCACTTAAAGCTGATTTTTAACCCGGCGCCCTTAATTACCAGTGTGATCAAGGGCCAGGTTAATCAGCAAGAAATTGGATCGGTGTCGGTCAAGGATGACCGGGGGCACGGAAGCTCCACTTCTACATCCGCTAGAATCTAGCCTGCTTGATCAAAAAGCTTGAACAACCCTGCCCATTCGCTTCATTCGTAACCGAACGCATCGATATACGGCGCCAAGATCGGCAACACGGGTTCGTAAAAACTTTCATAATGCTGCCAACGCGCCACCGAGCGCGAATAAATCGGCTGAGCGACAGCGGCAAAACTCGGCGTGGCAATGTAACGGCCCTTAGCCTTCTCGTGAAACGCGCTAACTTCGGCCACCCACTCCAAATCCAATAACTCAAACACCCGGCGAAAACTGTTTTCGAAATCGTTAACCGTGTCCTCGTAACGCAATTCCATATAACGCGGCTGCATCATCGGCTTCATGTACAGCCACAGATCCATCACAGCGGCATATTGCTTGGCGACACCTTCCCAGCTCAGTAGATTGACTGTCACGCTAGACGGCTTAAACGCCTGTTGAAAGCAACTCAGACACACATCGCGCGGATCGCGCAGTGCAAAGATAATCCTGGCCTCCGGAAATAGGCAGCTAATCAAGCCTATATCGATACTATTCAGTGCCACTTTATCGATAAAGCATTTATTCAACGCATCCGCGCCATATTCTTCGCTAACCCGCCGCCAATAGTACGCACGTAACTTTCGGACATCGTCCAAACCCAGCTGGCGGAGGGCGGCCGGGATGTCTTCTCGAACACCGCTCAACCTTTGCAGCTCTTGGATCAAACCATGAATCAAATCATTTTCATCGGAGGTAAACACCTCGGGGTGCGCCGCCAGTACTTGCTCGGTCAACGTCGTGCCGGAGCGCAAAAAGCCCAGCAGAAAGGTCGGGGCCGGCAAGTGATCGGCAAAGTCGCTTAGCGCCCATTGATGCAGTAACGCCTGATCGAAACCCTGCTTGTTACGTTGAATCGCACGAAACACTTGTCCGGCGTCAAGCGAGCTGATTTCAGGTAATTGTTTATACAAAGCCTTAGCTTGCTGGCAAGCCGCAAACGATGCTTCATATTCTTCGAGCTTATCCAGCACTCCGACCAACTCCTGCCAGGCGCGTGCAGTCTGCTGTATGTTGCGATTGGCGGCTATCACAGCCTGAAAGCGCTGTTTGGCTGCCGGCAAACGGTTTAAATGCGCTTCCAGCACCGCCAGCATATTATTGCAGGCCGGATCATCGGGACGTAACTCGCAAACCTTGCTGGCAAACGGCAAGGCGTCTTCGAATCGATTAACCCGCGTCAAATACAACGCGCGATTATTCAGCGCGGCAGGGTTCTCAGGTTCCAGTTTGACCGCCAACTCCGTCAGTTTCAGCGCCGTATCCAAATCCCCCCAGTGATGCAATTGCTCGGCCAACTCCAAAATAAAACGGATATTGCGGGTTTGCTGAGCGTCAATTTCCAGTTGCTGAGCGGCCTGCTGTAGATAGGCCAAGCCTTCCCGGCGCTGCTGCTGCCAACACAAGGCCTGCCCCAATCCAGCCAGCGCTTCCGCGTGATTGGGCTGGATCGCCAAGACTTGCCGAAACCCATGCAACGTACCCGCCATATCGCGCCGGGCCACGGCTTGCCAGGCTTGCTTAAGCGCATCATTGACACTGGGTTTAACCGGGCTCGCCGCCGCTTCGGCTTGCTTTAAACAGCAGGCTTTGTATTTTTTACCGCTGCCGCATGGGCACAGATCGTTACGGCCAAATTTAGCGTTGACGGCTGATGTATTTTTCATATCGTTCCCTGACGAAGTTTAGTATTGATTATTGGGGCAATTATAAATCCGCCAGCACTGCTAGTGCTTCTTGAATATTGCTAACCGCATGGATTTGCAAGTTTTTCACCGCGTCCTTGGGCTTATTGCTTTTCGGGATGATGGCCCGTTTAAAACCGTGCTTGGCCGCCTCGTTGAGCCTAGCGTGACCGTTGGCGACCGGGCGAATCTCACCGTTTAAACCCACCTCGCCGAAGAACACCGTGTCGTAAGGAATAATCCGGTCGCGCAGGCTGGAGACCACACCGACCATAATTGCCAGGTCGGTACTGGTTTCGGACACCTTGATACCGCCGACCACATTGGCGTAAATCTCGTCATTGCCGGTAAAAATCCCGCCGTGGCGCGACAACACCGCCAGCAACATGGCTAGCCGGTTTTGATCCAAACCCACCGCCAACCGGCGCGGATTGCCGTACTGACTTTCGGTGACCAGGGCCTGAATCTCCACCAGCAAGGGCCGGGTGCCTTCCCACAGCACAGTCACCACGCTACCCGGCGAGGGCTTTTCCGCTCTCGATAAAAACATCGCCGACGGGTTTTTCACTTCCTTCAAGCCACTGCTTTCCATCGCGAAAAAACCCAGTTCGCCGACGCTGCCGAAGCGATTCTTGTCGGCGCGCAACACTCTAAAGCGCGAATCGTCGGTGGACGACAACACCACTTGCGCATCGACGATATGGCTCAAGGTCATGGGCCCGGCCAACGATTGATCCTTGGTCACATGGCCGACCATGAAAAACGACACGCCGGTACGTTTGGCATATTGGGTCAGATAGCTGGCGGATTCGCGCACCTGCGACACCGAACCCGGCGCCGAATCGGAATCGGCGGTGTACATCACCTGAATCGAATCGATGATCACCACTTTGGGCTGTTCCTCGTCCAAGACTTGGCAAATCTGTTGCACCGAGGTTTCCGCTAGCATCTTGATGCCAGCCGTATTCAATTGCAGACGGTGCGCGCGCTCAGCAATCTGTTGCAGCGATTCCTCGCCGGACACGTACAACACCGGCAATTGCTGGGCGATATGGGCGATGGCTTGCAACAGAATGGTACTCTTGCCCGCGCCCGGCGCGCCGCCAATCAACACCACGCTACCGGAGACAATGCCGCCGCCCAGTACCCGGTCGAACTCGGCCAGACCGCTGGAAATCCGTTCGGCTTGGGCCAGGTTGACTTCGGACAACAAACGCACTTCGCTGCGACTGCCGGCATAACCGGAGTTATCGCGCGCGGTTTTACCGCTACTCAGCTTCACTTCCTTGATGCTGTTCCACGCCCCGCACTGATTGCACTGCCCGGACCAGCCAGGAAAATCGGCACCGCATTCGGTGCAGACGTAGGCAGATTTTGATTTTTTAGCCATTTCTTTATCCGAATGATTGGTGTTATGTACTTGTTAACACATCAAATCCACATTCTGGACATTGAATAGTACTAATTAAATAAGGTGCTTCTATTAAAGATTTCGAAAATAAGTACCTGCAAGCTTCGCAAACAAACCATCTAGGATCGTAATGATTGATTCCACCGAGAGAGTTAGTGGATTTTTTGTCCCGAACAACGAATATTGTTTTATTAGGCTTTTGACTTGAAGTCGACTGAAGACTTATTATTCTGTTGGCGATTTTTTTATTTTCTTCGTCAATTTTTGCCTTTAGTTTTTCTTCTAGATCTTTCTTTGCTTGTACAGCTTTTGGATTAGATAGCCACTTTTTTTTCTCTGAGTTTTTTATTACATATTCTGTCAGTTCATTTTCAGTAACGTTGTCACGAACATCCGACAGATCTATTTCTATTGCAGGTAAAGCTAGGCTTCTAATTTTCTGCTTTTTTTGAGAACTTGAAAAATTAGTAACAGCTATTTCAATCAAAAACGGTTGTTGACCTTCAGTGTATCCGATTATGTCGGGCCGAATTTCGCCTAAACGCTGCTCCAAAACAACGCGACTGAACATTAAATTAGTTTCTTCAAAAACCTGAACTTCTTCAGAATGGTTAACCCCATCATCATCCTCCATAGACATGGATATTTTAAGCTCAGGCAATACTATAAAATTATGTTTTTCAATAATTTGTTTTGCCATCAAATGAATTAATGTCTCAAAAGAAAACTCACATTCAATTTCATGTTCATTGGGATCGTGTGAAAAGTAATGGTCCCTTTTTGATCCTTTATTTGCTTGTAGTTTTCTAAAACAAAATGGACATACACAATTACAGGAAAGCCCAGACTTAACGCCAGAAACGTCTACGAGGATGTCCTTGTGCAAACCGAATGGTATTTTATTACTGGATTTTTTCATTTTATTGCAGATTCAACTGGGTTTTTATTTTACTCACCTTTTGCCAAAAATCCCTCAATCGTCCGGGCAATTGCCGGAAAGGCTTGCAGCACTTTTCGGTCGGCGGTAATCAACGGGACGTTCAACAGTTTGGCCAGCGCGACGAATTCGCAGTCGTAAGCCGAACAATTGCTGCCGGCCACCAATTGCAAGACCTGGACGGAGGAGATTTCGTATTCGTTTTGCTGCAGCAAGGTTTCGGCCTGGCGCACAATCCGTAAGGCATCGTCCAAGGTCAACAGTTTTTTGCGTAGATACAAAGCCAAGACATTGCGAAATTCGCTTTTCCAGAGATTGGGTGCAAGCCAGTGCGGCTCCCGTCTTAACAGTTGTTCGGCTTGTGCGGATTTTTCGCTATTGAGGTAAAGATAAGCAATCGTGTTGGTGTCGGCAACAATCATGGCCGGCCGGCGGATTTGGCTTGATCGATGTCCTGGTCGGTTAACAGGTAATGCGCGGTTTTCTCGCGCAGTTGCCGAGCCTGAGCTAGATGCTGATCGACACTGATTCGGTGCGGATCGATGATCCTTTCCACGCAGTAAATGACTTCGCTGTTAATGCTACGGTGGTGTAGCTTCGCTGCGGCTTTTAGCTGTTCGTATAAATCATCGGGGATGTTTTTTAGGGTCAAGGTTGCCATAACGCTCACCTGAAAAATAAAGCGGATTCCATTATGGAACCAAATCAATACCTGTCAAGCGTCCGATCAATAAAACACCCTAAACAAACGCTGAATCTGCCCAAACTCGTACAAATACGGCTGCGCCACGTCGCGGTTGGCGGCGACGACGATCAAGTCGTGGGAGAACACCGAGGTGTTGTACCAGTTGAAGCTACCGTCGATGACGATGTAATCGTCGATCACACAATATTTGCTGTGGATGGGCGAGTAAGGCACCGGCAGATCGTCCTGTCCATAAACCAGACCCACCCGAATCCCGGCATCGCGCAAACGTTGCACGGCCGGCAACAGCGGCCGAGCCAGTTCGTCAGCCATACTGCGCTCGACGCCGATTTTGCCTTGCCGGGCCAAGTGGCCGTTGAACAGCAATTGCACATCGACACCACGGTCGCGGGCCTGGATCAAGGCGTTAACGACGCTGTCGTGATGGTCGCCCAGCAAGTCGCCGATCAAAAACAAACACAGCTTCAAGGAACGGCGCGCTCTATGAATTTCCGCCAATATCGCGTGATGCGGCCGGTAAACCCTGCCATTAGCCATAGTGTGGCGGCCAAAGGTATACAACAAGTTGAATGGGCTGAGCGGATCGACGCCATACTTTTGAATCACGCCGCCGCGTTGACTCTGGAAGATGTTATCCAGCAAGCGGCACACGCCCTTGGAATGAAAACTCATCCCCGATTCCCAGTTGGCCCACCAACGATCAAAAGTGATGTTGAACGAGCCGATGATGCAATCTTCGTCATTAAAGATGACAAACTTGGTGTGCATGTCCGGCTCCACTTCGATCAAGTGGTGCTTGGGCGTGCAAAACACACCCACCAGTTCGATGCCGGAGCGTTTCAAGCGCGCATAATTCTGGCTATTGGTCAGCGTCATCTTCCGCCAATCGACGATGCATTGCACCCAGACGCCCTGCTGGCTGGCGTGAATTAAGTGGTTGATAAAATCGCCGTCGTCGATGCAATCGACGCTGACTTTGATGGTGCATAAACGGTCGGGTTGGCTGTGTTTGGCTGCGATGACTTTATCGATATGATCGTGAATAAAGCGTTTGGGGTGATAGGGATGAAACTGCTGACCCTTGGTGAATTTAGGCGTCAGTTGCAGGGAATCGAAATGATGGTTGTACCAATCCACATCGCTTTGCAGCTGGCCGGGATCAAGCTCGTAACTGCGGAAATGGTTGGGCGTAGCCCAATGCTCGTTGATATGGCGCTGCTGCGGGTGATTGTCCCGTAACTGGTCACCGTCCATGAAAATATAATCGTGGCGCGAGGCAATGGAATGCTCGCCCAAATGCACGATAAACGAAAACTTGATGCAGTTGATCTTGCCAAACTGCCCGGAGTGCGGCATCACGTAAAAATCCCGCGTCGAGCGTTTGTGCTTGTCCCATTCCACATCGTAAGCGTCGGTGTCGACGATATAGGTCTCGCAAATCGAATCCCGATAGACCTTCAGCACCACCTTCAAATTCGCGGCTATGCCGTGCGACATATGAAAGTCTATCTTGCCCCAGCGCACGTCGAAGGTTTCCCGAAAATCGTTACCGCGTTGAAAACAACCGCCCAATTTGCCAAATACCGGTTTGGCGTAATGTTCTGCTACTTGCATATGGTGCTGCCTAATTAAACAAGCTTTATTTTAATTGTAAAATCGCCTTAGCAATTCAGTCTATAGCGGCTCAAAGGTCATCAGATAGCCGCAATGATCCGATACCGGCCCGTAATCCTGCTCGGTGAACACGGTGCGTGCCGAACTGGCCCGCAAACCGCTATTCCTGTCCATGAAAATGTAATCGATTCGATAATCGTCGGCCAGATAATCCCGCCAATGCGCATCGTTCACCCGAAAAATTTGTTGAAACAGCGCCGGGGCGTTGGCGGCGAGATATTGGTCTTCGTATTGATGGCCGCTGACCACTAACTGATAGCCGGTCGAGCCGGCGGCGATATTGAAATCACCGCATAGCAAGGTGGCATCCACCTCGGCGCTGCGTTTGTCGTTCGCCCAAGCGGATAGCCGTTGAAATTGTTGCTGGAAGCCGTCTTCCCACCAACTTAAATGCGCGGAAAACACATCCAGGGTGCCGATATAAGGCACCTTGATACGGGCAGACACCACTTTACGGGAATGAATGCTATAGGCATCGTGGCTATCGGATACGTAGCGGGCTTCTTGCTCCATAAAGGGGTAGCGGCTAAGAATGGCCACACCCTCGCGGAATTTGTCAAAACCCAGGTGCGACCAATCCGTGTACAAATGAAACGGTTTCGGTAAGCGCTGGTTGATAATATTCGCGGAATTGGACGGCCAATCGCCGCGCCCGTCATTCCAATACTCGGCCACTTCCTGCAGGCAGACCACATCCGCGCTCAGGTCGTCGATGGCATTGGCGATTTGCCAAAATTTCCGGTCTTGGTCTTCCTCTTGGTAACAATGCAGATTCAAAATCAACAGCCGCAGCGGCGTGCGGCTTAGCGCGTAATTTTGCCCGGCATTGTTATCCCACAGCCGTTGCTGCTTGCTTTCACAGCAGATGCTGTATTGCAAACGAAAAGCGTCCCCTACCCTGATCCGCCCGTTCCACACTTGCGCAAGATGCAAGCCGGCGTAGATGGCTTTATGGGCAGACTTCCTTTGCGCCTGGCGGCGGCAGCTGGTGGTATGACTGTGTTGCCAATCGTCGATAGTCCAATGTATCGTGACATGGTCTATTTCCAGCGCAGCGTCCACCACCAGTTTGACCGGCACGGAATGTTGCCCGTCCTGCAGTTGTTCGGCGTGGCTCAATTGCAGCATGGCCGCGGCGTTGGTCAATCTAGCACCACTACCCGCGCCGCTGAAATAATCGCCACCTTCGTTGTTGTCCCAGTATTCGCTGCCGGCCGCTTGCAGACGCAAGGCAAAACGAATGTCGCCGGGTATGTCGGCATGTGGCTGCGGCGGAAATAGGATGTCGGCCTGCCAATACTCCTGCCCGTCTTCCGCCTTACGGTTGAATAAGGCCGGCAAAACATGCCAGACGCCATCTTCGCCGGCCCAGAGCACGTCAACTTGCTTGTGATAATCCAGGCCGGCCACCCGCATCAAAAACTGCAAGGATTGCTGACAGGCGGCGGCTTTGCCGGTGACGTTATTGGCTACATACAACAATTGGATGTTATCCATAGCTCCCCCTGGAGGTTGGGTTAAGCAGTGCCCAAAACGGGCCTTTGTCTAGGCGGCATAATGGCGAAAATCGATGTCAGGAAAAATATCGTCCATGATTTCCAGCGCGGTCAGATAGCGTTCATCGATACGGTTTTTACGAATCGCATCGTGCAGATAATTAAAACGGGCCAAATGATCGGTGATGCGTTTACGCGCATAATCGATAGTGGTGCCGGCCTTCATGATAAACGGCCAATCCGAAGACTGCGCCAGCAACAATGATCGGGCGGCTTGATTTAAAGCCCGTTGCTGTAAATCACTCACAGTAAAACTGCGTAAATCGTTGGCCAGCTTTTCCATTTCGGCGGCGGCCTTGTGTAACAGGGGATAAATCCAGTCATTGCTTTCGTTCAGCCAGTAACTGGAATACCCATGTTCGCCCCAACTGGAAGCGGCCGGCCTGGCCTGCACATGCTGCAACGGCAATTGTAAATAATCGCCGCAACTGACGGTCTGCACGCCGTTTTCGCTGCTGGCCGCCAAGCGTAACACTTGTTCAAGCCATAAAGGCCCTTCGAACCACCAATGTCCGAATAGTTCAGCATCGTAAGGCGCGACGATAAGCGGCGCTTGCGGCATTTCCGCAGTCAGCGCGTCAATTTGCTGCTGACGGCGCCAGATAAAATCCTCGGCATGTTGGCGCGCCTTCAGCTTGGCCCGCTCCGGTTGGTACACCTGCTTGGTTTGCTTGGCGCCGGTAATCCGGTAGTACTTGATGCCGGTGTTGATCCGGGTTTCGCCGTCCAGAATATAAGGCGCGATATATTCCAAAGGCAAGTCAAAGCCGATGTCGCGATAATACTCGCGATAATCGCCATCCCCCGGATAGCCTTCCTCGGCGCTCCACACCTGCCGCGAGGATGCCGGATCGCGGCCGAACGCCGCCACGCCATTGCCGCAATCCAACGGCGCATACACACCATGGCGCGGCGGCTGGTCGGCATCCATGACTGCATGGCTATCGACGAAAAAATAAGTGATGCCTTCGGCTTTTAGCGCCTGTTCCAGGCCCGGATAGTAACCGCATTCCGGCAACCAAAATCCGCTGGGCGCAAAGCCGAATTGGCTTTTAAAACTGGCGATACCCACGCCGATTTGATTACGCACCGACACCGGACTGACATTTAACAAGGGTAAAAAACCGTGGGTGGCGGCCGTGGTAATCAACTCCAGGCAGCCCGCGCTGTGATGCCGTTGAAACGCCGTCAGCAAATCACATTGATAGCGGTGCTGGTAGCGATGCAAGGCATCCTGAAACCACTGCATATACGTCTGCGCCAGCGGCTCAAACTGCGGCAGCCTGCGGGTGCGTTCCAACTCCCGCTCCGCCAGCTCCAGTCGGCCTTGCAGATAATGCAGATAACGGTTTTGCAGCAAGGGATCGCGCAGCATCGTCATCAGTGTCGGCGACAGGGATAAGGTCAGCCGGTACGGCACCTGATCGACATGCAAACGCTCCAGCATCGCCAACAAGGGCAAATAGCATTCGGTAATGGCTTCGAACAACCAGTTTTCTTCAAAAAAACTGTCGTGTTCGGGATGATGCACATAGGGCAAATGGGCATGCAAAACGATGCTGAGATAGCCTTTGTTCATCGCGGAATTAGTTTTGTTGGCCGGACGCGGTTACGGCAAGCGCCGAAGACGCCTGGGAAGGCAGCATTATAAACTGCGCCATCGCCGACGACAGCCTTTCCGTCATCGGCGACACTTGCGGCGCGACTGCGGCAGCCTGCGAATACGCCAAGGGATTGAATTCCTGCTGAGCATTGAGCCGGCCAATCGCCACCTGGTAAATCCCGGCGATGCAGGTGTCGCCGCTGGGCAACGTAATCTGCTGTTGGCTGCGTTCGGCGGCAACCGGCACATCGAACCAGGTTTTGGCCGATTCGGCCGGCAACGGGACCGCTTCGGGCAACGCCGGATGACTGTATACGCGCAAGGTCAAAGGCTGTGCATCTGCCGGTGGCTCGGCAAGCGGCACAAACGCCTGAGCCGCTTCATCCAGCTGCCAATAGACATGGATATGTTCCGGATCGACCGGCAACGCCACCAGCTTGGCGCTTTCAGCTTGGGCGGCAGCGCGTTGCAGGGGTGGGGCAAATTCGCGATTAATCTGCTGACTAATGCTTAACAACTCTTGCGGCGAGAAGCCGGTACTCGTCAACCGCGCCGCGCCGGCTCTAAACCGGCGCGGGGCAAAACCCCGGCTAATCTCCAGACTGATAGCCCGCATTTCCTCCGCAGAAAGCGGCATGCGGACTTGAGACGGTGAGGAGGAAAAGGCCATCGGCAATGTTAACGGGTCGGGTGACTAGGTTTTATCCTGTGGGTAGCGGACACTCCGCGACGTATCGCCGCAGCGACCAGGCTTTATAGACTCTAACCGTTGTCGATTATTTACGCAAGGCGTAGGCCCGCAGCCCTTATATGCAGTAAAATCAGGACTAATTCACAGTTTCTCGGTAAAGGGCATGCACAAACCATACAGTTTAAAGTCAGGGAGTCCCTATCCTCACGGCGCCCGGGTCAGCGAGGGCGGCGTCAACTTCTCCATCTCCAGCCGCCATGCGACGGACGTGGAACTGCTGTTATTTGCCGAATCCGACAGCATAAAACCTTTACAAGTCATACCCTTACAAAAAGAGAAAAACCATACGTTTTTCTCCTGGCACGTGTTTGTCGAAGAACTGCCGGTCGGCACCTGGTATGCCTGGCGCATCGACGGCCCCGCCAACACGCGCGAATCGGGCTTGCGGTTTGATCGCGAAAAATTATTGCTTGACCCTTGGGCGCGCGCAATCAGCGACAAATTATGGAACCGCGCCGCCGCCTGCAAGCCTGGTGATAATAGCCAACATGCCATGCGCGCGGTGGTGGTAGATGACCGTTACGACTGGGAAGGCGACACACCGCTGGCCATTCGCAGCGAAAAAGCCATTATCTACGAATTGCATGTCGGCGGCTTTACCCGCCACACCTCCGCCAAGGTTAAACACCCCGGCACCTTTATCGGCCTGATCGAAAAAATCCCTTACCTGAAAAAGCTGGGCATCACCCATGTCGAACTGCTGCCTATCATGGCCTTCGACGAGCAAGACGTGCCGCCGCATACCGCCGATCTGGGCTTGAAAAACTATTGGGGCTACAGCACGCACAGCTTCTTTAGCCCGCATCCCGGATACTGTGTCACGCCGGAACAAGGCACGCATATCCGCGAGTTCCGCGATCTGGTGAAAGCGTTGCACAAGGCCGGCATCGGCGTGATCATGGACGTGGTGTTCAATCACACCTCCGAAGCCGGCGCCGACGGTCCGGTGATCAATTTCAAAGGCATTACCGGCAACAGCTTTTATTTGACCGACAAGCACGACAAACGCATCTTTCACGACTATACCGGCTGTGGAAACACCGTGAACGCCAACCACCCGCTGGTCACCAACTTCATCATCAGCTGCCTGGAATACTGGGTGCGGGAAATGCATGTGGACGGCTTTAGATTCGACCTGGCCAGCGCCTTGGCGCGCGGCGAAGACGGCAGCGTACTGCAGGATCCGCCGCTGGTCTGGGGCATAGAACTATCCGAACAACTGGCCAAAACCAAGCTGATTGCGGAGGCCTGGGATGCCTCGGGGCTATACCAAGTCGGCAACTTTCCCGGCTACCGCTGGGGCGAATGGAACGGCCGCTACCGCGACGTAATTCGCCGCTTCCTGCGCGGCGACACCGGCATCATCGCCGAAGTGGCCACCCGGATTTGCGGCAGTAGCGATCTCTATCAACATCAGCACCGCTTGCCGATTAGCGGCATTAACTTTGTCACCTGCCACGACGGTTTTACGTTAAAAGACTTGTTCAGCTACAACGAAAAACACAATACCGCCAACGGCGAAAACAATCGAGACGGTTGCAGTAACAATCTCAGCAGCAACTGCGGCGTGGAAGGCCCCACCCCTGACCCGGCTATAGTCAAACTGCGGCGGCAACAGGTGAAAAACGCCTTTACGGTTTTGCTGCTTAGCCATGGCGTACCGATGTTGCTGGCTGGCGACGAATTTCTGCACACTCAGCAAGGCAACAACAACTGCTATTGTCAGGATAACGAATTAAGCTGGCTGAACTGGGATAAAGCCAAGGACAATGCCGACGTGCTGCATTTTGTGCAGCAGATGATCCGTTTGCGCAAACGTCATCCGGCCTTGATGCGCCGAAATTTCCTGACCGGCCGGAAAATGGAAGACAAGGATATGGCCGACATCAGCTGGCATGGCCTGGAAGTAGATCAACCGCCGCGTTGGGACGACCCGAACACGCGGATTCTGGCCTTTACGCTGGCGGCATTAGGCAAAGATGAAGCCGATTTGCACGCGATAATGAACATGTCCGACAGCAAACACAACCTGCAGCTACCGGAGGTTGAGGGCAAGAGCTGGTGTCTGGCCGTGGATACCGCGCAAACATCGCCCAAAGACATTATCGAGCCGACCGAGCAAAAAGCACTGAGCAGACCCTGGTATACCGTGGAGCCGCACTCCATTGTGGTGTTTGAAAACACCCATCAAACCGGTATCGATGGCGGCGATAGCGTGGCCAAACGGTCCGCCAGTTTTTTCAGCAAATTGACCGGCATCAAGTTGCTCGACCAGCCGGCGACGGAAATACCGACAAGTTAATGAAACAGCCTGTTGTCAGGGTATGCTATGGTGCGCCCTGACAACAAGCTGCCAAAATCATCAATCAAACACATCCCCCCAATCCGGTGGTGGTGGAGCCTCTTCGGGAGGGGGGGCATCTGAGCTCTGCGATTTTGGCTGCTCGGAATCGGTGTCGGCATATTGTCCTTCGGTCTTGGCAACCGGCTCGTCGGCAACCGGTTTTTCAGCCACTTTGGGTAAGCCGTCCAGATAACTATCCAGCAAAAGGCACAGGTTTTCGTAAAAACCGGCCACGGTCTGCTGCTGCATTTGCTGCTCTATAAACCCATACAAAAACTGCTTTTCCGCCGCAATCAGGGTGTCGCTGACAGCTTGCGCGGTTTGTTCGTCTAAGTGATGCTTACCGGCCAAGGCCAAGGCTAATCTGTCGCCGCGCCGCTCCTGCCGGTCCTTAATGTCTTCCAGCAACTCTTCGATGCCGGCCAGCCGCCGACGTTTATGCCGCCGATTAACGAATAACACCGCGATCAAGCCGGTCAACAACACCAGCGATAGCTCTCCTAAGCCGATAAGCAGCAGAGATTGCATCATTTCCCCAGCTCCGTAATGCTTTCACGCACACCGCGTTCGGCATCATGAAAAATTTGCAGCATCTTTTTACTGCTGTTTTCCAACTCTAAGGCGGTCTGATTGCCGCTAAACACTCGGGTATATTCGGCGGACATTTCGTCTATGGTTTTCATCGCGTTATCCAGTTGCCGCACCAGTTGTTGGTTAATCCGCTCCAAGCCGGCCAATTGGTTCGCTTGGGGCGAATCCTGCGCCGCAGCAACCGGCGCAAGCGTGCCCCGATTCGCCAGCAAATTCTGATATGGCTCGGTTAGCCGACCGATACGTTGCTCGATCTCACTCAACAACACCAATTCGCGTTTTAAAAACAAGCGAATAACCCCTTCAAACACAGCGCGTTCTGATGCATTGACTTCTTGCAACAATGGCTCAATCTCCGCTGTAGCCAACCCGCAGTTTTCTTCCAGAAATTGCTCCAACCAGCGAGTCTTCACGATGGACTGCTCTTCAAGCTCGGTAATGAAATGTTCAATTTCGGCCATCTCCTTCCCTCGCCGGTTTCTCGAGATAAAAAACAGCAAGATAACCAACAGCGTCAAAACCCCCAACGCCTCCGCCGCTAATATCACTACCACGGAATCGAATGGATTCATGACAATCTCTCCAGTAACTGCTGATGTTTATCTGCTTGGCTTTTTTTCAGGTATCGATAGGTAAAAAATCCCCCCACACCCAATATCAGATTGATGGCCAACATGATGCCGCCAACCAACAACCAATTGGTTTCCGGGGCGTCCGGCGGCGGATGTAGCTCATGCTCAGCCTGCTCATGCTTCCCGGCATCGGCTTCGTGATCGGTTTTTTCAGGATCAGCTGATTCGTGATGCACATCCGTATCTGCCGCCGGTGCGGCAGCCTCGACTTTCTCGGCAGGAACGAACCAACTGTCATCGATACTCAGCGGTTTGATCGCCGGCGCCAGCGGCTTGCCGGCATGATCTTTAGCCATCACATTAAAATTGACATGCGTGGTGGTCTGCGGCGGCAAACCGGCCAAATCCAGCAGCCAAACCCCGTCTTTATTTGTCAATGCGCGGGTTTCCGGCTCATGCCCGGTTTGGTTAATCACCGCATTGACGACCAAGCCGGCGGGATCGATCAGTTTGGCATCCGGTAACAGTTTTAGGGTGACTTGGCGTTGTGCTGCATCGACGTGCTTCTCGACCGTAATCGGCGTGGCAACCACTTCGATCTCATGAATAATTTCCCGCTTGAAGGTCTTGCCGTCCGCAACGATTTTCAGCAAATGCTTGCCCAAACTTAAATGCTCAGTCTTGTGCTGGTAAAAACCGGGTTCTGCAACCACGACCGGCATTTTTGCCGGTGCTTGCTGATCCTGGATCACTTCCAGGGTCAGCATGCCCAGGAAATCGGCGCGGGTTATCAGCTTATCCTTGTCGGTGAAATGCGCTTTAATCGGCAAGGTTTCGTTCTCGCCCAGAAAATTAGGTATCTCACTGAGTTGTAATTTCAGGTCAGTGACGATCATGACTTGGTTATCGGGATCGACTTCCGCCACCAAACGCCATTCACCGATCAACGGTTGCTTGACAGTGATTAGGTCGTAAGCCTGGCTTTCCAGCCAGGACACGTTGGCGACCATGCTTTGTTTACTGATACTTTTGCCGTCCGGCGCAACCAATTGGGTTGGCGCGGCATGCGGTTTTTTGAACACCAACACCGAAAACTCGTGGATGCCGCTATCGACCTGGAATTTATTATCGGTCAGCGGCAAAGTCTCTTTCGGCGCGGCTTTTTGGGCCATTTTCAAAAACACCCGTTGCAATTGCTCCGCCGATTGCGCAGTTTCCGCCCAGCCGCCGGTCTCGAAGGCCAGTTTTTCCAACAATTCTTTATCGGCTTGCTCGGACAATGCCACGGTTTGTACGTTGATGTTTTGCTGCTGGAGCTTGGGTATCCACTCGCTGAGGATGCGCTCGCGGGAATCCGCGCTTTGCATGATGTCCTTGGAAATATCCACAAAACCGTCGGTCAATAAAATCAGATGTTTCTTGCCGCCACCCTTAAAGCCCTGGCTCAACACAGTCTGAATCGCGTCCTCGATGTGGGTATACAAACCGCGAGAATGAATATTGCCGATGGCTTTACCGGCTTGCTGTTTCCAGGCTGCATTGACAGTATCGGTAGCGGACAGCGGCGCGGTTTTTTCCGCGAATAACCAAAACGCGGCCTTGGCACCGTCCGGCAACAAGTTGACCAGCAAGCGGCTGGCCTCGATGCGCAGATTATCCGGATCGTTCTGTTTCATGCTGCCGGATACGTCTATTAACACCTGAATTTCGTCGGCGCCGGCAGCGGCGGGCACGGGTTGGCAGCGCGCAGAATCAACAGTAACCACCAACACGCAGAACACCGTAAAAATAAACGACTTGCACATAAGTCCGCCGATAAAAGTTTAGGCAACGGATAGCAAATATAGTCCAAGCGCCTGACTATTCTGTTATTTTTTAATTCAGGCTGCGGCTGGCGTTACACTTTATAATGTTTTCACTATTTCAACCAAAGGAGAACTTATGTCTATCAAACGAATGGTCGATCTGGATTTGGCCGGCAAGCGCGTGTTAATCCGCCAAGATTTGAATGTGCCGGTTAAAGACGGCAAAGTCACCAGCGACTTACGCATCCAAGCCAGCGTCCCGACCGTGGAAGCCGCATTGGCCGGCGGCGCGGCAGTGATTTTGATGTCACACTTGGGCCGGCCCACCGAAGGCGAATACGACGAAGCGTCCAGCCTGCAACCCGTCGCCGAGCGCTTTTCGCAGTTGCTGGGTCAACCGGTGCGTTTGGTGAAAGATTGGCTGGAAGGCGTGGAAGTCAAACGCGGCGAAGTAGTGCTGTGCGAGAACGTGCGTTTCAATAAAGGCGAAAAGAAAAACAGCGCCGAACTGGGCCAAAAAATGGCCGCGCTGTGCGACATTTTTGTGATGGACGCCTTTGGTACCGCGCACCGCGCCGAAGCCTCGACCCATGCAGTAGCCGAACACGCCGCCGTCGCTTGCGCCGGCCCACTGCTGGCAGCCGAACTGGACGCGCTGGGTAAAGCCCTGGAAACCCCTGCCCGGCCGTTAGTTGCCATCGTCGGCGGGTCAAAAGTATCCACCAAACTGACCGTGCTGGAGTCCTTGTCGTCTAAAGTCGATCAATTGATCGTCGGCGGCGGCATCGCCAACACCTTTATCGCCGCAGCTGGTTACTCTGTGGGTAAATCCCTGTACGAAGCGGATTTAATTCCGGAAGCCAAACGCTTGATCGCATCGGCAAAAGAACGCGGCGCGGATATTCCGGTACCGGTGGATGTGGTCTGCGCGAAAGAGTTTTCGGAAAGCGCTGCGGCTACCGTGAAAAACGTGGCCGACGTGGAAGCCGACGACCTGATCCTGGACATTGGACCTGAAACCAGCAAGCAATACGCCGACATCCTGAAAACCGCCGGTACCATCGTCTGGAACGGTCCGGTCGGCGTATTCGAAATCGACCAATTCGGCGAAGGCACTAAAGCCATGTCCATGGCGATTGCCGAAAGCCCGGCCTTCTCGATTGCCGGCGGCGGCGACACATTGGCGGCGATAGACAAATACGGCATCGCCGACAAAGTGTCTTACACCTCTACCGGTGGCGGCGCGTTCCTGGAGTTCCTGGAAGGCAAGGAATTGCCGGCGGTAGCGATTTTGCAAACTCGCGGCTAAACGCACGGATCTTGCAGGGCTAATCGAGCCTGTGTTTGAAATGATGTACCAGTCGATCTGCATGGTGAATTGTTGATCGACTGGTCCAGGCCTCAGGCGTCATTTGCGGGGGGCTCGCGATGCTATACCCAGCCAACGTCCCTAAGTTAGCTACCTTTAGGAGTGCCCATGTCTCAGGACAAAATCATGCGTAACTTCTGCGCAATCATAGCGGCCTTTGTGCCTCTCGCGTCTCACGGCGCAACATCCAGCTTCATATGTAAGTTTGAAGTTGAGGCCTCCCCAAAGGGGTTAGCCAAGCAAAGCAAGCCCTTCGAGCTTCGCTTCGTAGTCGACAACGATACAAATAAAGCCTACCTAATGGGCAATGCTGGTTCAGCTGAAGTTGAGATCATTCCAAACTCCGGTGGGATCTCCTTCCTAGAGATCACAGATTCCGGAAACGTTATGGTCACAGCGGTCACAAAGAATGGGGAGGCCGTCCACAGCAGAAACGGTATCATGTCCAAAGAGCTGGTCCCGAGCCAATTATATGGAAGCTGTTTTTTACAATGAAGGCAGCTAACCCTGTCATGTCAAACATTAGCCTTTATGGTCAAACCTGCATTTTCTCCCGCCTTGATACGCCAGGCACTTGAGCAAAGTTGGTCTGAAAAGACCAGCGTTTGCTACAACCCCGAAATCGCGCCGCTCTCATATGGACAGTGCGCTCCGACAGCGATTGTTGTTTTCGAAACTTTTGGTGGCGAAATACTAAGAACCGAAGTCCCAAAGTGGGACGGATCATTAATCCGTCATTTCTACAATCGAATTGAGGGACAACGACATGACTTCACTGAGGATCAGTTCAAAATCCCAGATGACCCAAATTACTGGGGCGAATTCGTCTACAAAGACATTCTTTCAAGTGTTGCCGAGGCTGCTTCTGAAACGCTGCCTGGTCAGTTACTAGCTATGAGGCTGGCATTTGCCAATGCACTGGATCGTGCCAGTGAGAGTGGCAATGGTTAACCTCTCAGACAACCCGGGACATTCCACAGCCCAGGAGGGTACGCACCTCGTACCTTTTAGCTTTCGCCGCCATGA
Organism: Methylomonas sp. TEB; assembly: GCF_047777895.1. Classification (GTDB taxonomy): domain Bacteria; phylum Pseudomonadota; class Gammaproteobacteria; order Methylococcales; family Methylomonadaceae; genus Methylomonas. The sequence goes on from NZ_CP180476.1 coordinate 4,032,898, forward strand.
TAACTTTCCAACGCTACGCGATGCGTACCCTACAACTAACTTCGGTAACCGATTAACAGCCGACAGGCTCGTCGGGATAGAACCTGAAGCCCTACCCCAACAACCAATTCAGCAAGTAGCCTCGATGAAATCGAGGTTTCGAAGACCAACCCCCTTCAATTTCCGATGTGGGCTTGATGACCGGCAGGCCAACGCCCTCGATTCCGCTATCACTGCATCGAGGCTACAATGGCCTGACTTCAATCGAGGTAAGGAATGGCGATGGTGGCGTATCGGCGTAATTTCGTGGCGGGTGGCACCTACTTTTTTACGGTGACTTTGCGTGATCGTCGGGCGCGTTTCCTGGTCGAACATATCGGCGATTTACGCCGAGCATTTGCGCAAACCCGCGCCCGAAAACCCTTCGTGATTGAGGCTATGGTGGTATTGCCCGATCATTTGCATGCCATCTGGCGTTTGCCGGAACACGATACCGATTATCCCGGACGTTGGAAGTCAATCAAGTCGCTGTTCACTCAAGCGCTGAACAGCCATGGTATCGATGTCGGCAAACGGCATGACTGCAGCGCATCCATCTGGCAACGCCGTTATTGGGAACATACCATTCGCGACGAACAGCATTGGTTACATCACATCGATTACATTCACTTCAACCCGGTGAAGCCCAGTAGGGTACGCACCGCGTACCTTTTAACTTTCGCCGCCATGATAACTTTCCAACGGTACGCGATGCGTACCCTACAATTATTTCGGTAACCGAATAAGAGCCGACAGGCTTGTTGGTATAGAACCTGAAGCCCTACCCCAACAACTAATTCATCTTCCTGACCACCGCCTCATTGGCCCGACCTTGCGTCAAATCTCACGACTCAACAGCCACTGCTTTGGGCGCGGTGTAGCGTTTCCAAACTGCCATGCCCAGATTTTTGAAATCGTCCAGATAGGTGTAAGCCACCGGAATCACTAACAGACTGAGCAAGGTGGACGTCACCAAACCACCAATTACGGCGACGGCCATCGGGCTGCGGAAGGAGGAATCGGCGTTGCCCATGCCTATCGCAATCGGCAACATACCGGCACCCATCGCAATCGTGGTCATCACAATCGGCCTGGCCCGTTTGTGGCACGCATCCAATAACGCATCCACCCGGCTCAAGCCCTGCTCGCGGCGAGCAATGATGGCGTAATCAACCAACAGGATGGAGTTTTTGGTGGCTATCCCCATCAACATTACCAAACCAATTAAAGACGGCATCGAAAAGGCCTTGCCGGTCAATAGCAAGGCCACGAAGCCGCCGCCGAAGGACAACGGCAGCGCCGCCAAAATGGTGATGGGTTGCAGGAAGTCTTTAAACAGCAACACCAGCACGATAAAAATACACAACACGCCGGTCAGCATCGCCAGGCCAAAGCTGGCGAATAGCTCGCCCATCATTTCCGCGTCGCCGATATTGATGCGTTTGACGCCGGCCGGCAGGTTTTTAATGCTGTCCAGATTCTCCACCGCAGCCGCAACATCACCCAGCGGCTGGCCGGATAATTCGATTTCGAAATTGATATTCCGCGACCTGTCGTATCGATCAATCACGGCCGGTCCGCTGGACAGTTCCAGTTTCGCCACCTGGCCGACCATCACAGCGCCGATGCCGGGCTTGGCGGACGGCACGGCCAAGCGTTCCAATACGCTCAAATCTTGCCGGCCTTCATCGGCGAGTTTGACGACCATCGGCACTTGGCGTTGCGCCAGATTGAGCTTGGATAAAGACCAATCGTAATCGCCCAAAGTGGCAATGCGCAGGGTTTCCGCTAGTGCCGTGGTGGTCACGCCCAGATCGGCGGCGCGGGCGAAGTCCGGCCTTACCGCTATTTCCGGCCGCACCAGCGCGGCGCTGGAGGCGATGCTGCCCAGGCCAGGAATGGTTCTGAGGTCGCGTTCCAGATTGCGAGCGGCGGCGCTCAAGGCTTGCGGATCGTCGCCGCTCAATACCAACACGTATTTTTCGCCGGAAGCGCCCAATCCCACCTTGGTGCGCACGCCGGGTAGTTTTTGCAGGGCCAGGCGGATATTTTGTTCAATGGCCTGTTTACGCACCGGGCGGTCCTGGCGATTGGCCAAGGTAATCGTCAACGTGGCTTTGCGTACCTCGCCGGCGCCCTGGTTGCCGGCCATAGGATCGCTACCCGCCGAACCGCTGCCGATGGTGGTATAAATCGTTTTTACGTAGTCGATACCGGCAATCAATTGTCTAGCCGCTTCGGCGGACGCGCGCGTTTGCGCCAAACTCGAACCGGGCGGCAGTTCCACGAACACCTGGGTCTGTGGGTTGTCGTCCGCCGGGATGAAGCCGGTCGGCAATAGCGGAATCAAAAACAGCGAGCCGATAAAGAACGCTGCCGCGCCGCCCATCGTAGCCAGCCGATGATGCAGACACCAGCCCGCCAACTTCATATAAGTGCGCATCACCGCACCTTCCTTGGGCTCAGAATGGTCGAGATCTTTCAGCATATACGCCGCCATCATCGGCGTCAGCATCCTGGCGACCACCAAGGACGCCATTATCGCCAGCGCCGCCGTCCAGCCGAATTGCTTGAAAAACCGGCCGGCCACTCCGCTCATGAAGGCGGTCGGCAGAAATACCGCGACTAGCGCAAACGTGGTCGCGACGACGGCCAAGCCGATTTCATCCGCGGCCTGCATCGCGGCTTGGTAAGGCGTTTTACCCATCCGCAGGTGGCGGACGATGTTTTCCACTTCGACAATGGCGTCGTCGACCAGGATGCCGATCACCAAGGATAAGGCCAATAGCGTGATCACGTTTAGCGAGAAGCCCAAATAATCCATGCCCAGGAAGGCCGGAATCACCGACAGCGGTAATGCGACAGCCGAAATAAAAGTGGCCCGCCAATCGCGCAAGAACAGCCAGACCACTAAAACCGCCAGCAAGGCGCCTTCGTAAAGCATGGTCATCGAGCCTTGAAATTCTTCCTCGACCGGTGTGACAAAGTTAAACGCTTCGGTGAATTCGATATCCGGATTGGCGACACGCAATTCGGCCAAGGCTTTTTGTACGCCGGCACCGACCTCCACTTCACTGGCACCCCGGCTACGGGTCACTTCAAAGCCCACTACCGGTTTGCCGTTCAGCAGCGCCAACGCGCGCGGTTCCGCTACCGAGTCGTCCACCTTGGCGACTTGATCGAGCCGAATATGGCGGCCATCGGCCAGTGAAAGCTGCAAGGGCCGTATTTCCTCGACCGAGGCCACGTTGGCCAAGGTACGCACCGGTTGCTCACCGCTACCCAAATCGATCCGGCCGCCGGCGCTCTCACGCTGGATTTGCCGCAATTGCCGGGAAATGTCCGACGCCGTGGCACCCAAGGCTTGTAGCTTGACCGGGTCCAGCGCAATCGTTACTTCCCGGCTGACGCCGCCCACCCGATTGACCGCACCGACGCCGCGTACCGCCAACAGGCGTTTGGCTACCGTGTCTTCCACAAACCAGGACAGCGCTTCTTCATCACGCTGCGCGGAGCTGACGGTTAAGGCCAAAATCGGCGAACCGGCCAAATCCAGTTTGGTGACAACCGGATCGCGCAGGTCGCCCGGCAAATCGGCGCGTACTTTGGACACTGCCGAACGCACATCGTCCAAGGCTTCCTGCACCGGTTTTTCCAGACGAAATTCGGCGGTAATCGTGGCGCTGCCGTCCTGGACCTTGGAGGTGATGTGTTTCAAACCCTGCAAGGTGGCGATGGCGTTTTCGATTTTCCGCGCCACCTCGGTTTCCAGTTGCGACGGCGAAGCGCCGGGCAGCGAGGTCGAGACCGTGATGGTGGGCAGATCCAGATCGGGGAAATTCTGGATTTTCATTGCTTTAAAGCTGAGCAAACCGGCGAAGCTGAGCAGCACGAACAACATCATCGCCGGAATGGGGTTACGGATACACCAGGCTGAGACGTTCATTGTGTCACCACCCGCACGCTATCGCCGTCGGCCAAAAACGAGGCACCGCCAGCCACCAACCGATCTTCGGCGGCCACGCCGGATAAAATTTCCACCTGGTCGCCGTTTCTGCGGCCCAACTGCACTTTGACCTGCTTGACGCGGGCCCGGTCTTCGGTTTGTTCGGTCAACAAAAATACATAACTAAAGCCATCCCGCAGCGACAGCGCCTCTTGCGGCACCGTTAGCGCCGTGGAACTGCCCAATTCAAATTCGCCGCGGGCGAACATACCGGCACGCAAACCGGTCTGCGCGGCATGAGGTAAGTCAACATAAACCAGGCCATTGCGATTTTGCACATCCAGGGTAGGCGCCAGGAAACGCACTTCACCGTCGATACTGCCAACATTCGGGACCTCTACCCTCACCTTATTGCCCGGTTTCAGTTGCGTCATTTCGGCGGCTGTAAGCTCGCCGCGCCATTCCAGGCGGTTTTGCCGGATCAAGCGGAACAATTCCTGGCCCTTGGCCGCGACCGCGCCCAAGGTGGCGCTACGCGCGGAAATCACGCCGTCGTCGCTGGCCAATACCTTGGTGTATTTCAGGCGTAACAATTGCGCATCCAACTGCGCTTTGGCGGATTGCAGTTTGGCCTCCGCGGTTTTGGCGCCGGTCAGATACTGATCCACTTGTTGCGCGCTCAAAGCGCCGGATACCGAGACCTTGCGCGCCCGCTCGGCGTTAAGCCGCGCTTCGGCCAGATTGGCTTCGGCTTCGGCCACTACGCCGCGGGCTTGCGCGACATCGGCCAATACGCTTTCGTCCGAAAAAGTCGCCAACACCTGGCCTTTTTTAACGGCTTCGCCGATTTGCACGTTAACCGCGCTCAGGCGCAGATCGCCGATTTCGGCGCCGATCACGGCTTCCTGCCAAGCCGCAATCGAACCGTTAGCCGTGAGACTGAGCGGAATATCATGCGTCTGTGGACGGATCGCGGACACGCTGAGCGCCGGATTGGCAGCCGGTGCTTCGGTAGATGGCGCGGGCTGGCTGACGCGGCCGATCGCTACGCCAATGCCGATTAATAATAGTAAGGCGGCGAATAGCACGCCTATTTTTCCCTTGGTCATGAGTTTCCTCCGTTGAGCATGTCGTTTTGATTCGGATATAAATGCGTGTTGCCGGTGTCACTAGGTATGGATGGATCTGCCGCCGCCGTGTCCGGATTCGGCGACTCGCCAGCATCGGTCCAGCCGCCGCCCGCCGCGCGATACAGCGCGATCCAAGCACCGACCTGTTCCTGCTCCAGTTCTTCTAGCGCCAGTTCAGAGGCCAGCACGTTGCGGCGGGCAGTTTCCACATCCAGCAAATTACCCAGTCCGCTTTGGTAGAGCGTTTGCAGCGCCTGAAAGTTTGCCCGGTAACCGCTGACCGCCTCGCGGCCTTGCGGCAAGCGTTGGCGGGTGCTGTCCAGACGCACCAGGGCGTCTTCGACTTCCTTGACCGCCGTGCGCACCTTGGCGCGGAAACGACTTTCCGCCGCTTGGTATTGCACCTTGGCGACTTCCACATCGGCCGCGCGCTTGCCGGCGTCGAACATCGGCAAGCTCAGCGTCGGTCCTATCGCCCAAGTCTGCGCCAGCATCAACGCCGCGCCGTTGATGTTTTGCAGGGTCGGGGTGATGTTGCCCGACAGGCTCAATTTCGGAAATTGTTTGGCCCGTTGCACGCCGATATTGGCGCTGGCCTCGGCGAGGTCGCGTTCGGCGGCCGCCACGTCGGGCCGTTGCAATAACACCTTGGCCGGTAAGGAAGCGATTTCGAATGCCGGTGGAGTGGGCAGTTTCGCCGCCTGATCGGCCGAGCCGTTCAGTAACGACCGCAAGTCGGCTTCCGCGAGGCCGGTCATAGCCACCAGGCTTTTGATAGAACGTTCGCACTGGGCTTGTTGTTGCAGCAAGGTTCTGTTGCCTTCGGCGGCACTGGCGGTAGCCAAGGCTACATCGCCCGGCGAGCGGAACCCGCTCTGGCCGGCAACCGCCGCTACCCGCGCCGATTCGCGGCGCGAATCGCTGTCGGTACGCAATAGCTGCACTTGTGCTTCGCAATAGCGGTAAGCCAGGTAGGCATCGGCAACTTCCACCGCCACCGCGACTCTGGCGTCGTGCCAGGAGGCGTTGCGCGATTCCAGCTGGCTTTGGGCCGCTTCCTGCTGCCGGGCCAAACCGCCAAACAAGTCTATTTCCCAACTGGATTGCAATCCGGCCGAGAATTGGTTCCAGATGAACGGCGTGCCGCCAAACGAAGACGAGGAGCGTTTGGAGGCGAACTCTGAATCCAGTTTCGGCAGGATGGCCGCATCGGCGCCCACAAGATTTGCTCTAGCTTCTTCGATGCGCGCTCGGGCGTCGGCGACCGTGGCGCTCACCTGTTCGGCTGCGCTTAACAGGCGAATCAGAGCCGGGTCCTGAAAACGCTCCCACCAACGCATCAGCTCGGCGGTGTCGCCTTGATGCGCCTGCTGCCCTTTGGCCGCATCCGCTTGCGGCGCTTGCCAGCTCGCAGGCGCCGGCAATGGTTCTGTTTGATAATCAGGGCCGACGGTCGTCAATAAACCGCCGGACCCGCAGGCCGAAAGCAGCAAGGGGATCAGACTCAAGCAAAGCGGCCGCGAGATATTATTGTTCATGGTTGCCATCCCGAGCGCGGCGCGCGGCTTCACCTTCGATCATGGCCAGTGCGTAACCGGCCAGACGTTCGGCCAGCACGTCGATGTTTTGTGGAGAATTTAAAATTTGCGGGGAAATCATCGAGATGACGTCTTGTCCGACATAGAAATGCACCGCCATGCCTATCATCGCGAAAACCAGCCGATGTAAGTCGTCATCAATGCGACTCAATCCCAAATGTTCCTTGAGCAGCAATACCAAAGATTCATGCTGCGGTTTGATTTCCGCATCGATTTCCTGCTGCCAGGCACCGGTCGGCTCGATCATCTCCCGGAAGTGCAGCTTCATCACAAGCCCAAAGTCCTCACCTTCTTTCAGCGGTTCCAGGAATTCGCCGAAAAACCGGGTCAACACTTCGGGCAACGGTAAGTTGGCATAGGCCGCGACATCGGAACCGCAACGTGCGTCGCCCATCGGTTCAAAGAATGCTGCGCGATATAAACCGGCCTTATCGCCGAAGTAGTAGCGAATGGCCGAAATATTGGCGCCAGCCGCCTCGCAAATTTCCCGGGTGGAGGCGGCTTTGTAGCCTTTTTCGGCAAACAGCCGCAATGCCGCCATGACCAGCCGGCTGCGGGCATCGTGAGTTTCGGTTTCGGAGTTTTCAGGTGCGACCATGCTGCCTCTGCGGAAGTGCTTGTTAGAAAAAAATCAATCGATTGATTTAAACAATATCAATCAATCGATTGATTGTCAATTTTTGGATTGTGTTTAAAGGACAACTTTCCCTCGATTCCTGCCGAAGAATGACTTCCATTGCAACTGATTTGCACAGAAAAATCAGGTCATATGCCACAGGCAATTGCGTTAAATGACATAGTTTTAAACGTAATCCTCCCCCTACACCTCCCCTCAACAACCTTACAGCCGAGCACTATTGGAATTGGACGGCTTTATGCGTTTATTGGCACACAGCTTGCGGCAGTTTCCGTCTTTCGTTCACAAAAATCCGGAGCTTGTCGCTTGTCCGTCATCGCCATAAAGCACGATCAGATAGCCGAATTATTTCTGACTCATAAAGAAGCCATCGTCGATTTTTTGCTGCGCAAGGTAAAGTGCCCCGATGCCGCACAAGATTTGAGTCAGGAAACTTATTTGCGTTTGCTGGGCAAAGACAGTCTGACACACACCGACAATCTGCCCGGTTATCTGTTTCGTACCGCCGAACGCCTGTCGATAGACTTTATTCGCCACCATCAGCGTAGCAGTGCAAAAACCCAAGAATTGGACGACGAGCTGACTTGCCCGCTGATGCAACCGGAAGACTTTGCCATTCTTAGCCAACAATGCGAACGCCTGTTGCAGGCTATCGCCAGCCTGCCGCCGCAATGCCGACATATTTTGCTGCTGCGCAAGATCGACGAACTCACTTATGCCCAAATCGCCGGAAAACTGGGTATTTCCGAGAAAACGGTGCAACGCCAGTTGGTCAAGGCCATGTTGCACTGCCATCACATGCTAATCGGCACGCAGCACTAAACCGGCCAATCGATGACGGCGCCCAAGCTTTCGCAATCGCAAAAAATTCTTCAGCAAGCTGCGACGTGGTTCGTGGAGTTACAGTCTGAATCCTGTGATGAGCAGCGGCGTCAAGCATTCGCGCAATGGCTTCTGCAAAATCCAGCGCATCAGACCGCTTACGACGACATCGCCAGCCTTTGGGGCAATCTGGACGAGCTAAAAACCGCTGAGGTCGCCGGCTTGAATACCGCGCGCTCCGCAAGGCCCCGCGTCTGGCGAAACGGCAAAATGTTAACCATTAGCCTGCTGCTTGCCACCGTGTTGACCGGCGCATGGCTAGACTTCAAGGCACCTAGCAGAGTTTACCAAACAGGCATAGGCGAACGGCAAACCGTGCAACTGGCCGACGGTTCCCAACTGCAATTGAATACCGATACACAACTGCGCGTACGTCTGTCCTGGTGGCGCCGCGAGATCGAGTTGCAGCAAGGCGAAGCCATGTTCAACGTCGCCCATCAGGCCTGGCACCCGTTTACCGTACATACCGGCAATCTACAGATTAAAGACATCGGCACCGTGTTTAACGTGCGGCATGATAATCACGGCACCGCAGTATCGGTCTTGGAAGGCGAAGTTGCCCTACATGCCGGCCGCAGCTGGTTTGGCGAAAATTTACCCGCCGGCTTCAGCCGCAAAATAGATGCAGGCGGCCACTGGCAAAAACCCGAAAAAACCAATACCAAGCAAGTGGCGGCGTGGATCAACGGCCAACTGTTGTTCGACCACACCCCGCTGACCGAAGTCGTCGCGGAATTGGAGCGTTATCACGCCGTGCGTTTTGCGTTTGCCGATCCTGCCTTGGCCAAGCAAACCCTGAGCGGCAGTTTCAATAGCGCCGATCTCAAGCCGTTTCTGCAGGCCCTGGAAAAAATCCTGCCTATCCGCGTGCAGCGCCAAAAACAAACCGTCGTGCTTTACAGCCGCTAACAAACAGGTGTTCGCGTTTGGGTTAAAAAAATATTCCCCAAACCTGTCCAGTTTGACCTGTCTGCTTCGTTAATGGGGTATGGCGAGTCAAAAAATATTGCCACCCACGACTAACAGGAGACGATCATGGATTGCAAACTTAACACCACACCCGCGAAAAAACCGCGCCGACAGGCGCCCCTGCTGGCGTTGGCCCTAGCCGCTTCAATCGACGCAAGCGCGGCAGGCAGCACCAGCGCAAGCATAGACCTTCCCGCACAGCCGCTGGCAGCTACCTTGGAGAACTTGGCAAAGTCCACCAATACCAAATTGATCTATGCCGACTCGATGGTGCAAGGCTTGCAAGCCCAGCCGCTGAAGGGCCAATACACCGTACAACAGGCGCTAGAAAAAGTGTTAAGTCAGAATGGCTTACAGTACGAGCAAGTAGGCGAAGGCGTCATTGCGGTTAAAAAAGTCCCCGCGCCAAAACCACAAGCCGTTAAGGACGATTCGACTTTCGAGCTGGGTGCGGTCACAGTGAGTGATCAAACCGAGAGCATGAAATTAACCAGCAAGGACATTGCTACTTCGGTGGACATCATGTACGCCGATAAAATCGCCGACCAAAACGTATTAACGGCCTACGATTTGTTCCACCGCATGCCTGGCGTTCAAGTGACCCAATTCGGCCAAGGCATCACCACCGGCAAAATGTCGTTTCGCGGTTTCAATGGCGAAGGCCGGGTTAACGCGGTCAAATTATTGATCGACGGCGTGCCTAGCAACACCAACAGCGGCGACACCTATTTTATCGACTCGCTGTTTCCGCTCGACATCGAGTCCATCGAAGTGGTGCGGGGTACCAACGACGCCCGCTACGGCCTGCACTCCTTCGCCGGCAACATCAGCATGAACACCACCACCGGCGGCAACTACGCTAAGGCCAGAGCCAGTTTTGGCAGTTTCAATACCCACGACATCCAATCCGGTCTGGGCTATGAAAAAGACGGTTTCTCGCAGAACTATCAAATTTCCTACCGCGCCAGCGACGGCTACCGCGACCATAGCGACACCGACAAAAACAGCTTTTCCGGCAAATGGTTCTATACGCCTGACAACCAAAAATACAAAATAGGTTTGATCGCCCGCTGGAGCGAAGCCGGCGCCCAAGAACCCGGTTATATGACATACCAGGAACAGTTACTCAATCAAACCCAAACCTTCACCCGAAACGCCACTGACGGCGGTAAACGCACGGTTGGCCAGGTCAGCACCCACTTGGACGTCAACCTCAGCCCGACCTTATTCTGGTCGTCCAAGGTCTACGGCACTTTATTCGACGACCAGCGTTATGTCACCTATGGCCCTGGCGCAGCACAGCAAGAACGCGACCGCGACGAAATTCAGTACGGCGCGATGACCTCGCTGACCTACCATCCGGTCATCAGTTGGCTGGACGACTTTTCGCTGGAAACCGGCTTCGACTTCCAGCAACAAGAAAACAAATATCTGCGTTATCTAACCGATAGCAGGGTTCGCCGTAGCAGCGGTTTGCGTAACGACGAAAAGTGGGATTTCTTGAATTACGGCGGCTACATCCAGGCAATCATCAAGCCTTTCAAATGGTTGAAACTGACGCCAGGTTACCGTGCCGATATCGTCGACGGCAGCTTCTTCAGCTATCGCCCCGGCTCAGCGTTCGGCTCCTACCCCCTTAACGACTACGGTACGATTTCGCAACCCAAAATAGGCGCGGTGATTACGCCGATCGAAGGCTACAGCCTTTATGGCAACTGGGGCCGCACCTTCCAGGTCGGCCTGGGCCAAGCCACCTTCATCGGCCGCAACCAAGCCAATATTGGCCCGTCGTTGAATGACGGTTGGGAAGTGGGTGTCAAGCTGAAACCGGTCGATTGGGCCGAGGGCCGGGTCGCCTACTGGTCGCAAAAAGCCAGCAACGAAATTAGCCGCGACCTGGCCAGCGTGGAGTCGAGCCAAATAGGACCCACACTGCGCCAAGGCGTGGACATTGAAGTCAAGGTGTATCCCACCGATAAAGTCGGGGTTTGGGCTGCCTACTCTTTACAGGAAGCTAAAGTCACCAATCCGCCGGCGGTTTCGGCTGGCACTATGGAATACGTCGCCGGCAATCAGGTGGTCAATACCCCGAATTATTTGTTCTCGGCCGGCATCGACTACCAAATCCTGCCGCAATTGCGTTCTTCGCTATGGACCAGCGGCCAAGGCGACTACTTTGTCGATCAAGCCAATCAGCGCGGCCAATACGGCGAATACGCCCTACTCAACCTGGATTTAGGCTACCAGGTGACCAAGGAAGTGGAATTGCAATTTCAAGCTAAAAACCTGACCGACGTTCGCCGGGAATATGTTTGGTATTCCGAATCATTCGGTGCCACCGCCCAACCGTTCTTCTCGCCGGGCGACGGCATTGCCTTCTACGGCGCCGTCAACGTCAAGTTCGACTACTAAGCTCGTATCACCATGAAATCGACGGCCAACAAGAAGCAGGCTAGGCGCCAATTCTGGCTGGCCGTACATTTATACCTCGGGCTGTCGTTGGGCTTGATCATCGCCCTGGTCGGCCTGACCGGCAGCCTGTTGGTGTTTTATATCGATCTGGACGAGTGGCTGAATCCACAGTTGATCATTTCCGAATCCAGCGCCCAGCGGCAAAGCTACGAGGATATTTTTCAAGCCCTACGTCGCGCGGAGCCTACGCGGCAACGCGGCTGGCGGCTGGAAATTCCCGACGATCCACAGCGTGCCATCACCGCCCGCTACTATAAACCGCAAGAAACCGAGCATCACGGCTTTGCGCCGCTGATGCTGTCGGTCGATCCGTATACCGGCTCGGTACTCGCCAATCGTTTCTGGGGCGAATTTGCGATGACCTGGCTCTACGACTTGCATTACAAGCTGCTACTGGATAATCCCGGCAAAATTTTGATGGCCATCGTCGGCGGCTTGTTGCTGATGTCCTTGATCAGCGGCGTCTATCTGTGGTGGCCTCCACTACACAAATTAAAGAGCGCTTTGAGCCTAAAGCGCCATGCCAGCCGCGAACGCCTAAATTACGATTTACATAAACTGGCGGGCGTCTACAGCCTGATTGTGATGCTGGTATTGGCAGTCACCGGAGTAGCCTTGGAGATTCCGCAATACGTCAATCCGATACTGGGCTATTTCTCGCCCTTGCAGGCATCGCCCGCGCCAAAATCGGCCACCACCGAAAATAATCCGGCGCGCATCAGCCTGGATCAAGCCGCCGCGGTCGGCCAAGCCCGGTTTCTGCAGGCGCGCCTGTGTTGGATAGAGACACCGCACGACGCCAATGGCAGCTACCGCATCAATCTGCGCCAGGCTGGCGAGCCCAGTCAGCGCTTTCCCAAAACCAACGTCTGGGTCGATCAATATTCCGGCCAGGTGTTGGCGGTCAGCAATCCGGACGAACTTGGCGGCTCGGACACAATCATCAACTGGCTGCATCCGCTACATACCGGAGAGGCGTTTGGTTTGATCGGGCAATTGCTGGTGTTGGTTGCCGGCTTGCTCTGCCCGCTACTATTCATCACCGGCGTGATACGCTGGCTGCAAAAACGCCGCGGCCGGCAACTGCGTCCTCGGCACCAGCAATCGGCAAAAAACTCGCCCCTACCGCCCGCCTTACAGAATCGATAAGCTCGTTATTGCCTAGTTGACAGCCAATCGCTCAACTTGTCTGTCAACGCCTACGTATTTGCAGCAAATCCGCTCGACTCATCTAAAATCTGCATGATTACTTGATCTGTTTCGGTGCTGTCTGCCGTAAATAATCGCTGCCTAATTCTTAATTTTATTTGGCCCATAGCTCATGTCTCACAGTAATTCCGCCTCAGCCATCATTTATGCGTTCGCCGCTAATCTGGGTATCGCTTTGATCAAAACCGGCGCAGCAGTCTGGACCGGTTCCGGCTCGCTGCTGGCGGAAGCCATTCATTCCTTTGCCGATTGCGGCAATCAGGTCTTGCTGTTTATCGGCATGAAACGCTCCGCGCGGGCGGCAACCCAACACCACCCGATGGGCTATGGCCGGGAAGCATATGTCTGGTCGATGATGGTAGCGATTACGCTATTCTCGGTTGGCGGCTTGTTCTCTATCCACGAAGGTTGGTTGCGTTTTCACGAATCGCACACCGTGGAAAATGCCGGTATGGCTTTGGCGATACTGGCTATCGCCGTGGTTTTGGAAGGTTTTTCGTTGCGCGCGGCCTTGGGGGCGATGGCAAGCGAGCGTGGCGAACGGGGCATTTGGCAATGGTTTAAAGAAACGCAATCCAGCGAATTGATGGTGGTCATCGGCGAGGACTTGGCCGCGCTGATTGGTCTGGTGATAGCCGCGGCGATGCTGGGCTTGACTATGCTTACCGGTAATTCAATGTACGACGCAGTGGGCTCGATGTTGATTGGCGCCTTATTGGTCGTCGTAGCGGTGTTAGTCGGCCGGGAAGTGCATTCTTTGCTGCTCGGTGAGGCCGATGCGGGGATTCGCGATGCCGTTCGCGGCTATCTGGAAAAGCAAGGCTGCGTCAACCGCGTACTGAATATTTGGGCTATTAGCCACGGCAGCCAAGTGATGCTGGCCATTAAAGCCGAATTGCTGGCGGATTTAAGCGTGGGGGAAGCTGTTGAATTAATTAACGGAATGGAAAAACAGATCAAAACCGACCATCCCCGCATTAATTGGGTCTTTTTCGAAATCGATAATTCTGATTAAATAATATAGTCAAATGTTTAGGCCACATATCTGGAGCAAAGTAATAACTTGAGCACCCTACCCAAAACCCATTTAGCGTTACTTTCTCTAGCTTGCCTAATGCTGCAAAGCGCTCCTGCGGCCGCCAGATATGCGGCGATTGTCATCGACGCCGACACCGGCCGCGTGGTTCACGAAACCGAATCCACTCAACGCTGGTATCCCGCGTCATTGACTAAAGTCATGACTATCTATTTAACCCTGTCGGCATTGGAAAATGGCCGTCTGCGACTGACCGACACCGTGTTTGCATCAAAACACGCCGCCTCGCAACCGCCTTCCAAGCTGGGTTTGCGCACCGGCCAAAGTTTGACGGTGGAACAAGCCATCATGGCCGTCACCACCCGTTCCGCCAACGACGCGGCGGTCGTGCTGGCGGAAAAACTGGGCGGCACGGAAAGCAATTTTGCCGCGATGATGACCCAGCAAGCGCGTACGCTGGGCATGTACAACAGCTCGTTCGAAAACGCCAGCGGCTTGCCGGACGACGGGCAAATCAGCAGCGCCCGCGACCTGGCCTTGTTATCTGCTGCGTTGATTCGCGATTTCCCGCAACATTATCATTATTTTTCGGCGACGGAATTTAACTACAAAGGCCGGGTAATGCCCAATACCAACCGCATCCTGAAAAGCTATCCGGATGCCGACGGCCTGAAAACCGGTTTTACCTGCGGCTCCGGCTACAACCTGATCGCCTCGGCCAAACGCAACGGCCACCGCTTGATCGGCGTGTTACTGGGCGCACACAGTAGCGGCGAACGCTTCGAACAAATGGGTAATTTATTGGACATGGGCTTTGCCAATAGTGAAAAAGGCCTGTTCGGCGAGCACATTTCGCAATTGAAGGATTACAGCGCCCTGCCGCCACCGTTTCAATTGTCGTCCAATCGCTGTGCCGGCAGTGCGGAACAAATGGGGGCCGACTCCGGCAGCAGCCGATATGAACCGATTCATATCAACGCGCCTTACAACAGTCGCCGCGAAAAACTCACGCAATTGGCGCAAGCCAAACCGCAAAGCCGCGGCAATGTCTGGACCGTCAGCATGGGAAGTTTTCCCAGAAAAATCGACGCCGATGTCAATCTACAGCGCGCGCGCAATGCTCTTGGCCCGTTAGCAAAAACCGGGCGTGCGGGCATCGTCAAAACCAAAGTCAAAAACGCCACATCTTGGCGGGCGCAATGGACCGGTTTACAGCAAGACGACAGTCAGGATTTTTGTCGACGGTTGCGCGCCAAACATATGGATTGCAGCGCCTCGCCGCAACCTCGAACCAGCTTGGCAACAGCATCCAACCCGACGAAGCAGCTTCGCCGCGTCAGCCATCGCAAGTCGTAATTGATAAGTCAGTAATGGGGCGGACGCTCATCGACCGCCCCCGCTTGTCGCTCATCCAGCGCCAGGCTTTTGATCTTGTCGTGCAGCAACTTACAGGTTTCCTCCAGTTTGCCGATTTGCTTTTGCTGGTCTGCCACCACTTGGTTCAACGCCTGAATCAAATCTTCCTGATACGCTTGTTTGATCTCCAATTCGATGAATCTTTCTTCGCTCATGGCTCCCGCCGCTGACTATGTAAATTTGCCATTCTAATCGAAAATCCCGACAGTTTTGCCGCATGCACTCGCACAGCTTCTATAAACTCGCTATCATTGATAAGTCATCAACATAGCGAGGATGCAACTATGGCAACTATTACAGATCCGGTCATTGGCCGCTGGTATAAAGACCTGGAAAGTAATCTTACCTTCAAGGTGGTAGCGATTGAGGGTAACGACGAATCGGTGGAAGTTCAGTTCGCCAACGGCGATCTGGGCGAATACGACAATGAATCCTGGTACGGTTCCACTATCGATTACATCGAAGATCCGGAAGACTGGAGCGCGCCGTTCGACGAGTTGGAAGCCGACGACCTGGGCTACACAGACCCCGATAGACACGCCCGCCCGGATGCGGAAGATTTGGACATTAGCGATTTGCTGGACTGAGATAATTTATGAGAATGACCCCGCAACAATTTCTGGACTGGGAATCCAAGAGTATCACCCTGCTGGCCATGTCCGGCGCCGGCAAAACCACCCTCTCGGCCAAGTTACCCAGGGATAAATGGTTTCATTATTCCGGCGATTACCGTATCGGCACCAAATACCTGGAAGAACCGATTCTGGATAACATCAAACAGCAAGCGATGGGCGTGCCGTTTTTGCGCGATTTGCTGAAATCCGACTCGATTTATATTTGCAGCAATATCACCGTGGAAAACCTGGCACCGGTGTCCAGCTTTCTGGGCAAAATCGGCGATCCGGCTAAAGGCGGCCTGTCGCAAGCGGAATTCAAACGCCGCCAGGCGCTGCATCATCAAGCCGAAATCGCAGCGATGAACGACGTGCCGGACTTTATCCACAAAGCCGAGGACATCTACGGCTACAAACATTTCATCAACGACGCCGGCGGTAGCGTTTGCGAATTGGATTGCCCGGAAGTCCTGGAAAACCTGGCCAAACACACGCTGATCGTCTACATCAAAATTCCGCCGGCCTTGGAACAGACCATCATCGACCGCGCCAAAAAAGACCCCAAACCCCTGTATTACCGCCCGGAATTCGTCGATGAAAAATTGGACCAATTCATGAGTGAGCGCGGTTACAGTTCTACCGATCAGATTCCACCGGACGAATTCGTCAGCTGGGTATTTCCGGAGCTGTTCAAAGCCAGGGTACCGCGCTACGAAGCGATTGCCGCCCAGTACGGCTACACCATCAGTGCCGACGAAACCGCTAAAGTCAATAACGAAGACGACTTTATCCGTCTGATTGCCGAGGCGATTGCCCGGCAACAATCTTGAGACCGTTCTTGTAATGCCGCTAGTTGCCCATACTGCTTTACCCACTTTTCAGCGTCTGCACGAAGAAGGCGAAGAAATTCTCAGCCCGGATCGCGCCAGTCACCAATCGATTAGAGAGTTGCACATCGGCTTGTTGAATATCATGCCGGACGCGGCGCTGGAAGCCACGGAACGCCAGTTTTTCCGCTTGGTCGGCGCTTGCAATCAGATTGCCCAGTTTCATGTGCATCCGTTTACGATTGCGGGCCTGGAAAGAAGCCCGCAAGCCCTGGCACATATCCAGCAATATTACGAATCCTTCGAGCAAATCAGACAAGACGGCCTGGATGCCTTGATTATCAGCGGTGCCAATGTCACCCACGACCATTTGCAGGAGGAAGATTTTTGGCGGCCGTTAACCGAAGTGTTCGAATGGGCCACGCAAAACGTCACCTCGGTACTGTGTTCGTGCCTGGCCACCCATGCCTTTATTCAGCATTGTTACGGTGTGGAGCGCACGCGCCTGCCGGCCAAGCGTTGGGGCGTGTTTTCGCATAAAGTGGTCGATAGGCAGCATCCCCTGGTGGCGGAAATCAACACCCGCTTCGATGTGCCGCATTCGCGTTTTAACGAAGTGTTTCAGCGCGACATGGAAACACACGGACTGAAAGTCCTGGTGGCCAGCGAATCCGCCGGTGTGCATCTGGCCGTTAGTCCGGACGGATTTCGCGTCGTCTTCTTCCAGGGTCATCCGGAGTACGACGATATTAGCCTGCTTAAAGAATACAAGCGCGAAGTACTGCGTTATTACAACGGCGAGCGCGACGACTACCCACCCTACCCCGAGCATTATTTCGATAACGAAGTGCAACAGCTACTGGCCGAGTACACAGAACACGTGAAAGAAGCCAAGCTTGGTAACTGCCCACTGCAAGCCATGCCTGAGCAACAAATCATCGAGCACTTGGACATCACCTGGCGGGATTCCGCTAAAGCCGTGTTTAATAACTGGCTGGGGAAGGTTTATCAGATCACCAACGAAGACCGCCGATTGCCGTTCATGGACGGTATTAATCCTGATAATCCGCTGGATTTGTAATGCACGAAGGCTTTCTAAACCAAGCCATCGCACTAGCCTGCGATAACATCGACCAAGGTGGCGGGCCGTTCGGCGCGATTGTCGTTAGAGACGGCGAAATTATTGCCGCCAGCGGGAATCGGGTGACGCCGGATCTGGACCCGACCGCTCACGCCGAAATCGTCGCCATTCGGCTGGCTTGTCAAAAACTAGGCGATTTTCAATTAAGCGATTGCACGCTCTACACGAGTTGCGAGCCTTGCCCGATGTGCTTGGGTGCCATCTATTGGGCAAGACTGCAAGCCGTTTACTTTGCTTGCGACCGTTTCGACGCCGCTAAAGCCGGGTTCGACGACGGTTTTATTTACACCGAAATCGACAAACCCGCCCTGCAACGCCGGATCGTCATGCAGCAACTCTCGCTCGACTCGGCCAATCGCCCCTTCCAAATGTGGCGGATCAAAACAGATAAAATTCGCTACTGAGCCGCCGCCGGCTGTTCCGCCGGTTTAGCGGTTGCCTCACCTTTAATTTTAAGCAACCAGCCATCCTGACCCAAACAGCCGCTCTCCAATTTGCTTTCTGCGGATTTAGCGGTGACATGCACACGGGCAAATCCCGGCGTCAATGGCGGCAATTTCGCGGTCACAAAGTAAAAGGTCTTTTTATCCACCACATTGACTTTCATTTTTTCGCCACGCGCTTCGGCGGTCACGGTCAATGGATCGGCATTGTGGGAGATATGAAAAGAGATTTCCGTGCCCGCATCGACCTCGGCTTTTTGTTCAGGCACAAAATCCCGGAATTTAGGCCTTTTACACTCTTTCAAGCGCTCTTCTTCTTCCGGCGATAAAGCCAGGGCCGCCGTTGAAAACACCATAGCACCCAGCAAGCACGCACCTCTCCAGCGATTTGACAATTTCATGACTAGCTACCCTCTTGTTGTTATTGTAATGTTGGAAACGCCGGTCAATGCGGCGCATCCTTTAAAATACCAGCACTTTGAACTTTAATCAGTTTTCTTGCTTTGTTCAATCTTTGCGCCTTTTACCCACCGGGCTTACGGTTTTAAACTTCTACCCTATCGCCGTCGAGAACATGTAAAATCGCCGCCTTTCCCTTTCTCATTCACAGACATGACGAACTTCAGAGGCACCACCATTCTTTCCGTCAGACGCGGCGACAAAGTCGTGATCGGCGGCGATGGCCAAGTCACCCTGGGCAACACCGTGATGAAGGGCAATGCCCGTAAAGTCAGACGCCTGTACCACGACAAAGTGATTGCCGGTTTCGCCGGCGCCACCGCCGATGCGTTTACCTTATTCGAACATTTCGAAGGCAAGCTGGAAAAACATCGCGGCAATCTGACCCGTGCCGCCGTGGAAATGGCCAAAGACTGGCGCACCGACCGCGCCCTGCGCAAGCTGGAAGCGTTATTGATCATTGCCGACAGTAAAACCTCGCTGGTGATTTCCGGCACCGGCGACGTCATCGAACCGGAATACGACTTTATCGCCATCGGCTCCGGCGGCGCCTTTGCGCAAAGTGCTGCGCGCGCCTTACTGGAAAACACCGAACTCAGCGCCCGCGAAATCGTCGAGAAATCGCTAGGCATTGCCGCCGATATTTGCATTTACACCAACCACAATCTGCGCATCGAAGAATTAGACGCCGAACCCCAACCGGCACAAGAGTAAAACCATGAGTCAAATGACCCCGAGAGAAATCGTCAGCGAACTGGACAAACACATCGTCGGCCAAGCCGCCGCCAAACGCTCCGTCGCAATAGCCCTGCGTAACCGCTGGCGCCGCAGCCAGGTGGCTGCGGAACTGCGCGATGAAATCACCCCAAAAAATATTCTAATGATAGGCCCCACCGGCGTCGGTAAAACCGAAATCGCCCGCCGTCTGGCCCGACTCGCTAACGCGCCGTTTATTAAAATCGAAGCGACCAAATTTACCGAAGTGGGTTATGTCGGCCGCGACGTGGAATCGATTATTCGCGACTTGATCGATAGCGCCGTGAAAACCACCCGCATTTCGGCGATGGAACGTGTGCAAAACCGTGCCGCCGATGCTGCCGAAGAAAAAGTGCTGGATATATTACTGCCACGCGCCGAAGGCGGCATGCTCTCGGAATCCGAGGAATCCACCCGGCAGAAAATGCGCAAAAAACTGCGCGAAGGCGATTTGAACGACAAAGAAATTCAAGTAGACGTTGCCGCGCCGGCAGTGGGTGTGGAAATCATGGCGCCGCCGGGCATGGAAGAAATGACCAGCCAGTTGCAAGGCATGTTTCAAAACCTGGGTAGCGGCCGCACCAAAACCCGCAAATTAAAAATTAAAGATGCCTTGAAACAGTTGCAGGAAGAAGAAGCCGGCAAACTGGTCAACGAAGAAGAAATCAAGCAAGCCGCGCTGGAAGCCGTAGAGCAACATGGCATCGTGTTTCTGGACGAGATCGACAAGATCTGCAAACGCGCGGAAATGGGCGGCGGCGAAGTGTCCCGCGAAGGCGTGCAGCGCGATTTATTGCCGTTAGTTGAAGGCAGCACCGTCACCACCAAATACGGCATGATCAAGACCGATCATATTCTATTTATCGCCTCCGGCGCGTTTCATTTGACCAAGCCGTCGGACTTGATTCCGGAATTGCAAGGCCGCTTTCCAATCAGGGTCGAGTTGAACGCCTTGAGCGCGGACGATTTCGTGCAGATTTTGACCGAGCCGGACGCCTCGCTGACCGAGCAATATCAGGCACTCTTGAAAACCGAAGGCGTAGACGTACAATTTACCGCCGACGGTATTCAGCGCATTGCCGAACTGGGCTGGCAAGTCAATGAAAAGACCGAAAATATTGGCGCCCGCCGTTTGCACACCATTCTGGAAAAACTGCTGGAAGACATTTCCTTCAATGCGCCGGACCTGGCCGAAAAATCCATTACCATCGATGCCGCTTACGTGGACTCGCACCTGATGGAACTGGCCGATGATGAAGACCTTAGCCGCTACATTCTGTAATTATGCGCGTCAAAATCACCCCCACTCAGCGTGTACCGACCGAAATCAAGCTGCACAAGGTTTCGGCCATCCTGGAAATTCATTTCGACGACGAGAGCATTTACGAGCTGCCCAGCGAATATCTGCGTGTGTTTACCCAATCGGCAGAAGCGGTTGGTCATGGCCCCGGCCAGGAAACCCTGCAAATCGGCAAGGAAGACGTGACCATTACCGACATCCAGCCGGTGGGCAATTACGCCATCAAACTGGTGTTCAGCGACGGCCACGACACCGGCATTTACAGCTGGGATTTACTGTATAAATTGGGTTCGGAATTTCCGTTGCTTTGGTCGCAGTATCTTGAAACCCTGAAAGCCGCCGGCCTCAGCCGCCGCTCGCCCATCCATAATTAAACGACATCATGACAAACGACAATACCACCCATTTTGGTTTCAAACAGGTTCCTAAACAGGAAAAAGTGGCGCTGGTGCGCGGCGTGTTCGACTCGGTCGCCAGCCAGTACGACGTCATGAACGATCTCATGTCGATGGGTATCCACCGCATCTGGAAACGAGTGGCCGTGCAACTGGCGAATGTTCGTGAAGGCGACAGCGTGCTGGACTTGGCGGGCGGCACCGGCGATTTGACCAAACTCTACGAAAAGCGCGTCGGCAAATCCGGCCAGGTGATACTGGCGGACATCAACGCCGCGATGCTGCGCACCGGCCGCGACCGGCTGATCGACCACGGTTTGAGCGGCAACATTCGTTACGCCCAAGTCAACGCCGAATGCCTGCCTTTTGCCGACAACACTTTTGATTGCGTGACCATCGGCTTTGGCTTGCGCAACGTCACCGACAAGGACGCCGCCTTACGCTCCATGTACCGCGTGTTAAAACCCGGTGGCCGCGTCATCGTCCTGGAATTTTCCCACCCTATCGACCCGATCACCGAAAAAGTCTACGACTTTTATTCCTTCAATCTGCTGCCCAAAATCGGTGCCGTGGTAGCCAAGGACGAAGACAGCTACCGTTATCTGGCCGAATCGATCCGCATGCATCCCAAGCAGGACGAACTCAAGCAAATGATGGAAAACGCCGGCCTGGAGCGTTGCGAGTATTTCAACATGACGCAAGGTATCGTTGCCGTACACCGGGGCTATAAATTTTAAGCTCCCGTTCGCCGGTCGTGAAAGCGGAGAATTGCCAATGGCACTAAAACCAGCTCAGCATTACATCAGTGAAGCCGAATACTTGGCCGGCGAAATGATCAGCGACACCAAGCATGAATTGATCGATGGCGAAGTTTACGCAATGGCGGGCGCCAGCCGTAACCATCAAAGATTAGCCGGGAATGTTTTCACGACTTTCGCCCAACATCTGCGAGGCACGCCGTGCGAGACGTTCATGGCTGACATAAAAGTCAAAGCCGAAAACAACTTTTTCTATCCCGATGTGATGGTAGTCTGCGCCGACGAAAACGGCGACGAGTACTACACCGAAAAGCCAACCATTATCGTCGAAGTGCTATCCAAAGCCACCCGACGCATGGACAAATCCACCAAACTGGCGGCCTATAAGGCCTTGCCGAGCTTGCAAGAATATGTACTGATCGAACAGGATTTTGTCGACGTCGAAATCTTACGCCGCTCGACCCACTGGCTATCGGAACATTACTTCCTTGGTGACAGCCTCACCCTGGAATCAATAGACTTAACCGTGACAGTCAGCGATTTATACCAACGAGTCAATAACGAAGACATGCAAGAGTTTCTGCAACAACAGCAAGCACAGGCGAGTGATGTCGAGCAGCGTTAAGTCCCTATTAATCTCCGCGCTGGAAACCGCACTGAATCGTTATTTAGCGCTGGACGATCAAATCGAACAGTATCTAACGCCAATCGCCGGCAAAGTCATCGCCCTGCATGTGACGTCTTTTGACAGCAGCCTGTATCTTTGCCCTACTGCGCAAGGCATGCAAATTCTGGAAAGTTATCCGGGAACCGCCGATGCCACGTTGAGTGGCTCTCTAACCGCTTTGGGCTTGATGGGTTTAAGCGCCACACCGATGCGCTCATTGTTCAAAGGCGAAGTCCGCATCGACGGCGACACCCAAGTCGCGCGCCGCCTGCAACGTCTGTTTGAAAAACTGGACATCAACCTGGAAAGCAAAATCGCCCGTTATACCGGCGACGCCTTTGCTCAACGCTTGGGCCAGTTGTTCCGCGGCAGCCGCGACTGGACGCAACACACCTTGACCACCTTTCGCCTCAACTTGGAGGAATTCCTGCAAGAAGAAACTCGTGAGCTGCCGGCCAAATCGGAAGCCGAGTTATTTTTCCGCGACATCGACACTTGCCGCAGCGACTGCGACCGCCTTGATGCCCGCCTCGCCCGCCTGGAAGCCGCAATCCAAACTACATCCGCGCCTCAATAACAAGGACCTGCCCCGTGATTCGCCCGAAAATTCTGATGCGCCTCATCCATATCAACTGGGTGATGATGTTCCATGGCCTGGACGAAATCGTCTTAAAAACTCATTTGTTCCGGCCCATCCGTTACATCGCGTTCTTGTCGCCAAATTATTGGACCAGCAACTCCCGCGAACCGCGCGGCGCCCGCATCCGTAAAACCCTGGAAGACCTGGGGCCGATTTACGTCAAATTCGGCCAAACCCTGTCCACCCGCAAGGATTTACTGCCGGAAGACATCGCCGAAGAACTGGTCAAACTGCAAGACAAGGTGCCGCCGTTTTCCGCCGAAACTGCCCGCAAAATCATTGAGCAACAGCTGGGGCAATCGATAGAAGAGGCCTTCGCAGAGTTCGATCCGCAACCGCTAGCCTCGGCGTCGGTTGCGCAAGTACACACCGCCACGCTGCACACCGGCGAAAAAGTCATCGTTAAAGTCTTGCGGCCGGACATCGAAGACAAGATTCATTCCGACGTCGGCTTGCTGTACGAACTGGCGCGCTTGGCGGAACGCTTCTGGAGCGATGCCCGCCGACTGCGGGCGATGGAAATCGTTGCCGAGTTCGAAAAAACCATTCTCGATGAACTGGATCTGGTGCGGGAAGCCTCCAACGCCAGCGCCATCCGCGCCAATTTCAAGAACTCCGAGATGCTCTACATCCCGGAAATTCATTGGCCGCTGACCCGCCGCAAAGTGTTGGTGATGGAACGCATCTACGGCATTCCGGTCGGCGACATCGACGCCCTGCGTAAAGGCAATGCCGATTTCAAAAAGCTGGCCGAGCGCGGCGTGGAAATCTTTTTCACCCAAGTCTTCCGCGACAACTTTTTCCACGCCGACATGCATCCGGGCAATATTTTCGTGCAATTGCCTGACAAATACCTGGCGGTGGACTTTGGCATCGTCGGCAGCCTTTCCAGCTCGGATCAACGCTATCTGGCCGAAAACTTCCTGGCCTTCTTCAACCACGACTACCGGAAAGTCGCACAAATGCACATCGAATCCGGCTGGGTGCCCGCCACAACGCGGGTAGAAGAGTTCGAAGCGGCTATCCGCAGCGTCTGCGAACCGATTTTTGAAAAACCGTTGAAAGACATTTCCTTCGGTTTGTTGCTGCTAAGACTGTTCCAAACCGCCCGCCGCTTCGACATGGTGGTGCAGCCGCAATTGGTATTGCTGCAAAAAACCCTGCTCAACATCGAAGGCCTGGGCCGCCAGCTTTATCCGGACCTGGACTTGTGGCAAACCGCCAAACCCTTCCTGGAAAACTGGTTCAAGGAGCGCGTCGGTCCCGGCAAAAAGATCAAGGAGCTCTTCGCCAAATTCCCGGAAATCACCGAGCAAATCCCGGAAGTCCCCGGCCTGGTATTCCAAGCCCTGCAAAGCGCCGCGCACATGCAGCAGCAACTTCAGCAGCAGCAAAAAGACATGCTGGAGCTACGTAAGCAACTTAAACGCAACAATACCCGGACTTTGCGGGCTATTCTCAGTGCGGCGGTGTTGATTGCGGCGGCGATAGTGATGCAGTCGCCGTTGTTGGGGGGGTGAGTTGCCGCTTATCCCTGCGGAAGCATCTGATGGGTAATTTGCAAGACAGGGACGATAGACAAAAGGAAATATGCATTAATAAACATATATTTATCGGGAGAATATATGATATGTGGTAGATATACAGTTAACCATCAAATTACTTGTTAGAGGCTAAACATCTCGTGTCGCATATCCCTCTCCCTTTTCTGAGCTTCGCTGCTGATATCTTGGCCGATACCAGCCGAGGCTTGAGTGGAAACGAAGTTGTGAAATCCTTTAACGCTTACGCTGTCGAGTACAACATCAATATTCCTCATGCGGCGTATCCGTTTGAGGCCCCAAACAAGCGAACGGCGCTGCTAGAAAATCTGAAGTGTTTCCCTCCCCCTCTTCAGTTCAAAATTATTAGAGAGTTGTGTGATCACCGAATCTTCTCCAACAAGCAATACGACGAGCTGAAATCACTAAAGGTAAAGCTAGTCTCCCAATTCGCGCACCTCGCACCAAAAGACGAATTTTCTAAGCTTAACGAGACACTCACCGAAGAAACGCGCCACTGGCTCGACAGCTTCCCTAATGCACTAGAGTTGTACTTGCAGGCAATTCAAAAATACAAACACGGAATCTTTAGCAGAAACTTGCTTGATGATCTCCGACTCAGTTTGGAACTATTGCTGAAATGTGTTTTTAAAAACGATAAGTCTCTCGAAAATCAGCTCGGCAATGTCGGTAGTTTCGTCAATGAGGCCGGAGGTTCGAAAGAATTCTCGAATATGTTCTCGAAGCTGATCGACTACTACGCGAAATACCAAAACACATACATCAAACACGATGACGCTGTGGTGGAGGAAGAAATCGAGTTCGTGTTTGAAATTTCATCATCTTTTATGCGCCACATAATTCGGCTTCATGCAAAGTCACCAAGCCTATAACATAGCGATCAACCTCCCTCCATTCGGTCGCTGGACGCTAAGAGGTAAAGGCGCGCAGCCCTTAGGGCGCATTAGCGACAGCGCAATGCGCCGAATGAACATCACATGGCGCAATAGCCGTTGGTTTTTATGCCCACCCGTTTAATAGGCTTTCGTGTTTGGTGTCGCTAACGCGACGGCTGATTTTAATGTCGGGTCTCGGCCCGACAGCCGAGTAACTTTTCTTTGTTTGGCCAAAGAAAAGTCACCAAAAGAAACGCCACCCGGATGCCGCTTATTCCCTGCGCTCCTCGCTTTTGAACGGGGTTGCCGAAAGGGGCTTCCTGCCCCTTCGGCAACGCGCCGCATCCCTGCGGCGCCCCTAACGGGCTGATCCGCTCAAAAGCTCCGGTGCTCGGCGCGGCATACGGGGAGAAAACCATCCCGGTTATCGGTGGGCTTTCGAGAGACCGTAGGGCGCATTAGCTTTAGCGTAATGCGCCGAATGAATCGACACACGGCGCAATGCCCGTTGGTTATTGCGCCCTACGAGCTGTTCGAACACATGTTGGCAATCCCTTAATCACTCTGGGCGTGTGCTACCTCGCAAATGGTCCAAACGATGTTTCGCATACCCCTCGTTCCTCCGAATACGCTTCGCTATTCGCAGCTACGCCACTGATTTTTCACCGCGAGGAGAAACCCGGCTAGCCATTTTCGATGGCTTGGAAGACAGTCATAAGGAAATACATTCTATAAAACATAGGCTTATTGCAGCCAGATCGGATTCGTGCTAGATGTGCAGTTAACTATCTAATTCTTTGTTGGGCATCAAAATGGAAAATGTTTCAATGCACTCACAAGTCACAGCAATCGGATTTGTCGAAGCCGTTCGGCCTCATGCGGAAGATGATTTTTGGGGAGGAGAGGAAGCGTGTATTGCGCTGACGTCGGAATTTACTTTTGAGGCATTGCAAGGGATTTCTGATTTTTCCCATGTCGAAGTACTGTTTCTTTTCCATGAAGTCGAGCCATCAAAAATTGTCAAGGGCGCGCGCCACCCTCGGAACAATAGCGCGTGGCCAGCCGTAGGCATCTTCGCGCAACGTGGTAAGAATCGGCCAAACCGCATCGGCAGCACGATCTGCCGTGTGATTCGTGTGGAAGGGGCGAAGCTTTTCGTCGCTGAATTGGATGCCATCAATGGCACGCCAGTGCTCGACATCAAACCCGTCATGGTTGAGTTCCTGCCACGCCAGGAAGTTCATCAGCCCGTCTGGTCATATGAACTCATGCGTGACTATTGGCTGCACAAGTAGCCCGTAGGGCGCATTAGTTTCTGCGCAATGCGCCGAATGAATCGACACACGGCGCAATGCCCGTTGGTTATTGCGCCCTACGAGCTACTCCCCTAAATCCCAAAGAATCGTCAAATCCCTTTAAACGCGCGACGGGGTTTCCCCGTATGCCGCGCCGAGCACCCGGGCTTTTGGTGGGAATAGCCCGAAGGGGTGCGGCAGGGATGCCGCACGTTGGCGAAGGGGCAGGAAGCCCCTTTCGCCAACCCCCGCCAAAAGCTCTGGAGCGCAGGAAACAAGCGGCATCCGGGTGGCTTTTCTTTTGGTGACTTTTCTTTGGCCAAACAAAGAAAAGTTACTCGGCTGTCGGGCCGAGACCCGACATTAAAAACAACCGTCGCGTTAGCGACACCAAAAGCCCTCCCAGACTTGCCTCGATACAGACTTTTAAGTGCAATTTCCCCCAGTTTGAATTAGCATCGTCCGACCATTTCCTTGAAGCGCCAGCACCTTGTACCAGCAATACTTCAATTTCAGCGAATTGCCATTTTCGATCTCGCCTGACCCGCACTTCATGTTCATGAGCGAGCGACATCAGGAAGGCTTGGCGCATTTGCTGTACGGCATCAATCAGGGCGGAGGATTCGTCGCTTTGACTGGCGACGTGGGCACCGGCAAGACCACGCTATGCCATTGTCTGCTGCAGCAATTGCCTGACAATGTGGATATTGCCTTAATTTTGAACCCTAAATTAACGGCACAGGAATTACTGGCGACGATCTGCGACGAATTGGGCATCAGCCATGCCGGTTTCGCGGCCAAACAGCTGATCGACGCCATCAATCAATACCTGCTGGCCGCTTATGCGCAAGGCCGGCGCACGGTATTGTTGATCGACGAAGCCCAGAACCTCAGCTTGGACGTATTGGAGCAAATTCGCTTGCTGACCAATCTGGAAACCAGCAAAGCCAAGCTATTACAGATCATCTTGGTCGGACAGCCGGAGCTGAATGCGCTGCTGGCCCGCCAAGATTTGCGCCAGCTCAATCAACGCATCACCGCCCGCTATCATTTGCTGCCGTTGTCGCTGGACGAGACCCGAGCTTATATTCGCCATCGATTGCGGGTCTGCAAGGGCAACCATCGGCTGTTCAATCCAGCGGCCATCCGCAAGATTTACCAGTATTCGCAAGGCGTGCCGCGCCTGATCAACATTCTGTGCGACCGGGCCTTGTTAGGCGCTTACGCCACCAATGCGCGGGAAATCAACCCGGTGATTATTCGCCGAGCGGCGCAGGAAGTGTTGGGATCGGTAACAGCCAAACGCCGCTGGTATAGCGTAACCGCAGCGATTTTGGCGGGCGGCGCTTGGGCGGGACTGCAGTTTTGGCATCCGCCGATGCCGGTTGTTAAACAGGCCAAACCGACTATTGCCCAACAACCCGTCGTCCCGGCAGCGCCCATCCCCGTTGCCAAGCCGGTCAGCTTTGCCGATCAGCTGGATCAGGCCGGCCTCAGCTTTCCCGAAGCCGTGGCCGAGTCGCTGAATACTTGGCAACTATCCATACCCCCAGGCCGAACAGCGGATTGTGCGACGGTAGCGGCTCTGGGTTTGAATTGCTTATTCGGCAAGGGCAATTGGCAAGAACTGCTGACCTTAAACCGGCCGGCGATTTTGGCTTTTTCCGACCCGACCGGCGGCAAACGCTATGTATTGTTGACCGGTGTTGACCAGGATTCGGCAATCATCCACTTAAAGGACACCGTCAACATCCCACTCGCGGAGCTTTTAACCCTCTGGGACGGCAATTATTTGCTGCTGTGGCGGCCGCCGCATCCAGGGATCACGGAAATCGCTCCCCCGCAGCAATCCGCAGCAGTGCTCTGGCTGCGCGAACGGTTAAGTAAAATCACCGGCAAACCTGCTGGGGACATGGCTTCCCGAGTTTTCGATGAAACGCTGAAAGCCGAATTGTCTACTTTCCAACGCCGGCAACATCTGACGCCCGACGGCATAGCCGGCGCCCGCACCCTGATCCATCTGGATAATCAAAGCGGCGCCTCTGCTGCGCCCCATTTGGCAATCACTACTCGCTAGGCTTGTTGATATGTCTTATATCTTGAATGCATTGCGCAAATCCGAACGAGAACGCCAAGCCATTCAGCCCGACTCGGTGACCAGCCGCATCGCTATCGAGCAAATGCCGGAACGACACGGCCTGACTAAGTTCATCGTGGCGCTGGTCCTGTTGAATTTGGCGATTCTGGTCTATTTTCTGGGCATCGCGCCGCAGGCACCCGCAGACAAAGTGCAGCCCCTGGCCAATATCGAAGAAGCGGCGCCGTTGATCGCGAAAGCAAATCCACAATTGCAGGCCGATAGTCCACCGAAACCGGCAAAGCTTGCCCCCACCCCTAAAACTGAGCCGCCTCGCAATCCGACGTCGGCAGCCGAGAAACTCGCCGCTAACACAAAACAAGCGGTTGAGCCGGTCGAGCGGGTTAAACCGGCCGTTGCGCCAGCGCAGCCCGTTAAGCCCTTACCGACGCTAACCACCGCAGCAACGCCGGCCAGCAAGCCGACAGCCGAGATAGAACGACAATCTAAACTTGTTCCGCAACGCATCGAGGAACCCAGTGAACAAGCCGTAGCGAAAAAACCGGAGCCAGTCGCGCTAGCAAGGCCACAAAACGACTTGCCCACTTTACAAGACTTGCCCCCAGACGTGCGCCAGTCGCTGCCGGCACTACCGATTAATGTAATTAGCTATTCACCCACACCGGCGGAGCGTTTCGTGATGATAGACATGGTCAAATACGTGCCCGGCCAGACGATCAAAGACCTGTTGGAACTGAAGGAAATAGTGGAGGACGGGATCATCGTCCGTTATCAGGGCCGGGTGTTCAAGATCAAACGCTAATAGCGGCTGACGGCATGCCTATCGGCTTCCGCCCAGCCCATTGGAATTTGTTGCAGCCAAATTCAAAAACTATATTTGGCTGAAAACTGCACGCGCTGCAACACGCCGTCCCGCCCATCGATCAGCTCGCGCGTCGCATAAGTATATTCCACGCCGAACATGGCCTGACTGACCGGGCTCCACAGCAAATTGGCATGCACGGATTGCACCTGGCGGCTCAGCACCGTATTCGCGTAACTGGGGTAATCCGCCTGCGCAAAACCATAAGTGACATTAGACCGCCATTGCTTATCCCACCAATGCTGGTAAGACAACATCCCGCCGTAGGCATTGACCAGCTCGATAGCGCCGTGTTGATCCAGCGCCGCGTCGGCGAAGGTGTTATTGGTGGACACGTAGCGCCCGTCGCCTTTGCCGTAATGCGCCATAAAGCGCATATTATCCAAACCGAAGGTACTTATCCGTCCGGCCAAGTTAACCCCGCCGCCCCACTCGGCTTGCCGATAACCCGTCGTGCCATGGGTATAGCGCAACTGCCTGCCGACCGCCGCCAAAGACACATTACCCCAATCCGGATTCAGGTTGAGCCTTGCCATCAAATCCGGATAACGATCAGCGTTGGGCGTCGTGTAATAACCCGCATCCAAATTGGGATTGGTACTTTTACTGGAAGAAGTCTCCAGCGCACTATCGACCCACAAACGGCTGCGCGGCGCCTCCAATGCCACTTGCCACTCCATCGGCGTATCCAGCCAATTAAACGGCTCGCTCCAGCGCACCAAGGGATCGCGCAGGCTCGCGACAGCGCCAGCAGAGCCACCCACATCCAACGTATCCGGCAATGCGGATACGTTGAGAAAGGTGGTCCAGGTTTGTCCGGCCAGGAAATGACCGATGGAGCCGTAAGCATGGCGCAAACGCGGCGTGTATGTGTACGTTGCCGGATCACCGTAAAAGTCAAACTCGATATAGGTGTTGATGTCGCCCCAGTCAGTCGTCGGGGTAAACGATTTGAACCACAAGCGGCTTTCTTTGCCGTGAAAAGTAATTTGCCCACGTTCACCGGCCGCACCCACCGGAATTTGCGCCATCGCCAGTTGCTGATCGCCCAGCCTGTCACGCCCAGCGCTGACGCTGTTAAACAAGGTGTCCATTTTCACGAACCCGCCCAAACCCACAGACGTGTCGGTACCGGGAATTTTAAACGTGCCTTTCACATCGCCAACCGTCACCGCCGGCTTCTCTTTGGCCTTATCGCTCACTGAAGCGGAACCGGTGCCGCCCGTCGCTACCGTTGTCGGTGACGCCGCCACCGCTTGCACCGAATTGCTGACCGGTGCCTTGCCGGCGGCAACTTGCTCGGCGCGGACATGCTGCAACTCCTGCTCCAGCTGTTCGATCCTGGCATTGGAACGCTCAACCTGACTCTGTAATTGAGTGACTTGCTGACTCAAGGCTTTCAGCAAAGCCTTGATGTCTTCGTCTGCCGCTTGCGCAGGATTGACTATCCAACAGTACAGCCACATGAGACATAATTGTAGAAATTTACTCATCCTCTAGCTCCCCAGTTTTCTGAATAAGGCATGACAAGAGGTACAGGTGGTGTTGATTTCATGCAAGCTATCCGGAATGGCGTCTATATGATTTTGCTCGGCCAGCTGCTGCAATTGGCGCATCTCTTCGCGCAGCTTGCCGGCCAGGGCCAGAAACGTGGTTTGTTCGGCCGCGTTTAACTGCAAACCGGGCATACGGGCAATCATGATCTCGACAGTAGCCGCCAAATCCCGCGCTGCTTCGCCGATTTGCCGTGAGTATTTGCGGCGCTCCACGTCTAGTTGCTGTTCGGTCATAAACCGCTCCTGCATCAGGCTGTTCATTCGGTCCATCAGTTCATGCAAGCGCTTGTCCCGCACCGCATGCAAGGCCGGCTGGCCGGTTTGGCTGCGCCCACCCTCCAAGTTCGCATACTGATTATTTTGGCTACAAGCGCTCAACATCAATAGTAGTGGGGCTAGATACAGGGTTTTCATGCGTTGCGCTCCGGTTCGATCAATCTGCAAGATGCGGCGCTCAGCCGCATCCTGGCCTGGTTTAAGTTTACCCGATTCCTGTAAGGATATTTTTTCAGCCGCCATCTAGGGTAGCGTTCGCAGTTTAGGTATCATGCTGCTTCCGTTCTTCCGACAGGATCCCGCCTATGTCACTTTTCGATTCGCTGTCCCAGCACACGGTACTGTTGCCGGATGAACTGCGGACTTTGGCCTCAGACTTTTGCACGCAGCTCGACGAAAAGCTTAGCCCGGAGCAACGCCACGTTTTCGATAACGAAGTATTTTCCGCGTCGGTGCTGAAAGTCTGTGTTTGCAGCCAATTTATCAGCGAAAGCTGGCTGCGCCATCCCGATTTGATTCCGGATCTTGTGACATCCACCGATCTATTCGCCCCGCTACGCCGCGCCGATTACGCCGCCGCATTGCAACAGAACGGCAATGCCGACGGTGAACCTGCCCTAGCCAGGCAATTACGCATATTCCGCCGCCGGGAGATGATCAGAATCGCCTGGCGCGATCTGGCCGGCTGGTCCGATCTTGACGAAACGCTGTCGGATTTAACCGCCTTGGCAGAGGCCTGCATTCAAACCGCGCTCGATTTTTTATACCGGCAGGCTTGCGCGCGCTGGGGCACACCCACGCTGGCCGACGGCACGCCGTTTAACATCGTGGTGCTGGGCATGGGCAAACTCGGCGCCTGGGAATTGAATTATTCCTCCGACATCGACCTGATTTTTGCTTACGCCGAAGACGGCGTCCTCACCGAGAAAAAGGAAATCAGCTACGGTGAATTCTTCACCCGTATCTGCCGTTCCTTGGTGAAAATGCTGGATGAAATTACCGTGGACGGTTTTGTATTCCGCACCGACGTGCGTTTGCGCCCGTTTGGCGACAGCGGCCCGTTGATCATGAATTTCGACGGCATGGAGCATTACTACCTGACCCAAGCTCGGGAATGGGAACGTTATGCGATGATCAAGGCCCGGCAAGTGGCGGGCGATTTCCATACCGGCAAACACCTGGCCGCATTAATCAAACCGTTTGTCTATCGCCGCTATCTGGATTACGGTGCGTTCGAGGAACTGCGCTCGTTAAAATTCCAAATAGCCCAGGAGCTAAAACGCCGCGACCGCGCCGATAATGTCAAACTCGGCCCCGGCGGCATCCGCGAGGTAGAGTTCATCGGCCAAGCCTTTCAATTGATCCGCGGCGGCCAGGACGTCGCCTTGCAGCAGCGTGAAATTCAGACCATCCTCAGCGTACTGGAAGAGTTGGGGTTGATGATGGTCGAGGATGTGGCGACCTTAAAATTTGCCTACCGGTTTTTACGGCGCGTGGAAAACCACATCCAGCAATACCAGGACAGACAAACCCACGACCTCCCCGCTAACCCGCTGGTACAACAAATTCTGGCCTATTCACTGGACTTTGAGGATTGGAGTGCTTTCAAAGCCGAACTGGACCAGGTCCGCGAATCGGTGCAGGATATTTTCGAGCAGGTGTTTTCACTCAGCGAACAGGACAACAAACAGCAAAGCGCGCGCTTGATCTGGACCAGCCCCGCGGACAACGAACTGGCGTTGGAAGCACTAGCCGACTATGGCTTTGCCGATCCGCTGAACATCCAAAAAGCCCTCGTCGATTTTAAAGAATCGCACGCGATTAAACGCATGACCAGCAAGGGGGCCGGGGTGTTGGACCGGTTAATGCCGCAACTGATAGAACAAGTGGCAAACAGCGAAAAAAGCGATGCGACCTTGCTGCGCATTCTGGATTTATTCGAAGCCGTAGCCGGCCGCAACGTCTATCTGGCCTTGCTGGCCGAAAATCCGGATGCGCTGAATCAGCTGATCAAACTGGCGGCCGCCAGCCCGTGGATTTGCGAATATCTGTCGCTATATCCGATTCTGTTCGACGAATTGCTGGATACCCGTTCGCTCTACGATCCTCTACAAAAACAAGCCCTGCGCGAAGACTTGCAACGCGAATTGGCCCGCGTCGATACCCAGGACAGCGAACAACTGATGATTGCGCTGCGCCAATTCAAGCATTTGAACGTGTTGCGGGTGGCCGCTGCCGACATCATGGGTGTGATACCGGTGATGATCGTCAGCGACTATCTGACCTGGACCGCCGAAGCCATCCTGGAGCAGGTATTACGCTGCGCCTGGCAAATGCTGGTCAGCAAACACGGTCACCCACCCGGCACCGGCGCCGATCCGCAAAACTTTGCGATTATCGCTTTCGGCAAATTCGGCGGTATCGAACTGGGTTACGGCTCGGATCTGGATTTGGTATTTTTATACGCCTGCGCCGACGGCGACGCGCAAACCAACGGCGAAAAGCCCATCAATTCCGGCCAGTTTTATTTACGCCTGGGCCAAAAAATCCGCCACATTCTGGATACCAAAATGCTGTCCGGCATCCTCTACGAAGCGGACTTACGCTTGCGGCCAAACGGTGACTCCGGCTTGCTGGTCACGCATATTGACCATTACGAAGCCTATTTAAAAAACGAAGCCTGGACCTGGGAACACCAAGCCTTGGTGCGCGGCCGTTTCGTGGCCGGCGACGAAAGTTTAAAACACAGCTACGAAGCCATCCGCGGCCGGATTTTAGCCTTACCGCGGGATCGCGAAGAACTGAAAACCCAGGTGCGGGAGATGCGTGAAAAAATGCGCGACAACCTGGCCCCCAAAGACCCGGCAATATTCGATCTAAAGCAAAGCCAGGGCGGCATCGCCGACATCGAGTTTATCGTCCAGTTCGGCGTTCTCGCAGAAACCGCGCAGCAGCCGAGTCTAGCGACTTACACGGACAACGTCCGCCTGTTGGAAGGTTTACAGCAGCACGGTTTTATCTCGCCAACCGATGCCGCCTTGCTAAAACAAGCCTATTGCGCCTACCGCGATTACGGCCATCATCAGGTACTGCAAGGTCTCAGCGCCACCGCGCACGGCGACGAGTTTCAAGAACTGCGCAAGGAAGTGGAGCGGATTTGGCAGCAGTTTATGCTCTGATACTGAGCTAAAAAATGTAGGCGGCGAATTCCTCGCCCTAAACTCTAAGACTTGGAGCAATTTATGAAAGTTTGCTTACTGCTGTGTTTGGCAGCGTTCTCGACCGCCCTGGCCGCCAACGGCAAACCCGGCAAGTTTGACGCTTATGTGCTGGCCTTATCCTGGTCGCCCACCTATTGCGAAGAACAGCCCAAAGACCGCGAACAGTGCGGCAAAAAACTGGGTTTGGTACTTCATGGCCTATGGCCGCAATACAACGTCGGCTATCCAAGCTTTTGCACCAAGGAAGCCTACGCGCCTAGCCAAGCTCAAGCGTTTCCAGAGCTTTATCCGTCCGAATTTCTATTCGAACACGAATGGGAAAAACACGGCACCTGCTCCGGCCTGACCCAAGCCGGCTATTTTCAATTATCGCAAGCACTGAAAAGCAAAGTCGCCATCCCGGCGGCCTACCAGCGGCCGCAAAAACCTTTCCGCACCACAGCGGACGGTTTGAAAAGCGCCTTTGCCGACGTCAACCCCTGGCTGAAAGAGCAAGCCATCGCACCGTTTTGCAGCGGCGGCGGGCGGTTTTTCAAGGAAATGTTCGTGTGTCTGGATAAGAGCGGCGCGACCGCTAGCTGCAACGCCGACGTGGTGAAAAGTGCGGCGAAATCTTGCGGGCAAAAGGATTTTTTGGTGCGAAACATTAAATAGCTGCGCTGGCTTACAGCGACTTCTTGACGCTTGCCAGACTCGCAACCGAAGGTTAACAGACCTAAACTTGTCATCCACTCTATCTAAACGGAGACGGCCATGCGTAGCGAGATCAATATCAGCCCCAACGGTTTGCAAGTCAGAGCGATCGCCGGTACCTACGTGGTGCTGCTGGCATTTACCTGCCCGAAAGCTTATTGCAGCGGCTTACTCGGCTTCGGCATCCGCCGCGAAGACCATGAAAACGGCGAAATCACTTGGCTACGCGGCTTAAAGCGCTTCGACCTGCCCGGCGACGACGGCTCCAGCGTCAGCAGCCGTCATCACCCGATCCAGAAATTTCATTGGGGTGACTACACCACCAAGCCTGGGCGCAGTTATACCTACACCGTCCATGCGCTGACCGGCAAACCGGGCGCGTTAAAGACTTTCGATTCGGTAGCCGTGCAAGTCAATTGCGAACAACCCACCGCCATCGGCAGCAAAGGTCATGCTGTGCATTTCAATCGTAGCGCGGCCGCCAGTCAGGCTTTTGCCTCTCGCTTTCCGCACTTGCCGGCAGGTGAAATCGTGGATCAGAACGCGCGCAGCTGGCTATCGCGCGGCCTGGAGGAGGCCCTGATCGCCTATATCGACGCAGCCCAAGCCAAACAGGGCTTACATTTATTTTTATACGAATTTGCCAAAGACGCATTTTTCCAGGCACTTAAACGCGCTAAGCAACGCAAGGTCAGGCTGGAGATTTTGTACGACGGCTTGCTGGACGCCAAAGGCGACGGCCCTTCACTCGACGCCGCGCTGCAGATCAAAAAATACGGTTTGAAAAGCGTCTGCAAAGCCCGCACCGGTGCCGGCTTGAATATCTCGCATAACAAATTTATGGTGCTGAGCAACGGCAAAGGCAAACCGGTGTCGGTGTGGACCGGTTCGACCAATTTCACCGATAGCGCGATTTACGGACAATCCAA
Source organism: Methylomonas sp. TEB (assembly GCF_047777895.1). GTDB lineage: Bacteria > Pseudomonadota > Gammaproteobacteria > Methylococcales > Methylomonadaceae > Methylomonas. The sequence continues at coordinate 4,069,578 of NZ_CP180476.1, forward strand.
CGTCGGCCACGTGATCAACGATGCCATAGTGGCTAAACAATATTTCGATTGGCATCAAGCCGTCTGGAAAAATCCGAGTTTGCCGGGTGCCGATTCGCGGAAACTAGTGATGAGCTTAACCCAACCACCGGCCAGGACCGCGGCCGGTTCGCATTTGGTGCTAAGCCCGCGCCAATCCACCGAAGCCGTCAGCGCATGCGCGGAATGGGTAACGGCGAGCAAACGCCTAATCTGTTTTACCGCGCCGTTTGCCATGCACGACGACCTGGAAGCGGCCCTGGCCGCAGCGCCGGCTCACGTCTTGGGCTTGTTGAACACCCGCAATGTAGTCGGTAAAGCCTTGCACGACGCGCCCAATACCCAATTGGCAGCCAGTGCCGCCATAGATGAAAAATCCATTTTGGAGCAATGGCAAGGCCGACTATTGGCCGAATCCAAGCATCATTCCGGTGTGCATGTGCATACCAAAATCCTGCTAGTAGATCCGCTCTCCGACAATCCCTTGGTCGTCACCGGCTCGGCCAACTTCAGCACCAACTCATGCCGTTACAACGACGAAAACCAATTGTTCATCATCGGCGATACCGCGGTCGCCGACGTGTATTTGGGCGAGTTCATGCGCATGTTCGATCATTACTATTTCCGCGACTATGTCAGCTGGACTGCCAAGCAAAAGAAAACCGATCCCAAGGCCGGCTTTCTGGACGCTACCGACCAATGGGCTTCGCGCTTTTTCGACGGCGGCGAACGCGAGGCGGCGAGGTTGGCGTTTTTTTAGTTGAGTTAGGCAAGTCTTTAGCGAACCAATTGTTTGGATTAAGTGGCATTCAATGGGCCTCTTTATCCTGAATACAGACGGGCGGTCAATTCCAGGGATTCGGCCTTTCTGATTGTGGGATAATGGAAACGCCGCCTTTGAGGCGGCTTTTAGACCAAGAATGAAGAGGAATCGCCGGTGGCGACAGAGAAAGAGTTGTTGAAGAAGTTTTTAGACCCGCTGAAGGTATGCAAGCGGTACAAACCAAAGTTTGGACAGGGAAATAAAGAAGAAGGCGTATCCCTTCCGCAGTTTCTTGACTTGTACGGGGCCGACCCGTTCTATGCGTGGTGCGGCCTGAATTCTGAACTGATGTATGCAGCCCACAAAGCCGCAGGCGGTATGACCTCGGTGTACCGGCAAATCGGCAAGGGGTGCGAGAACCTTTTTCGTGAAATCATCATCGATGCCACGGGCTACACGGACAGGAACAGCGCCACATGGTCCTACAAGACTAAGACGAGCGCAGGGAAAGACAAAACACTCTCGCTTGATGGTCGCCTCCAATTCGATGACATTACGAACGCTGCGGTGAAGGCACGGGTGAACGAGTGGGTTGCCGAATACTGCCGAATTCTTGGTGCGAAGATCCCCGACCACGGCGCGGTGTTCGAGGTTCGTCAGGGGTACAAGAGCAAGGATAGTAAACGGCAGAACGGCGATATCGACAACATCGCCGTAGCTTGGGCACAAGGCTACATGCCCGTGTTTGCCATCTTCTCCGGTCAGATTGACGGTGATTTGGTCCTTCGCTATCAAAACAGCCGAGGTGGAGTTTTGGTCGGTCGTGCAGACGACGCATCGACCGCATCCCTGTTCGCCTTCTGCAAGGAGGTCTTGGGCTTTGATCTTGCCGACTTTTTCAAGCGCAACTCCCCCGCAATCCAGAAGGAAGTCCAAGAAGCGCTGGAAGCCTTGTTGAATGCTTGAAGTCACGCGCCATTCCGTTAAGCAACGCTCGGACCTCACGTTTAAGCATAACAAGTCGCTCGGTCGCCACGGCTGGCTCCGGCTTACTCCGGCCTACTCTGTAAAGCTGGTGAAGGAGATAATCGCCAGATTCCCCCCCAATATTGCGATTCTTGATCCGTTCTCCGGGACTGCGACCACGACACTTACGGCGGCGGAGCATGGCAACTCTGCGCTTTCATTCGACATCAATCCGTTCTTGATCTGGCTTGGCAATGTAAAGTGCCGGTCATACTCGTCTGATCACTTGGCCTTAGTGCAAGACGGTGCCCAACAGGCTATCGCTCGGGTTCCCGCCTTGATGAAGAAGGACAATTGGACCCCCCGCCTGTTCAACATCGAGCGCTGGTGGTCAGCCGATACACTCCAAGCTCTAGCGGCACTTCGGACAGGACTTGTCGAAGTGTTCGGTGAGCCGGAGAAAGATCGAGCGACCGGGCTGGCGTGGGTGGCCTTCTGTCGGTTGGTGATAGAGACTTCTGCAGCCGCCTTCAATCACGTGTCCATGTCATTCTCGTCGGAGACGATAGACCACGAAGTCGAGCATGTGACAGACCTGTATCTAGTCATTCTCGATGCCGTGCTTGCCTCTAGCGGTACCCAGCTACGCGGCCAGGGGGCGGTTGTTGCGGTGGATGCCCGCGCTATTCCAGAAATGGGGCGGCGCTTCAACCTTGTCGTCACCTCCCCCCCTTATCCGAATCGCATCAGCTATATTAGAGAACTTCGCCCATACATGTATTGGATGAAGTTTCTTGAAGAAGCCCGAGAAGCGGGTGAGATGGATTGGAAGGCGATAGGCGGCACTTGGGGGATCGCTACAAGTCGCCTAAATGAATGGGGACCAAATGGCAAAGTGCTCCCGGAGGTTCTAACTGATGCGGTTGGACGCATCGCAAAGAGCGACGGCAAGAATGCTCAGCTCATGGCGACCTATGTGCTCAAGTACTTCTATGACATGCACCTGCATTTATCGTCGCTACCAAACGTACTGGAGCCGGGTGCAGAGCTTCATTACATTGTCGGCAATTCCAGCTTCTTCGGAAACATGGTTGATACCCCAGCGATTCTGACTGCCTCCCTGCTGATGCTTGGGTACGAAAACACTGCTTCGATGATCATACGGAAGCGGAACTGCAACAAGGCGCTTTTCGAGTATGACGTTACTGCTCGTTGGCCGCGGTAATTACATTTAGGATCAACTTGAGAGTATTCCTCCAACTCAAATTGCCTATTCAATGACAGCGCGCTGCGAGATGCCGGCCACAATCAATCGATTGTATGACCGCGACCGGCGGCAAAGGCAGGGCCGTAGGGTGGGTAAGCGAAGCGCCATCCACCTATTTGCGTTCCCATGGTGGATGGCGCTTCGCTTATCCACCCTACAATTTTTATTATTTGAATGGCTGGTTTAAATTTTAAACCGACATTCAAGATAAATACACGAACTTCCGCCTTGGGTCGACTGCGTCTTCTTCCCTACTTAATTGACGCCAACCAAAATCCGATACCTCATCTTTACCAAGCTTTACCTTCCCAGTATTGCCAAGCCCGATACCAAAGCATAAACTCCCTGCAGACTTGGCGGGCGGCTTGAGCTAGCGTTCCGGCATCCCGCCAAGCCATATCCTGCTATCCGCTGTCGAAGCCATCGCCACTACTGCCGGTCGGGAAACTATCCGTCATCCTCAAGTAGACATACATTATTGCCATGCCGCAATCGCTCGATTCCTCCCCAAACCGCCGGCGTCTGCGCTGGCTTGTCCTGTTTTTACTGGTTATCGCAGCCGCATTTGGCGGCTGGTATTTTGCCAAGCAACCCAAACACGCAAACCAGGACAAAGCCGATAGCGTGGAAGTAACGCTGGGCGATCTGGAAGAAAACGTCACCGCCCAAGGCAAGCTAGAGCCCAAGGAATACGTGGATGTCGGCGCCCAAGTCACCGGCCAGCTGCAAAAGATTTACGTCAAGATCGGTGATAACGTCGAAGCCGGCCAATTGCTGGCGCAGATAGACCCACGCATTTACGCCGCTCGGGTCGCCGCCGACGAGGCCAATATCAAAAACTTGCAGGCGCAGTTGGCCGGCCAGCAGGCGCAAGTGGTGTTTGCCCAGCAGCAATACGACCGCAACCGCGAGCTGCTGAAAAGCCAGGGCGTCAGCGTCCAGGACTTTCAGAACAGCGAATTCACCTTGAAAAACGCCAAAGCCACCGCCGATGCACTGCAAGCCCAAATCGAACAAGTGCAATCGACCTTGAACGGCGACAAAACCAACCTGGGCTTTACCAAAATCTTTGCCTCGATGGCCGGCACCATGGTCGATCAGAAAGCCCGCGAAGGCCAAACTCTGAACGCCAACCAAACCACGCCGACCATTTTGCAACTGGCCAAACTGGATACGATGACAGTGCGCGCTCAAGTGGCCGAGGCCGACGTGATGCGCCTGCGCTCCGACATGCCAGTGTATTTCACCACGCTGGGTTCCGGCGAACGCCGCTGGCAAGGCACGGTGCGGCAGATTTTGCCGACGCCGGAAGTGATCAATAACGTGGTGCTTTACAACGTGCTGGTGGATGTCGATAACCGCGACCGGCAACTGATGACCGGCATGAGCACCCAGATGTTTTTCGTGTTGGGCAAGGCCGAGCAAGTGCCGCTGATTCCTGTGAACGCACTGGGCCCACGCCAACGCAAGGAAGATAAAGCCAGCGGCCATGCTTACCAAGTCAAAGTCCTTACCGAACAAGGCCCGCAAGACAAAGTCGTGCAAATTGGTTTAAGAACCCGGCGCTTTGCCCAAGTGCTGGATGGCCTGGCGGTCGGCGAAAAATTACAAATCAACGCCGGCATGGACGACAAGGCTAAGAATCGCAAAAGAGATCAGGGTTATCCCGGCGCCGGAGTGCCCAGATTATGAGCGCCCTGCCCCTACTGCAACTTGAACATATTCAACGCTTTTACCCCAACGGCGATGCCATCGTCCGCGCGCTGGACGATGTCTCGCTAAGCATCTGGCCCGGCGAATTTGTGGCCATCATCGGCCAGTCAGGTTCGGGAAAATCGACGTTGATGAACCTGATCGGCTGCCTGGATAAAGCCGATGTCGGCAGCTACCAAGTTCTGGGACAAAATGTCGCGGATTTAGACCCTGACCAACTGGCAGAGCTGCGCCGGGAAAGCTTTGGCTTTGTCTTCCAACGCTACAACCTGTTGAACACAGCAACCGCCGCCGAGAATGTGGAAATTCCGGCCTTGTACGCCGGTCTACCTAAAGCCGAACGCCAGCAACGCGCCTTGCAATTGCTCGGCAAACTCGGTTTGGCAGAACGCAGCGGTCACAAACCCATGCAACTGTCCGGCGGCCAACAGCAACGGGTTGCTATCGCCCGCGCCTTGATGAACGATCCACCGGTCATCCTGGCCGACGAACCTACCGGCGCGCTGGACAGCCAAAGCGGTACGGAAGTGATGGCCTTATTGAAAGCCTTGCATCAGGAAGGCCGCACCATTTTATTGATCACCCACGACGACAAAGTCGCCGCCCACGCCCAGCGCATCATTCATATCGCCGACGGCAAAATCGTCAGCGACGGCACCGCCAATCAAAGCGGACAGCGATTGGCCCCGCCCCAGCACCGCGGCATCGGCGCGGCTGGTTTGCTGGCCGAACTGGGCGAAGCCGCCAAAACCGCGCTGCGCTCCTTGCGGGCCAATCTGTTCCGCACGGCCTTAACCTTGCTGGGCATTGTGATCGGCGTCGCCGCCGTGGTGACGATGCTGGCGGTCGGCCAGGGCAGCCAGGAAAAAGTGCTGGATCAGATGCGGGCGATGGGCACCAACACCTTGTCGATTCGCCCCGGCCTGACCGGCTTTCGCGGCGGCGGCGACGTGGCGACACTCACTTTGGCCGACGCCGAGGCGATTGCCGAGCTGGATAATGTCGAATGGGCGTCGCCCGAGCGCAGCAGTCGCTTGACGGTGCGTTACGGCGCCGTCGATTACGCCACCAGCGTGCAAGGCGTCGCGCCGAGCATGCCGATGGTGCGCGACTGGCCGGTCGGTAGCGGCGACTTCTTCGACGAACGCGACCAGCGCCGCTATGCGCCGGTGATGGTGCTGGGCGAAACGGTGCGCAAACTGCTTTTTGTGGAAGGCGAAGACCCTATCGGCCGCTTTGTGATGATAGGCAATATTCCGTTTGAAGTGATCGGCGTGATGTCACCCAAAGGTGCCGATGCGATGGGCAGCGACCGCGACGACGGCGTATTTGTGCCGATCAGCACCGGTTTGATTCGGCTGTTTGGCCAAAAATATCTGGGCGGCATCACCGTCAAAGTCCGAGACTTGAACCAGATCGACGCCACCCAACAAGCCATCAGCGACTTGTTGATCGCCCGCCACCAGACCGAAGATTTTCGCATCCGCAACATGGCCTCCATCATCGAATCGGCCACCGAAACCCAGAATACCTTTACTTTGATGCTGGGCATCGTCGCGGCGATTTCCTTGCTGGTCGGCGGCATCGGCGTGATGAATATCATGTTGGTCAGCGTTACCGAGCGCACCCGCGAAATAGGCATCCGCATCGCCACCGGCGCCCGCCGCCGCGACATCCTGCTGCAATTCAATACCGAAGCGGCGGTGGTCTGCACCCTGGGCGGGCTGATGGGCGTGTTGCTGGGTTTTGCGGCCGGCTATGTCCTGAAGTACTTTGAGATGGCGGTATTGTTTTCTCCACTGCCCGCGATCCTGGCCTTCTCCTGCGCCTTCGGCACCGGCTTGCTGTTTGGTTATCTACCGGCCCGCAAGGCCGCTCATCTGGACCCGGTCGTGGCTTTGGCGGCGGAATGAATAAAATGGTTAACCTTGACTTCAGGGACTTTCTAACAGCTCAAAAAGACTCCTTCTCCCTTCAGCACCCGTGGGGCATAAAGGAGAAGGCTGGGATGAGGGAATCCAATCAACAGCTTACATCACCATGGCTTCCCGGTTTCGTGGGAATGAAGACCCATGGCGATTCGAGAATACGTTTGATCAAGCCTGTGCGTTTGCTATTGGCCGGCACGGTGCTATTGGCGACCGGCTGCAATCTATTGACCGACTACCAGCGCCCCGTCGTGGAAACGCCCGAACAATGGCGGGAGGCCGAACAATCCAACACTGCCGACGTCGATCCGCAATGGTGGCAGGCCTTTGCCAGCGAGCAATTGAACCGGCTGATGGCCGACGCGCTGGCCTATAACAACGACTTGAACGCCGCCCGCCAGCGGATCGAACAAGCCCGCGCGCAGGCCCGCATCGCCGGAGCCGGGCTCTGGCCGGCCGCGACCCTGAACGGCGATTTTACCGATACCCGCAACAACGCCAGCGACACGCAAAAAACCAGCGGTCAGCTGGACATTGCTTACGAAGTGGATTTATGGGGCGCCAATCGGGCCCGGCGCGATGCCGGCAGCGCCCGGCTGCTCAGCCAGGTGTTCGCCCGCGATGCCTTGCAATTGGTAGTGATGGCCGATGTCGGCCAAGCCTATTTCAATTTACTGGCCATCCAGGAGCGGCGGCAAATCGCCAGCGATTTTTTGAATACGGTCACCGCGATTTTGACCATCATCGAAGCCCGGCAGCGGGCCGGCGCCGCTTACGAACTGGAAGTGGCACAGCAGCGCACCGCCCAAGCCAACGCCCGCGCCAACCTCGATTTACTGACGCAACAGCAAACCCTGGCGGAAAACACCCTGGCCATTTTGCTGGGCCATCCGCCGCAACATCTGGTGCTGGAGCCGGCGCAATTCGCCGCGCTGAGCGTACCGGCCATCGCCGCCGAGCAACCGGCCACGCTGTTGCAACGTCGGCCCGACATCGGCCAGTTAGAGATGGAATTGATCGCCGCCAATGCCGACATCGCCGTGGCCCGCGCGGCGTTTTATCCCAAACTGCAACTCAGCCTGAGCAGCATATTATCCAACCCACAACCGGCCGGCGTCGCCGCCAACCTAGCCGCCGGCCTGACCCAGCCCTTATTTCAGGGCGGCCGCCTGGAAGGCGCCCTGGGCAATACCCTGGCAACCAATGCCGAATTAGTGGAAAACTACCGGAAAACCGTATTGACCGCCTTCAAGGAAGTAGAAGACGCGGCCACCACCTACGCCAACTCCAGCCGCCGCCTGCAAGCCCTGCAACACGCCGCCGCCCAAGCCAAACTGGCCTACGACATCTCGCAAAACCGCTACCGGCTCGGCGCCGTCGATTACCAAGCCCTGCTGAACGCGCAAAGCAGCTACCTGACCACTGAAAACAGCCGGGTACAAGCCAGACTGGACGTACTGGTCGCCCAGGTGCAAATGTATAAGGCGCTGGGGGGCGGTTGGGCGTTGAGTGGGCAGAATACCGATTTGTCCGATTTGGCGCCGGGGCCTTAGTCGAATTAGAATGCGGAGCAATGCCCGTTGGTTATTGCGCCATGCGGGGTCTTCGCTCCTCCTAATCCACATCTATGACAGAACAAACGTTGGAACACTTTTGGCAAGAATTTTTTGCCTTACCGCATATTTCTCCAGGAGGCCCGGACTCAATCTTTCGAGGCGTCACGGATTTGAACCACCAATTGATACCATCAATTGGTCGAAATACGAAGGAAAACACCTATGGAGACATAGAAACTCTCGAGGAAGACATACTCAATGAGTTCAAGAGATTGACAGTACCCCTCCTAAAAAATCCACCGAAATCAGAATTTGAATGGCTTTTTTTGGCACAGCATTATGGCCTACCAACCAGACTGCTTGATTGGTCATCAAACCCCCTTGTTGCTCTATTCTTCGCAACTGAGCGAAATGATAACAAAGATGGTTGCATCTATTACTTGAAGCACGCAGTCACTGATCAGTACGACCTCTTTGACTACAAAACAGTAACCTACACAAAAGAACAGGCAGCAACGCCTGTCGGCATCTTCTCCATTCAGCCGCACCAAGGGAACTTCATATTTGTAAGGCCAAGGTACACTGACGAGCGTTACATCAATCAAAAATCTGTCTTTTCCTGCCCCAAAGATCCATTCAATCCACTAAATATTTCTGACATAAAGACCATCACAATAAAAAGCTTCTGGAAACCTGAAATTAGGTGCCGCCTAAGAATGCTTGGCATATCGACGTCCTTCATTTACCCTGGCCTTGCTGGAATAGCTGCCGAAATAAAGTCTCACCAATTCAACCCCGTTGCCAACGGCCATATGCAAATCATGACGCTAAGGGCAGAACTAAAGCTGAGTTAATAAATGCAAGCTCGTAGGGCCCATTAGCGATAGCGTAATGCGCCGCATGTTTGAAGGCCAACATACAGATCGGCTCGGGATGACGGGATTGCGCCCGTCACCTCTGCCACACCACCGGACGTGCGGTTTTCCGCATCCGGCGGTTGAATCCAACAGCTCGTAGGGCGCATTAGCGATAGCGTAAGGCGCCATAACCAACAAGCATTGCGCGGTGTTTTAAAGCTACTCAAAGCCATGTAGCGTAAGTACCTCGTACCTTATTTGAACTTGAGCTCGTAGGGCGCATTAGCGATAGCGTAATGCGCCGCATGCTTGAAGGCCAACATACGCCGCAATACGGCTGCGCCTATTGACGCCCTACAATTGGACTTGTAACACGAAAACCGTAAGGCACCCTATCCAACGGGCATTGTGCCGTATTTTAAAGTTACTCAAAGTCATATAAATCTCCGTCAATTCCTGCCCAATCTAACGGATAGACGCCCTTTTCAACCCATCGGTGAAAAGTCGAGTATGGCCAGTCTTTTACTTGTTTTACCCAGCCATGTTTCACCGGGTTGTAATGTATATAATCCAAGTAGGCTTGAAAATCAGCTTCATCCCGTATCAGGTGCTCCCAATAACGCCGTTGCCATATTCCGCGTTCTCCGCGTCTAACTCGCACGTTCGATCTGCGTTCGGTTTTGGGTATGGCCTTAGAAAATCCAATTTTTATCAGCCGTATTCGCGTAGCGTAGTTGATGTCGTTTTCCGGTAACTCTATTAAACAATGCATGTGCTCCGGCAATACCACCCAACCGTGAATTTTGAACGGGTGCTTAGTTTTAACCGTATTGATTGATTCTCGTAGCAGGTGAATATGTTGTATCAACAGATCGTTACCATTCCTTTGTAACAAATTGATGGTAAAAAAATAGGTACCGCCGGGGTGCCAAATTCTTCGGTAATCCATTTTTTAATTTCAATAGGAAGTTGATTCAATGCGGCGCAATGCCCGTTGGTTATTGCGCCCTACGTTGGACGCCCCAACATTTGCCGCCAGGCCGCATGCGCCTGAATAGTTGCCAAGGCTGCTTCCAACAAACCGGCACCCGGCTCGGTGCGATGCCAGGTGGAGGCACCGGAGGGATGCGGCAGCGGGATGACGTCGGTGTCGTGGCCGTGAAAATTCAGGCGGTGCAAACCGCCGATGACCTCGCTGAGCTTATCCACCTCCAGCATTTGCTGAATCGCCAGTTTGCCGACCGGGATGATTAGCTTGGGTTGCAACAGCTCGACTTCCGCCTGCAACCACGACGCGCATTGCTGGATTTCCTGCGGATTGGGTACGCGGTCGCCACCTTTGGGATTTTTCCCCGGGAAGCAGCGGCACACCGCCGCCATATAAACCCGCTCCCGAAATGTGGCTTCGTCCAGGCCGATCTGGGCAAACCATTTGAACATCGTCTTACCCGCCGTCCAGGCAAACGGCTTGCCCAGCACGCCTTCTTTATCGCCGGGTGCCTGACCGATTAGCAACACCGGCGACAATACCGGCTTGCCGCTGACCACCGGGCGGATCATGGCCGGGCAGCGAGTACAGGCCAGCAGCGCTTGACGGTGTTGTTGTAGCAAATGCTGTTGGTCGCTCATGATTGTCGGAATAAAAAAATTAAAAACATCCCTCACCCTAACCCTCTCCTTTATGCCCTGCGGGTACGGAGGGAGAGGGGGACTTTTCGATCATTTCGCTCAAAGCGCCAGCTCGATGCCGACCGGGCAATGATCCGAACCAAAGACGTCCGGCATGATGAACGCATCGCTAATTTGCCCAAGCAGCGCCTGGCTGGTCAGCACGTAATCGATCCGCCAACCGATGTTCTTTTCGCGGGCATTGGCGCGGTAGCTCCACCAGCTGTAAGCCACGGTATCGGGATGCAGATGGCGGAAACTGTCGATCAAACCGGCTTCGACAAAATGACTGAAGCCGTCGATCTCGACTTGGGTATAGCCGGCGGATTTGTTGTAGTTGGCTTTGGGGCGGGCGATGTCGATGGCTTGATGGGCGACATTGAAATCGCCGCAGGCTATCAGCGGCTTTTGGTGTTGCAGCTTTTGCATGTAGGCCAAAAAATCTCTGTCCCAAGTCTGCCGATAATCCAGTCTCGCCAAACCGTCGCCGGAGTTAGGCACGTAGACATTTAACAAATAAAATTTTTCGAATTCGGCGACGATGATCCGGCCTTCCTGGTCGTGCTCAGCGATGCCCATGTCGTGCACCACTTGCAGCGGCGGCTGCCGGCTTAATATCGCCACACCGGAATACCCCTTGCGTTCCGCCGAGTTGGAGTACAGGTGATAGCCGTGTATATTTTCCAAAGCCTTGCTGACTTGCTCGTCTTGGGCCTTGGTTTCTTGCAACAACACGCAGTCGGCGTCGAGCTGGCTAAGCGTATCGGCAAAACCTTTATCTTGCACGGCACGGATGCCGTTGACGTTCCAGGAGATGATTTTCATGAGGGGTTCCATTGGGATAGACCGAATTGACTGGGTATTTTACCGGCTTGCGCGCCGCAGCGGGGACGCAAGATGAACAACTGGCGCCGGCGTAAACCCTGGTCGGCCGCTGACAGCATACCGGCAGAACACCGACTGCAAGCTACTTTAAGCTGGCCGCACCTGATCGCGCTGGGCGTGGGGGCGATTGTCGGCACCGGCATTCTGACCTTGATCGGCGTCGGCGCGGCCAAGGCCGGGCCGGGGGTGATCCTGGCGTTTGTGATTGCCGGGGCGATATGCGCCTGCGCGGCCTTGGCTTATGCGGAGATGGCCACACAGATGCCGGCCGCCGGCGGCGCTTACACCTATGCCTATATCGTGATCGGCGAATGGGCCGCCTGGTTGGTGGGCTGGAGTTTGATTTTGGAATATTCGCTGGTGGTTAGTGCGGTGGCAGTCGGTTGGTCCGGTTACGCGGCGCCACTGCTGCAGGAAGGCTTGGGCATACCGATGCAGTGGATGCAAGGCCCGGAATTGGGCGGGCTGATCAACCTGCCGGCAATTTTCATCATCCTGGCTGTCACCATGCTTTTGCTGATCGGCACAAAGGAAAGCGCCAGCGTCAATGCCTTGTTAGTAGTGGTAAAGCTCACCGCCCTACTGCTGTTTATCGCAGTGGTGTTGCCGCTGTTTAAAACCGAGCATTTCCAACCTTTTATACCGTTTGGTTTCATTAAAACCCCGGGCGCGGACGGCGTCGAGCGTGGGGTAATGGCTGCGGCGGCCATCATCTTTTTTGCCTTCTACGGCTTCGATGCGATTGCCACGGCTGCGGAGGAAACCCGTAACCCCGACCGCGATTTGGCGCTGGGTATCGTCGGCTCGATGCTGATCTGCGTGGCCATTTACGTCGTGGTGGCGGTGGCAGCACTGGGCGCTTTGGATTATAGGCGCTTCGCCGACAGCCCGGAGCCCCTGGCGCTGATTTTGCGCGAGTTGGGCAAACCTAACGCGGCACGCTGGCTGGCGGCATCGGCGGTGATCGCTTTGCCAACGGTCGTGCTGGCGTTTTTTTACGGACAGAGCCGGATTTTCTTTGCGATGGCCCGTGACGGCTTGCTGCCGCGCGGCTTGGCCAAAGTGTCGCCACGCGGTACGCCGGTGCGCACCAGTGTGTTTACCGCCGTGATCGTCAGTATCATCGCCGGCGTGTCTCCGCTGGCGGACATCGCCGCACTGGCCAATGCCGGCACGCTGCTGGCATTCTGTGTCGTGGCGGTTTGCATGTTGTTGCTCAGGCATCAACAGCCGGAAATGCCGCGGAAATTCTCGGCACCGTTTGTCTGGATCACCGGACCGGTGGCGATATTGGGCTGCCTGTATCTGTTTATCAGCCTGCCGAGCACTACGCAGCTGTATTTTCTGATCTGGAACCTGATCGGCTTTGCGGTTTATGGCCTGTACCGTTTGCGGCAGCCCGCGCCCCACGGCTGACGGGCCGGGTTTGGCTGCATTACATTTTCAGCTTACCGAGTTGCGCCTCGAATTCTTCCAGCGACATCGCCCCGCTCTTACCCACCCGCTGATGGCCGGCATCGAAGAAATAGGTTCTGGGTAATTCGCCATACCAGGCCGGGTCGATCTCGTAACGCAGTTTTTCCGGATTATCGGAGGCGAAAGCCCAATTCTCCAGCCCGCCGAGTTTATGGCTGTCGATGATACGTTTGATCTCCGGCAAGGCTTCCGCGTCGTCGGTGGCTAGCATGACGATTTTCAAAGCCGGATGTTTCTCGTGCAGCTTACCCAGTATGTCCATGTCCTTCAGGCAGGATGGGCAATCCACCGACCAGATTGCCAGCATTAACGGCTTGTTGGCGTTTACCGCCAAAATCTGTTGATAGCTGCCGGGAGTGAAGGGTTTTATTTCGGGCTGTTCCGCCAAAACCACGCTACAGCCAATGAGATTTAAAGCTAGACCAACCAGAATGGTTCTTGTGTTCATAGTATCCTTATTAAATTAGCTGCCAGGGCCGAATTTGCCATCAAAAAACTAAGCACCTTAGCGCCAGTCCAGACGACATTCAAGCCCAAACGGAAGAGATGACAATAAAGTTGCTGTGGTCCATGTTCAACTCAGGCGATGTAGTCATTTAACATAGTTTATTACTTTGCTTTTACCTACCGGCTGCTTTAACGAATGGTTGAATCTTTTTAAGCCACGCAATCTTGTGCAAACCAATACGCCTATCAAATTATTGAACTATCCGACATTTTTTTAAAAATCTCGCTTGTTTAAAAGTTTATGTCTCAGACATAGCATCTTGGAATAGCAAGGCGTATCGCCCAAAAAAACCTAAAAAATCAGTTAAATAACACAGTTTATTAAAAATAAAACACGACTATTAATTATTTATCAATAAAATCAAAGCCATTTAATCTTGGCCCCAATCTTGCCGGAAATTCGGAATATTTTTTATCCGGAAAACCTGTTAGCTATCAGCATGATCCAGCTCGGAAAATCGCTCAAATTGAGTAGATCAGAAGGCTAAAACAAACTTAGCAATAATCCAGAAATAATAATTACAACCGAGATCAAACGTGAAAAATCAACCAGAAACACTTGATAAATCAGCGTCTTATAGATTGCCGATGCGTTCTTTATTGTCTACTGCTGTTCTGCTGGCTATTACCAGCAATGTCGCCATCGCTGAAACACAGAAGAAAAGTACAGGCGACGCCACGAAACATACGGCAAAAAATGCAGAAGCTTCCAAGCCAACGGACCAGCCCACTGCGAACAATAGTCAAACAGCATCAAAACAAGTGTCGTCGGAAACGCCGGCTGCGGGCGCTAGCACCAAAGACGAAGTGATGGAAGAAATGGTGATCACCGGTGAAGTGGCGAAAGACTCGCATTTCACCTCTCCATCAACCCGCCTATCACGCGCCGAAATTGAACGGCAAAATGCCCAAACCACCGAAGAAGCGGTCAAGTATCAACCGAGCTTGCAGATACGCCAGCGCTATATCGGCGACCCGAATGGCGTGTTAGGCATCCGCGGGGCCGATATGTTCTCGACGGCCAGAAACATGGTGTATGCCGATGGCTTACCGCTACACAATCAATTGCAGGCTTCTTTTAACGGTGCGCCGCGCTGGTCGATGGTGGGCCCAAACGAAATCGACGCGGTTGACGTGGTTTACGGTCCTTTCTCCGCGGAATACAGCGGCAACTCCATCGGCGGGGTAGTGAACCTTAAAACCCACATGCCAATGAAAGAAGAGTACTACGCGGAAACCAGCTACTTTGTGCAGCCTTGGGAGAATATTGGCGCGGATGGCGGCACCTTTGACGGCAACCGGCAATATTTTTCGTACGGCAATCGTTTGGATAAGTGGTCTGCGCTGCTTTCCTACAACCGCTTGGAAGCGGAAAGCCAGCCTATGAGTTACTTCATCGATAATACAGGTTTGCGCAATCCTACCGGCGTAACGACCGCAGTCAATGGCGCGGTGCCGATTCTGGACACCCGCGGCACGCCCAGTTATATCTACGGCGACACTGGCCCCGAATTAATCAATACCGATCTGGTTAAACTCAAAGTGGGATACGACATCACGCCGGATTTGCAGGCCATCTTTACCGGCGCGTTCGAGGAACGTACCCGCAAATCCGAAAAACCGCGCAATTATCTGACCTCTGCAAACGGCAATGCCTATTACGGCGATAACAATACCAATTCTCGCGATGCCGTTTACGCGGGAAGAGCATTCAACGTTTTGAACAGCGGCTTCGGGCCGTCCGATGACGAACGACAAACCATGCAAATCGGCATGCAGGTAAAAGGGGCGATTACCGACACCTGGGATATAGACACCACGTTCAGCTACTTGGATGTAATCAAAGACGAGCGCAGAACCGCTTTTTTTAATCCTGACGATCCGCGCAACCAAAACACCGGCCAACTGCAAGTGTTTGACGATTTCAATTGGAAAAACTACGACTTGAAACTGAGCACCCGAGAGTTTTTAGGCTGGAAACCCTTGGAGTTTTTAGGCGGTTACCACTTCGACAACTACAACATGAACTTCAAACAGTTCTCCTATAACAGCTATTCGGCCGATCAGATAGGCTCAGAAACCATAGGACGGCGTAACCAAGGTGAAGTCACTACCAATGCGATGTTCGGTCAGTTCGCCTATCACTTTGCGCCCGATTGGGATTTGACCTTGGGCGCACGTTACGAATGGTGGCTGGCGTCCAGTGGCGTGGGCTCTAACCGTGCATTGTCAGATCGTAGCGACGATGCCATCTCCCCGAAAGCATCGTTGGGATTTGAGCCGTCCAATTGGAAATTCCGTTATTCGTTTGGTCGCGCCTACCGCTTCCCGGTCATCGCAGAGCTGTATCAAAACCTCCAGTCGCCGACGAGCATAACCACGGCAAACGAGAATTTAAAGGCCGAGGACGGCTGGCATCATAACTTTATGATCGAATACGGACTGGACAACGGTTACGTGCGGGTCAATGTGTTCCGCGACGACATCCGCAACACTATCCAGCAAGTTAGGCGCGCCACCGGCATCTTGACTGAAAATGCCTTCCAAAACATTCCCGCTACCAGCACTACCGGCGTGGAACTGGTGTATGACCAAGCTCGCGTCCTCGACTCTGACCTTGATCTGAATTTCAACGCCACCTGGATGAACGCTATTGTGGAAGACGGCGGGCCGGACATTAACTTTCAAGAAGCGAACGGATCACTTACCCGCTTTAACCTGACCGGCAAAGAACGTATCCGTTTGCCGGAATGGCGTTTTAATGCGCTGGCGACCTATCATGTGAACGAAGCGCTGGATGTCTCGATGGCGGGCCGGTATACCAGCGACTCTTACAACGATATTGATAACAAAGACCACGTCAACAATGTGTTCGGCTCGCAGGACGGTTTTTTCTTCCTGGACTTTAAAACCAGCTACCGCTTTAAGTACGATTTGCTCGGTAAACCTGCAAAAAGCCGCATCTCATTCGGTATCAACAACCTGACGGACAAAACGGCTTATGTGTTCCATCCTTATCCACAAAGAACGTTCTTCCTTGAGGGCGCAATAAGTTTCTAAGTTCTAAGAATTTTTTAACCCGGCCTCTACACATCGTTGCTCCCGCAAAAGCGGGAGCGCAGCAGCTGCACGAAACTCCTGAGCCGTCTAACGGCTTCCACCTTCCAGGAAATTTAAGAGCCGGGTTAATAATCACCCAATCTGCAAGGCCATGGCGCTAGCACCAAGCCAAGCAAAATCCGCCCCAACCTCTTTACAACCCATTTGATTTTGCGGATCCTATCCCCACAGTATCCGACCTAGAAAACACCCCATGACATCAAACCATCGCGTGCCCGCTACCAGTCGCGCCCGCCGCCGCTTTTTAAAACTGGCGGCTACCGGCTTGGCCACCGCCAGCATGCCGGCGTCTGCACTGTTTCGCTTAACTAATCCCTGTCTCAATCCAGCCGGGACGCCGGCATCAGCCCTAGAAACCGCCGCTTGGCAAGGCATCGATCCGGCAGACTGGTGGGATTGCCACACCCACATCATCGGCTCCGGCGACGGCGGTAGCGGCATTACGCAAACGCCGGATATGCATGCCCCGCTCAAGCACCCGGTGCAAACCCTGCAACACTGGGCTTACGCCAACGCAGCTTGCATCCCTGACACGGACCAAGACACTGCCTTCGTCAAACGCTTACAAGCCCTGATGGACAACATGCCCAAAGGCTCGAAGGCCATGCTCTATGCGTTTGACCGTGCCCATGGCGCCAGCGGCGACCCGGATCATGCGAATACCGCATTTTTTGTCCCCAACGAGTACGCTCAGCGTTTGGCGCAAGCCTATCCGCAGCGCTTCGAATGGGTAGCCAGCATTCATCCTTATCGCCCCGATTGCGTGACGGTACTGGAACAAGCCGCCGCCAACGGTGCCCGCGCCGTGAAATGGCTGCCGCCGGCAATGGGCATAGACCCTGCTTCGCCGCAATGCGACCGGTTTTATAAAGCGGCGGCCCAATTGAACATACCGATCATTACCCACGGCGGCGAAGAGAACGCCTTGCACGGTGCCGACCAGCCTTTGTTCGGCAATCCGCTGCGTTTGCGGCGGGCGCTCGATGCCGGCGTCCGGGTGGTGATTGCCCATTGCGCGACATTGGGCAAGGATGTGGATGAAGACGGCCGGGAAGTGCGAAGTTTTGATTTGTTTGCCAAGTTGATGGCGGATAAACAGTGGCAGGACCTGCTATACGGTGACATTTCGGCGATTGTGTTACGCAACCGCGATATGGGCGTAATCAAAACCCTGCTGACGGAAACCAGCTGGCATAGCCGCTTGCTGTACGGTTCGGATTACCCGTTGACCGGCATTTTGCCGATGATCTCGCCGTCGGCTTTTGCCGATGCCGGCTTGCTGCCGGGCGATGCCGTCGAACCGTTGCTGGCTCTACAGGAATACCATCCATTTCGCTTCGATTTTGTGTTGAAACGCAGTTTGTCGTGGCAGGGTAAGCGTTTTGCCGACGGTGTATTTGCGACTCGGCCGTTTTTTACGGGCCAACAACGTTAGAGTTAAAAGACTACCGCTACGCCAAAGCGCATGCTAGCATTGATAGCACCACCCCTTGGAGTTAGCTATGCCCAGCCTTGTTGTTAGAAATCTTGATGAAACGCTGGTTAAGGCTTTGAAAGCCAGAGCTGCCGCCCACCATCGTTCCACAGAAGCAGAACATCGCGCCATCCTGGCGGAGGTTTTGACCGGGCCGCAACGGAAATCTTTTACGGAAGCGCTTGCCGCCATGCCCAATGTCGGTTCGGATACTGACTTTCTGCGTGTAGATACCTAGAGCGATTTGGCTGATGTATTTGATTGACACGAATGTGATTAGCGAAATCCGCAAAGGCAGCAAGACAAATCCGGGCGTTAACCAGTTCTTTGCCGGCGTCGCCCAAAATGATCACAAGCTGTATATTTCTGTCGTCACCGTCGGTGAATTGCGGCGCGGCGTGGATCTGATTTATCACCGCGGCGATTTTAGCCAAGGCAAGTTACTCGAGAACTGGCTAAACCAGCTTATGCAGGAATATCGCCATCATGTCTTGCCTATCGACAACGAGATTGCGCTGGTTTGGGGGAAAATGCGCGTACCAAATCCTCAACACCCCTTGGATAAATTGATCGCTGCTACGGCGTTAATTTACGATCTTACCGTTGTCACCCGGAATGTTGGTGACTTTGCCGGCACAGGAATTCGGGTCCTCAATCCATTCGCGGATTAAGCCGTCGCCCGCAGCAAATTTCCATAAAACAAAGCTTTGCCGGTTTGGCTCTGCATCCACAGTTGTTTGATTTCGAGTTGGCGTTTAGCAAAACAAGGGGCGGCAGCGCGGGCTAAATCCTGCAAGTCCACTTTGGGAGAATAGGTGTTCAGGACTAAAAACGCCCCCGGATTCATCAAGCCGCGCGCCGTTTCGATCAAGTCGGCCAGCTGATTTTCCAGTTTCCATTTTTCGCCCTTGGCGCCCAAACCCCAGGCCGGCGGGTCCATGATGATGCCGTCGTAATGGTTGCCGCGCTTGAGTTCGCGCTTTGCAAATTTCAAGGCATCTTCCAGCACCCATTGGATGTTGGTCAGCCCGCTACGCGCCATATTGTCGTGGGTCCAATCCAACATTTGCTTGACTGAATCCACATGCACCACTTCCGCGCCATTCGCCCTGGCCACCAGTGAGGCCGCACCAGTGTAAGCAAACAGGTTTAATAGTTTGTCGCCCGGTTTGACCCGCTCGGCGATGAACCGCCAGTTGGCTTGTTGTTCCGGAAACAAGCCCAGGTGTTTGAATTTGGTCAGCTTCAGACCGAACTGCAATTGTTGATAAGCAATTTGCCAGTGTTCGCTAGCCTGCGGCTTCAATTTTTTCCAGGTGCCTTGCGTGGATGACAGCTCTACAAACTCCCAATCCGCCCTCGCCTGCCAATCCGGCCACGACCAACCCGGCTGGAAATGCGCTTGAATCTCCGGGCGTATCGTCACCACGTCACCCCAGCGCTCCAGCTTCTTGCCGTCACCGGCATCCAATAGTTCATAGTCCGCCCAGCCAGCGGCGACTTCGCGCAGCGTATTTCCAGGAACGGCAACACTATTGCTGGCTTTGTTTTCAGGTGACTTGCGGCGAATTGGATCGTTGGGCATATTGCTGGCGGCGCACAGAATGGTTAATCGGCGGATTTTATGCCCGAATGCGGAAACAGGCCACCACAAACGGCGAATATCTGACGCTCAGCGGAAGTAAGCTGAATTTAGCGTCTACATGCCCGTTAACCTATTTGCACAGACAACATGGCAATCGCGCCCAGCGTGGTTTTGTCCGTGAAAAAACCGACCTGTTCGCCGTCACCTTGCAAGCCCAGGATGTATAGGAGGGGCAGAAAATGTTCGTCTGTCGGGATGGCCAACGCCGCATCGCTTAATTCGCGGTATTTGACGACGGCGCTGTGATCGCCTGCGGCAATCAAGCGTTTAACCCGCTCGGCAAACGCGACGGCACAGTCATGAGCCGTATCCCGCCAAATCAAAGCTTGCAAGTTGTGTACGATATTACCGCTGCCGACGATCAACACCCCCTCGTCTCTCCAGCAGCGTAAGGCTTTACCCAGTTGGTAATGCTGCTCAGGCGACTTTTTTGTATCCAGACTGAGTTGTAAAACCGGGATGTCTGCATCGGGAAACAGATGGCACAAAACCGACCAACTGCCATGATCCAAACCCCAGTCCTGATCCAACTCAATCCCAGGCATCCGCGCCTTGATCCTCGCCGCCAATGCCGGACTGCCCGGCGCAGGATAGACAAAATCGAACAAGGCTTGTGGAAAGCCGTAGAAATCGTGGATGGTCCGCGGCTGCGGCATCGCAGTAACCCGTGTGCTATCGTTTTGCCAATGCGCCGAGATGCATAAAATCGCCTTGGGCCTGGGCAGATTTTGTCCCAGTTCCGCCCAAGCCCGACTGAATTCGTTATCTTCCAGCGCATTCAACGGACTGCCGTGACCGATGAATAAGGCCGGCATCCTCGGCAAGTGCTGGTTGTCGGGCTGGGCCGTATTCATCGTCTCTACTCCCATATGTTTGCTTCTAAGCCGCGACGTTAAAACGACCGGCTTGATAATCGTCTATGGCTTGCTCGATTTGCTCGCGAGTGTTCATCACAAACGGCCCGTGCTGAGCGATTGGTTCACGCAAAGGCTTGCCGGCCACCAGGATCAAACGACTGTCTTGCTTGGCCTGCAATATCACCCCATCCGACTCACCGCTGCTTAACACCGCCATGCGTTGCGCAGCTACCGACCGTTCTGCCTCCGCCACCTCGCCGCGATACACATAAAAAAACGCATTGTGACCGACGGCTAAAGACTGACTGAAACTGGCCCCAGCGGGCAAATGCACATCCAGAAACAGCGGCTCGGTATCCGGCCGTTGAATAGCGCCCGCGACGCCATGGCTGCTGCCGGCAATCACCCGCACCTTGACGCCGTTGGCCGTGAGTAATTCCGGAATCTGCTCGCTTTGCACATCTTGATAACCGGCCGGCTGCATTTTCTCGGCAGCCGGTAGATTGATCCACAATTGAAAGCCTTCCAGCATGCCGTCTTTTTGCTCGGGCATTTCCGAATGGATGATGCCGCGCCCCGCCGTCATCCATTGAATGCCGCCGGTTTCCAGCAAGCCTTGGTGGCCGGCGTTATCACTATGCCGCATCCGCCCGGTTATCAAATAAGTCAGGGTTTCGAAGCCACGGTGCGGATGATTGGGAAAGCCGGCGATGTAATCGTTGGGCTTATCGCTGCCGAAGGCATCCAGCATCAAAAATGGATCGAGGCGTTGCTGCAAAGCTTGACCCAGCACGCGGGTCAATTTCACGCCGGCACCATCCGACGTAGCATGACCAATCACCAATTGCTCGATAGCGCGGGACCGCATTACTTCATCGTTTTTAACTGTGTCTGTGTTCATCGCGGATCTCCTATATTAAGGTTAAGTCAGGCCGCCAACGCGGCGATTTGCGTAGCGGCAGCTTGCAAGGCCAGTTGTTCGGCATCGTTGCCCATCGCCAAGCCTTCCGCATAAATAAAGGTGACATCGGTCATTCCCAAAAATCCCAAGACGGTGCGCAAATAAGCGCTTTGGCTGTCGGTCTCGGTGCCGCTGTGCTTTCCGCCGGCGGTTTGAATCACATACACCTGTTTGTTTTTTAACAAGCCTTCCACACCGTTTGCGGTGTATTGGAAGGTCACCCTGGCCCGAGCGATAGCGTCTATCCAGGCTTTTAATTGGGCCGGAATTCCGAAGTTATACATCGGCGCGGTCAGTACTACGATGTCGGCTTGTTGAATTTCGGCAATTAAGGCATCGTCCAGCGCCACCCGTTGCGCTTGCTCGGGGTTGCGCTGTTCGGCGGGCGTACTCAGCGCAATCAAAGCCGCTTCATCCAGCAAAGGATGCGGGGTTTTCGCCAAGTCGCGCACGGTCAATTGTGCAGCTGGCGTTTGCTGGCGTAAACCGGCCACCAAATTGTCGGCCAGACGGCTGGAATAGGCATTTTCGGCACGGATGCTGGAGTTGATTTGCAGAATGTTCATTTAAGTCTCCCAAAGGTGTTGAAGTTGGGTTGACTATACGCCGGGATAATATTGGGCAGAAGACCGGAAAATGGATAACATTGTTCCACTGGAGGAACAATTATGCAGATAGAACCTAACGACCTGTGGCTATTCGCCAAAATCGCAGATGCCGGCAGTTTTTCTAAAGCCGGCGAATTGCTGGGCTTGCCTAAGTCAACCTTGTCGCGGCGCATCAGCAATCTGGAAAAACAACTGGGCGAGCGCTTGCTGCAACGCACCACCCGGCAACTGAATTTGACCGAATTCGGTTTGCGCCTGCTGCAACATGGCCGGCAGGTCAGCGAGGAAATCGAAGCGGCGATGGCATTGGCACAACATCGGCAAATTCAGCCCAGCGGCGTATTGCGCATCTCAATGCCCAACGACTTTGCCAATCTGTTTTTGGCTCCCTTACTGGCCCAATTCAGTAACAGCTACCCGGCTATTACCTTGGAAATCGATCTATCTGCACGACGAGTGGATTTACTCAGCGAGAGTTTCGATCTGGCGATTCGGATGGGTGATTTGCCCGATGACGCGACGTTGACGGCCAAGCGCTTGAATCTGCAAACCTGGGGCTTGTATGCGTCTCAAGCTTATTTGCAAAAACGCGGCACACCGGCGCACCCCGAAGAATTGTTGGAACACGATGCCCTCAGCCTGTTGGCCGGTAATCGGGAAGCGCCGGCCTGGCGCTTGACGAGGGGCGAACAACAATGGCTGGGCATGCCGCCGATACGCATCCAAGCCAACTCGCCGGAATTATTGGTCAAACTGGCAATGCAGGACCAAGGCATCGTCGCCGCGCCGGATTCTTACGCCAGCACTTACATGCCCAATCAAGAGCTGGTGCGCGTGCTGCCGGAATGGTGTTTGCCGCAAACCACAGCCTGGCTGGTGTTCCCAGGTCGGCGTTTGATGCCGACCAAGACCCGGGTGTTTATCGATTTCTTGGAAACGCATTTAAAAGACTTTACATGAGACATAATCGGCAACTGGGGAAACGGCAAAAACGCCTAGCAGCATAGCTTATTTGTTTGACTGAAATTACCTGTGCCTATAGAATCGCCGCCGCCTAACGCATGGTTAGGAAGCCTGTCATTTCAACAATTTAAGGAAAATTCATGTTTAGATCTTTGGCTATTTCACGCGGTATCGTTCTGTTAGGCGGCGTGCTGGCGATCAGTTCCGCGCAAGCAACCGTGGTTGCCGGCTCGGATTTCATCAAGACTGCAACGACTCATTACGTTATTAACTCAGCGGGAAGCTTTGCTACCTACATCCCCTCTTTTATCGTAGTCGGCGCAGACGGTTCGGAGCCAAGTGAGAATCTAGGACCGTTCAGTATTTCCGGGTCATTTGACGTCGAGCGCTATCAAAGCACGGCAAGTCCTTCTACAACGTCTGCAAGCGGTGAAATTACCGACAAGCTATTGTTTACCAACGCCAACGTCACGCTGAACGGCGCAATCCATAGCTTCAATTTCCCGAGTTTGTTTAGTCTTATGACCAGCGACACGGCGTTTCAGTCGGAGTCGGCATCTCTCGGTTGTACTATCCCACAGGGCCTTATTCCTTCCTGTGTGACAATGCCCAACCCAAACCCATCGTCTTGGTTCGGAACCCTAAGCAATGAATCCATCAGCATGGACGGCTTCGCAGCAGTCGATAACATAAAAGCGGGTTACAGTTATCACATACAGGCGTCCGTGGTCCCGTTGCCAGCAAGTGTCTGGCTATTTGCTTCAGCCCTGGGACTGGCCGGCATCACTCAAAGAAAACAGCGTGTCATAAAATAGTTCGTAAGGCATCGGATCTGCCGAGCGCAAGGCTTTGCATCTTGCTGGATTGATGCAAAGCCCGCGTGTCAAAGATCCTATGAACGTGTTTCCCGCTAATGCCCAGCCGCAGCCAAGCGGGGTATGAAAACGGCTTCCTGCTCAAGCAATCGCGACTCCAAGGCCAAACCTTGTAATTCCACTTGGATATTGCGATCCGGCGCCGCTTGCAGGAAATCGCTTAGCGTTTCCAGAATATCGTGATCGATAAACAGGGCTTTGCCGCCGTCGATGATCAATTCGCTATCATCGGCGATACTGGCAAGATAATTACGAAGCAAGGCTTTATTTAAAAAAGACACGTCCTTGTGCAGCCTCAGCAAATAGTTGGGCCCATGCTGGGTTAAGGTAATAGCCGCATGGAAGTTGGCCCGCAAGACGAAAAAAATACCGCACACCATGCCGATCGCGATACCTTCCAACAAGTCGGTAAATAAAATCGCGAACACAGTAATCGCAAACGGCACAAATTGATTCAGACCTTTTTGGTAAAACTCCACAAACATGGCCGGCTTCGCCAGCTTATAACCGGTTTGCAGCAAAATCGCCGCCAGACAGGCTAATGGGATCATGTTCAGAAAATGCGCGAAAAACAATACGCTGATCAATAACAACACCCCATGGAAAAAGCTGGATACCCGGGTTTGACCGCCGGCATTGATGTTAGCCGAGCTGCGCACAATCACGGCCGTGATCGGCAAACCACCTATCAAACCGCTGAGCAGGTTGCCCAAGCCTTGGGCTTTCAATTCGCGATTGGTCGGTGAAACCCGTTTATGCGGATCGAGCTTGTCCACCGCTTCGACGCTGAGCAGGGTCTCCAGGCTGGCGATGATGGCCAGGGTGAGCGCGATGCTATATATCTTGGGATTGCCGAGATAGCTGAAATCCGGCAAGCGCAACTGGTTAACAAAATTGCTGGTGGAGCCAAGTTCCGGTAAAGACACCAGATACTTGACGCCGATGGACCATTCAGGTGCCACAGCCGAGGCCCAGGCATTGAAAGACACGCCCCAAATCACCGCCAACAACGGCCCGGGAATCATCCGCAAGGCATTAAATTGTTTGATGAACGCGCTTTCCCAAAAAATCAGGATCAATAAAGCCACGCCAGCCACCAGAGTCGCGCCGGGCGAAATGCCGTGCAGTGAGTGGGTAAACTCGATGAAGCTGGAACCGGCGGTATCCGGCATATAACTCTCGTCCGCCGCGTAGCCCTCATCGTAACCGGTGGCGTGCGGGGTTTGCTTGATGATCAGGATCATACCAATAGCCGCCAACATACCTTTGATCACCGCGGTAGGGAAAAACGCGGCAATAGCCCCGGCGCGAAGGAAACCGAACAGCATTTGGAAAATCCCGGCAAACATCAGGCTCAACAAAAAAGCCTTGTAATTGCCCAAGGTTTCGATGGCGTTGAAAACGATGACCGTCAGGCCAGCCGCGGGGCCGGAGACACTGAGCTGCGAACCGCTGCACAAGGACACAACGATACCGCCGATCATGCCGGCGATAACCCCGGCGAATAAGGGTGCGCCGGACGCCAACGCCACCCCCAAACACAAGGGTAAGGCCACCAGAAATACCACAATGCTGGCCGAAAAATCCTGACGAAAATATTTCAGGTAATCATTAAACTGCATTTTCATAGACGGTCTCCGTGCGGATAACTGGGAGCCTTAATGGGCGTATTGGTAGATGTTGTGAATCGGCGAGGTGGCGTCGATGTGTATCAACTCATTCAACAAACCGTCGTGCAAACCGTATACCCAGCCGCGCAAACTGACTTTTTGGCCGGACTTCCAGGCCGATTGTACGATAGAGGTGTGGGCCAGACGTTGCACTTGTTCGATAACATTCCACTCGATCAATTTGTTGAGTTTGCGTTCGGGCTGCAAATTGTCCAGTTCGTCTTGGTGCAAGCGATATACTTCCTTAATGTGCGTCAACCACTTGTTGGCAATGGCCAAATCGCCGCGTTGCTGGCGCAAGGCTGCTTCAACACCACCGCAGCCATAATGGCCGCAGACGATCACATGCTTGACCTTTAAGGCGTTAATCGCGTACTGCAACACGCTTAAACCGTTAAAATCGGTGGTGATGACTTGATTGGCGATATTGCGGTGCACGAATATTTCGCCGGGTTGGGCATGAACGATGGTATCGACCGGCACGCGGCTATCGGAACAGCCTATCCATAAAAACTCCGGATGTTGTTCCTTGGCCATATTGATGAAGTAATCGGGCTGTTTACCGGTCATGGCTTCTGACCAGGCTTTGTTTTCCAGCAGCAATTTGTTGGGAGTCTGCATAAACCCCTCCTCTTGTGTCGTTGCGATGTAAACGATGCGATTCTTAGGCGTCGCACTTAAGCAACCGATGTATTGGAAGATCGTATCGGCGCCGAACAAATAATATCGAATCGAAATATTTATGCAAGCAATAACGTTTCGATTCGATATTTTTATCGCTAATGAGCATTAGCTTGAGGGGGTATACTCACCGCTTATGCAGACCTAAGCAGTGGTTCTGATACTGACTTATTTAAGACGCGAAAACTTAAAAGCCAAAAACTTACCAAGGCAATGCCGAGCCATCGTATTTAACAAAGCTGCCGCTATCGGCCAAGCTGAAATTGGCTATCACTTTACGCATGCCCGATACACTTTCTTCGACGTCGATCAAGCCGTTCGGTCCGCCCATATCAGTTCTGACCCAACCCGGATGCAGAATCAATACGCCGATGGACGAAGGCCGCAAATCGATGGACAGGCTCTTCAATGCCGCATTCAAACCGGCCTTGCTGGAGCGGTACAGGATGCTGCCGCCGCTGGTATTGTCGGTCATGCTACCCATCAAGCTGCTCAAGGCCACGATCAAGCGTTTGTCGCCACGCTGCACCTGCGGCAGGAAGGCTTCGGCCAATTTAAGTGGCGCCATCACGTTGACCGCCAGCACGTTTGCCCAGGTTTGATAATCCAGTTGCCCGAAACCGCGACCGGCTTGATCGCCGTAAACGCCGGCATTATTCAGCAAGACATCGATTTTGCGGTCGGCAAGTTTGCTTGCCAACGCATCGATTTGGCTGAAATCCGCCACGTCCAGGGTCTCGATTTGAATGTGCGGATATTGTTGAGCGAGCCCGACCAATTGCTCGGCCTGGTCCGGCTTGCGGCAGGCCGCGATGACCTGGTAATCGGCGGCGGCATATTGCCGGCAAAACTCCAGACCCAAGCCGCGATTGGCGCCGGTAATTAAAACAGTTTGCATCGTTACGTCTCCAAAGGAGTGATTGAAAAATAAGGGAAGCTATAGTTTTACGCAGTCTTGATAAGTAATTGCCGATTGAACTATTCGTATTTAGCCATGCCTCATCGACACAGTTTTAGCATGAAATTCCCGGAGGCTACTATGCAAATGCAATCAGTTAAATCCAGCACTATCGACGTGATCGGCTACGACGAACAAACCCATAAACTGCGGGTGTCGTTCAAAGACCGGCAAGCTCAGGATTTTTGCCACGTGCCCGAACACCTGTTCGCCGCATTTTTGAAAGCCCGCTCCAAAAACCGATTTTATAAGCGCCACTTCCAGGATTTGTTTCCCTGCTGAAAAAGACCGAAGCCACCATCGATATCCGATAGATTCAAAACCTTGCGTCTATCGGGCCTCATTCACTAGCAAGCCATAACACGGGCAACTTGTTCGCTTATCCCTGCCGTAACTGCCGGTAAAGCCTGATTATGCTGTCGGCGATAGCTTGGTCGGAGCAATACAACACGCCGCAATGATTCATAAACGTCGAGCCGTTCGGATTTAATAGTAACGGTTTGCCGTGTATATCGCTGACCGGCGCGCCGGCTTCCTGGAACAAACAAGCGGTAGCCGCGTAATCCCACACGCTGCCGCCGCCCTTATCCGGCTTAGGAAATTTGAAATAACACGCCGGCGCCTCAGTCAGTGCTTGGCAGGCATTTAAGGCCGCGCCGCCTTGCAAACGCAGCTTGGCCCCGGCATAGCCCAACTCAACGGCAATCCGTTGCAATTCGACTTGCGTAGCTTGGTACAAGGGGTCGTGAGCAAAGCTTTTATCGGTGATGAAGGTCAACGCTTGCGCTGGCGTTACCGGTTTAAAAGCGTGCTGATTTTGCCAGGCACCTTGATCTTTAATCGCGCGGTAAAGCGTCTGAGTCAAGGGATCGTAAACAACGCCGATCAGGGCTTCTCCGGCGCGAGATACCAAGGCGATGGACACCGAATAGCCCGGCACGCCTTCGATAAACGGCAAGGTGCCGTCCAAAGGATCGACACACCAGAAATAATCCTGCTGCAGACGCGCGCCGTCATCCGGACTTTCTTCCGACAATAAAGCCAAATCGTATCTGGCGCAGATCGGCCGCAAGGTTTGCAGAATAATCTCCTGACTCAAATGATCGATTTCCGTCACTACCCGAGCAGCCAGACTGGTGCCGCCGTCTTTGCTGTTTACAACAACCGCAGTATGCGCAGACCTGGTAATCAATTGTCCGGCCTGCATCGCCGCGGAGATGGCACACTGGCCAAGTAAATACAGATCGTCCGTCGACAAATGCATCGGTTCTCCTGGGGTTTTATAATTGGGCGATGACTTGCCGTGCCAGCCGCTCGCTATAGCTGTTGGGGGACCAATAGCCGGGACTCCAGCCTTTTAAAAAACGGTGAAAATCGGTCCAAGCTACTGGATAAAGTGCCCGCCAATCACGTTCGACCGCATCGGCATCGACGGGTTTTTGTTTACGCCGCAACGCCTGTTGCAAAGCCTGAAAATAAATATCCAGCAATTCGCTCTCCCGGCGCTGGCACTCGTCCTGGCCCAAACAGCTATCGATAAAATACGCGACATCCTTGATGCCGCAGCCGCCGCCGACGTATTGAAAATCCACTGCCGCGACCCGGCTGCCGTCCGCCGAAAAACAAAAATTGGCCAATTTGGCATCGCCGTGCACAAAGGTTTGATAAGGCGTATCGCGCAGTTTTTGATCAATCATCGGCGCGGCATTTTTCAAGACAATATCCTGCAAGGCCTCCCATTCGTTGGGCCGGGTTTGCAGATGCCAATAAGTGCCGGTGGGCCACAAACCACTAGGATTTTCACCGATAAACGCGGCATGGAAATTGGCCAGCCAATTTAAACATGTGCGTATCTCCCGTTCCCCTGCCCGCGAGCGGCGTTGCGGAAACCCCAACGGATGCAGATCTTCCAAGACCATGACTATATCCTCACCGAACATTTCGAAAGCTAAACACGCCGGGACTCGGCAATCCGCATCGCAACGTTTGGCCCAGCTTTGGTACCAGGCCGCCTCTATCTGATAAGAGCGGACTTTGCGCCGATGCGACAGGTCTTCATTGGAACCGGGCGTTTGCAGACTTTGTGCCGACAGTTTTACGTGTTTGACGATCACGCTAGCACTGTCGAAGCCGCTTAAGCCATAGCGCAAAATATAGCCGTAGCCGCTCCACAGACTTTGAATGGTTTCAAGTTGAAATGCATCATCGGCACCGGTCGCCTGAAGCACGAGATCGCGAATGGTATTTTGCATGGGTGGAGAGTGCCTTAAAAGATTGCTATTTTCCGGGAATACGCCGAACGAAAGCCAGGCTCGCGTGTCGGATTGCGGTATCGTTGGTATAGTTCATACCGTCGTATAGCCCATACATTAAACATCACCGCCATGATAGCAACCATGAATTTTGCATCCGATAACTGGGCCGGCGCTCATCCGGCCATTTCCCAACGCTTGTTGGCTGCCTCCGCGGGCTTTTCGGCCCCCTATGGCGCCAGCGCGCTGGATCGCAAAATCGAGCAACAGTTTAACGAGCTATTCGAACGGGAAGTCGCAGTCTATTTCGTCAGCACCGGCACGGCCGCCAATTCGCTGGCGCTGGCGGCCGTCAACCGTCCGGGCGGCGTCTCGTTTTGCCATCGAGAAGCACACATGCTGGAAGACGAATGCGGCGCACCGGAGTTTTTCACGCATGGCGCACGCTTAGCACCGGTGGACGGCGACAACGGCAAAATCGATCCGGAAAATCTGAAAGCTGAAATCGAGCGTTTCCCGCCTAATTTTGTGCATGCCGGGCAACCGATGGCCATTTCCATCACTCAGGCCACCGAGATCGGCACGCTTTATCAACCGGAGGAAATTGCCGCGATTGCCGACATTGCCCAAACTTACGGCTTACCCTTGCACATGGACGGCGCGCGCTTTGCCAATGCGCTAGTCTCGCTGGGGTTAACGCCTGCGGAAATGAGCTGGAAACTAGGGATAGATATTGTGTCTTTCGGCGCAACCAAAAACGGCTGCTGGTGCGCGGAAGCCTTGGTGTTTATGAATCCGGCACAGGCCAAAGATTTACCGTTTATCCGCAAGCGCGCCGCGCAGTTGGTATCTAAAAGCCGGTTTATCGCCTGTCAGTTTGAAGCGTATTTAGACGACGGACTTTGGCTGAATCTCGCCTGCCACGCCAACGCGATGGCGGCGCGTTTGCAAAACGGCATTGCCCACTCAAAATACGCCCGCCTGGCCTGGCATGCAGAAGCCAATGAGGTGTTTGCCGTGCTAAACCAAACGCACGCGGACCGCTTGCAACAACAAGGCGCGGTGTTTTACCCCTGGAATCCGCCGCGCGCAAACCCTGGCCTGGTAGCCGACCAGGAAGTATTGGTGCGTTTGGTCACCAGTTTTGCGACGCAGGCGGAGCAAGTCGATGCCTTTATCGAGCGTTTGGGCTGAGGGCAGCCGATTTTGCGTGTCTATCGTCCCAAACTCCCAGCTGCCATGTACTGGTTAGTCACGCATCAGACCGGCTACGGCAGGCTATGAACTTGCCTGCCACCACAAATGCTTTACAGCAGCGCGGCTCATGGCGGCGCAAGATGGCTATTACGCTGCTGATGCTTGGGTTATTTTGCCTGGCCCTATGGTGGCAGCGTTCAGTTCTGCTGGAGTTGTTACTGCAACAGGCCATGAAACAAAGCGCGCTCAGCGCACCCTCGTTGTCGGGGCTGTCGTTTGATTCCAAGCAAGCCAAGCTGGCTGAAATCAGCTTCGGCCTCGCCACACCGACTGGCAACTTATCGGTTGCGATGCAGAATGTTTCTACCGATTACGATCTGGAAAAACGAACTATCAGCAACGTCAGCATCGGTCACGCCGCGCTGAAATTCAACTACCACCCTACCGACCAAGCTGCGACGCAGACATCGGAAAACAATCCCATCAGCTTACCGCTGGACCGATTGAGCATCGCGAAACTGGAAGTTGATGTAGATACGCCTTGGGGCTTGAGCAGCTTTGCTGGTCAAGCGGACGTCACACGAGGTGCGGCCGATGCCATCGATGCAAGGTTTCAGGATGCCCAACAATCCATTCACCTAGATATCGAACCCGGTTTTAGCGCCGCCAAACTCAAGGTCCAACGGCTGCCAGCTGGCAATATATTCGAACTGAATGCCAGCAAACTAGATGGTCCGGCCAAGCAAATTAAGCTGAATGCCGGCGCGCTGTCGCTGATCGAGTGGCTTAACAACAGCCTATTGATACCACAAGCTTTGCGAGCAAAAACCCAGTCATACGATTTAGCCAAATTAAGCCCGCTACTAAGCGCCACGCAGCTCAGTGCAAGCGCCACTACGCCGGACAACTTTGCCACTCTGCAAGCTGAAGCCTTTCTGACAAAAGATAAACAGTCTCTGCTGGCTATGGATTTGTCGATGACGAACAAGCAAACAATCGATATGAACGGCCGCCTGGACATGGCCGCCAGCGAGGCATTCGATTTAATCAAGCCCTGGTTACCGGCCATGGCGGCCAGTTGGACGGTTGCCGGCGGCAAGGCACACGGAAATCTAAAACTGCATCGGCCAAGCAATCAAGATGTTTCCGGAACGGCACAATTGATTATCGCCGATTTGGCCTTGACGGCCGGCGCGGCGAAAATCGAGAACGGCAAGGTGGAACTGAACATTCCGGAGCTGGCGGATCGCGCCTTGGACTTGTCTGCCGAGATACCTACGCTGGGATTAGGTAAAGACTTAATAGCGCAAAATCTTAGTATCAAGGCCCGCTATCTCGATCAGGAACTGACACTAAGCCAAGCCGAGCTGGCACTATTCGGCGGCATCATGGAATTGAAACCGGACAAAATACGGCTGGGGGAAACGCCGATACTGCTGACTTTACGACTGCATGCAGTCGATCTGTCGCAACTTTTAATAAGCCTGCATTATCCGAATATTTCCGGAACCGGCTCAATAGATGGCGAACTACCGTTGCAGTTGTCGGCGGGGGCCATAGATGTGCAAGACGGCAGCCTCAGCGGCACACAGCCGGGTGTGTTACGCTATATGGGACCGGCCGATAGTCAGAATATCGCCTTTAAGGCTCTCAAAAACCTGGTTTACCGGAATCTGCAAGCCAAGGTAAATTATCGCCCAAACGGCGACTATCACCTGGGCTTACGCCTGGAAGGCAATAACCCGGAAGTATTGTCCGGCCATCCGCTGGCGTTTAACCTAAATATCAGCGGCCAGCTACCCGAGTTGCTACAAAAAGGTATTTTAGCCGGCGATTTGGAACGGACCATTCTGGAACAGGCTATCGCCAAACCGGCCGATGCAGGAGCATCGCCCAAGCCCCTAAGCGGGGATCAACCACCCAAACCGCCGCCGGCGGACCGGAGGAATCAATGAACTGGAAAGCTGCAAGTAGCGCGGCCATCTTGTGCGGCAGTATCTACCTAACGGGGTGTTCGCCCTCCGTCAGGTTGGAAGCGCCGGACAAACCGATTGAGATCAATATGAACGTCAAAATCGAACACGAAATCCGTCTGAAAGTGGAAAAAGACGTAGACGAATTGCTTTCCAGCCAAAAAGGCTTGTTTTAAAGGAGCGAGTGATGAAAAACAAAAATTTGCTATCAATTTTGGCGCCTTTGTTTCTGGGCTTATATCTGACCGCCCTACCGGTCAACGCCACCGATCTAGCCCAGGCAAAATCGGCTGGGCTGGTGGGTGAACAAATGAACGGTTTCTTGGGCCTAGTCAAGCCCGATGCATCGGCCGAGATAAAAGCACTAGTTGAAAGCATTAACGCCCAACGCCTGGCGGAATATCAACGCATAGCGGCTAAAAACGGCGTTGCTGTGGAGGAAGTGGGTCGACTGACCGCTCAGAAAGTGATAGGCCAAGCGGCACCGGGACAATTTGTAGAAACGGCTTCCGGCTGGACGCAGCGCTGACAGGCAAGAGCCTATAAGACAATACTGCACGGTATTCAAACGGCTCGAGATTTAGCCGGCAGCAAAGTAAAAATACCGTCATTTGTTCGCAGTGGCACTAATAAGTCAAATTTAGCTATCTCCCGACCTAAACCTGAACATCACCAGCACCACTCGGGAGAAGTTACCTTGCGATCCCACTTAGTCAAGGCGAGCACAACTCGTTAAAACCGCTGGCTGGACAAGCAATTAGCTCTCTAAAGCGTCAAGAATCAGACGATTCGGTCATTCGCTCACGCCGAGGAGAAACCAGGCACAATGCCCACAAAATCAATGTGCGACAAATTGTCACACTTTTTTGTGGACAGCAGTATTTTAATCCAATAGAATGCGCCCACTTTCAGCGAAACGCAGATGATTCGAAAGGATCATGACCGTTAAATGAGGGGGGGATAGGCGACCGTTAATCCGGTATAAGAACAACAATAAACGCAAGAAATTAACCTGCCGTACAACGGTAGGCGTCCAATCAATATAAAAAATAACACCGGACGAAGCCCACTTTACGTGGGCTTTTTTATGCCTGCCGTTCAGCTCACAAGCCCGCCACTTTTTTATCGTCTTCTTCCTGAAAATTCCTGTAGTTGATGGATATTTTCAAACCGGCAAAGCGGCCGGACATCTTGATCAATTCGGAGGTGGTTTTATCGAACATCAACCTGACTTCGCTCAAAGCCCTGTCCTCGTAGCCTTCTTCGATATCCTTGGCATCCAGCCGAAAATGGTAAAGATACACTTCCTGCTTTTCTTCATCGGTGATTTCCAGCGGCTCGCCCAATTGTTTGATCACCGTGGCTTTTTTTGGCAGCAACGCGGCTATTTTCTCCATTTGATCAGCCTTCGCTCTTAACTGTTTTTTCTCTTCGTTGATTTCCGCACCGCCCAGCGAGCGAAATGATGCCTCCAGAAACTCAGGCGGAGCGATTTGTAGGAATAGGTTGGAGAAAGTCCAATCGGTGATTTTATCTTCCTTGTTAAAGGCCAGATCCAGATAAAAACTGATTTCCGGCGCAATCAGCTTGCTGTCTTTGTCGATCTTACGAAACCAATAGCGCCAGCGTTTGCCGTCCCCGGTATGCTCTTCGCTACTGGCATGCAGCTTGGCCAGCGACACAAAATCTTCGCTGAGCAGTTTGGGTTGCTTAAAATGCACGGTGAAATCCTCTTTAGACGTCACCGCAAAATAACGATCAAACTCGTCCATTTGCAAATAAGTCTGGTAGGCGTGTAACCAGTGCAAACAACCTGTCATGCTACTGAGTAATACAAAAGCCAGAGACAGGCGAAAAAAACGGTTAATTTTAGTCATAGCACCCTCAGTGCCGGGTAGGCGAGTGATTATCGGTTTCTGCTGACGGATTGGTCAGCAGGTTCTCCACATCAACCTTGTCAAAGTGGTATTGCGCTCCGCAAAATTGGCAATCGACTTCGATGTCGTCGCGTTCCTGCAAAATCGCCTCCAACTCTGACCGCCCCAATGCGACTAAAGTGCCGCCGATTTTTTGCCGGGAGCAATTGCATTTAAATTCCACCGGCTCCGGGTCGTAAATCCTGACCTTTTCTTGATGAAATAAACGGTGCAATAAGTCCTCGCAATCCAGACTCAACAGTTCGTCGGCGGTAACGGTATTCGCCAATATTTCGATGCGTTCCCAGTCGGCTTTGTTCTGATTGCTACTCGGTAACTCCTGGATGAACAGGCCGGCCGCATGGGTTTGATTGGCAAACAGCCACAACCGGGTATCGAGTTGCTCGGACTGAGTGAAATAGGTTCTTAACACATCCGCCAGCGTTTCCGCCTCCACACCGACGATGCCTTGATACGGTTCGGCATTCTCCGATTCCACGGTCAATACCAATCGGCCGCCCTCACCTACCATGTCCAGCAAATTTGCGCCGGCAACAGTGGCCTCACTGCGCACCAAGCCTCTGATTTGCCGTTCATTGCTGGATTGCGCTACCAGGGCTTTCAAATCGCCGCCGCCCTGAATCTGCATGATCATCGCGCCTTTAAACTTGATGGTTGCCGACAACAACACCACCGCCGCCAAGGCTTGTCCCATTTGCGCATCGACGGCATCATTGACTAAATGTTGATATTGTTTGGCTTGCTGCCAACTTTGTTCCAGCCGCACCCATTCGCCACGAACTCCGTGTTCCTCGAAAATAAAGCGGCGTAAGCAATCTTGTTGTTTCATGATTTAGTGGAATCCTCTTGAATAAGCGGAGATTATAATCCGCACACCCTCATCATTCGACCTCGGGATGCACTCATGTCTTTTCTATTCAAAAAAACCGCCATGCCCAGCGCCGACCAAGCCTTACCAGGACGTCAGCAAGCCATAGACAGCGGCCTATTTCACGCCGTCAACGGACATCCTATCCATCCGCCATTTCCGGCGCATCTGCGACAAGCCGTGTTCGGCATGGGCTGTTTCTGGGGTGCCGAGCGTAAATTCTGGCAACAAGCCGGCGTATTCAGCACCGCAGTGGGCTATGCCGGCGGCTTTACACCCAACCCTACTTATCAGGAAATTTGCACCGGCATGACCGGCCACGCCGAAGTGGTGTTGGTGGTGTTCGACCCGAGCGTAGTGTCTTACCAGGATTTATTGGCAATATTTTGGGAATCTCACAATCCCACCCAAGGCATGCGACAAGGCAACGATGTCGGCACCCAATACCGATCAGTCATCTATTGCCAGGACGACCAATATGAAACAGCCGTGGCAAGCCAACAACAATACCAAGCAAAATTAACAGCCGCCGGCTTTCCAGCAATCACCACCGAAATCCGCAATGCTCCGACTTTTTATTACGCCGAGGAAGATCATCAACAGTATCTGGCTAAAAACCCGTCCGGTTACTGCGGCTTGGGCGGCCTGGGTGTCTGTTTTTCCAGATAGCCGAATCGCCGAGAAATGCTAAGGCATTATAAGACTTGAGATTATTGTTTCCCCGCCATCCCGGGAGAGTTTTTCCGGTTGACTTTTAGGAAAAAATCCTTCAATTTACGCGCTTGGTGTGGCTCTCCCTCTGCGCTCGGTTATAGCCGAACAAGCCCTAAAGGGCAGTCATCCAAATAGAGCTTTAAAACTAATATTAGTCTTAACAACACAAAACCGTACTCTGTCTCATCAACAGATTACCAGGAGGAAACATATGAAGAAGCCTGTAAAAAACTGGCTGCTTGCTTCGACTGTAGCGACTTTACTTGCTGCACCAACTGTCTCTACCGCTAACAGCGATGTTGAAAAACTGACACAAGACCCAGCCAACTGGGCTACATGGGGCGGCGACTACGCCGGCACACGTTACAGCAAGCTGTCGCAAATCAACGCTCAAAACGTTAAAAACCTGCAACCAGCCTGGTCTTTTTCTACAGGTGTTTTGCGTGGTCATGAAGGCGGCCCTTTGGTTGTTAACGGCGTCATGTTCATCCACACTCCGTTCCCAAACACCGTTTACGCGATCGACCAAAAAACTAAAGCTGTCATCTGGGAATTTACCC
The DNA here is from genome assembly GCF_047777895.1 of Methylomonas sp. TEB. Taxonomy (GTDB): domain Bacteria; phylum Pseudomonadota; class Gammaproteobacteria; order Methylococcales; family Methylomonadaceae; genus Methylomonas. The sequence goes on from NZ_CP180476.1 coordinate 4,106,495, forward strand.
CAACCATGGACGCTGACGTTACCATCCCAGTAATGTGCTGCGATACCGTTAACCGCGGTTTGGCTTACGGCGACGGTAAAATATTCCTGCAACAATCAGACACCGTACTGACTGCGCTGGACGCCAAAACCGGTAAGCGCGTATGGAGTGTTCAAAACGGCGACCCAAAATTGGGTATGACCAACACCAACGCGCCATTGGTTGTTAAAGATAAAGTCATTACCGGTATTTCCGGCGGCGAATTCGGCGTACGCGGCTTCTTGGCTGCTTACAATATCCGTACCGGCCAGCTGGAATGGAAAGGCTACAGTATGGGTCCGGATAAAGACACCCTGTTGAAACCAGGCAAATCCACCACTTGGCAAGACGGCAAAGTCACCCCTGTTGGCGCTGACTCTGGCACCAGCACCTGGAAAGGCGACCAATGGAAAATCGGCGGCGGCACCACCTGGGGTTGGTATTCTTACGATCCTAAACTGAACTTGGTTTACTACGGTTCAGGCAACCCATCGACCTGGAACCCTGTACAACGTCCAGGCGACAACAAATGGTCTATGTCTTTGTGGGCGCGTGACGCCGACACCGGTGAAGTTAAATGGGTTTACCAAATGACTCCACATGACGAATGGGACTATGACGGTATCAACGAAACCGTTCTGGTTGACCAAGAAGTAAAAGGCAAAATGCACAAAACTATCGTGCATTTCGACCGTAACGGCTTCGGTTATACCCTGGACCGCGAAACCGGCGAATTGTTGGTTGCTGAGAAATTCGACAAATCCGTCAACTGGGCGTCTCACGTCGATCTGAAATCAGGCCGTCCTGAAGTAGTGCCAGAGTTTTCTACCGAGCACAACGGTGAAGACGTCAACACTGTAGGTACTTGCCCTGCAGCGTTGGGTTCTAAAAACCAACAACCTGTTTCTTACTCTCCACAAACCGGCCTGTTCTACATTTCAGGCAACCATTTGTGCATGGAGTATGAACCCTTTGAAGTTTCATACACCGCAGGTCAACCTTATGTAGGTGCCACGCTGTCGATGATGCCTGCCGGCGCTGACGTGCTGACTGGTAAAAAAGACGGCACCACCAACTTGGGTCAGTTCACCGCTTATGACGCTAAAACCGGCAAAATCGCTTGGTCCAACAAAGAGCAATTCTCTGTATGGTCAGGTTCGGTTGCTACCGCTGGCGGCGTCGTATTCTACGGCACCCTGGAAGGCTACCTGAAAGCAGTTGATGCTAAAACCGGTAAAGAATTGTACAAATTCAAAACTCCGTCCGGCATCATCGGTAACGTCAATACTTGGGAATTTGAAGGCAAACAATACGTTGGCGTTCTGTCAGGTATCGGCGGTTGGGCTGGTATCGGTATCGCTGCCGGTATCGACGACGGTACTTCTGCATCCAGCTCAGAAGGTTTGGGCGCGGTGGGTGCTTACAGAAGCTTGAGCTCTTACACCAAATTGGGTGGTACACTGACTGTGTTCGCTCTGCCTAACTAAGATCTAACTCGTTAGATTTCAGTAAAGCAAGCCTTGGCCGAGTCATCGGCCAAGGCTTTTTTACGTATAGACCCCAGCTAAAAGGAAACTGCGATGAAAATGCTCTCAACCGCCTCAAGATTGTTAATGACGGCGACCTTGGCGGTAGCCACTATTTCCGTGAATGCCCAAGATAAATTCCGGGTTTGCGCCGACCCGCTAAACCCGCCCTATTCGACCAAAGAACAAACCGGCTACGAAAACAAAATCGCCGCCCTATTTGCCGAACAGTTAGGACAGGAACTGGAATATACCTGGCTACCGGAAAGAATCGGCTTTATCCGCAACACATTAAAAGCCGAGAACGATAACGGCGAAGGCTTTAAATGCGATGTAGTGATGGGCGTGCCAGCGGGCTACGATCTTACCGATACCAGCAAACCCTACTTCCACTCGACTTATGTGCTGCTGATTGCCAAAGGCCGTGGCTGGGACGATATTAAAGACAGCGCACAACTAGCCAATCTCGCATTGGACAGGCAGGAAAAGCTGAAAATAGCAATGTTCGACCGCGGTCCAGGTACCGAATGGCTGCAAAAAAACGGCTTGCTGGAGCAAGGGATTCCCTACCAAAGCATGACAGGAGACAGCGAACACAACACCGCTATGCAAATCGAAAAAGACTTACGTGCCAAAAAAATAGACATGGTGATACTTTGGGGACCTATGGCGGGATATGTGCAATCGCAAGCCCCAAAAGGCAGTTATATTGCTATACCTATGCAATCTTCACCGGGCTTAAAGTTTGATTTTTCAATAGCCATGGGCCTGCGCCAAGGCGACAACAAACGTAAGCAACAACTGAATGATTTGATCGACAAAAACCTGGATAAAATCCAAGCCATCATCGCAAGTTACGACATCGCAGTATTGCCGATCCCGGCAGACACCGGCAAAAAAGACGACGATTGAAACGTTATTAAAGCCTAGCGCCCGAACAATCTAACCAGATGCGCAAAATGTCCGGCTTTATCATCGGTTAATTGCGACCAATCGAACCGCCAGCGCCAATTTCCTTCGGTTGTGCCTGGCGTGTTCATTCTATCGGGTGATCCCAACTTCAGAATATCCTGCATCGGTATCACCGCCAGATTGGCAACCGAGCCTAACGCGGCATGAATCAAGGCACTGGGCATGGGCAGGCTAGACCAGCCAAGATAATCGTATATACGCTGTTTCTCGCCGTCATTAAGCCCTTCGAACCAGCCCAGCGTGGTATCGTTATCGTGGGTACCGGTGTAGACCACGCTATTTTTCTGGTAATTGCAGGGCAAATAAGGATTGCGACTATCGTCACCGAAAGCAAACTGCAAAATTTTCATGCCCGGCAAATCGAAATCGTCGCGCAAAGCTTCTACTTCTTCGGTAATGATCCCAAGATCTTCTGCCACCAAGGATAGCGAGGCAAATTGCTCCTGAATAGCCGCCAGCAATTCCGCACCCGGCGCTTTAACCCAACGCCCGTTGATGGCAGTATGCTCGCTGGCCGGAATCTCCCATGCAGCCTCTAAGCCGCGAAAATGATCGATTCGCAAAATATCGAACATTTCGTACTGGGATTTGATTCTATCCAACCACCATTTAAAACCGGTTTTCTGCAAATATTTCCAGTCATAGTGCGGGTTCCCCCAACGCTGACCGTTCTCAGAAAAATAATCGGGTGGCACGCCGGCAACCGCATCCATCTCGCCCAAATCGTTAAGCTTAAATACCGCCCGGTTCGCCCAAACATCGGCACTGTCATACGATACAAAGATCGGAATATCGCCAAACATCAGTACGCCATGCTTGGCGGCGTAATCTTTCAACTCGTGCCATTGCCGGAAAAACACATACTGCTCGAATTTGATCGTTTCGATCACAGCCTTCAGTAACTGCTTTGATTCATTCAGTGCGCCCGGCTCGCGTTGCTTCAGCGCGTCCGGCCATTGATTCCAGCTTTTATGTCCAAACACATTGCGCAAAGCGATAAACAAGGCAAAGTCATCCAGCCAATCGGCCTTTTCCACGCAAAACTGTTTAAAATCGTGCTGCTGCTCGGCATCAGCCAAGCTTTGAAAACCGTAAAAGGCTTTAGTTACCAAACAACTTTTGGTGTATTCGGCGTTGGTATGGCAATCGCCGCAACGGTCGGTAGTTTGCAGCCAACCCTTATCGGCTAGCCATTGAATGTTAATCAGGGCAGGATTGCCGGCATGTGCCGACAAGCACTGGTAAGGTGAACCGTCGCCATGCGTCATGCCCAGCGGCAAGGTCTGCCAGACGGTAGCACCTATATCGTGCAGAAAATTAACAAAATTGAAGGCTTCCTTACCCAAATCACCACACTCTCCACGGCCCGGGAGCGATGTTATATGTAACAAAACACCTGCGCGGCGTTTATCCAAGAGAGCACCCATGTTGTTTATTCCGTTTTATTATATTTGAATACCGCGCCGCATTGCGCCACCCATCGCCGGGCTACCGCTACCTTGCGTAAACGACAAGGCCAGATACGGCGGCGGCTCTTCGCCCAGCAAACGATAGAGATTGCTCAAATTAAGCCGATACTGTTTTTCAAAATCGCTGACCGCTTCGCCGGGATTATAATCACCGAACCACCAAAACCAATCCGACCCCTCGCAGACGCCCAATTGCACCTGTGCGGCAGCCAATTGTTGCTCGGAGAGTTTGCCGTTGGCGACCGCTTTGTCGAAAGCGTTTTTGACATCGGCCAACATCTCCCAGCCGCAGTTCTTATCGGCATCGCCGATCCAGGTCGAAAACGTACCATACACCCAACTACCGGCCACCAATTTCGGCAAGGACCCACACTGGGGAGCGGCACTATCCAGATAGTCAGAAAAAGTGGTTAATTCGATACGCGGATGTTCGCTAAGCCGCTTATACAGCGCACTAAGAAAATGATACCCGTTATCCGGAAAATATTCCCAGGCATTTTCGCCATCCATGATTATCGAAACCAGGGGCGTCTGTGGCTCATAATCGGCGATATTTTCCAAGTGCTGAATCAGATCGGCCACCGCATCATCGGCATGCCATTTTGAATATTCAAACCCGATTAAATCCGACAAGCCGTCGTCCCGAAAAAAACAGGCGATCTCCGCAGAACCCAACTTAAAGGGGCGATGCACAGCAACCGCATCGCCAAGCGCGCTGGCGCGTATGCTGTTATGCAAGACATTACCACCACTGGCGGCCCATTTGAAACCAAAATCAGCTAACACTTCCAGGGTCCGCTGACTGATACTGCCCTCGGACGGCCAGCACCCTTGCGGTTCGAAACCGAAAAAATGCCGAAAGGTCGCCAAGCCTTTTTGCAAATGCCAACGCACGCGCTCTTCACCACCGGGGTAATGACTAATACCCGGCAAGGTTACTCCAGGCATTGCCTCGCGGGCACTGTCTATCTCGAGCATCAACGGCATGATGGGGTGCGCATAAGGCGTCACCGACAGTTCGATGCGGCCTTTTCTAGCCAAAGCTTTATAGCGGTAGATAACTTTAGACAACAGATCGCGAATAATTTCAACAATCTCGATCCTGTCATGCAGACTAAAGCCGCTGCCTTTTTCGATTAAGCGTTTGACGCGGTTATCGTTGAGCTTGACCGTCTCGCCCATCCAGACCAAGTGATACCAGACCAAAATGTCGGAAATAAATTGCGCATTCAGGTAATTGACTGAGTCCTGGTGAGCTTCAATCCAGTCTGCCATATTGGTTAGCTTACGAAAAGCCGGATAGCGTTCGATCTGCCGCTCGCGATTGGCTTTCCGGCAATCGCGTAACAACTTTAAGCGCTTTTCAGGGTCGGCGGAAACCGAAGGTTCGACCAAAGCAGCCAACAGAGGATCCTTGATGGCAATTCTATCGTGCAAATAGCCGTTGACTTGGTTGGAATAATCTTCGATCTGCTCCAATAGGATAGGGGCAAAATTCACCACCGCTTTAGCCCCCGGCACGGCTTCCAGATGCGCGACCATATCCACATAATCCTTGATCACATGCAGATAGGTCCACGGCAGCTTGAATTCCCCGCTCTGCATGTCGCGGTACTCAGGCTGGTGCATGTGCCAGCAGAGCACCAGCTTAAGCTTTTTATCGGACATAATTCCGTCTTTGTCCCAACATATCGGATGTCACCAACACCACGCCGCCCTCGCTGACATGAAAACGTTTTTCGTCTTCCGCCCGGTCCTCGCCAATGACTGTACCCTCCGGTATCTGACAACCTTTTTCGATGATGGCTTTGGTAATCCGGCAATGTCTACCGACATTCACTTCGGGCAAAATCACTGAATCCTGCACCGAGCTGTAGGAGTTAACACGCACCATAGAGAACAGTAAGGAGTGGCGCACTGTGGCGCCGGAAATTACGCAACCGCCGGAGACCATGGAGTCAATAGCCTGGCCGCGTCTATCGTCATCGTCAAACACAAATTTAGCCGGTGGCGTTTGCGCTTGATAGGTCCAGATCGGCCAGGTGTTGTCGTACAAATTCATATCGGGTTTGACACCGACCAATTCCATATTGGCCGCCCAATAGGCATCGATGGTTCCCACATCGCGCCAGTAACTTTGTTGACCACTTTGTAAATCCAGGAACGGGTAGGCATTGACCCGGTATTTTTCGATCACTGACGGAATGATGTCCTTACCAAAATCACGGCTGGAGCCTTTGGTATCGGCATCTTTGATCAATTGTTCGAACAAGAAGCCAGCATTGAAAATATAAATACCCATGGAAGCCAACGCCGTGTTTTCCCGGCCGGGCATCACCGGCGGATTTTCGGGCTTTTCCACAAACGCCTTCACCCGGCGATTTTCATCGACGTGCATTACGCCAAACGCCTTAGCGTCTTCCAGCGAGACTTCGATACAACCGATCGTCAGATCGGCCTTATTGGCAACGTGATCGGCCAGCATCACCGAATAATCCATCTTGTAAATATGATCGCCGGCCAATACCAATACAAACTCAGGATTACGGGCCCGCAAGATGTCGATGTTCTGATATATCGCATCGGCGGTGCCTTGGTACCAGGAATGTTCGTCATGCCGTTGTTGCGCGGGCATCAAATCAACATACTCACCAAACTCGCCCCGCAAAAAACCCCAACCCTGCTGGATGTGGCGAATTAGCGAATCAGCTTTATACTGGGTAAGGATACCGATCTTGCGAATGTCGGAGTTAATACAGTTGGATAGAGGAAAGTCGATGATACGGAATTTACCGCCAAACGGCACCGCCGGCTTGGCCCGCCAGTCGGTCATATCCTTCAGCCGCGATCCGCGTCCGCCAGCCAGAATTAACGCAATGGTGTTGCGGGTTAAATCATTGACCCGTCTCTCCGTTTGATGTGTATCGACGACTGACATGTGTATCCTCTTTCAATTAATTAAGCTTTACCGCCCAAAACCGGCTGCAACCGACATTTCACAGATTTCTCTACCTGCCACTTGCCGCGTAGAGCCATTATCGTTACTCTTCACGGAAAAGTAAAAACTCAAGCGATTTGATGCTGAAAAGTCGGTCATTACCAAAATTGCTATTCCTGCCAACCGATAACTAACTATAACTGAGGCATTGCAAAATGAACAAGCCAAGCAAAACCAACACGCTTGATTCAGAACTAATCAAACTCACCGAAGCAAAGCATCACGATCCTTTCGCCCTGCTAGGCCGTCATGGTCAAGGCCGCGATAACGTCATCAGAGTGTATTTGCCCTATGCGGAAACCGTAAGAATCAGCAGTCCCAAAGGCCCAGAATTCTCTCGCATTCCCGACACCGATTTTTTCGAATACCATCCGGGCAACGAAGCCATCCCCGAGCATTACCCATTATTTTGGACGGACAAGGACGGCTACGACCATCAACACTACGACCCGTACTGCTTCGGCCCGGTGCTGCCGGAATTCGACCAACATTTGTTTGCCGAGGGTCGGCATTGGCATATTTACAAAAAGCTTGGCTCGCATCTGCACAGCGTTGCCGATATTCCCGGAGTACATTTTGCGGTCTGGGCGCCGAACGCACAGCGGGTCAGCGTGATCGGCGATTTCAATCGCTGGGACGGCCGCTGCCATCCGATGCGCAGCTTGGGTAGTAGCGGTATCTGGGAAATTTTCATTCCCGGCCTGTCTGCCGGCTGCTTGTACAAGTTTGAAATTCTGAATCGCCATACCGGCCAACTGCTAGTCAAAACCGACCCTTACGGCCAGCATTTCGAATTCCGTCCGCAAACCGCTGCGATTGTCACAGTAGAAGACAGCTATACCTGGCAAGACGGCAGCTGGATGGACCACCGTCCGCAGCACGACTGGCTGCATCAGCCGATGTCGATTTACGAGGTACACCTGGGCTCCTGGCGGCGCGACCATCGCGGCAATTTCCTGAATTATCGCGAGCTTGCCGAGCAATTGGTGGATTACGTCAAGGAACTGGGGTTTACTCATATCGAGTTATTGCCGGTCACCGAACACCCTCTGGACATTTCCTGGGGTTATCAAACCACCGGTTATTTTGCGCCGACCAGCCGCCACGGCACGCCGGACGATTTCCGTTATTTTGTCGACCACTGCCATCAAAACGGCATCGGCGTAATTTTGGATTGGGTGCCCGCCCACTTTCCAAAAGACAACTTCGCTCTGGGCCGCTTCGACGGCACGCCGCTTTACGAACACGAAGACCCGCGCAAGGGCGAGCACCGGGATTGGGGGACACTGATTTATAACTACAGCCGTAACGAAGTGAAAAACTTCCTGCTGTCCAGCGCTTTCTTCTGGCTGGAAGAATTCCATCTGGACGGCCTGCGGGTTGATGCGGTGGCCTCCATGTTGTATCTGGATTATTCCCGCGACGCCAACGACTGGATTCCGAACATGTACGGCGGCAACGAAAACCTGGAAGCCATCGACTTCCTGCGTCAAATGAATACCGTCACGCACGAACAGCATCCCGGCACGGTGATCATGGCCGAGGAATCGACCTCGTGGCCGCAAGTGACTCGGCCCACCTGGACCGGTGGCTTGGGCTTCTCGATGAAGTGGAACATGGGCTGGATGCACGACATTCTGCATTACATGCAGGAGCAACCGATTCACCGCTCATACCATCATGATTCGCTGACTTTCGGCCTGCTTTACGCATTCACAGAAAACTTTGTGCTGCCGTTCTCGCACGACGAAGTGGTGCACGGCAAAGGCTCGATGTTGAATAAGATGCCGGGCGATGAATGGCAACGCTTTGCCAATTTGCGTCTGCTGTACACGATGATGTTTACTTATCCGGGCAAAAAATTGTTGTTCATGGGTTGCGAATTCGGCCAAGGTACCGAGTGGAGTTGCAACCGTACGCTTGATTGGTACGTATTGGATTATCCGCATCACAAAGGCTTGCAAACCCTGGTGAAAGACTTGAATAAACTCTATTCCAGCCATACCGCCCTGCACCGTTACGACTTCGACCATCACGGATTTGAATGGATCGATTGCCACGACTATCAACAATCTATCATTAGTTATCGCCGCAAATCGGCGCATGAAGATTTGATCGTGATCCTGAACTTCACCCCGGTGCCACGCGAAAGTTACCGAATCGGCGTACCTAATCCCGGCACCTATTACGAGATTTTCAATTCCGATTCGCAGTATTACGACGGCAGCAACCTTGGCAACGGCTCGGTGTTGTCAGAACCGCAATCCTGGATGAACCAAGACCACTCCATTTCCGTCACCTTGCCGCCCCTGGCCGGTATTATTTTGAAAATGTAGTTTTATCGCCATGAAAAAAATTCTGTTCGCGAGCAGCGAAACCCACCCCTTGATCAAGACCGGCGGCCTGGCGGATGTCGCCGGCAGCCTGCCTCTGGCCCTGGCCGCCTTGGGCCAGGACGTGCGCATCATCATGCCCAATTACCAGGGCATCAAGAACTGCGAGCCCGGCCGTTACCTATGCACGGTGCGAGTCAACAATTGCGACGTTAACCTACTGGAAACCCGCTTGCCGGACAGTGATGTCATCGTCTGGCTGGTCGACTATCCGCCGTTCTTTAATTTTCCGGGTAACCCATACCTTGATGAAGCCGGACGCCCTTGGCCGAACATTGGTGAGCGCTTTGCGCTGTTTTGCCGCATCATCGTCGAAGTGGCCACCAACCGGGCTTATTTAGACTGGCACGCCGACATTGTGCATTGCAACGATTGGCAAACCGGCTTGGTACCGGCACTGCTGTCATTGGAACCCAACCCGCCGGCGACGATTTTTACCATTCACAACATGGCCTACCAAGGACTGTTTCCCGGCAGCACCTACGCCCAGTTAAATCTGCCGGGGCAATTACTCCACCCGGACGGTCTGGAATTCCACGGCATGCTGTCCTTTATCAAGGGCGGGTTGAGCTATTCCGACCGTATTACCACGGTGAGCCCCACTTATGCCCAGGAAATCCAGACCCCTGAATTCGGTTACGGCTTGGAAGGCTTGTTGGCGCATAAACAAAGCCAGTTACGCGGCATTCTGAACGGCATTGATGTGTCGGTCTGGAATCCGGCGAACGACGCCTATATCGCAAAGCCTTTCAGCGTCGATACCCTAAAAGACAAGCAAATCAATAAAGCGGCACTCCAACAACAACTGGGCTTGCCGGTGGAATCGGAAACTCCTTTGTTTGGTTTGATTGGCCGCTTGGTCGAACAAAAAGGTATCGATCTGGTACTAAGCTGTTTACAAGAGATGACCACCCTACCCTTGCAATTTGCTTTACTGGGCAGCGGCGATAAAAGCATCGAATACCGCCTGCAGGAGTTTGCCCGCCTATATCCGGAAAAAGTATCCATCACCATTGGCTACGACGAACGCTTGGCGCATCAAATCGAAGCCGGCGCCGACATCTTCCTGATGCCTTCGCGCTTCGAACCTTGCGGCTTAAACCAAATGTATAGCCAATGCTATGGCACGATACCTATCGTCAGAAAGACCGGCGGCTTGGCAGACACGGTAGTCGACGCATTGCCGGAAAGTATTGCCAACGGCACCGCCAGCGGCATCTCGTTCAACGATGCGTCGGCGGCCGCGCTGATAGAAGCCATCAAACGCAGCCTGGTGTTATTCCACAACCGACCGGTCTGGAAGAAAATTCAACGTAACGCGATGCTCAAGGATTTCTCCTGGCAAAACAGTGCGAATCAATATCTCGCGCTTTACAATGAAATTTAAACCCTGCTTGGCCGGCTTGATGTTGATAGCCGGCCTCGCGGTTGCCGACGAATCGGTGATAGAAGTCATCCCCTTGATGAACCGTCCGGCCTCCGACGTACGCGCTTTACTGGCACCGCTGCTGGATGCCGATGATCGCGTCATCGAGAACGGCGCCAGTCTGATCGTTAAAACCAATCCCGCCAAACTCGGCGAAATCAGGGCCGTCATTCAAAAACTCGATGCCCGGCTCAGCAATTTAGTCATCAGCGTCTTGCAAACCAGTAGCAAAACCGCAGCCGAATTGAACGCCGAAGCGGCCATTGCCGCAACGCCGAATAGGATTCAGATGCGCGGCATGATGGGCAACAGCGAAGACTTGCGAAACCGGCAACAACACCAACAATTACGCACCCTGGAAGGCCAGGCGGCCCATATCAAAACCGGACAGGTGCGGCCGGTGCAAAATTACAGCGTATACGACTCGGGCTATGGTTACGGCTCCGCGGTGAGCAGCAATACCAAGATGATAGAAGCCAGTACCGGCTTCGCTGTTACGCCGCGCTTGGCAGGCGAGCAGGTCATTCTCGATATCGAACCGTGGTCGGATAGCTTTCAGCGCAACGGCCACATTGAAACCCAATCCGCTCACACCACTTTACGCGCCAATCTCGGCGAATGGGTGGAAATTGCCGGCAACACCGACACTGAACAATCCGACAATCACGGCTTCAACAGTTTCAACCACAGCACCCGGCAAAATGCTTTACGCATTCTGATCAAAGTCGATCAAGCCGATTAATCCGGACCCGCCCTAAACGACAATCCGACCAGATAGCCTCATGGCATTATTTTCGGAATCTGTGCGCGGGAACATAATATCAATATCGACATTGGCGGAAAGCGCATACTTATTGGTTATGATGGCCCGACAAATTCATGCCGATAGCCTTATGAGCATTACTGCCAAATGTTCCCCCACCGTTCTGACATATTTTCTTACGATTATATGTCTGGCAACATCCGGATGGGTATCCGCCCAGGAAACACTGCGGGTGCTCAGTTGGGACGGTTACGCCGATAGTGAAGTGGTTTCGGCATTCCAGCAGCGGTTCGACGTGGCGATAGAGTTAACCCTGGTAACGTCCGACGACGACCTTTGGCAGAAAATCAATGGTGGCAACTATGACGTATTTGCTGTCAATACTGCGGAATTGCAGCGTTATATCGATCAAGGCCTGAGCAGGCCGATCAGCATGACAAATATTCCCAACCATGCCCGGCAGTTGCCGCGTTTCCAAAACTTGCAAGCCATCCCCGGCCTGGTTCGCGGGAACGACACGTATGCCGTCCCTTACACCTACTCGGAAATGGGGCTGATCTATAACCGCAAACTCATTAACACTCCCCCCCAATCCATGTCGGCTATGTGGGACCCTGCCTATCGGGGCCGAGTATTGGCTTTTAACGCCAGTAATCACAATTTCTCCTTGGTCGGCTTATTAAGGGGCGTATCCAATCCGTTCCGGATGACAGATCCCGAGCTAAAACAGGCTGCTCGCGAATTGGCCAAGTTACGCCGTAATGTGCTGACCTTTTACGCGACCGCGGAGGAAGCGACCAGACTGTTTGTCAAATATGAAATAGCCTTGATTTTCGGTAATTACGGCACCCAGCAACTGAAAGCTCTGCGCGAAGCCGGTGCCGACATCGGCTATGTGATTCCCCGCGAAGGTGCGCTGGCCTGGCTGGATTGCTGGGCCATCACCCAAAATAGCCGGAACCCCGAGTTGGCAGAAAAATGGATCAATTACACCTTGGAAAAAGCAGTCAGCGAAACGCTAACCCAGCAACACGGCTTGGCAAACACCATTACAGCGCCGGAGAACGACAGCACCCAAAACCAACCCATCATTTGGCTGGAACCGATACTCAATCCGCTAGCGCGCAAAACGCTATGGGATAGAATCATTTCCGGCGAAGCGCCCGAGGCATTTTAAGTGCGCTCCAGCATAGGCATAAAACTGGGTTTCTGGCTGGCACTGCTAGGCACACTATCCACAGGCTTGACTGGTTATTATGTCTATGATCGCAGCCGGGCCATGCTGGTGGGAACCGCCAAGGATAAGCTGCTCAACGACACCCAAGCCGTGGGAAACCGATTTGCCGATGCGTTGGCAGCTACCGCCAGCAACGTCAAGTTTCTAAGCAATTTGCCGGTCAGCGCCGACATGGTCTCGGCAACACCTGACGCAAAGTTGGACATACTTAAAAATCAATTGGCGGAGATTTTTGTCAGCTTGCTGAATGCCCATCCCGAATACAGTCAAATCCGTTTGATCGACACGCAGCATTACGGCAAGGAATTAGTCAGAGTCGATAGGGATCAAGACAACCTCAAAGTGATTGCCGACGCGCAGCTACAAGAGAAAAACCATTTTCCTTACGTATTCGAAACCGTGCCGCTGGCTGCGGAGCAATATTACGTTTCGGAAATCAATTTAAATCAGGAATTAGGCACTCACCTGGGATTTGGTAAACCCACACTGCGGATAGCGATGCCCATCAAGTCGGCCACTACTACCATCGCAGTAATCGTCATCAATGTCGATTTACAAGGGCTATTCGAGCAAGTACGCGGCAATATTCCCGACGATATTGAATTGCTGCTCAGCAACGACAGAGGGGACTATTTAATTCACCCCGACACGGCAAAAACCTTTGGATTTGAGAGCGGCCGCAGTTTCCTGATTCAGAATGACATCCCGAACGTAAAAGCGATTCTGGCTGGCAAACAAGCGCATTCGGTATTCGCGACCAGCGATACGCAAAGTTTGGCCGCTTCTTCACTCGCCGCTTTCGTAAAACTGCCGTTGGGCTCGGAAAGCAGCGGACGCTTCGCCATGCTGGGTTTATATACGCCGCTGAAAAACGTTTTGCAGGAAAGTAAAGCTCTGGGAGTGAGCGTTATCGAAATAACCTTGTTGTTCAGCCTGCTGGCAAGTGCAATTTCGCTAATGTTGGCGCGCGTCCTGGCAAAACCGCTCAATTCGATGACCACCGCCATCGGTCAATTCAAGCTGGGCACGCCGCTGACCGGGTTACCGACGCACCGTAACGACGAAATCGGCTATCTGGCGAATAGTTTCATGTCGATGACCGAACAATTAAACTCGCAAATAGCCGAGTTACATGCCTCCGAAGCTAAGTTGCATGCCATTCTCGACAACGCCCCCGTCGGCATTTGGTTGGCCGACCTTGATACGCGCTTTTTGTTTGTAAACCATACTTTTTGCGATGCCCTTGGCCTGCCGGAAACCCGTTTAATTGCCAACGAACCATTGGCCGAGTTGTTCGGCGCGGAAATCGCAGCCCGTTTTTTAAGTGCCGATCAAGCGTGTTTAGCGCAAACAAATCAAGCACATCAGTCCCTCGAGCAAATAAAATTTGCCGATGGCAAACGGCACACCATACAAATAACCCGCACGCCATTGCAAGACATCAACAAAGAGACGGTCGGCATCATCGGCATAGCCATGGATATTACTGACCGCCAACAAGCGGCCAATCGTGAGCGCGCCCATAACCATGTGCTGGAATTAGTATCCAAAGGCGCGGCGCTGCCGGAGATCCTGCAAGCGGTGGTATTGGGTGTAGAGGCCCAAAATCCTGACTTAATTTGTTCGATATTGCTATTAAATAGCGAAGGTAATCGCTTGTTCATAGGCTCTGCACCGCATCTACCCGACTTCTACAATTCTGCTGTAGACGGCCTTTACGTAGGCCCCGGTATCGGCTCATGCGGTACGGCTGCGTATTTCGGCCAGCGAGTCATTGTCGAAGATATTCAAAACCATACTTATTGGGCGCCGTTTACCGAGCTTGCGGCTAGGGCCGGTTTAGGGTCCTGCTGGTCTGAACCGATACGTGGCGCGTCCGGCCAATTGTTGGGTACTTTTGGTATTTACCAGCGCCATCCCGCAGAGCCAGGAGCAGACGATATTCAGATGATTGAACAGGCCTCACATTTGGCCGGCATTGCAATCGACCGCAGCCGCAGCAATGAAGAACTGCAATTGGCGTCGTTAGTCTATCAAAACAGCAGCGAAGCGATGGCCGTGACCGACGCACAAGGCATGATTATCAATGTCAATCCGGCTTTCACCGCTTTGACCGGCTACACATTGGACGAAGTCATCGGTAAAAACCATAACATTCTGAACTCGGCGCGGCAGGGCGAACAGTTTTATCAAGCCATGTGGCAAGCCATCAACAGTAGCGGTCACTGGAAAGGCGAAATTTGGAATCGTCGGAAGAACGGCGAGATATTTGCTGAGCAACTGACCATCAATACCATATTTAGCGCAGATGGCCTGCCGCAGCGGCGAGTTGCGTTATTTTCCGACATCACCCAAAAGAAGCAGTCCGAAGAACTGATCTGGACCCAAGCCAATTTCGATCCGCTCACCGGCCTGCCCAACCGCCGCATGTTTCATGACAGGCTGGATCAAGAAATCAAAAAGGCACATCGCAGCGGCTTGCAGGTCGCTTTGATATTGCTTGATCTGGACCGTTTCAAGGAAGTTAACGATACGCTGGGTCACGATATGGGCGATTTATTGTTAAAAGATGCCTCGCAACGGCTGCTGCATTGCGTACGCGATTCCGATACTGTCGCCCGACTGGGCGGCGACGAATTCACAGTCATCCTCGGCGAACTTGATGATGCTGAGGATGCCGAACGGGTGGTCAAAAACATCCTGCAAAGACTCGCCGAACCTTTTCAGCTGAAAAGCAAAGTGGCCTACATCTCCGCCAGTATCGGCATCACCCTGTACCCGAAGGACGCGGAGAGAATCGATACCTTAATAAAAAACGCCGATCAGGCAATGTACGCAGCGAAACACCAGGGCCGTAATCGCTATTGTTATTTCACTCCATCAATGCAGGAAGCCGCTCTAGCGCGCATGCTGATTGCCGACGATTTGCGCCATGCTTTGGAGGCCAACCAATTTGAAGTATATTACCAGCCGGTCGTGGAACTGGGATCCGGCGCCATCCATAAAGCCGAAGCGCTGATCCGCTGGCAACACCCGACACGGGGCATGGTCAGCCCCAGCGAATTTGTGCATATTGCCGAAGATATAGGCCTGATTGCCGAAATCGGTACTTGGGTATTTAAACAAGCGGCAGGACAGGTCAAACAATGGCGTGCCCGATACCATCCGGACTTTCAGATCAGCGTCAACAAGTCGCCGATGCAGTTTTACGACGACCAGGCCCACGGCACTTGGCTGGAATACTTGCAAACACTTGAGCTGCCGGGACAAAGCATCGTCGCGGAAATTACCGAGGGCTTGCTGCTGGACGCCAGTAATGTGGTGAAAGATCAATTACTGGCTTTTCGAGACGCAGGGATACAAGTATCGCTGGACGATTTCGGCACCGGCTATTCGTCGCTGGCTTATCTGAAGAAATTCGATATCGACTATCTGAAAATAGATCAGTCTTTCGTCGGCAATTTGTCGCCGAATTCCAGCGACAAGATTCTCTGCGAAGCGATTATCGTGATGGCGCACAAGCTGGGGATGAAAGTCATCGCGGAAGGCATAGAAACGGAACAACAACGCCAACTTCTGATGGAAGCGGAGTGCGACTATGGGCAGGGCTATTTATTCTCCAAAGCCCTGCCGGCCGATGCGTTCGAGGAACTGCTAATGCTTAATGCCGCAGGCACCAGCGCGCAGAACACAGTTATTTGATCTTCAATTTCAGTAAATGCACTCGCCGATTGTCGGCCCGCAATACCTCGAAACAGAAATCGTCCAGCTCCACCTTCTCGCCTTTCTTCGGAAAATGTTCTAGACGCTGCACGATTAAACCGCCTAGCGTGTCGTATTCGTCGTCTTCCAATGCGGCGGAAAAATAATCGTTGAATTCTTCGATGGGTGTCAGCGCGCTGACGATAAATTCTTTCTCGCTACGCTGAGAAATAAATTCTTGTACTTCGTCGTCATCGTGTTCGTCTTCAATCTTGCCGACGATTTGCTCCAGGACGTCTTCAATCGTCACCAAGCCGGCGGCATTGCCGTATTCGTCGACGACGATGGCCATGTGGTTGCGCTCGGTGCGAAATTCTTTTAGTAACACATTTAAACGTTTGCTTTCCGGCACCACGTTGACCGGGCGCATCACATCCTCGACTTTCAGGGTTTTATCCTTTAAAGCATGAGCCAGTAAATCCTTGGCCAGCAAAACACCAACCACCTTACTGCGATCTTCCTCAATGACGGGAAAACGGGAATGAGCAAATTCGACCACTAAAGGAAAGATGGTTTCCAGTTCCGCTTCCCTGGGAACGACGACCATTTGCGAACGCGGAATCATGATGTCTCTGACCCGCATCTCCGCCACATGCATCACGCCTTCCATCATGGCCAGTGCGTCGGAGTCTAACAGATGTTTTTCTTGCGATTCTCTCAATATCTCCAGCAAGTCTTCCTGATCTTGCGGCTCCCCACTCAGAAAATGACCGATACGCTCGATCAAACTCTTATGGGGTTGACTACTCGGGGGGTTACCATCGCTCATTGCTTTCCATCCTCCATATAAGGGTTTGCTATACCTAATTTGCTCAAAATCTCAATCTCTAATGCTTCCATTTGTTCGGCATCCTGATCCTCTATGTGGTCATACCCTAGCAAATGCAATACGCCGTGTATAGTGATATGCGCCCAATGGTGCTCGGGCAATTTATTTTGCTGCGCAGCTTCCAGTGCAATCAGCGGTGCACAAATCACCAAATCGCCCAGCAAGTCCATGTCCATGCCCGCCGGGGCTTCAAAGGGAAAGCTCAGGATGTTAGTCGGTCCGTTTTTATGCCGATACTGCTGATTCAGCTCTGCGCTTTCCACATCGTCGACCAAACGAATCACCAACTCGCAGTCCGCATCATCCTCAAAGCTTGCTAGCCCGGCGTCCACCCATTGCTGAAACTGCTCGAGTTCGGGATGAGGTGCCGAAGTAGCAACTTGCATGTCGATATAATTCATAGACTACGCCGAGGGCATGTGCTCTTTTTCGTAGAGCTCGTAAGCGGCGACGATGCGCTGCACCAACGGATGTCGGACCACATCGCGCACCCCGAAAAAGGTAAAGCTGATACCGTCCACATCCTTCAGCACTTTCAACACATGTTTCAGACCGGACATTTTTTCGTTAGGCAAATCGATTTGCGTAACATCGCCGGTAATGACGGCGGTGGAACCGAAACCGATCCGGGTCAGAAACATCTTGATTTGTTCCACCGTCGTGTTTTGCGCCTCATCCAGAATAATAAACGAGTCGTTCAAGGTTCTACCGCGCATGAAGGCTAAGGGCGCCACTTCGATGACATTTTTTTCCAGCAATTTTTCGACGCGCTCGAAGCCCAACATGTCGTATAGCGCATCGTACAAGGGCCGCAAATAGGGGTCGACTTTCTGCGCCATATCGCCAGGGAGGAAACCTAACTTCTCGCCCGCTTCCACCGCCGGCCGTACCAAAATAATCCGCCGCACGGTCTCGTTTTGCAACGCATCAACCGCACACGCGACCGCCAGATAGGTTTTACCGGTACCCGCGGGACCGACACCGAAATTAATGTCGTGCGAAATGATCTTGCGCAAATAGTCCTGCTGATTAAAACCGCGACCCTTGATTACACCGCGCTTGGTTTTAATCGCCACCGGCTCCGATTTCACGCTCGGCATAGCCTGTAGTAACTGATCGATACTGGCATCCTGCAAACTCAAATGCACTTGCTCCGGGGTGATTTCTTCCCGCTCGGTCAATTCGAATAGTTTCTGAATCACCGCGCAAGCTGCTTTCACTGCGGCATCGACACCCGTGACCTTGAAATGATTGCTGCGATTGGCGATCTCCACCTGTAAGCGTTGCTCGATTTGGCGGATATGCGCATCCAACTGTCCGCAAAAATTGGACAGGCGTTGCGCATCGGCGGGTAACAGGGTAATTTCTTGAGAAAAATGGCCGGCGGTCAACACTAGGCGGTCTGCTTGATTTTTTCGATGGACGATTCCACCAGGCGACCCCGTAACGAATTGGGCAAGGCTTCGGCAATATACACGTCGACAAATTGCCCGATCAGGCGCGGGTGTCCGGCGAAATTGACGGCACGGTTATTTTCGGTCCGCCCGGTGAGATGCAACGGGTTTTTCTTGGAGATGCCCTCCACCAACACACTTTGCACGCTACCGATCATCGACTCCGAAATAGCCATGAACATTTCGTTCAGGCGGTCTTTCAAGCGTTTCAAGCGTTGTTCCTTAACGGCCATGCTGACATCGTCGGCAAAGTTGGCTGCCGGCGTACCGGGTCTGGCACTGAAGATAAAACTGTAAGACAGGTCGTAACCGACTTCCTCGATCAAGGCCATGGTATCTTCAAAATCTTCTTCGGTTTCGCCGGGAAAGCCGACGATAAAATCCGACGACAAACTGATGCCTGGCCGCACCGCTTTCATCTTGCGCATGATTTCCAGATAATCTTCGCGCCTATGGCCGCGCTTCATTTCCGCCAAAATGCGGTTGCTGCCGCTCTGCACGGGCAAATGCAAATGATTGACCAGCTGCGGAATTTCGGCAAACGCTTCGATAATATCGTCAGTGAATTCTAAAGGATGCGATGTCGTGAAACGAATTCGGTCTATACCATCGACCGCGGCAACGCAATGCAACAACAGCGCAAAGCTAGCCACATCGCCGTCTTCCATCGCGCCGCGATAAGCATTAACGTTTTGACCAAGCAGATTGATCTCGCGCACACCTTGTCTAGCCAGCGTTTCGATTTCGGCAATTACATCGTTCAGCGGCCGGCTGACTTCTTCTCCGCGGGTGTAAGGCACTACGCAATAGGTACAGTACTTACTGCAACCTTCCATCACCGATACGTAAGCCTTGGGCCCTTCCGCACGCGGTTCCGGTAAATTATCGAATTTTTCGATTTCGGGGAAAGAAATATCTACGACATGTTTACCGCCGCTACGCGCTTGATTTAACAACTCAGGCAAGCGGTGCAGGGTTTGCGGACCAAACACAATGTCTACATACGGCGCGCGCTTTTGCAGGGCCGCACCTTCCTGGCTGGCTACGCAGCCACCAACACCAATAATCACACCGGGACGTTTATCTTTGATTTTTTTCCAGCGCCCCACGGCGGAAAATACCTTTTCCTGAGCTTTTTCGCGGATCGAACAAGTGTTTAGCAGCAGCACATCGGCTTGTTCCGGAATGTCGGTCAATTCCATGCCGTGCGATGCGATCAATACGTCCCGCATCTTATCGGAATCGTATTCGTTCATTTGACAGCCGTTAGTCTGTATATAAAGTTTTTGCGCCATGCTTGATGAGATACCTCAACTACTCTCACTAACAAAAAACCCCCGTCTCGCGACGGGGGCTCGTAATGGCCGGATTATAAACCCAATTTTCGGCAAATGCTTGTTTTATACGGCAATCCCCACTTGTAGGGCCTCGAACCAATCCAGAAAACGCTTCACATCATCGCCTTTGAACATCCGACCATGTTGCGGGGCCAGTATGTCGATATCCAACTTCCTGACCCGATCAATCCAGGCGCGCTTAGCTTGATTAGAGGGCATCCAACGCTGATGGAAAAAACGCATTTTATCGACGTGCATATCGAAGTTGTCCACAAAGACGGGCGTTCCAGGCGCTTCCAAGGCTGCACCGACATCGCCGGACATCAGGATTTTGGCGTGTGGATCATAAATATGGAAATTAGCGGAGGCATGCAGATAGTGAGCGGGAACAATCTGCAATTCGGTAGTACCGAGATTGATGACTCCGCCATGGTCGGGAATCGGTACATATTCGATAGTTTCGCAGCCGAAGTGCCTTAAAAAACCTTCCCATAATGCTGAGGCATGCAGCTTGGCATTGGGCAGCGCTTGATCCCATAAACCCAAAGATGAAATGATGTCCGGATCTTGATGCGAGGCGAACAAATCAGTAATTTCCTCGACCGGCGCATGGTGTAATACCGCCGCCAGCATTGGCGCAAACAGCTCTATGCCGCCGGGATCGATCAAAAGGCAGCGATTGGCCGTCCTTACCATATATTGGTTGGTATCAATAATTTTCTCGGGCTTGTGTGCGTCGCGGCCAAACATTATCCATTGATAAGCGCCCTCATAAATTTTGGTCATTCTCATGCTAACTGTACCTCTTGGCCATACTGGGTTTGATGGGTGCGCTATTCGGCGACGTTTATAATCGTCAATGCACTCCGGCATTTATGTACTTTGTCGTTGATTATTTGCGCGGCGTTATCGACGCTTTCAGCGACCGCTTGCAGACTTTGCAGATACTCTCCCGCTTGCGACGCTTCTATCCGGGAGTTGGCAGCAATCACCCGCGCCGCCCTGGCCGGATGCATCACATCCGCCAACTTAATCAGTAATTCCGAAACCTGGATAATAAACTCTCGATGACAAATCTGCGTTCTTAACCTGACTTCCTGCAATGGGGTGGCTAAGGAGTCGGCATATCTGGCTCCGACAGCCAACTGCCCCACTTTCTCGAAGCGTCTGCATGCTTCGGTCATGCGCTGTTCATTGACTGTCAGACGATAAAGATGGAATGCGTATTCGTTGATGTTATTGACCAATTCGATCGTATCCTTAGCCAATTCGTTTATGAAGTCCGTGATGGGTTGGAAGCCCTTGGCCTTTTCACCGGCGCGGAAAGCAATCGCTTTGGCATTGGCTGCCGCGAGAGAAATTTCCTTGGCCACTTCCATCACCGCGCTCAATTCGGCGGCTATGGAAGCCACGGCGACAAATTGGGACTTGGTTTGATTGACTTGCATACTGAAAGACCCTCAGATCGACGATAAATTTATTTATAGCTTAGCCGACAAATAAATCCCCGTGCTATTTGAGTTTCCAATAAATGCGCGTCAACCCCGGTTATTTAGGTCGATAATGAGTTGGATCGGTCACACCCAGATTTTGGAAACCGGCCGCGCGCAATCTGCAGGCATCGCACACACCGCAGGCTCTGCCTTTGATATCCGCTGAATAACAGGAAACGGTATCGGCATAATCGACGCCAAGCGCCAGACCTTGTCGAATAATTTCGGCTTTACTCAGTGCTATCAGCGGCGTGTGAATTTGAATTTTATGGCCCTCCACCCCGGCTTTGGTGCCCAGGTTGGCCATATCTTGAAAAGCTTTGATAAATTCTGGCCGACAATCGGGGTAACCGGAATAATCGACGGCATTCACGCCGATGAATACGTCGTGAGCGTTCACCACTTCCGCCCAACCCAGAGCAAACGCCAGAAATATAGTATTTCTGGCCGGCACATACGTTACTGGAATACCGGCTTGCGGTGAAGTCGGCACATCGATCCGAGCGTCTGTCAACGCGGAACCGCCTATTGCGCTCAAGCCGAGATTGATAATCTTATGGTCGGCGACCTGGTAATGCTTGGCAATCCTCCTCGACGCTTCCAATTCGGCATTATGGCGCTGGCCATAATCGAAACTCAGAGCGTAGCAAGTAAACCCTTGTTGTTTGGCAAGTGCCAGGACCGTTATAGAATCCAGGCCACCGGACAATAAAATAATTGCCGGCCTGGAACTGCTGTTATTTTCCACGCGCGTCGTTCCAAAGAAATTTATGTAATTGAATTTGAAACCGAACCTGCAGTTGGTCGGCCAAAATACGCTCAGCCAGCTCGGTCGGCGACATCACATCCATCACCGGCGAGAACAGTACTTGGCAATGTTCAACTAAGCGATACAACTCAAGTTGCTGCTTGGCCCATTGGTAATCGGCAGCATCGGCAATCACGAATTTGACTTGATCGTGGGACGTTAAATACTGGATATTGTCATAGCGATTGCGCTCAAGCTCTCCGGAACTCGGCGTCTTCAGATCCATGACTTTACTGACCCGACTATCAACCATCGATACATCCAAGGCACCGCTGGTTTCCAGCGAAACCTGGTAACCAGTATCGAGCAGTCTAACCATTAAAGGATTGCAGCCCGGTTGTGCTAAAGGTTCGCCGCCGGTTACCGTGACATAGCGGGTGTTGTAACGGCTAACTTGCAAGAGAATGTCATCGATGCTGAGTTTCTCGCCGCCAGTAAACGCATATGCGGTATCGCAATAGGAACAGCGCAAGGGACAGCCGGTCAAGCGAATAAATACGGTGGGTAACCCCACCGTATTCGCTTCACCCTGTAGTGAATAGAATATTTCGGTAATACGTAGCGTTTGCTCCATCCCAACGCCAATTTATTGCGGCATTTGCGCCAGCTTTTTTTCCGCCAAATGAGCGGCAGTGGTGCCTGGATAGCTGGTCGTCACCCGCGTCAGATAATCGCGAGCTTTTGCGGCGTTTTGCAGATCGAATTCGATATAACCCAATTTCAGCAAGGCATCCGGCACTTTAGAACTATTGGGATATTGGCTGACCACCTTATTGAACGCGCCTCGCGCCGCATCGAATTCCCGATTGATCTTATACGCCTCCGCCAACCAATACTGAGAATTGTCGGCAAACTCGCCGGCCGGAAAATCTTTCAGCAAATCCTGAAACATTTTGATGGCTTGAGCATTGTGGCCGTTACGCAAAGTGTCGTAAGCCGATTGATACCTTTCCTTTTCGTTGCCTTGTGCCGCCGTCGCGGTCGGCTTATTGTCCACTACCGACGCAACCGGAGCTGGTGTCGCAGCTGCAACTGGCGCCGGAGCTGGTGCGACCGGGGCCGCTGGCGTAGCGGGTTGAGCCGCTGTAACCGGCGATTGTCCAGCCGCAGCAGTATCTGCAGGAATTGGCGCAGGCGTTTGACTCGGCGGCGTTTGCCCGCCCGCGGTAAGCGCCTGCATCCGATCATCCAGATCGGAGTACATATTGCTTTGTTTTCTTTGCAAATCGGCGATGGTCTGGGATTGCTCCTCGACCATGCCGCGCAATTGCTGCACTTCCGACTGTAACTGCTCCAATCTACCCAACACTTCAAAAATAGCATTGTCAGTGGCGGCCGGCTGTGCATAAGCATTCCCAGCCGGGTAACCCGCACCGTTAGGCGCAGCATCAGCTCCGGCAGTTAAGCCAAAACCGAGACTCAGTATCAGAAGCGCACGCTTACTCATTGATAGCCAACTTCCACGCGGCGATTTTGTTGCCACGCCGACTCGTCATGACCGGAAACAGCGGGCTTTTCTTCACCGTAGCTCACCACTTCCAATTGGCCGGCAGTAACGCCTTGCGAGCGCATCATTCTTTCCACCGATTTGGCCCGTTGCTCGCCCAGTGCGATGTTGTATTCGCTGGAACCACGCTCGTCGGCATGACCGGATAGAATCACGTGCTGGTTTGGGTGTGAAGCCAAATAACGGGCATGCGCCGCAACAACAGGTACGTAGTCTTGTTTGACTTGGCTGCTATCCAATTCAAAATAAATCACTTGTTTGGACAACGGATTGTTAGGATCGCTGAACTCAGGACCCAGGTTCGCGCCGGAACCGGAGCCAAAGCTGCTGCCATTGCCTGAACCGAATTGGCTGCCGGACATGGAACCGTCATTGTAACCGCTGGTAGATGCATCGGTACCTTGGGTAGAATCGGCCAAACCTTCTTCTTCGGTTGAGCTACAGCCTGTTGTTACCAAAATCGCAGTCATGGCCAAAGCCAAATAGGTTTTGTTAAATCTCATCAATTTTCTCCAAATATTAAGTAAAACTCAGGTGACGATAGTGTGAGGGCTATCGCGCTTGCAATCAAGGTGCCCAGGCCGGTTCACGGACCTCGCCACTCTCGAAGGCCAATTTCTGTTGCATCGCGCCATCGGTAGACACCACCGATAAGGCCGAGCGCCCGCCGCGATTCGCGGCAAACAAGACCATGCTGCCATTAGGCGCAAAACTGGGCGATTCGTCAAGATTACCCTCGGTCAGCACGTTCACAGTGCGCGAGGCCATGTCCATAACCGCAATCTTATAGCCACCGCCACTACCCGTTACCATCGCCAGACTTCTGCCGTCAGCGGAAAAACGGCCTCTGGCGTTATAGTCGCCCTGGAATGTAACCCGGCTAGCTTTGCCCCCCGAAGCTGGCATCAAATAAAGCTGCGGTTTGCCGCCTTGATCAGACGTAAACAAGATAGAGCTGCCATCCGGCGACCAGGTCGGCTCGGTATCGATAGATAAACTGTTGGTCAAGCGCGTCAAAGAGCGGCTACCCAAGTTCAAAACGTAAATATCGGGACTGCCGTCCTTAGAAAGCGTAACCGCCAGACGACTACCGTCCGGTGAAAAAGCCGGCGCACCGTTGATGCCCGGATAAGAGGAAACGCTTTCACGTTGTCCCGTCGCCAAAGTCTGCACCCAGATTTCCGAACGTTTGGTGTGGAAGGATACATAAGCGATTTTGCTGCCGTCCGGTGACCAAGCCGGCGCCATAATAGGTTCCGGAGATTCGGCAATAGTCCGGGGGTTATAACCATCGGCATCGGCCACTTGCAGCATGAACTGCTTGCCATTGCCGCGGCGAACGCTGGTGACATAAGCAATCCGGGTATTGAATGCGCCTTTGCGGCCGGTCAGTTTTTCGTAAATCAGATCACTGATGTGATGCGCGGCACGACGCAATTCGTTGGCACCGGCCGTCAAACGGTAACCCATCAATAACTGGCCGTTATGCACATTAAACAAATGAAACTGGATATTGTAGCTACCGCCATTACCGACCACTTGGCCTATCGCCATATAGTCTTGGCCTAGTACTTGCCAATCCTTGAAATTAACCCGCTCGGGTTCGCTAGGTTTGGTCAACATGTCGTCTTCCGACAAGGTTTTAAAGAAACCGCTGCCACCCAAATCAGAACTGATGACATCGGACAATTTAACATTGCCGATAGAGCCTTGTTGGGCAAACGGCACGATGGCGATAGGCACCGCAGTTTGCGACCCTTTAGTGATTTCTATGGTTAAACCGGCCGCCTGCGCCACTGTGAACATCCCAGCCAAAATGCCGCCGACTAACATTCTTGTGATTAACATCATTCTCTCGTTTCCGTTTTACTGATTATTCCGGTTTAAACACGAAGGTAAAAACTCTAAATTCCTGATTAAATAAATTTCTATCTTGCGGTACCGGCAAAGGCGAGGCTTTTCTCACTGCATTCTCCGCCGAACGGTCAAAAATCGGATCGCCGCTGCTACCAATCACCACCGCATCCATCACATCGCCGCTAGCCAGCAATTTTACCTGAATTGTGCATCTCAAGCCTTGCGTTGCGTTGATCGGCCGCGTCCAGGCCCCTTCCACTTTGCGCGCTATCATCTGTTTGGCAGAATCGACTGCTTGCTTATCCGATGCCGCTTTTGCCGCAGCCGCCGCGGCTGCTTCCGCAGCCTGCCGTTCTTTTTCCGCTTTTTCAGTCGCCGCTATCGCAGCTTGGCGCTCTTGTTCTGCTTTGGCTTTTGCCGCCGCTTCTGCAGCAAGTCTTTCTTTCTCAGCCTTCTCTGCCTTTTCCGCAGCCAGTTTGGCCTGACGTTCTTTTTCAGCCTTGGCTTTGGCTTCCGCTTCGGCAGCCATGCGTTCTTTTTCGGCCTTTTCCGCCGCTATTTTGGCTTGGCGTTCTTTCTCCGCCTTCTCGGCAGCGAGTTGTTTGTCCTTTTCGGCTTTGGCCCTGGCCTCGGCTTCAGCAGCTTGCTTGGCTTTTTCCGCATTAAGAGCGGCCTGTTTCTCCTTCTCGGCCTTGGCTTTTTCGTCAGCTAATTGCCTTTCCTTTTCCGCCTTTGCCTTGGCTTCCGCTTGCTTTGCTTGTTCCTGACGCTTGGCTTCTTCGCTCTTTTGCTCCTGCAGTTTCTTTTGCTGCTCCAGAGCCTTTTGTTCCTGTAACTTCTTTTCCTGCTCCAGCTTTTTGATTTCCGCTTCCTGCTGCTGTTTCTCTCGCGCCGCTTCCGCCAGTTTTTGTTCCTTCAACTTGGCTTCGCGTTCCATTTCCTGTTGTTTTTGCTTTTCCAGCAATTTCTGTTTCTCTACTTCCCTTTGTTTTTCCGCCAACTCCTTCTGTTTTTCCAGTTCGGCTTGTTTCTGTTTTTCCGCGACTTCCTTTTGTTTGTCCAGTTCGGCCTGTTTCTGCTTTTCCGCGGCTTCCTTGGCTTTTTTCTGTTCGAGAGCTTGCCGTTCCTTGGCCTCCTCTAACTTTTTTTCCTCTTCCTTACGCTTCGCAGCGAGCTGTTCCTGCATCTTCTTTTCTTCTAATGCTTCCTGCTTGCGCTTTTCGGCGGCTTCCTGAATTTTTTGCTCTTCAAGCACACGTTGCTTTTTAGCTTGCTGCAACAACTGCTCTTCGGCTTTTCTGGCGTTTTCCAGTTGCTCTTGATGCTGTTTCTCGGCTTGCTGCTTGTTTGTTTCGTTCTGCTTTAAGCGCTCGGCTTCCGCATCGATTTCCGCGCCGTCCAGTACAGTCGCTTCAATAATGTCCGCAGGCGGCGACATTTGCGCGTCGTCAGTCTCGGTGAGAAAACTGAAACTGAACAACAACACGATCAAAATATGTAGCGCTATCGCCTGCGCGAGCGAAGGTTTAAAACTTTTCATGGTGGTGATTATTTGCTGTCAGGCGGCGGCGCGGTCATCAAGCCCACTTTGGGGGCGCCGGTTTTCTTCAGTTCCACCATCACTTTGACGATGCTACCGTAATCCACTTCATGGTCGCCACGCACGTAGAGCTGGGCTTTGGGATTATTTCTGAAAACCGCCGCGACTCTGGTTTTAACCGTATCGACATCGACAGGCGTATCGGCTTCTTCATCGCCGTTGCCAATATCGACGTATAAACTGCCGTCCTTTTTGATGGAAACGATCACCGGCACCTGATCTTGTAAATCCACAGACTCAGCCTCGGCTTGCGGCAACTCGACATCGACACCGGTTTGCACCAGCGGCGCGGTAATCATGAATATCATCAACAGCACGAAGGTAACGTCGATATAGGGTACGACGTTGATTTCGGCCATTACCCCGCGTTTTTTTCGCGATCTGCGATTGCTGCCGCCCACATTCATTTGCTGTGCGCCTGTCTTTGTAGTAATACCACGAACTCGTCGACGAATAACTCGTAACGGCCGGCCAAGCGATCCAAACGGGTAGAGAAGCGGTTATAGGCAATTACCGCTGGAATCGCCGCGAACAAACCAATCGCGGTGGCAATTAACGCTTCTGAAATACCTGGAGCGACATTCGCCAAGGTAGCATTTTTAATTTCGCCCAAAGCGCGGAACGAGTTCATGATGCCCCAGACAGTGCCAAACAAACCGATATACGGACTGGTCGAACCGACTGTCGCCAAAAACGGCAAAGTCTCGTCCAACCTATCCAACTCGCGGGACAATTCGATACGCATGGCCCGTTGCGCACTTTCGACCTGGACAGAGGGTTCGACATCGCCTTTCTGGCGCATCCGTGCGAACTCGCGGTAGCCGGCTAGAAAGATTTTTTCGATACCTTCCGGCTCGAACCGGTCGCTGGACATCTTTTTATACAACTCGGCCAAACCGACGCCAGACCAAAACTCCTCTTCGAAATCGTCGGTAATGGCTATGGCCTGTTTCAATTCTTTCCGTTTGGAGAAGATGAAGGTCCAGGACGCAACCGATGCCGATAACAGAATGAACATAACAAACTGCACGACGATACTGGCTTCTTTGACCAGCGTCAGGATGGATAAATCGGTATTCATTAGTTTAAATGTTCCAAAATAGCAGAGGGAATAAGTTTGGGCTTCATGCTTTGCGCATCAAGACAGGCAATCCGGATTTCACCCGTACATAACGTGTCTTGTTGCCGGGTGATCGCTTGTTCAAAGGTAAAATTAGTTTTTTTGTACTCAATAACTTTTGCGCTAACGTCTAAAAGTTCGTTAAAGCGGGCGGGTTTTAAATAGTCTACTTTCACGGAACGGACTACAAAAATCAGGTTTTGTTCGGCTAGAAGATTATCCTGTTCAAAACCCACACTACGCAACATTTCGGTTCTGGCACGTTCAAAAAACTTCAAATAATTCGCATAAAACACTACGCCGCCCGCATCGGTATCTTCGTAATATACTCGTACCGGCCAGTTAAATTCTTTCATTCGTCTCTTAACGAATTATTAATTGTCGAAGATGTCATCGCTGCCGATTTGCTGCCTGGGCGCGGGCAGGCCAAAATGACTGTATGCTTTATGCGTGACCACTCGCCCCCTGGGGGTGCGCATGATAAAACCCTGCTGCAGTAAGTACGGTTCCAACACGTCTTCAACCGTGCCACGTTCCTCGCTGATTACCGCAGCCAGCGTATCCAGGCCAACCGGACCGCCTTGAAAATGTTCTATCATGGCTGTCAGTAATTTCCGATCCAGCATATCAAAGCCTTGCTGGTCTATTTTCAGCATATCCAAGGCTTGTTTGGCAATCTCACGAGTCACCGTGCCGTTGCCTTTGACTTCGGCAAAATCGCGCACTCTACGTAAGAGTCGGTTGGCGATGCGCGGCGTGCCTCGCGAACGGCAGGCGATCTCGTCGGCACCGCCGCCGTCCATGCCGATATTCAATAGTTTTGCGGAGCGACTGACGATACTGGCCAGTTCCTCAACGGTGTAAAACTCAAGGCGTTGGACGATACCGAAACGGTCGCGTAAAGGCGATGTCAACAAACCGGCTCGGGTCGTCGCGCCTATCAGCGTAAATGGCGGCAAATCCAGCTTAATCGAGCGGGCTGCCGGGCCTTCGCCTATTATAATATCAATTTGGTAGTCTTCCATAGCCGGATACAGCACCTCTTCCACTGCCGGGCTGAGCCTATGGATTTCGTCGATGAATAACACATCATGGGCTTGTAGATTGGTCAGCAAAGCCGCCAAATCGCCGGCTTTATCCAGCACCGGACCCGAGGTTTGACGAATGTTGACATTCATCTCCGCAGCCACGATGTTGGCCAGCGTGGTTTTCCCCAAACCCGGCGGGCCGAAAATCAACACATGATCCAACGCTTCAGAGCGCGTTACCGCCGCCTGGATAAAGATTTCCATCTGCTCGCGCAGTTCTTTTTGCCCGACATAGTCTTTCAAGCGCTTGGGGCGAATAGCTCGGTCCACTCGCTCTTCGTCATTATTACCGTGCGCAGTAACCAATCTGTCGCTTTCGATCATTTAACCGCACCGCGCAGCGCCAGACGAATAATGTCCTCGCAGCTTTTATCTTCCGTAGCAACCGCTTGCACCATCCGCATCGCATCCGGCGACTTATAACCCAGGGCACACAACGCGCTGATCGCCTCTTGCTTGGGACTCGCTGCCGAACCGGGAAGTGAACTTGGGCTATCACTAGCTGCTGTTAGTTTGTTTAGTTCCGGTAAACGACCACGCATTTCGATAATCAAGCGTTCGGCGGTTTTTTGGCCGACGCCCGGCAATCGCACCAAACCTTTTACATCGTTATCATGGACGCAACGATAGAATTCTTCGGTACTTTGCCCGGACAGAACAGTCAACGCCAGCTTGGGGCCGACGCCATTGACTTTGATCAGGGTTCTGAACAGCATGCGTTCGCTTTCTGTGGCAAAACCGAACAGGATATGCGCGTCCTCGCGAACCACGAGATGCGTATGTAGCTTAACTACTTCACCCAATGCCGGCAGGTCGTAAAAGGTATTCATCGGCGCTTCGATTTCGTAACCGACACCGTGTACGTCCAACAACAGTTGCGGAGGAGCTTTGTAAATCAATTTACCGCATAAAAAACCGATCATGAAATCGCCTTCTGCAAACGCATCGCGGTCTCCTGATAGTGGCTATGACACAGGCCAATCGCCAATGCATCGCTAGCATCGATCTGCATGTCACCTTGAATGCTCAACAAAATTTTCACCATATGCTGCACTTGCTGCTTATCGGCATTGCCCTTGCCTACCAAGGCCTGTTTAACTTGCCTAGCCGCATATTCGAAAACCGGCAGATCTCGATTTAAGGTGGCGCAAATCGCAGCGCCGCGCGCTTGCCCTAGCTTCAGGGCAGAATCGGCATTCTTGTGCATAAACACTTGCTCTATGGCCATTTGCTCAGGACGGTACAACTCAATCACCTGGCTAACACCATCAAAAATCTGCTTCAAGCGCTCGGGAAATTCGTCGGATTTGATACGAATGCAGCCGCTCGCTACGTAGCGAATACCGCGCGATGTCGACTCCACCACACCGTATCCGGTGATGCGCGAGCCGGGATCTATACCTAAAATTCTGGTCAACAGTGTATTGGTGCGAGTAATTTTGCGGTGTGATTAGGCATCGAGCGCAGTCATGATGTCATCGCTGATGTCGGCATTCGAGTAAACGTCTTGCACATCGTCCAGATCTTCCAAACGGTCGATCAGCTTCAGCATTTTTTCGGCGGATTCGCTATCCAATTCAGTCTTAACGTCGGCATGCATCGTCACTTCGGCGTTTTCCGGCTCGAAGCCCGCAGCAAGCATAGCTTCCTTGACGGTCATATAGTCTTCGGGGGTGGTAAACACATCGATAGAACCATCGTCGTTGGTGACCACATCCTCGGCCCCGGCTTCCATCGCGGCTTCCATCACTGCGTCTTCATCAACACCATTGGCGAAGCTGATAATACCGACCTTGCGAAACATATAAGCCACCGAACCGTCCGTGCCCAAGTTGCCGCCAGCCTTAGAGAAGGCGTGCCTGACATCGGCGACGGTACGATTGCGATTATCGGTCAAGCAATTCACCATCACCGCCGTGCCGCCAGGACCATAACCTTCGTAACGCACCTCTTCGTAAACCACGCCATCGACCGCGCCGATGGCCTTTTTGATGGTGTTGTCGATGGTATCGCGCTTCATGTTAGCACCAAGCGCTTTATCAATAGCGGTACGCAAACTCGGATTATTGGCGGGATCACCGCCACCCGATCCTTTTGCGGCCACGGTAATCTCGCGAATCAGTTTGGTAAAAATCTTGCCGCGTTTTGCGTCCTGCGCGCCTTTGCGATGCTTGATGTTAGCCCACTTACTATGCCCAGCCATTCTATCTCTCTGAATCTGCTAAAAATTTGGAAATTTTACCATCGTCCCGCCGGCTTATCGACCCTTGCTTACAATACTAGCGGCAATATAGCCGCTAACGAAGCATCCGAGACGTAGCTATCCGCTTGCTCTTCCACCAACGGCCTGCGGACTACACCGCCGAAACCGATCATATAGGCACCGGCCAATTTAGCTTCCAGATCGGTCTTGCCATCGCCTATCATGACCAGGGACGAATGATGCATCCTCAGTCGGCGACAAATCCTGGCTTTGCCGCCACTGACGGCCAACGGCGAGTGTCGGGCAAAATCCTGGTAATTACCGTCTTCGTCAAACAACACATCAACCGCATGCACATGCGCTTCCGGTATGCCCAGTTGCTCCGCCAAAGGTAGTATCGCCTGCCGCAAGCCGCCGCTAATGATGTGGATCAGCTTATTATTGGCTTGCAGGGTTTTAATTGTGTCGCTGACACCGTCAACCATTTCGGCAATATACAACTCGGCCAACCAGTCTATCGCGGCTTTATCGGGCTTGATCAAATCCAGTCGGTTCGCGTAGACATCCTCAAGGGCCAATTTGCCGTTCATAGCTGCATCGGTTAACGCCGCAACCTGTTCGAATAAACCGTTACGCCTAGCCAATTCATCGATACCTTCGACCCGGCTCAGCGTACTGTCGCAATCGAAACAAACAACTTCAAAACTCATAACTCGATCTGCCTTGCTGTGTGCACCGCAGGCACCTCACAAACCGATTTCAATACTTGTTCATTTAAGGGATCAGAGATGCTGATGACCATCATCGCCAATTGATGTTCGTCGGCGATACTGACTTGCATGCGGGTAATATTGATATTGGCAACGCCCAAGATCGAGCTAATCGCCGCAATCACGCCCGGCTTATCATCGTGGCGAGTGATCAGTAACGCGCCTTCCGGCACCACTTCAATTTCGAAATGATTGATACTGACCAAGCGTGGATGTTGATTTCCTAACAACGTTCCCGCCAGAGATACCGACTTATCGGCGCAGTGCCCGGTAATTTTGATTAGAGACTGATAGCCTTCCGATTCCTCGGTCTGCGACTCAATTAGCGTTATACCTTGGCGTTTGGCAATGTTCTCAACATTGACGCGGTTAACCGGCGTGGAAAGCTGCCCCCCCAACAAACCGACCATCGCCTCTGCGGAAATCGGCCGAATTTTTACCTCAGCAGCCTTTCCATAAACCGCAACTTCCAATTTTTGAATCGGTTGATCGATCAACCCTACTAAAACCTTACCGAGAATATTAGCAAGGTTCATAAATGGTTGAGCCTTGGATAGCTCTTCTGCCGACAACCTAGGGAGATTCAAAGCATTAACAGCTTCGCCGGTTTGCAAATATTTAACCGCCTGGCGGGCAATTTCGACACTCACCGCCACTTGCGCTTCTTTGGTCGAAGCACCCAAATGCGGCGTAAATACCACATTGTCCAATGTTAGCAGCGGCGAATCCTTGGGAGGTTCTTGCTCATAAACATCCAGCGCCGCGCCTGCGATGCGACTGTCTTTCAAGGCATCGTATAATGCCGATTCATCAACCAAGCCGCCGCGCGCGCAATTGATCAACCGAGCAGATTTTTTCATCATGGCCAATTGTTCCCGGCCGATAATGTTTTTGGTTTTTTCCAATAAAGGACAGTGCAGGGTCAAATAGTCGGCTTGTTTAACCAAAGTCTCCAAATCAACCATTTCCGCACCATGTATAGCAAAAACATCCGGCGCCACAAACGGATCATAAGCGATCACGCGCATTCCCAAACCATTGCCGCGTTGCGCGACTATTCGGCCGATAGTACCAAAACCCAGCACTGCCAGCGTTTTATGAGCAATTTCGGCGCCCATCAACTTAGAGCGCTCCCATTTGCCGTCTCTGACCGATTGATTGGCAAACGGTAGATTGCGACTCAAGGAAAACATATGCGCGATAGCGAGTTCCGCCGTCGTGGTGGCATTGGCATCAGGCGTATTCATTACGATAACGCCTTGTTCAGTAGCGGCATTTAAGTCAACATTATCGACCCCTATGCCGGCGCGCCCGACTATCTTCAGGCGAGTCGCCGCTTTTAAAACTTTAGCTGTCACCTGAGTATCGCTACGAATCAATAAGGCGTCGAACTCCGGAATAATCTCGCACAACTCGTCTTCATTTAAGCCGGTTTGGATATGTATCTGTATACCGTCCTGGACATTCAAGAAATTAATGCCGTCTTCCGCAAGCTTGTCTGAAATCAGTATCTTTTTCATCGCCATGACTGGATTATTGGATAAGGCCGGCATTTTAGCAGCTTTGCTATAATCGCCGTAATGCGCGTTCCCGACAAACAACCAAAGTCTATTACTTATGAGAATAAAATCGGCGCTTGGCGTCCTATCGGTGATCTGTTTACTTGGCGCAATCTCCTGGTGGCTGACTTACACCAAAAGTTTCGCCCCCAACGCCGTTTTTACAACATTGACAGGCGAACGACTGGCAATTGCTGAGCTAAAAGGCAAGCCCGTATTGATAACATTTTGGGCAACCGACTGCCCTAGCTGTCTTGAGGAAATTCCGGATTTGATCGCATTGCATCAACAAGGCCTGAAAATCATTGCTGTGGCGATGCCATACGACCCGCCTAGCCGCGTGCAAACATTAGCCAAAGAACGTCAGCTTCCTTATCAAGTTGCTCTTGATATAGATGGTAGTCTTGTACATGCTTTTGGTGATGTGCAATTGACCCCAACGATGTTTTTAATAGACAAACAGGGCGTGATCATCATGCACAAAATCGGCGCTTTCGATTTAGCATCTTTAAAAACACTTCTGACGCAATTATAGAAAACTACTTTGTAATTTAGCTATAGAGGTGTTGTCTGGTAACAGTAAATCCGCAAAAGAGAAGAGAGCAGCAGTAGGGGTGATTTTGGGTCAAAAAAAAGCCCTGCTATGGGTAAGCAGGGCTTTTGGTTTAAGAGCTTGGCGATGACCTACTTTCACATGGCAACCTGCCACACTATCATCGGCGCTAAGCGGTTTCACTTCCGAGTTCGGGATGGGATCGGGTGGTTCACGCTTGCTATGTTCACCAAGCAAACTGGTTTGGCTGTTTTGCAGCCGTCATGCACAGGTTTGAAGCGTATTTGCTTCCGGGCATTTGCCGTTTACCTGTCTTCATGGAAATCTGTATCGAGTGTGTCGTTTTCTTACGTTTATCAGCGTGTCAGTGACACCCAAACGCATTGGGTGTTATATGGTCAAGCCTCACGGGCAATTAGTACACGTTAGCTACGCCCATTACTGGACTTCCACACCGTGCCTATCAACGTCGTAGTCTCCGACGGCCCTTCAGGGGACTTAAAGTCCCAGTGAGATCTCATCTTGGGAGGGGCTTCCCGCTTAGATGCTTTCAGCGGTTATCCTGTCCGAACGTGGCTACCCGGCAATGCCATTGGCATGACAACCGGAACACCAGAGGTTCGTCCACTTCGGTCCTCTCGTACTAGAAGCAGCTTCCCTCAAATCTCAAACGCCCACGGCAGATAGGGACCGAACTGTCTCACGACGTTCTGAACCCAGCTCGCGTACCACTTTAAATGGCGAACAGCCATACCCTTGGGACCTGCTTCAGCCCCAGGATGTGATGAGCCGACATCGAGGTGCCAAACACCGCCGTCGATATGAACTCTTGGGCGGTATCAGCCTGTTATCCCCGGCGTACCTTTTATCCGTTGAGCGATGGCCCTTCCATACAGAACCACCGGATCACTAAGACCTACTTTCGTACCTGCTCGACTTGTCCGTCTCGCAGTCAAGCACCCTTATGCCTTTGCACTCATTGCCTGATTTCCGACCAGGCTGAGGGTACCTTCGTGCTCCTCCGTTACTCTTTAGGAGGAGACCGCCCCAGTCAAACTACCCACCAGACACTGTCCCTAATCCAGATAATGGATCGAGGTTAGAACTCCAAACATACCAGGGTGGTATTTCAAGGTTGGCTCCACGAGAACTGGCGTTCCCGCTTCAAAGCCTCCCACCTATCCTACACAAGTAGGTTCAAAGTCCAGTGTCAAGCTATAGTAAAGGTGCACGGGGTCTTTCCGTCTAGCCGCGGGTACACTGCATCTTCACAGCGATTTCAATTTCACTGAGTCCCAGGTGGAGACAGTGTGGCCATCGTTACGCCATTCGTGCAGGTCGGAACTTACCCGACAAGGAATTTCGCTACCTTAGGACCGTTATAGTTACGGCCGCCGTTTACTGGGGCTTCGATCAAGAGCTTCTCCGAAGATAACCCCATCAATTAACCTTCCAGCACCGGGCAGGCGTCACACCCTATACGTCCACTTTCGTGTTTGCAGAGTGCTATGTTTTTGCTAAACAGTCGCAGCCACCGATTTTTTGCAACCCCCTTCCGCTCCAGTCGCGAGGACCTTCACGTAATGAGGGCATACCTTCTCCCGAAGTTACGGTATCATTTTGCCTAGTTCCTTCACCTGGGTTCTCTCAAGCGCCTTAGAATTTTCATCCCACCCACCTGTGTCGGTTTAGGGTACGGCCACTAGTAACCTGAAGCTTAGAGGTTTTTCCTGGAAGCAGGGCATCTATCACTTCGCTGTTCTTTCGAACCGCTCGTCATCACGTCTCGGCATAGAGCACCCCGGATTTGCCTAAGATGCATGCCTACCTGCTTAAACGGCCACTTCCAACCGACCGCTGATATAGCCTTCTCCGTCACCCCATCGCAGTTACTACTGGTACAGGAATATTAACCTGTTTTCCATCGACTACGCTTTTCAGCCTCGCCTTAGGTGCCGACTAACCCTGCGTCGATTAACGTTGCGCAGGAAACCTTGGGTTTTCGGCGAGGGGGTTTTTCACCCCCTTTATCGTTACTTATGTCAGCATTCGCACTTCCGATACCTCCAGCCGACTTCTCAATCGACCTTCGCAGGCGTACGGAACGCTCCTCTACCACTCACACTTACGTGCAAATCCGTAGCTTCGGTACTATGCTTAGCCCCGGTAAATCTTCCGCGCAGACCGACTCGACCAGTGAGCTATTACGCTTTCTTTAAAGGATGGCTGCTTCTAAGCCAACCTCCTGGCTGTCTGTGCCTTTCCACATCGTTTCCCACTGAGCATAGATTTGGGGACCTTAGCTGACGGTCTGGGCTGTTTCCCTTTTCACGACGGACCTTATCACCCGCCGTGTGTCTCCCGTGCTGGCACTTGCTGGTATTCGGAGTTTGCATCGGGTTGGTAAGTCGGGATGACCCCCTAGCCGAAACAGTGCTCTACCCCCAGCAGTGATACACGAGGCGCTACCTAAATAGCTTTCGAGGAGAACCAGCTATCTCCGAGCTTGATTAGCCTTTCACTCCGATCCACAGCTCATCCCCGTCTTTTTCAACAGACGTGGGTTCGGCCCTCCAGTTAGTATTACCCAACCTTCAGCCTGGCCATGGATAGATCGCCCGGTTTCGGGTCTACACCTTGCGACTAAACGCCCTATTAAGACTCGCTTTCGCTACGCCTCCCCTATTCGGTTAAGCTTGCCACAAAATGTAAGTCGCTGACCCATTATACAAAAGGTACGCAGTCACCCCACGAAGGGGCTCCCACTGCTTGTACGCATACGGTTTCAGGTTCTATTTCACTCCGCTCTCCGCGGTTCTTTTCGCCTTTCCCTCACGGTACTAGTTCACTATCGGTCAGTAAGGAGTATTTAGCCTTGGAGGATGGTCCCCCCATATTCAGTCAAAGTTTCACGTGCTCCGACCTACTCGATTTCACTAGAAAAAGGTTTTCGTGTACGGGGCTATCACCCTGTATCGCCGGACTTTCCAGACCGTTCCACTAACCTTATCCTAGCTTAAGGGCTAGTCCCCGTTCGCTCGCCACTACTTAGGGAATCTCGGTTGATTTCTTTTCCTCCGGGTACTTAGATGTTTCAGTTCTCCGGGTTCGCTTCAGTGAGCTATGTATTCACTCAAAGATGACGTGCTTATGCACGCCGGGTTTCCCCATTCGGACATCTCTGGATCACAGCCGGTTTGCAGGCTCCCCAAAGCTTTTCGCATGCTACAACGTCCTTCATCGCCTCTTACTGCCTAGGCATTCACCGTATGCGCTTATTCACTTGACCATATAACCCGAATACGTCTGTATTTTGGTTATACTGTCAGCTGACATTTTCGCTGATTTTTCTGCTTGAGAACGACATACTGTTTGTTTTCTGCCATTCCCCTTCGAGAACGACGTCATTCAAACCGCAACTCGTTTTAGTGTTGATCATTGCTGATCATTACTATAGTTACAGATTTCCATATTGTTAAAGAGCTATCGGTACGAATACCAATGCTATAAAGTCTTTATCCGCTGCCGCTGATAAAACTGTATAGCGTTGATGTCCACCCACTATTTTTCTTACGTTTGACGAACTGGTTGACCCTCAGCGTTCAGCATGATGGTGGAGCCAGGGAGGATCGAACTCCCGACCTCCTGCGTGCAAGGCAGGCGCTCTCCCAGCTGAGCTATGGCCCCTAAAACAGACTAAAGACCAAGACTCAAGCAGAAACCTAACTATTCGCAACTCTACCTATCTAACTAGGAGTGTTGCCTGATCGTTTTCCGCCTTATTGCTTTCGCCTTTTATGCGTTGGTGGGTCTGGGAGGAGTTGAACCTCCGACCTCACCCTTATCAGGGGTGCGCTCTAACCAACTGAGCTACAGACCCAGGTGCGTCTTTCAATCGAAATAATTTGTTGTGAGTACGTGTAACGGTGTGCCGTCTTTGTAAGGAGGTGATCCAGCCCCAGGTTCCCCTAGGGCTACCTTGTTACGACTTCACCCCAGTCATGAATCACAAAGTGGTAAGCGCCCTCCCGAAGGTTAAACTACCTACTTCTTTTGCAACCCACTCCCATGGTGTGACGGGCGGTGTGTACAAGGCCCGGGAACGTATTCACCGCGGCATTCTGATCCGCGATTACTAGCGATTCCGACTTCACGCAGTCGAGTTGCAGACTGCGATCCGGACTGGGACCGGCTTTTTGGGATTCGCTTACTCTCGCGAGTTCGCAGCCCTCTGTACCGGCCATTGTAGCACGTGTGTAGCCCTACCCATAAGGGCCATGATGACTTGACGTCGTCCCCACCTTCCTCCGGTTTATCACCGGCAGTCTCCCTAGAGTTCCCGGCATGACCCGCTGGCAACTAAGGATAAGGGTTGCGCTCGTTACGGGACTTAACCCAACATTTCACAACACGAGCTGACGACAGCCATGCAGCACCTGTCTCAGAGTTCCCGAAGGCACTCCGCTATCTCTAACAGATTCTCTGGATGTCAAGGGTAGGTAAGGTTCTTCGCGTTGCATCGAATTAAACCACATGCTCCACCGCTTGTGCGGGCCCCCGTCAATTCATTTGAGTTTTAGCCTTGCGGCCGTACTCCCCAGGCGGTCAACTTAATACGTTAGCTCCACTACTAAGTTCTTTAAGAACCCAACAGTTAGTTGACATCGTTTACGGCGTGGACTACCAGGGTATCTAATCCTGTTTGCTACCCACGCTTTCGTACCTCAGCGTCAGTTTTAGTCCAGGGAGCCGCCTTCGCCACTGGTGTTCCTTCAGATCTCTACGCATTTCACCGCTACACCTGAAATTCCACTCCCCTCTACTAAACTCTAGTTGCCCAGTATCAAATGCAGTTCCCAGGTTAAGCC
Source organism: Methylomonas sp. TEB (assembly GCF_047777895.1). Classification (GTDB taxonomy): domain Bacteria; phylum Pseudomonadota; class Gammaproteobacteria; order Methylococcales; family Methylomonadaceae; genus Methylomonas. The sequence goes on from NZ_CP180476.1 coordinate 4,146,105, forward strand.
CAGGGCTTTCACATCTGACTTAAACAACCGCCTACGCACGCTTTACGCCCAGTAATTCCGATTAACGCTTGCACCCTCCGTATTACCGCGGCTGCTGGCACGGAGTTAGCCGGTGCTTCTTGTATAGGTAATGTCAGTCTACCGGGTATTAACCGGTAGGTATTCCTTCCTATTGAAAGTGCTTTACAACCCTCAGGCCTTCTTCACACACGCGGTATTGCTGGATCAGGCTTTCGCCCATTGTCCAATATTCCCCACTGCTGCCTCCCGTAGGAGTCTGGGCCGTGTCTCAGTCCCAGTGTGGCTGATCATCCTCTCAGACCAGCTACGGATCGTCGCCTTGGTAGGCCTTTACCCCACCAACTAGCTAATCCGACATAGGCTCATCTATTAGCGCCAGGCCCGAAGGTCCCCAGCTTTCCCCCGTAGGGCGTATGCGGTATTAGCGTGAGTTTCCCCACGTTGTCCCCCACTAATAGGCAGATTCCTATGCATTACTCACCCGTCCGCCACTCGTCAGCACCCGAAGGCCTGCTACCGTTCGACTTGCATGTGTTAAGCATACCGCCAGCGTTCAATCTGAGCCATGATCAAACTCTTCAGTTTAATTTTAACTTGTCACTAAATAAGATTAGTGACCAATCTTGGCTCGACTACAGAACATCTTTTCTTGCGAATTGACGTGGTGTCTGTGTCGACTATTTTTAAACAGCACATAGTCGCTACACATACCCACACAAATTATTTCGATTTCGTTTGTTAAAGAGCCAGAGCGCTTCGCCCTGTTGAGCCGACATATTCTACAGCGTTTTCAGTGTTTGTCAAATTTATTTTTAAGCCATTTCAAAAACCGAAGCCCAAAAAAAACAAACCCGCCAATCAACAACCTCAAACCCGCCGAACCAAGTCGACCGCTTCACCGCTAAAACTTAAAAGCCAGAGCAGTGAAGAGCCGCTCATTCTAATCACCCAAAACCCTCGCGTCAAGAAATTATTTCTATTCGCGCAAACTTCCTTTTCCCTACTTGATAAACATGCCTGGCAGGCGCCGAAATTAAAGCTTTGGGATCCTCCAGTTTTTCACCATCAATCTTTACTGCACCTTGTTTGATCAAACGTAGCGCCTCAGAAGTACTTTCCACTAAACCAGCATTTTTCAACACATTAGCAATCGGCATCCCCTGCTCATCGACCTTTATTTGAACCTCTTCGATAACATCCGGTAAAGCTCCACGCTGAAACCGAGCCTCAAAACTTTCCAGAGCCGTTTTTGCAGCCTGCAACCCATGAAATCTACCAACAATCTCCTGCGCAAGCGCAACTTTGTAATTTCTTGGGTTCCCGCCACTCTCGCACGCAGCCCGCCAACTTTCTATTTCAGTCATTGACTTAAAGCTCAACAATTTAAAATAACGCCACATGAGCTCGTCAGAAATCGACATGATCTTGCCGAACATCTCGTCAGGCGCGTCCGCAATGCCTATGTAGTTATTAAGTGACTTGGACATTTTCTGCACGCCATCAAGCCCTTCCAAAATCGGCATAGTCAACACGACCTGAGGTTTTTGCCCATAACCTTCCTGCAATTGCCTACCCATCAACAGGTTAAACTTCTGATCCGTACCACCCAGCTCAACATCCGCTTTCATGACCACCGAGTCATAGCCTTGTATTAAGGGGTACAAGAATTCGTGAATTGCAATCGGTTGACCACCCTTATATCGCTTACTGAAATCATCACGCTCCAGCATTCTCGCCACGGTATTTCTTGCCGCCAACTGGATTAGCTCAGCACTGGTCATCGCCCCCATCCACGCCGAATTGAACTTCACCTCGGTTCTTTCGGGATCAAGAATTTTGAACACCTGCGCCTGATAGGTTTTCGCGTTTTCCGCCACTTCTTCACGACTCAACGGTTTACGGGTGACGTTTTTGCCAGTCGGATCACCTATCATCGCGGTAAAATCGCCGATCAAAAATTGCACGTTATGCCCGGCATCCTGAAATTGCTTCAGCTTATTAATGAGCACCGTGTGCCCCAGATGCAAATCAGGCGCGGTCGGGTCAAATCCGGCCTTGATTGTTAGCGGCCGATTTTCCTCCAATTTTTTGACCAAATCAGATTCCAGCAAAATTTCTTCAGCGCCGTAACGCAACTGAGCCAAGGTTTCTTGCAACAATTTATTCTCCAATTAGCCTTAAGTTTTGGCCGCGCATTATAAGTGATGGAATTGTAGGGAAGGATAAAAAATGGCCTTTTGTTGGCCTTATGCACCAAAATTCCCTACAATGAAACGCTCGACAAACAATGAAGTGTGATTACTGTGAAGAACAGAATACTCAAGTCGGTGCTTTTAGGCACCTGCACCGTTGTTGCCGCCAGCGCAAGTTACGGATTGATACCGCATAAAGGTTTTGAAGACGCAAAAACCTTGGAGCAAGATAGACTGATCTCGTCCAAGATCAACCAATACACCAGATACGTAGAACCTCCCGAAGCGCAACACCTCAACATCACCGAGGAACTTGAACACACCGTTAAATCCGGCGAGAACCTCTCCAGCATTTTTTCCGCACTCAATTTAAGCCGGGAAGATTTGCATAAAATCATCCACGCCAACCCTACCGGCAAACAATTCGCCGACGTCGAACCAGGTCAAGACGTCGTCGCTACGTTGAACGCTTCAGGCGAACTGGAACAGTTGACTTACAGCAAAAATCCGTTCGAAACATTGATAGCCACGCGGCATGACGACAATTTCGACGTGGAACTACTCAGTAAAAAAGTTGATTACCAAATTGCCAGCGCCAAAGGCTCTATCGATTCCTCACTGTTCGAAGACGGCAAGGAAGCTGGCCTGCCGGAAAAACTAATCCTGAAACTGGCTGACATCTTTGCCTGGGACATCGACTTCGCACTTAATTTAAGAGACGGCGACCAATTTACCGTCGTCTATGAAAAGCTGTTTGTAGACGGTAAAGAATTCGATACCGGCGAGATCCTGTCAGTTGAATTCGTCAACCAAGGCAAAACCTATACCGCCGTGCGCTTCGAAGACAACCAAGGCAACACCGGTTATTACACCCCGGACGGCAACGGCCTGCGCAAAGCCTTTCTGCAAACGCCGATGGATTTTGCCAAAATCAGCTCGCACTTTGATTTGCACCGCAAGCATCCCATCCTAAACACCATCCGCGCTCACAAAGGCGTCGATTATTCCGCAGCCATCGGCACACCAGTTAAAACCACCGGCGACGGCAAAATTGTCTTCCGCGGCGTGAAAAACGGCTACGGCAATGTAGTGGAAATAGAACACGGCCAAAAATACTCAACTTTGTACGCCCACCTGTCCGGTTTCAAATCCGGTCAAAAACTCGGCAGCGCCATCAAACAAGGCGACGTGATCGGTTATGTCGGCAAAACCGGCTTAGCTACCGGCCCGCATTTGCATTATGAATTCCGTATCGGTGGCATGCATGTCAACCCGGTTACCGCCAAAATACCGCACTCCATGCCTATGGACAAAGCCTTATTGGCCAAATTCAAAGCACAAACCCAGCCATTTTTAGCGCAACTGAAACAAGCCAAAGGCGACGCACTGGTTGCTCAAAACTAATACAGTGTCCGAGCTTTATATAGGCTTAATGTCAGGGACCAGCGTCGATGGTATCGATGCTGGTCTTGTGGATTTTAGCAACGGCAAAATACAACTTGTCGCATTCCATTACCAACCATTTCCCCCCGAACTCCGGCAAAAAATTCACAAGCTTAGTCAAGCGAATCAACCTGTTTTATTAACAGATTACGGCTCGCTGGATAGCCAGATCGGTCGTTTATTCGGCGAAACCGCGCTGACTTTATTAAGTAACGCTCAGATCCCAGCGAGCGCAATCAAAGCTGTCGGTAGCCACGGCCAAACCGTTTATCACGCCCCGGAGACTGCCAATGGCTTTTCTCTGCAAATAGGCGACCCGAATCGCATCGCCGAAATCACCGGCATCACCACCGTCGCCGATTTTCGCCGCCGCGATATTGCCGTCGGCGGCCAAGGCGCGCCGCTGGTTCCAGCCTTTCATCAAGCGGTTTTTAGCGACGAAGCACAAGCCACAGTCATCGTCAATATTGGCGGCATCGCCAACATCACGGTGTTAAACGATAAACCGGTCATCGGCTTCGATACCGGCCCCGGCAATGGTTTGATGGACTGGTGGTGTCAAAAACATTGCAACCAGCCTTATGACCGTAACGGCGATTGGGCAGACAAGGGCAAAGCCCACCTTGCCTTGCTCGCAGCTTTAAGTGACGACGATTACTTCCGGCTAGCGCCACCGAAAAGCACTGGCAAGGAATATTTTTCGCCTGCATGGTTACAGCAAAAGCTCAGCTTATTTCCAGACCTTGAGCCCAAAGATATTCAAGCCACACTCTGTCAATTCAGCGCCGATACTATCGCCGATGCCATTCGCCAATATGCGCCAAATACCTTGCAAACCTTGATTTGCGGCGGCGGAGCACATAACGGCCAATTGATGAAGCTATTACGGAAAAATCTGGATATGTCTGTAACGTCGACAGCGGAACGGGGAATCGACCCGGACCATGTCGAAGCGATTGCTTTTGCCTGGCTGGCACGGCAAACCCTGAACAATTTGCCGGGAAATCTATGCATCGTCACGGGCGCAGCTACGCCCGTGGTATTAGGTGGGATTTATCCGGGTAAAAACGGCTTAAGCTGAGAAAGACGAGCCGCAACCGCAGGTAGTGGTCGCATTTGGATTGCGAATCACGAATTGCGCGCCAGACAAGTCCTCCTTGTAATCGATTTCGGCACCGCTAAGATACTGAATACTCATCGAATCGATCAGCACTGTCACACCGTCTTTGAGGATTTGCGTATCGTCGTCATTCACCTCTTCGTCAAAGGTAAAACCATACTGAAATCCGGAACAACCGCCGCCGCTAATATAGACTCTGAGCTTAAGATTATCGTTACCCTCTTCCTGAATTAAACCCGCTACTTTTTGCGCGGCGCTGTCGGTAAACACAATAGGATCGGACATATAAAACTCTATAAGCAATTGAAAGATTGAGCGATTATGACTATACCCAGTAATTCAGTCAAGAATTATCCACTATATTTCCCAGGCTAGCGGTTAAAGCCCTAAAGGCGTAACAACCAGGCAACTATTTGCGCTAAATTTAGCTGGAACTTAAACACACTCCGCTGCTTCGCCGAAAGCCCAAACGTGTCGATAGCTGAAGATTCCAGTTAAAACTGTCCGACAAGGAGACCAACCATGCTTATCACCTTCCTCAGACACGCTACCGCAGAAGTTGGCTGCTTATCGCTGCCCGACTCGGACAGAGCCTTAATCGATAAAGGCGAAAAGCAGGTAAAACGCATCGCTGCATTTTGTTTGGCCAACGGCTTAATTCCGGAATCAATTTATTGCAGCCCGCTGTTACGCGCCCAACAGACCGCAAGGATCCTCAACCAAAGCCTGCCTGGCAGCCCAGCCCCGCAAACCGTTAGTTGGTTGGCAATCGAAACAGCTACACCCACTATACTCACCGAACTTAGCAAACTCGCCCAGCGCGGCATAAGCGACGCATGGCTAGTCGGGCACGAACCGGACTTTTCGACTACCATTTCCCGGCTTCTGGGCACGACTCCCGACAACATTGTTATCAAAAAAGCCTCTCTGACTCGATTGGATACCAATTTTTCGGCTCAAGCTTCGGCTAAATTGCTGTGGAGCATCCCATGTGCATTGATGCACCAAGGTCAAACCTAATCAAACTCAAGCCCATCTAAGCAAAAATTTCTTCGTCCAACAGGTAACAGCCTGGATCCTCGGCCCAAAAATCGCCCGTCATTTGCTGCGCGCGAACCCGCGTATTACCGTTGCAGATGCTTTGATAATGGCATTCACCACAGCGTCCCTTCAGCGGCCGCGGCGACGCTTTCAATCCGGCCATCAACGGATCATTGACGTCCATCCAAATTTCGGAGAAAGGTCGTTTACGCACATTGCCCAAGCCGTAATGCCACCAAAACGTATCCGGATGGACATTACCGAGATTGTCAATATTGGCGACGTTGACGCCGGAGGCGTTACCGCCCCATTGCTGTAGTTTGGTTCGGATGTGCTCCGCGCGCTCAGGAAACCGCCGCTTGACCCAATGTAGAAAATACACGGCGTCAGCGTCGTTGTTACCGGTCACTACCTCGCGGTGCAAACCTTGCTGCTCCCAACTTAAAGACTTTTCGAACAAGCTGTCCATGACTTTGCGGGTCAACTGAAACTCGGCGTCGTCCTTGCGGTTTTTGTTACCGCGGCCGCCGTAATTCAAATGCGACAGGTAGAATTTATCTATGTCTTCGTCGTCCATCAATTGCAACAGACCTTCGAAATCGTGGGCGTTGTCTTGAGTTAGCGTAAACCTGACGCCGGCTTTAATCTCGTATTCACGGCATAAACGGATACCGGCCAGCGATGCCTCGAACGAGCCTTGCTTCTGGCGGAACGTGTCATGGGTCTGACCAATACCATCCAGGCTAACGCCGATATATTGGTAGTCAATGGCGGCAATTTGCTTGATGTTAGATGGATTGATCAAAGTGCCGTTACTCGACAAAGCCACATAAAAGCCCATGTCGCGGGCACGTTGCGAAATCGCAAAAATATCCGGATGCAGCAGCGGCTCACCGCCGGACAGAATCAGCACAGGGACTTTAAACGCCTTCAGGTCGTCCATCACCGTGTAAATTTCCGGCGTGCTCAATTCGCCGGGGAAATTGATGTCGGCGGAGGTGGTGTAGCAATGCTTGCAGGTTAAATTGCAACGGCGGATCAAATTCCAAATCACCACCGGCCCGGCGGGTTTGCGCGGCGCCGTCAGCGGGGTTGGATGCAGCAGTTCTCGCATGTATTGGCTCAGTCTGAACATGCTTTATCCTCCGATTCTTAAACCGGTTTTTTTTAGAATTTTAGTGCTGTACAACACCTCGTGGTTGCGTGCTTGCGCACCCAATAGTTCGGCAATGATAGCCACTTGCTCGCCGGCATCCTGTTCGGTCTTACCGTGCACCATGGCAAACAGGTTATAGGGCCACCCAGGCAAATGCCGGGGGCGCTGATAGCAATGACTGACAAACGGTAGCATGGCCACTTTTTGCCCCAGTTCGTCGACGTACCCATCTTCGACATCCCACACTGTCATACCGTTAAAACGATAACCCAGTTTGTAGTGATTGGGCACTGCAGCAATGCGGCGAACCACCCCAGTCTGTTGCATTTCGGCCAGGTGTAACATCACGGTTTGGGCGGACAAGCCCAATTGCTCGGAAACGGCTTGGTAGGGCTCGCTGACCAAGGGCAAACCGGCCTGGGTGGCTTGGATAATTTTCCGGTCTATCTCATCGATGGGCATCAGGCTTCCAATTGCAAACCAACATAGTATTCGCTGATCTTTGGCATGTTGAAGACTGGCAGACCGGTTCGCCGCTCGATTTCCGCGATCACCATCGCCACTTGCTCGGGTTGTTCGGTAGCCAGCACAAACCACATATTCAATAAATGATTGCGGGCATAGTTATGCGCCACTTCCGGGAAGCTATTGACGATTTCGGTTACTTCATCGAAGCGCGCCTCCGGTACTTTCAGGGCCGCCAAGGTCAAGGCGCCGCCCATTTGTTCGGCATGATACATAGGCCCAAAGCGTGACAAGACGCCTTCGGCCAGCATGTTTTGCAATCTTGAGAGTAACTCTGCTTCCACAAGCCCCAATTCCTCAGCAACTCGTTGATAGGGTGCTGCGCAAATCGGGAAGCCTTGTTGCAGGCGGTTGATAATGGCTTTGTCTATGGCGTCCATGTTTAGGCGAAGTGCATACCAAAAGACTGCTTGTTTTTAATCTCCTCAGTCCTGCTCTCTCCGGCAATAGAGGGAACGGCCCCATTGCCATTGGGGTGAGCATACAGAGCGCCACGCTGTTTAAAACAACGCCGGCTAAACAATACTTCGAATGGATATTCGCATAGATTACAGGCATGCCGCAGTTCGGCCCATTGTTCCAACACCACGTCCCGGGTCTTGCCATGAATCATGCAATACAGGTTATACGGCCAGATTTCGCCTTGGCGCGGGCGTTGATAACACAGATTGACGCAAGCTTGCTGACTGATCAAAGCGCCCACCCGAGCCACCCGGTCGTCTGGCACATCCATCACAATCATCGCATTAGCCCGGTAGCCGAGTTGGCGATGCTTGACCACCACGCCCCACCGCTTGATCAAACCTTGGGTCTTTAAGCGCGCCAAACGCTCAATCACCTCTTGTTCGGTAATCGCCAACTGCCCTGCTATCGCCGCATACGGCCTCGCTGCAATCGGCAATCCGGCTTGCACGGCGGCAATCAATTGATAGTCAATGGCGTCAATCATGCAGATTTAGCTCAAATCCCAGGTTGATGAAATAGTCGGCCAACATCGGCAGCAGCATCGCCGGATAGCCGGTTTGAGTTTCGATATCCGCGATCACCCCTTTAAGGTGAGCCTCACTATCCGCAATCAATACAAACCACAGATTGAAGCGGTTTTCGCGTTCGTAGTTATGATTGACTTCCGGATAAGCGCTGACCAATTCAGCGACCCTTGGCAAATCAAATTCCGGCACCGCCATCGCCACCAGCGCGCTATTACCAATGCTGTTGGGCGCGATAACCGGACCGATGCGGCTGATCATCTGCTGTTCGGATAAAGTTTGAAACGCATTTAACACCTCATCCTCGCTGACGCCAAGCTGTTCGGCAATGTCGCGGTAGGGTGTCGGGCTCAACGGAAAATCTTGCTGATAGTCGTTGAGTAAGTGTTTGTGCAAGGGTGCCAGCATGTTACCAACCTATGCGATTGGCGCGATCAGTGAAAAAAATGCCGCTGGGTTTTTGCGCCGGCAGACGGGCGGTTTCGGCAAAGGTCTCAGTGTCATAAACCATCACCCGGTCCTCGTCGCGCACCGCCAGCCATACCGATTCGCCGCGCGGACTGAATTCCATATGCAGCACTGCCTTACCGGGTTGTAGGGTTTTGACGATGTTAAAATCTTTCAAATCGATGACTTGCACGGTTTGATTGTCCGGGAAGGCGAAATTTACCCAAACTTGCCGCCCGTCCGGCCGCGAGGTGACGAACACCGGCTGTCCAGCCACCGGAATACGCTTGACCAACTCCCATTCGCGCGTATCGATCACCAACACCTCATGCAATCCCACCGCCGGCACCAACAACCAGTCGCCGGCCACGGTCCAACCTTCCAGGTGCGGCATCTTATAGACCGGCATTTGTTCATCGTCTTTGCCGTAATCTTCCAGAATATGCTCGACGCCTTTTTCCGGCTGCCACAAATCCAGCAAAGCCAAACCTTTTTCACCAAACAATCCAGCGCCGTAGTAATGGCCATCCGGCGTCAATAAGGCGTCGTAAGGCTGTTTGCCGATGTCTTTAAATTTTTTCACGACGGGCTGATGCGGATTTTTAGCATCAATCAGCCAGATTTCGTTACCTTCGAATAGACTGCAAACGAAGCGTTGGCCAGGCGCGTCAACCAAACCGACCACTTTGGATAATTTATTGTCTTCGCCGTAAATAGCGGGGATTTCGGCTAGTTGTTCCAGCGTCACCGCGTCGAACAGCTTAACGCCGCCGGGTGTGTAATTGGAAACAGCAATCACTTTGCCGTCCTGAGAAATCGCTCCGCCGATGCTGTTGCCTGCCTGGATGATGCGTTTATCAATTTTGTCTTGCAGCAAATCGATCTTGGTCAAACCGCCATCGCGGCCGAATATATAGGCGTAGCGCTGATCGCGGGAGAACACTATCGAAGCGTGAGACAAATCGCCCAAGCCTTGGATATGGCTCAACGAGGCGGGCTTCGTGGTATTGACGATCTGGATGCTGCCGGTTTCGCGTTCAATCACTACGCCGAGATCGCCGGTGGCTCTGAGCTCCGCATGACCGGGTAGCGCAGACGACAACAGGAAAATCAGGAGACTTCGGGAATAAGAAAGTTTCATAGGGCGCGTGTTATTTAGCGTCGATCATTCAAGAAGTAAATCTGCCCATTAGGCGATTAGGCCTAGCTACTGCGAAAACAGCCTTCAGCGCGTTCTTAGTTGTTGAATCAGCCAAGCAGTTTCATCGACAGTCAAAAAACTCGTCCACGGCGGCATAGCCGTGCCTGCTCGACCGTTTTGAATCGCATCCGCCAACAGAGCGTCGCTTTTGCCAGCCAGCGCTTCCGGCATCAACGACGGCCCCAAGCCGCCTTTCGGCGGCAGGCCATGGCAGGAGCCGCAATCATGCTTGAGCATATTCAACAGCTCCTGCTGCCGTTGCGGATTGGGTTGTTCCGCAACGGCGCAGGTGGATAGCAAGCCGATCAACACCCAGCAATAACGCATTGACTAGGGCTTAACGCTGCCGTAATACGCGGCGATGTCGTTGATTTCGGCATCGGTCAGCGAACCGGCGATCGCATTCATAATGTCGGATTTCCGAGTTTTGTCGCGATATTGTTTGATCGCGGTTTTCAAATACTCGGGATCGCGGCCGCCCAACGGTGGAAACGGCGCGTCGGCGCTGGGCATTCGAATACCGTGACATTGCGCGCACACCGCACCGGCCTTGGCTTGACCGACATACAAACTGGTAGCCTGCGCGCTACCGGCGGCAAGGAGCCCCGCCAGCAGCGACACTGTAAAATGAGTCATCTTCATTTTGATTGCTCCATTTCGTCGGGCGACAAGCCGCGGGTCATGTATTTAACCCGGCCGCGCGAGAAGATACCTGCGGGGCTTTCCATCGGTACGCTGGCGACTTTTTGCAAGGTGTTGGAATCGTACACCACCACTTCGTCGCCGTTGTAACCGGCACTGATATACAGGAATTTGCCATCGGCGCTATATTCCGGGAAGTAGGCGTGGCCGCCGACATCCAGGGTTCTAGCCACTTCCAGGGTTTTCTTGTCGATCAACTGTACAGTGCGGGCGCGTCTATCCTTGCTGATGATGTCAACCGCCACATAAGGGGCGTTGGCATGCGCAGCGGGCGATTCGGTGCCGCCGGAAACCGGTACTTGTTTGACGACTTCCATTTTGTCCAGATCCCAAACGCTGACCACGGTTTTGTCGCAATCGCCGAAGTTGGTGCCAAAGCCCAAAGTACGGCCATCCACTTTCACCGCCGAACCGCCGCCAACGTGCGGCACGCACCCGGCTTCCAATTTTTTGATGATTTCGCGTTTTTCCAGATCGATGGCGGCGACGATGCTGTCGTCGTAAGACGCAATCATCAATTTTTTGCCGCCGTGGGTCAGGAAGGCATCATGCAAATGCCGGCCGACGTTCTCGATCCGGGTAACCGGAAAACCTTCTTTGTTTAAATCGATGACCCAAACCTGACCGGCATTTTCCAATGCAATCGCAAAAATGTCCGCGTATGGGGTACCGATGATCATGCCTGAGTCGGACGAAACGTGTTTACCATCCGGATCAGTGCCTTCCAGTTCGAAGGTTTTCAATGGCTCCAGGGTATCGGCATTCAGAATCACGGCGTTATGCGGTACGAAAGAACCGGCCATAATATATTTACCGTCGCGCGATACCCCCATGCCCGGGCCGTTCCAGCCGGTTTTGATGCTGCGTACCGCTTGCATGGAATATAAATCGACTTTAAAAATCTCGGCGGTATCGGTTTTTACATAAGCCCAGCGCGGATTGGCCGGGTTGAAATCGATGATATGCGCGGCGGTACCGGTCGGTACTTCGCCGACTTTTTGATGGGTGGAGCTGTTAATAAAGATGGCTTTGGAGCCTTCGCCACGGCCATATTTGCCGCGCGCCGCGACGCCAATCAAGTTTTCAAATTTATCGTCAATTTGAAAAGTCGGCTTGGCCGGTAATGTACTTTCGTCTTTGACATAGACTTTCAACGACTTTTTCATATCGTCTATCGTCCAAGCCGGATTGGGTTGTTTTGGCGTTTCTTGCAGATGTTTGATCACGCCGCGAATTTCGTCGTCGCTCAGTTTGCCGTAGAACGGAGGCATCAAGGTGTCGAAGCTGCCGGCCATTACGATGGTGCGCAAAGCGGTGGGACTGCGGCCTTTCAAAGTCGCCGAGTTCAGCGCCGGCGCCAGATAACCGCCATGATCGGAACCGTGGCAGCTGGCACAATTGTCTTGATAGAGTTTATGAAAGTCGTCGGATTTTGCCATCGCCACTCCGGATGACAACAGCATGGCGATAGAACTCGCCAGTAGGGATTTATTCAGCATTTTTATAGTATTTTTCATTTAAAATTCCTGCCACCCGCAAGTTAAAAAAAAGAGCCAACTTGGTGCATTAAACCATAAAAGATCAGGACGAACAGACACCCGATTTAGCATGGTAAAATAACAGCTTGTTGACTCCAGGCCGATGTTATAAAGTAAAGTTTCGATTCGCTATCAATTTACTCCCTAAACTATCGCCTTGTCAACCTAGTGGGTCACGATGAGAATGCAATTTATGCAACAAACTGATATTTACGAACTTATTGAGTGCATGACTACATTGATCCGCTCCGAAGAGCGGAAAAAATGTACGGAACTGGGCTTGCAGCCGGTACACTTCCAAGTGCTCAATTACCTCTCGCGCTGCAATAAATATAGCAACACCCCAGCGGCTGTCGCCAATTATCTGGGCATGACTCGCGGCACCGTTTCGCAATCGCTAATTATTCTCGAGAAAAAGGGCTATATCGGTAAAACGCCGGATGCCAACGACAAGCGCGTGGTGCATTTGCAGTTGCTGGCGGACGGCGCAGCCATACTCAAACAAGCGCGACCGTCTGATTTATTCCACGGCGCCACGGCCATCCTGCAAAGCAGCGATTCACCGCCTTCAGACGCTAATGTGTTTCAGCAAGCCCTTACCGCGCTGCAAAAAGCAAATCAGTCGCAATCATTCGGCGTTTGCAAAACCTGCCGCAATTTCAGCGAAAAAGACGGCGGCTTTTTCTGCCAGCTAACCCAGGAAAAGCTCAGCACAGCCGATAGCGAGCAAATTTGCCAGGAACACAACCCTGTTTAACTGTCCGGCCAATGCACAGATAGACAATAAACAAGTCTTGGCTCGGTTTACGCTGCATCATTCACCGGTTCGATTTGGGAGTTAATATGTCTATACCTCGCATCGCCTTGACGCCCGGCGAACCGGCCGGCGTCGGCCCGGACTTATGCATACAATTGGCGCAGCAGGAACAAGCTTGCCAACTGATTGCCATTGCCGATCCGGAATTATTGCAGCAACGGGCCGAACAACTGGATTTACCTCTAACAATTCAACTTTTCGACATTGATCACGCTGCCACAAAACAGTCAGCAGGGACCTTAACCGTACTGCCCATCAGCCTAAGCGAACCAGCCGTTTGCGGACGCCTGAATCCCATCAATAGCCGATACGTTCTGGAAACCATCCGCCAAGCCACTCTGGGCTGCATGAGCGGCGTATTTGCCGCAATGGTGACCGGCCCGGTCCACAAAGGCGTGATCAACGACGCAAACATTCCCTTCAGCGGCCACACCGAATTTATCGCCGAACTGACCAGCGGCACCCCAGTCATGATGCTGGCGACACCCGGCCTGCGCGTCGCTTTGGCGACCACGCATTTGCCGTTGTCGGAGGTAAGCGCCGCCATCACCCCGGATTCATTGGCGACCGTTATCCGGTTGCTGGACCGCGACCTGCGCCAACGCTTCAACATTACCGACCCGAAAATTTTGGTCTGCGGCCTTAATCCGCACGCGGGCGAAAGTGGCCATCTCGGCCGGGAAGAAATCGAGATTATCGAGCCGACGTTGGAGCGCCTGCGTTGCGAAGGCATTCACCTATACGGCCCGCTACCCGCCGACACCCTGTTTACACCCAAATACCTGGAAACCGCCGACGCGGTGCTGGCGATGTATCACGATCAAGGGCTGCCGGTATTGAAATATAAAGGCTTCGGCCAAGCCGTCAACATCACCCTAGGCCTGCCCATCGTCCGCACCTCGGTCGACCACGGCACCGCGCTGGAACTGGCCGGCACCGGCAAAGCCAATCTCGGCAGCTTGCAGTTTGCCTTGCAGACTGCGTTGGACATGATTCCTCACTTAAAACTTTAAAATGACCCACACCGCCCGCAAACGCTTCGGCCAGAACTTTCTGCACGATCACAGCATCATTTATAACATCCTGGCCAGCGCCCATCCGGTAGCAGGCGAACATTGGGTTGAAATCGGCCCCGGTCTCGGCGCGTTGACCCTACCTTTATTGGAGTCCGGCGCTAAGCTCGATGTCGTCGAACTGGACCGGGACTTGGTCAGCCGCTTGCAAAAACAGTTTGCCGGCCACAGCAACTTAACCGTGCACAGTGCGGATGCGTTGAATTTCGACTTTGCCGCATTGGCGCAAGCCGGCGAGAAACTGCGCATCATCGGCAACCTGCCGTACAATATTTCCACGCCATTGATGTTTCATCTGCTGGAATCCACCGATTGCGTGGAAGACATGCTGTTCATGCTGCAAAAAGAAGTGGTGGACCGCATTTGCGCGGCGCCGGGCAGCAAGAAATACGGCCGGCTGAGCGTGATGATGCAGTATTACTGCGAAACGGAATTGCTGTTCGACGTGCCGCCGGAAAGTTTCGACCCGATTCCGCAAGTCATGTCGGCCATTGTCCGCCTGACCCCGCACGCAAAGCCGCCGGTCGAGATTCCGGACCTGAAAAGCTTTAGCCAATTGGTCACCCAAGCTTTTTCGCAGCGCCGTAAAACCATCCGCAATTCGCTGAAAAACTTCATCTCCGAGCAGCAGATTATCGATCTGGGTATCGATGCCAATCTGCGAGCGGAGTCGATCAGTCTCGCCGAGTTCGCGCTCCTAAGCGCTCACAGCCAAGTAAACACTGTCAGCTAAATTCGCAACTCCCCACGGCTCCGGCTCGACAAGATTTGGCGGCACTCACAGGGCAAGTGCGATAAAATGCCGAATTTTTCCGCCTGGCTCACGAACTGATGCGCTTGAGCCGGCTCTCTTTATATAAGGCAACCAACCTGATTCATACACTGGAGTGATTGATATGCGCATTATCCTGTTAGGCAGCCCCGGCTCGGGCAAAGGCACCCAAGCCCAGTTCATCACGGAGAAGTTCGCGATTCCGCAAATTTCCACCGGCGACATGCTGCGCGCCGCCGTCCGCGAAGGCACCCCGCTGGGTATTGAAGCCAAAAAAATCATGGATGCAGGCGGCCTGGTTTCCGATGACATCATCTTGGGTTTGATTAAAGACCGCATCACTCAGGACGATTGCAAAAATGGCTTTTTGCTCGATGGATTTCCGCGCACGATTGCACAAGCGGAAGGTCTGGCAAAAATGGGCGTAGAACTGGATTACGTCGTGGAAATTGCCGTCGATGACGAAGAGATCATCAAACGCATGAGCGGCAGGCGCGTGCATATGGCCTCGGGCCGTACCTATCACGTGGTGTTCAATCCACCGAAACAGGAGGGCTTGGACGATGTTACAAACGAGCCTTTGATCCAACGCGACGACGATAAAGAAGAAACCGTTCGCAAGCGCTTAAGCGTGTATCACGAGCAAACCAAACCGCTGGTCGGCTTTTATTCCGCCCCCGGTCAAAGCGCCAAATTCGCGTCGATTGCTGGTGTCGGTTCGGTGAGCGAAATCACCGACAAAGTGTTAGCGGTGTTGGCATAAAAACTTCGTAGGGTACCCAACACGTACCTTTTAGCTTTCGGTACGCGATACCCCAAAGGGCATCAATGCGTACACCACCTAAAAAGAGAAATCCAAATGGCAGGTAAAACCTTATACGACAAACTCTGGGACGACCACGTCGTCCATACCGAAGACGACGGCTCGTGCCTGATCTATATCGACCGGCAGTTGCTGCACGAAGTGACTTCACCGCAAGCTTTCGACGGCATGCGCATGTCCGGCCGCCAACCGTGGCGGGTCGCCCGCAATCTGGCCGTCGCCGACCATAACGTGCCGACCTCCGGCCGCGCGCAAGGCATCGCCGACCCGGTTTCCCGTCTGCAAGTACAAACCCTGGAAAACAACTGCGCCGAGTTCGGCATCACCGAATTCGATATGGCCGACATCCGCCAAGGCATCGTGCACGTGGTCGGTCCGGAACAAGGCGCCACGCTGCCCGGCATGACCGTGGTCTGCGGCGACTCGCACACGTCAACCCACGGTGCATCTGCCGCGCTGGCCTTCGGTATCGGCACCTCGGAAGTGGAACACGCCCTGGCCACGCAAACGCTGGTGCAAAAGAAAGCCAAAAGCATGCTGATCAAGGTCAACGGCAAAACCGGACCAGGCGTTACCGCAAAAGACATCGTGCTGGCGATCATCGGCCAGATCGGCACCGCCGGCGGCACCGGTTACACCATCGAATTCGGTGGCGACGCGATTCGCGCGCTGAGCATGGAAGGCCGCATGACGGTCTGCAATATGGCTATCGAAGCCGGTGCCCGTGCCGGTTTGATTGGTTGCGACGAAAAAACCATCGAGTTTTACCAAGGCCGGCCCTATTCGCCCAAAGGCGAGGACTGGAATATGGCGGTCCGGTACTGGGAAAAACTGCATTCCGACGCCGACGCCAAATTCGACAAAGTCATCGAATTCGACGCCGCCGCGATCAAACCGCAAGTCAGCTGGGGCACGTCGCCGGAAATGGTATTACCGGTCGATGCATCCATCCCCGATCCCGTTCAGGAAGCCGATCCGGTCAAGAAGCAAAGCATCGAACGCGCCCTGCAATACATGGGTTTAACAGCCGGCCAAAAAATCACCGACATCAAGCTGGATAAGGTGTTTATCGGTTCCTGCACCAACTCGCGCATCGAAGATTTGCGCGCCGCGGCTGCGGCGATCAAAGGCCGCAAAAAAGCCGCCTCAGTCAAACAAGTGTTGGTAGTGCCCGGCTCGGGTTTGATCAAACAACAAGCTGAAGCGGAAGGCCTGGACAAAATCTTCACCGCCGCCGACTTTGAGTGGCGCGAACCGGGTTGCTCGATGTGCCTGGCGATGAACGCCGACCGTCTGGATGCCGGCGAACATTGCGCTTCGACCTCGAATCGTAATTTTGAAGGCCGTCAGGGTTACGGCGGCCGTACCCACTTGGTTAGTCCCGCCATGGCTGCCGCGGCTGCGATTGCCGGCCACTTTGTCAACGTCGCCGAGGAGGCTTAAATCATGCAGGCTTTTACCACTTTAACCGCCCTGGTGGTGCCGATGGACCGCGCCAATATCGACACCGACGCGATCATCCCCAAACAGTTTTTGAAATCGATCCGCCGCGCCGGCTTCGGTCCATATTTGTTCGACGAATGGCGTTATTTGGATCATGGCGAACCGGAAATGGATTGCACCAACCGTCCGTTGAACAAGGATTTTGTTTTGAACCAACCGCAATACAAAGGGGCACAGATTCTGCTGACCCGGGAAAACTTCGGTTGCGGTTCATCGCGCGAACACGCACCGTGGGCACTGGAAGACTATGGCTTCCGCGTGATCATCGCGCCGAGCTTTGCCGACATTTTCTTCAACAACTGTTTTAAAAACGGCATTCTGCCGATTGTGTTGCCGGCGGAAACCGTGGACCTGTTGTTCAAGGAAGTTGTCGACGGTTACCAATTGACGGTCGATCTGCAAAGCCAAACCATTACCACACCAAGCGGACAAAACATTGCCTTTACTGTCGATGAAAACCGCCGCTACCGCTTGCTGAACGGCCTGGACGACATCGCACTTACCCTGCAACATGCCGACAAAATCAAGAGTTACGAAGCCGAGCGCGCCAAACGCGCACCGTGGTTGTTCAAAGACGCATAAGCGCCACTGAAAGGTAAAAAAATGCCCAAAAAAATAGCAGTCCTGGCTGGCGACGGCATCGGACCGGAAATTGTCGCCGAAGCGCTCAAAGTACTAAGCTTTCTAAATACCGACATGAATCTCGGGTTGGTATTCGAAAACGCCTTGATTGGCGGTGCGGCTTATGACGCTTTCGGCACTCCCCTGCCGCAAACCACGCTGAATCTGTGCAAAAACGCTGATGCGGTGCTGCTGGGTGCGGTCGGCGGCCCTAAGTGGGAGCCGCTGGCCCATGCGGTACGTCCGGAACGCGGCTTATTGGGCATTCGCTCCGAGTTGAATCTGTTCTCTAACCTGCGTCCGGCAATTTTGTATCCGCAATTGGTCGACGCATCGACCTTGAAACCGGAAGTGGTGTCGGGCCTGGACCTCATGATCGTCCGCGAATTGACCGGCGGCATTTATTTCGGCCAGCCGCGCGGTGTGCATGTGGCGGAAAACGGCGAGAAAGTCGGCATCAATACCAAGATTTACAGCGAATCGGAAATCCGCCGCATCGCCCATTCCGCATTCAAGATTGCGCAAAAACGTCACAAAAAACTGTGCTCGGTCGATAAAGCCAATGTGCTGGAAGTGACCGAACTATGGCGCAGCGTGATGACCGAAGTGGGTAAGGACTATCCGGACGTACAACTGAGTCATATGTATGTCGATAATGCTGCGATGCAACTGGTACGGGCGCCGAAACAATTTGATGTGATCGTCACCAGTAATATGTTCGGCGACATTCTGTCCGACATCGCCGCTATGCTGACCGGCTCCATCGGCATGCTGCCGTCGGCTTCCCTGGATGCCAACGCCAAGGGCATGTATGAACCGATTCACGGTTCCGCGCCGGACATCGCCGGCCAGGGTATCGCCAATCCCTTGGCGACGATTTTGTCGGTGGCGATGATGCTGCGTTACACCTTTAACCAGCCAGAAGCCGCCGAGCGTATCGAACGCGCGGTGAACAGCGCATTGGATAGTAAAGTCAGAACCGCGGACATTTATTCGGAAGGCATGACCAAAGTCAGCACTTCCGGCATGGGCGATGCTGTTCTTAACGCCTTAAAAGGATAAGCAATATGTCTAAAACTTATGATGTAGCAGTCGTTGGCGCCACTGGCGCGGTCGGCGAAACCATGATTTCCATTTTGGAAGAACGCAACTTTCCGGTCGGCAAAGTATATGCCCTGGCCAGTGAGCGCTCGGCCGGCAAACGTATCCCGTTTAAAGACGGATCGCTGGTAGTGGAAGATTTGGCGACCTTCGATTTCTCGAAAGTGCAGATCGGCTTATTTTCTCCCGGCGCGTCAGTGTCTGCGGAGTATGCGCCCAAAGCGGCCGCAGCCGGGTGTGTGATCATCGACAATACCTCGCAATTTCGCTACGACGACGACATTCCGTTGGTGGTGCCGGAAGTCAATCCGGAAAAAGTTGCCGATTACAAAAATCGCGGCATTATCGCCAACCCCAATTGCTCGACCATCCAGATGTTGGTGGCCTTGAAACCGATCTACGATGCGGCAGGTATCAGCCGCATCAACGTTGCCACCTATCAAGCAGTGTCCGGCACCGGCAAGGAAGCGATTGAAGAATTGGCCACGCAAACCGCGAATTTGTTGAATGCCAAGCCGGTCGAGCCTAGCGTGTATCCAAAGCAAATTGCTTTCAACGTGTTGCCGCAAATCGATGTCTTCATGGATAACGGCTACACCAAGGAAGAGATGAAAATGGTCTGGGAAACTCGAAAAATCCTCGGTGATGCCGATATTCTGGTCAACCCCACAGCCGTGCGGGTGCCGGTGTTTTTTGGACATTCGGAAGCCGTGCATATTGAGACTAAAACCAAGATTTCCGCTGAGCAGGTTCGCGAGCTGTTGGCGTCTGCCCCCGGGGTAACGTTGTTGGACGAACGTGAGAACGGCGGTTATCCAACGGCGGTGACGGAATCATCCGGCAACGACGATGTATTTGTCGGCAGAATCCGCGAGGATATTTCCCATCCGACCGGCATAGATCTATGGGTAGTGAGTGATAACGTCAGAAAAGGTGCTGCGCTTAACAGTGTGCAAATAGCCGAAGTGCTGGTAAAAAGCTACATCTAGTCTACGCTTAGCTCTGTGTTTTATAGTGGGTCAGTAAGTACCGAGGTATTACAAGTGAAGGAAAGCAATGTGAGCAATTTAACTAAAGCCTTAGCGGTTGTATCGTTACTGGCACCAGTCAGTGCCCAACCCTTAGGTATCGGCGAAATTGAATTACATTCTGCCCTAAACCAAAAACTCAATGCCGAAATCAGACTCAGCGTCGCACCGGGCGAAAATCCGGCCGATGTCTCGGTAAAATTGGCCCCGCCGGAAAAATTTGACCAAGCCGGCGTAGTTTGGAATTATTTTCTGTCCAAGATCAAGTTGGAGCCGGTTGTGCAAGCAAACGGCTCCATCATCGTAAAAGTCTCCTCAAGGGAAGCGTTGACAGAGCCGTTTCTGGATTTCCTCTTGGAAGTCACTTGGCCGCAAGGCAGCATGATGCGCGAGTTCACATTGCTCATCGACCCACCGGCCGCTTATAACCAACCGGTCACGCCTGTCGTGGAAACCAGCGGTTACAGTGCCGAACCCATTGAGCCACTAGAGCGCCCGATCAAGAGAACTAGAACCGCACCAAAGCGAGCAGTGCGAGCCGCCCCTGCCGACAACATTACGCCAGAAACACCCACTAGCGGCGAATTCGGCCCTATCCAAAAATCGGATACTTTATGGAGTATCGCCGCCCAAGTGGGCCAGGAAAAGAACATTCCGACCCAGAAAATGTTGACCGCTTTGTACAGAGCCAATCCGGACGCATTTAACAACGGCAATATCAATTCGCTGAAAGAAGGCGCCACCTTAAAGATTCCTGAGCCGGACGCAATTATGAATCCGGCACAAAGACAAGCGCAAAATGAGCGAAAAGCCGCCAATAAGCAGGTCAAGCCGGAAACCGCACAAGCAGAAACCACCAAGAAAGCGCTCGAATTGGTAGCACCTACCGAAGCGAAGGCCGCCGGCACGGGTTCAACAAAAACCGAACAAAATTCGGCTGCGACAGCTAATCCTGCTTTAAACAGTGCTGCCGATCAAGCCAGCGAAGGGAAAGACCTGGAGTTACAAGCTCGCATCGAAAAGCTCGAGCAACAACTAGGCATGATGCAGCAATTGCTGGCCTTAAAAGATCAGCAACTAGCCACTTTACAAAACAATAAACCAGCAACAGCCGAGCCTAGCCCTCAGCCCGCACAACCGGCACCTCAGCCACCCGTTGCCAGCCCCGAGGCCCCAGCTCCGGCAGTAACGCCGACTCCGACTCCGCAGCCACCGGTTTCCGAACCTGCAGTGGTGACACCACCGGCGCCCAAGCCTATTGTTCCACCCGCACCCAAAGTTACCCCACCGCCACCTCCACCGGTTGTTGCAGAAGACGAAGGTTTATTTGGCTCGGATGCTTATTACTGGGTTGCCGGCACCTTAGGTACTGGTATTTTGGGCTTGCTGGGCTGGTTGTTATGGCGCAAACGTAAAATCGACGAACGCACCAACACTGAAAGCATGTTCGCATCGGCCAGTCAAATTCGGCTGCCCGATTCTGAGAGCAGCCTTTCCGTGCCGATTATGGACATCAGCAGTACCGATGAATACGACGTCGGTACTGTAGGTGAAAGTTCGTTTATCAGCGACTTTACTCCTAGCGATTTCGATGCCTTCGACACCGATCAAAATGAAGTTGATCCGATCTCGGAAGCCGACGTGTACTTGGCGTATGGCCGCTATCAACAAGCGGAAGAACTGATTCGCCATGCAATAAGCGAACAGCCTAACCGCGACGAATGCAAACTGAAATTACTGGAAATCTATTACGCCAGTGAAAACAAAGACGGCTTTGCCGGTTATGCGCAAGAACTGGCCGACGCCGGCAAACAAGCCGATAAGCCATTCTGGAAAAAAGTCACCGACATGGCTAAAGAAATCGTCCCCGATTTAGCCTTGTTTGGCGGCAGTTTTGCCGCTACCACAGCGCCCATCAGCAAAGGCGATACTACTGTTAGCGCAGCGAGTTCCACCGCGGCCGATACGGAAATTATCGATTTGGATAAAGGCTTTGCGCAGCTCGACGACGATTTGTCGGATCTGAATATCGATAAAGATTTGGCACTCGAAGACAACGGACTGGATTTTGATTTGGGAAGTTTCGGCGGCAGCGCCAGGTCACCGCTTGAAAACAAGCAAGCCGATGCAAATATCGAAAGTATTGATTTCGATCAGCCACCTGCTTCTAAATCTGCGGCGAAGACTATCGAAACCACGGAAAGTGACGCAGTTTCCAGCAACGATGACATAGAATCGTTCGACTTCGACTTTGCGCTAGATTCTGACTCGGAAAAAACTGAAGCGGATTCGGCTGTCTTGGCGCTTGAATCTTTGGATTTTGCCAGTTTTGCCGAAATTGCTGCGGATACTGAATCCGAAACGACTGACAACAAAGAGGAGATGGAAACAAAATCTCCTAACTCGATGGATGCTTTGGAGAGTTTCGATTTTAACTTCGATGTCGACAATGCAACTCCGGAAGCAACTGCGGATAAATCTAACGAGGATGCCGCAAAAGCCGAGATATCAACAGATATAGAATCATTCGACTTTAGCGATTTCGATGACATAAAAAAGACTGCTTCAGACCTTACGGACGGCAGCAAAGAAGCGTTAGCGGACGCAGACAGTTTCGACTTCGACTTCGACAGCATCACCTCCAAAGCGCAAACTGACGATAGCCTAAGCATCGAACCTGAACTGAATTTAGAATCGCAGTTGAAACTGGAAACATTCGATTTTTCCGATTTTGACAATATCACCCCGAAATCAGCCCAATCTTCAGATCAGGTTTTGGAAACATCTGTGCAACCGAGCGGCGAGTTCGATTTTAACTTCGACTTTGACACGCCAATCATCAGCACTACAGACACCGACGAGTTTGAGTTGGGGGTTTCCGATTTGACCGATATGGACGAATTCGAAACCAAAATCGATTTGGCGAAAGCCTATATCGATATGGGCGACACCGAGGCGGCAAAATTGATAGCCGAGGATGTCTTGTCCAAAGGCTCAAAACAACAACAACAAGCCGCACAGGCTTTACTTGACGAACTTAAATAAGCATCGATTGCAGCAGCCGATTCGTCTAAATTGTTAGATCCCGCTTTTTGGAAAAATCGGTAGCGGCTCAGTTATTTCATAGGCCGTTTAGCACAAGCGTTTTATTCCCAAACTATCGCCGGCCTAATCAGAACTCGGCAACATCGCTCACCCAACCAAGCTGCTACAGCCGGGCATTTTCAGCACAATGCCAGTTTCCACAATAGTTTGCACTAGCGCGTAGCCTGCATTTGCAGACCAGCCGAGAGCAGCTTCCAACACCAAATTGATGCTATGCTGGCGCATTACCGCAATTTAGAAGCCATCCGCCACATCAGACATGCCCCGTATCGTTATATCTACCCTCAACGCCCGATACATTCACACTGCTTTTGGCTTACGCTATCTCTACGCCAACATGGGCACGTTGCAAACAGACACGGTCTTATTAGAATTCGGCATCCAGCAGCGCCCAATCGAAATTGTCGAAAAACTACTGCAACAACAAGCGCGGATTATCGGCCTTGGCGTTTATATCTGGAATGTGGCGGAAATCAGCGCCGTGATAGCCATCCTGAAACAAGTCGCACCGGACATTATCATCGTACTTGGCGGGCCGGAAGTCAGTCATCCGCCCGATTTACCAAGCATTGCCGAATCGGCGGACTATGTCGTCACCGGTAACGGCGAATTAAGTTTTCCGCAATTATGCCGGCAGTTGCTGTCAGGATTTAAACCAACCGAAAAAATCGTGGCTGGCGAGATGGCCGCATTGGACACCCTGGCGTCGCCATATCCACACTATACGGAAACCGACATCCGTCAACGGATTATCTACGTGGAAGCATCGCGCGGCTGTCCGTTCAAATGCGAATTTTGCCTGTCGTCGCTGGACACTACCGCCAAACCGTTCAACTTAAACGGCTTTTTGCGC
This sequence comes from Methylomonas sp. TEB, assembly GCF_047777895.1. Lineage (GTDB taxonomy): Bacteria > Pseudomonadota > Gammaproteobacteria > Methylococcales > Methylomonadaceae > Methylomonas. The sequence goes on from NZ_CP180476.1 coordinate 4,170,176, forward strand.
GAAATGGAAATTCTATACCGGCGCGGTGCACGACACTTTAAGTTCATCGACCGCACCTTCAATCTAAAAGTAGACAACAGCGTTGCTATCCTTGAGTTTTTTTTGGCTCGCTTGAGCGAAGATCTATATTTGCACTTTGAAGTGATTCCGGACAATTTGCCTGAACGTCTGAAGCAGGCCATCAGCCAATTTCCGCCCGGTGTACTGCAATTTGAAGTGGGTGTGCAAACCTTTGATCCTGCCATCCAACATCTGATCAGCCGCAAACAGGATAACCAGAAAACCGAAGCCAATTTAAGCTGGCTCCGGCAACATTCCAACGCCCATATTCATGCCGATTTAATTGCCGGCCTGCCTGGCGACACTCTTGCCGGCTTCGGTGCCAGTTTCGATAAGTTGTTTGCGCTGAATCCCCAAGAAATTCAGGTCGGGATTTTAAAACGTCTGCGCGGCGCACCAATCAACCGACACAATGAAGCGTACCAGCTACGTTATGACCCGCAGCCACCCTACGCCATTCTCAGCACGCGAGATATAAGTTTTACTGACTTGCAACGTATTACGCGATTCGCCCGCTTTTGGGATTTGATCGGCAACTCCGGCCGGTTTGCCGCAAGTTTGCCGCTCATTGTCGCCGAACAACCGTTTACCCGCTTTTTACAATTTAGCGATGCGCTATACGCCTTAACGGACAGTACCTGGCAAATTGCTTTGAAACGCTTATTCGAATTAACCTACTCGGTCATGACTGACACACTATTTGTACCGCCAGCCGAAGCGATGGCAGCGTTAGACGAGGACTATCGAAGGAGCGGCGAAAAAAGTCGGCCGGCGTTCTTACAACAAGCCGCAACAGTGTTCGCGACGAAGCGCGGTGTGGCGAATAAACGGCAAACTCAACACCTATAAACTTGCTTGAGCTTGAATAACATGAAGAGGGCATCAAAAGTCATTGAGCTCAGTCATCCGCGCCCGGCAACGGTCGCACGGTTGCATAACCATCCCGATAACTAGGGTACAAAAAGCGGTAACCCAAGGCCTTGAGCCTGGTGTTGCGACAGCGTTTGTTTTGTGGGGCATCTGGAGCTAATGACAACGGTGAAGGCTGAGGACAAGCAAATTGTTCGGCCAACCAACTCATCACTTCCCAAAGCGGGGCCGGTTCATCGTCGGTCGCCAGATAGCAAGGCTCCAAGGCTACACCTGCGAGTTGTTTTTCCAGTAAAAATAACAACACCGCCACACAATCCTCCGAGTGAATGCGGTTGGTATAACTGGGCGGTTGCTGTTGGATGCCCTCCCCTCGCTCCGCTCGGCGTAATAACCAATCACGACCCGGTCCGTAAATCCCGGAAAAACGCACGACGCAACTGCGGTCACTCGCAATCCACAAGCGTTTCTCCGCCGCAGCCAGCCAGCGGCTCGTGGCGCTAGCCGGCTCAGTGACACTGGTTTCATCGACCCATTCGCCACGATTCTGTTCGTAAACACTGGTAGAAGACACCATCAACCAACTGAGTGATGTTTCAGCTGCCGCAAAATGCGCTAACAAATTGCGCAAACCAACATCATACAGCGCTTGATATTCCTCAGCTTGTCGACTAACGGGAGCTACGATAAATATCACCGCATCAAAGCTGCTTGGTAAAGCAACCAATGACGAGGCCAATCTTATATCGGCAATAAAAATGGGAAACGGGGTCGAGGTAGCCGGCGCGCTGCGCTTCAACCCGGTTACCTGATGCCCCTGCTGGTGCAAGCGCAAAGCCACCGGATAGCCAATATCTCCACAACCGATCACTAGTATTTTCGCCATAGTATTTACCCAAGATAATCTGCACACCGCTTATTATGGCCTGCCGCAGCAAGATAAACGCTATAAAAACCGTGTCTCGAACGCATTCGAAAATGAGCGCGCTGATTTTGGTGCGTTGCCGGATTTGCTCACAACTTTGTGTAAGCACTTATGAACAAACCGGCCTCTGTTCAATAGGCATAAAAAAACCGGGTGGAGTACTGGACTCCAACCGGCCTAAAAGCCCAATGATAGCTTGGGATTAAACGACCTGTTTACGACGACCTATATACAGAAAGCCCATCAACGCACTTGTCATAAACCATACAGAAGCGGGGAGAGGCACGCTAGTGACAGGATTTTGATTAGCGGCTGCTTTCAGATCAAATCCAAACAGAAAGCTTAAGTTGTTGGTAATCACGCCAGGTTTTACAAAGGACAACAAGAAGGTATTAGGAGCGCTCAACTCGTAATTACCGGCTTCACTAACCCAACCGCTTGCTGTCAACAGGCCCAATTTAAAAGGGCTAGCAGAGGCAAAGCTACCTACACCGTTAAAAGTGTACACAGGTGCATCAGCAGCCAGATCAGCGGTAGCAGCAAAGATACCGAAGGTGTCACTTGAAGTAAATGGGAATGCACTAGAGCCGAAGGAGATAAAATTACTATCGCCGTCAGTAGCTTCCCAAATGATGCCTGCTGAGCTTGCAGTCGAAACTGCAAACAGGCAAACAGCAAGCCAAAGTTTTAAAGATAAAAGCATTTTCATGGATTGTTCCCCATTTTCACTTACGTTAACAAACGGCTATCCTTTAGCCACCTTATACTCCGAAGCCGATATTGCATAACAACATCAGCTTTAGCAGAGTTCTGTCTGCTTACTACGAGTCTTCAACTCTCGTAAGCCGCTACTGCCGAACATTCGTTGATCGCAAGGCAATAGCTCAAAATGGTTAATCCCTGAAACAGAGATCAAGTTCAATAGATGAATTGATATATTCAAACGACTTTACTGAAACGGCGCTTTTTACAAAGGCATGGCAACCACTTGAATAACCTGGCTACATAGGGTGCATACCCCTTCGGCTTTCTCCCTAGACTTATCCCTATACAACGGCATAAACCACTGAATGCAAGCCCCGCTACCCACCACCAATCGCCCCCAACTCTACCGCGCAATATAATGCGCCACAATCCATTGCTAAGACAGAAACGCCTTCCATCTTTATGAATAGTCGTGCATCTGTCGGACAAATCGGTTGTTCAAGGCTAAAAACCGCAATTAGAAATTGGGTATGCCGAGATTCTACAGCCGGCAACTTAATCCTTTATTAACAAAATATTAAGTTTTGATTAAAGCCTTTAACGAACGATGCCTTGCTGGCTGGGCTACCACCTTGTAAGACCAACTATTGAAGTTCATCAGCGTGCCAGACTGGCAAGAATCATGGCCGCTACAAAACTCATAATGAAGATAGCGGATGCGCAAAAAATAAGCGCGCACGGGAAAACTATTTCAAAACGCTATCAGCGTTGAGCGCACATGGGATTTGGATTTGCAAAAAACTATGCCTCATGTCCAGACTTTAAACCGGCGTTTGATACAACGATTGCGAGAGCTTTGGTCAGCCAAAAGCAGTTCGTAACGGCTGTTATGGCGTCCCGGAGACGATTCGAACGTCCGACCTGTCCCTTAGGAGGGGACCGCTCTATCCTGCTGAGCTACCGGGACCTTAGAGGGTGATTTTACCACAGGCCAGAAGACTAGGCTTTCTGTTTTCTAATCTCCACGCGCTCAAGTGAAGTGATGAAATAGGACAGCTTGGATTGGCTTTTTGCAGACAGATTTTCGAATAATCCGCCGATTTGCACTTTGGCTGATGCCGCCGACACCGGCTTTACAAAGCGTACGGACAGATCAAAATCCATAACATAATCTTCAAAGGTGATTTGGCAGTTTTTGACGGTATCGCCGCGCTGAACCCGCGCCCTATTAACGGGAACGGTAATCCCCGCTCCGCCTCTGGATAAATCGAACAGACTACCTCCAACCGAAATACCCGTGCGCTGCACAACGCCGGAAAACGGAATATCGATACTGCTAATTTCCAGACGAGGGGTGCGTCGCCGCTGGGGATAAAACACGCGATCAGGGAACGGGGCTTTGTAGTAATTGATTCCCCTTGAATGACCGACTTCGATTCCCGCCAGATTAAACGATAAATGAATACCCTTATGAAAGGTAGAGAGTTTCAGCGAGCGATTAAGCAACAGAAAATCGTTACCGTATTTAGGCATCAGTTCGTCGAGGATAATGACCTTCTTATCCAGTTTGACTGCCAATATTGAAGAACTAAAGTCCTCGCCCTCAACCTGAACGGTACATAGCGGCGAACTATTTTCAATTTCCCCCAGTAATTTGGCAATCTTGTCGGAATCGGTAATAAAGTTGGGGTTCTCAAAACTCAATAGCTCGTCATCGTCATCGTGAGCGGGCTCCGTCGGCAACGGTTTTGAAAATAAATGCTTGAGTTTTCGCAGCATATAAGCGACCTGTCTGGTTATTCGTCGCTCAGTCTACACCGAAATTAATGTATGCGAAAACAGCTCGTTGCGGGTAACGCCATCAGGCCCATAGGTAGCAGCTAACGGCGACTTGCCTCTTAAGATTTGCAGTGATCTTTGCGTATGTCGACTCAATAACGCAATGCTGGCACCGTTTTGTTCGTTAATTGTACGACAGGTTTGGGAGAGCCTAACGATGTGATTCCAATAATTCCAGGACTCGGAAATATTGATACCGGCGGATTTAGCTTTGACCAGATAGGCTTTCATGCCATCGTTACTCACCACCAGTTGCTCGGTGGCGAGTACCTGCCCAAGTTGCTTGGTGAATTGCTCAAGCTGGGCAACCAGATCTTTTTTGTGGGTAGCGATTGCCGATATGGCATCCGCATCGGTTTTTTGTTTCAGGTTTGCGGCTTCGGCGTTCAGCAGCTCGTGCAAACTTTGCGTTGCTTTTAAACCGTTATTTAGTAGTTTTTCGGTGATTTGATAAGTTTTCTCTATCATGACGTCATGTGCTATTGGTTAGTTGACCTTCAAATTGCAACATTTTCTCGGCAACGCGCTCGGCGTTGACTTGATAGCTGCCGTCCTGCACAGCGGCTTTTATGGCCGCCACACGGTCTTCGTTCACCACGGGGGCGGTAGCGCTTGCAGCAGTTGCCGATTTAATGTCCAGAGCGGTCGCTGTGATGTTGACTGTGTCCGTGGAGGCGCCGCTGACGGGCTTCTCTTTAAGTTCGGCCGAGTCCTTAACCGCTGGTTTTGCCGGTAGCGGTGTGCTAACAGATTTGCTGGTGATAGGGTCGATAGCCATGACGGTATTCCTAAATTAGTTTTATCTGTAGCATTTAGCGGCATCATCATAAATTCCTTTAACGCTTTATCAAAAATAAACCGATACCTGACCGGAATCCACCACGGTGGCCTGGATTACCCGTTGCGAAGACAAGTTTTTTACATTGATTTTCTGACCTTTTGCACCATCCGCCATCGCCGTGCCGACCGCGCTAATCAGCACTCCGGCCTTGCCCGATTGAATATTCACCCGCTCGCCCCGCTTGACCAACGTCAACTCGGTAACGTGCAGCTTACTCAACACACTTCCGGCGGGAATATTACGTACCGCCTGCTTATCAACGACATCATCCAAGTCAGTCAGATAACCTTGTTGCAACAAGCCAATATCGCGAGTTTCCGCAGTCAAATACTCGGCACGAATCACATCATTGCGCTGTAATGAACGATTCAGGACCAGTACGTCTTTAAACGACCTTACCGATACCATGCTGTAAATCGTCCAGCCTCTTTCGCCTTGGCATCGCACCCCCACCGTATTCCTGCCCGGCTTTATTTCGCCGGATTGTGTAAATACTTGTAATGGTTGTTCGCACTGCGGCAATTGCAAACGCGGATCAATTTGCGCGCCGCCTATTTCGTACTTGCCGCCTGGAGCAAGATTGGTGCTGATGTATTGGTTAACCGCATCCTGGATTAACGGCACCGACTGCATCGGCCCCGCTAACGCTGTTTCGCAGACCAACAGCCAAATCACTCTCAAATTTTTGATCTTCATTGCAGTCGCCATTTTTTTGACTTTTGCAAGAATACAGCACGAAACATACCAGTAATTTTATAAAGTAAAAAAAAGCAAAGTGTCTATAATTGCAAGCAGTATATTTCAGGGGGTTTTATGGCCGGAGTCTTAGACGGAGTCGATCAGCGCACCAAACTGGCGGGGCACAACAGATTCGAACTCTTGTTGTTTAAACTTGTTAGTAAACAACGCTTTGGGATTAATGTTTTCAAAGTTCAGGAAGTGATTCAATGCCCGCCCTTAACGCAAATTCCCAATTCGCATTCGGTGATTTGCGGCGTTGCTCACCTGCGCGGTAAAACCATTCCCGTACTCGATTTGTCGATGGCTATCGGCATGAGACCCTTGGTCCGCGACGCCGGCTGCTACGTCATCGTCACCGAATACAACCGTTCCATTCAAGGCTTTCTGGTCGGCTCGGTAGACCGGATCATTAATATCGGTTGGGAACAAGTAAAAGCCCCACCTACCGGCACCGGCAAAGAAAGCTATCTAACCGCAGTGACTGAAATCGACGGTGAGCTGATAGAGGTGATTGACGTCGAAAAAGTGATGAAAGAAGTCATCGGCGGCCGCGAAGAAGCTTCTGCAGAAATCATTGACATGGAAGTAACCAGCAAAAACGATCATATCTTGGTAGTGGACGATTCATCGGTGGCCAGGAACCAAGTTAAACGGGTCTGCCAGCAAATCGGCATCGAATGTACGCTGCTAAAAGACGGCCAAGAAGCCTGGGATCATTTAAACGCGCTGGTGGCCGACGGCATCGATATTCAGGACAAATACTCGATGATCATTTCCGATGTAGAAATGCCGCGCATGGACGGCTATACCCTAGCTACCAAAATCAAGGCCGACCCCAACATGAAAAAAATCTATTTGATTTTGCATACTTCATTAAGCGGCGTGTTTAACACATCAATGGTCCAAAAAGTCGGCGCTAACGAATTTCTGGCCAAATTTGACCCAGACTCGTTGATGAATTCCATTCAGCATCAGCTCAAACTTTATCATGCAGCCCATTCCTGACCGATACTCGAGACGCCGTCCAGCCGCAAAGCTTAGACATGTTGAACCAGGCTGAACCGGGTAGTCCGGCGGGTAAAATTATCGACATTTCCGCCGCGGAGTACCAAACCATACAACAATTCCTCAGCCAGAGCTGCGGCATCGAGTTGGGCGACAGCAAACAATACCTGGTAAAAAGCCGATTATTGCCCTTGATGGGCAAATTTGAATTCACAAGTTTCGCTGAACTAGCCAATAGCCTGCAATCCGCGTCATTTTCCTCGCAAAAAATCAAAAGCGCCGTCATCGACGCGATGACCACCAACGAAACTTTCTGGTTTCGCGACGAACGGCAATTCGTCGAACTCAAAGACCAAGTCCTACCCAACTTGCTAAATCGCAAAAACGGCAACATCAGAGTTTGGTCCGCCGCGTGCTCATCCGGCCAGGAACCCTACTCGATAGGCATCTGCGCCCTGGAAGCCATCAGAGCCTCCAGCAAATCCCGCTCCGTGCAAATTATCGGCACGGACATCTCGGAAGCTATCCTCGAAGAAGCCAAGCGAGCGGTTTATTCAGAAGCCGCACTATCTCGCGGCCTGGATAGCGCGGCAAAAGCCCGGTATTTCCACAAAAATTACGACGGCTACTTACTTAGCCCGGAAGTCAGCCAGCTCGTGCGTTTTCAACAATTCAACCTGCTCAAATCGTTCACTGCCTTGGGCCGTTTTGACCTGATCTTCTGTCGCAACGTCCTGATCTATTTCTCCGATCAAGTTAAACGCGACATCCTCTCCCGTATGGCTGACAGCCTGGAACCCGGCGGCTATCTGTTTCTAAGCAGTACCGAAGCGATGCCGACAGGCTTAAACAGCTTTGAATTGGTTCGCTCCGGCTTAACCAGCTACTTCAAAAAAGTCGGTTAAGTCGCTCGTCAGTTTATTGACGACTTAACACAACGGCAGCATTTTGCCGCCCCGCCCGAAACACTGTTTTTTGACACTCTCGCCATCCCTCAAATCCGCTACACAAATGAAATAACAGCACATTTATTTTATGGCACATATACTGCTTTAAGGTTTAAAAAACCCAAAGGTGGCAATTATGGCTATTAATTTCGACAGTGCCTTAGGCATTCATCCGCAAGCATTAGCGTTGCGCGAAAAGCGCAGCGAGATTCTGGCGTCAAACCTGGCCAACGCCGACACGCCCGATTACAAAGCCCGCGATCTGGACTTCAAGTCGGTGTTTCAACAAACCCTGGCCGGGGCAGGATCAGAGCTGAAACGCAGCCAGCAAGGCCATCTGTCTAGCCAGAATAATGTACTCGGCGCAGACCTGCTGTACCGCAATCCGCAACAAGCCTCGCTGGACGGCAATACCGTCGAATCGCACATCGAACAAGCCAAATACGCAGAAAACGCCGTGCAGTACGAAGCCAGCTTACGGTTTATCAACAACAAGTTTTCCGGCCTGATGTCGGCCATTAAAGGAGAATAACCATGTCTGCATTTCGCATCTTCGACGTCGCCGGCAGCGGTATGAACGCGCAAAACCTGAGACTCAATCTGGTCGCCAGCAATATTTCCAACGCCAACAGCGTCAGCAGCAGCATTGATCAGGTCTACAAATCCCGTCAACCGGTGTTTGCCGCCGAACTGAAAAATGCAATGGACAAGAACAGCACCGCCAGCGGCGTCAACGTGCTGGGCGTCGTCGAAAACCAAGCGCCGCCGGTGATGGAATATGCCCCCAATCATCCGTTGGCGGACGCGACCGGCTACATCTATAAATCCAACGTCAATACCGTGGAAGAAATGGCCAATATGATGTCCGCTTCCCGCTCCTACGAAAACAATGTAGAGGTGTTGAATACTGCTAAAAACCTGATTTTGCAAACCCTGAAAATGGGACAGTGAGGCATTTATGACCAGCGCAATAGACACCTTTAAAAGTCTCGGCTTGGCCACTACCAGCTCCGACACATCAAGCGGCGTAAAAAAACAAAGCTTGGGGCAAGACCAGTTTCTAAAACTGCTGACCACGCAAATGACGCATCAAGACCCCATGAAGCCCATGGATAACGGCGAATTTCTTGGCCAGATGGCGCAATTCAGCACCGTATCGGGTATTCAAGATCTACAGGCTTCGTTCAAAGAGTTTGCCAGCTCGCTCAGCTCAGACCAAGCCCTGCAAGCAGCCGGCTTGGTTGGCCGCCATGTTTCGGCACCCTCCAAGGAAGCATTGCTGGGTGCCGGCGGCAGCGTCTCGGGCGATTTCGAAATGCCCAGCAGCTCGCCGAATGTCAGCGTGAAAATCATAGACCCGCAAACCGGCGCCACCATCAGAGAAATCGATATGGGCGCACAGTCGGCGGGCACTACCACCTTCGAATGGGACGGCAAAGACAGCAATAAACAATTTGCCGACCCTGGCGTCTACAAAATTCAAGCGGAAGCCAAAATTGACGGCGTCAATACGGTATTAGCCACCAATATTAAATCGCTGGTGAAAAGCGTGACGATGGGCAGCGGCAGCAGCGGCCTGCAAGTCAATCTGGACGGCGTCGGCACCGTAAAATTCAGTCAAATTAAACAAATCTTGTGAAGGAGAAGGCATCATGGCTTTTACAACAGCATTAAGCGGCTTAAACGCCGCATCCAACAATCTGGCGGTGACCGGCAATAACATTGCCAACGCCAACACCGTAGGCTTTAAAAAGTCGCGCTCGGAATTTGCCGACGTTTACGCCTCCAGTCTGGGCGGAGTCAGCAACACCACGGCCGGCGCCGGCGTCAGAGTTGCCAACGTCGCCCAACAATTCAACCAAGGCAGCTTGTCGTTCACCGACAACAATCTGGATTTGGCGATCAGCGGCGAAGGCTTCTTTACCATGGCCAAAAGCCCAACAGAAACCAATGACATCACTTATACCCGGTCCGGCGAATTCAAACTGGACAAGGACGGCTATCTGGTTAACAACCAAGGCAAATCACTGATGGTATATAAACCCAACGGCACTGCAGTCTCCGACGGCTTCAGTACCGGGGTGACGCAACCGGTGCAGATCAATACCCTCACCGGCTTACCCAGCGCCACAGACACTGTCTCTCTGGCGGTAAATCTCAACGCCAACGAAACCGTTCCCAGCGTAACTCCGTTCGACCCAACCAACAATAACTCCTACAACTCGCAAACCTCGGTGACTGTTTACGATTCGCTGGGTTCGCCGCATATTCTCTCCACCTATTATGTAAAAGGCGCCTCGACAGCCTCCACTACGAATTGGAGTGTGTATCATTTTATGGCCGAGCCAGCCACCCCAAACGCCCGAACCTCCATCAATGCCGGCACCTATGGCACGGCAGTCGCCGCCCCGGCCACGACCACCACTTTGCCGACGCCGGCCGTGATGACTTTTGATTCCTCCGGCAAATTACAATCCCCGGTGTCCGGACGCTTCGCCTTGAGTGATTACACCATACTGCCGGCGACCGGCGCGGCCCCTGTGAAGGTAGGCACCATGGACTTCTTCGGTTCCACCCAGGTTCAGGAAAAATTCAGCGTGAATACGATGACGCAAAACGGCTTACCGGCCGGACGCTTGACGGGCATTGATATTGACGACGAAGGGGTGATATTTGCCCGCTTCAGTAACGGCGGCTCGCAAACCATGGGTAAAGTGGCATTGACCCGCTTCGCCAATACCAACGGCTTGGCCAAAATCGGCGACACCGCTTGGGGACAAAGCGCCAACTCCGGGGAACCGATTCCCGGTGAGGCCGGCGCGAATAACTTCGGCCTGATTCAGGCCGGCGCGCTTGAAAGCTCGAATGTCGAGCTATCCGCGCAACTGGTCAACCTGATCGTCGCCCAACAGCATTACCAGGCCAATGCGCAAACCATCACCACCGAAAACAGCATTATGCAAACCATACTGCAGATTCGGTAATTAATGGGGAATAACCATGGACCGTAGCCTATACATTGCGATGAACGGCGCCAAGCAGACCTTGCTGGCGCAAGGCGCCAACGCCAATAATCTGGCCAACGCCCAAACCACCGGTTTCAAGGCCGATTTCGAGCAATTTCGCGCGATGCCGGCTTTCGGTCCCGGTTATCCATCAAGGGTCTATTCGATGACCGAACGCCCCGGCACCAACATGGCCAGCGGCAGCATCCATACCACCGGCCGCGACCTGGATGTCGCCATCAACGGCCAAGGCTGGATCGCGGTGCGTAATGCAGAGGGCCAGGAGGCCTATACCCGAGCCGGCGATTTGCGCCTCACCCCGGAAGGCTTACTGCAAAACGGCGCAGGACTCTCGGTGCTTGGCGAAGGCGGCGAAGCGATCACGATTCCGCCCGCCCAAAAACTGGAAATCGGTACCGACGGCACCATCTCCATCGTCCCGCAAGGCGTCAATGCCACCAATAGCGTGATTGTTGAACGGATCAAGCTGGTCAACCCCGATCCGGCCAATCTGGAAAAACGCGAAGACGGCTTGATGCACGCCAAGCAAGCCGGCGCCATACCGGCCGACGCCACTGTCACACTGATTCAAGGCTCGCTGGAATCCAGTAACGTCAATGCTTTGGCGGCGATGGTGGAAATGATAGAGCTGTCTCGAAACTTCGAATTGCAATCCAAAGTCATGAAAAACATTGATGACACATCAGGCGCCAGCGCCAAGCTGATGCAAGTGGCATAGTTTCTGCTTTACTCCTGATAAGACAAAAAATTGTCAGATTAGGAGATTGTCATGACAGAACGAGCATTATGGGTCGCAAAATCCGGTTTGGATGCCCAACAAACCCGCATGGCGGTTATTTCCAATAACCTGGCCAACGTCAACACCACCGGCTTCAAGAAAGCCAGACCGATTTTCGCCGACTTGATGTATCAAAACGTCCGTCAAGCCGGCGCACAGTCTACCCAAAACACCCAATTACCCACCGGCTTACAGCTAGGCACCGGGGTGCGCACGGTGGCGACCGAAAAACTGCACACCCAAGGCAATATTCTACAAACCGGCAACTCGCTGGATATAGCGGTCAGCGGACGCGGGTTTATGCAGATTTTAATGCCCAACGGCGACATCAACTACACCCGTGACGGCTCGTTCAAAATGGACTCCACCGGCCAAGTGGTCACCTCCAACGGCATGCCGCTGGAACCGGCCATCACCATTCCGCAAGACGCGCTGAGCGTCACCATCGGCCAGGACGGCACGGTATCGGTAACCCAACCCGGCGCGGCGGCGGCGAATCAAGTAGGCCAAATTCAAATCGCCGACTTCATCAACACCGCCGGCTTGGAGCCGATTGGCGACAACCTGTTCCGGGAAACTGTAGCCAGCGGTGCGCCGATTATCGGTGCGCCCGGCGAGAACGAACTCGGCACCATGATTCAAGGTTCCTTGGAAACCTCAAACGTCAACGTCGTGGAAGAGCTGGTCAACATGATAGAAACCCAGCGTGCTTATGAGATGAACTCCAAAGCCATTTCCACCACCGACCAGATGTTGTCCTTTGTCACGCAACAACTTTAATTCAGGACAAAGCTCATGAATACATTCATCACCCGGCAAGCAGGCGGCAAAATTTTGCTGGTAGCGGCAATCGCCTTGCTGGCAGGCTGCGATACCTTGCCAAAACGCGACCCCGACTTCGCCCCGGTACAACCCGCCGATCTGCGTCCGCCCCAACAAAGCAACGGCGCGATTTACCAGGCCGGCTACGACATGCGTTTATTCGAAGATCATGCCGCGCGCCGGGTCGGCGATATTTTGACGGTAACCTTCGACGAAAACACCAACGCCACCAAGCAAGCCAATTCCAAGGCCAGTAAAAACTCTGACATCAATATCAAAGGCTCCGCCCCAACTCTATTCGGCGTCGCCAGCGAGGCTTTGCTTGGACATGACCTAGCCTCATCGCTCGAATACAGTACCGACCGCAGCAGCGAAGGCAAAGGCGACTCCCGGCAAAGTAACCGGCTGACCGGCAGCATGAGCGTGACCGTGGTCGATGTGTTGCCCAACGGCAATCTGCGCGTGCGCGGCGAAAAACGTGTGACGCTGAACGACGGCAGCGAATATATCCGCCTGTCCGGCATCGTAAGGCCTATCGACATCAACGTCGCCAACACCCTGGCCTCCAGCAAAGTAGCCGACGCCACAATTATGTACACCGGCGACGGCGCCTTGGCCGACAGCAGCAAGCCCGGCTGGATCTCGCGAATTCTTTCCAGCCCCTTGTTTCCTTTCTAGCCGAGGCTGACGGAGAAATCTGATGAACAAAATACTCTTTTCAATCGCCTTGCTGCTCTTGGCAAATACCGCGCAAGCGGAACGCATCAAAGACATCGCCGCCATCGCCGGCGTGCGCACCAACCAATTGGTGGGCTACGGTCTGGTAACGGGTCTGGATAAAACCGGCGACAAAACCAAATTTACCGGCCAAAGCCTGCGCAGCATGATGGGCAAGCTGGGTCTGACTTTGCCGCCCGATACCGATCCCAAAGCCAAAAACGTCGCATTGGTCAGCATTCACGCCGACCTGCCCGCTTTCGCCAAACCCGGTCAAAAAATTGACGTCACGGTCTCCTCGATAGGCGATGCCAAAAGTTTGCGCGGCGGCTCGCTGTTGATGAGCCCTTTACGCGGTGCCGACGGCAATGTGTATGCGGTGGCGCAAGGGAATTTAGTGGTGGGCGGTTTGGCCGCCGGCGGTCAGGACGGCTCGAAAGTGACCGTCAACAACCCCTTGGTGGGCCGGGTGCCTAACGGCGCCACGGTGGAACGGGCCGTACCTAGTTCATTCGATCAAAGCGCTGACTTGGTGTTTAATTTGAACTCGTCGGATTTCACCACCGCGCAGCGCATGGCGGACTCGATCAACAAGGCTTTAGGCGCCGACACCGCGCAAGCCGTCGATGCTACTTCGGTCAGCGTCAGAGCGCCGGTTAATCCCAATCAACGGGTCGGTTTTGCCTCGGTTATCGAAAACCTGGAACTGGCCCCCGACGATGCCCCAGCCAAAGTGATTGTCAATTCGCGCACCGGCACCGTGATTATCAACAGCAAGGTCAGAGTACAACCGGCCGCGGTGTCTCATGGCAGCCTGACGGTGACGATCAGCGAAAACCAACAAGTCAGCCAGCCCAACCCCTTATCCGGCGGCAGTACCGTAGTCACACCGCAATCCAACGTCTCGGTCAAAGAAGACAAGAACCACATGTTTGTCTTCAACCCCGGCGTATCGCTGGACGAGATCGTCCAAGCGGTAAATGGCGTCGGTGCAGGCCCCAGCGACTTGGTGGCGATTTTGGAAGCCTTGAAATCCGCCGGCGCGCTCAGAGCCGAGTTGATAGTGATTTGAAGAACGTAACACAGCCGCCAATTGCATGATTTTTTGGAGATTCCCATGTTAAACGTAGACAGCGCTTCGGTTTATACCGACTTCAACGGCCTGGCGAAACTTAAACAAGGCGCCCGCGAGCAATCGCCCGAGGCGATCAAGGAAGTCGCCAAACAATTCGAGTCGGTGTTTTTAGGCATGATGATGAAAAACATGCGTCAGGCCAAATTGTCCGAAGGCATTTTGGATAGCCAACAAACCCAGTTTTATCAAGACATGTACGACCAACAAATGTCCGTGCACCTGGCCGGCAAACCCGGCATCGGTTTTGCGGATTTGATTGCTCAACAACTGTCGCCCAAACAAAACAAAGACGAAGAACAAGACAAACAACTGTCCACTGGCGATTTCTTGAATCGCGCGGCCGGCACCGGCGCTAGCAACAACCCCGACAAACACCAATCGCTGCGGGCCGGCAGCGAAGAGGCGGAAGAGCAGATGCCGCTGGATGCCTCCGGCTTAAGCAGCCTGGAACGCAGTTTGGCCCGATTGGAACGTAGCCAGAAGGCCCTGGCCGACCAATGGCAAACCCTGGACGACAAAGTCAGCAGCGAAAATGATCGGCCGCTAACCTCCAGGGACGAGTTCGTTAACCAATTGCGTCCGCATGCCGAACAAGCCGCGCGCAGCCTGGGAGTGGATCCCAATGTCTTGCTGGCTCAAGCGGCATTGGAAACCGGCTGGGGCCAAGGCATGGTGAAAAATCCCCAGGGCGACAACAGCTTTAACTTGTTCAATATCAAGGCCGATAGGTCCTGGCAAGGCAAACAAGCCAAAACCATGACGCTGGAATATGCCGGCGGTGTCGCCAAAAAAGAAATGGCCGGCTTCCGGGCTTACGATTCCTATAAAGAGAGCTTCGACGATTACGTGAACTTTATCAAAACCAATCCGCGTTACAGCGAAGCTTTGAAAAAAGCCGGCAACGCCGGACACTATTTACACGAGCTGCAACAAGCCGGTTATGCCACCGATCCGCGGTATGCCGAAAAAGTCATGACCATCTACCACAGCCAAACCGCGGCCCAGGTAGCAGCTCTAAAAAGCGCGGGTTAGGAGGCGACCATGGCCATTGGCATTCTCGGAAACGCATTGTCGGGGCTGACGGCGTTCCAACGCTCGCTGGAAACCACCAGCAACAACATCAGCAACGCCAACACCGAAGGCTACAGCCGGCAGCGCGTCGAACTGGCTACACGTCCCGAGCAATTTACCGGCAACGGCTATATGGGTAACGGCGTCGAGGTTGCCAACATCACTCGCAGCTACGACCAGTTCATCAGCAATCAGGTCCGCTCCAGCACCGCGACGTTTCACGATATAGACAGTTTTTACACCTTGTCCTCGCAAATCGACAATATCACCGCCGACGAAACCACCGGTCTGGCACCGGCCATGAAAAGCTTTTTCGATGCGGTCGACAGCGTTGCCAACGATCCCAGCTCGGTGGCCGCCCGCCAGGTAATGCTGACCGAAGCTGAATCGCAGACCCAGCAATTTAACACCATGAGCGCCCGCTTCGGCGATTTGCGTAAGCGTGTCAACGATAACATCACCAGCTCGGTACAAGAGCTAAACGGCTTTGCCAAAACCCTGGCCGAATTGAATGTGAAAATCGTGTCGGACATCGGCCGCTCGTCCGGCAAGCAAATGCCCAACGAGTTGATGGATCAGCGCGATCTATTGCTGACTAAAATTGCCGAAAAAGCCGATGTTTCCTATGTCGCCCAAGCCGACGGCTCTTACAACGTGTTTATCGGCAAGGGCCAACCACTGGTGTTGGGCAGTGCGGCGTCCACGCTATCGGTAGTAGGCGACAGTAACGACGTCAATCAAAAGCTGATCATGCTGAATGGCCAGGATATTTCAAAACAGTTATCCGGCGGCGAAATCTCCGGCAATTTGCGCTTTAGAGATCAAGTTCTTGACCCCGCGCAACAACAGCTGGGTTTGCTGGCAACCGGTTTGGCTACGGAATTTAACAATATTCATAAAGCCGGCTACGACATCAACGGCAATACCAATGTGGCGTTTTTTGATTTGAATTCGCCGACTCCGCAAGTGAAAGCCACCGTCAGCGACAGCACCTTGGTGGTTTCCAGCGCATTTGTTGCCCCAACATCAGCATCCGGCTTGGGCGCCGCTTACCGGCTTGATGTGACCGCAACGGTACCGGCGGCCACTTTCAGCCTGACCAATTTAAGCGACAATACCACTACCACAGGCTTAAGCGCCGCTACTCTGGCGACCACCGCCGCCACTAACGGTTTTAGTATCAGTTTTAGCGGCGGCTCGTTGACCAGCGGCGATTCCTTCCAGATCAGCCCCAACTTTAATGCCGCCGCCAAAATCAAAGTGAACGCGGCCATCACCAATCCCAGACAAATTGCTGCCGCCAGCGCCACCGGCCTGCCCGGCGACAACAGCAATGCGCTGAAATTGGCTAACCTGGAAACCCAAGCAAAAATGTTCGGCGGCAAAGCCAGCTTTACCCAAGTGTATGGGCAAATGATCTCGGATGTGGGTTCGCAAACGCATGCCGCCTCGGTGGGTCGCACCGCGCAGGAAACCCTGCTAAAACAAGCCACCAGCGCCAAGGAAAACGTATCCGGCGTCAACTTGGATGAAGAAGCGGCCAATCTCATCAATTTTCAAAATTCGTATCAGGCAGCAGCCAAAGCCGTGTCGGTGGCTAACTCACTATTCGACACGCTGATCGGGGCATTTCGCTAGGAGATTATTATGCGCATTTCAACTTCATGGAATCATCAGCTCGGCCTTAACGCGATGTTGGATCAGCAATCCAAACTCAGCGAGACTCAGCTAAAACTATCGTCCGGCAAGAAATACCTGAGCCCCGCGGAAAATGCGGTCGCCGCCACCAGTATGATCGACCTGAATCAAAACATTAAGGAAAATCAGCAATACCAAGTCAACATCGGCGCGGCGCGGCAAAGGCTCGACCTGGAAGAATCCGGCCTGGATAATGCCGGCAGCGTGTTGCATAGAATCAGGGAATTGACCGTACAAGGCTTGAACGACAGTAACACCGCCACCAACCGCAAACAAATCGCGATGGAAATCGATGAGCTAAACAAACAATTACTAAGCATCGCCAACACCAAAAATGCCAACGGCGAGTATATT
Organism: Methylomonas sp. TEB; assembly: GCF_047777895.1. Taxonomy (GTDB): domain Bacteria; phylum Pseudomonadota; class Gammaproteobacteria; order Methylococcales; family Methylomonadaceae; genus Methylomonas. The sequence goes on from NZ_CP180476.1 coordinate 4,187,710, forward strand.
TATTCCGGATACAAAACCGACCAGGCCGCATTTACCGACACCCCGGCTTACGCCTATCAGGGTGACGCCAACCAACGTAGTATCGCGATAGGCCCCAGCCGGCAAGTGACCGACGGCGACCCCGGCGAGTCTGTATTCGGCAGTATTCAAGTCGCGCCGCTGACAGCAGGCAGCATCAGCAACGTGTTTCAAGCAGTCGCGCAAATATCCGCCGATTTAAAAACCAACACCCCCAACAAGAACTCGCTGAACGACATCGATACCGCTCTGGTGCGCTTCGATACGATACGCGCCTCGGCCGGCGCCCGTTTAAACGCCTTGGACGATCAGGAAAATTTAAACGCCGACTACATTCTGGACAACAAATCCACCGCCTCGGACATCGGCGACCTGGATTACGCCGAAGCTTTGAGCAAATTCAATCTGCAACAAATATCGCTGCAAGCCGCGCAGCAAGCCTTTACCAAGGTACAAAATCTGTCGTTGTTTAATTACATTTCGTAATTTTTTTGGCACCGGGATTATCCATCCCGGTGGGCACCTGTATGGTCTGCATTGCCTTCCGATGTTAAGATTCTTGCAGCTGAGCAAAATCAAGCAGCAACACGAGTTAGGTCAATTAAGTTGATTTAGTGACGGAAGGCATGAAATGGCAAAAACCATGAGTTGGCACCGCATCACCCTCTCCCGCCAGGAATACGAATCCGGTGAAATCTACGTGCTGTTAGGCGCTTTCCGAGCCGCCTACGTGGCGCGAAACGGCCCCGAGGGCATGGCGATGTTCGGCGGCTGGTCCGACGACGAAACGGCCTTCCTGGTTTACACCACGCCCAGATCGGTACGCCACATCACCCCAATCCTGGACGCCTACTCGGCCAAACAAAGCAAAATACCCGATCCGTCCGGCCTGTCGTTGATATACGGCGACGAGTCCGGCTTCTCTTCCTTCGAGATAGGCTTTGAAGCCTGATGTTATTTCGGATTTTTGTGAATTGTCTTTAAGACTATCGTAAACCCGATTTTCCGGTAGGTGTTCTGGATTGGGTTGATGGGCAAATTTCGGCCATGAGCGGAAGTTCGCTTAGCGGCGATGTAGGTCCGCTTGAGGCCGACTACTGCCGCTCGGATTTGACGACAAATGATGCGCATTGATTGATGTATGCTTAAGGCCTGTTGCACCCGAGACTCTCAGTTACTGGAGAACGTGGATGGTCCAAAAGTTTTATCGTACCTAAGGCTTCGATAGAGCGTGCCGTCCTCCCATATCGGCTTATAGAGCGGGAGCTCCCAAAGCCATTCTGGCTCGCCGGCCGCTACGGCTTCGGAGTGGGCAATAAGTTGATATATTGAAATTAGTTTGAATCTTTCCGACATCGCAGGCGTGACATCTGAATGCCAATTTCTTTCAATGGCGGCAGCGCGCACCTGTAGTTTCGCAATCCATTCGGCACGCGCTTGGGAGTCCAAGCATTCGGTCAAATATCCTATAACCGGGAAATCAAAAGAGCTCTTTGCCACACTGAAAAGGCTTCTGGAATGCTCTGTGCATCCAAAATCCCATCTCTCCCATCTTTCAAACGCTGCGATCCACAGCCGCTGCCGCTTGCATGCCGGAGCCTTCTCCCGAAAGATGGTCAGCGCAGTTGCAATTTCGGCCCGCCCGAAATCAGAAACTCCCGATATGGACGATACATATGCGTCGAGCGCCTCATCTGGAGCGCTGGCAAGGGTGTTCCCAAGAGCTTCTTGAAGTTGTGGATAGCGTCCAGGGTATTCATTCAGGACGGCTAGCCATCGTGTCCACTCGTCCGGGACTTTAGCTGCTTCAGACAAAAGAATTTCCCACTCCATTGGGTAGCTCTCGCTGCCTCTTGACGCGCAGTTCGCTGAGTGGTGAAGCGCCCAGAATTTGAACGTCCAGTTCGTGCTTACGGTGGCAAGGTGCAGGGATTGGGCCGCAGGAGTGTGTAAGACGTAGGCAGCAATCTCAAAGAAGTCGTTCTCCCCTTCCAGGATGACTTCTAGGCATTGGCGGTCAAGTCGATACAGCGCAACCGACGCATGCTGTTTAGCTGGTGACCAAACTTTCCACCACAGATGATTCACTGCCCACTCCACCGACTTCCAATCCTTCGATGCAGCGTTGGCAAGAAATGCCTCAATATGACTGGTACTGTAGCGCTCGCCCTCGAGAATTTTCTGACCGTCAGCCCGGCATTGTTTTATTATTTTTTCGAGGGTAACGATCAGCGGCTTCGGCACATTCTGGACTGCCTTTACCAATTCATCCCACAACTGGGCATCACACTCGAGTAGCGCGGCGAGTGCCAGTATATTCGTCAAGCATTGCTCTGGATTTGTGGCGTCTTTGGGAAATGTACGAAGTTGTTCCGCAAGCCAAGCAAACAAGCCGTCAAACTGCTCAAGCTCGGAATCCTCCATGTTCTCGCTGCCTGAACATAGAAACGGAAACTCTTCGCGTAGCTTCCTCGAAACCGTATCAAACGCCTCTACTCCCCGCTCAACGAGGGATAGGTTCAGGGAGGTCGGTTCGTATGGTTGCGCTCCTGAGGCCCTTTCGACAATTCCAACGAGGACATCGAGTTGCTTCATGAGTATTTCCAGATTAGGTGTTCGGGCTGATCACTTTGATCCCAGAAAGCTTTGAAGGCCTGTAGCACGGGCTCCGGGTAAGCTACTTCCTGAACGATGCAATGCTGCGCGCCAATATGGTTGATGGACGCCCCCAGGGACCAAACTCGCGTTCGGTCGCGACCCAGTCCAGGAAACATCAGGAAGCGGTCGTGGAAGCTCCCCTGAATACCCCAGCTCATGCGGAACTCGAGCTTCATGTTAGACGGACCGATGAACGCCGTATTCAGCGTATCCTGTTGAGCCTTGATCCAAGCTCCCCGGGCGGTCACCTCGATGTCCTCCGTGCCGTCGTCATTCTCGTCGTCAGAAGCCCCTTTCTTCGACGGCTTTGCCGAAGTTAATGCCCAGAGCTCCGTTCCTGCGTCCGAGCAGAACGCAAGTGTATTGAGAACATCGTTCGCTGAAAGGTACGGGTCCCACAGGTATATAGCGCCTTGATTTGCAGTTCGAATGAGCTGGCGGATGTCCTCAAGGGCGCGCCGATGCTCCTCTTGCGGACTTGCATTGCCGTTGCCGTACTGCACGAACCTTCGGGACGCCACGAGCTGCTTCATCCTGGCCTTGAGCTCTCGCCTTGCTCGCCAGTCGACTTCCTCCTGACGCCGTGGCTGCCAATGGCTACACCAACCGCCAGCAGGTTCCGTTAGGCCGATTTCATGCGACTCGATAGTGTTGGCTGGCCCCTTTACCTCGAATCGGCGCGGCTGCTCAAGTCCAGTACTGGTAGACGATTCGACCCGCCATTTTCCGCCAGGAGCATAGAGCGGGGCCGTCGCGGCCAGCAGGAGCTGCTTTTGCGTGTCCCAAACAGAGAAGCGAAGGTCACCAGACGTGGAAGGAATATCCAGGCTCGCGGCCCCCACGGGAAACTCAAAACGTGCAATGGAAGTGATTAACCCATCCTGTTCGACACGGTATTCTCCAACCACCGGCCTAGCAGCGATTTCGGGGTTCCAGGCCATGCGGAGGTCCACTGGCATGCCGGGGCGCCGCCGGAACTCAGCAATCAGGGCATTTGATGGAATCTGGAACAATATATCGCCGATGCGGTCAGGCACGCGCGCAATGTTCAATGGCAGCATCGTGGTGAGCCATTCGGACAGTTCCTCGAAAAGGGCATCTTCCCGAACGAGGTCTGTCAACGTCGATTTGCCCTCATCTTTGAGTTCGATTACATACGAACCGGACCAGAAGTTGTTTTTCAGGACTGCGTTAAGGGGGACCTCGTCGCGCGAATCGGGGGGGCAGAACATTGGCGGCGCAGCCACGAGTCTGCCTACCTGGAGGGCTTTCTGATCTGGGGGAATCCAAACTCCGGTGCGGCCGTAGCACTCGATACACGCGAGAAGCTCTGCGATTCCTACAGGGCGTTTGGTAACTCTAAAGCTCCATCCATCCAAGCCTTTGAGCTTCTTGGATTTTCTGTCCAAGAAGATCTGTTTTGAGTCTGAAGGTTGCTCGCCGGGCTCAGCGACATAGATGGAAAAGATGTTTCGCACGAGCACCTCATCGGTGGCCTGCGTGGAACTGAAGGCAATGACCTCAACTGCCTCAAACCAAGTGTAGTTCCCTAGCAAGCCTGGCTCAAGAAGCTCTTTAAGCGTAGTTACTGTGTCGAGCATGTTTTTTCGCCGCTTGGAATGATCCATCCCTGCCTCCCAGTCACATCTATAAGCGTTGCTTTAGCGATACATTTCTTGATTCTCAATCCCCTGTTGGGTCCTGTCAACCTGCGGAGAACTGATGTAAGTGTTCGGTCATTTATATATCGCCAGCAAAAAGACCAAAGCTGTTGCTATGCAGCGTCCGCAACCTGCTGCGAAGCGGTCAAATATGATCGAAAGCTGACTGCCTGTGACTTTCCGAAGCCGTTGTCAGCAGTCATTAGCAAAGCTCGCGTATTACCTTGCTATCCACAAACTAAAATGTCATAGTCGATGACAGCAGCCATCTAACCCGATGTCAGTAAGCTGCAAATTGTTAAAGTCGACGTCAGCACGTCGCAAAGGGGGCACTATGACTGACCTTTCTCAGATTGCAGAATGCGAATGGAATGAAGCGTATCGCCGTGCTGTCGTCTTGCGTCCGTTGTTTGAAATCCAGTATTGTTCTCGCGAGAAAGCGCATGAAGCCGCCGTTGAATTGGGGTTATCCGAAAGGCAGGTGTACCGGCTAATTCAACGGTTACGCGAGTCCGGCGGCGAACTCACTGCGCTATTGCCGGGTGGCTCCAATGGTGGGCGAGGTAAACAGCGACTTGCCGCACCTCGCGAAAATTTGCTCCGTGGCCTGATAGCCGAAATTTTTCTTACGCGGCAAAAACGGTCAGCAGCCGAACTCGTGTTTGCAATCCGGAATCAATGCTTAAAAGCTGGATTAGCGCCGCCTTCTGAGAGTACTATCCGCCGCCGCTTGAAAACCTTATCTCCGGCTGAACACTGTCAACGCGGCGAGCCCCATCCTGAAATCAAGCCGATTTACGGCATCACGCCAACCTCTGATATTCCCCTTGACTGGCTACAAATAGACCATACGCCAGTCGATCTGATTATCGTCGATCCAGTGGATCGTTCACCGATTGGCCGACCATGGCTAACGGTGGCCATTGACGTTTTTAGTCGCTGCATTGCCGGGTTCCATCTATCCCTTGAGGCGCCCTCGGCCACCAGTGTTGGCCTTTGTCTGGCCCTGGTAGCCAGTGATAAGGCGCCGTGGTTAGAACAGCGTGATATTGAAGCATGCTGGCCCGTCAACGGTAAGCCGCGTCGTATCGGCGTCGATAACGCCTCAGAATTTCATTCGCTAGCATTTGAACGGGGCTGTGCTCAGCATGGCATTGCCATCGAATGGCGACCACCTGGCCTGCCTCATTACGGCGGAGTCGTCGAGCGCGTTATTGGCACGTTGATGCAGCTAGTTCATGCTTTGCCCGGTACAACCTTTTCAAATCCAACCCAACGCGGTGGCTATGATAGTGACAAGACGGCCTGTCTAACACTTGAGGAACTTGAACGCTGGTTTGCCGTCGCGATTACCAAGTATTACCACCTGCGGCCGCACGAAGGTATGGATGACGATATTCCCTTGCATCGCTACCAGCAAGGTCTCCAGTCGCTTATTGCCGCCAACAAAACGATACCAATACCACGTGACCCACGCACCTTCCTGATCGACTTCCTGCCAGTAGTGCGCCGCTCTTTACAACGGGACGGTATTACGATTGATCACATTACTTACTACAGCAATGCGCTACGTCCATGGATACAGTTGCGCAATCAGCCAACTCCTTTGCTGATTCGCCGCGATCCCCGCGATTTGTCACGAATTTTCGTGCTTGATGAAGAGCATAATGTCTACCTGGAAGTACCGTATCGCATGTTGTCTCGACCGGCTATCAGCCTATGGGAGCACAAACTAGCGCGAAAACGTCTGCGTGAACAGCGACGCACTGCGGTCGACGAAGCCAGTTTGTTCGCCGCCATTGATGAAATGCGTGAGATTGAGCGTAAGGCCGAGACGCTTACGCGCACAGCCCGCCGCAACCGGACGCGCCGCCAATTGGGTTCGAAGCTAGAGAGGGAGTCATCTCAAATTGAGAATACCACGTCGACAGTTGATATTGGTCCAGTACGCCCGTTTGATGACATCGAAGCATGGTAAGCCTTAGCCATTTAGGTCCAGAAGCGCGCTCACTGGCCATGTTACCCAGTGCAGAGCGTCTAGCTCGCCTTCGAATCGAGCGATGGATCGGCTACACCTGTGCCCACCAAGCATTGTTACAACTTGAAGCGTTACTTTCCGACGAGCCTGGCAAACTGCGTCCGAAAAACATCCTTATAGTAGGCCCAAGCAACAACGGCAAAACCATGATTGCCGAAAAGTTTCATCGCGCGCATCCCCAGCGGATGTCAGAGGACGGTGAACACGAGGTCATTCCGGTCCTCATGCTACAAATGCCAGCCGAGGCAACCGCTAACCGACTACACACCGCATTGCAGGCTACACTGGGTACGCCAGTTGGCTTTTATGGTCGGCACGACGTGCGTGAGGCCTTGACATTACGACTGATGCGAACCGTCGGCGTCCGCATGCTGATAATTGACGAGGTACACAATTTACTCGGCGCAACGGCTAGGCGGCAACGCGAACTGTTGAATCTGCTCCGTTTTATTGGCAACGATCTGCGCATTCCTATCGTTTGCCTGGGTATCCGTGACGCTTATCTTGCGATTCGTAGCGACGACCAGCTTGAAAATCGGTTTCATCCTCTGTTACTACCACTCTGGGAGGCTGGCGAGGAATTAGCACGTCTGCTGGCCAGCTTCGAAACTGTTTTGCCCTTGCGTGAACCCTCACATTTAGCAACTGCACCGCTGTGCGAGCTGATTTTGCGGCGATCTGAAGGTACTATTGGTGAAATTACCGCACTCTTGAACAGTGCCACGGTAGCTGCGCTATTGCAGGGAGAAGAACGCATTAATTGCGCCGTCATTGAGCGCGCTGATTATCATCCTCCTAGCGTGCGTCGGCGCATGGTTGAGCGGGAATTGCGTTGAGTGCAAAAGCGCTGGCCGTTGCATCCGAAACCTCATGATGCCGAAACGTTAGAACACTATGTCCGCCGACTGGCTGAGTGTTACGGTGTTCGTTATGAACTCTTTTGCCTTCGCGCTCTTGGTATCCCTGTCGCCGATAGCCGAGCGAGACAATTTCAGGCTCCCACACCGGAACTACTCCAGCGACTATCCAATGGCACGGGAATTTCTGTTGAACTGCTTGAGCAGATGACTTGGCGGCGTGTTTGGGATCGACTTATGGACAAAGTGCGTCAATATGTAGAAACTGCTGAAGGCAAAGCTGCGTTAGAACTTGTCGCGAACAGGCGGTTGGTAGGAAATCCACCGCATAAATGAATAATCAGCATCATTCAACAATATCCGTGAGGCTGGCATGGCTAAAGACGTTCAAATGTCCATCAAGATGGAGCACGAATTACGCGACCGTTTCATGGTCATTGCAGCGGTTCACCGATGCCCAACCGCTCAGATCGCAGTTTCGGCCACTTGTTGACGGTCGAAGTTTTTGAAATCCCTCAATTGACTGGCTGATTATCCCGTCACTGCTGCCCGTGTTATATCGGGATAGTTAGCGACCATTTTAATTAATCCTGAACTTTAGAGAAGTGGCTATCGCTTCTCGAGATCGTGTCTATGATGATTGGGTAACTTGTGGGATTGTTGAAAGGGTAACTATTGACGATGCCAAATTGCTTTGGCAGAAAACGCCAGAAGAAAGAAAAAACGAGATTCTCTGGGAAGTGCCCGACACCCTTCGTGAACAAGTTGCAGGTATTCAGGAACCAGATTTTGCTGACTTTTTAGCAAGCCACTACCAGCATCCCAATTCGAAAAATTGTTGAAACTCGGCTGTAACTGTTTTTCAAAGTAATCCGATAGTATTTTGGGCTTTGTGTCTAAGCTCCCCCGGCTTGTTAATGAGTGACACCAGTGATTAAAACAGAGGTGGTGCCGGAGCGTGGGAACGATGATTAATCTGGGTTCACCCGGCTAAGCGGCGGCGGTTTGGTTTGCGCGCAAATTAACACAATTGCTTAGCCAAGACGCGGATAAGCTAATCGCTCCCGTCAAAACCCAACTTTTAACTTTTCCAGCAACTGGTTTACTTCCGGATTTGTCGCCGCCGAGTCCTGGTAAACCGCAAAAATCGTGCGCCAAATTTCCGGATCGGATAAATACCGGGTTTTGAGCTTATCGCCCCGCTTCGGCACACTGAATTCCGGCATCAACGCCACGCCTAACCCGGCCCGCACCATGCTCAATATCCATTCCTCGCTGTTGCTTCTATAAGCCGCATAGAGATTGATCTGCCGGCCCAGGCAAACGCCGCGCAAGGTTTCGCGTAATTCGCAGTTTAGGCGATCCAGATAAGGCTCGGATTGGATGGTCGCCAAATCGATGACCTCCAATTGATTGAAGCGATGCTTGTCGTTAAAAACCACTACATAACGCTCCTCGTACAGCTTTAAGGACTGTAAATGCGCCGGCAGCGGCGAGGTCGGCGCACTGACCATCAAATCCAGCCTTCCCTCATCCAATTGCTGCGCCAGATTACACTCGTTATCCACCACCAGTTCCAATTCCACATGCGGCCGTTCTTGCTGGAAGTCGGCAAAGAACGTGCTGAGATGTTGCGCGGCAATAGTAGCCATCACGCCTATGCGCAGCGGCACGGTGTTCAAGCGGCTGAAGCGGACAGCCTCGGCCTTGATGGTTTGCGCCTCGTGAAAAATCTGCCTCAGGGTCGGCTCCACCAAACGCCCCAGCGATGTCAAACGACAGCCGCTGCGTTCGCGGCTGAATAACTCCCCGCCCAGTTCGTCCTCCAGCTTTTTAATTGCTTGCGTCAACGACGGCTGCGCAACAAAAGCCGATTGCGCGGCCCGCGTAAACGATCCCTTATCGCATACCGCCAGAAAATAGCGTATTTGTTGCATTTCCATATCTACCCCAATTGAATAGGAAAAACCTATTGTTTCATAGAAAACCGGTATTTTACTAATTGGAAAAATAGGCGTTTCATAGCATCTACTTTTTACAAAAACATTCGAGAAACCTATGAAAGCAGCAAAATTAATTGTGATGTACCCAGTACCGACCGATCTGGAAACCTTCGAACGCCGCTATGCCGACGAACACGTGCCGATGGCCGTGGAAAAGTTGGCTGGGAAGACCCGCTTCGTCGCCTCTCTGATCAAATCCAATGCCGACCAAAGCGCCGCGCAGCTTCATCGTATCGCCGAAGTGTACTTCCCATCGATTGGCGATTTACAAGCCTGCCTAAGTTCGCCCGGCGGCCAGGAAACGGCGGCGCATGCGGTGGATATTTCCAGCGGCGGCGCGCCGACGTTTTTGATTTCCGAAGTGGAAACCTTCGATTTCTAATTGCGTTGATCAGCTTAAGTTAAATGCTTTGCTGGAGGAAACCGATGAACACCGGACATAACCGTTATAAAAGCCAGGGCGCAAAGATAGCCTTGATCTTGGCGCTAACGTGCCTACCCTTGGGCAATATCCACGCTCATCGCGGCGCGGCCGAAGTGGTCGACAACTGCAATGCGCGAGTGGGCTTTGAACGCGTGCATCTTACGGCGTATACCCCGACATTGTCCGGCAACCTGGAATACTGCAACATCATTCCAGGCGTCGGCCCCACCAAGTTAGTGTTCGATTACGAGGGCAAAAGCCTGCGCCATGTCAGCGTCGAATTCGAGATCACCAAAGAGCCGGATGGTACTCGGGTGTTTTATCGAGAACCACAAAAAGTCAAAACCGGCACGGCGAACCTCTCGGTGGACTTTAGCCGTTATGGCGCCGGCAATTACTTGGCGCATATTGCTATCGTTGATAAGGATAAGCGCCTGGATACCCATATTCCGTTCTCCGTCGGGCTGGAGTCGGTGCCGGGTAAAAACTATACGCCGCTGCTGATAACGATAGCCAGCCTGTCTTTGCTGGCTTACGGCTTGTTCCGGGCCGCGTTAAAGCATACGCCCGAGCAAAATCCGGAAGCCTAAACCCAGCGCCGAACCCATCAAGGGAGCCATCAAAATGAATATTGCACAGTTAAAGTCCTATCTTCTTGAAAGCAATCGTTGGCAAAAAGTCTTGTTCGGATTGCCGGTAATAGCGCTGGCCGGCATGCTTTGGCTGGATCATAGCGGCGTTCCGGTGGAACTAGGGCAAACCGTTTACCGACCGGATATGCCGCGCGGCACTTGCCAGCCTGACCTATTGAGTGGCGATACCGGAGAAACGTACGGAGAAGAAACCGAAAACGGCATAAATTACAACGTCCGCACCCCTAAGAATTATGATGCATCGATAGCCCATCCTTTATTACTGGTATTTTCACCGGCGGGTGCGAATCGCGCCAAAACGGAGAAGATGACAGGATTCACCTTACCCGCAACCCGCTCCGGTTTTATCGTTGCTTATGCCGATCATCCCGAGCTTTCGCCGAGCACCACCGTGGAACTGGGTACGATCCCCCATGCGATGGCTAAAAAATGGTGTATCGATGAAAAACAGGTCTATGTAACCGGTCATTCCGATGGCGGCACCTCGGCAATGGCTTTAGCTTTTATGACCGGCACCCGGCACATTCCTACAGCAATCGCCCCCAGTGCCGCCGGCGTAACCTATGAGGACTTACGCGACCGCAAATGCCCGGAACCCTTGCCGGTTATGATTATACACAGCAGCAAGGACCGGCTGTTTCCGGGTTACGGACAGCAAACAGCCGGCTGGTGGGCGGCCTGTAACAAATGCGAGCCGATTCCCGATACGATCGGCAACGGTTGCGTGGCTTATTCCGGTTGCGCCAATGGCGTAAAAACCGTGTATTGCGAAGGCGACAAACCGCATGCGCAATGGCCGGAACAGCGTAGCGATGCCATCATCGATTTTTTCTTGCATCACCATACCAATATGTAACCGGCGGCTGCGAGACAATGAACACTATCAATTCTGATGGCTTACTGTATCAAAAAATCAGCTGTTGCGGGCCAATCCCCCAGACCTCGTTGACCGGTACGATACGCATTAGCTTTTCCCTGCGCAACTGGTCCGATACATCCAATACGCCGTGAGTTTTGGGCCATTTCTTGGCGGCGAAGTTAGCCAGTTTGGCCAAGGTCTTGGTCGGCCCCATGCCGACACAGACTTGAATGCCGGTCGCGCGGAACACCGCTTGCTTGATGCGCTGTCCGTAAGCAATCGGGTCGGATTGACACGGATAGACGCCGGTCAAATCAAGAAACGCTTCGTCAATTGAATAGATTTCCATGCAGGGGGTAAAGGTCCCCAGGGTCGCCATGACCCTGGTTGACATGTCCGCATTTATGTGAAATTAAAAAGCAAGCTATTTTTGAAAACAAACAGTTATCATTTTGACGAACGTCAAAAATTGGTTAAAATTTTAATAAAACCGACTTTTCAACAGAATCGGCCATTATGCCGCCAGACGAATCAAAAGCGCCAATGGCAAATGTCCAGCCAAAAGCAGCTGTAGGGGGGTGAATTTACGAGTCGCGCCAATCGCTAAAGTGCGGTGCATGCTGTTAACCGCCTACGGGCTAGAGACATTCACAAAGGGCTACGGGCAACTATTTTGTCACCTTCAACTTTGAGAAGGAATTTTGTTGCGCCGTGTTTATCCTGTACCAACGATTCTACAGAACGGATATTCGCGTCAATTTCACTTCTAGTATATGTAATTTCTTCTATCAATTTGTCTTGCCACTTTAATAAATCCAGTTTTCGTTCATTAAGCGTTTGCGCAGTATTGGTAATTGCTGAAAGGCTGCGGATTTTTTTATCCATTTCAGCAATGGTCTGCTTCACCAATTCGCCATCAACATTTAGCACTGCAAGTGATTCATCAATATTCTGTTTACGGCTTTTTGCAATTTCTTCAGTTCTAGGAAATGCAAGCAAAAGCTGCCAACCACATGCGCGTGCTCGAATGCAAAGGAACAGTTGCTGATATAGGTTGAAAAGTTCATTCTGATGCTTCTTTATCAACGCCTTCATCCCTTCCGTACCAAATATATGACCATCTTTTAGATTTTCGATTTCATGATTTTGATTTTTAATATCCTTCAACAAATGATTTCTAATAGAAAGCAACTCACCTTCATATTTTTCAATTTGGTGTTCATAAGAATCTCTTAACTCACCAGCCAAAATTGAAGGGGCTATTTGTTTGAAATAATCGACCGCTCCTGTTATATCTGTTTCTCGTTTATCTTTCTGATGCTTATGAATATCATCAACTGTTTTTTTAATTTCAGTCAATTTTTGGCTTATATCTGCCAAATGTTTTTGAGCGACAATTACAGATGCAACCTGAAATAATGCGCCCGCATTAACAATTTTCTCGAGGTTCTCTGGAGAGAGTAGTTTCGCCTGCTCTGTAATACGACCGTTAGAACCTATAACATAGCCTCTTAATTCATCGGTGCTATTTTTTACTGGTGTCAAAGAGTCCAGCCGAATATTCACCTCTACATATTGCGTCGTAGCAATATGCATCTTGGTGACCATGCTGGGAACTGCTTGCAATAGTGGATTAAAACTGCTAATTCCTGTGCCGTCAGATTCTGAAACAGGTTGCCAATTTACGGGAGAGTGTTTTGAAATTTTAGCCAAGGCAAATGTCAGAACAGGTTTATCAGCATCTTCCCCGATAATAAGCGGTGAATCACGATTTACGACTAATTGACTATTGGTTGACGCACTGACATTAGCGATTTGTAACGTTTTCTTCCTGTGGTTTTCGATGTAGTTGAGCACTTTCCACCGAAGATATGCAATGTGTAAAACACAGGGAATAGTCACTTCAAATGCCGGGTCAGCAACACCTTTAGCAATTAAGCCTACGCCAACTGGTACAGCGATTGTTCTAATAGCAGTTGCAAAAATTGTTGCAGTTCCTACACCAGTTGTAACTATGCCGCCCGTAGTTGCGTATGTATCCCTAGCCTTCTTTACAGCGGCTTGTTGATTAACCGGACTAAGAGCTTCCCAACCATAAGGAAGGCAAATTCTTAATAAATTTGATTCATTATCAAGAATTCTTCCTTTAGTTGATGGAATGCCTATCTTCTGACAAACATCAAATAAAACCTCATCATAATCAGGCCCCACCCCTCCGCGAGCTATATTGCTTACCGAATTTCCGCCATAAAGTCGAATTTCGCTCGCGATTAATTTGGTATATTTTGTGTGATCTGGACTATGCCTTTTGTAGATATCATCAGTTACAAGATAATTCGAAAGCTTATCGGTTATATAGCTAACCAGAGGAGCCAAATCCTCGTTACTGCAACTTGCTAGTAAGCTATATAAGTCGCCTGATTTGATTTTTGAAAACACGTCATTCATTGAATTTTTCTTATCCCATTTAAACCAGAAGTCGATAGCCTGCTTTGATTAGCGATAGCGTATCCGGAGGAATTGTTGGCTTCGAAATGTGCTGTTACGCAAGCTAATCTACATTTTGAAGGGCAGCTTATTTGCCTTTTCCTGTCACCGCAAATTAAATCTTATCTGACAGCTCATAGGGGTCGATCGCGACATTTCGCCACTTTCAAAAGCTATCATTCACTACTGACGTAATCGTCTCGGAATCGGTGGCTGGATTGGGGTGGAATATGCAGGGCGCCCCAGAATTCGGAAAAAATCGTCCGCCAAGGGGATGAGGTGTCCGGTTGTGCGAATAGACGTTGAGCCGGAATCGGCAAGAAATGCACGAACCCAGCTAACTCTGACGCTATTTCTCCGTTCGTACAGACACCAAGTCGATGTGTGCTCCAATCTGACACCCTCTGATTGGCGTTAGACACAGTTCGTCGAATTTGCGCATGGTACGCTTATCCATGACGCCAGCCTCATGCAAGCCTTCGGCGGTTTCATGTACGGAGACCATCAAACGGCTACGGTATTCTTTTTTCATTGCAGATCACCTCTATCAATATCTGGTTTGTCAATGCGCAGTCCAGTGCCGCTTCGTCATACTTCTGCATTGCCAGTCGCCAATTTCCGCAAAGCAACCCTTGCCTTGCAGGGGCATGAAAGCAGACCACTTGAACAGGATTATAATTTAGTGACTGCCCTTATGCTCTGCCCATATGCGCTTGACCTGGCTTTGGCTACATCCAGCCAGCTCAGCGGTCCGTTTGATAGTATGTCCTGCTCCACGCAGCGCAACGATACGCTGATGTGTCGTGGTATCAGGGATGCGACCCGCATACTTACCGGCGATCTTGGCAAGCTGAACACCTTGGCGCTGTCGCTCTCGGCGAGTCTCATAGTCATCACGTGTCATTTGCAGGGCAAGTTTAAGTAATAATTCCTGCACCGACTCCAAAACGATCTTGGCCACACCGTCGGCCTCAGCCGCAAAATCGGATAAATCGACTAGGCCCGGCACAGCCAGTCTTGCTCCCTTGGCCCGGATTGATCCAACCAGTTGCTCGGCTTCGGCCAAGGGAAGCCGACTGATGCGGTCAATTTTCTCAGCTACGACGACTTCGCCTGATTGTAGGTCTGCAATCATTCGTAGTAGCTCGGGCCGATCAGCACGGGCACCCGAAGCCTTTTCACGGTAGATGCCGGCGATGTAATACCCTTCTGCCCGAGCACTGTGGACGATTTCGGTTTGACGGGTAAGGTCTTGTTCTTCGGTACTGACGCGAAGGTAGATACGAGCAACTTTCATGGTTGGATGGCCAAAATGGGTATACTTAATTTAGCCCAGTATAAATCATATGGCCAATAATTAGAACCGCAATGTAATTTGGCCATCACCTACTTGGCTATCTATTTTGGCTACTACCGCTGTCAGAAGACGACTGCAAGAATATCAGAAGCCAACTTCATTACTTAAGATACCTTTTAATATAGGTGGGTTGGCTAGAAATCTTTCGGGGAGAGAGTGCGAACATAGGGTTCGACCTTAAAACAAAAATAACTAAAAAATAAGCCGGCATGTCGCAACTGACAGAATTACTTATTGTTGATTAATCTGCTGACATCAACTTTGACCATCCGCTGACTGCAGCTTTGAAAAGTGACACTGCCCGCAACGGGTCGGCTTTACCCGCTTAATCCTGACCGAGCAAGGTCCGCCAATTTGCACCTGCTGGAGCGCTAACGTTTCCAAGCGGATTGCCGAAGTCGATTAAGCGCAACTGCTGCCATTCATACATCTGCGGTTCAACAGGGTCTTGTTTGTTACAAACACAACAGACACCTACAGTATTTTTCATTTATTAATCAATCGCTTATAAATTGGCGCGAAATATGAATTAAGCAAGCCGTGCACAAATCAATGCTATGTCCGGTTGTTCATCATTATCACGGCGCTTATGTCTGAGATCATCCCGTTTCCCGTTCCCAACCAACAACAAAAATCGGATCTTGATGCGGTTATCGATGCAGCGCTAAAGGCTATCCCGAGGCAAGACAGGGAAAAACTCAGGTTTGAGTTGATCAAAACGATAGACAGCTACGATGCCTTTTTTTCTGAATGGTCTTTGAGTCTGCCCGAGGATAGTAACGAAACTCTCAGAAAACAAATTTACGATATTGCCCATCAGGAACATGACCGAAAAATACAAATGTTAAAAGACATTATGCGACTGAAGATTAAAGAGCTGGTTGCGGAATACCGGCAACAAAAGTAGCGCGGTTTGTACCGAGCTCGTAAAAACCCAAGGCTGGTGTGCCCTTCGACAGGCTCTGGTCGAACGGTATTTAAGGGCGGGGTAATAAGTAAGGCACGGATTAACAACACCCAAAACCATCAATTTTAAAACCTAGCCTTAGTCGTCCTTTGGCCCAAATATTCATTACGGAGTGTCATATGAATCAACTTGCCGATGTAAACAGTGTCGCGGAGCTTGAAGTCGATGCGAATAAGCTGATCGTGGCTTTTGCCAGTTCCGATGGGGAGATGGTCAATCAGCATTTCGGGTCATCCTTGGGATTTCATGTCTACGCTATAGACGGCAGTTCCGCGACGCCTTTGGCGGCTAAGTCGTTTGGTAAGGAACAACGTGACGGGAATGAAGAGAAATTAAAGCCTAAGCTGGCCTGGTTAACCGGCTGCGATATGGTTTATTGCGGTTCTGTCGGCGGCACAGCCACCAATGAATTAATCAAATTGGGCGCTCATCCGGTCATCGTTAAAGGCGGTCCCGACATTGAAGAAATCATTGCCGAGTTACAGCAAGACCTTACCGGGGCCATGTCACCGTTGCTGGAACGTATTTTTAAACAAAAATCCGGTAAAGATCAGAGCCGTTTTGCAGAGATGGCTGACGAAGAATGGGCTGAATAATCTGCCGGGCAATTTTGCCTTAATACCCTCCAACTTTACTCCCCCTGTCCTTACATTTCCGGGTAGCGTCATCCCCGCGGCAGCGATGGTATGTGAAGGCCTGGCGCAAATAATCGCACGCTTGGGCCGGCGACCGACATTTGCGCCACCATCGCCAACGCTAAACTACCTTTTTCTAAACTCAGGGCATCCGGCCTGCGCCTCCCGGTATTTGCTGCCGCCAGCCTTGTGGCCGCTGGGCAATGCCGTTTGTGACGGATTTAGGGCCAATTTTTAGGATACCGTTTCAACTATACTATGGAGTGATTTATTGCTTCTCGCACAAGGATGAAATTTAAAAATTTTTTATCGTTAAAGTCCCTGATCATTCTGGGCTTTGTCATTGCGGTGATTCCGCTGTTTCTGGCCGTGATGTACGCTGCTTTTGGCATGCGCGAGACCTCGGCGCTGGGCCGCACCGTCAACACGCATGTCTTCGAACAAACCAAAACCATCCGCTTGGTTTTACAAAAAGCCTCCGATATAGAGCGCAAGGCCAAACTGTTTGTGTTGCTGTCCGACCCGACGCTGCGCCAACCCTACGAACGGCAATCCTACGAAACGGTGCGAGCCTCGTTTAAACAGGCTTTGGGTGATTTGCTGAAACTGCACGTCGATAACAAAATCGCGCTGCTGGTCAATGAATTATCCGAAAAAGAAAACCTGATTTACCAGCAAATCATCGGTTCGGATGACGAGAATAATCTGGAATTACCGATAGACGAGGCTTTTCAGGGCTTGCGCGAATCCGCCGCCACCCTATCGCGCGAGTTTGAAAACCACGTGGATCACGAATTCAACGAACTGCACCAATTGTCGGAATCGCTGGAGCATGGCCTACTGGTCAAAGGCGCAGTATTACTGGCGATTTCGTTCGGTGTGATTGCCGTTCTGTTGATCGTATTGTCGCGTTCGATGCGGCAACTTGATCTTTCGATCCGCCGTTTGGGCGCGGGCGAGCTGGCAGAACCGATTCTGGTGAACGGCCCGTCGGATTTACGTTACCTGGGCAACCGTTTGGAGTGGCTGCGCACTCGCTTACTGGAACTGGAAGTGTCCAAGCAACAATTTATGCAAAACGTCGCCCGCGAGATAGAACTGCCGTTGGCAAGCCTGCGTCAGGATGCCGAATTGCTGGCCGGCGAAACCGACTACGACCCCAACAGCAAGCGGCAAGCCACTGTTTTGCATTTATGCGCCAATATCGAAAAGTTAAGCGCCGTATCCGAGGAATTACTGCGCTACAGTCGGATCAATTCCCTGCCCGACATCAATCGCAAGGAAAGCGTAAACATCAAAGATTTGCTGGAAACCGTCGTTGACGATTTTCAACCGGTTTTAAGCAGTAAAGCCATCGCTATCCGCATGCTGGCAAGGCCGATGGAAATTGCCGGCATTCCCGAACAATTGCGGGCAATCATCGAACAATTGCTGACCAATGCCGTGAAATTTTCGCCGGAAGGCGGTGAAATTCGCGTCATATTACGCGACGCCGGTACTTTGATGGAACTGGAAGTGGAAGACGAAGGCCCCGGTATCGCCATCGACGAACGCGATCATATCTTCGAGCCGTTTTATCGCGGCAAGACCGGCGATACCGGTGACGGCCCCGGCCTGGGCTTGGCCATCGTCAAGGAATACGTCGCCAATCATCAAGGCAAAGTGGAAGTCATCGATGCCCGTCAAGACCAACAAGGAGCCCGCATCAGGGTTCAAATTCCGTTAACCGGGGAGAATTAAGCAACATGCAGGCACTATTCATGCGCGTATTGGCACTGGTCGCATCATTGTTGACCATCAGCGGCTGCGCCGAGATGGATTCCAGCGTCAAGGAACATTTTCCAACCGTTTACAGCGCGCCGGTGGTGCATTCGGACATAGACGAGTTGCTGGATTTTGGCAACAATCTGGCCAACATGACCACGGCGAGCCGCACCGAGACGTGCCGGTCTTTAATGAAACGCCAAAAAGACGAACCCGAGATTGGCGTGTTACTGCATTTGATGGTAGGCCGCCTATTGTCAGATGCCTGTGGCGACATTCCCAAAATTCTCGATGAAATTGCCGGCATTCCGCCCGCAGGCCTGAGCGACGAACGGATGCGCCACCTGGTTGCCATTCACACCGAGGCATTAAAGCGCATCAACAGCGCATCACGAAAACTCGGCTCATTGGAACGCAAACACAAAACCGTGCAAAACGTGCTGGAAACGAAAGACGCCGCCGGTTCCAAGAAAGAAGAATCAAGACTGCTGCGCGAGAAACTGGAAGCCATCCGGTCGATGGAAAAGCAACTGGACGAGACTAGCGAAGGCAAATAGGGCCAATGTTTCGGTTTCGCTTGGCGATAGTCATTGTTGTTTCGTTCTGCTTTGTATTGAGTTTGGGCATTGCCTTGTATTGGGGCGCCGACGAAGTAGCGCGCTATTTTCAACACAGCCAAACCGCCTACGAAACCTTCGACGATTACGAACAGCTGTCGCAGGAAGCTTATCGCCATTTCAAGCAACGCATGGACCGGCTGATCACCGCCAACCCCAATTCGGAAACCGGCGTGGAATCTTCCAAACGCCGTCTTTACGAGGCCATGCAAACGCTACGCGACACCGCCGTCAAAGCGCCGGACACTGACAGCGCCAGCGAAGAATGGACCAATAAGCCCGCGGAATTGGAGAAAGTCGCCCATCTCACCGCTTTCCTGGAAGCCAGCGAATATCGCTTCGAAGAAGTCGAGCGGCTGCGCTTGCAAGGTAAGCTGACTACCGCGGTGCAGGCTTTAGCCAAGTTCACTGAAGAGGAAATCGACGGTAAATTCCAACCCCTAATCGACGCCGCCATCAACGCCGAACGGGAAAAGGCAAAAAAAGCCAAGCTCGAGTTGGAAATGTTGGTGGAAAAGTCGCGCTGGACGGCGATTCTGGCCTCGTTAACCGCGGCGTTATTCAGCTTGGTAGCCGGCATCATGTTGCTCCGCGCGTTTAAAAAACCTATCGAAGCGCTAATGAAAGGCACGGACGAAATCGCCTCCGGCAACCTGGATTACCGCATCGCTTTGGACAGCCGCGACGAATTTGCCTATCTGGCCAGCCACTTCAATCAAATGGCCAAGGAACTGGAAGTTCAACAAGATAAACTACGCGAAGGCCGCGCCGTGTTGGAAGAGCGAGTGACCGAGCGGACCTTTGAGCTTAATCTATTGAACGAGGAATTAAAGCGCATGGATAATGCCCGCCGTGAGTTTTTGGCGGACATCAGCCACGAACTGCGCACGCCGATCACGGTGATACGCGGCGAAGCGGAAGTGACGTTGCGCGGCCAGGACCGCGATGCCGAAGAATACAAAGACGCATTGCAACGCATCGTCGAGCTATCGATGCAGTTGGGCAAATACGTGAACGATTTACTGTTTCTGGCCCGCGCCGACACGGCCAATCTGCAATTCGAATGGAATAAAGTGGATTTGGCGGATTTGGTAGCCAGCAGCGTCGAGGATTTTCAAGTGATGGCGCAAGAGTATTCGATTTCCGTCAGCCTGGACGCGCCGTCCGGACCGTTACTGGTGCGCGGCGATAAGCAACGGCTACGGCAGGTGCTGTTCATTCTGGGCGAAAATGCCTGCCGCTATTCCAAACCGCTTGGCCATATCGCCGTGGCGTTATGGCGCGACGGTAAACAGGCCTGTTTCAGCCTGACCGATCAGGGCATAGGCATACCCTCCGAGGATCTAGATCGAATTTTCGAACGCCACTTCCGCAGCAGCAATGCCCAGCATTCCCGAGACGACGGCTCCGGCCTGGGTTTGCCGATGGCCAAATCCATCCTGCAAGCCCACGGCGGGCAAATCGCGGTACGTAGCGTCGAAAACGCCGGATCGACATTTACGGTTACACTACCCCTGCTTACAGTAGCATAGGACGGATTTTCATATGAATGATAAATACATGACAACCAATACTCTGACGGGAATAGGCTATATGCGGGTACTGATGGTTGAAGACGACGAGCGTATCATCGATTTCGTGCAACGCGGCTTAAAAGCCGAGGGCTATGCCGTGGAGGTGGCCCGTAGCGGGCAAGAGGCCATTGCCTTGGGTACCGAAGGCAGCTTTCAGGTGATCATTCTGGACTTGGGCCTGCCGGACATGAACGGCAGGCAGATTTGCGAACGCTTGCGCAGCAACGGCATCGACACCCCGATTTTGATGCTAACCGCGCGCGATACCGTGCAAGACAAAGTAGCCGGCCTGCGCTCCGGTGCCGACGACTATATGACCAAGCCGTTCGCCTTTGAAGAATTGCTGGCCCGTATCGAAGTTTTACTCAGGCGGCGCGGCGGCGAAGTGAAACAGGACGACAAGGAATTGCGTATCGAAGACCTGGTACTTAATGGCGAAACTCACGAGGTAAGACGCGGCGATAACGTTATCGAGTTAACCCCCAAGGAGTTTGCCTTGCTGGAATGCTTTATGCGTATGCCGGGTAAAGTATTGAGCCGCACACGCATTCTGGAACAAGTCTGGGGCTATAGCGCCGATCCGCTGACCAACGTGGTGGATGTTTATATTCGCCAACTGCGGCGGAAGATCGACGACGATTACGAACTGAAATTGCTGAAAACCGTGCGCGGCTTTGGATACAAAATGGATGCATCTTGAGTTGGACGTGCGAAATTTTGTGTCTACGCACCGTTATCAACAGTCTGGTCGGCAGCCTACAAACCTTGGTAAGCTAGCTTACTGAACAAACCAGCGCCAACCCGGACATCAAGCGCCTCCTATGCAACTCACCCTGCTCGACCCGGATCATCCGCACCAAGCCTTTCCGCCATTGCACAAGGCCTTGAAACAACCCAACGGCTTACTGGCCTTTGGCGGTTGCCTGTCGCCGCAGCGCATCGTCAACGCCTACCGGCACGGGGTATTCCCCTGGTTCAATCCCGGCGAGCCTATACTGTGGTGGTCGCCCGACCCGCGTTTGGTATTGTTTCCGGAACAACTGAATATTTCTCGCAGCCTGGCGAAAACCCTGCGCAAACAATTGTTTGAAATTCGTTACGACAGCGCCTTTCGTCAAGTAATCGATGCGTGTGCGGCGCCGCGTCGCGACGAAGGTGGCACCTGGATTACCGACGACATCCGCCAAGCCTATACCACACTACACCACCTGGGTATCGCACACAGCTGCGAAGCCTGGCAGGACGGCCAGTTGGTGGGCGGCCTGTACGGCATTGCCATCGGCCAGGTGTTTTTCGGCGAATCGATGTTCCATCGTAAAACCGATGCCTCCAAAGTAGTGTTTGTGCATCTGGTGCAGCAGCTCAGCGCCTGGGGCTATCAACTCATCGACTGCCAGGTCAGCAGCGAACACTTACTCAGCCTGGGAGCGGCGGAAATCCGCCGCAGCCGCTTCGTGGAGCTGCTGGACCGGCTCTGCGATCAAGCACCGACACCCGGCGCTTGGCAAGCATGAACTCCATCCCGCTTTGGCTGGACAGCGGCCACGCCTGCGGCTATCTGGACGACCGCATCGCGCGTTCCGGCTTCGTGCATCCTTCGCTGACTATCGACACCACGCTCTACTCGCAACTGATTGCTCAGGGCTTTCGGCGCAGCGGCGATTACGTTTATAAACCCTATTGCGAAGCCTGCCAGGCTTGCGTGCCGACGCGACTGCCGGTGGCATTATTCCAAGCTGACCGTAAACAAAAACGCTGTATCAAGCGCAATGCACAAACCCGGGTAGTCGTCAAAAACGCCGAGTTCGACCCGCGGCATTTCCTGCTTTATCAGCGTTATCTAAGTGCCCGTCACGACAAACCTGGTGAAGACACCGAAACCACGCCCGATGACTACATCAAATTCCTCGGCAGCAGCTGGTGCGACACGATGTTTGTGGAGTTTTTAATCGGCGGCCAAATGGCTGCGGTCGCGGTGGTCGATGTGGTAGCTGACGGGCTATCGGCGGTGTATACCTTTTTCGACCCGGATTTTGCCGACCATAGCCCCGGTGTGTACGCCGTGCTCTGGCAGATTGAAACGGCCAAGCAAATGGGCCTGCCCTACGTTTATCTGGGCTACTGGATCAAAGACTGTCGTAAAATGCGCTACAAAATCGATTATCAACCGCTGACCGGCCTGCTGAACGGCCAGTGGCAATTTATTTCAAATCAAACATTTAACGAGGATTAAGCCGTGCCGAAAGCCAACGAACTAAAACAGGGAACCGCCATCGAAATCAACGGCGAGCCGTATGTGGTGAAACACATCGACGTGCGCAACCCTACCTCGCGCGGCGCGACCACGCTTTACAAAGTCCGCTTTACACACATGAAAACCCGGCAAAAACTGGACGAAACCTTCAAAAGTGACGACATGCTGAAAGCCGCCGATTGTTCACGTTGCAACGTGCAGTTTTCCTACCAGGACGGCGACACCTACTATTTCATGAACAGCGAAACTTACGATCAATATGCGCTGGCGGCTGACGACCTGGAAGGCCAAACCCTATATCTGACCGACGGCCTGGAAGGCATCATCATGCTGTTGATGGACGACGCCGCGCTAGGTATCCAGTTACCAACCACCATTACGCTGCAAATCGTCGAAACCCCGCCATCCATGAAAGGCTCCAGCGCCACCAAACGCACCAAAACCGCCAAGCTCAGTACCGGCCTGGAAGTACAAGTCCCCGAATATATCGAATCGGGCGAGATGATCAAGGTCAACACCGAGACCGGCGAATTTTCGTCGCGGGCTTAAACCCGCTGCGTTGCCGGATTGCGGCGGACAGGACTACTGTGCGGCGGAATCCGGCAAATCATTGTTGTTGCCAGCTCATCGTGCCGCCACTCGCGGCAAAACACTCTTAATAAACTCCCTTGCGTGGGTTAAGGCCACCGGTTCTTCAAGCTACCCGCCACCCGGCCAAACCGCTAAGCCAGCCCACCGATACCGTCACAAAAACAGCCGAATTCCCCGTTCTTGGCGGTTTATTGACCGCATCTGTTAGCTAAATCACGGAATTTGTCGAGCCGGGCCAAAACTGTCATCTAGCCGTAACGAAATTGAATTAGCTTCTAGCGTTAGTCAACATTTCGCCGAAACAACGCATGAAAATCAGCCAAATTTCTAAGCTCGTCACGCTGGCCCTGCTCATTGTAATTACCAGCTTCGGGGTGACGGTCAGTTGGTCGTTAAATCATCTGAACAAAGCATTCGCCACGGTCGCTTTCTTTGGCCAGCAAAAGGATAGGATTTACCTGGAAATCAGTCAGCCGATTTTTATATATTTACAGAATGGCGACGCTACCTTGCTGGCAAAACTGACAGACAACCTCAATCGTCTGAGTAGCGACATCAATGCAAATACCTCGCTCTCGGAGACCGTAAAGACTACGCTGACCCAACTGATCGTCGATGTACAACAAGCCGCGTTACCTGAATTGAGCGCTGCGGGAAAGCTAGCGGAACCACAAATTCTGTTAGTCAACAACGAGCAACAGCTATCGGCACATTTACGAACTTTACATAGCTACGTAGAAAAAGCCGACGGAGCCCAACTCAGCGAGCGGCACAGTTACCTGATGGCAATCAGCCAGTCTCAATTCGCGCTACAAAATCTTACACGCGCCCGGCAAAGCTTCTTTGCGGAGCGAAAACAGGCATCAACCGACAACGTCCTGGTTTGTTTAAAACTGCTGTCCGACGCGGCGACAACCATCGAACAGCTGCCTCTGCTCGGGGTGATGAAAGCTCAGCCTAGCGACGATCAAGAATTTACGCTGGGCAAGCAAACGACTACCGCCAAAGCCGAAGACATGGCGCTGGAGCCTAAATCGGAAATACGCTACTTGTTGAGCCGCTATGAAAAAGATTTAGCGAACGCCCAAAATACCCTCAAGCAAAAACAACTCAGCCAAGATAACGTCGATCAACAAATGCGGGCGTTCCAGGAAAAACTCCTGGGGTTGGAAGAAAACATTAACCGAGAATATCAAGACTACGAGCACATGCTTTACGCCGTCATGATCATTTGCATGATTTTGATAATGCTGACCGGCGGCACCACCCTGTTAGTCAAGCGCCATCTGGCGACCATCATCAGCCGGTTCTCGATCTACGTGGATAAATTGGCGAATGGCGACTTAAGTTCGAAATTTACCGTGGAGAGCCAAATCGCGGAAATCGGGCAATTGTGCACCTCGTTGGAGAAACTGCATGGGTATTTCAACTCGCTGATCGACAACATCAACCGCGAATCGCGCGCCTTGAAGGAATACGGCAGAAACATCGAAGCGGTTGCCCAAAATTTGAATAGCATTATCGCCGATCAGCAGCAAGCCACCGAAGTGGCGGCCTGGCAGATGGCCGATCTATCTAAATCCTTCAATGGCGTAGCCAATCATGCGGCAGAGTCGCAAAATTGCACCACGGAAGCTAAAAACCTGATCGAGCTGGGTGTTCAACATATCGTGCATACCAACCAGCAAGTCACTGAGCTTGAACAAGTCATCAATAAAACCGCTGATGCCCTCCGATTGCTGCAAGGTAATGCCTCGGCAATAGAAGGTGTCTTGGGCATGATTCAAAGCTTTGCCGAACAAACCAATCTGTTGGCGTTGAATGCCGCTATCGAAGCGGCGCGCGCCGGCGAGCACGGCCGGGGCTTTGCGGTGGTGGCGGATGAAGTCAGAAGCCTGGCGGGCAACACGGCGAAATCCGCTAGCCAGATTCAAGCACTGGTGGAAAAACTCAGCTCGGCCACGAAAACCACGGTCGCGATGATGAACACTCAACAAACAGCAGCCACCCGCACGACCCAAGCAGTCAAACAAGTGTACGACGCGATAAAGGGTATCAACTTATCCATCGACCACATCCACGATAACAGTTCGCGGATTTCCGAGGCAACCATCCAGCAATCGAAATCCACCGAGCGAATCGCCGGCAACTTTGAACAAACCGCCGAACTGGCAAAAAAAACCACGGAAGCGGCAAAAACCAATATGCTGAGCGCCTCATCCCTAACAGGCATCAGCAGCAACCTGGAACAATTGGTCGTACAGTTCAAACTGCAATAAGCTCGGCAAAGACTGTGTTTTTAGCGATGCGCGCGGTGTGGCGTCGTGCGGCATGGCATTTTTTACGGCGATATGCCGCCGGTCTTAGGTACGAACAGCTGTAAACCGGATTTGGCCTGAACCGGCGGTAACCCCCACGCCGTCCTTGATCGCATTTTCAAGCAACGGCTGGAGCACGCAGTTTGTATGGTAGCCGCTTGGCGTATTAATATCGCTATCGCCGAACGGATATTGATGCGCAACCTTCTCCGCTCGGCATTTTTCAGCAACTCGGTTGATGCGGTGCAAACATGAAAATAGTCGCAACACTATCCTTAGCGTTGGTTCTCGGCATGGCTTTCAGTTCCAACTCCCAAGCGGATGCGGGCGGATGTCCGGCCAGATTCAACGCGGTTGTCGATGCCAACTCCGGCTGGATAACCTGTGTGCCAAAGGATCAGAACGACGGCAATGGCGAAGATGGCGGCTATCAACCGTCGCTGGCGGATCTTTTTATGGCTGTCGTCGGCCATCCCGATACGCCGCAACTTTGGGTGTCTTCCGGCTATCTCAATATTCAAGATGCCGAGCGAACCGCCATGGATGCCTGCAAGGGCGCGATGGGTTTACCGAAGGATTGCACACTCCTGGTACGAGCGCACAACAGCCAGTATATCGGCACCGTGCGGAACGGCAGGGAGCGTCCCTACGTATCCAGTGGCGATTCCATTGCCAATGCAAGCGCCGTGGCCATGCTGGCCTGCCAAAAGGATTCCGATTCTTGCCGAGAAAGCGCGATGCTCTATAACACACTGGCGCAAACCGACCGTTTTCCGGCGGTTCCCGTCAAGGAATATCTGGCCGTAACGGTGGCTTGGCCGGCTCCGGGATCGAATACAAAGCCCGAAAACCAAAAAACCTGGCTGGTGAGCGGCCGGCCTGTTTCGGAAAATGTGGAAGCCGCTCTCAGCCGGTGCCGCAAGGAAAGCGGGACAACCTGTGTTGTCGGTAGACATTCCGGCGGCGGCATGCTGGGTCGATTACACGCCAATGACGGCTACGATTATTGGGTGGATGGCTGGGATCGCACTTGGCTCGAACGCAATGTGGATAAGCTCTGTCCCGACGGCAAGCAATGCAAATTGGTCGAGGTTTATGATTCAAATCAAATAGCCGACCAAGCCATTCAGTAGACAACCGGCGTGAGCATTTGCCTGAAGCTGGCGCGGTGTGGATGGAAATGCGGCAATCAGCAAGCAATTGGCAACGCCGGCGTCCGGTTGTTTGCCGTTGCCGAACCAGACCACGGCGCAAATCGCCAACCGAACCATCGACTACGCGCTGTCCCGAAACGGCGAGAAGACGGCTGTGTTTGAGAATGGCCTGGGCGGCTAGATGAAGTGGTGGGCAAAAATGCAGCCGCGCTGAGTAGCAACACGGGCGCTTTGATTCCGGTCGATTCCGCCCTTCCGCAACAACACAAAGGCAATGGCGCTGACAAGAACCGACCCCGGATGTTGCCAAGCAGGTGTTCAGCGCGTTACAAGCCACTTCAAGAAACATCTGCATTGGCGAACGCAGTCATTTCCGCAATTCGCGATGAGCCAAAATAACACTCGAGAAAATCACGGCGGATTGCGACGTATGCCAAACTTGACGGCTCAATCCGGTGCGCAGCCAACACGATCTTGCCCGGCTATCGCTGGTGCACGCCAACGCACGAACAGATAGGTTAAAACGCTATGAAAAAGGTAAACAATGTTATGGGTGCTTGGGCAGGCTTGGCTGCCTCGTTTTATTGGCTAGGCGGAGTCATTTATTTACCCACGCTATTAGCGGATTACGACGCCATTAGCCGGACCATCAGCGAATTGAGCGTTATTTCCACACCACTGGCAAACCGCATCAATTTCGGTTGGGCGTTACCATTGGGCTTGTTGCAATGCTGGGCCGTATTCTCGGAATACCGGCAGCGGCATATGACGAAACAGGTTCGCAAAGGCTTGGCCGCGTTCGGCTGCGTCGGAATCGCTTACGTGGCCTGCAGCTTTTTTCCATGCGATCAGGGCGCGCCGCTATGGGGTTCATGGCGGCAATTGGTTCACAATGCGTTTGGCGGACTGGAGTACGCCGGAGGCGGTTTGGGGCTATTCCTGATAGGAAAAGCCTGGCGCGAAAACACCCCATTGGCCTTAGCTCTGCAGCTATCCGGCGTATTGGTATGGGCTGGGCTGCTGTTAATGACCGTTCCCGCATTGTTTGGCGTACGCGGCGCAGTGCAACGCGTCATCGAAGCGCTGCTATTTGGCTGGCTGGCTTGCGGAAGCTTCAGAAAGCTCGCCAGCACTACACCGCTTTGGCCGGTATCCGACCGTTTGGACGTTGGGCGCTAATTCGAATGGCTTGGTAAACTTGCTGGCTATGCCGATTCCAAAGCGCCAAGCCAGTCTGTGTTACTCAAGGCTCCGGTGCTCTGCGTCGGACTAATGATAAACGATGCTGGTCAGGTGCAGACTTGGCGTTTGAGGGCACTGCATTTCTGTTTGCTTAGGAGGCAGGCTAAGTTCGGCCAACTTCTGCCGTTCAAGGTGTCTTTGTGAATGGCTGGTATAGATCATAAATTGTTCTCTAATGGCAAACAGTTGATACCAGTTCTTCGACACGTTTCGAAAAGTCCTGTGAGTGAACTGATCTATATTGTCCAAACACTTCACTTTCGATCCTCTTAACGTCATCGCATTGGCAGAATTTCCTAAAAGATTCCGCGAAATGCCTTTCTGCTATGATCGTAAGGGCTTTGGAATGTTCGGACATTTTTCTTTGAAATTCCCCAGTGCCATAAGTAAGTGGCTTTATTAAGGGATCTTGAGAACGGTCGTTCATTCGCGCTTGATAAAGCACACGGAACGTAAAAGATTTTCGCTTTGATGCAATTAGTTCCTCGTCCCTTCGATTAACCGCATCAACAAGCGACAATAGATCCTCACGCCCTATCCCAACTGTCTCAACCGTTATCTTATCTGCAAAAGCGCTAATGGAAGCAATGTCTAGCGAAGTTATTGCTTTGACTACTTGAAGAGGAACACTTTTGCCTTTAAGAAGTGACTCAATCTCTCTGTTCGCCATTTCTTTTGCCTTCGCCTGTAGTTGTAGGTAGGTTTCCACCATGGACCTACTTTTCTCATCAAGCTTCGGTTCAAGAATTAGGCGCTCTAGAGACCACTCTTTAACCATGCGCGGCCAGATTATTATGCGTATGAAGCCAAAAAGTCCATCCAATCTGTAGGAGTCAAATGGTTGTGATCCCGGTTGGCAGTAAGGGCGAAACCAATAACGCAACTCCTGATCCGAAACAGTCACGATATTCTCGTTTATTGCGCACTCATTCTCTTCAATTAGCCTGTTTGTGTGGAGCATCCGAATACAGTGCTTTGGTTGTTGTGGATGAGTAGGATAAGCTTGATCAAGAATCCACTCTAAAGACCGAATCCTTCGTTCAATAGTGGTTTCAAAGAAATTCCAATTAAAGCCTTTCATCACGTTGATTGCCTGAGTTATTTTAGTTCGTAACGCGGCTTTGAGCCGATAGCCGAAACGTCCGATCATATGCAATTGATTTACGTATATCACCTGTAACAGGTAATTGTGATCGGTTATGATTAAGTTGCTGCCATTGAATCAGATTGGTCGACAGACAACAATGGGTCGATAACGAGCATTTACTATCGACTCAGGTTATCAGACTCCAAACCAAACGGCGTTTTCATTCCCTGATAATGCGCTTACCTTGGGAACATTTTCAGCCTCTGGCAGGATGCTTCTACAACTATCCCCCTGCCGTCAAACGCACCCGGCGCATTCAAAAAAATCAGGTCCGCGACCAATCAAGGATTTGGCTAAAAGCACATCTGGAATTCCCGTTACTCATTCGCCAAAGCCTATCGCTTTCCGGTAGCAGAGGCCTTATCACCAGAAAAAACAATCCGTCAGCGGCTATCAACAATATCCTGGATTAGTATATCCAGGAAAATATCCCATTGGCACAACGCACCTATTACGTCAGTCTATCGTTAAAATACTTAGCATGCCGGGCGCGACGGCGGCCCATCCGGCTGACCGTCGCAGATCATTCACCTTAAACCCAATATCTTTTATGAACGCTGAGTCCCCCGTATTGGCCGCCCAAAACCTGGTTGTCGAGTACCGACAACACCGTGCGGTCGAGAATTTAAATTTACGTATTCCCAAGGGCTGCGTTTACGCGCTGCTGGGTGGCAATGGTGCCGGCAAGTCCACGACCATCAGCACATTTTTGACCTTCAACCAGCCCAGCAGCGGACAAGTGTTGATCGAAGGAGAATCGCCGCACGCCAACCCCGATCTGGTACGTACAAAACTGGCCTATCTACCGGAAAACGTCGCGCTGTACGAGGTGATGAGCGGCTTGGAAAACCTGACTTATTTCTGCGCGCTGGCGAATATTCGTTTGCATGGCGAGCAAGCCCGCAGTTTGCTGTCAGACAGCGGTCTGCAAGCCGATGCCCACGGCAAACGGGTGGCAGCGTATTCCAAGGGCATGCGGCAAAAAGTGGGCTTGGCCATCGCCTCGGCGAAACAGGCTAAGGCCATGTTGCTGGACGAGCCGACCTCCGGCCTGGATCCCAGCGCGGCCAACGATTTTGCCCAACGCATTCGCGCTGCCGCCGATCAAGGCATGGCGGTGTTGATGGCCACCCATGATTTGTTCAACGCCAAGCAAGTCGCCGACCGCATCGGCATCATGAAAAGTGGCCGGCTGGTGGAAGAATTCGACGCCCACACCGTGCAACACGACGAACTGGAGCAAAAATATCTGGCACATGCCCGGGGCTTGGCATGATCAAGACCATCATCCGCAAGGAATTTCTCGCTACGCTCCGCGACGGCCGCTTGTTGACCTTGGGCATCGCCCTATTGCTATTGTTTGTCGGCTTTTTCCTGGCTTCTGCCTATGAACTGCAACAATTGCGCGCGGAAAAACACCGCGTAGGCACCACCGCCAAGGAACAATGGAATACTCAGAGCGTGAAAAACCCACACTCTGCCGCGCATTACGGCATCTATGTGTTTAAGCCGGACACGCCGGTGGCGGCGCTGGATCCGGGCTTGCGGCCGTATATCGGCCAGTCTTTATGGCTGGAGCCGCATAAGCGCAACCTGACCCGATTCAGCCCGGCGGCGGATCAAGTGCTGGCTGGCCGTTTCGGTCAAGCCACGACCAGTTTCGTGCTGACTGCCTTATTACCGCTGTTGATCGTGGCCTTGACCTTTAATGCGGTCAGCCAGGAGCGTGAATCCGGCACCTTGCGGATGCTGCACAGTTTGGGGGTGAATGCCGGCCAGTTGTTGTTCGGCAAATTGCTGGGCTTGTTAAGCGCGTTTGCCCTGGTCTTGGCACCGGCGCTGTTGGTAGCAGCCGTGATACTGCTAGGCAACTTCGCGTTTACCCTGGACGACGTGCTGCGCCTGCTGGTGTTGCTGCTGCTATTAAATCTGTACTACGGCATCTTCGCCGCAGTCGCCATCGCCGCTTCCGCGTCTTTTAACACCAGCCGCACCACCTTGTTTTGCCTGCTGGGCTTTTGGCTAGCCAGCGTGTTTATCGCTCCGCGCCTCGGCGCGGTGACTGCGGAAATGCTGGCGCCCAACCCCAGCGCCAGCGAGTTCTGGCGTGAGATCAAGGACGACATCGACCACGGCCTGGAGCACGACGGTGACCATGAGCAACGCGCCAAAGCCTTCGAAGCACAGGTGTTGGCGCAGTACGGGGTTTCCCGCAAGGAAGATTTGCCGGTCGGGTTCGTGTCCTTAAATCGTCAGCACAACGATGCTTATTCCGTTAAGGTCCATGCCCTGCATTTCGACGCCTTGCGCGACAATTTTATTAAGCAACAACACTTGAGCCATCTGGGGTCCTGGCTGGGCCCCAGCCTAGCGCTACGGTCTTTATCCATGACCTTGGCCGGTATGGATTTGAGCCATCAACGGCATTTTGAAGACGCCGCCGAACAATATCGGCAGTACTTTATCAACCTGACCGAAGACTGGGACCGCGAGCGTAGCCGCGGCACGGAGCGCAAGGCCACCGGCGCTGAGGCCGATTGGCGTAGCGTGGCGGATTTTAGCTATCAAGCCCCGGACATCGGTTTTGCCCTGCAGGCCGCCGAACTGGATCTCTTGGTGTTGTTACTGTGGTTGGGTTTATCGGTGGGTTTATTGAGCCTTTCCGCACGGAGGCTGGTGCCATGATGCAGTTAATCGCCATCGAATGGCTGCGTTTTAAACGCAACAGCTTAAATCTGTGGGTGACAGGTTTGTTTCTGCTGGTGATGCTGGCTAGCGCCGTTTGGTCGGGTTTGGCTGCGCGCGAATTCCGTCAACACGGCACCGCAGCGCCGCAGACCGTCAACGCGATGTCCAATCAAGCGGAGATGCATGACGCCCCGAAAGCGGCGGACCACACCCCCAAAGCCAATGCCTTCGCCGCCAGTGCCGCCGCGCCGCCTTTGCGGCTGCCGGCCCTGAGCGGTTTGGCCTTGAGCATCCGGCAACTGGATTTTTTAAGTACCGGCATCAAAATCTCCACTCGCAGCCGCCACACCGACGGCCGTAACAGCGATCAGTTGTTCAACCCGATGCTGCATGAGTTGGGCATGCTGGATTTTGCCACCGTGTTCGCGCTACTGACGCCGCTGATGGTGATTGCCTTGAGCTACGGCTTGGTGCAGGAAGACCGCGAGAGTGGAGTCTGGCGTTTGGTCTGCACGCAAATGTCGGCACCCTGGCGCTTGGTGTGTGCGGCGTTGAGCGTGCGCTATGGCGTGGTGGTACTGGTGGTTTTCAGCAGTTCGCTGTTGGCGCTATGGCTCGATCCGGCATTTAGCCTGGAAACGCTGGTTTATTGGCTGGCGTTCGCCGCCTTGTACACACTGGTGTGGTTTGGCATCGCCGGCTTGTTCCTGCTGCTGCCCTTCTCTTCAGGGGCTGCGGCCATCGGCATGCTGGGCGTTTGGTTGGTTTTAACCTTCGCTAATCCGGCGCTGCTGGCTTGGGCCGCTGATCGACATGAGCCTATGCCATCCAGGTTGGATAGCATCATCGCCATCCGCCAGTTTCAGGAACAAAACAATCAACAACGTCAAGCGCTGCTGGCGCAGTGGTATAGCAATCATCCCGATCTGCAGCTGCCGCAAACCGGCAAAGAGTTACCGCGCGAAATTACCGGTTTGCCGGCCGGATTGGTTCTGGATCAACAGATCCGGCCCTTGATGTACCGCTTCGACAGCGCCCGCCAGGCGCAATTCGAGTTTTTGGAAGCGTGGTCTTGGCTGTCGCCAGCACTGGCGGCAGTGCAAATGGCCGATAGGCTGGCCGGCATCGATGCGCCGCGCTATGCCGAGTATATTCAGGCGGTCAATCAGTTTGAAGATCAATGGCGCGACTATTTCGTCCCCAAGATCATGAGCGATAGCGCTTGGCGCGATGAACTGAGCCACGACCAACCGCGCTTTGCCTTTGCGTATCCGACAAATCCGGCGGCGTGTCTAAATTTGATTGCCGGACAAGCGGCGTTGGCCTTGCTGTTGTTGGCGGCGCTCTTCTTCTCACGCCGGCGCTTTGCCAAAGCCTGACGACGCTATTTGGCTAAAAGACGTCCTGGACGACGCTAGTCGTCCGGGTCGGCTACGCAACATTAAGCCACTATATTTCTGACGCATTGCCTGGCAAACACATTGATAGGCACGCTGCTGCTTAAATAGCGGTTGAACAATTCGTTAATCGTCAGCGGATTGAGGTATACATAAATGCCGCAACCGGTAATGGCGATAAACTGCCTGCTTAACGTTTCGATGAATACGATACGCAGGGTTATGATTTCGTTGACTTCATTGCTTGTTTCCATGACGCTCTCCCGAATCTGCCGATTTGACTACTAAATGACCAGCATAAGTAACGCCAACTAACAAAAGCCTTTAAAAATCATAGCAGTAAGATTTTTCCAACCTTAGGCAACTTCTAAAAATTGACGCTGAGTTTAAGTTATCGCAAACAGCGCTTGCCGTCGGTAGCCTATGCCACGTGGAATCAGTGAATTATTTCACCGGTGCCCACAATCCATCTTGGGCCTGCCAAACGCAGTCTCACACCAAAATCAGGACTTCTGCGCAGCCGGTATTGCCGGAGAGCGCTTTATAGTACAATTTCCATCAATTTTAAGCCGACGCGGCACAGCAATAATCACTAAACAAAACAGGTTCAGATAATGGCAACGATGGATGATAGAGACGGGTTGATTTGGCTAGACGGAAAATGGGTTGATTGGCGCGATGCAAAAGTCCACGTCTTGACTCATACCCTGCATTACGGCTGCGGCGTCTTCGAAGGTTTGCGAGCGTATAAAACCGATGCCGGCACCGCGATTTTCAAGCTGGCCGAGCATACCGACCGTCTGTTCCGTTCCGCGCATATCATGAACATGAAAATGCCGTTCTCTAAAGAAGAGATCAACCAGGCGCATCGCGACGCCGTCGCCAAAAACAACCTGGACAGTGCTTACATTCGCAGCATGGTGTTCTTCGGTTCCGAAGGCATGGGTTTGCGCGCCGATAACCTGAAAGTACACGTCATGGTCGCCGCCTGGACTTGGGGTGCTTATTTGGGCGCGGAAAACATGGAAAAAGGCATCCGCATCCGCACCTCTTCGTACACCCGCAACCACGTCAACAGCACCATGTGCAAAGCCAAGGCCAACGGCAACTACATCAACTCCATCCTGGCCCTGCAAGAAGCGCTGTCCACCGGTTACGACGAAGCCTTACTGTTGGACCACGAAGGTTTTTGCGCGGAAGGCAGCGGAGAAAACTTGTTCATCGTCCGCAACGGCAAAATCTACACCCCGGAAACGACATCGGCTTTGGAAGGCATCACCCGCGACACATTGATCACCATCGCCCGCGAACAAGGCTACGAAGTGATCGAAAAACGCATCACCCGCGACGAAGTGTATGTGGCAGACGAAGCCTTCTTCACCGGTTCCGCCGCCGAAGTCACGCCAATCCGCCAATACGACAACCGCGACATCGGTTCCGGCAGCCGCGGCCCCGTCACCGAAAAGCTGCAAGCCTTGTATTTCGACTACGTGCAAGGCCGCCGCGCCGACCATAAGGAATGGCTGACGCTCGTTTCCTAAGTGGCGGAGCAAGCTTATAAAATCCTGGTCGTCGGCCCGTCCTGGGTCGGCGACATGGTGATGGCACAAAGCCTGTTTATCACCCTAAAGCAACAACATCACGACTGCCTGATCGATGTGCTGGCCCCGGCGTGGTCATTGCCGCTATTGGAGCGCATGCCGGAAGTGCATAAAGGCCTGACGATGCCGTTGGGCCACGGACAGTTTGATTTGCGGGGGCGAATCCGCATAGGCGGGGAATTGCAAAGCCAGCATTACGATCAGGCGATTGTGCTGCCCAACTCGTGGAAATCGGCCGTTATCCCGTTCTTTGCGCATATCCCCAAACGCACCGGTTTTCTCGGCGAACTGCGCCGCGGCCTATTGAACGATGTGCGCACGTTGGATAAGACTGTACTGACCATGACCGTGCAACGTTTCGTGGCGCTGGGTTTACCGAAAGAGGCGCCGCAGCCACCAACTTACCCGGTTCCGAAGCTGGCGATCACAATCGAGCAACAATTAAGCGTCTGCAAAAAATTCGAGATCACCGGCGCGGATTTAATCGAAATCCCCCACCCCAGCGCTCTGCTTGAGGGTTCGGCTGAATTGCGCCCTGTTGTCAGCAAGATCCTGGCTCTGTGTCCCGGCGCGGAATACGGTCCGGCCAAGCGCTGGCCGAGCCAGCATTACGCCGCCATAGCAAGGCAAATGGAAGAACAAGGCTGGCAAGTCTGGTTATTCGGTTCCGACAAAGACAAAGCCGTTGCCGAGCAAATCAATGACCTATCGGGCGGCATTTGCCGTAACTTCGCCGGCATCACATCGCTGGCGGATGCGGTGGACTTGTTGTCCTTGGCTGACGCGGTCGTCAGTAACGATTCCGGCCTGATGCACGTCGCTGCAGCACTGGATAAAAAACTGATCGCGGTTTATGGCTCTTCCGACCCCGGTTTTACCCCACCGCTGCATCCCGAGGCGGAGATTCTAGATTTGCACCTGGATTGTTCGCCGTGCTTCAAGCGCGAGTGTCCTTTGGGCCATACTCGCTGCTTAACGGAAATTAGGCCGGAGCAGGTAATGGCGGCGCTGGACTTCTGAGCGATGAAAATTGCCATCGTCAAATTGTCGGCTTTGGGCGACATCGTTCATGCGATGGCAGCCTTGCAATTCATCAAAGCCGCCTTACCGCTGGCGCAAATCGACTGGATAGTTGAAGAACGCTTCGTCGGCGTACTGGCCGACAATCCACACCTGGATAATATTTTGGGTGTGAATTTAAAAGCCCTGAAAACCGACAAATGGCGCGTCTTTGCCGAGATAAACAAAATACGTAGTTATGCCGAGCAGGGTTACGACTTAGTGCTGGATGCCCAAGGTTTGATTAAGTCCGCAGTGGTCGCGCGCTTGCTGTCGGCCAATTGTGTGGGTTTCGATCAAGACTCGATCCGGGAAAAATGGGCGGCTTTGTTCTATAGCCGGCATGTCGCCTACCCTTACGACGCCAACACCATTGATCGCAATGTCGCCGTGCTGACCCAGCCGCTGGGTCTAAATGTGACACCGGAGCAAATCCAGGCAAAGCAGCCATTTTTGTTTTTTCAGCCGCCGCAAACCGCCTTGGATGAATATTTTCTAGCCGATCAACCCAACATCATTCTGGTCATCGGCTCGACTTGGCCCAGCCGTAACTACCCATTAGAAAAATTTCTACAGGTCATCTTCGGCCTGGAAGCTAATTTTCTGATCAGTTGGGGCAACGAGAAGGAGCACTGGATGGCGCAATGGCTGGCAGAACGCAGCCTGGCGCGGGTATTACCGCAATTAAGCCTCAATGATTTGAAAGCGGCGCTGGCCAGGGCCGATTTAGTGATCGGTAACGATACCGGACCGACGCATATGGCCTGGGGTTTAAACCGGCCGTCGATTACCTTGTTCGGGCCAACGCCGGTCAGTCGAATTTATCAAACCGCCATCAATAAAGCCTTGAAGTCGCCTTCACCGGTCAATCCGTTCAAGCTGGATAAAAACGATTTTTCGATTGCCGAAATCGACCCGCGTGCTGTCATAGCCCTGAGTAACGAGCTATTCGGCAAAACCCAACAACGCGCCTGAGTGAATGGCCGGCTAAGTTTTTTCCAGTTCGACAAACATTTTCAGTAACTCGACAATCGGTTCGTCACTAGCCAACACCCTGATTATCTTGGTCTGATTTTGCCGCTCATCGGCTAGATCAAGCAGGCGCTCTTGAAACAGCAATTGTTTCTGCGGATTGGTGATCACCTTCACTAACGGTTGCAAGGGCGATTGTGAGTTTTCCTGGACCACCACCGCCAATTCATCGGTCTGCAATTCGACGATGCAATTCACTGGGTAAGCAGAATCGCTTTCCTCGGCGCAGCAGGGCATCTCCGCAGCCGCAGGGCTGGCGAAATCGATTATGTCGGTTTCAGCGGGCTTATCCACGTCGATACCTTTGCCGGTATCGATAGAAACAGTTTGGCAATACTCTTTTAAGGTATTAATTTGTTTATCAGATGAAATCAGAAATTTAGTTCTGAAAAAAGGGGTATCTAGCCACTTCCGATCGGTGCCGCAAATAAACATACCTTTTCTGAGCTGGTTAATATTAATTTTTTTAACCATTGTTAAAAACAATATCCAGGGAGTTTTATTTACATAACTAAAACCTTAGCCAACTACCGCATATTCTTTCGTAAACTTGCCGTCTTGATAATACTTGGCTAAATCGACACCACAATCCTGCGGCCGTATCACCTGTTTGACACCATAGCGTTTACCGCTTGCATCGGCGATATTCAAGGACAAATCGAGTATCTTCTCTTCAATAGGGTTTTTATTGCCATCTTGAATCAGCAATATTTTTGGCTTAAGCCTATCGGCCTTATTTTGCTCGACTATTAAGCCGATTTCGCCGCTGCTTAATTCCACTAAATTGCCCTGCGGATAAAATCCGATGCAATTGATAAATTGCGTCACATAATTAGCTTCAAATTGCTGTCCCATCCCTTTTACCAAAATTCCCAA
This sequence comes from Methylomonas sp. TEB, assembly GCF_047777895.1. GTDB lineage: Bacteria > Pseudomonadota > Gammaproteobacteria > Methylococcales > Methylomonadaceae > Methylomonas. The sequence continues at coordinate 4,225,641 of NZ_CP180476.1, forward strand.
CGCCATAAGATGCGGCTTACCACGCTGATACACCCGGTCACTGGTGATGGCATCGTAGGTATCGACCACCGCTACCAGCTTGGTAAATATCGATAGCGTGGTTTTGTTCAAACCTCTGGGATAACCGGTGCCGGCCAAATGCTCGTGATGATCGTAGGCAACATCAACTGCGCCGGGATAGACATTACGGGCCGACATTAACACGTTGCGTCCGTAGAGCGTGTGCTTACGCATGATGTCCATTTCATAGTCTTCTAAAGAGCCGGGTTTATTAAGGATTTCCAGCGGCACTTTCATTTTACCGACATCGTGCATCAAGCCGCAAAAACCCACTTTATTCAGATCTTCCATCGAGAAATTCAACTCACGCCCCAACAGAATAGACAATATGCAAACATTCATACTATGTTGCGCAGTATATTGATCCTGATCTTTAATTTGGGTCAGCAACAGCATCGTATCGGGGTTTTCCAATACCTTATCGACGCACTCGGAAACAGCTTGTTTAACCGCACTGACACTAAATTGATTCCCGAAACGAATATCGTCCATCACCGTTTTAATTAAATTACCGGTGCGTTGAAAGGTATTGGCGGTTTGGTTAAAAGATCGCGCAAAGCTCAGATGTTTACGCGCTTCGGTATTTCTGGTGGGAATCGCCCCGGAGAAGGACTTTTGGTATTTGACATCGATATAGACATAATCACAAATCGCCTGGATGGCTTGGATATCCGCATGACTTTCAATCACAATTCTATCCAATAAAAAAGGTGAATCCGCCGTCGGCGCTTCCAGACGGCTTACGCACATACCCACTCTCAGCTCATATACATGAATTCTGAGTATTCCATCCTCTTTATCTGCCATACCAATCCAATCGGGGATTTGTAGAAATCCAAAAATTTGAAAAATAGCCGCCAAAACGGCATCAAGGAAAATTGTGTCCGACAGGCCTCGGACGCCAGTTAGCCAGCATACCTAGTTCACCCGATCTTGTCCGAACAAAAAGCCCGCAAACCAGCGGCGGATCACAAATCCAATTGGCTTTTTAGTATAGGCGAAGCAGATTTTATCGTGGCCTAATATCTCGGATTTGAGTGACACGCCTACAACCGATTTGCCAATCGCTTTCGGTTCAAGTCACCGCCTTTGGCGCCTTCGATTATTGACCCGACATAACCTCAAACTGAAGCCCAGCCTTTATAGCCGTTGGCAAATTAAGAATTGCTTGATTTTTGTATTGGTTTAAACTGGCAGCTCGCCGATATTGACTGTTTAGGCACCAGAGCAGACCAGCCAGCGCGGATCTTGAGCTCTAAAGCCTGAAAATGGGCTATCAATTAAGTCTTGAGCAATCAAAATTCCCACTGAAGTTAGCAGTCAGTAGCGACAACAACAAAACCAGACAGTCGTTTAATCGCCCTTGACCGAAGCGGACGTGCACAGACTCGGTCCGGGCGTTAAAAATTTTCTCGACAGGGAGCGCTGAGAAAATTTTCCGCAAAGCGGATTACAACAAAAACTATAACCTGCGGACTAAGCGCCAGGGAGAGAATCGTGATGTTTCCTTATCGCCATGATTTCCAGATCGTCGGAGACGACTTTTACCGTTCCCATCCAACGCCTTGGCCACGCCGTTTACGGCGCCGGACCTTATTTTTGCTGGTACTTCTGCCCTTGCTGCTGATTACCGAAACCTATGTCTTTCTCCAGCCGGCGGTTTTTGAAAGCCAAGCCTTGGTATTGACGACTGCGGCAACCGATATTGATCAAACGCATGCAGAGGCGGATCTGGAGCATGTCAACATTCAAAAGCAGGTCTTGCTCGGACAGCCGGTATTAGAAAAAACCGCCGAGACGCTAAAACAGCAGGATGGTATCGAGCATCCCAATATCAACCAGCTAAAAGAGCTGTTCCAGGTAAAACCGGTTGCGGACACCAATCTAGTGCAATTGGCGGCTGAAGGCAGTCATCCGCAATTCCTGCAAATGGCCTTAAATACCTGGATCAAAACCTACCAGCAAATTCGCGCGGAGTACATTGCCGAAATCACCGATAAAGCCAGTACCTCGATCAAATCGGAATTGACTCGCCTGGAACAACAAGTGCGCGACAAACGCCAGGACATTGAATCGTTCCGCTTGCAGCATGACATCCTCTCTCTGGAGAGCACCGATAACGAGGCCCACGCCCGCTTACAAGGTTTAAATAATTCCTTGAACGCCGCCTTGGAAGAAGAAGCGAAAGCCAAGGCCAAGCTGGACGCCATTCATGCCGCCATCGCGGAAGGCAAAGCCGTGGTGCCGGAAGCCGATTCGCAAAGTCTGGCGGCGTTAACCCAGCAAGCCGAGCGCCTGCGCGAACGCCTGGAAGCGCAAAGAAGCCAATACACCGACGAATACATCGAATTTCACCCCAGCTTGCGCAATTTAAAAACCCAATTGGCCGAGCTGGATGAAAAAATTGCCAGCAAAGAACAAGCCGGCTCGAGCTATGCCACGCAAGAGGCCGAAAACGCCTACGGTGCGGCGCACCGCACCGTATTGACCATTCAAAAGCAAATGGCCGAGCATAAACAAAAAGCCGCCGAATACACCAATCAATTCGCCAAACACAAAGCCATGCAGGAAGAACTGGTTAAGTTGGAGGAATTATTACAGCAAACCAAACAACGTCTGGTGGAAATCGACGTCAAACAACGGCAAAGCAATCCGCAACTGGACGTCGTGGATTGGGCCTCGCTGCCCGATAAGCCGGTGAAACCCGATTACGGCCGGGACGCCGGCATCGCCGGCGCGGCCAGCCTGGCAATCGCATTACTGGTGGTCTGGCTTAACGATTATTTGAACAAGGAGCCGACGCTGACCACGATAAATTCCGTCACCGAATTTCAAATCTACCAGCAAAGCGAGCCCAAGTTGGAGAACAATGCCGACAACCTCACGGTCGGGACGGAACGGCGTAACAGGCTGCGCCGCGCGGACGATCTGAAGCAATTACCGGACGAAACCACCGATTCATAGCTGCGGCTCGGCAACAATGCTAAAATCCGCCGCTCGATCAACTTCATTCAAACAGGAAACCCATGAGCCAAATTACCGTTGAACATAACCCCAGCGAAGAACGTTTAAAAGAGCTGGGCGTATCGAGCTGGCCGATCTGGGAAAAAGAAATTTCCAAATTCACCATCGATTTCGACGAAACCGAAACCGCTTATGTGTTGGAAGGCGAAATCATCGTCACTCCAGTGGGCGGCGAGCCGGTGCGGATTTTACCGGGCGACCTGGTGATGTTTCATGAAGGCCTGGACAGCCATTGGGAAGTGGTCAAGCCTTTGCGCAAACACTACCATTACGATTGATCGTCACGACAGCGGCAGACAATCCGAAAAAGGCATCTTCAAGATGCCTTTTTTAGTTGTGCCGGTAGACTCGGTTGGCCGGCATGACGCCGGCACCTAATTATTGATATTCGCATGGCTATGAACCAGGATCAGGATTATTCCGCATTAAAGCCGAGGTCGCGCTGGCACTGGGCGACCATTCTCCTATTAACTGTCGCGGCGGGCGGCTATTATTTGCACCACGCCGGCCAGCATCCGCAGGAAAATCAGGATGCGCGCGCCAATCCCAACGAAAACATCTCCATCAGCGTCGCAGTCGCCTCAAGCTGGCAAGGCGATTTGCCGATTTATCTGAACGGCCTGGGCACGGTCACCCCACTGCATACCGTGACAGTGCGCTCGCGCGTCGATGGCGAACTGATCCGGGTGGCGTTTAGCGAGGGCCAAGCGGTTAAACAAGGCGAACTGCTCGCCGAAATCGACCCCCGGCCTTATCAAGTGGCGGTGCAACAAGCCGAAGGCCAGTTGCTGCGCGACGAAGCACTGCTGAAAAACGCCGAAATCGACCAAGCCCGCTACCAAACCTTGCTGGAGCAAGACTCCATCGCCGCCCAGCAAACCGCCACCCAAGCCGCGCTGGTCAAGCAATATCGCGGCAGCGTCGAAATCGACCGCGCCCAACTCGACAATGCCAAGCTGCAACTCAGTTATTCCCGCATCACCGCGCCGGTATCCGGCCGCATCGGTTTGCGGCTGGTGGATCAAGGCAACATGGTCCGCGCCAGCGACGTCAATGGCCTGGCGGTCATCACCCAAATTCAGCCGATCTCGGTGGTGTTCACGCTGCCGGAAGATGTGATACCCGAGGTGATGCGGCGCTGGCGTTCCGGCGAGACGCTGGTCATTGACGCCTACGACCGGGCCGGCCGGCAAAAACTAGCCAGCGGCAAGCTGCTGGCGGTGGACAACCAGATCGACGCCAGCACCGGCACACTGAAATTAAAAGCCCAATTTGATAACGAAGACCGCACCCTGTTCGCCAACCAGTTCGTCAATATCAAAATGCGTCTGGACACCTTGCATGCCGCCACCTTAGTCCCTAGCTCCGCCATTCAGCACGGGGCCAATGGCGCATTCGTGTACGTGGTGAAGGACGACAACACCATCAGCGTAAAGCGGATAAAAGCCGGACCGGCTGACGGCGAAACGGTCGCGATTCCGGAAGGTCTGGGCGTGAACGAAAAGCTGGTGATCGATGGCGCCGACAAACTGCGCGAAGGCAGCCAAGTCAAGGTAATCGATAAAACCCAACCCACCGCCTCCGGCAAAACCGCCAACTAAACATGGCCGCCGCGCAAAACCCGCTTCCCGGCTTTAACCCGTCGCGACACTTTATCCTGCGTCCGGTCGCCACGTCCTTGCTGATGCTGGCCCTGCTGCTGGCCGGGGTTTTGACTTACCGCTTATTGCCGATCTCAGCGCTGCCGCAAGTCGATTACCCGACCATTCAAGTCACCACGCTCTATCCCGGCGCCAGCCCGGAAGTCACGACCTCGGCGATTACCGCGCCGCTGGAGCGCCAGTTCGGGCAGATGCCCGGTCTGCGGCAGATGTCCTCGACCAGCTCCGGCGGCGCGTCCGTGGTGACGCTGCAATTCGATCTGGCCTTGGATCTGGACATTGCCGAACAAACCGTACAAGCCGCCATCAACGCCGCCGATAACTTCCTGCCCAAAGACCTGCCGCTGCCGCCGATTTACAACAAGGTCAACCCGGCGGACACGCCGATTTTGACCTTGGCGGTGACGTCATCCAGCCTGGCCTTGCCTAAAGTCCAGGATTTAGTCGACACCCGCCTGGCACAGAAAATCGCCCAATTGCCCGGCGTCGGCCTGGTCAACATCAGCGGCGGCCAACGGCCGGCAGTCAGAATCCAGGCCAACCACCAAGCGCTGGCCGCCTATGGCCTAAGCCTGGAAGACCTGCGCAACGCCATCGCCGCCGCCAATGTCAACCAACCCAAAGGCATGTTCGACGGCCCGCAGCGCTCGGCCATCATCGACAATAACGACCAACTGCGCTCGGCCGCTGAGTATCGCGACTTGGTAGTGGCCTATCGCAACGGGGCGCCGGTACGACTATCCGCGGTCGCCGACGCGGTCGACGCCGCCGAAAACGTCAAATTGGCGGCCTGGGCCAACGACAAAGCCGCCGTCATCGTCAATATCCAACGCCAACCCGGCGCCAATGTCATCGAGGTGGTGGACCGCATCAACAAGTTGCTACCGCAACTGCGGGCGACCTTGCCGGCCGCGATTGAAGTACTGCCCTTGACCGACCGCACCGTCACCATCCGCGCCTCGGTGCACGATGTGCAGTTCGAGTTGCTGCTGGCCGTGGCGCTGGTGGTGATGGTGATTTTTCTGTTTCTGCGCAATCTGCCGGCTACCTTGATCCCGGCGGTCGCGGTACCGCTGTCGTTGGTCGGCACCTTTGCGGTGATGCACTTGGCCGGCTTTAGTATCAACAATCTGACCTTGATGGCGCTAACCATCGCCAGCGGCTTTGTGGTGGACGACGCCATCGTCGTCATCGAAAACATCTCCCGCTACCGGGAGCGCGGCGAATCGCCATTGCAGGCGGCCTTGAAAGGCTCGGAGCAAATCGGCTTCACCATCATCTCCTTGACCATCTCGTTGGTGGCGGTACTGATTCCGCTGCTGTTCATGGGCGACGTGGTGGGTCGTTTATTCCGCGAATTTGCCATCACCTTGGCGGTGGCGATACTGATCTCGGCGGTAGTGTCGCTGACTTTAACGCCGATGATGTGTGCAAGGCTGTTACGGGCCGGCGAAACAGGCCACGAACAACACAGCGGCTTGCTCGACAAAGTCATCGCTGCTTACGGCCGCAGCCTGGAGTGGGTACTCAAGCGCCAAGGCCTGACGCTACTGGTGGCTATCGCCACGCTGGCGTTGACCGTGTTGTTGTACGCGGCCATGCCCAAGGGCCTGTTCCCGATCCAGGACACCGGCCTGATTCAAGGCATTACCGAGGCGCCGCCCAGCATTTCCTTCGCGGCGATGGCCGAACGCCAGCAAGCCATGGCTCAACAGATCCTGGCCGATCCGGCCGTGGCCAGCCTGTCGTCGTTTATAGGCGTGGACGGCAGTAACCCGACCCTGAACAGTGGGCGCTTTTTAATCAACCTGAAACCGCAAGCCCAACGCGACAACGCCAGCAAAGTGATCGAACGCTTGCGGCCACGCCTAGCCGACGTGCCGGGCATCTCGGTTTATTTGCAACCGGTGCAGGACATGACCTTGGAAAACAAGGTCAGCCGAACCCAGTTTCAATTTACCTTGCAGACCGTGGATTTAACGGAACTCAACCGCTGGAGCCAACGCCTGGTCGAGCGCATGCGCGCCCTGCCTGGTATCGCCGATGCCGCCAGCGATGTGCAAGACCAGGGCCTGCAAGCTTACATCGAAATCGACCGCGCCAGCGCCAGCCGGCTGGGCGTCAGCACCGCCGACATCGATAACGCTTTATACAATGCCTACGGCCAGCGCTTGGTCTCGACCATTTTTACCCAGTCCAATCAGTACCGGGTAGTGCTGGAAGTAGACCCCGAGCAGCAGAGCGGCCCGGAAGGCTTGCAAGAACTGCGGATTCCTTCCAGCAATGGCAGCCAAGTGCCGCTGTCGGCCCTGGCCAGTATTTCCGAACGGCAGACCGCGCTGGCCATCAACCACCTGGATCAGTTTCCGTCCGCGACCATTTCCTTCAACCTGCCGGCGGGCGCCGCCTTGGGCGACGCCATTCAAGCCATCGAGCAGGCCAAGCAGGACATCGGTTTACCGTTAGCGGTGCAAAGCGATTATCAGGGCGCGGCCTTGGCATTTAACGCCTCGCTCAGCGGCACGCTGTGGTTGATCCTGGCCGCCATCGTTACGGTGTATATCGTGCTCGGCGTGCTCTACGAGAGCTATATTCATCCCATCACCATTCTGTCCACGCTGCCCTCGGCCGGGGTCGGCGCGCTGCTGGCCTTGCAGTTGTCCGGCAACGATTTGGGCATCATCGCGGTAATCGGCATCGTGCTGCTGATCGGCATCGTCAAAAAGAACGCGATCATGATGATAGACTTTGCGCTGGAAGCCGAGCGCAAGCAAGGCCTGCCGCCGCGCGAAGCGATTTTTCAGGCCTGCCTGCTGCGCTTTAGGCCGATTTTGATGACCACGCTGGCGGCTTTGCTGGGCGCGCTACCCTTGATGCTGGGTAGCGGCGTTGGCTCGGAATTACGTCATCCCTTGGGCATCAGCATGGTCGGCGGTTTATTGCTCAGCCAATTGCTGACCTTGTACACCACACCGGTGATTTACTTGAGCCTGGACCGGTTGGCCCGAAGGTTGCGCGGTGCGGCCGAATCGCCTTTAGCCGACAGCGACGACCGCCAGCCGTGAACATCTCGGTGCTGTTTATCCATCGCCCGGTTGCTACCACGCTGCTGACGCTCGGTGTGGCATTGGCCGGCATCATCGCCTTCCTGCAACTGCCGGTCGCGCCCTTGCCGCAAGTGGATTTTCCGACCATTTCGGTATCCGCCAACCTACCGGGAGCCAGTCCGGAAACCATGGCGGCCACCGTCGCCACCCCGCTGGAACGGGCGCTGGGCCGCATCGCCGGCATCAGCGAAATGACTTCGGCCAGTTCGCTGGGCTCGACCCGAATTACCTTGCAGTTTGATTTAAATCGCGACATCGACGGCGCGGCCCGCGACGTACACGCCGCGATCAACGCCGCCAGCAGTTTGCTGCCCAGCAATCTGCCCAACCGGCCCAATTACCGTAAAGTCAATCCGGCTGATTCGCCTATTCTGATTCTAGCGCTCACCTCCACCAGCCTCAGCCGCGGCCAAATGTACGACGCCGCGTCAACGATATTAGCGCAGAAAATCAGCCAGTTGCCCGGCATCGGCCAGGTCAATGTCGGCGGCAGTTCCCTGCCGGCTGTCCGGGTGGAACTGAATCCCGGCGCGTTAGCACAATACGGCATCGGCCTGGATCAGGTCGCCCAAGCCATCAACGCCAGCAATGCCAATCGCCCCAAAGGCGCGCTGGAGACTGGCGAGCGGCATTGGCAAATTCACGCCAACGACCAGGCCGAGCATGCTGCCGATTACCTGCCGCTGATCGTGGCTTACCGCAACGGCGCGCCGGTGCGCATCGCCGATCTGGGGACAGCGGTGGATTCCGTGGAAGATTTGCGCAGTACCGGCCTGAAGAACGGCCAGCCGGCGGTGTTGTTGATCATCAATAAACAACCCGGCGCCAATATCATCGACACGGTCGAACATGTCAAAGCCATGCTGCCGCAATTGCGCGCGCTGACGCCGGCGGCCATGGAATTATCGATAGTCTCGGACCGTTCGCAAACCATTCGCGCCTCGGTCGATGAAGTGGAACGCAGCTTATTGATCGCGGTGGTGCTGGTAATCCTGGTGGTATTGCTGTTTCTGCGCCGGCTGCGCTCCACGCTGATCCCGGTCGTCGCGGTGCCGGTATCGCTGATCGGTGCTTGCGCGGTGATGTATTTGTGCGATTACAGCCTGGACAATCTGTCCTTGATGGCTTTGACCATCGCCACCGGCTTTGTCGTGGATGACGCCATCGTGGTCTTGGAAAACACCAGCCGGCATATCGAAAACGGCGTGCCACCGTTCCAAGCCGCTTTACGTGGTGCCGGCGAAGTAGGCTTCACCGTGTTAGCGATGAGTTTGTCGCTGATCGCCGTCTTCACGCCGATATTATTGATGGGCGGCATCGTCGGCCGGCTGTTTCGGGAATTTGCGGTGACCTTGTCGGCGGCGGTTTTGGTGTCGCTGGTGGTATCGTTAACCGTCACGCCGATGCTGTGTGCGCGCTGGCTGGAACCGGCGGAAAATCATACGCCCGGCCAGCTGTCGGCTTGGCTGGAAGCCCAATTCCAGCGCCTGCAAAATGGCTATCGCCGCAGTTTGAGTTGGGCGCTGCACCATCCCAAACTGATGCTGGCGGTATTGCTGGCTTGTATCGGCTTGAACGTGTACTTGTACATCATGGTCCCGAAAGGGTTTTTCCCGGTGCAGGACAACGGCCGGCTCAGCGGCACCATCCAGGCCGATCAAAGCATTTCCTTCCAAGCCATGCAAAGCAAACTGCATGATTTTGTCGATATTTTGCGGCAAGATCCGGCAGTGACCAATGTGGTGGGCTTTGCCGGCGGCATGCAAAACACCAATTCCGGTTTGATGTTTGCGGTACTCAAGCCGCCCGAGCAGCGTGACGCGCCGATGGCTGAAATCAGCCGGCGCATGCGGGAAAAACTGGCCGACGAGCCCGGCGCCAGCCTGTTTTTACAGCCGGTGCAGGATTTGCGCATCGGTGGCCGCGGCTCGGCGGCGCTGTACGAGTTTGCCTTGCAATCCGAAGACTTGAACCTGCTACGCGAATGGACGCCCAAGATCGTCGCGGCGCTGCGCAAGCGGCCGGAACTGACCGATGTCAACACCAATCAGCAAGACAAGGGCCGGCAAATATCGCTGGTAGTCGATAGAGACAAAGCCGCCAGTTTGGGCGTCAGTCAGGCGGCTATCGATACCGCCTTGAACAACGCCTTTGGTCAACGCCAGGTGTCGGTGATCTATAAACCGTTGAACCAATACCGGGTGGTGCTGGAGCTGGCACCGGAATACTGGCAAAACCCGCGAACGCTGCAACAGCTTTACGTCAGCACCAACACCGGCACCCAAGTACCGCTGGCGACGCTAGCCAGTTTCCAGACCAGCAACGCGCCGCTGACCGTCAATCATCAAGGCCAGTTCGCCGCCGCCACCGTGTCCTTTAATCTGATGCCCGGCACCTCGCTGTCCACCGCCACCCAATTCATTGAACAAACCCTGCGCGACCTCGGCACGCCGGCGACGGTGCGCGGCAGTTTTCAGGGATCGGCCAAGGCTTTTCAGGAGTCGCTGCGCAACCAACCCTGGCTGATCGCCGCGGCGTTGCTGAGTATTTACATCGTGCTGGGCATGCTCTATGAAAGCTATATCCATCCACTGACGATCTTGTCCACCCTGCCCTCGGCCGGGGTCGGCGCCTTGCTGGCCTTGCTGGCTTGCGATACCGAGTTCAGCATCATCGCCTTGATCGGCGTGATTTTGCTGATCGGCATTGTGAAGAAAAACGCGATCATGATGATCGACTTTGCCTTGGACGCCGAACGCCACAAAGGGCTGAGCGCCGAGGAAGCCATCTTTCAAGCCTGCTTGCTGCGCTTTAGGCCGATCATGATGACCACGCTGGCGGCGATGTTGGGCGCGTTACCTTTGGCTTTGGGATCAGGTTACGGCGCTGAGTTGCGCCAGCCCTTGGGGATTTCCATCGTCGGCGGTTTGATTTTCAGTCAATTGCTGACCTTGTACACCACGCCGGTGGTGTATCTGTATCTGGATGGTGTCAGTGCCTGGGGTCGCCGCTGGTTTAACTGGCACTAATCGCCGGCAGTTCTGCGCCACGCTTGGCAGCATCGGCCTGCAACAAACTTAAAAATTCGTCGCTAGGCACGGGCCGGCTGAATAAATAGCCTTGAAATAAGCCACAGTGATGTTGTTTCAATATCTCAAGCTGCGCTGCGGTTTCGACGCCCTCGGCGATGGTTTCCATACCCAAGCCGTCGGCAAGTGCCAGAATGGCGCGGACGATAGCCGCGCTACTGTCGTCGCTTTCCAGCTGCCGGACAAACGATTGATCGATCTTCAGCACATCCAGCGGCAATTCTTTTAGATAGGACAGCGAGGAAAAACCGGTCCCGAAGTCGTCCATGGACAGGGTAAGCCCTAGCGCTTTCAGATGATGCATGCGTTCGACGCAAGCCTTGATATTGCCGATAGCCACCGATTCGGTGAGTTCCAATTCGATAAATTTTGGATCGGTGCCGGTTTTGCTCAACACCGCCGCGATTTTCTCGACCAATTCCGGGTGCTTAAAATCGACCGCGGAAAGATTCACGGAAATCCGTAGAGGCCCCAGGCCTTGGGCATGGCACGTATTCACCCACAAACAGGTTTGCTCCAAGACCCAATCGCTGATCTCCACGATTAAACTGGTTTGCTCGGCCAAGGGAATGAATTTGGCCGGCGAAATCATGCCGAGTTCGGTGTGCCGCCAGCGGATCAAGGCTTCGGCGCCGACGATGCGGCCATCCCAATCCACCTTGGGCTGGTAGAACACCAATAGCTCGTTTCTGCCGATCGCGCCGCGTAGTTCTTGTTCCAGCTTGATATTTTCCAATGCCGCGGCATTCAATTCCGGCGAGTAAAACCGGAAATTGGCGCGCCCCTCGCTCTTGGCGTGGTACATGGCGGCATCGGCATTCTTTAACAAATCAGGCACGTTGTCGGCATCGTCGGGAAACAATGCAATCCCGATACTGGTCGTCACGGTCATGGGCAATCCGGCCACCGTCACGGGTTGCTTCAGCGCAGCCAGAACTTTCTCGGCAACCGCGCTGACGAAGGCCGCCGGGTTATGCTGAGTATGCAATTCACCGATCACGATGACGAACTCGTCACCGCCCAGTCTGACAACCAGATCGGTCGCTCTGACGCAATTCAGAAAAATCCGCGCTGCTTGCCGCAGCAATTCGTCGCCGGCCGCGTGTCCCAGCGAGTCGTTGACGTTTTTGAAGCGATCCAAGTCCATAAAAAACACGGCAAGTTGCGCGTCATCGCGCCGGGCCCGCGCGATTTCCTGCCCCAGCCGGTCATGCAGTACCAAGCGGTTGGGCAAGCCGGTCAAGGAATCGTAATGGGCGTGCTGGTATAGCTTCTCTTCCCAGGCGGCATTGGACAGCGCGACCGCGATGCGATCGCCGAAGTTGATGGCGGCGTTGCGCGATTCCGGTGGAATCCGTTTCGGTGCTTGATAACCCAAGCAAATCAGCGAAGCCAGTGCGCCGTTAACATGAACGGGAACCAGCAAATAGCGCCAAGCACCGGACACGCCGAGCACCTGCAAATACTCGGACATCCGCTCGTCGTCGTTAGCAATCTCCAGGGCGCCATTGTGCATAGCGCGCAAATCCGCTACATCCTGTTGGTTCAGAATCACCGGCTCGGCTAATTTTTCGGCATCGTGCCCGCTGCGCCGAACCCGAATCTCGTCGGCGATACCGGTATCGGGATTGACGGCGGCGATGGAAATCAAATCGCAAAACAATATGCTGGGCAAGCGATTCAACGCCGTGTCGATAATGTCTTCGGCATTTAAGGCGGAGAGAATATTGCGGTCGATTTCCGCCATGGTGGCGAGAATATCGAACTGGCTACGCAGGCGGCGCGTCATTTCGTTGAACGAATCCGCCAACTCTTCAAATTCGTCATGGCTATCAATATCTACTCGACATTCCAGATTGCCGTCGGAAACCCGTTGGGTGCCTATTTTTAAGCGTTCGAGCGGCGTTAAATATTTAGCAATCAACCTGCTGCTCAAATACACGACAATCAGCGCGGCCAACAGGATCACCGGCGGATAAATCACGCTAAATTGCCGAATTGCCGCAAACGCCAACGATTCAGGCAGGCTTTGCACGACGATCAGGTCCGGACCGAAAAATAGCGTGGCGACCGGCAGCTTCCAATACGCGCCGAGGTAGGCTTCGCCGTCCCTTTGCCACGAGAAGCGGCCGCTATTGGCTTGCGCGACTTGCGCCCTAAGCTCCGGGGACGGATCGAAATCTTGCTCCAGCGCGAACAATATCTGTAGCGAGTCGGCAGCCATCACCCACAGCAGATTGTTGGGATCGATAGTTTCGGAATTCCATAACAAGTCGGGTTTCAATTCGGCCATCAGGATGCCGGCTTTCGGTGAGTTTTCGACCAGATTGATAGCCATCCACAAGCGATTGTCTTCAAGCCGCTGACCACTCACCGGTTTAATCAACGTTTTCCCGATCTCAATCTGCGCTTGCTCTTCCGGCGTCAGCGTCGGTATTGCCTTGTTGTTTTGGGATAACGTGGCGGGTTGACCATCGGCCCGCAGTACTGCCAACCCGGTGAACTGGCCTTGCAGCCATTGTTCGCCGGCCAGCGCCACAGGTTTATCGTCCTTGTTGGATTTATGAATTTTCAAGGCAGCCAGCCGCAGAGAATTTTCGGCAAACAACAAGCGGCTGACCAGTCCGTAGGCGTACTCTTTACAGCCTCTCTGCAATGCCTTGGCAGTCTGCGCTTGCAACTGCTGCTTCACTTGCTGGAATGACAGGACGCCCAATATAGCGATTGGGATCAACGCGGCCAACACGAAAGAAAACAGAATGCGGCGGGCAACCTTGCTATGGCTAAAAGACAGCTTGCGCTCCATTGCTAAGGGGTTCTCTCAGAAATCCGCCGCCAAACCGACGAAACCGCCATCTCGGGCCAGGATAATATCGTCCAGACTGTCCTTCTGGCTGATCTGTTTCTTGGTGACGCCATTCTTACCCAAGCTATACAAATCGTATTTGGTGTTGATGGGGTTAAGCGCATGATCTTTTCGGACTGAGCCCATGGTCCCTGGCCCCCCCTCTATGATATTGAGATAGACATAGTCTCTACCCCAGGGGTCCTTGCCGTTGTTGGGCAGAGCAGAGGTAATGTCGCTAAGTGCATTCGGGTAGTGAAATTCGCGGGTGTAATACCGTTCGATTTCTGTCTGTATGGCTAGCAGATAGCTAATAGCCAGATCGTTCTTACTTTTATCGATATAACCGTTGTAGGCAGGTATCGCTATGGCCGTCAACACCGCCATGATAGCGACCGCCAACAGCATCTCCATCAGCGTAAATCCTTGCCCTCCCCTGTTTTTTCTGTACATTTGATTCCAAAACGCCTCGAGAAATTTGCAGCCCTGGCTTGGCAAAGCTGAGCAAAAGCATACGGACGATAATCCCACGCACAAACCCTTTCGTGACCGTCGCCAGACTGCTTATTCTAGCAGAGTTGCTCTAAACGTCCGGTTTCGCCGGGGTAGCCTAGCGTTTTTCGTTCGCAAAGCCCTTTTGCAAAACGCCTTGTTGATAATATTTTTTGATGTCTATGTTGTAATCCTGGGCTTTGACAATGCCTTTGATAGTCAACACCTTGCCGTGTTCATCCAACAGCATATCCGCTAGATTGACGATTCTTTCCTGAATCCGCTGTTTCTTGGCATCGAGCAACAGGATGACTTTCGGCCGCAGCTTCTGCAATTCATTCACCTCCACCACAATGGCGATGTAACCGTTGGTCATCATGACAATGCTGCCGGGTGGATAAACCCCCAGACATTCTATAAATTTGATCACCAAACGCTCATCCAGCTGAGAGCCGGCCATATTGGCCAGGATATTGGTCGCTTCCAGATGCGTCCGGCCTTTCTGATACACCCGGTCGCTGGTGATGGCATCGTACATATCCACGATGGTGACGATTCTGGTGAAGAGCGAAATCCCTCTTTCGCCGATACGCCGGGGATAACCTTTGCCGTCCAATGTTTCGTGGTGAGAATAGGCCGTGTCTATCGCCCCTGGATACATTTGATCGCTGGACTTGAGCAGTTCGTAGCCCAGAGCGGCATGCGAGCGCATAATCGCCAGCTCCTCAGGTTCCAACTTGCCGGGCTTATTCAGAATATCCAAAGGCACCAACATTTTGCCCATGTCGTGCATCATCCCGCACAAGCCGACATTGTTGAGGTTGGCTACGGAAAAATTCAGGTAGCGGCCCAACACAATGGCTAAGGCGCAAACGTTCAAGCTATGTTGTGCGGTATATTTGTCTTTGTTCTTTAGCTGGTTCAGCCACAAAAAAGCATCCGGCGAATGCAAAATACTGTTCACGCATTGCGCGACCGCTTCTTTGGCGGCTTGAGTGTCTATCCCTTCACCATTGGCGATGCGCTCCATAAAGTTGGATACCAACTGACCCACTTCTTTATGAACGTGTTCGGCGCGCGCGAATTCTTTCTCAAAAACGCTTAATTTTGGCGGTGGCGGCGCGCCAAAATCGATATTGCTTTCGCTTAGCAAACTGTCCTGCGTGGTTTTAGCCTGGACCGGGCGCTTTCTTTTCCGGGTGGCGTCGATGTAGACGTACTGGCAGACATCTTTTACCGCGCGGATATCCGCTTCGGTTTCAAGTTCAAATCCTTGAAATAAGAACGGGCTCTCCAGCCAAGGCCGATCCAATTCGATGACATACATGCCGACGGTCAACTGGCTAACCGGCGTGTAGATGCGCTGATTGACATCGAAGGAATCATCCTTCTTCGCCTGACTTTTCAGCTTGCGGCGGAAAGGCCACCAATTCTTAAAGAACATACAAAGACAATATCATTATTAAATTCGAGAAACACCGCATGAGTAACTAAAAAATGTGGCTGCAAACCCCACATACAGGTCCCGTGATAAAACCGGATATACGCCTGCTTATGCCCGCGACCCAAGATTGGCATCAATTATAGAGTGTGTAGGCGATTATTCACCGAAGTCGTCCGGGCAAAGCGGCAAACTCCCGTTATCGGCAAGCCAAATCAAGACACAGCGTGATCGCTAAAGGACCGGGGCCAAAATCCGCGGCGAATACGCACCTAGCCCCCGCTTCAAATAAAAACCCCGCGATTTATGTTGGTTAGATAACAGGCCTTACAAAGAATGTTGCTAATCCGACCATCGAAAAAGCTAGAAATATTATTTTTAATACTTTATTTTCAATGACTTAAAACACATCAAAACTTTGGCACGGCCATTGCACTTATCAGGTTGTTATTAACAACACCTACTCAAGAGGAGAAGATCATGGCGAAATTACGTCAATGTGCTATTTACGGTAAAGGTGGTATCGGTAAATCTACCACCACGCAAAACCTGGTTGCTGGCTTGGCAGAGCTTGGCAAAAAAGTAATGATCGTCGGTTGCGACCCTAAAGCCGATTCTACTCGTTTGATCCTGCATGCGAAAGCGCAAAACTCTATCATGCAAATGGCAGCTGATGCCGGTAGCGTAGAAGATTTGGAACTGGAAGACGTATTGAAAGTGGGTTACCGCGACGTTAAATGCGTTGAATCAGGCGGTCCAGAGCCAGGTGTAGGTTGCGCCGGCCGTGGTGTTATCACCGCGATCAACTTCTTGGAAGAAGAAGGTGCTTATACCGACGACCTCGACTTCGTATTCTACGATGTATTGGGTGACGTTGTTTGCGGTGGTTTCGCGATGCCAATTCGTGAAAACAAAGCCCAAGAAATTTACATCGTATGCTCAGGCGAGATGATGGCTATGTATGCTGCCAACAACATCGCTAAAGGTATCGTGAAATACGCTAACTCAGGCGGCGTGCGTTTGGCCGGTTTGATCTGCAACAGCCGTAACACCGCTCGCGAAGATGAACTGATCATGCAATTGGCTGCCAGAATGGGCACACACATGATTCACTTCGTACCACGTGACAACGTTGTCCAACGTGCCGAAATCCGTCGTATGACAGTAATCGAGTACGAACCAACCGCGAAACAAGCACAAGAGTATCGCGACTTGGCGCAAAAAATCATCAACAACACCAACTTGGTGATCCCAACTCCAATCACTATGGACGAGTTGGAAGACTTGTTGATGGAATTCGGCGTTATGGAAGAAGTTGACGAAAGCGTTGTCGGTGTAACCGCAGCAGCCGAAGCTTAATCAGTATGTAGGTTGGGCCGGCTGTTAGCCTGTCCAACCTGCTTTCGCATAGTTCCTAACAAGTCTGTGGGGGATTACCCAGGACTACCAGGAGGATTTCATCATGGCAGCCATGACAAGAGAAGAGACCGAAGCGCTTATTCAAGAAGTGCTGGAAGTCTATCCCGAAAAAGCTAAAGCTGATCGCGCCAAACATTTGGCCATCAACGATCAAAGCTTGGAAAAATCAAACAAATGTATCACTTCCAACCGTAAATCCCTGCCCGGCGTGATGACCATTCGTGGTTGCGCCTACGCGGGTTCCAAAGGGGTGGTTTGGGGTCCTATTAAGGACATGATCCATATTTCACACGGCCCGGTTGGCTGTGGTCAATATTCCCGTGCCGGTCGCCGTAACTACTATGTAGGTACTACAGGCGTCAACACCTTCGGTACCATGAACTTTACTTCGGATTTTACCGAGAAAGACATCGTATTCGGCGGCGATAAAAAACTGGCCAAATGTATCGACGAAATCGAAACTTTATTCCCGCTCAACAAAGGTATCTCCATTCAATCCGAGTGCCCAATCGGTTTGATCGGTGACGACATCGAAGCGGTTTCTAAAGTTAAAAACAAAGAATACGGCAAAACCATCGTCCCAGTACGTTGCGAGGGTTTCCGCGGCGTATCCCAATCCCTGGGTCACCACATCGCTAACGACGCGATCCGCGACTGGGTCTTGGAAAATCGCGATGGCGACGACAGCTTCCCCACCACACCTTACGACGTAGCCGTGATCGGCGACTACAACATCGGTGGTGACGCTTGGGCATCTCGGACTCTGTTGGAAGAAATGGGGCTGCGCGTAGTCGCTCAATGGTCTGGCGACGGTACCATTGCCGAGATCGAAAAAACCCCAAAAGTAAAACTGAACTTGATTCACTGCTACCGTTCGATGAACTACATCGCGCGCCACATGGAAGAAAAGTACAACATCCCTTGGATCGAGTACAACTTCTTTGGCCCGACTAAAATCGCCGAGTCTTTGCGCAGAATCGCCGCTCACTTCGATGACACTATCAAAGAAGGTGCTGAGCGCGTCATCGAACGCTACAAAGCCGAATACGACGCCGTCATCGCTAAATACAAACCACGCCTGGAAGGCAAACGGGTGATGTTGTACATCGGCGGTCTGCGTCCTCGCCACGTGATCGGTGCCTACGAAGATTTGGGCATGGAAGTGGTGGGTACCGGTTACGAGTTCGGTCATAACGACGACTACGACCGCACCATTAAAGAAATGGGCAACGCGACCTTGTTGTATGACGACGTCACCGGCTACGAATTCGAAGAGTTCGTGAAAAAAGTCCAACCTGATCTGGTCGGCTCCGGCATCAAGGAAAAATACATTTTCCAAAAAATGGGTGTGCCTTTCCGCCAAATGCACTCCTGGGATTACTCAGGTCCTTACCACGGCTATGACGGTTTTGCCATCTTCGCCCGCGATATGGACATGACCATCAACAATCCTTGCTGGAAAAGCTTCAAAGCACCTTGGAAAACCGAGGCTACCGAGAGCGAGCCAGTCAAAGCGGTTGCGTAATCCGTAGGGTGGGCATTCGCTCACTTTAATTCCTGGGAAGGTGGGCATTTCGCCCGCCCGACCAGGTACTAAATATCGGTCGGGATTCCAGTCCCGGCAAAATCCAATCAACGCCGGACCACAGATTAGTGGCGCGTTAGGAGATTATCATGAGCCAAAACGTCGACAACATTCAACCCAGCTATCCTTTATTCAGAACTGACGAATACAAAGAAAACCTGGCTAACAAACGTGCGCAATACGAAGAACGTCATCCACAGGACACAATTGATGAAGTGTTCCAATGGACGACTACCAAGGAATATCAAGAACTGAACTTCCAACGTGAAGCGATCACGGTTAACCCTGCTAAAGCTTGCCAACCTTTGGGCGCGGTACTGTGCGCACTGGGTTTTGAAAAAACCATGCCTTATGTACACGGGTCACAAGGCTGCGTGGCTTATTTCCGTACTTACTTCAACCGTCATTTCAAAGAGCCAATCTCTTGCGTATCTGACTCGATGACTGAAGACGCGGCGGTATTCGGCGGTCAGAAAAACATGTTTGCTGGTTTGGAAAACGCGAAAGCCCTGTACAAACCCACCATGATCGCGGTATCAACCACCTGTATGGCGGAAGTTATCGGCGACGACTTGAATGCGTTTATCAACAACGCTAAAAAAGAAGGCCACGTTGATCAAGACTACCCTGTGCCATTTGCGCATACACCTAGCTTCGTCGGTAGCCACACCACAGGTTGGGACAATATGTTCGAAGGCATTGCCCGCTACTTCACGCTGAACTACATGGAAGGCAAAGAAGTTGGCTCAAACGGCAAAATCAACTTGGTACCTGGCTTTGAAACCTATTTGGGCAACTTCCGCGTGATTCACCGGATGTTGAACGAAATGGGTGTTGACCACACGCTGTTGAGCGATCCAACCGAAGTACTGGACACACCAGCCGACGGTCATTTCAACATGTATGCCGGTGGCACTACCATCGACGAAGTCAAAGATGCACCTAACGCGATCACTACCGTGTTGCTGCAACCTTGGCAATTGGAGAAAACCAAAAAATTTGTCGAAACCACTTGGAAACACGACGCGCCTAAACTGAACATTCCAATGGGCTTGGAATGGACCGACCAGTTCTTGATGAAAATTTCCGAACTGACCGGCAAACCAATTCCAAAATCCTTGGAAGTGGAACGTGGCCGTTTCGTTGACATGATGACCGACTCCCACGCTTGGCTGCACGGCAAAAAATTTGCCTTGTACGGCGACGCCGACTTTGCTCTGGGTATGACCAAATTCCTGCTGGAAATGGGTGCTGAAGTGACCGATGTGTTGGTTAACCACGCCAACAAACGTTACAAAAAAGCGGTTGAAGAAGTGTTGAAAGCCTCGCCTTACGGCCAGGAAGCGACGGTACATATCGGCAAAGATTTGTGGCACTTCCGTTCATTGATGTTCACCAACAAACCGGACTTCATGATCGGCAACTCCTACGGCAAATTTATCCAACGTGACACCTTCTACAAAGGCGAAGAGTTCGAAGTACCGTTGATCCGTATCGGCTTCCCCATCTTCGATCGTCACCACTTGCACCGTATGACCACATTGGGCTACGAAGGCGGTATGTATCTGTTGACCACCATCGTTAACGCCTTGTTGGAGCAGTTGGACAAAGAAACCAAAGGTATGGGAACCACTGACTACAACTACGACTTGATTCGTTAATCGTAGGGTGGGCACCGATTCAGGCGCCCACCAGTCAATCATATCGTGTCGGGTTACAGCACAGGCGTAACCCGACCTACACTTGTCTGGAGAATCCCAATGCCTAGCGTCATGCTCAGGAAACGCGAAGACGGCAAATTGCTGTTCTACATCGCCAAAAAAGATCTTGAAGAAACCATCGAATCCTTGGAATTCGACAGCGCCGATAAATGGGGCGGTGAAGTCACTCTGGGTGACGGATCCAAATATTACTTTGATCCGCTGTCACCTCCGCCTAAAATCCCTACAACTTTGCAAGCTAAACGGTTATCGGAGGAATAAAGCCATGTCTCTGTATATTGTTGCCGAAGAATGCATTTCCTGCGGCGATTGCCTGCCGGTCTGCCCTACCGATTCCATCAAGGAAGGGGCAATTGTTTTTGAAATCAACAAAAAAACCTGCACGGAATGCAATGGCGATTACGACGAACCGCAATGCGTCAAGGTTTGCCCAATCGACAACTGCATTCTGCCTTTAGTGGCTTGACGCCATGAGCCAGTCTACCTTAACCCGGGAACTGGCACTGCGCATCGGGCTGGCGGCTCGCGCCCTGCCCGATACCCCTCCCAAACTGTTTATCTCCGTGCTGCGTGCCTGTATAGGCACAGCATTAAACGACAAAAACCTGGCCGAACTCGGCAAAGCCCAGTTCCAACAAGCCTTGAACAATTTCGGCATTGTCGCCGACGCCGACAGTATCCGTGAATCGTTGCGCATTCTGCAAAACAGCGAGGAGCCCGCGCCGATAGCCGATCCCTGCCAGACAATTGCATCCGCCAGCTCGATCCGAATTGCCATCGGCAGCGACGATCCGCAATTAATCAGCGGGCATTTTGGCTCGTGCCGGCAGTTTTTGATTTATCAGATTGCCGCGGACGACGCCCGGCTCGTCGATGTGCGCAGCATCGATAGCGACGCGCAACGGCAGCATGACGATAAGAATGTGTATCGCGCAGAACTGATCGCCGATTGCCGAGTGTTGTATATTGCTTCTATCGGCGGCCCGGCGGCGGCAAAACTTATCAAATACGGCATTCATCCGGTTAAAGCCGACCAGGGCGAAGCCATCACTCAAATAATCAAACAACTGCAAATCGTTTTAGCGCATGCCCCGCCACCGTGGCTGGCTAAATCGATGGGCATCCAGCCCGTGCAGCGCGTTTGTTTCGAACAGGAATCCTAGCGATGATTAGTCCAGAGCAACTGCAAACCATAGCCGAGAAAATTAACGGCCAAGCCTTGAATGAAACCGTCGTCAGTGGACTGCGCGGCGAGTATCCGGGCGTGCATTTCACCTATTGCATGGACGACGACCTGCCCAACAATGAACCGTTATTGGAAGGTGCGGGATTCAATCTGTACTTGGTCGATGGCCGCGAACATTGCTTACGCATTACCGATAATTACGAAAATGCCTCGGGCATTGTGATCGCCGAAGTTATTCCCGAATAAGACGATAATATGGCGGAACAAGACAGCCCTGTTACTCTGCCCGTCGCCGATTGCAGTCTCTGCCCGTTCCGGGGGAAAACCCTGCTGATGGGCCGGTGCATGCCCGGCGATACTTGCGTGTTCATCAATAGCGGCCGACAAATCGACCGTTTCTTTCGGGTCAATCCGGCCTACGCCACGCTTTATTTGCAAGACCCGTTCTGGGAACGCCGGGCCATCGCCGTGCGCTACGCACCGCTAAAAGCCTTGTCGGCGCTGATCACCGACGAAGACGAAGTGGTGCGCCGCGCCGTCGCGTTTCGCCTGCCGGCCCAGCAGCTACAAGCCTTGATCGACGACCCGGACCGCGAAGTACGCATGACGGTCGCGGACCGTATCGATCCGGAACACCTGGAGTTGTTGGCCGACGACCCCGACTATATCGTGCGCTTGATGGTCGCCAAACGCCTACCGCCGGGCCGCTTGTTTCGTTTCATCAAAGACGAAGACTTACAAGTACGCAAGCGCGTTGCCGAACGGCTGCCGGAAGTCAGCCTGGGGCTGATGGCTAACGACCGTTCGCCGGATGTTCGGCGCATCGTCGCAGAACGCATGGCGCCGGAAGACGCAGCCATGCTGTTAAACGACGAAGATTGGGTCGTGCGCTACACAGCGGCACTAAAGGTCGATCCCGCGCAACTCGCCGCTCTCGCCGAAGATCCGGAACCGGATGTCCGCGAACTGGTAAGGCAACGCTTACATTCAAACTCCACACCTGAAGCCGATCATGACTGAATCAAGACTCAATCTTGCCGGACAAGACATTACCGATTGCTGTAAAAAAATCATCCCCGGCCAAACCGACGATTTGCTGCTCAGCAAACTACAGGCGCTGATTCCCGACCACCCCATCCGCCTGGCTCTGACCGGTGATGAATGGTACCGGCTGGGCGGCGTGGTGGATATGGACGGCAAACGCATCGCCAACGATCTGATCGAATGGGTAGAACGCACCTATCTGGAATGCGGACAAAACCTGCAAACCCTGATCGATTACACGCTGGAACAAAAACTGATCGCCACCAAACAGACCGGCAAAACCCTGTATTTTGTGGTGCAGACCGGTACTAAAGCCGAAGACTTCACGCTGATCGAAATCGATAAAACCCATGAGGTCTCTGATCGAATGCTGGTCGACGAAAACAATCCACCCGACGACCTGGAAGAATTCATCGACCCGCTGCAACCCTTCTGCATCGAAAGTTTCGGCTTTGGGCATTCCAGATATACCTACCGGCGCAAGACCGATGTCAAGCTGTTCATGGAAGTCATCAACGAGCGACACCCCGGCGAACATCCGGTACAACGCTTCATGGAAGACTGGAACCGCAGCAGCGCCGGCCAGAAGCACAGCATGTCCGAAGACTGGATCATCCGCCCCTACCGGCACACCGGCCGCTTCGGCGAACAAATCGTCAACGTGGAAATCGTCAACACCCACAAAAACAACCTGCCGCATCTGGAAGACTTTGCCGGCAAGAAAGGCAGTGCGTTAAGTAATGTATTGAATCGCTTTGACCGGCAAGCCGGTTATCCGTTTGCCTGGTTTTTTTATATGGTCAAAGGCAAGCTGGTGTCTACTCACAGCGCCGACGCAGTCTACAAGGATATTTCCGGAGATTTTGCTTATTTGCCGGAGCGGGATGAGGCGGTGCTTAGGGATTGGATTTCTACGCCTTATAACGTTTGATTTTTTTGTGTCGCTAACGCGACGGCTTAATTTAATGTCGGTTCTCGGACCGACAGCTGAGATACTTTCTTTTGTGTGGCCAAAAGAAAGTATCCAAAGAAAAAGCCACCCGGATGCCGCTTAGCTCACTCGGCACATCCCTGTGCCTCGCCCTTCGGGTGCGGTGCATGCAAATCGGCTATCCTGCCGATTTGTCCTGCGCTCCTCGCTTTTGAACGGGATAGCCGAAAGGGGCTTCCTGCCCCTTCGGCAACGTGCGGCATCCCTGCCGCACCCCTTCGGGCTATTCCGTCCAAAAGCTCCGGTGCTCGGCGCGGCATACGGGAGTAAAGCCCTCTCGGGATCAGAATATCAATTTATGCTCTACTCGGGAGCCACGAGTTTTTACAAAGGAATACGTTTGCGATCCCTTAGCCTACTTCCAATCCGGAAAGAACGGAT
This sequence comes from Methylomonas sp. TEB, assembly GCF_047777895.1. Classification (GTDB taxonomy): domain Bacteria; phylum Pseudomonadota; class Gammaproteobacteria; order Methylococcales; family Methylomonadaceae; genus Methylomonas. The sequence continues at coordinate 4,249,687 of NZ_CP180476.1, forward strand.
CAACTTAGCAACTTCGTCCATTTCGGTAGTGTTCTCAATTTTTTCAGCAAACCCCATTCGCCGAACGACAGCAGACAAGGAAAAGGTCCAATACAAACTCATCAGCGGATTTATAAATAATTCGCTACCGCTGGTTCGAGATGTCACTTGATGATCCCCAAATTCACCTTTTATCGCGCTAGCAACCGAATTTGTAACAATAGAGTGCCTAACGCGCATATTTTGATTGAGGTAATCAACCAATTCCAAGAATCCTCTGCCCTCATACATATCCTTGGTTAAAGAAAAAGCTCCCAAATAGCCATCGTCCTTGATTAGTGTCGCAATATTTTCAAGACAGGCGTGGTGATTAACATCGTGGAAATGATCTATTCCAAAACCTACCATCGCCATTAAGCTTTGTTTTACGGCTACGCCGCTGGCAGCAATCATAGAACATGCATCTTCAACAACCGTGCCTATCCCCGGCTCATCCCCAAAAATCAGACTATCGGTGCCACCATCAACCAATACCAGCGTATCGATTTGATGACGCTCGACTATTTCGGCGTAAGCACTTCTCAACGGTAAGACGCCAATTTCATTTGAGAACGCATACATTGCCGACTCTTCTCCCCGAGACGACAACCACTCCAAAATGTACCTCTCTGGAAAATACGGCAAGTCGGCAGATTGTTTATTGACAAGAAAAGCGCCAGGGCAAATTTCTTCGCAGTTTGTTAAGCCAAGCTCTGTAAAAGAGAGATTAGCCATCGTGACTTGCTTACCAAGGCGACGCAAATATAGGTAAATGGGGACACCACTGACAATATCGAATCCGCCTCCAACCCCAGCAATTAAAAAGCGTTGTCCATTTACCAACGCATCGAAAAATGGAATGTTCACGTAAAACCTTTGGTTTAGTGATGTAGGACCGTCCGATTAAGGCCGTAAGTTGCAATGGGTAGGGCGTCAATAGGCGTAGCCGTATTGCGCCGTATGTTGGCTTTAAATCATTCGGCGCATTACGCTGTCGCTAATGCGCCCTACAAAACTTCATACAAAATAAACTGTCGAGTTCGGCGCGGGGTTTCTCCCGTATGCCGCGCCGAGCACCGGAGCTTTTATCGAGAATTGCCCGAAGGGGTGCGGCAGGGAGAGCCTGCCCCGCTTTTTCGGGCATGCCGCACGTCGGCAGAGGGGCTGGGAAGCCCCTTCTGCCGACCCTCGATAAAAGCTTCGGCGCGCAGGACAAATCGGCAGGATAGCCGATTTGCATGCACCGCACCCGAAGGGCAAGGCACAGGGATGTGCCGAGTGAGCTAAGCGGCATCCGGGCCGCCTTTTCTTTGGATACTTTCTTTTGGCGGAGCAAAAGAAAGTGTCTCGGCTGTCGGGCCGAGACCCGACATTAAATTAAGCCGTCGCATTAGCGACACAATAAACAAACCTCAATCACTAGCCGTCTTAAACCGAGCCGCCGCCCCCAGCAATCCGGTAACAAAAAACGCCGTCCCCACCAAGGTAAAACGCAAATTCAGCTTCTCAATCGCCAAATCGTCCGTCGCATATAGCATGAAAATCACCGCAATCCCGCCCCAGGCCAGAAAACCCAACACTGCGGAAAGGATGGTTTTGCTCAGGGCTTCAGCTTCGCTGGCCGGCGCGTCCATCCGGTACGCGACGAAACCGCAAATCAGCGCCGGCATAATCCCCCAGCGGGCGTGGTCGAGGAAACTATCCAGGAAATTAAAATCATCCCGGCGATAAAAGGTTAACTCCAGGATAAAGGTCGAGATGGTGGTACTGACCAGAAAGCAGACGAACATGATCGCCATATAAAAGCCGTAATTATGCTCTGCTGGTTCCTGTTGATGGCGGAATGCGATGCTCCGCAAAGCAAAAACCAGCGTAATGGGCACCACGTAAATGGCGATTGAATAGGCTATCCAGCGCAGGGTGGTATAGCTAAAGTGCGGTAACGGTTTGTCCGGAAACAGAAACACGTTGTGCAACGCCACCGACACTTCCCGCCCCAAAATCACGCCAAACGCCGTCGCCGCGGCGAATATCAGCAGGTATTTATAAGTGTGCTTCAAGCGCGCTTCGTGCACATTGCCGCCGAGTTTTCTGACCGTCTCCCACATGTCGTTTTCGCTGGGGCTGCCGAATACCACCGCCGCCGCCAGCAATCGGCACAGCAGTCCGGTCAGTCGGTCCAAATCCTTCAGCAAATTGACGGTCTTGGTGTAATGCGGTTCGGCTTCCTTCCAAATATTCACTTTTTCCGACATTGCATTATAAGAAATGCAAATCTCGCCCCATTTCAGCGAGGGTTCGCTAAACAGGCGCCGATACGAAGATTGATCGGCATAGTGCTGGATTTGGTCGAACAGCAGGCTGTTATGCGCCCATTTGTATTCGACCGTGGCACCGGATTTATCGAAATCGCCGGCGTCGATGCTTTGCACCAACAGCCGATCAGCGATTTGGGCTTTTATCTTGTCGTCCGCCGCCGACAGCCGGGATTTGATCAGCGCGTTATACACTTCGACGGCTTTGGTCGGAATGGCAAAGGCGTCGTGAATGCTGTCCCGTAAAATCAACAACGGATTAAATGGGCTTTCCCAACCGACGAAAAACAGCATGATGCCGGCAGCAATTAGCGGGAACAGTTTGTTACCATCCAGACCGTAGAGCAGATTCACCAGCTCACCGGCGCGTAAATGACTAACGATCAGCGTTACCAACGGCTCCAGCGGCAGCCACTGCCAGGTCAGCAATAAAAACAATCCTGCCATCAACGAGCAGTAAAGGACAATCCCGCTCCAGTATGTACTGCGCCGGATAAAGTACTGCGGCAAGGTCGGTTCCGCTCCGAGCTGGATCCGGCGCTTTTGAAACGAGCGGTAAGCCAAAAACCCGGCGGCCAGAGTGCCGAGCAACAGAATCAGAAAATTGATCAGAAATTCGATGGTCATTGTTCCAACGTGATTATGCAAAGTTTGGGAAAGCGGCCATGCCGGCTGACGGCCATTCTAAAGCAAAGCCTCGCGTTTTAGCGAAGGCAATTGGTCGAACCGGTTGGAATCTGTAGCAACAGGGTTGCCCTGCACCGCAGGTGTATGAACGGGATTGGCGTGTCAGGCAGACAAGGCCAGCGAATCTTCCAGCGCGATTTCCAGCTCGGCCAACATAATCTCCGACAGGCCGAGCCGACCGGCTTCCTCGCTGCTGGAGATCACCAGATCGGGCTGCGGCCGCGGCGCAATACCCAGTTTGTAGGCGACCATGTCGGCTACGCGCACCAACAGTTCCACTGTGCCGGTATGTTCGGTGGCTGGCTGATGATGATTGGCGGCAACCGTACGATAGGTTTCCGGTAAATTCCATTCTTGCAGCAACCATGCGCCTTTGCTCTCGTGCTGGCGGATGATCAGTTCTCGCTGCAAATCGGCAGGTAAATTTAGATTTAGGTCCTTGGCCGCCAGATCTTCCAAGCAGCGCAGCAGCAATAGCTCGCCAATGTCGTGAAACAGGCCGGCCATGAAGGCTTCTTCCGCTATCGTCTGGAACGACAAACGCTTGGCCAGCCATTCGGCGCCCAAGGCCACCGCAACGCTATGCTGCCAAAGTTTGACCATGTATTGCTGAGTGGCGGCATCTTTTGCCGCAAACAAGCCTTTCTGCGTAACCAAAGTGGCAATCTGGACGATGCGCGGCAAACCCAAGCGGACCAGAGCATCCTTGACGGTGTTGATTGATCCCAAGCCGGCATAGAATGACGAGTTGGCAACGCGCAAAATTTGGCTGGCTAAACTGGCGTCCATCGCCAATTGTTTGGCAATCGCGTCCAGCGAGCGATTTTCGTCTTGCAAGGCCAAACGCAGCTCGGTTACCGCCCGCGGAAATACCGGTAAGGCACTGGCTCCCGAGGTAATGGCCTCGTCTATCAATTCGGAAAGCGATTTTTCACTCATAAGATTGGGTTGTATTATTGGCTCATCGACTGCCCAACAAGCGGCGCAGTTCGTATAAAGGGCGGGGTTTTCCAAAACGCGGCAGATTGCGGATCACTTCCTGTAACGAGGTAGCACCGGCGGCGGCTTTCACCAACCCATCCTCAAGCAGGGTAACCAAGCCCGCCGTCTCCAAGCTCACCCGCCGGATTTCGTAGGAGGTTTTGCGCTGCAATATCGCATCTTTGACCAATTCGTTCATCGACAATAGCTCGAACACGCATACCCGGCCGGAGTATCCGGTAAAACGGCACTTTTCGCAGCCCTTGCCCAACAAAAATTGAGCGCCGGCAATGTCATCCGGCGTCACATTCAGCCGGCGCAGCAAAGCCGGATCGGGCTTGAACGGTTCGGCACAATGCCGGCACACTCGGCGCAACAGGCGCTGGGCGACTACCGAAACCACGGTCGAAGAAATCAAAAAGGCCTCGATTTCCATGTTCAGCAGCCGCAGCAGGCCGCCGATGCTGTCCTCGGTGTGAAATGTGGTCAACACTTTGTGGCCGGTCAGGGCCGCCTGGATCGCGGTATCCGCGGAAAACTTGTCGCGAATTTCGCCGAGCACGATGATGTCCGGGTCCTGGCGCACGATGTGGCGCAGGGTTTCTTCGTAAGTCAGATTGATCTTCGGATTGATCGAACATTGCGCGACGCCGTCAATCACGTATTCGACCGGGTCTTCGGCGGTAACGATGCTGACTTCCGGAGCGTTCAGGTAATCCACTGCGCTATACAGCGTCGTGGTTTTACCCGAACCGGTCGGTCCGGTGATAATCACAACGCCGGTCGGCACGTCCAGCGAATCTTGAACAAAGCGTTCCAGCATCAAGGGCGCCATGCCCACTTCGTGTATGTCCAGCAATTCTGTCTTGCGGTTCAATAGCCGCAACACGATTTTTTCGCCGTTGATGGTACTGAAAAACGAAGCGCGCATATCGATCACGCGATTGCTGCTGGCCTGTTCGAACATGACCCGACCGTCTTGATGCCGGCGCTTTTCGGCAATATCGGCGCCGGCCATCACTTTAATCCTACTAATCAAGGCCTGGGCAATTTCGACCGGGAAGTCCCGGTAGTGCACCATTACGCCGTCGATCCGTTGCCGCACCCGGACCTTATGCTCCAGCGGTTCGATGTGTATATCGCTGGCTCCCTGGCGTATCGCGTCTTCAAAGATTCGGTTGGCAACCGCGACGGCCGACTGCTCGCCGACGGCTACTTTTTCGGCGCCGGTATTACGCTCGTAATTGAGCAGAAAACGCATGATCTGCGAATACCGCCCCACCGCCGGAATGATCTCGGCGCCCAAGACGTGCCGAGCCATCTCGATGGCGTTTTGATCCAGCGGGTCGCCGAAAGCCACCAATACGCCGTCCATTTGTTTTTCGATAGGCAAAAAACAATGCTTGTTGGCGGACTTTAACATCGGCTTGGTCATCAGTGTCTGATCGATCACGGCAGTACTTAAATCGATAACCGAAATGCCCATCAGATCCGCCAAAACCTCGAGCATTTTCATTTCTGATATCAGATTGCGTTCCACCAGAATTTCGCCCAGGCGTTTGCGCCCTGCTTTTTGCCGTTGCTCGGCCAGCGCCAAATCCAGGTCGGTGTTGGTGATGTACCCGAACTCCACCAGGAACAGGCCTAACTTGACTTTGACCGGGTGGTTACGAAACAACTCGACCAGTTGGTTGTGGGTGACATAACCCAGATCGCAAAGCACCAATAAAATCGGCTTTGGCGACTCCAGTTTGCCTTGCACCCGCAAAGCGTATTTCAGTTTTTCGGCGTCGATCAGGCCCTGATCAACCAATAGGCCCAAGAAGTTTTCTGTGAAGCTTTTGCCGGAATCACCAGCGTTGCTGTTGCTTATGTTCATTGCCGCGTAATCGTCGTTGTCCAGCGGAGCGAAAAGAAAGGGGGCATGCTATCAACAGGTGTTGGAGGATGGATCATAGTCTATACAGCGCTAGCTAAACGAATTTTAAGCCGCGACTACAGTCGCCAGGCCTTACGCCACCCTGCGCGCCACCTACCAGCAGACTAACAACAACCACGAGGGGGTCTTCGAACGAAGACGAGAAACCGAGACAAGCAAAATCAAGAGATCTCCCGCCTGCGCCGTCTGATACTTTCGTCCTTGAACCGAAGGTTCAAGTGGAAACCAAATCCAGTCAATCAGGCTTCCTGAATAAACAGGCATGCGCACCATGAATGGCAAAAAGTTTCCGGGGTAAAAACAGGTTCAGGAAACACCCAGTACTGCTCGAACGCCGCAGGAGATTGGACTGATAGTCTACCGGATGATTTACGAATTTTCCAAAACGTTTTCTATTTTGCTGCGCAAATCGGCTAAGCGTTGACCAATATCCAAACTGCCGTTGGCTTCGTTCTTGTTGGATGCCGTCAAGTCGTGAGCCAAGTTCAATGCAGCCAGCACGGCGATGCGGTCGGTGCTGCTGACTTTGCCGGTGTCACGGATTTTGCGCATCTGCCTGTCAAGTTCCCGGGCAGAGTTGATCAACCCCTCTTTTTCATCGGCGGCACAGGCGATTTTATATTCCTTATCCAGGATATTCAGCGAAACGGGCTGGACGGCTTTACTCACGAATCATGCTCCATGGCTTTCAAGCGGGCAATCATCGCTTCCACCCGGGTTTTGGCCAACGTGGTTTTTTCCAGCAGCTTGGCTTTTTCCTTAACCAAGGCATCCTGTTTAACTTTCAAGGACTTATTCTCGCTTTTGACTTGATTGAATTGGGCAATGAGCGTATCCAGTTTCGCTTCCAATGCTTCCAGTTCGGTTGACGGATCTTTTTCTGTTTGAGACATAGCAAGAGTATGGGCCGATATGACGTTATAATCATCGTAGATGGTTAAGAATGTTAGCATAAGCCATGTTATTAAACAGCTTTATATAGGAAACGCAGCCCAGATGACCTACCGTTCGGTTGAAGAAATTTTAGAGCAACATGACGCCGACATCGGCGCTGCCGAGGCGCACGGTATCGCCACCGGCATGCTCTGCGTAGAAATCCGCGCCGATGCGGAAAACTGGCTACGGGAACTCATTGACGACGAGCAACAGTTGATCGACGAAGACAAAGCGCTGCTGCATGGCGTGTTCGAAAGAACCCGAGTATTGCTGGAAAATCAAAACGACGATTTCGCCTTCGATTTGCTGATGCCGGACGACGACGATCCGCTGGACGAGCAAGTTGAAGCCTTGCGCTGTTGGTGCCAGGGCTTTTTGTTCGGCGTGGGTTATGCGCAAACCGGCGCCGACTGGCCGGGCGATACCGCTGAAGTGATGCGCGACATGATAGAGCTCACCAAAATCGACACAGACGTCGGCGATGAAGACGACGAAAATGCCTTGGTCGAATTGCGCGAATATGTGCGCGCCGCCGTGTTTACCGTGCGCGATCAATTTGCCGAACTCGGCCCATCGCAAACGCATTAATCTAAGTAGATCGACCATGAAACAAAGCGAATTCAAAAAACGCCGCGCCAGCCTGATGAAGCAAATCGGCAAGGGCAATATCGCCATCATTGCCAGTGCCCCGCAGCGTACCCGCAACCGCGACGTGCACTACCCGTTCCGCCAGGATAGCGACTTTTATTACCTGACCGGCTTTAACGAAGCCGAATCGATGGCCGTGTTCATCCCCGGCCGTGAGCAAGGCGAATATATTCTGTTCTGCCGCGAATTCGACGAGAAAAAAGCGCAATGGGAAGGCGCCCACGCCGGCCTGGAAGGCGCCACCAAACATTACGAAGCCGACGATTCGTTTCCGATTGACGATCTGGACGACATCCTGCCCGGCATGCTGGAAAACAAAAGCAAAGTGTTTTACCCGATGGGCAAAGACAGCGACCTGGACCACAAACTGCTGGAGTGGATCAACCACATCCGCAAACAATCCCGTTCCGGCGTCACTGCACCAGGCGAACTGGTGTCGCTGGAACATATTGTCCACGAAATGCGCTTGTTCAAAAGCGCGGAAGAACTAAAACTGATGCGCCGCGCCGGTGAAGTATCCGCCAAAGCCCATATTCGCGCCATGCAAGCCTGCAAACCCGGTTTGTACGAATACCAAATCGAAGCCGAGCTGATCCACGAATTTATTCAGGACGGCCTGCGCGCGGTGGCTTATCCGTCCATAGTCGCCGGAGGCAAAAACGCCTGCACGCTGCATTACGTGGAAAACAAGGACAAGCTCAACAAAGGCGATTTGCTGCTGATCGACGCCGGCGTGGAATGCGACCATTACGCCGCAGACATCACCCGCACCTTTCCGGTGTCGGGCAAATTTAGCGAACCGCAAAGGTTGTTATACCAATTGGTGCTGGATGCCCAAGCGGCGGCGTTGGCCGAAATCAAACCCGGCAATCCCTGGAACAAAGCCCATGACGCCTCGGTGGAAACCCTGACCAAAGGCCTGATCGAACTGGGCTTGTTAAAAGGCAAACCCAAAAAACTGATCAAAGACGAAAAATACAAACAGTTTTACATGCATCGCATCGGCCATTGGCTGGGCATGGACGTGCACGACGTCGGCGATTACAAGATCAAGGACGAATGGCGCTTGCTGGAACCGGGCATGGTGTTAACCGTGGAACCGGGCCTGTATGTGCCGGCCGACTGCGAAACGGTGGATAAACAATGGCGCGGCATCGGCATTCGCATCGAAGACGATGTGTTGGTGACGAAAGACGGTCATGAGATACTGACTGGCGGCGTGCCAAAGTCGATAGCAGCCATCGAAGCGTTAATGCAATCGAGCTAGCTTGACGGAGAAATTCGATATGCCAACCATCAGCATGTTTTATGGCATCGTCATTTGTATGTATTTCTTCGACGATGAGCGCCATAAACTTCCGCATATCCAAGCCAAATATCAAGACTACAATGCCTCGTTCTCCATAGCCGACGGCGCATTACTTAGCGACGACCTGCCGGTTGCCAAATTCAGGCTGGTGCAGGCCTGGATTGAAATTCATCGGGAATCTTTGTTAGCCGATTGGAACTTGGCGATCAATGGCGAAAAACTCTTCCCTATCGATCCTTTACGCTAAAGGAAGGTCATTATGGAATCTGTGATTCAAGTGCAACCTAAAGACAACTATAAACTGGAACTTTGGTTCGATAACGGCGAGCACCGCTTGTTCGACATGTCCCCTTATCTGAATAAAGGCGTTTTCATTAAACTTAAAGACCGCTCACTATTCGATCAAGCCTATGTCGGACTGGGTACCGTGTGTTGGCCGGGTGAGCTAGATGTCGCGCCGGAAACGCTTTATGATCGATCCGTAGCACTGGGCTAAAGCAGATGCAACACGACTTCGACCTGATCATCGTTGGCGCCGGCCTGGCCGGTAACTGTCTGGCCCTGGCGCTGAAAAATAGCGGCTTGAAGATAGCCTTGGTCGAAGCCAATAGCCGCGAACAATTGCGCCACTCGCCGGCCGGCGACCGCGCGCTGGCCTTAGCTGCCGGCACTGTGGAACTGCTCAACGACTTGGGCGCCTGGCGCGGCGTGGCCGACAAAGCCACCGCCATCAAACACATCCATGTCTCGGACCGCGGCCACTTCGGCAAAACCCGGCTAGCCGCTGAAGATCAGGGCGTGGAAGCTTTAGGTTATGTGATCGTCGCCCGCGACATCGAACAACACATGGCCGATCTGGTCGAAAAAACCGACACGGTTTGCCTGTATCAAACCCGAGTGGCCGGACTGATGTCCGGCCGCGATGCGGTCAACGTCAGCCTGAAACAGCACGACGGCAGTTCCTTGAATGTCAGCGCGCAATTGCTGGTCGGCGCCGACGGCGGCAATTCCACCGTGCGCAAGCTGCTGGAAATTCCGCAGCAAGTCACCGACTACGGCCAAACCGCTTTAGTCACCACCGTACAATCGGCGCTGCCGCATCGCAATATCGCCTTCGAACGCTTTACCGAATTCGGTCCGCTGGCCCTGCTGCCGGTCGCCGGTAAACAATCGGCGGTGGTATGGACCCGCACGCACGAGCAAGCCGAAACCCTGATTAACGTCAGTGATCGCGAATTTCTCGCCGAGTTGCAAAACTGCTTCGGCTATCGCTTGGGAGAGTTAAAGTTGGCCGCGCCGCGCCGGGCCTTTCCTTTAAGTCTGATCCGCGCGGAAAGCATGGTTTCCGGCCGCACCGTCATCATCGGCAACGCCGTGCATCAACTGCATCCGGTCGCCGGCCAAGGTTTTAATTTAGGGATACGCGATGTGGCCTTGCTGGCGGAAATGCTGATAGACCAACACGAACGCGATGGCGATTTGGGCGATGCCCGCCTGCTGAAAAACTACAGCCGGCAACGCCAACAAGATCACGGCAAAACCATCGGTTTTACCAATAGCGTGGTGAAACTGTTCTCCAACGACAACCTACCGCTGGCCGCCGTCCGCAACGCCGGATTGACCATGCTGGACCACCTGCCGTTTGCGAAAAAACTACTGACGCGGCATGCAATGGGCTTGGCGGATAGACTACCAAAAATCGGCGAACGCAAATAAACCCAAACCGCGCTACCTCACGCAAAAAAACTTAGCCAAATCGCCGCCACAAGACTAGCTAAAGTCAAAGCAGCGGCGATAACTCGGGCAACAGGCCTGGGACGTGTAGCCGTCCATACCAACAGCGTCGAATACGCCACGGCCGGCAGCAAAAAGCTCAGCAAAATCATCATTAACGCCCGCCCCGGCACACACGCTTCGTTGCAGATTAATGTCCACTGCTTCCACAAGCCGACTCCCAAAGCGACCGAGAGAATGGCACCCGCCAGGTGCAATAGCCGTCTGAAACTGATTTGAACCTCCCGGAACAAAATTTGGCGCTTAATACCGACATGGAATGCGGCTTTCGCGTTTCGTGCGAATTGTAGCCGTAGGTCATATTGCCGCGGAAGCGGTTATGTGACATTCAATACTCGCTTCGGTATACGTCAAGGAACGCTAACGCGCACCCTGACCTACGAGGCCCCATTTAACCCGGAGCCGCGTTTTCGCGGTGATCGGCTCGAACGGCTCGAACGGCTCGTTGGGCCGGTCTACCGATGATAAATTTGGATACTGTTGTGATTAGACTTTGCTGCAAGTCTGACCAACTATCTGGATCCGCAGACATATGGTGAAAATAGTAGGAGAACTCGCCATCTGTGAACAAATGCGTGCATTGAAACTCGCTTCCCTCAAAGCAATGCACGAGCGTGTCCACTCTTCCGTCCGGGCCTAGACGGTAGTACTGAATTCGCGGCGAGTGCGATGATCGAGACAAGATCCGCTCTTTGATTAACCCCTTGTGTTGTCCGAGGTCTTCGATTTGGTTCACCCTCGAAGCCTTGTCGAGCCAGCCATCCAACTTGCTGTCGAAGCCAATGGTTATACCAACATAGTTGCACAGCGCCTCCCCGCATTGATATGACTTTTGCGGGGCAAACGTTGGCGAAAGCGCCGCGATAGCGATGTGCTCAGGAGATGTGAAACTAACCAGTGGCGCATACTCGCTTGGAATCGAAAACTGATACCCACGAAATCGAAAATTCGATCCTGCCACTCCCGGCGCTCCATACAGGCCCACTTTGCGCAGAAAGTGTCTAGCTGGCTCACAGTAAATCGGCGGCTCGCCGAAAGCGCCTTCTATAAATTGGTTCTCCATATACGACCAATGATAAAGAACGGGCTGATCTGGGTTGCCGATAACCAGCACGGCGTGGTTTATAGTTCCGTTGCTTCTCATGTAGAGACCGGCCAGTTCGATCAAGCCTCTGATACTTTTGTACTCTGAGCCCCCAGTAGCGATCTGAATGCAGTAAGGAAATGTTGATGCTGCCTCCTCGGCGCTCGATTTCGCCGATTGCATCACATAAAGGGAATAAGCGGCTAGTGCAGTAGCTGCCGCGGCGATGATGATCAAGACGTTTCTGACCATCACTCTAGAGTCCAACCTTCGAGCTAAGCGGCCCGCGGGGGCAGGGCTTAGGTATCACCGCAAGTCCCCGGGTACGAGCGAGTAGACCAAGGCATTGTGCGGCTTGCCTTGAAAGTAGAGCCGGTTCCTCGCTTCGCATTCCAGTTTGGCACCGAGCGACTCAGCCACCCGTTGGCTTGCTTTGTTGTGAGTAAGCACGACAATTTCAAGGCGGGTCAGGCCCAGTTGACTGAATCCAAGTTGTGCCGATGGTGGGCTGCGAACCTAGCGACTCCCTGACCAGTATGCCGCGAGCTCACCCAGTACCCGATATTGCCAATCCGGTAGGCTCGGTTGATGTGGTTGACGCCTGTCCCGCCAATCACTGCGCCTGAGACAGCATCGAAGATGCCCAAAGGATACTCGGCATCTGCTGCCCAGAGTTGCATGGTGGTCTTGATCCAGTTTTCCGCATCCAGCGGTGTATAGTCCTTAGAGCACCATGGCATCCAGTAAACGAGTTCATCAATAGACTCGCGGACGGCTGAATAGAAGGCCCCGGCATCTGAGAGCTCGAGCCTGCGAACAATGTATTTGGGAGCGTCGGACATTGTGATGCTTAACAAGTAATTCAAAGTTCCGTATATCACCCAAACACGTGCTTAGCAATAAGTCAGAATGAAGTGCAACGAAAACTGGATTATTTCCAAAGAGCGCTTGGATTACGCTCCGCTTCATCCAGGCTACTTTGACTAACTCCTACGCCGCCTCAACACCACCCAAACCCCACCAACCATCGGCCAAACCATCCCCGGTAACGGCACGGCGGCCACTGTGTTGATATTAAGCGGCGCTGCGTTTGCCGATAAGGCGTTACCCCCGGCATCCGCCAGACCGTTAATCAGTAAATCAAGCTGACTGCTACCGCTACTCAGCACATTGAAACGGATGATCGCCAAAGTAAAGCTATCAGCTTGCAGGACTTGTAAATCCGCCGCGTCGTCCAAGGACGACTCGAATAAGTTCAGCACTCCCGGCCCCAGCACATCGGCGGCGGTACTGTTGCCACCCAAGTCAAACACATCCAATTCGTCACCCAACACCGGATCGCCGAAAACTACACCGGCAAAGGCCAAACGTGTTGGGTCAAACTGAATATTAAAGTCATACGTTGCTAACGCAGCGCCGCCCAAACCGGAAATGTTCAAACCGATTTCAATGGCTTCGACGGTTTGGCTACGGGGCGTGAAATGTAAATCAATAGCCGCATCGGCCACACCGCTGGCGGCGAATAATGCTGTACCGACCAGGCCGGCTTTTAGTTGTTTCATCATCGTTGTTAGTCCTATATTCGGCACCCTGGATTCCCGCGTGCGCGGGAATGACGGAGTAATTTCGGTGCGTGCGTCAGATTGGAGAAATCTGACTACCAGCCGCTTGAATCAAGCTCGTTTAAATCGCACAGCGTGAGCGCGTACACAGCAAAGTCAGCTTGCGCACATCCAACACATTGATCACACCGTTTTTATCCAGATCACGGGGATCGTCCACGCCGGTAGCCGGTTGGTTGCGCGCCGCAATGACCAGGTTCAAATCCAGTTGATCGACATCGCGGTCGCCGTCCAGATCGCCTCTTACGCTGATGCTTTCACAGCTATCGGGTAAATGATTGAAGTTGGTATCGCCGCTGACCCGGTTTTGAATATCCAGCACGTCCGATTTGCCATTGTTATTGCAATCCGGAAACACGTTCAGGTAATACACATCTTGCTCGCCGTGGTAGGTGGCGGTGTAAGCAATGTGCGCGCCGTTGGCGTCGGAGACTATCTGGGTGTAATCGCCCATTTTGTCGCCTTGCCGTTCTTCGCCGTTCACGATGTTATACGGCAGATGCGTATTGAACACCGGCGTGACCGCCTGATTTTTGCTCCAGGTTACGCCGCCGTCCCAGGAGTAGGCGTAGTAAAGCTGGGAATAGCGATACGGCGCGCTGCCGCCGCCGTTGCGGGTGTCGTACCACACCGCATCTATACGGGAATTGGCCGCGACACTCAGCATCGGAAACCATTGATAAGCCGTGGCGCCGGGTGGATCGTCATTCACGCGCACCGGTGCCGACCAAGTGGCGCCGCCGTCGCTGCTGCGCACGAAATGTATATCCTGCGGATCGTCGCCCGCTTGCCAAGCGTAGGGCGTGACGTGTGCCAGCAAATAAATATTGCCGCGCAACGGCCCGGCCGATTGATCGGCAGCGATTTGCACATCACCGTCGCCGCCCAACGGATTGGGTAACTGCAAACTCGGCGACAGGAACATCATGCTGTGGCCGCCCATATCGACTTTTTGCGCGCTAAAGCTGGGCGAGGTATTAGGATCTTTGGCATCAACCGATTTCAGGAAATAGTGCCCACTACGCACTATGCCTAAGGCACTGACGGACAAAATCGTTTCATCGACGCCAAATAAATAAACCTCGCCTTCCGGGCCGATGGCCAGCCGGCCGAAACCGAAGTTTGCCACCGGCAACGCCGCATCCGGCTCCTGGTAACTCAAACCACCATCCGTGGAACGGCTGAAATATTTTGGTACATAGTTAGGGTCGGGGTTACTGTCGGCCGGCCGCCGCCAGGTGCTGTAAATATGCCCGTCGCTGGGACCCCCGGTTTTATCGATGGCCAGCCAGTTCTTGTCGCCTTTAAACTGATACACCGGCTCCGACCAGGTCACGCCGCCGTCGCTGGATTTAAACACCGACGTGCTATCCGATATTGCCAGGGACTGGTAATAAAAATTCCCCTGACCATCAACCTCCAACACAGGATCGGTGCGGGTTTGCAGCGGTAAAGCCGGCAATATGCCGGCACCCCAACTGACGCCGCCGTCAAAGCTATAGGCATAGCCGCCGTGTTTGACGGCAGTAGGCGGCGAGTCGAACCTACGCCAGCCCACAACGATATTCGCGGGATTCAGCGGATTCAAGGCCAGCGTCGGTTCGTTGCCTTTGTCGCCGATGATGTTTTGGCCGCCGGCATCGACATTGACCTGATGACTACGATACTGTCCAAAGCTTATTACCGGGGAAGGTCCTGCCTGCGCGGCTGTCGTCAATGTCAAACCGATGCCTAAGCCTGCCGCGATTTTTACCAGCCTAACGTTACGAAAAAAGGGTGTACGCCATTCGCCTGGGGCAGTTAGCGACCGAGTCAATCCTGCAACTTCATCCCGTTTCATCACACGATCTCTCTTTTAGAACGACCATTCATAACCAATCCCGCCAAGCCACTGGCAAACAGCCATACCGCTGTCGGCAAAGGCACCGCCGCCGGCGTTTCTCCCGACACCACGGTGGTTTGGAAGCTGAAAGTACCAATGCGCGTATCGCGCAAGCGGGCGTCGCGAGCGCCCAGATGATCGAAGCCCCACCCTAACCCAAGATTGCCGTTGAGGCTTAACGTATTCCCGACTATTGCGGTGGTGACATCAAACAACTCAAAACCGCCCGCATCGAAACCGATGTGATTGGTAATCACCCAACCGGAACGCCCCGGCGTTGCCGCTTCAAGAGCCGGATCGTATTCCAAGGTCATATCGCCCAACAACACTCTATTGGTCGGCGGATCGACGTCCACTCTAAAACGCATGACACCGCCTAACCCGATGCTACCGCTGGCAGTGCCGAACAAATTGCCGGGTTCGAACGCGAAAGTGGTATTTCTGTTCTGCCGCCCGCCCTGATTGACTATCGGACTCACCCCGTTGACACTGAATTGCAACCCGGTTGCCGGAATTTCATCGGCCACCGTATCGTACAAATCCGGCGTATTGCCGTCCCGCAGCTCAACAAAGGTTTTTGATGCCGCCGAAGCGTCGTAAAACTCTTCCAGATAAATAGAAGGCCGGCAGCAAATCGGAAAGTCCGCGGTGGGCGTGTCCGGATAATCGTTCACATCAAGGCTGGCGATTAGCACATCGCGGTTTAGGTTAAGGACCAGCGCACCGCCGCTGACTGTGGCGGCTTGGGCTTGGCTAATCGACAATACACCGAAAACGGCTAATAGCCAGGTGGATGATCGATGATTATTGATTTTCATAATGTCACACTCCTTGAAAGATATGGCCTACGGCCTATGCCGATAAAGCCCAAAAAGCCGCTAGCGAATAACCAGACCGCAGCGGGTAGCGGCACCGCCGATACCTGTCCGCAACCGGCATAGGCACCCGTGCCCAAACAGAAACTGCCGACATCAACCAGTTGCGCGCCTTGCAACATGCCGGCGTTTTCCGGCGACATCAGTAAATCGCCACTCAACTGCCAGTTTCCGGGGTTGCTAAAGTTCAGGCTTAGATTGCTTAGGTCGTACACCGCCATCGTGAAATAAATGTTATTGGCTAGGTACCAACCGGTGCGGCCCAAAGTTTGCCGGTTGGCATCGTAAAGCAGCGAAAAATCGCCGTTGACCAAGCCGGCTCCAGTCGGCGGCCAGTTCGGCGCATAAAAACCCTGCACGCCGGTCATGCCGACTTGCGCCCCGGCCACACCGGCCAGTGTGCCGGTATCGATGGCAAACTCGGCTGACGTGGCTTTGACGTAACGCTGGCTGGCTTGCGGACTAGGATCGCTACCGATAGCCGTCAACTCGAACACCTGATTGAGCCCGGAAATCTCGGTGCTGTTGAGCTGGCTAAGCAAATGGTCGCCGGTGTTGGCCGGATTATCAGCATTGGACGTTGCCGTACTCCAAAACGTCGACAAGTAATAACCCCCGGCGTAAGGCGCCAGCGCATTGCGGTCCAGGTTCATCGTAAACGTACCGCCGGATGGCGCATTCAATGTCGCGGCGTCGGCGCATGGATATACCGTCCCCATGCCGATAGCCAGTATGGCCAAAACGGGATAGCTGCGGTTTCTATTGATCTTCATAAAGTCCCTATCAGCGGATGGTCAGAATAAGCCCTCTCCCTGCCTAAATACACAAGCGGCCGTAGTCGACGGCATGCGGGCACGAAGAGGGATTTATTGCCGAAAGTCCGGGCCCGAAGCGAATCTTGGCGACCGCCCCAAGCCCACTTTGTGAGTTAAGCTGCGACCAAGGCTTTTCTGCGACGTGCACCCAGC
Source organism: Methylomonas sp. TEB (assembly GCF_047777895.1). Lineage (GTDB taxonomy): Bacteria > Pseudomonadota > Gammaproteobacteria > Methylococcales > Methylomonadaceae > Methylomonas. The sequence continues at coordinate 4,266,745 of NZ_CP180476.1, forward strand.
AAGCCCAGCAGCCCGCTGCCGAACATCCAGACCGCCGCCGGTACCGGTACCGCCGATGGCGCCGTGCTGGGCGCCAGGCTAAAAGTACCGACCACGGCATTGGTATTGGCGCCAACCAAACCGGCCCACAAACCGGTCCATTGCAAGTCGCCGCTCAGTAGTAATTCGCCATTGCTGCTTAGCGACTCGGAGACGTTGGTCAGCTTCAAGAAATTTTGGTAGCCAAAACCGGTATCGTAAGTTTTGATATTCCAGGTGCTCCCGGTTTTTACCAGGCTAAAGTCGTAGGGCGTCAAAATGCCGCTGCCGCCTTGGCTGGTCAATAACCAGGCGCCGCTCAGACCGATTTGACCGACCGAGGTATTGCCGGCGTCCATCGTCGTGGCTTGTTCGGTACGGCCATAGGGACCGGCAGCCGGATAGCTGTTGGTCGTGGTGTTGGCGTTAACCGCAAACGACATCGCTGTGTTGGCGGTTGCCGATAGCGTCGTTCCGCCGGTGGTTGCGCCGGTGATACCCAGCAAATTGTCGCTGGCACCCCAATGTTTCGCGACAATCCAGCCATTCGGATAGCCACTGCCGACATTCACCGATGCCGCCGCAAAAGCGGCATTGTTGATGGTAATGGTGGCATCGCCGCTGACTTGTGCAGCGCTGGCTGTAGCAGGCGCCAAAACGGCGGTCAATGCGCTGAAGGCGAGCAGGCCGGCGCTTACCCATTGAGTGCGGTTGTAGTGCAAGATTGTCATTTTTTATTCCTTAATAAATTACGGTTAAAGTTAATCTGCAAATCGCCAACCCGAATTTCGGGTCTTAAACTGGCAGGTAACCCGGCTGTCTTAATCTCCAAGACCCGTGGCTTTCCGGCTCCGTCTCGCGGCGGATGTGGCATGTTTGTCGCGGTCCTTACGACATCACTCTAAATCCCTGAGTGAGGTGCTCCTGAAAAACTCCTGTGGCAAATAGTTAACGACGGCATCAGTACTTGATTGAAAAACTTAGAAACCCGGCGCGGCCGGCTGCCGGCGCTACCCGGCCCTCGAAATAGCCGTAGGGCTGAAAATAATCCTCATCACTGAGATTTTTGACCGTGGCCGCCCATTGGAAACGCCCGGTTTCGTAAGCCAACGCCGCGTCGAAGCTGTGGTAGCCGGCGGTTTTAAAGCGATTGTTATTGGATAAATAAGCGCCGGCGCGGGCGTACACGCCGAAGCCCAAGCTAAAACCTTGCAACTCATCTTGCTGAAAGCGGTAATGCGCCCAGAGCCGCCCGGCATCTTCCGGAACTTGAGCCAAGCGATTGCCGGCAGCCACCCCGGCTTTGTCGTCCATGAAGCGGGCGTCGGTATGCGCATAGTTTGCCAGCACGCTGAAGCCCTCGACCGGTTGCCAGAGCAAATCCATTTCGATACCGCGCGAGCGTTGCTGCCCTGCGGCGACCGAACGCCGCAGGAAATCGCTGCTGTCGGTGACCGCGACCTGGCTGCGCTCGATTTGGTACAACGCCAGTTGGCCGCTGAATTGATTCGCAAAATTGAATTTCAGACCGGTTTCCAGATGATTCGACAATTCCGGGGCCGGCGTATCGACGAAATTGACAAACGGTTGGCCGCGCATGCCCTCGCTATAAGAAATAAACCAGGAAACCTCGTCGTTTAGGTCGATCACGCCGCCGAGGCGCGGCAACCATTTCAGCGTATCCGTTGTGACATTTACTCCAGTTTGCGCGTTATTAAAATCGATACCCACCTTGCCCAACCTAAGGCCGGACAGCCAATGCAATCGCCGGTACAGCGTGCTTTGCCACTGCAGGTAAGCGCCGTAAGTGAGGTTTTCGATGAACTGATTTTCCCGGCCCGGACCGGGTACGGCATAAGGGGCGTCAAATATCGGTGCGCGCAGATCGACCGTACCGACACCAAAACCCAAAGCGCCGAAATCGCCCTCGATAAAGCCGGCATCTTGCAAACTGCTGTAATCCGCGCCCAACAACAGATTGTTTTCGCTGGGACCCAACTTAAATTTGCCCTGCAAATTGCCCAATACGCTGCGTTCATGCTGTTGTTGAAACAATTCGGCGTTCACCAAGGCCCAGCGCGATGCCGACAGCAAGGGCCGGTCCGCGACCAGGCCATCGCTGCCGAACAGGGTCTGAATTTTCTCGTCGAATTTAGCCTGCGCATAGCGCGCCTTCAGGCTTAAGCGCCAGCTCCCGGTGAGCTGCCGGTCCAGCGTAGCCCATACCGCATCGGCATCCGAATGGCTATCGGGCAGATTGGCCGGCCCCGGGAACAGATCGGGCCGGGTAGCAAAATCGCCGGCGATGCTGCCGGTGGCGGGCAAGCCCTGGTACTCCGGTTGCTGCCAACGCGACAGTTTGGCTTGGATCGTCAAACGGGTTTGCTCGTTATCGGTCAGCGTCAGGGCCGGGTTAAGGTTAAAACGCTGAGTTTCGATTATGTCGATGTCGTGTCTGGCGTTGGTATACTCGCCCGTCATGCGCAACAAAATATTGGCGTTTAGCGGTTGATTGACATCGAAAAACGGCTGATAAAAGCTGTGGCTGCCGATTCTAAAACCCGCTTCGCCGAAGGCTTTGGCCTGCGGCAATTTGGCAAGCAGATTCACCACCCCGCCCACCGGGGAGCCCGAGCCGCCGCTGTAGAGCAAGGCGTTGGAACCCTTCAGCACTTCGATTCTGTCGATATTAATAGTGCTTTCCCGGTCACCGGGGTTGTAGTACTGGGTAAAGCCATCCAGCAGTTGTTCGGAACGAAAACCGCGAATTAAGGTGCCTTCGATAACCGGACTGTAAAGCGTATTGCGCGCCACTATGCCGCTAACATTGACTAAGGATTCGCTGAGGTTGATCGTTTGCTGGTCGTCTAACAAGGGGCGGTTAAGCGCGTGCACCGACTGCGGGATTTGCTTGATTGGCGTGTCGGTTCCGGTAGCGCTGGCAATATGCCTGACGGCATAGGTCCGCGCCTCGTCAAGCATCGGCTCGGTGGCGATTTCCGCACCGGCCTCCGCTGTTTTCGAGCCCACGACAGTCATGGCATCCAAGGTAATGGGGGGCGGCAGGCGAGACAGATCTGTTGCCGCCGGACTGCGTTCCAAAGTCACCGTGTCGGTATCGATAAAACGGTAGGTAAAACCGCTGCCATGCAGCAAGTGTGTCAACGCCTGCTCTGCCGACATGTCACCGTGCAGCTCCGGACTGGCGAGCTCACGCAACATGTCCGCTGAAAAAATCAATTCCAACTCGGCTTGCGCGGCAAATTGAATCAGCGCGTTGTTTAAGGACTGGCGGCCGATATTGAAGTGGCGAACCACTTCCGTAGCGACCGCCTGGCTACTGCTCAATTGTCCGCCGGCCGCCACCAGCCCGATCAACACCCAGGTATCGACACCGACGCGGTTGCCTTTCAGCACATAGCACAGATATACGGCTGGCCGATGCCATACGCCCACTGCCAGCTGGTAGCGAAAATCGTTAATCCGTGCTTTCAAGATCCGTCCTGTCCGAAAAATAATGTTTCTCAACATAGAAGTCGTTTCAGCACAAAAATCGATCACAAAAATTTCCTGATTGGCAAAAAATCGTCACTATTCCAGCAAAACCGCGTTGAAAAAATCGCAGCGCTGCGCGACTGAGGAAGTTTCCGGCGGAAGGACGACTTTTGCTTGAATGCGGGTAAATAGGGAACAGCCGTTGAAGGCTCGAGCCGGTGGGCTGGATTTTTCGACCCATATGCGCCAAACCGTTTTGGACATGCGCGCGCTGCCCGGAGTGGCTTACAGCACCCAAAAAATCAGCGATGCAGCAGCACCCACCAGGGACCGATACGGGTTTCTTGCAACGCCAGTGCTTTGCGCACCGAGGAAAGCGCCTCATCGGGCGTATCCAGAGAAAACACTCCGGTTACCCGCAGATTTTTAAGTGCGGCATCTGCCAGAAATATCCGTCCCAATCGATAGCGTTCCAACTCGCTGATCAAGTCAGCTAAAGGTCTATCGTTGATCACTAGGCGATGCTGCTGCCAAGCGGACTGCTCCGCGCCCACGGCCCGCGGATGCGGCAGCGGCAGTCCGGGTTGATAGACCAAGCCCTGCCCCTGGGCGACGGTAACGTCACTGTCCTGACCCGCCGTACTGACCGCTACGGCATGCTCCTGGACGCTCACCTCGGTAGGCCCGGTCGCGGTTTTATACACCTCAAACACCGTGCCCAAGGCGCGGACCGTCAAATCGTCGGCCACTACGTCGAAAGGCCGCCGGCTATCCTTTGCCACCGTAAATTGCACCTGGCCGTGGTGCAAGACGATACGTCTGGCCGCGGCGGTGAACGCTACCGAAACCGCGCTATTGGTGTTCAGCAGCAAACGGCTGCCGTCGCTGAGTTGAATCTCGCGAATTTCACCGGTTTGCGTGCGGTAGTCGCTAAAGTAATCGCTAAATAAGCGCGCTTGTTGCGGCATGATCAGACTAATCGCCAACAGCCACACCGCCGCGACGGCCAGCCCGGCCGCAAACCAGGGCCGGCGCGGCCTGGCCAACGGCCGGCGGCTGGCTGGTTTATCGGCCCTACTCTTGATTACCATTCGCCCTGAGCCTGTCGGAGGGGTCACCAGCCTGGGCTTCGACGAGCTCGGCTGACACGTAATCCTTCTGATAGATAGGGCCGGGTCAATAATCTGGCCAGCGGCTCGATTTTGTTCCGCCACCGCATGTCGAGACGCGGGTTGCAGCGATTCGCTCGCACTGGACAAACTGCCTGCCAGCACCATATCGCTGAACAAAGCCTCAGCCTCGGTAAATGCCTGGGCATGCAATGGGTCGCGGCTCAACCAATCGGCGAAGGCTTCGAGTTCCGCATCGTCCAATCTGTCGTCGCGCAGACAAATCAACCAGGCGATGGCCTGATCTTGCAGACTGGTGTGAGCGGATTTATCGGACGGCGCTGGCATGCAATCTCCCATTATGCAAGGCTGTTATTGATAAAGACGTGCGAGGCTCGAAAGCGATCATACCAAGAAGGGCAAGCGGCGGGAGTCAACGGCATCGGGATGAAGTGGGTTGCGGAAAAATAATGCGGGCTTTTTGTTTAATCGGCCAGTTGCCGGGCACAGTGCGCCATGGCTTGGGCCAATAGCTTATTGACCTGGGACTTGGAAATCCCTAAACGTTCGGCGATTTGGGTATAGGTCAGGCCATCGACCCCATGCAATACAAACACAGTGCGGCAGGCTTGCGGCAACTCGCCCAGCGCATGCTGCAACGCGGCCAGACGTTGTTGACCTATCAACACCTGTTCCGGCGGCGCGGCGTTACCCGGAAGGGTATCAACCAGCGCATCAATATCTTCGTCGGCACCGTAACGGTCCCTGACCATGGTTTTGCGCTGATGATCGATGGTCAGATTGATCGCAATCCGAAACGCCATGGCCCGCGCATTATCCGGCGGCGTTTTCTCGGCTATTTGCCGCAGTCCCAGGTAGGTGTCATGGGTTAATTCGGCGGCAATGTCCGGGCATTTCAAGCGCCCGGTTAAAAAGCGCAATAACTCATCGGCCAAGGACTCGGTCCAGAACGCGGAAATATCGGTCATTGGCTGTGCACTCATGCGTATCGGAAATATCCAAAGCTTCAATCAAAAACAGCAGCCGGCCGGCACCCCACCAAAGCCTTATCGCATAGCTGCGTCAGAGCGTTTGCAATTATCGAACCAAAGGCGAATATTGCCGGCAAGCCTCGCCCGGCGTCCTGCCCTGCTTTGCTCCATAGTGGCAGGCCGCCCGCGAATGCGGCAAATAACCTGCGGCATAACCGGCAGATAACATAGTTTTATCGAGAATCGCCGCCAGACTCAGCGACTTTGATTTTTAGCGCGCGCCAAGACTGTATAATCCCGGCAATCCCACATATTTATTCACTCAGCTTAACCATCCCCCAGTCATGCGCACCACCCATCTGTTTTTCTGCCTCATTTTCATCCTTGCCGTTCACGGCGCTATCGCCTGGAGCCTGAATCGCCCCCAGGACGCCGGTGTCGATGTGCCTTCGGGTAAATTGCGCAGTTTGTCGTTCGCCCCTTATCGCGATGGATTCAGTCCGATCGAAGAAAAGTTTCCATTGCCCGAACATATCGACGCCGACCTGGGTTTGATTGCCGATAAAACCCATACCATCCGCACTTACTCCATCCTCGGCGGCATGCAGCCGACGCCCGAATTTGCGCGCAAACACGGGGTGGAAATGATTCAAGGCGGCTGGCTAGGCGATGGGCATGCCAGCAATAAAAAGGAAATCGCCGCGCTGATCGAAGCGGTGAACGCCCATCCGGATGTGATCAAACGAGTGCTGGTCGGTAACGAAGTGCTGCTGCGTAAAGACATGGATGTAGACACGCTGATCGGCTATATCCGCCAGGTTAAACAGGCGGTGAAACAGCCGGTGTCGTATGCCGATGTCTGGTCTATATACTTGAAATATCCGCAACTGATGCAGGAAGTCGACTTTATTACCGTACACATTCTGCCCTATTGGGAAGACGAGCCGGTGGCGATTGAGGAGGCGGCCGGACATGTGGAGAAGATCGTCCAACAAATCGAAGCCAAAGCCCACAGCATGGGCCTGAACAAGCCGATTCTAATCGGCGAATCCGGCTGGCCGGCCGCCGGCCGCCAGCGCGGCCGAGCGGTGCCCAGCGTGGTCAACGAAACCCGCTTCATCCGCAGCCTGATTGACGTAGTAAACCGGCACGGTTTGGATTACAACATCGTCGAAGCCTTCAACCAGCCCTGGAAAAGCCATAACGAAGGCGTGGTCGGCGCCAACTGGGGCTTGCTGACTATCGACCGCGAACCAGTGTTTCCGCTGACCGGCCCGGTTTACGAAAATCCGGACTGGCTAGGGCATTTTGCCTGGGCGACGGGTTTGTGGCTGGTAATGGTTGCGGCCTACTTTAAAAAATTGGCCCATTTGCCTTGGCCGCGCCAGATTGTGTTTTTGACGCTGACCCAAGTATTTAGCGTTTGTCTGGTCACGCTGGCAAGTTTTGCGTGGTTTACCACCTATAGCCTCTGGCAACAGGCTTACACCCTCTTGATTATCGCCGCCAACGGCGTGTTGAGCGCTTTGCTGCTGCAACGCAGTTATGCGATTTTAGCCGAGCAATCCGTAGCGCCGACCCTGGCCCATCGTTTGAGAAATACCTATCTATTTTTCGGGATTTTAGCGCTGTACAAAACTTACAGCCTGGCGTTCAACGGTCGGTATCTAAGCTTTCCCGTCGAACAATTCGCGATTCCGGCCCTCGGCGTCTGCGGTTTGATCGTGTGCCTATGCCTGGCCCAGCGGCGCTTTTACCGGCAGATGCTGCGCTTTGACAGCCTATCCGGCGGGGATTCGCAAACGCCACGCGACCGCTTGCTGGCCTATTTTTTAAGCGCCGGCACCTTGGCGGTAGTGATCGGCGAGACCCACGAGTTTATGGCGGCCTACGATTTCATCCAAGCGCATCCCGGCTTTAGTGAAGGTTTGCCGGTCGCGCTGGGGTATACGTTTTACAATCAGCAGCTCGTCGCGTGGTTGCTGTGTATACTGGTACTGTCGATCCCGTTCTGGCCTCTCCGCTCAGGCAAAGCCAAGATTTAACCTGCAAGACCAAGTGGCTTAAGCGGCTGGTATCGGCATCTAACGGGCTGCGCTTGCCATCAACGCTGATTTTTCGATAATCAACACCAGGACCCTCATATGTGGCTGCGCACGAGTTGCGAAATAACCTTCGATGTCAGCATCGACACCCCTTTTATTTTGATGCTGCGGCCGCGTAGCGGCGCAAATCAATGGGTGGCGCGGGAGTCGTATACCTTGACACCGACGGTGCCGGTCTTCGAGTTTACCGACTACTACGGTAATCTTTGCCAGCGCCTGATTGCCCCACCCGGCGAGTTTGCCGTGCGCACCAGCGCCGATATTCACACCCATGAGCACATCGACGTCTGCCCCGGCGCACCGTTTACGGAAGTGCAACATTTGCCGGATAGTGTGCTGACCTATTTGACACCCACCCGCTATTGCGAATCCGACCGGTTTATCGAACTGGCCCAGGACATCGTCGCCGACGCCATCCCGGGCTATGACCAAGTCGCCACCGTGCACCGCTGGCTGCGCGAGAATATCCGCTTCAATCCGGATTCACCGCATTTCCAGCTCTCGGCGGTTGAAACCAATCTGGCCGGCGAAGGCGTCTGCCGCGAACTGGCGCATTTGGGCATCGCCCTGTGCCGGGCTTTATGCATTCCGGCGCGAATGGTGGTCGGTTATTTATACGGTTTGCAGCCCATGGATTTTCACGCCTGGTTCGAGGCTTATGTGGATGGGCGCTGGTACACCTTCGATCCCACCCAAGCCGAGCCTTGCGGCGGCCGGGTCATCGTCGCTTACGGCCACGATGCGGCGGATGTGGCCATTTTTACCCAATTCGGCCCGGCGCTGTATCCGAGCCATATGGCCGCCAATGTCGAACGCCTACCCGGTCCGCCCGATTAAGCGCGATCTGAGCTGAGCAGCATCACGTAACAAGCAAAGACCCTGATTACCGGTATAATGCTGTTTCCGCTGTAATCAATGCTTTATCTATGAGTAATCTTGTCCTGGTCGCCTGCGCCTTGCTGCTGGTATGTCTCAACGGCTTCTTTGTCGCAGTCGAGTTCAGTTTGGTTAAATTGCGACAAACCCGGATTAAAGCCATTGAACAAACCGAAGGTTGGCGAGGCAGAATACTCGCCAAAGTACACAGGCAACTCGATGCCTACTTATCCGCTTGCCAGCTCGGCATTACCCTCGCCTCCCTGGGTTTGGGCTGGATCGGCGAACCGGCTTTTGCCGACCTGTTAGTTCCGCTGTTTGCCAAAGCCGAAATCACCTCTCCGGAAATTATCCACAACATCTCGTTTGGCTTTGCGTTTTGCACCATCTCCTTTCTGCATATCGTGGTAGGCGAACAAGCGCCCAAATCGCTGGCGATCCGCAATCCGGAAGGCATAGGTTTATGGAGCGCCGGCCCGCTGTATGCGATGTATTGGTTGATGTATCCGGCGATTTGGTTGTTGAACGGCAGCGCCAATCTGGTGTTGCGCATAGCCGGCTTGAGCAACAGCCACAATCAAGACAGCCACTATTCCAACGAGGAATTGAAACTGATTTTGCGCTCCAGCCGGGCCGGTGAAAACCTGACCAGCGACGAATGCAATGTACTGGCCAAGGCCCTGGATTTCGGCAAGTTGGAAGTATCCGATTTAATGCGGCCTATCCACGAAATCACCGCGCTGTACCAAGGGCAATCTCAACAACAAATGCTGGATACGGTCTATAAAAGCTGCTTCAGCCGCTACCCGTATTTCGATGGCAACGGCATTGACGTATTGGGCGTCATCCACTTAAAAGACTTATTCCTGGCGCAACAAAACGGCCAGCAAATCGACGATTTGGAACCCTATTTACGGCCGATTCAACATATCTCCGCGCATATGCCCGCTCTGGAATTATTCCGCCGCTTTACCCAAGGTTCGCCGCACTTTGCCGTCATCGGTCAGAAAGGCCACAAGCCGCACGGCTTCATCACCTTGGACAATTTGCTGTCGGCCATGGTCGGCGAAATCCGCGACGAATTTCGGAAAACCGAAAGCGACTGGACCCGTCAGGACGACGGCAGTTTGCTGGGCAAAGGCAGCTTGCCGATTTTCTCCCTGGAACGGATTCTGGGCATCGACGTGGAAAACGAAGAACTGGATCTGGATGATGTCGATTCGGTGGGCGGCATGATTCTGGCGCAATTGCGCGACATCCCCGACGCCGGCGAACGCATCGCTTTCAACGATTTTGAAATCGTCGTCAAGGAAATGAACGGCCCGCGCATCGAGTGGGTACAGGTTTATCCGAAGCAATAATGTAAAAAGATCACAGTGTAGCTAGCTACTCAGCCATCCCTTGTAGCCGCGATTAGCGAAGCGTAATCGCGGGAATGATCAGTTGTAGTTGTATTGCTACCTCTCAATTTGATTCTAATAGGAGCTTAGCCGTTGCTCTTGCAGCCCATTTACCACCATAGCCCGTTCCCGTTTTTTTACGACAATTCCGCATTTTCTAGGGAGCAGTGCGCGGCGCTTGAGCGTTTATTTTTGCTGGATGCCGAGTGGCAACATCGGGATGGGGCATTTTACCGGTGCTCGCTTAGAGACGTGACCGAGCACATTCCAGCGGCATTTCAAACCGAAGTGCTGGCTAGAATGCGCGAGATTACCGGATTGCCGCTGACGCATCGTCTGCTAGTCACGGCCCAACGCATGCTGCCTGGACAAGTGATTGGCAGACACAGCGACCGGCCGCTGGTGGGTTATGAGATTGCCCGGCTGGTTGTGCAACTGAATAAGCAATGGCAACCCGAGCATGGCGGGGTGCTGGAACTATTCGCCTCGCCGGAGAGTGACGCGGTTTTTCGGGTCAATCCGGAATACAACAAAGCCTTCGGCTTTTTGCTGCATGCCGATTCATACCATGGCGTTACGGAGGCTATTCAGCCACGGCAAAGCGTGGTTTTCAATTTCTGGCATGCGGCAAATACCCCCGAGCTTGCCGCGCACCTGCAAACCTTATTTGCCGACATGCATTTTTCCGAGCTGCCGGCGACACTCAATGCGGTGGCCTCGGCGGCGGAATCGCATCTGCCCGAGGAAACGACCTTTCATGCCGGCCTAGCGGCGCTGGCGTTGCATCGCTGGGGCTACGACGCGGCTAGCGTTATCACAGGCTACCACCACAGCGCCGGCCTTACCGCCTGCGACAGCAACAATGGAGAAACCTATGCCGCCGTGTTGCTGGCGGATTGGGTGGCGTGTTTGTATCGGGACTCGTTTGATCTGGCCCGTTGGCAAATCTTGCAACACGAGCTCAAAGGAATGGAAATGTTTACACGCCTGAAACCGACATGGCAGCTTTGTCTGCCGGCGTAGCGCAAGCAAACGGAAGCGGACTGACTTTACACAACCAGTGCGTCAACCAGCGAAAACTCAATCGCTGCCGAGTTTCTTGACAATTTGCGGCTTAAAACAAAGATGGAGCAGTAGCAGATTTTGACAGCGGTTTATCAACCAAAAGCCGGTCAGCAATGTGCTTAACGCCACTTCGGGCAAGTAACCCGTGTTATACGGAGCGGGTAGCCAGGCTTCGGCCAAGCCCACCCCGATCAGCATAAAAATCAACGGCACCAGATAGAGTAACAGCGACGTGAGCAGCAGTTGACCATCGTCTATCGCCACCATCACGTGGTCGCCGGCTTGCAGGTTTATGTCGCAATCGACTGGAAATTCGCGCTTGGGGAGCACTTTTGCCAGTGTCGCCGTGCCGCAGGATTGTTGTTGCAAACAGCCGCTGCAGGCATTGCTTTGCAGACTTTTAATCCAAGTACGGCCATCGCTAACGCGGGTAACGACGGCCGCTTCTTCGATCATAGCTAGCCTATCAAGCCCAGGCGGAGGAAATAGAATCCAACCAAGCGCTGAGCCGGCCTTCGCTCAGTTCTTTCTGGTTGTCTTCGTCCAAGGCCAAACCGACAAATTGGTCGCCCAGCAAGGCTTTGGATTTTTTAAAAGTGTAACCTTCGCTGCTGGTCATGCCGACGATGGTGGCACCGGCGTCGGCAAAGGCGTCATATAAAAAGCCTAAGGCATCGACGAAATTGCCGGGATAACCTTCCTGGTCGCCCAAACCGTAGATCGCCACGGTTTTGCCGGAGAAATCGGCGCCCGCCAACGTGGGCAGAAATTCTTCCCAGCTCTCGTTATCGTGTCCGGCGCTCATGCCTGGCAGTTCACCTTCGCCGTAAGTTGGCGAACCGACGATCAAGACGTCGTAGGCCAACAAATCGTCCACGGAGGCTTTATTGATATTGACCGGCTTGTCGGCCGCATCGCCCAATTTCGTCGCAATGGTCTTGGCTACTTTGCGTGTGTTGCCGGTATCGGTACCGAAAAAAATGCCTACTTTTGCCATAGTGTTGTCTCCTTGTTAACTAGATCAGATTTGAATTTGCAGTAAGCCCGGATTTGCCGCCGGTTGCTGAGCGGCCCAAGCTTCAGGCGTATGTGTCTTTAGCGTGACGGCATGCAAACGGCCGGAAGCCAGCGGCGCACTCAATGTAGCCATGACGCCCTGATGTTGTTTGATCATGGGTTGATCGGCGAACAATTCGCTGACCACGGTGATGTTCAAATCGCAACCGGCGCCTTCGATGCCGATGGTCGCCCCCGGATAGGCCGCCAGAATCAAGGCTTCCACTTCGGAATGGGTAATGGTTTGACTGGCGTCCGCACTCTCGGCGGGCTGAACGGTCGCTTGCAACAGCGGCAACAAAGTCCCCTCTTTGTACATGGCCTCGACAATGTCGGCGCCACCGATCAGTTCACCTTTGATGAACACTTGCGGGAAAGTGGGCCATTTGGAAATGGACGGCAGCTTTTCGCGGATGAACGGCGATTGCAAGACGTTGACATAAGCGTAAGGGATCTTGGTTTCGTTCAAGATGCCGACAGTCTTCGCGGAAAACCCGCATTCCGGAGCGCTAGGCACGCCTTTCATATAAATAATCACCGGATTTTCGGCAAGTTGTTGCAAGATTTTTTCTTTAACGCTCATAGTAGGTTTCTCGATTAACTAAAACTTTTCAATGCAACGACCGGGCTTCAGCTTGTGCAGCCCGGCCGCCAAACTCACTCTCCGCCCGATAACCGCTTCAAATCGTCACCGTCAGTGGGTTTGTCGCGCGGCACGACTTCAATTTCGGCTTCGCCGCGTATCACCTCGGCATTGACGATGCAGCGCTCGACGTCCGGTCTGGAGGGTAAATCGAACATGGTGCGGCGCAGTACGTGCTCCATGATGCCGCGCAAACCGCGGGCGCCGGTGTTGCGGGCGATGGCTTTTTCGGCGATTTCCACCAAGGCATCCTGGGTGAATTCCAGCTCCACATCATCGAAGGCAAACAGATGTTGGTATTGTTTAACCAAAGCGTTCTTCGGTTCGGTCAAGACTTGGATCAAGGCATCCACATCCAAGGGCTCTAACGGCGCCAACACGGGGAAGCGGCCGATAAATTCCGGGATCAAGCCGAAGCGTTTCAAATCGTCCGGCTGTGTGGCATTCAGCATCGCTTCCAGCGTCGGTTTGTCGTCCGGGTTGCTGACTTCGGCATGAAAACCGATAGCGGTTTTCGGCGGCAGCAAGCGTTTTTCCACGTGTTTTTCCAGGCCCGGAAACGCGCCGCCGGCTATGAACAGAATATTGCTGGTATCCACCATGACCGAATCATTACCGCTGTGATCCTTGCGCCGGCCCTTGGAAGGAACCTTGACATGCGAGCCCTCGACCAGCCGCAACAAGGCTTGCTGCACGCCTTCGCCGGACACATCGCGGGTACCGAACGCCTGTTCCGGGCTGCGGGCAATTTTGTCCACTTCGTCGATATACACCATACCCCATTCGGCTTTGCTTATTTGGCCGTCGGCCACATCCAGCAAGCGCACCAGGATATTTTCCACGTCGTCGCCGACATAACCGGCCTGGGTCAGCGTGGTGGCGTCAGCAACCGCAAACGGCACACCGACGATTTTCGCCAGCGTGCTAGCCAGCAAGGTTTTGCCGGTACCGGAAGGGCCTATCATCAGAATATTGGATTTACCGATTTCCACGCTGTCGTCGGACTCGCCCAAACCGCCGACTTTACGGCTGACGTTTTTCAAGCGCTTGTAGTGGTTGTATACCGCGACCGACAGAATTTCCTTAGCTAAATCCTGGCCGATCACATACTGATCCAGCATGGCTTTCATCTCGGCGGGCTTGGGCAAAGGGCCTTGCATATCGGCTAATTCTTTCTTCTTGCCCCAGCTGGATACCACCTGGCTGGCCAACATCACGCAGGCTTCACAGATGTAGCCTTCCGTGCCGGCAATCATCGGCACGGCCGCCGACGCTTCGATACCGCAAAACGAACAATGTTTGGGTTCTTTTAACATGTTAGGCACTCCTGTTGACTGCGGGCAGACTGGCCAGCCACGTGCGCTGGCAATTTCTGCGGTAACGATCCTGCATGATCTGCTGAATCTTCGGTGTCGCTTTTTTCAGCGACATGGTTTCGGCCGGGATGATTTTCAGGCATTGAATCACATGAAAACCCATCTCGGTTTCCACCACATCGCTAATGGCGTCTTCTTTCAAATTAAACAATACCGCATCCAGCTCCGGAAACAAGGTGCCTTTGGCCACTGTCCCCACTTCGCCGCCCTGCACTGCCGTCGGGCATTCCGAATACTTCAGCGCCAAATCGGCAAATTTATGCGGCTTACGTTTCAAGGTGCCGAGAATCTCGTTAATCCGCCGCCACGCCGCCTCGCGGGTATTGTCTGGGTAATCCGGATTGATACTGATCAAGATATGTCTGGCCTGGCGCGTCTCGGGTTTATGGAATTTTTCCGGGTGCGAGTGGTAGAAAATGCCGATTTCCACCTCGTTAACCTTGGGTGCGCGGGCGGCCACTCTATCCATCACCGCATCGACTTTGCACTGCCGATACAAAGCCGCTTTCAGCATATCGACATCCAGGCTGTTGGCGTTCAATGCCGCTAAAAAGGCGTCTTCATCTTCAAAGCGGCCGCGCACTTCCTTGTAAGCGCGGTCCAGCTCTGTATCGGAAATCACCACGCCGGTCGCTTCGGCGGAGTTCAGGACTCGGCCTTCGATTTCGTATTCGTTTTTGGCTTGCACTTCCACCTGGCGCAGTTGCAGTTGCTCCAATTCGGCCGGCGCTTTCTGGAACAGGCTCAAGGCGGCACGCAACAGGGTGTAAGGCTCTATCGACGTCTGGCTCATCATTATGCCTCCGGTTCTTTAAACGTGGCCGGATCCGCCGGCTCCAATACACTTTCCGGCACCTGCATGGTTTTACCCGGAAAACGCACGTGGTAGAGCAAAGGATCGCTGTCGCGCAACACTTTCAGGATTTCGCCTTGGGTGCCGGCCGGGTAATTACCGTCCTGGGTGGGGATGTCTATCGTACACACCACCTGATCGCGAAACTCGAAGCGGCTTGGATTCCAGGGTGCATCAGCCGGGATCAATTCTTCGGCGCGGCAGCCTACCATGCGTCCCGCATCCAAAAAATGCACGGTGTAAATCACTTGGTCTTGCAGAAAGGTGCCGACTTCGATGACATTGCCGACACTGCCCCGGCGCAGCAAAAAGTCGCCGACATCCATACCCGGATAGGTGCCATCGTTGCGAACGTTGCGCGTCAGCCTGACCCGTTCGCCGAATTCAAAGCGCTCTTCGTCGTAACGTTCGTCTATCATGTTTTAATATCCGCTAGGGAAACAAACACGGTTTGCGGTTCCATCATCTTAAAGACCTTAAATACTTTTTCGGTCTGTGCGTCGGAGTCCACAAAATCACTGTAAGCACGCTGCAACAGCTTTTTGTAGACTTCCCGTTGCGCATCTTCGTCTTCCGGCATGTTATCGCCAGCTTGGCTCAGATAATTGTGGAAGCGCTGCAGAATATGCAGCCGATTGACGTGGACGACGGTGGTATCGTATTCCAGCTCGAAATAGCGCAGAAAGTCTTCCGCAGCTTCCAGCTCTTCCATATCTTCTTCTAAACTCATCGTCATTACCTCATCATCAGGTGATCGAGATTGGCAGGTTGTTCTCCCAATGCGTACACCACTAATAAAACCACCAGCATCACAGCTGTTTGGGCCAAAAATGGATCGGATTTTTGTTTTTTCATCATGGCGATCACCTTTAGGTTAATAGCGCGGAACAACAAACATCACTTATCGTGGGCATCCAATTGTTGGGCGATGCCTACCCGAAAGCTTGCGGCATGCGAAAAATCCCTTCCGCCGCCTCTTGCCGACGCACAACCAGCTCCAAAAGCCCCTGCGCGCCTATCCTGTCTTTGTCATCCAAGGACACCAACTTTTCGAAAATCGCCTTGCTCAGTTCCAGATTTTCCAAGCGCATATTCAAGAAGCCGATAGATTTCAACGTAAACAGATATAGCCTGATCCGAGTCAGCAAGTCCTTTGGCGCCTCGCTGATATGCGTTCTTTCCAGCTGCCGCCAATCTTCCGGAAAATCGATGCCGGGCCGGATCAAGTTCAAGGCCCGCTCGGAGATCAATAAGGCCTCCGGTAAACGATGCTGGTAGTAATAAAACCGATTCAAAGACACCAGCACATTCAAGGATTCCGGTGCCCGCAAATACGCCTGTAATAACGGCAGCTCCGCTTCACCGGTGGCGTACAGTTCGGAAGCGTATTGGATCAAGTCCTCAACTTCCTGGCTGTCGGCTTTCTCGTAGTACAAGTCCTTGGCGTCGAATTGCAACAGATCCATTTCCATCACTTGCCACCTGCTGCTTGCTTCAGTACCACCACGTCTTCGCCGTGGCAGACACCTTCCGCTTCGCAGCTGCCGCAGGTTTCTTCCGCGACCACAAAGCGTTTTTGATTGTTTTCCAATTCGTCCAAACGGTCCACCAAGCAACTCAGCGCTTTGCCCACCGGATCCGGCACTAAATGGTGATCGAGGTCGATACCGCGCGGGTCCTGAATTTTTATACCTTTCTGCTGGATAATTCGACCGGGAATACCGATGACGGTGCAGCAAGGTGGCACGTCTTTGATCACCACCGAGTTGGCACCGACGCGCACGTTATCGCCCAGATTGATCGCGCCGAGGATCTTGGCACCCGCACCGATCAACACGTTATTGCCTAGCGTCGGATGGCGTTTTTCCTTGTTCCAGGTAGTGCCGCCCAGCGTCACGCCGTGATACATGGTCACGTCGTTGCCGATCTCAGCGGTTTCGCCGATCACTACGCCGGCACCGTGATCGATAAAAAAGCGTTTGCCAATGGTGGCACCGGGGTGAATATCGACGTTGGTCAGCCAGCGGGCGAAAGCCGCCAGTAAACGCGCCGTCAATTTCCAGTCCGCATGCCACAAGCGATTCGTTACCCGGTGCAGCAACACCGCATGCACACCGGGGTAAGCCAACAATACTTCCGGTAAGCCGCGTGCTGCCGGATCCCGGGCAAACACGCAAGCCACATCGTCGCGCCAGTCTTGCCAGAGTCCTGATGCAACGCTGGGACGCGACGGCGACAAAAACATCATTTTGCCAAGCTCCAGGTGGTTTTGCCGGGCATCGGCACGCCAGGCACCCGGAAGAACGAACCGGGGTAACGGTCATCAGGCAGTTCGTGCTGCGCCGCAGTTTGCTGTGGTACGTCGACTTTGGCGGTGCTGGGCACGGCTGGTTTTTGACGATTGCTACTCATCTGACACCTCGCTATAGGCTGTGTAAAAATTGATTCAAATCGGTCGATTGCGGTGCGCGTTTATGCAAACTGACAAACTCGCGAATCAGCGGCAGCAGGCGGCCGGCCTGCCAGCGGTTAATCTGGATGCCCAGTTGTTTGTAGGCGTGCATCACGCCTTGACTGCCGGAATGCTTGCCCAGCACCAATTGGTGACTGCGGCCGACCAAGGCAGGGTCGACGCCTTGATAATTGTTGGGATCTTTCAGCAAGCCGTCGACGTGGATGCCGGCTTCGTGACTGAACACGTCGCGGCCGATCAAACTTTTACGGCTGCCTATCGTGTCGCCGGACGCAGTCGCCACCTGATGGGACAGAGCAGGAAAATTGCGCAAATCCACACCGGTTTCAAAACCGTACAGCTGTTTCAAACCCACCACCACTTCTTCCAACGCGGCATTGCCGGCCCGTTCGCCCAAACCGTTGACGGTGGTATTGACGTGGGTAGCGCCGGCATATGCGGCGGCCAGAGTATTGGCGGTGGCCAAGCCCAGATCGTCGTGGGCGTGCATTTCGATGTCCATGTCGGTGACGGCGCGCAGCTTGCGAATTGCTTCAAATACGCCGAACGGTTCCATGATGCCGACCGTATCGGCAAAGCGAACTCTTATCGCGCCGGCGCTTTGCGCAGCCTCGGCCATTTGCGCCAGAAAGTCGCTGTCGGCGCGAGACGCATCTTCGGCCCCCACGCAAACCCGCATGCCGGCATCGACCGCGGTTTTCACACAGCGCTCAATGGTAGCCAACACCCAAGCCCGGCTTTGTTTCAGTTTATGTTGGATATGTTGATCGGAGGCGGAAATCGATAAATCCACGGTACCGACGCCCAAGCCCAGGCAGTGTTGCAAATCTTCTTCACGCATCCTGGACCATACCAATAAATTGCTAGGCAATTTCAATTGAGCAATGGCTTTGATTTCGTCGCGTTCCTGTACACCCATGGCCGGGATACCAATCTCCAACTCCGGCACACCCAGCGCGGACAACTGCTTGGCAATCGCCAACTTTTCCTCCAACGAGAACACCACGCCGGCCGACTGCTCGCCATCGCGGAGCGTGGTGTCGTCGATAATGATGGTGCGGGGATCAGAAGTCATCGCCAAGCCTCATACTGCCGGTGTCTAAAACTGAGCAACCAGATTGGCTACTCCTTTGCTAGTGATTAAGCAATTCGCTTGCCAACTGCTAAATCTGCGGAATCCTTGGGCTTTACTGTGTGATTGGCAGACTATCGACAAGACAACCTCGCAACCGCAAAGGCAAATTGTCGCAAAGCCGACAATGGTCTGTTCGCAGCCTGCGCCAGTGGTACGCAAATTCCACAATGCCCACCGTACTGGTAGTTAAAGTAAGCCGACATACATTTCTTATATTCAAAAAATTGGCCTCGAAAATATTTTGACTGATTATTTTTACTAGCTTACATTCTTGACTTGGAGGCCCGGCAGGTAGCGCCGGCGCCGCCTGTTCAGCATGTTTCCGGATACATCACTTAGGAGGAACACGTATGACTTCACGTAAAAATGGTTGGGCTTGCATGTTTGGCCTGTTGGGTATTGTCACCTTGGCACAACCGGCAGCAGCCGGCGCCATCTTGTCACCGGTGGCGGTGATCAACAACACCATAGGCAACTATTCGGGTATTGCGGGATTTCCGGCCAAAACCGACGAAAAGCCGATGTTTAACCAATCCGGTCTATCCGCCGGTTTTAGCAGTGGCGCCACCGCGTTTGCCGATTATATGAACTTAAACCCAACACATATTGGTGCCGGCCCGGAAATCGGTAACGGCTGGATCAGCCCGGCGTATTGCCCGTGCACCGGTATTCTGGATTTCGATTTGGGGGCCATTTACAAGGTACAGAAAATGGCTTTATGGAATATGGCCTCTAACAGCGGCGCCAACGTCGCGTCGATCAGTTTGTTCACATCGTTGGAAGCCGATTTTTCCACGTCCAATAAAGCCGGCGACTTCACCAACCCCGAAATGCCCAGCGATTTGGACCCCACACCACCCTACCCGGCAACGGTGTTCGACTTGATTGACAGCGAAGCGCGCTATGTGCGCTTACAAATCAACTCTTATTACGAAGCCTATCTGGTTTCGGAAATTGGCGAGATCGCCTTTGACGTAGCCGCACCGGCGGCTGTACCGATTCCGGCAGGTATTTGGTTGTTTATTTCCGGATTTGCCGGCTGGGTTGGCAGCAGTAAAAAGGCTGGCCTGACTGCTGCGGTTGCGCGAAACATCCTCTAACAGACTAAGGTATATCGAATTTGATGTCTGCGCTTGCGCAATACCGATGTCGGCATTTTTTACATCACTCAACGTTTTAAATGGCATTATCCTAATACTGCTCAATACCTGCTAACTCAACCTATTGAATTTATTGGTAAAAACAAACAACATATAAAATGGAACGTATTTTGCTTTTAATCTCGGAATCAGGAACAGCGCCTACAGTTCTTGAGTTTCTGTCAATTGATAGGCGTATTTTTACGCCGTTTGAAGGGGTCGCCGATGTTATCCAAAAAGCTTTATCCGTTAATACTGATTACCGCCGCATTCAACGCACAAGCCGCGACGATTAACTTCGATGCGCTACAGCCGTTCGACAATTACGCCCCGGTTCCAGCAGGTTACGGTTCTACCGCGGACGTGGCGGTATCGTATTCCAGCCTGAACCTCAATGGCACAACAGCTTATAACGATGCTCTATTGTGGAATGCCGGTTATGCCACTTTAAACTCAGCGGCGTTTGCTCATACATCAGGACTGCTTTTGAGCATTACGCTGACGGCAATCAATCCAAATCAGGGCGTCACCTTGGAAAGCTTCGACGTTGCTGCGTATCCAGGGCCGGGAAATTTCACTCGCAATGCGAGCGACTTGAGAGTGGTTGATGGTACCAACCCTACCAACATTTTTGTCGATTATGCACCTTATGCAGTACCCGGCGACGCACCTCATACTTTCACCCCTGGCGTTACTGCTCATTCGATTAGAATTATCCTGGGCACCGATTGGAACAACGGTATTAACAATATCAACTTCAATGTCACCGCTGTGCCTGTACCCGGTGCGGTATGGCTTTTCGGCAGTGCGTTGGTTGGTTTGGGCCTTAACCGAAAAACCAGAAAGGTTTGAGCGAACTGCTCTGCCAAAATGCAAAAAAGGCGGTTGAACAACCGCCTTTTTTGGTTCTGTGATAAAGGCTTAAGCCGGCATTGGATGCCCTTCAATGCAATAAACGGCTCAGAACTATCTCAATTTGCTGGGGGTTAACCAGGTCTTCGCTACCGATTTAATCCAAGTTGCTGGCTTACAGCGTTCAGCCTTCCGCCTCACAAACTGCTTTAAATTCTGCTATGCCGGCAGTCAAACGCGAGCGCAGAAAATTCAGTTGTCTTTGCAGTTCATCCTCGGCGTCGCCGACATTCTTGAAAACCTGGACGACTTTTTGATCATTCAGCAAACTCGAATAGTGAACATCAACAAACTCCAGCACTTCGGCGTTGAATTCGGTGATGGAACTCAATGCGGCTTCCATCTTGGATAATACCGCGCGTAAATCAGCAAGCGTTTCAGCCATAACAATCCTCAGTGAAAATTTTTGGTGTCAACACCGGTTTATGCGGCGTTGACTCAAAACCAAACTGGCCGAATTGCCCGTGGCCTCAGGGGCACCGTTGCAAACCCGACCAATCAATACACTCAATCAAGCATAAGTGGGTTGGAAAGCCTGTTCCGGATCGGCAACCGGTTCGTTGTTGATGCTGTCCCAATACGGCGACAGTTTCCGCAAGGTAGCGACGATGCTGGGCATCACCTTCAACACTTCGTCCACTTCACTCATAGTGTTGTAGCGCGAGAACGAAAAGCGGATGGTGCCGTGCGCGGCGGTGTACGGAATATCCATGGCCCGCATCACGTGCGAAGGCTCCAATGAACCCGATGTACACGCCGAACCACTGGAAGCCGCGATACCGGCTTTATTCAACAGCATCAAAATCGCTTCGCCCTCGATATACTCGAACGCAATGTCTGTGGTATTGGGCAAGCGGTTGTTTAAATCACCGGTGATAAAGCAGTGCGGCACGGCGGCAACGATGCCTTGCTCCAGACGGTCGCGCATCGCTTTGACCTGCACGTTTTCGTATTCCATGTGCTCCATCGCCAATTCGCAGGCTTTACCCAAGCCGACAATCGACGCGGTGTTTTCAGTACCGGCTCGGCGGCCGCGCTCTTGATGTCCACCGCGCAAAAGCGGGCGAAAGCGTGTGCCACGCTTTAAGTACAACACCCCAATACCTTTCGGTGCGTGCAATTTGTGCCCGGAAATCGACAACATATCGATTTTGGTGTCTTGCAGCATCATCGGAATCTTGCCGACCGCCTGCACGGCGTCGGTATGAAACATCACGCCGGCCGCATTGGCCATTTCGGCCATTTCCACCACCGGAAAGATGGTGCCGGTTTCGTTGTTCGCCCACATCACCGAGACAATTGCTACTTCATCGGATAACAGATTTTTGTAGGCTTCCAGATTCAAGCGGCCGCATTTATCCACTGGCATGCGGTGGATGGTGTAGCCATCTTTTTC
The DNA here is from genome assembly GCF_047777895.1 of Methylomonas sp. TEB. Taxonomy (GTDB): domain Bacteria; phylum Pseudomonadota; class Gammaproteobacteria; order Methylococcales; family Methylomonadaceae; genus Methylomonas. The sequence continues at coordinate 4,288,788 of NZ_CP180476.1, forward strand.
CAGGTTTTCGCACAAAGCCAAAATCGCCGGATGCTCCACCGAGGTGGTGATGATTTCCTTGCGATTGGGCTGAGCCTTGATCGCCGACAAAATCGCCGTGGAATCGGATTCCGTGCCGCAGGAGGTGAAAATAATCTCGGAGTCGTGCTCGGCACCAATCAACTCTTGCACTTGCGAGCGCGCCTTCTTGATGGCCTTGGCCACGCCGTCGGCGAAACGATGGATAGACGATGGATTACCAAAGAACTCGGTAAAATACGGGATCATCACATCGACCACCGCGCTGTCCACCTTGGTGGTCGCGTTGTTATCCAGATAAATATCAGGCATGACTGGCCTCCTCTATCGTCACCAACTTGGGCATTTGCGAGGCAGGCACGACTTTGATGAACTCGCCCATCACTTCCATCAGCCGTTGCTGAATGCCGGCAATGGTCATGGCGGACATTTGGCAGCCATTGCAAGCGCCGGTCATGTTGACGTAAGCGGTTTTATCCACCACTTCCACCAACTCGACGTCACCGCCGTCGGCCATCAATTGCGGCCGGAAAGACATGATCACTTCTTCGATTTTCTTGATGCGTTGCAGATTGGTCAACGGGCCTTTGGCAACCACGGGCTCGGGTTTGGCGACCGGCGCCGCATTTGGATCGAAGGTTTCGCCGCGCTCTTTCAGGACTTTTTCCAAGATGGCTTCGATGTCTTCGTGGCAAGCCGCGCAACCGCCGCCAGCCTTGGTGTAGTTGGTCACGTCTTCAACAGTGCGTAGTTTGTTGGCCCACACCATCTCTTCAATCATCACCGCATCAATGGCAAAACACTTACAAACCAAAGCGCCTTCTTCATGGTCGTCTTTCCATTCTTCGCCGCGATAATTAGCCACCGCCGCTTGCAAGGCTTCCCGGCCCATCACAGAGCAGTGCATTTTTTCCGGCGGCAGGCCGTCCAATTCGGCGGCGATGTCCTGGTTAGTGACTTTCAACGCTTCGTCTAAAGTCAGGCCTTTAATGATTTCGGTCAGCACTGAAGAAGACGCAATCGCCGAGCCGCAACCGAAGGTTTGGAAACCGGCATCTTCGATCACTTCAGTGTCGTCGTTGACTTTTAAAGTCAGCCGCAAAGCGTCGCCGCAGCTGATGGAACCCACTTCGCCAATCGCGTTGGCACCCGCCACCGCGCCGGCATTTTTAGGGTTAAAGAAGTGATCTTTTACTTTATCTGAATAATCCCACATAGCTATTTCCTCGAATGCTTAAGAACAGGTTTTTGGTGTGCCGCCGCTTTCGCCGGTGGTAAATGATGATCCGCAGGCACAGCTTTTCACCGCGTTGGGATTGGTAAATTTGAAGCCGGAACCTTCCAGGCTGTCGACGAAATCGATGGACATGCCATTCAGGCTGGGCAAGCTTAGCGGGTCCACAAATACTTTGACTGCGCCGCAGTCGATGACGGTATCGTCCGCATTTTCTTTTGCTTCCAGTTTCATGCCATAAGACAAACCGGAACAACCGCCATCGGTCACTTCGATGCGCAGCCCACCGGTCGGCTTGTCGGAACTGCTGATAAAACGACCCACGGCTTGGATGGCGCTTTCGGTTAATGTAATCATCTTTAAGTCTCCTGAACGGTTTGGCATTGATCTTGTAAACAGTTAAAGCAACCTGCATGCCATACGCGAAAATTTCAGCTAAGACGCTGAAATTACTCAGCCAAAAGCAGCAGGCCAACCTTAATCGGCACGCCGTTTCACAACAAACCCGAGGTTTTTGTCGGCTTTACTACAAAACTCTCACAGGAGCACAGCATGAACGTAGAAGATTTGGATTTGGGCGACGTGGTATATGCCGCGCATACGATTATTGACGATGGCAGTATGCCGGACAGCGAGGAAGGCGAAGTGCTGGCGCAAGCAGGCGCCCGCGGCGTGATCGTGATGAAAGGACATGTTGAAGAAGATCCTGGACTCACCGTGTTTTTAGTCCGCTTCGAAGACCAGGATCTAAATCTGGGCCGGCCGATTGGGTGCTGGACCGAGGACTTGGTTGTTCCGGAAAAAGAGTTGCTTACCCATTAACCGCATTTCGCCCTTATAAAATCGCCCGACAACCTATTCGCGCCGGTTCAATTTTAAAACTTGGCGCTGATACCGCCGGTAATGGTGGCGCCCGGCGCGATATACCCGATACCTTCATACTTATCGTTACCGATATTCATGAAGGTCATCCGGGCGATAACATCCTTGACTAAGGTCTTGGCCACCCCTAAATCGTAGGTTGCATAGCTTTTATACACGGCAGAGCCGCCCGGTGCGGTAGGTAAATTGGTCTCGGTAAAGTATCGGTCGCCAACGTAATTAAAAGCACCGAAAACCGAAAAGCCGTAAGGCAGGCTAACATCAGCCCGCAAACTACCTTGATCTTGCGGCACATTGGTAAGTTGCTTGCCGATCAAATTAGGATTCCTATCGTGCTTGGTGACAATCGAATCGTTCTTGGTATAACTCGCGTACAAAGTCAGGAAATCGCCTAGCTTCCACATCCCTTCGACCTCAACACCCTCGGCCCGAATGGCGCCGATATTAATTTTGTCGGTGGTGCCGACCGTCGCGCCGCTTCGTTGCACTGTGGCGATAAAATCCTCCGCAGTCGTATTATAGATCGTGGTTTTGATATATCCCTGCCGGCCAAAGTAGTAATCCAAGCCAATATCGCCGGAAACGGCTTTTTCGGGAGTCAAATACGGGTTACCGTAAGCCACGGTCGTCCCACCCCGCCTGCTATTGCCGTAGAGCTGAGAAACATCCGGGGTGTTAAACGACTGACCTATCGAGCCGCGCAGCACTAAATCATCGGTGAGCTTGTACGAAAACCCACCCTTAGGCGAGAACGAGTCCTCCGCATGATTACCCCATTGGCCTTGCCCAGGGAAACTGGTTTTGGTATCTCTGAATTGGCCGTCTGTCTGCCACAGATCCCAACGCCCGGCCAAGCTTACGTTCAACGGTCCATAATTGATTTCGTCTTGCAAAAATATGCCGCTCAGTTGAATACCGCCCTCAACAAGCTGTTCTCTGCCACGTTCCGCAGGAAACTGGTTAATCATGGTCATTTGACTGTCTGCATGTTGTCCGCCCACCGTCAATTTGTGATGGCTGCCTATGTAATGGCTATATTGCGCGCGAATACCTGCTTCCATATCGTCAAAATCGCCGCGATAGGAAATCAGACTGGCGGCCATCGTGCCGGGGCGGGCCACATCCGGACTGGTTGCATTGGCAGCGTTTGCACTATCGGCATCCATTCGGCCAATACGGCTGTATAAGACTAACGTGGCTTCAGAACGCTCCCCCAAATAGCGATAACGTGCCGAACCCAGATATTGCTCTCTATCTTGGGCTATATAATCAGGAATTCGATATAAGCCTGTTGCAACGTCGCTCAAATAGGAAAAACTCAGATCCAGCAGATTAGAGGCATCAAATTCGTGCGTAAATTTGGCGCCTACATTGGTCTTACGTGTGCCGGTTTTATCGCGTTGCGATAAGGGAATGGCAGCCACACTCGTATACGGACGCCACATGTTATAGCCGTCGCTTTCCAAATAACTGGTTGATACCGAACCGCCGCTGTGCTCGCCGCCGTAAGAGACGATACCTGCTTCACGGATCGTTTCCATGCTGCCGTATTCGCTATCCACTTTGCCTTTCACGCCGGGCGTAATCGCTTTAGAAATAACGTTTATTACACCGCCCATCGCATGGTTGCCGTAAAGGGCCGAACCGGCGCCTCTGACAATTTCCACTCGATCCACGTCAATAGTGCCCAGTTGCGACCAATCCACCTGACTGTCGTAGGACACATTCATAGGCACATCGTCGATCAATACCAAGGTGCGGCCATTGCCCGGCAGGCCTCGGGTATAGGTCTGGGCAATCCGATTGGGAGACGAGGCATCCATGCGGCTGGCATACACACCCGGCACGCCCTTGAGTAGTTGATCGACGGTTGTCGCGTTGGATTTTTCGATACGCTCCCTATCGATCACTGTCACCGTAGCCGATACATCGCGAATACTGCGTTCGGTTTTGGTTGCGGTAATCACCATTTCATCCAGCTCATCAGGCGCTTTTTCCACAGCGGCCAAATTCAACGGCATGATCAAAGGTAATACCACAGCAATGTTTTTGGTGGTGGCACGAATAGGTAACATTGATAGCCTCAAAGTCCTTTAAAGTTTACGGAAGGGTCGGGATTGAGCACAAAAGCTCCTCAACGGCGCGCAGGCACGCGCCGGAGTTTGTTAGTTGGTCATCGTGGGAAAAACGTTAGATAGCGGCGGCTTTCAAACCGGCTCGACGCGCACGATTAGCTTTACGCTTTTTCAACCAATGGATCAGGCCGGTTACCATCATCACTAACGGCGCAAACCCCGCCACTAGTACCGCGATGCGCCCTGGAGTACCGAGAATCTCGCCGTTATGCAAAGGCAGTTGCAAATTGATAAAAGCGTTACCGGCGTTGAATTTTTTCGGGTCGCGCACCGCCAAAATCGCGCCGTCGTATTGATCGACCCAAAAGCTGGTAGAGCCTTTGCTGCGCAGTTCGTCGGACTGCCGAGCAGAGACCATGTAACTGCCGTTTTCACCGACCGGCAGGAAAATCCGTTGAATCTGAATCCCTGGATACGCGGCTTGAATATTGGCCTTGACTATCTCCGGTTGAATTACCGTGCCGCCATTTGCTGTTGATTTGATACCGCGCGGCATGTCTTCGAGAGGTGAGAAAAAATTAACCGCCGGTTTAAACAACTGCGGCAGATTGAAATACACCCCGGAGAAGGCCACTGCCAACATGACTATAGCCGTATAGATACCGGTGGTTTTGTGTAGATCGAAATTAAAGCGCGTGGAGCTGGCGTTACGTTTAATCAGAAAAGCCTGCTTGATTTTGCCGAGTTTCGGCCACCACAAATAAATGCCGGTAACCGTCAATACCAAGGTCAACAAGGAGGTAATTCCCATGACCAGCTTACCGAAATCACCCGCCAAAAGGCTGAAATGCAGGCGCAAAATAAATGTCATCAAGGCGTCGTTTCTATCCCGGTCGCCAAGCACCTGACCGGTGTACTGATTCACCATAACTTCGTGAAAGTGATGATTGTGGCCCTTGTGGCCCGGCATCGCCGCCGCTTGATAACGCACGATGAGCGCTTCGCTCGGGTCCTCCGGCATCTGTAGATGGGAGGGTGGCTCTGAAATGGGCGAGACGCGGTTCGCGATTGCCACTAAATCCGCAATGGGTAACCAGCGTTCGCCAACGGCCACGCTCATCATGTCGGGATTGAGCCACTTATCCAGAGTATGCTCGTAAACCAAGAGGCTGCCGGTAACCCCGGCAATCACCAGTAGCGTACCCAACCACAAGGAAATATACAGATGCAATTTCAACAGACACTTGCGCAGAGTGATTTTCTTGAAAGCGGTTTTGAAATTGCCTAGAAAGGACCCCGAAACTAATTTGTCGGACAATTTTTGTTCCGACACAAAAGGATAACTTGTGGACATTGCGACGCTCCCGAACCTTTTAACTACGCTGAATAAATTAGTGCTGTCTACCCAGCACCTCATTCGGACCAAAGCGCAAGCCGGATGCTTGCTAAACTATCGAACCCAACGAAAGCAAAAACAAGACCATCCAAAAAATACCCATAAAAAGCAGGGATTTATAAAATTTTTCAGCGCCAACAGCCATCCCTTTCTATCGAAACTATGTTAATTAACCAAGCGTCAGACAGCCATACAGTGGATATCCACCAACACTTGCTTACCTTGAAGAACGCGAATATTTCTGTTGCGAGCCTGGGACTTTAAACCACCGGAAGGCAGCCCATTTAATCGCGGGAGATCAGGCACGAAACATGCTGAACATTGCTAATTTTCAGAAAATACTCCGCTCCATCCACACAGCATTGAATGTATAGAGAGAACCCAATGAACAACCTTGCAGACGCTGTCATTAGCTACCACAACCGTACCAAACACCAATTAAACGCCTACGCCAAAGGCCCGGAGTCTTTGGATTGGGACGATCAGCCCAATCCGTTTCGGCGTTTTAGCGGTTGTGAAGTGGTGAAACTACCGCCACCTGGTGTCGAGCTTAGCTGCTTGTTTGCGGACTTGGATAAACCGGACCGGATAGCGCCGCAGCCGTTAAACCGGACCAATCTGGGCCTGTTATTGGAATTATCGTTCGGTTTGTCGGCCTGGAAGCAGTTTGGTCCGGACCGCTGGGCTTTGCGCTGTAATCCGTCCAGCGGTAATTTGCATCCCACCGAAGCTTATGTGCTTTGTACCGATCCGGATCTATTACAAGCCGGCGTCTATCACTACGTCAGTCACGATCATCATCTGGAGCGGCGCAGCCGGTTTACTGCGGAAACGGTAGCTAAAGAGGTTTATATTGGCCTTTCCTCAATTCATTGGCGGGAAGCCTGGAAATACGGTGAACGGGCCTTTCGCTACTGCCAACACGACATCGGTCATGCACTGGCCGCGCTGAGTTATGCCGCCGCCTGCTTGGGTTGGTCGATAGAATTGCTGAGCGAGACTGCCGATGCCGACATCGCCGCCTGGCTGGGGCTGGATCGTAGCGAGGATTTTGTCGCGACCGAACACGAAACGCCGGATTTATTCTGCCGGCTGCATGCCAGCCAAACGGCGGGCGGTGAGTTTTCCACCGCATATTTAGCAGCCCTTAGCCAAAGCGCCGAATGGTTCGGGAAGGCCGAGCGCTTGAGCGGCAGGCATTTTTACCGTTGGCCAATCATAGATGAAGTCTCCGCCCAAGCCGTCAAGCCGACGACAGTTGCCGAACGCTTAACCCTGCCGAACCTGGATTTACCGGCACCCAGCCACAATCTAACTGCCAGCGCGTTGATTCGCCAACGCCGCAGCGCGCAGCACTTTAACGGCAAATCCCCGGAGCTGCCCTTGGCCGATTTTCACAGAATACTGGCCGCGCTGCTGCCCAACGCCAAACCGCCGTTTACTGCCTGGAATTGGCCGGCGCAAGTCAATATCGTGCTATTCGTGCATCGGGTAGCCGGCCTGGAACCGGGCTTATACGTGCTGCCGCGCACGGCGGATGCGGCGGCGGAATTAAAACCACTTTGTTCCGCCGATTACGAATGGCAGACCGTCGAGGCACCGTTCGAATTTTATCGGCTGACGGCCGGCAGCGTCAGGCAAGCCGCAAAAACCCTGTCCTGCCACCAACCCATCGCCAGCGACAGCGCGTTCAGCTTAGGGATGTTGGCGCGCTTTGCCGACAATGTGGACACCGAAGCTTGGCGCTATCGGCGGCTGTTCTGGGAAAGCGGCCTACTGGGGCAGATTTTATACCTGGAAGCGGAAGCCGCCGGCGTGCGCGGCACCGGCATCGGCTGTTTTTTTGACGATGCCGTGCACGGTGTGTTGGGTTTAAAAGATAACGACTGGCAAAGCCTGTATCACTTTACCATCGGCGAACCGCTGGACGACAGCCGGCTGCAAACCTTTCCGGCGTACGCGCATTTGAGCGAGTCGGCCGCCAGCACCTGATTCGCTTGAGGTTTGGCACCTGAGTGACAATCGTTGAAATATTTACGCAACAATCCCGCCGACAATGTTTAGAATCATGGTTTTACCCAGCCAACCACTAAAGGCCCGCCATGAGTTTTAAGTCCAGCTTAATCCGTTTTGTTATCAAATTAACCCCCAACGCGCTGATCATTTGGGGGGCGAACATCATCATGAAAGGCATCGCCGAGTTGACGCAGTTCAACTTCGATCTCGATGCCCGCAAAGTGTATGTGCAAACCCGGCTATACGGCGAGGAACACACCATAGAAGTGACCCTGGAAGATTTTGCGGTATTCAACGACGGCGAGTCCTACCGTTTCATCATTCACCACGCCAGCTCCGACCGGCCTTGGCTGAACAACATCCTGGCCAAATTCACCGGCAAAGCCTGGAAAATTCCGACCCTGCCGCTGTTTGCCGCGCAATTGGAATTGGTTGCCGAAGTCTTTAGCGCCAAGCCGGTGGTATTGGAGCAAATCGATTGATAAGTCCGCGTCAGTCGCTTACTTACCAATGCAAAAGCTGGAAAAAATCTCCCCCAATAGGTCGTCGGAGGTAAATTCGCCGGTGATGGCGGATAAGCTGGTTTGCGCCTGGCGCAATTCTTCCGCGACCAGTTCGTGGGCTTGATGCAGCAATTGCTCGGCGGCGCGGTCCAAGGCTTGCGCGGCAAGTTGTAAGGCCTGGATGTGGCGGGTTCTGGCGACAAATACGTTATCCGCACTTTCCGTAAAACCCATGCTTTGTTTCAGGTGTTGGCGCAGTAAATCCAGACCAAGTTTATGTTTGATGGACAAATGGATTTCGGTGCTTTGCTGAGTTTCCATGACCCTGGGTTGACCGCCGATCAGATCGATTTTATTGAAAACTTTGGTGACCGCAATGTTGGCCGGCAGGCTGGCATCCAAGCTGGCGCTGTCCGGGTCGGTGCTGTCTATCAACAATAAAATCCGGTCGGCCTTGGCGATTTCCTGGCGGGCACGGCGGATACCTTCCTGCTCGACCGGGTTATCGCTGTCGTGCAAGCCGGCAGTGTCAATGATATGCAAGGGCATGCCATCCAGTTGAATGCGTTCGCGCAGCACATCGCGGGTGGTGCCGGCGATGTCGGTGACAATCGCTGCGTCGTGACCGGCTAAGGCGTTTAGCAAACTGGATTTCCCGGCATTGGGCTTGCCCGCCAATACCACGGTCATGCCGTCGTGTAACAGTCGGCCTTGCTGGGCGGTTTTGCCGATGTCGGCGAGCTTGACTTGCAAGCGTGCTATGCGCCCCGCCACCACACCGTCGCCGAGAAAGTCGATTTCTTCGTCGACAAAATCGATGGCCGCTTCGATAAACACCCGCAGCTCGATCAACTCGTCTATCAGTTCGTTGATCTGTTCGGAAAACACGCCCTGCATGGATTGTTGCGCAGAGCGCACGGCTTGTTCGGTGCCGCTGCTGATCAGGTCGGCTATCGCTTCGGCTTGCGCCAGATCAATTTTGTTGTTTAGGAAAGCTCTTTGACTAAATTCGCCGGGGTTAGCCAAACGCGCGCCCAGTTCCAGCACCCGCCGCAACAGCATATCCAGCACCACGCTGCCGCCGTGGCCTTGCAGTTCGATAACCTGTTCGCCGGTAAATGAAGCCGGTGCGGCAAAATACAGCAGCAAGCCGCTGTCGATTACTCGGCCATCGGTATCAAGGAAATGGGCAAATTGAGCGTAGCGGGGTTTGGGAAGAGTTTTGCCGGTGAGGCGTTGGGCGATGCCGGACGCGGATGGCCCGGAGATGCGAATGACGCCGACGCCGCCGTTACCGGGCGGCGTGGCAATGGCGGCTATGGTGTCGCCGCCCAGCATTAAGGTACTACGCTATGCTTGTGCGCATCCTCTTCAAGCACATGTTTAGTGATATACCACTGCTGGATGATCGACAAGCTGTTGTTGCAGATCCAGTACAGTACCAAACCGGACGGGAAGAACAGGAAGAACACGGTGAACACGATAGGGAACATTTTCATCACCTGGGCTTGCAGCGGATCTATAGGCGCCGGATTCAAGCTTTGCTGAATCTTCATGGTGATGCCGTACAAAATCGGCAGCAGATAGAACGGGTCTTGCGCCGACAAATCCTGAATCCACAGGGCGAAATCGGCCTGACGCACTTCGACGGTCTCAATCAATACCCAGTACAAGGAGATGAATACCGGAATCTGCACCATAATCGGCAAGCAACCGCCCAAAGGATTGACCTTTTCCTTTTTGTACATCGCCATCATTTCGGTGTTGAATTTCTGGCGGTCTTCACCATAGCGCTCTTGCAGTTCTTTCAGGCGCGGCTGAATCTTGCGCATTTTGGCCATCGACTGAAAGCTGGCTTTCGACAGTTTAAAGAACAAGGCCTTGATGACAAAGGTGACGCCCAGAATCGCCACGCCCCAATTTTCGACATAACCGTAGATTTGGTTAAGTAGCCAATAAATACCTTTGGCAATCGGCGTCAACCAGCTGTAATCGACGGTGAGTTCCAGACCTGGCGCCAAAGCTTCCATGATTGGCTGAATTTTCGGACCTGCAAACAACTGACTGCTAAACACGGCTTCGCCATTGGCTGGAACCGTCAAATCGGGGGATAAGGAACCGACCTGGAAACGGGCATCCTTCAGATCGTTGGTGTAAAACTGGGCGTCCTGATCGGCAGGTGGAATCCAGGCCGCTGCAAAATAATGTTGGATCATGCCACTCCAACCGCCTTTGCTGTGCACGTTTTCCTTGGCTTTGACGTCGTACTTGTCATCCGCCATATCTTCAAATTTGATTTTTTGGAATTTGTCTTTTTCGGTGTAAACCACGCCGCCGGAGAATGTCCGAATAAAGCTGTTGTTGCTTTTGTCGCTGTACTGGGTTCTCACCAGTTGGTTGTACTGCTTGCCGGACCAGTCCTGTGCGGAATGGTTGCTGACCTTTTGCTCCAGACCAACGGCATAATTGCCGCGTTTGAAGGTGTATGTTTTGGTGACCGTCAATCCCTGTGGGTTAGTCCAGGTCAGGGGGATTCTCAGCTCGTCCTGCCCATCAAGCAACTGATATTCGGTTTTTTCGGCGGTGAACAGGCTTTTATGATCGGGGGCAGCCAAGGAATTGGCATTGGCAATCAGGCCGCTTTGGGCAAGGTACAGGCTGTCGGGATTGCTGTCGAACAACCGAATCGGATTTAGGTTTTTCTCCGGAGGCGTCATGCCGATCAGGGCATAAGCTTTGTCGACTACGGTGTTGATTTTCTCGTGCGGATATTTCAACAAATCCAGATTGCGTAATGTGCCGCCCTGAGGATCGATTTCCAGCTCGAAAACATCGGTTTTGACTTTGATAACATTTTCAGCCGCTACTTGGGCGACAGTCGGCACCGCAGCAGCCCGGGCATCTCCCGCCGTTTGTCCGGGGGACACTGTTGCTGCATCGCCAGCCAATACGGGTTTATCAGAAACCAGGGCCTGCGGCTTGGGGCCGTAATCGATCTGCCACGATTCCCACAGCATGTAGGAGATCATCAACATCGCCATGACCAGTACAAATCTTATGTTATCCATTGTTATTTACTCAATTTTTCCGGAACAGGATCAATGCCACCCTCATGAAACGGGTGGCATTTTAATAAGCGTCGAAGCGTGAGGTAAGAGCCTTTGAAAGCACCATGAATCTGGATTGCCTCTAAGCCATAACTTGAACAGCTGGGATAAAAACGACATCTGGGTCCCAGCAAAGGACTTATGAAGTATTTGTAAACCTTGATCAGGGTTATGAGCAGGAATCGCATCGATCTACCAGTTTATGCCAATGCCTTTCCAATGACTTCCTCAAAATCGGCGAGGCTGCATTTGCTGCATCACCTCTTGCCAAAACAACAATATCAATGCCGACGATATGTTGACGCTGTAATCTAAAACTTTCCCTGACAGCCCTTTTAATGCGGTTCCTTGCGACTGCTTTTTTTATAGTTTTTTTTGCGATGGCCAAACCCAACCGCGGATGCGGCAGGACGTTGCGCGTCGCCAATACCGTAAAATATTTATCTGTGGATTTTACGGGATTGGTAAATACCTTTTTATATTCAGCGGGCGTCCCTAGCCGATACTGATCGGGAAAGCCGAAATCTTCCGCCGACAATTAAACCGTCAGCGATGCGCGGCCTTTAGCTCTGCGCGCATTGATCACTTTGCGACCGCCCACAGTAGCCATTCTGGCACGAAAGCCGTGAGTTCTAGCGCGTTTGATTTTGCTGGGTTGATAAGTTCTTTTCATGTGCTACTGCCTTTGGTGATAAAAACGGATAAAAAAGGCTGCGAATCATACGTGACAGGCTTGCCAGTGTCAATTTGACTTGTAAATTTCCAAAACAGTGCAAAATGGACTACTCTCTGGAACACTACCAATGCATTCAGCATTAATGAAGGAGACTTGTCATGCATAAATTACCGCTTAAATCGATTTTAGCAACCAGCCTGTTAGTCGCCGGTTGCGCCACCACCACCGGCTGGACTCCCACGGTGGACACCTATAACGATCCCAATGCGTTCCGCTTGAATCAGGATATGCAGGAATGCGAGCAACTGGCTTCGCAGTCGTCCAGCACCGTTAAAGACACTGCCACCGGCGCAGCAGTTGGCGGCTTGATAGGCGCTGCGGGCGGCGCGGCCATTGGCGCGGTAGTCGGCAACCCCGGCACCGGTGCAGCCATTGGTGCAGCGGCCGGCGGTATCGGCGGCGGCGCTCAGCAGGGCATACAAGCCAACGACCGCTACAAAAATGCCTATCGCAACTGCCTGAGACAGCGCGGCCATAACGTCGTCAATTAATCCGCGTTAAGCCGTCACTATTTTGGAGGCATTGGTTTCGTTTATCGGTGTTGCGATCATCATTGTGCTGGTATTCGATTACACCAACGGTTTTCATGATGCCTCCAATATCATTGCCAGCGTCATCGCCTCCCGCGCTATGACGCCGGTGCAGGCGGTTTTGGTGGTGGCAATCTTCGAATTCCTGGGGCCGCTGCTAGGCGGAACTGCCGTCGCCAATACAGTCGGCACCCTGCTGGATCTATCCTCCATTCCCAAAGCGGATGCGCTGTTAATCGTAGTCTCCGGACTTTTCGCCGCAGTATTCTGGAATTTGGTTACTTGGTGGCGCGGCTTACCATCGTCGTCGTCTCACGCGCTGATGGGCGGCTTGATCGGCGCCACGCTAATCGGCATAGGCAGCAAACCCATAGATTGGGGATTCAACGCTTTAAGTGAAGGCCGCATACATGGCTTCAGTAAAATTTTACTGGCTTTATTGCTCTCGCCCGTCCTGGGCTTTCTGGTGGGCTTTATCATTCAGCGACTGACGATGTTCTTATTGCGGTCCGCATCGCCAAGCATTAATCGGCAGCTGCGTAACGCCCAATGGCTGACCGCCGCGGCGCTGGCCTTTTCGCACGGCGCCAACGACGCGCAAAAAAGCATGGGCGTGTTGACCTTGATTTTGTTGCTCAGCGGAGAAATAGACAACTTTAAAGTGCCCGGCTGGGTCATGCTGTTTTGCGCCAGCGCAATGACAGCAGGCGTATTGACCGGCGGCTGGCGTATCGTGCGGACCTTGGGTTTTGCCATCTATAAAATCCGCCCAATCCACGCGCTAAACGCACAACTGAGCGCATGCCTGACTATTTTCGGCAGCTCACTACTCGGCGCCCCGGTGTCCACAACGCATGTTGTAGCATCGGCCATCATGGGTATTGGTGCATCTGATCGCCCCAGAGCGGTACGCTGGGGAAAAGCCTTGGAAATTTTGCGAACCTGGCTGATCACCATCCCCGGCGCGGCCATGATCGCCTGCATCAGTTTTCTGATATTCGACTACTTTCTCAAATAGCCGCTGTAATCTTCATGTCATCTCCCAAGCTTTCACTGGCCTCCCGGCTGTTTCAGAGAATATTCCCGAAAACCGCCGACTTCTATCTATTGCTGCACCAACAGTGCCAGCAGGTCTGCGTCACCGTCGATAATCTGGTCCGTTTCATGGCCAGCGAATCAGTCGAAGCCGGCAAGATGTTGAAAGAAGACGAACACGAAGCCGACCGAATCCGCATGCACAATCTGCACGAACTTAACAGCTCGTTTGCCACACCGATTGATCGCGAAGACATTTATCGCGCCATCGCCTCTATGGACAGCATCGTTACCTATTGCAAAAGCACGTATAACGAGATGGAAGCCCTGGAACTGAACCCCGACAGCCATTCGCAAGCGATGGTCATTGAGTTGCAAGTGGGGATCAAAGCACTGGAGCGCGGCTTCGCCGTATTAGGCAAAGACCCTGCCGAGGCCGAGCAGCACGCTTTTGCCGCCCGCCACTCGGAGCGCCGCATCGAGAAGATGTACCGCAAGGCCATCGCCGATTTATTCCAAGGCGATGACTACTTGAATATGTTTAAACAACGCGAACTTTACCGGCATTTGTCCAATGCCGCCGACAAGGTTCATGCCACCGCGAATGTACTGGAAGACATCATCGTCAAACTGGGCTGAATAGTGCGGCAAGCCGTTTAAAATAGCCGGGTGCAGCCCGTTATTTTCAACGGCCGAATGCGTCCGGCATCGCCCCCAAAAGCCCCAACATCCATGCTACAATCTGCCCCGGTTTAAATCCTGTTACTCAAAGAGGTTCACTTCGTGGCAAACATCACCAGCCGAAAATCCGCAATGACTCTTTTTTCATCACCAGCCTGCATAATGAGCCACTGCGCCAGGCTAGTTGTATACGAAAAAGGCGTGCCAGCGGAAGTTGAGTTTTTCGACCCGAATGACCCGCCGGAAGATCTGCTGGAACTGAACCCCAACGGTAATGCCCCGACTTTCGTGGAACGCGACCTAGTACTGTACGACGCCCGCATTATCATGGAATACCTGGATGAACGCTTCCCGCACCCCGCCTTGCATCAAATGGACCCGGTCTCCCGCGCCAACGCTCGGATGCTGATCAAACGCATTGATCAGGAGTGGTATCCGCTGCTGGATGACGTGCTGGTCAACGGTGACAAAAAAGCCGCCAAGGCTAAAAAACAACTCCGGGAAAGCTTACTGGCTGCCGCACCGGTATTTGAAGCGACACCGTATTTTATGAGCGACGAGTACTCTCTGATCGATTGTGCGATGGCACCATTCTTGTGGCGACTTCCCAGCATCGGTATTGACATTGCCGGCCTAGGCAAAGGCATCACCGCCTACGCCAACCGACTTTTCTCCAGACGGGCTTTTCAAGAAAGCCTGAGCCGCGAAGAAAAAGACATGATGCAAGCCCCAAGCAAATGACCCCACTTAAACCCTATCTGATTCGCTCCATCTACGAATGGATCGTCGACAACAGCCTGACCCCCCATCTTTTGGTCAACGCCGACTACCCCGGCGTAACGCTGCCGGGCGACTTCGTGGAAGATGGCCGAATCGTATTGAATATGCGCCCGGAAGCCATTCAAGGTTTGGTGCTCGGCAATGAAGAAATCCAATTCAACGCCCGGTTTGCCGGCAAACCCATGCGCATTATCGCGCCGTGCAAAGCGGTGTTGGCCATCTATGCCAAAGAAAATGGCAAAGGTATGATTTTCGACCCGGAAGAGAATGAGGACGAAACCCCGCCGACACCGACAGAGCCCAAACCTCCGCAAAAACCACAACTAAGAGTGGTCAAATAACAAACGCATGCCGAAAAGAATGCCTCTGCGCCGAGGCATTCCCTCAACCCGCCTAAACAAGCCAGTTAAAAAAAGCCCCCTCCAGTTGCCGACAATTGGCACTGAAATCCAGCCAAACACCTGTACACCGTAAAGACACCGACTAAACTGTGCGATAGAATGCCGAGTCACTTCAATCCGGGGGATAAACGATGTCGCACGATACTGCCAAGGTCTATAGCGAGACCGAAATCGCCGAACGTTTAGCACAGGAACTGCCGCACTGGTATTACGAAAACGGCTGGATTCGTCGCAAAATCAAAACCAGCGGCTGGAAAGCGACTTTAATGGTGGCCAACACCGTCGGCCACTTGGCGGAAAAAGCCTGGCATCACCCGGATTTAACCGTTTCGTACGCATTTGTGATCGTCAAGTTGGTCACGCATTCGGCAAAAGGCATCACCGATAAAGATTTTCTGTTAGCCCAAAAAATTGAGGACGTGTTGATGTGGGATGCGGCAGAAACTTCCGCCGGCATCCTGGAAGGCACGCCCGACGATCCACGATTCAAATATATTAAAAAAGATTGAGGACTTTCCATGACTGAAATAACCGAGGTACCCAGCCCTTTTTGCGGCATGGGTACCGACGACCTGAGCATACAGGTGGACGGCACAACCTTGAAAGTGACCGCAAACGGTTGCTCGGTTAATACACCGGCATTCGAACAAGCCATAGCGGACACCGTGCCGCGCATTGCCGGGCAGGCAGCGAGTTTGGAAGCGGCGACCACTAAAGCTGCGGAATTGCTACGAAACACCCATCAACCTGTGATCGGCGGCTGCGCCACCGACGTCAACGGCATGCGCGCATTGCTGGCTTTAGCCGACAAAAGCGGCGCGGTGGTCGATAACCTCAATTTTAATAACGCACGCCGCAATTTACTGGCTTTGCAGGACTCCGGCTGGATGAATACCACGTTAGCCGAACTGAAAAACCGTTGCGATTTATTGCTGGTGGTCGGCACCGATCTGGAGGCCTTTGCCCCGCGTTTTTTCGAGAAGTATGTGTGGAATGAGGAAGCCATGTTCCTCGACAACACGGCCAACCGGGAAATTATTTATCTGGGCAAAGCCCCCTCCGGAAACGCCTCGACATCGCCGTCCGGCCAAAAAGCCACCGTTCTAAATTGCGCGGACGCCGATTTACCAGAAGTAACACCCGCATTGTCGGCCCTGGTTAAAGGCCACTTGTTACACGCACAAAGTGTCGCCGGCATCGCCATTAGCGAACTACAGCTTATCGCCGACAAACTGAAGGCCGCACAGTATGGTGTCATTCTATGGGGTGCGGCGGCATTGGCATTCGATCAAGCTGAGCTAACCGTGCAAACGCTGTGCAATATCGTTAAAGACCTTAACCAAGCCGGCACCCGCTGCTCCGGTTTTCCGTTGGGCGGCAAGGAAGGCGACCAAACCGCCAACCAAGTCTGCGGCTGGACTACCGGCTACCCCGCGCGCGTCAATTTTGCCCGTGGCTACCCAGAGTACGATCCTTATCTTTACGACAGCCAAACACTGCTAAGTAACGGCGAAGCCGATGCCTTGCTGTGGGTTCAGGCGTTTAACAGCAGTGCACTGCCCCCAAAAACCCACTTACCGACTATCGTCATCGCCCGCTCCGGCATGAAGTTTGAGAAAGAACCGGATGTGTTTATTCCCGTGGGCACCCCCGGCATCGACCACTCCGGCCACGCTTACCGCCTGGACAATGTGGTGGCGATCCGCCTGAAAAAATTGCGCGACTCCGGCCTGCCCAGTACCGCCGAAGTCCTGACCGCTATCGAACAAGCACTTTAGGATCAAACACATGTTGATAAAACTTACAGGTGGAACCGTTTACGATCCGGCCAGCGGCATCGACGGACAACAGCAAGACATTTACGTGCAGGACGGCCGCATTATCGATGCGCCTAAAGACGGCAGACCGGTTGACAAAGAATACGACTTGCGCGGCAAAGTGGTGATGTCGGGCGCCATCGACATGCACACCCACATCGGCGGCGGCAAAGGCAATATCGCCCGCACCCTGTTGCCGGAAGATCATCGCCAGGACCCAGTACACCGCACATCGATTACCCGTTCCGGTAACGGCCACGCGATGCCCAGCACCTATGTTGCGGGCTATCGCTATGCGGAAATGGGCTACACCGCCTGCTTCGAACCGGCGGTTTTGCCGATCAACGCTCGCCAAGCACATATGGAAATGGGCGACACACCGATAGTCGACAAGGGCGGCTACGTGATGCTGGGCAGCGATGACTTTTTGCTGCGCATGATGACCGCCAACAAAGATCAAAAAGCCATCAATGATTACGTGGCCTGGACGCTGAACGCCGCCAAAGGCATCGGCATTAAGGTGGTCAATGCCGGCGGCATCAATGCGTTTAAATTCAACCAGCGCAAACTGGATTTGGACGAGAAGAACAGCCATTACGACGTCACGCCCCGACAAATCTTGCAAACCCTGGCCCGCGCGGTGAAAGAACTGGGTATTACCCATCCGCTGCATGTGCATGGCTGTAATCTTGGCGTACCCGGCAACCTGGAAACCACTTTGAACACCATTCAAGGCATCGACGGTTTACCAATGCACTTGACGCATATTCAATTCCACAGCTACGGCACCGAAGGCGATTTCAAATTCTCGTCCGGCGCTGCGCAAATTGCCGAAGCGATCAACAACAACAAAAATATCACCGCCGACGTCGGCCAGATTCTGTTCGGTCAAACAGTGACCGCCTCCGGCGATAACATGCGCCAACACGCCAACCACCGTTTCGCCAGCCCGAATAAATGGGTGTGCATGGACATCGAATGCGACGCCGGCTGTGGCGTGGTGCCGTTTAAATACAAAGACCAAAACTTCGTCAATGCCTTACAGTGGGCCATCGGTTTAGAAATATTCCTGTTGGTCGAAGACCCTTGGCGAATCTTCCTGACCACCGACCACCCCAACGGCGCGCCGTTCACCAGCTATCCGCATCTGATCCGCCTATTGATGGACCGCAGCTTCCGGAACGACATGCTGGCGACCATCCATCCGGAAGCGCAAAAAATGACCACGCTAGCCTCGATCGAGCGCGAATACACGTTAAACGAAATCGCCATCATGACCCGCGCCGGCGCAGCCCGCATCATCGGCCTGAAAGACCGTGGCGCTTTGAGTGCAGGCAACTTCGCAGACATCACTGTCTACACCGAAAACGCTGACCGCCAGACTATGTTCACCAAACCCGATTACGTGTTCAAGGACGGCGAACTGGTCGTCAAAGACGGCGAAGTGGTGAAAGTTACCTGGGGCACGACCCACATCGTCAAACCGGACTACGATCTATCCATCGAAAAAGACCTCAAACCTTATTTCGACAAATACCTGACCATGAAACTCGGCAACTTTAAAATCAGCGACGACGAAATTAGCGAAGACGGGCGCGGCAGCTTGACGGCGCATCCGTTGCGAGGTGCAGCATGATCATTAATGGCGTAACCATAGACAAAACCTTCGCCGAAGCCTTTCCGATGAAGGCGACGCGGGCCATCATCACCGCGCAAAACGAAAAATGGGCGATGATTTCCGCGCAAGCGATGACCGGCTTCGCGACCTCTGTAATTGCTTGCGGCTGCGAGGCGGGCATCGAACGAGTGTTGAGCCCGAACGAAACGCCCGACGGACGGCCCGGCGTCGCCATCATGATTTACGCGATGGGCGGCAAAGGTCTGGCCAAACAATTAGAAACCCGCGCCGGCCAATGCGTATTGACCTCGCCAACCTCGGCACTATTTGCCGGCATCGAAGGCGGCAAGCCAATTCCGTTGGGTAAAAACCTGCGTTACTTCGGCGATGGCTTTCAAATTGCAAAAAAGATCGGCGGCAAGCGCTACTGGCGCGTACCAGTCATGGACGGCGAGTTTCTTACAGAAGCCACCACCGGCATGGTGGATGCGGTAGGCGGCGGCAACTTCCTGGTGCTAGCAGAATCGCAACCACAAGCTTTGGCAGCCTGCGAGGCGGCGATCGAGGAAATGCGCAAAATTCCGAATGTGATTATGCCCTTCCCCGGCGGCGTGGTGCGCTCGGGCTCCAAAGTTGGCTCAAAATACGCGTCATTGGGCGCATCAACAAACGATGCTTTTTGCCCGACTTTAAAAGGCGTGACCAAAACCGATTTGTCACCCGAAATCGAATCGGTGATGGAAATTGTCATCGACGGTTTGAGTAAGGAAGACATAGATAAAGCCATGCGCGTGGGCATTCAAGCAGTTTGCGATCTGGGCGCGGCCAACGGCATCAAGCGTATCAGTGCCGGCAATTACGGCGGCAAATTGGGCCCGTTCCACTTTCATTTGCAGGAGATCATGGCATGAGCGCGTTAACCTTTACCCTGAAACAGCCAACTGACCAGCGTATCGACATGTCGCCGCTGGTTTGTCAAAAGCTGCAAGGTTTGGACGTCGATGCCATTGGCGCCATCGAACTACAGAACGGCAAACGCCGGTTACGGGTTGATGAACTGTTCTACATCACCGGCATGAACACCCAAGAAATCATCATCGCCTACAGCGGCAACAAACTCGATTTCATCGGCAAGGAATTGGATGGCGGCAGCATTAGCGTACAAGGTGATGCCGGTGCATATCTGGGCATGCAAATGAAATCAGGCACTATCAACGTCAGCGGTGACGCGGGTTTGTATGCTGCATGTGAAATGAAAAACGGCTTAATTCAAATCGAAGGCGATGCCGGCGATTTTCTGGGTGGAGCCCTACCAGGTAACAAACAAGGTATGAAAGGCGGCACGGTGCTGGTGAAAGGCAATGTCGGCCAGCGCGCCGGCGACCATATGCGCCGAGGCCAGATTTTGATCGAAGGCAATGCCGGCGATTATTGCGGCTCGCGCATGCTGGCAGGCACTATCGCGGTGATGGGTAACACCGGCCGCTATCTGGGCTATGCGATGCGGCGCGGCACTTTGTTGCTATGGAATCAGCCGCAATTATCAGCGACCTTTAACGACTGCGGCTCCCACACACTGGCCTTCCTGCCCATACTGTTCGCATCGTTCAAATCCTTCAATTCCCGTTTTGCCGACAGTGGTGCGGCGTTTAACCGCGTGCAGCGTTACGGCGGCGATATGGCGGAAACCGGACGCGGCGAAGTGCTAGTCCGAATCTAACTCATGGCCGCGCAAACCCGTTACGGTTTGCGCGGCGCATCTCAAGTGAAGCCGATACTCACCACCACCAATCACAACCGTAATGTCGCTGGCCTGAAATATGTTTACCCGGTCATCTCCCGCCGTGCGGGTGGTTTATCGATAGGTGTCAATTTCAATCCGAACAATGCCTGCAACTGGCGCTGTATTTACTGCCAAGTACCGCAGTTACAGCGCGGTAATGCGCCGAAAATGGATTTTGCCTTACTGGAGCAGGAACTGCGCTTCTTTTTAAATTACGTGCAACACGGCGATTTTTTTGAGCAATTTAACGTCGAAATCGATCACCGCGTTATCAAGGATATCGCCATTTCCGGCAACGGCGAACCGACCAGC
The DNA here is from genome assembly GCF_047777895.1 of Methylomonas sp. TEB. Classification (GTDB taxonomy): domain Bacteria; phylum Pseudomonadota; class Gammaproteobacteria; order Methylococcales; family Methylomonadaceae; genus Methylomonas. Next base: position 4,309,712 of record NZ_CP180476.1, read on the forward strand.
TTGATAGATTTTGATAAAGCCGTGCATCTGATCGGCAAGATCGCCACGGAATCCGGCGTATTTCCAGCCAGCAAATTTGTATTGATCAGCAATGGCAGTTTGATACACCAATCGACAGTACAAGCGGGCTTGGCGGAATTGAGCAGACACAACGGCGAATTATGGTTCAAGCTGGATAGCGCGACCGAACAGGGCCGCAAGTTGATCAATAGCACAGGCCAAAGTCAGCAAAAGTTATTGGAACGTCTAGAAATTGCCACTAGCCTTTGTCCAACCAAACTACAAACCTGCATGTTGCATTATCGGCAAGCGTGGTCTGATGGGGAAAAGCAGGCCTATTTAGGGCTTTTGCAGGAATTACGGTTTGGCCAGATTAAACTGCAAGAAATTATGCTTTACAGCGTGGCCAGGCAATCGTTCCAAATGGAAGCGGACGAACTGGAAAGAATGAGTGTTGAAGAAATGAATGCGTTTGCCGCTGACATCAAAGCGCTGGGCTATGATGTCAGCGTTAGCCATTAGGCCGTCACGTCGAGAAGAGATCCGAGCGTTTTTTCATGAACCTTGATCATTTTGGCACCAGCCGAAGTTTCAAGCTCAGCTTCTTTTAAGCTCAGCACCGGCTTGAATAAGTCAGCCGAACCGACATCTTTTGAGCCGCCGACTTCCTGAGCTTGCACCGGCAAATTTGCAATCGTTTGCGCGGCGGTACTGGCTTTTTGCTGAGCATTACTGATCAGACTGGTTGCGCTATTCATTACATTGCTAATCATGGTACACCTCCTGCAAATCCAGATTGCATCATACCGCCCCGGTTATCGGCTTGCCAAGCGCGGAACTTTAACTTCTCAACAGCGTTTTGCATACCTAGTCACACTTACGTAACTATTTGTCTTTCTTGACTATTTTTACGTAGATATCTTTCAGAAATGGCAGGCCTTGGCTCTGAAATTTCGACCAGCCGTAAACACCGACTTGCTTCAGTAACTCAGCTAATTTTTTCGCCGCCGCCTCTCCGCCAACCTGCTTAAATTTGGCTTCTACGATGGTGCTCCACTGCACTCTGGGCTGACCGTCAGCGTCCAGGAATACCCTGTCAAACAGCCACATTTCCGCGACGGACACCGTCCACATAAACGCAAACGACACCGCCATACCGCCGCCCGCCACAATCACTAGCCAGGCGAACATCGGGTTCAGCTTCGTCAACCACCACGACAAAATATCCACCAGCAAAAACATATAGGGCATACCGATCGCAATACATTTGTACTTGATGGTACTGGTTTCCGAAAAACTGAAAATCAAGCCGACAAACATGAAAATAAAACTGATGCCGAACAAGTGAATATGTGACACCCGCGTCAGCGAACTGAAGGTCGCGCCTTCGTCTTCCTTGGTCAATTCCTTCAACACTTTAAAATCGCTCAAATCCGGGACCGGTGCGTCTTTGTTGTGACACATCACACACCGTTCCTGAATGATTTTTTCGATACCATCGTCTATAAAATCGTCCTTGTCGGCACCATCGCGTACCCATTGGATAATGGCGAACCGTTCCTGTTCGGATGCATTCTCCTTCATGGACCCGTTCAGCTTAGTTTCCAGCACGGTTCCCGAACGATTGCCGTAATAACTGTAAACAATGTCGTCAATCGACAGGCCAAACTTGCCGTCAGCCATACCATGAGTAAACAGAATTTGGATCAAAGCCATCAGATAGCCAACCGCCACGGTAGTCAAATAGCCGGTAAACAGCACTTTGACTGGGGTATCCATTTGTTTTAAAGAAGAAAATTCGCGTGCCATAGTCAGTTACGCCGGTTTGGAAGGGATGGCTGCATTATAGCTTGGTTATATTGTCCTCGACCGAAAAATCCATTTTGTAGCAGGCATAAAAAAGGCCCTTGCAAGCAAGAGCCTTTTTACACGTAACCGTTAACGCTTATCTGGGCAGGACGTTCGCGGCAGTCAAACCTTTAGGACCGGATTCGATATCGAACTGAACCGACTGGCCTGGAGACAAGGTTTTAAAACCTTCGCCCTTAATTACGGAATGATGCACAAAAACATCTTCCTTGCCTTCGGAAGGCTCGATAAATCCAAACCCCTTGGTGTTGTTGAACCACTTTACAGTGCCTGTTGCCATTTCTAAAACTCCTACAAAATAAAACTAATGGTTACGCAGACCGACAATATTGACAACCGGACCTGCTGACTAGCAAAGGCCATAATCCCTCAACATCTGTTATCTGAGCGCGAGCATTGTACTTTGAATCATTTATCAAGGCTACCAACGATGTCCATCTCAAGCCACCAATCAGTAGTAATAATTTCACTGGAAAAAATAGTGGAATTATCCACCAGCCCTCGCTTGAAAAGCGTTACGTAGCGCCCCATCTCTGCGGCAACACAATTTATATCCCAAATGAGGTACGCAGCATGCGAATGGATAAATTAACCAGCAAATTTCAACAAGCGCTCGGCGACGCTCAAAGCATGGCCCTAGGCAAGGACCACCAGTTCATCGAGCCGGTGCACGTGATGTTGGCGCTGATCGATCAGGAAGGCGGCAGTATCAAACCTTTACTGATGCAAGTTGGCATTCAGGTCAACGCCTTGCGTAATGAGTTAAGCAAGGAGATTGATCGTCTGGCCAGCGTCTCCGGCGCCGGCGGCGATGTGCAGATTTCCAACGAATTGTCGCGGATGTTGAATCTGACTGACAAACTGGCGCAGAAACGTAAAGATGCGTTCATCTCCAGCGAATTATTTTTGCTGGCAGCCCTGGAGGCCAGCGGCTCCTTACAAAAAATCCTCAAGCAAGCAGGCGTCACCGCTTCGACCGTGGAAAAAGCCATCGAAAACATGCGCGGCGGCCAGAACGTCAACGATGCCAACGCCGAAGATCAACGCCAGGCCTTGAAAAAATACACCATCAACCTGACCGAACGTGCCGAACAAGGCAAGCTGGACCCGGTGATCGGTCGTGACGACGAAATCCGCCGCACCATACAAGTCCTGCAACGCCGCACCAAAAACAACCCGGTATTGATCGGCGAACCCGGCGTCGGCAAAACTGCCATTGTCGAGGGTCTGGCGCAGCGCATCGTTAACGGCGAAGTGCCGGAAGGTATCAAAGGTAAGCAACTATTGTCGTTGGACATGGCGGCATTAATCGCCGGCGCCAAGTTTCGCGGCGAGTTTGAGGAGCGTCTGAAAGCCGTACTTAATGACGTTGCCAAACAGGAAGGCCAGATCATCTTGTTTATCGACGAGCTGCACACCATGGTCGGCGCCGGCAAGGCCGAAGGCGCGATGGACGCCGGCAATATGCTGAAACCCGCTCTAGCTCGCGGCGAACTGCATTGCGTCGGCGCCACGACGCTGGACGAATATAGGCAATACATCGAAAAAGACGCCGCGTTGGAACGCCGCTTTCAAAAAGTACTGGTCGACGAACCGAGCGTCGAAGACACCATCGCCATCTTGCGCGGCTTGAAAGAACGTTACGAAATCCACCACAGCGTCGACATCACCGACCCGGCCATCGTTGCCGCCGCCATGCTGTCGCACCGCTACATTTCCGATCGGCAATTGCCGGACAAAGCCATCGACTTGATCGACGAAGCCGCCAGCCGGATCCGCATGGAAATGGACTCCAAACCGGAATCGATGGATAAGCTCGACAGGCGTTTGATTCAATTGAAAATCGAACGCGAAGCGATGAAAAACGAGAGTGACGCGGCCTCGAAAAAACGCCTGGAAATCCTGCAAGTGGAAATCGCCGATCTGGAAAAAGAGTATTCCGACCTCGAAGAAATCTGGAAGGCCGAGAAAGCGGCATTGCAAGGTACAGCAACGATTAAGGAACGCTTGGAACATGCCCGCCTGGAACTAGAAGCGGCCCGCCGCAGCCAGGATTATGCGCGGATGTCCGAGCTGCAATACGGCGACATACCCAAACTGGAAAAAGAGTTGGATTTGGCTTCGCAAGCAGAAATGCAGGAAACTACCCTGCTGCGCAGCAAGGTCACGGAAGAAGAAATCGCCGAAGTAGTTTCGAAATGGACCGGCATTCCGGTCTCGAAAATGATGGAAGGCGAGCGCGAAAAATTGCTGCGCATGGAAGAAGAGCTGGGCAAACGGGTAATCGGCCAAACCGAAGCCCTTAAAGCCGTCAGCAACGCGATCCGCCGCTCCCGCGCCGGCCTGTCGGACCCGAACCGCCCCAACGGGTCGTTCCTATTCTTGGGGCCAACAGGAGTCGGTAAGACCGAGCTGTGCAAGGCTTTGGCCGAATTCATGTTCGATACCGAGGAAGCAATGGTGCGCATCGACATGTCGGAGTTCATGGAGAAACATTCCGTGGCCCGTTTGATCGGCGCACCTCCCGGCTATGTCGGTTATGAAGAAGGCGGCTATCTAACTGAAGCCGTGCGCCGGAAACCCTACTCGGTCATCCTGCTTGACGAAATCGAGAAAGCCCATAACGACGTGTTTAATGTATTGCTGCAAGTGCTTGACGACGGCCGTTTGACGGATGGACAGGGTCGCACCGTCGACTTTAAAAACACGGTGGTGGTAATGACGTCGAACCTGGGCTCCAGCGTGATCCAGGAACTGGCGGGCGAAGACAACTATGTCGAAATGAAAGATGCGGTGATGGAGATTGTAGCTCAGCATTTCCGGCCGGAATTCATCAATCGGGTCGATGAAGCAGTGGTCTTCCATCCGCTCGGCCAGGGCCAAATCCGCGCCATCTGTAAAATTCAGATCGAATTGTTGCGCCGTCGCTTGCAGGAAAAAGACATTGGTCTGGAAGTCAGCGAAACCGCACTGGATTTACTCGGCGAAGCCGGTTTCGATCCGGTTTATGGCGCGCGGCCATTGAAACGGGCGATACAACGGCAATTGGAAAATCCGCTGGCTAATGAGATTTTGTCAGGACGCTTCATCCCTGGGGACTCGATCAAAATCGATGTCGCAAATGACGGATTGACATTTAGCCAATAAAAACGGCTTCGAATAAGCTGCCGAGTTAGCAGTTTGCTAACCCGGCAGTCACCTGTACCAACGGCCGTATCACCCGAAATTCAAATCAGATAGAATGGACGCCGGAAGTGCATGGTTTATCGCCGCAATCCGGGATAACCGACTATTAACGGCTCGTCACTTAATATAGGTCTCGAATCGGTAAAAGCCAACTTCTCCGGTCGACCAACGGCGTGGTCAAGTATTTGTCATCACGCTCTTATTTGAACCGTCGGTTTTGCTTAAGACATTTCCGCATGGGAACGGATATTGTCGACACATTATCAATTTAAGGCATCCCGCCATCATACTTATTCAAGGTTAAAGGAAAATGCGTTTGTCACACACTATAGCAACTACCAGTTTATTATTGGCTGCCGCCATCTCTCCAGCCCATGCAGCCTTGGTAGGGCCGGCCAGCGACTACAATGTTTTCGTATTCGGCAACTTCATCAGCTCAAATTCCGATACAGAAGGCAACTTAGCTGCCGGCGGCAATATCACATTGGCTAACTATTCGGTGGCCTCGCAAATCAGTGGCAACGCAGCCCGTTTGGTCGTCAACGGCACACTTACCGCCAACAACGGCGGTGTAGGCAACGGTCAGAACGGCAGCATCTATGCAGGCGGCACCCTGCTAAGCAGCTTTACCGCCAATGGCGGCGTCTTCGCGCAAACATTGGTGGATTTTTCCGGTGCGCAAACCCAATATCAAAACATCTCGAACGCCTGGAACGCTTTGACCGCCAACGGCAGTGTCGGCAACAATTACGGCACGCTGAATTTGACCGGCAACAATAGCGAACTCAACGTGTTTGACATAGACGGCGCCGAACTGACCGCCAGCAATACGATCAACATCAGCGCTCCCAGCAACTCCACCGTGTTGATCAATGTCAGCGGCACCGGCCAGATATTTCAAAACGGCCAAGTCAATCTTAACGGCATAGACGCCACACACGTCATCTACAATTTCTATGACGCAACGTCGTTAACGTTAGCGGGCAGCAAGAACCCTCAAGGCTCGATTCTAGCACCCTGGGCCAACGTATTCGGCGGTTACGGGCAATTGAACGGCCAATTGGTTGCTCAGTCGTTTAACGGCAATATCGAATTCCATAACCAGTTGTTCGCCAGCAATATTGCCGCAGTGCCCGTACCAGCGGCGATTTGGTTGTTTGGCTCAGCCTTAGGTATTTTGGGAATCAACGGCCGAAAAAAACTCGCGCGTTAAGTCTCCGCGTGACTCCCTCTAGCTATTCTGAGGGAGTCGCGCCTTTCCGTTCTTGTTGAAAAATCGTGGCATGCCCATCAATCGCTCAAATCTGAGCGTACATGGCCGCTATTCCTTCGCCCCGGCTCGAAGCAGCATATTCGCAATTTCCCGATGACCTCGGGTTCTCGCAAACTGTAGCGCATTGGCTGTCGGCTTGGCGCCGTTCGCCAATAGCAGTTCCACCATTTCCGTCCGCCCTCTACCGGCCGCCAACCCCAAAGCGGCACTATCGCCAGCGTTGATATCCATTCCCGCATCCAGAAATAATCGCACCGCCGCCATATCGCCCGCTCCAGCGGAGGCCGCGAATTGCTGTTCCGTGTATTCAACACCCATTTGCTGCAAATCTTTCCGGGCTTGTACCACGTCAACGGCGCATACAGAACCCACCTGAAGAACACTCAGCATCACGACGATACGTAAGACATCACACCGAACAATTTTGGATAATATTTCGTTCATCGACAAGCTCCTGAGGCCGCAAACTCATATGAATTAAACGCGAACGAGGCTCAAAGACATGGACTTTTTGCAGAGTTTGACAGCACTCGCTCAGACGTCCTCGCCTTGTTGCCATTAAATTTCGACGACCCGACCTTCCGCCGCCGATTGCAATGCGGCCACTATCGTTCTGCAATTATCCCGGGCATCGGCTAGGGACAACTGCGGCCCCTGACCACTCAACACGCAATTGCTGAAATGTTCAATCTCCAGACGGAAGTGATTGGAAGCCGGCAAGCGCTCTTCGGACTGGCGACCGTCCTCGGTCCACCAAGAAATCACCGGCACATCACCGGGCAATTGCCAAACCACATGACATTTGATACCCCCTTGGGTACCGATGATTTCGTATTCGCAGCGCCGAGCCCGTTCAAAGCTGAAATCGAAATGTGCGAATTTGCCTTCGCCGAAATCCAGCACGCCGCTAGTGGCGATGTCGGCGCCGCTTTCCACGTATTTGGACAACGCCGTTACCCGGCAAGGGGATTGCTGAAAAAACATTCGCAGCGAATGAATTGCATAGCAGCCAATATCCCACATCGCACCACCACCATGCGAAACATCGTCGGCTAAACGATACATCCGGGCCGGGCGCATCATGAACGAATAACTGGCACGTACTGATCGAATTTCACCTATCAGTCCGGAACCGATCAACTCCAATACTCGGGTATGTTGCGGATGGAAACGATACATAAAGCCTTCCATCACGGTCACCCCGTAACGGCGAGCTGCGGTTTCAATCGCATCTATATCGGCAACCGTCAGCGCCATCGGTTTTTCGCACAGCACATGCTTGCGATGTTCGATGGCACGTAAGGTCCATTCAGCGTGTTCATGATTCGCCATCGGCAAATAAATGGCTTGTACGTCATCGTCGTTGAGCAGAGAATCTAAATTGTCGTAACTCTGTATCTCAGGATGGCAGGGGGCATATTTAGCCAACGTTTGCGCCGCAGCCCCGGGACGGCGGCTGGCGATACCAATCAGTTCGGCATTGGATGCTTCGACTATTGCCGGCAATAAGCGTTCGTTGATGCGGGCCGCGCCGAGAATGCCCCAGCGAAGTTTGGCTTGGTCTTGGTTATTCATGACAGAACCTTGGACTGATGAGCTGAGAGCTATCAGATTAGCAGCTTGTCCAAACGCCGCAAGCACCTCAACCCAAAAAAGTTACGAAATGTATAGGCGCAAGCCTACAAACCAGAGAGGCGCTTATGTGCGCAATACGAAAACGCCGCGCATAAAAAAGGCCCAAGCAACATATGTTGCATAGGCCTTGTTGATCTACCGACTTTGCGTCGAGATCAAGCCATCGCGCGCAGCCTGTCGTTAAGTCTGCTTTTGCTGCGAGCAGCTTTGTTTTTATGGATCAGGCCTTTATTAACAGCCGAATCAATTACTGGCACAGCGGTTTTAAACGCGGCTTGAGCTTGTTCTTTATCGCCTGCTCTAACAGCGGCGATCACTTTTTTAACGAAAGTGCGTAAGTTGCTGCGCTGTCCGGCATTGCGAATACGGCTTTTCTCAGCCTGACGCGCTCTTTTTCTAGCTTGTGGTGAATTAGCCATAGTCTATCAGTTCTTTTGAGTTAATCTGGAACCGCGTATTATCATTTTGGATGCTATGATTGTCAAATTTTTAGTGTTAACAAACTCAACCTGAGGCCTGCAGTGAGCAAGCAGCTGTTTAAATCCACCGCAATCGTTAGCAGCATGACCATGATTTCGCGGATCATGGGTTTTGTAAGAGACATGCTATTTGCCAATATTTTTGGCGTTAACGCGGCAACCGATGCGTTTTTCGTGGCCTTCAGAATTCCGAACTTTCTCCGCCGCTTATTCATGGAAGGCGCGTTCGCCCAAGCTTTTGTGCCGGCTCTGACCGATTATAACGAAAAAGGTAGCCGCGAGGCATTCCAGCTGTTTATCGACCGCACTGCCGGCACTTTGGCAGTCCTGTTGATGCTGTTCACGCTGGCAGGCGTAGTTGCCGCGCCATTGCTAATTATGTTATTCGCGCCGGGCTTTCTGTGGGAAGGCGGCCAATACGAACTGGCTGTGCAAATGCTCCGCATTACCTTCCCGTATTTATTCTTCGTTACTCTAGTTGCATTCGCCGGTGCGATTTTGAACGCACGCGGTAAATTTGCAATACCGGCCCTGACCCCGGTATTTCTGAACATTTGCATGATAGGCGCTGCGGTCTGGATTTCGCCGCTTATGGAGCAACCGATCATGGCGCTGGCGTGGGGCGTATTCGCAGCCGGCGTGGTGCAATTGCTGTTTCAAGTCCCCGCTCTAATGCGTCTGGGCTTGCTGCCGAGGCCGCGCTGGGGTTATCAAGACCCGGCAGTACGGCACATGCTAAAACAGATGCTTCCGGCAATCTTTGGGGTCTCGGTGGTGCAAGTCAATCTACTGTTCGGCACTTTGGTCGCCTCGTTTTTAATTTCGGGCAGCGTTTCCTGGTTGTATTATTCGGATCGACTGGTGGAGTTTCCACTCGGGATTTTGGGTGTAGCGTTAGCGACGGTAATTTTACCCAGATTGTCCGAGAATCATGCTGCTGAAGATGCTCTGGCCTTTTCCAAGGCGTTGGACTGGGGCCTAAAATTGGTATTACTGATCGGCTTACCTGCCACGCTGGGTTTGACTCTGCTAGCCGAACCCTTGTTATCGACACTATTCCAATACAACGAATTCGGCAGCGACGATGTGCGGATGGCCGGTAAAAGCCTGATTGCATATGCACTAGGCTTATTGGCATTTATGCTGATCAAGATCTTGGTTCCAGGCTTCACTTCTCGCCTGGACACGCAAACACCGATGCGTTTTGGCATGCATTCCATCGTCGCGAATATCGTGTTGAGCCTACTGCTGGCATTTCCGTTCGCGCATGCCGGCATCGCCCTTGCAACCACCTTATCTGCGTACCTGAACGCGTTCCTCCTATTATTTAAGCTGTTAAAAACCCGAATTTACCGACCTGGCGAGCAATGGCTGTTATACATAGTGCGGATTGCGGCAGCCAACGCAATTATGTCGGCGTTTTTGTATTATTTTGTCGATGTCACGCTTTGGCTGGGTTGGAGTGCCTCACAACGAGGCTTGCATCTGGGAATGACAATCGGCTTGGCAATATTGATTTATAGTTTGACGCTAGTATTGTTGGGCATCCGCCCCCGGCATATCGGCTTGCAAAAATCCGTAACGACTTGAGATTCTCTGCGGCGCCACCATTGTCATGTAGAATGCACCGCAAACAGCGGTTTCCGTAACGATTCAACATAATAATCAGTAAGCTATGAAAACAAAAACAATCGGTTTTATTGGTGGCGGCAATATGGCGACCAGTCTAATCAGCGGCTTGATTGCCAGTGGCCATTCACCGCAGCAGATCTGGGTGTCTGATACCGCGCCAGCCACTTTGCAGGCTCACGCCGATCAATTGCATGTAAATACTACCGCCAGTAATGAGGCAGTCATTAACGAAGTCGAAGTGGTGGTGCTGGCAGTTAAACCGCAAATCCTGCGTGACGTTGCTTTGCAAATCGCCCCCTGTCTGAAGCAAAAAAATGTGCTGGTAGTATCTATTGCCGCCGGCATTTCCCAGCAAAGCCTGTCGAAATGGCTAGGCAGCGATGTGGCTATCGTGCGCTGCATGCCGAACACGCCTGCACTGGTGCAAACCGGAGCAACAGCATTACACGCCAATGCGAATGTAGACGACGAACAAAAAGATCTAGCCGAAAATATTCTGCGCGCAGTCGGTTTGGCGCTGTGGGTAAACGACGAAAACCAACTCGACGCCGTGACTGCCGTATCTGGTAGCGGGCCGGCTTATTTTTTCCTGCTGATGGAAGCGATGGAAAAAGCCGCCCTGGAATTGGGCCTGGACGAACGTTCCGCCAGACTGCTGATACAACAAACCGCGCTGGGCGCCGCCAAAATTGCGCTGGAATCGGCCGAATCGCCCGCCCAATTGCGCGCCAGAGTTACTTCGCCGGGGGGCACCACTCAACAAGCCATAGAAACATTTATGCAAAACGGTTTTGTCGAACTGGTTGCCAAAGCCTTGCATGCCGCCAATGACCGTTCCATTGAAATGTCAAAACAACTAGGAGCCGACTAATGGGCAGCAATTACATGACCGACCCGATAGTGTTCCTGATAGACACCCTGTTTTCTTTGTACATTTTAGCGGTGGCATTGCGCTTCTTATTGCAGTGGACCCAGGCCGATTTTTACAACCCGGTATCGCAATTTCTGGTGAAAATCACCCATCCGCCACTAAGGATCATGCGCCGTTTCATACCGTCTATCGGCCGCATCGATAGCTCTTCTCTGGTACTGGCCTTGTTGCTGCAAATAATCGCCAACTTCTCGATACTGGCTATTAAAGGCTTGTCCGTGAGTTTTGTGGCATTGACGTTATTGTCGTTTACCGACTTGCTAAAAATGCTGATCGATATTTTCGTTTACGCCATTTTTGCCGGCGCCATCCTCAGTTGGTTCGCCCCCGGCAGCTACGGCTCCGCCTCATCGATTTTGTACAGTTTGACTGATCCGCTGCTGAACGTGTGTCGCAAGGTTTTACCTGACCTGGGCGGGATAGATTTATCGCCGCTGGTGGCGCTGGTATTATTGCAACTGGCAAAAATGATGATTTTGCCGCCCTTGCATCAATTGGTCAGCCTACTGGGCTAGGCCTCTAGCCAGTATTGCCATGCGACATGCCCCCTTCAAACGAACCTCATTTGTCACTCTAGTCTTGCTATGTGCATTGGGTCAGCCGGCATATGCCAAAAAAATGTATCGTTGGGTGGATGAAAACGGTAACGTCTATTTCTCAGACCAAGTACCGCCGGATCAGGTAAAGCACAAACGGGAAACATTAAGCGAGAAAGCCCGCGTGCTCGATGTACTGGAAAAAGCCAAAACCGCCGAACAAATAGCCCAGCAAAAGCGGCTGGATGCGCTACGCAAGGAACAGGAAAAGATCATTGCCAGGCAAAACGCCAACGACAAAGTCCTGCTGAGCACTTTTCGTAACATTGATGATATGAATAAAGCCTTGAGCAATAAAATGGCGTCCTTCGATGCCGGGCAAAAAGTGATTGAAGGCAATATCGAACGCACTCAGCAGCAATTGCAGCAGCAACAGCAACAAGCAGCCAATCTTGAGCGCGGCGGCAGCAAGATACCGCCAAAATTACTGGCGGATATTGCCGCGAGCAAACAACAGATAGAAGCGGGCAAACAAGAGCTTTTGCGTCACCAACAAGACAGACAAAACAGCGAAAAAGAATTCAAAGCCGACATAGCCCGTTTTCAATTCCTCACCCAAGCCAACAACAACGACGGAAAACCGGTCAACGGCGATAGTTTAGCGGCCAGTAACGCCAGCAACGAGTTAGGTCTGTTTGTTTGCCAGGACGCCGGGCAATGCGAAAAAGCCTGGAAAGTCGCCGGCGAGTTTGTCGCGACTCACTCCACCACCGGCCAAGACGTGGAAAGCGAGAAACTGATCATGCGCGCGGCCCCGCAGAAAGACGACGATTTAAGCCTGTCGGTATCGCTACTGGAGCGTAACAACACTTTGCAGATATTTCTGGATATTCGCTGCCGCCAATCCAGCCTGGGCAACGAATTATGTTCAGGAGCAAAGGCACAAAGTATTCGCCAAGCCTTTGCACCATTCATTCAATCCAGCTTAGCGGCGCAACAATAAGGTACCGACGCCCTGATCGGTGAACAGCTCCAGCAACACCGCGTGCTCAACCCGCCCGTCGATGATATGCACACTGGTCACACCGCCCTTCAACGCATCGGTGCCGCAGCGGGTTTTCGGAATCATCCCCCCGGAAATCGTGCCATCGGCAATCAGATTATCAATATCGGTCAAGGTCAGACCGGTCAGCAAATTGCCCTGTCTGTCCATAATGCCGGGGATGTTGGTCAATAGCATCAGCTTTTCGGCTTTTAACACTTCGGCTACCTTGCCAGCTACCAAATCCGCATTGATATTATAGGAATGTCCGTCCTTACCCACGCCAATCGGCGCGATAACCGGAATAAAATCACTGTTACCCAACATTTCCACCACCGCCGGATCGATACTGCTGACTTCGCCGACGTGACCCAGATCAATGATCTCCGGTGCGTCGTCCAGCGTCGCGCCGGCCTTGGTCATATTGATTTTGCGGGCGTGGATGAAATTGCCGTCCTTACCGGTCAGACCTACCGCCTTACCACCCTGCATATTGATCATATTCACGATCTCTTTATTCACCAAGCCACCCAGCACCATTTCCACCACATCCATGGTTTCGCTGTCGGTCACGCGCATGCCGTCGATAAACTCGGAGGTTTTACCCAGGCGTTTTAACAAGTCGCCGATTTGCGGCCCGCCGCCATGCACGACGATAGGATTAATACCTACCAGCTTCATCAACACGATGTCGCGGGCGAAGCTGTGTTTCAACGCATCATCGACCATCGCGTTGCCGCCGAATTTAATCACAACGGTCTTGCCCTTGAATTTTTGAATATACGGTAAGGCTTCGATAAGAACGTGGGCAATCTGGTGCGCGGTTTTTTCTTTCATGATCACTAACAATTAAAAAGGTAATTTGATATCGGGTTTGATTTGCAGCATCAGCTGCCTGAATTGAGCTTGAATACGTTGCATCGCATCCTGGCTATCCGCTTCAAAACGCACGGTTAGAACCGGCGTGGTGTTGGAGGCTCTGACTAGACCCCAGCCGTCAGCAAATTCGACGCGCATGCCGTCTATATTGATGATCTTGCCGTCTTTAAACTTGGCCTGGCTGAATAGCTGTTCCACGAAGCGGATGCCTTCGCCTTCTGCCATCGGCACATGCAGCTCCGGTGTATTGATGCTATCCGGCAGTTCGGCAAATACGTCGCTACTGCTACGCATATCAGCAGACAGAATTTCAATCAGCCGCGCAGCCGCATATAAGGCGTCGTCGAAACCAAACCAACGGTCGTTAAAGAAAATATGTCCACTCATCTCACCGGCCAGCGCCGCCGTGGTTTCCTTGAGTTTGGCTTTCATCAGCGAATGACCACTTTTCCACATCAACGGCCGACCGCCGCGTTTGACGATTTGATCGTGCAAATGCCGGGAACATTTCACGTCGTAAATGATTTCCGCTCCCGGTTTATTGGCCAAGACATCGCGGGCATACAGCATCATTTGCCGATCCGGCCAAATAATTTTGCCGCCGGAATCGACCACGCCGATTCGGTCGCCGTCGCCATCAAAGGCGATGCCTATATCAGCTTCGTAATGCTGTACGGCCTTAATCAGATCGCCCAGATTTTCCGGCTTACTGGGATCGGGATGATGATTGGGAAAATTGCCGTCAATCTCGCAATACAACTCGATCACTTCGCAACCCATCGTACGCAACAGAATCGGCGCCAGTTGTCCGGCCGCACCGTTGCCGCAATCGACAGCCACTTTCATCGGTCTAACCAAATGCACATCGTCGGAAATCATGCCGATATATTCGTTGCTGAATAGACTATTCAGCTCGATGGAACCCGGCGTGCCTTCGCTAAAATCACCGGCCTCAATGCGTTTTTTTAATTGTTGAATCTTGTCGCCGGATAAAGTCTCGCCGTTCAAAACCAGTTTAAGACCGTTATAGTCAGCCGGGTTGTGGCTACCGGTGATCATCAAACCACTACGGCCTTCGCTGTGCTGGGTGACAAAATACAGCAACGGGGTCGGCACCAAGCCAATGTTTAATACATCGCAACCGGCTTCGGTAATGCCTTTTGCCAGCGCATCCGCCAAGCCGGGACTGGATAGCCGGCCGTCCCTGCCCATCACAATGGTCTTGATATTTAGCTGCCTGGCCTCGCTACCCAAAGCCCGGCCGATCTTGTGCACCGTTTCCGGCGTCAAGCCGCGTCCGACGATGCCACGAATATCATAAGTGCGGAAAATATCGGCAAAAGACTCGCCTGCCGTCGGCGCAACGTTTGGCATCGCCACGGGTGCCGATTTCTCGGCGGGAGTAGCCACACTAAGCGGCGCCTGCTCGGCCACGCTGATAGGCGCCGTACCCAAGCTGACCGGCACACTGGCATAGTGCTCGGCGGTTTTAGGCGACTCTTCGATAAAATCAATGTCGAATGACTCGTCGAAGAAATCATATTCGCCCGATTCTTCAGTTGGTTTACTCGGGCTTTTTTCTTGCTCTAGGATGCGTTTAAACTGCGCCAAAGTCGAAATAATCGGCCTCATTTCATCGAGTTGCACCGGATAGTGACCAACCTGCTTACCGGTCATCATGTCCTTGGCAGCTTTTAAAATACTGCTTTGATCGTGGTGCAGATAATCGGCCAATTTACGATAACCGATAAAAAACGCCAAACAACCCAACAAAGCGGGGATCAAGATAATGCAGGAAAATAAAATGATGTCGTCGGTACTGGTGCCGCCACCTATGGAAAGCTCCAACGACCACCGGCTGTTAGTCAGCGGCATCACTTGCGGCTCCTCCGCCTTCAATTCCTGCATGCCGACACTAGCCAATACCGCCTGCTCTTGCTTGATCTCCACATAACCGTTGCCGACGGTAGTCTTGCTAATCAGCTGTTGCAATAAATCCGGCTTTAAACTAACCAAAATCACGCCAATCACTTGCTGGTTTTGACTGACCGCAGCCGTCATTGCCAAATGCCGATGCTCGCCCTCGCCTTGCACGAAGGGCTTTTGCTTGGCGGTCAGCGTGGCGCGCACCATTTCCAAATCGGCAAACCCCATATTCGGGACTTGGCTAAGATCCGGCTCGCTGACAGTCGCCGGCAACAAGCGCACGCGCAGCGCTTGTGGAATCGTATTCTGTAGCCTGGCAGCGACATTATCCAAGGCCGCTGGATTGTAGCTATCGCTGGCGAGTACCGCCACCACATCGGGCGCCTGCGCCAGACCGTCGATGACACGCTGCAAGGTCTCGATCTGGCTGACAATGCTGACTGTCATGCCGCTGGCAATGGCCGTGGTACTGGTTTGCTGGGTTTCGCTAACCTGGGCCGCCGAAAACCAATAGGCGCCGCCACCGGCCAATAACACCATCAGCGCCGCGATGCCCGCTACTATGCTAAATATGCGTCCCATCCGTCGCGACTCCGCTTAGTGTCGGCCGCTGTGCCCAAAACCGCCGCTGCCGCGATGGCTTTCGTCGAATTCGGCGACGCACTCAAACTCAGCCTGTACCACCGGCACAAACACCATTTGCGCGATGCGCTCACCTATCTCGACGGTAAATGCGCTATTGCCGCGATTCCAGCAGGAGATAAACACCTGCCCCTGGTAATCAGAATCGATCAAACCCACCAAATTACCCAGCACGATGCCGTGCTTATGCCCCAGTCCCGAGCGCGGCAGCAACACCGCCGCCAAATGCGGATCGTCGATATGAATAGCCAGGCCGGTGGGTATCAAGGCCGTTTCGCCCGGCTGCAAGGTCAAGGCCTGATCCAGACAGGCGCGCAAATCCAGCCCCGCAGAGCCGTGGGTAGCGTAGGCGGGCAAAGCAATCTCCCGGCCCAGACGCGGATCAAGAACTTTTAACTGGATTTTTTTCATGCAATTTCTCGGCTATCAGTTTAAGCAGCTGTGCGGCTAAGGTATGTTTATCGGTCATCGGCAGGATTTGTTGACCTCCCGGCCAAAATACTTGCAAGGCGTTGCGATCACTCTCGAAACCGCCTTCAACCTGCCCGACCCAATTCGCGGCGATCAGGTCCAGGTGTTTGCTTTGCAGCTTGTGTTTGGCGTAATTTTCCAGATCGTCGGTTTCCGCGGCAAATCCCACAACCAAAGGTTTTGGTTGTAATTCAGCCACCGCGGCAATGATGTCCGGATTTTTTACCAAGGCTATATTGCTGGTGTCGCCAGCCTTTTTTATCTTGCTGTCAGCCAGCTGTTGCGGCCGGTAATCCGCTACCGCCGCCGCACCAATGTAAATATTTGCAATCCGGCTATGCATCATCACTGCATCATACATTTGCAAGGCGGTTTCCACTGGAATAAGTTTGGCGCCGGCCGGCACGGCTAAGCTGACCGGGCCACTGACCAGTGTCACGTTGGCACCGGCTGAGAGGGCGGCGACGGCCAAGGCATAACCCATTTTGCCCGAACTGCGATTAGTGATGTACCGCACCGGATCAAGCGGCTCTCGCGTCGGTCCGGCACTGATGACTATGTTAATGCCCGACAGAAAACCGAGCTGCTCAGGCGCCAGCAGTTGCCGACAAATCTCGGCCGGCTCGACCATGCGTCCCAAGCCTTGCTCGCCGCAAGCCTGCTCGCCAGCCGCCGGGCCGATGTATTGCACACCATGGCTTTGCAGCCTGGCAACATTTTCTTGGGTTACCGGTTTACGCCACATCGCCTGATTCATCGCCGGCGCGACCCATACTGGGCATTCGGCCGCAAGATACAAGGTAGACAGCAAATCATCCGCCAAACCATGCGCCATTTTCGCCAAGGTATCGGCGGTCGCCGGCGCAATCAGCAATAGGTCTGCCCAGCGTGCCAAATGGATATGGCTCATGGCCTGTTCCTGCTCGACATCCAGCAAATCGCTATGCACGGCATGGCCGCTCAAGGCCTGAAAAGTCAGGGGTGTGACAAACTGGCGGGCTGCGGCAGTCATCACCACGCGAACTTCATGGCCTTGCTTCCGCAACAAGCGCACCAGCTCCGCCGCTTTATAAGCCGCGATACCGCCGCAAACCCCCAACAAAATTCGCTTGTTAATGTTCATGCCCCAAAAAGATCAGTTCTTGGAATTATGGCAAACTCGACCTTTGATGTATAGGAACAGCTTATTTTGCAAGCAGTCCGCGCCGCCAAAGCTTAAACCTTAGATTCTAAAGTTGCTTTGCTGAAAACCGACCTCCTGCATTGAACCTTTTTGCCGCCACATGGAATACACCGCGAAATAAGTTTCGCCGACGAACCAGGCAAACAGCACGATCTAATGAGATTGGTGCGGCTTATTCATTAAAACCCTGAGCCTTATCCATACACAGAATAAAAAGGTAAAATCATGAAAATTACGCGCACTCCCCTCATCGCCCTCAGTTTAAGCGGGGCGCTTGTGCTACCTACCGCGCAAGCTGCCAATATTTCCTTAAGCAATAACACCTGGACGGCAAGCGGCGCAGCTGGGCTGATTTACGGGGACAATACGGTCAATAACTCACCGACTGGAAACGCTCAGTTCGGTTACGTGTCGACATCCGGCGGTGTTTATGGTGTTTCGCCTTTGGTTCTGAGGGATGAAGGACGCGGCACCGAGAACCAAACCAATGGCTCGAAAATTCAATCGAATGCTTTCAGTGCCAATGCGAATGACACGCTGACTTTGCAATTCAATTACATTTCAACCGATGGCCGTGGTTATGACGACTACGCCTGGGCGCGCTTGGTCAATGCGGATACCCACAACACTGCCGCTTGGTTGTTTACAGCCCGCAGCACCAATTCCGCCACCGGTAATGTCGTGCCCGGTAACGTGTTGGATCGTCAGGTAGATAACAACTTACCGGATGAGCTCGATGCGGTATTGAATGACGGTAACACCATTGGCTTTGCTGCGGCTGGCACAAGCTGGATACCGTTGGGTGGTTCAAGCGGCATTTGCTGGGATAACGCCAACACCTGTGGCCCGACCGGCTGGATTAAGTCCGCTTACTCGTTCACCGCAACCGGATCGTATTTTCTCGAGTTTGGGGTGATCAACTGGGGCGACGAAGCGTTTGATACCGCACTTGCTTTTGATTTTGGCGGGCTACAGCAAGTGAATTTCAGCGGTGTCACAATAGTGCCGCCACCCGCGACGGTGCCTCTACCTGGCGGCTTCCTGCTGATGTCTTTGGGCATGGGCTTAGTCAGCGCAATTTCTCGTAGGAGCAAATTTGCCGGCCAATCCTGAAAATTCTGCGGCAAGTCATCTTGATAAGAAATCAGGGGATGATTTTGTCTGTTCTGTACTAATGAAAACCGCGAGCCAAACCAGGCTCCGCGCCGGCAGATCCGCCACAACCACATCAAAAACAACAGTTTAAATCGCCGTAAAATTAACCCTGTGATATATTCGCGCCAGACTTACCTGCCCATATGGGCAATATAGCCTCAGCAAAACAGGCGGTATAGTGCGGACAACCTTGAAGCAGTTCCGGTAAAGCTAACACCCTCAGCGGCCCCGGAACTATTTCAAGGTTTGCCAACATCCTGCGGGATGCAATCAAGCGCAATTGCACGGAAACTCGGCCATATGGGCGATCAAGCACTTGCAATGTATACGGTAGCTGGAAGCTTGGAGGATTGACGCTTCAATCCTTGTCCGGCCGGGTTTAGAAGAGCCTAGTCTCAGCAATACAGAACGAGAATTTTATGAACTTGAAACGCCAATCGCTACTTGCCCTGTGCTTGAGCCTCACCACCCAAATCGCTAATGCTCAGGACGTAGCGCCGGTTAATCTGGAACAAATCCGCAAGACCGCTGCCGATTTCGAACACGGCCGCACTGTCAAACAAGATTACCATCAAGCTTTTGATATGTACTGCAAGGCCGCGCTGCAAGGCGATGCCGAATCGGCTTACAGCATCGGCTTTATGTATTTCAACGGCCGCGGCGTGGCTCGTAGCATTCCGCTGGCCAGTCACTGGTTTAAACAAGCGGCGGAACACGGCGATAGTCACGCCAAGCAAATGCTGACCCGTTTCGGCGATGTCACACCCAGTGACGACCCCGCCTGCCAACCACCGACTCCGGAACCCGAAGTGAAGCTGGTCGCTGATCCCAATCCTAACCGCGAACGGGTAGAGGCTTGGGTAAAAGAAATTGCCCCCATTTACAGCATCGATCCGCAACTGATCATGGCGGTGATTCAGGCCGAATCGGCTTTCAACCCCAGCGCGCTATCCGGTAAAAATGCCCAAGGCCTGATGCAACTCATTCCGGAAACCGCCGAGCGTTTTGGGGTAAAAGACAGCTGGAATCCGATCCAAAACATCAAAGGCGGCACCGCTTATCTACACTGGCTGCTAAGACATTTCGAAGGTAAAGTCGATTTAGTGCTGGCCGCTTATAACGCCGGTGAAGGCGCGGTAGAACGTTATCAAGGTATCCCGCCCTATCAAGAAACCCGCAATTACGTAAAACAAATTTTGGCGGCATATCAAAAACCGACCCACCCAGTACCGCCGCAAGAACTGCAAAAAAACCTGGTTATCGAACAAAAAACCTAAGTTACCGTCAATTCTCCGCAGCTATCCAAGCCTGGGAATACGGTATTTCGTAATATTGACGAAATACCGTCTGCACTTAGCATCCATATCCCGCATTATCCAGCCCCTCTTCCATTTTTTCATTCCTGCCAAACTCCTTCAACAACAGGCAGTTACCCAACAACAGCTTTAAAGCCCGCGCGTCTGGCACAAGAATTGATCCAGTTAAGCCAACAAACCTCGGTTAACGAGATTTCCGGCCACTCAATTCATATGGGTTATTGTCATGAAAGTTGATAATTCGATCTTCTCTAGCGCAGTGCTGACTGCCATCGATTCAGCCACTGACTTAATGGAGGCGCTGTGATGGATAACCGAATCAGACTCCAACACCATAGATATACTGTTGTATCGCCCATCGTCGCCCAGCACTGGCTTAACCAAACACCGGTATGCGAAAGCGACAGCGAATGCTGTCAATTGAATCAATCCCGAGCCGAGCTTGCCGCATTGGAACGCGCCCTGGCTATTAGCCAACAACAGCTGGCCGATGCCCGCCGACAAATCGAATCACTGAATGCCACCCGCAAAACCTTGGAACAACAGTTACTGGAAAGTAACGAGAATTACAGGCAAGCGCTGCATTGCGCACACCACGACGAATTAACCGGTTTACCGAATCGAGTTTTATTACTGGATAGACTGCAACAGGCCATGGCCCAAGCGGATCGTCAGCAACGGCCAGTCGCACTATTGTTTATCGATCTGGACGAATTCAAAAACATCAACGACGAACTCGGCCACGCGGCCGGCGACCAATTACTGAAAGAAGTGGCGGAACGCTTGTCGGCTTGTCTGCGCTACGGCGACACCGCTTGCCGTTACGGCGGCGACGAATTTTTGGTGTTGTTGGGTGAAGTCGATGCTGATCACAGCGTAGCGGCGGTGATAGAAAAAATTCAGTCCCAGCTGGCAGAAACTTGCAGCATTGCGGGCAAGCCGGTTGCTATCAGTGCCAGCATAGGCGCGGCCATCTATCACCACGACGGACAAAGCAGTCTTGACCTACTAAACCGAGCCGATAGCGCGATGTACCGTGCGAAAAAACTGAAATTATCCCAAACGAACAGCTAACCAAAGTACAACGGATTAGCGACGGCTGCTATGCGACGTTTTATAGCGGCCGACACTATCCAGAATTTCCTGCCGCGCATCTTCAAGGCCACCCCAACCTTCCACACAGACCCATTTGCCTTCTTCCAGATCTTTGTAGTGTTGGAAAAAATGGGTGATCTTGGCCAACTTGTCCGGTTGCAAATCCTTGTAATCGTTGACGTGATTGTAAAACGGCGTCAAGCGCGGCACAGGTACCGCCAACAGCTTGGGATCGGGGCCGGCTTCGTCTATCATTTTCAACACACCTACCGGCCGGCAATTGATCACGCAGCCACTCAGCAACGGTGCCGGCGTGATGATCATCACATCCACCGGATCGCCGTCCTCGGACAAAGTTTGCGGGATGTAGCCGTAATTGCAGGGATATTGCATGGCGGTGCCCATGAAGCGGTCCACCGTCAGAGCGCCGGTATGTTTATCCACCTCGTATTTGACCGGATCGCTGAATGCGGGAATCTCGACCACCACATTTATTTCAAACGGAATATTGCCACCCGCAGCAACTTGCATGAATGACATCGAATCCTCTTTGAGTACGCTGGAAACGCTGTCATTATAGCCGCCGTTATTGGGCTATCGGGATTAAATCAAGTGTTAGGCAGTCTGCAAAAAATGACCAGCGCATTGGCGGAGCCGGTGCAATACTCTTTGCCGGTCGGTGCACAGCAAATCGAATTGAACCCACTGCTGGGCAAAAAACTCACGCTACGTTACACCGGCCAAATCTTTTGCGTGCATTGCGCGAAAAAAACCAACAAAAGCTTTAATCAAGGCTATTGCTACCCGTGTTTCATCAAACTGGCGCAATGCGACATGTGCATCATGAAGCCGGAAACCTGCCACTACGCCGCCGGCACCTGCCGCGAACCGAGCTGGGGCGAGGAGTTTTGCTTTCAGCCGCATATCGTTTATCTGGCAAACTCATCAGGTGTCAAAGTGGGCATCACCCGCCAATCGCAAACCCCAACCCGCTGGATCGACCAAGGCGCAGTGCAGGCCTTACCCATTTTTAAGGTCCCGTCCCGTCATCTGTCGGGTTTGATCGAAGTCACCTTGGCGCAACACGTCAGCGACAAAACCAGCTGGCAGCAAATGTTGAAAAACAACACCGCACCTTTGGACTTAACGACCATTCGCGATGGCTTGCTCACCGAATGTGCCGAGCAGTTGCAAACCATCGCCGCGCAATTTCCCGACAGTCCGCTACAGTTGCTCAGCGATGCCGAACCACTCACCCTGGACTATCCGGTACTGCAATACCCCAGCAAGGTGAAATCGTTTAATTTCGATAAAGAGCCATTAGTGTCCGGCATTTTAGAAGGTATCAAAGGCCAGTATTTGATCTTCGACAACGGCGTGATCAACATCCGCAAATACTCGGGGTACGAAGTGGAGGTGGTGGTTTGATCGGAATAGTCCGGCTGCTGCTAATCTCGCACATTCTTCTGATGCCACGATAATGCAAGGATGGGTTTCGGCTATCGCCTCTACCCATCCTACGGCCCTTTACGGTCCTTATTTTTTGCGCTATCAGTTAATTTGGTGTCACACCATTGATTAGGATCGTACCTATCCGAAACATCTATACCCTTTTCTTGCGCCTGCTGTATCAGCCAATCTAAATTCGACCGTTCAGTCAAAGTTGCGCCAGTATCAGCCTGTTCCGCCAACGAAAACCAGCATTTAGCTTTTCCTATATTCAGTGGATATCCTCGACTACCGTGAGCATATGAATTCATCAAATAAATCTGGGCTTCTTGGACCCCTTTTTTTGCGGCTAACAACATAAATTCGGCTCCTTTATGCTCATCTAAAACTGTTTTCTGGCCGGGAAAGTCAGGCGGCATCAATAAACCACCCATCTTGTATACACAAAACGGTTGCCCATTCTCGGCGGCACGAACAACATAAATTTCGTAATCCGTCATGCTTAGCTGCCAGCGACGAATCACCAAGGCCGCGAGACATTGTGCAGACGAGTCACCTCGGTCTGCTAAATCCCGCAAATGCCGGTAAGCGCCCCACTCCCACGGCGTTAACCAGTGACGCCCGGACATACCGTACTTCACGTCCAACAATTGATAGGCTAAGTCGGCAACTTCAAAGCCTTGTTTAGCCATATTCAGAATCAGCTCCTGCCGCCTTTCGTTCGTATAATGCGGCGGCCAGGAACCTTTCACCGAAAGTTCGTTGAATAACTTCACATCCATACTTTGCTGCTCTGCATCCGCCAGTGGCGGATAATTTCGTGGTGGTTTATAAGGCGGTGCGAAATAGAACCAAGCGACTGCGATCAAGGCGACGGAGCCAAAGGCTAAAAGTAATTTTTTGCTGTTCATGTAACCATTAACCAGTTGACTATTTGCGACCGTACAGTCTCTGTTCGGGAGAATGTCTAAAAAACCCGCATTGCCAGGAAAATCGCTTGATCGTTAAGACTTGGCGCTCAATGCATCAGACCAATGGCACATCGCTCAAAAGCCTCTGCTCAATCACCTGCACCCGCTGCGTGATCCCGCACAGCAAGGTGTAGGGGATGGTTTCCGCGTAACGGGCTATTTCTTCCACCGGCAAGCCGTCGCCCCATAAGGTCACCGGATCGCCGGGTTGCGCATCCGGCAGTTGGTTGAGATCGACGGTGATCATGTCCATGGATACCCGGCCGATTAACGGAGCCCGTTGGCCGTTTACCAATACCGGCGCGCCGCTCTTGGTGTGGCGGTGGTAGCCGTCGCCGTAACCGATGGAAATCACGCCCAGCCGAGTTGCGGTTTTGCATTGCCAGGTACCGCTGTAACCGACCGTTTCGCCTGCGGAGACATCCTTGACCGCGATCAGCCGTGAATGCAAACTCATCACCGGCTTTAAACCAAAATCCGCACCGGTTTTACCGGCAAACGGCGAGCAGCCATAGAGCATCAATCCCGGTCTCACCCAATCGCTACTGCGGTCCTGAGCGGTGCCGAAACGGACATTCGGCCAGCCGATAATCCCTGCGGAATTGGCGATGCTGCACGCGCCGGGATAGTCTTTGACCGCGTCGTTGAACAAATCGATTTGCCGGCGGGTTTTATCGTCCAGCAAATCGTCGGCATTGGCAAAATGGGTGATCAGATTGATCGGTTGCTCGACCCGCGCGCAGCCCAACAGTTGCTGGTAAGCATCATTGAAATCGGCGCCTTTAAAGCCCAAGCGATTCATGCCGGTGTCCATTTTCAGCCAGACAGCAAGTTTGCCTTCGGCGTCGGCTTGCTGCTGCAGAATGGCAATTTGCTGCGGGGTATGGATCACCGCCGCCAATTGATACTTCAACAACTGCAACAACTCATCGACGCAGACAAAGCCCTGCAATACGGTGATGGCTTGTTTAAATCCAGCTTGCCGCAGCCTGACGCCCTCGTCCACCCGCGCGACCGCAAAACCATTCGCCGCTTCCAAAGCGGTGGCTACCCGCGTCATGCCGTGGCCGTAGCCGTTGGCTTTGATCACCGCCATGATTTTTTTGTCCGGCGCGTAACGCTTCACTTGGGCCAAGTTGTGCCGCACGGCTTCCAAATCCAGATGCACAAAAGCCGCAGGCGTCATTCGTAATCCTCGGGGCCGTTATAAACGCCGGCAAAGTTTTCGAAACGGGTGTATTGGCCCAGGAAAGTCAACCGCACCGTCCCCAAAGGTCCGTTCCGCTGCTTGCCGATAATCACTTCGGCGATGCCTTTGTCCGGGCTGTCTTCGTGGTAGACCTCATCGCGATAAACGAAGATGATCAAGTCGGCATCCTGCTCAATCGCCCCGGACTCGCGCAAGTCCGACATCACCGGCCGCTTGTTGGGGCGCTGCTCCAGATTCCGATTCAACTGCGACAGCGCGATCACCGGTACATTGAGCTCCTTGGCCAGCGCCTTCAAGCCCCTGGAAATATCGGAAATCTGCTGCACCCGGTTATCGCCGCTTGCAGGCGATTGCATCAACTGCAAATAGTCCAACACGATCAGGCCCAACTGACCGTGTTCGCGGGTCAAACGCCGGGCGCGCGAGCGGACTTCAGTCGGCGTCAAGGCCGGCGTGTCGTCGATGAACATCTTGGTTTCCGCGAGCAGATTGATCGCCGAAGTCAAACGCGGCCAATCGTCGTCGTCCAATTTGCCGGTACGGACTTTATGCTGGTCAATGCGGCCCAGCGACGACATCATCCGCATCGCCAAGGATTCGCCCGGCATCTCCATACTGAACACCGCAACCGGCATGCCGCTTTTCAGCGCCACGTTTTCAGCCATATTCATCGCAATCGTGGTTTTACCCATCGATGGCCGGCCAGCCACGATAATCAAATCGGCGGGCTGCAAACCGGAGGTTTTTTCGTCCAGATCGGTGAAGCCGGTGCTGGCGCCGGTGATGTCGCCATCGAGTTCGTAGAGAGTTTCGATTTTATCCACGGCCTTGGCCAGCAAGGATTTGATCGAGCTAAACCCGCCCTGCCCACGTTGGCGCTGCTCGGCGATTTCGAAGACCTTGCGTTCGGCATTTTCGAGCAAATCGGCAGTTTCCCGGCCCTCAGTGGTAAATGCCGAATCGGAAATCTCGGTACCGACATGAATCAATTGCCGCAAAACCGAACGATCCCGGACGATGTTGGCGTAGGCGACAATATTCGCGGCGCTGGGCGTATCGCGCGCCAGCGTACTTAAATAAGCCAAACCGCCCACATCCTGCAATTCGCCGGTCGTTTCCAGCACCTCGGACAAAGTCACCACGTCGAACGGGTCCTGCTTTTCGGCCAATTGGGCGATGGCACGGAAAATCAATCGATGGTCGCGGCGATAAAAGTCGGTCTCGACCACCTTGTCTGCCACCGAATCCCAGGTTTGGTTATCCAGCATTAAACCGCCCAGCACCGACTGCTCGGCTTGAATGGAATGCGGCGGTACTTTTAGGGATTCGACGGCTTGATCGGGGGTGAAATAGTAGTCTTCGGACATGGCGGAGAAGGGTTGTCAGCAATAGCCGCGGATTATACCCGGCTATGCCCATAGCGGCAGCGCCGAGCGCTCTGCCGAATGCCGGTAAATCAAACAAATCAACCCTAAATGTCATCAAGCCACAGAATTAACTCACTAGTTATCGATTGCCTAATTACCTTATATTTCGTACCATAAATTTTGGCACCTATCCTGGCTTATATCGGCTTGTTGCCGGCCATGGCGCTTCGCTCCATCCTCTTTTCTTACAATAATTCTAACTATTCGCCTGCCCTACCCAGCTAACCGACACCATAAACGGGTTGCGGCATATTGTATTTCTTGACTCCCTAAAGGAGGATTCTATGAACGGAATTAAACGCAAAACCCTATCTGCCATCGCATGCCTGTTGGCTTTGCTCGGCTTGTTCAGCCCTGCAGCCCAAGCTGAAACCGGGAATGTGGTGTTATGGAACAAATTGGGCAGTGATGCTGAGATTGCGAATAGCGAAGTGGGGCCTGGAGGCCAAAAAACAGCTGGGCATTTCGCGCCAGGCCCTTTTGCTAATTTTGGTCAGTCTTTTGTGAATGACGTTGGGAACTCAAACGTGTTTGCCTTAACTTTTCCTGCCACATCCGTTGTGTCAAAAAGTAAGGGAACAATAGAAGTCTGGGCAAAACTCAGTAATTTCCCAAGTAATTTTTTTGATGCAGTGACTATGATTTTCTACGTGCCACCACCTAATTTTCCGATATTTCACTGGAGAATTGGTTTTGGGTCTAATAACGGTTGCGGCGGCTGGTTTTTACGGGACAGTGGGGGTTGCGACGAGTTATAACTAAATCTGGTGTACGGCCCGACTTGATGAAAGGTGGCGCCCTCTGCTGAAATGAGATTGACGAGATCGAATAACAGCAAAATGAGAGACGCCATGAACAAAGATAATGCAAAAGACTGGAATAATGCCAGTGGGATTAACGATCCTTTGACGGATTTGTTGACGACGGGTGCTAGAGCCTTGATCCAACAAGCCGTTGAGGCGGAGCTACAGGCTTTTCTGGGCGAATACGCCAAGGTTACCGATTTACGGGGCCGGCAAACCGTGGTGCGTAATGGCTATTTGCCTGAGCGGGAGATCGTGACGGGCGTGGGTAACGTGACGGTCAAAATCCCCAAGGTTCGAGACCGTTCCGGCGGCAGGATCAAGTTCAACTCGTCGCTGGTGCCGCCGTATGTTCGCAAGACAAAACGGGTGGAAGCGGCCTTACCCTGGCTGTATTTGCGCGGCATTTCCACCGGCGACATGCAGTCGGCCTTATCGGTGTTGCTGGGTGACGATGCCAAAGGCTTGTCACCTGCCGTGGTTAGCCGCCTGAAAGCCCAATGGGCCGAGGATTATCTGGCCTGGAATCGGCGAGATTTATCGAAGGAGCGCACTGTGTATGTCTGGGCCGACGGCATCTATTCGACCCTGCGTGGCGAGGATGATCGGCTGTGCCTATTGGTCATCATCGGAGTCAACGAACAGGGTGAAAAGCGCTTGCTGGCCTTATCGGACGGTTATCGGGAATCGAAAGCCTCGTGGCTGAGTGTTTTGCAGGATTTACAAACGCGAGGTCTACAGGACGTGCCGAAACTGGCTACCGGCGACGGCGCTTTGGGTTTCTGGGCAGCCATCAACGAAGCTTGGCCCACCACACAACACCAGCGCTGCTGGGTGCATAAGACGGCGAATGTGCTGGCGACGCTACCCGATTCAATCCAAGGCAAGGCCAAGGCGGGGCTGAAAGAAATCTGGATGGCGGAAACCAAAGCCCTGGCCAATCAAGCCTTCGACACGTTCTTGCGTGACTTTGAAGCCAAGTACCCCAAGGCGGTGGGCGTGTTGGAAAAAGACCGTGAATCGCTATTGGCCTTTTACGACTTTCCCGCCGAGCACTGGATACACATTCGGACGACAAATCCGATCGAATCCAGCTTTGCGACGATTCGCCATCGGACCACCCGCACCAAGAACTGCGTGTCCCGCAATACCTTGTTGGGGTTAGTGTTCCAATTGACGTTAACCGCCGAGAAGAGTTGGCGCAAAATACGCGGATTTAAACGATTGCCGGATGTGATTAAGGGCATCCGTTTTCAGGACGGCATGGCTGTCATCATGGAACCGGAGAAAACAGAAGAAACACAGCAGATGGCCGCCTGATTCAAATCAGCCATACACCAGATTTGACTATTTCTCGGTTGCGACTGACGGCTATTGTAATGGGTTAGTGGACACTGCAACCCAATCCGGAACATTAGATAGCATTCTTGGTGACCGTTCAGCCTGGCACCATTATGCGATGGTATGGAATGAAACAGGTATTGCGCAATTTGGTGGACGTAAGCTTTATCTTTATCTTGATGGAAACCTTGTTACAACACAGCGCTACCATGATGCCTCACCATGGGGTGCCATACCTGATGGCTCACGCCTTGCTCTCGCCTACTTTTACAATATCTCAGGCGCTAGTGTTGCAATTGACAATTTAATTGTCTGGGACGATGTTAAAACTGATTTTTCTGACCGGTTTATAGAAAACCCAGTGGGTTGTGGAGTAGCTGAACTTCCTGAGTTGTTTGCATCTATAACCGCTAAATCGGGTACTCAAACTGAACGCCGATGGACTATCACCCTGTCAAACAAGAGCGGATGTATCGCCTAGAATACCCAGATTGATGACTTAACCCTTACACAAACCTCTGGAGCCGCTTGTACCCCGGTTATTACAAGCCCCTTATCTTTTCCATTAGGCGTCGGCAACATCCAGGCAGGAGCTAAAGTAAGCGGCACCACCACAATCAATTTTAGCGGCTGCCCGAATAGCGCCAGATTTAAAGCTGTCATCCCGTTTAGCAGCAATAACGGCGAAGTAACCGGATCGAAAACCTTAACCAATCAATTCCGCTAGACCTTAATAAGGAGATATTCTCATGATCAAACAACTTATCCTGTTAGCCAGTTTGCTGCTTATTCTTCCCAGCACCCAAGCAGCAACCTCGCTACAATTAGCAGGCTGGTGAAAAACTCGAAAAGCCAAGTAAGCTAAGGCATAGATGAGGGGCCAACTGTTAAAATAGGCTACCTAAATTTGGAGCCTTTCAATGCGCGGACACGATGCCATTCAAAACAGCTGGTTCAGCTATGTTAGCCTGGAAGACCGTATTCCCAAACAGCATCCGTTGCGTCGTTTACGGCTACTGGTTGATGGCGTATTGGCCTCTATGGATGCCGTCTTTGCCGAGCGTTACTCGCACACAGGCCGTCCCTCGATTGCCCCTGAAAAACTGCTGCGCGCCTTGCTGTTACAAGTCCTGTATACGGTCCGTAGCGAGCGTCAGTTGATGGAACAACTGGACTACAACCTGTTGTTTCGCTGGTTTGTCGGTCTGGGCATCGACGACGCCGTGTGGGAACGCACAGTGTTCAGTGCCAACCGCGAACGTCTGTTGTCTGAAGCCCTGAGTCGCGAATTTTTTGAGCGGGTACTGGCCATAGCCGAATGGCAAAATCTGGTGTCCGACGAACACTTCAGCGTCGACGGTAGCCTCATTGAAGCCTGGGCCTCGCACAAAAGCTTCGTCAAAAAAGATGGTAGTGGTCCCGATAAACCCGCCGGCCGCAATCCCGAGATCGACTTCAGTGGCGAAAAGCGCAGCAACGCCACCCATCAAAGTACAACCGATCCCGAAGCCCGGCTTTACAAGAAAGGCGAATACACCGAGGCCAAACTGCGTTACATCACCCATGCCTTGTCCGAGAATCGCAACGGCCTGATTGTCGATGTCGAAACCACACAAGCCACCGGCACCGCCGAAATCGAAGCCGCGCAAAAAATGATCAAACGCCGCGTGCCCCAAGGCGGCAGCGTCGGTGCCGACAAAGGTATGACCAAGCGGCGTTCGTCAACGGACTCGAGTCCCGTGACATCAAAGCCCATGTGGCCCGCAAAAAGACCGGCAGTGCCGTCGATGGCCGGACCGCGCGCGGCAAAGGTTACGCCCAAAGTCTCAAGCGCCGCAAAATCGTCGAAGAAGCCTTTGGCTGGGTCAAAACGGTCGGCGGCCTGCGCAAAACCCGTCACATCGGCTTAGCCAAAGTCGCGGGTCAGGCCTTGTTTTGCTTTGCCGCCTACAACCTGACGCGCATGCTCAACCTATTGGTGTTCACGCCGAAACCGGCGTGGAGTGCACCCGCCTAGGGTGAAGTTCGCCTGAAAACCGTCCACAGACGGCTTCAGGCGAATAAAAAGCCCTTGAAACCGGGGCAAAACGCTTGAAACTCGATGTCATGACCGATTTCAACTCGAAAAAATCACGAACATCGTGCGTAAGGGGAAATATCGGCGGGTTTTTCACCAGCCTGTTAGAGCCGACAAACGGCTTAATCGAAGGTGATGCAGGCGATACCGTGGGCTGGGGCTTCCTGCTCACCAACACGCAAAACTACCTCGTGGTGACCGGTGCGGAATTTCAGTCCTCTACCTCCCCAGATATATTCACGGACTTCATCAGCGCACCCGACAATTTCTTCGTTGTAGGCCCGGGCTTTGGCGCCAGCACCGTCTGGGGGCAAACGTTCGATGCCCAGCCAAACCGGCGTCGGTAGTTTTAGAATTGCCAACAACGCCGCGCAAGGCACCGTCTTCGGCCAAATTGTACTGACTTACGATTTATTCACCCGCAGCCCGTTTAATCCCTTGTTCGATCCGGACACTGACACGCTATCCAACGGCAATGTATTAACGGCAAATGCCTCGATCAAGATCACGACCGTGCCGTTACCTGCAGCCGCATGGCTGTTTGGCGCGGCACTGGCCGGATTGGGATTTATCGGACAATGCCGCATCTGAGAGAACTCAAAATAAACACCGCCTGCAAAATTGAGGCGGTGTTTTCGCAAAATATTCTCGGCCGCCTCTTTAAGCAAATGAGCGGGCAATTCGCGCTTTGTGATACCGCTTTCAGATCTGTGAGTTGTTCTTATTGCCCAACAGTCGACTCGGATGGGAGGTAATCCATACCGCACCTGAGCGATCCCGCTATCCAAGCACTCCGCCCAAACCGTCCGCCATGACAAAATTGTCATGGCACGAACGGACAATTAAACGACGTTACATACCCGGATAAACTGCTCACCAGATGATTTGCCGCACACATCCTGTTCTGCGTCCAATCACCTCCGATAAATTTCCATTCATTACTTCTGGGTACTTGCTATGAAAACGCTGTTTACTGCTTCCATCCTATTATCTTCGGCCCTATTCACTTCCTCCGCCTTTGCGTCGAATGGGTTTGAACACGAACATGAACACGACAATCAGTCAGAACACGGTAGCTGCGGCAACCAGGCATCTTGCGATTTGGAAAAACTGAGCCTGACGTTATCAGGCGGCAGCAACGGCACGCTAATTTCGAAAGCCGACAACATTAGCAGCAACGATAGCTACACCCTTAACTTCAACTATCAGCTGGACACCACCTTTATCAACAGCGCTCTGCTGAAAATATGGTTGCGTGACGACTCAACATCGGCCGACGACTCCATCATCTTAAATGGCCTGTTAAAAGACAAAAACGAATACGCTCGTATAACATCGATTAACGGCTCCAACGTTTCCACGAGCTGGACCGAAGTCGATGGCTACAAACAATATATCAGCTTGGATGTTAGCGATTTTCTTTCCAAAACCGGCTTCGCTTCATTGACGGCCGTATTGGGCGTGAAGGATTATGGTAGCAAAGATTATTTTTTCAAAGCGGCAGAGCTCTATGTTGAATATTGCCTGGACAACAATGGCGGAAGCGGTCCCATTACCGCGGTCCCGGTGCCGGCAGCAGCTTGGCTGATGGGTTCCGGCTTACTCGGTTTGATAGGTTTTAATACCAGAAAACAACGCCAAGCGTAATCAGCCATTTAGCTCGCTGTCGCTAAAAGCCGGAGGCCTAAAGATGCCTCCGGCTTTTGTGTTTTCGGCTTCGAGCGAATATTTTAAAAGGCCCAGGCCTGGATGTCGCGGACAAGCATAGCCCTTTGGCCGCCGGTTTAATCCATCGAGTAATTGCCTTGCGCCAATTCGTAATAAAAGTCCGCATTCTCGATCAACTTGGCAACCACCTCGCCATCCAAAACCCCTTCCGCCACGCGCTGCCTGAGGTGCTGGATAATGTCAGCCAGTAACATGCCCTCGCGATATGGGCGGGACTGGGCCAAAGCCTGAAAAATATCGGCCACACTGATAACCCTGCACTCCAACTCCAAAGACTTGCCGATGGTCTTGAACGGATATCCTTCGCCACGCAGATTTTCATGGTGCAAACCCGCCCATTGCGGAATTTTGGAGTCGGTAAACACCCGTTGCAAAATTCGGTAAGTATCGTAACTGTGACGCTGCATGCAGGCCCGCTCTTCGGCAGTTAAGCTGCCTGGTTTGTCTATGATGTCCTCGGAAACCCGCAATTTGCCGATGTCGTGCAATAAACCGGCAATTTCCACCTGTTCCAGATCGCAGCCGGTCACACCCAAATCCAATGCCAATTGTCTGGAGATCTGCGCAACCCGTTCAGAATGCTGCTCGGTGTACGGGCTTTTCGCATCCACCACTCGCGAAAACAGCCGCGCCATTTCCCGCAGCGAAGGATAAGTCAAGTCTACCGTCGGCAAATCACGCCCCAATTCGCGTAAATCCTCATCCAGATAATCCGGGTCCATCGCCAGCCAAAACGCCTGACTTTTCGCCAGTTCCGAAAATGCAGCCAACAGCTCAGGCGCAAACAGCGATCCCGAATAACTCAGTAAGCGCTCCACTATTTTGGGCGCGGCCACCAAAATTTGCTCGCTGGCCAAATACGGGGCTTGCAACACGTCAATCCGATCAGCCAGAAACAACAGATTCGCACGCAGCTTTATCCGGGGCACCAGCGGCAATTCAACCAATTGCTCCCAGCGCGTGTGATGATAGCGGATCTCCTCCGCCAGATAGGCCAGCGGCGGGCAGGCTTGCAAGTATTCCGCACCGCGTAAACAATGCGCCTCCGCACCGTCCCACTCCAGCGATTCGGTCAAATGCCTATGCTCGCGAACCTTTGCCACCCCGCAATCGTGCAGCATACCG
This sequence comes from Methylomonas sp. TEB, assembly GCF_047777895.1. Lineage (GTDB taxonomy): Bacteria > Pseudomonadota > Gammaproteobacteria > Methylococcales > Methylomonadaceae > Methylomonas. The sequence goes on from NZ_CP180476.1 coordinate 4,343,093, forward strand.
GCGTATAGAATGCTTAATCTATCAACAGCCGACCAATCGAGCTTGCCGGCAATGTGCCAAGCCATCATCGCGACCCGCTTACCGTGCTTGACTTCGTCGATACCGACTAAATCCAGCGCACAACTCAGGGAGATAATGGAGCGGTGCAAATCGATATGTTGGCTATCCATGAGGCTGAACTCCAGATTGAAGGTGTTAGTACGATGCTATCGCACTTTGAAAGGATCGGCAAAGTATCGGAAACATTCCCACTCACTCACCAAGACCACAAGCAGCAACTGCGCTCATTATTAAATGTCGCGCATGACAGCACCATGCCATCCTGCCAAATCTGTCGTAACATCTGCCCCGGCTGTCAGCAGCTCAGCTGAAAAAGCGCTACCAAATCACATTTAAATAATTGATTGGATTAATCTAAATTAAGTTGGCATCACTAATGCTTAGTTAGAGTGACGCACTATGCAACCCAATGGCTTGCACGCGAATCACTTATCTTTCAGCCACTGACAAAAAGGAATCGACATGAACGCTGTAATGCCGAAAATGCCCTTATCCGGATTAATCCTGATTTTAGCCTTCTTCACTCAAGCCGCCGAGTCGGCAACAGTGATCGATAATTTTGCCACCCGTCAGTCCACTACAAACACCGTCAATGGCCCAGTTAATGTATCCGGATCTGATCTAAGCAATTTGCAACGAACCTTAAATTCCAGCCCTACCCCTAGCGGTACCACCAGAATTTTTGTAGAAGACGGCTTGTTAACGGTCGGTAACAGCAGCAATTCAACCGGCACCGCTAGTATCTTTTACAACTTCGCTGCGGTCGATTTCACTACTTTCGCTAACGCGATATTGCTGACGACAGAATCTAGCGACGCCAGTTACCAAATTCAAATGATCGCCAACGGTACTTCGCTGCTAAGTTTTCAGAACTTGACCAGCGTTGCAATCGGTTCACCCAGCACTATTAGATTTGATTTTTCACAATTTTCGAATCCTGCGGCTTTCAAGAATCTAAACAGTCTGGAGCTGAAATTGCGCGGCACCCATGCCGCGTGGGACGCTGACTTCAGCCAATTATCAACGGTCCCGGAACCTTCCGTCACGGCGTTATTGATCATAGGCGCGTTGGGCATTGTCGGCGGCAAACGCCAAAAACTAGTAGCGGTTTAACGCCTACCGTCAAAATTTTCTGATTTCCAAACTTCAATTCTGCTCACGGATAACTCACATGAATGCTAAACATTTTCACAAAAACCTCGCACCTTTGCTTCTAAGCTTGGGCTTAGCGCTATCCGGCCAAAGCCAAGCAGGCATATTGACGCTTGATAATTTCAGCCATGCTCAAACCGCATTCGACGACGGCAGTAGCGCAGGCTCTACCAGCGATACAGTGTCTGCTCTTACCGGCACGGACCTGAGTAATGCCTCGAGGACCTTTATCGCTCAAGCCTCGGGAACCGCCTCAGCCAACACCACGGAAATCGTTTCCGGCGGCAACCAGCTGATCATATCGAATGATGGCCGTTCGGCCGGTGGCGCTTCCATTCTGTGGAATTTCGATCCGCTCGATTTAACCGCTCACGGCAACGGCATCCTGCTGGAGGTGTTGGCAATCGATCTGGGTGTCAACGTGGAAATGGTAGCCAACGGCACCTCAAGTTCCGGTATCAAAACGTTTACCGGCAACAATAATTACTTGGTAAGTTTCAGCGACTTTACCAATCCTGCGGTATTTGCCAGCCTGCATACTTTTCGCTTGAACTTCACCGGCCCGACAAAATGGGATGGACAGTTCAGACTATTAACCACCACAACCCCAGTTCCTGTGCCGGCAGCCTTTGGCTTAATGGGTTCGGCATTATTGGGCTTCATCGCCGTATCCCGCAAAAAACGGCTTTCCTGATTCTCAAAAAACCGACAACGCTCACCTCCGCCACTAGCGCGGAGGCGATCCTTTAAGCACCATTCCGTTCGAAAGTCACCCACAGCTTAGCCTTCTTTCTATCCGCATAGCCAGGAAAGCAGCGTATCAACATGGACCAATCCTGACCGACAAGGCACAATAGCCCGCTATTTCACCCCTTCTCGCCGCTCATGCTCGCACTTTTGGTCCGCTTTTCCATTCGTTATTCCGGCATCGTCGTCGCCCTGGCGCTATTGCTGTTCGTTTACGGCGGTTACCGTCTGGCTAACGCCGGTCTGGATATTTTTCCGGAATTTTCGCCCAAACAAGTCATCATCCAGACCGAAGCCCCCGGCCTGGCTGCCGAGCAAGTGGAAGTGCTGGTGACTCAGCAAATCGAAAAAAGCGTTGGCGGCTTAATTGGGTTGCAAACCTTGCGCTCGCAATCGATTCAAGGTCTCTCCATCGTCACCGCCACCTTTAACGAAACTAGCGACGTATACCGCAACCGGCAATTGATCAGCGAACGACTGGACGGTCTTAGTCAGCAACTGCCGCCTGGCGTGGGAATGCCGATTGCCGTGCCCTTGTCTTCTTCGTCGGCAACAGTATTGACGATAGGCATCAGTTCGGACAGCAAGACCTTGATGGAACTGCGCGGCTTGGTGGATTGGAGCTTGGTGCCACGCCTACTGGCGGTACCTGGCGTGGCCGATGTGAATGTATTCGGCGGCGACATTCAACAACTGCAAGTGCAATTACAACCGGCGGCCCTGCAACGTTTTAATCTATCGATAGACGACATTGTCAACGCGGCGGCCGGCGCGGCGGAAATGAACGGCGCCGGCTTTATCGAAAACGCCAACCAGCGCTTTACGCTGCAAATCAGCGGCCAGCCGGTCAATCCCGAGCAATTCAAGCAACTGATCGTTAAACGCCAGGACGGCATGAACGTGACCTTGGGCGATGTCGCGCGGATCGGTTATGGCGCCGAGCCCCCAATCGGCGCGGCGCAAATCATGGGTAAACCCGGCATTGTGATGATGGTGATCGGCCAGTACGGCGCCAATACCTTGTCAGTGTCGCGGCAGGTCGAGGCCGTGTTGGAAGAGTTTCAACCCATCTTCAAGCAGCAGGCCGTGGATTTTTATTCACATTTATTCCGGCCGGCCGATTACATCGAAACCTCGGTGCATAATCTGTCTGGACATTTACTGATCGGCGGTCTGTTCGTACTGGTAGTGTTATATGTGTTCTTGTTCAATCTGCGCAGCGCCTTCATTGCCGCTACCGCCATTCCGTTGTCGCTGCTGACCGCCGCGCTAGTACTGCTGGAATCTGGCGTCAACTTAAATATCATGGTGTTGGGTGGCTTGGCGATTGCGCTGGGTGAGGTGGTGGACGACGCTATCATTGACACCGAAAACATCTTTAGGCGCCTGCGCGAAAACCGTTTAAAAATCTTCCCGGATAGCGCTGAAACCGTGATTTATCAGGCTTCACTGGAGGTCCGCAGTTCGGTGGTTTATGCCAGCTTCATCGTGGCTTTGGTATTTGTGCCGCTGCTGACACTGGACGGCGTCAGCGGCCGCTTGTTCGCGCCGCTGGGCGTATCCTATATTCTGGCGATTTTGATGTCGCTGTTGGTAGCACTAACGCTGACACCGGCTCTATGCCATTTACTATTTCGCAACAAACTACCGGACGACAGCGATCCACCCGTGTTGCGCCGGCTTAAACCACTGTATGCCCAGCAATTGCTCTGGGCTATCAGGCATTTCAAAACCGTGGCGATGATAGGCGCGCTTGCCTGCCTGATCGGCATAGCCGCCTTTCTACGACTGGATCATAAATTTCTACCGGAATTGCGCGAGGGCCATTTCATCGTCCACACCGCCAGCGTACCGGGTACTTCGTTGCAAGAATCCATCCGCGTCGGCAGCTTACTGACCGAACAAATCATGGCAATCGACGGTGTGGAATCGGTATCGCAATGGGCCGGTCGTGCCGAACGCGGCGCCGACACTTACGGCAGCCACTACAGCGAATACGAAGTACGGCTAAAACCATTGCCCGGCCAAGAACAACAGCAGGTGCTGAACCACTTGCGCGAGGTTTTGGAACAATTCCCCGGCATCAATTACGAAGCCAACACCTTTTTGACCGAACGGGTCGATGAAACTATTTCCGGCTACACCGCGCCGGTGGTGGTGAATATCTACGGCAACGATCTGCCCGAACTGGACCGTAAGGCCCAACAACTGGCGGCGTTGATCAATACTCTGCCCGGCGCGGAAGACGTGCAATTGCGCTCACCGCCGGCCACTGCCCTGCTGCAAGTGGAACTGAATCTGGAGCAATTAAAATTTCGCGGCATCAGCCCGGCGCAAGTGATGAGTGCCCTGCAAACCGCTTACGAGGGCCGCATCGTCGGTAAGCATCTGCAAGGCAACCGGATTTTCAATGTGGCGGTAGCATTGGCCCCGGAATGGCGCAGTCAGCCGGATTACCTGGCTCAGCTGCCCTTGAAAAACGCTGAAGGCCAGCGGGTTCTGCTCGGCGAGGTCGCCGAAATCCGCCACGGCGAAGGCCGCTATAACATCCTGCATCAAGGCGCGCAGCGCATCCAGACCGTTACTTGCAAGGTGGAAGATCGGGATATGGACGCCTTCATGAGCGAATTGAAACAGCGCGTGCAAAACGAGCTCAGCTGGCGCGACGGCAGCTACCCGGAGTTCATCGGTGCGGCGCTGGAACAGGCCAAAGCTCGCGAGACGCTGATTATCCATGCTGTGCTGGCCGGCGCCGGCGTGTTGATTTTCGTGTTCATCGCCTTGGGTAGCCTGCGGCACATGCTACTGACCTTGCTAAACCTGCCCTTTGCCCTATTGGGCGGCGTCGCCGCGGTAGTCATCACCGACGCCACGCTGTCGGTCGGTTCCTTCGTCGGCTTCATCACCTTGTTCGGCATCACCGTGCGGAACTGCATCATGCTGATCTCCCATTACCGGCATTTGATTGAACTGGAAGGCCAGATTTGGTCGACGGAGACCTTGATTCGCGGTGCCCAGGAACGCCTGCCGGCCATCCTGATGACCGCACTGGTCACCGCACTGGCCATGCTGCCGATTGCGATAGGCAGCGATAATCCGGGCCGGGAAATCATGGGGCCAATGGCAGCCATCATCATCGGCGGTTTGGCTTCGTCGACCATGCTGAATTTACTGCTGTTGCCGGCGATTTTGCAGCGTTATGGCCGGTTTGAGGTGGCGTTTGAGAAGCAGGTTTGACAAAAGCAGGCAGGGCAAGAGATTAGCCTCGCCCTGCCTGATCGAATACGGACCCGCCTCGCCTGCTTGAACAATGGTTAAACCTAAGTCCGCTAGCGGCGCTTGCTTGGTCTCAGAGCCAGCAATCCCAGCAAACCGCTGCCAAACAACCAGGCGGCAGCCGGTACCGGCACTTGGCCGACGTCGCTCGGCTTATCGGATGCCGCGATCACAAAGTTATCCAGCGCCGCATAGCCGCCTTGTAACTCATCGATTTGCAATATCACGTTGCCGTTGGTGTTCCCTGTCGCGTCAAGCGCTATGATGTGGTTAGTCCAATCGAAAGTATTCTTCAGCGCCGTTGCGGTTCCGGTTACATCCGCGAAACTTAACAATGTCCCTCCAGTTACTCCGTTACCGCCGCCGGGATTATCAAAAAGCGAGAAACGAAACACTGGCGCAACGCCTCCCGTGGCGACAAAAGGGCCACCCCATCTATCCAAATCTATCGAGGACACATCCATCTGAAAATTCAGATATTTGTACGTCCCAATATTAAACGATAGGCCTAGAAGATCGTTCTGGTTGCTCGAAAGCATACTGATCGCATAGTTTCCCGCCCGCGCTTGCGGATCGAGAAACCCGGTTCCCCAAGCCTGTGTGCCGCCAATTTTCAATGTTTCCACGGTAAAGGTTTGAGCGAACTGGAAACCGGCCGGCTGCCCGCCATAAAGGGCGTTGATCGGATTAAAAATATTGACATCACCGCTATCATTAACAAATGCGCCGGCATTGGGATTTTCGAAGTCTTGGGTATAAAGCGTGGTCGCGGCATAACCGTCGGAATATGGGATACACGCGAAAAACAGGCCTGATATTAATAGTTTTTTCATTGGTCCTCTTGCTTTCATAATCGCCTCGCTGAGTAAGGTTTTGTCATAACGTTCTCCAAAGTGACGAGTATTGCTGCCATGTTGCAGAACTACCCGACGCTTTTGCGTTGAAACGGATACAGCAAAAACATTCTAACGCAAATTATCAACCGACTTCGATCTCCAATTGCCTCGCTCGAGTTAACCGCAAGATTATCCATCGTTCGCCGCCGCGACCACCGCCTGTCCCAAAGCCAAGCCGCCGTCGTTCATCGGGTAACGTCGTGGCGATAACACGGTTTTGCCGTGTCGGCGCAATTGCTCGCTGACTGCTTCCAGCAACAAGCGGTTTTGAAACACGCCGCCGCTGAGTACAACGCTATCCGCGCCCGTTTCGCCGCTCAATTGCATTAGCAACTCAACGGTCGCCGCGGCCAGGCTATGGTGGATACGGGCGGCAATGCGGGCTTTGTCGATGCCACTTTGCAGATCGGCCAACACCGCCCGCCAAAGGCCTTGCCCACTCAATACCGTCATGTCGCAGTTGCGCTCCATGGACCAGGCGTCCGGGTAAGGCTGTTCTTGGGCAAACACCGGCGTCGCCAACACCTCCATGGCAATCGCGGCTTGACCTTCGAAATGCACTTGCTCCGGGTGCAGGCCCAAAGCCGCGGCAAAGGCGTCGAACCAGCGCCCGCAGGAACTGCTGAGCGGCGAGTTGAGGTTTTTCGTCAGCATCGTATCCAACGTTGCCAAAGGCTTGCCGGCCAACAACCGCATGATGTCCAAATCCGCGTAGTCACGCTGTAAAATCGGCCAATCGAAATAATGCCGCAGTTGCGCATAAGTATTCCGCCAAGGCTCCCGCATCGCCTGGGCGCCGCCGAGCAAGGCGATAGGCTGGAAATATCCAAGCCGCGTGTAACCACGGTAATCGCCCAATAAGAATTCGCCGCCCCATAATTCGCCATCCTCGCCCATGCCCAAACCGTCGAAGATCGCCGCCAATACCGGCGGCGCGTCCAGATCAACGCCATGTTCGGCCAGACAAGCCGCCAGATGGGCATGGTGATGCTGGACGCGGACTAATTCGATAGATTCAGTGGCAGCCAAGGCCTGGCCGTATTGAGTCGATAGATAGCCGGCGTGCTTATCGACAGCAATCTTTACCGGCCGAAGGTCGTTAAGCTTTTTGTACAAATCAATGGTTTGCCGGTAATTCTGTTGCACGGCGGCGTTTTCTAGATCGCCGATGTGCTGGCTGACCAGCGCTTGGCCGTTTTTCAGCAAACAAACACTGTTTTTCAACTCGGCACCCAGTGCCAGAATATTGCCGGATTCCGCAAACCCCGGAGCCAATACCAAAACCTCCGGACTATAGCCACGTCCCCGGCGCAGCATGCGCATGTTGCCATCCATCAAACGCACTACCGAATCGTCCAGGCGATTAACGATGTCACGGTCGTGCAGCAGCCAATAATCCGCGATGCCCGCTAATTTTTCCCGCGCCTCGGCGTTATCTGTACATTGCGGCTCGTCGGAAATATTGCCCGAAGTCAACACGATGGGCGCCTCCAACTCTTGCATCAGCAAGCTATGCAAGGGCGTGTACGGCAGCATGAACCCCAGCTTGTCGTCGCCCGGCGCAACGCCGCTCGCTAGATATTCGCCTTGCGCTGGTAACAGCACGATAGGCGCGGCGCGGTCCTCCAAGGCTGACAGTTCCAGAGAATTGATAAGCGCATAACGGCTTACCATCGCTGCATCCCGTGCCATCAGCGCAAACGGTTTGGCGTAACGGCGCTTGCGGCGGCGCAGTTCGTCCACCGCATTGGCATTGCTTGCATCGCAAGCCAAATGAAAGCCGCCCAAACCTTTGATGGCGACGATATGGCCTTGACGAATCAGGTCCGCGGTTTGGTGGATGACATCGTTCATCACGCCTGCGTTCATGGTTCCCACGCGCCGCGTGGAAACCCCGTCTTCGACGCTCCGGCGTCCCGAACCGCGCGCCAGTTCCGGCTGCATTCCCACGCCGAACGAGGGACCGATAGCTGCCTCCAACCAGAGCTGCGGCCCGCAAACCGGGCAGCAATTGGCCTGGGCGTGAAAGCGCCGATCAGCCGGGTCGTCGTATTCGTTTTGGCATTCCGGACACATGGCAAATGCCGCCATGCTGGTATGACAGCGGTCGTAAGGCACGCTGTGGACGATGGACAGGCGCGGCCCGCAGTGCGTGCAATTGGTGAACGGGTAGCGGTAGCGGCGGTTGCAGGGATCGGCTATGTCCGCCAAACAATCCGGGCAGGTGGCGGCGTCGGCGGCGATTGCTGTTTCGACGCGGCCGGATTGGCTGGCGACGATACGAAATTCGCTGTCCGCCGCCTCCCCTGCTAAATCATTGATTTCCAAGGCATCCAAACGCGCCAGCGGCGGTAGCTGTTGGGGAATGGCTGCGGCGAAGCGTTCAAGGTCGGCCGCATTGCCATAGACATGAATCATCACGCCTTCGGCGTCGTTCCACACCGATCCCGCCAAACCAAACTCGCGCGCCAGATGCCAAATCGCCGGCCGAAAGCCGACGCCCTGCACCACGCCGCGCGCACGGATGGCCTTGCCGGGCATCAGCAGATGCGCGGCAGTTGTTCGCCAACCGGCCAATCGACGATACGCCGGCCGCCGAAAGCGGTGGTCATTTGCACAAAATGGTGCGGATCGGCGATGACTTGGCCGATGATGGCCGCGTCGCGGCCCAAGGGGTGGTTGCGCATCGCCGCCAGCAAAGTCTCGGCGGCAGCGGCGTCGCAGATGCACACCAGCTTGCCTTCGTTGGCAACATACAAAGGATCGAGACCGAGGATTTCGCAAGCGGCCTTGACCTCGGCCTTAACCGGAATCGCCGCTTCGTCGATGACCATGCCGACGCCGGACTGTCCGGCCAGCTCGTTCAAGGCCGTCGCCAAGCCGCCGCGGGTCGGGTCGCGCAGACAGCGAATCGCCGCCGGCGCTGCGGCCACCATGTCGGCGACCAAACCGTGCAAGGCCGCCGAATCGGAGATGATGCTGGTTTCAAATTGCAGATTCTCCCGGCTGGCCATGATCGCCACGCCGTGGTCGCCGATGCTGCCGCTAAGCAAAATCGCGCAACCGGCCTCGGCGCGGTCGCTGGAAATATTCACCCCGTCCGGCACGATGCCGACGCCGGTGGTGGTAATGAACACCCCATCGCCCTTGCCGCGCTCCACCACCTTGGTGTCGCCGGTGACAATCGGCGTGCCGGCGGCCTTGGCGGCAGCGGCCATGCTGATGACGATGCGTTCCAAGTCCGCCAGCGGCAAGCCCTCTTCCAATATGAACCCGGCGCTTAGATAAAGCGGTTTGGCGCCGGACATCGCCACGTCGTTGACCGTGCCGTGCACCGCCAGCGAGCCGATGTCGCCGCCCGGAAAAAACAGCGGCGAAATCACATGGCCGTCGGTGCTAATCGCCAACCGCCCGGCGGGCACATCGAACAAGGCCTGATCGTTTTGCCGGCGCAGCAAATCGTTATCGAAATGCTTGACGAACAGTTCGGCAATCAATTGCGCCATCGCCCGGCCGCCACCGCCGTGGGTGAGATCGACTTGGCCGGATTTTAGATTGAGTGTATGGGAGTAGGACATGGGTTTGAGTTATTGAAGAGCTGACGGATGGATTGGTTGGGGACAAGGGGCAAATTATGGTTCGCTAGTCGGAACTAGGAGTTCTAGCGCTTAATTGCACTAATTGGTGGCAATTTAAATCCTTTTATAATCATAATGTTATGATTAACTTTTATATCGCTTATTTATGAAATTAAGCACTAGATCGTTTATTCAGTAGGGTAATCATACACAGCGCCATTTTCATAAAGAAAGAGATCAGAAAAATCGAAAAATTCTTTCCCTTTCTCGTCATATAGCCGTACCGTTCCTTCTGCCCGGTACCTGCCATTCTCAAACTCTTTAGGCTCAGAGTTGACTTCTGTTAACGGCCCCATTTGCCCGTAACGCAATGGCCACGCTAGATCTTGCTCCTCACTCGCCAGCTTGCCTCGATCTGTGTAACTTTTCTGCGACATACTCCAGTAAGGAATTGGATGCCCTAAATCTATCTTATAGATATAGATACCTACAAGCTCGGCACGCCTATATTTTTTACGGGCGGGAATATCGAAATATACCGCTCCATCGTTCCCCTTAAATACAACCATTTTTGTAACGCTTGGAAGAGGGTCGCATGCTCCAAAGCAAGTGAGGCACCGAGAGCAGTCCGCTAAACGTAGTAAAGGCAACAATTAAGACTGTATGGCGCAATAACCAACGGGCATTTCGTTGTAATTCCGTTTCTTTCGAATTATTCAAACTCATACCAAAACTCGCTGGGCCGTTGGATGTGCTGAGCGAAAGCGAAGCGCATCAATCGCGAACGATGCGCATCACGTTGTTCGGCACGTCGTACTATTTGGCTAATCCTTGCATCAAGCCTTTGCCTCCGAAGGTCGCGGATGGACAGCATCAAACCGGCTCTGCGTGTAACTTAACACCCAATGCCCGAATAACCTTCAACACCGTGTCGAAGCGCGGTTTTGCACCGGGGGCCAACGCTTTGTACAAACTTTCGCGGCCCAGGCCGGATTTCTTGGCTATCATGGCCATGCCCTTGGCTTTGGCGATGTAGCCCAAGGCTCTGATCAATTCGTCGCTATCGCCGTCTTCCAGCACTTGGTTAAGGTATTCGCTGACCGCTTCGTCGCTATCCAATAGCGTGCTCATGTCGAAGGGCAGTAGTTGTTCACTCATGTTTCAAACCTCTTTAGCCAGTTTAATCGCACGTTGAATATCGGAATGTTGGGTGGATTTATCACCACCGGCCAACAGAATAATCATCATGCCGCCACGTATCGTGTAATAAACGCGGTAACCCGCGCCAAGATCGATGCGCATCTCGGAAACACCCTCGCCCACCGCTTTGGTGTCGCCAAGATTGCCGGCCTGCGCCCGGTCAATACGGCGGTAGATTGCAGTTTTGGCACGCAGGTCTTTTAAAGACGCCAGCCATTTTGCAAACGATTCCGTTTGCTGCACAAAATAATTCATGGGCCAATTGTATCCATTTAGATACTAATCCTCAACCGTCATTCAAGCTTATTTGGAGCACATCAAAAATGGTCCGCCTATGCTAGATGATATACAATTTAAAGCCGTATATTTTCATTGAGGGCTCTATCATGCAAGTCGCCAAATGGGGTAATAGTTTAGCGGTTCGTTTGCCGGCCGCCGTGGTCGAAGCATTACAACTCAAGGAAGGCGACGACGTCGAGATTCAGATTGCCGGCGCACGGCTATTCGAAATCGACAAAAAAGCCAGTAATCTGGAACTGCTGGGCAGGTTACGCAAATTCCGTGGCCGCATGCCGGCGGATTTCAAGTTCGATCGCTTGGAAGCGAATGAAGACCGCTAAAGCATTTTTCGACAGCAACGTGCTGTTGTATTTGCTGTCCGCCGACGATGCCAAGGCGAACCAAGTCGAAACCTTGCTTGTTGACGGCGGCGCGATCAGCGTGCAAGTGTTGAACGAATTTACCTCGGTAGCCACCCGCAAGTTCAAAATGTCTTATCCCGAAGTCAGGGAAGCCCTGCAAATCGTCAAATCGGTCTGCCAAATCCACCCGCTTAGCGTCGCTATTCACGAACGCGGTCTGGACGTCGCCGAATGTTACGGTTTTTCCTGGTACGACAGCCTAATCGTCGCTGCGGCGTTGGTGGCCGAATGCGAGCACTTGTATTCGGAAGACCTGCAGCACGGCCAAGTCCTCGACAATCAATTGCGCATCGTCAATCCGTTTATCGATCTCGCTGTTTAGGCGACGTATTCGGCAAATTTGCCAAGTGTCATCACGATCAGACAAGGCATTAACTTTGTGGCATGACCACACTCGCCATACGCCGCGACACTGCTTATCCCCACTCCAAAACCCTTAAGCGATTGCCTGGAATTTCCGGCTATGGTAGAAAACCCATGCCGATGCCTAAAATCATCAGCACCGTCGGTTTCGGCGCTTGTCCGGGCCATAATCTAAAAATAATAATTAACACGAGGTAACGTTCATGAAAACAAATCTACTCGCTTTATTGACACTGACAGCTGTTGCCATCACGCCTTCACTGGCCAGCGCCGATGCGGCGGCTACTTGCAAGGGCTGCCATAACGGTTCGGTCGCGCCGGCCGTGGATGCCTTGAAAGCTAAATTCAAAACCGCCGACGAGTTGGTCGCCGGCGCCAAAGCGTCGACAAACCCCATGATGAAACCGATGCAAGGCGACGAAGCGAAACTGAAAGCGGCGGCAGCAGAAATCTATAAATAAGCCGCATCACCTCGTCCGCTAATCACGGGCCACCCAAGCGGGCGTTAAAAGACGTCCGCTTTTTCTAGCTTCGCCGCAGCCGCCCATAACTCCAGTAGGCCGCGCAAGCCCCTTCCGACGATACCATGCACGAGCCCATCGGGTTTTCCGGGGTGCAGACGGTACCCAGCAGTTTGCAATCCTGCGGCTTTTTCGCGCCACGTAAGATGGCCGGACACTCGCAACCTTTGACATCGCTGGCTTGGATCGCCGGCATACGGAAGCGCTGTTCGGCATCGAACTCGGCGTATTCGGCTTTTAACTTCAATGCGCTATTGGGGATCAAACCCAAACCGCGCCATTCAAAGTGCGGCCGTAACTCGAATATCTCGGCCATCAAGGCTTGGGCTTTGAGATTGCCTTCGCGCGTCACCGCGCGGCTGTATTCGTTTTCCACTGTATGCTGACCGGCATTGAGTTGGCGGATCAACATCAAGGCCGATTGCATCACGTCCAGCGGCTCGAAACCGGCGATGACGATGGGCTTGGCGTAATCCTGAGCAAAGGCTTCATAGGGTTTGCTGCCGATCACGCTGCTGACGTGCGACGGGCCGAGAAAGGCGTCGATTTGTACCGGCTCCGGCGCATTCAGAATGGCTTGCATCGCCGCTGGGGTTAGTACGTGGTTGCAGAACACGCTGAAATTGCCCAAGCCTTCGGCTTGAGCTTGTTTGATAGCCACCGCCGTCGGCGGCGTGGTGGTTTCGAAACCGATGGCGAAGAACACTACCTGTTTGTCTGGATTATCGCGGGCGATTTTCAAGGCATCCTGGGTCGAATAGATCATGCGAATATCGCCGCCGGCAGCTTTGGCTTTTAACAAGCTGTTCCGCTGCGAAGCGGGTACTCGCATCAGATCGGCATAGGTGCAAAGGATCACATCGTGTTGTTCTACCAGTTGAATCGCATTGTCGATGCGCCCGGTCGGCAACACACACACCGGGCAACCGGGGCCGTGAATGAACTCGACATTGCTCGGCATTAAATCCTGCACGCCGTAACGGAAAATCGCGTGGGTATGGCCGCCGCAGAACTCCATTAACCGGTAATGGCGGTCTGGATTAACGGTTTCGGCAATGACCTGCGCCAATTGCTTTGCTACATCATGCTGACGGAATTCGTCGATGTATTTCATGAGGCGGTTAGACCGGCTTCCGCAAACAAGGCCAAGGTTTTCAGGGCCTCGTCCTCGTCGATCTTGTTCAGCGCGTAACCCACATGCACCAGCACGTAATCACCGACTTTCACATCATCCACCAAAGCCAACGATACTTCGACCTTGACGCCGTCCACGCTGGCGGTTGCCATCTGCGTCGCAAAATCGATATCGGTAATTTGGGCAGGGAGAGCTAGGCACATAAGCTGATTGTTGATGTTGTAGATTAATTCGGCGCTTGCTTTAATATCACTTTTTACATGAGGGCTTCTGGTTGAGACCTTATTACCCAATTCTTTCCATCCAATAATCAGGTTTTCGATGCAAATGCGCTACGGCAATTACGATAACTTTGCCTTCATCAAGACCGTACAAAACACCATACGGAAAACGTTTTATCAGGCAGCGTCTTATCTCATTGCCAATCAACAAGTGTAGGATTTTGGTTACGCGGTAATTCGCCTAATCGCGGCATCGAACTCGTTTAAAAACTGCAGACCTAGATTCTTTTGCTGAATTTCATACCATTCAAAGGCCTGATCGAGCTCGGCTTGCGCGGCTTCGAGAAATTCAACCTTCATTTATATTTCTGCATAACCGCTTCATAACTGACTGTTTTTAGCTTGCCATCTTTATAGCCTTGCCAACGTTTTTGCGCCTCGTCGCGCCAGACAGCATCGATTTCCGGATTCGGCGCATCCAGATCGGCAAGCAACATCTCTGCTAAACGCAATTTCTCCAGTGGCATTAAGTGGCTGATTTGTTGGTAAATTTCTTGACTAGTCGGCATATCCTTTCCTCGAAAATGAAGGTAAACGGTCAGAAAAAATCTTACCGCATAGTGATTTAAGCATACTCAATCCGCTGCAAAGCCATCTCAGCCCGTAGCCAGGTCAGCCAATTTTCCATGCCTTCGCCGGTTTTGGCCGATAGCGACAAGACCTTGATGCGCGGATTAACCTGCTTCGCATACTGAATGCATTGCGCGCCGTCGAAATCCAGATACGGCAGCAAATCGGTTTTGTTGAGGATCATCAAATCGGCGGCATAGAACATATCCGGATATTTGATCGGCTTGTCTTCGCCTTCGGTGACCGACAGGATCACCACTTTATGCGCTTCACCCAAGTCAAAAGCCGATGGACACACCAAATTGCCGACGTTTTCGATAAACAACAGGCTGTGCTCGGGCAAATTCAGACTTTCCAGACCATGCCCGACCCGGTGCGCGTCCAGATGACAGCCCTTGCCGGTATTGATTTGCAGCGCCGGCACGCCAGTAGCGCGGATGCGGTCGGCGTCGCGGGCGGTTTGTTGGTCGCCTTCGATCACCGCGATGCTCAACTCGTCTTTCAAACGCAGAATCGTTTCAGTCAACAGCGTGGTCTTGCCCGAGCCGGGACTGGACACCAAGTTCAAAGCCAGCATGCCGCGTTCGCTGAAATAGCGGCGGTTTTCGTCGGCATAACGATTGTTCTTGGCCAGAATATCCTGCTCAATCTGCACCATCCGCGCCTGAGTCAGACCCGGCGCATGCGAGTGTTCTACAGTATGTTCATGATGATGGTGATGACCATGCTCATGACTGTGGTGGTGATCATGAGCATGTTCGTGCTCATGTGATTCGTCGTGCGAGTGGGTATGGCCCTCGCCGCAGCCGCATACGCCGCACATTACTCTACCTCCAGTTCTTTAATTCGCATTTGATCGCCATCGACGATCTGTAATTGATGACTGCCGCAGTGCGGGCATTCGTCGTATAACTGTCTCACCAACACCTCACAACCGCAGGGCATGCACCACGCCACACCCGGCACGTCGATAATTTCCAAGCGGGCCTGGTCGGCCAGGGAGCCTTGCATCACCACTTCAAAACTAAACTGCATCGCCTCCGGCTCCACTCCCGACAAGGCGCCAATCTCCAACCACACGGTTTTGACCTTGGCAAATTGCTGGGCCTTGGCCTGCTGTTCGATAATCTGTAACACGCTCTCGCAGAGCGACATTTCGTGCATGATGATTGCTCGGTAAATATCAGCCGTAGGGTACGCACCGCGTACCTTTCAAGCTTTCGATGGTACGCGGTGCGAACCCTACTGTTTTTGCAATGTCACCCGATAGGCCACGCAAGGGTCCACCGCCTGAATTAACCACTCCGCCTGTCGCCGCAAGTCATCGGCATCGGTCGCCTGCAAAGCCTTTAAACCTTGGCTAAGCACGCCGCAGGGATGAAAATTCCATTCGGTCGGCGCGACAATGCGGTAATCGTACACCCGGCCTTGACGTAAGGCCAGACGATGAATCAGCAAGCCGCGCGCCGCCGGCACTTGCGCCAAGCCGACACCATCAGCGCCATACACTTGCAGCGACTCAAACGAAGGCGCCAGTCCCTGCGGTATTGCAGCCACTTCCAGTAACACCGCCACAAATCGCGGCAACAAACCATTGCCGTAACGGCTACACAAATCCGCAAGTAAGGGCGAGGTTTGCTGACGACTCAACGGCGTCGACTCAAAACAACAGCCCTGCCACTGCGGCAAGCGGCAGAATGCCGAGTAATAGCCGTTTTGCATATATCTGTTCAACTCGGCTGGATCCAATGCCGGCAAACCCGCCACAGGGTTGTTCCCCAGCGCCGGCCAATCGCGTTGACATACGGCATTCAATAGTTGCGCTGCCAATCCTGTATTTTCATCCAACCAGTCGCGCAAATGCGCTTCGTCCGAAATCGCCAGAAACCCGTTGCGGCCGCCCGCAAAAATCGCTTGATCGATTAAGCTGGTCAATTCATCAAGCAAAGTCTGCAAAAACGCTCCGTCGATCTGCAAATGGCTGTTCAGCCTGAAGCCCTCGCCGTCGCTAAACAGGCACGATTTAAACTGCCTATCCAACTTCAACAAACCGGCAACGGCGGCTTTATTCGCTGTCCGGCCCAACAAAACCGGCCAATCCAATACTATGCGCCAGGCATGTTCACGCACGGTTTCCAGTTGCAGCAAACACTGCCGAGCGGCATCGGCCTCCGGCTCGGCAGCCAATCCCAGCGCGGCGCGGCAAGCCAATAAGGCGGCAAAAGCTTGGGCAGTGCCGCACAAGGAAAACAGCAGCGGCACGGTGGTCAGCACCTGCTCCGGTGTTTTGCCGACCAACACCCGCGCCGCTTCGGGCCGGGTCGAGCCTATCTTCACCGCTTCGACCTTGCCGGCGCGATGTGTCAGCTCGATAGTAATCTCGCCCGCCGGCGTCACTTACGGTCTTACCAGATTGCCGCGTAACAAATCGCGGCGGCTGATCGCTCGTGGCGCGGGAGCGGCTAGCAAAGCTTGAAAAGCACTTTCCGCCGCAGCCACAGCCGCCGCCTGATCGGCAAATTGAAACATCGGCGAAAATAGCGAACATTGCGCGTAGCGCCCCAATTGCCCTTCGTCAGCGACGACAAACTCGAAACTGCCGTACGGAAAAGCCTGGTCAAACTTGCTTCCTGGCGCTTGCGTCGGCCATTGGCTATCCGCGCTTGGCAGCAGTAACAGATTCATAAACCAAGGTGTAATCAATATGCCCACCCAATCGGCGTTGTAGCGGTTAAACCCTAGAGCGCGCACCGCTAATGCCGAATTCAGCACCGGCATGTCGCGCATCCGTTGGGCCAGGATGTCGTTAAACACAGCTTCCAGCGTTTGCCGAATCTGCTCACCGTCCCGCCAGTGCATACTTAGTCGTCCAGCACCAAAAAGCCTTGTTTGGACGCGCCGCATTGCGGGCAACTCCAATGCTCAGGTAAATCGGAAAAGGCGGTACCGGGCGGCACTTGCCAGACGGCGTCTCCGTCGGCCGGATCATAGACATGCCAGCAAATCTTACACTCCAGCTTGGCCTCAGCCGGCAAGCGCGAGGCATCGCCGCCGTAAGCCCCGGCGAAGAAGCCTTCGCTCACAAATACACCTGCAAAATTTCCTGCAACCGCTGGTAGCTGTCGGCAATGTCTTCCGCCGACGCACAGGCCACATTCGGCACATCGCTGACTTCCAGGGTATTGAGGATCAGCGTGTCCTGCGAATTAAAATAACGCACCCACCAAACATTGCGGGTGGCGGTAGCGTCGATCCGGCAATTGCCGTAACCGCGCGACAAAATGGTCACCGCGCCCTTGCCCAAACGTTGCTCCAGAAAAGCCAAATCCTGCTCGGTTTGCGGCAGCAAACTCAGGTTGATGATATGCGCTTCGGTGCCGGGTTGATACTCGGCGATCTTGGCATTCAACTCCGCCAACAACGGCGGTGCGTTCATCACGCCCTCAGGCAACGCGCTCATGTCGGTATCGATATGTTTGGCGGCGTCGGCGAATGCGGTTTGCAAGATGTCTTGCGGGATGATGCCGACCTCCAAGGTGTCAGTAACGATCTGTTTTTGCCCATCCAGCCGCTGCGAACGCCAGACGCCGGCCAACACCGATTCTTGAATCCTAAGGGTTTGCGCGCCTTTACACAGCATGCTGACTTCGCCTTCGCCGAGCAGTTCGTCGACGAACTGGCGATTGGTTTGGTCCAGGCTTATCAAATCTATGGTTTGGCTGGTTGCTGGATACTTTGCCAAATTCTGTTCGAGCTGCTGTAACACGGTTTTGGCCTGCTCTAGATCCGCCGCGTTCAAATCCACCGAAATCGTCGGCATCCGGTAGGTGGCCATTTCTTCCGGCATTGCCAGATAGTCGAGTTCGACGCCGTCTTCCTCGGCGGGTTGGCTGCCTTGGCCGAAAATAGGGAGAGTTATTGAGGTCATATTTTGGCCATCGTTTCGAGTTGTCTATTGAATTTACGGGTGTGTGTTTATTTGGTGTCGCTATCGCGGGGATGTTTTTAGATGTCGGTTCTCGGACCGACAGCCGAGTGACTTTTCTTTGCTTGGCCAAAGAAAAGTCACCAAAAGAAAGGCCACCCGGTATTCCGCCTTAATCCTGCGCTTTTACGAAAACCATCCATGGTTTTCGCCCTCCGGGCCAGCCTATCGGCTGTTCAAATTTGCTCCAGGCAAATTTGTCGCTTTTGGCGAGGGTTTTCGGAAGGGCCATCCCTGGCCCTCCGAAAACGAGCGGCATCCCTGCCGCTCCCCTATCGGGCTAATCTCGCCAAAAGCTGCGATGCTCGGGGCGGAATAACGGGACCAAAACCTTCCCGAAATTTAAAACCAATCTCGAAAAATGTAGGGTGGGCACATGATTTTCGTGCCCACGCGGAAAAATAAGCCTAGCAAAATATTTGATATGCAAATATTGGGGTAGTCGATAATAGGTTATATTGCTAGCCCTATCAATCTTGATCAATACTTCGAAGTAATAACTGCCCTAGGTTTGTAATATCGTAACCACTGGCTTTAATCATTCCAGTTTTGTCATCGAACTCTGGGAGTTCTCCTCTTTTAGGTTTCCTGAATAGGGGTTTAATTAGCCCTAAATTCTTTAAGTGGATGTTATGGCTTTTATATATTGTTTCTTTGTCCAATTCTTCTTGAGGAGACCCTAAGTAAGCAATTGGAGGAATAAGAGTTTTCTTGTGTTTTTCCCAGTAATCAGCGCCCTCAGGTAGTGAAGGGTGCAACAAATGCGACTTCAGAATTATGACCTCAATATCATTTATTTCTCCTAAAATAGATAGAAGTCTTTTATATTCTAAATGTTTTAACGTCATGTCTGTTAATCCATTTTTTAATAATGACGCTATATATTCCTTTCTTTCTTCTGAAATTGCTCTGGATGCTTGTATGAATCCATCTTCAATTAAGTCGATTGATTCTGGGGTAGTGATTAATTTTTCCAGGGTTTCATTATTGTGATTTTCAAGTTTTGCTGCCAGTAACTTCAACAATTTCTCAATTCTTTCTATTCGTTGATTAGGAATTAAGACTCCGATAATCTCAGCCACTATTGGCCCAAGAACTGGAATCATTCCAATCGTACCCTTTGTTAGTGCTGTTAAAACTTCGCTTTTTTCTATAGTCATTTTTTTAACATGTTATTTGAAGTAATTCTATAAAAAAGACTTCGTCTTACGCTTGGGTTGCGCTGGTCCATAGACTGAGCAGAATAATATGAAACCCAGCGATTTAGACCAAAGCTGGGTTTACACTGTCGTTCCAACCCAGCCCACCAAAAACCTTTGCTACACACAATAACCGCTGGAGCGGGCTGTTCCCGTTATTCCGCCCCGAGCATCGCAGTTTTTGGCGAGAATGGCCCGCAGGGGAGCGGCAGGGATGCCGCTCGTTTTCGGAGGGGCTGGGAAGCCCCTTCCGAAAACCATCGCCAAAAGCGAGAAGCACAGGAAATCGGCGGAATTCCGGGTGGCCTTTCTTTTGGTGACTTTTGTTTGGCCAAGCAAAGAAAAGTTACTCGGCTGTCGGGCCTAGACCCGACTTTAAAATAACCCGTCGCGACAGCGACACGTTTAATCAACAAGATTGTCGGGGAGTCGCTATTTTTACCGAAAGATTTTTTCGAGCTTCCCAGCAGGAAAAAATCGGCAAAAACGACGCGACCGCTTATGCCTGCGGCGCCCCGATTCGTCCGCGTCACCTCGTTCCGACCCAACAAGGGGTCGAAACATAGGCTCTCGCATGACTTAACGCCGCGTCGCGATGCCTTGCAGGTTTTCTCCGCTTCGCTGCGAAAACCTGCAAGGCGCTACGGCTATCGGGGACTAAAAATCTTCACTTCGCTAACGCTCCGTTTCCAAGATTTTCAGCGGACGCTAGAGCTTCCAAGGCAATCGTTCCCAACCTGGAGGTTGTGAACCAGAAAGTCCATCAAGCATCAAATTTAATCTTCCCATTCGCATACTGATGTATCAACGAACTAATCAAAACCTGATACGGCAAACCCTGACTAACCGACTGCGCCTTCAACCGTTCGAGATCGCTTTCCAACAACCGAATGCTGACCGTTTTCTTTTTGCCTATTTGGTCGCGAGCGATTTGGCTATAGCGGCTTTTTTCGCCATCCAAGTTTTCGACACTGACAGCCGCGCCGCCTTCGACATAATCGACAACCTCTTGTTCTTCAACCGATAGTTCAGTCGCCATGATGAGCCTCTTTAAAATATTGCTTGTGATATTTACGGCTTGGAATGATATTTTTCAGAAATATCGTTTCGTTGTCTTCCACGAAGGGCACGTAATAGATGTAATCTCTGATACGAACGATAAAAATCTTCTGATGCGGATATTTGTCAACATTATGGTGCGGCAATACATCAAGCAATCTTTCTTCACCAATCGCCACTAAGACATCCTCGAAACAGACGCCACGAGTATTTTTGAGCAGTTGGTTCTTATGCTCGTCCCAGTCAAAACGCATATTTAGCTCATCGAGTTATTTGCAAAAAAACGAGCAATGTTAAAAAGAACGCCATTCGTCCAGAGGCAAGCCTTCTTGTTCAATCGTTTTGTTGTGGGCAGAGGTAAAGTCAGCCAGTCGACGCGCCGACTCCTCTCCCCACAACCGCTCGAACTCCGACTCGGAAATTTCCTCGAGGCTCAATAGCAGGCGTTGCGCCAAAGCCGCCCGGTCTTGAAGCGGTAAGGCCAAAATTTCGGCTTCCAGCTGCGTGAGATTCATATCAGCGCCCCCCATTAAACAGAAAACTCATTCACACCATTACAGGCACGACGGCGATAGTATACGTCCAACCTCATTTCTGCCGCGATAGCGACACCAAATTGTTAAAGAGCCGGTGAGATTGCCCTCACCCTAGCCCTCTCCCGCAGGGAGAGGGAATTAGACCGCTAAGTTATTTAAAGCCTGCGAACACCAACAGCAAACACCGTAAAAAACTAATTACGCGTGTCCAACCCCACAAACCTTCCCAAGATCAAACCCCGGCGGCTGCCCCGGCTCCGCAGCTAAAATCCGTGCAAACTCCTGCCCGTATTCCGCCCAATCCTTGATCCCGGTGATCACGCCCGAATACTCGCCGCCGCGCAAAAACACCAAGGACGGCCAACTGGTAAACCGAAACCTAGCCTGCAACTCGCGTTCGATGGATTTGTCGATCAGTGCGCCATGCAAGCGCCCGGCAAAAGCTTTTAACAACTCCGGCAAAATCACTGCCACATCGTGACTTTCCGGAAACATCATGGGATCATTGGCAAAGAACAGCACGACCGTGTCATGCCCATGCACGAATAAATCGTAAGCGTCGGCATCCAGCAACGGCAAGCCATGGCGGGTTTGCAGTTGCTCCAGCAAGGGCGTGCTCATGTTCTTAAAAACTCCGGCAGTTCGGGTTCGCGGTCGACCAGATCGGCGAATAAATGATCGAAGTTGGTTTCACCTTGCATGGCTAAACGCATGGCTTCTAAGGCATCGGCGATTTGCGCGGCGCGCTCTGCGGAGATGACTTCCCGGGCAGCATCCAGAAACACCAGCAACCAAGTGCCGGCGACTTGTTCGCCCACCAACATCATGTCGATCAGCGTGGTTTGGCCGCGATACTCACACAGCGCGGAATCGCCGCGCGGTTCAATGACTTGCATGGGAATACCGATGCACATCAGTATTTGCCCCGGTAATCGACATCGACTTGCAGGCTAGGCAGGTCGGAAGCGGGAGGCGGTTTCACTTCGAAGGCGGCGGATAACACGATACGTTCGTCACCCAACCGGCAGGCTTGTTCGGGCGACGGCCGTTCTTGTTCGTAGCGTTGGATATTCAAGATCGGATCGGCCAATACTTGCGGCGTGTCCACACATTCAGCAACGACACCGAACCTTTGCAGATAAGACAGAGCCATGTCAATCGCCGGTTGAATTTGCGCTTTGACGGCGGGCCGCAGGCTGCCGCCGTAGTCTTCCAACTCTTCCGGCTGCACGCCAATCAGCAGTAAATGCTGGGGATGTTGACCGAGCATTTGCGCCAGGGCCAATACTTCCTGAAAGCCGGTTTGGTGCAGGCTCATTTTCTTCGCGCCCAGGAAATTCGGCACCTCGTCATTTTCAACGCGCTTCATGGTGGCCGGCGGCAAGCCGTAATCCACCGCGTCGAACACCACCAACACGTCCGCCGCTTGCACATGTTCGATCAAATACACGCCCTGCGTACCACCATCCACCACTTGCACGTTATCCGGGAAACGATAGTGCTTTTGCAGATGCTCGATGACACGCACGCCAAAGCCTTCGTCGGCCCAAAGCAGGTTGCCGATGCCGAGCAACAGGATGTTGGCTGGACTACTTGCCATGGCTCGCTCAGGCAAGCGTAGGGTGGGCACAATTAAGTGCCCATTGTTCTGTTCCGCGTGGGCACCAAAACCGTGCCCACCCTACGCATTTAATGGGCATCGTCCACCGGTTTGTCGTCTTTAAAAGTGCGCCAGCCGCTAACAATCGTCGACAGCATGCTCTGCCCGGACAATTTGTCTTCACGCACCGCGACATAAACATGAATCAGCACGAAGCAGACGATGAACCACATCACCAGATGATGCCAGGTGTGCACGGTTTGACTGTCGCCGAACAACGGCAACAGCCAACTGCTGAACAGCGTGTATTGCCAACTACCCTGCCCCTCGCCTTCGCCGTACAAGGCAAAGCCGGTGAAGATCATGAACAGAGAGCCCCATACCAACACAAAATGCATTGCCAAAATCGCCAGCGGGTTGTGACCGATGTAGTGACGCGGCGCTTTGGCGATAAAGGCGTACCAAAGCACTTCCTGCAGGACGCCATCCCAAAAATGCACTTGCAGCAAAGGTGGAAAAAAGATTTGCCGGGCGTGTTCGTTGCCGGCATAGGCCCAGTACAAACGCCCCAACAAACCGATCACCAATACATAACCGGCGGCAAAATGCGCGAAGCGGATATAGCCCATCAGAAAATGTTCGCTGGCTTCACCGACTGGGGACGGTAACGGCGATGCAATCAGATAGCCGCTAACCGCCAGCACGCTAATCGCCAAAGCATTAACCGCATGCCAGAGTCGAACCGGCAGTTCGTAAACGTAAACCGGAGCGAGTGGTGCGCTCATTGCGGTCTCCGGCCCGATGCTTTGCTGCGAAGCCAAAGGCTACGCAGCAGTGCTGCCGCCGCTATCGATAAAACTGCTGTAAACAGATGCGGCAGCCAGGCCGAGTAAGCGGTCAGCATATGTTCCAGGCTGTGCGTCAAGGCATCGATGCCGGGGTGGCTGTGGGCTTCGGCTTGGCCGAAAACCAGTAACAAGGCGATGGATGGCAATATTTTGTTCATAAGCTCTCCCGGTAGGGTGGATAAGGCAAACGCATCCACCATGGAATTTAAAAAAGGCGGATGCGCTACGCTTATCCGCCCTACATTTTTATGGTTATCGGACTTTCACCCGTGTCAATTCCGTACCGTCCGGCCTCATCACATGCGTTGAGCAAGCCAGACAAGGGTCGAAACTATGCAGCGTGCGCAAAATTTCCACCGGTTCGTCCGGCACCTCGACTTTAGTGTTCATCAACGAAGCCTCGAACGCACCGATATTGCCTTGCTCGTCGCGCGGAGAACCGTTCCAGGTGGTCGGCACCACGCATTGATAGTTGGCGATCTTGGTATCTTCTATTTTAAGCCAATGACCCAAAGCACCGCGCGGGGCTTCGGTGAAACCGACGCCTTTGACGCTGCTCGGCCAGGTTTCCGGGTCCCAACGCTCGACATTAGCCGTGCTGAGATCACCGGTTTTCAGATTGGTGATTAGTTTGTCCATGAAATAACGCATCTTGCCGGCGGCCCATTGCGCTTCCAGACCACGCGCAGCGGTTCTGCCCAAGGTCGAGAACAAGGCGCTGACCGGCACGTCCAGAGTTTTCAGGACAAAGTTGATCTGCTCAGTCATTTCTTTGTTGCCTTGCGCATAGCCGATGACATAGCGCGCCAACGGACCCACTTCCATGGCATGGCCGCGCCAGCGTGGGGCTTTGATCCAGGAATACTTGGCGCTTTCGTCCAGTTCCTGGATATTGGTGCGGTCGCCCTTGGTTTTGGCGCCGATTTTATAGTTCGGTTCGGTGATGCCGTCCCAAGGATGCAAACCCAGTGCTTCGTCTGGGTACTTGTACCAGGAGTGCGGTACGTATTCCTTAATTTGCTCGGGATCGGTCAAGTCCACTTCATGGACTTTCGTGAGATCGCCGTTGATGATCGCGCCGCGCGGCATCAGCAAGTTGGCGGCGGAATAGTCGTTGGCATGGTCCGGGATGTCGCCATAAGAGAGCATGCTGGCACCGGCCAAACCACCGCCGTACATCCAGCCTTTGTAGAACTGCGCAATCGCCAGTAGATCTGGAATATAGACTTGGTCGATAAAGGTAATCGTGCGGTCTATAATCGACGAAATCAGGTTCAAGCGCTCCATGTTCACCGCACCGACCGCGCCGACGCCGTCCAGATTGATCGCACACGGCACGCCGCCGACCAGCCAATTCGGATGCGGATCTTTGCCGCCGAAGATGGTGCGGATTTTCATGATGTCTTTTTGAAAGTCCAGCGCTTCCAGATAATGGGTGACCGCCAGCAAATCAGCTTCGGGCGGCAGCAAATAGGCCGGGTTGGTCCAGTAGCCGTTCTTGAACGGGCCAAGCTGACCGGATTCGACAAACTTTTTCAGACGGTTTTGGGTATCGCGGAAATAGCCGGGCGAAGATTTGGGATTGCTCGGCGAAATCTGTTGCTGCAAAGCCGAAGTCGCTACCGGATCGGCCTTCAAGGCATTGACCGGATTCACCCAATCCAAAGCATGCAGATGATAGAAATGCACCAAGTGATCGTGCGCTTGCAGACTGAGCTGCATGATGTTGCGGATCGAATTGGCATTTTCCGGGATCTTGATTTTCAAGGCATCTTCGACCGCGCGCACTGAAGTCAAGGCGTGGGTACCGGTACAAACGCCGCAAATACGTTGCACGAAGGCCCAGGCGTCGCGCGGATCGCGGCCTTTTAAAATCACTTCCAGCCCGCGCCACATGGTGCCGCTGGAGATGGCGTTACGGATGATGTTGTCGTCGTCGATATTGACTTCGCAGCGCATGTGGCCTTCGATGCGGGTCACCGGATCGACCACGACGCGGCGGCCGGCATCGTTTAAGTTAAAACCGTTGGGGGTGTTTCGGACTGTCATTATTGCTGCGCTCCTGGTTGTTTATCCCCGGCTTGTTTGGCGTTGTTTAAAGCGGTCAAACCGGCATGCGCGGCAACACCGGCCCCGACAATCGCGGCGGCGGTGCCACCGACCACATCGGCGTTAGCTTCGATACCAAATTGATTGATGCCGGTGAGGCGGTCGTAAAAGCTACCTTTATCCCAAAAGCCATCCTCGGAACAGCCGATACAGCCGTGGCCGGATTGAATCGGAAAGGAGGTGCCCTCGTTCCATTTCACTGTGGAGCAGGCGTTATACGTGGTCGGTCCTTTGCAACCCATTTTGTACAGGCAATGACCTTGGCGGGCGGCTTCGTCGTCCCATTGTTCGACGAACTGGCCGGCGTCGAAATGCGGCCGTCTATAGCATTTGTCGTGGATGCGCTGGCTGTAGAACATTTGCGGCCGGCCTTGTTTATCCAGGGTCGGCAATTTGTCGAACGTTAATAAGTAGGCCACCACCGCCGTCATCACTTCCGCAATCGGTGGGCAACCCGGGACTTTGATGATGGGCTTGTCAGCCAAACCGGGTACTTTGTGTACCGGCGTGGCGCGAGTGGGATTGGGTTTGGCGGCTTGTACGCAACCCCAGGAAGCGCACGAACCCCAGGAAATGATGGCCTTGCAACTTTCTGCGGCGTATTTCAGCTGATCAACGAAGGGCTTGCCGCCAATAATGCAATACATGCCGTCCTCGGCCAGCGGCGGATTGCCCTCCACGGCCAGGATGTAATTGCCTTTGTATTTTTCGACGATCTCTGTGACGATGGCTTCGGCGTTATGGCCGGCGGCAGCCATAATGGTGTCGTCGTAATCCAGCGATAGCATGGATAAAATCACGTCTTTGGCCAACGGGTGACCGGAGCGGATGAAGGATTCCGAACAGCAGGTGCATTCCAGGCCGTGCAACCACAACACCGGAATCCGCGGCTTGGTTTCCATCGCATGGGCAATTTTCGGCGCGAAAGCCGGCGACAAGCCCAGCGAGGCAGCGGTTAAACTGCAGAATTTCAGAAAACTGCGGCGGGTGATGCCTTGCCTGCGCATCACATCGTAAAAGGTTTCGATCATGGATACTCCAGTCGTCGTTATGGCTAATCGAAGTGACTGGCTTGACGACGGCACGCGAGCTGAGGCGTTGCTTGTTGTTATCCAGACCTTCAACAGCAAGTTTTCAAAACCGCCCCAAGCAGCTGTGCCGTCCACCATTTGCGCAAACGGTTGAAAACCTTTGATTGTTATTATTTGGACGACAACATCCTGCTCGTTTAAGACCGGCGTTGCCCCGCCATCCATTAGCAACATCCATGCCGATCAGCGGGTAGCGCTAAAATCTTTAAGATCGTGGGACAATTAGCATTTAACCTTGCTCTACTCCTGTCTGCTAAGCAACAAAGCCCACAAAACCACGCGAAATTGGCGGAAATACGACATTGAGGTTGAGTTAAGAATGGCGGCGAAAAACCTCTCAGCACTTGGTTGACAGGTCTGAGGAGGGGCGGCTACAGTGAATAAACGTCCGCAAAGCCTTTGAGACTGGACCAACCCAAAATAATTAAGCTGAAACAACACCAGGAGCCCCTATGAACCGCTTTATCATGCTCATGTTACTGACTTTATGTAACACCCATGTCTTGGCCGATTGGGACCCGGAACTGGAAGCGCAAGAACAAGCAAAGCGGGAAGCCACACAGCGCGCCGAACAAGTCAAGCAGCGGGAGGCGCAAAAAATGATCGACGCCGCGAATGCCAAAGGCAACCAGGAAATGATGGACAGCAAACGCAAAAACCTGGGGGCGGCAGCCAAGGGTAAATCGGATGCGGAAGTGAATCGTTTGTACGACGCCAAGATCAAACAAACCACAGACGAGGCCAATCGCTTGGCTCAGGAAGCTCGCAGTGCGCTTAGCCAAGGCCAAGGCGCGGCGGCGGTAAAACAAGTAACCGGCAAAAGCCTGCAGGAATTGGAAAATATGTCCGATGAAGAAGCCGACGCCCTGTCTCGGGAATTGGAAAAGAAATACGGGCAATGAGGAATAGTGCCTCGCGCCCGCCGTTCGGATAAACAATCCCTAGCCTAGAGATTCATCCGCTCACACTCCCGGCAAAGGAACTGTCGGCTCTGGCTTATTCGCCGTCTATCTCTTGTTCCAGCAAAGTCCGCAGGCCGGCCGGCATTTCCAGGGTTTCCGGATCCCAGCCTTCCAGCTCCAGCACATCTTTCAGGCATTCTTCCATGATCAAATGGGCTTGTTGCGTGGCATCGGCAATCCGTTGATGCACCCGGGTTTGCACCTCGCTACCGCTGCGCTCTGAACAATGGGCTTGGTAATCAAACAGTTTACGTAAGCTATCAATCTGTCCGCCCACTTGCGACGGGCAGGAACACATGTACAAAATCCCCTGGACGTTGATACGTTTGAGTTGTTGATTGCTAAATTGGGTTTCCAGTTTCATGATGCGAGCTCTCGATTTTCTCGTTTATTATAATTATCGGGTTGGCGCCAACCCTGGCTCTAATTCTTTTCCGCCGCATACGCCGCTAAGCTTCGACCGGCGGCATAGGCTATCAAGGCCAAGGCCAGTTATCAACTTTAGGCAGATTCGTTAGCGCCAAGAAGCTAATTTTAACAATCAATCCAAGATCAAGCCGGCGCTAACAGGCTGGTGAAAAACCCGCCGATATTTCCCCTTACCCACGATGTTCGTGATTTTTTCGAGTTGAAATCGGTCATGACATCGAGTTTCAAGCGTTTTGCCCCGGTTTCAAGGGCTTTTTATTCGCCTGAAGCCGTCTGTGGACGGTTTTCAGGCGAACTTCACCCTAGGCGGGTGCACTCCACGCCGGTTTCGGCGTGAACACCAATAGGTTGAGCATGCGCGTCAGGTTGTAGGCGGCAAAGCAAAACAAGGCCTGACCCGCGACTTTGGCTAAGCCGATGTGACGGGTTTTGCGCAGGCCGCCGACCGTTTTGACCCAGCCAAAGGCTTCTTCGACGATTTTGCGGCGCTTGAGACTTTGGGCGTAACCTTTGCCGCGCGCGGTGCGGCCGTCGACGGCACTGCCAATCTTTTTGCGGGCCACATGGGCTTTGATATCACGGGACTCGAGTCCGTTGACGAACGCCGGTTGGTCATAGCCTTTGTCGGCACCGACGCTGCCACCTTGGGGCACGCGGCGTTTGATCATTTTTTGCGCGGCTTCGATTTCGGCGGTGCCGGTGGCTTGTGTGGTTTCGACATCGACAATCAGGCCGTTGCGATTCTCGGACAAGGCATGGGTGATGTAACGCAGTTTGGCCTCGGTGTATTCGCCTTTCTTGTAAAGCCGGGCTTCGGGATCGGTTGTACTTTGATGGGTGGCGTTGCTGCGCTTTTCGCCACTGAAGTCGATCTCGGGATTGCGGCCGGCGGGTTTATCGGGACCACTACCATCTTTTTTGACGAAGCTTTTGTGCGAGGCCCAGGCTTCAATGAGGCTACCGTCGACGCTGAAGTGTTCGTCGGACACCAGATTTTGCCATTCGGCTATGGCCAGTACCCGCTCAAAAAATTCGCGACTCAGGGCTTCAGACAACAGACGTTCGCGGTTGGCACTGAACACTGTGCGTTCCCACACGGCGTCGTCGATGCCCAGACCGACAAACCAGCGAAACAACAGGTTGTAGTCCAGTTGTTCCATCAACTGACGCTCGCTACGGACCGTATACAGGACTTGTAACAGCAAGGCGCGCAGCAGTTTTTCAGGGGCAATCGAGGGACGGCCTGTGTGCGAGTAACGCTCGGCAAAGACGGCATCCATAGAGGCCAATACGCCATCAACCAGTAGCCGTAAACGACGCAACGGATGCTGTTTGGGAATACGGTCTTCCAGGCTAACATAGCTGAACCAGCTGTTTTGAATGGCATCGTGTCCGCGCATTGAAAGGCTCCAAATTTAGGTAGCCTATTTTAACAGTTGGCCCCTCATCTATGCCTTAGCTTACTTGGCTTTTCGAGTTTTTCACCAGCCTGCTAAACCACCGCTGATCAATTGCCGGGTACGGGCATAGGTTTCCTGAATGATTAAGGCATCGGTGCTGGCCCGATGCCGCAACAAGGCCATATCCTGAATCACTTGCCGTTTGGTTTGGCTCCAGATATCCATCTGCGCTTCTTTTAATATCATTTCCAACGCGCTGAGATAAAAACCCGGCTGTACGCCGCAGCGAAAAAACAAGCGAGATAACCACGGCTTATCAACCACCCAGCCATCGCTATACACCGTTTTACCGGCTAAAAAATCATTCAATTCGCTGGCCACCAGGGCGACGGGTTTTCCACAATTGACTAAGATCTCTCGACTGAGCCCATGCACGCACTCAGCCTGCGCATCCCAGTGAGTCCAATCGCTGGCCGGCTTGATCAGCGCGCAATATTTTTGCCCGTTTCCCAATACCACGCCCACTTCGATAGGATAACTATCGAAGCCAAACCCGGAGGCTTCAAAATCGATGACATTCGGTCTGATGGTTTGCAACTGAGCATCCCTTTGCAAATCGTAAAACGTGTAAGCCTAGCCTAAATCGACGAATAAGATCGACGTAAACGGGCCGATTTAATTTTATAAAACCAGCGTAAAACCAGTAACAAAACCAGTATGCCGCCGAACAGCAAGGGCCGGCTCAGATCTTTTTTGACCAGCCAGGCAAAATGCACCACGCCGGCAACGGCAATCGGGTAAACCAAACCGTGCAAGCGTTTCCAGTTTTTGCCGCCGAGCCGGCGCTGCATGGCGTTGGTAGAGGTTACCGCCAGCGGAATCAGCAGCAAAAACGCCGCAAAACCAACAGTAATGTAAGGACGTTTCAGGATGTCTTTAGCAATAGCCGACCAATCGAAAAACTGGTCCAAAACCAAATACGTCGAAAAATGCAGGCAAGCATAAAAAAATGCAAACAAGCCCAGCATCCGCCTGAGCCGGACCAACCAGTTTGCGCCGCTTAGCTGCCGTAGCGGCGTGACACCCAGACTGATCAACAAAAACGTCAAGGTCCAATAACCGGTATTGTGGGTGATTTTTTCGATGGGATTAGCACCCAATTGGTCTTGCCAGGCCGCCGTCAGCAATAACCCCAGGGGCAGCAAAGCCGCCAAAAACACCAGCGGTTTTAGACTCCGCAGGTGACTATCGTCAAGCGCTTTCCAATTCATAGTTAAAAGTTTTTAGTCAAATCCATCCCGGTATACAAACCGGCTACTTGCTCGGCATAGCCGTTGAACGGCAAGGTCGGCCGTTTTAGAAAGTCGCCCAAGCGGCGTTCCTTGGCTTGGCTCCAGCGGGGGTGATCGACTGCCGGGTTGACGTTGGCATAAAAGCCGTATTCATTTGGACCGGCTTGCATCCAACTGGTCGTGGGCTGCTGTTTGACCAAACGAATCTTGACGATGGATTTGGCGCTTTTGAAACCGTATTTCCACGGCACGACAATACGCACCGGTGCGCCATTTTGATTGGGCAAGACTTCGCCGTACAAACCAAAAGTCAGCAAAGCCAAGGGATGCATGGCTTCATCGATCCGCAGGCCTTCGCGATACGGCCATTCCAATACCGCCCGCCGCTGGCCGGGCATTTGCTCGGGGTCGTGCAAGCTGACGAATTCCACATAACGCGCCTCGCTGGTCGGTTCCACTTGTTTCAACAGCTCCGCTAAGGGATAACCCAACCAGGGGATGACCATCGACCAAGCCTCCACGCAACGCAGACGGTAGATGCGCTCCTGCATCGGTGCCAATTTCAGCAAATCTTCGATGGCAAATTGTTTGGGTTTGCGGACCTCGCCTTCGACACTTACCGTCCAGGGCCGGGTTGTCAGACGGCCGGCCATTTTGGCCGGACCTTCCTTGCTGGTGTCGAATTCGTAAAAATTATTGTATTGGCTGACATCTTCCAAAGGCGTCAGTTTATCGGTCAAGCCGTAAGCTTCGGAGAGACTGCTTGCCAGTTTTTCTCCGCCAACAGCAGATCCTGCCAGCAAAGCGGCAGATCCGCCAAGCGCCAACTGCATGAAATGCCGGCGCTGGTAAAACAGCTCGCGCGGCGTGATTTCGGAAGCGGGAATTGCGGGGATGCCGGGAAGTTTCATGGGGACGCCTCGTGAAAAGTTTAGAACCACTCGACCGTATACCGGGCCAGCAGTTCCGCTTGCGGCAAAATCAGACCATGGGCTTTGCTGCGGTCGTCCACGCTCTATTTGTGTGGCTTTTTCTTGCTATCCGACTTTTTGGCTGCCGCCTTTTTTGTAGCAGTCTTTTTTGTAGCAGTCTTTTTTGTAGCAGTCTTTTTTGCGGACTTGGCGACTTTTTTATGCGCGGATTTCCGTGGATTTTCCTCCGCTGTCACTTTCGCGGCGTCAGTTTGCGCAGACTGCTCTGCCAGATCCGCGCTATCCGGCGGCAAATCCGGCATCGGCAATATGGCAGCGTCGCTGCCGTCATCAACGGCTGCCCGGTCGCAGTCCGGCAAGTCTTGATCTTCAGGTGAGCAAATGACTCGATAGATAATTTTCCGGTCTTCGTTTTTACCGGTTTTAGGTTCTAGCGGCCTAACAATAGGCGCGGTGTCGTCTGAGATTGTGCCCAATAATTCGGCCGCGGCTGTTTCACTGTATGCCCAAACGCTAAAAAGCAAACTCAAATAACACGCCAGGTATATCGGGCGACTGGAATCACTACTACGCCGACTAGCCATGGGGCTGCAATTGCTTTAAGTGACGTTTGGCTTCATCCCATAAGCCGTCCAGTTCCGCCAATTCGCAATCGCGCAGCTCGCGACCGGAGGCTTCCACTTGCTTTTCGATGTAATTGAAGCGGCGGGTGAATTTTTTAGTGGCTTCGCGCAAGGCGATTTCCGGATTGACTTTCAGGTGCCGAGCCAGATTGACGACCACCAACAACAAATCGCCGATTTCCTCCTGGATATGGGCTTGATCGCCGGACTGCCAAGCTTCGTGGACTTCCTGCAACTCCTCGCGCACTTTGTCGAATACCGGCTCGGTTTCCGGCCAATCGAAACCGTGGCTAGCGGCACGATTTTGGATTTTCTCGCATTGCACTAGCGCCGGCAGGCTTTGCGCGACGCCGGCCAACACACTTTCGGTGTGCTGCGCAGGCTGTTTCAAACGGCGTTCTTGCGCTTTGGCCTCGTCCCAGGCTTGCTGGCGCTGCTCATCGGTATCGAATTTAACCTCGGCAAACACATGCGGATGCCGACTCACCAGCTTTTCGCTAATTGCCGCCGCGACTTGCTCGAAATCGAACAAACCGCGCTCATCGGCAATTTGCGAGTGAAACACGACTTGCAGCAACAGGTCACCCAATTCGCCACGTAAATCGTCGAAATCGTTACGTTCGATGGCGTCGGCCACCTCGTAAGCTTCTTCGATGGTGTAGGGAATCAGGCTATGGAAATCCTGCTTGACGTCCCAGGCGCAACCCCTCTCCGGGTCGCGCAAGCGGGCCATCAACGCCAGCAATTCCTGGGTTTTCGTCAAACTCAAAATGTCGAACCGAAGGTATCCTGATAGCGTTTTTTGAACTCCGCCATCGTGAAGGTGTGGTTCTGGGTGCCATTGTGCTCAATTTTGATCGCGCCCAACAGTGAAGCAATCCGCCCGGTAACATCCCAATCGTAATCGTTGATCAGACCATACAGCAGACCAGCCCGATAAGCGTCTCCGCAGCCGGTGGGGTCCAGCAGTTGTTTGGGCTTGGCGGGCGGAATATCGATCACTTCGCCGCGCGTGTATACCTTGGAACCGTTACCGCCCAAGGTGATGATCAAGGCGTCGACTTTTTCGGCAATTTGCTCCAACGTCAGGCCTGTGCGCTGCTGCATCAACTCCGACTCATAGTCGTTAAAGGTGGCGTAATTAGCCAGTTCCAGGAACGCCAACAATTCTTCGCCATCAAACATCGGCATGCCTTGGCCGGGATCGAAAATAAACGGAATGCCTTGCTCGGCGAATTGCTGGGCGTGCTCTTGCATGCCTTGCTTACCGTCCGGGGAGACGATACCAATGGTAATGCCCGAGTCAGACGGCACGGTATTTAAATGCGAAAAACTCATGGCACCGGGATGGAAAGCGGTAATTTGGTTATCGTCTACATCGGTGGTGATATAGGCTTGACCGGTGTAATGATCGTCCAGCACCTTGATATAACGGCTGGAAATGCCGCATTGGCTCAGCCATTGGGCGTAGGGTTCGAAATCGTGGCCGACGGTCGCCATGATAGACGGCTCTTCCTGCAACAATTTCAGGTTATAAGCAATGTTACCGGCGCAACCGCCGTATTCGCGGCGCAAGGCCGGCACCAGGAAAGACACGTTAAGCATGTGTACTTTCTCGGGGAGGATGTGATGTTTAAATTTGTCGTGAAACACCATGATGGTGTCGTAGGCCATGGAGCCACAGATCAATGCACTCATTATTATCCTTGTTTGACGATTTTAGCCGCCTTAAGGTAACGGATGTTTGAAACAGGCACAAGACGAAAGCGACAAAATCAGCCGCTCTCCTTGCCTTTATCCCTTACAAAAGAATCAACGCCCAGGTCACGCCGGCCCAAATCAAGGACAACATGACTGCCGCCGAGCCTATGTCCTTGGCGCGTCCAGATAACTCGTGATGCTCGAAACCGACCCTGTCCACGACCGCTTCTACCGCGGAATTCAGCAACTCCACCAGCAACACCAAAACCACGCTGCCGATTAACAAGACTTTTTCGATGGCGGTTTGCCCCAGCCAAATTGCCAATGGCGTTGTCACCACGAACAAGGCCACTTCCTGACGAAACGCTTCCTCGTGCTGCCAGGTGGCCTTGAAACCGGCGACCGAAAAAAAGCAGGCGTTAATCAGCCGCTTAAGTCCCTTTGCATTTTGATTTGCCATTACTTATTCCTACTCCTCGATCAGGGTCCGATAACCATCGGCATCCATTAATTGTTCCAGTTCCGCCGGATTATCGGCTTTGATGCAAAACAGCCAGGTTTGATACGCGCCGTCGTTTACCAACTCCGGCTCGTCCGTCACCGCTTCGTTGACTTCAACCACGCTGCCGCTGACCGGGCTGAACAAATCGGAAGCGGTTTTGACCGATTCCACCACCGCCAGCTGTTCGCCCGCCTTCACGACCCGACCCACATCCGGCAAGCCGATAAAAACGATGTCGCCCAATTCGGACTGGGCGAAGTCGGTAATACCGACGCGCACGACATTGCCATCTTCCAGCTTGGCCCATTCATGGGTTTGCGCATATTTCAAATTTTCAGGTGTTTCACTCATTTGCATTTCCCTCAAGCCGTGACAGTAATCCAAAAGGATAACCGGCTATTTTTTTAACACAACAAAAAATTACAGACGTCAGCCCAAACTTTATAATCCCAACTCTATGGGGAGCACTTACAACAAGTTCGGCCATTAAGACGTCAAACTACATTTAACAAAATTCATGCGAATAGCACTTTTCCTAGCAGGCTGGCTTGGCTTTGTTAGCCTGACTCCGACCTCCGCCAAGGCGGACGATGACGACGCCCCCACACGCACCGCCCAACCGAAACCGGCCGGCAGCAATGTCGCCCCCGATGTGTTACAGCTAGACAGCGCCGCGCAAAAGCTAGCCGGCATTCAAACCCAAACACTCGTAGCGGTTAAACAAACGCCCGAATTTGCCGCTTACGGCACGGTGGTCAACCCGGAACCGCTGCTGAGCATCCGCCAGCAATTCCTGGCCGCCAGCGCCCAGCAAGACAGCGCCCAAGCCCGTTACAGCGAAGCGGCGCAAAACCTGAATCGCACCCGAGACCTGCATCATCAGGACATCGTTTCCACCCGCCGCCTGCAGGAACAGCAAGCGATCTGGCAGGCTGACAAAGCCAATCTGGCCGCCAACAGCTACCAGCAACAACTGATCGCCGCCAACAGCCGCCTAGTGTGGGGCGACACCCTGAGCAACTGGTTTACCCATGCTCAGGATAAAAACGCCATGCAACTGCTGGAACATCGCGCCCAGTTACTGCAAATCACCCTGCCCGCGAATAGCCGGCTCGATCCCGGCGTCAAGCTTATTCATATCCACGAACGCGGCCAGCGCCAAGCTGCCTTGCCTGCCGAGCTGATTTCCGCCGCCCCGCAAGTCGATCCGGTATCGCAAGGTCCGCGTTATTTTTTCAAGTGTGCGGACTGCCAACTGCCGTTCGGCACCCATATTACCGCCTGGGTTCCGGAGGGCGGCCAAGTCAGTAGCGGCGTCACTATCCCGCAACCAGCCTTGGTCTGGCATCTGGGCCAAGCTTTTGTGTTTATCAAAACCGATGCCGAGCATTTCAGTCGCCGGCCGCTCAAGCAATACAGCAGCACTAGCCAGGGTTATTTCGTGGCCGACGATTTGCGGCCCGGCGAAGAAATCGTCACCACTGGCGCGCAAACGCTGTTATCGCAGCAGTTGAAAGGACTGATACCCGACGAAGATAAAGATTAGCGCCGGCCTAGTGTCGTATCTGCAGCACCTGGACCGATTCCCACACCCGCTCGGTAAACTCCGCATCCATCGCCGGCATGCCATCCTGGAGCCACTGCACGATCACTTTAGCGATATTGGGATAGGTGACATGCACCGCATGTGGATTGTGCAGCCAGTCTTCGATTACTGCGTCGTCCAGATCGAACATCGTATGACCGTAGCCCAGTTGCTTTAAAGCCTCGGCGTTGGAAATCTGCTCCATTTGCGCGTGCAGGGGCTTGACCAGAATCTTCTTGCCCAATTGCAAGGACTCGCTGGCCAATTCGAAGCCCGCATTGCTGATGATGCCGGCGCAATCGTACAAATCCCGCTGGAAACCTGCTCTGGACAGTCGCTTGCAAACTATGTGCGGATATTTCGACACCGCCGGTTCCGGCGAGTAAACATGAAACTCAAAATTTTCGAATGGGCACAGCAGCTTAACCACTACTTGCGGATCTTCGAAAGGCAAATACACCAATATTTTATTGGCCTGGGTGTTTTGCGGAAACGCCGGGGTTTCGATAATCGGCGGCAAAATCGGTTGGCCGAAATGGTGCCAGTGCAGACCTATGCCGATGTCCGCCGGGGCAAAATACTTCATCACCTGCTCGGCAATCGGATCGCCGCCGGCGCGGGGAATTTTGTGTCCAAAGGCGTATTGATGGCCGATACCCAAGACTTTTTTCTTTTGCCGCCTTGCCGCCCAGGCTGTGACCGGCTCGAAATCACTGATCACCAAATCGTAAGCACTTAAGTCCAGGCTGCTGATGTCTCTGATAAAACGGATCGGACTCGCCTCCAGCGCGGTTTTCACGTAACTGACCTGGCCGTTATGGGTGTTAAAGGTCAAGCCGGTTTTAACCTGATAGCCGTTGAAGACTTCCATGTCGAAGTATTTGTCCGCCGGCCGGCCGGTAAATTGGAAGGTCACATCAAAACCCGCCGCGTATAGTTCTTTCGCCATCACTCGGGCGCGGGTGATATGACCATTGCCCGTGCCTTGCACGCCATAAAAAATTTTCATCATAAAATGTAATTGAGACTAAAAATTGCCGCGCTAACCCCCAAGACCACGCCCATCAGCGTGTCGGTGGGAAAATGCACGCCCAAAACCACTCTGGAAAAACCGACCAGCGCGGCCCAAACATAAAGAACCGGCAGCAACGCAGGCGCGAAATAGCCCACTAAAGTTGCCACCATGAATGCGGCCGAAGTATGTCCGGAGGGAAAACTGAATTGATCCGATGGCGTAATCACGCTCTGGAAATCCTGCAGCGCTTGTTGCGGACGGTTGCGTTTAAAGCCTTTTTTTAGCAGCGTATAGACCGGTCTTTCGATTAGAAACGCTAATATCATGGCCCGCAATAACGCATCGTTGATCCCTTGATCCCAATAGAGCCAGGCCGCGAGAATGACGTACAGAAAACCGTCGGCGGTGCGGGAAATCATGCGGCAAAAGCGCACTAGGTAGGCATGGATGGCAACGCTGTTCAACCAGGTAAACATCGTCACGTCGTACTTATGAATGGAGTAAATCAGCTTCATGGTCTGGCCCTCGTTGTTTGCCGCGCGCGTCGACCGCGACCTTCACGCAGCAGTTGAAAATCTTCGATTTTCCGTTTCACGTTGATCCCTGATGACGAGACCAGCTTAGAGATGCTTTGTGACAACAATATGAAGCTTTGTTTAAGCTTATGTGACAGGCCCATTTCGGCGATTGTTTGTTACAATTGCCGGCTGCGGCGCGCTTGGCTGTTTGGCGCGTTCGAGACCGGCGATCTATAACAACACGGCAAAACCTTTTCGGTTTTAATCAGGGCACTATGCAACGTTTTTGCACTATAGGTTTTGTACTCGGCCTGATCTTGATGGTCTTCGGCGTGACCTACGCGCTACCCATAGCCACTTCGCTGTATTTCGAGGATGGCATGGTCGATCACTTTGTAAACGGCATGTCACTGAATATAGGGATTGGCAGTCTGCTTTCCGGCGTGACCATGCGCTTTCGCGGCGATGTGAAAACCCGAGACGGCTACTTGCTGGTAGCTTCGTTCTGGGTATTGATGTCTTCCGCGGCCACATTGCCGCTGATTTGGGGCATACCCGGCCTGTCGTTCACGGACGCTTTTTTTGAATGCGTTTCCGGCTTTACCACCACCGGCGCCACGGTATTGGTCGGTCTGGACAATTTGGCCCCGTCACTGAACCTCTGGCGACACGAGCTAAACTGGATAGGTGGATTGGGCATCATCGTCCTGGCCGTGGCAATTTTGCCGTTGTTGGGTGTTGGTGGTATGCAGTTGTATAAAGCCGAGATCGCTGGCCCGGTCAAGGACAGCAAAATCACCCCGCGCATCACCGAAACCGCCCGCTTGCTCTGGCTAGTCTACGCCGGCGCCACCTTAGCCTGTATCCTGGCATTGAATTTGGCCGGCATGGGTTGGTTCGACGCCATCTGCCACTCATTTTCCACTCTCGGACTGGGTGGGTTTTCGACGCACGACGCCAGCATCAGCTTTTACGATTCGGCAGCTATCGAACTGGTGCTGACTATTTTCATGCTGATCGCCGCGATGAATTTCGCGACACATTACACGGTACTGCATAATCGCAGCCTTAAGCCGTATTTGTCCGACCCGGAAGCGATACCGATGCTGGGTGTCATAGCCTGTAGTACCTTACTTTGCAGCAGCTATCTTTGGCATTTCGATATTTACCCGGATTTTTTCATTTCTCTGCGTCATGTTACTTTCAACCTGGTTTCTATCGCCACCGACTGCGGCTTCGCCAGCATCGATTACGACACATGGCCACCCTTTGTCCCTTGGTGGATGCTGTATTTAAGCTGCATCACAGCCTGCACCGGCTCAACCGGCGGTGGCATCAAAATGTTCAGAACCCTACTGCTTTGGAAACAGGCAGGACGGGAAATGTTCAGCCTGCTGCATCCCCGCGCGGTCAATCCCATTCGGATTGGCGACACGCCGATTGCCAACAAAATCATCTTCGCCGTCCTGGCGTTTATTTTTCTGTACTTCATTTCGATTGTGGTGATGACTTTCACCCTGATCTTTACCGGACTGGACCCGATTTCCGCCCTTAGCGCCGTAATCGCCTGTATTAATAACGCCGGCCCCGGCCTAAACCAGCTAGGCCCATCACATAGTTACGCCAGCCTCAGTGATTTCCAAACCTGGATTTGCGCAATAACCATGTTACTCGGCCGTCTGGAAGTCTTTACGCTAATCGTGCTTTTTACACCCACTTTCTGGAGAAAATAGTACAATTCGTCGCCTTATCGTCCGCAAGCCCTCTATAAAAACAACATAGACTTAGCGTGACCGGATCGCAACACTCACCACTTATCAGGAACATTGGCATGACTTCCGCTACACATATTGATTTTCTTAGTAAAAGAAAGCTGGCCTTTTACTTTTCCGGCACGCTGTTGTTAATTTCCATTGTTTCATTTTTCGTCAAGGGTCTGGATCTGGGCATAGACTTTACCGGCGGCAGCGTCTACGAATTGCATTACAACCAAGCCGCCGATCTGGACAAGATGCGCAGCACGCTGGAGCAACAAGGCTTCGCCGATGCCAATCTGCAACATTTCGGTAGCGCGGCTGACGTGTTAATCCGCTTGAAGCCGGTAGAAAACATCAGCCAAAAAGAGCTTAGCGAAAAAGTGCTAAATGTCGCTAACAGCAGCCAAAGCCAACCCGGCGAACTGCGCCGCGTGGAATTCGTCGGCCCGCAAGTGGGCGATGACTTGGTCAACGATGGCGGCCTGGCCCTGTTCTTCGCTTTTGTCGGCATCATGTTTTACGTCAGCATTCGCTTTGAGTGGAAATTATCCTTGAGCGCGATCGCTGCCTTATTCCACGACAGTATCATCACGATGGGTTTTTTCTCGGTATTTGGCTGGGAATTCGACATGACCGTGTTATCAGCAATTTTGGCCTTGATCGGTTATTCCATCAACGACACCATCGTGGTCTACGACCGGATTCGTGAAACCGTCCGCACCAGTCGCATCAAGGAATCAATCAACGACATCGTTAACACCGCACTGAACGACACGCTGAGCCGGACCATTCTGACCTCGTTAACCGTCTTCTTAACACTGTTGGCCCTAGCTTTCCTCGGCGGCAAAACCATCCACGGCTTTGCGATTGCTATGCTGATCGGCGTCGTTAAAGGCACCTACTCGTCGATTTACATCGCCAGCTCGCTCGCTTTGAGCCTGGGCTTGAGCCGCGACGACCTGATGCCGCCCGCCAAAGACAGCGTCGTCGACGACATGCCTTAACCCGAATTTTCATTTATCACTTCAAGCGAACGCTCACGGAATAACTTGATGACACAAAAGCTTAATACTCGCGACCTTACCCAACTCACCCTCGGCATCCCCGGCTTTGCCTATAAAGACTTGTACGATGCCAAACGCCTGTCTGATTTGTTGACGGTATTCGATCAGTCGGTACAGCAACACGATGCCGCCTTGTTTGCGGAAATTACTGCTTACCGCGCCTGCGGCGGCGAAGGCATGAAGCCCGAGGAAGTTTCCGAATTGTTGGTAAGAATGGCACCGCTAGTCGGTACCTTCGTCGCGCGTTTATTCAATGTCAGCGATGTGCGCGCCCAACAAATCGACCATATTCGCGGCGAATTCGACGCAATATTTGTTTATCGCACAGAAATCGTTGGCAATTTGAACAAGCTTTTCAAAGGTCAAACCATCGAAGGCTGGGATATTGCCGCACTTAGCGCCCAACTGAATGGCTTATTGACCGCTGCTGACAAACAGGATTTATTCCAAGCTGACCCGGAATTGGCGATTAGCCAACTCGGTGCCGATTTATGGCGCTTGTCGCAACAGGCGGACATTACTGATGCCGAGCTTGCCGCGTTCAAAGACCAATTGACCGGCTACGACAGTGCTGCTGCCCTGGTAGCCGGCCTGCTGGACATCGTCCGTCGCTGGAGCTTTGCCGCCCAACACGACCCGGAATTACAAGCCTATGTCGCCAAATGGGTGAGTTTCAAGGTGCCGGAAAAAACCAATCTGGACAATCTGGTTGACCACGAGACAGTGGCGCAAAACGGCTATGACGTCTGGGCTTGCGACGATCACCATCATCGCCGCCGCGACGGCTTTGCCTTGACCGACAAGCGCTTCAAACAGCGCCAGGTGTTGTATGAAGTCGATCATTGCATTTACTGCCACGACCGGGATAACGACTCCTGCTCGAAAGGCATCAAGAACAAAAAAGACGGTACGTTCAAAACCAATCATTTGAGCGCACTGATGACCGGCTGCCCGCTGGAAGAAAAAATCTCCGAGATGCACGTGGTCAAACGCCAAGGCGACAATATAGGCGCACTGGCGATGATCATCATCGACAATCCGATGTGCCCCGGCACCGGCCACCGGATTTGCAACGATTGCATGCGCGGTTGTATTTATCAAAAAACCGAGTCGGTGAATATTCCGCAAATCGAAACCAATGTGCTGACAGACGTATTGTTCATGCCTTGGGGTTTTGAAATTTACAGCCTGTTGACTCGCTGGAATCCGCTGAATGTCAAGCGCTCTACCGCCCTACCGTATAACGGCAAAAACGTGCTGGTGGCCGGCATGGGTCCGGCCGGTTATACCTTGTCGCACTACTTGCTGAACGAAGGCTTTGGCGTGGTCGGTATCGATGCATTGAAAATCGAGCCACTTCCCCTGCATCTGACCGGCGACCGCGACAACGTGCCGATGCCTATCATGGACTTCCAAGACCTTTACGAAGACCTGGATAAACGTGTGTTGCTGGGTTTTGGCGGCGTGGCCGAATACGGGATTACCGTGCGTTGGGATAAAAACTTTTTGAAAGTCATTTACCTGACTTTGCTGCGCCGCAACGCTTTCAAATGCTACGGCGGCGTGCGTTTCGGCGGCACCATCACTATCGATGAAGCCTGGGAGATGGGTTTCGACCACATCGCCATTGCCAGTGGCGCCGGCAAACCAACGGTGATCGATCTGAAAAACAACATGACCCGTGGTATCCGCAAAGCGTCAGACTTCTTGATGGGCCTGCAATTGACCGGCGCGGCTAAAGAATCCTCGCTGGCTAATCTACAAGTTCGGCTACCGGCCGGCGTCATCGGCGGCGGCTTGACAGCCATCGATACCACCACCGAATTACTCGCCTACTACCCCGGCCAAGTCAGCAAGATTTTGCATCGCTACGAAAAACTGGTGGCCAAATACGGCGAAGCGGCGGTGCGCAGCCGTTACGATGGTGAAGAACTGGAAATTCTGGAAGAGTTCCTGGCGCATGGCCGCGTCATCGAACAGGAGCGTGAACGCGCCGCCGCCGCTGGTGAAACACCTAACTTCCTGCCTTTCCTGAAACAATGGGGCGGCGTGACGCTGTTCTACCGCAAAGGCATCAAAGACTCACCCGCTTACCGCCAAAACCACGAAGAGATTCACGAAGCACTCTCTGAAGGCATTTACCTAGCCGAAGGCATGAGCCCATTGGAAGCGATCGAAGACCAATACGGCCATTTACAAGCCGTACGCTTTGAGAGACTGACCGAGCAAGACGGTAAATGGCGCAAAACCGATGAAGTGGAAGTGAAGCTGCGCGGCCTGTTCATCGCCGCCGGCACCGCACCCAACACGATCTACCAATCCGAGCATCCGCGCACTTTCGCGATGGAAGGCAAATTCTACAAACGTCACGAGCCCGACTGGTTGGACGGCAAAGCGCAACTGGCGCCGATGGCCGATGAAGCGCAAGTCAAAGTGGGCAAACCGGCACCGTTTACGTCTTATGTCAGCAACGGCCGCTACATCACTTTCTATGGCGACAACCATCCGGTTTATGCCGGCAACGTGGTAAAAGCCATGGCCAGCGCGAAAGACGGTTATCCGTATATCGTTCAACTGTTTGCCAACGAG
Organism: Methylomonas sp. TEB; assembly: GCF_047777895.1. Classification (GTDB taxonomy): domain Bacteria; phylum Pseudomonadota; class Gammaproteobacteria; order Methylococcales; family Methylomonadaceae; genus Methylomonas. Next base: position 4,386,369 of record NZ_CP180476.1, read on the forward strand.
CTTGCTGGATTGGATGCCGCGCAACAACCGCAACGCGATGCGCAGTTACGCGACTTACAGGACAGACTGGATGCGACTTTCCTGGCGCATGTCGTCGAAGTGAATCGTCTGACACCCACCATCATCGAAGTGGTCATCAAAGCGCCCGCCGCTGCGAAACATTTTGAGCCCGGCCAGTTTTACCGGGTGCAAAATTACGAATCACTGGCTCCTGTAGTCGAAGGCACCACGCTAGCCGCCGAAGGTTTAGCACTCACCGGCGCCTGGGTTGATAAAGAGAAAGGTTTGGTGTCTTTGATTGCCCTAGAAATGGGCAGCTCTAGCCGCTTATGCGCAACCTGGAAAGTCGGCGATCCGCTGGTGTTGATGGGCGTGACCGGCGCCCCGACCGAAATCCCAACCAGCAAAACCGTTTTGCTGCTGGGCGGCGGTTTGGGTAACGCGGTATTGTTCTCAATCGGTAAAGCCATGCGCAATGCCGGTAACAAGGTGCTGTATTTCGCCGGTTACCGTAACAGCGAAGACTTGTTCAAGGTTCCTGAAATCGAAGAAGCGTCCGACGTGATTGTTTGGGCGGTAGACGACAGACCCGGCAACGAAGCGATCCCGGTCACTCGGCCACAGGATAAAACCTTCGTCGGCAACATCGTCGAAGCCATGGTGTCTTACGCCACCGGAAAATTAGGTGACACCAGCATTCGTCTGCAGGACGTCGATCATCTGATCGTCATCGGTTCAGATAGGATGATGGCAGCGGTAAAAGCCGCACGCTTTGCCGCTTTAAAACCGTATTTGAAGGAAGGCCACGAGGCGGTCGGCTCAATCAACTCGCCGATGCAATGCATGATGAAAGGCGTCTGCGCCCAATGCTTATGCAAACACGTGGATCCGGAAAGCGGCGAAGAGAGCTTTATGTATTCTTGTTACAACCAGGATCAGGCACTGGATTATGTGGATTTCCCGAATCTGGCAGCCCGTCTGCGGCAAAACACGGTACAGGAAAAACTGTCCTCACTCTGGCTGACGTATTTACTCGAAGCCCAATGATAACAAGATAGGCAGACTTTAAGCCTATCCCCGGTAGACTACAGACCCGATCCATATCGTCGCTCCCGCAAAGGCCAGAGACAAAAGGCTTTAACGAATTCCCGCCTGCGCGGGAGTGACGAATATATTGGATTTAATGGCAGGGTTAAGCATAAAAACCCAAGCATTCCTTGCGGAATATCCGGGCTTTAGCGATGCTAAACTACACTCGCTGTAAAGTTACAAACTTTGTACTATCGTGATAGCCAAACCCGTAGTTAAGCGGGCACGGCAAAAGCAGTCACGGTCGAGGAACTCACTCCCTACCGTGACTGTCCAGCACCCAGTTATTGAAAGGAGTTCACCCGTGTTTTCGCGCATCCTTCTACTCATTTTACTCACCTGCTCACCACTAATAGCTTGGGCAGACGCAGAACAAGCAGCACAAGCCCTTAATCTGACTAAGCATTGGGTGGGTTATTTGGCTATCGGCATATTTGCCGTTGCCTATCTGCTGGCAATGACCGAAGAGGTCACCGAATTAAACAAATCCAAACCCATGGTATTAGCCGCGAGCTTGATCTGGGCCTTTATCGCGGGCATTTACGTGAATAATGGCATGAGCGAGCAGGCCGGACACGCATTCCGTGCTTGTCTGGAAGGCTATGCGGAACTGTTTTTGTTCATCATGGTGTCGATGGCTTATCTCAACGCAATGGAAGATCGCGGCGTTTTCGATAATCTGCGGGTTTGGTTGCTCAGTAAAGGTTTCAGCTACAGAAAACTATTCTGGATTACCGGCATCATGTCGTTTTTCATGTCCTCGGTTTGCAACAACCTGACCACTGCACTGCTGATGGGTGCAGTGATCGCAGCCATGGGCAAAGACAATCGCAAGTTCGTTACGTTGGCTTGCATCAACGTCGTGGTAGCCACGAATGCCGGCGGTTCGTTCAGCCCATTCGGCGACATCACCACACTATTGGTTTGGCAAAGCGGGGTTGTACCGTTCAAAGATTTCTACTCGCTTTTCATCCCGGCCATAGTCAATTTCGCACTGCCGGCGATAATCATGCATTTCTGGATACCCAAACAGCAACCTGCCGCAGTCGGTAAAGCCCCAAAAATGAAACGCGGCGCAATGACCATGATCGTGCTGTTTTTACTGACGATTATTACTGCGGTCTGCTTCGAAAACATGTTGAAACTACCACCCGCGGCCGGCATGCTGGCCGGCCTGACTTATCTAAAATTCCTGGGCTTTTATTTGCAAAAAACCGCTGATAAAGACAACGGCAAAATTAGCGATTTCGCCCACGTGTATAAATTATTTAACGTTGCGGTTCCCGACGCCAGGCCAAGCCAAAAATTCGATGTATTTAAAAGCGTCGCCACACTGGAATGGGACACCCTGCTGTTTTTTTACGGCGTCATGATCAGCGTCGGCGGCCTGAGTTTCATTGGTTATCTGACCATGGCCTCGGATGTGTTATACGTCGGCATGGACCCCACCATCGCCAACATTGTGGTCGGCATCCTGTCGGCTTTCATTGATAACGGTACCATCATGTTTGCGGTACTCACCATGCATCCCGACATCTCGCAAGGCCAATGGCTGTTAGTCACATTAACCGCAGGCGTGGGCGGCAGCTTATTGGCAATCGGCTCGGCAGCAGGCGTAGGCTTGATGGGACAAATGAAAGGCGTTTACTCCTTTAGCGCACACTTGAAATGGATGCCGGTCATTTTGATCGGTTTTTTCGGTAGCATTGCCACGCATTTCCTGATTAACGGTAGCTATTTTTGACGCGACAAGCTCTATTGGGCAGTCTTTTTCATGGCCTGCCCAATAGGCCAATTGCAAAATTCAGTATTTTTTTTGTTTTTTGCGGCAATCAAATTTGCATTTGCAAGCGGCCAAAAGCGGATTTCAGTCAAGCCGACTCTCCATAAAAGCCTAAAAAAAATCACTTCATTTCAATATCTTAGCCCGCCAATAGCCACCCGCAACCTACGTTAGCCTGACATTTGCACCGTCCAAAGACAGCCGACAACCTATTGTCACAATCATTTAACAAGCAAAATCTAGCTAGTTTTTGTGGATACCCGCCAATTGCGATGTATAATGGAGGCGATTTAGCTCGGTATCGTTGTCGCTTTTCAAGTCTGCAATCGGATCAACAAACATTGTTTTCCACTACCTGCTTTATTCACCAACCCTAGTTACAAACCAGCGAATAGCACTTTATTAGCAAGAGAGATTTATGTCAGTTCAAGTAGAAGGCAAAGTAAAATGGTTCAATGACGAAAAAGGCTTCGGCTTCATTGAGCAAGAAGGCGGCAAAGATGTATTCGTACACTTCAGCGCCATCAACGGCAACGGCCGCAAAACCTTGAAAGAAGGCCAAAAAGTCACGATGGAAGTGACCAATGGTCAAAAAGGCCCACAAGCGGAAAACGTAACACCGCTGTAAATTGAACTGAAAAAGCCGCCTAACCAGCGGCTTTTTCGTTAGATCAGTTTACCCCACAAGTCATACTCGTCGGCTTCCTCGATTTCGACATCGACGAAATCGCCGACTTGTAAATGACTTGCGCCATCGATAAACACCTGGCCGTCAATTTCGGGTGCATCGCTTTTGCTGCGCGCCACCGCACCCTCCTCGACCACCTCATCGACCAACACCGTTTCGATTCGGCCAACTCGGCGTTGTAAGCGCTCTGCGCTGATAGCCGCTTGATGTTCCATAAAACGCGCCAAGCGTTCCTGTTTAAGCGCTTCCGGCACCGCATCGGGCAAATCGTTAGCCACCGCCCCCTTCACCGGCGAATAAGCAAAACAGCCCACCCTATCCATTTGCGCTTCGCTTAAGAATTGCAGCAACTCGTCAAAGTCTTGCTCGGTTTCGCCGGGAAAACCGACGATAAACGTGCTGCGAATAGTCAAATCCGGACAAATCTTCCGCCAAGCTTTGATGCGTTCCAGATTATTTTCCGCCGCAGCCGGACGTTTCATCAGTTTTAAAATTCGGCTGTTGGCGTGCTGAAACGGAATATCCAAATACGGCAGAATCTTGCCTTCAGCCATCAGCGGCACGACGTCATCAACATGCGGATACGGGTAGACATAATGCATCCGCGCCCAGATACCCAACTCACCCAAGGCTTCGGCCAAATCGTAAAACCGGGTTTGCATTTCCCGGCCGCGCCAACGCCGGCTTTGATATTTCAAATCCAAACCATAAGCACTGGTATCTTGCGAAACGATTAGCAGCTCCTTAACGCCGGCATCGGCCAGCCGTTCGGCTTCCCGCATCACATCGTCAATGGGACGGCTCACCAAATCGCCGCGCATCGACGGAATGATGCAAAACGTGCAGCGATGATTGCAGCCTTCGGAGATTTTTAGATAAGCGTAATGTTTAGGCGTCAGCTTGATGCCTTGCGGCGGCACTAAGTCGGTAAACGGATTATGCGCAGGCGGCAGATGCTCGTGCACCGCAGACACCACTTCATCAGTGGCGTGCGCGCCGGTGATTTTTAAAACCTGCGGATGCCGAGCCAAAATCTCGTCTTGCCGCGCTCCCAAACACCCGGTGACGATGACCTTGCCGTTTTCCGCCAAAGCCTCGCCGATACTGTCCAGCGATTCTTCGACCGCCGCATCGATAAAGCCGCAGGTATTGACGATCACCAGATCGGAATCTTTGTAATTCGGCGACACCTGATAGCCCTCGCTACGCAGCTTGGTCAAAATTTGCTCGCTATCGACCAGGGCTTTTGGGCAACCTAAACTGATAAATCCAACACGGGGGTTACTCATGAAACTCTCTTGAAAACATTTTTATAAACAGGTGGGCGGCTTGGGCAAGCCGGCGATTTTACAGGCGTATTTCAGCGGCCCTTGTGGAAACAATTTTTGCAGATAGCGGCTATTGCCTTTGTCTTCACCAAATTGTTTGCGGATAGCCGCCACAAACATCCGGGCATTGGGCAGGTGTTGGAATTTTTGATAGTAGTCGCGAATGTACAACAGGATTTCCCAATGCGCATCGCTGATCGCGATACCTTCTAGCCGCGCCAACTCGTCAGCCACCGCTCGATTCCATTGCCCGGCATCGCGCAAAAAGCCATCGTCGCTGGTTGGCAACGCAACACCGCCGACCATCAATTCCACGAATGAATTACCGGATTCCGCACGGTCAGTTCGACCAAGCCCGCATAATCAACCACTTCCAAACCTGACAACACAAATTGCGGCTGGACACCGTGAACCGATAACATCTCTTGCAAGGCATAAACCCGACACGACCGACTCAACAATTGCCGCAACAACGCATTACCGCTATGCCCGATCCGCGCGGCACACACCGCACCATCCATCAAGACAACATCGTCACCGCTGCCAATGCGCTCGATAAGCGCCGCTTGCAACGGCAATTGCGATAACAAATGCAGCATTATTCCACATGCGTCAGCTTCAAACCGACGATGCCGACGATGATTAACAGGATAGACGCTAAGCGGAACCAGTCCGCCGATTCCTTAAACAGAAAAATCCCGACTATCGCGACACCCACTGCCCCCATACCGGTCCACACCGCATAAGCCGTACCCAGCGGTAAAGTTCTGATCGCCAGCATTAACAGGTAAAAACTGCCCGCCCCCGATACGCCGGTCACTACGCTCGGCCATAGCTTGGTAAACCCGTCATTGTATTTAAGACTTATCGCAAACACGATTTCCGAGCAACCCGCGGCGAACAATAGCAACCAACCCATCAAAACTCCTTTCCTATGCACTATAATCTGCGGTATTTTACAGCAGTGCTCTTACCTATCCGCAATATTTAGTAATTTAATGGAAAAAGAATCCGACTATCTTGTTAGAAGCGCGAGGCTGATTTTTGGTCACTTAAGCGATCTAGTCAAAAAGAAATGCATTATCTCTGCGCATTTTGGCGAACATAACCAATCATTTTTGACCACCATTATCGATCTCGATCAAAAAGCCAATCTGATTACACTGGATGTTGCGCCTACGGAATTACTGAATAAGCAGTTGCTAGGCTCAGCCAAAGTGCTGTTCCGCACCGAATACGAAGGCATCAAAGTTTCATTCCGCGGCAAAGCAATCAAAAAGTCGCAAAGCGACGGTCACCCGGTGTTTGCGATGCCTATCCCGGACGCCATTTTTTGGATGCAACGCCGCCAGTATTATCGCGTTAAAGTGCCTCTTTCTCATAAAAACAGCACCTGCGAACTCAACCTTGCCACAAAAAATGAAGCCGGCGAAGTCGATACGCAAGCCAAAGTGTTCAGCGTGGCAGACATCAGCATTTCCGGATTTTCGTTTTTAAATCCCGACACAAAAATTGCCGACCTTTTAGTGCCTGATACCGTCATAGACGAATGCGCCTTGTATTTGCACGATGGCAGCAGGGCCCACGTGGGTTTTGTCATTAAAAGCGTGAACAATGTTCGAGCCAGCGCCACAACCTATCAACATCGCATAGGCTGCAAATTCACCCATATTCCGCAGGTGTTCGAAAACAACCTCCAACGCTACATGCAGGAAATCGAATTACAGCAAAAGAATCTAAGCATTTAAATCCCAAACAGCTGAGCATAGGTTTTAGGCCGCATAGTCGCAGCATATACTCACCAAGGCAGTTTTCCATTGCCGGCCATTGACAAAGTGCGGACGCTTAGTCCAAGTGTGACCTTACTGGTTATAATTGCGCGCTTCAAAAATCTGATTTAACGCCATGTCCTTACCAACAATCCCCGCAACTGCATTGCCACAACAAGGCACCACGATATACTGGAGTGGTCTGAGCGGCTGCGGCGACTCGCTGACGCTGGCGCAAACGATTGCTCAGGAAAAGCGCCTGCTGGTGATTGTCACGCCGGATACGCAAACCGCGTTGCGTCTGGAACACGAGCTGGCATTTTTCTTAGACAACAGCCTGCCGATTCTGCATTTTCCGGATTGGGAAACCCTGCCTTACGACGTATTCTCGCCGTTACCGGAGATCATCTCGGAACGCTTGCGCACCTTGGCGCTGCTACCCGACACCAAACGCGGTGCACTGATTTTGTCAGTCGCTACCTTGATGCACCGCCTAGCGCCGCGTGAACATATTCTGGCGCACAGTTTTGCCATCGAAGTCGGCGGCACTTTGAGCCTGGAAGTCACACGAGCCAAACTGGAAGCGGTGGGCTATCAATGCGTCTCACAAGTCTATCAACACGGCGAATTTGCGGTGCGCGGCTCGATATTGGATTTGTTTCCGATGGGTTCCAAGCAGCCCTATCGCATCGAATTGTTCGACGATGATGTGGAATCGATCCGCAGCTTCGATCCCGACACACAAATGTCGCAGGACAAAATGCCAAAAGTCGAGCTATTCCCGGCCCGCGAGTTTCCGTTTACCGACGAAGCCATCAAACGCTTTCGCCAGGCCTTCCGCGAGCAATTCCCGGACGCTTCGCCCAAGAACAATCTGTATCTGGATGTTTCCAAACAAATAGCCCCGGCCGGCATCGAATACTACTTGCCGCTATTCGTCGAAAGCACCGAATCGCTGTTTGCCTATTTACCCAAGACTGCATTGTTCGTGCTGCCGGCCCACTTTGCCGAAAACGCCCAGCGCTTTTACAGCGAAGCCGACGAGCGCTATCAGCAACGCAAATACGATACCAACCGGCCCTTGTTGCCGCCGACGCGCCTATTTTTGTCAGCCGAGGAAATCCAGCAACACACCGATAGCTTTATTCGCGTAGTGCTGGACAACCAAGCAGAAACCGCCCACTCCTTCGACTGCAAGTTACTGCCGGATGTGGCGATAGACAGTCGTTTAAAAGAACCTGCACAACGTCTGCGCCAATTCATCGAAGGCTTTGATGGCAAAATCTTGTTCGTCGCCGAAACCGCCGGCCACCGCGAAGGCCTGATCGACAAATTAAAAAGCGTCAAACTGGCCGCCAAGCAAGTACAAAGCTGGCCGGAGTTTCTAAAAGCCGATCATTCGCCGTGTATTGTCGTGGCGCCGATGGACCATGGCCTTTGGCTGGATAAGGCAACGACCGCCATGGATGGTGGAAGTGCGGCAAATTGTCTGGAACAATTGCCGCCGCTGGCGATCATCACCGAAAGCCAGCTCAGCGGCGAGAAAGTCCAGCAACGCCGGCGCCGGGCCAAATCCGCTGCCCGCGCGCTGGAAAACATTTTCAATAATCTCGACGAGCTGACCATCGGTTCGCCGGTGGTGCATCAGGAACACGGCGTCGGCCGTTATTTGGGCTTGCAGATTCTCAACGTCGGCGGCATCGACGCGGAGTTTTTAATGCTGGAATACGCCAATAACGACAAGATTTATGTGCCGGTATCGTCCTTGCACATGATTGGTCGTTACAGCGGCGTCAGCGCCGAAAATGCGCCGTTGCATCGTTTAGGCACCGACCAATGGAGCAAGGCCAAGAAAAAAGCCATGGAGCGCGCCCGCGACGTGGCCGCCGAGTTGCTGGACATTCATGCCAAACGCGCCGCCCGCGAAGGCTTTGCCTTTAACATCGATAACAGCGACTACAACGCCTTCGCCGCCGCCTTCCCGTTCGAGGAAACCCCGGACCAGCTCAGCGCCATCGACGCCATCTTGCAAGACATGGCCGCCACCCAGCCGATGGATCGCGTGGTTTGCGGCGATGTCGGTTTCGGCAAAACCGAAGTGGCGATGCGCGCGGCCTTTGTGGCGGTGCAAAGCGGCAAACAAGTCGCGGTGCTGGTGCCCACCACCCTGCTCGCCCAGCAGCATTATCAAAACTTTCGCGACCGCTTCGCCGACTCGCCGGTGCGCATCGAAGTCACCTCGCGCTTCGTCACCCCCAAACAGCAAAAAGCCATCGCCGACGACTTGGCCGACGGCAAGGTCGACATCGTCATCGGCACCCACAAATTGCTGTCCAAGGAAATGAAATACAAGGCCTTGGGCCTGGTGATCATCGACGAAGAACACCGCTTTGGCGTGACGCAAAAAGAACATTTCAAAAAGCTGCGCCACGAGCTGGATTTGTTAACCCTGACCGCGACACCGATTCCGCGCACCTTGAACATGGCCATGGCCGGCCTGCGCGATATTTCCATCATCGCCACCCCGCCGCCGAACCGCCACGCGATTAAAACTTTTGTGACCGAATGGATAGACTCGCAAGTACAGGAAGCCTGCCAACGGGAAATCAAGCGCGGCGGCCAAGTGTTTTTCCTGCACAATGACGTCAAAACCATGGAAAAAATGATGCGCGAACTGGGCGAACTGGTGCCGGAAGCGCGAATTCAGATCGCCCACGGCCAGATGGCCGAGCGCGAACTGGAGCAGATCATGCTGGATTTTTACCACCAGCGCTTCAACCTTCTGATCGCGACGACGATCATCGAGAGCGGCATCGACATCCCCAGTGCCAACACCATCGTCATCAACCGCGCCGACAAGCTGGGTCTAGCGCAGTTGCACCAGTTACGCGGCCGGGTCGGCCGTTCGCATCACCGCGCCTATGCTTATTGCATCGTGCCACCCAAGTCGTTGATGACCAAGGACGCCATCAAGCGCCTGGAAGCCTTCGAAACCTCTGGCGAGCTGGGCGCCGGCTTCATGCTGTCCTCGCATGACATGGAAATCCGCGGTGCCGGCGAGTTGCTGGGCGACGAACAAAGCGGGCAGATTCAGGAAATCGGTTTTACGCTGTATACCGAATTGCTGGAACGCGCGGTCAAAGCCTTGAAATCCGGCAAGCAACCCGAGCTGGACGCACCGTTCGAAACGGGCCCGGAAGTGGATTTGCAAATCGCCGCGCTGATTCCGGAAGACTATCTGCCGGACATCCACGCCCGCCTTGTACTGTACAAACGCATCGCCAGCGCCGAAACCGAAGACGACTTGCGCAAATTAAAAATCGAAATGATAGACCGCTTCGGTTTGTTGCCGGATCAGGTCAAAGCCTTGTTCGCCATCACCGAACTGAAACAACAAGCCGCACATCTGGGCATCCGCAAAATCGAAGCCCACGCCACCGGCGGCCGCATCGTCTTTACCGCGTCACCGCAGATCGATACCGGCGAGTTGATCCTGATGATTCAAAGCCAGTCGCAAGTTTATAAATTCGATGGCGCGGACAAATTACGCTTTACCCAGGCCTTTAAGGATATGGAGGATAAGGTGGTGTTTTTGGAGAAGTTGTTGGTACGATTGGTACCTAAATCTTGATATTAATTTTTGGAGGGAATATGCCGCGCTGCCAAACCGCCAAGCAAGAAGCCATCGCCGCCATCAATCTATTGCCAGACACGGTGAATTTTGAAGAAATCGTGTACCGGCTCTACGTTATGAACAAAATATATCAGGGGCTAGAAGATGTAGAGCAAGGCAAGGGCATTAGCAGCGAGACCTTGCTACGCGAAATCGAGCAATGGTAATTTGGACGCCTCGCGCCAGAACAGACCTCAAAGCCATTCATGATTACATCGCGCGGGATTCACCGCTTACTGCCAAACGCATCATCCGGGAATTGATACAAAAAACCGACAGCCTGCTGGTGTCTCCTTACCTCGGTAAAAAAGTGCCCGAGTTTGAACAACAGGAATTAAGGGAAATCGGCGTGCATTCTTGGAGAATCATTTACCAAATTAAGTTTAATCAAGCCTATGTTGTCACAGTGGTTCATAAACGCCGCGATTTCAAAAATTCGGACTTATCGATAGACCAATAAACACGCAAATCCAAGGGAGAGACAATTTTTGAAACGCTAAGCAGCGATTTGCGATCAAAACCTGTTGACGCTGCAAGAGATGCTCAAACATTACAAATTGGAATTCCAGAAATGTAAATAACGTTAGTTAAACGTAATAGAACAAATCTAACACCTTAATCCCTCCGAATACTCTTCGCTATCCAGAGCTACGAGGACTATGACCAACCGGCGTTCGTCCACGGACTCGATACTCAAGATAGCAAGACCCGTTTGGCCCGCAAAAAGGCCGGTAGCGCCGTCGACGACCTTACCGCTCGCGGCAAAACGTTTGCTCCCCCAAACACCGCAAAATCATCCAGGCCTTGCTCTTCTTTGCTGCGTATTTGTTCCCTTGGGTATAACCTCACGCGCTTTCTGAACCTATGTGTGTTTACGCCGAAACTGGTGTGGAGTTCGCCCACCTACGCCCAATGACGGCTTCCGGCGAATAAAAAATCACGGACTCTGTGGGCTATGGATATGTCAGCGTTTTATCACCGGTCTGCTGGATGCTACTAATTCAGCACACGACAAATTGCGAAATATCGTAGATCTACGGTATTTCGTCCGAATTTGATATTGGTATAAGCATTTCCACCCTTCGAAGATAAATTTATCTATTTTAATTCATAGAGTTATCTACTCTAAGTAAATTGGCGTGGCGATTGCTTATTTGTTACCGAGTGGGGCGAAAACGGCTCAACCAACTACTTCAACAGCGGCTGGCGGTGAATAAACGATACTATCGTCTTGATCTCCTTAAAAGTCGCAGTTAACCGATCAATCAACCAAATTATGGGGTTCTGCTTATGCCAATCACCTTATTGAAATCACTCGCCCAAGCTAAATTTCTCGGTGAATTCGGCTATTCGTCGGAAGGGATTTGCTATTACATCTGCGAATATGTCGAAGAGAAAATCTGGGCCAAACCCGGTGTAGGTGCTTTTAAAGATGCGGTCAAAGCCGCCGAAAGCGTCATACCTTCCACAATAATTAAGGCAGGTAAAGCTAAAAATCTTGCGCAAAAGGGCGGTGGGGTCCATGGCACACCACAGGACAATTACCCATCGCTAAACACACCATTGAAGATCAATTCGCTTTACCGGATCGGCTTATGGTTCGGCGCACTAAATGACAAGGCACCGGCCTCCGCGACCGAGAATAATCACGAAGCGATTGTCATTACAGGCGCCGGCTCCGACATTGTGTTTCTAGAACCAAATTTTGGCTTCTACCGGGGACAAGGGGGAGCGATGTTTCCAACCAACAAAGACGTGTTGGAAGGCGAGATCAAAGCTCTTTATACAGCCGTTAATTACTTTGCAACGAATTTCACTTATTCTCGCGTCAGGGGCCTTTAACCGCTTAAACCGTGAACTTGAACTGACGGCCGGGCTAGAAACATTGAAAAATCCGCCTTGCCGTCAGCACGAGGATGCGCTAAACAACGTACACCGCATCGTTCGCAAACCTTGCGGTTTCTAAACTCACCCCGAAACACTCCCATCCGGCAACACAAACTTAATATCCAAACTGCGCAAATAGGTCTGCAAGCCGGCGTCCTGTAGCGGAAGCAAATGCGCCTCTTTGCCGGACTCGTTGTAATGCGCATGCCAATAGCCAGGCGGGGTGATAAAAGCGGAATAGGGTTGCCAATCGACACGGGCGGGATTGACGATCTTACCGTTCGCCGAAATCTGCGGTCCTACCAGGGTGTAACAACCCGGCGCGCAATCCAGAATTAAATCCAAGGCCACCGATTGGTGCCTATGCGGCAATTGCACCGCGCCTTTGGGCAGCACGCCGAGCATCGCCCACAATGTGTGAGTCACGGTCAGGGTTTGATCCATGGCTTTATTGGCCAGCAACACGCTGATACGGTTGCGATTCACTGTCTCCGCCGCTTTTTGGGCCGCGGCCAACTCGCGCAGCGAATCCTCTGCGGTATAAAGCGTCGGTTTAAAGCATGGCCTGTCGGCTGTCACCCCCAGGTAAGTCAACAGCGGCTGGTCGTGCACCAGATAAAAGGCCGAATCGCTGTCGGCAAAATGTCGAATATCCTTGCCCACCGGTAGCACCACAAAATCGCCGGCTTGCCAGGGGATGGTCAGGTCATCGAATTCAGTGCGGCCACCGCCGTACATCACGTAAAACAACAGCGAGGTAGCATTGAAATTAGTCGCCAGCGACTCGCCAGCCAGAATTCTGACAAAATTCGCGCACAAGGCCGGGCTGGTGGCTGGACCAGGGCAACGCAATTGCTCGCTGACATCCAGCGGGATAATCCGGGTGCCGCCGGTTCGATGCAACTCGCTGCCGAAATTGGCGAACGGCAATTTAGTGATAGCGCCGGAGCCAATTGGGTCAGCGGCTTGGGTATATTCAAAATAGCGGCCATTTTCCAGCAAGGGCTCAAGCGGGTTTTGCGGTTTGACAATGGTCATGGCGGCACCTTTCTAATGTATGCAATCTAGGTAAATAGCGTGATGGTTTAATTTGTACGCTCGCTGGTTTGACAAAGTGGATTTGTGTCAAACCCAAAATGCACAGACGTTTTTTCAATCCGTAGTTCGGACGAAATACTTGGCACAAGGGTTCCACATTGCATCGGCAACCGTTAGAATCGTTTTGTATATCCAAGGCAAATTCAAGATGGCTCTGGCAGAAAAATTATCATTAAGCGCGGAAGATTATTTGCACGGCGAGGCGTCCGCGCAGATCAATCGCTAAATGACACGCCTTGCCGCACTTACATATGCTACATGAAGTCACCATCGCCAACGCCTTCTTTTATCCTGACGCGCTGCTGGACGTCGCTGATCAGGTATGATGTCGGGCATTTTGACCGCTCAGCCGTCACACAAATCTAAATCGCTAAACCCTGTTTCTTTTAACTTCTGACGTACCACTCACTGACATAACACCATGAAATTAACAAAATCTTCCCGTTTTCCCACCTGCCCCGGCCCTGTCGTTACCATCGTTCTGGATGGCGTCGGCATTTCGCCGCGCGAAGACGGCGACGCGGTTAAAGCCGCGCGCACCCCAAATCTGGACCGTTACATGGCCAGCTATCCGATGACCACGCTGCTGGCGCACGGCACCGCAGTGGGCATGCCCAGCGACGAAGACATGGGTAATAGCGAAGTCGGCCACAATGCCTTCGGTGCCGGCCGGGTGTTTGCCCAAGGCGCGAAACTGGTCGCCGAATCGATCAGCAGCGGCCATCTCTGGCAAGGCCATGCCTGGCATGAGGTGGTCGCTACCGCCAAACAAGGCGGCACTTTGCATTTCTTAGGTCTGTTCTCCGATGGGAACGTGCATTCGCATATCGACCATTTGAAAGCGATGATCGAGCAAGCGAAGCAAGAAGGCGTGGCTAAAGTGCGTATCCACATTTTGCTGGATGGCCGCGACGTCGGCGAAACGTCAGCTTTGGAGTACGTCGATCCGTTCGAAGCCTATCTGGACGGCTTGCGCGGCGCGGATTTTGATGTGGCGATTGCTTCCGGCGGCGGCCGCATGCAAATCACCATGGACCGTTACGAAGCGGACTGGTCGATGGTCAAACGCGGCTGGGACATCCACGTGCTGGGTTTGGGCCGGCAATTTGCCAGCGCCCACGAAGCAATTGAAACCTTCCGCAACGAAGCCAATGTTATCGACCAGGATTTGCCCGGCTTCGTGATTGCCAAAGACGGCAAGCCTCTCGGTACTATAGTCGACGGCGACGCGGTGGTTTTTTTCAACTTCCGCGGCGACCGCGCTATCGAAATTTCCCGCGCCTTTACCGAAGAACAATTCAGCCCCTTCGAGCGTGGCCCGCTGCCGAAAGTGACTTACGCCGGCATGATGCAATACGACGGCGATACCAAACTGCCGCCACGCTTTCTGGTCGAGCCACCTACCATAGACCGCACACTGGGCGAATACCTAGCTAAAAACGACATCAGCCAATACGCCATCAGCGAAACCCAAAAATTCGGCCACGTGACCTATTTCTGGAACGGCAACCGCTCCGGCAAATTCGACGAGGCCTCCGAAACGTATGTGGAAATCCCCAGCGACGTAGTGCCTTTCGAACAGCGGCCTTGGATGAAATGCGCCGAGATCACCGATACTCTGATCGACGCGGTGCGTAGCGGTAACTACAAATACCTGCGGGTTAATTACGCCAACGGCGATATGGTCGGCCATACCGGCAATTTCGAAGCGGCGGTCACTGCGATGCAAGGCCTGGATCTGCAACTGGCACGTCTGATTCCGGTGATTTTGGAGATGAACGGCACGGCGATCATCACTGCCGACCACGGCAATGCCGACGAAATGTACGAGCTGGATAAAAAAGGCAATGTCACCCGCAACGCCGAAGGCCGCACCAAAGCCAAAACCTCGCACACCTTGAACCCGGTGCCGTTTGTGCTGGTGTCCGGGGAGAACCCTGGCTACACACTCCGCGACGATTTACCAAAAGCCGGGTTGTCGAATGTGGCTGCGACTATTTTGAATCTGCTGGGCTTTGAAGCACCGGAAGATTACGATCCTAGCTTGATCAAAGCCAGCTAAGCCGTAAAGCATTCTCAGCTGATGACACCGCCTTTCGGCTATACGCTGTTAGGCGGTTTTTATTGGCCGATGGAAATTGGTTTAGAGCCGCTGACGAACTAATTTGGAGACCCTATGGACTACCCCGAACGTATCGTCTGTTTAACCGACGAAACCACCGAGACCTTGTATTTGCTGGGTGAGCAAGCCCGGATAGTTGGCATTTCCGGCTATACTGTCCGACCGGCGCAGGCTCGCCAGGAAAAACCCAAAGTCTCGGCGTTTACCAGCGCCAAAATCGACAAAATTCTGGCGTTACAGCCGGATTTGGTGCTGGGTTTTTCCAATTTGCAAGCCGACATTGCCGCGGAGTTGATCCGTAACGGTATTGCTGTGCATGTGTTCAACCAACGCTCAGTCAACGGTATTTTGCAAATGATAGGCTTGCTGGGCGCGATGGTCGGCGTCCCGGAAAAAGCCGCTACGCTGGTGACGCAATACCGGCAACAACTGGAAACCACCCGCCAACACAGCCTGAGTTTTGCCAAACGTCCGAAAGTGTATTTTGAAGAATGGGACGAACCGATGATTTCCGGGATCCGCTGGGTATCGGAGTTGATTGGCATCGCCGGTGGCGAGGATTGCTTCGCCGAATTGGCCACGGAACATTCCGCCAAGCAGCGCATCATCGCCGATCCCCAGGAAGTGGTACGCCGCGCGCCGGACATTATCATTGGCTCCTGGTGCGGTAAAAAATTCCGCCCGGATCATCTGGCTGCCCGCCCCGGTTGGGACAGCATTCCGGCCGTACAACAACAACGAGTCTACGAAATTAAATCTTGCGATATTTTACAGCCAGGACCGGCGGCACTTAGCGATGGTTTGGCCCAGATATGTCAGATCATCAATGATTGGCAGCAAGATTGTGCTTAGCCTAATAGGTGTTCAAATAAATCCAATAGCGCAGGCTATAGCTGTGAATTAATCCCGCCGGGCCGGATGGAATAGTTCATATCAAAACCCGCGCCTAAATCTTAACCTCCTCTTCGAAAGGGATTCTTCATGCCACCCCAAATCCCAGGGAGCTTGATTAATGATCATCATCGAAGAGGTATCACATGAAAACGCCAAAATTATTTTTCCTAAGCACTGTTTTGTTCGGCGCCAGCGCCATTGCCCATGCCCAGCCGACCGGTGGCGGCACCACACCTAAACCGGTGTGCAAAACCTTCGATATTCCCACGATTATTTGTCCCGATGGCTGGACCATTGCCGACGATCTGAGCAACGGCACCAATAAATGTACGACCGGCTTTATCAAAAGAACCTTCTGCAAAAATGTTGCTGCGCGCAGTGGTTTTCAGGGTAACGTCGAAGTGATCAATACCGGCTCCAAGTTGTTTGAATTTGTGCAGCCAGTCGATGAATCAGGCGCGCCTATCGACATAGAAGCTGAATAGCTGATTGCCAGCCAAAACAAGCATAAACCTGTATTGGGCTGCGTAATTGGCCCAATACAGCGACATGAAATCATACGACAACTTCACTGTGGCTATAAATAGCGCTGAGGATCGACCCCACACTTCGCGGGCACCTCAAACGAGGTAATCCGATCATTACAACCGGGTTTGGACAGATCAAAATCTGCGGGAGGTGTGTAGCAGCGCGTCCGGGCATTGAATACCACTCTCACCCGTGGATGCAGCAGGTTTTCATGATGTTGCTCAACTACGACGGCCAAATAACCGCTCTCCAGTCGTACTAAGGTGCCGACCGGATAAATGCCGATGCTGCGAATAAATTGATGCACCAGCGTCAGATTAAAATGATGGTCGCTCCATTCCAATAACTTTCTTAGCACTTCGGTGGGTTCGATGCCGGTGTGATAAACCCGCGTGGATGTCAGTGCATCGTATACGTCCACTACCGCAGCCATCTGCCCGTAAAGGCTGATTTCATCGCCCTTCAGGCCTAGTGGATAACCACTGCCGTTGTAGCATTCGTGGTGTTCGGCGGCGACATTGAGCGTGATGGGTGAAATACCCGGCGTTTTCTCCAACACCTGACAGCCGTAGCGCACATGATTTTTCATGATCTCAAATTCGCTTTCCGTCAGTTTTCCAGGTTTGTTCAGAATGTTATTCGGCACCTGCATTTTGCCGATGTCGTGCAATAAACCACCAAGGCCAACCTGTTCGATAAGCTTGCGGTCTATATCCAAAGCTCTGCAAAAACTAATCAGCAAGGTGCCGACCGCCACGGAATGCTGAAAAGTATATTTATCAGCCTGCTTGATTCTGAGCAGACTGACTATGGCGTCCGGGTTACGGAAAATCGAATCGATGATATTGGAAACCACCGGCTCTACCTGCTCCAATTCGACCTGCTTACCCAAGCGGCAATCCTGGAGGACGTTGTGTACGATGCGGTTGGCTTCGCGGCAGACTTGCTTGGCTTTTACCCGTTCTTTTTCGAGGCTAACCGGCGGCGGCACGCGCTTGAGCGTGCGCCCCAAGTGCTGCATATGTTCGTCAAGCTGCCGGTTTATGTCATGAACGGATGGAGCTTCCGGCATATCCGGGCCGAGCGCGGTGTCTATGTAGACCTGGCAAATGCCGTAGGCGGCGATTTTTTCGATGTCTTGAGCGGATTCGATCAAAAAGCTGTTGCGCAAGAACGGGTGGTTTATCCACGGGCAGTTGATGTCGTGGATAAACATCTTGGGCTTCAGGTCGGCTACATCGATTTTTTTTATCATTGCGCGTTTTGCCTGGCGGATTGCGACTGAATTTCTGTACGTTTATTACCCCGGCGCTTATATTCCCTGGAATCGTCATTCCCGCGAATACACGAGCGACGATATTGAAGGGCCGGATTCATAGCGGGTTAGCGGTAAGTGTATCAGCACTGGTGGTTGCCATAGCAGTAACCAATAAAGCCACTAAAACAACCCCTAATCCTAGTGACGGGATCATCAAAAAACACACAAAAATTGGCAATCGCCAGCCGCTGAGCTAACCTAGGCGGTCCGGTTAACTGCAAATTTAGGGAATAGATAGAACCATGCTGCGTTACGACCGTTCTCGATACATCGCTTTAGGCCTGCCGGCTTTGCTGAATGCTTTGGCGCTACCCCTGTATGCGCATCAGATAACGACCAGCGGGTCGTCCGACGAATATGCCGTGCCGTTCTATTTGATTATCGCCCTGGCATGCGGCTTATTCGGGGTATCCGCCATGATAAAACGCTGCCGCGACATCGGCTCTTCGGCCTGGGGAATATTGCTGGGATTTTTGTTCGCGCCGCCGCTGATGCTGTTGGTGGCTTTGGTATTAATATTCGCCCCCAGCAATCCGGCCGCCGACCAACTGGAAGCTCCGGCGTTGCGCCCTACCTTCGATATCTGGTTTACCGGCTTTCTGTTATTGGTGAGCCCGTGGATGCCTGTGTTATTAGTACGGGCTTTGTAAGCGCTTATTCCAATCAGCTGGTTTGAACCTGTTCAAGATTATCAACCACGCCCTTAGACGCGCCTAAAACCTTGGTTTCCGGGAAGATAAAATTCTTTTAGCCCGGCCCTTAATTATCCTCGCTCAATGGTAATCTTGGATTCCCGCTTTCACGAGCATTACAGCGAAGTGACTATTTGGGCAATACTGGCGAACGCCCGAAGGCGTCCGCCGTGAGTTGAGCTCATTTGGTATTTCTGGGATAGCTGTAAATAGCTTGACCATGGGCTTTATCAACATAAATCATATCTTTTTCCGCTACCACAACCGGCGCAAGCGGATTGGGATAACTGTGTATGCCGCGATTGTGCGCGGGATTGTCGTAAACCACTTCAGCAACCCAACTATTTAAAAAGCCGCCGGAGGCGATGCGATCACCCTGTGCTTGAACACTTGTCGAGACAAGAGCGGCAGTAAGGACGATAGCCAATTGGATGGTATTTAAGGTTTTCATGATAGGTCTCCTGGTAATAATGGTTATGAACCCGGCCCTATCTGTTTCTGCATCTCGTTCGATAAGAACGGTATGTCGGCCTGGGTTAATAAATCACTGGAACTCCGATTGAAACTTCAACCTATCCAGCTTGGAGACCATTGTGAACAAACTCCTGGAGCAAATAAAATTGATTGTTTTTATGGCTTCAATAGATTTTACATATAGTGAATTCCTTGCCGGCTTGTCGAATAAAGCGACAGTCTGAGTATCGCCAGCAGGAATGATGGGCTTAGTTAATCAGCGCGGCAAAACGTGTCGATTACTTTACATTTCACCGGCAAAACTGCGGATTTGGTGGGGAACGACCCAGGTTAGTCCGATCAGCATATTGGCCATTTTCATCTATTTCCAACACATAATCAGTGAGTTGGCAGGATCATCTTCCGCTGAAATCCAGCGCCAAGATTAATGGCATCAAAATTGATAGGGTTCAGGCAATATGCCGGCTTTGCGCTGACCTTCTGATCATGGCCGGAGATTTGTTCAGACCTGGCTTTGGAATTTAAATACCTATGACTACCTATGCCATCGGCAGCGTAAACGGCGATTACCGAGCACTGATGCAACGGCTGACCACCATCGGCTTTGACCCATTGGAAGATCGACTGTGGTTTGCCGGCAATCTTGTCAATCACGGGCCGGAATCTTTGCAAGTACTGCGTTACGTGAAAAGCCTGGGCAAAGCAGCTGTTGTGGTATTGGGCAAACAAGAACTCCATCTCTTGAGCGTTGCGCTGGGCTGGGCTATACGCCAATGACCCCGGAAGATACCTTGCATGAAATTCTTAACGCGCCGGACCGGGACGAATTATTGAAATGGCTACGATTGCGTAGCCTGATTCATCACGATGCCAAGCTTAATTTTACGCTGGTGCATGCCGGGATTCCCGGCGAATGGAGCTTTAGCCAGGCGCTGACTTTTGCGTATGAAGTGGAATCGGTTTTATCGGGAAGCAATTACGCGGCGTTTCTGGAAAACCGAAAGCAAGACCAGTCGCGCTGGCATGCCAAACTGCGCGGCTGGAAACGGCTGAATTTTATTGCCAATGCCTATACGCAAATGGCCTATTGCAATGAACAAGGCAAGCTGGATTTCAACGCAACGGGCCCAGTCGATGCTCAACCGAGCGGTTTAATGCCTTGGTATCGTGTCCCCAACCGGCTGACATCGCAATTGAACCTAGTTTTTGCCGATGACGCGCATTTTGCCGATAGTAATTGCGCCGGCTTCTATCCGCTGCCCGCTTTGTCGGCTTTGCGATTATCCACATCCGGCGCAATGATTGCAGCAATGTCTTAATGCGCTGTTGCTTGAACTCAGACTGGCCGGAGAATTTAAGCTCATTTTTTAAAGCCCAGGGCTGTATCGGCCCCTGTCACATTAGTCAAATTTGCATCATCAAACTTGGCACTTCTAAAATCCGCGCCGGAAATGGTCGCGCCGTCTAAATTGGCGCCGGACAAGTCCGCCCAGATAAACTGACCGCCGCTCAAGTTGGCATGGCGGAGCGATGTGTTGCTCATCAGCGCGTAATTAAAATTAGCCTCGCTCAAATCCGCATTGTTCAGTATCGCATTGTTCATTTCCAACTTATCGCGCAGTTGCCGCGGACTCGCCGAATTAGGACCTAAATTGGCCTGTTTTAATTTGGCGCCGGCGAAATTAACATTGTTCAACGATCCGGTGACGCGGCTGCGGCTCAGGTCCGCGCCGGATAAGTCGGCATAATCCATCAGTACGCCATATAGGCTGGCATAGGATAAATCGGCATTCTGCAAATTCGCATTACGCATCTGCGCAAGATTGAGATTGACACCTACCATTTTAGCTGCCGTTAGCTTTGCCCCGTCAAGATTGCTGGAAAACAGGTCGGCTTTATTGAAATCGATTCCGGATAAATCCAAACCCGACAGGTCTTTCTTGATCAAGTTCGGCTGCTGACTGCCGGCCTCGGCTATAATCGCGATAACGCCTTCTCGCGTGAGTTCCGCCGCAGCGCATGGCAATAGCCAAAAACCCAAACTGAAAGCTACCAATGTTCGGCAAACACCGGAATCGTATTGCATAACTACTCCTCAAAGCGGGTTAGACGGTCAAAAAATAACCGCCATCTTGCGAGTTTCAGTGCATCATAATCCAATAAATCAGGCTTTAGGCAAATTTTCCCGCCCTATAGAAGCGCTACTTCCGGCCAGCCATGATCAAGGGTTTTTGACAAGTTATATACTTTCGGCAACACAACCACTAAAGGCTGTTTAGCGTGAACGCTTTCTATCATAAGTTATTGATTTTGTGGCTGATACTAGCGCTGCCCGGTTTAGGCTGTTTCAGCTATTACACGCTTGAAGAAGCCGGCCCAAACACCGCGCTGCCGGCGTTGGCGATTATGATAGCGTATCCGGCCTTACTGATTTCCCTGACAACCCTCATCATGTTGCGAGTTTCGAAGAAGCCGTCCCGTCCAGGGGCTTGGCTGGCGGGAAGCTGTTTAATCGTTTCGGCGGCGATCCTGCTGATTGCCCGCCTATAGAACATAAAACTGCTTAACAAACACGCCGCCGATTAAATTTACTAGATACTTTCCAAAAAACATAAAGCAACTATAGTTGCCCAGACACGCGCCCCCACAACATCGCCAGGATCTTAACTATGGATTTTGTCATTTCGCCCGCAATCGCCTTGATGGATAGGCTGCGCTATCCCGCAAAATTTGCGCTGCTATTCAGCATCGTGCTGATCCCGATGCTGTTCATGGCCGGCACCTTGATCAGACAATTTCAACAGGAAATCGACTCCTTGGCGCAAGAACGCCATGGCCTAAGTTACATCGCCGCCCTCAGAAAACCAATCGAACACATTCAGCAGCATCGGGGCATGACCAGCGCATTTCGCAACGGCGCAACCCAATTTAAGGAACGCATCACTAGTGAACGCGAAGAAATCGATGGCTATTTTGCGGAACTGGAAAAAACCGACCGCGAACTGCATGACGCCTTGCAAACCGACAAGATGCTTTCCAAGCTCAGCCAACAGTGGAACGACATCAAAACACACTCCCAGGATCAAGAGTTAAGTGCAGTGATAACCGCTCATAACCTGTTGATTGCCGATGGTTTGAAGCTACTAAACCATATTTCGAACACGTCCGGCATCATCCTCGACCCCAAGCTGGATAGCTTTCATATGGGCTTCGTACTGACGTCCGATTTGCCCGCATTAATCGAAGTGATGGGGCAAACACGGGCTCTGGCGTCCGGCATCGCCGCCAAAGGCAGCCACACGCCGCAATCCTTGACCAAGTTGTTGATCTTAATGACCAATATAGAAACCTATGCCCGCAAGGTGGATGAAGGCTTGGCCGTGGCGTTTGCGGAAAATCCCGAAGTGTCGCGAAACATGCGTGGCACCAATGAAAACTACCGAACAGCCTTACAAACCATGCTCGGTTTATTACGCCAGCAATTGGTCGAAAGCGAAACCATTTCTGTTGGTAGCGATACAGTATTCGAAACCTCCACCCAAGCCATCACCCAGTCTTACCAGCTCTACACCGGACTGATAGCCGAACTCGACCTGCTTTTTCGCACCCGCAGCGCAGCGGCTGAACAGTTTTTACAATTTACGCTGGCTGGGCTAATCGGGGTGTTGTTGGTGGTCATTGTGCTATTGCTGGGCTTAACCAAGTCGGTCAATCGCAACATAACCGCAATTAACCTCGCAACTAAGCGCGTTGCCCAAAACGACCTGAGCGCGAGAATACATATTGATGCCAACGATGAAATGCGGGAGATTGCCGAAAACTTTAACGCCATGATAGAGACCAGTTCGGCTTTGCTGAAAGAAATCATTCATACCAGTGCCGAATTGCATACGTCGGCGCAAAAAGTCTACACAGTTGCCAACCAAAGCGCGATTCATCTCGACCGGCAACGCGAAGAAATCACCTCGGTTGCGACCGCTGTGAACCAGATGAGCGCGACCATCCAGGACGTTGCCTCCACTACCAATACGGCGGCCCAAGCAGCCAGTACCGCTAACGAGCAAACAAAAAACGGTCAGAGCGTAGTGGCAAGCGCCACAATATCGATCAGCCAATTGGCTAAAGACATCGAAGGTGCTGCCAATGTGATTCAAAGTCTGGAAAAAAGCAGCGAATCCATAGGCTCTTTGGTGGACGTGATTAAAAGTATCGCCGAACAAACCAACTTATTGGCATTGAATGCCGCCATTGAAGCCGCCCGCGCCGGCGAACACGGCCGCGGTTTTGCGGTAGTGGCGGATGAAGTTCGCAGCCTGGCAAGCCGTACCCAAGAATCGACTGCCGTAATCGAAAATATGATAGGCGAATTACAGGCCGGATCCCGCAAAGCGGTCACCGTGATGCAGCAAAGCCGTACGCAAGCTAATGTAGGTGTGGAGAAATCTCGGGAGGCCATGCAATCCCTGGAAGCGATCAGCCAATCGGTGGAAACCATCGACGCGATGAACCTGCAAATTGCCAGCGCAGCCGAAGAGCAAACGGCTGTGACGGAGGAAATCAATCGGAATATCGTCCACATTACCAATTTGTCGGAACACACCAGTAGCGGGGCTAATCAGACTACCGCCGAAGCCCGCCAGCTGAACCAGCTAGCGGAAAACTTACAAAAACTAACCACGCAATTCAAACTGAACATCTAGCAAGAGAAGCCGCTACCCGATTTGTGCAGGCACCCAGGTAGCGGAACCCATTCTATTTTCCCAGCACTTCGCCTCTAACGCTTTCCACCAGTGCCGCGGCTTCCGCGATGAGTTCGGCAGGCACATTCAGCTCTTGCATAGTCGCGCCCAGATGCTCCATGACGGCGTCGAAATGGGAGTCGTTCAAACCCATTTTTACCAAGCGAGCGTGGCCGTCGCGCAAGGAACGTCCGGTGTAGTTGTTGGGACCGCCGAAAGCCACCGTCATAAAGGTTTTTAAATGCTCGGCTTGTTTAGCCATGTCGGTTCTTTCAAAAAAGCGGTTGATCCGAAAATCCCCCATCACTTTGCCGTAAAACACATCTACTGCGGCATTCACCGCCGCTTCGCCGCCGATGCGTTCATACAAAGATGGTCCTTGCACTTCATTTGCTTCACTCATAATACCCCCTCGTTATAGTTTTAAATTTACGAGGCATCTGTTAAATCGGCAAACTATTGATTTTCGACTGATTTAACGGCCTCGGCGGCGATAATACCCGATGATAGTTTCGTATCCAAACTATTTCACTGCCGCCAAAGACCTGACTGTTTATAAGTTATTGAATCTTTTCGATACCGCCCAAATAAGGCCGTAAAGCCTCCGGCACGGTGATGGAGCCGTCTTCGTTTTGATAATTTTCCATAACCGCTATTAAGGTGCGGCCGGCTGCCAAACCGGAACCGTTCAAGGTATGCACCAACTCCGGCTTACCGGTTTCCGGATTGCGCCAGCGCGCTTGCAGGCGACGGGCCTGGAAATCCTTGAAGTTGCTGCAAGACGAAATCTCGCGGTATTTCTGCTGGCCCGGCAACCAGACTTCCAGATCATAGGTTTTGGAAGACGAAAAGCCGGTGTCGCCCGCGCACAGCAACACTTTGCGATACGGCAAATTCAACTTTTGCAAAATAGCTTCGGCGTGCGCAGTGAGTTCTTCATGAGCCTGCGCGGAGGTTTCCGGCGTGACGATTTGCACCAGCTCGACTTTTTCGAATTGATGCTGACGGATCATGCCGCGCACGTCGCTGCCGTAGGCACCGGCTTCACTGCGAAAACACGGCGAATGACATACGAATTTCAGCGGCATCTGCTTGGCCTCGACGATCACATCGCGGACGATATTGGTGACCGGCACTTCGGCGGTCGGGATCAAATAAAACGTCGGATCGTTTTTGACGGTGAAAAGATCGGCTTCGAATTTGGGCAATTGGCCGGTGCCGCGTAAGCTATCGGCATTGGCCAAAAAGGGCACATAGGTTTCCTGATAGCCGTGCTCGTTGATATGCGTATTCAACATCAACTGAATGATAGCGCGCTGCAAGGTCGCGAGCTTGCCGGCCAACACCACGAAACGGGCGCTGGCGATTTTCGCACCGAGCTCGAAATTCATCCCTAACGGCTCACCCAAATCGACATGGTCTTTGGGGGTGAATGAGAACTGACGCGGCTCGCCCCAACGACTGACTTCCTGATTATCTGCATCGCTTTTACCAGCAGGTACTGCTTCATCGAGAATATTGGGGATGCCTTCCAATAGCACGCTCAATTGATTTTGAATGTCGTTTAACTCGGATTCCGCTGCTTTCAGTTGATCGCCCAAATCCGCGACTTGATCCAGCAGGGGTTGCACGTCTTCGCCCTTGGCCTTAGCCTGGCCGATGGCTTTGGAACGGGTGTTGCGTTCGTTTTGCAGTTCCTGAGTTTTGACCTGCACACCTTTGCGCCGGTCTTCCAGGGCTTGATAGGCAGCGGCATCGAATTGAAAACCGCGTCTTTGCAGCTGTTGCACAACCAGTTCCAGGTCGCTTCTAAATAAACGGGGGTCTAGCATGATGTTAAAGATCCTGAATTGAAAAAAGAGATAAAACGACGGCTATACCTGCTTGCCCAGCCACAAGCCGGTCCACAGTGCGGCGGCGCAAAACACGATGTTGCTTAGAAAAACGGTCAGCATCGCACCCATGTGCGATTCGAAGGAATGACCACTTTCCAGAAGGTAGAGAATCAAATATAAGCCGGACAGCGTGATGAACAAACCAATCAGAACGGTCACCAAAATTGCCCGGTATTCTATTGAAATGGACAGTTTGTGCATCAACACCGTGGCGACGATGCCGATCAAAAACGCGCCGATGCCATTAACCAGCGTCAATGCATAGGGAAACGGCCAGTCGAACACACGAATTGTGCCCTGCGAATAGAAAAACAAGCCTTTGCCTAGCGCCAAACCGGCCCATACCGCTAACAGGCAACCGAACACGCTGGCTACAATATTCAGACCGGCCTTGCTTAGTTGTCCCTGTTCCAGCAAATAAAAGGTTTCCAGAGAAAAGCTGGAAAAAGTGGTAAATCCACCCATCACGCCGACCAGAATCGCGGTGCGGTATTCCAAGGCAATCGTCAGACGTTGCAGAATCAACGCTTCGGTCATCAGCCCGATCAAAAATGAGCCTAGCAAATTGACAGTCAAGGTGCCGTAAGGAAAGCCCCGGCCCAGCCACAGATACACGCCGCTGGAGGCCAGATAGCGCAACATGGAGCCGATGGCGCCGCCCAGAGCGACCGAGAATAATTGCAACATCAGAATTTAAAGAACGTTTCCCGGTAGTACCGTAATTCTTCGATGGACTCGATGATGTCGTCCAGGGCTTTGTGCGAGGCTTGTTTGTTAAAGCCATCCTTTAACTGCGGCGCCCAGCGCGCGGCTAGTTCCTTAACGGTGGAGACGTCCAGGTTGCGGTAATGGAAATAGGCTTCCAATTTGGGCATGTAGCGATAGAGAAATCGCCGGTCCTGACAAATGCTGTTGCCGCATATCGGTGAAGTTTTTGCAGGTACCCAGTGCTGCAAAAATTCAAGCGTACGCAATTCCGCTTCGGCCGCATCGATTTTTGAATCCTTGACCCGTTGAATCAAACCGGATTGACCGTGGTGCTTCTGATTCCAATCATCCATCGCCGCCAAGGCTGCATCGGATTGGTGTACCGCCATCACCGGCCCTTCGGCCAGGATATGCAGATTTTTATCGGTGACTACCGTGGCGATTTCGATGATCAGATCGTTATCCGGGTCTAAGCCTGTCATTTCCAGATCGATCCAGATAAGATTGTCGGCATCTTGAGCCATTTTCATTCCATGGTATTAATAATGTTGCGGCAAATTGTAGCATTAGCTAATCTGTACCGCTAATTGTTAACCCCACCTACATAGGCTTGATGAACACGTTTACTGGCATTTTTTTAGCGGCTTTAGTCCTTTCCTACGGCATCCAATTCTGGCTGGCGATGCGCCAGAAATCCTATGTTTTACAGCATCGTGAACAGGTGCCTGCAGCCTTTAAAGACCGGGTGTCGCTCAGTGCGCACCAAAAGGCCGCCGATTACACGATAGAAAAAAGCAAACTGGGCGACATCGACAGCGTGGTCGGCATGGTATTTCTGCTGGCGCTGACCTTGGGCGGCGGCATCAGCCTGGTATTCGACTTCTGGTCCACCTTCGATTTATCGCCGCTGATGTCCAGTTTGCTGTCCATGGCCAGCATTTTTCTGCTGATGACCGTGATTGAAATCCCGTTCAGTTTGTACCAAACCTTTGTCATCGAAGAAAAATACGGCTTCAATAAGAGCAAACTGCCACAGTTCGTGAAAGACCAACTGATGTCCATGGGCTTGACGCTGGCGATAGGCTTGCCGATTCTGGCGCTGATTCTGTGGGTAATGGACAGCATCGGCGGCCTCTGGTGGCTGTATGCCTGGGCCATCATCATGAGTTTCTCGCTGTTGATGAGCTGGCTGTTTCCTACGTTGATAGCGCCGCTGTTCAACAAATTCGAGCCAATGCAGGAAGGCTCGTTGAAGCAACGCATTCAGGGTTTATTGGAACGTTGCGGCTTTAACAGCCAAGGTATTTTCATCATGGACGGCTCGCGCCGTTCCGGCCATGGCAACGCCTATTTCACTGGCCTGGGCAATAACAAGCGTATCGTGTTCTTCGATACGCTGGTGAATTCATTGGACGAGGAAGAACTGGAAGCAGTGCTGGCACACGAGTTGGGCCATTTCAAATGCAAGCACACCATTAAAATGCTGGTGGCTTCGTCGGTGATGACCTTGATCAGCTTTGCAGTATTAGGCTGGCTAATCACCCAGGACTGGTTTTTCGACGGCCTGGGCGTCAGTACCCATTCCAACGCTGCAGCACTGTTGCTATTTATGCTGGTATCGCCGGTTTTCACCACGTTTATGCAGCCGATCAGCGCCTATTTTCAACGTAAATTCGAGTTCGAAGCCGACGACTTTGCCACCCGCAACGCCCAAGGCAGCAAAATGATCAGCGGCTTGGTGAAACTTTACGAAGAAAACGCCAGCACGCTGACCCCCGACCCCTTGTATTCAGCATTCCATTACAGCCACCCGCCCGCCGCGATCCGCATAGCGCATATCGAAGAAAAGATGCAGTCCGCCTGATGGCAGACTTGCACCAGGGTTTGGTCGTCGCCCATCTCGGCAAAGGCATTGCTGTCGAGGTGAACGACGATGCCGGTTTAGCCGCCGAGCAGCTCGTGCTTTGCCAAACACTGCGCAAACTGGACACCGTGGTGGTCGGCGACAGGGTGCTGCTATCGATGTCCTCACCCGAGCAAGGCCGCATAGAGCAAATACTGCCCAGGCGCTCGGTGTTGCAACGCCCCAGCCGCGGCAACGACACGCGGCCGGTAGCGGCTAACCTGGATACCATTTTCGTGGTCTTCGCCGCCGAACCGGAATGCGATTTTCTGCTGCTGGATCAATACCTGGCAATCTGCGAAAACTGTAATATCGATGCGGCGCTAGTGCTGAATAAAGTCGATCTGCCACTCTCCACCATAGTTGAAGAAGGCTTAGCCTATTATCAAAGTTTGGGCTACAGCTTACATAGAGTCAGCGCCAAACAAGCGCTTGGTATTTCGGGTCTACAACAGGCTTTGGCGCAGCAGACCAGCATGTTCGCCGGCCAATCCGGGGTTGGAAAATCGTCTTTGACAAATGCGCTATTGCCGGACCGGAATCTAAGAACCAACACTGTCTCGGAAATCACCCGCCACGGCCGCCATACCACCACGGCAGCAACGCTTTACCATTTACCGGGCGGCGGCGATCTGATCGACAGCCCAGGCGTCGCGATATTTGGCTTGGCGGGGTTGTCGGAAGGGCAACTGGCTTGGGGTTATAGAGAGTTTCAGCCGCACATCGGCAAATGTCGCTTCAACGACTGCCGGCATGTCAACGACAAGGATTGCGCGGTGCGGCTAGCGGTAGAAGCAGGCCAAATTGCCGCAGAGCGCTACCAGCGCTTCTTAAAACTCAGAGAAAAGATGCCGCCGGGCAATCGCAACTAGTCCCTTCCAACACATGATTCTGCATTCCGGACCAGCTCAATCCCATCTTGCGTGCTACAGTAGGTTCGCGTAAATTATATTCTTTTGACTAAAGCACTAGCCAAGACCGCCGGAACCAATACATGGATACACACACAGTAGCTCGCCTTCCGGACGATAAAACTTGGCAAGTGCCGGGCTTCACGCGCGACCAGCACGGCAAGCCGCAAATCGGCCTCGACCCGGAAAGTCTTTATGCATATGGCCACCTGATTCGTCTGACCGAAGAACTGGTGCTGGATCAATTTTCCCGCGGCTTGGTCTCAGGCACCACGCACACCTGCATCGGCCAGGAGCTCACCGCATTATCGGTGGTGCGCGCCTTGGATCATCCCGATGACGCCGTCCTTTCCAATCATCGTAACCACGGCCATTTCCTGTCGTACTCCGGGGACTTCGTCGGGCTGGTCGGCGAAATTATGGGCCGCGAGGCCGGCGCTTGCGGCGGCTGGGGCGGCAGTCAACATCTGGTCCATCGCAATTTTCACAGCAACGGCGTACAGGGTGGCATGCTGGGCATAGGTGCCGGCCTGGCTTTGGCGCGCAAGCTGCAAGACAGCGCCGGAATCGTGGCCGCCATCATAGGTGACGGCACGCTCGGCCAGGGCTTGGTCTACGAAGCCATGAATCTGGCATCGGTCTGGAAAGCACCGCTGTTGGTCGTGGTCGAGAACAACGGTATTTCTCAGACTACCGTCAGTCGCGACAATCTGGGCGGCGACATCCAAGCCCGTGGCGCGGCATTCGGACTACCCACCTGGCGCCTTGCCGACAATGATCCGGAATTTTGCCGTAAAGTAGCGGAAGTAGTCAGCGCAGTGCGCGCGAGTCGCGGCCCCGGCTTCCTGGTAATCGATACCCGGCGGATGGGCCCGCACAGCAAGGGCGACGATCTTCGCGATCCAAATGAACTTGCAGAAATTCACGCCCGCGATCCCTTGGCCGCATTGGCCAAGCAGTTGCCGGCAGATACGCTGGCAACTATCGACGCCCGCAATCGCGAGTTCGTGGAAATCGTACGCCAGGCCGCCAACGCCTCCCCGGAAGCCACGCTCGCCGAAACCCCGACCCACATCTTCACCGCCCAACTTGAACACCCAACCCCCAGCTATCCGCCAATTGCGGCGGGCAGCAACGTGCGACAGGTTTTGAACACTGCCTTGCAATTTCTGCTCAAATCCGATCAACGCACGCTATTAATCGGCGAGGATCTACACGACCCCTATGGCGGCGCCTTCAAAGTAACGCAAGGCTTGTCCAGCGAATTTCCCGGCCGCGTCATTTCCACGCCGATCAGCGAGGCAGGCATCACCGGCTCGTCTATAGGCTTGTCGCTCGATGGCTACCTGCCGGTCGTGGAAATCATGTTCGCCGATTTCCTGTCGCTATGCCTGGATCAACTGCTCAACCACGCCGTGAAGTTTCCGGGCATGTTTGCCGACACGTCGGTACCCATCGTCATCCGCACCCCGTGTGGCGGCCGGCGCGGCTACGGCCCCACGCATAGCCAAAGCCCGGAGCACCTGTTTACCTCGGTACCGGGCCTGACCGTGGTTTACGGCAGCCATAGACACAATGTTGCCGAACTGTTAATCGACGCGGTGCTGCGCTGGCACTACCCGGTGCTGTTTCTGGAACACAAACTGCTGTACGGCGAAAAAATGGACCCGGCGGATTATGCCGCGCTGCCGGCCACGGATGATGTCGCTACCCACCTGTTCCCTACATTACGTCGCGGTGCAAACGAACCTGACGTCACACTGGTAAGCTACGGCGGCATGCTGACGATGACCGAAGCGGTGGCGAACAGACTGGAAAGCGAAGAAGAGCTGGAAGTTGAGATCGTCTCGCCGTCGCTGCTGTCGCCGCTGCCGCGAGAATCGCTGATCAAGCATATGGCCACCCGAGAATGCGTGGTGGTGATCGAAGAATCTCACCACGACTTCGGCGTCAGCGCCGAAATCGCTGCCGCTTTGCTCGAATCCGGATTCAAGGGCCAGTTTCTGCGCATCGGCACGCCGCCCGTGCCCATCGCCTCCGCCCGCAGCCTGGAGCGCAGCATTATTCCCGACGAACAATCGATCATCGAGAAAATTCTCGACCTTTTTTAAAGGACAGCCATGCCCACTTTCCAAACCGTCCCCTGCGTGAACATCAACGACGAGTTCGTGGACGTCGTCAGCATCGACGTCAAGCAAGGCGAGTTCATCAATAGCGGCGACGTGGTCGCCACCGTCGAAACCGACAAATCCATGATAGACGTGGTCGCTGAACAGGACGGGTACGTGCTGCGAATCGACTGCGAACCGGGACAGAAAATCCGCGTCGGTGCCGTGATGTTCTGGCTGGGTGAGACGCGCGACGAAGCGATCCCGGAAGAAACCAAGGACACTTCGTCAACAGCAAGCGCCGCGCGCCAACCCACGGCAAAAGCCAGAGCCATGCTTAAGGAACTGGACATCGACCCGTCCCGCGTCCCCGTCAGCGGCGAGCGTCTGTCGGTGGCCGACATCGAAGCATGGCTGAGCAAGGGCGGTAAGCCCGGTAAAGCCGCAGTATCCACTCAAACGGTAAACCGCCGGGAAGACACGCCGACCGTTGCAGGAGACTTGCAGGAATTGTCGCCGGAAGCGGCAGGGATGCTGCATACAGTTGCCTGGCATCGAGATTTTGCGGCCTCAGCCTATCTGGAAGTCGAATACGACCCCAAACCTTGGGAAGAACGCGCCGCCGTCTATGCGGCGGAGCACAAATTGATGCTCTCGCCCTTGCTGCCGTTGATGGCCTTTCGTTTGGCGGAATTGGGCCGCGAACGCCCTATAATAAACTCCACGATAGTCAACGGTCAGCGCTTCCAATACACACCCGTCAATATCGGCTTTACCGTGCAGGCCGGCGCGATGCTGTATCTAACCGTGGTACGCGACACGCAAGACATGGACGCGGCACAATTCATCAGCGCCCTAGGCGAGGTACAACGCCACGCGATGGCGCACAAGCTACCGCCGCAAGAAGCCACCGGCGCGACCTTGTCGTTTTCGAGCATGGCACGCTGGAATGTCAGCCGCCACACCCCTATTCTTCCGCCGCAGACAGCGCTGATCGTCGCTCACGCCGCACCGAAAAATTCGGATAAGGCCGTGTTGGGCGCCACTTACGATCACCGCGTTCTCACGGGTTTTGACGTCGCACAGGTGTTGCTAGCGTTGTCCCGTCCGGCATAATCACTCACATAAACCACAGGCCACCGATAGATGAACCTAAATCCCGACGAGATTAAAGCCGCGATACGCGCCAAGGTAATAGAACTAGCCAAAGCGCTGGACATGGACGCCTCGGGCGTTACTGACGACGACATCCTGCCGGCCACCGGTCTGCTGGATTCCGGCGCCATTCTGGAACTGGTGGTCTGGTTTGAGGCCAGCTACGACTTTCGGATCAAACAGGAAGACATGAACATCGACAATCTCGGCTCGATTAATGCGATGACCGACTTTCTGCTGTCCAGCAAACAAGCGTAAGCCAAACAATCTACCGCAGCCTATTTGATGCAACCGCGCTGAAGGAATAATCATGGCCATGCCAACGCTGGAACCGATTCAAGACGGCGACCTGCTCGCTTTCTGCCAATTTCTCACGGAACACCTCAGTTCCGAGCGCAGCGCCGAACAATGGGCTCAAGCTTTCCAGCAAAACTGGGGAGTCGCAAAGCCCAACAACGGTTTTCTGATCCGCGACGAAGGCAAAATTGTCGGTGGCATCGGCGCGATTTATGCGGAGCGGATCATTCACGGCAAACCGGAACAATTCTGCAACATCACCAGCTGGTGCGTGCTGGAGGCCTTCCGCTCGCAAAGCATGCGGTTGGCGATGGCTGTCGTGTCGCAGCCCGGCTTCCATTTCACCGACCTGACGCCGACGGAAGTGGTATCGAAGACGCTACAGTTCCTGAAGTTCAAGCCCATGAACGAACGCCACGCACTGTGGCCCAATCTTCCCTGGCCATTTGCCAGCCTTGGCGGCGTACGTGTAATTACTGATCACGATGCTATTGAACAGGCGCTTGCGCCCGCCGATGCCAAGGTATTCCATGACCACCGGCATCTGCCCTGGCTTAGACACTTGGCAGTTGGAAAGCCAGGCGCGTATTGTCTCGTGACCTGGAAACCGAACCGATTAAAAGGCGTCCCCGGCGCGCTGGTGTTGGGATTCAGCGATCCCGAGCTGTTTTTGATTTACCGCCGGACTATCGGCTGGCACCTGTTAAAAAGCGGCTGCTTTTACACGCGGGTCGAATCGCGCCTGCTGCCCCGGCTACCACTGCTCTGCCACGAACTGGCCGGCTACCGCAACAAAGTCTTTCGCAGCGACACCCTGGCTGAAGCCGACATCAGCAACTTTTATTCCGAGATCGTGGGGCTAAACCAGTGAGCGAACGAAAACCGATTCGCGTAAACAGCGAAACCCGCCCCATCTTGTCGGTAGTCATCCATACCGAGGAGGAGTTCGATTGGAACAAGCCGCACGACAGGCAGGCCACCGGCGTTAAGCATATGCGCCACATCGACCGTGCACAGAAGGTTTTCGACAGTTTCGGAATCGTGCCGAATTACGTGATCGACTATCCGATTGCTTCGCAAGAAGAAGCCTTCGGTCCGCTCAAAGCCTACGCCGATTCCGGCCGAGCGCTGATTGGAGCGCATTTGCATCCCTGGGTGTCGCCACCGCACGATGAAGCGCTCAATGCCCGCAACTCCTATCCCGGCAACCTTCCGCGCGCGTTGGAGTATGAAAAACTCAGGATGCTCACCGAACAAATCAAAAGCTCGTTCGGCACCTCGCCGTTAACCTATCTGGCGGGCCGATACGGCTTCGGCCACAACACCGGCGAGATTCTCGAAGAACTGGGCTACGAGGTCGACATCAGCGTGGCCGCGTCTATCGATTACAGCGCCGACGGCGGCCCGGACTACTCCAGCTATACCAGCGACCCGTTTTGGTTTGGCAGCCAGCGCCGTCTGCTTAGCTTGCCCGGCTCGGGCGGTTATGTGGGAACCCTACGCGCCGGCGGCACGCCGCTTTACCGACGCTTGATGCACCCTTGGCTGCGCAAGGCAAAAATATCCGGGGCCGTCGCCAGGCTGCGATTGCTGGAACGAATTAGGCTATCGCCCGAAGATTATAGCGAGCCTGAAATGCGCCGCTTAACCAAATCCTTACTGGCAGACGGCGTGCGCATCTTTGTATTCAGCTTTCACTCGCCGTCGGTGATGCCCGGCGGTACGCCTTACGTGAACAGCGATGCGGACCTTGAAAGGTTTCTGGAAAAATGCCGGCGCTACTTCGACTTTTTTATGCGGGAATTGGGTGGCACGACCATGACCCCGCTGGAGATCAAGGACTGGCTGGAACAGCATTGATGCCCCTGCAAGCCGCACAAACACAAAAAAGCCGCGAATTACGCGGCTTTTTTGTGCTTTTTATATCCGGGTTAACCCGGTGGCCAATGCATTTGCCTGCCCGCTAGCAGGTGCAGATGTAGGTGATGTACTGTCTGCCCGCCGTCGTCGTTGCAGTTGAACACCGTTCGATAACCGCTTTCCGCATACGCCAACTGGCCGGCAATTTTAGCGGCAGTCTGTAACATCAATCCACCCAGCAAGGCATCGTCCAAATCATTTAAATTAGCGACGTGGCGCTTAGGGATGATTAACACGTGCAAGGGCGCTTGCGGATGTATATCCCTGAACGCCAGCAGTTGCTCATCCTCGTAAACCACATCTGGTTTGATGTCACCAGTGGCCATTTTGCAAAACAGGCAATCGCTCATGTGTCCTCCTAAAATTCGCGGCGACCGTTGAAGGCGTGCGCCAAAGTGCCGCTGTCGATAAACTCCAGCTCGCCGCCCATCGGCACGCCGTGAGCAATGCGGGTGGCACGGATATTGAATTTGCCGGCGACTTCGCCGATGAAATGCGCGGTAGCCTGGCCTTCCACGGTGGAATTGGTCGCCAGAATGATTTCCTTGATTTGCCCGCTCGCCATACGCGCCTCAAGTAGCTCAAAACCAAGCTGATCGGGACCAATGCCATCCAACGGCGACAAGCGGCCGTGCAATACAAAGTATTTGCCCTTGAAGGTGGTGGCTTGATCGATCACCCAAACGTCAGCGGGGCTTTCGACGACACACAAGGTTTCCGAATCGCGTAACGGGTTGGCACAGACCTCACACAATTCGGCTTCGGTCAAGGTCTGGCATTCGCGGCAATGGCCGATTTCGTTGACGGCCCTAGCCAGCATTTTGCTGAGCTGCAAGCCGCCATCGCGATTGCGCTGCAATAGATGAAAAGCCATGCGTTGCGCCGATTTCGGCCCGACGCCGGGCAGGCAGCACAGGCTTTGGATCAACTCTTTCAGCAAACCCTGGTTTTGCATGTTTAGAATGGCATTTGGAAACCGGGTGGAATCGGGATGCCGGCAGTAACATCGGCCATTTTTTCTTTTTTCATTTTGCCGACTTTATGCACAGCATCGTTGATTGCCGCCGCCACCAAGTCTTCCAGCATGTCTTTGTCATCGCCGACCAAAGACGGATCGATGCTGACCTTACGCACCTCGCGTTTGCCGGTCATCACTATCGTCACCAAGCCTCCGCCTGACTCGCCTTGCACTTCCATCGCACCCAGTTCTTCCTGGGCTTTTTTTAAGTTGTCCTGCATTTTTTGGGCTTGTTGCATGATGCCCGCTAGCGCATTTTTCATCATCGTCTCTCCAATATTAATTCAGTGGCTCGATACTACCAGGCATAATTCTGGCGCCGAAGGTATCTTTCAAAGCCTGCACATTTTCATCGTTATTAATGCTATCGACCGCCGCTTGCTGCCGATCTTCGCGCGCTTTTTGAATTTCCAGTGCCGGTGTCATTTGCTGCTCTACTTGCTTGCTTATCACCAGTTTTAACGGTTTACCGTAATAATTTTGCAATGCTACCCTTAGGTTGTCCTCGGCTTTAGTCCCGACTTGCTGGAAGCTCGGATCGAGCAGCAAGTGGCAACTGCTGTCGTCGATCCCGTCCAACACGCAGTTATTCGCCAGTTCGCGGGTACGCCCGCTGATATTCAACGCGGCTATAATCTCGGTCCAATTGCTCGGTTTGACGACTTGTGAGACTGATAACGGACGCAGCTCTTCGATGGATTTGGCGCTGCTCTCCGCAACCGGCGCCGGCGTACTGGCAACCGACTTAACGACCGGCGGTATGGCCGGCTCAAGCGTTTGGGCTTCCGCAGTTTGGGGCCGGAAAGTCAGCATCCGCAGCATGACCATTTCAAAACCGCTACGCGGATCGGGCGCCAGCGGCAAATCGCGTTGGCCAAGCAAGCCAATCTGATAATACAGTTGCACGTCTTCGGGCAATAAAGTCTTGGCTAGAGTGTCCAATAATTGCTTATCAAATTCCTGATCGACGAAATCCGGCATTTGCTGTAACAACGCGACCCGGTGCAATACCCGCAGCATCTGCTGCAAAATATCGGCGAAATCCGGCGTCAACTCGGCGACATCGGCGATTTTTGCCAGCAAGGCCCGCGCATCGCCTGCCGCCAAAGCCTGCAACATGTCGTCGATAGGCTGTTGAGCCACCGTGCCGAGCATGCCGATCACCGCTTCCGCCGTGACGCTGCCGCTACCGTAAACGATGGCCTGATCCAGCAAGCTCAAGCCATCGCGCAAGCTGCCGTCAGCGGCTCTGCCCAACATTTTTAGCGCGGCAGGCTCGAAGGCAATTTGCTCCTGGCCCAAGATGAACTGCATCTGCGCGTCGATTTGCTCCGGCAACAATCGTTTTAGATTAAATTGCAAACAGCGCGACAATACCGTGACCGGAATTTTATGCGGATCGGTGGTAGCCAGCAGAAATTTGACGTGCGGCGGCGGCTCTTCCAGGGTCTTTAGCAAGGCGTTAAAGCTATGCCCGGACAGCATGTGTACTTCGTCGATTAAATAGACTTTGTAGCGGCCTTGATTGGGGGCGTATTGGGCATTGTCGAGCAGATCGCGGGTATCTTCGACTTTGGTGCGGGAGGCGGCATCGACTTCTATCAAGTCCATGAACCGGCCTTGCTCGAAATCCCGACAAACCTGGCATTCGCCGCAAGGGTTGAAATCTTTTAGATCTTCACAGTTGATGGCTTTGGCGAGAATCCGCGCCACCGTGGTTTTGCCGACGCCGCGGGTGCCGGTGAACAGATAGGCATGATGCAATCTATCATGTTGCAAGGCGTGCATTAGCGATTGGCTAACATGCTCCTGACCGACAAGCTGCTTGAAGTTGCTGGGACGCCATTTTCTGGCAAGAACCTGATAAGCCATTAGCAACGCGGAAAGGCAAGAGTTGGGCGGCTACTGCGCCAGCCACATCCCGGCACACGAGTCCGCTGCTACCGTTGCTTCCTTCCGGACCTGGCGGGGTTTACAGCGTATCGTTGCGAGAGGACCGACACAGTAACCATAAAACATCAGCGAGACGCTGAGGAGTGGCGCATTATCCATAAAAGCTGATCGATAAGCAACTGTCTTGCCAAAAATTAAGTAAATAACTTGGATAATGTCCGCCGGACTACTGCATCGTCGGCACAGGCAAACGGCTGGCGATAGCATGACCAAATGAAGCGCCGAACTTGCCGGCCAAGCGGTCGATCAGGCGCTCTTGCGGCGTAAAGTTTACTTTCTCCTCGGTGCCGAAGTGGTCGCGGGCCACGCTATCGACGCTACCGAAATCATCCGCCAATCCCAGCCTGACGCCTTCCGCGCCGGTCCAAATCAGCCCGGAGAACATCTCGGGCGCTTCGGTTTCCTTCAAACGCTTGCCGCGTCCTTCCCGCACCGCACCTATAAATTGTTGGTGTACTTGGTCGAGCAATGACTGCATATGCTTACTTTCTTGCTGATTGACCGGCGAGAACGGATCGAGCATGGCTTTATGCGCGCCGGCGGTTAACAAACGCCGCTCCACGCCCAGTTTGTCCAATACATTAGTAAAGCCAAAGCCGTTCATGATGACGCCAATAGAGCCGATGATGCTGGCCTGATTGACGAATATTTTGTCGGTAGCCGAGGCCACATAATAACCGCCGGATGCGCACATATCGCCCACCACCGAATAAATCGGCAATTGAGGATGCTTGGCTTTCAAGCGCCTGATTTCATCGTAAATGTAAGCGGATTGCACCGGACTGCCGCCGGGTGAGTTGATATTGAGGATGATACCCTTGACATTTTTGTCCTTGGCCGCATCACGTAAGCCCTCGATCACCACATCCGCACTGGCGGCCTCACCTTCGACAATCTGCCCGAGCACATCAACGATAGCCACATGCTCGGAGGTGCCGGACTCGATATCCTCCTTGAATTTCGGATAAATCGCTATACCCAGCACAACGGCCAAATAAGCAAACGTCAGCAACTTGAAAAATATTCCCCAACGGCGCGCCGCTTTCTGCTCGTCGATCGCGGCAAACGCCAATTTCTCCAGTACCGATTTTTCCCAACCGGGACTGTTTTCAGCAATATCTCCGGGAACATCTTGTTTATTCTCCACCATTTGTCTCCTATATGATACCGATTAAGTCGGTGGGGTAGTTCACACACAACAAGGGATTGTATTTTTGCAAGGTTGCCGCGGAATGCGCCCCGCAAGTGACACCGACTGACGCGACCTGGGCATTTAGAGCCATTTGCAAATCATGCACCGAATCGCCGACCATCAAGGTGCGCTGTTTATCCACACCCAGTTCAGCCATGATTTCATCCAGCATCAGCGGATTGGGCTTGGAAGCCGTTTGGTCCGCACAGCGCGTAGTACAAAACAAATCCGCCGCACCGGTCGCATTCATTGCTGCATGCAAACCCGCGCTTTTCTTGCCGGTCGCCACAGCCAGACGATACCCTTGGTCACGAAACTGCTTCAACATTTCACGCACACCGGGAAACAAGTCGTCAGGACCGATTTGCTTGCTAAAAAAGGTTTCCGCGTAATCGGTAGCGATCTTTTGCCGGATCTCGGGCTCTTCAGTCGGAAACAGTTGCTTCATCGCATTTTCGATGCTCAAGCCGACGATGTCTCGGACCGCCTGCGCTTCCGGCACGGCACATTCACAACTCCTCGCCGCTTGTTGGATGCAATGCACGATCCAGTCCACCGAATCCATTAAAGTACCGTCCCAATCAAAAATGATTAAATCAAAGCGGTTTTTCATGATTCAGCAATTCTTGTAAATCCTCGGGTAATGGTGCGGTAAAGTGCAGCAAGTCGCCACTGACCGGATGCGCAAACTGCAATTGTTCGGCGTGTAAAAACAGACGCTTGTATCCACGCTTTTTAAAGGCTTTATTCTTATCGTCATCGCCATAACGATCATCGGCCACAATCGGATGCCCCAGCCAAGCAGCATGCACCCTAATCTGATGAGTGCGGCCCGTTTTAGGCGCGGCATGTACTAAGGTGACATCCTGAAACTGCTTCAGCCGCGTAAACAAGGTCTCGGCGGATTTACCGGCCTGGCTGACCACCACCATGCGCTCGCCGCCCTGGGCGACGTTTTTTAACAGGGGCACCTCGACTAATTGCTTCTTGCGTCGGAACTGCCCAACCAATAAAGCCAAATAGGTCTTCTGGATACCATCGCCGCGAAAAAGTTCATGCAATAGCTTCAATACTGAACGCTTCTTGGCAATCAACAAGCAACCGGAGGTTTCCTTATCCAGCCTATGCACCAATTCCAAAAACTTCTGTTGCGGCCGAACCTGTCTTAGCCCCTCGATCACGCCGGAACTGACGCCGCTACCGCCATGCACGGCAAAGCCGGCCGGCTTGTTCAGCACGATAAAGCCGTCGTCTTCGTAAAGAATGTGGTTTTCCAGGCTGAACTTCAAGGTGGGTTGGACGATGATTTCGTCTTTTTTTTCCGCGACTCTGACCGGCGGAATTCGCACAATATCGCCCAACTGCAACTTGTAACTAACGTCGATCCGGCCTTTATTGACCCGCACTTCGCCCTTTCTGACCATGCGATAGATGCGGGTTTTGGGGACGCCTTTGAGATAAGTGATCAGAAAATTATCGAGCCTTTGTTCGCTGTTTGCCTCGGTAATCTCCAGCCATTGGACTTGCGGATTGGTCTGATTTTCTGCGGTATTCATGCGGCAAATAATAACAACATATCCGCCAGCCATGTTTAAAATTGCTGCTGTCAATAAACATTGCTATATTAGGCTAGTTTATCTTTGGATAGACTTTAGCTATAAAAATTTAAAGACCGGGGTTTCAGCGTTGTGTCTTCGCGCTGACCTAAAAGAATTTTTTCGGGTTTTATCGCTCAACCCATGATGAGCGAGCTGCATCCTTAGAATAGAGTTCGGTATAACAGACCTCCCACTTTTCAAGCGCCACCCTCGGCAATGCCGATAACCCGCTGCGACAATTACTACAACTAATTGCAGTTTTCCGTCAGTCTGGCCGCTCACTTAAGTACATATGGGGAAACACGCCGCCTTTATCCGCGACAACCAAACCTGTTTAAGCTCTAAGTAGGATACAAATTACAATAAGGATAATTTAATGAAAAGAATGCTTATCAACGCCACGCAGCCCGAAGAGCTGCGAGTGGCATTGGTAGATGGTCAGAAACTCTATGATTTCGACATCGAAGTTCCTTCAAAAGAACAAAAAAAATCCAACATTTATAAAGGTATCATCACTCGGGTAGAACCCAGCCTAGAAGCCGCCTTCGTTAATTACGGCGCCGAAAAACACGGCTTCCTACCGTTTAAGGAAATCGCCCCCGAATATCGGACCGGCGACAGCGAAGAGGGTAAATCCTCCAAATCCAATATTCGCGAAGGCCAGGAAATCGTCGTTCAGATTGAAAAAGAAGAACGCGGCAACAAAGGCGCGGCGCTAACGACTTACATCAGTTTGGCCGGCACCTATTTGGTACTGATGCCGAACAACCCCAAAGCGGGCGGCATTTCCCGCCGCATCGAAGGCGACAACCGCAGCGAACTGCGCGAAACCATGGCCGCGCTGGAAATCCCGGACAGCATGGGCTTGATCATCCGTACCGCCGGCTCTGACAAAAACGTCGAAGAACTGCAGTGGGACTTAAACTACCTGCTGCAACTGTGGGAAGCCATCGACCGCTCCAGCACCGAGCAAACCGCGCCCTTCCTGATTTTCCAGGAAAGCAACGTCATCATCCGCGCCCTGCGCGATCACTTGCGCGGCGACATCGACGAAATCCTGATCGACCAGGAAGGCGCCTTCAAACTGGTGCACAATTTCCTGAAACAGGTGATGCCGCATAATCTGCATAAGGCCAAACTGTATCAGGACAGCGTGCCGCTGTTCAGCCGTTACCAGATCGAAACCCAGATCGAAATGGCCTATCGCCGCGAAGTGTCTCTGCCTTCCGGCGGTTCGATAGTCATCGATCACACCGAAGCCTTAACTTCTGTGGATATCAACTCGGCGCGCGCCACCAAGGGCAGCGACATCGAGGAAACCGCGCTGAACACCAATCTGGAAGCGGCCGACGAAATCGCCCGCCAATTGCGCTTGCGCGACTTGGGTGGTCTATTCGTCATCGACTTCATCGACATGATGTCGAACAAAAACCAGCGCGAAGTGGAAAACCGCCTGCGCGACGCCTTGAAAATCGACCGCGCCCGTATCCAGACCGGCCGCATCTCCCGCTTCGGTTTGATGGAGATGTCCAGACAGCGTCTGCGTCCCTCGTTGGGCGACTCGACGCAACTGACCTGCCCCCGCTGCAAGGGTCAAGGCACGATCCGCAATGTCGAATCGGTAACGCTG
Organism: Methylomonas sp. TEB; assembly: GCF_047777895.1. Taxonomy (GTDB): domain Bacteria; phylum Pseudomonadota; class Gammaproteobacteria; order Methylococcales; family Methylomonadaceae; genus Methylomonas. The sequence continues at coordinate 4,428,739 of NZ_CP180476.1, forward strand.
GCCGTATTGCGTTTGATCGAGGAAGAAGCGATGAAAAAAGGCACCGAGCGCGTCATCGCCCATTTGCCTATCGATTGCGCCACCTTCCTGCTCAACGAAAAACGCGCGGCGATTCAGGAAATCGAAACCAGACTGCAAGTCGGCATCATCGTGCTACCAAGCAAACACCTGGAAACCCCGTCTTACGATATCGAACGCATCAAATCCGCAGGCGAAAGCAGCGAAGAAAAAGCCAGCCATTTGCATATCAAGGAAGAAGACATCACGGTACCGGAATTTGCCAAGCAGGCCGGCCCTAAAGCCGAAAAAGCCGCGATTAAGGAGTTTTTACCGGACTCCCCCGCCCCCGTACAAAACAAAAAGACCTCTGCCGGTCTAATTCAACGTTTCTGGCAGCGTCTGATCGGGAATAGCAAAGCCGCCGAAAACGGCGAAGCCTCTGAAAAAAGCAACGAAGACAAACCCAGATCCGGCAGAAACAATCGCCGGGACCGTGGTGATCGCGGCGACAGAGGAGAGAGGGGCGAGCGCTCAGCATCAGGCCGTAACAACAACCGCCGTAACAACAATCGCCGTCCGCCCAACAACCCGGCAAATACCGAAGCTACGGGCAGCGTCCCAGTCGAGCCAAAGCAAGCCGTGGTGATTGACCAGGAAAATACCGACGACGCGACTACAACCGCAAAAAGAGAAAACGGCAACGGTGGCCAAGAACGCAGCCGCCGCAGCCGCAGCCGCAGACGTGGCCCGCGCAACGGTGGCGAGAGACGCCCCGAGCAAAGCGCCGGTGGCGAAGCGGGCGAAAATAGCTCAATAGGCAATCAAGGCGGCGAACGTCCAGCCCCAGCTCCAAGCTATTCCGAAAGCGGCGAAGCCAGCAGCCAGCCGCGCTCTTATGACAGAGAGTTCGCCGAGCGCAGCAACAATCGCCACAGCGAAACACCTCAAGAACCTGTCAGCCGCAGCGCCAGCGAAGACTGATAAAAAAGCCGGACAACAGTTCTAGCTGTTGTCCGGCTTTCTCAAAGCGCTGACATCATCAGCGTTTAATCGATAAACCGTCTCTTCAAATCCGCATACTCATCTATCCGGCGATCTCGCAGAAACGGCCAGATGCGTCTGACGTCCTCGCTGCGCTGCGCATCAAGCTCGGCGAATAACAACACATCTTGGCTTTCGTCGGCACTGGTTAAAATCTCACCTTGCGGGCCGGCGATAAAGCTATTCCCCCAGAACCGAATGCCCGGCGCCTGATCCGGCGCCGCTTCGAAACCGATACGATTGCAGGAAATCACCGGAATGCCGTTCGCCACCGCATGCGCCCGCTGCACGGTAATCCAGGCATCACATTGGCGTTGTTTTTCGGCCGCATCGTCCTCGGGATTCCAACCTATAGCGGTGGGATAAATCAACAAATCAGCACCGGCCAACGCCATGAGCCGCGCCGCTTCCGGATACCATTGATCCCAGCAGATCAACACCCCCAACTTGCCTATCGACGTTTCTATTGGCGTAAAACCCAAGTCGCCAGGCGTGAAATAAAACTTCTCGTAAAAACCCGGATCGTCAGGGATATGCATTTTCCGGAAGGTGCCGGCGATGCTGCCGTCCTTGTCAAATACCACCGCCGTGTTGTGGTACAAACCCGGCGCACGTTTCTCGAAAATGGTCGAAACGATCACCACCTTATTGGCCTTCGCCACTTCAGCCAGCGTTTCGCAAGTTGGGCCGGGAATCGGCTGCGCCAAATCAAAACACCCGGTGTCTTCGCTTTGGCAAAAATAATGGTCCAGATGCAGTTCCGGCAGAACCACTAAGTCGGCATTTTGTTGGGCGGCTGTTTCGATTTGACTAATCGAATAAGCCAGATTGGTTTCCCGGCCGCGATTGCAGGGCTGCTGCACGGCGCAGGCGATAATCGATTTTTTCATGAGTCGGACAGATGCTTAGAAATTCAATTTAACGAACGCCGGCACCTGCATGCTGGCGCAATGCAAACTACCGTATTGATGCACCAGCGACCGGCATGGCGTGGCGATGATTTCGTGATTGGGGAAGCAGCCTTTCAAGCGTTCCAGCGCCACCGCATCCATAGCATCCTCATAAACCGGCACCAATACTGCGCCGTTGATAATCAGGAAATTCGAGTAATTGGCCGGCAACTGCTGGCCTTGTTCATCGAAAATCGGTTTTGGTAATGGCAGCGCCACCAACCGATAGGCATCGCCACCTTCTGTCTTAAAGGTTTTGAGTTGCGCTTCCATATTTTTCAGGCTTTCGAAATGCGGATCTTCACTGTCGTCGCAACTGGTATAAGCAATAGTGTTGGCATCGCAAAACCGCGCCAGCGTGTCAATGTGCGCATCAGTGTCGTCGCCGGCCAGATTGCTTTGCTCGACCCACAAAATCCGCTTCGCGCCCAAGTAGTTTTGCAACTGCCCTGCAATGGCGGCTTCCGACAAATCCGGATTGCGGTTGGGGTTGAGCAAACAATTTTTGGTCGTCATCAAGGTGCCTTGCCCGTCCGACTCCACGCTGCCGCCTTCCAGCACCAGATCCAGCGTGGCAGTGGGATGACCTTTAAAAATCGGATGCGCAAACAGCGCCAGATTCAAGGCATCGTCGGCCGCATGCGGATATTTCTTGCCCCAGCCATTGAATCGAAAGTTAAGCAACTGCACGCTGGCTTTGGGATGCTGCCACTCCATCGTCAAAAACACCGTATCCCGCAGCCAAATATCATTGTAATCGGCCTGCAGCATATGAATTTTATCGTTGTGACCCAGTTGCGTCTGAATATGCTGCTGATGCTCGCCGTCCTTGCAAATAATCACCAAGGGCTGAAACCGGCTGATAGTGGTGGCGACAAAATGATAGGTGTCTTCGACGGCGGACAGATTGGTAAAGTCGCCGCTGTGATGCGGCCAAGCGATGATAACGGCTGATTGTGTTTCCCATTCTGCTGGAAAGCGAATCATGAGTACTCCCTGGATAATGTGGCTTTGAGAAATAATGCCTTATTGTATCAATGCTGACCGGTTAGGCCTATTCCACGGAATTTTAAATGTAATCGGTGCATGTTTGGATACGGAGGCAAGGTTCCAGAGGTTTGCCACTAACACCGAGAAACAGTTGGGATGCGATTCGAGAAGTAAGAAGGGAGAAATAACCGGAGTTGGATGATGATGAGCCCGCCGGCGGGGGATTCCACAGCCTAAACTGTAGTCTCCAACCCGCCAGCCTACCGCCGATGCCGTTGACGAGGTCAGACTCGAGGTCTGTAGTCAGTCAGAAATCCCGAAATTTACCGTGAGGCCGCACTAACCAAGACATCTGCCATCATTTCAGCCAATTATGAACAAAATACGAAACCACGATTGCTCGAGGGATTCGACGCCACTATGTACCAATTTGAATCTTTCCGTACCCGCTCTTTACGTGGTAATTGCCCCTAACGTTCAATCCTCAGACAGGACACGCGTTGCCGCTCATTTGTTCCACTCGTCATCGACCGCTTGCGCAGTGTTAACACCGCAGTAGCGCTCTGCGTTTCATTCTGGCCTTCCCGCCGATTTTTTCAAGTGGGAATATTGATTCTGCGGGCGGTTATTGGCGCAGTTTCAACAATTAAGGCATCAAGCGGGACGCGAAACCAGGATTGTTAATGGACTGGCGCCGGCGCGGGAGTGGCAATAACTTAGACTTACTAGCTATGACGGATGCGAATATTTGGAGGTTTTGTGATTACTATTCCTTTTTAAATCCATCCCTTCATCGCAGCTAAAACCGCCACCGGCCCAGATCTAAATCAGGCCGCCAGTCCCGATAAGATTGCAGCCGTATTGAATAATGGCATTTGGAACTGGCGAATTGCGGCCATCGACCCAATGCAGACCTTCGGCTGTCTGGCAGAGCAATGACAGCTTATTGAGTCATGCAGCCGCTCAGAGCATTTTCCGAACGCGAAGTCCTAGGCCATAATGTCGCAGTGAGCATTCAGTAATCTGCGAAGGCTGTTGGTCGCAATCGGACGATCTAGAGAGACTCGCAGCGATCCCAAAACAGGAACTACACCACACTCTGTCGATTTCTGGACTTGGTCTTTTGTCCCTGGGCTTGGGCCAACTCTGGTTTAGTCAACCCATGCAGTTAAGAATGCCTGAGCTATATCACAACTCACTTCTGCATTTCGGCGACTGCCTAGTCCGTGTGATTCAGCTTACTCGCCACATCCAGGAAATCCACCTTCTTCCTGTCGTCCTTGAAATAGTTGAATGCACTCCGGTCGATCAACTCCTGGCCAATTTTTTCGCGATACCTTAACGCGATCGTGAGGGACTGAGGATATTCAAATATGCCCTCGCTTGCTATTTCGGCTGAAGGCATTTTGACGTAGAAATTGCCGAAGTCCAGCACCAAGCCAGCACCGCGGGCTGCCATTTCGTCTCCCTCCTTGCAGGTCGCAGTGTGGCCAGAGGCCGACGCCGATTTCTCCAACCGATATTCAAGCTTCCAGCCTGGGAAAAGATCGTTCAGCTTGCTCATCGCCACTGGATCTTTGAGGCAGGCTGACTGTCCCATGAAGTTGGCAATTGCAAGTCCATAGTAGGTCGTCGGGAATTTGCCATTCGAGTCTGTGAGGACTTTGCGCACGGCGAGCATGAGGACGTTTCTGGCCAACACAGGGTTGACTCTAATCGCATTCAGTGCCTTGTCTTGCTTCGAGCGTTTGTCCATGGTAGCTTGCAGGTCGACCTCAGACCTCAGTACTCTCGTACTATCGTCATAGAGGATATCCAGCACCATCTGCGGCACAAGGTCGCCGTAAGCTACCGATTGCTGGAGTATGTTCAGCTCTGCCATCGGACTCATTGCTTGCAGGAGGTCAAGGCCTCGGCGTTCGCTAACGGTGGTTTTGAGGTTGTCGTTAGGTAGACTGCCAGTGTCGAGGTCTTCAGGTGACAAGAACTTATACTGGTCGGCACCATCGAGGCGGACGAAGGCCGCCGTGCGGCTAACTGCGATCATCGAGTCTATCAGGCTCCATCCGTTCGGTCCGATCAACGTATCGCCAAACATCTGTTCGACCTGGTTGGGCAGGGGCCCCATCGTACTGCCGCTAGGAACGCCCAAACACGCAAGCTTGCGCTGCCCGAGGTTCAGAACATTTGTTGAGTTGCAGTTAAACTGTTCGATAGTGTCGCGCTGCGAAGCAAGCGCATCGACCAGCGCATCGCGTGCAGACACCGTTGGCGCAGGCTGTCCGAGTCGGATCAGATAGGGCGCCGGAGAGGTGAAGAGATCGGGCGCCGCCGCAAGTAAGGCGTCGCGCGCCACCTGGTACTCCGCAATGCGCAGGTTGGCATAGCTGATTAAGGCCTTTTGCATTTCTTTCTCTGAAGTGACGGGGCCGGAGGCAGTACGCATGTCCGCTATGCCACCAGCCCAACTGCCGGTGAGGATGTTGCCGTTAAGGAAGCCGAAAGACAATGCATTACAAGCCTTCCAGTTGTTGCGGAAATCCACGGCACTGTCGCCGGTTCCCAGTGCGTCGAGAATCTCCTGCCGGCTGGAGAACCAAGGCAATTGATTGCTGGCATTGCGCATTGCTCGGCAAGAGACCCACTTTTCGCGGATAAGTTCGCCTAGCATGGCATCGTTGCGGAGTACTACGTTTTCGATAAAGCTGAGCTGTTGGTGAACCTCATTCCTAAAATACGACATCAACTTGCTCAAGTCGGTGATGGCAACCAGCGTGTCTTCTTGCAGCTTTTGAATTCTTTCTAGGCGCTTGTTGACTTCGCCGAACTGAGTGGCAAGGTAAGTCATCAGCTGCTTATGCCGCTCGGCACCTAGATCGCTTTTCTGTCCTCCGAAGAGGCCGGACAGTGAAGCGACCGCCCCTAGGACATCCCCTGAATTGAATTTAATAAGGGCACTGGTCGCCGTATTTGCAGAACTGAGGCCTTTCACAACAATTGGCGGCATTCCGAGATTGCCCGCGAGGGTCGTTAGTGAGCCGATGTCGCGGCTAACTAGTTGCAAATCACCGATAGCTTTTTCGCGGCGTTTGTCTGCCTCTAGGCTACCGATCAATTTCTCTCTCGCTTCATCGTCCAATTCCGGAAATTGGCCCGCTTTTACCGCCGCGAGCTTCTGGTCGGTACTCCAGCCTAGATAAGAAATGTCAGTCAGCGTTTGTATTGCTCGCAGGTTTCCCTGCGTTAACTCGCGCAATTTGGCTAATTGCTCCGACGAGGACTTAGTAGACTCCAGGACCGCATCGGTCTTGTCTTCGATATTCTGAAATCGCTCGATCGACTCCTCCCTGAACTTCTTCAGATTGGCGTCCATGCTCACGATAGTCTTGCGGACGGTCTCTACGTCACCGTCGAGTTTTTTCACAGAAAAGAGGGTGGCCGCGCTGTTGGAGATTAGGTAATCACTAACGTTGGCCTTGAGCAATTCCAACGCCGCGGTATTGCCCTTGAATACGTCTCGCATGGTTTTATTGCCCAGCTTCAGCCCATCGATTCCACTGAGAAACTCGTCCTTGTCCATCTTGACAAGCTTCTGCGGCGTCAAATTGTTCTGTCTGTCGTCCAGCGCCTTGCGGAGCGCACCCAGCGATTTTTCTTGAACGTCTTTATATGTGGCATCGGCAAGATAGTTGGCCGCGGCCTGAGTGGCGTAGGCAGCAACCGTAAAGCTGATCTTTGAGGTCGGCTCAGGGTCAGTGGCCGCCATCAATTGGAATGTGGCTGCCCCCGCGTTACCGACGGCTCTACCGAAACTGGACGATGCTTTGGTATTGTCCAAGTCGGTTTGAATGCGGGTCGCTAGCTGGAAGACTTCGTCGCTAGGGTATTTAGCGAGGGCAGCTTCGCCTTTCACCGCAGTCCACACTAAGGAACTTGCTGTGCCACCCAATTCAAAAAAAGCGGCTCCGACCTTGATTCTGGCATCGATGGTTGCGTCTTCAGCCAGCGCCGTGCACGCAAACATGGCGGCAGCGAGTAGCTGCGTGTACCGCAGTACCACATAGACCCCCTTACTGTTCCACTTATTTGACTTGCGGCTTAAGTGCCCTGCGGACGTTGGGAGCAATGGCTGACTTAGCAGCCAAGTCCTTCAACGCTTTTTCCAACTGCGCTATGCGCTCGTCCGCAAAATCAACCTTCTTGGCGAGGAGTTTAATGTCGGCTTCGCGCTGGTCTATCATGCTTTTGAGCAACTTATTCTCATTCTGCAGAATTGTGATCTGTTGATTTAACGCGGCGTGTATGGCGTCGAGTTCTGCGGACGTGTAGGTCTCAACTAATGAGCCCGGACTTCCATCGTCACAGCCTCTATAACCGTCAGGATCACATACCGGTTCAGAAGGAAGCCTGATAAAGACGCTAGCAGTTGCGTGGACACTGGAAGATGCGAACAGGGTGGTAAAAGCCACCAGAAAGATCTTGTAGTTCATATTTTTCTAGTTAAAGTGATGCCGAAATGTCCTGCCAGCGGGTGGCCAGTGCTTGTCAATTGACAGATAGATACCGCTCGAGCTTAGAGGCTGAAACACATTGTTAATGATCAGCAAGATACAGACATCAGGCCACGTCTATACAACAGCGGATATTATGCGTATTTAATGTATTGACTGTAAAGGCGTTCTTCACGGCAGAGTATGCCGACCGTCATAGCAATTGAGCCATCATAGCCAGTAATTGGATGAAACCGACGCTGGAAAATGTGGCGGTTGCTCGGATTTTTTTGGCAGCGGCGCAGCTTATAGAGAACGTTGAACGTCTTCATTTTTAGCTCTGACCGCGCGCTTTTTGCGTGACTTCAACCGTTCTGTGTTCTAAAGCAAAACGATCGGATTGGCCGAATGTTCGTATGGGCTATCCGGCAGATTCGGAGGTGTAGGGGTCGTTCGAATGATAGCTGGCCAGCATCGTCAAACGTCAGCAGTTGGCCGGTTCCCGCCCCTCAAATAATCCATTTCAACAAATCACTTAAATACTTTAATGCTCGAAATCCTCCGACTCGAATTCAACCCCCTCCCACCTCAAAAAACTCAACTCACCAACAACATCTTCCGTGCCTTAACCCCGTAGACATCATCCGGCAAATCCGCCAGTTGCCGCAGCAATTGCGTGCCGGATTCCTGCTCGCCGTTTTGTTGCAAGGCCAGGCCTAAATAGAATTGATATTTGCTGGACGCGCGGGCAGCCTCGCTTATAGCCTCCAGTTGCTCCAGCGCCGCGAGCGTATGCTGACCGGACAACAAAACCACCACCAAATCCAGGCGCGAGTCGTCATCGTCCGGGTTATGCGCCAGCAGATGCTCGAACTGGGCGATGGCGACATCGCGGTTACCCAGACTCAGATTCACCAAGGCCAGATGCCGCAAGGCGTTACTATCGTCCGGATTCAGCGCCAGTGCGGTTTCCAGCGCTTCGCGGGCGCTGCCCAGATCGTTACGCAGGAAACAGGTAATACCCAGTTGCGCCCAGGCTTCCTGATGTTTGCTGTCTAATGCCAAAGCTTGTTGGTAGTGCTGCAAAGCTTCGGGCAACCGTTGCTGAGCGGCCACGGCGATGCCCAAGCGGGTATGCAGCTGCGGCGCGTTGGGTTGCAGTTTCAAGGCTCGGATCGCCGCATACTCGCCGCCCTGAAAGTCGCCGAGTAAGACTCTGATGCGGGCCAGATTGTCCCAAGCCGTGACGCTATCCGGATCGCATACCGTAGCCTGCTCCAGATGTGCCAAACCCTCGCCGGCACGACCGGTATTGACCAGCACCTGACCGAGATTGCAATGCGCCATCGCCATATTCGGCTTCAAACGTAGCGCGGTACGCAGATGCACCAAGGCCTCCGGCCACTCTTGCCGCTGCGCCAGCACAAAACCCAGATTGTTATGCGCGCTGGCATTGTCAGCGTCCAATTCCAGCGCCGCCCGATACAAACGCGCCGCTTCGGCCAGGTTACCGGCCTGATGGGCGATTACTCCTTCTCTGAGCAGATCGTTAAGCGCATTCATCAGGCTATCCTGGCAATCAAACCACTCAAAATGTCGCCCGGCGAAATGTCCGGCACCTCGAACTGCACGTCATCCAGCGATACATCGAAGGGTTGTCCTTCGTGATAATGCACCGGCAGGCTGATACCAAACTTGTAATCCGAACCAAATTGATACGAAGCCAGTTGCCAACGCTGATCGTACACGCTGAAGCCCAATGCAGTCACGGCTACGTAACCGGAAATATCAAAGGTAAAGCTGGGTTGCGCGGACACCGCCAGCTTGGCAGTCAAATCCAGGCCTGTGGCCGGCGTCCAATCCACATGCACCCCCGCCTCCGCCGCACCCTCAATACCCAGTTTGCCGCCTATCTCCAGGCCGCCGGTGGCGCTGGCGCCGGTAATCCCCAGACCGATACCAGCCCGCACCGCCAAGCGCAACCCAGCATCGGCCGGCACTTTAAGATGCGCGTCGCCGGTAATCTTGGTGTCTTGCTCGTGATCGGGATTGTAGGTCAAACCGATTTTCAATTGATCCAGGCTGCCGGGGCCAATGCCCGCCGTCGCACTGAGATTGCCGCCCACTTCCGCGACGATGCCCGGCACAATCGGCACTTGCGTGGCAACGGCAAACAGCGATTTGTTGATCTCCTTGCGCGGAAAGATCTCCAACGAACTGGGTAAACCCATTTCGCCGGACACGGTAATCTCGCCTTTCTCGTCCAATGTCAATCCAACAGTCGCTTTCAACCACGGCGCGGCAGTGACATCAACCGTGCCGCTGCCCCACACCTTGATCGGTTCGGCCTCGCCGCCACCTTCGCCGACCACGGCTTTGGCATTCAAATCGATATTGCCGGCCAGCATGCTGCGTTTGTAATTGGCCGTGAGTTTGCCATTCAATAAGCCATCTTTATAATCCAGTTTGATTTTGGCGCTGGCGTCCAATCCGCTCAAATCGGGCTCAAGCTCACCGCCGCCGCCCAAAGACCAGACATCGCCCTTCCGATCAGCAGCAATGTTCAGCTTGCCTCCCTTGATGCGTGGAATGGTGTCGGACAGCGTTGCCTCGCCGCCCAAGCTGATATTGCCGGTATCGTCGGCATGCGCGGACAGTTTGGCGCCTTTAAAGCCGGGCACGGAAACCTCGGCATCGCCGGCAAAATCGATGGCTTTTTTGGCATCGTCGTAAGCTAGGGTAAAACTGGCTTTTTTGATGCCTTTCAATGCGCCCGGCTTCAGGCCCAGCGTCCCGGAGGCTTTAATGCCTTTGGCGCTGTCATAGTCGATACGCCCCGCACCGGTGAAGAGCTGTTTATCAAATTCCAGCTGGCCGGCCATCGCAAAGCCCCCGGCGGTGGCACTGCCCTCCAAAGAGCCTTTAGCCAGTTCACCGATATGAAACTCCACCAAGCCGGCGGCGGCAATCGGCGTGGCCGCGCCGGCACTCAGCGTCAGCGAACTGCTATCCAATTGGATAGGCCCTTTCATATCGAATTCGTCGGTAGAAAAGGTTTTTGAAAACACCAGATCGCCGCCCACCAACGCCACGTCAACCGTCGTGCCAGCCAACAGCGGAATACCGTCGATGGTTAAGACGCCGCCGCCGACGATATTGGCGCTGGCATCCATATCGGCGTTGTTCAGCGCAATCGGGCTCAAAGTCTTGGCTTTAAAGGCGTTGCGATAAGCATCGGCTACTTGGCCGGGCGGAATATGACATAGCGTCGGCGCACCGCTGCTGACAAAATTTAGTGTAGTGTTCTGCGCATCGACTTTTTTGGTTTTGGGCATGGTCAGTGTCACCGTACCGCTACCGGCGCTGCGGTTGAAGGTTCCGCCAACCACCGACATGCCACCCCAACTGCCGCCCTCGAAGGTTTCACTGCCCGGATCGCCTTTCAAAGCACTGACAAACATCACCCCGGCGCCGGGGCGTGGCAGCAGCCGCAATTTGTCGTTGGCAAACAGATCGGGAGCATTGGTTTTGGTAGCTTTTTCCAGAGGCTTCAGGTGATCCATCTTGGTGACGCGGTCGGCCTGCCAACAAATGCCCGGATTGCCGCCAACGGCACCCTCGAATTTCACTTCGTCGAAAATCAGCTTGTCCTGATAGCTGGTTTTGATGGCATCCAGCGCTGCCGAGGCCGGATCTTTGGCGGCGGTAGCCGGTGCTGCACCGCCTCCCGCGGCAGGGACCGGAGTAGGCGCCGCGGCATTCGCAGTCGGTGCCGGTGCAGCGCCAGGAGCGGCTTTGCTGCGCCCCGGCAGCGGTTTGGAGAGGTTTTCCGGCAAATCACCACCGCCTTCCACTTCGGGAGGAATGGCCGCGCGTATCGCCTTATCGATGGCATTTTTAATCTTGCTGCCCGAACTGCGATTGGCGCTGGCATCCAGTAATTGGAAGTTTTCCAGCTTGTCCGCATCGCCGCCCAATTGCAGTTCCAGAATATGATCGACATCGAACAGATGCGGCGCCCCCTGACTATTCCACCACGGCAGAATGGCCTGCTCGCGAATATCGCTTTCGGAGCCGATCAGATAGCCTTGACCGCCGCCACCGGCTTTCAGCTTCAAGGCATATTGCGTGCTGGCACCGCTGGTATCCGGCAAGGTGTTGTCGCTGCCGAGATAGGGTTTTAAATCCCAGCTGCCGGACGACGGTTTGATCTGCTTTTTCCAGTCGTCGATCTGGTTGGTACGCTCGTCGGCTTGTGGCAGTTTCCAATTGGTCAGCCCGCCGTATTTGGCGCTGAATTTTTCCTGCATGCCCGGTTTTTGCGGCAAAGTCAGCAGGGGCACATGCAATTCCCCACCCTTCAGCGTACCTTTACCGGCACTTTTCGCGCCACCCGATGCCGGAGTTGCGGCAGGTGCCGCCGGCGGCGCGCGCATCACACGTTGCACCCCGCCGCTTTGTTGCACCACATGGCTCAACTCGTGCGCCAACAGTTCGCGCCCGGCATCGGCTTCCGGCGCAAACTCGCCGGGCGCGAAGTACACATCGTTACCAACGGTAAAGGCGCGAGCATTGAGTTGCTTGCACAAATCCGCCGCTTCGGCATCGTTGTGAATAACCACACCGGAAAAATCCGCGCCGAGCTGTTGCTCCATCTCGCGCCGGATATTTTCCGGTAACGGCGCCCCCTTACCCCGGCTTTCCTCGATTCGCGCCTCCACCGACTGCTCGACTGTGTTTGCTGACGCGGCTGATTCGGTATCTTCAGGCTGTTCCGCTTGCTCGGCGGCAGCACGATTCAAACGGGTTTGCGCGACCGTTTGCTCCTCATCCGCCGGTTTGGATTTACGTAACAAACGCGCAGCGGACGTTGGTTGTTCGTCTGTTTTTTCGGGTCCTGCGGCCTTGCGAAATAGCCGCGCGGCCTTGGGCTTTTCTTCTTCGGCCTTACGACTCAGACGTTTGAGCTGATCTTCGTTTTTGTCCTCGGTTTCCACAGAACGCTGCGCAACCGGGTTTTTGTTTTCGTCATCCGGCTGTTTCGCCCGGCGCACCGATTTTTGCTCCTCTTCCGGCTTGGCTGCATCCGCCACCGCCCGGTTCAGCCGCCGCAACAAGCGTTGAGCGCTGGGCACGGGCTTGCTGGAAATCATCTCCTTGTCTTCCTTCACCCCCGGCTGTTCGCCGGATTTTTTGGCGCGGCTGACTTCCTGAGCTACTTGGTCCGCTTCCTTTTCTTCAGGGTCATGCGGCTGGCTGACCGACATCTTGCGTTGCAGATACGCCGGCTTGCGCTGCTTTTTCTCTTCATTGGGTTTGGGCGGCGCGCTGGTTTTGCGCTGCGGCGATTTTTTACGGAGTTTGGACGCCAGGGTTGCCATAAGCTAACTCCTTAACTGTTTTAACTGCGCCGGCGGATTGCGGCCAAGTTTTTGATATTCGCGCTGTAAAGCCGACAATAGGGTCTCAATGCCGATAGACTGATCCGCCGGACTGCAACCGGCGGCGGTCAACACCACATTCCTGATCTGGCCGCCGCTGATGTCGCAATAGCTAGCCAGCGTTTTGCATAAATCGTCGCTCGGGCTGCGTTGACCAAAATGGCTGCGCCATAAATCCAGGCGCTCCTGAAACCCCGGCATGGGAAAATCCACAATCGCATCCAGCCGGCGAGTAAAGGCGTTGTCGATGCGCTCCCGGCTGTTGGTGGTCAGAATCGTGATGCCGGGGTGGTTTTCGATGCGGGTTAATAAAAAGTTAGTCAGCATATTGGCGTAACGTTCGCCACTCTGCTGGGCATCGGTGCGGCGGCCGAATAAGGAATCGGCCTCGTCGAACAGGAGGATGGCATCGGCAGCGGCAGCCAAATCCAGCAAAAGGCCCAGATTTTTCTCGGATTCGCCGACATATTTGTTCATGATCGCCGCCAAGTCCACACGGTACAGCGGCGCGCCCAGCGCGGTCGCGACATAACTGGCCGCCAGGGTTTTGCCGGTGCCGCTGTCGCCGACAAACAAGGCCCGCAGGCCGGCATTGCGCGAGGCCTGCAAGGTCACGCCCAAGGCTTCCCACAACGATTCGCGGCTGTGCGCGCGGGCGATGAAATCGTGCAGGTATTGCTCGACCAGCGGCGGAAATACCACCGCTTCCCGTTCGACGCGCCGCCGCACCGGCTCGGCCAGCAAGCGCAAGCGTTCCGCGCCCAAATCGCGGCGGGCTTGGGCAATGTGTTCGGCATTCAATACGCTGCGGCTTTGTTCTGCGCGCAGCACCGCATTGCGCGCCACTTTCTGGATCACCGGACCGCTCAGCAAGGCGCTGGCGGCAAGGCGGGCCAATTCCGGATCGGCGAGATAACGCACCCAAAGCTGGCGGCGCTCGGCTTCGTCGGGCACGCCCATTTCCAATTCCAGCAAATCCTGACCGGATACCGCATCGGTCATACCCAACACAATTACGTGGGCAATATTGGGTTGTATCGCCGGTAACTGCCAGCTCTCGCCAGTCGCGACCTGGGCCTTAACCACCGGCAGCCAGCCGGCCAGTTGGCAGGCCAGCGGTAAGGCCGGCTGCTGTTGCCACAAATCACTCGGCACTTCGATGGCCGTTAATCCCAACAAACCGGCCAGCTCGGCGGCCAAGGCCCGCCGGCCGCAGCCGCTGTTGCCGCGTATTGCCAAGCCGCGCACTTCGCCTTTCGCCAATAAGGTCGCCAGATGCGGCAATTGTTTGCGGATACGTTGCGGCAGCAATTCCCGGTCAGTCAACGCAATCACTCGGCATCCCGGCCAAATCGTCGGCCGGCCGCACAATACCGACCACAAGGCCGACTCGATACGCAATGGCCTGAGCGACAGCGGCCCACTTCCCTCCAGCAATAACACTTGCTGCTGCACCAACGGCGTAGCATGCAAATCCAGCGCATCCAGTGTGCCGGCACCGAATAATTCGTCCAATATCGTCAAAGCCAAATGCACCGCCAAGCGATTGCCGGGATTGGGCGCCTGCAACTCGCTGAGCGCCAGGGTCACCAGATAGTCGGTCTCGGCGCTGCCGACCAAGGCCAACAAAAAGGCTTGCGGCAAGTCGATATGTTGTTCGTGCAACCACTGACCAAATGGGCCGGGCAAGTTAAAAAACTGCATCGCCGCAGCATCGCGCATTTGTGCCCAACTCGGCAGGACATCCACGTTTAACTGCCGGACGGCTTGTTGCCGCAGTTGCTCGGACAGTTCAGTGTCGCCCGGCATCATCCGTTCCCAAAATTCAGCCAAACCGACGCGCACCAAGGCCGCCAGCGGTTGCTGCCGGTTAGGCGCTTGCAGATTTAGCGATTCGGCCAAGGGCTGCGGCGGCTTAGTCATAATGAAAACTCACGACACGGCCCAGCCACGGCAGCCAGCCCGGATTGATGTCCAGCCCGGCCAGGCGCACGGGCAATCGGATCGCCGACATCGGCGCGTACAAATCGATATGGCTGGGGCTATAGTGAATTTGCCCGGTGAGCGCCAACAACTCAGGCTGCCAAACCCCGGTCTTGCCGTACCAACGCTGCGCCAGACTCAAAACCTGCTGGCGCTCCGGCAATGGCGGCAATCGGCCCAGTTCGCCGCTATCGTCCAGGCCCAATTGCCGCGCGATGAAATCGACCAGCGCATCGTCCTCGTACAATTGCAATTCTTGCCCAAGCCGATACAACCAGGCCCAGCCACTGGGCAATGTTTCGGCATGTTCCAGCATCAAGCCGCGCATTTCTGGCCGGTTGAGCATATTCAATAAATATAGCAAGCCGCCTTGCCGGGTATGAAATCCCGCAAACTCCAGGCCTGCGCTGGCCGGTTCTGGAGAAGAGCCCTGGGCAAGCGCCTTGGCAGGACGAGAATAGTCGGCCAATGCTAGGTTTGCAGCCATCGGCGTTTGCCGGACATCTTTGCCATCATGCTCGGCAAGGGGCTTGTGCGGTAATAGCGCCGGTATCTGCCGCTCGGTGTCGGCATCCAGTTTCGGATTGGCCTCGCCGTCTGTTTGCGCTCGGGCTTGATGGGCTTGGCTAATCGGCTGCGTTTGCAAAGGGGGTTTTGCTTGCCGGGGCTGGATCGTTTCATTCGCGCTTACGTGCTTGGGCTCACCACTCGTCTGCGCTTTTTTGACGTTCAGCATAGCCGCAAAACGGGCGGATAGAATAGCCAGCAGCCTAGCCGGCTGTTGTTGCAACAGCAGCGGTGCCAAGTCTTGGCCGATCAGCACTAAAGCCAATTGATAGCGGCCGTCGGCAACATCCAGTTCTTGCAATAGCGGTCGCCAATGCGCCAGCAATCCGGGCCTAGGCGTCAGTTGCTCAGCCCAAGTCTGCTGACTGGCGGCTAAAGGGGTTTGCCGGTCTGCGTGATCGATTTCAGAACCAAACACCTCAGCGATTTCCAAAACAGACAGCAAGCGAAAACCACTCATTCCGGCCAGTTCAACCGCCAATTGCCGAGCATCGCTGTCTGTCAGACTCAAGCAGACGGCGGCTAATTTTTCTCGTTGCGCCAATCGGGCACAAACCGACGGTAGCAAATCCAGATGTTCGGACACTATGCCGGATATGGCCCGCGACACCGGCAATTCAAACCAATGCGCCCAGCGTCGCCAATACCAATGCAAGCCGGCGCGGCCGCGCAGCAGATCCGTCAGCAAAGCCGCCAACAGCTCGGCCAGGCTGGCAAAGCGCATCACCTGTTCGGGATTGTTGCTTTGTGTTAAGTACTGCCGGGTTTGCTCGAGCAAATGCCGAGGTAGTTGCCGCGCCGCACCGCTGACTTGCAGGCGGCGGATAAACACCCAGTTGTCCTGCCCGGCTTGCGGCCAATCCGCACTTTGCAAACTGTCGCGCACGCTTTCAGCCGCCCGTTGCTGCCCGGCCCGGACGGTCAGACGGTGTATCGCAACGGTGTCGGCGGCCAGGGTGCTCATAATCTCAAGCTACAAGCGTTGCTGCGTCAGCTTATTCGCCACTACGCTAAAGCGGGTGTTGATCTTCACGCCACTTTGCAGCATATCGACGATGGTGACCCGGGTGCTTTGCGGACTATGGTCTTCCACCGCCAGCACCGCCACGACGCGCTGCTCGGTATCCAGCAATTGCAACCGGGTCCCCGGCAACGGCGGCCGGTTTAGTTTGACTTGCAAGCGCTCGCCGATTGCGGCCAAGCGCGGCGGCACGTGCACGTTGCCGCGGATGATTTCCTGCGGATCGCCCAAGGAAGCATGAATCAACATGGCCCGAATCATATTGCGCATCGCGCTGCGGCTGGCGGCGGAGGCATCGCCGTCCAACTGCCGAAACCACCAGGCGATCAATTCCGATACGGTACGGGCCGCGTTAAAATCGTCGGCTTCCGCCCTGTCCATGCCCGGCCACCAGGATACGTCCTCGACGCGAATCTGATCGTCTTCGGCCAGTTGCCCCCATTGCAAACGCAAGGACGGCGGCAACAGATTGAGTTTTTCCAGCAAACAAAACTGGCAGTGCTCCAACTGCTCGCGCAATTCGTGGGCTGGTTTGCGCAGCGGTCCGGCAGCGCCGGCCAGGTCTGCCAAGGCCAACACTTTGGCGGCTGCCGCCTGAGTTTGCAAACTGCTGGCGGTAAATGCCGGCAAGCTGAAACCGGCCCACTGCTGCATGACGATCTGGGTTTGCAGATGCACGGTCTGCAGGCGGACCTGCAAGGTATCGGTATTGGCCGGCGTCAACAGGCTGGCGGGTCGGGCTTTGAAGCGAGCCTGGCGCAATTGCCCCAAATAATCGAATTGCTGAAACGGCGGCAGCTTGGGCCGCAACGGTTTTAAACCGGCCCAGTCGTCCATCGGAATCTCGCAGATCGCCGCAAAAAATGGGTCCAGCGCCGCCGGCAAATCCACCTCTTCTTCCCAATCGCAGCCGGGGACGATGTCCTTGCTGCTGCCGTAACGCAAGGTCAAGGGGTCGACCAAGGCAGCGCTGACCGGCGTACCGCGCACTCTGACGTAATACAAACCGCGCAAGGCCTTGGTTAAAATACGGGTGCGTTCGTTATTCAAAGTCCAGACCTGCCGCCAGTCTTCGTCCAGCAAGCGCTGCGCAACGCCGTAGTCGCCGAGTTGTTCGACGCGGAACCTGTCCATGCCTTCCAGGGTTTCCCGCGCCACCCGGATCAGCCCGGCCAGTTTATCGATCTGCGCCAGTTTATTGGCTTGTTCGCGTAACTTGCCTTGCAGTTTGCGTTCGATATTGTTGTAACGCGCCTCAAAAATCGCGATCCATTGCGTCAAAATCCGTCCGGCCTTGAACAAGGCATGGTAGCGATATTGGGTTTTTAACAGACTGGAACGCTGCGGATTGTTCGGGGCGTTTTTGTCGGCCAGGTTGTCCAACACCGCCGGCGACTCCAGCTTGCCGCTGCGCTCAAAAGGATTGGTGGCATTGGCGCCGGCCTGATCGTCTTCCACCACGCCGATTTTTTCCATCTGCTTACGCAAGGTGGCGGCATCGGTGGGGTCGAATAAATCGGTCAACGTAGCCAGCAATTCCTTCATCCCGTAATAGGCTTTGGCATATTCGTTGATTTCCGGGCTGATATGATCGATCACGCCAAAGCGGTATTCCTTGGCCTCGAAAGCCGGCTTGCTGACCGCTTCCTTGGTGATGCGCGACAACATATCCAGGCGGTTTTTATTGATACCCAATTCAAACGCCGAATAGGTTTGCGGCTTGCTTGTCAACAAAAATGCCGCCTTGGACACCGATGATGTGGAGGCCAGCGCGTTACTCAATAAGTTGTTGCTCAAGGCACTGCTGGCGCTGATTTTCGGCGCAGCCATCTGACTGATCGCGCTGTTGAATAAGCCGGCGGACGCAGTGGCAAACACGGCTTTCGGCGCATTGCTGACCACGCTTTCCGTGCTAACCGCTTTTTCGACGTTATTGGGAACATCGGTGGCGTTGAGATTGGCATAAGGCAGCCAGCGCGCCACCTGCAAGCCGGTGCCGTCGCCGGCCACGCCGCCGGCCAGCGCAGCCAAGGCCACGGTTTGCGAATCCAGTTGTTGGCGTTGCAATAATAGAAAGTCGCGGGTTTTCTCGACCCGGCTGCGAATCGCACGAATCTGATTTTCGATGGCTTCCAGTTCCACCAAAGCCACCGCGTACTGCACCACCAAACCGTCGTCGCTGGGCACGGCTATCGGCGGCGGATTGCCGTCCGCGCCCAGCCAATTGCGGTAAAAGTTAGGTAAGGTCGGCACTCCTTTGCTGTAGGGATAAGGCGTACCGGGATTTTGCGGGTCTTGTTGTTCGCTGTTGGCGCGAGCGATGACTTTCTCGAAAATCGTCAGAGGTAAGGCCGGCGGCATTTCCGGTTTTGGCAAATCCAGATTTTTGAATTGCGCCGGATCGAGCACCGCATGCTCTATCACGCCTATGCCTCCAGCCAGAGGCTGCGTGTTGGACGGCTCGACGAAATACAAGGCATCGAATTGTTGGCGCCATTTGCGCCAAGCCTCGTAGGCACGCATGTAAAACCGGAAAATATCGCTTTCCAGCACGCTGTCGGTTTGCGGAATATCCAATAGATTGGGCCGGTAATCCGGCTCGTTCACCGCCAGCAACAATCTAATTTTATCGCCGGCCGGCTGGCGCAAATCGATCACCCGCCTGGCGATATGGCCGTTCAACAGCTCGATCACTGCTTCTTCCGGCACCGGCACCATGTCTATGCCCAGATGCGTTGGCAGCCAAAGCAGATTTGGCGCCGGCGCGGCCGGATTTTGCAGCCAGTCCAGCGGCAATTGGCCGGCGGCCGGCAGAAAATCCAGATGCAGATTGTCTTGTAAAAACTGCGGCAACGGAATCCCGGCATTAGCCGGCAAACCCGCCGCTTGCATCACCCGCCGCATCGCCGCGCCGGTTTGATTGAGCAAAACCCGGTAACCGCTGTTCGACACCGCTTCGTAGCGGCCGGCTTCCTGCGAGAGCCAGGCGACTCGGTAGCTGGCATCCTCGTTGTTCACCACCGCCAGCAAAGCCAGCGGCACGGCATGTCCCAATTTGGCCATGAAACCGGCGTCGACCCGGTCGGCGGCTACCCAGTTTTCGATGCGGTCGCGCGGCCAGGTATTTACCGCCGTGTCGCTGATATTGATGCGCTGTATAGCCAGGCTGCCGGCCAACACTCTTTGGGTGTCGCGGGTTGGATCCAATTCGGTACGTTGGCAGGCATCGACGCCCGGCCCGTCGATTTGCCGGTCGCCGCGGGCCAACAGCAAATAATAAACACCCACCGCGCTGACGACCTGGTTGCGGTTTAGGTAGGCGTCGATCAAATCCTGCCACTCGGCGCGTAGCGGATAGTACAGCCCCAGTGCCTGGCCATTGGCTGCCAGAGCTAAGCCGGCGCTGACGCTAAAGCCGGGTTCAGCTATGCCGTTCGGCCCCAATTGTAAATCCAGGCCATGGACGATGCCGGCTGTTCTGCCCTGCAACACGGTAGCCAGCCGCGCGTCGGCATACGCCTGTTCGCGGTCGAACTCTTCCTCGCCCAGATGCCGGCCGGGGAACATGTGCACCCGCTGCAAGCTGCGGGAGCTGGCGATGGGGTTATGCAGCAGAATCATGGACATGATGGCTACTCCTTACTCTTCTTTCCATATCTGTTGGGGAAATTTTGTTTGCATAAACCTTCCCCGACCTGGAACAGCTTTTATTGTGTCGCTATCGCGACAGATGTTTTTAATGTCGGTTCTCGGACCGACAGCCGAGATACTTTTCTTTGCTTGTCCAAAGAAAAGTATCCAAAAGAAAAGACACCCGAATGCCGCTTATCCCCTGTGCTCCTCGCTTTTGAACGGGGTTGCCGAAAGGGGCTTCCTGCCCCTTCGGCAACGTGCGGCATCCATGCCGCACCCCTTCGGGCTGATCCGTTCAAAAGCTCCGGTGCTCGGCGCGGCATACGGGATGAAAACCCGTCCCGAAACGAAGGCGTAGGGTGGGCAATTTTGCCCACCGTTGGCTGTGTACCTCCGCGTGGGCACTCAATCGTGCCCACCCTACAAAAACTTATCCTTCAGGAGCCTATCGTAAAAGTCCCCTCTCCCTCCGGGAGAGGGCTAGGGTGAGGGGATATAAAACCGCCAATTTCCAAGTCCTCTTCAAAATATTGCAAAGTAACTAACCCCCATCACGGCAACAACACCGTCCATTGCCCGATTAAGCCGTTATCCAAACCCAAGGCCCCGCCGCCAGCAACAACCAATTCGCTGGTCGATTGGTTAGCCGGTTTGGCGCGCAGGGCGGCCAAAAATGCTTCAAGATTGTTGGCGACGGCCAGTTGTTGCAGGGTTTGCCAGATTACCGCGTCGTATTGGCGCTCCACCAATAGCAAGATGCGTTGGCTGGTGGCGACCAATGCCGACTCACTGAAAGACTCCACCAAAGTGGCTAATGCCGCACGGCCAGCATCGTCGGTCGGAGCCCGCAGCTCGGCCAGCATCGGGTAATTCACCCGTTTCAAGAACACGTTGTCCTCGTCGTCGATCAAGCCACCGCCGTCGGCCGGACCACCCACCACTTCGGGCGGTGTCGGCAAGGACGTACCTAGCGCTAACACGATACCGCTGATCGAAGTCTCCGCCGCGCGACTGGGCCGGCGTACGTACAACGGCGCGTTGCTGCCGAAGCGGTCCCAGATGGCTTGCCAAGCGGCCTGGTCTGTATCCAGTGCATGTACCGGCCTGACCGGATATAGCTTGAGGCGCAGCAAATCCAGTTGCGGCAGCAGGCGTTTATTCGGATCGAAATTGCGCTCCAGTTGCGCGGCATAATGGCCGTAATCCAGATTGGACAAAGGCACCAGTACGACGATGTCCACCGGCTCGCCGTTGCTTAAATCAATAGGCGGCAAAGCCAGGGATTCGGCGCGAATCTGTTCCACGTCCGATTGCCGTAAAGGCGCGATAGCAACCTGGTAGTTTTCCGGAAAATAACCTTGCCGACCGTTGACCGGATCGACCGCTTCCTTGGGCAGAGTGCCGACCGGCGGTAGCAAGGAAAAATAATCGCTGGCATGAAAATCGCCGGTCAAACCGCCGCTGCGGCGATTGCTCAGAATATCGGCTAATAAGGCTTCGTACTGCCGCGACAAGTCGCTTTGCAACGAGTCTATGCCCGGCTCGGCGCGCAAAGGATGGCGCAGCAATTGCGCATCCAGCCATTGCGGCGCGCCTTCTTGAATCGCCACCAAACCCAGTGCCACCGCGTCTTCCGGCAATAAGCCGTGCAATTGATCCTCGCCGAGCAACTCCCTCATCAAACGTGCCCGAATTTGCAAAGGGCTTTGTTGCGGCAGCGGAATCGGCAAAGGCACCAGGCCCATTTGCACCGACTCGGTAATCATCGCGTACTGAAAGCCGCGTTTGGCGCTCAAATCTTTCGGAAACACTTCAGCAATGTCGGTGCCGACATCGACATAACGCAACACGACCGCGTACAAACCCCGATTTAAATTGGAGAAATTGCCGTCGTTCAGGCCGCTGATCAAGGCCCGGTCGCGCAAATTGACGATGAGCCGGCTGCCCAGCTCCAGCACCCGGCCGGCCGGCGTCATCGCCAACCCCGGTTCCAGCGTCAGCAAGCCGGTGAAGCGGTCGAAGCTCAAGGCCAAACCGGCGACGATGCCGCTGCCCAGCACCCGGCCCAGCTCGCGCAAGCGCTGATCCAGATAGATTTGATCGCGGGTCAGGTCTTCCGCGGTCAGCAAGCGGCCATCAAAATAGTGGCTACGAGTCAGACGCGGGTCGATGTCGGCAACTTGATCCAGCGCCAGCCCGGCGGCAATCGGATTACCGAGAGGTTGAAATAAAATTTCGCTCATAGTCCCTCCATGATCAGGGCTGGCGCGCCAGCCAGGCCAATTGGCTGGCGGTGGCCAGGAACGGCCGCACCAAGTTGTTGATCGAGATTAATTGCGGGTTGACCAAAATGGCGTTGATGTCGGCGACGCTGATGCTGATCCTGGCCAGCAACAAACGGGCGCCCTCCTCCAGTTCGTCATTCAATTGCTGCGGATTAACCCCACTACTGTCCAGCGCATGCAGCAAACGGGCATGCAGTGCCAGTTGAGCGCCGGCTTCGGCATTATCGGTTTGCACTTGCTGCAACCAGGCTTGTTCTGCGACCGACAAGGCCGGCATCGCCGCAGGCAAAGCTTGATGGCAGGCCCAGGGTTGGTAGGCATCGTCGCCCGCAGGTTCCGGTAATTCCGGAATCAATTCCAGACGCACGCTGTCAGCGGTACGGCTGGGTTGCACCGCATCGGTACTGAGATTGAGTTTGCGCGCCAGCACCGGCTGCATTGCCACCGGGCAATCTTTTTGCCGCACGCAGATTTTCAGCCAAAGCAGATTATCGGCGTCGCTGTATCCTTCGCGCAGATAGCTCTCGGTTTGCGCGGCCAGCCAGTCGCCGAGATTGATGCAGTAGGGTTCGTGAATCAGCACTTCGCGGCCCAGACCGTCGATGCCGATGCCGGGACTAACCAGCAAGCGCACGGTTAGATTGTCGGAGTTGTTGGGATGCGTGGCCGGCGCCATGCTCACCGCCATGCCCGCTAGCGTGCCGTAACCTTGCAGCCAGTATTGATGGCGGGTCAGGCGGCGGCGATGGTAGGCCTGCTCGTCGCGGGTTGCTTCCAGACCCAGCATCATTCCAGCCTCGTAAGCCACGCGGCGCAGGGGCTCGTCTAACGTGGCGTCCTGTTCCAGCGTAGTGAAATCATCTAGGGTATCCATGCGGCCTCCGTGTGTGGTGCCCAATAGGAAATGCCAAAATCTCGGAATCCGGCAGCATAAATCCCATCGCCCTCCGGGAGAGGATAGGGTGAGAGGCTAAAAACAGCTGGATCACATTGCTCGAGCCCCCTCACCCCAACCCTCTCCCGCGAGGAGAGGGAGCTTCTTCCCCAGCCTCTGACAGGAACCGGAATCCGCCAAGCCGGTTGCGCCGAACCAGTCGAAGGACTCAGCCCAAAGGAGATCAACGTGATAGACAGGACCGGGTTGTTAACCACCCCAGGAAAACCGCTAAGCCTGTGCATTGATGTCCTCCGGTGAAAATGCCGCCGGGTTTTTCAAAACTCCTTCGCGGCCCAGATAAGTGTCGTCCAGCGTGACGCGGCGGAACGGCGGCGCGGTTTCGATGAAGGTATCCATGCCCAGCAGCGGCGCGATACCCAGCACAAAGGGATGTTCGGTTTCGATGATCCGGTATTGCAGGTGCGCCGGCAGTTGCTCCGTCAAAATGTCTTCGACGGCAGTGCGCAAACTCACCGCCCGCCCGTGCAGCAAGATACTGACCTGGTGCGCGTATTCTTCAAAAAACGCTTTGACCTGGGCCGCTTCGTCAACTGTCGCCAGCTCCGGGGCGAACAGTGCCAGAAATTGCCGGGCATCGCTTTCCGACAGAATCAGGCTGTCGCCGATGATGCTGTTACCGCTCATGCCGGTGCCCAAAGTTAACGGGTGATCGCCGTCGTCCATGTCTATGCCCAAGATCGTCGCCATGGTCCGCCGCAAGCGGAAATTCTCTAAAACCACGATTTCGCCGCGCTGCACACCGCCGTCGCTGACGATGTCCAAAGCTAAATTTAACCCCGCCAACGTGCCTTTGTATTGTTGAATCAAAGTCAAGTCCCGTAGCCAGCGCCGCTGCCGGGCTTCCGGCCAGTGGCTCGGCAGCTGACCACCTACGGCCTCGGCCAGCCAAGGCAGATTAGCGGCAGGCGTTGCTTCGGGCGCCAGCAATTGCTCGCTGGCGGCAATCCGGCCTTCCAGCGGGGTCAATACCCCTTCGAAGGCTGCCAGCAAACGCTCTCGCACATCGGCGCCATTGGCCGGACCGACGGCTTGGGCCGGGTCGTAACTGAGCTCCTGCCGGTAAAATTCCGGAAAATAGGCTTCCTGGTAGGAAAAGCGCGGGTAATACACCCTGATGGCGTGCAAAGCCGGACTTTGCCGGCCGTCACCGCGCAAAGTCACTTGGATTTGCAGATAGCGCCCGCGCAACTGCCGCACCCGACCGGAAGGCTGTTGCAACAAAATCTCGAACAAACCGCTAGTGCCGGCTTGCTGGCCGGCCAGGCTGGCCGCGAACGGCAATTCGGACGGCAACGGGTTCCACAACGGCGCGGGCTGGTCGATAGGCTTGGGCCGGACCGCCTGCCGGCTAGCAAATACCCGCACCGCAATCTGAATGTCGCAGCCCGGCGGGATGCAGGCATCCAAATACAGCCGGTGCCATTGCGTATCGACTTGGCCGGAATCCAGTTCGTGCAACAAGGCCGTGCCTTCCAGAAAAAACTGCGGGCGGCGCAAGGCATGCAACTCTCTGGGGCGCGGAGCTATCGCGGGAAAATCCGCATCGGCCTCGGCTTGATAACGCAACTGGCCGTCGGCGCTGCTGACAAAACGCGGCACGGCTTGCGACAACATTGGATAACGCTCGTACAGCAAGCGGGCCTGACCGGTGTTGGTTGCGCTATCCCAATGCAGCGTCAATACCGGGCAATCGCGTTGCGTGAAACTCAGATCATCCGCAGCACGCGGCACCAAAGCCGCCAGCCGGCCGCTGTCGGGTAAAGCCGAATCGGCAGCCAGCGCCAGATCGATAGCAAACGGCAACTCGGCCGGACAGGCGTAGGTTTTGAATGGCGCATCGACCAATGCCGATAAAGGCCGCGTCACTATGGCCTGCGCCCCCATACCGTCGTGGCACAAGATAAAAATCTGCTGCAAATCGCAACATAGCGCCAGCGCCTGCATACCCTCCGGCAAGGCTTGCTGCCAAATTCGGTTTAAGGGATGCGGATTGGCCTGCTCGGGTTCGAAGCGCACCGGTTGCGGCGTGTACGGCAAGGGCAATGGTTCACCGCTGCACAACATCAAACCGGAATTGCTAATCAACCAGATTCGCTGCTCGGCGTCTACACATGCCCTTAGCGGCATTTGCGACGCCGCGTCCTCACCCTCCGCATTGCCCCATGTACAAAAGGTTTGCCAACGCCGGGCCAGATGAAACAGCAGCAAACCATGCTGATTGTTGCCGTCGCTGAACGGCAAAGCCAATCTGCCGTCACCGGCCGGTTGCCCGAAGCCCGGTTTACCGCTGTGGGCAATCGCCGCGAACGCCATGTCGGTAAAGCGGCCCTGTGGCGCGACGACATCCTGCAATTCATTGTCCTGCAAGCTTAGATAACCACGGCCGCTGTTAAATTCGACACGCGCACCGTCAGCGCTCAAGCGACCAATCTGGTTAAAACTGTCCAAGGCCAGCGGCGCACTGTTCTGCCACGCCAGCAAAGCCGCCGCCGGATCGGCGGCTGGCAAGCGCAAGACCTGATTTTGCGCCAGCGTCAGCGCCTGCAAACCGGTATTCCAGCTCAAATGGCTGGAGCCTTGCTCGAAATCGGCCTGGCCTTTCAGTAAAAAATACGGGGTGTTGTTGACGTCCATCGCTCGCCCTCAACAAATGTCCGGTATCACCGGCACCGCGACACCCAAACTATCGTCCGGGGTTTGGCCTTCCAGCAAGCCGATGCCGTCCGGCAAGGTCGGCGTGCCGGAACCGCTGTCGGCGCGCACGCCCAGCAGCTCGGGCAACTGGAATTTAGTCAAGTTGACCGGCTCATCGGCGGGCAAACGTCGCCAACCCTGGCTACCGCGTTGAAACAGACTCAAGCTATTCACGGCCTGCACCCCGGCCACCCGCGCCGCCTGGGTCAATAATTCGTTGGCGCGCACCGCGCCGCCCAAAGGCCAACCCGCGCCGCGCGCGCCACCGGGCGCCAGCGGCCACAGGTATTCCAGCAGCGTCTGCTGCACGTCGCGCAGGGTTTGTTGCTCGGTTTCGATGTCGCGCACCTGCACTTTCACACTGACGGCAATCGGCACGAACTCCGGGCTTAACACATACAATTCGGTGCCGACCATGGTCCGCTGCAATAGATAGGCAAACACGTCTTTCAACAAGCCCTGGTTGGGCTTGGGCGTGTGGCCCAAAGCCGGTTCGGCCGGCGGCAGCACGAACACGCTGACCACGCCCGGCACGCCGTCGCGAGCCGCTCGGATACTGGCGCCGGGCAGAAAACCGACCAATACTTCGGCGCGGGCTACCGGATTGACGGGATTGGCTTCGGTGATGATTTTGAAATCTTGTTGCGTAACGGCCCGGTTGCGATGGGTCAGAAATTGCGGGATGCGCTTTTCCGCCTGCTCGACCGTTTCCGCATCAATGCCGCCGCTTAACGGCCATTCGTGACGCAGCTTGTAACGCGAACTGCCGTTCACCACTTCCTTGATGCTCCCGGCGGGCAGATTACCGGCGCTGCCGCCGCCAAATAAATAAGCCGCAATACGAATCCGGCTGCCCGACGGCGGCCGTCGCCCGGTCGTGCCGTCGCCGAAGTACACGTAACCGGACTGCGGATTGAGCCGATACACCCTGGCATCGGCGGCTTGACCGGCAAGAAAAGCCACCTGTTGCCAACGCACCCAGGCACCATTTTCCTCAACATCCAGTTGCAAGGTCGCCGCATCGATATTTTGATTGGGCAAGACCACCACCTGATCCGGCTGGCCGGTCCCCATGCCTACCAACAAATCCTGCTGCAACCCCTGGGCCAGCACATCGACGGCATTCAGCGCCAGGTAGCCCAGTTGTAAGTTGGGATGTTCCGGGCAACGCAAGCGCAACCAAAACGCCACCCGACCGGCTTCGACTTGATCGGCCAATTCCGGCGGCCTATCGCCGACACCGCTGAACATCGAATCGGTCGGTACAAACGCCTGAAACAGCGCCGGATTTTTGGGTAAGCGCAAGCGGACCACACCGGTTTGCCGGCCGCCTTTGGAGCTGTCGGCCAGCACATCCAAGGGTAGATAAATCGTTTCGCCGGCCTCGCCGGTGGAAACCAGCTCCCAAATTAGCTTGCGCGGATTCAGTTCGTTGATCGCGTCGCCGTCCAAATTGTCGGCGGGCGCGATGCCGATATTGAAGGCCACGCCGGCCAGATGGCTGCGCAGCAAGGCAATCTGGCCTTCCAGCTGCCGGGGGGCGATGCAGGCCAGGTAAAAGCTGCGATCCAGACTGCCGGTCAGATCCAGCACTTCCTTAACCGGCTGGAAGCGGCGCGGTTGAAACGGCTCGGGACGTTGGCCGTTGCGCAAACCGTACTGCTCCTGCAAGTCCTGTAAGGTCAAACCCAGCGCGGCCAGATCGGCAGCCTCCAACTTCTGTTTGATCAACACTTGTAAGCTCAGGCAGGTGGGTTGCAATTCGCCGACCGCCGTCAAAATCTGTTTACCGGCCCGCAACTGGCTGCCGTCCGCCAATAATGCCGCCGGCAACACGCGGGTGGGCCCGGCGTCAACGCTGACGATGCCCTTGGCCGGCCGGGCGGCGCGCACCGGAATTTGCAATAAATTTAAAAACACCCGGCGCTGGCGTTCCGGAATTAAGTTGGCGCGGTACAAAATGGTTTCGGTCAGCCAGGCGAACAAATCCACAAAGCTGTTGAGCGGGTCGCCGGGGGCAATCTGCGCCAGTTCCGGCAAATGGCTGGCCAGCCGGGCCTTGGCCTCGGCAACCAAATCCTCGAAGCGTCTGTCGTCTAAATTCGGTACCGGTAATGGCATAACGGCCTCTCTTGCAGCCTCAAGCCGGCAGGCTCAGGTTTAGCGTGAATCCCAGTTCCGCCGGGCGCTGACTGTTACGCAGCCGGTAGCGGATATTGATATGCACATCGGCGACGCTGGCCGGACTGGCCTGCACTTGCACTTCGTCGATTTCCACTCTAGGCTCCCAGGTCTCCAGCGATTTACGCACCACGCCGGCAATCAGATGGCGGGTGGTTTCGTTATTGGGTTGATGCACGAAGTTTAATAAACCGGCACCAAAAGTCGGGCGTTGCAAGCGTTCGCCGGGCCGAGTCAGCAGGATATTCAACATCACCTCGCGGATGCTCTGATCGTCGCGGGTCCAGCTCAGACGCCCGTCGGAGTCGATATTGCCCAGCGGCCAGCTGATAATCTCGGGTACCGGCGTGCGCATGCTTAATCTCCCTTGATTTTTGGAAACGGCAGGCAAATCCGTACCCACGGCAGCCAGAAAAACACGATATTCAGCAGCGAGATCATGATCATCAACAAGATCATCGCCACCAGCGTAATCACCGGCAAGCTGAACGAACAAATCCATTGAATTCCAAAGTCCGGGCCGGCAGTGTCTTTGACCGTGTCTTCGCTGGCGCCTTTGTTTAATTTCAGTTTGTTCATTAAATCGAAGGTATCAGCGGGCGTGATCATCGCCGCGCCCTTGGCCAGACCACGGCGCAGATCGGCCAGCGACGGCATCTGGATCAGCGCCGGCCGACTGGCGTCCGGATCGAAGGGCGCGGCGACCCGAAATTGTATGCTGCGGGTGTCGGCATTGGCCCATTGAATCTGTTCCTGGCCGAGCTGGTTTTTGGCGCGCACAAAGGCCACTATTTGATAAACATCGCCGGCATTTTGCGTGAATTTTGGCAAGGGGATTTCCTTGACCTTACTCAGCGCTTGGTCGTTGAGGCGTTGCCCCAACAGCACGCGGATTTCCTGGGCATCGGCGGCCAGCAGCAACAAAGTCAAACTCAGGTTGCCGACGCCATTGGCATTCGGCAAGGCCGGTAACGCCGCCAGTTTGTCCAGCCCGCCGACCGCGTCTATCGCTTGTTCTTGTTGAATCAACCAGCGCACCAACGGGTTATCGCCACCCATCGCAAAGCAGGCTTGCAGATAACTAAACAAGGTTTGTTGCCGATATGGCGTAAACAAGCCCAGGCTGGTTTCGGTATAGGCTTGGCCTTGCAAACCGGCCGGCAGTTTAGCTTCGTCGTATAGCCACAACTGCTGGCATTGGTTTTCCAGCGCGGTGTTCTCGGCAATGCCGGCTTCGCCGAGGTGATAGCGGTTGACCAATATTCTCAGCAATTCAAAAAAAGCTTTGCTGGGTAGGCCTTGCACCAACGGTTTGCTGTGTTCGCTTAGCCAGGTTAGATTCAACGGTTGCCGATAACCAAACGGCCAAGGCAACATCGCCGCCGCGACGTTGGCGGTTTGCGCTTGGTCGGCGGTATCGAAAGCCTGACTGGCATCACGCAGATAATAAAAACCACCCAGCGGCAAATAACCGAATAACAGCGTGTGGGTTTTACGCTTGGCATCGCTGGTTTTTAACACGTGTAAGGGATGCACTTCCTCGCCGCTATACGCCGCCTGATCGTCGCGTTTGTGCAGCACGCCGTTGGCGCACAGCCGGCGATGCAAATCCGGATCGCGCAATTCGGTGGGCGCGTCTTGCCACCCCAAGGCTTCGCCATCTTCCAGCATCCAGGCCTGCTCGCGGCCGCCGCTGAGCCGGCGAATTACGAAACCGGCCGAGCTGATTTTTTGCGGATCCAGCGCCGGCTCGCCGAAGCGGTCGCAAACCACTTCGCAACTGACGATATGAAACGCCCGATGCAGCGGTAGTCGTAAAACAGGCTGCTGGCCGTAGCGGCTATGACGCTCCTCCTGCTGCCAGGCGTTGAACTGCGGCAAATCGAACTGGCGGCGCTGCATATCCTGCTTGAAGCGGTTGATGAACTCCGCATCCAGATAACGATGCAAACCGCATTGCCCGTCCTCTTGATAAAACGGCGGTTTCAGTTTAATGGGATGCGGAGCTTGCTCGGTTTTCATAATCCCTTACCAAATGTTGCCGGCACCCGGCGTGTAAGAACTGCCCACCACTGAAGTGGCGATCACCGTATCGGCTTGCACCACCCCGCTGAATTTGGACATGCTGGCATTCACCGTCACCATGCTGGCGTTGATGGTCACTGTGCTGGCATTCACCGTAACGCTGCCGCTGCTGCGCACCGCAATGCCGGAGCTGTTGAGGGTGACGCTTTGGTCGGAGCGCTCGATGACAATTTCCCCGCCGCCGGCTTCGTCTATCGAAATCTTGTAACCCGAGCGAGTACGTAACTCCACTTTCGGGCCGCTACCGTCGTCGAAATCCAACACGGTTTCCTGCGGCGTACGGATCACGTAATGATCTTCCTGCGGATCGGCCTCTGCCGGCACGCTGCCGCTACCGGCCCAAACACTGCCCAGCACCAGCGGCATTTCCGGGGTGATGAAGGCCAGCACCACTATTTCTTCCAGGCGCGGCACAAAACTAGCGCCGTAACCCTGACCGGCTGATGGTGCGACGACGCTGGCCCATAATTCCATCTGCGTCGCCAGCAAGCGCACCTTGATGCGGCCACGGCTGTCCGGGTCCGCGTTATCAGTGACTTGCCCAAGTTGCAAACTGTGCAGATTACCCAAGGCGTGACTGTTCATGACTGCCACCCGCCTTTGTTGACTTTCAGGTGTGTCTCGAAACCGCTGTTGTTATCGAAGCGGTGCACGCAATGCACAATCTGGTAGCGGCCTTTCAGCCGAGGCGATACGCCGACCAACTCGATCTCGCGGCCGGGTTTTAGGCTGGCCTCGCCTTGGCAAACAATTTCACCGTGAATAAAACGTTTGGCTTGGCGTTTGAATGCGGCCTTGGCATAGGCTTCGGCTTCGCTGCTGGTGCCTGGAAAGGGCTGCGGGACGATTTCCGGGCCGGGCCAGCTCAGATTGCCTAAAGCCGCCGCCGCGCTGGCGCCGGTGGGCGCCGGCGTCATAGTGTCGGCCGTAAAATCCACCGGGTCGGCGCTCGCCAGGTTATAGCCGTTGACTTGGCTGCTGAGCGGTTGATGGTTTAAATCGGCGATCAAGCGCACTTTCAAGGCGCTGTCTTGGGCGCTAAGCTCGACGGGGTTGGTATCGGCCTCCTCGGCCTTGGCCCGTAGGGTATTGCCCTCCAAGCGCACGGCTATGTCAAAGCGATTGCCGATGCGCAACAGAAAGGCCAAATCACTTTCGTTGAGTTGATGCCAGGTGGCAGTGATGCCGGACATTGACGCATCGGTTTGCAGGCCCGCCTCGCCGGCGATGGCTTGCACTAGTTCGTCCGGGCTTTGATCTTCAAAGCTGCGGTTATGCCGACTGCGCGCCAATCTGTGCAGTTTATCTTGCAGCAGCAGCGCGATGTTGGGCGCGCCTTCGCCGTAGCTTTCTTCAATGGCGGTAATCTCGCCGCTGAACAGATTTTGCGGGGTGTCGCTGCCCATTTCGATTTCCACGCCGGCACCCAAGGCAATGTCGTTCAAAGTAAAGTCGGGATCTTGCCCACCTTCCGGCCTCCCCCAATTGGACAGCTGCAATTCGGCATGCGCGCAGCCGTGCAAGGGCAGATTGACCTGCATCGCCAGCAAGGCCTGTTGCAGGTCTTCGCGTTGTTCGCCGTCGATTTTGATCGTCGGGCGGGAACTGGTGAAGGCTGAATCGGGCATAGTGTTGTTCTTGTTTATTGTCGTTTAATTATTATGTGTCGCTATCGCGACGGTTTTTCTAATGTCGGTTCGCGGACCGACAACCGCGATACTTTCTTTTGCGTCGCCAAAAGAAAGTATCCAAAGAAAAGGCGACCCGGATGCCGCTTATTCCCTGCGCTCCGAAGCTTTTGAACGGGGTTGCCGAAAGGGGCTCCTGCCCCTTCGGCAACGCGCCGCATCCATGCGGCGCCCCTACGGGCGGATCCGTTCAAAAGCTCCGGTGCTCGGCGCGGCATACGGGAAGGAAACCCTTCCACTACACAAAGCCTCCTAAAACCCTTCGACACATCCCCTCTCCCTCCGGGAGAGGGCTAGGGTGAGGGTATATAAAACTTCATTACCAAATCTCTCACTCACCCACATCTATTCAATCAATCCTCAACCGCTCCTGCCGCTGCCTGATCAATTCCAGCATTTGCGTCAACTCGATTTCCGCCGGCGACAACGGCGTCTGCTGCGCGGCCGGTTGTTGCTCGGCGGCTTCGGTGACGCCGTCTTGCACGTCCAATATCACTTCGTCTATCAATACCGGCATTTGTAATTCCCACTCAATCGAAACCAACGCCACTGTCGGCGGCAGCTTTTAATAAACTGCTTACCGATACGCCACTGCTTTTGCGAGTCACAGTTGCCGAACCGGCTTGGTTAGCTGCGGCTGTTGATAAGGGTCTCCCACCGGTCGCCGCAGTTACCGCTTGTCCGTTTTGCACGCCACCAATCCAGGTTTGCGCAGTATCGAATCTTAGCGGCACACTGCCTGTCTGAATGTTGGCTGCATTCAAGCTGCCCTTTTTTCCAGCCGGGCTAAACGCGCCTTCAATGCCGGTACCTAGGCTGGCGGAATTGCCGAATTTAAACGCCGGACTGGCCGGCGGCACCGGTTTTTGCGCTGCCTTTACCGCACCGGCATTACCGCCAATGCTGCCGCCTGTGTTACCACCAACACTGACCGAAGCAGACAAGCTTGCCGAAACATTGGTACTGACTCCGCCACTGATATTGACGCCAGCACTCACCCCAAATCCTACGCCGCCGCTAATCCCCACCGAAGCACTCAGGCTCAGACTAGGCACAGCCACCACCGATAGCGACGGCATTCTGGGCGACTCTATGCCGTTAAACAGCGAGGTATCGCGCCAATTGCCCGCGCCTTCGCCACTAGTGCCCGGCACCGGCGCGGCCGTTTGCCCGGAACCGCCTTGCGGCCCGGCACCGGTGGAACTCAAGCTGGGCGTATTGCGGGCGGCTTGTTCGACAGCGCGGTTACGGAACTGGTAGCGGTCCTCGCTGAGCTTTAAGGACACTGTAGCCCGCAACGGCCGGCCTTCCGGGGAAAAGAAATCCAGAGTTTCGTCAAAGCTTTGCACCAAACCCAAAAACTCGAACGCGCCCCATTGAAACAAGCAGCGCTTAGGCGCTTTCATTTTTTTGCCGTCTTCTACCGGCTTGATAAAAGTATCGGCGATTTTTTTAGTCTCCAGCCGCACATCCGAACCCTGTTCGATGGTTTTCTTGGAACTGCTGTTGCTGCCGGCATTGCTGGCCGTCTGCCCGCTACCCTGGCCTGCGCCGCCGGGGGCTTCGATATACGTGGTGTCAAAAATCAACTCTATAGTCAGATTGGACGAGCTTTTATCGACAAACTGCGCCGAGCGGCTGTTGCCGTTGCGGGCGTTTTCTTTCAAGGTGTTGGACAGGCTGACTTTCAGGCTGGACGGGTTAAATTGCACATCGATGGCATTATCCAAATCAGGACTATCGTTGTCGCCGTTAACTGGAATTAGTTTGCCGCGTTCTATGGCGATCATGCCGTCCCCCTGCCTTGGGTGCTGGCCGGCGCCGGCCTTTGCAATTCCAAGCCTTGATGCACCAGCTGCAATTCTTCGATGGCTACCTGGCTGGCGGTGGCCGACAAATCCGGGCCTTTGAATTTG
The DNA here is from genome assembly GCF_047777895.1 of Methylomonas sp. TEB. Taxonomy (GTDB): domain Bacteria; phylum Pseudomonadota; class Gammaproteobacteria; order Methylococcales; family Methylomonadaceae; genus Methylomonas. Next base: position 4,462,662 of record NZ_CP180476.1, read on the forward strand.
GTCGGCAACACCCCGCTAAGTTTCCAAACCAGCACGGCGTTATCGGTGACGTTGCCGCCGCTGACGCTGGGATTGCCGAACACGATAATCTCGCCGCTCAGCCGGTAGCCGTAGTTGGCCTGGCGGGTGGTAATGTCGAACCAGGACCATAAATCGTTGATGTCGGTGACGCCGCGTTTCAAAATAATCGGCGCGAATTTGGTCGGCCCGGATCGGTGATGTTCTCCCCAATTATGGCCGCCCTCGTTGATCACTTTGGGTTCCATCGTCGCTTCAAAACCAGTCACTTCGCTGAAATAACCGCTGCACAACAAGCTGCTCTGGTCGCTGTTGTACAGATTGACCTTGAAACGAAAGGCGACGAATTCGCTGACTTCAGCCATCGACCACCTCCGAGCGCCATTCGCCGTTCAGATTGGCAAAAGTCAAAAACAGCCTGTCTATCGGAAACGCCGGTGCCAGCATGATCTCGTAAAGCATCGCACCCTCTTGTGGCGTCGATTCGCGAATCGAAAACGCTTGCTCGGCGGACGCGCCGCGCAAGGCACCCTGGCTGTACAAGCGGCGGAAAAACTGTTCCAGCAGCAAACGCGGGCGGGGATCGCGGTAATCCAGATTAAAGATCAATTGCTCGCCCAAGGCCTGCAATTGCCGGCGCAAAAAGCCCAGAAAACGCATCACTTCCGCCGAACGAAACCCATCGTAACGCTGGCGGTCGAACGGATAATCGGCGACCGGCAAGGCCGGCACCACCAGGCGCTCGTCATCAAGGCTGAGCTGCGCGCCGCCGCTAACCGCGTTACGGTAGTTGAGCACGCTGATGCCGGGTTTATCGCGCAAGCCCATCGTTTGGGCGATTGACAAGCGCGGGTAAGGCAAAGCGTCGGTGTTTAAGGGCTTGGCCGCCATCGAGCGCCAAGGGCCGTCGCGACGCGCGACCGCAGCTTGTTGGCCGGCGATCAAACCCACCGGGCTATGCAAGGCAAAACGCGGCCCGCGCAAGTAGGGAAACAAAAACTGCACATAGCGCAACGCTTGCCCCATATCCGGATTGCCTTGATACCCAGCCAGTGCGCTCAACGCCGCCGGGTCGAGCACCGGGCTGTCCAACTCGCCGGAATACGCCAGCGGCAAGGTAAACAGACATTGCAGATCGGGCCGATGGCTGCTAATAAATTGCAGCATGCCGCGCAACACCTGCGGCAATTGCCAAGGCGGCGGCATATTGCTTAATTCGCTGCTGTACCGGCGTTCGCGGTGATCGTCATCGGTATTTTGCGTGCAAGGCAGAAACTGCGGGTCGTTGTTTTCCAGACGTACCCTGGGAATATCCGGCAGACGCGGCGGTATTTGCAGGCGTTCCAAATCGGGAAAACCGACTACGCCCAAAGCCGGAATCACCAACACACAGGCCAAGCCCTGGAGCGTCGTATTATCGTGCAATTGCGTGTTGTCGGCAGGCAGGAAACCGGCTTGCCCGGCGCTTTCGGGTATCCGCACCACCCAGAGTTTTTCGCCGCCGTTGGCAAAAAAATCGTCAACCGCAAGGCCCAGCCAGGCTTTATTACCAGCCAGCAGGCTGACATATTGGGTGGTGGCGCTAAGCGCATCCGGAAAAATGTCGTGAAACTCGGCGCTGGACTGCAAGGGTATCGGTAGATGGTAAAGCTCGCTGGAAGCGCCCAACAGCAAGTCATCGACTGTCTTACCGTATCCGACCGCGCGCATATCCGCCAGCGCCGCCGGCAATTGCAGCAGGCGCTCAAGCCTGACCCGGCCTGGGCAATGCCCAAGCATGGCCACTTCCAGCGCCGCGATCCGGCGTTCAACCGGCCGTGACGTCAGGGCGATGCGCGCTCCCGCTAGCCATTCCATCCGCTGTCGCTCCGGCTAGCTTTGGATGATGGTTTCGACCGAGAGCACCAGCTCTTCCATCGCCACGTCGCTGCCGCCCTTGGCGGTTAAGGTCGGCCCGGTCCATTTGATAGGCATGGCCCTGACCAGTTTCCAGGTGACCACGGCGCTGGCGCTGGTGGGATCTTCGTTTTTAAGCTTGATCACCACATCGCGCTTGGCGGTCACATCGCCGCCGCGAATTTGCTCCAGCCAACTGTAAATGTTGTCCGCACCGATCACGCCACGCTTCAACGTCACGTCGCCGGCCTTGTTGATGGCCGGGATCTTGCGCACGTAATTGACCGCGTCGTTGCCGTTACGGTATTCCGCCACCGTCACTTCCGCATTCAAACCGGACACTTCCGAAAAGCCGCCCTGCACTTCGCCTTCGCTGCCGTCGCCCAGGTTGACCAGATAATTGAACACCCCATAGGGTGTTTCGCGATATGTAGCCATGGTTTATCTCCAGTCCAGGGTTCAGGCGTCGGCGGTTTTTTGGCCGATACGGAAAATCACAAATTCGGCCGGCTTCAAGGCCGCCACGCCGATTTCGCAAACCAAGCGGCCATTGTCCAGATCGTTTTGGGTCATCGTGCTACGGTCGCAACGCACGAAATAAGCGGTTTTGGCGCTACCACCCAACAGTCGGCCGTTGACCCACTCGTTGTATAAAAAGCTTTCCACGGTCTGGCGAATGTTGTCCCACAAGCGCTCGCCGTTCGGTTCGAACACCGCCCATTGCGTGGATTTGTCGATAGAACGCTCCAGGTACAAAAAGTAGCGGCGAACGTTGACGTATTTCCATTCCGGATCGCTGGATAGGGTCCGACCGCCCCATACCCGATGCCCGCGTCCTGGAAACGAGCGCAAACAGTTGATGCCGTTGGGATTCAGCAATTCCTGCTGGAAGCGGTTGATTTCCTGAGCAAAGCGCAAAGCGCCGATCACCGGTTCGTTGGCGGGCGGCTTGTGCACGCCGCGTTGCACGTCGGTATTGGCGTAAACGCCGGCGATAAAGCCGGACGGTGGCACGGTGATAGTGCTGAGCAGGCCGCGCGGATCGGCGATAACCACCCAGGGGTAATAAAGCGCCAGTCTGGAATCGTCGAAGTTGGAACGAAACTCGCGCACTTCCGACAGCGCCATGCCGTCACGACTATCGACGATGCCGACCCGGTAGCGCATTTTTAGACAGTGTTTTTGCACCTCGGCGACGATGGCTTGATGATTAGTGGCGTCAGCCGCCGCTGCCGGAGTCATCACGATGGACACATCCTCGATATTTTCCAAGGCCACGAAACCGCTGCTGCCGTTGACCTCGTCTTCCACACCGCCGTATTGCACGGCGCCGGGCACGTTGCCGTCGCTGCCGCCGGACAGATTAATCAAATAACGCGGACCTTGAACCGACATGGGGCCTGGATTTAAGCCATTCGACTCGAACAGGCTGTACAAGGCTGCCACCACATCGGCGCCGCTGATACCGGGGCTGAGGGTGCAACTGACCGGACTGGTCAATTGGTCGTAACGCTTGTCCGGCGTCACGGGCATTACGGCGCTGAGACTGTTTTTTGCGTCGGGGGCGCTGGAAATATCGCCGTAACTGTAAATTACCGGGCCGTCGCGGCCGCCGGCATGCACGGCAATATCGAAATTGCGCTGCACCACTACAGCCCTTACCGTATTCGGTGCAGCAGCCAAAGCCGCCAGCGGCAGGGTAATGTCGGCATTGACGCCCACATTCAAACCGCCGCCGTCCACCACAAACTCGCTGCCGGCCGCATTTAACGTGCCGCGCAGCGCGGTTAAGGTGCCCCAATGCGCCGCGCCGGTATACACCGACAAGTTGGTTTCCGCGCTCAGGGTCAGCACCGCCGACGTGCCGTTAGCCAAGGACCCGTTACTGGGATTTTTCGCAAACACCCGGGTGTAGCTGACTGCAACGCCCGGACCGTTTACCAAGCCGGCCGTCATCAGTACGCCCTGACTGCCGTCGGCCTGGCCGTTGGGACGCAAGGCGGTACCGCCCGCCGCCACATCGTCGGCCGTATCCAGTTCGCAGCGGTTATTGACGATGACGAAATGATCGCCTTCGCGGCGCACCAGGGCGCGGACATTTAAAGGAAAGCGTTCGTCGGGGAATTGCGCGGCGATGCCCGCCGAGCGCACCGCATTGGTCAGGCCGGTGGCATTCAAAAACACCACTTCGCCTTCGGCGGGCGCTGAGGTGGCCTCGGTTTTTAACAGATTTTCGCTATCGCGCCACAGGAGTTCCAGCGTGAAATCGCCCATCGCTCCGGGAAAGCGGCTGCTGAAACTCAACACATTCGGCACGGACCGCGCTGATATGCCCGGCGCGTTTTGCGGAAAATTGCCGACCCGCGACACATAGAGCTGTTTGCCGCCGCCGTCGAAAAAGGCTTTCGCGGCAATCGCGGTATGGTTAAGTACCGATACGCCGGCCAGCGTAAGATTCTGGATGTCACCGTAGATGCGGGTGAATTCGCCAAAGCTAGTCACTACCTCGGGATTGCCCCGCAACGGCCCGAAACGGGTAGGACCGACCACCGCCGTGACGCTGGTCCCCACCCCTTCGATCGATTTGGCGCGAAAGCTAACTTCTTCTACAAACACACCCGGTGCAAGATATTCAGGCATGCTCCCCTCCTTAATTTTTATGTGGACCAGCGTTTAAAGGACGAACTCAACTCATGGATGACTCAATTGGGTTGAACGGCAAGATGATCCCGATTAAAGGACCGGATTAAACTCAAATCGCCCGGCACCAAGGTCAGGGCCAGTGCGGCGGCAAAACTGTTAGCGTTAATAGCGCCGAGCAACATCGGCTGCAAGTCGGCCGGGTCGACCGGTAGCGCAGCGCTGGCCGCAGCCGAGGCCGCAATGCTCAGTGTCGCGTTGTATTCGGTTACGCCTTCCGGCAAGGGCGGCAGGCGATGCATCGCGATAATGAAATCGCCATTGGCGTCGGCTTGGGCACGGCAGATCAAATTGCCGCCGACGCCCAGATTGACCGTCAGCGTCAGCAATGCCCAGACGGCCGGTGCATTACTGCCGGTAAACCTTAGCGTGCCGCGCAAACCACCGCCGCGGCCGAGCTTGGTACCGAAAGGGGTCGGATAAAGCACCAAGCTGTGCCCGGCGGCATTGCCGGCTTGAACTGCAAAACGGCGCGGGATATAGCGGCTTTGACTATCCGCCACCGAACCGGCGATGGTGTATGCCGCTTCAGCCGGGCGCAGCTTATCCGCCTCGCTGGGCGCGCCTTGCACCGTTTTGCCTGCCGAGCGCCGCCACAAGGCTGTTTTGCCTGGCGTGTGTAAAAATTGCAGATCGGCGGGGCGGGTATCGAGTTGCAACACAACGGCGTCACTGAGCCGCCGCATATCGGCTTGCTGCGGGGCGCTGCTGCCGTCCAGCCAATAGATCACGTCGCTGGCGTAGAGGATATTGGTTTCCAGAACCTTGACGGCTTTCATACCGTGCCTCCCGGAAATACCCGCGTCGAAACCGGCGGACCTTCCGTACGCGGCCGACGCAGCCGCAAGCGCACGGTGCGGGCGACATAGGGTACGGTGCTGGTGTAAGGCGATTTGAACACGTCCCAGATGCGCATCAAATCTTCAGTGCTCATCTCGTCCGGGGCGATATTCAGCACTTCCGCCTGGCCCCATTCGTCGTCGATGTCTTGAATATGCGAGATGTCGAGCTGACATTCGTTGGCGAGCTCGACCATGGCCCAACTCAAAAGATCGGCTTCGATGGTGGCGCTGGCAGCGTTGGCGATTAACAGGAAATGCAGATTGACCGGCAGTTCGGCTTGCGGGGCGTTTTGGTCGGAACCGCGCGGCGCAAAGGTGCGCTGCCGGCCGTGCGGATCGATGGTGATGCGATGCAGGTAAATACCCAGCAGATTGCCGGTGAGGATATTGGCAATATCGGCGCTACCCAGCAATTTTGCTTGGGCATTGGTGGGCTCGCTGCTCAGCTCGGCAGGTAATCTGCTGGTCAAGAACGATTCCAACGCCAACAGCGCGCCGGTCACTCCCCGGTACGAAGCCATTTCTCCTCCCCCACTTGAGCGGTAGCATAGCCTAGTACATAGGTCTACTGTACGCAAGTCGATTTTGTGAAGCTATCCGCCGATAAAAATCGAAAAAAGCGATCTACAGCAAACTGGCCGGCTAAATTCCGTGCCTCGATCAAATAATGGTATTAATTTTTAGCAGAGCTTTTGGAAATTGCTGGTGCAGAAGTCATTAAAATCGGATTAAAAATGGAACACCATTTGGAAAATGGTAAGAGCTGGAACCAAAAGTACACGACCAAAGCAGCAGGAATAAAACAACTATGCCGAGCACGGCAAACCGGGTGAAGATAATCCCCACTACAAACCATTAGCCCCAGCCGAACCATGATCTCAGTGAGCCTACAATTTTTACTAGCCATTCTGTACGCCAATCTGGGCGAATGGCTGCTGCACAAATTCATCTTGCATCGCTTTGGCAAACAGCCAGGCAGCATTTGGGCCTACCATTGGTATGAACACCATGCGATCTGCACTAAACACCAGATGCTGGATCCCGGCTATCGCCATTTGGACTTATCGACCTGGAATGCGCAAACCAAGGAGTTGGCGGTATTGGCCGCCATTGTCATGGTGCATCTGCCGCTATTTTGGTATTGGCCGATTTTCGTGATGGGTTTATACGGCTCGTTGACGCTTTATTACATTCTGCACCGCAAAGCCCATCTCAACCCTGACTGGGCTAAACAGCATTTACCCTGGCATTACCAACATCACACCAGACCAGGCTCCGGCAACTGGTGCGTCACCTGGCCGGGATTTGATTATCTGCTGGGCAGTAGACATAAATGATGCGCGCATACGCGGATAAAAAATTGCTCGCGGGTCTTAATGCTTGTGCTTGTGTTGGGTGACAAGCGGCCAATACCTGCCGGACGAGTTTGATTTTGGAACGGCAGCTTTATGTCATAACGAGCTTATTTTTGGGCAGAACTAACTAGGCGAGAAACACAAAACCGATCTACAAACCGACTGCGGCGGCGTTAGGTCAAGAAAACATACCCAAACCCAAGTATGCGCACGAAACAAACAATCCATGTTGAAAAGACACAGTAGCAATTATTGATGTGATTCTGAAATGCCCTAACCCAACGTCATTTCCGCTTAACTTGGGTAATAGTATCTGCTTGGCTTACGGGTTAATTGACTTATCTCGATGCAATAGCCCTAGAAACCATCTTTTCAACGTTGGGCTCCATGTTGTCGGGCAGTAATGTTATTTCTGGATGAGCTTGCGCATAGACACGGAAAATTTCATCGGCAAAAGCTTGGCCGATAGCCAATACACCCTCAAAGTCAAAAATAACGTAATGAAAGCGTTCTACCCGTGCCAGTAATCGTTTCGCTTGAGACCTGGATACAAGTTTTTCATTACCGTATTGGGCTAAGCGCACAGGAATGATGGTTTTGTTGAATTGAAACTCGTCTGGTCCAGCATAGTCGTCGAACACCGCTTGAATCTGGCGGGTTGAATCCCGCTTAATAAGCATATAGACCACCGTACCGTCTTTATCAAAAGAAATAGACGACTCGAGAATAACATCGAAATCGAATGTGTCGTCGTGACTAAACCTGATTCCACACGATTCGATTTCAAACTCGTCGAATACTCTCGATGTAAAGAAAATACCCTCGCCGGTATGATTCTCGGGATCGGTGGTCAGCTTGCCTTTGGACAACTCGAATAGGGCTTGTCGTTCGTCACTTAAATCGCACAGCCGTTTAATTTTCCTAAAAATACCTTCGCCGTCGTCAACGACAGCGATGACTATTTTTTCTTTGTCCCGTACAACGGATATATAAACTTGTTCTCCGCCCGAGTGGTCGATAACGTTATTGACCATTTCGGTAAAACCGTAATGGCATATGTCGACGATGTTTTCAGGCAAACCGTCAAATACGAAAGCGTAATAATCTCGCCAGACGCTGTCCTCTGCGAAGCCTTCGGTCAGAGGGAATAGAGACTTATAGTGTCTTAAGTCGCCAAGAAAATATCTTTTTCCTTTACCAGTGCCACTCGAGTTTAACCAGCCTTCGGTTTCTAAGCGTTTAATGTGGTTGTTAACTGCTTGTACGCTTATCGAGAAGATAGTTGCAATATGTTTTGCAATATCAATGGGATGATGCCTGACGTCCCTAATAATTTGGCGTCGAATTTGCTCACCGCGTTCTTTGTTGCTCATACTTTATCCTTTAAGAAAAACTTCTTTCTTAAAGGATAAATCTATTGTTCTTAAAGGACAAGAGCCCGATATAGACGGATGTCACGTTTTCTTGTTACCCAGCGAACGCCTGCTGCTTGCCAACCACCAGTCAACCAAACAATTTCTGTCAAATACGGCTTAAGGTCCAGGCTGTGTAAAAACGTCAAAAACCGGGGAGTCGCTATTTTTGTCGAAAGATTTTTTCGAGCGTCCCAGCAGGAAAAAAGATGAAATACCGGACAGGTATCGACCAATTCTGTTGAGCTCACATCAACCCGTGTCACAAGTTTGTCTCAAAGCGCAGGAACAACAAGAACACCGAGCGTGCTGTAAAGCGTCACGCCACTCCCTGCCATCGACTATTTTCTCGATGCTGTAGGCAGCATGTCGCTCAATCGTCATTTATTAAGTTTAACTTAAGGACCTGAGGAGATAGTAGCCGCCAACACAAACTGAAAACCGGAGAAATAATCATGAGACAGGCCACATCATTCGATGCCAATAATGCCCTTGCTCAAGTTAAGTACGCCATAAAAGATTTGATACACTCGGATTATGACGATAACGAAGACGATGTGATTTACACCGCCAATAAATTGAATGCTGTACTGCGTATGGTGCATGACAACCATCAGAGCTGGAACGATGAGGCGATTCGGGAATTTGTGATGCGCCAGCATGATCCATTGCGACATATCCCGGTTAAATCGGACAAACTCCATCACCGGGTGCGCCATATTCAGCAAGATATTATCGTTAAATTTTCCTGACTGTAAGGGCTACCCAGTAGGGACCAAAACCAGGCAGCGAATCTACAACCCCGGTATCCCCATCTGCTGAATCCGCATGGCGTTATCGCCTTCTTCATAGGCCAGCAGCTTGCCGTCCTTCTGATATAGCTTGAAAGCCAAGGCATAAGACAATACCCGGATCGGGTAGTCACGCGGCAGGGTTTGCAGGTAGGGTTGCATGGTCACAAAATCGGTAGCGCCGTATTGCTGCATGATAAAACGCAAGCCGCCGTTGCGCGGCCCGATGTTGTAAGCCAGCAGGCCTAAAAACAAATCGCCGTTCATTTCTTGCAGATAATGTTTAAAGGTAGCGGCGGCGACAAAGGCGTTATGCCTGGGATCGTTGACTTGCAACTCCTCCACATCCAGCTCGTCGGCGGCCTCGCGGGTAATGGCTTTGGGCACGGCGGTAATCTGAAACAAGCCTTTGCCGCCATCAAAACTGTCGCGTGGCATAAACGAGGACTCAGTCGCGGCGATGCCTTGCAGCAAATTGACATCGACATCAAAAGCCTTGGCCGCATCCTCGATTGCCGGATTGAAGGCATCGGCGCGCATCATCATTTTTTGCAACCCGCCTATGCCGTGGCGCCGATAAGCCGCGTAGACTTGATGCGCCAGGGTGACTTTTTCAGCCTCCTGCTTGCCGCCGACCAAGGTGCGAAAATGCGTAAAAACTTGGGTGTAGCCACCGTGCATCACAAACCAACCGATCGAAGCGGCCAGCACCACGGCCAAGGCGGCGGGTAAATAATCCAATCGGCCATGCAGCCAGCCGCGCAAGCGCGACCAAGCCAGCAACAGCGCCGCCGCCGCCAACATCAAGATCACCACGCCAATTGCGAACGGCAGCAAACTGGTAAAAAAACCGGGGCCGGATAGCCAACTGGCCGAGTAACCGAGTACAAACATCGTCGCCAATACTGCGGCGATCATCAGCGCCAAGCCTTCCACAACCATCAACCACCACTTTGGTTTGCGCAGAGATTTGGCTTTGCGGCGCGGTTTACCCGGCTTACGCCCCGCACCTGCTTTTGCCCGGCTAGGCGGGACCGCTTTAGCCAGCGATTTGGCAATAGGAATGGGCCGACTCATCAAGAACAGGGAAACTGGGTTGGAAATAATTTGGAAAATCTCCGACGGATAAGAGCTATACATCCGCCGCAAAGGCGCGCTGGCGTTTGGCGGTACAAAAGGTATATTCCTCTTTCAAACCATCGCCCAACCACTACTATAAAGCAGGTCCACAACCATGCACAACGCCTTCCGCCCGGCCTGGTGGCTGAATAGCCCGCATTTGCAGACGATCTACCCGGCGTTATTGCGGAGTATCTCGCCACCGGCCGGCATCCGCCGCGAACGGTTGGACACGCCTGACGGCGACTTTCTGGACATCGATTGGGTGGATAACGGCGACCGACCGCTGGTGATTCTGTTGCATGGTCTGGCCGGCAGCAGCCGTTCCGGTTATATCCAGGGCTTGCAACACAGTTTGCTGGCAGCCGGCTTTGCCAGCGTGGCGCTGAATTTTCGCGGGTGCAGCGGGGAAATGAACCGGCTGGCGCGCTGCTATCACTCCGGCGAAACCGAGGATATCGAGTTTTTTTACCAAACCTTACGCCAGCGTTTTCTGGACCGGGCTATGGCGGCGATAGGTTTTTCCCTGGGCGGCAACGTGTTATTAAAATGGCTGGGTGAACAAGGCGATAAGATTGGGTTATCGGCGGCAGTGGCGGTATCCGTGCCGTTGTTGTTAAACGAATGCGCCGACAAGCTTGATCGTGGTTTCTCAAAACTCTATCGCGACTATCTGCTGCGCGAGCTGAAACAGTACATGCGCGTCAAGCTCAAGCATTTGCAAGGCATCGGCCAGCACGAACAAGCCGAACGGATCGCAGAATTAGGCGATCTATCCGGCATCAAATCCTTCTGGCAATACGACGACAAGGTCGTGGCCGGCCTGCACGGTTTTAAAGACGCCCATGATTACTACCGGCGCAGCAGTTCCAGGCAATTTTTAAAGCATATCCGCGTCCCAACTTTGATTTTGCAAGCTAACGACGATCCGTTCATGACCGAACGAGTATTGCCGACCGCCGCGGAATTATCCGACCAGGTGCAACTGGAAGTGTGCGCCGGCGGCGGGCATGTGGGATTTGTGAGTGGAGGATGGTTCAGGCCGGCGTATTGGCTGGAGGCGCGGATTGGTGGATTTCTAAGGCAACACCTACCTTCGCTAACGGCAAGTTGAAATACTCTTGGCGAAGAAACCTGAAGCCAGCTCCGCACCTAAGGTTGCTTTCGTCGCTTGTTCCGATGATAGGTCAAAGCCATAGCGATACAAATTGACAGGCTATCCATGTCGACGTCTTCGGTTTCTTGAAAGACAATCGCCCGATTGCCTTCGTATTTAAACTGGTGCGGAAAAAGCGTCCGAAAGGTTTCAACCAAATTCGTCGTACAGATGAAATACATGGCGTATTGGCTAGGTTTCTCTTTCTTCCATGCCATTCTGATCGTACTGCCACATCCGGTTTCGGCGGTTATGTAAGCAGGCTCGCCCCACTTTAAAGTTTCCTCAAGTTGTCCGACACCCTCGCTAGCCGCCACAGCAAAGATCGCTTCGCGAAGCACCAGCATTTTCCAGCGAATTTCCGGAGGATACTCGTCGAAGACTGCCTTGACGGTCGTATTTAGAAATTGCTTCATAAAGGGTAAAGACTCTCGGAATTGTTGGGTTAAATCAGCGCTAGACGAATGCCGTCAACTTAAGCTAAGTATAAAAGCTTAGTCATTCAGCAGATTTAAGTCATCGATCCAATCAATCAGCCCCAGCTCGTAGTATTTTCTACAGAAACAGCTCTATCTGCCCATGCTGCCCGCCAACGCTAAAACTCATCCCCCACCAACGGCTCACGTTTAGGCACCTTGGTCAAAACGGCCTGGAAAGCGGCTTTGTCGGCTCGTTCGGCTCGGGCCTGCAGGTAGTCTTCGGTGGCGATGGCCGAGACTTTTTCGGCAACGGCGCTGGCTATGAATTGATTGATCGATACACCTTCTTTACTCGCCAGTTCCTTGATGTGGCGGTGTATGGAATCGGGCAATCTCAGACTTAGTGCACTCATGGTAGACGCTCCAGCAAGGTTTTTGGTGTAATGGCTTCGACACCGAATTTTTCGATACGGGCAAAATCTTTTAAATTATGGGTAACAATGGTGTTTACTCGGGCAGCAACGGCCAACTCCAAAACTAAATCATCTTTCGGGTCCGGCAAATAGGGTCGCCATAAAAAGTACACCTTTTGATGACGGCTAAACGCGCACAAGTTATCGAGTACTATGTCTACTTCAGCATCGGTCAGTTGCAGCATGGAACGGTTGCGTTTCAAAACGTCCTCATACTCGAACAAAAGCGGTGTCGATATGGCTGTTTCCAACTGCCCACCGGCTAAAAGCTCCAGCAATTTAAAGGATGCGCCGTTAGCGGAATATAAGCCGGCGAACAGAACATTGGTATCCAGTACAATCTCAAACATACCACATACGGTATCACCATTATAATGACTCAAACAAATTCTTTACTGCCTGCTCTCATGCAAACAGCCTCGCCAAAAGGAGTTTTATGACAAACACTCACTCCCAAGTCCTATTCCTCTGCACCGGCAACTACTACCGCAGCCGGTTTGCCGAGTATTTATTCAATCATCATGCGCCAGGTTATGCCCTGCCGTGGCGGGCGTTTTCGCGCGGCTTGGCCATCGAGTTGCTTAAGGACGATGCCGGGCCGATTTCGCCGCACACTCGGCATGGCTTGGCCTTGCGGGAGATCCCCATTGAGCCCGTCCGCGCACCGATTGCGCTGACCGAGCACGACTTGGCCACCGCCCGCCACATCATTGCCTTGAAGCAAACCGAGCATCAACCCTTGCTGCATAGCCGCTTCCCGCACTGGGTGGATCGCGTGGAATACTGGCAGGTAGACGATATAGAAGACGTCCATCCGAGCGAGGCCTTGCCGCAGATAGAAGCGGCGGTATTGGCTTTGCTGCGGCGCTTGGGCAAGCAATAGTCAGGCAAAAAACCGTCAGAGGAACTTACCCGCTCAACGCCGATCTTTTAGCAAGCGGTAATAACACAGCGCGGTGCTGTGTTACTATTTTCTTCCTTTATTTTTTCTGTTCGAATGTAATGGCGCCTAGCAAACCGTTGCAACTGATAGACCGCTTTGGCAGAGTGGTCAACTACCTGCGGGTATCAATCACCGACCGCTGTGATTTTCGCTGCGTTTACTGTATGGCCGAGGACATGACGTTTCTGCCGCGCAGCCATATTCTCAGCCTGGAGGAAATCCGCTTTATCTGCGAAACCTTCGTCGAACTAGGTGTCGGCAAAATCAGGATTACCGGCGGCGAACCGCTAGTGCGTAAAGGTGCGTTAGGCTTAATGCAAGACTTGGGGCGCGTACCGGGTTTGAATGAACTGGTATTGACCAGCAACGGCTCGCATCTGGCCGAAATGGCCGATGACTTGAAAGCAGCCTGCGTGAAACGCATCAACATCAGCCTGGACACCCTGGACCCGGTCAAATTCAGGGAGCTAACCCGAACCGGCGATTTGCAGCAAGTGCTGAAAGGCATAGAAAAAGCCCGAACCGCCGGCTTTCAGCGCATCAAACTCAACGCGGTGATACTGAAAAACCGCAACCACCAGGAAGTCTGCGATCTGGTGCAATTTGCCGTCGAGCATGGCATCGACATCAGTTTTATCGAAGAAATGCCGCTGGGCGCGGTGGACAACCATCATCGCGGCGCCGCGTTTTATCCCAGCGATTTGATCCGACAGGATTTGCAACAACGCTTTACCCTGGAAGCCGTGACCGACTCGACCGGCGGACCTTCGGCTTATTACCGGATAGCCGACAGTAAAAGCAAAGTGGGTTTTATCTCGCCGCACAGCGCCAATTTCTGCGGCAGTTGCAACAGGGTGCGCCTGACCGCCGAGGGCCGTTTATTGCTCTGCTTGGGCAACGAACATTCGGTGGATCTGAAGCAGGTTGTGAGAGACCACCCAGGCGACAAAGCGATGTTGAAACAAGCCATCGTCGAGGCCATGCAAATCAAACCGGAAAAACACGAATTCAATATTCACGAACAGCCGGTTATTTTGCGGCACATGAACGCCACCGGCGGCTGACAAACGGAGGACCTCATGTCGGATAACAAAGCCTATCACATCGTCGCCGAAGCCCGGCGCTACAAGGAAGAGCGGGAAAAAGGCTACCGCGAGCAAGCCTTAAAACTCTATCCCTGGATTTGCGGACGCTGCTCAAGGGAATTCGATCATAAAAACCTGCGCGAATTGACGGTCCACCACATCAATCACGATCACGACCACAATCCGCCCGACGGCAGCAATTGGGAGTTGCTGTGCCTGTATTGCCACGACAACGAACATCAACGTTTTGAAGAGCACGTGCGTTACGGCGGCAAAGCCACCTCGGAAGGCAAAGCGCCTGCCGCTACCTTCAATCCCTTCGCCGATTTGAAAAACCTGATGAAAAAAGACTGATGCCAGGCAAATGCGTGTGGGCGCTGAATAGTACCAACGAAGAACATTATCACGATCACGAATGGGGCGTACCGCTGCACGACGAGCAAAAGCTGTTCGAGTTTCTGGTGCTGGAAGGCGCACAAGCCGGCCTCAGTTGGCGAACCATTCTCGATAAACGCGAGGCTTATCGCGCCGCTTTCGATCATTTTGATCCGCTCAAGGTCGCCGCTTATGATCACAAAAAACTGGCGTCATTGCTGCAAAATCCCGGCATCGTCAAGAACCGCCTGAAAATTGAATCCGCGGTAAGCAACGCCCAGGCTTTTTTACGGGTACAACAGGAATTCGGCGGTTTTGATCAGTACATTTGGCGCTTTGTGGATGGCAAAACCCGGCAAAATAGTTGGCTGAGCCATAGTCAAATACCGGCCTATTCCCCGGAATCGGCCAGCATGTGCAAAGACCTGCAAAAACGCGGCTTTAAATTCGTCGGCAAAACCATCTGCTATGCTTATATGCAGGCGGTGGGCATGGTCAACGATCACACCGTCGATTGCTTCCGCCACGCGCAACTGACTGCTATCACGACACCATGAGTTCCGAACCGCTAGCCGCCGATTACCGGACTTTAATTGCTAACAGCCAAAGCCTGATAATCGCCAGCAGTTCCGAGCTCGGGACAGCCGAAGTCAGCTATGCGCCGTTTCTGGATTACCAAAATACTTATTACATCTACGTCAGCCAATTGGCCCGGCATACCGGCAATATGCTGCGCCAACGTCAAGCATCCATCATGTTTATCGAACCCGAGGCCGAAGCGGTCAACCCGTTTGCCAGACGCCGGCTGGTAATCGAATGTGAGGTTGGTGAAATCGACAAAACCCACGCAGCATATACCCAGTTGTTAGATAAGCTGCAACAGCGGTTCGGCGAAACAGTCGCGGTTTTACGCTCCCTAGCGGATTTTCATTTACTGGCACTGACGCCTTTGCGCGGCCAATATGTCGCCGGCTTTGGCAAAGCATTTAGCATGGATGTCGAGAATGGCGTTCTGTTGCCCGCAACTCACTAAAGCGATTGCTTCGCCCCGCCTCGGCGAGAACCAAAGTCCGCCTGTTTAATCATGCCGACAGCTTTTAGATTTTTTCTGCTGAACAGCGCCTTGGCCCTGGCCTATTTTATCGGCGGCTATCTCGGGCATATGCTGGCGATGCAGCCCAGCCATGCCAGCCCAATATGGCCGTCAGCGGGTATCGCTCTGGCCGCGCTGCTTGGTTATGGCCCCAAATTATTGCCGGGTCTGATCATCGGCAGCTTGGGTACGCAAATTTACGCTTTTGGCGATCTGGCCACCCCGGAAGATTGGTTTACACCGATTTGGGTTGGCGCCGCCGCCAGCGTCGGCGCCATCGCCCAGCCCTTACTCGGAGCGTCCCTGATCAACCGCTGGATTGGCAGACACAATCCGTTGATGGAAGATCGGCATGTCGTCTGGTTTTTCTTGCTGGCAATTGCCAGTTGCTTAATATCGGCTAGCGTCGGCACCAGTTTTCTGTACATTTTCGACACCATCGATGCGGAAGAAATCGGCCTGAACTGGTGTACCTGGTGGATAGGCGATGCCATAGGTACGGTGATCTTCGCGCCCTTGCTACTGTTGTTTATCGGTACCCCGCGGCATATCTGGCGGCAACGGCAAAAATTCGTGGCCTATCCGTTATCGATTTCGCTATTGTTGGTGGTCATCGCCTTCGTCTACAGCCGCAATCTGGAAAATCAACGCCTCAATGGGCTATTCGACAACCAGATTAATCTGACCCATACCAACCTCCAGGAACATTTCAGCGACGATATTCTGAATAATCAGTTATTGAAAGCCTTATTCGACAGCTCGGAATCGGTCAATCCCAACGAGTTCAGGCTATTTGCCCATACCATTTTCAGCAAACATCCCGAGCCGGAGGCACTGGAATGGATACCCAGAGTCAATGCCGAAGACCGTAGCGCATTCGAACAACAGACAGAAACCACCATTCACGAGCACAACCGCAATCAGCAATTGATACCGGCTGGTAAGCGGAATGTTTATTTACCCATTGCTTACGCCTTCGGCAACCAGCAAAACATTGGTTTCGACGTTGCCAGCAACCCAAAACTATTAGCGGCAATCCAAAAAGCGATTAATTCCGGCGAAACGGTGGTGACGGACGGCATGGTCTGCGACGACAAACAGCCCTGCTTCGCCATCTACTCCCCGATTTATCTCAAAGGAAAATCGCTAAACACCAGCGCCCAGCGTCAACAGTTTTTTGTCGGATTGGTCTCGAATGTTTTTAAATTAAGCAACGAGATTCAGGAACTGTCCGGACGCTTACAAAGCACACGTTTGTCGGTAGCGATCTATGATCAAGACCAGCTGTTATACCGCAGCACTCCCGAAGGCATTGAATCGAAAACGCATTATTTCCTTCCAAGCAAGCGGCAATCGCTGGCGGTCGCCGACCGGAATTGGACGCTTGAATATAAACCGCTGCCGGAGTTTTATACGCAACAAAATCCCTGGACGGTTTGGTGGCTGTTGTCCGGAAGCTTTTTGCTCTGCGGCCTGACCAGCTTCGGTTTAATGCTGATGAGCGGACGCACCGCCCGCATTGAAGATTTAGTGGCCCTAAAAACCCGCGATTTGCTGCGTAGCAACCAAGCGCTGAATACCGAGATCGAACGCCGTAAACAGCAGGAAAACGAACTCCGCATTGCCGCAACCACATTCCAGTCGCACGAGGCCATTATCGTCACCGATGCCAATGGGGCAATTTTGCGCGTCAACAATGCTTTTAACAAAATCACCGGTTATAGCGCGGAAGAAGTGATTGGCCGGCAACCGGATTTTCTGTCGTCGACCCATCAAGCTCCCGGATTTATTCAAACTTTGACCCAAGCCTTGGCCAAGGATAACCAATGGCAGGGCGAAATTTTTAATCGGCGCAAAAACGGCGACGTGTTTCCGGAATGGCTAACCGTTACCTGCGTCCGGGACGAGCACGACCAACTACTGAATTATGTGGCGATTTTTTCTGACATCAGCGAGCAAAAAGCCGCCGAGCGGGAAATCCATGAACTGGCATTTTACGACCCGCTGACCGGCTTGCCGAACCGACGTTTGCTGCTGGACCGCCTGAAACAGGAGATCGCTGCCGCCAAACGCCAAAGTTATTACGGTTCGCTGTTTTTTCTGGATTTGGATCACTTCAAAACCCTTAACGATTCGCGCGGCCATCAAGTTGGCGACGAATTGCTGATCCAGGTTGCCCAACGCCTCAAATCCATTATCCGCGACGAAGACACCGCTTGCCGGCTGGGTGGCGACGAATTTATCGTGATGGTGCCTGGCCGCTACTCGCAACTGTCGCAAGCGACCAGTCACGCGGCGATGCTGGCGGAAAAAATCCTGCACACCATCAATCAACCTTTCACGGTTCAGGGCAGCGAACATCACTTTTCCACCAGCATAGGCGTGACCCTGTTTCCCGAGGTGGCCGAACAGCCTGAAGCGGTCATCCAACAGGCGGATACCGCGATGTACCGGGCCAAGGAAAGCGGCCGTAACGGCATCAGTTTTTACCGTCCGTCGATGCAGGAAACCGCCGACCGCCGTTTAACCTTGGAAAAAGAGATTCGTCAGGCGCTGAAACAGCGGCAGTTTTTACTGCACTATCAGGCGCAGGTCGATCACCTCGGCAAAGTAATCAGCGCCGAAGCGCTAATCCGCTGGCAGCATCCGGAAAAGGGCATGATCTCCCCGGTGGAATTTATCCCCATTGCCGAAGATACCCAGCTGATTTTGCCGATAGGCGAATGGGTGATGCGCGAGGCCTGCCGGCAAATCAAGGTGTGGGACGCGCAGAACCTGCCTATTCATCATGTGGCGGTCAACGTCAGTTCCCGGCAATTCCGCCAGGCCGATTTTGTAGACCAAGTAAAACGCATTTTGATCGACGCCGAACTGCCGGCTGAGCGTCTGGTCATCGAACTGACCGAAGGCTGCGTCATCAGCGACATAGACGACACCGTGGAAAAAATGCGCGATTTGCAAACCCTGGGCGTAAAAACCTCCATCGACGATTTCGGTATCGGCTATTCCTCACTGTCTTATTTAAAAAAATTGCCCATCAGCCAATTAAAGATCGATCAAAGTTTCGTCCGCGACATCGCCAGCGATCCCAACGACGCGGTAATTGTGGAGACAATTATCAATATGGCTAAAAACTTAGGTTTACACGTGATTGCCGAGGGCGTGGAAAACCAGGAACAAATGATCTTCTTACGTGATAAAGGCTGCCTATCCTACCAAGGCTATTACACCGGCCGGCCGGTGGCCGCCGCCAGATTTGAGCGAGAAGACAGATTACTTCCCACTGCATCCTAGGCCGTTAAGCCACGGGAAATGTCTACGCCACAGCTTTTAATATTCCCGAATCGGTAAGCCCAGCGCTATCCGCATGCCTTGCCGAAAGGCCGATTTTGCGGCTGTAGTGCAACTTGCTAATCAGCTGTTTTAACCTAGGCCCTGAATGCCTCCCAGCCCCGCCATGCCGGAACCCCTGATTACTCGTGTGGTCTAGTGGCCTCGGGCTTTTGGGAATATCGGTCAAACGGTTTGCCCTTAAACCTTGGACAACACATTCCGCTCCAAACAAATCCGACAAACCTTCTCGTATTGGGGGCGGCTGCGTTAAAATCGTTGCGTTAACCATCCGACTAGGGACTTTGCAGATGAATATAAAAACTTGCCTGTTTGCCATTGCCGCTTTATTGCCGCAATTTGCCAACGCCGATGAAAAACCCACTATCCGCATAGGCGCTATGGCCGCCGGCACCTTAAACTGGGAGCTGGCGGCGATGCGCAACCAAGGTCTACTGGACAATGCAAAATTCAACGTGGAAAACATCGCGGTTGCCAATCAGCAAGCCGGTAAGGTTGCGCTGCAAGCTGGCTCAGTCGATGTGATCGTCTCCGACTGGATCTGGACGTCCAGCATGCGCAGCACCGGCACCAATTTAAGTTTTTACCCGTTTTCCGATACCTCCGGCGTCCTCCTGGTACCGGCCGATAGCCCGATCAAGTCACTGGCCGATTTAAAAGGTAAAAAACTGGGCATAGCCGGCGGTGAGCTGGATAAGAACTGGCTGCTGTTACAAGCGTTGGGACAGCAACAGCAAGTGGACCTGAATACCGGCGTGGAAAAAATCTACGGCGCGCCGCCATTACTGAGCCAGCAACTACTCGAAAAGCGCGTCGATGCCTTGCTGACCTTCTGGCAATTTGCCGCGCATCTCGAAGCGCAAGGCTACCGGGCGCTGTTGAGCGGCGAGGAGATCATCCGCCAACTCGGCATCAACGAAACAGTGCCCAGCATCGGCTATGTGTTCAAGCAGGACTGGGCCGATCAACATAAAGCAGCGTTCAAACAATTCTTGAGTCTCGGCAAGCAAGCTCACGACACCCTGTGCAGTTCCGATGCGGAATGGCAGAAAATTTTGCCGCTCACCGACGCGACCAGTCCGAAAGAACAGCAAAAACTCCGGGAGCGTTACTGCCAAGGCCGCGTTGAACAATGGGGCGCCACTCAGCAAAGCGCCGCCGCAAAAATCTACGCCATGCTGCATCAACTCAGCAATAACAAGCTGACCGGCCAATCGGCGCAAATACCAGCGGGGACGTTCTGGTCGGCTGACTAATGTTGACGGGCGCTTTTAAACTTAACCAGTCTGCCGTCACACTGCTATCGCTGTTAGCGCTGCTAGGCATCTGGCAGCTGGCGGCTGGCTGGGTCCACAGTCCAACATTACCCTATCCGCTCCAGGTCGCCCAGGTATTTTGGCAAGCAACTCAATCCGGCGAACTACCCTACCATTTAGGGGTTACGCTGCTGCGGCTGCTGGTCAGCTTCTCGATTGCGATGGTATTGGGCTGCGCGATAGGGGTGACGCTGGGTAACAACAAACCCCTGGATGCGTTCTTCGATCACTGGTTGGTAATCTTCCTGAACATTCCGGCGCTGGTCACCATCATCCTTTGCTACGTCTGGTTCGGATTGGCCGAATCGGCGGCGATTCTGGCCGTGGTGATCAATAAACTGCCGAATGTGATTGTCACCATCCGTGAAGGCACGCGGGCACTGGACAAGGATTTATTGGAAATGGCTGCAAGCTACCGTTTCGACCGCAGAAAAACCTTGGCGCATGTGATCTGGCCGCAATTGCATCCGTTCGTGATGGCGGCCACGCGCTCCGGTCTGGCGCTGATCTGGAAAATCATTTTGGTCGTGGAGTTGCTCGGCCGCAGCAACGGCATGGGCTATCAGTTGCATCTGTTTTTTCAATTGTTCGATGTCGCCAGCCTGCTGGCTTATACCTTTGCCTTCGTTGCAGTCATCCAACTGATCGAATGGCTGTTGCTGCGACCGCTGGACCGCAAGGCTTTACGGTGGCGGCGATGAACGATATTACCATCAGCATCCAGGATAAAACTTATCGCTCTGGGCATGCCGAAGACCGCCAACACCAAGCGATTGCCGATTTACAACTCGGCGTAGGCCGTAACGAATTCGTCTGCCTGCTCGGCCCATCCGGCTGCGGTAAAACCACGCTGTTGAACATGATCGCCGGACTGGATCGCCACTACCAGGGCCAAATTCAAATAGGTCGCCAAGCTACAACCGCCAGAATTGGTTATGTGTTTCAGAACCCCAGATTACTGCCCTGGTATACCGTCCGGCAGAATATCGAAGTGGTATTCGAGCAAACGCCGCCCGCCGCCTTGATCGATTCGTTATTGGCAGACATGCAACTGAGCGACGTGCAGCAGGTTTATCCAGAGCGCTTGTCGCTGGGCATGCAGCGGCGAGTCGCCATCATCCGCGCCTTCGCCATCAACCCGGACATTCTGCTGATGGACGAGCCCTTCGTCTCGCTGGATGCGCCCAGTGCGCGGCAGGTAAGGAATCTGTTGTATTCGTTGTGGCAACAACGGCCGCATACGGTACTGTTCGTCAGCCACGACCTGCGCGAGGCGATTGCGCTGGCAGACCGCCTGATTTTTCTATCGCCGCCGCCGATGCGGATCATCAGCGATATTCCGGTCAACATTCCCCGCGAACGGCGTAACAACGAAGCGCAAATCGAAGCGTTTCGCGAGCATTTGCTGAACCGGCATCCGGCTATCAACGGACTTTTGTAAGGTGCAAATCGTCGTCAAGACTTGTGAAGTCGAGGAGATCATCAAGAAATCCCGCTTCATCGGCATCATCAGCCCCTGCCAGACCGAGCGCGAAGCTTTGTTGTTATTAAAGGATTTGCATCAACGCTTCCCCGACGCCAGCCATATCGTTTACGCTTATCGCATCCAATCGCCGGACGGTCTGATCTGCCGTTTTCACGATGCCGGCGAACCCAGCGGCACCGCCGGTAAGCCGATCTTTCAGCATCTGGAAGGCAAGCAATTAATCAATCTGGTGGTGGCGGTGATTCGCTATTTTGGTGGGGTGAAGCTGGGCGCGGGCGGCTTGACCCGCGCCTACGGCAATGTCGCCAAGCAAGTCATAGAAGCTGCCGACATTGTCGAATACATTGAATTCGCCGAGCTGACATTGAATCTGGATTACCACCGACTACAAGCGCTGGAATACCAGTTAAAAAAACTGGACGGCAGCATTATCGGTCAGGATTTTTCCGATTCGGTCAGGTTAACCGTCAAACTCCCCAAGAGCAATCTACCCGCGCTCAACGCCTTCCTGGATTAAACAAGCTTATAACAAGCCTAGATGACAGCTTTATTTCAATATTGTTTCTAAAAAAGAAACAAGCAATCCACTATAGCCGGTATTGTAAATAAAAAAATAAAGCTTATATTAAAGTCGTCTTCATTGGTATCGACTGTATTCAGTCTAGGAGCAAAAATGAACAAATCGAACAATCTGTATAAAGACGTACTCACCGGCCTGTTTTTCACCACCGGCGTGTTTGGCTTCATGTCTGGCGAGTTCATCATCTCCACCATGCTATTCGGCGCTGCAACCATCGCTAGCAATCTGGATTTTAGCGACTCGTTTCGCGCTTAAGTTTTGTTGTACCTCCCTCGTTGTTAAGCAGTTAATCTGTTTATTTCAAGCCCGTCAGCCGCCTCCGTGGCAGGCGGGCTCTTTTTAAAAACCTCTTGTTTCCCGTATCGTTTCGTAAGCTTTCCTGATTTGCTGAGTCTTTTGCTTGGCCATCTGCATCATTTCCTCGGGTAACCCCTTGGCCACCAATTTGTCCGGATGGTGCTGACTCATCAGGCGCCGATAGGCTTTTTTCACCTCCGCATCGTCGGCCGTTGAGGCTATGCCCAACACGGCGTACGCATCTTCCAATTTCGACAAACCTGCTTTAGCCGTATGAAACTGTTCACCGGACTGCTGAAAACGATGTTGCGCCTGTACTTGCCCCTTGATGATCTGATATTCGAAACGCGATACACCCAGTTGCGCGCAAATATCCAGTAACAGCTTTTCTTCCTTGGCATCGTAAACACCGTCGGCAAACGCCGCTTGAATCTGGATTTCCACGAACATGCGCACTAGATTAGTCCGGCGATGACATTCCACGCGAAATTGCCGCAGTACTTCCGCCAATGGAAAATCGGTCTGCTTGCCTTGCTGAAACAGTTGAATCGCGGCTTCGCGCAGCTCGGCACTGAGTTCCATATTACCCATCACCCGTTTTGCCAGCCCGATTTCCTCGTTGGAAACCCGGCCATCCACCTTGGCGACATGGCCCATCACCGCGAACGTCGCAGTGAAAAACGCCATTTGCACGCGCTGCTGGTCGCCGGGATTAAATGACTCGCCGGCCATCCCGTCCAGTCCGGCATCGAACTGATGCCCTACCGACGCACCGAAAATCGCCCCCAACGGCCCGCCCAACATAAATCCAAACGCCCCACCTACCAACTTGCCCAGCCAACTCATGCGTTTCCTACCCTCAACAGGTTTAATGATAAAATTACAGCCATTTTCCACTGACTCCACAGACGTATTATGAATGCCCCCGCCGCACTTTACGAATCTTCCCTGCCGCATTTGAAATTGCTCGGCCGCGGCAAAGTCCGCGATATGTACGAAATCGACGCTAACCATTTGCTGATCGTCACCTCGGACAGGATGTCGGCGTTCGATGTGATCATGCCCGACCCGATTCCCGGTAAAGGCCGCGTATTGACCAGGGTAAGTAATTTTTGGTTCGAAAAAATGCGCGATATTATTCCCAACCATTTAAGCGACGACTTGACGCTGGCGGACGTGATTCCCGATTCCGAATTAAGAGCGCAAGTGGAAGGCCGGGCCATCATCGTCAAACGTCTGAAACCGCTGCCGGTGGAAGCCATCGTGCGCGGCTATTTGATAGGCTCGGGTTGGAAGGATTATCAAAACAGCGGCTCGGTGTGCGGTATCGAGCTGCCGGCCGGCTTGCAACAGGCGCAACAATTGCCGCAGCCGATTTACACGCCGTCCAGCAAGGCCGAAATGGGCACCCATGACGAAAACATCAGCTTCGCCGATACGGTGGCGTTGATGGGAGCGGAACTGGCCGGCAAGGTGCGCGACGCCAGCTTGCAGCTCTACACAACCGCGGCTGATTACGCTCGCGAACGCGGAATCATCATCGCCGATACCAAATTCGAATTTGGCCTGGACGAAGACGGCACCCTGTACTTGATCGACGAAGCGTTGACCCCCGATTCCTCGCGCTTTTGGCCGGTCGAGCAATATCAAGTCGGCATCAGCCCGCCTAGCTTCGACAAACAATATCTACGCGATTACCTGGAAACCTTGGATTGGAACAAGACCGCGCCTGGTCCGAAATTGCCGGAAGAAGTTAGCAGAAAATGCGCGGAAAAATATCGGGAAGCCGAGTTGAAACTGATCGGAAATTGAAGAGCCGTTCAGCCAAAGCCATACCGCGCGACTAGCGGGATGGCTTTGGATCACTAAAACCTAAATCGGCTTGAATTGATAGCCCTGCGCGGTTTGCCAGGATAGAAAAACACTCTCACCATCGCTCAACAGAAAAGCATCGTCCGCGCTTTCCGCCGTTTTACCGACGACTTCGGGTTGCGACCAGCTCAATCCGCCGTCATTAGACTTAATCAACTGCAACAGATTATGGCTGCCGTCGAATTCCGACCAGACCACCACTACCTGCTCGCCCTTGGCAAACACGTTGGGATGTTTGGCGCCTTGATTGCCGAAATGGTAGGCCTGCGAATAACTTAGGCCGCCATCCTTGGAGTGGCCGTAAAACAAGCCTTGTTTATCAGCGGCTCCGCTGAACCATACCGAATGGTAAACGCCATTGTCGGCAACTGATAAGGCCGGGCCATGATGCGGACAAGCATCGATTTTCCAGTTTTCTTGGCTGACGCGCTGCACCGCTCCAGGCGTGCGCCAATCCTTAAATTTAACCAGCGCATGATCGCGGATATTGCCTTCATAAACATGCCGCCACAACACCACCGGCAAATTGTCGGCATCTATTTCCACACCCAAACGGCAGCATTCACAGCTATGCGGCGCAACGGTTTTGTTGGGATAGAAGCTTTTACCACCATTGTCCGACCAGGCGTAATACACGGCAGTACCTGCAAACTCTTGCTTAGCGGCCTTGGCTTTTTCCTTATCGCGCGCATCCAGCCAAGCCACAAAAATCTCGCCATTCTTCCCCACCGCCAGCGCATCGAAGCGGTGGCCGATCACGTCCAGATTGTCATTGACCGTCACCGGCTTAAAAAAACTCTTGCCGCCGTCCGTCGAGCGACTGAAGCGAATGTTGCCAGTATGGCGTTTTTCCAGATTTTGGGTCCAGGTCAGGTAGATATTGCCTTGCGCATCGAGTTTGATTTTTGGCCGGTATTCACCGCGCGCGGCAATAGCTTCCGGCTCGGCGTTTACCGCAACCGGTGCGGAAAAGCTCCGACCTTTATCGGTAGACGATTGCACATAGATATGATCGCGAACCACCCAAGCCAACCACAGCACACCGCTATTGTCGAAAGTCGCGGTCACCGTCTCGGAACATCCGATCGCCGGACTGGCTTGCAGATCGGCGCACAATGCTTTTTGGTCGGTACGCTGTTCAAGCTTAGCCGCCTCAGCGCCTTGCTTACTTGTGATCGGCTCGTTGGCACATGCAGTCAAAATCAACGAGCCTACCATTGCCAAAGGAAGTTGAAATTTCATCATCGTCTTTTAGTAAGTGTCCGGAAAGTTACGAACATTTTTACCCGTTTGACCGGGAAAAATTAAACTATGTCATTTAACGCACGACCAGGATTAGATGAGCTCTGCCTATCCCGGTTGAATACATTTAATAACCGCTTAATAGTTAAATTTCAATTCTGCGATATAGGTGCGCTGCGGAAACACATGGAACAGCCAATATTTTTCGTTGGTAATATTGTCGATACCCGCTGAAAGCGTCAGTTGCTTGGTCAGTTGATATTTGGCACGGGTATCCACAACAAAAAACGCGCTGCCGGTGCCGGTGTAAGTATCCGGATTGACGTCGCTGTTATCGATTTGCCCATATTGTTGACTGCTATAGCGTCCACTGATAGAGGACGTAAAATCTTTAGTCACATGATATGTGGCCGTGGCACTAGCGCGCCACTCCGGCACTCTGGGTTGATACTTGCCGACAGACGCAGGCAGGGCCGCATTTTTATCGATGCGCGAATTCGCCCAGGTCACGTTACCCGACAAATCCAGGCCATCGATAACGACATTACTGTGCTCGCCGGAAAACTCCCAACCGTAGGTGCTGATCTGGTCGATGTTCTGCGCATATGATAATGTCGAGTTAGTGACAGGACTGAAAGTCGTTTGACTGTAGATGGCATCGTAGACTTTTTCGTGGAATAAGCTCAAACGCAACGAACCTTCGCTCAGAAAATATTGCGCGGAAAGCTCGGAAGACAATGCCTCTTCAGGCTTTAGCGTTGGATTGGGATTCACAATATTTGAGGTGCCGCTGACGGTGATATTGGTACCCTGGAACAGTTCTGTCACCGTTGGGAAACGGTAAGCCTGAGCAATAGAGCTGGTAAATTTCCAGCTATCAGTCGGCTTCCAGGCCAGCGAGGCTTTTGGCGAAAATCTTAAATCGCTGCGGTTAGACTGATTGATCGTTCTGCCGTTTGAACCGGTGTTAGTGCCATCGAAGGCGTTCCAGTTCTCCAAACGTCCGCCCAAGGTCAACGTCCAATCCGGATCAAATGTCCATGCGTCTTGAATCCAGACCGCGTTGGTTTCGGTCTTGCCTTGCGAATTGGTATTTAAGCGGACTGGTGCACCGTAGATCCAATTGGAGGTTACATATTGTTGGTTGTTTAATTCGTAAAGATCATGATGAAACCCAAAGCTGACATGATGCGGTCCCCATGCGGAATCCGGACGCCATATACCTTTAGCATCCACAGTATGCCAACCGGTGTCGTTTAGGCTGGTAAGCGTTCCAGCACCACCCGCAGCCGCAAGATTGGGCGCAACCGTGGGCGCGCGTTGCTCATCCTGACCATAATTGATCACACTGCCAGTCAATTCCCAATCGAAAATACCGCCGGTGTTCGATTTCAGCGCCATACCGTGCGACCAATGCATCTGCTGGTAATCGTTCTCGGCAAACGTCGAACCCAAGTTGTAGTTTCGTCCGTTCATATTGATGATGCCGCTATTAACCGGAGCCCCGGTAGTGGCACTGCGCAAGTAGCTATTGAAGCCCCCGCTTTCGTCGTTTTGCCACAGACCCAATGTATACGAAGCTTTCAGCGTCGGCGTAATATCGTAAGCCAGTTTCCACTTAAAATTATCCTGAATCGTATGCCTGATATTGCCTTCGCCTATGGCAAAGATTCTTTGGGAGCCGCTTCTATCGACATCGCCGACGGCGCCGGTAACGGGTACGCCACCCGTGCCGGAACTAGTGGGAAGATATGTATAACTGATAGGCTGGCTATGCGCATCCAAATGACTGACATCGAAACGCCAGGAAAAGTCGCCGTGTCGGCTACCCAGATTGGCCGTGTACTGCTGGGAGTCATAGACATCGGTATGGCCGTAAACATCGTATTCTTGCCAAGTAGACTGCACGCCGCCGCCGGCCTCGAATTTCTCTGGCATCCGCGTCGTAATATCAACGACACCGCCTATCGAGTTACCGCCGTAGGCTGCGGAAAACGGTCCGTACATCACATCAACCCGCTCGATTTCTGATGGTGAGACCATATTCCAGCGCGGCGATCCGGTCATGCTGTTATTGTTTCCCAGCAACGACGATAGCAAAATGCCGTCCGCATAAATCAAGCTGCGCGCACTAGAACCGGTCCCGGAGGTGCGCATAGACACCGGCATTTCCTTGTCGCCGATATAACGTTTGCGCACCAGGATATTAGGCAAATACTTGATGGCATCCTCAGTGTTCATTACGTTGATGGTATCTTCCATCTTCTCGCGGGTAACGCTTTCTGTCACAGCAGGCAACTTGTATTTTTCGGTAGCTGTTTGCGTAGCGGCTTTTCCGCTTTCGGCGGTAACCGTCATTTCCGGCAATACCGCGGTTTGATTACTACCGGTTTTATTGTCCGTCTTGCCATCTTCGGTCGCCGAGACTCCCGGCAACACAGTAAGCAGCATTGCCCCCATTAAATAGGGCTTGGCGCCAAGTTTGATTTTTGCGTGTTTCATAGGTTTAAAAATTGCGAAGGTATGCGGTTTGTTCTTGCTAAGGACTAATTGTCGGCAAAAGCGCTATTTAAAACACCAACAGTTTCTGGTGATCTCACACACTTTAAAACAACCATTTGTAGATATAAGCAATTTATAAACCTAAATACAATTGTGCTTTTTTATCAATCAATTAATACAACACATCATCAAATACGCCACTACAACCACCCATTTATGCGGCAAATGACTCACTAAAAATAAGTCATATAACACAGTTTATTTTATTCGCCGCCATATCCATTGTTTTGATGCTGACACTCAAAACAGCGACAACAGCTCAGGTAGCAACTGGAACCGGTCCTCGCCCGCTAAACAAAAAAACCCTTGCCAGCCTTTCAGCCGACAAGGGTCTTCGGATACCAAGCAAGCGGTACTTACTCGTCCGCGTCTAACTCATCGGCGGACAGTTTTTTGCCAGGAAAATAGTTAGGCGCAACGCTGATCAGAATTGTCAGCAGTGTGGCGACATAAGGCACCGATTGTACCGCCAATACTGCCATCCACAACCTGCCGCTCAAGTTATCGAAATGCTCGATAGAGCGCATCGCCAGGATGCCAGCCAAAAGCAGGCTCAGCAACAATAACTCCTGCCAAATGATCAACAACCCCGCCACCAACGGCCCTTGCTGCTCGTATTTTGGCGTGCGCATGAAGGGTTTGCCGGAGGTGAACAAGCCCTGCAAAGTCCCGCGTGCCACGGTATGCGTCAGCGATAATCCGGCCAGTGCCGCACCCAATGCATGCAACATTGAACAAGCCACCCGCGCTTTGTACAACCACAAACCGCGCAAAATCTTAAATGCAAACAGGCCTATGGTCGGCAACAGGAAGGCATTTACCGGCAATTCGCTATGAATAGGATCCGACACGATCAGTGCGGTCAATATCAAGCTGGTGCCGGTAAACAACAGGGCCAAGGCATCGGAAAACCAAGGCAACCAACCCGCCACAAAGTAATAGCGCTGTGCCGAAGTAAGCGAAGACTTTTTGTTGGGCAAAAAATGCCGCCAATGCTTTTTGATGATCTGCATCGCGCCGTATACCCAGCGGAAACGCTGCGTCATATAGCCGGAGAAGGTATCCGGCATCAGGCCGCGACCGAAAGACTCCTTGCAGTACACCGAGTCGTAACCCGCTTCATAAAGACGCAAGCCCAATTCGCTATCCTCGCAGATACACCATTCGCCCCACGGACCGACTTTGTCGAACGCCGACTTGCGGACCATCGTCATCGTGCCGTGTTGGATGATGGCGTTGAATTCGTTACGTTGCACCATGCCGATATTAAAAAAGCCTGCATACTCCCAGTAGCAAATATCTTTGAACGTGTTTTGACCAGAATCTCGGTAATCCTGGGGCGACTGCACAAAGCCGACATTTTCCTGGTCGAAATACGGCACCATCGCTTTCAGCCAATCGGGATTCAGAATGTAGTCGCTGTCGATGACCGCGATGATTTCGGCATCTTCAGCGGTATTGGTCAATGCGTAGTTGATCGCACCGGCCTTGTAACCGGGCCAGTTGTCCAGATGGAAGAAGCGGAACTTCGCCCCGAGGCGGTCGCAATCTTCACGCACCGGCTGCCAAACTGTCGGATCTTTGGTGTTGTTATCCATCACCAATACTTCGTAGTTCGGATAATCGACCTTAGCCAACGCATTCAGGGTCTTGCGCACCATTTCCGGTGGCTCGTTGTGGATCGGCAAGTGGATCGAAACCTTCGGATAACGGAAACCGGCCGGCGGCGTCAGCGGCTGGAAGGTACGGCGACCCTTGCGATGCCAGATGACTTCGGAAATCTCCAGGCTCTCGGTCAGCAACACCAAGATGGCCATGGCCTGCATCATCAGCAAAATCGCCCAGAACACAACCGAAAAACTGGTTTGGTATTGAGCGGCGGCAATCGATGCCGACCAAAACAATACCGACGCCGCCAAGTTGGCGACGATACCGAAGAAAAATTTACCCGGCAGCTTCAAGCTCTTACGGGTAAACAAGAAGGCCGCCATCAAGATAATACTGAGTACTGCAGCGCCACTAGCCCAGTTACGCCAGGTTGGATTGGCCAGTACGTCACCTTCCATCGGGAACTTAGGCTGACGATCAGCATTGAATAAGCCCCAGTAAGCACCGGCCGTACCTTCCAGCTTGATCTTCCACGGCTGGTCAAACGCTTCGACCACATAGTAAATAATGTTTTCGGCAGTCGCGCGATTCAGGAACTCACGCAAAAACTTGGCTTGATTCGCCAACGAAGCAGTGGCGGCTTTTTGCGGAGGACCGTCGGACGGCCAACCCACCTCGGTAATCACGATGGTTTTGTTGGGGTACAACTGCTGCAATTCGTAATAACGCTTGAACACATATTCGACTGCGTTATCGCCTTCCGCACCTTTGGGTAAATCGACCGGCACACCTTCCCAATAGGGCAGAATGTGCACAGCTATGTAATCGACTTCCGCCGCCAAGGCCGGGTTTGCTACCCATATATCCCAGGTTTCAGCTGTACTAACCGGTTTCCAAGTGCGCTTTTTTACTTCGCGAACGTACTCGATCAGTTCGTTGGCTTTGCCGGCCACTTCCGCCTTAACATCCGCCTCGATTTTCAGCTGCAAATCTTGTTCGCTCATCGAACCGGAAAATTCTTGACGGACTTTCTGTGCGATAGGTCCACTAACCTTGTTTCTGTAACGCAATAAGGATTCGTTACCCACCAGCGTGCGAACAATGGTTTTTGGATATTGATTGGTTAGATTGATTAGGCTTTCGACTTCGCGCTGATTTTTATCCAGCCGTTTCTGCGTGTTCTCTAACTTTTTTTGCGGATCGTCCTCGGCGCTATCGTCATCAACCAAATCCACCCAACAGCCCATCGCCAGATTGATCGCATTCTTGGCTGTCAACTCAGGCACAACCTCCATGCCCTCCAACGCGGTGTAGGTTCTTATCGAATGGGCTTTACCGGACAATAACTCCAGATCGGATTGAATTTGTTCTCTGGTGGGAAATACCCCGTCAGCAGGATTGAAATCGCGCCCCTTGGGGTTAAAGGTCACCCCCATCATGGTATCGCTCCAGGATGGCAGTTTTAACGGATTATTGACGTAAGACCAGATACCCAGGTTGATGACAACCAGTAGCACCAAGGTGAAAAATGTGGCAATTTTGGCTTTCATTTCGACAGAAAGACTCCGCAATAGAGGGTTATTAGAATCAGTATTTTTTAATTTTCACGGCATTACGCAGCCATTCCATCGGCAAATTTAAATGCGTTTGCTACGGTATCTGATTTCGACAGAGCGACTGGCGCGTGTCTAAGCGGGCCACGCATTCCTGTCAGGTAACAGATTTACCAACAAAACACAGCGGCATTTAGGAACCCGCCCAAGGGCAAACCCCGGCGACGCTCAAACCGGCAAAGAACCGGTATTGAATGTCGCCACGCTTAGCTCAACCTTAAGCAGGTTGCGGGAAAACTTTTATTTCAATGAAAGGGTTTCTACCCGGCCTTTCATTTCAATATTCAGTTTGTCTTCTTTAGCCAGCCAACCGATCGCTCGCTGGACGTCGTTCTTACCCAAGCCGGTTTCGGTCGTGACTTTATTAACGCTAGCTTCGCCATGCGTATGCAAGTATTGCCAGACTGCTCCAGCTGCTTCGCCAATTGTATCCACCATTTCAACTCCTCATCATTTAAACAACAAAAAAAATCGGGGGGTTTTAGTCATGCTATCCAGCCTTACGCAACACAAGCCGCGGCAAAAGCTAGTCAACACAACTAACGCTCATCAGGCAGCACAATATTAAGTTCCAGGGTTTCCTGGTTTCCATCCTGTTCAAAATTAACGGTAATGGCATCCTGCCCGACATTGACATATTTACGGATCACCGCCAGCAATTCTTGCTGCAACTCGGGCAAATAGGACGGTTGATTTCTGGATGCACGCTCATGGGCGACCAGAATTTGCAATCTCTCCTTGGCCAGCGATGCCGTATTGGTTTTCGAGGATCTGAAATAATCTAAGAGACTCATCACTTGCTCCCGAATAGCTTACTGAATAAGCCTTTTTTCTCTTCCTCGATAAAACGATGTGGTTTGGTTTCGCCCAAATAACGCGCCACGATGTCTGCATAAGCCTGCCCTGCATCGCTTTGCTCGTCGAGAATGACCGGTGTGCCTGAGTTTGACGCATTCAACACAGATTTGGACTCAGGGATAACGCCCAACAAATGTAGCGACAAAATTTCCTGTACATCGTCAACGCTGAGCATCTCCCCCAATTTCACCCGATCCGGCGAATAACGCGACAACAACAAATACTCCTTGATCGGCTCTTCGCCATTCTCGGCGCGGCGCGATTTGCTGGACAAGATACCCAGCATACGATCCGAATCCCTAA
The DNA here is from genome assembly GCF_047777895.1 of Methylomonas sp. TEB. GTDB lineage: Bacteria > Pseudomonadota > Gammaproteobacteria > Methylococcales > Methylomonadaceae > Methylomonas. Next base: position 4,495,427 of record NZ_CP180476.1, read on the forward strand.
CGGAGGAGACTTCCGGGTTGGTTACCACAAATGCATCATCAGCAAAGTACATGGCAAGTGTAGCACCGCGCTCTATTCCTGCCGGCGAGTCACAAACGATGTATTTAAAGTCTTTGGACAACTCTTCCAGAATTTTGCCGACACCTTCCGTTGTTAAAGCATCTTTATCACGGGTTTGCGATGCCGGCAATATAAATAACTGGTCGCAACGCTTGTCCTTGATCAGGGCCTGATTTAGGGTGGCTTCGTTGTTGATCACATTGACCAAATCATAAACCACGCGACGCTCGCATCCCATGATCAAGTCGAGATTACGCAGCCCCACATCGAAATCGATCACAGCGGTTTTATGTCCGCGCTTCGCTAAGCCCATCGCGATAGCGGCGCTGGTTGTGGTCTTGCCCACACCACCTTTTCCCGATGTTACTACGATAATTCTGGCCAATGTTGTTCCTCCAAGAAAAGCTTAAATATCTTTGATAATCAGCGTCTGGTTATCCAGACTGATCTGTACGGGCTTGTGTGCTGGATACTTGCTCAAATCGTCGCTGAGCTGGTAAATGCCGGCTATCGAAATCAGTTCCGCTTGCAAATCCGAACAAAAAATACGGCTATTGACATTACCCAGCACGCCGGCAAGCGCTCGTCCGCGCAGGGATCCGTATATATGAATATTACCTTCCGCCATGATTTCCGCGCCGGCACTAACGGTTGCGGTGACGATCAAATCGCCTTTGGCATAAACCCGCTGGCCCGAGCGTATCGGCTGTGTCACCAACTTATTTTCAATTGACTGATTGGCTTGCTTTTGCTCTTCCGCAGCAGGTGTCGGCAAGGTTTTTGCCGGCGCTTTATTGACTAAGGGCACATTGCTGCCGTGCAGGGAATGCTGGGGCAAATTCATAGCCAAAGCGTCGCCGTTCTGATGTTCGTTACCCCCGCGCACCCCTATTGGCATGAAGCCGTGCAGACGGACGATAGTGACTATTTCGGTGAAATCAATTGGCAGATTTTGAGCGTTAAGTTTTTGCAGATCGATCAGCAAGGGCGAGTTTTTAAAAAACTCGGGAGCTTGAACCACTTTTTCCTTGAGCTGCTGATCGATCAGAGAGATGTCGTTACTGGCTAGCAGCAACACCGGCACGGTCAGTGACGTGCTTTTAAACTCCAAAGCTATTTTTTGCGAAGTAGGTGCGCCGGTTGACATCGAGTTTGGAAAATCCGCTACTGAATGCCCGAAATACTATCATTTTCCGTGACAAAAAGCACAGTTCCTTACAGTAAAAACAAGGTTGCTAAGCCCAAAAAGGCCATGAATCCAACCACATCGGTAACTGTGGTCAGCAACACACCGCCTGCCAGCGCAGGGTCTACACCGATCTTATCCAACAACACCGGAATCGCCACGCCGGACAAAGCCGCGCACACTAAATTGATCATCATCGCCACGCCGAGCAACATACCGATATGCGGATTGTGGAACCACAGCCCAGCCACTACCGCCACCACAGCAGCCCAAACCAAGCCGTTTAGCAGGCCGACCGAGACCTCTTTAAACAATAAACTCACGGCGTTACCGGTGGTGACTTGTCGCAAGGCCAAGCCCCTGACAACCAGTGTCAAAGTCTGACTGCCGGCTATACCCCCCATAGACGCTACAATCGGCATCAATACCGCCAATGCGACGATCTGTTGAATAGTAGCCTCAAACAAATCGATGACTGAAGCCGCCAAGAATGCGGTGAGCAAATTCACGCCCAACCAAAGCGCACGACGCTTGGCACTACTAAATACCGGCGCAAACATATCCTGCTCTTCGCTCAAGCCGGCCATGCTCATTAAGGAGTGATTGGCTTCTTCACGAATCAAACCCACGACATCGTCGATAGTGACGCGCCCCAAAACCTTACCGTCATTGGCTAACACGGGCGCGGACAGCAATTTTCGGCGCTCGAACAAACCAGCCACATCCCGACTAGGCATACCGTAGGGAATACCTGAGCTACGGGTATCCATAATCGACTCAACTTTGGTATGCGGGTCGTGGGTCAACAATTGATTAATCGGCAACAAGCCCTGAAACTGCTCTTTGCGATCCACCACGATTAGACTGTCTGTTGCAGTCGGCATATTACCGCGCAAGCGCAAATATCGCGTCACGACATCCAGCGTTACATCGGCGCGAATGGTTAACACATCGTCAGACATCAAGCCGCCGGCGGTATGCTCGTCATAGCTAAGCGCCTTTTCGATGCGATTGCGGTTATGTACACCGATAGATTCCATCACTTGCGACAGCAAAGGCTCAGGCAATACATGCAGCAGATCGACCATACCGTCATGGCCCATGGATTCAGTTGCGGCAATCAAATCTTTCCTGTCGGTAATTTTCAGCAAGCTGCTACCCACTTCGACATTTATCTCGACCAGAATTTCGCCGATCACGCTGGGCGGAATCAACGCCCACAGCTTGGCTCGCAGTTCCGGCTCCAATGACTCGAGAATATGCGCCGCTTCCGCCGGGTATAAGGAACGCACTAGATTCCTAATCTCGATCAGAGAGTCTTTTGTCAGCACTTCGATGGCGCGATCTAAAAGATGCTCGGTATTTTCAAGCTTTGCTGCTGATGTCATGGGTAAAAACCAAGAAATTGGGCTAGGGAATTGCGTTAACGCAATTCCCTATGCCTGACGATAACGTTAGGAGTAATAGTTTGAAAGTGCTTACTCAATGCCTCGACCAGATAAACCGAACGATGTTGCCCGCCGGTACAACCGATCGCTATGGTTAAATAACTGCGATTATCCGATTCGAAGCGCGGCGCCCAGCGACCGATGAAATAACCTATATCATGCAGAAACTCTTTGACGATCACTTCATTCTGCAAAAAATCGATGACCTCGGCGTGTTTACCGGTCAATCCTCGCAGTTCCGGCGCCCAATAGGGATTGGGCAAACTGCGGGCATCGAACACGAAGTCGGCATCCAACGGGATACCGTATTTAAAACCGAAAGACTGAAACAAAATCGACAAAGAACTTTTGCCTTTTTCGCCCAAACGGTTTTTCAGCAAATCCCGTAACTGATGATAGTGGGTGAAACTGGTATCTATAAGTATATCGGCACGAGCTGCCAGGGGTCGCAGCATTTCCCGTTCGATTTCCAAAGCCTCGCGCAGCGGCCTACTTTCGGTGGTCAGCGGATGGCGGCGGCGCGTTTCACTGTAGCGCTTCAGAATGATGTTCTCGTCCGCTTCCATGAAAACCAGTTCGCAATCAATACCTTTGCTGCGAATAAAAGTCAGGCTATCCGGAAAATCCGCCAACTTCTGGTTACGGTTTCTGGCATCAATACCGATAGCGGTTTTACTATAGGTCGCCGGGTCTTTCAGCATCACATGATCGACAAAATCCTCAAGCAAGGTCACGGGAAGATTGTCGATACAGTAATAGCCGCAATCTTCCAAAGTATCCAACGCGATACTTTTACCCGATCCCGATAAGCCGCTGACGATGACTAGTTTCATATGCAAAACGATACAGAGCGAAAATCGCGTTCACCCTGTACCGCGCAAGCCCATAATTAACGATGGTTCTGATTTTTTTCTTTATGTTTGACGATTTGTCTGTCGAGTTTGTCGACCATGTTGTCGATAGCCGCGTACATATCTTCTTGTACGTCTTCGGCATACAGTTTGGCACCGCTGATTTGTACCGCCGCTTCGGCTTTTTGCTCCAATTTCTCAACGGTCAAAATGACGTGAACATCAACGACATTGTCGAAATGACGTTTGATTTTGCTGATTTTTTCATCCACGTAGGCTTTTAATGCTTCGGTGACTTCTACGTGATGACCTGTGATACTGACTTGCATGGAATACTCCTGTTTTTAAAAATTATTCTTCCAGATTGATCAAATATGCCTTTTCCGCTGGCTGGTTGAAGGAATGGACATCGCTTCCCGATATTTGGCAATGGTGCGGCGCGCGACGTTAATGCCCTTCTCATTCAATAAGTCCGATATTTTACTATCGCTCAATGGCTTGGCCGGGTTTTCACTGCCGACCAACTCTTTTATCAGCGCCCGAATTGCGGTCGCCGAACACTCTCCCCCGCCATCGGTACTGACATGGCTGGAGAAAAAATATTTAAATTCGATCACACCGTGCGGGGTGTGCATGTATTTTTGCGTGGTGACCCGAGAGATCGTCGATTCGTGCAACTCCAATTCCTCGGCAATATCGCGCAACACCATCGGCTTCATCGCAATCGCACCGTGCTCGAAAAAATCGCCTTGTTTTTCGACGATGCTTCTCGCCACTCTCAACAAAGTGTCGTTGCGGCTATGCAAGCTTTTGATAAACCAGCGCGCTTCCTGCAGATGGTTTTTCATGCTGACATTGTCATGACTATTGTCGGCGCGTTTGATCATCCCGGAATAAAAAGGATTGACGCGCAATTTGGGCGCTATCTCCGGGTTCAGATTAACCAGCCACTGTCCGTTGACTTTGGCGACGAACACATCAGGCACCACGTATTCGACATCAGAATCCTGCAAGCGAGCGCCAGGCTTGGGATCCAGGGTTCTGATTAACGCCAGCACCCCCTTTAATACATCCTCGGTCATCCCTATCCGCTTCATCAAGCGCGCTTGATCGCAACTGGCCAACAAATCCAAATGCCTGTGCACAAACTCCAAAGCCTCCGACCGATAAGGCGTCGTAGCCGGTAACTGTTGCAGTTGCAAACCCAGGCAGTCAGCCAAATCCAACGCCGCCACACCGACGGGATCAAAGTTTTGCACCCTATGCAACACGGCCAGGACTTCATCCATTTCCAAGCCTTCCAGTTGATCCTGGAGTCCCTGAAAAATATCCGCCAATTCGCTGGTCACATAACCGTCATCGTTAATCGCGTCGATGATAGCGGTAGCTATCGCATAATCGCGGTCAGAAATCGGAATCAGCTCCAGCTGCCAAACCAGATGATCGCGTAAAGACTCGGATTTGCCGCGAAAGGCCTCGAATTCCGGACTATCGCCCTCATCGCCACCGCTGGGCAAAGAGCTTTCGTAGACATCGTCCCAACTGACATCGACCGGTAATTCGTCCGGCATATCGGTTTGCGAGCCTTCGCTGGTTTGCTGATCGGTGTTTTCGAGTTTTTTATCGCGAAACTCCAGATTAGGCAGTTCCTCTTCGTCGATCTCCAACATCATGTTGGATTCCAAGGCTTGCTGAATTTCCTGTTGTAAGTCCAAAGTCGACATCTGCAACAGCTTAATAGCCTGTTGCAATTGCGGCGTCATGGTCAGACTCTGACCGATACGGAGTTGTAGAGATTGCTTCATGACTATTCGAATTTCATAAACTAAATTTCTCGCCCAGATACACTCTACGCACCTCTTCGTTATCCACCAACTGGCGCGACTGGCCTTCGGCGATAACCTTCCCATTGTTCAAAATATAAGCGCGATCGCAAATCTCCAAAGTCTCCCGCACTTTGTGCTCGGTAATCAAAATCCCGATACCGCGATGCTTCAAGTGCGCAATGATTTTTTGCAACTCCAGCACCGAAATAGGATCGACACCGGCAAACGGTTCGTCGAGCAGAATAAATTGCGGCTCACTAGCCAACGCCCTGGCGATTTCCACCCTGCGCCGCTCCCCACCTGACAAACCAAGCGCCACCTGATTACGTAAGTGGTTGATATTAAACTCTGTCAATAACTCATCGATCAACAACTCGATTTGCCCATCGGTCAAATCGGCCCGAATCTGCAATACCGCGCGTAAATTGTCGGCTACACTCAATTTACGAAAGACCGAAGCCTCTTGCGCCAGATAACCGATTCCCAAGCGCGCGCGCCGGTGCATCGGATGATGCGTGATGCGCTGCTCGTCAAAAAAAATCTCGCCGCTATCGGCTTTGACCAAGCCCACCATCATGTAAAAGCTGGTGGTTTTCCCGGCTCCGTTCGGACCCAACAAACCTACGACTTCCCCGGTGTCCACCCTCAGGCTGACCCCATCGACCACATTTCGATTGTTGTAGCGTTTAAACAGCTGTTCCGCAACCAATCGCGCCATTATTGCGCCTGCTTAGGCTTGGGTTTAATCACTGAGTGTACGCGCTTGCCGTCGGATTGCGCTTCACCCGCCTTCAGCAAGGAGTTTTTGGTATCGTACTCGATATACTCACTGGATTGTTTGGCGTCACCCTGCCAAACCGAAGCATTTTTCATAAATTTCAGCAAATTCTGGTCGGGGTAAAATTCGTTGATCAAGCCCTCCCCGTGCATTTCTTCCTTGCCCACCGCCGGCAACTGTTTGAATCGCGACGGTTTACCTGTAGCAATCAATTTGATAATCGCGCCATCTTTCAGATAAACCACCAATTTGTCGCCATCGATTCTGATCGTTCCCTGCGTAGCAACCACATTGCCGGTATAGGTGCTGATCTGCGCCTTTTCGTCGTAAACCGCATTATCCGAGTCGATGTAGATGGGTTGTTCGGAATCCGACTCCAGACCAAACGCCATCCGCGCCGAGAATAACAGGCCTACACCGACCATTTTACTTAATTTCATAGCGACCTTTCACTTTGGACAACAATTTCAGGTGAATCGGACTAACAAAAGTCGCTTCCATTCCTACTCCCGCCGTTTTGTTGGGTGGGCTGATGATCTCCGTCCACGCCTGTGTCTCCGCATAATGGCTGGCGAGTTTTACTCGCAGATCCGATGTATTGATGGTCAGCGCCGAATTGGTTTTCGAGGCCTCCCGATTGATATAAGCACTACCGTTAAGTTGCAAATTATCGCCGTCCGCAGCCATCACGCCGCTGTCGGCCTTGATTAGCCAAGGCATCTGGTTGGGGTTATACAAAGTCATTACCGGCTTTTCCAGATGCGTACTGCCGTCGGCTTTAAAGTGCTGCATTTTTTCCGCGGCCAATTCGCTTTTCGGCACACCGTCGATATTCATTTCCTTTTTGAAATAACCCAAGCTAAAAAAATCCGGGCTATTTTCGACAATTTTCATTTCGGCGTCACGCTGTTCATTCAGTTGAACCAGCCACCATGACAACAATGCTGCCAAGCCGACATAAATAAAAATCTGTAGATTTTTCAGTACGGTCATAAATAGGTTTGCAGCACGCTGTCAAAGTTACCTTGGACTTGCATGATTAAATCGCATACTTCTCGCACCGCGCCCAAACCGCCAGCTGTCTGTGTTTGCCAATGAGCATAATTCTTTAGCACGAAATTGGCATCTTGCACCGCAACGGCAAATCCAACTTGACGCATCACCGGCAAATCCAGAATGTCGTCGCCGATATACGCCACTTGTTCCGGCGTTAGGACCAGACGCTGCAAAATTTCCGCGAATGCCGCGCGCTTGTTCTCGTGACCTTGGTAGACAAGCTCGACTCCAAGACTCTGCATGCGTAGCGCGACCGAATTGGATTTGCGGCCGGAAATTACCGCTACTTCCACTCCGGTCTGACGCAACAATTTAATGCCATGCCCGTCGCGCGCGTGAAAACATTTGTATTCTTTGCCGTTATCGTCGAAAAACAAACGACCGTCGGTCAGCACGCCATCCACATCCAGAATCAACAGCTTTAGCCGCTTAACAGCACTCAGTAATTGGGGGGTTAAATCGAACATCACTCGTCACTCTCAGACTATGCCGGCCCGCAGCAAGTCGTGCATATTCAAGGCGCCCAACAATTTTTGTTGGCTGTCGACGACCAGCAGGGCATTGATTTTTTTACTTTCCATGATTTGCATGGCTTCCGCCGCCAACATATTCACATCGATCACTTTACAAGGACCCGTCATGACTTCGGCGATGCGTGTCGCATGCACATCCAGATTTTTTTCCAACATGCGCCGCAAATCACCGTCGGTAAATATCCCGGCGACCCTGCCTTCGCCATCGACCACTGCGGTCATGCCCAGCTTCTTGCCGGTCATTTCCAGCAAGGCATCGCTCACTAAAACACTATCCGTCACCACCGGCACTTCACTGCCGCGGTGCATGATGTCGTTAACCTGCAACAACAAGCGCTTACCCAAGCTACCGCCTGGATGCGACAAAGCAAAATCGTCGCGGGTAAAACCCTTGGTTTCCAATAGCGACACGGCTAACGCATCGCCCATGACCAATGCCGCCGTAGTGCTGGCAGTCGGCGCCAAACCCAACGGGCAAGCCTCATGCTCGACAGCTACATTGATGTGCACACTAGCAAACCTGGCCAAGGCCGATTCGGGATTACCCGTCAACGCAATCAGCGGCACGCCGAGTCGCTTAATAATAGGCAATATCGTCAGGATTTCTTCGGTTTCGCCGGAATTGGACAAGGCCAGCACCACATCCTGGCGGGTAATCATGCCCAGATCGCCGTGACTGGCTTCTCCGGGGTGCACAAAGAAAGCCGGGGTGCCGGTGCTGGCCAGCGTGGCGGCAATTTTACCGGCTATATGCCCGGATTTGCCCATACCGGTAACCACCACCCGGCCTTTACAAGCCAGCAGCAACCGGCAGGCACTAACAAATTGCTCATCGATGCGTGCAGCCAAGCCGGCAACCGCCTGCATTTCGGTCTGAATCACCGCCAACGCCAACGCCTGAATGTCTTGATCACAACCCACGGAAATTAACTCCACGCACCCAAACAAAAAGGAACCATTATTGCATGTTATTAACCGACTTTTCACCCCAAGTCATTGACTTATTCTCAGCCAGTCATAGAAAATAGCCTGTTCCCAATCCAAAAACTCTTTTGATTCCGGTAAATGGCCAATAGCGCAAGTCCTGAAGACAATATCGTTTCGATTAGCAACTTGAGCTTTTCCAGAGGCCCCAGGAAAATTTTCGACGCTGTCAGCCTGGAGATTCAGCGCGGCAAAGTCACGGCCATCATGGGCCCCAGCGGCACCGGCAAAACCACGCTTTTGAAATTGATCGGCGGCCAGTTGGCCCCGGATCGCGGCCAAATCCACGTGGACGGGCAAAATGTTCACCGCCTGAAACCTCGGGAACTCTACGAATTGCGCAAACGCATGGGCATGTTGTTTCAAAGCGGCGCGCTGCTCACGGATATGAGCGTCTATGACAATGTGGCGTTTCCGATGCGCGAACATACCCACTTGCCGGAATCGATGATTCGCACCTTGGTATTGATGAAACTGCACGCCGTCGGTTTGCGCGGTGCCCGCCATTTGATGCCCAACGAGTTGTCCGGCGGCATGGCTCGACGGGTAGCTTTAGCACGTGCCATCGCCCTCGATCCGCTAATGATCATGTACGACGAACCGTTTACCGGCCAAGACCCCATTTCCAAGGGCGCACTGGTACACTTGATCAAGGCGCTGAACACCACTCTAGGCCTGACCAGCATCATCGTTTCGCACGACGTACAAGAAACTGCCGCCATCGCCGATTACATCTATGTCTTGTCGGGAGGCAAAATCATCGGCCAAGGCACCCCGCAAGAATTACAACAATCCGATTCGGAGTGGGTGCAACAGTTTATGCACGGTGATGCCGACGGCCCTGTACACTTTCACTATTCGGCGCCTGATTACCTAGACGATCTGCTGGCGAGCAAATAACCACCTTGTATTCAACCATGTTTCAATTTCTGCAAAATCTGGGAAAAGCCACGCGCAGCAGCTTTGCCAAGCTCGGCCGCGCTTCGTTTTTTCTGAGCCACACGCTGACCGGCATCAGCGACGTGCTGCCACGCCCCAACCTGCTGATCAAACAGGTGTATTCGGTAGGCGTTTTGTCATTTCTAATCATCACCATCTCCGGCCTGTTCGTCGGCATGGTGTTAGGTTTACAAGGCTTTAATATTCTGTCCGACTTCGGCGCTGAGGAATCGCTGGGCGTGATGGTGGCTGCCTCATTGGTACGCGAATTAGGCCCTGTAGTGTCGGCACTATTGTTTGCCGGCCGGGCAGGCTCGGCATTGACCGCCGAAATCGGCTTGATGAAGGCCACCGAACAATTGTCAGGCATGGAAATGATGGCCGTTGACCCGATCAAACGCATCATTTCGCCACGTTTTTTGGCAGGCTTTCTGTCCATGCCCTTGCTTGCCGCCTTGTTTAGCGCCATTGGCATCATGGGCGGCCACCTGGTCGGCGTGGGCATGCTCGGCGTTGATGACGGCGCGTTTTGGGCGCAGATGCAGGCCAGTATCGATTTTCAAGAAGATATTGTTAATGGCGTAATCAAGAGCGTGGTGTTCGGCTTCGTAGTGTCCTGGATTGCCTTGTTCGAAGGCTACGATGCGATCCCCACTTCAGAAGGCGTCAGCCGCGCCACCACCCGCACCGTGGTCAATTCGGCCTTCTCGGTGCTGGCACTCGATTTCATTTTAACCGCACTCATGTTTGGAGACATTTAACATGCAGCATTCCAAAACCCAGGATACTCTGGTCGGTTTTTTTGTCGCCAGCGGCATCGCCGCCTTGTTTTATATGGCGCTGCAAGTCAGTAATCTAGGCAGCTACAGCAGCGACGACAGCTACACGGTCATCGCCCATTTTCAGAATAGCGGCGGTCTAAAAGTCAAATCCCCGGTGTCGGTCGCCGGCGTGCGCATCGGCCGGGTATCCGCAATCAGGCTGGACAAGGACAGCCACGAATCGGTCGTAGAAATGCGCATCGAATCGCAATACAACAATCTACCGAGCGATTCCGGCGTCAGTATTTATACCGCCGGCCTGCTGGGTGAACAGTACGTCAGCCTGGACCCCGGCTCGTCGGACGAATATTTAAAGGATAAAAGTACCATCGACATCACCAGCTCCGCCATCGTGCTGGAAGAAATGATAGGCAAATTCATGTTGAACAAAGCGGAAGGCAAATAATGTCCAAGCTGACATTAACCGAACAGTCTCCCGGCCACTTTACCGTGGAAGGCAGCCTGACTTTTGCCAGCATCGACAAACAAACCTTGCAATCCTTTAAGTTTCTGAAAGGCATGGACAGCATGTGCATCGATCTAGCTAAAGTCCAGACCACCGATAGCGCCGGCCTGGCCTTGATGATCGAATGGATCAGGCTCAGCCGGATGGGCCGGGTCATGCTGTCCTTCAAGAACATTCCGGCTCAGCTACTGGCATTGGCCAAACTCAGCGGCTTGGACGAAACCGAATATTTTGCAACCCACACGCATTAAGCTGCATTCCAATTTACAAACCAATAAAAATCCATGGATAAATTACTGATTACCGGCGGCCAACCGCTACACGGCGAACTGAGAATCTCCGGCGCCAAAAACGCCGCCCTGCCAATTCTGGCCGCTACTTTATTGTCCGATGTGCCGGTCAGCGTCGGCAACATTCCGCATTTGCACGACATTACTACTACCATGGAATTGTTGGGACAAATGGGTGTGGGCCTGACCGTCGACGAAAAAATGAACATCGAAGTCGATACCAGCACCATTCACAAATACGAAGCGCCTTATGAACTGGTGAAAACCATGCGCGCCTCGATTCTGGTATTGGGCCCCTTGCTGGCGCGTTTCGGCGAAGCCTATGTCTCGTTGCCCGGCGGTTGCGCCATCGGCACACGACCGGTGGATATTCACATCGACTCGCTGCTGAAAATGGGCGCCGACATTACCGTCGAAGCCGGCTATATACACGCCAAGGTCAAACGCTTGCAAGGCTGCCATCTGGTGCTGGATAAAGTCACCGTGACCGGCACAGAAAACATTCTAATGGCCGCCACACTGGCCGAAGGCGTGACCATCATCGAAAACGCCGCGAAAGAACCGGAAGTCACCGACCTGGCGCATTTTCTAAATAAAATGGGTGCCAAAATCACCGGCGCCGGCACCGATATTCTGACAGTGGAAGGCGTGGAAAGACTGGGCGTGGAAGGCTTGCACTACGACATCCTCCCCGACCGCATCGAAACCGGCACGTATCTGGTGGCCGGCGCGATCAGCCGCGGCCATGTGAAACTGAAAAACACCGACCCTAACACCCTGGATGCGGTATTGGTTAAATTAAAAGAAGCCGGCGCCGACATCACTTGCGGCGAGAACTGGATCGAGCTGAACATGCACGGCAAGCGTCCAAAAGCCGTCACCGTCCGCACTGCACCCTATCCGGCGTTCCCGACCGATATGCAGGCACAATTTACCGCGCTGAATTCCGTCGCTGAAGGCGTGGGCTTAATCACCGAAACCGTATTCGAAAACCGTTTCATGCACGTGCAAGAACTGCAACGGATGGGCGCGCAAATCAAGCTGGAATCCAACACCGCCATCTGCACCGGCAGCGGTCAACTAAAAGCCGCCCCGGTTATGGCTACCGACCTGCGGGCATCCGCCAGCTTGGTGCTGGCCGGTCTAGTTGCCGAAGGCGAAACTTTGGTAGATCGGATTTACCATATCGACCGTGGCTACGATCACATCGAAGAAAAACTGTCACAACTGGGCGCTACCATTCGCCGCGTTCCTAACTAAATCACTCGCAAAACCATGTTGACCATTGCCGTATCCAAAGGCCGTATTTACGAAGAAGCCCTGCCGTTTCTGGAACAAGCCGGCATCACGCCGATTGACGATCCGGACAAGAGCCGGAAACTGATTCTGCAAACCACCCGCCCCGACGTGCAGCTGGTGATCATCCGCGCCACCGACGTGCCGACCTTTGTGGAATACGGCGCGGCGGATATGGGTATCGCCGGCAAGGACGTGTTGATGGAACACGGCGCGGAAAGTCTTTACGAGCCGCTGGATTTAGGCATCGCCGGTTGCCGCTTGATGACTGCCGGCCCGGTCAATGCGCCGGAAATCAAGGGCCGTTTGCGGGTCGCGACTAAATACGTGAAAACCGCGCAGAGCTACTACGCCAACTTAGGCATTCAAGCCGAAATCATCAAGTTGTACGGCTCGATGGAACTGGCGCCGCTGGTCGGATTGGCCGATTGCATCGTCGATTTGGTCGATACCGGCAACACCCTAAAAGCCAACGGCCTGGAGCCGCGGGAACTAATCGCCAACATCACCTCTCGACTGGTGGTGAATAAAGCGGCGATGAAAATGAAACATCAAGCCATTCAAGCACTCATCGATCAGTTCGAAACCACGTTGGCCCAGAGGGCGTAATCATGACTGCGATCAAAATGCTCTGCCTAGATAGCGCGGCAATCGACTTTGACAAACAATTGCAAGCCCGTTTAGCCTGGGATGCCAGCGATGATTTAGAGATACACAGACGGGTGCTGGACATTATTGCCGACGTCAAAAAACGCGGCGACAAAGCCTTGCTGGAATACACCAACGGCTTCGACGGTACCGCATTTAAAGCCGCATCCGAACTGGAACTGGACCGAGCTGCATTACAACAGGCCTGGGATACTTTACCCAGCACCCAAGCCATTGCTTTGCAAACCGCCGCCGACCGCGTCCGTGCTTATGCCGAGCATCAGAAGCTGCAATCCTGGCAATACACCGAGCTAGACGGCACATTACTCGGCCAAAAAGTCACCGCGCTGGATAAAGCTGGCCTCTACGTGCCGGGCGGCAAAGCCGCTTACCCATCGTCTGTTTTAATGAACGCGATTCCGGCCAAAGTTGCCGGCGTCGGCGAACTGATCATGGTGGTGCCTACTCCGCGCGGCGAAACCAATGCGCTGGTATTGGCGGCGGCGCATGTAGCCGGCGTGGATCGGGTATTCACCATCGGCGGCGCCCAGGCCGTCGCGGCGCTGGCCTATGGCACCGAATCGATTCCGGCAGTGGATAAAATAGTCGGCCCCGGCAACATTTACGTCGCTACCGCCAAAAAACTGGTATTCGGCCAAGTCGGTATCGACATGATCGCCGGTCCATCCGAGATTTTAATCATCTGTGACGGACAGACCAACCCGGACTGGATCGCGATGGATATGTTCTCGCAAGCCGAACACGACGAAAACGCCCAAGCCATTTTAATCAGCAACGACGCCGGTTTTCTGCAGCAAGTGGAAGCCAGCATCAACAAATTGCTGCCGGAAATGGAACGCGCGGACATCATCCGCGCCTCACTAAGCGGACGTGGCGCGTTTATCAAAGTAGGCAACTTATCTGAAGCCGCGCAAGTCGCAAACCGCATCGCCCCGGAACATTTGGAATTGTCCGTAGCGGAACCGGAAGCATTGTGCGAGCAAATTCATAATGCCGGCGCCATCTTCATGGGCCGTTTCACAGCCGAAGCGCTGGGCGATTATTGCGCCGGACCGAACCATGTCCTACCGACTTCCAGCACGGCCCGGTATTCGTCGCCTTTAGGGGTTTACGATTTCCAAAAGCGCAGCAGTTTGATCAATTGCTCAGCGGTTGGCGCGCAGAACTTGGGCAAGATTGCTTCAGTGTTAGCCCGGGGCGAGAGTCTTACTGCGCATGCTCGGTCGGCGGAATTTAGGATTTAATCAACAAACTCGCGGAGGCCGGATAAGCGAAAGTATTTCCGGCCTGCAAATTATGCTGGCGAATGATCCTTCAGCCATTCTTTCAAGGCATCGTTCATCCTAGTCTGCCAGCCTTTGCCGGTAGCACGAAACGCCTCCAGCACCTCTGCATCCAACCTAATCCCGGTAAATACTTTCGGTGAATCCTTACGTGGCCGGCCACCTTTAGGCCTAAGCATTTCAACCGCCTGCTCCGTCCCAAATAACTCGGCAAACACCTCGCCGGCGGGGCGCATTTGTTTAAAATCGGTTTCGGTCAATTCGCGGACTTCGCCGTCAGCATCAGTTAACGGTAATGGTTCTGTCATATTTGCGGATCTCTCTTGAATTTGCTTTTCGGAAACTAATGACGCGGATTCCACCAGTCACGGGAGTGAAACATAGGACATGCAGCCGCTCATCCAGATAACCAAACGCAACAAAACGTCGCTCTGGATAATCTTTACGAACATCTTCCGTTGCAATCGCGCTAGACCAATCGAAATCGGCCACTCGCTCGGAGCTTAAGCCACGTTCGAGGATATTTCTGGCGCTTTTTGCAGGGTCGAACTCGATGATCATGAGGCATTAACGTATAAACAAAAACTGGTTAGAGCAAGTTTTTGTTTATACGAAAAGTGATTTTGTGTCGCTATCGCAACGGGGTTCTTTAGAAGTCGGAGCTTGGCCCGAAAGCCAACATACTTTCTTTTGCGAGGCCAAAAGCTTCGATGCTCAGTGCGAAATAACGGTACAAACCCTTCGCAAAATCATAAACCAGCAAGCCAATTTTAGAGTTTCTACCTAAAACACATCGACCTTGCTCTCACTAGGCCAATGAACTACGCTAATCCCATGCACTTTGAATGGGACGACACCAAAAGCGAAACCTGTTTCCAGGAACGCGGATTCGATTTTGCCTATGCAGCCAAGGCGTTATTTGACCCTAATCGACTGATTCGAGCCGATAACCGCCGCGTTTACGGCGAAGACAGGTATCAACTGATGGAAATGATTCACCAGCGCCTATTTGTCGTGGTCTACACCCCACGCCCAGAGTCCCTTCGGATTATCTCGGTCCGCAAAGCCAATCAACGAGAGGCCAAATTCTATGAAAATAGTACGCATGACAATTGAACCGGATTCAGAAGTTGGCCGCGTCGATCCGGCTCGTATCGATACCACCACGGAAGCCGATATAGCCCAACAAATTGCCCAGGACGAAACCAATGCGATGCTGGATTCCGCCCGATTCGCCCGTCGAGTCCGCAATCGACTGGGTTTGAGCCAAGCCGAATTCTCCAAACGGATTGACGTATCGCTTGAGACGATTCGTAACTGGGAACAAGGCAAACGCTCGCCCACTGGCGCAGCCAAGGCGTTGCTGAAAGTATTGGACAGAGCGCCGGAAGCCGCTTTGGCGGCATTGGATTGAGATTTTGTTGCGTCCCTGACGCGGTGGTTGAATGTCGGTTCGCGAACCGACAGCCGCAGTACTTTCTTTTGCGTCGCCAAAAGAAATTACCCAAAGAAAAGGCCACCCGACATTCCGCCTTTATCCTGCGCGTCTTGCTTTTGCCAAGGGTTTTCGGAAGAGGCTCCCAGCCCCTCCGAGAAAACGAGCGGCATCCCTGCCGCCCCCCTATTCGGCTAATCACTCGATACATCCATGTATCTCGCCCTTCGGGTGCTACGCATGCAAATCGGCAATCCTGCCGATTTGTCTCGCCAAAAGCTCCGACGCTCAGGGCGGAATAACGAGAGAAAAACCAACCCGTAATTCGGCAAAACGCCAATATGAAAAATACCACTCTATAATGTAGGATGAGCCGACGCAAGGAGGCGCATCAATCGCGAACGATGCGATGCGCTTCACTTCCGTTCAATACTCCTACGGCCCTCCAATCATAACCACATGTTCAAAAATCTCTTGCAGTTGGCAACTCGACTCTTAACGCATAAGGCACACAAAACGGAACACAATAATCACGAAAACGATGCTGATATTGTCTCCATTCTTGAGTCGCAAGCCAGCGTAGCCTCGATAGTAAAACAACTCAGCAACGAGAAGGAGGTGATCGAGCCGGCCATCCGCTTCTTCTCCGAAAGAAGGCCAGGCATATGGCTGGAGAGAAGGCTTCCGCGCGATTTCGAGCATCCGTCCAACACCTACCTTGGCGGAATTCCCGGCCTTGGCTTGCATTCGGATTGGCCTTACGACAATAAGGGCCTGCGCGCCTTTTTTGTCGGCCAACTCGATTGCCGGGAAATCAACGATTTGCTGCCCGGCTATCTGCCGGACACCGGCATGCTTTGCTTCTTCATCGATCAGGATATGGAAAACTTCTGCGAAGCCGACGACATACGGAAATGTTATGTCATCCACGTGGCGGACGATGGCAAACCCATAATCAACTCTGTTCCCGACGACTATCCCAAAACCGGCAATTGGATGAGCGCTTTGGACGGGTTAAGCTTTCGACGCCATTCGCTTGAAGACAGGGAGTTACAACCCAGGATTTGGCCGAAAGCCGATTTGAAACCGCATAAGATAGCGGCCTTTGTCAGCTCGTACGAATATTGTCTATCCTTATTTCCTTCCGCCGAGCGGAGTCCCAAACAGCCAGCGTTGTGGGAGCCCATTTACTCGGTCGTCCACAAAATCGTGGACGATTATTTGAGCGTCAAACGGGATGCCATCCTGGGGCCGAAAGTTTGCGACGATTCCCACTTCTACACGTTGTTCCCCAAAACCGTTCCGGCGTATTTTCATGAATACAAAGAGAAATCTTATTCGAGCTACGGCCTGGGGTTTCCGTGGACTCGCCTCCACATCTCCCGTACCGTGCAGAGCGCGCTGCGTGCGGCTTGCTACGAATTCAACAAGCTAAAAATGTGGAATGTTTCCGAACTCTTAGGAATTTTGAAGCCGGACGGGCATTACGGCAACAAATACACATGGGGGTTCGCCGGATCAAAAAATAATCCCGGTTTCATTAGCGACGCGGAAGAGCTTCAGGCATTATCGGCCTCTATCAAAGACGGTCACCCTGAATTATGGGACAGATTTCGTTACGCTCTGGAATTGGAGCGGTTTTATCAGGAGGCGAGTTCTTTATTTGAAGCGTATGTGGAGAATCCCTTCGCCGAACCCTCCGCTGATGAAAAAGAACGGTTTGTCGACTGGCTGGCGGGATGGATCAACCACGGCTGCGCGAGAAGCGAGAAGCGATTGGCCGAAGCGCTTGAGGAGAAATCTTTCCCGGTTTTCGATACCGGTTTTGATCTTCCCAGAGAGGATGCAGGGAACAAAGACCTTTGCTTTACTTACTTTTTCGCCAGTAGTTTACAGAGCGCCTGTCATTCGGCATTTTGCGACGCCACCATCATGTGCCTAAGCCATTCCGCCGCCGTATCAGCACTTATCCCGAAGGAGACTTTCGAGTCCCTATTGCGATTACCCGCTTACGACAAACGCTACGGTTTTCATCGCTGCCTTGGATACGGTTATTGCGTTCAACACGCGGCATACCAACATAGAGACAAGGTGTTGCTGCTCGAAGTGCAATCCGACCCGGCCCTGTTTACCAACTTCGGCGACGGGGCGCTGCAGTTCTGGATAAGGCCGGAAGATTTAGCCGCAAGGCGGTTCGATCAAGCATTCGTGACTTCGGAGTGTACATGATAGAACCCACGTGCTGAATGCCGTGAAGCGCATTTCCATGGTTCCCACGCTCCAGCGCAAGAATGCAAGACCGTAACTCGCAATCGTAGGGCGTCAATCGGCGCAGCCGAATTGCGCCGTATGCTGCCCTTCAAACATTCGGCGCATTACGCTATCACTAATGCGCCCTACAAAAACTTCGCAAATATTAAACGGTTTCAAATTTCTCGGCGGGGTTTTCTCCCGTTTGCCGCGCCGAGCACCGGAGCTTTTGAACGGATTAGCCCGAAGGGGTGCGGCATGGATGCCGCACGTTGCCGAAGGGGCAGGAAGCCCCTTTCGGCAACCCCGTTCAAAAGCTTCGGAGCGCAGGGAACAAGCGGCATCCGGGCCGCCTTTTCTTTGGGTACTTTCTTTTGGCGGAGCAAAAGAAAGTACCTCGGCTGTCGGGCCGAGACCCGACTCCAAAACAAACCGTCGCGCCAGCGACACAAGCACTTAACAACTTAGCGCAATATCCCATTGCGATTGCATGACCAAAATCCCGCAACCCCCACCCCAAACAACCAAAACGCTCCCGGCAACGGCACCGTTTGCAAAACCACATTATCCAGGCCGGCGGTTTCGATGATACCGTTGGTAAATTCGCCGTGAATGTACAACCCACTCAAATTGGATAGGACATTTTGAAAATCACTTTGACTGGCGAACACCCCGCCTGTGCTGCCCAACCGCCATTCCGCGGAGGGCGCCAAAGTCAGACTGATATGAGTCCAGCTACTATCCGGCACGATATTCGGGTCTCGTTTCCAGAGTAGGCGTTGGCCGTTGCCAACCAACATGACGTCGGTGGTTTGCCAATTGACAGCACCATCGCGATACGTCAAATCGTAGGACAGCCCGGTAGCGCCGAGCTGCGAGCCCAGGAAAGCCGCTCATCGTTATACACATCTCATTGCGAGATCCTGTTGAGCATTGAGGGCGATGACAAAATCGCGCAAGCGCTGTAAGCCGATCCACATGGCCTTGGCACCCGGTGGACCATCGTGTTTGCGGGCAAAATAACCGCCTAAGCTTGCAATCAGTCGGATTACCTCACCGAGGCGCGGTGGCGTGAGCGGTGGTGGACAGCGCTTGACGACGATATAAGCCGCTCGCCACTCCTGCGGATCGAAAATAATCTCGCAATCCATGTCCGGCGCTGCGCGCGCGAGCATCAGGCTGAATAACACCCGCCAGGCAATAACCATATAGAGCGCCAAACAAGGTAGTAGCCGTTCTTCCGATTCCAGATGTAGCCGCTTGATCTGGCAACCGCTCTTCAATACATGGAAGTACACTTCGATACACCAGCGCACGCCATACCACGCCACCACCGTAGTCGCTTGCTCGAAACTCGCCACAGGCAAACTGGTCAGCAGGAGCCATTCCAAGGGTTCCTTGCCGGCTGGCGGCGTCTCTTCGCGCGCCAGCACCGCGTTGATGCTCAATGCCGGCAGTCGATACCCAATACGCGTTGGCGGCTTGAGGGGCACCGTGGCGGCGCGTACCGTGATATGCGCCAGTCGCGCTGCACGGTTCGGCCGCGACTTGACATTAACCTCGGTATAACCCATGACCGGCGCTTGATCCAGGGCCGACCATAGCCATTTCGCCGCATTTTCCGGCTCGACCAGAAGGTCTCGGTTCTGCGTCGCCCGAACAATCCATTCAGCGCGAGCAGTCGGCGCATAGTCTTGGTATTCGACAAACCATTCGTAAATGTCGCCCTCGCGGTCGGCGAGATTGACCAATAAACTGTCCGGCATTTGCGCCTGTAAGGCACAGCTATCCTGATAGCTTTCGAGCCAGTGCCGACTTTCTTTTTCGTCCACGCCTTTGTGCCGCCGCGCTTGTCGCGGGCTGGCGCCGTCACGCGCCCAATACGCTGCCTTGACGACACCCAAGCAAATCCGCGACGGCGTAAAGGCGATGGTCGGATGTAGTCGGCGCGCATGTTTCGCTATCTCTTTCAAAGTACCGAGACCTTTTGGCCCCAAACAAATGTTTTCGTCGTACTCCGTCGTGTCCTGCGCCAGCAATACGACCGGGCTGCTCTTCATCCGTTCGACCGTGGCATCTCGATGCGGCGCCAGTATCTTTTTGAAAGTCGCCTTATCATTGTCGAAAAACCGGTAAGCGCCCATCGTCTCCTTCCAGCCGCCACAGGCCGCCGGGATGCTGAGCTGGGGATGTTCGCCTAATCGCTCCAGTAACAGTGCCAATCGTTTATTCAGGCGCCGATCTTCCAAATCAGCGGTTTGTACTTCTTCTTCGGCCCAATTGCTCATCGCTGTTCTCCATCATCTATATGCCTCATGCCTCCTGGTAGTTTAGTCGTTGGGAGACTTGTGTATAACGATGAGGGAAAGCCGAGGGAGCGGAGAAGGTAAAATCGCCGCTGTCAGGGTCGGTGGCGGCCAGATAATTGCCGGGATTGCCACCACCTGATACATGACTGGGTTGGTATTGGCCGATGATCGAATAATTGTTCTGGCTGAAATCGGCAAAACTGACGATTTGCCAGTTCTCGCTGTCGACATCGAATGAACTGGACACGCTGGCGAGAACCGGCTGCGACGTCAACAATGCGATAGCAACAGGTAATAACTGTTTTTTGTTCATGATGGGTACTCCCAAGGTAAAAGCCCGGCACGGGCAACTTGCTTGCTTGGCCACAAGGCTCAAGGCATTGGTGGAAATAGTCGCAATTTTTGTCGAGCCTCGTATCTCCGCCTTCAAATAGTCCAAGCATCAGGCTGTTATCAGGCGCAATAAGGCTTAAGGACCTTGCAAATATTAGACGATTTGTAATTTCCCGGCGGGGATTACTCCAGTATCCCGCAGTAAGTACTTATCTCAGCTTTTAAACGGACATACGAGACAAGGCCCGCCATTTTGTCGGCTAAATACAAATTAACTTCTAGCGAGCGTCCACAGCCGACAGGCTGCCATACAGAGCAAAAGAACATCAAAGGTTTTCGTGGAAAATGTCATTTGGCCGTCAGATCACGAACTGCCAATAAAATAGTTGCCACGCCAGCGGTGTATACCTAAATGTCCTTAGCAGCATCCTGCACCAAGCCGCTCAAGCGCCGAATCAGCTCCCCTCTGGCACTGGTCTTGCGCCAAACCATACCTATGCTCCGGCTCGGCGCCGGCTCAGCGAATGGCAGATAACGTAGCCCCGGTTCGTCGCGCACCGCGATACGTGGCATGAAGGTGATGCCGGTACCGGCGCGAACCATTTGCCGCAAGGTTTCCAGGCTGGTGGCGCGAAGATCCTGTTCTTCGTCGGCGCCGATTGTTTGGCAGATTTGCAAGGCATGCCCACGCAGGCAATGGCCTTCGTCAAGCAACAGCAAATGTTCGCCGTTTAGATCGTCTGGCTCGACTTGCGGCTTGACCGCCAACGGATGACCGTCTGCGACCGCCAGTAAAAACTCGTCGTCGAACAAGGCCTGGCTTTCCAGGAAATCCTCGTAAATCGGCAGAGCCAGCAAAGCACAATCCATCTGCCCGCTGCGAAGTTGCTGTAACAATTGCTCGGTTTTTTCCTCGACTAAAATGAGGCGGATGCGTGGCAAATCCTTTTTGATTAACGGTACCAGTGGCGGAAATAAATAGGTAGCCAGGGTGGGAAAAGCACCGAAGCGCAAATTGCCGGCCAACGGGTCTTGGGCCGTCGCAGCCAGTTCCTTGATATTGTCTTGCTCCTTCAAGATGCGCCTTGCCGACGCCACGATCTGCTCACCCAGCTCGGTAGGCAGCACTTTTTTATTGGTGCGCTCGAAAATCTGGATACCCAATTCGTCTTCCAACTTTTTTATCTGGGTACTCAAGGTCGGCTGGCTGATGCAGCAACGGTCTGCCGCCTGCACAAAGCTGCGCAAGTCGGCAACGGCGATTAAATAATGTAAATCCCGCAGATTCATAGCCACCCCGTAAATAGCCAATAGCTATCGTTTAAATGATAACAATCGATTATAAGTCGATCATCCCCCAGAAACGAGCCTCGGCCTCCCAAGCCGCGACTTAAAATAAAGTCCAAGCAGTCCTTGGTTACCGGCACAAGCGGCATATACAGGCTACAGTGGGTAGCCACATTTCCACAACCACTGTAACTTTCCCACAAAATCTGTGGATAAGTCTGTTGGCAACCCGTTAAAAGCCGCGCTAAGTTGTTGCTGTGCTTAGAGTGGTGTTAAATTGTCTAAAATTTATACAATATTCATTTCTTTACACAAACCGGCACTTTGACCGGCCCCAGCCAAGGATCACAGATGATAGATTGGAACCACACCTATGCGGCAATTTGGCGTCAGCGCCAGGCGTTTCTGCGTCCTGTTCGGCAAATCGATCCGATCCGGCTGGATCAACTGCTGGGCATAGAGCCGCAAAAGCAGCAAATGATAGACAACACGCTGCGTTTTCTGGCGGGACTGCCGGCGAATAATGCCTTGTTATGGGGCGCGCGCGGCACTGGCAAATCCTCGCTGGTGAAAGCCTTGTTGAACGAATATTTGCATGAAGGTTTACGAGTCATCGAAGTGGATAAACAAGATTTACTGTATCTGCCGGAAATCGTCGACGACATTCGCGAACACAATCAGCGTTTCATTATTTATTGCGACGATCTGTCTTTCGAGAACGGCGACGCTCTCTACAAGCCGCTGAAGAGCGTGTTGGAAGGCTCTATTGAAATGCCGCCGGAGAATGTGCTGTTTTACGCCACGTCCAATCGCCGCCATTTGCTGCCGGAGCATATGCGCGACAATCTGGATACGCTGCTGATTGACAACGAGGTGCATTATTCCGACACCATTGAGGAAAAAATCTCACTGTCCGACCGCTTCGGTTTGCGGCTGGCGTTTTACCCGCAGCATACTCAGACATACCTGGATATTGTCGACAGCTATTTCGTCGATTATCGCGGCAACCGCGAGGCTTTGCACAAATCGGCGCTGGATTTTGCCCATCAGAATGCCGCCAAAAACGGCAGAACCGCGAAGCAATTTTTCAATGCCTTTAGTAATGACGAGCGTACCGAACAGCTGTAACTCCACTCTAAACAAAACAGCTCCCGCATAGATGGGAGATCGGTTTATGCCTAGACCTCTGGTTTCGCAGTGGTAACGGTATTAGAGCCGGCAATACTGTCTATTTAAAATCTTCGTCGTCGAGAATAATCGAGCCGTCCTGCGCCCAATTCACTTGGGTGATACCCGGCTCCTCAGCTTCCAGCGCTTTAATAATCGCTTCTTTTTCATTCAGGAGTATTTGCTGCGCCCGCACCTGATCGGCCAAGGCCCGGTTTTCCAACAACATCCGTTTGTGCGCCAGACCGTTCTCGACCACATTGACAATTTCCAGATTGCTCCATGGCTTGTTGATAAAGCGAAACACTTCCGCCTCATTGATGGCGTGCTGGGCGCCTTCCAGATCGGCAAAGCCGGTCAACACAATGCGCACAGCATCCGGCTGCATGCGCTTGAATAAAATCAAAAAATCGATACCGTTAATACCCGGCATTCGGTAATCGGAAATCACCAAATCAAAGCTATGTTCCTCAGCTAACAGCAGCGCTTCCTCGCCGCTGGTTGCGGTAACGGGTTCGTACTGTTTCAGCAACCGCGTCAGCGCTTTCAGCACGTTCGGCTCGTCGTCGACGATGAGTATTTTAATATCTGCCTGGTTCATGATTTTGCACTAACAGTGGTCTATTGATGACATAGTCTGGCAGGTAAAACCCCTTCTGCAAGTTTGGTATTCAAAAACCGCCAGACGCACCGGACTATTCGGTAGACGCCGATTCCGGCGGCCGAATCGGCAGCCAGACTCGAAACCGGCTACCCTGCCCAAGCTGGCTGCTTACTTCGATTTTACCGCCATGCTTACGGACGAAATTCTGCGAAACCGACAAGCCTAGCCCGGTGCCCTTGCCGACCGGCTTGGTGGTGAAGAACGGTTCAAACAAACGCGGCAGGTTCTCCGGGGCAATACCTTTGCCGTTATCGCGGATTTCCACCCAGACATTCGGCTCCGTGCAACCGGTACTAATATGAATATCGCCTTTGGTATCAATTGCGTGCGCGGCGTTAATCAGTAAATTCATAAACACCTGATTCAATTGCGAAGGCAGGCAATAAATTTCGGGCATCTCGCCGTATTGCTTGTGTACAGTGCAATGGTACTTCAGCTCGTTGTTGATAATATTCAGCGTGGAATCCAACCCTTTATGCAAATCGGCCAATTCCCAATCGTTTTTATCGGCATGCGCAAAATCCTTCAAATCCTGAATAATGTCACGCACCCGCGACAAACCTTCCATGGACTCAGCAATCAATTCCGGAATATCGCCGCGCAAATAGTCAAGCTGCTTGGTTTGTTTCAGCGTGCGCAAATTTTGCAGCGCCTCCTCCGAAAAGTTTTTTTCGGCTAAAGCGGCGTTGTAAGCATCCATCACGCAAAAAACGTCGCGCAAATAGCCGTTAAGCGTATTCAAATTGGAATTGACGAAACCAATCGGATTATTGATTTCGTGGGCAATGCCGGCCGCCAGTTGCCCTATCGCCGCCAATTTTTCCGATTGCAATAGTTGCAAATGTACAGACTGATTCTCCTGATGCCGGCGTTGCACTTCGGCTTCCAGATAGGTATTTTGGTTTTTTAGCCAATCCCGGGCATGCTTCAGTTCCAGCTGGGTTTTGATTCTGGCCAA
Source organism: Methylomonas sp. TEB (assembly GCF_047777895.1). Taxonomy (GTDB): domain Bacteria; phylum Pseudomonadota; class Gammaproteobacteria; order Methylococcales; family Methylomonadaceae; genus Methylomonas. The sequence continues at coordinate 4,520,316 of NZ_CP180476.1, forward strand.
TAGAATCGACAAATGACACGGCTTGTAAAGATAATCCACCGCACCCAGTGACAAACCCCGCTCTTCCTCCAGATCAGAAGTCAAGGCGGTCACGAATATCACGGGAATATCGCCGGTTTTGGGATCAGCTTTTAGCTGGCCGATGACTTCATACCCATCCATATCGGGCATCATCACATCCAACAAAATCAAATCCGGCTTTGGCGCACCACCCGCCAATTGCAACGCACGCTGCCCGTTGGTCGCTACCAAAATCTGGTAATACGGGGCGAGAAACTGCCCGAAAACCGACAGGTTGATAGACTCGTCATCGACTAACAAAATGGTGGCTTGGCGCTCTGTCGATTGTTTATCGGATTCCATCTAAATTCCGTTGGCTTGGGTGAACCATGATCTGGATTGACTGCAAGCGTCTCAGGCAAGCCGATTCCGGTCACGAACCCGCTTTTTGGCGCATCGGCAAAGTTTACCCGATTGTTGATGACATTCCAGCATGAACAGTGTGCCGATAGCCTAAAGTGCCTTTTGGCACTGCTTATAACCGCATATCACGGAGTTTATGCCGTAAAAGCCGATCTGATAAAGACAAATCGCTTACGCCACAAGATTGGATCAGCGAAACCACCAATACACACTAAAATAAAAGGGGAAAACCACTGGCTGTTTTGCCCATGCCGAATAGATCAAACCCCATCATGCCAGGCCTCAACGAAAGCGAAAGCGAAAGCGCAATTGCTACTACTCCTACAGGTTTCCATCGCCTATGACCATCATCCCTCCCGATACCGGACTGCCGGCACACCCAGCTGGCGATATGCTGGCAACGGTCGGCAGTAACGATCAGACGTTACGCATACTGCTCAAATCCGATCTGTCGGTACGCCAAGTCCTCGACACCACCGATTTGCGCGTACGCGCTGCCTGCGGCGGTTTGGGCACCTGTGGCGCGTGTCTGATTCAAACCGTCGACGGCGAATTTAACCCACCGACGCTGGCGGAACGGCAAAAGCTGCTTCCTGAAGATTTGGCTGGCGGCATACGTTTAGCCTGCCAGTTGCGGGCACGCAGCGACTGCACGCTTTATCTGGACAATCCGGCGCCGCATTCCGCCTGGAAAAGTCTGGACCCCACCCCGCTTTATCAAGCCCACGCTAATCCTACCGTTTCCGAGTATGTCTACGGCGTGGCGGTCGATCTGGGGACGACACACATCCGCCTGTCATTGTGGAATCGGCAATCCGGCCGACGCATCGGCACCCGCTACAGCATCAATCCACAAGTCGCGCATGGCGCGGACATTCTGACCCGGCTGGATGCCGAGCGCCTGGACGATCAAGATTGCCGGCGCATAGGCCGGGAAGCGCGCGCGGCCATCATCGACGGCATACGCGATATTCTCAGCCGCGATATGGGCGAAATAACGCCGATACTGGCGGAACTGGGCAAAGTATTAATAGTGGGCAATACCGCGATGTTGACGCTGATTTGCGGCAATAGCGGCGACTGCCTCTACCAGCCCGAGAACTGGCAAAGCCCTATCGCCTGTCTGCCCGCCGATGCCGATGCCTGGCGGCAGATATGGCGCACACCGCATGCCGACATCGACATCGCCCAACCGCTGGCTGGTTTTATCGGCTCAGATTTACTGGCCGACCTGCTCGCAACCGGGATTACTGAACAATCGCAACCGATGCTGTTGGCCGACTTCGGCACTAATACCGAAATCGCCGTGTGGGACGGCAGCAACCTGTGGGTCAGTTCCGTGCCGGGCGGCCCCGCTTTCGAAGGTGTAGGTATGCGCAACGGTTTAACCGCAGAAGCCGGTGCGATTTGCAAAGTGTCGGCAAGCGGCTTACGGACGATAGGAGATGTCCAGGCGCGCGGCTACTGCGCCAGCGGCTTCATTGATGCCATTGCCTTGCTACTGGACCAAAAGCATCTAAAACCGTCCGGACGCTTCGCCGAACCGCAGTCCGAACAAGGCTTTTTATTGCAAGCCGACATTCCCAAAAGTGCCATTTTTGCGAGCGACATCGATATTTTCCAGCGTGCCAAGGCTTCGACAGCCGCTGCCATGTCACAATTGATGTCGTACGCAGGCTTGGCAATAAGCGATTTGAATCGTCTGTGGATTTGCGGAAGTTTTGGTCAACATTTGGACCTAAACAGCGGGTTTCGGGTTGGCTTACTGCCTCCTATACCCCCCGAACGGGTCAGCCTGCTGGCCAATGCCAGTCTGGCCGGCTGCGAACAACTGCTGTTGAATCCGGCCGGGCCAAGTCTGTTAAACAATATTGTGCAACGGGCGCGCGTGGTCAATCTTGGCGGGGTTTTCGAATATGAAAACCGCTTTATCGACAATTTACGCTTGCAGCCCATGTCCATCGAGGAATTCGAATAATGCTCGACGCTTATATTCAATCCTATAACCAGGCGGTATTCGAAACCGATAAGCCGGCCGCCCTGGAGGTCGTCAATCACGCCTTAAACGACGGATTCAGCCCCGAGGATATCGTCTTCAAATTAGTTATCCCGGCCATCGAGTTGATGATGACCTTAATCGAAAAAGATCCGGATGCCAATCTGGCCCAGCATTTCATGACCGCGCAAATTGCGGCCGACGTCACCGAAAAAATGCTGGAAAAATTCAGTAAACCGCCGGAAATGATAGGCCGGGTCGTCATCGGTGCCGCCTACGGCGACTTGCATTCCTTGGGCAAACGGATCGTTAGCGGCTGCTTGAAATCGCTGATGGTGGATGTGGTCGATCTGGGCACCAACGTCACTGCCGAAAAATTCGTCGATACCGCGGTAGCCGAGAACGCCCAAGTCATCGCGGTATCCGCGATGATGGTCCACACCGCCACCAGCGAAAAAGGCAGCCTGGGTGTGCGCAGTTTGTTACAAGAACGTGGTCTGGAACAACAAATCAAACTGGCGGTAGGCGGCGCTCCCTACCGTTTCGATCCGGAGTTGTACACCAAGGTCGGCGCGGATGCCTGGGCGCCGGATGGCGTCACCGCCGCCAAAGTCATCGTCGATCTGATTCGCGAGGTCAAGCCATGACACCTTTGGAAATCCTCACCGCGACGGCGACCGGCAACCCCGCGCCGCGCATTCCGGTTTTTTGCAATATGTCCGATCATGGCGCCCGAGAATTGGGTATGCCCGCCAAGCAATACTTCAGCAGGGGCGAATATGTGGCCGACGGCCAATTACGCCTGTTGCGGCGCTACGGCTACGACAACATCTGGAGCCTGCATTATGTTGGCAAGGAAGCGGAGTTGCTGGGTTGCCGGGAAATCCTGTTTGCCGACGACGGCGTTCCAAATGTCGCGGACTTCGTCATCAAAAACCTGGACGACATTGCCAAACTCGACATTCCCACCGACATTACACAGCATCCGGCCTGGCAATCGGTTGCCGACTGTCTAAAGATTTTGCACAGCGAAGTCGGCGGCACGCATCCGATTTGCGCCTACGTCACGGCCTCGACCACCTTGCCGGCCATCTTGATGGGTATGGATAAATGGATGGAGTTATTCCTGCTCGGCCCTTTTGATGTCCGCGACGAACTGCTGCGCAAATGCTCGGATTTCTGCCGGCAAGAAATCGCCGCCTTACGGGCCTTGGGCGCCAATGTGTTGATTTACTCCACGCCGTTTGGCTCGCCGTATTTCGTCAGCCGTAAGCAAATTGAGCAAAAGGTGATGCCCTGGATGCGGCGGGACTTGCTGCCGGGCGGAAATGAGGACATCGTTTATTACTGCGGCATGGCAGGTTTTAACGATGTGATCGATTTGGTTTTCGATGAACTTCACATCAAAACTCACTACATTAGCCCACTTGCCGACTTAGCCGAAGCCAAACGCCTGATCGGTAATCGCGGCCTGACCTGTGGGGTGATCGACGATATTAAAATGATTCACTGGAGCGCCGAGCAAACCCGCGCCGAAGTGCAGCGTATTGTCGAAATCGGCAAAACCGGCGGCCATTTTTTGTTCGGTAACGGCGTCATGCCAATGGCCGTGCCCGAGGCCAACATTCGGACTATGGTCGATGCAGCATTCGAATACGGGAGACTGCCATGAAAACCTTCGCGATACATCCGGAAAATCAAACTCCGCTGACCATGGTGGGCTGCGGCATTTTGCGTAAGGAAGTGGACGGACTAATCGCGAAAAATCACTGGAACGTGCATACCCATTATCTGGATTCGGCCTTGCACAATTACCTGAATCGTTTGTCGACCGAGCTGAATCAGGCGCTGGAAGAACGCGAGAAACTCGGCGAAAAAACCGTGGTGTTTTACGGCGGCTGCCACCCGTTGATGGAAAAATATCTGGAGGGCCACCACACCTGCCGCACCCACGGCCAAAACTGTATCGTCATGCTGCTCGGCTACGAGTTATTCATGCAGGAACTGGAAAAAGGCGCGTATTTTTTACTGGAAGACTGGGCCTTGACCTGGGAACCCATGATCACCGCCTGCTTCGGCGCCAATATGACGGTGATCAGGGAGATATTTCACAGTAGCCATAAATATATTCTGGCGCTGCGTACCCCGTGTAACGGCGATTTCAGCGCCGCCGCCGAAACCGCTGCGCGCTTCGTGGATTTGCCGCTGGCATGGATGGATGTCGGTCTGGAGCATTTGGAAACCGTTTTGGCGGATGCCATTCAACGCCGGCTTGCTGCGGAACAATGACCCAAGCACCTTCCCATCAAGAGTTGCAGGAACGGGTCAAGCAATTGGAAACCCGCGTCCGCAAACTTTCGGAAGAAAAAGCCAATCTGTATCTGATCCTGCACATGCTGGAGTTGTTAAACCCCATCGCCGGCGTCGAAGGATTGTTAGAGAGCTTAATGACTGCTTTGTGCGGCAGTTTGGGCGGCAGTAATGTCGAAATTTATTATCTGGACGCGGGGGCAATCCATTACGCCAATTTAGCCGGCGAACGCCAAATTATTGATCATATCGACGATCCCTTAATCAACGAAGTTTTTCAGCAGCGCCGCTTTGTCGAACAAGCCACGGATTCTGAGCACACGCTACTGCGCGGCATGACGCCGGCTATTGCCTGCACCTGGGTCATGCCCTTGCAGGTGGGCAAAGAATTAATCGGTGCCATCAAAATGACCGATATGTTGGGCTCCGCGCAAATGCGCGATTATCTATCGCCGTTTTTCTCGCACATGGCGCTGATATTGAGCAATGAAATCAAAACCCGCATCGCGGAAAGCGCGAACCAGGCCAAAAGTAATTTCCTGGCCACCATGTCGCACGAAATCCGCACCCCGTTGAACGGTATCTTGGGAATGGCGCAACTGCTGAGTCTACCTGACTGCGACCCAAGCAAGCATCAAGAATGCGCCCGCACTATCCTCGCATCCGGACAGACTCTATTAACCCTGTTAAACGATGTGTTGGATTTGTCTAAAATCGAGGCGAATAGGCTGGAGCTGGTTTACTCTGCCGCGCAGCCTCGGCAAATCATCACCGAAGTCCAGTCGCTGTTCGGGGAAAGCGCACATCAGAAAAACCTGCAAATCGAAACCGTCTGGCTCGGCCCCAGCGAGCAATGCTATCTACTGGATCAAATCAGAGTCAGGCAAATGCTGTCAAATCTGGTCAGCAATGCCATCAAATTTACCCATCATGGCGTAATCCAAATCCAGGCAACCGAGTTGCGGCGGCAAGGCTCGCAAGCACAACTGGAATTTTCCGTGTCCGATCAAGGCATCGGCATTGCCGCCGACCAACAGAGCCTACTTTTCAAACCCTTTACCCAAATCGACGCCACTTCGACGCGGCGTTACGCCGGCACCGGTCTGGGCTTATCCATCGTGCAACGCTTTGCCGGGCTGATGCAGGGCGAAGCCGGCGTGGAGAGTAGTCCGGGCAGGGGCGCCCGGTTCTGGTTCAGAATTCGCTGCGACCTGGTTGACTGTCAACTGCATAACCACAATTCCACTCAACAGCGCTTACCCGTCCCGTGCGCGGAGCTGTATTCCGCAGCAGTCAATGCCGAACATTATCAAGATGCGCCAGCCCATCCGGAACAACCCTTCTTTGCGGCAGCCGACCCGGCAATCAGTGCGGAAGACATCGCCTTGCTGCACCACAACCAAGAATTACGGCCGCTAATGGACGAACTCGATAACTTATTAGCCAAAAACATGTTCCATGCCATTAATCACGTTAAAGCATTGCAAAATTTACTGCGCGCTAGTGCGCTAGAACCACGGTTTTCCGAAATAGCTCAGTCGGTTAACGAAATGAAATTCGACCAGGCACGCCAGCTGTTGCGGCAGCTTTATTCAGCCTTGGGTTGGAATGGAGTAGAAACCGAATGAACAGCAAACAATTGAAAATTCTCGCCATCGACGACACCCCCGCCAACCTGGCCTTGTTGGGTTTGGCATTGCAGGACGATTACCAAATTCAAATCGCCACCTCCGGCGCTAAAGGCTTGGAACTGGCGCTGGATGAGCCGCCTGATCTGATTCTGCTCGACATCATGATGCCGGATATGGACGGCTACGAAACCTGTCGGCGGATCAAGGCCAGTCCGCTGTTAAAAGACATTCCGATTGTGTTCGTGACCGCTTTGAACGAAATTCAAGCCGAGGCCCTGGGCTTTTCTTTGGGCGCCGCGGACTATTTGACCAAACCCATCAGCATCGAAATCGCCCGCTTGCGGATTCGCAATCTGTTGCAACGCGAACAATTTCGTCAAGAGCTGCAACGCCGCGAGGCTGGGCAACGCCTGGCGGCCAGTGTATTTGCCCACACTCACGACAGCGTCGTCATTACCGACAGCGAGAACCGCATTATTGATGTCAATGCGGCTTTTAGTCGAATTACCGGCTACGCGCGCGAGGAAGTGCTGGGTAAAAATCCCAGTATTCTCAAATCCGGCCGGCAATCCGCGGAATTTTACAAAGCCATATGGCAATCGCTAAACGCACACGATCATTGGAGTGGCGAACTCTGGAACCGCAATAAAAAAGGCGAGGTTTTTGCTGCGCTGACCTCGATTTCGGTAGTGCGGGACGACGACGGCAAAATTCATCATTACATCGGTTTGTCGGCCGACATTACCCCGCTGAAGAACCATGAATACGATCTGGAACGCATCGCCCATTTTGATCCGCTGACCGGCATCCCCAACCGCGTATTACTGGCAGACCGCCTCGCCCAAGCGCTGGCCCACACACACCGCGCCGGCAACCATATGGCGGTATGCTATCTGGATCTCGACGGTTTTAAGCCGGTCAACGACCAATTCGGCCACGAAGCGGGGGATCAGTTACTGATAGAAATTTCCCTACGCATCCGCGACTGCCTCAGAGCCGGCGATACCGTCGCCCGCATCGGCGGAGACGAGTTTGTGCTGCTCTTGCTGGACTTTAACGACACCCGCGAATGCGAGGCGGTATTGGAGCGCATGCTCTGCAAAGTCGCGGAACCGTTGAGCATAGATGATAACCAGGTCTGCGTATCGGCCAGCGTAGGCCTTACCCTATACCCTGATGACCTGGCAAGCGCGGACACGCTGCTGCGGCATGCCGACCAAGCCATGTATGTCGCCAAACAGCGCGGCAAAAATCGCTACCACCTGTTTGATCAGGAACTGGACAGAATAGCGCTGGTCCGCGGCGAGACCTTAACGCAAATCGAATCGGCGCTGCTCAATAACCAGTTCGAATTGTATTTCCAACCCAAGGTCAATATGCGCCTGGGTAAAGTGCTGGGTGCGGAGGCATTGATTCGCTGGCGGCATCCCGAGCGCGGCTTATTGTCGCCTGCGGCGTTTTTACCCGACATAGAAGGCACCGAACTGGTCATCGCCCTGGGCAATTGGGTATTGGCCCGCGCCCTGGACCACCTGCAAACGTGGCAAGACATGGGCTTGAACATTGCCATCAGCATCAATATCGCCCCCCGCCACTTACTGCACCAGGATTTCGTCGACACCTTGAAAACCGGCTTCGCCGCGCACCCGCAACTGCGCCCCCACTGTCTGGAACTGGAGATCTTGGAAACAGCCGCACTGGAAGACATTGGCCGCGTCACCGCCGTAATGAAGGAATGCCAAAAACTGGGCGTCGGCTTTGCATTGGACGATTTCGGTACCGGCTATTCGTCGCTAACTTACCTGAAAGCCTTACCTGCCGACACCTTAAAAATCGACCAATCCTTTATTCGCGACATTCTCGGCGACCCGGAAGATCTGGCCATCGTCGCCGGCATTATCAATCTCACCGCCGCCTTTCATCGGCAAGTAATAGCCGAAGGCGTCGAAACCGATGAACATGGCTTGCTATTGCTAAAACTGGGCTGCGATAACGCCCAGGGCTACGGCATTGCGCGGCCGATGCCTGCTGCAGATTTGCCCGCCTGGATCAGCCACTGGCATCCTAATCGAGAGTGGTTGGAAAAATCACATCCCCAAGCCGGAGCCGCTGAAAAGTAACTATGGCTGATGACCACCATGATGCATAGCATGTCCGCCGGGCACAGCATGGCGGGCGTGGTCGCTGAGTTGGGCATCGAAGTAGCTGTGCACTGCCTCAATCAGCTGCTTATCTTCACTCCGATACTCGATCTCGGCACCGTTCGGCAATTCCCGATAAGCAAAACTGACTTTCCCGGCTGCCGACGCCAAGGCGTTTAGCCCCGGCATGTCATCCCCATGAATGCGCCGCGGCCCTGAAAAATCGCCAGCCGCAAAATGTGTAGCCAGTTGCGACAGATGACTGCGCACTAAGCCAATTTGTTGGCTGTCAGCAGCATCCTTGGCGATCACTTGTTGAATACCACCAGTATCAGTCTTATTGAAAATATGCAGGGTTTTTTCCAGCGCAAACGGCATGATATGGCTGCCGCGCTCTTGCACTGCGTCTAAGCGCGATTGATCGACAGGTGGAATAGCCTGGACAATAGGAGCCGTTAGCACCAACGCCGCAATCAGTAATGATTTGTTCATTTTAGTCTTCCTTTATCTGTAACTGCCGGTTCAGGTATCGTCACTTGGCTTGCGAATAATCACGGTCGACAAAGCCAACAATAAAATGCCGCCGGACACCAGCAAAATGCCCATATCGGCCTGATGATGGGCTTGAATATCCGCGATCAACAATCTAGCCAGCGCGGTGATGGCAATGTAAATCAGACAACGCACCGGCATTAGGTTGGTTTTGAAATAGATGCCGACCATCGCACCCAGCTCTAAATAGATAAACAACAGCAAAATGTCACCAATGGTGGCGTGACCTTGCAGCATCATGCCGCCGTAAGCCACCACCGCCGACCAGACAATACTGGCACCAATGACAAACAAGGCCAAATAATGAAATATTTCGATCAGCAAATTGCCTATTTCGTCCGCCAGCAATTTGGCCTGCTCGTTCAATTGTCTGAAACGCTGAATATCCAACACTTTACCTCACTGAACGGGCTGAGTATGCGCAGGCATCGCTGTGGGCATCTGGCCTGCCTGGATAATTTTTAAACCGCGCTGCGCCATCATCACGCCCATCGCGATCACCAATATTGCGGAAACCTTTACCAGCTGGCGCATGAAAACCTGCGACAACAAGCTGGCGAAGAACCCAAATCCGAGCAATGGCACTAACGTACCGAGACCAAACCAGAACAGCATCGACGCGCCCTGTAGCGGGTCGCCGCTGCCGGCGGCCATCACATACATGGCTTGTAACGGTCCACAACCCAACAAAAAACCGGTCAACAAGCCGGTACGCAAAGCACTGCGCGGTTTACGCAATTCATCTGCAAGCTGGCGATTGACGGCCTTAGGCATGCGCAAGGTAAAGCAGCGCAAGACCGCAAAGACGTTGAGCATCTTCAGACCGTACAGCAACAAAAACACGCTCGCCGCCAACGCCAGTCCGCCGCGCATCGGCGGGGTAATCGCAATGGTGGCGCCCAACAAGCCAAATCCGGCGCCGAGTACGCTGTAGGACAAGGTTTTGCCGACTGCGTAACGTAAATGCGCCAGCAGCTGGCGGGACTTGGCTTGACGGGGATCGGTGTAACCCACCACAAAACCGCCGCACATGCCGATACAATGAAAACCGGTGAGAAAACCGATGCCCAACAATACCGCTTGGTCCATGTGCGGTGATATTTGTTGCATCACGCCGGGCATCAGACTCTTACCCCAGAACGTCACGCCGCCGACCGCCAACAATAACAACAGAAAAATCAACAGACCTTTCAGCTTACCGCCGGCAGGCCGCGGCGTCAGTGCCACTCCATAACCCTTGGCACAAATGGCCTGGTATATCCCCGCTTCGTCGGCAAGCTTGTCCTCGAATTGCACATCCACCGTCGCTCGCGCATAGCTGACATCCAGCGTTGTCACACCCGGTAAATCGGCCAACGCTAGGCGAATGGTGTCTTCGCAGCCAGGGCAGTGCATGCCCTGGATCGTCAAATGCCTGTTGATCGTCGTCATATCCCGCTCCCTGACAATTGGCGCTTTCCGGTTAGACCACCAGGAAATCGCGCATCATGCCCATATCTTCATGTTCCAGGTTATGGCAGTGGTACATGAATAAACCTTTGAAATCCTGGAAGGGCTTGATAATTTTGACCCGCTCGCCCGGCATCACCAACACCGTGTCTTTCCAGCCGCCTTCGATAAAACCCTCTTTAACCGTGGCGTAATCAGCGCTTTCGTTATTGGCGATGGTTCGGCTCAGGATTTGAAAATATTGGCCGTGCAAATGAATCGGATGGGCCATCGACATCATCGTACCCATACCGCCTCCCATACCACCCATGCCGCCCATCTGATGACCGCCGGCTTCTGCGTTCTCGCCGCCGTGGCGCATGCCCATCATACCCATGCGCCTATGTTCACCTTCACCCTGGTTGTTATCACCATGCCGCATGCCGCCCATCATGCCCATACCGCCCATTTTGTGGGAACCGGCATCGGCCTTCTCTGCACTGCCGTGCTCGCCACCGGCTTTGTCGCCGTGTCCGCCGCCACCATGTGCATGAAAAATCTCTAGCAATTGCACAGTGTTCGCGGGAATGCGCTCGCTCGGCAAAATGTCGTTATAGGCATAAGGCCGACCATTTAAAACCATACGCATTGGCCCTTCCGAAATAGCGATGGGCACCGGTTTACCGGGATTGACTGTGTCGTTTAAGCTGTAATGGTTAATTTTCGCCAAGCTGTTGGGTAACTTCGGACTATCAGTTTGCTGCCGGGTGACTTTCACCGTAAAAATCGGATAGTCGCTACCCACCGGTATGGCGCTGGCATGCATGCCCATGCCGCCACCCATACGACCATGATCGCCTTGACTACCGCCCATCATCCGTTCGGCCATGCCCGGCAATACGCCGGAAAAAGAACGGCTGCGCAACACAAGCTGAGAGCCGACTTTACGCCCGCTGAAATCCGCCCAAATATCCAAACGCTCGCCGGGGGCCAGCATCACGTAAGATTTATTGACCGGTGCTTCCAGCAAGCCGCCATCGGTACCGATGACGGTAATGGGCGACTTGTCGTCCCAAGCCAGTTTGTAGATGCGCGCCGTTGAGCCGTTGAGGACGCGGAAACGATAAGCTCGACTGGCCACGTCGAGCTGAAAATTGGCCAGACCGTTCACTAAAATCCGGTCGCCGTAAAAACCCATCATTCTGTCGTGCATGGCGTGCACGTATTGCAGTTGATTATTCGCGTCGAACTTGCGGTCTTGAATCACGATTGGCACTTCGTATTCACCGCCCGGTAATTCCAGGCGCCGTTCTTCCTCGTCGTTAACCAAAATCGCGCCCGCCAAACCGTGATATACCTGCTTGGCTGTGGTGTTGTGCGGATGCGGATGGTAAATATTCATGCTGGCGCGGTTGAGCATTTCAAATTCGTATACAAACACTTGACCGCTGTCTATCGTGTACAGCGGATGCCCATCCACTTCGGCTGGCACATGCAAACCATGCCAGTGGGTAATGCTCGGTTCGTTAAGCTGATTATGCAGATTGATTCTGATCTTTTGGCCCTTTTCGAAGCGCAGTATCGGCCCCAAATAAGAGCCGGGAATTTCCGTTAAAGTCTGCGCCGGTCCCTTCACCAATTTCGCAAAATACTGCTGCACGCGCGTGGGCTGGCCGGGCAAAATAGCCACCGCGTTTGGTTTGCAGATCAAGTCCAATTCCACGTCCGGGTGAAAATTGGCCGAGGCTTTGCGCGGCGGCATCGTCGGCATCTCGGCCATGTTTTCCATCGCTCTCAGCCATGCGGGCGCCGCAGCCCACGCCATTAATCCCGCTCCACTTTGTGCAAAAAAGCGCCGACGTGACGTATTGATTGAATAAGACATATACCCTCCTCAAACGATTTTTTATAGTTATACGCCAGGCGGTTGGCACCGGATGGCGGAATCAACGGCGTAGCACAACCGTCAATATTAGTCTAGCCTAATTCAAAGGTGATGGCGGGGCGACATTGGCAACGCTTCTCTGCGCGGCGTATGGCTATGAATGCGGTTGCCTATCAAACCGAGCGCAAACAAGGCGGCCAATCCTGCCAAGCCTCGTCGCCAGGCACGTTCGTCATCCTGCCACAGCTCTAACGATGCCAATAGTTGCCAGCTCAGCGCGTTAAACAATACATAAACCGCCACCAGTATCACGAACCAACCAAACCCGCGGCGTAACGCCGTCGCGCTGATGAAGTTGGATAACCAGCCACCCAGAAAACTGCCCATTACCGCACCCGCCGTCACCAGCGCCATCAAGGGAATATCCAGTTGGGCGTGATTCGCGTAGCCGCTCAAGCCGGCGCTGGCGTTCATGACAATAACCAGTAACGACGTACCGATAGCCGCCGGCATCGGCAAACCCACCAGCAAGGTCAATGCCGGCACGATCAAAAATCCGCCACCGACCCCAACCAAGCCGGTCAGCCCGCCGACCAAAACCCCGTCGAACAACAATCGCAATACCGGTGTTTGTAAAGGACACATCGGTAGCGCCTGCTCAACAGCCGGCTGGCTTGGCGCTTTCTTGAAAATCATCGCCAGACCCGTCAACAATGTAATCGCGCCAAAAAACACCATGAGCCATTCCCCGGAAAAATGGCCGGCCAAGCGGCCACCGCCAAATGCGCCGAGCATGCCGGCCAAACCGAATACCAGCGCACTTTTCCAGCAGACATGGCCGCGCCGAGCATGCGGGATCAACGCCATCAGGCTGGAGACACCCACCACCACAAATGAGGTGACGATCGCGGTCTTGGGCGGTACATGCAGCACGTAAACCAGCATCGGCACCGTCAAAATCGAACCGCCGCCGCCCAACAAGCCCAACAGCAGGCCGATACAGATTGCCAAGATTAGCGTCAGGATCATCGGCTAACTCCGCCTATTCGGCAGGCGTCCCACAGGACTGATTGGCCGGCAGCGCCTGATCGATGAACTTGGGATACGCCAGCTTCAATTCGCTCATGATGCCGATAAACTCGGCGCGAGTGCGCCCCTGGCCCAAACGGGTGTTTTTTGCCATTTCCTGTTTGATGGTAGACACGGTATTACCCTGGTAATCATGCCCCGGATACACCAGCGTATCAGGCGGTAATGTGAATAACTTGCCGGTGATGCTGTCATACAGCTGGCCGGCATCGCCTTGCTGGAAATCAGTGCGCCCGCTACCGCCGATCAACAAGGCATCGCCGGTAAACACCCGATCAGCCATCACATAACTGACGCAACCGCTGGTATGGCCGGGGGTATGCCGCACCTGAATATCCAGATCGCCCACTTGCAATAACACCCCGTCGGTGACCAGCAAATCCGCACAGAGCGCGCCAGCATCCCGATGTACCACACTCTTGCTGCCAAGCTTTTCCCGCAACAATCCAGCGCCGGTAATGTGGTCGGCGTGCACATGGGTTTCGAATGTGTAAATCAGCTTGAGGTTCAGGCTTTGCAGCAAATCGATATAAATCGGCAGCTCCGACGCCACCGGATCGATCAGACAGGCGCGACGGCTGCGTTCGCATCCCAACAAATAACTGTAGGTGGAGGTTTCTGTTTCGAAGAGTTGTCTGAAAATCATGACCCGCCTCATTAAGCGCAAAGTAAAAAGAATATAAGTGCTGTATATCAATACTCGTGCCAGTTTACCGGCAGTATTAATATCCGCACGGCCCACAAATCCAGCGCTATCCAGTATGGGCTAAATAGATATATACCTTTGTTTTAACTGATTATTTTAGTTTTCTTGCCTTAAAAAATTAAGTCACTAGGTTTGATGAAGCGGCCTGGCACCGGCCAAGCCTGGCGTTTCAATATGAAATATTGAAACGATGCTGATACACTTGAAACATCACTGAAACAAAACGAGCTTGAACGCATGGCATCTTCCTCACCGCTATTCAAACGCTGGCTCGGCCAAATCGGCGCCGATCAAGTCGTAGAAGTGTTGACCGATTTATTCGAAAGCGGCGCGGCCTTTATCGTAGACAGCAACAGCGACATCTTGCTGTGGAGCAAAGGCGCCGAACAATTGTTTGGCCTGAACGCAGCCGAGACCATAGGCAAACCCTGCAAAACCGCGCTGAATTGCGACAGCGGCAACGACCCCTGCAATCTGGCCGAACTCGGCATCGTCAAGTCGCAAGCGGTGCGGATACATCGCCCGGATGGCCGGACGCTGAATTGCTATCGAACCGCGCGCGCCTTCTACGACAACAACGGCGGCTTCGCCGGGGCGATTGAATTTCTGCAACCACAAAGCGACATAGCCCCGGAACAAAAGCCGGACGACAGCGACAGCTTTCACGGCATTCTGTCGCGCGACCCGGCCATGAAAGAAGCCATCAAAATCATCCGCAACGTCGCCGAAACTGAAGCCACCGTGTTAATCCGCGGCGAATCCGGCACCGGTAAAGAGATGGTGGCGCATGCCTTGCACCTGGAAAGCCCTAGGCACTATCAGCCGTTTTTGGCGATCAACTGCGCGGCCTTGACCCCCAGCCTGTTGGAAAGCGAATTGTTCGGCCACGTCAAAGGCGCATTTACCGGCGCGGTGCGTAATCATGCCGGCTTGTTTCAACGTGCCAACGGCGGTACTTTATTTTTGGACGAAATAGCGGAGTTGCCACTAGAGCTGCAAGCCAAGTTGCTGCGGGTGATACAGGAGCGTAACTTTACGCCGGTGGGCGGCGATAGCGCGGTCAGCGTGGATGTGCGGATTATTGCCGCCACGCATAGATCGTTGCGCGAAGAGGTCAAGGCCGGGCGGTTTCGAGAAGATTTGATGTATCGCTTACGAGTGGTGCCGATTTTTCTGCCACCGCTGCGCGAACGTCGCCAGGACATCAGCCTGTTGCTGCAACACCTGATAGACCGGCATAACACCCAAGGCCATCGCCATATCGACCGCATCGCGCCGGAAGCGATGCGCCTGTTGCTGGATTACCGCTGGCCGGGTAATGTCCGGGAACTGAATAATGTCGTCGAATACGCCTATGCGGTAGGCCGCGGCAGCGAACTCGGCATAGACGATTTGCCACCCGAGTTTCGTGAGCCGCTTAGACCGGCAGCAACGCTTGACCAAAACTCTGCCCCGCGTCCAAAAAGTCAAAACGAAGCGGAATTGATCCGCGAAGCCTTGGCAAATAACCCGGACAATCTGGAACAGGCCGCTCAATTTGCGGGGATGAGCCGGGCGACTTTTTGGCGAAAACGGCGGAAGTATGGGCTATAGGCTCGCTCAATTGGCAGGTTAATCACGTCAACGCCGCGCAAATATCGTATTGACGTCCGATTGATTGCGTTTTATGGTGTAGATACTGTTATCCAAGTCAAGCCAAATGAATAGCCGAGTCGAAGGGTTTCGCGGATTTCAAGACACCGAATGCCACATGAATCAATTTACGCATCATGGCACCGATAATCAGCTTATTGGGTTTACCAGCACCGGCTAATCGTCCACGGAATTGTTTACCCCAGGCTGTTTTATAAAGCGTCACCATGGCCGGCATATAGAGTGCTTTGCGCAGGAAGGCATGGCCTATTTTGGAGAGCCTGGGCTTGCCCTTGAGGCTGCTGCCCGATTCGTATTGCCGGGGATCGAGTCCGGCAAAAGCGGCGGCCTGCCGACTATTGGCGAAGCGCGAGGTATCGGCGTAGAACGCGAGGATGATGGCGCTGGTGCGCTCGCCAATGCCGGGAATGCTATCGAGCAGTTCGCGCTGTTGCTTGAGATCGGGATGGCGATCAATGTGATCGTTGATGGCGTCGATCAATTGTTGGATCGCAGTATCCAGCCAATTCAGATGCTGTTGAATGTCCTCACGTACCGCTTCGCGCGCCACCAGCAAGCGGTTGCTTTCCTGGGTGCGCATGGTTTGTAAGGCGTCCAGGCGCAACACCAATGCACGTAGCGTGATTTCCGCTTCGCTACGGGGTTGCCAGATAGGGGGATGGCGCTCGGCGCAGAAATCGGCGATGAGTTTAGCATCGACCGTATCGGTTTTGCTGCGGGTGAGCCGTGAACCGCCATAGGCCTTAATTTGTGCTGGATTGACGACGCTCACGGTGAAACCAGCGGTTGCCAGATGCTGAGCAACGTCTTCCCAATAAATGCCGGTCGCTTCCATGCAGACATGAGGCGATTGGGCCTTTTGAGCGGCCAACCACGTCAACAACGTCGCGAAGCCGTCGAGAGTATTGGGAATGACTTTGGCGCGAAACTTACCGCTGGGCAAGCGCAACGCGCAGTCCAGCTTGGCTTTAGCAACATCGATACCGAGATAAAAATGGGACATGAAAACCTCAAATGATCTACCTTGTGAATGCAGGCTGCCGGAAACCGGGCCGAAGAGACTGTTCGATCGTTGATCGAGGGTGGGTCGCTGCTGCAAAGATCTACGCCGGGGATTTCGAAATCCAAGCTCCGATACGGCATCCAGCGACCCAAACCTGAGGTGCCCCTCAGGTGTGTTTTCATGGTTTATTATCCTTTGAAAAGCACGCTTGGATAATACAAGCTCCAGTCATCAATGGGACTCTATTCATGCAAGCACCCACTCTAAAACAGGAAGCGCTGGAATCGATTGACCGTTTGCCTGACAACGCAGACATGGACGAAATCATGTATCAGCTGTACGTCGTCGACAAGTTACGCAAAAGCCGCAAAGCTATCGCTGAAGACCAATTCATTCACCACGAAGAGTTAAAGCGCGAAATCGGCATATATTCATACCGGATACTTTGCGAAATAATCGGCGAAACCTTATATATCCATGGTGTGATTCATAAGCGGCGAGACTTCAAACAGGAAGATCTGCAACGGGAATAAGCATTGAATGGCTAAACGCAGACTGCTAATGCCGCCCCACCATCAACTCGATTTCCTCGACGATTTCTTCCTGACGCAGCCTATTGCGTTGCCGCTTCAATTCCTCGCCGCCGCGCTCAAGATGCCGCAACGCGGTTTCCATCTGCATCAGCCGCATGTGGTTTTCGACCCGAATCGAGCGTAACAATAAGGCCAGCAAGGTATGAAACAGATAATGCTCGGCGACGCCTTGCGCCACTTCCGCTGCCGGCGCGAAAGTCAGCGGCGGGTTTAGCCGGGCGTGGCTGGCCACATTCGCCAGAGGCCAAAGACGTTGGCTGCGGGCCCCTTGTTCGTCACGAATACAAGCTATCAACCCAAATTCGACGCCGCGCAGCTCTGCCACCGCCGCCAGAATACTATCTATCGCCGCCGGCGCATCCAGACCGCCTTCGGCACCGCGCAGCCGTTGCAATGCGGCGCGTTCCTCAACCATTGAGTGCAGGCGTTCGCCAAGCAGAATCAGAGGGCCCTGCTGATCAGCATTTTGCTGCCAGTAACGGATCACGTCTTCGTTAAAGCTGCCGCAAAAGCCGCGCACGGAACCGAATAACAGCCAGATGTCTTTCGCGGGCGCGCTTAAAGCCGGCTCCGGCAAGCTGTCGGCCAAATCAGCCAAGGCCGTTTCCAGCGATTGCACAACTTGTTGCTGCGCTGCTTCGCGCTTACCCACTTTCCTCAGCTCGGCCAAGGCAAAACTGCGCATGGCGCCGAGAATGCCGGACAAATCGTCGAACAAGACTAAGCGCGCCTCGACTTCCCGGCGCTGGCTCATGCTTTATCCGCCAAGAGTTGCCGCAACGCTGGCAACCAGTGTTTTTTCGGCGAATCCAAAGTCAACGTATCCGGCAATTTTGCCAGTAGCCCGGCCAATACGCCGGCCGCCTGTTCCGGTTTGAGGTTTTCCAGTAAACCCTCGCCATAGGCCAGCAACCAGGCCAGATGCGCGCGTTCGGACAAAGGTTGCAAACGGTCCTGTTTCAATATTTCCCGCAGCAAACGGCCGCGTTGCAGTTTTTCCTCGACACCGGTTTCCAAACGGGTACCAAAGCGGGCGAACAACTCCAGCTCCAGAAACTGCAAATAGTCCAAACGAATATGCGCGGAGGCGGTTTTGATGGCCGGATGCTGGGCCTTGCCGCCAATACGCGACACCGAACGGCCAATGTCGATGGCCGGCAGCATGCCCGCCGCGAACAGCTTGCTTTCCAGATAAATCTGGCCGTCGGTGATCGAAATCAAGTTGGTGGGGATATACGCCGACAGCTCGCCCTGGCGGGTTTCGATAATCGGCAAAGCAGTCATACTGCCGCCGCCATAGGCCGACGACAATACGGTAGAGCGCTCCAGCAGCCGGGAATGCAGATAAAAAATATCGCCCGGATAGGCTTCCCGGCCTGGTGGCCGTTGCAATAGCAGCGATAGCTCGCGATAGGACTGAGCGTGGCGCGTCAAATCGTCATAGACCACCAAGGTGTCGCGGCCCATGCGCATCCAGTGCTCGGCAATCGCGCAGCCGGCAAACGGCGCCAGATAGCGAAAACCCGGTAAAGCGTTGGCTTCGGCGACCACCACCACAGTATAGGCCAGCGCGTCGGCCTGACGTAGCGCTTCTAGGGTACCGGCGACGGAAGAACGCGGCTGGCCGATCAACACCATCACGCACAATACATTGCGGCCGCGTTGATTCAGAACCGCATCCAGAGCCAGCGCACTTTTGCCAATGCCGTCGTCGCCGATGATCAACTGGCGCTGGCCCTTACCGATGGGAATCAGCGTATCGACGATCTTACAGCCGGTGTATAAAGGTTCGGAGACGAAATCGCGCTCGATGATGGGCGGCGCGGCAGCTTCCAGTGAGCGAAACTGGCGCAATTCCGGCGGCGGTAAACCGTCCAGCGGACTGCCGAGCGGATCAACCACCCGTCCCATTAAAGTATCGCCAACGCCAATTTCCAGCTTACGCCCAATGTGTTGCACCGCCATGCCGGCGGTGACGCCACGGTTTTGCGACAACAGAATCGCTCCCAACACTTCCCGGCCCAACTGAAACACCAAGCCGGTGCTGCCGTCGTCGAAACCGATCAGTTCGTCCAGCCGCGCCGTGGGCAAGCCGCGGATCCAGGCGATGCCATCGCCGATGCCGGCCACGCAGCCGCGCTCAGATAAGCGCAAGCCGAATTGGTAGGGTTTAACCGACTCAACCATGATTGGCTTGGCGCCGGAAAAACGCCAGTTCGTCGGCCAGATTGGCGTGCAATTGGCATTCGCCGACTATGGCGCGCAACCCGGCAATCAAGGCCGAGTCTTCCTTGAAGGTGATTTGCAAGGTTTGTCCGGCAGCAGTCGACAAGGCCTCCGTCACTCGCGCTTGATCGGCTTCGCTCAACGGGTGCGCGCTAAGCACTTCGACCGCAGAAGCGGCAATCAACATAGCAGCGGCTTTGCGTAGCGCCGCTAGCTCGCTGTCCGGCATATCAAGCAGGTCCTGCAGAAAGACCTCGACGATGCGCTGCGTCAATTGCGGCGATGCCAATCGTTGCAACATAGCCGCGGCCTGCCCGTAAGCAGCGCCCGCCGCTTCCCTTACCAAAGCCGCTTCTCTTCCCGCAATCAGCGTCTGGTTGCGGACCCGCAATTTAGCTTCTTCATCGGCTAGGGTTTGTTTCAAATTCTCTGTCGCGGTATTGCGCAACTGAGTTAACTCTTCGTCTAGTTGGCGGCGACTGGTCTCCTGTTCTTGATTCCAAGCGGCTAATCGTTGTTCGTATTGTTGACGCAGGGCTTCCGCTTCGTTGCGCAAAAGTGCGGCCTGCTCGGTTTCGTCTTTGATGCGCTGCTGCCGGGCATCGAGCATGGCCAGCACCGGCCGGTACAGAAAGCGTTGCAGTATCCACACCAGGACCAGAAAGTTGAGGATTTCCAGGATGAAGGTTGTCCAGTCGAATTGCATCATGGATGGGTAACCCGTTTTGTTGGATATGAACTTGCGGCGTTGTTCCGAAAATACCGCCGATCTTTTGTTTATCCGCTATCTTAAACCCCGCAATGGTTTCGATGTCTGAAAATTTAGCCTGCGTAGTTTGCCGTTTAGGCACGTCTTGAGGCTCGAATACTTACGGCTTAGAATACGGCCCGCCTTTCCAGGCTAGAGCAGATTAGATGGAAAGTCCGAACCCACTTAGCATTTCTTTACCCTATGACCTCTTTGCAAGAACACCTGTCACACCCCAAGTATCGTCCGGATATTGACGGCTTGAGAGCCATTGCCGTGCTCTCGGTTATCGCCTTTCATGCCTTTCCCAGCAGTTTGCAAGGCGGTTTTATAGGTGTAGACATCTTCTTTGTGATTTCTGGTTATCTGATTTCGACCATCATTTTCCAGAACCTGGAAAAGGGTACTTTCAGCTTCACCGAGTTTTATGCCCGCAGGGTTAAGCGGATCTTCCCGGCACTGATTCTGGTGTTAGTCGCCTGTTACGTCTTCGGTTGGTTCGCGCTGTTTGCCGACGAGTACAAGCAGTTGAGCAAGCATATTGCCGCCGGCGCGGGATTCGTTTCCAACATTGTGTTGTGGAGCGAGGCCGGCTATTTCGACAACTCCGGCGAGACTAAACCCTTGCTGCATCTTTGGAGCTTGGGCATTGAGGAACAGTTTTACATCGTCTGGCCCTTGTTGCTTTGGTTTGCCTGGGAGCGGAACTTCAATCTGTTGACCATTACGGTTCTGATTGCCGTCGTCTCATTCAGCCTGAATATCACAGGCGTCATCGCCCATCCTGTCGCGACGTTTTACTCGCCGCAAACCCGGTTTTGGGAACTGTTATGCGGTAGTTTGCTGGCCTGGATGACGCTCTACAAGAAGGACTCGTTCTCTGCTATCAAGCTCAAGCTCGACGGCTGGCTGGCTGGCGCGGTTTATCGAAACTCTCACGCCGCCGACGGCAAAACGCTGGCCAACGCGCTTTCCATTCTGGGCATGCTGCTGCTGGCCTTCGGTTTTTTCATCATCAATAAAGATCTCAATTTCCCTGGCCGATGGGCGGTAATCCCGATGTTGGCTGCGGTCATGATCATATCGGCCGGGCCGAATGCCTGGGTTAATCGCATCGTTTTATCCCACCCGCTGGCGGTATGGTTCGGCTTGATCAGTTTTCCATTGTATTTGTGGCACTGGCCTTTGCTGTCTTTTGCGCAAATCATCGAGACCGACGTGCCCAGTATGAATATCCGCGCCATTGCGGTGTTGTTGGCTGTGGCATTGGCTTGGCTGACCTACAAACTGGTGGAAAAACCGATACGTTTGGGCAGTCACAGCAGAGCCAAGACGGCGGTACTGCTGCTGCTGATGCTAGGTATCGGCTATGTCGGTTACGCTTCATATTCCCGGGATGGCCTGGAGTTTCGTCAAGCCGATGCGCAGACCAAAACCAAAATGTATGCCGATGTAAACGGCACAGTGCTCTACAACACGCCGGAGGACTGGGTCGATGAGCGCTGTAAGACGGTATTGGAGGGGGCCAGTTACAATTATTTGATGTGCCGCTTTACCACCGCCACCCCAAAAATGCTGGTGGTCGGCGATAGTCACGCCGCGCAATTTGTCTACGATTCCATTTCCAAGGGCTCGAACGATCTGGCCTTGGTAGGGGTCAATGGCTGCCTGCCATTCATTGATCTGGTGAGTATTAATCCGACGGAAGAGTTTGCCGAAAAATCGACACGATGCCGGGTAGTCGTTCCTATCGTGCTAAAGCTGCTGAAGGAATTCCCATCCATTCAGCGCGTAGTGTTTGCGACCAGAGGCGCGATGTACATTGAAGGTTTTGGCTTCGGCAATACTGATTCTAAAAACCTGTATCGGATTGTTAGAAGCCCGGATGATGTGTTGACGGAAAATTACAACCAATTTGTTTCCGGCTATGTCGCAACCATCAATGAGATTTTAAAGCTGGGCAAAGCGGTGGTTTTTATTGAAGACGTACCGGAGATTGGTATAAGCGCTAAAAACTGTGTGGACGAGCGCCCACTGCGTATTACAGACAAAGCGCTGCCCGAGTGCGATGTGTCCAGAAAGTCTTTTGAAGAACGCAATATAAACTACAGACGCGCGGTCGATGCCATCAATGCCGCCACGCATAAGCGGATTAAGATTTTTCCCGCCTACGAATATTTATGCGATGAATCGACTTGCGGCGGCATGCACGATGACATGTCTTATTTTTACGATGACGATCATCTTTCCATGCGCGGCAGTAAATTTATTTTCGACAAATTTACCGAATGGTTGGACAAAGAGTCCAAGTAAACGATTGGAGCGCCATATAGCAAACTGGGTTGAGTTATTTTAAAAAATATTCAAGCAGCGGATTTCTAAACAACACAATCAGGGCCACCACCAAACAATAAATCGCCAAAGACTCTATCATCGCCAAACCAATAAATAAGGTTCGGGTGATGGTTTTCTCGGCTTCCGGCTGGCGAGCAAGAGCTTCTAGCGCGGCGGCGATGGCTTTGCCCATTGCCAGAGCCGGCAACATAGTGCCGAGAGCAATGACCAGACCGGCCACGCCGGTGGAAATCATGCTGAATAAATGGATGTCATTCATGGCTATTCCTCGGGAATGGCGAATGTATCGGATTCGCCAGGTTCCAACGCACCGGCGATGTAGATTAGCGCCAGCATACCAAAGATATAGGCCTGCACCACCGCTTCGATTACATGCAGCATCAATAATGGCACCGGCACCAGAAAGCCGGCAATCAACAATACCAGCAAGGCCGCCATTTCCAGACTCATGATGTTGCCGAATAGGCGGATGGCTAAAGCCAGGGTGCGGGTAAATTCGCTGATGATGTGAAACGGTAACAGGATGATACTGGGTTCGGCGTAATGGCGAAAATGCTGACGCCAGCCGCAGTCGCGAATCCCGAACCAGTGAGTAGACCCGAACACCAGCACCGCCAATGCGCCGGTAGCGGACAAGTCGCGGGTGGGCGCGTGGAGTTCCGGAATTAAACCCACCAGATTAGCCACCAACACAAACAGCCACAAGCTGGCCACGAACGGCAGCACCCGCCGTACCGATGCTGCCGGTAACACTTCGGCAATTGCACCTTCTATGGCCACGACTACCGCTTCGAGTAAGTTATGCAATGGGGATGACTGGCTACTGAAGCGCAGCGACAAGATTAACACCATAAAAACCAGCATCACGCCCCAGGTAGTCACGACCGTGTTACTGATCGCCAGTGGGCCGAGTTGAAAAACAGTATCGGCTGCCGACTCGGCGTTATTCATGTCCGCACCTCGAATTAAACAAACAGAACAGCAATGTAGGTTGGGCTTCATTGCGTTCAGCCTAGCCTACCCTTTACGACAGCCTCGCTGGAATAAGCTTTAAGCGCTGATTTATTCAACGGCCAAGTATTGACCGGGAGCCAACGGACTTTCGTAGCGGACGCCTTCCCGGAAAAACTGCTCGGGGTTGGAAGCAATTTCGCGGGCGGCCAGGAATTGCGCATAGTAGTTACGGGAGGCGAAACCGAAGGCCGGACCGTCATAGGTATCTACGATACGCACGAAGTCACTGCCGACTTGGTTTTGGGCACGCTTCATCCCGCCGATGCCGTGGTTGTATGAAGTTACCGCCGCCGGCCAATCACCAAGCTTACCGTAAGCGTAACTCAGATACCGGGCCGCGCCGTTGGCGGACACGAAAGGATCGTAACGTTGATCGACGCGATCACCGCCGGGCATGAAGGTTTTGGCGGCAGCCTTGGTAAATTGCCACATACCGACCGCGCCGGCGGAGGATTTGGCGGACGGTTGAAACGAGGACTCTACGTGCGGCAGATAAGCCAAGTCCTCAGGCAAGCCGGCATCGCGGAAGGTTTTTCTAAACTGCAAATCATAGCGACCGCTGATCTCCAAGCCGCGTTTAAAACGCTCGCGAGTACCGCGTTGCGAACGCAATCTGTCGCTAAGTCCAGGCAATACGCTATTGAGCGATCTGCCGTTATTTTCCAGTTTGGCGATCAATTGCCGGTCGTTGGCATTCAACGCCGCGCCGTAACGCACTTTACTTTCCAATTCCGCCAATTGGGCTTTCCAATACTCGCGGCGCTGGCTGATCATGTCTTTTTGTTCTGCCGTCAGGCCTTCCGCGACATAGCCCGGTAAGGTCATCACTTCGTAGACGACATCCAAATAACGGTCGTCATGAAAAGCCACTTCGGAACGCTGCCAGACCGCATAGGTTTTTCGCCAGAAATCCACGGCCGGCTCCAACGCTGCCGGTTTTGGGAAAGTCCCTGTATAAAACGCCGGTTTATACGGCGTCGGTTGCGGTTGATAAGACGGTCGCTGTTGGACGATATTCGGCCTTACCGACGCCATTTTCTCTCGCTTTACCGGCGAACTGCTGGTGCAAGCATTTAATAAAAATAAGGCTAATAAGGGAAGAGCTAAACGCAGCAAGGGTGGTTTCATTTTAGTCTGGTTATTGAGTGCAACGTTGATCGATGTAAAGTTTGCTACGCCGAAGAGCCGTAAAATATTCCTCGTGTATTTTCAACAAATAATAGCGCTCATTTCGAATTTTCGTGAAGAATAAATCCGAAAAAAATCAGCTTTTTTCCTGCAAAAATCGAAAAACATTATAAGCGCCAACCCCAATACCCAACACGATCAAACTGACAGTCCAGCGCACCGAATAACCGGTGGCCAATGTATCCAACCACCGCCCCAAATACGCACCGGCGACGATAGGCACTACAAACAACAAACCCAGCGTACCGCCATAAAACAACATGCCTACCCAAGTCGCCTGGCGGCGGGTTTTATCTTCCAAGCGACGCAGATCGCGACGAGTGTGTTCGATTAATTTGTTGCGAAAACTCATGGCACTATTCCCGCTGATCCGCGACTACTCAATTCGGCTAATCGTCGCAGCAAAGAATGTTCAATTTCCGACAACGTCGCCCGCGCGGTATGTACTTCTGAATCGGCCTGGGCCATTTCCGCGGCGAGTCGTTCGCAGATGCTATCGCGGTCTTTGCCGAGAAAATAGCGCACCGTCGTCACGGTCATTTGATTGTCGGCAAAGCGCAGCACGCCGCTGGGCAAGGCCAAATAATGCCAGACATCGGCTTGATCGCAGAAACGGGCCAGCCCGTATCTCAGCAATGCCACGCAGTGAATATGCCCCGCCAAAATCCCGAAACTGCCGTCGGCATCGGCGCCGATAAACTGGGTGACGGTATCGAAATGCTCGGCGCCACGACTATCCAACAAAGTTAACGCAAACCCGTTCATGCCGACATTGCGCCTTTCATATAGCAATCGGCTTCGCTGAGCTGGTCATATTGGCCGTCCATGAATGCTTCGCAGTCGGCAATAGTGTGCGCCAGCGGCACGCGCACGCCCGGCATGCCGGTGTGATCGGCTACGGTGGTAAACGGTTGGGTCAGATAACGTTGCAAGCGGCGCGCCCGTTCGACGATGCGGCGATCCTCTTGCGAGAGCTCTTCGATACCGAGCATAGCGATAATATCTTCCAATTCTCGATAGCGCGAGAGATGCTCGCGAACCGCACGAGCCACCTGATAGTGCCGGTCACCCAGGATATGGTGATCCATGATCCGGCTGCTGGATCGCAAAGGATCGATGGCCGGATAAATGCCTTTGGCGGCCTGTTGCCGCGACAAGATGACCACGCTATCCAGATGCCCAAGGATGGTAGCCACTGCCGGATCAGACATGTCATCGGCCGGCACATAAACGGCCTGCACCGAGGTAATGGAGCCGGATTTGGTGGAGACGATACGTTCTTCCAGCGACGCAACTTCGGTCAGTAGAGTGGGTTGATAGCCGACCGTGGCGGGCATCCGCCCCAGCAAACCGGAAATTTCGCTACCGGCCTGGACGAAGCGAAAAATATTGTCCATCAAAAACAACACTTCGGTATCCAGCGTGTCGCGCAAATACTCGGCATAGGCCAAGGCGGTGTAACCGACATGAAAGCGCACGCCGGGTGACTCGTCCATTTGCCCGTAGACCAGTAGTGCTTTAGGTAATACGCCGGCATCAGCCATTTCATGCCAGAGTTCGTGGCCTTCGCGCATGCGTTCGCCAACGCCGGCATAAACCGATACACCTTGCATCGCCACGCTCACCGCGTGCATGAACTCCATCATCAAAACGGTCTTGCCGACACCGGCACCGCCAAACAAGCCGGTTTTACCGCCACGCACGAACGGGCAAAGCAGGTCGATGACTTTGATGCCGGTTTCCAAGATTTGCGAAGCCGGCAGCGTATCGGACAGCAAGGGGGGAGCGGCGAGAATATTACGGAAATTAATGTTAGGTAATGGCTGGCCGCCATCAAGCGGATCGCCGAACACATTGAGCATACGCCCCAAACAACTGGGATCGACCGGCACATTCAAAGCGTCGCCTCGATCAAACACCGGCATGCCGCGAAATAAGCCCGAAACCGAATGCAAAGCAATTGCCCGAATCAGCGTAGGCTCCAGATGCTGAAACACAACCAGCACATAGCGACCGGCACCGTTTACAACATCAAGCGCCTGACCGATTGGCGGCAGATATTCGCAACGCACATCGACCACCGGCCCCTGCGCGGCCTCAATCCGGCCCACCTTCTTCATCTCGCCTGTCATAGCAACTTGCTCCGACGCATAATCCCCCTAAAGCACTTGGAGTAGCATATTTTTAAAATTCTTGCGCCCCATAGCGAAAAAAGCTTGCTACGGAATCGTCAGTGCTTGGATAATCGCATTAGATATTTCGCATATTTGCACTATGTCGCAAGCACCGATTAGCGCTGGTACCCGGGGTTAGTTCAGGAACTTTGGACTTTATCACATTGCCCTAACAACGGAGTGTTGAAAAATGCCGGCGTTCCAACAGAAGGCAAGAAATATTCCGTTTATCCTCAGCAGCGATTTTTACGAGAAAGAGGGGGAAACATGAAACCAAAGGCAACGCAGTTAAGCTTTTGCTCAAGGTGCGGGGATGAAATTCCGCCAGACGAATTGCAATTTCTGCCAAATGCTTCGCTATGCGCTTTTTGCTACAACATGCAGCTGGAATATCGGGATATCCATCACTCAGGCATTAAAATACCCAAAACCGTCTTAACCTTAGTGCCGCAAAACCCAAAGACTCAAGACAGCAACGCGGCCTAACCGCTTCAATCCGGTAGCAAAACCCTTAAAGGCTGGTAGCCACCGGACTGAAACCCCTATCATCGCTAAACTTTATAAAAAGCATCCAGTAACGGTATACGGATTGCCTACTGTTTTATGTTTTTATAACCTTCTTCACTTTCACGCATGATTTTTTGGCCTTCCTCGACCAGGTTGCGGCCTTCGTCAATCTTTATCTGACCCTCACGTTGCATCACTTGTCCGCGTTCGACCATTTGCTTACCTTCCTGCCAACGGCTACCCAACTGCGCAATGCCCTGACTATCCCGCAACATTTGTTCACCGGACAGAATTTTGTCCGCCTGCTTGGTCGGGGCGGCTGGCTCGCTAGCACAACCGGCGACCAGTAAAGTTAACAGAAGAACGGAAGTATTCGGTCTGACTCTGCGCATAAATATGTCCTCTTATGATGCACTGGAAATGATGGAGAGAAATATTGCAAAACACCATGGTATCTGGCAATCATTTTTTCAAGTTGATATGGCGTTTTGATCTAGTCGCCGCGTGCGGCTTTAGCTGGCCACTGGGTCCATACCCCATAAACAATTAGCGCGAATACCAACCAGCTACTAACCAAAGGGCCCACCACGCCGTCGTAATAGGTGTTGACCAGAAACAGTGAATCGGCTTGCAAATTAACGTTGAACAAATCTCTGCTCACCTTAATCTGCCAGACCCACGCGGCGTGACAACCGATACATAGACCCAGACTTTGCGGCACCCGACTTCTGAGGATTGCTAAAAATAAGCCAACCACAAATAAAGCCAGCAAGGCGCTGATTATCTGCGGATTCAACCAGTTGGCAAAGGCTTCCGCCATTAATTTTAAACCACTGCCCGGCGTTAAATCGGCGTAAACCAGTTGCGACTTACTTTTTAAAAAATGTAGCGCCGCATAGTAGATGGAGCTAATTGTCACGGCTGCCATCATTGACATTTTCCGGCTTAAAGCCCCCAGCAGCAGGCCGCGAAATAGCATTTCTTCGCCGACCGCAATCAGCATCGCAAAAAACAAACCCAATCCGATTTTTTCCGCTATTTTGCCCACCGTCCAATGCCGGGTATCGTCCCAGATATGAACATCCAGCCAATACAGCGTCAACAGCACCGGCAGCAAGGTCAATAAGCCCAAGGCCAGACCTTGGCGCATTTGTTTGAAAAATATCGCTTTGGGCGCAAATCCCAAATCCGCCCAACTGAATTGCAGATAGTTCTTTAACAGAAAAATACTCAGCAGCAACAGCACCAAGGTAATTTTGCTGATAACTTTTGCCAACGGCAAAATATCGCCGGCAAGCCACAGCAAACCGTACCCCAGCATGCTCGCAGTCGTGGCGGCAATGACCAATATAAGCAACGGCAGCAACGCATAGACAATCCAGCGGATCAACGAAAATCTCCCCATAAGGTTTGCACAGCGGTCAATGCCGATAACACCGCAGTCTCGGTACGCAAGATCCGGGCACCCATTCGCACCGGCACGAATCCCGCTGTCTTGGCAATTTGGCGTTCTTGCTCGCTGAAGCCGCCCTCGGGTCCGGACAGTAAGGTAACGCGGGAATTTACCGGCTTCAGGTCCGCTAGGGATTGCTCGGCATAGGGATCGAGAAACACGCATAATCCTTGCTGTCCGCTCACCCAATCGGCTAAATTCTCAATCTCGCCAATTGACGGACAATACGTTCTTCCGGACTGTTCGGCCGCGTGCTGGACAATATGCTGCCAATGCTGTAAACGTTGCTGCTTTTTATCGTCGTTGAATTTGATCACGCAACGCTCGGTTACCAAGGGTGTTAACCTTGTGACGCCCAGTTCAACGGCTTTTTGTACCGCCCAGTCCATCCGGTCGCCGCGAGAAATACCCAAACCCAGATTAATCGCCAGCGGTGATTCGACATTGCGCTCAATAAACTGCTCGATTTCTACCCGCACCGTCTTCCGGCTGACTTCGCTGAAACGACCCAGATATTCTCCGCCGTGGCCGTTAAACAGCACAATGCTCTGATCCTGCTTTAAGCGCAGCACACTGCGCACGTAATGGGCCGCATCGTCATCCAATTCGATACGGCCGCCCACATTGAGCGGCTCAGCGACATATAAACGCGACACTCGCATTAGTCCTGCACCGCCAGTTGGATACCTTGCCAGGCCACGTCCGCCATCAGTTGTATCTCCTGCTCGTTGATCACATAAGGCGGCATGAAATAAATCACATTCCCCAGGGGCCGCAGCAACACGCCCCGACTCAAAGCATAGCGATAAACGGCCAATCCGCGTCGCTGCTGCCAAGGATAGGCCTCGCGCGTATGCTTATTTTTAACCAATTCTATCGCAACGATCATGCCGGTTTGCCGTACTTCGGCGACGTTGGGATGCTCCTTAAATCGCTCTACGGCTTTAGTCATTAGTCCCGCTAAATACCGATTGTTTGCAATGACATTTTGCTGCTCAAATATCCCCAGTGTCGCCAAAGCCGCCCGGCAGCCCAATGCGTTGCCGGTATAGCTATGCGAGTGTAAAAAGGCAGTGAGATTCTGATAGTCATCGTAAAAAGCTTGATAGACCTGATTGCTGGTCAAGACCGCAGACAAGGGTAAATAACCGCCGGTCAGGCCTTTGGATAGACAGATAAAATCCGGGCTGATTGCCGCTTGCTCACAAGCAAACAAGGTTCCGGTACGGCCAAAGCCCACTGCAATTTCGTCGGCAATTAGATGTACCTGGTATTTATCGCAAGCTTCGCGCAGCATTTTCAAATACACCGGATGGTACATGCGCATACTGCCGGCACATTGGACCAGCGGCTCGACAATCACCGCGCAAACTTCATCAGCGTGTCGCGCCAAGGCTTGCTCCATGGCCGCGAAACGGCGGGTGGAATAGGCTTCCCAACTTTCGCCATCTTCGCGATAGTAGCAATCGGGTCCAGCTACCGTGATCACATCCATCAACAATGGCGCGTAGGTTTCCTTGTATAAAGCCACGTTGCCAACCGCCAATGCTCCCAGGGTTTCGCCGTGATAGCTGTTTTCCAGTGTGATGAATTTGGTTTTTTGCGTTTGTCCGAGATTGCGCCAATAATGAAAACTCATCTTTAACGCAATTTCGACTGCCGATGAACCGTTATCCGCGTAGAAGCACTTATCCAAACCCGGCGGCGTAATTTCCACCAACTTTTCCGCCAGTGTTAACGCCGCCTCATGGGTAAATCCACCGAGGATGACATGCTCAAGCGTTTCAAGCTGCTCTCGTAGCGCTTGATTGATAATGGGATTGGCGTGACCGAATAGATTTACCCACCAGGAACTGATTGCGTCCAGATAGCGGTTACCGTCGAAATCTTCCAGCCAGACGCCTTGGCCCGATTTAATCGGAATCAACGGCAACGCATCCGCCGCAGATGCCCGAGCATCGTGGTCTTTCATCTGACTACACGGGTGCCAGAGCACGGCAAGATCGCGCTGAACGATAGTTTGATTATTCATAGCTTGCATAAAAAAGGGGCTTGCGCCCCCTTTCCGGTTAGATTGATCTAAGCCTTAATAACGATAATGATCCGGTTTGTAAGGACCCTCTACCGGTACATTAATGTACGCAGCCTGTTCTTTGGTCAATTCGGTTAGTTTTACGCCGATTTGCGCCAAATGCGAACGCGCCACTTTTTCGTCGAGTTTTTTCGGCAGTACATAGACTTTGTTTTCGTAGCTAGCCGCGTTGCTCCAAAGCTCGATCTGCGCCAATACTTGGTTACAAAACGAGTTGGACATGACGAAGCTAGGATGGCCGGTGGCGCAGCCCAAATTCACCAGACGACCTTCAGCCAACACGATAATGCGCTTGCCGTCAGGGAAGATGACATGATCGACCTGCGGCTTGATGCTTTCCCAGGTGTAGTGGCGTAAGGACGCAATATCGATTTCCGAATCGAAATGGCCGATATTGCAGACGATAGCCTGATCACGCATCGCTTTCATGTGATCGTGAGTAATGACTCCGACGTTGCCCGTAGCCGTAACAAAGATGTTGGCAATAGGCGCTGCTTCGTCCATTGTTACTACACGATAACCTTCCATTGCTGCCTGCAATGCGCAGATCGGATCAATTTCTGTAATCAGAACAGTGGCACCCAATCCACGTAGAGATTGCGCACAACCTTTACCCACATCACCATAGCCGCAGACCACGGCAATTTTTCCGGCTACCATTACGTCGGTGGCACGTTTGATGCCGTCGACCAAAGATTCGCGGCAACCGTAAAGGTTATCGAATTTGGATTTGGTGACCGAATCGTTAACGTTAAACGCCGGTACTTTCAGCGTACCTTTCGCCACCATTTCGGTCAGACGCAACACACCAGTGGTGGTTTCTTCGGACAAGCCTTTCACATCCGCCATCAATTCGGGGAAGTTATTGTGCATCATGGTGGTCAGGTCCCCGCCATCGTCCAGAATCATATTCGGACGCCAACCGTCAGGGCCAAGAATGGTTTGTTCGATACACCATTCTGCTTCCGCCTCGGTCTCGCCTTTCCAGGCAAAAACAGGGATTCCGGCAGCGGCTATCGCAGCCGCTGCATGATCCTGAGTGGAGAAAATATTGCAGGAGGACCAGCGGACTTCCGCACCCAATGCCGTCAGCGTTTCGATTAATACCGCAGTTTGAATGGTCATATGCAAACAACCGGCGATACGCGCGCCCTTCAGTGGCTGTTGAGAGCCGAACTCGGCGCGCAAAGCCATCAAACCCGGCATTTCGGTTTCGGCGATATTAATTTCTTTACGCCCCCATTCAGCTAGGGCTAAATCGGCAACTTTGTAATCGGCTTGGCTCATAATATTTTCCTGATCCTGATTAAATGCCCGCAGCATCTTTCAATGCGTCGGCTTTGTCGGTTTTTTCCCAGCTGAAGCTGGCTTCGTTACGACCAAAATGGCCGTAAGAGGCAGTTGGACGATAAATCGGTTTTAATAAATCCAATTGGGCAATCAAGCCTTTCGGGCGCAAATCGAAGTGCTCGCGCACGATTTGCACCAAGCGTTCTTCTTCGATTTTGCCAGTACCGAAGGTTTCGATGCTGATGGAAGTAGGCTCAGCGACGCCGATCGCGTAAGACACCTGAATTTCGCAACGTTCTGCCAATCCGGCGGCAACGATATTTTTTGCCACATAGCGCCCCATATAGGCCGCGGATCTATCCACTTTTGATGGATCTTTACCGGAAAACGCGCCGCCACCATGGCGGGCCATGCCACCGTAGGTATCGACAATGATTTTACGGCCGGTCAACCCGCAATCCCCCACGGGACCGCCGATGATGAACTGGCCGGTAGGATTGATGAAATACTTAGTATCTTTGTGCAGCCACTCTTTCGGCAAGGTCGGCAGGATGATTTCATCCATTACCGCTTCTTCCAGTTGTTTGCCACCTATTTCCGGGGAATGCTGGGTAGATAGAACGACCGCATCAATGGCGACCGGCTTGTTGTTTTCGTAACGGAAAGTCACCTGGCTTTTTGCATCCGGACGCAGCCATGTCAGGGTTTTATTCTTCCGCACCAAGGCTTGTCTCTCAACCAAACGATGCGCGTAGGTAATAGGGGCCGGCATTAACACGTCGGTTTCGTTGCTGGCATATCCAAACATTAAACCTTGGTCGCCGGCACCTTGTTCGTGGTTTTCCGATTCATCAACACCCATAGCGATGTCGGCTGACTGTTTACCAATGGCATTCAATACCGCGCAGCTATTACCGTCAAAGCCGATTTCGCCGTTGTCGTAACCAATCTCGCAAACTACTTTTCTGACCAACTCTTCGGTATCCACCCAAGCATTGGTGGTAATTTCGCCGGCCAAAACCACCATACCGGTCTTGACCAGTGTTTCGCAGGCTACCCTGGAACGAGGGTCTTGAGCCAGCAAGGCATCAACGACAGCATCTGAAATTTGGTCAGCAACTTTGTCCGGATGACCTTCCGAAACAGACTCTGAGGTAAAAAGGTAGTTTTTATTCACGGTTACACCCTCGCCAAAATTAAAACTTGCGCGTATAAAAAAAGGCCGCGCAAACGGCCTGTTATCTGTGGTGGGCCCTGTAGGACTTGAACCTACGACCTGCCGATTATGAGTCGGAAGCTCTAACCAACTGAGCTAAGGGCCCTTAATTATCTAGCCTACGAACAATGAAAACGCCTTACTCGCCGTCAAGAAAACATCTCAACTGCTCTGATCTGGAAGGATGCCTTAGTTTCCGTAGCGCTTTCGCTTCGATCTGACGAATCCGCTCACGGGTCACGTCAAACTGTTTGCCAACCTCTTCCAGTGTATGGTCGGTATTCATGTTGATACCGAAACGCATCCGGAGCACCTTGGCCTCTCTAGCTGTTAAGCCCGCCAATACATTTTGAGTGGACTCGCGAAGGCCGGCGATTGTAGCAGACTCTACCGGCGAAAGCATCTTGGAATCTTCAATAAAATCACCCAAATGCGAATCTTCGTCGTCACCAATCGGTGTTTCCATTGAAATCGGCTCTTTGGCAATCTTCAACACTTTGCGAATTTTGTCCTCGGGCATTTCCATACGCTCAGCCAATTCTTCCGGCGTAGCCTCGCGACCCAGCTCCTGCAAAATCTGTCTGGAGACGCGATTCAGCTTGTTAATGGTTTCGATCATGTGTACCGGAATACGAATAGTTCTGGCCTGATCAGCGATGGAACGGGTAATCGCCTGACGGATCCACCATGTTGCGTAGGTAGAAAATTTGTAACCGCGTCGATATTCAAATTTATCGACAGCCTTCATCAGACCAATATTGCCTTCCTGAATCAAATCCAGAAACTGCAAACCGCGATTGGTGTATTTTTTGGCAATAGAAATAACCAAGCGCAAATTAGCTTCGATCATTTCCTTTTTTGCGCGCCTGGCTTTAGCTTCCCCTAAGGAGATGCTACGACAAATACTTTTCAGAACAGCAATGCTCAAGCCGTAGCGAGACTCGATATCGGCCAATCGCTGCTGTGCAGCCCTAATATTCTCACGGTGACTACTGAAAACCTCAGAAAAATTAGGCCTTGCAGCGATAAATTGATCCAACCACTCAAGGTTAGCCTCATTCTCGGCAAACGCATTGATAAAGTCCTTACGCGGCATTTTTGCTTTCTTGACGCAAACATCCAGTATGAAACGCTCTTCTTCGCGAATAGCTGAAATCAA
This sequence comes from Methylomonas sp. TEB, assembly GCF_047777895.1. Classification (GTDB taxonomy): domain Bacteria; phylum Pseudomonadota; class Gammaproteobacteria; order Methylococcales; family Methylomonadaceae; genus Methylomonas. The sequence goes on from NZ_CP180476.1 coordinate 4,555,148, forward strand.
CTCTTCAGAAATGGATACCATTTTTTTCAAATACTGCGGCGTCCATTTAAACTCGCAAAATATTTCGTCTATCGCATCAAACAGTTTTTCGGTTTTATCATGGCCGTAACCATGTTTTTTAACCGAGGTCGTCGCGGCTTTTAAAGCTTTTCTGAGCAACTCGACTTTTTGCTTAACCTCTTCGTAATCAACGGTTTTGCTCTCTTCTTCAGCATCCTCAGCAGGCTCTTCAATCTCGATACCGCTGACGTCAATATCCTCAACCTCAGTGAGATCGACAAAACCCAACACCAAATCGTTGAGTCGTACGCCGGAGTCTTCAACCTGAACGGAATCAAATGCTTCGATAAAAGTCTCGACAATAAACCCGGATCGGGCAATGGCCCCCACTACTTGGCGTTGCCCTTCCTCAATCCGTTTCGCAATTTTTAATTCTTCCTCGCGAGTCAATAACTCAACCGAACCCACTTCACGCATATATAAGCGCACGGGATCGGTGGTTCGGCCGAACTCGCTATCGACAGACGCCAAGGCTGCGACTTCAGCTACTTCCTCATCATCATCAGCAGTAACGACGGCATCTGAGGTTATCAGCGAGTCATCATCATCCGGCGCCACCTCATAAACCTGAATCCCCATATCATTGATCATGCCGATAATATCGTCGATTTGCTCGGGATCGATAATATCGCTAGGCAAATGGTCGTTGACTTCCGCGTAAGTCAAATAACCCTGCGCCTTGCCTTTTGCTATCAGTTGTTTCAATTGGGATTGCTGTTGTTCTTGATTCATTCTTTACTCACAATACGTTTTCAGCACCAAGCGCCGCAGAACAGGAAATTATAACGGCAAAAATTAATGCGGTCACCTAGGCCTTATCCCTTAAAAGCTTCCGCAGTATCTCTTTTTCTTCAATCATTAAGCCTTCTCGACCCTCCTTTTCGATCAATCGGGTTAGCATAGTTTCCTTGGCCTGTTTACAAAGCTGTCGCAACGCACCGCAAAACTCGGACTCTTCCCCGCCCACCGGTACATCGAGATCTAAACTAGCTAAAGCTTTTACAGCTTTTTCCTGGGATGTTCCCCGGAAATACTCCAACAAGATGGCGCTATTTTCCGGCTTTTCAAGGGCGATCCGTTGCAACACATCTCTCAATAACTCCACTCCCGCAAAACTCAAATCATCGAGAATAACCCCCTCACGCTCAATCAAGCTTGCAAAATGCGGGTTTTGAAGTAATAACCCTAAGACTTTGCGAGCCAAACTGATTCTTGGCGAGGGAATAACTTTTTTGCCGACATTAAATTTAGCCTTAAGTCTAGACTGATTTTCGACAACATCCACGGCAACTCTGGAGCCCGACAACTTCTGCAAACGGGCAAACATCATTTCCCTAAAAAACCCGGCAGGAACTTTTTCCAGCAAAGGCGTTGCTGTCGCTAGCAACTGAGACCGCCCCTCAACGGTTGTCAATTCCAATTGCCCGACAATATTCTCGAAAAAGTAATCAGACAAGACCTGCGCATTAGCAATTCGCTCCATAAACGCGGATAAATTTTCAGCGCGCAACAGGGAATCTGGATCTTGCCCCTGCGGCAATAGCATTATTTTGATTTGTCTGCCGTCACGCAAACAAGGCAAAGCAGCATCGGTAGCCTTCCAGGCCGCCTGCCTGCCGGCATTGTCACCATCGAAACAGAACACCAATTCGGAGGTAAATCGGAACAATAAATCGATTTGCGCTTTGGAAGTTGCAGTACCCAGCGCCGCGACCGCATTGGAAATGCCAAACTGAGCCAGGGCAATCACATCCATATAACCCTCTACCACCAGTATCCGACCGGGCTTGCTATTCTTTTCTAAAAGCTCACAAAGCCCATAAAGCTCCTTACTTTTAGAAAAAACCGCAGTCTCCGGCGAATTCAGGTATTTGGGCAAAGCATCATCCAATACTCGCCCACCAAACCCCACCACTCGCTTTCGTTTATCCCTGATCGGAAACATCAATCTACCGCGAAAGCGGTCGTAAACCTTGCCATCATCCCTGACCACCAGCATACCAGCCTCGATCAAATCCGCTTGATCGAAACGCGCCAACAGGGCGTCCCACTTATTTGGCGCATACCCCAGAGAAAAATCCCGCGCCACCTCACCACTGACACCCCGGGCTTTCAAATAATCTACAGCGATCCTACCCTCGGCATTTCCGCGCAATTGCTCGGCGTAAAACCCAGCAACTCCCGCCAACACCTCGTAAATGTGCGACACAGTTTTTTTATCCGGCCGCCCAGACTCGCCATCGACCAACTCCCTAGGCACATCCACGCCGGCAAAGGCTGCCAAATCCTCGACCGCCTCAACAAAGCCCAGATGGTTAAATTCCATCAAAAAGCCGATTGCATTACCGCTAGCTCCACAACCGAAGCAATGATATATCTGCCGACCGCGATTAACTGAAAAGCTGGGAGTTTTTTCGGTATGGAACGGGCAGCGCGCCGTAAAATTGCTGCCGGACTTTTTAAGAGGGACGCGCGAATCGATTAGATCGACAATATCGACCCGCACCAAAAGATCATCTATGAACTGACGAGGTATCCTGCCGGACATCTTACCGACAAGATATTAAGCGATAAAACAGGCCTTGATTCTCGCACTGACATTCGCCATGTCAGCTCTACCTTGCATTTGCGGCTTAAGCAAAGCCATCACACCACCCATGTCTTTTACCGATGTGGCGCCCATTTTAGCGATAGCGTCGGCGACCATGCCATCGATTTCAGCATCACTGAGCGGTTGTGGTAGAAAATCTTGAATAACCAGCACTTCAGCTTCCTCGATTTCGGCCAAATCATTGCGACTAGCGTCCCGGAACTGCTTGATGGACTCGCGCCGCTGCTTCAGCATTTTATCGAGCACAAGGATGATTCGCTCATCACTTAACTCGATACGCTCGTCGACTTCAACCTGCTTGATAGCAGCCAAAATCATCCGGATTACACCCAGCCTGCCTTTTTCGCCGCCTTTCATTGCGGCTTTCATATCGTCCGTGATACGCTTTTTTAACGCATCCATTGTCTGCCTTAAATTTGTGGACGACCGCGACGCAGATTTTTCAGCGCATACCGTTCACGAGCCAGCTTTTTCAAATGACGCTTAACTGCCGCAGCACCTTTGCGTTTACGCTCGGTGGTTGGCTTCTCATAAAACTCGCGGCGGCGTACTTCAGCCAATACACCGGCTTTTTCGCACGCACGTTTGAAGCGACGAATCGCGATGTCAAAATGTTCGTTCTCTTTAACTTTAACTGATGGCATTATCAATAATCCGATTTATGTTAGTATCTTTTGACGCTATCGGCGATAGCAAGCCCGCCGAAAACGGCCGATTATACTCATAAAATTCTTTAATTCAAAAACTAATGTATGTTTTAGGCATAGAAAGCTCTTGCGACGAAACGGCTGTCGCCGTCTACCAGTCCAGTAAGGGCTTAATTGCGCACACCTTATACAGCCAAATTGCCACGCACGCCGAGTATGGCGGCGTCGTTCCTGAACTAGCCTCAAGAGACCATATTCGCAAACTGGTTCCGCTAATCAAAGCGCTATTGAAGGAAGCCGAATTAACAGCCAATGACATTGAAGGCATTGCTTATACCGCAGGCCCCGGCTTGATGGGGTCATTATTGGTTGGGGCCGCCACCGCCCAAAGCTTGGCCTGGACTTGGCAAATACCCGCTATCGCCGTGCACCATATGGAAGGACATTTATTGGCGCCGATGCTGGAAGAAAATCCGCCTGCCTACCCGTTCATCGCATTACTCATTTCAGGCGGCCATACCCTGCTTATCGAAGTCCGCGCGATTGGCAAATACCGCTTACTCGGAGAATCGCTGGACGATGCCGCGGGCGAAGCCTTCGACAAAACCGCAAAGCTATTAGGCCTGGACTATCCCGGCGGCCCGAAATTGGCTGAGTTAGCGCGCAATGGTCAAAATCGCTTCAAATTCCCCAGACCGATGACCGACAGACCAGGATTGGAATTTAGCTTTAGCGGCCTGAAAACCTTCACAATGAACGCATTGCACGCCACCGAGCAAACCGAGCAGGACAAAGCCGATATCGCTTTCGCATTTCAACAAGCCGTCGCGGAAACATTAAGCATCAAATGCAAACGGGCGTTACAACAGACGCAGTTAAAAACACTGGTAGTAGCTGGGGGCGTGAGCGCCAACCAGGAAATTCGGAAACAATTACAACTAATGGCCGCAAAAGAAGGGGCGGAAATTCGCTTTCCTCGCCCGGAATTTTGCACTGACAACGGCGCGATGATTGCGTATGCAGGATGCCAACGCTTAATGGCCGGGCAAACCCAAAACCTGGAAATTTTCGCCCGGCCTCGCTGGCCGATGGAGCAGCTAATCAGCCTTTGATCAAGACTCTTGCCCAGCCAATAAGCGCTGAATATTGCTTTTATGCCGCCACAGCAAAATCAGAGAAATAGTGGTAAAGGTAGTGGTCAATTTGACATCGCCAACAATCAGCCAAACATACAGAGGCGTTAATGTTGCCGCCACCAAAGCAGCTAACGACGAAATTTTGCCTATTTTGTAAACAACAAACCAGGTGGCAGCCACCACCAATCCCAATAGCCAAGCAACACCGAGCGTTACACCCAGCGACGTTGCCACACCTTTGCCACCTTTAAATTCAAAAAAAATCGGATAAAGGTGCCCCAAAAAAGCGGCAAACACGACCAAGGAAAGAACCAGAGTATCGACCGCCAACGCCTTCGCCAACAACACCGGTAATAGCCCTTTCAAAGCGTCACCAAGCAAAGTAATCGCCGCAGCCTTTTTACCGCCGATACGCATAACATTGGTTGCCCCCGGATTACCGGAACCGTTTTCCCGAGGATCCGCCAAACCCATCATCTTACAGACGATAATTGCACTAGACACCGACCCTGTTAAATAGGCCAAAGGCACCAACAACCAATCCATCATTTAATCAACCTCTCGTCAATACTTGTACAGCGGCGCTATTTACTCGATACTGCCGCCTCTTCAAGAAATATAATAACCGGAAAGCAACGATGGACATCATCTTTTTAGGCGGGCTTGAAATCGATACTGTGATAGGTATTTACGAATGGGAAAGGAAGATTAAACAAAAAATCATCCTGGACATTGAAATGGGCTTTGACATCCAAAAAGCCGCCGCCAGCGACGATATTGCCCACACACTGGACTATAAAGCCGTTTCGGATCGCGTTGTCAGCTTTGTCGAGCACAGCGAATTTTATTTAGTGGAAAAGCTGATAGAAGAAATTGCCGGCATTTTACGCAGCGAATTTGCGATTCCCTGGGTAAAAATCACCCTAAACAAGAAAGGCGCGATTAGCCGCGCTCGCGACGTCGGCATCATCATCGAACGCGGCGAAAGATAGTCATGCCTACCGGATATATCAGTATCGGCAGCAATATAGATAAGGAAATTCACATTCCAGCCAGCCTGCTCACGCTACGCGAATTGTTCGGAGAGCTGACCATTTCCAGCATCTTCGAAAGCGAGCCGGTAGGCTTTGTCGGCGACAGCTTTCATAACCTCGTCGTGCAATTCGAATCGGCATTATCCGCGAAAGAAGTCGCCAAATTGCTGAAGCAAATCGAACTGGACCACGGCCGTAGCAGGGAAAGTCAAAAATTCTCGGCCCGAACTCTGGATTTGGACTTGATTTTATACGGCGACCAAATCATCAGTGACGGCAGACTGCAAATTCCGCGCGATGAAATAGAACATTATGCCTTCGTACTGGAGCCTTTAGCGGAAATTGCGCCAAACGCTACACACCCGATAAGCAAGCGTTGTTACAAAGATCTGTGGCACGATTTCGACAAACACGATTTACGCCAAACCAAACTCGAGAAATAACGCTCTGTAAACTTCAGCGAAACAGTGTCCGTCCACCATCTACCGTCAGTACTTGGCCGGTAATATAATCGGCGCTGCCAACCAAAAACCTTACTGCTTTGGCAATATCGCCTGCTTCGCCGCGACGCTGCAAGGCCACTTTTTTTAAGATATCAACCCGCTCCGCTTCGGTCACATCTTGCTCGGGCCATAAAATGGCCCCCGGAGCCACCGCGTTAACGCGGACTTCCGGCGCCATTTCCCTGGCCAATATCCGCGTCATCGCCACCAAACCGGCTTTAGCCATGCTGTAAACCGGAAAGCCCGGCAAACCTGTCTCGGCGTGAATATCGGCGATATTGACTACACAGCCGTGTTTAACTTTTAGTGACGACCACAACGCTTGTGTCAAAAAAAACGGCGCTTTCAGATTACTAGCCATGGCCAAATCCCAGTCCTGTTCCGTGACTTGCCCAAAGGGTACGGATTGAAACAAGGACGCGTTATTCACCAAAACATCGACACCATCCCACTGAGCTACTGCATTTTCGGCCAACTTCTGGATGCTGCTAAACACCGACAAATCGCCGCTTAATACCCGTGCCGATTCGGCTCGCACGGCGTTCAACTCGGCAGCTAAACCTAAAGCGTCTGCATCGGAGCGGTTGTAATGCAAAATCACATTACAACCCTCACCGTGCAGTAAGCGGGCACACGCCGCACCAATGCGTCTTGCCGCACCGGTTATCAGCACATTTTTGGGCATTTATTGCCCAGCGGCCGGCAAACTGGCGATCAATTTTTTTCTAATCAGATAGCAAGCTGCCAATGCGACGAATACGGGTAATTGGGTAAGTAAAAACTCAGTCACCGAATGCTTGGTTACCATGCCGGCCAATGGCACCACAATCAGCATTTTAGATAACCACCAAGTCAGCCAATACCCTATCAGACCGATCACAGACCAATTAATTAACGGGCCGCCATGATTTTTCGCCGCCATATAAAACCAAACCAAGGTCAAAATACCGCATAACTTAGCCAGAAATAACATCTTCTCCCCCATTTTATTGTTGTTAATATGCAAACTAAACCGTAACGCAATGTAAACCAATCCCGGCAGAAAGATCAAATCAATACCGTCAGACCCTTTATAGCTTGTGCTTCAAACTTGCAGGCTTAAAACATATAATCGCAGCCATCCTAAAACAAGAACATGAGGAACACCCATGCACGCACGTCTTTTTACCATCGCATTGCTGACTATCGGTTTCGGCAATTCTGCTTGGTCGCAATCCACACCCAGCCATGGCGGTCACGGCGGAACCAGCGGCGGCGCAGAGGGCAGCGGCTGCATCAACGCTAAAATTAGCCGCTACACGCCGGAACATTTAGCCACAGTCAAACCGGGTTCGGAGTTTTCATTTGCGGTTTCCGGCAGCAATGGGCCGGGCCACATTCATGTCAGCATTAAACAGCAACCTGTCGCGGTTCAAATTGAAGACAAGGACACGTTCTATTTGGTGAAAGGTAAACTGCCTGACGACCTTAAAAACACGGTCGTCAGAATCTCGGTGAAAGCCAAAGCAAAAGTCAGTAAATGCGATGCGGACGGCGGCTGGCTGCTAAAAATTGCCGAGTAATCTTAGGGCGTCATATTGGGAGGATACATTCAATAAGCTCAATTGAAATCCCACTCGAACAACGTCCACTTGTTGATATTGGTGTTTTCGTCCAAATCATTTTTTTTTACATCCATCTGCTCGTCGCCGTTGGTATCCAGCATGTAGTAAGCAGGGCCAACCTGGGGCTGAATTTTCACCATGTATAGCTTGCCGTTGCGGCGAAACTCCTGAATAGTATCTTTGCCTTTACGAATAATGGTAATGTCGGGCTCCATCTCTTCCCCTGACTGCACTGGAGCCGGTAAATCAGGCGGTTCCGGAACTGGCGCCAATTCGTTGGCATCAGGGCCTGCGGCAAAAGCAACGATCGGCAAAAACAGCATCAAGCTAAAACCCAATAAACGAGACATCAAGATCCCTGCAAAAAATTTGAATGTGGGTAGTCATGATAATACAGATTCGGTAAAGCCGTATAAATCCATGGCTTGCCGGCTCCCTTAAACACACTAAAACCAGCAGGCATAAAAAAACCGGCACTTCCAAAAGAAAGTGCCGGCTTCTTCAGGCAGGTACTAAGCCTGTTTACGTAAGTATTTCTCTACCCCGGTAGTTCTAGCCACGACCTCATCCTTGGACTGCAAGGCTTGCTTTGCCATGTAACGCGCCACACCCGACACGCCAGGCGCATCCTTTGCTAGTGCGTCCTGTTTGGACATGTATCTGGCTACACCAGTGAGTTCTTTCGAATCCTTATCCAGCAACTCATGCTTAGTGACATATCGGCTAACCGAGCTCACTTCGGCAACAGGTTTTTGCGCTAATATTTGCTTGGCTAAATACTTGCTGACACCAGTAGGCGGCGGCAACTGTCTGGTCAATATTGCCTGCTTGGCAAGGTAACGGGCAACACCGGTTAAAGGCTCTGCCTGGCTTTGCAATTGCAACTGTTTAGCCAGATATTTGGCAACACCGGTTGGCTTTGGCGCTTGTTGGGCAGACGCAGCCTGCCTAGCCAGGTAACGCTCTACAGCGGAACCCTCAAATGCCAATTCCTCGGCCAATTCTTGCTGAGCATTTTGTTCTTGATTCAATTGGGCCTCCGCTTTTTCCTGTTGAGCTAGTGCTTCCGCTGCAACATATCGGGCAATCAAAGCCGCAGCTGCCGCTTTTCTATCCGCGGCCGCCTGCTCCGCCAAAAATTTAGCAACGCCGGTCAAAGGTGCCTGCTCTTTTAATAAGCGCTCCTGTTGAGCGACATACTTAGCCACACCGGTTACTAGTGGCGCATCTTTCGCCAACAAAGCTTGCTTGGTGACGTATTTGCTCACACCAGTTGCGATTGGCGCGTCTTTTGCCAAGACATCTTGCTTCAACACATACTTGGCAACGCCGGTAACCAATGGCGTCGAACCGCTCTGCATATTTTGCCGAATGACGTATTTAGCAACATTGGTCACCGCATGGTCTTCGCGATCATTTTTGGTAATGTATTTAGAAACCCCAGTCACCGGCGCGTCTTTAGACAAAATCGACTGCTTGATCAGGTATTTGGCAACTCGAGTAACCGGATTTTCCGCTTGTTGAGTCAGATATTTATCGACACCCGTCGCAACCGGCTCGCTTTCGGTCACTTCTTCAACAAGCTCTTCTACTACTTCGGCAACTTCTTCAATTTCTTCTTCTAGTGTTTCCTCGACAACCGGCTCCACGACAGCCGCCTCTTCGACGGCTTGCCGGGCTTTTTCCAATTGCGCTTGCAAGGCTAAATATTTCGCCACCCCGGTCAACGGCTGACCGTTTTCGTCCAGCTCCGGCTTTGGCGGCTCAAGTTTTTGCAGATAACGGGCTACACCGGTCAATTGCGCGTCTTCGCTGTCGACACGAGAATAAGCTTCCGACCGACTATCACTACTGCCCGAATTGTCGAACAAAAAGCCGAATAAGCTATTCATCAAACTGTTTGTTGCCATTTGAGAATACTCCTGAATGTAATAATTGTTATGTGTCTAGACGACGAGTTCATCAAATTCACGGTATAGCCTAAAAATACTAGGAACCCGCCGCGCTGAATACTACTTTAGGCTGAAAACTGGCTGCCGGGTACTTGGCATCAACTTCTGACGTCGGCTCCTGCTTTGCTTCGGCGCAAGGCGCACTAGCATTACTGGTAGCGGCGACCGGAGAACTGGCCTTGGCTACCTCCGCAATAGCAGGATCTCTGTAGAGAACCTTAGGTTGAAAATCCGCGGCAGGATATTCCTGGGCACTGACAGCAGCCGATGCAGCAAACAGCAAGCCCGTTAAAAACTTCTTAATCAATTGCGTGTTTATCATGATTCCACCTTACTCTATTGATTAAAGACGGGCCTGCCGGCAAACTCGTCACCGACAGGCCTTTCACTTAGCGCCTATTAAAGCACAGCTTCCACATTAGCGACGACATTGTCCACGGTAAAGCCGAACTCTTTGAAGAGCTGACCTGCCGGGGCCGATTCGCCGAAACGGTCCAATCCTACGACTCTACCCGCGCTGCCGGCGTATTTCCACCAGCTGTCGGTTACTCCCGCTTCTACTACCACGCGCTGGGTCACGCTTGGCGGCAATACGCTGTCTTTGTAAGCTTGGTCTTGCGCTTCGAAGACGTTGGTAGACGGTAGTGACACCACGCGGATTTTTTTGCCTTTCGCGCTCAATGCGTCAGCGGCTTTCAACGCCAATTCCACTTCGGAACCGGTGGCAATGATGATCGCGTCCGGTGTGCCATCGCTGTCTTTCAGGATGTAGCCACCTTTGCTGATCGCGTCAATTTGTGCGGCGGTGCGGGGCACGTGCGGCAGGTTTTGACGAGAGAAGATCAGGGTGCTCGGTCCATCTTGACGTTCGATAGCGGCTTTCCAGCAAACAGCCGACTCGACCGCGTCGCAAGGACGCCAGACGTGCATGTTGGGAATCATGCGCAGGGTGGCGGTTTGTTCGACCGGTTGATGGGTCGGGCCGTCTTCGCCCAGACCAATGGAGTCGTGGGTGTAAACGAAGATGGTCGGGATTTTCATCAACGCGGCCATGCGCAGGGCGTTACGGGCGTATTCCGAGAACATCAGGAAGGTGGCGCCGTAGGGTTTGAAGCCGCCGTGCAGGGTGATGCCGTTCATGATGGCGGACATACCGAATTCGCGCACGCCGTAGTAGGCGTAGTTGCCATCGAAGCCCGGTTGGTTGACGTCTTTGCAGCCGGACCACAGGGTCAGGTTGGAGCCCGCCAAGTCGGCAGAGCCGCCCAGCAGTTCGGGCAACAAGGGGCCAAAGCCGTTCAAGGTGTTTTGTGAGGCTTTGCGGCTGGCGATGGTTTCGCCTTTGGCATCCACCGCAGCGATAAACGCTTTGGATTTTTCAGCCCAATCGGCAGGCAGTTGGTTTTTGATCACGCGACGTTCGAATTCGGCCGCGAGTTCAGGGTGTGCGGCTTTGTAGGCAGCAAATTTGGCGTTCCAGGCGCTTTCCAGTTGGGCGCCTTTGGCATTGGCGTCCCAACCGGCTTTGATGTCGGCAGGAATGTCAAACGGCGCGTGCGGCCAGCCCAGTTGTTCGCGGGTCAGGGCGATTTCAGCTTCACCTAAGGCCGCACCGTGGCATTCTTCTTTGCCTTGCTTGTTCGGCGAGCCGAAACCGATGATGGTTTGGCAGCAGATGATGCTGGGCTTGTCGGTGACTTTTTTGGCTTCTTCAATTGCGGCTTTGACGGCGTCGGGGTTGTGGCCGTCGACTTTAGGAATGACGTGCCAGCCGTAGGCTTCGAAGCGTTTCGGGGTGTCGTCGAGGAACCAGCCGGCAACGTTGCCATGACCACGGACTTCGCCATCGATGGAGATGTTGTTGTCGTCGTAGAAGGCGATCAGTTTACCCAGTTTCATGGAGCCGGCCAGGGAGCAGGCTTCGTGGGAGATACCTTCCATCAAGCAGCCATCACCCAGGAACACGTAGGTGTGGTGGTCGACGATGTCGTGACCGGGACGGTTGAATTGACCGGCCAAGGTACGTTCGGCCAAAGCAAAGCCTACCGCGTTGGTAATGCCTTGTCCCAAGGGACCTGTGGTGGTTTCCACACCTTCGGTGTAACCGTATTCAGGGTGTCCTGGGGTTTGCGAGTGCAGTTGGCGGAACTGTTTCAGTTCTTCGATCGGCAGGTTGTAGCCAGCCAAGTGCAGCAAGGAATAAATCAGCATGGAGCCGTGACCGTTGGACAGGATGAAGCGGTCGCGGTTGGGCCATTTAGGGTTGCTGGGGTTGTGTTGCAGAAAATCGTTCCACAATACTTCTGCGATGTCGGCCATCCCCATCGGGGCACCGGGGTGCCCGGAGTTGGCTTTCTGTACGGCGTCCATGCTAAGTGCGCGGATGGCGTTCGCTAAGTCTCGGCGCGAAGGCATGTTTAATTCTCCTTTGAATCTGGTAGTGCGAGCCGGCTCGTAATCGGCCGTGCCCGGTAAAAACTGGGGGTTATAACGAACGAAAGGACGAGTGGCGCTAACCACCCGTCCTTATATTTCCTAACAAATAGGAATTGACAAAGCTGGTTTATGCAGCAGCAGCGTCAACCAGTTCGCGGATTTCGCGAGCAGCTGTTGCTGGGCATGGTGCGCCATAGATAGCAGCACCAACCACGATGATGTTAGCGCCAGCTTCAACGACTTGTTGTACAGTCGCTTGTTTGATACCGCCGGCAACAGAAATACGTACGCCCAAGCCCAAACGAGCGATGTCGTTCAAGTCGCCAAATGGGGTTTGGCCTGCCGCTTGCGCATCCAAACCGGTGTGAATACCGACGATTTGCGCGCCCAATTTAACAGACTCTCTCGCGCACTCGGCTTTGTCAGCCACGTTGATCAAGTCGATTTGGGTTTCGGCAGCGTGTTTTTTTGCTGCCTTGATAACGCCAGCGATAGTAGCCAAACCAGATACGCCCAAAACGGTGCAGATGTCTGCGCCTGCAGCGTAGAAAGCGCCTGCTTCGTATTCGCCTGCGTCCATGGTTTTCAGGTCAACCAACAACAATTTGTCTGGGTAACGTTGTCTCAGTTCTTTGACCAGGTTGATACCGTTGTATTTAATGCAAGGAGTGCCGATTTCAAAAATATCGACATAAGGCGCTACTTTATCAGCCAATTCGACAGTTTGGTTGAAATCCAGTGAATCCAACGCCATTTGAATTAATGGTCTTGCCATATTTATGTGCTCCGATTGTTATAGTTACAGTTATTGTTTTAAGACCCACCCCCCAACCAAACACCATTTTCAGGTCTTTAAGTCGAGAGCGCCGCAAGCCTTTGTCGATGGGCATTTTTCGCGAGTGCGGCAACTCTAAATCAGAATAAGGCACCCTGTCAATTGAAGACCGACTATTTACCCGGCAAAAACCCTGTATTTAGTCGAGACCGATAAAAACTTAACCGCCCAGACCCGTCCAAGGCTTGAATAGCCCCGTCGCGTCCACCCCAAACATATCCAGAATTCGCCCCACCCCCTCATCAACCATTGCCCGCACGGAATTGGTCTTGTTGTAAAAAGCCGGCATCGGCGGATAGATAATCCCGCCCATTTCCGTGACGCTGGCCATATTGCGGATATGCGCCAAATTTAACGGGGTCTCGCGGGGCACCAGCACCGTTTTGCGGCGCTCTTTCAACGCCACGTCCGCAGCTCTGGAAATCAAGTTATCGCCAAACCCATGCGCTACCGCCGCCAGCGTCTTCATCGAACACGGCGCAATCACCACGCCTTCGGTCTTGAAAGAGCCGCTGGCAATACAGGAAGCAATATCGTTTATGCCATGCGTAACATCCGCCAGTTCATACAAAGCAGCCCGATCCATATCTAGTTCGTATTTCAGGTTAACCAAGCCGGCAGACGAGACCACCAGATGCGTTTCCCATTCGTCTTGCTCTCGCAATATTTGCAGCATCCTGACGCCGTAAATAGCCCCGGTAGCGCCGGTCATGCCGATGACCAGTCGTTTTTTATTGCTCATAATGCCCTTGTCTACGCTAAAAGCCTGGCCATTTCATCGGTCGCGGATACTAACGCATCGATCATTTCGTCGCCCCGCGCAATGTGGCCGGCATTAGGCAGCACTACGAAACGAGATTGCGGTAAGGCCTGACGCAGGCGCCAACCGGCTTCTATAGGACAGGTCAAATCGTTTCTGCCGTGAATGATGATAGTTGGTATCGACTGTAACGCCGCACAGTTTTCCAGGATCTGATTTTCGCGGATGAAATAATCATGGATGGCGTAAGACAATTCCATTTTTACTTGCCGTAGCATTTGCTCGCTAACCGACTCCATACTTTCCAGATAGTCATTCCCCAGCGCCACTTGCCCGCTCCACGCCTGCCATTGTTGAGCGGCACGTTTAGCTACATCCTGATCGGCACCAAAAATCGCCTCCACCAATCGCTCCAGGACATTGGCATCCGGCAAATTGGGCAAAGCATCCAGCAAGATCTGCCAGCGTTCGGGGTAGATTTTATTGACGCCGGTTCCCAGAAACCACTCCATATCGGCCTGCCGCGCTAAAAACACGCCGCGCAAGATCATAGCCAACACCTGAGCCGGATGCTGCTGAGCATAAAGCAAAGCCAACGTACCACCCCAGGAACCGCCGAATAACAACCAACTATCAATCCGTAATTGCGTGCGGATACGCTCCATATCGGCCAGCAAATCCTGAGTGGTATTGCCTTGCAATTCGCCAAACGGCTCGGATAATCCGCAGCCACGCTGGTCCATCAGGATAATGTGGTAGCGCTCGGGATCGAAAAACCGCCGATGATCCGGCTTGGTGCCGGAACACGGCCCGCCATGCAAAAAAATCGCCGGAATACCGGCCGGATTGCCGGATTGCTCGACATAGACGCGATGCTCGCTATCTGTTTCCAGAAAAAAGGTATGAAACGGCGAAATGTCCGGATAGAGGGTTTTCATTGATTTTCATCCATAAAAAAAGGGAAGGCTGTGACACCTTCCCTTTTGCGCGCTAACTAAGTGTCAACTTAGAATTTGAAACCCACGTAGCCGCCAGCATTGAAACCGTCGGTAGGTGTACCGTCCAGTTTGCTGGTTGAGTAGTGGTAACGCACGTCAGTACCCAGTACGATGCCTCTGTAAAGATCGTATTCAGCACCAGCCCCGAAGTTCAAACCGGCATTCAACACAGAAACCGCGTTGGACGGAACGCCCAGAATGTTGATGTCAAGACCGACAGGGATAATCCATGGGCGCAATTTGCTGTCGTGCATGAATTTAATTTTTGGAGATGCATTGATTCTCAAGCGAGCGTCTGTTGCTCTTGGAGAAGCGCCATTAACCCTTACAGCACCAGTACCGCCTTCTGATACAGGAACCACAACAGTGCCATCAGTCAAAGTATTAGGTCCTGATCCGTACTGAGCATATTCAATACCCAACTCGATGGCGAAAGAAGTATCGTCCATCAAGCCGAACAAATCATTATTAACATTGAAATCAAACGCACCACCAAAGTAGTAGCCTTCGTTGTTTCTGTTGTTCGATAAAAAAGCACCATCTGTCAATACGTTGGTGTTACCTCTGGCATGATCCAGCGCTGACCAACCGCCACGAACCGCTACCAAGTTATCTTTGGCAGACGCTTGCGCAGGAGTTGACTTAACAGACGCCATCCATTGATCCAACTCTTGAACTTTTGCATTCGCAGCAGTGGAGCTGGCAGATGAAGACTTAACGCGGCTCAATTCCGCTTGCATGGCTTGCATTTGCTCAGCCATTTGTTGCATTTGCGCTTCCAGAGCTTCGGTTTTTCTGGCGGCCGCGTCAGCGACGCGCTCGGCACTGGAACCGGCAGCTTGGGCTTGTGGGGCAATGAATGCTCCAGCCATTGTTAAAGACGCTGCGGCAACACCCAGCGCTAATTTGCTTTTAGTAAAACTCATTGTTGTTCCCCCCAAGGGTAATTATTGTTAAGACTGAATAGCTTTAAAGCAACACAGGATTTCTTCACGTGGGCAATAATAGCAGCAAAACACTAGCCTTACAAGTTTTAAGTCTATTTTTTTTACTCAAAAAATTTGTTTTATATCAATAAGATACAAATACTTTGTAAACTATAATCCATATTTGTCAAAAATTAACAACAGCCATTTGCTTTTTCACACACCCATGGACAATCGGCAAACCCTATCAAAATAAGCCGCCTTCGTGTTACCTTAAAAAAGCCTTCTTACACCCGTTTTCCTCGGCATTTGCATGACCACACACCTGGATATTCTGATCATCGGCGGCGGTATCAGCGGCCTATTAGCTGCTCGCGAACTGCGCCTGGCCGGCCGCGACGTCACCATCCTCGACAAATCCAAACCGGGCCTGGAATCCTCATGGGCCGGCGGCGGCATTTTGCTACCGATTTATCCCTGGCGCCAAGCCGCAGCGATCTCTGATTTGGCGGTCAACAGCTTAAAAAAATACCCAGCCTTAAGCCGGGACCTGCTCGCCGCGACCGGTATCGACCCTGAATGGTATGACTGCGGCATGCTGATCTGCAAAAACCCGGACTACGCACAAGCCATAGAATGGTGTGAGCATTACCACATCGACTACCAGCCGGCCGCAACGGCCTTGACCGGGCCGTTTACCAGCGATCTCGACCAACCGTTATGGCTACCGGGAATTGCCCAGGCCCGCAATCCCAGATTATTAAAATCGCTCCACGCTTACTTAACCCAAGCAGGCGTGCAATTTCTCGATAGCACCAAAATTCGCAAGATCGACATCTCCAACCACCGAGTTGAACGCATTGACACCAACAACGGCACCTACTCCGCTCAGCACCTGATCGTCAGCGCCGGCGCCTGGACCACCGATTTAATGCAGGATTTATTGCCGGATTGGCCGGTAGACTTGCAAATCAAGCCGGTTAGAGGGCAGATGCTGCTGTTCGACGCCACGCCAACAACCTTGCCTTATATGGTGCTGGACGGCGATCAATATTTGATCCCGCGCCGTGACGGCAAAATCCTGGCGGGCAGCACCGTGGAGCAAGCCGGCTTTCACAAAGTCACCACCGAAGACGCCAAACAACAGCTTTACCAATTCGCCACCGAATTACTGCCGACCTTGAAAAACTATCCGGTTTGCCATCATTGGGCCGGCCTGCGCCCAGGCAGCCCGCAAGGCATACCTACGGTTGGACAACATCCCGAAATTGAGAATCTCAGCATCAACGCCGGCCATTTTAGAAACGGTTTGGTGATGGGGCCGGCTTCCGCAAAGTTGCTGGCGGACCTGATTCTGCAGCGCCCCACCGAAATAGACCCGACCCCGTATTCGCTAACTCGAGCAACCGCGCCATGAACCTTTATCCTTTGCTACGCCCCTTACTGTTCTCCCTGGACCCGGAAACCGCGCATCATGTCACGCTGGATTTGTTAAAACTGGCCCAGCGCAGCGGCTTGTCGGTTTTGAGCAAACCCAAAGTCAGCGACAAGCCGGTCGAAGTGATGGGCTTGAATTTTAAAAACCCGCTGGGACTGGCAGCCGGCCTGGATAAAAACGGCGATTACATTGATGCGTTAGCCGAGTTGGGTTTTGGCTTTATCGAAATCGGGACTGTTACGCCGCGCCCGCAACCCGGCAACCCCAAACCGCGCCTGTTCCGCCTGCCGGAACACCAGGCCATCATTAACCGCATGGGTTTTAACAACCTGGGTATCGATCATTTGCTGGAACAAGTCGGCACCTGCCGGTATCGCGGCATTTTGGGCATTAATATTGGCAAGAACGCCGATACGCCATTGGAAAACGCGACTGAAGATTATTTGATTGGCTTGCGCAAAAGCTACGCGGCGGCGAGCTATATCACGATCAACATTTCCTCGCCCAACACCAAGAATTTGCGGCAACTGCAGCAAGGGGACGAGATCAAGCAATTACTCAGCGCTTTGAAAGAAGAACAACTGAAGTTGCAAGCGGCACAGGGCAAGTACACGCCCATCGCGGTAAAAATCGCGCCGGATTTAACGGATGAAGAAATCAGCCACATCGCGGCATTGCTGGTGGAATTTGGCATGGACGGAGTGATTGCCACCAACACCACCATCGCCCGCGATAAAATCCAGGGCCATATCCACGCCAACGAAGCCGGCGGCTTGAGCGGCGCACCGGTTAAAGACAGTTCGACTCGGGTGGTGAAAGGCTTGGCAGCGGAATTGAACGGCAAACTACCGATTATCGCGGCCGGCGGCATATTGAGCGGCACAGACGCCCAGGAAAAACTCGCCGCGGGCGCCAGTCTGGTGCAAATTTATAGCGGCTTGATCTATAAAGGCCCGGCGTTGATTGAAGAGATATTGAGCGCTATCTAACAGCCAAAGGGTACGCGGTGCGTACCCTACCAAGCTACGTTGATTCAGACTTAATTTCTAATCTTGTACCCGGTCTTAAATACCCACCAGACAAAAATCAAACAGACGGTCAAAAAGCCAAAGGTCATGCCTATGCTCATGGCAACATCCACGTCGGCCATGCCGTAAAAGCTCCAGCGAAAGCAGCTGATCAAATACACCACCGGATTAAACAAGGTGACTTTCTGCCACAAGGGCGGCAGCATATTGATCGAATAGAACGCGCCGCCCAGGAAAGTTAGCGGAGTCACCACCAACATCGGCACCACCTGCAGCTTCTGAAAACTGTCGGCCCACAGGCCGATAATGAAGCCGAACAAGCTAAAGGTCACGGCCGTCAGCAGCAAAAAGCCGATCATCCACAGCGGATGGGCAATCTCGTAGGGCACAAATAGGCGGGCGGTTCCCAGAATTAGCAGACCCAACAGCACCGACTTGGTCGCCGCCGCGCCCACATAACCCAGCAGCACTTCGATCCAGGACACCGGCGCCGACAGCAGTTCGTAAATTGTGCCGGCCCACTTGGGCATGTAAATACCAAACGAGGCGTTGGAGATGCTTTCGTTCAGCAGATTCAGCATCACCAATCCGGGGATGATGAAGGCGCCGTAGCTGACGCTGTCAATGTCGCCCATCCGTGAACCAATGGCTTTGCCGAAGACGATGAAATACAGCGAGGTGGTCAGCACCGGCGCGGCGATGCTTTGCGCCAGCGTGCGAAAGGTGCGGGCCATTTCGAAGCGGTAAATGGCGCGAATGCCGTAGATGTTCATGATTGCGTCCCTTGTGATTGGTGGACCAGACTGACGAAAATGTCTTCCAACGAGCTTTCGCTGGAGCTAAGGTCTTTGAAATCGATCCCGTGTTCGCTTAGCCGGCGCAACAGCTCGGCAATGCCAGTTTCCTCTTCCTGGGTGTCGAAGCTGTAGACCAAGCGCTCGCCGTCTTCCGTCAGCGTTAAGGCCCAGGCGCCAAGTTCTGACGGGATCGCGGACATCGGCTGGCGCAAGGTCAGCGTCAGTTGCTTCTTGCCGAGCTTGCGCATCAGCACGGCTTTGTCTTCCACGATGATCAATTCGCCTTTATTGATAACGCCGATGCGGTCCGCCATGTCTTCGGCTTCTTCGATGTAATGGGTAGTCAAGATGATGGTAGTGCCGTTGGCCCGCAGTTCGCGGACCATGCGCCACATATCGTGGCGCAACTCCACATCCACGCCGGCGCTCGGCTCATCCAAAAACAATATCGTCGGCTCATGCGCCAGGGCTTTGGCGATCAGCACCCGGCGTTTCATGCCGCCGGACAGCGACATAATTTTCGCGTCGCGCTTGTCCCACAACGATAAATCCCGCAGCACTTTTTCTACATAAGCAGGGTTGGGCGGCTTGCCGAACAGGCCACGACTGAAACTGACCGTGGCCCACACCGACTCGAAGGCGTCGGTATGCAATTCCTGCGGTACCAAGCCGATGGCGGCGCGCACGGCGCGGTAGTCTCGGACGGTGTCGTGGCCGTCAGCGATGATGCTACCGGCACTGGCGTTGACGATGCCGCAAATGACGCCGATTAACGTGGTTTTGCCGGCGCCATTGGCCCCGAGCAAAGCAAATATCTCGCCGCGCCGAATGTCCAGGTTGATGTTTTTCAAAGCCTGGAAACCGCCGGCATAGGTCTTGTTGACCCCGCGTATGGAAATAATAGGGTCGTTATTCATGGACAATTCGCGGCTAAGAGTTGGCGATAAGGTTTCGTCATGTGGTTTTCCTGTTTGCACAATTGCGATGAGTTTCGTTGATTTTGCTATTGCTTGTCGCGGCTAGCGATCGATTCATTGTCGATCCCACTCACCAATGAATCAACTGTCCAGCCGCCACCAAAAGCCCGGTACAACGACACCATCGCCACGCCGACCGCCGTTTCGGCTTTGGCGCGTTCGTCGCTCACAGACAGTTTGCTGCGTTGGGCATCCAAAACAGCCAAATAATTCCCTGCGCCGCGACTATACAAGGTATCTACAAGCCGGTAGGCTTTTTCCGCCGAGGCTTCCGCTTCGGTCAGTTTTCCTAAGCTATCGTTCGCGGAACGGTGCGCGACGAAGGCGTTTTCGACATCTTCCAAAGCCAACAAGAAAGTCTTCTCGTAATTGGCCGCAACTTGCTCCAGCCGGGCATCGGCGGCGGTAATCTGGGCGCGGATGCGGCCGGCGTTGAAAATAGGCGCCGAAAGACCCGAACCCAGCGCATAAACGCTATCGGCCAGACTCGGAAAACCGCCGACCGCCAGCGCGCCGACACCGCCGCTGGCCGACAAAACGATCTTGGGATAAAGATCGGCCCGCGCCGAACCCAGGCTGGCCGCCGCCGCGCTGACTTCGGTTTGCGCCAGGCGCAGATCCGGCCGTTGCGCCAGTATGTCGGCCGGCAGCAGGTTGGGCATGGCCGGCGCTTGCTTCGGCAACCGGCCGACAGCGGCCAGCCGCGTTCCCAGGTTTTCCGGCGGCTCGCCCAGCAATACGCCCAAACGATGGATCAGGTTTTGCTCGACGTTGGTCAATCCCGGCAGCGACGCCTCGGTACCTTGCAACAGCGTTTGTTGGCGGGCAAGGTCCGCCTCGTTAGCCAGTCCGGCTTTGACAAAGGCCTGCACAGTCCGCAAGCGTTCGCGTTGCAAGGCGATATTGTTTTGCAGAATGCCGCTGCGTTGCTGTACGCCGCGCAGCTCCAGATAATTGGTCGCCACCTGGGCCAACAGGCCGACTTGTGCCGCATGCAAGCCTTCCTGGCTGCCTTCGGCTTGCGCGGCAGCGGCTTCCGCTTCCAAATGCCGGCCACCAAACACGTCGATTTCCCAACGCGCCGCCAGTCCGCCGCTGACGGCATCGGCGGTCGGCGTAATCAACTTGATGCCTTGTCCGCTCGGCACACCGACAATGCGGTCTATGCGTTTTTCCCGTCCGCCGGACAGCGAGAAATCCAGGCTGGGATACAGCGCCGCTTCGGCAACGGTGACCATCGCGTTGGCTTCGCGGACGCGAGCGGTGGCGATCTTCAGATCGTGGTTGGCGACCAAGGCCTTGTCTATCAACTCGTTCAGCAAGGGATCGTTGAAACCTTGCCACCAAGTCTTCAGGTCCATTGTTTCGGCGGTTTGAGTATTGGGTGCGTGTTGCCAGGTTGCCGGGCTGTTGAGTGCTACTTGGTCGCCGACGCGGGTTGGCGTGCAGGCGATGAGACTAGCCAAGGACAGTATGGTTAGTGGTGTTAAAACTCGAGTATTCATTGTAAAACTCCGTTAGCGCTGTAGGGTACGCAATGCGTACCCTACAGCTATTTTTTCTCCCCTCTTTGAAAAAGAGGGGCTGGGGGAGATTTTTCAAATAAATCCCCCTCGCTCCCCCTTTGTCAAAGGGGGAAGTGTCGTTGATTCGATAGCGTTGCCATTAGCTGAGGGCTTTAACACCTCCGTCCTTGCGCTCCACCCTGAACCATGCCGCATACAGCGCCGGCAGGAAGAACACCGTCAATGCGGTCGCCACTGTCAGTCCGCCCATGATGGCGATGGCCTGCGGGCCGAAGAAATCGTTGCGCGACAGCGGTATCATCGCCAGGATGGCTGCGGCCGCCGTCAGCATGATCGGCCGGAACCGCCGCACCGTTGATTCGACGATAGCCGACCAGGTGTCGAGGCCCGATTTTTCGTCCTGATCGATCTGATCCACCAGGATTACCGAGTTGCGCATGATCATGCCGGCCAGCGCCAGGATGCCGAGCAGCGCCATGAAGCCGAACGGTGCCCCGAACAGCAGTAAGGCAAAGGCGGCGCCGATCACGCCCAGCGGCGCGGTGCTGAACACCATGAAAGTCCTGGACAGGTTCTGCAACTGCATCATCAACAGGATCAGCGTGACGATCAGCACCAGCGGA
Source organism: Methylomonas sp. TEB (assembly GCF_047777895.1). Taxonomy (GTDB): domain Bacteria; phylum Pseudomonadota; class Gammaproteobacteria; order Methylococcales; family Methylomonadaceae; genus Methylomonas. Next base: position 4,577,039 of record NZ_CP180476.1, read on the forward strand.
ATCCAGATCAGAATCGACTTTTGCGCGGTCCAGGCGTCTTCCTTGGTGCCGCCGGTTTCGATGAAATAACCGGCCGGCAGGCTGTCCTGTATCGGTTTAAGTTTCGGGATGATTTGCGCCGACACGTCGGGAGCCAGCATGCCGTCGACCACGTCGGCGCGCACCGAAACGGTTGGAAAGCGGTTGCGCCGCCAGCGCACGCCGTCTTCGAACACGGTCTCGAATTTGACGAACTGCGACAGCGCTACCGACTTGCCATTAGCGGTGCGCACCGCGACGTCCGGCAATTCATCGGCATCTGAGCGCAATTCCGGATTGGCCCGCCAGACGATGTCGATCAATTTATCCTGCTCGCGCAACTGCCCGACCGGGATGCCGGTGTAATGCGCCTGCAAGGCTTGCGACAGGCTAGCCGTCGACACGCCCAGGGCGCGGGCCTTGTCCTGATCCAGCATCAGCCGGAACGAGGGCATACGGTCATGCCAGTCGTCGTTGACATCCACGGTGCCGGGATGGTTGCGCACGACCTCGGCTACCTGGTCGGCAATGCCGCGCACGATGTTGGGGTTTTCGCCTAATACTCTGAACGCCACCGGATAATCCATCGGCGGCCCAACATTCAGGCGCTTGACCCGGCCCCTGACATTCGGGAAATCCGTCTCCAAAATCCGCCGGACGCGCTGCATCACCCGTTCGCGGGCCTGGTTATCCTTGGTCATTACTACCAATTCGGCCAGATTGGTATTCGCCAATTGCTGCACGATCAGCAGGAAAAATCTCGGCGTGCCGCTGCCGATATAGCTGGCGACATGTACCACGTCTTCGTCCTTGGCTAACAGCGCTTCCATGCGCTTGGCGGCGGCTTCGGTTTGTTCGAAGGCGCTGCCCTCCGGCAGCCACAGGTTGACAATGACTTCCGGCCGGTTGGACAGCGGGAAGAACTGTTCGGGGACGTGAACTAAGGTCACGATGCCGAGGCCGAACAAGGCTAGCGTGGCGATGATGACTTTCTTACGGTGCGCCACGCAGGCATCCACCCAACGCCGCAGCCGGTTGTAGAACGGCGTATCGAACAAATCATGGATCGGACCGTCGGCGGCTGTATGGACTTTGAGGATCAAAAATCCCAAATAGGGGGTGAACACCACAGCGCCTATCCACGACAGTAGCATCGCGATGCCCACCACCTGAAAAATCGACACAGTGTATTCGCCGGCTTGCGACTTGGCCAAACTCACCGGCAAGAAACCAGCGGCGGTGATCAAAGTCCCGGTCAACATCGGAAAAGCGGTGGCAGTGTACGCATAAGTCGCGGCACGAATCCGGTCCCAACCTTCCTCCAGCTTGCGGGCCATCATCTCGACAGCAATCATCGCATCGTCCACCAGCAGGCCCAGCGCCAGAATCAAAGCACCCAAGGAAATCCGTTGCAAATCAATGCCGCACAGCAGCATCACCAGCAAGGTGGCGGCCAACACCAACGGTACGGTCAGCGCCACCACGGAACCGGTGCGCCAGCCCAGGCTCAAAAAGCTGACCACCAACACGGTGGCCAGAGCTTCGAAAAAAGTGCCGCCGAATTCAGACATTTGCGTTTTTACGACATGCCCTTGATTGGCGACCGGCTCCACATCCATACCCAACGGTAACTCGCTTGCCATGCCGGCCAGCGTGTCATCCAAGGCGTGTGCCAGGTCGATCACATTGCCTTTCTTGTTCATAGTCACGCCGAGACCAAGAGCTGGCTTGCCGTTGAAACGCATCTTGAATTCGGCGGGATCAATATAGCCGCGCGTCACCTGGGCAAAATCCTTGACCTTGAAAGTGCGATTTGCGATGCGGACCGCCATATTGGCGACGCTGTCTTCCGAGTCGAACGAGCCGGTCAGGCGTATCGGCAGATTGCGTTGCGCGGAATATACCGTGCCGGCCGGGGCCATGCCGTTCTGTGCCTGCAAAGCCTGAGCAACCGCCGCCGTGTCCAAGCCCAGTTCGGCCAGCTTCTTGTCGGAAAACTCGACGAAAATCTTTTCGTCCTGCACGCCGATCAGATCGACTTTCTCGACATCCTTGACCCGCAACAGCTGTTGGCGAACCGAATCGGCCGCCAGTTTGAGGTCGGCATAATTAAAGCCGTCGCCAGAGAAGACATAGAGCAGACTATAGGTATCGCCGAATTCATCGTTGAAAAACGGCCCGATACTGCCGGGCGGCAAGGTCATGCGAATGTCGCCGACTTTTTTGCGCACCTGATACCAAAGCTCGGGAATGTCCTTGGGCGGCGTATCTTCGCGCGGGGTGACGAAAATCACCGATTCGCCGGGTTTGGAGTAACTGCGCAGATAATCCAGGTTAGGCAATTCCTGAATTTTCTTTTCCAACCTATCGGTCAACTGCTGCTCGACTTCCAAAGCAGTGGCGCCGGGGTAAAGGGTTTTGACCACCATGATACGGAAGGTGAACGGCGGATCTTCCTGCTGGCCCAGCGTGTAATAAGCAAATATCCCACCAAGCATCACCAATACCAGCATGAAGCCGGTGAAGGAGCTATGGTTAAGCACCCATTCGCTGAGGTTGAATGCTTTCATAGCTGTTCCTTGGATAGAGGTTCCTGGCCACCGTGATTGTTAGGCAATCCCGGTTGTTCCGGCAAGCGGACAGCCTGGCCCTCGGCCAGGCGCTGCACGCCGGCGCTGACCAGCAATTGGCCGGGAGTTACTCCATCGACGGCAATGCGTTCGCCGGGCTGCGTCTCGCCCAACTTAACTGGCACGGCTTTGACGGTGGCGGCCTGCTCATCGATCAACCACACGGCGGGATGATCGGGTTGGTTTTGCGGGGTATAGACGGCGGACAGCGGGATGGCGATACCGGAAGCGGTGTTCGCCGTTATATGAACGGTCGCCGTCATGCCCAATTGCGCGGCGTCCAGACCTTCTAGCAAGCTGGCCTTGACGCGATAGGTGCGGCTGGCCGGATCGGCGGCCGAGGCGATCTCGCGGATTCTGGCCTTGAGCGGCCGATCATCGTCTAACCACAACGACACATTAACTTCTTGTTGGCGCTGGATTTCCGCCAGTCTATGCTCGGGCACGTCGAAATGGATTTCCTTTTCGTCGAGCTGGGCCAGCGTCACCACGGCCTGACCGGCCGCCAGCACCTGCCCGGCCTCGACGGCCAAGGCCGTGACCACGCCGTCGCGGTCGGCATGCAATTCGGTATAGCTCAGCTGGTTATTGGCTTCAGCCAATTGCGCTTCCAGCGCCGCCGTGCGCTCCCGCGCCATGGTATAAGCGGTTTCGTGCCGCTCGAACTCCGGCGGACTGATGACTTGCTGGGTCAGCAGTTCGCGGTACCTCACAAGATCGTCGCGCAGGAAATTGCTGTCGGCCTGAGAGGAAGCCAGCTGAGCCTTAAGGCCCTGCACGGCCAGGCGGTAGTCGTTGCCGTCCAGTATCGCCAGCAGCTGGCCCTTACCCACGGAGTCGCCAACATCCACTTTGCGCTCCAGCAGTTTACCGGCCACTCGGAAGGATAAGGGCGTCTCGAATCTAGCCCGGACCTCCCCGGCAAAACTTCTGGCGCCGGCGACGGCGTTTTGCTCGATGCGAAACACCTTCACCGGGCGGACAACCGATTGTGTGGGTTTGTCCTGGCCGCTGCAGCCGGCGTTCATCATAAGCGGCAACAACCCAGCCAGCAGCCAGCCTTTGTTGGTGAATCGGAATTGCGGCCGGTCAGGGGCAATCGGTGTAAACGGCGTATTTGGTTTCGGCATGTGGCTGCCTCCTTCGGTAAAAGGTTGGGTGATATTCGAAATAATCATTCGCTGCTGTTATTGATCAGGATCTCGGCGGCAACTTGGCATCGACGGCTGCAGGGGAATTACGCTGCAATGGTTCGGCAAAGCAATGGCCATCAATTAGCCTCTCGCCCGAAAATCAATAATGTCGATGACGCCGAGGCATAGAGCTGGTCTTCTGCATCAATCAGACGGGCTTCGGCAAAAGCGACTCGCTTCCCTAACGACAAAACCCTGCCTTCCGCTCTTACCAAGCCCGTGTGCTTGGTCATGGCCTGATGATAGGCAATTTTCAATTCCAAGGTGGTATAGGCCTGCTTTCCGGTTAGTCTGGAATGAACGGCACAGCCGCAGGCGGAATCCAGCAAAGTGGCCGCATAGCCGCCGTGAACGGTGCCCAGGGGGTTATAGGCATGTTCGCCAGGTTTGCCGGCAAACACGGCTTTGCCTAGATCGACTTCCACCAGCTCGAAATCCAGCGACATCAACATTCCCGGCTTACGCTCGGAGGTCATCAGGACGCGCAACTGGTTTAAGCCATTGAGCCCGGCGCCGGTTTTGGTCACAAGACTCATATCGCTACCGTTCCTTCTCGGACATGCTTACCCACTGTCATGGCATTCTTAGATGAATAGATCATGTGCTTATCTTCCAATCATTCAGACTATCGGCAGCTGGTTAAACTGGCGCAAGCTCTTGTCCACCAAGGCTTCCGGCATGAAACGACGCAGAAAGCGCACTTGGGTTGCCTGTTTTCCGGCGGTATAGCGCCTTTTGGGAGCCACGGCAGTCGCGGCTTTCAACACCGTGTCGGCGACCACCTGCGGAGCATCGCCCGCATTCACGCCATTGCGCATGACCACTTCCATGCCGGCACGCACCGAGTCGTAGACGGCCAGCGGTTGATCGGGTTTGGTTAGGCTGGCTTCGAACGCGGTGCGGGTATATCCCGGTTCAACCAATACCACCCGGATGCCGAAGCTGCGCAGTTCGTGGTCCAGCGATTCGGAATAGCCTTCGACCGCATGCTTGGTCGCGGCATACAGCGCGTTGTAAGGCGCTGGGATAAAACCAAGGGCGGAGCTGATATTGACGATTCTGCCTTTCCCTTGGTTGCGCATGGCCGGCAACACGGCATTGGTCACGCGAGTAATGCCGAACACGTTGACGTCGAACAAAGCCTGGGCTTGCGCGGTGGACGATTCTTCCGCGCCTCCTAGCAAGCCGACGCCGGCATTGTTGACCAGCAGATCGATGCGTCCGGCCTGTTTCAAGACCTCGGCTACCGTGTTGTTTACCGACGCTTCGTTGGTCACGTCGCAGCTCAGCATGGTGATGCCGTCGACGCTTGCAGTTGCCTTGCGGCTGGTGCCGAATACGCGGTAACCCGCGCGTTGCAGGGCCTTGGCCGTTACCAACCCAATGCCAGAGGATGCACCGGTGATCAAGGCTACGGCTTGGTCTTTATTATTCATATCAAGTCTCCCGTGAGGTGGATTGTCTATCGCTTAAGTGTTACTATCATTTTGAAATCAATGTTACTATCAATTTAATATTAAGTCACTACTAAAAACGTATGAACGATAAAAATATTTGTGCTGATCCTTGCCCTATCGCGCGCAGCCTGGCTTTTCTCGGCGACGCCTGGAGTCTATTGATTCTGCGGGACGCGCATTTTGGCCTGACGCGCTTCGACCAGTTTCGGAAAAGTCTTGGCATCGCGCCGACGATGTTGACCCGGCGCTTGGCGACGCTGACAGAGGAAGGTATCTTGGAAAAGCGGCTTTACTCGGAGCGTCCGCCGCGCGAGGAGTATGTGTTGACGGCCGCCGGCCGCGATTTTCTGCCGGTGTTGATCATGATAGGTGCATGGGGTAGCCAACACCGTAGTGGCGGCAAACTGGTGTATATCGAGGACGCCGAAACCGGGCAGGCAATTAAACCGGTGGCCATCGACGAGGTGACGGGTGCAAAGATCGGTTCACGACCGATTCGCTTTGTGTTGCCGGATGTGGGCTAATTTTTGGCCCATTTCTGCGTATAGACCAACCGCATGTCAAGAGCCGGATTCAGCCAAACACTGCATGGTACTATTCGATCACGACACCGTTTGTTTTATAGAGGATGCAATGGCCAGCTATTTCTAAGGAGCATGTCGCCAGTGTTTACAGAGACATAAACAAAGTTCCGCATGATTACGTTGTATCAATTTCCCAGAGCCTGGAACATCCCCAATCCAGGCCAGTTTTGCGTAAAGCTGGAAACCTATCTGCGCATGGCCGGCATCGAGTATCGGATCGCTGAAACCCTGCCGCTTTATGCCCCGTTGGGCAAACTACCTTTTATAGAAGACAACGGCCAAAAGCTTGCCGATAGCCGGATGATTATTCGCTATCTGCAACACCATTACGGCGACAGCCTGGATGAGCATCTATCGACCGAGCAAAAGGCCATAGCTCTGGCTTGGCAACGCTTATTGGAAGAACATTTGTATTGGGTGTGCATGTATAGCCGTTGGCAATACGGATCGGAAAATTGGCAAATCAATAAGCAGGCGATCTTTCAAGGGTTGTCGCAACCCATGGCGGATGTGGTGGCCGCACTCTATCGGCTGCGGATTCGGGGGCAACTGCGCGGCCAGGGCATTGGCCGGCTAGCCGCCGCCGACATATTCGAATTGGGTCGGCGCGATGTGGCGGCTATTTCCGCCGCGCTTCAAGGCAAGGCGTTTTTGTTGGGAGACCGGCCCAGCAGCGTCGATGCTTCGGCCTTTGGCTTATTGATCAATCTATTGGCCTGTCCAGTCAATTCGCCGGTTAAGGATTATGCCTTAACGCAATCCGTGTTAGTCGATTATTGTCGGCGCATCCAGGTCCGCTATTTTCCCGAGCTGGGCGAGCCGAAGTTTGGCGATTAATGGTTCAGCGTAGCGCAAGCGGCGCGAATTTCATCACGTAGCCAGCGGTTGGCGACATCCTGGTCTTGCAGCGGATGCCAGACCAGGACCGTATCGTAATGCGGTAAATCCAGCGGCAAGGGCACCCATTGCAATGGCAAGTTCCGGACGAATTGCTCGGCCGTTCGTTTGGGAAAAGCCATGACCATGTCCGTTTGTGCCACGATCAACGATGCGGACAGAAAATGCGACACGGTCAGCGCCACTCGCCGCTCGCGGCCGTGTTCCGCCAACCAGGCGTCCACTTGGCCCATGCCAGCCCCGGTTCTGGATAGCAGAATATGCGGCAAGTCGATATAGTCTTCCAGCGTCAATACCGTATTCACGCGCGGGTGACCGATGCGGGCCACGCAGACCATGAAATCGTCGAACAGGCGTTCGCAATGTAGATGCTTGGGTGGATTCAACATCACCTCAAAACCCAGTATCAGGTCTATCTCGCTTTGCTCCAAGGCATTAATAGGAAAGCGGCTGCTGGTACGTTTGAAATGAATATCTACGCCGGGCGCCTGGCGGGCGATGCGCGGCGCCAGTATCGGCAACAGCAAGGCTTCCACGTAATCCGTTGCCGCAATGGTAAAAGCGCGCCGGCAGGTGGCGGGATCGAACGGCGCCGGCGCGCGAATCAAATTTTCCACATCTTTAATGACCGCCGCTACGGGAGCCACCAGTGACAGGGCGCGTAGCGTCGGTGTCATACCCTCCGGGGTTTTCACCAGCAAGGGGTCTTCCAATTGTTGCCGCAAGCGTTGCAGCACGTGGCTCATTGCCGATTGGCTGATGAACATTTTTTCCGCCGCCCGCGACACATTACGTTCCTTCATCAGCAGATCGAAGGCGATCAATAGATTCAAATCAAACGTTCTTAAGTCGGCCATGGCTGGGTTTCCGGAATGTAAACGCGGGCTATGTTACCGAAAATGCCTGGGGCGTTTGGCATCAATTATTTTCATAGGCGCATGAATACAAAGCATTTTACCGTTTGCCTCCTCAGGCATAGATTTACCGCCGACGCAGCCGCCTGCGCTTAGACCCCCCAAGGAATTTGCAAGTTAACGCGGTGGCGCGTCGCCTGACTCTCAATCGTGCATCAAGCGCCGGGTTTTGGCGGGATGCTGATTGAGAACAACAAGGTGGTCAGTGGATCACCAAAACTTACTCAATTATCAGGAGAATCATCATGCCTTTGTGGAAAGTCTATCACCCCAGCGGAGCCTTCAGCGCAGAAGACAAACAAGAACTAGCTGAACAAATCACCAACGTCTATGCGGCGGTGCCAATCCCACGATTTTATGCGGTGGTCATTTTCGAAGAAGTGGTTAAAGGCAATTGTTTTGTCGGTGGCGTGCGCAATGACAAGTTTATTCGCTTTAAGGTTGACCAAATCGCCCGGACATTGCCGGGGCCAATCATACGAGAATGGTGGATGCGAACGCTTGACAACGTGATTGCACCTTTTGTCAAAGAACGCGGTTTTGATTGGGAAATTTCGATTGACGAAACCCCATTCGATCTTTGGTCGCTACAAGGCGAATTGCCGCCGCCTTTCGAGTCGATAGCGGAAAAGCGCTAGGTTGCGGAAAACAAGGCTAGCCCTTACACCTACCCAGAAAAACTCCCCGCAGGTCACTTTTTACTGACCCCTGGCGTAACGGGTTGATTGACTATTAACCCGGCCCTACTTATCACGGGTATTCCGTTCGGGCTGAGCGGAAGCCCTGGCTGGAATGCCTTTCGACAGGGCAAACAGGATTTAAGGGCCGGGTTAATAATGCCGAAGTGGTCTGAGACGCTTAGACTTATATTAGCGACTGAACAGACAACCCACCGGGCATTTACTCGCCCGCAATCGCCATCTGTTCCAGCAAAATCGAGCCCACCCGGATATTACCGCGCAAATCCACATCGTTGCCGATGGCGACGATGTTGCGCAGCATGGACTTTAAATTGCCGGCGATAGTAATTTCTTGCACCGGATACTGGACCACGCCGTTTTCCACCCAAAACCCCGAGGCGCCGCGCGAATAATCGCCGGTCACCCGGTTCACGCCCTGCCCCATCAATTCGGTCACCAGCAAACCGGTGTTCAACAGTTTCAGCATGCCGGCAAAATCGTTGTTGCCGGGTTCGACGGTCAGATTGTGCACGCCGCCGGCATTGCCGGTGGTTTGCATGCCCAACTTGCGGGCCGAGTAGGTGCTGAGCACGTACGATCTTAAAATACCGTCGCTGACAATATCCCTGGCCTTAGTCGCGACACCTTCCGAGTCGTAACTGGCGCTGCCCAGCGCACCGCGCAGGAAGGGTTGCTCATGAATGCGCACGAAATCCGGCAAAATTTGCGTATCCAGCGTATCCAGCAAAAACGAAGATTTGCGATATAAACTGCCGCCGCTGATCGCACCGATCAGCGCCCCGATCAAACCGGACGCCATTTCCGATGCAAACAATACCGGACATTGCCGCGTACTTAGGCTACGGGCGTTCAAGCGAGCTATGGTGCGTTGCGCGGTTTTTTCGCCGACTTGTCTAGCCGATTCCAGAGCTGCCGCATCACGCGCCACGCTGTACCAATAATCGCGCTGCATCGCGTCGCCGCTGCCGGCCAGCACCGAACAGCTCAACGAATGTCGGCTGGATTGGTAACCTTGCAAAAAGCCCAGCGAATTGCCGAATACCCGGGTGCCTTGATGCGTATTGACCGACGCGCCTTCGGAATTGCTAATCGCTTTATCGTAGCCGCGGGCGATGTTTTCGCATTCGATGGCGATATTGATGGCTTGCTCGGCGTTAATATCCCAGGGGTGGTTCAGATCCAGATCCGGAAATTCGGTTGCCAATAACTCGGCATCCGGCAAGCCGGAATAGGCGTCGTCGCTGGCGTAACGGGCAATGCTACAGGCTGCCTTGACGGTTTCTTTTAGCGAATCACTGGAAATATCGTTGGTACTGGCCGAGCCCTTTTTCTGACCAAAATAAACGGTAACCCCGATGCCTTGATCGCAGTGATACTCGACGGTTTCCACTTCCCCCAAACGCGCCGACACCGACAGCCCGTTGTCTACGCTGAATGCCGCTTCGGCGCCACTGGCTCCTTGTTGTTTGGCTTCGTCCAATAACTGTTGAACGACATTTTTTAAGCGATTAATTTCTTCCTGATTTTGCACGGTAAGTCTCTTAGAATTCGATTGCAGGTGTGAGCCGAAGCCGAGCGGCCCGAGGCATTAAACGCTGGTGCCGCCGACGGTTAGACCATCGATTTTCAAGGTGGGCTGACCGACGCCGACCGGCACGCTTTGCCCATCCTTGCCGCAAGTGCCGACGCCGCTATCCAAAGCCATGTCGTTACCGACCATCGATACTTTAGTCAACACGTCCGGACCATTACCAATTAGCGTGGCGCCTTTCACGGGGCGGGTAATTTGGCCGTTTTCGATCAAGTAGGCTTCGCTGGTGGAAAACACAAATTTGCCGGAAGTAATATCCACCTGACCGCCGCCAAAGTTACGGGCGTACAAGCCTTTCTTAACGGAACGGATAATTTCTTCCGGATCGCTCTGCCCCGGCAGCATGTAGGTATTGGTCATGCGCGGCATCGGCAAGTGCGCATACGATTCCCGGCGGCCGTTGCCGGTGGGTTTTACGCCCATCAAGCGCGCATTGAGCTTGTCTTGCATATAGCCTTTTAAAATGCCTTTTTCGATGAGCACGGTGTTCTCGGTGGGCGTGCCTTCGTCGTCGATATTCAAGGAGCCGCGCCGCCCAACCAGCGTACCGTCGTCGACTACGGTGCATAAATCCGAAGCCACCCGCTCGCCGACTCGACCACTAAACGCCGAAGTGCCTTTGCGGTTGAAGTCGCCTTCCAAACCGTGGCCGATCGCTTCGTGCAACAAAATCCCCGGCCAGCCCGGCCCCAACACCACGGTCATATTGCCGGCCGGTGCTTCCTGGGCCTGCAAATTAACCTGGGCCAAACGCACCGCTTCGCGGCCGTATTCGAAAGCCCGGTCATTTTCCAGAAAAAAGCTGTAATCGCTGCGCCCGCCGCCGCCCATGCTGCCCTGCTCGCGGCGACCGTTTTCGACCATAATCACCGTCACGTTCATCCGCACCAAGGGCCGCACATCGGCCGCCAACGAGCCATCCTGATTGGCAATCAGCACGCTGTCATAAGCCGCAATCAAGCTGACCATCACTTCTTCGATACGACTGTCCAACTTGCGGGTTTCGCTATCGACACGTTTTAGTAAGTCGATTTTTGCCTGATCGTCCAGAGACTTTAAGGGATTGACCGGTTGGTATAACTGCGGCCAACTCTTGGCGACTTCGATCTGGCGCCGCGCCTGCTGACCGTGTCTGACAATGGCTTTGACGTTATTGGCGGCCTCCAGCAGAATCGGCAATTCGATGCGGTCGCTGTAAGCAAAGCCGGTCTTATCGCCGCTCACCACACGCACCCCGGCGCCGTGTTCTATGGAATGGCTACCTTCCTTGATAATGCCGCCCTCCATGGACCAGGACTCGAAATGACTGGACTGAAAATAAATATCGGCCGCGTCGACCGGGGCACTGAGCAGCGCCGCCATCACTCGGTCTACGTCCTGGGTTTGCAGGCCGTTGCCGGCCAGAATGGATTGGGTAACTTGTTCTAGTAATGGCATAAGAAAATTAAAAATAAAACGGTTTCGTCAACGGTGCACGCCATCACATCACGAAAAATGACGCGATATAAGCAACAGCCACGGCAGTAAAAGCGATAGTCACCTTGTCCCTTATCGTCAGCGACAGCCAATACAACTCTAATTCGGTCTTCCGCCGTACCCAGGTATTCAAAAGCATTTGCTTAAAAGAGGCCCAAAGCCGGGGAACTAATTTCGAGAGTCGATAAAAACCGAACCAGGCAATGGTGACCAAAATATAAAACGTCACCACCTGGCTGCCGTGGCGGTCGGACTCGAATAGATACTCGATGATTTCACCGACATCCAAAACGTGGAATACCAATTCGACGGCTTCTTCAATACCTAATTCGACATACTCGAAGGCCACATGAAATCCTTCGAACACCAGATGCATCAATTCACCCAGCAGCTCCAGCGTCACATCGTACATGACGATAGCGAGTACCACAAAACCGACGATGATCAAGTCGAGATTCTTTCTAATCATGGCTAATTCCTTACCGCGCTCGCCACTGTCGCTTCGGGCACCTGCCACTCTACCCGCCAATGCCCCCGGCCATCCGCCAACGCTTGATCCAAGCAAGGCAACAAGGCTTCGGCTTGACTATCCAGTTGCCACGGCGGATTGATGAATAACATGCCGGAACCGGTCATACCGCGCCCCGGTCCGTCTTCGGCTATACAATGCTCGATGCGCAGCTGGCGAGGAATGCCGCTTTGCTCCAATTGCCGCATGAAGTTTTCAGTGGCCGTGCGGTCGATGACCGGATACCACAGCGCATAAACACCGGTAGCGAAGTGTTTATAAGCGGTCGTCAGCGCTGCGATGATTTTTTTGTATTCGTCGCGCATTTCGTAACTGGGATCGATCAGAATCAAGCCGCGCTTTTGGATGGGCGGCAACTTCTTGGTCAAGGTCTGCAAGCCGTCTTCCTTGGAGACGCTGACCTGCTTGTCGCCGGCGAACAAGTGTTGAAGGGCTTCGACATCGCTGCTATGCAATTCGGACAATACCAAGCGGTCTTGTTGCCTGACCAAACGCTTGACCAATTGCGGCGAGCCGGGGTAGCGCACCAGTTGCCGTCCGGTGTTTTCCGCACGTACTGCGGATAGATAATCTCTTAATTCCGGCGGCGCGTCCTGGCTGTCCCAAAGTTTGGCGATGCCTTGCTGGTATTCGCCGGTTTTTTGGGCAAACTCGGATTTAAAAGAATATTTACCGGCTCCGGCGTGGGTATCGATGTAAACAAACGGCTTGTCTTTCTGTTTCAAGGCGTTGATCGCCAGCGTCAGCAGACTGTGCTTTAAAACATCGGCAAAATTGCCGGCGTGGAAGCCGTGGCGGTAACTAAGCATGCTGTTCACCCATTATTATTGTTATTCCATTCCGTTCAATTTCAGCTTAATTTGGCTCTGAACATAAAAAACACCGCGCCCAGCAAACACAGCCCGGCCCAGAGATAATCCAGTTTCAACGGCTCTTTCATGTAGAACACCGAGAAGGGTACGAATACGCTCAGCGCTATCACTTCCTGCATAATTTTCAGTTGGGCGACACTGCACTGCGTGTATCCGATACGATTGGCGGGCACTTGTAACAGATATTCGAATAGGGCGATGCCCCAACTGACGAATGCGGCCAGCAACCAGGGCTTGTTATTCAATTCCTTTAGATGTGCGTACCAGGCAAAGGTCATAAAGACGTTGCTGCAAATCAATAAGCCGGCGGAGACCAGGATGGCATTCATGCTGATTCAATTGTTAGGTGCTGATAGCGTTGTTTGTAATCGTTGACGGCTTGGGCCCGCAATTTGCGGATAGCGATACCAATCTGCTCGCCTTGCAAGCCTTTCAGCAAAGCCGCCGAGGTATCGACAGCCGAGGCCGCCAGTGCCGCCGAGCGAATGTAGTCGGCTTGCGGGTAGGGCCGGTCTTCGAATCCGGTCCGGCCGCGCGCGTCGGCTTCGCACGCCTGGAGAAAATCAGCCAAATGGCTATCGGGCTTGAATGCGCCCAGGGTTTGCAACATATCGGTCAAGGTATCCGCCCGCAATTCCAAAGCCCGGTGGCAATGGGTGTGGTATTGCATGACCTGCGCACACAGCGATTTAAAATGATTCGGCACCCGCAATCTTTGGCACAGCTTGGCAAGCACCGGCAAACCTTTTTGCTCATGACCATGATGGCTGGGCCAATGCTGGCTGGGGGTCAAGGCCTTACCCAGATCATGTAACAAGGCCGCCAGACGTACCTCTGGCTTTTCGGAAAGTCGCGCCGCCTGCTCCAGCACCATCAACGAATGCACGCCGGTATCGATTTCCGGATGATATTTCTCCGGTTGCGGTACGCCGAATAAAGCGTCGAGTTCAGGAAAAACCGCTCGCAATGCGCCACAGTCTTTCAGCACCTGGAAAAACGCCGCTGGCGTTCGCTCCAATAAGGCTTTGTACAACTCGGCCCACACCCGCTCGGCAACCAGAAAATCCGCTTCGCCGGCCACTACCATCTTGCGCATCAATTCCAGCGTTTCCTCGGCGACAGTAAAGCCCAAATGGGCATAACGGGCAGCGAAACGGGCCACGCGCAAGATCCGCACCGGGTCTTCACTAAATGCGGGAGACACATGGCGCAAGATGCGGTTTTCCAAATCGCGCCGTCCATGAAACGGATCAATCAATTCGCCGTCATCCGTCATTGCCATCGCATTGACGGTTAAATCCCGCCGCAATAAATCCTCTTCCAGCGTCACATCCGGTGAGGCATGCACCGCAAATCCCTTGTAACCCGGGGCCGTTTTACGCTCGGTACGCGCCAAGGCATATTCTTCGTGATCGATAGGATGCAAAAATACCGGAAAGTCTTTGCCCACCGGCCGAAAACCGGCGGCCAGCATACTGTCCGCAGTCTCACCTACCACCAGCCAGTCACGCTCCTTAACCGGAAAATCCAGCAAACGGTCGCGAACTGCGCCGCCGACCAGATACGTTTTCATGCCTTAGCCACTCGCCTACTTAATGGATCAAAAGACACAGTATAAATGAGTCGCTATCATAGTGCTTTGCTTATTCCCCAGCCATTAATCATCATGACGGAAATTTTTTTAGCCGGCCTTTTACTGGGCATTCTCGCCGGCGTCGCCGCCGGTTTGTTCGGTATAGGCGGCGGCGCATTGATTGTGCCGGTGCTGGTGTGGGTGTTCCAAACTCAGCGCTTTGATCCGGAACAAATTATGTTGATTGCCGTTGCCACATCACTGGCGACTGCGGTACTTACGTCGGCAGCTTCAGTGCGCACGCACCACAAATTGGGTAACATCGATTGGCGACGAGCAAGGCATTTAGCCCCGAGTATGCTGCTGGGCGCCGTTGGCGGTGCCGTATTGGCCGAATATATCAGCGCCGACTCACTCCGTTGGTTTTTTGTTGCTTATCTAATTTATACCAGCGCACAAATGGCGATACCCAAGCCCAACAAAGCGTCATCACACCCAGCCAAATTCTCCCTGGATTACCCGATGGGTCTGTTGATCGGCGTACTATCAGCCATTTTAGGCATCGGCGGCGGCACCATGACCGTACCTTACCTGGCGAGCAACGGCCTGCCGATGAAAAACGCGGTCGCCACCTCCAGCACCTGCGCAATCCCTATTGCCCTGGCGGCTGCGACCAGTTACGCGGTATTGGGTTGGCAAGATAGTCATTTACCTGTTGGCAGTTTCGGCTATCTGTACCTGCCCGCCTTCGCCGGCATAGTCTTAACCAGCATATTTACCGCACCGTTAGGCGCCAAATTGGCGCACAGTTTGCCGGCACAAAAATTGAAGCGTTACTTTGCGATTGTGCTGTTGGCACTTGCGCTGAAAATGGCCTGGTAAGGCCGGGAACTTAAGCGCAGAGACATCGCTCCAAGTGCTGTTAGTTCCGGTTTGATTGCTCTGTTGCGCAAAGAAAAACTTCATCGTATACTTCGGCGCAGCTTTCTCGATCAAGCTATCGCACACAACAACAAAACCTCTGGAGGGTATATAAATGAAATGGGAAACACCAGCTTACAATGACATGCGTTTCGGTTTTGAAGTTACCATGTATATCTACAACCGTTAATCCTTAGGGATGACGATAAAAAAGGGGCATTTTCCTGCCCCTTTTTTTTGCCTGGCGTTTTTTAATCCCGTATCATGCGGCGCTCATTCATCATTCCCCTTAGGCAAACATGAAGATTAGAGTTCTCGGCGCCGGAGCCGGCGGCGGCTTTCCGCAATGGAACTGCAACTGCGACAATTGCCGACGCCTGCGTAACGGCCAATTCAACGGCAAAGCCCGCACCCAATCGTCGATAGCGATCAGTACCGACAACCGCAACTGGTTACTGTTTAACACCTCGCCGGACATTCGGGCGCAATTGGAAGCCTTTCCGGCCATCCAACCCAAAGAAGGCATCCGCGACACCGGCATCAAAGCCGTGCTGTTGATCGACAGCCAAATCGACCATACCACCGGCATGTTGATGCTGCGCGAAGGCAAACCGTTGAACGTCTATTGCACCGAGATGGTCAAGCAGGATTTGACTAGCGGCTTTCCGCTATTCAACATGTTGAAAGACTATTGCACCGTCAATCACCATCCGATTGCCTGCGACGAATCCCCGTTCGAGATTCCCGGGATTGATGACATCCGCATTTATGCCCATGCCCTGAAAAGCAAGGCACCGCCCTATTCGCCGCACCGCCACGATCCGCACGACGGCGACAACATCGGCGTCATCGTCGAGCAAATTTCCACCGGCAAAAAACTTTATTACTCACCCGGCCTCGGTGAAATCGAGCCGCACGTCCTGCAAGCGATGCTGAACGTTGACTGTCTAATGGTAGACGGTACATTCTGGACCGATGACGAAATGGTGACACGCGGCATTAGCCAAAAACGTGCTCGAGACATTGGCCACTTGCCGCAGTCCGGGCCTGGAGGCATGATTGAAGTATTGAATGGCGTGCCAAACGCCCGCAAGATTTTGATTCATATCAACAACACCAACCCGATTCTCGACGAAGATTCGCCGGAGCGTAAAACCCTGGATGCCAACGGCATCGAAGTGGCTTACGACGGACTGGAAATTGACTTATAAAAAGGTGTGACATGACTGCAGATAATCAACCCTGGAGCCGCGAAGAATTCGAAGCCAAATTGCGTGGGATGGAAAAGTTCTACCACATCCATCATCCGATGCACACGCTGATGAATGAAGGCAAACTGACCAAGCAACAATTGCAAGGCTGGGTCGCCAACCGCTTTTATTACCAGGTGATGATTCCGATCAAAGACGCCAACATCATGGCCAATTGCCCGGACCGGGAGACCCGCGCCAAATGGGTGCAACGCATCCTGGACCACGACGGCCACCCTGGCGACCCCGGTGGCATCGAAGCCTGGATACGTTTAGGCATCGCAGTTGGCCTGAGCCGCGAAGAAATCACTTCGCTGGAACATGTGCTGCCCGGCGTGCGTTTTGCCGTGGACGCCTACGTCAATTTCGCCCGCCGCGCGGAATGGCACGAAGCCGCCAGCTCGTCACTGACTGAACTCTTTGCCCCAAAAATTCATCAACAGCGCTTGGACAATTGGCCGGACGTCTATCCATGGGTCGACCAAGAGGGTTACACTTACTTCCGCAAACGCCTGACCGAAGCCCGGCGCGACGTGGAACACGGCTTGGAACTCACGCTGGATTGGTACAAAACCCGCGAACAGCAAGAACGCATGGTGCAAATTCTGAAATTTAAACTGGATGTATTGTGGAGCATGGCCGATGCGATTTATCTGGCCTATGTCGCTGACATGCCGCCCTATTTCAATATCGAAAAATAACGATGCAAACTGCCGAACAACTTCGTTTTAGCGCAGCCGACTTTTTGGCTTGGGAGGAAACTCAAGCTGAAAAGCATGAGTTCGTGGCAGGCGAAGTATTTGCGATGACGGGGGCCAGACAGGACCATGTGATCGTATGCGGCAACATCTTTGCTGGCCTGAAACAACGACTTCGCGGCACGCCCTGCCGACCTTATGTTGCTGACCTGAAGCTGCGAGTCGAGGCTGCCGATGCGTTCTTTTACCCCGATGTCATGGTGTCCTGCCATCCTAGCGACCTGGGCAACCAGCAATTTATTTCCAACCCATCGCTGATCGTTGAAGTGCTATCGGACTCGACAGCCGCTTATGATCGCGGTGGCAAATTCGCCGCCTACCGGCAACTAGAATCCTTAAACGAATACCTCATCATCGACATCGACGCGCGCCGCGTGGAATGCTTCCGCCGCACTGCCGACAACGACTGGCTGTTGCACGATTACATAGGCGACGTCGATTGCCAGCTACACAGCTTGAGCCTCAGCCTGCCGCTAGCGGAAATATTTGAAGACATTGAAGCGGCTTAATGCGCTAGCCGTTTGCTTAAACACCGGAACCTCATGACCATCACCCCAGACCAACTTATCCAATTCTCGCCGCTGCATAGGCTGCAATGGGAAGAAGCTCAACAAAAATACGTGATTCTCTATCCCGAAGGCATGGTCGAGTTAAACCAAAGTTCGGCGGAAATACTCAAGTTGTGCGACGGCAGCCGGATGCTGGCACAAATCGTATGCGAACTGGAGGAGAAATTCGCTACCTCCGGATTGACCGACGACATCACTAACTTTTTGAACGTAGCATTGCAAAATGGCTGGATCAAACAAGCTTAATATTACCCGACCACGCTGGCTGTTGGCCGAGCTGAGCTACAAGTGCCCGCTGCAATGCCCGTATTGCTCCAATCCGCTGGATTACGCTAAATACCCGAACGAATTAAGCACCGAGGATTGGAAACGAGTACTCAGCCAGGCTCGAAAGATGGGCGCGGTGCAGCTAGGCTTTTCCGGCGGCGAACCGCTCACCCGCCAGGACTTGACCGAATTGGTCGGATACGCGCGCGAACTGGGTTATTACTCCAACCTAATCACCTCCGGTTACGGCTTAAGCGAAGAAAAAATCGTCGAATTAAAACAAGCCGGTCTTGACCACATCCAAATCAGTATCCAGGCCAGCACCCAGGAACTGAACGATCACATCGCCGGCACCGCTAGCTATCAACACAAGCAGGACGTGGCCAGGCTGATTAAAAAACACGGCTATCCCATGGTGCTGTGCGTGGTGATTCATCGGGAAAATATTCACCAAATGCCGCAAATTCTGGAGATGGCCGAAAACCTCGGCGCCGATTATCTGGAGTTAGCCAATACCCAATATTACGGCTGGGCGCATTTGAATCGCGACGCCTTGCTGCCCACCCGCGAGCAGTTTCAGGAAGCGGAAAAAATTGCCCAAGCTTACAAGGAAAAAGTCGCCGGCAAGATGAAGATTTACTATGTGGTGCCGGATTATTACGAAGACCGACCAAAGGCTTGCATGAACGGTTGGGGCACGACGTTTTTGACCATCGCCCCGGACGGTACCGCGTTGCCCTGCCATTCGGCTCGCGAATTGCCCGGCCTGGATTGCCCGAACGTCAAGGATTTCAGCATCGAAGAAATCTGGAATGAGTCGAAAACCTTCAACTTCTTCCGCGGCACCGAGTGGATGCAGGAGCCTTGCCGCAGCTGCGACGAGAAGCTTAAAGACTTCGGCGGTTGCCGCTGTCAGGCCTTCTTGTTCAACGGCGACATGTACAGCACCGATCCCGTGTGCAGCAAGTCCCCGGAACGGCACAGAATCGACGCCGCGATTGATTCGGCGCGCGAACTCGCCTTGTCCGACCGGGAAAAGCCGCTGATATTCCGCAACAGCAAAAACTCCAAACAATTTTAAACACCTATCCCAGCCGGCGAATCATCTGAGCCGCCGGCTGACTCTTCACTCCTGCGCGACAGCAGTCTCCGGCTGCTCTGTTTGACCGCCATCCTGAAACTGCATCTTATGCAATTTGGCATACGCCCCATCGCGAGCCAACAGTTCGCGATGCGAACCTTGTTCGACAATCCGGCCTTTGTCCATTACCAAGATCACATCCGCACTCTCGATGGTGGACAAGCGATGCGCCACCACCAAGGTCGTGCGGCCTTGCATCACCCGCTTCAATGCCGCCTGAATGTAGCGCTCCGATTCGGTATCCAGCGCCGAAGTGGCTTCATCCAGAATCAAAATGGGTGCATCCTTCAATAGGGCCCGAGCCAGGGCCAAGCGCTGGCGCTGGCCACCGGACAGCTTGACACCATTCTCACCAATCTCGGTCTCCAATCCTTGCGGCATTTTGCTGATAAAGTCCATCGCATAGGCATCGACCGCGGCCTGCTCTATCTGCTCTCTGGCCGCACCTTGTAACGCACCATAGGCAATATTATTCGCAACGGAAGCGTTGAACAAGGTGACGTTTTGGGTAACCAAGGCGATCTGCCGGCGCAAACTATCCAAGCGGTAGCGTTTTAACGGCACGCCATCGATCAAAATCTCGCCCTGCTCGTAGTCGTAAAAACGCGGCAACAGGTTAATCATCGTGCTTTTGCCGCCACCCGAAGCCCCGACCAAGGCTACAGTCTGGCCGGGTTCGATCGTCACATTGATGTTATTCAAGGCCGGGGTTTCACTGCCGGGATAGCTAAAACTGAGATTTTTGAATTCGATGCGGCCCTGGCTGCGCTCAACCTGATAGTCGCCACCATCGATTTCCGCCGGCTCGTCCAATACTTCGAATAAAGATTCCGCCGCCGCGATACCGCGCAGGATCTCGGAATTGGCATCGCTCAATTGCCGAATCGGTTTGGGCAACAAGAATGCCGCGGTAAAAAAGCCGACGAATTCCCCCGGGCTGGACGATTTCATCATGATCAAGGCCAGATACATCATGCCGGCCAAGGCAAAAGAAATGACCAGTTGCATCAACGGATTATTCAGCGATACGGTCATGATCAGCTTGCGATGTTGGCCGCGATTTTCCAGACTGGCTTTCTTAAAGCGTTGCCGCTCGTAATCTTCCCCGCCGAAACTTTTTACGATACGGTTTCCGGAGACCATTTCCGAGGTGATATGCGTCAAATCGCCCACGGTATCTTGCATGTTGCGGCTTAAGCGTTTTAAACGTTTGCCGACATAACGCACCATGATCGCTACCACCGGGGCTATCGCCAAAAACACCAAGGAGAGCTGCCAGTTGGTATAAGCCAGATAACCCAGCAAGCCAACCGCAGTAAAACCTTCGCGCACGAAAGAACGAATCGAATCGGACGTCGCCCGCGTGACTTCGCCGATGTTATTGGTAATCCGCGAAATCATGTAGCCGCTGTTATGCGCATCGAAATATTGCACCGACAAGCGGGTGTACTGATTAAAAATTTCGCAACGCAGCTTGTGAATCAAATTGCCGGAAATTCGCGCCAGGTAATAATTACCCAAAAACGAGCCTATGCCTCGTACCAGAAACAACACCACGAAGGCCAGCGGCAGATATTGAATATCTCCCCGATCCGGCGCCCCAAAGCTGTCGATGATGCGCTGAATAATCATCACCACCGCCGGCTCAGTGGCGGCATAGATCGCAAAACCGATGGCAGTTACCAAAAATAAACGCCAATACGGCAACACAAACGCCAATAAACGCTTGTACACCTGCCCGTCCGTCATAGTTTTGCGCGAATTTTGTAACGTGTTCAATACTGTTTACCTTTAAAATGTACAGCCATGTTGATCAGCCAGCGTTCCATGCCCAACCAAAAACCGCTCAATATACAACCTAAACGCATTTTGGTGATAACCCTACGTTATCTGGGCGATACGCTGCTGGTTACCCCACTCATTTCGTCGCTGAAGCAAGCCTATCCAAACGCCGACATTGACGTTTTACTGCCGGCCAGCAACGCCGGTATGCTGGAAGGCAATCCCGACATCCGGCGCTTATTAACCGTAGCGGGCAAGCCCGGCGGTTTGGCATTCGGCAAATTGTTATTCAGCCTGTTTCGCCGTTACGATTTAGCCATTTCCACGCAAGCCGGCGACCGGCCAACTTTGTGCGCAGCGATAGCCGGCAAAACCAGCATCGGCTTTGTGCCTGGCGATGCTACTAAGGCTTGGTGGAAAAAAGCGCTACTCAAGCGCTGGCTGGTATTTAGCAGCGATTACGGTCACGCCGTCTTGGAAAACTTGCGCTTCTGCAAGTTACTGGGAATAGCGCCTTGCTATCGCCTGACTCCGCCGCAAAGCTCGACGCCGATACCCAGCATAACTGATCCCTACGTCGTTCTACATATTATGCCGCAATGGCGCTATAAACAGTGGCACGCCGAGGGCTGGTGCGAGCTCATCGCCTTTTTAGACCGGCAAGGTTTTAAAGTCGTATTAACCGGCAGCGGCAATCCCGCCGAGTTGGCAGCCTTGCGAGAAATACAGCAACAACTGTCGGCAGGCGCGCTCAATCTTGCCGGTCAGCTGTCGCTGGCGCAATTGTCCGCCTTGATTGGCAAAGCCGCATTATTCGTCGGCCCAGACACCGGCATCACCCACTTGGCGGCGGCCACCGGCACACTGACTTTTGCCTTATTCGGACCCACTGATCCGGAAAAATGGGCACCCTGGCCGAGCCGATACGGCGAAGATAAAACGCCTTTCGCGTCTCGTGGTTCAAGCCAAGTAAATAACGTGTATCTGCTGCAAGGCCAAACCGAACAAAACTGCCTACCCTGCCAACTGGAAGGTTGCGACCGGCACCGCGACAGCCACAGCGCTTGCCTTGATCAGTTATCCAGTGGCCGGGTGATCGACGTGATCGCGCAAACATTGCAAGCCAAACGGCCATAACGAAGATGTTATTTTCCACAAAACCGTCGATAATCGCCGCTTTTGTCAACAGCCTAACTACAAATTCGCATGATGCAATCGCCCAGCCTTGACCGCATTTTGGTTTTGAATGTCAAAGCGTTTAGTCAACGCCGTATGTTCATGGAACAACAACTACGCGATTTCGGGATGTCGGCGGAATTTATTTTCGACTGGGATATAGGCGATTTGACAGACAGCGTGGTGGCCGAGTATTTCCGTGACGACCATCATCTGACTACGGCTCAGCAATCCTGCGCATTAAAGCATGTGGCAGCCTTACAGAGAATTGCGGACGGTAATGGCCAAGGTTTCTGTTTGGTACTGGAAGACGATGCCGTGTTCAGTAAGGATATTCAGCTCGGTTTGCAACGCGCACTCAGTCAGAGCGGGCAATTTCCCGGCAACAAAGTCATCTACGTCGGCTCCGGCGGTAATTTTTTTACGCCCAAGAGTCAGCGCAAACCGGATCAATACCTGTATCTCGGGCATCGCGGTCGCTTTGCCGATTCCTATCTTATTGATTCCAGCACCGCCCGCCAGAGACTAGACTGGATTAAAACTCACAAAATCGCCGAACCGATTGACAATCAGTTCGAAAAAATCGACAAACAGCTCGGCATTCAAATGATTTGGCTGGAAGATCCTGTCATCGAACAAGGCAGTAAAAACGGCATGTTCAAAAGTGCTTTGGAAGCCGATCCGCCCACCTGGCTGAAAGGACTGTTTTTCCGCTGGGAAAAACTCAAGCGTAAATACATTTATCAGTTATGGCGCTAAGGCTACAAAATATGCTTGCATCCCCCCTGACATCCGAGACATCGCTCAACATCTGTCGCTGCCTCACTATTGCCGCTGCTATCGCCGCCCCCGTTTCCACGGCGGTTGCCAGCATAGCCAGCGTGGCATTACTGATATTCTGGCTACTTTCCGGCCAGGCAGTGCAGACCCTTAAGTTATCCTGGCAACAGCCTGTCGGAAAAATGATCGTGCTTTTCTTTGCCTGGTTAATCATCGGCACGCTTTACGCCGAAACAGACTGGCACAGCAAATTGGAAACCTTATCCAGCTGGAAAAAACTACTTTACGTGTTTCTGCTACTCGGTGTTTTTCAGCAATCGCAGTGGCAAAAACGTTTTGTCTACAGCTATTTTGTCGCCATGGTGGTGGCTGGCATGATTGCGATGCCGCTTTGGGCGTTGGATCTTATCGTTAGAGACGGCCGGGAAGCCGGTATTTTCATGACCAATCACGCCACCCAGAGCACTGCTTTTGTGGCGGCCCTGCTATGCGCTATCTTCCTGGTGCAGGAACCGCTAACCCCTCGTTGGAAATATGCCGTGTGGGCGGGAATTGCCATATTTTTATTCAATATTTTCTTCATCAGTACCGGTAGGAGTGGCTATTTGGCCGTACCCATCGCCGCGGTTTTTGCATTGGGCTCGATATATGGCTACAGCAAACTACCACAAATTATTGGGATAGCCGCCATCGTGCTGGTGGCCTTTGGCCTGAGCTCCAACACCTTGCAAGACCGATTCAGACTGGCCTGGGACGAACAAGCAAGCTATCAAAGCAGCCAGGATTTAACATCGGTAGGCATTCGGGTGGTCTTTTACAAAAACACCGTGGAACTCATCGAGAAAGCGCCTTGGTTTGGCTATGGCACGTCATCGTTCAAGCCGACCTACAGTAATTATGCCTTGGCCAAAAGCCAGGGATGGCAAGGCACCAGCACTAGCGACCCGCATAATCAATACCTGTTTATTTGGCTGGAAAACGGCTTGGTCGGCTTGCTGTTGTTCTTTGCTTATATTGTCGTCGCATTGCGCCAGGGCATGAATAACAAGCCCTACGGGCCGATTGCCGCCAGTTTTTTGGTGGCAATTTGTGCTTCAAGCCTGTTCAACTCGCATTTCAAAACTTTTGCTGAAGGCTATTTGCTGGCGTTTTTTCTCGGTGCCTTACTCAGTCATCCTGCCGACTCCACCCTTCGTCAGGCCAATGCTTAGCGTTATCGTCATCACCAAAAACGAGGCGCAACATATCGGCCGCTGCCTGGCATCGGTTGCTTGGGCCGATGAAATCATTGTTCTCGACTCGGGTAGTAGCGATGAGACTGTCGCGATTTGCCGACAATTTACCAACAAAGTCTTCATCACCGACTGGCCCGGATTTGGGCCGCAAAAGCAAAGAGCACTGGATAAAGCCCTCGGCGACTGGGTGTTGTCTATCGATGCCGACGAGGAAATCGGGCCGGCGTTAAAAGCCGAAATCCTGCAAGCCATGCAGCAAAACGAGGTGCAGGGCTTCGAAATCCCCCGCTTATCCAGCTACTGCGGCAAGCCAATCAAGCATGGCGGCTGGTGGCCGGATTACGTGCTTAGGCTGTTTCGCCGCGATGTCGGACGCTTCAGCAGCGAAGTCGTGCATGAGCGTATTGAGGTTAAAGGGGTTATCGGTCGGCTCAAAAACCCGCTTTGGCACGAAGCCTTCGTCGATCCCGCCGAGGTGCTGCATAAGATCAACGCTTATTCCTCGCTGGGCGCCGAGAAAATGTTCAATCACGGTAAGCGCTCCAGCTTGGGCAAAGCTATCGGCAAGGGCCTGTGGACCTTCATCCGCACCTACTTCGTCCAGGCAGCCATTTTGGATGGCGCGGAAGGCTTAATGTTGGCCATATCCAACGCCGAGGGCAGTTATTACAAATACCTGAAACTACGCGAGCTTTGCCGCAACCCGGCAAACAAATGAAGGGCTTGATTTCTGTCATCGTCACCACCTATAACTGGCCGGAAGCGCTTTCCGCCTGTTTGCGCGCACTGATGGCTCAACAAGATCGCCGGTTTGAAATCATCATCGCCGATGACGGTTCCGGTACTGCAACGCAGGAATTGATCAAAGGCTTTATCGAAACCAGCGAAATTCCACTAGGGCACGTTTGGCATGAGGATAAGGGATTTCGGGCCGGCACCATCCGTAACAAAGCGGTTGCAGCCAGTCGCGGCGATTATCTGCTGTTTATGGACGGCGATTGCGTCGCGCTACCGGATTTTATTAGAAATCATCGGCAATTGGCCGAAACCGGTTATTTCGTTCCGGGCAACCGGCTGTTATTGAACGAAGCTTACACATCACTGGTACTAAAGCAAAAAATCCCGCTACATGAGCAGTCGTTTGGCTTTTTTTTATGGCAACGGCTGCGAGGTCGCATCAATCGTCTACTGCCTTTACTGTATTTACCGCTTTACGGCTGGCGTTATTGGCAATCGCAGAATTGGCAAAAAGCCATGACCTGCAATCTGGCAGTCTGGAAAGACGATTTCCTGGCAACAAATGGTTTTGATGAAGTCTTCGAAGGCTGGGGATATGAAGATTCGGACTTGGTGATCCGCCTGATTCATCAAGGCATCAAACGGAAAGAAGGCCGCTTTGCGGCACCGGTATTACATCTTTGGCACCGGCATAACGATAGAAGTCAACACGATGAAAATTACCGGCGTTTGTTACAGAGGGTAGCGGATATATCGATAACTCGTGCGGAACGGGGCGTGGACCAGTATCTGGAAACGACCAGCGCCTAACCCAAACCGGAACGTTTGCCGCCGCCATGCAAACGCATTAATAAAACCGCTTCATCACGGGTCAAGCCGCAATCCCGGACCAGCGCCTCAATGCCAACCCCACTACGGATTTTTTGAATCACATCTTCATAGCCGCCTGCGGGGATAGGTTCAGCGGGCGCCACCTCAGCAACGGTTTGCCGTTGCGTGTTGACTTGATCGACAATGCTATTCAATCGCGAGTCGTTCGCCGCCAGCCGCCGATCAACAGCCACAGCGGCAGAGCAAAGGCCGGCCACATCCTCGTTGCTACGCTGCACCCGCTCTTCAAGACGCTGAAATTGTTGTTTTAGTGTTTGCTGCTGGCGCAACAGCCGAACTAACACCGCTAGCATAAATACGACTACCCCCGCCAAAACCAGCACTAAATATTCGCTCATCACACTATTTCGTCAACATGCTCGGCAGGCTGTTTATCGTCTTTGTTTGGGTCGGGTTTGGTCTGCGGTTGTTTTTGCGGCTGGCGCTTTTCACGCTCTTCGCGCTCGACCTTGTATATCGTGTGTACTGGGGAAAAAGGCGTGATCGGTGTTATTTCGGTCATGTTGCACCTCGCATGCCTAGTCAGGCAATCAAAACATATCCAGCTCGGCTTTTTCGTCGTCGCTGAGGAATTTATTCAAATCCACCAGAATTAACAACTGATTATCGCGGCTGGTGACACCTTGAATGTATTTTGAGCTTTCTTCGTTCCCGACATTGGGCGCAGTCTCAATTTCAGAAGCCCGCATCTCGACCACTTCAGCGACGCTATCAACCAAAATGCCGATGATATGCCGGTCGGTTTCGATGATCACTACCCGTGACGCATCATCGGTGTCTTTGGAAGGTAAGCCGAAACGGTTACGGGTATCGATGACCGTCACCACATTACCGCGTAAATTGATAATCCCCAATACATAGGACGGCGCGCCGGGCACCGGGGCAATTTCGGTAATCCGCAACACCTCTTGCACTTGCATGACATTGATACCGTACTTTTCGTCACCTAGACAAAAAGTCACCCATTGCATGATAGGGTCGCCTTGTTTTTTATCTTCGCTCATTTTGCTGTATCCAGATGGTGTTTAACTATTTTTTCTATGCGGTACCAGCTGTTTAACATCGATAATCGCTGTCAACTCGTCTATTACCGTGCCGATTAACCAAGGTTTTTTTTGTCTGGCCGTTCGCCATCTGACCCCATCGGGCTTTACTTTACCGATGGAGAGAATTTCATCACACACCAAACCCCATTTTTTATCCTGGGTGATTAAAATGCGCTCGAACGGATATTCTTCACTATCAGGCTGCAAGCCTCGGCTTTTACCAAAAATCAGCTGCCGGGTATCAAGCACGCCGATACGGCTATCGTGCTCATCCAGCAACCCCAGAAACCAAGAGGGTTGTCCGGGAATTTTCGTGGGCTTGCGGTCGATTTTGATCGTTCTCGACAACTCGATCAGCGGCGTTGCCAATATCAGCTTATCAACCTTAAAAAACAAAGCCTGAAACTCATACTGCGACCAATCCGGCATGATAGACAGTGCCTGTAGTTTAGCCGGGATTTCCGGCTCTACAAGCTTGGGTTGCCGGTTCCTGACCAGTGCTTTGGAGCTTGCTTTTGGACTGCCGGTCACGACCGGAGCAGGATCCGGCAATTTGATAGGCTCCTCAACAACAAGCTGTTCCAGCAATACT
Source organism: Methylomonas sp. TEB (assembly GCF_047777895.1). Taxonomy (GTDB): domain Bacteria; phylum Pseudomonadota; class Gammaproteobacteria; order Methylococcales; family Methylomonadaceae; genus Methylomonas. The sequence continues at coordinate 4,604,620 of NZ_CP180476.1, forward strand.
GCCGGCTTTACGTTAACAGCTTCCTCAGCCTCGGGTACCTCATCCAATAGCGTCTGCAGATACACATCAAGCGCTAACTGTTGATGAACGATACTGGGGGGTGGTTTTGCCTGAGTCATTTATGCGGTGCCAAGTTTTTGTCTGGACTCTTATCAAGCAATATCAGTTCCAACAATTCGGCATAGGCTTCGGCCGCACGCGCGCTTTTGTCGTACAGGGGTAAGGGAATACCGGCCTGGCTGGCATCCCGCACTTTAGTATCCACCGGGACGACCGAACTCCAGGCATTGTCTGGATACTGTTGATGTAAGGCCGCTAAGCTGTCGCGAGCCGCCTTGGTGCGTTTATCAAACATGGTCGGCACGATAGTGAATTTAGGCGGTGTTTTCCGGGAATGAAAAACCATTTTTATGGTATGCACCATTCTATCCAGACCTTTTAGGGCCAGGAATTCGGCTAAAACCGGAATCACTAAATGATCGCAGGCCGCCAGCGCATTGATCATTAACACCCCCAACATCGGCGGGCTGTCGATAATCACATAGTCGTATTGGTCAGCCACTTTGTGCAATGCGGTAGCAACCACCAAGCCCATGCCGCCGATTGCGGCGACCTGCCTATCCAAGGTGGCTATAGCGGTGGATGCGGGCAAGACATCGATACCGTCGAAGTCTGTTTTGGCGATATAGACCTGAGGATCGACGTTTTTCTTTTTCTCGCTGGCGTCGAGAAATAAATTGTAAACGCCAAGCTCGATCTCATCCGGATTCATCTTGAAATAGCTGGTCAACGAACCATGGGGATCCAAATCGACCAGCAAAGTCCTGAACCCCCAGGACGACAACAAGCCACCCAGCGTCACCACGGTAGTCGTTTTACCGACCCCGCCTTTTTGATTGGAAACTGACCATATTTTCATAACTGAGCCGGCGCTTCCGGCGTCTTTTCAACTGCGGTTTCAGGTGGCGAACTGGGCTGTGACGGCGCCAAATTCAGCACTTTCACGCGTTCGTCGTCAGTCATGCCGTAACGAGCAAAGGCTTGCGACATCAGCACCAATACAACTCGCCGATTTTTAAAACGCCCCTCCTCGTCTTTGTTATCGGCGATCGGATGAAATTCTCCATAGCCCACCGCCGATAATCGTGTCGCCGGAATATTGTTTTTCACCAATTCTTTGACCACACTGGTTGCCCTGGCTGAGGACAAGTCCCAATTGGATGGATAAAAGCCGGTGGAAATCGGTACGTTGTCGGTATATCCCTCGACATTGATCACGTTGGGTACGTCGCGCACGGCCTCTGCAACTTTCTGCAACACCGGAACGGCCTTGCTGGAGAGCTCGGCCTTACCGCTGGCAAACAGTAACTCGCTATTCATTTCCAGTTCCACCCAGAAATCGTGCTGTTTGATACCCACCAACTGGCTTTCCACAAAAGGCTGCAAGGCTCGTTGAAACTCCTGCGACACTTCATCCAGCCGGCGTTTTTCCTGCATGATTTCTTCGCTCAGCTCTCTTTCCTCGGCCGTCATCAAATTTGGCAATTCAATCGGCTGGATCGTGGTGGGAATCGTGCCAACCTGAATCGGCTCTGCTTCTTTTTGAATCTTCTCGTTGTGAAACAGAGCCTGGTCCAGCGATTCGGAGAATGTTTCGTACTTACCCTTATTTACCGAGGAAATCGAATACATCACCACAAAAAACGCAAACAGCAAGGTCACGAAATCCGCGTAAGACACCATCCAGCGGTCGTGATTATCGGCCTGTTGCAATGGTCTACGTTTGCGCCGACTCATAAGGCCTCCCTTATTTTTCCAATAAAAAACCGGATAATTTCAACTCGATATTACGCGGGTTTTCGCCCTCGGCTATCGACGAAATGCCTTCTATCACCATTTCCCTGGCTTGCGATGCTTCGAAAATCAGACTCTTCAGCTTATTGGCGATAGGAATAAACAACAGATTGGCCAAGCCGACACCGTAAATAGTCGCCACGAAAGCTGTCGCGATGCCGCTGCCCAATAACTCCGGCTTGGCGAGGTTCTGCATCACATGAATCAAGCCTATTACCGCGCCGATAATGCCGATAGTAGGCGCATACCCACCCATCGCCTCAAAAACCCTAGCCGCCTGGGTATCCAAATGCTCCTTTGTCGTTAGCTCAACCTCAAGGCAATCGCGTATCACTTCCGGCTCGTTGCCATCGACCAGCAACTGCAAACCTTTTTTGGCAAAACTGTCTTTTTCGGTTTCGATAACCGATTCCAAGCCCAGCAAGCCTTCCTTACGGGCCAGAGAGCTCCAGCGCACAATCTTGTCGATTTGCTTTTTGAGCTGCAAATTTTGCGGCACAAAAATCCAACTCAAAATACGTAAGCTGCGCAGAAATACCTTGGGCGGAAATTGCAACAGTGTCGCTCCCAGCGTACCACCCACCACAATAATGAAGGCATGAAAATTGATCAGGGACCCGAGTTCTCCTCCGCCCATTAGGTTACCGCCGATAATCGCGGCAAAGCCTATCAACACACCCAAAATACTGAGAATATCCATCAATGTAATTTTTTAAATTGGTTGGCAATCTCTTCCAGAGAATAAATATGATCCGCCAGACCGGCTTCTGCGATGGCTTTCGGCATGCCGTAGATAGTACTTGTCGCCTCGTCCTGCGCCCAGATTTGCGCGCCGCGCTGCCTTAACTTCATAGCGCCAGCCTTGCCGTCTGCGCCCATGCCGGTCAACACCACCGCCAACACATGCCCGGCGAATACCTCGGCAAGCGAGTCAAAAGTAATATCAACACAGGGACTATAAATTTCCCCACTTTGCTTGGCCCGCAACACAATCCGCCGCTCACTGGCTACTTGCTTAACTTGCATCTGCATTGCACCTGGCCCCAATAACGCGGTCCCCGGCTGCAATACGTCACCATCCCGCGCCTCCCTGACATTAATATTGCAAAGCAAATTCAAGCGTTCGGCAAAGCTTTTGGTGAAATTAGGCGGCATATGTTGCACCAGCAATATGGGTATCGAACACTCAGCCGGAATTTTGCTCAGCACGTATTGCATGGCGACCGGCCCGCCAGTCGAGGCGGCAACCACCAAAAGCTCGATTTTGCTGCTGGTTGCAGTTTTGGGCCACGCGGACGCAGCGCGTATCGGCTTAACTATGGGGTTTTCGGCGGTTGAGCTCTGATGTTCTTCTTGATTCACGCGCGGCAGAGGTCGTGGGGAAGACATTCTAGTCGCCTGAGAAGCCACCATCCTCACCCTATACCTCAGCAAGTAGCGGGCCGTTTCACGATTAGCATCGATGTCTTCCAACTGCTTGGGCAAAAAGTCGATAGCGCCGGCATTCAACGCATCCAGAGTGGCTTGAGCGCCGACTTGCGTCATTGCCGAAAACATCAGTATCGGACAGGGCCGGGTGCCCATGATTTTTTTGACTGCCGTGATACCATCCATGATTGGCATCTCCACATCCATGGTGATAACGTCCGGCTGCAGACTTGCCGCAAGTTCTATGGCTTCGCGACCGTCGTGAGCGACGCCAATCACTTTAAACTCTTGATCCTCTTCTAAAATTTCCCGAATTCTTTTACAGATAAAACTGGAGTCGTCGACGATCAGCACCCGAATGGTCATATTGCCGCGTCACATCGCATACTTCTTCATCAGACCAGGCACATCGAGTATCAGCGCTATCTTGCCGTCACCGGTGATGGTTGCTCCCGCCAATCCTTCCAATCCATGTAACTTGGCACCCAGCGCTTTAATCACCACTTCTTCCTGACCGATTAATTGATCCACCACGAACCCGACATGCCTGCCGCCAGCGTTGACGACCACCACATGATTGGTCGGCTGCGTTTCGCCTGTGAAGTAAGAACCTCTGACCAGCCATTCGCTTAAATAAAACAGCGGTAAGGCCTTATTTCTGACCATTACCACCAATTGGCCATCTACCTTATTGGTTTTGCTCAAATCCAGATCGAGTATTTCCAAGACGCTGGCCAAGGGTAACGCGAAAGCCTGCCCGCGCAACTTCACCATCAGGGTCGGCATAATAGCCAAAGTCAACGGCACCTTAATGATAATGGTACTGCCCTTACCTTCCACCGAATCGATTTCCACCACACCGTTCATTTGCGCGATCCGTGTTTTCACCACATCCATGCCGACACCGCGACCTGACACGTCGGAAATTTCAGTTTTGGTGGAAAATCCGGGCAGAAAAATCAGGTTGTAACACTCTTTATCGTCAAGACGGGCGGCGCTTTCTTCATCCATCAAGCCTTTTTCCACCACTTTGGTGCGCAGTATGTCGGGGTTCATGCCCTTGCCGTCGTCTTTGATGGACAACTGAATATGATCGCCTTCCTGAGACGCTTTCAATATCACCACGCCTTCCCGAGGCTTGCCGTTGGCTTCGCGCTCATCCGGCGATTCGATTCCGTGATCTACCGCGTTTCTGACCAAATGCACTAAAGGATCTGCCAGGGCCTCGACCAGGTTTTTATCGAGATCGGTTTCTTCACCCACCAACTCCAGCCTGATTTCTTTTTTCAGACTTCTAGCCAAATCACGTACCACACGCGGAAAACGCCCAAAGACTTTTTTGATTGGCTGCATCCGGGTTTTCATGACCGCCAATTGCAAATCAGCAGTCACCACGTCCAGATTGGATATCGCTTTGGACAACTGCTCTCCGGCTTCAGCATTGGCTTTAAGCGTCTGGAAACGGTTACGCACCAGCACCAGCTCGCCGACCATGTTCATAATATCGTCCAAAATCTGGGTATCTACCCTGACGGTGGTATCGGCTTGGGGTGTGGCGGCTTTACTCTTGTCGGAAACGGAATCTACTACCGACGCTACTTTGCCTAAGCTATTTTCCGGCTCCACATCGACGGACGGTTTCGCGACCGGCTCAGGTTTAGCCGCCACGAACGGTTTCTCGACAGGCAACTCTACATTTTTAATTGGTGGGTTTTTTTCACCCGCAGCCGGCTCATCAATCTTGCCCAAATTGGCAGCATCGAATTTACCTTTGCCGTGCAAAGCATCAAGTACCTTATCGAACTCCTCATCGGTAATATCGCCGGAATCGCTGGCGGGCACAGACGGCTCGGTTTTTACAGAAAACTTGCCTTTGCCATGCAACTCGTCCAGCAGGTTTTCAAACTCGTCTTCACTAATTTCGTCATCCGCCGCCGGCGCTGCCGATTGCGCTGCGATGTTCGCGGTGGGAGAACCGCCCTTACCATGCAGCGCATCCAGCAAATCTTCGAATTCCTGCTCGGTAATTTCATCGCCATCTTCCGAGCCAGATTCGCTGGCCAATAACTCCTCTGGATCGAGCATTGCGTCATAGGCTTGCACGGCGGATTCTTGAGGGGATAGCGGCTGGGTGGATTCGAAGGTTTCGTTGATGACAGCGGCTTCAACCGCTATCTCAGCAGGCGCGGCAGCTTCGGCCGGCCCCGCGTAAGATTTCAAGCGTTTTAATAGACCTTGATCGGCCGATTTTGGGGTATTACCGGAACGGACTTGCCCGAACATCTCGTTAACGATGTCCACGACTTGCAAAATCACGTCCATCAAATCCGGCGTGACTTGGCGATCACCCTGTCTGAGAACGTTAAAAACGTCTTCGGCGTTGTGACAGACATCGACCAAGGCGCTAATAGCCAAAAAACCGGCGCCGCCCTTTATGGTGTGGAACCCGCGAAATATGGAATTCAGAAGATCGAGATCGCCAGGCGATTGCTCCAGCTCCACCAGCTGCTCACCCAGAGAATCGAGAATCTCCCCGGCCTCGACCAGGAAGTCTTGCAATATTTCGTCGTCCAGATCGATCGCCATGTTGTTTTCCTCAGAAACCTAGACTAGACAGTAAATCGTCAACATCGACCTGACTGGTGGCCACATCACCGGCTCTGTCATCTACTCCGGGGACAACCGGTCCGGGCACTTCGGGCTGCAACGCGGCACCGCTGCTTGGCGTAATTTTGCGGCTGGAAATTTTGATCAGATTAACCATGCTGCCTTCAAGATCCTGTACCAAATCGATAACCCGGCGGATAATCTGCCCGGTAATATCTTGAAACCCTTGCGCCATCAATATATCGCTTAGGCCCGCCTGGATTTTCTCCAGAGACACTTGCGACTGCTCAAAATACTGACTGAGGTCGGCGCTCATTGCCTTAAACTCGTCAAATGGCATTTCCCGATCCAAAAAGCGATTCCATTGCGCCGACAATTGTTTAACCTGCCCGTTCAGCTCATCCGATACCGGCAACAACTCTTCAACGGCGGTTAAGGTTTGATCTGCGGCTTGCTCCGTCATCGCGATCACATAATGCAGACGCTCCTTGGCATCCGGAATATCGTGCTCAGCCATGGCCGCTATTTTAGAATCGACGGAAAAACTCACCATGGTGTCGTGCAATTGGCGAGTTAGGCGGCCAATTTCTTTAAACAATTGTGTTTCTCTTAATCCGGCTACTTGATCAAGAATTTCATCGGCAGCCGCTTCGTCGCACTTTTCTAATGCTGCGACCAAATCTCGGGCCAAACTCAGCAGGTCAGTATTCATCGTAATCTCCCTGTGCTTCAGCCGTCGATGCGTTCAAAAATCTTTTCGATTTTCTCTTTAAGCGTAGCAGCAGTAAAAGGCTTGATGACATACCCATTTACACCGGCCTGCGCAGCCATAATGATTTGCTCGCGCTTGGCTTCGGCTGTGACCATCAACACCGGCAGATTGGCCAAACTGGGAGTAGACCTGACGGCCTTCAATAAATCGATGCCGGTCATGCCCGGCATATTCCAATCGGTGATCAAAAAATCGATACCGCCTTTTTCCAGAATAGGCAGTGCTGTTTTACCGTCGTCCGCTTCCACGGTGTTGGTAAAACCCAGATCTTTCAACAGGTTTTTTACTATTCTCCGCATTGTCGAAAAGTCATCGACAACCAGAATACGCATATTTTTATCCAAGGATAATCTCCACCCAGATTACTTTATTGTTAAGAAACCGCTAAATTGTGACCAATAATTGCGAAAAATTCCTGCAATAACCACACATTAGCTGCACTTTTCATTATCTTTCCCTTCCACCCAATCCGCAAGTCTAGCGCGTAAGCGCAACATCGCCTGACTACAAATTTGGCTAACCCGCGATTCGCTGACATCGAGCACCTTGCCAATCTCACGCAAATTCAGCTCTTCGTCGTAATACAGAGATATGACTAAGCGCTCCCGTTCCGGTAATTCCGAGATGGCCTTGGCTAGGGCTTTTTGAAAATTCTGTTGGATCAGCACATCTTCCGGCTGCTGATTGCCGTGCACATCATCTATAACACTGTCTTCGCCTTGCACCAATTCTTCGACGCTAAAGGTCTTACAAGACACTGCGTCCTGCAAAATATGATGGTATTCAGTCAGATCGATACCCATATGTCCGGCCACTTCGGTATCTTTGGCGTCGCGTCCCAGTTGATTTTCAACCTCACGTATCGCCTCGGCTACCATCCGGGCTTTCTTATGCACGGAACGCGGCGTCCAATCCGAACGGCGCAATTCGTCCAGCATAGCCCCGCGAATCCGGATGCCGGCATAGGTATCGAAACTGGCACCCTGGCCAGCATCATAATGTTTCAGCGCTTCCAGCAAGCCCAGCATGCCGGATTGAATCAAATCATCGAGCTGCACCGTATCGGGCAGTCGTCCCATTAAGTGGTAGGCAATGCGTTTTACCAGCGGCGCATGTTGAATGACTAAGGCATCAACATTTCCAGCCTGCACAGCAGCATACATTGCCGCTCCGCTCATGCAACATCCTCTTTCGCGCTGTACTGAATCATCCGTTCGACAAAAAATTCCAGGTAGCCGCCCGCTTTAGGCTTGATCGGCCAGCTGTCGATTTTCCGCGCCAAATTCTTGATGGCCAGCGCCGCCTTACTTTGCGGAAACGCTTCCACTACCGGCGTTTGTTTTTGCACGGATTTTTTCAAATATTCGTCCTGCGGTACCGCGCCGACAAACTGCAAGGCCACATCCAAATAACGGTCCGTCACTTTACTCAGCTTATTGAACAAGGCCTGTCCATGCTCAGCCGACTGCACCATATTCGTAATGATATGAAAGCTATTCAACCCGTAATCTCTATTCAACAGCTTGATATACGCATAAGCATCAGCCAACGAGGTGGGTTCGTCACAAACCACCACGATGATTTCCTGGCAGGCGCGAGCAAAGTTCACCACACTTGCCGAAATACCGGCAGCGGTATCGACGATCAACACATCCAACTCTCGGTCGATTTCGCTGAAGGCCCGTATCACCCCGGCTTGCTCGATACTCGATAAATCGGACATCCGCTGTATGCCTGACGAAGCCGGAATAATTTTCAGCCCGGCGGGCCCGGTCATCATGATGTCCTTCAAGCTTTTTTCGCCGCTCAATACGTGCGACAAATTGAATTCGGGAAACATGCCCAGCAAAATATCGACATTAGCCAAACCCATATCGGCATCGAGTATCGCCACCCGCCTACCCATTTTAGACAGCGCCACGCCAATATTCACGGAAAGGTTGGTTTTGCCAACCCCGCCCTTGCCACTTGTTACCGCGATTACTCGCACCGGTTTCATATGTCTCATTTGTCTAATTCCAGCTGCCTGATCGAATGACTTATGCATGGCTTTCCGCCATCCAGTCTTCAACATTCACATCGTCGCCATAGCCATGGTCCTGATCGACACTTTCCATACACTGCCGAATCAAAGCATCGGCATCGGGCAAGTAAATATCTTCCGGAACCTGCTGACCGTCAGTGATAAATGACAATGGCATACGCCGCTCGATAATCGCCGACAACGCGGTACCTTTGCTAACTGCCTCATCAAACTTGGTTAGTATAGTCGCTTGTGGTTCGAGTATTCGGAACGCATCCATAATTTCCAGCATTGCTTTGTATTGCGTGGTAGCGGACATCACCAGATAAGAGCGTATAGGCAAATCGCCGTGCTGCAAGGTTTTCAGCTGCTCGGCCAAACGCATATCGCGCTGACTCATGCCGGCTGTGTCGATCAAAATCAGGCGTTTATCGGAAAAACTATTGATATGCCTGCGCAACTCCTCCGCATCACCCGCTACTCTGACCGGCACATCCAAAATTCTGCCGTAAGTATTGATTTGCTCGTGCGCGCCGATCCGATAATTATCGGTGGTAATCAGCGCGATCTGCCTGGAACCGTGTTTTAAAATAAACTGCGCAGCCAATTTAGCGACTGTCGTGGTTTTACCGACCCCGGTGGAGCCAACCAATGCGGCGATACCGCCTTGATCCAACAGGTTGTCGTCGGCTATCGGCACCAGTCTGGCCAACATTTCCTGGGCTTTGCCGATGGCCAAATCGAATTGCTTATGACTGCCCAACCGGTTGGCTATCTTGCCCGCTAAATTTTTCGAGAAGCCGCACTCCAACATGCGGTCGCGCAAATCATCGTGTAAAGGTAGCCCGTGTTGTGGCATTTGCATGACGATATTCGACAGTTTGCTGTCCAACATTGTCCGCAGTTCTTTCATTTCCGCACGCATTTCGTCGATGAATTTATCGCCGTTGTGCGATTGCACCGGCCGTGGCTCGGTCAACGGTTTGATTTTGGGATCGGCACTTGCCCAGGCTGGTTTTTCAATTTTTTCAACTTGGCGAACTTTTTCGGCGATTTTCTGTGCGTTGTTATGCCCAACCTGGAGTTTTTCGGCATAACCGACGTATTGATCCAGGTTGCGACGGATCGGATTTTCCGGAATGCTGCCTTCCGCGCCGCGTTTTCTGGCGCTGCTTAAAACATGCAGCGATTTCTTTTCGGCTTCGAGATCGGGCAAATCGACTTTTTTAACTTCATTGGGCGGCGATTTTTCGTCTTCGCGTTGCTTGAGATTTTTATGAATGACCTGTTCGTCAAAGTCGCGGGCCGCCACGATTTCCACGCCGCCATCCACAGAACGGTTGGACATAATCACTGCATCGGCGCCCAATTCTTCTTTGACCATGCGCATGGCCTGCCGTATGTCTGCTGCAAAAAAGCGTTTAATTTTCATCGCGCAACCTCTGTTTTATTGTCCCCGCTGTCCCACTGTGGAAACCACCCTGATCTGCCGATCTTGCGGGATTTCATTATAGGCCAGCACATGTAAGCCGGATATCGAATGACGAACGAAGCGAGCCAACCAAGGGCGGATATAAGAGGACACCAACAACACTGCGGTTTGCCCTTCCATTTCCATCCTTTGCGCACTTTCCTCCAGGGATTTGTGCATCTGCTCGGCTAGACCCGGTTCTAAACCCGCACCACCTTCGCCCGCCGTCTGCAATGACCTATGCAATATCTGTTCCAATCCCGGATCGAGGGTAATAACCGGGATCTCTGTCTGTACGCCATTGATTTCATGGACAATTGAGCGCCCCAAGGCCGCCCGCACCGCCGAGGTCAAGATGTCCGGATCTTGACTCTTCACCCCGTACTCCGCCAAAGTTTCGGCGATGGTTCGTAAATCGCGAATCGAAACCCGCTCTTGCAGCAGATTTTGAAGAACCTTGACCAAAATACCCAAGGGCAAGGTTTTCGGTACCAGATCCTCGACCAGCTTTGGCGCCACTTTGGACAAATTATCCAGCAACTGCTGCGCCTCCTCGTAACCGAACAATTCATGCGCATTAGTTTGCAAAATATGACTGAGATGCGTGGCCACCACGGTGCTGGGATCGACGACCGTGTAACCCAAAGTTTGCGCTTGGTCTTTTTGATTGGCGTCGATCCAGATCGCATCCAAACCAAACGCCGGATCCTTACAAGGCGCGCCTTGCAAAGTACCGAACACCCGGCCGGGATTAATCGCCATTTCTTTCTCGGGCATGATATTGGCTTCGCCGACGCTCACCCCCATCAAGGAAATCCGGTATTCGGTAGGTGACAAATCCAGGTTATCCCGGATATGCACCGACGGAATCAGAAAGCCCAGCTCTTGCGACAATTTTTTGCGCACACCTTTGATGCGCATCATCAATTGGCCGCCCTGATTTCTATCCACTAGCGGAATCAAGCGATACCCCACCTCCAGACCAATGGCATCGACCGGCATTACATCGTCCCAGCCCAATTCCTTGATCTCGGTTTTGGCCAGTTGCTGCGGCGAAACGATGCGCTCCATTTCCAAGGCTTTTTCTTCCTCCAACTTACGGCGTCTGTCGATCAAATAAGCGCCACCGACCAATGTCAGCGCTAACAGGATAAACACCAAATTCGGCATGCCGGGAATGATACCCAGGATACCCATCACCGCCGCCGTCACCAGCAGCGTGCGCGGATCTTCGAACAGCTGTGAACTTAACTGTTTACCAATATCCTGCTTGCTGCCGCGAACCCGCGTCACCACCATCGCCGCGGCCACCGACAACAACAGCGATGGAATCTGCGCCACCAAACCGTCACCGATGGTCAGCAACACATAAATATTGGCGGCGTCGGCAAAGCTCATGCCGTGTTGGCCCACGCCTATCGCCAAGCCGCCTATCATATTCACGAACAAAATGATGATGCCGGCTACCGCGTCGCCACGCACGAATTTACTGGCACCATCCATGGAGCCGTAAAAATCCGCTTCGGCAGCCACTTCTTCCCGGCGGGCACGCGCTTCATCCTGATTGATCAACCCGGAATTCAAATCGGCGTCGATAGCCATCTGCTTGCCAGGCATCGCATCCAAGGTAAACCGAGCACTCACCTCCGCTACCCGTCCGGCACCTTTGGTGACCACCATAAAATTGATGACCACCAAGATCGCAAACACGACGATACCCACCGCAAAATTGCCGCCAATGACGAATGAACCGAAGGCCTCGATCACTTTCCCGGCGGCATCCCCACCCTCATGCCCCCGAATCAACACGACCCGGGTGGAAGCCACGTTCAAGGACAGCCGCAACAAGGTCGCGACCAGAATGACGGTAGGAAATGAGGCAAACTCCAGCGGCTTCAAGGTGTAAATCACCACCAACAAGATGATCAGCGAAAACGCGATATTGAAGGTAAAAAACAGATCCAGCACAAACGGCGGCAGCGGCAAAATCAACAACGCCAGCAACATCACGATCAATAGTGGCGCGCCCAAGCCCAAGCCGGTCAGCGCCTTAAGTGAGTTGAGTATTTTCGTAAAATCCATAATTCAGCTCGATACCGGGCTATTGCTTAAAGTCGTCGGGTACTTGCACATCGGTGGGCGGAACCGGCTTGTTCCAACCGTATTGCGTCGAAGCCCGTAATTGAAAAACGTAGGCTAATACTTGGGCAACGGCCAAGAATAAGCCGCGCGGTATTTCCTGATTCAGGTCGGTGGAATAGTATAAAGCTCTTGCTAGCGAAGGCGCTGCGACCAAGGGTACTTGCGAGGCCATTGCCAGCTGGCGGATCTGTGCGGCAACTAAATCCGTGCCTTTGGCAACCAGCAAAGGTGCACCATTGCCGTTCTGATCGTATTTTAAGGCTACCGCGAAATGGGTAGGATTGGTGACGATGACGTCGGCACTAGGCACCGCATCCATCATCCGCCGCTGCGCGGCCTCCATCTGCATGCGGCGGATTTTGCCTTTAACTTCCGGATTACCCTCTTGATCCTTGGCTTCGTCGCGCACTTCCTGCTTGGTCATTTTCAGTTGGCGCTGGTGATTCCATAACTGATAGGGGGCATCCAGCATTACCAACAATAAAAAGGTAGCACTCAAAATCACTAAACAGAAGGAAATAATATCGCCGACATGATGGATGGCTTGATCGAGCGGCAAGCGGCTCAAGCCCATGAAATCGTCGAAGTACAGTTTGAATAAATTCCAGGAGACAATCGCAACCAGTATGGTTTTGATGATGGCCTTGACCAGTTCGACCAAGCCTTGAATCCCGATGATTTTTTTTATCCCGGTCAGCGGATTAAGCTTGGAAAACTTCATTTCGAAGGCTTCGCTGGTAAAGTTCCAACCACCCAACATTATCGCCGCCGCCAAATCGGCAACCACCAATACCACCAAAAACGGCAGGATTACCCACAAACCTTCGGCAAACGCTGCCTTCAGATAAATCAGCGGAGTCGCCGGATCGAACACAGCCTCCCGCGACAACTGCAAGGGATGCTTCATCATCTCCAGCATACTGCGCCACATGCCTTGCCCGAAATAGAAAAACAGCGCCGAACTGGTAATCAACGTTACAAAAGTGTTGAGTTCCTTGGAACGGGGAATCTGGCCTTTTTTACGCGACTCGCTAAGTCGCTTGCCGGTGGGGTCTTCGGTTTTATCTTGACCGGAATCTTCCGCCATTTATTGCAACCTCAACAATGCATGGACCAGCGCGAAGCCGTTGTGCAGCATATCGCTAAAACCTTCCAGCATGGTCGGCAGGCCAATCCAGATTAAGCCCATACCCAGCATGATGGTGATAGGGAAGCCGACGCCGAATATCTGTAGCTGCGGCGCGGCTTTTGACGCCACGCCGAAGCTGATGTTGACGAATAACAAGGTCGCCATCACCGGCATAGCCAGTAGCAGGCCGTCAGCAAATATCAGACTGCTCCAACTGATTACTCGCCACATATCGCTCTTATCCATACCCATACTACCGACCGGTAATGTATGGAAGCTTTGCGCCAACATCTCGATCAGCAATAAATGGCCATCCACCGCGAGAAATAACAAGCTGCCGCTAATTACAAATAATTGGGCAATCACCGGCACCTGCACCCCAGTTGCCGGATCGACCATGGATGCGAAGCCCAAACCCATGCTGTAAGCGATAGTCTGCCCGGCAAACAACATGATGGAAAACACCATTTGCAGGATGAAGCCTGTAGTCAGCCCCAAGGCAACTTGCTGTACCGCCACCATAAACCCTTGGTAGCTAAATATTTCAATATCCGGCATCGCCGGCAAAGTTGGCATAATGACCCAGGTAATCAATAGGCTGGCGATCAATCTTACTTTGGCCGGCACCGCTTTGACGCTAAAAACCGGCACGGTGATGAACATGGAACTGATGCGAAAGAATGGCCAGACAAACGAAGCAAGATACCGCAGTAGCTCGTCCTCGCCGAAGTTCATCCTATTAGCGTGGGGATATCGCGCATCAAATCTTGGAAATAATCGATGAGCATTTGTAACATGCCGGGACCGGCTATCATCAACACCGCGATAATAGTTGCCAACTTAGGGATAAAGGTCAGAGTCTGTTCTTGAATCGAAGTCGCCGCCTGGAACATGGACACCAGCAAACCAACAACCAAGGAGGCAATCAGGATAGGACCCATTAATTTCAGGGAAATCAATACGGTATCCTGGGCAATTGCCGAGATGGTTTCCGGTGTCATCATCGGCTTGACCTATACGTAAAAGCTGGCTGCCAGCATTTCCATCACCATGGTCCAACCATCCGCTAGCACAAACAACATAATCTTGAACGGCAACGACACGATCATCGGTGACAGCATCATCATACCCATAGACATCAATACACTGGCTACCACTAGATCGATGACCAGGAACGGCAGGAAAATCAGAAAGCCTATCTGAAACGCGGTTTTCAATTCGCTGGTCACATAAGCCGGCACCAACAAGGAAAACGGCACATCTTCCGGTTTGTCAATTTGTTCACGTCCGGAGATACGCACAAAGGTATCCAGATCCGCCTCGCGGGTTTGCTTGAGCATGAACTGTTTAAACGGCTCGGAGGCATTTTGTAAGGCAGTCACAGCGTCAATTTTTTCTTCCATATACGGCTGCACAGCGGTTTCATTAACCTTTTCCAACACCGGCATCATAATGAAGATAGTGAGAAACAGAGATAACCCCAGCAACACTTGATTGCTTGGCGCTTGCGCGGCACCTATGGCTTGGCGAAGCAAACCCAATACAATCATGATCCGGGTGAAAGACGTCATCGATAACAACAATGCCGGCAATAAGGTCAGCATAGTCATCAACGCTAAAATCTGGATGGTAACCGTATAGGTTTCGCCGCCTTTGGGGTTGCTAGTCACCGTAATAGCATCTATGCCTACTGCGGCGTAAACAGCTTCCGGCAAAAACAGTAAGCCTATTATCAGGCAGGAAAAAATCAACTTAATCATGGTGCTTACCTTGCATGACCTGCAGCAATTTCTTGGCAAATAAGCTGGCTTCCTGCCCGTCTGCGCTATTCATAAACAAGCGCTGGTCGCCTTCAAGCTCAAGCAGTTTATCGATACGCCCGCCACTAACGCCTAACAGTAGCTGTTTTTCACCGACTTTAACCAACACCAATTTTTCACGCATACCCAATGACAATCCGGCCAGCACTGCCAACTGACTTTTACCGACAAAAGCCAAACTGCCGCTTTTACGTAATAGCCACACCGACAGAAAAAATAGCGCCAACACCAATAGCAACGCCAACAGCCATTGTGCGACATCCCCGGAAGTCACTACTTTCGCGGTCTGCCTGGGCAACGTAGCCGCTTCGTCAGCCCATGCAACAGGTGCAATCAATACCGAAATAATTTGGGTAGCCAGGCGAGATACAGACATCAGCCGAGCTTTCTGACTCGTTCCGACGGACTGATAATGTCGGTCAGCCGAATACCAAACTTGTCGTTAACCACCACAACTTCGCCGTGAGCAACTAAAGTACCATTCACCAATACATCCATCGGTTCGCCGGCAAAACGATCCAGCTCTACAACCGAGCCCTGGTTTAGCTGCAATAAATTGCGGATATTAATTTTGGTTCGACCGATCTCCAGCGACACGGTCACCGGCACATCGAGAATGACGTCCAGCTTGACTTCATCGCTGCTGGGACCGTTATTTCTGGATTTTTGCTCGCTAAACTCGGGAAACTCCGCTGCGGCAAAACCTTGCTGAGAGCTCTTTGCGGCGTTTGCTTGTTCCTTCAGTGCATCGCCCCAATCAGCTTCAGCATCAGCTTGCTCGTTCATCGCTGCGGCCCAGTCGTCACCGATTTCGTCGTTTTCACTCATGCTTATCCTTCCCTGCTGTCAAATATTATCCAGCGTCATTTTTTCTGTAATTTCGATGGCGTAGTTACCATCGGAAAGCCCTAATTTGCCCCGAAAAACCGGCACATCCTCAACTTCGAGTAATACGGTTTCCGGCATTTCTATAGGAATCACATCGCCTTTTTTAAGCTCAATCACTTCGCTGATAGACATTTCTTTTTCTATCAGTTTACTGTTGACGACCACTTCGCTACGCATAATTTCAACTCTTAGCGAATCTTGCCAACGCCCATCCACCTCACCTCGGTCGCTGGTTACCGCATCCAGCAATTCTCTGATAGGCTCAATCATGGAGTAAGGCATTGCAATATTGATATCGCCGCCGCCGCCCTCCAACTCCACATGGATAGTGGAAATCACCACGATTTCCGAAGGGCTGACAATGTTGGCGAATTGCGGGTTGACTTCTGAATTGATGTATTCAAAGTCAATATCCATCACGGGTTTCCAGGCTTCGGCTAAATCCTTGAAAATCATGTCGATGATCAGCCGAATAATGCGCATTTCGGTCGGCGTGAACTCCCTGCCTTCGACCTTGTTATAAAACTGGCCGCCACCGCCGAAAAAGTTATCGACAGCGGTAAACACCAATCGCGGCTCCATCACGATCAATGCCCGCCCGCGTAAAGGTGACATCCGAATCACATTCAAATTAGTCGGTACGAATAAGCCCTGAATGAATTCGGAAAACTTCTGTACTTGAATCCCGGATACGGAGATTTCCGCGGCACGCCGCAAAAAGTTAAATAAAGCTATCCGAAAATGGCGAGCGAAGCGCTCGTTGACCATTTCCAAGGTGGGCATCCGCCCCCGAACAATCCGTTCCTGACTGTTAAAATCATAGACTCTCGCTGTGCCTCGACTGTAGTCTTCATCAGCCCCTGTATCGACGTCGCCATCGTCCACGCCATGCAGTA
Source organism: Methylomonas sp. TEB (assembly GCF_047777895.1). Taxonomy (GTDB): domain Bacteria; phylum Pseudomonadota; class Gammaproteobacteria; order Methylococcales; family Methylomonadaceae; genus Methylomonas. The sequence goes on from NZ_CP180476.1 coordinate 4,621,650, forward strand.
GCGCATCGATTTCGTCTTGTGATAATAGATCGGCGGTTGACATTTATTGCATTACAAATTCAGTGAAGTACACATCTTTAACGGTGTTTTTACCGGCCATTTTTTCCAAAACTTTACCAATTTCGGCTTGCATCATGGCTTTTAACTCTTGTTTTCCTTCCAAGGTTTTCGCCTTTTCCGCACCCACTGCACTGATGGCCATCAACAAATTGTTGCGTATCATCGGCTCATGCTTTTTCATCGCATCCTTACTCGCCTCACCTTTCATCAGTATTGTCAGGGATATTCTGATCACTTTTGCGCCGGAGCCGGCGGGAAAATTAACCAATAAGGGGCTTGGTAAATCATAATAAACATCAGGCTCAGCGACTTTTTCGTGGCCGGCCTCTTCTTCATGCGCGGCTTCATCCTTGTGCTCCGCCTTGTCGTGCTTGGCATCGCCTTCTTCTTTATGCTCGGCGTCAGCCGGCTTATTCAGAAAGAAATAAGCCCCACCTCCCGCGCCAGCCAAAACCAAGATAACCGCGACGATTATTATGATTATTTTCTTGGAAGACTTCTTACCTTCTTCTTTCCCATGGGCTTCTGCCATTTTCCACCTTTTAAATTTTTACAGCACAATACGCGCCAAAATATTCAAGCTCAATCAGACCACTGTACGAAAATCAGCTGGATTTGATCATACAAGAAAAAACATCGTTTTAGAATAATAGTATAGCCGTCACTGGAAAGCAGTTAGGCAAAAAGCGGAGCTCAGGTATGCACAAAATACCTGGAGGAATTGTAGCTGTTAAGTCAAATTTTTGACTCAGCTTGTGGATGTTTTGCAGAAAGAACTGCAAAGACCTCACGGCCTTTGCAGCTTTATCAAGATATTACAGCGAATTAACTGCGTTTAATTCTTGGAAGGCTTGCTCTAAACGAGTCACCATGCCAACTTGGCCGGCACGTTGCCAAACACGTGGGTCATAGTATTTTTTGTTCGGTTTATCGGCACCTTCAGGGTTACCGATTTGACTTTGCAAATAGCCTTCGTTCTTTTTGTAAAACTCCATCACACCGGCCCAGCTAGCCCATTGGGTATCGGTATCGATGTTCATTTTAACGACGCCGTAGCTGATGGATTCTTTAATTTCTTCAGGAGAAGAACCTGAACCGCCATGGAACACGAAGTTCAAACTGTTATGCGGCAGACCGAATTTCTCTGAAACATACTTTTGTGAGTTGTCCAAAATTTTCGGCGTCAATTTGACGTTGCCTGGAGAGTAAACGCCATGCACGTTACCGAATGACGCGGCAATTGTGAAACGATGGCTGATTTTGCTCAGGTGCTCGTAAGCGTAAGCAACATCTTCCGGCTGGGTATACAAAGCAGAATGATCCATACCGCTGTTGTCGACGCCGTCTTCCTCGCCACCGGTACAACCCAGTTCGATTTCCAGAGTCATACCCATTTTGGACATGCGCTCCAGATACTTACCGCAGATTTCAATGTTTTCTTGCAAGCTTTCTTCGGAAAGATCCAGCATGTGCGAGCTGAACAAAGGCTTGCCGGTTGCAGCGAAGAATTTTTCACCTTCATCCAGCATGCCGTCTACCCATGGCAGCAATTTTTTTGCCGCGTGATCAGTATGCAAAATAACAGGTACGCCATACAGTTCCGCCATGCGGTGAACATGGTGAGCACCGGAAATGGCGCCAACGATAGAGCAACCTTGACCTTCCAGTTTCAGACCTTTACCTGCAACGAATGCGGCGCCGCCATTAGAAAATTGAATGACGACAGGTGACTTGGCTTTTGCTGCCGCTTCCAATACCGAGTTAATGGTATCGGTGCTGATGACGTTTACAGCCGGCAACGCAAAATTATTTTCTTTGCAGATAGCAAAGATTTTTTGTACATCTTCACCGGTGACAACACCCGGCTTAACAACATCAAATATTTTTTGTGGCATAAATTTTATCCTGTTAATAACAAATCAAGGCCGCGTACTCGATTCGGCGGCCTTGCAAATCTTAAACAACCGAGTGCCTGCACTCGGCGGCTAGACCAAGATTAGGCTTCCAAGGCAGCCAAACGGTCCGACAACAATTTTTCCAGTGCTTCCAGCGCTTTGGCGAAACCATCGATACCTTCGGCCAATTTTTCTTTAGCCATCCGGTTTTCTTCATGCATGCGGTCAAAAGTGGCTTTGTCGACTGAGATTTTTTCGATTGAAGCTGTTGCTGCTTTGGCAGGATCCAGCTTGCGCGGCAAGTCACCCTCAACGGATTGCAACTCTGCCAATAAAGACGGCGCGATGGTCAACAAATCGCAGCCCGCCAATTCGGTGATCTCGCCGATGTTACGGAAGCTGGCGCCCATGACTTCGGTTTTGTAGCCGAATTTTTTGTAGTAGTTATAGACTTCGGTAACTGACAATACACCTGGATCTTCAGCAGGCGCATAAGAATCACGGCCGGTGTCTTTTTTATACCAGTCTAAGATACGGCCAACGAATGGTGAAATCAGTGTGATACCGTTTTCCGCACAAGCAATCGCTTGGTGTAAACCGAACAACAATGTCAGGTTGGTGTGAATACCTTCTTTTTCCAATACGGCGGCAGCTTGAATGCCTTCCCAGGTAGCAGCGATTTTAATTAAAACGCGCTCTTTGGAAATGCCTGCAGCTTCGTATTGAGCGATCAAGTCGCGACCTTTAGCGATGGTGGCTTCGGTATCGTAAGACAAACGCGCATCGACTTCAGTCGATACACGACCTTCAACGATTTCCAGAATTTTCAAGCCAAAAGACACGGCCAAACGATCAAATGCCAGGGTCACAACTTCTGCAGCCGAAGCAGCGGCACCCAATGTTGCTCTTGCACCTTTCAAAGTATCGTCAACAATTCCTTGATATTTCGGCATTTGTGCAGCAGCGGTGATCAAAGAGGGATTGGTGGTTGCATCGCGCGGTTTGAAAGTTTCGATCGCTTGAATATCACCGGTATCGGCGACAACCACAGTTATTTCACGGAGTTGTTCGAGTAAATTTTTTGCCATAGGATTATCCTCAGATGTGTTGTTAATTCTTCCCCCTCGTTTGAACCGAGCTTTACAAGCAAAAGATGTTCAGCAATTCTTGCAGGAGATTGATTGCAAAAGAGTCCCTGGTGATGAAACTCTATTTTTAGCTATATTGATAAGACTGAATCGCCACTTGGCATATATTCAAAGCCGAAACACACGCTTTAAAACATACGAAGTGGCGATCATTTAAATCTGCCGGTTCAGAGTTAACGTTTAACCCTTAAGTTCCAGCAATCAGCATCAGAAATCAGATGCTATTAAGCTTTATCACGTAAATACTTTTCCACGCCAGTCGCTTTCGCAGCGGCAGCTTCCCGATCTCTTACGATTTGCTTTGCCATGTATTTGGCAACACCGGTAGCAGGATTGGAATCTTGTTTTTCCAAGTATTTGGCAACGCCGGTTTTATTCGCACCCATTTTTTCCAGATACTTTTCAACGCCGGTTGCGCCAGATGCAACTTGGTCATCATCAGCTGAAGAACCTTTGGCACTTTTAGGCGATTTTTTGTTGTAGATAAAAAATCCGGCTACAGCCAACAAAATTAAACCAATGTAGGAAAAATCAGAGGAGGCAGCCTTTTCTGTTTGTATCACATCTACCGCTGCTTCCGCAGAAGTTGTGGAGGCAGATGACGAGCTTGACGATTTAGCCGCACTTGGTGCTGCAGAGCTGTGCTTGTAGTCAGCATCGCTGTATAACACTTTAGGTTGAAAATTCGTCGCTGGGAAAGCTGGATCCGCTTCAACTTCTTTTACAGCTGGTTTCGCTGCAGGTGCTGTGGCAGCCGCAGGGGCAGCTTTGCTGTCGTTATATTCAGGATTGGTATAGAGCACCTTTGGCTGATAATCAGCCGCCGGATAATCCGATCCCGCCATAGCTAAGGAACTGGTCAGCATTAGAGCTGCCATCACGCCTTTCGTTAATTCATTTCTTTTCACGTCTATCACCTATGCTGTTAGAAACGTGAGGCTTCGATCATTTAATCCAAACCTCACCTAAGTTTACAAAATTAAAGAACGGCTTCCACATTAGCGACGACATTGTCCACGGTAAAGCCGAACTCTTTGAAGAGCTGACCTGCCGGGGCCGACTCGCCGAAACGGTCCAATCCTACGACTCTACCCGCGCTGCCGGCGTATTTCCACCAGCTGTCGGTTACTCCCGCTTCTACTACCACGCGCTGGGTCACGCTTGGCGGCAATACGCTGTCTTTGTAAGCTTGGTCTTGCGCTTCGAAGACGTTGGTAGACGGTAGTGACACCACGCGGATTTTTTTGCCTTTCGCAGCCAGTGCATCGGCCGCTTTCAATGCCAATTCCACTTCGGATCCGGTGGTGATGATGATCGCGTCCGGCGCGCCGTCGCTGTCTTTCAGGATGTAGCCCCCTTTGCTGATTGCGTCAATTTGTGCGGCGGTGCGGGGCACGTGCGGCAGGTTTTGACGGGAGAAGATCAGGGTGCTCGGTCCATCTTGACGTTCGATCGCAGCTTTCCAGCACACGGCCGACTCGACCGCGTCGCAGGGGCGCCAGACGTGCATGTTGGGGATCATGCGCAGGGTGGCGGTTTGTTCGACCGGTTGATGGGTCGGGCCGTCTTCGCCCAGACCAATGGAGTCGTGGGTGTAAACGAAGATGGTCGGGATTTTCATCAATGCGGCCATACGCAGGGCGTTACGGGCGTATTCCGAGAACATCAGAAAGGTGGCGCCGTAGGGTTTGAAGCCGCCGTGCAGGGTGATGCCGTTCATGATGGCGGACATACCGAATTCACGCACACCGTAGTAGGCGTAGTTGCCATCGAAGCCCGGTTGGTTGACGTCTTTGCAGCCGGACCACAGGGTCAGGTTGGAGCCCGCCAAGTCGGCAGAGCCGCCCAGCAGTTCGGGCAACAAGGGGCCAAAGCCGTTCAAGGTGTTTTGTGAGGCTTTGCGGCTGGCGATGGTTTCGCCTTTGGCATCCACCGCAGCGATAAACGCTTTGGATTTTTCAGCCCAATCGGCAGGCAGTTCATTTTTGATGACCCGACGTTCAAATTCGGCCGCGAGTTCAGGGTGTGCGGCTTTGTAGGCCGCAAATTTGGCGTTCCAGGCGCTTTCCAGTTGGGCGCCTTTGGCATTGGCGTCCCAACCGGCTTTGATGTCGGCAGGAATTTCAAACGGCGCGTGCGGCCAGCCCAGCTTTTCGCGGGTCAAGGCAATTTCGGCTTCACCTAAAGCGGCGCCGTGGCATTCTTCTTTGCCTTGTTTGTTCGGCGAACCGAAACCGATGATGGTTTGGCAGCAGATGATAGAAGGCTTGTCGGTGACTTTTTTGGCTTCTTCAATTGCGGCTTTGACAGCGTCGGGGTTGTGGCCATCCACTTTAGGAATGACGTGCCAGCCGTAGGCTTCGAAGCGTTTCGGGGTGTCGTCCAGGAACCAGCCGGCAACGTTGCCATGGCCACGGACTTCGCCATCGATGGAGATGTTGTTGTCGTCGTAGAAGGCGATCAGTTTGCCCAGTTTCATGGAGCCGGCCAGGGAGCAGGCTTCGTGGGAGATACCTTCCATCAAGCAGCCATCACCCAGGAATACGTAGGTATGGTGGTCGACGATGTCGTGACCCGGACGGTTGAATTGACCGGCCAAGGTACGTTCGGCCAAAGCAAAGCCTACCGCATTGGTAATGCCTTGCCCCAAGGGACCTGTGGTGGTTTCCACACCTTCGGTGTAACCGTATTCAGGGTGTCCAGGGGTTTGCGAGTGCAGTTGGCGGAACTGTTTCAGTTCTTCGATCGGCAGGTTGTAGCCGGCCAAGTGCAGCAAGGAATAAATCAGCATGGAGCCGTGACCGTTGGACAGGATGAAGCGGTCGCGGTTGGGCCATTTGGGGTTGCTGGGGTTGTGTTGCAGAAAATCATTCCACAATACTTCTGCGATGTCGGCCATCCCCATCGGGGCACCGGGGTGCCCGGAGTTGGCTTTCTGTACGGCGTCCATGCTAAGTGCGCGGATGGCGTTCGCTAAGTCTCGGCGCGAAGGCATGTTGGTCTCCTTTTTATTTTGTTATTTTAGTTGCGACATTCGATTAATCAAACATCACTCTGGCTGAGGCTGGTAAATACAAGGAAGACCAAAACCACACTCTCGTTCATTCAGACTGCTGGAATCGGTATCGCCTTGACACCCGAATGTAATGTAAAAAACCCGTGACCGAATTGCTCCGGCCACAGGTTTACACGCTAAGTTATTCCAAATTGGCGTGTCTTGATCTCATTTCTTCTTCAGCAATACCTTTGTCATGGATTACATGCGAAATTGTCGCTTCCAGGAAAAACAAGGTAGATAATTCAAACACAGTACCCATAGGCATGCCTTTGACTTTACCGTATTGTTCGGATCTGCCGATTTGCAAAGTGACATCAGCCATGTCGCCAATCGTTGAATCGTCCTTAGCCGAAATCAACACAATCTTTGCGCCGACTTCTTTGGCTTTTTTGGTAAAGGCAATCAACTGCTCGGTTTCACCGGAGCCGGAAATAATGATCAACAAATCGCCAGCTTTGATGCTTGGCGTAACAATTTCACCGACAACGCTAACGTCGTAGCCGCCATGCATCAAACGCATGGCAAAGAAATTGCCGACCAGCTTTGAACGACCAGCGCCCGATATAAAAATACGCTTAGCCTGATCCAGCATATCCACCAAGGTTTTGTCATGCGAGTCGGGTGTCGCTTCCAGAATCCCTGAGATTTTGTCAATAATTAACTGCTGATGCATGACTTATACCGCCGCCGCGTCAACCAATTCACGGATTTCACGCGCAGCTTCAGCAGGTGAAGGAGCACCGTAGATAGCTGCACCAACCACGATGATGTTAGCGCCAGCTTCAACGACTTGTTGTACAGTCGCTTGTTTGATACCGCCGGCAACAGAGATGCGTACATTCAAACCCAAACGAGCGATGTCGTTCAGATCGGTAAACGGTGTGTGACCGGCTGCTTGCGCGTCCAGACCAGTGTGAATACCAACGATTTGCGCGCCCAATTTGACAGACTCTCTTGCGCAGTCTGCTTTATCGGCCACGTTGATCAAGTCGATTTGAGTTTCAGCGCCGTGTTTTTTCGCAGCTTTGATAACGCCAGCGATAGTGGCCAAACCGGATACGCCCAATACGGTGCAGATGTCCGCGCCAGCAGCATAGAAAGCGCCCGCTTCGTATTCGCCTGCGTCCATGGTTTTCAGGTCAACCAACAACAATTTGTCTGGGTAACGTTGTCTCAGTTCTTTAACCAAGTTGATACCGTTGTATTTAATGCAAGGGGTGCCGATTTCAAAAATATCGACATAGGGTGCTACTTGATCCGCCAACGCAACGGTTTGGTTGAAATCCAGTGAATCCAACGCCATTTGAATTAATGGTCTTGCCATGTGATGTGCTCCGAAAGTTTTAATTTTTAGTAATAGCCGATTCTTGCAAATTGCCACAACCCGCTAGGCTTGTCACGTACGTGTGATGCATTTGTAACTGTAAGGTAGAAATGGGATATATGTCAATGCTTAGCAACTGCGCGCAGCCTACAGGTTATGCGAACAAATTGTTACTAGACAAGTCCGCGGCGTAAGCTTAGGCTGAACAAAACCGCAGGCAAGCCGAGCAAAATTCAATTTCAATTTTAGGATTCATCGCTTACGAGCTGATAAATCTGGATATTTTTTTGGCTAATTGTCTATCCTCGCCGCAATAGCACAACATCCTTTAGCCTGATCACCAGCTTTCGACACCCAAATCGCAGCATTTTGCCTGCCATCGAAAAGATGAAAAAGTCATAGCTCGATCTCACAACAACCGGAGAGGAACAGCTTGAAACGTCTCTTTTTTGCCTTATGGCCGGAACAAAACGCCAGGCAACAATGCGCGGCTTTAATCAGCCAACTAAACCGAACCGGAAAACCTGTTAAGGAAGCAAACTTACATGTCACCGTGTTGTTTTTAGGGAGAATTTCTGCAGAACAACAGGCCATAATCACCAAGGAGGCAGGAAAAATGCCAACATCACTGATAATGTTAAATTTTGACCGCCTGAGTTTCTGGAAAAAACCTGCCGTGCTATGCCTGACCGCCAGCCAATTCGATCAAAGCGTGTCGACATTAAACGAAAACTTGGCCCGCATAGCCAAACAACAAGGGATACCCATCGAAAACAGACTATTCAAGCCGCATGTCACTTTAGTTAAAAAGGCTAGTTCGGCAATCGATTTCGATTTCGCCCCCATACTTTGGCAATCAATAGGATTCTGCTTGGTAGAATCCTGCTCAGGTCCGGATGGCGTTGAATATCGAATTATCCAACGCTGGCCGGCAATTTAGCACCCCAAAACAGGAGACTGATCATGCCCTTTTTAAAATTGAACACCAACTCAGTGCTCGATACCGAACTGAAATCAAAATTGTTAGGCGAACTGTCGCAATTGGCGTCCAAAGAGACCGGCAAACCGGAGCGCTACGTCATGATTAGCATTGAGCAAAACGACGCCATGCTGTTTGCCGGTAGCACTACCCCTTTGGCATATCTGGAATGCAAGAGCATTGGCCTGAGCAGTAGCCAAGCCAAAAACTTGTCTGCATCGATATGCCAATTGCTCAATACCCGGCTTTCAATCCCTCAGGATCGGATCTATATCGAATTCAGTAACTGTCAGGCTGATTTTTGGGGCTGGAACGGCTCGACATTTGGCTAAACGACCCGGACGTCGAATAAATACGACCGTGTATTTCAGACAAAACAGACTCAATGAGTTGGCGCACCAAGCCCAAGCGCGCCAACTCAGTCGCCTTATTTGGGCTTTTTAGTTTCTTGAGGCTTTTCCGGCTTCTCTGGCTTAGCAATTTTTTCAGCCGTAGCGGGAGCAGAATCCCCAAACAAAATATTCTTCTCATTCTGTTGCGCGGTTTTCTCCCCAATTCCAGACACATTTTCCAGATCTTTCAATGTCTTAAAATCGCCATGTTCCTTACGGTATTGAACCACCGCCTCGGCCTTCTTCGGGCCTATCCCGGTCAAGGCCTTGGAAATGGTTTCGGCATCCGCTTGGTTGATATTGATTGGTTCAGCAAATACGGCAAAAGAATACAGCATAAAAAGTACAAATAACTTTTTCATGGATTTTCTCCGATTGGATTTTAGGACTGCCTGGACTAATCAGCACACACTTAATCAGCTGACTTTTCAAGCTAGCCAATCTTAGCCTGTTCTTTAAATTTTACAATTCAAAAACAAAAATCCACTGATTAATCGGCGCTAGCCACAATCACAGCCCGAACCGGCGCCGGCAAGCCTTCACAAGTTAAATCCGGAGAATGCGGATCCAAAAATTCCGCCAAAGAATGAAACCGCATCCATTCGGTACTGCGCTGCTCCTCGACAGAAGTTTTGGAAACATCCGCTAGGCGAATATTTTTAAACCCGCAGCGGCGCATCCATAACATCAAAGCTGCGCAGCTTGGCAAAAACCACACATTGCGCATTTGCGCATAACGCCCCTCAGGCACCAAGACATGCTGCGCATCCCCTTCAACAACCAGAGTCTCCAAAATCAATTCACCGCCAGCCCGCAAACAGCCCCTTAATTCCAGCAAATGATCGATGGGTGAGCGGCGGTGATACAAAACCCCCATCGAAAACACCGTATCGAATAGCCCCATATTGGGCGGCACATCTTCTATCCCCAGCGGCAACAGATAAATCGGCGCCTCACCGTGCAGCTTTCGGATAGCCTGGAACTGCATTACGCTGAGCAATGTCGGGTCAATGCCAACCACCAATCGCGCTCCCGCACCGAGCATGCGCCAACAATGATAACCATTGCCACACCCGACATCCAAAACCAGTCGATTCCTTAGCGGTGCAATCTGTTCTTTCACCCTATCCCATTTCCAATCCGAGCGCCATTCGGTATCGATGTCGATGCCAAATATCCGATAAGGCCCTTTCCGCCAAGGATGCAGCTGCATCAATTGTTCGCGCAAACCGGCCCGCACCTCTTCGGAAATATCCTCTGCCTGACCTATTCTGACACTCTCCAACAAGTCGACACTGGACGGCATCAAGTCCGGCAAATCCTCTACCGCCTGTTGCCAGCGCCTTAGATCGCCATGCGACGAATCCGCAAAAGCCGCCGCCAATTGCTCAGGCAAACGGTTTACCCAGATTTCGTCGCCGGCCGCCGCCAATGCTTGATAAAGACCTTCGTAAAGCGTCATTTCAATGCAATCATCGAAGCGAAGTTGAAATACTGAAACCAGACTTCCGCGCTGGCGAAACCCGCTGCTTTCAAGCGCTGTTGATGCGCAGCAAAGGTTTCCGGTATCAACACATTCTCGAGGGCGCTGCGCTTTTGGCTGATTTCCAGCTCGCTATAGCCTTGGGCTTTTTTAAATAAATGATGCATATCAATCTGCAAAGCCTGCTGTTGAGCATCGTCGAACGCCAGCTTTTCGGACAAAATCAAAATCCCGCCCGGTAACAAACCTTGATAGATCGTGGTCAAAAAAGCCTGCCGATCAGCCAGCGGAATAAACTGCAGCGTAAAATTCAGCACCACTACAGAGGCATTGCTAATCGCAATATCGCGAACATCGGCACATAAAATTTCTATCTCGGCCCCACAACCGGATGCAACCGCCAGATTTTGCCTGCATTGCTCGACCATTGCAGCCGAACAATCCACAGCAACGATTCGGCAATTCTTAGTCGTGATTTGCTGATGCATAGCCAAGGTCGCCGCCCCCAACGAGCAGCCCAAGTCGTAGCAAACGCTGTCTTCCTTGGCAAAACGTGCCGCCAATAAACCGATCGCCGAGATAATAGTGTTGTAACCGGGAACAGAGCGCTGGATCATGTCCGGAAAGACTTTGACGACAGTTTCGTCGAAAGCAAATGCGTTGATTTCGCCTAGCGGACTGGCGTATAGAGAGTCTTTAGCGGATTGCATACTGATGATCATTCCCGGCTGCCCCTAAACGGCACACCCGGGAACACTAAGAGAGGGAAAAGCTTATGAATTATTTTTGCTGTTTAATGCTTCGGTATTGCGTTTAGCCAATTGGTTGATGACCTCTTGCAACGAACCGGTGCGCTCCACTTCGTTTTTGAAGCTAGTACGATAGTTGGTCACCAAACTGACGCCTTCGATCATGATGTCGTAAGCTTTCCATTGGCCTTTGACGTTCAGCATCCGATAGTTAACAGCGATAGGCTGCAAACCGGGTTGCAGCACTTCAGTTTTAATCAGGACTTTTCTTTCGTCTTCTTCCGGGGTGATCGGCAAAAACCGTACAGACCAGTCTTTAAACTCAAAGAAGGCTCGAGAGTAGGTTCTGATCAACAACACTTGAAACTCCTTTTTAAAGCTCTCCTTTTCCGCCGGCGAAGCATCCTTCCACATTTTCCCCAACACCAGGGAAGAAATCAGATCGAAATCCACATTCGGATAAATGACTTCCTGGACGAAGGCATTGATTTTTTGGAAATCATGCGGAAAGGCAGGATCCTGTAAGCGTTGCTTCAACTTGTTGGACGCATCCTCAATGGTGCGTTGCGGCTCGCTCAAATCGGCCGCGCTAGCGGGCAAGGACAAAAACACGCCGGCAAACAAGCTAAAAACCACAACAAATATAAAATGCATATGACGTTTGATATTCATAAAAACCATCTCAAAAAGGTATCGCCGGCTAATTTCAACCGCCTTCATTCGATACACTGCTAAAATAAAGGCCGAAGCGCTAACCCGGCTCCAGATTCCAGCCAGCCCATCGGGCCAGCGAGTACCCTATTATATTACTATGGAAGAGATGTCACACCCTAACGACTTTTTCCCGGCCACCCGGATGCGTCGCATGCGTTATCAGGCCTTTTCAAGGCGGCTGATGCGGGAAAATCGCTTAAGCAGCGACGACTTAATCTGCCCGCTATTTGTTATCGAGGGCAATAACAAACAAGAAGCCGTCGCTTCCATGCCGGGCGTCAACCGATTATCCATCGACCTGGTGCTGCGCGAAGCCGAAAGCTTATTAAATCTGGGCGTACCCGCCATTGCTCTATTCCCGGTAACGGATCCGAACAAAAAATCCTTAAGCGCGGAAGAAGCTTATAACCCTGACGGCTTGGCACAACGCTGCGTTCGGGCCTTGAAAGACGCCCTGCCGGAACTCGGGATCATCACCGACGTTGCCTTGGATCCTTTTACCTCGCACGGTCAAGACGGATTGTTGAATAGTCAAGGTTATGTCGTCAACGACGAAACCGTCGAAGTCCTGTGCAAACAGGCCTTGTCGCATGCCGAAGCCGGCGCCGACATCGTCGCCCCTTCCGACATGATGGACGGCCGCATCGGTGCGATCAGAGCCGTGTTGGAATCTCATGGCCATACCAACACCCGAATATTGGCCTATTCCGCCAAATACGCCTCCAGTTTCTATGGCCCTTTCCGCGATGCGGTCGGCTCGGCCGGTAATCTGGGCGGCGGGAATAAATACAGCTATCAAATGGACCCGGCCAATTCAGATGAAGCCTTGCGGGAAATTGCGCTGGATTTACGCGAAGGCGCCGATATGATCATGGTCAAACCCGGCATGCCCTATCTGGACATCATCCGCCGCGCCAAGGAACAATTCGGTGTACCGACCTTTGCTTATCAGGTCAGCGGTGAATATGCGATGTTGAAAGCCGCGTCTCAAAACGGCTGGCTGGACGAGCAACAAGTGGTGATGGAATCCCTACTGGCATTCAAGCGAGCCGGCTGCGACGCAATACTGACTTATTACGCTAAATCCGCTGCCCAGTGGCTAAAACAACCATAACAACCAGACAAACGCACCCGGCATGAGCGAAGACTTTGATTTTGATGACAGTCATTCGACTGACGATCCACCCAAACAGCGCCGACGTTACTTCGGCCTGGAGCAGGCGGTATTTATCCTGCTGGTCGTTTTATCGCTGACCGGCATCGCGATTACCGAATTCAACCCGCACGATGGCTATGGTTATTGGCTATTCATGGTGATCGTGTTTGGCATGCTGTCGATTTTCGTCTCCTGGTTACAAACCCGAACCAACGACAACGACTTTGGCGACATCGTCAAGGCCCAAGGGCTGCATTGGCTGCATACGCTGGTTGTGGTGATAGCCGCCGCATTGCTTAACAAATCCGAGCAGTTATCCGACAGAAGCGCCAGCCTGGTTATCTTGCTGATCTTGGCCTTAGCCACCCTGCTGGATGGTATCCGCATCGGCTGGCAATACAGCCTACTCGGTTTTTTCCTGGCAACCTGCGCGCTGATCGTGGCTTATTTCGAGAACTTTATGCCCATCAGTATAGGACTGGGAGTGCTGGTGATAGCCTGCACTTTCCTCTGGGAATATTGGCGCAGCAAATACAGTACCGATGATGAAATTTGATAATTACGCTGTATTCGGCCAACCGATCAGCCACAGTAAATCACCGCGTATCCATAAATTATTTGCCGAGCAAACCGGTCAACTGATGGACTATGCGGCCCAAGAGGTGCCTGCGGAAACTTTTGCCGCGGCTACCAGCCGTTTTTTTGCGGATGGCGGCATAGGCCTGAATTGCACCGTCCCGCTCAAGGAACTGGCTTGGCAATATGCCGACCAACTGACGGAACGCGCTCGTCAAGCAAAAGCCGTCAACACCTTAGCCCGCCAAGCGGACGACAGCATTTTGGGCGACAACACCGACGGCATCGGCTTACTCAACGACTTAACAATAAACCATGGCATAGCACTGAAGGACGCCAAGGTTCTTATTCTAGGGGCGGGAGGCGCTACAAGAGGCATCGTCCCTCCCCTTCTGGAACAACAGCCTTCGACATTGATCATCGTCAATCGGAATATTGGCAAGGCCCAGGCTATTGCAGAGGATTTCGCGGCACTAGGCGCGGTGCAAGCTTGCGATTACGCTAATCTTAAAGATCGCCAATTTGATTTGATCATCAATGCCACGTCGGCCAGCCTCAGCGGCGATTTGCCACCCTTGCAGGCCGACCTGTTGAAAGCGGGCGGCAGTTGCTACGACCTGGCTTACGCCAACCAAGCCACCGCATTTGTGACATGGGGCTTGGCGAATAAGGCCGCACACAGCCTGGACGGCTTGGGCATGTTGGTCGAGCAGGCCGCCGAAGCGTTCTTTATTTGGCGAGGCGTGCGTCCGCAAACCTCGCCGGTGATTAGCCTGCTAAACGCTGAAAGAGCATTAAACAACACGAACGGATGAAATTATTGACCGGGGCGATGTCCATGGTAACAATCTCCCCAAACCGCCCGCTATTAACGTTTACTGGAATACTATGAGTGGAATTAGAGCTTTTTTTGAAAAATCCCATGCTAAAGGCAAACCGCAGCGCGGAGGGCAACGCATTACGCCGGAAACTCTAAAACAGTTATTCCCCATCAGGAATTTAAGCGACGAGATATTACAAACTTTCGCCACTGAAAATCACGTCGAAACCCTGGCAGCCGGCAACACCTTGTTCAGCGTCAATCAACAGGCGACTTGCGCAATGTATTTGTTGCGCGGCACGGTGATTTTGGCCGATCACAACGGCAAAAGCTATGAAATATCGGCAGGCAGCGCACAAGCGAAATTCCCGATATGCAGCGGTATTAAGCACACCGCCACCGCCACCGCAAAAACCGAGATAGACCTGTTGCGGGTATCCCTGAAAATCATGCTGACGCCCAGCCGCCAAGACCACGGCAAATTATCTATTCCGGAAGAATTGCATCACAACCGGCTATTGAGCTTATTCGTCGAACATTTCGAAAATAACGACCACGAGATAGAAATCCCCTCATTACCCGAAGTGGCGATCAATTTGCGCAAAGCCATCCAAAGAGATGTCAACATCGACGAAGCCGTCAAGATTATCCAGCTTGACCCTGCCATCTCCGCAAAATTGATAGAAGTCGCCAATTGCCCGTTATACCTAACCAACGTGCCAGCGAAAAACTGCAAAGACGCGGTGGTGCGTATCGGCTTAAACGCCACACGCAACCTGGTAACGGCACTGAGTATGAAGCAGATTTTCAAAAGCAAATCGCCGCTGATTAAAAATCATTTGGAAGATCTGTGGAAACAAAGCCTTTATCTGTCCGGCCTCTGCCATGTGCTGGCCAGCCACAGCATGCAGCAAAATCCGGAAAATGCCTTACTGGCCGGACTGGTCTGCGACATCGGCGTAATTCCCTTTCTAAGTTTTACCGCCAACTTACCACCCGAATACCATAATGACGCCGAAATCCTGGAAGCCATGCCCATCATCAAAGGCCCGGTCGGCGCCGTAGTGTTGAAGGAATGGGATTTTGCCGAAGAGTTCATCGACGTAGCCAAATCGTCCAGCGACTGGTTTCAAAACAGCGGCGATACCTTGACGGTGACCGATATAGTGGTCCTGTCCAGACTCCATGCCCTGATCGGCAAAACAGCGACCGCCGATTTGCCGGCGATTACCGCCATTCCGGCGGCGGCCAAATTGAAAAACTTCTCTTTGTCTCCAGAAAATACGCTGGCCATCCTGCACGATGCCAAAACTAAAATTCACGAAGCTTTGAGCATCTTTTCCTCCTAGCCGCATGATCTGGAAATTTTTAAAAAAATCCCCGGACAAAACGCCGACAGAGAGCAGCCCCTCCCCAGCAGCCGTCAACCAACTGCCCTTGAGCTATCTGCAAAAGCTCATCCCGCTGGGGGACTTACCGGCGGCGGACTTGCTGGCGATACCGGTGACCATGCGAAACTTTAACCCCGGCGACATCATATTTAACCGCGGCGCCGAGGCGGAACAATTAAGCTATCTCTACACTGGCAACGTCTATCTGGAAGCGAATAATGGCGCCGGTTATATGGTCGAAGCCGACACCTTTAAAGCCTGTTATCCTCTGGCAACATCCGGCGAACACGCCTTCAGCGCGATAGCCAAATCGCCTACCCAAATCATCTACATGCCGCTGTCCAATTTGCAGCACAGCAGCAAACCCGTCAACAATCCGCTGATCAACCCGAAGAGCATTCCGCCCCAGCTGCGAAACAGCTTTTTTTTCGATAGCTTTTGCGATGCGTTCAGAGCCGACAACCTGCATGTTCCCAGCCTGCCGGATGTTGCCTTGCGTTTACGTAGCGCCTTGCAAAAGGACATCAGCATCGCCGATGCGGTGAAGATTTTAAACCTGGACCCGGTTATATCCTCCAAACTGATTCAAGTAGCAAATAGCCCGATCTACCGCGGCAGCAACCCCATCACCAGTAGCCATGATGCCGTGAATCGGCTGGGATTTAAAACCACGCAAAACCTGGTTACCAGCATCAGCCTGCACCAGCTGTTCAGAAGCCGCAACCGGCAACTGAACAACATTATTCAGACACTTTGGAAACAAAGCATTCAGATTGCCAGCCTCAGCCACACGCTGGCCGGACTTACCCGAAAAGTAAACGCCGACGAAGCTTTACTGGCTGGGCTAATTCACAACATCGGCGCCTTACCGATTGTCACCTTTGCCGAAAGCATGGACATGTCACGCTATACCGAAGAAGAATTACAGGCCAGCATCGTCTGCCTGCAAGGCTTGTTGGGCACCCATATTTTGAAAAAATGGCATTTCCCCGATAGTTTCCAGCAAATTCCCGTCAATACCACAAATTGGTACTTTGACGACGGCCAGGGCCTGCAACTCTATGACGTTGTGCTGTTAGCTAAATTTCACAGCCAACTCGGCGGCACCAATACCCAGAAACTGCCGCCGCTAAACACCTTGCCTGCCTTTCAAAAACTGGACGATAGCGCACTGACGCCGGATATGTCTCTGAAGGCATTACAGGACGCAAAACAACAAATTGCCGAGGCCATCAACTTTTTCAGGACATAAGATGAATTGGTTTTCCAAGCTACTGGAAAAAAACACCACCGCCAACAAACCAAGCCGGAAAGCCGTGCCGCCTGGTGCAGAACACCGGGGTAGCCTACCAACCGACAACCCAGTATCCAAACCCAGCACCACTCATCGGCAAGCGCTTAGCGTCGCACAGCTGAAAAAATTCGCACCCTTACGCGATCTCGATGACGCAGCCCTAAGCTCGCTGCCGCATCTCAGTTTGGCCTACGCCAAAGGGGCGATTATTTTTACCCTGGGGCAACCGACCAGCAGCGTACTGTATTTGTTGGCCGGCCAACTATCGATGCAACCGGATAGCGATAGCCGCTATCAAATCGACGCCGATTCCACGCTAGCCAATCTGCCGCTGAACAGCGGTAGCCGTTGCGGCGCTACCGCCACGGCGCTCAGCGATGTGCGTATTTTGGAAATCCCTATCCAACTCAACCGCTTATGGACAGATAAAAGTCAGGAAAGCGCCAATTGCGTGGAACTGGTCGACATTCAACTGCCGGAGCCGATCAACGGCAGCCGCTTTTTCAACAGCTTCGCCCAAGCCTATCGGGAAAACAAACTGCGCCTGCCTTCCTTACCGGATGTCGCCCTGAAACTAAAAGATGCGGTGCAAAAAGACATCGGCATCCGCGGGGCCGCAGAGATTATTCAGCTGGACCCGCCTATCGTGGCAAAATTAATCCAGGTGGCGAACAGCCCCTTGTACGCCACAGAAATACCGATCAACAATTGCCATGACGCGGTAGCTCGCATCGGCCTGAATGCTACGCGGAATTTGGTGATGGGCATCAGCATGAAACAATTATTCAGTTGCACCGACCCGGAACTCATGAAGGGCATGCAGGCCTTATGGAAAAACAGCCTGTATGTCTCAAGTTTAAGCTTTGTCTTGGCCCAGGAGTGCAGCAACATCAACCCGGAGGACGCCCTGCTGGGCGGTTTGATTGCCGACATCGGCGCGATTCCCTTACTGCATTTTGCCGAACAATTTCCCGACGGCGGCCCCAGCTTTCAGGAACTAAAAACCGCACTGCCCTATTTACGCGGCCCGGTCGGCGTACTGATGCTGCACACCCTGGGTTTTCCCGAACAACTGGGCAACATTCCGCATCAAGCAGAAAACTGGCTGTACGACAGCGGCCCTGAACTAACGATGACCGACATCGTCATCCTCGCCAAATTACACAGCTATTTCGGTTCCGGCAATGCCCGAGATCTGCCTTATATCAACTCGATTCCGTCTTACAGCAAACTAAATCACGGTAAACTCAACCCTGATTTTTCTTTGATGGTGTTGAAAAAAGCCCAAAACCGGGTCAACGCCGCCATGCATTTATTATCCTAATTTTCCCGATATTCATATCAGACTGGCTACCGACATGACCAATCCTTTGCTCGAAAACACCGAACTACCGCAATTTTCTAAAATCCTGCCCGAACACGTGGAGCCGGCCATCAGCCAGTTACTGGCCGAAGCCCGGCAAACCATAGACCGGCAACTGCAAGCCGGCGGTCCCTACACCTGGCAAAACCTGATCGAACCGATCGAAGCCGCCGAAGACCGCTTGAACAAGGCTTGGTCGCCGGTCAGCCACATGAATTCGGTAGTCAACAGCGAAGCGATGCGTGATGCCTACAATGCCTGCCTCGGCAAACTCAGCGAATACGCCACAGAAACCGGCCAAAACCGCGCCTTGTACGAGGCCTACCAAGCCATACACGACAGCGCGGACTTTGCCAAGCTCGACCGCGCCCAACAAAAAATCGTCAACAACGCCCTGCGCGACTTTCATTTGTCCGGCGTGGATTTACCGCCCGAACAACAGGCGCGTTATAAAGAAATCAACCAGCAATTATCGAAACTAGCCAGTCAATACGAAGAACATTTACTGGACGCCACCAACGCCTGGCACAAACAGATTACCCATCTCGACGATTTGGCCGGCCTGCCGGAATCGGCTCTGGCCCAAGCCAAACAAGCCGCCGAAGCGGAAGGCAAAGACGGCTGGTTGATCAACCTGCAATTCCCGTCGTATCTGGCGGTGATGACCTACGCTGACAACCGCGAACTGCGCCGCGAACATTATGAGGCATTCTGCACCCGAGCCTCCGATCAAGGCCCGCATGCCGGGCAATGGGACAATTCCGAATTGATGGAGCAAATCCTGGCGCTGCGCCACGAGAAAGCCCAATTGCTGGGCTTTAACAACTACGCCGAATATTCGCTGGCTACTAAAATGGCCAAATCCACCGAAGATGTGGTCAAGTTTCTGGAAGATTTGGCCGACAAATCCTGGCGCCAAGCCCGCCGGGATTTGACTGAATTGAAGGAATTTGCCGCCGCCGAGCACGGTCTGAACGACTTGCAAGCCTGGGACATCGGTTATTACTCGGAAAAAATGCGCCAGCACTTCTACCAATTGTCGCAAGAAGAAGTGAAAGCCTATTTCCCCGACAACAAAGTCGTGCCCGGCCTGTTTGCCATCGTCGAAAAACTCTATGGCTTGCAAATCAGCGAAATCAAAGACTTCGACACCTGGCACCCCGACGCCCGCTTTTATCAAATCCTGGATAAAGACGGCCAGTTGCGCGGACGTTTCTTCCTGGACCTGTACGCCCGCGCCAAAAAACGCGGCGGCGCCTGGATGGATGACTGCGTCTGCCGTAAAAAAGTCGGCGATGCACTACAAACACCGGTGGCGTATTTAACCTGCAACTTTACCCCGCCGACTGGCAACGACCCGGCCTTGCTGACCCACGACGAAGTGGAAACGCTGTTTCACGAATTCGGCCACGGTCTGCATCACATGTTGACCCAGATCGATCACCTCGGTGTCTCGGGCATCAACGGCGTCGAATGGGATGCGGTGGAATTGCCCAGCCAATTCATGGAAAACTGGTGCTGGGAAAAAGAAGCGCTGGGCCTGATCTCCGGCCATTATCAAACCGGCGAACCGCTGCCCGATACGTTGTACGACAAAATGTTGGCGGCAAAAAACTTCCAAGCCGGCATGATGATGGTGCGGCAACTGGAATTCAGCCTATTCGATTTCAAGATGCATCGGGATTACGCTCCGGCCAAGGGCGGACAAATTTATACCATCCTCAAACAGGTGCGTGACCAGGTAGCCGTGGTCAAGGTACCGGAATTCAACCGTTTCGCCCATAGCTTCTCGCATATTTTCGCTGGTGGTTACGCCGCCGGTTATTACAGTTACAAATGGGCGGAAGTGTTGTCGGCGGACGCATTTTCCTTGTTCGAGGAAAAAGGTATCTTCGACCGAGCCACTGGCGAAGCATTCTTGCATAACATTTTGGAACAAGGCGGCAGCAGCGACGCGATGACGCTGTTCAAAAACTTCCGCGGCCGCGAACCCAATATCGACGCCCTGCTCAGACATAACGGTATCGCCGCGTAAATGTTTCCTGGATTGCCTTGATGCTCGCCATCAAGGCAATCGAGTTTTTCAGGAGCGAAAATGAAAAACTGCCCGCAATGCGGCCAGCCCAGGTTGGGCGAGGCATTTAAATGTCCGAGTTGCGACGTGTTTTATTCCCAGCTCGACGAATTGCTGTACGCAGAACAGCAAAAACAGGAAAGCCAAACACTAAAAGGCACGCTTAAACGCATTCGCGCCGCCGAAGACCGCTCACAAGCCCTGGGAGCTGCGTTGAAAACCCTGTGGTTCAACACGCCCTTAAAAACCAAGATCGTGATTTGGACCTTAATCGCGTTCGTGTTTGTGCTGGTGGTGCCGGTTTTTTAATTGCTTAAAACGCTCAGGGACTAAAAGCTAACCCATAGTCCCTGTCGTTATTCCCCACTTAATCTTCTTTAGGTGCTGCGGGTGCGGGTTCCGTCGGCGTATTGGTCACGGTTAGACTATTGGCATCCAGCTTAAGTAACACCGCATTGTTCTGATGAGCCTTCAACTCGGTCAAAGTGCGCCAGCCGGCATTATCCAATTTACGAAAAGCCGCAAAAAACCCCAATACCCGGGTATCCGCAGCCGGCTCGATCCTCAAGGATTTGTTCTCGCCGGGCTTTATCACCAACTCTTGCTTGCGTACCAGATCGGCGGCCAAAGTAGCCTGCTCTTTATCGAATATGGCAAAAAAATCGGCACCGTTAAAACCACTTTGCTCCCGCAATTCATAAATTCTTAACACCACCGGCGAGGCTTTACCGTCGGCGTCGGGGTTAATTGAGGCGGTGCTGTTTAGCGTTAGCTCAACGACTGTTGGCGGTGGCGGAGCCGGTTGCTCAGGCACCTCTGCACACGCAGCCAACAACGAGGCAAAAAAAACTGGCAGTAATCTGGCTAACAACATACGACTATCCCTTTAAAAATTAGTTAACGCCATTCTGCCATAGGCACACAGTCACAGTACAAGGATTCATTTCCGGTAATTACTAGGCCGGCGTCGGCTAGTTTTTCAACTTGGTTAGATGCAGTTGCGCTGGCTCAAGGGCGCCGTAGCGGTATTGCGTCGTGCCATTCGGCGTTTCGGCGCGAATCAGGCGGTTGTCGCTATAGTATTGGTAGCGGGTGACAGACAATGAGGCCGGCCTTGCCGCGCTTTTCTTAAATCACGTGCCCGCCGAAAGAGGGCTAAGCCGTCTAATTCAGGACTTCACAGCGAATCAGTGCATTTCCCGGCTTACGATTGCGCTGAAGTAACAGTATCTACGCAGGCTTTATTAGTTACCACTGCAAATCATAGGCTATTGTGGGCTTAATATTGGAAGTTACCCTATTCATACTTGCACCATTAACTAGCCTATAAATGCATCATTTTCTAAATAGAAAAAACAGCCTCTATAAATTCCTGCAATGTTGCATTTGGCACATGCTCAACCTTAAGTAAAATAATATCACTGAAATTTGGAGACTCAAGCCAGGAGTAATACCCCTGCCCAGCAAGTTGACTGGGAATAAGCCCACCACTTTCTTTGGAATAATCTTCAACTTCGTCACTTGAAATAACAACAAACTCAGCCGCGACAATATTATCTTTATTGATCTTTGGCTTGGAGAAATAGTCAAATCTGGTGTATGGCTGATTTGAATCAGGCGGCCATCTGCTGTGTTTCTTCTGTTTTCTCCGGTTCCATGATGACAGCCATGCCGTCCTGAAAACGGATGCCCTTAATCACATCCGGCAATCGTTTAAATCCGCGTATTTTGCGCCAACTCTTCTCGGCGGTTAACGTCAATTGGAACACTAACCCCAACAAGGTATTGCGGGACACGCAGTTCTTGGTGCGGGTGGTCCGATGGCGAATCGTCGCAAAGCTGGATTCGATCGGATTTGTCGTCCGAATGTGTATCCAGTGCTCGGCGGGAAAGTCGTAAAAGGCCAATAGCGATTCACGGTCTTTTTCCAACACGCCCACCGCCTTGGGGTACTTGGCTTCAAAGTCACGCAAGAACGTGTCGAAGGCTTGATTGGCCAGGGCTTTGGTTTCCGCCATCCAGATTTCTTTCAGCCCCGCCTTGGCCTTGCCTTGGATTGAATCGGGTAGCGTCGCCAGCACATTCGCCGTCTTATGCACCCAGCAGCGCTGGTGTTGTGTGGTGGGCCAAGCTTCGTTGATGGCTGCCCAGAAACCCAAAGCGCCGTCGCCGGTAGCCAGTTTCGGCACGTCCTGTAGACCTCGCGTTTGTAAATCCTGCAAAACACTCAGCCACGAGGCTTTCGATTCCCGATAACCGTCCGATAAGGCCAGCAAGCGCTTTTCACCCTGTTCGTTGACTCCGATGATGACCAATAGGCACAGCCGATCATCCTCGCCACGCAGGGTCGAATAGATGCCGTCGGCCCAGACATACACAGTGCGCTCCTTCGATAAATCTCGCCGATTCCAGGCCAGATAATCCTCGGCCCATTGGGCTTTCAGGCGGCTAACCACGGCAGGTGACAAGCCTTTGGCATCGTCACCCAGCAACACCGATAAGGCCGACTGCATGTCGCCGGTGGAAATGCCGCGCAAATACAGCCAGGGTAAGGCCGCTTCCACCCGTTTTGTCTTGCGAACATACGGCGGCACCAGCGACGAGTTGAACTTGATCCTGCCGCCGGAACGGTCTCGAACCTTGGGGATTTTGACCGTCACGTTACCCACGCCCGTCACGATCTCCCGCTCAGGCAAATAGCCATTACGCACCACGGTTTGCCGGCCCCGTAAATCGGTAACCTTGGCGTATTCGCCCAGAAAAGCCTGTAGCTCCGCCTCAACGGCTTGTTGGATCAAGGCTCTAGCACCCGTCTTCAACAAATCCGTCAAAGGATCGTTAATCCCACTGGCATTATTCCAGTCTTTTGCATTATCTTTGTTCATGGCGTCTCTCATTTTGCTGTTATTCGATCTCGTCAATCTCATTTCAGCAGAGGGCGCCACCTTTCATCAAGTCGGGCCGTACACCAGATTTAGTTATAACTCTTTGGCTTGGTATAGATCCTACCCGCCATGGGAAGCTCGTTAATTTCATTTTTTAAAGTTTCAAATCCTAAATAGCTTTTTAACATAACCACTCCTCTAAATAATTTTCTACTTGCAATCGGTGACGCCGCCCCATTTGTTTCGCCCCCCCTTCCAACGGGATGATATATCTTGCAGTACTTGGTATGGTCCGCCTTACCAACAAGCTGTCAAGAGCCAGATTCATCACTATGATGCCAAGTCATTCTAGGAGGTAAATCACCACTGAATGCGCCGCTGGCTTTAGGAGAGATGGTTCGGGTGGTAGTGGTAGATGTTGCGGCTAGCTTGGGTTATGTCTTGTTCGTGTAGTGCCAAGGGCCGGAAGCTCCCAGGCTCGAACAGGTAGTTGCGGCTGCGCAGGCTGTCGGTTTCCGCCAGCAGGAGCGGGCCGTTGTATTGAAGCGGGGGGCGCCTTACGCGGTGCGTTTGGTGATGCACCGTCCCACGGAGTCGTAGCGGTATTCGCCGATTCCTTGACGCGCTATTCTTCGATCAAGGCTGGAGGGTGTAAGAATTTTTGTGTAAACGGCCATTAGCAGGCTGGTGAAAAACCCGCCGATATTTCCCCTTACCCACGATGTTCGTGATTTTTTCGAGTTGAAATCGGTCATGACATCGAGTTTCAAGCGTTTTGCCCCGGTTTCAAGGGCTTTTTATTCGCCTGAAGCCGTCTGTGGACGGTTTTCAGGCGAACTTCACCCTAGGCGGGTGCACTCCACGCCGGTTTCGGCGTGAACACCAATAGGTTGAGCATGCGCGTCAGGTTGTAGGCGGCAAAGCAAAACAAGGCCTGACCCGCGACTTTGGCTAAGCCGATGTGACGGGTTTTGCGCAGGCCGCCGACCGTTTTGACCCAGCCAAAGGCTTCTTCGACGATTTTGCGGCGCTTGAGACTTTGGGCGTAACCTTTGCCGCGCGCGGTGCGGCCGTCGACGGCACTGCCAATCTTTTTGCGGGCCACATGGGCTTTGATATCACGGGACTCGAGTCCGTTGACGAACGCCGGTTGGTCATAGCCTTTGTCGGCACCGACGCTGCCACCTTGGGGCACGCGGCGTTTGATCATTTTTTGCGCGGCTTCGATTTCGGCGGTGCCGGTGGCTTGTGTGGTTTCGACATCGACAATCAGGCCGTTGCGATTCTCGGACAAGGCATGGGTGATGTAACGCAGTTTGGCCTCGGTGTATTCGCCTTTCTTGTAAAGCCGGGCTTCGGGATCGGTTGTACTTTGATGGGTGGCGTTGCTGCGCTTTTCGCCACTGAAGTCGATCTCGGGATTGCGGCCGGCGGGTTTATCGGGACCACTACCATCTTTTTTGACGAAGCTTTTGTGCGAGGCCCAGGCTTCAATGAGGCTACCGTCGACGCTGAAGTGTTCGTCGGACACCAGATTTTGCCATTCGGCTATGGCCAGTACCCGCTCAAAAAATTCGCGACTCAGGGCTTCAGACAACAGACGTTCGCGGTTGGCACTGAACACTGTGCGTTCCCACACGGCGTCGTCGATGCCCAGACCGACAAACCAGCGAAACAACAGGTTGTAGTCCAGTTGTTCCATCAACTGACGCTCGCTACGGACCGTATACAGGACTTGTAACAGCAAGGCGCGCAGCAGTTTTTCAGGGGCAATCGAGGGACGGCCTGTGTGCGAGTAACGCTCGGCAAAGACGGCATCCATAGAGGCCAATACGCCATCAACCAGTAGCCGTAAACGACGCAACGGATGCTGTTTGGGAATACGGTCTTCCAGGCTAACATAGCTGAACCAGCTGTTTTGAATGGCATCGTGTCCGCGCATTGAAAGGCTCCAAATTTAGGTAGCCTATTTTAACAGTTGGCCCCTCATCTATGCCTTAGCTTACTTGGCTTTTCGAGTTTTTCACCAGCCTGTTAGGCAGGAAACTGCCGTTCCTTAGAGGAGAAAAAATGACCGTATCAAAATCCATCCCTACCGAGTTGCTCGATTCCTTGTTGTCCGGTTATCAGAAACCCGAAGACCTGATTGGCGAAAATGGCCTGCTGAAGCAATTGACCAAGGCTTTGGTTGAGCGTGCTTTAGAGGCAGAAATGACTGAACATCTGGGCCACGCCAAGCATGAAGCCGTCACTAATCCCAGCGGCAATGCACGTAATGGCAAGAGCCGGAAGAACCTGAAAGGTGACTTCGGCGAATTGCAGCTTGAGATTCCGCGAGACCGGCACGGCAGTTTCGAGCCGCAAATCGTCGCAAAACATCAAACGCGGTGGACAGGTTTCGACGACAAGATCATTTCGCTGTATGCCCGTGGTATGACGGTACGGGAAATCCAGAGCCATCTGGAAGAGATGTATGGCGCCGAGGTGTCGCCTTCGTTGATTTCCTCGGTCACCGATGCGGTAGCCGATGAAGTCAAAGCTTGGCAATCACGGCCGCTGGAACCGATTTATCCCATTGTCTATCTCGATTGTATACACGTCAAAGTGCGCGACACTGGCGCCGTGCGGGTCAAGGCCGTCTATTTGGCGATTGGCATCAATCTGAATGGCGAAAAGGAAGTCCTGGGGCTGTGGATCGCCCAAACCGAAGGGGCCAAGTTTTGGCTACAGGTGGTCACCGAACTGAAAAATCGCGGCGTGCAGGATATTTTCATCGCCTGTGTCGATGGGCTGAAAGGCTTTCCGGAAGCCATCGAAGCCGTGTTTCCGCAAGCCGCCGTTCAGTTATGCATCGTCCACCTGGTGCGTAACAGTCTGAACTATGTCGGTTGGAAAATGCGCAAACAGATCGCCGCTGACCTCAAGCGGATTTATCAAGCGGCTACCGTGGCGGAGGCTGAGCAACAATTGGCTGCGTTCGAGGCGCAATGGAACGGCGATTATCCCTCGATTGCCCAAATATGGCGGCGTAATTGGAGCCGCATCATCCCATTTTTCGACTATCCGCCCGAAATACGCCGTATCATCTACACCACCAACGCTATCGAGTCGGTCAATATGAGCCTGAGGAAAATCACCAAGAATCGCGGCGCTTTCCCCAATGACGAGGCACTATCGAAACTGTTTTATCTGGCACTGATTAATATTAGTAAAAAATGGACCATGCCCTTGCATGACTGGAAAGCCGCTTTAAATCGGTTTAGCATTCAATTTGAAGACCGGATGCCAAGCCACTAAACCAAAACCCGTTTACACAAAATTCAGGACACCCTCGGTAGATGCGGCTACGCTGGCTATCGGTTTCTGCGAGCAGGCGCGGGCCGTCATATTGAAAGCGGGTTTGCCTTACGCAGTGCGTTTGGCGAGGCGCCAGCCCAGGGCGTCGTAGCGATATTGCGTCTTGCCATTCGGCGTTTCGGCGCGAATCAGACGGTTGTCGCTATCGTACCTACGCGGACTTCAAAGCACGCATAATATTAAGAGATTTTTTGTTTTTCCTAAAGTTAGTTTTGCGTTCGCGAGGGAATGCGGCAGATCCACCAATATCTCCATTGCAATATCAAAATCTTCAGGAGCTTTTGTTTTAATGGTTGTGGTGTCCGGCCATATGATAAGAATATTACTATCCGGTAGGCTATCTAGCCCCGACCACAATGAATCAGCGAGCGCATCCCAGCTCTTCTTGTTTTGTAGTGGAGGTTCCAATGGCAAATTGTCGCGGACCGCTTTAAAGAACTGATCTTTAGAGCAAATGTTGGAAGGAAGTGTGTAAATCAGCCACCCATTTTGCTGACACTCGTAAACTATTAATTCGGCGTTTATTGAATCAGCAGTAATAAATCCTTGATTATCTGACATCGTAATTATCTGATTTGCACAAACGCTGGATTTCCAGCCTCTCCATAGCGAGCCCACGTGTAGTAATTTCTCCTGCTTGACTGTTTACGACTCGCGTTCATGCTTACTATTACTCAAGAGCTGCATCGCGCATAAGTAGGTTTTCTTCAGCCTACAACTTATTCATAGCTCTTTATAGAAAAGCAATATGCCCCCTATTTCACATTCGTTTAAGTTTCTAAGCTTAATACCCAGTCCGTGCTCGGGGTCCCAATAACAATCAAAGGACAAGCCTATGTTACTGGGACAATCGGCTTCCAGATCAATATATATCTTAACAAGCCTAATAAGCCGTCCCACCTCTTCTGCCAAGCTTAAAGGATCAATTGTAATTTCGAATACTTGTTCGTACAGCGACTTCTTAGTTAAAATATTATCACAATAGTATTCAAAAGCCTTATCTATAACTAATTTTTCAATTCCTTCTTTATGGCTTATAAAATAATTAACAGCATCCAAGAATCTAG
Source organism: Methylomonas sp. TEB (assembly GCF_047777895.1). GTDB lineage: Bacteria > Pseudomonadota > Gammaproteobacteria > Methylococcales > Methylomonadaceae > Methylomonas. Next base: position 4,649,435 of record NZ_CP180476.1, read on the forward strand.
AGACTTCGGCATCAATATTATCAAACCTTTCTGCTTCGATAAAAATATCTATTTTTTTAGAGTCAGATAAGAATGTTTCATTGATTACCGACGACAGAACATCATCATCCACGCGAATTTGATTTATCTCGAGCATACACATACCCCTAAAATTTTTCTTTAAGACAACCAGAGGATTTTGATCTAGAAAAATTGAGTCGCTTCGCCAAAGCCTTATAGATTGCTCCCGCCCAACAGTCCAATCGGATCCTGATGAATAAGCTGCCCTGCATTAGGATCGTAATACCGGTTCAGGTTGTAATGCAAACCGGTTTCTTGGTCGTAATACTGACCTTGAAAGCGCAGGGGGTTGTCGATGGCTTCCACGTCGGCCAGGGCCAGGTTGCAGTAGGCGCGGTAGCGGGCGGACCAGACGATTTTACCTTGGCTGTCGGTCAGCTCCCTGGGCGTGCCGAGATGGTCCAGGTGGTAGAGGTAGGTGGTGCCGCTGGCTTGGGTGTTGTCCTGTTCGTGCAGCGCCAAGGGCCGGAAGCTGCCGGGTTCGAATAAGTAGGTACGGCTACGCTGGCTATCGGTTTCCGCCAACAGGCGTGGGCCGTCGTATTGAAAGCGGGTTTCGCCTTGCGCGGTGTGTTTGGCGATGCGCCGGCCTAGGGCGTCGTAGCGGTATTGCGTCGTGCCATTCGGCGTTTCGGCGCGGACTAGGCGGTTGTCGCTATTGTATTGGTGGCGGGTGACGATTTGGTCGTTCGTGAAAGCTTTCTGATTTAGGATTTGGCGGCGAATCAGTGTGCTTACATGAGTACGATTACGCTGCCACTACGGGGGCTTGACTTAAAAAGCCTCCCTAAGCTCTGTATCCAGGAAAGACTTCTTTTTTTAACAAATCCAAATCTTCACCCTTATCAAAAAAATGAATAAGACGATCCCTCACGTCATTATCGCCCCACATATTCGTCAATTCATATTTCTCTATAATTTCCTTATCGGCTGGAAGCGATAGGTCTTCTTCCACCACTCGCCCCGCCGTTGTGCTGATATTTCCTTCCGTACCAATATCGATAAGGTTGCCTCCCTTGAAGGGGTAACCTCCATCAAAATTAAGTTTCGGCTTAATCCAGTAGGGTTCACAGGACGCGGCGCTCGGCTTTACATCTTTATCTGAAACTTTTTTGTCAGCCAAATTATGTAACACGATATTTCCAATAAATAACGTAAATATTGGATCGACTTGATTTAAATCTATACCGTGCCAATTTCCGTCGCGACTAGTAATATTGAAAAACCGCATGGCAGCTCGACCCAACATTTGCCCCAACGAGTAAAGGTCCTCGCGAAGCTTAAGGCTTACAACATTATTGTGCTTCCACACGATTCTTTTGGCCATTTCTCGGTCTAATTGTTTCCGGGCCGGTTGGCGATTTGGCTGGCCTTCCGGCGCTTTTCTTCGATCAGGTTACCTGCAGCAAGTCGGCAAAGCTTTGCTAATTCAGGGTTTCGTTACGAATCAGCTTCCCTCTGTACCATTACACTTCCGCAAATCCTAACTACGCAGACTATTTAGCATTTCCAAGTTGGATACGAACAATACCACCTACTGGTAACATATCAACACCTGATTGGAATAATCTCAGCGCACCATCTGTATATCGATGACTCTTCATTACCGACGTTTCTCCGCTTTGCGGATTTATTGCGACAGCACCACACTTTGTTTTTTTCTTAATGATTGTGGCAAATTCTTTCCATTTCGACAACGAAGCTTCATCGTCAGTTTTGCATGATAACCATGATCGTTTGAGCCCGTCTTTCGTCAACTGTCCAACATCGAGAACTAACGCGTTTGGGTTGTGGATTACAAAGTCGTAGCGACTTACACAATTTAAGTCGACGGGATAAAGTGTAAAACCCAAGCTGATTTCGCCTGCATTTTCAAATGCGAGACTTCTACCATCCCAAGCTTCGGCGCGAAAAGGCGTTCCCCCCATCAACGTTATATTTAAACCTTCCAGAGACCTTATTGCCATAACCATGTCGTTGACCTCTTCTGGTAACGCATGGAACTGTATAGATAAGCTTCCCATATACCACCTAATCGTATGGAACAAAATTGGTTGGAATCCCTGCTTTATCGGTCAAATCTTTCATCGCGTCTATCTCCCGAGAAACCGGGCTACCATCAGCTTTGGTTCTACCAACATTTGTAGCACGTATTTCACCTTCTGGTGTTCTATACAAAATATCTGGACGCCTCCCAGACTTAATACCTCCGGGGGTTGCAATTAACTCTTCCTTACCGCCTCCACCTGAGAGAATTGTATTCCCCTCGTCTTGAAGTCGAGCTGCTTCAGCTCGAATTTTGGCATTGTGCGGCGCGTTAGGATCAGTTTTGGGACCTCTTTTCGCCCCACAATCCTTTCCAGTCAGACCCAAAGGATCAATCCAATTCAAAGGATTAGGCGCATACCGGTAAACGTTACTTCCGCCTTCCAACCCAATCGGATCCTGATGAATAAACCGCCCCGCATTCGGATCGTAATACCGGTTAAGGTTGTAATGCAAACCGGTTTCTTGGTCGTAATACTGGCCTTGGAAACGTAGCGGGTTGTCGATGGTTTCGACGTCGGCCAGGGCCAGGTTGCCGTAGGCGCGGTAGCGGGCGGACCAGACGATTCTGCCATCGGTATCGGTCAGCTCCCTGGGCGTGCCGAGATGGTCCAGGTGGTAGTGGTAGGTGCTGCCGCTGGCTTGGGTGTTGTCTTGTTCGTGCAGCGCCAAGGGCCGGAAACTGCCGGGCTCAAACAGGTAGGTACGGCTGCGCTGGCTATCGGTTTCCGCCAGCAACCGCGGGCCGTCGTATTGAAAACGGGTTTCGCCTTGCGCGGTCTGTTTGGCAATGCGCCGGCCCAGGGCGTCGTAGCGGTATTCACTGATTCCTTGCGGCGTTTCGGCGCGAATCAGGCGGTTGTCGCTGTCATATTGGTAGCGAGTAACGATTTGGCCGGCCTTGCCGCGTTTTTCTTCGATCAGGTTGCCGGCGGCGTCGTAGCGGTAGTGGCGGTCGCCCATCATCAGCAAGCGGTCGCCTTCGACGCGGCCGGCTTCGGCGTTGGCGCCCAATAGATTGCCGGCCGGGTCGTGGACGAAGCTTTCCGGGCTGAGGCCTTCGTTGCGGATCAGGCGGGCGGCGGGGTCGTAGTGGTATTGGCTGCGACCCTGGCGCAGGTCGTCCAGTTCGCGCAGTTTGCCGGCCGTATCGTAGCTGTACTGGCGGCCGATGAGTGGCGCTTGGCCTTTGCTGGCGACGTGTTGCCGCAACAGGCGGCCCAACGGATCGTAGTCGTAGTAGGTGTTGAGTTGGCCTTGACTGCGACCGATTTCCCGGCCCAGATCGTCGTAGCGGTGGCTGGTGAGGGTTTGGCCGTCGAATTCGATGCTGTCCAGGTAGCGCTCGCCAAAACGGTAGTCGATGCGGTGCCGGTCCGGGGTTTCGGTGTGGATGCGCCGGCCCAGCAGGTCGTATTTGTGGCGGACGATGGCGCCGTTCTGGTTTTCCTGGTTGATCTGGCCCAGGGCGTTGTAACCCAAAAGCACCAGGCTGTCGGCATTTTTGGCTAGTTGCAAGCGGCCCAGCGGATCGTAGCCGTATTGGCTCAGACTGCCGTCGGCGGCGTGTTTTTTCAGCAGCCGGCCGAGGCGGTCGCGTTCGAAGCGGGTGACGCTCCAATCGCCGTCGGCGCCGGGTTGCAGGTAGGCTTCCAGCGCGCCGGCGGCGTTGTAGCGGTAGCGTTGGATGCGGCCGTCGAAGCCGATTTCTTCGATCAGATTTTCGTCGTGGTCGTAGTTAAGGCTGTAGGTTTCGCCTTTGGGGTTGATCAGGCCGATCAGGTTGCGTTCGCTGTCGTAGCGATAACGCATTTCGTGGCCCAGCGGATCGATGCGGGCGGTGGGTTGGGACAGGCCGTCGTCGTAGCGGTATTCGGTGGTGTGGCCCAGGCCATCGATGTAATGGGTCAACAAGCCGGCGGCGTTGTAGCGCAGTTGCACGGTGCTGCCGTCCGCGTGTTGCACTGCGGTAACGCGGCCGGCCGCGTCGTAGCCGTAACGGGTGGTGCGTTTGTCTTGATCGACGATGGCGACGATACGGTCATCATCATCGTATTGGTAGCGGGTCTTGATGCCGTCGAAGCCGATCTCGCCGACCAGGCGCAACTGTTCGTCCCACAACAGCGAGCGCGTCCGGCCCAGCGCATCGGTGATGCGCACCGGTACGCCTTGAGCATTGTATTGATATTGGGTGACCGCGCCGTTGGCGGCGACGGTTTCCTCCAGACGGCCGCCTGCGTCGTAGCGGCGCAGCCAACGCTGATCCAAGGCATCGATCAGTTCGACCGGACGGCCTTGCTTGTCGTATTTGATGCGCTGGCTAAAACCCAGCGCATCGGACACGCCGATCAGGCGGCCTTCGTTATCGTAGTTAAAGCGGGTGACGCCGCTATCCGGTGCTACGGTTTGCGCCAGTTGATTGTCGGCGTTGTAGCTATGGCGGGTTTCCCGGCCTTCCGGACTGCGCTCCAAGAGCAACAGGCCTTGCGGGTCGTGATGATAAACCGCGACGCCGCCGCGCGAATCGATGGCATGACTGACGCCGTCCGGCAACCATTCGAAACGGTAGTCGTAAACACCGTTATCACCCCAGTTGTGCAGGCATTTGCCTTGCGGCGTGTCTTGATCCCATTCGAAGTAAAAGTTAAAGCCGCTGGGCAGGGTGCGGCGGGCGATGACATGGTTTTGATAGGCGTAGGTTTCGCCTTGCTCGAGCCGGTCGCGAGCACCGATTAAATCGCCTTCTTCGCTATAAAGATAATTTACCAGCGGCTCGCCGGCCGCTTCGAATCCGCTTCCGCTACGCTTGCCGGGACGAATCGCGACGATGCGCCGGCTTTGGCGTTCCAACAGTAAATGCTTGTTCCAGCTGGCGGAGATGCGCTCGACGTCGCCGTTGGCGTCGCGGTGAAAATACAGGCTTTGGCCCTGGCTGTTGTGCCAGGCCCGCAGAGGGCAACGGCCAGACCGACCGGTGAAGGTTTTCGCCAAACCGCTAGGATCGACGATGCGATACTGGCCGTTTTCCCGGTACAAGCGAACCTGTTCCGGTAGATTAATGCTATAGGCTCCGGGCTTGGGCAAGGGCAAATCGATACGCTGACCATCGGCATTGCAAAACGTCACGCGCTCGCCGATTTCCAGCCACTCGTCCAACGGCGTCAGCCAGCCGAAACCCAATTGATGATCAACATCGGATTGGCTGCTACGGTAATAACGCCGCCAAGCCAAGGGCAATGGGCCATCCCAAGTAAAGTCGATTTTTTCCAGCATTTCCTCGCCGGTGAGCATGCTGATCGGCTCGCCGGCGGTTTTGCAATCCTTACCCGGACATGCGGTTTGTTTAGAGGTGGAGGCCCCGCCGGCAGCTTCTCCCTCCGCCGCCGCACCCGCGCGAGCCGGCGCTTTACCGGATGCCGATTTGCCGGTTGCTTGCGATGGCGTTACTGCTTCCGAGGCGGCTCCCGATTCGCGGGCCAAGCCTTTTTTTCCGCGTAAAGAGCGCACTTTTGCCAACAGCGCGACAAAGGCCGCAACACCGATCACCGCGATGGCTTCCGCCAGATGCGTGGCAGCTTCGTCTAGATCTTGTTCGCTTCCGGCAGTGGCGGTGATCGCCAAAAATTCGCCCAGGTCGCGGGCGACGCCGAATACCGCGAGCCCGAACATCAGGATGCCGCCGACCAGCATCAGAATATCAACGATTTCGCCAACGCCAAACACGTGGGCGCCAGCCCAAATAACCAATGTTGCGGCCATGATCGCCAAGCTTTCCGGACTGAGCAGCGTTTCAAACTCGCGGCGCATACTGCCGGGCAGTTTGGGTGCGGTTAAACGCAAGGCCTCGGAAAATTTGCGCTCCAGCGTCCAGCTCCCCACCGTTTCCACCGGTATCGGCATAGGCATATTAGGTGCGGGAGCCGGTTGGACCGCGCTAGTACTGGCAGTTGCGGGTGGCGGTGGAGGCATCGGCGCTGCGACTTTCGCTTTGTCCCCCTTCAGCAGATAAAACCAGGTGTCTTTACCGACGATACCGTCCGCGTTAATGCCGACACTTTGTTGATACTGGCGCACGGCATTCGCGGTAGCCTGAGCAAACCGCCCATCAAGGACCAAGTTTGGCGATGGACTAATACAGGCGTTAAGTAAGCCTTGCAACTGCCGAACCTCGGCACCTTGCGAGCCCGGCTTTAATGTCGGTAAACCGCTACGAGTCGCTACTATGCGCGGTGCTGCCTTGGCCGGTTGTCTGGGTAATACGCCTATGGGTGTCGGCCGTGGCGTAGCATCGCGGATCGTCGTGCCGGCGTCGATGTTGCGTGGCCGGATCTCGGAGCCCGTTGGCCTGGGATCTTTCCATCCGGCCATCTATACCTCCATCCAGGCACACGCTGTAGTCTGGATGGACGCATTGTCGTCGCGACCCAGCTCGACGCCGGCCCGGCGTCCCTTATCCCTGTAATATTCCAGCATTATCCTTACTCTATCCGGTTGGTTTCGTGCGGCGGAAAAATGATCATCAGTTGATCATCACCATCCCGCCTTTAAGGGTCAGCATGCCATCACCACTCACCGTGGTCTGCAAGCCCTTCAATTCGGCCTGGGTGTCTGCCTGGATTTTAACGGTCATGCCTTTGATCGTGACGCCACTATTGTCGATTTTGATGCTGTTGGAGCCCACTTTAAGCTCTATGGACTGCCCGGCTTCTTCGGAAATGCTGCCGGCGTTGACTTTGACGGTCCGGTTCCCTTGGGTGACGGTCAAACTGTCGTTGCCTTTGTCGATTTCCACGGTGTGATTGCCGGTCTTGACCGTCAATTTGTCGTTGCCTTGATCCAGCGTGATGGTGCGGTGATTGTAGATGTCCACGGTTTGGTCGCCGGCATCTTTTTTCTCGAAACCGATTTTTTGCACGTCGTTGTTTTCAACAATGCGCGTAAAGTTTTTCTCGGCGTGCATGTAGAGCTCTTCGTTACCTTTCTTGTCTTCGAAGCGAATTTCGTTGAAATTTTCAGCGGCCCCATTTGGCGTGCTGCGGGTTTTAATCCCGCTTTGGGTTTTGTTGGCATCTAAGCTATAAGGCGGCATTTGTTGGGCGTTATACACGCGCCCGGTGATGATGGGGTTATCCGGATTGCCTTCCAGAAAATCGACGATCACTTCCTGGCCGACGCGCGGAATAAACATCGATCCCCAGTTATTGCCGGCCCAAATCTGCGCAACCCGCACCCAAAATGAGCTATTTTCATTTTTTGTGCCAAGCCGATCCCAGTGAAATTGCACCTTAACCCGGCCATATTGATCGGTCAGGATTTCGTCGCCGCTACCGCCGACGACTATGGCGGTTTGCACACCCTGCACTACCGGCACACGGGTACGCCGCGGCGGACGGTAGGCGTATTCGGTACTAATAACGGAATAGGTACATTGAAACTCGTCCATGCCGCCCGCTTCGGCGATACCGTAGTCGTTGTTTTGGATCTGGAATTGGGTGGATACCGTCAGATATTCACGGTTTTGATCGGCACGCGGAAATTCCGACAAGGTGAATTTTTGTCCTACCGCCAGCGTGCGCACATTGCCGAGCGCAACAGTTTGCTCGTGCTCCGCGCGTAGCTCTTCCATGCGCAGGCGCGAGTATCGCTCACCCTCGCTGTCTACTTTGAACTCCCCCGGATAGTCGTAAACGGTTTTGCTGGCTTGAGCATGTTCGCCAGGCAAATCTTTGACTTTGTCCAAAGGCGCGGTTGTCGCCTCGAAATCGAAATCCTTTAAGCGGTAACTGCCGGAACGAATTTGCCGTCCAAGCCGCCATTCATAAAAATGCTCCTCGTCGCGCCCGCCCTGGTTTGCGGCAGGGTAGTATTTGACCGTGGCCGGTGTCGCTGCCGCCAACTTGGTAATGTCATCGCACAACACCAGCGAATGAATGCTGTCGGTATGCGTGAAGTAATAGTAGATACCTTCTTCTTCGAGCAGCCGGCTAATAAAATTGAAGTCGGTCTCCCGATACTGCACGCAAAAATCGCGGGGCTGGTAGGTGGTGGAAAACTTTGTCGTTACATCGGTATAACCATGCTCGGCGAGGACAGCCTTGACCATGTCCGGTACATTTTTGGTTGCCGGCGCCGGCGATAAAACGCGACAGTTACTGGCTTGCGTCAGTAACCACACTTTCGGATGCACAATAGCTCGGTAGAAATACAAGTCGCCGAGCATACCGAATTGGTTAATCTGCGTGACAATGCCGTTGAACGGGCGTAGCGCACCGTTATCCAGTTGCAATTTGACGGTAATGCTGGTGCCCAACACCGTTTGCAGATCAATATCGCCGTTCTCGCTCAGCAATTCCAACTCGTACTCGAACAAACTGCTCAATTGTTCTTTACCAGTCATCCGATACAGCACAAAGGTATCCGCACCGGCGGCTGTCACCACCGAAGCGGTGCGAGATTCTTGAGAAAGTGGCATGGTGAAATCCTAACGCTAAAACGATAATTTTGAGATAAAGCCGGCGTCAGCCACCGATCAGTACCGTAGGGTAACCGAGGATAATGGTGCCGCCATGGGCGCACATATCACCCATCCTGGCGGCCGGCATGTTGGCTATCATCACGGTTGCCGACCCTTTTGCGATGGTATCTGGCGGCCCGACGCATGTCGCCATGTCGGTAGCGCGTGCGGCCGGCATTTTGCCTATCATTACCGTGGGCGCACCAGGAGGCAAAATCGGGCCCCCGACATGCGGCACGGGGCCGGTAAACATTGGACAAACATGCATGTCAGTTATACGTGCAGCCGGCTGTCCCATCGTAATCTCCTTAAGCCGCCTGCCAAAGTCGGCCGTTACCGCCGTTGGCAATATCAATAGCCTGATCGATAAAAAATTGGTATTTCTCATAGGCCTTTTCCGGCTGAGTCAATACCGCCGCCAACATTACCGCCCCAGCCACGGCTTTGGCAGTCAGATTATCCGCCGGCGGAACCGATGGTGCGTCTTCCGGCGCCATACTGCCATCACTCCAAAACGCGGCCATGGCTGCCCATGCGGCAGGGTTTTCGAAGGATGCGCTGTGAGCGGCAGCGTTGGCGGCCCGGCGATTAGGCTCGGTTGGCTTAAATACCCACAACTCCGCGGCATCGAGCGCTTTAACGACTTCGGGGGGCGTTTGCGGGCTCACCACACTGCGCGCAGAAAGACAGGCCCACCAAGTCGCTTCGCGCTTGGGTAACGCTCTGGCCATAAAACGCACGGCATCGGGATAAAGTTGCTGTTCGAGCAATTTATTCAAAAAATCAACCGGCGCAGGGTCGGCAAGCAGACCTGCAGTTGCCTGCTGATCCAGTTGAATATCCTGGCAAATCGCCGAGGCTTTAGGTATCGATACTTTAGTTAATGACACTGCGCCAGCCATGTATTCCCCACTTTCCGTTCACCTTTCAAATATAAATCGAGAAACCGTTCAGCTTATTATGCCGTTTCTCTCACTGCACAGACTCATCTTCGTCACTCCATTCTTTTTCATATCCGGCGTTAACCAGATAAGATCTTAGTGTGTTCATGATGTACTCATCATAGGCTTGAAGATCGCGATGAACCGCGGCATCCACTCCTTGCTCAGCATCTTTAATCGACTCGTCGACCATCTGCCAGAAAAACGCCGTCAGCTGTTTGGCCTCGTTGGCGTTTTTTACATATCCTTTGTCAATAATCTCGATGATGCTATTTGCTTGTAGTTTATGAGCATAGTGCATGAGTATTTCTTTTTCCTCAGGATACTTGTAGGCAATCATTTCAAGAACCTTTCCACATGCGGATATACTGCCATTCTATCGGCAATCATCAATAATTTTGCCACTAAGGCGTCGATGGTCATACGCTCGGTAACTGTTAACAAATAGTGCTGACTATCTCGAGTATCTTGCACAAACCTTGACCCAGCCGGCAATTCAAAGCTCGCCAATAACCAGTTAATATAAATAGATTTATCTTTATTCTATTTACGTTTTAATGTGATCCGATCTTTTAAATGATTCCATTCAGCCGAAAATCAAAGCCCCATTTACTCATGAGGCTCCACCCAGCTTTTGCAGGGCGAAAAAAGATAATCTTTTTCTCGTATCCCTTTTATCATAGTTCCTTGACTATGATCCAAATACAAAGTCGGATGCTGTCCGGCAACAATAGGCCGAGCCCGAAACTCTCCCAGCCCTTTAATATATTCCCGAAGATCATTGACTGAATTTAATTGTGTCATATTTGTTTACAGGGAATATGCATAGGGAACCAATTGGCGCTTATCGCAAGGTTTTCAACGATACGACGCACCCACTCAAAATTCAATAAATCTAACCTTCGGTATTGCTAACATGGCTGCCCACCCAACTCCTAATAGCATTAGTGTATTTGGAAGAATGTAGACTTTAAATTAGTCCGAATACGTTTCACTATTCGGATCTACGACTCTGAAAACCGTCGCCGCACCAATCAAGCTCGACTCTCACGTGTTCACCAGCCAGTCATCAACCATATGCTCCGGCGGCTTAGAATAATATTTATTACTGCCTTTGTAATAGGCTGCAATCGCAATTTTTGCAAAATCTAAAAAGCGACCATATTAATCACCTTTAATATAAAAATCATTCAACAAATCCAGCTACCGAATCAGGTGAGTTCCATTCGCGAAAGATACAATTCGCCTCAACAAACTATGTTTTTTGTATGGACGAAATTATTAGACATTTTTTAGCGCCAACAAATACACTTGATTGATCTGCCCACCTAACAAGCGATATTGCTGATAATGAAAACTCCATGCACCGGTCGCCGTGTTTCGAATTCCTATGGTAGTCGCCTTAATTTCGCCGGGTATACTTCCAGGAGTTCTCGAACTTTTCATATAGCGGTCAGGTTTTACATGGTGATCAGTCAACGATTGAACCGCTAAAGTACCATCCTGCAGGTTATGTGAGTTGGGCTGCGAGCGAAGATTGATATGTGCAACTCTGCGGTCGCCAGTCGGCGTGGCTGAGCCTACTCCGAATGAGCAGCCATCCATATTTGATGTAAACATGAAATCTGCTCCCGCTCCAACCATAATCGAATGCATTGCATCGTCTTCGTATGGACACCAATAAGCTCTCAAATAATCACGATTTGCGGATGTCGCGTTGCGGCTGAATATGGTTGCTTCCTGTCCGTGTATCGGCACTAATGAATAACATGGGATATTGGCGCCAGTAGCCAGCTTGACAGCATCGTAATTTTTTCGCTCAAATTTAAACATACCAATAGAGTTCGGCTGCGCTGGCATAGTAAACAACACTCGTAGCACATTATTTTTTAGAAACTGCTTAGGATTAGCAACAAAATCAGAAATTGCGGTCATGGGATATCCTCTTTAAGTTCAACCAGAAATTATAATAAAAAATAATAACCATAAAACCACTCAAAACTCTGAAAATACAGCTTTAGCGGTCTCAAACCATAAAACACATGTATAAACTCCCAACAGCTCTAATTGATTTCATTTCCTTCAAACTTATATACTTCTATAGAGACGCCATTTGCTTTAACTTGCTTGGCAAACGCTTTCGCCTTGTTAGTTGGCCAATCCCCCCGAGCGGAATCATGTAAAACTGACAACCCCATATTATCAGGGCGCTCTAACCGTGTTACCCAGCCGCTCTGTTGATAATTTTTCATAATATAATTTGCCGCATTAATTCCAATCTGCCCCACACCGAAACCGATATATTTGTGCGGAGGCAACCCTGATCTATTACCGATCGGCTGCCCGCTCATTGCAGTTGCCAACGTAGCTCGACTCCCAACAGTCCAGCCAGGGAATCGGCCACCCACGCCATTATCAGTCCCAGCTGAATGAGCTAACCCGTCCAAAACAGGAACATTATTTTTATCGCTTAACCATGCATTTTGGATATCCTCTAACTCCTGCTCAGATATATCCATCAAAATAAAATGCCCAGCCATTGTCGCCTCCAAATTTTATTTAATTATGTCAAAAATAAAAATTAATATTTAACTTCTCTGTTGGCAATAACAGATTACTACCAGCATCCAAAAAAAATCTTCCCCTAAACTGCGTTAATAACTAAAAGATATTTTCTTGCAAAATGGTACGACCTAAAATGATCTTAATCGGCATCCAACACTCTCTTGATCAATGCCAACCTCAAATATTGAGAACGGAATACGATGCCTTAGGGTTTCGTGCTAAAACTCGGTAGTCACACACCATCAAAAACTTAAAAGAGCATAATTACTCGAACCCATACCCGAAATCTCCATTCTCAACCTTCACGTGCACCCTTTGGATAGGCGTACCCTCCATCATTCGGGTCAAGAACTCCTCACTAATCTTCGGCAACACGGTATTGGTCAAGATCGCGTCTATCATCCGTCCGCCGCTTTCCAATTCAGTACAACGGCTGGCAATCAGTTTGATGACTTCGTCGTCGTAACTGAACGGGACTTTGTGCGATTCTTCGACGCGCTTTTTGATTCGGCCCAATTGCAACCGGGCGATTGCGCCTATCATTTCGTCGTTGAGAGGGTAGTAAGGAATAACGACTAAACGTCCAAGCAAGGCTGGCGGAAATACTTTTAACAACGGTTCCCGCAAAGCTTTGGCAATGCCTTCCGGCTCCGGCATTAAATCCGGGTCTTTGCACAAGTTGGCAATCAGGTCTGTGCCGGCATTGGTGGTCAGCAAGATCAAGGTATTTTTGAAATCTATCACCCGACCTTCGCCGTCTTCCATCCAGCCTTTGTCGAACACCTGGAAGAAAATTTCATGGACATCGGGATGAGCTTTTTCCACTTCATCCAGCAATACCACGCTATAAGGGCGGCGCCTTACCGCTTCGGTCAACACCCCACCTTCGCCGTAACCGACATAGCCCGGAGGCGCGCCTTTCAGGGTGGAAACGGTATGCGCTTCCTGGTATTCGCTCATGTTGATGGTGATGACGTTTTGCTCGCCGCCGTACAATGTTTCGGCTAGCGCCAGCGCGGTTTCGGTCTTACCCACGCCGGAAGTACCAGCCAGCATGAATACACCGATGGGCTTGTTCGGATTATCCAGGCCTGCGCGCGAGGTCTGGATGCGCTTGGCGATCATCTCCAGTGCGTGGCGTTGGCCGATGATGCGCTGCTCCAGCAAATCCGGCAGCTTCAGTACCGTTTCGATTTCATTTTTGACCATCCGGCCAACCGGAATGCCGGTCCAATCTTGCACAACAGCGCCTACAGCCTGCTGATCGACGGTTGGCAAAATTAGCGGCGACTCGCCTTGTTGTGCGTGGAGTTGAGCCTGCAAGGCTTTCAATTCGGTCAGCCAGGCGTCGCGATCATTGGCTTCGCTACCAACATCGCCTTCCGCAGGTTCGGCTGTATCGACAGCGTGTCCAGCCGATCTAAGTTTGCCGCGCAATTCCAAAATCTTGCCGACCAATTCCTTCTCGGCATTCCAACGCTCTTCCAGGCCAGCCAGACGCTGCTGTTCGGCTGCCAGTTTTTCGTTAGCCACTTGCTCCCGTGCAGCCACTTCGACACCGACTGTTTTTTCCCGGCCGATAATCGCCAACTCCGTTTCCAGGGCTTCTATGCGTTTACGGCAGTCGTCCACTTCGGCGGGCACCGCGTGTTGGCTGATGCCGACCCGGGCACAGGCGGTATCCAGTAAACTGACGGCCTTGTCCGGTAATTGCCGGGCTGGGATATAGCGGTGGGATAATTTGACGGCGGCTTCCAGCGCTTCATCCAGAATCAACACCTGGTGATGTTTTTCCTGCACCGAGACCACGCCGCGCATCATGCCGATGGCTTTGGCTTCGCTAGGCTCCAACACTTGCACGACCTGAAAACGCCGGGTCAAGGCCGGGTCTTTTTCGATATGTTTTTTGTATTCCGCCCAGGTCGTGGCCGCGACGGTGCGCAATTGACCACGCGCCAACGCCGGTTTTAATAGATTGGCTGCATCGCCGGTACCTGCCGCGCCGCCCGCACCCACCAAGGTATGGGCTTCATCGATAAACAGAATGATGGGTTTTGGCGAGGCTTGCACTTCTTCGATGACTTGGCGCAGGCGGTTTTCGAATTCGCCTTTCATACTGGCGCCGGCTTGCAACAAGCCGACATCCAAGGTCCGCAAGCTCACATCGCGTAATAACGGCGGCACGTCGCCGGCGACAATTTTCAAAGCAAAACCCTCAACTACCGCAGTTTTGCCGACACCGGCCTCACCGGTCAGAATCGGATTGTTCTGCCTGCGGCGCATCAGAATATCGATGACTTGCCGAATCTCTTCCTCGCGGCCCACGATAGGATCGATTTTGCCGTTACGCGCCTGTTCGGTCAGGTCAACGGTAAATTGCTTCAGCGCCTCCTGCTTGCCCATCGCTGCCGGTGCAATCGCACCGCTGGCTTCGCCGGGCGTAGCGCCTACCAGCGAACCATCATTGGCAACCAAGCCGTCTTCCGGTGAACCGGACACAATCTTCGGCAACTCGTCGGAAACCGTATCCGGTTTGAGTTTTTCGAACTCTTTGGAAATTCCCAGCAACTCGTTGCGCAAGGATTTGGTTTTCAACATACCGACCAATAAATGGCCGCTACGCACCTGAGACTCACCGAACAACAATGTGCCGAAGACCCAGCCGCGTTCGACACTATCCTCGATATGCGGCGAAAAATCGGAAATAGCCGTAGAACCGCGCGGCAAGCGGTCCAGCGCGTTAGTCACGTCCTTGGCAATCACCGAGGCATCCAAACCGTAATGCTTCACCAAGCGGTGCAAATCGGAGTCTTGCAGTTGTAGCAGTTGGCTTAACCAATGCACCAACTCGACATAGGGGTTGCCTCTTAGTTTGCAAAACACCGTCGCACCCTCGACGGCTTTGTAACAAACCTTGTTCAATTTCCCAAACAACTTGACTCGGCTAATTTCCGCCATGGTGTTTATTCCTCGCTAAAGTTTAAGTGTGGTTCAGCAGGCAGCATCAGCCTGTATAAACGGATTGAGCGTTAAATCATCGGCATCGCCTGCACCGCGGCGCGGTCCCAACCAAGTACTCCAACCCAATTGCGCATCGCCGTTCATACTATTCGCGCCGGTCGTTTCGGGTTTTCCTAAGGCCAGCTCTTCCGGTACTTCGGCTTTTTCCAAAATCAATTGTGCGTCCCAGACCATTTCGTCGCCGACATAATTGCGGACGATGGCCACCAACTTGGGCAATAACGCCCCGCCCGGCAGCAAGGCCAAATATAGGCTACGGCGCAACGGCCCGATAACGACACGAAATTTATGCTGGCAACCCCAAACGCTAGCGCCGATCACAACAGAGCTCCCCAGAGAACAGGTGTCTTTGCTCCAGCCCAAACGAGTTTGCTCACGGGGTTGAATGTCCATCCATTCGCCAACAAATTCGGCGACGCGGACCGGCACTTTAAAAATATCCGAGACAATGGCCTGTAAACCCCCAGGATGTTTGGTCTGCGCGGCAAAATGCCCGGCATAAAACAATTTGCCTCGGTCGGTCAGTGCGTCCCGGTTCTGAAACGGCGCCCCGGAAATACCCAGCATGGCACCCACGTAAAAACCAAAGCGGTCTGTATCCGGCCGGTCGTAATGCACTTCCGGGCGGGCATTGGCCCAGGCCCGGTAAAACAAACTAATCATGCGATGATGAAAGACATCGGCAAAACGAGCAAAGGTCGGATCGTGATGGTGGCGCTGCCGTTCTCGGGCATACTCGGTCAAATGCAGCGGCAGCGGGCCGTTGGGACCGAACAAACCCATAAAATTTACCGCCAATCTCGGTTTACCCAGCCCCGTCCCGCCCAGCGAATAGTAATCGACAGCGGTAGCAGGAAATTCCAGTTCCGGCTCCTGGGAAAAACGCACCGCATCGTCGGCCGCTTTTACACTGGTACCGAAACGCGGCTTATCGCTATTCAGGCATTCGATCAAGCGCACCGCCTCGAAAAAATCGAAGCGCGACGCATCCTTCGTCAATTCACCGATTAAATCGTGTGGCGACATCCCATCCTCGCAGGCCAGCGGGCCACTTCACCACGATCAGTAGTGCGTATTACGGTTTCTACGAAAGAATTGATCGATACGTAGCGGGCGAAAAAACGCTCCAATACCGTTGCCAGCAGAAAATAGCCGCCACCTTCAAATGCCGACTCGTCCAGCATGACGGTAATTTCCAAGCCGCGCCCGAACACCATCGGCCCCTTGGCATCGATGCGTCTGACCACATTTTTTGAAGCTACGGAAAGCACGCCCTCAACCTGTTTCTTGATGGCCGGTTCGCGCTGGTCGGCATACAGGCCCAACAATTCACGCAATGCCGCCGCACCGCTCTTGGCATCGGTATCCAGCAGCGACAGATAGTTCAGCGACAAATGATTGATCAGGCGCCACACGGTATCCGCCTCATACGCAGCCGGCAGCGGCCGGGTCGGGCCGGCGATACAACGCACCGATTTCACCGGCGCACTAACTTGCAAGGTAAAATCGGTATCACCTTGGCCTACCGGCATCACCAGCGGCAAATCACGATTGGTACATAAGGTATCCAGCCCCAGTTGCGCCAACTTGCCGGAATACGGCGCCTGGGCCGCATCGACCAAGGACACAAAAACTTCGCTGCCGATATAACTGGAACGCACTCCCTTGCGACGTTGATTTGAAGACAGCACGCGATTCACTCGCCGTAAGCTGAAAAACGCAGTTTCCCCGGCGTGCTGGTAGGACGCTTTAGAGCCGTAAAAAGGCAGAAAGGCCTGTTCGCTCTCCTGATCGGCACCGAAACCGGTGGCTTCATTGACGCTATGTACTTCATAATCCATCGGCCGGCTGCGATCCACCACGATGTGATATTCAGACTGACGCTGGTCGATATGGATTCGGTCGGCACGTTTAGGGAACAAATTGATAGCCGGTACGCAGAACAAGGCCAAATTGTTCTGATCCAACACATTAATCAGTTGCGGTTCGCTGCGGTCGAACAGCACGAACAACTCAATCTGTTCACTGTCACAGTTACTTGCTAGCTCTCCCAGTCCACCGAGTTCGACAAACAGGTAACGGTCCGGGAATGCGAAATATTCCTGCAATATTCGATAACCGTCGAACGAGCGCGGCGTCTGTCTGAGTAAAGCCTCGTCCGGTTCGAAGCCCAGACCGCGTACCCCCCCAGCAGACAGCGTGCGAATTTCCGTCGAGACCCGGTTATGGAAACTGCCGACAATGCCGCTTACATTTGCCAACAGTTGTTCGTACAAGCGATACGGGATATTGCCGACACCGCGCAGAAACAACGGCAGCCGGTCCAGGGCAATTTCGTTGAACTTTAAACCGCCCACACTATTCAAGACGATACGCAAGGCCGCTTTGACCGGTCCGCGAAAATGTTTGGCCGTCAAGCCGCGACTGGACACGGCAGCCAGACTCGGCAGATATTCAATTTGGCCTATCTGCAACGGTAACAGTTGCAAGTCTTGCGCAGTACGGTACTCGCAGGCGGTTTGTTCGCCTCTGGCGATCTGGCTGCGCAACACCGTATCCTTGGCTATCGTGATCCCGTCTGCCAGAGCCGCTTCGGCAAAATCGGGTTTCATCTCCACCACCGTCATCGATGGCGTAGCCGACAAATAGTGCGGATAGATAATCTGCAATAATTGCTGGGTAAAGTTGGGAAACTCGGAGTCGACTTTCAGTTGCACCCGAGCCGCCATAAAAGCGAAGCCTTCGAATAAGCGCTCTACATACGGGTCGGAACATTCGAAAGTATCCAAGCCCAAGCGATTGGCTATTTTCGGAAACTCTGCGGCAAACTCCGCGCCTACTTCACGGACGTATTGCAACTCGCGGTTATAGTATTTAAGCAGCCGGGGATCCATGGTTAACCGTCCAGTTCCTTGACGCTGATTTCGCCGGTTTCCAGATCCAGGTCGCTGCGAATGTATAAATGTATCGGCAGCGGCTGCGCCCACAAATCGCCTTCGATACGAAACGACAACGCCTTGTGATTCATTTGATCATCGGCTTTTGCCAATTCTACCGACAGCGAGTCCGCCAAGATTCTCGGCTCGAAATCGTTAATTGCCTGCCGGACTTTACGTTCGATCTTTTTAACGTCAATCCCGGTCAGCGATACGCCGGACAAGACCGGTGTCCCGTAATTCAATACGGAACGAGCCACAAACGGATAGTCGGTCAAATTGACCATGCTCTCGAACGCTGCGGTATTCAGCAGCCAGCTCAAATCGCGCAATACGCTCTGCCGCAACTGGCGCAGAGACATGACACGTTGCTCGCGGGTTTCCGCGCGTTTGTCGGGAGCTTCGTCGGTCAACCGATCCAGCAAGGACGGTTGGAGACGTTCCGCGTGCAGTAAATCGGCCATTATTCCAGCCCTACCGGCGCATTGAATTCAATAGTACGGACATCTAACAGCGCGTAATCGTCGACGTCGGTGGCCAATAGGCGCTGCCCCTTGCCATGCATTAAACCGTCTGCGACTTTAGTCCATTCGGTTAAACGGGACAGGCGGATGCGAGCGTCCGAGTCGGCTTCCGAACCCGGATAACGGCAAGGTATCAAGCCGCTGGCTTCGCCACCATTGATCCAGGTAAATTGCGCCGGTATCCATACCAAATCGCGTAAATCGGTGGGTTTTTCCAGCTGTATCTTGCTGATCTGCATAAACGGCACCCAGTAGTAGCGACCATTGACGACGGCCTCCAACACCGGTCCCAAACGGCTATCAGCGTCTGCTAACCATTCAAACGGTGTACCGTCCAACGCTCCAGCGGTAGCCGGCGCCTGCTGTAAGGCCTCAGTTCGTAATGCCACGGCCTGCTGAAAATCGCCGCTGTTTTCCCGTATTAGCGCTTCTAACAGTAAAGCCAACCATGCTGGCGGCTCGCCAAAAATCAAAGGCGTTTTGCGTGCGGCAAACACGTCCTTACGTAATGCTTCACAGAGTAAAACTTGTTCGTAGGTACTAACCATCAACAAGGTGGAGGCATCCAAATCGCGCAACACATTAAGTTGATTTAGCGCCTTATCCCACAGGCCCTGCACGCAATACAGCTGAAACAGCAGGATCCGCGATTTAGGATCGGCCGGATTTTGCCTGATGTACTGCTGGGTTTGCTGCAATGCCGCATCCAGCTCGCCTTCGGCGATAAGACGTGAAACGTCCTGCATACGATTCTCCGATGAGTGCAAAAATAACCCCAGTGGTGTTGGCTCCACCGGGGTCGGGGATTACACGGTTTCGTTTTTCATCAAGTTCCAACCTTTGAATGCGCCAGCGGCTGGTGCTTCGCCTTCGCCGAAAGTGTTGTACTTCATTTTAACTTCGTTGAAGTTGATGGATATGCTCTCGTGAGGGCGGTCACCGCCGCTGGATTGGCTGTAGCCGCTGATGATAGCGTCGGCCAGTTCGATTTCCAGATACACTTGACCCTTGGCATCTGCGCCGCCGGTTTGGATGAAATGGAATGTTGCTGTACCCAAGCTTTTGCCGCAGATGGACTGCATCCACAGGTCGACGGACGCGATGTCCATGCTTTTAGTCAGGGTGACTTCGGAAAACGAAGGATTGCTGGTATCGCGGTCTTTGCCGACGCCGCTGGTCGAAATGGCACGACCTACGCCCATTTGCAAACTGTCTACGGTAATCCAGTCCGTATGGCTGGCTACGGTGCTATCGCCTTTAATTTCGGTCGCGAATTTTAATAAGATCATAGTGCTCTCCTTTCGAAGTTAGTGATAAAAATACAAACGGGCATCCACCCACAGATTTACAGCTCCGGCAAGCCGGGATATAAAACGACTAACCGCCACTGCCGGGAATTTCGTATTGCTGCCCCGGCAAATAGCGTACTTCCTAGCCTTATTCAACGAATAGGACTTAACCTTTTTGCGACGGTAATTTAGATGTCAGTCGCAAGGAAACCGTCAACCCTTCCAACTGATAGTGCGGTCTAAGGAAAAACTTAGATTGATAATATCCAGGATTACCCTCGACTTCCTCGACCACCACTTCCGCACCGGCCAATGGCCGGCGCGCTTTGTCTTTTTCGGTGGCCACTGCTGGATTGGTCAACACGTATTGGCTGATCCAGGTGTTCAACCACGCCTGCATGTCTTGGCGCTCCTTGAACGATCCGATTTTGTCTCGAACGATGCATTTCAGATAGTGCGCAAACCGGCAGGTGGCAAACAAATACGGCAGGCGCGCAGCCAAGTTGGCGTTGGCGGTGGCATCCGGATCGGTGTATTCAGCCGGTTTTTGCAGCGATTGCGCGCCGATGAATGCGGCGAAATCGGTGTTTTTTTTGTGCAACAAGGGCATGAAACCGCTTTTGGCCAATTCCGCTTCACGGCGGTCGGTAATGGCGATCTCGGTCGGGCACTTCATGTCGACGCCGCCTTCGTCGGTCGGAAACGAATGCACCGGTAATCCTTCCACTGCGCCACCGGATTCAATACCGCGAATCTGCGAACACCAACCGTAATATTTGAACGAGCGATTGATGTTGACTGCCATCGCATAAGCAGCGTTAGACCACGTATATTTACTGCTATCGGCGCCCGAGGTATCTTCCTCGAAATCAAACTCTTCGACCGGATCGGTTTTCGAGCCATAAGGTAAACGGCTCAGGAAGCGCGGCATAGCCAAACCGAGGTAACGGGAATCTTCGGACTCGCGCAACGAGCGCCAAGCCGCGTATTCCGGCGTTTGAAAAATTTTGGTCAAATCACGCGGATTGGCCAATTCGGACCAACTTTCCATTTGCAGCACCGATGGCGCCACGCCGGAAATGAACGGGGTATGCGCGGAGGCACTGATTTTTGCCATCTCGCCCAACAATTCCACATCTTGCGGACTGTGATCGAAATGGTAGTCGCCCACCAAGCAACCGAAGGGTTCGCCGCCAAACGTGCCGTATTCTTCTTCATACAGTTTTTTGAACAGCGGGCTTTGGTCCCAGGCGGTACCTTTGAACTTTTTCAGGGTTTTACCCAACTCGTTTTTGGTGATATTCAACACGCGAATTTTCAACATTTCGTCGGTTTCGGTGTTGTTGACCAAGTAATGCAAGCCGCGCCAGGCGCCTTCCAGTTTTTGAAAATCGGGATGGTGTATGACGAGATTTAATTGTTCGGTGATTTTCTGATCCAGGCTGGCGATAATCGACTGGATCGTTTTAATGGCATCGTCGGATACTTTGGAAACATCCTGCAACGCATATTGCGCCAACGTTGTTACTGCGGTATTGACCTGATTGGCTGCCTCGGTACCTGGTTTGAACTCCTTGGACAATAATGCGGAAAAATCGTCCAACTCCAGGGTTTGGGTTGCGCCTTGTCCGCCTTGGGTTTCTAATTCGGCCATGGCTTACTCCCCTTTTCCTTCAGCGGCATCACCGCCTGCTTCCGCCGGTTTCGCTGACGCCGCCAAGGTTTGTAGCAACGCGGGGTCGTTAACTAACTTCGCGATTAATTCCTCCGCGCCGGTTTTACCGTCCATATAGGTAATCAAGTTGGACAACTGGGTTCTGGCTTCCAAGACTTTATCCAAGCCCGCCACTTTTTTGGCAACCGCTGCGGGAGAAAAGTCATCCATACTTTCAAAGGTGATATCGACATTCAAATTACCTTCGCCGGTCAAGGTATTGGGAACTTGGAATGCGACCCGTGGTTTCATCGATTTCAATCGATCATTGAAATTGTCGACATCGATTTCCAACAATTTGCGATCCGCCACTGGTGCTAAAGGTTCGGCTGGTTTACCGGACAAATCTGACATGACGCCCATCACGAACGGCAACTGCACCTTTTTTTCGGAACCGTAGAGTTCAACATCGTATTCAATCTGTACCCGGGGTGCCCGGTTTCGTTGTATAAACTTCTGACTACTTTCAGCCATTGTATTCTCCGCTTGACATTAAGAAGGACTACCAAAAATCAGTTTCTAACTTGGGTCGGGACCCTTTATCGCACTTATTTGGGAAAGCGCATCCGGCATTAAGTTTTGGACGATTTCCAAGAAATCTGCAGTTGCCAGATGCTTGGCCCGACGCAACAAAATGGGCACGGGGCTAGACGGCTCGTAGTCCGCATAATATTTACAAAGCGCATCCAACGTTCTCACCACATCTTGGCGCGACTCAATGGCGCCGCTCACCGCTTTGGATTTAACGGGCTTTACCTCATCACCCGCCTCAGCGCTGCTGCCATCGTCGCTTGCCTCAGTCTCGGCGTCGCTGGACAACCGCGACCCCGCGTAATGATCGAAATCATCCCTGACTTCCTTCAGTAAAGCTTTTAACGGCGTCAATACCGCGCCTTGACTGGCTCCGACTTTTTCGTTGACGAAAGCATCGATCCGCTCGACGATCTTGATACTGTCGACCAAGGCCTGATAATTATCAGCTAACGCCGCGTCATCCATATCCAGAAAAGCCGCGTTGATAGCGCCGTTGTCTGGCTTTGTCAGGCCCTTGGGCACTTCCAGCCGGTCGGTTGCGTACTGAATGTCACGCAAACAAAACCTGCCGATGGCTTTCGACTCGACCAGCACCGCCAAACTTAGAGGCCTGATTATCAGGTCGAAGCTGGCAAGCTCTTCCAAAATATTGATTCGCGACGTCGGATCCATGCCGTCGTCGGGATCGAGTTGAGGGTGTATGGAATCCCAATAACGAGTCAAGGACTCTTCCAGAAAGCTTAGTCCATCGCGAAAACCTCTCCAACCTTCAACATTGATCAGTGTCCGGATCAAGTACAAAATGACTTGCAAATCCTTGGAACGCTGCAACAAAGCCAAAGCCTCCTTGTAGACCTCGCGCCAGTTAGGCGGCAACGCCTTCTCGCCAGAAAACTGATTTTCCGGGGTCCCTAAGATATTGGTGTCCAATGCCACCCTGGCATTGTCATACTCAAGGTTATCACCACAAGGCTGCTCCGCCGAAACAGGTTCTAGTAATCCGGACAAATCCGCCATTTTTAAGCCTCTATGGTAATCCAATTGTTAACATCAACCGATTGAAAAGCGGTAACGAAACCTTGTGCCTTGCGCCCCGTTTCTTACAATCGACCCAATTCTATAGTGCCCCGGACTTGTTACGCCTGTATTAAGCCCAAAACCAATTCGCATTAGTCTAGTCGGTTTTTCATGTCACGCTTTAAACTAAAAAACCCTAAATGTCGCGGAATCTTATACCTATCAAGTTGCATTTGCTCATCAATAGATAAGGCATCGGGATCATTTAACATGCCAACTCATGAACCCTACGCCTACAAAACCGTAAGACATTGATATAACATGATTTAAAATTCAAACGGCGTGCTAAATCACAACATGCACACCCCATTGCAGCGCCAAATCGGCACGATATTTCGTAACGGATACGATATTCGGTACTTGCGGTGCCTGGCTACCGCGAGGGGAAATACCGTTTTCCATTGAAAAAATCCGTCCATTGTTTCGTGGTGCAAAAGCATCTCGCGTTCTAGCGTCGCCGAATGCTCACATCGGCTGCTTCAAATCTTGGGTCTATCTATACTAAGCGCACGTTGACAGCCATTCCCCAAAGACACTACCGACCACAGCCGTCCATCTGAGAATCTACGCGCTTATAAGATTGTTGAAGCGTATTTCTTCCAAAAGATACCGAGACCCAAGAACCCGGACGTAAGGGCAGCATCCTGATTTCGGCTTAACCACTAAATTCGGCGACTAATACGGTAATATTATCTCGACCGCTTCTGCTCAAAGCTTGGTTAATCAGGGCTTCGGCGGCCGACTGGCAACTGCCTGAGCCCATCAATTCCGCAATTTCGGCTTCCGATAATTCTTTATCCAAGCCGTCGCTACAGAGCAGATAACGATCACCGCCGGCAGCCTGAAAGTGCAGCACATCCAACGCCAGCGTCAATTGCCCACCCACCGCGCGGGTAATCACATTCGCTCCCACTTGCTGGGCCGCGACTTCCCGGGTCATCACACCAGAATCCATCAATTCGTCGATCAAGGTATGGTCGCGGGTAATCTGCGTAAACTCGCCTTGGCGTAATTGGTATAAACGGCTATCTCCCGCCCAAATGGCCGCGCACTGGTCACCCTTGGCCAGCAAGGCGACTACCGTGGTTCCGACAATACTGCCTTGCTGAATGCCCGAAGCAAAGCGGCATAAATCGTCGTTAATCTTATGTAATTTGCGGGAAACGGCTTCGACCTGATTATCCAGGTTTTCGGTAAATTCCAACGTCGATAAAGAATCCACCACCAAGCGGCTGGCAACATCGCCGGATTGATGCCCCCCCATGCCATCAGCAACCACCCACAGCCCCAGTGACGGGCAATCAAGCAAAGCATCCTCATTGTGCTTACGCTTATTGCCGACCACCGTAACCCCGTAGGAAGCCCACTTTGTCGAGTTCGGAAGCGTTATGTCCTGGCTCGCCGTTGCGCCTACCGCAGAGGCGCTCGGCTCTCTCTCGATTTTTTTGACGCTTTGGTATTGGCGATAGCTCTGCACCTGCCAAGATCTGCCAGCCTGCGGCATACCCTGCAAAAAACTCGCGTAAGCATCGATAGGTGGCAAGCCTTCGCAAATCAGCAGATTGGGGCGATTCGACTGACCGCCTTCACTTGCCCAAATACTGTAACCCGGCATAAAGCGATCCAACAAACGCTGACTCAAGTGCGGAAACACTACATCCGTCTGATCCAGCCCCTCCAAATCGAAACGAAATGCGAGCTTGCCGTTAGATACCCCTAATCCGCCGCTAGAATCAGCTTGAAAATACTGCGGTGTCAGGCTGTCAGCCGAACCGATTTCCATCAGCCCCTTATCAAACCGGTCCAGATCGCAGGAGTCATTCAACACTGATAGCGCAGCGTCTTCCAATTGGGCAAACCATGCCGATTCCGGCGAAAACAATGACAACAAAGACTCTGCACTGACGGCTTGCGCCAACGTCAACGGATAATAGCGACCGACCCTATCCACACTGGGCATCATGACTCCGGCCCAAGCACTCGCACCGCACACGCCAGGTCTCAAAGCAAAGCGCCAAAGCGGGCTAACCAAAAACAAGGATAACCAACTCTCTCCTAGTGTTTCCTGACTGGAACGCATCGACGCCTGTAACCACTGGTCCCATGGCTCGATAAAGTGCCTGGGCAGCCGCCGACTGACAAAATCGCCAAGGCCCGGCACTTTTCCGAAAAAGCCGACGCTCAACCCATCCATAGCATTCATAGCGACTCCGGACAACGAAAGCTTTGATATTCGCTGATGCCAAATGGATTATTAACACTGGCCGCGCGCAACTCAAATTTTGCGGTATAGCCCTCCAGTTGTACGGTCAAATTGAAGCGGTCCGGCAGGCCAGTGGGTTGGATGTTGAATTCGTCGAACATCCTGAACAATGCCCAGGCCCCTTCCTTAGATTTGCTGACTTGTTTGCCGTCCAAACCTTCGAACACCACTCTGACCCCGGCACTATTATTGGTGCCGGGCCACTGAAACTTAGTGAGTTGCTCAGGGCCATGGCGATAAACCAACTCCTGGCCTTCGACATTTAACCTGAAGGTGCTGACTTTGTCGTCCAAGGCCAAGGGTTTTAACTCGAATTGCACTTGCGGCACCGCGCCGCCGCCGGGAAAAAATGCGTCACGAATTTTCGATGCAATCTGAAACTGGCGAATACTGGCTGCCGATAAGCCTAAAGCCTTATCCGAACTAAGCTCCTGCCACTGCACCGCTGCAGTATCAACAAATGCCTTGAGGTTAGCGTTAAAAAACTGATCGACAATCCCGTTAGCGGCAAAAACTTTGCCGAAATCAGCCATCAACACGTCCTGCTGAGTATTTTTTGCAAACGGATAACGGCCGGCCAAAGCGCTTTTGCAGGGCATCGTCACCGCGGTTTTCAACATTTCGTTGAGTTGCCCTTTCGCGCCGGTTTTGATTTGTTGCCCGCCCGTGCTAGTCAACGCATTCAGCGAGGCTGCAACCGGACCGGGCAAACGGGCAAATTCCATTTTGGCTGCTTGCAGAGGGTCAACACCGCCGCCGGCAAATCGCGCCGCTTCGGTAGACAAGGCTTGACCGCCACTATTGGGTGCCGACCCAATCTGCATCAGATAATCGTGCAGATTTTTGATACTCGCCATCGTCGCATTGATCGGAGCAGGCCTGTCGGCAGCGCCCCGCACTTGCATATTGTAAGGTTCGAAGTAAGTTTCCAATGCCTTGACCGGATCGACGCCACCGTCGCTTTGTTTAGCCATCGCCAGCAGTTTTTGGGTAGCGGCCTCCGGAACCGCTAAGGCCCCGCCGGTGGATTTTGCCAACGCATCGGCCAATTCGGACGAGAGTTTGCTTAACGCGGTATTTTTTTCGACCAACTCCAACAAAAGCTTCAATGGCGAATCGGGGCGCGACAGCAGATCCAGCGTATCTACCAGCTGATTATTGCTGGGCTGCGGGCGGAACTTAACCGCCGTCAGCACGCTATCCCAGGTCTTTTGGTAATCTCCCAAATACAGGCGTTTGAAATCGCTATATAAACGATCAATTTCGACAGGCGTACTTGCGCCGTTTACGCCAAGTACCCAATTTTGTTCGCTGGCTTCCTTGACGTAAACCATGCCTTTTTTCAGAAATAGCTCCGTATAACCGTAACTGCTAAACAAACCGGGTACGACCAACGTATCCAATTCCTTGCCGTTCGCGGTAAACACTCGGCCGCCGTTCGGCGCCAATTGTCCGGCGACCGAAATGTCGTGACTGCGATCAAACAACGCCTCGCTTTTAAAGCGGCTATATAGTTGATTAACCAGAGGGATTTGCGTCAATTTATTGCGTACCGCATCCACAAATCCATTATCGATAGCAGCCGGATCCAAATTCAAAGCCAATAAATTATCCAGATGTAACTGTAATTTGGCTTGAGTCTCCGGGTCGGTGGCAAACATTTGCTCCCAATCCAATTTCACCCAAGGCTGGGCAACCTTGGCGTCCATCCGTTGCGGCTCGCCGAACATCAGATAAACACGCAATAATTGGTAAAGTACATCCAGATTTTTGCCTTCATCGCTTTGCATACGCTCTTTCAAGCGCAGCGTAATCAAGGCTTGAAAATTTTCACGAAGCAAGCGCTGATAGGCAATATCGATGGCTGAATCGATTTTGTCGCCTTGGTATAAACCAAAACCGCTGCTCCAGCCGGTTTGTGCATACACGTCTTTGGCGGCCTGTAAGGCATTAAGCTTGGGCAACAAGGCCAAAAAACCGGAGCGCGAATCGGTGGGAACAAGATTACTGGCTCGGTAAATTTCTACCTGTTTTTCGACATCGGCAATCGCCGACTTATTCGTGGCAAAACTGACCATCCAGACCACTACCGCTATCGCCACAAGCGCAAAGGTGGCGGCAAAGCCGGCGAGGTTCATCAAACGAAAACGCCGCTCTACCTTTGGATCCACGCCAACCAATTCGGCTTCGGGAAACACGACTTGCTTCAGAAGCTTAGTCAGAAAATAGCTTTTACCGCGCCCGCTCATTAACGGTGTTGCTTGCCTTTCCAATCTAAAGCTTGAGGCCAACGCCGCCATCACTCTATCTATCGGCGTACCCTCTTGGGTGCCGCTGCTGAAATAAACGCCGCGTAACAGGAAAGGCTCTTCGTAGCGATTGGTGGCAAATGCGGCATCCAAAAATCCGGTTGCCACCGATTTGAACAGCATCATTTGTTGCGGAAAATCGAAAATAGCCGTACGCCGCTGCACATCGCGCTCTTCCTGGATACGCTTCAAACGGCGTTGTACCAACCTCTCGGTCAATTCGTCATAGGCCTTTTCAAATTGCACCAAGTGAGCGGCCAGATCTTCTTTATCGTTGTCGGCACGAATAAACGTCTCACCCCACACCTGGCTTCGCTCGTCTTCGGTTAAATTGGCAAAAAAATCGCTAAATCCCGCCACGAGGTCCACTTTCGTGAACAGCACGTAGACTGGCAATTGCACACCCAATTGCGCATTAAGTTCCGTAATCCGCCGCCTGATTGCTGCGGCATGCTGGCGTAATTCTTCCTCGGTCTGCTGAATTAAATCACTGACACTCACCGCCACAAATACCCCGTTCAGAGGGCGGCGTGGTCGATATTTTTTTAACAACTGCAAGAAACCATGCCAGGCGGTAGCATCCACTTCTTGATGGCTATCTTGGGTGGTATAGCGACCGGCAGTATCCAATAACACCGCTTCGTCAGCGAACCACCAATCACAATCTCGCGTGCCGCTGACGCCTTTTACCGAATGCTTGCCCAAGCGTTCGGCCAAGGGAAAATGTAATCCGGAATTGATTAATGCTGTGGTTTTACCGGAGCCCGGAGCGCCGATAATGGCGTACCAAGGCAATTCGTAAAGATACTGCTTCCGACCGTGTTGTTTGGCGCTGGTGGCTTTCAGTAAAGTCAAAGCCTCATCGAAACCGCGATTCAACACATCCAGCTCGGCCGCGGAGGCCGTATGAGCATCGTTTGCATCAGCGCCGCCAGCCAAATCGGCCATTAAACGCTGCTCGCGCTTACGCGATAACAGCCACGCGACCAAGCGGTAAAGCAACCAACATCCGACTATGACGCTTATCGTTATAATCCGGCTTAAATCGGTTTCCAACGGCACACTGCCGGCAATTGCGATTAAAGGCCCGATAAACCAAATCAGTACCGACAAAATCACGATACCGATCAGTTCAAGCACCCACTTTGTTTTAAAAAAACTGATTATCCGTTCCACGCGGTATTCTCACTTAATCAAGATGTCGACGCGCCGATTTAGGGCTCGATGTTCAGGCGTATCATTGGGTTCCAAAGGCTCGCCGTCAGCCCGGCCTTCCGCTCTGGCCGAGCCTTTTAGTTGAGCGGATGCGGTCAAAATTGCCAGGACGTTTTTAGCGCGTGCCGCAGACAAATGCCAATTGGACGGAAAGCGGGCCGACACAATGGGCTTGTCGTCGGTATGCCCGGTTACCAAAATCGAGTCTTGTTCATTCTCGAGTTCTTTGGCGATTTTTTTCAACATCGGTAAAAACTCCGGTTTAACTTGATCGCTACCGGAGGGGAAGGAATTACGAACGCGAATGATGCTATCGTCGACCACTTCGACCATATTCTGGGCAATTTCATCGCGTAATAACGGTTTAAAGCGTTCCAATCTGTTGGCGATAACCGGTGCAGACGGAGTGATCGTAGCGGCCGTTGCCATTTGTACCGGCTCCTTGGCCAATTTCAGTAACTCCCGATAGGCAGGATCGGATGCCGAATTAATAAAAAACGCAAACCCCAGATAACAAAGCAGCAACAGGCCACCTGCTACGCTGGCGAACACCCATAAGGGCACTTGCGTTATCAACGAGCTATTTCCGCTTTTTTGCCCTTGCCAGCGTGGCGACAGCTCCGTTGGAAAATCCCCTCTTACTCGCTGGATTAATTGGTACAACTCAAGCCGTTGTTTTTCCAATTCGTTGGCGCCATTGGCCATGACCCGATATTTACCTTCGAATCCAAAACTTAACAACACATAGCAAAGCTCGATGAGCGGCAAATTTTGCGCGGGCTGTTTCACCAGATGTTCGAGTATTTGGAAGAAGCGTTCACCGCCCCAGGCTTCTTTATGAAATAGGATAAGCAGGCTTTGATGCCCCCAATTACTTTGTGAGCCCCAAGGCGTGTTTTGGATAATTTCATCCAGAAAAGTACACAAATCGTAGCTCGCCATACGCATGGTTTCTTGCTGAAACCCTGCATTCAAGCCACGGTTCTCGAATTCTCTGACTTCTTTAGCCAACTTTTGCTTTAGTTCATCAACTCCAGAATAGCTAACGGTTGTTCTGAGCCTAGCCGCCAAGGACAGAATGCCGGCTGATAAAGTCAATAATGAACCGCTATCCGCTCCGGAAAGCACACTGAGCGACGGAATGTTGATATTTGAGGTCTGCTGCTGGGGCGGCGGAGATGGCGGTATTTGTGTCACTGATGGCTGCTGCGGCATTCGTCCACCTGGCGAAGGCCGCAACACTGTTTTGTCGTCATCGCCGAAAGGTCCTTGTTGCACCATGTCATCACCCTTTTTTTATTGCCCAGAATTCCAACTCCAATCCCGGAAAATTACCACCAATATGAAAGGCAAAACCGCCGGAATCCATCATCTTCTTCCAGTATGGGCTTTGCTTATCCAATTCGAAATAAGAACATCCGGCGTGATACGGCAATTGCCTTGGGGCAACGGGCAAAGGATGAATTGAAATACCGGGCAGGGCAGCAGTGACCAATTGCGTGATCTCTTCCACCGGGCCAATTTTCACCTGCGGAGGGAAATGCGTGCGCAACATCTCCGAAGATACTTGCGCACTGGCAGCCAATACGTAGATTGCCTGCTCCAATAATTTCACATCGGGGCGACCCGAGTAATAAACCGACTGGCTATGTTTGGTTAACGGAATTTGAATCGCATTTTGTTCAAGCACCATGCTTAACAGGCGCCGTAGCTCATCAATTAACGGGATAAAGCAAATACGCAAGTCGTCATGCCTATATTCGGGCAACACTGCGGGTCGCTTATTTTGACGGTAGAAGGTTGCTAGATCTCCCATCAACTGCAGGCCCAAGGAAAACAAAGTTTCCGGATGTAGCAGCGCATCCCCCGCCAAATGTGCCAGCAAGGGTTCGTAACGATTGATGGTTTGCAGCAACATAAAGTCTGCAACCTCTGCGACGCCTGCACCTTGAGACGTTCCCGCCACGCGGGCTGCCAACGCCTCCCCTCTGGTATGCAGCAGACCTTGCAACTCCCGGACGAAGCCGTTCAAAATACTACTGGCTGAAGACTGCAGCACCACGGGAATGTATTTCTCATCCAGTACGACTGTTTTGTCGGCGCGCACCTCAACGATATTGGCGACCCCTAAGCACAGATAGCCTGATCTTTCTTGGTTGCCAAGCATAAGTCTCGGACGAATACTGCCTATTTGCACGGGATAACGAGCGTCGTACCCTGCATTGTTGTCTCTGACATCCCTATGAGTGATGCGGTATCTCGCCAATCCATCGGGGTTATTGTCGCTATCAACTTCAACAGAGTCAGGACGACTCAGCGGCAATGCTAAATACACTACTTCATTTGCAACGTCTTCAGAGACATCAAGTGGTAGCGGTAGTTCGTCCTCGTTTGGCAAATGGAATGGGGTACCATCCTGGAAAATCCCTCTAGCAGCTGCCAGAGTGATTTTTCCTATCGCCAATTGTCCTGCATCTAGTTTTAGCGACGAAAATCCCCAATCATAAGCCCTGATTCCATAGCAACGACCATCAATACGACTTTCAAGATAACGATCATGTTGTTGAAAGTGCTGAGGTCTAAGGAACATGCCTTCTGACCAAACAATCCGGTTATTGATTGACATACTCTATTCGGTACCGTTTATTATTTATTAACAATGACTTATGAAATTTTCGCTACCAATTCAATTGAGTTGCAAACTTTCACCGCCTCGCAAATAGACGCATCTGCTTTTCATAAGCTTCAGCGAACTCTTCCCCAAAAAATCCTTCAATTGCTTGTGTTTTCAGTTCCGGATATTTTTCGCAAAAAAGCTCCCAACACTTGGCTTTTCGCTGAAAAACAATCCCTTCGCCCAACACCTTTTCGAAGGTGTCTGGGTCGAAACGATGCAAAATCTCCCCTAGTGCAGCCTGAATACCTGCCGTCATCGCCAATTGATGAAACTTAACATCCCTGAACGCTTCAGTTACCGCATCATTTGAATTTATAAACGCGGGATTATTCGGTGCGAGCATCAGCTTCAGTACGCTTTCCACATCTGGGTTGAATTTTAGCGGGTTATTGTCAAATGAGCGGATTGTGGTGACGGAAACTCGAAATTCACTTTTCATTTCCGCGCGTGCGCGTAGAACGTCCATCAAGCCTTCGATCAAATTTCGGAATAACACACCAGTCGCTTTCATCGCCTCCGGCCACTGCTCTTCCGTCAAAAACGATTGATCTTTTATTCCCGCACCATCCAGAAACATCTTCATGAGCGTCGCATCACCCGATTTGGACCCAATAAATGGTTCCGTATTGGGTGCTAGCGTAATCTCTACACTGGCTCGCGAAGCCGCCTGCCCATCTTCACGCTCAATATTAGGCGTATTTTGGAATACGTCTTTAGAATCTAACGCTATGCTCGAAGGGATAGGCTCGGATAAATTTATTGCTTCCAAACTCGGGAACTCTAACCCGGAAGACTCGCCGAGGGGTGCATCCAACGCACCTAAGGAATCTAAGCCTTTTAAGAATTCGGCAATATCTTTACCATCTCTCTGGGGAGGTAGCACCTCGGGCGCGGTAAAGCTATCGTGAAAAGGGGAAGCAGGAGGACGCTCTCCAAAGGGAGAACTCGCTACGTTGTGCGGAATCGAGAAATTCAGAGGTTCGTTGACTATTGACTGTTGATCATTTTGAAACGATTGGGCAAATGGTGAAGGCGAAATACTCTCGACGCTAATGGGTGAAGCTGGTGATATTTCGGCAGATGGCAGTTCTACAATAATCTCATATTCTCCGATCCGCAAAATTTCACTATCTAATAACCTTGCTTGTGCATCGTTTATATTTAGTCCGGCATTTGATAAATATGTACCATTTTTACTTGTGTCTTTTATTAAGTAACCGCCGTCCTCATAAATGATTTCAGCATGGTGGCCTGATACAAAGTTTTCCGCATCAGGTAATACCAAGGTATTTCCTGCCTTTCTGCCTATTGTTCCGCCTAACTGACCGAATTCGGCACTCAATTCAGTAGGTAGTGGTAAACCTTTGTAAGAAAGTACTTTTAAGATAATTGGCACGATTGTCGTCCTACCGTTAGCATTAGTTAAATAGCTTAGCAACTTACGTCAGCTTTTATCTAAAAACTTAGTCATTTTATAGCAGTCTAATCTTATCAATTGTGCGATTCTCAATCAGAAGAACAGTCATCGCAGATTATTAGTTGTCGAAATTATAGTTATATGATGGACGGAAAACTCCTGCTTTAGTAGCTTCTAAAATATGTCGCCTTTCAAACGAGGAATGCAAACTGACTCCGCCGACTTTGCCTTTTTAATCTCATTGTAGGAACGCATTTTTATATAAAGAGATTCCTGTCGCTACTTAATATCCCGGCGAGTTGAGCCGGGATATTAAAGGATCAGATTATCTTATGAGCTTGAGAAGCTCCCAAACATCAAAGTAAGTAATTTACAGTTCTGTAAGATTAGGGATAACAACGGCGGTGTGCATTAAGCTAGCGGCAGTTTCGGTAACGTTTCGGGCCATTAGTTACCTTTCTGATGTCGTCGCTTTGGGAGTCTCTGATTAATTCGTAACATCGAATTTCAGCGTAATTTAAATCAATGATGGGCACCGAGTTGTCTTGCAAAACCGAAGTAATCAGAGGTTCTTTGCAACATAAACTCCTTTTTATTTCATTTTTTCCTGAATATACCAACAACCCTCCTAAGACTCGCCTTGCTCATATTTGGGTTTGCATTTCACTTTTGAGTAATAACCAAAATAGCTTTCGTTAAAACGTCATCCTATTTTGTATTTTTTAACTTTTCCTCTCCGCCAGTCACTAAACCAGACATACATTCGACTACGCTTTCGACATAATTTGAATGTGCTTCTGCAAGCTCTTTGGCTGCACCGAAACTTTCTCGTAATTCGATTAATGTTTTTTGTGGATCCGTTGACTTATTAATATCCAACATTTTCGCGTAATTTTTATATGCTTTACGCCTTTCAGGATCTAATATGAATAACCCTGGCATAGCATTCGACGAAGTATCGACGACACATTTTGTCATTAATTCCGGCTCAATTCCGTAGTCCTTAATATCTTTATCTTGCTTCATCTGTTCCAATACTACGGACTGATATTCTTCTTTTTCCGAGCAACCGCTCAGCACTAAAACCCCCAAAATTACTAGCACTTTTTTCATTTTTAACATTTTCCTGCGGTTTCCGAGCATATTACCTAAAAAAAACCCCCGCTATCTTTCAATAGCGAGGGCTTTCAATTTCTTCCTAAGTATTTCGACTTAGAACACTTTCACTATTAGATGAAAGTTGGGATCAGAGGAGCATCAACTGTTACCAATTGACGGTTACCTTTTTCATCCCAGAAGAACAACAGACCTGCGAAACGGCTGTCTGGATCGTAGATCAAGTCAGCTAAACGATATACTTCCCATGCAGCGTCAGAAGCAGTAACTTCGATTGTGCGTGTTTCGCCTGGAGCCAGAGGGCTGTTATCGCTAACAGTTAAACCTTCTTCAGCCAGCAAATCGTCCGGGTAAGCTGTATCATCTTCATGAACAGCCGGATCCAAGAAACGTACACCTGCAGTGTTGAACTCGCCCAAACGTACAGCTGAGTCGCCGTTGTTTGTGATGGTCAAGGTCATTTGCATTGCACGACCTGGTACACGGTATGTAGCGTCATCAACTTTAACTGAAACGTTAGCTTCAGGCATTTGATAAGTTTTCATGCCGCGCAACAAACCAGCTTGCAAAGGAGTTGTTACAGGGTATTTTTCGTTGGTTGCACCCATAGAGGCAGCAACGATTACCATCGTACCGACAGCGAAGATCATACCAACTTTTTTGTCGCCAGCTGAGATCAGAGAATCTGCTTTGCCTGTGCTAACAGCGATATGACGTGGAACAAACAATGGACGTTTGATCCAGAACAACAACCATGCGAACGCGATAGCAAACCATACTGCGTGCCAGAAATAAACGTTGTCCAGAGCATAGTTTTCCAAGTTGATTGTTTGACCAGTCAAAGTAGTAACTGGGTTAACAAACTCGCTCATAGAACCAGTAATGGTTACCCATTTACCTGGACCGATGATAGGACCACCGCCTTGTACGTTCATCATAGAGTGAACGTGCCAGTCACCTGGACGACGAGCTTTCAACAGAACTTTAAACTCATAAACTTCGCCCAATTCCAGAGACACTGAACGAGGAACCAATTGACCGCCGATCCAAGAACCTGCACGGATAAATACAGGACCAGGAATACCAACGTTCAAAAATGAAACTTCTGGTTTATCAACAGTTTCTGGCCATCCTGCGAATACCAGGAATTTACCGGAAATTGTCATAGTTTCATTAACAGGCACTTCTTCTTTTGACCAGTTCAGGTCAAACCAGTGAATCGTCCGCATACGCATAAACGCAGCCTGTGATTTTTCACCGTGAGCAGATGCTGTTGGAGCATAGAACATCGCTGCTGTCATTGCGACCAACAGTGCGACAAAGGACAGTTTTGCAACTTTGTCTTTTATTATTTTCATATTTCCTCCTCTATCACTAGAGAATTTTAATTAAGACTTTCTGGTAGCTATCTAGAACCACCAGGTTCATTTTCTTACTATTCTTCTAATTAAGACGCGTCGTCAGCGATGAAGTCGGTTTTAGCGAACCATCTGCCGAAGAAGTGCCACAAGAAGTAAATAATGATAGAAACGAATCCAGAGAAGAACGCTGATACTGGAGCAACGTCTTTACCGAAAGTTCTTAATGTACCTTTCTCTACCATACGGATGTACTCAGGTGTACCGGTACGAACATAGTGGTAACCTTGCAAGTCAGCCAAAGTCATCATCATGCCGTTGTACTCTACAGGCACGTGCAATGGAGCGATAACAGGCCAGTTACCTGGGTAGAACAACAAGCCGTAAGCCAAACCACCTAATACAGCAGTCAGAGTCATGCTGTTACCCAACATCAGGATAACGTCAAGAACGATAGCGCCTGGCAGCAGGTTAGATGGGAAGCAGATGTTAACTGGGAAGTATGTCCAGCCCCAGAAGTTCATGTAACGGTTAATCCACTCACCAACCATCAGAGCAACAACAGAAATTGTAGCACCGATTGGCAAACGGTATCTCCACCACAAGCAAGCTTGAACAGCCGCAGGGAATGTAATAGAAACGATAGGAGCCACAGTTACCCATAGACGTCTATCTTTCCAGTCGGTCCAGAAATCCCAGTCACCGCCAGTCAACATATAGTGAATGTGATAACCGCCCAGAACCGCTGTGAACAGTGTAAAAAGAATCATCCAGTCGAACGTACGGGAAACTTGTACCGCTTCCGCACGTGAACGTACAGCTGATTGAGATGCGCTCATTAGCTTACCTCCTAAAGAATTAAAATTATATTTTTTTCACTTCTCTTTATCCTACCGCCACTTAAACAAAGCAGCGGCAGGAAAGGAGATAGTATTTTTACTTTTAAAGATAAGCTATTAAGCCAAATCTTTTTTCAGCAATTTTGCAATTGCCATTACTTCGGTGTTCACAACACCCATGATTGCAAGAGCAGCCCAACCAAAGAATACGAAACCGTAGTGCAATGGAGCAACGAACAACTCTTCCATAAACCAGAATGTGTGACCCCACTCATTCAAACCTACGTTAGGCAGAATCATGAATGGACCGATAACCGCAATCAGATACATCAAGTGCAGACCTTCATGGTAGGTAGGCAATCTGGTTTTTGCATACATGAAAGCAGCTGAACCAGTGATGATGTAGATTGGGTATGACAGGTAGAACTCGATGATGTGACTTGGAGTAAAGTCAGTATCGCGAACGATAGTTTGGTGCCATGTGCCGTCTTGCTCTGTGAAGTAAGAAGCGCCCCAATAGATCGCCCAACCGTAGCAAACCAACCATGTCCAGTGTGTGAAGTGACGACGCAATTCTTCACGTGGAGTGATTGACATGACTTTACGGTCACGAGTTTTCCAGATATAGCCATTGATACCAGCAAACAACAGTACTTCGATAACGATCTCGATATACAGCATGTTCATCCAGTATGTTTCAAACTCTGGAGCAAATGAGTCTAAGCCAGCTGACCAGCCGTAAACACCTTCGTACCAACGAATGAAAGAATAAAAAACCAAGTACAGGGTGATACCTGCCCACAGGTTTTTTTGATTTAAAAGCGGTGCTTCCGCAGCATCAGCCTTAACTGATTCAGTTGTAGCAGCCATTTCTACCTCCTAAAAGATTATCTAAATCCCCGATCAAATCGGGAGTTCTTTGTTTTTCCATGTTATTAGCCTTCATTTCGAAGACACCCCGGTCCCTTGAGGTGCGTGGCAGTCTACCACTTGCCAAATCCTTGTCAAGATAAATTAAGCTAATTTAGCTGGGTGCGCGCTGTCACCCATTTGCAATTTTACTGTTAACAAAACTCGAACACCTATTTAAGCGACGTTTCGATAAAATTCCCGTTCGAATTCAATTAGGATAGATAGGTTACCAAATACTGTGCATGTGATAAGTCGCAGCCTAATTGATTGGATCCAAACTCCGCCATCTATCGCCTCGCATTTTTTCTTACCCCCCCACTTGTGTTTCAGGCACCAAAAAAACATCTAGCTCAAAACGTAGCGATCCAGTAAAAATTCACACCCAAGTAGTTTAATAAACCTTCACTTTGCGAAATGGATGAAACAGAATGACGGCATTATGAAGCTGTATTCAAACTGCAATTAGGGAAAACGATTCAGGAGCAACGGCTGAACGGTGACCCAGATTTGCCTGGACCTCTAGCAGAATGAGAAGATAGGGGGCGATGGGGCAAGCAGGTGTAAGCCGAGCAATCGGACCAACCGCGAATCAGCAATTGCGGACGGATAATAAATTACTAAAATAGATCTCGGCTTCTTATGCATTGTAGCGGCCGCCGACAGCAAGAATAGCCTACCACTGTAAGATGTTGCACAGCGCGACAACTACCAATCACGCCGAGACTATCCGAGACGCAACCAACTATATCGTCAATTTCTAGAACAACCAGACTTGCATTCGTTATAGGATTAACTGCTCCCTTAGTGCCTCTAAGAAAAAAGGTGCCCGAAGGATCAAAGTTATATCCTCACATTAGATCTAACCTGAGCTTTTGAAAAAATCAGTTTCAAAAATTGCTCAAAGGCGAGCTAGTAACGGGATTGAGCTTGGCATGATGCTCCCAAAGAGTCTGTTGGATGGATTCCGGAATGTCGAGTTGATCGCGGATGCGCTTGTACGGTCGTTGCGGGGCGTAGTATTTTTATTGATTTTGGTGCCGTCGTGGCGTTTTTCTCTGGAGTGGTTGAAGACAGGGTGTCGAGGGTGATCGGTAATATAGCGAACCAAGTGATGATTGAGAAGTTCAGAACCGTTTCTCGAGTCCTGCGGGTATCGCAATCGAAGCCCATCAACGGGAACAGGTACAAACCGGATATACTCCTGAATGCCTTGAGAGCTCTTATTCCAAGTGCCCCTACTTCGGGTCCAGCCAGCTACAATTCCGGTCATGGCTAAGGCCCAGACGAAATCTCCGGTCAACAAATTGCCCGCAGTGAGCAAGCGTACCGACCTCTACTAAGCTTTTGAGCGGTTAGCAGCTAGCCAGGCATGGTTCCGGACAAACCCTTGGGATGTAGGACGCGCATAGGATTGAGTAAGCACCCAGGACCGCCGCCTTCAAGCACCTGCCGCACGGTTGATCGCTGTTGAACCCGATGCACTTCAACGGCCCAGGCAACACCTCGGCTTGAAATTTTCGCTTGGGTCCTGGCCGTTTGGCTGGCCGAGCGGCTAGTTTGGCATTTCGATTCAGCAAACGAACGCCGCGAAACCGTGGAAACGAAGCATTATCAATCGCAGGTTGAATAGCCCCCCCCCGGAAGCCGCGGGCCGGGCGGGTTTTCGCAGCAAAATGGAAAGCATTGCGACACCACTTCAAGTCATTCGAGAGTAAACTCCGACCTCGTGCTGGGTCGGAACGAGGTGACGTGGACGAATCTGAGCGCTGAAGACATAAACGGGCGCGTCATCTTTGCCGATTTTTTCAACAAGATGCTTGAAAAAATCTTTCGGCAAATAGCGACTCTCCTGTAGCGCTTCCTCTAATTGGCCCACAGAACCAAGGCTGCGGACCTATTGCTTTGCGATCACGCTTGCCAGCAAATTATTAAGCTCACCTTTATTAAACAGATCGATGACGATGTCGCAGCCGCCGATTAATTCGCCGTTGATATACAGTTGGGGATAGGTAGGCCAGTGTGAGTATTCTTTTAAGGCTTCACGCACTTCAGGGTCTTCGAAGATATTGATGTGGGCATAATCCGCATTGCAAGCCTGCAAGACCTGCACCACCCGGCTGGAAAACCCACACTGGGGAAAATCTGGCGTGCCTTTCATGTATAAGACCACAGGATGGCTGGCTAATTGGGCTTGGATTCTGTCTATTGCACTCATGCGTTTTCTCGCTAAACATTGATGAGAGGGGATTCTAACAACCCCGGTCGCAAAAGAGAAGAGAGCAGCAGTAGGGGTGATTTTGGGTCAAAAAAAAGCCCTGCTATGGGTAAGCAGGGCTTTTGGTTTAAGAGCTTGGCGATGACCTACTTTCACATGGCAACCTGCCACACTATCATCGGCGCTAAGCGGTTTCACTTCCGAGTTCGGGATGGGATCGGGTGGTTCACGCTTGCTATGTTCACCAAGCAAACTGGTTTGGCTGTTTTGCAGCCGTCATGCACAGGTTTGAAGCGTATTTGCTTCCGGGCATTTGCCGTTTACCTGTCTTCATGGAAATCTGTATCGAGTGTGTCGTTTTCTTACGTTTATCAGCGTGTCAGTGACACCCAAACGCATTGGGTGTTATATGGTCAAGCCTCACGGGCAATTAGTACACGTTAGCTACGCCCATTACTGGACTTCCACACCGTGCCTATCAACGTCGTAGTCTCCGACGGCCCTTCAGGGGACTTAAAGTCCCAGTGAGATCTCATCTTGGGAGGGGCTTCCCGCTTAGATGCTTTCAGCGGTTATCCTGTCCGAACGTGGCTACCCGGCAATGCCATTGGCATGACAACCGGAACACCAGAGGTTCGTCCACTTCGGTCCTCTCGTACTAGAAGCAGCTTCCCTCAAATCTCAAACGCCCACGGCAGATAGGGACCGAACTGTCTCACGACGTTCTGAACCCAGCTCGCGTACCACTTTAAATGGCGAACAGCCATACCCTTGGGACCTGCTTCAGCCCCAGGATGTGATGAGCCGACATCGAGGTGCCAAACACCGCCGTCGATATGAACTCTTGGGCGGTATCAGCCTGTTATCCCCGGCGTACCTTTTATCCGTTGAGCGATGGCCCTTCCATACAGAACCACCGGATCACTAAGACCTACTTTCGTACCTGCTCGACTTGTCCGTCTCGCAGTCAAGCACCCTTATGCCTTTGCACTCATTGCCTGATTTCCGACCAGGCTGAGGGTACCTTCGTGCTCCTCCGTTACTCTTTAGGAGGAGACCGCCCCAGTCAAACTACCCACCAGACACTGTCCCTAATCCAGATAATGGATCGAGGTTAGAACTCCAAACATACCAGGGTGGTATTTCAAGGTTGGCTCCACGAGAACTGGCGTTCCCGCTTCAAAGCCTCCCACCTATCCTACACAAGTAGGTTCAAAGTCCAGTGTCAAGCTATAGTAAAGGTGCACGGGGTCTTTCCGTCTAGCCGCGGGTACACTGCATCTTCACAGCGATTTCAATTTCACTGAGTCCCAGGTGGAGACAGTGTGGCCATCGTTACGCCATTCGTGCAGGTCGGAACTTACCCGACAAGGAATTTCGCTACCTTAGGACCGTTATAGTTACGGCCGCCGTTTACTGGGGCTTCGATCAAGAGCTTCTCCGAAGATAACCCCATCAATTAACCTTCCAGCACCGGGCAGGCGTCACACCCTATACGTCCACTTTCGTGTTTGCAGAGTGCTATGTTTTTGCTAAACAGTCGCAGCCACCGATTTTTTGCAACCCCCTTCCGCTCCAGTCGCGAGGACCTTCACGTAATGAGGGCATACCTTCTCCCGAAGTTACGGTATCATTTTGCCTAGTTCCTTCACCTGGGTTCTCTCAAGCGCCTTAGAATTTTCATCCCACCCACCTGTGTCGGTTTAGGGTACGGCCACTAGTAACCTGAAGCTTAGAGGTTTTTCCTGGAAGCAGGGCATCTATCACTTCGCTGTTCTTTCGAACCGCTCGTCATCACGTCTCGGCATAGAGCACCCCGGATTTGCCTAAGATGCATGCCTACCTGCTTAAACGGCCACTTCCAACCGACCGCTGATATAGCCTTCTCCGTCACCCCATCGCAGTTACTACTGGTACAGGAATATTAACCTGTTTTCCATCGACTACGCTTTTCAGCCTCGCCTTAGGTGCCGACTAACCCTGCGTCGATTAACGTTGCGCAGGAAACCTTGGGTTTTCGGCGAGGGGGTTTTTCACCCCCTTTATCGTTACTTATGTCAGCATTCGCACTTCCGATACCTCCAGCCGACTTCTCAATCGACCTTCGCAGGCGTACGGAACGCTCCTCTACCACTCACACTTACGTGCAAATCCGTAGCTTCGGTACTATGCTTAGCCCCGGTAAATCTTCCGCGCAGACCGACTCGACCAGTGAGCTATTACGCTTTCTTTAAAGGATGGCTGCTTCTAAGCCAACCTCCTGGCTGTCTGTGCCTTTCCACATCGTTTCCCACTGAGCATAGATTTGGGGACCTTAGCTGACGGTCTGGGCTGTTTCCCTTTTCACGACGGACCTTATCACCCGCCGTGTGTCTCCCGTGCTGGCACTTGCTGGTATTCGGAGTTTGCATCGGGTTGGTAAGTCGGGATGACCCCCTAGCCGAAACAGTGCTCTACCCCCAGCAGTGATACACGAGGCGCTACCTAAATAGCTTTCGAGGAGAACCAGCTATCTCCGAGCTTGATTAGCCTTTCACTCCGATCCACAGCTCATCCCCGTCTTTTTCAACAGACGTGGGTTCGGCCCTCCAGTTAGTATTACCCAACCTTCAGCCTGGCCATGGATAGATCGCCCGGTTTCGGGTCTACACCTTGCGACTAAACGCCCTATTAAGACTCGCTTTCGCTACGCCTCCCCTATTCGGTTAAGCTTGCCACAAAATGTAAGTCGCTGACCCATTATACAAAAGGTACGCAGTCACCCCACGAAGGGGCTCCCACTGCTTGTACGCATACGGTTTCAGGTTCTATTTCACTCCGCTCTCCGCGGTTCTTTTCGCCTTTCCCTCACGGTACTAGTTCACTATCGGTCAGTAAGGAGTATTTAGCCTTGGAGGATGGTCCCCCCATATTCAGTCAAAGTTTCACGTGCTCCGACCTACTCGATTTCACTAGAAAAAGGTTTTCGTGTACGGGGCTATCACCCTGTATCGCCGGACTTTCCAGACCGTTCCACTAACCTTATCCTAGCTTAAGGGCTAGTCCCCGTTCGCTCGCCACTACTTAGGGAATCTCGGTTGATTTCTTTTCCTCCGGGTACTTAGATGTTTCAGTTCTCCGGGTTCGCTTCAGTGAGCTATGTATTCACTCAAAGATGACGTGCTTATGCACGCCGGGTTTCCCCATTCGGACATCTCTGGATCACAGCCGGTTTGCAGGCTCCCCAAAGCTTTTCGCATGCTACAACGTCCTTCATCGCCTCTTACTGCCTAGGCATTCACCGTATGCGCTTATTCACTTGACCATATAACCCGAATACGTCTGTATTTTGGTTATACTGTCAGCTGACATTTTCGCTGATTTTTCTGCTTGAGAACGACATACTGTTTGTTTTCTGCCATTCCCCTTCGAGAACGACGTCATTCAAACCGCAACTCGTTTTAGTGTTGATCATTGCTGATCATTACTATAGTTACAGATTTCCATATTGTTAAAGAGCTATCGGTACGAATACCAATGCTATAAAGTCTTTATCCGCTGCCGCTGATAAAACTGTATAGCGTTGATGTCCACCCACTATTTTTCTTACGTTTGACGAACTGGTTGACCCTCAGCGTTCAGCATGATGGTGGAGCCAGGGAGGATCGAACTCCCGACCTCCTGCGTGCAAGGCAGGCGCTCTCCCAGCTGAGCTATGGCCCCTAAAACAGACTAAAGACCAAGACTCAAGCAGAAACCTAACTATTCGCAACTCTACCTATCTAACTAGGAGTGTTGCCTGATCGTTTTCCGCCTTATTGCTTTCGCCTTTTATGCGTTGGTGGGTCTGGGAGGAGTTGAACCTCCGACCTCACCCTTATCAGGGGTGCGCTCTAACCAACTGAGCTACAGACCCAGGTGCGTCTTTCAATCGAAATAATTTGTTGTGAGTACGTGTAACGGTGTGCCGTCTTTGTAAGGAGGTGATCCAGCCCCAGGTTCCCCTAGGGCTACCTTGTTACGACTTCACCCCAGTCATGAATCACAAAGTGGTAAGCGCCCTCCCGAAGGTTAAACTACCTACTTCTTTTGCAACCCACTCCCATGGTGTGACGGGCGGTGTGTACAAGGCCCGGGAACGTATTCACCGCGGCATTCTGATCCGCGATTACTAGCGATTCCGACTTCACGCAGTCGAGTTGCAGACTGCGATCCGGACTGGGACCGGCTTTTTGGGATTCGCTTACTCTCGCGAGTTCGCAGCCCTCTGTACCGGCCATTGTAGCACGTGTGTAGCCCTACCCATAAGGGCCATGATGACTTGACGTCGTCCCCACCTTCCTCCGGTTTATCACCGGCAGTCTCCCTAGAGTTCCCGGCATGACCCGCTGGCAACTAAGGATAAGGGTTGCGCTCGTTACGGGACTTAACCCAACATTTCACAACACGAGCTGACGACAGCCATGCAGCACCTGTCTCAGAGTTCCCGAAGGCACTCCGCTATCTCTAACAGATTCTCTGGATGTCAAGGGTAGGTAAGGTTCTTCGCGTTGCATCGAATTAAACCACATGCTCCACCGCTTGTGCGGGCCCCCGTCAATTCATTTGAGTTTTAGCCTTGCGGCCGTACTCCCCAGGCGGTCAACTTAATACGTTAGCTCCACTACTAAGTTCTTTAAGAACCCAACAGTTAGTTGACATCGTTTACGGCGTGGACTACCAGGGTATCTAATCCTGTTTGCTACCCACGCTTTCGTACCTCAGCGTCAGTTTTAGTCCAGGGAGCCGCCTTCGCCACTGGTGTTCCTTCAGATCTCTACGCATTTCACCGCTACACCTGAAATTCCACTCCCCTCTACTAAACTCTAGTTGCCCAGTATCAAATGCAGTTCCCAGGTTAAGCCCAGGGCTTTCACATCTGACTTAAACAACCGCCTACGCACGCTTTACGCCC
The DNA here is from genome assembly GCF_047777895.1 of Methylomonas sp. TEB. GTDB lineage: Bacteria > Pseudomonadota > Gammaproteobacteria > Methylococcales > Methylomonadaceae > Methylomonas. The sequence continues at coordinate 4,693,910 of NZ_CP180476.1, forward strand.
AGTAATTCCGATTAACGCTTGCACCCTCCGTATTACCGCGGCTGCTGGCACGGAGTTAGCCGGTGCTTCTTGTATAGGTAATGTCAGTCTACCGGGTATTAACCGGTAGGTATTCCTTCCTATTGAAAGTGCTTTACAACCCTCAGGCCTTCTTCACACACGCGGTATTGCTGGATCAGGCTTTCGCCCATTGTCCAATATTCCCCACTGCTGCCTCCCGTAGGAGTCTGGGCCGTGTCTCAGTCCCAGTGTGGCTGATCATCCTCTCAGACCAGCTACGGATCGTCGCCTTGGTAGGCCTTTACCCCACCAACTAGCTAATCCGACATAGGCTCATCTATTAGCGCCAGGCCCGAAGGTCCCCAGCTTTCCCCCGTAGGGCGTATGCGGTATTAGCGTGAGTTTCCCCACGTTGTCCCCCACTAATAGGCAGATTCCTATGCATTACTCACCCGTCCGCCACTCGTCAGCACCCGAAGGCCTGCTACCGTTCGACTTGCATGTGTTAAGCATACCGCCAGCGTTCAATCTGAGCCATGATCAAACTCTTCAGTTTAATTTTAACTTGTCACTAAATAAGATTAGTGACCAATCTTGGCTCGACTACAGAACATCTTTTCTTGCGAATTGACGTGGTGTCTGTGTCGACTATTTTTAAACAGCACATAGTCGCTACACATACCCACACAAATTATTTCGATTTCGTTTGTTAAAGAGCCAGAGCGCTTCGCCCTGTTGAGCCGACATATTCTACAGCGTTTTCAGTGTTTGTCAAATTTATTTTTAAGCCATTTCAAAAACCGAAGCCCAAAAAAAACAAACCCGCCAATCAACAACCTCAAACCCGCCGAACCAAGTCGACCGCTTCACCGCTAAAACTTAAAAGCCAGAGCAGTGAAGAGCCGCTCATTCTAATCACCCAAAACCCTCGCGTCAAGAACTTTTTTATTTAACAATCTTCAACCCTTGCGCGAGCGCGGATGTGCTTGATCATAAACAGCCGCTAAATGTTGAAAATCCAGGTGCGTGTATATCTGCGTAGTGGATATATTGCTATGCCCTAATAACTCTTGCACAGCCCTAATATCTTTACTGGCTTCAAGCAAATGGCTTGCGAACGAATGCCTCAACATATGAGGATGAAGGTGCTCGGCTATTCCGTTTTTTTTGCCCCAACGATCCAATCTAAGTTGCACGCTTCTTTGAGATAATCGAAGCCCCTTCAGGGAAACAAACACTGCCTGCCACTCCCCATCAGGCCGACTTGCCAGCCAAACCTTAAGCGCATCAAGTGCTTTACTACCAACCGGCAATTGCCTTTGCTTGCCGCCTTTACCAAACCGCACCCTCAAAAAGCCTTCGCTAAGATTGATGTCAGACAAATCAAGCATTACCAACTCGCTCAGTCGCAACCCAGATGAGTAAAACAATTCGAACATCGCCAAGTCGCGGATTTCCAAAATCGAATCCGGCGTCGCATTTAACATCCCCACAACCTGATCGACATCCAAAACATGTGGCAGCCTTTTTGAAACTTTGGGCGCTTGCACATGCTGAGCAGGGTTATGGTCCACTTGCTTGGCTTTGAGTAAAAATCGATAAAAACTGCGTAAAGCAGCGAGTTCGCGCTGAATCGTCTTGCTACCGATACCGTTTTTATGACGCCCGGCAATATAATTCCGTACATCACGATCCTGAACTTGCCGCCAAAACATGAGCTCTTGCCCAGAGCAAAAACTTTGAAAACGTTTTAAATCCCTTCGGTAGTTTGTTGACGTATGATCTGCAACGCGCTTTTCCGAAACCAAATAGCGAAAATACCGCAGCAATGCCTCATCCGCGTCGGCATGCATGACAATCAATCCGTTTGGTGTAGCAATGATATAAGACGAGTCCCGATAATCTCACTCATTTGAGTAAGAAATATGCTGCCCATACTATAGTGGAAGCGCGACTCATCGCGACTGCCGATCGCCAACAGCCCATCAAGCTGCGTAAACACCATAGGAATGATTGCACACGAGCGAACTTCCGCAGCCACGTCGCCAAACAAAAACCTCGCTTGCGCTAAGGTCGGCCGACCGCATTTCGGCTGGTTTGTGGTTAATTCATTGGAAAAATGCTTCAAATTAGCATCATCAGCCCCAACGAATAAATTACTGATAGGCGAGAGCGGTTGTTCTTTAATTATTTTAATGGCTACGAAATCAGTGAAAAAACATTCAGCCAACACCTCACTTAAATTTGCTACCGCGTCCTCCAGGGTATTTGCTTCCAACATGGCCAGAGTCAACTCATGCATGCGATTGAACGAAGCGTCATTTTCCCGGGCAATATCGATCAACGCGGTCAATTGATTTTCTTGCTCCTGATGCTTCGCCCGAAAAATTTCAAGTTGCTTGGATATTAGCGATATTGCATTACCACTGGGATGTGGGATATGCATCTTCTCCAGCAAATCCAAATGATTTTGGAAAAACTCGGGATGTTCTTGCAGATAGGCCTTAACGAGGGCTTCGGTCAATAAGACTTTTGGTTCAGTGCTCATAACTTTATTTGTCCTTCGAATACCGTAGTCGCTGCTCCCGTCATCATGACAGGATGACCACTACCAAGCCAGCTAACGATTAATTCCCCACCAGGCAGTTGAACCTGAACATTCTGCTCCAACAAACCTTGCTCAATACCGGCCACAACAGCAGCGCAAGCCCCACTGCCACAAGCCAGCGTTTCGGCTGCGCCACGCTCGTAAACTCGCAACTTGATTTGTCGACGATTAACAATTTGCATGAAACCAATATTAGCTCGTTCCGGAAACAGCTCATGACACTCCAACCTAGCGCCGATAGATGAAACGGGCGCGCTGATTACATCATCGACCTGGATAACCGCATGAGGATTCCCCATAGAAACGGCTGCGAATGCAACTTCTGTGTCCGCCAAAGTCACTTTATATAACGTGGATTGTTCGGAAACCTTTAGCGGTATTTGCTCAGGCTCAAGCGCAGGAACTCCCATGTCAACGGTGATCAAACCGCCTGCATCGAATCGAAGCGTCAGTTGTCTCGCGTCTGTATCAACAATAATTTCGTCTTTATTACTTAATCCTTTGTCGCGCACAAAGCGTGCGAAGCAACGCGCACCGTTTCCACATTGCGCAACCTCGCTACCGTCAGCATTGAAAATCCGGTATTTAAACTCGGCGTTATCGCTAACCGGCTTTTCCACCAATAACAATTGATCGCAGCCCACGCCAAAATGGCGATCCGCCAAAAATCGAATCTGTGATGTCGTCAATTGTATTGGCTGGTTTATAGCGTCGATCACGACAAAATCATTGCCTAAGCCCTGCATTTTGGTGAAATTAATCATCATCGCTACTCAGGTAAAAGCTGCTCGCCAATCCACAGTTGCTCCAAGGTTTCTCGGGCTCGAATAAGATGCATTTTATCGCCATCCACCATTACCTCCGCCGCTCGTGGCCTCGAGTTATAGTTTGAACTCATCGTAAACCCATAGGCTCCCCCGGAACGAACCGCCAATAAATCGCCTTGTTTCAACTTTAACGACCGCGCTTTACCCAGAAAGTCGCCCGTCTCGCAAACCGGTCCCACAATGTCCCAATCCAACTCGGACTGATCGCTTTCAGTGTTCGCAGGAATGATTGCCTGCCACGCCCCGTATAAAGCCGGCCTAACCAGATCATTCATCGCCGCATCCACAATAGCAAAATTTTTATTCTCTGTTGGCTTGAGGTATTCCACTCTGGTTAACAATATTCCCGCATTGCCGACGATGGCGCGCCCCGGCTCTAATAGAATTTCAAAACTCCGTCCCGCTAAACGCTGCAGCAGAGCTGCAATATATTCAGAAGGTTGCGGCGGATGCTCATCGCGATAACAAATACCCAGCCCGCCCCCTAAATCGAGGTGGTGCAATTCAATACCTTCCTCTTGCAGTTCATCGACTAACGCCAACACCCTATCCAGCGCATCCAAAAACGGCACTGTTTCAGTTAGTTGGGAGCCAATATGGCAATCGATACCGACTATTTGGATATTCGGCATCTGCGCGGCACGCCGATACTCATGAATGGCTTGCTTGATATCGATCCCGAATTTATTTTCTTTCAACCCGGTGGAAATATAGGGATGCGTCTTGGCGTCAACATCCGGGTTGACCCGGAAAGACACGGGAGCAATAACACCCAGCTCACCGGCTAATCGGTTGATCCGATCAAGTTCGCCGCTGACTTCAACATTAAAACAGCGTATACCTATTTTCAACGCCGCTAAGATTTCGTCCTCGCGTTTACCGACACCGGAAAACACAATTTTGTCAGGACTGCCGCCCGCAGCTAGCACGCGCTGCATTTCGCCAAGCGACACGATGTCGAACCCAGACCCAAGTCGCGCCAGCACGTTGAGAATCGCAATATTTGAATTGGCTTTTACGGCATAACAAATAAGGTGCGGGTGCCCGGCAAAGCCTTGATCGAAGGCTTGCCAATGCCTCTCCAAGGTCGCGCGCGAATAGACATAGCAGGGAGTACCGTAGTTTTCGGCAATTTTGTCAACAGGAATGCTTTCGGCAAACAGCTCGTGTTGCCGATAATTAAAAAAATCCATGGCTTATTTATCTTGTTTCGGTACGTAAATTGGCGGCGGGCTATCCGGCATATATAAGGGCCCGGTTTGACCGCAGGCTTGCAGCAACAGCGCCCAAAGAACTAGAGTTAAAATTTTGTTTGTCGTCATGTTCGTAACGATTATCGGGTGAATGCGGAATATAGCATAGCCGACAGCTTAAAAGAACGAACGCAAGACAGCCAACCAATCTCGGCAAGCCACAAAAAAAGGGGCATGAAGCCCCTTTTTGTCGCTAGGCCAGACGAAGACTCACTTTATCGTCATCGACTCTTTCACCACTTTAGGCGTAATAAACACCAACAACTCCTTTTTGGTATCGTTTTTTACACTTTTCTTGAACATCCAGCCAATCACCGGCAAATCCGACACCCAAGGCACAGTATTGTAGGATTCCTGAACAGTCGACTCATAGATGCCGCCCAACACCACTGTTTCGCCATCTTCGACTTGAACCTTGGTTTTCAATTGCCGAGTATCGATAGGTACCGTTGCGTTACCGCCTGTAGCCAAAGGTGTTCCCGGCGAATCTTTTTTGATGTCGAGCAGCATGATAACACTGCCGCTTGGCGTAATCTGCGGCGTGACATTCAGCTCCAACACCGCATCGACCAGTTCCGTCACCGGACCAGTTGCCTGGCTTTGGGTTTGATACGGAATCTGCACACCTTGTTTGATAGAGGCTTGCACCATGTCGCTAGTCATTACCCGCGGATTGGATACCAACTCGCCTTTACCATCGTCTTGCAATGCACTGATCTCTAGGTTCAAAAGATAATCCGCTCCGCGTGCCAAGGTCAAGGCCAAAGCACCTCCGCTGGAAGCTGCCAATGCAGATCCCAAATCCGACAGAATTTGCGAATTTTCGCTGGTTTCCGCACCACTGGCCGTCATTCCGTATTGCGTTCCGCTATTTACGTCGGCTTTATGAGCCACCCCAAATTTGGTACCCAAGTTCTGCGCAAACGAAGTATCCGCTATGACGATTCGCGATTCGATCAACACTTGGCGCACAGGCACATCCAATAGTTTGATCATTCTGCGTACATCTTCCATAGCCTTTGCCGTATCCTTGACAATCAGCGTATTGGTTCTGGCATCGACAATCGCCGTACCGCGTGGCGATAGCAATCGCATACTTGCTGGACCGCTACCTTGGCTATTCTGGCCGGAACCGGCCTGTTGTGACGCGACGGAACTCCCGCTACCACCGCCGCAACCACCACCTCCGCCACTGCTTGCACCTGCACCGGACTGACCACCTTGCGAGCTATTCCCCACCCCCATTAATACACCGCAAATCTCCCCTGCTTTTGCGTAATTGATCTGAATATTTTCGGTTTTTAACGGTTCCAACTCTTCGAATATTTTTTTCGAATCCAGCTCCTCCTGCTCGATTTTCATGATCTCAGCAACCGGCGCCACCATCACCACATTGCCGTTCTGTCTTTTTGCCAAGCCTTTGGATTTTAAAATCAACTCCAAAGCCTGATCCCAAGGTACATCGTTTAATCTAAGCGTGACATTGCCCGCGACCGAATCAGCAGCAATGATATTCAGCTCGGTAAAGTCGGCCAGAATTTGCAACACCGAACGCACTTCGATATCTTGAAAATTCAATGACAACTTATTGCCGATATACGGGAATTTTTCTTTTTGCTGCGCTTCTTTTTCCGCCGGTGTCAACGGCCGAAACTCAACCGTCAATAAATTATCGGACTGATAAGACGAGTAATCGTAATTACCATTGTTGGGTGTTATGACAATGTTGACACTATCGCCTCTGGGAGAGGCTTCGATTTTTTGTACAGGCGTCGCAAAGTCCGATACGTCAAAACTTTTAACCAAAGACTCCGGCAACTTGGTGTTTAGGAAACTTAAAACCACTTTACCGGCATTTTGTTTAGCATCGACGACAGTATTTGCCGCAGATAAACCCAGTAGCAAACGTCCCTCACCGTTTGGCCCGCGTCGAAAATCAATACTTTTTATGTTTTGTTCCGGCAAAAATTTACTAATCACCGAATCCTTCGCGACAGGCGCTTGCTGTACGGCTCGGTTTACCGCAGCAACGGTCCCGCTGGACTTCAACACCACATAAAATTTATTGCCCTCGATTTTGGTTTCATAAGGCACTTTTTCTACCAAATTGATAATAACCCGAGTCCGCCCCGAAGCCTCAACCACATATACCGTGCCTGCAGCACCTTGATTGATCGGAAAGCTTTTTTTTGCCAGATTACTTTTTACGCCGGCAAAGTCCAATGCGATTCTGGAAGGGTTATCGGTCTGGAAGATTTTCGGCTCCACTATCGGACCATCCATTTCCAGTTGCACTTGCACTTGGTTTCCAGCCAAGGTGGAAAACTCCAAGTTGTTTATCGCCCCATCATCAGCGTGCACCAGCGCAACATGCACAAAACAACTCAGCAACACTGAACACCAGAAACCGAAGCCGGCCACTTTCCATCCGTTTTTATTTTGTTTAATACTCATTTCTATAACCCTTTTTCATCGGCCAATGCTAGTGAAGACTGTTGTTCGCGCCAAGTGCCCGGTTTATCAGGTACGATTTCCATTAGCTCTATTTTGTCGTCAAGAATACGCAGTATCTTGCCGTAATTTTGCCCCATGTGATGCCCAACCTGGACGCGGTGGATAGTCCCATCTCTAGCTCTTACCAAACCCCAATAGCCTTTGTCGTTACGTAGCGTTCCAACCATGCGCAGACTGTCCAGAGGGTAGGCTTCCAACTCTTCCTTCCGGCGTTCTATATCAGGTCTAATACCGTTGATACCGGAGACGTCGACATTGCTATCGTCATCTTTTCTTTCAATTGACCTAAACGGATCCCTCAATCCATCGGGCTTGAATATAAACGATTCAACCACTTTAATTTCAGGCAAGGGTTCGATAGCAGACTTGGGACGAGCTTTTACCTCTTCAATATATTTGGTCAAGTCGCTGACATCGTCGCCACCGCATCCGACCATCCCAACCAAAAGCAAACTCAACATCGGCAGGGTCGGAAACACTTTCACACCGACGCACCTCATTGTCCTCTCCTTTTCTTAGCAGCCGGTCCGCCAGCGGCTTGCGCTGTTTCGCCCTCGTTATAGGTTTTTATCGTTGCCGTCATGCTCATACCATCTTTGCCTTCTTTACCCATCGGCGTCATGACCACATCGTGCACCGTCACAATCCGGGGTAGGGAAGCCAAACCGCTGACAAATAATCCCAGCTCTTCATACTTCCCGACGACATGGATACCAATTGGTAATTCAGAATAAAACTCTCTGTTAATTTCGGTACTGGGTTGGAACAATTTAAACTCTAGGCCACTTGCCAATCCGGTTTGGGAAATATCCACCAATAAACTGGCAACTTCAGCTTTGGTAGGCATCTGCTTCAACATCTCACCTAGCGACGCTTCGATTTGATCCAGCTGATCGCGGTAATCCTGGAGATTGACAGCCTTTTTTTGCTTAACTTCAAACGCACTTTTCAAACTCTCTTCTTGTTTTTCAAGCACATCCAATTCATCCAACTGCGGCACCGTCACAAAGTAAATGCCAGCCGCCGCTGTTAATACCGCAAACATAAGAATGACGATGATTTTTAGTGGCGTTGGCCAGCTGCCCGCCGAATTAATGTCCCAATTGATTTCAGACAAATTCATTTGACGGCTCCTGGTTGAGGCTTATCGACCTTCTTACCTTGCTTGGCAGTTAGGGTGAAGTCATTCATCTGCCCATCTTTCTTACCCTCGCCCTTGATAACAGTCAGTACCGAGGTATTCATCCACGGCGAGTTATCGATAGCCCGCATATAAGCGGACACCCGCGCATTCGATTCCGCCTTCCCATCCAGCGTCAAAACCGCTCCTGCCTGGGCAAACTTCGTCAGGTAAATACCATCTGGCGTGGTTTTGGCCAATTCATCGAATAAATGCACCACCTCGGGACGGCTTTCCTGCAACTTTTGGATGACTTCAATTTTGGTCAATAACCGGTTTTTCTTATCTTCAATTTCTTTGATTTCTTGAATTCGCTTATCCAAGATGGCTATTTCGTTTTGTAGTAGCGTGTTTCTGCGGGTCTGATACTCTTTGATCCCTTCGATATACATATAGACCACGACCAAAATCAGTGCTGTCACCAAAATACCGGCACCAATACCCGCCACAAAATCCTGCTGCTTTTTTTTACGCAGCTCTTCTCGCCAGGGGAGTAAATTAATTCTTGCCATTAATCGAAACTCCTTAGCGCTAAACCGCACGCTATCATCATCGCAGGCGTATCGTTGCTCAGACTTTGCGGTTTGACCCGATTAGAAAGCGCCATATTGATAAATGGATTGGCAATGTAAGAAGGGATGCCAAGGTCGCGTTCCACCAATTTGTCCAAACCCGCGATTGACGCGCAACCACCGGCAAGTACCAAGGCATCGACGCCGCGATTGGCGCTAGAGGAAACAAAGAATTGCAACGATCTGGCGATTTGCTGCAACATGGCTTTTTTGAAGGGCTCCAGCACATCCGTGACGTAATTGTCCGGCAAGCCGCCGTGCTTTTTGGCCAAACCGGCTTCTTCATACGACAGGCCATAGCGGCGCTGAATCTCTTCAGTTAGCTGTTTTCCGCCAAAGCCCTGCTCCCGGGTATAAACAGTTTTACCTTCATGCAGAATGTTCAGAGAGGTCATGGTTGCGCCAATATCGGCGATGGCGACAGTCATATTGCCGGCACCTTCCGGCAACTGATCGGCCAACAAGGAAAACGCATTTTCCATCGCGAAAGCTTCCACATCGACGACGACAGCCTTCAGGCCGGCATAGGCCAGCGCAGCCACCCTGTCTTCAATGTTTTCCCGCCGAGAAGCCGCCAGCAACACATCAACCATATCCGGGTTATTTTTGGTGATGCCCTGGACTTCGAAATCGAGATTGACTTCGTCCAGCGAATAAGGAATGTACTGATCCGCTTCTACCATGATCTGCTCCTCCATGTCCCTATCAGACAAGGAGGCGGGCATCGAAATGATTTTGGTCATCACCGACGAACCCGCAACCGCAACGCTCGCCTGCTTTGCCCGAGTACCGGATTGCTTGACCGCCGCTTTTATTACCGCGCCGATTTGCTCTATATTGGTGATGTTCTTATCGACTATCGCATCTTGAGGTAAGGGCGCCACCGAGTAACTTTCTACCCGGTAACGAGCACCGACCCGGCTCAATTCCAACAATTTAACCGCAGCTGTACTAATATCCACACCCAGCACAGCCGACGGATTCCTGCTCAACCAGCTCATGAATGAACCCTTTTTAGATCGAATATGATTGAATTTGGCTCAAGCATGCTCAGACGAGGTGCAGAACCCACATGGGTCAGAAGTATAGTAGGTTTTTTTAATTTCATCCTCTTAGATAAACCACTTTATAAGTAACTTTAGGTTGTTCCTATTATCAAAAGGGTTTATTTTGACCGGCAATTTGTATTTTAGCAGTGCGTTTGAATTTCAGTGCCCATTAAGAAAGCTCCCAAACCCAAGTCTCTGATCAAGACACTTTTTAAGTGGCTGGCCTTCTTCTTTTTCGCTTTTATCGGCACATTTCTGATCGCCACTTATTTTTTCCTAATCGAACTCGATAAGGAACTGCCGGACATCGACCAGTTACAACATGTTCAATATCAAATGCCGTTGAACATCTACAGCCAAGACAAGCTATTGATAGCTCAGTTTGGCGAGAAGCGCCGAATCCCGATCAACATTGAGCAAGTACCGCCGCTATTGATCAAGGCGTTTATCGCTGCGGAAGACGACCGCTTTTACAAACACAACGGCGTGGATTTCAAAGGCCTGCTGCGAGCGGTAAGCCAATTAGCCCTCACCGGCAAGAAGCGCCAAGGCGGCAGCACCATCACCATGCAAGTTGCCCGCAATTTCCTGCTGAGTAACGAAAGAACCTATTTACGTAAGCTCAAGGAGATCATTCTTGCCCTGAAAATAGAGCGGCAATATTCCAAAGATCAGATTATGGATCTTTATTTGAACAAAATTTATATGGGCCAACGTGCCTATGGCGTCGCAGCGGCCGCGCAAACCTATTATGGTAAAGATATTTCCGAGCTAGCCCTTCACCAGCAAGCGATGATTGCCGGTTTACCAAAAGCACCATCCATTTACAATCCGATCACCAATCCTCAGCGTGCCATAGAGCGGCGGAATTACGTGTTACGCCGAATGCTGGATTTAAACTATATAAGCCAGCGCGATTACGAAATTGCTGTACAAACATTAGATAACGCGGAGATCCAGCCGATAAATGTGGAGCTACAATCGCCTCACATCGCGGAAATGGTTAGACAGGAAGTCATGTCCAAGTATGGCGAAACCGCCTATACCTTGGGTTTGAAAATTTTCACCACCGTCCCTAGCCAATTTCAGTTAGCCGCAGAAGACGCTTTGCAAAAAACCTTGCATGAATATGACGAGCGCCACGGCTATCGCGGTTTTCCACATAAAAATACACAAAAAGGCGGCGCTCAACTGACCGACAACGTTATCGGAGACACTCGGCAAGCCCTGATAACAGCAGTGGCCGATTCCGGGGTTACCGCAAGACTTTATGACAACACACAGATTGTCATCGCCTGGAAAAATATTGAATGGGCAAGACCTTATCCGGAAAAAAATATTGGCTCCGCCAAGGCTTTTCTTAAACCGAACGACATCATCTGGGTTAGAGAATTAGCAAAAGACGAATGGGCGCTGACGCAGATTCCGGGAGCTGAGGCTGCTTTCGTAGCACTCAATCCTAACAATGGCGCGATTCTGGCACTATGCGGCGGCTTTGATTTTTATCACAGCAAATATAACAGGGCTACACAGTCCAAACGCCAACCGGGCTCGGGATTCAAGCCTGTTATTTATACTGCCGCCCTGGAGAAAGGCTTCACCGCGGCCAGCATCATTAATGACGCGCCCATCGTAATCGAGGACCCTTCGCAAGAAAACGACTGGCGTCCGGAAAACTATAGCCGCCGCTTTCTGGGTCCGACATCATTGCGGGTTGCGCTCCGGGAATCAATCAATCTGGTCTCAGTGCGATTGCTGCAGGAAATCGGAATACCTCAGGCAATCGATACAGCCATGCGCTTTGGTTTCGATAAAGAACAATTACCCGGCACACTGTCTCTGGCCTTAGGTAGCGGCTACGCCTCACCGTTGCGCATGGCGTCGGCCTATGCCGTATTTGCCAATGGCGGCTTTTTGGTAAAACCCTACCTCATCGAACGCATCGAAGATCACAAAGGTAACCTGTTATTCCAGGCCAACCCACCCCTGGCGTGTGCCGATTGCCCCGACCAAGACCCACCGTCACCAAACCGCGCGCCGCGCGCTATTTCAGCAAAAATCAATTTCCTGGCAAACAGCCTGCTAAGAGATGTTGTACAGCGCGGCACGGCAACTCAGGCCAAACAATTGGGCCGTAACGATTTGGCGGGTAAAACAGGCACCACGAACGAACAGAGAGACGCTTGGTTTAACGGTTTTGCTACCGATATAGTGGCCTCTGCATGGATAGGCTTCGATAATTCATTACCGCTTGGACATGGTGAGACTGGCGGCAAAGCCGCCTTACCGATGTGGATTAAATTCATGAAGGCCGTACAACAAAACTTCCCGGAAAAACCATTAACGCAACCAGCTGGGATAGTCCAGGCTTACATCAACCCAGCAGACGGGTTATTGCTAGATCAAGAAGCGAGGGGAGGCATTTGGGAATATTTCAGTGAAGAAACCGTACCAACGGCAAAATCGGCACCAAAAGCTGAAGAACCCGAAGAGGATGAATTATTTGCAGAAGAAGCGTTATTTTAAAACACTTCGCATAACTGGGAAGAATCTGGCCGCCAGTTGACCGACGGCCGAACAAGACTTCTCGAAAACTATTATTTTCCGAATTTTTTGCGGAATTTATCAACACGACCCGACGTATCAACGACGCGCTGTTTACCGGTATAAAACGGATGGCAAGAAGAACACACCTCAATGTGTAAATCAGAAGCCAGCACAGAACCGGTTTGAAAAGTATTGCCGCACCCGCAAGTAACGGTAATTTGTTTATATTCTGGATGTATTTCTGGTTTCATAGCGCTCACATACCCGTTCCGGGCTACATACTTGATAGAGAACTGCTTATGATACGATCTCGGCAAGCAATCTGCAACACAAAAACAAAGTTAAACACTAACTTAGCGCCTCAGACCATCACCACCACTCACCAGTCCGTGTCAATAACATTACTAAAACCCTACAGTCCACCTGAGCCTTGAAATCTCCCTCAATAACGGCATCACGAACAGACGCTCAGAACAAGGATAGCGCTTTTAAAAACCTACTTACTATTTCGTGTAATTTGCTATCAAATCAGGCGCTATCGATACTTTGGTCACAAGAACTATCGCTTGATGTTCTGCACGCGCCAAAGCAGCAGCAACAGCAGCAGCGGCGGTAATGCGGTCAGGCCAGTAGCCACAAACGCAGTAGCATAGGCACCGGGTAACCCGTATATGGGCGTGAGCGTTTCGACCGCAACCCCGGAGAATCCTTTCAGGAATTTGCCAAGCAAGGCGTAAGTTGACGACAGCATGGCGTACTGAGTGGCGGTGTAGCCCAAACTGGTCAGGCTCGACATATAAATTACCAAGGCGACGCCCGCGAAGGACTGGGCAAAAGCGTCGAGCGTCATGACTGCGGCGAAAATCGCTGTGTCAGCGTTGACGCTGAGCAAGGCGAATGCCGCCGTGCCACACCCCTCGAACACAAGCCCCGCGATCAGCGTTGGTAACAGGCCGAATCGCACGGCACTGAGACCCGCCGAGGCAATACCGAAAAAGGTTGCAACCAGCCCGAACGAACCTCGCACCCAGGCCACCGTGTCCTTAGAAAGCCCGAGATCATGATAATACGGGTTGTACATTGGCCCCATCACGAAATCAGGCAGGCGATAGAGCGCCACCATCAGCAGCATAAGGAGTCCTGCAACCTTGTGATTGACGAAAAAGTTGATAAACGGGCCGATGATCGCATCGGCGAGGCCGCGCAAGGTCCATAGCGGAGACTTCTGGCGCCGCACCACATCAGCGCGGGCTGGCTCAGAGGCACACAGGGTTGCCACGGTGCAAAGTGCCATCAATACCGCCATGGCAACATACGACATGCTCCACCCGACACGGGCCGCCGCAGCAATGATTAAGGCGTCAGTAATAATGAGAGCGACACGGTATCCGACCTGCGCTGCCGAAGTCATCAACCCCGCGTCGGCGGCGTCGGACGCGGATTCGATACGCCAAGCGTCGATGGCGATGTCCTGCGTGGCTGACGCGAAGGCCGTCAACAACGCGAAGGTACCAATAGCTGCCAGCCCGCCTGCCGTCCCGACACCGGCCATACCCAGCAGACCGATGGCGATCAAAATTTGGCACAGCAGTATCCAACCGCGACGACGCCCCAGACGGCCCAGCAGTGGCACATCGATATGATCCACCAGCGGCGACCAGTACACCTTAAAAGCGTACGCAAAGCCAACCCAAGACATGAAGCCGATGGCAACCAGGCTCGTGCCGTCATCCCGCAGCCAGTAGCCGAAGGTATTGGCTGTCAGCAGAAAGGGTAGGCCCGAGGCAAAGCCCAGCGCCAGCATGACGGCCACCTTGGGCTGCTTGAGCTCATGAAACACTTCCAAAGCGGAGCGCTTGCGGCGCACAGCGGGGGTTGATTGGGTTGCCGGCGACGGCTTATCAGCCGAATTAGGGGGGACGTGCGTCGGTGTGCTCATGCAGGAATAGTACTTTAATCGAGTAAGGCCCTACGCCCACCAGAGTAAAAGAGCCTATAACCAACAGATAATCCTGTCCATCGGCCAGCCAAACCGATACAGGCGAAGAAACCAACTAGAAAGGAAGTCCGGCTGAAACCGAGAAATACCACACTCAGAACACGCCACTGCGTAAAAGTAGAGAAAGCGCTACGCCAACTATTAATAGTCTTTGTCACGCGCCTTCCCTTACTTTATTGCAGTTCTATCAAAAATCGACGAATTAACCGTTGATCAGATAGTGGGTAACGATACTCGCCGCATAGCCTGCAGCAATAACCGGCGTCCATTTCAAGTGACTGAAGAAGGTGTATTTGTGATTGGATTGCCCCATCAACGCTACGCCTGCCGCAGAACCCACCGAGAACAATGAACCACCCACACCGGCAGTCAACGTCACCAACAACCATTGATACAAATCCATATCCAGATTCATATTCAGTACCGCGAACATCACCGGGATGTTATCAACTATTGCTGAAATAATACCGACCAGGATGTTGGCGGTGGTTTGACCCAAGCCGTCGTACATCGCGCCGGACAACAATTCCAGGTAACCGATATAACCTAAACCACCTACCGCGAAGACCACACCAAAGAAGAACAGCAACGTATCCCATTCAGCTTCCTTTACACGATCAAATACATCAAGATGCACCGCATCAGCCGAGGCGAAGCGCATCTTTATGTAGTAGATGAATAACATCAATATGGACAACCCTGCCATCATGCCCATGAATGGTGGCAAATGCAGAAATTGTTTGAAGCTGACGGCCAAACCGATGGTAACGCCGAACAAACCGCAAACCACCCAACCACCGGGCTTCAATTCAACAGCAGCCTCGTTGGTTGCTTTTGGCTGACCACTTGGAATCGCTTGCGCCATGAAGAAGGCGGGCACGACGAAATTGACGACAGAGGGAATGAACAACTTGAAGAAATCGAAAAACTCAGCATAACCGGCTTGCCACACCATCAAAGTAGTGATGTCACCGAATGGGCAAAACGCGCCACCGGCATTTGCCGCGATCACCAAGTTGACGAAACCGATAGAAACGAATTTTTCGTTATCCGCGCCCACCGCCATCACCACGGCGCCAACCAGCAGAGCAGAAGTCAGGTTGTCAGCTACCGAAGACAGGAAGAAGGTAATGATGCCGGTGATCCAGAACAATTGCTTGTAGCCAAATTGTTTACGAATCAACCAGGAGCGCAGCGCTTCAAACACATTACGTTCCGCCATGGTGTTGATATAGGTCATCGCCACCAGCAAGAACAACATCAACTCTGCGTACTCTTTCAAATCATGTTCGAAAGCTTTATGCAGTTCTTCACCGGAAACACCGGCCTCTTGAGCCAATATCGCCACATGCCCCCAAATGACAGCAGCGGCAAAGATAACCGGCTTGGATTTACGCAAATGCGTAAACTCTTCTGCCATCACAAATCCATAGGCCACCAAAAAGATCAGAACGGTATAAATGCCCCGCTCCGTTCCGGTTAAGCCGAGATTGTGAAACTCTTCAGCCATGGCGATTTCCGGCAAAAACAGCAAGCCGGCCAAAATTAACAGTAAGCGCAACAAGATAGCCCCCTTTATCCTCTATGTTTTAGTCATTATTGAAAGCGGAAAAAACTAACCGGGCATGTTATCACCATACAATATTCTTTGTCATTTAATCCCGGCCAGTATATTATTCAGATACCTAGCAAAATAGTATGTAAACCAAGCATCGCCCTTAAATGTATCAATATAACAAGCAAGATCAAACACTTATCGAAGAGCGCGTTAGCGAGTTTCGCGGTCAAACCCAACGCTTTTTAAGCGGAGAACTCGGCCCCGACCAATTTAGAGCCTTGCGGCTGATGAACGGTTTGTACGTGCAAACCCATGCGCCGATGCTCCGTGTCGCAGTACCTTACGGACTGCTTTCGTCCAAGCAATTACGCAAACTGGCATCGGTAGCTCGCGACTATGATCGCGGCTATTGCCATTTCACCACCCGCCAAAACGTACAGTACAACTGGCCTGAACTTAGTCGAGTACCCGACCTGCTCGCCGAACTGGCGACCGTGCAAATGCACGCCATTCAAACCAGCGGCAACTGCCTGAGAAATACCACCTCAGATCCCTTAGCGGGCATCTGCAAAGATGAGATCGAAGATCCACGACCCTACTGCGAAATCATTAGACAGTGGACGACACTACATCCGGAATTTGCTTATCTGCCGCGCAAATTCAAGATCGCCGTTAGCGGTTCGGCGCATGACCGCGCCGCCGTGCAATTCCACGACATCGGCGTCTACATAGTCAAAAACGATGCAGGCGAAATTGGCTTCAGAATTTTGGCCGGCGGCGGCCTGGGCAGAACTCCCATCATTGGTCAAACCGTTAGACCTTTTCTGGAAAAACAACACCTATTATCGTATCTGGAAGCGATCTTACGGGTCTACAACCTATTCGGCAGACGCGACAACAAGTATAAAGCGCGCATCAAAATCCTGGTCAAAGAAACCGGATTGGAGAAGTTTACCGCCATGGTCGAAAAGGAATGGCTGCGCATTAAGGAAGATATGATCCTGAGCAACGAACGCATTGAGGAAATCAAAGCGCAGTTTTTACCACCCGCTTACGATCCCAGCGCTGCGGATGACAACGCCCTGACCGCGCAGTTGGCCGACAACACCGATTTTGCAAAATGGTTTAAATACAATACCGTCGAACACAAAATCGCCGGCTATCGCGGCGTCTACGTTTCACTAAAAGCCCCGGATTCTCCTCCTGGCGACATGACTGATAAACAGCTTGAAGCGGTAGCCGATTTGGCTGACCAATTCAGCTTTGGCGAAATTAGAAGCACTCATAGACAGAATTTGGTCTTGGCTGACGTGAAACAAGCCGACCTGTTTACAGTATGGCAGCAACTAAACGCCATCAAATTGGCTACACCCAACATCGGCACCGTCACCGACATGATCTGTTGCCCGGGCCTGGATTTTTGCTCGCTGGCCAATGCCGGCTCTATTGGCGTAGCAAAGGAACTCAACGAAGCATTGGATGATTTGGATTACATACACGACATCGGCGACATCAAAATTAATATGTCTGGCTGCATGAACGGCTGCGCCCATCAAAGTGTCGGCCACATCGGCATTCTGGGCGTCGATAAACATGGTGAGGAGTGGTATCAAATCACCTTGGGCGGCTCTTCTGAAAACGAAGCAGCGATAGGCGAACGCCTGGGACCATCAGTTCCCAAAGACCAAATCACCTCGACCATCACAACGATATTAGACGTTTACATCAAGCAACGCCTTGAAGACGAAGCATTTTTAGAGACCGTCAAGCGTGTTGGCCTGGAACCATTCAAAGAAAGAGTTTATGCAAATCATTAAAGATCGACAGTTGGTAGAAAACACCTGGACTTTTGTTGCCGACGACAATCCGTTACCAGAAAATGGTGACATTACAGTCACATTAGCGCGTTGGCTGACAGATAAAGAACAACTACTCAAACGCTCCAGCCAAACCGGCGTTCGGCTCATTCCCAGCGATCAAATTGAACCGCTGACTAACGACTTAAGCAAAATTGGCGTGATAGAACTTAATTTTCCGATATTCGGCGATGGTAGGCTTTTTTCGCAAGCACGCTTACTAAGGAGCCGCGACGGCTATCAAGGGGAAATTAGAGCCGTCGGCGATTATCTGCCTGATCAGGTATTTTATTTGGCGCGGGTGGGCGTGAATGCGTTTGAGTTTTCTGACCCAAACCATATTCAAGAGGCTCTGGCAGCCATGAACAATTTCTCAGTACGCTATCAGGCATCGACAAACTAAGCCAAAACCGGCGACTTGTCTTAAGTACCTGACAAGAAACAAAAGCCACACAATAAAAAACCCGCTTGACGAATATCGTCAAGCGGGTTTTTCTTTGCCCTATATCTGAGCTACTTTTTCATAATGCTGATACCTTTCAGCAGATTCAACGCTTCATGCAAAGGATAGTCGCGAATTTCCGCTTCTGAAGATTCGTTGGTATCGCCATCTTTTTCAGACGGGTCTTTCGCATCATCTTTATCCTCTTCTTCGGATTTTTTCTCCGGCTTCGCGTTACCGTTAGTCAAGTGGTGCGTCAGATCGGCTTCTTTAATCGACTCGATCTTAGCTTTTTCCAATGATTCCAGCTTAACTCTCGCCAAAGTCACATCAGGCTCGATGCCCTGCGCCTGAATTGAGCGACCGGAAGGCGTGAAGTAGCGGGCTGTAGTCAATTTCACCGCGGCACCGTTGCTGGTCGGCAGAATGGTTTGCACCGAACCCTTCCCGAAAGATTTTTCACCCATGATGATGGCTCGTTTGTGATCTTGCAACGCACCAGCAACAATTTCGGATGCCGATGCCGAACCGCCATTAATCAACACCACAATCGGCGCACCATTAATAATGTCATCCGGTGTTGCACTAAAACGCATTTCTGAGTTTTTGATTCTGCCTTCGGTGTAAACGATCAAACCGGACTCGATAAACGCATCACTGACATCAACAGCAGCATTCAATACACCGCCGGGGTTATTACGCAAATCCAGCACAATACCTTTCAGTGGGCCTTCGTTTTCTTTTTTCAGCTCGTCGACCGCATCCAACAAACCTTGACCGGTACCGGATTGAAAACTACTGATCCTCAAGTAACCGTAATTTTTTTCCAGCAGTTTGATTTTAACACTTTTGACTTTGATGATGTCGCGGGTCAAGGTAAATTTAAGCGGCGCTTCTTCGCCCTCCCGAACCACAGTCAACACGATGTCGCTACCTGGCTCGCCACGCATAATTTTGACTGCGTCGGCCAGAGTCATGCCTTTAACCGGCTTGTCATCCAAGCGTACAATCAAATCGCCCGCCTTGATGCCGGCGCGCTGAGCAGGTGTATCATCAATCGGCGAAACGACTTTAACAAAGCCATTTTCCATACCCACCTCAATTCCCAAACCGCCGAACTGACCAGTGGTGCCTTCTTGCAACTCTTTATATTCTTCGCTAGCCAAATAAGCCGAGTGCGGATCAAGGCCGGACAACATACCGCGAATCGCATCTTCCAACAGTTTTTTGTCGGATACAGGCTCGACATAATCCTGTTTGATACGCCCGAATATCTCGGTAAATGTCCGCAACTCATCAAACGGCAAAGCCTGTAAATCATCTACTTTGGTCGAAACAGGTGCTTCCTTTTCCGCCAGGACACTGCTGCACAAACTCAGCGTCGCACCCAAAATAAACCCGACCAATAAAATCACTATATTTCTGTTTTTTAGCATGTGTTTTAAAACTCCAACAACCTGTTCCTGTAAATGATTAACCCTTGCCCGGCTTACGGCACCATTGCTCGGGATCTATGGGCCGACCTTGTTTCCTGATGCCGAAGTACAATGCCGCATCAGCACGCCCCCCGCTACGCCCAACCGAAGCCAATGTCTCACCGGCTCTAACATGCTCTCCCACGCTTTTATGCAAGCTTTGATTGAATGCATACAAACTCATATAACCCTTACCGTGATCAACAATGATCATCAAACCATAGCCCCGCAACCAATCGGCGTAAACAACTCTCCCGGCATTGACCGCATGAATATCGGCACCTTCGCGAGCGCTAATCACCACGCCGTCCCAGGTTGTTTCATAGCGGCGACTGCCGAAACGATCCATTATCGCCCCTTGCACCGGCCAAGGCAGCTTTCCTTGCAACTCGGAAAAAGAAAGACCCGTCGGTTCGCGAACAGGATTGACTTCGGATTTTTTTGGCGGCTCGGGTTGTTCGACAGGCTTTTCGTGCTTATCAAGCACGCGCTCCGGTGCAACCGCAGGTTCATTATCATCAGTTTTCTGCAATGATGCTACCAAGGCTTGCAATTTTTTCTCGTCACGCATCAAGCCAGCCAGTAGGGCGCTTTTCGACACATAATCATGCTGAATGTCGGCAAGCAAGGCTTCTCGCTGTTTTTTCAGCGTCTGCATCGCCTCGGTTTCTTGTTGTTTCTTGTCGAGAGACACTTGCAATAACTGAGTTTCCGTGTCTTTTTGAGCTTCCAACTGCCGCAAAACCTTGAAATCCTCAGCCATGGCCTGAAGCTTTTGCAAGCGGGCCTTACTGATGTAATCGTAGTAAACCAACATGCGACTCGATACCGCGGGATTACGTTGGTTAAGAATAACTTTCAGCCCTTCTTTATCGCCACCCATCGCATAAACCGACTTAATCAGCCCCTCAAGTTCCTTCTCCTGACTACGCATGTCTTTTTGCGTGGCAACGCTTTTATTCCGAACTTCCTGCAATGCCTGTTCTTGCTGCCTGATTTCAGCTTTGATAGCTCGCAGACTATTCGCAAGCTCCCCGTATTGCCGCTCCAGCTTTTGCAACTGCTCTAACAACCGAGACTTTTCAACCCCCAGGCTTTTGACGTCATCGCCAACTTGCTGGATTTGCGATTTCACTTCTCCCAAGCTACGGGCATTTACGGGATCGCCCTTAGCCGGCAATGCGCAGACAATCGCAATCCAAGCGATCAAAAAATATTGGTAAACACGCATCAACTAGGCTACCAGCAATAACCGTCCAATCATTTCCGCGGGGAGCAGCGATAACGGTTTTGCTAGACTGACCATTTATTACAGACTCCAAACATTAGTTTTGCGGGCGTTAAGGCAGATAAAATTTGGCCTAGTCAAAAAACGAGCCAACCCAAGCAGCTCCGAGCTATTTTCCCAAGCCTCTAGCCGAGGGTATTGAACAATAAAGCCCACTCTGTTAGATTTGCTCACCTTTTATTGCGTTAGCGCAAGCGATTAAACCCACTTGCGCCGTAGCGACATTATACCAGCACAAGGATGTCGTCATAGTTCGAAAAGTACCATTGCTCTCTCACTGCTCTTAACTTTTGCCACAATCATCGTTATTAAATGGAAGACAAAAACGATACCATCCTCTACGACGACAACGATATTAATCGGGCCGCGCGCTGCTTGAAAGCGATGTCTCATCCGTTGCGCCTGAAAATCCTTTGCGTACTCGGCAATAACTCGATTAGCGTACAAGAGATCGTTGAGCAAGTTGGCACGAGTCAAAGCAATATTTCCCAGCACTTGGCAATACTGCGAGACAAGGGCATTCTCGATTACAAAAAAGAAGCCAATCGGGTTTACTATTTTATCGACGATGAGCGTGTAACACACCTGATTCAAATGATGCGCAGCGTTTTTTGCAGCACGTAAACAGCATTCAATAACCACTAAAATAAACCCACGCGATGGACCAATATATAGAATTTGCCACCAATCACTATTTGCTAGCATTCTCGCTGGTATGCGTTATTTTTTTGCTAATCCAGGATTTGCTCGCGAACTCATTCAATAAGTACGAAAGCATTTCTCCGTTGATTGCAGTCACCAAAATGAACAGTGACGATGTCGTTGTGCTTGACGTGCGAGAAACCAACGAATTCGCCAAAAGCCACATCGAAAACGCGATCAACATTCCCTTAGGCAAAGTAGAAGAACAACTAGGCTCTCTGGAAAAGCATAAAAATCATCCTATGATCGTGACCTGCCAGACTGGCGCCCGCTCGGTAGCCGCTTGCAAAACACTGACCAAAGCTGGATTTGAGCATGTATTTAACATGACGGGCGGCATGCAATCCTGGGAAGATAACAAGCTCCCCATCAAAGTCAGCAGTAAAAACTAAAGATTAATCAACCACCTTAACAAGTAATCATCATGGCCGAAATCAACGCATCCAGCGAAAAGCAGTTCGCGATTCAAAAGATCTATACCAAAGACATTTCTTTTGAAACCCCCAATGCTCCAAAAATATTCACGCAAAAGTGGGAACCCGCGCTGGATCTTAATCTCGGCACGCACGTCCAACCCATCGAAAACTCGATGTACGAAGTATCGCTGACATTAACTGTCACCGTAAAAATTGCAGACACAACGGCCTATTTAGTTGAAGTCAATCAATCCGGAATTTTTTCAATAGCCGGTTTCAGCGAACAAGAAATGGGACCAATGCTAGGCAGCTTTTGCCCCAACGTCTTGTTCCCTTATGCGAGAGAGGTCATTTCCGACCTAGTGAATAAAGGCGGTTTTCCACAGTTAATCTTGGCGCCGGTCAATTTCGACGCATTGTATATGCAGCACCTGCAACAAGCGCAAACCCAACAGGAACCTGAAGCGAAAACGCTAAATTAAGCGGAATGCCACCATCTATCAGTATCCTTGGTGCCGGCTCATGGGGAACCGCTTTAGCGGTACAGGCAGCCAGAAATGGCTGCAATACCCTGTTGTGGGGCCATAATCCCAAACACATAGCCGCATTAAAGCAAACCGGCGAAAATGCACGCTATTTACCCGGCGTCCATTTTCCAGAAAACCTGCAATTCACCGACAATCTTGCGGAAGCCGTGGGGTTCAGCGCGGTATTGCTTATTTCGGTCCCCAGCCACGCCTTTAGGGACTTATTGGCGCAAATCAAACCCACGCTCAGTGAAAGCTCTCGCATCGCATGGGCCACCAAGGGTTTCGATTCCCAAAACGGCGCCTTGTTAAGCGAGGTGACGGCGCAAATACTGGGGGCGAATATCGAATGCGCAGCACTCTCCGGCCCCACATTTGCCCAAGAAGTAGCCGCAGACCTACCGACCGCACTCACCATCGCCTCTAACTCGGAAGGCTTCGCCACCCAACTTAGCGAACGATTGCACAACCAACGATTTAGGATCTACACCAGCAACGATATTATTGGCGTTCAGGTAGGCGGAGCCTGCAAAAATGTTTTGGCAATCGCGGCAGGCATAGCCGACGGCCTTGGCTTTGGCGCTAACACACGGGCAGCACTAATCACTCGCGGTCTAACGGAAATTATGAGACTAGGCATCAAGCTTGGCGGCCAAGCCGACACTTTTATGGGCCTAGCCGGTCTGGGCGACCTGATTTTGACTTGTACCGACAATCAATCCAGAAACCGCCGCTTTGGCTTGGCATTAGGCCAAGGCAAAGACCAAAGGTACGCATTAAGCGAAATCAATCAGGAAGTCGAAGGTGTATCCGCAGCCCGAGAAGCGCACCGTTTATCGCAAAAATACGGTGTCGAAATGCCAATCACCGAACAAGTTTACAAAGTCTTATTCGAACAACTCTCCCCCAAACAAGCCGTCCAAAACCTGCTGACACGCGATCAAAAGCCGGAAAGTTTGTAAATCTCGTCTGAAATAGCCCAACGAACTCAATCTAAGGGCTCTACCACTATTTATCCCAAACCACAGCCGCCAATCTTTTGCTCAGAAAAACCAGCCTTACCGCTAACCGTCCAAACAGCTTGCTACAGCAAACCGCGTGCAAAAAGTGAGAATTAGCACCTAATAATTGCAATTCACATCAAAAACCATCATTAACTTTTTGATACAAATCATTTTTACTCGAAACCCTCGCATATACCGCCTAATACGCACCAATCCTGCGTAAGTCCTTGTAGAAAAAGAAAGAATTTAATTTAAATGCCTCTTGACTAAGCACCCGTTGAAAACTATAGTGGTGCAAAAGTGATGTAAAGTGGTCAGAAATGGATTTTTTTGGAATTTTTGAGGTTCATCTTGTTTCGAGGCATAAGTTCAATCAGTTTGGATGCGAAAGGACGCATTGCAATTCCTACCCGCTATCGGGAGGAGTTACAGGAGTCCTGCGACCGCCAAATGGTTGTGACCGTTGCAGTTGACGACAAATGCGTCGGCGAACCGGGTTGCCTATGGCTATACCCGTTACCGGAATGGGAAAAGCTCGAACAAACCATCAGCAAACTACCGACATTAAACAAAATGGCCGGCAAGCTGCGGCGTTTTGTGATCGGCAATGCCTCGGAATGTGAAATGGACAGCCAAGGACGCCTGCTGCTACCGGAAACCCTTCGGGAGTTTGCCGGCATGGAAAAACACATCATGCTGGTGGGCCAGCTCAACAAATTTGAAATATGGAACGAAGCAGCCTGGAAGGCCAAAGAACAGGAATGGATGGACGGTAACGACACAGAGGGCCTTGAAGAACTTGGCTCGCTGTCGTTTTGACGGAGATGACCGCCCATCAGACGGTTTTGTACGAAGAGGCCTTAGAGCAGCTCAACATAAAACCGAACGGTATTTATCTGGACTGCACCTTCGGGCGTGGCGGACACAGCAGCGGCATTCTGAAAGCACTGAATAGCTCCGGCAGGTTGCTGGCGCTTGACAGAGACATGGATGCGATTGCTAGCAACGAAGCCAAGCGCTTGCTGGAAGACAGCCGTTTTAGTTTGCATCACGCCAGTTTTTTGGAACTGAGCTCCATTATTGAACAACAAGGCTATAAGGGTAAAGTCGACGGCATTCTGATGGACCTGGGCGTATCGTCCCCGCAACTAGACAATGCGGAGCGTGGCTTCAGTTTTTTGCGTGACGGTCCTTTGGACATGCGCATGGATAGCAATCACGGCCTGTCGGCTGCAGAGTATTTGGCGCAAGTCGACGAAAAAGAATTGGTTCGCGTACTGTTTGAATATGGCGAAGAGCGTTTTGCCAGGCGAATTGCCAACGCGGTTATCTGTCAACGCCAACAGCAACCGTTGCAGACAACCTTACAGTTGGCAAAACTGATCGAAAACAGTGTGCCGTTTCGCGACAAGCACAAACATCCTGCAACCCGCAGTTTTCAGGCGATCAGGATAGAGATTAACCAAGAGCTTGAACAGATTAAAACCGGATTGAAACAAGCCGTGGACATATTGGCACCGAGCGGACGTTTAGTCGTGATCGCCTTTCACTCATTGGAAGACCGCATCGTCAAACGCTTCATTCGCGACCAAGCCGGCCCGAAAACCAATCCCGGCAAATTGCCGATTAAAGAGCAAGACATAGAACAAGGCCAATTACGCAAAATAGGCAAGTCGATAAGGGCGCAACAACAGGAATTGCAACAAAACCCACGCGCACGTAGCGCGGTCATGCGAGTTGGGGAGAAACGTTAATGGCGATTGCAAGAAATATCCTGCTGACACTGTTGGTGGCGATGCTGATGATCTCCGGCATTGCCGTGATCTACAGCAAATACCAATCGCGCCTGCTGTTTATCGACATTCAGAAAAAAGAAAAAGAGCTCGACGACTACGAAGTGGAATGGGGCCGATTACAACTCGAATTGACCACGCTGACCGAAGAAAACCGGGTTGAAATCGAAGCAAGAACGCGGCTGATGCTGACTTTGCCGGCCCAAGACAAAATTATTTATATAAAGCCGTAAATGCGAATTGCCTCCGGCGCGGGCACGATACCGCGCCACAATACAGATTTTGTGATCCGCCGCAGAGTGCTGCTGTCGGTAATGTTGTTGGCCATGCTCGGATTAGTTGCACGCGCGGTTTACCTGCAAATTCTCGATAAAGAATTTCTGCAGGACAAAGGCGATATGCAGCACGTCGGCGTAGTGTCGGTATCGGCTTATCGTGGACAGATCAAGGATCGCAACGGTGAGCCTTTGGCGATTAGTACCCCGGTACAATCGATTTGGGTCAATCCGCGTCAACTAAGGGATGCGGAACAGGACAAGTTAACACCGATGGCGAAAATCCTCGGTTTTCCGGAAAAGGAACTGCGTTCGCTGCTAAAAAAGGAAAAAGACGCCAATAAGCGTTTCGTCTATTTGCGCCGGCAGATTAACCCGGATATAGCCGAAAAGGTCAAAGCGCTGGAAATTACCGGTGTGTATTTCGAGCGAGAGTTCAAGCGTTACTATCCAGCCGGCGCGGTATCGGGCCATTTATTGGGCTTTACCAATATCGACGACATTGGCCAGGAAGGCATAGAACACGGCTACGAACACATTCTGCGCGGCCAGCCCGGCAAAAAGCGCGTGATCAAGGACGGCAAGGGCCAGATCATCAAGGACGTAGAAAATATTGAGGAAGCCATCCCGGGCCGCGACCTGGTGTTGACTATCGATGAACGCCTGCAATACCTGGCTTATCGGGAATTGCAGAATGCAATGATCCAGAACAAAGCACATTCGGCATCCTTGGTGGTACTGGATGCCAAGAACGGTGATGTATTGGCGACGGTCAGCCAACCGGCTTTCAATCCCAACAACCGTAAGGAATTGAGCAGTAACCGCTACCGCAACCGGGCTATGGTGGATAGCTTCGAACCCGGCTCGACGGTCAAGCCCTTCGTGGTAGCGGCGGCACTGGATGGTGGCTATATCAAACCCAACGTGTTGATAGAAACCCATGGTGTCTATCACTTGGGTCGCAACGTCGTTAAGGACGTGCATAACTACGGCACAATGGATTTGACCCACGTACTGCAAAAATCCAGCAATATCGCGGTCACGCAAATCGCGATGAGCATGCCGCCGGAGTATTTTTGGGGCGTATACAGCAGGCTGGGGTTCGGAACCTCCGCCGGTGTTGGCTTTCCGGGAGAAGCCAGCGGCTCTTTGCTGGATTATCAGGGCTGGCACGAATTCGACCAGGCGATTTTATCGTTCGGTTACGGGGTTTCCACCTCGATTTTACAATTGGCCAGAGCGTATACCGCTTTGGCGGACGACGGCATCATTCATTCCGTGACTTTACTCAAGCGCGATGAAGATCCCGATGCCCAACGGATTTTCAAACCCGAAACCGCCAGAAAGGTCAGGGAAATGCTGGAGCACGTGATCAGCAAAGAAGGTACGGCATACCAAGCCAGAGTCGAAGGTTACCGGGTAGCAGGTAAAACCGGCACCGTGAAAAAAGCCGCAGCCGGCGGTTACAGCGAAGACAAATATTTATCGGTATTTGTGGGCATGGCGCCGGCCAGCAATCCGCGTTTCATTATCGCGATTGTGGTGGACGAACCTACCACCGGCCAATATTACGGCGGCCTGGTGGCGGCACCGGCTTTCTCGAAAGTGATGGCGGGCGCATTACGAGTATACGGCGTTGAGCCGGACGGCATGGACAACATGCATTTATTGTTGAGCAAACAATGAAGCTAGCCCAATTGCTACACGGAATGACCGTAAATCCGCCGGATTTGGCAATCAGCGGATTGTGTTTGGACAGCCGAAACATCCAAGCCGGCGACGCATTCGTTGCGTTGAACGGTGCCGTCCAGCATGGTATTGCGCATGCGGAACAAGCTGTTGCCAACGGCGCGGTCGCGGTAATTTACGATCCAAGCGGCGCGGAGACGCAGATCGTCAGCAAAGTAACAGTACCAAGCGTGGCAATAACCGATTTAGCGCAAAAGTTGGGCGAAATCGCCGCAAGATTTTACGGCAACCCGTCGCAACTATTGGATGTGATCGGTGTAACAGGCACCAATGGCAAGACCACCTGCAGCCAATTAATTGCACAGGCTTTGCCGGCTTGTGGCGTGATAGGCACACTGGGTTGGGGTGATGTCGGCAATTTGCAGCCGACCACCAACACCACGCCGGATGCATTGGCCGTGCAGCGGATGCTGAACGAATTTGTAAAGCAGGATAAGCGTAACGCGGCCATGGAGGTGTCCTCACACGGCTTACACCAAGGCCGGGTTAACGGGGTTAGCTTCAAAGGCGCGGTATTTACCAATTTGAGCCGGGACCACCTGGATTATCACGGCAGCATGGCGGAATACCTGCAAGCCAAACTGGCCTTGTTTAAAACGCCTGGCCTGCAGTTTGCCGCGGTCAACCTGGACGACGCCAGCAGCGCCGAGGTATTGCAAAGCCTGCCGGACGCCGTGCAAAGCTGGACCTATAGCGCGACCGGCCAACGCGGCACTGCTAAGGAAGCCGTAAGTGCCGAGCAAGTAAAACATAGCGCCGCCGGCATCGAATTCGATGTGATATGGCGAGAGCAAAGACGCCGGGCAACGACAACGCTGGTTGGCGGCTTTAACCTGGATAACGTGCTAGCCGTGCTTTGTGTGCTGCTGGCGACCGGCAGCGAATTCGACGCCGCCGTCGCGCAACTGGCCAAATTAAACGCCATTGCCGGCCGCATGGAAAAATTCGGCGGCAACGGCAAACCCACGATATTTGTGGATTATGCGCATAGCCCGGACGCGCTGGAGAAAGTGCTGAAAGCCGCCAAAGGCGCGAACCGACTGAGAGTCGTATTCGGCTGCGGCGGCGACCGGGACAAGGGCAAGCGTCCGCAGATGGGCAAAATTGCCGAAACCTGGGCGGACCAAGTCATCGTCACCGACGACAATCCGCGCAGCGAAGCATCGGCAGCGATTATTAAAGACATTTTGAGCGGCTGCCAAAGCCAAAAAATAACGGTCATTAACGATAGAACCACGGCCATAAACACAGTGATACGACAAGCAGACCCAGACGATTGCGTGGTGATAGCCGGCAAGGGCCACGAGGACTACCAAGAAATCGGCAGCGTAAAGCAGCCGTTCAGCGATAGCGCTATCGTCAAGCAAGCACTGGCGGCGTGGAGCAAACCATGAAGCTGCAACTCAGCGAAATAGCCCAAGCCGTCAACGGCAAGCTAATCGGCGAAGACAGAGAAATTCGCGCCACCGGTATCGATACCCGCACCTTACAAGCCGGCGCGCTGTACATTGCAATAAACGGCAAAAACTTCGACGGCCACAGCTTTATCGATAAAGCCGAGCAAGCCGGTGCGGCAGCGCTGTTACTCGAGCGAGCCGCGCCATCCGCTTTAGCGCAAATCATCGTCGCAGACACCCATCTGGCACTGGCGGAACTGGCCGGATACTGGCGCAAAACCTTGTCGGTCAAAGTAGCCGGCGTCACCGGCAGCAACGGCAAAACCACCGTCAAGGAAATGATTGCGGCGATTTTCGCCACCCAAGGCCACACCCTATCGACCCAAGGCAATCTCAACAACGACATCGGCGTGCCGCTGACACTGCTCAAACTGGATGACTCTCATCGCTACGCTGTCATTGAAATGGGCGCCAATCATCCCGGTGAAATTGCCTATACCAGCCGCTATGCGCAAGCCGATGTCAGCGTCATCACCAATATTGGCGCCGCCCATATCGAAGGTTTCGGCAGCATCGAAGGCGTGGCTAAAACCAAAAGCGAAATCGTCAAAAGCCTCGGTGAGGGCGGCGTGGCGGTATTAAATCGCGATGACGCTTTTTACGATTTCTTGCTGACCATGGCCGGCAACCATCGCAGCGTATCCTTCGGCTTGCACCCCGCAGCCGACGTCACGGCGTTAAATATTGCCACAGCTTTGGACGCACAAGGCTTTAACACCTATTTCGAATTAAAAACGGCGACCGACACCTTACCAATCCGCTTGCATCTGGCCGGCGCTCACAATGTGAAAAACGCTTTGGCCGCAGCGGCAGTTGCACTGCAATTCGGCATTAGCCTGACAGACATTAAACAAGGCCTGGAACAACTCCAGCCCGTCACCGGCCGCATGCAACCCTTAACAGGCCGTAAGGGCAATATCGTCATCGACGATACCTATAACGCTAACCCCAACTCCTTGAAAGCCGCGTTGGACGTGCTGACCGATTGCGGCCGCGAAGCGTGGGTGGCCCTGGGCGCTTTCGGCGAACTCGGCCCGGACAGCCCGGCGATACACCGGGAAATGGGCGAATTAATCAAAGCAAAATCAGTGAAGCGTTTGTTCGCGACCGGCGCCCTGGCAAAACATGCCGTTGAAGCCTTTGGCGACGGCGGCCAGTTTTTCGACGATCAGGAACAATTAATAGACACACTGACAACAGCCATCACAGGTAAGGAAACCCTATTGGTTAAAGGCTCGCGCGCCCAGAAAATGGAAAACGTGGTGGCGGCGATGGTCAACAATTTCAGAGCAGCCTAATGTTACTTTTACTCGCGGATTATTTAAGCAATATCGACAGCGGCTTCAGGGTGCTACATTACCTGACCTTTCGCGCCATCTTGGGCGTGCTGACCGCGCTCATTATTTCCCTGATGGTCGGCCCGGCCATGATCGAAAAATTGACTCGCAAAAAAATCGGCCAAAGCGTGCGCGACGACGGCCCGCAAAGCCATTTCTCCAAGTCCGGCACACCAACCATGGGCGGTGCGATGATTTTGTTCGCCGTAGCGATCAGCACCCTGCTCTGCGCGGATTTGAGCAATCGTTATGTCTGGGTGGTGTTGCTGGTGACACTGGCCCACGGCGTAATCGGCTTTATCGACGACTATAAAAAAGTCCTGCTCGGCAATAGCGACGGCCTATCCGCCCGCGCCAAATATTTCTGGCAATCGCTGGTGGCACTGAGCGCCGCCTTGTATTTGTACAACACCGCTCAAGTAGCGGCGGAAACCCAATTCATCGTGCCGTTTTTCAAAAACGTCACCGTGGACATCGGCTGGGGCTACGTCGTACTGACCTATTTCGTCATCGTCGGCTCCAGCAATGCCGTCAACTTGACTGACGGCCTGGATGGCCTGGCCATCATGCCGACCGTGATGATCGCCGCCGCCTTGGCGATTTTTGCTTATTTGTCCGGCCACGTGAATTTCTCGCAATATCTGGCTATCCCGCACATCCCCAAAGCCGGCGAGCTGGTGGTGTTCTGCGCGGCCCTGGTCGGTTCCGGCCTGGGCTTTTTGTGGTTCAACACTTATCCGGCCATGGTGTTCATGGGCGACGTCGGCGCACTGGCCCTGGGTGCTGCGCTGGGCATCGTCGCAGTGCTGGTTAGACAAGAAATCGTTTTGGTGATCATGGGCGGCATCTTTGTGATGGAAACCATCTCGGTGATTATCCAGGTTGCCTCCTTCAAAACCCGTAAAAAGCGGGTGTTTCTGATGGCGCCGATTCACCATCATTACGAATTGAAAGGCTGGCCGGAGCCACGCATCATCGTGCGTTTCTGGATTATCTCGGTCATCTTGGTGTTGATCGGTCTGGCCACTTTGAAACTGAGATAAGCATGAACACCACCGCCCTACTCAGCAATCTGGAAACCCATTTCAACTTAAATCCGGATAACGCTCGCCTATTGATCGTCGGTCTAGGCGCTACCGGCTATTCGGCTGCGCAATTTTTGCAAAAGACCCCGATTAAATTCGCCGTGATCGATAGCCGAAAAAATCCGCCGCTGATCGATAATTTGCGCGAACAAATGCCGGACGTGCCGGTGTTTTCCGGCGGTTTCGACCAATCCGCGCTGGATGTCGCCACTCACTTGCTGGTCAGCCCTGGCGTGTCTTTACACGAAGCAGCCATCCAAAAAGCCGTACAGGCGGGCGTTACCGTACTCAGCGACATCGACTTATTCGCTTGCGCCACTGATAAACCGGTTATCGCCATCACCGGCTCCAACGGTAAAAGCACGGTTACCACCATGCTGGGCGAAATGGCTAACGCCGCTGGCGTCAAAACCGCCATCGGCGGCAATCTCGGCACACCGGCGCTGGATTTGCTGCAACAAGACGCCGAACTTTACGTATTGGAACTGTCCAGCTTCCAATTGGAGCGCACCACCGCTTTAAACGCCAAAGTCGCCACGGTATTAAACGTCAGTCCGGACCATCTGGATCGCCATGACGGCATGGCCGGTTATGCGGCGGAAAAGCAACGGGTGTTCCGGGGCGACGGCGTGATGATCTTGAATGCCGACGACCCGATGGTCATGGCCATGCGCGATCCCACCCGGCAAACATTGACCTTTTCCACCCAAACTCAAGCCGATTTTTATCTGCGTCGCGGCGAAATCGATACTTTAATGCAAGGCGAACAAGCCTTGATGGCAGCCAGCAAATTGCGCCTGGAAGGTAGCCACAACATCGCCAATGCGTTGGCGGCGCTGGCCCTGGGCACGGCTGCCGGTCTAAGCATCACCAAAATGTGCGATGCGCTCAGAAAATTCAAAGGCCTGCCGCACCGCATGCAAAAAGTCGCGGAAAAAGGCGGCATCAATTGGGTTAACGATTCCAAAGCCACCAACATCGGTGCGTGTATCGCCGCGCTAAACGGCTACGAGCATAAAGTTGTTTTAATTGCCGGCGGCGAAACTAAAGGCGCAGACATGACTGAACTAGTGCCTGCCGTCACCGAAAAAACCAAGGCCGTGGTCCTGATAGGCAAAGATGCACCATTGATCGCACAAGCTTTGAATAACTGTGTGCCTGTCCATTTCGCCGGCAACATGAAAGAAGCGGTCACCATCGCCGCCAGTTTGGCCAGCGAAGGCGACAGCGTGCTGCTGTCACCGGCCTGCGCCAGCCTGGATCAATACCGCAGCTATGTTGACCGCGGCAATAAGTTCGCCGAAGCCGTGATGAGTCTGCCCTTATGTTGAAACCGACGCCCAAGCCCCGCGCGCAAAACCGCCTGCACGTCGACCCGGTGTTGATGTTGGCGTGCTTCAGCCTGCTGGGCATCGGTTTTATGCTGGTCACCTCGTCCTCTTTGCATTTGGGCGTCAAAATGGCTGACGACATTTCGCACTATCCCTTCAAGCAATTGATTCATATTGCGTTTGGCTTGGGCTTTTCCGCGATCATTTTGAACATACCGATGCAAAGCTGGGAAAGAATGGGCCAAACCCTGTTCATCGCCGGCCTGGCCTTGCTGCTGGTGGTATTAATTCCCGGTGTAGGCATCAGGGTTAACGGCAGTATCCGCTGGCTATCGATTCTGGGTTTGCGGATCCAGGTATCGGAGGTCGTGAAATTCATCTCGGTGATTTATATGGCCGGTTACGTCACCCGTCATGCCGACCACGTCCGCCGCTCCGCGTTCGGCTTGGTCAAGCCGTTGATGCTGTTTTCGGTGGCTTGCGTACTGTTATTGCTCGAGCCCGACTTCGGCTCGGCGGTGGTGATTCTGATCATTGCCATGGGCATGATGTTTCTGGGCGGCGCCCGAATTTCTCAATTCATTATTTTATTGGGTCTGGTCGCCAGTTTGGCGGTGATCTTGGTCATTGAATCACCCTATCGATTGGCGCGGGTCACCAGCTTCATGGACCCGTGGGCCGATGCCAGAGATACCGGCTTTCAGCTCACCCAGGCTTTGATTTCTTTTGGTCGCGGCGAATTTTTCGGCGTTGGCTTGGGCAACGGCCTGCAAAAACTGTTTTACCTGCCGGAAGCGCATACCGACTTTTTGTTCTCCGTATTGGGTGAAGAACTCGGCCTGCTCGGCGTGCTGCTGATCATCGGCCTATTCGCCGCCCTGGTCGTGCGCGCCTTTGCGATTGGCGAACAAGCCGAGCAAGCCGGTCTGAAATTTTCTGCCTTGGCGGCTTATGGCTTAGGTATCTGGTTTGGCTTCCAATCCTTCGTGAATATGGGCGTCAACATGGGCATGCTGCCCACCAAAGGTTTGACCTTGCCGCTGATGAGCTACGGTGGCGGCAGTATGATCGTGATGTGCGGCGCGATGGCGGTATTGTTTCGGATTCACTACGAAGTCACCGAACACAATAAAAGCAATGTGAAGGGGAAACACGCATGAGCGGCCGCATCGTGATCATGGCGGGCGGCACCGGCGGACACGTGTTTCCGGCACTGGCGGTCGCCCAGGAAATGCGCGAACGCGGCTGGCAAGTCAGCTGGCTGGGCACCGAGAAAGGCTTGGAAAGCCGGGTGGTGCCCGCCAACAATATAGACATCGACTGGCTGGCGGTAGCCGGTATGCGCGGTAAAGGCTTACTGTCCAAACTAGGCGCAGGTTTTAAATTGATTCAAGCCTGTCTGCAGGCCAGGCGCATACTGAAACAGCGTCAACCGAATGTGGTATTGGGCATGGGCGGCTTTGTGGCCGGTCCGGGTGGCCTGATGGCGAAATGGCTGGGCATCCCGCTGGTGATACACGAACAAAACAGGGTCCCTGGCACCACCAACCGCTTGTTGGTAAAGCTCGCTGCCCGCAAAGTATTGGAAGCGTTTCCGGACAGCTTCGCCCAATCGGCACACGCCGTCTGCACCGGCAATCCTTTAAGGGATGCGTTCATTAACCTGCCGGAAAAATCCGAATGGCATCCGCAAGCCGGACGCAATTTAAGGGTTTTGATCCTGGGCGGTAGCCAAGGCGCCAAAGTCCTGAACGACACGGTGCCAGAAGCATTGGCCGGATTGAGCAATCTGGAGGTAAAGCACCAGACCGGCAGCGCGATGCAAGCTGAAGTAGCCGAGCGCTACCTTGGTTTAGGCCTGAATGCCGAAGCTTTGGCCTTTATCGAGGATATGGCCGGCGCCTATCAATGGGCTGATTTGATTATTTGCCGAGCTGGTGCGATGACGGTAAGCGAAGTAGCGGCCTGCGGTTTGCCGGCGATTTTCGTGCCCTTGCTGCACGCCATCGACGATCATCAAACCGCCAATGCCAAATATTTAAGCGAAGCCGGTGCAGCCATCTTGCTGCCGCAACCCGAATTAAACGCGGAAAATCTGCGTAAAACCTTAGAACAAGCCATGACATCATTAACTTCCATGAGCCGGGCCGCCAAAGCCAGGGCCAGACTCGCCGCGACTCAGACCGTAGCAGATATTTGCGTTGCGGAGGCTGCTATATGAACCGCCCCAACATCGAAAACCAGGCACTGGGCGACATCGACAAAATCCATTTTGTCGGCATCGGCGGCACCGGCATGAGTGGCATCGCCGAAGTACTATCCAACCTAGGCTATACCGTATCCGGCTCCGATATTAAAGGCTCGGCGGTTACCGACCGCCTGCAAGCGATGGGGGTGAAAGTCTATTTTGGTCACCATGCCGATAATGTGACCGATGTCGATGTCGTCGTCACCTCCACCGCCGTCGATAGAACCAACCCGGAAATCGTCACCGCCTACGAAAACCGTATTCCGGTAATTCCGCGCGCGGAAATGCTGGCGGAATTGATGCGCTTCAGATTCGGCATCGCGGTTGCCGGCACGCACGGCAAAACCACCACTACCAGCCTGACCACGATGATGTTGGCCGAGGGCGGCTTGGATCCCACCTTCGTAATCGGCGGCCGTTTGAATAGCGCCGGCGCCAACGCCAAATTGGGTTTGGGTAAATATTTGGTCGCCGAAGCCGACGAAAGCGATGCGTCGTTCTTGTTCCTGCAGCCAATGATGGCCATTGTCACCAACATCGACCAAGACCATATGGAGACCTATGGCGGCAGCTACAGCAAACTCAAGGACACTTTCCTGAAATTCCTGCATCAATTGCCATTCTACGGTTTGGCGGTGATGTGCATAGACGATCCGGGCGTCTGCGACGTGCTGCCTAATGTATCCAAGCCGGTGAAGACCTACGGCGTCAGTAGTTACGCCGACGTACGCGCTGTGGATATTCGCCAGGACGGCTTACGCACTCATTTCACGGTGTTGCGCTGGGGTGATTTACCGCCCTTGCAAGTCACGCTGAACCTACCCGGCTGGCACAACATGCTGAACGCCTTGGCGGCCACGACTATCGCCACCGCCCTGGGTGTGGACGATTCGGCTATTGTAAAGAGTCTGGCGGAATTCAAAGGCGTAGGTAGACGTTTTCAAATCAACGGCGATGTGGATTTCCAAGGCGGCAAGCTGACCTTGGTTGACGATTATGGCCACCATCCGCGCGAACTGGCGGCCACGCTGGAAGCCTTGCGCCAAGCCTGGCCGAGCCGCCGTAAAGTCGTCGTGTTTCAACCGCACCGCTACACCCGCACCCGCGACTTATTCGAAGATTTCGTGGAAGTATTGTCCAGCGTCGATGTACTGATTTTGCTGGACGTGTATTCGGCCGGCGAAGCGCCGATTACCGGTGCTGATGGCAAAGCCTTGAGCCGCTCAATTCGCGTGCGCGGCCAGGTTGACCCGGTATTCGTGCAAAACCGTGAAGACTTGGCGACCATCCTGGCCGGCATCGTCGAAAAAGACGACGTGGTATTGACCATGGGCGCCGGCAACGTCGGCCAGATCGCTGCCGAATTGCCGCAACAATTGGCCGAGGCCCTAAAGTGATGGTGGCTAGAGGCACTTTATTAAATAACGAGCCACTGGCGAAATACACCAGCTGGCGGGTCGGCGGTCCGGCCCAGCACCTGTACATCCCGGAAAACAAGGCCGATCTGATCGAATTTATCGCCAGCCTGCCGGCCGGCGAACCGCTGTACTGGATGGGTTTGGGTAGCAATTTATTGGTACGCGACGGTGGTATTCGCGGCACGGTGATCAACACCCGCGGCCGACTGAAAGAAATGTATCTGGCCGATTCCGAACGGGTTTACGTGGAAGCCGGCGTACCTTGCGCCCATGTCGCCCGTTTTTGCGCGGACTTAGGCCTGACCGGCGCCGAATTTCTGGCCGGCATCCCCGGCACGATGGGCGGCGCACTGAAAATGAATGCCGGCGCGTTTGGCGGCGAGACCTGGAGCATTGTGGAACGGGTGGAAATGATCAATCCGCGCGGTGAAGTCATCCTGCGCGACCATCACGAATTTGAAGTGGCCTACCGTTCAGTCAAAGGTCTGGCCGACGAATGGTTTTTGTCAACCCAGTTGAAATTGAGCAAGGGCAACAGCGAAGCCAGCCAACAACACATCAAAGCGCTATTGGAAAAACGTAACGCCTCGCAACCGACCAATAAGCCGACTTGCGGC
Source organism: Methylomonas sp. TEB (assembly GCF_047777895.1). Lineage (GTDB taxonomy): Bacteria > Pseudomonadota > Gammaproteobacteria > Methylococcales > Methylomonadaceae > Methylomonas. The sequence goes on from NZ_CP180476.1 coordinate 4,731,037, forward strand.
TCGGTATTCAAGAATCCGCCCGGCGATTACGCGGCGCGTTTGATCGAAGCCTGCGGCCTGAAAGGCTTTGCCATCGGCGGCGCGGTGGTGTCGGAAAAGCACGCCAATTTTATCGAAAATCGCGGCAACGCCAGCTCGGAAGACATAGAAGCCTTGATCGAACATATTCAAACCCAAGTACAAACGCAATTCGGCATCAGTCTGCAAACTGAAGTCTGCCGGGTAGGTGAAAAAGCATGAAGCCATTACGCATCAAAAATGCCGCCGATTTCGGCAAAGTCGCCGTGCTGTTGGGCGGCTCCGCTGCCGAGCGCGAAATATCCTTGAACAGCGGCAATGCGGTGTATCAAGCCTTGAAAGCACAAGGCATCGACGCCGTCGCGATAGACGTGACCGCCAGCCCCATTGATGCCTTGGCGAGTGTTAAAGCCGACAGAGTGTTCAACGTCATCCACGGCCGCGGCGGCGAAGACGGTGTGTTGCAAGCAGTATTGCAAGTCATGGGCTTGCCCTACACCGGTTCCGGCGTCATGGCGTCAGCATTGAGCATGGACAAATTACGCACCAAGCTGTGCTGGCAAGGTTTGGGTTTGAGCACCCCGCTCTGGTTTGTGCTGAAAAGCGAAACCGATATTGACGCCTGCATCGCCAAACTGGGTTTTCCGGTGATCGTCAAACCTGCGCAGGAAGGCTCCAGCATCGGCATGAGCAAAGCCACTAACCGCGATGAACTGGCGGCCGCTTTGGAGCTCGCCAGCCAATTTCGTTGCGACGTGTATGCCGAGCAATGGGTACAGGGCCAGGAATACACCGTCGGTGTGCTGGACGGTGAAGCGCTGCCAGCCATCCGTTTGGAAACGCCGAATACCTTTTACGATTTCGACGCCAAGTACCGGGCCAATACCACGAAATACCATTGCCCCTGCGGCTTGAGCGCGGAGCGCGAACAACAATTGCAAGCCTTGGCGGTACAAGCCTGCCAGGCCTTGAACGTAAAAGGCTGGGCGCGGGTGGATGTGTTTATCGACAGCAATGGCCAATCGCAACTGATCGAAGTGAATACCGTACCCGGCATGACCGACCACAGTTTGGTGCCGATGGCTGCAAAAGCGGTGGGCATCAGTTTCGAGGAATTGGTCTGGCGGATTTTGGAAACCAGCATGGCGGGTACAGGTGAGCCGGTTTAGTGTGATTTTAATGACCGCGCTGTTGATCGGCGGCGGCTGGTGGACTTGGCAGCAATTCGGTGTCAGCGCACTGAGCAGCAAGCCGATCCGCTACGTCAAGATTGAAGGCGCGTTCCAATACACCAGCAAGGATAGGCTGAAAGAAGTATTGGCGCCGCAAATGAAACAGGGCTATTACCAGGCCGACATGAACGCGATTCATCAAGCGATCAAAGCGCTGCCATTGGTGGATAAGGTCGATGTGAAGCGGGTGTGGCCGGATGCGGTGCATATCAAAATCACCGAGCAAAAGCCGGTGGTACGCTGGGGCAAATCGGCGCTGCTGAACAAACAAGGCGATTTATTGGTGCCGGACAATATCGACGAATTTAAAAATTTGCCGCTGATTACCGGCCCGGACGGCCAGGAAAAGAAGCTGCTGGAGATCATGAAAGGCGTCTACATCGTGCTGAAGGATAAATCGATGCAGCTCGCGGAATTTCATGTCAACGAACGGCGAGCCTGGCGGATTAAGTTAGCCAGCGGCATGGAAATGCAATTGGGTAGAAAAGCACCGCTGGAAAATATGCAACGCTTTTTAAAAACCATGGATTTATTGGGCGAGGAACAGCTGGCGCAAATAGCCAGCGTGGATACCCGGTACCCGAACGGCTTTGCAGTGACCTGGAAACCGGAAGTCACCAACATCGATTGGAAAGCAATCGTGGAAAAAAATAAAAACCTGATTTAAACGCTTACTGAGCATAAACAATGGCCAAAAAGACAGATCGAAATTTATTAGTGGGGCTGGATATAGGCACGTCGAAAGTGGCTGCTATCGTTGGTGAATACCGCGGTGGCGACGAAATCGAAGTGATTGGCATCGGCACCGCACCGTCCAAGGGCTTGAAAAAAGGCATCGTGGTCAATCTGGAATCGACCGTGCACTCCATCCAGCGGGCGATAGAAGAAGCCGAATTGATGGCGGGCTGCCAGATCAAATCGGTATTTGCCGGGATTGCCGGCAGCCATATCAAAAGCCTGAATTCGCACGGCATCGTCGCCATCAAGGAAAAGGAAGTGACCCAGCACGACATCGATAGAGTGATCGATTCGGCGCGGGCAGTGGCGATTCCGGCCGATCAGAAAATCCTGCACATCCTGCCGCAGGAGTTTGTGATCGACCAGCAGGAAGGCATCAAGGAGCCCATCGGCATGTCCGGCATTCGTTTGGAAGCCAAGGTGCACATGGTCACCAGCAGCGTCAGTGCCGAACAGAACATCGTCAAATGTATCCGTAAATGCGGGCTGGATGTGGACGACATCGTGTTGGAGCAACTGGCCTCCTGCGCGGCGGTATTGACTGACGATGAAAAAGATCTGGGCGTCTGCCTGATCGACATCGGCGGCGGCACGACCGATATTGCGATTTTCTCGGAAGGCGCGATCAAGCACACGGCGGTGATTCCCATCGCCGGCGATCAGGTGACCAACGACATCGCTGTGGCGCTGCGCACACCGACCAAAAACGCGGAGGAGATCAAACGCCAATACGCTTGCGCGTTGACGCAATTGGCCGATCCGCAACAAACCATCGCGGTGCCCAGCATCGGCGACCGCGAGCCGCGCAAAATTTCCGCGCAGAATCTGGCGGAAATCGTCGAGCCGCGTTATGAAGAATTGATGTTGTTGGTGCAAGCAGAGTTAAGAAGAAGTGGTTATGAAGATTTAATTGCCGCCGGCATGGTGATTACCGGTGGCAGTTCGCAAGTGAGGGGATTGGTCGAATTGGCGGAGGAAATCTTCCATATGCCGGTTCGCATGGGGGTACCGCTGCATGTATCCGGATTGACCGATGTAGCGGAAAACCCGATTTATTCGACCGCGGTGGGTTTGTTGCTGTACGGCAAGGATCATCACGGCCGGGCGTTAGGCATGAACGATGATGGCGCGGATCTGTTGTCAAAAATCAAAAGCTGGTTTCAAGGAAATTTTTAATTTTTTGTCTGGAGGGTGTGAAAATGAAATATGAATTATTGGATAGTAGCGGCACCGCGGTTATCAAAGTCATCGGCGTGGGTGGCGGTGGCGGCAACGCGGTTAACCACATGGTGGAAGACGGTATCGACGGCGTGCAGTTTATCTGCGCCAACACCGATGCCCAAGCCCTGCGGGAAATGAATGTAGAGTCCATCGTGCAATTGGGTGTTGAACTCACCAAAGGCCTGGGAGCGGGCACTCGCCCTGAAGTCGGTAGAGCGGCGGCTGAAGAAAATCGCGACCGCATCCGCGAAGTCATTGCCGGCGCCGACATGGTGTTTCTGACCGCTGGTATGGGCGGCGGTACCGGTACCGGTGCCATCGCGGTATTTGCCGAAGTGGCGAAAGAGCTGGGCGTGTTGACAGTCGCTGTCGTATCCAAACCTTTTGATTTTGAAGGTTCCAAGAAAAAAGGCGTGGCCGATGCCGGTTTACGCGAACTGGAAAAACTGGTCGATTCCTTGATCATCATTCCTAACCAAAAACTGCTGCCGACTTTGGGCAACAATAAATCGCTGGTAGAAGCATTCCGCGCCGCTAACGACGTGTTGCGCGACGCGGTACAAGGTATCACCGAGCTGATTACTCACCCTGGCTTGATGAACGTCGACTTTGCCGACGTGAAAACCGTGATGTCCAATATGGGCAGCGCCATCATGGGCACCGGCGTCGCCAGCGGCGAAAATCGCGCCCGTTTAGCGGCGGAAAAAGCCATTGCCTGCCCATTGTTGGACGACAACAATCTGCAAGGCGCGCGCGGCATTTTGGTGAACGTCACCTCCAACGGCGACTTGGGCTTGAACGAGTTCGACGAAATCGGCAGCATCATGCACGCCTTCGCTTCCGAAGACGCCGACATGAAAATCGGTATGGCAGTTAATCCAGCGATGGGGCAGGAAATTAAAGTCACCGTCGTCGCCACCGGTATGGGTGAAAAAGCCAAGCAAGCGGCTTCGCCTATCAGTCTGGTGAAAAAAGTCGCGGCCGGCGAGATCAATTACGATCAATTGGACAAACCGACCATCGTCCGCCAGCAAAAACAGGAATCGACTCGGGAATCCCGCTTCGGCGCGCAACCTAGAAACGACGTCGATTTGGATTACTTGGATGTACCGGCTTTCTTGAGACGTCAAGCAGACTAAGGTCCGCTTGCCACGAGTCCTTATGAGGCTGCACAACCAAGTTCGGGGGGAGCTATCGCATAATCTGTGATAGACTCCCCGGCTTTGTTTTACCTATTTGTCGGCATTTCATGATTAAACAGCGTACTTTAAAAAACACCATCAGAGCCACCGGCGTTGGTTTGCATACCGGCGATAAAGTGTATCTGACCCTGCACCCCTCCGAGCCCGATACCGGCATCCGTTTTCGCCGCGTGGATTTGGAAACTCCGGTGATGATAGCCGCGCGCCCTGAAAATGTCGGCGAAACCAAGCTGTCCACGACTTTGGTCCGCGACGGCGTTAAGGTGTCCACCGTCGAACATTTGCTGTCAGCTTTGGCCGGTTTGGGCATAGACAATGCGATTGTCGATGTCAGCGCCGCCGAAGTGCCTATCATGGACGGCAGCGCCGGTCCGTTTGTGTTTCTGTTGCAATCGGCCGGCGTGGTCGAACAGGACGTCCCCAAACAATATATTCGTATCAAGCGCGCAATCCGCGTGGAAGACGGCGATAAATGGGCCGCGTTCGAACCGTTCGAGGGTTTTAAAGTTACCTTTACCATCGATTTCGAACATCCGGCGTTTTCCGAGCATTTGAAAACAGCGGTGATGGATTTCTCTTCGACGACTTTTGTAAAAGAAGTCAGCCGGGCCCGTACTTTCGGCTTTATGAAGGACATCGAGTTTTTACGCGAGAATAATCTGGCGCTGGGCGGCAGTCTGGATAACGCCATCGTGGTGGACGACGATAAAGTGTTGAACGAAGACGGCCTGCGTTACGCGGACGAATTTGTGAAACACAAAATTCTCGACGCCATCGGCGACTTGTATTTGCTGGGTTACAGTCTGATTGGCGAATACCAGGGTTTTAAATCCGGCCACGCGCTGAACAACAAGTTGCTGCTGAGCCTGATGAACGACAAAGACGCCTGGGAAATGGTGACTTTCGAAAATGCCGAGGACGCACCGATTTCCTTTATGCATTCCGCGCAAACATCGGCACGCGCGACAGGCTAATCCCGCATCACACAGACATTAAGCTGTGCCGTGGCCGGTCAACTTGATCGGCCACAATCCTGCCAAAACCTACTAATCTTCCCGCAAGCGTTTCGCCAACGTAGCACCCAAACGCGCCAAAGCCGCCGCCAAAACATCCTGTTGGTCCGCCTGCTTAATCTGCTGTGCGATCAAACCGACATTTTCCGCTGACGGCAAGCGCGGCGTGCGTTTTGGCCGAATCGGCTCGCCTGTCGGCGGCACAATCCGTACTTGCAAGCGGACAATATAGGGATGCCCCGCATCATGCAATTTGTCTAAAATCGCTCGATTGAAAAACCGAATTTGCGATGCCCAGCTGGCCGAATCGCAGTACAACAGCATCTGCGCACCTGACGCTACGCAATGTTGAGCATGCGGAGCAATCTCAGCCGGTAACGCCGTCCTGACAATGGTCAGCAAGGCCTGTTGCGCGTTAATTTTGGCCACACACAGATTCAACTGCTTGTTGTCAAAATCCAGCGCGGTCTTAAACACATTTTTGCGATAACGAGTCATTGCAAATTCATTTGCTCTGAGCCGACTTTTGGATATTCCAGAATCAGGCCCTGTTGATCGTTTTTAATAATATGCCAGCCATTTGCCACTATTTGCCGTTCATCAACGGCTGACAAAGGCAAATTTTCAGATTCCACACCGAATCGGCCCGGAAATAAACCGACGCGAATTGGTCTGCTGCCGGCTTGCTGTTTTATGTCACTGACAGCTTCGAGCACTGACATATACCCATCACCTGCGGACATGAACGCTCGCATTTCACCACCCTTTGTCCCTGCGGCAATGGCTTCAATCTGGCGGACTCGTGCGCCGCACTCTATCCGAAACACATGCGCCCAGTTCGATACCAAGTAAGTATCTGCCTGATTGCCGCACAAATAGGCTTTTCCAATTGAAAATGCCTGCGCCAATTTCGGGTAGTCGTTATCGCTGTTGCGGAAACTCTCCGAATTGACCGCATAGCTAGCATGGAAAAACACCAAGCAAACAGAAATCGCCAATTTGGCCTGCTTCCAGGCAATAATAGCGGGCTGCCTGCCATGATCAGCCAACAGCGCAAACATTCCAGCCCATAAAAAAGGCGAATATTGCAGGGTGTGGCGAAGATTAATCACCTCGCCCCATTGATAGCGGGTACGGGCAGCAACGACCACACAGGACCCCATGACCAGATAAATAGTTGAAATAGCCAAGGTTTTTTTACCGAAAGTCGGTAGATTGGAGCAACGGTATTTATAAGCCGCGTAGGCAGAGGCAATAATCAAAACCCCGAATCCCAGTAAACCAGGCAGCGACCAAGCCACATACCGGGCACATTCGCTACAAGCCGTTGCATCCTTTAGCAAAGCCTCGATATAGGTGCGTAAATTCTCGACAAAACCTATCGTGCTTGGCCCCATCACATAGGGATTCAGCGACCCAAACATCACTATATTTCTGAGCAGCAGCGGCGCTACGACCACGGCCATGCCAAACATCGCCGCAACAGCGCGCAGCAAAACAACGCGCCGTTCCCCAGCGGCACTGCTTAACCAGCAGTAGCAAAAATAACAAATAACGCTAGCCAGCAGCGCTAAATGCGCATTTCTGATTGCGTAAGCCATACCGGCAAGCAAACCAGCGAAGATAAAGCCGACGATGGACCGCGAGTTAAGCGTCAACCCAATAACAGCCACCGCTAACCATAAACCGAATACATCGGTCAGCCCCATCAGCGAATGCTTGAGCACACCGGGTGATAACGCTGCTAATCCGGCCAGCAGCAAAGCATAAAGTGGTCCAAGGCTCTGCCGAAAACTGAAAAATAATAACCACGGCAATGTAATGGCAGAAAAATGCGCCAAACCTATCGCGGCATCTTTCGCATCGATACCGAAACTGGAAACGGCCGCCAGAACGACAGCAAAACCCACGGGAAACAAACGATTCTCGACCTGATCCTGATCTCCCGGCGCCAAGCCATACGGAGTAATCAGCAAGCTGCCTGAATTGAGAAAATTTCTGGCTTGTTCGATATAGCTGGCGCTGTCAGGCGTAAACGGAAAACTCGGCGACCGGTAGTGCATATGCACCATCAGCATGAGCGACATCGCTGACAGAATGCATAATTGATGTAAAAGAGCTCTGAATTGCCAAGTCATACTTATTAGTTATCTCGTAACAGGGTCAGGAATTGGCTACCAGCCAAACGCCCTCGCAAATCAGCAAAATGCCCAAGACGCGGAAAGCAGTGACAGTCTCGCCGAGCAGCATGCCGATCAGCACGGTTAATGCGAAACCCAGTCCTACCAAGGGATAGGCTTTACTGACATCCCAGGATGCCAAAACCTTCAACCAAACTATGGCGCCGACACCGTATAAGGTAAACCCGGCAAACACAAATTTGTTGGTAAATACGATCCAAGGCAGGCGTGGTGTCAGCGGCCCGGCCATCGCCTGCTTGACATCCACACTGGACATGCCAAGTTTCAACATAAACTGCGCGGCGACAGACAGGACGATGCTAAAAATAGCGATCAGTAGAATTTGCATGGCTTATTCCCAATGTGAAAAATGAGCGGCTAATGTGGCGAACAGCATCAAGAGCACTGTGATCCGACTACCGAAGTCGCGAACCGCAAACACCAGCGGGTCATCGTGCATTTCCCCGCGAGCGGTTTTAATCCACAGGCGTGCTAACCAATAAATCAGGCCTATCGCCACAAACCATAACAGCTGCGGATTTAGGTAACGTATCTGAGTCTCCGCCGAGGTAATAAATAAACCAAACACCACCACCGCGCACAACGCGGAACTGACACCCAAGGGCCAAAGCACTACCAGATCCACCGCCCGATAATCGCGGCCGTGTGTGGTTTCCCGGCCTTTTTGTTGCAAAGCGACCAGTTCGGAACAACGCTTGACTAAAGCCAGACTGAAAAAGATAAACACCGAAAAAGCCAACAGCCAGGAACTGGTCGCTACCGACGCGGCCACGGAACCGGCAATAATCCTGAGCGTATACAGCAGAGATAGCACCATTACATCGATCAATACATAGGATTTCAATAGCCATGTATACGTAGTGGTGACGAATAAATACAACAGCAACATGCCCAAAAAGGCCTGCGACACGGCGAGCGCTAACATCAGGCCGGTCAGCAATAGCCCGCAAGCGGCTGCCAGACCTTTCAGAATGGGCAATTCAGCGCTGGCAAACGGCCTAAATTTCTTACGCGGATGATTACGGTCGCTGTCCAGGTCCCACAAATCGTTACCCATATACGTGGCGGACGCGGCCAAGGAAAACCCGAAGAAGCCCACTACAACGGTACCCAACTTATCCAAATCATCAAACGAAAAAGCCGTTAGCAGCGGCACGAATATCAACAAATTTTTCAGCCATTGGTGCACCCGCAGCGCGCGCAACCACAACCGGATTTGATTCAGGTTGGCGGTAAATTCCTGTTCTATCGGTGTATGTTCCCGCACGAATTTCGCGACCGGCTTTGAAGTATTAACCAGGATTGCGGCTTGCGCGGCTCGCCAAATCGGCAAATCGGCCTTGCTGTCACCCGCATAGACAAAATTCGGCCCCACCGCCTCGCGGATGGCCTCCAGCTTGTTGACACCTTTTAAATTTCGGCTTTCGTCGCTGCCTAACACTTTATCGAACAAATCCAGATGCTTGGCAACCGCATCGGCAATATTGGTATGCGCAGCGGTAGCCAACACCAACTGTCTACCTTTGCGTTTTTCCGCGCGCAAATACTCCAGCAAATCAGTCCGATAAGGCAAACTCTCGACATCAACGGCCGCTGCTTGCGCCACGCGCGCTTTAAACGCCGCTCGGCCCTTCGCTAACCAAAACGGCAATTTGAATATAGCGTGCGGCTGCCGTTTACAGACCTGTAATACCGATTCGACTAAGGTGTCGGTGGGCGTCAGCGTGCCATCCAAATCAACGATAAGCGCGGCTAGCGAAGTTTCTGTCATGTTATGTTTCTTTTAGAGTGATTGGTGCAACGCTGAAAAAATCGAAAATATCTGGCTCATCGAAGGCATTGTAATGTAACAGCAATTCAGCAAGCTACGTTTAACTGGGGCCGCGCGGCCACCCACAACCTCCCTTAGCCGCGTCCCGCTTAATCCCCAGAAAAATCCAAGTACAATCCGGGCAGCATTTTTCTCGTTGAGTCTGTCTGTGACCCTGTTACTATCAACGACAATATGGTCCTGCCAAGCGGATTATCCGAATCAACAATGACAATATTGCGGAGGTTTTAATGACAAACTTATCGATCAAAACATTTCTAGCGCTATTTCTGGCGAGTCAAAGCATAGCCCATGCCGCCGATCTCACCCGCGCCCAAGTCGAGCAAATGCTTGCCAAGGCCGACAAGCAACACCCCGCCGACCTGCGCCGTAAGGATCTAACCGACCTGGACTTGTCGAATCTGGATTTTCGCAATGCCGACTTATGGGGTGCCGACCTGCGACGCTCCAATCTGAATAAAAGCAATCTGCAAGGCCTCACGCTGGATTTGACGGTGATGACCAATATCAAGCTAAGCGCTGCCAACCTATCCAACACTAGTATCTTCGGCGTCAGCCTAATGCACGCCGACCTCAGCAACGCCGATATGAGCGGCAGCCGGGTGGTGGCGATCATGGACGGCGCGAATTTAAGCCACGCCAATCTCAGCAATGTGCAATGGGCGGCGGACATGAAGAATCAATCGATGGGCTTGATGCGCGCCAGCTTGAAAGGCGCCAATTTGACCGGTGCCAATCTTAGCAACGCCCAGCTTGGCCGGGCCATGTTAAAACACGCCAAACTAAATAACGCCAATTTACAAAACGCCGATCTGTATTCCGCCGAGATGGACGGCGCCAACCTGACCGGCGCCAATCTGACCAACGCCAATTTCTCGCAAGCCAAACTGCACGACGCGATTTTTACCGAGGCCGTGACGACCGGCACCCGCTTCGACGGCGCCCAAAACCTGCCCGATTCCGTCAAGCCCACCTCTTCCAAATAATCGAGACCACTTCATGCAAATCCCCAAGCAATTACTGCAACGTAAATCCGTCGAAGCTTTGACCGATGTCCAGCACGGCTTAAAACAAACCCTCACCGCCAAGGACTTGACCATCCTGGGCATAGGCGCGGTCATCGGCGCCGGCATCTTCGTTTTGACCGGAATTGCCGCAGCCAAATACGCCGGCCCGGCCATCGTAGTGTCGTTCATTTTGGCCGGCATCGCCTGCGGCCTGGCAGCCATGTGTTACAGCGAACTGGCGGCGATGATTCCGGTTTCCGGCAGTGCCTACAGTTACGCTTACGCGACGATGGGCGAATTAATGGCCTGGATCATAGGCTGGGATTTAATCCTGGAATACGCCCTGGCCAGCAGCACGGTGGCAATAGGCTGGGCCGGCTACCTCACCAGTTTTCTGGAAAACTTTGGCGTGCATTTACCCACCTATCTCACCACTGCTTATTTAGCCAACCCCGCGGCCGGCTTCATCAATCTACCGGCGGTAGCAATCATTTTATTGCTGACCGGCCTGCTGGTAATCGGCATCCGCCAATCGGCGATCTTCAATTTCGTCATGGTGTTAATCAAACTGTCGGTGATCATCGTATTCATCGTCGCCGGCTCCCAACACATAGAAACAGGAGAAAATTGGTCCAACTTCATGCCTTTCGGCTTCGGTGGCGTATTGACCGGGGCCGGGGTAATTTTCTTTGCGTACATCGGCTTCGACGCCGTTTCCACCGCCGCCCAGGAAGCCATCAACCCGCAGCGCGACGTACCCATCGGCATCATAGGTTCGTTGGCGGTCTGCACCTTGCTGTACATTCTGGTTGCTGGCGTGTTGACCGGCATCATTTCCTACACCGAACTCAACGTCCCAGCACCCATTGCGCTGGCGGTCGATCATGTCGGCATGGGCTGGCTGTCACCGATCATTAAAATAGCCGCCATCGCCGGTTTGACTTCGGTGATGTTGGTGCTGCTGATGGGGCAGAGCCGGATTTTCTTCTCAATGGCCAAGGATCAATTGTTACCGCCGCTATTCGCGCAGGTGCATCCCAAATATCAAACACCGCATTTATCGACCATCCTAGTCGGCGTCGCGGTCTCCTTACTCGCCGGTTTCATGCCTATCGAGAAGCTTGGCGAGCTGGTCAGTATCGGCACTTTGTTCGCGTTCGTGTTGGTGTGCGGCGGCGTCTGGATTTTACGTAACAGCCATCCGAAAATGGAACGCCACTTCAAATGCCCAGCCGTGCCTTACGTGCCGATTGGCGGGATTTTGGTGTGTTTGAGTTTGATGGCGGGATTGCCGGTGGATACCTGGATCAGGTTGTTCGTTTGGCTGGTGATTGGGTTTATGATTTATTTTGGGTATGGGGTGAAGCATAGTCAGCTTCGGTCTTCCTAACTTTTTTGGGCTGACTGGCTTACAACTGGGCTGTTCACACTGAGTTGGTCGAAGAGCTAATTGTGATGTGTCGCTGGCGCGACGGCTGGTTTTAATATCGGGTCTCGGCCCGACAGCCGAGATACTTTCGCTACGAAAACCATCCCTGGTTTTCGCCCTTCGGGCCAGCCTATCGGCTGTTCAAATTCGCTCCAGGCGAATTTGTGCTTGTCCAAAAGAAAGTATCCAAAGAAAAAGCCACCCGGATGCCGCTTTGATCCTGCGCTCCTCGCTTTTGAACGGGGTTGCCGAAAGAGGCTTCCTGCCCCTTCGGCAACGCGATGCATCCCTGCATCGCCCCTACGGGCTATTCCGTTCAAAAGCTCCGGTGCTCGGTGCGGCATACGGGAGAAAACCCACAGGGGATTTGAAATTCAATTAGTTACGATCAGATATATGCTGCTGACGTAAGGAGGTGCATCGTTCGCGATCAATGCGCTTCACGTCGTTCAATACATCTACGGTCCTGGATATAACCGGGGTTTATATGAAATTGAAAAATACAATTCGCACTGGAATACAGTGCAAAGCCCACTGCTGCTTTTGCCTTACGGCTTTACCAATGACCGAGATTAAAACATGGGTTGGGACCTTTTAAATTTGTTTATCGCTCCGGGGACCTTGCGCTTAATCGTCTGGGCAGTGGCGATAGGAGCTGTCGCGACCTTTCTGGTAGTGCTGTGGTTTAGCGTTTCCGCCGCCCGGCACAATATCGATAACTCTAAGCTCCGATACCTGACGATGGGTTTGGTCCTGGCGATATTCCTGGTGCCTGTGGCTTATAAGCTCCATCAAAACCACCTGAAACAACAAGCACTGGATGCCAAGCTCGCCTCCATGACCAAGGCCTTGGACCGCTATCACGAACTGTGTAAAGGCGCGGGTGAGAAGATTTATCGTACCGTCGATGATGTCGATGGGGTGTTTTTGATGAAACTCGAGTTCGATGAGAATTCTGACATTAGCCAGTACAGCAATGCGGCCAAGAGTCCTTATGAAAGTCTTGGGGATTTCGACAGGGTTCTGTATAAAACTTTCCACTCTATTCGGTATATGAGTTTCGATGGCTATATTAAATCGTTTTTGAACGATGGCGGTTTCGGGCGTGATTGCTGGGTTGGCGATACCAATAGGTGCAAGCAGCAGCCCGCGTTCAAATACGTCGAGGCGATCGACCCCGGCGACGGTAAACGTTACCGCTATACCGGCAGTTGGCAAAGAAACGACAAGGTTACAGGCAAGGAATGGAGCGAACTGCTTCGTAAAGTTGGCTACATCCCGCGCGAACAGTTAGTGCCGGCCAAACCCGGTGATAGAGCTTGGTACGACTTAGTGCTGACTCGCGAACCAGCTGGCGATCCGCCGCCGCGCTATGGCGTGACCTACGACGACCTGGAGACCCCGGAAGAGCGGAAGATGTGGATCGCCGGCAGCTCACTGAAAGTGATCGATCTGCAAACCGGGGAGTTGCTGGGACAGCGCATCGGTTATTTGCACGACCTTGGCGGCGGGAGTACTTCTGGTGGACGGCAACGGTGGGCTCATGCTTGGCGCGGTTTTGGTTCGTCGTGCCCCGGCACATCTCCTTCCCAAAGTCGTTTTGTTATTAGCAGGCTGTTGATTTTATCTCCCCCGCAAGCCGCATTGATTCGTTGAGTCAATCGCAAGAGCAATTCATAAGGTATTGTTATGCATGGTAAAATGATTCCATCTTCAATAGATTACCTTGATCCCATGCGCGGCGCCGACATCACTCAAGAAGAACTATTCAGTTACCGAACCCTGGAAACGCGGATTCCCAAGAAGCATCCTCTTCGCAAATTGCGCAAAGTGGTTGATCTGTTGCTCGCCACGCTGGACGACGAGTTCGACGCGCTCTACGCCCGTCGTGGGCGGGATTCGATTCCGCCTGAACGCTTGCTCCGCGCCAGTCTGCTGCAGGTGCTGTTTTCCATCCGTTCGGAACGGCAGTTGGTGGAACATATCGACTTCAACCTGCTGTACCGTTGGTTCGTCGGCTTGACCTTGGATGATGAGGTATGGGACCACTCGACCTTCAGTGCCAACCGAGACCGCTTGTTGAACGAACGCATCAGCCGCTTGTTTTTCGAAAGGGTACTGGCCTTGGCGGAGTGGAAGAACCTGATCTCCGATGAGCATTTTTCGGTCGACGGTACGCTGATTCAGGCCTGGGCCTCGCATAAAAGCTTCGTCAAAAAAGACGGTTCGACCCCACCGCCGGAAGACGGCGGTCGCAATCCCACCGTCAACTTCAAAGGCGAGAAACGCAGCAACGACACCCACGCATCCACCACCGATCCCGTTGCCCGGCTGTACAAAAAGAGCGAGGGCGACAAGTCGCAGTTGGCATTTCTTGGCCATGCCTTGATGGAGAACCGCAATGGCTTGGTCGTCGACGTCGAAGTCACGCAGGCGACCAGTACCGCGGAGCGTGAAGCAGCCGAAACCATGGTCAAGCGTACGATCCATAAACCCGGCGCGACCTTGGGCGCCGACAAAAATTACGATACCAAAGACTTCGTCGCCAAGCTACGCAAGCGCAAGGTCACCCCGCATGTCGCCAGCAAGGACAAAGGCTCCGCCATTGACGGCCGCACCACCCGACACGACGGATACCGCAAAAGCCTCTAGGTTCGCAAACGGATCGAAGAGGTCTTCGGCTGGGCCAAAACCGTCGGCCCGCTACGGCAAACCAAATTCCGCGGGATGAAGAAGGTCGCCGCACAAACGATTTTTACCTTTGCCGCCTATAACCTGACGCGGATGGGCGCCATTTTCGGCTGGCGTTACAGCACCGTCTAGCCGGTAGTGCGCCTGAAATCCGCCAAAAGGCGGAATTTAACCCCCTTCGGAGTGAATATAACCGGCTAAAACCGGTTTTTGAGGCCTAATCGGGCTTCCAGACCATCCGGCGCTTCGAAAAATGGCGCCGAAACCGAAGGTATGACGGCAAATTTCAACAGCCTGTTAAAGTTCTTCATCCTCATTCAGGAGTAAACCCATGAGTACAGCATCGATAACAACTTATCTAAAATACATGCAACTGCAAGTGGTGGCGGAGACATTTCTTACCGACAGGTTTCATCTCGTTCCCACGCGCCGCGCTCATCGTTATACACAAGTCTCCCAACGACTAAACTACCAGGAGGCATGAGGCATATAGATGATGGAGAACAGCGATGAGCAATTGGGCCGAAGAAGAAGTACAAACCGCTGATTTGGAAGATCGGCGCCTGAATAAACGATTGGCACTGTTACTGGAGCGATTAGGCGAACATCCCCAGCTCAGCATCCCGGCGGCCTGTGGCGGCTGGAAGGAGACGATGGGCGCTTACCGGTTTTTCGACAATGATAAGGCGACTTTCAAAAAGATACTGGCGCCGCATCGAGATGCCACGGTCGAACGGATGAAGAGCAGCCCGGTCGTATTGCTGGCGCAGGACACGACGGAGTACGACGAAAACATTTGTTTGGGGCCAAAAGGTCTCGGTACTTTGAAAGAGATAGCGAAACATGCGCGCCGACTACATCCGACCATCGCCTTTACGCCGTCGCGGATTTGCTTGGGTGTCGTCAAGGCAGCGTATTGGGCGCGTGACGGCGCCAGCCCGCGACAAGCGCGGCGGCACAAAGGCGTGGACGAAAAAGAAAGTCGGCACTGGCTCGAAAGCTATCAGGATAGCTGTGCCTTACAGGCGCAAATGCCGGACAGTTTATTGGTCAATCTCGCCGACCGCGAGGGCGACATTTACGAATGGTTTGTCGAATACCAAGACTATGCGCCGACTGCTCGCGCTGAATGGATTGTTCGGGCGACGCAGAACCGAGACCTTCTGGTCGAGCCGGAAAATGCGGCGAAATGGCTATGGTCGGCCCTGGATCAAGCGCCGGTCATGGGTTATACCGAGGTTAATGTCAAGTCGCGGCCGAACCGTGCAGCGCGACTGGCGCATATCACGGTACGCGCCGCCACGGTGCCCCTCAAGCCGCCAACGCGTATTGGGTATCGACTGCCGGCATTGAGCATCAACGCGGTGCTGGCGCGCGAAGAGACGCCGCCAGCCGGCAAGGAACCCTTGGAATGGCTCCTGCTGACCAGTTTGCCTGTGGCGAGTTTCGAGCAAGCGACTACGGTGGTGGCGTGGTATGGCGTGCGCTGGTGTATCGAAGTGTACTTCCATGTATTGAAGAGCGGTTGCCAGATCAAGCGGCTACATCTGGAATCGGAAGAACGGCTACTACCTTGTTTGGCGCTCTATATGGTTATTGCCTGGCGGGTGTTATTCAGCCTGATGCTCGCGCGCGCAGCGCCGGACATGGATTGCGAGATTATTTTCGATCCGCAGGAGTGGCGAGCGGCTTATATCGTCGTCAAGCGCTGTCCACCACCGCTCACGCCACCGCGCCTCGGTGAGGTAATCCGACTGATTGCAAGCTTAGGCGGTTATTTTGCCCGCAAACACGATGGTCCACCGGGTGCCAAGGCCATGTGGATCGGCTTACAGCGCTTGCGCGATTTTGTCATCGCCCTCAATGCTCAACAGGATCTCGCAATGAGATGTGTATAACGATGAGCGCTCCGCGTGGGAATGCAAACCTGCCGCGCTGCGGTCAGCTAAAACCAATCCCGATAAACCGGCAATAATCCTTCCTGACCCGCATAATTCCGAGCACTCGAATAACGCCAATGCTCCGGTAGATCAACATAACCGCGTTTGACCGGATTCAGATGGATGTAGTCCAATTTCTGTCGCAAGACCTCGGGGTTATCGATCATCTGCGGATGGCTACCTTCTTCCCACAACTGATATTCCCTGTCAGTTTTGTGCGCTTTGCGGAACCAAGGCCGTGAGGCGCAATTCGTAGTATGTTGGCCTTAAATCATTCGGCGCATTACGCTATCGCTAATGCGCCCTACAAAACTTCGTAAAGAATAAGCTGCGATTGGGGCGGGGGGTCTCCCGTA
This sequence comes from Methylomonas sp. TEB, assembly GCF_047777895.1. GTDB lineage: Bacteria > Pseudomonadota > Gammaproteobacteria > Methylococcales > Methylomonadaceae > Methylomonas. The sequence continues at coordinate 4,747,916 of NZ_CP180476.1, forward strand.
TGCCGCGCCGAGCACCGGAGCTTTCGGCGGGATCAGCCCGCTGGGGCGTCGCATGGATGCGGCGCGTTGACGAAGGGGCAGGAAGCCCCTTTCGTCAACCCCCGGCGAAAGCTTCGGAGCGCAGGGAATAAGCGGCATCCGGGCCGCCTTTTCTTTGGGTACTTTCTTTTGGCGGAGCAAAAGAAAGTACCTCGGCTGTCGGGCCGAGACCCGACATTAAATCAAGCCGTCAAGCCAGCGACACCTCTAAAACTCCTCACCCCGCCCCTCTCCAGCAAGAGAAGGAGTATTACCTACCAATCGCGTAATACTGCAACCCAAACTGCTTAACCAACCTAGGCTCATACATATTCCGCCCATCGAATATCACCTTGTCTTTCAACAAGCGACTCAAGTCATCGAAATCCGGACTACGGAACTGTTTCCATTCGGTGACGATGATTAATGCATCCACGTCGCTTAGAGTATCCGCCTGCTTGGCGCAATACACCAATCCGGCTTTATCGCCGTAGATACGGTGCGCTTCTTCCATTGCTTCCGGGTCGTAGGCTCGCACTGTGGCACCGGCATCAATCAAGGCTTCCAGCAATACCCGGCTGGGGGCTTCACGCATGTCGTCGGTGTTGGGTTTAAACGCCAGCCCCCACAACGCAAAGGTTTTGCCTTTCACTCCGTTCGGATAATGCGTGGAAACTTTTTCAAACAGACGGTGCTTTTGCCGGTCATTGACGTTTTCCACCGCACTGAGCAATTCGGCTTGATAACCGTAATCGCGCGCGGTGCGCTCCAGGGCTTTGACGTCTTTCGGAAAACAGGAGCCGCCATAGCCGCAACCGGGATAGATAAAGCTATAACCGATACGGCTGTCGGAACCGATGCCGTGCCGGACGTTTTCAATATCAGCACCCAGTCGCTCAGCCAGATTGGCCAGTTCGTTCATAAAGCTGATTTTGGTGGCCAGCATCGCGTTGGCGGCGTATTTGGTCAATTCGGCGGAGCGAATGTCCATGGTGATCACCCGCTCGCGGCTGCGGTTAAACGGCGCGTACAGCGCTTTCAACAATTCGGCGGTTCTGGGGTTGTCGGTACCGATGATGATGCGGTCCGGCTTCATGAAATCGTCCAGCGCCGAGCCTTCTTTCAAAAACTCGGGATTGGAGACGACGTCAAACTCCAATTCCTGGCTGCGCTCCGCCAATACGTCCTTGATCGCTTGTTTGACCTTGTCGGCAGTGCCGACCGGCACGGTGGATTTATCGACGACGATTTTATAATCGCTCATGTGTTCGGCGATGCTTTTCGCCACGGCCAGCACGTATTTCAAATCAGCCGAGCCATCTTCGTCCGGCGGCGTACCGACGGCGATGAATTGAAACAAGCCAAAATCCACGGCCTCTTTAACATCGGTGGTAAAGCTCAAACGTCCTGCGGCGACATTATCCTTGACCATTTCATCCAAACCCGGTTCGTAAATCGGGATGATGCCTTGTTTGAGTTGGTCGATTTTGCGCTGGTCAACATCCATGCACAGCACTTGATTGCCCACTTCGGCCAGACAGGCGCCCGTCACCAAACCCACATATCCACTACCAAACACCGTAATTTTCATCGTTACACCTTGTAAACTAATTGGAAGATCGTTTCTGTTTTAATCGATACAACGCGGAAATATCCTCGTCGCCATAACCCTTGGCCATCAGTTTGGCATAATCCGCCAGCGTGGCGATGGTTAGCGGACAACCCACGCCGGCATGCTGCGCCATATGCTGGGCTATTTTTAAGTCTTTATGATGAAGCGCCAGTTTAAATCCTGGCGGGAATTGGTGTTGCGTCATGGTCTTGCCGCGATGCTCCAGAAACCAGTTACCCGCCGCCCCGCCGCTGACGACCTCGATGACTTTGTCCATCGGCAAACCTTGCGCTTCCGCAAACGCCAAAGCTTCGGTCACCGCTTGGTTAATCCCCGCACACATAATCTGGTTCACTGCCTTGCAGGCTTGCCCGGCACCGACATCGCCCAGATGTTCGATGCGTGCGGTCATGGCCGCCAACACGGGCCGAACCAGCTCCAAGGTTTGCGCGCTGCCGCCGACCATCATGGCCAACGTGCCTTTGTTGGCGCCTTCCACGCCGCCGGATACCGGTGCATCGAGGAAAGCCGCATGCTTTTCCGCAAGTTTTTGCGCCGCGACGGTAGCCGTTTCACTGCTGACCGTGGACATATCCACCACTACACTACCAGGGCGAACGGTTTTAGCGACTGCATCCACCACCATCAATACGTCTTTATCCGCCGACACACAGATCAACACGACATCGACTTGACCGGCCAGTTGTTCGATAGTCTCGCAAGCCTGGATTTGCAATTCCGCCGCCAATGCCTCGGCTTTACTAAAGGTCCGATTGTAAACCGCGGTCAAGTAGCCGGCCTTGGCAAGATTGCGCGCCATGCCCTGGCCCATTGCCCCCAATCCGATCAAGCCTACCCGCATGTTATATCCCCCGTAATATTGTCTGGACCATTATAGCGTCTTAGTTGGGTACTAACAGACCGCGCGGACGATTACAACGCTCCGTGTTTTTGCAATAACGCGACAACATTTTCCGCCAAAAGCCGATACCCCCTATCATTAGGATGGACCGTATCCGACTTAAGCTCGTTATTTGCCAAAATGTTAGGCAAACTATCCAGATCGCTCGGTACGCCTTCAGATGCAGCCAGCTCTTCGTAAATTTTCGCGCTATGTAAAAACACGATCCCAAACGCCGGCACACCGAAGATCACTACCGGGATATTGCGTTGCCTGGCTTCGGCTATCATGGCTTTCAGATTATCGCGGGTTTGCTCCGCCGCGATTTGTTGCAAAATATCGTTGCCGCCGTGTATCAAAATTAATAGATCGGGCCTGTATTCATCCAGCAATGCCGGTAAGCGCTGCCGGCCTGCACTGCTGATCTCTCCAGGAACGCCTTCATTAATGACCTCGCGGCCGGTCAGTTGCGTGAGTATGCTGGGGTAATCATGCTGGGCCGAAGCACCGGTTCCATAAGTCAAGCTATCGCCAAAGGCCAGAATGACGGCGTTATCCGGCAGCTTGCTTAAGGCTGGCTTTGATTTATTACAAGCCATACCACTGAATAGCAATGCCACAACCATCAGAACAATTTTCATGCACGCCCTCGATCCTTTAAGCGCCTGGGGCGCAGCACCCTTATCTATCCTTCTATCGCCTTAGCTATTTTTCCAGGTAGGTATAAGCATTCAATCCGGCCAACAGTTCCTGCTCGAAAGCCTGCTTTTGCGCAGCCGTTAATCCGCTGACGCTCAACTTTTGCCGGTAGGCGGTTTTTAACGCTTCGGTATTGATATGCACATAATCCAGCAGTTCGCTGACATCCTCGCCTTCCATGAAGTCGCCGAAAATATAGCCTTGCTCGTCCAGCTGCACGTTAATCGAATGCGTATCACCGAATAGATTGTGCATATCACCCAAAATTTCCTGATAGGCGCCGACCATGAAAAAGCCGATCAGATAGTCCTGATCTTCGGCAATGGTATGTAGCGGCATGGTGTTGGCGATGTTCTGATGATCGACGTATTGATCGATACGGCCATCCGAATCGCAGGTTAAGTCTTGCAGGACCGCACGCCGGTTGGGTTGCTGCTGCAGATTATGAATGGGCATAATCGGGAAAATCTGATCGATACCCCAAATGTCCGGCATCGATTGAAACAAGGAGAAATTGCAGAATACCTTGTCCGCCAGTTTTTCATCCAGTTCCTGCAAAATTTCCCGGTGATGGTGGTTATCCAGATTCAGCTCGCGCTGAATTTGCTGACACAAACTGACATAGTGCTTTTCGGCTTCGGCCAGATCGGTCAAAGACAAATCGCCTTGCACGAACTGGGCACGGGCTTCAGCCATGTTGAATTGGGCATTGTGATAAGCCTCGGCGATATTTTGCCCGCTAATCGCCACCGCCGTCGCCGCACCTTGCAGGCTTTCCACTTCGGTGACGTTGGTAATCAAAACAGCATGGTGGGCGGTGATGGCCCGGCCGGATTCGGTGATGATATTGGGCTGCGGCAAGCCATGTTGCTGAGCCACGTCCGCAAAGGCGCGGACGATGTTTTCCGCGTACTCGTTGACGCTGTAGTTGATCGAACATTCCCGTCGCGAACCGCTGCCGTCGTAATCCACGCCCAGGCCGCCGCCGGCATCAACGGTGGTAATGTTTGCGCCTAGCTGATGCAATTGCAGGTAAAACTGGCCGGCTTCTTTTAAGGCCAGTTTGATGTCGTGGATATTGGCGATTTGTGAACCCATATGAAAGTGCATCAACTGCAAACAGTGCAGCATGTCCACTTGTTGCAAACGGGCAATCAGTTGCAACACTTCACTGGCGTGCAAACCAAACTTGGATTTCTCGCCGCCGCTGTTCTGCCATTTGCCGGCGCTGATAGTCGATAAACGCACCCGCAAACCGATCAACGGCGTCACCTTTAACTTGGCGGCTTCTTCGATGATCATCTCCAGCTCGGAGGGCTTTTCGATGACGATGAATACCGACAAGCCCATTAACTGGCCCATCAAAGCCATGCGGATATAAGCCCGGTCCTTGTAACCGTTACAGACGATGGTGCCACCAGGTTTGGCCAATCCCAAAATCGCCAACAATTCCGGTTTGCTGCCGGCTTCCAGGCCGATATGCTCGGCGGCAACAATGCTTTCCACCACATTGCCTTGCTGATTAACCTTGATCGGATAGACCGGCGTGTAATGGCCGCTGTAATGGTTCGCGGCTCTGGCTTGATCGAAGGCCTGCTGCAGCTGGCGGATGCGGTCGCACAAAATATCGGTAAACCGCACCAGCACCGGGAAGTTCAAGCCCTTGCCCCGCAAGGCCTGGGCAATGTCGAACAGATCGATTTCGGTCGCGCAATCGGCTTGCGGCTTCACGCAGACATGGCCTTGGTCGTTAATTGAAAAATAACCGTTACCCCATTGCTGGATAGCGTAAAGCTGCTTGGATTGTTCAATCGACCAGGGTTGTGTCGGCACGCGCGGTATCCTAACTGTCATAAAGAGGTAGAAATTCTAAAGTATAATGATGAACGTTATATGACTTTTTACAGGACTTTCCCATGCTCGACGATCAATGGTTTAGCGAAGCCCAAGAGCCTTCCGGTTCGGCCTTCTCGTTAAAAATCAAACGCAAACTGCACGAGGAGCAATCCGAATTTCAGTTTCTGGAAATCTACGAAACCGAACAGTTCGGCAATCTGATGGTAATCGACGGCTGCACCATGGTCTCGACTCGGGATAATTTCTTTTATCACGAGATGATCAGCCACCCGGTGTTGTTCACCCATCCCAACCCGAAAAATGTGTTGATCATCGGCGGCGGCGACTGCGGTACTTTACGGGAAGTGCTGAAGCATCCTGGCGTCGAAAAAGCCGTGCAAATCGACATCGACGAGCGCGTCACCCGCTTGGCGGAAATCTATTTCCCCGAGCTATGCGAATCCAACAACGATCCGCGCGCCGACCTGAAATTCATCGACGGCATCAAGTGGGTGAAAGAAGCCGCGCCGAATAGCGTGGACATCATCATCGTCGACAGCACCGACCCGGTTGGCCCCGCCGAAGGCTTGTTCTGCGCCGATTTTTATAAAGATTGTTTCAGAGCGTTGAGTGAGAACGGTATCGTCGTGCAACAAAGCGAATCAGCCCTGCTGCATATGAAAATTCTCAAGGAAATGCGCGATGAAATGAAAGCAGGCGGATTTGCAAACTTCCAAACCGTATTCTTCCCGCAATGCATTTATCCATCAGGCTGGTGGAGCGCGACGATGGCCAGCAAAGCCGACTTGTCGAAGTTCCGCGAGCAGGACGCGGTCAACAAGGGTTTTGAGACTGTTTATTACAACAGCGACATCCACAAAGCCAGTCTGGCAATGCCGGAGTTTTTCAAAAAAGCCTTCGCTTAACCATTGCTCGAGCCGAAGCCACACGCTTCGGCTCCGCTGAGCAGTTCTTACCGCGCCACGCTGAACATGGCCTCAAATCGTTTGGCCACATGCTTACATCCCTTGCTAGCCATCCGCCTATCTGCGACACTGGGCCCTGTAGGAGGTTTCTTACAGCGCGCCTGACTGGCAAGATAGTCTCGCAACTGCCCGAGTAACGCCCCAAAAGCATATTTCATTACCCAAGCCAGGAGATGATTAGGACTCGCCCGATGACCACGCCTCCCGACAAAACTCAGTTAATCTTGTCCAACACCTTAATCGGCAAATTATCCGAAAACAGTCGTGACACTTCGGAGCTTGAGCCGTATTTGGTGGTGTTATCCGGTAGCGATCAAGGCAAGCAATACAAATTGCACCATCATCAGCATGTGTTGGGCCGCGAACCGGCCGTGGACATTCTGATTCCCGACCCTAAGGTCTCCCGGCGCCACGGCAGACTTTGGGTACAAAACCAGCATATCCTGCTGGAAGACTTAAACTCCACCAACGGCACCTACGTCAATGGCAAACGGGTCGCAAAACATAAACTCGAATTACTCGACCGAATCCTGTTGGGCGACACTTACTTAAAAATCGATTACAAACGCGCCAACGAAGCCAAATCCGAACAGGCGCTATACGCGGCGGCGAATCTGGATGCGATGACCAACATTCTGAACCGCAACGCCTTCATGCTGCGCGCGCAACAGGAATTGTCTTTTTGTAAACGCAACGAAACCCGATTAACGGTGATGATGTGCGACGCCGACCATTTCAAGCGCACCAACGACAATTTCGGCCATCTCGCCGGCGATCAGGTCCTTAAAGAACTGGCGAAAATCCTGAATGCGGAAATGCGCCAGGAGGATTTCCTGGCCCGCTACGGCGGCGAAGAATTCATCATGTTGTTGCGGGATATTTCCAGCGATGCCGCAACCAATTTGGCGGAGCGCATCAGACTGACGGTGATGCAACATACGTTTCAATACCAAAGCCAGCCCATACCCACCACCCTTTCGATTGGCGTCTGCTCGTGCCGGATAATGGCCGACACCTCCCTGGAAGCCATTATTCAAGCAGCCGACGACGCCCTTTACCGCGCCAAGAAAAACGGCCGAAATCGCGTAGAAATCGACGCCCGATAACTTTGGCTTGCCAGCCGGCCAATACAAACACCTGGCTTCATAAGGTATTTGCATTTATCCGCGCCGTGCGTTACTGTCCAACTTCCAGTGTTTTCGGCGTTCTGCTGCTATGCTTAGGCATGCTACGTAGAATTAAATTTGTAACACCACGGGAGTATCTAACATGAATAAAAATAAATTCCTCACCACCTGTTTGCTGTCAGGTGCATTATTGGCCAGCCAAATGGCAAATGCGGACGAAAACCATCCGGGTTATCTGGCAGGTTTCACTTCCAGAGTTAGCCAAGGCTTTGCTAACACCACCTTCAGTTTTATTGAAATCCCTAAAAACGTGGTCAACATCACTCACGACCAAAACATTCTGCTGGGTTCAAGTTGGGGTCTGCTGCGTGGCGTAGCTCACACCGTCAGCCGCACCGTAATAGGCGTAGCGGAGCTGATTGCCTCGCCGATTCCCACCGATGAATTTATCTCTCCGCCCTACGTCTGGGATCGTTTTAGCGAAGATACCCGTTACTTCGGTCTGCATTACCCCGGCTACTGGACTCATTTCGGCCCGCTGGATCACGGCTATACCGACACGCTGGATCATGGCAAGTAACGCGGACGATACCGCTCGATATTGAGGATAAGATCATGACAAAAAAATACGTATACATCCCGCTTGCCGTTATGGCTCTGTCGCTGGCCGCCTGTTCCACGCCGAAAAAGGATGTGGCCGGGCTCAGCGCTGAGATTGATGCTGCATCCAAAGGTCATTACGGCCAAGCTTTGCTCCATGCTTCAGCAGCTGAACAGGACTTGAAAACCGCCAATCATGTGTTGAAACATTGGCAAAACGATTATTACTGGAACATCGACGAGAGTCTGAAAGCGCAAGAGGCCGCAAAATCGGCCGCGGCACACGTTTTGGCTTCGGAAAAAGAGTATTGCCAATGGCTGACCGAAGCCCATTCGCAAAACCACCATCACGTGGAAACCATTCACGAAACCGTGGCCTACTTTAAAACCGGCAGCCATGTGCCGTTTAAAACCAAGGAAGACACCATCAGCCATATCGGTCACTTTTTACACGACCATCCCGATGCGACAGCGACTGTCACTGCTTCCACCGACACAGTGGGTAAACCTGCGGCTAACCAAGCCTTATCGGAAAGAAGGGCTAAATCCGTTACCGAACTGCTGATTAAAAACGGTGCCAGAGCCTCGCAACTGGTCTCCAAAGCTATCGGCGAAGCGGGTGGCCCCGATAACACGGCGGATCAGAATCACCGGGTTGCCGTGGTTATTTCCGCACATCCCGACTATCTCGACTGCCCTAAATTTAAGTAAGCCCAACCCACCCTGCTCGCGCCAGCGGCAGGGTACTTGGCGGCAGAGATTCAATAACACGGTTATCGAATCTCTGCCCCACCTTACATCTCGTCTGCCTGCTGTTTCTGCCGATCCGCGCTTTCAAAAATTTGCTTTTCCGCATCCCTGGCCTGATCCATGGGTTGCTTGATTGCATCAGCCAGCGACTGCGGCACCACTGGCGGACTCGCCTTGTCTGGCGGTGAAGAATCGCAAGCCGGCAAACCGCCAGCTATTAGTAAAAAAATCAAAGCGGTTTTCATGGCTTTACCGAATCGGCGACGTCAAAGGTTAATGACAAAAACTCAATCATTGCGGTGCTCGCGAGGACGGCGCAAAACCTGCTTTATCGCCTGCTCCACCGCCATATCGACAGCACCCGCCATCTCCTGATATTGCTGCTCGCTGACATTAATACCCTTATCGATGGTGTTCCGCACATAACACGGCGGTAATTGGTTCAGCGCCAGACAGGCCACGTCTTCCTGAAATGCTTGACTGAAAGGCTCGTCGGCCTGCTCAGCAAGCTTCCAAAGCCGGTCTATCACCAATCGCTCGTAATAATTACTAATATTCAGCATAAAGGCCTCTTGAAAAACATTGGCTACCAATGCTGATAAGCATAGCCCAGAATCCAACTTGGCCGAATCCATTCGCCACGCTGACAGAGGCCCTGATTACCCTCATTTTTTACAGCGGGCATAGCTCATTCCGCCCGCAACGCTTCCAGCGGGTTCAATCTAGCGGCCTTGATGGCCGGCACCACACCGGCCGCAACGCCGATAAACAAGGAAATCGCAAAAGCGGCAACGATGTAATTCCAGGCCAATTGCACCGGTAATGCCGGCACGAAAGCAGCGGCGAGTTTTACCAGTGCCACGCCCAATAAAACGCCGCCGAAACCGCCGACCAGACTCAACAACATCGCTTCGCCGAGAAACAGCTTAAACACCATGCCACGCTCGGCACCAATAGCCCGCAACAAACCAATCTCCGATACCCGTTCCGACACGGCGATGGTCATGATGGTAAGAATACCGACCGAGCCCACCAGTAACGAGATACTACCCAGCGCCGCCACCGCCAAGGTCAATACACTCAATACCGAATCCATTTTTTCCAACATTTGGTTTTGGGTAACTATCGTAAAATCCTCGGCACCGTGCCGCGCTATCAAGCGGCGTTTGATGGCTTGCTCCACCGTTTCCGCGCTGGTCTCACTGCTGTATAGCAGATCGATTTCCATCAAACTCTGCCGATCAAACATCTCCATGGCCTTGCCGGCGGCAACGAACACCGTATCGTCCAGGTCAAAACCCAGCATCTGCCCTTTAGCCTGCATCACCCCGATCACCCGAAACCGGTCACTACCGATGCGAATCCGTTGCCCCAGCGGATGGGTATTGCCGAATAATTCCGTGCGCATCTTACTGCCCAACACCGCGAACGCGCGCGGATTATCCAAACCGTCGTCGGGTAAAAAGCGGCCGCTATCGACTTTTAATTGCCATACTTGCGGCAAGGCGGCGCCGACGCCAAACACATTGGCCCGGCGCTGTTTGTTGCCGGCCTCGATCCGAGCATTGCCCTGTACCATGGGCATGGCGGCCAACACGTGATCGAGATTTTCCAGGCTGGCGGCATCGGCCGTGGACAAAGGCCGCACCGTGCTGATGGTGGCGCCGGACAAGCCAAAGGTGGTGGTTTTACCGGGATAAACCGCGATCAGATGCGTGCCGAACTGGGTAAATTCCGCCAACACGAAACTATGAATGCCGCGGCCGATGGAGGTCAAAATCACCACTGCGGCGATGCCGATGATCAGGCCCAAGGCAGTGAGTAAAGAGCGCTGCTTATGGCTGCTGATGCTGCGTAACGCCAGCTTGGCTAAATCCAGCCAGATCATCTCAGCGCCTCGCCAAAGCCGCGACTGGGTCGAGTCGCGCAGCCTTGCGAGCCGGCAACACCCCAAAAACCAGCCCCGTTACTAAAGCGACGGCCAAGGCCGACACTCTGGCCCAAATCGGTAGAGCAACTGGAAAGTTCGGATACAACCACTGCAAGATCAAAATACCGAACTGACCGAGTACGCTGCCGACCAGCGCGCCGGCCAGCGACAACAAGGCCGCTTCGCATAAAAACCAGCGTTGCAGTTGGCTTTGCGTGGCGCCCAAGGCTTTCAGCAAGCCAATTTCGGCAGTGCGTTGACTGACGCTGACCAACATCACATTCATCACCAACACCCCGGCCACCGCCAGACTGACCGCGGCGATACCGGCCACGGTAAAAGTCAACGCGGTGAGGATTTTATCGAAGGTATTGACCACGCTGTCCTGGGTAATCACCGTCACATCGTCCTCGCCTTCGTGTCGCAATTTGATGATATTGCGGACCTCGTCGACGGCCTTATACATGGCCGCTTCAGAGTGGGCTTCAATTAAAATCCGAAACAAGGAATGGCTGTCGAACAAGGCTTGCGCGGAAGCCACCGGTACGATGACTAGTTCATCAAAGCCGGTGCCTATCGATTGGCCTTCCTTAGCCAACACACCAATCACCCGAAACCGCCGGTCGTTGATGCGCAGCCATTGCCCGACCGCTTGCTGATGGGCAAACAATTCCTCGCTGATTTTTTTGCCGATCACGCACACCGAGATTTCCTTATCCGCGTCGGCCTCCGGCAGAAACTGGCCTTGGGCCATGGTGAGATGCCGCACGCGCAGCAAGGCATGCGTGGAGCCCATGATATTGGTTTCCCGCTCCAGACCGCCAACCGATACCGGCGCGGAGCCGATACTGACCGGGGCAATCGCCGCGACGTGCTTGCTGCGGAATAAGGCAGCGGCATCGTCCAGCGTCAAATCGCGCGGGGTTTCGCCGAACAGGGGCGGGTGGCCGCCAGTGGTTTCGGTGCGGCCGGGCAAGACGATAAGCAGATGGGTGCCCAACGATTCGAATTCGTGGACCACATAATTGCGGGCGCTGTCGCCCAATGCAGTCAACACGTTCACGGCAGCCACGCCTATGCTCATCGCCAAAATAATCAGTGCGGCGCGCAGGGGTTGAGTCTGGATGGCTTTGCCGGCCTGAAGAAGTAAGTCTTTACTGAGCATGGCGATTGGGTAGCAAGCTTAGCCGGCAGTTTAGCCGGAACCGCCAACAAATACCCAGCTAAAACGCACGCACTCCATAGACCTCGGGGTTAGAGCCTTGAACTTTGGTTTTCCAGAGGCTGAGCAGAGCCACTATAGAACCGGGACCGATCAATTTTCGAAGTAATTGATTATCAGCTTGCCGCCGGACATCACTAAATCAGGGTATTCCAACAATTTAAGCTTTTGCGTCGGATCACCTCTTACCGCGATCAGATCGGCCGGTGCGCCAGGTAATAAGCTGCCAAGTAAAGGCACATTTAGGTATTGGCCGGCTTTGGCGGTTGCGGTCCGCAGTACGTCCAACGGCGCCATACCTGCCAGATGTTGTAAGTACAGTAATTCCTGCCCATCTATGCCCCAGGGAATGTCAGGGTGGGCGATTTCCGCGCCATATAAAAACTCCGCGCCCAACTCGGCCAAGCGCCTGACATTGCTGCTCACGCCCGGACATTTCGACAAGGTATCGATGGTACCGACGATTCTGACTTGTTGCGCCGCGGCCCGTTGCAATTGCGCGTCCGGCAAGCTGTCGCAGGGCGCGTGCGCCCATTCGTCGACACCGGCATCCAAGGCCAATTGCGCACCTTTGGGCTCGGCAAGATGCGCCGCCACCCGGCGACCTAGTAGATGGGCTTCATCGACAATGGCCGCCAACACCGCCGGTGCTAACATCGGCCAACTACGGGGCTTATCGTGGGTTTTACTGTGAGGGGCGTGGGAATGTGCATGCGTGTGTCCGCCAGACCAAGGCGCGCCCGCTTCGCCGCCGGGCTCCAGCGCCACTTTAATCACTACCGCGCCGCCGGCCACTAGTTTACGCACCGCTTGCCGCGCTTGCTGCGCGTCGGCTACCGGCATGGCAATGTCGGTTTCGCCCAAGTTAGAGATCGGATAGCCTGCCGGGGCGGTGATAATCGGCCCGGACGTCATCAGTCTTAAGCTGCCGTCGCCGCCGTAAGGCTGATGCAGCGGCCCGCCGACATCGCGCACTGTGGTAATGCCATGGCGCAGCACGGTATCAGCCGGTACGTGTTGGTAGCTAAGATGCGCGTGCAATTCGATAAAGCCCGGCAATAAGGTGGCATCGCCTAGCTCAAGCCGAGGCGCATCGCTATCGTTAAACGCTTCCCGGCTGTCTATCCTGACGACCTTACCTTCGCTTATCAGCACCGCAGCATCGCTTCTGAGCGTATAGCCATCGAAAACCCGCGCTGCCGCGATGAGCAAATTTCGGTCATGGGCGTAGGCGACGCTGCCCGGCAACGTCAACAGCAAAACCAAGAGTAATCGGTAGCAGTGCTTTAAACTAGATTGAGATTTCATGGCTATTTCAAAAAAGCAGTGCCGGCGAAAGCCGGCGCTGTCGAGTGGATATGGATTAACTCGCCTAGAAGCTTGCGGCAATACCGATTTGCCCCCAAATGCCCGGCATTTGATAACCGGGACGATAGACATAGCGCTTGTCGAACAAGTTTTCCACGCTGACAAACACTTCGCCTTTTTTGCCTAACTCGGCAATCGGATAGGCCAGCCGGGTATTCGCCACAGTAAAGGCTTCGACACGTTGGTTATTAACTTCACCGACATTCCGGGCGCGGTTCAACGCCCAGGTTCTTGATTGGTATTGCAGATCGAAGGAAAAACGTAACGGGCCGATGGGGCCGTTGATGCCGGCGGTCACCGCTTGTTCCGGGGTGTAGGGCAAATTCGGGATACTGGGGTTGAGTAGCGTCAATCCGGCAAATAGGCTCCAGTCGGCGATCAGGTCTTGTTTTACCGACGCTTCCAAGCCGCGCATCCAGTACGAGCCGTAATTGATATAAGCGCCTTGGGTTAAATCGAACACGTAGCGATTCTTGACGTTATCGATGAAAAAGCTCAGATCGATTTGCGTACTTTTAAAGGGCGAAGCTTTCAAACCCACTTCAGCATGATCGACGTTTTCCGGCGACAAGTTTTGCCAACCATCGGCTGAAAAATTCGGTAAAAAGCCGCCGGAAAATAGATTTAACGGCACGTTCGACAAGGCGCCTGAGTTAGCCGCCGCGTCAATACCGGGATAGTTGACGCCGTTTGAGACGTTGCCGAACAGGGTTAAATCGTCGGAGACAAATGACAATCCGGCATGCGGCGAGGCTTTGGATTGGTAATGGCTATGGTCGTAAAAGCGCACTCCGACAGACGGGACCATCACCCACTCTTTGCTCAGCACCAAGTCGTGACTCAATGCCACGTAAGGGCTGGTAAGCCGGAAAGTTGGTGTCGCAAATTGATAAACTTGGTTACCGGTTTGAGCACCCAGGTTAGTCACTTTACCGTTCAGCCACTCGTTATCTATCCCAGCCGTTAAGGTGCCGCCCTGCCAGGGCGAAAACTGTTCTTTCCAGCGAAAGCCGTCCATGCTGTATTGGCTGAGCAGGTTCGAGCGGTTGTCGGCAAAACCGGTGAAGTACGTATTTTGACTCAACCAATTACCGTCGCCGCCGTTATGGTAGAGAGTAAATTTGCCCTGCCAATCGCCGTGCGCGTGGCTGAGGCTGGCGGCGACCATACCCGCAACCGTATCGTACTCGCCGATAGGCGGCGTTACCCCGTATTGTCCGGGATCGCCGGCTTGGTTATCCGCGTAAAGAAAAGTCACATCCGAGCGCCATTGCGGATTTAACTGATAGCCGGCTTTTCCCATCACATTGCGTAACTCGCCGTAGCCGTTTTGGCGGTGGCCGTCTGATTTGGCGTAGCCTTGCGCCAGTGAGAAATCGAAATCGCCGTACTTGCCTTGCACATCCGCTTGTTCGGTAATCGTGCCGAAAAAGCCGCCAGACAATCGGCCGCTGCCGTGCAAACCGTCCTCCGCCGCAGCCTTGGTTTGCAGGTTGATCGAACCGAAATTGTTGCCGTTGATAGCCGGCTGCGGGCCCTTGTAAACCGTAATCGATTGCATGCCGTTGACGGGCAACAAATCCAGCAAAGGATGGTTCCAGGTAGCCATATACATAGGAATATCGTCGATATAGGTCTTGATCTCGCTACCAGGCCGGCCGGCACCCTGGCCACGAATCGCCACCGCACCGCCCTGGTCGCCGCCGAACGCACCGACGGGGTTGTAACGCGAGATCTGCACGCCCGGCGTTCTTTTCAGGACCGACGCCAGATCCAATGCATTTTGGTCGCGGATTTGTTCTTCAGTGACGACCGCAGATACGCCGGAGAACTCGTCCACATGATTTTCTTCGATAACAGGGTTGGCGACTACCTCGGTGGAATCGAGCTGGTCAGTCTTTTCCTCTGCCAGGACGGCGGTACCGGCTTGCAGTAGCGCAAAAAAAACCAGCAAGGATTTGGGTAAATTCAGTAAGGGCAGCACGGCGTATTTCATGATCATTCCAGTCAACATTCGGCAAATATAAAACCCTATCCACTGAACATTTATCGCTGAATGTTCGAATATGGAAAGCGTTTATCACAATGCTGATTTTAACGAATCACTCGCAACCGCCTGAGTTACTTTCATATGCTAAAAGTAATATTTTTTATGCTATAAGTAGCAGCCGGTAATATCCGAATTTTCGACTACTTCATCCAAAAAAACTCAGCGGCCTATTTAGCAACCATTAATTAAGCCAAATAACATAGTTTAAATAAAAATTGCTTATTAGTACCAACACAGGGATTTCCATGACGAAGAAAACGGCGGGACGCTGGCGCATCAAAAACGACGAATTGCAATCCCGCCAGCAAGGCAACTGCCTGACTGAGTATCTGCCGGATGACATAGGCAAAGGCTACTCGACATTATTTCCTCTCGACCCAGACTTGAACTATATCGAAACCCATTATCAGCCCAGTCAGGATCTAGCTATTCTGACCCGAATGGATCAGCACAACCCTCGCCTGGTGGTGACTTTGGGCATGCAAGGGCAATCGCGATTCGTTAATGCGCAGGGCCAGGAAATTACTTTTAATGAAGGCTATACGTCGATCACCGCATTCAGCTCCAGTATTGGCGAGCGCCAATATCAAGCCAATAATCCAATGGCCCAAGTGCGGTTCTCGATGAGTAAATCTTGGTTGAGTCGATACTTCGGCGAAAATACCGCAACGCGATTTTTTAATAAGAACGGCATTAGTTTAATAAGTTATAAACCCATTTCAAATACGGCATTAATAGCCACGCGACAGCTATTAAATTGCGACCCGAATAATCCGGCAAGACATGTATTTATGCACGGTCAAGCCTTGTCGATATTAGCCGCGGAAATGACCCATCTATGGCAAGATAATCGAAAGACATCGCCGATCTTTTCAAAAAAAGACCAATCCATTGCCCAAGCCGCGCATAACATTCTGTTAAATGAATATAAAAACCCGCCATCGGTTGCCGAATTATCCAAACGTGTCGGCACCAATCAATTTAAATTAAAACAATTGTTTCATCACTTTTTTAATACGACGCCGTATGGCTTATTATTAGATATTCGCATGAAAACCGCCTATCAGTTATTAGAATCCAGCCGCTGTCAAATCGATGTTGCCGCCGCCTATGTCGGCTACAATCACGCCAGCAATTTCAGCACTGCTTTTAGCAAATATTTCGGCATATCCCCCCGCAGTATCGCCAAAAACCACACATCTAAACCTTAAGAGGTTAATATACCCGCGACGCTGACCATCCATGCGTCGGTAGCCGGCGCAATGATGTGCATTTTGGACTCGCAAGCCGTCAGGCCGAACCGATACGGCCCTATCCTCAACCTATTCGCCCTTACCGACGCTCTTAAGCCAAGCCACCAGTGCCCGCCGACACTAATCAGCCGCAAACCATCCAAACTCCCACGCCTATCTTGCCGCTGCCTAACAGCCGCCTCGGTCTGAGTTATATGCTGGTCGCTTGTGTCTTGTTTTCGGTCATGAACGCCGGCGCATACGCCATCGGCCTATTCGATACCGGCTTGCCGCCCAGCATGATCAGCTTTATCCGCATCCTGGCCAATTTCTTGATCCTGACAATTCCGGCGCTGATCGGCGGCCGACTGCTCGGCCTGTTCGGCGACGCCCGCCCCTCGCTGTGGTTGCGCGGCTTGTTCGGCAGCACGGCCTTGATGCTGTCGTTTGCGGCCATCGTCCGCATCGGCCCCGGCGAGAGCGCATTTCTGACCGCCAGCAGCGGTGTGTTCGTCATGTTGTTAGGGCCACTGGTTTTGGGCCAAAAAAACTCGCTATTGGTTTGGCTGGCCATTATCGGCTCGTTCAGTGGGGTATCGCTGCTATTTGATTTCGAAAATAGCCACAACTTATTCGGACAAGCCATGGCCTTGCTGGCCGGCCTGTTGTCGGCGCTGGCCTATTTGATGGTGGCGCGTGCCGGGCGCAGCAATACCCCGCAAACGGTAATTTTCTATTTTTGCCTGGTGGGCTTGGCGTTACACGGCATTTATTTTGCGCGGTATGGCTATCGCCTGCCGGGCTCGGCGGAAAGCTGGGGCTTATTGCTCCTGGTAGGCGTGTCGGGCAGCGGCGCGCAACATTATATGACTCGGGCTTATCAAGCCGCGCCAGCAGCCTTGGTGAGCTCCATAGGGTATTTGGCCCCGGTATTAAGCTTAGCCTGGAGCGTCTTGCTATTCGAACAAATTCCCGGCCAAACGGCCCTGATCGGCACTACGCTGATTTTGGTGTTTGGGGTGATGTTGCCGTTTCTGCGTTAAGCCAAATCAGCCAAGCGCCTGTTCTTGCTTTGTGTCAGGCCAGGCGCTTGTATCGCCCGACCTTAGGCATATCATTGTTGAATCTGCCGGCGCTTTCGAGACCAGATTTTAAACCGCAACCTTGCAATAAGAGGGAATCCAACTGCGGGCGACCATATAGTCCGGCAATTGATTAAAATCAAACGCTTCGCCGTGAGCGATCATTTGCTTGACATCGAATAATTCGCCCACTTCCGGAATGTCCTGATAAAACAGTATGTAAAACGGCTTAACCAGATAGCGGGCAATCTTAATGCCCAACGGCCCGATGAAATTACGGCGTTGCCCGACGTGCGCGACTTCGTCGATGGTGATTTCGTCCAGCAAGGCTTTCAGACGATCTCTAACTTCCGGCTCGTCGGCCAATAACTCGTCGAATAAGGGATACAAATGACAATAGAAGCTGACGCCCATTAACTCGGTGACGAAGGCCGGCGTATCCATCAATACCCCCGGCAACTTCGGAAATTGTTCGTAGATCATTTCCTTAAACGGGGTCAACGGTTCCCATACCACCCGCTCTAATCCGCAGGTTTTCAGCATTTCGTCGAACAAACGCCAATGGCAAAACTCTTCGGCCAGATGCACTCGGGAAATTTTGTCTTCCACGCTATGCGAATTAGCCATATCCGGCACCACATCCCAGGCGCCTTTGATACCTACCCACTCGTGGCGCGCGAATTTATAAATACCGCAGAGTAATAAGGTCAGCCTGTCCAAGGATTTTGGATCGTCCACCATCTTCACATAATTACGATAAAATGCTTCCGGGTCTGCCAAAGGCTTGTGCAAGCGCACCGGATTATTTTGAAAATAAGCCAATCGCTCGCGCTTTTTAGCCAAATCCCGGTCCGCTTCCAATAACTCACCGCCATGTTGTTGGGTAAACAGCCAATAATCAGCAAAATTTTCCTGCCGTTGCACGTCGCTGGCTGGCGTAAAAATAGAACGATATTTGAGCTGAGTCACAAAAAATTTCCCAATCTGTGGCTGAAAACACAGATTCTAACGAATTAATGACTTGGAGGTGGATTTTAAAGTTTTTCCGTCGTGATCGTTCGATTCCCGCTGCATTCCCAACCACATCAACGCATCGTCACGATTATTAAAAATCCGATAAACCCAATCGGCATCCCGCGGCATTGACAGCATAACTTGGGTGGTTAGCTGGCTGATATGGGTATACACCACAAATGCCGCCGCTTTAATACCCAGCAAAGTGCCCATAGCAGTTTGCGAGGCGAAGTCATAGTGGTAGGCGTTTACTTTGTGCACCAGCAGCAGATAGGGCCTCTGCAAATGCGCCACGATCCAAGCATGATATTCGTCGACAAGCGCCAAGTTGAGTTCCACTCCCTCATCGACAATAAACTCCGCCAAGTCCTCATCCAGCTTGATGGCATTACAAAAACTTAATCTATATCGCTCCATCATCCCTCCTCAGCCTACTGGCGTGTCAACTCTGTTGACAGTATCGCACAACCAGGAAAACTCTAACGACAAAGTTATCGCCGCCAAGCTTTTTTAGCACCGCTCTAAATGAAAAACTAAACCGCGCCGTCCGCCAAACGGCCGTCCACAATGCGCAACTGCCGCTTGGCTCTACCGCCGATATTTTGATCGTGAGTGATGATGATTAACGTCACACCTTGCTGATTTAAATTCTCCAGCAGCTCGATGATGTCCCGACCGGATTGGCTGTCCAGATTGCCGGTCGGCTCATCGGCCAGCAGGATACCGGGCTGCATGATCATCGCCCTGGCAATGGCAATGCGCTGCAACTGCCCGCCGGACAATTGATTGGGCTTGTGCTCGGCACGCTCCAATAAATTCACCGAGGCCAATGCCTGTAACACCCGTTGCTTGCGCTGTTTGCTATCGATGCCCGCCAGGATCATCGGCATTTCGATGTTTTCTGAGGCGGTGAGCCTGGGAATCAAATGAAAAAACTGAAACACAAAGCCGATATTGTCGCGGCGAATCCGCGCCAGCTCGTCATCGCTTTGCCGGGTGACATCGGTGCCGTTTAATAAGTATTGGCCGGCCGAGGGCTGATCAAGCAGCGCGACAATGTTTAACAGCGTCGATTTGCCCGATCCTGACGGCCCCATCACCGACACATATTCGCCGGGCCCGATAGACAGGTCTATCCCGTTCAAAGCCTGTACGGTCTGCTCGCCGACCTGAAATACCCGGCGAATGCCACTGAGCTGAATCATGGCTTGACACTGACAGTTACGCCGGCCGCCACGCCTTCCTTGCCAACTGACGTTACTACTTGGTCGCCCGCTTTCAGCCCGGACAGTACTTCCGTAAAACTCCAGTTGGATAAACCAGGCTGGAAGCTCTGTTCATGCAACACATGGTCTGCGTCTATCAACAATACGCGATGATTCTCCAGAATCGCCTCGGCCGGCAAACGTAGCGTGCGCTCTTTTTGACTGAGCAACACTTCAATGTCGGCGCTGTAACCCGGCAACAGCTCCGCCAGATCTTTGGGATCGTGCAAGGTCACTTCCACTTCCACCGTGCGCGCCTGTTTTTCCTTTTCCAACACGTAGGGCGCGACGCGGGTGACGATGCCGGAACAGCGTTTATCCGGAAACGCATCCAAGGACACGCAGGCGCTCATGCCGGTCTTGATGCTGGCAGCATCCACTTCATCGATAGGCGCGGAAACGGTCAAACAGCTGACATCCAGCAAGTCAATGGGCGGCAAGGTTGGAATCCCCGGCGGCGACGGTGTGACAAATTCACCCAATTCGGCATTCACTTCCGCCACCGTGCCGTCAAATGGCGCTTTCACCAAGGTACGCAGCACCGCCGCTTCCGCCACGCCCAATTGCGCCTCTGCCACCTCAATGGCTTGCAGCGCGGCCCGGCACGCCGCGCGCTGCGATTTGCCGCCCGTCACTGATTTATCGACTTGCTCCACAGACACCACGTTTTTGTGTTTTTGCAATTGCGTCATCCTGGCCGCTTCCCGCTCCGCGCCACCGGCCAATTGGCAAGCTTGTTCGGCGCTGGCTCGGCTGGCATTGATCTGGGCTTTTTGCAGTTCAACCTGGGCTTTTAAGTCCTGGTTCCAAACCTCCAATAACACCTGACCCTGCTTGACTTTGTCGCCCTCCTTAACCCGCAACTGCGCCACTTGCCCGCCGGTTGCCGGCGCCAGATAGGCCCGCCGACACGCTTTGACCGTACCCACCCGGGTATTCGCTACCGTCGCCCGCACCTCGCCTTCCGCCACAGTGTAAGCCTCCACTGCCACCGGCTGCGGGCGGCGGCTATAGAGAAATAGTGCGGTGACAGCTATAAGCAAGGCGGCAACAATCAGCGTTTTACTTTTCATGGCGCGAGAGGGCGGATGCGTTGTACAAATTGGGATTCCACTTTTCTGAGCTTTGCTTTGGCTGGCGATAACCGGGGAGAAGTCCTCGTTGCATTTTCTAGTTCGCCACGTGACCACCCTACATTTTGTGGGTAGTAATCGCCAGTTGGGCTTGCTGGTAATGCCGGTAACGCTGGCGGCCGGCCTGTTTGCACGCTTCGCTGTTGTCCAATATTTCCAGGATACGCTCGGTCGGGGCGGTGGTCGGCGGGTACAAACTGGATAGGTTGACGACAATTTTCTGCCAGCCCTCGGGAATGTTTTCGCCGCCTATCAGAATGGTGCCGGTAAATGCCGGGATTTCTCCGCGATAGGTTTGGTGCGGAATAAAACTGCCGGCCCGGAAGGTCCACAAGGCTTTATCGATTTGCTCGGCTTGCTCCGCCGAGTCGGTCAGCACATAGGGAAAATGGCCGCTGCGGTAGATTTTCTCGATCAGCTTGCAGGCGAAATCCTGGCGTTGTTGCTGGTCGTGGGTCGCCAGCACGTAGAAGCTGACTTCGGGGAGGGATGGCGAATGACTGGGGGCGGTCATGTCGTTTTAAGCCTGCGGAAAGTAGCAGGGACTTTCGCGACACCGGATCACCGCGAAAGCCTCTGTTACGCTCGGCCTTAAGCCGAGGCGCGGTTTAGCAAATACTGGCTTACCAGCGGGACCGGCCGGCCGGTTGCGCCTTTGTTGGCGCCGGTGCGCCAAGCGGTGCCGGCGATGTCGATATGCGCCCAGCGGTATTCTTCGGCAAATTTGGATAAAAATACCGCTGCCGTGATGCTGCCGCCGTCCGGGCCGCCGATGTTGGCCAGATCGGCGAAGTTGGATTTTAGTTGCTCCTGATATTCTTCCCAGATCGGCATGCGCCACACCAAGTCGCAGGCGGCATCGCCGGCGCTCAGCAAATCGTTGCAGAGTTTGTCGTCGTTGCCGAACAAGCCGCTCGGTACCCGGCCCAAGGCGACGATACAGGCGCCGGTCAAGGTCGCCATATCAATGACCACATCCGGGTTATATTTCTTTGCGTAGGTGAGCGTGTCGCACAAAATCAAGCGGCCTTCAGCGTCGGTGTTCAGGATTTCGATGGTTTTGCCGGACATGCTGGTCCAGATGTCGCCGGGTTTGTTGGCCGCGCCATCCGGCAGGTTTTCCGAGGCAGGAATCAAGCCGACGATGTTTAGTTTTAGATTCAACAATGTCGCCATGCGCACCAGACCCAACACGCTGGCGCCGCCGCACATGTCGTATTTCATTTCGTCCATGCCCAGGCCGGGTTTCAAGGAAATGCCGCCGGCATCGAAAGTTAGACCCTTACCGATCAAGACAATGGGTTTGGCGTTGCTGTCGCCGCCTTGGTAATCCAGACAAATCAATTTAGCAGGCTGGCGGCTGCCGCGCGATACCGACAGAAAGGAGCCCATGCCCAGGGCTTCCATGTCGCTTTCTTCCAAAATCTCGCAGGTGAGTTTGTCGTGCTCGCCGGCCAGAGCCAGGGCTTGTTCGGCCAGGTGAGTAGGCGTACAGATATTGCCGGGCAGGTCGGCCAAGTGTTTAGCCAGTTCCATGCCTCTGGCGATGGCGATGCCTTGTTGCAGACCCGATTCGGCCAAAGCTTGTTGACTATCGTCGGCCACTACAGCCAGCTTTTGCAGCGGATTTTTGTCGTCGACTTTTTTGGTGGCGCTGTATTGGTACAGGCCATCGTTAAATACTTCCACCACTTGGCGGGCTTTCCATTGGCTATCCGCACCGTTGACGTCTATATCCAGCAGTGCGCAGCTGGCGGCGCTGACTTTGCTGTCCTTGACGATTTTAATCGCAGCCGCCAAAGCTTTACGGTATTGCTTGCGCGTGACCTTGCCGCGCTCGCCAAACCCGAGCAGCACGATGCGGGCGATATTGCCGTCGGGCAGGTTATTGATCATTAGGGTTTCGGCGTTTTTGCCCCTGATGTCGCCGCGGCCGATTAATTTGCTCAACAAACCGCCGAATTGGCTGTCCAGTTGGGTTGCCGCCGGGCTGAGTTGTTGATTTTCGTAGATTCCGACCAGCAGACAGTCGCTTTGCAGTTTGTCTAAGGGTGAGCTTTCTATAGAATAGTCCATGAGAGTAGTCTGTAAGTATCTGGGATTGAGGGTTTGCGCCGGATGCAGCGGTCTGTGGTTCGATTATACCTTAGAAATTAGGAGTGAGTTGTTGAGCATTGAGCGAGGATTACCCAGCGCGGGCCGGCCTTTCCGGCTATTGACGGTGCTGGATAAAATGATAATCAAGGAGCTGTTTCACACCGTCACCGCCGTGTTGGTCGTGTTGGTGGTGATCATCGTCAGCCGCAAATTTATCAAGGTATTGGCGCAGGCCATCGAAGGCAATATCGCCAACGATACGGTGATGACCTTATTGGGTTTGAAAATCGTCGTCGCTACGACCACCTTCCTGCCCGCCGCGCTGTTTATGGCGGTGTTGATGGTATTGGGCCGCATGTACCGCGAGCAGGAGATGGCGGCAATTTCCTCGGCCGGCGGCAGCGTGTTTACCATTTATCGGGCGATATTCATGCTGGTCATACCATTAAGTCTGGCGGGTATGGCGCTATCGATGCTGGCTTCGCCGTGGGCGGAGGCCAAAACCGAGCAGTTGATGCATCAGGATAAACAAAATGCCGATATTCGCGGCATCGCTGCCGGCCGCTTCAGCGAGTACAGCGACGGCGAGTTGATTTTTTACACCGAAAACGTCGATGACGAAGGCCGCATGCACAAGGTGTTCGTGCAAAACAAACAAGGCGACAAAGCCGGCGTGGTAAACGCCGAATACGGTTGGTTGAAAAACTTGCCCGGCGGCTTGTATCTGGTGTTGGAAAATGGCGAACGGATTCAAGGCGTACCGGGTAACAAGAACTTCACCATTGAGACATTTAAAGAATATGCCGTGCTGATCGAAAAAAAGGTCACCATTTTGAATTTGGGCCGTGAGGCTACTACTACCGAGAATTTATGGCTGTCCCCGGAACTGCGCGATGTCGCCGAGTTGCAGGATCGTTTCAGCACGCCGTTAGGGGTTATTTTATTGGCTTTTCTGGCAGTGCCCTTAGCTAAGCTGTCGCCGCGCGGCGGAATATACGGCAGTATGCTGGTAGCTTTTGGGATTTATTTCGTTTACGGCAATTTGCAGAGGGTCAATCACAGTTGGGTAATCAGCGGGGCGCTGCCGTCCTGGCTGGGCTATTTCTGGGTGGACGCCTTATTACTGGTCTTGGGTTTGTTAATGTTGATGCGTTTGTACGGCTGGCAATGGTTGTCGCAAAGTCTTAAGGAGAAGCTGTCATGATCAACGTATTGACCATTTACATCGTCAAAGAAGTCGTCAAGGGCTCCTTAATTGCGGTGATATTGTTATTGACGCTGTTCAATCTTTTCAGCTTCAGCGACGAGTTAAAAGATTTGGGGCAAGGCGGTTACGGCTTGAAACAGATTTTATGGTTTTTGACCTTAACCTCGCCACGGGTATTTTACGAATTGGTACCGTCGGCGGCGTTGCTGGGTAGCTTGTTCGTCGTGGGCTCGATGGCGAATAACCGCGAGATTGTGGCGATGCGCGGCGCCGGTTTATCCATCGCCTGGATTATCAGAACCATTATGCTGGCAGGCTTGCTGTTGGTAAGTGTTGCCGAACTGGTGGGCGAGTTCGTCGCGCCGTCTTGCGAACGCGCCGCGCAAGTGCTGAAAACCACGGCGCTGCACGACGGCGTGGTAATGCGCTCACAATACGGGATGTGGCTGAGAGAAGGCAACAGCTTTATCAACGTCCGCAAAATTCTCGACGATGGCTCGCTGGCCGATGTACGCATTTACGATGTCGACGATGCGCATAAACTCAACCGCATCACTCAGGCCGAACATGCGCAGTTTTTAGGCGACAAACAATGGCGCTTGGAAAGCGTCAAACAATCCGAAATCAATCGGCAGCAAATTTATGCCGGCACTCAAGCAGAACAAAACTGGAAATCCAGTATCGACTCGGATTTGTTGAAAGTGGCCGTCGTTAAATCCGACAACCTGTCGCTTTACGATTTGTTCATGTACATCGATTTCCTGAAACAGAACAATCAAAAGTCGCAAAGTTACGAGTTGGCATTTTGGAGCCGTTTAATCAACCCGTTTGTGACCTTTGTGATGTTGATGGTGTCGGCGCCGTTTGTGATTGGCATCGGTCGCGGCACCAGCACCGGCGCGCGGATCATGATGGGCATCGTGATCGGGATGACATTTAACATTTTCGACAAGATTGCCGGCCATGTCGGTTTGGTTTACGACATGAATCCGATGTTGATGGCAATGTTGCCGAGTGCTTTGGTGTTTTTAGGCGCGCTGATCGCGGTTAAGCGGGTCAGCTAGGCGGCATAGGCCTCTCTGCGGAACGGAAAACCCTTGCTTCCGTTCCGTGGAGCGTTATGACGGCGGTTATTTGCGTGTCATGAACAAATAAAGAAACTTACATTTCAAAATCGCATCTTTTTCGTCCATTTCCACCACCGCGCAATCTTCGTATTTTTCCCGGCCAGGTGTGACTTGCTTTTTTATCACGCCGTCGGCCACGCTATATTTGATTGGGATGGTCATTTCCCCGATGCCGCTACGCGCATCTTCACCGGTGGTTATCAAGGTACCGTCTTTTTGAAATTCCCAAGTGACGTGCAAGGGCTTCTTTTCGCGGTCGAGAGCCAGGGCTTCGTGAGTGACCTGCCATTTGCCCAGCAGTTTGGAATTGTCTTGCAGCTTAATTTCGGCACTGGCTGTGGAGACCCCGAATGCCGCAAACAGGGATAAAAGTATTGTTATTGTTTTCATTGTATGCTCCCGGGTGAGAGATTAATCGAGCGGCGAATATAGCATATCCGCTTTTGCCGTCAGCGCTTTTCTTCCTGAAAAACCAGCCGGGTTTTTGACAGGTAATCGTGCCAGCATTGGCCGTTTTTATCGAATAGGCACCAGACAAATCCCAGTCCCAAGCAAGCCCAGGATAATAAGCCGCCCAGGAAGCGGATGCCGGCTTGCCGCCAACCGGGAGACCGGCCATCCAGCGCGCTGACTTTAACTTTCCAGGCGCGCAAACCCAAGGTCTGGCCGCCGTGGGTCCAAAACCAGCCGTAGAAAACAAAACTGATGCCGAGCAGATAAAGTGGATAAAAAAACTGATCGCTGGCAAATGCCTGGCCGGCGTTAAAAGGCAAAGCAATGGCCGTGGCGAAAAACCATATCGCCAACAGTAAGAAAGCATCGTAACCAGCAGCGGCCAGCCGACGCAAAAAACCCGGTGGGGACGGTAAATCCACGCCGGGTTTTGGGGTGCTTGCTCTAGCGGATTGTCGCAATTATTTGTCGAAAATCGCCAGTTTTTGCCCCATGTACATGCTCATGGCCACCAGCGCGCCCATCATGACAATTGAAAATAAAAAGGGCGGTCTATGGAAAACCAATAATGCGAAATCGGCGACGAATAGACTAGTAAATACAGGCTGGTCTACAAAACCCAGTAAAATTTTTTTAAACATACGCTCCACTCTCCGATATAAATTCCCCGTCACCGGCCTAAGGGCGACAAGTACAGCCAATTTTTATGTTATTACACCAAAATATTCGGCGAATGGCGAAATTCTACATTTAACCCAAGGGAATGTAAAAGAATGTGCTGGATTGAGCTTAAATCTGGCGAGGTGTTATGATAAGACCGCTAGGACGTTCGCGCCCGAAGCCTCGAAAAAGCTGGCACACGTCATTCTAAATTAAGGGATAAAGTCATTTTTAGTTTCTTCAAAAAAATCTTTTCACCGGTTGAGCAAATTGCCGAATCGGTTAATGAATCGGCGGGGTCGAGTGCCGTGAAGATTTATCCGCGATCAGAGCATTGCATTTCTCGTGCACAAATCAGCGAAAACGCCCTGAAAGTGCTGCAGCGCTTGAAAAAAGCCGATTACGAGGCCTATTTGGTGGGCGGCTGCGTCAGGGATTTGCTGCTGGGGCGGGAGCCTAAGGATTTCGACGTGGCCACTAACGCCAGCCCGGAGCAAATCAAGCAAGTATTTCGTAATTGCCGAATTATTGGCCGGCGCTTTCGACTGGCGCATGTTTTTTTCGGCCGCGAAATTATCGAGGTGGCGACGTTTCGCGGCTCGGAAACGGAAGAATCCGACCAGCAAGTCGTGCATGAAGACGGCCGGTTATTGCGCGACAACGTGTTCGGCACACTGGAACAGGATGTCTGGCGCCGAGATTTCACTGTCAATGCGCTGTATTACAACATCCGCGATTTTTCCGTGGTGGATTATACCGGCGGCATGCAGGATCACGCGGCGGCGGTCATGCGTCTCATCGGCGACCCGGAAGTACGCTATAGAGAAGACCCGGTGCGGATGCTGCGCGCCATCCGTTTTGCCGTGAAGCTGGGTTTTACGCTGCATCCGGATACTGAAAAACCGATTTACGCCCAAGCCGATTTATTGAAGAGCATCCCCTCGGCGCGTCTTTACGATGAAGTCATTAAATTGTTTTTGTCCGGTTACGGTCTGCAATCCTTCGAGATGCTTAGACATTACGGTTTGTTTGCGATTTTGTTTCCGGAAACCGACCGCTGCCTCGCCAGCGAAGACCACGATTTTCCGCGCTTGTTCTTGATCCGGGCCTTGGAAAACTCCGACACCCGCTTCAACGACGGCAAAACGCTGACACCTTATTTTTTATTAGCCGCCCTGTTGTGGGAGCCGCTGCAATTAGCCGCGCAAAGACGCATCGCCCACGGCGAAAACGAAACACTGGCCTATCAGAACGCCGCCAACGAAGTGCTGACCCGGCAAATCAAGGTCACCGCGCTACCACGCCACATCACCCAATCGATGCGCGAAGTGTGGTTTTTGCAGAACAAATTCTCCAGAACGGTTGGGCCAAGGCCTTATCGTTTGCTGGAGCAGCCTAAATTCAGAGCAGCGTACGACTTTTTGCGGCTACGCGCGGAAACCGGCGGCGCCGATCCGGAACTGGTCGAATGGTGGACACGTTTTCAGGAAGCCGACGATGCGGAGCGGGAAAGAATGACCGCGCCGCCAAAATCCGGTGGCGGTAAACCCCGTAACCGTAAAACCGGCCGTTACCGTTCTCGAGGCAAACCCTCCCCCGTCGGCAATGACGCTAGCTAAGTCAGCTGTCGAGGCCTATGTAGGCTTTGGCAGCAATCTCGAAGACTCTGTCGATCATGTCAATCGGGCCAGACAGGAAATCGCGGCCTTGCCGGGTGTGGTCGAAATTGCCTTCTCGCCCTTGTACCGCAGCTTGCCGGTTGGGCCGCAAGATCAGCCCGATTACGTGAATGCGGTGCTGCGAATTTCGACCGAGCTGGAACCTTTGGTTTTGCTCAGACAATTACAGAAAATCGAAAACCAGCATGGCCGGCTGCGCAACGTGCGTTGGGGAGCCAGAACCCTGGATTTGGATGTATTGCTTTACGCACAACAGCGCATTAACGAACCGGACTTGATTGTGCCGCATCCGGAGCTGCCCAAGCGGGCATTTGTGTTGTATCCCTTGGCCGATGTGGCAAGCAGCGATTTGCAAATTCCGGGCCTGGATTCATTGTCGCAACTCTTAGCGGCTTGTCCGCCCGACGGCTTGCGGGAAATAACAGTATGAACTTATATGCCGATGCCTTAAAGGCGCTGACGATCAGTGATCTGGCGGCAATGAAACGAGCCGGCGAGAAAATCAGTTGTCTGACGGCTTACGATGCCAGCTTCAGCGCGCTGTTGGACAGAGCGGGTATCGACGTACTGCTGATCGGCGATTCGTTGGGCATGGTGATTCAAGGACACGGCAGCACCTTGCCGGTCACACTGAGCGATATGGTGTATCACAGCCGTAGCGTGGCAATGGCCAGGAAGCGAGCTTTTGTGGTTACCGACTTGCCGTTTGCCAGTTACGCTACACAGGAGCAGGCATTGCTGAATGCGGCAAGCTTGATGCAGTTGGGTGGCGCGCAAATGGTCAAGCTGGAAGGCGCCAAGCTCGACGTCATTCGCTTTCTGGTGGATCAAGGCATTCCGGTCTGCGGCCATCTAGGTCTGTTACCGCAATCCGTAAATCGCTTAGGCGGTTATAAAGTGCAGGGTCGTGAAGAACAGCAAGCCCGGCAAATTGTGGCGGATGCGGAAAAAATCGAACAAGCCGGCGCCGGTCTTTTAGTGCTGGAATGCGTGCCAGCGCAGCTAGCCGCCGAAATAAGTCAGCGCCTAAGTATTCCGACTATCGGCATCGGCGCTGGTGTTGATTGCGATGGCCAGGTGTTGGTGCTGTACGATATGTTGAATATCAGCACCGGCAAGCGCCCACGCTTTTCCAAAGACTTTATGGCCGACGCCTCCAGCATAGAAGAGGCGGTACGCCTGTATCATCAAGCGGTTAAATCCGTGCAGTTTCCAGCGTCCGAACACAGTTATTAAGCGTATGCAAATAGTCACCAGCATCGCCGCCTTGCGAGAGGTAATCCGCCAATGGCGGCAAAACGGGCAAAGCGTCGGTTTCGTGCCGACCATGGGCAATCTGCATGCCGGGCATATCAAACTGGTTAGCACGGCCAAGCAACAGACCGATAAAGCGGTGGTCAGTATTTTCGTCAATCCCACCCAATTTGGGCCAAACGAAGATTTTGCCAGTTACCCGCGCACCGAGCAGCAGGATCAGGAAAAGCTGATAGCCAGCGACGCCGATTTACTATTCTTGCCGTCGGTGACGGAAATGTATCCGCAAGCCACGCAAACCGGCATTTCAGTTAGCGGCTTGTCGGCCCTGCATTGCGGGGCCAGCCGGCCCGGACATTTTGACGGCGTAGCCTTGGTTGTTTGCAAGCTGTTGAACATGGTCCAGCCCGACCTGTTGTTGTTGGGCGAGAAGGATTTTCAACAACTGACGCTGATTCGGCAAATGGTCGCCGATTTGAATATACCCGTTGCAGTCCAGGGCGTGGCAACGGTTAGGGAGGACGATGGCTTGGCGATGAGTTCCCGCAACGGCTATCTGACCGACCAACAAAGACAGCACGCGCCCAAGCTCTATCAAGCCTTGATCGCTGCACGCGACGAGATTTTAGCGGGACATGTCGATTATCCAGCCGTGACAGAACGGCAGCGCCAAAATCTGCAGCAAGCCGGTTTTGCCGTCGACTATTTCAGCATTTGCCGTAGCAAGGATTTATTGCCGGCCAGCACCTGCGACGCTAATCTGCTGATTTTGGCTGCTGCCAAGCTGGGCACTACACGCCTGATCGATAACCTGTATTTTTCTACAATAAACAACTGACTGCATTGGTTTTTACCTTTAAAAGCTAATGCTTAAATTTGATAGCAGAGTCAATTTCAGGCATAATCGCCGGCCCTAGTATTCGACCTTGTTTACCATGAACATAAACATGCTTAAAGCTAAGTTACACCGTGCGCGGGTAACGCATTCCGAGCTGGATTACGAAGGATCGTGTGCTATAGACGGTAAAATTTTGGATTTTTCCGGCATCAGGGAGTACGAGCAAATCCATATTTACAATATTAACAATGGTCAACGCTTTACCACCTATGCGATTCGCGCCGAAGAAGATTCCGGCGTATTTTCGATTAACGGTGCAGCTGCAAGGTTGGCGTGCCCTGGCGATTTGATTATCGTTTGTGCGTTCGCCAGCTTAGATGAGAAGGAACTGACGAACTACAAGCCGACTTTGGTGTATTTCGACGGCAACAATCGTATTAGCCATTCCAGTCATTCCATTCCTGTTCAGGCCGCCTGATTTAAACATCCGCCGGCGAACTCAATCGCCGGCGGATGTTTGCATTTTTTAAGCTTCAGATACATCTATCTCACTGACCTTCTCGGTCAGGGTGATGCTTTGTTCGATTGCCACCAATACTTTTTGCATGCCGATGCGTTTGTTGGCGTTGATTAAGATTGGCGATTTGATCGAGCCTTTAATGGTCGGCTTGCCATTATCCTGCTCGTTGTCTTTGTGCAGCAGAATTAATATCACCAGTTCGTCGCCCGGCTCTAGTTGCAGCAGCGCTTCTTCGGGGTCGGTTACCGTAAAGTTATAATTGATGTTGAAGTGCGACGGATGAGCCGCGGAAAAAGTCAGCTCCGCGTTATCGACCGATTGCAGCCAATAGACAATCTCGCTGCCTTCCTGATGAAATAATTTAAAGCGGGTCTGATCTTCAAAACCGGGTAGGCCGCGCGGAAAATTGATGATAGTGTCCGGATTGATGTCTTGGTTGCCTAACAATTTCGATTGAATTTCCATGATCCCGCCCGCATTTGTTGAAGTCTAAGTTAACAGCATTAATCAATGCACCAATGTATAGCACGGAAAGGGGTATTTGCAATGCCGATTGTGGGTGACCCGCTCGGACACTCTTGCTTTATCATGCCCGACTCCCTAAAATTGCACGCTTCTTTCAGGTGTTTGCGCCGCTTTCTCGGCCAAGCTTAAACAGGAAGTCGGTGCGGCGGTTTTATCCGCTCATGCCGGCGCTGCCCCCGCAACGGTAGATAAGTAAAGAGCTGCGTTTTTGCCACTGTGCGCTTTGCATGGGAAGGTCGCAGATCAGGCGTCAAGCCACTTATAAGCCCGGAGACTGGCCCGGAAGATCATTCGAGACAGCGGAGGGCTGTTGACGGAATGGTCTGAGTCCATGCCTAGCCTGCCTCCGTCTTTTTCGTTTTCCGTTTTTCCTCTGTCCTTTTTCACCCGGATGCGCGGCGGGCGCAGAGGACAATATGCAAACAATTCTATACAGATCTTTATTGCTGGCGAGTACGCCTTTTACCGTGTGGGCGGCAACCGGCGATGAGGCTATCAACCTTGCCGAAACAGTCGTGACGGCTACCCGAACCGAGACTAGACAGAACGAATTAGCCACGGCGATGACGGTTTATAATCGCCAGGACATCGAGAAACTTCAGGTTAGAACCCTTCCTGAGTTACTAAAAGGCACGCCGGGCGTTGATATGGTGCAAAGCGGCGGTTACGGCAAGGATACCAATGTCTATCTGCGCGGCACTAACTCCGATCATGTACTGGTTTTAATCGACGGCATCAAGGCCGGCTCGGTGACCACCGGCACCAGCGCATTTCAGTTTATTCCTATCGATCAAATCGAACGTGTGGAAATCACTCGAGGCCCGCAGTCCAGCCTGTATGGCTCGGAAGCGATCGGCGGGGTGATTCAGATATTTACTCGCAAGGGCGGCACCAGTGAACGGCCGAACATTGCGCTGGAAGCCGGCGGCGGCTCATACGACACCTATAACGGCTCGGCGGCCGTCAACGGTAAATGGGGCAAGGCTTGGTATAGCTTGAGCGCCGCTCAACTCGGTAGCCAGGGCATCAATGCGCTGAGCGGTGTCAGCGTCGCGAGCGGCTATAATCCGGACCGCGACGGCTATAACAACACCAGTCTGAATGCCAAAGCCGGTTACCGCTTCGACAACGGCGCGGAACTGGAAGCATTTTTCCTGCGAGCCGAAGGCGAAACCGAGATCGACAATTCCATCAGTAGCACCACTGAGTTTGTCAATCAGACGCTGGGAGCCACAGCCAGCGCAAATTTCAGCGATAGGTGGAAATCCACTTTGCGGGTGGGACAAAGCATGGACGATGCCGATCAGTTTCGGCATAACGGTCGGTTTACCAGTCGTTTCAACACCACACGCTGGAACGCCAGTTGGCTGAACGAACTGGCCTTGCATAAGGATCACCAGTTGACAGTGGGTGCCGATTACCGCTTCGACGAAGTCGACAGCACCACACGCTATGTCGAAACCTCGCGTTACGATGTCGGAGTGTTCGCTGATTTGCACAGCCGGATTTTCGACAAGCATTTTTTGAACGCTTCCTTGCGGTGGGACGAAAACCAGGCTTTCGGCGATAGTGTCACCGGCAATTTCGGCTGGCGGTTTAATTGGGATTACGGTCTCAGCGCTTTTGCCAGTTTCGGCAATGCGTTTAAGGCGCCGACCTTTAACCAGTTATACTTCCCAGGCTTCGGCAACCCCGGCTTGCGTCCGGAAAAGTCCACCAGCTTCGAAGCCGGTTTTGCCGGCCATCACGATTGGGCCAACTGGGAACTGCGCGCTTATCACACCAATATCGAGGATTTGATTGTATTTAGCGGCACGCCGTCCACCGCCAGAAATATCGGCAAGGCGCAGATAGATGGCATAGAAGCCGAAGTGTCCACGCAAATTCTCGGCTGGAACAACAAACTAAGCATTAACCTGATGACACCGAAGGACAGGCAGACCAATTTGCGTCTGCCGCGTCGAGTGACGGAAAGCTTGTCCTATGATGTCTCGCGCTCGTTCGGTGACATTGATATTGGTGCCTCCGTGTTGGCTCAGGGCGAACGATTCGACGACGCCGCGAACCGGGTCCGTCTGGGCAGCTTTATGACCGCCGATCTGCGTACCGCTTATCGCATCGACAAAAATTGGATGTTAAGCGCCAAACTGAATAATATGTTCGACAAACGCTATCAAACGGTTAACACCTATAACAGCTTCGGTAGAAATTTCTATTTTTCTATCCATTACAATTACTAAACCTTTTTTGGAGAACCCTATGAGTTTGAATCAAACCTTGGCTGTTAAACCCGGCGCGGTCGCGTTGATGGCCCTGATGGCCGCCACCCGCTTTCACCATTTCGGTACGCCGTTTGCGTTGCCGGACGCTTCGCTGGCGGTGTTTTTTTTCGCCGGCTTATGGCTGGGCGGACGCTATTTGTTCGCCTTACTGCTGGCGGAAGCGGTGCTGATTGATTACTTGGCGATCACTAAACTTGGTGTCAGCGATTTTTGCGTCTCCAAAGCCTACGTATTTCTGGTCGGCTCTTACGGCGCGATGTGGTTGGGTGGCAAATGGTGCCGACAATTCACTGGGTTGTCGATAGCCACCGCCGCGCAACGCCTGATGGCTCTAGTAGCGGCTACATCCATCGCGTTTCTGTTTTCCAACGGCAGCTTTTACTGGCTATCCGGACGCTATCCCAACGGCTCATTCACACAATATATTGAGCGCGTTGCCATGTATTACCCGCCTTACCTGACGAATACCTTGATCTATGGCGTGGTCATTTTTGGCTTGGTAACTGTCGTAAAATCCTTACTGGCTGCCAAAGCCACTCGCGAAGCCCTCTAACAGCATTCCAGAATCCAGCGCGGTGATTCTCATCGCCGCGCTGGTCAGGACTATGTCGGCAAGCATGCCCTTCCGCTCTCCCAGATTTGCAATACCTGTTTATCCAACGTAAATCATGATTCTCACCCTCAGCATTTTGCTGGCTGTAGCCATCGATTTTTGGCTGGGCGAGCCGCGCAATACTTATCACCCGCTAGTGATGTTCGGCAAATGGGCTAGCGCTATAGAAATGCGGCTGTTAAACAACGAGCAATCGGTTTTTCGTCAACGAGTCAGCGGCTTTTTGGCGGTGGCAATAGTCTTAATTCCCTGCCTGCTCTGGTTGCGGCTTGTACCGAGTTGGCCACCGCTGCAAACTACAATCGATGTACTGGTTTTGTATTTTTGCATCGCAGCCCGTAGCTTGCAGCAACATGCGCTGGCCGTTCATTCCGCCTTATCGGATAGCGATTTACCGTTAGCGCGGCAACAGGTGGGTAAAATTGTGAGCCGTCAGACCGAAGCGATGACCGAGGCCGACGTACGCCGTGCAACTATCGAATCGGTGCTGGAAAACGGTGCCGACGCGGTGTTTGCGCCCTTGTTCTGGTTCGTCGTATTGGGGCCGTTCGGCGCCTTGCTCTACCGCTTCAGCAATACCCTGGACGCCATGTGGGGCTATAAAAATCAACGCTATTTATATTTCGGCTGGGCCGCCGCGCGCTTCGACGACCTGCTGAATTGGTTGCCGGCACGCTTGACGGCCTTGAGCTATGCCCTGCTCGGCAACACCACACAGGCTATCAAGTCCTGGCGGACGCAAGCCCATCTACTGGACAGCCCTAACGCCGGACCGGTGATGACAGCTGGCGGCGGCGCACTGCAGTTGCAGCTGGGCGGGCCGGCTTGTTATCACGGACAACTGAAACAAAAACCCTGGTTTGGCGGCCCACAACTACCGGAAAACGGCGATATTAAGCGCGCCTGCAAGCTGATGTACCGAACTCTGCTGTTGTGGTTAATCGTCATCGGCGCGGGAGACGCCCTTGCTTGAACATGGCGGACGCTTGCGGCGAGCCGCAAGCCAATACGACATTCCTTTGGCCGACTGGCTGGATTTGTCCACCGGCATCAATCCCAACGGCTGGCCGGCGCCTGCGATTCCCGCCGCATGCTGGCAACGCTTGCCGGAAGACGATGACGAGTTATTAGCCGCGGCACGCGCTTACTATCAGAACGACTCTTTGCTGCCGGTAGCCGGCTCGCAAGCGGCGATTCAATCATTACCTTTGTTACGGCCGAAATCGCGGGTTGGCGTACTGCATCCTGCCTATGCCGAGCATGCCGGCAGTTGGCAAAAAGCGGAGCATCAAGTTGTCAGAGTCGAAGCGGAGGCAATTGACGAACGGCTGGATGAGTTAGATGTGTTGATTTTGGTCAATCCCAATAATCCCAGTGGCCGGCTATGGAACCGGCAACAGCTATTGAATTGGCATGAAAGTCTTAGCCGGCGTGGCGGCTGGCTACTAGTCGACGAAGCGTTTATCGATAGTTTGCCCGCCGAATACAGTCTGGCACCACTACCTGTGCGGCCGGGTTTGATTATATTACGGTCTGTCGGTAAGTTTTTTGGTTTGGCCGGCATTCGTTGCGGCTTCGTGATTACCCAGTCGGACTTATTGGCGAAACTTGCTGAGCGGCTTGGGCCCTGGGCTATCAGCCATCCAGGCCGTTATGTCGCGGCACTGGCCTTGGCTGATCGAAGCTGGCAATCCGCCGCCGCTGCATCGTTAGCGAAGCAGGGGCAACGACTACAGCAGCTATTGACCGACAGCGGCTGGCCGCCCAGCGGTGGATGCGATTTATTTCAATGGGTGAAGTGCGAGCAGGCAGCTAAGCTGCGCGATCTATTGGCTGGGCAGGGTATTCTGACCCGCTTGTTTCAGGAGCCGGCCAGTGTGCGTTTCGGCTTACCGAAGGACGAGTCAGCCTGGCAACGCTTGATCCAGGCACTGACTCATCCTGATATCAGGCAATTAAGCGTGTTTGCGCATCCGCAAACCTAATCCGGCGATAACGCTTGCAAATAACCACGCCGCGCCGGGTAGCGGCACAGGGGTAAACACGTGAGTGTCGACAATGTCACTGGCGGTAATGACACCAGCGCCACGAAAATCTTCGCTGTCGCCTAATTTTCGGTTAACTTCAAAAACCAAAAACTTCAAATTATCGGCAAATGCTAAGCCAAACAGGCTGGGCAGTTTAGTCGGATCAAGGTCTACCCCGCCCAGTAATAGCTGATCAAAAAAACCTGTCACCGAAAATTCCGCACCGGATACCAACAGGCCACTGTCATCGTATTGGTTGCTAGCCGATTCCATATGAAGGGTCAGGATGTCATAAGTGCCCGGCATTACTTGGGTACTGGTAAACCCCTGACTGTTTATCTGAGCTTCGCTGACGGTGGCGTTGTCGACGATATTTAGCACAGCGTGGTCGTTATCGATCGCCAACGCTTGTCCATTAGCTAATATGGAAAGCGGAGCGCTTAGCGAGTAGCCCAAACGTAAACTGGCGGATTCGCTGCCTGACGCCGGAAAAACGTCGCTGGAGCTCGGTGACAAAGCATCGACCGTTACTTGTCCTGAAAAATTGCCGGTGCTGAAATTGACGAAATCGCCTGAAAAAGTAAATTCAAGAGCCGCAGTCGCGTTAGCCGAATAAAAAAACGTCGCTAATAGGGCAGATAGTATTTTCATGGTTTGTCCTTAAAGTAAATTTAGTGATGCGACTTCTTATCCTTAGCAGCAAGACTAAGTGGAGGCGCAGGGGATACCAATATTTTTGTGAGCGAGTTCAATCTCTGGACCGATTATCGCGGCAGCCGGTCGATACCGTCAACCCTTGATTTTCCTGGGCAAGCGTTAGCTTGCTGCAAACCCGGTGCCGAATTGGGCCGCTGAGAGTTGGGCTAACTAAAAAAGCTTGTCCAAAATCGACATCACGATTTCCACGGCAATCAGCCAGATAATAATCCACTCCAAGGCCGAGGAATGCTGGTGTTTTTGTTCATCTGCCAGCATTTCCAGCAGCTCGTGTATCGTCTCAAGCTTTTTTGACAATACGTCGGTGCGTTGCTGAATTTCCAGATAATTGGCCGCCATTGAATAAATATGCTGGTATTCGGGATGTTCCCAAAAAAATTCCGGTGTATCCAGCAGATCGTAATTAAGGATGATGTCGCTCTTGGTAAGAAACAACTGGCCGCGGATCATCGCCATGGTTTTGCGATTGAGCTTGATTTTGCCTTCCCGCGCCAGCGACTGCGGCAAATGGCTGGTGGCGCGGATGGTGTCGATGGCGTGGCCTTCGAACGCCGCTAATTTGATCGATTGCGCCATCGCGTGCGAAAGAGCCAACAGCACTTTGAAGTCGGCAGATTGCAATTCGATATGATCGTGCTGAATCCGGTCCTGCTCGCAACCTATTTCATAGCTGAAGTTATCTTCCTGCGGTTCGGCATCGGGTTTGATTGCATAATCCAGCAATAAGTCCTGCAAGGCGCGGCGGTCGTCGAGATTCAGGTTCCAGCAGACCATCACGCCATAAGCAAACACAATCGCGCAGCCGGTTTTGTAATCCACCACCAGAGCGTTTCTAAACAGCTGGGCGCGGGTAGTATCCAGCAGTTTTTCCCGCAATTGCGCGAATTCGAACGATTGCGCCAGGCACACCGTCAAGCAGCGTTTAATGGGTCTGTCGTCTGTCATGTCCGTATTTTCTCAAGTCGGTTTCGGCATTAGTTTGTAACACCGACAGGCAAAACGGTTAAAATAGCCAATTAATTCCTCTACTGAAAGCGTATTGCTGAGTGTCATGCCAACTAACTATAACACCGATGATTTAAGAATTTGTGAAACCAAGGACGTGGTGGCGCCGATTCAGGTTCACGAAGAAATCCCGATGACCGAGCAAGCCGCAGCCACCATTCTGCATGCCAGGGCAGCGATTCACAACATTCTGACCGGTGCCGACGACAGATTGTTGGTGATTATCGGTCCTTGCTCCATCCACGATCCGGCAGCGGCAGTGGAATATGCAGGGCGCTTGAAACTGATCATGGACGAGTTGAAAGACGACCTGGTGATCGTGATGCGGGTTTACTTCGAAAAGCCGCGAACCACGGTAGGTTGGAAAGGCTTGATCAACGATCCGGATTTAAACTCCAGCTTCAACATCAACAAAGGCCTACGGATGGCCCGTCAAGTATTGTTGGATGTGAATAATCTTGGTGTGCCGGCCGCCACCGAGTATCTGGACTTGATCACACCGCAATACGTCTCGGACTTGATTTCCTGGGGCGCCATCGGTGCCAGAACTACTGAAAGCCAGGTGCATCGCGAGTTGGCATCCGGCTTGTCTTGTCCGGTCGGCTTCAAAAACGCCACTGATGGCGGGATACAAATTGCGATTGACGCGATCAATGCGGCAATGAGTCCGCATCATTTCTTGTCGCTCACCAAAGAAGGCCGCTCGGCGATTTTCTCGACGCGCGGCAACGAAGATGCCCACATCATTCTGCGCGGCGGCAACAGCCGGCCGAACTATGACGAAGTCAGCGTCGATCAAGTCGCCGAAGGTCTGGAGAAAGCCGGGTTACGCCCAAACATCATGATTGATTTCAGTCACGCCAACAGCCTGAAAAAATACCAGCGGCAAATGTTGGTGTCCGAGGATGTGGCCAGCCAAATTCGCGGCGGCGACAACCGCATCATCGGCGCAATGGTGGAGAGCCACTTGGTGGGCGGCCGTCAGGATGTCGAAGAAGGTAAACCGCTGACTTACGGCCAAAGCATCACCGACGCCTGCCTGGGTTGGGACGATAGCGCCGAATTGTTACATCATCTGGCCGGCGCCGTGGAACGCCGCCGTGCCGCCAAAACACACAAGGTTTAACGCATGAAAATACAGGTCAATGGCGATCATCGCGAGTATGGCGAAAACGCCACCGTTGCCGACGTAATTGCTGATTTGGGCTTGACCGGCAAACGCATCGCCGTGGAATTGAACAAGGAAATTTTGCCGTTTACCCAGCACGCCAGCCAACGCTTGCAAGCTGACGATAGATTGGAAATCGTACAGGCTATCGGCGGCGGCGAAGACGATTATTTCACGCTGGCCGGCAAACAATACCGCTCGCGTTTGTTGGTCGGTAGCGGCAAATACAAGGACCTGGAAGAAACCCGCCTGGCCACCGAAGCCAGCGGCGCCGAGATTATCACTGTCGCGATTCGCCGCACCAACATCGGCCAGAACCCCGGCGAACCCAGCTTGCTGGACGTGATTTCGCCGGACAAATACACCATCCTTCCCAACACCGCCGGCTGCTACACCGCAGACGATGCGGTACGCACCTGCCGCTTGGCGCGCGAATTGTTGGGCGGCCACAAACTGGTCAAACTGGAAGTATTGGCTGATCAACTGACCTTGTTTCCGGACGTTGCCGAAACTTATGTCGCCGCCGAATTGCTGGTCAAGGAAGGCTTTGATGTGATGGTTTACACCAACGACGACCCTATCGCCGCCAAACGACTGGAAGAGATCGGCTGCGTGGCCGTGATGCCGCTGGCTGCGCCGATAGGTTCCGGTTTGGGCATCCGCAACCCCTACAACATTTTGACCATCGTCGAAAACGCCAAGGTACCTATCTTGGTCGATGCTGGCGTCGGCACCGCCTCCGATGCAGCCATCGCCATGGAACTGGGCTGCGACGGTGTGTTGATGAACACCGCGATAGCCGCTGCGAAAAATCCTGTATTGATGGCTTCGGCGATGAAAAAAGGCATCGAAGCCGGCCGCGAAGCCTTCCTGGCCGGACGCATGCCCCGCAAACGCTTTGCCTCGGCTTCTTCGCCGATTGATGGGTTGTTTTTGTAATCTCGTATTAGATTAGGTAATGGAGGAAACTGTAAAATTTGTTTTAAAGTTGATCCATTTAGCTTTTACTGTTTTTTTGCAGAAACCAGGCTATTCCGAAAACGATGCTGAAAAAATCGCCAACCGAATTGGTTGGGCCATTTTCGGTGTTTTTATCGCATTATCATTTGTGACAATCAAATACGGAACGTAGAACGCAGGCTGGGTTAGCCCGATAGGGCGCAACCCAACGAATGGGCCAACATGCCAGTTTACGCACCGTTAACACGATCATCTGATACGCTTAAACCTTTCATCATGAACGCCACGAAGCTTGACACCGAAAACGAAGTAATTTGCTACTGCAGCGGCACCACCGAGCAGCAAATCAAACAACTACTTGACGAGGGCGTCACCGATCCGGAACGAATCTCCCGCATTACCGGCGCGGCATCCGGCTGCGGTGGCTGCGAATTCGAATTTCAGCAGCTAATCTCCGAGCATAATCAAGACACGTAACGCCGATGGCTTGCTGCGACGATCCCACCGAACCCAAAAAACTCGACCGCGGGGAGTTGATCCGACTCCAAGAGCAATATGGCGAATTGGTGAGGGATTTGTTTACCGAAGATCCGGAAAAGGTCGTTTTGAAGCTGTTAAACGACGCCAATGCTTATTTGACAGAGTTGGCGGCCTTGCATGCCCATCATCCTTCTGTGCGCTTAAAAGCTATTGAGTTGTTGGCAAAACCTAGCATTCCTGTGTTGCAACAAATTTTAGAAAAAGAGCCGGATTCCCCGTTCGGCATGGCTGCGCAAACCCGGTTGGCACAATTACGATAGATCATTCGCTTACAAGTGCGTTGAATAGCTTGATACTTGTATTATCTCAACTACATTAGTGAAGCGCTCAACGTAGACTGGTCAAAATCTTGGTAGCATTCTATCGAGCAGTTCGCTCACGGCTTGTGGTGATACCGGCAAAAGATCAGTCGCCTCTCCCATCTTAAAGTCTTAAGGATTTCATCATGAAATTGTCGACAGTTACAATTGCGGTGCTAACGTCTCTAGTATCCGGAAATTTATATGCAGACCAATATATATGCAAAAATATTAGCGGGACAATACAGCCGTCCACCGCTGACCCGGATTGCAATATTCTAAAATTCAAGGATCGCCAGTTTCCCGATTTAACTTTTTTGGGACCACTACCTCCCGGCGCACCACCGGTGTGTTTCATCGGCACCTTAACCGCCACATTTGGTAAAAACCTGAAGCTGACCGGAACGGCGTTCTCCGGGCTGTTTGCAAATGGGCTTGGTCAATTAACCGGGGCATCGGCAATTAAGCTGAGCGCCGGGGCAGTTGATCTGGGGCGGGTTTTTACTAAGGATCTAATTTTTAACCCTGAAGGTGCGACGACAGAATTATTAACGGTAGTTGGTGGCAGCAAAACTTTTAAAGACGGTAGGGGACAATTTGAAATTACCGGCAACATTCTTTACGAGAGCGCACCATTTACCGGCCAGTTGTGTATAGAGGACGACTGATTCGGTTTGTACAATTTAGATAAATGCGTTTTTAATCTGTGTTTTTCGGCGACTTATCGTTGACGAAAAACACACTCTTTTGCTATCGGAATACAGCACTAATTTGATGGTCAAACTGAAATAGTTACAGGAAATCCTTCTCGCTTACATGGGCAGACTGATGTTTAAACTTCAGCTGATATACTCAGCTACCATTATTTAGCTTCACCTGATTAATCTTCGCTATTCCAATGATTGAACCCCAAAAAATCGACCCCGCCCGCATCAAAAGCTTCATCCGCCGCCAAGGCCGGGCTACCGCCGGCCAGAAACAGGCACTGGAAAGCCATTGGGATAAATATTGCCTGTCGCCGCAAGCCAGCTTTGATACCGAGCAAGCCTTCGGCCGGCAAGCGCCGTTGATTGTCGAGATCGGTTTCGGCAACGGTGACAGCCTGGCGGCGATGGCGGCGGCCAATCCGGATTTGAATTATCTGGGAATTGAAGTGCATCGGCCCGGCGTCGGCCATTTGATGATGTTGCTGGAGCAGCGCGGCATTAACAACGTGCGGATTTACCATCACGACGCGATCGAGATTCTAGAGCAAAAAATTGCCGATCACAGCCTGGCCGGCGTACATCTATTCTTCCCCGATCCTTGGCAAAAGCGCCGCCATCACAAGCGCCGCATCGTCCGTCCCAGTTTCGTGGAATTGCTTAACAAAAAGCTGATGGCCGGCGGCTATTTTCACGCCGCCACCGATTGGGAGCATTACGCCAACGATATGCTGGGGGTTTTGTCGGCCGGCACCGGTTTGCAAAACAGTAGCACCAGCAACGATTTCTGCG
Organism: Methylomonas sp. TEB; assembly: GCF_047777895.1. GTDB lineage: Bacteria > Pseudomonadota > Gammaproteobacteria > Methylococcales > Methylomonadaceae > Methylomonas. The sequence goes on from NZ_CP180476.1 coordinate 4,790,208, forward strand.
AGCGGCCAAGTTATCGGCCTTTAACCAAGTTCGAAAATCGTGGCCTGGGCTTGGGGCACGGAGTTTGGGATTTGATTTTCCGGAAGGTCTAGCGCTTTACCACATCAAATCGTCCGGAATCTGAAACTCGGCATACGGGTCGTCGGCGGCAGAGACATCTTGCGTCGCTTCGTTCAACACCACGATACTGGCAGCGTCCCGAGCCTGCACTTTGCGGGCAACCTCCGCCGGCACTATCTCGTAATGTCCGTCTACTTTGGCGATGCCGGCCCGGCCGTTGATCAAGGCCTCTCGCACCTTTTCCGCCACGTATAAGGTTTTGACCTTGCTATCGTCGGTGAAATTATAAGCCAGGCCGTTCGGGTCCTGAGCGATACGGTTCATTTCGACGATTTGTTTGATTTGCGCGCCCAAGGCTTTTTGTTCCTCGGCCAGCTTGCGTTGCCGATTCAACTCGCGATCACGTTCCACCTGTTGTTGACGCATTTGCTCGGCGCTGAGCTTCACCTCATCGACGATCTCGACGCCATTATTGCGTTCCAGCTTGGTTTGTTTGCGTTTCTCCGCTTTGACTTGTTTGAGCTTGGCGTCGTTGCTCAGGCCGGATTTAAGCAATTGTTCTTGCAGGGATAGATTTTGCGGTTTTTTCATGGCTAGACAATGGTTTAGCAAGGTTAAAATTCGCGGTCAGCATAGCATAAAGCGTTACTGGCCCAGCATCTTGCCGGTAGCGTATTGCCACCAGCTTAGCGGCTTGGTCAGCGGCACCTCGCAGCGGTCGTAACCTTGGTATTCGATGCCGCGGAAGATGTCCTCGCGTAGCCATTGATAAGCGGCCGGCGCGCTTTGTTGCAAACGTTCCGGAATTAGAATGTATTGCGCCACCAGTTCGGCCAACTTTTCCTGGGTGGTGCCATCGTAACGGCCTTCATTGACTTCGCCTAAAGCTTCAAAGGCCTCGAACCATTTCGACGGCCACAACGCTAATTTAGACTCAGCGATGATTTTCATGATGTCTTCGTCGTTGGAAATCTTGTGGTACTTGTAGAAAAAATACAGGTCATCCTGGCCGTTCCAAAAATGAAAGTTGTCGATGGTGTGGGCGATTTCATGCACGACGATAGGCAGCCTAAAATCCACCAGATACTGCACGCCGATGTCCCGGTAAGTGCCGCTTTCCTTGCCCTTGTCGAAAGCCTTGACGGTGAACACGATCAGATTCTGGCCGCTGAATACCTGAGCCACGGTCTGCGAGCGAAAGCCTATGCCCGGCACCAGCGTCAACGGATGAGTATGATCCTGCCAGATGCTGTTTTTGTAGTCTTCCTGAAACGCATCGCGAATCAGTTCCTGCATCACCGTGGGCTTGTCGGCGATTTCCTGTTCTAGATTATCTACCGGCTTGGCTTTGCTGATACTTTGCCGCAAAAAGGCCGGGATTTTACGAATGGCTTTTTCGAACAGACGCAGATGATCTACGTTGAAGCGCCGCACTTCGTAGCGATAGTCATCGCTGTGTTTGACCACGGTTTTGGTGTCGTAGAACAAGGCTAAAGCCCGCCAGGCGGCTTCGCGGTCGTCCCAATATTTTTCCAATACGCAGAGTTCGCCGGCGATATTGTTGGCGCAATCTTCGCGGTAATCGGCCAAGTCGTCGAGATAATCCTGGTTTTTATGATCGGTCAGCACCGCCACCGCTTGTTTGCGCAAACCGGGATGGTTTGTTTCGTAAAAGCGGATGATGTCCGCCAGTACCGGTGTGGGTGTAAATTGTTGTTGGCTGGTGGCGCAAACCAATTCGGTGTTTTGCGACAGCGTGAAAAAGCGATTTTGAAACAGCGGTACCGGCTCGGCTGCGTATCCAAAGCCGGTATTTAACAGCAGCCAGCCTAAGCACGCAGGCCGCAAAAAGGTCAAACGGCGCAAGTTTTATTTATCCAGGCCCATGGCGTCCCAGACTTTTTGAATGGCGCCTTCATCCTTGTAATTGGCTTGCGGTGCGCCGGCGGGGTAATTCAAGGTATAGATTCGTTCGGCGTCGGCGGCCAACTCGTCCATGCCCAACTGCCGATAACCGTCCTGCATGATTTGCAAGGCAAACGGCACCGCCGGGGTGCGTTGATATTCCTTGATGATGTAATTAGCCCGGTTAACAGCGGCGACATAGGCTTTACGGCGCATGTAAAAGTCGGCGACATGGACTTCGTACATTGCCATATTGTTACGGAGTGCGATCATCCGCAGTTTGGCGTCGGCAACATATTGGCTATTGGGATAGCGGCGGATCAATTCCTGGAAATTATCATAAGAATCTTTGGCCGGACCGGGATCGCGTTGCGAAGAGTCCGTGGGCAGAAAGCGGTCTATAAAGCCGATGCCGCGGTTGTAATTGATCAGGCCCTTCAGATAATAGGCATAATCGACATTGGGGTTACGTGGATGGATTTTAATGAAGCGGTCGGCGGCGGCTAAGCCAGCTTCCGGATCGTCGTTTTTATAGTAAGCGTAAGCAACATTTAATTGCGCCTGAGCCGCATAGTCGCCGAACGGATAACGCGATTCCAGCGCTTCGTAAAGAGTCACCGCTTTTTGATAGTTTTTATTGTCCAGCGCTTCCTTGGCTTTTTCATGGAACATCTTATCGTCCCAACCGGCGTATTCTTCATCTTTATTATTAGCCGAAGAATCCTTGCTCATAAAGGCATCCAGGGTCTCGCAGCCTTGCAGCGTCCAAGCCAGACAGGCGATAAAAACGGTTTTTACTAAAACTAATCGCATACGTTTATCAACACGTTGTAATATTGCGGGTTTTTTGCAGCTTTTGGCGGCATTCTGGCCGCGAGTATAACTTAAAAACGACTATGACGATATTGACGGCAAGGGTTCCCGAGGAACTGGCGGGTATGCGACTGGACCAGTGTCTGGCCGAAGTGTTTCCGGATTATTCGCGCAGCAAACTGCAAACCTGGATCAAAGCCGGCCGGGTATTGGTGGATGGTGAGGTTATGAAAGGCCGCGAGAAATTGGACGGCGGCGAGGAAATCGAGCTGGACGCCGAAGCTGAGCGCGTCATCGAATATGCGCCTCAGGAAATCCCGCTAGACATTGTTTATGAAGACGATTCTTTACTCATCGTTAACAAACCGGCCGGTTTGGTCGTGCATCCGGCGGTCGGCAACTGGGATGGCACCTTAGTTAATGCCTTGCTCAATCACGCCCCCAATCTGGATACCCTGCCGCGCGCCGGCATCGTGCACCGCATCGACAAAGATACCAGCGGTTTGTTGATGATCGCCAAAACCTTGCAGGCTCATAACAGTCTGGTCGAGCAGCTCCAGGCACGCAGCATCCATCGTGAATATCTGGCGCTGGTAAAGGGCTGGATGACGGCTGGCGGCACCGTCGACGAACCAATCGGCCGGCATCCGGTGGATCGTAAACGCAATGCCGTAGTGCGGCGCGGCGGTAAAGAAGCGATTACCCATTACCGGCTGGAACAACGCTTTAAGCGCCATACGCTGATTCGCGTCAAGCTGGAAACCGGCCGCACGCATCAAATTAGAGTACATATGTCGCATATCAATTATCCGCTGGTCGGCGATCAAGTCTACGGCGGCCGCTTCCAAATGCCGGCTGACTGTAATCCCGCGTTGGCAGAGGCCTTGCGCAATTTTAAGCGCCAAGCCTTGCATGCCGCGAAATTGGGTTTGGAGCATCCTGAGACCGGCGAGTATTGCGAATGGGAACAACCCATCCCCGAAGACATGCAAAATCTGTTGAAATTATTGGCCGAAAATGAATTGGATCAAGCCTGATTGGCCGCTGCCGGCGCATGTGCATGCCGCCGTCACCTTGCGCACCGGCGGTGTCAGTACCGGCCCTTACGCCAGTTTGAATCCGGCCAGTCACGTTAATGACAACCCGCAGCACGTCAAAACCAACCGCTACATCATCAAGGACATGCTGCAACTGCCGTCCGAACCGGTCTGGCTGCAACAAGTGCACGGGACGCGCGTGGTGAACGCCGACGAAACCGAGGGCCAGGTGGAAGCCGACGCCAGCTTTGCCGATCAATCCGGCACGGTATGCGCGATTCTGACGGCGGATTGCCTGCCAGTGCTGTTCTGCGGAGACGACGGCGAAGTGGTTGCCGCCGCCCACGCCGGCTGGCGCGGCTTGCAGGCCGGCATCATCGCCGAAACCCTGTATGCGATGAGTTGTGAAGATGTGCATGTTTGGCTGGGGCCGGCGATAGGTCCTGATAATTTCGAAGTCGGCGACGAGGTACGCGATGCGTTTATTAAGGACAATCCGATTACGTCCGTAGCGTTTCGTGCCGGCCAGCCTGGCAAATGGCTGGCGGATATTTACCGGCTGGCGCGTATTAAACTGGCGGAACTGGGTGTGGAACACGTTTATGGCGGTGACCTATGCACCGTCGCCGATCCTCAACGTTTTTACTCGTATCGCCGTGACGGCGCGAATACTGGCCGCATGGCCAGTTTGATCTGGAGAGACTAATTTGACTGTATTGTTGTCGATTATCTTGTTTACCGCGCTGGGTGGCGTGCTTAGTGTTCTGGCTGCTGCGGTGTTTTTATTACTGCCGGAACACAAACAAAAGCATGTACTGCCGCACGGCATCAGTTTTGCAATTGGCGCGTTGTTGACCGGCGCATTTTGCGGCTTGATCCCGCACGCTTTCGAAGAAGTACCGGTCGAGGATATGTCAGCACTCTCGGCTACAATTCTGGCGGGCATTCTGTTGTTTTTTGTCTTGGAAAAACTGCTGGTCTGGCGCCATTGTCATTCCCACGCCTGCGAAGCCCACGGCGAAGAATCGCATGAAGACCATCACCACGAACACGGCCATACGCATGCAATCCAAGCGGCCGGCCACCGCCCCGCCGGGATGTTTATTATCCTCGGCGACAGCATCCATAATTTTGTCGATGGCGTGTTAATCGGCGCAGCGTTTTTAACCGACGTGCAACTGGGTATCGTCACCAGCTTGGCGGTGGCCGCGCATGAAATTCCGCAAGAAGTCGGTGACTTCGCGATTTTGCTGCATAGCGGTTACAAGCGCGGCGAGGCTTTGTTTTACAACATTCTTGCCAGCTTGAGCACGGTAGTTGGCGGCGTTTTGGCGTATTTCAGTCTTGGCGACCTACATCACATCTTGCCCTACTTTTTAACCCTAGCGGCTTCCAGTTTTATTTATATCGCGGTTGCCGATTTAATCCCGTCTTTGCATCAGAAGACCGATATTAAAACTTCATTACAACAGATTGGTTTTATTTTGGCTGGGGTGGTGTTGATTTTGGTGATGCAAGGCATAGCGCATCGGTTTGAAGGGAAAATTGACGGGGATAGAGTCGAGCAAACTGGCATCGTTTGATCCAGTCTTTATAAGGTCACAAGTCAACTGTCTCTTCGCCATGCGAACGAAATTTAGGTCGCCGGCACCGCGACTCAGTAATCATAAGCGTCATCTCGTAATCGGCGGCTAATTTGATAGATGTTTTCGGTATCGAATACATTCGTGTAAGCGGCGGCTTGCCCTTCATGCTTGATATTGCAACGCCGTTCGCCTTTACGCTTTTCCAGTATGTCTGTCGATACCGGCTGCTGCGTTAAGCGTCTGTCGTTTTTATGCGAACGAATAAAATATTCTCTGACCTCGACGATTTTATTTTTGAAGCGCTTGCCATGCAGTTTTTTGATGGCAAGCTTACCGGCTTTGTCATCATCAATAAAAATACGGCCATGAAACGACAGTACATTGGTCTTGATATTTTTAAGACAAAAGATGTCGGTTTTTAGAATATTGCCAAGCTTGAAGGGAAGTAACAGGCAAAACCTGAGAGCGGGGGCGACAAAGTCTCCCAACTCACTTTCTTGCGTAATCGACGGGATATTTTTAATAATCAATATCATAGAGACACTCTGGTAGTACTTAGCTGTATACCAAGGCTGGTTAATACGGTTTGGGCCAACGCTCACCAACCTTGATGCTGAAACCATGAAAATCAAGTCTCCAGACTGCCGGTAAATTGATTGGCTTTGACCATCTTGCTTACCCTATATAGCGTCAACCAGTTGCTTTACTTTAGGTGTTGGAAACATAGTCCACGTTGCAGATAAATACAACTAACGCGACCTTTCCCTTTGGACAGACCACTTACACCGTTTTGCGATGTCTTGCCGACTCTCCCCCCAGGCTGTTTGAAACGCGATGGTTTTGGTCACCGCACCGGAAAGCTTAACTAATCGGCCTCCCTTCTCCTCTGCCGAAGCCATCCTTTATCCCATTGTTTAGAGCTAGAACGAAACTAATGGTTCCAAGCCCGCGTTCTGATCCCGTCGGTGAACTGTTTGAGATATTTCCGCTGGCGATTTGGGATTGTGTATAGACCAGGCGTGTTTCGGCAACACACTACCATTCAATCAATTCGTCCCGCAAAGCTGCACTGCCGCGAAAAATAAAATAAATTTTTTTGCTGCTTATAATCCTTTGATAGTAGAAGCGACTTGAATAACTAATTGATTTTCCATAGAACGTATTCTGTTATTTGTCTCAGGGCTATACAGGCTATCCGTTTCAATTTATATACAAATTAGTAGGTATTTAATAAGTCTTGCAAAGCCCATTTTAATGGGTGTAAGGTTCGATACGACGGCATGAAAAAACAAATTTAAGACTACAAAATTGCAACGGCTTGTGTAAAAAAGCAGCGTTATTGTAGTTAATTAGCAACGAATATTTGCCGGAGCTAAATATTATCTTTGTTCTATGTCGCGTTTAAAAATGACAGCGTAACAACTAGCTGCGCGTCTATAAAAATAATGTCCTCACCATGAGATTAGTTATGTCCAAATTTCCAATCGATCTTGGCGCTTATCAGCGCATCAACTTAGATCCAAAAAACCCAACTTTAACCGATGCACAACGTGCCAGCCTGAAAGCCAACATTCAGTTGTGCCGTGATGCTATTGTCTATTTCACAGCCAACGGCGCAGCCCGTGGTGTGGGCGGCCATACCGGCGGTCCATACGATACCGTGCCGGAAGTCATGATCATGGATGCGCTGTTCCACAGCTCCAATGATTTTGTACCCATCTTTTTTGACGAAGCCGGCCACCGCGTCGCCACCCAGTATCTGATGTCCACCCTGAACGGCGATTTGCCGGCAGAACGCTTGATCGAGTACCGTGCCGCGCATTCACATTTGCCCGGCCATCCTGAATTGGATTTCACCCCCGGCGTGAAATTCAGCTCCGGCCGTTTGGGCCACATGTGGCCGTATGTCAACGGCGTAGCCATCGCCAACCCGGCCAAAACTGTGTTCTGCCTGGGATCGGACGGCTCGCAGCAGGAAGGTAACGATGCCGAAGCGGCCCGTCTGGCTGTGGCGCAAGGCCTGAACGTTAAACTGATCATCGACGACAACAACGTCACCATCGCCGGCCACCCATCCGAGTACTTAAAAGGCTGCAGCACCGCCAAAACCTTGGCTGGTCAAGGTGTCACCGTACTGGAAGGCGACGGCGAAGATCTGGACGATTTGTACAAACGCATCATTACCGCCATTAACACCCCTGGCCCGGTTGCGGTTATCAACCACCGCCCGATGTGCCCTGGCATTGTCGGCCTGGAAGGCTCAACCCACGGCCACGACGTTGTGTCGGTGAAAGTGGCATTGGAATACCTGGAGTCACATGGCCAACAAGCCGCTGCCGATGCATTGCGCGAAGTCAAAGCACCGAAAAACGACGCGGTATTTTTGGGTTCCAGCGACAAATGGGATGCCAACCGCAACGTCTTCGGCGATGCGTGCGTGGAAGTCTTGGGCCGTTTGAGCGAAGCAGAACGGGTTGCCAAAGTGCGGGTAGTCGACAGCGACTTGGAAGGCTCTTGTGGTCTGTTCAAAATCCACAAAGCTTTCCCGGAAGTGTTTATCTCCTCCGGCATCATGGAGCGCGGTAACTTCTCCGCGGCAGCCGGTTTTGGTATGGAAGCAGGCAAACAAGGTATTTTCGGTACCTTCAGCGCGTTCTTAGAAATGCTGATGTCCGAAATCACCATGGCCCGGTTGAACAAATCCAACGTGCTCAGTCACTTCTCGCATTCCGGTATCGACGACATGGCCGACAACACCTGCCATTTCGGTCTGAACAACATGTTCGCCGATAACGGTTTGAGCGACGGTTACGAAACCAAACTGTATTTCCCTGCAGATCCTCTGCAAATGAAAGCCTGCGTAGAAAAAGTCTTCTTCGATCCAGGCTTGCGTTTCATCTTCTCCACCCGCTCCAAAGTGCCGACCATTCTGGACAGTAACGGCAACGAGTTTTTTGGTGGCGACTATAAGTTCGTGCCCGGCAAAGACGAAGTCATTCGCGAAGGCACGGCCGGTTATATCGTCAGCTTCGGTGAAGCCTTGTACCGAGCACTGGATGCAGTCGAACGCCTGAAACAACAAGGCGTGGATGTAGGCTTGATCAACAAACCGACCTTGAACGTCATCGATGAAGACATGCTGGCCAAAATCGGTAAGTCACCGAAAGTGCTGGTGGTTGAGTCCTTCAACCGTAAAACCGGTTTGGGTAGCCGCATGGGCACATGGTTGTTGGAACGCGGTTACACACCAAAATACAACTATATTGCCACGCATAAAGAAGGTTGCGGCGGCCTGTGGGAGCAATTCCCGCATCAAGGTATTGACCCGGCTGGCATCATGGCCAGCTTTTTAAAGGGTTAAGCCTCCCTCTCGACCTGGGGCGCAGGGAAGCGCCCATATTTTTCGGCTGGGGTTTGGGAGCAACAGCCATTTGTAATCAGCAATTGCCATCAGGCAATTTCGCAGTAAAACACTCAGCTCTCACCGGGACCTAGCCATGCCGACATTCCTTGTTTCCAAACAGCCGGACGCTAGGCATGCGGTGCCTGCCTATCCAATTACGGAGCAATCGCACTCAAGTTAAAGATTTCAATCAGTCCCGACAAACAAAAACCGGATTCAAACCATTTCGACCGATTAATACAGTCCTACGCCAGGTAAACCATGCAAAAACGAATTATCGGTGACAGTCGGCCCAACAAAGCCAGCTCAATGACAGAGCCGTTAAATCTGGAAGCGCTTGCTGACGTTGAAGTGTCATCCGAGGCTAAGGAGCACGCTATCGAAGCCGCGCTACTGCCTGGTTTTAGCGGCGGGTGGCGAGCAGGAATTCCCGGCCCGCAAGTTATCCGCTTACTTTTCAAGCAGGCCCAGCCTGTGCAATCTATTCAACTGGATTTTTTGGAATCGGCTATCGCCAGAACCCAGGAATACGTCCTGCGTATTTCTGCTGATCGCGGACAGTCGTTTCGCGAAATCCTCCGCCAACAATGGAATTTTAATCCGCAAGGCTGCACGGCGGAATCGGAACAACACGTTGTCGACTTGCCTGCGGTAAGTATTATCGAACTACATATCACTCCGGATATTAACAACTCAAGCGCGTTTGCTTCGCTTGAAACAATGCGTGTATTTTGAGTTTTCACCGGTAATTTTTAGGTTTGAAAAAAGCCTTGGGAAAACTGGATACACCCTATAAAACCTATTCGGCCAGCAGCTTATTTTTCTAAAGATTTAACCATGTCAGCGCCTACACACAATATCCATCAATTAACCAAAAATACTATTGCTTTAATTCTTGCCGGCGGACGCGGCTCGCGCTTAATGAATATGACGGATTGGCGCGCCAAGCCCGCCGTACCTTTTGGCGGCAAGTTTCGAATTATCGATTTTCCGTTATCCAATTGCGTGAATTCCGGTATCCGTAAAATAGGCGTGATGACGCAATATAAGGCCGATTCGTTGATCCGGCATATTCAGAAAGGCTGGGGATTCATGCGCGGCGAATTTGGCGAATACGTCGACATCATGCCGGCACAACAACGGATAGACGAGACTTCCTGGTACAAAGGTACTGCCGACGCCGTGTTGCAGAATATCGATATTCTGCGGGCTCGCCAGCCGCAGCATATTCTAATTCTGGCTGGTGATCATATTTATAAAATGGATTATGCGGCCATGTTAATCGACCACGTCGAAAAAAACGCCGACCTAACCATAGGTTGTCTGGAAGTATCCTTAAAAGACGCCTCCGCTTTTGGCGTAATGGACGTGGATGCAAATCGCCGCGTTCGGGCGTTTGTCGAAAAACCCGCCAACCCACCCGTGATGCCGGGTAGAACCAATACCGCGTTGGCCTCAATGGGTATTTATATCTTTAACGCCGATTTTTTATGGGAGCAATTAATTAAAGATTCTCTCACTGAAAATTCTACCAACGACTTTGGCAAAGATATTATTCCCGCCGTCATTGACGATCATATTGTTAATGCCTATCCCTTTTTGGATTTACAAAGCGGCCAGCAAAGTTATTGGCGCGATGTCGGGACCATAGACGCCTATTGGGCTTCCAATTTGGAGCTAATCGGCGTCAAACCGGATTTGAATTTGTACGATGCGTCCTGGCCGATATGGACCTATCAGGAACAAACACCGCCGGCCAAATTTGTGTTCGATGACAGCGGCCGGCGCGGTTTGGCCGTGGATTCGATGATTGCCGGCGGCTCTATTATTTCCGGCGCAACCATTCAGCATTCCATGGTGTTTTCCAATGTCACAGTAAACGAATCAGCGCTTATCAAAGACAGCATTCTGTTGCCGCAAGTCTGCATAGGCCAAAATTGCCGAATTACCAAAGCCATCGTTGAAAAAGGTTGCGAGGTGCCGGCAGGCACGGTGATTGGCGAGAATCTTGACGACGACAAAAACAGGTTTTATGTCAGCGAGGGCGGGGTAGTGCTGGTAACTGCCGAAATGTTGGGGCAAAAACTACATTACGTCAGGTAATCAAGTATGCAAACGCCCGTTTATCCGATTGAGTGATAACGGGCGCCTGAGCGCCTTAGCCGCCAAATAATTGATGATCGATTAAATCGCATAGGCAATGCGAGATCAACAAATGCACTTCCTGAATGCGGGCGGTGGAATAAGATGGTACGCGGATTTCAATATCGGCTTCGTTCAACGCGCCAGCCAGCACACCGCCGTCTTTACCGCTTAGCGCGATAACCGTCATATCCCGGTCATGCGCCACTTTCACGGCTTTAATGATATTGCCGGAGTTACCGCTACTGGTGTAGACCAGCAAGATGTCGCCAGCCTGCCCCAGCGCGCGCAACTGCTTCGCAAAGATTTCGTCGTAATGGTAGTCGTTGGCGATAGAGGTGATGGTTGAGGTATCGGTGCTCAACGCAATCGCCGGCAACGCGGGGCGTTCGCGTTCAAAACGGTTGAGCATTTCCGAAGAAAAATGCTGGGCATCGCCCGCCGAACCGCCGTTGCCGCAAGTCAGCACTTTTTTGTCATTCACCAAAGCCTCGACGATTTTTTGCGAGGCGAATTCGATCAGCTCGCACAGGCTGGCCATCGCATCCTGTTTGGTTTGAATGCTGTCGGAAAAGTGGGCGATGATGCGGTCTTGTAAACTCATAATACTCAGGTTTGAAAAGCGTTTTTAATCCAGTCCAGGCGGTTGTCGCCGGATACAGCAACTACGTCGAAACGAATCGAGAGCTGGCTCAGATTGTTGATTATGACATAGTGTTGGGTAGCGGCGACGATGCGCGCCTGTTTTTGCCGGGTGATACTGGCCAGGGCGCCGCCAAATTGCGCGGATTTGCGAAAGCGTACTTCCACAATCACCAGCGCCGTGCCATCTTTCATTACCAGATCCAGCTCCCCCATTTTGCAGCGGAAGTTGCTGCACACCCATTCCAAGCCTTGCTTTTGCAAATAAGCCAAGGCTAATTGTTCGGCGCTGTCGCCCTTTTGCAAATGAACCGGCTTGGCTTTACCGAATAGCATACTATTCGACAAATCCCGAGGCGACCGGCACGCCGCCTTTAAACTGGGCACAGACTAGTTTGCGGGTAATGCGGTTTTCACCGTTCAACGACAGTCGGCCGGTAGCACCGGCGTAAGACGCCCCGGTCAGCTGCGGTAATTGGCCGATGATGTTATAAGCATCTATGCCCAACGCGACTAATTTAACCTGGCTGTCGCTGAGGCCTTGCCAGGTATTCTGCACGGCTTGCTGGCTGAGTGCACCGGTGTAGGCGTCGCCGAACACCCAGGGCAAATCGCAGAAATTAATTTTGCCTAATTCGCTATCCCGCACCGGATTTTGCCGGCCGCTGTAGATATTCGGCATCGCATAAATCGACAACTCGCTGCTTTGCGAGTACTTGAGTTGCGGCGCCAACTCTCTAGCCAATTCCGGGCTGGCGCTAACGAATAAGGCCAAGGGTTGCTTCTGGCCATTCGCGCTGACGCTGGTGCTGAGCAAGGTTTTTACAATGGCTGCGAAATCGTGTTGTTTCGGGTCGTAGCTTTCCACACCCACCACGGCGCCACCGGCCGCTTGCCAAGCCGACATTAGATAATGGCGCACCCGCTCACCTTGCGTGGTATTCGGCGTCAGCAATACGGCATTCTGTTGGCCATCGCGCTTGGCTTTTTGTACCAATTGCTCCGCGTCGTCTATCGGGCTGAGGCCGAATTGATACAGATTGGTTTTGCTCAGGTTTTCCACATGATTCAGCGCCAACACCGGCACGCTTAATTCGGTGGATTGCGCCAGGCTTTGGATCTGTTCTTTCACCAAGGGGCCTATCACCTGTTTCGCGCCGTCACTAACGGCTTGCTTATATATATTGGCTATATCTTCTTTTTCGCTATCGTAATACTTTAGCGGCATTTGCGGCGCAGCGCTGGCAGCCAGGCGATGGGCTACCGTCAACCCTTCCCTGATGGCTTTAGCCGCGCTGGCGTAAGAGCCCGAGCCAGGCAGCAACACGGCAATGGTTGCACCCGGAGCAGGCGGTTGCGCCGCTTGTTCCGGTTCTTGGACTGCCGGCTGACTGACAGGCGGCGGATTCAAATAGGCTTGCAGATAATCGGCGTTGGCCGGATGGCCGGGAAACATTTGCCGCCATTGCATTATTTGACCGGCTGTGTCGAAACCCGCCACGTTGCGTTGCTTAAGAACTTTAGCCAAGGCCATCCAGCCGCTGAGTTCGTCAACGATGGGAGACGGGCCGCTAAGGGTTTCCAGCGGCAACACGCTAAGCGCATCGAGGATGGCGATAATGTTTTGCTTTTGCTGCTCGGGTTTTTGCAACAGTCGGCCCAGTTTCAGGCGCGCTCTAACGCTGGGTACAACATCTCCCAACAAAGCATGCACAAAAGCCACGGATTGGTAATAAACAATTTGATCGGCGTCGGTCAGTATGGCGGGCCGCACGCCCTCCAGCTTTTTCAAGGCTTGTTCCGCATCGCCCATGCTCAACGCTACTTGAGCTTGGAGCAATTTGTATTTGCTGAACAATTCCGGCGGTAACTGTTCGGCGTTGATTTTATCCAAGGCTTTTTGCGCGGCCTGGGTGTCACCAGCCTGCAGGCGGGTGTCGGCATCCAGCAGATGCAGGCTGTTTTGATTGTCGGCCATCCGGTAACTGCGCGGCGGCTCGGCCGGCTTGGCTTTGCGGGCACTGGTTTGCGGGCGCACTTCCAGCTGGGTCTTGTTTTTGACCGGTTGCTCGCTACACGCAGCCAGTAGCAACAGGCCGAAAAACCAGCGGTTTAAAACACGACGCGGCATAATGGCGGCAAATTTGCGATGAGACATAGCACGGGGACCGAAGAATAAATGTACGGAAAATTATACGTGGTTGCCACGCCAATCGGTAATCTGGCCGATTTCAGTTTTCGGGCGGTGGACATATTGAAACAAGTGGATTTGATCGCCGCCGAAGATACCCGCCACGTCAAGATGTTGCTGCAACATTACGGCATCAATAAGCCGCTGCAATCGCTGCATCAACATAACGAAGAACACGCTTCGCAAGGCCTGATCGATAAAATCCGCGAAGGATTATCGGTGGCGCTGGTATCCGATGCCGGCACGCCGATGATCAGCGATCCCGGCTTTCCTCTGGTCAAATTGGCCAGACAGCAAGGCGTGGATGTGTGTCCGATACCCGGCGCCTGCGCGCTGATCGCCGCCTTGTCGGTGGCGGGCTTACCGACTAGCCGTTTTAGTTTCGAAGGCTTTTTGCCACGCACCGGCTCGGCGCGGCGCAGCTTCTTCGAACACAAGTTAGCTGACTGCTCGACTTGGGCCTTTTACGAATCCAGCCATCGCATCCAGGCTGCCTTGGAAGATATGCTGACGGTATTTCCGGCTGATCATCAAATCGTCGTCGCCCGCGAGATCACCAAATTGCATGAAACGATTGTCGGCGACGAACTGGCCAAGGTGTTGGAGAAAGTGCAGACCGACGAAAACATGCGCAAGGGCGAATTCGTAGTGTTGGTAGCCGGTCGAGAGCCTGGTGAGCAGGACGATGAATTAACCGACGAGCAGCGGCGGATTTTGGGTATATTGCTGGCGGAATGTTCTACCAAAACCGCCGCGGCACTGGCGGCCGAAATTACCGGCCAGCGCAAAAAAACCTTGTATCAGGCGGCGCTGGCGATGCAGGACAAGCAAGGCAGCTAAGTTCCAGCAATCTTCCGCCGCTCAAACCCGGACATCGATACCGTTCGCCGGTACGCTGGCCGACTCCAATAACTTTAAGGCGTTTTGGCCTTGTTGTTCCTGCATCTCCTTGGCTTTTACCAGCATCGCAACTTCGACTTGTTGCGCGGTTTTTTGGGTGGACATTTGTGTCGCCAGCGCGGCGACGGAAGAGACGGAATCAAGCATGGCATGGCCTCGTCGGGTTGGTTTTGGAAAGCGGTTGCCGTAACGGCTAAAAAGGTTATCGAACCGCAAGCCGATAACTTTAGGCTATCAATAAAAATAACTGCTTACCTGCGTTCTGCCTACGCCTTGGGGCATACACTATAATGTCCTGCGGCATCAGCTATGCGGCCCCCTTCAAAATCGAACGGTGTCCGAATGGTTTCGAACGACCTAGCGCTCCGGCGCATCGCAACCGATATGAGCCAGCCCCGGAAAACCTTGGCATATTTTGCTGAAAACTGCGTTTGGCAGGGTATCCTGGCAGCATTAAGGCAAACCGATTAAAGAGTTTTATGACATATAAAGGCAACATTCTCGCCGTTGACGACACCCCTGCCTCCTTAAAGTTGTTAACGGATATTCTGAAGGACGAAGGCTACGAAGTCCGTTCTGCTATTAGCGGCGAATTAGCCTTAAATTCCGCTTTCAAACACCCACCGGAATTGGTGCTGTTGGATATTCGCATGCCGGAGATGGATGGCTTCGAAGTTTGCCGGCAACTCAAAGCTAACCCGAATACATGCGATGTGCCGGTGATATTCGTCAGCGCGATCATGGATACCGACGAAAAAGTGCGCGGCTTTGACTTGGGTGCTGTGGATTTCGTCACCAAGCCCTATCAGCGCGATGAATTGCTGGTTAGGGTGCGTACTCATTTGGAGTTTGACCGCCTGCGCAACCATCTGGAAGAACAGGTGGAAGAGCGAACCCGTAAACTGATGGAAAGCGAGAGAAATTTGCGCGCCGGCATGCTGGATTTCGTGACCGCGATTGCAGCCACTATCGAAGCGCGCGATCCCTACACCGCCGGCCATCAACGCCGCGTCGCCCACCTCGCCACGGCTATCGCCCGCGGCTTGCAATTGCCGGAAGAGCGGATAGAGGGGCTGACGTTGGCGAGCGTGGTACACGATATAGGCAAAATTCGGATCCCCGCCGAAATACTCTGCAAGCCCGGTCGGTTGGACGATTTGGAGTTCAGCCTGATCAAGCGGCACGCCGAAACCGGCTACGACATCCTCAAATCCATCAACTTCCCTTGGCCTATCGCGCAAATCGTCTTGCAACATCACGAACGCCCCAACGGCAGTGGCTACCCGTGTGGCCTTAAAAAAGGTGAGATATTGCTGGAAGCGGAGATTCTGGCAGTTGCCGATGTAGTGGAAGCGATGAAGTCTCATCGTCCTTACCGCGCCGGTTTAGGCCTGGATGCAGCACTGCAGGAGATTTCCGACAATCGCGGTGTGCTGTATAACGCCGAAGTAGTCGAGATTTGTTTAAAGCTTTTTCGGGAACGGGATTATTGCTTGCCCGCTTGAGCGGCTCCTTAGAATTACGCTAAAAATAACTTACCGAAATGACTATTCCCGGCAAACCGTTCGTGCTCGACTGGCCTGGATGTCTGAGCAATTGCCGAGAGCGCAGTCGAAGCATGAACGGTTAAGGGCTATGAAGGCCCGGATTTCCCCGGAGATCCTTCGACAAGCACAGGAAAGCTCCACTAATCCGCGCTAGAAAAGTTACTTAACCCTATCCTTAGGTGTTTTGCAGCGCGTTTAAGGAATACGATGGGACCGTTTGCCCGCGCACACTTACGGGCCGCCAATACACCACAACAGTCTTGTGAGTTCAGCTATGCCAGGTCAGCTTGATTTTCCAAACAATGTCTCTAGGCGGCTGATTGCCGGGGCGGTAATCCTTAACCTGTTGGTTATCGCCACCGTGGGGTTTGCGCTGTATCGCAGCTTCGACAAATATCAACAGCGCGCCGAAATCACGACGCAGAACCTGGCCAAGGTTATCGCGCAAAACTTAGATAGCCTTATCGAAAAGGTCGACTTAGGCGTGTTGGTGGCCGTGGAGGAAATCCAACGGCAACAGGCTTTGGGGAGCGTTGACGCCGAGGCGCTGTCGGTTTTTATGCAGCGCTTACAAGCGCGTTTGCCATGGGTTATCGGACTTAGAGCTACCGACGCGCAAGGTTGGCTAGCCTATGGCGTGGATGTACCAAAAGATAAGCCGCTCAGCATGGCGGATCGGCTCTATTTTTCTAGTTTGCGGGATAATCCGGCGCTTGGCCTATTTATCAACAAACCGGTGATGTCTCATATCAATAAGGTTTGGGTGCTAAATTTTGCGCGCCGCCTTAACCGCGCCGACGGCAGTTTTGCCGGCGTGGTTTTTGCCAATGTTTCACTGGATAACTTGAGTAAAGCGATTTCCAACGTTGATATTGGCAGTCGCGGGGCGATTAACCTGAGAGATGCCGATATGGGCTTGATCGTTCGCTATCCCGCCCATGCCGAGCCCGGCAACATGATTGGCGATAAAACCATTTCGCCGGAATTTCGCCGGATGCTCGCATCCGGACACACCTCGGGTGTGTTCCACACGCCTTTCAGCTTCGACAATACCGCCAGGGTGGTATCTTTTCGCAAACTGGACACCTACCCGTTATGGGTCAGCGTCGGCCTGGCTCGGGACGACTTTCTGGCGGAGTGGTGGAATGAAGTCCTGGAAATGGCCGGACTGGTCCTGCTGTTTGCTTTGATTTCGGCTAGCAGCGCCCGGTTCATCATCGGTGCGTGGCGAAAGCAATTGCAGGTTGCCGCCAAGTTGGCGGCAGAGGAGGAAAAGTTCCATACCGTCGCGGACTACACCTTCGACTGGGAATATTGGGAAGGCGATGATCAGCAGATTTTGTATATGACGCCTTCCAGCTTGCGGGTTACCGGTTATGCGGCCGAGGAGTTTATGGCCGATGCCGGGCTGTTGCCGCGCATCATACATGCCGACGACCGGCACTTAATGACCGATCATCGCCACGATGTCGAGCATTTACGCCTGGCTGAAGTGGATTTCCGGATTGTCCGCCGCGATGGTGAAATACGCTGGATCTCGCATTGTTGCCAGGCCGTGTTCGGGGCGGACAATAACTACCGAGGCCGGCGCATCACTAACCGCGACATTACAGAACGCCATCTATTCGCCACCGAAATCAATCGGCTGGCGCAAGCGGCGGATCAGAATCCGACCGGCATCCAGATTACCGACCTGCAGGGCGTATTGACCTATACCAACCACGCTTATACGCGGATTACCGGGTATACGTTCGGCGAGGCTTACAAAATGACGCCTCGCGCATTATTGTCCAGTGAAATAACTGCCGATACGTACCAAGCCTGCCAGGCACAATTGGCAGCAGGCAAACTATGGAAATCTTCGCTGACCAATCGCCACAAAAACGGCGAGTTGCGCTGGGAACAGATCACCGCCTCACCGATTTACGACGAAGCTTATCAGGTTTGCAATTATCTATATTTACGCACGGACATCACCGAAGCCAAGCAAACGGAAGCGGCCTTATATAAGCTCAATCGCGAATTGCGCGCGATCAGCAATTGCAATCAGGCCTTGCTGCGACATGACAACGAACCAAGCCTGCTCAAAGAAATCTGCCGTATCGTCTGCGATGAAGCCGAATATCGCATGGCTTGGGTCGGCTACTTGGAAAACGGCCCTCCCAAAACAATACGCCCGGTGGCCTGGGCCGGTTTTGAAAACGGCTATCTGGCCGTCACCGATCACAGTGGCGGGGATGCGGCGGGCGCCCACAGTCCCGCAGCGGCGGCTATTTGCAGCGGCGAAAAAGTCTATGTTCAGGATGTCTGCACCGATGCGCTGATGGCTTTGGCTCGAGACGAAGCGTTAGCGCGCGGCTATCGCTCGGTTATTGCCTTGCCTTTGGCCGATCAGAACGCGGATATTTTCGGTGCGCTGACGATTTATTCCGCAGAACCCAATGCGATCACGGCAACGGAGATTCGTTTGCTAGAGGAGCTGGCCGGAGATTTGGCCTTTGGCATTTCCGTGCTCCGCGATAAGGCTGAGCGCTTACGCACGGAAGAGCATTTACGCGACTCGGAGGAGCGCTTGCGGTTGACATTGGAAGCCGCCCAGGTCGGCGTTTGGGACTGGGATGTAAAAAACGACCAATGGTACGCTTCGCCCACCTATTACACGATGCTCGGTTATCCTGTTCGGACCGGCATGGCTGATCGGCGCGCATGGTTCGAAAGCGTTCATCCGGATGATCAAGCGGAAGTCAGCGACAAAATGAGCGGCGTGTTGTCCAGGGATTTCACGGAATATCAATATCAAGCGCGCATGTGCCACGCCGACGGCAGTTATCGTTGGCAGTATGTGCGCGGTTTCGGTATTCAGCGCGATGCGGACGGTAAGGTCATACGCATGTTGGGTATTCGTATGGACATCCATGATCGCAAGCAAAACGAGGAAGAATTACGGCGCTATAAAGAACACCTCGAAGATGAAATCCAGCAACGTACCGCCGACTTGATAATTGCGCGCGATGCGGCGGAAGCGGCCAATAGGGCCAAGAGCGTATTCCTGGCCAATATGAGCCACGAATTGCGTACCCCGCTGAACGCAATTCTTGGATTCTCGAAATTGATGCGGAAAAATCCCCAACTGTCGGACGAGCAAAGGCAAAACCTGGATATTATCAATCGCAGCGGCGAGCATCTGTTGATGTTGATTAACGATGTATTGGAAATGGCTAAAATCGAAGTAGGCCGGCTACACTTGGAAAACGCGCCTTTCGATTTGGGCAATATGGTGCGCGATATTACCGATATGATGAGTGTCCGCGCCGCCGAAAAAGGCCTGAGGTTGTTGGTCGATCAGGCATCGCAGTTTCCGCGTTTCATTGTCGGCGACGAAGCCCGCTTGCGGCAAGTGCTGATTAATCTGGTGGGCAATGCTATTAAATTTACGCAGCAAGGCGGTGTTACCTTGCGCCTAGGCACTCGCAAAAATCGCATTTCGCATCTACAGATTGAGGTCGAAGATTCCGGTGTGGGGATCCCGCTGGCCGATCAGCAACGTATATTCGAACCATTCGTACAGCTAGGCGAGCAAAGGGATAGCCAAGGCACCGGCTTGGGATTGACCATTACCCGCCAGTTTGTAGAATTGATGGGCGGTACGCTTACCTTGGAAAGCCACCCGAATCAAGGCGCTTTATTTAGAATAGATCTGCCGCTCGCGGAGGTGAATCAGGCGGATATTACCGACCGCAGTGTCGACAAAGCGGAAGCCGGTGCCGTCATCGGCTTAGTGGAAGGGCAAAGCGACTACCGCATATTAATCGTTGAAGATCAGCTCGAAAATCAGTTATTGCTAGCAAAATTGATGGAATCGGTCGGATTCTCCTGCAAAGTGGCCGGCAACGGCGCGGAGGGCATAGCGCTATTTCAAACATGGCAACCGCAATTTATCTGGATGGATAGGCAAATGCCGGTAATGGATGGTTTGGAAGCCACGAAAAGAATTCGGGAGTTGCCTGGCGGGCAGGAGGTCGTCATTGTTGCCGTCACCGCCTCGGCATTCCTGGAGCAGCGCGGCGAGCTTCTGGAAGCCGGTATGAACGATTTTGTGCGCAAGCCTTATCGCTTCAACGAAATCTACGAATGTCTGGCCAAGCACTTGGGGGTGCGTTATGTTTACGAGGGTGTTCCAGAACAAACCCCACCAATCGCGCCATTAACGCCGAACATGTTAGCCGGCTTGCCGGCATCGGCTCGGGAGGAATTGAAAAATGCTCTGGAAAGTCTGGAGCCGGAACGTATAGCAAATGCCATAGTTCTGGCAACTCCGCAGGATCCTCAATTGCGCAAAACCCTGGCCTATCTGGCTGATAACTTTGACTATCCGGCCATTCTGAGGGCTTTGCCTAGCTGATTTTATCGTTCGCCGTTTTGAGTTGCACTGTTCCGGCACGTACGATTTGGCGACCGCCAAACCGATACTACGTCCGGCGTGCTGACTGGTATTCGCTTGGATCGATGGCGATGCTGAATGCTTTTAATTTCAGGCTGTCGAACGGCCAATTCAGTTGCTTTTGGCTTGGGGCATGCCACAACACCGGAATCAACAAACCATACGCCCCCTGCCATTGCTCATTGTCCATAATGTCCCGGCTGGTAAAATCCAGCCCGGCGGCGACCAATAGCTCCTCAGCTTCTTCGCACAAATGACAGCCTTCGGTGCCGAACAGGATAAAATCAGCCACGGTTGAATCGATCAATGATTCAAATGCGCAGCCAACCAACGTTCGGCCACTTCAAGCTTTAGGCCTTTACGCCGCGCGTAGTCTTCTAACTGGTCCTGATCGATCTTGCCGACATTGAAATACTGCGAGTCCGGATGCGAGAAATACCAGCCGCTAACCGCCGCAGTCGGATACATCGCGAAGTTTTCGGTTAGTTCGATCGTGGTGTTTTCAGTGACATTCAGCAATTCGAACAACTTGGCTTTTTCGGTGTGGTCCGGGCAGGCTGGATAGCCTGGCGCTGGACGGATGCCTTGATAGGCCTCTTCGATCAATGCGTGATTGTCGTAATTTTCCTCTTCGGCATAGCCCCAGTATTCGCGGCGTACGGCTTGATGCATGTATTCCGCAAACGCTTCGGCCAGCCGGTCGGCCAGAGCTTTCAGCATGATGGCGCAGTAGTCGTCGTGATCTTTTTCGAACTCTGCTAACTTGGTTTCGATACCGATACCGGACGTGACCGCAAAGCCGCCCAGATAATCGGCAATGCCGCTACCGACCGGGGCAATGAAGTCGGACAAACAGTAGTTGGGCCGGCCAGGCGCCTTGACGTTTTGCTGGCGCAAATGATGCAGCGTTTCGCGTGGCTGGCTGCGACTGTCGTCGGTATACAACACGATGTCATCGCCATCGCTGTTGGCAGGAAAGAAACCGATGACGGCCTTGGCTGTCAACCATTGCTCGCGAATCAGGTGTTTCAGCATCTCCTGAGCGTCTTCGAATAGCTTGGTGGCTTCGACGCCAACCACGTGATCGCTAAGAATGGCCGGATAGCTGCCGGACAATTCCCAAGTCTGGAAGAACGGCGTCCAGTCGATATACCAGACCAGCGTATCCAGCGGGAAATTATCGATAACTTTGGTGCCAAGGAATTTAGGCTTAACCGGCAGATGGCTGGCGTAATCGAATTTGTTAAGCCGGGCTTTTTCCAGATTATGCTGCGGATTCTTGGCGTGCCGCCCCTTGTGGCGTTCACGTACCACTTCATACTCGGCACGGGTTTTCTCCACGAAATCAGCTTTTAACTCGTCGCTGAGCAGGGCGCTGACCACGCCGACACTTCGCGAGGCATCCGTGACATAGACGGTCGGCGATTGATAGTGCGGTTCGATTTTCACTGCGGTATGGGCGCGCGAAGTAGTCGCACCGCCTATCATCAACGGGATCGTAAACCCTTGGCGCTGCATTTCCTTGGCGACATGCACCATTTCATCCAACGACGGCGTGATCAAGCCGCTCAGGCCGATCACATCGACGTTTTGCTCACGGGCGGTTTTCAAAATCGTCTCGGCCGGCACCATCACGCCCAAATCGATCACTTCGTAGTTATTGCATTGCAATACCACGCCGACGATGTTTTTGCCGATGTCGTGCACGTCGCCCTTCACAGTGGCCATCAGCACCTTGCCGTTGGTTTGCCGCTCGCTGCCGTCAATTTCGGCATCCATGAACGGCATCAGATAGGCCACGGCTTTTTTCATGACCCGCGCCGATTTGACCACTTGCGGCAGGAACATTTTGCCTTCGCCGAACAAGTCGCCGACCACGTTCATACCATCCATCAGCGGACCTTCGATGACGTGCAGCGGCTTTTCGGCTTCCAGCCGCGCCGCTTCGGTATCTTCTTCAATGTAATCGGCAATGCCTTTCACCAGCGCATGTTCCAGGCGCTTGCTGACCGGCCATTCACGCCATTCCAAGGTTTCCTGTTTCGCTGTCTGGCCGCTACCACGATATTTCTCGGCGATTTCCAGCAGCTTTTCGGTGCCTTCCGGGGTGCGATTCAAAATCACGTCTTCGACGGCATTGCGCAGTTCTTCCGGGATATCGGCGTAAATTGCCAGCTGGCCGGCGTTGACGATACCCATGTCCATGCCGGCATGTACGGCGTGGTACAGAAATACGGCGTGGATCGCCTCTCGCACCGGATTGTTGCCGCGGAACGAAAACGATACATTCGATACGCCGCCGGAAATCAAGGCATGCGGCAAGGTCTGCTTGATGATACGGGTGGCTTCGATGAAATCGACGCCGTAATTGTTGTGCTCTTCGATGCCGGTGGCAACCGCGAAAATGTTGGGGTCGAATATGATGTCTTCAGGCGGGAAGCCGACCTGCTCGGTCAGAATGTTATAGGCGCGGGTGCAGATTTCCACTTTGCGCGCCATGGTGTCGGCCTGGCCTTGTTCGTCGAAGGCCATCACGATCACCGCCGCGCCATAGCGGCGCACTAGCTTGGCGTGTTCGATGAACAGTTCTTCGCCTTCCTTGATCGAGATCGAGTTGACGATGCCCTTGCCCTGGATGCATTTCAGACCGGCTTCCAGAATCTCCCATTTCGAGGAGTCCAGCATGATCGGCACCTTGGCAATATCCGGCTCGGCGGCCAGCAGATTTAGAAAGCGCACCATCGCCGCTTTCGAATCCAGCATGCCTTCATCCATGTTAATGTCGATGATTTGTGCACCGTTTTCGACTTGTTGCTTGGCAACTTCCAGGGCTTCTTCGTAACGTTCTTCGACGATCATTTTCTTGAAGATAGCTGAACCGGTAACGTTGGTACGTTCGCCGACGTTCACGAACAGAGTTTCCGGACCGATGCTCATCGCTTCCAAGCCGGCCAAGTGGCAGCGTTTTTCCAACTCGGGAATCTTACGTGGCGGATATTTTTCCAGCGCGGCAACGATGGCGCGGATGGTGTCCGGTGAAGTGCCGCAGCAACCGCCGATGATATTCAAATAGCCGCTGGCGGCCCAGTCAGCCAATTCGGCGGCCATCATTTCCGGGGTTTCGTCGTATTCGCCGAATTCGTTGGGCAGGCCAGCGTTCGGGTGGGCGGAAACGTAGGTGTCGGCGATGTTGGATAATTCTTCGATGTATTGGCGCAGTTCCTGCGCACCGAGCGCGCAGTTGAAGCCGATCGAGATGGGTTGCACGTGTTTCAACGAATACCAGAATGCGGCGGCGGTCTGGCCGGATAGCGTACGGCCGGAGGCGTCGGTGATCGTGCCGGAGATCATCACCGGCAATTTGTAACCTAGTTTGTCGAAAGTCTGTTCAACCGCGAATATCGCCGCTTTCGCGTTCAAGGTATCGAATACGGTTTCGATCAGGATGATGTCGGCGCCACCGTCGATTAAGCCCTGAGTGGCGTCGCTGTAGGCGCTTACCAAATCGTCGAACGTGATGTTACGGAAGCCGGGATCGTTGACATCCGGCGACATTGATGACGTGCGATTGGTGGGACCCAAGACGCCGGCGACGAAACGCGGCTTGTCCGGCGTTAACGCGCTGACTTCGTTGGCCGCCTGTTTAGCGACGCGGGCCGAAGCTACGTTGATCTCGTAAGCCAGGTCTTCCATCCGATAATCGGCCATCGCGATACGGGTGGAATTGAAGGTATTGGTTTCCAGAATATCCGAGCCGGCATCCAGATAGGCGCGATGAATCGCCTTGATTACCTCGGGCTGGGTAATCGATAATAAATCGTTGTTGCCCTTAAGATCGACAGGCCAGTCGGCAAAGCGTACGCCGCGATAATCCTTCTCCTCCAGTTTGTAGCTCTGAATCATGGTGCCCATCGCACCGTCCAGAAACAAAATCCGTTGAGATAATAACTGGTGTAATCTTTGTGTGCTGTTCATACTGCCTGAGGGTCGTAAGGGTGAATATCGGTGGGCTAGTCCGCTTTATTATCAAACCAAATTTTGAGGGAAATCATGTCTAAACCCAGTCTATTGCATGTCATAAAAAGCGTGTTTGCCGCCGTGATCGGCGTGCAAAGCAATAAGAATAGAGAGCTTGATTTTCAGCACGGCTCTTTGCCTGCCTATATTGTCGTCGGGCTGATTGCGACTGTGCTGTTTATTTTAACGATAGTCAGCATTGTATCCGCAGTTACCGGCGGCTGAGGAATTTCGACGGTAACGAAGCCCAAGCGGCCTTGGGCTTCGGAGCCAGCCAAGTTGGTTAGTTGCTGGAGGTTTTGAAGCTGTTTTTGATGCTGACAAACAACTCTTTGATACCGCTGAACAGGTTGGCTGGAGTCAACGCTTGTTTCAAAATAAACTGACAGCGAATCAGAGCGACAGCCAACACACCGGCAAACGGCGGTAGTAATTCGAAGAAAACCGGCATGAACCAGCCGCCAGCGCCTTCCTGGGTTTTTCTATCGCCGACGCTGGTCAGGTCGCGATCATATTCGCCGCCGACATCTTTACCGTCTAAGCCGTCGATGATCATAATGTTGATGTTGTAGAACAACACCTGAATGACCAAGAACACTATGGCACAGCCGGCAACCCACATCAGCACATTACCCGTTTTGGCTTTTATCAGGGTTTGATATACCCAGATTGCCGTCAAAATCATTATTACGCCACCAATCATCTCTATTCCCCTTGTTGAAACTGTTTTTATAATTCTCAAAATTCAGGTTGAGAAAGCATACTACCATAATCCACCTGGATGGCAATTGCGGTCGGATGTTTCCGCGATAGCCATGAATCGCTTGACTTTGAAGGTGGCTAAAGTAACATATGAAGCTCGACCGCCAAAGACATGGCAAATTTTATAACAACTAACTAAAGGTAGGAGGCACCCATGGGAGCGATCTTAGATTTAACAGAAATGCTGAAAGAACCGTCGGGCATGATTGGAGCGGTAGTTATCATCGCTGCAGGATACTTCTTTGTAAAATGGGTTTTTGCTGAGCCTAAAGACGAAGAGTAAGCTACACCCCCTCGCTTACAAAGCTTTTCTGGAAAAAGCGGCTACGGATAGATCCCGTAGCCGCTTTTTTTTTGCCTGACGCATACCTTTTTCAAATCCCTTATAATCTGTGGACTTTTAGCCTGCCGACCCGCCATGTACAAACTGTTAGTTCAGAAAGTCAATGCTCTTTATTCTAAAAAAGTACCCGCTACCGGCGTAGGCCTTTTCAGGCTTTTGTTTGGGGTGGTGACACTGCAGGAAGTTTTTTTTCTGCTGTATTTCAACCACTTGATATTCGACCCCATCCCGTTCATGGATGTCGAATTTCCGATGATTCCGTTCTTCCTTTGGCTATGGGCCGCGGTGGCGTTTTGTCTGGCCATCGGTTACCGCTGCCAGGCGGCCAGTGTTGCTAACTACATTTTTTGGCTGCTATTCGTTAATTTCACACCTATGCAGCGCGATTTCGACGGCGGCTTCGATTTGTTCATGATCGGCGCCAATTTCTTTCTGATCTTCATGCCTATGGACCAAGCCTTTTCTATTGATGGCCTTAGGAAAAAATTGCTGCGCCCCTTCACGCATTATTCTCAATACCAAGCTCCGGAAGTGTCTTCACTGACTTATTATCTACCGGTCGCGATTTGTCTGGGCTTTTTGTATTTCGATTCGGCGATACACAAGATGTTTGCCGAGCATTGGCGCAACGGCTTGGGTGCTTGGTTGCCGTCTTCGATTCCGTATTACATCTCCGCGCTGGATTTGTCCTGGCTGCTGAATATCGAAATTTTGCAAAAAATCATCGGCTACACCATCATCGCATTCCAGTTTACTTTCCTGTTGTTTTTTCATCGCCGCCAGTTCAGATGGCTGTACTTTCTGATCGGGATTTCCTTGCATTTGGGCATTACCCTGTCCTTCAATATTTACCCGTTCGGAATGGGAATGCTGATTTTCTATGCATTGGTGATGCCATTTGCCTGGTATAGAAAAATCGGGGCACTTCTACGGATCAAACAACCACTATTGACGGTGTTTTACGACCAACAATGCCCATTGTGCAATCGCACAGTTTTAACACTGAATCATTTCGACGTTTTGCACGGCGTCGATTTCAAGCCCGCACAAGTGTTTGCAATCGATTACCCAGCTCTAGCCGAATTGGGCGAAAAGCAACTGCTGACCGATTTGTACGCGGTGGATGGCGATGGACGGGTTTATGCCGGCGTTGATACTTACGCGCAAATTTTAATCTCGATGCGCTACACCGCGATGATAGGTTGGGCCATGAAACTGCCGCTGCTTTATCAGTGGATATGCGGGCGCTACCGGGCGATTGCCGATTCGCGCACGCGATTGGCGTGCGATGTGAGCTGTCTGCCGGTATCAGTTGAAAACCTGCCGCCGAGTTTGTACGAGCGAATTTTCGAAGCGGAGCATGCCTTACCGGCCAGAAGTCGCGTACACAAAATCAGCAAAGTGTTGCTGGTGTTGATCTTGTTTCAGTTCAACAGCAGCTTTCACTATGGTTTGCTGTACCGCCTGCATGTCGACACCCGCCAGTCGCCGATAACCAGCATGCTGGCGGATATGAGCAATGCTGTTTTGATGATGTCTCACACATTTTTGGGCATCACCCCTCACGCGCTGTATCTTCACGACCATTTCGAAGGCTATGACCGTTTACTGGCTATTTCCTATTTGGATGCCAACGGCGAAGAGCAATGGTTACCGTTTGTTAATCGGCAAGGCCGCCTGTTGGCGCCGAATTGGGGACGGGTGCATTCCATGTGGGCCAACATTGCGGTAACCCCAAATATCGACGAGCTCCGCTTGAAAAAATTCATCATGAAAGTCACGGCGTTCTGGGGAAAAAAGAGTGGTTTAGAGCTCGATAGCACGCAATTTATCGTCAAAATGAAGAGAATTCGAGCACCGTTTGTGTGGGAAAAAGATCTCAGGAACAGCAACTTGACCGGAGAATGGCAAGCAATAGGCTCCGCACAATGGACTGGAAAGGACATAAAGATCAACCTGCCGAAAGACATCGATATTTTGTAAACATCTAGGGTATTGCATACTCGGTTTTGTCATGCTATAAATTTTGCGTGCTTGAATTTGAGTACACACAAAAATAAAAACCTTTAAATCGGAGGATGTTATGAAAAAAGTATTTTCTGTCTTGGCTATGGTAATGATGATTGTAAGCTTGAGCGGTTGCATGGATGACCCAGACCAAGGCAACCCAAAACCAAAAGGCTATGGTTCACCTAACCAACAAGGTTCAGGGGTTAAATAATCCTAGCCCTGGCAGGATATTCCTTCCTGAGTAAGGCCCACCCTGTGGGCCTTATATCCCGATTTCTTTTCCTCCAAACAGATTTAGTTTGCGCCAAACTGGTTCGGCATGTTTAAATCTCGCTGTGCTTAATTTTTTGTTTAGATTCAGCACACGCAAAAATAAAAAACTTTTATTTGGAGGATGTTATGAAAAAAGTATTATCTCTTTTAGCTATGACCCTGATGATTGCTGGCCTGAGCGGTTGCATGGACGATCCAGATGCATCAAAACAAAAAGTTTCTAGCTCTACTTCTGTAGCGCTTTAATCTTTAAGCTTGAAGAAAAAGGCCCGCGAATGCGGGCCTTTTTTTGCAGCTTAAATTTTAGCTCCCTAATTTGAATTACCCTGCTATTCGTTCTGCATCGATTTGCAACATTGCTTTATTAATCCAGGCTTCGGCCTCTGCGTTAATATCCTTCGATTTTTTATCAATGCTACTGATAACCGGCCCAATTTTGACCTTAATCACGCCCGGATATTTCAAAAAACTGTTACGCGGCCAATATTCTCCTGCATTGTGCGCCAGCGGAATCACCGGAAAACCGGATTTTTGCGCCAGCATTGCACCGCCCGCATTAAATTTTTTATGCGCTCCCGGCGCCACTCGGGTTCCCTCCGGAAACACCACCACGAACAAACCTTCCTGCAAACGCTGAATCCCTTGATCGATCAACATTTTTAGCGCTTCTTTCTGATTTTGCCGATCTATCGCGATGGGTTTTAATGTCGCCAGCGCCCAACCGCCAAACGGGATTTGCAGCAACGATTTTTTCAAAACCGCGGTTTGCGGGAAAATAAATTGCCGCAAAGCCACCGTTTCCCAGGCCGACTGATGTTTGCTGAGAATAATCGCCGCGCTATCGCGAGGAATGTTTTCCAGCCCTTCCACTTCATAACTTAGCCCGCAACATAACTTCAGCATAAACAGCAGGCAATCGATCCAAATATCGGCGATTTTATAGCGCATCGGAAACGGCAGAAAAAATCCGCCCAAAATCGCCACCCCGACAATCAGTGTCGAGAATACTATGTAAATGAACAACAATGTCGAGCCCAAATAGACTCTGAAATCAGCTTGTCGAGACGATGTGCGTGGCTGCGTCATAAAGATTATCGAAAATAGGAACGTTAAGTTGTGGATTATTAATAGCGGTTTTTTTGCCTTTGCCGGTTTTGACCAGAATCGGTTTGGCACCGGCCGATTCGGCGGCCCGAATATCGCGCAAGGAATCGCCAATCGCATAAGTCCGGCTCAAATTGGCTTGCGTATCGGCGGCAAAACGCCGAAACAGACCGTCCAGAGGTTTGCGGCAGTCACAAGTGTCGTTTGGGCCGTGAGGGCAAAAATAAATGGCTTCTATGTGTCCGTCGGCCAGGGACGCCAATTGCAGCATTTTGGCATGTATCGCCGCCAGCGTTGCCAAATCGAATAAGCCCCTGGCAATCCCGGACTGATTGGTGATCACCACGACTTTGTAGCCATGCCGATTTAACAGCGCAATGGCTTCCAGGCTGCCGGCCAGCGGCAGCCATTCTTCCGGTGATTTGATAAAGTCGTCGGAATCGACATTGATGGTGCCGTCGCGATCGAGAATAACGTAACGCTCGGTCACGATTGCAGTTTGGAAATATCGGCGATTTTCAGGAATTGATTGGACAATTTGGCCAGCAATGCCAAACGACTGTTGCGTAAAACTTCGTCGTCGGTATTGACCATCACGTTATCGAAAAACGCATCGACGCTATCGCGTAACTGCGCCAGCCGGCTCAAGGCCAGCGGGTAATTCTGTTCGGCCAACAACGGCAAAATATCGGTTTCCGATTGCTCAGCGACAGCCAACAAGTTTTTCTCGGCGATCTCAACCAAAGTGCCAATGATCTCCTTAGGCGCTTGATCCGATTTTTTCAGGATGTTGATAATGCGTTTGTTTGCAGCCGCCAGACTTTCTGCTTCCGGCAAGGCTCTAAAACCTTGCACAGCGCGAATACGCAGCATGAAATCCAACGGACTAGTCGGATTAACCGCCAATACCGCTTCGAACTCGTGGCTGGTATAGCCTTGATCCAGACAATAGCCTTTTAGACGGTCAAACAGAAAACCTATCACTTTTTGCCGGATTTCGGCTTTATTAAAGTCGTGACTGAACTGATCCAGCGCAGCATCCAGCAGTTCGACGACATCCAATGCAATACCGTTTTCGATCAGCACCCGCAAAATGCCCAGCGTGGCTCGACGCAAGGCGTATGGGTCTTTGTCGCCGGTTGGAATCAAGCCTGCGCTGAAAATACCGGCCAGGGTGTCGATTTTTTCCGCCAGCGCCAACGCCTGCCCGATTTGACCACTCGGGGTCGCACCGCCAGACTGCTTGGGATAATAATGTTCTTCCAAGGCTAAAGCCACGTCGGCATGTTCGCCGTCCGCAGCGGCGTAATAGCGGCCCATCGTGCCTTGCAGATTGGCGAATTCGCCGACCATATTGGTCATCAAATCGGTTTTGGCCAACAGTGCGGCTCGCCTGGCAAGCTCCACGTCGGCGCCCAATTTTTCGGCAACCAAAGCCGCAAGCTTGGCTACGCGCTCGGTTTTATCGAACAAGGTACCCAAGTCTTTTTGGAAAACGATGCTTTTCAGGCTCTCGACCCGATCGGCCAGCGATTGTTTTCTATCTTGTTTCCAGAAAAACTCCGCGTCGACCAAGCGTGGCAACACCACGCGCTCATTGCCTTGCCGGATGGAATCGGGGTTGGAGCTTTCGATATTAGCGAAAGTAATGAAATGCGGCAACAATCGGCCTGCAGCATTTTTAACCGGAAAATATTTCTGGTTGGCCTGCATGGTGGTGATCAGCACTTCTTGCGGCAATTCCAGAAAACGCGCGTCAAAATTACCCACGACCGGCACCGGCCACTCGTTTAATGCCGCCACTTCTTCCAGCAAATCGTCTTCGATATGGGCAATGCCGCCAACATTGCTGGCCGCCTGATTGGCAGCATCGCGGATGATGGTCATGCGTTCTTCGAAGTCGGCCAGCACCTTGCCGTGTTGTTTGAGAATATCCAGATATTCGTGCGGACTGCCGATGCTCAAATCCAGTGGTGAATGAAAGCGGTGACCACGGGTGACGCGACCGGTCGTGCGGCCGAGAATATCGGTAATCAGAATTTCAGAACCCAACAGCAAAACCGCCCAATGTACCGGCCGGGCAAATTCGGCATCGAAACTTCCCCAGCGCATCCGTTTGGCAATCGGTAAATTGGCCAGACTTTTGCGGATAATGTCGGGGATCAACTCGGCAGTGGCTTGGCCTTTTACCGCTTGTTTGAAAATCAACCAAGAACCTTTGTCGGTTTCCAATTTTTCAAGTTGATCAAAGCCGACACCGCAACTGGCCGCAAAACCCAGTGCGGCCTTGCTCGGTGAACCGTCGGGACCATAAGCCGCCTGAATGGCCGGTCCGCGCTTTTCCAAGACTTTATCAGCCTGAAAGGTTTGCAGATCGTCTATCAATACCGCCAAGCGGCGCGGCGTGGCATAAGCGCGGGTTTGGTCGTAGCTCAAGCCGGCTTCTTGCAAGCCGGCCGAAATGTTGTCCAGCAAGGCCTGGCTGAGTTTTTTCAAAGACTTCGGCGGCAATTCCTCGCAGCCCAGTTCGAACAGTAAATTTTGTGTCATAGTCACAGCGTTTGCCTATATTGCAAGGTTTATAAATGTTGTAAATGTTCGATACAGGCATCGTAAGGATGCCGTTTTAAATAACTTAGCCAATTCGACAAACGGCTAAAGCTTTCGCGACTTTTTAGGTCGCGGAATAATCTTTTAAAGCGTGGATCGTGTTTGCTGGTAGTCGTTTTGGTTTGTTTTTGCAAGGCGCTACGCTCGCCGGGTAATTGGTAGTTACTCAAGTCGATATTGGCTGTGTTCGCTTCATCTAATAGCCATTGCTCAATCGGCGGATGCAAAATCAGATAATGGTGTTTATCTGGATGCTTGTACAGTTTTAAACCGGACTTATCTGAAATTAAGTTCAATTCATTTAAATAAGGTGTTTGTTTTTTGTCATCATCTAACACGCCTACCGCAAAACTGTCGGCAAAACGTTCGCGCATGACTTTGGTTACTGTGCTGCAACCATATTGATGATTGGATTTGAAAATGTCTTGTACCAAAGCTTCGGTCAACATAGTGTCGATAAAACACTCAGGCAAAATATGATTATCCATGTTGCGTGAATCGCTCGTAGTTAAAAAATACGTCAATACCATAATCGTAGACTTCGTTTAATTCGGTATCGGTTAAACGGTTTATAACGGTTTGGCCATCACGATAATCGACAATAAATATGGCTAATTCCTCGCGGCTTTGCTCCAAAAACGCATTCAGCACATAAGGACTATGAGTAGCGATAAAAAACTGATTGGTTCGCGCGGCAATCACTTCCTGGGTGATATGGGCGATATACGGCGGAAAACAATGGGCCTCGGGTTCTTCGAATAGCAGGATCGAATCGGTATTCGATGCGATTGCGGCTTTGAAAAACACGATGCGTTGCAGAGTGTCGGCCATTGAATTGAATGGCAGAGACACAAGGGAGTTATCGTCTAGCTCTTTAACAATTCGCAGTGTGTAATTGGTTTTGTCGAATAGCAGTTTTAGGCGATATTCTTGAAAAAACTTAGATAGCTCTTGTTTTAATGGAGCTTTTTGCGCCACTTGAAACAAATTATTTCCGCTTGGAGGTGTTAACTCTGACAATGAGTTTTTGTCAAAACAAAAAACCTCAGGGAATTTGTAATATCTATACTTGGACTTGCCACTTGGTGCTTTTGGGTGCAGCAAGCTTAGATCATTGCTTACTATTATTTCCTCTGTGGTATTGTGCGGTATGTCTGGATAAAAATCTTCAGACTCTAATGGTATATAGCTTTGATCAATTTCTATTATTCTTATTTTGATTTGCTCTTTTTGGCCTTTGTCATTGAAATTTATCGATATAGAATCACTGCTATCTGTACTAATATCAATAGTATTTTCCGTATTGCCATCAAAAAACATTTCCGTTAAGCTTTCCAGCTTGACAAACTGCGTAATTTTATCGCTTTGACTATATCGAATATAAGTCAGCGAAAATAACCCAATCGCCTCCAATATATTCGATTTACCGACATTGGGTTTTCCAATCAGCACATTAATTCGCTTACAATCCGGCAATGTCACGTCTTTCAGCGACTTGAAATTACGAATTCTTACTGAATTGAAAAATACGCTCACGCTAAGTTCCGCTTAATTGCCGCACATCGGAAAGCCCAAGCTTTCGCGCCGCGCGTAATAGGCTTCGGCGACCGACTTGGCCATGTTGCGTACCCGTAAGATGTAGCGTTGGCGCTCGGTAACTGAAATGGCGTGGCGAGCATCGAGTAGATTAAAGGAGTGGGAGGCTTTTAAGACCATTTCGTAAGCCGGCAGCGGCAGGTTTTTCTCCAGCAGCATCAGGCATTCACGCTCGTAGGTATCGAAGCATTGGAACAAGAATTCGACATTGGCGTGCTCGAAGTTGAACTCGGACATCTCGACTTCGTTTTGGTGGAACACGTCGCCATAGGTGACCACGCCTTGCGGACCGCGGGTCCAGACCAAATCGTAGACGCTTTCGACGCCTTGTAGATACATCGCAATCCGTTCCAGGCCGTAAGTAATTTCACCGCTTACCGGCCGACATTCCAGGCCGCCGACTTGTTGAAAGTAGGTAAATTGGGTGACTTCCATGCCGTTCAACCACACTTCCCAACCCAAGCCCCAAGCACCTAGCGTTGGCGACTCCCAGTTGTCTTCCACAAAACGGATGTCGTGTTCCAGCAAATCCAGGCCCAGATGCCGCAATGATCCCAGGTACAACTCCTGAATATTGTCCGGCGACGGCTTCATGATTACCTGAAACTGATAATAATGCTGCAAGCGGTTGGGATTTTCCCCGAAACGGCCGTCTGTCGGGCGCCGCGAAGGTTGCACGTAAGCGCTGTTCCAAGGCTCCGGACCGATGGCGCGCAAGAAAGTGGCGGGGTGGAAAGTGCCGGCACCGACTTCCTGATCCAAAGGCTGCAACAACACACAACCCTGATTCGACCAGTATTCCTGTAAGGTCAGAATCAGGCCCTGAAAAGTAGAGACATCGTTTTTGCTAATCGACACGTCGGGAGCCACTTGATAGATAAAAAATGAGTTTATTGTACCTGAAAAGTACTCGCTAGACAGGCGCCAAGGGGGCTTTAAAGAATCCCGCTCAAGCCTGCTAAGATCGCTCCAGGCAAGCGGAATCTGTGCGCTCTGGATCCCCACTAGCGTCCTCACAAGCCGGAATGCCATACCGACTTACTCAACCGCCAATAATAGTAGTTTTCCGTTGCAAGACATTCAGCCAATATTCCTTCTCCGCCAATAACCGGTTAAGATCAGCCCCAGAAAATAATAACTATAAAAAATAAGAGGGTGGATTATGCAAAACCCCAGCCGGAATCTTCCGGGTTACAGGCCGCTAAAGCGCCTACGCACCGCGCTGGCTATTGCCCAAGGCGCCGGACTGTTGTCGACCTTGTTGCAAGAGCTGGAAATCACCGTCTCGCACGACCAGACCAAGCGTGTCACTTACATGACCGGCTTGTACTCGCGCATTCATCGCGAAATGTTTAGCGATTGGAAGGAGCAGCCCAACGTCACCCACCGCCCCGGCACGATGCCGGATGCCGATAAGCGCAAGCAATTCCGCGTGGCTATCGAACGCTTGGTGCTGGATGGCGACAGCAATGCCGATACGGCGATTTTCGATAACAACGGCTTTGTGATCCACAGCGAGGACATCGCCGAGCGACTGGCCAACTTTTATCATTCCTTGCGGATCATTCGGCCGTATGGCTACGGCAATCGGATGACGCTGGATTTTTTCATTACCGCGCTGGGTAACCTGCCGGCCTTCAAGGCCGTCTACGAACAAGGCATCGATTTTCGCCGCCTAGCTGCCGAAGACGCTTTGGTGCTGCACGATCATAATAGTCAACACCGGGCGCTGAGCCGCGCCTTTACGCACGCCCTCGATCCCAGGCGGATTAAAAGCCTGCACAACCAAGCCAACCGCTACGGCAAATGGCCGGAGAACAAACGCTTTTTGCTGGGGATACCGTTTCTGTCGCATACCACCGGCGACGGTGTGGAATGCTTGATCACCGTGACCGGCGGCCTGGTGCCCTTGAACAGCATTACCGCTGAACAACTCATTGCCGGCCAGCATTTTGCCGATAATCCGTTAAGCGTGTCCGAACACATCATCGGCTATCTGCCGGGTACTGAAGATTTGCGCGCCCCCGGCAAATTCGAGATCGATGCGATCCCGATTCGTGAAGACGGCGTTGCGCCGCTGTTTTGCCTGGACGTGAATATGCTCACCGGCTTGCGCTCCCCCAGCCAGGCCGAATTGATGGATTTGTTGAAGCAGTGCGCCGGCGAGCAAGCCAATCTGTTTTTATTGGCGGACAACGAAGCCCTAAAACAAAAAATGCTGGTCGCCGCCCGTCACGAAGTGCGCTTGCGCCGTACCGTGGAAATTGCCTACGAGCGTTTAGCCAAGATTAGCCGCATTTTAATCGCCGCCCGAGACGCGATTTTTGCCGGCAAAACTCCGGTGGACCAACCGCATTTTCTGATGAGCATGGGCGGCGCCGGTGCCGGCAAAACCGCAGTCGAAGAAATTGCCACGGCGCAGTGTGGCGACAATTTCGTGATCGCTTCCCTGGACGAATTCAGAAAGCTCAGCGATCTGTACCGTTTGCTGACCGCCGCCAATCATCATAGCGACGACTACGTGTACGTCGAACCGTTCGCCAACCGCCTGCGCGACCTGGTAGCGCAACAGGCCCGCGAGCTGCGGATCAATATTTTGTATGACGGCACCGGCATTCCCTATCATCCGCGCTATTCGACCGCCATCAAACACTTCCAAGCCGCCGGCTTTCGCACTCAGATTGCCGCCGTCGATGCATTTCTGGTTAAGCCAGTCGGGCGCGAGTTGGAATTGTCGCGCTCCGGCGTGATCGGCAGCGTCAAATCGCGCTTCGAAGCGACGGGGCGGGCTTTACCCTGGGTGGTCACCATCGATAAACATATTCGTTCGCCGCAAGAATTTCTAAATGCCCTTGAAGACACCGCGCTGGCAAAAATTTCGCTGTTTGCCAACGACGGTGAGCGGGATAAGCATTATTTGGTGGCGGAAAGTGTCTTGCTTAGCGATGCCGAGCTGGAGCAATTGCAACAGCAACAGTTGGCCGGCCACTTGGTCGGGCATCTACTTGAGTTTATCCGCCGGCATCCGGATTCGGTGTTGAAAAGCCTGGCCGGCGATTGCGAAACCCGATTGACCGCGCTGATCGCCCGAAACCCGGACTTGAGCGAAGACAACGTCGGCTATTTAATCTACAAAGGCAGCGAAGGCAATCGGGTATTGCTGGTTTACCATCTGCGGCGCTTGATCGATTTTATCGAGAAACGCCAGCTCAACCCCAACGCGTCCGGCGAGGACGGCCTGCTTCACAAACCGGTGGCTCTGGCGTTTCATGTCGATCCGCAGGCCAAGGATGCGTCAATTACCCGTTTGCAGGGCAGCGTCGAATGACTAAATAGATTCGCAAAATGTTGGGCCACGACCAATCAGATTCTGAAACGCGGTCCAGCAGATTTGCCGTTAGCCGATTTGCTTGCTACATTTCCAGCATTCTCAAAATCCCCTAGCCCGATGGAGGCCTGGATGCGGAAACCTCACTTGTTCGATGCCCGCCGGCTGGGAAGCTATGTTGTCTTGTGGCTATCTTTATCGGCTCAAAGCCTCGCCGCGCCCAGCGACGATCCGGATATTCTGGCCCGCCGCGGTCAGCAACATCCGGCATCGGCCAGCCCTGCCGAACCACCGCAATTAACCCTGAGCAAGCCGGCCGGCGGTTGGACCAGCGGCTTGCAAATCACCGTGGCCGGCACCTGTTCCGACCCGACTGCCGATCCGATCATGGTCAACATCAACGGCGTGCGTTACTACGTGCGTAACGTCAACGGCAGTTTCTCCCGCGCCTTTCCGGCCGCCAAGGGCAAGAATACCGTGATCGCCGAATGCGCCAATAGCGCGGGCGTCGCCAAAGCTTCGACCACCGTCGATGCGGTGATTGCTTCGATTGGCCTGAAAGTGGTGCTGACCAGCGACAGCGACGGCGTCTACACCGATTTGCATATCTACGAGCCGGACAACAGCCATGTGTATTGGGCCGACACCAACTCCAACAGCGGCGGCATATTCTTCCTAAATCAAAACGGGGACAATTTCGATCAGCCTGGCTACGGGCCTTATCTGTATGTGCATCCGGCCCCGCCGCTCGGCGTGTTCCGCATCGACACCAATTACTGGCCGGGCGGCGCGGTGCAGCACACCTTGGCCAATCTGGATATTATTTTGGATGAAGGTTTGCCCACGGAAAGCCGGCGCCGCGTGCAAAAACCGCTGGCCCGGCCCGGCGAAACCAAAACCCTGGCGTATGTCGTTATCCAAGGCAACCGCCAGCCGGCAAAAATCTATGTGCCCGGACAGGATGCCGAACGGGATATGCCGGTTGAAGTAAAGGAATACATCAAGCACGAGCCCAAGCGCGAAGGCGAAGAAAACGGCGAAGACTTGGGAACATTGGAGCCGACTGGAGCAGGGCTGGCATCTGCTCCCTCTCCTGCTGGAGAGGGTTGGGGAGAGGAGAATAAAAGCAAGCCAACTTATCTATTATCGCAAGATGCCGACGCCCTGCGCCAAGTCGTCACCGATGTGGCCTTGCTGCAAGCCCGCAAACTCAGCCCACTCTGGGAGCCCAAGCAACGCGACTGCGCCGGCCTGGTGCGCTTTGCTTACCGCACCGCGCTGGAGCCGCGCGACGCGGCCCGCACCGCCAAACTCGGTGTGCCGGCCAAACTGAAATTGCCGCCTTTATCCGAACAGGCCCGCAAAGCCATCCCGGACTACCCGCAAATCTGGCAAACCGGCCTGAGTAACGGCCAGCCGCGCTACGGCCACTTCGCCGACGCCGAAACCCTGATCGGCTACAACTTTCGGCTGAAATCCAGGGACTTGGCGGCGGCGCAAAGCGGGGATCTTCTGGTGTACCAAAAACCCCTGGTTAACGACGAGCCATATCATTTGATGCTATTCGCCGCCGGCCATCCAGAAAATCTGGCCGTCTACCACAACGGCGCCCAGGGGGCCGAAGCCCAAGTGCGCGTGGTCAGCGTCGCCGAGTTATTGCAATCGCCCGATCCGGTGTGGATTCCCCGCCCGGAAAACCCCTATTTCCTTGGAGTGTACGAATGGAACCGCTTAGCCCCGCAAAACGCCTGACTGTGATTGCCTCGGCGGCGGTGCTGACCGCAACCGCCGGTGTCGTTGCTTATCAGGATTATTCCCGGCAACCCTTGAGCCGCTTGATGCGCGCCGGATTGCCCTTGCTGGATTTGACCGTCAAACTGCGCGACTCTGCGAATAACGATTTGGACGCCAGCACCTCGCTAGTCGGCAGTAACGATGTAGTGCCGGCTGGCGACGACCATTGTCCGGCCTTGACTGGCGGCGATGTTGGCTCGGGCACCACAATGGACGTGACCGTGAAGCGCCCGGCCGATTGCCCTAAACAGGCGACCTGGTATGTGAAAAAACATCCGGTGGCCTTTACCTTGAATTTCAATGAGGGAGAAGCGTTTTTAAACTGGTGGGATGCGCAGCCGCAAGTGCAAAGCTTGCTCGGCAATCGTTTCGTACAAGGGCTGTTTTTCGGTTTGTTACAAAGCCTGAAAGTCAAAGCCGAGCAACTCAATCTGGAACGCCTGCAAGGCGAGTTTCTGACGCAACTGCTGCGCGACGCTGTCACCGCCAATGCCGAGCTGCATTACGACATGGCCCATGCCAACCAGGGTTGGGTCATCAGCTATTCACGTAGCGACAGCCAGTTTGCCGATCAAGCCATGCCGGCATTGGCCGGGGTGTTGGCGACCAGTGGCTACCGTCTCAACAAACTGCCGGAACCGATCCTGGAAACCCGCATCGGTTTGCAAAAGCTGTTTTTCACCCAATTCCGCGAGCGGATCTATCTGGCGCAAAGTCTGGAAGCCCTACTGAATGTGATCGACAGCATTCCCCCGCAAAGCCGCCGCAGCGCTGCGCCCTTGAGTTTAACGCTGCGATCCGAAGCCTTTATCGATAATTTGTTGCCGGTGCTGACCGGCGCGCCGACCTATCCGCTGCAATGGGATTTTGCGTTGAAAGACGGCGAACTGGGGACGCTGAATCTGCCGACCGCAGCCTGGCAAAGCCAATTGCACGGACAATTATTCGAAGGTGTGTTAGCCAGCATCCCGCATGATGCCTTTGCCGGCGTGGCTGCCAGCCTGGCCTTATCGCCTGATTTAACCACAGCCGACTGGCAAACACTGGCTTCAAACGGCCCGTCTACCAATCCCCCCGGTGCCGAGCCGGCTGGCGTGGGTTTAGTTTGGGATTTCACCGCCGACAGCCAGAGCGGCGCGGTCGGCATCATCGTCGCCAACCCCCAGCAGCCGCAAGCCAGCGCCGCCTATGCGCAATATTTAAAAAACCCGGACCTGGGCGCGGAATGCGCCGGCGGCAGTTTGTTCCTGGCTGCCAGTTCGGAGAGCTTGCTGACCCGGATGAAAGACGCCTGCAACAAGCAGTCTTTGAGCCCTTTAGATTGGCAACGCGGTGTTGAGAAACAGCGTCTGCAAGCCGCGCAGCTGACCGCCTTCGTCAACCCCGGCGCGGCGGCGCGCGAATTATTTCTTGCCGGTGGTGCTGGCAATGTGCAAGAAGCCAATGAATTTGCGCCGCGCTGGCAGCAAGACTATGAAGCCGCCAAGGCCGCGATGCGGCAGGAGGGGGATAAGTTGTTTTATGGTTTGCCGATTTTGAGTTATGCGGGAAGAGTTGAGGGGGGGGCTGGTGCTGTTTTGGAAGGTAAGTTGGTAGCTCAGGAAGGTGGGAAATGAGTGGGTTTTTGATCTTGTTGTGTAGTTGGGTTTGGCGTGTTTTTGAGCGGTTTGGGAGAGGTGTCGCTAACGCGACGGGTGTTTTAATGTCGGTTCTCGGACCGACAGCCGAGGTACTTTTCTTTGCTTGGCCAAAGAAAAGTACCCAAAAGAAAAGCCACCCGGATGCCGCTTGTTTCCTGCGCGCCGAAGCTTTTGCCGAGGGTTTTCGGAAGGGGCTTCCCAGCCCCTCCGAAAACGAGCGGCATCCCTGCCGCTCCCCTAGCGGGCTGTTCTCGCCAAAAGCCCCGGTGCTCGGCGTGGCATACGGGGTGAACCCCACCCGTTTTTACAGCTATTGTGATTTTGTTGCGTTACGCTCCGCTAACCCAAGCAACGCTTTTGACTTATCGAAAGGTCGTACCAATTCCATTCAATCTTCTTTCAAGGAGAGGTTTTTGTCCCGTATGCCGCGCCGAGCACCGGAAGCTTGGAACGGATCAGCCCGGCAGGGGCGATGCAGGGATGCATCGCGTTTTACGCAGGGGCTGGGAAGCCCCTTCGGAAAACCCC
Source organism: Methylomonas sp. TEB (assembly GCF_047777895.1). Taxonomy (GTDB): domain Bacteria; phylum Pseudomonadota; class Gammaproteobacteria; order Methylococcales; family Methylomonadaceae; genus Methylomonas. Next base: position 4,830,880 of record NZ_CP180476.1, read on the forward strand.
GTTCCAAGCCTTCGGCGCGCAGGAAACAAGCGGCGTCCGGATCGCCTTTTCTTTGGATACTTTCTTTTGGCGACGCAAAAGAAAGTATCTCGGCTGTCGGTCCGAGAACCGACGTTAAAACACCCGTCGCGGTAGCGACACCAAATCTATTTGCTGTGATTGTTAGCTATCTACTTCTGCTAGCTTCATTGCTGAGTCCAACATGTGTCTGGGCCGGCAGCCCATTCTACCTAACCGCCGAACGCAGCTTCACCAACACCGAAGCCCCCAACATTCGCCTCGATTACACCCTCACCGACCAACCCATGCTGATCCGGGTGCTAAAAGCCAATAACCTGGAAAGCTTTCTGGATGGCCAGTTCAACGTCAGCCGCAGTTACGAGCAGCCGGTTAGCGAGCTTAATCCCGGCCATTATTTCGCCAAAGGCTTGAACAACGCGCAATCGCCGCTGCAGTTGTTGCGCGGCATGCTGGATGTCGAGTTTCGAAAGTCCTTGAAAGAAACCAACTTCAGCGGCTCGGTACTGACCGTGACCGAAAAGCCGCTGGTGTCGGTGCCGCAGCAGGTTTTAGTCGCACCGCCTAAAGGTTTTAGCGTGGTTAAAGAGAGCTATATCGATTTGCTACGCAACGGACAGCAAACCCATGATTTGGGTTGGTGGTTTAACGAAGACACCTGGAGCGAACATCGTTATAAAGTCCGCCAGATTGCGCTTGATCCGTTGCCGGACGGCATCTATATGCTGCAAGCAGTACAGGGCAAGAACGAAGCGCAGTGCCTGATTCAAGTCAGCAGTCTGGCGGTGCAGGTCAAGCAATCCAGCGAGCAACTGTTGGTGCGGGCGATGAACCGCGACTTGCAGCCGTTGGCTGGCGCCAAAGTCAGTTACCGCGATGGCCGCGGCCGCTGGCAAACCTTGCCGGCCAGCACCAACGCCGCCGGCGAGCTGAGCTTTAATAATCCCGATGGCGTGCTGGACGGTAAATTGCTGGTGCGTGTTGATGCGCCGGCTGCTAAAACCGGCGAAGCGGCACGCACCGCGTTGACCGCCACCGATTTTCTGCCGACGCAAGCCAAGGACGATGCGGTTTTTGTAATGACCGACCGGCCGATATTCAAACCCGGCGAGACTTTTTATTACAAAGGCATTGTGCGCAATTTGCAGGACGGCCAGTTGCGGATTCCGGCTTTTCAATCCAAACAAACCGACGTGTCGCTGATCCGTGCGGACGGCAACGCCACTGGCTTGCAAGGCCAAACCCAACTCACCGATTTTGGCTCGTTTTCCGGCAGTTTCGATCTCGATCCCAGCCAGGCGCCGGGCTTGTATCGCTTGTTGGCAGAGATAGACCACAAAGCCTACGGCGGCGAGTTTAGAGTGCGCGATTACATAAAACCCACGTTTTACCTGGAATGGCTGGACCGCAGCCCGGTGGTGCAGGCCGGCCAGCCGTTTAAGTTAAAATTCCGCGCCAAACGTTACAGTGGCGGCGTGCCGCAGAACGTCAAATTCGAAGTGTTCCTGTACCGGAAAAAATTCGAAGCCCCGCAATTTGTGACCGAAGCTGGCGCGGGTTTAGCTGCTGGCAATGACTATTTCGGCCAGGTGAAATCCGCCGCGCCATTGACCCAACCGCAACGGTTGTATAGCTCTATCGAAGAACGTCAGGCCGTCGATGCCAGCAATCCTTGGGAAACCGCCGCCAAGCTGGATGAAAGCGGCGACGGCAGTTTCGAGTTTACCGTGCCGGCCGCCGACCAGGAAAAGCCGGATCAGGAATGGATTTATTCTTTAATGGTGCGCGCTCAGGACGCGGCGGGCGGCAATGCGATTTTAACCGACAGCATTTACGCCACCTTGTCCGAGGCGCAACCGGCCGTGCGTTTTAATAAAACCGTCGCGGCTGTCGGCGATCAGGATTTGCAACTGCTGTTGCAATCCAGCTATGCCGACGGCAAGCCGGCTGCCAAAGCCGGCGGCGTGGTCGATGTGATGCTGGAACAGCCGGGTAGCGGCAAGCGCAGCCTGGTGAAACTGGATTTCGCGACCGACGAGCGCGGTCAGCAAAAGCTGACCATCCCGACCATCAAGGAGTTTGGCCGACTGACTGCCGTGGCCCGCTTGGAAAGTCTGGACGGCAAAAATCTTAGCCATCCGGCCAGCTCGCAACCCAGCACTTTAATCGTGGCCGGCAATGGCGGCGAGGCGGTGGCCGACAATCCGGAACTGGAACTGTACACCCCCACCACCATCCTCAGCCCCGGCGAACAAACCAAGGTGTTTGCCTTATTGCCCAAGGCCTGGGGTAATAATGAAAGCGGGGCGATCTGGGAAACCGTGGCCGGCGCGCGCTTGTTCGATATCCGCAGCGCCCAAGCCCAAGGCCGCAGCCGCTGGTTTGAGGTGACCGCCAAACCCGAATACGGCACCGGCTTTTACCACACCGTCACCGTGCCGGTGGCCGGCGGCAAATACAAGGAACAGACTTTGGGCTTTAGAATCGTGCCCAGGGAAAAGCGTTTGCAGATTGCCATCGAGCCGGAAAAAGCCGAAACCGAGCCTCTGAAGCCCACCAAAATCAAGCTGCAAGTCAAACGCGCGGACGGCAGTCCTGCAGCGAATACCGAAATCGCTGTATCCATCGTCGACCGCGCCGTGTATGCGGTGCAAGCCGAGTTCCGGCCCGGCATTTTCGACTTTTTCTATCCGCTGCAACGCAGCAATCTGGCGACATTCTATTCCGACGATCTGCAAGGCTACGGCTACGCCGACTTGCTGCGTAAACCCAATTTCTCGCTCAGCGCCTTGAAGAGCCAAAGCAAGTTGGCGAAAAAAGCCATGCGCGATACCGCCGGTTGGTTTCCGCACGTGATCACCGACGCTAAAGGCAATGCCACCATTGATGTGGACATGCCGGCTAATGTCACCGAATGGCTGGTCACGGCGGTCGCCAGCGATAAGGACGGCCGCATCGGCGAAACCACCGGCCAGTTCCGCAGCGTCACCGATGTGGCGGTGGACATGGTCGGCCCGCAATATTTACGGCAGGGCGACGAGGTGGACGTGGCAGTCAAACTGACTAATCACTTGGCCCAGCCGGTAAAACTGACCGGCAGCATCAGCTTGCCGGACGCCTTGCCTTTGCAAAGCGGTGAAACCGCACCTCAAGCTGAACTGTCGGCCAAAGCCGAGCAACTGTGGCCATTACGTTTAAGCGCCAACGACCGGCAAGGTGCGCCGGCATTGAAGGTGGCTTTGACTGCGCCGGCTGGGGTGCGGGTAGGTGGTGCCGAAGAGTTCGAAATTCCATTAAAAGCCGCCGCGCTGCCGCAAGTTTATAGCAGCGTTCAGCAGGACAATCTGTTGCGCGTCGATTTACCCGCGCAATTCCAGCCTCGGCAAGTAACGGTACGGGTCAATTCCGGCCTGCTGGGCGCCGCACTGCAAGCGGCGTCTATGCTGGTGCAATACCCTTACGGTTGCACCGAGCAGCTGGCGCACAGCACCGTGCCGAATCTGGTGTTGCTGGATTTAATCGAGCGCGCCGGCCTGAAACCCGAGCAATTGGGTCCGCTGGAAAACACCTTGAAACGTGCCAAGCAGAACGCTGCGCTGGGTATTCGGAAATTGATTCAAAACCAGAAATCTGATGGCGGCTTTGCCTTGTGGCCCAGCGACAGCGAAGCCGCGGTGCCGGTAACTTTGATTGCCCTACAAGCCTTGAAATACGCCACCGACTTGCAAGTAGAAGGCGTGAATAACGCCTATTTCAAAGGCATGGATTGGCTGAACAATCACGCCGAGGGCAACGCCGCGGCGGATGGTTTTGTGTTGAGCGGTTTTGCGACAGTTGGTTATGCTTACAACGCGCCTTGGCAACAGCAGGCCGATTTTGTCGAAAACCTGCTTGCCGATGCCCATGCCGGCGCGGGTGATTTGATAGCCGCGCTGCATATCGTCAAAGCTTACGAAAGTCAAAACTGGCACAGCTTCAATCAGCAGTTCAAAGACCGGCCACAGCTGAAAAACGATTTGCTAAAGCGCTTGCAACTGGCGCTGGACGCGCTTGATCCAGCGAACTATCAACAACAGCGCGGCGAGTTGTATAACAGCTTGGGCTTTGGATTTGGCGTGCCCAGCTTGATTTCTGCCGGTTTGGGCACGTTGAACGAGGCGCAGGCCTTGCCTCCGACATTGGAAGCCAAACTGAAACGCGGGTTGTTGCAAACCCAGCAAAACGGCTACTGGCAATCGACTTACGATACCGCGCAGGTGATCTTCAACAGCCGCGAATTGTTATCTAAGGAAGCGGCGGCAGCGGCCAAGCAGAGCGCCCGCAGCATTTCGGTCAGCAGCAAGGACGGCGTTGCCTTGGGCACATTGCAGCGCATACCCGGCGGCTATCTGGGCAACTTCAACCGATTCGGCAATAGCCCGGACCTTAGTGAAATTCATCTCGCTGAGCTGAATCCCGACGAAGTCGCCAGCGCCACGGTCAGTGTCGATGTGCCTTACCCAGCCGTCGCCGCCCGCGCCGCCGGCTTGGAGGTGCAACGCAACTTCCGCCGCATCACCGCCAAGGGCAGCGAGTTGATCGACATGAGCCAGGCCTTGAAACCCGGCGATGTGGTGGTCAGCGAAGTGCGTGTCAAACGTAGCGCAGATGCCGGTCGGCCAGCGCCCGGTAGCGAGTATGTGGTGATCGAAGACGGTATCCCCAGCTTGGCGGAAGGCCAGGAAAATGATGAAACCTATCTGGCCGACGCCAAAATCCAGCCCAAGGACGACAGCTACTGGGCCAACATTAAGGAAACCCAACGCTACCCGGACCGCATCGTCCGCGTCGCCAAGCTCCAAACCGGCGGCGAATTGACCTTGTATCAGGTCTGGCGAGTCGCCAGAGCCGGCAGTGCGTCGATCCCCCCTGCTAGCGGGTTTGATATGTATAACGAGGCGGTGCAAGGGAATAGTTTGTCGGGGAGGGTGAGTGTTCAGTAGTCTCGTTCGGCGGAACGGCTTTGGTTTTGCGCGTTAAGGTTACGAGTTGGGCGCCCCCAAAGCTAAACTGCGTCCTCGTCGTTGCTGTACGCAAATATACCGGTACGGCACGGATAATCTGAAAAAGTGGAATTGCCTTAAAAAACTTAACTATATCACCCAAAGAAAATTGAAAATCTCTTTTCAGTTCTTCCTAAAAAAGGTAGATATTCATGAATTCCAAATACAAAAAAAGCGCCGCTTAGGCGCTGCCTTTGCCATTGCGAGCATCGCGTCAACAGGGCTGGCCTCTACTACGGTTTAGGTCAGCACCACCGGTATAAATGATAGCGGTAACGTGGTCGGTTATTAGACAATTCGCAGCAATTACAGGTATGGCCTCAAACCATTCGCTTAATACTTACACCATACTCGACCATCCTAGCGCTTGCTTGCATTATTAAGCGCTAAATTTCGCCCTTCTCGACCACCGGCATGATCCAGTAATGGATGCCGGACCCGGCAAATTCGGACTTCAATTTTTCCAGCAAGGCGGAAATAGCCATTTTCTCGGCGTAAATCTGAAAGCGCGCGGTTTGCTGATCGGCATCGTCGGCTTCGGTGAGAAATTTGGTGATCTTATGCTCACCGGTATCGCTATGAAGCAGCTCTTCCTCAAAGCTGGTCAGGCACTCCATCATCGGCCCCTCCATGACAGGCGGCACGATAAATGAGATGGAGAACTGTTGATGATGCACGGTTCGAAAAAAATCATCTTCACTGTTAAAACGATCAGACGCATTTTTGATCACTTGTAGATACTTACCGCGCCTGCGATCACCCTTGCGCTTTTCGATAATATCGGCAGACACAGGCGTCTGATTTTGGCGAGGGTCGTTGTACCAACTACGGTGGTAATAAGGCCTAACCACCACCATTCTGCCGTTAAACCGGCGATTTTTTAAACCTTTAACAACTCTTTGCACGGAAAGCTCAGAATCCAGCGTTACCACACCGTGATATTCGATAGTGCCTATGCGGGTATCCTGTAAGGCCAGAATCTGCACATCGACTATACGGCCGGATTTTCTGAACAAGCCGCGTTTCAAAGCAGGGGCCACAAATTCGGAAATTTCAGTATGCCTGGTATTAGCAGGAATGCGACGCAAAAAGATATTCATAGGGCTATGTGTGGCAAGGAAAATAGCTCATTCAAAAATGTTTAACCGCTGTTCGTCCGAACTGTAGCATCCCCAGTCGCTTTCTGCATGCTTTATGCTTAGATGATGCCTTGTTCGATAGCCGGTACCAGCCAATAATGCAGGCCGGAACCGGTAAAATCCGCCTTTAGCTTAGTCAATAATGCAAAAATGTTTTGTCTTTCGACATACATTTGAAAACGAATTTTGCGTTGATGTCCGGCAACCTGCTCTGCCAGCGACAAACCCTGCTGATTGTGATCGTGAACATTGGCCGGAAAACTGGTGAAACCCTGCGACCATTCCAATGACAGCAAACAATCGACCAGTGCCTCCTCCAAGCTGGGAGGCGCATTGACAGTTAATAAAAACGCTTCGTGACTCATCAGCAACGCTCCGGGTGGCGGCCAAACAGTTGGTAAAGTATCGGCAGCAAAATCAGTGTTAACAAGGTTGATGACAACAGACCGCCTGTAACCACAATAGCCAATGGCCGCTGAATTTCCGAGCCGGGGCCCGACGCAAACAATAACGGAATCAAGCCGAAGGCGGCGATGCTGGCCGTCATCAGTACCGGCCGCAACCGCCGCCCGGAACCGATAATCACCACCCGCGACAATTCCATACCGGTTGCGCACAGCTGATTAAAATAGCTGACCATCACCACCCCATTCAATACCGCGACGCCGAGCAGGGCGATAAAACCCACTGAAGCCGGCACCGACAGATATTCACCGGACAACCACAGCGCGAACACCCCACCTATCATGGCCAACGGGATATTGGACAGCACCAGCACCGCCTGCCGCACCGAGCCGAAGGTGGAAAACAGCAACAAAAATATCAAACCTAAGGACAATGGAATCACCAGGGAAAGACGCGCGGAAGCGCGTTGTTGATTTTCAAACTGACCGCCGAACGCCACATGAAAACCGCTGGGCAATTGAACACGCTCGGCCACCGCCTTGCGCGCCTCTTCAACAAAACCAACCAAATCGCGGCCCTCAACGTTACAGCGGATCACCACGAAACGCTGGCCTTTTTCCCGATCTATAGACACCACCCCTTCCACCGCTTGAATTTTCGCCACTGCGGTAATCGGCACATGCTCGCCATTCGGCAAACTGATTTGTAAATTCTCGAAGTTGGCGGTGTTACTGTCGCCGCGCAGCAGCAAAGGCGTGCGTTTCACCCCCTCTTGGACAATACCCAGTTGCACGCCTTCAATCTGCGCGCGCAACATATCTTCGATGCTATTACTATCCAACCCGAACCGGCCGGCCGCTTCTCGATCAATGCTCAACTGCAGAAACTGCATGCCTTCATTTTTACGGGTAAACACATCACTGGCGCCGGGGATGGTCTTCAGCACCGCTTCGATTTGTTCGGCTTTATGATTCAACGTATCTAGCTCGGCGCCGAATAATTTGATCGCCACGTCACCGCGCGTTCCCGTTAACATCTCCGAAACCCGCATCTCGATAGGCTGAGTAAAACCAAAGGCAATGCCCGGGGTGTGATCCATAATCTTGCGAATTTCTTCGATCAATTCTTCCTTGGTTTCCATCCGCCATTCCGCTTTGGGCTTGAGGATCAAAAAGGTGTCAGTATCGTTCAAGCTCATCGGGTCCAAACCCAGCTCGTCGGTACCCACCCTGGACACCACGGTCTGCACTTCCGGGATATGCTCGAGGATGTTTTTCTGCACCCGGCCATCCAAGGCCACCGAATCCAGCAAGGTAATCGACGGCAATTTTTCCAACTGCACGATGATGTCGCCTTCGTCCATCGTCGGCATGAAAGTACTGCCGATCTGGGTAAACACCAATACGCTTGCCGCCAACATCGCACCAGCGCCGATAAAGACTTTTTTGCTGTTAGTCAGACACCAGGCCAGAATAGGCTGATACCACTGCAACAGTTTGCGCGGCAACCAGGGCTCCTCATGCGACACCTGTTTCAGCAACAGCGATGCTAGTACCGGAATCACCGTCAATGACAAAATCAAGGAACCCGTTAATGCAAACACGATAGTCATCGCCACCGGCCCGAACAACTTGCCTTCCAGCCCCTGCAAGGTCAGCAGCGGTAAGAACACGATGACAATGATCAAGATGCCCGACGTCACCGGCACCGCTACTTCGCGGGTAGCGCGGTAAATTAGATGCAGCCGCGGTAACCTCTCGGCCTTTTGATGATCGGCCAGTTGCGTAATCACGTTTTCCACGACCACCACCGCACCATCCACCAACATGCCGATAGCGATAGCCAGACCGCCCAAACTCATCAAGTTGGCGGACATACCGAAAGCGTGCATCAGGATGAAGGTCACCAGCGCCGCCAACGGCAAGGCCAATGCGACGGTCAAAGCCGCGCGCAAATCGCCTAAAAACAGAATCAGCAGCACCACTACCAAAACAATGGCTTCCAGCAGGGCTTTGGAAACGGTGTTCACCGCCTTGCCCACCAACACCCCCCGGTTGTAGAACACATTCAGGCGCACGCCTTCCGGCAAGCTTGGTTGCAATTCCGCCATCTTGCTTTCCAGTTGCTCGATAGTTTGCCGAGCATTGGCACCACGCAAACTGAGCACGACCGCTGTCACGGCTTCGCCGTCACCGTCCTTGCTGACCGCGCCATAACGTGTCAACGCGCCGATTCTGACCTCGGCTATATCGTCCACTCGCGTTGGCAGGCCCTCGTGCTGCGCCACCACAATGGCCTTCACATCCTGCTCGTTCTTGATACGGCCTTCGGCGCGCACAATCAACGCTTCCTCGCCTTCGCTCAACCGACCGGCACCGTCGTTGCGGTTATTATTTTGCAAAGCGGCTTTTAATTGCTCGGTATCGATATTGCGAGACGCCATACGGATATTGTCGGGCACCACTTCAAAGCTGCGCACCAGTCCGCCCAGCGCATTCACATCCGCCACGCCGCTGACGGTACGCAGAGCAGGGCGGATGGTCCAATCCAGTAATTCTCGCCGTTGCATCAGCGTTAAATCGCCACCCTCGATGGCGAACATGAACATCTCCCCCAGCGGCGTGGTCATCGGCGCGATACCGCCCTGCACACCCTCCGGCAAATTACTCCACAAAGCGTTCAAGCGTTCCGCGACTTGTTGCCTGGCCCAATAAATATCGGTGCCTTCTTCAAAGTCCAGTGTAATATCGGTAATGGCATATTTAGCCAGCGAGCGCAGCATGGTTTGATGCGGAATGCCCAGTAACTCAACTTCAATCGGCGCGGTAATTCTGGCTTCCACCTCTTCCGGTGTCATGCCGTTGGCCTTGACGATGATCTTGACCTGCGTCGGCGATACCTCGGGAAAAGCGTCGATGGGGATGTGTTTAACCGCATAGTAACCGCCGCCCACCAGCAACAGTACGCCGAGTAAAATCAACAGCCGCTGAGTCAACGCAAAGCGAATTAACCCCGCCATTACTCGTCGCCTCCCAATCCTAACCAATTGGCTTTCAAGGCCACCGCACCTTTTATGGCGATTTGCTCGTTGCCGGACAACGGTCCACTGATCAAGGAATTGGCTTCCTGTTTACCGGTGACGGTGACTTCGGTCACCACAAAACCGTCTTGATTGCGCACAAACACATAGGCGCGTCCTTCGTTCTGGGCAATGGCGGTATTGGGTACGACGAAGCCGGTCTCTGCGCTATTTTGCATGATCTGCACATTGACGTTCTGTCCCACGCGCAAGCCCTCGGCTTTGCCGTCAATCACCGCCCTGGCCAATACCGTCTGATTGTCGTAGTTGACGCTTTGGCCCAGCAGACTAATTTTGGCAGTGGTCTCGCTGCCTTTCAGCCGCACCGAATCGCCTAACCTGATGCCGCTCAAGCGCTCCTGCGGAATATTGATTTCCAGCCACAGTTCGGACAAATCGGCAATCCGATACAGCGGTGCCTGCATATCCAAGCGGGCGCCCAAATTGGTCAGACGCTCCAATACCACCCCATCGATGGGCGCGCGAATAGTCAAACGGTTGTCCAGCTTATGGCTTTGCCCCAAACTTTTAATCTCGGCGGCCGACATGCCGGCCAACAATAACAACTGCCGAGCCTCGTCGGCCTTGGCCGATTTGCTACTGTGCAGCATTTGGGTTTCCTGCCAGCGCCGCTGCGCAATCACACCTTCCTGCAATAATTTTTGATCGCGATTGCGCTCTTGGCCGGATAAATTCAGTTCGCTGGTAGCGGTTAAAAATGCTTGCTGTAATCCGACCAGTTCCGGGCTGTGCAACTGCGCCAATAGTTGGCCTTTATGGATCTTGTCGCCGATATTGACCGGCAATTGGGTAACCAGGCCGGGCTGGCTGCTACTGATCAACACTTCCCGGTCAGCCGGCACCACCACTTTGCCGGGCGCGTAAAACAACGGAATTTGTTGGCTAGCGGTAAGCGGCGCGACTTTTATATCCAAATTGTCGATCTGCTGCTGGGTAATTTTAATCTGGGTATCTTGAGCAAACGCGCTTAAGGCCTGAGTCAAAAACAGGCCGAAGATTAACCGCCTCATGGCTGTACGCCTACCGCTTGGTTGTAGAAAGCAATGTTGCGCTGTAATTTAACCTCCTGCAATTTGGCGTTGCGAATCGCTTCCAGACTACGAGCCTGGATTTTTAAGAGGTCCAACAGGTTGATTTCGCCGGCCGAGAAGCTAATTTCAGTCATTTTCAGATGGGTTTCGGCAATTTGTTTCAACTCGTTGGCGATTGCCAGCTCGGCTCGCGTCACTTCCAGAGCATGCTCGGCTTCGTGCAGATTTTTCTCCAATTGCCGGTAAAGATGCTCGCGTTGGGCTTTGGCATTGTTCAGCTCCAGATTCACCTTCGCGATTTCCGGCGCGTTATAGGCCTCGCCGCCGAATAGCATCACCACGCCGACGCCGACACTCTCAATATCTTGCCCGCTGCGGCCATCCCGCTGGCTTTTCGCACCTACACTGAGCTTGGGTTGATTGATGGGATCAGTGGTTTTGGTCCATTCAATTTCCGCCTGTTTCCGGTCGATGATGGCGTTGATAGCTTCCAGCATCGGATGGTTGCCGCTCACCGAGGTAATATCGCTGAGTTTTTCCTGATAATTGCCCGGCACCCGCGACAAGGTAGTCAAGCTGGCATAGGCTTTACGGCTATGCATCACTTCCGCTTCGGCTTGGGTGACCAACCCCCGGTTTTGCAGATATTCCCCCTTGGCCAGCAACAAATCCGCGCGCGGCAAATCGCCCAGTTCCACCCGGCGCTCGACTTTCTTCATCAATTGCTCGGAAATCGACAAGGCGTTTTGCGCTTGTTGCAAACCGATATTGGCGATTTCCATATTCCACAAAGCGTCTCTGATCAAGCGCGTGACTTCCAGCTTAACCGCCGCCGATTGCTTTTGCGCGGCAACGCCGGCCCGTTCCGCTACCGCCTGACCGGCATCGCGTTGCCCCCATTTCCAGGTCGTGATTTCGACTTGAGCAGAGGCTTCGCGCGAACCCAGGTCGTCGGCAATTCGGTCATCCATGTAATTCAATCCAACAGCCGTAGAGCCGGCCACCCAAGCGTCACTACGTTCGGCCAAGGCATTGGCTTCCTGGGCCAAGGCTTCGCCGACCAGGCGATCCGGATATTTTTCCACGGTTATTTCGACTAATTGCGACAAACTTAGCGACGGATCGGTTTCGATAGGATCCATGTGTTCGACAATCAAATTCTCCGAAAACATTTCGCCGCGGGTCGCCGCCAAGCTCTCTCCGACAGGATTCATTTCGGCAAGGCAAGGCGCCGTAACCAGCAGTAAAACAGGTAAACCGCATTTTAGATAACGGTATCCATTCATGGAGCACTCCAAAGCAGTAATTGAATAGAACTAGCAACCAAACGCCTAACGGGCTTTTGGCCAATTTTGGGGACGAAGGGCTGCCAGGTGTTGACCCAGCCTGCTTCGACAGCGAAGCCAGCCCCTTTCAGAGCGGCGGCGCGCGGGATGGATTGTGACTAAGTACGGGGTCGGGCGCGAACAGCGGTATGTGCGGAGAAAACTTAACGAGTTGGATTTGCCGCGTAACCGCCAAATAGGCAACCACGCTGACCAGCAGATAGAAAACCGGCGCCAGCCTGTCCAGCCATTGCTGCTGTTTAATCGCAGAGCCCAGATTGACAATACTATTTTGAATTTGCAGATCGTGATCGACAGCCATCAAGGCGGGTTCGCCATCATGATCGATATGCAGCACTTCGAATTCGTGCAGATGCAGGCCGCCCTGCATCGCATCTCTACCGATATGGGCATGCACCAGCGGAGCCACCACTTGCAAAAGCAGCAAAAACATAACCAGAAATTGACGCGAATATGCAACCATTTATGTTTTCAGAATGTCTGTGAGGTGTCGTTGATCAGTAGACAGCGGTTGTATAGGACCATGCGAACGGCTATTCTACTTGAATTACGCGATTTTACCCCGAATATCGGCATACATTTATTCACTTTAGGCAAACACCTATGAACAGAAAGATCGGTACCTTGGCAACATTATTCATTGCGCTGGCCTTACTGCTAGGCAGTGTCCAGGAAGCGCAGGCTAAACGCATGGGCGGCGGCAAGTCTTTCGGTAGCAAGCCGAGCTACAGCACGCCGTTTCAACGCTCTACGTCTCCCAGTGGAGCCAGCAGCCAGCCGACCCGCTCGGCCAGCCAGCAACAAGCGGCTGCACAAAATCAAACAGCCAGACAAAACTGGGCTGGTCGCGGCGGCCTGATGGGCGTGCTGGGCGGCTTGGCTTTAGGCGGATTATTGGGCTCATTGTTCTTCGGCGGCGCATTCGAAAACATCAATCTGATGGACATGCTGCTGTTTGCCGGCGTCGCTTATCTGCTGTACCGCGTGTTTGCGGCCAGATCACGCCAGCAACCCGCCGCGTCGACCGGTTACGGCCCCGCGCACTCGCAACCAGCGGCATCGCAAAATTTTTATCGCGAGAACCAGCAACCGGCAGCCGGCGGCTCGGGCTTCGATACCGATGTGCTGTTCAAAAAAGGCAGAACAGCGGGATCAAGCAGCAATGACTATCAGCAGGCCGCTAGTTTCGATGCAAACAAGTTGCCTGCGGGATTCGATCAGCGCGCGTTTTTAAGCGGTGCGGAAAGTGCCTACCGCTACCTGCAAGCAGCTTGGGATAGACGCGACTTGGCGGAAATCCGCGGCTTAACTACCGACAAGGTATTTGTAGAAATTCAAGAGCAACTACGTGCATCCAATGATATTAATAAAACCGACGTACTTAAACTGAGCGCGGAATTAATTGATGTCCGCGAAGCCGGCACCGAACTCGAAGCGGTGGTCTTGTTCGACGCGCTGATCAGCGAAGACGGTGGCAAGGCAGAAGCCATTAAAGAAGTATGGCATTTCGTCAAACCCATCAACAGCAATCAAACCCGCTGGTTCCTGGACGGCATTCAGCAATTTGCAGAATAATCCGGCATGACGGCGGACAGCACAAAAGTCAGACAGCGCTACGATAGGCTTGCGCCTTATTTCGATGGCCTGGAAGGCTTTCTGGAAGGCTTGCTGTTCCGCCGTTTACGTAAAAAGCTCTGGTCGCAGGCTAGCGGCGCCCACATTTTGGAAGTTGGGGTCGGAACGGGGAAAAACTTCCCGTTCTATCCTGATGACGCCCGAATTACCGCTATCGATTTCAGCCCGAACATGCTGGAAATGGCCCGCCGCAAACAACAGCGTAAACAGATTGCGGTTGATCTGGCTTTGATGGACGTGCAAGCGCTGGATTATGCCGATAACAGTTTCGACACGGTCATCGCCAGTTTTGTGTTTTGTTCGGTACCGAAACCCAGAAAAGGCCTGAAAGAGCTCTATCGCGTTTGTAAACCTGGCGGTCAAGTGCTGTTGTTGGAACACGTATTAAGCTCCAACAAAGCTTTGGCGATGATGATGAATTTGTTCAACCCGCTGATTTTGAATACTTTTGGCGCCAATATTAACCGACAGACGTTAAAAAGCGTACAAGCTTGCCCGTTCCAAAAAATATTCGTCGATCCCGCCAGCAGCGACATGATCAAACTGATCCGCGCCATCAAATAAACCCTTCGTCGCAGCGCCGTTAATTGGGGCTTTTTTACTATTCAATCGCCGGCGTCTACAATGCGCGCGTGCTTAATCGGGCGTAAAAGACGGAAGTTATGGCAAACAAGTTAAAATTGACGGGTAACACTCAGCGCTTGACGCTTTTCTGTATTGCCCTGCAAGCAGCCGCCCCAGCCGGGGCGGACGACACCCTATCCCATTTAAAGGCCTTATCTCTCCAAGAGCTGAGTGCGACCACCGTTTCCATCGCCTCGAAAAATCAACAACCTATCAGCGAAACCCCATCGGCGGTATTCGTCATCAGCCACGAAGAAATCAGGCGTTCCGGGATGCAGTCCATTCCGGAACTGCTGCGCAAAGTGCCCGGCCTGGAAGTCGCGCGGGTGGATGGCAATCAGTGGGCGATCAGTAGCCGTGGCTTTAACGGGATAAATGCCAACAAGCTGTTGGTGATGATGGACGGCCGCACCGTTTACGACCCACTGAACTCCGGCGTTTACTGGAACGAGCAAGACTACCCGCTGGAAGACATCGACCGCATCGAGGTGATTCGCGGCCCCGGTGCAACGTTGTGGGGCTCCAACGCCGTCAATGGCGTCATCAACATCGTTACTCGTTCCGCGCAGGAATCACAAGGCGTATTGCTGTCAGGTGGCACCAGCAAGGAAGAACCCGGATTCGGCACCTTTCGTTATGGCGGCCGACTCAGTCCGGATTTTAATTATCGCGTCTACGGCAAATACAATCATCGCGAGGATTTTCATTTCGGTAACGGCGAAAAAGCCAACGACAGCCTGGATATGGGCCGCGCGGGTTTTCGCAGCGATTGGACCCCGGACGCCCGCAAAAACCTGATCGTGCAGGGCGATTATTTCAATGGCGACATGCAGCAATCGCTGAATAATCTCGACCCGGCATCGCCCATTAGCCCCGACAGCACCAAAAAATATGGCGGTAACCTGCTGTTACGTTGGCAACAAACCCTGGAAAACGATAGCCGCCTACAAATCCGCAGTTATTTAGATCATGCCGTCCGCAACCAAAGCCGACTAGATTATCGGCGCAGCACCTTCGACCTGGATTTACAGCATGATTTCAATTGGCACGCTCATCACATAAC
Organism: Methylomonas sp. TEB; assembly: GCF_047777895.1. Lineage (GTDB taxonomy): Bacteria > Pseudomonadota > Gammaproteobacteria > Methylococcales > Methylomonadaceae > Methylomonas. Next base: position 4,846,283 of record NZ_CP180476.1, read on the forward strand.
GTGGGGGGCCGGTTATCGCTTCAATAGCGATCAACTTCAGCAAAAACAGGTGTTGTTACACTTCGATCCCTCCGAACGCGATGTGCACTTGTTCAACGTCTTTGCTCAGGACGAATGGCGATTTCTGGCAGACGAACTGCGCTTGATATACGGCAGTAAAGTCGAGCATAACGATTTTACCGGTTTTGAGATCCAGCCTTCCGCCCGACTATTGTGGGTACCCAATCAGCAACACAGCCTGTGGGGCGCGGTGTCCAGAGCTGTTCGCGTACCGGCCAGGGCCGACCACGACGTCAATGTCTTATTCAACGTAGGCCCCGGAACCACAGCCAACGTCTTGGGCGACGATAATTTTGACTCGGAGAGCGCAGTCACTTACGAATTGGGCTACCGCTTTTTCCCCAACGACATCTTTAACCTGGATACAACGCTGTTTTATAGCGATTACGGCCGACTAAGCACCACAGAACCGCAAACACCGCTGGTAAACGGCGATAACATCACTATCCCGTTTCTGATTGCCAACAAGGCAAAAGGTGAAGCCTACGGCTGGGAAACCGCATTGAATTGGCGGATGTCCGAACGCTGGCGCGTGCAAGGTAGTTACAGTCTGTTTGCAATTGCCTTGCACCAGCGCGACGGCAGCCTGGATAGCGCAGCAACAGTTGCTGAAGGCAATAGCGCCCGTAACCGTTTCAACCTCAGTTCCTACTTCAATCTGCCGTACCAATTGGAATTTGATGCGCATTGGTATTACACCGACCACCTAATCAATCAGGTGCCGGCCTATCATCGGCTGGATCTGCGCTTGGGCTGGCAGCCGAATCTGCATTTTGAATTGGCTGTCGGCGCGCAGAATTTGCTGGACAACCGGCATCTGGAATTCAGCCCAAATATAGATAACGCGGTGATCAGTAGCGAAGTTGAACGCAATTATTACCTTAAAGCCACGGTACGCTACTAGATGCGGCGTCCAAGCCTACGCAAAGTTGTGACACGCACCGGCGCGGTTGCGCGGCGGTGCCTGTTAATGCTGTTGTTGGCCTGTTTACCGCCGCTGCAATCATCGGGCACAGCGGGTGAACCGCGCTTTAACGAGACGGAACTTAAAGCGGCGTACTTATATAACTTTGCCTATTTCGTTACTTGGCCGACCAACCACAAGGAATTTTTGTTTTGCAGTTACGCCAATTCGCCGGTCACCGGCGTACTGGCCAAGCTGATCGAAGGTGAGCGGGTAAACGATCTACCGATGCAGATGGTTATCGACCCAATACCCGAACAATTGCACGAATGCCAGGTGATTTATATTCCGGCGCAACAGGAAAGAATTCTCGCGGCGACCCTGGAGTTTGTCAGGCCCTTTCCGGTATTGACGGTCAGCGATATTACCGATTTCGAACACCGGGGCGGCATGATCCGACTGGCTACCGACGGCCTCCGTGTTCAACCGGTCATACAACTGAAAAATGTAACGCGAACAGGTTTGACGATTAGTTCCAAGCTATTGCGCAGTTCGCGACTGATTGAGTAGCTGCCGGCAGCAATTTTCCGGGCAATTTTGAACATGGCTTGATGAGTTACTGAACTCGCCACTGCGCAAGGATCTGCATCGGCGCCGTCGAATGATTTTGAAACTGGTGAGCAGCACCCCCAAGTATCTAAATCAGTAAAGCAGGGTAAAGGATTAACCGTTACCCTGAATCAAATTGACCTTATCGCTAGCGAGCCGAATTAACAGTACGCTCCAATTCTTCACGGCTAAGATGGCGCACATCCTTGCCTTTCACCATGTATATCACCTGCTCGCAGACATTGCAGGAGTGGTCGCCTATCCTTTCCAGCGCGCGCGCAGCCCATAGCATATCCAAGGCTCTGGTGATGTTACGCGGGTTTTCCATCATCTGTGTGATCAACTGCCGGGTGATACTGGTGTATTCCCGGTCAACCTTGGCGTCCTGCTCGGTGATAGCAATCACCTCTTCGACATCGTTTCTGGCATAGGCATCCAGCGCGCCGTTCAGCATATCCTTGACCAAGTTCAGCAGATGTTCGATTTCGTAGTACTTGTCTTGATAATAATCGGCACCTTCCAGACGCATGGTCATTTTGGCGATACGCGCCGCTTCGTCGCCAATCCGCTCCAGATCGGTGATGATTTTGATGGTGGCGATCAACATGCGTAAATCAAAAGCCGCCGGCTGACGTTTGGCCATGATTTCGGTGCATTCGTGGTCTATGTCTTTTTCCATCTCGTTGACATATTGATCCTGCAGTACCACTTTCTCTGCATTTTCCATGTCGTTACCCATGAAAGCCTTGGTCGCCAGGTCAACTTGCTGCTCGACCAGGCCGCCCATGGTCAGCACCTTGTTGCGAATATCTTCCATCTCCTCGTTGAATTGGCGGGAAATGTGCGATTTGATTTTGCTGTTATCCATTGTTTACCTCCTAGCCGTACCTGCCGGTAATGTAATCTTCAGTTTGTTTTTTTGCCGGATTGGTAAACAACTCGCTGGTTTCACCAAATTCGATTAATTCGCCCATGTACATAAAAGCGGTGAAATCGGATACCCGCGCCGCCTGCTGCATGTTGTGGGTGACGATCACTATCGTATATTTTTCTTTCAATTCGTTAATCAATTCTTCAATTTTTAGCGTCGAGATCGGGTCCAGCGCCGAGGCCGGTTCGTCCAACAAAATCACTTCCGGCTCGATCGCAATCGCCCGGGCAATCACCAAACGTTGCTGCTGGCCGCCGGACATGCCCAAGGCATTGTCGTTCAACCTATCCTTCATCTCGTCCCACAACGCGGCGCCGCGCAAGGATTTTTCGACCACTTCGTCGAGTATGCGGCGGTCGTTAATACCTTGAATACGCAGGCCATAGGCGACGTTTTCATAAATGGTCTTAGGAAACGGATTGGGTTTTTGAAACACCATGCCCACGCGCCGGCGCAAAGCCGCGACGTTTACCGATTTATCGTAAATATCCTCGCCATCCAGCAGAATCTTGCCTTTGATGCTGACGCCGTCGACCAGATCATTCATCCGATTGATGCAGCGTAATAAGGTGGATTTACCGCAGCCGCTGGGACCGATATAGGCCGTCACTTTCTTACGCGGCATTTCCATGTTCACGCCATGCAAGGCCTGCTTCTGGCCGTAAAACAAATCCAGATTTTCAACTTTGATGCAGGTTTCCAATTGCTCAACGCTCTTTCTGTCTTCCCTTTTCAACGCGCTAATGTCAATGGCGTGGGTATTCTTTTGGGCTGTTGTCATGATATAGGGTCCAGTCTTCCGGATGGATATGCGAATTTAATTTTCCAGGGCGCGGTATTTTTCCCGCAAATTGTTACGTATGGAGATAGCGAACATGTTCAAGCCGATAATCACCATCACCAGTAGCAGCGACGTCGCGTAAACCAAAGGTCTGGCCGCTTCGACATTCGGGCTCTGGAAGCCGACGTCGTAAATATGAAATCCCAAATGCATAAACTTTCTGTCCAGATGCAGATAAGGAAAGTTGCCGTCCAACGGTAAGGTCGGCGCCAATTTCACCACGCCAACCAGCATCAACGGCGCCACTTCACCGGCGGCGCGCGCCACCGCTAGAATCAAGCCGGTCATGATCGCCGGACTAGCCATCGGCAATACCGTGCGCCACAGCGTTTCGGCTTTAGTCGCGCCTAGAGCTAAACTGCCTTCACGTATCGATTTGGGAATCCGCGACAAACCTTCCTCGGTAGCAACAATCACAACCGGCAAGGTCATCAAGGCCAGCGTCAATGAGGCCCACAGCAAGCCCGGCGTACCGAACACCGGTGCCGGGGCCGCTTCCGGGAAAAACAGGCGGTCGATGTTGCCGCCAATGATATACACGAAAAAGCCCAAACCAAACACGCCGTAAACGATGGACGGCACGCCGGCCAAGTTATTAACGGCAATGCGGATCACGCGGGTGATAAAGCCCTGCTTGGCATATTCGCGTAGATAAACCGCCGCGATGACGCCGAACGGTGTCACCACTACGGCCATCAGCATCACCATCAACACGGTACCGAAAATAGCCGGAAAGATACCGCCCTCGGTGTTGGCTTCACGCGGTTCGTCGCTGACAAACGTGGCGAAATTGCCGACATATTCGATACATTTGTCCAGCACGCTCATCGTGTTGGGTCGGGTCATTTTCACCACCCGATTCAAGGGCAGGCTAATTTCTTTTTGTCCGGCTTCCGCCACCACCAAGCTGTAGCGTTTGCTTTCCTTGCTCAACTTGCCGATTTGTTGCTGGATGGCTTGGTATTGTTTTTCGTATGTCTGCTTTTGCGCGGCAAATTCCTGCTTGGTCGCATCGTTCCAGGCATTTTTCAGTTCCAGCGCGCGTTGCTTCAAACGCAAGCGCTCCAATTCATAGTTGATCGCCCCGACTTCATGGTCTTGTAAGCTATCGATTTCGTCGTGCTGCTCCAACACTGTCGCCAGTTTTTGTTGCGCCACCTGCCAGGCCTGCTCGCCTTGGGCAATCACCGCACCGTCTTCCTTAACAGCCAGCAAACGGCCGTAGAAATTACCCCACTCGCGGCGTTCCACCATGATCAAATCATCCGGCGTGGATTGGCTGTGAATATATTGCTGCTGAATCCAGCGAAAATCGCTGCCGAGAATATCGCGGTTACCGGTTTTTACCAGATGCTGCACCAAGTATTCGCCGTTATCCAGCAACTCATGGCCGGCGGCCCTGGCTTGCGCTGCGGGCAGTAACGAAGTCGCCACGGCTTCACCGATGATGGAGCTTTCCGGGCCATCGCGGTCTTGATAACGATATTCAATGATGTCGGCCGGCCAAAAATGCCCCAAGCCTCTCACCGCAATCAGCAGCAGCAAGCCCACTACCAATATCAGATTCAAACTGACCGCGCCGGCGGTCATCCATATCCAGGGCGAACCGCTCTTAAACCATGCTTTAATCATAATGAGCTGTATTTTTGTCTTAAATTCTGCCGAATGACTTCAGCCAGCGTGTTGACTACAAACGTGAACATGAACAGTACCAAAGCCGCCAGGAACAGCACGCGATAGTGGGTACTGTTGACTTCCGATTCCGGCATTTCCACCGCGATGTTAGCCGACAGTGTGCGCAGACCCTGGAAAATACTCAAATCCATAACAGCGGTATTACCGGTGGCCATCAACACGATCATCGTCTCCCCAACCGCGCGGCCGAAACCGATCATGATCGCTGAGAAAATACCGGGGCTGGCAGTCAGCAACACCACCTTGGTCATGGTTTGCCAAGGCGTGGCACCCAGCGCCAAAGAGCCGGTAGTTAAATGCTTTGGTACACTGAAAATCGCATCTTCGGCGATGGAGAAAATCATCGGAATCACCGCAAAACCCATGGCCAAACCAACAACCAAGGTGTTGCGCTGGTCGTAACCGATACCAAATTCCTCGCGCATCCAGGTGCGCAGATCGCCTTTAAAACACAAGGCTTCGATAGTCGGACTTAACTGAAAAGCCAGCCAGGCGCCGAATATCACCACAGGGATCAGCACTACCGCATCCCAGCCGTCGGGGATTTTGTGACGGGTTTGTTCCGGTACGAATTGCCAGAAATAGGCAAAAATCATCACGGACAGCGGCACAACCATCAATAATGCAAAAATCCCGGTGAGATTGGCTTCCACGAAAGGTGCCAGCCACAAGCCGGCTAAAAAACCCAAAATCACGGTCGGCAAGGCGCCCATGATTTCCACGCCCGGCTTTACGTACTGGCGCACACTGGGCGCCATGAAATAGCCGGTATAAATCGCTCCAAATAAGGCCAACGGCACGCCCATCAACATCGCATAGAACGAAGCTTTTAAGGTACCGAACACCAGCGGCGTCAAGCTCATTTTCGGCTCGAAATCGTTGCTGGCCGCCGAGGATTGCCAAATGTAATCCGGTTTTGGATAGCTTTCGTACCAGACTTTGTTCCATAATGAACTCCACGATACTTCCGGATGTTCGTTTTCGATAGTCCAATGATTAATTTTGCCGTCTTCGGTTTGCAGTAACATGGCATTGGCACGCGGCGATAAGGTGACGGCAACAGGTTTTCCGCCAGCAATTTTTTCCTTGATCAATTCCCGCTCGGCGGTGGAACTGTAAATGCCGATCTCGCCGTTGGCGTCAGCCGCCAGCATACCTTTGCGGCGCTGTTCCGGATTGATGGTAATAATCGGCGCGTCGGATACTTTAAACGCCCGTAGCTTCTCGATACTGAAATGGTTTTGCTGGTCGCGGACCATTGACCATTGCGCCATCACACCGCTGGTGTCGCCGATCAGCAGAGAAATATCGCCGTTCAAAAACTCCATGCTGCTGATTTGCACACCCTGGTTCAGCACGTTCAATTTATGTTTAATCTCGGGTTTGCTCTTGTCGAGAATATCAACGACAGTCAAATCCCCTGCGCGGCTGGCCAGGTAGAGGTTGCGCAACTCTTTATCCAACAGGATGAAATCCACGTCATCCGCGGCCAGCTCAACCAGTGAATCGGTGGCTTCCCAAGTGCCTTCGTCGTCGAACAGCGATTCTTTCTTACTGAGACTGCTCAGCACCATGCGGTTATCAGCAGTTTTAGCCAGCAAAGTACTGTTTTTATCGCCTAACTTCACCGCCAACTTGGTTAGCGCCTGGCCCTGCTTATCTACCACCAGCGGTTCGACACCTAAAGGATATTGAATAGCCGGGGTAATGACCCGCTTGCCGCTCGGATAAGACAATTTGTAATCATGCTTGACGACCACGGCACGGCCATCGGATAAACCAAAGGCGATTACCCCTTTATCGACACCGCCATGCGCGTAACTGGTAATTTGTACTTGCTCGGGGATAGGTAGGGCATCCACGCGAATCAGTTGACCAGTGGCAACGCTAAAAAATATCGCTTTGCCGGTGTCGGTAAACCGCACCGCCACTTCGTTCTGTTCTTCCATCGACAGGAAAACGGTATTGCCCAGCACCTGCTCGGGCACGTCGTAACGGCCGACCACTTCCGCGTGGGAGGGCATCAGTATCGGGAAAACCACATACAGCAGATAGAAAAAGATTAACACCACCGCCAGGATAATACTCAACCCGCCGGCTACGACGCCACGAGCCACCATTTTGTCCTTTACTAGCCGCCAACGCTGATAGCGCTCACTGGTCGCCGTCTGAAACAGCGTGGCTTTCGCTTGAGTGGAATGGACTTCAGTCATAACTAGGTATCGTGAGTTAACAAAAAGCGGCGCCGAACAATCGCAACGCCTTCAGAGACAAAAAAGCCGATAAAACTACAGAATTATCGGCTTGATAGTATACAAGATCATCCACCATTACTTGGCGAGAGGGGCAATGACATTGTTGGTATTAGCCAATCCCTTGCTGCATCCATGCAGAATTGTCCCTTTATCAGGCATCCTTGGCTGATGTAATTACTGAATCAGAGTTAGAGCTTTTTCGACTGCCTTGGCTGGCAATGGAATGTAGCCGTCTTTGATCACAACTTGTTGGCCGGTTTTGGACAACACCATTTTGATGAACTCTTTTTCCATCGGGGCCAACGGCTCGTTAGGTTTTTTGTTCACGTAAACGTACAAGAAACGAGACAGCGGGTACGCGCCGGATGTGGCATTTTCCGGAGTGGCCTCAACAAACGGCTGGCCGTCTTTCAGCGCCAGCGGCACGGCTTTTACGCCCGAGGTGGAGTAACCGATACCGGAATAACCGATGCCGTTTGCCGACGTCGTAACCGACTGCACGACCGACGCGGAACCGGGCTGTTCGTTGACGTTACTTTTGAAATCACCTTTGCACAAGGCTTCATCTTTGAAGAAACCGTATGTTCCGGACACTGAGTTACGGCCATACAGCTGAATAGGTTTGTTTGCCCATCCGCCCGTCAGGCCGGCTTGACCCCAGGTGGTGATGTCAGTGGCATAACCGCATTTACGGGTTGAAGACAAGATCGCATCCACTTGCGGAAGGCTCAAGCCTTTAACCGGATTGTCCTTGTTGACGAAAACCGCCAGCGCATCGATAGCAACCGGAATCGCAGTGGGTTTGTATCCGTATTTGCTTTCGAAATCGTCGATTTCGTTGTCTTTCATTTTCCGACTCATCGGACCCAGGTTAGCGGTACCTTCGGTCAAAGCCGGCGGCGCGGTTGAAGAACCGGCTGCTTGAATCTGAATGTTGACGTTGGGGTAAATCTTGCCGAATTCTTCGGCCCACAAGGTCATCAAGTTAGCTAAAGTATCCGAGCCAACGCTGGAGATATTGCCGGACACGCCGCTAGCTGCCGCGTATTCGGGCAAAGCGGGGTCCAAAGTCGCGGGAGCCGCCACAGCTTCGCCGCCGACTAAAGCGGCCGATGCAAAACCAAATCCTAAAACCAGCGATTTCAGCTTGAATGTATTTTTCATATATTTTCTCGAAATGTTTAAAACTTAAGATTCATATTGCCAACCTAGCGTGACAATAGTATGAAGCAAATGTGACAGTTTTATGACAACGCACCTAATCCTGAGCGGCCGCGCAAATCCAGCACGCCACTAAAGCCAGGCCGGACGTTTTCCAACTTTAAAAAACTGTAACTGAAATCAACGGCTTGATCATTTTCAACATCCTCTCTGACAAGCTCCCGCCATTGCCTGGCATCAATCTCCGGGAAAAAGGTGTCACCCTCAAAGGTTTTATGGATTTCGGTCAGATACAAATAATCGGCATAGGCCAGCATGGCTTCATATAAGGTGGCGCCGCCAATCACGAATAGATCCGGGCGATCGGCATAGCATTGCAACACGCTATCGATGTCGCCAAACACTCGGCAACCGGGTTGTTGATAACTCGGGTCGCGGCTGATAATGATATTCTCCCGTCCCGGTAAGGGCCGACCGATGGCCTCAAACGTCTTACGCCCCATCAATATCGGCGCGCCCATGGTGATTTGTTTGAAGCGTTTCAAGTCGGCCGAGAGATGCCAGGGCATTTGGCCGTTCAGGCCAATGGCGCGATTACTGGCCATCGCCACGATCAGTGATATTTTCATGCGGAGTGTTTAAGATGGGCTTTGTGAGCAAAACATCATACTAGAAACCATCGTTTATGAAGAAAAACATCCTGCTGGTATTTACCGGCGGCACCATCGGTTCGCAGCTCAGCGGCGACACCATCAATACCGACGGCAGCGCCGGTTTTAAGTTATTGCAACGCTTTGCGGAACACGACGCCAAGCCGGATTCGGTAAGCTTCAAAACCTTGCAGCCCTTGCAGATTCTCAGCGAAAACCTGCATCCCAGCCACTGGCCCCAGATCATCGCTGCAGTTGAAACTGAGGACTTAAGCCAATTCGACGGCATTATCGTCACCCACGGCACCGACAGCCTGGCCTTTAGTGCTGCCGCATTAAGCCAGTATTTCAATGGATTGTCGATTCCGCTGCTGCTGGTTTCCAGCGATTTGCCGCTGGATAACCCGCAAGCCAACGGCGTGGCGAACTTTCTGTGTGCGGTGGAATTTATCCGCCAAATTGGTCTGGCCGGCGTGTTTGTGCCTTATCGCAATCCAGGCCAAATGACGCTGATTCATCTCGGCAGTCGACTATCGTCCTGCCTGCCCTTAAGTAGCGATTTTATCAGCGTGCAGTCGCAGGCCTGGATGCGCTTCGAGAACGGATGCTTCCACTCTCTGCAAAATTTGGCGCCCGGCACGCCCTCGCCGATTGCGCTTAAACCCGACTTTTCCAAACGCATTTTACTGATCAGGCCTTACCCCGGCCTGGATTACGCTGCTTACAATCTCGATAAGGTCGATGCCGTGCTACACGACCTCTACCACTCCGGGACGGCTTGCGCCTCTGCCGTAGCAGGAGAGCAATACAGCCTGGTGGAATTCGTCAAACGCTGCACCGGGCAAGGCATCAAAATTTATCTGGCACCGGCGCTATATTCGGAAAGTGCATACGCCTCGACTCGCGAGCTACTGGATGTGGGCGCGGAAATGATCTGGAATACGTCGTTGGAAGCGGCTTACGCTAAATTGTTATTGGCTTACGGCAATTTCGATACGCCGCAGACAATTTCTGGGTATTTGGCACAGAACTTGGCCCACGAGCAACTGGGTAATTAGAGGGGGACTTTAGTATGTCGAGCCTGATGGCTAAACTATAGCGAGGAGCGGATTACCTAAAGGCAATCCGCTTAATAGCTGGGAGCTATGGCTTGGCTGGCGCGGGTGCTGGCGGCTTTTTAACCAAAACTTTGGCATCCGGCCCCATCGACACGGAATAGTCGGTGGAGGAAATCACGTTCTGACTGGCGATGTCCACAACTCTTAGCGACACATAGACATTGTTGTAGCCAGGAGCAAACGATCCTACGACGACCGCTTTAGCCCCAACGTTATTTAAAGCTTCCTTGGTTTTATCAGGCAGTTGCAGGATACCGGCTTCGTTTTTAGCAAAAATTTCGGTAGGCAGTTCCATACCCATCACCCGGTAACCGGAACGATGAAAGGCCGAGGAAATTTGATCGGAGACAATTCGGCCAAACGCCAGTGTCTGCTCCAGTTCGCCGACATTAACCAGCGAATTGATGACTACCAGACTACCTCTGGGCAAAGGTTCGCGCAAATCGAGAAGGAGCTGATCGACAGCCTCGTAGCTTACCTCGACCAAATCGTCATCTTTGACTTCGCTAGCCCGAAAACCCCGGCTACAACCGCTCAGCATGATCAGCGCCAAAGCCATCAGCGCCATCGTCTTTTTGTTAACCATAAGACCTCTCCTCTCGTAATTGTTGAAGTTATCAGAGCTTAAAACAGCAAGTCAGTCAATCTAATTTACTACCGCAGTATACACAGCATTGCGCTGGAGAATTGCTTGAACGACGCCAGGCAAATCCCTGGATTTTTTTGAACGCTTATTGACCACTTTCGGTAACAATCACACCAATGCCGTTTTTCTGCAGCAATTCCTTAATCGTGGAAACGCTGGCGGGATTATCGTAGGGACCGACCTTAACCCGATGCCAGATAACATTGCCGACTTTAGCCTTTTCGACCCGGGACTCTATGCCGAGCGATGCCAGCTTGGCCTTATGGCGATCAGCCTCCGCTGCCTCCCGGAAGGAACCTGCCTGCATAATGTATTTGGCCGCCTTGGTTTTACCAACTAGCTGCTCGCGCACCCGGGTTTTGATTTCGTAATCGGGTACCACGACTTCCGCTTGTGGCAGTATGGTATAAAAATCGTAACGCGGTTCTTCCGGCTCCGCTGGTTGCGGCGGCTCCGCCGGTTTTTCCGGCTCAACGGCCGCTTGAGTTTGCGGTTTGACCGGTAATTCCTGCTTTAACTTCTCCACTACTTGCGGGATCTCCGCCTCCGACTTGCCTGCCACTAACTCCGGTACCATTTTGCGGATCATGTTCAAAAACACCCCAAAAGCTACAATCAGCGCGATGACCAGCAACCAGCGCCAAGGTGCGACCGAGGACTTTTTCGGCTTTCTACGGCTGTTGGTGTAACTGGGGCTTTGAACGCGGTGCTTATAGTCTCTGGCCATTACATCGCTTCAGGTGCATTGATTTTCAATAGGGATAGGGCATTGACCAGTACCTGTTTCACGGCACAAATCAAATTGATGCGTGCGTTGCAGAGCTTATCGTCGTCCACCAGGAACTGGTGCGCGTTGTAATAACTGTGGAACTGATTGGCCAGTTCACGCAAGTAATGAATCAATTGATGAGGTTCGTAATTCACAGCAGCACGTTCCAAAGTTTCCGGGTACTTGGAAAGTGTAGTCAGTAACGCGGCTTCCTGCTCTTCGGTCAACAGATTCAGATGCTCCATACCTAACTGCGGATTGCGTTGCCGGCCTTTTTCGTCGAGCTGGCGCAACACGCTGCACACCCTGGCATGCGCATACTGCACATAATAAACCGGGTTTTCGTTGCTTCTGGAAGTAGCCAATTTCAAGTCGAAATCCATATGTTGTTCGGATTTACGCATCACATAAAAGAAGCGGCACGCATCTCTACCCACTTCGCTGCGCAGTTGTCTTAGGGTGACAAATTCGCCGGAGCGGGTCGACATCTGTACTTTTTCGTCGCCGCGATACAAGATCGCAAATTGCACCAGCAATACTTTCAGTTTGGATTCGTCGGCGCCCAAGGCTTGCATCGCCGCTTTCACGCGCGGAATATAGCCATGGTGGTCGGCACCCCAGATGTTGACGATTTGATCGAAGCCCCGATCCAATTTGTGCATGTGATAGGCAATATCAGAAGCAAAATAGGTGGTCTGGCCGTTGTCGCGCACAACCACTCTGTCTTTTTCGTCGCCCAGGCGACTGGAGGCAAACCAAGTAGCACCTTCCTGCTGATAAAGATAGCCGGCCGCATCCAGACGCTGCAAAGCCTGTTCAACAGAATGATCGTCCATCAGCGAACGCTCGGAAAACCACTGTTGATAACTCACGCCGAATTCAGCCAAATCGTCTTTAATGTCGTCCAGGATTTCGTCCAGACCGGCTTGAAATACCTCTTTATAAGCGTCGCCGAGCAAGGCTTTGGCACGGTCGATCAACGCATCGATGTGTTTTTCCTTATCGCCACCTTGTGGCTCGTCGGCGGGCAAATCCGCCATCACTAGCGCGGCGGCTCGGCGGTAGGCGGCGCCGGCTTTCTTATGCAAATTCGCGGAAATATCTCGGACATACTCGCCGCGATAGCCATTGCTAGGGAAAGGCAGAACTTCGCCACAGGCTTCCAGATAACGCAACCAGACGCTGGTGGCGAGAATATCCATCTGCCGGCCGGCATCGTTCACATAGTATTCGCGTTCGACTTCAAAACCGGCTGCCGCCAGCAAATCCGCCACCGCAGAACCATAAGCTGCGCCGCGGCCGTGGCCGACATGTAAGGGCCCGGTAGGATTGGCGGAAACGAATTCGACTTGCACTCGCTTGCCAACGCCGATCTTGCTCAAACCGTATTCCGACCCAGTATCGAGTATCTGTTTGACGACCTGAAATTGGCTATCGGGATTGATGAAGAAATTGATAAATCCGGGGCCGGCGATATCAACCTTGGTGATCAGCACATCGCTCGGCAGCGCCGCGACGATTTTTTCGGCCAGCTGTCTAGGATTAAGTTTGGCCGGCTTGGCCAGCAACATCGCCAAATTGGTGGCGAAATCGCCGTGTTGCACATCGCGGGTGCGCTCCAAATTGATTTGCGCAATAAAATCGTTTTCGAGAATACCTTGATTTTTAAGGGCTGTAACGGCTTGTTGTAACAGGGATTCCAGCTTTTGTTTCATCGCGTTGAAAAATGGGGATTTATCGGAAAATACCCTGCATTATCCATGAAAAACAAATTATTGGCTAGGACGCTCGCCGAACAGCGCCGTGCCGATCCGCACCAGCGTTGAGCCTTCGGCAACCGCCGCCTGTAAATCGCCACTCATGCCAAACGAAAAAGTATCGAGATCGTGACGATCAAGTTGCCGCACTGCCTGATAGAGCCGCCGATACGGCAGGCATTGCGCCTGATAATCCTGTTGCGGCTCCGGAATCGCCATCACGCCGCGTAAACGCAAATTGGGCAGCTTACCGACTTGTTCGATCAGCACCGGCAAATCCGCCAATTCAATGCCGGATTTGCTCGCTTCATCGCTGATATTGACCTGCAAGCAGATATTCAAAGGCGGCAAATAGTCCGGACGCTGCTCGCTGAGGCGTTCGGCTATTTTTAGGCGATCAACACTGTGCACCCAGGCAAAGTGCTGGGCAATAGGCTTGGTTTTATTGGATTGAATCGGCCCGATGAAATGCCAGCTAATATTGAATGCCGCCAATTCCTGCTGTTTTTTCAGCGCTTCCTGTAAATAATTTTCGCCAAAATGGCGCTGACCGAAACGGTAGGCTGCAGCAATATCGGCGGCGGGCTTGGTCTTGCTGACCGCCAATAACTGCACACTCCCCGGTGAACGCTGCGCATCGATTTCGGCCTGGCGGAGCTGCTTGCGTACCGTGGTGAATCGCTGAGCAATACTATTCACGATCCTCAGCCGCCGACTCTTTTTTGACGAACAATCGTGAAAACAGCAATCCGGATTCAAACAACAACCACATCGGCACCGCTAACAGAGTTTGCGACAAAGCGTCGGGCGGCGTCAAAAACATCGCGATGACAAACACCCCAACGATGACATACGGCCTTTTTTCAGACAGCGTTTCCGGGGTGATGATGCCGGTCCAGACCAATACAATAGTGAAAATCGGAATTTCGAACGATAAGCCGAAGGCAAAAAACATTGCCAATACAAAATCCAGATAAGTGGCTATATCTGTCATCACCGCCACGCCGGCCGGCGCCGCCGACGTGAGATAGCCGAATACCAGAGGAAATACCAAAAAATAGGCGAAGGCCGCACCACTGTAAAACAACAGCGTACTAGCCAATAACAGTGGCGCCACCATCAGTTTTTCATGGCGATATAAGCCGGGCGCCACAAAACCCCAGAACTGGTAAAGAATGAAAGGAATGGAAACGAACACCGCCACCACAAACGCAAGCTTGAACGGCGTGAAAAACGGCGAGGCCACATCGATGGCAATCATCGTACTGTTTTTCGGCATGTGCACTAACAGCGGCTCGGCCAGATAGGCGTAAATCTCGTTGGCGTAGCTTGCGGTACCAACAAATACCAGCAGCACGCATAACACGACCTTTAACAGGCGGTCGCGCAGCTCGACTAAATGGCTAAAAAATGACTGCTCGTTATCCAGCGGCGCTTGGCTTGTCATCGTCCTGATTGATTTCTGTCGCTGCCTGAGCATTGAAGTTAATATCGTCGAGAGCTGACTGAGTATCCTGCACCACTTTCTGCAATTCGCCGGCTATGGACTGCTGCTGGATTAACTGGCGCATTTCCTCAGCGTGCAATTCCTGTTTAATTTCCGCCTTAGCAGTGGCCAACACAGTACGGGCTTTTCCCACCCAAAACCCAGCCAAGCGGGCCGCTTTCGGCAATTTTTCCGGGCCCAGCACCAATAGTGCCACCAAACCCACCATCAACAATTCTGAAAAACCGACGTCGAACATATCGCAGACTAAGCTCGGTCTTTTTCTTTATTAGTGACTTCGCCTTCCAAAGGCTCCTCTTCCTTGCTTGCAATCGCCTTATCTTCACTGCCTTCCTTAACGGCAGAACGAAAGCCCTTAATCGCTTCGCCAAGATCGGCGCCGATATTTTTCAGGCGCTTGGTGCCAAACACCAAGATCACGATAACCAAAACCACTAATAAATGAGGGATGCTTAAACCCATTGTTCACTCCTTAATTTTTACTATCAGGAAATATCGCGCTGCGCTTTTTCCTGTAAACCGGACAATCCGAAGCGCCTTTGCAACTCACTGATCACATGTTCCGGGCCGAGTTCCTGATGCGCCAACATCACCATGCAATGAAACCAAAGATCGGCAGTTTCATACACAATTTTATCCTTATCGCCATCTTTGGCGGCAATCACCGTCTCGGTAGCCTCTTCGCCGATTTTTTTCAAAATATGATCCAAGCCCTTGGCGTATAAACTGGCTACGTAGGACTGATCGGCGGTTTGCAACTTGCGCTGCTCAAGAACCTCGGCCAATTGCTGTAAAACTTCGCTCATTAGCTTTTGTTTGGATTGAAAATTGCAAAATCATAGCACGTTGCCGAGGCAGCCCAAAAAAATCTATCGGCAAAAAAAAGCCTCCCTATGCTTGCGCAGAGGAAGGCAAAAAAACCAGCGGAGTGCTTAGAAGGAGGTTCCGCTCGTTATTACAACACCAGGAGGTAGTTACAAATTCTTGGATCAGCTATTCAGCAGCGCCTTAGTCGACATATTGCTAAATATGGAGGTGACAGCGAACAGCATAGTAGAGATGACGAACAAGCCGGAAATAAAGCTCCAAACACCGACAATAAAAAGAGCGCCTATTAAGATGTCTTTTTTAAAGTCGTTCATTGTGCTCAAATTCTCTATTTTTAAATCTTGCGCTTGACAAGACTTCATGTGCTTGCTCTTCAGTTGCAGCGCACTATACAGGATAGAAAAAAGTTTACAATTAGGCTTTTACTAAATAAATTGTATACAATTTAGAAACAATAAAAATGTCAACGCTTTTTGGTGAATTTTTTACTTTCCAGGAGATACCATGGACAAACTAACCAGCATGAATGTCTTTGTCCGCGTCGCCAAAGCAGGCAGCTTTGCCGGGGCCGCCAAGGATCTCGACATTTCCAGGGCCATGGCGACCAAACATATCATGCAATTGGAAAGCGAGCTGAATACGCGACTGTTCAACCGTACGACCCGCAGCTTAAGTTTAACCGAAGCCGGCGAGGCATACCTCGAGCGTTGTCAGCAGGTTTTACTCGATGTGGCCGAGATGGAATCGGCAATCACGCACTTGCAAACGGAACCTCGCGGCACCCTAAAAATTCTCGCACCGCCGGTCATTGGCGCCAGCCATATTTCGCCGGGCTTGACCGAATACCTAAAAAACTACCCCGACCTGTCTGTGGAGATGGTGTTGAAAGGTGGGCAGGTCGATTTGATCGATGAGGGCGTGGACTTAGCGATTTATCTGGGACAGTTGAACGATACCAGCCTGGTGGCCCGAAAGCTGGCCAGCTCGTCACTGGTCGTTTGCGCGTCCCCGGAATATCTTAAAGCACATGGCACGCCGCAAGATCCTGAAGACCTGGAAGACCATAGTTGCTTGATCAACTGGGCGATCCCGCCGCGTAACAAATGGCGTTTCAAGGGCATACTCGGCGAACGCACCGTTACTGTCACAGGCCGGATGCAGGCCAACATGGCCGATCCGATCCGCAACGCTGCGGTAAACGGCTTGGGCCTGATCATGTTGCCGCGCTACATCGTCGGTCGCGACATCGAGCAAGGCCGTTTACAAGTGGTCATGGAGCAATACGGCATCGCGCCGTTGGAGATTTATGCGGTTTACCCACACCGCAAATATTTGTCCGCCAAAGTCCGTTCGTTTTTAGAGTTTATTCAAGCCTGGCTACCGCATCGAATCGGCATGAACCCATGACCGATCTGCAGAGTAAGTGGGACGCCATTTATCGAGATTCCGCCGCCTCACCTGCGCCAGCCGAGGTGTTGGCGCAGCATCGATATTTGCTACCCAAGCAAGGCAAAGCGCTGGAATTGGCCTGCGGCATCGGCGGCAACGCGATATTACTGGCCGAATCCGGGCTGGCCGTCGATGCCTGGGATATTTCCTCGGTCGGCCTGGGAATATTGCAACAACAGGCTGCCGAAAAAGGCCTTTCCATCACCACTCAGCAATGCCATATCAGCGCCGAAACACTTACAAATCAAACTTTCGACGTGATTGTCATCAGTCGTTTTCTTGACCGAACCCTGTGTAATGCGATAATGGCAGCCTTGAAACCGGGCGGCCTGCTGTTTTATCAAACATTTACCCGCAACAAACTTGACCAACAAGGCCCCAGCAATCCCGAGTATTTACTGGCAAACAACGAGTTATTGCGGCTATTCAGCCCCTTAAGCATAGTTTTTTACCAAGAATACGCAAAACTCGGCGATGTGCGATTCGGCAATAGAAACGAAGCCTGTTTTATCGGGCAAAAATAAAGCGGTAAATTAATGATAGAAAATCTCGACCCCAAACAATCCTGGGCGGTATTACAAAGCAATCCGGCAGCGGTACTGATCGATGTCAGGACAGCCATTGAGCACAGCTTTGTCGGCCACCCGCCGCAAGCCATTCATGTGGCCTGGAAAGAATTTCCCGGCATGCAGTTAAATACGGGTTTTGTGGAGCAAGTACAACAGCACGCCCCAGATAAAGCCGCGCCGATACTGCTCTTATGCCGCAGCGGACAACGCTCTGTAGACGCCGCCAAAGCCCTGGAAGCGGCAGGTTATCAGCATCTGATCAACATTCTGGAAGGCTTCGAAGGCCCGCTGGATGAAAACAAACACCGCGGCAATACCGGTGGCTGGCGTTTTCACGGCTTGCCTTGGCAACAAAGTTAATCCCTCAGCCAACCGGTCCGCGCCCGCGCGCGAACCAAAACTAAATCCCGCTGGGCGGCTTGTCCGTTCGGCCTATCTGTTCCTTAAAAATCATCTAGTAAATTATTGTGATAGAAAAACTCAGAAACATCGCGATCATCGCCCACGTCGACCACGGCAAAACCACCCTGGTTGACCAACTTTTACAGCAATCCGGCACCTTCGACGCGCACACCAAAGTCGACGAACGGGTGATGGACTCCAACGCGCTGGAAAAAGAACGCGGCATTACCATTCTGGCGAAAAACACCGCGATCGACTGGAACGGCTATCACATCAACATCGTCGACACCCCAGGACACGCCGACTTCGGCGGCGAAGTTGAACGGGTTTTATCGATGGTGGATTCAGTTTTATTGTTAGTTGACGCGGTCGACGGCCCGATGCCGCAAACCCGCTTTGTTACCAAAAAAGCCTTTGCCTTGGGTTTAAAACCGATTGTGGTGATCAATAAAGTAGACCGTCCCGGCGCGCGCCCTGATTGGGTCGTCGACCAAACTTTTGACTTGTTCGATAACCTCGGCGCCACCGATGAGCAATTGGATTTCCCGATTGTGTATGCCTCGGCGTTAAATGGTTTCGCCGGCCTGGAAGCCGACGTATCCGGCGGCGATATGACTCCGCTGTTTCAAACTATTGTCGATAAAGTATCGCCGCCGCCGGTTGATGTGGACGCACCGTTCCAAATGCAAGTCATCAGTCTGGATTACAACTCCTACGTCGGCGTAATCGGCATCGGCCGTATCAAGCAAGGCAAAGTCTCGCGCAACATGCCATTGACCATTATCGATAACGAAGGCAAAACCCGTAGTGGCCGCATGCTGAAACTGTATGGTTTCCATGGCTTGGAGCGCGTTGAAGTGGAAACCGCGCAAGCCGGCGACATCATTGCCTTCTGCGGTATCGAGAATCTGAAAATCTCGGAAACCTTGTGCGACCCTAACAATGTAGTTGCCTTGCCGCCGCTATCGGTCGATGAACCGACCGTGAGCATGACCTTTCAGGTCAACAATTCGCCGTTTGCCGGTAGAGAAGGTAAATTCATTACCACTCGCCAAATTTACGACCGCTTACAAAAAGAGTTACAGCACAACGTGGCTCTGCGTGTTGAAACCACCGACGATCCGGATAAATTTAAAGTGTCCGGTCGTGGCGAGTTGCACTTGTCGGTATTGATCGAGAACATGCGCCGCGAAGGTTTCGAGCTGGGCGTTTCGCGCCCGCAAGTGATCATCAAAGAAATTGACGGCATCAAACAAGAACCGTTTGAAAATGTCACAATTGAAGTGGAAGAGCAGCACCAAGGCACCATCATGGAAAAATTGGGTGACCGTAAAGGCGACCTGAAAGATATGGTACCTGATGGTAAAGGCCGTATCCGCTTGGAATATGTCGTGCCTTCCCGTGGTCTATTGGGCTTCCAGACCGAGTTCCTGACCGCAACCTCCGGATCGGGCCTGTTCTATCACGTATTCGACCATTATGGCCCTGTGAAAGAAGGCGCGGTCGGTAATCGTGTGCGTGGCGTGTTGATTTCCATGGCCAAAGGTAAAGCGGTCGATTATTCACTGTATCCGCTGCAAGCTCGCGGTGAGTTGCTGGTGGTTAATGGCGATGAAATCTACGAAGGTCAATTGGTCGGTATCCATTCTCGCGGTAACGATTTAGTGGTTAACCCGACCAAGCCCAAACCTTTAACCAACATTCGCGCGGCGGGCTCTGACGACAGCTTGACCTGCGCCAAAATTCAAAAAATGACGCTGGAACAAGCTTTGGAATTTATCAGCGATGACGAGTTGGTCGAAGTGACACCTAAATCAATTCGTCTACGTAAAATCTTATTGACTGAAAACGAACGCAAACGCGCGCCGAAATAGACAAACAAAAAAAGCCGTGCTCGTCGCAAAGACGAGCACGGCTTTTTTATTCAGAAAACCAGATTGGGCTTATTGCAATACGAATTTTAAGCCTATCACCAGCAGTAAAGTCGCTAACACCGGACGCAAAAAATATTCGGGAATCTTCGCACTTAGATGACTGCCGACCCAAATACCCGGCACCGACCCCAGCAGCAAGCTGATCAGTAAATCCAGATCGAAATTCCCCAGGCTCAAATGCCCCAAACCAGCTACCGCGGTTAAAGGAATCGCGTGCGCCAAATCGGTGCCGACAATTTTCAAGGTCGTCATTCTTGGATAAAGAAATAGCAAAGCAACTGTTCCCAAAGCTCCGGCACCAACCGACGACAATGTCACCAACACCCCCAGCACCGCACCAGTAAAAACCGTTGCAACTTTTTCCCACCGTGGTGAAAATCGGCCACTATTTCCCTGGTTGCTGTGTTCGTCATCAATCTCCGCACTCTTGGACGCTTTGCGCAACAGAATACTGCGAACCAACAAGGCTAGAGCGGTCAGCAACAAGGCCACACCCAAGGTAAAGGTAATTGCACCGGTCACTTCCTTGCCAACCTCCATCAGATTTTTCAACACATAAAGTGTTACACCTGCAAAAGGCAAGCTACCCAACGCCAACCAGCCGACGATTTTCCAATCTACCGAACCGTGCTTACCGTGATGAACAAACACCCCGGCGGTTTTCGTAATCGACGCATACAGTAAATCCGTGCCTACCGCGACGGCCGGTTTAAAGCCAAACAAAAACACCAGAAGCGGTGTCATCAACGAACCGCCGCCAACCCCGGTAACACCCACCAACATACCCACGGCAAAACCAGATGCCGTATACATTAAATTCATAGACAATCACCTTAAACTTCATAATATTCGATAAGTGACTTCATTATGCCAGCGCAATCACTTAGCTTATTAATGATTAAATTGCATATGTATATTTAATTTTTAGATATTTATCGGTCTGAGCGCACAATCGCTCAACACCTAAATGACTGAGTCCGACTCCATCTTTTAGTAAACTGACGAGTATTCACTAAAATCCAACTTTAGGGGGATTTATGGTTAAGCAAGCGATAATTTTGGTATTTGGCTGGCTTTTGTCAGGCACGGCCTTCGGCGATCAAGATGACTGGGTCTACACGCCACGTCAGCAACCGCAGCAACGACAATACCGGCAGCAACCCGAGCAGCGGCAATACAATCGCCGAGACGATTACAGCAATGACTATGAACAGGATCGTGATCGTGATTTTCAAGACTATCAAAGAAATCAAGGCAATCAAGGTTTTCAGGGCTATCGAGGCGGCTATCGCGGCTACGTTCCTCAGCCTCCGACCGGCTATCAGGCTCCCGCCGACTATTATGGGTTACCGCCAGTAAGGGGTTTTGTCTACCCACCGCAACCTCAGCAAATGCCGGGATTCGAGAATCACCAACGCGGACGCTGGTAACTGTAAAACTAACTATTGATCTTTAGCATGAAAAAGGGCATCAGGCTTTCGACATCTCTTCACTCAGATTGACCTTACGATACTGAGCGTTTTTGTCGGGAATTCGATAAATTGTCGGACAGTTGGCAAGCGTTCCCGAAGATAGAGCTTTTTGCGGGTTTTGAGATAGCGATGAAAGGGCTGGGTTTGCATTTACAAGGAAACTCTTAACACATTGATTGCACTGGCGGCCCGACAAACTTACCACGAACGGAATCAATAACATATGCTTCTCCTTGAGCCTGCCGGAAGACTTACTCGAAGCGGCCTTAAGTTTTAAAAACAAACAGTTATTGCCGAATTTTGGCACCGGCGGAAATTGGTCATGATTTTGCTTGGCGGTTAATGCCTGTCCAAATCAAATCGACTAAGGGGAATAAAATGTTTGAACACAAAAATCTTGACGGCACATGGAACCGCGTTGTTTCAACAAACGATGCGTATCTGAGTGGTGATATTCTGGAAACGCGGGATATGGTCGGCACCGAACCCGAGAAAATCGCGCGTATGCAATTTGCTGTGATCGGCCAGCGCCTGGTCGAGCGTTGCCTGCCGCCGGAAGCCTTGAGTGAAACTTGGGCGCAGGATGCCGGCAAGCTGCCTTGGTGGGATTCGGTAAAAAACCCGCCGCATATGGGTATTATCGCCGACTTCAACAGCCACAACGGCGGTTTGCATCGTATTCCTTTCGACGCCAATCATAACGTCGTTGGCTTTGCCAGTGATGGCGAGGAAATCGTTCTCGGTAAAGGCGTGTACACAGTCACCCGCAAAAGCGATGGCAAAGAGTTGAGCGCTGCATCGCAAAGTGAGCTGCGCGCGTTGTATTTCGCATAAGCGGTGGATTGATCGGCACTGGACCCGGTTAACCCGGTTTTATTAACCCGGCCCTCAAACATCGTTGCTCCCGCTTAAGCGGGAGCCCCGTTTTCTCACTCCCGCTCACCGGTATGCTAAGTTTTAGGTAATAATCGGCGCTAGCTGAGAATGCTACGAGTTTTTTCGCTGAACGCAGATTGTCGGAACGGAACATGGGCATACAGGATCGCGACTACTACCGGGAAAAATATCAACCAGGGTCTAATATTGCCGGCCCTGATGTGGTCGCTCATCGGACGACGCAGCGGGATCGCGGAAAATCCGGTCACAGCGGCATTCGCTATCTTTTGTTTCCGGTCTTAACCATTGCCGCCCTGTGGTACGGCGCCGATGCCTTTTTGAGGTTCCAACAGTCCAAAAGGCAGACGGAGATACCGCTTCCGGCGGCTATGGCTCCGCAAGCCCAACCACAATCTAATCTGATTACTCCCAAAGCCGGCGGCGTGGTTTTAAAAACCGACCCGCAAGGCCATTTTCGCGGTACGGTGTTAGTCAATAATGTGCCTATGCCTTTTCTAATCGACACCGGAGCGACCAAAACCGTGATTCCGAGCAGTATGGCAATCCAAGCCGGTTTGCCCTTCGGCGGCGTGGTGCAATCCAATACTGCTGGCGGCAAAGTAGCGGATCGCGCGACTCAAATCACAAGCTTGGTTCTGGGTAGTGCTGTCATTAAAAATCTTGATGCGCACATCAACGACCACCTGGATGAAGTGTTGATTGGCATGAATACTTTAAAATATTTCCAGATCACGCAAACCGGCAATACGCTGACTTTGTTAGCCAATAACCAAGCCGGCATCAGACCGGCCAGCCAATACGTGGACAGCCTGGAGAACTTGGCCGCCAATCAATCTGCCAAAAAGCCCACGACCATCAAAAAAACCGTGCATTGCGATGAACGCCAGGTTTGCACAACAACCTATAGCGATCATTAATGCCGGCCATTAGCAGCAGTTTTTATGCTTACCTATCGCGCTTGCGTTGGATCAAGCGTTGGGGTTTGAAGCGCAACGCCCATGAAGAAAATGTCATGGAGCATAGCTGGGAAGTGGCGGTGATTGCCCACACGCTGGCCTTAATCAAAAATCGCTATTTTGACGGCCAACTCGATGCCAATGCGGTCGCCACCGCCGCGTTGTATCATGATGTAACCGAAGTGATTACCGGCGATTTGCCGACGCCGATCAAATACCACTCGCCGGCGATTCTGGGTGCTTACAAGCAAATCGAACAACAGGCCGAAACCGAGCTGTTGAACTTGTTGCCGGGCGCATTGCGCGAGGATTTTCGCTCGTTTATTCAACACGAAAACCTGCCGGATGTTCATCAGCACATCATCAAAGCAGCCGACAAGATTTCCGCTTATCTAAAATGCCAGGCCGAACTCAAAGCCGGCAACACCGAGTTTGAAATGGCCGCCGCGCAGTTGGCTCAGAATATTCATGAATTGCAACAGCCGGAAGTAGTGTTTTTTATGCAGGCGTTTGCGCCGAGTTGCGGCTTGACGCTGGATGGCTTAATGCAAAAAAGCGATGCCGAAAAAGGCCGGACTCTATAATCCGCGCACCAATAGTTTTAACTGATTTTTAAATTCGCTTTTCAACCGATAAAGCTGCGCGGGCCTATGCGCGCCGGCTGTTTCGGTTTGCCCTTCTACTGTTTCCAGCACCCCCAGTTCCTCCATTTTTCGTCGAAAACTGACTTTGTTCAGGGTCTCGCCTAAGCAAGCCTCGTACATTTTCTGCAATCTCGGCAAGCTAAAGGTTTCACCGGCCAAGTAACAAGGCAAGGAGGAATACTGCGACTTGTTACGAATCCGCTCCACCGCCGCGGCAATGATGTCGTTATGGTCAAACGGTAGGCGCCGCAAGGCATCCACTGCACAAATAGTCAGGCCGGGATGGTTTGCGGACAAGATCAAATCGGCATCGACCAAAGCAAAATACACCACCGAGATTGACCAGCCGCGTGGGTCCCGCGCTGCGCCGGCAAAGGTTTTCAGTTGCTCTAAATAGGGCGGCAGCAAACCGGTTTTTTGTTGCAGGATGCGTACCGCGGCGTCCAGGCAATCCCTATCGTCTTGCGCGTGAATATACCCGCCGGGCAAGGCTTCCTGGTTTGCGTAAGGTTCTTTGTCGCGTTTGGACAGCGTAACGCACAAGCGATCTTCTTGGATGATCAGCAAGACAATATCAACAGTTGAAATAATGGGTTCGAGCATAGCAATATTGAGTTGGGCTACTTGAGGCATCTTAGTTAGTAAAGAATTATAACTATACCTGCATAAAAAATAGCGCACGATAAATTTTTGTTAGTTGCATTATGTAACTAACAGGGTTAAGCTAAGCCCATCTCAACTATCGTCGCAGGTTAAAGCTCATGGCAAATACTCAATTACTGATCATTGATGCGCAAAACGACTTTTGCGATAACACCCCCGAAGGCTATGCTCCGGCCCTGCCCGTGCCGGGCGCCTATCAGGATTGCCTGAGACTGGCGCAGTTGATTGAACAAGCCGGACTTGCCATTGCCGGCGTTATCGCCACGCTCGATACCCATCACATGATCGATCTGGCACACAACAGCTCTTGGCTAACTGCAGAGGGTGTAGCCCCACCCCCATTTTCCCGGGTGACTGCCGCTGACTTTTTAGCAGGCCGTTATCGCCTGGCCGTCACACCGGTGTCACCGGAGCAAAACGATTATGTTCTAAACTACCTGCAACAACTGGAGCAGATGCAGCGGCCTTTTATCCTTTGGCCGCCGCATTGTTTAATCGGGACACCGGGACACAAGCTTAACCCCGAGTTGGCGCAAGCCTTAAGCCATTGGGAAACGCGAACCTGCAAACCCGTTACGCTGGCGCAAAAAGGCGAAAACATTTGGACGGAAAGCTTTTCCGCACTAAAAGCCGTCATCCCGGACCCTGCCGATCAGGCCACGCAGTTGAATCGAGCACTACTGGAAATACTCGCTGAGTCGGATCGTTTATTAATCGCCGGCCAAGCCAGCAGCCATTGCGTCAAGGAGACGATCAGCGACATCTTGCAGTTCGGCGCCGCCGAGCTAAAACGCAAGCTAGTGATCCTGACGGACTGCATGAGTCCTATCAGTGGATTCGAAGCGGCGGTCGAACAATTTTTTACCGAACTGCGCGCACAAGGCATTCGTTTGGCAACCAGCGCCGAAATGGCTTTGGAACTGGTCCCCGAAAATAACCCATACTAAGGAATGCACATGACTCCCATCGTCAAAAGCCTGCTCGAAAACGATTTGTACAAATTTCCGATGTGGCAAACCATGCTGCATAAGCGCCCGGAAGCCAGCGCCGAATACGACTTTATCTGCCGGAGTACGCCGGAATACCCGCTGGCCGACTTGCTGGCTGATGTCAAACAAGAGCTGGACCACCTTTGTTCGCTGCAATTTGCCGACGACGAGTTGGTCTATTTAGCCAAACTACGTTACTTAAAACCCGATTTCATCGAGTTCCTGTCCTTGTTTCGGTTTAGAAGCAAATACATCAAGGCATTTGCGGAAGGCGACACCCTGAGAATTCAAGCCCAGGGTCCGCAAGTGCATGTGATGAATTTCGAGATATTTTGTTTGTACATCGTCTCGGAACTGTATTTTCGCCGCTTCGATCAAGCGGCGCTGCTGGCGGAAGGCAGACGCCGCTTGCAGGCAAAATTAGCTACCCTTAAAGCCTTTGCCGAGCAACCCGCAAAAACCCATGCCTTCGAGATTTTCGATTTTGGTTTACGGCGGCGCGCCTGGAGTAGCTGGCAAGAAGAAGTGGTGCGGACCTTTCAAACCGAAGTGCCCGGCTTGTTTAAAGGCACATCCAACGTCTATTTGGCCAAAAAATTTGGTTTAACGCCGATCGGCACCATGGCGCATGAATATCTGCAATCCTACCAAGCCCACGTGGTGCGGCTGCGCGAGTTTCAACGTATGGCCTTGGAAGATTGGGCGCAGGAGTTTCGCGGCGATTTGGGTGTGGCGTTGACCGACACCATTGGGATGGATGCATTTTTGCGCGATTTTGATTTGTATTTTGCCAAGTTGTTTGACGGCCTGCGGCATGACTCCGGCGATCCGGTGATTTGGGGCGAAAAAGCCATCGGCCATTATCAAAAACTACGCATCAATCCGCATGGCAAACGCTTGGTGTTCTCGGATGGACTGGATATTCCCAAGGCAATCAGTCTTTATCAGCACTTTGGTGATCGCATTCAGTTGGGCTTTGGGATCGGCACAAATTTAACCAACGATCTTGGCGGCCCCAAGCCTTTGAATATTGTGATGAAGCTGGTGCGCTGCAACGGCGACCCGGTGGCGAAATTGTCCGACGCCCCCGGCAAAACTTTATGCAATGACCAAACCTTTATCGCCTACTTGCGGCAGATTTTTAATCACTACGCCTAAATTCTGCATAGGAATTGTTATGTCTACTTGTCCCTTAACCGTCGCCATCGCCCAAATCAATCCTATGGTCGGCGATTTTGCCGGCAACTTGGCGATTGCCAAAGATGCTTATCGCCAAGCCGGCGCGCAGCAGGCGCAATTGTTAGTGTTCCCGGAGTTGTCCTTGTGCGGGTATTACCCCGGCGACCTGTTAAACGAATCGACCTTTATTCGCAAAGCCTACGAAGCGTTGGCAGAGCTGACTGCTTTTTCAACGCAGTTTCCGGACCTCGTTGCGATTGTCGGCACGCCGATAAAAGCAAACGGCCCCGGTAAGCCGCTGTATAACGCGCTGATTGCCATCGGTAACGGCGAGACTATTGCGGAATATCACAAGCAACTGTTGCCCACCTACAATATTTTCGATGAGCGCCGTCATTTCGAGCCGGGTCAACAGGGCGCGGTGAGTATCGACGTCGCCGGTTATAAAGTAGGGCTGATGATTTGCGAGGACGGTTGGAACGACAATGCCGACGATTATCCGGTTAATCCTTACGAAGCACTTGCCCGGATGCGCCCGGACTTGGTGGTCAGCATCAATGCCAGCCCGTCCAATATCGGCAAACGCGCGCAACGCCAACAAGTGATTTGCGGCGCGGCCCGCCGACATGGCTTGCCGATACTGTATGTCAATCAAGTCGGCGGACAAGACAGCATTGTGTTTGACGGGGCTTCCTTTGCCGTGAATGCTGATGGTGAGATTGCGCGGGAATGGCCGGCTTTCCAAACGGTGATAGATACGCTGCGTTTTGCAGAAGGCGGATTTCAAACCATTGCGCAATCGGCCCAGCCCCAAATTGATAATGATCAGGAATTCATTCTGCAACATATCCTGCTGGGCTTACGCGATTATGTGCGGCGCTGCGGCTTCAAAAAAGTCGTGGTGGGTTCGTCGGGCGGTATTGATTCGGCGTTGACGATTGCGATTGCCGCCGAAGCCTTGGGGCCGGAAAATGTCATTGCTATCACGATGCCGTCGGCATTTTCCAGTAGCGGGTCGGTAAGCGACTCGCAGTTACTGTGCGAGGTTTTGGGGGTAACGCTTTACAGCTATCCGATCAGGACGTTGGTGAATGATTTTGCCGAGCAATTTAACAGCAGTTTTAGCGACGAATTGCGCGGCTTGAGCCTGGAAAATCTGCAAGCCCGCCTACGCGGTACCATCCTGATGGCGTACTCCAACCACTCCGGCGCGATGGTCCTCACTACCGGTAACAAAAGCGAAATATCGGTGGGTTATTGCACCTTGTACGGCGACACCAACGGCGGCTTGGGCCTGATTGGTGACTTGTACAAAACTGAGGTGTACCGGCTATCCGCTTACATTAACCAACGCGCCAATCGCGAGATTATTCCCGCGGCGATTTTAACCAAACCGCCTTCCGCCGAATTGGCGCCCGATCAAAAAGACACCGATAGCTTGCCGCCTTACGAGGTGTTGGATGAAATCTTGAAACTGCTGATCGAAGGCAAGCAGTTGGCTGAGCGGGAATATCAACAAGCCCAGGAGTTTGTGACTGGCTATCGAGCCAGCGCCGCCGGCGAAGCGGTGTACCAACGCATCGTCGGCATGATAGCCCGCAACGAATACAAACGCCGACAAGCACCGCCCATCATTCGGGTGCGACCCAAAGCGTTCGGCGCCGGCCGGCAAATGCCGATAGCGGCCAAGCATTAAGGCTAGAGCGATGACTAAATACCAAAAAGCCATTGTGATTGGCCGTTACCAAATTTATCACAAGGGGCACGAGCAACTAACCCGCCGGGCCTTGGAGATTGCTGACGAGGTGCTGGTGATTGTCGGTTCGTCCTTTCAGTCCAGAAATATCCGCAATCCGTTTAAATGGACCGAGCGGGCGGCCATGATCACCGCCACGCTGCAGGAGAGCGAGCAAACCCGCCTGACATTTTTACCGGTGCGGGATTATTACGACGATACGCTGTGGAATGCCGATGTCAGGCGGCAAGTTGGAGCATGTGTGGCGGACGGCGAACGGGTTGCGTTGGTCGGCTTTAACAAGGACGAGTCCACGTACTACCTGGATAATTTTCCGGATTGGGCGATGGAAGCGATAGAGTCCGAGCTGGATATTGATGCTACGGCGCTGCGCCACCAGCTGTTTGCGGCGGAAAGCGCGGAGACCGCGTTGACAAACATCGCCAGGCGGATTTCTGTGCCGGTGCGGGATTTTTTAAATGATTGGGCAAAGAATCCCGAGTACGCGGTATTAAAAGCGGAATACGCCAAAATCGATGCAGAGAATCAAGTCTATGCTGGTATTCCTTGGGATATTATTGCCACCACCGTCGATGCGGTAGTCACTGTCAACGATCATGTATTGCTGGGTAAGCGCAAACATTATCCCGGCAAAGGCTTGTGGGCTATCCCCGGCGGCTTTCTGGAGAAACGCGAATCCTTGCTGCAAGGCGCGATCCGCGAATTGAAGGAAGAAACCAGCCTGAACCTGCCGGATGCCGCTTTGCGAGACTGCCTGCAACAGGTTAAAGTGTTTTCCCACCCCAGAAGATCGTGCCGTGGCCGCGTCATCACGCATGCGCATCACTTTGCTTTGGCAACTCCTTGGCTTGATGGGTCTCGGCCGGAGATAAAAGCAGCGGACGATCTTGAAAGCGTGGCCTGGATACCGATCACGCAGCTGCCGGCACTGGAAGAAGCGCTGTTT
The DNA here is from genome assembly GCF_047777895.1 of Methylomonas sp. TEB. Classification (GTDB taxonomy): domain Bacteria; phylum Pseudomonadota; class Gammaproteobacteria; order Methylococcales; family Methylomonadaceae; genus Methylomonas. Next base: position 4,875,870 of record NZ_CP180476.1, read on the forward strand.
GAAGACCATTTCGCTATCTTGTGCAACTTCCTGTCATTTCAAACTAAGTAGGACGATGCACGTTATTTAAGCTTAACAGGGCAGAGGGAATAGCCAGGGAAACTTATCCATGAAACCCGAAGATTTACCAAAACTGGTCAGCGTTACTATGCCTTACGGCAAATACAAGGGCCGCGTTATCGCCGATTTGCCCGGCCACTACCTCAATTGGTTCGCGCGCGAGGGATTTCCTGCCGGTGAATTAGGCCGGCTATTGGCATTGATGCAGGAAATGGATCACAACGGCCTAAAACTTTTGCTCGAGCCGCTCAGACAAATAAAGTCCTGACTATTAAGCTGGTCCTTAATATGACTGGTCTTTATTTGCCCGGTATCAGACGGCTGTTTTTTAGGCAAAAAAATTCCGACACGAGGCCGGATTAAGGGAGGAAGTTATTGCGCTGAACATCTCTGCAATGGTGAGTATAGTATCAGTGTTTCCTAATGCCTGGAATGCGACATAATGTCACGCGGCAACTGGCTGAAACGCAGTTTAGTGATGCCCGTGGTGACCAAAATGTCCGTGACCGTGATGCCCGCCATAGCCCCTATGGCCTCCGTATCCCCACCCACCGCGAAACATTGGCACAGGGACCGGCACAACAGGCGCCGAATAGCCGTAACTATAGCTACCGTAACCATACGGCGTATATGTCGCGGGATAAGACTCCGCATAGGGTGCGTAAGCCACACAACCGCTCAACATCGTCAGACTCAAAAACATCAGGGCAAGGCGTATTCGCGTGTTCACGACTACCAACCTTGCCGTATATTCCGATCACACCGCGGTGCTGGGATGGGTTGTTGATAGACAAACCCTCTCACTGGCGGCAACCCGTAATAATCTGCCGGTGCCTGGTAATAGCCGACTGCGGGCGGCGGCACGTATGCGCGGTAATACGGATTGTTATAGTGATACCCGTAGTGCTCGCGTTGGTAACTATGATGATGTCTGCCACCCCAGCCGCCGTCATGCGCAAATGTTGCGCTCGAAAATAGCAAGATGGTTGCCAATAGTGTGGTAAGCCTGAACATAAATCCTCCTTATCCGGGATCTTCAGTTGCGGCTCATTGTTCACCCGCAGGCTTAAACATCTCTTAACTGACGACAATTCTTAATAAGACTTTTCCGCGCACGGTATGAACGGTGCCGCCTGATTGCATATTTCCATAAAATACCTGGCTGGATGGTATGGTGTAAGGTAAAACAGCTAACAATTGCATTTAACATGGAGACGATATGAGCAACCTGTTTGAGCCCATCAAAGTGGGGGACATCAATTTACCTAACCGCATCGTGCTGGCACCTTTGACACGCTGCCGAGCCAGCGCCGGCCGGGTGCCTAACGAGTTGATGGCCGAATACTACGCACAGCGAGCGGATGCCGGGCTGATTTTAAGCGAAGCCACCAGCGTGTCCGCGCAAGGTGTGGGCTATCCGAACACGCCCGGCATTTGGTCGGATGAGCAAGTGGCGGGCTGGACTAAGGTAACCCAAGCAGTACATGCAGCGGGCGGACGAATTTTCCTGCAACTCTGGCACGTCGGCCGGGTGTCGCATCCGGACTACCTAAACGGCGAGTTGCCCGTCGCGCCCAGTGCGATTGCGCCCTTGGGGCATGTCAGCTTGCTCCGTCCGATGCGGGATTACGTGACACCCCGAGCCTTGGACATTAGCGAAATCCCCGGGATTGTCGAGACTTACCGTAAAGGCGCGGAAAACGCCAAACTTGCCGGTTTTGACGGGGTGGAAATTCACGGCGCCAATGGCTATCTGTTAGACCAATTTTTGCAGGACAGCACCAATAAAAGAACCGATGCTTACGGCGGTTCGGTGGAAAACCGCGCCCGTCTGATGCTGGAAGTGACGGATGCGGCTATTTCGGTATGGGGACCGGGTCGCGTGGGTGTGCATCTTGCGCCCAGAGGCGACTCGCATACGATGGGTGATTCCGATCCCTTAAATACCTTTGGCTATCTAGCCGAGCAATTGGGCAAACGCGGCATTGCGTTCATTTTTACCCGAGAATCGCTCGGAGAAAACCGTATCAGCCCGGCGTTGAAAAAGCGGTTCGGCGGGGTGTTGATTGCCAACGAAGGCTTTAATAGAGAAACCGCGCAGCAAGTCATTGCAGCCGGCGAAGCGGATGCCGTTTCGTTTGGCAAGGACTATATTGCCAATCCCGATTTAGTCCGGCGTCTGCAACTAAATGTGGCCCTTAACCCCTATCATGCTGAAACCTTTTATGGGGCCGCGGGGCAGGATCCGAGAATTGGCTATACCGATTACCCGCGTTTGGTCGCGGACGTGGGCTAAAAAAATAGTGTGGTTCCCGCGCAAACGGGAACCAAACATGTTACCCACCAGTGGCTTGCGCGGCTTGCAGAGAGATATTAATCGCCACCCGGAACTTCAGACAACGCCATATCCTGCAATAATTCCAGCCAAATCTGGCGATATTTTGGACATCCGGCTTGGTAAAAACAGTTGGCCAAGACGCGCCAACCGGCCATGCTGGGTTTCTTCAGTCAACACGTCGTAGCTGTTCGCGCTCAGCCGGAATGGTGCCTGGACTAACCAGGCTCAAACCCACTCCGGTTACACCGCCATGCAAGAGCTCACCCCACAATATTCGAACTTATCCGCGATTATTCCGGGTCGTCTTGAAAACCGGAACACAGCGGTATAGCGGGCATGCATGCTTGGGAAGAGCCGCGTTTGTATCCCGCTCTGTAGCCGCCCTTCCCATCGATAAACCCTATCAGCCATAGCGAAAGTTACCCCGGTAGTAATAACTCACACCCCACCAGGGATGGCGGATGCTGAAATCCAGATAGAACTCGTCTTCTGAAACAGCACGTTCGCTGATGCTGGCCGAACCTAGCAATAAGTAATCCGGAATATTCAGGCGTAGCGACCCGCATTGCCAGAAATGGCCGTTACTGCGATACAGCAACTCGCCGTTTTCGACGCTGACGTGCAAGCGTAAACCAAAACCAAAGCCTATGAGTTCGACCAACTCGTGGTCAGCCGCATAACTCATCCTGGAACTAAAGCAATCAGTTTTACCATCGGCGTAAATCATCGTCCTATGCCACTGCAATAGTTCGCCGTCGGCGGTCTTGTCCACTTCGGCTTGTGCCGCCTGCCCGCGCCACAGTAACAAGCCGCCGAACAAATGAATTAGCCAAATCAACGGAAACAGGTAAATTGGATAGCCAATTTCCATCGTTCCCGTTAGCCGGCTTTGTTGGCCGTCGCTAATTCGATAATGTCTTTGAATAACCTCCGGCAATTGTTGCCAGTCGTCGCCCAACACTTTTTGCATTAATGATTCGGACATGGCTCAGCTCCAGAGTGAATTATGAAACACCATCAAGGTGGTGATGCCTATCATGCCGAAGAAGGCCGGCACGCCCAACCATAGCCAAATCTTGGAATAATAGTGGTACAGATAAGGTAAGGCTCGGCCTTGAGCCAGTGCCTCGGTGGCGATGTCGCGCATGCGGATCTGCAAAATCACCACCGGCAACCAGCACAGTCCGGTGATTAAATACAGCACCACTGTCCACCACAGCCAGCCGTCGCCGAACGAAGCCGACAATTGATCGGCCAATAACACGCCGGTTAACGGCTGGATAATCACAGTCGGCGTGGTGAACCACCAATCGGCCAGCACTACATGTTTGCTGGTCGAGGCGATTGCCGCGTGATCGCCGCTTTTATCGGCCATCACTTTGTAAAACACCGTACCGGAACCCAAGCCAAACAATACGATGGCGCTGAGGATATGGATCAATTTTAACGATAAATACATCATGACGGCTCTCCTTCCAATATTCTGACAAGCAACAAGCACATTAAAAACGGCAGGTTTTTCAACAGCGGACCGAACGGGTGGAATACAAATTCCGGTAAACAAACAGCCACTGTCAGGCTATAGCCGAGGACGATCCAGAACTGCCAAAGCATTAGCATGTTGATCCTAAACCGCGCCAAGGTCGCCAATCCCAAGCCCATATCCATGGCTGCCAAGCCGTATAAGGCAATTGGCGCGCCCATGCCGGTGATGCCGAGTGGTGCCAATAGCTGATAACTCAGTTGATGCGGGTAGAAAAACAGCGAGGTGATGCCGCTCCATAACCAGACGAAGGCAATCACGTATCGCAACAAAGGCTTGAGAAAATACAAACCCGCATGCCAACGCTCGGCTGGGCAGGCCGCTTGTTCGAACCATTGCTCGTTCACGTTGATGGGCGCTCGGCCCAAAAACTGAGTGAGGGGTTCTGGATCTGCGCAATTGCCGCGATTCAGCATCGCTACGTTGTCTTTGCTCAAAATCGGCTCGCCCAGCCATTTGCCCATACCCGCCATGCTCAGCGCAAATGGGTAAGGCACGGAGCAAGTTCCGGCCTTGGGTTTGCCTAATCGCCGCCTAAGCCCTTGCAGCCAGTCCGCATAACTTAGGGGGCTGGGGCCGACCAAAGCCAAGGTTTTACGACCGGAGACAGCCGGCTCAAGACAACGGCAGACGGAGGTGGCTACATCGGCGATATGAATGGGTTGCAAAAGCTGGCGGCCACCATCCGGCAGCAAATGCACGGGTAAAGCGGCCAACGCATGAAACAAGCCGCTACTTTGCCCGCCGGGGCCGTAAACCAGCGACGGTTGCAGTACAAACCAGTCCAGGGCCAACTCACGTAAGGCATCGTCGGCGGCTTTTTTGCTGAGATGGTAATTCGATTCGGCACCCGCGTCGGCACCCAAAGCCGAAACTTGCACGATCTTTTTTACGCCGGCGTGTGCACCGGCTTGAAACAAGGCTATCGGTGCTTGGCTATGCAACTGGGCAAAGCTTTGGTTGTTGTTCTCGGCAATGATGCCCACGCAGTTGACGATTGCGTCGACAGCTTGCAGATGCGGTAGCCAGTAGTCAATTACGCCGGCCTGGGCAAAATCCAAGTTTAATCGGGTCAGGTTTGGATTATCGATGAGTAGGCGTTCGGGGTGGCGGCAACAGGCCGTGACCTGGTGACCCCGTCGCAGCAACTCGTGTAATACGGCGCTGCCGATAAAACCGGTCGCGCCGGTTAATAGAATGTTCATGGTTTTGCTCCAAATGTTGAGAGGCAGGAGCAGATTAACGACCACGAAACGGCCGAACTTCCGAATTGATAGGACAGGAATAGAAATAATTTACGCGGGATATAACCCGATAAACTTCAAAGTGTTACGGATTTACAAAATGATAAAACTGGAGTTTTTTGTTTAGCCGGCGTGTGTTTTTCGATATTGCCCCGGCGCGACGCCGACGATGTCGCGAAACGCCGCGTAGAAATTGGATTGGGTGCTAAAACCCACCGTCATGCCTATCGACAATACCGACGCATTGGGTTCCGCCAATAGCAATTTTTTAGCAGCGGCGATGCGTTGTTCGCGAATGTAGCGGGAAAAACCTTGTTGAAATTCGGTATTGATCAGTTCGGATAATTGGTGCTGGCTCAAATTCAGTTGCTCGGCCAGCAAACCTAGGTTCAGGGTTTCCAGTGCATATAGTTTGTCCTGTGTCATCAATGCATCCAGTTTGGCCAGCACTGCCGGTTTATCGATATTTTTTAAGGTCGATTCCGCATAAGCCGCCTGCACCGCTTCCGACACGTCGGCGGCAATGCTGGGAAAACGCAATAAGGTCAACGCCACCGCGAAAAAGGCCAAACCGATCAAGATGCTGTAAACAGCAATAAAGTCTGCTTCATCCAGTAGCGGCCAGATGAAGCCCAACACCAAAACCGCCACCGCTATGGCAAACAAAACCCCCAGCGCCAATAACTCCCAATGAAAGCGCTGCCTTTGTCCGCGCAGCACATAGACGGTTTTCGCCAGCCACAGCAAATAGCCGCCGCCAACCAAAAAAGCGCCGGGCAGGGCCAACCGATAAGGCAAAATCAGGCACAGCGCGAACGGCAGGACATGCAATACAACGTGCCGGCTATAACCGGCTGCATTACGCAACAGTTGCCGGCTGTAAAAATAGAAGCTGGGAGCAATCCCGTACAGCAGAAACAGGTACAGCGCGGAATGTACCAGCTCGTATCGATTCAGCAAGTAGCCTAAATGCAGGCTTTGGATGCCGGCCAAGCCGGCTATCAACAGAAAACCGGCCAATTTCGACGTAAAGCGTACGGGTTCCCTGGCTTGCAAGATATTGCCGGCCAGCAACAGCAAGGCCGCACCGAGCGAAAAACCGATAAATAACAGCGCAACGATAGACATGGATGACCAGGCGAAAAAGAGATTTGAGTTTAGCCCGTGTTTTTAGGCCGGCCAAGGTTTGGGCCGGCACTATCTATTGACGACTCTAGCCGTTAAAATCGCTGGCGGGTAAACACGAGGACATGCACATGGCTTTAGCGGAAAAATTATCGATCAGCGTCGCGGATTATCTGCAAGGCGAATTAGTCAGCGACATCAAGCATGAATATATTAATGGCGAGGTGTATGCGATGGTCGGCGTGAAACGGGCACACGACACCGTCACAACCAATTTAATCGCTTTTTTGCATACTTACCTGCGCGGAACACCTTGCCGGGTTCATTCCGGAGAAATGAAAGTTCGCGTGCAAACCGCCCACGACGACTGTTTCTTCTACCCGGATTTACACGTCACCTGCTCGGCAGCCGACACCGCCGAGCACTACAACAGCCAGCCGAAACTGATTATTGAAGTGTTATCGGACGCTACTGAGCGCTATGACCGAGCCGAAAAGTTTCATCACTACCGCAAGTTGCCCAGTTTGGAAGAGTATGTGCTGATCGCTCAGGACACGCAGCGCGTGGAGTGTTACCGCCGCGCCGAGCAATGGGATTTACGGCTATATCAAGCCGGGGAGCGGGCGTTGTTGCAATCCATCGGCCTGGAACTGCCGGTCGCCGAGATTTATGAAGGCATCGTGTTTGAAGGCCCGGCGTAAACTCCCTCTCGCACTAAAGCCTAAGCCAGCACCACCGGAATCTTCCCAATTTTTGATTGCCACTCTTTCGGCGCGGTCGCATGAATCGACTCGCCGCGACTATCCACCGCCACCGTTACCGGCATATCTTCCACCACAAACTCGTGAATCGCTTCCATGCCCAATTCCGGAAACGCCACGACCCGCGCTTGTTTGATGGCTTTTGACACCAAGTAAGCCGCGCCGCCGACCGCGATCAAATACACTGCTTTATGCTTGGCGATGGCTGCTATCGCTATCGGGCCGCGTTCGGATTTGCCTATCATGCCCAGCAGGCCTGTTTTTTCCAGTACCGTGTCGGTGAAACTGTCCATTCGCGTGGCGGTGGTGGGGCCGGCCGGGCCGACCACTTCATCGCGCACCGCATCGACCGGTCCGACGTAGTAAATGAATTTGTCTTTTAAGTCCACGCCATCCGGCAAGGGTTCTCCCTTGTTCAAAAGATCAACGATACGCTTGTGGGCGGCATCGCGGCCGGTTAGTAAGGTGCCGCTGAGCAGTAAGGTTTCACCGGGTTTCCAGTCGGCAACGTCTTGCTTGGTCAGGCCATCGATATTGACACGGCGAGCACTGCTGGCGGATTGGGTAATTTCCGGCCAGTCGCTTAGCTTGGGCGGCGTCAGCAGCGCTGGACCGGAACCGTCTAACACGAAATGCGCGTGGCGGGTGGCAGCGCAGTTGGGAATCATCGCCACCGGTTTATTGGCGGCGTGAGTCGGGTAATCCAGGATTTTCACATCCAGCACCGTGGTCAGTCCCCCCAGACCTTGGGCACCGATGCCCAGCGCGTTGACCTTGTCGTATAGCTCCAGGCGCAACTCTTCAATAGCATTCGATGGCCCGCGAGCGATCAACTCCTGAATGTCGATAGAACCCATACACGCCTGTTTGGCCAACAACATCGCTTTTTCGGCAGTGCCGCCGATGCCAACGCCCAGGATGCCGGGTGGACACCAACCAGCGCCCATGGTCGGCACGGTTTTCATCACCCAATCGACAATGCTGTCGGCCGGATTAAGCATAACGAATTTGGATTTGGCTTCCGAGCCGCCGCCCTTGGCCGCTACTTCCACGTCCACCTTGTCACCCGGCACCAGTTCCATATGCACCACCGCCGGTGTGTTATCTTTGGTATTTATACGCTTGCCGGCCGGATCGGCCAGGATGGACGCCCGCAACACGTTGTCCGGATGCAGATAAGCCTGGCGCACACCTTCGCTAACCATCTCGGTCACGCTCAATGCCGCATCCCAGCGCACGTCCATACCAATTTTTAAAAAAACCGTAACAATGCCGGTGTCCTGGCAAATCGGCCGGCGGCCCTCGGCGCACATCCGCGAATTAATCAAAATCTGCGCCATCGCATCTTTCGCCGCCGGGCTTTCCTCCTTTTGGTAAGCCACATACAAGGCATCGATGAAATCCTTGGGATGGTAATAGGAAATGAACTGCAAGGCATCGGCGATGCTTTGGATGAAATCGGCTTGGCGAATGGTGGTCATGGTGGTCGTCGGGCTATGAAGGAGAATTGGGAATTTATCACGAACCGCTAGCGTCCTGAATCAAAAACTGGTCGCCCAAGCCGTCGGTATTAAAATATAAAACGACAACTTGGAAGTGAGGATGATTTCATTATCTGCCCGGCACTGCGGGCGCTAAATTGCCGAGTTCGCTGATTTACCCATCAACCCCGGCGCATTGTTGGCTAAGGATGCAAGATTAATAATCGGCACAGCCTGACCATTCTCAAAGGATACGAACTCGGAAAAATGCTCGGACCTTGCAATAGGGTTGTCACGACGCATCGACGCCTTCACTTTAACGATGTCAGACACCTCATCAATGCCGATAGCCAGGTAATTGGCATCATGTTTGGCAAGCAGGACTAGGCGTCTTTGCAGGTCGACAACCAATTCAATCGTTGAGTCGAAAATATTCAAAAGCTCCGTTAACGTGCCGTGTTTAGCCTGATTCAAAGCCGACAAGGCTTCATCGACACGGCCGGTTTCCGCCATATTCAGCAATTTATCCGCTAGTTCATGTATGGCGGCGTGCGGTCTTTCGAAACAAGACAATAGCAAATGCAGTTTTTTGTGTCGGGGCGTGTAAGCGTAAAACCACTTACCAAAGGCGCATTCCCTGGGATTTCTGGCCTTGCTGAAGGTGCCGTGGTTGCGGACCGAGTATTCCAGTTCGGCAATCCATTCCAGGTGATCTTTTCTGCGAATTTCCAAAAAGGACTTTAATTCCTCGTATTCAAAGTATTTCGACTTGATATCCAACAAATCCCAAAGCGAGACATAAGGAAAAACCTCGCCATCGATACCGTAGAAGGGATCGGAGTTCTGCCCGCTGTACGGATAAACCGGGGAAATGGGCACAATCCTTTTGACGCTGGATAGCGGTAGGCAAAAATATTTTTCACCGATTTGAAAAAGTAACAGTTCCATGCTTGCTCCTCCCACCCGATGAACCGGTGGGCTTCGTTAATTTCCCAATAATTTGCAGGTCCTCTGCTTTCGAACGACATTGCGGCGAAGGCCTTTATAGATACTGAGTCACCCTGTCGGTGAGACGGGCCGGCTCATCGCATTGGCAAAGCTAGTTCCTTTTGTCGTTGGTTAACCATCGGCATAAGCAAATGCAACCAGAGTCTAACCTAATTCGCCATTGTCTAACATCCAAAGCAAGTATAGATTAGCACGCACTAATATTTTGTGGGGATCATTGCGTCGCGGAGAGCAATCCGCGTGGGCACAAAAACCGTACCCACCCTAAGAGACTACAGTGAAATCGGGATAGTTTTATTCCCGTATGCCGCGCCGAGCACCGGAACTTTTGAACGGAATAGCCCGAAGGGGTGCGGCATGGATGCCGCACGTTGACGAAGGGGCAGGAAGCCCCTTTCGGTAACCCCGTTCAAAAGCGAGGAGCGCAGGGAACAAGCGGCATCCGGGTGTCTTTTCTTTTGGATACTTTTCTTTGGACAAGCAAAGAAAAGTATCTCGGCTGTCGGGCCGACAAATCGGCAGGATAGCCGGTTTGCATGCGGAACACCCGCAGGGCGAAACGCATGGATGTGTTTCGTGAAACCGACATTAAAACCAGCCGTCGCGTTAGCGACACCAAACACGAAAACATTGTTTTTGCTAGACGACGCAGAGCGTCTAGGGATGCATCACCACGCTGAAGCGTGGGAACGATAAATTATTCAATGCGTTTCACAAGGTCTTTTATATTTGGCACTTGCCTATCTAGTTGACTCTGATTAACGGTCACCGTTTTTCCGGCAACCACCTTTTGCCCTGCAGTAAGAATACCTATAGGAATTCCTAGGGCCCCTGAAACAACTGAGGCTGTATTTGCATCATTAACTTCAAATTGAAACATATTTTTAAACGTTTTTTTGTTATTTGGTTTAGGGGTTCCACTAGGATGTATACAAAAAGGGGTATCACTGGATTGCCACTCAGAATAAATTTCATCGCTTATTTCATCAACAACTGTTTTAAATGCGGAAGCTGATGAATTATTCATTTGAGTTAGCCTATTGCCAATATACATATAAATTTCTGGCAAAGACATGCGATGACTATTTGTTTCAATATAAAAATCCGATTGCCTGTCACCTAATTGTCGCCTCTTCCCATATACCAACGATAACACCGCCTTAACAGCTCTCTTTGATGAACCATCGGCAGAAAACGGAATTAACAATCTATCTGCGGCGGTTAATGCCAACTCTGTATAAACAGAAAAGCTTGGATTACAATCTATAAAGACGCAAGTATCGGTATCTTTCCATGAATATTTAATATCTGAAATTAAATCTTTAACCCACAAATGCACTATTCTCCAGGCATCATCAGGCCCTCTATTTCTATCTGTTGCACTAGATACGCGCGATGATTGGAGCTCTAGTTTTTCATCCCCCACAATTAGATATACATTAGAGGGTACTTTATCGTTATATTTACAAACCTGAGTTATGTAGTCAGCACCAGACTTAGTCGGCACATAAGGACTAAGAATTCTATCGTCAATATATCCTGAAATAGTTAATCTTGGCTGTTGCCCATGAATATTATTTAAATGCTGTTCACCAACAACCATACCGCCAAGCAACATAGACGATGAGTTTGCTTGAGGGCACAGATCGACCACTAAAACTTTTTTGGTAGGATGTTGGCGAGCATATTCGGATGCCAATTGAAAAGTTAAATAACTTTTGCCGACACCACCTTTATTATTCCAAATTGCATATATAGCCATGCTTCAAATCCTCACACTTTTTTGTTATTGCGTATATTATAGCTAATCATGGTCTATTACTGTTAGTAAGGCATGTTATAGACGCCTAAAGGAGACTTTTGTCTACCAAAGGAATATATTCGGCCGTGCCCCATATTTATCAAATATAGGTAAACAGTATCAACCCGCCCTCTCAATCATCCCCTCAGCCTGCTTAGCAAACGCCTTCAAATCGCCTTTCTTGACCGTGGCGCGCGGAATCACAATTGCCGCATCAATATCCACATAGATGTAAACGTAATCTTTATGTTTTTCCACCCGCAACATGTCTTTCCACGGAGTTTTGCTCTTACCGCCGGGAGCGCGTTCTTGCAGGAATTCCGGCTCGATGCTCAGCCAATGAATACCGAATAAAGCCTTTTTTTCCGCTTCGGTGTATTTGTTGAAAAACTGGCGGCGCATGTCCATCTTCATGATAAACGGCGACGCAATCGCCCAGGCCAGCGCCAATATCGTGATGTAGGCGGTGGTGGTCATGTCCACGTAATACACGTAATAAAACAAAGCAATCGCCATCATCACGCCGGGGGCGAAGATGCGGTTTTGGCGGATTTTTTTCTGCATTTCCGGGTCTTTTTTCAGCCTTTCCTCATTAAAGTGGACCAGGTCTTCTTCGCGGAATTCGTATTCGATTTCTAACATGTGTATCGCTCAATGGAGTTGTGGGTTAGTGCATTTTCATTTTGGCGTGGGTACTGCGCCGGAACAGATTGGATAAGGTCAACATCGCGGTGCGGAAGTAGCCGTGGATGGCCACTTGGTGCATTTTGTACAAGGACAGATACACACCATAGGCAATCAAGCCGCCGACGCTGACCGTACCCATCAAGCTACCCATCAAGGAACCGACCGTGCTGAATTTACCCAGCGACACCAGCGAGCCATAATCGCGATAAACAAATTTCGCAGCCGGTTTGCCTTTCAAGCGGTTGATGATGGTTTTGGCCACGGTAGAGGCCATTTGGTGAGCGGACTGAGCGCGCGGTGGCACGTTGCCGCCGTGGCCGACCCATTCACAGGCGGCGCAATCGCCGATAGCAAAAATGTCGGGGTCGCTGGTTTGCAAAGTTTGATCGACCACTAATTGGTTGATGTGATTGGACTCCAAACCATCCAGGTCTTTCATCCAGTCCGGGGCTTTGATGCCGGCGGCCCAGACTTTTAAGTCCGCGTCGAACACTTCGCCATCGTAAGTGTGTACCTCGGTTTCGGTGACTTCCGTGACCTTGCGGCCTAGTTTTAACTGGATGCCCAGCTTGATCAATTGCTCCTGGGTGGCTTGCGACAGCCGTGGCGGCAGGGCTGGCAACAATTTAGTCGCGGCTTCAATGATGGTAATGTTGACGTCTATCGAACCTTCCAGCCCGTAGGTTGCCAGCAATTTGGTGACTTCGTGCAACTCGGCTGACAATTCCACGCCGGTGGCGCCGGCGCCGATGATCACAATCGACAACGGCTTGTCACGTTGATGGCTCTGGTTGGCGTAAGACTGGATGTAATAGGTTTCCACCAGTTGTTTTTGAAAGCGGAAGGCTTCCTTGGTGGTATCGATAAAGCGGCAATATTTATCCACGCCCTTGATGCCGAAGGTGTTGCTGACACTGCCGACTGCCATCACCAGCGTGTCGTACTTGAAGCGGCGTTGCGGAATGATCTCTTCGCCTTTCTTGTTGGTAATCGCGCTGACGATAATTTCTTTATTGGTCCGATCCAAACCTTCCATTCTGCCGAACAAGAAGCGGAAGTGATTGCTGTGCGCTTGGGCCAAGTATTCGATTTCCTCGGCTTCGGCTAAGGTGCCGGACGCCACTTCGTGCAACAACGGCTTCCAAATATGGGTGGATGCGGCATCCAGCAAGGTGATTTGCGCCTTGCCGGCTCTGCCAAGTTTTTGCCCCAATTCGGTGGCCAACTCCAACCCCGCCGCGCCGCCGCCAACAATCAAGATTTTATGTAATTCACCCGCCATGTATCTTTCCCCCTCAAGTGGCGTTTGCCGCGTCGGCAAACAAAGAAATCGCTATCCCGGCCCTAGTTGTCTATTTCCTGATGCCGGCATTATAACCAAACCTGTTCGGGCTGGCCGATTTTGACGGGATGAGCTCGCGCCGGCAACGGTCTGCCTGCGCGAAGACCGGAAAGGTGCGACCCAAGCGAACGGAGTTTAACGAGTGCTTTAAATTATGCTTAGATTATTGCCAGCGCATGCGCGCCAAATAAATTACGCCCTGTGGAGTTATCGAATGTCGCGAAACCAACTAATCCAGGCGCTTGCCAATCCAGGCTTTTTGCCAGTTTTTCTTGGTCTGCTAGCAGGTTGTGCGTCCGAGCCACCGCGATCTCCGGGGCCTGTCCAACTGCCGACCTATCAAAACAACGCCGCTTACAACAAGCCTTACACCGTTAAAGGCATCACGTATTACCCTTTGGCATCGGGAAATGGTTACCGGGAAACCGGCTTGGCTTCCTGGTACGGCGCGGAATCGGGCAATCGTACCGCCGACGGCAGCCGTTTCAATCCGCAAGGCTTTTCGGCGGCGCATAAAACTTTGCCGATTCCGTCGAGAGTGCGGGTTACCAATTTACGCAATGGCCGTTATGTGGATGTGCTGATTAATGATAGAGGTCCGTTCAGCCCGAATCGGTTGATCGATTTATCGCAAGGCGCGGCCAAGCAAATCGGCATCAGCGGCTTGACGGAGGTAGAGGTAAGTTATCTGGCAGCGCCGTCCGGCGAGGAATGAAGTCGCAAACCCGCTCAAGCCTCTATAAAACAACAGGAACGGGTTTGCCAGCTTTCAATGTGCTGCTATCAAATGGATTTTACTGTTACCGCAAAACGCTGCTTGCTGTTGCCGGCTAACTTGAACATAGCAAACACCGAACCAAACAGCCAAAACGCGCCAGGGAGCGGTACGACTTGCACGGGGGCGTTGATGGCATCGGGAGCGAAATCGGAAATTTGTCCAAAACCCGCCGGCAGAGCCCCGTCGCGCGGCCAGAGATTCCAGGTGTAACTCGATTTGGCAAGACCATTCGAGGGCAGCAAGCTCGCGGCAATGTCGGCAATCAACTGGTTGTCTTTAATTTTGGCGGTCCCCGCGGCGAAGGGGGTAGTGGAAGAAGTCGGTGTCAACAGGCTTACCACGCCGCTGCCGTCCATGTTGAAACGCACGACCGAATCGAACAGTACTTGCGGCAAGCCGTTTGCGGTAAACCGCCCGGTACCGGCGCCCCGATCGAAGCCCCAAATGTAGAAACCGGACGGCGAGCCGCCGAGGTTACCGGCAAAGGTACTTTCGAAATGAAAAAGATCGCTGGCCGGATTGTAAGTAACCGAGGCACTGATCACATCCAGATCGCCGGTCTTACTGCCGAAATAAGTTGCCAGATAATCGCCGGCGGCATCATGCACGGCACTGGCATTCGCTGGCGCAGCACCGATTAACAAAACGGCGGCAATTACTGTTTTAGCAATGTTTAATCTCATACTTCTATCCTCTGTCGATAAGATCATTAAGGTACAGCTAACCAGCGGCAAGCCTCAGGTTGACTGCGATTTTTTGTTCCATGGGAACGATGCTGCTGCGTCGGCATTGACCAACTGCCGAGGGTGAACGCGGCTCTGCCTTGAGGCAACATAGGGGACTTGCTCAAAGCAAATTGCATTCCGAGGTTAATTCCGCCAAGTAGTTGCCAAGTTCAATGCGTTTGAAATTTATTTTTCGGATAATTGGTAGAGGGATAATTTCAGCAATGCGCTGACAACAACTATCGAGTAGATCAAAACGGGAATTTGCCGGGAGCGTTAGTAACCCGGCCCTTAAATAGCATTCGCCTCAATGCCTTTGCCCGGTCAATAAACGCCACCGATGCCGTAAACTCGTTTAGCGGTGCAGCACGATCAAATAATCACCAAACCGCGTTGAGCGCAGTTGCAGAGAGGTTTCCAAGGCCTCCAGCACCGATAAGGCTTGGTCGGTACGAAACACACCATTGACGCGGCGTTGGGCCAGTTCAGGATCGTTGATCAGCAAAAAGCCGCGATGATAGCGATTCAGCTCGGTAAGCACTTCGCCCAGGGGCCGGTTTTCGAACACCAGTTTGCCGCGTTGCCAGGCGGTAACGGCCTGGCTATCGATGTGTTGCAAATTGCTCAGTCCCGATTCGGCGCTATAGGCTATTTGCTGACCGTCGGCAACCACGGTGTGCAGCGTTTTGCCGTCGGCTTGTTGCAAGTCCACCGCCACGCTGTGTTCCGTGACACTGACTTCGGTTTTATCGTGATGCAGCCGCACATTAAAGGCCGTACCCAGCGCGGTCACGCTGCCGTGCTCAGTATTTACCCGAAACGGCCTGGCTTTGTCGGGGCTGACTTCAAACCAGGCTTCGCCTTGTAGCAGGGTCAATTGCCGCTGTGCGCCGTCGATATGTACTTCCAATGCGCTGTTGCTGTTCAGATGCACCGTCGAGCCGTCGCTAAGATGCACGTCGCGCCGCTCGCCGAAGCCGGTATGAAAATCGGCGCGCAATATAAGCCATAGCGGATTGAACAACCACAAGGCTAGGCAGCCGCCGGCTAAGGCTGGCAGCGCCCACTGCCATCGCCAAGCAAACTGCTTGGGTTTGCTGGCGGCCGGAATCGTTATTTTCGGTGCGATAGCGTCCAGCGCTCCCCATAACTCGCGTAATTGCTCGTAAGCCTGACGATGCAAAGGATCGGCAGCCAACCAGCGGGTAAATTCGGCGTGCTCATTAGGGCTAAGTTTGCCGCTATCCAGCCTGACCCACCAGTCGCGGGCAGCGGCTTTAATCTCGGCAGAGATTTTCATTGCCTATGTCCGTTTACAGCCGACAGGCGGCAATGCATCCTGCTGCTTAGCGGTGAGCGATAAAAGCTGAAGTTTTTCATCGGGCGCAATTCAGGGTTGGTGGCTCGCCATTATAGGACGCATAACCCTGTGAAAACAGGAGCGAATCAGCTAAAAATCGTCGTGTTCTTGCAAGGCGGCCAAGGCATTGCGTAGATGCTTTTCCACCATATTACGGGATATGCCTAGGCGCTGGGCGATTTCGGCGTGGCTCAGTTCCTCGAACTTGCGCAGCACGAAAACCGTCCGGCATTTGGCGGGGAGTCTATCTATCGCCGCGACCAAGCGGTCCAAGCGCTCGCGCGCCAAACTGATTTGCTCCGGATCGATACCGTCGCTAACCTGCAAGGCCGCGTCGCCGGTATCGTCATGCTCTACATGTTGATTGCGAGTATTGCGGCGGCGTTCGTAATCGGTGGCCAGATTGGCGGCGATGCGATGCAGCAAGGCGCGCGGGTTGTCGGCCTGCTGCCACAAATTGCCGGTAAACATGCGCTGGTAGGTCTCCTGCACGATGTCGGCGGCGGTATCCAGGCAGCCGCAGCGTCTAAACATCACCCGGCGTAATTCCTCGTCGTAAGCCTCAATCAGGCGGGAGATGTGGAGAGCATTGCTCATGGTTAGGATATGCGGATTTTGGTGTCGTTAATTGGGCGAATAACCAAGATTCATGCCAGAGCGCTAAAATAGCGGTATTTAGGGCATTTGGCGGCAAATTGCCCGGCACTACCGGAGCAACACGCTACAAATAATGCGGTATATGACCTAATTGGAAAAGTTATTTAACATAGTTAATTTCCATCCAGCGCAGTTGGAGCCGATAGCTTATTAACCCGGCAGTATTTTATCGCGGGCATGCCGTTAAGGCTGAGCTCGTCTGACTCCAGGCGGGTGCGTCCATCGACAGACTGAGTTCGCTCAAGAGCATAAGGCGAACAGTTTTTAAGAGCCCTGTCATAACACTAGAAGCAGCACCGCAAGGAACTCCGCATTTAAAATACTGTAATCAAATGCCTCCGCCAATGTAGCCATCCGCTGACATTCCTTTGCAAAATCCCAGGCAGGCCAAGTTGCAACCGTGTCGGAAATAAGACAAAAACCTGCACGGGAATATAGCTTTTAGCGCTAACTGACTGACAGGCAACTAAGTTATGGTGTTATCCACAAAAGCTGTGGATAACCTTGGGGATAAAAAGTTTTTTCGCGCTCTAAATGCCTAATTTTTGGGGCCTTTGCTTAAATTGACTCAATTTTAGACAACAGTTTATACAATTTAAAATCAATAACTTACATGCAATATACGAACATTAGAGCCCACGACCAGGCAGTCTTTGGCTGTCGACAGTGTCAAGTAATTTTTTGTGCATAATTAAAATTAATCCCTTGCATTTTTGCCTAAATAATCTAACCGTTTTCCACCTGAAAACCATTCTAGTTGTGCCTGGGAGCATTCATCTTATTGTCATTAAATACCCAACAATTGCCGTATCGGACACAGGCTGTTATTCGATGGCTTTGACCAACGTCAATATCGTCAAAAATCGTGGATGGCTGGTTAATTTGGCGGACCTTTACCGGCCACCAAGGAAATGATTTGGACAAACCCTCAACTTAAGGTTCTTTCGCAACGTGCAGCATAAACAGCCCAGTTACGAAACATCCAATACTCAAGAAAAGAAGCTGCCGGCATCGACATGACCCTGCCTATACCTGCTAAGACCGGGGCGCGCCAATGATGGGTTGTTAGGCGAATTGACGGACGCTTATCAGTAAGAACCGACGTAGGTTAAGCCGCGTTTTATTAACTTTAATTCGGCATGGCGACCAAGACTGCTCATTCATCGCAAAAAAAAAACCGGTAGTCAAAACAATTGACTACCGGCTTGGGAGAAACAATGAATAAGCTATTGCGCGGAGCAAATTTTCACACCCCGCGCTTGCGTTGACCGGAAGTCATTTTCAAAGCTCCATTTTAATTTGAAGCTATTACTCCCACTCTATCGTCGCGGGCGGCTTGCCGGAAATGTCATATGTCACGCGGGAAATGCCGGGCACTTCGTTGATGATGCGGCGTGAGATCAAATCCAGGAAATCGTAAGGCAGATGCGCCCAGCGCGCGGTCATGAAATCTATGGTTTCGACAGCGCGGATCGCGATGACATAGTCGTATTTTCGGCCGTCTCCCATCACACCCACCGATTTAACCGGCAGGAATACCGCGAAGGCTTGGCTGACTTTGTGGTAAAGATCGTGGCGATACAGTTCTTCGATAAAAATTGCATCGGCCTGACGCAGCAAATCCGCATATTGTTTTTTGACTTCGCCGAGGATGCGTACGCCCAGGCCGGGGCCGGGGAAGGGGTGGCGGTGGATCATATCGGCCGGCAAGCCTAACTCCAAGCCCAGTTTACGTACTTCGTCCTTGAACAATTCGCGCAAGGGTTCGACCAGTTTTAACTTCATGTTTTCCGGTAGGCCGCCGACGTTGTGATGCGATTTGATCAGATGTGCCTTGCCGCTTTTTGCGCCGGCCGATTCGATGACATCGGGGTAAATGGTGCCTTGCGCCAGCCATTTGGCGTCGGTGAGTTTGCCGGCTTCTTCATCGAAGATGTCCACGAACAGGCCGCCGATGATTTTGCGTTTGGCTTCCGGGTCATTGACGCCGGCGAGTGCCGCCATGTAACGGGCTTCAGCATCGACGCGTATCACTTTGATGCCCATATGTTGGGCGAACATCGCCATGACCTGATCGCCTTCGTGCAGACGCAGCAAGCCTGTGTCGACGAATACGCAAGTCAGTTGTTCGCCGATAGCGCGATGCAGTAGCGCCGCGACCACCGATGAATCCACCCCCCCTGACAGGCCCAAAATCACTTGATCACTGCCGACTTTCTCGCGCACGGCGGTAATGCTGTCTTCAATGATATTGCTGGCATTCCACAACGCCTGGCAGCCGCAGATTTCCAACACAAACCGACTCAAAATCCGTCCGCCCTGTTTGGTGTGGGTGACTTCCGGGTGGAATTGCAGCGCGTAGAAGTGCTTGTCTTCGTTGGCGATACCGGCTATTGGCGCGCCGTCGGAGCTGGCGATCAATTTAAAACCGGTCGGTAGTTCAACGACACGGTCGCCGTGACTCATCCACACATCCAATAAGCCGAAACCTTCCGGTGAAGCGTGATCTTCGATGTTCAACAACAATTTGGAATGGCCGCGAGCGCGAATCTGCGCGTAGCCGAATTCGCGGTGATCGGAGGATTCCACTCTGCCGCCCAGCTGCTCGGCCATGGTTTGCATGCCGTAGCAAATGCCCAATACCGGTACGCCCAATTCAAAAACAATTTGCGGCGCGCGCGGCGTATCGCTACTGGTGACTGTTTCCGGGCCGCCTGACAGGATGATCCCTTTGGGTGCAAAGTTTTTGACTTCATCGGCACTGCAATCGCAGGAATATATCTCACAATACACGCCAATTTCGCGGATGCGGCGGGCGATCAATTGTGTGTACTGCGAACCGAAGTCGAGAATCAGGATCTTGTCGGAATGGATGTTGGTCGCGTGGGATGACATGACGGGAAACCTTTCAAAAATGTAGGGTGGGCCGACTAGCGTACCCACCGGAAAATCTAAGTGACGAGCGTACTATAAGCCCCGATACAATTGGTCAAGCAGGCTTTTATTGTTATCGAAACCTTTGACGTCCCGATTTTCGAACAGCGAACGACTCATGCGTTTGATAAACCGCAAATAAGGGGCCGCGCGCATGTAATGCCGTAAATTGGTATGGCCGCGTACAATCGCGGAGATTCGTTCGGCATTTTCTGGGATTCCCCAAGTCATGGCTTGGTCGGCCGGGTGTTCGGCTTTTTTGAAAAACAGCGTGACATTGCCGCCGTCTTCGGAAAACACATGTCTTTCCTCAATTAGGCCGGCTTTTTCGCCCATGCGCCGCAGCGTCGCTAAATTGAAATTGTACAGATGCGCCTCATGAAAAGTGCTGCTCGGCGATTGACAGGTGGCCTCGATATTCGGTACTTCCACTACTAACACGCCGTCGGCTTTCAACAGGCTACGCAACTTACCTAAAACAAAGAAAGGATCTTCGGTGTGCTCCAATACGTGCCAAATGGTGATCACATCAAAACTGCTTTCTTCGAACTGTGCATCTTGAATAAAGCCAAATTGCAAATTCAGATCGTATTGCGCGGCGGAATATTGGCCGTAACCCTTGTTTGGCTCGATGCCGTACAGATTGTGGCCCAGCGATTTGATTAAATAAGCAAACTCGCCGCCGCCGGTGCCTACGTCCAGTAGGGTTTGCGGTTTATGCAATAAGTGTTTGATTTTTTCATGCCTGGTCAGCGCAACTCGGCCGGCGCGCAAGATATGTTTGGCTTTGGGGGCGTAGGTATTTTTGTATGCCAGCCGATAATCTTCTTCGTAAAACTGGCGAGGATCGTGCGGAAACGGATCGCTCCAGACCAGCCCGCAGTCCTTGCAGATGACGCTGCGCAACTCGGCGCCGCTGCGGCTGCGCATGGATAACACGGCAACATGGTTGCCGCCGCAAAGATTGCATGGAGTTGAGGAGGTTTCGGACATTGAGCTATTTCTGTGATTTGTGTTCGATTAAAGCGGGTCGACGCGAAAGCGCAGACCCGAGAGCAACAGCCTGAGGGCCGGCATTAGTTCATATGGTAATTCGGCGCTTCCTTAGTAATCGTCACGTCATGCACATGGCTTTCACGCATGCCGGCACTGGTGACACGCACAAACTGGGCATTGTCATGCATCGCCGCAATAGTGCTGTTGCCGGTGTAACCCATGCTGGAGCGGATACCACCTAACAATTGATGCACAATCGCCAACACGCTGCCTTTATAGGGCACCCGGCCTTCGATACCTTCCGGCACCAATTTTTCGACTTGCTCAGTATCTTCCTGGAAATAGCGGTCGCTGGAGCCCTGCTGCTGCGACATCGCACCCAAAGAGCCCATGCCGCGATAAGATTTGTAGGATCGGCCTTGGAACAATTCCACTTCGCCGGGCGCCTCTTCAGTGCCGGCAAACAATCCGCCCAACATCACCGCATGCGCGCCGGCCGCCAAGGCTTTGGCAACGTCGCCGGAATAGCGGATGCCGCCGTCGGCAATCAGAGGTACGCCTGTTCCTCTTAACGCATCCGCGACATTGCTAACGGCAGTGATTTGCGGCACGCCGACACCGGCGACAATCCGCGTGGTACAAATAGAGCCCGGACCGATACCCACTTTGACGCCGTCTGCACCGGCTTCGACCAATGCCAAGGCGGCCGCTGCGGTGGCAATATTGCCGCCGATAACCTGGACTTGCGGAAAGTTTTGTTTTACCCAACGCACTTTATCCAGCACGCCTTGCGAATGACCGTGAGCGGTATCGACGATGATGACATCGACGCCAGCTTCCACCAACGCGCCAACCCGTTCTCCGGTATCCGCGCCAGTACCGACCGCGGCACCGACAATCAGTCTTTCCTGTTCGTCCTTGCAGGCTTGCGGGTTGTCTTTGGCTTTTTGAATGTCTTTTACGGTAATCATGCCGCGCAAATGAAAGGCATCGTTGACGACCAGCACTTTCTCGATGCGGTGCTTGTGCAGCAAGTCTATGACTTCCTTGTGCTTAAACGACTCATGGACCGTCACCAGCTTGTCTTTCGGCGTCATGATCGAACGAATCGATTCGTCCAGCCGGGTTTCGAAGCGCAAATCACGGCTGGTGACGATGCCGACCAATTCTTCGCCATCCACCACCGGAACGCCGGAGATGTTTTTAGCGCGGGTTAATTCCATTACCTCGCGAACGGTGACGTTGGGAGAGACGGTAATCGGGTCTTTGATCACGCCGCTTTCGTATTTTTTAACCCTTCTGACTTCCGCTGCCTGCTGCTCGACAGTCATGTTTTTATGGATGATACCGATGCCGCCTTCCTGAGCAATCGCGATAGCCAGGCGGGCTTCGGTCACCGTATCCATTGCCGCGGACACCAGCGGGATGTTCAGCTTAATTTTGCGAGTCAGCTGGGTTTTTAGTTCGACTTCGCGCGGCAGTACGCTGGAGTGGGCGGGCACCAATAAAACATCGTCAAAGGTGAGAGCTTCTTGAATGATTTGCATAATCACACCGGGTGGCTAATCGTAAATAAGCCAGCCATTGTACAACTTAACCTGCAATCCGAAAAATCGGAAATAGTCAATGGTATTTAGGTCCGTGCTGGTTTTCGCTTGAGAGTGCCGCCGCAATCGCTAAATATTCGCTGGTATTGGGCTTATGCAGGAAAACTCCCAGCACGCCCATCGCACTGAAAATATACAAGGTGTTAAATCCATCGCCGAGAAAGAACATCGCAAAGCCGAACAAACTTAAGAGTTCAATCAAAAATTGCGTGACAATTATCGTAGAAAAGTAGCGCTGCTTAGCGGTTTTCGGTCCCGGCATGGTTTGATTCAGACGCAGCAGGATGTGCCGTAGCAGTTTAGTAACAGGAAACAACAAAATCGCTAAGCCGTAGAGCACACTCCTGATCAGCACTCGTTGCGCTTCGTCAACGCCTAGTTGCAATTCGCTGGCCCAGAAATGGCAAGCCAGGTTGTAGCCCAGTATCGTTAGCAACGCGCCTGCACAGATAAGCCAGTGCGGACGCAAATCTTCGGCTGATGGCTGGGTTTGAACGGACATCGATAACTCCTAACGAGCGCGGTTGCGGTAGTCGCGGAGGATAACAACAAACGCCACAAAGTCATAAACGGCATGAATCACCATGGGCACCAGCAGATTGCGTTCACCGCCATAATCCAGCATAACCCCCATATACAAGCCCATCAACATCGCTAAAACCGCGTAAAGCGGCGTGACCGCATGCACCAAGGCAAACAGCACATTGCTAACCCACAAGCCTACACTCGCACCCCAGCCATTTTCCAGCCAAGGCTGTAAAAACCCGCGAAACAGCGCTTCTTCGGCAAAGCCGGCAATCGCAGCCAGTATCAGCAAATCGGTCCAATGCCGATATGCCAGCCTAGCGCCCAAGGTTTCCAGCAGTAAATCGCGAATCTTTTGGATGGGCGGATAGCTAAGCTGTTGCATCGCAAAAAACAATACCAGTAGCGGCCCAGTTGCGAATAAGCCAATCCCTAATGCTGCCTCGGAAAACGCCAGACTGGCGAACGGATCGAGGTCGGCAAGCCAGCCCAAAGCCAGCGCCAATACCGCTAAAGAACCCTCGAAATAACAGGCAATTCTGAAAAAAGCGTTTGAAGCGGCGGGCTGGTTTTCCATGATGTTGGGCATTAGGCAAACGGGGACTGAAAATTCTAAACAAAAACCATTAGAATTGGCAGCATTCGCGATCACAGGTCATCATCATGCAATGTTTCATCTATAAAAGCCTGAAAAAAGACGAACTCTATTTGTATCTGGACAAAAAAGACGACTTTTCCGCCGTGCCGGAAGCCTTATTTAAAAGCCTTGGCCACTTAACATTTGTGATGGAGTTGCAGTTGAGCCCGGAACGCAAATTAGCCCGAGAAAATCCGGAAAAAGTAATCGCCAGTCTGCAAAGCAAGGGCTTTTTCGTGCAATTACCACCGACATTGATCAGTGCCATGCCAAGCTCACCGGACAAGCAACTGCACTGAAATCGGGCGCGCCATATTGATATATCCGTGCTAACATGCTCACAAAAAATCTTTATCGGAAAGCACGGTTTTTGCTCACTTATTTTAGTCAGACCAGGATACGCAACACATGTCAGATAATCCATTAGCTTACGAAGACGCAAAGTCTAGGGGCATACTTTGGGGTTTTGGTTCGCTGTTAGGCGTCGTTGTGATTGTCATGCTGGTATTAGGCGAATGGTGGAGCCGCGAGCCGGAGCAATTCAGCGTTCAGGACGAAGCGATCGAACGGATGAATGTCACGCATACCGATCAAATGCCTATCGGCTACGTGTATGCCAACACCTTGGCCCATATCGCCGACGTCATACTGTTCAAATCCGGTGGATACTTGTCTAACGACGTGGCGCCTCCCGGTCTGTTTTGCGATAA
Source organism: Methylomonas sp. TEB (assembly GCF_047777895.1). GTDB lineage: Bacteria > Pseudomonadota > Gammaproteobacteria > Methylococcales > Methylomonadaceae > Methylomonas. Next base: position 4,900,189 of record NZ_CP180476.1, read on the forward strand.
CATTCAAAACTTCGAGTACGGTGCGCTGGTCATGTTGCGCGACGGCACCACCGCTTTGCGTAACCATTTCGCCCGCGACCAATCGCAATCCGCGGAAGACCCTGATTTGGCAAAAGCAGAGCCGTATTTTTACTACGAACGCAATTCCTGGGCTTTGCCGTCCACCGAGTCGGAATATGTAAAAGGTATCGAAGCACTGCACGCTTACATGGTTCGCCTGCAAAATCCATCCTCTACTTCAAAGGCCGCGCAGTTTCACTCCAGAGCCGATAACCTTTGGCAATATACCGAAGTGGTGATTAAACGGCTGGGCGGTCTCTCAACCCGCTTGGCGGCCAGTACCGACAAATTTTCCGGCGCCGCTCACGGCGATCCGTCCAATCCTATCGACATCAACATGCCGACCATCGGCCAAACGCCCTGGATGGAAATCGATAACGTATTCTACGAGGCGCGTGGTTCCTGCTGGGCGTTATTGCACATTCTGAAAGCCATCAAGCACGATTTTTCCGACATTCTGCTGGACAAGCGGGCGATGAACACCTTGGACAATATGATCCAAGCCCTGGAAAATGCCTTGTCGCCAACCCTGAGTCCGGTGGTATTGAACGGCGACGGCTTCGGTATCTTCGCTAACTACTCGCTGGCGATGGCTAACTATATAGCCCGCGCCAACGCGGCTGCGCTGGACTTGCGGGACGTGATGAACAGAGGTTAATGCCATCATGCAGGAACAAATTAACGAAAATCTGAAAAAAATCGAGACCTGGAAACGCATCATTTTCATGCTGGTTTTCGCCGCCATCGACAGCTTGGTTAAATTGCTGTTGTGGCTGGTAATCTTGTTGCAGGTCGGTTCCGTGCTGTTTACCGGCGATGCTAACGCCAATATCCTCAGCTTCGGCCGTAGCCTGTCAACTTATCATTATCATATTCTGCTGTTTTTGACGTTCAATACCGAGCAGCTGCCGTTCCCATTTTCCGATTGGAATGAAACCGCCAAACTAGAATTGCTCGGCAAGCAGTAAGCTCCATGGAGTCAGCGCCGCGCAAAATCATCCACATCGACATGGATGCATTTTATGCGGCGGTCGAACAGCGCGACCACCCTCAATATCGTCATAAACCCATCATTGTCGGCGGCAAGCCCGATTCGCGCGGCGTAGTCGCCACCTGTAGTTACGAAGCCCGCCAGTTTGGTGTGCGTTCCGCCATGCCTTCCGCGCACGCTTACCGGCTCTGCCCGCAAGCCATATTCGTCAAGCCGCGTTTTGATGTTTACCGCGAAGCATCCGAGATTATCCGTGGCATTTTCGCCCGTTACTGTGAACGTTTCGAACCCTTGTCGCTGGACGAAGCTTATCTGGATGTTAGCGATAGCGAACTATACCAAGGCTCCGCGACCTTGCTGGCCAAGCACATCAAGCAAGAGATTCGCCGACAAACCCAGTTAGTGGCGTCCGCCGGCATTTCCTACAATAAGTTTCTCGCCAAAATCGCCTCCGACCTGGGCAAGCCGGACGGCTTGTATCTTATTACACCCGAACAAGCCCCGGCGTTTGTGGAGAATCTGGCTATCGGCAAGTTTCACGGCATCGGCCGCGCCACCGAACAGAAAATGTACGACTTGGGCATCGTGACCGGCAAGGATCTAAAACAACTGCCGCTAATGGAATTGCAACGGCATTTCGGCAAGGCCGGCCAATATTATTACAACATTGCCCGAGGCATTGATTCGCGCCAGGTTAACTCCAATCGAGCCCGCAAATCGGTGGGTATAGAAACCACGTTCGATCAAGATATAGCCGACTTGACCACCATTCTGCGTTATTTACAGGATTTGCTGGAAAAAGCCCTAGTCAGATTGGCCGAAAAGCAGATGACGGCCTATACGCTGACCGTGAAAATCAAATATCAAAACTTTGTGCAAATCACGCGCGGCCGAACCTTGGCGGAACCGATCAGCAATAGCTCGAACACTAGACTGCTATTAACGGAATTACTGAAAAATACCGGCATCGGCACCACCAAGGTTCGATTACTGGGCGTGACCTTATCCGGATTGGAAAATGGCGATAACCGCTTGGGCCAGTATAGGCAGATGGATTTGTTTGACGTGGGTTGAAGCGGATTTGCCATAATACGAGGCTATCTCGGGGCAGTTCCTTTCTTCAAGATAGGGGTTTTTACGACGATCTTAATAAGGGTGGGGGATTGTTCGGCTCAACAAGCTTTGAACCCACCGGAAATACTTCGGTTTCAACATTGCGGTTTCAAATATTGTCAAACTTAATGTCATTGGCTCGAAAAATTAGCGCGGTGGCGGAAATGCAGCAGGCCGAATGGATTTTTATTGGTGGATTCCTTATCCATTTCGGCATCATGTATCCGGGCTTCATGTGTTATGACGCGGTCAATCAAATCCTCGAAGCTCGTGAAGGCGTCTATTCCGACTGGCATCCGCCGTTAATGGCGCTTATCTGGCGCTTCACCGACAAAATCGTGCCGGGCCCAGCGGGCATGCTGTTTCTGCAACTCGGTTTGGTGTGGACCGGCGCCTACCTGAGCTTTCAAGCCTTTTTTAAGCGCTATGGCGGCAAGGCCTTAGCGGCATTACTTGGCGCGATATTATTTTTGCCGCCGTTGTTCGGTATCAGCGGCGCGATTTTGAAAGACATGCTGATGTGGGGCGCGCTGTTCACCGCTTTCGGCATGGCGGGACAGATAAAAAATCATGACGAACAACTCCCGCGTATTGCGTTTCTGCTGTTCGCACTGACAGCTTTGGTCTTATGGTTAGCCATCCTGATCAGACACAATGCCTTGTTCGCCACCATACCCATACTCAGCTTTGCCTTATATCGCTTATATCCCAAAAACAGCCTACTGGGCTTGATCCGCGCAGCCGTTCCCGGCGCGGCGCTTACGCTGGTGTTATTTGTAGCGACTGGGACGATAAACAACCGGCTTGCCGACAGGCATACCTATCCCTGGGTCGCCAACGCCTCATTTGATATTGCCGGCGTCATCAAACGGCTTGAAGATAAAAGCAGGCAACAAGCTATTTTCGATCAATTGGCGGGCAGTCTAAATTCAACGGGTTCCGTCGAACCCTTGCTAAAGGCCTATACGCCGATGTATTGGCGGGAGGTTTTCCGTACCAAGCCGCCCACCTTGCAGCTGCCAAAAAATTCGATGGAATCGCAGATCCATGGCTTTGAAAGCCTCTCCGACCTGCAACGGCAAACGCTGCATACGCAGTGGATAAACACCATACTCGCAGAGCCGGTTTTGTGGTTACGTCACCGCTTGGCCGTATCGAAATATGTGTTGGGTTTGGTGCCCGATAACAGCTGGAGCCCGGTAATAATGGGCAAAGACTTTCCCAGCGACTTAGAGCAAGCCTATGGTTCCCATCCACAAACGACCAAACTACAAGAGTGGCTGGAGGCGGGTATGTCCAAGTACGTCGAATACTGGTTTTTTCAACCCTGGCCTTATTTCGTGCTGACAATTTGTCTATTTTTTGCCGCTGCTTTTCGTGGCGTGACGGCCAACATCGAAGTCATTTGCCTAACTTCCAGCGCCATCCTGCATGAGCTGGGCTTGATGCTGGCAGCCCCATCGCCCGATTTTCGTTACTCACACTACATGGTTTTCTGCAGCTTGCTTAGCTTGCTGTTGCTGGCGCGTCCCTGGTTGGCAAAAGCCAAATAATAATTTGGCGTTTTGCAGTTTGAGTATGCCAACCCAAACCGTCTCTGTTCCAAATTTACAGTCAGCCGCCAATTTCTTTGAGATTATGCCAGTAGAGAATGACGGTTTCTGGAAGTGATGAATTGTCACAATCGACCGTTGCGGTCTGTCGTCCGAAGTGATTCAATCACAGAGACTTGACCGCTACCCGTCATTGATGGCTGTCGTCGATGATATACATAGAAGGAAAATAAATGCAGATCAATAAATTATCATGTCGAAGATCATTTTTAGGTAGCTTTACAGTTAACTATCTAAATCCTTGTAGGGCACGTGGAAACAAAATAATCATGGTTGGAAAATTAATGTTTATTTTGGTGAGCTTATTATCTTTACCGCTTGAAGTTCGTGCAACAGCGGTCGATTCTGAACAAATTTGTAAAAATCTCAACGGGACATGGGAGCCTACAAGCGGTCAAAGTTGGTATTACTATTGTTATGTTTCGTGGTTGCCGGAGGTTTGTGAAGGCGAAAATGGGTTCTGGGACCCACATAAGCAACGATGTCGATTAGACCCTTCTGAAAAAAGCCAGAAGGATGAGTGTAAAGTACAAGGTGGAACTTGGGGTAAAGATCAGGCGTCTTTTGATCACTGTTTCTTTGAGAAAGATAGGATTCAATGTTTAGCTGAAAAGGGTGAATGGAGGCCAAAGGGTAAATCTCATGTTAGTGGGTGCGTTCGCGCCAGCCGTGATGGTGGAAAACCATGTAAAAAATACTCTGAATGTGAATTCGGGTGTCTCGCTGTACGGTCAAAATCCCCCACATCGGAAAACGACACTGTTTCAGGGCAGTGCGCGAAAACTAACAATAAATTTGGTTGTAAAGACTATTTTGAAGATGGCCAAATTATAGGAGCCTGTATAGATTGAAAGGCTAGATCTTTCTCTGCTCAACAAGTCGGTCAAATGGACGCGCTCCTTCATTGGTGGTTTGGAAAGTTTTGGTTTTATCATGGGATTGGCGGCTTCGCCTAGGTGTGCGTACGCGGTGCGGCCTTTACCTCACATTGAATGACAGCTCATTGAACCCTCGCCGACACTGAGCGCAAAGCTTCGGATATCAGCTAGTGGCCGATCCAAGCCGCTCAATATCTGGACCGAGTTTACAAACGCATAGCCGGTTAGCGAGCGGACGGCGAATAGCCTGTCTATAATATGCAAATTGATGATTTTATTGCCGATAAATCCGATGTCCATCTGTCTATCTTACCGCCGCGCTTTATTACTGCTGGTTCAGATAGTGGCGGTTGCCATGCTGAGTCAACTTACCGGCTGCGCCAACAAAGAAAAAGCGCCGCTGACGGCATTACCCGCTCCCGAAGGCGGCAACCGGATCGCAGCGAATGATGCGCTGCAATTGCAAGGTGCGCCTTATGTTTACGGAGGGGAGTCGCCCAGCCAGGGCTTCGATTGTAGCGGTTTGGTGTATTACGTTTATAACCGCCAGGGCGTGCGCCTGCCGCGCGATACCCAATCCTTAGCCAGACAATTGCCGGCCGTACAGCCCGAGCAAAAACAACCGGGCGACTTGTTGTTTTTCACCACCGAGCGGCCGTTTTCGCATGTGGGGATTTATATCGGCGATGAAAGGTTCGTGCATGCACCGAGTAGTCGGACCGGGCAGGTGATGGTGTCCGACTTAAGACAGCCGTATTGGCGGGAACGCTTTATCGGGGTGCGCCGTCCTATCGCGCGTTACTCGCTGTCGCTGAACGACAGCGATTTCATTGGCTGCCGTCTGAATTAAGCCAGCCAGCGTACCACCGCACCGCGCGATTGCCGGGTCTTCGGCCGCGCCGGCGGATTTTTCCGGTAGCCGAAGGCCACCATATACGCCGCGGACCAGTGTTCCAAGTTCACGTCAGCGTCTTCCGCCAAGATCCGTTCTACTTCCACACGCTCAAAACCTTCTATCGGACAGGAATCGATCCCGATCAGCGCCGCCGCCGTCATCATATTCGCCAGCGGCAGATAGGTTTGCCGGGTTGCCCAGTCGGTCAGGGTGCGTTCGGAACCCAGCAAATCAAAATCGCTGCGCTGAAATTTCTCAATCAAGCCGCTACGCAATTCGATGATGTCTTCCGGAAACTGCTGCACCTCGCGCATGATGTGTTGCAGATAGGCACTGTCGTAGCGCATGAAATAGCTTTTCCGCACCAGCGTCAACACCACATGGCTGGCGGTAGGCAACTGCTTTTGCCCGCCCCAGGTAACAGTCCGCAGTTTTTCGCGTAAATCCGGGTTTTGCACGACCAAAAATTGCCAAGGCTCCAGCCCGAAGGAACTAGGCGAGAGCCTAGCAACTTCCAAAATAAAATCGAAATCCGCGCCGGCGATTTTGCGCTCGGCGTCGAATTCCTTACAGGCGTGACGAAATTGAAATGCGTCGAGAATGTCCTGTTTACTGACAGTCATGTTACAAGCTGTCGCCTACTTCACGTTGATAGAACGGCCATTTCTTCACATGCAAATGTTTTCTGATCGGGGTTTTGATTACCGATACGCACAACGCAATCGAGAACAAACACCATACCGCGCAATACTCGTTCGGATCGTTGGTGGTCACGTCGGAAATCCAGGGTCCGATCAAGTAGTGGAACCCTACAAAGCGCCACGAACCATAAATGATCGGCAAATAGAACGCCGCCAAAATATACGAAAACGCATGCAAGCCCCAATTAAACCCAAACAACCAAGTCACGGGCTGAGACATTAAGCCGTTTAACGGCATTTGCCAGGCAATGTGCCATTCACCCGATACCGAGCAAGTCTGCACACCGCAAAAGCCTTCGGTACCCGGAACACAGTCACCGGCCCAGGCGAACGGATACATCTTGATTAGCATCGCCAACGAACTGATGGCACATAAGGTGTAAACCGTGGTTCTAATCTTTAATTTGACGCTTTCCGGAATGAAGTACATCGCCACCATATTCACGAAAAACGGTTGGAAAGCGATATGTAGATAACCGAGCAGGGTGAGCACCTGATTATTGGGGTTATCGCACAGATTGATATACACATAGGTTGCCGCCTGTAGCAGTTCCATCAAGGCAAAATACGTTAACGGAATCCACAATTCCTTGGATTCACCTTTGTAAGCCACGTAAACGGCGGTCGTTAAACCTGCGGCAGCCAGAACGCCTGACGCTTCTCCACTCCAACACATTGAAAAATACCTTCTTTATTTTAGTTATAGGCATAGACACCTAGTTTGTAAGCGTGCCATCCAACGGCGCTTAAGTTACTGATTTAGATGTCTATGGGTTTTGCTACGGTCCATCGTAAAGGGCGGGAATTATTACATAAACCGGACTAAATCGCCGGATTTTGGCGGATCAGGCTAGTACAAATCCACCGGATCGACATCCAGTGACCAACGCACTTTTTTGGCTTCCTTCAACGCATAAATGGCGGGCAACAAATTATCCAGCAGCTGATGCAGTTCTTTGCGCTGCGGACTCTGCAACAGCAACTGGTAACGGAATAAACCTGCGCGCCTAGCCATCGGTGCCGCCACCGGCCCCAGAACCTGCACTTTGCCGGGATTTAGCTCGCTGATTTTCTGACAAACCGCCTGTAAAAACTGTTGCGGTTCCTCGGCCTTGCCAGCTTGCACCCGCAGCAAGGCCTGATGGCCGAACGGTGGCAAACCAGCCTGCCGCCGCTCCTGCAGCGCACTTTGTGCGAAAGCCCGATAGCCTTTGCTTAGCAGGGTCTCCAGCAAGGGATGTTGCGGATGCCGAGTTTGCAATACCACCTTGCCGGGTTGATCGGCCCGCCCGGCCCGGCCCGCGACCTGCACGATCAATTGCGCCAGTCTTTCGCTACCGTGGTAATCGATACTGAACAGGCCGCTGTCTATATCCAGAATGGCGACCAGCGTCACCCCCGGAAAATGGTGGCCCTTGGCGAGCATTTGCGTCCCGAGAATTATATCGACCTGGCCATCGTTAATTCGCTCCAGATATTGTTCCAGGGAACCCTTGCGTTGTGTGGTGTCCCGGTCCAAACGCACCACCACCTTGTCCGGAAACAAGCTTGCCAGGGTCTGTTCGATACGTTCGGTACCCAAACCTAGCGCCTGTAGTTCGCCGGTTTTACAGGCCGGACACTGTTTGAGCAAGGGTTGTTCGCTGCCGCAGTGATGGCAGCGCAGCAAGCGGTCGGCGGCGTGAATCACCAGATTGGCATCGCAACGCCGGCAGCGCGACACCCAGCCGCAGCCATGGCAAATCTGCACCGGCGCGTAGCCGCGGCGGTTGAGAAAAATCAGCGCTTGTTGTTTTTTGGCCAACGTGGCTTGGATTTCCGCCAGCAGCGGTTCGGACAGACCGGCTTGCATTCTTTTATTGCGCATGTCCAATAACTGAAAGCTCGGTACCGTGGCATTGCCGGCCCGATTGGGCAAATGCAGTAATTGGTAGCGGCGCTGGGCAACGTTCGCCATGCTCTCCAGCGACGGCGTCGCCGAACCCAATAACACCGGGATACCCAATCCCTTGGCTCTGGCAATGGCAACGTCCCGCGCGGAAAAGCGAAAACCTTCCTGTTGTTTGAACGAGCTGTCGTGCTCTTCATCGAGAATGATCAGGCCGGGGCGCGGCAGCGGCGTAAACAACGCGGACCGGGTACCGAGCATGATGGCGGCATGGCCTTGCTGCATACTCAGCCAGGCCTGCAAACGCTGGTTATCGGTTAAGTTGGAATGCGTGGACACCATGTTCACGGCAAAACGCTTTAGAAAACGCTGCTCCAATTGCGGCGTCAGGCTGATCTCCGGCAGTAAAACCAGCACCTGTTTGCCCTGCGCCAACACCTCGGCGATGATCTGCATATACACTTCGGTTTTGCCGCTACCGGTCACGCCTTCCAGCAAGGATACGGCAAAGCGGCCCAGATTGGCGATGACCGCATCGATAGCCGCCTGCTGTTCGGGGTTGGCCGGTAACACGCTCTCAGTGAGGGCTAATCCGGTGCCCGGAACGGGTTCTTGCGCCGTGACCAAGCCCTTGTCGAGCAAGGCTTTCAACGCCGGCTTGTAGGCGCTAAGCGCGGCAGCTGTCATCGCACTCCCGGTGGACTGTAACAAAGCCAATAGTGCTTGTTGCTTGGGTGCGCGGCGTAATTGTTCCGGGGAAACCAGCCGACCCTGCGGGCTGAGGCCGAAACAGGGTTGGTGTTGCAGTAAAGCCGGCCGGCCTTGGCGCAAGGCCACCGGAAACGCCGCGGCCAGCACTTCACCAATCGGGTGGTGATAATAGCGGCTGGCCCAGCGTAATAACTGAATGTCTGTGTCCGCCAATAGCGGCTGGGTATCCAGAACGGCGATAGCCGGTTTGAGTTTATCCATCCGGACGCTGGAATTGTCCGCGACAGCCAGCAAAATCCCTACCTGCTGGCGCTTACCGAAAGGCACCAACACTCTAACACCTGCTTGCAATTCCGACACATTAACGCCGAATGGCGGCAAATAATCGAATAAGCGGTCCAGCGGAACTGGCACGGCAACTTTCAAAATTAAATTGCCGGAAGTATCACAGTTAGGCATGTCTCGTGATGTTTTTTTGATATTAGATCGCTAAGTGGTTAACAGGATTGAGGAATCTGAGTTACCCACAAAAGCTGTGGATAACTCTGTGGATAGGCTTTTGAGAGAATCGCTTAGTGTCGGTTTTTATTACACATTTGTTAAATTGTGCAAATTTAAGCCAGCTGATTTGCCAATTATAAATCAATGACTTACGTAAAAAATTAATCTGTGTTAAATATCGCAGGCACTATCGCGATGCTACGCAAGCTATGCCCCGTTTTTGTGCATAACCTGTTGCGGAGCTGTGTCGATTCGACGCGGTAACTGCTGCAGTTGCAACAATTGGGTGCCGCGAAAAAATCAGGGAGCTAACACCGGCGACTTTTGACATAGCTGAACCAATTTGCGAATCCCGAAGCTAGACGGCATCGGCATCGTTAAAAAATTGCAGGCATGCCCATCCCGCCAACAACAAAAACGCGAACAAGGTCCAGGCCGGAATACTCAGGCCCAGCAAGGTCCAATCGACTTTCGCGCATTCGCCGGTGCCGGTCAGCATCAATTTGATCGTATCCGCCAGCGGGAAATGTTGAAACACGTATTCCAGCCCCGGACTGCATTCCGGCACCTCTTCGGGCGGCAGATGTTGCAACCAGACATGGCGGGCCGAGACGCTGGCGCCGATCAGCGCGGCAGCGGCACTGCACAGCGCATAAACTTTGCGACCGCGATTATGCAAACCAGCGATTAAAAAAATCACGCCTGTCGCCAAAATGGCCAAGCGCTGCGAAATACACAGCGGGCAAGGTTCCAACTCTTCGACAAATTGCAAATAAGCACCGACCGCCAACAGCCCAGCGCAAGCGGCAAAGCCCAGGAAAAAACAAATACGTGGATTAAATTTTAAAAAATTCATTTTCTATGTCTTGGATTAATACGGAAGCTGCAAAACTTCGGTTTAGGGCAAAAGCTGGCTCAAACCCTGTTCATGCCAAAGGAGAAACAAAACCGTCCGGCTTGACTGCGAGCACTGAACATTGGATACCGTTAAGGATGACTTCGGCAGTGTTGCCGATGATCAAACCTTTGATGCCGGTACGCGCCACCGTTCCCATCACCAGTAAATTGACGTCCAATCTTGCCGCCAAAGCCGGAATATCGTCCCGCGCACTCCCTCTGACCAAGTGCAGCCTCGGCGATAAGTAATTGTAAGCCTCATCGCCTATCCAATGCCGTAATTTAGCAGCCAAGCCATCGAGCCCGGCCTGATAGCGGGCTCTTTCGGCTTCAATCTGCATTTCGACGGTTTTACTCGGAATTTCGCCTGCCCACGCGCTCAACATCGAGTCCCAAACGTGTACCAGATGCAGTTCGGCGAAATCGGCGAGCGCTACGGAACTGGCGAGCTCCAAAATTCTGCGGTTCAATCCTTCGTCCGCTCCGTCCGCGGACCACGGATCGAAATCGACGGCGGCCATGATTTTGGCATAATTGTTCGTTTCTTCAGACCGCATCAACCAGACCGGACGCGGGCATTTGCGTAACAAATGCATGTCCGTACTGCCGAACAAATGGTCATGGATACCATGGTCGCCGGCGGCCAATTTAATGACCAAATCATGATCGCCATCCAGGGTCTGGCGCACAATTTCGATAAACGGGCTGCCAACCCGGATTTGCACATCAACGGGGTTCACGCTGCTGTAGCCAAGCAGTAAGGCTTCCAGCTTCTGGCGCTCCTGCTCGCGCAGCTGATTGTCGATTTGCTCCGGCGTATAAAGCTCAAGCAAAGCGCCCAGACGCGGTTGTTCGACGACCTGTAAAAACGTCAATCTGGCTTGATTGTTTGCCGCCAACGCGATCACCCGCTCGATAGCCTGCCGCTGGTCGACGGCAAATTCGGCGACATACAGGATGTTTTTGAATCGGTTCATAGCCATGGTGTTGGGATCGTATAAATAGCCGAAATGCTTAGATTCCGGCTATATTGTCCGGGCAATCGAAAGCCACTTTGGCGGCGGATGCGCGTCCAGTACCAAAAAACTCCGTTTTCAGCGGGGCCATGCGATTACACTCCGGCCTCAGACTTTACCGCGTCACGGCAAGTGAGGCAATCGCCGCTGTTTATCGGCACGGCACAAATCGACGTGGGAAGTAAGACACGATTTGCTTGGACCGAACATGCCGGCTCAAGCTTGCAAGACCGCTCATTTGCCCATACATCTTAACTACCCTAAATTCCTGATCACAGAGAATCGCCCATGCCCTCCATCGAATTGGTCAGTCTAGTTAGCGCCAGCCTGCTATTAATCAGCGTGTTTTCCAGCAAACTGGCCAGCAAAGTGGGCATTCCTTCGCTGCTGTTTTTTCTCTTGACCGGCTGGCTGATCGGCGAGTTCGGCGGACCGGAACTGCATAGCCCGGAAATTGCAAAATTTATCGGCGATTTTGCATTGATTTTTATTTTATTTACCGGCGGCCTGGACTCGCATTGGCCCAATATTCGCCCGGTGTTATGGCAGGGGTTATGCCTTTCCACACTGGGCGTGTTTATCACGATGCTGCTGTTAGGCAGCTTTGCTTGGTTTATCCTCGGCTCATTCAGCACCTTTTCGCTGGGCGTTCATGGCATTACGCTGACTCAAGGCCTGTTGCTGGCCGCTATTGTCTCTTCCACGGATGCTGCCGCGGTGTTTTCCGTGCTGCGCTCCAGTCACATTGTTTTGAAGGGCAAGTTGCAACCTTTGCTTGAGTTGGAATCCAGCAGCAACGATCCGATGGCCGTGCTACTGACTGTTACCTTGCTGAATTATGCGACCGGGGCCGAATCGGCTTTTCTGGAAGGCGGCATGTTTTTGGTTATGCAACTGTTGATCGGTGTGGCCGTGGGTTATGGCGGCGGGCGTTTCATGGTCTGGTTGCTGAATCACATGGGCTTAAGCTCGGCCGGCTTGTATGCCATAGCCTCCATAGCATTGGTGTTGCTGACGTATAGCGGCGCTACGTTTATGCATGGCAATGGCTTTTTGGCCGTTTACGTGGCCGGCATTGTGGCCGGAAACCGGGAAGTTACCCACCACCACTACATCAATGCCTTCCATGACAGCTTCGCCTGGCTGATGCAGATCATTATGTTTTTAACCTTGGGCATGCTGTCGGTACCCTATCGCGCCGAATTGTCGTCCTTGGCCAGTGTGGCCGTGGCGATTAGCTTGTTTCTGATGTTTGTAGCTCGCCCGGTCAGCGTCTTCATCAGTTTACTGTGGGCCAAGATCAGTTTTAAGGAAAAGCTGCTGGTTTCCTGGGTGGGTTTGCGCGGTTCCGTACCTATCGTACTGGCAACGTTCCCGTTGGCGGCCGGTATAAAAGAGGCCGGAGAGATTTTTGTCCTGATCAGTTTTATTGTGGTGATGTCCGTGTTGATTCAGGGTTTTTCGCTAGCTGCTTTGGCGCGTTGGCTGGGATTGGCGGAAAAAAAATAAAATCGGCAGGGCGCAGTTCAAGTGCCGGCTAGATTTTACAAAACTCATTTTCGACGTCCTTTTTGAATGCTCTAATTTCCCGCGAGGGCCCCAAAATCACCAAAATATCGCCAACACTCAGGCGGCGATCAAATTCCTCCGCCACAAAATGCAGGCGTTCGCTGACTTGTTTATTGACGATACCGATCAGTATCAAATTGTACTGCGAACTTAAATGCAGCTGGCTGACGTGGGCATTCTCCAGATAGCTGTTTTCCGGAATCGCCACCTCGGCCAGATGCAGATCGTGTCTGCCGAATACAGTGTGATCGAAAATATCATTGATATCCGGCCGCTTCAACATATCGTGAATTTTGCGCCCGCAGATTTCGTAAGGGTCGATAATCTTGTTGGCGCCCGCCGCTATCAGTTTTTCCGCCGACTCCGGACTATCGACAATCGCCACGATATTCAACGCCTTATCCAGTGCCCGCGCTGATAGCGTCAGAAATACATTTTCCGAATCCGTGTCGAAAAAGCAAAACAGCGTATCGATATGCGCCCCAATGCCGATCAGCTTCAAATCGTCGTCGCTACGGAAATCGATATTGGCGGTTTCAAAGCCGTTTTCCCGCGCCAGCGCCGCTTTGGCCGGATCGTGATCGATCACGGTGATTTGATATAGCTCTTTGTCCAGCCGGCTAATGGCCTCGAACGACAGCCGGTTGTAACCGAATACGGCGATATTTTTCATTTGGGCTGCCTGCTGAATAAACGGCGTTGTTCCACCTGATCGCGAAAATGATCGATACCGTACTTACGGCCCAATAACACAAGCATGTCGCCGTGCCGCAGAATAAAGTCCACTTCCGGATTGAAATAAAAATGTTGCTGGTTCACCTGGTATTTATTTTTATGTTTCAGATGAATCGGATTGTCGCTGATCACCCCCAACAAGGTGAGCTTACGCTGCTGCAAATCCAGTTGGCCGATTTTTTGATTATCCAGCGGCGACTTTTCGCTGACCAATACCGACTCCATCACCGTCTCGGTTTGATTATGCAAAATGCCGGAGATGGCCTCGAAAGCAACGGGTTGACCGACAAATTCCGCCGCCAGCAAACCGGCAATTTCGAACGGCCTGATGACATTATCAGCGCCGGCTTGATAGAGCTTATTGACGTTGTCGTGCCGATTGGCACGGGAAATTATGCGCAGGTTTTTATTCAAGTGCCGGCTGGTTAAGGTCACATAGACGTTAATCACATCGTCGCCGGTAATGCACAGAATGGCGCTGGCACCGCGGCAAATACCGGCGTTGATCAACACTTCATTGTTACTGGCATCGCTTTCTATCGCCAGATAACCGCGTTTCTTGGCCAAATCAATCCGCGCCGGCACCCTATCGATGATTAAAAATTTTTGTCTGTCGTTGTGTAAATGCCGGGCAATCTCTTGCCCCACCCGGCCAAAACCGCAAATGATGATGAAATTGTCATAGCGATCCAGTTCCGCGTAGGTTCTGGATTCACGCACCGACAGCATTTTCTCGCTGAAGGCGGCAATCAGGATGGACGTGAAGAACGACAACACGCCCAAGCTGGCCAGTATCAAAAAAATTGTCACCCAGCGGCCGCCAGTGGTCTGCGGGGTAATGTCGCCAAAGCCCACCGTCGCCAAAGTCACGATGGTCCAATAAAAGGCGTCGAATAAATTATGGATGCCGCTATCGGTGGCCTGATACTCGAACATGTAAATCGACACGCTGGCGATAAACACCAAAAAGCAGGTGAAGATCAACAAGGTCATCAATTCGAAGCGTTTGCTCGCCAAAGCGTCGGCGAACAACTTGGCGCTATTCGAATAGCGGAATAGCTTGAATAATCGAAATATGATGAAGATACGCAGGATCGCCAACGGCCGGTAGCTGGGCAAAATGGCCAGAATATCGATAATCGCAAACGGCGAGGTGATGTACTCAATATCCCTGACGAAGGCTTTGCGAAACACCCCGAGCAGATTGAAATCCAGATTCAAATACAGCGCTTTCTCGTATTCCTCAATGATGACTTTATAGGTGTCCGAATAAATCCAGCCCCTGACCAGATATTCGACGATGAATACCATCAAAATCGCCAGCTCGAAATAACCGCCCATCTTGCTGTCTTCGTGTTCGATGTCGTAAATCAGAAAAATCACGCTCAAAATCAGCAAGCCGATCATCGTCGCGTCGAAATATTTTTTTTTGCGGCTATGGCTGTTTTCTAACAGATCGTAAAAAAACAGCTTGGCTCTGCGATACCCGTCGGCGGATTTGAGGTAATAAGCGCAATAAACGATGAGTTTGGCTAGCATCTGGGGTTATTTCTTAAATTCGATCACTTTGCTGGAGGGGTTTAAATTGATTTCGTCGATGACGCAATGCGGGCCGGCTTGCAGGATATAAGACACCGCGTCGGCAATGTCCTCCGCCAGCAAGGCCTGGCCGGACTGTTTGCCGGGCGCGAACGACAATGCATCAAAAAACGCGGTATCGACCATGCCCGGGTTGACCAAGGACACCCGCACCGGGCTTTTGCCGCATTCGTCACGCAAGGCCTGGCTGAAGCCGCGTAAGGCAAATTTGCTGGCGCAATAGATGCTGCCGTTGCGGCTGCCTTTTAACGCGGCTTCCGAGCCGATATACACCAGGTTGGCATGGGCTTTTTGCTTCAGTTTCGGTAACAACGCCCGCGTCAGATAGGCTTGGGCGGTAAAGTTGACGGTCATCAGCGTCT
Organism: Methylomonas sp. TEB; assembly: GCF_047777895.1. Lineage (GTDB taxonomy): Bacteria > Pseudomonadota > Gammaproteobacteria > Methylococcales > Methylomonadaceae > Methylomonas. The sequence goes on from NZ_CP180476.1 coordinate 4,915,718, forward strand.
CGATTTGCGCGTAGGAAAACTGCTCCAAACCGCCGAATTGACCGTAACCGGCGGCAAATACCACCGTATCCAAGGCCGGGAAATCGCTTTGCAGCTGCTTGGCAAACGGCGGCAGGTCGGCCAATTGCGCTAGATCCAGCTCGCGGCCGATAAAATGAGGGTGATGTTTGGAAAACTTCCGGCAGTCGCGCGATGTGCCAATCACGTGATGCCCCTGCGTCAGCAATTGCCGGGCAATCGCCCGACCGATGCCGGAACTGGCGCCAGTCACCAGTACCGTGCGCTTTACAGTGTGCATGGGAAATAAGCGCTGTGCGGAATGTATTCCAGCAGCATTTGCGCACAATCGGCCATCATCGCCTGTTCCAGATCGGCGCGGTAAGACACCATGCCGGACGCAGTTTGCAGCGGGCTGGCGAACAATTTTTCATCCGGATATAGCTTATGCATTTTTTTGAAATATTGTTCCGGCAAACGAAACACCCCCAGACTGACAGAGTGCAGGGCTTGGGCATCGATGGCCGCAAAGACTTGCTCGAACAAAGCCCGGTATTGCTGCCGATAATCGTGCTGATAAATCAACGGATCGAAACGCAAACCGATTTGCCAGCCTTGTTGCTGTAATTTAGCGGCGGCTTCGATGCGCTTGGCCACATTCGGTGCTTTGGCTTCCACTTTATCTGCTACCGCATCCGGCGACAGGCTAAATGCCACCAAGCAACGCGGCACCACCTCCCGATTTAACAAGCTTCTGATTTGCGTGCTCTTGGTACGCAGTTCCAGCCAGGCATTGGGTAATTCGGCAAACACCGGCAAAAACTGTTCGGCAAAATCGGTGACCGGTTCAAAAGCCAAGCTGTCGCAATCGTAACCCGAGAAAAAATACACATCCTGATCGGGCGTTTGCAGACAGGTCTGGCGAATCTGCTCCTGAAAGTCCTCGTAATTCACAAACAACACATAATTGGCTGACTGGTACATGCCCTGTAAAAAACAGTAACGGCAGTCGTACAAGCAATTGAGCATGTGCGAAAAGTAATAATTACGCTGCCCGCCGATGCCATAGCCAGCCGGCGCGGGCAACACGAACTTTTGGTATTTTTCCGCCAGGATCAGGGCCGGATGTTGCTTTTGTAAGCGAAAGTTTTGCGCCTTGGGATTAAACACCTCGCCGTATCGCTCGCAAACCACTGTCCGTGCTTGCGGAAAACGCCGCCGAATCGTCGCTACGCGCGGGTGCTGCTCGATAGCGGATTCGATGTATAGCGTGTCTATCATGGTGGCTGAATGCGGCAAAAGGCGGGAGAGCATTATAAATGATTGCCGGCGACGGGGCGCCAGCTTACGCCCGATAAAACTGCAAATCCGCGCGTTGCGGCCACTTGTCGCAACTGCCCGGCGCAAATGGTCCGTTGCCGGCATGCTAAATCCGTTATGATGGCTCCTGAAAAACAATAACGTTTTTCAATTGGACCCAGTAGGAAAAAAGATACTTCCCATCAGCATGGATTTGCTTCAAGCCTTTTGCCGGCTATATGGCAAAGGGTGCTGTACCGGTGCTACTTCACGACGAACTTAGACCAATAAGTTGCCGGTGCAAAAAATCTATTCTGTGATGACGTGTTTTTTAGGGCATTGGACCTATTAACCATCACACAAAATCTACTTAATGAAATTATTTACAAAAGCAGTTTTAACGCTGTCATTCGCAGCATCTTTGAGTCTGGTCAACGTTTGTGCCTTTGCTGCTGAAGAAGCGCCAGTTGCAGCAGCACAATCAGGCGCCGCAGGCATTATCGCTCACATCGAAAAAGCACTGGTTGAAGTGAGCAAAAGCGATTTCTCCGCTGCGCAGATTCATCTGAAAGCCGCCAGAACCAGTTCCGAAGCGATTGCCGGCACCTCCGAAGCAGCGAAAAAAGCTCACGCCTCTTTGATGCAAGGACAGATCCAGTCTAAAGCCGGTAACGTAGCTAAAGCCACTGAAGAATTGACCAAGACTATAGAACTGTATAAAGCGCTGTAAGGCTTGAACAGGGCTGGGCTGTTATGTCGGTCCAGCCTAATTCAGGGGCAAACCATAGCCCCTACATCCCAAAATAGGCATAGCCGCTCACAGCTATAACGCCGATTCCGACAATCTTGATCTTATCCACCAGCGCTTGCTGGCTCCAAAAATAAAGACAACTGGCTTTTTTGCGGCACCAGAAGGCTATCAGGCTATTGCCGGCCCGCCGACAATGACGGGGAATAATGCGCCAAATGAAGTACAAGCCAACCAGGCCTAGCGCACACAGAATGTAAAAAACGATGACTTGGGTAGTATGCGTATCGGTATGGAATGCGTGTTCTATGACATGATCCAGATTATATTCGGCATACTCGAACATCAAGTGCGCTACATGCAAAACTACTTCGAGAACATGATGGATCAAGCCCATCAGCAGCCCGAATGCGGCATCCGGCATGGCCAGAATTAATAAGGCCAGGCTTAACAGCAGGCCGTTCACGGCCCGCTGTTGTGTTTTGGTTTTGTCGATATGCTTGTTTAACAGCGCCGTGTCTTCGGGCGTCAAATTGACGAATTGGGCGCCGATTAAATACGGATAACGGTCGTTTTCGTAAGGGTTGCTGGGCTTGCAATACACCACCTTACAGCAGGTCATGATTGCGGTCATATTGGATAACAGCAATATTCGCAGCATTAGATAATCGCCGGCTTGCAGCGGCTCTTGCGCAGTAAAGGCGATACCGCTGGCGCTGATATTGACGTTGAGCGTATCGTTTTCCTGGCTTTGCGAATCGGGTAGCGCTTGAGGCGAGACGGTATCGGGCGGATTGCTGTTGCCGAGTAAATCATGGAAATTTTCCGGCGCTTGCATTTGTCCATCATGATCAAACTTGCGATAGAACAGATTGGCTTGCTCATGGATGCGAAAAGCCACTCTGCGATTCAATTTCTTGCCGTTTACCTTAGCCATATTCATCAAACCCTAAAAATCGCCTGTTACGTAGTGTCGATGATAGTCCAAGACCGCAAACTCTCAATCTGCATAAAAATAGCCCTGACGCAGACTGGCGCGATTGCTCAGGTGTCGTCTTTACTGACCCACTGTTTTACGGCGGGCGGCTGGTAATTGACATAGCGGTCCAATAACAAATTTGGATCGGACTCGACCATCAACATGTCGCGGTGATGCGGTTTGACGAATTGCTCCGCCGCGACGTGATCCAGAAAGCTGATTAAGGCATCGTAATAGCCCGCCACGTTTAACACGCCGCAGGGTTTTTGATGAAAGCCAAGCTGCGCCCAGGTCCAAATCTCGAATAACTCCTCCAGCGTGCCGATGCCGCCGGGTAGCGCGATAAAGCCGTCCGCCAGCTCGGCCATCAGCATTTTTCGCTCGTGCATGGATTGGGTGACGTGCAATTCGGTGAGGTTGGGATGGGCAACTTCCTTATGTGCTAAGGCTTTGGGAATAACACCGATGGCCTGGCCGCCGAGCTTTAATACTTGGTCCGCAACCGTGCCCATGATGCCAATGCCGGCGCCGCCATAAATCAAGCGGATGTTGCAGCTGACCAGGGCTTGGGCCAGAGCCTGCGCGGCCTCGCCATACGCATCAAGCCGGCCGGGACTGGAGCCGCAATAGATGCAAATGCTGTTTATCGTTGTCATGTCGGGTATGCCGGAGAATTAGGGTGGCTTATATTCGGTGGAAAACCATGACGCGGCAAGACGAATTTTACTGCCGCCCCATGCACAGGCAACAGCCGGCATGGTCGCTCAGCGGTGGTTACTGATAGAATTAGGCTTTTTAGTCAGACAGCCATCATGCGCCTAATCAGGGGTTTAAATCATCTTGAGCCGTTACGCGACGGCTGCGTGTTGACCATAGGCAACTTCGACGGTCTGCATCTTGGGCACAAGTTGGTCATCGAAAAGCTGGCCGAGCATGGCCGGCGGTTGAATTTGCCAACGGTGGCAATGGTCTTTGAACCTCAACCGTTGGAGTATTTCCTCGGCGACCATGCGCCATCCAGACTGACCCGGTTGCGCGAAAAAACCATTCAGTTTGCTAAATTACCGGTCGATGAATTGCTGGTGTTGCCGTTCAACCGCAGTTTGGCCGATTGCGATGCGGAGCATTTCATTCGCGACATTTTGGTCGAGCGCTTGCGCGTCAAGCATTTGGTGGTCGGCGACGATTTTCACTTTGGTAAGGCGCGGCGCGGCAATTTTGCGCTGTTGCAACATCGCGGTCAGGAGTATGGTTTTGCGGTAGAAGATAGCCATTCTTTCGAGCTGGCCGGTTTGCGAGTCAGCAGCACGCTGATTCGCGATGCCCTCGGCGAAGGCCAATTGGAGCAAGCCAAGCTGATGCTGGGCCGGGACTATTCGGTCTGCGGCCGGGTGGCGCACGGCGACAAGCGCGGCAGGGAGTTGGGCTTTCCGACGGCGAATGTGCGGATGTTTAGGAAAAACACACCGGTCGTGGGCGTGTTTGCCGTGACGATGACCGGTTTGAATGGCAACGAGTACCAAGGGGTCGCCAATGTCGGCACCCGCCCCACCTTCGACGGTGGTGCCAAAGTGGTCTTGGAAACGCATTTATTCAACTTCAATCAAGACATTTATGGCCATTACGTGGAAGTGCATTTTAAAAAGAAGCTGCGCGACGAAATCCGTTTTGCCTCGCTGAGCGAATTGAAACTGCAAATCAGCCGGGATGTCGAACAGGCTCAGCAGTTTTTCAGTGAAACATTGGATATGAAATGATTAACTCCGCAAACTTCCCGACATCGCCTTGTGTCCGTAACTGTTGCCTGAACGACGAGGACATTTGCTTGGGCTGTTACCGCTCACTGGATGAAATCCGCCTGTGGTCTAGCGCGGACACGCAGACTCGCGAACTGTTTTTGCAGCAGGCTGCCGAGCGGCGCAGCAAGATTTTGCAAGCCACTCGGTTGAGGTCTGCTTATGTCGAACAGTTGCCGAAAGCTTAAGCGCTACGCCGCCTTTGTAATATCGGCCTGACATCCAGCCAAGCCGCGATGCCTATATACGTAGACAAGCCCAGGCTACCGGCCAGCCAGACATTCACCTGATAAATATCCAACACGTAACGGTTGGCAAAATATAGCGCCAAACCCAATGCAAAATAACCGGTGATCTTGAAGAGCGGATAGCTCACCGGATAATAGTGCCGGCCCAAAGCCCAAGAGCAAACCACCATAAACAAATAACAAGCCAACGTTGCCCACGCCGAGCCGACATAGCCCCAAACCGGTATCCAACAGATATTCAAAACAATCGTCAGGCCTGCTCCTGCCAGCGACACCCAGGCGCCCAGGCCGGTGCGGTCGCTCAGTTTGTACCAGACCGATAGATTGACATAAATCCCCAGCAGCAGATTGGCCATCAGTAATATCGGCACCACGTCCAGGCCGGCGCGGTACTCCTCGCCGATAAAATACTTGAACAGGTCGATGAACAACATCACCACTAAAAAGATAAACACCCCGGCAATCACAAAATACTGCATCACCAGTGCATAAGTGCGTTTGGCGTCTGCGCGGCCGGCATAGGAAAAGAAAAACGGTTCGCCGGCGTAGCGAAAGGCCTGCACGAACAAACTCATCAAAATCGACAGCTTGTAGCAGGCGCCGTAAATCCCCAGCATCTTCAGGTTGGTGGGTAAATCGTAGGGCAACAAGACTTTCAGAATCGCCCTATCCAGCATTTCGTTGACCATGCCGGCAAAGCCGATGATGACCATGGGCAGAGAGTAACGCAGCATCGGTCCGAGCACGCGCGGGTCGAGCTGGAAGCGCACCGCGCGAAATTGCGGCAGTAACAGCAGCAGCTTGCAAACACTGGCGGCCAGATTGGCTAAAAATATGTAACCCACGCCCAGTTCGGGGTCGTAATAAGCGGCCAGCTCGCTATCCGGCCATAAAGTATTCAGCTTCGGCCAGACCAGCAAAAACAAAAGATTCAAGCCGATGGCGATGAATATCTCGGTCATTTTGATGCCGGCGAAACGCCAGGCCCGGTTCTCGGCGCGCAATCGGGCAAACGGCAGTGCCGACAGGGCATCCAGCGCCAGAATCCAACCGAACCACAGCAAATACTCCGGATGTCGCGGATATTGCAGCCAGTCGGCCAATGGCTGTTGCCAATAGTAGATTGCCGCGATGAAGCCGAGATTGGCGATCAGCAAAAAGCTTAAAGCGCCGCGGTAAACCTCATCGCCGCTAAACTCCGGCCGCTGCCGAAAGCGGAAATAACCGGTCTCCAAACCTAGCACCAACAACACCGCAAAAAATCCGGCATAGGCGTAAAACTCGGAGACCACGCCGTATTCGCCGGCGCTGAAGGTGTAGGTATACAGCGGCACCAGCAGATAATTCAAAAAACGGCCGACGATACTGCTGAGACCGTAGATGGCGGTTTGGGAGACGAGTTGGCGTAGTGAGCTCAAAAGCAGTTGGATCCAAAGAATGATGAGACCTCTCGCTGAGGTCTAAGGTAGCCATATTGTAAGGTAGTTGCCGGCTTACCGCTCTAGACGACACAGCCAGCTGCCCGGGTTACGTTTATTCTACGCAGGCTAAACTTTGTTCGATCAGGACTTTCGCCGCGGCGGCGGCGGTGCGCATTGCCCCGGATTCTCGGCGTCTCTGTTCGCTAACCATGGCCCCGGAAATCAGCATTGCCAATTGTTGGGACAGTGTTTCCGGATCCCGCGCGCCGGCTTGTCGGGCTAAATCTGTCAATACTTGTTGAAAGGTGTCGGAAAACTCTGCGGCGGCCCGTTGAACAGGATTGGCGGCCTCGGCAAATTCGGCAGCGGCATTGATAAACGGGCAGCCACGAAACTCCGGGCTGGATGATAGTTCATCGAATACCGCAAACACCGCCAGCAATTTTTGCTTGGGTTCGCTGGCGCGCAATTCCACGCCGGCCAAGATGCGATTCAGCATGGCCTCCCGGCTTTTGCTTAGATGCGCCAAGACTAGATCGTCTTTTGACGGAAAGTACTTATACAGACTCATTTTGGTGGTGCCGGCGGCTTTTACTATTGCATCGACGCCGGTGGTCTTGATGCCTTGGCTGTAAAACAACGCAGAGGCAGTTTGCAAAATGTGATCTTGGAGATTACGGGCCATAATTTAAGTACCTGGAAAAAACAGCTTGCAACTATACAGACCGGTATGTATTATTTCAATAGACTGACCGGTCTGTTATAGCGCAGTCTTTAATTCAACTACTGGAGATTATTCGATGATTACTTTGTACGGCGTGGCAATCAGCAACTATTACAACAAAGTCAAATTTGCGTTGATGGAAAAGGATATAGCATTCATCGAAGAGTTTACCCCACCCAGCCAGAGCGAAGAATTGTTACTGCGTTCGCCGCTGGGAAAAGTCCCGTTCATCAAAACCAGCGACGGTTATTTATCCGAATCGCAAGCGATACTGGAGTATCTGGAAGATGCATTTCCGGAACATCCGCTGTATCCGGCCGATGCTTATGAGCGCGGCAAATGCCGGGAGTTTATCCAACATCTTGAATTGAACGTCGAACTGATTGCGCGCCGCCTGTATGGGGAGTTTCTGTTCGGCAACACCGTATCGGCAGAAACCAAGGACGAAGTCAGAGCCAAGCTCGATACCGGATTAAAGGGCTTAGCCAAACTGCTGAAATTATCGCCCTATGCCCTGGGCGACCGTTTTAGTACGGCAGACATCGTGGCTTGGCCGCATCTGCAATTGGTGGGCTTTGCCACCCAAAACATCTACGGCGAGAACTTAGTGAATACGCATATTCCGGGCATTGAAGCTTATATACAACTGATCGAAAGCCGGCCGCACGCGCAAATCGTCGGTGCCGACCGGGCAAAGGCGTTAGAAGCCTTTTTTCGGAATAAATAGTCCCCGCTCTGCTATTCCTCAGGTGATTTAGCACAAGACCCTCTTATCACTTTCTGGCATTAAGCCGTCGGCGTAATGATGCCGACGGCCATTCCCATAGTGATTTGCGTATTCCGATCAAATCAGTCAAGGCGGACCGACCGAGTGGAGTCCCTGCTGTGCTAGGGCTTCGGCGCCTGCTATTCAGGACATTTACGCATAGACCAATTCAGAATTAATTGTCTATACTTCGTTTCCTAACGGCTATCACAATTTGTTTTCGAACATTTAGCGGGAGCCAAGCTCCGCAACCTTCAATTTAGGAATTTACTCATGCGACTATTAGCCACTGAACCCGCCAGTATTGCGAAAATTTTGGATGCCAGTATCAAACTGTACTCGGCCTGCTTCAGCAGACTATGGGGCATTCTTTCAATACTTGCCGTGCTGTATATCGCCATGGGTTTGCTGACTGCAACTTTGCAGCCCGATCCGGCCGCACCACAGACTGCGGCGCTGGAATTATTGTCTGAAAACCTGTCACTAATATTAGCGTTTGTCATTGTCTTCTCCTTGGTGTCTTTCGTGCTCTATGCCGCCCTTATTTACCGCTTAGATAATGTGACCAATGAACGGGAAGACAGTTTTTCCGAAGCGATAACGGCCGGATTCAGAGCCTTTCCCTCGATGTTGTTTGCCGCGTTCCTGTATATGGTTGTGATAATCGTGGGCTATATCCTGCTACTGATACCGGGCTTGATCTTGACCTTATCGCTGATGTTTTATCTCTATTTCATCGTCATCGACGGCCTTGGCGGCTATAGAGCTCTTAGAGCCAGCCACTCTTTGGTTTGGGGACATTGGTGGCGGACTGCGACAATCTTTACCGTACCGATGATCATCTGGATGGCAGTGATGTTTGCGCTGGGGTTTTTGATGGCGTTTCTGGCGCCGGCAGACAATCAAGTCTTGATGCAGATTTTGATGAATTTATTGTCGGTGTTTTTCATGCCCTATTTTTTCGCGCTGGGTTACGTGCAGTTTCACGACTTGAAGTTGCGTAAATCGGGCAGCGACCTTGCCTCTCGCCTAGGCAGATAATGCGGTTTGCTGCTTTATTGCTGTTGTGTCTGGCCGGCTCATCCCAGGCGCAAGACAACAGCTTACAAACCTGCCTGAACCTTGCCCGGCAACAATCCGGGCAACAGCTAGATATAAAAAAACACTGTCCAGCTCTGTTCAAGGAGTTGGCAAACCAGGGCCTGCTGACCAGTTTCGATCCACCATTAACTGCCGACGTTAGTGCCACGCAACTGGCGCTTTTAGCCGACAGCCTGAATAATTCTGGGACCATCCGCCAGGAAGGCCTGACGCTATTGTTAGCTGAAATTTTGATCACGCCAACCGACGACTCGCAAGCGAATTGGTGGCAAGCCGTCCTGAACTGGCTGAATAGCCTCAAGCCGGCGGACCATGAAGACCAATACCAGCAGTTGCAGCGCTGGCTCGCGGCCTTGAAGCCATCGCAACAAGCGGCAGAGATTATCATCTACGTGTCGATTGCCTTATTGCTGGGGCTATCGGCCTGGCTGGTGATTAGCGAGTTGTATCAGGCCGGGGTTTTTCGCAAATTTTCCGGCAAGCACCAGCCCGTCACTCCCGCCGATAAGCTCGCTGAAACGCAGTCATTAGCTTCGCATCCGGCGATTAAGACCGTAACCCCGCAAGCTCAAATCGGCGCCTTGCTGGCGCAACTGATAAACGCACTAATCCAGCGCCAACTGCTTCCGGCCGACCCCAGCCTGACCCATCGGCAACTCGTTAGTCATTTTCAACAACAAGCCCGACAAGCGGATTCGGCATTTTCCCGTTTGGTCCGCCAAGCCGAACCCTTGCTTTACGGCCATCGCCCTGTTGATGCGGACTTGGTCGGCAATTACCGGCGCGAGGTGCAGGCGCTATTGGGCAATTTGCGCTCATGAAAGAACGCTTGATTACTCTTCTAACCGCACTGGCGGCATTGGCGCTGGTGATTTTGTTGTTGTCGCCGCGCCATCCCGATGCGCAGAAGCCGCTATCGCTACCGACTAGCGAAGACCGCGGAGCAGATGGTCTGAAAGGGCTTTTTACCTGGCTACAACGCGAAGGACTGAATGTCGTCAGTTTTCGCAAACGCTACAGCGATCTGCATAAGGACAAAACCCTTCCGGAGCGCGGCAATGTGCTGATTGCCAGCATGCCTGCTTCCAAAGAGATCCGAGAAACGGAGTGGCCGGCGCTGGCGGACTGGCTGGAGCAAGGCAACACGCTGATCGTTCTAGGCGCCGTGTATCAACACCCGGGCTGGGCCGCTGCCGAGGATTGCTTTTGCGATGTTAAGGAACTTTTGTCACGCTACGACTGGATCCTGGATTCCGCAGATCAACAAGACGAGCCAAACACCCCGGAAACACAGACGGATCAAACCCTGCAAAGCACCCTAAACACCCTACAAAACAGCCTCAAAGGCGCTCTCCCTCAAGACAGCCAGTTGCTTGCTCAATCCTCGCACCCCCTGCTGCAGGGCGTAACCAGCCTACAGACCCAAACCTCGGCAGACTTGTTAAAAGCCGCATGGACGCTGACCGGCAGCGAACCTGAGAATCTCTCGCTGCGCTTGCTGTCCGAGCGCGATAGCCATCTCACCACCGCCTGGTGGATGAATGCCGGCACCGGCCGGATCGTGTTGCTGCTGACCCCGGATTTGTTTAGTAACCAGCGGCTGGGGCAAGCAGACAACGCCCGGTTTATCGGCAATTTGCTCAAGCAATCCCTCGCGCCGGCAGGCCGATTGCTGTTCGACGATTACCATTTCGGCTTGTCCGAGCTGTACGATCCCGAGCACTTTTTTAAAGACCAACGGCTGCATCAAACCTTGTGGTGCTTTGGCATATTCTGGCTACTTTACGTGGCCGGCTACACCAGCCGCCTGGCGCCGGTGCGCCAAGCCGGCAGTCAACTATCCACCCGGGACTTCATCAAGGTTACCGCCGAATTTTTCGCGCGCCGCCTGAACCAGCCTTTATTGGCCGAGGCCCTGGTCAAGCATCTGCTGGCGGATATTCATGCTCGGCGGGGAATGCGCAGCGAAGCGGAAGTCTGGCTGTGGCTGGAACAGCATAGCCGGGTAAGCAACGATCAGATCACACTATTAAAACGGGCGTTAGCCAAACAACGTCTTTCATTACTGCGTTTATCCAACACTATTACTTACATCAGGACAGTCACGCTATGAGCAACAACGCGGCGCAAAATTTGAATCTCCACCTGCGGCAACAAATAGGCAAGGTGGTATTCGGCATGGATGAGGTGCTGCATGGCTTGGTCATCGCCTGGATTGCCGACGGCCATGTGCTGCTGGAAGGTGCGCCGGGCTTGGGAAAAACCCTGTTGGCCAAATCACTGGCGCAATTGATGAGCGGCAGTTTCGGGCGCATCCAAGGCACTGCCGATCTGATGCCGTCCGATATTACCGGCCTGCATATCTTCAACACCGAGGCTAACAGTTTCGAATTCGTCCCCGGCCCCTTGTTTAACGAAGTGGTGCTGGTTGATGAAATCAACCGCGCCGGCCCCAAGACCCAATCGGCATTGTTGCAAGCAATGGAAGAAAAACTGGTGACGCTGGATAGAAAAACCTATCCGCTGGCGGAAAACTTTTTTCTGATTGCCGCTCAAAACCCCTTCGATTTCGAGGGCGTTTATCCCTTGCTGGAATCGCAACTGGATCGCTTTTTGGTGCGTCTGGACATTAACTATCCGCAACTGCCGGCGGAGGTGGCGGTGCTCAGGCACTACGATAAACCGGGCGGCGGGCACAGCACGGCGTTGCAACAAATCCAAGCCCTGCCCGATACGCTACTGCAGCAAGCGCGCCAAGAAGCCGCCGCTGTTCACGTTGAAGACTGTTTGTACCAATATGCCATCATGCTGGCGGAAGCCAGCCGTAACCATCCGCGTTTAAGCCTGGGCCTGTCCACCCGCGGCGCACTTGCCGTGATGCGCTGCGCACGGGTGGAAGCGGTTCTGGACGGCCGCGATTTTCTGATCCCCGATGACATCAAAGCGGTCGCGCCGCTGGTAGTCGGGCATCGTTTACTGCTCAGTTCCGAAGCCATGCTGGAAGGTTACTCCGCCATCCAAATCTACCGGGAAATCGAAAATCAGGTCGCCGTTCCCCGCAGTGCGGAAGCGAAATAATGTCGATATCGCGTTTGACACTGCTGCTGGCCGGCTTGATTGTTCTGCTGGCCATCATCGGAATCTGGAGCGGCGAACCGCTGCAAGGGTTCTGGCGATGGCTGGCGGCCTTGCTGATAACGCTGATGGCTTGGGAACGCTTCAGGTTGATGGACAATATTGAGTTGCATAGACAAGTTCCGGCCACTTTGGCACTGGGCGAGTCAGTCGGCTACAGCATTCAAGTCTGCAATCGGGCCGGCGCCAAGGTCCGCTTCGAAACCCAAAGCGACTACCCTGCCGCGATTGTCGGCGACAACTCGCTGCAGCGTTGGCTACTGGGCGCACATGAAACCCAAAGCCGGCAGTTTTCGATTACGCCCACCCGCTTGGGCGGCACGTCCTTGGGCAGTTTGTATTTAAAGCAGCTGGGCGCGTTCGGCTTGTGCTGGTGGACGCGACGGATAGACGACGATATCGCCATGCGGATAGAACCCGCCCGGCTGAACAACTTTGTAGACCTGTCCGGCATGCAGCAGCTTGGTAGCCGCGGCAGTGCCCAGGCTCGCAGTAGCGGCGTCGAGTTTTTGGATTTAAGCGAGTATCGGCGCGGCGATTCCTTGCGCAGCATAGACTGGAAGGCCACAGCCCGGCGCGGCAAGCCCATGGTGCGGCACTTCGAGCGCGAACATTTGCTGGAAATTGCGGTGCTGATCGATTGCGGCTTGAGCAGCCGCCTGCAAAGCGAACACATGGACCGCTTGCATCATTACATCAACGTCGCCGGCAAATTGACGGAATTTGCCAGCTACCAAGGCGACCGGATCGCTTGTCTGGCCTACGCCCAACAAACTGTCGATAAAACGCCGATGGCCGGCGGCATGAACTCGGTCCGGGCCATACGTCAGCTGTTGAGCCGGCTCACAGTGTTTAACGAGAACGCCAATGCCCTGAATGCCGCACTGGAGGTCAAGCAACTGCTGAAACGGCGCGGTCTGGTAATTTTTCTGACCGAACTGGAACAGCCGGAAGCCGCTTTGCAGCTGGTTCAGGCCGGGAAATTACTTTCCACCAAACATCAAGTCCTGGTCGCCACACTGGATGAACCGGCGATTGGCGACGATCTGAAACAAAACGGGGTCTACTGGCAGGACCCTTATCGGAAATTCGCCATTCTCGAATACCTGCGCGGCCGCGAGTTGACCCGCAAGCGTTTACAGGGCAGTGGGGTTGCGGTAACCAGCGCCACCGCCCAGAATCTGGACCGGCGGATACTGGCTTATTACCGGAACAAGCGCGACACCATCGCTGCGGCCTGATGGCGGATGTCCTGTTTCAATCTGTATAAACAACTGACCTGTTTTTAATAAGATGATGAATAGCACCCTGAATAAACCCGGTTCGTTCCAGGATTATCTGCACATACAATCGGCAGACGGTATGGATTACCAGTTGGAAATTGCCGGAATGGGCGCACGTACCTATGCCTTCGTCATCGATTGGCATATACGGCTGTTGTTGGCGATCAGTTGGGTAGCGATCTGCGGCGTGGCGTTTTTTAACTGGGAAGAACTGCGCAACGTGTTTAAACCGGGACATCCCGGCTACACTGGCCTGGTTTTAATCTTGCCGACCCTGCTGATATATTTTTTGTATCACCCGGTGCTGGAAATCCTGATGGCCGGACGAACGCCCGGCAAGCGCATGACCGGGGTTCGCCTGGTGGATTTACAAGGGCATACCCCCGGCATCGGCGCGCTGTTGTTGCGCAATGTGTTTCGCCTGATCGACTCGCTACCCGGCTTTTATTTTCTTGGCTTGGTGGCTGTCGCCTTCACCGGCAAACACCAGCGGATCGGCGATTTGGCGGCGGGCCTGGTACTGGTGTATGACAACGTCGACAAGACCCATTCCTTGCAGCAAATTTCCACGTTAACCCTGCATTCCCGTTTAAGCGGCGACGATCAGACCCTGCTGCTGGATCTGTTGAAACGCTGGGACGAACTGGCCTCCGAACGCCGGATCTTGTTCGCCACACAATTTTTAAGCCGAATCGGCCGCGACATTCCTGAAGCAAGTGACAAACAGACGCAAGAACAGGCCTTAAAACGGGCTCTGAAAAGCTTGTTAAGTGAACCCTGAGCCGACGATGCAGCAGTTAAACAACCAATCTCAAGCATTGTCTCACTGGTTAAATGCCCGGAAAAGCCAATGGGAAAGCCTGGAAAACACTCTTAAACCGACGGCTAGCCGCCGCGCCCAGGAAATCAGTGATGCCCGCCAGCTGCTGTCAGGCTATCGCGCCCTGTTGAGCGATTTGTCCTTGTCGCGCCGGGTAAACGGCAAAGCCATGATTACCCGTTACCTGGAAAACCTATTCTTAAAAGCCCACGAAGAAATCTACCGTCCCGCCAATCATCCTTTGGCGCGTTTGATCGATTTATATCATTGGGAAATACCGCGGCTGATGCGAGAATTGAAAACCGCAATCTTCAGCGCCTTTGCGCTGTTCGCGCTGGGTATTGCCGCCGGCTGGTGGCTGATTGGCAGCTATCCCGATTTGATCGGTCTGCTGGGCTCGCCGAAGATGATAGACCACGTTCAGAAAGGCGAATTATGGACCGACGGCCTGCTCAACGTCGCGCCGTCCTCGGTATTGTCCCTTAGCATTGCCGCCAACAACATCACGGTGACACTGTTCGCTTTTGGCTTAGGGGCATTCTACGGCGTCGGCACCCTCTACATCATCGGCTTCAACGGTTTCATGCTGGGCGGAATCTTTGCCTTTACCGCCGCTTACCAGCTGGACGGGCGGTTGTTTGCCTTCATCATTGGCCATGGTGTAGTCGAATTGAGCGTCATCATCATCGCCGGCGCGATGGGCTTGCAACTCGGCGAAGCCCTGATACGGCCCGGCGCCCGCAATCGACTGCAAGCGTTTCAGGAAACCAGCATCAGTGCCGGCAAAGTACTGCTTGCGGTAACCCCATTTCTGATTTTTGCCGGTTTGATCGAAGGCTTTGTCTCTCCCGATCAAGCCTTCAATTTGCCGCAAAGAGCGGTAATCGGCTGCTGCAGCGGCATGATATTCTGGCTGATTCTGTTGTTCGGCGTGCCGGGAAAATCCAGACAGCCGTGACATTACTTCGCTGCTATTCGGTATAGGCTAATACTGCTAAGGTATTGCCTTGCCGATAATAGCGATGGCTTGGTTGTCGAAACGATAGGTGGAGAGGTCGAGGTAGAGGCTTGCGGCTTTTTAAGCTCGGCTAGCGCCAGTCTTGTATTGAAAAGCCCGAGTAATAAGTCTGGCAAAAGCGGCGCGGACGGGCCTGTGAGGACGCCGGCCCGCGCCTTCTAAGGCTTAAGCTTCGTAATTGGCGCTGGCGAATTCCCAGTTAACCAAGGCCCAGAAAGCTTCCAGATATTTAGGACGCAGATTGCGGAAATCGATGTAATAAGCGTGTTCCCAAACATCGCAAGTCAACAACGGCGTTTGGCCGGCAGTTAACGGGCAACCGGCGTTGCTGGTGCTGACCAGTTCCAGACCACCCTTATCGTTTTTCACCAACCACGCCCAACCTGAGCCGAAAGTGGTGACCGCGCATTTGGTGAATTCTTCTTTGAATTTCTCGAAAGAACCGAAAGTTCTGTCAATGGCATTTGCCAAACCACCGGTAGGTTCGCCGCCGCCGTTGGGAGACAGGCTGTTCCAATAAAAGGTGTGGTTCCAGATTTGCGCTGCGTTGTTGAATACGCCGCCAGA
This sequence comes from Methylomonas sp. TEB, assembly GCF_047777895.1. Taxonomy (GTDB): domain Bacteria; phylum Pseudomonadota; class Gammaproteobacteria; order Methylococcales; family Methylomonadaceae; genus Methylomonas. The sequence continues at coordinate 4,931,620 of NZ_CP180476.1, forward strand.
GGATTTTTTCACGATCTCTTCCAGGGACAAGCCTTCAAACTCGGTGCCGGGAACCAGATTATTCAGGTTGGTGACATAAGTTTGGTGATGTTTGCCGTAGTGAAATTCGATCGTTTCTGCGGAAATGTGCGGCGCCAATGCGTCTTTTGCGTACGGTAATGCAGGTAATTCAAAAGCCATCTTTATTCTCCAGATTGATTGAACAGCAGCAGTGATTAGGCGCGGGCTTACCGCCCAAACCTAATTACCCAGCATTATAATAAAGAATTATTGCTTAACACTACCTAATCAAAGGAAAACAACGATGGCACTTGAGGTTGAACATAAGTTTTTGCTGGCGAACGACGACTGGCGCGGCGAAATCGATCATTCCGTACACTACAAACAAGGCTATTTAAGCAGCAGTCCGCTCAGTTCGGTTCGTGTGCGTATTTCCGACAAGCAAGCTTGGCTGAATATCAAGAGCGCCACTATCGGTAGTCATCGCCAGGAATTTGAGTATGAAATCCCGTTGAATGACGCCAACAGTATTCTCGACGAGCTATGCCATAAGCCGTTAGTGGAAAAAATCCGTCATTTTGTCTATCGCGACCGGCATGTTTGGGAAATTGACGAATTCATGGGCGATAACCAAGGTTTGATTGTCGCTGAAATCGAATTGTCGACAGTAGGAGAGGCCTTTGTTAGGCCGGACTGGGTCGGTATGGAAGTTACCGACGACATACGCTATTACAACAATAATCTCTGCAAGTATCCGTTCAAGGATTGGGATAAATAAGCGGCAACAATCCAAATAGGCGATAAAAACTGCCGTTTTCTGAGGTTTGCGGCGCTTGTTGCAAAACTGGGACAAGATATTTGCAGAGTCGCTACAGCGCTACAAACATAGACCTAAGCCGCCTCTCTAAAGCCTGGCGCTTAGCGAATTTTTGCGATAGGTAATACTTTGTTAAAACAATAATTTAAAGGACGTATTGAAATCCAAAATGCAATGCTCTATATTGAGTGTATGAGCAAAGCTACTTTTGTTGTTTTATTGATACTTTTCGCCGGCCCGCTGCATGCATCGGAGCTGGCGACCGCTATTGCCCGCTTGGAAAGCGAGTGGGCCAGCGTTTATTATCAAAGCGACGAAACCCGGCAAAGACAAACTTATCCGCAATTGCTGGAAACAGCCGCGGAATTAACCAAACGCTACCCGAATGCCGCCGAGCCGAAAATCTGGCAAGCGACGATTATCGCCACCAATGCGGCGTTTCAATCTTCGTTGAGCGCCTTGTCCAGCCTGCAAACCGCCAAGACACTTTTGGAAGAAGCCATCGCCCAAAATCCCAATGCGCTGGATGGCGCGGCCTATGTCACGCTGGGCACGCTGTATTACATGGTGCCTGGCTGGCCGGTATCTTTTGGGGATAATCAGCTTGCGGAGCAAATGTTGAAAGCCAGCCTGAAAATCAACCCTAACGGTATAGACGCCAATTACTTCTACGCCGATTATTTGCTACAACAGGACCGCAGCGCGGAAGCTGAGGAATATTTGCACAAGGCCGTCCAGGCCCCGCTGCGCAAACAGCAAGTATTTGCCGATACCCAGTTGCAAAACGAAGCCAAAATGGCGCTGGCACACACCCAGCAACGTAAATCCAACGCCGGCAAAAATAAATTTCAATCGTTGTTCACTTCCGCGACAGCCGACTAAATCCGCCTGGCCCGTTTGCCTTTGGCTGTAGAATAACCCTACTTTCAAAACAGGCCACGACTGGCATTTATGAAAAAAACCATTTTCGGACTGTCCTCGGTATTTTTTTTACTGTTTTGTACGTCCAGCACCGCCGGCACACCCGCAGCAAACCAGCCGCTGGAACCAGTAGCGCTGCAATTGAAATGGTTTCACCAATTCCAATTTGCCGGTTATTACGCAGCTATCGAGCAAGGCTATTATGCCGAGGAAGGCTTGCAGGTAGAGATACGTGAGCGCAATCCTGACCAGGACTACGTAGAACAGGTCGCATCCGGGGAAGCCGAATACGGCATCGGCGATTCCGGCATCATTGCCCAGTATGCCAACGGCAAGCCCATCGCGGCGCTAGCCGCCCTATTTCAGCACGATGCGCTGGTGCTGTTCAGCAAACAAGCTTCCGGCATCGTCAGCCCTTATGAAATGGCCGGCAAGCGCATCATGTACGATGTGGTGGGCGAGAATAATGCGCAGATTCGCGCCTTACTCGCCGAAGCCAATCTAAACGAAAGCCGCTATCAAAAAGTTGCCGAGACCTTTAACAACGCCGACTTTATTGCGGATAAAGTCGATGTGATGTCCGGCTATATCACCGACCAGCCATTCAGCTTTCGCGCCGCCGGCATCAAATTCAATATTATCAATCCGCAAAATTACGGTATCGACTTTTACGGCGACTTGCTTTTCACCAGCCGCAACGAGCTAAAGCAACATCCCGGCCGCGCGGAGCGCTTCCTCCGGGCCAGCCTAAAAGGCTGGGAATATGCGCTGTCTCACCCCGATGTACTGATCGATCTGATCCAACGCAAATATCCAAGCAAACTCAGTGCGGAGCAACTGCGCTACGAAGCCGCAGAAACCCGCAAACTGATCATGCCGGACTACATCCCGCTGGGCCAGATAGAGACTGCCCGCTTACGCCGGGTAGCCGACATTTATGCCAATCTGAAATTAGCGCGTCCTTTAAGCGACGGCCAACTCAATGAGTTTGTCTACGGCGGCAGACAATCCGCCGATTTGCCATTGAACGACGCGGAACGGCAGTGGCTGGCTGAACATCCTGAAATTCGGGTAGGCATAGACAGGAATTTTCCGCCATACGAATGGCTGGATGCCACCGGCCTGCATCAAGGCATGATTGCCGAACATCTCAAGCTAATCGAACAGAAACTGGGGGTTAAGTTCGTCCTGATCATGGACAAGTCCTGGCAGGAAGTGCTGGACATGGCCAAACGCGGCGAACTGGACATGCTCGCCGGGGTGACCAAAACCCCGGATCGCGAGCAATATTTAAGCTTTACCCAGCCTTATATCAGCACGCCGACGGTGATCATCGGCGACAAAAGCAGTGCTTATATCGATTCTCTGCCGCTACTGACGGGGAGACGAGTCGCTATCGAACAAGGGTATTTTGTGCAGGAATTGCTGAGCAGAGACTACCCAGGGATACAACTGCTGACCGCCCCCTCGGTACACGAAGCGCTGAATCTGCTGGCCGAAGGCAAGGTGGATGCTTATATCGGCGATGCGGCTTCGGCCAGTTACACCATCAAACAACAAGGCTTATTGAATCTGCATATTGCCGGCCAACCTGGCTACGTCAACGAAACCCGGATGGCCGCACTCACATCTCAGCCGCACTTGCGGTCGCTACTGGAGAAAGCTCTGTCCAGTATCAGCCAAGCCGAACACGATGCCATTATTAACCGCTGGATGGCTTTGAAGGTCGAGCAAGGCATTCAACTGGACGCGCTGTTGCGATCCGCCGCCGTTGCGTTGCTGGCCCTGTTGTTTTTCGTCTATTGGGTGTTCAGGCTGCGTAAGGAAATCAAGGCTCGCAAACGTAGCGAGGCCGACCTGGCGCGGCTTTACACCAATATGTCGCTGGGCTTTGCGCTACATCAGGTAATACGCGACGACAGCGGCAAAATCGTCGATTATCGCTATCTGGATATTAACCCGGCCTTTGAAAAAATGACCGGCATTGCCCGCGAGAACTGGATAGGCAAAACCGTGAAGCAGGTTTTGCCGAATACCGAGGGAGCTTGGATCGCCAGTTTTGACGGGCTGGACACCAGTGGCGAGCCGCAACATTTTGAAAACTGTGTGACCGATCTGGGCCGCTGGTATGCCATCGATAGCTATAAAGCCGGCCCCGACCGTTTCGTCGTGTTAGTCCAGGATATTACCGAGCGCAAACAGACCGAACTGGCACTAAAAGAGAGCGAAGAACGCTTTCGAATCAGCCAAATCTATGGCGGCGTCGGTATTTGGGAAGCAGATTTGTTGAAAAACCGCCAGTTCTGGTCGGAAATCGTCACAACTGAATTGGGTTTTCCGCATAAGCCACTCAATACCTGGAATGATTTCCTGGAAGTGGTTTGTCCGGAGGATAGGCCTTTAATTTTGGAAGCGACCCGCGAGCACCTTGAACGCGGCGCCAATTACGATGTGGAGTACCGTATCCAAACCCCTAACGGCGAAAAGCGCTGGATGCGCTCGGTGGGTCAGGTCGAGCGGGACGGTAACGGCAAACCGGTGCGGATGCGCGGGATTGTCCATGATGTTAGTAAACGCAAAGCGGCCGAGGAAAAACTGCGGCTGTCGGCGCGGGTCTTTTCGGACGCCCACGAAGGCATCATCATTACCGACCTCAACGCCTGTATCATTGATGTCAACGCCGCCTTCACGGACATCACCGGCTATAGCCGCGAGGAAGCATTGGGACAAAATCCCAGCTTTCTGAAATCGGGCCGGCAAGCGCCGGAGTTTTACGAAGCCATGTGGGCCATCATAAACCAGACCGGACATTGGCAAGGCGAAGTCTGGAATCGCCGAAAAAATGGGGATTTGTATGCCGAACTGTTAACGGTTTCGGCCTTGCGCGATGACGCCGGCAATATCATCAATTATCTGGGTTTGTTCTCGGACATCACCGAGAGTAAGCAACAGCAGCAGGCGCTGGAAGTGCTGGCGCATTTCGACCCGCTTACCCAATTGCCCAATCGCGCCCTATTTGCCGACCGCTTTGCCCAGGCTATCGCCCACAGCAAACGCGCCGAATCGCTATTGGCGGTGTGTTATCTAGATTTGGACGGATTCAAGCAGGTTAACGATAACTTCGGCCACGAAACCGGCGACCAGTTGTTGGTGGAAGTAGCCAAACGCATCAAGTTAAAGCTGCGCGAAGGCGATACGGTTTGCCGGCTGGGCGGCGACGAATTTGCGTTGTTATTTGAAAATTTGCAATCGGTGCAGCAATGCGAAGATGCCTTGACCCGCATTCATCAGGCCATGGCCGAACCGTTCGAGTTGGAAAACCGCCATGTACGGATTGCCGCCAGTAGCGGCGTGACCATCTATCCGCTGGATTTGGAAGATCCGGATATTCTGTTGCGCCACGCCGACCAAGCCATGTATCAGGCCAAATTGGATGGCCGCAACCGCTATCGGATTTACGATCATTTGCCCGGACAATCGAGCAGTATCAATCATCGTCCCAGCCGTTTGGAGCAAGCCTTGGCCGAAGTCGGCCAGGCGCTGATGGATAACCAGTTTTGCATGTATTACCAGCCCAGAGTCAATATCAAGACAGGTGAAGTGGTCGGCGCAGAAGCACTGATCCGCTGGCACCATCCGCAACGCGGCGTGTTGCCGCCGGCCGAATTTCTGCCCATAGTGGAAAACACTACCTTGGAAATTGACCTGAGCAACTGGGTGCTACGGCAAGCCTTTAAACAATTGCAGGTCTGGCACGATCTCGGCCTGAATCTACAAGTGAGCGTAAACATATCCCCGCGCCATCTGCAATGGCCGGATTTCATCAAAACCCTGGAAACCTTACTAACGGAATACCCGCAAATTCCTTCCTGGCAATTGGAATTGGAAGTGCTGGAGAGTAGCGTACTGGAGGATTTGATCTCGGTGGGGGAGACGCTGAAACAATGCTTTCACGACCTGGGCGTACCCTGTGCGCTCGACGATTTCGGCACCGGTTATTCGTCGCTGGCGCATTTGCGGCATTTGACCATCAATACGGTAAAGATCGATCAGAGTTTTGTCCGCAACATGATAGACGACCCGGATGACATGGCCATCGTCGAAAGTGTGATTGCGCTGGCCAAAGCCTTCAAACGCGAAGCGGTTGCCGAAGGCGTGGAAGATATAGAACACGGGATTTTTCTGATCGATTTGGGCTGCAGCATCGCCCAAGGCAGTGCGATCGCCGAAGCCATGCCGGCCGACGCGGTGTTGGCTTGGGTCAACAGCTATCGCAACCCTCAGGCCTGGACCGATTGCGCCAGACTTTCCCTGACTAATTGGCAAAACCAATTGGAATTACTGAAACTTCAGCAGCAGTATTGGTTGCGCCGTCTGGAACAATGTCTGCATCCCCCAACCGGCAGCAGTCCGCGCTGGCCTATCCTGATCTCGAAAAAATCGCATCTGGGTAGATGGCTGGAACGGCTCAAACACGAACGCGGCATTGATGCGCGTTTACTGGAACAACTGGAGCGGGCCCAAGCCCGGCAACAAATCCTAGCGGAACAACTCCAACGTCATCGGCTGGACGGCAGAAACGGCGACAGCGCAGATTTCAGCCAATTACGCGAAGTCAATCTGCAAATAGTGCAGCTACTGGAGCGCCTAGAACCCGCGGCTTAAGCCTGTTCTGATCACCCCCAGCAAGCTGCCGATACAACGCCAGGCGGATTTTGAACCCGTTAGACCAGCCACAATCCGCCTGACGAAACAAGCACTTGACGGGCCACCTCCACATGCTTAAGGGCAAAGCCACAAGGCTTACGCGAATCGCTTATTAGCCTGCACGCGAGGCTTTCAGGCTTGGGGTTACACCCATTTGGCTTAACCGAATCGCCTTTTACCTAGCCCGCAACGTTGTCGTGGCTTGCGGTTAAAGCGATTTGCTATCGGCGAAAACTATTTCTGCTTGCGCGCTTGCCCGGGCAGGTTTGCGATTGAAGCAATTTGCCTTGCACGAACGGCTAAATGGCTGGCGCGCAAGGTTGAGTAGGTTTGAGTTTGAACCAAGTTGGGGTAGCCGAATAGCTTTTTGCCTCGCGCGCAAAGCTATATTGGCTGGCAATTAAAGGGATTTGCTATGGACGAGAACTGTTTTAGCTTGTGCACTTACTTAGGCCAGTTTGCGATTGCAGCTATTCGCCTTGCGAGCATGGCATTTTGGCTTGCCGGCATTCCACATTGCTCGGCGCTTAAGGCTAAAAGGCATGAGGGAGGGCAAAAAGCCTGGCGTGAGTAGCGTTGAAGCTCAGCGGTATAGCGTAGAGGTCGGCCGTCCCCCGCGGCCGGTTGCAAACGCCGCCGTCAAACTTAGCCGGCGGCTGGTTCCACTTTGTTCTTGGCGCCACGATTGAATCGCACCGCCATCGCTTGCCGCAGCGTTTCCAAGGCCGCGCCTTTGCCGGCGATTTTTAAAGAAGCGTAGGCGTCCAGGCAAAAGCTATAAATGTCGCTGCCCAGCGCCATGTCGGTATCGTCGCCGCGCGCCTGCAAATCCCGCAGCCGATGCAAGCGCGGCCGGAGTTGATCCAGACTGGTCATGTCGGCTTGCGCCTCAGGCATGTTCAGATTGGGCGGAATCGCCTGAGCATTTTGAGCCGCCAGCAGCATAGTCTGCCGGCAGAACGCTTCGGTCTTATCGCCCATCTTCAAAATATTGCGGCGCTGGTCGGGCGATAGCGATACGAAGCCGGCGAAATGGGTTTCCAAGGTATTCAAAGCCGCGTCGATCTCAGCCAGCGCGGCGTCTGTGAACGTTAAAGATAACAAATTCTGACTCATCTCAATCTCCTGCAAAGTTGCCGTATACGCGAACCGGCAGCGCCAGTCCGCAGAGAAAAAGCGTAGGCTATTTTTCTAAAAAGGAGTGATTTTATATGTTAGAAATGGGCGTTTTTGATTTGGTCAATTTACTAGCCTGGATGAAGCGAAGCGGCCAAAACCACCGGACGAATACAATAGTTCCAATGGTAATTGCCTAGCCGAAAACAGGCGCAGCGTGCGGCGAGTTTACGAACCTCACCAATCGCGAACGATGCGCTTCATGCTGTTCAGCACATCCTGCGGCCCTGCCTATCAGTAATATTAGTTTAATATCTACATAAACTTTAATAGCAACCATTTATGCTAAAAAGGTTTAAATATAGTTTGCCCACCACCCTTTATTCTTGAGTAGAATTCTATAGCGTATTTATCTGTCATTCCTGCTACAAAATCACAGATTAATCGTTTTTGTTCATCAGTATTCTTTAAGCGCATATATGCCAAGCGGTAATCAGGTGGTAATAGTAAGTGACCATCATCAGAATCGATGGCTTCAAAAATTGTTTTTACAATTTCATAGCCCCTATATTCAACAACCTTCAGTCTTGAAGACATAATTACAATTTCAAAGTTAAGGTGTTTTAATACTTCAACTGTTCTTCTTATCTCATCATTAAGCTTAACACTAGTAAGACATGGAGCTTTATCATTGAAATCAATCTCTATACCCTCAACAAACTCATTAACAAGTCCAGATGTGTATGATGTTCTTATATAACCATTATCATTGAGAAAAGATGACGCCAAGTAGGCTCTAAGAACTTCTTCACTTGATTCTTCTTCGATTTTAGGATGTAGTAGATCTCCAAATAAATAATTAAGTTCTGAATATATTTCTTCAGTCGTAATTTGAACACTCTTCTTTACCTTAGTTAAAACACGATCATATAATTCAGGATTAGTAATTACATCGGACAATATACTTAAAGGACTAATAAAACCGCCTTTTAATCCGTCTTCAAGATCATATGTAGAATAGGCAATATCATCTGCTATGTCCATTATGTAACATTCGACACATTTGAAATCACTCTTTCCAATACCGGGGGAAACGGCGTTTCGAATCCTTCCAACCAGATCGGCATCGGAGCAATAGTAACCCTTTACAAGTTCAGATGCTTTATTTCTACGCAAAGGAATTTTCTTATCATATTTAAGTATAGATGCCAGTGATCGATATGTGAGATGTAATCCGAGCCTTTGATCAATCCCTTCTTTGTCAATTAATTCATTAGAACCGCTTTTGGTTCTTTTTTTCTCCAGTTTAGCGAGTATATGTAATGTTTGCGCGTTACCCTCAAATCCTCCATGCGATTTCATGCAGTCATCAAGTGCTTTTTCACCATTATGACCAAATGGTGGGTGACCTAAATCGTGAGCGAGACCAGCGAATTCAACCAAATCTGTATCAATATTGTTCTCTTTGAAATATTCATGCTCGGTGTTAAGTTTATTGGCAATCGTCTTTGCGATTTGCGCTACTTCAAGCGAGTGAGTAAGTCTATTGCGAAAAAAATCAGACTCATGCCCTGGAAATAACTGAGTTTTGCCTTGCAAACGTCGGAAAGCTGGACTGTGAATTAACCGCGCATAGTCGTGCCGAAAATCAGACCTATAAGCAACCTTATGATTTTCTTCTGAGTTTTCTATTACTTCGCGTTGATAATCTGAGTCTTTATAAAGTTGAATCATAACTTCAAAGAAATAAAAAAGGCCAAACATATGATTGGCCTTTCTGAATAAAAATTAATTTAATATGAGCCAGCATCAAGCGCCTTGCAAGAAACCTAAATAACACACGCCGGTTATTACTAAATCAATAACCATGATGTCTGTTATTTGGCGCAAACCTTTGCTTTCGCTTGCTTAGTAGCTTCTGGCTTGATTCCGTTACTACTTTTAATAGCGTCCCTAAACATAGCAAGCTGACTGTAGGCTAACTGATTAGCCTGACGTAACGCAGGATATGATGCAGTACCTGTTCTCATGATTTCTCTCCAGTTAATTTATTTTTAGCTACAACTAATACATTAGGGAAGATTGCGAGCGACAAGTATAGCATCTGGACATTTGTATAAATATACAAAAAGAGGTCTTTCTCGAAAGAATGAGAAAGATTTTAGGAATTTCCGATGCAGGTATTGTAATCAAAGATAGCCCCACTTTTCTGGAAGGGCGCTCCAAGTTCATTTCTGCCATTCCAAAAGGAAGTGTTGAATTGAGCTTCGGACCGATCTATCATCCCATCATCACGTAATTCCAAACAAAAACGAGCCGATCACAGCCAACAAAAAAGGGCTTGCCGAACCCAAGCCCGACAAACCCTCAAATTCCAACCTTAATCCCTCGGAATCCGTTCCGCCAATTCAGCCGCTATTCCACCGTAACCGATTTTGCGAGGTTCCGTGGTTGGTCGACATCGGTACCTTTCAGCACGGCGACGTGGTAGGACAACAGTTGTAGCGGGATGGTGTAGATAATCGGCGAGATAGCGTTGGCGACGCTGGGCATTTTGACGATTTGCACGTTCTCGTCGGCGGCATCGCTTTCGGCCAAGTCCTCGTCCATGAACACGATCAACTGTCCGCCGCGGGCGCTGACTTCCTGGATATTGGATTTCAGCTTTTCCAGCAGATTGTTGTTGGGCGCCACCGTGACCACCGGCATTTCGGCGTCGATCAGGGCCAACGGGCCGTGTTTCAATTCGCCGGCCGGATAGGCTTCGGCGTGAATATAGGAAATCTCCTTAAGCTTCAACGCGCCTTCCATCGCGATCGGGTAATGGGTACCACGGCCGAGGAACAGCGCGTTGTGCTTGTCGGCGAAGCGCTGCGACAACAGTTCGATGGCATTGTCCAGCTTCAGCACTTTTTCGATGTTGCCGGGCAGGGCGAACAGTTGCGAGACGATGTGTTCCTCCTGGTCGGCGCTTAGCTCGAAGCGGCGGCCGACTGCAATGATCAGCATCAACAAGGCCACCAACTGGGTGGTGAAGGCCTTGGTCGAAGCAACGCCGATTTCCGGGCCGGCGCGGGTCATCAATACCAGATCGGATTCGCGCACCAGCGAGCTTTCCGGCGCGTTACAGATCACCAACGAGTGTTTGACGCCGAGCTTTTTGGCTTCCTGCAATGCGGCCAGCGTGTCGGCGGTTTCGCCGGACTGGGAAATGGTCACGACCAAGGTATCCGGCGCGACCACCGGGTTGCGATAGCGAAATTCGCTGGCAATTTCGATCGAGCAGGGCACGCGGGCGTATTTTTCGAACCAGTAGCGGGCGACCAGTCCGGCGTGGTAACTGGTACCGCACGCCAAGATTAGCACCGATTTGATCTGGTCGAACACCTCGCCGGCGTTGTGGGCAAAGGCGTTGTCTTGCAGGCGGTTGTCGATGAAGCGGCCTTCCAGCGTTTCGGAAACCGCCCAGGCTTGCTCGTAGATTTCCTTGAGCATGTAGTGGCGGTATTTGCCTTTGTCGACCGAGTCTGCTTTTAGTTGGCTTTCGATGACCGGGCGGACCACGCGGCGGCCGGCTTCGTCGAAAATGGTGACACCGTTGATGGTCAATTCGGCCACATCGCCGTCTTCCAGGAAGATGAAGCGCTGGGTAACCGGCAGCAAGGCGGCAATGTCGGAGGCGATGAAATATTCGCCGATGCCGATGCCGATTACCAACGGGCTGCCTTTACGGCAGGCAACCAATAAATCCGGTTGTTCGCTGTCGATGACGCCCAAGGCATAAGCACCGCGCAGGCTTTTGACGGTTTTGGTGACGGCGTCGAGCAGGCTGTCGGCGTCTTTCAGTTCTTCAGCAACCTTGTGCACGATGACTTCGGTGTCTGTCTCCGAGGTGAAGACGTAGCCGTTTTCCTGCAGCGCGGTGCGCAAATGATCGTGGTTTTCGATAATGCCGTTATGCACCACGGCGACGCGGTCTTTGCTGACGTGGGGGTGGGCATTGCGGGTGCTGGGCTTGCCGTGAGTAGCCCAGCGGGTATGGGCGATGCCGATGCGGCCTTCGATTGGGTCGGCGGAAATCAACGCTTCCAACCCTTTAACCTTACCCAACTCGCGCTTGCGGAATATTTCTCCGCTATTGACGACGGCCAAGCCGGCAGAATCGTAGCCCCGGTATTCCAGACGCTTCAAACCCTCTATCAATATCGGTACCACATTGCGTTGGGCAACGCCCGCGACTATCCCACACATACTATTTCTCCGACTGACTAGGAGCTAACGAGTGCGGAGAATTGTCGGGAACAATCTCCGCCAGTTTGACCGGACGTTGCCAGCTAGGCACGCTAAGCTGCTTACTCCGGCTAAGGGTTAATTGATTTTCCGGTGTATCTCGGGTAATGGTCGAACCGGCGCCGATTGTCGCGTTTTTTCCGACCGTTACCGGTGCCACCAATTGGGTATCGGAGCCGATAAACGCGCCGTCTTCGATGATGGTTTTAAATTTATTCACGCCGTCGTAATTGCAAGTAATGGTGCCGGCGCCGATATTGACCTTGCTACCCACTTCGCTATCGCCAATATAGCTTAAATGGTTAATTTTGCTGCCGGTAGCGACAGTGGATTTTTTGATTTCTACGAAATTGCCGATATGCACATGATCGGCCAGTTCGGTTTGCGGCCGCAGCCGGGCGAACGGACCGATGCGGCTGCTGGCGCCGACCGAGGCGTCCTCGATTACGCTGTTAGCCAGAATTTCAACATCGTTGGCGATGCTGGCGTTTTTAATCAGACAATTGGGACCGATTTTTACATTGGAGCCGATGCGATTAACGCCTTCGAAAATCACGTTGATGTCCACATCAATATCCTGACCCAGTTCGGCGAAGCTGCCCCGCACATCCACGCGGGCCGGATCCCGCAGGGTAACACCTTTTTCCATCAATGCTTGCGCCTGTTCCGCTTGATACACGCGCTCTAGATGCGCCAATTGGCTGCGATTATTTACACCCAGCACTTCTTCCTGGCTGCCGGCTTGAGTGGTTTCAACGGTAAGGCCATCTTCCACGGCCATTTCGATAATATCGGTCAAATAGTATTCATTTTGCGCGTTGTTATTGCTCAGCCTGGACAACCATTGCTTCAACTGGCTGCCTTTGCAGGCCAGGATACCGGTATTGCCTTCGCTGATTTGCAATTCCACTTCGTTGGCGTCTTTTTGCTCGACTATTTTGACAACAGCATGATCTTTATCGCGGACTATGCGGCCGTAGCCGGTGGGGTCGTCCAGGTTGACCGTCAGCAATGCCAAGGACGTCAAGCTGACCTTGTGCAATAAGGTTTGGATGGTTTTGGCCTTTAATAAAGGTACATCGCCGTATAGAATCAATACGGTGTCCGGATCGTCGACGTGGTGAATGGCTTGCTGTACCGCGTGCCCGGTGCCTAGTTGCTGTTTTTGCTCTATCCAGGTAGCGTCCAAGCTACTCAAAGCTTGTTTGACAGTCTCGCCGCCGTGGCCGTAGATGATAAAAATCTGATTATTTTCCAGCGAAAGACTTGTTTCGTAGACATGCTGCAACAACGCTTTATTGGCAATTTCATGCAGTACTTTAGGCCGCGACGAACGCATTCTGGTGCCTTGGCCGGCCGCCAAGATGATGGTTTTAATCGACATTGCTATTCCTTAAAACAAAAAAAGCCCGATAACGTTGCGTCATCGGGCTTATATTTTTACGCGATAAATGGTTTACGCACCACGTTTTCTTAATCTTTCCAAGGTTCTTAATTGGTTTACAGCTTGCGCCAATTCGGCTTGCGCAATCGCGTAATCGTATTTACCCGATTTATCGCTGAGCATTTCTTCCGCTCTGGCTTTGGCTTGTAGCGCCGCCGCTTCGTCGATGTCCTTTGCTCTGATCGCGGTATCCGCCAAAACGGTTACCAAATGCGGCTGCACTTCCAGAAAGCCACCGGACACGTAAAACGCTTGATAGTCTTTATCGCTCAGCTTAACCCGAACTTCACCGGGTTTCAGCTTGGTGATTAACGGCGCATGGCGCGGCGCGATACCGACATCGCCCATTTCCGCCGGTGCAAAGACCATTTCAGCCAAGCCGGAAAAGATTTCCTGCTCCGCACTGACGATGTCCACATGAATTGTCATTGCCATGTTAAAACTCTCCTATGAGGTGGTTTACATGCCTTTGGCTTTTTCAATGGCTTCGTCGATTGTGCCGACCATGTAGAAAGCTTGCTCGGGAAGACTGTCGTATTCGCCGCTGATAATGCCTTTGAAACCGGCAATGGTATCTTTCAGGGACACGTATTTACCTGGAGAACCGGTGAAAACTTCGGCAACGAAGAACGGCTGAGACAAGAAACGTTGGATTTTACGCGCTCTGGATACGGTCAGTTTGTCGTCTTCCGACAATTCGTCCATACCCAAGATGGCGATAATATCGCGCAGTTCTTTGTAGCGTTGCAAAATACCTTGTACCGAACGGGCAACTTCGTAATGTTCCTGACCGATAACCAAAGGATCAAGCTGACGGCTGCTGGAATCCAGCGGATCAATAGCCGGATAAATACCCAACTCGGCGATTTGGCGCGACAATACCACGGTCGCGTCCAAGTGAGCGAAGGTAGTAGCAGGCGACGGGTCGGTCAAGTCGTCCGCTGGTACGTATACCGCTTGGATAGAAGTGATAGAACCGGTTTTGGTGGAGGTAATCCGCTCCTGCAGTACACCCATCTCTTCAGCCAGTGTAGGCTGATAACCTACCGCGGAAGGCATACGGCCCAGCAGCGCCGATACTTCGGTACCCGCCAAAGTGTAACGATAAATGTTGTCAACGAAGAACAGTACGTCACGACCTTCGTCGCGGAAAAACTCCGCCATGGTCAAACCGGTCAGCGCGACGCGCAAACGGTTGCCAGGTGGCTCATTCATTTGACCGTAAACCAGTGATACTTTGTCGATAACGTTGGAGTCGGTCATCTCGTGATAGAAGTCATTACCTTCACGAGTACGTTCACCTACACCGGCAAATACCGAGAAACCGCTGTGCTCGATCGCGATGTTACGGATCAGTTCCATCATGTTAACGGTTTTACCTACGCCGGCGCCACCGAACAGACCGACTTTACCGCCTTTTGCGAACGGGCAGACCAAGTCGATAACTTTGATACCGGTTTCCAACAATTCGTTGGCTGGCGCTTGTTCGTCGTAAGAAGGGGCATCACGGTGGATAGTCCACTTCTCTTTCTCACCGATAGGCCCTTTTTCATCGATCGCCTCACCGAGAACATTCATGATGCGTCCCAGAGTTGCTTGACCGACCGGTACCTTGATCGCTTCGCCAGAGTTGCTGACTTCAACACCGCGGCTCAAACCATCGGTGGAACCCATCGCAATGGTCCGGACTACGCCGTCGCCCAATTGCTGCTGAACTTCCAAAACCAGACCGCCTTTAACATTTAACGCATCATATACTTTCGGCAGGTTATCGCGTGGAAACTCCACGTCTACGACCGCACCGATGATCTGAACGATTTTACCCAAACTCATTATGTCGTCCTCTTTTAAAATCTCTAAACTTGTCTTGATGCACTAAACAGCGGCAGCGCCGGCCACGATTTCGGAAATCTCTTGCGTAATTGCCGCCTGTCTGGCTTTGTTATAAACCAGTTGCAATTCTTTAATGATATTCCCGGCGTTATCGGATGCGCTTTTCATTGCCACCATTCGGGCAGCCTGCTCGCAGGCGTTGTTTTCCACTAAACCTTGGAAAACCGCGGATTCCACATATCGGATCAATAAACTGTCCAATACTTCTTTAGCATCAGGTTCGTATAAGTAATCCCAGCGGCCTTTGGACTCGTCGCCCAAATCACCCACGGCAACCGGCAACAATTTCTGCACAACCGGTTTTTGTGTCATGGTGTTCACAAAGTCATTACTAATCAAAAATAACTCGTCAATTTCACCGGCGGCGAACGCATCCAGCATGATTTTGATCGTGCCAATAATTTCGCTCTGATGTGGCGTATCGCCCAATTTCGAGACTTGTCCGATCAGGTTAGCTTTGATCATGCTGAAAAAACCGGCCGCTTTGCTACCGATGGTGCAGACGTCTACTTCGATCTGGCGGCTTTGCCATTGCTGCATTTCGCCTAAAACTTTTCGAAACAAGTTGGCATTCAGACCACCGCACAAACCTCTATCGGAGCTCACTACGATGATGCCGATGCGCTTCACTTCGCGTTCGATCAAAAAAGGATGCTTGTATTCGGGATTGGCATAAGCCAGATGTTTGATTATCTGGCCTATCTTCTTCGCGTAAGGCCGGGTGGCCTGCATTCTGTCTTTGGTTTTACGCATCTTGCTCGCTGCCACCATTTCCATGGCCCGAGTAATCTTCTGAGTATTCTTAATACTCGCGATCTTGGTACGTATCTCTTTGCCAACAGCCATGTGCGGACCCTTTACCAGCTACCGGTCTTGACGAAACGTTCAATGGCACTGTGAATGCCTTTTTGAATCTCGTCGTTATAGTCGCCTTTCTCGTTGATTTTAGCCATCAAAGCAGATTCGTCGGCGTGCATGAAGTCCAGCAAAGCCGCTTCGAAATCGCGGACCTTTTTAACTTCCAGGCTGTCCAGGAATCCAGCATTTGCCGCGTACAAGGAAACACTCATGTCCGCAACCGACATCGGCGCGTATTGATTTTGTTTCATCAGCTCGGTAACCCGTTGGCCGCGTTCGATTTGCTTGCGTGTACTTTCGTCCAAATCGGAAGCGAACTGCGCAAAAGCCGCCAATTCGCGAAACTGCGCCAAATCCAGACGAATACCGCCGCCCAGCTTTTTGATGATCTTGGTTTGTGCCGCGCCGCCAACCCGAGATACTGACAGACCGGCGTTAACCGCAGGACGAATACCCGAATTGAACAGACCGGTTTCCAGGAAGATCTGGCCGTCGGTGATGGAGATTACGTTGGTCGGTACGAAAGCCGATACGTCGCCGCCTTGGGTTTCGATAATCGGCAATGCAGTTAATGAACCGGTTTTGCCTTTTACTTTTCCGTTGGTCAGTTTTTCGACTTCAACCGCGTTAATACGCGCAGCGCGTTCCAGCAAACGTGAGTGGATGTAAAACACGTCACCAGGGTAGGCTTCACGACCTGGCGGACGACGCAACAGCAAGGAAATTTGGCGATACGCCCAAGCTTGCTTGGTCAAATCGTCATAAATGATCAGCGCATCTTCACCAATGTCGCGGAAATATTCGCCCATTGAGCAACCGGTGTAGGGTGCAATAAATTGCAGCGCTGCCGATTCAGAAGCCGAAGCCACCACGATGATAGTGTGCTCCATCGCGCCGTGTTCTTCCAGTTTGCGAACCACGTTGGCAATAGAAGAACGCTTCTGACCGATAGCCACATAAATACATTTGATGCCGGTGCCTTTTTGATTGATGATCGCATCAATCGCAATGGCGGTTTTACCGGTTTGTCTGTCACCGATGATCAACTCACGTTGACCGCGACCAACGGGAATCATCGAGTCAATCGCTTTCAAACCGATTTGCACCGGTTGATCTACCGATTGTCGGGCGATAACGCCTGGAGCAATTTTTTCGATAGGCGAGCTTAATTTGGTTTCGATAGCGCCTTTGCCGTCAATTGGGTTACCCAAGGCATCGACCACGCGGCCCAGCAAGGCTTCACCAACCGGCACTTCCAGAATTCTACCGGTACATTTAACGGTATCGCCTTCGGTGATATGTTGGTAAGCACCGAGCATTACCACACCGACCGAGTCTCTTTCCAGGTTCAAAGCCATGCCGTAAGAGCCGCCAGGAAATTCCAGCATTTCGCCTTGCATTGCTTCCGACAGACCGTGAACCCGAACAATACCGTCGGTGACACTGACTACGGTGCCTTCGGTATGTGCCTCAATATGGGCGTCGAAGTTCTCGATCTTCTTTTTGATCAGATCACTTATTTCTGATGGATTTAATTGCATTTTATTTTCCCGCTCTAACTCTTAAAGTCTTTTAGCTAATTGATGAAGCTGGCCTTTGATAGAACCGTCGAT
The DNA here is from genome assembly GCF_047777895.1 of Methylomonas sp. TEB. GTDB lineage: Bacteria > Pseudomonadota > Gammaproteobacteria > Methylococcales > Methylomonadaceae > Methylomonas. The sequence goes on from NZ_CP180476.1 coordinate 4,949,279, forward strand.
GACTTTGTCGCCCGCTTTAGCGAGGATGCCCCCAATTAACGATTTATCGACAGAAACGGATGCATTGACCTTTTTATTCAAAAGCTTTTCCAGCATGGCTACATACTTGCCTTGCTCGGCTTTTGTCAGAGAATACGCGCTGTATAAATCCACATTGGCGTAGCCTTCATCGTCCGCTTTGTACTGCTCGAACATCACCGAAATTTGCGGCAGTAGGGGCAGCTTGTCATTTTCTATCAACACTTTCAGAAGATTCTTGGCTTCGTCATGTATTTGATCCTGGCAAATATCCAGAATCAATTGTGCTGTATGCTGTTTGCCAACCCGAGGATTTTTGACAATGGCAGCTAATGCCTCATCCTGGATGACCAAGGACAAAAACGTCAACGAATCTGACCATTGCTTGGACGACCCCGTTTTCTTGGCACGCTTGAAAGCTGCTTCCGCGTAAGGTCTTGCTAATGTCGATAACTCAGCCATTGCTTAACCCAATTGATCCGCTGCTTTGCTGAGAATGTCTTGATGCTTGGCTTTGTCGATTTCTTCTTTCAAAATCTGTTCAGCGGCACGCAAAGCCAGTGAGGATACTTCCTTGCGCAAGCTCTCTTTGGCTTGCAGCATTTCCTGCTCTATCTGGGCTTTTGCTGCTTCAAGCAAACGCTCGCCTTCTTTTTTGGCTTGATCTTTCGACTCTTCAACCAGCTGATTGGCGCGTTTTTGCGCTGCACTGACGATTTCCGCCGATTGTTCTTTTGCTTCCTTCAGCAGGCTCTTGGCTTTTTTCTCGGCCAATTTAATCTCTTCCTGGCCCTTCTCGGCCGCGGCCAAACCTTCGGAAATTTTGGTTTTGCGCTCTTCCAGAGCGGCAATGATCGGTGGCCAGACATACTTCATGGTAAACCAAACCAGAAGTGTGAAAGTTATCATCTGCCCGATCAGGGTAGCATTGATGCTCATTGATGCTTTCCTCGTAATGCCGTTGTCATTCTATCGGTACTGCGAAAGGCACTGACCGATCGCACCTCACCGATAAGTGCTTAATTAACCTGCGACGGATTGAACGGCTGAAAGGAATGGGTTTGCGAAAGTCAACATCAACGCCAGACCAACACCGATCATGGTTACCGCGTCAAGCAAACCGGCGATGATGAACATTTTGACCTGCAACATTGGAACCAACTCAGGTTGACGAGCCGCGCCTTCCAGGAATTTACCGCCCAGCAGACCGAAGCCGATAGCAGTACCGATTGCGCCCAAGCCCAAAATGATGCCAACTGCGATAACAGTGAAGCCTTGTACGTTGGCAATTAATGATGCGAGTTCCATAGTGTCTCCTAAATATTGATATGAAAGTTGAAAATAAAACTATTAATGATCTTCGTGCGCCAAGCTCAAATACACAATGGTTAACACCATGAATATGAAGGCTTGCAGGGTAATAACCAGGATGTGAAATACCGCCCAAGGAAAACCCAGCAATGGCTGAACGATAGGTGGCAGCAAAGCGATCAGGATAAATACCAGCTCACCGGCATATAAGTTACCGAATAACCGCAGGCCCAGCGAGATAGGTTTCGCCAATTCTTCAACTGTTTTCAGCAGCAGATTGAACGGCATCATTTTCGGGCCGAAAGGTGTGCAAGTCATTTCCTTGGCAAACCCCATCAGGCCTTTAACCTTGATGCTGTAAAAGAAGATCAGGAAAAATACGCTGATAGACAAGGCAAAGGTACCGTTCAAGTCGGTACTTGGTACCACACGCATGTATTCCATGCCCATCAAGCTGCCTATCATCGGCAACAAATCCACCGGCAACATGTCCATGGCATTCCACATGAACACCCAGCAAAAAATCGTCAACGACAGCGGCGCAATCAAAGGACTGCGGCCGTGAAAACTGTCCTTAACTTGCGTATCAACGAATTCGACCAAGGTCTCCGCAATATTTTGCGCCAATCCAGGCACGCCGGATGTCGCTCTTTCCGCTACCGTTTTGAAAAACAGAATGAACAATCCGCCCAAAAACGCGGAGAAAAACAAGGTATCCAGATGCAATGTCCAAAATCCCTCACCCACCGATAACGGTGTTAAGTGATGGACTATATAACCGGTTGCGCCACCTTCAGTACTCATTTGTCCTCGCTAAAAAACTAATCACGCCACAAAAACAGCGCAAACCAAAAAACCGACAACACTGCGATGTAACCCACCATCAGTGTTAAGAAATCAACAGAGGGAATCTGTAAAACGATAGAAAACAGGGCTACCGTCAAAATCAACTTAATCGTTTCGCCTGCATAAAATGCATTAACGATGCCCTGCGCACCCAAATCCTTGGCCAGATAGATTTTGTAGGCAAAATACAGATTGGGCAGTAAAGCCACAAACCCTCCGAATAATGGAGACACTGCACTTTTCCAACCGCCTATCAATAAAAATCCCGACGCCACTAATGCAGCCATCAGGACTTGTCCAAAAACTACTTTTCTGACAGTAGAAAAATCATTTCTAGCTGTCATGTACTTCCCCTTTCGTCTTGAGCTGGGCGATTATATCCAGCCAGCACGTCTAAAGCAAGGTAAGCACGTTCAGCAAGAAGCAATCAGCGTCGCCACCTTGTTGATTTGGCAAGACTATCCCAACGAGCCCACTGTCCACACCTAGCCGCTACAGACGTATTCTAAACGCTCAATCCCAACGCTTACAGCAATACGCATGCCATTTCGTAACATATTGATTTTCTGCAATGTTACCCAAAACGGCATTGTAGCAAATCCGACAAAGCACCGAACCATGACCGAAATACGACATTTGCCAGCCCCGAAGCACTCAATTGATTTTCTTTATGATGCCTTCCAGCTCTTCCAAACTGGTGTAAGTAAAAATCAATTTACCTTTGCCGCTGCTCTGATGATTGATTTCCACCTTGGCACCGGTTCGTTCGCTCAGATCGCGTTGCAAACGCAAGGTATCCGGATCTATTTTTTTTACTACCGCAGGCTTATCTTCATGCTGTTCGCGCACCAGCTTTTCTACCGCTCTGACGGTCAAGCCTTGTTTCACAGCTTTGTTGGCAATTTCCACTTGCTTGGCTTCGTCCAACCCCAGCAAGGCGCGGGCATGTCCCATTTCCAGCAAACCCTTGCCCAACATGCCTTTCACTTCGCCAGCCAGTTCCAGCAAGCGTAATAAGTTAGTGACCGTAGTGCGCGACTTGCCTACCGCAGTAGCGATCTGCTGATGGGTGAGTTCGAATTCGTCCTGCAAGCGGTGCAAAGCCTCGGCTTCTTCCAGCGCATTCAAATCCTCGCGCTGAATGTTCTCGATCAAGGCGATTGCCATCACCGAACGATCATCCAAATCCTTGATTAATACCGGCACGTCCTGTAACTCGGCCAATTGCGCCGCCCGCCAACGGCGTTCGCCGGCGATGATTTCGTATTTTTCGCTATCTATTTTGCGGACGATAATGGGCTGGATAATGCCTTGCGCAGCAATCGAATCGGATAACTCCTTCAGCTTCTCCGGATCCATATCCTTGCGCGGCTGATACTTGCCGCGCTGTAAAAACTCGATAGGCAAACTTTGCGTGTCTTGAGATTTTTCCGGCACCGGCGCGCTCACGTCGCCCAGCAACTCGCTCAAACCTCGCCCTAAACCGCGTTTTTTTTGCATCATTTTTTTGCCGCTTTTTCTTTTCTGATCATTTCACCCGCCAACGCGATGTATGCCATCGCGCCGCGTGAAGCTTTATCGTAAGCCAACACCGGCACGCCATGGCTAGGTGCCTCAGCCAGACGAATGTTTCTGGGGATAGTAGTCCTAAAGACTTTGTCACCGAAATATTCGATTAACTGGTCGGAAACATCCTTACCCAAGCGGCTACGGCTATCCACCATGGTTCGCAATATGCCTTCCAGATACAAACCGGGATTCACACTATCGCGGATACTGCGTAAGGTCGACATTAATGACGACAGACCTTCCAGCGAATAATATTCGCACTGCATCGGAATCAACACACTGTTGGCGGCGACCATCGCGTTTAGGGTCAGCATATTTAGGGACGGAGGACAGTCGATCAAGATGTAGTCGTACTGATCTTTTATAGCCAATAAAGCGTCTGCCAGGCGCCGTTCACGATGCTGTGCGCTCATCAATTGCACTTCGGCAGCGGTTAAATCAGCATTGCCGGGGATCAAATCAAACCCCAGTTGCTTGTTTTTCACGACAATCTCGGAAACCGGCACTTCTTCCAGCAACAGCTCGCAGCTGGAATATTCGATTTCTTCCTTATTCACGCCACAACCCATCGCCGCATTGCCTTGCGGGTCCAGATCGATTAACAACACCTTGCGATTGGTTGCCGCCAAAGCCGCCGCCAGATTGACGCTAGTGGTGGTTTTGCCGACGCCGCCTTTTTGGTTGGTAATCGCGATAATCTTAGCCATACTTGGGTTTCTCCAGTCGAATCAGGCAGCGTTCGGCGTCTATGCCGGGCACCGTCAGCGAAATCACGCTGTATGTTGCGGCCAAGTCTATCAGCTCTTGCTCGGGCTGCTGACCTTTCATCGCCAGCAGCACACCATCCTCCGCCAACAAATGCCCGGTGAGTTGCAGAATGTCGGGCATGCTGGCAAACGCCCGGCAAAGCACCGTGGAAAATAATTCTGCCGGCTCCAGCAGTTCAACTCGGCTATGCACGACCTCGACATTTTTCAGCTTTAACTCAAGTACGGCCTGCTGAACGAAGCGGGTTTTTTTGGAATTAGAGTCAACTAAGGTGAAATGACAATCCGGCCGGCAAATCGCCAGAGGAATGCCCGGCAAGCCGGCACCTGTACCGATGTCGGCAACACGCGAACCATGAAGATACGGCAGAATCGCCAAACTATCCAGAATGTGTAGACTGACCATCTCCAGCGGATCGCGCACCGCCGTTAGGTTATAGGCTTTGTTCCACTTGACGATTAATTTGACGAAATTGAGCAGCGCGTCGATTCGCTCGCCACCAATCTCCAGCGACAAGGCCCTTAAGCCTTGCTCCAGTTTTTCGCGACAGACGTCCATCAAGCGCTTTTCTTTTTCAAATGCACCAACAACAATGAAATCGCCGCCGGGGTAATGCCGGGAATCCGCGAGGCTTGCCCCAAGGTTTCCGGGCGCTGCTTTTTCAATTTTTCGCTGACTTCATTCGATAACCCCGACACCAGGCTGTAATCGACATTTTCCGGCAACTTCAAGTGTTCGTAACGTTGAGTACGGTTGATTTCGGTTTGTTGCCTATCGATGTAACCCGCGTACTTGGCTTGAATCGCCACCTGCTCGGCAACCTGTTCGTCGACTTCGACTTCATCGCTGAAACGCAGCAGATTCTCGACATCCACTTCCGGCCGGCGCAGCATTTCCATCAGGCTGGCTTCTTTCAACAGCTTTTTGCCCCACAATTGCTCGGCCAGCGCGGCTTCATCCGATTCGGTGCGTATCCATTTTTTAGCCAACTTGCCTTGCAAATTGGCGATGGCCTCGCGCTTTTCTTCAAAGCGCTGCCAGCGGGCATCGTCAACCAAGCCCAGTTCTCGACCTTGTTCGGTCAAACGCAGATCTGCATTGTCTTCGCGCAGCTGCAAACGGTATTCGGCGCGACTGGTAAACATCCGGTACGGCTCGGCGGTGCCGCGCGTGATCAAATCATCGATCATCACGCCGATGTAGGCTTCGTCACGGCCGGGACACCAACTTTCCAGGCCTTTGGCCAGACGCGCCGCATTCAAACCGGCGATCAAGCCTTGGGCAGCAGCTTCTTCGTAGCCAGTGGTGCCATTGATCTGGCCGGCGAAGAACAGTGCGTTCATATGCTTGGTTTCCAGCGAGGTTTTCAAATCGCGCGGATCGAAAAAATCGTACTCGATCGCATAACCGGGACGCACGATTTCCGCATTCTCGAAACCCAGCATGGTCCGGATGAATCGATACTGAATATCAAACGGCAGGCTGGTGGAAATGCCGTTGGGATAGACTTCGTTGGTGGTCAAACCTTCCGGTTCAACGAAAATCTGGTGTGAATCGCGGTCGGCAAAACGCACTACCTTATCTTCAATGGACGGACAGTAACGTGGCCCCACGCCTTCGATAATGCCGGAATACATTGGCGACCGATCCAGACCGGAGCGAATGATGTCGTGGGTTTCTTGATTGGTACGGGTGATATGGCAGCAAATTTGCCGTGGGTGCTGTTCGCGGCTACCCATGAACGAAAATACCGGCAACGGCGTGTCGCCGTGCTGTTCCTGCAACTTGCTGTAATCGATAGTGCGGCCGTCGATACGCGCCGGGGTACCGGTTTTCAAACGGCCAATACGAAACGGCAGCTCCCGCAAACGCTCGGCCAAGGCAATCGATGCAGCATCCCCGGCGCGGCCGCCGCTGTAATTTTCCAAGCCGATGTGGATACGGCCCGCCAAAAAGGTACCGGCGGTCAACACCACCGCTCTGGCGTTGAACTCCAGCCCCATTTGGGTTTTGACACCGGTCACGCGGTCGCCCTGCACGATCAGATCGGATACGGTTTGTTGAAACAGCGCCAGATTGGGCTGATTTTCCAGCGCTGTGCGCACCGCTTGCTTGTAAAGCATCCGGTCCGCCTGCGCCCGGGTCGCCCGTACCGCCGGGCCTTTGCTGGCATTCAAGATACGGAACTGGATGCCGCCTATATCGATGGCCTGCGCCATAATGCCGCCCAGCGCATCCACCTCCTTGACCAGATGTCCCTTACCAATCCCGCCGATGGCCGGGTTGCAACTCATCTGCCCTAGGGTCTCAATGTTTTGCGATAACAACAGAGTTTGCGCACCAGAACGGGCAGCAACCAAGGCTGCCTCGGTACCGGCATGGCCACCACCCACTACGATCACATCAAAGTCTTTCTGGAATTTCACAGGCAATCTATGTTCAAATAAAACGTTATTTTAATAGCTTGCGGAGAAAAAAGCATGAGAAAACAAAACCCCAACAAGGACTTGCAAGACAAGCCCGGCAAAAACCCGGTGGCGAAATTCGCCCATCAGTACAACAAAGCGCAGGTTTTCGCCGACAAAACTCGCTATAGCCGCAAAGCCAAACACGCTGGCCTGGAGCCTTTCGTAATCGTTGCCAACTCAGCAATTACGAAAGGCTCCAGGCATATGAACATCGCTTCTGCCGCTAAGCAGTCGCGGGCAATTGCCGCTTAATGCCGCAGATTGAGGACTCACACAGCAGTGAAAGCAAGCATAGAAGACAAAGTTCAAACTCGAATTCCCACCAAACACGGCGAATTCATCCTGCACTACTACAGCAACAACCTGGATAAAAAAGAACACGTCGCCTTTGTGAAAGGCGAAGTAGCCGGCAAGGAAGACGTGCCGGTACGCATCCATTCCGAGTGCTTTACCGGCGATGTGCTGGGTTCACGGCGCTGCGATTGCGGCGAACAGCTGGATATGGCGCTGGATTTGATTAACACCGCCGGCTGCGGCGTTTTGATTTATTTACGCCAGGAAGGCCGCGGCATCGGTTTGCTGAAAAAACTCCAGGCTTACAATTTGCAGGACCAAGGCCTGGATACCGTCGATGCCAACATCAAGCTTGGCCACCTGGCCGACGAGCGCCAATACGACATCGCCGCGCTGATTTTGAATAGCTTGCAAGTGCGCTCCATCGAACTAATCACCAATAATCCATTGAAAATCGACGAACTGACCAAGCTGGGGATTCAGGTGAACAACCGCATCGCCATCGAAACCCGCATTCATCAAGACAATCTTGAATATCTGAAAACCAAAGCCGAACGCATGAGCCACATGCTGTCGATGCCTAACAGCAAATAACCCGCATCATGCTTGAACAATTGAAATTGCCGGTCTCGGCCCTGAAGCTGGCGATTGACTTGCCCAGCGCCGCGCCAAGCGCACAACACAACGTCATCCTCGGCCAAAATCGCGCCCAATCGGCTCTAGCCTTTGGCATTGCGATGAAGGCGCCGGGCTACAACATCTTCGTGATGGGCGACCCCGGCACCGGCCGCCTGTCCATGGTCAGCCATTATTTAAGCACCTATGCCGAACAGCAAGAATCGCCGCTGTCTTATGCCTACGTTGATAACTTCGAGAATCAGCGCGAGCCGGTGGCTATCGAATTACCGTCCGGGGAAGGGCATAGTTTTGCCAAGGACATCGAAAAGCTGATCGATGACGTTCTGGCCACCTTTCCGGCCGCCTTCGAAAGCCCTAGTTACCAACAAAAAAAGACGGCGATAGAGCGCCGCTTTAACCAGCGTTACAACGCCGCCATCGATCTGGTCGACGCCAAAGCCCGCGAGATGAGCGTGGCGCTGTATCGTGACAGCGACACCATCACTTTTCTACCAATCCGCAACGACAAGGCGCTGGACGAAGATCAATTCACGTTGCTGCCGCAAGCGGAGCGCGACGCCTTCCACCAACACACTGAAGAGTTGGAAGAATTTCTCGGCGACGTATTGCTGGAACTGCCGCAATGGCGGCGCACGCTGGTGGAAGAAACCCGCCAGCTCGACAACGACACCATCAAGCAAGCGTTGGAGCCGCTGCTGGCCGAACTGAACGACAAATACCAAAACGTCGATGACGTGATTACTTATCTGGCGGAGATCGAAAAAAGCCTGAGCAATACCATCGGCGAGCTACTGATGCCCAGCCGCAGCCAGGACAGCCGCGAGATCATCGCCAAACGCGCGGCTTTGATCGAGCAATACCTGCCCAACATCCTGGTGGATTGCAAACACGACGGCAACGGCGCGCCGGTAATCTACGAGCCGCATCCGATCTATCAGAACCTGTTCGGCCGCATCGAATATATCAGTGACCAAGGCACCTTGGTGACCAACTACCGGCGCATCTGCCCAGGCTCCTTGCATCGGGCCAACGGCGGTTATCTGATTCTGGATGCGGAAAAAGTCTTGACCTATCCCTTCGTCTGGGAAGGCCTGAAACGTGCGTTACAGGCCGGCCGCATCGAAATCGAGTCGCCGTACTCCGAACTGGGCATTAATACTATTACGCTGAAACCAGGCGTCATCCCGCTCAACGTCAAAGTCATTCTGGTCGGCTCGCGCGACATTTACTATTTGCTGGAAGAGCTGGATAGCGAATTCAACGAAATGTTCCGGGTGCTCGCCGACTTTGATGACCACATCAAGCGCAGCCCGGGCAATGTCAGCCAATTTGTCACATTGTTAAAACGCCACGCCGCCGACTCCGGTGCCAAAGCCTTGACCGATGGCGCCTTGTTGCGCTTGATCGAATACAGCTGCCGCTTAGCCGAAAATCAACAACGCCTGTCCGCACACGTCAACAGCTGCCTGGAAATCATCGCCGAAGCCAACCTGCTGGCCGACCAAACCAACGCGGCTAACATCGATAAAACCGAAATTGAGCTGGCATTATCAGCGCGAGAACAACGCAACGGCCGCATCGCCGAAGCGATTCTGGAAGAAATGCTGGAAGGCACCATTCTGATCGACACTGACGGTGAAGCCATCGGTAAAGTTAACGGCCTGACCGTGATGGACATCGGCGGCAGCAGCTTCGGCGCGCCGGCGCGGATCACCGCTACCGTGCATCCGGGCTCCCGAGGCATTGTCGATATCGAACGCGAAGTGGAACTGGGGCAACCCATCCATTCCAAAGGCGTGATGATTTTGAGCGGCTATCTCGGCCATTGCTATGCCCAGCAATTTCCGTTGGCCATCTCTGCCAGCATTGCCATGGAGCAGTCTTACGGCCACATCGACGGCGATAGCGCCTCGCTGGCCGAGCTGTGCTGCCTGATTTCCGCACTGACGCGCACGCCGATTCAACAAGGCTTTGCCATGACCGGCTCGATCAACCAGTACGGCGAAGTGCAAGCCATCGGCGGCGTCAACGAGAAAATAGAAGGCTTTTTCGAACTGTGCGCGGCGCGCGGTTTGACCGGCAAACAAGCCGTGATCATTCCGGCATCGAACAAACGCAATTTGATGCTGAAACAGCAAGTGGTGGATGCCGTCGAGCAAGGCCTATTTGCCATTTACACCGTATCCAGCGTCGATGAAGCCTTGAGCCTGCTCACCGGACAAGAAGCCGGCACTATCAATGCGGAAGGCCAGTACCCGGAAGGCAGCGTCAATTTCAAAGCCGTCGCCCGTTTAAAGGAAATTTCCGATATGTCGGTGGACGAGGATAAGGAAACCGAGACCGGGGCATAACGCCGTGTCGCTCGGCTCATCAACCAAGATTGCAGCAAGATACAACCCGTGCAGTCGGTGGCAACCGATTGAAAATGCTCACTACAGCTGAGACATGCGTGAGGGCTAGATCTTAAAAACGCGGGCTTCAATAAACCTGGTTAGCCTTAATCGAAGACATTCGGATAAGGCTAACCAAGCAGCTTAGAATACAAAAGAGTTATCGCAAGCTAGGCTATATCGCGCTTGCGATTCAACCATGACAGGCCAAACAGGGCCGCGCCGAAAGACCAGACCGCTGCAGGTAATGGAACCGGAGCAGGCGCGCCGTAGAGGTATTGAATGCCGGCAATGTCGTCTGCATCCAACGTACGATTGATCTTGCCGAAACAGGAACCGCTCACTTCCATCACCGGGCAACTACTGTCAAAGGCGGCCGGGTGCGCCAAACCCAAGGCGTGTCCCAGTTCGTGCAGCAACAGACTTTCGAAGTCATTCGGTGCGGTAGAAGAGCCTCCCGGAAAAAAAGTGTCGCCATCCTTGCCCGGTTGAAAGCCATAAAAAGAGTTAGCATCAAAAATTATATCGCCGCTACCGGTGCCGCCGTTGGGTGGTGGCGCATAGCCAACCGCACCGCCGCCGGAAGCAAAAGCAAATACGCCGATGCGTATATCCGGGTTGCCGGCCGCTGGGTTATTGATGGCTAATCCGGAATCTGTAAACGGTCCGACAAAGCTGATGTTGGCGACGCTGGCCCATTTATCCATCGCAGCTTCAATAGCGCCCTGTAAATCCGTCAGCAACACCGGGGTGTAACCGGTGCCCGGCGAATTTTCGATGTTGAGCGTGGTTTGAGCGGTGCCCGGGCAGGCATCGCCGCAATAAGCCGACCCAGCGGTGCCGGCCGGGATAAAGCCCCAACTTATTGTACCGCCCGGTGTGCCCGGCGTATTGCTCCCGCCCCACTTCAACACCCCACCGCTGCCGTCATCAAAGGTGTTAAACGCCATCGCAGCATTGGCAACCAGCAAAAAGCCGATGCCGGCAAACACTCTATACAATCTGTTAACCATAATTTCCCCCGATTTCCGTCTTCAATCCAACCGAGACCGCAAACAATCGCGACCGCACCAAAAGCAAGCGGCATTTTTGCCCGTATGCTTTTGTGATTCGTTTAACATATATTTGAAAAATCGCAAAAATAAATTATCGATACTCACTGTGTGGGCAAAATGGGGATTGCCCGCTAAACTTTGTTTCGAAACGCTATTTTCTATCACAGCAGACTGTCTATGAGGCCAAGGCTACTAAAATGTTTGCATTATCCGTAGCCTCAAGGAGATTTGGCGTTGAAATCCAATTCCGACTATAAAGCCAGCATCCTCATCGCCGACGATGTGAAACTGATGCGGGACATCCTCCGCACATATCTGCAATCTGCCGGTTACGAAGTCCAATCCGCGGAGGACGGGCTCGAAGCCTGGCAGATGTTGAACAGCAGCGAAAAGCCTTTTGACATTGTGGTTACCGACCGCAACATGCCGCAGATGGATGGCATGGCCTTATTGGCCAAGATCAAAGCTGACCCGCGCTTTAGCGATCTGCCGGTTATTTTCCAGACCGGTGAGTCATCGCGGGAGTCGATCGTGGAAGGCATTCAAGCCGGGGTTTACCATTACCTTACCAAGCCCTACGACGAAAAAATTTTACTGGCTTTCGTAGCGGCAGCGCTGGAAGACAGCCGCCGCCACAAGACTTTGAGAACCCGGATTAGCAACAAAAAGGTGGCGCTGGGTTTATTGAGAAAAGCGGAGTTTTCTTTCCGGACCTTGAGCGAGGTCAATGGCTTGACCGCACTGCTGACCGGGTTGTCATGCAACCCGGAAAAGGTCGCCACCGGGCTTTCCGAATTGCTGCTCAACGCCGTCGAGCATGGCAATCTGGGCATTAGTTATCAAGAAAAAACCGAATTGGTAAGTCAAGGTTGTTGGCGGGAAGAAGTCGAGCGCCGACTGGGTTTGCCCGAATATAAAAACAAATTCGTGCAGGTTAAAATCGTTAGAACACCCACTCAGACCATCTTTACCATCAAAGACCAGGGCAAAGGCTTCGATCCATCTCCTTACCTGGACTTCTCCCCGGAACGCGCCTCCGATCTGCATGGCCGCGGCATAGCCTTGTCGCGAATGCTGAGTTTCGACTCACTGGAATACCTTGGAAACGGCAATCAAGTGATTGCCACCATTAGTTTACCGACCTAAGTTCTGCGCTTAAACAAGCTGGCTTACAGGCACTTTTCCAGTAACTCCAAAGACAAATCCGCCACTTTTGGCGTCCACATCTCGGGATTTATCGGAAACGCTTTGCTGATGCCGGTACGCCGATAGCCGCGCCGTTCGTAAAACGCCATCAGCTCGGCCCGACAGGGGATCACCGCCATCACCAAATGATTAACTCCCCAAGTTTGCACGGCCTCTGCTTCCGCCGCCGCCAACAAACGCTTGCCAATCCCCAAACCTTGCATAGCCGGCGCGACCGCCAACATGCCGATATGCACCTGTTGATCGACTTTTTGTAAATGCACCGAACCTAACAAATCTCCCTGCCGCAGACACTGCAAAATCATAGACCCCGCACCGGCGATTAAATCCAGAATATCCGCCGCATCGGTGCGCCGGCCATCCAGCAAATCGGCTTCGGTGGTCCAGCCCTGCCGGCTGGATTCGCCGCGATACGCCGCATTGATAAACTCCGCCAATTGCTCGGCATCAGCCGGTCCGGCTCTGGTAAATGTCAGTTCCAACATGATTAACCTCAAAAAACTCGCTGCTTCGGCAAGCTACCTTACGCACAAATAAAACCTTGCCGAAACAGAAAAAATCCCAGCCTTGCTGCTAAGGTTTATGGGCAATAAGCTGCGTTCATCTTCCCCCACCAAGCCTGGAGCCCCAACATGAAGCCATGCCCAAAGTGTCATCGGGATGTCTCGCCCGCGGAGGAAACCTGCCCGCACTGCGGCATCGTCTTTGCCAAATATTACAAATACCACGGCGTTACAAACTCCCCGGCGGCGGAACATCAACAAGTTGTCATTAATCTTGAAGCCCCCGCAGACACCCTATTTGGCGACGACACCTACCGGGACAACGAAGCCGTTTTTCTGGGCCGCTGCCTATTATTACCAGGATTTTTGCTGTGGAGCTGGTTGCTGATTACGCCGGGCCTGGCGAACAACGCGGTCGGCGCATCGTTTCTGCATCTGGTCAACCTGCCGTTTCACGAAGCCGGCCATGTGATTTTCCGGCCGTTCGGGCAATTTATCACCTCGCTGGGCGGCACATTGGGGCAACTCTTGATGCCGACGATTTGCATGTTGACCTTGCTGCTAAAAACCCGTGATCCGTTTGGCGCCAGCTTGTGTTTATGGTGGGTAGGCGAGAATTTTTTAGACATTGCTCCGTATATCAACGACGCCCGCGCCGGACAGTTACCCTTGCTGGGCGGCAATTTCGGCCATTCCGCCCCTTACGGTTTTCACGATTGGGAATATTTACTGACCGAATCCGGCCTATTGGCCCAGGATCATGCGCTGGCTAAACTCGCGCAGTTACTCGGTGCAATGTTGATGATAGCGGCGCTGATCAGCTGCGGTTACGTGTTGTTCAAACAGCGGCAAAAGCTGACGAGCCCGAAACCCGATTAGCCGCCAAGAATTTAGCCCAACCACGCTTTCACTTTCGCCTTAACCTGCGCTTTTACCTGCCGCGACCAACGGTAAATCTCGGTATCGACAATCTTGGCATGCGCCCATTGCAGCCAACCCATCACGGTGTGATAAACAAAAGCGATAAGCCCGAAGGTCAGCAACTGCGGCTTGGTCAATTTAAACACCCGTGATACCAGCAAGGTACCGAGTAACTTGGCGAACACCTCTAATAAAATACCTTGCAACAACAGGCCATGCACTATCAAAGACAGCGCAGCCAGATTCAGCGGAGTGACGATCAATACCGGAATCGTAAATGCCAGCAAGGCCATGGCCGGCGAAGTTTGCGCCAACCAACGCTCAACACTTTCCAGCCTCAGCAGTAGCGCCAGATAGTGCCCGCAAGCCGACAGAAAATCCCACAACCATTCCTCGATGATCAGCAGGATGGCCAGCAGCGTAAGCAGGAGTTTTTTCACGATTATTTCCCGATAGTTAGACTCAGACACTATAACCAAGCGCACTTGCGCTTGTCGCCAATTTAAGTCTTAAAGGATTTGAATTGCCGGGATGTGTAGCTTAGCGGCAATCCGCTAACAGCCTAAGCAACACTATGATTTGATTCCGCTTGCGCCGACAACTGGGCAATCATCTCGGCAAATCGGCGCAAGGTTTCATTGTCAGCTTGCAACATTTGTAACAGACTGAGAATGCCACGCGCTTCTTGCCAATCCTGCCGGCCCAAATTTTCGTACAGCGCCCGATATAGCTGTTGCAGCAAAAAGCCTTGCAACAGCTTGGCTGCCGGCGTTTGCTTGAAACTCAAGGAGCGCAGCACCGCCGGCACCGCGATAGCCAAACGGCCGGCCCGCGTAGTTTGTAATGCGACACCCAGCCACTGCTCGGCCAAGCGTTGGCTACGAAAGATGTGCTGCAACTCCGCACCGCAACGTGGGCACGCCGTGGCCGCACCGAGCCGGGCGTTGCAAGCCGGGCAGCGCGGTATCACGATTCCAGGTAGTAGAGGATGTCGTTCAAGCGCTCGACCGGCTGTTTCAGACCGACCTCGTCACCGCTTTCGAGACACGTCGAGATAGCTTCGATCAGATCCACCATGTCTTCCTTGTCTTCGGCAGAGACTGTTTCGAACAGCGACTCGGCTTTTTTGATGACTTGCCGCGCGGCAGCCATGGCCTGGCTTTCCGGAACCGAATTCGCCTCGCCACCGGTCGAATCGCCGAACAAGCCGTCGATACGCTGTTTGGCGCTGCTCAGTTCGCCGCTATCGAAGCGGGAGATCGCGTTGTTGATCGTGATGGCTTTTTCCTTGCCGGAGGCTTTTTCCCGCGCCGACACATGCAAGATGCCGTTCAAATCCAGGTCCAGCGTCAAGGTGATGATGTTGCCGGCCGGCACGTCCAACAAGCCTTCGACCAAAAATTCGCCGATTTCGACGTTGTTCAACGCATCCGGGTCCTCGCCTTGAAAAATCCGCACGTTCACTTCGCGTTGATTGTCGTGATAGGTTTCGAAAGCTTCGGACTTGCGCACCGGCAACACGCTGTTTTTATGCACAATGGGGATGTATTGATACGGATAGGGCATGCCGTCCAGGTAGCCGACCGCGCAGGTGCCGAAGGTATAGGGCGTTACGTCGACCAAGACCGTGCCGATGTCCTTGCCGTTAATCATCGCCGCCTGCATCGCCGCGCCCATCGCCACGCACAGATCGGGATCGACTTCGCCGTGCGGTTCGAAACCGAATTCCTCGAACAGGCGCTCGCGGATGCACGGCGTGCGCGTCGAGCCGCCGACCAGGATGATTTCGTCGATGTCGGATGCAGTCAATTTCGCGCCCTTCAGCGCGATGTGGGTAGCGTCCAGCGTGGCGTTGATGTGGTCGGCAATTAGGTCTTCGTATTCCGCACGCGCCAATTCCATCGTCAAATGCAGCGGCGTACCTTGGCGTTCCAGCAAATATTCTTCCTCTATCGTCGCGAATGGCTCGTCGGACAAGACCAACTTCGCCTGTTCCGCCGCCCGCACGATACGCGCCATGGCTTTGCCATGCGGCTCGACTTCGATGCCGAATTGCTGACGAATATGCGCCAGGATGCGATCGACGATCAGTTGATCGAAATCGTCGCCGCCCAGGTGATTGTCGCCATGGCTGGCCAGCACCTCGACCACGCCGCTCTGCACGTTGACCACCGACACATCGAAGGTGCCGCCGCCCAAGTCGTACACCAGCATGCGCTTGGCTTCGAGCTGGCCGGCACCGTAAACCAAGGCGGCGGCGGTCGGCTCGTTAATCATCCGCACCACCTCCAGCCCGGCGATTTCGCCGGCTTCGCGGGTCGCCTGACGCTGAGCGTCGGAAAAATAGGCCGGCACGGTAATCACCGCCTTGGCTATCGGCCGGCCGACATAGGCTTCGGCAATGCTTTTTAAGCGTTTCAGGATAATCGCGGAAATTTCCTGCGGTGTGTAAGCCTGACCGGCCATCGTGACTCGGGTATCCTGGCCCATCAGGCGCTTGATCGACTTGACGGTGCGCTCCGGATAAATCAGGTATTGATTGCGGGCGCTGGCGCCGACCAGAATCTCGCCGTTATCGTCCAGCCCGACGAAAGACGGCAATATTTTTGTGCCGCTGTCGGCGATCACGGTGACCTTGCCGTTTTCGACGATGGCGACTTCCGAGTTGGTGGTCCCTAAATCGATGCCGATGATGATGTCGTTCATGTGTGTTCCCTGAATGCTTAAAGTTTGTTGACCTTGACTTCCGCCAAGCGCAGCACTTGATCGTCGATTAAAAAGCCCTTGCGCAGTTCTTCCAGCACGACAGCGTTTGCCTGCGCGGGATCGTTGCCGATGGCGAGGGTCGTCATGGTCCGCGCGTCGAAGGGCTGACCGACGCAATCGATGGCAAACACCCGCCGGCGTTGCAGCATCTGTTCCAAGCGCTTCAATGTAATTTCCTGGCCTTCGCCGACGCTGGCGATGAAGCGCACGTCCTGTGGTTTGGAATGCCGGAACAAGCCATCGACCGGCCGATACTGCCGCACGGCCCGATAGCCGGCATCGAGCCGGTCGTACATATCCAGCCATTCCAGCAGCAGGGCTCGCTCGTCCTCCCGGCGTTGTTGCTGCAGGCGTTCGTTGGCTTTCGCCAGTTCCTCCGCTAGGGCTTGATTGTCAGCTTTCAGCGTGGAAACCGCCTCGCTCAAACTATCCAGCGTGGCTTTAAATTGCCGCGACTCGGCTTTGACTTCGGTTTTCAAACCGGCTAGATCGCTGAATAAGGCGGTCAAATCCGGTTGGTCGATTGCGGTCAGATGAGCGAAATCGGTTTCCTGTAGATAGTGCTGCAAGGCTGTCAGCAACTCGCCTTGCGGGGTTTCTGTGGTCATGATGGCATTTTAGTCAATTGAGCGAGCGATTTTTCGATGGTCAGCGTGCTCGCCAGCTTTAGGAAATCGTCCGCGGGCATAGTCTCGCCAGTAGCCGATTGGCCGAAGGCTTGCGCCAGCAACGTGTCGAATTCGACACGCGGCACGGCAAACAATGCGTGGCGTAGCCGACTGTCTTGGTCCTTGATCGCTTCGAAAGCCTCCTGGATTTCGCGAAAGCGCGCGGGATCGCGGTCGGGCGGATTGTCCTTGACCCGCTGCAAATAGGCTTGTTTGATGTCGGCGTCGGTGGCCTGTTCGGGCACGCCCAGAATACGGTACGGTGAAATCATCGATACTCAATTGAAAGGCAGTGAATATTGTGGGGAGTTATTCTCAAATCGCGCGAGGATGTCGTCGAAACCGACGCCGATCTCGACCTTAAGTTCCTCCGCGCCGGCGAGTATAGCCACCGACCAGAGGAAATCCTGGTTCATAAACAAGATCGCCAGACGTTGCTGGCCGAGCTGGTCGCCGTATTGACGCATAATTTGGGCGGCGAAATAATCGGGACCGCGTTTGCGCATGATCTCCTCGATTTTCTTTTCGATGCGCTTGAACATGGCATCCGGAATGGGGCCGAACAAGTCTTCTATCGGATCGTCGCTGATTAACGGCTGATCGAAGTCTTCAGCTTCATCTTCGAGCGGCTCGGGAGTGCCGCTGACCCGTTCGAGCAAGCGCGCGATCAACCCGGCGGTCCTGTTGTCGTTATCCGCCCGCGCGTCTGCCAACCCAATTTTCAAGCGGTATAAGCTCATTAAATCCAAGTGGCTGGCATCGCCCTGGCATTCGGCCAGCGTCCGGTAATACATCCAGGCCGGCGTGTGTCGGCGGGCCTGAGCCATTTTGGCGCAGTGCTTCAATAGCTCGAAATGGCCGACCTTCTCTAAAGCCTGGCACCAGGCTAGCAGCAGCGCTTCGTGGTCCAGTAGCCATTCCACCGACTTTTTCAGCGGCGCTTTGACTTTGTCCAGGGCTTTCAGCACCAAGCTGTTATCGTCCAATTGCTCGTCGTAATAATCCAGCAAGCCAATCAACCGCTGCAATTGCGGGGCGGACAGCAGATAGTCCTTAAACGCCGGCAGCGCGCGGCTAAGCCCCTGTGTCGGCAGTTCCAGCAATCCGGCTTCGATCTGCGCCTGCACATGCATATTGACCGGATCGTCATACAGGCTTGCCAGGGTATCGGTGATGCGTTGCAAGCCTTGGGCTTTGTCCTCGGCCTGCCACAGATAAAATCCGCGCAACAACTCGGCTTGGCGGCGCAGGCTTTTATCGATGGTTAATTGTTCGGCCGCTTGAATTTCCTTTTCCACCAAATGAAATTTTTCGGCTTTCACCAAGCGGCGGGCATGGGCCATATGATTGGCAAACAATAGCTGTTTAGCCAAGGTATTAACGGGGTCTATCTGCAACAAGGCTTTGGCATAGGCCGCCGCCTTTTTAAAGGCTTTTCGGGTGGCGGCCGATTTGGCTGCCCGCACCAACAAATCGGTATCGGCGGGAAAACGTTGCAGGCCACGTTCCAACCAGTGTTCGTACTGAGCCGCATTCGGCCGCTGTTCCTGGTAAACCGTTAACAGTTTTAGATAGCTTTGCCGGTCGTCGGGGTCGTACTCCAGGCTGTCGGCCAACATTGCGGCCGCTTCGCCGGAATAAGCCTTGTCGGCCATGCGCCTGAGGATCAACGCAATTTTTCGGTCATTGGCCGGCCGGTCTTGTTTCAGAATATCGGTGCAGCGTTGCCAAAAAAAACCGGCGTCGTAGGCGTTTTCAGCTTGCTCGTGCAACAAGGCTTGCAAGCGGTTTTCCTCGAACGGGTCCTTGCTGGCGAAGTGTTTGAAATAGTCTTTCTCGCCGCCCGGATACTCGGCCAAGGCCCCCAGGCAATAGGCTTGCGCGGCGTCGTTGCCGAATACGTCGCGATATTGTAGGACCAGATTGAAGCGGGTCTTGGTGTCGGGCTGGCCGTTAAGTTTGACCAGCGCTTCCAATAACTGGCTTTGACGGGCATTGAGACTTTTGGCCTGAGCAACGATGCGGCGCTGATTGTGTTCCAGACTCGACAGGCTGGCGACGAAATCCGCGCCGGATTGCCGACACGCCAAGCAGGCCTTAGCCAGCGGTTGATAAGGCGATTCGTCGGGGATTTTAGCTAACAGGGCCGGGGCTTGTTCGATGTCCGCGCCCTCCAGCAGTTGGGCTTTCAGCAAAGTGCGCAAATCGCGAAACGCCGAACGAAACGGCAATGGTTTCAAGGCCTGCTCGCAACGTTCCCGCTCGCCGTTGCGATACGCCGCCAGCGCTTCGCTGACCCATTCCCAATGTTTACGCAGCGCGGAATCCTGGGGCAAATGCGGCAACAACTCCGTGCTCCCGGAGACCAGCAGCGTCCCCAGATAAGCCGAAAGCACCGGAAACTCTTCGTCCAACTGCCGAGCATTCAACCCATCCAATATGGCGTAAGCTTTGCGCTCGTTTTTGCCGGCCAACAGCCACAACAGGTAAGCGTCTTGCGCTTGCAGCGGCGGTTGCGCGTTAGCCGCGTAATTCTCCCAAAGCACGCAGGCTTCCTTGAACATGGCCTTGGCCGCCATTCCCCTGGCCCGTTGCAGATAGCAATCGGCCAAGCAGCGTTTGGTTTCGGCGTCGGCCGATTGCTTTAACAGTTCCTTGAATAAATCGCCCGCTTCCTTATAGCGCCCGGCAGCATAGTGCGCCTGCGCTTTTTCAGGTAACGACAATTCCGAGAGCCCGGCGGAAATTTTCTGGATGATTTTTTTCATGGCTGTACAGGCAATAGCCCATGCTTCAAAATGGCATTATAAAACAGCGGGGGCATGAGGTGACCGGTTATGCTTTTGTTTCCAGTCTTCTGTATGAGCTATAATTATCGACTTTTCAGAGGATACCTGGCGCGGATTTGCGCCTTTTAGTAGAGGCGGAAAGTCGACTATTGGCCTAGCCGACATCAGTCATAATCGAAAATCGGCATTGCCTCCAGCTTTGCCGAGTTCCACAAATTGATATAGTCTGGTGCGAGTTTGCATTACCGCTGCTGGGCTCAATGACAAATAAACCCAGCTGAGAAGCGGATAAATTTTTCTAATGCAAATAGCTGTGACGATGGAAATAAACTCGGTTATTTCAAAGAGTTCACTGGGTTTCTCGTTGCTATATCCAGCCTATGGCTCTTAACTCAGGCCACCCCAGCAGATCGGCGCTTTAATGCTACAAAAACGCCGAGACCACTCAACAGCATTAGCCAAGATTGTGGCAATGGTACTGCGGCAATATTTAACCGTACGACATCTAAATCACCATCAAAATCGGCGAGATAGGCAATATTCCATCTGAGATTCGATGATAAATCATCAAAAGTGACGTCGTCAAAGGCCCCACTAATAGCCACCGCTGTCAATATGTCAAAGCTGTGACCAGCCTGCAATACATAGCCATTTTCCAAACCGAATAGACTTAATCTCAGCCTACCACCCAGGCTTGCACGACCGCTAACATTCAAAACATCATATTCAGAGCCTGCCTGCAACCCTCCTATCTCTACGGCATAGGTACCATCGATAGATTGGCTAAAATCACCTTGAACCGTCGTGATTCCAGGGGAGTTTCCCGGTCCTAGCACACCTCCATTGTTTACTAGGTTACCAATGAAAGTATCCACTGCGAGCCTTCCACCAGTAAAGTTGAAATTGGCATTTCCTTCATTCGCCGCATTAATAGTAGAAACATCCAGTAAGCCGCCTTGTAAGTTGTAGGTCCCAGAGCTACCGACGTTTAGACCGAGTATAAGTTGGTTGCTCACAATGTGAGTCCCACCAAGTTGTGTAAAAACACCATCCCCAAAAATACCGATATATTCATTGGAGGCTGAAACTAATCCATCATTCAAAGTATAACTACCGCTTGTATGAAACCCCACTACAAGACGTTCATTCACAGTATTTAAACCACCGTTTTGGATAAATGTGCCGCTAACGCCGGTGTTACCAATATATTCATTATTAGCCAATAATTGACCTGGACCATTTAGCAAATAGCTACCTGAACCACCACCACTTTGCGCAATCCCTAATACTCCTACTGTATTCACACCACCGTTTTGTTCAAACCTTCCTGTCCCAGCGTCGCCTATATTTTCAAAATCAGCCTTAAGAAGGCCGGAATTTTGAATATAGATGCCATTGTTACCATAGTAAGATCCTAAATTAAGGAAATGCTCAACGTCATGTACACCACCATTTTGGGTAAACTCACCAAAACCTACTATACCAATATTTTCCTGAGAAACTATCAGATTTCCATCGTTAAGCGTGTAATAACCAGGAGTGGAATTGCTAGTATAAAGGCCTACATCAAGTTGATTTGTAACTCTATTTGTTCCACCATGCTGAGTGAATATACCACTTTCTAAATAACCGATAATTTCCTGTTCCGCCAGCAACTCAGCATTACCACTTAAGGCATATCGCCCGGTATTTATTAAGTTATGAGCTATAGAATTATACCCGCCGGTATGGGAGATAGCCCCCGGATGACTTACATATACCGAATTACTTGAAATATTAGCCCCGGAGGAAATCAATATATTATCGTCCGCATTCGGTATATTATTGGGAGCCCAACATTCAGCGTTGTCCCAACTACCACTTTCACACTGCCAGCTCAAGTCTCTAGCTTGAACGGATGAACCAAGGGAAGCTAATAGAATTAAGCTAAAATTGATATGTTTGATCAACATAATTTCTTCATGTCCTTTATTAAATTTTGTATCTGATAATCCTTGGTAACAGAGGATAAAACTATCCTCAGGGAGCCTTCAGATGGTAAAGAAAAATTACAGTAATATGTAACCAAAAGCCGATCTGACACCAAACCGGCAATCTAAACTAGTAAAGGTAGGCAATCGAATAGCCTTCAATCTCGTGCATTTATAAGCCATATAAATCTACCATAATAAGTTATGCCTTTGAACAAACACAGATGATACCTGAACGTATTTTTAGAAACCTCAGTAATTGACGCCTAGGCCGCGATCGCCGAAGATCAAGGCTTTTTCGGGAGCTGTGATGAGTGACAACGACTTTATTCTCTCCGCCGCCGGGGTGCGCATGCCGGGGATTATTTACGGCACGGCCTGGAAGCAGGAGCGTACCGCCGCGCTGGTGGAACAGGCGCTAACGCTGGGGTTTCGCGGCATCGACACGGCTTGCCAGCCCAAGCATTACCACGAGGCCGGGGTTGGCGAAGGTGTACTGGCGGCTTGCCGGACGTTGGGCTTGGCGCGGTCCGAGCTATATTTGCAAACCAAGTTCACGCCGCTGAACGGCCACGATCCGTTACGCATCCCTTACGACCCCAAAGCCAGTCTGCCCGAGCAAGTCGCGCAATCCTTCCAGGTTTCGTTAAACAATCTGCAAACCGATCATCTGGATGGTCTGGTGCTGCATTCGCCGCTGGCGGACCGCAAGCAATTGCTGGAGGTTTGGCAAGCATTGGAAGCGATTCAGCAAAGCGGCGGTGCCAAGCAACTGGGCATCAGCAATTGCTATGATCCTAAATTATTCGAATTTTTGTACGATAACGCCACGGTTAAACCCGCTGTGTTGCAGAACCGGTTTTATGCCGATACCGGCTACGACAAACAGCTGCGGGCGTTTTGCCGGCAGCGGCAGATCGTCTATCAAAGCTTTTGGACGCTGACGGCCAACCCCAAAGTCCTGGCTGACACGGCTGTAAAAACGCTGGCGGAAAAATACCAGCGTGGCCCGGCGCAAATATTCTTCCGCTATTTAACGCAGATAGGCATCGTGCCTTTAACCGGCACCACATCCGCCGAGCATATCCGCGAGGATTTGGCTATTTTCGAGTTTGAATTGACTAGCGCGGAATGCGCGGCGGTGGAAGCCTTGCTTTAAGCGTGGTTCGACGTCGCTAAGAATCAATAGCCAATTCCCAAAAAAAAGCCTCTCCCCCGGCAGAGGCTTATAGAACGGCGGTAAGCCACTGATTTATAACCCTCATCCTAACCTTCTCCCGAAGGGAGAAGGAACAAAACCCCTCTTTTACGATACCCCCGAGGAGAGAAGCTTTTCTTAAAGCCCACAAGCTGCCAAGTTTGTAATGGATCTCTATTGACCTGACCCATCATCAACTGATTTGCCCAGTTAACGGTTAAGGCTTTTATAATAACGGGAACCTTGCCTCTTCAAGCCCAAATGTCATGCTGATTAACCGTTATCTGCGTCAATTTGCCTACCTATGCAGCGGGCTTTGCCTGGTGCATGCCAACGTGCTTGCTCAAGGAAACCCGGCCGACATCGAAGCGACCAACGAATTGCTGCCGCTAAGTTGGGAGGAACTCACCGAACTGGAAGTATCCAGCCTGGCGCGGCAAGAACAAACGGTTAAAGACAGCCCGGCCGCCGCGTTCGTGATTACCTCGGAAGACATCCGCCGCTCCGGCGCCACCAGCCTCCCGGAAGTGCTGCGCATGGTGCCAGGCATGAATGTAGCGAAAATCAATGCTTGGAATTGGGCGGTCAGCGCGCGCGGCTTTAACGATTTATACGCCAACAAACTGCAAGTGATGATAGACGGCCGCAGCATCTACGATCCGTTGATCAGCGGCGTGTATTGGGGCCAGCAAAACCCGTCGCTGCCGGATATAGAGCGCATCGAAGTATTGCGCGGCCCAAGCGGCAGTTTGTGGGGCGCCAATGCCGTGAACGGCACTATCAACATCATCACCCGTTCGGCCCGCGATACCCAGGGTGGCTTGCTCAATGCCGGCGGCGGCACCGAGGAACGCGGTTTCGGCGGGATTCGTTACGGCCAGAAATTGTCGGAATCCACTTTCCTGCGCGGTACGATCAGCACGATGGTGCGCGACGCCAGTATCGATCTGGCCGGCCAGCAAGACACTCACGACACCGGCGATACCGAAACCGCTAATTTCCGCCTGGACAGCCAGCTCAGCGCCCAGGATAAATTGATGCTGGAAGCCAATGTCTCCCGTTACCGGCTGGGCGGTTACTATATCGGCAAAACCTCGACGAACGCGCCGCTGTGGCAAAACGATGATTTCGGCAGGGACGGCGTGACGGGCAGTTTGCAGGGCAATTGGTCTCATCGCACCGACAGCGGCCACGACTGGCGACTGAATATGGCGTTTACCCAAACCGAATGGCAACTGGCGGTGAATCGGATGAGCCGCTCGCATTACGATTTGGACTTTCAACACACCCTGCCGGCCATCATCGACAACCACAAACTGATGTGGGGGGTGAACTATCAAAATATCTCCGATAGTTTCGATAACACGCTGACCCTGGGTTTTGAACCCGAGCAATTAACGCAGCACAATGTCGGGGTATTTTTACAGGATCAAATCGGCTTGACCGACGACCTGACCCTAACACTGGGCAACCGGGTGGAGCATTTCACCTTTACCGGCTGGGAAACCGAGCCCAACGCCCGGCTACTGTGGACACCCAATAAACAGCACAGCCTGTGGGCCGCGGTGTCGCGCGCCGTAGTCTTGCCGAATAGGGCGCAACACAGCATTCGTTTATTCAAACAAATCCCGGATACCAACCGATTTTTCGAAGCCAAAGCCAACCCGGACATGCTCACGGAAAACTTGCTGGCCTACGAATTGGGCTGGCGTTGGCAAGTTTCCACTAGTCTGGATATCGACAGCGCCTTGTTTTACAACATCTATGACCGGATGCAAGGCACTAAATTTACCAGTGTGACCTATAACAACCCAACGTACGGCAACATCAAGCAGGCCACTGTGGCCAATTACCGGCAAGTGGACAGTTACGGCCTGGAGTTGGCGCTCAATTACCGGGTAAACCACGATTGGCGGCTACAAGCCTCTTACAGCGCCAACCAATTCTCGGTCAATTACGATAAAAACCAGCCCTGGTTTCGCGATCCGCTCACCGAAGAACATTTCAATCCGCAACACAATCTCTCACTGCGCTCTTTGTACAACCTGACCAGCGAAATCGAACTGGATGCCTGGGCCCGCTATGTCGATGAAGTGTATATCGATAGACGCAGCATTCCGGCCTATATCTCCTTGGACTTGCGGCTGGGTTGGCATCCGCACAAAAATCTGGAGTTATCGATAAGCGGGCAAAATCTGCTGGATGATCAACATCCTGAATTCAGCGACGTGCTGTACATACCGGTCGCCAGCCAGATTCAACGCGGCTATCTGGCGCAAATCTCCTGGCATTTTTAAGACAGGTTATTGCGCCGATGCGTCTGCACACCCTTTTGCTACTCAGTGTCTGCGTTTGGTTCGCCGGTTTCGCGCGTGCACAGGAAAATAGCCAAAGCCGGGAGTTTCAATTAAAGACTGCCTATCTGTTTCATTTCGCCGAGCTGGCGCAGTGGCCCAGCGCTGCGCCGGTGACGATTTGTTTGCAAGGCCGCAGCCTGTTACGCGCCTACTTGCCGGTTTTGGAAGGCCAGCAAATCAACGGTAACGCGGTTCATGTCAATTTGGCCGACGCCCCCGACATCACCCAATGCAGCATCTTGTTTCTAAGCGACTTGGCCGGCTTAACACCGGTATTAGCCGAGCAAGCCCGCCAGCATCATGTGTTGTTGGTCGGCGACGTGGAAAACTTTGCTAACCACGGGGGTATGGTGCAATTTACGTTGCGCGACAACAGGTTAAAACTGGTGGTAAATTTAGCCGCGGTGAAATCAGCCGATTTAAAGCTGAGTTCGAAATTACTGCGGATGGCCGAAATAATAGAATGACAGCGTCAACAAATCCTCGCATTTCCATCAGCCGCAAGCTGGGTAAAATCCTGCGAGTGATGGTGATGTTAAGCCTGATGGTGGCGACGGTGTCGCTGTCGATTCGGGAATATTCGGCTTTGCAGCAGAACATCGGCCAAAAACTAACCTTGACCGCGAATATGATCGGTCAAAACAGCAGCTTTGCCTTGTTGTTCGACGACAATCAAACCGCCCAGGAAATATTGGATGCGCTGGCCCACGATCCGGACATCATCGCCGGGCAAATCCAAACTCCCAGCGGGGTCACGCTGGTCCGTTACGCAAAACCGGCAAGCAATTGGCACGGCTGGTGGCCGGCCTGGCTGTCGAAAACCCGGCAGATCACGCAGCCGATTTTGCATAAAAATAAACAGATCGTCGGCCACATTACCCTGGTTGCCGACCTGAAACGCGCCTACCACTCCTTGCTGTTCAATACCCTGATTAACACCGGCATTATTTTGATCGCCTTGAGCGTGGTGGCCTTGTATGTGCAGCGCTTGCAACGTTCGTTTTTAGGCCCGCTGTTGAAATTGGCCAATACCGCGCGGCAAATCGAAAAAGACCACGATTACAGCCGGCGCTCGGATTATGCCGGTAACGACGAAATCAGCGATTTGGCCGAAGCCTTTAACAATATGCTGGCGCAAATCCAGGCGCACGAGACCGACTTGGAAAGCCAGGTGCGAAGCCGCACGCAGGAGCTTGAGCTCGCCAAACGGGAGGCGGAATCCGCCAATCAGGCCAAGGGCCAGTTCCTGGCCAATATGAGCCACGAAATTCGCACGCCGATGAACGCGATTGTCGGCTTGGTGGAGCTGTGCCTGAATAGCGAACTGAGCTTTAAACAACGCGAATATCTGAAACGGGTGGAGTCGTCCGCGCAGTCCTTGATGACACTGATCGGCGACATTCTGGATTTCTCCAAAATGGAAGCCGGCAAAATGCAGATGGAGACCATACCCTTTCTGCTGGAAGAGATGCTGGAGCATGTGTTTTCCACCATGCTGCAACTCAGCGCGAACAAGGGGATTCAACTGATCAGGCCGCCGGTCGGCGAGTATCATGCGGTAATCGGCGATCCGCAACGGCTGCGGCAGGTGTTAATCAATCTGATCGGCAATGCCATCAAGTTTACCGAGCACGGCGAGATAACCGTCAGTTTCAGCGAAATCAGCCGCGATGCGCACTCGGTGCGTCTGCAATTTGCCATCAGCGACACCGGCATCGGCATCACCGCCGAACAGCAAACCAAATTGTTCCAGGCTTTTAGCCAGGGCGACAGCAGCGTGACCCGCAACTACGGCGGTACCGGCCTGGGCTTGATTATCTCCAAGCAGCTGATCGAACAAATGGGAGGGACGATAGAGGTCAGCAGCGAACCCGGTATCGGTTCCACCTTTACCTTTAATGTGCTGCTGGGCGCCACCGATTTGAATACCATCCGTAATTTCCAAATCCGCCGTCACCGTACCAGCATAGACATCGGTAAATTGGCGCGGCTGCAGGGGCGGCGGGTGTTGCTGGTGGAAGATAATGAAATCAATCGCATCGTCGCCATCGAGCTGTTGGAACAAGCGCAATTAGCGGTGGATATTGCCGAAAACGGCGAACTGGCCTTGGAAAAGTTGCGGCATCACGACTACGACTGTGTGCTGATGGATGTACAAATGCCGGTGATGGACGGCTATCAAGCCACCCGGCTGTTACGGCAAATCCCGGCTTGCCGCGACCTACCCGTCATTGCGATGACCGCCAACGTGATGCACGGCGATCATCAGCACTGTCTGGCCGCCGGCATGAACGACTTCATCGGCAAACCGATTCTGCCGGCCACGCTTTACGAAACCTTATTGAAATGGATTAAACCGGTTGCCGACCAGCCTTTGGACCTGGGATAGCATTAATCAACGCCCTATTTACCCCAAGGCATCACCGGGACCGTCGATACACTGTTGGCCGGCGCACCCTCGATCACTTTGCGGCTGATCGCCAGATAAACCAGGGTGTTGTGTTTGGCATCCCATAAACGGGTAATGTTGGTGGACTTGAAAAACAGCGAGGTGCTTTCCGAAAATACGGTTTCTTCCGTGCTCAGTTTAGCCGGCAATGTGATCGGCCCGGTTTGCCGGCAAGCCAGCGAAAATTCCGACGGATCTTCCGACAGACCCAAGCCGCCGGAAATCCCCCCCGATCTGGCCTGGCTGATATGGCAAATCACGTTAGGGATTTTCGGATCTTCAAACGCATCGACACAGACCTTGTGATTGGCACCGATTAGTTTCCAGGCCGTAGTCACGCAACCCACTTCATCGGCCTGCGCCGCGCCGGCCAGCATGAGCAACAAGCCGCAGCATAAGCGGCCGCTATGTTTTAAGGATATTTTCAGCATAAATTTCTCGCAGACAGTGAGTGGATCGAAAGAGTTAGACTCAGGGTAACAAGCGCCAGTCGCTAAAACAAGCCGCCTGGCCGAGATACCGTTGCGCGCTATCGTAGACATTCCACACCACCGCGCGCTCGATCAAAAAACGCTGGCCGGATTTGGCGATCCGCACCCCGCTGTAGTTGTCGATATAACCCTGGTTGGTCACTTGATTCAGCAAGCGTTCGCGTTCCTCTCGATTCACCGGTTCCGCCGAAAAGCGCGACGGCATGCCGATAAATTCCGGCCAACTTAGCTCGAATAAATCCTGCGCGGTGAGGTTGGCATAATTGAAAACCGGATCGGCGGTGGTGTCGTGAGATAGCAAGGCAAAATCGGCTTCATAGACTTGCCGGCCCAGCGCCATGTTTGCGGACTGTTCCAACAGCGGCTTGCCCAGCAATTGCTGATAGCTTTGGAGCAGCAATTGGATATGGGTTTCGTAAAAATCGTTTTCTTGGCTGGGTACTGGCAAATCGAGCATGGCTATCCGTTACACACCGGGCTGGTAAAGTTCTTTTTTATAAACCGCGCTGATTTGCCGGCCGTCCCACACATAGCAATAATGCGCGCCTTGTTTGACCGGCGCCAGCAAACGCGGTTTAAACACCGCCACGCATTCGCCGCCCGCCGCCCGCACGCTGGAATAGACGATACCATCCGCACCGTCCGCGCGTAACTGCCTGGCCCAGGCCTGCGCGGCGGCGTAATTGCCGGTGTCGGCGTCGTAAATTTCCGGCAATTCGGTTTGCCGGCCGCGAATGTCGTGCAGATCGGCATCCAGATCGGAGGCATAACTGCGCATGTCTATGTCAATCGGCGCCTGTTGGGTCGCGGCCAGAAACCGGCTGCGATGAAAGCGGGTCTCGGCAATCGCGGTATCTATGTCTTTGGCGGCGTAATAGACACCGTAACTGCCGTCGCAAAACCGGCTGCCTTCCGGATTGAGATGGGTGAACGCCGCCATGATAGGCGTAGTCCCCGGCCCGGCAATGCGGTCCGCCGCAGCGACCAAGCTAATTTCGCCGGCTTCGTCGCGCAACCTGTCGTTAGTCAGCGCCTCGATAGCGAACACCACGTCCAGATCGGCCGGGTCGGCTACTCTGTCGAACAAGCCGGTCGGCGGAAACCTACTGGGCACCAAGCGCCAGCAGGGCTGCCAATCCACCTTACTGATTTTTGCAGGCAACATCAGGCCCAGCCGCACTGAGCATCCAGATATTGGCGCACCACATATAAATCCGCCACCCGGCCGGACAGCATGCGTTGCAACGCGGATTGCCCGGAAAATAGCGCGGCCTGATTGGCTTGATGCAGCCAGCCGTCCGCCGCTTCCGGCTTGGGCAGTAAAATCTGCAAGGCTTTATAAATCCCGAAGATGTAAGACAACCTTTCCAGCTTATCGGCGTTAAGACTGGCACTTTCCGGGTTTTTCTTCCATTTAAAATAAGTGCTGCGCGAATCCAGCCCCAGCAAAACCATGGCCTGCTCGACATTCAAACCCCAGGCATCGGCGATATTAAAAAAAGTCCGTAATGCCGCGCCAGCCACCAGCGCGCTGTCGGCCGGTAATGGCGCTTGAGCGGTAGACAACATAAGCCCTCCAAACAACTTATCTAAACTTTAGTTTAAAATAAGTCTATTTATGGACTTTGTCAAAGGGGTTTGGGTTTTATTCTTGGAAAAGGCGTTTTGTGTGGGGCGGGTTTTTATTTGGGCAAAACTGAAAATTCGCGGGGTATCAGCGGAATGTTTGGTTAGCGGTTTTTAGGCCATCGATTCGGATTTCTAGCATCATGCACTACAGCCAACACATGAACTAAATCGCCGTGCACCACATAAAACACGCCGAATGGAAAACGAGGGAGGAGTGCGCGGCGAACGCTTGGAATTACCTCGGCATAGAGCAACGGCGCTTGTTCCAGCCTTTTCAGTTGCAGTTCTAAAGCGGCAATAAATTCATCTCCGAGACCGGAGCTTTGTGACTCGTACCATTCTTGGGCTTCGCCCGTTTCACGTAAAGCGCGTGCGGAAAATTTCAGGCGGTACGCCATGAGCCATCTTTAAGGCGCGATTTTACTTGATCCCAGGAATAACCGGACTCCGGATTCCGCTCAAACTCAATCATGCGTCGTTCCAGTTCGGCTTTAAGCTCCGGTGATACTTCCACAGATTCAGGTACCGCGGCGACGCTGTCCCAAATAAGCTCAACCAGCTGAATGCGTTCCTGCAACGGAAGTTCCAGAATATCGGTAATAGAGATATTGTTCATGGCGGATACTGTATCCATTTTTGGTAAAAATCAAAAGCGACACTTATAAGTGACCCGACGATTTGAGTTTTTGCACGACTAACTCATCAACTTGATTATTCAGTGTGGCCGGCATTCAGAACATTGGTTGGGGTTCGTACCTCACCCCAACCAACGCCCCCTTCTCCGTGACAAATAACGC
The DNA here is from genome assembly GCF_047777895.1 of Methylomonas sp. TEB. Lineage (GTDB taxonomy): Bacteria > Pseudomonadota > Gammaproteobacteria > Methylococcales > Methylomonadaceae > Methylomonas. The sequence goes on from NZ_CP180476.1 coordinate 4,980,381, forward strand.
CTAGTTCACTGTTGCAGCCCTCGGCCTGCAACGATCAGTTAGCCCAGTAATGGCTTACGGTCTTCACTACGGATTGGCTCGACATGGTCTAGAAGCCGCTCCGGTTGGGGGAATGCCGGCTCGGGATCGGGCGGCAGGGACTGTGTTGTTGCAGGAGCAGGTTGCGACTGCGGTGGGTTGCTGTTCGATTGGTTTTCTTTCGTACTCATTTGGCTTCTCCAGTTTTACTAGTAGTGGATTAGTTACGGCCACTTCCTGTGGCTTTGATGGTGCAGTAGTTGATTGAGCAAAAGTGATTAAGGCTGCGATGAGCAGCGGCACAGTGCTGTATGAAGCGAAACGCTGAGTGTCGATTATTGACTTGTTTCTTTCATCGTTTTTCTTCTTTGTTTCAGAGATTATTCCTTCATAAGCCTCAAGCATCTTTTGCTTTTGGTTGCTGCGGGTAAGGGTAGTCGTGCACTTTTGCCAACTGCCCAAAAATCCTGTACCCGGCATAGGCCAGAAGGGCAGCAGAAGCAGTGAGGGCAAACACTGCAGGCACATCCAATAGCTGATTGGCAGGATAGTTTTTCCTGGTCGTGTAGATAAAGTAAATTGCAGAAGCAATCGGAGTAATCAGCAGCGCAGCAAGAAAGTTGATTCGGTCTTTAAGGCGATGCATTGCCTCATGTTGCTTAGCATAGTAATCGATTGCGTACTGAAGTCGCCAGTCAATCGCGTCGTTCGTCATGATGCTTCTCGTAGAGGGCTAACGTTACGTTAAGGGCGCGCGCCGCTAAAGAAAGCCGAGCGAAACCCCAAACCTTAATAAAAACTGTATTCCAAAACTGCCACCTTACGAATTGCAAACTCTTCGTAGCCTAAAGCTGCAAAAGACGCATACCCGAATTCTATATCTTCTGGCTTTTCGGAGGTAAGACGAGGTCTAAGCCTTTAGAGAGCAGTGATTTGGTTCAATTGCCATTGGCGGAAAGCATAACTTGAGTAAAAAAGCACCCACTCCCGTAACGGCAATTCCTAAAATTAACGGAATAAACACAATATCGTTTGTCCGATAATCCCAGCCTGTCGTATAACCCCTCATTTCTACGTTTAAATAATTGATTAAACTGCAGTCTATATAAATACTAGCGTTTCCCGAGAAATACGACAATCAGCCATGGCTTTAAGAGCCACCTTTAATTCAGCCCCAGACTATCGCTTTTCGCGGAAATAAACATTTTGGTTCCTTGTTTTTTGCAAAGATAACCCAAGACCCAAACTAATCAAAGCACATTCCAACGCTCAACCTCTGTCAGTCGGTTTGCCTAGCTGCCCAAGCGCCTCCATACAATTTGGACTAATCCTGTTCCGATCTCGACTTCCAGGCCGCTCGGGCCACCAGAATCGCCGCCGTTAGAAAACCGACCGTGGTCAGGGTAAAACTGACGCCGGCCTGAATCGGGAAGTGCGGTTCGACCGGGAAAGCGGAGGCCGCCGGCTTCGCCGACAAGCCTCTTAGTAAAAACGACAGCGGGTTGAAAAATGCCCCAAAGCAACAAGCCGCCACAACCCATGCCGGCGGAGCGATGGCGTATTGCCGGAACAATAAAAAGAAAATGAACAGAAATTGCGCCATCATCAGGTAATCGATGTGGGCGCGGATAACGTCCGCCCGTTCGACCAGGTGGCCGGCCAACGCACCGTCGGGAAAAAACAGCGTAAAGCCCAACACCCAGGCAATGCTCAAGGCTATCGCCAGGCAGAATATGGCAAACGCCAATAGGAATACGTTGGCCAACGGTTCGGGTGGAAATGTTTGCTTGCTCATGTTTATCCTCAAAGTGATGGGGAGCTTAGCCCCGCTGATTGAATGCCGTCTAAGGCAAACGCCCCAAACCCGTTGCCAACAACCTGTGCTTTGACTAGACTGACTGGCAAACTGCCGGCGAGCCGGACGCGACAGGGAGCTTAAACGATGACCAATACACCAGGCTTGTATGAACGTGCTACCGCCACAGCCGCCCCTTTCGATGCGCTGTGGGACATCAGCGGCGGCCGCACGTTTTTTTGCGGTCCGCTGTATTACAACGCCAACCACCAACACGGCGCCCCAGTGTTTCTGGCCGGTCTGTATGGGAAATTTCGTTTGAAAATAGCGGGTAGCGATTGGCTGTCTTGCCGCACGGCTGTAATTCCGGCCGGCGTATGGCACGAACTGGATGTGGGCGGCGACCCGTTGGCGGTGTTTTACATTGAACCGACCATCGCCGGCGTCGAGGCGCTGTTACCTTTAATCCGCGATACCCGCTCAGTGAACGGTGCCTTGGTCGGTAATGGCGGCGAAATCGCCTTCATGCGCGATCTCTACGAATATCGCTACAGCCCGAATTGGACCGCGCAGCCCCTGGCCGATCTGCTGGATTTTTCGAAACGCCGGTCGCAAGCCGACAGGATAGACCCGCGCATCAGCCAAATCGTGGAATTTTTATTCGCGCAGGGCGACGACCTGACGTCGGTGATTACGCTGGCCGCCAATGTGGGACTATCCGCATCCCGGCTACAACATCTGTTCAGCCAGCAGATCGGCGTGCCGTTTCGCCGTTATCGCAGCTGGAACCGGATGCGGCAGGCGATACAAGAAGTGATCAAGGGCCACAACTTCACAACCGCCGCGCACGCCACCGGTTTTTCCGATTCCGCCCATTTCAGCCACGAATTTCGTAAGACCTTCGGCGCCGCGCCCACCGTAGGCTTGCATAATTTGGCGCGGCTCCAACGCTAACTCAAGCAAACTCTCTAACCAGTCCAGCCAAAATCCGTAAGCCCAGCTCGGCCTGTCCAGCGTCGGCGTGACTGAAATTCAGACGCAGCTGGCCGCAGGCCTCCACATCCATCGGGAAGAAAGGTTCGCCGGGCATAAAAGCCACACCGGCTGCTATAGCCTTAGGCAACAGCTGGCGGGTATCGATGCGACGGTTCAGCGTCAGCCAGAAAAACAAGCCGCCGGGCGGGGTTTGCCAACTTGCCAGATCCGAAAAATGGCGGCACAGCGCGGCTTCGAACTCATCGCGGCGCTGACAGTAATGGCCGGCCAAATCCGCCAACTGCCGGCTGCGATCAGGATTGTTCAGCTGTTGTAGTATCAGCCATTGGCTGATGCGATTGCTGTGCAAATCGGCCGCCTGTTTCAAGCGGGTCAAAAAAGGCATGAGTTCCGGCGACGCCACCAGGTAACCCAAGCGTAAGCCCGGCGCCAGACTTTTCGAAAACGAGCCTTGATAAATCCATGGCGCTTGTTGCAAACCGGCGCACACCGGCGTGCGTTCGCAATCGTCATACACCAGATCACGGTAGGGGTCATCCTCAAACAAAGGAATATTCCCCGCATCGCAAGCGGCGGCCAGAGCGGCCCGTTCCCCGGCATCCAGGCAGCGGCCACTGGGATTCTGGAACGTGGGGATCGCATAGGCAAACGCTGGCTTTTCCTGTTGCAACGTATCCAGGTCGGGCGCCCCAGCATCGTAAGCCACGAAGCGGGCGCCGAAAAAGCGGAACACCTGCAAAGCCGCCAGGTAGGTCGGCGCTTCCACGGCCACCGGCGTGCCGGGATCGATGAACAGTTTGGCAACCAGATCGATGCCTTGCTGCGAACCGGACAGGATCAACACTTGTTCAGCCGTGCACTTAACACCCAGGCCTTGCATGTCGGCGGCGATACGCTCGCGCAACTCCGCTTCGCCTTCGCTGGCGCCGTATTGCAACATGTGCTGCGGCATGGCCTCTAGCGTGAATTGCGGGAAGCTGTCCAACGACGGCAATCCGCCGGCAAAGGAAATCATGCCCGGTCTGTCGACAACGGCCAGAATTTCGCGGATTGGTGACGGATGCAGGTCTTGGGTACGGGCGGAAAAGCGGATAGGGTGCTGCGGCGATAATGAGTTCATGGTGGGCATTGATAAATGTCAATAAAGTTGACCTATAGCCATGCTAACGGCTGCCTGCCTATAATGTCAATATGGTTGACCAAATAGCCGCTATCGATAATTCCCCGCTTGATGAAATGCCGACGCCGGAAAGGCGCGAAGCCGCGTTACGTCTGGCGATCGAACAATTTTACTTCGGCTATCGCGCCTTTACCGTACAGCCGGACCGCATCCTGGCCGAGCGCGGGCTTGGGAGAGTGCATCACCGGATCTTGTATTTCGTCGGCCGCAATCCGCGGATTTCCGTGAACGCGCTGCTGGGCATGCTCAGCGTCAGCAAACAAGCTCTGAACGCGCCATTGCGGCAGTTAATGGACATGCAGTTGGTCATGATAGACACGGCCGTGCACGACAAACGGGTACGCGAACTCAGCTTAACGCCGGACGGCGCAGAATTGGAAGCGCAACTGACCGGCACGCAAATGCAACAACTGCAAACGGTATTCGCGCAAGTCGGCGCCGAAGCCGAAGCCGGCTGGCATGAAGTGATGCGCAGCTTGAGTGCACAAGGCTGAAAGCCGACGGAGGCGAAACGACAGTGCGCGAAAAAATCGACGCCATCTACCAAAGCGAATCCCGCCATGTGCTGGCCACCTTGATTCGGCTGCTCGGCGATTTCGATGTGGCCGAGGAAGCGTTGCACGATGCCTTTCGCGCCGCGCTCGAACAATGGCCGCGCGACGGCTTACCGGCCAATCCGCGCGCCTGGTTGGTGTCGGCCGGTCGCTTCAAGGCCATAGACGGCCTGCGCCGGCAAGCCCGCTTCGACGTGCTGGAAGATGCCGATACCTTGGCGGATCCAGCCAGCGAACCCGGCGACACGGATGACGAAGGCCTGGAAGACGACCGCCTGCGGCTGATCTTTACTTGTTGCCACCCAGCATTGTCCCCGGATGCTCAAGTGGCGTTGACGTTGCGCGAGGTCTGCGGCCTGGCCACCGAGGAAATCGCCCGGGCCTTCCTGACGCCGACACCGACGCTGGCGCAACGCATCGTCCGCGCCAAAACCAAGATCCGTGATGCCAAGATTCCCTATCAAGTGCCGGCGCCGGCCGAGCTACCACAACGCTTGGATTCCGTGTTACGGGTAATTTATCTGGTGTTCAATGAAGGTTACTCCGCGTCGTCTGGTGCTGCGTTAACCCGGCACGATTTGTCGGAAGAAGCGATACGCTTGGGGCGTTTGTTGGTCGAGTTGCTGCCGGAACCGGAAGCGCAAGGCTTATTAGCGCTGATGCTGCTGCACGAATCGCGCCGCGCCGCCAGAGCCGGCGCCGACGGCGAACTGATTTTGTTGGACGACCAAGACCGCAGCTTGTGGGACAGCGACCGCATCGCCGAAGGCTCGGCGCTGGTACAACGGGCCTTAGGGTCGCGGCGCTTCGGCCCTTATGCGTTGCAAGCCGCCATCGCTGGGCTGCACGCCAACGCCAGCCACGCCGCCGCCACGGATTGGCCGCAAATCGTCGCACTCTATGACGTCTTGCTACGCATCGAAGCCTCGCCGGTGATCGAATTAAACCGGGCCGTCGCGGTAGCGATGCGCGATGGACCGGCAGCCGGGCTGGGTTTGATCGATGCGCTTTTACAGAATGGCAACCTTACCGATTATCATCTGGCGCACGCGGCACGGGCAGACTTGTACCGACGCTTGGGCAGAATCGACGAAGCCGTCGCGGCTTACCAGCAAGCTCTGGCTTTAGCGCGGCAGGAACCTGAGCGGCGTTTTTTGGCGCGTAGACTGCGGGAAATCCGTGTCGAGTGACAGAAATCGGAAACATGGGCGGTTGATTTTAGTGTGATATTCATTATTTGAGTCACGCAACATACCCGCTTTTGACGCAATAAATGAAAAGATTCGCGCCCCTTGATTTTGATAGAGCAAGTTCGGCCAAAGCCCACCCGACGTAAAAAATAGGTTCCAACCGCCACGAAATTGCGTTGATTGAAGTCAGGCCATTGTAGAGGGCGTCGGCCTGTCGGCCATCAAACCCACATCGGCAATTAAAAGAAGCTGGCCTTCGAAACCTCGATTCCATCGACGCTACTTGCTAACGTTCAACGTAACCGGCGACTGGAGCAGGCAGCACGGAGGGAACCTGCCGGCATGGCCTGCAGGACGTCCGGTTGACGGAAGGGTTAGCACTCATTGGAGACAGAGGTGATAAAAGAGAGCGATGAGTCCGGCAAGAAGGGTAGCGAAGGATGTAGCCCGAACAACCTGAAATACTACCTCCCCGTTTCTAACGCGGTTCCATTCCAACTTTAGTAGCGTTTGGGATGCTTCAACGAACTCGTGATTGAGTTTGCTAAAGTCTTCTTGACTTGGGACGCCGTTGTTCGAAAAGAATCTTTCATACTCCTTCAATAGCGCCAAAATCTTCTTTGACTGATCTTCCTTTGGATTTAGCCGAAGTCGAATTTTCGTGATTGACTCGTTTACCTTCTGATAGCTCTCGCTGATGGCGTCCCATTTTTCATCGGTGGTTTCTCTTCCCCAAATGCGATGGCGATGTATTTCCATCGAGTGGGATATATACGTGGAAAGCTCTAGGCGAAGGGCATCAATCCATTGTTGCCGGAATTCCGATGTCTTGTTTTCTTTGCTGATGATTAGGCTAACCAACGAAATTGCACCCGCCACCGTAGCGGCAATCATTGGCCCGAGTGATGCGTCTGGAATGGTCATTTGTGAGCGCTAACGCCTAGCTCACCCGACGAAAACCGCGAAGCGGTTTTTTGGTCGGGTGGAGCGACAAATTATGGTTTTTGTTCAATAAACTGCTCATAGCATTCTGTGCAAATCCAATTGTCTTTTTGGCTTCTATAACCGACGCCATGGTCTGTGTCTTTACTGTCGTACAGCTTCCACCAGCATATTTGGCAGTGGTCGTGATCCCAGTTTTTCTTACCTGACCATACTTCCTTCTGCCATCCTTCGCCTTTAGCCCAATCAACAGGTTCTTTTATATCTGATTTCTTCCAGCTATCCCCGTGGATAGTAACGAACTCTTCATCCAAGTTTTTATTGACCATAACTAGTTATTAGATAGGCCTGTATATCTACCGAAAAATGATCTTCGACACGATAATTTATTGATCTGCATGTGCTCTTTCTGTATATCATTCATGACCAGTAACGGCCAGACTGTTGCCATTTAATCAGATCGAGAGACAGTCCGCAACGGGACGGCAGCAGTTATGCAGAGCACCTGAAAACAGTCATTCCGGAACTTTGGCTTTCAAAACTCCAGTGTCCAGGCCTTGTAGGTTTCATACCAACACAGTTGCGTAGTTAGTCTGCCATTCGAGCTCTACGAACCAAACCTAATCGGTTTTTTCATTGTTTGTGTCGCCCGATACCCGTGGATAACTATCTAACTTGCCTAGCTAAATACTGCATTTCTTTGACGCCGGAAATGTAATGCCGATGAAATTCCGCCAGGCCAGGTTCCGATGCGGTTTTTTCTAAATAACCGTTCAAAACCGCTAGTTGCTGTTCGGCAATCTGTTGGGCATTAGGGTGGCGAACGCGGTCAGAAACGACGAAAGGCTAGTCACCACTTGCCACCTTTGGGTTTAAGCGACACTTTGGCGAGGTTACCGACCAGCTGCGGCGTGTACTTCAACATATAGTCGGCATAGCGGCGAATCAGCGGAATCTGTTCCTCTAAGTCCTTACGTTCCGCATCAAAATCCTCACGAAACACGATTTTCTTGTCGGCAAATACCAGCGGCGCCGACTCGGAAGTATCGCAGGCCCAACCGGGTTGCGGTTTTAATAGCTCGGCTTGAAATTGCTCGTCCCGATAAGGGTAAAACGGCATGGTGAGGCAGCGCGAGGGTTTATCGGGGTGAATGCTGCACGGATTATCAGGCGCCAGCGCCCGACACGGAAAGGATGGCGGAATATAGGCGGTGGGTACTATCAATGCCGCCGACTCTTTCCTGTCGGCTAGTTTTATCGTGGCGCCCCGCTGGTGACATATAGCCATTCGCCATTTCCGTGGCATTACGAATTTCCAGGCTGCGCCACTCGCATTCATCCGCCATCCGCTCGGCTTCCGCTCGATTGAAGTCCTCCTAAATTTCAGGGGCATGGGTGCGTTCGACATGGTCCAGCATGCGTTGCACGAAAGCCGTGTAGCGCGAACGCATCAAAGCTTCGGTGGTGGGCGCCGGCGCACCGTCGATAATCGGGCCGCAGCATTCGGCATAATCCAGTTTGGAGCCGCAAGGGCAAAGCGTCATAGTTCATCTCCGGTTAGGTTGCGAAAAATTGAGGTCGATCTTTCAATGGTAAGCGACAGCCGGCTTCGGCTCAGGGCAAGCACTGGAAATTGTCGCCATGCATCGACACCACTTTCGATAGCTCGTTTCAACGATAAAAACGTTCCAATTGTCGAATATGCCCGGCGCCGAACGACTACTCAGTGCGAACATTATTTTTAACCCAGGAGTTGACCATGAAATACCTATGCCTGATTTGCGCCGAAACCGTGATGGAACAGATGACCGACGATGATTCAGCCAAACACTTTGACGAATACGCCGAATTTACCCAAGCTATCCGCAACAGCGGCCATTACCTGAGCTGCAATCGGCTGCTGCCGGCCAATGCGGCCATCACGTTGCGGGTGCGCGGCGGTAAAGTCAGCATCACCGACGGCCCGTTCGCGGAAACCAAGGAACAACTCGGCGGCTATTATCTGATCGAGGCTAGTGATTTAAACGAGGCTATCCAGGTGGCCGCGCGGATTCCAGGGGCAAAACACGGTTGCGTGGAAGTTCGGCCGATAGCCGAAGACCGGCAAACGCTGCAAGCGTTGGGTTTTTTGGAACCGGACAATTTGCGTTAGCCGGCAAGCTTGCCAACTAGTGGAAAAAAATTTCTGCGGCTTGTCGATTTCGGCATTCGCGGTTCGACAACAGGCGTAAGCAGTCTTTTTCCACAACAAACCTAAAACCAGGAGCACAGTCATGAACAACATCAAACCTATCCCCGACGGTCACCACACCTTAACTCCTTACCTGGTAGTGCGCGGCGCGGCGGCGGCACTGGAATTTTATGCAAAAGCCTTTTCTGCCACCGAGCTGTTGCGTTTGCACGCACCCGGCGGCGCGATTGCCCACGCCGAATTCAAAATCGGCGATTCGCATTTCATGCTGGCCGACGAAAGTCCCAATTGCGGCGACATATCGCCACAGGCGCTGGGCGATACGCCGGTAAAATTGCATCTCTACGTCACTGATACCGACGCGGTGTTCGCCGCCGCCATACAAGCCGGTGCGGCGGAAATCATGCCGCCCACCAACCAGTTCTGGGGCGACCGAATGGGCGCAGTGACCGACCCATTCGGCCATAAATGGCTGATCGCCACGCACATCGAAGATGTCGACCCCAGCGAATTTCAGGGCAGAATGGAGGCTTTCTTCGCCGCTCAGGCAACAGCCGGTAAACCTTAAATCGGCCGATTTCGGCATCCTCGCACCTTTAAAGGAAGCAATATGAACAAACAAATATTCATCAATCTGGCGGTAAAACATCTCGATCAATCCGTGGCGTTTTTTACCGCGCTCGGCTACACCTTTAACGCGCAATTTACCGATGAGACCGCGACCTGCATGATCGTCAGCGAGAACATCTTCGTCATGCTGTTGACGGAAGACAAGTTCCGCACGTTTACGCCTAATAGCATTTGCGACGCCACCAAAAGCACGGAAGTACTGATCTGCTTATCCTGCCAAAGCCGCGACGAGGTGGACGGCATGGTAAGCAAGGCGGTCGCCGCTGGCGGCAGCACCTATAACCAGCCGCAAGACCATGGCTTTATGTATGCGCACGGTTTTCAGGATTTGGATGGCCATATCTGGGAACTGGTCTACATGGCACCGGATGCGGTATCCCAAAACTAACGGAGAACGCGATGAAATATATGCTACTGATTTATCTCGAAGAACACAGCCTGGACGAAGCCGACCGGCAGGCCTGTTATGCCGAATCCACCCAGCTCGCGCACCAATTGAAAGCCAACAGCCAATATCTGGCCGCCAGTCCGTTGCAACCCACAGCCATGGCTACCAGCGTGCGGGTGCGCGACGGCAAACGCTTTATCACCGATGGCCCGTTCGCGGAAACCCGCGAACAACTGGGCGGCTATTATCTGGTCGACGTCCCGGATCTGGACGCGGCTCTCGCTATCGCCGAACAGATTCCGATGGCGCGCAAGGGTACCGTCGAAGTGCGGCCGCTGATTGAGATTCCGGGTTTGCCCGGCGATTGAACTTACCATGCTTTAGGAGAAGACCGTGATCAAAACCATCCTTATCGTTCTCGTCGTCATAGTCGTCGCGCTACTGATCTATGCGGCAAGCAAACCCGATACCTTCCGCGTACAACGCTCGATCACCATCAAAGCGGCCCCGGATAAGATTTTTCCGTTGATCAGCGATTTGCACAATATGCAAACCTGGTCGGCTTGGGAGAAAGTCGATCCGGGCATGAAGCGCTCATACAGCGGCGCAGCCAGCGGTCCCGGCGCGGTCTACGAATGGGAAGGCAACAAGGAGATAGGCCAGGGCTGCATGGAGATTCTGGAAACCAATCCACCGGTAAAGCTGATGCTGCGGCTGACTTTCATTAAGCCATTTCCAGCCGAAAACACCGTGGAATTTACGCTACAAACCGAAGGCGTTGTTACTCATGTCACTCAGGCCATATACGGCCCCAGCCCCTTCCTCTCTAAAGTGATGAGCCTGGTGTTCAGCATGGACAAAATGATAGGCGGCAAATTCGAGGAAGGTTTAGCCGAGCTAAAGACCATCGCCGAAAAGTCATCATCTATTTCAATTTCAGAGGACAAGCCATGAAGCCAACAGAACAAACAGCTGAATCGCGTGAATTAATGCTGACGCGCCTGATCGATGCGCCACCCGAGAAACTCTATAAAGCCTGGACCGAACCGGCACTGCTCAAGCAGTGGTTTTGTCCGAAGCCCTGGACCGTGGCTGAAGCCGAACTCGATGTCAGAGCCGGCGGCACCAGCATCATCGTGATGCGTGGCCCGGACGGCGAGGAGTTTCCAAACCAAGGAATCTATCTTGAAGTCGTGCCAAACGAGCGTTTGGTGTTTACCGACGCCTATACCAGCGCCTGGGAACCCTCCGCCAAACCCTTCATGACCGGCATCATCACGTTTACACCTGAAGCCGGAAAAACCCGCTACACCGCGCGCGTGTTGCATTGGACCGCGGCAGACCGGAAAGCCCACGAGGAAATGGGCTTTCATGAAGGCTGGGGCAAGGCCACCGACCAACTGGCCGAGCTGGTAGCCGGCTTTTAAGACGGGAAAACCGGTCATTACTTTTTAACACTAACCGAGTAAACACCATGCCCAAAATCACCCCATTTTTATGGTTCGACGACCAAGCCGAAGAGGCGATGAATTTTTACGTATCCATTTTCAAACATTCGAAAGTCTTGAGCGTTACTCGCTACGGCGACGCCGGGCCAGGACCGAAGGGCAGCGTGATGACTGCCAATTTCGAGCTGGACGGACAAGTATTTACCGCGCTCAACGGCGGCCCGACGTACCCGATGCAACCGTTTTCCCCAGCAATTTCGTTTGTCGTACACTGCGAAACTCAAGCAGAAGTGGACCACTATTGGGAAAAACTATCCGCGGGCGGCAAGCAGAATCAATGCGCTTGGCTGGAAGACAAATTCGGCGTAACCTGGCAGATCGTGCCGAATGTGCTGCTTGAATTGATCAGCGATCCCGACCCGATAAAAGCCGGACGGGTGATGCAGGCCATGCTAAAAATGACCAAAATAGACATAGACACCTTAAAACTAGCCTACGCACAATCCTGATGAAACCGCTATTCGCCACTCTACTGTTACTACTTGCCGGCCGGGTTAACGCCATCGAATGGGTGGATAGTCCTGCGCTCGCCACACTGTTCAGCGAAGCCGGCGTGCATGGCACTTTCGTAGCCTACGATGTCGATGCGGATAGGCTAATCGGCCACGACCAAATTCGCGCGGAAACCCGCTTCATCCCGGCCTCGACGTTCAAGATTGCCAATAGTTTGATCGGCTTGTCGGTAGGCGCGGTCCGTAGCGTAGACGAGCCGTTACCATACGGCGGCCAAGCACAAATGATCAAAGACTGGGAACGGGATATGGGCTTGCGCGAGGCGATCAAACTATCCAACGTGCCGATTTATCAAGCACTGGCCCGGCGCATCGGCCATGAACGGATGCGCGAGGGAGTTGCCAACCTGAGCTACGGTAACGCCGATATAGGGGATAAGGTCGATCGGTTTTGGCTGGATGGTCCGCTGCAAATCAGCGCGGTGGAACAGACGGCATTTTTGGCCCGCTTGGCGCGGGATCAATTGCCGCTGGCAGGCGATGTTCAGGCCAAAGTGCGGGAAATCCTGATGCTGGAGCAGCAGGGCGCACGAAGTTTATACGGCAAAACCGGCTGGTTAAACGCGCCCAATCCCGGTATCGGCTGGTGGGTGGGTTGGGTCATGCACGGAAATCGTCTGTACAGCTTTGCATTGAACATCGACATCACTCAAGCCGCCGACGCACCCAAGCGGGTAGAGTTGGGCAAGGCCTGTCTCAAGGCCTTGGGAATATTGTAACCGTAAGGCCTTATTTGGCTCGCAACGCCAATGCCGTTTTCGCCAGACGTTCCCCCAGCACCCAGCACAGGCGTTTTTCATGCTCGGTGAGTTCGGCATCAGTATCGGCGACATGGCTGGGCCCGTAGGGCGTGCCGCCGCTGACCGTTTCGCGTAGAGCAATCTCGTTGCACGGCAGACTCATCAGCAACATGCCGTGATGCATCAAGGGCAGCATCATTGATAACAGCGTGGTTTCCTGACCGCCGTGCATGCTGCCGGTGGACGTAAACACGCCGGCCGGTTTGCCGGACAAGGCTCCGGAGAACCACAGTGCCGTCGTACCATCCAGAAAATGCTTTAACGAGGCGGCCATGTTACCAAAATGCGTTGGGCTGCCCAGCGCCAAGCCGTCGCAGGTTTCCAGGTCTTGCAAAGTGGCATACGGCGCGCCGGCATCAGGAATGCTGTCGGCGATTTTCTCGCACACCGCGGACACTTCTGGCACCGTGCGCAACACCGCTTCCGCGCCGGCCACCGATTCCACGCCCCGGCCGATCTGCTGCGCCATCCGCGCGGTACTGCCGTCGCGGCTGTAATAAAGGATCAGGATTTTCGCCATCAGAGTATGGCCAACACGTTTTCCGGCGGCCGGCCGATGGCGGCTTTACCGTCTTTCAACACAATGGGCCGTTCGATCAATTTGGGAATTCTGATCATCGCTTCGATCAAATCCGCTTCGCTCAGAGATTTATCGTCCAGGCCGTTTTCTTTATATTCCGGTTCTTTGGTGCGCATCAAATCGCGCGGCTTGATGTTGAGCTTGGTCAGAATGTCCTGCAACTCAGCGGCAGTAGGCGGGGATTTAAGATATTCGACAACTTCCGGCGTGACGCCTTGCGCTTCCAGTAGTTTCAAAGTGTCGCGGGATTTGCCGCAACGCGGGTTATGGTAGATTTTGACGCTCATGGTTTGCACCTTAATCATGACGGGTTGCGGCTATAATAGCACCCTTCGAATCACGGATAAGCCCCCAAAGCCATGCAATTACCCAACTATTCAACCGCCCGCGTGCTGGTGGTCGGCGACCTGATGCTGGACCGTTACTGGCACGGCGCCACTTCACGGATTTCCCCGGAAGCGCCGGTGCCGGTGGTGCACGTCAAACAAGACGAACAACGGGCGGGCGGCGCCGGTAACGTGGCTTTAAACATCGCCGCACTGGGCGCAAAAGTATCGCTGCTGGGTTTTACCGGAGAAGACGAAGCGGCGACGGCGTTGAAGGCTTTGCTGCAACAGGCCAAGGTTTTATGCCTGTTTCAGGCAGTGCCGGGTTATCCGACCATTACCAAATTGCGAGTGATGAGCCGGCACCAGCAGTTGATCCGGCTGGATTTTGAAGACGGTTTTAACAATGTCGATAGCGATGCGTTACTGCATCTATACCATGCCGAGATGATGCAATCGCAAGTCATCGTTCTGTCCGATTACGGTAAAGGCACCCTAAGCCAGGTGCAACAATTCATCAAATTAGCGAAGCAGCTGAATAAGCAGGTGTTGGTCGATCCCAAAGGCAGCGATTTTTCGATTTACCGGCAAGCCACGCTGATTACCCCCAACCTCAGCGAGTTTGAAGCGGTGGTGGGCCGGTGCGCGGATCAACAGCAAATCGTCGAACGCGGCATGAACTTGCTGAACGAGCTAGAACTTCAAGCCTTGCTGGTCACCCGTGGCGAAAACGGCATGACCCTGCTCAGCAAGAATGAAGAACCCTTACATCTACCAACGCATGCCCGCGAAGTGTTCGACGTCACCGGCGCCGGCGACACGGTTATTTCCGTATTAGCCGCCAGCCTGGCCGCGAAAAAACCGCTGGCCGAAGCCACGCAACTGGCCAATATCGGTGCCGGCATCGTGGTCGGCAAAATGGGTACCGCCACTGTGAATACCGACGAATTGGCCAATGCCTTGCAAGGCCCGCGCGCCCACCACAAAGGCGTCTGCAGCCTGCCGGACCTGCTCGCAGAACGCGCCGCCGCCAAACAAAACGGCGAGAAAATCGTCGCTACCAACGGCTGCTTCGACATCTTGCACCCGGGCCACGTCCGCTATCTACAACAGGCCAAAACCCTGGGTGATCGATTAGTCGTGTTAGTCAACAGCGATGCCTCCGTACAACGCCTGAAAGGCCCGGAGCGCCCGGTCAACAAACTAGACCACCGCATGGAAATGCTGGCCGCGCTGGAATGCGTGGATTGGGTTGTGGAGTTTGAGCAAGACACCCCCAAGGAAGTCATCGACCAATTACTGCCCGACATCCTGGTCAAAGGCGGCGACTACACCGACATCACCAGCATCGCCGGCCACGAAAGTGTATTGGCGAATGGCGGCGAGGTGAAGATCTTGTCGTTTATTGAGGGGCATTCGACGACTTCGATTATTCAGACGATTAAGGATAAAGCCGGCAACTAGATTTGATCCGATTAGTGATTGATAGTCACTATTACAATTTTTTTAGTCAGACCACCATAACTGAATCTCAATGAACGAAGAAAAAGCCAAAGCTATACAAGAAATTGCAAAAGCCACTCATCAAGGACTAAACACCCTTGAAAAGGCTGGTGGTTACTTAGCAACGCTTATTGGTGGTTCATTGGAACAGGCAATAGGAATATTTGAAGACAAACTAAAATATTCAAGATGGGAAAGAAATATCAGGCTATTAGATAAAGCTCATGAATTCTTGAGCAACCGCAGTATAAGTTGCCCATCCAGACCGGTGCCTTTAAAAATATTGATCCCTTTACTAGAAGCAGGGAGCATCGAAGATGATGATGAAATCCAAGATATCTATGCTCAAATTCTAGCAAACTCAGCAGATAAAAGTTTCAAATTAACCATAAAAAGGACATATATAGACGTTCTACAAAATCTAAGCTGCCTTGAAATAGATATATTAAGAAAATTATATTCATTTAATTTTGAAGATACTTGGACCGTTGGTGTATGGACAACAAATTTTCCTTCTTTGGAACTAACTCAACCATCTAAATGTGAAAACCTTCGGCCTCCGAAGGATGTAGAAATTGCACTAGCTAATATGTATAGACTTGGCCTGATTAATCGGGAAGGCACTTATACCGGTTGTGAAATTTATTCCTTAGTCAAACCGACTTTATTCGGCAAAGAGTTTGTTGAAATATGTGGAATAACTTAATTTTAAAATTAAGTTAGTGAACCTTTAACCCTCAAAAGTTCGAATAACTCCAAAATACACCCCATCTATGGAATATATTACCGACCGCCTCCACCAATACTGGCTCCTGGCCCGCTTTGATAAACCCATCGGCATTTTCATTTTGCTGTGGCCGACATTATGGGCCTTGTGGATTGCCGGTGACGGTAGGCCGGACGGTTTGGTGCTGACCGTGTTCGTTGCGGGCGTGGTGCTGATGCGCGCTGCGGGTTGCGTGATTAACGATTACGCCGACAAGGATTTCGATCCGCATGTTGATCGCTGCAAGCTAAGGCCTATCGCGGCGGGCAAAGTCAGCCCTAAGGAAGCGTTGATTGTATTTGCGGTGCTGTGTCTTACTGCCTTTGGTTTGGTGTTGCTGCTGAATTGGTACACCATCGGTTTGTCCTTCATCGGCGCGTTTCTGGCGGCCAGTTATCCGTTCATGAAGCGCTTTACCCATTTGCCGCAGGCTTATCTGGGCGCAGCCTTTGGTTTTGCGGTGCCGATGGCGTTTGCCGCGCAAACCAACGAAATCCCCTTGGTAGGCTGGATTCTGTATCTAGCGGTGCTGCTCTGGGCTCTGGTGTACGACACCATGTATGCGATGGTTGACATTGACGACGATTTGAAAATCGGCGTGAAATCGACGGCCATTTTGTTCGGTAAACAGGTGCGGGAAATTACCGCTGGTCTACAAGTTGTGATTATCGGCTTGTTGCTTACAGTGGGCATAATGCAACAGCTCAGTTGGCCCTATTACGCCGGTCTGTTGATCGCCAGCGGTCTGGCAGTTTACCAGCAAAAATTGATTTTTCATTTCGATAAACCCAGTTGTTTCAAGGCCTTTTTGAACAATAACTGGTTCGGTCTGGCGGTATTTGTGGGGATTGTGTTGGCTTATTGGCAATAGCGGATCAAAGCACTTAGGTTTGGAAAGCCTCCCCAGCCCCGTTTTTTAAAGAGGTTTTTGGAGCCCCTAAAACTCAACTTAAGCCAATACCCATCTACCCAGCCTTTGTAGAACGTATTTTCAAACATACCCCAATTGATTTTAGGAGTTGCGATGAACTATCAGGAGATGCTCGCCGTGGCGTTTGCCGAAGCAAAAGCCGGTTTTGACGAAGGCGGCGTGCCGGTCGGCGCGGCCTTGTTCGATGCTGATGGCACCTTGCTGGGCCGGGGCCGCAACCGCCGCGTGCAAGATAACGATCCGTCTGTGCACGGCGAAACCGATGCATTCCGCAATGCCGGCCGGCAGACCAGTTACCGCGACAAAATTTTGGTCACCACCTTGGCACCGTGCTGGTATTGCTCGGGATTAATTCGGCAATTCAATATCGGCACGGTGGTTGTCGGCGAATCAAGCAACTTTTCCGGGCATCTGGACTGGCTAAGAGAAGCCGGCGTCAAGATTGTGGAATTGAACGACCCCGTCTGCATCGAGTTGATGAGCCGTTTTATTGCTCAATCGCCAAAGATTTGGTTTGAAGACATCGGTGAGGACTGTTGTTAAACCAAGATTTGCCGCTGATTCTATCCGTTGAATAGCACAGCCGTAGAACCCAACTAAAAATCCCTTACAAAATGGCATTGCTCTATGCGGTTATTTATTATAAAACGGCAAGAATGATGCGCTGATACCTAAAGGCGTTCTTCGCTATCAAGCCTTCGAGAGTGGAACAGGGCTTCTCATTTCCCTGGGTTCACACATTCTCTGGGACGACGATATCCGATTTAATAAATTCTCGATCCATAATCTGCAAAGGAGTTTTCGTTTATGAGTCTGTCCTTAGTCATCGGTAACAAAAATTACTCATCCTGGTCGTTACGGCCTTGGTTGTTTTTGAAATATCACGACATCGACTTCACGGAAATCCGCATCCCGCTGTATCGAGAGGATTCGAAAGACAAGCTGCTGCAATACTCGCCGACCGGTAAGGTACCGGTTTTGCTGGATGCTGAGCTTAAGGTTTGGGATTCGCTGGCGATATTGGAATATCTGGCGGAACGCTTTCCGCAAACCCAAGGCTGGCCGGAGGATTTTGCCGAACGCGCGGCGGCCCGTTCCTTGGCCGCTGAAATGCATTCCGGATTTACTGCGCTACGCACCTATTGCGGGATGAATTGCAAGCGGACACCCTCAGCCAAACCCTTGCCGGAAGCGGTACATCCGGACATCGAACGTATCAGTGAAATTTGGGAATACTACCGGCAACTGCACCGCCACGACGGTCCTTGGTTATTCGGCCGTTTTACAATAGTCGATGCGATGTTCGCCCCCGTCGCCTTGCGATTTCACAGCTATCAACTGGCAACCAATAAAGAGGCGCAGGCCTATGTGGACTCGGTGCTGGCTTGCCCGGCTGTAAGCGCCTGGATGGAAGCCGGCAAGTTGGAAAGCGAGGTAATCACCGCGTTTGAATAAGCGGTTTACAACGTTGCTTATCACCAAAATAAAATGGTCACTGCTTTACTGAAATGATCGATATTTTCAAAACTGAGTTTTGCCGATATACCAGTGCAGATGTAAAAGACAACTGGAAAGATCAACTCATTGACCAGCCATTAATCGGTCGTTCCTGTAATGCTTTTCTCCAGTTCATACCGGGGCATTCGAAACCTGAATTTCACCCACCCGAAAACACCGGTTTCTAAACCTTAAAAATTAAACCGTGATTCTGAACCAAGCTGCATATAAAGCCGGCAAAAACAGTAGCGTCAACGCAGTCGCGACGGTCAAACCTCCCATAATCGCTACTGCCATCGGCCCGAAAAAGGCGCTGTGGGTGAGGGGGATCATAGCCAGTATCGCCGCTGCCGCCGTAAGTACGATAGGCCGGAAGCGGCGCACCGTCGAATCGACAATCGCATCAAAATCCGAACGCCCGGCCTGCTTATCCTGATCGATTTGATCGACCAGAATTACCGAGTTGCGCATGATCATGCCGGAAAGTGCGATGGTGCCCAACATCGCCACAAACCCAAACGGTTGTTGAAAAATCAACAAAAACAAGGTCACGCCGATTAAACCGAGCGGCGCTGTTAATAACACCAAGGCCATCCGCGAAAAGCTTTGCAACTGGATCATCAGCACAGTCAATACCGTTAGAAAGAACAAAGGCATACCGGCCGCGACCGAATCGCCGCCTTTGGCCGATTCTTCCACCGCGCCGCCGGTCTCCAGGCGGTAGCCGGGCGGTAATTGCCGCTTTATGTCGACCAGTTGTTCTTCTATCTGTGCCGACACCATCGGCGCCTGCATATTGCCATACAAATTCGCGCGCACCGTGACGGTAGGAATGCGATTACGCCGCCAAATCAAACCTTCCTCAAAACCGTATTCCAGTTCCGCGACTTGCGACAGGGGCACACTGTGTCCGCCGGGGATCGGTATCATCAAATTTTGCAGCCGCGATAAATGCTTGCGTTCGATTTCGGCGCCACGCACCAATAAGTCGATGCGCTCGATGCCTTCACGAAATTCTGTCACATACAAGCCTTGCAGCGCACCGTTGACAATATTGGCAATATCACTGGAACTAATCCCCAGTAGTCTGGCTTTGGATTGGTCAACATTCACGCGCACGACTTTCACCGGCTCTTCCCAATCCAACTGCACGTTGGACGGATAAGGGTTGGCGCGCATCACATCCGCCACCTGGCGAGCAATCGTGCGTAGCGTTGATAAATCTGGCCCGGAGACTCTGAATTGCACGGGAAAACCTACCGGCGGGCCGTTCTCCAAACGTAATACGCTGCCGCGCATATCCGGAAAATCCTGTTCAAACAAATGGATGAGTTTATCGCGCAGTTGTTCTCGTTCCGCTGGGCCATTGGTCAAGATCACAAACTGCGCAAAGCTGCGTTGCGGTAATTGCTGATCCAAAGGTAAATAAAAACGCGGACTGCCGTTGCCGACATAAGCCACGTAATTATCGATGCCGCTTTGGTCATCCAGCCAGGCCTCCAGTTTTTTCACATCGGCTTCGGTGGCGGCATACGACACGCCTTCCGCCAAGCGCAAATCGACGATTAACTCCGGCCGAGTGGAATCCGGAAAAAACTGTTGCTGGACAAACTTAAAACCGAAGATCGCGGTAATAAACATGGCTATGGTTAAAACAATCACCAGCCAACGGTGGATAACGCAAGCAGCCACCAGTTTTCGGAAGCGCAGATAAAACGGCGTTTGATAAAGCTCGTGGGCGTGGTTCTTGGGCTGTTCGGCATGTGGTTTGTTCCGCAATTTGGCCCAAATCCGCGCCCAGCTCGACGCTTGCTCTTGTCCCTTGCTCAAGTCAGGCAATAAGCGATGTCCCAAATACGGTACAAACACTACCGCCGCGAACCAGGAGACCAACAAGGCGATAACCACCACTTGAAAAATCGAGCGGGTATATTCGCCGGTAGAAGACGCCGCCGTGGCAATCGGCAAAAAGCCGGCCGCGGTTACCAATGTGCCGCTCAGCATTGGCATCGCGGTGGATGTATAGGCAAATGCGGCAGCACGGGTTCTATCCCAACCCTGTTCCATCTTAGACGCCATCATTTCCACGGCGATAATGGCATCGTCCACCAACAAGCCCAAAGCCAAAATCAACGCACCCAGAGAAATTTTGTGCAAGCCAACGCCAAACAGATGCATCAGCCAAAAAGTGACTGCCAACACCACCGGAATCGTGATCGCGACCACG
Source organism: Methylomonas sp. TEB (assembly GCF_047777895.1). Taxonomy (GTDB): domain Bacteria; phylum Pseudomonadota; class Gammaproteobacteria; order Methylococcales; family Methylomonadaceae; genus Methylomonas. Next base: position 5,000,915 of record NZ_CP180476.1, read on the forward strand.
ATGCCGGTGCGTAAACCCAAAGACAGCAGGCTAACGCCCAACACTATGACGACCGCTTCGGTCAGCGATTTGGCAAACTCGTTAACCGAACGCTGCACCGCTTTCGGCTGCGAAGACACAGTATGCAATTCCAAACCCACCGGCAATTGGGCTTGGGTAGTTACCACGGCCTGGTCCAAATCGCGGCCCAGCTTGATGATATCGCCGCCAGCACGCATCGCCACGCCGATCAACAGCGCGTCATGACCTTTATAACGCACCCGGTCCTTGGGGGGATCTTCAAAGCCGCGGCTGACTTTGGCGACATCGCCCAACCGGAATTCGTTGTTATTGGCGCGAAAACGTACATCCCGCAGTTCTTCCAATCTATCGTAACGACCGGTTACCGCAATCCGAATATGCTCGTTTTCAGAATCGAAACTACCGCTGCCCGTCACCAGATTCTGCGCTTGCAAGGTGCGAAGCAAGGTGGCAACGTCGATGCCGATGGTCGCTAATTTGGCATTGGACAATTCGACGTAAATGCGTTGTTTCTGCTCGCCGAAAAAGTCAACCTTGGCGACATCGTTCACTCTGAGCAGTTCGGCACGCAACGTTTCCGCGTGACGCTTCAGTTCCGCATAGTCGTAGCCGTCGCCGGTCAAGGCATACAAGTTTCCGTATACATCCCCAAACTCGTCGTTGAATGTCGGCCCTTCAACGCCTGCCGGCAGGGTGTAAGCAATATCGCCGATTTTTTTGCGAACCTGATAAAAAATGTCCGGGACTTGCGCCGCTGGTGTGGAGTCCTTGGCCGACAGAAAAATTAAGGATTCGCCCGGTCTGGAATAGCTGCGTAAATTGTCCAGCCAGGGTACTTCCTGGAGTTTTTTCTCCAGTTTATCGGTGACTTGTTGTTCCACTTCCTGCGCGCTGGCACCGGGCCAACCGGTGCGGATAACCATCACTTTGAAAGTGAACGGCGGATCTTCAGACTGGCCCAGCCTGGTATACGAAAGCATCCCCACCAAGGTCAGCATCAACATGGCATATAACACCAATGCCGGGTGCCGCAAAGCCCACTCGGAGAGATTGAAGCCCGATTTCATGGTTGGCTCCGCAGCGGCGTTGCCCTAACTTTCTGGCCGGGTATCAAAGTTTGCACCCCCGCCACTACTACTTGTTCGCCTTTTTGGATACCGCCGGCAATCAACACGCCATCTTCGCGAAACGCGCCGGCCTGAACGGTTCTAGGCTGAACTTCACCGTTCGCCGGATTCACCACCCAGACGACGGATTGACCATCGCGCTGAGTGAGCGCTGTGGTGGGTAATAAAAAATCCTTGGTGTCCTGATGATAAAAGCGAACGCCGGCCGTCATGCCCAAACGCACCGAATCGTCCGCATCCAGCAAAACCACACGTACTTGAAAAGTACGTGTGAGATTATCAGCAGCCGGTGCCACTTCCCGAACCTTACCTTTGTATACAGTGGTGGGGTTGGCCCACAATCTGATTTCCGCCGGCACATCGACAGCGATGCCCAGCATGCGCGACTCGGGAACGGCTATTTCGACTTCCTTATTCTCCGGCACGGCGATACGAACAATAGGCTCGCCCGCGGCAACCACTTGGCCCGGTTCGGCCTGAATGCGGGTAACCACGCCATCCCGCTCCGCCAGTAACTGCGTGTAGCGCGACTGATTGCCGGTTACCGCCGCTTGCGCGCGGGTTTGCTTTACCCTGGCCGCCGCCGCCTTGAATTGCGCTTCCTGAATATCCAAAGCCTGGTTGGAAATGAATTTGCTGGCGTGTAATTGCCGTTGTCTGTCCAGCTCTGCTTGTGCCAAAGCCAAATCGGCTTCCGCCGCCCGGACTTCCGCCTGCGCCGCTTGGGTGGATAAACCGGTATCCATACTATCCAGTTTGGCCAACAGCTGACCTTTCGTCACCACTGCGCCTGTATCGACATTGCGTTCGATAATTTTGCCGTTGATGCGAAAACCTTGAGCACTTTCGTAGCGGGAGCGAATTTCGCCTATCAATATGATAGGGGCGGCTGCAGTTTGCTCGCCTACTGTCACCACTAAAGCCGGTCTGGGCACTGATGCTGTGGGCGCTGGTTTTTCGCAAGCGGCCAGCAATAGCGGCAACGTCAACAACAAATATTTCATTTTATCCCCTAAAAAATGGCACTAGCTGCATCCAGAGTTATTTATGCCATGGCCTTGCGGATTAACTCCAGCGGCACCAGCGAAATCAATGCTCTAAACAACAAGGCGTTATGATTGTTGACTAAGCCGTAACATTCGTAATCCAAGGGTGTGGCGTTCAAATCGCCGAAATCGTGCGCGGCGCAATCCGCTGCGGGTTTGATCAAAATATGCACCGCGTCGTTACTTTTAAGCTGCGACAAACAACGTCTGTCGATGGAAATTTTGTGCGAAGTATAGACCATGGGGTTACGCTCGAAATCGTGCAGCCATTTCAAGGCCTTTTCCAGCAACGCACTGGACAGCAATGCGCACGGAAACATCTCCGGGAAAATCACCTTATCCTGTAGCTCGTCGAAATACTGGGTTTGATCACGCAGCGATGCACACAAAAAATTCTTGGCATTGCTGGTCATCATGAACTTGCGTTTGAGAAAAAAACCATTGCTCAAAAAACAACGGTCAGGCTGGATTTTTAATTCGCCGACCCGGGACAAATCCGGCTGATCTAAAAACAGCGGTTCAGCAGTTTCTTTTTTATAGCCGGTCAAGGCCAGTTTGCCGTCGGCCTTGACGATAATCCGATTGCTCAAGCTTGGCGACGGTTCTTTTTTAAATACCGAGTCTTTAATATCCACTTCAATCGCCTGGTTCGGCTTAATGGCATTGGCAAAAGCAAACTGGTAATTGCTGAAGTTCAAGCCCTGTTCGGCTAGCAATTTTTCTTCGTCATGTTGCCGGCGATAGTCCGCTATCTTGCCTTCGATCAAGGACTCCAGCTGAAACCCCAAGGTAATCGGGCCGTTAAACGGATTGCCGTTGATGTTCTGCCACTTCCGGCTATCGTGGAACAGATTGAAATCGTCGGTGGAATTGCGGGCGATGTCGATATGTAGCTGACTGAAAACGTCCGGATTGTATTGATTCATAGAAGCGGCCTCCGCTGGGCTTTGGATACAAGGCAATTCAACTCGCCGCATGCTACCACCTATCATCGGCATCACAAACTGGGCAAAGGCGGCATACTGCATTTGCAGCTTAGTCTAGCTGTTCGCCGCTATCCAGGGCTTGCAGGCTGGCACTTACCCAGGCCAGATCATTGGCGTATCGCGGAACATTGGGAAAAGCTTCAGCCAATTTCGCCGCTAACTCCATACTTTCCTTAAAACAGCCTCTTGCCTGGGGCAACCGTCCGAGGACTTGCTCCACCGTGCCGATGTTGTTTAGCGCAATACTCAAGTCGCGTAGCGCTTGCGGACTGTCGCCCATTGCCTCCCGCAATTGCCGGCACAAGCTCAAACTTTCGACATAGACCGTCCGCGCCTCCTCCAGACGGCCCAGGGCTAGCTCCACATCGCCGATCTTCTCAAGCGACACACTCAAATCGCGCAACGCTTGCGGACTGTCGCCCAGCGCCTCTCGCAGTTGCCGGAACAAGCCCAGGCTTTCAGCATAGGCCGCCCACGCCTCCTCCAAGCGGCCCAGGGCTTGATCCACCTCGCCGATGTTGTTAAGCGACACACTCAAATCGCGCAGCGCTTGCTGACTGTCGCCCTGCATGTCTCGAAGTTGTCGGCGCAAAGCCAAGCTCTCGGCATAGGCTGTCCGCGCCTCCTCCAGGTGGCCCATGGATTGCTCCACATCGCCGATTTTGTTCAAAGACACACTCAAATCGCGCAGCGCTTGCTGACTGCCGCTCAGCGCCTCCCGCCGTTGGCGGCACAAGCCCAGGCTTTCGGCATAGGCCGCCCGCGCGGCTTCCAGACAGCCCAAGGCTTGTTCCACATCGCCGATCCTGTCCAACGACACACTCAAATCTCGCAGAGCTTGCGGACTGTCACCCAGCCCCTCCCGCAGTTGCCGGCGCAAGTCCAAGCTTTCGGCATAGGCCGCCCGCGCGGCTTCCAGACGACCCAGGGCTTGCTCCACATCGCCGACGTTGTCCAGCGAAATACTTAAATCGCGCAGCGCTTGTGGACTGTCGCCCAGCGCCGCCCGCAGTTGCCGGCGCAAGTCCAAGCTTTCGGTATAGGCCGCCCGCGCGGCTTCCAGACGGCCCAGGGCTTGCTCCACATCGCCGACATTGTCCAGCGAAATACTTAAATCGCGCAGCGCCTGCAGACTGTCGCCCAGCGCCGCCCTCAGTTGCTGGCGCAAGTCCAAGCTTTCTGCATAGGTCATCCGCGCCTCCTCCAGGCGGCCCAGGGATTGCTCCACATCGCCGATCTTGTCCAGCGAAATACTCAAATCGCGCAGCGCTTGCGGACTGTCTCCCAGCGCCGCCCTCAGTTGCCGGCACAAGCCCAGGCTTTCGGCATAGGTCACCCACGCCTCCTCCAGGCGGCCCAGGGCTTGATCCACATCGCCGATGTTGTTAAGCGAAATGCTCAAATCGCGTAGCGCTTGCGGACTTTCGCCCAGCGCCTCCCGCAGTTGCCGGCGCAAATCCAGGCTTTCCACATAGGCCGTCCGCGCTTCGTCCAGGCAACCCAGGGCTTGCTCCACATTGCCGACCTTTTCCAGCGATATACTCAAATCGCGCAAGGCTTGCGGACTGTCGCCCAGCGCCTCCCGCAGTTGCCGGCGCAAGCTCAGGCTTTCGGCATAGGCCGCCCGCGCTTCTTCCAGACTACCCAGGGCTTGGCCTATATCGCCGGTGTAATCCAGAATTATGCTGAAATTACGCACGGCATCGGATGCATCAGGTTTATTAGCCAACCGCCGCAACACCGGCGACATTTGTTCTACAACTTGCCCAGCAGCGGCATAATCCGTTCTCTCAATAGCCGCGTCGAGCGCGGCGAAAGCCGCATCCGCCGACAGCCGCTGTTTGTCGGTAGTGTGTTCCCACAAGCGCTGCCATTCCAGTTCAGCAGCTGACAATTCGCAGCTGGCCGCCAAACTGGCCGGAGCCGGCACATTCTCTGCGCGACTGGCCGGGACGATAGGCACTGGCGTCGGTAAATCGGCGGTAAAGCTGCGGATGCTCCATAAATCCGGCAGCATGCTCGGTACATCGAGACGAAACTCGCACGGCAGCAGCACTATCATCGGGCAGGCGACGTCGCGTTCCAATAAGAAGCGTCTTTCGTTAAGGCGGGCCAGCAATTGCCAGACCGCCCGGCGCTGGCTATCGCCATCCAGCCTTAACTCCAACCACAAGGGCGGGCGTTTGTCGCCCAGCGGCCGGGCAGCGAGTATCGCCGCCAAGGTGGTGTCCAGTTGTTCGGGATGTTGTAAAACAAATTGCCGTAACGGCAGGGTATTGATACTCAGCAAGTCTTGCAGGCGCTGTTTCAAAGCCTGGACCGGCGCGGGATGCCGACTAAACAACACCGCCAACGCAAAACCGCGCGCCCATTCCAGATGCGGGCGCAGCTTACGCCAAATGCTGTCCAGCTCGGTTTGATAATCGGTGTCAATCACCTTTGGCAACGATGTCGCGCAACAGCGGATGCACGTCAAACCAATCGTCGCCGTTGCGGTAGTTGAGGATGTATTTGCCTTCGGTCAGACGGGCAAAGTCCGGGAGTTTGTCCAGGCTTTCCAATTGCCGGTCGTGCTTTTCCAACACCCGCGCCAACACCTGTTTGTCGTCGCGAGCCAGCGGCATATCTTTACGCAAGGCGCTTTCCGCGCTGGCTAATACCGTATCGGGTAGCGGTAGCGATTCCTGATACAGCGCTTCGGTGATGCATAAACCCACCAACCGGAAAAAATCGCGTAAATCGCCACCGGAGTTGGCGGCTAAACGTAGCAATTGCTCCCTGGTAAAAAATGTGCTCCATTCAGGAAAACGCCGGCCGACAATATCCACCATCGCATTCAGGCCGGTTTCGGAAGGTACCGGCGCAGCGCCGTCTTGCGGACGGCTTTCGTAAACATGCACGCTGGGCAGCATATAGATTTTGCCGCCGGAATACAAAGCCCCCAGGCTACCGGCCAAGGCCGTCAAATACGGTGGAATGGTGCAAACCAAATACAACGGCGGAAAACGCAATTTGTCGGCATGCCCGGAAAAAATGGTTTCCACGCTCTTGAACACTTTACCTATGTCTTCGCTGTCGCCGACCCCGCGCAAGCGTTCCACCGAATCCAACAGTAACACTACTTTTTTATCCGGCTGACCGGCTTTCCGGCGGGCGACAGCCACAACGTTTTCGACGAATTTACGCGCTTCTTGAACCAATCTGGCGACGTGACCGCGGGTGCCTTCCTGGAGCTTTTTCTTGAAGGTGGGGTTTTCCCGCAGCGACATTTTCAAGCTGGCTTTGAGATCCTCGCCGGCTTCCAAACCAAGTTCCTCGATTTTGACTTCGCTTTGCAGAAAAATCCAAACCCGTTCGAAAAAGCCGATGTTGGCGGGATCGTGGCCGTAGCGTTCTTCGATTTTTTCCGATAAGCCGCCGAGCATGCTAATCAGAAAATCGGTGATTTCCACGGCCATGGTTAAATTCAGGTATTCGGCCATATCGACATAAAACACTTCGCAGCCCTGCTCGCGCAGCATTTCCGCCAGACGCATCAATTCGGTGGTTTTTCCGGTGCCACGGTTACCGGAAAATAAGTAAGTGCCGCCGCCTTCGTCGAAATCTATGCGATCAGCCAACACCCTAACCAGAGGCCTATCAGGCCCGTGTAAACCTGCCACATAAAGGTCTTCGCTGACGCCGTCCGCAATCAAGGGATGCTTGCCGAATACCACCGGACGGGTGGCATCCAGTGCATTGAGGCAAGCTTTTATTTTGGGGCGTAATTCTGCCGGGTTGACCATGAGTATCTCTAGCCTAATTCAGTAAACATTCCGCTTTTGGAAATTTTAGTCATGTTAGCACGCTACATGGTTTTCTTGAGTCCACCCGGAGATAGTGTCCGGATAAGTGTATTTCAACGGGCGATGTTAAGAGATGGCGCTTGTAGTGCTACCCCTATCTATGGAGCTGTTGCGAGTATCGCCGGAAAAAAGCCTGCCAAAAAACACGGTTTCTGTTGAAAACTTGTTGGTCGAACAGCTAGGAGTTTGTGGATAAGTTGTCTGTAAAACCCCGGATTCTAGTTATCCCCAGACTGTAAACAAGCTAAAACGCCGCTGTATAACAGCGTTAATTTTTAATAAGGCTATGAATAAATTCATATAAACAGTGTTTTCCACAGATTTTTCGGCCTTAGTAGTAATAACAATCTAAAGATATATATAAAGTTATTATTACTACGATGATTGGACCTGAGTATTTCAGATCACGGAAACATCAATCCTCCGATGACATTTGTTCGGTCAGGCTTTTAGGTAGCTTCTTTTTGACCTTGACCCCCAGTTCCTCAAACAAACTGGCTTGACGGAGCAAATTGCCGCTGCCGCTACTCAATTTGTTGACGATGCCGTCGTAGGTTTTTTGTATCGTGCTGAGTTGGTTGCCCAGTTTTTCAATGTCTTCGACAAAACCTCTGATCTTGTCGTACAGGCTGCCGGCTTTATCAGCGATCAAGCGGGCGTTTTCGTTTTGTTGTTCGTATCGCCAGATATTTTGTACGGTGCGCAAAGTCGCCAACAAGGTAGTCGGCGTAACGACGACGATTTTGTGTTCGAAAGCATCATTGAATAATTTTTCGTCGGCCTGGAATGCTGCCATAAAGGCGGCTTCGATAGGCATGAACAGCAATACAAAATCCAGTGAACGTAAACCTTTCAAACTGGAATAGTCTTTATTGCTTAAACCTTTGATGTGGTTTCGGACCGCTTCGGTGTGTTGTTTCAGCGCTTCGATGCGTTGGTTATCGTCTTCCGCCGAACAATAACGCTCGTAGGCCACTAGCGAGACTTTGGAATCGATGATTACATCCTTGTTTTCCGGTAAGCGGACGATGACATCGGGCTTGAACAGCCGATTATCTTCATCACGAAACGCACCTTGGGTTTCGTATTCGATACCTTTGCGCAAGCCGGATTGTTCCAAGACTTTTTCCAGGATCATTTCACCCCAGTTGCCTTGGGTTTTATGATCGCCTTTCAAGGCGCGGGTCAGGTTCAGCGCTTCCTGATTCATCTTGGCGGTATCGCGGCGTAACGAGACGATTTCCTCGCGTAAAGAAATACGATCCTTTGTTTCGTTGTCGTAAACGCTTTCAACCCGGCTTTTGAATTCGCCGAGCTGTTGCTTGAGTGGCGCAACTAAACTTTCGATACTGACTTTATTGTGTTCGGTAAATTGCTTGCCGCGTTCTTCGAAGATCTTATGCGCCAGATTCTCGAACTGGGTTTTGAGCTGATTTTCCGCATCTTGCAGTAGGCGGATCTTCTCGGCGTTGCTTTTGTGCTGTTCTTGCTGACGCGCGTTGAGATCCGCGTTTTCGGTTTTCAACTCCAACAATTGTTGCTGTAGCAACTGCAACTCGGATTCTTTTTGCGCCAACAGCAAAACCCGTTCCTCGGCCACCGCCAATTTAACGGCTTGTTGCTGAACTTGCTGTTGCTGCTGCTCTAACTGACTTTGCAATTCGCGCTGCCGCTTACCGCTCAGCCAGGCGCAAGCCAGGTAACCAAGTAAAGCCGCCAAAGGTATTGCCGCCAGTGCCATCCCTATTTCTGTTTCCATCGAAACCCTCTTAATGAATCAAGCAGACGGCTTAACGCGGCTTGATGGATAAATCCCCAATCGTAAAGCCAATGTCAAAGCCCTTGCCTTTACCCATTAACACCAGGGAAATTTCGCCGCGGGTCAATACTTGCCTATCCACCGAGTTTTTAATGCCAAAGTGATTACCCAGCGAAATGTAATCGCCAAAAATCTCGCTGATATATTTCACATCGGTGAAATGGCCTTCACCTTCGATAACCGAATAACCAATCGTAAAGCCTATGCTTTTTGAGGACAGCTTGACCGCGGCTTTTTGGCCATTACGACAGGTGATTTCGCCGGTGCCGTCGTATTGCTTATAAGCCAGCGAAAAGCCTTTCATCTTGTAGGTCATGCTGCAGGTACCCAGTTTCTTTTCGCCAAACTGCTCGTTAAACTCAATCTCGGCCTGATTAGGCTGGCCGGTATCAGTGACTTCCGGCACGGCTGGCGTTGCCGGATCCGATGGCTTTGGAGACGGTGCGTCGGTTAGCGGATGGGTAACAAAATCGGCGTGGCTTATATTGGAAAACCCGACAAGTAGACAAGTGGCGTAAAGCAGTCTCCGACCAGAAATCTTATGCTTGGCTAAGTCACTCAGGATTAGGCGATACCTCTGATTCTTTGGAGTTGGCAAGTGGGTTGGCTGCTTATTCATCTATTTCGTCCAATCAGTTAGACACCGAATATACGATTTGGCCAGAGAGAGCACAAATCGTTGGTTTTCAAAGCTGGGAAAGCGTGCTTTGAGTTATCAGGAGAGATTGTAGGCTTGGGATTAGCGGGTGGGAATGGCGAAAATCAAAATTGTACCGCCGAGCGCTGGCGACGATCAGTTACTGACTTTCAATGTTGGTCGTAATGTCCGCCGATAGCAAATATATAAATGCAGTTATCGTCGAACTTATAAATCAGCCGGTCTTTATGCGAAATCCGCCTGGACCAAAGTCCGGAAAGATTGTGACGCAAGGGCTCCGGTTTGCCCAAACCAGTTGCGGGATCGCTGCGCAGCATTTCCTTGAGCAGTTTGCACAGCGCTTTGTGTAAAACCTGGTCTTTGTCTCTAAGCTCTTCGTAGACCTCCCAAGTGTTACCTTCAAATGCCAGCGATCTCATTAAATTGTTCTTCGCTTGGCCGGTAGCCTTGTTGTTGAGTGTGTGTGGCGGCGGAAGCAGCGATTTGTGCCATCAGGCTAGAGTTTTGCAGTACATAAAGCGTTTCCTGCTCCCGTTCCCAATCGTCCGCGCTGATTACCACAAATGCATCGCCTGCTCGGCGGGTGACTTTCAGCGGCTCGTGATTATCGACCACTTGCTCGACGTAGCTTTTTAAATTGTCCCGAAATTGATTGACGCTGACGGTTTCCATAATGGCCTTCTCCTGTACGGAATTTCCGTACCATTATAGGATGAAAGTCGTTATTGGGCTATGGTTATGAACGATGCTAGTGTAACGTCCCCGACAAATACTTATGAATGGTAGAATTGGTGGGTATGAGAACACCAAAGAAACTTGAGTTGAGCGAGCAAGACCGTACCCTGCTGAATCGGTGGGTGAAAAGTCGAGCCATAGGAGAGAAGCAGACGTTGCGGGCGCGAATCGTATTGATGACTGCCGACCGTCTGCCTTCGCAAACGATCATGGACACCTTGAAGATCAGTGGGCCGACGCTCAATTTGTGGCGTCGGCGCTTCGTGGACAGCGGTATTGACGGATTGAAAAAAGGCAAGACGCGGCCCTCGCGAGTGCCGCCGTTGTCGGTGGAGAAGGTGCAAGAAGTGTTGACGTTGACGATGACCGGCAAGCCGGCCCACGCAACACATTGGAGTTGCCGGACGCTGGCCGAGCAGGTCGGCATTTCACGCATGGCGGTGCATCGCATTTGGCGCGAGCACCAGCTGAAGCCGCATCGGGTCAAGGGCTTCAAGGTCTCGAACGACCCGCAGTTTGAAGCGAAGTTACGGGATGTGGTGGGGCTGTATCTGGAGCCGCCGGAGAAAGCCATCGTGTTTTCCGTGGATGAGAAAAGCCAGATCCAGGCACTGGATCGCACGCAGCCAGGTTTGCCGATGAAACCCGGCAAGAACGGAACGATGACGCATGACTACAAACGCCACGGCACCACAACCTTGTTCGCCGCCCTCAATGTTCATGAGGGCACGGTGATCGGCGAGTGCGTACCTAAGCACCGCAACGATGAGTTTCTGAAATTCTTGAAACTACTCGACCGCCGAACCGACAAGGAGTTGGCCGTCCATTTGATCGTCGACAACTATGCCACCCACAAACATCCCAACGTGAAAGCCTGGCTGGACAAGCATCCGCGCTTTCAGATGCACTTTACGCCGACGTCAGCGTCCTGGGTGAACTTGGTTGAACGATTCTTTCGTGACATCACCGAAGAACGTATCCGTCGCGGGGTATTTCGCAGTGTCGACGAACTAAAGCTGGCCATCATGCAGTACCTCGAACACCGCAATGCCCACCCAAAGCCGTACCAATGGACAGCTACTCCTGATGCCATCTTGGCGAAAGTCGACAAAGCTAAAGCAACGTTAGGGACGTTACACTAGCCACTCAGCTATACGCGGAGCCAGACTGAAAAAACAAGGTTTGGTACGTGCGGTTAGTGGAGCGTAACAGCACGAATGGAAGGCTTTCATGCCTCCGATTATGCTTCGCCAACTGGAGCGGACTCACCGGTTGGATGTCCAGTTTTCCAGAGTTTTGGTTCGGAGTTCCGTTGCTGTTTTCAGACAACTGAAATAGTCCAACTGCCATATGGAACCACCTTCGGATTGTTTTACTTCTTCTTTGCAATGCGGATCCCGATCCTTAAGCCAAGATCGTTGCTGCTGACGAAGTACCTTTTGCTTCTCGAGAGTCAACTTGGATATGGTAGCTTTGTATACCTTATTCAAAGTAACGTCTGCCATCTTGTAATCACGCAAAGCACACGCATTCATTTCTTGCTGATTCCCTTCATAGTTACACTGAAACGAACCTTCGACATCAGTTGGAAGGCTAGCTGCGCTGGCTGTTCCAGCAAACAGAACAATCAATAATAGAGTGGGTATTGCCATTTAGCCTAACAAAATTAAAAGGTTCTGCATGCTGACTCTGCTCAACCTCACAACCCGTTAAAAACCTCAGCTGCCGCATCCACCGTCGCCTGCAAATCCTGATCCGAATGCGCAGCAGACACAAAACCAGCTTCAAAAGCCGACGGCGCTAGGTACACACCTTTATCCAGCATCGCATGGAAGAATTGCTTAAAGCGATTTACATCGCAAGCCATCACCTGGGAAAAACGGCTGACCGATTTTTCGCTGCTAAAGAACAAGCCAAACATACCGCCGACCTGGTTGGTGGTAAAGGCGATGCTGGCTGCGTCGGCGGCGGCTTGCAGGCCGGCCAATAATTTAGTGGTTTTGGTGGTTAAATCTTCGTAGAAACCCAGCTGGTTGATCAGTTCCAGGGTTTTCAAGCCGGCGGCCATCGCCACCGGGCAGCCGGACAAGGTGCCGGCTTGATAAACAGGGCCCAGCGGCGCCAGATATTCCATGATTTTGCGGCTGCCTCCGAAAGCGCCGACCGGCAGGCCGCCGCCGATGATTTTACCCAGTGTGGTCAAATCCGGTTTAACGCCGTACAGGCCTTGCGCGCCTTGCAAACCAACGCGGAAGCCGGTCATTACTTCATCAAAAATCAACACGCTGCCGTATTGATCGCAAACCTCGCGCAAAGTTTGCAGAAATCCCGGCTCGGGCGGAATGCAGTTCATGTTGCCGGCTACCGGTTCGACGATGATGCAGGCGATTTTGTCGCCAAATTCGGCGAAGGTGCTGCGCACCGCATCGCTGTCATTGTAAGTCAGGGTTAGGGTGTCGGCAGCGACGGAGGCCGGCACGCCGGGTGAACTGGGTACACCAAAGGTCAACGCACCGGAACCGGCTTTGACCAACAAGGAATCAGAATGGCCGTGGTAGCAGCCTTCGAATTTAACGATCTTGTCGCGGCCGGTATAACCGCGCGCCAGGCGCAATGCGCTCATGGTGGCTTCGGTGCCGGAGCTGACCATGCGCACCATTTCTATGGACGGCAACAGTTTGCAGACTGTTTGCGCCATCAGCGTTTCTATCGCGGTGGGGGCACCGAAGCTCAAGCCTTTTTCGGCGCTGTGCTTAACGGCTTCGATCACGGCCGGATGCGCATGCCCCAAAATCATTGGCCCCCAGGAACCGACATAATCGATGTAGCGCTTACCTTCGCTGTCGTAAACGTAAGCGCCGGCCGCGCGGTCGAAATATACCGGCGTGCCGCCAACACCGCTGAAGGAACGCACCGGCGAGTTGACGCCGCCGGGAATGTATTGTTTGGCTTTAGAAAATAATTCGGAAGATAGTGTCATGGGGAATGATAGATTGGGTAAAACGGTAGGTTGGGTTACCCTTCAAACACAAAAGCTCGATAGCGGGTAACCCAACATATGAGGCCGACGTGTTGGGTTACGGCTAACGCCTTTTATGCCCTTTCGGGCAAACCCAACCTACGATCTTATTGTGGTTTGCCAAACAAATGCGGCCCTTTGGGCTGCGGTTTGTTTTGCAAACAGAAATACGCCGCAGCATCGAATTTGATCTGCAAGGTGTGGGTGTCTTCGTGGTCTTCCAGATATTTCTCGGCATCAATTTCCGATAGATCTTTCATGATGTGTTCTGCAATGCAGTCACAGCTTTCTTGGAAGCGTTTTTCGTCGACGTCTTTGTTATTCGAATTTTTCAGTTCCCGCGCGACGCATTTGGCCGAAAACTCTTTTTCGAATTGGCGTTTCTCAGGTTCGGTCGCTTCGCCGCTATCCACGCGATGGACAGCTTTTTTACTTGCAGACGGGGCACTGGCTTTGGGTGTTTCCGCTTCATCGCTGGAGCAGCCGGCAAGGGTCAACGCCGAAACAATCAGCGTGGCAAACAGATAAGACGTTTTTCTAGTTTTCATAAGTGTTGTTAGTTCTATTAGTTAAGTAAATCTTGCAGCAATGTTGCCAAGGTTTTTTGTTGTTGATTTTGGGTTAAGCGGTTTGCGGTCACGATGCTTTTTAGTTGCTGCAAAGCCAGACTGAAATCGTCGTTAACGATCAAATAATCGTACTCCGGATAATGGCTCATTTCCGTCACCGCATCGCTCATGCGCCGGGCAATCACCTCCGGATTATCCTGGCCGCGGTTTTGCAAACGCTGGCTCAATACCTCGATAGACGGCGGCAGGATGAAGATCGACAGGCTTTCCGGCAACATCCTTCTGACCTGCTGGGCGCCTTGCCAATCAATTTCCAAGATCACATCCAGCCCTTTAGCCAGATTATCTTCTACGGTCTGTTGTGCGGTGCCATAAAAGTTGTCGAACACTTGTGCATGCTCTAAAAAGGATTGCCGCTCGATCATGGCTTTAAAAGTCTCGACCGAGACGAAAAAATAATCGACACCATCCTGTTCGCCGCTGCGCATCGCCCGCGTCGTGTGTGATACCGACACAGCCAGATCGTCCATCTCGGCAATCAGTTGTTTAACAAGACTGGTTTTGCCTGCCCCGGACGGTGCGGAAATAATATAAAGTTTGCCCGAAATCATGTGTAGTAATGAGGGTAATCCATGCGGCCGTCATTCTTTTCTGATAACGTCCATAGAGTCAAGCCCTAAGCGGTCACTGTGGTATCATGCAAGGCCTTTCTAAGCCCCTTCTTGAATGCCG